>NZ_LT629739.1:0-4440957 GCF_900105045.1 Brevibacterium picturae | reverse complement strand
GCGGATCATTCGCGATGTCTTCAATGAAGACTTCTCATCCCTCGTCATCGACGGTGACGGCGCCTGGAACACCATTCACGAATATGTCGAGGCCGTGGCACCGGACCTTCTCGAACGCGTTCACCGCTACAGCGAGGATGAAGGCATCTTCGATCACTACCGTGTCGAAGAGCAGGTGCAGAAGGCGCTGCAGCGCACCGTGAACCTGCCGTCGGGCGGCTCTCTGGTCATCGACCGGACCGAAGCCATGACGGTCATCGATGTCAACACCGGCAAGTTCACCGGTTCGGGTGGAAACCTCGAAGAGACCGTGACTCGCAACAACCTCGAAGCGGCTGAGGAAGTCATCCGGCAGGTGCGCCTGCGTGACATCGGCGGCATCATCGTCGTCGACTTCATCGACATGGTCCTCGAGTCGAACCGGGATCTCGTCGTGCGCCGACTCGTCGAATGCCTGGGACGCGACAGGACCAAGCATCAGGTCGCCGAGGTGACCTCTCTGGGGCTCGTGCAGATGACACGCAAGCGCATCGGCACCGGGCTTGCCGAGTCCCTGGTCAGCGCCGGGCCGACCTGTCCGGCCGCGGACTGCTGCTGCCGGGTTCAGAAGAGGACGGCTCGAAGGCGCACCACGGCAATCGGTCCTCGAACAACGACAGCTCGAACAGCAAACGTGATCGAAAGCGTCGCGGAGACAACAAGCCGTCGTCGTCGAAGGCCAGCGATTCCGCCGGCCAACCCGATGCCGCGACCAACGACGCCTCACGGTCGGCCGTTGCCGCCATCGCCAAGGCCACGATGAAGAAGGGCGAGACCGAGTCCAAGGACACTGGCAAGGCAAAGGACGCATCGGTGTCGAACGACTCCGAGCAGTCGCCGAGCACCGACAGCTCTGACGAATCGCGTGGCAGCGAGTCCACCGATGCGAACGGCAGCAGCAAGTCCGGTCGGTCGCGTACCCGCACGAGCAGGAGGCGGTCGAACTCACAGACTGCCGAAACGTCTGAGCCGGCCCAGAACAAGCCGGCACCGGACAAGCCGGCCCAGAAAAAGCCGGAAGTCCCTGCTGCCGAGCTTCCGCTGATGATCGGAGGCGACACTGCGACCAAGGTGGCCACGGCCGAGCCGGTCAAGGCCGCTCCGCGACGGAAGCCGGCTGCCAAGGCCGAGCCCAAGGATGAGTCAGCCCAGGAGTCATTGCCGACCTCGTTCGTCATCATCGGCGAAGACTGAACACATCGAAGGCAGTCGTCTGACTGACCCGAGCGTACAGAGAAGAGGCGTCCCGACACCGATCATTCCGATCGGCGGCGGGACGCCCCTTCTCTGTGCTGATGCAGTTCAGCTGCCGGATTCCTGATTCCTCGTTGTGCTGATCGTCGGTTGAGCTGCCTGATCGCCGCAGAGGACGATCATCAGGTTCGACACGAGATCGCTGCGTTCGAGCTGACCGAGCTTGACGATTCCACGCCCCTCGATCTGCTCGATGGCGGTCTCGACCATACCGACAGCACCCTCGACGATGAGCTGACGCGCTGCCACCACGGCCGTCGCCTGCTGGCGCTGGAGCATCGCACGCGCGATCTCAGCCGCGTACGCGAGCTGTGTGATGCGGGATTCGATGACGGTCACGCCCGCGGCAGCTACACGTGCAGCGACCTCGTTGGACACCTTCGACGTGATCTCATCGGCATTGTCGTGCAACGACATCCGGCGCGGATCCGAAGAGTCGTAGGCATAGGAGTTCGCGATGTGGCGCACGGCGGTCTCAGCCTGAATGGCGACGAACTCTTCGAAGTCATCGACCTCGAACAGGGCCTGAGCGGTGTCTTGAACCTGCCAGACGACCACGGCTCCGATCTCGAGCGGATTGCCGTCGAGGTCGTTGACCTTGAGCGTGGAGGTTTCGTGGTTCCGAATGCGCGTGGAGACCTGAATCTTCCAATACAGGGGATTGACGAAACGCAGACCCGACTGGCGCACAGTGCCGACGTACCTCCCATAGAGCTGGAGGACGACAGCATTGCCCGGAGCCACAGAAGTGCATCCCTTGAACATGAACATCGCGGCGATGAAACAGAGCACGGCCACCACGATGAGGATGACGCCGACCACAGCCTGGGCAACCGTCATGATGAGACCGAACACCGCAAGCAGGAGTGCCAGGAGGAGCAGAATCACGGCGCCGACGATGGCGAAGTATCCGGAAACACCCCCTGCAGGGCTTTCCCTGACCCGTTCGCCCTCCGGCGAGGCGATTCGCCGGCGCGGATCAGGAGGACCTCCGGGCAGCCCTTGCGGTCGCCGCTGCTGCGGGGGCTGCTGCGAACCATTCTGCTGACCGGGGACAGGCTGCTGACGACGCCTCGGGTCCGGGCGCCCTCCTTGGTGGGCTCCCGGCTACTGCGGCGGCGGGGGAGGATCGTGTTGGTTGGGGTTCTGAGTCATGCTGTCAGTCTAAGACACAGAGTGAGACGTGCATCTCATAGGCGCCCTGATGATGTGATGCAGATAACAGTTGGATAACTGTATTCGAGTAGGGCGTATTAGTGCTTGCTACCTGCATGGGGGTACGGCAGGTTATTGCACCATGAACACTTTGCTACTGGCAGCAGATGCCCCCAAATCTCCAGTTGATGATGCGATCAACTCCTGGTTCGATCCGATCGCCACCTTCTTCGGCGGGATCATCTTCTTTCCCATCACCCTCGGCCCGATCTCATTCCCCTTCGTCGTCCTCTGGCTCATCGCTGCGGCACTGATCTTCAGCATCTACTTCGGCTTCATCCAGTTCCGCGGATTCAAGGTCTCCCTCGATGTCATTCGAGGCAAATACTCGTCCAAGAACGATCCCGGCGAAATCACGCATTTCCAGGCGCTGGCCTCCGCGCTGTCAGGCACAGTCGGCCTCGGCAACATCGCCGGCGTCGGTGTGGCGATCGCCCTCGGCGGGCCCGGTGCCACCTTCTGGATGATCATCGCCGGTCTTCTCGGCATGTGCACGAAATTCGTCGAGTGCACACTGGGCGTGAAATATCGTGAGATCGACGCAGACGGTGTCGTCTACGGCGGTCCCTTCAAGTATCTTCCCATCGCGTTCCGCAAGTTCTCGAAGCCGGTTGCTTCGGTTCTCACCGGCATCTTCGCAGTCTCCATCCTCATCTTCGGCGTTGTCGGCGGTGGCATGTTCCAGGCCAACCAGACCTTTGCTCAGGTCCGCACCGCCACTGGCGGCTCTGAAGGCTTCCTCGCCGGCCCCTGGGCGTCACTGATCTTCGGAATCATCTTCGCCGTTCTGGTCGGTCTCGTCATCCTCGGCGGAATCCGTTCGATCGCACACGTCACCGACAAGCTCGTGCCCGCTATGGGAATCTTCTACGTGATTTCCTGCCTCCTCGTTCTGGGCATCAACTTCCCCCAGATCCCGATGGCCTTCGGGGAGATCATCTCGGGCGCGTTCAATCCGCAGGGAATCGCCGGCGGCATCGTCGGCGTCATGATCATCGGCTTCCAGCGCTCGGCCTTCTCCAACGAGGCCGGCATCGGCTCGGCACCCATCGCCCACTCCGCAGTCAAGACGCGTCGGCCCATCTCGGAAGGCTTCGTTGCGCTGCTCGAGCCCTTCGTCGACACGGTCATCGTCTGCACCATGACCGCGCTGACCATCATCGTCGCGAACCAGCCCTCCTACACCAATGATCTCGGTGAAGGTGAGATCGGCGGCGTGGCCCTGGCCTCGGATGCCTTCTCCACAGTTGCGAGCTGGTATCCGGTGCTCCTGGCGATCGCGGTGGCCCTCTTCGCATTCTCCACACTCATCACCTGGGCCTACTACGGTGAGCGAGCCTGGGCCTACCTCTTCGGCAAGTCGAACGGCGCGGCTACAGTCTTCCGCGTCCTCGTCTGCGTGTTCGTCGTCATCGGCTGCATCGCGAGCTTCAGCAAGGTCGTCGAGTTCGCCGATGCTGCGCTGTTCCTCTGTGCGTTCATCAACATCCTCGGCCTGTACATGCTGATGCCGGTGGTGAAGAAGGAGATGAAGAAATACCTGGCCGATCGCAAGGCCGGTACTCTCAGCGATCCCGACACCAAGGACGCCGTGCCGGTGGACCAGCCCGCCTGAGTCCAGCCGTCCTCTGAAGCCGACACCTGAGACCGATTCCGTGCCTTTGCATGGGGTCGGTCTCAGCGCGGCGACGAAGGAACGCCACGAGTCTCGTTAGACTGGTGCACGTGGATCAGATCAACGACAAGACACGTGCCCAGGAGCGACTGTTGGAACTGCGCGGAAGCATTGACAACATTGACGCAGCGCTCATCCATCTGCTCGCCGAGAGGTTCAAGCTCACAGAGACGGTCGGTGAGCTGAAGGCCGACCACGGCCTGCCTCCCGCCGACCCTGAGCGAGAGAGCAGGCAGGTCGCCCACCTTCGCGAATTGGCTGAAGATGCGCACCTGGACCCGGAATTCGCAGAGAAGTTCCTGACGTTCATCGTCGCCGAGGTGATCCGTCATCACGAAAGGATCGCGGAGACCCGAGAGGCCTGAGCTCGCAGTCCCTCACGGTTTGCCGATCGTCGGTCGAGTCCATTAGACTTGACCGTCGGTGCGTACGACGCACCACGGCTGGTGATTCCTCTCAATGGGACACCCGAAGAAGTTCTTCTTCGGGAGCCAAGGGATCAACCGCCGTTCGTTTGTGTATGAACAGAAAGGGTTCGACCATGGTCTATGCCATTGTCCGTGCCGGTGGCCATCAGGAAAAGGTCAGCGTCGGCGACATCATCACAGTTAACCGAATGAAGGCGAAGGCCGGGGACAGCGTCGATCTCGACGCCGTCCTCCTCGTCGACGGTGAGACTGTCACGACCGACGTCGACGCCCTGTCGAAGGTTGCGGTCAGCGCAGAGGTCGTCAACGAACTCCGCGGTCCCAAGATCATCATTCAGAAATACAAGAACAAGACCGGTTACAAGAAGCGTCAGGGCCACCGCCAGGACCTCACCCGTCTGAAGATCACGAACATCAAGTAAGAGGAGACTTCACATGTCAAGCAAAAAGGGAGTCAGCTCGTCCCGCAACGGTCGCGACTCGAACCCGCAGTACCTCGGTGTGAAGCGCTTCGGCGGACAGGTTGTTAAAGCCGGAGAGATCATCGTTCGCCAGCGCGGAACCAAGTTCCACCCAGGTGCCAACGTCGGACGCGGCGGAGACGACACACTCTTCGCACTGTCGGCAGGCGCCGTGGAATTCGGTAAACGCAATGGTCGCAAGATCGTCAACATCGTCGGCGCTTGATCGACGAGTTCTGTTTTTCCCCTCTTAGGGGTCCATGAAGGGTGAGTCTCGAGACTCACCCTTCATCTGATATAAGGACATTATGGCCACCGAGTTCATAGATCGTGTCACCGTCCATCTTTCCGCCGGGGACGGCGGCAACGGATGCGCCTCGATCAGGCGCGAGAAGTTCAAACCTCTCGGCGGACCTGACGGCGCCGACGGAGGGCAGGGCGGCGACATCAAATTCGTCGTCGACTCACAGACCACCACGCTGCTGCCGCTGCACCACCGTCCGCATCTGAACGCGAACGACGGCGGCATCGGCAAAGGCGATCTGCGCCATGGTGCAGACGGCGGGGACCTCATCATCGCCGTCCCCGACGGCACGGTCGTGAAGAACCAGAACGGCGACATCATCGCCGACCTCGTCGAGGCCGGAACCGAATACGTTGCTGCCGCGGGCGGTCGCGGCGGACTCGGCAACGCGGCATTGGCGTCATCGAAGCGCAAGGCACCGGGGTTCGCGCTGCTGGGCGAACCGGGCGAAAGCCTGAGCCTGGTGCTGGAACTCAAGACCATCGCGGACATCGCACTCGTCGGCTACCCCTCAGCCGGCAAGTCAAGTCTCATCGCCGCGCTGTCAGAGGCGAAACCGAAGATCGCGGACTATCCGTTCACCACACTCGCGCCCAACCTCGGCGTGGTCCAGGCCGGAGATGTCCGCTACACGATCGCCGATGTTCCGGGACTCATCCCTGGAGCCTCCGAAGGCAAGGGCCTGGGGCTTGAGTTCCTCCGTCACGTCGAACGCTGTGCCGCGCTGATCCATGTCGTCGACATGGCGACCTGGGAGCCGGGACGTGATCCCGTCTCGGACCTGACGATCATCGAGTCGGAGCTGGCTGCATATGCGGTCGACCTCGACGACGGAACTGGGCTGCTGCCCCTGTCCGAACGTCCCAAGCTCGTGGCGCTCAACAAGGTCGACATCCCCGACGGCCACGACCTGGCCGACATCGTCCGCCCCGATCTGGAGGCCGCCGGGTATCGCGTGTTCGAGATCTCCGCAGTCAGCCACGCCGGCCTGCGAGAGCTGTCCTTCGCAATGGCTCAGCTCGTCACAGCCGAGCGTGAGCGCCGTGCAGAATTCGAGGCGACCCCGCAGCGTGTCGTCATCCGTCCCAAGGCTGTCGACGACCGTGGGTTCGAAGTCCGGGCGGAAAAAGACGCCGAGGGACCCATCTTCCGCGTTCTCGGCGTCAAACCCGAACGATGGGTGCGGCAGACCGACTTCGCCAATGACGAGGCAGTCGGTTACCTGTCCGATCGTCTCGACAGGCTCGGAGTCGAAGATTCGCTGTTCAAGGCCGGTGCGAAGCCCGGTGACACGATCGTCGTCGGCGGAGACGACGGCGTCGTCTTCGATTGGGACCCGACAAGTGTCGGCGGAGCCGAACTGCTGGGCAACCGCGGTACCGACCTTCGCCTGGATGACGACGCCCGTTCCACTCGCAAGGAACGCAAGGCCGCATTCCACGAGCGGATGGATGCGAAGGCCGCCGTGCGTGCCGAGTTCGAAGAGGAGCGGGTTGCCGAGCGTGCTCAGCGCGGCCGTGGACGAGCCAGCCGTTCCACCTCAGACGGCGAGTCAGGTCAGGAATGAGCGAACAGCAGTCCACCGACTCCGGCAGCATCTCGGTGCGCACCGATATCGCAACAGCCCGACGAATCGTGATCAAGGTCGGCTCCTCGTCCCTGACCACCCTCGACGGAGGGTTGGACGAGGCCAAGCTGATCGCGTTGACCGATGTGATCGGAGCTCACCGTGCTGCCGGTCACGAGGTCATCCTCGTGTCCTCCGGTGCGATCGCGGCCGGACTCGAACCGATGGGACTGAACAAACGGCCTGGTGACCTTGCCACTCAGCAGGCCGCAGCCGGAGTCGGTCAGGGACTCCTCATGGCTGCCTACACGCGGGCGCTGGGGCGTTACGATCTGGTGCCCGGGCAGGTTTTGCTTTCGGCAGATGACCTGATCCGACGCACTCGGTACAAGAACGCCCAGCGGGCCATCGACAAGCTTCTCGCACTCGGCACAATGCCGATCGTCAATGAGAACGATGCCGTGGCGACCGAAGAGATCCGGTTCGGTGACAATGACCGTTTGGCCGCGCTGGTCGCGCACCTCTCACACGCAGACGCCCTCGTGCTTCTCTCCGACGTCGACGCCCTGTATTCGGGACCACCGAACCTGCCCGAATCGGTGCGCATCGAACAGGTCTCTTCCATCGCCGACCTCGGCGATATCGCCATCGGGGGAACCGGGGACGCCGGCACCGGCACGGGCGGCATGGCGACGAAGGTCGAAGCCGCTCTCATGGTGGCCGACTCGGGGATACCCGCTGTGCTGACCTCGGCAGACAGAGTTTCCGGAGTCCTCGGCGGCGCACACGTGGGAACGTGGTTCTCCGTGACGCACAAGCGTCGTGGGACCAGATTGCTCTGGCTGCGGCATCTGGCCCGCACGTTCGGGTCGGTGACCATCGACAACGGCGCCGAATCCGCAGTGCTCTCGCGCGGGACCTCACTTCTGGCAGCCGGCGTTACGGGGGTGACCGGCGATTTCGAAGCGGGAGACCCCATTGAGATCAGAAACCTCGACGGGGAGGTCATCGCTCGTGGCATGACCAACTTCTCAGCCCACGAACTGCCCGCGATGTTCGGGTTCACCACGGACGAACTTGGCACCCGGCTGGGAAATGATTACCGTAAAGAAGTCATCCATCGCAATGATCTCGTACTCACTCACGTGAGCGGGGGGAGATAGTTCATGACCGCTGTATCCGAGATACATCCGAAGACCGTTCGGGGTGTCACCAGAGTCGTCAGGAACGCCAAGAGCGCGGCCGCTCGTCTGGCGACCTCGTCGACGGCCGAGAAGGACGCCGGGCTGCGGGCGATCGCAGACGCCCTGCGCGAGAATTCGGCACGCATCGTCAAAGCCAATGAGGCTGATATCGCGGCCGGTGTCGAAAACGGAATGAGTGATAGTCTCCTCGACCGTCTGCGGCTCGATCACGATCGCATCGAGGCCATCGCCGCATCAGTGGGTACGATCATCGATCTTGATGACCCGGTGGGAAATGTCGTCGTGGGGCGGGTGCTGCCCAACGGAATCCGTCTGACCCAGAACCGCGTTCCGATGGGCGTGGTCGGCGCGATCTACGAAGCTCGCCCCAATGTCACCGTCGACATTGCAATCCTCGCGCTCAAAGCAGGCAATGCCACTGTCCTGCGCGGAGGGTCCGCGGCCCAGAACTCGAACGCCGAGATCGTCTCAGTGCTGCGTAAAGCCATGGAGTCAGCCGGGCTTCCCGCGGATTCGATCAATGGCATCGACCAGTACGGCCGCGACGGCGCCAGCGTGCTCATGAACTCCCGTGACTACGTTGATCTCCTCATCCCACGCGGTGGCGCTGAACTCATCAACACCGTTGTGCAGGACTCGCTGGTGCCAGTCATCGAGACCGGAATCGGCAACGTCCACATGTTCATCGACTCCTCTGCCACGGTCAAGAGCTCCGTCGACCTGGTGGTCAACTCGAAGACGCATCGGCCCAGCGTCTGCAATTCACTCGAGACCCTGTTGGTCCATGAGAAGGCGGCCAAGCGCGTCCTGCCTAAGATTCTGGAGCGCCTCGACAAAGCAGGCGTGGTTCTGCACGCGGACACCACGGTCTCGGCATTGGCGCCGGAGTCGATGAAGGTCAAGCGTGTCTCCCGGCGCGACTGGGCGAAAGAATATCTGGACCTCGAACTCGCAGTAAAGGTCGTTTCCGGGATAGACGAAGCCATCGAACATATCCGCGCCTACTCCTCAGGCCACACCGAGGTGATCGTGACCAAGGACATCGACAACGCAGAGACCTTCGTCACAGCTATCGATGCCGCGGCGGTCGGAGTCAACGTGTCCACCCGCTTCACCGATGGGGGAGAGCTCGGCTTCGGCGCAGAGGTGGGGATCTCGACCCAGAAGCTCCACGCTCGCGGACCGATGGGTGTCGAACAGCTGACGACAACGAAGTGGGTCATGATGGGCAATGGGCAGATTCGCAACTGACTCAGCCCCGGTCCGAGAGCACCGATGGTGAGCTCGGACAGCGCCCATATTCATGTCGATGCGCATTTCTCACATTGTTCATGAGAAACTGTAAGGCATAAGCACTGCGACGCAGACGGACTGCGTCATCATGATCGAGAAGGAGAGAGCACGTGAACGCAGCCCTGTTGACCACCGTTGCCGAAGGCGCGGAGAAGGCAGCCCACCACACCGAATTGCCGATGGATCCGATCTTCTACGGACTCATCACCCTCGCGATCTTCCTCTCGATGGCAGCTGTGACCCGGTCGTGGAAGGGCATCTCCAACCGCCACTGATATGGCACGACATACACGCAGGGTCGGTGTCATGGGTGGCACCTTCGACCCCATTCACCACGGTCACCTGGTAGCAGCCAGTGAGGCGGCGTCGACCTTCGATCTCGACGAAGTCGTCTTCGTTCCCACGGGACGCCCATATCAGAAGGACGCCGGCGAGGTTACGAGCGCCGAACACCGGTATCTGATGACGGTCATCGCAACCGCGTCGAACCCGCGCTTCACCGTCTCTCGTGTCGACGTCGATCGCCCCGGCCCCACCTACACCATCGACACGCTTCGTGACTTGGCGACGAGCTACGGATCCCACACGGAGATGTTCTTCATCACCGGCGCGGACGCTTTGGCTCAGATCCTGACGTGGAAGAATGTAGATGAGCTGTTTTCCTTGGCCCACTTCGTCGGGGTGAGCCGGCCGGGACACGAACTTCGCAGTGAGGGTCTTCCGGTGGACAGGTTGAGCCTGCTGCAGATCCCTGCACTGTCGATCTCGTCCACGGATTGCAGACTACGGGTGATGGATGGGGCGCCTGTCTGGTATCTCGTGCCGGACGGGGTCGTTCAGTACATCGCGAAATACGAGTTGTACAGGAGTGAAAATGGCTGAGGAGCAGTTCACGTCACGTCGTGCAAGGCGAGAAGCCGAGCGGCTGGCTGCAGATCAGGCGTTCGAAGCACGAGAGTCACCTGAGCAGCCGAGCGAACCGTCATCGAACAATCGGGGCGACCTGCTCAACCCGCCGCCCGATCCTGCCCCGGAACCCGAATCACGAGCCAGTGCCCCCGAACCCGAGCCGAGCAGCGGCGAAGCTCCCCTCGATCCCCAGCACGCCCCTTTGCCCCATTTCGATTCCCGCACTGGTCGAAAGAACTATCTGCGCGAACACGGACTGTCCCAGAACGGTGACGTCTCCACCGGAGCGATCCCAGTCATTGCGGGACCCGATGAGACCTCACCCGAGGAATCAGACGAAGGCACAACCGCTGAAGGTGAATCCTTCGACACCGCAGGATTCGGCGGATCCGCCGACGAAGTCGCCGCCCGGGACTTCGAATCTCCTGTCACCGCCGACTCGGCTCCGCGACCCACTCCCATCGACGGTGGCACCCACGACGCACTGACCCAACCCTTAGAAGATCTGGAAGCTGCGGGCCCAGCGGCAGCTCCGCCCTCGGCACCTGCCTCGCCTACGCGACAGGACAACGCCCCGCCTGCGCGACAGGACGACGCCCTGTCTTCGGCACCGGAGCAGTCGGCGCAGTCGGCAGCTGAGCCGAAGGGCCCGGTGCCTTCGTCAGGCGACGATGACGGACGTGACGATGACTTCAACGACGCGAGTGGTGCGACGGCTCGCTCGCGACGCATGCCTATCGTGCAGCCGCCGAGCAGCTCGGGCGTGCGGGTCGTCACGGCAGCCTCGGCTCAGATTCCAGAGGTCGTCAGCGCCGAGACGACTACCGACGCTGCTGCCAAGGAATCTCGGAGCGGCGGAGCCGACTCCAGTGCGGTCCGGGACGAAAGGACGGCAGCGACCAGCGGCTCAGCCCATTCCGGTACGCATGCGGACGGGGGCGACTCCGCAGCCGGAGCAGGCGCCGCTGAAGGAACCGGCGGTGACGGTGCCGGGTCCACGTCCGACGATGCGGCGCGCGCTCTTGCGGCCAATCCGGAGACTCGTCCGATGGAGACTGTGCCCGAGGCTTGGGCGCTGCCCAATCCTGACTATGAGGACGAAGAGACCGAGAATCCTCCAGGGACTCGCATTCGCGCCAGCGAGGTCACCGGTCACGACGGTCGGATCCTTGTTGGCGAAGAACCATCCAAAGTACCCTATGTAGTGCTGGGTGTCGCTGCGCTCTTCGCAGTCGCACTCATCGTCATTGCACTGGTCATGTTGCTGTAATCATCTGAAAGGCTCTAGTGAGCGAGATCGCTGAATCAACCCAAATGCTGAGGACCGCCGCGCGTGCGGCCGATGACAAGCTCGGCACCGATCAGGTGGCCCTTGATGTGAGTGCCACTCTCTACATCACTGATGCCTTCCTGATCATCTCCGCGGAGAACGATCGGCAGATCGCATCGATCGTCGACGCTGTCGAAGAGGCCCTGCAGACGACCCATGGTCACACGCCGCTGCGTCGTGAGGGTCGGGGGAGCGGCGATTGGGTTCTCCTCGACTTCGGCGACATCGTCGTCCACGTCTTCTCGCAAGAACAGCGCGAGTACTACGCGCTCGAACGCCTGTGGAAGGACTGCCCGGTCATCGATCTGGAGCTGCCGGAACATTCGGGCGCCGACGACGCCTGATGACCAGGACTGTGATCTTCTGGCGCCATGGTCAGACCGACTACAACGTCGAGCGCCGGTTCCAAGGTCAGTCCGACATCCCGCTCAATGAGGTGGGCCGGACTCAGGCCGCACAGGCAGCAAGCTATCTCAGCGAGCTCCGCCCCGGAAGCATCGTGTCCTCCGACCTCTCACGTGCCGCCGACACGGCCGACGAGTTGGCCTCACTGCTCAACGTCGACGTCACACGGGATGAGCGTCTGCGTGAAACCGCCTTCGGACAGTGGGAGGGCCGCACCCGTGACGAGATCAGCGCCTCCTGGCCCCACGAAATCGAACAGTGGCTCAGCGGTGCCGATATGAACCCACCCGGAGGCGAATCCCGCTCCGAATCGGGCCGACGCGTCGCCTCGGCGATCACCGACATCGTCGATCACTCTGAGGCTGAGACGATTGCCATCGTCGCTCATGGTGCGGTGCTGCGAGCAGCCGCAGAACTGCTGCTGGGCATGGACGGCCCCGGGCGGCTGGCCGTGCTGGGCAACTGCGGGCATGGCGAATTCGGCTTCACCGGAAGCAATTGGGTCCTCCGCAGCTGGGGCACAGTCCCCTCCTGACGCGCGTCATGCGCTCCTGCCGCGCAGGCTGTGCTCCGCAGGCCTCGGTCCGATGCCCGCAAGGCGCTGCCCGATGCCCGCAGCCCGCGGGTGCTCACTGTCGTTGAGCATGCACCGAGCGGATCATGCCCACCAGAGCCTGAGCCGATGAATCCCAGTCGAAGGACTCTGCCTGCTTCTGCCCTGCCGCCGAGGCTTCGGACCACAGTTCGGCATCGGTGAGGCGGTCGATCGCAGCCGCCACAGCACCGGGATCATCGGGATCGAAGTACATGGCAGCGTCCGCGGCGATCTCGTGGAAGATCGGAATGTCCGAGATCGCCACCGGCACGCCCTGAGCCATCGCCTCGATGACAGGCAACCCGAACCCCTCCTCCTGAGAGGCCGTGACCAGAGCGGTCGCGCCCTCAAGCAGAGCCGCGTACTCCTCATCGGTCACGCCCCGGTGGAAGATCACCTTCGCCCGGTCGGGGATCAGCGCACGCAGCGCGGCTTCCCGTCTGCCCTCGATGCGACTGGCGATGTGCAGGGTCCATCCCGGCAGGTGCTGCAGCGAGCGGATGAGGGTTTCGACGTTCTTGTACGGCAGGAACGATCCCATGTAGACCACCGACCGTGCATCATGCCTGTTCACGGGGCGGACTCCGGCCACAGCAACCTCGGCGGCATTGGACACCACGGTCACCGGCTTCGACGACAGACGGTGATCGGCGATGAGCGTCTTCGTCGTCTGGCTCACTGCCGCGATCGCGTCGGCACGCCCCAGAAGCAGGCGTTGGGGGCCGAAGCCGAGGTGATAGGCCCGCCACAGCAGCCGGACAGCCGCCGGGAGATCGGCCGGGGGGAGGGGATGCGAGTAGTAGATGAGGTCGTGGACGGTGAGGATGAGACCGTAGTTGCGTCCCGTCGATCCCATCACCTGCATGGTGGAGAAGACCACATCGGCACCGAGGGCGTTGAGCTTCCTCGCGATGAACACTTCCTGTGGGGAGGTGGGCGAATTGAGTTTGATCCACCGACAGTCGGGGAGGAGCCCGAGCTGCGCTTCATCGCTGATGATGGCCGTGACCTCGATCCCGGTTCCCTCCACGGCGCCGAGCAGCGCCTCCAGCAGGCACGAACCGTAACGGGAGATGCCATCATGATGGGTCGTGCGGGTGAAGCGGGCATCGAAGAAGACACGGATCGTTTCGCTCGTCTGAGGACTGCTTGTGCTTTTGCTCATGGAACTCCGAGTCGATAGTCTGATGATCTGTAAGTCTGCGTCTGTCCGAGACTGCGTTCATTGTGACGAAGGGTCAGTGAGTGAAGGAAGCATCACCTGCGTCCGGGGCCCTGAGGCCTCGATCATGATCCTAACGGTTGTCGCTCTTGGCGCCCTCATCATTCTCACGCCCATCATCACTCGCTGGCTGGGCCGAGCCAGCGGATGGCTTCTGGCAGTCGCCTACCTCGGCATCGCCGGCCTATTCACCCCCACCGCCGCCGAGGTGATGGCCGGGGCCACCCCGGAAGTGACCTACGAGTGGATTCCCACCCTCGGAGTCGATCTGGCCCTGCGCGCCGACGGCATCGGGGTCATCTTCACCTACATCGCCCTGATCATCGGCGCGATCGTCTTCGTCTATTCGACGGCGTACCTGTCCCGCGGGCGGAATACGAGCTTCTACTGGCTGATGGTGATCTTCACCTTCTCGATGGTGATGCTCGTCCTCAGCAACGACCTCCTGGTGCTGTTCGTCTGCTGGGAGCTGACATCCCTGGCCTCCTTCTTCCTCATCGCCCGCTCCGGCTCACCCGCTCAGGGGCCCTCGCTGCGCACCATGCTCATCACATTCCTCGGCGGACTGTCTCTGCTGGTGGCTACCGGTGTCATCATCGCCGTGACCGGCACCACGAACGTCCACGAGGCACTGAGTTCGTCGGCCTGGTCGGCCCAAGCGCCGGTGACGACGCTCGTCGCGATCCTCATTGCGGTCGCGGCGATGACCAAATCGGCTCAGTTCCCGTTCCATTCCTGGCTGCCCGACGCCATGGCCGCGGCCACTCCGGTATCGGCCTATCTGCATGCGGCCGCAGTGGTCAAGGCCGGCATCTTCCTCCTGCTGCGCTTTTCACCCGCCTTCCACACCACCCCGGCGTGGAACATATTGCTCATCGTCGCGGGTCTGACCACCGCCTGCATCGGCGGTTGGTTCGCTCTCAACCAATACGACGTCAAGAAGCTGATGGCCTATTCCACGGTCTCGCAGCTGGGTCTCATCACCGCGGTGATCGGTGTTGGTTCGGAAGCAGCGATCGCCGGCGCCACTCTCCACGTCATCGCCCATGCTCTGTTCAAGTCGGGCCTGTTCATGATGGTCGGCGTCGTCGACCACCTCACCGGAACCCGGGAACTGACCCGGATCCCACAACTGATGCGCGCAGCACCGGCGTCCTTCGTCGTGATGATCGTCGGCTGCGCCTCGATGTCAGGCATACCTCCGCTGCTCGGCTTCGTCTCGAAGGAAGCCCTCTTCACCGCTTTCGGCGACACTCCCGGGGCGGCGTGGACCGGCTGGGCGGCGCTGCTGGTGGCCGTCGGTGCTTCGGTGCTGACCTTCGCCTACTGTGCCAAGACCGTGTGGGGAGCGTTCATCGACGGTAAGCCCGTGGAGCGGGCGCGACTGGGGCACGGTTCTCCGGTCATGCTCGTGGCTGCGGCCGTGCCGATCCTCGCTTCGATTCCACTGAGCTTCGTCCTGTTCGCCTTCGACAACCCCATCAGCCAGGCTGTCCGGGCCGCCCTGTTCGAGTCTACGGAGCCGGTTCACCTTGCCCTGTGGCACGGCGTGAATGCGGAGCTCATCGCTTCGGTGCTGATTATCGCGATCGGGGTGGTCATCATCGTCAACCGCTCGCGCGTCTTCGCCTTCTTCCACCGAGCCACACTCGGGTTCGACGGTGCCGATGTCATCAGCGGTCTCACCTGGGCCCTGCGCCGGGTCGGAAGAGGTTTGGGCGTCTTCGTCAAACCGATGAATTCCGGACCCTACCTGGCAATGTCGCTGGGCGGTCTCGCCGT
The DNA here is from genome assembly GCF_900105045.1 of Brevibacterium picturae. Taxonomy (GTDB): domain Bacteria; phylum Actinomycetota; class Actinomycetes; order Actinomycetales; family Brevibacteriaceae; genus Brevibacterium; species Brevibacterium picturae. Next base: position 4,425,273 of record NZ_LT629739.1, on the reverse strand, counting down.
CCTCGCCTTCTCCGCCGTGCCGATCATCTACCCGGAGCTGCCTCCGCTGCAGGAAGGGCTGTGGCGTCCCATCGACATCGTTCTCCTCGTCCTCATCACCGCGGCAGTCCTCGTCGTCTGCACCTCGCACTCCCGTCTGACCACCGTGGTTGCACTCTCGGGTGTCGGTATCCTCGCTACGGTCCAGATTCTGGCCCTCGGGGCTCCGGACGTCACCCTCACCCAGCTGTTGGTCGAAGCGATGACGATCATCGTCATCATGCTCGTGCTGCAGAAGCTTCCACGTTCGTTCTGGAGGTTTCCGAAGCGGCTGCAGGGCACCAGGGCGATCTTCGCGATCATCGTGGGCCTCGCAGCCACCGTTCTGACCTTGGCTCTGAACGGACGTCGAGAACGGTCCGACCTCGGTCTGTACTACATTGACAACGCCCCCGACATCAGCGGCGGAAGCAACATCGTCAACACCATCCTCGTCGAATTCCGCGCCTTGGACACCCTCGGTGAGCTCACCGTCCTCGGTATGGCCGGGATCGCGATCGTCGCCGTGATGTCGACGGTCAAGGACAAGTTCATCGATCCGCCTGCAGAGAACATTCCCGAGCCGCCTCGGCGGGCCTGGGTCTCGATCCGGCCCCGCGGCTCGACCGCCTATCGAGCTGTCCATGAGGCATGGCCCAATGTGATACCGCCCAAACTCATGATCAAGGTGCTCGGACCATTGCTGGCGATCACCTCACTCGTGATCTTCTGGCGTGGACACAACGAACCGGGCGGGGGGTTCATCGCTGCGCTGGTCGGGTCCGCGGTCATCGGACTGCTGTACATGTCGACGGCCAAGGACCGCGCGATCGGCCCACCGAAGGCTCCGCTGTACCTGATCGGCTTCGGTGTCGGCACGGCGGTGGCCACCGGTTTCATCGGGCTCATCTTCGCCGGCTCCTTCCTTGAGCCGATGCACGGCTACTTCCTGGGTCAGCACTTCACCACGTCGATGATCTTCGACCTCGGGGTGTACCTGGCGGTGCTCGGACTGATTCTGCTGTCGTTCAACCTCCTCGGCGTTTCAGACTCTGCGGCCACGCCCGCCGGCGATGACGTCCTCACCAACGGCATCATCCATCGCGACGTCGAACTCACCCGTGAGCGTGCCGACGAGCTGGTATACGGAGAGCTGAGCGGACCGATGGAAGCAATCAGAGGGGAGCGACCGTCTCGCGAGCGTCGGTCGAAGACCGGCGACCCGGATGCGAAGGTGAGGGCATCATCAACCCATATCCTCCACGGCGATGCTCCCATTGAGCGGTCGAGAGACAATGAACCGGAGCAGTCACGAACAGATGCCCAGGAGGGTGCGAAATGATTCTTGCCCTCACGATCGGTGTGCTCACCGCTGGCGGCGTGTATCTGATGATGCAGCGGTCCATGGTCCGAGGCGTCTTCGGACTCACTCTCATCTCCCATGCTGCGAACTTCATCCTGCTCTCCGCAGGAGTCAGCGCCTGGCGAGTCGAGCCCCTGAGCAATCGCGGTGACCAGAGCCTGGCTGCCGACCCGCTGCCGCAGGCCTTCGTCCTCACCGCCATCGTCATCACCCTGGCGGTGACGATCTTCATGCTCGCCCTGGCCGTGCTCGGCCACGACGACGATCAGAAACGGGCCCCAGAGACGGGGGAGGAACGCGAATCATGAATCCGGCATTCCTGCTCCTGCTCATCGGCGTGCCGCTCCTGGCATCAGCCCTGAGCGTGCTCATCACCTCCCGCACCTTCGACCGCATCCTGCTGCTGGCGGCCCCGAGCTTCGTCGGCATCTCCGGCATCGTGCTGCTCGTCGTCCACCAACAGCAGCCGGTTCTCGCCCACTCCGTCGGCGGCTACGTCCCCGGGCTGGCGATCCCCTTCGTCTCCGACACATTCACCGCCCTGATGCTGGTCCTGACGTCCCTCACCGCCGTCGCGAGCTGCATCTTCCTGATCACGACCGGTGAGGACCAGTACCGTTTCGTTCCCGCCCTGATCCTGATGATGCTCACCGGTGTCTACGGCGCACTGCTGACAGGGGATCTCTTCAACTTCTTTGTCTTCATCGAGGTCATGGTGCTGCCGGCCTACGCGCTCATCGCGGTGACCGGAACCTGGCGCCGCCTCGGCGTGGGTCGCATGTACGTCATGGTCAACCTTCTGACCTCGACGATCCTGCTCATCGGTGTCGGCTTCGTCTACGGTGCCGCCGGGACTGTGAACATTGCGATTCTGGCCCAGATGGGAGCACCGACCGGGCAGGGAGCGCTGGCCATCGGCGTCGTTCTCTTCGCTCTCATCATCAAGGCCGGGGGCGCACCGTTCCACGGGTGGCTGGTGCGCAGCTATCCGAACACCTCGGCGGGAATGATGGCGTTGTTCTCGGGCCTGCACTCGAAGGTCGCCCTCTACGCGATCTACCGGATCTACACCACGATGTACGGCGAACCTGCTGCCTGGGTCAACGTCATCGTCATCATCGCCATCGCCAGCATCCTCATCGGTTCTCTGTCCGGAATCGGGCAGAACAGGGTCCGCAACGTCCTCGCCTTCCAGATGACGAGCGGCGTCGGACATATTCTGCTCGGTGTGGTGCTCCTGACCTCGACGGCATTGGGTGCCGGCGCCTTCTACATGGTCCACCACATGATCACGATGTCGGGCCTTCTGCTCATCATGGGCGCGGTCGAACAGACCTACGGCAGCGGTTCGTTCAAGAAGCTGACCGGGTTGGCCGGCCGAGAGCGGTGGGCGACGATCCTGATGATCCTCGGCCTGTTCTCACTCATCGGTCTGCCCCCGACCTCGGGGCTGTGGGGAAAGGTCGGATTGATCACGGCCGCCACCGGCAGCGGAGACGCCCTGGGCTGGTGGCTGGTCGCGGCGATCGTGCTCGGCGCCATCATCAGTCTGCTCGCCCTTCAGCGCATGTGGCGCAACACCTTCTGGGGGCCGCCGATGCAGTCCTACCGGCCCGATTCGGCTGAGACCGGCCGCGCCCCGGCCGAGCCCATTCCTAAGAGCGTCCGGATTCCGGCGCGGCTGCTCGTTCCGGGAACCATCATGATCGGAGTGTCCGTGGCCATCTTCGCCTACCCGGAGCCGCTGCTCGAGATCACTGCCCGCGCCGCGGCCGGGCTGCTCGACCACAGCGCCTACATCGAGGCGGTGACGACGCCATGATGCGCCTCGTCCACGGCATCTCCTACATCGCCTATATCTGGTGGGCGATCATCACCGGATCGGCCACGATCGTGTCCCGTCTGTTCCTGCCGGGCAGGCAGTACGCGCAGCCGATGATCGTCGAGGTCCCGCTGAGGTGCGTGACCGACCTCGAAGTGAGCCTGTTCGCCTCGTCGATCACGATCACACCCGGCACACTCGTTGCGGCCATCGCCGCAGGCACCTCCACACAACCACCGGTGCTCTTCGTCCACGCCCTGTTCGATGACTCGGAGGAATCCGCACTGGAGGGCCTCTACGACATGGAATCACGTCTGCTCGCCATGACGCGCGGCCGGGCTCCCACGGCAGCCGCAAACACCGTCACCGAGGTTGAACAGGAGGAAGGACGCCCATGATCATCGTCGTCAGCATCTGCAGCATCATCCTCGCCGCAGCCGTCATCGTGGGCCTGGTCCGGGTCCTCACGGCCAAAGATCTGGGCTCGCGGGCGGTCATCAGCGATCTCATGTACTTCTCCGCCATCGGCATGCTCACGATGTTCGGAATCACCGTGTCCTCCTCAATCGTCCTCGACGCGATCTTCCTCTCATCCATGGTCGGCATTCTCGCCACCATCGCACTGTCGCGGATCCTCACCAGGGGGCTGCGCTGATGAATGATGCTGTCGCCATCACCTTGGTCGGTGTCTTCGGGATCACCGGGTCCCTGCTCATGCTGTTCTCCGCGATCGCGATGTTCCGGGTTCGCGATGCACTGTCTCGGATCAATGTCTTCTCACCGGCCACCGGACTCGGAATGCCGCTGATCGTGGCGGCAGCCTACGTCTATGACCTCCATGCGGAGGGATTCAGCTGGGGCTCACTGCTCATGGCCGTCGTTGCCGTGCTGTGCCTGATCATCGTCTCGTCCGTGGGCAGCAACACGCTCTCGCGTGCCAGCGTTCTATCCGGACAGCCCGTGTACCGCAAGACCGTGCCCAATCGACTGGCGTCGCCGCCAGCAGGAGCCGTCGACGAGGACCCCGATGCGCCAAAGGAGCCCGAGGAGCCCACAGGCAGGAGCTAATGTCTGCCGGTGGTGCGCATCGTGATGTTGATCCTGCCCCCGCCGAGGTGGTCCAGACGCCCGTGCTCCGGTGCCGTGGCCTCGTGGATCTTCGTCACCCCGTGATATGCGAAGCGGGCGGGCCCACCGAAGACGAAGGCATCGCCGGAGGCCAGGCGAATGTCCTCAAAGGGCCTGTTGCGGTTGACCGTGTTGCCGAAGCGGAAGACACACGTATCACCCAGTGAGAGTGACACGACGGGAGCCGGATCGAACTCGTCCTTGTCCTGGTGCATGCCCATCTTCGCCCGTGCGTCGTAGTAGTTGACCAGAGCCACGTCGGGGCAGTAGGCCTCGGGCACGAGACCCCAGAGGCGCGGGGCATCGTCGGGGAAATCCGGATCCTCGGTGACCACCTCGGCGGCAGAGGAGACGACCTGGCGACCTAGGCGAGTCATCCAGTCCGGGAACGAGAGCACTCGCTCGCCATTTACATCGCGGGCGTGACGATCGTAGCGGCCCGGCTGCCAATGCCAGCCGAGGCCGATGGTGCTCACACTCATCGGATGTCCGGCGATCGACGTCGCATGTGCCGGCACCGGTCCCGACTGCCACTTCGCGTATTGCCTGATGATCCAGGCTTGTGCCGCCTCGTCGAGGAATCTGGGGAGCCAGACCGCCCCCGGTGCGATGACACGGGGGCGGCGGTCGAAGGCTTCATCGGCGAACAGTGACTCCATGACGGGTGGAGCAGAGCTCAGAGTTCCGTGAGTTCGATGGACTCATCCTGCAGGCGTGCGGCGGACACGCTCTTGCCGATGAGCGCGCGCAGTTCGTCTCCGACGTCCCAGATGTTGACGTTCATCGCCGCAGTGACGGTTCCGCCGCGAGTCCAGAAGACGATGAATTCGCCGCTGGCCTTCTCACCGCGAATGACGACGTCGTCGTCACTGGTGCCGTGGCCGACGTATTCCATGCCGAGATCGTACTGGTCGGTGTAGAAATAGGGTTGCCAGTCGTATTCCTTGTCCCCACCGGTGATGGTTGTTGCCGCGACCTCGGCTTGGCGCACGGCGTTGTCCCAGTGCTCGACGCGCAATCGCTGGTTGAGCAGGGTGTTCTGCGCTGCGGCGATATCGCCGATGGCGAGGATATTGGGGTCGCTCGAGCGCATGTGTGCATCGACGATGACGCCGTCATCGGTGTCCAGACCGGCGGAAACGGCAAGGTCGATGGTGGGGTCTGCACCGATTCCCACGACGACGAGATCGGCAGGCAGGTCTCCGGCACTGGTCGTCACGGATTCCACGGCCTTCGTTCCGGAGAACCCGGTCGTATCCGCATCGGTGACGAACTCAACCCCGTTGGCCCGGTGCAGGTCTTCGAAGTGCTGACCGATCTCCGTTCCGAGAACAGACTTCAGCGGAGGAGACGACCGCAGGACGACCGTGACAGCACAGCCAGCGTTCCGGGCCGCCGCCGCGACTTCGAGTCCGATCCAGCCGCCGCCGATGATGACGACCTTGTTGCCTTGGCCGAACTGCGAACGGATGGCAACAGCATCACCGGCATCACGAAGGGTGTGAATATTGCCCAGATCGGCCCCCGGAACGTCCAAGGTTCGCGGAGTGGAACCGGTGGCCAGGATGACCTGTCCGTACGAAATGGTCTCTCCGTCGTCGAGAGTGATGCTCTGACCCTTCGGATCCAGTTCGGTCACGCCGGTGCCGAAGAAGGTGGTCACATCGTGGGCCGGATACCAGTCCTCACCGCGCAGTGCCGAGTCTTCGGGATCCGAGCCTTCGAGCATGACCTTCTTGGACAGATCAGGGCGGTAATAGGGCGCTGCCGGATCGGCGCCGATGAGAGCGATCGATGCAGTGTAGCCGCCGTCTCGCAGCGCCTCGACTGCGGTTCCGCCGCCGATTCCGGTGCCGATGATGACAGTTCCGAATTCCTGGGCCATTATCTGTCCTTTCACGAGGAGATTTCTTCCACTTTGTACCGCCTCTCCTGGAGAGTCAACCGATCACGTTGAAGAGCTCGCACTGGTGGGACACCGTTTTGTGCAGCACGGTCCCTTCGGCGTAAAGTGATGAGCGAAGGGGCTTTAGCTCAGTTGGTAGAGCGTTTCGTTCGCAATGAAAAGGTCAGGGGTTCGATTCCCCTAAGCTCCACTTATGGTGATTTCGAGATGAAGTGGCAGACATTGACCATGACTGGTCTTTTGGGTGCCGCCGGCATCGCTCACTTCCTCCGACCAGAGCCCTTCGACTCGATCGTTCCGCCCCGACTGGGCGACCCACGGTTCCTCACCTACGCCAGTGGTGCTGTCGAACTCGGATGCGCGACTCTGCTGGCGCTGCCGCCCACACGCCGACTCGGCGGGTTTGCCGCCACGGCACTCATGGTCGCGGTTTATCCTGCCAACATCTGCACGGTGCAGAAGCACTGGCACAGGCCCCGGGCACGCGCCATCGCCCTGGCACGTCTGCCGCTGCAGGTTCCACTGGTGTGGATGTCGTGGTCCGTCGCCAACGATCGGTCCGAAGCCTCACGCTGACGACTCGCCAGTTGCGATGACCAACTCCGCGGTGGCGCGGGTCATCGACACATAGCGGTCCACCCCGGCCTGAATACCGGTGCCGAAGCTCTCCGGATCCACGAGAATCACCAGGTCGAACTCGAGTCCTTTGACGGCCGCCGGCGCCATCACGCTGACCCGCTCAGTCGCTGTGAGACTCAACGACGCCGGTGACACGGTGATCACGCACACGATCCCCTCCGCGTGGTCGGCCAGCCATGCAGTGACCAACGCTGGCACCTCGTCCACGGAACACCGCCCGACCGGCGCCCCCGTCTGACGCACGGATTGCGGAACATTGGCGTGGGGGAGCACGCTGCGGATCACCGGCTCCGCCTCGGCCATCACCTCGGCGGGGGTGCGGTAGTTGATGCTCAGGTGAACCTGGGTGATGTCGAGGTGGAAGTCGTGCAGCCGTTCGTCCCAGGACTGGGCGAACCCATGCCGAGCCTGCGCCCGGTCGCCGACGATGGTGACGCTGCGCGACGGGCACCGGGCGAAGAGCATATGCCACTGAGAGTCGGTGAGTTCCTGCGCCTCGTCGACGATGATGTGGCCGAACGGTCCGGCCAGCTGGTCAGGTGCGACTGCCTCCCGTCCGGTGGGATCGTCCAGTGCGCCGGTCAGATCATCACCCCTGAGCATCGTCATGGGCATCAGTTCGCTGTCATCAGTGGCGATGAGATCCTCGACGACATCGGCCATGCGATCCTGTTCCGCTGCAGCCTCCGACTCGGCACGCCGTCTCGTCTTCAGATCGGTCGGGTCGCCGATGCGGCGTCTGGCCGCGTCGAGGAGCGGGACATCGGATTGCGTCCACGCCCGGGCCTCGGCGCGTTGGAGACACGCCACCTCCGCTTCGTTCAGGTTCGGTGCGGCCAGAGACAGGTAGGCGGGGACGCTGAACAGGTCTCCCACGATGTCCAAGGGGTCAAGGATGGGCCAGGCGGCAGTGAGGTTGCCTCGCAGCTCGGGATCCTGACTGAGGAAGCTGCGGACCTCGTCCGGTTCCGCGTCCTCGACGGTATCGATGACGATCTCCGTGAGGATTCCCAGCAGTTCGTCCCAGACCTGGTCGCGCGCCGTGTTGTGCTCGACGTCGGAGTCGACCGAGGCGAATGCGGCCGACCATTCTCCTGGCCCGACCATGATTTCGTCCCGCATGGTGTCGATGGCGATGGACGCTGTCGGCGGTTCCTCGTAGATGCTCACTGCACGCGCGATCACTGCCTCGGGGTCCAGGACTCCCTTGAGGCGAGCGCTGTCCCCGTCCTCGATTTCGGTGGCGGTCTCCGGAATCAGATCGTCGAGCGTGCACAGTCGGACACCATCCTCGCCGAGGCGGGGCAGCACGTCATCGACATAGGACAGAAATGCCGGATTGGGGCCGACGAAGAGCAGCCCGCCACCGCTGGCGATGCGGGGCTCGGAATACAGAAGGTAGGCGGCCCGGTGCAGAGCGACCACGGTCTTGCCGGTTCCCGGCCCGCCGTCGACGACCAGCGGCGCGGTGGCCGGAGCACGGATGATCGAGTCCTGGTCGGCTTGGATAGTGGAGAGGACATCATGCATCTTGCCCGAGCGGCTCGTGCCCAGAGAGGCGATGAACGCGGCCTGGTCGTCCAAGGACGTGGTGTCGTTGACCGTCGCCGAGGTGAATCCCTCGTCCCAGTAGTCCGTGATCCGACCGTTCGACCAGCGGTAGCGGCGACGTGAGGACAAGCCCATGGGAGAGGCGAGTGTGGCGGCGAAGAACGGCTCGGCCAGAGGAGCCCGCCAATCGATGAGCAGGGTGTCTCCACCCTCGTCGCGCAGTCCCATCCGGCCGATGTAGACGATCTCACCCGAGTAGGCGAAGATCATTCGGCCCAGGCACATATCGAGGCCGAAACGACGCAGCAGCGTCCGTTCGTAGGTCAGCCTGTGGATGGCATTATCTCGCTCGAGCGCGGCTTCGCCGGATACTCCCGGCGAGCGCCGCAACTGGTCGAGCCGAGATTCGATTGCGGCGAGTTCGCGGTCCAGCCGTGCGGCGATGGTGGTGAAATGGCGGTCATCGTCGGCGATGAGACTTGGGTCGGTCTTGGCGCAGAGCCGGGAGGGCAGATCAAAAGTGGTGGCAGGCAAGGGGACTCCATGGTCGGAACAGGCGATCGGAACAGTGAAAGCACCATTGTTCACCCTGACCAGGCCCTTGCGGCAAGGCCCCATCCGTGGCATATTCTGATAATGGCAGGGGCATCGTTTGTCGTCCCACGGGCATTGCATACTGTGCGTGGTCTGCGCTTCTCAGCGGCCACTTCGGCCTCGAAGCAAACGCACGATGGTCTTCGAGGCCCTGCCGACGGTCCATCACCAACTCCTGGCTCACGGCACCGCCATGAGGATTCTGCGTGAGTACGGAGCCTGGCAGGTGGCGCCGGCGATCAACCACAACCCGGTGTCAGGAGATGCCGAGGAGCTTCCCGCTCTTCGCAAGCTCAGGATCGGTGCAGGAGGCCAGATCGAAGCAGCAGGGTCGACGCTTCCCCGACTCCAGCTTCGAGATCGCAACCTCCACACGGCGGGCCCGAGTCTCTGCGTTCTTCGTCGCCTGGATCCACCGCACCCACTCCCACCGCGCCATCGGCGTCAGGCCCGCCCAGACCTCGGTGAGCTCGGGTGCGTCCTCGAGCGCAGCACCGAAATCATCGGGAATTGAGGTCTCCGGCCATTCCTTCGTCGGAGTCACCGACACGTCGACGGTGTCGGCCTCGTCCGCAGCCAGAGCGGCGGAGAGGTCCTGGCTGACATTGATCCAGTGCCCGCGCATGCCGTCGGGTTCGATCACCGTCGTGAAGTCAACGCCGCTCACCGTCCCCTGGGCGGCGACCTGACCGCGGGAGGGCAGCTTCGCACTGGCATCGGCGGGCAGGCGCAGGATCGGCCTGTCGTTGATGACCTCCAGCTGCGTGGAGAATTCGATGACCGTTGGGGTGCTCTTGCTTGTGCTCATGGTCACCAGAATAGCCTCCGACCGGTCGGGTGGCTTCTCGAATTCTGACGGATCCCCGACGCAGCCTGTGCCGGACTCATCCCAGCGCTCGACCGACCCACTCGGGAGACTCGCGCTGAATCCGCCCGATGCGTTCCATCACCTCGTCGGAGAACGGGATAGTCGAGCCCTGCTCCTGGTTCACATGCAGCCCGATGATCTCTTCTGTGGCGACGAGCTGCCCTCCGACTCGCATCTCATAGGCCAGATGCAGTTTCTTGGGGCCGGCGGTCACGAGTTTCGCACCGACCTCCAACTGTGCACCCAGAGAGACCTCGTCGAGGTAACGGATATGGGATTCGACCGTGTAGAGCGAGGTGCAGTTCGCCTCGCGATGGGCCTTGTCGAGTCCGATCTGATCCATCACCTGGTTTGTGGCGAAACCGAAGACCAGGACGTAGAAGGCCTCCGACATGTGGCCGTTGTAGTCAATCCAGTCTGAGGAGACCTCGGTCCGGTAGGGCTCGAGCTTGATCGGTGCCAGCCGTTCGGAATCTGTCCTCAGATCCGGGGCCGTTGCCGAGGGCTCTGCCCCGGTGCCCTCCGCCGAGGTGGGCTGCAGTGTCGCTCCGTGTGCACCGTCGAGATCGGCAGTGAGTCTGCGCAATGCGATGATGCCCGCATCCCGGTGGGCGACGAGGTCGGGAATCGACTCGTCGCCTGCAGCGACATCACAGCCTGCCACGACGTCGTCTCGCAGCTCCTGGGTGAGCTCCGGGGCGTCCAACCGAGTCCAGGGGGATTTCAGAGAGGGACCGAAGTGGTCGAGCATATGTGCCATCCCGCCTTCACCACCCGCCAGGTGGAAAGTGAGCATCGGACCCTGGAACGGCCACCGCAGACCGGGACCGTCGGTGATGGAACGGTCGATCTGCTCCACCGTCGCCTCACCGTGGTCGATCATGTGCAGAGCTTCTCGCCATTGCGCCTCTTGGAGGCGGTTGGCGATGAAACCGGGGACCTCGTGATCCATTCTGATCACGGACTTGCCGATGCGGGTGTAGAAGTCTGCGGCCCAATCGACGGCCGCGGCGGCGGTGGATTCCCCGCCGACGACTTCGACGAGGGGAATGAGATAAGGCGGGTTGAACGGGTGGCCGACGACGAGGCGCTCAGGGTGAGTGGCGTCCAGGGCCATCTCGGTCATGCTGTAACCCGAGGTGGAGGAACCGATGACCACGTGCTCGTCACACACAGCATCGATGCTCGCCAGGAGACTGCGTTTGAGTTCGAGGCTCTCCGGTGCCGACTCTTGGACGAAGCCGGTACCGGCCACCGCCTCGGCGAGGTCGGTGTGAACCGTCCATGCGTCCTTGTTCGCACCTTCGACCTTGTCGAGTTCGGCCAGGGCGGGCCAGGCTGCCTCGATGAGGCGGTTCAGCTTGTCCGCCGCATCGGGCGCCGGGTCCCAAACCCGGACGGTGAAGCCCTGCGCGAGGAAATAGGCGGCCCACCCTCCGCCGATCGTGCCGGCTCCGATGCAGGTGACTGTGGTGATCGAGTCGACGTCGGGGTAGGACGGAACAGAGGCAGCGGCGCTCACAGGTCGTTGCCCGTCACGATCGGTGTCTGCATCCGCAGATCAAGGATCTGGCGGGCCTCGTCCGGTGTTGCCACCTCGGCGCCGAGGCCCCCGATGATGTCGACCGCACGCTCAGTCAGCGAAGCATTGGTCGCCTTGATTCCCTTGGCCAGGTACAGGTTGTCCTCGAGCCCGACTCTGGCATGACCTCCGGCAAGCACGGATTGGGCCACCCAGGGCAGCTGATTGCGACCGATGGCGAAGGAGGTGAACTGCGCGCCGGTGGGCAGCATGTTCACCATCGCAGTCAGGAGCCCGGCATCGACCGGAGCACCATAGGGGACGCCCATGCACAGCTGGTAGAGCGGCGGGGGATCGATGAGTCCTTCCTCGACGAGCACATTGGCGAACCACAGGTTGCCGGTGTCGAAGATCTCGAGCTCGGGTCGAACGCCCAGAGTCTGAATCTTCTTCGAGCCCTCACGCAACATGTCGGGCGTGGACACGTAGATGTCCGACCCGTCGCCGAAGTTCAGGGAACCGCAGTCGAGGGTGCAGATCTCGGGCAGCAGCTCCTCGACGTGGGGGAGTCGTTCGAGGGCATTGACGAGGTCCGTGCCCGGCATGTGTGTGGTCGGATCCTGCGGATCGACGACGAGGTCTCCGCCCATGCCGGCGGTGAGGTTGATGACGGGGTCGACGTCGGAGGCGCGGATCAGGCGCACGACCTCCCGGTAGTGGGCGACCTCGCGTGAGCCCTGCTTGGTGTCGAGGTCACGTACGTGGATGTGCACGACCGAGGCACCGGCACGAGCAGCGGCGATCGCATCGTCGGCGATCTCTCGCGGAGTGACCGGAACGTGTTCGCTCTTGTTCGCCGTGTCGCCGGCGCCGGTGACGGCGCAGGTGAGTATGACCTTGCGATTCATGATGACTCCTCATCAGAGTTGGGGTTGACTATTGTACGTTTGAGATAGCTGGAGAGACGGCGCCGGAAGGTCGCGGCATCCATGATTCCGGTGAGCACCTTGACCCCGAGCCCGTCGAGCAGAGACGTCAGTTCATCGGCCATTGCCTCGCTGTCGCCCGGGCGGAACTGTCCATCGGCCTGGCCGGCTTCGATGGTGGCGCGCACTGTCTGCGACCAGCGTTCGTAGTGCGCCGGGTAATCGGAGCCATAGGGGTCTTCAAGGCCGAGCCTGGCCCAGGTTTGGAGCCAGATGGACCATTCGCTGCGGGCAGTGCGGCCGATGGGCGACTGCAGTTCGAGCAGACGTTCGAGCCGGCGGTGCGGGTTGGAGATCTCGCCGAGCCAGGCGATCTGGCGATCGAACGCGAGTTTAACCGAATAGTCGAGTGTCGCGTCGAAGAGGTCGGACTTTCCGTCGAAATAGTAGTGAATGCTCGCGTTCGAGACTCCGGCAGCCTCAGCGATGTCGGCGATCCGCACCGTTTCGTACCCATGGCGGGCGAACAGGTCCCATGCAGTCTCCACGATGAACCTGCGCGGTGAGGAATCCGGCGTCGGCACACGGTTCGGGTCGGATCCCGCTTGGAAGCGAAGAGGGGTCGCCGACACCTGTGATTCGTCGCCGAGCAGCCATCTGACAGTCACTCCGGTTGCGGTGGCCAGACCGAGCAGCTCCTCGGTGCCGAATCTGCGACGACCCGACAGGGACTTCGACAGTTTGGTCTCATCGATCCCGATGCTCGCGGCCACCTGCCGCTGAGACAGTTCACTGGTCCGCAGTGCCTCTTTGGCCCGCTGCGTCGCGATGCCGAGCTTGGCGGCGCCGGTTCCATTGCGATCCGTCATGGCCGCAAATCTATCGCCTGTATGCGCAATTCGCAAACCGAATGGGTGGGGAGTCAGAACTTGCGATCCGAGGTGTGTGCGAAGTGGTGCCAGATTCGGCCCCGCACGTCCGCGACGAGCAGAGAAGGAACGGATAGTCTCGAAGTGATGAACCGACAGTCTGATCACACCGTCCCCACCCCGGAGGAGCTCATGAGCGACAATCTCCATTCCCGTATGCACGTCGTCTCCGACGAGACTCGAAACCTCGTCAATCTCGTTCTCGACTACTCACGGCGACGGACCTTGGCCGTCGACACGCCGCTCGACCATCCGACGACCGAGACGGAACTCAAACGTCTCGCCGGTCCGACCATCACCGAGGACGGTGTCGGCTCGTCGCGTGCCCTGGCGATCTTCGAGCACATCTTCGCTCCCGCCTGCATCACCACCGATCACCCGAAGTACCTGTCCTTCATTCCGAGTGCCCCGACGAAGGCCGCCGTGGCATTCGACCTGGTCGTCTCCGCCAGCGCGCTCTACGGAGGATCCTGGCTCGAAGGGGCAGGCGTCGTCCACGCGGAGAACGAGGTCCTGACCTGGCTGGCCGGTGAGTTCGGGCTCCCAGAAGACTCCGGCGGCGTCTTCGTCCAAGGCGGCACGATCGGCAACCTCTCGGCCCTCGTCGCGGCACGTGATACGCGCAAGGCCCAGCTCGGCGACGAGAAGCCGGGGCGCTGGGTCATCGTGTGCAGTGCCGAAGCGCACTCTTCGGTCGCCTCGGCGGCCGCCGTGATGGACGTCGATGTGGCGCCCGTGGCCACCGGCGACGACGGGATCCTGCGGCCCGAGGGCGTCCGGGCCGCCCTCGACGAGCACGGCGATGCGGTCATCGCCGTGGTCGCGACCTCGGGAACGACGAACTTCGGCACCATCGACGACATCGCCGGCATCGCAGCGCTCAAGGACGAGTTCGACTTCTGGCTCCACATCGATGGTGCCTATGGGCTGGCCGCAATGCTCTCACCCCTGGCACGGCACAAGTTCGCGGGGGTCGAGTCGGCAGACTCGGTCATCGTTGATCCGCACAAGTGGTTGTTCGCACCCTTTGATGCATGTGCGCTCATCTACCGCGATCCCACTCTGGGACGGCGAGCGCACACCCAACGCGCCGAATACCTCGACACGCTCACCGAGTCACAGGAGTGGAGCCCCTCGGACTACGCCATCCAGCTCACCCGTCGTCCGCGTGGACTGCCCCTGTGGTACTCACTGGCCAGCTACGGAGCCGAGACCTACCGCGAGGCCATCGGCCACTCGATCGAACTGGCGATGCAGATCGGGTCCGAGGTCAAGAAGCGCCCGAATCTCAGACTCGTCCGTGAACCCGAGCTCTCGGTCGTCGTCTTCGAACGCGACGGGTGGGATCGTGAAGACTATCAGCAGTGGTCGGACCGATTGCTCGAGGACCAGCGGGCATTCGTCGTGCCCAGCTCGCACCAGGGACGTCCCAACGCACGGTTCGCCATCGTCAACCCGCTCACGACCTTCGATGACCTCGTCGATATTCTCGACACCATGGAGTGACAGGCTCAACTGCGTCCTCCAGGCCCGGCGTCGGCCTCAAGTCCGGCGTCGGGGCTTGAGCTCGACGGTAAAGGTGGGCAGGAGGAACTGCGTGATCGGTCCGATGCCCACGGCATAGAGCGCGGTGCCGATGCCGAAGACGCCGCCGAGCAGCCAGCCCACGATGACGACGCTGACTTCGATGAGGGTGCGCACCAGTCGGATCGATCTGCCGGTGACCCGCGACAGCCCCGTCATGAGGCCGTCGCGGGGGCCGGGGCCGAACTGCGATCCGATGTACATCGCCGAGGCGACTCCGTTGAGGATGATGCCGCCGAGGAGGAGCCCGATGTTCCAGCCCAGCTCCTCGGGCTGGGGCAGGAACAGTCGGGTGAGGTCGAGGGACGGCCCGATGAGGAGCGCATTGAGCACCGTCCCGAGCCCGGGCTGCTGCTTGAGCGGGATCCAGATGAGCAGGACGAGGAACGAAGTGATCGTGACGATGGTCCCGAATGTCAGCGGCAGGTGCTTGATGATGCCTGAGTGGAGGACGTCCCAAGGCATCATGCCCAGCCCAGACGTCACGATCAGGGCCATCGACGCACCGTAGAGGTAGAGGCCGAAGAGTAGCTGCGGCAGTCGGCGGGGGAGTCGGCCGCTCTTGAGCTGCTGGATGGGACCGATATTCGCGAGTTCGCGCTTCGGCACTGGTGTCGATGACATCGTAGGTCTTTCCGGTTCGATCTGGCTGATACCACCATCATGTCCCGAACTGGCCTTGTAAAAAAGATCCAATTGGAAGAAAGTGGTCATATCACCATCGACACGGTGGATGAGTCGTCGACACAGCGAGGCTGCCATGAGCACACCAGTGATGAGCGGAACCCGGTTGGCAGGCATCATCGGCACCGGTCCGTGGCCCGGGCCGGCCTACGATTCGCTGACGGCTGGGATCTCCCGCGCCATCGGCGATGGCCGCATCCCGGTCGGAGCCAGGCTGCCCAGTGAACGGGAGGTCGCCGCCGCGACCGGTCTGTCTCGGACGACGACCACCCGTGCCTTCGCGAAGCTGCGCGAACAGGGATTCGTCCTCACCCGGCGCGGTTCCGGAAGCGTGGTCCGGCTGCCGGACGTGCCCGGCGGGCGCATCGATCATCTCCTGACCCCGGCGGGTGCGAACGAGGCGGAGATCGATCTCACCTGCACCGCCTCGGTGGCGCCGCCCTGGCTGTTGGGAGCCTATGAACGTGCGGTCACACAGGTCCACGCCTATCTGCCCGGGACCGGCTACTACCCCTCGGGGCTGCCCGTGCTCAAGGAGCTGATCGCTGAGAGATACACGGCCCGCGGCGTCCGCACCGATCCCGATCAGATCCTCATCACGTCGGGAGCCTTCGGAGCCGTGTCCATCGCCGTGCGCGCACTCAACGAGGGCCGAGGCCGGGTGCTCATCGAAAGCCCGACCTATCCGAATGCGATCGCGACCTTGGAAGGTGCCGGTGCCTCCCTGATTCCCTACCCTCTCGAGCTGGGAGCCCAGGGACATCACTGGGACATCGACGCCATGGATCACATCGCACGCCAGACGCGTGTGCGATCGGCCTATCTCATCCCCGACTTCCACAACCCCACCGGAGCACTCCTGCCCGAGGAGCAGCGACCCGAACTCGGAGCCATGCTCAGGCGCAATGCCATGGTGCCCATCTTCGACGAGTCCCTGGTCGAACTCGGCCTCGACGGTGATCCCACACCGACGCCGATGGCGGCCTTCGTGCCCGATTCGATCACGGCCGGCAGCACCAGCAAGATCTTCTGGGGCGGCCTGCGCGTCGGGTGGATGCGCATCCCTGCCCACCGCATCGATTCGATGGCGTCCACGCGTCTCAGCCTCGACCTCGGCGCTCCTGTGCTCGAACAGCTCGTGGCCGTCGAACTCATGCGCGACCACGAGACCATCGTCGGCGAATACCGTGAGAAGCTGCGCGCGGCCAGGGACAGTCTCGCTGCTCAGGTGCGCGCCTATCTTCCAACGTGGCAGGTCATCGTGCCCAGCGGCGGAATGGCGCTGTGGTGTCGACTGCCCGAGGACCGCTCGGGTGCCCTTGCCATCGCCGCGCGCGAACACGGACTCGGGCTGGTCGCCGGACCCAATTTCGCCCCGGCCGGGGGACTGGACCGGTGGATCCGTCTGCCCTACACAGTCTCCGAGACGCAGCTGGACGAGGTCGGCCCTCGCCTGGCCGCTGCGTGGGAGGACGCTCTGACGTACACCGACCGGGTTCCGGCAGGACGGGCGCGGACCGTCGCCTGAGACAGGCTGGCTACCATGAGGATATGGACGAGGATATGGATGCGAACGAGGGACTCAATCACGACGGACAGTATTCGACGGCGATAACGGCGGAGGATTTCAGGATCAACATCGCCGAGGTGAATCGGCGCATCGAGTCAGCTGCCCATCGTGCCGGCCGCGACCCCCACGAGATCGAACTGCTGCCGGTGAGCAAGACAGTCCCGCAGGAGAGGATCCGCGAAGCCGTTGCCGCCGGCTGCCACAAGCTCGGCGAGAACAAGGTTCAGGAGGCCCACCGGAAGTCAGGTGAGATGGCCGACCTGACCATCGATTGGTCGGTGATCGGGCACCTGCAGTCGAACAAGGCTCGTGATGTTGCGACGTTCGCTTCGGAATTCCAGGCCCTCGACAGGCTCAAGGTCGCTGCTGCTCTTGACCGACGGCTGCACGCGGCAGGCCGGCGCCTCGACGTCTATGTCCAGGTCAACACCTCCGCCGAGGAGTCGAAATTCGGGATGCCGCCGGAAGAGCTGCTCGGCTTCCTGCGGGAGCTGCCGCAGTTTCCCGCCCTGAATGTGCAGGGTGTGATGACCCTGGCGGTATTCTCCTCCGACATCGACCGAGTTCGCACCTGCTTCCAGCGTCTGCGCACACTGCGGGATCAGATCCGGGAAACCGACCCCGATCTGATCGGCGCGGGAAAACTGTCGATGGGTATGTCCGGGGACTACGAAGTGGCGATCGAAGAGGGAGCGAACTGCGTCCGCGTGGGCCAGGCCATCTTCGGCAAGCGGGCACTGCCCGACAGCTACTACTGGCCCGAAAAGGGCTGAATCCTCCGACGTGCTCGCATCACTGACCAAACATCAGGTTCTCTGCTACCTCACCGCCATACTCACAGGGGCCCTCCTCGGGCTGGCCCTGCCGGCAGCAGCAACCCTGGCCACCGCTGCGATCACCCCCTGCCTTATCGCACTTCTGTTCGTGACATTCCTAGAAATCCCCTTCGATGCAGTCCGAGATTCATTCACAGACATGAAGTTCCTCGGCGCCGTTGCGCTGGCGAACTTTCTCATCGTTCCGCTCGTCGTCGCCGGCCTCCACATCATGATGCCCCTGGATGAGACCGTCGTCGTACCCGTCCTCATCGTCCTGCTCACCCCCTGCATCGACTACGTCCTGGTTTTCACCAGACTGGCCGGCGGAGCCGATGCAAGTCTGCTCGCACTGACTCCGGTGCTCATGCTCGTCCAGATCATCGCGCTGCCGGTTTATCTGTGGATCATTCTGGGCGAGTCCGCGGCCGCTGCGATCACCCCTGGGCCCTTCGTCACCGCACTGGTCATCTTCATCATCCTGCCGCTGGGCGCGTCCCTCGCCCTCCGCCTCCTGGCGCGCCGATCTGCAGTCGCGGATCACTCCGCCAGGATCGTGTCGACGTCTATGGTCCCGCTGATGATGCTCACCTTGGCCGTGATCGCCGCCGCGCAGGTGCCGCTGGTCGCCCCGCACCTGCCGGAGTTGGGCGGGGCCATCGCGACCTTCGTCGTGTTTGCGATCATCACGACCATCCTCGGCTGGATCCTCGCTCGGCTGCTTCCGGTGACCGTGGGAATGGGGCGAGCGCTCATCTTCACCGGCGTGACACGCAACTCCCTCGTCATGCTTCCGATCGTGCGCGCCATCACCGCCGACGGCATCGGGTCGGCGGCAATCGTCGCGCAGACAATGGTCGAGCTTGTCTTCATGCTCATCCTCGTCCGCGTGGTGCCGCGCATCCTCCCGGAAACTGCTGTGTCCGAAAACCGCTAGTATTGTCTCGGATTCGAAAGCAGAATGGTCATATGCTCACCACAGATCAGTGCTACCAGGCAGTGGCCGGGCGCGACAGACGCTTCGACGGAATGTTCTTCACTGCGGTGTCCTCGACCGGCATCTTCTGTCGCCCGTCCTGCCCGGCGAGGACTCCTCTGCGCAAGAACGTCGACTTCTACCAGACTGCGGCGGCAGCAGCGGAGGCAGGCTTCCGGGCCTGCAAACGGTGCCGACCCGATGCCAGCCCGAATTCGCCGGAATGGGACATTCGGGCCGACGTCACGGGCCGTGCCATGAGACTCATCCAAGACGGCCTCGTCGATCGGTCTGGGATCTCTGGCCTCGCCTCGGCGCTGGGATACAGCCCACGCCAGCTGGGACGGGTGCTGCAATCGGAACTCGGGGTCGGCCCACTCGCCATCGCCCGCACCGAACGCGTGAGGACGGCTCGCACCCTCGTCGAATCGACGAGGCTGTCCATGAGCGAGATCGCCTTCGCCGCCGGATTCTCAAGCATCCGCCAGTTCAACGACACCTTCCGCGCCGTCTATTCGTCGAGCCCGAGAGATCTGCGCAGCGGTGCCGGAGAACCGCACGGCGGAGAGAGCATCGTCGT
Source organism: Brevibacterium picturae (assembly GCF_900105045.1). GTDB lineage: Bacteria > Actinomycetota > Actinomycetes > Actinomycetales > Brevibacteriaceae > Brevibacterium > Brevibacterium picturae. The sequence goes on along the minus strand of NZ_LT629739.1, from coordinate 4,405,798 downwards.
CCGCCTCGCGTACCGCCCACCTCTCGATCATGCTCACCTGTTCAGGTACCTGGGCGTGCGTGCGATCGAGGGTGTCGAGGACGTCAGCGAAGACCGCTACAGCCGTTCGCTGCGCTTGGCACATGGACCGGCAGTGCTGACGCTGACGCCGGGATCCGGAGACTTCATCGAATGTCACCTCCGGTTGGCAGACACCCGCGACCTCGGAAGCGCGGTGGCCAGGGCCAGACGAATCCTCGACCTCGACGCCGATCCCGGCGCAGTGCGTGCGACCCTGACGGACGCGGGACTCTCCGAACTCAGCGACACCTGCCCGGGAATCCGCTCCCCGGGCACCGGCGACCCGGTCGAGCTCGCCATTCGCACCGTCCTGGGGCAGCAGATCTCAGTCGCAGCCGCACAGACCCATCTGAATCGCCTGGTGACCGCCTTCGGACAGGACCTTCCTGAAGACCTGAGGGTCGGCTCCGTCGACCGAGTGTTCCCCACGGCAGCGGCAATCGCAGAGATCCCTGATGAGCATTGGTCGCTGCCGGGGCGCAGGATCGACACGCTCCGGACGTTGAGCACCCAGCTGGCAGAGGGGTCGATCGACCTCGGTCCTGGCTGCGATCGCACCGAGGTCGACGAGCGCCTGCTCGCCGTACCCGGAATCGGACCGTGGAGTCTCGGCTACATTCGGATGCGTGCACTCGGCGACCCCGATGTCCTTCTCGGCTCGGACCTCGGCGTCAAGAAGGCCATGAGCGAACTCCACAGTTCGGTCACCGATAAGACCGACTGGGCCCAGCGACTGGACCGATGCCGACCCTGGAGATCCTATGTCACACACCTGCTGTGGGCCCATCACTCACGGCCAGAGCCACAGACCCCTACAGCACAACGAATCAGAAGCGGAGAAAGCAATGACGATGACAATGACACAGCCCACCGTGGACACGGTGCGATATACGATCATCGACTCGACGCTGGGACGAATCCTGCTCACCTCGGATGGTGACCATCTCACCGGGCTGTACCTGGATGACTTCGACCGGATCCTGCAGAGACTGGGGAAGACGAGCGGGGCCAAACCGATCGGCGACGACGAACTCGGACTGTTCGCGGCGGCGGGGGATCAGCTCGCCGAGTACCTCGCAGGCACCCGCACCGCCTTCGACCTCCCGCTGGCTCCGACGGGCACAGAATTCCAACGCGACGTCTGGCAGGCGCTGACGACGATTCCCTACGGCACAACCGCAGGATACGGAGAGCTCGCCGCGTGGATCGACAGACCGACAGCGGCACGTGCAGTGGGTGCGGCCAATGGCCGTAACCCGATCAGCATCATCGTCCCCTGTCACCGTGTGATCGGAGCCAACGGTGCGTTGACAGGCTATGCCTGGGGCGAAGAGAAGAAACGGAGACTTCTCGATCTCGAGGCCGGCCACTGACACAGGCAGGATGCCGACTCAGCGAGACAGATCGGGGCAGCGGCACTTCTCTGAGTCCAGAAACGAAGAAGGACCCGATCTCATCGTGCTGAGACCGAGTCCTTCGTGCGGTGGAGGTAAGGGGATTCGAACCCCTGACCTTCTCCATGCCATGGAGACGCGCTACCAACTGCGCCATACCCCCGCTTGCTGGATCAATATTACTCAGGTGGGCGCAAGACGACAAATCGGCGGACAGTGACGCTGACCACACCCGGTTAGGTGTTTCACTGTTGGAGCCGGATAGGCGGCAATGGCAGGGACCGGGCAGACCCCGGACCCTGCCATGTGTGTCATCAGATCATCGGCCGCACATGGTAGAGGTACCTCGCAACTTCGCGTTCGCGCTGCTCAGTGACCCACTGATCCCGAGCGAGCCTGCGAAACTGTGCATCGCGACGATCCTGTGCGACCTGCTTGCGGTGCTTGGAGGGGACAGCTGGACGGCGGGCCCACTGGATCAGCTTGAGCCCGGCGCTCAGTGCCATACGCCGTGGATATGTGAATGGAAATGCCGTCGACAAAACGATTCCTTAATGGTTTCGGGCAGGGGAAATGCCCAAATGGCGGTTAGACGAAATGTTCGAAATCAGTGAGCTGCGAAAGAACTCAATGAGTCGAATGAAAGCGACTTCTGGGAAATGAATTCACTGATCGTCGTCCGCAGAATCGATTGAGACTCGATGAGGATCAGTCGAAGCGACGGCAGCTGCTGGAGAGCAGGATCAATCGGATGAGTGGTTTCAATGCCCAAAGGGTCGGTGATGTTCGTGAACGAACGCACCTGATGAACGACCGTGTCCCGCGCGAGTACAGCTCATGCCTCGACGCTGCGTGCGAGCGCCAACGGTGGCGTCAGGGCGGCATCGCCTGGGCGATATTGCGGGGGTGGCATACCGGTGTTCAATTGACCGGTGGAGAAAGACGAAAGATACGGCTGGAGTCAGCCGGCGAGCCCTTGTCCGCCAATCAAGCAGGCAGTGTTCCCGGTCCAGCGGTGCTGGAGGTTCGGAAATGCGATAGGTTTCAGCATAGTTCTGCGCTCCCTTCTTGGTCGTGGATCTCGTTTGAGCGGCGTCAGCGCTCAAGATGGTTTGCTGCAATTGTGAGGTTTGTGCGAATCCGTAATTGCACTATTGAATTTATCACAGGTGAAGAACTCTGTGTGACTTCTGTTCATTCTTTCTGAACTTTATTGTCACTAATGACTGCCATGCCTTTTCAGGCCAGCCATCGCTCCGAGGAACTGCGTCGATCACATTTCCAGCGCGGCCCTGCGGCGAGGTCGAAGAATGCCGACGTGCCGACGTAGAATCTTCTCAGACTCGCGACTCTCTGGGAGAAGATAATGTCACAGGCAGCTGCCACCACTCGACGACTGGTCGTCGGATACATCGCTACCGACCGTGGACGCGACGCCATCGCTCTGGCCATCTCACTTGCGCGCTCCGCCGGGATCGAACTCGTCGTGACGATTGTGCGTCCGGAGGCATCGACCTTCACCGCCGGCAATTCCATTCCGCAGGACGGCAGCGGAATCGTCTCACAGCAGCTCGAGGATTGGCTCGACGAAGCATTGGCCCTTGTGCCTGACGATGTCCACGCCCACGGCGTCATCCACACCTCGTCGAATGAGTCCAAGGGTCTGATAGAGGTTGCGGAGAACGAAGGCGCGCTGGGCATCGTCATCGGTGCTCGAGCCACGACGCTGATGCGTTCGCTGCGGATCGGAACGGTCGCGACGGCACTGCTTCATTCCTCCGAGGTCCCTGTCGTCCTGGCACCGTCAGGCAACTCGGACATCGGCCCGGTTTCGAGGATCACAACCCTCTTCGGTGCCCGCCCCGGGGCTGCGGCACTCATCGGTGCGGCGATCCAATCAGCAGCCGTCCTCGATGTCGACCTGCGTCTGCTGTCCCTGATCGAAAACGATGGTCTCGGCGAGGACGACACCGTCGAGATCCGGGAATTCGCAGAGGAGTACGGGGGAGCGGTGCTGGCCGGCCGGGCAGCCGAGATGTTCGAATCGGGCCGAGCCGTCGTCAAATCACAGGCCGGTGCGGACATCGAAGAGGCCGCCGCCAACGTCGACTTCCAGCCGGGGGAGATCGCATTCATCGGTTCCAGTCGACTGGGCCGAGGTGGTCGGGTCTTCATCGGTGCCCGGGCCAGGCGACTGTTGCGCGTGCTGCCGGTCCCCGTCGTCGTTGTGCCCCGTCGGGCGCTGAGCACCGTCTCGACTCAGTGAGGGGCTCAGCTCCCCAGCGCATCGATTGCACTGTCGACGGCCATCCGACCGCGGCGTGGCTGCACTCGTCCGGCGCGAACGCACCGACTGTCGCCCGCCCTGTGCTCATGGTCCACGGCTTCCGCGGCGACCACCACGGGATGGACCTCATCGCTGGAGCAATCCGAGACCGCGATGTCATCGTCGGTGACCTGCCCGGATTCGGTCTCACACCACCGCTGCCGTCAGGTCTGAGTCTCGATAGCTACTGCGATCATCTCGCCGGTCTCGTCGCAGAGGTGACTCGCCGCTGGCAGGTTGCGCCGATCGTCCTCGGCCATTCGTTCGGATCGATTCTGGTCGCGCATATGGCCGCCCGCCGACCGTCCACGGCTGCTGAGCTCATCCTCATCAACCCGATCACCACGCCGGCACTCGAGGGCTCAGCCAAGGTCCTGACCGCGCTGACTCGCTTCTACTACAGCCTCGGCGCGCGTCTGCCGGAAACGATCGGCCATCAGCTTCTGGCCAACCCGGTGATCGTGCGACTGATGAGCGAGGTTATGGCCACGAGCAGAGACCGCGGACTGCGCCGCTATATCCATGACCAGCATGCCCGGCACTTCTCCACCTTCAGCGACCGGACCTCGCTGGCAGCGGCCTTCGACGTCTCGGTGGCACACACCGTCACCGAGGTGGCCGGGCAGTTGAGAATGCCGACGCTCGTCATCGCCGGAGACAAGGATGCCATCGCACCGATGGCCGCGACTCGCGCGTTCGCGGCGGGGCTGGCTGATGCGCAGTTCATCGAACTGCCCGGTGTGGGGCACCTGGTGCACTATGAGCGGCCCGATGAAGCCGCCTCGGCGATCATGGTCTTCTGTCAGGACCGGGACTGAATCAAACGAGGCGGGCGCGTCGTCAACGACGGCCGCCGAAGAATGCAGAAGGGCCGATGCGAATCAACGCATCGGCCCTTCTGTCGGTGACGAGGGGGTGTCAGGCCTTACGGTCGAGGGCCCAGTGATAGACGATGGGAATGAGGAACGCGAAGCAGGAGGCGAGCAGACCGGCCCAGAACAGCCAGAACTCGGTACCCGCGGCGCCGTAGAATCCGGCACCGAACAGGTAGAGACCGAACACGAAGAGGGCAAACGAGACGATGAAGACGATGACGTCAGCAAACGATGCTGAGTTCCGAGTTCTCTTCGTGGTGGCGATGTTGGACATGTTCTCCTCCGACGGTCATTGGGGTGCAGACTGACACACTGCGCTCAAGTCTACACTCAGTAGAGAAGAATCCGGGTCCGGTCGATGCCCGAGTCGAGACGGGCGCCGGTCAATCGCGTTCGGCGCTCTTCTCCGGTACCAGCCATCCCAGCAGCGCGGAGACGATGGAGACGATGACGGCGGCGAAGATGGCCGAGAAGAAGAATCTGTCGATGGTGAACTCGAACGGGGTGAAGCCGGACAGCCAGCTGGTCAGAGTCAAGATGATCGCATTGATGACGATTGAGAACAGCCCCAGTGTCAGACACGTGATCGGTGCGGACACGAAGCTGAGGATCGGTTTGATGAACGCGTTCGCCAATCCGAAGATCAGCCCGATCACCAAGTAGGAGATGATCATGGCAGGGATCGGTCCGGTCTGCTCTTCGACAACGCTGTTTCCTGCGATGGCGACGCCAGGCAGTATCCAGGCCGCAACCCAGATCGCACATGCGTTCACGACTACTCGAAAGAGGAAGTTCATGCACACATCGTCCCATTCTCGTCTGCATTCTTTCTGAGTCACGGATGGGAATGAGGTCCGTACAGGACCCCGATTCCCTGGTGTTCGCGGGTGGGGCTGCCGACTGCGAGCCAACAATGGTGAGCAAGCTCAAACGGCCAAGTCAGGGTTCACCCTCGTCCGCGGCCTCCAACACCGGTAGCCTGGAAGAAGCGCCGAAGAGGCGCCGACAGTGACAGCAGAGTGCATCTACCGAGTGATTTGATCCAGGTCACCACGGCGGCACGGATCCCCATCGACCTGATGGGGGAGAAACTGGATTGGTATGCCCAGCAACGAAACTCGCACCCGGCCAGACGAAATCGCAGCACCGAAGCTGTTGACCGTCGTGGGCCGCAGCTACTTCCCGATCGCCTTCGTGGCCCGCCTGCCCTATGCCATGGTGGTCATCGGGGTTCTCACCCTCGTCGTCGCCGGCCGAGACTCGCTGAGCCTCGGCGGAATCAACTCGGCCATGGTGGGCCTGGGAACGGCGATCTTCGGCTCCTTCATCGGTGCCGCAGCCGATCGCTGGGGCCAACGACCCGTGCTGCTGACCGTGGGCCTGCTCAACAGCATAGCCCTGATCTTCATGGCCTGGGTCGTCTTCAGCCCCCTGCCCGACGCCGTAGTGCTCATCGCGGCCTTCGCCATTGGTGCCACAGCTCCGCAGGTGGCCCCGATGTCCCGTTCTCGCCTCGTCGAGATCATCATGACCCGACTCGCCGGCCCCCGGCAGCAGAAGACCCTCAACGGCACCATGGCCTACGAATCCGCCGCCGACGAATTCGTGTTCGTCTTCGGTCCCTTCATCGTCGGTCTCCTCGCCACGACCCTCCACCCGGTCGCTCCGATCATCGGCGCAGTGATCATGACCGTGGTCTTCGTGACCGCATTCGCCCTCCACCCCACAGGCAGGGCCCAACACGGGCACACCTCGACACAGCCACGCTCCCAGGCACCGGCCAAGGAGCTGTTCACATTCGGGGTCTTCGTCGTCGTCCTCGGTGTCTTCGGCATCGGGCTCGTCTTCGGGTCGACGCTGACGGCACTGACCTCGCTGACGAATGATCTCGGCCGACCCGAGGAAGCCGGCATCATCTACGGCATCATGGGCATCGGCTCCGCCATCCTGGCCATCACCGTCGCACTGTTCTCGCCGCGCTATGCCCTGTGGGCCAGACTGCTGTCCTTCGCACCGCTGATGCTCATCGGTGCAGTGATCATGGCGTCGTCGACCTCGATGGTCACCGTGGTCATCGCGCTCCTGCTGATGGGCTGTGCTGTCGGACCGACCTTGGTGACTCTGTTCAGTCTCGCTGCCGAACGCAGCCCGCTGGGTCGTTCGGCCACCGTCATGTCGATGGCAGGATCGGCGATCATCGTCGGCCAGTCGGTGGCATCGGCAGTCAACGGCATCCTCGCCGAGGAGGCCGGAACTTCGGCGGCGATGGCAGTCCCGATGGCGGCTTCCGCACTCGTTCTCGTGGCCGGCCTGCTCAACCTCATCGTCGGTGAGAATGCCCGAAAAAGAGACCTGGTTCACTCATGATTTCCGTCTGCTGGGACGTCGCGTCCCAGCATTGAGATCGTGTGACCTGAGCAATAACGGGGAGTAGCATTGCCGGTTGTTCACAGTGAATCGCGCACCACAGTGCGCGTTTGCACGTCACAACGGAAAGCACGATATGTCATCAAGCACCTCAACGACTGAGGCCGCGCGGAACGACACCCGTTTCTTCGGGCACCCACTTCCGCTCATGCAGCTGTTCAGCCTCGAACTGTGGGAGCGGTTCTCCTACTACGGCATGAACGGCATCCTCGCCATCTACCTGTACTTCCAGGTCAGCGAGGGCGGCCTGGGCATGCCTCAGCCAACAGCCATCGGAATCGTCGGCGCCTACGGCGGTGCCGTCTTCCTGGCCACGATCCTCGGTGCGTGGATCGCGGACAGGATCCTGGGCGCAGAGAGGATCCTGTTCTACTCGGCCATCATCATCATGATCGGCCACATCTGCCTCGCGCTCATCCCCGGGTTCGGCGGAGTCGCCGCCGGCCTCATCCTCGTCGCGCTCGGATCCGGTGGCCTCAAGGCCAACGCCTCCGCTCTCGTCGGTGAACTCTATTCAGAGAAGGACCCGCGCCGAGACGCCGGATTCACTCTCTTCTACATGGGCGTCAACATCGGCGCATTCCTCGGACCGCTCATCACCGGCCTCCTGCAGAAGGAGATCGGCTTCCACTTCGGATTCGGCGCGGCAGCAGTCGGCATGGCTCTGGGCCTCATCATCTATGCCACGGGTCGTAAGAACCTGCCGAACGAGTCGCGCGGTGCGGTCAACCCGCTGCCGGCGTCCAAGCTCTCCCTCTTCCTGCTGGCCATCGTCGTTGCGGTCGTCCTCATCGTCGTCCTGTGGTTCACAGGGGTCGTCAACCCGGACAACCTGGACTGGTGGATCGCAGGGATCTCGGCCGGAGCTGCGGCATGCTACTTCATCGTCATGTACGTCAGCCCGCAGACGAACGCGGATGAACGCTCACGCGTGCTCGCATTCATTCCGTTCTTCCTCACCTGCGTCGTCTTCTGGTCCCTGTACCAGCAGATCTTCGGCACGCTCACCGCGTACTCGGACACCCAGATGAACCGAGTGATCTTCGGGTGGCAGATGCCGATCAACTGGCTCCAGCTCATTCCGCCGATCTTCGTCATCGCCTTCGCCCCGGTCTTCTCGGCCATCTGGTTCAAACTGGGCACGCGACAGATCTCGACGCCCGTCAAAGCCGGGCTCTCGCTCATCCTCATCGGCATCGCCTTCCTGCTCTTCCTCCCATTCGCGAATTCCGGCGAACACGAGACTCCGCTGCTGTGGGTCGCATTCATCCTGCTACTGTTCGTCTTCGCCGAACTCCTCATCTCGCCGATCGGCCTGTCCTTCTCATCGAAGGTCGCGCCCAAGGTGTTCCAATCGCAGATGATCGCCGTGTTCTTCCTCGCCTCGGGTGTGGGAACAGCACTGTCCGGTGTGCTGGGCGGATACTACTCGGCCGACAACCAGACACCGTATTGGACATCGGTCGGTGCGGCATCGATCATTCTCGGTCTGCTGGCGCTGACCCTGACCAAGCCGATGCTCAAGATGCTGCGCGGAATCCGCTGACGTCCTGATGCTCCGACGCCCTCGCTCACGCACAGGGAGCGAGGGCGTTTCGTCGTCGCAGGCACATGCGGTGACTCAGACCCCGATGAAGATGGGCAGGGCCTCGGGATGGTGGGCGTAGACGATCGTGAGGAAGACGAGCGCGTCGAAGAGGAGGTGGACGGTCACCGTGTAGGGCAGCGATTTCGTCTTCGTGAAGATATAGGCCTGGACCAGCGCGAACGGGATCGTCAGGACCGGGCCGATCGACCGGTAGCCCAGCTCCCACAGGAAGGAGACGAAGATGACGGTGGTGAACACGTTCGCGGTCCAGAACGCGAAGTGTTTGCGCAGCAGAGCGAAGACCGTGCAGATGAAGAACAGCTCATCCCAGATGCCGACAGCATTGACTCCGAAGAAGAGGCGGACGATCTCATCCCACTCCGTGACCGGCGGCCAGTTGAGATAGACCCCGGTGCGCATGAAGTACTGGGGGAGGACGAGCCAGGCGACGACGATGACGAAGGCCAGCCATGCCCATTCCAGGCGCGTCCACTTCTGCCCCCGACGCAGCGGGAAGACGATGGTGTTGTCCTTGAACCAATAGCGTGTGATCAGCCATGGCCCGATCACCACGGCGGACAGCACGACCCCCATCCGGGCGATGTTGGTCCACGAGATATCAGCTTCCACCGAGATCGAGGAGATCAGCCCCAAGCACCCGGCGATGACGCTGAAGTCGCGTGCGAAATTCCGGTCGGCGATCCATGCGACGATGAGGGAAGCCACCATCGGCACATAGCCGAAGCCCCTCAGCTCGGGGAACGAGGTCCCGACCCCGAACAGGACGAATGCCGACAGCGCCAGCAGAACCGCGGCCAATCCGGGCCAGGAGATGAGCGCGAATCGTCGGGTTTCTGGTTCGAGCCGAGTCGGTGTGTCCACAAGTCACACCCTAAAGCACCACAGTGCGAGTGCCTCGAGCGGCAACTCCTCGTAGGATCTGAAGCAGGCGAAAGGACACACGTGAACCCCGAGGACTACTGCGAGCTCATCATCTCATCGGCACCGACTGGTTCCGCGGAGTCGATTCCCACCGCGGCGGCGATCAGCAGAACCGCGGCCGAAGACGTGACCGCTGATGCCCCCATCCCCGCCTTCGCCACCTCGGCGATGGACGGTTTCGCACTCGATGCACTGGCACTGAGCAGTGTCCGGACCGGCGCGAAGGTGAGAGTCAGCGGTGATATCCCCGCCGGGGCCACGCCGGTGGAGATCGCACCGGGCACTGCCGTGCGGGTGATGACCGGAGCGCAGGTGCCCGCCACCGCCGAGGTGGTCGTGCCCGTCGAGTCCACCGACGCGAAGCGTACGGGGCCGGCACCGCAGCGAATCCGCGTCTCCTCGCTGCCCGGCGGGCTCCGATCAGCCTGGAACATCAGGGCAGTGGGGGAGGACACCCTCATCGGAGACACCGTCATCCGATCAGGCGAGACGATCGGTGCTGCTGGTGTCGGAACATTGGCCATGATGGGGTGCCGGACTGTCTGCGTCCATCGGCCTCTGACCGTCGGCCTCATCGTCACCGGGGATGAGCTCGTCACCGATTCCGCCGACCCGGACCAGCCGTTCATTCACAACTCGAATCTGCCCATGCTCAGCTCAGCGATCACCGAGGCCGGGGCCCGCGCCGTCGAACGCAGCTGCGGCGACGATCCGGCGGCCTTCGTTCGGATCCTCGCCGAACTCGACGACTCAGTCGACCTGATCATCACCACCGGCGGCATCAGCGCCGGTGCTTTCGAAGTCGTCAGACAGGCCCTCGGCGGCGACCATTCGACGTTCCAACGCCTCGCCATTCGTCCGGGCGGTCCACAGGGCTACGGCCACTACCAGGAGACTCCTCTCCTTCATCTCCCGGGCACACCGACCGGAGCCTTTGTGTCCTTCCACCTCTTCGCCCGCTCCCTTCTCGAGTCGCGCCCCCTCGGATCGCGGTGGAGGAAGGCCGTCTACACCGGGCCGGAGATTATCGGCCACACGAAGGCCGTCAGCCTCATGCCGGGCCGTTTCAACACAGCCGGAGAGGTCGAGGCCGCGGACCAGTCACGACTGCGAGACTTCTCCGGCGTCGATGTCATCATCCGCGTGCCTCGAGGGCCCGGGGCCATTCGGACAGGAGAGGTCATCGCGGTCCTCGACTGCTGATGCCGACTAGACTGGGGCACATGTCAGTAAACGCTCTCGGCCCAGCGGAGACGGCACGCTATGCCCGTCAGATCCGTCTCACCGGTTTCGGTCCGCAGGCCCAATCCGCACTTCTCGGAGCCCATGTGCTCGTCATCGGAGCCGGTGGGCTCGGGGCACCGGTCCTGACCTATCTGGCAGCCGCCGGGGTCGGGCGCATCAGCATCGTCGACCCAGACACGGTGGAGCTGAGCAATCTGCATCGCCAATTCATCCACTCCGAAACACGAGTGGGCCACCGGAAGGTCGACTCCGCGAAGGAGCGGCTGAGCGAGCTGAACTCGACCCTCGACATCATCACCCACCCGGTCCTGCTGACATCGGCGAACGCACTCGAGCTCATCGGGCCGGCCGACATCGTCATCGACGGAAGTGACAACTTCGCAACCCGGTACCTGGCCAACGACGCCTGCGAGATCCTGAAGAAGCCCCTGGTCTGGGGCACGATCCTCGGCTTCGACGGGCAGGTCGCGGTCTTCGACACGAGGCAGGGAGCGACGCTGCGTGATCTCTACCCAACCGTTCCCGCTCCGGGTTCCGTGCCGGACTGTGCAACGGCTGGGGTCCTCGGAGCCCTGTGCGGAAGCATCGGTGCGGCCATGTCCATGGAGACGATCAAGGTCCTCACCGGAATCGGCACACCCCTGTACAATTCGGTCGCGATCCACAGCAGCCTCGACACCAGTTGGGAGACCATCCCTGTTCGACGTTTACCGGACCGGGAGACGATCACGGACTTGGGCAGCCACCTCGGCGACTACAGTGACGAGGTGGCTGCCGGTCATAGCGGAATCCCGGAGACCGACGCCGCAGGGGGATCGAACCCCACAGTGACCTGGCCGGATATCGTGCGCGGCACCCATCTGGTCGACATCAGAGATGATGACGAAGTCTTGGGTGGAATGGTCCCAGGGGCCCAACACGTGCCCATGGACGCCCTTCTTGACGATCCCGGACAGATTGCCGGGCATGCCAAAGTGGCGCTCTACTGCCGTTCGGGCGTGCGCTCTGCACGCACATGTGCCCGATTGCGGGCTCAGGGCATCGAGGTCAGTTCGGTCTCCGGCGGCTACCTGGCTTACCTGTCACAGCCTCGCTGAGAGTCGCTGCCGCACTGAGAGTCTCAGCCGCCGGCGAAGGGCGGGAGGACGTCGACGGTGTCGCCCTCGTGCAGCGGGGCCCGATGGTCAGTGGCTGCGATCGCATTGACGAGGAAGCTCGAGCGGGAGATGACTGTTCTGGCCTCGGCACCGACGTCCTTCGTCAGTGACTCGACCAACCCGTCGATGGTGGCCGCGGCTGCGGTGCATTCCTTGGTTCCGAAGGCCTCCCGCGCAGCGGCGAAGAAGCGGACTCTGATCTGGGGCACTTATCCTCCGATGGCGCTCATGGGACGTTGGGGCTGTTCGAAGCTGTCGGAGTCCATCCCGTGTCCGGCCAGCTTCTTCCAATGCGCACCCTTCCACAGGTTCGCGATCGCTTCGTCGTCGGCGCCGTCACGCATAGCGGTGAGCAGATCCACCTCGGTGTGGGAGAACAGGCAGGTGCGCACACGTCCTTCCGCAGTCAGACGGGTGCGCGTGCAGTCGGCGCAGAACGGCCTGGTCACCGAGGCGATGATGCCGACATCGCCGATGACGGTCTCTGGATCGTCTTTGGCAGCAACCAGGAACTTCTCCGCGGGCGCACCGTTACGGGGCGCAGAGTCGGGGGTGAGGACGAAATGGGGCTCAAGCAGAGCAAAGATGTCCGCGGCCGTGATCATGGTGCCGCGTTCCCAGGAATGCCCGGCATCGAGGGGCATCTGTTCGATGAAGCGCAGCTTGAGACCATTCTCGAGGCACCAGCGCAGCAGGTCGGGAGCCTGATGATCGTTGACGCCGGGCAGCAGGACGGCATTGACCTTGACCGGGTCCATACCGGCGGCTTGGGCACCCTGGATCCCCTCGAGCACCCGGTTCAGGAACGGGCGACGAGTGATCGTCGCAAAGGTCTCGGGGTCGACCGTATCGAGTGAGACATTGATGCGGTCGAGACCTGCGTCCCGCAGCTTCGCGGCACGTTTGTCGAGACCGATCGCGTTCGTCGTCAAAGCGATGTTGGGGCGCGGTTCCAGGGCGGCAACTCCGGCAATGATCTCGGTGACGTCCTTGCGGGTCAATGGTTCACCACCGGTGAATCTGACCTGATCGACGCCGAACTTCTCCACGCTGATGCGCACGAAGCGAACGATCTCCTCGGCGGTCATCGCCGAATCCCGTGACATGAACTCCACGCCCTCTTCGGGCATGCAGTAGCTGCAGCGCAGATTGCAGAAGTCCGTGAGCGAGATGCGCAGATCACGTGCCCGTCGGTCGAAGGTGTCCAGCAGGGAGTCCTCCTGGTGCGCCGTAAACTCTTCACCCGGGTCCACCGTCGGAGTCCTCAGCATGGGTGTGGGCAGGCTGATTTTCCGCATTGTGCCATCCTCCTTGATCAACATTGTCGATATCATCGTCCCATGACTACTGCCATGATGCACCGTCGCCGTGTCTTCGAGACGATATCTCCACTCCTTGACACACAGACCGTGCCGATCGGTGATCTCCTCGACACGCCGCGCCGGCTCGCGGTCAGTGTCGCCTCACCGATCGACGTCCCCGGTTTCGACAATTCGAGCATGGACGGATATGCCGTGGCCGCTTCCACGTTGCGCAACTCTGGGCAGAAGCAGGACCAGGATCCGCAGGTGGCCCACCAGACGGTCTATGGACCGATACCCGTCCGCGGCCGAGTCGCCGCCGGTGCAATCGGCGCCGAGGTGGCGGCCGGCACCGCAGTCGAGATCATGACCGGAGCGCCTCTGCCTGCGGGCACGGATACCGTCATCGCCATCGAAGCCACCCACCCAGCCCAGTTCGAATCGCCGGAGATCACGATCACCCTGCCGTCCACGGATGCGGGCCCGCAGCCCGGCGCATTCGTGCGCCCGCGCGGCAGCGACGTCGCTGCCGGAGCCACGGTGCTGACTGCCGGTCTGATGCTCACCCCGGCCCACCTCGGCGTCGCGGCCGCCTGCGGCATCACTGCACTTCAGGTCCGGACTCTGCCGCGTGTGCTCGTCGTGAGCACAGGCGATGAGATTACGGCCGATGCCGCGGCCGGCATCCACGACGCGAATTCGATCACGCTGGGTGCCAGCCTGCGCCGCCTCGGCGTCGACACGACAATCATCACCGTCCCCGATGACCCGCAGGCGCTGCTCGACGCGGTCCGCGCCGCCGACTGCGACCTCGTCGTCTCCACCGGCGGAATCTCCAAGGGCGCCCACGAAGTCGTCAAGCTCGCCGCGGCACTCGACCCCGAAGCGGCCGTGGTCTTCGAACCCATCGCCATGCAGCCGGGAGGCCCGCAGGGGTGCGGGACACTGGCCGGAACGGCGTGGGTGGCACTGCCCGGCAACCCTGTCAGCGCGCTCATCAGCTTCGAGATGTTCATCCGTCCCGCACTGCTGGGCCTCACCGTCGACGAGGAGCCGCGCGAGACCGAATACCACCGACTCCTCGGCGGCCTCGACGAGGCACCGCCGAGCGGGAAGCTGCAGGTGCGGCGTGCTGTGATGACCCCCGAGGGTCTGGCGCTCATCGGCGGATCCCGTTCGCATCTGCTCCACAACTATGCGCAGAGCACGCATCTGGTCTTCATCCCACCTGTTGATTCCGACTCGAACGCGAATCAGCCCGCTCCCGACGCAGACGATAGGCTGAAGACGTGGAAGATCACATGAGACTCACGCACATCGATGACACCGGCGCCGCACATATGGTCGACGTCGGCGACAAGGACGTGACCAAACGCCGCGCCGTCGCCACCGCACTCATCACCACCCGAAGCGAGGTGATCGACATGATCGCCGAGGCGGGCCTGCCCAAGGGCGATGCCCTTCCTGTGGCCCGTATCGCCGCCGTCATGGGTGCCAAGCGCACCAGTGACCTCATCCCGCTGTGCCACCCGCTGCCGCTGACCGGCGTCGATGTCGACTTCGAACTCCTCGATGACGGCGTGCGCATCACCGGTGCGGTCAAGACCGTGTCGAAGACCGGAGTCGAGATGGAGGCGCTGACCGCCGTGTCCGTGGCCGCCCTGACCATCTTCGACATGATCAAGGCCGTGGACAACCAGGCGATCATCGGCGATATCAAGGTCATCGAAAAATCGGGTGGACGCAGCGGCGACTGGAGTCGTCGATCATGAGCGTCATCCACACCGACATCGTCGAAACCCCGATCAGCACCGCGGCGCTGGAAGCCGATGTCCTCAACGCCACCTGCGGCGCGGTGGTGAGCTTCTCGGGTGTCATCCGAGACCACGATGACGGGCGCGGTGTGCAAGCGCTGACCTACGAATCCCATCCACTGGCGACGACCCAGATCGCCGAGGTGGCAGCTGAGATCGCGGCAAAGCACCCGGCCGTGCGCCTGTCCGTCGTCCACCGCGTCGGTGCCCTCGAGATCGGCGACGTGGCCCTGGCCGCCGTCGTCGCCTCACCACATCGCCAAGACTCGTTCTCCGCGTGCTCGGACCTCGTCGACGAGGTCAAGGCCCGAGTCGCGATCTGGAAACACCAGTTCTTCGCCGACGGTGACGACGAATGGGTGGGAGCCCTCGAATGACCGAGCTGCGCATCACCGATGCGGCCCGATTCCTCGGAGTCAGCGATGACACCATCCGCCGCTGGGTCAGCGAGGGCAAGCTCACCCAGCACAAGGACGCCTCCAACCGCGCTGTCGTCGACGGCCGGGAACTCGTGGCCCTGGCACAGTCGAACCCAGGTGGACTCGAGGACCCGACCGGAGTCGTCAGCTCCGCTCGCAATCGGTTCGCCGGCCTCGTCACAGATGTGGTCATCGACGGGGTGATGGCCCAGGTGAGCCTCCAATGCGGTCCGTTCAGAGTCGTGTCTCTGATGTCGGCAGAAGCATGCCGGCAGCTTGAGCTCGAACCGGGCAGCCTCGCCACGGCCTCGGTGAAGGCGACGATGGTCTCCATCGACACAGCAGGTGCTCGCTGACATCAGAGACCCGTAGGCGCTCTTGATCTGTTCCGCAAATGCTGGAGAATATTGACGTTTTTACCGCATATGCGTGTTTAATGGAGCAATGAAGTATTTGTCTGCAGCCTGCATCGTCGCTCTGCTCTCTCTCACCGCCTGTTCCGGTGGCACCGAATCCAACTCGGATTCCGAGGAGAAGACGACCCTGACCGTCTTCGCCGCAGCCTCACTGACCGAAGTCTTCGCCGATGTTGCCGAGGAATTCTCCGCAGTCGAGCCCGACGTCGATGTGAGATTCTCCTTCGCCGGCTCCTCTGACCTGGTGGCTCAGATCTCTGAAGGAGCTCCGGCAGATGTCATCGCCACCGCAGATGAGTCGACGATGGACACCCTCGCAGGTGATGACCTGCTGACCGGCGAGCCGTCAGTCTTCGCGTCGAACACGCTGACGCTGGCCGTGCCCAACGGCAATCCCGAGAATATCGAATCGTCGCAGGATCTTCCGGGCACAGACCTCGTCGTCTGCGCCCCGCAAGTTCCGTGTGGGGCGGCCACACAGAAGTGGGCCCAGCTCAACGACGTGGGTCTTGACCCCGTCAGCGAAGAGAACTCCGTGACTGATGTCCTCGGCAAGGTCAGCGCCGGACAGGCCGACGCCGGCATCGTCTACGTCACCGACATGGCTCGTGCGGGAGGAGACGTCGACCAGGTCGAACTCGATGGCGCCGACGCAGTCATCAACAAGTACCCTGCAGCAACCGTTGACGCCAGCGAGAACAAGGACGACGCCGATGCATTCGTGAACTTCCTGCAGTCGAAAGAAGCAGCGCGACTGCTCGAGAGCGCCGGTTTCACAACCGCTGAATGACGACTCCTCGGTGAGCGCCCCTTGATGACACCGACCACAGACGAATGAACAGATATGACGAAGACGCGTAAGCGGCACGGCCACTCGGCGATACCGAGGTGGCTCTGGCTCCCCGCCGTACTCGGCATCGCCTTCCTCCTGGTCCCGATCATCGGGTTGGTAGCACGGATCGACCCCGGCCACCTCGGCGAGGTCATCCTGGCACCGGAATCACGACTGGCGATGGGACTCTCGCTGTTCACCTCCGTCATCGCGGCAGCGACCTGCGTGATCATTGGCTTCCCGCTGGGCTACCTCCTCGCGACTCGGACCTTCCGGGGACAGCGAATCGTCCGCACTCTCATACTGCTTCCTCTTGTGCTGCCCCCGGTCGTCAGCGGCCTGGCGCTGCTCTACACCTGGGGGAGAACCGCCTTCCTCGGGTCCCTGCTCACGGATATGGGACTGGGTCTGGCCTACACGAGTGCGGCAGTGGTGTTCGCGCAGATCTTCGTCTCTCTGCCGTTCATGGTGATGTCGGTCGAAACGGCCGTCGCCGCCCGCGGACAGGATTATGAGCTGGCTGCTGCGGAGCTCGGCGCGAAGCCCAACCGTGTGTTCTTCCACATCACGCTTCCGCTTCTGCGACAGGGAATCATGACCGGCGCCATCCTCTGCTTCGCCCGCGCTCTGGGGGAGTTCGGCGCGACTCTGACGTTCGCCGGATCTCTGACGGGGGTCACCCGGACGATGCCGCTCCAGATCTATCTGGTTCGCGAGTCCGATCCGCAGTCGGCCATCGCATTGTCGCTGCTGCTCATCGTCATCGCACTGGGCATCATCGTCCTCGCCTACCGTTCCCCTCATGCACCCAGACTTCACGCCCGGCGCTCGAATCCACAGCCGGAGGGGGCACCTCAGCCGACCGGTCGCCTCGACCCGAGGGGCGGCGTCGACCCGACGTCAATGACCACGGCTTCGGACACAGCCGTCTCCGATGCCCCGAATCCCGTGCACCGAGTCAATGGTGAGGCGAGCGCACCCACGATCCGTCTCCACGCGTCTGTGCCCGAGCGCGGCCTGGACGTCGACCTGACGATGCCGGCCGGGTCGACATCGGCGATGATCGGACGCAATGGGGCCGGAAAATCGAGCCTGTTCCACATCATGACCGGCGCCATCCCAGCCGAATCGGGATCCCTGCACATCGGCGAGGACACCATCTTCGACCTCGCGGCCGACAGGTGGCCACCGGTCCACGCCCGCGGCATCGTTCATCTTGCTCAGACCCCGCTCCTGTTCCCTCATCTGAGTGTCATCGACAATGTGGCCTTCGGACTCAGGGCCCACGGGCACCGGAGACAGGAAGCACGCACAATCGCCCTCACTATGTTGACCAGCCTGGGCGTCGGCCACTGCGCCGATCGGGGACCCGAGGCCGTCTCCGGGGGACAGGCAGCCAGGATCGCGCTGGCCCGGGCGCTGGTCATCGACCCGAAGCTTCTGCTGCTCGACGAGCCGCTGGCAGCCCTCGACATCGACGTCAAGATCGCGACGAGACGGGTGCTCGGCCGCGTCCTCGCCGGCCGCAGCGCCATCATCATCACCCATGACGTCGAGGATGTCACGGCACTGGCAGCAACCCTGGTCCACATCGACTCCGGGACCGCCGCCTGCGTGGCACCGGTGGACCAGATCGAGCAGCGAGTCACCGAGGGTGGTGCCGACATTCCGGGCCATGATTTTCTGGCCAGCTTTTGCGCCGCCGACAGAGAAGGAATACTGTGCAGTAAGTCACAGTAGTCACATTGAACTTGCACTAAGGAGCACACCGACGTGGCAGAACTTTCCTATTCCTCAGGACCCTCCGAGACACCACTGCTGGGCCAGACCATCCCCGCTCACCTCAACGCCACGGCAGCCGCTCATGCCGATGAACCGGCACTCGTCGACCGCCACTCCGGACGCCGGTGGACTTATGCCGAGTTCGACCGCGACACCGATGCCGTGGCCATCGGCCTGCTCGAGCGCGGAATCAAGAAGGGCGACCGCGTCGGCATCTGGGCGCAGAACGTCGCCGAATGGGCGCTGATCCAATACGCCACCGCGAAGATCGGCGCGATCCTCGTCAACGTCAACCCCGCCTACCGCAGCCACGAGCTCGAATACGTCGCCAAGCAATCGGGCATGTCGATGCTCGTCTCCCAGATCACGGCACCACCGCACTCGGACTTCCACGCCATCGCGACCGAGGTCGCAGCGAAGGTGCCGGGTCTCGAGCTGGTCTTCCTCGATACGCTTCCCTCCGACCTCCTCGGCGATGCGGTCATCGGCGAACGTGAGTCCTTCGCTCATCTGATCGGCAGCGGTCGAGGCCTGCTCGACGATGAGAGCGCGAAGTACGCAGTGCGCCTGCAGAAGCTCATGGACGAGCTGGCGATGGACGATCCGATCAACATCCAGTACACCTCGGGGACCACAGGCTTCCCCAAGGGAGTGACGCTGAGCCATCACAACATCCTCAACAACGGATTCTTCATCGGAGAGCTGCTGTCGTACTCTCCGAAGGACTCCGTTGTGCTGCCCGTGCCGTACTACCACTGCTTCGGCATGGTCATCGGAAACCTCGCGGCTCTCAGTCACGGCGCCGCCATCATCCTGCCCTCACCCGGGTTCGACCCTGTGGCGAGTCTGGCTGCCGTCGCCGAGGAGAAGGCGACCTCGCTCTACGGAGTGCCCACAATGTTCATCGCCGAACTCGAACATCCTGACTTCTCGAGCTACGACCTCAGCTCGCTGCGCACCGGCGTCATGGCCGGCTCTCCCTGTCCGGTCGAGATCATGAAACGTGTCATCAACGACATGAACATGGAAGAGGTCGCCATCTGCTACGGCATGACGGAGACCTCGCCCGTGTCCATGATGACGCGCGTCGACGACAGCCTCGAGGCCCGCACCCAGACGGTCGGGCGCGTCATGCCCCACCTCGAGATCAAGATCGCCGACCCGGTCACGGGCCGGGCCGTCCCACGCGGACAGAAGGGCGAGCTGTGCACCCGCGGATACGCGGTCATGCTCGGCTACTGGGAGGATCCGGAGAAGACCGCCGAGACGATCGATACGTCCCGTTGGATCCACACCGGCGACCTCGGCATCATGGACGAGGACGGCTATGTCGACATCTCTGGTCGAATCAAGGACATGGTCATCCGCGGCGGAGAGAACGTCTATCCCCGTGAGGTCGAGGAGTTCCTCTACCACCATCCGGCGATCAAGGACGTCCAAGTCGTCGGTGTTGCCGACGAGAAGTACGGGGAGGAGCTCATGGCCTGGGTCATCCTCAAAGGCGGCTTTGAGACTCTCACCGCCGCAGAGGTCAAGGAATTCTGCTCCGGCAAACTCGCTCATTTCAAGATTCCGCGCTATGTCGAGGTCCGCGAATCCTTCCCGATGACGGTGTCTGGCAAGATCCGCAAGGTCGAACTCCGCGAAGAGGGCGAGGCGATCATCCAGAAGACGACCGCCGGATGAAACACCGGGCGACAGGGAACCCACGCCAGTTGGAGAGAGGATCGCAGCGCACGACGATTGCGCAGGTTGGGGCAGCGGGGCTGTCAGCGAACATCACCGGCTGAGCAGGTTGCGCAGAAGTGGACAGGGTGGCGTCGGAGCGTGAAGAACGCGGCGCCACCCTGTAATGTTCGTGACAAGGACGATGCCGCTGACAAGGAGTCGCATATGCAACCTGAGCTCAGTTCCACCCCTGTCACGGTGGTCAAGAATGCTGGCCGTGAACGGTACGAGATCTTCACCGCCGAGGATCCGGCCGAGTTCGCAGGATTCCTTGCCTACCGTGTCCTCGATGAGCACACGGTCGAACTCCAGCACACCATCATTTCCGAGGGCTTCTCACGCCGCGGCTTCGCGCGCACATTGGTCACCACCGTCCTCGACGGGATCCGGGACGAAGGCGGTCGCATCGTGCCGACATGCAGCTACGTCCAGGACTATCTGGAACGATTTCCGCAGTACGCCGACCTCGTGGCGCAGGCTTGAGCTCACCGGCCCCAGGGCTGATCACATCGGCCGGGGCGGGCCGATTCGCCCCGAGCCCCAGCGGGGACCTGCACATCGGCAACATCCGGTCGGGGTTGCTGGCCTATGTTCGCGCACGGCAGACTGGTCGACGGTTCCTCTGGCGCATCGAAGACCTTGACCGGGTCCAGCCCGGCGCGGCTCAATCACAGCTCGAAGTCTTCGCAGAGCTGGGCATCACACCGGATGAACCCCCGCTCGTCCAATCCGACCGCCTCGAGGTCTACGCCGAAGCACTGAATCGCCTGGCGGGTCAGGGTCTTGTCTACGAGTGCTACTGCTCACGCAAGGACATCCAGCAGGCGCCGTCAGCGCCGCACTCTCCGCCGGGGGCGTATCCCGGAACCTGTCGAGATCTGCTCGAGTCCGAACGGGAGCGACACAGACAGCGACTCGACGAGCAGGGTCGAAGGCCCGCCCTGCGTCTGCGGACCGACAATGCCGAGGTCACGGTTCACGACCGACTATTGGGCGAGATCACAGCCCCGGTCGATGACTTGGTCCTCAGGCGCGGCGACGGAGTCTTCGCCTACAACCTCATCGTCATCGTCGATGACGGGGCCACCGGCATCGACGAGGTGGTGCGCGGGGACGACCTGGCCACCTCGGCTCCTCGTCAAGCACATCTGGCCGAGCTGCTGGGTCTGCCGCAGCCTTCATGGCTGCACGTTCCACTGGTCGTGAATACCGACGGCAGACGGCTGGCCAAACGCGATGGTGCGGTCACCTATCAGCAGCTGCGTGCACTGGGCTGGACACGCGATGACGTCTTCGCCTGGATGGGTGCCTCTCTCGGACTCGCGGGGCCGAAGGACGCATGGTCATCCATCGACGACATGGTGTCAGGAGTGGACTTCGATGGTCTCCTGACTCGGGAGACCGTGTTCGTTCCGCCTGACGGTTCGGGGGACTGATGAGTTCGGGCAACTGACAGTGGTGTCGGGCGAGCGCCTCAGGCAGCTGGGTCGAGTCGGTCGGCGATGACTCCGGCGTAGATGGATTCGAACGTGTCGAGCGTGTACTCGATGTCATGTTTGGCCACCACATCCAGCGATGCCCTGGCCATGGTGTCGAGTTCACCATCGGGAAGTTCACAGATGTGGGTGAACCGTGCGGCCAGTTCCTCGATATCCCGTGGGGGGAACAGGAAACCGTTGACCCCGTCCCTGACGAGGTGGGGAAGTGCGACCGCGTCCGCGAGGACAACAGGTTTGCGTGAGGCCAGTGCCTCCAAGGTGGCGATTGACTGCAGCTCAGCGGTCGAGGGCATGCAGAAGAACGTGCACCGCTGGTAGGCATCCATGAGTTCTTTGTCGCTGATCTTGCCCATGACATGGATGCGGTCGGCGATGCCGAGTTCTGCGGCCAGTTCCTTGAGCGGCTCTTCTTGGTCCCCGCCACCGACGATGTCGGCCTCGAGTCCGAGCGCGGGATCCGTCTTCGCGACGGCTTCGACGATGTCCGCGGCGTGCTTCTCCGAGGAGAGTCGGCCGACGAAGAGGACACGTGGAGGTGATGAAGCCTCGTCGTCCGAACCCGATACGGTCCGGTCGGACGCCGGCTCAGGATGTGCGGAGCCATCGTCGCGAAGATGGGCGAACCGTTCCAGGTCGATGCCGCAGGAGACTGCCCGAATAGGGGATGAGAACCCATTCTGGGTCAGGAGGTCGGCCGCCAACTGCGTGGGCACCGTGATGAAGTCCGCGGACTGGAACTTCCTGCGCAGATCCCACCACGCCACAGCAGTGCCGCCGTCGAGGAGCGTTTTGGGTGCCCGCAGATACGGACGAACATTGTCAGGCATGAAATGGTTTGTGGCGACAACGGGGATGCCGCGCCTGCTCGCTTCCGAGAACGCGTAGCGACCGATGACGAAGTGAGCCTGAGTGTGCACGACGTCCGGCTGAAGTGAGTCCAGGAGTCGGGACAGCTCAGGCTTGGTCTCCCACGGCATGCAGATGGTCCATGTCGGATGCAGCGGCCAGCGATGAGAGGTCATTCGATGAACTGTGACACCATCTTCGACGCTGACCGAGGCCTTGCCGGTCGCCGACGGGCAGGCGACGTGTACGTCATTGCCGCGGGCAGCGAGGCCTTCGGCCAGGCGTTCTGCGAATTTCGCAGCACCATTGACCTCGGGTGCGTAGGTCTCGGTCGGGATGAGGATGCGGCGTACTGGGGTGTGCCTGTGCGCGGACAGAATTCAACTCTCCTCGGTGTCGGTCAACTGGTCTGTGCGACGAGCGACTCGACGCTGGTGTTCTCGATCTTTGACATCGGGGTGATACCGCGACAATACAACGACGCCTAGACACGCGACCAATCCAGTGGCTGTGATGATGACGAGGAACCAGGCCGGTGCGGTCGCCGCCTCTCCGAGGACGATCGAGCCGAGGATCACGGCACCGATGGGATCGACGACGGTGAGCCCGGCGATGACCATCTCCGGGGGACCGGCAGCATAGGCATTCTGGACGAACCAGGATCCGATGGCAGTGGCAGCGACGAGCCCGATGACATTGAGCCATGTCACCTGATCGAGCCCCGCGCGGAGCAGCTGCACGCTGACCAGGTGCGTATTCGTCGCCACACATGCGAACAACAGGCCCGCAGCGGTGATGAGGACGAGTTGTGGCGCATGACGGAAGAACAGCATGATGCTGAGTCCGATGAAGACGACGACTGCGGTGATCCAGACCAGTGGCATGGCGTCAGATCCCAGATGCACCTCCGTCCGCGCGGTGGTGGCAGACAGCGCGACGAAGATCGTCACACCCACAGTGCACCACACGACGGCTTGGACGAGTCGTCGATTGACCTTGAGCCCGCGATGGCGAATACCGAGCAGTACCGACACGATGAGCGAAAAGGCGCCGATGGGCTGAACGACCATGACAGGTGCCAGAGCAAGAGCGACAACGTTGCCGACGGTGCCCAGTCCGGTGATGCCCAACCCGATGAGCCATTTACTGTTGCTCAGCAGCTCTTTGAAATGCGCCCAACTCAGTCCGTTGTGGGAGTCACCCTGACCTGCGACTGCGTCATGTTGGTACAGAGCCCCATAGGCCAGTGCCACCGCCGCAAGGACGGCCAGGGCGATTGCCACTATGGTCACGTGCACTTCTTCCGCTGCATGGATGGGGTGAGGAATCCCTTTGATTTTACAGTGCAGTCACCCCGCCGAGGTGGTTGTTGACTGGGTTTGTCCTGACTGTACGGATTCCACGGCGTCCGGTGGTGGGGTTAACCGGAACTGTGAGCTAAAGCACTGTGGTTCGCTTTGTCGTGGACCTTGGGTCTTTGCTAAGCTGACACAACATGCGCAGGTAGCTGCGCCTTTCCTCCGTAGCTCAGTTGGCAGAGCATTCGACTGTTAATCGAAGGGTCGCTGGTTCGAGCCCAGCCGGGGGAGCCGCCAAGGCCCCGTCCAGATGGACGGGGCCGTTGTCGTGTCTGCGCCACTGGAGCATTCGACCGCATCGGGTTCTCGGCCGCATCGCGGAGACCGCGATCGGGAATAGTTGATCGATCAAGTAGGTTGTCGAGGGCATGAAGGCATTCGGGTTCTTGAGTTTCGGTCACTACGGGTCGGGAAGCGCTCCAGGGGAGTACGGGGCGAAGGAGGCATTGCAGCAAGCAGTCGAGATCGGTGTCGGGGCCGACGAGATCGGCGTCAACGGCGCCTATTTCCGAGTTCATCATTTCGCCGAGCAGGCGGCTTCGCCGATGCCGCTGTTGGCGGCGATCGCGGCCAAGACCTCTCGCATCGAGGTCGGGACCGGCGTCATCGACATGCGTTATGAGAACCCTCTCTATCTGGCGGAGGAAGCCGCGGCCCTTGATCTGCTCTCGGATCAGCGTGTGGCGTTGGGCATCAGCCGGGGATCACCGGAACCAGCCGATCATGGCTGGGAAGCCTTCGGCTACAGCCACACCGACAGTGACGATGCGAAGGCCGCGAACATGGCCCGTGCGAAGTTCGCGAGGTTCCTGTCTGCAGTCAGAGGGGAGGAACTGGCACCGGCCGACCCGATGCAGTTCGGCCCCGGGAAGAAGCTGCGCGTCGAACCTTATTCGCCCGGCCTCGATCAGCGCGTCTGGTGGGGTGCCGGTACCGCGGCGACCGCCGAATGGGCAGCGGCTCAAGGCGTGAATATGATGAGCTCAACCCTCCTGACCGAAGCCACTGGCGCTTCCTTCGGTGAACTGCAGCGTGATCAGATCGACCGCTATCGCGCGGCGTGGCAGGCCGCAGATCATAACTGGACCCCACGAGTGTCTGTTAGCCGCAGCATCTTCCCGATCACCACGAACCTCGATGATCTCTACTTCGGTCGACGCTCCGGCGGACAAGGTGATCAGATCGGCATCATCGACGGAGCTCGCTCGACCTTCGGCAAGACCTATGTGGGCGAACCTGACGACCTCATCGAATCGTTGAAGGCCGACCCTGCCGTCGAAGCCGCGGACACAGTGCTGCTGACGATTCCCAGTCAGCTGGGAGTGGATTACAACCTCCACATCCTGGAGTCCTTCGCCAGCTACGTTGCACCGGCTCTGGGGTGGGAGCCCAGTACTGCTGGACCGGTGACCGGGCACGCAGGGTGATTCCGCCCGTTGTCTGAGCACAGACACGTATGATGAGACAGTCCCCTTATAGGGGGTAGTCGAATCGATGTGGTTTCGTGCGGTGATCTCTGTGCGGGGCACGGTCTGAACAGAGGTGATCAGGTGAGCGAAGGCCAGCGTATGAATCAGGTACAGAGACGAATCGTCCTGATCGGTCTCGTCCCGCTCTTCATGTCGCTGCTCTCGGTCTCGATCATCAACGTCGTTCTTCCCGCCATTGAGACCGACCTCCAGGCGTCCTCGTCGGCGCTCCAATGGGTCCTGACAGGCTATGCACTCTCATTCGGAGTCGTGCTGGTCGCTTCCGGCCGGGCCGGTGACGTCTTCGGCCGCGGTCAACTGTTCATGATCGGGGTGGGCCTGTTCGGCCTGGCCTCACTTGTCGCCGGCATCACCCCCGGCACCTTGACCCTCAACATCGCCCGCGTGTTCATGGGGCTCGGATCAGGACTGCTCAACCCTCAGGTCGTGGGCCTGCTGCAGCAGTATTTCCACGGGCCGCAACGCGGGCGAGCTTTTGGGCTCATGGGTACGACTGTCGGGCTCTCCGTCGCCACCGGTCCAGTCCTCGGTGGTGTCTTCATCGCGCTCTTCGGCCCTGAGCTGGGCTGGCGTGCGGCATTCCTCGTCAACGTGCCATTCGCCGTCATCTCCCTCATCCTGGCCAGAAGCTGGCTGCCTAAATCGGCCTGGCACCCCATCGAGGACAACGACAACACAGATGCGGACCCAGCGGCCGCCTCGGCGACTGATCGCACTTTCCCGAAGCGGGATCGCGACCTCGACCCGGTCGGAGTCATCCTTCTGGGAGTCGGAGTCCTCCTTGTGCTGCTGCCCTTCGTCGAGTCATCGGTCGGGTGGTTCATCTGGCTCGGCCTGCCGCTGGGACTCTTCACGATCTGGCTCTGGACGCGATGGGAACACGGATATTCCGCCCGTGGGCACGCACCCATGGTCGATCTCAAGCTGTTCAGCATCAAGAGCTTCAGCAACGGCTCGATCATCATCACCCTCTATTTCATGGGCGTGACCAGCGTCTGGGTGCTCATCGCCATGTACATGCAACAGGGCCTTGACCACACCGCGCTGGCTGCAGGAATGATCGGACTGCCGGCAGCGCTGCTCTCGGCTGTATCGGCGGATGTGTCTGGACGTTTCGTATTCCAGATCGGACGCAGACTCGTCGTCTGGGGAATCATCACCTGCCTGGTGGGCCTGGTCTCCACGATCGGAGTCGTCTTCCTGCTCACGCAGGGCATCGGCAGCGAATGGTGGATGCTGCTGACTTTGTGCTTCATCGGTGCTGCACAGGGCATGGTCATCAGCCCCAACCAGACCCTGACGCTGCAGGAGGTGCCCCTGAAGTACGCGGGATCGGCCGGGGGAGTTCTGCAGACTGGCCAGCGCATCGGAACGTCGATGGGTTTGGCCATCATGACCGCATTGGCCTTCGCCGTCACCGCCGTCAGCGACTGGAACATCGGCATGATCAGCTCATTCGCAGCGATTGCGGTCATCGTGGTCGTAGCCGGAATCGTCGGTCTGACTGAAGTCAGGCGCGGTCGCCGCCGTCAGCTCTGAGCGCAATAATGTTACTGATTTTAGACAATCCGAAGTGTCCCCATGTGGAAGACTGTTTACGCACGTTTGCCCATGGAAGGACATATGGTGGTTGAGGCGGTACACGATCTGGACCTGGCTCTGGAGGAGCTGGTGCGCTCGGGTGGGATCGAAACCTATTTCGCCCCCGTCGTCGACGCGTACACATTCGACAAGGTCGGCTATCAGATCCTTCAGGCTCCCATCGATGACCCGGCTCTCGGCCATGCCGAATCCGAAAATCTCCGGCGGGAGATGCATGCATCGGCAATGATCGGCGACATCGATGCCTCGCTTCGAGCAACGGCTCTGAGAACCGCCGAGGCGGCCGGGCTGCCCAAATCGAACCGACTCTTCCTCCACGCCGAAGGCGAATCCTTCGCCACCCTCGAAGATCGCACCGAAGAGCCGGACCGGTCCGTCATTCTTCAGCTCGACGCCTCCCGAGTGTCCTCCTCTCCGGCATCCGTGCTCCGCGCGGTCCGCCAGGCGAGGTCAATGGGATGGGGTGTGGGAATGTCATCGGTCGGCGCGGATCTGCGCAGCACTTCCTTCGTCCCGCTGGTCAACCCCTCTGTGGTCGGCCTCCACCCCGATGTGCTGCGTATCGACAGCGATTCGCATCTGGCAGAACTCAACCGCCTTCTCCATGCTCA
Source organism: Brevibacterium picturae (assembly GCF_900105045.1). Taxonomy (GTDB): domain Bacteria; phylum Actinomycetota; class Actinomycetes; order Actinomycetales; family Brevibacteriaceae; genus Brevibacterium; species Brevibacterium picturae. The sequence goes on along the minus strand of NZ_LT629739.1, from coordinate 4,378,086 downwards.
CCTCGAACGCAGCGGCGCAGTGATCCTTGCCGAAGGTGTCACAACCGAAGACGATTTCGATCGCGTCCGCGCGCTCGGTGCTCGCTTCATGTCGGGGCCCTTCTTCGGCCCCGCAACCAAGGAGCCCGAACCTTTCACGGAGCCGATCGAAGACGGGCTGGTCGATCACCATTCGCGTAACCTGCCGGCGTTGGGAACGCCCTACTCGATTGCCCAGGGGCTGCGGCGTGAACCGCTGGTGATGAACCGTGAGCTGCTGATCGCGCAGATCGCCGCTCTTGAAGAGCGGGCTCTGGCTTCAGGTGCTGCGACGGTCACCCTCGGTGTCTTCGGCGAAGACGAGACATTCTCCCAAGCCACCCGCGATCGCTATGAACGCATTCGCGACACGGTCGGACTGACCGCGATGTTCTCCGGCGGATTCACTGAACCCCCGATTCCGGGTGTGCGCACAGGAGTTGTCGATGCCTCCGATCCCATGCGCAATGAACATGGCGTCGTCGTGGTCGGTCCGGACTGGTCTGGTCTCGTGGCCGCGTCCAAGCGCAACGACCCCGGCAGCGACGGTCAGACCGTCTTCGACGTCTACATCACGACCGAACGCTACACCTGCGTCGATGCAGCCCGAAGTGCACTGACACGCATCTCACCGGTCACCTCGGCGAGCTGACTCGCCTAGCCGGCCCACCTCATTGAGCCTGGAATCGGCGGTGGCTGCGAGCCGAGAGCCTGATGCTCAGCGTGCCACAGGTGGGACGAATGGGGCCGGACTGCCAGTTGGTGCTAATCTTGTTTCTGGCTCGCCCCCGTAGCTCAGCTGGTTAGAGCAGGGAACTCATAATTCCTTGGCCGCCGGTTCAAGTCCGGCCGGGGGCACCACCGCGTCAGTCGCCGTTCTTGACTCCGAGCCCGCGGTCGCCCGGGGCGTATACAGCTCCGGAGAGTGGTGCGACGGCCGTCCAGCCGGCACCGGGACGACCATCAGCCACCATTCGTGCAACGCGTTCCTTCTCCGATTCCATCTCTGAGACGATGTTCGCAAACGTTGCCGAGGCCTGCATATTGTTCGCCGATCTGCGGCTTCGAACTGTGTGCGTCGGTGCGCCGGCTTCGTAGGAGGCGAATTCGATTGCGAACTCGGCGCCGAGTTCATTCGCGACCCGGCCTGCCATGTCAATGCCCATGGCGGTGAAAGCACGAGCAGCGCTCGGCGATTTCCACTCCAGATCCGAATCCAGTGAGTCGTAGTACGACTGTTCCCACTCTTGCAGCACACAAATCAGTTCGGACGAGAGCCCAGAGCCCACATAGTCCACGGGGCCATCGAGCCAGAGCACGGTGTCAGCATAGTCCGGGAATATTCGTACAGTGTGCGAATCCCTGTTCTCTTGCGCAATATCGCCATGGTAAGGCAGGAGGTCCATGAATCCGTATTGACCACCTGCGTCCGGGAAGCGGGCAGCTCGCAGAGGCGCTCTCATCACGTGTCCCTTTGAGGAACTTGACCACACGCCACGCCACCAGGTATTTCAGTGCTTGGTGCACGGGCAAATCTCGTCTATCATGGGCTGTAGCACCTCCATTCGGATCGTAGGGGAAGACGTATCCGAGGTAGGAGGCACAAATGGATATGACACAGGGCGTACTATTCGTCCACTCAGCACCTCGCGCGCTATGCCCGCACATCGAATGGGCAGCGGGCGGGGCGATCGGTGCACAGGCACGCTTCGACTGGACACCCCAGCCGGCAGCACCAGGCCTTGTGCGCGCCGAAGTCTGCTGGCGTGCGCCAGCGGGCTCGGGTCCTCGCATCGCTTCAGCCCTCCGCGGCTGGGAGTCGTTGCGCTATGAAGTGACCGAGGAACCCTCCGTCGGAGTCGACGGAGGACGCTGGAGCCACACTCCAGATCTCGGCATCTATCACGCAGTCACCGACTCTGCCGGCAACATTCTGGTCCCCGAAGACCGCATCCGCTCCGTCATGGAACGTGCCTCCGGTGATCCGATCAAACTCTCCACTGAGATGGCTCTGGCCCTGGGCGAAGCCTGGGACGAGGAGCTCGACGCCTTCCGCCACGCAGGCGAGGGCGCACCGGTTCGCTGGCTGACGAAGGTCGGCTGACACTCTCAACCAAACACGCGACACAGCAGCGGAGCCGTCGGAGAGACGGTTTGACCGAAGCCCGGTCGTCACTGGTTACCGCTCTGGGCACACCTGCCTACCTCGGGTGTGCCCAGAGACGTATGCGCTCCTTATTTGGCACTGCCATGACCTCGAGTCAATCAACGCCAATTCGGAATATGTCGTCGCCGGCGACGACATATTCGAGCTTGGTGTCGAAACGAGCCGGCAAGGCGAAGGTGCGCCGCGACGCTCATGGCAGCACAGCAGAACAGCCTCCGTCCCGCCAGGGACAGCTCTGCCTGGGGCCAGTCAACCCGAGGCACTCAGGCAACAGCAGTTCAGGCCCCCAGCAATGAAGCTGAGGGCCTGAGCTGCTGTTGCATCACACGGAGACGAACAAAACCTCCGCAGGCATCAGTAAGGCATCAATGAGTCATCAGTGCTGCAGCACAGCATCACACGGACTTGAAGGCGACAACGGCGTTGTGCCCGCCGAAGCCGAACGAGTTCGAGATCGCGGCGATGTCTCCGGCAGGCAGCTCTGCGGGAGTGTCGCGGACGATGTTGATGCCCACGACCTCCGGGTCGACCTCGTCGATGTTGATCGTCGGGGGAGCGGTGCGTGTCTGCAGCGCCTTGACCGTCAGTATCGACTCGACGGCCCCCGTTCCACCCAGCAGGTGGCCGGTCATCGACTTGGTCGCACTGACCAGCGCATCGCCGACGTGAGAGCCCAGCAGTTCGCTGATGGCCAGCGACTCAGGAATGTCACCGACCGGAGTCGAGGTCGCATGCGCATTGACGTGCTTGATGTCGGCAGGGCTGAGCTCCGCGTTGTCGAGCGCGCTCTGCATCGCTCGCAGCGCGTACTGGCCGCCGGGTTCACCACCGGTGATGTGGTAGGCGTCGTTCGAGATGCCCCAGCTGGACACCTCGGCGTAGATTGTCGCGCCACGCGCCTTGGCGTGTTCCTCGGTCTCCAGGATGAGGGTCCCTGCTCCCTCGCCCATGACGAATCCATCGCGATCGACGTCGTAGGGACGGGATGCGGTCTCAGGGGAGTCGGTGCGACGTGACAGCGCCTGCATGGAGTTGAACGAAGCGATCGTGATCGGGTGGATCGCGGCCTCGGAGCCACCGGCGATGACGATATCGGCGTGGCCGTTGGCCACGACGTCGTAGGCGTGTCCCAGGCTCTCGGTTGACGAAGCACAGGCGGAGACCATGGTCTGGACGCCTGCGCGGGCCTTGAACTCCATACCGATTGCCGCGGCAGGGCCGTTGGGCATGAGCATCGGCACAGTCAGAGGCATGACCCGGCGTGGGCCCTCTTCCTGCAGGGTGTCCCAGGCGTCGAGCAGAGTCCAGACTCCGCCGATTCCGGTCGCCCAAGAGACTGCGGTGCGGTCAGGATCGGTCTCCTCGAGCCCGGCGTCGGCCATGGCTTCACGAGCGGAGATCAGAGCGAACTGTGAGGAGGGGTCGAGGCGTTTGGCCTGGACGCGTTTGAGATTTTCGGGAACGACCTGTGGGTCTACCTGTGCTGCGAAGTCGACGGCGAGGCCGTACTTCTCGGACCAATCATTGTCCATTGTGTGGACGCCGGACTCGCCGGCCAGAGTGGCTTGCCACGTGGCATCGGCCGTCGCGCCCAATGGGGTTACCGCACCAATCCCGGTGACGACAACTTTAGGTGTCATGGTACAAACCTCGTCGATAGAGTGGACACGGCCCGTCTGTGGACGGGCCGTGTTCGGGTGGTTTCTCAGGCCTCTTGAGCCTTGTTGATGTAGTCAACAGCGTCCTGGACGGTGACGAGGTCCTTGACGTCGTCATCCGGAATCTTCACGCCGAACTTCTTCTCAGCGTTGACGACGATGGTCATCATCGAGATGGAGTCGATGTCGAGGTCATCGGTGAAGGACTTGTTGGCCTCGACTGCTTCCACAGCCAGACCGGTTTCTTCGTTGACGATCTCTGCCAGTCCAGCGAGGACTTCAGCTTCGGTGAATGCCATTTCTTTCCTACTTTCTAGTGTCAGCCGAGGGTTGTTCGACCGGTTGAGGAACTTTTCGACGAGTGTCCCGCCGAATATCTTAGAACATTCACGGAGAGTTTTCCGCGAATGGGCCCGTTTAAGGGAGGCGGATCACCTGGGCGCCGAAGACGAGACCGGCTCCGAAGCCGATCTGGAGAGCCAATCCTCCACTGAGCTCGGGTTGTTCGCGCAGCAGACGTTCGGTGGCCAACGGGATGGAAGCCGCCGAGGTGTTGCCGTTGTCTGCGATGTCGCGCGCGATGACGACGTGCTCGGGCAGCTTGAGCTGCTTGGCGAGTTCGTCGATGATGCGCATATTGGCCTGGTGGGGGACGAAGGCCGCGAGGTCGGAGGCGTCGATGCCGGATTCGGCAAGTGCCTCCTTGGCCACCTCGGCGCCGTCCCAGACAGCCCAGCGGAAGACGGTCGGCCCGTCCTGGCGCAGAGTCGGGAACGGGGTGTCGCGATCATCGCGGACGTCGTAGAGCGACTCGGTCATGCGGATCGTCGACCAGTTCTCACCCTTCGAACCCCAGACGGTCTTCGAAATGCCGGGCTCATCGGATGAGGAGACGACGACAGCGCCGGCTCCATCACCGAGGATGAACGAGATCGAACGATCCTCGGGATCGATGACCTCGGAAAGCTTCTCAGCACCGATGACCAGGATGTTGTCCATCGCACCCGAACGCACGAGAGCGTCGGCCTGACCGATGCCATAGCAGTACCCGGCGCAGGCCGCGCTGATGTCCCAGGCGGGGATGGGCCCGGTGCCCAGGCGGGCGGTCAGCGCCGCTGCCGCAGATGGGGTGAAATATTCGAATGTGACGGTGGAGATGATGATGCCGCCGATGTCTTCGGGTTTGAGACCCGACGAGGCGATCGCCTCGAGAGCGGCTTCTTCGCACATATCCAGGACGCCGACATCCTTGCTGGCCCGACGCCGTGTGATGATGCCGGTGCGCTGGCGGATCCACTCGTCCGAAGAGTTGATCGGGCCTGCGATGTCATCGTTGGTGACGAGGTTTTCGGCACGGTATGCGCCGATGCCCGTGATCGTGGAGAAGCTTCCGGGTTCTGCGGTCTTCAGTGTAGGCATGGTGGTCTTCCTTTGATGGTCAGGCGTGGGCCGCGGCGAACTCACGCGCACCGTCGAGGTCGGCGGCGGACTTGATGGCGAATGTCTCCACGCCCTTCATGGCGCGTCGTGCGATTCCGGTCAGCGTGCCGCCGGGGACGAGCTCGATCATTCCGGTGATCCCCGCGTTCAGCAGAGTCTCCTGGCACAGATCCCAGCGCACCGGGTTCGTGACCTGCTTGACGAGGCGCTCCACGTAATCCTGACCGCTCTCGACGACTGTTCCGTCGGAATTGCTCAGGATATAAGAGGCAGGATCGGCAACTTCGAGCGCCGAGGCGGTGGCGTTCAATTCCTTTGTCGCCGGCGCCATGTACTCGGTGTGGAAGGCACCAGCCACGGGCAAAGCGATGACACGTGCCCTCTCCGGCGGGTTCTCGGCCAGCTTCTCCAGATCCGCCAACGATCCCGCTGCCACAGTCTGTCCGCCGCCGTTGACGTTGGCAGGGCTGACACCGGCGGCCTCGATGGCAGCCAGGACGTCGTCCGGGTCGCCGCCGACGACGGCCGACATGCCGGTGGGAGTCTGGGCCGCCGCAGCTGCCATACCTGCTCCGCGGACTGCGACGAAGCGCATGGCATCGGCAGGAGAGAAGACACCGGCGATCTGCGCGGCAGCGATTTCACCGACCGAGTGCCCGGCGACATACTCCGCTGTGACTCCGAGCTCAGCGGCGCAGGCGATCGCTGAAGCGACGAGCAGCGGCTGTGCCAGTGCTGTGTCCTTGATGGTCTCGTCGTCCGATTCTGTTCCGTGCAGTCGCAGGTCGATCCCGGATGCGGCGGAAAGTTCGTCGATCTGTGCGGCGAAGGCGTCGAGTTCCAGGAAGGAACTCAGAAAGCCCGACTTCTGGGCCCCCTGGCCCGGGCACGTGATTGCTAGCACTCAGTTCTCTTTTCGCTCGACTTCAATGTTCAATCTAGTGGATAGTGCGCTGGGCTCAGTGTGTTTTGTCGGTGTTCGACAATAGCCCTGCATCTGACAGTCGCCCGTAGACCAATGCGATGTGGATGACGAAGGCATCACGGGAGATCGTCGGATCGAGTGAGATCGCCGAGGTGATCTTCCGCAGTCGGTATCTCACCGTGTTCGGATGGACGGAGAGAGCCTTGGCCGTGGCTTCCAGAGATGACCCGAACTCGACGTAGGCGCTGACCGTCTTCAGCAGCTGTCCGGTCCCCGACGTCAGTGGTTCGTAATAGCGGCTGATGAGTTGCCCCAGGGCGACGGTGTCTCCCGACAGTGCGCGTTCGGGCAGGAGCTCTTCGGCCTTGACCGGACGCGGAGAGTCGGGACGGGCCGTGGCGGCCTTGAGCGCCATGATCGCTGCCTTCGCCGAGGTGGCGGCCTCCGCGAGACTCGGAACACTGGGTCCCACGATGACCTCCGAGGGTCCGAAGCAGTCGGAGAGATCCTCAACGGCCGTATCGAGATCGGTGGCACCGCCGAGGACGATGAGCAGCCGGTTGTCGTGAATGCCGACGAGCGCGTCATCGGCCCATTTCCGAGCCTTGCGTCGGATGACGTCGAGGCCTCGCTTGGCCGATCTCTGGGGTGCCCGCCCGACGAGGACGCTGACGGGGCCCTCGGACTGCCAACCGAAGGCTGCGGTGCGGCTGGCCAGCTCATCGACGGAATCGCCGCGGACCAGGGCATCGACGACCATAGCTTCCAGACGAGCATCCCAGCTGCCTCTGGCCTCGGCGGCGCGGGCATAGACATCGGCGGCGGCGAAGGCGATCTCACGGGAATAGACGAGGACGGCTTCCCGCAACGCCGGCTGTTCGACCGTGCGCGCAATGTCGGGCACCCTCTCCTCAACGACCTCGACGACGACCTTGAGCAGCTGGAGCGTCTGCTGCAGGCTGATGGCGCGGATGAGATCGCGGGGGGCGGATTTGAAGATCTCGCTGACGACTCGCAGGTCCGTATCAGGCTTGCGGTACCAGTCGATGAATGACGAGATGCCCGACTGGGCCAACAGTCCGACCCAGGATCGGTCGGAGGGAGACATGCCGCGGTACCAGGGGAGCCGAGCTTCGAGTCGCTGCAGGGTCACAGTGGACAGGACTCCCACTCCGGCCCGCAGACGTCGTGCCGTCTCTGCGCGGCGCCGGAGCGTCTCGGCATCAGTTGTCATAGGCACCACTTTAAAGGCTTGAGCACAAATTGCTTGTATGCGACACACAAGTTTTTGTCGAATGACACAAGTATGGCCGGAGCCTTGGAGACTCCGGCCATACTTGTGCGGTATCGATTTCACCGCCCAGGGCGGTGGATCAGTGCGGTGGGTTCAGGCCCCCGCGCCTTCGGTCGATCCCGACGCCCCCGCGGTGACGTCGTCGAGTCGGTACTTCCGCGCCGCCTCGGCGGCCTTGTCGATGGAGATCGCGCCGGTGTCGGCCAGGGACATCAGAGCCTGTGTCACGACGGAGGGTCCGTCGACGTGGTAGTAGCGGCGAGCGGCCGGACGGGTGTCCGAGATCGCATAGCCGTCGGTGCCCAGGGAGGTGAAGTGGCTGGGCACGTACTGACGGATCTGATCCGGAACCGCCCGCATGAAGTCCGAGGTCGCCACAACGGGTCCATCGACCTCGGCCATCTGCTGGGTCACGTACGGCACACGTGCTTCGCCATCAGGATTGAGCAGTCGCTCGTCTTCGACGGCCAGGCCGTCGCGACGCAGCTCGGTCCATGAGGTCACCGACCACACATCAGCCGATACGCCCCAGTCCTCGGCCAGGAGCTCCTGCGCCTCGAGGATCCACGGCACACCCACGCCGGAGGCCATGAGCTGGACCTTCGGGCCGCCGTTGTCCGGACCCTTGGACAGCAGGTACATGCCCTTGAGAACCCCCTCGACGTCGAGGTCGTCTGGCTCAGGAGGCTGAACCATCGGCTCGTTGTACATGGTGAGGTAGTACATGACGTTGGGGTCACGTTCATCGTCCGGATCGTACATGCGGTGAATGCCATCGCGGACGATGCGGGCGATCTCGTAGGTGTAGGCAGGATCGTAGGACACGATGGACGGATAGGTCGACGCCAGCAGGTGCGAATGACCGTCACCGTGCTGGAGGCCTTCCGCCACCAGCGTGGTCCGGCCGGCGGTGGCGCCGAGGACGAATCCACGGGCCATCTGATCGCCCGCCGCCCAGAAGAAGTCGCCGCTGCGCTGGAACCCAAACATCGAATAGAAGATGTAGAACGGGATCATCGGCTCGCCGTGTGTGGCATAGGAGGTGCCGACAGCGGTCAGCGCCGCGGTGGCACCAGCCTCATTGATGCCCATGTGGAGCAGCTGGCCGTCGGTGGCTTCCTTGTAGGCGAGGAACAGGTCGCGGTCGACCGAGATGTAGTTCTGGCCGTGCGGATTGTAGATCTTCGCCGTCGGGAAGAACGAGTCCATGCCGAAGGTCCTGGCCTCGTCGGGGATGATCGGCACGATGCGCTTGCCGAACTCCTTCTCGCGCATGAGGTCCTTGAGCACGCGGACGAATCCCATGGTGGTCGCGATCGTCTGCTTGCCCGATCCGCGCTTGCCCGCGTCGAAGGCCTTGTCGGAGGGCAACTTGAGATCGATGTGTGTGCTGCGTCGTTCGGGGGAGTACCCGCCCAATGCGGCGCGGCGTTCCTGCAGGTACTTGATCTCCGGAGCGTCCTGCCCGGGGTGATAGTACGGCGGCAGCTTCGGGTCGGCCTCAAGGTCCTTGTCCGAGATCGGAACCTGGAAGTGATCGCGAGCCAGCTTGAGGTCATCGATCGTCATCTTCTTCATCTGGTGGGTCGCATTGCGGGCCTCGAAATGAGGTCCCAGCGAGTAGCCCTTGACGGTCTTGACGAGAATGACCGTCGGCTGACCGGTGTGCTCGGTCGCCGCCTTGTATGCGGCGTAGACCTTGCGGTAGTCGTGACCGCCGCGCTTGAGGTTCCAGATCTCATCGTCGGTGTAGTCCTCGACCATCGCCTTCGTGCGGGGATCGCGACCGAAGAAGTTGTCGCGGACGAACCCGCCGGACTCACCCTTGTACGTCTGGTAGTCACCGTCGGGAGTGGCGTTCATGAGGTTGACCAGGGCCCCGTCACGATCCTTGCCCAGCAGGGCATCCCATTCGCGACCCCACACGACCTTGATGACGTTCCATCCGGCACCGCGGAAATAGGCTTCGAGCTCCTGAATGATCTTGCCGTTGCCGCGCACCGGACCGTCGAGGCGCTGCAGATTGCAGTTGATGACGAAGTTGAGGTTGTCGAGCTCTTCGAAGGCGGCGACGTGGAGCATGCCGCGACTCTCCGGCTCGTCCATCTCACCGTCACCGAGGAACGCCCAGGTCTGCTGTTGAGACGTGTCCTTGATGTCGCGCTTGTGGAGGTACTTGTCGAACTGCGCCTGCGCTATCGCATTCACCGGGCCCAGGCCCATCGACACGGTCGGGTGTTCCCAGAAGTCGGGGAGCTGATGAGGGTGCGGATAGGAGGGCAGTCCGCCGGGCTTGCCGTCGATCTGGTGGGACTGCTGCTGACGGAAGCCGTCGAGGTCCTGTTCGCTCATCCGGCCTTCGAGGTAGGCGCGAGCATACATGCCGGGGGAGGCGTGGCCCTGGTAGAAGATATGGTCGCCGCCGCCGGGATGGTCCTTTCCCCGGAAGAAGTGGTTGAGGCCGACTTCGTAGAGTGTGGCAGAGGACGCGTAGGTGGAGATGTGTCCGCCCACCTCGACACCGGGCCGCTGCGCTCGATGGACGAGCATTGCGGCATTCCAACGGTTCCAGCGGCGATAGCGGCGCTCGACCTCTTCATCACCGGGGAACCACGGCTCGTTCTCTGGGCCGAACGTGTTCACATAGTCGGTGGCCGTCAGGCTGGGCACACCGATGCGCTTCTCCCGCGAACGCTGGAGCATTCGCAGCATCACGTAGCGTGCGCGTGACCGTCCGCCCTCGTCGATGAGGCCGTCCAGCGATGCCAGCCACTCCTCAGTCTCTTCGGGATCGATGTCGGGCACCTGGCTGGGCAGCCCGTTGAGAATCGGTCCGCCCTGTTTCCGGTTGTCCACGGTGTGGTCCTCTCTTCCGCTCCACGATCTTTGTTGTGTCGAGATCCGGCTGTTCAAGTGGAATGGAAGTTCAAATCATGATTGAGCCCAGGGTCCACCAGATACTCCCATCAGCCTAGTACTCCCGCGAGAACTTCGCTGGGCCGAAATTCTGTGATCTCGATGACGAGTTCGTAGTCTTCGATGCCCTTTGAGGCCGATTGCATCAGCTTGACGCGCCGTCATTTGCGCCTGCGACACACTTGACGGAACAATAAGGGCATGAGTAACTCCTCTCCTGAAAGGACATCTTCCACGTCGACCCTCCCCAACGAGCTGGGCCAGAACCTTGGTTTGGCTGCGGGAGACTATGTGCAAGAAATCGGCTACGACGATGACGTCGACTTGGACCTGTGCCAGGCGATCGAAAACATCATCGGTGAGAAAATCGCGGACGGTGATGTCGACGATGTCTTCGACATCATTCTGATGTGGTGGCGTTCCGACGATGACGACCTCATCGATGGTCTCGTCGACGCACAGGCCACATTGAAGGATGGCGGAGTCGTCTGGCTCCTCTCTCCCAAAGCAAGTCGCCCCGGCCACATAAGCCCGGCCGACATTTCTGAGGCAGCCCCCACGGCTGGCATGCACGTGACTTCAACGGTCAGCGCAGCCGATCACTGGGCCGGTTTCCGTTTGGTGGGCAAGAAGAACCATTCATGATCCTTCGGCCCGGCGACCGGGCCCCTGATTTCTGCGTTCCCGATCAGTTCGGGTCCACGCTCCACCTCGCCGAGGCTCGCGGCCGATCGGCTGTCATCCTCGTATTCTTTCCATTCGCTTTCTCGCCCGTGTGCGGTGACGAGATCAAAGCCCTTGACGACCTGGGGCAGTCACTGGCGAATGCGGCTGAACCGGTCGAGATCATCGGCATGTCCGTCGATTCGAAGTACACACTCGCCGCGTGGTCAGAAGCTCGTGAGGTCAGTCTTGACCTCGGTGCGGACTTCTGGCCACACGGAGAGGTGGCGAAGTCCTACGGGGTCTTCGACGACCTTCACGGCGTGGCTGAGCGTGGAGTCTTCGTCATCTCTTCAACAGGTACGATCGTGACCAGTCGTCAGGTCGCTCGAACCGAAACCCGTGACTTCTCCGTCGATGTCGCTCATGCTCGAGCGCTCTGCGGCAGTGATACAACGGCACAGTGACTCTCAGATCGTCCAAGGAGGAATGAACCATGGCTACCATCTTCACCAAGATCATCAACGGCGAGATTCCCGGCACCTTCGTCTACCAGGATGATGTGTGCGTCGCGTTCCTCGATGTCGCACCGATGACCGAGGGCCACGTTATGGTCGTGCCCAGGGAAGAGATCTCGCATTGGATCGACGCGGACCAGGACCTGCTCAATCACCTGATGAAGGTGGCACGTCAGGTCGGTCGCGCCCAGCAGGAGGCTTTCGACTGCGAGCGGATCGGCATGCTGGTCGTCGGATACGAGGTCCCGCATCTGCATATCCACGTCTTGGCGACGAACTCGATGGACGACTTCGACATCTCGGACCGTGCCCCCATGCAGAGCCCCGAAGCGCTGGCAGGGCCCGCCGAGAAGATTCGGCGAGCCCTGGAACAGCAGTCCTGATCAGGCGTCGAGGTAGAGGTTGAGTGAGTCTCGAACCAACTCCGCCCCCGCCACGCCACCGTAGTTGGCGCCGAACCGCGGATCACTGACGTACATATCGGCGAGACCGCGGACGTAGCCGTCGAGGTCACCGCCGGGATCATGCGCCGGTGTCCCCGGTGTGGCACTGAGCCACTGCACGTGACGGCGCGCTAGATCCTGGCAACGATCCGATTCGGGGCCGGCCCCCGCCTCGGCGGCCTTCATCCAGTCCTGACTCAGCCGTTCAACATCGGCCTTCCACGACTGCCTATCGTCGGGACTGAGAGACTCCCACCACCCGGCGGATGCCTCATAGGCCTCACGGCCCCAGCGTCGTGTGACTTCTTCCTTGTGCACTCGATGGTCGAATCCATCGAACATCTCCTCTGCCATGAGAGGTTCACCTGCTTCCAATCGTGCGATGGTCGCGGTGACGGAGACGATCTGCCGATCGATCCGGGCACGCTCGCGTCCGAGGCTGTGCACGTGGTCGGACAATGCCGCAATCGGATCCTCGGTGCTCTCGAGCACCTCAGCGATCCGGGCCAAAGACATCCCGAGTTCCTTGAGCAGGAGGATGCGCTGGAGGCGCACCAGCCCGCTCTCGTCGTAGTATCGGTAGCCGTTGTCGGCGATGTACGTCGGCGGCAGCAGTCCGATCGCGTCATAGTGACGCAGTGTTCGGCTCGTCGTCCCCGTCATCCGCGCTGTTTCCTTTATGGACCAGTCCATGACGATCAGCTTAGAAGTTGACGTCGCGTCAATGTCAACGAGGCGGGCGAAGAAGACTCGGCCTGGACGTCCAGCCGGGTCGAATCCGTCGGTTCAGGCAGCTGCCCTGCTCGCGTCGAGGGCGGCGATGAGATCATCTTCCAGGTCATCGACGTGTTCGAGACCGACAGAGAGCCGGATGAGACCGTCGCCGGGTTTGGCCGTGGCCGCGACCGGCCTGTGGGTCAGCGATGCCGGGTGCTGGATGAGCGTGTCGGCACCGCCGAGGGACACTGCGTGGACGACGAGGCTGCAGTGTTCGACGAAGCTGCGTGCCGCGTCGAATCCGCCGGCGAGTTCCAGTGCGATCATTGCGCCGCCTCCGGACATCTGGCGCCCGAGCAGCCCGCGCGGATCCTGCCCGTTCAGACCCGGGTAGTGGACAGCTGTGATCGCCGGGTGCGCTGCCAGACGCTCGGCCAGTTCACCCGCGGTCGTCTGTGCCGCGCGCATGCGCACGGCCAGGGTGCGCAGTCCTCGGTGGAGGAGGTAGGCGCCCATCGGGTGCAGCAGGGCTCCCGTGATCGCTCGGACCTGACGCAGGCGCATAGCCCAGTCGGAGTTGGTGGCGATGATGCCGCCCATGGCGTCTCCGTGTCCGCCGAGGTACTTCGTCGCGCTGTGGAGGACCAATGCTGCACCGTGTCTGATGGGCTGTTGGAGGACCGGAGTGCAGAAGGTGTTGTCCACGAGCACCGGAACGGTGCCGGCGGCGGCAACGACGCTGTCGAGATCGACAAGGTCGAGGCTGGGGTTGGCCGGGGTCTCGACGATGACGAGTCCAGTGTCGTCTTGGATCGCCGAGGCGATCTCTGCTTCCTTCGCCCAGGTGACCGTCGTGCCCAGCAGGCCGGTTTCGAGGAGGTGATCGCTGCCGCCATAGAGCGGACGCACCGCGACGATGTGGGGCGTTCCGGCGTTGACTGCCGCGAGGAGTGCCGCCGTCATGGCGGCCATGCCGGTTGCGAAGGCGACTGCTTCGTCTGCGTGTTCGAGTTCGGCCAGGGCCGTTTCGAAGCGCGCGACGCCGGGCTGCCACAGGCGCTGATAGACGGCCGAGTCGCCGTCCTTGAGCGCATGGCCGGTGGCGAGCCATTCGTAGGAGTCGCCACCGGTGGCGACATCGTTGACGGGGTTGGTCGTCGAGAGGTCGATGGCCGGAACGTGGACGCCCGCCTCTGTGAGGCCATCCATCCCGCCGTGGACCATGAGTGTTTCTGGGTGCATTGAGTTCATGTGAGCATTCAAGCCATACCTGCTACGAACTGCAAACAACCGTCAAGTATCTGTGATTTTCCATGATCTGCTCGAAGATCCTTGATCGTCATGTGCCAGACTGTGAGGCATGTCGCAGAAAGTGGAACTCGATGATATCGATCGACGGCTGCTCACGGCGCTTGGCGAAGACGCCAGAGCTTCCGGCACCGTCTTGGCCACCGCTGTGGGGATCTCGGAATCCACGGTCTCGCTTCGTCTCAAACGATTGCGGACCCTGGGCGTGATCAAAGGGTTTCGTGTCGACATCGATGCCGCGGCTGTAGGCATTCCGCTGCAGGCGCTGATCTCGATTCGTCTGGCCAAGCACGACCGGGCGGAGATCGATGCCTTCACCGCGGCGGCTCCGCAGTTTCCCGGAGTCGTGCGGATGTACCACATGGCCGGTGCCGATGACTATCTGCTCCACATCGTCGCCACCGACACCGAGGCGGTCCAGTCCTTCGTCCTCGACTACCTCACCCGGTATCCTGCTGTCGCCCATACCCGGACCAATCTCATCTACAAGGTTCAGGACGGCACCTCGTGGATTCCCGACGGTGCCTGAGCATCGCTGCGGTGCCTCACCACTGCAGAGAGTCCATAATTGAGCCATGACGACACAGAAGACTCAGCCCACCGGTGCCGACGTTGATGAGTTCCTCGCGCAGGCCACCCCCAACAAGCGTCGCGAAGACGGGATTGTGTTGGGGGCGATCTTCACCGAGGTCACCGGTGTGAAGCCCGTGATGTGGGGGCCATCGATCGTGGGCTACGGACAGTACGAGTACATCTCACCGTCGAATCCGCGCAATCGTGGCGTGTGGCCCAAGACAGGATTCTCACCGCGCAAGGCTCAGCTCTCGCTCTACGGGCTCAAAGACTCATCGGCTGGGGCCGCGCTGCTGCCCAGCCTCGGCACGTACACCGAAGGTGCCGGATGCGTGTATGTGCGCAAGTTGGCCGACATCGACGAGGCGGTGCTGCGCAGACTCATCAGTATCGCCTTCGAACGGCGCGACGATCCCGAGTCCGCGCTCTGAGCGCAGCGTTGCGCGTGTGCGTCATGGTCGCACAGTCGTGGTCACGCATGACTGTCGAGTTCTCCGTATCCGCCATGAGGCTCAGTGGCGGCTGGTGATCGTCAGTCCCTGTTTGCGCTGATGGACTGAGAAGTATCGCAGGCCCAGCGTTGCATCGGCCAGGAAGCGCCGCTGAGAGCGACGCGGCAGCCACACGATCTGGCCGGGTGTGAGAGGGATCGTGGTCAGCTCTGTCTCGAGGGTTCCGCCGCCATCGAGGACATGGATGAGAACGTCGAGTTCCGGCCCCCTGTGTTCCTTGATCTCACCACCAGGAGACAGGGCGATGATGTTCGCATCGAGATCGCGCTGCAGAGGCTGGAGCTGCCACACGGATCCGGAGTTCTCGGCAACACCACCCAGTTCGCCCACATCTGCGAGAACGCGGGGGAGAGGTGTCGCTGCTCGTTTGCTGATGAGGACCCGGAAGTCCCCGTCCTCCGACGGCTTCGATTCCCACCCAAGCGCCTCGGCGAACTCTGCTTCCATCTCGATCTTGAGGTTCTTGGGTTCGTGGTCGTTGATGAGGATGAGGCCGGAGCCGACGTCGAGCCTCTGATAGGCCTCCATGATGAGCGGATGCCGCTCGGGCTTCGGCACCGTCCGCACATCGATGGTTTCGGGCCTGGGGCTCTCGGCCATATGCAGTCTCCAATGCCGGTCTGGGGTCGATCAACTACAAGCTAGCATCAGAACTGCAAGGCGGAAACATGATTTCATGTGACCAGGCATCGACTGAAACGGTCGCTCGATACGGTGGGTGACGAACAGGCAGCCGTCGAACGCGCAGAACAGGACTGATGATGACCGACAATTCACACACGCAGAACCTCGCCGAACTCACTGACGAGCTTCTGAATAAGGCTCGAAGTGCCAACAGCGGACGGGCCGCACACGGAGTCTACAGCGGTCAATATCTCAAACAGGCCCTGTTGACACTGACCGCAGGAACCACAATGGCCGAGCATGACTCGCCGCCGGAGGCAACCCTGCAGGTGCTGAAGGGGAGCGTGGCACTGTCAGCTGCGGAGGAGACGTGGGAACTTCGCAGCGGTGACCTCATGACGATCCCTCCGCAGCGTCACTCCGTCACCGCGCATGAGGACGTTGCCTTCCTGCTGACCATTCGAACCGACGTCAGCTGATCGTTCAGATGAGCGTCAGTGAGGATTCCGATGGCTGTGACCAGGAGGAATCTTCACTGCGGCCGCACAGGGGACAAAAAATGTCGCGACATCGTAGAAACGATGTCGCGACACATTCCCCGCAAACGGGAGGTACCTCCTCATGGTCGGGATAGCGGGATTCGAACCCACGACCTCCTCGTCCCGAACGAGGCGCGCTACCAAGCTGCGCTATATCCCGTGACCAGGAACTACTATAGCGATGGTGACGCGTTCTGAAAAATCGGCACGGTCGACCATCTGCGAACGGAAGGAACGTCTCATTGGCACTGACTGCCGGGAGCATCACGACAACCGCCCTCGACATCCTGTCACGCTACGGTTTGGGTGATCTGTCGATGCGCAGGCTGGCCCGTGAGCTCGACGTTCAGCCCTCCGCCCTGTATTGGCATGTCAAGGACAAGCAGGAGCTCTTCGTCCTCATCGCGACACGGATGAACGCCGAGATCAACGCCCGCTGTCCGCTGCCTTCTGATCCGCAGGTGACTGCGATGGGGCTGAGGGAGATCCTTCTCTCATACCGTGACGGTGCTGAGATCATGCTGCTGGGCTACTCGATCGCCCCCGGCGAAGTGACTCCCGACGCTTTGAGCGTCGAGTCCCTGGGTCACGCGGTTTCGCACGGTGTGATGGCACATGCGCTGGGTGTTGTGGCGATCGAACAGAATCGCCGACTCTTCGGCATTGAGTCGGCGGATTCCGGTGAGGAATTCGCGATAGCCACGGCCCGTTTGCTCAGTGCTGACGATGGTTGAGTTTCCCAGAATGGAAGACGGACTCACGACCCCGCCGATTCGGGAAGGGCTCCCGCTTCCGACGGTGAGACTGTCTGCAACTCTCAGCGCATTTCATCTGCTCGCCTGCCATATGGCATACTGATCTAGCACGTTCGCGAGCATTGTTGCGAACCTGCAGTGGGGCCTATAGCTCAGTTGGCTAGAGCATCTCGTTTACACCGAGAGGGTCGGGGGTTCAAGTCCCTCTGGGCCCACCTTTCCGCTCCTCAGGCTCTCGCTCGATGGAACCCGATCACTCAACCTTCGCCGCTGACCCAGCTCATCTGCGCGGCTGCAACCCGCATCAGTTAAGACACAATTGCGCTTTCAACATGACAGCGCGGCCGCAAAGCCGATAGGCTGAATCTATGTGTCCACCGGTACGCCCACAGCACTGATCTGGGCCCCCACCACCGGGTTTCTACGATCTTCATTCGGCCAAAGGAGCGCCATCATGTCTACCGAAGAACAGCTGACAGGAACATGGGTCATCGATCCCATGCATACTCGCCTCGGATTCTCGACCCGACACGCGATGGTTTCGCGGATCCGCGGAGCGTTCAACGTCGTTGAAGGCGTCGTGAGCATCGATGCTGACGACCTGTCCAAGACCGAGGCAACGATCTCCATCGATGTCGACAGTGTCGATACGCGCACCCCGGACCGCGATGCTCACCTGCGAAGTGCGGACTTCTTCGACGTCGAGAAGTATCCGAAGATCACGTTCACGAGCACCGGAGTCGATGAGGTCGAGGAAGGCAGCTACATCGTCAATGGCGATCTGACGATTCGGGACGTCACCCGGTCCGTGTCGATTCCGCTTGAGCTCCTCGGCGTCGATCGTGACCAGAACGGTGTGCTCAGGGTCGGGCTTGAAGGCAAGCGCCGCATCGATCGCAAGGACTGGGGCGTGACCTGGAACACCAAGCTTGACTCCGGAGGCGTTCTCGTCAGCGACAAGATCACCTTGGAATTCGAGTTGGCACTGATCCAGGAGTAGTTGCTCGGACAGAGATAGATGTCCACGGAAACGGGCGGCAGGTGCGCGATTGCACCTGCCGCCCGTTTGCTGTCTGCGGAGTGCGGGCAGAAGGCAGCCTAAGTCGACGTGGGCGGAGACTGTGCCGGAGACTGCGCTTCTCCCTCGGAACCGCTTTCAGTCGGATCGTCCGGATCGGTGCCGCGCCATTTCGCGATGGCGCGCATGACCTGATAGATGATGATCGCCGAGGCTGATCCGAGTGCGATGCCTTCGAACTGAAGATCTCCAGGAGTCCAGGTGAAGTTGGCGATTGCGACGATGAGCGCAACGGCAGCGGTGTTGAGGTTGATCGGGTTGGAGAAGTCGACCCTGTTCTCCACCCAGATGCGCACACCCAGCAGACCGATCATTCCGTAGAGAACGGTTGCCGCCCCGCCGAGGACCCCGGGTGGGATGGTCGCGATGATCTCCCCGAACTTCGGCAGGAGACTGAGGACCAGAGCGATGATGCCCGCACACAGATACGCGGCCGTGGAGAAGATTCGAGTCGCGGCCATGACGCCGATGTTCTCCGCATAGGTCGTCGTTCCCGAACCTCCTCCGGAACCGGCGAGAATCGTCGAGAAACCGTCGGCGAACAGGGTTCTGCCGGTGACCTTGTCGAGATCGCGGCCGGTCATGGCCGACACGGACTTCACATGTCCGATGTTCTCGGCGATGAGGACGAAGACGACAGGCAGAAAGAGTCCCAGGTAGCCCAAGTCGAAGGCCGGTGCGTGGAATTCAGGCAGCCCGACCCAGTCGGCTTGACCGACAGTGGTGAAATGGATCTGGCCCTGCACCCATGCGGCACCGTAGCCGACGAGGACGCCGATGAGGATGGAGAGGCGTCCGAGCATCCCCCGAAACAGCACGCTTGTGACCAGAATCGTGACGATCGTGATCACGGCGGTCAGAGGAGCTTCCTTCACCCAGTCCCAGGCAGCCGGTGCCAGGTTGAGCCCGATGAGAGCCACGATGGCGCCGGTGACGACCGGTGGCATCGTGACCTCGATCCAACGCACTCCCGCGAAATGAACGACGATGCCCACCAGCGCGAGAGTCACGCCGACGGAGATGATCCCGCCCTGAGCGAGCGCCATGGCATGCGGCTCAAGGTCGTCACCGGAGGTGGCCGAGAATCCGGTGACGGCACCGATGGGTGCCAGCAGTCCGAACGACGCCCCCAGATACGAGGGCATCATTCCCTTGGTGATGAGCAGGAAGAGCAGTGTGCCGATGGCGGTGAAGAACAGCGTCGTCGAGGGCGGGAAGCCGGTCAGCAGCGGCACGAGGAACGTTGCACCGAACATGGCCACGACATGCTGTGCCCCGATGCCCACGGTCCGCGGCCAGCTCAACCGTTCCTCCGGGAGGACGGACTCACCGGGTCGTATCGTTTTGCCGTCTCCGTGCTGCTTCCAGCCCCGCCAGCCGTCGAAAGGGCTGGAAGCAGGTGTCGCCTCGTCGTGGGATGCCACCATTCGTCTCCTCATCCGCCTGCCCTCAGGCTGCGGCGTCTGCTCGTCTTGCGTTCAATGCCCAGAGCAGTCTATTCGCCTGATCAGGCGAGGTGAGTCTCAGACCTCGCGGAGCTGACGTTTGAGGATCTTGCCGGCTGAGTTCTTGGGCAGTTCGGCCACGAACTCGACGCGCTTGGGCACTTTGAACCCGGCCAGACGATCCTTGACATGTGCGAGCACATCAGCCTCGGTGAGCTCACCCTGGTCAGACTTGGTGACGACGAACGCCGAGACCGCTTCGATCCACTTCTCATCGGCAACACCGACCACCGCCACTTCGGCGACCTGAGGGAGTTCGAAGATCGCGTCCTCGACCTGTCGGCTGGCCACCAGAACACCGCCGGTGTTGATGACGTCCTTGACACGGTCGATGACCTCCACGAAACCGGATTCGTCCATGGTGACGAGGTCTCCGGAATGGAACCAGCCGTAGTCGAAGGCTTCTGCTGTCGCCTCTGGCTTGTTCCAGTAGCCCTCGCACAATTGGGGTGACCGGTAGAGGATTTCGCCCTGCTCACCGACTCCGACATCATCGCCCTCGGCATCGACGACACGCGTCTCGACGAAGAAGACCGCTCGTCCGGCCGAAGCCGCGTGATCATCGTGCTCTTCTGGGCGCAGCACGGTGCACAGAGGCCCCATCTCGGATTGGCCGAAGCAGTTGTAGAAGCCGAGCTTGGGCAGACGCTGCCGCAGCTTCTCCAGCACCGGACCGGGCATAATCGAGGCTCCGTAGTAGGCCTTGCGCAAGCTCTCGAGGTTGCGGGTATCGAGGTCCGGACTGTTGGCCAGGGCGACCCACACCGTTGGCGCAGCGAAGAAGGAGTTGATCTCGCGTTCTTCGAAGATCGCCAGCAGCTGCTCGGGGACCGGTGCCGGAACGACGATGTTGTGCGCTCCGATGGCCAACAGCGGAATCAGGAAGACATGCATCTGCGCCGAATGGTAGAGGGGCAGAGCATGGACGACCCGGTCCGTGGGAGCGAAGTCGAGGCTCATCAACGATGACATGTATTCGTGCACGAGTGCACGGTGGGTCATGATCGCTCCCTTGGGCGCCGAGGTGGTGCCTGAGGTGTAGAGCAGCTGTGCGACGTCGGTGTCGACGACGTCGAACTCTTCAGCAGCGGCCGGGGCGATGTCTGCGGCGGTTGCCGGGTCGACAAGGGTGGCGAAGTCCTTGACCTGAGCTCCGGATCCAGTCGGTGTGGCGCTGACCGCGTCGAGGAGATCCGCATCGGCGAAGACGACCTTCGCTCCGGAATTGTCGAGGATGTAGTCGAGCTCGTCGTTCTTGAGCTGATAGTTCACCGGCACATGGATGAGGCCGGCGCGGGCACATCCGAGGTAGAGGAGGAGGTAGAGGTCGGAGTTCTTCCCGTAGGCGGCGATCCGGTCTCCCTTCTGCGCGCCGAGGCTGACCAGCTCCCGCGCCACAGCGGTGACTGCCGTATCCAGGCTGGAATAGGTCCAGGTGCGGTCGCCGAACTCGACGGCGACATCGTCACCGAAGCGTCCTGCGCTGCGGCGCACGATATCGGCGACGGTCGAGGAGAAGCGCAGGCTAGGCGATGGCGTGGTCGATGCATTCGTAGTCATGGGCCAAATCTATAACCGAACGATCGTCTGGTGAACCACGTCTCACATATTTTCCAGGTGACCCGGACAATTCTGTGCTGCTAAGTCGACAGTGCCGAGGCAACGCGGTGACCATCGCCTGACCGGTGCTGCGCGGATGTAATACTGTGGTGGCATGAGATACCCGAAGGTCAGCGAATGTGTCGACGTGTTCGAAGCACTGTGGCCGACGGCCCTGGCAGAGAGCTGGGATTCGGTCGGTCTGGCCGTGGGTGATCCCGATGCCGAGGTGCGTTCGATCCTGCTCGCGCTCGATCCGATGGATGCGGTCATCGCCGAGGCGGTGGTCCTGGGCTCGGACCTGGTGTTCAACCATCATCCGCTGATGCTTAAACCCGTGAAGTCGGTCAATGCCGCAACCCTCAAGGGCGGTGCCGTCCACACGCTGATCAGCAATGACATTGCTCTGTTTAACGCCCATACGAACGCCGACTCCGCACGCGGGGGAGTCTCCGACGTGCTCATCTCCCTGCTGGGGATCGACGACGCGCAGCCACTCGTGCCCCATGGAGAAGGATTGACCACCGGGATCGGCCGGGTCGGAGACCTGGCCACGCCGACTCCCGTGCGAGATATCGCCCGGAGCCTTTCGAACAGCCTGCCGCGGACGACGACCGGGGTGCGCATCGCCGGCGATCCAGCGGCGACGGTGACTCGGGTCGCCGTCTGCGGGGGAGCAGGAGACTCCCTGTTCAACGAGGTCCGCGCCAGTGGTGCAGAGGTCTACATCACCGCTGATCTTCGTCACCATCCGGCCACCGAGGCCCGTGACACTGCCAACAGGCAGGAAGGTCGACCACAGCTCATCGACGTCTCCCACTGGGCCTCGGAAACCGTCTGGCTGACCGCCGCGGCACAGCAGTTGGAGACCGAATTCGCCGATCGCGGGCTCACTGTCGCCCTGCAGCATTCGGCGGTCAACACCGACCCCTGGGTCGAACGCTATTGACCCCGTGCACTTGACCCCAGACGCTTCGATGACAAGGATTTCCCCATGCTGATCACGGCCGAACAACGCACAGAACTCGAATCTCTCATCGAGCTCGCCGCCCACGGGCGCGCGCTGCGGCACGAACACGACAATCCCAATCAGGCCTCGGCGCTGAAGGATCTCGTGTCTTCCCACAAAGATCTCGAGGCCAAGAAAGCTGAGGCTGCGGAGGTGGTGGAGAAGTTCCAGACCGAAGTCGCCGAGCATGCCGCGGCCATCGAGGCTCAGAATGGGCAGATCAGGAAGAAGACCGTCGAGCTCAACGACGGCACCGGCCTGACCAGCCGAGACCTCGTGAATCTGCAAAATGAGATCTCGGGTCACGAGGAACGGGTCGCTGAACTCGAGGAGGCTGAGCTCTCCTCCATGGAGGAACTCGAAGCCGCTGAGGCCGCCCTCTCGGACGTCGAGTCCTCCCTCGCCGAGGTGATCGCATCGGGCCGTGCCACGCAGACGGCCATCAAGGACCGCAAATCGGAGTTGGCCGCCGAGCTCGAGACCAACAGCGCCTCAGCGCAGAAGCTCAAGTCCGACCTGCCCGACGCTCTGGTTCGCCAGTTCGACCACAACGTCGCACAGGGCGGGCCCGGGGCCGCCGTGCTGAACGGTCCGAACTGTCAGGCCTGCGGCCAGGAGATCAGCGGTATGGCGTGGAAGGAAATGCTGCTCGAGGACCCGAACCAGACCTATGAGTGCGAAGAGTGCGAGGCGGTTCTGCTGCGTAAGGGTTGAGGCACGACCCGCTGCGGACGCGGAAACGTCTCAGTCGCGTCGCACGCTCAGTCACGCAGGACGATGGTCAGCGCCGCCGGTTTGCTCTTGGCATGGGGAGTGAACTCGACCTCATAGGACTCCTCTGCCCGCGAGACCAGCTCCTCGGCGGTGGTGGGCAGCTTCCGATCATCTGAGAGCAGTCGACCGACGAGTTCGCCGCGATAATACTTCGCCCAATGGGAGACGACGCTGCGTTTGGAATCGGTGACTTTGACTGCGCCCAGTGCAATGACCTGCTCGTGGGGCCCTGGCCACGCGGCCCGGTAATCACTGGAACGGCAGTCCAGGATCACCTCGGCGGGGTCGACGGTGAAGGACTTGCTCAGAACCGGCTTCCACCAGGATGCGAGCTTCCCCAGGGTGCCCAGGTCCGTCTTCATCGCCAGCCGATAGGCCGGAATCGGATCAAGTCCGTTCACCTGGCCGAAGAGTGCCGAGAACACATGCACATTCCGCATCCGCTGTGCCAGGGTCTCGTCGGACATGGCATCGGCGACGAGATCGGGCGCACCCATCGCTTCGTAGAGAACACCGGAATATGTCAGCAGGGCCGGGGCGCAGGGAATGGTGTCAAGGCTGATATTGCGTTCGACCTCGGTTGAAAGTGAGGCGCCCACGCCTAGCTGCTCTAACGCGTCCTTGCGTTTGGAGACCTTCTGCAGGGCAGTGAGAACCTTCTTTCGCTGCGGGGTGAGATCCGGAGTCGAGAGCTCGGGGAGATCGAGTGGGGGACCCGAACTGGCGGGGGTCTTACCTTCTGAAGGTGGCAATAGGATCTTCACCTCACCATCGTAGGTCGCCGACGCGTCGGCTTCGATTCGCTGTCGACGTTAGTTTCATCACCCCTCCATCGCGCCTGCGGCGAGGTGTCCGGTGCGCAGACGGACTGGACCGG
Organism: Brevibacterium picturae; assembly: GCF_900105045.1. Classification (GTDB taxonomy): domain Bacteria; phylum Actinomycetota; class Actinomycetes; order Actinomycetales; family Brevibacteriaceae; genus Brevibacterium; species Brevibacterium picturae. Next base: position 4,354,174 of record NZ_LT629739.1, on the reverse strand, counting down.
GGGAGTACGCGGATCTGGCCGCTGATTCCGAGCAATGAGGGTAGACTTCTGTACTCGAGGACAGGTCACCAGACGGTCGCGGCTCTCTCACGAGGGCTGAGGAACGTCCGGGCTCCGCAGAGCAGGGATGGTGGGTAACACCCACCCGGGGCAACCCGCGGGCCAGTGCAACAGAAAGCAGACCGCCCAGTTTCGACTGGGTAAGGGTGAAACGGTGGTGTAAGAGACCACCAGGGTGCCGGGTGACCGGCGCCGCTGGGTAAACCCCATCCGGAGCAAGATCAGACAGACGACGTTCGAGGCTGCTCGCCGAGTCGTCGGGTGGATTGCTCGAGGCCGGTGGCAACATCGGTCCCAGATAGATGACCGTCCGTCGAGAAGGGCAACCGACTCGATGACAGAACCCGGCGTATCGGTGGCCTGTCCTCACCTCAGCCGACCGGTCCCACCCCGCCGAAAGGCGAGTCGAGGGCCTTAGGCTCTCCTCGTGTCTCGCAGCAGCAACAGCAGCGAGCACATGCCGAACACGCCGATGACGGCAACCAGCCCCACGATCAGGATGGCGATGTCGGCACCGATGTTCACATTTTCGGCTGGTTCGGTCGGGGAGTTGCCCTCTGGATCGATGAACGCGGTGATGGTGTCGCCGGTGTCGAAATCGTCGTATCCGTCCTCGCCGCGGTAGATCATCGGCTTCTCGATCGGAGTGCCGTCGGGATGCTCGAGGATGTACTCGTGCGTGTAGGCCTCGCGTTCTTCCCGCGAGCTCGTATTGTGCGAGGTGTGCACATCGACCGTGTGATCGACGATCACGACCTCGGTCAGCTCACCGGTGCGACTCACACCGAGGTCCTCGGCCAACATCACCGCGGCGAGCCCAGCAAGTGCCACAGCCGGAACTGCCAACCAGAGCACCCAGCGTCGGCCGACGACCCTGACCATGCCGATCATCACGAAGATGGCTGTGCAACAGGCGATGACGATGCCGGCAAGCAGGGCCTGTGGCCACAGGGCTGTGATTGCCAGGGCCACAGTGAAGCCGATCAGCAGAATGGCCAAGAGGAGCACGAGTCCGAGCTGGCTGCCGCGTGCGAGTATCTTCATTCGTGCCTCCTATTCGCAGCCGGGTGGCAGCCTGTCAGGGCAGCTGTCGATTCGCACCTATGCGGCCCCCTTCTTCACCTTCGCTTTGCCGTTGTTGGCCGCCAGCATGGCTGCCCCGACGATGCCCGCGTTGTTGAGCAGCTTTGCCGGTTTCATCTCTGCGCGAGTGCGGATCAGAGGCAGGAACTGTGCATGTGATTTCGAGATTCCGCCGCCGATGAGGATGACGTCGGGTGCGACCAGCAGCTCGATCTGGGAATAGTACTGCTGCAGGCGGCCTGCCCAGTCTTCGTAGCTGAGGTCCTCGCGCACCTTGATCGATTCGGCCGCCTGTGTCTCGGCATCCCGGCCATTCATCTCGATGTGCCCCAGCTCCGTATAGGGGACCAGGCGCCCCTGAGTGAACAGGGCGGTGCCGATGCCGGTGCCCAGAGTTGTCAGCAGCACGGTCTTCTTCCGATGCCTGCGACCTGCTCCGAAAGTCATCTCAGCCAGACCAGCCGCATCGGCATCGTTCATGAAGTAGAAACGTCGACCCGTGGCCTCGGCGAGAATGGCGGTGATGTTCGACCCGATCCAGGACTGATCGAGGTTTGCTGCAAAATCAACGTGGTCATCACGGATGACTCCGGGAAAGCCGCATCCGATCGGCAGAGCGTCCAGGGTAGAGCGGTCGTCGACGACTCCGAGATCCAACGCGGTGACAGTGAGTTTCTCGAGGAGGTCTGCCATTGCCGATCCGACTTCGGGCGGAGTGCTCGGCTTGGGGGTGAGGATTCGAACACGCTTGAACGCGAGGTTCCCGGTCGCGGTGTCCACGAGCCCGGCCTTGATTCCGGTTCCGCCCACGTCGAGTCCGATGGCGAAGCGTCTCTGCTGATCGTCGGTCATCTCAGTCCTGTCGGGTCGTCGGTCCCGCAGCGATGGCTGCATCGGCGTCGGGGAGGGTGAGGATGTCGGCACCGGCCTCGGTGACGACGAGTGTGTGTTCGAACTGGGCTGAGCGCTTCCTGTCCTTCGTGACCACGGTCCAGGCGTCGTCCCAGACGTCCCAGTCGACGGTGCCGAGGTTGAGCATCGGTTCGATCGTGAAGATCATGCCCGGTTCCATCACCTCGGCGTGGGCAGGTGCGGCATCGTAGTGGGGGACGATGAGTCCCGAGTGGAACTCACGGCCGACTCCGTGCCCGCTGTAATCGCGGACGACACCGTAGCCGAAGCGTTTCGCATACTTCTCGATGACCCGTCCGATGACGTTGATCTCACGGCCCGGCTTGACGGCCTTGATGCCGCGCATGGTGGCTTCCCATGTCCGTTCCACGAGCAGGCGGGACTCCTCGTCGACATCGCCGGCGTAGAAGGTGTAGTTCGTGTCTCCGTGCATGCCGTCGATGTAGGCGGTGATGTCGACGTTGACGATGTCTCCGTCGGCGATGACTGTCGAGTCGGGTATGCCGTGGCAGATGACCTCATTGAGCGAGGTGCACACCGATTTCGGGAAACCCCGGTAGCCCAGGGTCGAGGGATAAGCACCGTGGTCGCACATGTATTCGTGGGCGACACGGTCGATCGCGTCGGTGGTCGCTCCGGGTTCGATCATCTCGCCGACGGCCGCCAGCGTATTCGCCGCGATCCTTCCGGCCGTGCGGACCTTTTCGATGTCTTCGGCGGAGTAGAAGTTGCTGCCCCGGCCTTCGTCGGCATCTGCCCGACCGACGTATTCGGGTCTGGTGATGTTCAGCGGGACGGGCAGTTCGGGGGAGACGGTTCCGGGCGTGAGCAGGCGAGGAGTATCAGTCATGGTGCTTTCGATTCTAGAGCCGTTGCGTCCAGATATTCCACAGTTGCGATGCCTGTCGATGTCACCCGCCCTGCGGCGAGGATAATAGAGTGAAGCCAAGGGGTGTCACCCGTGTCCACGACGGGCGGGAACCACTGACAACAGAGACGATGATGCGGAAGGGGCAGCGATGAACGAGCAGACTGGCTCTGCGAGTCACGAGTTCTCCGGTCTCAGCGACGTGGTGAGCCTGACGAGCGCACCACAGCAGATCGCCGACCACATCCTCTCCGGCATCGCAGTGGGTGCATTGCCCGAAGGGACGCTGCTCCCCGGTGAGAGGGCACTTGCCGCCGACCTACAGGTCTCCCGCTCGAGCGTGAGGGCGGCCCTGCTGCGCTTGGAGCGTCTGGGCGTCGTCGAACGGCGTCGTGGACGCGGCGGAGGGACATTCGTGTCCAACGCGGAGCCGACTGCACTCGCGCCGATGGCCGATCGCATCGGAGAATTCCATGCCGAACGCCGAAACCTCCTCGATGCGCGTGCGATCTTCCAGCACAGCGTGGCCGCGACTGCGGCACTGCGACGGACCGACGAGGAGCTGACCGGACTTCGGGAACTGGCGCAGAGATATTCCGAACGCGCCGAGGCCACCGTGGCCAGAACAGCCGATGCCCAGTTCCATTTCGCCATTGCGCGGGCCGGCCACAACCCGGAGCTTGTCCGCATGGCTGTCGACATCGACACCAGGATCAATGCGGGATTCCGGCACGATCCGTTCTCCCACGAGCTGTTCGAGCACGCGGTGGCCGATCATGCGGCCATCGTCGAAGCGATCGCCACCCACGACGCACCGGCAGCCGGGCGATTGTGCGAGGAGCACTTCCGGTCGACGACGATGCCGCCCCAAGGCTGAGGCACACTCGCCGAGGCACACAACACGAGGAGGGCCGACACCAGCGCATGGTGTCGGCCCTCCTCGTGTGCAAACTGTGCATGTGCGAGCTCTCGGCCTGAGATCAAGCGCTGGGAGCCCCCGATCTCAGGCGTCAGTGACCTCCGGTGTCAGTTCGCCAGGGCGTGTTCGACGGTGACAGCCTCAAGACCGAAGGCCTCGGCGACATTGTCGTTGGTGACGTGACCATTGTGGATGTTGAGTCCACGCGCCAGGGCCGAATCCTTCGACAGCGCTGAATGCCATCCCTGGTTGGCGATCTTGACGGCGAAGGGCAGAGTCGCGTTCGTCAACGCTGCCGTGGCCGTGTTCGGAACAGCGCCGGGCATGTTCGCCACACAGTAGTAGATCGAGTTGTGCACCTCGAACGTGGGATCATCATGCGTGGTCGCACGCGAGTTCTCGAAGCAGCCACCCTGATCGATGGCGATGTCGACGAGGACCGAGCCCGGCTTCATGCCCGCAACCATCTCGTCGGTGACGAGCTTCGGTGCCTTCTTGCCGGGAATGAGCACCGAGCCGATGACTAGGTCGGCAGAGGCCAGGGACTTCGTGATCTCGTACTTGTTCGACACCTTCGTCGCGATCGCACCGGCGAAGGTCTCATCGATCTGGCGCAGGCGGGGAATGTTGATGTCGATGACTTCGACGTTGGCGCCCAGACCCAGCGCCATCCGAGCGGCATTGGTGCCGGCGACACCGGCACCGATGACGACGACGTTGGCACGCTCGACACCGGGGACACCCGAGAGCAGGATCCCGCGCCCGCCCGAGGCCTTGAGCAGGCTGTGGGCACCGACCTGCGTCGAGAGCCGACCGGCGATCTCACTCATCGGCGCCAGCAGCGGAAGTCCTCCGCCGTTGGGCTGGACCGTCTCGTAGGCGATGGCAGTGGTCCCGGCGTTCATCAGCGCCTGTGTCAGCGCTTCATCCGCGGCCAGGTGCAGGTAGGTGAACAGGATCAGGTCCTTGCGCAGGAAACCGTATTCCTCGGCGATGGGTTCCTTGACCTTGAGGACCATGTCACCGGCGGTCCAGGTCGATTCCGCGTCGGGGGCGATGGTGGCGCCGGCGGAGGTGTACTCATCATCGGTGATGAATGACCCAACGCCGGCACCGGCCTGGACCGTGACGTCATGTCCGTGGGCAACGAGCTCGTGGACACCGGCAGCGGTGATGGCGACGCGGAACTCGTTGTTCTTGACCTCTGTGGGCACTGAAATGCGCATAGCTTTCCTTCTCTTATGTTGCCCCGTGGGCAGTTCCAGCCAGTTTCACGCATGGCTGAGGATGCATCTCACTGTATTCCGTTGAAGGTCTGGAGGGCAAACCTTTATTACCAGGATTCGTGACAATCTCTGCGGAATCGGTGGGATATTGCTCCGACTGATACGGAAACATCATTTTCTGTGGCCCTCAGACACAAAACGTGTCATTTTTTGATGCCCAGCGCACACTGAAAGAGGCGCAGGGGCCGGAGACCGATGAGCGTCAGCTTCCGGCCTCCGGCAAGGTCGCCATTTCTCCCGTGGCGATGGAGTGCGGTGAGGTCCTGGCGGCACGAGACAGAACCGGTAAGCTGAAATCTGTCAGGGATTCACCACACCCGCGATGGAGGGCTCGACATGGGACTGTTCAAAGATATCGACGATGCCGATTCGAAGTACTACTTCAATCTGCAGACCAACGAGGTCGAGCGCGGCCTGGTCAGCGACGCGGATCATCGCATGGGTCCGTATGAGACCGAGGAAGTGGCTCGAGCCGCCCTCGAACGGGCCAAGGCCCGCAATGAGGAGTGGGAAGAGGACGACAAGAAGTGGAACGGCTGAGGAATGTCGCGTCAGGAAGAGTTCGTTCTTCGCACCGTCGAAGATCGTGAGGTCCGCTTCATCCGCCTGTGGTTCACCGACGTCCTCGGCGGGCTGAAGTCGGTCGCAGTGGTCCCGGCAGAGCTCGAGGGTGCCTTCTCTGAAGGCATCGGCTTCGACGGTTCCGCCGTCGAAGGGCTCTCCCGGGTCTACGAGGCCGATATGGTTCTCAAGCCCGACCCTTCGACCTTCTCGCTGCTGCCGTGGCGCGGTGAGACGGAACCCACCGGACGGATGTTCTGCGACATCCACGTTCCCGGGGGAGAACCAGCCCAGGCCGATCCCCGCAATGTCCTCAAACGGACGCTGGCAAAGGCAGCGGAGAAGGGGTTCTCGTTCTATGTTCACCCGGAGATCGAGTTCTACCTGTTCAAATCGGACAACCTCGACCCCAGCACCGGCATCATCGAGGGGACCAGGCCGATACCCGTTGACACGGCCGGCTACTTCGACCATGTCAACGGCGGCACGGCCAACGACTTCCGCCGCTCCGCTGTCACCATGCTTGAGGCCATGGGCCTGTCCGTCGAGTTCTCCCACCACGAAGCCGGCCCGGGTCAGAACGAGATCGACCTGCGCTATGCCGATGCTCTGACCATGGCCGACAACATCATGACCTTCCGGTCGGTGATCAAAGAAGTCGCGATCTCTCAGGGCGTATACGCATCCTTCATGCCCAAACCGCTCAACGATCACCCGGGCAGCGGCATGCACACTCATGTCTCGCTCTTCGAGGGAGAGAACAACGCGTTCTTCGAACCCGGTGCCATGTACCAGTTGTCGAGGACGGGCAGGCAATTCATCGCCGGCCTCCTCACCCATGCCGCGGAGATCACCGCAGTGACGAATCAGCATGTGAACTCCTACAAGCGACTGTGGACCGGTCACGAGGCACCGTCCTACATCTCCTGGGGGCACCGGAACCGTTCGGCCCTGGTGCGCGTGCCCCAATACAATTCGGGGAAGTCGTCGTCGGCTCGCATCGAATACCGGGCCCTCGACTCCTCTGCCAACCCGTACCTGTCCTATGCGCTCATGCTCGCTGCCGGGCTGAAGGGAATCGAAGAGGGCTACGAGCTGCCCGAGGAGGCCGAGGACAACGTCTGGCAGCTTTCGGACACGGAGCGTCGCGCCATGGGAATCCAGGCACTGCCGTCCAGCCTGTCCCACGCCCTCGAGATCATGGAGCAGTCGGATCTGGTGGCTGAGACCCTGGGCGAGGAGGTCTTCGACTTCTTCCTGCGCAACAAGCGCCAGGAATGGAACGACTACCGTGCTCAGGTCACCCCGTTCGAACTCAGCAAACACTTCACCTCGATGTAGTCCCATGTCCCGGATCACTTCGCGCACCTCGGTCGTCTCCGAGTCAGCCGCCCGCTTCCTCGACGAGATCAACGAACTCCTGGGCCAGCCCTTGGCCACGGACTCGCGCTTCATCGACCTCCTCGAGGCGACTCCGGATCCGCACCAGGCTGCGCTCGGCCTGCTGCGGGTCCTGGAGGCCGCGGGGGAGTCCGCACCGGCGTTCCTCGAGGCCGTCCGTTCGTCGACCGGACCCGATCTGGCAGAAGACGAACTCGACCGCGCTCTGCTTCGTCGTGTGCTCGCAGTCATGGGCACCTCGGAAGCGATGGTCGACCACCTCGTGCGACATCCGGAGTCTCTGCCGCAGCTGGTGGAGAAGTCGCCGTTCCTGATGATCTCCACCCCTGCCGCCTCGGCGGTATCGCTGCGCAACGATCTGCTGGCAAGCGTGGGAGCCGATCCTGAAGATCCGGCACCCACGGCGAACCACCTCGGCGAGGAGGCGATCAAGGATCTGCGCCGCACCTATCGCGATTCACAGCTGCGACTCGTCGCCGATGACCTTGTCGCCGAGGCTCCCGAGGAGATCGTCGATCACGTCATGGCCGTGCTCTCGGACCTGGCCGCTGCCGCCATGGACGCTGCACTGGCCATCGCCAGGGCAGAGCTCGACCCCGAAGGCAGCGTCCGCATCGCTGTGATCGCTCTGGGCAAGACCGGGGCACGCGAGCTCAACTACGTCTCCGATGTCGATGTGGTCTTCGTTCTCGACTCGGCGACGAGTGATGAGCAGCGCGACCTGGCCACGGAGCTCGCCCAACGCATGCGCAGCATCCTCTCCGACGCGGGTGCTGAGCCGGCCCTATGGGAGGTCGACACGGCGCTGCGGCCAGAGGGCAAGGCGGGTGCCCTGGTGCGGACGATGTCGGAGTTCACCCGCTACTATGCCGACATCGCGAAGAACTGGGAGTTCCAGGCCCTCCTCAAAGCACGGCCCGTCGCTGGCGACGTCGGAGTGGGTGAGGAGTTCGTCGAGACGCTCCTGCCGCTGGTGTGGGAGGCCGCCAGCAGGCAGGGCTTCATCGATGGCATCCGCTCGATGCGACGTCGCGTCGTCGACCTCATCCCCGCCGCCGAAGCGCCCCGGCAGATCAAGCTGGGACGCGGGGGACTGCGTGATGTGGAGTTCTCCGCCCAGCTGCTGCAGCTCGTCCACGGCAGTACGGACGAGGACATCCGCACCCCGAACACGCTGATGGCCTTGGAAGAGCTGGGCGAACACGGGTACATCGGGAAGGAGGACGCCTTCGTCTTCTCCTCGGCCTACCGTTTCATGCGGGTGGTCGAGCACCGGGTCCAGATTCCGCGGATGCTGCGCAACGCGCTCATCCCCGACGACGATGAGAAGCTGCGCATCCTCGCCCGATCGGTCTTCACCTCAGGTTCTCGGACCGGAGCCCGGCTCGAGGACACACGCAAGGACTATGCGAAGCAGGTTACCCGCCTGCACGACCAGATCTTTTACCGCCCCATCCTCGATGCCGCCGTCGGCGTGCATGGTGCTGTCGTCGACGCCCACAACCGGGGCAGCAGCATGCAGGCAGCTGCCGATCGGCTCCGGGCCTTCGGCTACCGCGACCCGCAGGGCGCTCTGGCCCATATCAAGGCGCTGACGTCGGGCATGTCGCGGACAGCGCTGGTCATCAAACAGGTCCTGCCGGCACTGCTGGACTGGTTCTCCGACGGAGTCAGCCCCGATGCCGCGCTTCTGGCGTTTCGTCGGCTCACGGACTCGCTGTCGTCCTCCGGCTGGTTCCTCAAGATGCTGCGCGACTCCGGTCTGGCCGCGAAGTCGGTCGCGGAGGTTCTCTCACTGTCCGGCTATGCCAGTGAACTGCTCCTGCGCCAACCCGCCGCAGTGGCCTGGTTGGACAACTTCGACAACCTCACATCGCGCGATCCGAAGGCTCTGGAGGCCGAAGTCGGCGGTCTGCTCAAACGGCATGGGGCTTCGGCGATCACTCCGATTCGTGAGACCTACAGCCGTGAGCTTCTGCGGATCGCTCTGCGTGACGTCCTCGGCGTCGGAGATCGGGCGGAAATCCCCGGCGACCTCGCGGCCCTGATGGATCTCACGGTCAGCAGCGCGCTGCAGGCCGTTCGCATCGACCTCGACCAACCCGACACCCCGTCCTACGAGTTTGCGGTCATCGCGATGGGCCGGTGGGGCGGAAGCGAGATCGGCTACTTCTCCGATGCCGACGTCACCTTCGTCTATCGCAGCGTCGGTGAGGAGCTTGGGGCCGAGGAGAAGGCGAAGCTGAGCAAACACGTCAACAAGGTCGCACTCGGCATGGGGAGCCGGCTCAAGGCCAGCGAGGCGGCCCAGGGCGTCGATCTCGACGCCGACCTGCGGCCGGAAGGGAAGAACGGGCCACTGGTCCGCACTCTGTCCTCCTACCGGGCCTATTACGCGAAGTGGTCCCAACCATGGGAGGCACAGGCGCTGCTGAGAGCCCGCCCCGTCGCCGGTGATTCCGGTCTCATCGAGGACTTCACGGAACTCATAGACGGTCTGCGGTACCCCGTCGACATGCCGACGAAGTCACTGACCCAGGTTCGCACGCTCAAGGCCAGGATGGAGGATGAGCGCTTGCCCCGCAACGCGGACAAGAGGCGACATCTCAAACTCGGCCGGGGCAGTCTCTCCGACGTCGAGTGGACGGTCCAGCTACTGCAGCTGCAACACGCCCACCGGATCGCCGGACTCCGGACCACGTCGACGCTGTCGGCACTCGGTGCCGCTGCCGAGGAAGGCCTGATGCCGACAGACGACGCCGAGGAGCTCGCTGCCGCGTGGCAGCTGGCGACCGATGTCCGATCAGCCGTGATGCTGTATCGGGGGCGCACAGCGCAGTCGCTGCCGGAGGAGCACTTCGAGCTCGAGGCCACGGCCCGGCTCCTCGGATACGCTGCGGGAGGCGGCCACGAACTCGAAGACGACTACCTGCGCGCCACGCGGCATGCGAGGAACATCATGGAGCACCACTTCTACGGGTTCTGAAGCGCCCTCAGTCGAATTCGAGGCCCAGGAGCGCGTTCTCGACGACCTCGGGCAGCGCGGGATGGATCCAGTACTGGCCCTTGGCCATCTGGTCCGCGGGCTGTCCGAATGCCATCGCCTGGATGAGGGGCTGGACGATCATCGATGCTTCATGACCGACGATATGCGCGCCCAGGATCTGTCGAGACGCCTTGTCCGCGATGATCTTCACGATCCCGGGGTCATCGGCCATCGCCCAGCCGTACGCCACGTCGGAGTACTTCTGAACCTTGACACTCACGTCGTACCCGGCACGCCGTGCCTCGTCTTCGGTGATGCCGACGTAGGCCACCTGGGGCGAGGTGAACACAGCCCCCGGGACCGCACGATGATTGACCGACCGCAGCTCCGCCTCGGCGGCAGCGCCGGGTTCGCCCGCCGCCACGTCGACGGCGAGGTTGTCGCCGACGACATCGGCTTCATGATTGGCGACGTGCTTGAGCTGGTGTGGGGAGCTGATGTCGCCGAGTGCGAACACGCCGGGGACCGGTTGGCCGTGTGCCAGCACGCGCTGAGCTGAATCGACGCGCAGACGAGCGTCATCAAGGACGTCGAAGCCGGCATCCGCAGCATCCAGGCCGGCGGTGTTCGGGGTCCGACCGGTGGCGATGAGGACAGCATCAGTCTCGATCTGAGACGGAAGTTCAACCTCGCCGAGGCGGCCGCTGGCTTTCAGAGTCAGTCTCACCTGATCGTCGTCGAAACTGTATGAGGCGACCTCGGCTCCGCGGTGAACCGTATGGGTGCGTTCGAAGAGGTCCGTGAACTCCTGTGAGACCTCCTCGTCGATGTTGCCGAGCAGGCGGGGGCCACGTGCGATCACCGTCACCTCGGTGCCGAACCCGGCGAAGACGTGGGCGAACTCCATTGCGATGATGCCGGATCCGATGATGACCAGCCGTTCGGGCTTCTCAGGAATGCGCATGATCGAGTTCGACGTGAACACGGGATAGCCGTCGGTGTCCACACGCTGCGGATCCAGGCCTTCGGCTGCGGGGATGACAGGGGAGGCGCCGGCCGCGATGACGATGCGATCGGCAGTGATCTCCTGGCCCGAGGCGGTGCGCACCGTCTTGGTACCAGTGAAGTGAACGTGTTCTGCCAGAACAGTGACATTGGGTTGGCGATCGCCGCTGCGGTACTCCCGGCCTCCGGCTTCGATGGCGTCGACACGGTCGAAGATGCGCTTCTGCAGCGCCGGCCAGTCGACGCTGTTGAACTCTGTAGAGAGGTTGTAGTGCTTCGCGTCGGCAGCCTGTTCGGCGATCGTGGCGGGATAGACGAACATCTTCGTCGGAATGCACCCGACGTTGAGGCAGGTTCCGCCGAAGTGCCACTCCTCAGCAATCGCCACGTTGAGGCCGGAGAATCTGTCGTCGAGGAACATGTTCCCCGAGCCTGTGCCGATCAGAAGGAGATCGAAATGCGTCATTGTCCATCCCTGTGTCAGTTGTGGTCACCATAGAAGGCCGCCCTGGTCAGAAGCGCTGAAGGGCGCCACGGGTGGCAACCCGTGACGCCCCCACTGTATTCCCTGCAGCTGCTGGCACATACGCCTTGGAGCAGTCCGCGAGCCCTAGGACTGTGGCTCAGAGTGCGTAGTAGAGCTCGAATTCTGTCGGAGTCGGACGCAGACGTGCAACGTCGATCTCATTCTCACGCTTGATCCGAATCCACGTCTCGATCAGGTCGGAGGTGAAGACGTCGCCCGCGGTGAGGAAGTCGTGGTCCTTCTCGAGCTCGATGAGCGCCTCATCGAGGGAGCCGGGGACCAGCTTGATGTCCTTGGCTTCCTCTGGTGGGAGCTCGTAGAGGTCCTTGTCGATGGGCTCCGGGGGCTCGATGCGATTGCGGATTCCGTCGAGGCCGGCCATCAGCTGGGCTGAGAAGGCCAGATAGGGGTTGGTCGACGGGTCCGGAACGCGGAACTCGAGGCGCTTGGCCTTCGGCGAGCTGCCGGTGACCGGGATGCGGATCGCGGCGGAGCGGTTGCGAGCCGAGTAGACCAGGTTGACGGGAGCTTCGTATCCGGGCACGAGGCGACGGTACGAGTTGATCGTCGGGTTGGTGAAGGCCAGCACTGCGCCGGCGTGTTCGATGAGGCCGCCGATGTACCAGCGAGCCAGATCTGAGAGACCGCCGTAGCCGTTCTCGTCGTAGAACAGCGGCTCACCGTTCTTCCACAGCGACTGGTGGCAGTGCATGCCCGAACCGTTGTCATCGAAGAGCGGCTTGGGCATGAAGGTGGCCGACTTGCCGAGTTCGTAGGCCGTGTTCTTGATCACGTACTTGAAGTCCAGGAGCTGATCGCCGGCATGCTGCAGGGTCTTGAACTTGTAGTTGATCTCCTGCTGTCCTGCGGTGCCGACCTCATGGTGGGCCCGCTCCATCTCGAAGCCGATCTGCTCCAGCGTCAGCGACATCTGATCGCGGATGTCGGCGAACTTATCCTGGGGGGAGACGGGGAAGTATCCGCCCTTGAACGGGGTCTTGTAGCCGAGGTTGCCGCCGGGCTCGTCTTCGCCCGTGTTCCAGGCAGCTTCCTCGGAGTCGATCGTATAGAAGCTGCTGCCCGGGGTGTTCTGGTAGCGGATGGAGTCGAAGAGGTAGAACTCCGCCTCGGCGCCGAAGAAGACGGTGTCGGCGATGCCGGTGCTCTCGAGGTAGGCCTCGGCCTTGGCCGCAACCTGGCGAGGGTCCCGAGAGTAGGGCTCATCGGTGAAGGGATCGACGATCGAGTGCGTGATGACCAAGGTCTTGGCCTCACGGAAAGGGTCGATGTAGGCCGATGAGACATCGGCGAGCAGCTTCATGTCCGACTCGTGGATGCCCTGGAAGCCCGTGATTGAGGAACCGTCGAAGAGCAGACCTTCGGTGATCTCTTCCGTGCCGTACGAGGCTGCAGGAAGGTTGAAATGCTGGACGACACCGGGGAGGTCGCAGAAACGGACGTCAACGAATTTGACGTCGTTCTCCGAGATGTAGTTGACGAGTTCTTCAGCAGACGAGAACACTTAGTCTCCTAGTTAGATTATGGTGGTCGTTTGTCTTGACCATTCCCAATCTTAGTTGCAAGCAGGTGAAGTGCTGATGACGTCCATGTTTCGGGCATGTTTCCTGAGGGTTCGTCCAGGTTGGATTTGGGTAAACTGGGTCCGTGATTAATCGTGATGACCTCGGATCCTGGCTTGAAGGGCCCAAGATTGAGCGAGAAGACGGCGATTGGCCGGGCAGGCGCCTGGGATTGCCGGAGACCGGCTCACATTCACTCGCTCCCGCCTGGCGCAGACTGCTGGGGCTCCTGGTGGATTGGTTCTTGTGCCTGGCCATCGCAAACCTGATCGGCTCGTCCAATCCGTTCCTGGCTCCGGGTCTCTTCGCCCTGGAGCACTTCCTGCTCGTGTCCACTCTCGGATACACGATCGGTCATAGGATCTTCGGCATCGAGGTCCGTCGCCTGGACGGTCATGTGCCGGGGTTTGCCAAAGCACTCATCCGCACTGCTCTGGTCGTCCTCGTCATTCCCGCGCTGATCTTCAACCGCGACAATCGCGGTCTCCACGATCTGGCTGCCGGCACACTCATTCTCAAACGCTGAGGCCGTGACGAAGGCTGAGAACCGGGCCTGCACAGCAGGGAGCCAGCTACTCAAAACAGCAGAGGGCCACCGACTCAAACGAGTTGGTGGCCCTCTGCTGTTGTGGACAGATGAAGCCTGTCCGGGCGGATCAGCGTCCGCGCATCGCTTTGTGGTTCGGCCGAGCCTTGTTCGGATCGATTCCCTTCGGGATCGGAGGGCGGGTGCCCTGAGTGCCGAGAGCGGCGAGGCGATTGCGCACGGCCAGCACCTCTGCCTTGTTGAGCTTACGGGGAAGCTTCTGGACTGCAGGGACGACCTGCTTCATCTTCAGCTGACCCTCTTCATTGCCACCCTGAAAGGTGTGGACCGGGACGTTGGGCAGAATGCGCTCGTGGCGCTTCCTCTCCTTGGCCAGCAGCTTCGCACTGCGTCCCTTCGGGCCCTCGCTGAGGAGGACGACTCCTGCACGACCGGTCGTGCGGAACACGAGGTCACGGCTCTTCGGGTCGATGGCGATGGGCTTATCGTCCATCAGGTATCCGCGGCGGGCGGTGTTGAGCACGGCACCGAAGGCACCGGACTGTCCGTCCATCTGCGCGAACGCGGCAGTCTCAGCGAAACGGCCGAGCATGAACATGCCGAGCAGCAGACCCACCATGAAGCCGAGGATCGTTGTGAAGACCGCTCCACCGAAGATGAGCCCAGCCAGCAGGCCCACGAGCGTGCAACCGAGGACCGCTGCGGCAAGCAGCCAAGGAGTGGCCTTGTTGTGCTTGGCCGACAGCTCATAGACCTGCTTCATCTGCGCCAGGCGACCCGGCTTCTTGTTCGGATCCTTGGGCTTCCGGCGGAAAAGTCCTTTGCGCGGTTCTTCGCTCATGCTCTCACTTGCTCTTGAATGGCGTATCGACGTCGAGGCGAAGCCTCGAGCGTTCTCATTGCTCAGCAGTCAAGTCTACCTCTTCGCCCGGGCCGAAGGTATCCACAACGGCCTGTGCCTCCTGCTTGGCGGGAGTGTGCTTGTCAAGGTGGGATAGATGGGCGGGAATCGCGTCTCCGCGGTGGCGCATGGCCGTGGCCCACAAGCGACCGGCACGGTACGAAGAGCGCACCAGCGGGCCGGACATGACGCCCAGGAATCCGATGTCCTCCGCTGCGTCGCGCAGCATCACGAAATCGGCCGGCTTAACCCATCGGGTGACCGGATGGTGCCGAGGGGAGGGCCTCAGGTACTGGTTGATCGTGATGAGATCGCAACCGGCATCGTGGAGATCCTGCAGGGTAGCGATGACCTCTTCGTTGGTCTCACCCATGCCCAGCATGAGGTTCGACTTCGTGATCAGGCCAGCCTCGCGCGCCTGGGTGATCACGGACAGGGAGCGCTCGTACCGGAATGCCGGCCGAATGCGCTTGAAGATCCGGGGGACCGTCTCGACGTTGTGGGCCAGCACCTCCGGGCGGGAGGAGAAGACCTCAGCCAGCTGATCCGGCTCGGCGTTGAAGTCGGGAATGAGGAGTTCGACTCCCGTGCCGCTGCCGTCGGAGTAGTCAAGTTTGTGGATCTGTCGCACGGTCTCCGCGTACAGCCACGCGCCGCCGTCGTCGAGGTCGTCGCGAGCCACGCCGGTGATCGTCGAGTAGCGCAGTCCCATCTCCGCGACCGAGGCGGCCACGCGACGGGGCTCATCGGCATCGAAGTCGGCAGGTTTCCCGGTGTCGATCTGGCAGAAGTCGCAGCGTCTCGTGCACTGCTCGCCGCCGATGAGGAACGTCGCCTCTCGGTCTTCCCAGCATTCGAAGATGTTGGGGCAGCCGGCCTCTTCGCAGACCGTGTGCAGCTCCTGTTTGCGAACCAGCGACTTCAGAGAGGTGTATTCGGGGCCGATGTGGGCCTTCGCCTTGATCCAGGCGGGCTTGTCTTCGATCGGCGTCTCTGAGTTCCGTGCCTCGACACGGAGCATGCGGCGGCCTTCTGGCGCTATGGTCACGTCAATTCTCCTAGGCTGTGATGTGGGTGTGCAGGATCTCGTCAAGGCGGTTCGCGACATCCTTGGGTGTCACGTTGCGACCGAGTTCCGCACTCATGGTCGTGGTGTCGGCGTCCGCGATACCGCAGGCGATGATCGATTCGTATGCGCCGAGGTCGTTGCTGCAGTTCAGTGCCAGGCCGTGCATGGTCACGCCTTCGTGGATGCGGATGCCGATCGCGCCGATCTTCCGGTCGCGACGGGTTCCGTCCCCGAGGATCCAGACTCCCGCACGCCCCTCGATGGTGGTGGCCTCGATGTCGTACTCGGCGAGGAGTTCTATCATCGAATCCTCGAGCTGCGAGACGAACAGTCGGACCTCTTTGGTGTCGTTGAGCTTGTAGACGAGGTAAGCCACCAGCTGTCCCGGCCCGTGCCAGGTGATCTTTCCGCCACGGTCGACATCGATGACTTCTGTGCCGTCATCGGGACGCTCGTGGTCCTCGGTGCGTTTCCCGGCAGTGTAGACCGGCGGGTGTTCGAGCAGGAGAATCGTCGATTCGCGATCCCCGGCGAGCACTTCTTCGTGATACGTCTTCTGCAAGTCCCAGGTTCGCAGGTAGTCCGAGTAGACGGGTGCGAATCCCAGCGTTTCTGTGACCAGAGGCATGTCCCCCAGACTATGTCTCTTGTCGCGGGGGTTCAATTTCATTGAAGATGACCCTCGACACCATGGAGCGGTCCATTCCTATTGACATACTGTTCGATAGCAAACGATACTAAAGAGACTCAAACGCATTCGTATTGCATATCAATGGCCACGGAATCCATCGACGGAGATGACGAACAATGACGTGGGAACTCCAATCACCAGTCTCAGATGACATCCACCGACTCTCCAACGCTCGGGGAGAGACGCTGTGGGGAGTCGCCCACCTCGGATTCGACACTGACCATCCCGAAGCACTCGGCGTTGCGGACATCGATCTGCCGACCGGCCTCAGCTCACTTCTTCTCGTGAAGCCGTTTCCCGGCGGCCTGGTCCTCGACGCTGTCCGCTCCTACCAGGGATTGGTGGAAGGGGAGTTGAGCACGCTCTTCCTCGGCATCGCCGATGAGCTGCGGGGGAGCAGAGACGCGAGCTCCCGATTATGCCTCGAGTGCATCGGCCTCAATGCCGATGGTCGCCCCCGCATCATCCCCGGAATCAGCCGGACCCCGCCATCCTCAACGCGCTTCGCGATCGGAGAGATGATCTACCGTGCGGCGTACGGTCGCCCTTGGTCACAGAGCCCGCTGCCCGTGGCACTCGCACTGCCTGAATGCTCACAGCCCCTGCAGAACCTGGTGGCACAGCTTCTGGATGAGTCCATCACGGATGGAGGTCTCGACGACACCCTCGCCGAGGTGACCGCGACTCTGCGTCGAACGGGTACACCGAGCGCCCTTCCCCTCCTGCCCGCCGAACGCGATCTCGACCCGGGCCAGGCCCTGACGGCACGATTGCGAGCGGCCAAGGCCCCTGCCGTTGCACACCCTCCCGAGACCACGCGACCTCCCGAGACCACAGATGCAGCAGATCGATTGCGGGCCGCCAGCCGGGGCGGCACCCGATCGCGCAGCCACGGACCGCGCAGTCACGGACCGCGTCGCCCTCGCCGACCACGAAGAAGGTCCATGCTCACGCGCATGTCAACTCTGCTGGCGGCGGGAAGACGCAGCCTGCTGGAGCGATTGCCGGCTTCGGGCATACGATCACGCAGATGGATGAGCGGCCCGCGAGCCTGGGCTCTCTTCGCTGTGATCATGACGGTCATCGGCGGCGCCGTCATGATCAGGTCATGGAGTTCGGAGGACACCGCCGCCTCGGTGAGTTCGCCCCAGGACGTGAGTCAGGGGCAGAGCTCGAGCCCGCCCGCGGAGGGGACACCGCCCCACGACGACGCCGAGACGATGTCGGACAGTCAGATTCTCGCTCTCCTGAATGACCTGTGCCAGAAACGGTCAGAGGCGCTGAGTGCCGGTGATGATGAGGCCTTAGCAGCATTGACCGTTCCCGATTCATCGGCTGCCGCAGCCGATGAACTGCTCGACCTCCACGCGTTCGTCGGCAGCGACTACACGATCGAGTTGGCCGATCCGGTCATCAGAGATCAGACAGACCACCGCATCCTCATCGATGCCCGAATGTCGGCGAGCGTGACCACTTCGGGGGAGGAATCGGGGTTCGAGCCCGTCCACGTCGAATTCGAACTGGCGCGGCATGCGGACACCTGGAAGATCCTCGAAGTCACGGAGATCGACCACTGATCGGTCCACGACCCTGAGGGCATGAGGAGGGCCGGCCACATCAGTGACCGGCCCTCCTCATGCCCCGGTGAGTCGGGCGACTCAACCGATGGGGCTGCTCGTGGAAGAAATCAGAGATCGAGGTCTGATTCGAAGTTTCCTTCTTCCAAGCGAGCCTTGATCGTCTGCAGGAAGCGTCCTGCATCCGCGCCATCGACCAACTGGTGGTTGTAGGTCAACGGCAGGTAGACCATGTCGCGAATGGCAATCGATTCCTCGCCGTCGGCGGTCTTGACGACGATCGGGCGACGCACGATCGTCCCGGTGCCCAGAATGCCCATCTGCGGCTGGTTGATGATCGGAGTGTCGAACAGTGCACCCACGGAACCGATGTTGGTCACGGTGAACGTTCCACCTGACAGCTCATCAGGCATGATCTTGTTGTTGCGGGTGCGGTCGGCGACATCGTCGATGGCCTTCGACAGCCCGGCGATGCTGAGCTCGCTTGCGTCCTTGACCACCGGTACGACGAGTCCCCGCGGGGTGTCCACGGCGACTGCCAGGTGCTCATGATCGAAGTACGTGATCTCCTGGGATTCCAGGTCGTACTGTGCGTTGACCTTCGGGTGCTGCTGAAGCGCCTCGACGACTGCCTTGCCGAAGAACGGCAGGTAGGTCAGTTTCGAGCCGTGCTTGGACTGGAAGGGTTCCTTGTTGGCCTTGCGCAGTTTCACGACTCGCGTCATGTCGACCTCGACCACCTGGGTCAGCTGAGCCGATACATCGAGGGACTCGCTCATCCGCTTGGCAATCGTCTGCCGGATGCGCGAAGCCTTCTCCGTGGTGCCGCGAAGCTTCGCAGCCTCCTCCGGAATCTCGAGCTTGAACGGTGCCTTGGCGCCACCGCCTGCAGGAGCTGCAGCGGCGGACGATCCGGAGCTGCGGTTAGCGGCTGCGGACACGACGTCCTGTTTGCGGATGCGACCGCCCACGCCGGTGCCGGTGACCGAGCTCAGGTCGACGCCCTCCTCACGTGCCAGACGACGCACGAGCGGCGTCACGTAGGCGGCGTTCTCGCCGACCGTGTCGGCAGCGGCGGGCGCCGAGGCTTCGGTCTTCTGCTCAGCCTGCTTCGCAGCGGCGGAATCAGGGGTCTGCCGCTTCGGAGCCTCTTCAGCGGGCGCGGACTTCTCGTCCTTGGCCGGAGCCTCTTCCTCAGCGGACTCTTCTTCAGCCGGCTCTTCGGCGGGGGCTTCCTCAGTTGAGGCCTCCTCAGCAGCGTCGGAGGCTTCTGCCTCGGACGATCCGGAATCTGCTGATCCCGAGTCCGAGGAAGCGGGAGCGCCAGTGCCGACGCGTGCCAGCGGCGCACCGACCTCGACGGTCTCGTCCTCTTCGGCCAGGTGTGCCTGCACAGTGCCTGCCACGGGTGAGGGCACCTCGGTGTCGACCTTGTCGGTGGACACTTCGAGGAGAGGTTCGTCGACCTCAACCTCTTCGCCGACGTCCTTCAGCCACCGAGTCACGGTGCCTTCTGTCACTGATTCGCCCAGCGCTGGCATGGTGATCTCGGTGCCTTCGCCTTTGGAACCGGACGGGGCCGGCGCTGATTCTGCTGATTCGTCTGCTGAGTCCGAGGGTGTCTCCTCGGCTTCCTCTGCCGCTGCGGGCTCCGAGTCCTCGGCTGGTTCAGAGGACGCCTCGTCTGCTTCAGACGAGCCCTCGTCCTCTGCTGCGGTCGACTCTGCGGAGTCTGATCCGCTGCCGTCGCCGATGTAGGCAAGATCTCCACCGACTTCGACGACGTCGTCTTCGTCGGCCAGGATCTTCTCCAAAACACCTGCATAGGGGCTGGGAATCTCTGTGTCGACCTTGTCGGTCGACACCTCGAGCAAGGGCTCGTCTACTTCGATTTCTTCGCCGACCTCTTTGAGCCAGCGGGTGACTGTTCCTTCGGTCACCGACTCACCGAGAGCCGGCATCTGCACGGAATTCGACATGTCTTTCGTCTCCTCGGATCTTAAGAGTGGAAGTGCAGGGGTTTGCCGGCAAGAGCCAGGTGGGCCTCGCCGAGTGCTTCATTCTGCGTCGGGTGAGCGTGAATGAGTTGCGCAACTTCCTCTGGGAATGCCTCCCAGTTGATGATCAGTTGGGCTTCGCCGGCCTGTTCGCTCAGTCGAGCGCCGATGCCGTGGATGCCGACAACAGGTCCATCCTTCTCGCGGATGACCTTGATCAGGCCGGTGGTGTTCAGAATCACGGACTTGCCGTTTCCACCCAGGTTGTATTCGAGGGATTCGACGCTGTCGGCTCCATACTGGTCCTCGGCCTGCTGGGACGAGAGTCCGACCGAGAAGATCTCGGGTTCGCAGTAGGTCACGCGGGGGATGCCTGATTCCAGGACGGGAACCGGGTTGAGCCCTGCGATCTCCTCGGCGATGAAGATTCCCTGACCGAAGGCACGGTGAGCCAGCTGCAGTCCGGGAACGATGTCGCCGCAGGCGTAGATGTTGCCGACGCCGGTGTGGAGGCGTTCGTTGGCCAGGACGAATCCGCGGTCCATCGGGATGCCCTGCTCTTCGAAGCCGAAGCCGTCGGTGACCGGGCCACGGCCGACAGCCACGAGGAGGTATTCGGCCTCGAGGACCGACCCGTCGTCGAGGGTGACCTTGACTCCGTCAGCGGTCTCTTCCACGCCCTTGAACATGGTGCCGAGTTTGAAGCCGATCTTGCGCTTCTTGAAGGCACGCTCGAGGTTCTTCGAGATCGTCTCGTCCTCGTTGGCCACGAGGTGCTTGAGTCCTTCGACGATGGTGACCTTCGCACCGAACGACGACCACACGCTGGCGAACTCGACGCCGATCACGCCGCCGCCGAGGACGATCGCCGAGCCGGGGACCTTGTCGAGTTCAAGAGCCTCGGTGCTGGTGATGACCCGGTCGGTGACGTCGAGGCCGATGGTCTTCGATGTCGAACCGGTCGACAGGAGAACGTTGGTTCCGGTGACGGTGTGCTTTCCGTCTTCGCCGTCAACTTCGACGGTGTCCTTGCCTGCGAGCTTGCCGGTGCCGAAGTACGTGTCGATGCCACGTGCCTTGACCAGCCCCTGCAGGCCCTTGTAGTTGCGTGAAATCACATTGTTCTTGTAGTCGAGGACCTTCTCGATGTCGATGCCCTTGAATTCGACGTCGATGCCGAAGGTCGCTGAGTCCTTCGCTGTGTCGGCGACCTCTGCAGCGTGCAGAAGCGCCTTCGTCGGAACACAACCGCGGTGCAAGCATGTGCCGCCAACCTTGTCGCGTTCGATCAAAGCAACCTTCATGTCGAGTTCCGCGGCGCGCAGTGCGGCAGCATAGCCGCCGGTTCCGCCGCCCAGAACGACAAGGTCGTAGGTCAATGAGTCACTCACGGATTACTCCTCGTAGCTGTGAATAAGCCTGCCGTACGCAGCTTTCCTTCATATCTTTCCACTTTTCTCGCCAAGGGCGAAAGCAAACGCTGTCTGTTTGGACACAGGTGTGGATGATCACGTCGACATCGACAGCGTGTAGAAAATGGGTCTCTCAGTTCACCTGCTTCGCTGCCTGGATGAGGGTTCGAACTGCCGCGCCGGTGGCTGCCACCGGGGTGTAGCCGAATGCGGACCCGGTGTTGAAGCTGGGTCCGGCGATGTCGATGTGTCCCCAGTTGGCATCCTCGCTGACGAATTCCCGGAGGAATGCGCCGGCCGCGAGCATGCCGCCGTGACGAGGGCCGGAGTTCTTCAGATCCGCTGCGTTCGAATCGAAGCCGGAGAGCATCTCCTCGGGGATGGGCATGGCCCACATCTCCTCGCCGGCCTCCGTCGCCGAGGCGGTGATGAGGCCCCGTGCTGTGTCAGCACCCATGACTCCGGACGTCCGAGTGCCCAGGGCCACGACCTGGGCACCGGTCAGGGTGGCGACGTCGATGAGCAGATCAGGATTCTCCGCATCGGCGTCGGCCAGCGCATCAGCGAGGACCAACCGTCCTTCGGCATCCGTGTTGGTGACTTCGACGGTCTTGCCGCTGCGCATGTGCAGCACATCGCTGGGGCGGGTCGCCGATGAACCCGGCATGTTCTCGGCCAGGGGCAGCCAGGCTGTCGCTCGGACCGGCAGTCCCAGGTCCGCGATCGCGAACAGGGCCTGGACCACGGCCGCGGCCCCGGCCATATCGGACTTCATGTCCTCCATGCTCGCCGCGGGCTTGAGAGAGATTCCGCCGGAGTCGAAGGTGATGCCCTTGCCGACGAAGCTGACATGGCGTTCGGCGCCCTTGGGGGAGTATTCGACCTTGACCAGGCGCGGTCCACGTGTCGACCCCTGACCTACTCCGATGAGGCCACCGTACCCACCGGCCTGGAGTTCCTTCTCCCCGAGCACGTTCACCTTGAGCTTGCGTTCCTTGCCCTGGTCCTTGACTCGCTGCGCGAAGGACTCGGGGTAGAGATCGAGGGGAGGGGTGTTGACGAGGTCGCGGGCACGGTTCGTCGCGGCGGCGACGATCCCACCGTTGGAGTGCGCAGCCGCGTGCGCCTTGCCCCTGGGGCCGAGGATGGTGACCGCACCGGGGACCTTGTCGGCGTCCTGGCTGCGGTAGTCGACGAAGCGGTAGGCGCCCAGTCCGGCCCCGACGGTGACGGCCTCGACCGCCTCGGCGCTGATCGCCGGCAGGCCCACGGCAATCGAGTCGACTCCGTCGAGGGCACGCAGCGCGTTGCCTGCCGCGCGGCGGAGAACCTCGTGCGCCTTCGCTGCGGCATCGGTGCCGGCCGCGGTGGCCTCGAAGGCGCCGAGTCCCACCAAGAGGATGCTCTTGGCAGAGAAGCCCTTGGGAGCGGCGACACGTGCCGTGGATCCGGCTTTGCCGGTGAATTCGATGGAGCGAACAACGTCCTCCACAGCAGTGCGCGCGGATCTCGCGGTGTCGAGGCCGAGGACCTTGTCGTCAGCGACTCCCAAGACCAGGACGGAAGCGGTGGCTTTCACGAGCGGCGTCGAGGAGTAGCTGGTGGGCGTGGATGCACTGGGCATATATTCCCTTTCATCGTCTTTGAACGTTGAATCGATCCTAATGCCAATTCACAGGGGATGGATAAACGGCGACAGTTCTGAGCAGGGATCTGTGTGAATTTCCGATAGAACCGGACCGCGCCGTTCGTCGTCCGGCCCGGAGCCTGACATATTCTGGAGGGTGTGTACTCACTTATCTTCAGACTCTTCTTCGCCCCTATGGACGCCGAGCGGGCACATCATGTGTCGTTCACCGCACTGAGAATCCTCGATGCCATTCCTGGGCTCGGCCGACTGCTCCGCTTGGTCTTTGCTCGCGGCACACGTGATGAGGTGGAAGTCCTGGGGCTGCGATTCCCCAACCGCCTCGGGCTCGCTGCCGGCTTCGACAAGAACGGGGAGGGGGTTCGCGCCCTGTCGGCGATGGGCTTCGGCCACATCGAGGTCGGCACCATCACCGCCCATGCTCAGCCCGGCAACGACAAGCCGCGACTGTTTCGCCTCCGCGACAATATCGCGCTGCTCAATCGGATGGGCTTCAACAACCAGGGAGCCCGGCAGGCCGCCTTCAACATCGACCGGCAGAGGAAATCCCTTGCTTCTCTGCCATCGGCCCAGCGTCCGATCATCGGCATCAACATCGGCAAGACCAAGGTCGTCGACGCCGCCGATGCGGTTGAGGACTATGCGAGTTCGGCCCGCTTCTGTGCGCCTCTGGCCGATTACCTCGTCATCAACGTCAGCTCGCCCAACACCCCGGGTCTGCGTGACCTGCAGTCCGTGTCGAGCCTGGAGCCCATCATCGAGGCCGTGCGCTCTGCCGCCGCCGAGGTGGTTGCGACTCCTCGTTCCACGCTCGGTCATGTGCCACTGCTGGTCAAGATCGCACCCGATCTCAATGACGACGACGTCGTCGAGATCTGCGGTCTCGCCGTGCGTTCGGGTGTTGATGGCCTCATCACCACCAACACCACGATTGATCGGAACGTGCTGAGCGGCAGGGAAGCGGAATTCGCCCGCACCCAGGCCGGAGGCATCTCCGGCCGGCCGTTGGCACCACGGTCGCTGGAGGTTCTGCGGTTGGTCAAAGCCACCGTCGCCGATCGCTTGAGCATCATCTCTGTGGGCGGGATCGCTGACGCCAATGACATCAGCGCCCGGCTTGCGGCGGGCGCTGATCTGGTTCAGTCCTATTCGGAGATGATCTACTCCGGACCGTTCTGGCCCGGGCGGATCATCCGTGGAGTCCGTAACAGGACTCTGCTCACTCGGGGTACTCGCGGCGTTTGACCTGCGGCTTCGGCATGCGCAGCGGCCGCAGTTGGACGCTGCGCATGATCGCGTAGAACGCCAGCCCGCGTTCGACGGTTCCGAACTTGGCCCTCAGCCGTCCCTTGAGGATGTAGTTGACGATGATGCCGTCGAGGATGACCAATGCCAGCAGACCCCAGACTGCGTAGGTGAAGTACTGCTGGATGGCCACTGGCTGAGTGAACGCCACGACCAGAATCAGGATCGCCGCAGGGATGAACAGTTCTCCGATGGAGAAACGGGCATCGATGTAGTTGCGAACGTAACGACGCTGTGGGCCTTTGTCACGGCGCGTGAGGTACTGCTCTTCGCCATTCATCATGCCGATGCGGGCACGATCGCGGTCCTTGCGCGTCTGTTCCTTGGCCTTCTGGTTCGCCACCTTGCGATCCTTCGAAACCAGCGGCCGCTTGCGCACCGATTCCTGCTCGCTGCGCTTGGGCGTTGGCCGTCCCTTCTTCTGTTCCGCCTCACGCTGCGAGGCAGCTTCGGGGCGTGAACCGTCATCGTTCACCGGTCGATTGTCGGAGGATTGCGCATCCTCATGAGATTTTTTGCTTCCGAACACCTAATCAATACTACCTTTGGAGAATGAGCGAATCGACTTCCGCACTTGACAGTGCACAACTGCATACCGAACTCGACACCATTTTCGACGAGGTCATCGAGCACCTGAGCGATCTCGTGGCGATTCCTTCGGTTGCCTGGCCGAGCTTCGATCCCGCGAACGTTCGCGCCAGCGCCGAGGCTGTTGCCGGCCTCGCCCGCAGCCTCGGTCTCGACGTGGAGATTCTAAGCGCAGCCCAGGAAGACGGCACCGCTGGGTACCCGGCCGTCGTCGCCTCGGTGCCGGCCCCCGCTGGCGCCCCGACCGTGCTGCTCTACGCACACCACGACGTCCAACCTCCGGGCAGGACCGAAACGTGGGACACCGAACCCTTCACCGCCACCAGAACGGGGGACCGGCTCTTCGGTCGTGGAGCCGCCGACGACAAGGCGGGCATCATGGTTCACTTCACCGCACTGCGTCTCCTGGCAGACCGGCTCGACGTGGGCGTGACTCTCTTCATCGAGGGCGAGGAAGAGGCAGGCAGCCCCAGCTTCCGCAATTTCTTAGAAACCTATCGGGACAGGCTCGCCGCCGATGTCATCGTCGTCGCCGACTCCGGCAATTGGGCGGCCGGTACGCCTGCATTGACAACGAGTCTGCGCGGCATGTGCGCCATCGAATTCGACATCTCCACTCTCGACCATGCCGTGCATTCGGGACTGTACGGCGGCATCGTTCCCGACGCGATGCTGGCAATGACACGGGTCCTGGGCAGCCTCCACGATGAGAACGGTTCCGTTGCCGTCTGCGGTCTCAAGTCACAGACTGCCAGCGAGATCGACTACGAAGAGCCCACAATCCGCGCCGACTCGGGTGTTCTCGATTCGACCTCGCTCATCGGCTCCGGATCACTGGCATCACGACTGTGGACACAGCCGTCGATCACCGTCATCGGACTCGACACCCCCGACGTCGACGTCTCCTCGAACACCCTCCAGTCGAGCCTGAAGGCAAAACTGTCGATTCGGCTGGCACCGGGAGACTCACCCGACAACGCCGTCGAAGCCGTCGAGCGGCACCTGCGCGAGAATCTTCCCTTCGGCGCCACCCTGACCATCGGAGACACAGAGGGCGGCAGTCCTTGGCAGGCCGATATGAGCGACCCCGTGGTGCACACCGCGCGACGCGCGCTCACCGAGGCCTGGGGGCAGGAGTCCGTGACCATGGGCATCGGCGGCTCGATTCCCTTCATCGCCGATCTGCTCGAAGTCTTCCCGCAGGCCTCCATTCTGGTCACCGGAGTCGAGGATCCGGATGCCCGGGCACACAGCGCAAATGAGTCGCTCTACCTGCCGGATTTCAAGGCAGCGATCGTCGCGGAGGCGCTTCTTCTGCAAGGACTGGCCGCCGGCTGAGGGCGAATCGGGAATAGGATCACCGTCAATGACGTTGTCGGCGGTGTAGCCTGGAGGCAGGCAGGATCGAAATAAGGAGTAACCATGACTGTGATGAACGAAGCGATGGCCACGCATGAGGTCGAACTGTCGAGCACGGCAGCCGAGAAGGTGCGCAGCCTCCTGCAGCAGGAAGGTCGCGATGACCTGCGTCTGCGCGTGGCCGTACAGCCCGGCGGCTGCTCTGGTCTGATCTATCAGCTCTATTTCGACGAGCGTCAGCTCGACGGTGATGCTGTGCGCGACTTCGACGGCGTCGAGGTCATCGTCGACCGGATGAGCGTGCCCTACCTCGGCGGCTCGACCATCGATTTTGCAGACACCATCGAGAAGCAGGGCTTCACGATCGACAACCCGAACGCCGGCGGTTCCTGCGCCTGCGGCGACTCGTTCCACTGATGTCAGCCTGCTGAAACAGACCTGAAAGTCACTGAGATGGACCTGGAGGATCTGCGCGCCGTGTCATATACGGCAACGCAGACCCAGGTCCTCTCTTCATATCGGGCCGGGCTGTTCCCGATGGGCGTCGGCAGCGGCGGTACCGGGCGAATGGGCTGGTGGGCTCCGCGACGACGCGGCGTTCTCCTGCCCGGAGACCTCAAGATCAGCAAGAGTCTGCGCAAATCGATGCGCCACTTCGAGTGCAGCGTCAACACCGATTTCGAGCACGTCATCCGTGCCTGTGCGGACCCCAACAGACCGGGCAGCTGGATCACAGAAGACATCATCGGCCTCTACCAGGGGCTTCACGCAGACGGATGGGCGCATTCGGTCGAGGTCAGATCGGACGGGGTCCTCGTCGGAGGACTCTACGGCGTCGCCATGGGGTCCTTCTTCGCCGGAGAATCGATGTTTCACAAGCAGCGCGATGCCTCCAAGGCTGCACTCGTTCACCTCGTGTCCCTCTTCGACGCCACTGCGCGCCACCACCTGGCCGAACCGAACTCGGAAACCACCACCGCGACGCTTCCCACCTCGATCGATGTGAAAGACGACAGCCCTGAATGGCTCATCGACACGCAGTGGCAGACACCACATCTGGCGAGCCTCGGCGTGTCGGAGATCAGCGGTCTTGACTACTCCACTCGGCTAGATTCCGCTCTCCGCGGGGATCGTTGTCAGGTTATTCTCAACAAATGATCATTCGCATGTGAATTTCTACCGCTTGTAGCGGTACTCTGGTAACTGACATAGTAAGAATTCGTCGTTCGGGCACCCGCACGACGAATACGGTTGTGAAAGGCTGCACGTGGATTCTCCGAATCAGGCAGGACCGGGAAGGTCCTGGGCGAAGCGGCTCGGCACTCTGGGCGCCGTCGCTGTACTGGCGTTGCTGTCCGGCTGTACGAAAGAGCAGATCTCCACAGGTTTCTTCCCCGCCGAATCACAGGGCGCCACCAATCACACTGAGGCATACACCTCGCTGTGGAACGGTGCGTGGATAGCTCTGCTGATCGTGGGGCTGATCGTGTGGGGGCTCATTCTGTGGTCGATGATCGCCTACCGCCGCCGCAAGAACGATCGCGGACTGCCTGTGCAGCTGCGCTACAGTATGCCGATCGAAATCCTGTTCACGGTCACTCCAGTCATCTTGGTCCTCGGATTCTTCTTCCAGAGCGTCCAGGTCATGGAGAAGACGACCGACGACACCACTCCGGGTGAACAGGTCATCGAAGTCGCTGCCAAGCAATGGGCATGGGACTTCAACTACGTCAATCAAGACGTGTACTTCGCGGGAACGCAGGTTCACCTCGATGGATCCGAGAAGCCGGGGGAGACGGCGCCGACCCTCTACCTCCCGGTCGACACCGACCTCGAGATCAAACTTCATTCACGCGATGTCATCCACTCGTTCTGGGTCCCCGCATTCCTCGAGAAGCGCGACATGATCCCTGGTCACGACCAGAGTCTGCATCTGCGCGCCGAGAAAGAAGGCGAGTACGTGGGCAAGTGCGCCGAGCTGTGTGGTGAGTACCACTCGGAGATGCTCTTCAACGTGAAGGTCGTCTCCAAGGCCGAGTTCGAGGACTACACTCAGTCCCTCGCCGACAAGGGCAACACCGGCCAGCTCGGTCCTGAGTACGATCGCAACTGGTACCCGAAAGAAGGTGCTGAAAAATGACCGCAACGATGAATCAGCCGGCCTTTGATGCCCCCGCTGTTCCTCGGAGCAAGGGAAAGGTCATCGTCGACTGGATCACGTCGACCGACCATAAGACGATCGGGTACATGTACCTCATCTCGTCGTTCACGTTCTTCTGCATCGGCGGCGTCATGGCGCTCATCATCCGGCTCGAGCTCTTCGACCCGGGTATGCAGATCATTGAGACCAAGGAGCAGTACAACCAGCTGTTCACCATGCACGGCACGCTGATGCTGCTGATGTTCGCGACTCCGCTGTTCGCCGGCTTCGCCAACGTCATCATGCCGCTGCAGATCGGCGCTCCGGACGTCGCGTTCCCCCGTCTGAATGCCTTCGCCTTCTGGATGTTCCTCTTCGGATCGCTGATCGCGCTCTCAGGCTTCCTCACTCCTCAGGGTGCTGCTTCGTTCGGTTGGACCGCGTACGCGCCGCTGAGCAATACGACGTTCACACCGGGTGCCGGCGGAAACCTCTGGGTTCTCGGCTTGGCACTGCAAGGCATCGGAACCATCCTCGGCTCGGTCAACTTCATCACCACCGTGATCACGATGCGTGCTCCTGGTATGACGATGTTCCGTATGCCCATCTTCAGCTGGAACATCCTCATCACTGGCATCCTGGTCCTGATGGCCTTCCAGCCTCTCGCCGCCGCTCTGCTTGTCTTGGGAGCTGACCGCATATTGGGATCCCATGTCTTCAGCCCCGGCAATGGGGGACCGATCCTCTGGCAGCACTTGTTCTGGTTCTTCGGCCACCCGGAGGTCTACGTCATCGCCCTGCCGTTCTTCGGCATCGTCACCGAGATCTTCCCGGTCTTCAGCCGCAAGCCTGTTTTCGGCTACAAGGAACTGGTCTTCGCGACGATTTCGATCGCAGCCCTGTCCGTGACCGTGTGGGCTCACCACATGTATGTCACCGGCGTCGTGGCACTGCCGTTCTTCGCGTTTATGACGATGCTCATCGCCATTCCGACGGGAGTGAAGTTCTTCAACTGGATTGGCACGATGTGGCGAGGGTCGATCACCTTCGAGACCCCGATGATCTGGTCCATCGGATTCCTCGTCACATTCCTCTTCGGCGGTCTCACCGGTGTCATCCTGGCCAGCCCTGCTCTCGATATGCAGGTCTCTGACTCCTACTTCGTCGTCGCTCACTTCCACTACGTGGTCTTCGGCACTGTCGTGTTCGCGATGTTCGCCGGATTCTACTTCTGGTGGCCCAAGTGGACCGGCAGGATGCTCAATGAGAAGCTGGGACACATTCACTTCTGGATGCTGTTCGTCGGCTTCCACGGCACCTTCCTCGTCCAGCACTGGCTGGGAGTCGACGGAATGCCCCGTCGTTATGCCGACTACCTCCCGCAAGACGGCTTCACCTGGATGAACCAGGTGTCGACTGTCGGCGCAATGCTCCTCGGCCTGTCCATGGTTCCCTTCTTCTGGAACGTGTGGATCACCGCTCGCAATGCGCCGAAGGTGACAGTAGATGACCCTTGGGGTTACGGCGGATCACTGGAGTGGGCGACTTCCTGCCCGCCTCCTCGCCACAACTTCACCTCACTGCCGCGCATCCGTTCCGAGCGCCCGGCATTCGATGTGAACCACCCGGAACTGCTCGAGTACGCCGGGCACGGGACCGCAGAGCCGCAACTCACAGGAGGTAACGTCAAGTGAAATCCTCGATCTATGTCTTCGTGATCTGTGGCCTCTTCTTCGCAGCCGTTGGAGTCTTCTACGGTTTCTACACCGACTTCTCTGAGATGGTCGGATTCCCGGCACTGCTCCTCGTCGGTGCGATGGCCTTGATGATCGGCGTCTACCTGTGGCTGACAGACCGTCGCGTCGGTCGCCAGCCCCAGGACAATGAGCATGCGGAGATCTCCGATGCCGATGCGGACTACGGCTTCTTCAGCCCTTGGAGCTGGTGGCCGATCGCGTGTGCCGGTGCAGCGGCTGTGGCGTTCTACGGAATTGCCATGGGTTGGTGGATCTTCCCCTTCGGAGCTGTGCTCGGCTTGGTCGCTCTCGTCGGTCTGGCCTACGAACACGATCGTGGTGACCACGCCCACTGATGAGCTGAATAGCGAACACGTGTAAAAGCTGACGTTGATGGCCCGGACTCATTTGAGTCCGGGCCATCAACGTCTTCGAACGAGGAAGCGACCCAGAACGTTGGCGTTCGACACGGCATGTCCACCAGCCGCGATCGCGTCTGCCGCATGTGTCCGTGCGTGATCGTGTCCGCTGCTCCCACCGGAATGTACATCTCCCTGGCCCATATGGCCCTTGGCTCGCGCCATCGAGTGGGTGTTGTGTAGCGACTTTTCTGACACTCTTCATATCGAGTTGTCGGACACTCTTCGTCACGACTTATCGGGCTGTCGACGGTGCGGCATCAGCCCGACTGCCGGTCGGAATTCCGCCTGGCACCAACTGAATATTAGCTCGTTTGGGGACCACCAGTCGTGTGTTCGGGTGCCAGCGCGTTGATCTCTCAATAGTTGCCCTGGGGACCAGCCATGGTGTGCTTGGGGACCACCGGGCTTAGGCTCCTTCCACGGTGTGTATTGGGCACACGGTAGAAGGAGACCATTCATGATACGGAAAATCAGGGCCAAGTTGGTGTTGCAGTTACGTGCAGAAGGCCTGTCCGCACGGGCGATCGCGGCATCACAGGCGATGTCTCGGAAATCGGTCACCGCGGTGCTGGAGGCCGCGGATGCGGCCGGGCTCGGTTGGGACGACGTCAAAGACCGCGCCGACAGTGAAGTGTACGAGTTGGTGTTCCCGGGCCGGGGCGAGCACCAGAGCGTGTTCACTCAACCCGACTGGGAGTCAGTCCACATGGAGTTGGCCCGGGTCGGGGTGACGCTGAAGCTGCTCCACGGCGAATACGCCGACACCTGTTTCGCAACGGGCGCCCCAGCGATGGGCTATGACCGATTCTGTCGGACCTACCAACGCCATGTCCTTGTCACCGGAGCCGCGTCGAGAGTCGGGCACAAAGCAGCCCAGACAGTCGAGGTGGACTGGTCGGGACCGACGATGTTGTTGCATGATCTGGCTACCGGGAAGGCGAGGACCGTCTATTTGTTCGTGGGATGTCTGCCCTTTAGCCGGTATGCCTTCGTTGAGCCTGCTGTGGATATGAAGCAAGACACCTGGCTGCGAGCCCATGTAGCGATGTTCGAAGCCTTGGGCGGTTCGGTCCCGAGGTTGGTGCCGGTTAATTTGAAGCCCGGGGTGATCAAGCACCCCCGCGAGGGCGAAGTCGTGCTCAACGATGCCTATCGAGAGATGGCTGGCCACTACAGTGCGGCGGTGCTGCCGGGCAGGATCAGAGCACCGAAAGACAAGGCCAGCGTGGACAACACTGTGTCTCATGTCGCGACCTGGGTCATTGCCGGGCTCCGGCATCGCCGGTTCGCCACGCTGCCGGAGTTGAGGACCGCGATCATTGAACGAGTGGCAGCCTATAACGCTGAAGAGTTCCAGAAGCGGCCAGGGTCGAGGGCCAGCGTCTTCGCCGCTGAAGAACAGTCGCTGCTGACGCCCTTGCCGCAGGTGGCCTATGAGATCAGCAGGTGGGTCTATGGTCGGCGGGTCGCTCGCAACGGGCACGTGGTGTGGGAACGCAACCATTACTCAGTCCCGTTCGCGCACATCGGGACGAAAGTCGATCTGCGCATCACTGACCGGGTGTTGCAGACCTATCGGGGTACCGAGCGGCTGTCGAGTCATCTGCTGCTTCCCGAGGGCACGGCCAACGCGTATCGGAGCAATGAATCGCTCCGGGGATAATAGAGGCAGGGAGATTGGAAGAAGGAGATTCTCTCGTGCCAGTGAAATACACCGACGAGCTCAAGGCTCGTGCCGTCGAACTCGTCATCCATGCTCAAGCTGACCCCGAGACAGCGAACGGGGCAATCACCCGCGTCGCGAACGAGCTCGGGCTCAGCAAGGAAACCCTGCGAGTCTGGGTGCGCAAGCACAAGGACTCCGGGAAGGCTACGCCGACGGAGTCTGTCGACCTAGAGGCTGAGAACCGCCGGCTACGTGCCGAGCTGACTGAAGCCAGACGGGCGAACGAGATCCTGAAGAAGGCCTCGGCTTTCTTCGCGGCGGAGCTCGACCGCCCATCAAAGTAATCGTTGCCTTCATCGACGAGAACAAACACGAGTTTGGAGTCGAGCCAATCGTGCGCGCCCTGAAAGGGACTGCTGCACGGATTGCTGTGAGCTCGTATTACGCGTACAAGTTGCGTGAACCCTCAGCCCGGGCCCTGCGGGACCGGGAACTGTTGGTCGTCATCAAAGACGTCTATGAGGCGAACTACTCGTGTTACGGGGTGCGCAAGATGTGGAAGGCGGTCACCCGTGAGTACGGTGACCGGTTCGGCAACATCGCCCGGTGCACCATCGAGCGGTTGATGCGCCAGCTGGGCATTGATGGGATCCGTCGGAGGCGGAAGCGTCCGAAGACGGCCTCGGCCAGGGCCGAGGAATGCCCGGACGATCTCGTTGAACGCGAGTTCGAAGCGGACGGGCCGAACTGTCTCTGGGTCGCTGACATTACATATGTTCCGACGCGGTCTGGGTGGGTGTATACGACGTTCATTCTGGATGTATTCCATCGTGAGATCGTGGGTTGGCAGGTGACGAACCATATGCGCGAGTCCTTGGCCAGGGATGCGTTGACGATGGCTTTGGCTGCGAAGTTCCGTGCTGGCGAAGATGTATCGGGGCTTGTCCACCACTCGGATCGTGGCGTTCAATTCCGATCGATTCGCTATGGCGAGACCCTTGCCGAATCGGAGGTCGTGGCTTCGGTGGGGTCCCGTGGGGACTCGTATGACAATGCCATGGCTGAGGCACTGAATTCGGTCTATAAGGCTGAATTGATTGATCGTCGTGAGTGGTCAGGGTTGATTGAGGTCATGGCCGAGACGTCGAAGTGGGTGTCTTGGTACAACCAGGACCGGCTGCATTCAGCCATTGCTTATCGGCCGCCGGTCGAAGTTCATTCTGAATGGATCAACCAGAGTGATACCGAGTCGGTGGCTGCTTAGATAACCAGGAAAATAGCCCTCTATGAAACCCGGGGCTTGACACAACGATGCCGATCTGCCCACCGGTGACAGATACCAGCCGTGGGATGCTGCGCGGGTGAGGGAATGGGCGGGCAGGATCGGCCCGTCGGCGCTGGTGGTCATCAACCGGATCTTCGAGTCCGTGCCCGTGGACGAGCAGGGACTCGATGCCGGCCTGGCTGTGCTGCGGCTGGCGCGGCGATATTCTGCCGAGCGGGTCGAGGCGGCTTGCCGGATCGGACTGGCAGGCCCCGTGCGATCGCCCCGGTATGCCCACCTGAAACCAATCCTGGCCACCGGGCAAGACAAGGCCGCCGAGCTGAGACCGCCGCGAGAACAGGGTGTGGAGCATGGCGGGTATGTGCGTGGTGCCTCTTATTAAGCAGGAGGGGCCAAATGAGCGGGACCGATACGGAGACCAAGCGGAAACTGCGTGAGATAGGCGCTACCGCCTTGTTGGAGGCCCTGGAGAGTCAAGGCGAGGACCTCGTGCTGGGGATGGGCTTCGATGACCGGTTACGACTCGTCGTTGATGAGGCTCACTCGTCGTTTAATCATGCAAAGGTCGAGGGACTGATCCGTCGGGCGGGGTTACGCTATCCCGGTGCGGACCTACGCCGCTTAGACTGGGTCGAGGAACGTGGTTTGGACCGCAACGTCCTGGCCCAGCTGGCCACTTGCTCGTTCATCGAGCGTCAGCAGAACGTGGTGTTCCAAGGCTTCACCGGTTCTGGGAAGTCGTATCTGGGATGCGCATTGGCTAAGCAGGCCTGTCAGCACCGGATCCGGGCTCATTACATTCGCATGCCCGATCTTGAAGAAGCGTGGGCGTTGGCGAAAGACAAGCCGCAGGCGAGCACGAAATTCCTCCGCAAATACGCATCGTTTACTCTCCTGGTCATCGATGAGTGGTTACTCGATCATCCTGACGAGTCGATGCGCAGCATGTTGCTGGAGATACTCGAGCGCCGCTATGACAGTGTTTCGGCGGTGTTCTGTACCCAGTGCGCGAAGAAGGACTGGCACCAACGACTGGGTTCCGGTGTCCATGCCGATGCGATCATGGATCGCATCGTGCATAACACCATTTGGGTCGATACGGGTACTCATAATATGCGTGAACAGGCGGTACTGAATCAATAGCACGATCGTCGGTGGGGACCGATGGTCCCCACCGACACCACTCCTGGCCCCCGAAGGCAATATCGCTGGTCCCGAACGGCAATATCGATTGGCCCCCAAGCCTTCAAATACTCACCAACCGCGCCACTGCATGTGCGAGTCGCTTGCGCGTACCGTGGCTGTTCTCTTGGCGGTGCCGCCGCGCCGGTCAGCCTATGAGTCTATAGGCTGATGGGTCCATCAGGCGGGCACTGTGGGCCGGCGGGAGCCTGTGGTCTGGAGTCGGATGCGGCCGCGGTCGTGGCGGCTCGCTGTGAAGCGCTGCTCGCAGTGCACGGCCATGGCCGTGCGAACGGGAACATCGGCCTGAGTCGCGCGCGTCTAACCAGAGGGCCGTCTGCGTGCTCGTCAGCACCTCCTCATCCAACGGAAAAATAGGTGGCGGGGCATCGGTGACTGCCGAAGTCTCTGCCGTGACCCGGCAACATGACAACCTTTCCGGGGGACAGGCGGGGTTCGACCGGTTGCCTCTCCGCCTGTACGGTCCAGTGTCTTGGAACTGCAGGAGAGATCCCACTGCACATTTGTCTGGGTTGAGCGGCTGTCCACTGATAGCCAGCCATACTGACCATCATGGGCGCGAAGTCTGTCAACCGCTGGGCAGTTGCCGGGGCCGCTGACAGTCTGATCCCACGATTGTGCCTTTCGCGACTGGTGGTCGTGCGCAATGCTGTGACCATTGCGTCCTCTCGAGGCAATCGCCTCGGGAAGTTCTGACGCATTCACTGGCAACTCCGTACGGCCCACATTGGGAAAACGAGGATCGATAGTACCCGCGACATAGCTGAGGGGCCCAGCAAAAATGCTGGACCCCTCAATCAGTTGTCCGACCTGTCACGACGAGCAGATCTGAGACCTGTCTCGATCAGTGACCGATCTCCTTGTGATCACCTGACTCGACCGAGTCGTGATCGTGGTGCGATGCTTCGAGCTCCTGCTTCGTCACCGGTGCGACGCGGTCTTCGAAGAAGAACTTCGACAGCCTCGCACGGAACTTCTCAAGTCCGGTGATCTTGCCATCGGCATTCGGTTCCGCCGGTGTGTACGACGGCGACTCGAATGCGGTCAGCTTCCACAGTTTGTGCGGTGGCAGTGCCTCGTGACGCTCGAGGAACTCACCGTGGGGGAGTCGGATGATATTCGCCGTCTCCCGACCATGCAGTGCGATCTCACGATCCTTGCGCTGCAGAGCGATGCACATGCGCTTCGTGATCATGTAACCGAGGATCGGTCCGACGAAGAACAGGATGCGATAGATGTAGATCATGTCGTTGAGGGACATCTGGAAGAACACGGCGATGATGTCGCCCGAGGCAGCGGCCCACATGTTGCAGTAGAAGACGACGCCTGCGACACCGATGGCGGTGCGGGTGGGATTGTTGCGTGGACGATCAAGGATGTGGTGTTCACGTTTGTCCTTGAGCAGCCACGACTCGAAGAACGGATAGATGAACATCGCACCGAAGACACCGCCCATGACAATGACCGCGCTGTTGATATTCAGTGAGATCGGCCAACCGGCGATGTAGAACTCGAGCCAACCTGGAACGATGCGCAGGAACCCGTCTGCCCAGCCGATGTACCAGTCAGGCTGTGTACCCGCCGAGACCGGCGATGGGTCGTACGGTCCGTAGTTCCAGATCGGGTTGATCGTGAACAGGGCAGAAATCAGGGAGATGAGACCGAAGATGAGGAAGAAGAATCCTCCGCCTTTGGCCGCGAACGTCGGCAGGACAGGTTCGCCGACGACGTTCTTCTCAGTGTTGCCGGAGCCTGGGTACTGCGTGTGCTTGTGCACGACGACGAACACCAGGTGGATGCCGATCAGAGCGATCAGCAACGCTGGAACGATCATGATGTGCAGCGAGTAGAGCCGGGCGACGATGTCGGTGCCGGGGAACTCGCCGCCGAAGATGAAGAACGAGAGATACGTTCCGACCAAGGGCAGTGATTTGACGATACCGTCGATGATTCGCAGACCGTTGCCCGAGAGCAGATCATCGGGCAGCGAATAGCCGGTGAAACCGGCCGCCATACCCATGATGACCAGAAGCACACCGACGATCCAGTTGAGCTCGCGGGGACGACGGAACGCGCCGGTGAAGAACACACGCAGCATGTGGATGCTCAGCGCAGCTACGAAGAGCAGCGCACCCCAGTGGTGCATCTGACGGATGAACAGACCGCCGCGAATCTCGAACGAGATCGCCAGAGTCGAGTTGTACGCCTCCGAGATCTCGACACCGCGCAGCGGCGCCCAGGGACCTTCATAATGCATCTCGCCCATTGCAGGCGTGAAGAAGAAGGTGAGGAACGTTCCGGAGAGGATGACGATGATGAAGCTG
This sequence comes from Brevibacterium picturae, assembly GCF_900105045.1. GTDB lineage: Bacteria > Actinomycetota > Actinomycetes > Actinomycetales > Brevibacteriaceae > Brevibacterium > Brevibacterium picturae. Next base: position 4,317,117 of record NZ_LT629739.1, on the reverse strand, counting down.
TAGAGAGCAACCTCGCCGAGCATGAACGACCAGTGAGAAGGAAAGATCTTCCGTCCGAATTCGCGCACCAGGACCGAAGCCCCGACACGTGTTTCGGCGAAGTTCGCAGCCTGCCCGACGGTGGTTGTGGGTTGTGTAGTACTCATGGGTGATTGATCTCCCAGAACGTAGGTCCGACGGGCTCAGGGAAGTCCGACTGTGCGACCAGGAAGCCGTCGCTGTCGACCGAGATGGGCAGCTGCGGGAGTGGACGCTTGGCCGGGCCGAAGATGACCTTGCAGTGTTCGGTCACATCGAACGTCGACTGGTGGCACGGGCAGAGCAGGTGGTGCGTCTGGTGCTCGTACAGTGCGACGGGGCAACCGACGTGGGTGCAGATCTTCGAGTACGCGACGATGCCGTCGTGCGACCAGTCTTTGCGATCCGGGTCCTCTTTGAGTTCTTTGGGATCGATGCGCATGAGGAGAACGGCAGCCTTGGCCTTCTCATTCAGTGGGTGTTCGGCATTCTCTTCATCGCCGATGCCGGACGGAAGCACGTGATAGGCCGAACCGATGGTGACATCTTCTGCCTTGATGGGGCGTTCGGATTCCATGGATGGAATACCGCCCGGATCCTGAATCAGGCGCACGCCTTCGCCCCAGAGGGTAGTGAACATCTTGTCACCGGGCAGCGGGCCCAGATCACGGAAGACGAGGACGGCAGGCAGGGGAGCGATGGCCAGTGCCGCGATCAGTGTGTTGCGCAGGAGCGGACGGCGGGCGATTCCCGATTCCTCCTTGGCCTGATGCAGGATCTCGAGCGCAACAGCCTGATCCTCTTCGCTGCCGCCGATGTCGTGACGTTCATCGATACCCTCGTGATCGCTCATGAGGTTCTTCGCCCACAGCACGGCACCGGCGCCGATGGAGAACATCGCCACAGCGGCACCGAGGCCAACAGAGGTGTTGTGGATCCGGATGCTCTGCATCGTCTCGCCTGGAGTGAACAGGAAGTAGGAGACGATGAACCAGATGGTTCCGACCATCGACAGGATGAACCACGCCGCTACTTGGCGTTCGGCTACCTTCGCGGCCTTCGGATCACGGTCAGCGATCCGCGGCTTGTGTTCCGGCAGCCCCGGGTTCGTGAACCCATTCAACTCCTCGAGCTGGCTACCGCCGCCGAAGTGGTCTTTCGAGGTCATTGAATTCCCCGTCTTTTCTCGTGGTGGTTACTGAACGACATTGGCTGACTCACTTCGACCTTGATGACAGCCACACTGTCAGTCCGATGACTGCGCTGAGTCCGAAGAACCAGATGAAGAGTCCTTCGGCCACAGGTCCCAGCGATCCGAGCTTGAATCCACCGGGTGAGGGCGTCTCCGTCACTTCGTTGACATAGGCGATGACGTCGCGCTTGTCATCGGGAGTCAGGTTCGCGTCGTTGAAGATCGGCATGTTCTGTGGGCCGGTCTGCATTGCTTCATAGATGTGCTTGTCGGAGACATCTTCCAGGTTCGGAGCGTATTTGCCTCGTGTCAGAGCGCCGCCGGCGCCGACCACGTTGTGGCACATCGCGCAGTTGGCGCGGAAGAGACTGCCGCCTGCAGCAGGATCGCCCTTGGACCCGTCGAGGTTCTCTTCCTCCGGAATCGCAGGGCCAGGGCCCAGCGATGCGACGTAGGCGGCGAGCTGCGCCGTCTGCTCGTCATTGAACTGCGGCTCTTTGGCCCGCGCCTGCGGCCCATTGGCCTGCAGGGGCATGCGTCCGGTTCCGACCTGGAAATCGACTGCTGCTGCACCGACGCCGATGAGCCCTGGTCCGGCTTTCGAACCCTCGCCACTGAGGCCGTGGCATGTTGCGCAGTTCGCAACGAAGAGTTTTTGGCCTTCTTCGATGTCCGAGGAGCTGGCAGTCTCTGCCTTTGCGCTCGATGTCTGGGTGAAGAGTGCGTAGGCTCCGCCAGTCAGCAGCAAGCCCACCAAGAGCAGCACAACCAGTGCCATTGGATGCCTGCGGCGATCTGCTAAAAACTTCACGTGATCGTCCTTTGCTTTAAATGTTGTGAGTCCGAATGGCCGAGCATCTCGAGCCGTCTATTGGAGGAGGTAGATGACTCCGAAGAGACCGACCCAGACGACGTCGACAAAGTGCCAATAGTAGGACACGCAAATCGCGAATGTGGCCTCGTGGTGACCGAACTTCTTGGCTCCGTATGCTCGTCCGATCACAAGCAGGAAGCAGATGAGCCCGATAGTCACGTGAATGCCGTGGAACCCTGTTGTCAAGTAGAAGACGGAGCCATAGCCATCCGTATTGATGGCGAGGCCCTCGCTGACCAGGGTGGCGTACTCCATCACCTGGCCGGCGACGAAGACCGCGCCCAGCAGGAATGTGAGGTAGAACCACTCGACCATTCCCCATTTGGCGATGTTGAACAGAGAACCTGTCCGGCGCGGCCGGAACCTCTCTGCTGCGAAGACGCCCAGCTGGCAGGTGAATGAAGACGACACCAGAATGAGCGTATTGCCCAGCGCATAGGGAATGTCCAGAAGCTCGGTCTGGGTCTCCCATAATCCGGGCACGACGGATCGAATGGTGAAGTACATGGCGAAGAGCGCGGCAAAGAACATCAGGTCGCTCGCGAGGAACACGATGAAGCCCACCGTGGTCACATTCGGACGATTGACAACCGGATGTGCTGGCGCTGTTTGAGATGCAGTGGCAGTTGACACACCCCCATTATTACTCGTCTCGGGGTGAGTTTTCATCTTTTACCCAGGTTTCGATGAATATTTTTCTACACGATGTAGCGAAAACCTTGAATTGGTGCCGGAATCTCGCATTCGGATCACCGCGCCCCCGCGTGTCGAAGACAGGATAGGATGCCGCTGGTAAGTTCCATCTCGTGCTCAGAGGTGGTGAAAGTCCTTGAAGGAGAGTTCATTCGGATGACGGAGACACCGCGTACGACCAGCCCGGAAACACAGGAACCCGGGCTCCGAACCACACCTCAGGGCGCCACCTACACCTGGCCGGATCTGCTGATGTCACTCATGCATCAACAAGATCTCGACGAGTCTGCCGCCGCCTGGGCAATGGACCAGATCATGTCTGGTCAGACGCCCGATGTGACAATGGCCGCATTTCTTGCGGCACACCACACGAAGGGCGAGACTGTCGCCGAGATCGCCGGCCTGGTCTCCGCCATGATGGATCACGCCGTGCAGCTGCCGGGTCTCGAGGATTCCGTCGATATCGTCGGCACCGGCGGTGATCGGGCGAAGACGGCCAACATCTCTTCCACAGCGGCGATGATCATCTCCGCAAGCGGCCAGCGCGTCGTCAAACACGGCAACCGGGCGACGTCGTCGGCCTCCGGTTCCGCCGATGTCCTCGAAGCTCTCGGCGTTCGCTTCGACATCACACCGGAGCAGACCGGGATCATCGCGAAGGAAGTCGGTCTGGCATTCTGCTTCGCCAATGTCTTTCATCCGTCGATGCAGTTCGTGGCGGCAGTGCGTCGGCAGATCAGTGTTCCGACTGCGTTCAATATCCTCGGCCCGCTGACGAACCCGGCTCGCGCCCGCCATACTGCGATCGGAGTCGCCGACGCTCAGATGGCGCCCCTGGTTGTCGGCACATTGGCCAAAAGGGGACACCAGGCACTTGTGTTCCGGTCGCGGGACGGTCTGGATGAGTTGAGCAACACCGACGTCAACGACGTGTGGGAGATTCGCCACGGCGAGGTTGAGCATATGACTTTCGATGCCATGGACCTGGGCTTCGAACGTGTCACGAAGAACGAGCTGCGCGGTGGCGGCCCTGAGGACAACGCTGAGATCACCCGGTCGGTGCTCAACGGAGAGAAGGCCGCGGTGCGCGACATCGTGCTCATCAATACCGCCGCAGCCCTCGTCGCGGCCGATGAGTCCGCGGTGGGGAGCCTGACCGAGCGGATGGCGGCGAAGCTGACGGTCGCGGAAGAGACGGTCGATGCCGGTCTCGGTGCGCAGAAGCTCGATCAGCTGATTGCGGTCTCACACAGGGTCGCCGAGACGAACCGGGCCTGACTCCTGCGCGTGGTAATTGGCCCCGGTGCAGGGAAGCGACCACGCTCCCTGCACCGAGGTCAGTGTTGCCGACTGCAGCCATTGGGCGAGCAGCCGCGTCTCTTCCGCCAAGGAGTCGGTGGCTGCCGGCAGCTTCCCCGGTGCAGGCACCCATTCCGCGGTCGCCCGGATGGCGGCGAAGCCTCCTTCGATGCTCTGCGTGCCGCGGGCGTGGGAGGCAGCAGCCAGTTTTCCGTGTCGGATGACACCGAGATCGAGTCCGCCCTCAGGCCCTGGCGCGTACGCAAGGATCTCAGGGATGTCCCGAAGTGCGCGGACCGATTCAGCCCGCGCGGCGGTCGACAGTGCCGAGCGCATCGCGTCCCGCACCTCGGCGGCCGTCTCGTATCTGGCTTCCTCGGCCAATCTCGACATTCGCTGTGTGCACAGTCGGCGCAGCGACGAGAAGTCGCCGGCCATGACTGCAAACAGCTCCGCGATCTCGGCCAGGTATCTGTGCCTGTCGGTCACCCCGGCGCAGGGGCCTCCGCACTGGCCCACCTGAGAACTCACACACGGTCGATGCGAGTCGAGGTTCGCCGCTGTGATCTTCGCCGTGCACCGTTTGACCGGGTAGAGGGTGTCGAGAAGCTCCTTCACCGCTTGGGCTGACTTGCGTGACCGGAACGGACCCAGGGGAGTGGCGGGTGACTTCTCCAATGCCGTGTTCGACCGGACGACCGACAGTCGTGGAAATGTTTCATCGCTGAGAACGATCCAGGAATTGCGTTCGGGGTTCTTCGAACGTCGGTTATAGGGCGGGGCGAGCTCTCCGATCAGGCGAATCTCCCTGACTTCGGCCTCCAGCGCATGCGCACACGGCAGACAGCTGACTTCCTGCGCCGCCGTGATCATCTCAGCCATCCGGCCGCGGTTCTCCGAGGCGTTGAAATACCCCCGGACACGGCGCGCCATGTTGCCTGATTTGCCGATATAGAGGACTCGTCGAGTTCCGTCGAGGAACATGTAGACGCCTGGTTCGGCTGGGACGCCCTTGGCCAGATGAGACTTGGCCTGACGTTTCGCCCAGCCGGCCTGGCGCACCGTAGCCAGCTCTTCTAGGGTCGTGATGCCGTATCCGCCGAATCGTTCCAGGACCCGATGCAGCACCTCACCAGTCGCCTGAGCATCAGAGAGTGCCCGGTGGTCTGGGGAGACCTCGGTTCCGAAATGAGCGGAGAGAGTCGACAGTTTATGGTTGCGGACCTCATCCCGGCCCACCACTCGTCGGGACAGAGTGACGGTGTCGAGGACGGTCGGCTGGGGCCAGTGGTAGTCCAGCTTCTCACAGGCTGAGCGGAGGAACCCGATGTCGAAGGGAGCATTGTGTGCAACCAGGACTGCACCGACCGAGAACTCCAGAAAACTCGGCAGGACCGAACGGATCGAGGGAGCATCGTCGACCATGGCATGTGTGATCCCGGTGAGCTGCGCCACGAAGGGACTGATCACCGACTCCTCGGGTTTGACCAGGGACTGGAACTCCCCGAGGACCTCACCGCCGCGCGTCTTGATCGCACCGATCTCCGTGATCTCCGACTTTCCGGCATGGGTGCCAGTTGTTTCGAGGTCGACGATGACGAATGTGACCTCGTGAAGGGGCGTGCCGAGGTTGTCGAACGACAGCTGCGAGGAATCGATTGCCGTGGCAGATCGGTCGAATGGAGCGGACATGTGGCCCAGTCTGTCACCCGCCCGTGACATGGGTCCGTCTGTCGACTGCGGGATCACACCGAGGCGCCGTTGTCTCCGTCGGACGAAGGACTCGTGGGGAGATGGAAGAAGAGTCCGACGGCTCCGCCGAGACCGACAGCGATGCCGACCAACAGGTACCAATCGGGCAGAGGTCGAAAGAAGATGACCCCGATGAGCAAGAGCAGGACTGCGCCGAACGTCGCGATCACTGAGAGCATCAGAGTCGGCGACGCGGTGCGCCAGCCGATCGGTTCAGCGGGACTGGGTTCCCACCCCTCCTCCTCTTCGAGTCTGTCCCTGATCTCATCGACAGGCATATCGCCCATCATGGCGCTGGGTTCGGCAATCTGATTGACGAGATCTTCCCAGTGACTATCACTGATGCGCGAGGAATCGCCGAGCCGCTCGGACTCGGGAACCTGGTTGCGCCAGTCCTCGTTCTTCTCGTCGTCCATGTCCTCTATCAGCAATCTTCTCGGCGTCTCTATTCCCGACCACCGGGGTTTCCAGCACGTGCGCGACCGGCGGATGTCATTTTCTCAAGGATCGCCTCGGCGATGGTGTCCGCGTCATTGTCCAAGGTGGCCACGTGCCGCGACCGACGCAAGGATATGATCTGCGGTCGACGGGACAGACGCGAACGCAGGGTCCGGAGGGTCCGCGGACCGACAACGCTGTCACGGCCCGAGACGAAGAGTGAGACCGGGCACTCGATCCGCCACAGATCGTCGCGAAGTGTCTTCTGCGCCGAAGCGAACGAGGCGATTGCGGCGACAGGTGTGCGCTCGTAGGCATACTCACAGCGGTCCGGATGCGCGATGTCTCCGGCGATCGCCGGCACCGAGGCGACGACGTGCTTGAGGACGGGCAGAACCGGGGTCAGCGGGGAATCGATGTAGAGGGCCGGGTTGATGAGGACGAGTTCGTCGGGTGGCTCCTCGCCGGTGCCCAGCGCCAACGCGAGTGCGCCACCCATCGACAAGCCGGCCACCATTACACGGGAGTGGGTCCGGGAGAGCGCCTCGAGTTCTGTCGTCGCGGCATCCAGCCAATCAGCCCAGGTCGTGGCATTCAGATCCTGCCAGCGCGTTCCGTGGCCGGGAAGCAGCGGTACGCTGACGCTGATTCCCTCACGATGTATGGCCCGGGCGATGGGGAACCACGCGGCAGGCGAACCGGTGATCCCGTGGAGAAACAGCACAGCAGACGCAGAGGCCGGAACGATCTGACGGTAAGGTGCAGTCGGCACCGATTGTGGTGAGTAGTCGATCTCCATAGCTTCAGCATGGCATGAATGTGCGGTGATGGTGTCGATATATGATGTCCGAGGACGACAAAGAGTCGTGACAGGGAAGGGTGCTCGTGTTCTACTGGTTTCTCAAGCGAGTCGTGGCCGGACCCATTCTGCGGATTCTCTTCCGTCCCTGGGTGCGCGGGCTGGACAATCTCCCGTCCGATGGTCCTGCGATCATCGCGGGAAACCACAATCACTTCATGGACTCGATCTTCGTTCCCCTGCTCGCTCCCCGCCCGGTCGTCTATCTGGCGAAGAAGGACTATTTCACCGGACGTGGCCTCAAAGGCGCCATCACCCGCTGGTTCTTCAAACTCAACAACCAGCTGCCGATGGACAGAGCCGGCGGATCCGGTTCTCAGGCCTCGCTGGAATCCGGGCTCAAGGTTCTGAGAGAGGGCAACTCTCTGGGCATCTACCCGGAGGGCACACGTTCACCGGACGGCAAGCTCTACCGCGGCCGCACCGGTGTCGCACGCCTGGTCCTCGAGTCCGGTGCCCCGGTGATTCCCGTCGCGATCATCGGCACCGACAAGATTCAACCCCCTGGACGCCTGATCCCGAAGTTTCGACGCGTTGGGATCGTCTTCGGATCCTCCATGGACTTCTCGAAGTACGAGGGGCTTCCGCATGATCGCTTCCTGATGCGTTCCGTCACCGACGAAATCATGTACGAGATCATGCGGCTCTCCGGCCAGGAATATGTCGACAAGTACGCGTCGACGGTCAAAACCAAGCTCCTCACCAGTTCCAAACCGAAGAAGGCAGAGGACAAGAAAAATGAGGACGAGAAGCCGCAGAGACCCGCCGAGGCCGAGGACGACCAATCGCAGTCCGGGTCCGACTGAACCGGGTCCGCCTGAGACCGCGAACCGTTCATGTAACGATGAATCAGCTGTTCGAATACTGCGATAACGGCGACACGCGCAAATTGTTACCTTGAGGTGTTTGTCCTGGAAGGCACGGAAGAATAGCTTGGAGATGTTGAATCCCACTGTAGGTTCGCTGAGAAGAGAGCTAGAATGGAACCGTTCTCTGCCCTTCAAAGCGATCTTCGCTTCCCCCAGGGACTATAAGGAGGAGTCGGTGTGAACCGCTCAAGTCATGAAAGCGTCGAACCGACGCCGATACCGCCAGCCGCTCAAGGACTGTTGTTCGACGATGATCTGCCTGTCCTCGATGAAGAGGCTGGATACCGTGGCCCGACCGTGTGCAAAGTCATCGGCATCAGTTACCGTCGACTCGACTACTGGGCCCGCACCGACCTGGTGACCCCATCGATCCGCAATGCAACCGGATCCGGCAGCCAGCGACTCTACAGTTTCCGGGACATTCTTGTACTCAAGATCGTCAAGCGACTCCTCGACACCGGCGTCGGTCTGCAGTCGATCCGCACCGCGGTCGATCACCTGCGTTCACGCGGCGTGCAGGATCTCTCACAGATCACTCTCATGTCCGACGGCGCCAGCGTCTTCGAGTGCACTTCTCCTGACGAGGTCGTCGACCTGCTGCAGGGCGGACAGGGAGTCTTCGGCATTGCCGTGGGCCGCGTCTGGAACGAAGTCGAAGGTAGCCTGTCCGAATTGCCGAGCGAACGTCTTCCTGAAGATGATTCGGCCATCGTCGAGATGGACGAGCTCGCGCAGCGAAGGGCGCAGAAGCTCGGCTGAACAACCTACGCCCGGATACCGGGTTGCCCTGCCCAGGGGCACCATGGGGGATTGATGAGTGTGGCCCGTCCGAAAGGACGGGCCACACTCAATTTCATCAGAGGCTGTATTTCGTCACAGGCAATCACGCATCACACCATGATCTGTCGCGACAGCGCGGCGTCACGGCATGCACCTTGGACGCGGCTCGAGGCTTATTGATCCTGAGGCTTGCGCGGGCGGATATTCTCCGAGCGCAGGGCTCGTTCCAGCAGAGTGTCGAACGACGTGGCCACTTCTTCTGCCGGTTTGCCGGGCCAGGTGTGGATCGGGCGGGCAGAGCCCTGGGCCTGCTGCATCACCGCACGTTCGGCCAGCGGCGGATTGAGCACCAAGGGTCCGAACATCTCTCGCATCTCAGTGATCCGATAGTCATGTTCGTTCGAACCCGAACGCACCCGATTGACCACGAGACCCAGTGGCTGGATGTCGGAGGTTCCTCGTTGGCGCAGCTCATCTGCCGCCCGAAGCGCACGATCTGCGGCTGCGACGGAGAAGAGGCTGGGTTCGGTCACCACTGCGACGCGATTGCTGGCAGTCCACGCGGTGCGTGTGAGCCCGTTGAGACTCGGTGGGCAGTCGATGAGAACGAGCCGATAGCCCTGAGCGACCCGACTCAGCGCGTCTTCAAGGCGCCGAAGGTATCGCTCCGACAGTGAGGGGCGGTCGAATTCCGCAGCTCTGGGGGAACCGGAGATCACGTCAAGTTGTCCGAGCTTGTCGCCCACCCACCCGGAGGGGATGATCGCCTCGGACAGGATTTTCTGGGATTTCGGGGCAGCGAGCACGTCGGCGATGTCGACACGCGTCGAGGTCGGGACATCGAGGCCGGTAGAGGAGTCCGCTTGCGGATCCATGTCGACGACCAAGGTCGGAATTCCCCGGTTGTATGCGGCCGAGGCAAGACCGAGTGTCACGGACGTCTTACCGACTCCGCCTTTGAGGCTGCTGATACTTAGGACAAGCACCCTCCTACGTTAACGTATCGGGCCGGGCTGAGCAGTCACGACCACGCCGGGCGTGGCAGTCGAGCGAAAATGGGACCCCCTGTATTCGAGTGCTCCAGGTCACTGAGTAGAGTAGTTCCTCGACAGCCCGTCGACTATCGCCCTAAGGCGATCGATACAGAAGTGAGAGACACAGATGTTCTCTAAAGTTCTTGTGGCAAATCGTGGAGAGATTGCCGTTCGCGCGTTCCGTGCAGCGTACGAACTCGGCGCCTCCACTGTCGCTGTTTTCCCCTATGAGGATCGGAACTCCGAACACCGGATGAAGGCCGATGAGGCCTATATGATCGGCCAGGAAGGGCACCCCGTTCGTGCCTACCTCAGCGTCGAAGAGATGTTGCGCGTCGCTCAGGAATCCGGGGCCGACGCAATCTACCCCGGCTACGGCTTCCTGTCGGAGAATCCCGATCTGGCGCGAGCCTGCCAAGATGCCGGAATCACCTTCGTCGGCCCCGAGGCCGATGTGCTCGAGTTGGCCGGCAACAAGGTGCAGGCTCTGACAGCCGCACGCAATGCCGGAATTCCCGTGCTCGACTCGACGCGTCCCTCCGCCGACATCGCCCAGCTGCTGGCCGATGCGGAATCCATGGAGTACCCACTCTTCGTCAAGGCAGTCGCCGGCGGCGGTGGGCGCGGTATGCGCCGAGTCGGCGAAGCCTCACAGCTGGAGGATGCGCTCAAGGCCGCGATGCGCGAAGCAGAGGGCGCCTTCGGCGATCCCACCGTCTTCATCGAACAGGCAGTGCAGCGTCCGCGTCACATCGAGGTACAGGTCCTCGCCGATAACGACTCGAATGCGATTCACCTCTTCGAACGCGACTGCTCCGTCCAGCGCCGTCACCAGAAGGTCGTCGAGATCGCACCGGCTCCGAATCTGGACCCGGCAATCGGCGATGCTCTGCACACGGATGCGCTGAAGTTCGCCAAGGCTCTCGGTTACCAGAACGCGGGAACCGTCGAGTTCCTCCTCGAGACCGATGGTCCGCGTAAGGGACAGCATGTCTTCATCGAGATGAACCCGCGCATTCAGGTTGAGCATACGGTCACTGAGGAGATCACGGACATCGATCTGGTCGCTTCTCAGATGCGCGTCGCATCGGGGGACACTCTGGCTGAAATCGGCCTGACTCAGGACGAGATGCGAATCAAGGGCGCCGCCCTCCAATGCCGCATCACCACCGAGGATCCGGCCAACTCCTTCCGTCCCGACACCGGGACCATCACCGCCTACCGCTCGGCGGGTGGCGCCGGTGTGCGTCTCGACGGTGGAACCGTGCATGCCGGTGCCGCCGTCAGCGCACACTTCGACTCGATGCTCGTCAAGCTTACCTGCCGTGGACGCGACTTCGGGCAGGCGATCTCGCGTGCTCGGCGGGCACTTGCCGAGTTCCGGATCCGCGGTGTCTCGTCGAACATCGGGTTCCTGCGTGCCGTGCTCGAAGACGAGTCATTCATCGCCGGAGACCTCGCGACGTCATTCATCGAGGAGCGCCCGCACCTGCTCGACGCTCGTGTCAGTGCCGATCGCGGTTCGAAAATCCTCGATTTCCTCGCCGACGTCACGGTCAATCGCCCCAACGGCGAGCCCAGCGTGCGCATCCGCCCGGCGGAGAAGCTGCCCCAAATCGACCTTGGCGCAGATCCGCTGCCAGGAAGTCGCGATCGGCTCCTCGACGCCGGTCCTGCGGGCTTCGCTCAGGCACTGCGGAACCAGACTCCTCTGGCCGTCACGGACACCACCTTCCGCGATGCTCACCAGTCCCTGCTCGCCACCCGTGTGCGCACCCGGGACCTGCTCGCCGTCGCCGGACACGTCTCCCGGATGACCCCCGAGCTGCTCAGCATCGAAGCCTGGGGCGGGGCCACCTACGATGTGGCGCTGCGATTCCTCGGTGAGGATCCCTGGGAACGATTGGCCGCGCTGCGCTCGGCCGTGCCCAACATCAACCTCCAGATGCTTCTGCGCGGTCGCAACACCGTTGGCTACACCCCGTATCCGACTCAGGTCACCGATGCCTTCGTCGATGAGGCGGCCCGCACCGGCATCGACATCTTCCGCATATTCGACGCCCTCAACGATGTCGAACAGATGCGTCCGGCTATCGAGGCCGTTCGAGCCACGAACACCACGGTCGCCGAGGTTGCCCTGTGCTACACCTCCGACATCCTCGATCCGCGAGAAGAGCTCTACACGCTCGACTACTACCTGAAACTGGCCGAGCAGATCGTCGCCGCCGGCGCACATGTGCTCGCAATCAAGGACATGGCCGGGCTGCTCCGCCCTGCTGCTGCGACGAAACTCGTCACTGCCCTGCGGGAGAACTTCGATCTTCCCGTCCACGTCCACACTCACGACACCGCCGGTGGTCAGTTGGCCACTCTCCATGCTGCCGCGGCAGCCGGTGCCGACGCCGTCGATGCGGCATCTGCCGCCATGGCCGGTACGACCAGTCAGCCGAGCCTGTCCGCTCTGGTGGCGGCGTTCGAGAACACCGAACGCGACACCGGGATCAGTCTCAATGCGGTCAGCGATCTCGAACCGTATTGGGAATCGGTCCGCAAGGTCTACGCACCCTTCGAGTCCGGGCTGCCCGGACCGACCGGGCGTGTCTACCGGCACGAGATCCCGGGCGGCCAGCTGTCCAACCTGCGCCAGCAGGCCGTTGCTCTGGGCCTGGGGGAGCGGTTCGAGGATATCGAGCGCATGTACTCGGCAGCGGATTCGATCCTCGGCCACCTCGTCAAGGTCACCCCGTCGTCGAAAGTCGTCGGAGACCTCGCTCTCCACCTCGTAGGTGCCGGTGTCGACCCGGAGGAGTTCGCAGAGAATCCGGACAGGTTCGACATCCCTGACTCGGTTATCGGCTTCCTCAACGGCGACCTCGGCGATCCTCCGGGCGGATGGCCCGAGCCGTTCCGGACGAAGGCGCTGGCCGGACGCAGGCACAACGCCGTGTCCGAAGACCTCGCGCCCGAGGATGCGGCAGCCCTGGAGACGCCGGGCACCGCACGTCAGGCTAAGCTCAACTCGCTCCTATTCCCCGGTCCGACCAAGGAGTTCGAGCAGATGCGCGCGAACTACGGCGATCTGTCCGTCGTCGAGACCTCGGAATACCTCTACGGTCTGACTGCGGGCGAGGAGCACGCGGTCGAACTGTCGAAGGGCAAGGACCTCCTCATCGGCGTGCAGGCGATCAGCGGCACCGACGAGCGCGGCATGCGATCGGTGATGTTCACGCTCAACGGTCAGCTGCGTCCGCTCCAGGTGCGCGACCGTGCGGTCGAAAGCGACGTCAAGACCGCGGAGAAGGCCGATCCTTCCCAGTCCGGTCACGTGGCCAGCCCGTTCGCAGGCGTCGTCACGCTGCAGGTCGCCGAGGGGGATCGCGTCGAGGCCGGTGCGACGGTCGCGACGATCGAGGCCATGAAGATGGAAGCCTCCATCACCACTCAGACGGCCGGCACAGTCTCGCGTATCGCCATCGGCAACGTCCAGCAGCTCGAAGGCGGCGACCTAGTCGTGGTCATCGATGGCTGAGCGAGACATCCGGCTGTGGGGTGATCCGGTGCTGCGCAGTTCGTGCGCGCCGGTCACCGTCTTCGACGAAGGGCTCAGAGCACTGGCCCAGGACCTCGTGGACACGTCACTGCCGGAGGGTCGGGCCGCTGTCGCGGCACCGCAGATCGGCGTCGGCGTACGGGCATTCGGCTATGACCTTGACGGTCGTACGGGATATGTCATCAACCCCGAGGTCGTCGAGGTCGGTGGGCAGCTGCGCGACATCGAGGAGGGCTGCCTCTCCGTCCCCGGACTGTTCTTCCCCACGCCTCGCTACGAGTTCGCTCGTGTGCGCGGCGTGGACGCGGAGAACTCACCGGTGGAAATCTCCGGCACGGAAGTCTTCGCACAGATGCTCCAGCACGAGGTGGCCCACCTCGACGGGCAGGTCTACGTCCAGACCCTGCCCAAGGAACGTCGTCGCGAAGCCATGAAGGCCATCCGCGGTTCGGACTGGTTCCTCGCCAGACAGCCCTGACACACATGGACGAACAGACACACAAGAAATGGAGCAGCTAATGAGCATTCAACGCACCGCTGTCATCGGCAGCGGACTCATGGGCGCCGGCATCGCCGAGGTGCTCGCGAAGTCGGGTCTCGACGTCATCGTCCGTGAGATCAACGATGAGGTCTCCGCAGCGGGCCGTGCTCGCATCGAGAAATCCTTGACCCGTGCGGTCGAGAAGGGAAAGCTCGATTCCGAGGCCCGGGACGCAGCCCTGGGCAGACTGCGATTCACCACTGACATCGGCGAACTCGCCGATCGCCAGTTGGTCATCGAGGCCGCCAGCGAGAACGAGGACATCAAGAAGTCGATCTTCGCCGAACTCGACAAGGTCGTGACGGATCCCGAGGCGATCCTCGCCTCGAACACCTCATCGATGCCGATCATCCGGTTCGCACAGTCGACGTCACGTCCGGAGCGGGTGCTGGGGGTTCACTTCTTCAACCCGGCTCCGGTGCAGCCACTCGTTGAGGTCGTCTCTTCCGTGCTCACCGCCGATTCGGTGCGTGAGACGGCCACGGAGTTCGTCGCCGAGGTGCTGGGCAAGAACCCGATCCAGGCGCAGGACCGTCCGGGATTCATCGTCAACGCGTTGCTCATCCCATTCCTGTGCAGCGCGATTCGCATGGTCGAGTCCGGATTCGCCACCAAGGAGGACATCGACGCGGGAATGGTGGGCGGCTGCGCGCACCCGATGGGGCCGATCAAGCTTGCCGACATGGTCGGGCTCGACACCTGCCTGTACGCAGCTGAGAGCATCTACACGGAGACCGGCGATCCTGCGTCCAAGCCTCCGGTGCTGCTCTCTCGCATGGTTGATGCCGGCCTGCTGGGCGTCAAGTCCGGTCGTGGCTTCTACGAATACTGAGGCTGTTCACAACAGCACAGTCAAAGAACTCCTGGCCGGTGAATGCACCGACCAGGAGTTTTTGTATTCAGGCCTCATTCGGCCAAGCGGCGGCCTCAGCCGGCCAGAAGCTTCTCGTAGCTGGCCAGCTTCACACAGGCCGCGAGGCCCTGCGCAGCCAATTCCACGTCCCCGACAGTGGGCATGGTCGGGGCGATGCGGATGATGTTGTTGAGCGGGTCCAGACCATAGGGATGGGTGGCACCGGCCGGGGTCAGCTTGACCCCCGCCTCGGCGGCCAATTTCACAATCCGATCCGCGGTACCCTCCAAGGTGGTCAAGGTGATGAAGTATCCGCCGTCTGGTTCGGTCCACTGTGCCAGGTCCCTGCCGCCCAGCTCCCGCTCAAGAGTGTCCAACACGGCGTCGAATTTCGGGGCAATGATCTTCGCGTGCTGGCGCATATGCTCCTCGACGCCCGCCGCGTCGGAGAAGAAGCGCAGATGGCGCAGCTGGTTGACCTTATCGGGACCGATCGAGATCTTCGAGAGATTCGCCCGGATCCAACCGCTGGTCTCCGGCCCCGCACCGAAGAAGGAGACTCCGGCACCGGCGTGGGTGATCTTCGAGGTCGAGGCGAAGATCCATGGGCGTTCCGGGTGTCCGGCTTCGGCGCAGATGCTGAGGATGTCGAGCACTTCGGGATGCTGCTCGCGCAGGTGGTGGAGTCCGTAGGCGTTGTCCCACAGCAAGGTGAAGTCGGGTGCCGCAGCAGGCATCGCCGCGAGCTCCCGAGCTCGTTCCTCGGTGATCGTGATGCCGGTCGGGTTCGAGTACATGGGCACCAGCCACATTCCCTTGACCGATTCGTCCGCGGCCAGACGCTGCGCCTCGGCGACGACAGGGCCTTCGGAGTCCATCGGGATGCTGAGGAGCTCGAAGCCCAACGACTCGGCCAGCGTGAAGTGCCGGTCGTAGCCGGGGACCGGGCAGATGAGCTTATGCGGTCCCTGCCCCCAGGGGCGTGAGTCACCGACGGTTCCGTGCATGAGGGCGAAGGTCAGCGCCTGGGCCATGAGCGTCAGTGAAGCATTGCCGCCGGCCAGCAGTTGGTCCGACGGCACCTTGAGCAGGGGAGAGAAGAGCTCACGCAGCTCGACGATTCCATCCAGGCCCCCGTAGTTGCGGGTGTCGACGCCGCTCGGAGTCATGACATCGTCCCCGGTGACTGCGCTGAGGAGATCCACCGACAGGTCAAGCTGTTCACTTGCCGGCTTGCCTCGGGTGATATCGAGCTTCAACCCGCGAGACGCGAATTCCTCATAGGCGCCAGAAGCGCTTTCCAGTTCTGCCTGCAGCTCGGAAGTGGGGGACATCGATGCTCCTTGTCACTGTTGGTTGACCGTACAGCCATCCTAGTCATTTCCCGGCTCGCGTGCGGGGAGGGTGGGCAAGGCCGAATCCGGTGGCACGTTAGAGTTGACCACGATCAATCAACTTCACGAATCAGGGTGGGCGAACTGTGAGACCACGCGCGCAATCAGCTCATGGGCGCAGCTTCGGCAATCTGGCCCAACTCTACGATGACGTGCGCCCGAGCTACCCCGATGCGGCCATCAACCTGATGCCGATGAACTGGAAGGATGCCCAGGTCTGTGATCTCGGTGCCGGGACCGGCGTACTCAGCCGTCTTCTGCTCGACCGCGGCTCCCAGGTCATCGCTGTCGATCCCGACGAGGCGGCATTGGCGAACAATCCTGCACGCAGTCTCATCGGCAGCGCCGAGGACACAGGGCTGCCGACAGACTGCGCCGATGTCGTCACGGTGGCGCAGGCTTGGCACTGGTTCGATGAGACGCGAGCTGCTGCCGAGATCGCCCGCATCCTCAAGCCAGGCGGTCACCTGCTCATCCTCATCAACCAGCTCGATGTGCGCATCGCCTGGGTGCTGCGCCTGAGCCGGATCATGCATGCAGGCGATGTCTACCGACCTGCGTATCGACCGGGCCCGGCAGGTTTCGATCTCGTCGATCATGCACTGGTCGAATTCACCACGCCAGTCACCGTCGACGGCATCGTCGACCTGGCGAGAACACGGTCCTACTGGCTGCGGTCGAATGAGGTGACGAGGGCACGTGTGGAGTCGAATCTCTACGACTACTTCTCCCTCGACCACCCCGTCTCCGGCGAGTTGGACCTGCCGTACCTGTGCCTCGCGTATGTGCTGAGGTCAGCGGCCTGAGCAACGGCAACTCGTCGAGCTCATACGCTGCTGGTCAGAAGACCCCTGCCGGACCAGAAGAAGCGGGCCGCACCCACAGGTGCGACCCGCTTCAACAGGTTGAGCTTCTCGATCAGGTGCCGACCGGATCCTCATCCTGGGCCGGCGACGATTCGACAACCTCGGTGGCTCTGGTCGGGCTCGAGTGCGAGACATTGATCTTACGTGGACGGGCTTCTTCAGCCACGGGGATCGTCAGCGACAGCACGCCGTCCTGGTAGTCAGCCTGGATCCGATCGAGCGCGACCCTGTTGCCCAAAGTGAGCTGACGTGCGTAGGTACCGGCCGTGCGTTCCCGGGTCAGCCATTTCACATCCTTGTCCGCAACATCGGACTGCCGCTGAGCGCGAACGGTCAGCGTGCGATCCTCGACGTCGACATCGATGCTGGACGGATCCACACCGGGCATGTCGATGCGTGCGACGAAGACCTCTCCGTCACGGTAGAGGTCCATGGGAAGCGAAGTGGAGTTCGGGGTACGTGTCACTTCCGAGAAGAATCGATCGAGGTCACGGATGGGGTCAAAACGTGTAGCCATGAGCTTCCTTTCTTCGGGTCGTTACATTGAGTCAAACACACTCAACTTTGAAATGATTCCTATCTCATGAAATTCTCAGTCTCGTGAGCCTCATTCCGGTCCTTCTCGCGCTCGTTCCCGTCGCCGCTCTCATACTCCTGGGCATCGGACTCAGACGACTCCCAGGTTTCACGAATCCCGAATTCTGGTCGGGGGCGGAGAAACTCGCGTACTACTGCTTATTGCCGGTGCTGCTGTTCTCTTCGGTTGCCGAGGTCAGCGTCTCACATGTTCCGCTCGGACGACTGGCTGTGGGCCTCATCGCCCCGACTGCGGTCGTGTCAATCCTCATCATCGTACTGCGTCGGTACGTGGCACCCGACTTGCCGTCCTTCACCTCGGTGCTGCAGGGCGGAATACGTTTCAACACGTATATCGGGCTGTCGATATCGGCCAGCCTGTTCGGATCCGAGGGCAGTGCGTTGGCCGCCATCGTGGCGGCCGTGCTCGTGCCCACGGTGAACATCGTGTCCAGCCTCGGGTTCGAATTTCTGCGTACCGGGACCAGCTCCGCTCTCGGGATCGTCCGCGTCATCATCACGAACCCACTTGTCATCGGCTGTGCGGCCGGGGGACTGTTCAACCTCACCGGGGCTCAGGTGCCCGATGTCGTCGACTCCGTGCTGTCCTCGTTGGCGGCTGCGGCCCTGCCGATCGGACTTCTGTGCGTCGGCGCCGGCCTGCGCCGGTTCCCGCTTCGCACCCAAGCCGCCGCGATGATCAATTCGACCGCAGCCAAGCTCCTCGTCCTGCCTGCGGTGACCCTGCTCGCTCTGGTTCTCCTCGACGTTCCCACCACACCGGCCCTGGTCGCAATAATCTTCCAGTCCATCGCCACCGCAAGCTCCGGCTTTGTCATGGCTCGTCAGCTGGGTGGCAATTCCGAGCTGATGGCGGCCCTCATCGGCGCCCAAACCGTACTCATGCTCCTGACTCTTCCACCCGTCCTCCTCATATCCCAAGCTGTGCTCGGAGCCTGATAAGATGCGGCGGAGCCGGATGGTGACAGCGACGACTGAAAACAGCGACCGGCCGAACCCCGTGTGGGGTCGGGCCGTTCGCTGTTGGTCTGCGACTGTGACCGCCGGTCACTCGCGGCAAATCATGATCTGTCGATCACTCGCTGTCGGCCTTGATGTCGGGATGACGTGATCCGAGCTCAGAATCGATCCGGAGCAGTCCGGAACCGCTGTCGGCGACGTGATCCAGTCGACCGATGATCTCCGAGATGGTGGACTCCTCTTCGACCTGCTCGTCGATGAACCAGTGCAGGAGCGGCAGGACATCGAGGTCGCCCTCCGACTGCGCGGTGCGGTAGAGGTTGCGGATCGACTCGGACACCTTCTCCTCGTGGGCCAAAGCTGCCTTGAAGAAGTCGATGGGCTGCGAGCCCGAGACCTTCGGGGCAGCGATGTCACCGATCTGAGGAGCGAAGTCGCGATCCTGGCAGTGCTGGATGAACTTCGCTGCGTGGACCTGCTCCTCTTCGGACTGCGCACGCATCCAGCGTGTCATTCCGGGCAGGTCGAGGGCGTCGAGCTGGATGGACAGCTGCAGGTAGACCATCGATGCCTCGAGTTCGAGGGTGACCTGCTCGCCGAGGACCTTCTGCATAGCGGGGCTCAACTGCATATGTTTCTCCTTCGCGATACGAGACGGATCCGTTCCGTCCTCATGGTGAATATCCTGACACCTTTTCTAGAACCGTTCCAGTGTGGGAAGGCTCGGCAAACAATGATGAGGCATGGCATACCTGACCCAGCGGATTCGATGTGTCTGTCGATGCGGCGACTATGGACACCCGACGGGCCCCGGTGCCAAGCTGGTTCCATGCAGGATCGAATCGACGCACTCACGCAATGGCAATCGGCCGACGACGCACTTCACGCGCGCTTTCTGACGGGTTCCTTCGTCAGTGGCGTGACGTTCATCAACGCGATCGCCGACGCGGCGGAAGCCGCAGGCCACCACCCGGATGTGGACCTGCGGTTCCCACACGTGGATATCTCTCTGACCACCCACGATGCTGGGTCGATCACCGACAAAGACATCGACTTGGCCAATGAGATCTCCCAGATCGCAAATTCTCAGGGTATCGACGCGGCTAGCTGAGGATGGCGGCGATGAATCTCCGTCGCTGCTTCGAAGGCATGGGCGATGCGCAGCAGATCTACGTCTGCCCCCGGCTTCGCGACGAGCTGGACTCCTACCGGCAGGCCCGACTTCGAGAAGCCGGCAGGCACGGAGATCGCCGGGCATCCAGTGGCGGAGATCAGACACAGGGCTCGCATCCAATCGAGATAGTTCTCGAGTCCGACTCCGTTGATCTGGGTGGGATATTCGATCGAGGCGTCGAATGGGAGCACTTGGCAGGTGGTGAGCACCAGGAGGTCGTGCTCACCGAAGAACCGCTCGACCTCTCCATGCAGACGCGCACGAGCACGGTCGGCAGAGACCACCTCGGCGCCGGTCAGCTTCAGTCCCATTTCGATGTTCCAGACCACGGAGTCCTTGATCTGGTCCGGGTACCGTTCCAGCAGCGGCCCCCAGGAATGAACGAAGTCGAGGGCCCGACGCACGTTGAAGACCTCATCGGCATCGCCGAGGTCGGGGATCGTATCGACGACACCGGCCCCGAGGTCGGAGAACACGTTCGCCGTGCCCGCCACGATCTCGTGGACCACACCTTCAAGAGGGAGCAGACCGCCCAGATCGGGGCTGAACCCGATCGTCACACCGCGCAGATCGGGTTCGGTGTCGGCTCCGATGCCGAATTCGGGGAGATCGAAGACGCTGCCGGGTTCACCGATCGAGCATGGGCCACCGGGCTCCGGTCCTGCTGTCGCGCTCATCGTCAGCGCCACATCGGATACCGTGCGAGCCATGAAACCGCTCTGTGCCAGCCATGTGAACGGGTTGCCGGGGAGTGTATGCGGAATGCGGCCATTCGACGGGCGGAAACCTACGACATTGTTGAACGATGCGGGGGAGCGCAGCGATCCACCCATGTCGGAGCCGTCTCCTGAAGCTTGGATGCCGGCAGCCAAGGCGGCACCGACGCCGCCCGAAGACCCCGAGGCGGATTTGGAGGTGTCATAGGGATTGACCGTGGTGCCAAAGACCGGGTTGAAGGTGTGCGAGCCCGCTGCGAACTCCGGCACATTCGTCTTGCCCGTCGTGTTGATTCCGGCCGCTTTGAGACGCGAAATGATCAGCGAATCAGCCTCCGGAACACGATCGGCCATGATGGGTGAACCCCAGGTGGTGCGCAAGCCTGCAGTGTCATGCGTGTCCTTGTGTGTCATCGGGACTCCATGAAGCGGTCCGATCGGCTCATCGTTCGCCACCGCCTGGTCAGCGGCTTCTGCCCGTGCCAGCGCACCCTCGTCGTCGCGGGTGACAACCGCGTTGAGGGCCGGATTGAGCGCATCGATGCGTGCCAGGTGATCGCTGAGCGCCTCCCTGGCAGAAATCTCCTTCGTTGCGATCTTGGCCGCCAGCTCACGTGTGGACAGCCAGCGCAGTTCCTCGCTCATCGTCTCACTTCCCGACTGTGCTGAGAACGGCGGACAGTGCCGCTCGGATACCGGTCTCCAGCGTGGTTTCGACATCATCCGGGGCGAAGAACGGGGAGTGGTTGCCTGCCGGCGGTTCGTCACCGTCGAAATTGGCGGGGGAGTACCCGCCGAAGAACCAATAGACATAAGGAACGTCGATGTCATCTCCGAAGGCTCCGAAGTCCTCGCTGCCGGTGACGGCCTGGTCCAGGTGGACCTGCGCTTCGCCGAGCTCGGACCCGAGCACGTCGAGAAACGTGTCGGTGGTTGCAGGATCGTTGTAGCAGCGCGGGAACCGATACATGTCTTCGATGATCGGCTCTGGGGCTCCGGACGCCTGGGCTTCGGCGAGGATGATCCGTTCGACGCGGTTGAGGACGATCTCACGCACCTCCTCGTTGAAGGTGCGGATGTTGAGTTTGAATTCGGCGGAGTCCGGGATGATGTTCTCCTTCAACCCGCCATGGAAGGTGCCCACGGTGATGACAGCCATGTCCCGACCCGAAATCTCTCGGGAGACGATGCTTTGGAGCCTGGTGATCATATAGGCGCCGAGGACGATCGGGTCGACAGAATTCTCAGGTTGCGAACCGTGAGCTTGCTTGCCCCTGACGGTGACCTTGATGCAGTCGGACATCGCCATCGCGGTTCCTTTGGCGACGTAGATGTGTCCTGCCTTGCCCGGCCACACATGCTGTCCATAGATGACCTCTGGTTTGACGGTCGACTCCCAGAGTCCGTCGTCGAGCATCGCCCGCGCGCCCTCTCCGGTCTCTTCGCCGGGCTGGAAGATCATGACCACGCTTCCCGACCACAGGTCCTTGTGCTCGACAAGATAGCGGGCCAGATACAGTCCCACAGTGATGTGAGTGTCGTGGCCGCAGCCGTGCATCACCTTCGAGGTGGAGCCATCGGGCAGAGTCCCTTCTGCGGTCGACGCATAGTCGTACCCGGTGTCCTCGGCAATCGGCAGTCCGTCGATGTCAGCGCGGTAGGCCACGACTGGTCCCTCGCCGTTCTCGATGACGCTGACGATGCCGGTGCCGCCGAAGGTGCGAGTTTCGAGGCCGAGCTCTTCGAGCGTGGAGCGGATTGTCTCAGCCGTCTGCATCTCCTGCATGGACAGCTCAGGAGTGCGGTGGAAGTTCTTGTAATCGGCTACCGTCTCAGCGAGGTTGGCCGAAATCGCGTCCCGAAGCATGGTGTTGAGCGACATGATGTCCTTTCACAGTGGGTGTCTTCGATGATCTCAGGAATTCGGTGATGAGGTGTCCGGTGCTCGTCAGTTGATTCCGACGTTGTCGCCGTCTCCCGTGCCCTTCGTATCGGTCACCGATCTATTGCGGGTGAACCACGTGATTGCAATGGTCAGAATGACCACGATGGCGACATCGCCCGAGGCCAGAACCGGGACGAGGGGTATGAGGACGAGAATGACCAGCGCAGCCGCGCCCAGGGCGATGAGTGTCGATTTGACCTGCTTGAGCGAGGCGATGAGCTGTACAGTCACACCGCCGAGGATGGCGGGCAGGATGTAGAGCTTGGCCACCAGGGTCACCGGCTCGGGAATGATGGCGACCAGCCATGTGCCGAGAATTCCGACGAACAGCACCATGGAGCACACGTGGATCAGAGCCGCACCGCAGATGGCCATCGTCGCAGCATATTCACCCTTTCTCGTTCCCGGCTTCACTCCGATCGTGGCCTGGGCGACGATCGCGGAGGGAAGCAGCTTATTGGAGATGTTGCCGATCAGGAACGCCTGGTACATCCCGGCAGGGCCGAGGATCGGGAAATAGGTCAGGGGTTCGACGATGTAGAAGACGCCGTAGACGGCGAAGACCGCGAGGAATCCGGTGAGGATGTCGCCGAAGTCAACATTGGCATCGGCGACGAAGAGCAGATAGAAGGGCACCGAGGTGGCGATCAGGAACCCGATGAACAGCGTGATCGAGCCCCACTTGGTCGTGGTCTTCTCGAAGGCCGCGTGTGAGGGTGACGTAATGTTGTTGGACATGATGTTCTCCTCAAGCTTCCGGAGCGCCGAGACCGGCGTAGTGAGCGAAGTAGGCGGCGATAAGACCCACCAGCAGGGAAATGCCTAAGCCCCATTCCTTCAGCCACGGCATCTTCAGCACTTTCGACAGGAACAGGCAGATCGACATGACGATCGCAGAGACCACCACAGCGATGACATGCGTCGGCGATTTCGGGATCTCGCGGAATGACAACGCGGCGAACGCGGCGAGCAGCGCGGCGCCGGGGATGATCGACATCAGCGCAGGGTTGACCTTCTCCAGCTTGTGGGAGCTGCGCTTGAACACCGGCGTGAGAATCAGGGTCGAGATCATCCACCCAGCGCCCGACAGACTCATCGCCATGAGAGCGACGATGAAGACCCCGCTTGTGAACGTCTCATCGCCGAGATTCGCACCCATCGTGCCGGCCGCGATTGATGCCGAGGCGACTTCTGTGGCCGCGGAGCCGATGAGCCCGACACGCACGATCACCGGGGGAGTGCCGAAGAGGGGGAGCAGGGCGATGGCGACCAGGACCACGGACAGCGATGGTCCGATGGCCGCGACTCCGCCGGCCCTGAACGCCGACCTGACCTCCTGCTGGCTCATTCCCGCCGATTCAGCATTCTTCCTCACCGCGCCCATGTAGATGAGCGACTGCACGACGACGACGCTCATGACCGCCATAGCCAGAATCCAGAGAACCGGGGCGTTCGCGAGGCCGAGATAGTTGGCCGATCCGCTTGCTATCACCATTGCGGGGCTCCTCACTTCTTTGTCGGAGTTGATCACGGCGACCGGCCCACAGCACTGTGGTCCGCATCACTCGTGTCAGTAACGTACACCGAGACGAGCCCCGATGGGCGATCTTGGGCATGACTTCCCGATTGGCGAGAACAGACTTCTCAATGCCGTCCATCAGCGAATTCGATGAGCAGCGTCGACGGTGAATGTTCAGCTGAACAATCACCTCGTCGGCGGGGGAGCGCTTGGGTACCAGCTCGTGGGATTGCGCATCCTCGAACCGGCTCTCCATATCGCCGATCTCTGAGGTGGGAAAGGAGACGCGTCGCCGATCGATGATGAGCGTGCCGAGTTCATATCGACGGAACTCGGCACGCTCATTGTGGCGCGGGGGACTCAGATCATCACTGAGCAGATGCGAAACGTCCGCGGACCCGGGCTTTGTCGCGCTCAGGGTCGGCGAAGATGAGGGTCAACAGCGCACAGACTGCCGACGTGACCCCAAGGGCCTGAAATGCTGCGGCGTACCCAGCGCCCGGGTCCGCGGCCGCGTCGACGATGAGACCTGTGGCATAAGGGCCGACGAGCCCGCCGATGGCCATGAGCGCCAGGAAGACTCCCAGTGTTCCCGCCGTCTGTCGAGGTGGGCAGATCTCGGAGACAGCGGCATTGGACAGAGGCAGAACAACCACGCCGACTCCGTATCCGATGGCCACGACCGCCACGGCTCCAGCCGAGCTTGAGATCGAGGGAAGGAAGTAGAGGATTCCTGCACCGATGACGACGCAGATCGAGGGAGCGATGATTCTCACGAAGCGAGATGACCACCCCCTGGCCAACAGGCGATCAGAGAGCAGAGTTCCACCGATGAGGCTGACCAAGCCGGCGATCGACGGGATCGCCAGCATTGACCCGGACTGGAGACGGCTGTAGCCGAGACCGACTTCGAAGTACGAAGGAAGCCAAGTGAGAACCACTGTGACCATTGCGTAGATGCTGGCAACGAGAAAAGCACCGCTGATGAAGGTCTTCGTCAGGAAGATCTTGTGCCAGGCAACGCGCGGCTCTGCATTGGGATCGTCGGAGTGCTTCGTTGCTTTGGCCGGGATGTAAGGGCCCACCTCCCAGTATTTCCTCCAGAAGAAGCACCACACGACACCGATGACGGCCATTGTGATCAGTGCGCTTCGCCAGCCGAATGTGACCGAGAAATAGGCCAGCACAGGGGCAAGGGCGATCTTGGAGATCGAGGCCGCGCTGGCGAGCAGGGCACCGGGGAATCCACGCTTCTCCGGGGCGTGCCATGAGTATGTGGCGGTGTGGATGAGCGCGGAACTCGGCCCTTCTGCAAGTCCGAGGACCATTCTCGAGACGACCAGGACAGCAAATGTGGCGGAGACGACCAGCGGCAGCATTGCCACCGCCCACACGAGCGCCAGGACGATGAGAACGGTACGCAGAGACAGCCACTTGTTCAACGCTCCGGCGAAGAATCCGCCGATGGTGAAAGCGAAGAAGAACAGGCTTCCGACCAACCCGATCTGGGAAGCGCTGATACCCAGATCGTCCTTGAGCGACTGAGCGATGATGCCGTATGCGGCCTTATCACCGTAATTGACCACATACAGAATCACGAGCAGCGCAGTCAGCGACCATGCCTTTCGTCGAGATTCGGTACCAGGGGCTGCCTGTGCGGATGGGGGAGCGTTGAGCTGTGATGAGACCATGAGGCTTCCTTGCGTCGTGGTGACTATCGTGACAAACGACCCTGTCACTGTGGGGCCGATAACACCAACCGTATTGAACGTTCGATAGAAAAGTCAATCGACTCACGAACTGTTCACCGAACCCAACAGCATCTGGGGTTCTGAGCCCTGGTCGCCCCTCCATAGCACGGGGGAATGACCGTCGTCCCGGAAGAAACGCGCTCAGGCCAAGCTGTCTCGCGGCAACCGCAGCTACGCGTCGTGTGGGACGACCCGCGGACTCGGGCTCAGCTTCGAGATAACAAGGAAGATCATCAAAGTGGGCGCGAGGAAACAGGACCACAGGTACGGGTGCATAGTGCGTAGGGGAGTGACCGCGAGACACTCCGGATCGCCGTAGATGGTCTCGGCGGACTCTGTGCCAGCGGCAACGTCAGACAATATGCAGGTCTTGGCGACACCATAGAGCGCGCCTCCAACAAGCTCCCCGATAGGACTAACTCGGCTGCGCGAGCATCACTCTAAGCTGACTTCTTCCTTGAGACGTACATCGTGATCTTCGCGGAGACATACGCCTGACCGTCGGCATCGAGGACGTCAACCGGGACGACTACCTCCATCGACTCTTCGCCGAACTCAGGAATCGCGTCAAGGCGCGCGATTGAGGTGACACCAGTGGTGGACTTGGCCTTGTACTCAACGGTCATGCCCATCGGAATCCAACGATGTGTGGGCGGAACCGTCGCATCAATCATCACGCCGGCGGCGATCTCAGCCATGTTGCATGAAGCGATTGCGTGATAAGTGCCGAGGTGGTTGTGCACGCCGCGACGATTCGGGGCACTCACGCGACACAAGCCGGGACGCAGCTCGTGGATCAGCGGATGAACCGTACGGAAGTAGGGGACCTTGAAGCACACGGCCCGAGTGAAGAGCCAGTTACCGAATGGCACTTTCTGCAGCTTCTGCCAGATCCTAAGGTTCGTCGCAGGCGCGCCGGGCCCCGTGGACACGGTGCTGCCGGTGTCCTCTGCACCACGTGCGGTCTGAGTGTTCATCGAACGTCCTTTCAGGGAGACGGAAGCCTGGGCCTTAGTATAGTGACATCGAGCACCTATCTGGGCTCCCATTCCTCACTGAGATGAAGATCGACCATTGGCCAGGCCTCACCAAGGCGGCTTCGTTTACG
The DNA here is from genome assembly GCF_900105045.1 of Brevibacterium picturae. Classification (GTDB taxonomy): domain Bacteria; phylum Actinomycetota; class Actinomycetes; order Actinomycetales; family Brevibacteriaceae; genus Brevibacterium; species Brevibacterium picturae. Next base: position 4,290,335 of record NZ_LT629739.1, on the reverse strand, counting down.
GGAATCCACTGCAATGACAGGGGAGTGGGGCCTCGACCGCACAATCGACAACCACATTGAGTCCATGTTTGATCATCATGTTGGCTCAGCGCGTCAGAGCAGACAAGGCTGGCCAGGCCAATTCAGGTCGAAGTTCGGAGCCGCCCAAAAGATGCAGATACGGATGCACGATTCGCCAATGGGCGTCAGAACCGAAGCTTCACGCCAGACGGCAGTCTGTGCCGGAACAATCTGCGATGTTCCACGAACGTGTCACCATAGCGGCGTTGAACTTTCCCATGGTTCATAGCTGGCGCACGGGAGGAGAGGCTGAGAATCAGTTTACTTAACATAATGTATATTATCGGCTTTAGCCTGATGGGGCCATAGGTCCCGAAAACAGCGCTTATGTCCATAGTCAGATCCGGCGGCCGTATACGTCGCCGGTCAAGTAACTGGAATACACGAATGACGGCCGCAGAAGGCTCGTCTGCCCTCTACGGCCGTCACTGCGCTGACAGGGTGTCAGCGAACTGCGTGTGTGCGCAGTCGACTCAGCTGCCGCCGAGTCCGACCTTGCCGTCATCCTTGGATCCACCATCGTCCTTGGAGTCGCCGCCGTCATCTGCGGCGCCGTTGGCCTTCGTCAGACCAGCTTCCTCACCGCAGACCGGCCATGCGCCTGGACCCTGCTTTTCGAGGGTGTTCTGGGCGACATCGATCTGCTCTGCCTTGCTGGCCTCGTGAGGCATGCCCTCACCGCCGAAGGCTTCCCACGTCTGCTGGGAGAACTGAAGCCCGCCGTAGTAGCCGTTACCGGTATTGATATGCCAGTCTCCACCGGACTCGCACTCGGCGACCTTGTCCCAAACGCCACCCGAGGACTGAGCCCCTGTGGATGCCTGAGCCGGGCCGGCCATTCCCGTCAGTCCGGCGGCGGCGACCGCGCCGGCTCCTGCAACGAGGGCGACCTTGCGGAGGCTTGTGCTGTAGAGGTTCACTGTGTCATCTCCGTAATACGACTGCATTTCGGTTCTGTTCTGTAACCCGGTCGTTACCGAGCCGTTATCCAACGTAACGGATCTGTCGTCACGAATGAACCAGAATCCAGTCCTCAGCGGTCATAATCGACTCACAGAAGTCACAACGCGAACTGGGTGCCTATCCCCCGACATATGCCTTCAGGTGCTGTGCGGTCAACGACGCATCTGCCGCCGCTGCCGAGTCGACGAGCTGTTCCGGAGTGCCCTCGAACACGATTCGGCCACCATCGTGTCCGGCGCCGGGTCCGAGGTCGATGATCCAATCGGAGTGGGCCATGACGGCCTGATGGTGCTCGATGACGATGACGGTCCTACCCGCATCCGCCAGACGGTCGAGCATCCCGAGCAGGTTCTCCACATCGGCGAGATGCAGGCCGGTGGTCGGCTCGTCGAGGATGATCACCTGTGCGGCATCCGCAGCCTTGGCCGACAGATGCGTGGCGAGCTTGAGACGCTGCCGCTCGCCACCGGACAAGGTCGTCAAGGGCTGCCCCAGGCTGAGATATCCGAGGCCCACCTCGGCGAGGTGGGCGATGACCTTGCTCACCGCAGGTATCCGCGACTCCCCTGCATCGAAATACTCGATCGCCGCCGTCACCGGCAGATCGAGCACCTCACGGATGTTCTTGCCGCCCAGCGTGTAGTCGAGGACTTCGGCCTGAAATCCCTTGCCCTCGCACACATCGCAGGGAGCCGACATTCCGGCCATCATCCCGAGGTCGGAGTAGATGATCCCGGCACCGTTGCAGACGGGGCATGCGCCTTCCGAGTTCGCGCTGAACAGTGCGGGTTTGACTCCGTTGGTCTTGGCAAATGCCTTGCGAATGGGTTCGAGCATTCCGGTGTAGGTGGCCGGATTGCTGCGACGTGAGCCCTTGATGCCTGCCTGATCGATCATGATCACGCCGTCGCGGTGGCGCAGAGATCCTTCGATGAGGGTGCTCTTTCCCGAACCGGCCACACCCGTGATCGCAGTGATCACTCCCAGCGGGACATCGACATCGACGTCGCGCAGATTGTGGGCCTTCGCTCCCCTGATCTCGAGTCGCCCGGTGGGCTCACGGGTTGTGGCCTTCAGCCGGGTGCGGTCGTTGAGATGCTTGCCGGTGAGAGTGTCGCTGACGGTGAGTTCGTCGATGGTGCCGACGAAGCAGACCTCTCCCCCGGCTGTTCCCGCCCCCGGCCCCAGGTCGACGACATGATCAGCGATTCTGATGGTCTCGGGCTTGTGCTCGACGACCAGGACGGTGTTGCCCTTGTCACGCAGTGCGATGAGCAGCCCGTTCATCGCGGCGATGTCGTGCGGGTGCAGACCGATCGTGGGTTCGTCGAAGATATATGTGACATCGGTCAGTGAGGATCCGAGGTGGCGAACCAGTTTGATCCGCTGCGCCTCTCCTCCGGACAGCGAACCAGCCGAACGGTCAAGGGAGAGGTATCCGAGGCCGATGTCGACGAAGGCCTGCACATCTGCGATCAGCGACTGCACGAGAGAGCCGACTCCCCCGTCGTCGATCTGGGCGAGCCAGTCGAGGAGGTCGGAGATCTGCATGGCACAGACCTCGGCGATCGACAGCCCGGCCAGCCGGGATCCGCGTGCCGCCGTGTTCAGCCGCGTGCCGGCGCACTCGGGACACTGTGTGTAGACGACTGCACGATCGACGAATTCCCGCACATGCTTCTGCATCGCGTCGCGGTCCTTGGACAGGAAGGAGCGTCGGATCCGGGGAATGAGACCGTCGAAGGTCATATTCGTGCCGTTGATGACGATCTTCTCGTTCTCGGCATGGAGGAGATTGTTCCTCTCCTCGGCTGTGTAGTCGGCTATCGCCTTGTCGGGGTCGAAGTATCCCGATTCCGAATAGAACCGCACATTCCAGCCGCCCGGTTTGTATCCGGGAATCGTGATCGCACCCTCGTTGAGAGACTTCGACATGTCGACCACCTCGGCGATGTCGATGTCTGTGGCCGTGCCCATCCCTTCGCAGTGAGGGCACATCCCTCCGTTGACGGTGAAGGTCCGTCGTTCGACCTGTTTGTCGGCACCCTTGTCGATCGTCACGGCTCCCTTGCCGCTGATCGTGGCCACGTTGAATGAGTAGGCCTTTGTCGATCCCAGGTTCGGTTGGGCCCGCCTCGAGAACAGCGTGCGCAGTTTCGCGTTGATGTCACTGACGGTGCCCACGGTCGATCGCGGATTGGCTCCGATGCGTTCCTGGTCGACGATGATGGCGGTGGTCAGGCCCTCCAACACATCGACTTCGGGTCGCGCCATCGCGGGCATGAAGCCCTGGACGAAGGCGCTGTAGGTTTCGTTGATCAGGCGTTGGGACTCTGCGGCGATCGTCGAGAAGACCAGGGACGACTTGCCGGAACCGGAGACGCCGGTGAACACGGACAGTCGCCGCTTGGGAATGTCGACCGTGATGTCCGCGAGATTGTTCTCGCGGGCTCCCTGAACGCGGATGAGCTCATGGTCATCGGCTGGATGCGGCATGCCGATCAGCCGCGCTGCTGGATGCGGATCATGTTGCCGGCCGGGTCGCGCAGTGCGAAGTCCCGCAGACCATAGGGCTGGTCCATCGGCTCCTGCACGATCTCGGCTCCCCTGGCCTCCACCTCGGCGAAGGCCTCATCGACGTTCATGCTGGCCAGCACGATGGCGCCGTAGCTGCCCTTGGCCATGAGGGATTCGATGACGTCCCGTTCGTCATCGCTGATGGTCGGGTCGGTGATCGCGGGGGTGAGCACGATCGAAGTGTCGGGCTGGCCTGCGGGCCCCACGGTCAGCCACCGCATCTGCCCGGATCCGACGTCGAGGCGAACCTCGAAACCGAGAACGTCGCGGTAGAAGGTCAGCGAGGCCTCCGCATCGGTGTGGGGCAGGAAGCTGGCATTGATCGAGATATTCATGATCGTCATCTTAGTGCGGGGCACCCGGTGGGACTTCTCGATTCCTGACAGGTCGGAGAACATTCTTGACGATGAATGTGGGCAGGTCGTGATCGCCGTCGACGACACCGTCTCGATAGCGGGAAGGTGAGAGCCCGACGAGTTCGCTGAATCGGGTAGAGAAGGTGCCCAGGGACGAAAAGCCCACGGCGAAGCAGATATCTGTGATCGACAGGTCACCGCGGCGGATCAGCGCCATGGAGCGTTCGATACGTCGGGTCATGAGATACGAATAGGGGGATTCGCCGTAGGCGGCTCTGAATCCGCGACTGAGGTGACCGGCCGACATGTAGACCCCGGCAGCGAGTTCTTCGACATTGAGAGGTTGGTCGAACTCTCGGTCGATCCGATCGCGTACGCGTCGCAGAAGGACCAGCTGCTGCACAGGCACGCGGTCGTTCCCGGACGCGCTCACCCTGCGTGGACCCCCTGGGCCAGTGTCTCGCCCCGGAAGAAGGCCGGGTGCCTGCGGGATTGGAAGATCATGATGACCACGCCCAGGAGCAGTACGCCGATGCCCAGGACGAAGACCAATCCGATGCCGAAGACGGACGACCCCGAACCGTAGTCGGGATCGAGGGAGTCGATCGCGGTGGTCACGAAGATCACCAGCAGCGTCACTCCCCCGACCAGCGGGAAGAGGAACCTGAAGAAGAAATTCTTGGGACCCTTGAACAGCGAACGGCGGAAATACCAGATGCAGGCCAGACCGGTCACACCATAGTAGAAGCAGACCATGAGACCTAGCGCTGTGATCGTGTCCCACAGTGCGTTCTCCGAGAGCAGACGCATGACGACGTAGAAGATGATCGCGGCCCCCGCCGAGGTGACGGTGGCCACCGACGGCGACTTGTACCGAGGCGAGATGTTGCCGTATCTCTTCGGCAGAGCACGGTAGTGACCCATGGCCAGGATCGTCCGAGACGGTGAGACCATCGTCGACTGCAGCGACGCCAAGGAACTGGACAGGACGGCGATCGAGACGAGGACGGCGAAGGGTCCCATCACAGGTCCGGCCAGAGCCGCGAAGATGGATTCCTGGTTCTCCGGGTTGCCTGCGCCCAGACCGTCGGTGCCGACACCGGCGAAGGAGATCACGGCGACGGTGCAGGCGAGGTAGATGATGACGATGGCGACGATCGTGAGCATCGCGGCCCGACCGGGAGTCTTCTCCGGGTTCTTCGCCTCTTCGTTCATCGTGATGACCGTGTCCCAGCCCCAGAAGAGGAAGATCGACAGCGACACTGCCGCTGCGACCGTCGAGAAGTCTCCGGCCTCAGCGGGGTTGAACCAGCCGAGTTCGACCGGGGTGGGATCGAATGCGGTGCCATTTGACACATGGAAGAATGCCGCAATGACGAACCAGCCGAGGGCAAGGACCTGGAAGGCGACGAGCCAGACCTGGATCTTCTGGGTGGCCTCGACTCCGCGGTAGGAGATCCACGCGGCTGCGGCCGTGAGGACGATGGTGACCGGAATGTTGATCCACAGCACGCGGGTCAGGTCGGCGATCCCGGGTTCGCCGAAGATCTGAGCCAGCAGCAGGAACAGAAAGTCCACGGCCACGGCGGCCAGATTGGACAGCACGAGGACAGTGGCCGAGATCAGGCCCCAGCCTCCCATCCAACCGAGCCAGGGCCCGAAGGCGCGTGTCGCCCAGGTGAAGGTGGTGCCGGAGTCGGGCATGGCGGTGTTGAGCTCGCGGTAGCCGAAGACGACGAGCAGCATCGGGACGAAGCCGATGAGCAGAATCGCAGGAGTATGCACCCCGACCTGCGAGATCGTCGGCCCCAGACCGGAGGTCAGCGTGTAGGCGGGAGCGATGCACGAGATGCCGATGATGGCACCGCCGATGGCACCGATCTTGCCTGCGGACAGCCCCTTGGAGCTCAAGCCTGAGCCGGAGGCGGCGGACACGCTTCCGGACGTGCTGGGTGGTGGAGTGGCCGAGGTCATCAGCTCAACCTTTCAGGCGTGATATCAGGTGCTCAGGATCTTATTCGCAGTGTCTTGCCCGATCCTGATGGCACCGTCGACGTGCTGGTAACCGTGGGCGGCAATGTCTGAGCTCGCGAAGTGGATGGGACCGACGGGGTCGTTCTGGAAGCGCCCCCACCTGTGCAGTCCCCCGAGGTCGTAGCTTGTCGCATAGGCACCCCGGGTCCATTCCTCGGCGCCGAAGTCCGAAAGGTAGAACACCTCTGGTTCCAGGGCCTGTGCGCCGAGGAAGTTTGCCAGCGATTCGAGAATGCGCTGCTTCCGAGTGTCCTCGTCCAGTGCGAACATGGCGTCGGCATTGACGTCGGAGATGAACCCGACGAGAGTCCCCCGCTCCTCTCCGTGGTTCGTGTTGTCGTAGACCTCCTGCACCAGCTGCCCGGCGCCGAAGCCGGTTCCGCACAGGCCGTCCTCACGCCAGAATGGTGTCGGATACGTGGCGTGGACCTTGATCACAAGGCCCATTGACTGGTGCTGATGGAAGATCTGCTGCAGCCTGGGCAGGTGCGGGGTGTAGCTGATGTGCGAGTACAGATTGGGTGGGACGGCCACGATGACACTCGCGGCCGACACCGTCATCGCATCGGAGCCGACCGTGACGGAATCCTCGGTCCATCCGATTGTGCGCACCGGGCTGTTCAGGTGAACGACGCCCTCGCCGAGTTCGGCTGCCATCTGCTCGGATACCGACTGCATTCCTCCCACAACGCGACGGTCGAGGATGAAGTGGTCATCGACGAGGTGGGAGAAGGATCCCGCCGAGGCGGCCATGAGGATCGCCTGCAGTGCGGAGAATGCGGTGGCGGGCTTCGTCAGCATTCCACCGGCGATGAACATGCCGATGTTCGCGCAGGCAAGCTCGTCATCCGACTGGTTCCGGAGCCAATGGTGGAAGGAGACCGAATCGAGTTCGACGGCGTCTTCGGCCTCCCACGGAGCGGTGGCTCCGATGCGAGCGGCGAGTTCGTCGAGTTGGGCGATGAGGCGCTCCATCTCTGCTTGGGTCGACTCCCCCACCGGGAACATGTCGCCGTTGTAGACGGTGCGTGTGCCGTCGGGGGCGATATAGACGCTGTCGCCCTCCCGATGACGCTGGTAGGTTTCCTTGCCGAGCTCCTCAACGAGATCGAGGAGTGCGCTCTGGTCGGGTGAGATCCATTGGCCACCGATTTCGTACATCTGGCCCTCGATGTGGTCGGTCCATGTCCGACCGCCCACCCGGTCCCTGGCTTCCAAGACGACGACGTCTTTGCCTGCTGCCTGCAGCGTCCGGGCGGCACTCAGCCCGGTCGGTCCGGCTCCGACGACAACCACATCGCATGTTCGATCCGACATTGGGCACTCCTTGGAAAGTTCGGCTTACCTGCTCAGAGTATCCAGGGATCATCGGCCTGCCAAGGCGGATCGAGGTTCGTCTGGGCCGGTGCGAATTCGGTTTCAGCGATAGTCACGCGCGTCTGCGCCCGAGTCACGCTCCTTCACTGCCATGAACGCCCAGGAATCTGGTCGAGAACCATCGATATCGTCGACGTCGTAGATATCTGCCAGGCCGTTGCTGCTCTGAGTCGTCGTGTTGAAGCGGTGTCGATCGGGGTCTGCCGCCAATGCCACGACCGTACGACCGAGCAGGTGAGGAGTCTCCGAGATCGCGAAATCCGCGGGCGGCGTCTCACGCGTGGCATCGAGCGCGTCCTTCATCCATGTCTGTTCGTCCGTGTCGAACAGGTCAAGCATCATCTCCGATCGCAACCACCCGGGACTGATCGCCACAGCCGTGCATTCCGAATCGGCCAGTTCGTGGCCGAGCCCGAAGGCCAAACGGCTCACGGCGGTCTTCGTCAGATCGAGATAGATGCTCTCTCTATAGTGGGTCTCGTTGAATTCGTGCGTTCCGTCCGTGATCTCGATGTGCAGACCTCCGGGGCTGCGCGTCAGCAGCGGTAGTGCGGCGTGCGCGGTGTTCAGATGGGTGAGCAGACCCGCTTTCACCAGGCGCATCTCGACGTCGAAATCCGTGGTCCAGAATTTCTTGCCCCAGTCGACGTAGGCCTCTCCCCCGATGTCGTTGACCATGATGTCGAGGCGTCCCTGCTCATCATCGATCCGACCCACCACCTCGGCGATCTCCTCCGGCTGCAGGTGATCGCAGACGAGAGCTTCGCCTTGGCCGCCCTCGTCGCGGATGAGTTCGGCCGTGCCGTCGATAGTCTCGACCCTGCCGTAGTCGGAGGGCCGTGCCGAGGTGGAACGTCCTGTGCAGTAGACGTAGGCACCGGCACGCGCGAGATCTCTGGCGATCGCGCGCCCGGCCCCTCGGGTGGCCCCTGCCACAAGGGCGACCCTGCCCGTCAGTGATCGGTCGATGAATGGAATGAACTCGGGTGCGCCCGATCCGTTGTGTGAAGTCATGATGTCAGCATCTCGTGCCATCACTGACACGCTCTGTCAGTGACCGCGACTATTCTTGGTGGGCATGAAGGCAGCACGGCTGGTGACGGAGATCGTCATCCTCAGCGCGCGTACGCAGTCGATCACTGCCGCGTCATTGGCCGACAGGCTCGAGGTCACGGAGCGGACTGTCTATCGCGACCTCGGCGAACTGTCTGGAATGGGCGTCCCCGTGGTGACGGAATCAGGTCCAGGTGGAGGTGTCAGCCTGCTCGGGACCTGGACCTCTCCCCTGACGGGCATGACCCGTGATGAGCTCGACTCCGTCCTGATCGGAGGGCTCGCGGCCGCTGATCTCGGCTTGTCTGCGGAATTGGCGACCGCCCGGGAGAAGATCCTGTCCGAGACCGATTCGGTCCTCTCCTCGAATGTGCTCGTCGACGGACCCGATTGGTTCATGGCCAAAGAGAATCCGCAGGAGCTCACGACCATCGTCATGGCTCTGCGCTCGCAGCGAGGACTGCGGATCGAGTACACGAAGGGTGCAGAGACCAAGGTTCGCACAGTCATCCCTCTGGGGCTCGTGATCAAGTCCGGACGCTGGTATCTCGTGGCTCAGCCCCCGGGTGGCACGCCACGCACATATCGCGTCAGTCGCATCGCCTCACTCGCCGCGCACGGCATTTCGATGACACGGCCCCCGGACTTCAACCTCGGCGACTATTGGACGAGGTCTCAGATCGAGTTCGATCGCTCGATCCGAGCGACGACGGTGAGACTGCGAGTCCCGACGGCCAGCCTGGTCGACCTGCGCCGTGCCGTTCCCGGACAGGTCACAGCTGAGGCGATCGATGCCGGCTCTGTGGCCGACGACGTGCATATCATCGAGCTTCCGATGGAAGCACTCGAGGTCGCCGTGTCTCAGCTGATCACGGTTCCCGGTGCAGAGGTGATCTCACCGGGCGAGATCCGTCTGGCACTGCACGAACGAGCGCGCCAGTCGGCACGGTGCAATGAACCCTGATCACTTGCTGCGACGATCACTGAACCTGGTATTTACCGGTGATCTGACCTGCTCCGACTCCGCCGACAGCCTCCATGGCAGCCTTGGACAGGTCGAAGCAGCGGCCGCCGTGGTACGGTCCACGATCGTTGATGCGCACCGTCACAGATTGTCCGTTGGCCGTGTTGGTGATCTTCACCTTCGAGCCGAACGGCAGCGTCTTATGCGCCGCTGTCAGCTTGTTGGCATCGAAGATCTCCCCGTTGGCAGTCTGCTGACCGTCGAATCCGTCGCCTCCGCCGTAGTACGACATCGGACAGGAACCGGACTCTCCTGCGGAATCGCCCGACTTCGACGGACCGTCATCGGCGTCCGGCGTCGACTCCTTTGTGCCTGAGCCGCCGGTGGCGGAATCTTTGCTCGCTGATTCCTTGGACGCGGTTTCGGACGGTGTCGGACTCGGGGTCTCGACCTTGGTCTCGAGGGAGATCTTCTCGGGCTTCTCTTTGGCCTGCTTCTTTGCTTTGGCCAGGAACTCGTCCGGCGACTGCGTCACTTCTGCTTCAGCGACGGCGGGACTTTCGGCAACGACCCGCTGGCCACCGCCTGCGCTGCCGGGAACCATCGCCAGACTGGATGCGACGACCGCGGCAGTCGCTGCCGTGGGAACGATGAAAGCAGAGAGCACGGGACGTGAGCGCACAGCGGCCAGCACTCCCCCGGCTGTGTTCGCAGCATTCTGAGCCCGTTGCGGAGCATGTCGTCCGGACTTTTTCGGCGCTTTGAGCGCAGAGAGGAGCGAACCCGTCGTTTTCGAACGGGGTGAAGAGTGTTTTCCCACAGTCAGTCCTTGTAGTCATCTGCCGGTGCTCACGGCACTCAGGAGTCGGACCGAACGAGGTCACCTCAACACCGACTCCAAGTTATCGGATCGTTACCTGAGGATAGTCTAATTAAGAATCTGTTACAAACGCAATGTGGCACGCTCAATTGAGCGTGCCACATGGGTAAGTGTCAGTTCACTTGTCCTTGCGCGTGACCAATCTGCGTATGCCGTCGGCGCCAGTCGTCACAGTCTCTTCGGCCTTGTCGAAGGCACGCTCGACCTTCCCGCTGCGCACGGCGTCGTCGATCGCGTGGGAGACGGTGCCCAGCGCCTTCTTCACGTTCGTCTCGGTCGCCTCGATGAGACGGGGGCCCGAGGCTGCTTCGCGAGCGCTCTTCACACTGCTGCTCGCCGCGCCGTAGGCACGGGTGGCTGCCGAACGCACCTTCTCGGTCGGTGTCCTCTTGGTGGAATCGATGACGTAGTCAGGTTCGATCGGATCTTGTGTTCGGCTCATGTCTCTATGGTTGTCGACCCTGCGCGCAAGGTCAACAGCAACATAGAATTGAACCATGAATTCTCAGGTGGAGATCATCGCCCACAGAGGCGGGCGGTGGCCGGGCGTGAGTGAGAACACCCTCGAGGCTTTCACCGCTGCCCATCGGGCGGGCGCCGCATGGATGGAGACCGACGTCCACGCCTCCGCCGACGGAGTCCTGTTCGCCGCCCACGATGCCGATCTCGACCGCATCGCCGCACGCCCGCACTGCATCCGCGACCTCAATGCCGCTGAGCTCGACTCCATCGAGCTCAGCGCAGGGGGACGTCTGCCGAGGCTGACCGCTCTCGTCGAATCGCTTCCGGACGTGTCGTGGAATATCGATGTCAAGGCCGCCCATAGCGTTGCACCAATGATCCGCGTCGTCCGCAGCCTCCAGGTTGAGGACCGGATCCGGCTCGCTTCGTTCTCCTCCTCGACTCTGCGCAGGCTGCGAGAGGCCCTGCCCGGAGTCCGGACATCGACAGGAGTCGCCGAAACCGCCCTGTTCGCTCTGAGAGGTCTGCCCGGCGTGCCGGATTCCGGCCCCTGTCCTCTGCCTGCCAGGCTGGATGCCCTGCAGGCGCCGATGTCGTTCAAGGGCATTCCTGTCGTCACCCGGGAGTTCGTGGCGCGAGCTCACCGCGCGGGACTGCAGGTGCACGTGTGGACGATCAATGACCTCGCTTCCATGCGCAGGCTCCTCGATCTCGAGGTCGACGGGATCGTCACCGATGAAGTTCTCCTGGGGCTGCGGGAACTCTCGGGGTGGACCTGAGTGCTGGGAATAGGCGCACACGGTAGACTGTTGCCTCGTATGAGACGTCTGCAGTCGAGTCGGAAGGTGAGAGAGATATGAGCGAACGCAGTCTCCGCGGAACACAGTTGGGCTCACGCAGCCTGGAATCGGAGGAGGGTGTCGAACCGGCACCCCGCCAGATGGTCGAATTCGAGTGCGAGGACGGAACGAAGTTCAAGGTTCCCTTCTCGATCGAAGCCGAAGTTCCCTCCACCTGGGATTCGGGCATCCACGGCATCGGCGTGCGCGTCGGCGTGAACGAGGCCGATGGGGAGCCGGGCAAGCATGTAAGGTCCCACTGGGACATGCTGCTCGAGCGCCGGTCGTTCGACGAACTTCAGGTTCTGCTCGATGAACGGCTCGCAGTGCGCCGTGGTGAGGTTCCCGCGTAGGCCTGAGCGCCGCAGAACCAGCCCACACGAGCACAGCACAGCATTGGCGGGGTGCAGGTCATCGGACCTGTACCCCGCCTTCGTATCTGCTTCTCGACTGCCGACCAGTTCCCTGCTCTCAACTCTGTCTACCAGCGCGCTGTCGACCAGACCTTCAGCTCTGTCGACCAGCGCCCGTGGGGCCCACGCCTTCAGGCAGTCGATCGGCCAGAGGTGAGGCGCTCGACGAGGCTTCGAGCCTGTCGGCGGCGGCGTGTCAGTCCCCAGCCGGCGACCTTGGTGAATGCCTCGGAGATGATCGATCCGCTCATCTTCGACTCCCCCAGCTCACGTTCGACGAAGACGATGGGAACCTCGGCCACCCGGAATCCGGCTTCGACGGTGCGGTAGGTCATGTCGATCTGGAAGCAGTATCCCTGGGACTGCACTCCCGAGAGATCGAGGCTCTGCAGGACCCTCCGGGAGTACGCACGGAATCCGGCTGTTGCATCCTTGACTCCGAGTCCCATGACCGCGTTGACGTAGATGTTGGCTCCGCGGGAGAGGAAGAATCGCGAGCGTGGCCAGTCGACGATCGCACCGCCCCGGACCCAACGCGAGCCGATGACGAGGTCGGCACTGCCTGCCTGGGCAACAGCCAAGAGCTGCCCGAGATCCAGGGGCCGGTGCGATCCATCGGCGTCGAATTCGCAGATGATGTCGTAGTCGCGCTCCAGCGCCCATTCGAACCCGGCGATGTAGGCCATTCCCAGACCTGATTTCTCGCTGCGGTGCAGTACGTGCAGCCGCGGATCCACGCGCGCCTGTTCATCAACCCAGTCGCCGGTGCCGTCGGGTGAGCCGTCGTCGACGACGAGAACGTCGACCTCAGGCTGATTCTCGAACAGCCCGGACAGCGTCACAGGCAGAGCAAGGCGTTCGTTGTAGGTCGGGATGACCACCAGAGTCTTAGAAACCACGGCCACTACGATACGCCGCGACGGGAGGAAAATATGAGCCGACACCCTCGCCTTCGGACCACGTTGGGAAACGAGTTATCTAATGACGGGGGTGCCGACTCCATCCCAGCTGCTGTGGAATGTCAACAACGAATCTAGTGGCTGCCGAGGCCTTTGCAAAATCTCTCTGACCTGGAACGATGTTCAAGTCTCCAGGTCAGACGCAAGGCAAGATGATAAAAATACTTCACCGTCGGCGTGTCGTCTTGATTGTTTCAATCCGACCCGGGCTTCGTTGGGGTGTTCGCTTCTAGGCGTCGTCGCCGAGTGAAACGCGGGTCGGCAGTGCAACGTCGGATGAGAGTTCCGGCAGGCCGGGGGTGCCCGAGCGGGGATCGGTGCTCCAGGCGGCAACACGGGCATCGGCGACCTGAACGACGAGTCTGTCGACTTGCCAGCGCACGTAATCCGCATCGGCTCCCGGTGCAAGGACTCCCCCGTCCGGATTGCCTGCGGCCCGATGCGCGAACCGGGTGGCCGCATTGAACGCAGCGCGAGCTCCGATTCCGTTCTCACCGACAACGGCCGAACGCACGGTCGCCCAGGGCGAATCCTGCGAATCCGTCCACGACACCTGGGCGCCCGCCGACAACAGCTGCGCCAGAGGCTGCGCCTGCGCGGGGTCGAGGGTGATCGCAATGCCGGAGTAGCCGAGCGGCGTGACGAATTCCTCGTCGACGCTGAAGTCCAGCAGCAGACGGTATCCGCTGCGCTGAGCCAGTGCAGCATGCTCTCGCACACGGTCGAGGACCTCACCGAGGCGCGGGTTCGACTCGACGCGGATGTACAGCGCCGTCTCCGGCATGTCGTGGAGCGCGAGGAAGTCGGCCGCGGCGATGCTCGCCCTGTCGTCGATCCGATCCGAGGCCGCATATCCCGAGGTGCCGATCTCGGGATATTCGATGATCGCCAGCTCGCTGGGTGCATTGGCACGGAAATCCTCCACAGCAGCGGCTGTGCCGAGGATGTGCGCGTGAGTGAATCCGAAGTCGAGGAGTCTCTGACCGTCGGGAGCGCCCTCGCCGAGGACCAGTCCCGCATGGACGAAACCAGGGGTCAGGAAGTCACCGTCCAGATTGATCGCGTCGGGTTCCAAAGCAAGCGCGGCCTCATCGGAGCCGATGAACGAGACCTTCCCGTCCTTCGTGCCCAAGGCAGTCGCAAAGGGGTCGACACTGCTGTATACATCTCCACCAAAGTACATAGTCACAGCCGACACGCTACACCTCTGCCGTCAGCGCCGTTGCACTGGCGTCAGGGGTGTCGGGTATCGTCATCGAGTGTGAAGCCCTTGGTTCTGATCGACACCCCCGCCCTGTACTACCGTGCCTTCTATTCGGTTCCCGATTCGATCGTCAACGACGAAGGCCAGCCGGTCAATGCTGTGCGCGGCGTCCTCGATGCGATCGCACAGATGATCCGCCGCTTCGACTCCCCGAGAGTCGTGGCGACCATGGACGCCGACTGGCGCCCCGCCTTCCGCACCGCGATCATGCCCGAATACAAGGCCGCCCGTGTCAAGGACGCCGAGGCGGGCACGGAGATCCCATCCGAATTGGCAGTGCAGTTGCCGATCATGACCGCCGTTATGAGCGCCGCAGGTATCCCCATCGCCGAGGTGGACGGCACCGAGGCCGACGACGTCATCGCTACCATGGCCGCCGAGTCACGCACCCCCGTGGTCATCGTCTCCCCCGACCGTGATCTGCTCGCCCTCATCGATGCCGCCACCGACGTCAGCGTGCTCCGACCGCGCAAAGGCGGAGAGTGGGAGGCCATCACCCAGGCCGATCTGCCCGAGACCTATGGTGTGCCGGACGGGACGCGCTACCGTGAGCTCGCCGCTATGCGCGGGGATCCCTCGGACGGGCTGCCGGGAGCACCGGGGATCGGAGAGAAGACCGCGGCGACGCTGCTGGCGAACTTCGGTTCCCTCGAGTCCATCATCAAGGCGGCGAAGGCCGGCGTGAAGACCGGCGGTCTCAGCCCCAAACGAGCGATCACGCTGATCGAGGTAGAGGAGACTCTGCACAAGACCATCGAGGTCATGCGGTGCCTGACCGATGTCGCTCATGGACTCGACCTCGAAACTGTGCCGGGCGTACTCGATCGCGCTGCTGTGGAGGCCGCAGCACGCGGTCAGAACATCCGCCGCTCGGTCGACAATCTCGTCACTACTCTCGGCAGTGCCGACAATGGCTCCCGTGCCGAGACGAATCCCAGCACGGGTGCACCGCCACAGCCCTTCGCGATGACCACCGGCACGAGCGCAGCCGCTCCTGCCCAGGTATCTGCTGCAGACTCGCCAGCCACGCCGCTTCCAGGTCCTGTCTCTGCTGATTCGTGGTCGCAGTCTCGGCTGGTCGGTTTCGATCTGGAGACGACCGGCGTCGATCCCTCGACCGCCAGAATCGTCACTGCGGCATTCGTCGAATCCGTCGACAGCTCTCGCACCTGGCTGGCCGATCCTGGAGTCGAGATTCCCGAACCGGCTCGCGCCGTTCACGGCATCACCACCGAATTCGCCCAGGCCAACGGAGCTCCGATTGCCGAGGTCGTGGCCGAACTCTGCACAGTCCTGGCCGACCTCAAGGCAGATGACGCAGTCGTCGTCGGCCACAATGTCGTCTACGACCTCAGCGTTCTGGCGGCCGAGGTCAGACGCCACCAGCCGCACATCGACCTCGCTGCACTGCTGCCGACAATCATCGACACCTTCGTTCTGGACAAACGCGTCGAGCAGTTCCGCCGCGGCAAGAGAACCCTGACCGAGACCGCCAAACGGTGGAAGGTCACGCTGCTCGACGCCCACGATGCCGCCGCCGATGCCCTTGCCGCCCTGGACATTTCCCGAGCATTGGCCGAGAGCTCGGCCGAAATTGCCAAGCTCACTCGGGACGAAATCATGACCTCCCAAGGCGAATGGAAACGCGCTCAGGCTGCTGACCTGCAATCTTGGCTGCGCAGAAAGGGCAACGCCGAAGCCGTCGTCGATGGCTCCTGGCCCATGGCCTGAACGATAGAATCAACTGCGACCATCACTCGACGAAGGACGATAATGGGTTTCTTTTCACGACTGCTCAACCGACCCGGCGCACAGGCGGACAAAGCCACGGGATGGTTCGATAAGGCCGCCGACGATATGGCGGCCGCGAGTCGTGAGTACGCGGAGCTCGACGATAGTGGCCTGACGGAGGCCGCAGCCGACATCTTCACCTCAGGCTCTGTGCAGGACAACCTCGTCCGCTACTGCGCGCTGGCCCGCGAAGCAGCCGAACGCTCCCTCGACGAGCGTGCCTATGACACGCAGCTCAAGGGCCTCGTCGGGCTCCTACAGGCGAACGTCGTACAGATGGCAACCGGTGAGGGCAAGACCCTCGTCGGTGCTCTGGCAGCTGCCGGATACGCTCTGCAGGGTCGCCGGGTCCACGTGGTCAGTGTCAACGATTATCTCGCTGTCCGCGACCGCACCTGGATGAAACCGGTCTTCGACCTCCTCGGTGTGAAGTCGGCCTCGATCTCCGGAGCTCAGAGCGAGACCGAACGGCGCGAAGCCTATGGTGCTGAGGTTCTCTACGCCTCCGTGACCGAAGTCGGCTTCGACGTGCTGCGTGACCGCTTCGCCACCGACGACGCCCAGATCCGCGTCCCAGACCGCGATGTCGTCATCGTCGATGAAGCCGATTCCGTCCTGATCGACGAGGCCCGTGTCCCACTCGTCCTCGCAGGTTCGGCCAGCGTCGAAGACGCCAACGCACAGATCGCGACACTCGTCGAGACGCTCGAGCCCGACACCCATTACGAGGTGAGCCCGGATCACCAGGCAGTCTCCCTCACAGACGAAGGAATCAACCGAGTCGAAGCAGAACTCGATGTCGAGCTCTTCGGTGAAGACGTCTCTGAACTCGCGGCGGTCAACCTCGCCCTGTATGCGAAGTCCTTGGTCAAACGAGATGTCGATTATCTGGTCGTCGACGGTCGGGTCAAACTCATCTCCGCCTCACGTGGGCGTGTGGCAGAACTCCAGCGCTGGCCGGACGGATTGCAGGCCGCTGTGGAAGCCAAGGAGGACGTCGGCACCACCGAAAGCGGTGAGATCCTGGACCAGATGACCGTCGAAGAGCTCATCCACGGCTACGAAACCGTCTGCGGTATGACGGGAACCGCGCTGGCTGTCGGTGATGACCTGCGGGAGTTCTACAACCTCGAGATCGTCCCTGTCGACACACATCTGCCTGTTATCCGCATTGACGAACCCGATCGGCTCTACACGTATCAGGAGTCGAAGGAACGCGCGATCGTCGATGAGGTCGCGGAGAACCACAGCAAGGGTCGCCCGGTGCTCATCGGCACTTCCTCTGTGGCCGAGAGCGAATCGTTGGCGGCACGGCTGATCGAGCGCGGCATCGAGGTCACGGTCCTCAACGCCAAGGACGACTCGCTCGAGGCCGAGGTCATCGCGGCCGCCGGTGCCCCCGGGGCCGTCACCGTGTCGACTCAGATGGCCGGGCGCGGCACCGACATCCGCCTGGCCGACGACGCCGTCGCCGATGCCGGCGGTCTGCTGGTCATCGGAGCCGGACGGTACCCGTCCTCACGTCTCGATGACCAGCTGCGCGGACGTGCCGGACGCCAGGGCGATCCGGGCACGTCGGTATTCTTCACCAGCCTCGAGGATGAACTTCTGACCCGTGTGCCGGAGATTCAGCGCTTCGTCACCGAAGGAGATGAAACCGGATGGATCGAGTCGAAGCGTGCACTGGGCCTCGTCGAGCATGCTCAGCGCATCGCAGAGGGGCAGAACACGGCCCTGCACCGCGACACCTGGAAGTTCAACGAGCTGATGGCCAAACAGCGTGATCTCGTTCTCGCCCGACGCCACGAGTTGCGTGTCGATGATGAGGCGATCGATGAGCTCAAGGACCGCCTCGGCGATGTGGCGAAGGAACTGTCGGACGAGCACCCGCAGGAGCTCGTCGACGCGACGCTGCGCGAGGTGATGCTGTTCCATCTCGATGCACGCTGGGTCGACCACTTGGCCTTCCTCAACGATCTGCGCGAGGGCATCCATCTGCGCACATTCGCACGTGAGAAACCGCATGAGGCGTTCAATACGGAATCGATCCGTGTCTTCTCTTCGTTCTGGTCCGACGTCATCGAGGATTCCGCGTCCACGATCGAGGAGTTCGAGTTCACAGATACGGGTATCGACCTGGCCTCACACGGTCTCAAACGGCCGTCGTCGACGTGGACGTACCTGACCACGGAGAGCGCATTCGGCTCCGACATCGAGAACATCGTCAAGAAGGTCAAACGCTGAGAAGCCGCTGGGCCCACCTCCCTATCTGAAGGTGGGCCCAGCCACTCCTGAGGTCGGGGAAGACCGGCTGCTCAGGAGTCGGCGACGACCCCGCGCCGGATCGCTTCGATGGTGCGACGGATGCGCACAGCAGTCTCCGGTTCGGCCACCTCGGCAACCTGACCGAGGAGGTCGAGGCTCTGCTTGGCCCAACGCACGAAGTCCCCGGCAGCGATGTCGCTCCCGCGCAGGGAGTCAGCGAGGTTCTTGCCTTCGGTCCAGCGGTACATCGGTTTGAACAGCCCCCGGTCGGGTTCCGGCGTGGTCGACAGGGCGTGCTGTTCCTCCAGTTGGAACAGCTTGCGCCAAATCGTCACCGCCTCATCACCATTGACCTTGAGGTCGCGGCTCGGGGCGCGTTCCGGGTGAAGGGTGTCGCCGCGCCGGGACTGGAAGACGAAGGACGATGCGAATGCCGCGAGTTCGGGTTCGACGAGTTCGTCCCACAGACCGGCTCGGATGGTCAGTGCCACGAGCAGGTCGCGCTCACCGTAGATTCGGCGCAGCATATCGGACTGTTCAGGGTCGAATCCGAGGGTCCGCAGCACGTCCTGGACGCGTTCGAAGACGAGAGCGATCGACGTCGTCCGACCCTCGATCCGGGCAATGAGGGAATCGTTGTCCTTGACCAGTTTGGCTGCTCGATTGGCCCACCTGGCGTGCATCTCGCGGTCCGGGCACTCGTGGCAGGGGTGGGCTCGCAGCTGGGCGTTCATCTCTGCCACGCTCGCGCTCACGCCGCGGGCGCCGGGAGAGGATTCCCAATGCGCCTCGAGATCGACCTTACCCTCGCGTTTGGCGTCGTTGAGGATGCCCAGCAGCTGCCGGCGGTCCCCTGCCTGCCTGTGGTTGAACTTCTTCGGGACACGGACCCGGCCCTGTGCCGGCAGCGGTTCGGTCACCTCGTGGGGCCGCAGGTGCCAGACTTTTCCCTGCTCGGTCAACACCGTCGGCAGCCGTGAGCCCCCGTCACGGGAGCTCATGGGCGCAATGATGACAGCAGTGCCCTCAACCCTCTTCGCGGGCAGGGTCACGACATCGCCTACCTTGAGGGCACTGAGCGACTCGACGATCTCACGCTGCCGGTTCTTCGACTTGGTGCGTGTCTCCTGCTTCTGGGTATCGCTGATCGCCTGCCGCAGCCGCGCATACTCCGCGAAGTCCCCGAGCTCGCACTCCATCGACTTCTCGTAGGCTTCGATCGTCGACTCGTTCTTCCGCACCTTCTTCGCCAACCCCACGACAGCCTTGTCCGCCTGGAACTGCGCGAACGAGGTCTCAAGGACCTTCGCGGCCTCCGCCGAGCTCATCCGGGACAGCAGATTCGCCGTCATGTTGTATGTGGGTCCGAAGGCAGAGTTGAGTGCGTAGGAGCGATTGGAAGCGAGCCCTGCGATCTCGTTGACTTCGAAACTGGGGTGCCACACGACGACCGCGTGGCCGATCTGGTCGATGCCGCGACGCCCCGCCCGGCCGGTCAGCTGCGTGTACTCCCCCGGCGTGATCGATACGTGGGCCTCACCATTGAACTTCACGAGCTTCTCAAGGACGACCGTGCGAGCCGGCATGTTGATGCCCAGCGCCAAGGTCTCCGTCGCGAAGATGACCTTGATGATGCCCTGCGAGAACAGTTCTTCGACGAGCTGTTTGAACTGCGGGATCATACCCGCATGGTGGGCAGCGACACCCAGCAGGAGACCTTCCCGGAACGAATGGAACCCCAGGATGCCCAGATCCTCGCTGGCCAGCTCATCGCGCAGCTTTTCGAGTTCGGCGTTGACGATGACCTTCTCATCACGGGAGTTCAGATCGAAGCCCGAGGTCAAGTACTGCTCCACAGCCTCGTCGCAGGCGTTGCGGGAGAAGATGAACATGATCGCCGGAAGCATTCCGGTCTCCGCGAGAGAGCACACCACCTGGGTCCGGCTGGGCCTGCGGAACCGTGCGCGGGTCGCACGTTCGCGCTTGGACCGGGGACCTCCGTGGGTGCGGGTCGCATGGTTGAGAGCGGGATCGATCCGGTCGGAATCATGATGGGTGAACAGATCGTACATGCGGTGGCCGACGAGCACATGGTTGACCAGCGGCACGGGCCGGTGGGAGGTCGAGACGACCGTTGTGGGTCCGCGCACCTCGCGCAGCCAGGCACCGAATTCTTCGACGTTGGATACGGTCGCCGACAGCGACACCATCTGCACCCGATCGGGAAGATGGATGATGACCTCTTCCCACACCGGCCCACGGAAGCGGTCGGCCAGGTAGTGGACCTCGTCAAGCACGACGAACCCCAGGTCCGAGAGCCCCGACAGATCGTTGTACAGCATGTTCCGCAGAACCTCTGTGGTCATGACGATGATCGGTGCGTCCCGCCGAATCGTGGTGTCCCCGGTGAGCAGTCCGACGTTCTCCACACCGTGGACGTCCATAAGGTCGTTGAACTTCTGGTTGCTCAGTGCCTTGATCGGGGTGGTGTAGAAGACCCGTCTGCCCTCGTCTCTGGCGAGTTCGACAGCGAATTCGGCGATGAGGGTCTTGCCGGCACCTGTAGGAGCTGTGACGAGGACGTCTTTGCCTTCCTGCAGCTGGGTGCAGGCCTCGACCTGGAAGTCGTCGAGCTCGAAATCAGTTCTGGCCGCGAACCGCCCCAAGGGAGTCTGTGCCTTTTCCGTCCTGTCCCGGTAGCGAGCGTAGGCCGCCGATGGGCTGAGGGGCTCAGACTCGGCCGAGGGTGGGGTCGGGTTCGCGGATTCAGTCATGCTTCTCTCAGTCAATCGGTTCGTCGGGGTCGACCCACAGGCCCTGTGCGATGAGGCGCTTCTTGCGCCTCCGGTCGTTGAAGATGCAGATCACCCAGGCCAGGCAGAACAGCGTCATCATCGGGATCACGAGGAAGAACATCGACAATGCATCGGGGGTGGGCGTGGCGATGGCGGCGAACAGGAACACGATCAGCACGATCACCCGCCAGGACTTCTGAATTCTGAGCGCCGACAGGATTCCCATCATGTTCAGACCGACCATGAGCACCGGGAGGACGAAGGCCAGGCCGAAGACGACGATGATGACCATCACGAAGCTCAGGTAGTCCTGGGCCGGAATGATATTCGTGCCGCCCTGTGGAGTGAACGACGTCAGCGCCTTGACCGCGTTGGGCAGAGCGAAGAAGGCCATGGTCGATCCGGCGAGGAACAGCGGAATCGCAGCCCCCAGGAACCCGACCGAGTAGAGTTTCTCTTTCTTCGTCAGTCCCGGAACGATGAAAGCCCACACTTCGTAGAGCCAGACCGGGCAGGAGATGAAGATGCCGATGAAGACTGAGAGCTTGATCTTCAGATCGAACGGAGACGCGACCCCGGCGAAGTTGATCTCAGCCGTGCGATCGCCCGACGCGCGGATATTGCGGATCGGCTCCTGCAGGATGTCCAGGACGGGATCGTAGAGGAACCAGCCGCCTACAGCCCCGAGGACGATCGCGATCGCTGCGATGAAGAAGCGATTCCGAAGTTCGACGAGATGCCCGAGGACGGGCATCTTCCGCTCGGGGTTCTTCCTTCGTGATGAGGACGATCGCTGGTCGTTGGTGTCTTTCACTTCTCGCGCGACTGTGGATCCGGTTCTTCCTTCGCCGCGGGCTGCTCGGACTTGCGGGCAGCCTCGGCGGTCGTCGAGGTGTCTTTCTCGCCTGTCTCGCGGTTGAGCTCGCCCGGTTCCGTCTTCTTGGGTTCGTCATCGTCACGGAGATCCTTGACCTCTGACTTGAAGATCTTCATCGACTGGCCCAGGCTCCTGGCCAGCCCCGGCAGCTTGGGTGCGCCGAAAATGATCACGATGATGAGGATCACGATCGCGATCTGCACGAAACTCGGTTTCATGGGAACTCCTTGACTATTGTCTGCTCTGAACGATTCTACGCTGTGTGACTGTGCCTTTCATCCTCGCCACCCGGCAGAAACCGACCGGGCAGGCAATTCTCAGCCCAGTCGAAGCAGTGCGGCGTCGACCGCTTCGCGGTCGTCGATGTCGGTGATGACGTCGGCATGGCACAACAGAAACCGACTCAACCAGTCCACCGAGTGCACAAGGAATCTGATCCGCACATGTGGTTCACCGTTGGCGAGATATTCACGCTCGGTCAGTTCGAGTTCATCTGCCAGCCAGGCACCGGCCGCGGACAGCGTCATGGTGACTTCTCGCGCACTCGGCTGCGAATCGCTGATGCCCAACGGCGGATGCGTGGCCGATGTCCATGAACGAATGCTGCTCAGTGCGAACCGCCGCGGAGCCTGGGCACTGTAGCACCAGGCGTCCAGGTACCAGTCCGCGCCGGGGACGAGCCTGCTGGGTGCGATGATCCGTCGTGTCAGTTCGTCCCGGGATCCGACGTAGTAGTCGATCTCGACCGCCGCTTCCGTGTCGATGGCCTGTTTGAGGAAGCCCATGAGCTCCTCGTCCGCGGGGATCGGGCTGACTTCGACCGGGGTGTGGAGGTTCTCTCCCGCGGCGAGTCTGAGCTTCTGCGCCGCCGCCCGTACAGCCTGGGTGTCGAGTCCCGGCAGTGTGTCGATGAGCTCGAGGGCCAGGACGAGGACTCCGGCCTCCTCGGCGCTGAGTCGGACGGGAACCGAGACCTCCTCGGCGTTGGAGATGTAGACCTTCCCCCTTCCCAGCTGGCGTCGATGAGGTCATCGGGCATGTGCCCGGGTCGACCGGTCACGAAGAGAAGCTGCAGATCATCGATGAGGGTGTCCGAGTCGATGTTGAAATACGCCGCGGTCTCTTCGAGGTCTGCTCCCGGGTGGGCGTCGAGATAGGGCACCAGGCTCAGCAGCCGGGTGAGTCGTTCACGCGCTGAGAACATTGCGACCTCCGAGTCGCTCGAGGGACGTCCTGACCGTGAGACGTCGGTCCTCGACAGCCTGCGCCAGTTCCGGAGGGCCGAGCACCTCGACGGCCGTGCCGAAGCTCACGATCTCGGCGGCCAAGGATGCCGCGTCGGTGAATTCCACGATCACAGCGTTGTCGTCTGTGCGCACCTGTCTGCGGCGCAGCGGATCCGCACGGTGGGCACGGATGCGCAGCCTCGCCTCGGCGACGACAGCCATCTCCGTACTGGAGTTCAGCGCCACGTGCGGAGCGAAATCGGCGGGGATGTCGTAGTCGCCTGGGTCTCGTCCGCCGAGCTTCGTCAGCTTGCCCTCGACCCGGGAGAGCCGGAATGTGCGTTCAGCCCCACGATCGATGTCGTGTCCCAGCAGGTAGACACGGTCGCCGCGGCTGAGCAGTGCATAGGGTTCGAGCTTGACCTTGCGGGGACTCTGCCCGGGTTTGTGGTATTTGAAGCTGATCGCCTCACGAGCGTTGATGTGGTGGAGTGCGGTGGCGAAGTTCGCGCTGCCCAGCTTCCGCGCGGCCGGGCCGTCGTTGGTTTCAACATGCCCGGGGCCCGCCTCGGTGAGGTCGATGCCCAGGGCCCGCAGCTTCGTCAGCGCCTGAGAACTGGACTCGCCGAGTTCGGTATCGGACCAGAACTGCGCGGCTACTGCCACTGCTGCGGCTTCGGCGGGGGTGAGCTCGACGTCATCCATCGCATAGTCATCGGCCGAGATCCGGTACCCGGTCTCCCCCACATCGGAGTAGGCGTCGTGCTCGGCTCGGGTGGCGATCGTGATCCCCATGTGTCGCAGGAGTTCCTTGTCGCGGGAGAATTTGCGATCGAAGGCGATGTCGTCCAGGCCCGCGTATCCGTCGATGGCGCTCATCAGGGTCTTCCTCGAGACCCAACCGCGGGCGGCTCTCAGGGCGATCAGCAGGTTCATCAGACGCTCGGTCTGCTGCCTCTGTCTGCTGGGGCGGGGTGTATTCACAATTCCACCGTAACCTAATGCGGGCGATAGTCTTAGGAGCATGATTCATTGGCGCAGAGGAACCGTGACCACGATTCGTTCCACCCGGCCAGGATACACAGAGGTCGAGGCCGATATTGACCAGGCGCTGCCGGGAACGACCATCACCCATATCAGGGCGATCGCTTATACCGAGGTCGTCGGGAATCCGCAGCTCGGCGACACGATCCTGGTCAACGTCTCGGCTCTGGCCAAGCGTTTGGGCACCGGTGGCTTCGGCCTCGTGGTGGCTCTGCCCGATGCGCTGCCGACCGACCCTCCCGAGGGGCCCGGCCATCTGGTCAAGGACCGCTACTCCCCGCTGCAGACGATGGTCCTCGGCGTCGACGACCAGGAGTCGGAGCATCATGAAACCCTCGCGAATGAGGAGTCTTTGGATGAGATGCCGGTGCTCGCCGCCGATCTGCATTCGTCTCTGCCGGCGATCATCGCGGGCGTCCGCATGGTGGATCCCGAGCTGCGGATCGCCTATGTCCTCAGCGATGGTGCAGCACTGCCCGCCAGGTTCTCCCAGGCTGTGGCCGGGCTCAAGGATGCGGGTTGGCTCCAGGGAACCATCAGTACCGGCCAGTCTTGGGGGGCCGATCTCGAAGCTGTGACGATCCACACGGGCCTGCTGGCTGCCAAACATGTCTTGGGCGCCGATATCGCCATCGTCGCTCAGGGTCCGGGGAACCTGGGCACCGGCACCAAATACGGCTTTTCGGGTCTCGTCACCGGTGAGCACCTCAACGCGGCTGCACTGCTGGGTGGGACTCCCATCGGGGTGCTGCGCATGTCGAATGCCGATGCGCGCGGCAGGCACTTCGGCGTCTCCCACCATTCGCTGACATCTCTGACGGAGATCGCCCGCCCCGGAATGACGATTCCGGTCCCCGACTTCTCCACCCTCGCCGAGGCGGACCGTCGTGAGATGGACACCGACCCCGCCGCCGTGGCCGAGGTCGTTGCCGCGCAGCTGCCGATGCTGCACATGCACGAGCAGGTCGATGTGGGCCTGGACGGTCTGTGGGCAGGGCTCAAGTCCTCCCCTGTGGGACTGTCGACGATGGGACGCAGACTGCCCGCCGATGCAGCAGCGTTCCTCGCTGCTGCCGCGGCGGGCAGATTGGCTGCCGAGATCTGAAGTCTCGGCAATTGAGATCTCCTCAGCCCTGTGGCTGCGGAGGCTCATGTCTCATCGAAGTCTCAGCGCACGTTCTCCAGGTCGCAGACGAAGATCAGTGACTCGCCGGGCTTGATGACGCCGCCGGCTCCCTGATCCCCGTAGGCCAGGTGCGGTGGGATCTGCAGGGTGCGCCTGCCTCCGACCTTCATGCCCTGGATGCCCTGGTCCCAGCCGGAGATGACCATGCCGGATCCGAGGCGGAATTCGAGCGGGGTTCCGCGGTTGTAGGAGGCGTCGAACTCTTCACCGGTCGAGTGGGCGATGCCGACGTAGTTCACACTCACGGTGTGGCCGGGACCCGCCTCGGCGCCCTCGCCGATGATGTCATCGACGATGACGAGCTCGGTCGGAGCCTCGGCTCCGGGGAAGTCGACTTCTGGTTTCTGCTTGCTCATGGTGTCTCCTTAGGTCGTGGTTCTGTGGTGTTCATGGACCCAGTCCTCGGCGGGCGGAGCCTCATCCTCGGCTGTTTGTCCCTCAGCCCTGTGCTGAGAGGATGTCGATGACGAACACGAGGGTGGCGTCGCCGGGAATGTTCGGCGGGCTGCCCTGTTCTCCGTATCCCTTGTCGGGTGGGACGACGAGGACGATCTGGCTGCCGACCTTCGCCCCGACCAGGCCTTCGTTCCATCCGTCGATGACCTGAGCCTGTCCGACGGGGTCGACGGCGAATGGTCCTCGACCATCCTGCCAGCTGGAGTCGAAGTACTTCGAATTGTCGTCCCAGAGCCAACCGGAGTAGTGCACGGCCACGCTCTGACCTTCCTTGACCTTCGGTCCTTCGCCCTCGATCGTCGTATACGATTCGAGTTCCTTCGGGGCCTTGCCCTTGGGCTTGGAGATCGAGGGCTCACCGTTGTCGGCCCAGGTGACGGTCACGGGGTTGTTCGACTGGTCGACTTTCTCGCCCTCGGCGTGAGTCAGCGGCTTCGTGGTCTTCTCGATGTCGATGACGTAGACGAGAGTCTGCGCCGGCTGGCCCTGCTGTGCGCTGCCGTTGAGCGACATGAGCACGCGGGAGCCGACCTTGGTGTCCAGGAGTGCGTTGTAGAGCCCCTCGGAGATCTGCTTCTTGTCCATCGGGAACCCGGCCGGTGACTTCGAATCATAGCTCGATTCGATGACCTCGCCGGTGGTGCCCGAGACCAAGGTCATCTGCGCAGTGACCTGTTCACCGTCTGCGACCTTCTCGCCCTTACCCTCGCTGATGACAGATTCCGCGGCCTCGTCGACGACCAGGGGCGCCTCGAATTCGACCTTCGGCTTCTCACCGACCTTGCCCTCGACCGTGATGTCGTCGAGGCTGGTCGACTTCGCGTCCTCGGCCGAGACGGAAGGCGGGGCACTCGGCGTGTTCTCCGCCTCCTCGCCCTGCCCGCAGGCGGACAGCAGCAGTGTGGCGGCCGCGATGACGGCGAGCACTTTGGTGCGCACGTGGTTCCTTTCGTTCAAGACCAGATCACTGAGATCTTACAGGCCCGCGATGAGAGCTTCGGCCTGTGGGTGTGTGGGCTCGAAGGGGTTCTTCAGCGCCACGGCCCGGCCGGATTCGTCGTTGAGTCGCAGATGCACCCAGTCGACCGTGTAGTCACGCCGTGCGGCATGTGCTGCACGGACGAATTCGCCTCGGATAGCGGCTCGCGTGGTCGTCGGTGGAATGTCCTTCGCCTTCTCCCGTGCTTCGGATGAGACCAGGTTCTTGGCCATCCCGGTCCGCTCCAGCTTGGGGAACAGACCGGTGTCGGGGGTGATGTCGTGATAGGCGATGTCGAGCCGGGAGATCCGGGGATCTGTGAGGTCGTCGATGCCGCGGGCCATGGCTCGATCGATGAGCGTCTTCTTCATCACCCAGTCGATCTCGTGATCGACCGCAGAGAAGTCCTGGGCTGCGACGGCCTCGAGCATCCGGGTCCACAGGTCGATGACGTATTCGGCCATTTCATGGTCGCCGAGGCTGTGGTCGCCCTTGTCGACGAGAACCTGAGCCCGGTCCCGGTAGTCCGCGAGCAGGTTCAGCGGTGTGATCGTCGTCCCATCTGTGCGTTCGAGCTTCACCGCCCCGGTGAGGTCCCTGGCGACGAGACGGATGTCGCGCACGGGGTGGCGCAGACCGTGTTCGGGTATCCGCGCGCCCTGTTCGATGAGGTCGAGCATGAGCACAGCAGAGCCGATCTTGAGCGCCGAGGTGGCCGTTGACATCGAGGAATCACCGACGATGACATGGAGACGACGGTACTTCTCCGCGTCTGCGTGGGGTTCGTCACGTGCGTTGATGATCGGTCGTGAGCGAGTCGTGGCTGAGGACAGTCCCTCCCACATCACATCCGAACGCGCCGAGAGGCCGAACATCATCTCCGAGCGGCTCGCCTCGACATCGGGCTGGAATGAGGACTGCGCGGGAATGATGGCGCCGGCACCCACCAGCAGCTGTCTGGAGACGAGGAATGGCAGCAGCACCGTGGTCAGACGGTTGAAGTCGAGGTTGCGGCGGATGAGGAAGTTCTCATGGGATCCGTAGGAGTTCCCGGCCGCGTCGGTGTTGTTCTTGACCATGTGGATTCGGCCGCTGAGTCCATCGGCTTCGATGCCCGACTGGGCCTGCTCGAGCAGGTCGATCATCAATGCCTCGCCCGCCCGGTCCTGCGTGAGCAGATCGCGGAGGTCATCGCATTCGGCGGTGGCGTATTCGGGGTGAGATCCGACGTCGAGGTAGAGGCGGGAGCCATTGGGGAGGAACACGTTCGAGGAACGGCCCCATTCGACGATCGGTCGGAACAGGTAGCGTGCGATCTCCTCCGGGCCGATGCGACGGTCGCCGGCACCGGCGGAGTGGGCGAGCCCGTATTCGGTTTCGAGGCCGTAGATCCTGGCCATCAGTCCTCCCGCAGCTGAGCCATCATGGCGTCACTGAGTCGTTTGAATGTGCGGTGACCGCTCGCTTTACGGTCGAGCACCGCTGCTTCCAGAGCCTCGGTCGCCAGCGCGCCCGAAGTGGCCGCAGCCAGAGCACGCACCCCATGGTCGAAGACCTCACTCAGCGGCAGGACCGAGGTGGACAGGTCCTTCAGCGTCGCGGTGATGGCATCGGCCTGGCCGCCGATCGCCACATGTTCGGTCTCGTCCATCACGGAGCCGTCGTAGCTGAGGCGGTAGAGCTGATCCGTCTCAGCCGTGAGTCCGAGTTCGGCGACGACGAGTTCGACCTCGAAGGGCTTCGACTCGGTGGTGAAGACTCCGGCCAACTCAGAAATGCAGGAGAGAACCCCGACATCTCATTGTCCGCCTTTCTGGACGAAGTTGCGCACGAATTCTTCTGCGTTCGATTCGAGGACTCCGTCGATCTCATCAAGGATCGAATCCACATTCTGCGTGTTGATCTGGCCCTGCACGGCCTCCGGTGGTTCGGCAGGCGGTTCTCCCCCGCCGGTCGAATGATCCCTCTGAACCTGTTCCTGCGAACTCATTTCGCACCTCTTTCATCGTTCGTCGTTGTCAGTCTATCGACTCCCAGCGCCTGCAGCAGTGCTTGTGCGTCGCGCACATCGGCCAGCCTGTCTGCCAGGAGTTCGCGGTTGCCTTTGAGCGGTTCGCTCATCGGCAGGCGCACGATTCCGTAGTCGCCGGCGTTGAGGACGAGCGAGTCCCAGCTGGCGGCGACCAGTGAATCCGAGAACCGGGTCACGGCCAGGGATCTGAGGTAGGCCCGGGTCCCATCGGGCGCGAACCGCACAGCCTGTTCGACTTCATGATCGGTCGTCAGACGTCGGATTCGTCCCGCCTTCTCGAGTTTGTAGAACAAACCCTTCTCCGGCCGAACGTCGTGGTACTGGACGTCGATGAGGGCGAGCTTCGGGTGGTCCCACTCCAGGTTCTCCTTCTGCCGGTAGCCTTCGAGAAGCACCCATTTGGCTACCCAGTCGATGGAGTCGGCGAGGCTGCGTGGGTCGGTGGCCAGACCGTCGAGCAGGCGCTTCCATTCGCTGAGCACCTCAAGAGTCTCCGCGTCATCGCCGGCGTGTTCGAGGCAGGCGGAATAGTACGTGTTCTGGATCTCGAGCGCGGTCATCATGGTGCCGTCGGACATGGGCAGCTTCGTGCTCACGGTCAGGTCATGGCTGATGTCCCACAGCGCCTGCAGCGGATCCGCGAGTTCGAGTCGGGGAACCAGGCCCGCTTCGATGAGGCCGAGGACCAGGGAGGTGGAGCCGAACCTGACCAGGGTGGCGGGTTCGGCCATGGTCGCATCACCGATGATGACGTGCAGCCGGCGATATTTGGCCGGATCGGCATGCGGCTCGTCGCGGGTGTTGACGATGGGTCTGCGCAGGGTGGTCTCCAGACCCACCTCGGCTTCGAAGAAGTCCGCACGCGATGAGATCTGGAATCCTGCGGTCTCCCCTTCCCGGCCGATGCCGACTCGTCCGGAACCGCACAGGATCTGCCTGCTGGCGAAGAACGGAATCAGTGCGGCCGAGAGGGAGTCGAAATCCGCCGCCCGGTCGACGAGGTAGTTCTCATGGGTGCCGTAGGACGACCCCTTCGAGTCGGTGTTGTTCTTGTAGAGGTTGACGGGTTCGTCCGTTGACTCGAGGCTGCGCACCGAGGCCAAGGCCACCAGGTCTCCAGCACGGTCGTAGGTGACGAGGTCGCGCGGGGTCAGCACCTCTGGTGAGGAGTATTCGGGGTGGGCGTGGTCCACGTAGTAGCGGGCGCCGTTCTCGGTGACGACATTGGCCAGGTATTGGGCTTCGACGGATTCCTGGGGCATGTGGGTCAGCTGCGAGATATCGGCCTCGGCGACATTCATGAAGAAGCCGCGTGCGTCGGCCAGAGGCGACTCGGTGGCGAAGTCCCAGAAGTTCTGGGAGGATTTCAGTCCGCGCGGCCCCGCATAGGCATCGACGACACGCGCCGAGTCACGCATCGGATTCGCTCCCGGATTGCCGGGTTGGCTCAGTCCGAACTCGGTTTCGGAACCCATCACGCGGCGGACACTGAGCATCTGAACTCCCTCTAACGTTTAGACTCGGGGACGTGGCTGCGAAGAAATCTCATCTCCCGATCGCGTTGATCGTCGACCTCGTTCTGGTCGTCCTATTCACCATCATCGGTCATTACACACATTCTCATAATTTTGATCCCCAGGGGCTTCTGACCACAGCGTGGCCGTTCCTGGTCGGCCTCTGTATCGCCTGGCTGCTGGCAGCGGTCTGGGATCGTCCGATCGCACCGCTGGCCACGGGAACCGCGGTCTGGGCGGTCACCATCCTGGTCGGGCTCGTCATCCGCGGCATCACCGGCGCCGGAGGCGACCCGGGTCAGGTGCCGGTGAGTTTCATGATCGTGGCCACGAGCCTCAATCTCATCACCTTGGTCGGATGGCGGATCATCGCCACGGCCGTGGCCGGCGGCTCCACCGCTCGTCGACGCAGCCGCTGAACCGGAGACCGTGACAGAGGCCGCTGAGCCGGCCAGTATCACGGACCAGGTCTGATCGGACCAGACCTGGTCGGACTGCATCAGACGAGGTCTGAGTTCGGATACACCTCGGCGATGTCCGTTTCGAGCGGCACCGCAGGTGCACCACGGGTGGTGTCCAGGTGCATCATGCGCAGATGAGTCACCCGCTCCCCCTTGCGACCGGAGATCCGCGCCCATTCGTCGGGGTTCGTCGTATTGGGCAGATCTTCGTGCTCGCTGAATTCCTCGGCGATGGCCTCTTCGAAGTGCTTGGGCTGCAGACCACGTTCGCCGGTCTCCAGCAGCGATTTGATCGCACTCTTCTTGGCCCGGTCCACGATGTTGTGGATCATGGCTCCGGAGGCGAAGTCCGCGAAGTGCAGGACTTCCTTCGTCCCGTCGGCATAGGTGACTTCGACGAATTCGTTCTCCGGCGACGAGGCATACATCCGATCGACACAGAACGAGATCAGAGCCGAGACCGCCTCGGCGGGGGTCTCATGCCCTGACAGCACACTCGAGTGCAGGGGCAGTTCGGCGGTGAGGTACTTCTCGTAGATGTCGCGAGCCGCCTCAACATCGGGGCGTTCGATGCGGATCTTCACATCGAGGCGTCCCGGACGCAGAATGGCGGGGTCGATGAGGTCCTCGCGGTTCGATGCGCCGATGACGATGACATTGTCGAGCTTCTCGACACCGTCGATCTCGGTCAGCAGCTGCGGCACGATCGTCGTCTCCACATCCGAGGACTTGCCCGTACCGCGGGTACGAAACAGGGACTCCATCTCGTCGAAGAAGACGACGACGGGGAATCCGGCCGAGGCCTTCTCTCTGGCCCGGGCGAAGATGAGACGCAGCTGACGTTCGGTCTCGCCGACGTATTTGTCGAGCAGCTCGGGGCCCTTGATGTTGAGGAAGTATGTCTTGCGGGACTGCCCAGCGCCGGTCCGGTCGGCCAAAGAGTTCGCCACGGCCTTCGCGATCAGGGTCTTGCCGCAGCCGGGAGGGCCGTAGAGCAGGATTCCCTTCGGCGGTTTGAGGCCGTGTTCGGTGTAGAGCTGCGGATGTTCGAAGGGCAGTTCCACTGCGTCCTTGATCTGGCCGATCTGATCGGCCAGTCCTCCGATGTCGGAGTAGGTGATGTCCGGGACCTCTTCGAGCAGCAGCGAGGAGACTTCGGGCTTCTCGACGACCTGGAGGGCATAGTGGGTGCGGGTGTCGACGACCACGGCGTCCCCGACGCGCAGGCCGGCGTCGATGAGATCCTCGCCGAGGACGTAGACCTGCTCGTCATCTCCGGGTGCGCCGACGAGGATGCGGGTGTCGTCGACGAACTCGCGCACGTTGACGACCGAACCGACGGGCGCGAAGGAACCGGTCCCGATGATGACGAGGCCCTCCGAGAGCAGCACGTCGGTGCCGGCCCGCAGCTGCGCAGGATCCACCTCGGGGCCGACGGCGACGCGCATTCTGCGCCCGCCGACGATGACATCGGCGGTCAGTCCGTTCTCGCCGAGGGCGATGAGGGTGCCCCAGTTGTTGGGCGGTTCCGTCAGCCGACGGGCCTCCTCCTTGATCCTGTTCAGCTCGTCCCGAGCTGTGCGCAGGGTCTTCGACAGGGCTTCGTTGCGTTTCCCGGCGCTGAAGAGCTGTTGGCGCAATGCCGCAGTGTCCTCGCGCTGACGTTTTGCTTCGGGCGTGGTCTCGGTCATTGGTCCTCCTTCGACCCTGGGGTCTTCGACTCTGAGCCGTGCGACTCTGAGCTGTTCGACTCTGGAGTCGGCACTTCTTGGTCCAACCGCTTTCCTGCCTCACGCATGACGCGGCGCAATTTCTTTCCCTGTGCGACTCTGGCTCCGACGGCTTCATCGGTGACTTCCGGCTTCGTCCACGCCTCGACGTCCTCGGTCGCTGCAGGAGTGCCCTGGGGGCGCTTCTTCTTCTCCAGCGGTGGAACTCCGGGAGCCATACGGCGGGCGATGACCAGGAATCCGGTGTGGGCGATCATGCGGTGGTCGGGGCGCACGGCGAGTCCGTCGACGTGCCAGCCTCGGATCATGGCCTCCATCGACTGGGGTTCGCTGAAGGATTCTGTGGCCCGCAGTGCCTCCACGAAGCGAGAGAGCTGAGGGACGGTGGCCACGTAGGCGATGACGACTCCCCCAGGAGCCAGTGCACCGCTGACCGCGTCCAATGTGTTCCATGGTGTGAGCATGTCGAGGACGACTCGGTCGACGGTGCCGGGCTCATAGGCCTGTGGCAGCTCTTCGGAGAGGTCTCCCACGGTGACCGACCAGTTGTCGGGGCGACCGTCGAAGAAGTCTGCGATATTGCCTGCAGCGATGGTGGCGAACTCCTCGCGGAGCTCGAAGGAGTGGACCGTTCCTTTCGGGCCCGCTGCCCTCAGCAGAGCCATGGACAGCGCTCCGGAGCCGACGCCTGCTTCGACGACCACCGCGCCGGGGAAGATGTCGCCGAGAGTGACGATGAGCCCGGAATCCTTGGGGTAGACGACCGCCGCCCCGCGGGGCATGGAGAGAACGAAGTCCTCATATCGTGGTCGGAAGACTTGGAAGTCGATGCCCCCGGTGTTCGACACGATGATGCCCTCGGTGCGGCCGATGATGTCGTCGTGTTCGACCAGCCCCTTGTGGGTGTGGAACAGCTCTCCGGGAGCCAGCACGATCGTGTGCATTCGGCCCTTGGGGTCGGTGAGCTGAATCTTCTCGCCGGACTTCAGGGCCCGACGGGGTTCGGTGTGGCTTGCCTCAGTCATGATGCGTCCACTCTACGCTGATGAGAAGTGTCTCAGCACACCTGGCTCAGGCTGCGAGAAGCTCGTCGAAGAATTCCTGCAGGTCGATCACGCCCACGAGGGTGTTCTCGTCCATGACCAGGCTGAACTGCGCTTTGGGGCGGTGGGTCAGCGACTCGAGCAGATGTGGAGCGGTGATGTCCTTCGGCACGCCGATCCATCCGGCCAGGGGCCGGGCGACCTCTCCGGCAGGGACCTGATCCAAGGACTCGGCCAAACGGCCGGCCGCGGCGTGCCTGTCGACGAGGCCGTAGGGCAGGCCCTTCTGATCGAGGACGACGATGAGGGTGCGCTCCTTCGCGTGGCCCAGCGTGTTCGCGAAATCGAGTGTGTCCGCGATATCCGCATCCCAGGTTGCGGCGATGGCGGGCTGAATCACCTGTGAAAGGTCATAGGTCTCCATCTTCCGGGCCCGTTTCGCATGGGTCGCGGCGTCCCCGGCGGAGAACCAGAGCATGATGGCGATCAGCGACATCCACGCCACTGTCAGCGGGTCGGGCCGCTCTCCTGCCAGCAGCGGGGTGATGACCGACCAGCCGATGAAGCCGACGGCGATGACCCGACCGACCCAGCTGGCGACGATCGTACCCAGGTACTGCGATCCCGTGAGTCTCCACATCAGGGCCTGCAGCGCCCATCCGCCGTCGAGCGGAATGCCCGGCAGCAGGTTGATCGCGCCGAGTGCGACGTTGGCGAAGGTGACCGCGATGAGCAGAAGCCACGGAACCGAAGTCGGCGAGACCGCGCTCAGGCACCACCAGCCCAGCAGCGCGAGGACGATGTTGACGATCGGGCCGACGATGGAGATGACGAAGCTGGTGAGCGCAGCCTTGTCACGCGGGTTGTCGGCCTGAGGCTCGAACCGGGTGAATCCTCCCCAGATGTTGAGCTCGATCGCGGCAACCTTGAGCCCGTAGAACTGTCCGGCGACACCATGTGCCAGCTCGTGGAGAAAGACAGAGGCGAACAGCAGAACCGCATACGCGAATGCCACGAACCAGGCCCAGACACCGAGGTCGGGTCGGACAGTGTTCAGCCACGGGGCGAACAGGATCGTGATGACGATGGCGGCCAGGAACCAGGACCAGGCCAGGATCACCGGGGCGCCGAGAACAGTCCCCAGGCGCAAGCCCGAAGAGGCACCAGTCTGGTGATTTTTCGCGGCCATCGAAGGAGTTCCTCTTGCTTGGGGTTGGGTCTACTCAGCCTAACAGCGACACGGTGTCCAAGACGCTCTGACGCGTCGTGTCAGACCAAGTCGTTAGAGTGGTTCCATGGCCGAGCTGATCAGTCTTTCGCCCTCACGGGCCAACGACTTCGTACAATGTCCCTTGAAATTCCGCTTCCGCAGCATCGACAAGCTGCCGGAACCGCCCTCCCAGGCCGCTTTCAGAGGAACCGTCGTCCATTCTGTGCTCGAGAAGCTCTTCGCCTTACCCGCTGCACAGCGAACACAGGATGTCGCCGAGTCGCTGTTGCGTCCCAGTTGGAACGAACTCGTCGAAAAGGACCCCGACGTGCTCGCGATCTTCGACGATGAGCGAGAGCAGGAGACATTCTTCACAACCGCCGGCAAACTGCTGCGCGCCTACTTCACACTCGAATTCCCTGAGCACCTGGAACCCGATCAGACGGAGAAGTACGTCCGCACGCAACTCGACAACGGACTCGAGCTGCGTGGCTTCATCGATCGCGTCGATGTCGCCCCCGGCGGGGAGAAGCGTCTCGTCGACTATAAGACCGGTAAGCAGCCCAAACCGCAGTACGGGCGGGAAGCGAATTTCCAGATGGGCTTCTACGCCCTCGTCGAATATCGCCTCACGGGTGAGCTCGTGCACACGCTCCAGCTCATGTACCTGGGATCGCAGTCCATCCTCAAGTCCCATCCCACGATGGGTGACATCGAACGCACTCAATTCGAGATCGAGTCGATCTGGAAGGACATCATCGCCTCCGCCGAGGCCGATCGCTGGCGTCCGAAGAAGTCACCGTTGTGCAATTGGTGCACCTTCAAACCGCTGTGTCCGGCGTGGGGCAACACTCCCCCGCCGACACCGGAGATCACACGGATAGTCGGGGCGTGAGTTCCCCCAGGTCGGCAACGGAGCGTCCTTCCAGGCTGGACCACAGGATCCGACCTGGGCGCTCCTCGAGGTCGACCAGGTGCGGCACGCCGATGGCGATGGTTCCAGCTGCCTCCGCGCTGGCCAGACCGGGCCGTGAGTCTTCGAGAGCCACGCAGGCACCCGGCTCCAGGCCGAGCAGCGCCGCACCTTTCAGGTAAGGCTCGGGGTCGGGTTTGCCGACGCTGACCTCATCCCCGGAGACGAGCCCGACGAAACTGTGGGCCGGGCATGCCGCAATGACAGCCTCGGCGAGCCGACGGTAGGACATCGTGACCATCACGCACGGGATGCCGGCGGTGACGATCGCATCAAGGAACTCAAGGGCCCCGGGTCGAAACGGCACTGCCTCCTCGATCTTGTCCACGACCTCGTTCAGCAGCGTATCGACAATGACCGCCGCCGGCAGGTCGAGTCCGGCGTCCTGCATCATCGCTGCAGAGGTGAGCAGATCGTTGCCCACGAACTCCAAGCCCTGCTCTTCGCTCCAGGCGATTCCGTGTGCGTTCATCAGTTCGGTCTCGGCTCTGATCCAATACGGTTCCGTATCGACCAGAGTTCCGTCCATGTCCCAGAGGACTGCGGCAGGATTCGTCATGATTCCAGCGTAATCTTGAACCATGACTTTTCTTCCATCAGGGTCCGGGGCACTCGTGTTCATCGCCTTCGAAGGACAGGACGCGGATGCCTCCGAGGCCGCCAGTTCACTGGTCAAGGATCTCATCGAGGCATGGGGACTCGGCGACAGTGAGATCTTGGACACCGACGGCTTCTACGAGTTCAGATTCTCAGAGCCTGAGATCGTTCGGGACGAAACGGGTCGGGCCGCAATTGCGTGGCCGGGAATCGAAGTCCACCGCGGGCAGCGTCTGGGCACGCCGGTCACCGTCATCCAGGGACACGAGCCTGGACTGAAATGGCGTGAATTCCTCTCCCTCATCCTCTCCGAGGTCACCGCCGCCGATCGTGTGGTCCTGCTCGGAGGTCTGCATGCGGAGGTACCGCACACGCGACCTCTGCCCGTCGTCGCGAACACCGAGGATGCATCGCTGGCCGCGGATCTGGGCATCGAGGTCAACGGCTATGCGGGCCCGATCGGCATCCTCGGCCTCCTCGGCGTCGAATGCGACAGGAGAGGCCTGCATGCGATCAACCTGTGGGTGGGTGTGCCCGACTACCTCACCGACTCCCCCTCGCCCAAGGCGGAACTGGCCTTGGCCTCAGCAGTGGAGAAGCACACGGGTCTCGAGATCGACATCCCCATCCTCGAGGAGGAGAGCCGGGCCTGGGAACTCGGTGCCGATGAGCTGGTTGCTCTCAACCCGCACCTCGTCGAGCTACTCAAGGGACTCGAGCAGCTCAATGACTCCACGGAGCTGCCCGAAGCCAGCGGCGATGCGATCGCCGCCGAATTCGAGCGCTACCTGCGCAAACGCGGCCGCGAAAGGTAGTCAGGCGTGCAGGTCGATGCCGAGGAGGGCATCGACGGCATCGGCGACCCGATCACCGCAGACCGGCGCGGTCTCGGCCGCGGGCGAGTCCGCATAGTGTTCGGCCCATTCGTCGAGGATGCCCAAGGCGCGGGGACTGTCGAGGTCATCGGCCAGAGATTCGCGCAGCAGACCGATGATGTGTCCGCGCAGCCCCTCCCGGCATTCGGCCTCGCACATTGCCGCATGCTTCCAGGCCTGCAGTCGCGCCGAAGCAGATTCGAGTAGATCGTCGGTGAACATCCAGTCGCTGCGATAGTGGTTCGACAGCAGCACTGTGCGAATCACCATCGGGTCGACGCCCTGTTCGCGCAGCTTTGAGACGAGGACGAGGTTGCCCTTCGACTTGCTCATCTTCTCGCCCTGGTAGCCGACCATGCCTGTGTGCATATAGGTCCGGGCCAGCGGCGTCTGCTTCCACGCCGCCGCATGTGCTGCGCTCATTTCGTGGTGCGGGAACACGAGGTCGCTGCCGCCGCCCTGAACGTCAACGGGCAGTCCTGCATGGTTGTTGGCGATGACGGTGCATTCGATGTGCCAACCGGGGCGACCTGGGCCGAGCTTCCCGCCGTCCCAGGACGGTTCGCCCTCGCGTGCGGCCTTCCACAGCAGAGGATCGATCTCGTTGTCCTTGCCGGGTGTCTCCGGGTCGCCGCCGCGTTCGGCGGAGAGCTTGGCCATCGTGGCCCGGTCATCGTGGCTCACGCTGCCGAAAGCCGGATGGATCGGGGTCGAGACCCGGTAGTACACATCTCCGTTGTCGAGTGTGTAGGCGGCTCGCGATTCGACGAGGTCCTCGACCGCTGTGACGATCTGCTCGACCGACTCGACGACGCCGATGTAGCTCTGCGGCGGAAGCACGCGCAGTGCGCTCATGTCCTGCCGGAACAGCTCGATCTGCGATTCGGCGAGCTCCTGCCAGTCGACTCCTGTGGCAGCGGCGCGTTCGAGCAGCGGGTCATCGACGTCGGTCGTGTTCTGCACATAGACGACGTCGAGGCCCGCGTCGCGCCATACCCGGTTGAGCAGGTCGAAGGCGACATAGGTCGCCGCGTGACCGAGGTGGGTGGCGTCGTACGGGGTAATTCCACATACATAGAGACCGGCCGCCTGGTCACGCCCTTTGAGTCTGCGTGGGCTCCGAGTGCCGGTGTCGAAAACTGTCGGCACCTTTCCGGAGCTGGTGAGGCGGGGTAGCTGAGGTTCGGACCATGACTTCACGCAGACCAGCCTAACCGAGTCATAGCAGAACGGCACCTCCGGTCTCCAGCGCTGCTCTTCCTAGATCGGCGGCCAGGGAATGACGGTCCGATCTTCGGGCGGTTCGGGGAAGGAGCCGGCCTCTGCCAACTGCTCGGCGCGGTCGCGCAGGCTCTCGATCTCGGTGTCTTCCAGACAGTCATCGAGCACCGAACGCAGCTCCGTCGACATTCGAGCCACCTCGTCGAGGGCGTCGAGCTCCTCGACCCTGAACGACGAACGAGAGAAACCCCACAGAACGGTGCGCACCTTCTCCTCGGCGTGGAAGGACAGACCGTTGTCGATGCCGTAGGTGCCGATGCTGCTCGGGCCGCTGCCCGGCACGTAGCTTCCGGTGATGATGTGGCCCGCCTTGCGGTCGGCGTTGTTTGCGAGCAGGTCGAAGAAGGCGATCGCCCGAAGCCCGTCACGGGCGTCGTGGGACAGCACCAGGTCTGTGCCGTCCTCGGTGCGCAGAGCGAACATCGGGGTGTGATCGGCCGGGATGCCGTCGACCCCGGTGAGCGTGACGGCGTCGTCGTCGCCGGAGTCCTCGACATAGGCCTGGAGGGATCCGGGCCCGGCTCCCAGATCACCGCGCAGGACTGTCGGCGGGACCACGTTGAGGTCGAGGTGGGCGCTGAGGCGGTAGGAGGCCACCTCGCGCAGCGATAGGGAATGAGGTGGAAAATCTGCCAGCGGCCGCTCTCCCGATGCCGGTTTGTACACGGCTTTGAGGTGCGTGCCGGCATGGTCGACGACCACGAGACGGGTGTCGTTGCTGGCCCGCGGGATCGCTCCCATCACGGTGCAGGATCCCTGTTCCAGGGCTTGTCGGGCGAAAGCTGAGTGCATGACTTCGTCACACACGCGCGATGCCGTTGGCACGGGGGCACAGGTGCCCCTCGGGCTCCAGCGGCAGCGAGCAAAAGGGGCAGTCGCCCCGACCGGCGGACACGACCTGATCGGCCCGGCGGGCGAACTCACGAGAGCCGGCGGCGTCGAGGACGATGCGTAGCACGTCACGTTCGACCTCATCGTCGTCAGGTTCCGCCGAGGTGCCCGTCTGAGCATCCTCTTCGGTGAGTTCGAAGCATTCGACCACGAGTTCATGGGCGACCGTGTCCCAGCCCAGGCTCATGGTGCCGACTCGGAATTCGGGTTCGATCGGAACGTTGAGGCCGGCATTGTCGATGCGTTCGTCGATCGCAGACTGGGGCACTCGCGCCGCAGGGTCCTTGACCATGACCATATCGAGGAGTTCAGTGACCCGATCAGCGAGGATCTCGACCTGCTCCTTCTCCACCACCACTGTGGTCAGAGCGGTTCCTGATTTCGCCTGCAGAAGGAACGTGCGCTCGCCGGGCAGACCGATCGTGCCGACGACGAATCGCTCTGGTGTGGGGTGGTCGTACAAAGCTGCCATGGCTTCAGCCTAGTTCAAAGACTTACATGTCCGACTTCACTGGGATACATTTGAGTCATGAGCACTGATCCTCGTGAGGCCCTGGACGCATTCCTCGAAGCAGTGGGAGAACACTTCGCTGCATCCGCACACCGCAATGGAGACCAAGATCCTCGTGTCGAAGCCGCCTACATGGCCTTGGCCGATGCCTTCGAAATCTACGAAGACGCGATCTACACCGCGTATGACGAGGTCACTCCGTTCGAACTCTTCGACGATGTCGAAGACGCCAAAGAGGACGATGAGGACAACGAGCTCGACGGTGACTTCTCCGTCGACGACGATGACGAGGACGACTGAGGTCTTCCCGAAACGGCTGAGGCTTCAGGAATCCTGAACTCTCAGGATATCTGGTCGAGCACCTCGGCGATCTCGGGTTCCAGGTCGACGTCGCTGCCGAGCACCTGAGCCAGCTGTTCAGGCGTGCGGGCAGAGACCAGCGAAGACGCCACACCCTGATACCTGTTGAAGGCCAGCGCGATGTCGGCGGCGGTCACGCCCAGTGCCGCTGCGGCTTTGCGGACTCCTGCCAGCACCCGAGTCGATCGTTCATCGAGATAGGCACCGACATAGTCGGAGAGTTCGCCTGCGGCGAAGCGTGAGTCCTGTGGGGTTCCGCTCCGATACTTGTCACTCAGCACTCCCCTGCCCAGGCCGGCACCGGCGATCAGACCAACGCCCGCGTAGTTCGCGGCAGGAAGCAGATCGTCCTCTGCCTCCCTGTTCAACAGGGAGTATTCGGCGATGGCGCAGGCGATCGGCACTCCTGCTCCGCGCATCTCCGCCAACTCCCAACCGGCATGATGGGACACGCCGACGTAGCGGATCTTGCCCAATGTGAGCAGGGTATCGATCGCCGAGGCGGTCTCTGCTCTGTCCACCTCGGGATCGAAGACATCGAGGATGAGCACGTCAATGTGGGAGCGACCGGTGGCGCTGAGCAGCGCATCCACCTGGCTGAGGATGCGAGCCCGGCCCAGGCCCACCTCGATGTGGGATGACTCACTCATGGACACGCCCACTCGGGCAACCAGCATGATCTGCTCAGGAAGAGTCAGCTGAGACAGCACTCCGGCCGCGTGCACTCCGCTGGTGGGAAGCTCGATGAGGTTCCCACCAGCGGCGACGTAGTCATCGACGAGCCGCTGTGCGACCGGAACGTCGACCCGGTGTCCCCACTCGAATGTGCCGAGACCCACATCGCTGACATCAAGACCGGTGTTGCCGAGGCGTTGTTGCTTCATGGTTGTTGAGGTTACCTGATTCGGCGACTACCGTGGTTTCGTTCCCACACCGCTTTCTCAAGGAGACGCATGTACGACTGGTTGGTCGCCGCAGTGCTCGGCATCGTTCAGGCACTGACGGAATTTCTGCCGATCTCATCCTCGGCACACGTGC
The DNA here is from genome assembly GCF_900105045.1 of Brevibacterium picturae. GTDB lineage: Bacteria > Actinomycetota > Actinomycetes > Actinomycetales > Brevibacteriaceae > Brevibacterium > Brevibacterium picturae. The sequence goes on along the minus strand of NZ_LT629739.1, from coordinate 4,248,999 downwards.
GCATCGTTGGTGAGTTCATGCTGCCGGGCCAGGATCCGGGTGCGTTCTTCACTGCGATCATTCAGATCGGCACCGAGGCCGCTGTCGTCGTCTACTTCTGGCGAGATATCGTCTCGATCATCTCCAAGTGGTGCAAGGCGCTGGTCGGCAAGCACGATCGCAAGGATCCCGAGGTCCGACTGGGCTGGCTGATCATCGTCGGTTCGATTCCGATCGTCATCCTCGGCCTGCTGTTCCAGGACGCGATCGAGGGCGCCCTGCGCAGTCTGTGGATCACCGCAACCATGCTCATCGTCTTCGGTCTCATGATCGGTCTCGCCGACTGGGTGGGCAAGAGCGAGCGCACCCTCGAGGATATGACCTGGGGACAGGGCATCGTCTACGGTCTCGCTCAGGCGTTGGCACTCGTTCCGGGCGTGTCGCGTTCGGGTGGCACAATCATGGCCGGCCGTTTCATGGGCTTCGACCGTCCCGCCGCCGCTCGGTACTCTTTCCTGCTCGCCATTCCGGCGGTTCTGGGGTCGGGCTTCTACTCTGTCTTCCAGACGATCGGCAGCGAGGATATGGTCATCGGCTGGGGACCCACGATCCTGGCCACGATCATTGCCTTCGGACTCGGGCTGCTCGTCATCCACTGGTTCCTCGGCTACGTCAAGACGAAGTCCTTCGCTCTCTTCGTCTGGTACCGCGTGGCGTTGGGAAGCGTGCTCTACGTCCTCCTCGGCACGGGGGTGCTCGCGGCGACCTGATTTGGCATGGCCTGACGCAGCCGTGCCCCATCGCGGGCCGGCCTCGGCGCTGGCCAGTCTGCCCAGCGCAGGTCTCAGCGGAGGCCGCCCCCGCCGGGCACGCCGCCCTCGGAGAGTCCGGCGGCGGTGACCGACATCGCGGTCAGCACCGGCCGTGGCCCCGAGAAGTCGATGACGGAGAATGAGCCCGGGGCGGCGCTGATGCGCTGGAAATCGTCGAGCGGCATGGCCAGCGCATTCGCGATGATGGCCTTGATGATGTCCCCGTGGGAGACGAGCATCGCCCACCGCGGGCCCTTGCCCTTGCTCTCACCGTGGTGCTTCGCCCGCTGTTCCTCGTCATCGCGTTCGGCGGTGCGGAGCTCGTCGACGAGCGATCTCACATGTGACACGGCACGGTCAGCCGCCTCGGCGATGGATTCTCCACCGGGGAAGCGCGCCTGCGAAGCCTGGTCGACGACGGTCTTCCACAGCTCTTCGCTGCCGAGCTCCTTCAGGCTCCGCCCGGTCCATTCGCCGTAGTCGAGTTCGATGAGCTCGTCGACGGCTTCGACGCGGTCGATGTCGAGTGTTGACTCCGCGATTCGGGCTGTCTGTTCACACCGCAGGAGCGGGGAATGCAGCAGGCGGGAGAAATGCCGCTGCGGGAGCATCCGCAGGGTGTCGCGAAGCGCGCTGGCACCCTGATCTGTCAGCGACACGCCAGGAGCGCGACCGGCGAGGATCCCTGCCGTATTCGCGCTGGAGACGCCGTGCCGGAGGAGAACGATGACGGGCATACCGTCAACACTAGCCCAGATCGTTTACAGTGGGCCTATGAAACGTCAGCGTCCGACGATGACCTATGAGTTCCGCAAAGTCTCGTTCTCCAAGGATGTGCCCCGCTCGGTCAGTCTCCAGGAGCTCAATGACCAGGCCGAATACGGCAAGTGGGAGCTGGCCCGGACCCGGATTACCGTGGGAGGCACCAAGACCGTCTGGCTGCGCCGCAAGATCATGCCACTGACGCTGAACAGCTGACTACGTCCCTGTGAAGTCACCCGCCGCGCTTCTCCCTGTCCTCTTCGCCGGCCTCGTCACCATCGCGGCCGGCGGTGCCATGTCCCTCCAGGGTCGCGCGAACGGTCTGCTCGGCCCGGTCCTGGGCCACTCTGTCTTCGCCGCACTCATCTCGTTCCTCATTGGACTCCTCCTCGTGGGCACGACACTGCTGTGCTCTTCCCGCTCTCGGAGCGGCGCCCGGGCACTGATCCGCTTGATCCGCACCCAAGCGATGCCGTGGTGGATGCTGCTCGGCGGTCTCAGCGGTGGCCTCGTCGTCATCGCTCAGGCCTCGACGGTGCCCATCATGGGAGTCGCGATGTTCACCATGGCGTTCGTCTCGGGGCAGGTGACCGGCGGCCTCGCCGTCGACTCCACACGCCTGCCGCCGGGCGGCAGGCAGCGTCTGACATTCCTCCGGGTCTTCGGAGTGCTCGTCGTCATCGCCGCCCTGGTCTACGGCGCCTCGGAGAGATTCACCCTCGGCGTCCCGCTCTGGGCCCTGCTCCTGCCGTTCGTCTCGGGCGCGCTGACGTCTGTCCAGCAGGCGTTCAACGGCCGGATCAAGGCCGCCACAAACTCGGTCATCGTCGCCACGACGGTGAACTTCGCCGTCGGGTTCCTCGCCCTGCTCGTGGCCGCTGGGATCATCATGGCCTCCGGAGTGACCTGGGCCGGCTTCCCGACGGAACCCCCTCAGTGGTGGATGCTGCTCGGCGGAGCCTTCGGGGTGATCTTCATCGGGCTGACCGCACTGACAGTGGCGAAGCTCGGCGTGCTGTTGCTCAGCCTGTTCTCGCTGTTCGGAAATCTCCTCGGTGCGCTGCTGCTCGACCTCCTGCTGCCCATGCCCGGATCCCTGGTGAGCCCCACGACGGTCATCAGCGCCGCCCTGGTGCTCGCCGGGATCGCGATCACGATTATGCCTTCATCAGGAAATCGCCCAAGACCCTCGCCCCGAACTTGAGGGCAGAGATCGGCACCCGCTCATCGACGCCGTGGAACATCGCCGGGAAGTCGAGATCCCCCGTCAGCTGCAGCGGCGCGAATCCATATCCGGTGATGCCCAGCTCCGCCATGGACTTGTTGTCCGTGCCGCCGGAGAGCGTGTAGGGCAGAACCTTCGCGGTGGGATCATCATCGAGCAGGCTCTTGCGCATCTGCGCGACCAGTGGGGTGTCGAAGGGCGCCTCCAGCGCGTCTCCCTCGTCGTTGGCCTCGATGTCGATACCCTCCCCCGCCAGCTCCTTGATCTTGAGCATCACGTCCTCGTGTTGGCCCGGAAGGGTACGGCAGTCGACGTAGGCCGTGGCCGTGCCCGGAATGACATTGTGCTTGTAGCCGGCGTTGAGGAATGACGGGTTCGAGGTGTTCTGCAGGGTCGGGGCGACGAACTTCTCGACGGAGCCGAGCTCAGCGAGCAGTTCACCGACCGTATCGGCCCGGAACTCGATGCCGGTGATCTCGGCAACGCCCTCGAGCAGCTGCCGGGTCGCGACCGGGATCTCCTGTGGCCAGGGATGCTCGCCGATGCGGGCGATGGCTGCGGCGAGCCGGGTGACCGGGTTGTCATCATTGCGCTGGGAGCCGTGGCCCGCAGTTCCGTGCGCGATGAGGTTGAGCCAGGCGAGGCCCTTCTCAGCGGTCTGGACGAGGTAGACCCGCTGGCCGCGGACGTCGACGGAGTAGCCGCCGACTTCGGAGATCGCCTCTGTGGCTCCGGCGAAGAGCTCCGGGTGGTTGCGGACCATATATCTGGCTCCGTAGTTGCCACCGGCTTCCTCGTCGGCGAAGAAGGCGATGATCAGGTCACGGCGGGGGCGCAGACCCTGGCGGAGCATGTCGCGGACGGCAGCGATGATCATCGCGTCCATGTCCTTCATGTCGACGGCTCCCCTACCCCACAGCAGTTCGTCCTTGATGACGCCGGCGAAAGGATCGACGCTCCAGTCCTCGGCGGCGGCAGGGACCACGTCGGTGTGGCCGTGGACGACGAGGGCGTCAGCCCCAGGATCGGTGCCGTCGATTCGTGCCACCAAGGAGGCCCTGCCGGGCGCGGATTCGTGAATCGTCGATCTCAGGCCCACCTCGTCGAACCAAGCGGCGATGAGGTCGGCCGCCGGCCGTTCGGGGTTGACCTTGTTGCCTCCCCAATTCTGAGTGTCGATGCGAATGAGCTGCTGGCACAGTGACGTGACCTCTGCCTCGGCGGCGCTGAAATCGTACACGGTGTCTCCCGTCGGTTCGATGGAAATCTGCTGACGCGATCCACGTTATAGCAACTGGGTGCGAGTCGTCCCTGACGCCCACCGACCGGACCGTCCCCGCCCGTCGGGGTAACCCTCGCCGACAGGCCCGGGAGTGAATGCAAAATGCCCTCCGGATCAGATCCGGAGGGCATTTCCTCTGTTGTGCGCGAAGGGGGACTTGAACCCCCACGCCCGATAAGTTGGGCACTAGCACCTCAAGCTAGCGCGTCTACCAATTCCGCCACTCGCGCTGGCAACAGAGATTACTTTACACGCGACTTTCGGCCGTGCAAAATCAGATCGGCCGATTGTGACGCACGGCACTCGACTGCATTTGGACGGGTCATCGCAACCGCTTGCACACGCTCATTCGCGCCTCATGCTCACAGCTCTGAGACCTCGGAGAGGATGTGCGGTTTACCGGATCTGAGGTCGAATACGGCGAACTTCGCAGCCTCATGACGCTGCCCTTCGGTGATGGCGAACCCGACTGTCGACGGCAGCAGCACCGGCTTCGCGAAGGACACGTCCCAGCGGTAGGACTCCAGCCTCGTATCGACCGCGGACAGGGCCCGTGATGCACCGTACATTCCGTGGGCGATGAGCCGCGGGAACCCGAAGCCCTTCGCTGCCAACCCGTTGAGATGGATCGGATTGTAGTCACCCGAGGCGTGGGCGTAGCGCTGGCCGATGATCGGATCGAGCCGCCACAGTGCGCTCGGGCTGGGAGCTGCGAACTCCTCCCGGGGCGGTTGCGGTTTGGGCTCTGCGTTGGGCAGCTTCTTGCCCTTGGCCAGATAGGTCGTCGTCTCCCGCATCTTGGCCACACCGTCGACCTTCGCCGCGACGATGACCTCGATCGTGGTTCCAGACGGATGCTGGAACGGACCGGCCAGCTCCACATGGAAGTCGACGCTGTCACCGACGTGCACGGCGCCGAGGCTGTCGATCCTGTTGTGGATGTGGACCATGCCCATCATCGGCAGCGGTACCTCGGGGTCACTGAGCAGCTGGATGCTCAGCGGAAAGGCGAGGACGTGCAGGTAGCCCGGGTGGACGATGTTGCCCAGTCCTGCACCGATGACGGTAGTGAATCCGGCGTAGGCATCGGCCTCGATCGGCATGCTGCGATCGAGGGCGCGGGTGGGCAGATCCGGGCTCGTGCGGGTCCCCAGCGGCAGGGCCTTGAGCACGGCCTTTGCGTAGAGCGGCAGCATCGATTCCTTCGCCATCATGCACCCACCATGTTCTGGCCGCAGACCCGCAGGGTCGATCCGTTGATGCCTCTGGCCCCCGCCGAGGCGAGGAACCCGATGGTCTCGGCCACGTCGACGGGCTGCCCGCCCTGTTGGAGGCTGGAGAGGCGACGTGCGACCTGCCGGGTCAGGGTCGGCATCTTCGCGGTCATATCGGTTTCGATGAAGCCGGGTGCGACAGCGTTGATCGTGCCGCCGCGCTTGGCGAAGTCGGGCGCCGAGGCGGCCGTGAGTCCGATGACACCGGCCTTCGAGGTCGCATAGTTCGTCTGCCCGCGGTTGCCTGCGATGCCCGAGGTCGAGGCCAGTGATACCACCTGGGCTCCCTCGGCGAAGAGATCCTTGTCCCGCAGGTGAGAATTGATGCGAGCCTGGGAGGCGAGGTTGACGGCGATGACGGAATCCCAGCGGGAAGCATCCATGTTCGCCAACATCTTGTCCCGGGTGATTCCGGCGTTGTGAACGATGATGTCGACCGGACCTCCGAGCGCCTCGGCGATCTTCTCCGCCGCGGTCTCAGTGGTGATGTCGAGCTGCAGGGATCGGCCACCGACCTCGTTCATCACCTCGGCCAGGGCCTGTCCGGCCTGGGGCATATCGACGCCGAGAACGTGAGCCCCGTCACGGGCCAGGTTGCGTGCGATGGCCGCGCCGATTCCGCGGGCGGCACCGGTCACGACGGCGGTGCGGCCCGCGAGCGGACCGGCATCTCCAGTCGACAGGAATTCCCGCATCCCGATCGGAGTGCCGGCCGAGGAGGAGACGGTGATGAACTGTCCCGAAACATAGGCCGATTTGCCTGAGAGCAGGAACCACAGTGTGCTGGCCACGGAGGGTGCCTGCACATCGACGTTGTCGAGGAGGATCCCGTTGGCGGTCGCTCCCGCGCGCATCTCATGAGCCATGGAGCGGGTCAGGCCTGTGATGCCCTGGGTCGTCGCCGCGAGTTCGGGGCTCTGCTCCTTCGGATTCGGGGCTGCCGAGACGGTGATGACACGGCCGCAGCGGGCCAGTGATCGCAGGGCGGTCCCGATCTCGAGCACGGTCTCCGACAGGTCACCGGGGGCGGCTGCCTCGTCGAAGACGGCGATGATGGCCCGCAGCGACTCACCTGAGCTGGCGTGGCGTCGAACTTCGAGCCCGTTGTCCAGGAGCAGATCGGCCAGTTTCTGTGCCTCGGGTCCGGAGCCGAGTACGAGGACCGGTTTCCGGCGATAGTCCGCCGGAGTCGAGTCGAAGCGGTGCAGTTCGACCGGCTGAGGCAGGCCGAGTTTCTTCGCGACCTGCTTCAGAGGGCCGTTGACCAAGTCCAGGTAGGTGTCTTTCATGCTGCCTCCACAATCGCAGTGAGTCCCTGGCCGCCTGCTGCGCAGATCGAGACCAACGACCTCTTCTTGCCGGTGAGCTTGAGGTACTTGGCGGTGGAGGCGATGATGCGTCCACCGGTCGCGGCGAACGGGTGTCCGGCCGCAAGGCTCGAACCGAGCGGGTTGAGCTTGGCGCGGTCGATCGACCCCAACGCCCCGTCGAGGCCGACCTTGTCACGGCAGAACTTCTCCGATTCCCAAGCCGCCAGGTGACTGAGCACGGTCGAGGCGAAGGCTTCGTGGATCTCGAAGACGTCGAAGTCCTCGAAGGTCAGGCCATTGCGTGCCAGCAGGCGTGGGACCGCATAGGCCGGGGCCATGAGCAGTCCCTCGGACCCGTCGACGAAGTCGACCGCGCCGGCTTCTGCGTCGATGAGGCGGGCCAAGGGGGTGAAACCGTGTTCGTTCGCCCAGTCCTCACTGCCCAGGAGGACGGAGGAGGCTCCGTCGGTCAGTGGAGTCGAGTTGCCGGCAGTCATCGTCGCCGCAGAACTCAGCTTCTTGCCGAAAACGGGCGAGAGCTTGGCCAGCGATTCGGGCGACGAATCCGGGCGCATGTTCGTGTCGCGGCTGACACCCAGGTACGGGGTCGAGAGGTCATCGAAGAACCCCTCGTCCCAGGCACGGGCGAGATTGCGGTGCGAGGCCACGGCCAGTTCATCCTGGGCCTCACGGGTGATCTGCCACTGGGCCGTGGTGATCGCCTGATGCTCGCCCATACTCATACCCGTACGCGGCTCAGCCGTCGACGGCGCCTGAGGAGCCAGGTAGGCGGGGCGGATCTGCGCGGCGATCTTCGCGCGCTGGGCCAGGGTCTTCGCCCGGGTGAGCTCGAGCAGGATCTCGCGCATCGAATCGTTGACGACGATGGGAGCATCCGAGGCCGAGTCGACGCCCGAAGCGATGCCCGACTCGAGCTGACCGGCGTTGATCTTGTTGTTGAGGCTGACCACGGTCTCGAGGCCGGTGGCGCAGGCCTGCCCGACGTCGAATGCGGGAGTCGTGGGCGCCAAGGCCGAACCGAGGACGGCCTCACGGGTGAGGTTGAAGTCCTTCGAATGCTTGAGGACAGCGCCTCCGGCAACTTCACCGATGTTCTCACCGGCCAGGCCGAAGCGAGCCACGAGTCCGTCGAGAGCGCTCGTGAGCATATCGAGATTGCTCGCCTTGGAGTACTGCTTGTTCGAACGGGCGAACGGAATGCGGTTGCCGCCGAGGATGACGGCGCGCTGGGTGGGAGTGGACATTTGCACCTCCGATATATGGATTTAACTGTTACCGACAGTACCTGATACTGTCTGTCACATGAAATCGCTCACAGACGGTCGGTCCACTCGGTGGCAGCAGCACCGCGACCTGAGGCGTCGGGAGTTGCTGCGCGCGGTCCGGCATGTCGTCGACGTGCACGGCGACGAATTGTCGATGGAGCAGATCTCGGAGCATTCGGGCACGACGAAGTCTGTCCTCTACCGGTACTTCACGGACCGCGCCGGGCTGCAGGCGGCGATGGGCGAATGGGCGATGGATGTCATCTCCAAGTCACTCGACGACGCAACAGCAGCCTCGGCGCAGGAGGCACTGACCGAAATGACCCGCGCCTTCGTCGCGCTCGCCGCCGAATCACCGAACATCTACCGATTCTGCGACACCGCAGTCAATCGTTTCGCACCCACCGAGACGGGCGGGTTCTTCAACTCGATCGCCGGGCTCCTTGCCGACCGCCTCGAACTCGAGGGATCACAGGGGCAGCTGTGGGCAGCGGGCGCAATCGGATTCGTGCGTGCCGCAACCGAGAACTGGCTGGCCGATCCCGGTCACCCCGATGAGTTCGCCACCGCAATCAGTCAATGGCTCTGGGCCTCACTGCCCGCAAAACTAGGAGTAGACGAATGAAGCTTTCCCTTGATCCACAGGCGATCAACACCGTCCTCGACGGACGGTGGGCCGCGGCACGACGCCAGGGCCGGTCCCTGGCGCTCGATGAGACCACCCACGAAGATCCGGCCGATGACCTCGAGACTGCCCGGGCGAAGACACTCACCAGTGTCGGACTCATGGCGGACACCGGCCTGCCGAAGCTCAGCCTGCCGGAATCTCTGGGCGGCCGTAATGAGCATGCGGCGAACATTGCCGCGTTCGAAGAGACCGTCACCGCTTCGCCCAGCCTCCAGGTCAAGGCCGGTGTCCAGTTCGGACTCTTCGGCGGCGCGATCTTGCACCTGGGCAATCCCGAACAGCACGATGCCTGGCTGTTGGCCGCACAGAGCGGCGAGCTGTTGGGCTCGTTCGCGATGACGGAGATCGGACACGGTTCCGATGTGGCTGCGGTCGGCACCACGGCGACCTATGTGGCCGAGGATGAGGAGTTCGTCATCGACACCCCTTTCCGCGCCGCGACCAAAGAGTTCATCGGCAGCGCCGCGCGGGACGCACGCGCTGCGGTGGTCTTCGCCCAGCTCATCACCGGTGGCGTCAACCATGGTGTGCACGCGTTCTTCGTGCCGATCCGCGATGAGGACGGCCAGACCCTGCCGGGCATCAGCACCGAGGACGACGGCTACAAGGGCGGCCTCAAGGGCGTCGACAACGGACGGATCGCCTTCGACCAGGTGCACATTCCCCGGTTCAACCTCCTCGACCGCTACGGTGCCGTGACTGCGGCAGGCGAATACTCCTCCCCCATCGATTCCCCGGGTCGTCGTTTCTTCACGATGCTCGGAACCCTGGTCCAGGGGCGGGTCTCCCTCGACGGTGCCGCCATCGTGGCCTCGAAGCTGGCCCTCGACATCGCCGTGCGCTACGGACTCGAGCGCAAACAGTTCACCACCGTCGACGACATCAACGAGACCACCCTCTTGGACTATCAGCAACATCAGCGCCGTCTGATGCCGGCCATCGCCTCGGTCTATGCCTCGGCCTTCGCCCACGACAAGCTGCTCACCTCCTTCGAGGAAGTCTTCTCCGGTGCCGACGGCAGCGAGGAGAATCGCGCCCTGCTCGAAACCCGCGCCGCGGCATTCAAGGCTGACACGACATGGATGGCCCTCGACGTCATCCAAGAATGCCGGGAGGCCTGTGGCGGGGCCGGCTACATGGCCGAGAACCGTCTCGTGGGACTGCGCGCCGACCTCGACATCTATGCCACGTTCGAAGGCGACAACACTGTCCTCCTGCAGCTGGCGGCCAAGCGCCTCCTCGGTGACTATGCGAAGGAATTCGCCAATATCGACGTCGGCGGGGCAGCCCGCTACATCGGCACTCAGGCGGCCGAGCACACGCTCTACCGCACCGGATTGGCAAATGCGGGGCTCGCAATCTCCGACGTATTCACCCCGAACCTCGGCGAGAAGAGGATCCGATCGGGTCGCCTGCAGCGCTCACTGCTCGAAACCAGGCTCGAGGTCATGGTCTCCGGACTCGCCCAGGCTCTACGCCCGGCGATGAAGATGTCGGCGGCCGATGCCGCGGACCTGTTCAACTCCAATCAGCACGAATTCATCGAGATGGCGCGCGCCTACGTCGAGCTGGAGAAGTGGAAGGCCCTCGATGAGGCGATGAAGGACCAGACCGACCCTGACCAGAACAAGCTGTTCCGGCGATTGCGGGATACCTACGGACTCAGTCTCATCGAGAAGCACGTCGGCTGGCACCTCATGTATGGTCGCTTGCCCATGCTGCGCGCACGTCAGCTCAATGAGACGCTCAACCGCCTGTGTGCGAAGCTGTCCGCCAATGCTGTGGACCTGGTGGATGCCTTTGGTTACGGCGATGATCACCGCCGCGCCACGATTGCGACAGGCGTTGAGGCCGAGAGACAGACCGAAGCCGCCGACTACTACCGCCATTCCCGTGCCCAGGAAGACTATGCGGTCCCGGAGAAGCAGCTGCGCAAGGCTGCGAAGGCGGCACGGAAGGCCGCTGAGAAGGACGGCCGCAAGGCGAAGTCCGGAAGCTAGAGGTCTCGACAGTCAGTGAGAAGGCCGTGCGGCTGATCAGCCGCACGGCCCTCTCACGTTCTGCTGTGCTCGCCTTCTCCCCGTGCCCTCTCCCGTGCCGGAAGGCGATCAGGCGCTGAGGAAGTCCCTCAGCGCCGATGAGATCGCGGCGGTCTCCGTGAGGAAGCCGTCATGGCCGACGGCGGATTCGATGACGTGGTGGTTCACCGCTCCAGGCAGGTTCTGCGCGAGCAGTTCGACCTGAGCGGGTGGGAACAGGCGATCCGAGGAAACCGAGACGACGAGGTTGTCGGTGCAGCTTTCGGCCAACGAGGTGGCCATGTCAGGTGAGCGCCCGATGCGCACGTCGTGGTCGCGCAGTGCGCGGGAGAGGACGACGTAGCTGTGCGGGTCGAAACGGGCGGTGAGCTTCTTCGCCTGGTGGTCGAGGTACGAGGTGACCTCGTAGTAGTCAGGCGATCTGCGTCGACTGGAGAACCGGTGATTGAGCTCCGCATCATTGCGGTAGGTCAGATGGGCGATCTGGCGTGCCAGGCCCAGGCCCTGGGCGGGGAAGCGACCAACTGCGGTGTAGTCACCGGAGTAGTAGTCGGGGTCGAGTTCGATCGCGCGTTCCTGCATCATCGCCCAGGCGATCTGATCGGCTTCGCAGAAGGCCGGTGCAGCGATGATCGCGCACTTGTTCACCTTGCGCTTATCGAGGAGTGCGAATTCGAGGGCTCTGGCTCCGCCCATCGATCCGCCGATGACGGCATGCCAGAAATCGATTCCAAGTATCTGAGCGAGATTGTGCTCCAGGCGGGCCATATCGCGGATCGTGACTGCGGGGAACCTGGACCCATAGGGCAGTCCGTCATCGTAGAGCGACTGGGGTCCGGTGGTTCCCGAGCACCCGCCGAGCGAATTCGCACACACCACGAAGTATTCGTTCGTGTCGATCGCCTCGCCGGGACCGACGACCCCTGCCCACCATTCGGTGACGTGGGTGTCGCCGGTCAGGGCGTGTTCGACCAGGACCGCATTGCTGCGGTCGGCATTGAGTGTGCCGAAGGTTTCGTAGGCGACCTCGACAGTTCCGAACGTGTGTCCGGATTCTGTGACGAAGCCCAGAATTCGCTCGACGGAGGTGCTCTGGGTGGGCATGTCAGGCGGCGGCCGACGCGTTCGCTGCAGCAGCGGCGAAGCCCTTGTCGATATCGGCGATGATGTCGTCGATGCCTTCAAGGCCCACGGACAGACGCACGAGAGCCGGGTTCACGCCGGCGGCGACCTGTGCCTCTTCGCCCAGCTGCGAGTGAGTCGTCGACGCCGGGTGGATGACCAGGGAGCGGACGTCACCGATGTTGGCCACGTGTGAGTGGAGTTCGAGCGCATCGACGAAGGCCACAGCGGCATCGTAGCCACCGGCGATGTCGAAGGCCAGAACCGATCCGACACCATTGGGCAGGTACTTCTCGGCCTTGTCGTGCCAGGGGCTGGACTCGAGTCCGGCGAAGGCGACCCGGCTGACCTGCTCGTGGTTTTCGAGGTAGGTGGCAACCTTGTTCGCGTTGTCGACATGGCGGTCGATGCGCAGGCTCAGCGTCTCGAGTCCCTGGGCGATGAGGAAGGCGTTGAACGGGCTGGCTGCTGGTCCGAGGTCGCGCAGACCCTGCACACGGGCCTTGAGGCCGAAGGAGACGTTGGCACCGAACGGCGAATCGGCACCGAGGTCGCGGGCGTAGACGAGACCGTTGTAGGACTCGTCCGGTTCGTTGAAGCCGGGGAACTTCTCCGGCTGTGTTCCGTAGTCGAAGTTTCCGCTGTCGACGACGACACCGGCGATCGAGTTGCCGTGACCGCCGAGGTACTTCGTGGCGGAGTGGACGACGACGTCGGCGCCGTGCTCGATCGGACGCACCAGGTAAGGGGTGGCCAGGGTGTTGTCGGTGAAGAGCGGAACACCTGCCTGGTGGGCGATGTCGGCCACGGCTGTGATGTCAAGGACGTCGGAGCGGGGGTTTGAGACAACCTCGGCGAAGAAGAGCTTCGTGTTGTCCTGGGTCGCATTCTTCCAGGCCTCGAGGTCGTCGACGTCGACGAAGGTGGTGTCGATGCCGAGCTTGCGCAGTGTGACATGCAGCAGGTTGTAGGTGCCGCCGTAGAGGCTGGAGCTGGCCACGATGTGGTCACCGGCCTCGGCGATGTTCGTGATCGCCAGCAGTGCTGCCGACTGTCCCGATGCTGTGAGCACGGCGTGGACTCCACCTTCGAGATCGGCGATGCGGTTCTCGACGACCTCGGTGGTCGGGTTGGTGATGCGGGTGTAGATGGGGCCGAGCTCGCTGAGGGCGAAGCGGTTCGCCGCCGTCTCATTGCTGTCGAAGACGAACGAGGTGGTCTGGTGGATGGGCAGGGCACGGGACCCGGTGGTCGGGTCCGGTGTCTGACCGGCATGGATCTGACGGGTGTCGAATGACTGAGTCATGGTGTCTCCTTCGGGTACGGCTGATTCGCCCGTGGTCGTCCGCGCGAGTGATTGTGATGTGTCCACTGTCTTCGACTCGCAGGCTGTGCGCATGCGAACTCGTCATGTTCGTGTCACTTGGCGTCATGTTTCGTCATCCGCGCCGCTCAGTTTCGTCATCCGCGCCGCTCAGCGGAAGTTGCGGGCCTTGGTCGGCAACTGCACCTCGAGCGGGATGAGCTTGTGGGCATAGAGGCTGACCGCCTCTCCCCCGCGCTGGATCAGCCCGGTGACCACGAGGGCGTTGCGTGAGGTCGCGATCGGCCGGAACCGCTTCATCAGTCCGGCTGTGGCCACGACATTGAGCATCCCGAATTCGTCCTCCAGGCTGATGAATGTGATCCCCGAGGCGGTGGCCGGGCGCTGCCGGTGTGTGACGATGGCGGCCACCGTCATCCGGGTCCCGTCCGCGGCCGCCGCGGCATCCGCCGTCGAGGCGTAGCCGCGTTCGAGCAGGGACTGACGCAGGATCTCGGTCGGGTACCCCTCGACCGTGATCCCGGTGGAGAAGAGCTCGGCCAGGGTCGTGTCGAAGGCATCCATCGTCGGCAGGGCCGGCGCCGAGGAGATCGTGGCGGTTCCCGGCAGCACGCCCGGGTGCGCTCCCGCGACTCCACCGGCCAGCCACAGCGCCTGCCTGCGATCGAGATCGAAGCAGGCCAATGCCCCCGAGGTTGCCAGTCCTTCGAGTGCCTGCTTCCCGATTCCGGTCCGCTCCGCCAGGTCTGTCACCGAGGTGAACGGTGCCCTCGCGCGTTCAGTCACGATCACCTCGGCGAAGGATCCGACGTGGGCCACCGAGTCCAGCCCCAGCCGGATCCCGAACTCGCCCGAGGCTTCGGTGTCTTCGGTCTTGAGGCGTTCGAGATCGCTGCCGGCCATCGAGTGGCGGATGTCCACGGGCAGGATCCTCACACCGTGGCGACGGGCGTCGGCGACGAGCGACTGCGGGGAGTAGAAACCCATCGGCTGACTGCGCAGCAGACCCACGGTGAACGCCGCATGGTGGTGGTATTTGAACCAGGCAGACTGGTAGACGAGGTTCGCGAAGCTGATCGCGTGCGATTCGGGGAACCCGTAATTGGCGAACGCGGCAATCGTGGAGAAGATCGACTCCGCGGTCTCGGCGTCGACTCCTTTGGCCGCAGATCCGGCCTGGAACTTCTGCGCCAGTTCGGCCATCCGCTTCTCCGACCGTCGCGATCCCATGGCTTGTCGCAGCTGGTCGGCATCGGCCCCTGTGAAGCCGCCGACGTCGATGGCCATCTGCATGAGCTGCTCCTGGAACAGCGGCACCCCGTAGGTCTTGGCCAGGGATTTGCGCAGCAGCGGATGGAGGTACTCGACCTCGTCGAGGCCCTGCCGTCTGCGGATATAGGGGTGGACGGAACCGCCCTGGATGGGGCCGGGTCTGATCAGGGCGACTTGGACGGCGAGATCGTAGAACGTCTCCGGCCGCAGACGAGGCAGGGTCGCCAGCTGAGCCCGCGATTCGACCTGGAAGACGCCCACCGCATCGGCCTTCTGCAGCATTTCATAGACACGCTCGTCCTCGTCGTCGATGTGGGCGCGTTCGATGAGCTCACCCGTGTGCCGATGGACGAGGGCGACCATCTCGTGCAGTGCGGTGAGCATCCCCAGCCCCAGCAGGTCGAACTTCACCAGGTCCATGGCCGCACAGTCGTCCTTGTCCCATTGGACGACGGTGCGATGACCCATCGTGGCCTTCTCGATCGGAACAACCTCACCGATGGGTCGGTCAGCGAGGATCATGCCGCCGGAGTGGATGCCCAGGTGACGGGGTGAGCCGAGGAGGTCGTCGGCGATCGTGAGCACCGGCGCGGGGACCGGGGAATCGGAAGCCTCGGGCAGGGTCGACCAGCGGTTGCTGGCCTTTGAGAACGCATCCTGTTGACCCGGTTCGTAGCCCAGACTGAAGGCCGCGTCGCGGATCGCCGACTTCGCCCGGTAGGTGATGACGTTGGCGACCTGCGCGGCGCGTTCACGACCGAAATGGTCATAGACGTATTGGATGACCTCCTCCCGCCGGCCCGATTCGATGTCGATGTCGATGTCCGGGTAGCCCTTGCGGTCCGGTGAGAGGAAACGGTCGAAGAGGAGTTCGTGCTTGACCGCGTCGACGGCGGTGATGTCGAGGACATAGCAGACCGCGGAGTTCGCCGCCGAGCCTCTTCCCTGGCAGAAGATGGCCACCCGATGACAGAATTCGGTGATGTCGTAGACAATGAGGAAGTATCCGCAGAACCCCAGCTCCGCGATCATGGTCATCTCTCGATCGAGCTGTGCCCAGGCCTTCGGATTCTCAGCCCGAGACCCGTAGCGCTTGGCACCGCGGTCCTCGATGAGTTCACGCAGATACTCTTCGGCCCCACGATCATCGGGCATCGGGGCACGCGGGAGGTCTGGCCGGGCCGAGTTCAGGACGAAGGAGCATTCCTGGCCGAGTGCCACGGCGTTCTCCAGGGCCTGGCGGGGGAAGCGTGCGGCCATCTCCTCCCCTGTGTGAATCCGAGCATTCGCCGTCGCCGGCAGCCACCCGGCCAACTCATCAAGGGACAGCCGAGACCTCACCGAGGCTCTCACCTGTGCTGATTTCCATTGTGCCCGGGTGGCGAAGTGCACACTGTTGCTGGCTACGACCGGCAGATGGGTGCGCTGTGCCAGCTCGCCGAGGTGGCGCAGCCGTTCATCGTCATCCGGAGTCCCATCACGGCTGAGTTCGACCGCGATTCGCTCAGCTCCGAAGAGATCGATGAGTTTCCGCAAGGCTCCGAGCCCGCCGTCGGGGTCGTTCAGGGCTCGGCGCAGCGGGCCTTTGCGGCAGCCGGTGAGGATCGTCCAGTCCCCGCTCATCGCGGCCAGCTCTTCGAGGCCGAACACGGGTCGGTTCTTCTCTCCGGCCAGGTTGGCCTCGGTGATGGCTGTCGAGAGTCGGTGGTAGCCTTCGACTCCACGGGCGAGGACGAGCAGGTGGGTGGCGTCGGGGTCGGTCTGGCCGGGGATCTTCTCCTCCAACCCGAGGGACAGCTCCGCTCCGAAGACGGTGGGCAGACCCACCTCGGCGGCGGCATGGGCGAACCGGACGGCACCGTAGAGACCGTTGTGATCGGTCAGCGCCAAGGACGTCAGTCCCGCGGCGGCACCTGCGGCCACGAGCTCTTCGGGGTCGGAGGCCCCGTCGAGGAAGCTGAACTGGGAGTGCACATGCAGCTCGGCCCACTCGACGGTCGAGGTGCGCAGGACGGGCCCCTGGCCCAGTCCTGAATACCGGCCGGCGCCGTCGGAGCCGCCGGGACCCACCGACATCTGGTGGCGGTCGGGTCGAGAGAAGGCGGGCGCGTCGGATCCGTCGGCGTGCTTGTCGACTGTGTGTTTGTCGACCGTCTGCCTGTCTGTGACCTGTTTGCCGCTGGCCTGCTTGCCTTCCAGTCGCTGGGCCAGCTCGGACCAGGGGGTGCGCGGATTCGAAAAGCCCATCAGCGGTACCGGCCGGTGAGGTACCACTGGCCGTTCTCCTTGCTCAGCAGCAGTGCCCGTCCCGATTCGGTGACGACCTGAAGACGGGTCCGGTAGGTGGCTCTCTCCGGATCCCACCAGCCGGATTCGACGGGCCAGGAACCCGAATAGTCGACGATCTCCTCGGTGGCTCCGGCGGGAAAGCGGATCGTGAACGGCGCGGACTCCAGGCCTGCGGGCCGGGCTCCCACCGATCGGCCTCCCACGGCGAGCACGTCGATGGGCAGACGTTCGACCGTCGTCGGTCGGGGTGCGTGCAGTGCCCCCGGCCAGGGTGCGCCGGGGCTGCGCACGGGTGATGCCGCCTGCTGCCACGGTGTCCACAGGTTCGTCTCGGCCGGATCCCACCCGCCCTGCAGTCCCGGGACCAGAACCGAATCTGGGCCGAACAGCCCCTGCAGCCGCTCCAACGTGTGGGTGACCTGCCCAGTGTTCTCATCGAACAGACTTCTCGTCGCACCGATGGGCGTGGTCAATTCTGCGGCCACGAGCCCCAGTGCGATGATGCCCTCCTCGGAGAAATCCTCCGGATCCGGACCAGACTGGTCTGGAGCTGGTTCCTCCTTGTCTCTGCGGGCAGATGCAGATCGGTTCTTGGCAGGAGCCGACCCCGAATGGGCGCCCCCGGCCAGCCATCCCTCTGCCTGCCACCGCAGGCGGTCGGCAATGGTGTTCTCGTTCATGTCCTCGATCCGCCACGTCCGGTTCGAGGACTGGCCAGTAACGGCGAAGAGTTCGATCGTGATCTGGGTGCACACGAGTCCCCGGCGGCGCACCTTGGTCAGCAGGTCAGCGGCGAGCTGACGGGTCAGGAATCCCAAGGTGTCGCTGCGGGCGGTCGGCGTGTCCAGACCGAGTTCGACGTTGAGTCGCTCCTCCCGGACGTGATCTTTCAGGGGCGTCCGCTCGACTCCTGTGGCCAGCTCGTGCGCGTGCTTGCCCAGCGCCCCGAATCGTGAGTTCACGTCCCGCGCGTCGAGTGCGGCCAGATCGCCCAGGGTCCGCAGGCCCAGCTGGGTGAAGGTGTCGATGAGTTCGGTCGCACCGGTCCCGACGTATTCGAGGGTGCTGATCGGCTGAGCGGCCAGAAATTGCCCGGTCTCCCCCGGTTCGACCCGTCGTGCCTGTCCCGCGGCGAGCACTGCCGCGAACACGGTGTCGGCGATGCCGGGGAAGAACTCCCACCCGGTGGTCGACACCAGCGCAGAGATCAGGGCTTCGACGGCACTGGGTTCATCGGCATAACCGTGCTTGAGCGAGTCGAGGGGAATGGCGAGCGTGCCGGGGGCCAGCAGAGTGAACCGTGCCACGAGTTCCTCGAGCGCTCCGACACCTGCAGAGAAGTGTTTGTTGTCCACATCCTCGTCCCAGGCCACCACCTGGGCTTCGGGGCAGCGGTAGCCGACCGCGCGTTTGTTGTTGCCCACAGCGATTCCGGCGGCCCGGGCGGGTGCATTGGCCGCGACCACTTTGCCTGCGCTGAGGACCGCCAACGGGGTGCGAGGGCTGAGGTCGTGCTCGGTCGCGGCCGCCACCGCGGACCAGTCGGGAACGGTCAGGACGAGCGTGCGGCGGTGTTCGGTGCTCCCGGCGGCAAGGTCAGCTGACACTGCGGATCACCGGCCGTTCGAATCTGCCCTCAGCCGAGGTGGATGCCGGGGCCTCGACTGGAGTCCCGTCCGGTCCGGGCAGCAGGAACCGGTGGGTCCCGGTCTGCGACCTGACCTGCACGAGGCAGGACCGGAGACGTCCATGACCGTGTTCCATGCCCGACCACTGCGTGTCGGTGATGGTGATCTGCTCGGTGCTCCCGGGCATCGACGTCAGACTGATGAAGCTGATCTTGCGTTCGCGCACCTTCGCCAGCAGTCGGGCGCGTTCGCCAGCGCTGGGCAGGAATCCCGGATCGACGACGAGGACGTCGAAGGATTCGATGAGGATGGAGGCCACACGCAGCCAGTCTTCTGCCGGGGTGACGAGATTGACGAAATGGTCGAGGTCAACACCCAGATCGGCAATGGATGACACGGCAGGTTCGCCGAGGCCGATGCCGGCGCACCATTTCTGTTCCTGGGTCGCGACGGCGATCGTGGCGAGGGCGCAGCTTAAGGACTGGCCCCCGGTCAGGGTCACGATCTCGCCTCGGGGCAGACCGCCTCGACGGAACATCGGTGCCAACACCGGATCCACGGTCCGAGGGGCGGGCCCGTCGAACAGAGCAGTGGCCGTGGAGATACCCATCTCCCGGCTGAGCTGTTCAACGAGTGGCACTGCAGACATGACATCCATTATCGAACTAGTGTTCTAAATAGGCAAGATTTAAGCCGCCGCATTGTTCGCCCGGGCGTGTCGCCATTCCGCTTCGAACATCCACGCAATGCAATAGTCCAGGCTGAAGCCGTACCCTCCGCCGAGAGTGCTCGGATCCGCCTCTGCCACCGCCTTCTCGGCGACTTCCACCAGCCGTGCCGTGTCGAAGACTTGGCGCCCTCGCTTCCCCGCTTCCAGCGGAAGCAGCTGCGAACCGTCGGGCAGGAAGAAGGCGAATGCCGCCTGCCCGTCCAGCGTTCCGGCGAAGGGCGCTGACGTCCGTGAGATATCCAACTCATATCTGTGCACCGCCGTGTGATGACTACGGCAGAGCAAGATGAGGTTGTCCAGGTCTGTCGCTCCTCCCTGCGACCAGGGACGGATATGGTGAGCGTCGCACCTCCTGCGAGCGCGGCAGCCGGGGAACTGGCATCCCATGTCCCGTGCGCTCAGCGCCAGGCGCTGGCGCCTGCTCACCAGCCTCTTCGAGCGCCCGAGCATGAGCACGTCTCCGTCGGCGTCCTTGATCGCCCCGCTGATCAGGGCTTCGCAGGTCAGTCGTTCCGCCGTCGCCGAGGTGATGCCGCCGAAACCATCGACCCGACAGGTCAGGTCCTTCTTCCCTGCCACAGACGTCCCCGCGGGGACGTCGTCGAGGGCAGTATCGGTGGTCTCGTGCTCAGCGACTGCTGTATCGGGGGCGCCGAATCGGGTGACCACCTCGGCGGAGGCATGCACGAGCATGCGGGCGCGGTCGACGTCAACGGTGCCGGGCGACTCTACCTGCGGAAACGCATGCACGATCTCCATCAAGCACATGACCTGCGAGATCGGCTCATACGGCGGCTTCTCCTCCTGCTCGTCCGTGTCGACCTCTTCCATGTCAGACTGCTGTTCGAGGACATGCCGAGCAGCGTCGAGCATCGACGAGAATTCGGCGGCTTCGTCCTCGCCCAGGTCGATCGTGATGCGGGTCCGCCCGGGTTCAGTGGTCCGCATACTCACGCTGTCGCTTGGAAGGAAGCGGGGAATCTCGCTGGTCCCGTTCGCGTCGGACAGCTGGAGATAGTTGCGAGCTATCACACCGATCTGGCTTCCGGTGGAGACATCGGCCAGGCGCAAGGCTTCCTCATCGGGGATCCGCCCGACCAGCCTGGTGACCTCGCGCACCTTGGAGAAGCTGACGTTGCCCTCCCCCAGGCTCTCCTTCACCTTCGGCATTTCGCGCAGCGCCATCATCACTCGGACGTATTCCCGTGCGGTGTGGGCGCTGACAGCAGCGATGTGCATGACCCACTGAGGCAGCGATGTCACGCCCACCCACTGTGCCCACAGACCTCGGCGTTCGACCTCGTCGATGAGTGCAATGACACGGGCATGGCAGAAGGCGATGCACGAGATGTTGCGTCGAATGTCTGCAACCAACTCCTCGGAGGTGAGGTCGCCGAGCCCAGTCCCTGTGTCCGTCTCAGGATCCGCATCCACCCCACCGTCAGTGCGACCTCCAGTGCTCAGCTCGGAACGCTGAGCTTCCGCCTGCGGTCTCGAGTCTCTGCCGTAGTCGCTGGGATCGACGCTCATCGATTTGAGAATTTCTGAATCTGAGAATGGATCCGGATAGTCCGCGAATGGATCTGCAGCCGTGTCCTCGACCATGGTTCCCACCTTTCCCCTTCGGCCCCTGTGGCCCTTCGGTTCGCGAGTCCCCATGACCTCGAACCGTGCTTTCACCATACGAGGCACCACTGACATGACATCCGGATCATCATGATTCAATCTGATGAGCCAATTAGTCACATTCTAATCTAATTCGCAGTTTTAATAGATATGTTCTACACAATTGGTATCTCGCGACTGTGGACGCGTCCCCGCAGGGACGCGCCAGGCTCAATCGCAGCGTCACGCCGTAGGCTGATCGCATGAGTGATGAGACTAACGACGACGCGGTCCTGTCCCAGAACAGCCCTCAGGATTCGGGCAGGGAGGCAGCCACTCGAGCTTCCTACGATGCGATCGCCGAGACCTACACGGACTGGATCGCCGCCGAGCTCACGGCGAAGCCACATGATCGCGCGGTTCTCGGCGCCTTCTCCGAACTCGTGCTCTCCACAGGACATTCCGAGACCCTAGATATCGGATGCGGGCCCGGCCGGATCACGGCCTTCCTCGCAGCCCTCGGTCTGAACACGACTGGTCTTGATCTCTCCCCCGGCATGATTGCCATGGCCCGCCAGCACTACCCGACTCTCGACTTCACCACCGGGTCGATGGCATCGTTGCCCTATCCCGATGACAGCTTCTCGGGGCTCGTCGCGTGGTATTCGATCATTCACGTTCCCGATGCCGTCCTGGCCACCGTCTTCACCGAAGCTGCTCGAGTGCTGCGCCCGGGCGGGTGCTTCCAGTTGGCCTTCCAGCTCGGAGACCGCATCGACCATCAGACCGATGCGGCCGGATTCGAGGTCGACCTCGACTTCCACCGTCGCTCGATCGATCAGGTTCTCACTGTTCTCGCTGACCACGGCTTCACACCTGTGACCCGGCTCGAGCGCGAACCCGATCGGGCCGGCCAGTTCCCGGAGGCGACCCGGCAGGGCTACCTGCTCGTTCGCCGTCCAGCCTGACGCCAGTCCTCCAGGAAACAGCCTCTACTGCCTCCCAGCCACAAAGAATCGGACCAGCAGTCACGAAGGAGTGACATCCACCATGAATGGCCACCTCATCGATCGCCCCGACGGCCGCACCGGCGGCGAGAACTGGACGGACAATTACACCGAGCTCTGCGGAGGGGAGGGCCCCAGGCTCCATCTCCACCCCTATGCGGAGACCTTCATCATCCGCCGAGGTGGAGCGACGTTCTCCATCGGACGTCCCCTGAGTGAGGTCCACGCGCACGCCGGACAGGTCCTCGTCGTCGAGGCTGACACTCCGCACAAGTTCGTCACCGACGAGGAAGGGTACGAAGCGGTGCACATCCACTCGTCCCCGTACTTCGAGACCACCTGGCTGGAATGAACGGCACACCTGCCGAACAGTGACAAAATGGATCTCATATGAACATCGACATCGTCTTCCACACGCCCGAGATCCCCGGCAACACCGGCAACGCCATTCGTCTGGCCGCGGTCACGGGTGCCCACCTCCACCTCGTCGAACCCCTGGGTTTCGACCTCTCCGATGCCAAGCTGCGTCGTGCGGGACTGGATTATCACGATCTTGCCCACGTCACGGTCCACGCGTCTCTGACGGACCTGTGGAACCACCTCGGCGAGCGTCGGGTGATCGCGTTCACGACCCATACGAATGATTCCTTCGCCGAGGTGGACTACCGTGACGGTGATGTCCTCCTCTTCGGTCAGGAGTCGACGGGTCTGCCCGATTCCGTTGTCGATGACGACCATGTCGATCTGTCCGTGCGCATCCCGATGCTTCCCTCCAGGCGTTCGCTCAACCTGGCCAATTCCGCGTCGATCGCGATCTACGAGGCGTGGCGCCAGTTCGGATACGACGGGGCCTGAGGGCGCGTAGACTTCTGCCGACAGCAATTCGCGAAAGGATCACCATGACCTCCAAAGTGCTCACGGTCGCCGGTTCCGACGTCTCCGGCGGAGCTGGACTCGAAGCCGACCTGAAGATGTTCGAAGAGTACGACGCATTCGGCACCGCCGCAGTGACCTGCATCGTCACCTTCGACCCGAACGAAGGCTTCAGCCACGTCCTCGAATTCATCGATCCTGAGGTCGTGACCCGGCAGCTCGAGTCGACGTTGGCCGTGCACAAGTTCGACGCCATCAAGTCGGGCATGCTCGGGTCCGTGGAGAACGCTCTCGTTCTGGCCGAGAAGCTGAAGACCAATGAGCTGCCGTATGTGTTCGATCCTGTCCTCGTGTGCAAGGGCGCGGGCACAATGGTCGACCTCAAGGATCTCTTCGTCGACAACCTCGTACCCTTGGCCACCGTCATCACCCCGAACCTCGAGGAGGCCGCGACATTGGCCGACCTCGACCCGATCGATTCGATCGAGGGCATGATCGAGGCGGCGAAGATCATCCATTCTCAGGGTGCGAAGAACGTCGTCGTCAAGGGTGGGGCACGTCTGGCCGGTGACGATGCCATCGACATCATCTTCGACGGCCAGACCGTGACCACGCTGCGTTCGCGCAAGGTCAACGAGAAGCTCGTCAACGGTGCAGGCTGCTCATTCGCCTCATCTATCGCCGCCGGCATCGCCACAGGCATGAGCATCCGGGAGGCAGTCGTCTCAGCGAAGGAGAAGGTCGCTCACGGCATCGCGAACTGCCTCGACAATGCCACGGGTGTGGCCTCGCTGCTCCACCCGGCGGCACGCACACAGCCGTCACCGGACGTTGCGGTCAGCGTGGACTGAACCAACTCAGCTGGTGCTGGGACGTCCCCGCGGGGACGTCCCGATGAACAAAGTGAACTGCCCCGCACACCGTCTCAGGTGTGCGGGGCAGTTCGCATGAGTCATGCGTGACGGCTGGAGCCGTCTGGTCGGTCGAAACCGACAGGGGATCAGCGCTTGCCGAAGCCCTTGTAACGATCCTTGAACTTCTCGACGCGGCCTGCGGAGTCGAGGATGCGCTGCTTTCCGGTGTAGAACGGGTGCGATGCGCTCGAGATCTCAACGTCGATGACGGGGTAGGTGTTGCCATCTTCCCACTCGATCGTCTTCTCGCTCGTCGCAGTCGAACGCGTGAGGATCTTGGTTCCCGATGACAGATCGTTGAACACGATCGGTGCGTATTCCGGGTGGATGTCCTTTTTCATATTCTTACCTTTGCTGAATCCGCTCAGGCGCCTGGTATGGGTCGACCCATCCGCCAGTGCCCGAATTCGTCTGCTGGACACGCCCCGCACCGTAGGAACCGGACACGAAGCGACAGTCCAGTCTATCTGATGGACCGGCCCAAAGCGATTCCCGCACCATCTCCTAAACTGTGGCCATGAAGACCAAAGAGCGCATCTCCACGCAATTCGACCTCACTCCCGCAGCATCCGCTCCCGATCTCATGGCAAGTTCCACCGCCGAGGCGATGGCATCGATCACCGGCAACGTGGATGCCTTCGCCATCGACCCGCAGATCGCGGACACCTCGGCCCTGCTCGACGCCACCGGCCTCGGACCAGAGACCTCGGCCAATTGCGTCCTTGTGGCCGGTTCGCGCTCCGGTGAGGAGAGGATCGCCGCCTGCATGGTGCTCGCGAACACGCGTGCCGATGTGAACAAGCGCGTGAAGAAACTCCTCGACGTGCGCAAGGCCTCTTTCCTACCGATGGATCGCGCGGTCGACGAGTCGGGAATGGAGTACGGCGGCATCGGACCGATCGGTCTGCCGGCCAACTACCGGATCCTCATCGACTCCCGTGTCGCTGAAGCTGAGGAGATCATCATCGGCTCCGGCATCCGCGGGTCCAAGCTCATCCTCTCGGGCGCGGCACTGGCATCGCTTCCCACCGCCGAGGTGGTCGAGGGTCTCGCGAACGAGATCAGCTGACCGACCCGGCAGGATTCCAATCCGATACCGCGGAGTCCGGCGGGGTTCTCTCAGCTGAGTCCCGCGCGTTCGAGGACGAAGTCGATGAGGGGCTCATAGAGATAGGGCACCACGTCATCGTCGAGGGGAACGGTGACCTCGATGGTTCCCTGCGCCTCGGCGACGAAGAGGGCAGGATCGTTGCAATCCGCATAGCCCAGCGTGCGCAGACCCCGGCTCGATGCCGCACCGGCCCACCCGTGATCGGCCACGATCAGATCAGGGACCTGATCGCCTCGGCGGGTGATTCCATCAAGGAGTGCGTGCATGGGTTCGGCGAGGTGGGTGTGCGGGGTTCCGCCGTGCTGATGCCAGGTCCAGACTCGATTGATCTGTCGGCAGTCGCCGCCGAGGCCGGGGACGGGAACAGCACTGGCCTGGTGCGTGATCTGGGCTCCGTGGGTTTCGGCTGCGGCCGCGATCGCCATGTGCACGGGCAGCAGACCAGCCGGGTGTCCGGTCGCGAAGAGGATTTCTCCACCGGCGCGGGTGACATCGCCAATGGCAACAGCCAACTGTTCGAGTGCGTCGATGCAGCGTTCGGTCGAAATCGTATCGACACCTTCGATGAAGTCCGGCTCCGATCGCAGTCCAGCCCGGTCGACCATGAGGGCGAAGACGGAGTCAAAGTCCCAGTCACGGGTGAGTTCGACGCCGAAGTCGAACTGCTTCTCCTGTGCGAGAAACCGGTGGATGTGGGAGAGGTTGTTCTCTCTGGGAGTCCCCACCTCACCGGTGATGTGGCCAGCCTCGAGTGCTTGGGCGAGTGAAGTGCGGTCCACTGCGGTCCTCTCGTTTTCTGCTTCGAATCGGGTCAATGCGTCTCCGGAACGATCATACGAATAATAAGTGCGACCATCAGATCCTTTTCCGTCGGATCGCTCATGGCGACTAAGAGAGTTATCGCGGCGAGTGCATTGTGCGCGATTCTCATACTGCCATCGCTGTTCAGCAGGGCGTTATTGCGGTCAAGAAAAGTGATGAACAGCGCTGCGCTTGTTACCATCGGCAAGCGGGTGGTCCTTAACGACGAAGTAGAGCAGGTTCGCCGCCTTCTCCTCGACCGTCGGATACAGCTCTTGATCCCCAAAGCCTTGATAGATCGCCCCTATTACAGCGTCCAACGCGTCGCCGCGCTCCTTGCCCAGCAGACGATCGTCGGGAAATTCCTGTGCCAAGCGATCGATGATGCTGCGAGCTTCGTCGAGTGTCAGTATCCAAGCGGGTACCGCCGCAGGCAGCGATTCGATGTTTCCTTCGTCGAAATCGCGAAGAAGTGCCAGACTCGGCATGTAATCCGAGAGCACATCCGCGACGCCCGCGAGCAACTCATCGCTCGAGCGTGCGAGCACAGTCACGATCTTGCCGATTTCGGAGAGTCGCTGCTCATTGAGTGCCGCCCCCTCCACCGCATATCGGCGCAGAACGTCGTTTGCCCAACGTCGGAAGCGCACACCCTCGGTGGATTTCACCCGATAACCGACGGACAGGACCATGTCGAGATCGAAGTGTTCAACCTGGTAGGTCTTGCCGTCCGAAGCAGTTGTCGCAAATTTTGCGACAACTGCTGTGTCCGCAAGTTCTTCGCGCTGAGCATTCGCGACGTGCTTGCCGATGGTCTTGATATCTCTGCCGTACAAGGTCGCAAGTTGATGCCGAGTCAGCCAAACCGCCCCGGCCGCAGTGCGGACATCCAACTGGATTCCGCCATCGCCTGATTGGAAGATCTCAATCGAGTCGTTCATAGTCACACCGTAGCCCGAGCCACCGACACGATCTCAGTCGATCTGCAGCGCGAAGCACGCCACTGCAGAAGCTGCTGCGACGTTGAGTGAGTCGACTCCCCCACTCATCGGGATCATGACCGTCGAATCACAGGCGGCGATCGTCGACCGTCGCAGCCCGTCGCCCTCGGTGCCGAAGACGATGGCGGTACGCTCGGGCGCATCTGCGGCGAACTCGCGGATGGCCACCGAATCCTCGTCGAGGGCGAGTGCGGCGATATGGAAGCCGAGTTCACGGAGGGAGTCGACTCCGGCTGGCCAGGATTCGATCCGCGTCCACGGCACTTGGAACACAGTGCCCATGGAGACTCGGATGGAACGCCGGTAGAGAGGATCGGCACAGCGGGGTGTAACGAGGACCGCGTCCACGCCGAACGCGGCGGCCGAGCGGAAGATCGCTCCCACGTTCGTATGATCGACGACGTCTTCGATGACGATGATGCGTCGGGCATCGGAAACGAGCTGGGCGACATCGAGTGCTTGTGGCCGGTGCATGGCGGCCAGGGCACCTCGGTGGAGGTGGAAGCCTGTCAGCGATTCGACTGCCGCGTCGGTGCCGATGTGGATCGGGGCATCATTGGCGGCGATGATGTCGGCTAGGTCGAACAGCCATTTCGGGCTGGTGAGATACGAACGGGGAACCATGCCTGCGGCGTGAGCACGGCGAATGATCTTCGAGGACTCCGCAATGAACAGCCCCTCGGCGGGTTCACGGATACTGCGCAGCGCCACATCGGTCAGTTGAGTGTAGTCGTGCAGGTCTTTCGCCGATGAGGCCAGTGTCTCCTCGTCGAAGAACCGCAGGCGGGTGGCGGCGATGCCGAGTTCGGCGGCACGGTCGACCACCTGTTGCCTGGTCAGTGGTGCCTTGGCCGGGGTGCTCATGCGCCCACAGCGTTCGAGAATTGAGTCCTCATGCGATCACAACGTGAGGATGCGCCAGATGGCGACGAGTCCGAGGATGACGATGATGGTGCGCAGCAGGACCGGTGAGAATTTCCGCCCGACGCGGGCACCGAAGTAGCCGCCGATGAGAGAGCCGACGGCGATGCAGATGACGGCGATCCAGTTCAGCCGGTCGTGACCGACGATGATATAGGTGCTGGCCGAAACCGTGTTGACGACGAGGACCAGGACGTTCTTCAGTCCGTTCAGGCGCTGCAGATCATCGGGCAGCAGCAGCCCCAGCAGCGCGATGAGGATGATGCCCTGGGCGGCGGCGAAGTAACCGCCGTAGATCGCGGTGAGGAAGACGACGGCCAGGACGAGGACGTAGCGACCGGTGGAGAGCGAGTCACCGACCGAGGCCGCCACATGTTTCTCCCCTGCCCGCTCGGCTCGGCGCACCGAACGATTCTTGAGGTAGCGCGACAGCGCGGGCTGGCCGACGACCATGATGAGGGCGACGACGAGGAGCACCGGAACGATCGTTTCGAAGGCATCCGCCGGCAAGTGCAGCAGCAGATAGGCACCGGTCAGCGACCCCAGGATTGAGGCTGGCACGAACCCGAGGATCCGCCGCCATTGGCCGCGCAGCTCGTTCCGGTAGCCGAAGGATGAGGCGATGTTGCCCGGAATCAGTCCGACCGCGTTGCTCATCGTTGACACGACCGGTGGCACGCCGAAAGCGACGAGCGCCGGGAATGTGATGAGGGTGCCGGAACCGACGACGGCATTGATTCCACCGGCGGCGATTCCCGCAAGGACGATCAGCCCGATCTGCCACAGTTCCATTCCGAGAACTGGGTCCATGCTCAGTAAGGGGATCGGGCGTGGAATCGCTGCCCGTCGCGGGTGAGCTTGACGTCGATGCCGAAGGTGGCCGAGAGGTTGTCGGCCGTCAGCGTCTCATCGATGGGGCCAGCGGCAAGGTCGGTGCCCTCAGCCAGCAGCAGCACGTGTGTGATGCCCACAGGGATCTCCTCGACATGGTGGGTGACCATGATCGTCGCCGGAGCCCACTTCGAGGACAGGATCTCCGTCAATGCGGCCAGCAGCTCTTCACGTCCGCCGAGGTCGAGTCCGGAGGCAGGCTCGTCGAGCAGCAGCAGCTCCGGGTCGGTCATCAGCGAGCGAGCGATCTGCACACGCTTGCGTTCGCCCTCCGACAGGGTCCCGAAGGTGCGATCGGCCAGATGTGAGATGTCGAACGCGGCGAGGAGGTCCTTGGCCCGTTCGACGTCGGTGGTTTCGTATTCCTCGACCCAGCGACCGGTGACGCCATAGGCGGCGGTGAGCACGGTGTCGAGCACGGCTTCGGACAGAGGGATGCGGTTGGCCAGGGCCGTCGAGGAGTAGCCGATGCGCGGGCGCAGTTCGAAGACGTCGACACGCCCGAGTCGCTCTTCCAGGATCCCCACCGAGCCGGTTGTCGGGTGCATTCGTCCTGCGGCCAGTTCCAGCAGAGTCGTCTTCCCGGCACCATTGGGTCCGAGAACGGCCCAATGCTCGCCTTCGGAGACGGTCAGGGAGAAATCTTGGAGGAGGAAATTCGTTCCTCGGCGCACGGAAACAGAATCCAAAGTCAGGACATCACTCATATCTGCCAACTCTATCGCAGGCTCGGCGTCTATTCTGGTTCGACATGGACTTGACTACCGACTCACTGCTGCTGGCCCTGGCGATGAACCACCGACTGCACTCCAGCCTCGCCCCTGACGAGGTCAGTGCCGCCTTTCTCGATGACGATCGTGATGTCCCTCTCATCGTTGCCGACCACGTCTTCGGCACCTCACCGCCGACGGGCCTGCTGCTCTTCATCGCCGAGGCTGCGGCCGCCGGGGTCACACATGCGCGGCTGGCCCTGCACCATCCTTCGCTGCCTCATACGACCCCGCCCGTGGACAAGGGCGACCGGCTCAAGGTCGGGCGACACACGGCTCCGATCGTGCTCCACTCCGGTTCTCACCAGGTGGCTGTGGTCCTCCTCGGCGCCGAGGCCAACGTCGAGGTCATCGCCTGCCGTGACACGGTCTTTCGCCCGGTCACCGTGGGCACGCCCGCCGAGGCGCTGCGCCGACTTCGTCTGCTCGTCATGGAGGGGCTGAGCCTCATCGAGTCGATCGAGGTGCCGGCTGCCTGGAGGGAGGGGCCGTGGCGGGACTGGCAGGAGGAGCTGAGCTTGAGCCACCCGATCTCGAGGCTCATCCCCTCGGTCGCCGACGCTCGCGCCATCTATGCCGCCCTCGACATCCATGAGCGGATGCGCACGGTGCTGGCACCGGCAACGGTCGACCCACCCGCCTTCGGTGATCTGCTCTCGCGTCTGCACCCCGCGGCCGCCGACTACATCATGGCTGTCGCTACGATGAAGGGGTGAATGACTCAAAGAACACAATCCAGCTGCTGGTCATGGACGTCGATTCGACGTTCATCAATGAGGAGGTCATCGACCTCATCGCCGTCCACGCCGAGGTGGGAGCCCAAGTTGCCGACATCACGGAACGAGCCATGGCCGGGCAGTTGGACTTCGCCGCCTCGCTGGCCGAGCGCGTGGCACTGCTCAAGGGCCTGCCTGTGTCCGTTCTCGACGAGGTGCGCGAGCAGATCACGTTGACCGAAGGTGCGCGCGAGCTGGTCGCAGCAGTCCAGTCCGACGGTGGCGTCGTGGCCCTGGTCTCGGGTGGCTTCACCCCAATCATCGCCCCTGTAGCGGCGGCGATGGGCATCACCGAGGTCCATGCCAATGGTCTCGGGGCCGACGAGGGATTGCTGACGGGAGTCACGAGCGGTCGAGTCATCGACCCGAGCGCAAAGGCGGAGATCTTCGGGCAGCTGTCCCGGAAATACGATTGCGATCCGGCCCGGACCGTGGCCATCGGCGATGGGGCCAACGACATCGGCATGATCAGGGCGGCGGGTTTGGGCGTCGCCTTCTGCGCGAAGCCCGCCCTCGTCACCGCCGCCGATGCCTCCGTGACGAACCGCGATCTGCGTGAGGTGCTGAGCCTCTTCGAAACCCGATCCGGCGTGTGACCCAACACACCTCCGGGAATCTGCCGCAAGACCCCATTCGGGCGCAAGAAAAGGCGCCGGCGTCTGAAATGCTCAGAAGCCGGCGCCTTGGCAGATCGCGTCGATCAGGTGCCGAGGAAGACCCGCAGCTCCGGTGCGGGATAGTCCCCGGGCTCGACATCCCAACTGTCGAGGACGAAGACCGCAAGCGAGGACGGGCGGAACGCTTCCGGAACTCCGGAGCTCGGATTCAGGTGTCCGACCACCTCGGCGACGGTGGGCTGATGGCCGACGATGTAGGCGCACTGGGAATCGGACGGGATCGAATTGATCGCATCGATCCAGTCCTCGACTCCCCCTTGGTAGAGGGACTCGTCCTGGCACAGCGCCAGGCCCTCACCGGTTCCGGGTTCTCCGTTGTGCCGATTGACGGCCTCGACCACGGCCTGACCGGTCTGCACGGTGCGCCTGGCCGCCGAGGCGATGGCCACGTCGGGTGACCACCGTTCGGCGATCTCGGCTCCGGCTTCCACGGCCTGGGCCAGACCCTTGGCGTTCAGCGACCGTTCGAAGTCCGTCGGCCCATGAGGTTCGGCCTTCGCGTGACGGGCGAGAATGAGCACAGGCATCAGCTTGCCTCTTCCTATCGCTCTCAGGCTCCGGTGGAGTGGAATCCGCCGTCGACGTGGACCATCTCACCGGTGGTGGCGGGGAACCAGTCCGAGAGCAGGGCGACGATCGCCTTGCCCGCCGGAGTGGTGTCCGTCTGGTCCCAGCCCAGCGGTGCACGGTCGCCCCACATGTCTTCGAGGGTCCCGAATCCGGGGATCGAGGTGGCGGCAGTGGTCTTCAGCGGTCCGGCCGAGACGAGGTTGACGCGGACCCCGTCCTCACCGACGTACTTCGCGAGGTAGCGGGCAGTGGACTCGAAGGCGGCCTTGGCCACACCCATCCAGTCGTAGACCGGCCAGGAGATCGTGGCGTCGAAGGTCAGTCCGACGACGCCGGCGCCCTTGTTGAGTGCAGGCTGCGCGGCCACGGTGATGGACTTGAGGGAGAACGCGGAGACCTGCATTGCGGCCGAGACGGACTCCCACGGAGTGTCGAGGAACACCCCGCCGAGAGCGTCCTTGGGCGCGAAGGCGATCGCGTGCACGATGCCGTCGATGTTGCCCTCGAGACGTTCGGGCAGTGCAGCCAGGTCCTCTTCATTGGTGGCATCGAGTTCGATGACCTTCGGCTTCTCGGGCAGGCGTTCGGAGATCACCTGGGTGATCTTCATCTGGCGGCCGAAGCTGGAGAGGATGACTTCGGCACCCTGCTCCTGGGCGATGCGGGCGGCGGCGAAGGCGATCGATGCCTCGGTCAGAACGCCGGTGACGAGGATGCGCTTTCCATCGAGAATTCCCATGGTGGTCCTTTCAAACTGTAGAAACTGCAGTGAAGTCGTTGTCGTCGACGCCGCTGGCGCCGACGTCCTTGCTGTGAAGTCTAGGCGGTGACGGGGCTCAGTGCCCCATCCCCAGTCCCCCATCGACGGGGATGACGGCTCCGGAGATGTAGGCGGCCTCGTCCGAGGACACCCAGCGCACGACCTTCGCGACCTCGGCCGGCTCGGCGAATCGCTTGGCGGGGATCGTCGCGAGGTATTCCTTCTGTTGCTTCTCCGGCAGTTCGTCGGTCATATCGGTGCGGATGAACCCGGGAGCGACGACGTTGGCGGTGATGCCGCGCGAGCCGAGTTCGCGGGTGACCGAGCGGGCGAAGCCGACAAGTCCAGCCTTCGAGGCCGAGTAATTGGCCTGGCCGGGGACTCCGTAGAGTCCGGAGACCGAAGAGATGAGCACGATGCGGCCCTTCTTCGCTCGGATCATGCCGGTGATGGCGCGCTTGACGGTGCGGAAGGTGCCGGTGAGGTTGGTGTCGACGACGGCTTCGAATTCGTCGTCGCTCATCCTCATGAGCAGATTGTCACGAGTGATTCCGGCATTGGCCACGACCACCTCGACGGGTCCCAGCTTCTCTTCGATCTCGGCGAAGGCCGCATCGAGGGACGCGGTGTCGGTGATGTCTGCGGACACGGCCAGCGCCCCTTCGGGTGCGTCTCCGTTGCGGGAGGTGACGGCGACCCTGTCGCCCTGGGCGAGGAATTCCTCGGCGATGGTGCGGCCGATACCGCGGTTTCCTCCGGTCACGAGGACTATGCGTGGTTCTGACACGAATCTCTCCTGTTGGTGGACAATACAGATTGATCGACGATTGGGATCAAACTTACCGTCACTAACCTATCGTGTCCCGATGGGCGTCGATACGACTCACACAAACGGAGAGTATGATTTTGTACGAGTAATCGAGTGAAGAAGGTTATGTCCAAACACCCGCAGCAGATCACCACGGCAGACACCGCCCTTGATGATGACATGAAGTCGCGGATCATCAAATATTCGATCACCATGGGTATTCGGACACTCTGCTTCGTGCTGGCCTATGTCATGTTCCGTCTGAATCTGACGGTGCTCATGTGGGTCTGCGTCGCCGGTGCCGTACTGCTGCCCTATCCGGCCGTGATCGTGGCCAATGCCGGCCGAGAACGCACCCGCAACGACGAATCGGCGCTGCTCGACGGCGCACCGATGCCCGAGCTGCCCCCGGCTGCCGGCGACACCATCGCCGGTGACACGATCTCCGGCAGCAGCGAAGACACCGCGTCAGCTGATGACGCACCATCTGCAGGCGGCGGAGCACCTGCAGATGACGAACAGTCCGCCGAACGGAACCGAGGTGAGGATTCATGACCGAAAAGCTCCCATGCTCGGCGAAGGGCTGCCGGGCAGATGCCACACGTGCCATTCTGTGGAACAACCCGAGCCTGCACATGCCCAAGCGCCGCAAGACCTGGTTGGCCTGTGACGAACATCTCGACTATCTGCGCGAGTTCCTCACCCTGCGCAACTTCTACTTAAGCGATGTCTCCATCGACGAAATCCCGGAGGATGCCGGTTGATGTCCCGCTATTCCTTCCTCTTCAGCGCACGATGGCTGAAATACATCGCCATGACGATCATCGTCGTCATCGCCTGCATCTTCCTCGCACTCTGGCAGAAGGACCGCCAGGATCAGCGCCAACACGAGATCGACACGATCAACGCGAACTATTCGTCGACGCCCGTGAACATCACGAGCATCCTGGACTCCACCTCGGCGACCCTCGACGAGGATCAGGAATACCAACAGGTGGCGTTGACCGGCGAATTCCAGACATCGGACACCGTCTTCGCCCGCAACCGCACGGTCAATGACAAGGTGGGCTACTACGTCGTCGTTCCGTTCGAACTCACCTCCGGAGACACGATTGCGCTCGTCACGGGGTGGATCGCAGAACCGGACCAGGTCCCACCGGCCCCTGCCGGGGAGCAGACCATCGCCGCCCGTCTCCAGCCGGCTCAGGACGGCTCGGACGACAAAAACCCGGACGGTCTGATCAAGGCCATCGATCCCGGCCGGATCCCCGGTATGGACTCGGCATACGAGAACGTCTATGGCGAGATCGTCCACACCGGAAACGCATCGGCCGACGAGACAGGGCTGACGCCTCTGCCCGCGCCCGACCTCGATCCGGGCAACCACCTGTCCTATATGCTCCAGTGGTTCACCTTCGGCATCATGATCATCATCGCCGTGTCGATCTCCGCCAGGCGAGAGCGCAGGGCCGACGCCGAGGCTGCCGAGAAATCCACCGGCGACGTCGAGTACGTGGTGATCGACAAGGCGGCACTGGATGCGGGGGCGAAGATCTCCCAACCCGGCAACCGCTATGGACGCAACCGGTTGAGATCACCAGGCGTCCACGGTCGCGACGAGGCCGAAGAGGACGAACTCATCGAGGACCGTTTCCGACACTCCTGAAGTTCAGGCGAGTGTGACGAGGTCGAGGTAGGTGTCATTCCACAGGTCCTCGTCACCGTCGGGCAGCAGCAGGACACGGTCGGGGTCGAGTGCGGACACCGCGCCCTCATCGTGGGTGACGAGGATGATCGCGCCCTCATAGCGGCGGATGGCCGAGAGGATCTCCTCGCGTGAGGCCGGGTCGAGGTTGTTCGTCGGCTCGTCGAGGAGGAGGACGTTGGCGCTCGAGACCACGAGCGTGGCCAGAGCCAGACGTGTCTTCTCACCGCCGGAGAGCACGCTCGAGGGCTTGTGTACGTCATCGCCTGAGAACAGGAACGAACCGAGCACATTGCGCACCGCGGTGTCATCGAGATGCGGTGAGTTGCGCTTCATGTTCTCCAGCACGCTGCGTTCGAGGTCGAGCGTCTCGTGCTCCTGCGCATAGTAGCCAAGTTTGAGGCCATGGCCTGCCACGACCTGGCCCGAATCCGGTTCGTCGAGACCGGCCAGCAGGCGCAGCAGTGTGGTCTTGCCGGCACCGTTGTAGCCGAGGATGACGACGCGCGAGCCCTTGTCGATGGCGAGGTCGACGCCGGTGAAGACCTCGGTCGAGCCGTAGCTGCGCGAGAGGCCCTCCGCCGTCAGCGGCACCCGTCCGCAGTCGGCCGGGGCCGGGAACCGCAGGTTGGCGACTTTTTCGGTGCTGCGTTCGGCATCGAGTCCCGACAGCAGGCGTTCGGCACGTTTGGCCATCTGCTGGGCGGCCACGGTCTTCGTGGCCTTGGCCATCATCTTGTTCGCCTGGGCGTTCAGGGCCGAGGCCTTCTTCTCGGCGTTGGCACGCTCACGGCGACGACGACGCTCATCGTCTTCGCGCTGCTTGAGGTAGAGACGGTAGCCCATCGAGTAGATGTCGATGGTCTGGCGGGTCGCGTCGAGGAAGAAGACTTTGTTGACGACTTCGTCGATGAGGTCGAGGTCGTGACTGATGATGATGAGTCCGCCGGCATAGCCCTTGAGGTAGTCGCGCAGCCACAGCACGGATTCCGCGTCCAGGTGGTTGGTCGGCTCGTCGAGGATCATTGTGTCCGGGCCCGAGAAGAGGATCCGGGCAAGTTCGACGCGGCGCCTCTGGCCGCCGGAGAGGGTGCCGATCTCCTGGTTGATGAGATCTTCGTCGAGGCCCAGGTTGGCCGCGATCGCATACGCTTCGGATTCTGCCGAGTAGCCTCCTGCGGCCATGAACTCGGCTTCGATGCGCGGGTAGCGCTCGATGGCCTTCATCGAGACATTTTCATCAGGCGAGGCCATCTGGTGTTCTGCCTTGCGCAGACGCTTGACGAGGACGTCGAGCTCGCGGGAGGAGAGGATGCGCTCCATGCCCGTGGCCGTCAGGTCGCCGCTGCGGGGGTCCTGGGGCAGGTAGCCCACAGATCCGGAGACCGAGACATTGCCCGCCGAGGCGGTGTGTCCTCCCATGATCACCTTCGTCAGGGTGGTCTTGCCGGCCCCGTTGCGTCCGACGAGGCCGACCCGGTCACCCTTGTCGACGCGGAAGGAGACCTCGGACATCAGAGTGCGGGCGCCGACGGTGACCTCGAGGTCGGATGCCTGAATCATTCATTCTCCAAACTGCGACCGATGATCTCGGCCAAGAATTCTTGCGGGTGGATTCCCTGAGCCTGTGCCCGGGAGACGAGTTCGTCTGCGATATGTGTGGGGACTGTGCAGGAGACGACCGTGGTGGCCGCGGCCGCAGAATCGCTCTCGGCGCTCGGCGCTGCGGGCGCGGTGATTGACTCGGACGTCCCCGCGGGGACGTATCCGGGCCCGGCGGGCACACTCGTGTTCTTCTGGTACGCGGTTGCGGCGGCACGTGCACGTTCATCTGCCGCTTCGTTCATCGCATGGTTATTGTGCCCCTTGACCCATTCGAATTCGATCTCCCGACCGGTCAGGGCAGTGTCCAGGCGTTCGAGGAGGTCCTTGTTGAGAACCTCCTTGCCGTCGGCTTTCTTCCACCCTTTGCGCTTCCAGCCGGGCATCCACTTCGTCAGAGCGTTGATGACGTATTTGGAATCGCAGAAGACCTTGAGATCCTCATCAACGCCGGCGGTCGAGTCAAGCAGGTCGAGGACGGCCATGAGTTCACCGCGGTTGTTCGTCGATTCCTTCCAGCCGCCTGCGTGCCAGCAGTCGTCGTCGACGTACCAGGCCCAGCCTGCCGGTCCGGGGTTGCCGAGGGCTGACCCGTCTGCGGCCGCGATGATCGTCAATGGTTCTCCTAGGAAAGTCGGTCTTCATTCTTTCACGCCGCGCACCTCCGCCTGCGTTCAGGGGCAGGTGATCTGCACGACCTCGGCCGGACCCGCCCCAGAGCGAACCGGGGCAACTCATGAACATCGCCGAGGCGGGGGCACCGGACTCGGCACTCCCACCTCGGCGAGGCGTTGCTGCTGTGACGTCCCCGCGGAGACGTCGCTCATGTTTCAGACCTCAGATGTTCGGACCTCAGATATTGAAGCCGAGGGCGCGCATCTGCTCGCGTCCGTCATCGGTGATCTTCTCGGGGCCCCATGGCGGCATCCAGACCCAGTTGATCCGGTAGGCCGGCACGATGCCTTCGAGGCACTGAGCAGTCTGGTCCTCGATGACGTCGGTCAGCGGGCACGCCGCGGACGTCAGCGTCATCTCGACGACGGCGGTCCCATCGTCTTCGACGGAGAGTCCGTAGACGAGTCCGAGGTCGACGATGTTTACGCCGAGCTCTGGGTCGACGACATCCATCATCGCTTCTCGCACCTCGTCGATGCTGGCGTTCTGCGGTGCGTCTATCACGTCGGGCATTCTTACTCCTTCAGAGATGTTTGGGCTTGGTTGAGTGCGTCCTTGAACGCGACCCAGGACAGGAGTGCGCACTTGATCCTGGCTGGGAACTTCGACACTCCACTGAACGCCGCAGCGTCGCCGAGTATTTCCTCGTCGCCTTCCAGTGTCCCACGCGAATGCATGAGTTCGTGGAATTTCGCTTCGATGTCGAGCATGCCAGCGACGTTGTTGTCTGCCGCGAGCTCGGACAGGACCGAGGCCGAAGCCATCGAGATCGAGCATCCGTCACCCGACCAGCGCACGTCGAGGCCACCGTCGGCGTTGATCTCGGTTTCGAGTTCGATCTCATCCCCACAGGTGGGATTGACCTGGTGCGAGGAACCATGTGGCCCCGCAACGGCGTCACCGAGCAGGTCGGAGTCACCGACCCGCTCCCGAGAGTGGTCGAGGATGACCTGTTGGTAGAGCTGCTGCATCTGCGTGCTCATGACACGCTCCTCACTGGAGACCGAAGAAGGGCCGAACTTCGGCCAGAGCGGTCAGGAACCGTCGGCAGTCCTCGGCGTTGTTGTACAGATAGGTGCTCGCCCGCGTCGAAGCAGTGACACCGAAGCGTCGGTGCAGAGGCTGCGCGCAGTGGTGACCGACACGGACCGCGACGCCCTGGGAGTCGAGGTACTGACCAACGTCGTGGGCATGAACGCCGTCGACGTCGAAGGCCACCGTGCCGATCCTGTTCTCGGACGAGCCGAGCACGGTGATGCCCGGAATCGCCGCGACCCCGTCGAGCAGAACCGTGCCGAGTTCGCGCTCGTGGTCGAAGATCTTGTCCAGGCCCACCTCGGCGAGGTAGTTGACCGCGGTGGTGAACGCGGCGACCTCGGCCACGGGCTGAGTTCCGGCTTCGAAGCGCTGCGGGGCGGCCATGAACTGTGATTCCTCCATGGTCACCGTGGTGATCATGGATCCGCCGGTCAGCACCGGGGGCAGTGCGTTCAACAGTTCGGACTTGCCCCAGAGGGTGCCGAGGCCGGTGGGTCCCAGCGCTTTGTGCGCGGAGAATGCCGCGAAGTCGACATCGAGGTCGACGAAGTTCACCGGCATGTGCGGAACCGATTGGCAGGCGTCGAGGACGACGAGCGCGCCGACGTTCCTGGCCCGGGCGACGAGCGTGTCGACCGGGTTGATGGTGCCGAGCACGTTCGAGACATGGGTGAAGGCGAAGACCTTCGTCGTGTCGTCGACGATGGTGTCCAGGTCGCTGAGGTCGAGTTCACCAGAGTCGGTGACCGGAATCCATCTCAGCGTCGCCCCGGTGGACTGTGCCAGCTGCTGCCAGGGGACGAGATTCGCGTGGTGTTCCATCTCGGTGACGACGATCGAGTCCCCAGGTCCGAGCCCGAAGCGCTGCGCGGCCACTCCCCCGAATCCGTGGCTGGCTCGGTCGATGCCCAGTGCGACCACGTTGAGCGCCTCGGTGGCGTTCTTCGTCCAGACGACCTGTTCGGGTGATCCGCCGACGAGGTTCGCGACAGCCTCACGGCCGGCTTCGAACGCGTCGGTGGCCATCACCGCGAGCGAATGGGCTCCCCGGTGGACGGCGGCATTGCGCTGCGAGTAGTACTCGGTGAATGTGTCGATGACGCACTGCGGCTTCTGGGAAGTCGCGCCCGAGTCGAGATAGCTCAGAGCCGACTCCCCGACCCTGGTGTCCAGGATCGGGAAGTCGTTCCGCAGGCGGGAGAACATCAGGCCGGGGCCTGCAGGAAGCGGTCGTAGCCTTCGTTCTCGAGGCGATCGGCCAGTTCCGGTCCGCCCTCTTCAGCAACTTTGCCCTTGATGATCACGTGGACGTGGTCAGGCTTCACGTAGCTGAGGATGCGGGTGTAGTGGGTGATGAGCAGAACGCCGACGTCGGTCGCCTCGCGGACCCGGTTGATGCCCTCGGACACGATGCGCAGGGCATCGACGTCGAGGCCGGAGTCGGTCTCGTCGAGGACGGCGAACTGGGGCTTGAGCATCTCCATCTGGAGGATCTCGTGGCGCTTCTTCTCGCCGCCGGAGAATCCTTCGTTGACGTTGCGGCTGGCGAACTCGGGATCCACGCGGAGGTTCTCCATCGCGGACTTGAGGTCCTTGGTCCAGTGACGCAGCTTCGGAGCTTCTCCGTCGACCGCGGTCTTGGCCGAACGCAGGAAGTTCGTCACGGTCACGCCGGGGACCTCGACGGGGTACTGCATGGCCAGGAACAGCCCGGCCTTGGCACGCTCGTCGACGGACATCGCGAGGACGTCCACATCGTCGAGGGTGACGGATCCCGAAGTCACCTGGTACTTCGGGTGACCGGCCAGGGCGTAGGCCAGGGTGGACTTGCCAGAGCCGTTGGGGCCCATGATGGCGTGGGTCTCGTTGGAGTTGATCTCCAGGTTGATGCCGTTGAGGATCGGCTTCGGACCGGAGTCGGTGTTGACACTGACGTGCAGGTCGGTGATTTTCAGAATGGACATGTCAATCCTTTTCAGTTCAGGTAAGCGTGGTGATCAGTTGAGCGTGCTGGTCAATTGACCACTGTGCTCGGGTCAAGCAGGATGCGGCCGGCGATCTCCTTGCAGTCGTAGACTGCGACGGGTTCGAAGGCCGGTGGGCTCAGCGGTCGGCCTGACGTCAGGTCGAACTGGGAGCCGTGCAGCCAGCATTCGATGGCGCAGCCTTCCACCTCGCCCTCGGCCAGCGATACCTCGCCGTGGGTGCAGACGTCGTCGATGGCATGGATCGTGCCGTCGGAGTCGCGGGCGATGCAGATCTCGAAGTTGTCCACTTCGATCCGCATCGTCGCCCCCGCGGCCACCTCATCGGCGGCCGCAACGTCGATCATGGTCACAGAACGCTCCGCGAGAGTTCTTCCTCGATTCGCTCATTGAGGACTTCCTCGATCTCAGGCACCTGGATCTTCTGGATCACTTCGTTGAAGAATCCGCGGACCACCAGCTGACGAGCGACATCCTCGGGGATGCCACGGCTCATCAGGTAGAACAGGTGCTCCTCGTCGAAGCGTCCGGTCGAGGATGCGTGTCCGGCACCGGCGATGTCGCCGGTCTCGATCTCGAGGTTCGGCACCGAGTCCGCACGTGCACCATCCGTGAGGATGAGGTTGCGATTGAGCTCGTAGGTGTCGATGTCGAGCGCCTCCGGGCGGATGAGCACATCGCCGATCCACACACTGCGTGCGTCCTTGCCCTGGAGCGCGCCCTTGTAGTGGACGTTCGAGGTGGCCTTGGGCGTGTTGTGGTCGATGTAGGTGCGGTGCTCGAAGTGTTGACCGGCATCGGCGAAGTAGAGTCCGAGCAGTTCGGCCTCTCCCCCGGCTGCCGAGTAGCGCACGTTCGTGTTCAGGCGCACGATGTCTCCACCGAGGCTGATGACGATGTGCTTGAGCTTCGCATCCTTGCCCACGATCGCGTCGTGCTGACCCAGGTGCTGCGCTTCGTCGTCCCACAGCTGCAGGGACACGAAGGTTACGTCGGCGCCGTCTCCGATGACGAGGGACACGAGCTCGGAGTGCCGAGCGAGTCCTTCGTGCTCGACGACGATGGTCGCCCTGGCGTTGGCTCCGACGGAGACGACGACATGTCCGTGGGAGATGTCGTTGCCGGTGCCGTCGGCATGGATGACCGCGGCGCCCTCGATCTCGGTGTTCGCGGGCACCGAGTAGTGGGTCACTGCCTGGGCACGGTTGGCGGCGACTGCGGCGGGACGGTCCTCGGGTTCGAGGATGCCCAGCTCCTGAGCAGCCTCGAGCGAGATCTCCTCGACGGAGATGCCCTCGGGCAGGTCGCCGCTCGTGGTCAGCTTCGTCTCGGAGGCGGCATCGGTGAAGAAATCACTGAGCTTGCGCACCGGCGAGAACCGCCATTCCTCCTCGCGTCCGGTGGGGACGGCGAAGTCGGAGACGTCGAAGCTGCGTGTGCGTGCATCCCGCTTGGAATCGGGGACGTGGACGCCGGCGCCGTGAGAATGCTCATCGAGGCCCAGCGGGTTGGTGGTATCTGTCACTTAAAACTCCTTGTCGCGGTCGGTGGCAGGCTGGATCAGCCCACGCCACCTTCCATCTGGATTTCGATGAGGCGGTTGAGCTCGAGAGCGTATTCCATCGGCAGTTCGCGAGCGATCGGCTCGACGAATCCACGCACGATCATCGCCATCGCCTCGGTCTCCTCCATACCGCGGCTCATGAGGTAGAAGAGCTGATCTTCACTCACCTTCGACACGGTGGCCTCGTGACCCAGCGTCACATCGTCCTCACGGATGTCGATGTAGGGGTAGGTGTCCGAACGGGAGATGTTGTCGACCAGGAGTGCGTCACAGAGGACGTTGTTCGACGAG
The DNA here is from genome assembly GCF_900105045.1 of Brevibacterium picturae. Classification (GTDB taxonomy): domain Bacteria; phylum Actinomycetota; class Actinomycetes; order Actinomycetales; family Brevibacteriaceae; genus Brevibacterium; species Brevibacterium picturae. Next base: position 4,207,632 of record NZ_LT629739.1, on the reverse strand, counting down.
CCCTTGGCACCGGGGTGCACGTGGACGAGTCCACGGTAGCCGGAACGTCCGCCGCCTCGGGCCACGGACTTCGCCACGATCGACGAGTGGGTGTTCGGTGCGGCGTGGACCATCTTCGCACCGGTGTCCTGGTGCTGTCCCTCGCCGGCGAAGGCGACGGACAGGGTCTCGCCCATGGCATGCTCGCCGGTCAGCCAGATGGCCGGGTATTTCATGGTGACCTTCGAGCCGATGTTGCCGTCGACCCATTCCATGGAAGCGCCCTCTTCGGCGATGGCACGCTTGGTGACCAGGTTGTAGACGTTGTTCGACCAGTTCTGGATGGTCGTGTAGCGGACCTTCGCGTCCTTCTTGGCCACGATCTCGACGACCGCGGAGTGCAGCGAGTCGGAATTGTAGATCGGTGCGGTGCAACCCTCGACATAATGCACCGACGAACCTTCGTCGGCGATGATCAGGGTGCGCTCGAACTGGCCCATGTTCTCCGTGTTGATCCGGAAGTAGGCCTGCAGGGGGATCTCGACGTGAACGCCCTTGGGGACGTAGACGAAGGAGCCGCCGGACCAGACTGCGGTGTTCAGCGCCGAGAACTTGTTGTCACCGGAAGGGATGATCGAGCCGAAGTACTCTTCGAAGATCTCCGGGTGCTCGCGCAGGCCGGTGTCGGTGTCCATGAAGATGACACCCTGGGCCTCGAGCTCCTCGTTGATCTGGTGGTAGACGACCTCGGACTCGTACTGAGCCGCGACGCCGGCGACGAGTCGCTGCTTCTCCGCCTCTGGGATGCCGAGTTTGTCATAGGTGTTGCGGATGTCCTCGGGCAGATCCTCCCAGGACGTGGCCTGGCCCTCTGTCGAGCGGACGAAGTACTTGATGTCCTCGAAGTGGATACCGGTGAGATCCGCACCCCAGTTGGGCATCGGCTTCTTCTCGAACAGCTTCAGCGCCTTGAGGCGGCGCTGCAGCATCCAGTCCGGCTCGTCCTTCAACTTCGAAATGTTGCGGACGACATCTTCCGAGAGCCCGCGAGGCGCATACTCGCCCGCGTCGTTCTCGTCGTGCCAACCGTATGCGTACTGCCCGAGGTCTTTGAGCTCGGGATTCGCATCGATGATCCGATTGCCTGTGTCAGTCATCGTGAACCTCCTTGAGGTCGATCATTGCTGTGGATGAGTGGTCTGGTGAGTTCCGAGGTCGGAATGTGAGTAGTGCAGACGTGATCGCCGTGCGCCAATGAGGACAGACGGCGAACATCGACGCCCAGGTAGTCCGAGAACATTGCGAGTTCTGCTTCGCAGATCTCGGGGAACTCGGACGCGACTGCCTGGATCGGACAATGCCCCTGGCACAGCTGCATCGCTTCGAGAGGGGTTCCGGCCGCCACCGGTGTCGCCGAGGCGGCATATCCCTCCTTGGTCAATGCCGCAGCCAGGCCCCGGGAGCGGGAAGCCACTGTGGTGCCTCCCCGTCGATCCAGTTCCCCGCCGAGGCGGTCGCGGAGTTTCGCGACCAGATCCTCGGTGAACTCCTCAACGGCCTCAGGGCCGACTCGGTCCTTCATGAACCGGAGGATATCGACTGCCAGCTGGTCATAGGAATGGGTGACCGAACCATGACCACGCGAGGTGACCACGTAGTGTCTGGCTGGTCTGCCGCGGCCTGCCTGCTTGCCGGCGAGCTCTCGGACCTCGATGAGGCCCTCGCCCTCCAGTGCGTCCATATGGCGACGAATCGCCGCAGGAGTCAGGTCAAGCCCCTTCGCCAATGCAGAGGCAGTGATCGGCCCCTCATCGAGCACCGAACTGAATACCTTATGCCGGGTGCGGCGATCTTCCGTGTCGTTCGCAGCCATTCTCCACCTCCTTGACTAACACAACACTATTGTTGCGTAATTTGTTTCGTAAAACTAGGTGAGCCTAACTACTCAGTGATTCGACACGTCGTAGAATGGTCACGTGTCAGAATCGGCCCTCACCATCCGTGGTCTCCATTACTCGTACGGCGCACACCACGTCGTCGACGGAATCGACCTCGATGCCGCCTCCGGATCCATCCTCGGGGTGCTCGGTCCCAATGGTGCGGGCAAGTCGACGACGATCTCCCTGGCAGTGGGCACGAGAGCCCCCGATGCCGGCTCAGTCGAGATCTTCGGACTCGATCCATTCCGCCGACACGACCGAACTTCGCTGCTCGCCGGCGTCATGCTCCAAGACGGCGGCCTGCCGATGAGCGCGAAGCCCCTCCAGGTCCTGCGCCACCTGGCCTCCCTCTACCCCGACCCGCTGCGCGTGGAGGAACTCGCCGGACCCTTGGGCCTGCACGAGTTCTCCTCCCGCACAATCCGTCGCCTCTCCGGCGGTCAGAAACAGCGCGTCGCATTGGCCGCCGCACTCATCGGCAGGCCGCGCTTGGTGATCCTCGATGAGCCCTGCGCCGGGCTCGATCCCCAAGCACGAGCAGTCGTCCACGATTTCATCCGGGAGCTCGCTGCCGCCTCGGTGGCGGTGGTGCTCACGACCCACGACCTCGCCGAGGCGGAGGAGCTGGCCGATGAGGTCGTCGTCATCGACCGCGGACGCATCATCGCCCAAGGAGCGCCCGAGGATCTGCGCAATGCTTCCCCCGACGGCCGACGACTCGTCATCACCATCGGCCAGCCGCTGGGCTCAGCCCCAGCCGAACTGCTTGAGACCATGAACACGATCGCCCCCACCTCGGTGGTCGGCCCTGCTCTCGTCGTCGACGGCGATCTGGACAGCGCGCAGATCGCGGGACTGACCACGGCCGTCGCCGAGACGGGCCTGGCGATCACCGACATCGACATGCACTCGCAATCACTGGCAGATGTGTTCTTCGAACTCACGGGCAGGCCGCTGCGATGAGAACCAGACGCGTCCTGGCCCAGGTGAGGTTCGAATCGGTCTCCGTCCTCCGCAACGGTGAACAGCTGCTGCTCTCCGTCATCCTGCCCCTGGGCATGCTCATCTTCCTCGCGAAGACTCCTCTGCTCGAAGCCCTCGGTGTGGTTTCCCCGGGGACGGATCCGCTCACCGTTGCCCTGCCCGGCGCGCTCAGCCTGTGTCTGGCTTCGACCGCGTTCACCGGCCAGGCGATCGCCACGGCATTCGACCGCCGCTATGGTGTCCTGCGACAGCTGGCAACGACGCCGCTGGGCACGAACGGACTCATCCTCGGCAAGCTGGGCGCGGTCGTGGCCGTCATCATCATCCAGTTCGCCCTCGCCTTCGCCATCGCCCTGGGACTCGGCTTCAATGCGTCCGTGAACCCGTTCGCACTGCTTCTGACCACGCTGCTTGGCACCGCAGCACTCCTGTCTCTAGGCTTGCTCATGGCGGGAACCGTGCGCGCCGAGGCCACCCTGGCCGGGGCCAATCTGATCTGGGTGCTCATGGCCGGTGTGGGCGGACTCGTCATTGCCCACCCGGGCGAATGGGGCACCGTGGTCGGCTACCTGCCTTCCGGTGCACTCGGCGATGCGATGCGCGCGGCTGTCGGCGGTGCGGGCTTCGATGTCACAGCTTTGATCGTGCTCCTCGTATGGGGGCTGCTGGGAACGCTTGCGGCGCGCAGGTGGTTCCGATTCGAATGAGGAGAGAAATGGTCACTAAGAGGATCCGTGTAGCTGCTTGGTCCATGCTCATCGCGCAGGCCGTCATCATCGTCAGCGGCGGCATCGTCCGCCTCACCGGTTCCGGCCTCGGCTGCACGGACTGGCCCAAGTGCACCCCTGATTCGCTCGTGACGACTCCGGAGATGGGCATCCATGGCCTCATCGAATTCGGCAACCGCACACTGGCCGTAGCGCTGGCCATGCTCGGCGTCGTCATCTTCCTCATGCTCTGGAAGCACCGCAAACAGCGCCGCGACCTGTTCTGGCTCAACCTCGGGCTCCTCGCCATTGTTCCGGTCCAAGCCATAGTCGGCGGAATCACCGTATGGACCAAGCTCAACCCCTGGGTCGTCGCCGGACACTTCGTGCCATCTGCCATCGCTGTCGGTGTTGCCGCCTACTTCGTTCGCCGGACCTACGACACCGGCGTGCGCACCGCCGGGAAGGCTCCGTCCCCGCTTCCGGCACTCGGGTGGACCATCCTCGGACTGACCGCGATCGTCGTTATTTTCGGTGTCCTCACCACGGGCGCGGGCCCACACTCCGGTTCGACGATCTCGACACGCAACGGCCTGGACAACGTCTGGATCACCCGCGCACATGCTGCCCCGGTCTGGCTGCTCGTCATCGCCACTGTCGCCGCCCTCGTGCTCGCGGTCAGAAGGCACCGTGTGATGGTTCGCCCCCTCGCGGTGCTCCTCGCCATCGAGCTCGTTCAGGGGATCATCGGCTATGTCCAGTACTTCACCGGAGTGCCCATCGTGCTCGTGGCATTCCATATGATCGGCATCTCCGCTACCATCGCGGCAAGCGTTGCCGTCCTCGACAGCGCATACCCGAGGAGCACTCATGCCAACACCGATCACGCCGTGCCTGTGGTTCACTGAGAACGCCGAGGAGGCCATGGAGTTCTACTGCTCCGTGTTCCCCAACTCGCGCATCGTCTCGATCGAACGCTACCCCGACGAATCCCTCGACCCGCATTACGCGGGTATGAGTGGGAAAGTCATCAACGGCAGCTTCGACCTCGACGGCAACCGTTTCATCTGCCTCGACGGCGGCCCTGCCTTCACTTTCAATGAGGCGATCTCGTTGACCGTCGAATGCGCGGACCAGGCCGAGATCGACCACTACTGGTCATCGTTGTCGGCCGTGCCGGACAGCGAACAGTGCGGCTGGCTCAAGGACAAGTACGGGATCAGCTGGCAGATCGTGCCGGCCAACCTCGGCGAACTGATGACCGGAGACGCTCAGGTCAGAGCATTGATGGGGATGAAGAAGATCGTCATCGAACAGCTCGTCAACGCGGACTGAACCTCCCGCCCCGCCCGTGCGCATCGCGCCACAGACACTTACGCCACGCGGTTAGCTCTGCTATAGAACCCTGCCGCGCGGCTGTGTGTGCAACGAATGAAGCGTGGTGGAGCTGGGTGAAGTGTGGTGGAGCTGAGGCCTACCAGAAGCCGGGGAGGACGAACGGGTCGATCGCGACCGCGAGGAAGAGCAGCGACAGGTAGGTGATCGAGCCGTGGAAGACCTTCATCGCCCGCAGTGAGGTTCCGTTCTTGCCCTTCTTCGCACGCGACACGAGAGCGTAGCAGGACCAGAGGAACCATGCTCCGGCCAGCACCGCGACACCCGTGTAGACCGGGCCCATCGGGGCAAGCGGGATGAGTGCCAGAGAGCACGCCACCATCGCCCAGGTGTAGGCGATCATCTGCCGACCCACGTTCGTCGGCGGCACCTTCGACGGCAGCATCGGAACCTCTGCGGCGTCGTAGTCAGCCTTGTACTTGATCGCCAGTGGCCAGTAGTGCGGCGGCGTCCAGAAGAAGACGACGAGGAAGAGCAGGAGCGCTTCCCAGGCCAGTCCGCCGGTGACGGCCGACCAGCCGATGAGCACGGGCATGCAGCCCGCGGCACCGCCCCAGACGATGTTCTGGGTGGTGCGGCGCTTGAGGACCAGGGTGTAGAAGACCGCGTAGAGCAGAATCGCGCAGGCTGTGAGCCCGGCGGTCACCCAGTTCGTGGTGCCGCCGAGCCAGAAGATCGATCCCAGACCGAGGGCGAAGGCGAAGATGAGTGCTGCTCGCGGAGTGATCTCACCGGTCACGAGCGGCCGGTGCTTGGTCCGTTCCATCTTCGCGTCGATGTCACGATCGACATAGCAGTTGAAGACCGACGCGGAGGCTGCGGCCGCTGCACCGCCGATGAGCGTGTTGATGACCAGCCAGATGTTCGGCATTCCCTGTGCGGCGAGGAACATCACCGGCGCGGTGGTCACGAGCAGGAGCTCGATCACTCGAGGCTTGGTCAGCGCGATGTAGGCGCTGATGACCGAGCGAGGACGTTTCGAGAGTCGTTCCTCGTCGATTGTCCTCTGCAGAGGGCGTTCACTCTGCTGGTCCTGGTTCTGACGAAGTTCACTCACGCCCTCGATTCTACCCTCTGTCGAATATTTTGCCAGTCGGCGGCTCCTGTGTTTCGCCAGCCGACTCTTGGGCCAGATCCGATTTCCTCGGTGCCTGCTCGACCATCGTGGCGATGCGTGCTCGATCACCATTGCCATGCGCACCACCACGGCGGCTGGTGCCGGCCGACCATGAGGCAAGATGTCGATTTCGTCACTGTGATCTACTCTTCGCCCACGCTGCTCCCCCCGTGAAGCCTGCCCGGGCGACCACACACCAGCTCACCCCTGGAGTTTGGGACCTAGCACGGTAGAGTTTGAGTGCACGCCTCTCAGCCGAACGAAGGATCGCTCGAAGACATGAACTCCCTGTCCTGGACAGAACTCGACAACCGCGCAGTCGACACCGCCCGCCTCCTTGCCGCCGATGCAGTGCAGAAGGCCGGACACGGTCACCCCGGAACCGCGATGAGTCTGGCACCCGTTGCCCATTACCTCTACCAGTACGGCCTCAATCATGATCCCGCCGATCCGACCTGGGCCGGCCGCGACCGCTTCGTTCTCTCCTGCGGGCACAGCTCGCTGACCCAGTACATTCAGCTCTACCTGTCGGGCTTCGGTCTCGAACTCGACGATCTGAAGGCTCTGCGCACTTGGGGTTCGCTGACTCCCGGCCACCCGGAGGTCGGCCACACTGCAGGCGTCGAGATCACCACCGGCCCGCTGGGTTCCGGCCTCGCCTCGGCGGTGGGAATGTCCATGGCCTCTCGTCGCGAGCGCGGCCTCTTCGATCCTGAGGCTGCACCCGGAACCTCTCCCTTCGACCATTCCGTCGTGGTCCTGGCCTCCGACGGCGACCTCGAGGAGGGCGTCTCGGGTGAGGCGTCGTCGCTGGCCGGAACCCAGGAACTGTCCAACCTGATCGTGATCTGGGACGACAACCGGATCTCCATCGAAGACGACACCGCCATCGCCTTCGGCGAGGACACCGCCGCACGCTACGCCGCCTATGGCTGGCACGTGCAGCACGTGGACTTCAGGGCCGGAGATGAGTACAAGGAAGACGTGGAGGCCTTCCACTCGGCCATGGAAGCTGCGAAAGCCGATTCTCGGCCCTCTTTCATCCGCCTCTCGACCATCATCGCCTGGCCCGCCCCGAACGCACAGAACACCGGCGGCTCGCACGGCTCCGCACTCGGGGCCGACGAGGTCAAAGCGACCAAGGAGATCCTCGGCTTCGACCCCGAGGAGACCTTCGATGTCCCCGCCGAGGTCCTCAACCACACCCGTTCGGCCCTGGACCGCGGCCGCGGAGCCCATATCGAATGGGACAAGTCCTACAAGGCTTGGCGTGAGGCGAACCCGAGCAACGCCGAACTCTTCGACCGTCTGACCAAGCGCGAACTTCCGGCAGGACTCGACAGCGAGTTCCCCGTCTTCGAAGCCAGCGACAAGGGCATCGCGACTCGTGCCGCCTCCGGGCAGGTCCTCAACGCCATCGCCGCCACCATGCCCGAGCTGTGGGGCGGATCCGCCGACCTCGCCGGATCGAACAACACGCTGATCAAGGGCGATCCGAGCTTCCTGCCTGAGCATCGTTCTACGGGCGCGTTCTCCGGCAACGAATACGGCCGCAATATCCACTTCGGTGTCCGCGAGTTCTCTGCCGGACTCATCGGCAACGGCATCGCCCTCCATGGCGGCACGCGCCCCTACTCCGGCACCTTCCTCGTCTTCAGCGACTATCAGCGTCCGGCCATCCGCCTGGCCGCCCTGCAGCAGCTGCCGAACGTGTTCGTGTGGACTCACGATTCGATCGGCCTCGGCGAAGACGGCCCCACACACCAGCCGATCGAGCATCTGTCCGCACTGCGCGCGATTCCCGGTCTCGATCTGGTGCGTCCGGCGGATGCGAACGAGACCTCGGTCGTGTGGCGCAAGATCCTCGATCGCACCAACGGCCCCAGCGGACTCGTGCTCACCCGTCAGGCGGTCCCCGTCCTCGACCGTGAGAAGTACGCCCCCGCCTCCGAGGCTGCCCGCGGCGGCTACGTCCTCCACGACACCGCCAATGAGCCCGAGGTCGCCATCCTCGCCAGCGGCTCCGAGGTCGCCATCGCGCTCACCGCAGCCGAGGAGCTGCAGGCCGCAGGCACTGCCGCACGCGTCATCTCGATGCCGAGCCAGGAATGGTTCGACGCCCAGCCCGAGGATTACCGTCGCGCGGTCCTCCCCCGTGGCCTCAAGGCACGTGTGAGCATCGAAGCCGCATCGGCGATGAGCTGGCACAAGTACCTCGGCGATGCCGGTCGTGCCGTGTCGATCGAACACTTCGGTGCTTCGGCCGATTACGCGACACTGTATGAGAAGTTCGGAATCACCTCGGCGGCCGTCGTGAACGCCGCCGAGGAATCGATCGCAGCAGCGAAGGCGGACGCATGAGCAGCAATCTGACAAACCTGAGCGAGCACGGAGTCTCCATCTGGCTCGACGACCTGTCACGGACCCGGCTCGAAACCGGTGACCTGGCACGGCTCATCGAGGACTCGAACGTCACCGGAGTGACGACGAACCCGACGATCTTCGCCAACGCCATCGCCGGGTCCGACAGCTATGACTCCGCCGTCGCCGAACTCGGAGCCGACAAGGCCTCCGCCGATGAAGCCATCGAGTCCCTGACCACGACGGATGTCGCCGCGGCGGCCAGGCTCTTCCGCCAGGTCTACGACGACACCGACGGCGAAGACGGGCGGGTATCGATCGAGGTGGCTCCCCCGCTGGCCCACGATGCCGAAGGCACTGTTGCGGCGGCCAAGGCATTGTGGGCACGCGTCGGTGAACCCAACGCGATGATCAAGATCCCAGCGACCGAAGCCGGACTGCGCGCGATCTCCGACACCATCGCGGCAGGCATCAGCGTCAACGTCACCTTGGTGTTCTCACTGACCCGCTATCGTCACGTCGTCGAAGCGTTCCTCCAGGGACTGGAGAAGGCACGAGCGGCCGGACACGATCTCAACCAGATCAAGTCGGTGGCCTCGATCTTCGTCTCTCGCGTGGACGCGGAGATCGACGCACGGCTGGACGGTCTCGATGACCCGGCCGCAGCCGAGCTCAAGGGCCGGGCGGGCATCGCGAACTGTGTGCTGGCCCATGAGATCCACTCGCAGCTGTTCACGTCCGAGCGTTTCCGGGTCCTCGAGCTCGCAGGTGCCAAGCCGCAGCGACTGCTGTGGGCCTCGACCGGGGTGAAGAATCCCGACTACCCGGACACGATGTACGTCTCGGAGCTCGTTGCTCCGAACACCGTGAACACGATGCCAGAACCCACGATGCAGGCCTTCGCCGACCACGGTGAAGTCACTGCCGAGATCTCGCCGGAGAACTACCGGGCCGCCGACGAGGTCTTCGATCGGCTGGCACGGCTCGGAATCGACTATGCGGAGGTGATGACCGTGCTCGAGACTCAAGGACTCGAGAAGTTCGACGTCAGCTGGGCAGAGCTCCAGGACACGATTCGCACTGCTTTGGACCACTCATGAGGCTGCAGCACAGCGTTCCGGTCGTCGAGGACTACGACGCCGAGGTGGCTCGTCTCCTGGACTCGCGCGTTCCCTCCCGTCTGGCGGCCAAGGATGCATCGCTGTTCACGGCAGACGGTCAGCAGCCGGTGCCCCGCATGGGTTGGGTGGACTTGCCCCAGCGAAGCACCGGCCTCATCGATGAGATCGAATCCCTGCGCTCCCGCCTGGAAGCGGAGGGGCTGCGCTCGATCAGTCTGACGGGGATGGGCGGTTCGTCCCTGGCCCCGGAGGTCATGGCCCAAGCGGCTGGAGTCAGGCTCGAGGTTGTGGACTCCACGGACCCCAATCAGGTCGCCGAGGCGATCGGGACCGATCTGTCACACACTGTGCTCGTCGTTGCGTCCAAGTCGGGAACGACGATCGAGACCGATGCGATTCGCCGAGCATTCTCCGACGCCTTCGAATCGGTCGGCATCGATCCTGCGTCGCGGCTGATTGCGATCACCGATCCGGGAACCGAACTCGACGTCTTGGCTGCCGAGCAGGGTTTCCTGGCGACCTTCCACGCCGATGAGTCGGTCGGTGGACGCTACAGTGCGCTGTCGGCGTTCGGTCTCGTCCCGGCCGGTCTGGCCGGCGTCGACGTTCGGGAGATCGCAGCCTCGGCGGCAACGGCAGTCGACGGTTTCGGCACCGATGCGCCCGACAACCCAGCTCTGCAGTTCGGGACCTGGTTGGGCATCGGGCACGCCCGGGCAACCGAGAAGCTCGTGCTCGCGGAGACCGCGCCCGCCTTGTCAGGATTGAGCAAATGGGTCGAACAGCTCGTGGCCGAGTCCTTGGGCAAGGACGGTCAGGGGATTCTGCCGGTCGTTGTCGACGGTGCCGATGACGTCGGCTTCTTCGATGCCCGAGCCGATGCCATGCTGTGCACGCTGGGGCCCGTGACCGATGTCGAGGCACCGTCCGGGTTCGACTCCGAACTCGACGGCGGCCTCGGCGAACTGTTCGTGTTCTGGGAGTTCGCCACAGCGATCGCCGGATACAGCATCGGCGTCGACCCGTTCGATCAGCCGGATGTGGAGTCTGCGAAGGAACATGCCAGGCAGGCCCTGTCACATGGCTCCTCCGCGGCTTCGGCACAGCCGGCGTTCCGCGAGGAGCAGATCGAAGTCTTCGGCGATTTCGAGGAGACCACCGATCTCGTCGGTGCCGTCGCAGAGCTCTTCGCACAGGTCGACGAGTACGGATACGTTGGGGTGCAGGCGTTCCTCGACCGCATCGCCGACGCCGACGCCCAGGATCTCCGAGCATTGGTCTCACAGCATTCGGGTGTGCAGTCCACATTCGGATTCGGACCGCGCTATCTGCATTCGACGGGCCAATACCATAAGGGAGGGCACCCGAACGGGGTGTTCCTGCAGATCACAGCCGAGCCCCGGACGGATCTGCTGGTTCCGGGACGGCGCTATGGCTTCACCGAACTGCAGCGCGCCCAGGCCCTCGGCGATGCCACAGCACTGGAAGAGAAGGAACGCCCGGTTCTCAGGGTTCACCTCCTCGAGCGTTCGCGGGGCCTCGAGCAGCTGCGCCGGGCGATCGCTGCTGTGGAACCTCGACACCACTATGGAGTCGACTGACCTCTCCCGGCAGTAACGCCTCTGCACAGTAACGCACGCAGCGCGAAAAACGCCCCTGCGCACGACGAAGGACCCTGACCGATCGGTCAGGGTCCTTCGTCGTCGTACGTGTGTCACGAAGCAGAAGTTCAGCCTGTTGAGGCGCTGTTCGAAGGGCCCGGCCTTCGCGGGCGGGCATTGACTGCGCAGCTTAGGCGTCGAACACGCAACTCAGACGTCTACCGCACAGTCGGACGCCGGTTCATCTCTCAGGCGTTGAAGCGAGTGATGAGACCCAGCAGGATGATGCACGCGCCCCAGACGATCGCCGTCAGGGTCGTGAATCGGTTGAGGTTGCGCTCAGCCACGCCCGATGATCCCAGCGATGAGGACATGCCGCCACCGAACATGTCCGACATGCCTCCACCCTTACCCTTGTGCATGAGGATGAGGAGAATCAGGAAGATGCTCGTGAGGACGAGCAACGCGATGAGTATGATGTTGAGGATTTCCACGTCGAGTACTACCTATATTTCGTCGGAGGATGTGTTGGTCAGTCTACTTTGCCACTGCGGCCTTGCACAAAGCGGCGAAGTCGGGGCCGTTGAGGCTGGCTCCTCCGACGAGTGCACCGTCGACGTCGTCGGAGGCCAGAACCTGCGCGACGTTGTCGGTCTTCACCGAACCGCCGTAGAGGATTCGAGTGCTCGCGGCCAGCGAGTCGCTGTAGCGCTCCGCCAGTCGTGCCCGGATAGCGGCTGCCATTTCGGCCGCGTCCTCTGCCGTCGCTGTCTCCCCCGTGCCGATCGCCCACACAGGTTCATACGCGATGACCAGCCCTTCGAGAGAGGCGGAGTCGAGATCGGCCAATGACTCTTCGAGTTGTGTGAGGGTGAAGTCCACGTGGGTCTTCTCCTGGCGCTGCTCCAACGACTCTCCGATGCACAGGATCGGTGTGATCTCCTGTGCCAGCGCCGCCTTGACCTTGGCCGCGACGATGTCGTTCGTCTCGTGATTGTTCGCACGCCGTTCGCTGTGGCCCACGACGACATATGTGCAGCCGAGGCGGGCCAAGAACGATGCGGCGATCTCTCCCGTATGGGCCCCGGGTTCGTGCTGCGAAACGTCCTGCGCACCGTAGGTCAGCCACAGTTTGTCACCCTGGATGAGGGTCTGGACGGAGCGGATATCGGTGAAGGGAGGAATGACGACGACATCGCATTTCGTCTCGTCGAGTTTGGCGTCTTCGAGCGCCCAGGCCAGTTTCTGGACGCTCGAGATCGCTTCGAGATGATCATGGTTCATCTTCCAGTTGCCGGCCAGGAGCAGGGTGCGGTCGCTCATTGTCGTCTTCTTTCTCACGCGAGGGCTTCGAGTCCGGGCAGGGTCTTGCTTTCGAGGTATTCCAGGCTGGCGCCACCGCCGGTGGAGATGTGGCCGAATTCGTCATCGGCGAAACCGAGCGTGCGCACGGCCGCAGCCGAGTCACCTCCGCCGACGACCGTCAGACGCGTTGTCTCACTATCGGATCCGTTGGTCAAAGCGGCCGCGACGGCCTTGGTGCCGGCGGCGAAGGCAGGGAACTCGAAGACGCCCATGGGACCGTTCCAGAACACAGTGTTCGAAGCCGAGATCACCTCGGCATAGGTGCCAGCCGACTCGGGGCCGATGTCTAGACCCAGACCGTCGGTTCCAGCCGGTGTCGATTCGAGTTCCGCAACGGGGCGCACCCAGTTCTGGGCATCGGCGGCGAAGGAGGCTGCCATCACGATGTCCGTGGGCAGAATGATGTCTGCTCCCCCGTCCTCGGCTCGCTTGAGGTAGTCCTTGACATCATCGATCCGATCTGTCTCGACCAGGCTGGAGCCGATGTCGTGGCCGAGTGCGGCGAGGAACGTGAAGACCATTCCGCCGCCGATGAGCAGATTATCCGCTCGGTCGATGAGATTGTCGATGACGCCGAGTTTGTCGGAGACCTTCGATCCACCGAGGACGACCGTGAACGGGGCCTGGGGAGAGTTCAGCAGTCGATCACTGACCTCGACCTCGGCTTGGACGAGCGATCCGGCATAGTGCGGCAGCAGGGCCGCGATGTCATACACGGAGGCCTGTTTGCGATGAACGACGCCGAAGCCGTCGGAGACGAAGTCATCGGCCAATTCAGCCAGCTGTGCGGCGAATGCCTGTCGTTCGTCGTCGTCCTTCGACGTCTCGCCGGGGTTGAAGCGGAGGTTCTCAAGCAGAAGGACCTCGCCATCGCCGAGAGCCGCCGCCTTGGTCGTCGCTTCATCACCGACGGTGTCGGCGGCGAATGCGACGTCCCGGTCGATCGCCTCGGCGAGTTCCGGAGCCAGCGGATGGAGCGAGAACTGGGGATCGGGTGCGCCCTTGGGACGTCCCAGATGGGACATGACGATCACCCGCGCCCCCGCCTCGGCGAGGGTCCTGATCGTGCCGGCCGAGGCCAGGATGCGACCGCGGTCGGTGATCGTGCCCTCGTCCATCGGCACGTTGAGATCACTGCGGACGAGGACCGTGCGGTGGGCGAAGATCTGCGGGTCGTCGTATGTCCTCATTTGTCCCTTTCGCCGAGGATGTAGCTGACCATGTCCTTGAGGCGGTTCGTGTAGCCCCATTCGTTGTCGTACCAGGCCACGACCTTGATCTGGTTCCCGAGCGTCATTGTCAGCTGCGAGTCCACGATCGCCGAGGCGGTGGTGCCGACGATGTCGGTCGACACCAGAGGCGCCGTGCTGTATTCGAGGTACGGCGAGGACTCGGCGGCCTTCGCCAGGATCCCGTTGACCTCCTCGGTCGTGGCAGCCTGCTGCGGGGTGAAGGTGAAGTCGATGATCGACCCGGCGGGGACGGGAACGCGGACGGCGAGTCCGTCGAGCTTGCCGGCCAGGTGCGGCATCACCCTGCCGACGGTGCGAGCGGCACCGGTCGTGGTCGGGACGATGTTGACGGCCGCAGCGCGGGCACGTCGCAGATCGCGGTGCGGCCCGTCGACGAGCATCTGATCGCCGGTGTAGGCGTGAACGGTGTTGAGCAGGCCGGATTCGACGCCGACGGCATCGTCGACGGCCTTGACGATGGTGGCCATGCAGTTCGTCGTGCACGAGGCGTTGGAGACGACGGTGTGCTGGGCCGGGTCGAAGTCGGCTTCGTTGACGCCCATGACAAAGGTGCCGTCGACGTCCTTGCCCGGCGCCGACAGCACCACTGTCTGCACGGACCCGCCGAGGTGGGCCTCGGCCTGGTCACGTCGGGTGAACCTGCCGGTGGACTCGACGACGAGTTCGACGTTGTGTGACGACCAGTCGATCTTCGACGGGTCCGCCTGGCTGAGCACGGAGATGGTTCTCCCATCGACGGTCAGCGAATCTTCGCCGGCCTCGACGGTGTGCTCGAGCCGCGGCCACACGGAATCATAGGTCAGCAGGTGAGCTAGGGTCTCGGTGTCGGTGAGGTCGTTGATGGCGACGACCTCGAAGTCGGATGAGGGATCGAGGGACAGACGGTACAGGGCACGACCGATACGGCCGAAGCCGTTGATGGCGATTTGTCTCATGCCTCGATCTTAGCGATCTTCGAGCATTTCCGGGGTGAGACTGGACTCTGTGCCAGGAATTCCCAGATCTTCGGCATGTTTGTCTGCTGTGGACAGCAGGCGGCGGATCCTGCCGGCGACGGCGTCCTTGGTCATCGGCGGATCGGCCAGTTGGCCCAGTTCCTCCAGTGATGCCTGTTTGTGTGTCACACGCAGCTGGCCGGCGTAGCGCAGGTGTTCGGGGACTTCGTCTCCGAGGATCTCGAGGGCGCGTTCGACTCTGGCTCCGGCCGCGACTGCGGCTCGAGCGGAACGCCGCAGGTTCGCGTCGTCGAAGTTGGCCAGACGGTTCGCCGTCGCCCGCACCTCTCGTCGCATTCGGCGTTCCTCCCAGACGAGAACGGCGCTGTGGGATCCCATGCGGGTGAGCAGGGCCGCGATGTCGTCGCCGTCGCGGATGACGACGCGATCGACACCGCGGACCTCGCGGGCCTTCGCACTCAGCCCCAGACGTCTGGCGGCGCCGACGAGGGCGAGGGCGGCTTCGGGCCCGGGACAGGTGACTTCGAGGGCCGACGAGCGACCAGGTTCGGTCAGTGAGCCGTGGGCGAGGAATGCTCCGCGCCAGGCGGCTTCGGCATCGGCGACGGATCCGTTGACGATCGCCGAGGGGAGCCCGCGCACGGGTCGTCCCCGGTTGTCGACGAGACCGGTCTGGCGTGCCAGTGCTCCCCCGTCGCGGGTGACTCTCAGGAGGTAGCGGTTGGAGCGGCGGATCCCGGCGGCGTTGATGACCACGATGTCGGCGTACTGGCCGTAGAGATCCTTGATCTCGCTGCGCAGACGTTTGGCGGCCTGGGCGGTGTCGAGTTCGGCTTCGAGCACGATCGACCCGTTGACGAGGTGGAGTGCGGAGGAGAAGCGGAAGATCGCAGACACTTCGGCTTTGCGAGCAGAAGTGCGGGTGATCTTCACCCGCGCCAACTCATCCTTGACCTGAGCGGTCAGTGCCATAGTTCATCCTCCTGCAACCGAATTTCCTACCACTGCTCATCCACGCCGATCCCGGCGTCCACCAACATGTCACGGTAACACGCGGCGAGCTTGAGGCTGTCATGCTGTCCCGCCCGTCTGGAGCGCAGCGGACGGGCCCATATTTTGGCGTTGAACATCTCACGTGCGCACCGCTGCAGGTCAGGTTCCACCCGGACTGCGGCCTCATCGACGAGCACGTAATCGAGCTCGAGGGAGGAGGCGTGTTTGTGCAGTGACGCGAGGTGTTCGCTGAGACTGAGATCTCGTGTTTCACCGTCGCTGGAGCTGAGGTTCAGCGTGAGGGACTTCACTGCGGAGGACTGCCCGATCGCCTCGGCGAGGGAGGGAACGAGCAGATGCGGCATCACCGAGGTGTACCAGGAGCCGGGTCCAAGATTGAGCACATCGGCCTCGGCGACGGCTTCGATCGTTTCGTGTCGTGCTGGTGGCACGGGCGGATCGAGACGGACGGTTTCGACATGCCCCAGGGTGGACGCGAGCACGGACTGGCCGCGCACGACTTGGAAGGATCCCGGGAACTTCACGTCGGCCTCGATCGTCAGCGGAATCGAGGACATGGGCAGGACTCGACCGTGGGCGCGCAGGAGCTTGGCCATCCAGTCGAGGCCGGCGACATGGTCACCATGGATCTGCCACAGGGCGGAGATGAGCAGGTTGCCCACTGAATGGCCGCTGAGTTCACCGTCGGAGTCGAACCGGTGCTGGATGACGTCCCGCCATGTCTTGCCCCAGTTCCCGTCGTCGCAGAGAGCGGCCAGAGCCATACGCAGATCACCGGGCGGAAGCCCGCCGAGCTCGTCGCGGAGCCTGCCGGAGGAACCGCCGTCATCGGCGACTGTGACGACAGCGGTCAGGGATTCGGTCAGCAGGCGGAATGCGCGCAGGGCGGCGTAGAGCCCGTGGCCTCCCCCGAAGGAGACGATCTTGGGTCCCTTGTCTTTGGCTGCAGGGATGATCTGAGGGAGATCCTCGGTCTCCATCTCACTCTCTCCCCAGATCACGATGGCGCACGGTGACCGGGATGCCGGTCTGCGCGGCCAGGCTCTTGGCAACGCGTTCGCTGATCGCCACGGAGCGGTGCTTGCCGCCGGTGCAGCCGATGCCGATCATCGCGTAGCCGCGACCTTCGTGGAGGTAGCCCTGAGAGACGGTGTCCAAGGTCGCGGTGTAGCGTTCGATGAATTCCTCGGCGCCGTTCTGTCCCAGCACGAAGTCGGCCACGTCGGAGTCGAGCCCGTTGTGCCCGCGCAGGTGCGGGATCCAATACGGGTTGGGCAGGAAGCGGACATCCGCGACGTGGTCGGCGTCCTTCGGCAGACCGTATTTGAACCCGAAGCTCATCACGGTCAGTCGCAGCAGGGGGGTGTCATCGGTGCTGAAGCGTTTGCGGACCTGGGTGGAGAGCTGGTGGACGTTGAGCTCTGAGGTGTCGATGATGATGTCGGCACGGTGTTTGAGGGATTCCAGGGCCGAGCGTTCACCTTCGATCCCCTCCAGCAGCGTTCCTTCGCCTTGCAGCGGGTGGGGGCGGCGCGTGGATTCGAATCGTCGAACCAGCACCTCGTCGGCGGCATCGACGTAGAGGATGCGCAGGGAGAGCCCCTGATCGATGAAGTCGCTGATCGTGTCTTCGAGCTCCGCGTACTTCGCCCGACCCTTCGAGTCGGTGACGATGGCGATCTTCGGCAGCGCCCCGTCGGCACGGGCGACGAGTTCGACGAGGGGCCGCATCATCTGCGGGGGCAGATTGTCGACGACGTACCAGTCCATGTCTTCGAGCACATTGGCCACGGTGGTCCGACCTGCTCCGGACATTCCCGTCACGAAGACGACCTCGATGGGATGGTCGGCGCCGTTCGATTCGGCCTGCGTACTCACACGTCCTCCTTGGGCTGCGCGGTTGAAGACAGCTGTCGAGAACCACTCTAGAGCAGATGTCGCCCAGCGGGCTCAGCGCCTGCCGAACTGTCGGTCCGCGAGGGCCGCGAGTTCAGTCGGCGAGAGCCGCCGCGACCTTCTCGGCCAGGGCCGGTCCGATGCCCTGGACCTCGCAGAGTTCGTCGACGCTCGCCGCACGAACCTTCTTCACCGAGCCGAAATGACGCAGCAGCGCGGTCCGTTTGGACTCGCCGAGGCCCGAGATGTCGTCGAGGACGGAGCTGGTCATCGCCTTCGCCCGTTTCGAGCGGTGGTAGCTGATGGCGAAGCGGTGAGCTTCATCGCGCAGGCGCTGCATGAGGAACAGTCCCTCGGAGTTGCGCGGCAGGATGACAGGGAACGGATCATCTGGCACCCAGACCTCTTCGAGCCGTTTGGCCAAGCCCACCACAGAGATGTCGACGATGCCCAGGTCGTGGAGCGCTCTGGTGGCCGCTGTCACCTGAGGGCCGGCTCCGTCGACGACGAGGAGGCTGGGGCGGTACCCGAAGCGTTCATCGGGTTCATCGGAGCTCATCTGCTCGAGGTAGCGGCTGAATCGCCGTGAGACGACGTCGTACATCGAAGCCGTGTCATCGTTTGCGGCTTCACCGTGGATGGCGAAGTGACGGTAGTCGCGCTTCTTCACGAGTCCGTCTTCGAACACCACGAGTGAGGCCACGACATTGGAGCCCTGGGTGTGAGAGATGTCGATGCATTCGATGCGCAGAGGCGCTTCGGGCAGGGTCAGATACTCCTGGATCTCCTTGAGCGCGGTGCTGCGGGTGGTCAGATCGGAGGAGCGTTTGAGCTTGTGCTGGAGCAGGGCCTCTTTCGCGTTCTTGCTCACAGTCTCGAGAACGGCCTTCTTCTCACCTCGTTCCGGGACCCGAACGGTGACCCTGGACCCGCGCTGTTCGCTCAGCCAGCTCTCGAGCGAGGCGATGTCGGCAGGGACCGTGTCGACCAGGATCTCGCGGGGAATCGCGTCCGCATCAAGTCCCGTGTACGCCTGCCGGAGGTAGTCGGTGGTGAGTTCGGCCGGGGTGTGATCATCGGAGCGTTCGATGATCCAGCCGCGCTGTCCGCGGATGCGTCCCTGACGGACGTGGAAGACCTGCACTGAGGCTTCGAGTTCCTCGGTGACCAGGGCGAACACATCGCAGTCGGCGTTGACGGAGAGGACGACTGCCGACTTGTCGAGCACCTTCTGCAGCGCGGTGACCTCGTCTCTCAGTCGAGCCGCCCGTTCGTAGTCGAGCTCCTCCGCGGCCGCGGCCATCTCCTTCTGCCGGTAGCTGATGAAGCGTCCGGTGTTGCCGGACATGAAGTCGGAGATGCTGCGGGCGAGGTCCTTATGACCTTCCACACTGATCTGGCCCACACAGGGGGCAGCGCATTTGTCGATGTAGCCCAACAGGCAGGGACGTCCGCTGCGTTCGGCTCGTCTGTACACTCCCGCAGTGCAGGTGCGCATGGGGAAGGCCCGCAGCAGCAAGTCGAGCGTGTCCTTGATCGCCCACACTTGGGCGAAGGGCCCGAAGTACTTCACACCCTTGCGGCGTTTGCCGCGCGTGATGAAGGCCCGGGGCACCTCGTCGTTCATCGTGATCGCGAGGTACGGGTAGGACTTGTCGTCGCGGAACATGACATTGAACCGCGGATTGAACTCGTTGATCCATGTCCACTCGAGCTGCAGTGCTTCGACTTCTGTGTCGACGACGGTCCATTCCACCGAGGCGGCCGTGTGGACCATCGTCGAGGTGCGCGGATGCAGCTGCGCGGGATTCGAGAAGTACGAGTTCAGCCGATTGCGGAGGTTCTTCGCCTTCCCGACGTAGATCACCCGCCGGTCGGGGTCCCGGAATTTGTAGACCCCCGCCGAGGTGGGAATGCTGCCCGTGGCCGGGCGGTAGGACGCTGGGTCAGCCATCGAGCATCACTTTGAGGAACCGCCCGGTATGGCTGGCCTTGTTGTCGGCGACCTCCTCCGGGGTTCCCTCTGCGATGATCTGGCCGCCGCCGCGTCCGCCCTCGGGACCCAGGTCGATGACGTGGTCGGCATTGCCGATGACGTCGAGGTTGTGCTCGATGACGATGACCGTGTTGCCCTTTTCCACGAGGCCCTGCAGGACGCTCAACAGCTTCGCGATGTCTTCGAAGTGCAGTCCCGTGGTCGGTTCGTCGAGAACGTAGGCGCTGCGGCCTCGGGAGCGCTTCTGGAGTTCGGCCGCAAGCTTGACGCGCTGGGCTTCACCACCGGAGAGCGTGGTCGCGGGCTGGCCCAGTCGAACATAGCCCAGGCCGACCTCGACCAGGGTATTCAGGTGACGGGAGATGGCGGGGATCGCCGCGAAGAACTCTGCCGCCTGTTCGATGGGCATCTCGAGCACCTCGGCGATGGACTTGCCCTTGAACGTCACTTCAAGGGTCTCCCTGTTGTACCGTGCTCCCCCGCAGACCTCGCAGGTCACGAAGACGTCGGGCAGGAAGTTCATCTCGATCTTGATCGTGCCGTCGCCGCTGCAGTTCTCACAGCGCCCGCCCTTGACGTTGAAGGAGAACCTGCCCGGCTGGTAGCCGCGGACCTTTGCCGATTCGGTCTCTGCGAACAGGCGCCGAATGCGGTCGAAGACGCCGGTGTAGGTCGCGGGATTGGACCGTGGGGTGCGACCGATCGGCGATTGGTCGACGTGGACGACCTTGTCGAGATTGTCCAGCCCGGTGACTCTCTTGTGCCTGCCCGGCACCTGTGAGGCACCGTTGAGGACGTTTGCCATCTGGGTGTAGAGGATCTCGTTGACCAGGGTCGATTTGCCGGAGCCCGAGACACCGGTGATGGCGGTGAGCACGCCGAGGGGGAAGGAGACTGTGACGTCGCGGAGGTTGTTCTCGACGGCCTTTTCGACCGTGACGACACGGTCCTTGTCCACCGGCCGACGGGTCGTCGGGACCTGGATGGCTCGGCGTCCGGCGAGGTAGTCGCCGGTGATGGACCGGTCGGCGTCTTTGAGTCCGGGAACCGGTCCGGAGTAGATGACCTCTCCCCCGTGCTCGCCTGCGCCGGGGCCGATGTCGACGATCCAATCGGCCGATTCG
The DNA here is from genome assembly GCF_900105045.1 of Brevibacterium picturae. GTDB lineage: Bacteria > Actinomycetota > Actinomycetes > Actinomycetales > Brevibacteriaceae > Brevibacterium > Brevibacterium picturae. The sequence goes on along the minus strand of NZ_LT629739.1, from coordinate 4,186,823 downwards.
ATGGTGTCCTCGTCGTGTTCGACGACGATGAGGGTGTTGCCGAGCTCCTTGAGCTTGTTCAGGGTCTCGATGAGTCGCCTGTTGTCACGCTGGTGGAGACCGATCGAGGGTTCGTCGAGGACGTAGAGCACCCCGACGAGGCCCGAGCCGATCTGAGTGGCCAGTCGGATGCGCTGGGCCTCACCGCCGGACAGGGAGCCGGCGGGCCGGTTGAGGCTGAGGTAGTCGAGTCCGACGTCGAGGAGGAAGCCCAGTCGGGCATTGATCTCCTTCATCACTTGAGCCGCCACGGCAGCATCGCGGGCGTCGAGTTCCAGCTGTGAGAGGAATTCAGCGGATTCGTCGAGTGCCATCTCAGAGACCTCGGCGATCGATTTGCCGCCGACTCTGACGGCCAGAATCTCCGGCTTCAGTCGGGCACCGTTGCAGCTGGCACAGGGGATCTCGCGCATGTAGGACTCGTAGCGTTCCCGCGACCAGTCCGACTCGGTCTCCTCGTGCTTGCGCTGGATGTACTGGTAGACGCCTTCGAATCCGGTCGAGTACGTGCGTTCGCGCCCGAACCGGTTCTTGTACTTGACGTGGACCTTGTAGTCCTTGCCGGTCAGAATCGCTGATTTGTCCGACTTCCGCAGGTCCTTCCACGCCGTCGCCATGTCGAAGCCCAGTTCGTCTCCGAGGCCCTTGAGGAGACGATTGAAGTACTTCGTCACCTGTTTTCCGCCTGCCCAGGGGGCGATCGCTCCCTCGCCGAGGCTCTGGTCTTCATCCGGAACGACGAGAGTCTCATCGACCTGCAGCCGCGTACCGATGCCGTCGCATGTGGGGCACGCACCGAAGGGCGAGTTGAAGGAGAATGCCCGAGGTTCGATCTCGTCGATTGCCAACGGGTGCTCGTTCGGGCAGGACATGTGTTCGGAGAACGTTCGGGTCACGCCCTCATCGACCATCTCGACATCGATGCGTCCGTCGGCGAGGCCGAGTGCAGTTTCGACGGAGTCGGTCAGACGAGGGCGCAGACCCGGCTTGGCCACGAGACGATCGACGACCACGGAGATCGTGTGCTTGTACTGCTTCTCCAGGGTGGGCGGTTCGCTGAGGCTGACCTGCTCACCATCGACGATGGCGCGGGCGAATCCTTTGGCCTGCAGTTCGGTGAAGAGGTCGACGAACTCACCCTTGCGGGATCGGACGATGGGGGCCAGGACGAGGAACTTCGTCCTGTCCTCGAGCTCGAGCAGCTGATCGACGATCTGCTGCGGGGTCTGCTTCGTGATGATCTCACCGCACACGGGACAGTGCGGCACGCCGATCCGAGCCCACAGCAGGCGCAGGAAGTCGTGCACCTCGGTGATGGTGCCGACCGTGGATCGGGGGTTGCGGGAGGTCGACTTCTGATCGATCGACACCGCCGGTGACAGGCCTTCGATGAAATCGACATCGGGTTTGTCCATCTGGCCCAGGAACATCCGGGCGTACGAGGACAGCGACTCGACATAGCGGCGCTGCCCCTCGGCGAAGATCGTGTCGAAGGCCAAGGATGACTTCCCCGACCCCGAGAGACCCGTGAAGACGACCATGGAGTCGCGGGGCAGAGCGATCTCCACGTTCTTGAGGTTATGGGCGCGCGCGCCCTTGACCCACAGAGTGTCGAGATGTGACACGCCTGCCGACTGCTCACCGCTGTTAGTTTTCATCACCTGACCACTGTATTACTCGGCACTGACATTGCTCGAATGGGGACGGGCGCTGATCTCACCGACCGCGAGGATCCGGAGCACGATGTCTCCGGCTTCGTCGCTGGCGGGCACGTCCACCTCGGCGTCGATGGCCCAGTCCTTGTTGTCATCGGGATCGGCCAAGGTCTGACGGACGGTCCAGGTCTGTGAACCATGTTCGATCGAGATATATTCCTTCCCTCTGGCCTTCCCATCCGTGAGGAGGTCGCCGTATTCGTCGTAGAAGTCCTCGATCGCGTCTTCCCAGGCATCGGCGTCGAAGCCGCCGTCGGCATCGAGCCGACCCAGCTCTGCGTAGTCGGCGCGTTCGGCCAGCAGCACCCGATGGAACAGCGCATTGCGCACTTCGGCGGTGAAGACCCTCGCGTTGTCCGAGAATTTGCGGTCGAGGTCGGGCAGCTCCTCGTCCGCGAAGTCCGTCGGGGACAGCCCCTGCAGGGTCCGCCATTCGTCGAGCAGGGACGAGTCGGTTCTCGCGATCGTCTCTCCCAGCCATTCGATGATGGTCGAGAGTTCGTCCGTCCTCTCGTCGGCAGGGACATTGTGCGTCAGTGCGCGGAACACATCGGTGAGGTAGCGCAGCAGGCTGCCTTCGACCCGGGTGAGACTGTAGTAGCCGATGAACTGGGTGAAGCCCATCGCCTGTTCGATCATGTCGCGCACGACCGACTTCGGTTCGAAGTTCCCGGCTCGCAGCCACGGGTGGGCTTCGATGAAGTGCTCGAAGGCGGGCTCGAGAATCTCTGCCAGGGGCTTCGGTCCTTCGATCTCGTCAAGGATGGCCATGCGCTCGGGGTATTCGAGACCATCTGCCTTGAGTTCGGCCAGAGTGTCCTTCTTGATCCGATCGAGTTGGCCCTTGAGGACGGGAAACGGCACCGGTGTGGTGGATTCGACGAGCGAGACCACGTCGAGAGCATAGGTCTCCGACTCCGTGTCGAGCAGTTCGAGTCCGGCAAGCACGAACGGGGCCAGTGGCTGGTTGAGGGCGAACTGCGGTCCCAGATCCGTGGTCGGCACCAGTTCGTCGCCCCGCATTTCGATGAGTCCGGCATTGATGAGCGAGCGACCGATTCTCAGAGCTGTGAGCTTGAGGTCGAGATGGCGTTCCCGGCTCTCGTGGGTCTTGTCGATGAAGTCGCTGATCGTCGCCACATTCGAGCCGGGGCGTGCGACCAGGTTGAGGATCGTCGAATGATCGATCTTCATGCGTGAGCGCAGGGATTCGGCCTGTGATTCGATGAGTTTGGTGAAGGTCTCCTCCGACCAGCCGACGAACCCGGCCGGGGCTGATTTCTTCTTGACCTTCTTCTTTTTCTTGTCCGCGTTGGCCGCGTTGGCCGCTTTGGCCTCGGCGCGCATATTCTCGATGACATGCTCGGGCGCCTGGGCGATGACGTAGCCGCGGGTGTCGAACCCGGCACGACCGGCGCGGCCGGCCAGCTGTTGGAATTCGCGGACGCTGAGTTTGCGCATTCTCCGACCGTCGAACTTCGTCAGCCCGGTCAGCAGCACGGAACGGATCGGGACGTTGATGCCGACGCCGAGTGTGTCTGTGCCCGAGATGACCAACAGCAGACCTTTGAGTGCGAGCTGTTCGACAAGCCTGCGATATTTCGGCAGCATGCCGGCGTGGTGGACGCCGACGCCGTGGAGCAGCAGTTTTCGCAGACTCTGCCCGAATCCCTTCGCGAAGGTGAATCCCTTGATGGCTTCCGCGACCGCAGCTTTCTGGTCCTTCGATGCCAGGTCGACGGACAGCAGCCCTGTGGCCAGATCGATGGCGCCGGCCTGGGAATAGGACACGACGTAGACGGGAGCTTTGTCGTTGCGCACCAGGAAGCGCAGTGTGTCGGAGAGAGTCTCGGTGGAGTATTCGTAGTCGAGAGGGACCGGTCGAGTCGCCGAGGTGACGACGGAGCTGTCGCGACCGGTGGTGTCTTCCATGGTGCGGCAGATTTCACTCGTGTCGCCGAGTGTGGCCGACATGAGCACGAACTGCGCTTGGGGCATCTCGAGCAGGGGCACCTGCCAGGCCCAGCCACGAGAGGGATCGGCGACATAGTGGAATTCGTCCATGACGACCATGCCCGCGTCGACCAGACCGCCTTCCCGCAGTGCCTGGTTCGCGAGGATCTCGGCCGTCGCACAGATGACGGGTGCGTCGCCGTTGACCGTTGAATCTCCGGTGATCATGCCGACGTTCTCAGGTCCGAAGGCATCGATGAGGGAGAAGAACTTCTCGCTCACCAGCGCTTTCAGGGGTGCGGTGTAATAGGCCCGGATCCCGCGGGTGAATGATTGGTAGAGGGCGAACAGCGCGACAAGGGACTTGCCCGAGCCCGTGGGTGTGGCCACGATCGTGTTGTCGCCGGCCAGAATGTCGAGGATGGCTTCATCCTGGGCCGGGTACGGTTCGATTCCGAGCTCTTCGCAGTACCGGCCGAAGGCCTCGTACACTGCGTCTTCATCAGCGAATTCCGCTGGGATCTCCTGCAACCGCACCACAGCTATGCACAGACCTTTCCGTTTAGACTGATGTCCATCCTATTGATCGAACCTCAGGAGTTTCAGATGCCGGTTTTCGCCGTCAACTATGTCTATGGACCGGATACAGACACCCGGATGGAATCACGACCTGCCCATCGCGCGTGGCAGGCCGAACTGCACGAAGCCGGAACCGTTCTGGCCTCGGGGCCACTGGACAATGAACCCGTTCCCGGAGGTCTGCTGCTTCTGCAGGCCGCCGACCGGGTAGAGATCGAACGCCTGTTGGCGACCGACCCCTATGCGTCGATCGGCGTGATCGACGAAACGATCATTCGAGAGTGGACCCCGGTCTTCGGCCCATTCTCCCAGAGCTGAGAACTGCGTGCGCGGGTGTCCCCGTTCGGGCGGACACCCGCGCACAGTTGCCACGACTGCTCTGATTCGCGGTCGTGGCGCAGCCGCATGATCAGTCCTGCGAGTCCTCCGACTCTTGGGAGCTGCCCCCACGGATGGGGATGCCGTCTTTCTTCATCTTCGCCAAGGAGGCGAGCGTCGCCACCGCCATGGCAACGACGATGAAGCCCAACGACAGCCACGTCGGCACCTCGGGGATTGCGGAGCCCCACGACAGGAACTCGAAGTCCGATTCGTGGAGAGCGTGGATGAAGAGCTTGACGCCGATGAAGGCGAGGATCGCCGCGATTCCGTAGTGGAGATAGATGAGCTTGTCGACAAGCCCTCCGAGTAGGAAGTAGAGCTGGCGCAGACCCATCAGAGCGAAGACGTTCGCGGTGAAGACCAGGAATGTGTTCTGCGTGACGCCGAAGATCGCCGGTATCGAGTCGAGCGCGAACATGACGTCGGTGGAACCGATCGCGATGAAGACGATGAACATGGGCGTCCAGAACTTCTTGCCCTCGATCGTCACGCGCAGGCTGTTGCCGTGGTATTCGTCGACGACGTTGATCCGTTTGCGCAGGAACCGGATGAAGGCGTTCTCCCCGTCGCCATCGTCATCATCGCTGAACGCCTGTCGATACGCGACGATGAGGAGGAAGATGCCGAAGATGAAGAAGACTTCGACGAACGCGGTGATGATCGCAGAACCGGCCAGGATGAAGATGCCGCGGAAGACGATGGCGATGATGATGCCCACCATGAGGACTTCCTGCTGATACTTCCGCGGGACTGAGAAGCTGCCCATGATGATGATGAACACGAACAGGTTGTCGATGCTCAGCGAGTATTCGAGCAGCCAACCGGTGAGGAACTCGCTGCCGTGCTGGGCATCTCCGATGGCGAAGAGGGCACCGGCGAAGATGAGGGCCAGAGTCACGTAGAAGGCGACCCAGATGCCCGCTTCCTTCATCGACGGAGTGTGGGGCCGCTTGACGACGAGGAGGAGGTCGAGGACGAGGATCGCGACCACGACGATGCCTGAGGTGATCATGAACCACGCGGGGATCGGAGACTCACTCCCAGCTGCGGCGTTTCCGCCGGCTGCGAGCGTGGAGGACAGGATATCCATGGATGCCTTTCAAAGGGTTCGGTGATGTATCCGTGCCGAAAGTCTCTCCCACGCTATGACCACTGAGGCAGTGGCGGCGTGCGCTCCGAGCCCGGACCCTCTATGGATCGTGGTGACGAGCACGGATGGACGGGATACTCCCTTTCGCCAGCCTTACCAGTATAGTCGTGCCGATGCTCGCGCACCTGCACGCGGGTCCGATCAGGCGTGCCCTGCTTGTTTCATCTGCCGCAGTTCCTTCTTCAGGTCTGAGAGTTCGTCGCGCAGGCGGGCGGCGAGTTCGAACTGCAGCTCCGCTGCGGCCGTGTGCATCTGCGAGGTCAGTGACTCGATCAGCTCGGTCAGGTCCGCTGCCGGTGGGCGCAGGGAACCCGCCTGGCCTGCCGCCTGGCGCTGTTCGTCGGTCAACGTCGAGTTGTACCCGCGTTTGCCCTTGCCGTAGTCGAATTCGGTGAGCAGCTCACGGGTGTCCGCGTCCTCTCGCTGCAGTCGTTCGGTGATATCGGCGATCTTCTTGACCAGGGGCGCGGGGTCGATGCCGTGTTCCTTGTTGTGCGCGACCTGTATCTCACGTCGGCGGTCGGTCTCGTCGATGGCCTCACGCATGGACCGAGTGATGGTGTCGGCGTACATGTGGACCTGGCCGTTGATGTTACGAGCCGCGCGACCGATCGTCTGGATCAGTGAGGTGGCTGACCGGAGGAAACCTTCCTTGTCGGCGTCGAGGATGGCCACGAGAGAGACTTCGGGCAGGTCAAGGCCCTCGCGCAGGAGATTGATTCCCACCAGGACGTCGAACTCGCCGGCTCTGAGCTCCGTGAGGAGCTCGACGCGACGGAGAGTGTCGACGTCTGAGTGCAGATACTGCACTCGCACATCGTGTTCGAGGAGATAGTCCGTGAGGTCCTCGGCCATCTTCTTCGTCAGCGTGGTGACCAGGACTCTCTCCTGGTCGTCGACGCGCGTTCTGATCTCGTCGAGCAGGTCGTCGATCTGTCCCTTGGTCGGTTTGACGACGATCTCCGGGTCGACGAGACCGGTGGGTCGGATGATCTGCTGGACGTATCCGTGGGAGTTGCCCAGCTCGAAATTGCCGGGGGTCGCGGACAGGTACACTGCCTGTCCGATGCGTTCACGGAACTCGTCGAATTTCAGGGGCCGGTTGTCCATCGCGCTGGGAAGGCGGAACCCATGTTCGACCAGAGTGCGCTTGCGGGACATGTCTCCTTCGTACATGCCGCCGATCTGCGGCACCGTGACGTGGGATTCGTCGATGACGAGGAGGAAGTCCTCGGGGAAGTAGTCGAGCAGACAGTTCGGCGCCGATCCGGCAGGGCGTCCATCGATGTGCCGGGAATAGTTCTCGATGCCGGAGGTAAAGCCCATCGACTCCATCATCTCGAGGTCGTAGGTCGTACGCATCTTCAGGCGTTGGGCTTCGAGGAGCTTGTTCTGCGACTCGAATTCGCTCAGCTGGGTCTGCAGCTCGTCCTCGATCTCGCTGACGGCGCGCCCCATCCGGTTCTCACCGGCAACATAATGCGAGGCCGGGAAGACATGGATCGTCTCCTCCTCCCGGACGATCTCGCCGGTCAGAGGGTGCAGTGTCTGGAGAGTTTCGATCTCGTCGCCGAAGAACTCGATCCGCAGGGCCAGCTCCTCATACTGCGGGATGATCTCAACGGTGTCGCCTCGGACGCGGAAGGTGCCGCGGGTGAATGCCATGTCGTTGCGGGCATACTGCATCGACACGAAGCGTTTGAGGAGTTCGTCGCGGTCGCACTGCTCGCCTCGCTGCAGAGTCACCATCCGATCGACGTATTCTTCTGGCGTGCCCAGACCGTAGATGCAGGACACGGTCGAGACCACGACGACATCACGGCGGGTGAGCAGGGAGTTCGTCGCGGAGTGGCGCAGGCGTTCGACCTCATCGTTGACGGAGGAGTCCTTCTCGATGAAGGTGTCGGTCTGTGGGACGTAGGCCTCGGGCTGATAGTAGTCGTAGTAGGAGACGAAGTATTCGACCGCGTTGTTGGGCAGCAGCTGTCGGAACTCATTGGCCAGCTGAGCGGCCAGGGTCTTGTTCGGCGCCATGATCAGGGTCGGGCGCTGAACCTGTTCAATCAGCCAGGCTGTGGTCGCAGACTTGCCGGTACCGGTGGCGCCCAACAGGACGATGTCCCGCTCACCCTGGTCGAGCCGGTCCGAGATCTCGGTGATCGCGGTGGGCTGATCACCGGAGGGAGAGTATTCGGAGACGACTTCAAACGGGGCAACGGTGCGCGTGACATCCGGCCTGTGGCCGATGGCTGGCAGGGGACGTTCTGAGGTCATGGTCCAACACTAACCCTCGCCCATGACACAGTGAACAGAAGAGACGAGACTCACGCAGCGTTCGGTCCCGACAGGGCAACGCATCGCACCGCTTGTGCTCAGTCGAAGCTGCCTGGGACGAGGCGTCGGCGCATCGTCAGAAAGTACGGTTCCTTCGCCTCCGCATAGCCGTGGGACTGCCCGTCGTCGGTATGGTCGTTCGCCAGTGTCTGCTTCAGCTGCGCGTACTTTTCACGTTCATCGTCATCGCGGCGGAGCAGGTGCACGAACTCCCTGGCGAAGACCGCACCGACAGACCCCTCGGTTCGAATATGAAGGTTGACGGCCCGACCGGGGTCCGTGTTCGCGTGGAATCCTTTGGCCTCTAGTCTGCCCTCGCCGAGGTTGTCCTCACTGGCCTGACCCGGATATCCCAGCTGGGCCAGGTGCGGAGCCAGAGCCCGTGCATCGTCGAGGTCGGGAACGAGCAGCTGCAGATCGATGACGTCCTTGGCTGGCAGGCCCGGGATCGCCGTTGAACCGATGTGGTCGATCGTGAACCGGTTCCCGAGTCCGTGATGCAGTTTGTCGATGATCCGCTGCGCCTGCATCGGCCAATTCTCTCCGGCGGGGTCGACGAGCTCGGCCGGCCCGCGTTCCGCGCGACGATGCGCTTCCAGATTCGCCGCAAACGGCAGGATCCGGTCCTCGAGGAGGCGAGCAACGCGTTCCTGCGTCTGCCCGACCGTCCCTGCATTGTCGATGATCACGTCGCAGACGGCGTAGCGATCGGCGTCGCCGGCCTGCCGGGCGATGCGCGCTTCGGCGTCGTCGCGGGCCATGCCCCGGGCGCTCATCAGCCGCTCCAGTCGCAATTCGGCAGGAACGTCGACGAGAAGATTGAGGTGGTAGGCCGGGGTCATCGAATTCTCGACGAGCAGCGCAACATCGTGGACGACCACCTCGGCGTGGGAATGCTTGGTGAAGTACTCGAGGGTCCGATCCTGGATTGCGGGGTGCATGAGCGCGTTGAGGGCGGCGGTCGAGTCCTCGTCGACGAAGGCCGCGGCAGCCAGCCGTGCCCGGTCGAGTCCCCCATCCCCGGCGATGACGTCCTCACCGAATCGCTGCGCGAGCTGAGCCAGCAGCGGCTCTCCCGGAGCAACGACCTCGCGGGCGATCTTGTCCGCATCGATGATCACGGCGCCGTGGGCGGCGAGGATCTCGGAGACGGTTGACTTCCCTGCACCGATTCCACCGGTGAGACCTATTTTCAGCATGACTTCAGCCTAGCGATTCAACGGGTAGACGAGAACTCCTTCGTCGGCAAAGGACGGTTCGCCGAGGCTGGCGGTGAGGAAGTCCTGGTATTCCCCTGGGCCTCCGGGCAGCAGCGGCGCGTCCGGTGCCAGAACGATGAAGTCGACTCCTTGGCCGCGCAGATCGTCGATTGCCGATCTGGTCTCATCGCTGTCTGGCTCAGGAAGGGGCGCACCGGTGAATACCGAATCGTGGAGAATCTCGTCGAGGGCGTCCTCGGGTGCCGCATAGGTGATGGCCGCGTCCGGGCTCGAACCGATGAAGTAGCCGCCGGTCTCCCGGTAGTGGAAGCCGCTCACGGACTGCCACACCATGGCTTCGTCGGCGTGCGGTTCGGCCCAGGCCAGGGGGCGGGGAACGGTCTTCACGACGGAATCGGCAGGGATCACCTCGGCGATGGACTCCGTGTAGAAGTCGGGCACAAAGACCTCTCGTGAGGTCTGCACACCGGGGATCACACACACTGCGGAGACCACCAGCAGGCCGAGCAGGGCCTGGGCCGAGTGTTTCCGACTGTGGTCGAGCGCCCACTCCAGTCCGCAGCCGAGGATCGCGAACAGTGCAATCGTCGAATGCAGGACCAGACGCATGGGCAGGATGTTGTTGAGCACCGGCACCGCTTCGATCAGCGCGAAGGGACCGGTGTCGAGGATGACCCTCCCGCCCAGGAACACCGGAGATCCGAGCGAGAACACGAACACGAGGAGCCCCGTCGCCGAGGCGATGCGCAGGATCGCCGCGTACCTTGGATTGCGGAACAGACAGATGACGATGATGACGGCAGCGATGAGTGCGGGCACGCCGACGTAGGCGCCGAGCTCTGCGGAGTCGATGTCCATGACCCGTGGGATCGGCGAGGAGCCCGAGCCGAGAAGTGTCGGACTCGCGGGCACGATGGGATCGAGCAGGTCGGTGTTCCACACCCCGTGGGGCCTGATCGCCCCCTCGGGTGCGTTCGGTCCCTGCATCATGAGCAGAAGGGGCAGCGCGATCACAAGCGCGAGCCCTGACCCGATTCCCCCGCCCACAGCCAGCCGCAGCCACCCTGCGCTGCTGCTGACCTTGCGCCCGAAGACGGCGATGGCCAGCAGCAGGCACAGCACGGCGATGAAGGTGCCGGCGAGGACCTCGGTGGAGACGTAGAACTGGAATCCGAGGACGATCCCCAGCCCGAGACTCAGCGTCCAGAACTCACGGGTCGCGAACCCGGGCCGGGGAGCCCGAAGAAGCAATCTGAGGATGACGGCGGCGACCAGCGGCGGTGTGAGGGCGAACGCGAGGTTGGGATGACCGGCCGACTGCGCGATCACGTAGCTGGAGAAGCCCACGCCGCCGGCTGCGACGAAGGCAGGGATTCGGTTCATGAAATGGGTGAACAGCACGGCGGTCGCCAGACTGACCAGCACAGGGATGGAGATGATGAGCAGGTTGTAGCTGACGATGGGACCGGCCGCCCAGGTGATGGGCGCCAGGATCAGCGCCAGGCCGGCCAGAGAGGTGTTCCAGGCTCCGTTGACTCCCCCGTTGAGGGTGTTCATCGCCTCCGTGTAGAGGAAGCCGTCTGCCGATCCCGATGGAGTGCCGTCGGAGCCGAAGCCCAAGTGGGAGGCGAGCAGGTCCGCGGCGTGCCCGAGCCACCAGATGAAAAGCGATGAATCGTCATTCTCGGCGACGACCTGCCCTCCGGGATCGGCGGCGATCTGACCGAACACGCAGATGCTGGCGACGGTGAGCAGCAGTGTGTACCACAGCCATGGTCGGGCTCCGTGCCGGAAAGTGGGTGCATACACAAAGGGCTCCCGATCAATCGACCGGGAGCCCTTGTGAGTGCTGTTATCAGCTACCTGCAAGCTTCTCACGCAGTGCTGCGAGAGCTTCATCGCTGGCCAGCGTTCCTTCGTCGTCAGCCTCTTCCGAGGAGAACGATCCGGTGGCTGGAGCGGGTTCGGCGGGGGCACCGGCTTCCGCGGAGCCTGCTTCGGCATCCGCAGCGATGGCCTTGGCGACCTGCTTCTTGTGCTCTTCCCAGCGTTCCTGAGCGGCGGCGTACTGCTGCTCCCAGGTCTCGCGCTGTGCTTCGTAGCCCTCGACCCATTCGTTGGTCTCGGGGTCGAAGCCCTCTGGGTACTTGTAGTTGCCGTCTTCGTCGTATTCCTGCGGCATGCCGTAGAGGGCAGGGTCGAGGAATTCTTCGGCCTCGGGGTCGACGCCCTCGTTCGCCTGCTTCAGCGACAGCGAGATGCGACGGCGTTCGAGGTCGATGTCGATGACCTTGACGAAGATGGTCTCGTCGACGGAGACGACCTGCTCAGGCAGATCCACGTGGCGAACAGCGAGTTCGGAGATGTGGACGAGGCCCTCGATGCCGTCTTCGACGCGCACGAACGCACCGAACGGAACCAGCTTGGTGACCTTGCCGGGAACGATCTGACCGATGACGTGGGTGCGAGCGAAGTGCTGCCATGGATCTTCCTGGGTCGCCTTGAGCGACAGGGAGACGCGTTCGCGATCCATGTCGACGTCGAGCACCTCGACGGTGACCTCGTCACCGACGGTGACGACCTCACCTGGGTGATCAATGTGCTTCCAGGACAGTTCGGAGACGTGCACGAGTCCGTCGACACCACCGAGGTCGACGAATGCACCGAAGTTGACGATCGAGGAAACGACGCCGGGACGGACCTGGCCCTTCTGCAGGGTCTGCAGGAAGTCGTGGCGGACGGCCGACTGAGTCTGCTCGAGCCAAGCGCGACGGGACAGAACGACGTTGTTGCGGTTCTTGTCCAGTTCGATGATCTTGGCTTCGACCTGCTGGCCGATGTAAGGAGCAAGATCGCGAACGCGACGCATCTCGACCAGCGATGCCGGCAGGAAGCCGCGCAGACCGATGTCGACGATCAGGCCGCCCTTGACAACCTCGATGACGGTGCCGGTGACAACACCGTCGTCTTCCTTGATCTTCTCGATGTCGCCCCAGGCGCGCTCGTACTGCGCGCGCTTCTTGGACAACATGAGTCGGCCTTCTTTGTCTTCCTTCTGAAGAACGAGAGCTTCGATTTCGTCCCCGACCTCGACGACTTCGCCGGGATCGACATCATGCTTGATGGAGAGTTCTCGCGAAAGGACGACGCCTTCCGTCTTGTATCCGATGTCGACGAGCACTTCGTCGCGGTCGACCTTGACGACGGTGCCTTCGACGATGTCGCCATCGTTGAAGTACTTGATCGTCTCGTCGACGGCGGCGAGAAAGTCCTCAGCGGTTCCGATGTCGTTGACAGCGACCTGCTTCGGCTGCACCGATTCCGGCGTGGTGGTGGTCATATAGGTTGGGACTCCGATGGAATTATGGTCCAGATCCGATACCCTGAGGCAATGCTGTGACAGCGCCCCGAGAACTGGATCCGGTCTCGATTACGATTTTGGTCATGTATGCATACGCGCATACGGTTGTCAATACTAGCATCATCCATGGCGTGAATGCACGCCGAAGTTGCAAACGAATCATGGACCAAGCCACGGAGGAATGATGAGCGACGGAAGTTATCGAGCCGAGGTCATCAGCGGTGGCTATCTGCCCATCGATGAAGAGGCGTCGGTGCGCGCCAACAGAGGCTATTGGGACAATTCCGCCGAGGAATATCTGGCCGAACACGGCAGCTTCCTCGGCGCCTCCGAGTTCATGTGGTGTCCCGAGGGCATTCACGAATCGGATGTGAATCTGCTCGGAGATGTGAACCGGCGACAGATCCTCGAAGTCGGCTGCGGTGCCGGTCAGTGCTCGCGCTGGCTGGCCGAAGAGGGAGCCATTGCCACCGGTGTCGATGTCTCCGCCGGAATGCTCGAGCAGGCCTCTCGCCTGCAGCGCGAGCATCCCCTCAGCAACGAGGCCACTCCCCCGACGTTCCTGCACGCCGACGCTCGTCAGCTGCCGTTCGCCTCGAACAGCTTCGACGTTGCGTTCTCCTCGTATGGGGCGCTGCCCTTCGTCAAGGACGCCGAGGTGGTTCTCGCAGAGGTCGCACGTGTGGTCCGCCCGGGCGGACGGTGGGCGTTCTCGACCACGCACCCGATGCGTTGGATGTTCCCCGATGTGCCCGGCGAAGCGGGCCTGACCGTCGAGTACTCGTACTTCGACCGCACTCCCTACGTCGAGATCTCCGCGGATGGGCAGCCGGTCTACGCCGAGCACCACCGCACCATGGGCGACTGGGTGAGCATGCTCGTGTCAGCCGGCTTCACGATCGATTCGGTGACCGAACCGGAGTGGCCGGAGTCCAACCAGACCGCCTGGGGCGGCTGGTCTCCGCTGCGCGGCTCACTCATGCCCGGCACCGTCATCTTCTCCACCACGCTCAACAAGGACTGACCTCGGCGAGAGCGCCGAACCGCCCCTCCCCGCTCGATCAACAGCTGCTCCGAATTTGTTGTCGCTGGCGACGACATATTCGGACTGGCCGTTGATCGGCGATGCGATCGAGTTGGCCGTTGAACGGGGATGGCCAGCTCCGGCTCAGTGGGCCGCCGCGTGCCAGGAGACTCCGGTGCCGACGTTGACGTCGAGGGGCACATCCGACTCGTATGCGGACCCCATCTCCTCGGTCACGATCACCGTCACAGCATCGATCTCGTCGGGGTGAACATCGACGATGATCTCGTCGTGGACCTGCAGCAGCACGGTCGATTTCAGATCGCCGAGGCGGTCGCTGACCTTGAGCATCGCCATCTTCATGATGTCCGCGGCAGATCCCTGGATGGGGGCGTTGAGCGCGGCGCGCTCGGCCATGTCCCGCAGTTGTCGCCGATCGCTGTGCAGCGCCGGCAGGTAGCGCCTGCGACCCATGATGGTCTCTGTGTAGCCGTTGGCCCGTGCTTGCTCGACGATCTCGTCGAGGTAGTCCTTGACTGCGCCGAAGCGCTCGAAATACTGCTCCATGAGGTTCTTCGCCTCGTCCACACCGATCGCGAGCTGGCGGGAGAGCCCGTAGGCGGAGAGACCGTAGACCAAGCCATACGACATGGCCTTGACCTTCGACCGCATGGCGGAGTCCACCTCGTCGATGCCGACGCCGAAGACCTTCGACCCGACGTAGGAGTGCAGGTCCTCGCCGTCCTTGAACGCTTGGATCAGCGCGGCGTCCCCTGAGAGATGGGCCATGATGCGCATTTCGATCTGTGAGTAGTCGGCGGTCAGAAGGCGAGCATTGTCGATGTCCGGGTCGGCGATGAAGATCTCGCGGATCCGTCGGCCTGATTCGGTGCGGACCGGAATGTTCTGCAGGTTCGGATCGAGCGAGGACAGGCGACCGGTCGCGGCGACGGTCTGCTGGTAGGTGGTGTGGATGCGCCCGTCCTCGGCCACGGTCTTGAGCAAGCCGACGACGGTCTGTTTGAGCTTCGTCGAATCACGGTAGGCCAGCAGGTGCTGCAGGAACGGGTGTTCGGTCTTGATGAACAGCTCCGCCAGCGCCTCGGCGTCGGTCGTGTATCCGGTCTTCGTGCGTTTGGTCTTGGGCATGTCGAGTTCGTCGAAGAGCACTGTCTGCAGCTGCTTCGGCGACCCGAGATTGACCTCGTGGCCGATCGCCTCATAGGCGAGCTCGGCGCTCGCGTTCGCCTGCTTCGTGAATTCGTCGATGAGCCCGGACAGGCCCGGCTCGTCGACGGCGATGCCTGCGAGCTCCATCTTCGCCAGCACCGGGACCAGGGGCAGTTCGATGTCACGATAGACCTGGCCCATGTTCGCGTCGTCGATTGCCTGTGCCAGAACCTCATGGACCTCGAGCAGCGCAGCCGCCCTATGGCCATGAGTCGAAGCGGTCTGGTCGGAGTCGAGGTCGAGGGCCAGCTGTCCGCTGTCGCTGCCGGTTTCGCTCAGTTCGATCCCGGCACGGTCGAGCGCGATCTGCGGCAATTCATAGCTGCGTTGGTCGGGCACCAGGAGATAGGCTGCCAGCGCGGTGTCACCGACAACGTCGTCGACGTCGAGGCCCAGTGAGCGCCAGGCTTTGATCTGCGTCTTCGCGCTGTGCAGGATGAGACTCTTCGTTCGCAGCGCCGAGCCCAGGTCCGCAGCGGCCGACTCCCCCGCCTCGGCGAGGTCGACGACCCAGGCCCGCTCAGGCGTGCCGGAGACCGCGAGGATGCGAGCGTCTCCTCGTCCCAGCTCGTAGCGCGCATCGGAGTCGAGGGCGAGCACATCATAGTCACTGATCTTGTCGAGGAGGCCGGACACCTCAAGGGTTTCGACGAAGACCTCCCGGGCAGGGGCGAGGGTTTCGGACGGAACGGCTTCCTCACCGAAGATCGCACTCAGTCGTTTGCCGAGAGCCTGGAATTCGAGCTGATCGAACAGGCTCGAGAGTTCGCTCGGGTCGCCGGCTCCCCATTTCAGATCTTCGTAGTTCAGGTCGAGGTCGACATCGTCGAGGAGGCGGTTGAGCTTGAAGTTGCGTTCGACCTCGGGGATGTGATCGCGCAGTTTCTCGCCGACCTTGCCCTTGATCGACTCCGCGTTCTCGAGCACACCGGGCAGATCGCCGTAGGTTGCCAGCCACTTCGCCGCGGTCTTGTCGCCGACTCCGGGCACGCCGGGAAGGTTGTCGGCCTTCTCCCCCACCAGGGCCGCGAGTCCGCGGTAGTTCGCCGGTGTCACCGCGTACTTCTCTTCGATCGCGGCCGGGGTCATGCGGTTGAGATCGCTGACCCCGCGCTTGGGATAGAGGATCGTCACGGTCTCGTTCGAGAGCTGGAACGAATCCTTGTCTCCGCTCATCACCTCGACCCGTGCACCTGCCTCGGTGCCCATCCGGGCCATGGTCGCCAACGCATCGTCGGCTTCGAAGCCTTCCTTCGTCACGACGGCGATGCCCATGGCCACGACGATGTCCTTGATCAGATCGATCTGGGGATGGAACTCGGGCGGCGTCTTCGCTCGTCCGGCTTTGTATTCGGCGTATTCCTCGAGGCGGAAGGTTTGCCGGCCCAGGTCGAAGGCCACGGCCACGTGGCTGGGTGACTCGTCCCTGAGGACGTTGATGAGCATTGAGATGAAGCCGTAGATGGCGTTCGTCGACTGCCCGGTGCTGGTGGCGAAGTTCTCCACCGGAAGAGCGTGGAAGGCGCGGTAAGCCAGAGAGTGTCCGTCGATGAGCAGGAGGGATTCGTTTACTTGAGTCACATGGCATAGCCTATCGTTCAAAACTGATATGAAGGAGAACGATGTTCAGACCGCACACCCCACTGACCTCGCGGACCACCGAGGTCCAGTGCCGCGAGCTGCTCGCCCAGCTCAATGGTCCGGAAGCGGGCGGTGATCTGGCGGGGAAGATGGGCATCGAATTCACCGATCTGGCACACGATCATGCCAGCGGCACGGTCCCGGTGGCGGGCAACACACAGCCCATGGGCCTCTTCCACGGCGGCGGTCACGTCGTGCTGGCCGAATCCTTGGCATCGATGCACTCGTTCCTCATCTCCGGCGGGAAGAACGTCGTCGGCGTCGACCTCAACGCCACACATCTGCGGGCCGCGCGGGACGGCACTGTGACCGGCCGCGCCGAGGTGCTTCATCAGGGACGCACGATCGTGTCCCATGAGGTGAAGATGACCGATGAGGCCGGTCGCCTCCTCTCGATCGTGCGGATCACCAACATGATCCTCAAGACCGAACCCAAGTGAGCTGAAGACAGCAGCAAGGAGGCCGACGAATCCTCATCGGATTCGCCGGCCTCAGTGTGAATTCGGGGTGGTGCTGGCTACTTGTTCGAGCCGATCTGCTTGAGAACGGTGTCCGCAACCTCACGCATGGTCAATCGGCGGTCCATCGAGGTCTTCTGAATCCAACGGAAGGCCTCAGGTTCGCTCAGACCCATCGAGGTCTGGAGGAGACTCTTGGCCCGTTCCACGACCTTGCGGGTCTCGAAGCGCTCGGTGAGATCGGAGATCTCACTCTCCAGGGAGCTGATCTCGGCATGGCGCGACAGGGCGATCTCGAGGGCCGGAATGAGGTCCGCGGCGGTGAAGGGCTTGACCACGTAGGCCATTGCTCCCGCATCACGGGCCCGTTCGACGAGCTCCTTCTGTGAGAAGGCTGTCAGGAGCACCACCGGGGCGATGCGTGCCCGAGCGATCCTCTCTGCCGCTGAGATTCCGTCGAGGATGGGCATCTTGATGTCCATCACGACGAGATCCGGTCGCAGCTCTTCTGCCAGGCGGATCGCGGATTCGCCGTCTGCGGCTTCGCCGACGACGTCGTATCCGACCTCACGCAGCATCTCGACGATATCGAGACGAATCACTGCCTCGTCTTCCGCCACTACGACGCGGCGAACCGGCACGGACTCATCTGAAGTTGGTTCTTCGCTGTTTTCAAGCACGGCACCAGTCTAAACCAGCCCCGCGCCCGCACCGACGCCGGTACCGAAGTTTCTTCTGTGATGGTAACCACCCTGGTGATGCCGATCACCGATCAAGGCTGCTGGCACCGCACGATCATCACCATCGCTGCCGATTGTGCAATCACATAAAAGGTGTCGTAAACTCAAGCCTGTCGCGGATTGGCTTCGCGACCGAGCCGGATTGGCGGAATCGGTAGACGCGGTGCACTCAAAATGCATTGTCGAAAGACGTGTGGGTTCGAGTCCCACATCCGGTACAGATGTGAAGTGCCGCGACATCGTTGACTCGATGTCGCGGCACGTTTTTCATTCACGACCGTTTGAGCCGGACCAGGTCGCCGGAGGGGCCAGGTCGCCGGAGGGGCCAGGTCGCCGGATCAGCTGCATCCACATCTCATGGCTCGATTTCAAAGCCGATCCCTGAAACTTCGATCGATCACTGACCCGTCATCGGCCGTCAGCGCCGCGGCTCGAGCGGATAGAGGTGCTCATCGCAGCGGTTGCGCCCCACCGCGACGGACACACCCAGAAGGCCGACGCGCAGAAGGCCGTGTCGCCGGTTCGCATTCGCGGACGTCCGGCATTTCGCTCAATGACACCGGAGGCCGGCATGAGCGAAATGCTCCTGCCGGCCTCCGGTGCGGGCTGCTTACAAGCGGGAACTTCCCGATGGCTCCTCAAGTGGTGCCTCGTCGGATTCGTCTGCGTTCTCCTCGACCGGAACATAGCCATCGACGCGCGCGGAGTCGTAGCGTGCCTCGTCGAGGATTCCGTGGCGCTTGGCCACGATTGCGGGTACCAGAGCCTGTCCGGAGACGTTGAGTGCCGTGCGCCCCATGTCGACGATCGGCTCGATTGCCAGCAGCAGACCGACGCCTTCGAGCGGCAGGCCCAGCGTGGACAGAGTCAGCGTGAGCATCACGGTGGCACCGGTGGTTCCGGCGGTCGCGGCCGAACCGATGACGGAGACGAAGATGATGAGGAAGTACTGCACGGCGCCGAGTTCGATGCCGAAGAACTGGGCGACGAAGACGGCGGCGATCGCCGGATAGATCGCGGCACAGCCATCCATCTTCGTTGTCGCGCCGAAGGGCACCGCGAAGGCGGCGTAGCTCTGGGGAACACCGAAGTTGTCGGTGGTGACCTTCTGTGTCACGGGCATGGTACCGATCGACGACCGCGACACGAAGCCCAACTGGGTGGCCGGCCATACCCCGGAGAAGTACTGACGAACCGAGAGGCCGTTGAGCTTGGCCAGGGTCGGGTACACGACGAAGAACACGAGCGCCAGGCCCACGTAGACGGCGACGACGAACCACAGCAGGGACCCCATGGTCGACCAGCCGTAGGAGTTCACAGCATTGCCGATGAGTCCGAGGGTGCCGATCGGTGCGATGCGCACGATCCACCAGACGACCTTCTGCACGACGGCCAGGGCCGCCTCGACGAACTCCAGGAAGGGCTCGGCGGCCTTGCCGACCTTGACCGCGGCGATGCCGATCGCCCCGGAGGCGATGATGAGCTGAAGGATGTTGAAATCGACCTCGGAGACCAACCCTCCGGCTTCTTCGGCCGAGGTGGCCACCTCGAGTCCGAGGAAGTTGACGGGCACGAGCCCGGTGAGGAAGCCGATCCAACTTCCCTCGTTATCCGGAGCAGAACCGCTCAACGATGTGGCGTCTGCGTGCATTCCCGGTTGCAGGACGACACCGAGGATGAGGCCAATGAGGACGGCGATGAGTGCCGTGAAGGCGAACCATAGAAGAGTTGAGACTGCGAGTCGGGCAGCATTGGTGACCTTGCGCAGATTGCCGATGCTGGCGATGATTGCAGTGATCACGAGCGGCACGACGGCGGCCTTGAGCAGGGTCACGTAGGAGGACCCGATGGTATCCAGGGTCTGGCCGAGCCAGTTGTCCTGACTCTCGCTGACCGGCCCCCAGGACCGCGCGACCAGTCCGAGTATCACACCTGCGATCAGGGCGATGGTGACCTGCACCCCGAATGATCTGCTCCACTTGGGCAATCTCATGCCATTCCTCTTCTTCGACTGTCGGTTTCCAAACAACGCTCACTCAAGCGCCGCTCAACCCAATGGACAACTGTTGAGCAATTCTGGAAATTCCGCAAGTCGGAGTGAAGTGCCTCTCACTCCCGGCATCGCGATCGCCGTTCCGGCACTCACCAGCAGCACGAGTCACGACGCCGGCGCATGGCAAACGGACGCCGGCGCATGGCAGACGGACGCCGGGCGCGCATACCAAACGGCGGCCGCCCCGAATCGGGACGGCCGCCGTTGTCGACAGCTGAGGTCAAGTGAAACCGGAGGCCAAAAGCGCCCAAGCGCCAGGACCCTCACGGTTCAGCCCCGGCCTCAGCTGACCATCACGGTCTCAGTGCCTGGGTGTGCCGTTTTCCTGCACGACCGGCACCTCACGAGTGACCGGCGCTTCGGCCACGATGCCATAGCCTGCCAAGGGATCTTCCTCGTCGTCGGAGGAGTCCTCGTAGGCCGCGGCAACACCCCTGGCCGCATCGCCCATCGTGTGGATGCGCAGGGCATTGGTCGAACCGGGGATGCCAGGAGGGGACCCGGCCACGAGGATGGACTGATCGCCCTCGTGTGCGGTTCCGTCCGCCAGCAGCACGGCGTCGACCTGCCTGGCCATCTGGTCTGTGTGGCGCACCGTCTTGACGAGGTAGGGGCGAACGCCCCAGGTCAGAGCCAGCTGGTGGCGAACCTGCGCATCGGGGGTGAAGCCGAGGATCGGCCAGGCCGGACGCAGACGCGACATCCGACGCACGGAGTCACCCGTCTGGGAGAAGGTGCACAGCAGATCGATGTCGAGCTGCTCAGCGATCTGGACCGCAGCGGCGGTCACGGCCCCACCCTTGGTATGCGGCACCGTACCCAGCTGAGGAATCCGCTCCATGCCGTGTTCCTCGGTGGACTCGATGATGCGGCTCATGGTCCGAATCGCGTCGACCCAGTACTCACCGACGGAGGTTTCGCCGGAAAGCATGAGGGCGTCGGCACCGTCGAGGACTGCGTTGGCGCAGTCGCTGGCCTCGGCGCGAGTGGGCCTGGCCGCATCGATCATGGTTTCGAGCATCTGTGTGGCCACGATGACAGGTTTAGCCTGCTGACGTGCGATCTCGACGGCACGCTTCTGCACGATCGGGACCTGCTCGAGAGGCAGCTCCACGCCGAGGTCACCACGGGCGACCATGATTCCGTCGAAGGCATCGATGACCGCATCGAGCTGGTCGACGGCCTGCGGCTTCTCAAGCTTGGCGATGACGGGAGCCGTGATGCCGACCTCATCCATGACCGCCCGGACATCGTCCATGTCCTCGGGACTGCGGACGAAGGACAGCGCCACCCAGTCGAAGCCGATCCCCAGACCCCACTTGAGATCGTCGACGTCCTTCTCAGACAGAGCTGGGACGGAGACCGGGACGCCGGGCAGATTGATGCCCTTGTGGTTCGAGATCGTTCCGCCGATCTCCACCTCGGTGATGACATCGGTGTCGGTCACCTCGGTGGCACGCAGACGCAGACGCCCATCGTCGATGAGCAGGGGGTCTCCGACGGAAACGTCGCCCGGCAGAGTCGCCAGCGTGGTGCTCACGACCTCCGCGGTCCCGGCGACATCACGGCTGGTGATGGTGAACGTCGCACCCTCGACCAGCTCCTCCTTGCCATGGGCGAAGTTGCCGACCCTGATCTTCGGGCCCTGCAGATCGAGCAGCACCGCGACTGCGCGGCCGGTATCGAGTGCGGCCTGGCGGACCCAGGCGAATTTCTCTTCGTGTTCTTCCCGCTTGCCGTGGCTGAGATTGAATCGGGCCACATCGACGCCCTCGTCGACGAGAGCGCGGATCTCTTCATAGGAATTCTGATTCGGACCTAATGTTGCGACTATCTTTGCACGCCTCATGCACACCACCCTACCTGTAGCGTGATGGGCGGCTCGAACCGCCCATCACGTCTGTTCGTCGGAGCAGAATCACGCACACCGATGTGCGATCTTCTCATTAAATGACACAGATAATCTTAACATGTAAAACTTCTGCTGTGTGGTCGGACCGGCTCCGGCAAGCGTGATGTCCCCGTCAGGAACCGGTCGACCTCGGCTGCGACCGACCTCCCTTCGGCGATGGCCCACACGATGAGCGACTGGCCTCGACCTGCATCACCGGCGACGAAGACCCCGGGTATCGAGCCTGAGTAGGACTCATCACGCGCGAAGGCCCCATCCTCAGCAACGTCGAGGTCGATCGCCTCCGACTCGGGGCCCGAGAACCCGAGAGCCAGGAGGACGAGGTCGGCGTCGAGTCGGTGCTCGGTGCCGGGCGCCGGGACGCGACGACCGGCGACGAACTGCGTCTCGGCAACATCGATGCCGATCACTCTGCCCTCATCGTCACCGACGAACCCTGTCGTCGATGCGAGGTAACGCCTGGTTCCGCCCTCCTCGTGGGAGGACTGGACCTCGAAGATCCGCGGGACCGTCGGCCACGGATCGGATTCGCTGCGATCAGCCGGCGGCTGAGCTCCGATTGCCAGGGTCGTCACCGAGGCCGCCTGCTGCCGCAGTGCGGTGCCCAGGCAGTCGGCACCTGTATCGCCGCCGCCGATGATGATGACGTGTTTGTCGCGGGCGTCGATGTGATCGACGGCCTCCCCCGGCCCGGGCTGCGTCCCCGCCTGCACCCGGTTCGAGGGCACCAGATAGTCCATGGCGAATTCGACCCCGTCGAGGTTTCGTCCGCCGATGCCCATGTCCCTGGGAACCGTTGCCCCCGTGCACACGATGACCGCGTCGAAGCTCGACTGCAGCTCCTCGAAGCTGATGTCCCGACCGATCTCGACCGAGGTGGTGAACCGAGTGCCTTCGGCGCGCATCTGATCGAGGCGGCGATCAATGTGGTGCTTTTCGAGTTTGAAGTCGGGAATTCCATAGCGCAGCAGGCCGCCGAGGCGGTCGTCGCGTTCGTACACGACGACGGTGTGCCCCGCCCGGGTCAGCTGCTGGGCTGCGGCCAGCCCCGTGGGGCCGGAGCCGATGACGGCCACCGTATGCCCGGTGATCCGTTCGGGGATCACGGGTTGGATGAGACCGGCGGCGAATCCCTGGTCGACGATGGTCACCTCGACCTGCTTGATCGTCACAGCGGGCTGATTGATGCCGAGGACACAGGCATTCTCACACGGTGCCGGACATGCCCGGCCGGTGAATTCAGGGAAGTTGTTCGTTGCATGGAGCAGTTCGACCGCACGCGGCAGCTCTCCGCGGTACATGGCATCGTTGAACTCGGGAATCAGATTGCCCAGCGGGCAGCCCTGATGACAGAAGGGAACGCCGCAGTCCATGCAGCGTGAGGCCTGTCTGCGCAGCTGCTCCGGATCGCCGGCCTCATAGACTTCGCGGTAGTCCATGAGGCGGATCGGCACCGGGCGCCGCCGGGGCACCTCTCGTTGTTCGACGTGTAGGAATCCGTGTGGATCAGCCATTGGCAACCTCCAGAATCGTGTGCCAAGCTTCGTCCGAATCCGCGGCTTCTCCGGCCGCGGTGAACTCTTCCTGAACGTCTTTGACCATCGCATAGGCGACGGGGATGATCTTGGTGAAGCGGGAGAGGACGTCCTCTCCTCGGTCGAGCCCGTCGAGCAGCTGTGCTGCCAGGGGCGAATGCGTCCACTGAACATGTTCGGCCAGCAGTCGCTGCAGAACAGCCATGTCGGTGACTCCCACACCGGTGAACCGGAAGACGCCGGCGGCGCGTTCCTTGGGGTTGAGCTTGGCGGGGTTGAAGTCGAGGACGTAGGCCGTGCCGCCGGACATGCCGGCGGCGAAGTTGCGTCCGGTGGTGCCGAGGATGACGGCGATTCCTCCGGTCATGTACTCCAGCCCGTGGTCGCCGATGCCTTCGACGACCGCCTCGGCGCCGGAGTTGCGCACCATGAACCGTTCCCCCACCTGGCCGGATACGAACAACCGGCCCGCAGTGGCACCGTAGCCCAGGACGTTGCCGGCGATGACGTTGTGTTCGGGACGGGTCAGATTCTCAGTGTGCGGATGCACGCTGATGGTTCCGCCGGAGAGCCCCTTGCCGACGTAGTCGTTGGCGTCACCATGCAGGTCGATGCTGATTCCGCGAGGCAGGAACGCCCCGAGTGACTGTCCGGCGGTGCCGTGGAGCTCGAGCCGGATCATGTGCTCGGGCAGGCCCGCATCCGCGTGGGCGAGTGTGACGTGATGACCCAGCAGGGTGCCGACGCTGCGGTCCGTGTTCTCGATCGCCGAGGTGATCGTGACCTCGGCCCCGGATTCGATCGCCTCCCCCGCCTCGGCCAGCAGTCGCAGGTCGAGTTCGCCTGCGAAGTCGCGGTTGACCTCGGTGGTGCACTTGCGGACCACGTCGGTGTTGCCGTGAATGTCCTCGGGCACGGTGAGGATCGAGGACAGGTCGAGGTCGAGACCCGATTCCTCCGCTCGCTTCTCGTCGATGCGCAGCCTCTCGACCGCACCGATGGCCTCATCGAGCGTGCGCAGGCCCAGTGCGGCCAGGTAACCGCGGACCTCCTCGGCGATGAAGGTGAAGAAGTTCACGACGTGCTCGGCCTGTCCGTGATAGCGCTCGCGCAGCTTCGGATTCTGGGTGGCCACCCCGACGGGGCAGGTGTCCTTATGGCAGACGCGCATCATGATGCAGCCGGAGACGACGAGTGCCGTGGTCGCGAATCCGAATTCCTCCCCGCCCAGCAGGGCCGCGATGATCACGTCCCGACCAGTCTTGAGCTGCCCGTCGACCTGAACGCTGACCTTCTCTCGCAGACCGTTGAGCACCAATGTCTGCTGCGCCTCGGCCAGACCGAGCTCCCAGGGAGTGCCGGCATGCTTGAGTGAGTTGAGCGGACTGGCGCCCGTGCCCCCGTCGTGACCGGAGATGAGGACGACGTCCGCTCCGGCCTTGGCCACTCCTGCGGCCACCGTGCCGACGCCGATCCCGGACACGAGTTTGACGTGCACGCGGGCCCGGGCGTTGGACCGGCCGAGGTCGTGGATGAGCTGGGCGAGGTCCTCGATCGAGTAGATGTCGTGGTGCGGCGGCGGAGAGATCAGCCCGACGCCCGGGGTGGCGTGGCGGGTCTTCGCGATCCATGGGTAGACCTTGGCTCCGGGAAGCTGCCCGCCCTCCCCCGGTTTCGCGCCTTGAGCCATCTTGATCTGCAGGTCATCGGCCTGCGTCAGATAATGACTTGTCACGCCGAATCGGCCGCTGGCGATCTGCTTGATCGCCGACCGGCGTTCGGGATCGACGAGGCGTTCTGTGTCCTCTCCGCCCTCACCGGTGTTGGACTTCCCGCCGATGCGATTCATCGCGATGGCCAGAGTCTCGTGCGCTTCCTGCGACAGTGAGCCGTAGCTCATGGCGCCCGTCGAGAAGCGCTTCATGATCTCGCTCGCCGGCTCCACCTCGGAGATGTCGATCGGGCCGGTGTCCGTGGGGACGAGGTCGAACAGTCCGCGCAGGGTCATGAGCTCACGCGACTGCTCATCGACGGCCTGAGTGTACTCACCGAAGATGTCGAATCGTCCGGTGGCCGTGGAGTGTTGGAGTTTGAAGATGGTCTCCGGGTTGAACAGGTGGCCCGGGCCTTCCCTCCGCCATTGGTATTCGCCACCGATGCGCAGGTCCCGGTGAGCGGGCCTGGGATGGTCGTCGCGGTGGGCATCGGCGTGTCTGGCGCTCGACTCCGCGGTGATCTCGACGATCCCCTTTCCGCCCAGTTGGTGTGGGGTGGAAGTGAAGTACTCCTCGATGAAGTCATCGGCCAGCCCGAGGGCTTCGAAGGTCTGAGCACCGTGGTAGGACTGCACGGTCGAGATTCCCATCTTCGACATGATCTTCAGCAGTCCCTTGTTCAGCGCCGTGAGCACATTCGCCACAGCCGTGGTCTCGCTGATGCCCCGGATCCTGTCCGAGCGGACAAGCGCCTCGGCCGATTCCATGACGAGGTACGGGTTGACCGCTGAAGCTCCGAAGGTCATCAGTGTGGCCACGTGGTGAACCTCCCGAACATCACCGGCTTCGACGATGATCGACACTCGGGTGCGCGAACGCGCCCTGACCAGGTGGTGATGGAGGGCCGAGGTCAGCAGCAGAGACGGAATCGGTGCGAGATCCGCCGTCGAGTCCCTGTCACTGAGGATGATGAACACAGCTCCGGCCTCGACGGCCGCGCTGGCCTCCCGGCACAACTCCTCAAGACGCTTTGCCATGGCGTCGGGTCCTGCGTTCACCGAGTACAGACCCGAGAGGCTCACGCTGGGTCGACCATCGTCGACGCCGAGGTGGCGACCCTGTACGTGTGAGATCGCCGCAAGCTCGTCGTTGTCGATGACCGGGCGGTCGAGCAGGATGTGCGCAGAGTCCGGTTGGGAGAACTGCAGGAGGTTGCCCTCCCGTCCGATGCCCGAGGACATGCTGGTCACGATGTCCTCGCGGATGGAGTCCAGCGGCGGGTTGGTCACCTGCGCGAAGTTCTGGTGGAAGTAGTCGAAGAGCAGTCGTGGCCGGTTGCTCAGGGCCGCGATCGCCGTGTCCGTGCCCATGGCGCCGAGGGGTTCGGCCCCGGTTTCGGCCATCGGCGAGATGAGGATCCGCAGTTCCTCCTCCGTGTAGCCGAAGGTGCGTTGGCGGCGGCGCACGGAGGCCTGCGGGTGGGTGACGTGGACTCGGGTGGGCAGGTCGGCCAGATGATTGGAGCAGTCCTTCACCCAGTCCTCGTAGGGATGCTCGGTGGCGAGCTGGTTTTTCATCTCCGTATCGGAGATGACCCGTTCCGACTCGGTGTCGACGAGGAACATGCGACCGGGGGTGAGACGTCCGCGGGCGACGACGTCGGATTCCGGCAGGTCGACGACACCGATCTCGCTGGCGAGCACGACGGTGTCGGAGGTCATGACGTACCGGGCAGGCCGGAGCCCGTTGCGGTCGAGGACGGCGCCGGCGAGCTTCCCGTCGGTGAAGGCCACGCAGGCGGGCCCGTCCCACGGCTCCATCAGCAGCGAGTGGTACTCGTAGAAGGCCTTGCGCGATTCGCCCATTCCGGGGTTGTTCTCCCAGGCCTCGGGAATCATCATCAGCATCGCCTGCGGCAGCGATCTGCCCGAGGCGACCATGAGCTCGAGCACCGCGTTGAACGATGCCGAGTCGGAGGCGCCCGGCGGTACGATCGGACACAGCCTGTCAAGACTCGTCGACGTTCCCGGCACCGGGGAGGCGAGGAGATCGGAGGCCAGTGTCGATTCCCGGGCCTGCATCCAATTGCGATTGCCTCGCACCGTGTTGATCTCGCCGTTATGGGCGATTGTGCCGAAGGGCTGAGCCAACTGCCAGGACGGGAACGTGTTCGTCGAGAATCGTGAGTGCACGAGCGCGATCCGTGAGGTCAGGCGTTCGTCGAGCAGTTCCGTGTAGAAGGCGGAGAGCTGGCCTGTCGAAAGCATGCCCTTGTAGGTGATCGTCGAGGGTGAGAGTGAGGGGAAGTAGATCCCGGAGTGGTCGAGACGCTTCCGCACAATGTAGGACCGGCGAGTGAGGTCATGGCTATCACGCGCTGGATACCGTTCGTCGATGCCGAGGAAGACCTGGCGCATGCGCGGCATCGTGGACCGAGCGGTGGCGCCGAGCACGCTCGCATCGTGCGGCACGTCGCGGTAGGCGAGGACCCGCAGGCCCTCCTCGGCGGCGATCCGAGCGAGTAGTGACTCCTCGTCGCCGACTGACGTTGCCGCTCCGGAGGTCGGAGGAAAGGAAGTGGTCGTCTTGGGATCCGTCGCGGTCGTCAGGTCCTGACGGTAATCCTGGGCGAAGAAGCCGATCCCCGCGGCGTAGGCACCGGCGTCAGGCAGTTCGATGCCCTCGTCGCGCAGCACCTCGGCGAAGTAGTCATGAGGCATCTGCAGGGTCATCCCCGCACCGTCGCCGGTGCCTTCGTCGGAGCCGATTCCGCCTCGATGCTCAAGTTTACGCAGAGCGGTCAGCGCCTGTTCGACGACCGTGTGGTCGGCGGGTCCGCGATAGCGGACGATGAGCGCGAGTCCGCATGCATCGTGTTCGAGTGCGGGATCGTAGAGTCCGGCGCGAACCGGACGTTGCGGAGATTTCGGGGTCGTTGAATGTTCACTGTACATCGCTGCCTTCACGGGGTGTAGATGTTGACGTTAAAGACGGCGCTGTCTCTAGCAGTATCGGCGGCGCCCTCTGGAGATCGTCCTGGGGCACAGATGTGACGTGGTTCTCACGGTCGGATACCTAACCTACACCCCTCGGCAGCTCAGGGCGGCACAGAAAAAGGACCGTAAAACGAACCTAAACGTCTCGGTCGTCGGACTTCGAACCGTCGTTTCGCCGGGAATTCCGCTTCACATCGGGGGTGATCGAGATCGCCGAGGTAACCGCTCCGAAGTATCCGAAACCGTGCCCTCCGAAGCCCTCACCGTCCCCTTTCGAGGCGCCTTTTGTTGCTCGGGCGATTTTTCTGGCACGACGAGCGAGGACCAAGACGACGATTCCGACGATGAGGAGGAGCACACCGAGTGCGAGCACCCACAGGGCCCACGTCGGGATCGTGAGTGATCCGATCTCCACTCCTTCGGATGCCAGCTGTTGGATCCGGCTCATGCACAGCCCTCCGCGAGCTCAGCGGCCAAGGTGGCGATTCCGCTGACTCCGTCGTTGTCGAGGGCGCGGACGAGGGCAGAGCCGACGATGACTCCATCGGCGTAGTCTGCGACTTCTGCGGCCTGTTCGCGCGTCGAGACTCCCAGCCCGACACAGGCATGGGGCGCTCCGGCATCCTTGAGGCTCCCCACGAGGTCGCGAGCGTGGTTGTCGACCTCGGAGCGGACTCCGGTCACGCCCATCGTCGAGGCCGCATAGACGAATCCGCGGCTCGCCTCGACGATTGTGGCGATGCGCTCGGGCGTCGATGAGGGAGCGGCGAGGAAGATGCGGTCGAGATCGTATTCGTCGGAGACGCTCATCCATTCGGAAGCCTCATCGGGGATGAGGTCGGGGGTGATGATGCCTCCGCCGCCGGCCGAGTCCAGGTCGCGTGCGAAGGCTGAAACGCCGTGTTGGAGCACCAGGTTCCAGTAGCTCATCACAACGGCGGTGCCGCCGGCTTCTGCGACGGCTGAGACGGCGGAGAAGATGTCAGAGGTGCGCACCCCGGCAGCGAGACCCTGCTCGGCGGCGCGTTGGATGACGGGTCCGTCCATTCCGGGATCGGTATACGGCATACCCACTTCCACGATGTCGACCCCGGATTTCACCAGTTCGACCATGGCCTCGATGGAGCCTTCGACCGAGGGGAACCCGACGGGAAGATATCCGATGAGCGCGGCCTTGCGGCTCGCCTGGGCGACGGCGTCGAGTGTGGTACCGGTTCGGGGTCCTGAGCTCGTCATACCTGCACAGCTCCTTCGTCGAAGTAGTTGAACCATTTGGCCGCGGTCGTCATGTCCTTGTCGCCTCGACCGGAGAGGTTGACGAGCAGGACCGCTTCGCTGCCGAGTTCCCGTCCGATGCGCATAGCACCGGCCAGGGCGTGGGCGGATTCGATTGCAGGGATGATGCCTTCGGACCGCGACAGCAGCTGCATGGCTTCCATGGCCTCTTCATCGACGACAGGCTCGTAGATGACGCGCTGAATGTCGTGGAGGTGGGAATGCTCGGGGCCGACCGATGGGTAGTCGAGTCCGGCCGAGATCGAGTGGGACCCTTGAGTCTGGCCGTCCTCGTTCTGGAGGATATAGGTAGCCGAGCCATGCAGGACTCCGGGGCGTCCACCGGAGAAGCGGGCGGCGTGGCGGCCGCTGTCGACGCCGTCTCCTCCGGCTTCGAAACCGAAGATCTTCACCTCGGGATCGGCGAGGAAGGCGGCGAAGAGGCCCATGGCGTTCGACCCACCTCCGACACACGCGCAGACCGCGTCAGGCAGACGACCGACGGCGTTCTGGATCTGTTCGCGAGCTTCGATGCCGATGACGTCCTGGAAGGACCGGACCATGGCCGGGAACGGGTGCGGGCCGGCGACTGTGCCGATGATGTAGTGCGTGTTCTCTACGTTGGCAACCCAGTCGCGCATCGCTTCGTTCATCGCGTCTTTGAGCGTCTTGGTGCCGTTGGACACGGAGTTGACCTTCGCTCCGAGCAGTCGCATCCGAGCGACGTTGAGTGCCTGCCTCTGGGTGTCTTCCTCACCCATGTACACCTCGCACTCCATATCCAGGAGGGCGGCGGCCGTGGCTGCGGCAACACCGTGCTGTCCGGCTCCGGTTTCGGCGATGACACGGGTCTTGCCCATGCGCTTGGCCAACAGGGCCTGGCCCACGGCGTTGTTGATCTTATGGCTGCCGGTGTGGTTGAGGTCTTCGCGTTTGAGGAAGACCCGCGCCCCACCGCAGTGCGCGGCGAACCGGGTGGCCTCGGTGAGAAGGCTGGGACGGCCGATGTAGTTCTGCTGCAGGTCGAGCAGCTGCTGCGTGAACTCCGGGTCGACCTGGGATTTGCGCCATGTCTCCTCGATCTCGTCGAGCGCGGGGATCAGCGCTTCGGGGAAGAACCTGCCTCCGTACGAACCGAAGTAAGGTCCGTTCTCCTGGCTCAAATCGGTCATTGCCGTCCTTCGTGGTTCGAAATGGTGGTCGGGTGGATCAAGACTGACGACTGGTCGCCGCCCGGCGCTCCTGCCCTGTCGAGGTGAACGCGGCCACGGCGGACTCGGCGTCGCCGCCGGTGACGAGTGCTTCGCCCACGAGCACGAGATCGGCGCCGGCTCCGGCGTAGGTCTCGACATCATCGGGACCGGTGACTCCGGACTCTGCGACGAGTGTGCAGGCCGCCGGTGCCAGATCGGCCAAGGGAGCGAAACGGCTCGTATCGACGCTGAGGTCCTTGAGGTTGCGGGTGTTGATGCCGATCAGGGGGGCATCGAGTTCGGCTGCGATCGCCAGCTCTTCGGCATTGTGCGTCTCGACGAGGGCGGTCATCCCCAGTTCACGGGCGAGAGCGTGGAACTCGTGGAGTTGGCCGACATCCAGTGCCGCAACGATGAGGAGGACGAGATCAGCGCCATGGGCGCGGGCCTCATGGAATTGGTATTCCTCGACCATGAAGTCTTTGCGCAGCACGGGGATGTCGACCGCTGCACGGACGGAGTCGAGGTCCTCAAGGCTGCCGGAGAAGCGTCGTCCTTCGGTGAGCACGCTGATCGCTCGTGCTCCCCCGGCGGCATAGAGCCCGGCCAGGGTCCCCGGATCCGGGATGTGGGCGAGGTCCCCGCGGGAGGGAGAACGCCGTTTGACCTCGGCGATGACTCCGAAGTCACCGTCGAGATCGAACGCACGCGCGGGCTGTGCCTCACGCGCGCGCTCAATGACGTCTGCCAGCGGTGTTTGCCTCCGGCGTTCGGCGAGATCTTCGCGTACACCGGCGACGATGTCGTCGAGAACTGTCATTGCTTCTTCGGCTTGTTTCCCAGACCGACGGCACGCAGGATGAGGCCGGCGATGAGGCCGAGCACAACGACGCCGACACCGACGTAGGTGATGGTCGCGGTGTGGATGGTGAACCCGACGCAGCCGATGGTGACGCCGATCAGCATGACGATGACACCGGTCCAGCCGGCCACGGAGTTTCCGTGTCCCGGGTCGGCGATGGCGGCATAGTCGATCGTCGATTTGTCGAGATCGGTTGCGCCGTTACGAGCGACGGATTGCGACATGGTGCTCCTTAGAGATGCAGGCGTGGCACGCGTGAAAACTTGTTGCATCCATTGTGACACGCTTCGACTTGGGCCAAGACACCGACCCGGTCACGAGGTCATTTCGATTCATCATCGGCCCCACCAGCGTCGTCGGTGTCGGACTCCGGGGCCTTCGGGTCGGATTCGAGGTCCTTCGGGTCGGTTTCGGGGTCGTCTCCGCGGGAGAGGGCGTCCCATGTCGCTGCGGAGTCGAACTCCTCGCCGTCGGCCTCGGCGGTCCTGGCGTAGCGGTTGGAGTTGGTCCACCCCGCCGAGGCGAAGGCCACATAGACGATGACGATGAGCGTGATCGCTGCCGCGAACAGGGCGACTATCGGCCAGCTGGTGGCTCCGGGGGCGGAGATCGACTGCAGCGCGGTGATGCCGTAACCGACGGCGGCCAGCGAGGCGAAGCCGAGGACGACGAATCGTCCGATCTTGCCCATCATGGCTGACAGCAGCCCGGTGACGGCAATAATGGCGACGCAGGCGGTCGCGACCGGAGATGCTTGGGCACTCGCATCCTCTGTGACATCAGCCACACCCGTGGGGCCGAGTGAGTCGCCTGCCACGCCAGCCTGCCACGATGCGAGGCTGATTGCCCACAGTGCGCCGGCGAGGATGAGGACGAGGAGGACGCCGCGTGATTTCGTCATCTCAGCTGCATTCCCCGGTCGACGCGCCGAGTCTCTCCACAGCACTGGCAGCTGCCGCCGCCCCCAGCACCGCGGCCGCCTTGTTCTGCGATTCCTGGTATTCGGTTTCGGGAACCGAATCGGCGACGAGCCCACCACCGGCGTAGACGCTCATCACCGAGTTTCGCAGGACCCCTGTGCGGATGGCGATTGCCAGGTCGAGGTCGCCGGTGAACGACATGTATCCGACGACTCCCCCGTAGATTCCACGGCCGATGGTTTCGAGCTCGTCGATGATCTGCAGTGCACGGGGCTTCGGTGCTCCGGAGAGGGTTCCTGCCGGGAACGCTGCGCGAAGCACATCCACGGCTCCGTGGCCGGGCGCGAGTTCGCCGCGCACGGTCGAGGAGATGTGCATGATGTGGCTGTAGCGGACGATGTCCATGAACTCACTGACATCGACCGTTCCGGCCCGGCAGACCTTTGCGAGGTCGTTGCGGGCGAGGTCGACGAGCATGAGGTGTTCGGCACGTTCCTTCTCGTCGCTGATGAGATCTCTGGCCAGCGTCGAGTCCTCGTCGGGCGTGGCTCCACGAGGACGCGACCCCGCGATCGGATGGGTGACGACGTCTCCGGACCGGACCGTGACGAGAGCTTCCGGGGATGAGCCAATGATGCTGGCGGGCTGCCCCTGGTCGTCGTGGAGGTTGAGCAGATACATGAATGGGCTGGGGTTCGAATGGCGCAGCATCCGATAGACGGTCAGCGGGTCGCCTTCGCAGTCGGTGTCGAAACGCTGGCCGAGGACGACCTGGAAGATCTCGCCGTCGACGATCTCACGCTTGGCTTGTTCGACGCTGTCGAGGTAGACCTGCGGTTCGGTGCGGGTTGATACCTCGGGCTTGACGAAGTGCGTGCTCGAGATCTCGGCTGCGCTGGGCCTGCTGATCCTGGCGAGCATCGCCTCGATCCGGTCGACACCCGCGTGGTAGGCCTCGTCGATGCCGGTGTCGGCGCCATTGACGTTGAAGACATTGGCCACGAGTGTGAGGGTTCCCGAGTAATGGTCATAGACCGCGATGTCGCCGGGAATCATCAGCTGCACGGTCGGCAGATGATGCTCGTTGGTTTGGGCCGGTCCCAGTTTCTCGAACTCACGGACGATGTCCCAACCGAAGTATCCGACGAAGCTGGAGACCATCGGCGGAAGAACCGACTCGCTCGCATCCACGGCAAGCAGCTCAAGGGTCGCGGTCACTGCATCGAGAACGCTGCCTTCGGTGGGGATTCCCACCGGCGGTGTGCCCTCCCAGCGAAAGCTCTCACTCTCGGAGATCAGCGTGGCCACGGGGGCGGAACCGATGAATGAGTAGCGCGCCCAGGCTCCGGACACAGCCGATTCGAAGAGGAAGCTGCCGGGGCCGCCGTCGGTGAGCTTGCGGTACAGGCTCAATGGTGTCTCGGCGTCGGCGAGGACCTCCGCGTGGACGGGGACCAGACGGTGGTCGGCGCCGAAGGCTCGGAATTCCTCGAGGCTGGGGCGGACCCTCAGCCCGGTGTGCGTCGCCTCCGGTCCGGTCGTGCCGGTCTCGGTCGTGCGTGTGTCAGTTGGCACTGATGGTCCTTCCGGTGAAGCACGTCGGGGTCAGGGTGTGGCAGGCCGGGCCGGTCTGTTCGACCTCCAGGAGCAGAGCGTCGGCGTCACAGTCGAGGCTCAGGGACACCACCTTCTGAGTATACCCCGAGGTCTCTCCTTTGACCCAGTATTCCTGCCGGGACCGCGACCAGTACACGGCGCGGCCGTCGCGCAGGGTTCGTTCGATGGCTTCGGTGTCCATCCAGGCCATCATCAGGACCTCGCGGGTGGTGACCTCCTGGACGATGACGGGAATGAGCCCGTCGGCGTTGACCATGATCAGTTCGCGCCAGTTCTCCGGATTCGCGTCGCTCGGACTTCCGGACCCAAGTGTGCTCGCCTCGTGTGTGTTCATCGGACCTCGATCCCTTCCGTCCGGAGTGCGTCCTTGACCTCGGCGATGCTCAGTGTACCGAAGTGGAAGACGCTCGCTGCCAGGAGCGCGTCTGCGCCGGCGGCCACGGCCGGAGCGAAGTGGTCGACTCGCCCGGCTCCACCGGAGGCGATCAGCGGAACGTCGACGGCCGCCCGGGCTGCGGCGATGAGTTCGAGATCGAAGCCGTCACGGGTGCCGTCGGCGTCGATGGAGTTGAGCAGGATCTCACCGACGCCGCGATCGGCCGCCTCGGTGATCCAGTCGATCGCGCAGCGGCCGGTCCCCTCCCGACCACCGCGGGTGGTGACTTCGAAGCCGGAGCGCGTCTGGGTCCCCTGGGTGCGCCTGGCGTCGAGGGACAGGACGAGGACCTGATTGCCGAAATGACGGGCGATATCGCTGATGAGCTGAGGGTTCGTCACCGCGGAGGTGTTGACGGAAACTTTGTCGGCACCATCGCGCAGGAGCCTGTCGACGTCGGAGACGCTGCGGATGCCGCCCCCGACGGTCAGAGGAATGAAGACCTCTTCGGCACAGGCACGGACGATGTCGTGAACGGTCTCCCGATCACCGCTGCTGGCGGTGACATCGAGGAACGTCAGCTCGTCGGCCCCGGATTCGCCGTAGCGTCTGGCCAGTTCGACCGGATCGCCGGCGTCCTTGAGGTCGGCGAACTTCACGCCCTTGACGACACGTCCTTCGTCGACGTCCAGGCATGGGATGACTCTGATGGCAACCATATGATTCTCCTAGATTCCTGCGTCGACGTTCAGATTCCGAGGGTCCGATACCGTTCCATCCGGCGTGCCAGGCGCCGGTCGGAGGGTTCGCGCATGAGTTCGATGAGTTCGTACTCCAGTGTCGCACCCACCCGCGCCACGAAGTCCAATGGCTCCTGGCTCGCGTCGGGGTCTTCGGCGATGATCCGGTCGACGACTCCTGTGGCCATGAGCATCGGCGCATGCACACCTTGGCTCTGTGCCATCTCCGGTGCGCGGTCGGTCGTGCGGTGCACGATCGCCGAGGCTCCTTCCGGAGGCAGGGGGGACAGCCACCCGTTCGCGGCGCTGAGGACTCGATCCGCGGGAATCAGTGCGAGAGCTCCCCCACCGGACCCTTCGCCGAGGATGAGGGACACCGAGGGTGCGTCGAGATTGGCGAGGTCGGCGAGGCTGCGAGCGATCTCTCCGGCGATGCCGCCCTCCTCGGCAGATTTCGACAGTGCGGCCCCTGGTGTGTCGATGACGGTCACGAGCGGCAGATCGAGTTCGGCCGCCAACCGCATGCCGCGCCTGGCTTCTCGCAGTGCTGCGGGTCCCAGCGGGGCCCGGGAGTCCTGGCGGAACCGGTCCTGGCCGAGCACGATGCACGGAGCCGAGCCGAATTTCGCCAACGCCAGCAGCAGCCCTGGGTCCTTCTCGCCCTGTCCCGTACCGTTGAGCGGCAACACCGTGTTGGCCGCCGTCCGCAGCAGATCGCGCACTCCGGGACGATCGGCATTGCGAGACCGTGTGATCGCCTCCCAGGCGTCGGAATCCGGGTCGACGCTCACCGGGCGCGTGTCGGGATCGGCCACACGAGGAGGGATCTCTTTGGCCCCCATGAGGACGTCGAGGACTCGGGCCACCGTGGCCTGGATCCGCTCGGGGCCGATCACCGCATCGATGATGCCGTGCTTGTGCAGGTTCTCACCTGTCTGCACATTCTCCGGGAACTTCTCCTCGTAGATGGCTTCGAAGACACGCGGGCCGAGGAAGCCGATGAGCGAGCCCGCCTCGGCGACAGTGACATGGCCCATCGACCCCCAGGAGGCGAAGACGCCACCGGTGGTCGGATGGCGCAGGTACACGAGGTAGGGCAGGGCCGCGCGGCGGTGGGCCATGACGGCGTTGGTGATCTTGACCATCGACAGGAACGCGATCGTGCCTTCCTGCATTCTGGTCCCGCCGGAGGCCGGCCCGGCCAGCAGCGGCAGCCCTTCGAGGGTCGCGCGTTCGATCGCATCGACAAGCCGCTGGGCTGCGGCGACGCCGATCGAACCGGCGAGGAAGCGGAATTCCCCAGCGACGATGGCGACGCGTCGCCCCTCGATCATGCCCTCTCCGGTGATGATGGCCTCGTCGGCGCCGGATTTCTCCCGGGCGGCGGCGAGTTCGGCCGCGTATTCCTCGGAGACTCCCCCGGCGGGCATGATAGGCGTCGTGTCCCAAGACACGAAGGATCCGTCGTCCACGACGATGTCGACGAGTTCATGTGCATTCAACCGTGCCACGTGCGTATCTCCTGTTTCAGATGTGTCTGACGAACGGTAAGCGGTGTTGGGTCCTGGGTGGTGCGGCTGTGGTCGGCCTCCTCAGCTGTCCGCGTCGAGCCAGGACACGATCGCCTCGGCGTCCTCGTTGAGCAGAGGCGGGGCTTCGTGGGTGGTCCTCGTGGTTTCGACCTCGGCCTCACCTTCGGCATCGAAGAAGCGCAGTGGTGGTCCGGGCAGGTCGATGTCGCCGAGGACGGGGTGGTCGACCGAGACCTTGAGGCCCTGGCTCAGCGCCTGATCCCAGGAGTAGACCTCTTCGAGTGTGCGCACGGTTCCCGACGGGATGCCGGCGTCGCCAAGCTTCGCGAGCAGCTCATCCGGGCCGTAGTCGGCGAACTTGGTTTCGATGAGCTCGATGACCGCCGGTCGGTTCGCGACACGGGAAGAGTTGTCGCCCATGCCCTCTGTGGCCGGGTCGATGCCGAATGCGGCGCAGAACTTCTGCCACAGATTCTCGTTTCCCACGGAGATCTGCACGGCTCCCTCATGGCATTTGAAGAGGCCGTAGGGCGAGAGGGAAGGATGATGATTGCCACCGGGTTCGGGGTTCTGTCCGGCCACGGTGGCGCGTGTGCCCTGGAAGGCATGAACTCCGACCATGCCGGCGATGAGCGAGGTGCGCACGACCTTGCCCTTGCCTGTGCGCTCACGTTCGAGCAGAGCGGCGAGGACTCCGTAGGAACCGTAGATGCCGGCGAGGAGGTCGGCGATGGGCACTCCGACACGCTGCATGTCCTCGGGGCCGGATCCGGTCAGCGACATGAGCCCGGCCTCGCCCTGGGCGATCTGGTCGTAGCCGGCACGGGAGGACTCGGGTCCGTCGTGGCCGAAGCCGGTGATCGACAGCAGCACCAGGCGGGGGTTGATCTCCATGCACATGGCGGTGGAGAAGCCGAGGCGGTCGAGGACGCCGGAGCGGAAGTTCTCGACGAGCACGTCAGCGCGTGCGATGAGCTCCCGCAGCGTCTCCTTGCCGGTGTCCGACTTGAGGTCGAGGGCGATGGACTCCTTGTTGCGGTTGCAGGAGAAGAAGTACGTGGCCTGGGGGTCGTCCTCGGGACCGACGAACGGAGGGCCCCAGGACCTGGAGTCATCTCCCTTGCCCGGGTTCTCGACCTTGATCACTCGGGCACCGAGGTCGCCGAACATCATTCCCGCGTGTGGGCCGGCCAATGCACGGGAGAGGTCGATGACCGTATATCCGGTCAGTGGGCCTTCGACCCCGGTGATTGTGTCGTTCGACATTCCTATTCCTCCTTGAAGTGGGTCCATCCAGCGATGAGCTTACGCAATCGCTGACATTCCTCGTGGGCTCGGGGTCCATCTGCATGCTGGATCGCCATCACGGCGTATGTGGTTCCGTCGGTGAGATCGAGGGTGGGCCAGGGGTCATCGCCCTCCGGGGAGAACGCGACGCCGAGGATCTGGCCCCACGCGAAGGTCCGCGTCCTGACCATGTTCCGCACGACCAATCCGGATTCGCTCGGTTTGGCCTGAATGTCGGACACGCGCAGCAGGGCGGCCGCGAAGATGATTCCCAGCAGGTTCATCCAGACCACATCGAGCGGTGTCCAAGGGTCCCAGTCCACGACGAGCAGTGCCACGGAGAGCACCGCGAACCCGATGAACACCACCACAGCGCCGACGATGCTGATGACACGCACCTGGCGGGGCCTGAAGACGCGGAATTCAGATTCGGCAGGCGCCAATGTTCGTCACCAGAATCGCACGGGCACCGACCGCGTAGAGACGGTCCATGACATTGTTGACCTCTTTGGACTCGACCATGACTCGTGCCGCCACCCAGCCTGTCTCCTGCAGCGGAGAGATCGTCGGTGATTCGAGTCCCGGGGTCAGCCCGAGGGCCTCAGGCAGAAGGCGCTCTTCGATGTTGTAGTCGACGAGGACGTACTGCCGGGCCACCATCACGGATTCGAGCCGACGGCGCAGCACCCCGATCGTCTCGGCCGCTCCATCGCGCTGGATGAGGACGGCCTCTGACTCCAGCAGGGGGTCGCCGAATGTCTCGAGTCCTGCCGCACGCAGGGTGCTGCCGGTCTCGACCACATCGGCGATGGCATCGGCGACGCCGAGCTGGATGGAGACTTCGATCGCTCCGTCGAGCTGAACGGTCTTCGCGTCGATTCCCCTGGCCTGCAGATCAGCGTCGACGAGGTTCGGGAAGCTGGTGGCGATGCGCGCACCTTCCAGCTGGGTCGGCGAAGAATAGGAGCCGGTGACGCCTGCGTAGAAGAAGCGGGAAGCGCCGAAGCCGAGACCGACGACCTCCTGGGCCTCGGCCTTCGATTCCAGCAGCAGATCGCGGCCGGTGATGCCGGCGTCGAGGATCCCCGAGCCGACGTAGACGGCGATGTCGCGTGGACGCAGGTAGAAGAATTCGACGCCGTTGACTTCGTCCTGATGGACCAGGGTCTTGCTTCCTCGACGGGTGGAGTATCCGGCCTCGCTGAGCATCTCGGAGGCGGCTTCGGACAGTGCGCCCTTGTTCGGCACGGCTACACGCAGCATGATGTCCTTTTGTGTGTCATCGTCAACGGTTTGTTTGGGGTTCGGGCTGCAGCCTTCGTGCAGTCTCTACAGGTGCGAGTTGACGTCGTCGAGGCTGAGATCCTTGGCGACCATGAGCACCTGCAGATGATAGAGCAGCTGCGAGATCTCCTCGGCGAGCTCGTCCTTGGTCTCGTATTCGGCCGCCATCCAGACCTCTGCGGCTTCTTCGACGACCTTCTTCCCGATCGCATGGACTCCGGCGTCGAGTTCGGCCACGGTCTTCGAGCCTTCGGGGCGATCGAGGGATTTCTGCAGGAGTTCGGAGTAGAGCGAGTCAAAGGTCTTCACGAATCCAGCCTAATACATCGTCGATGCCACCCTCACACGGGGTCTCGGCCAGCGGGACGGTTTCAGTCGTCGGGGCTGCGGTTGATGTCCGTGGCGCCGAGGTGCGGCGCGGAGATCGTCTGCTTCGATCTCTTCGACCAGTCGATGAAGCCGAGGACGACCATGACGAGGAAGATGAGGTAGACCGCTCCGGAGAACACGAGCCCACCGGCGACTGCCAGGGGGATGCCGACGAGGTCGACGGCCAGCCACACGAACCAGAATTCGACGATCGCCCGTCCTTGGGCGTACATCGCGACGACCGAGCCGACGAAGATGTAGGCGTCGGGATAGGGGTTCCAGGACCACCCTCCGAGGGCGAGGACGTAGCCGAACACCGCGGTGCCCAGCAAGAGGGCGCCGATCAGGAGCAGTCGCTCCTTCCAGGTGGCCCAGCGAACGAGGACCTCGCCCGCGGCCTCCTGCGACTTCTTCCACTGCGTCCAGCCCCACACGGCGGCGACGATGATGACGATCTGGCGGGAGGCATTTCCGCCCAGTCCGGCGGAGATGCTCGCGGCGAAGAGCAGGATGGAACCCAGGATCTGGACCGGCCAGGACAGGATGTTGCGGCGCAGGGCCAGGACCACGGTGGCCAAGGCGCAGATGTTGCCGAACAGGTCCGAGAACGGCACCGGTTTGCCCAGCAGTTCGAACGCCGGGGTATTCAGCCAGTCGAGCAGTTCCATATCGGCCCTCCTCAGTGCACGTGTGACGCTGCGAGTTCACGCAGCCCTGAGATCGCGGCGGCAGCGTCCTCGGGGCCGTAGACGGCGGAGCCGGCCACGAGAACGTCGGCACCAGCGTCGACGACGCGTTCGACCGTCGACGTCGAGACTCCCCCGTCGACCTGCAGTTTGATCTCAAGCCCCGCGGCGGAGATCGCCTCACGGGTCCGCCGGATCTTGGGCAGACACACATCGAGGAACTTCTGTCCGCCGAATCCGGGTTCGACGGTCATGATCAGGATCTGGTCGAACTCGCCGAGGAGGTCGATGAAGGGTTCGATCGG
Organism: Brevibacterium picturae; assembly: GCF_900105045.1. Classification (GTDB taxonomy): domain Bacteria; phylum Actinomycetota; class Actinomycetes; order Actinomycetales; family Brevibacteriaceae; genus Brevibacterium; species Brevibacterium picturae. Next base: position 4,146,341 of record NZ_LT629739.1, on the reverse strand, counting down.
AGTGGCCGGCTTGAGCGCGAGGCTGGCTTTGGCCCCCAGCTTCCGGAGCTCCCGGGCCAAGCGCACGGGGGCGGCGGCCGCCTCGGCGTGGAAGGTCACCGAGGCGCAACCGAGTTCAGCGTAGATCGGGGCGTGCCGATCCGCCTCGGCGATCATCAGATGGGCGTCGAGCGGGATAGGACTGATCGCCTGGATCCGTTCGACCACGGGAGGACCGAACGTCAGGTTCGGGACGAAATGGTTGTCCATCACGTCGATGTGCGCCATGTCGGCCGTGCTGATTTTCTCCAGTTCACCGCGCAGGTCCGAGAAATCGGAGCTGAGGATGCTGGGGTTGATCTCGATCGCCATTTCAGTTCGCCTTCCGCATCAGAGCCACAAACATTCCATCGGTGCCGTGGACATGGGGCCACAGCTGAGCGTACCGTCCCTCTCCTCGCCCCACCGAGGCGAACCCCTCGGCGTCGCTGCCGGTGACCTCGGCGAGGACCGACGGTGCGTCGAGGATCTCGACGTCGGTTCCGCGCAGGACGTCGTCGACGACGAGTACGGTCTCCGCGTAATGGGGCGAGCAGGTGGAGTAGGCCACGACCCCGCCGGGCGCACATGCCTCCAATGCCGCACGCAGGAGCTCGCGCTGCAGCCCGGCCAGGGCGTTGATGTCCTCGGGGCGACGACGGTAGCGGGCTTCGGGACGACGACGCAGGGCGCCGAGGCCCGAGCAGGGAACGTCGACGAGGACCTTCGCGTAGGGACCGGCGGCATCGCGGGCGTCTTGGATGCGGGTGGTGACGTTGTCGAGTGCCTGGGTGGAGGACCTGACGAGTTCGACCCTGTGTTCGCTCGAGTCGAAGGCGTCGAGGGTGGTGCCCTCCTGTTTCGCGATCGCCGCCAGAACTGCGGCCTTGCCGCCGGGCCCGGCACACAGGTCTGCCCAGGTTCCTGCCGGTGCCGCAACCTGCGCCAGTGCCAGTGCCACCAGGGCGGAGCCTTCGTCCTGCACCCGGGCCCGGCCGGTGGCAACGGCGTCGACGTTCTTGGGCACGGCGGTCTCAAGGGTGACGCCGATGGGTGAGAACTCGGTCGGCTGCCCGGGCAGCTCGCCGCGGTCGATGAGTCCGGGCAGGGCCGAGACACTGACCTTCGCTGCGGCATTGTCGGCTTCGAGGAGTGCCTGCAGTTCAGAGGCCTGGCGTCCATGACCCTTGAGAGCCTGAGTCATGGCCCGCACGATCCATTCGGGATGGGAATATTCGATGGCCTGTTCGCCGACTGCGGTGGCACCGGCCGTGACGCGGCGCAGCCATTCGGCCCGGTCGATCTCGGAGATCCGGCGCAGGACGGCGTTGACGAATCCGGCGGTCTTCGGCGCATAGGACTTGATCACGGCGACGGTCTCGGACAGTGCCGCGTGGTCGGGCACGCGCATGGACAGGAGCTGGTGGGCACCGAGGCGCATGCCTGCCAGCGGTTCAGGGTCGATGGTGTCGATGGGCCGGTTCGCTGCCGTGGCGATGATCGCATCGTAGAACTCCTGCTGGCGCAGGGCACCGTAGGTGAGCTCCGTCGTGAACGCCGCGTCCTGGGCTTCCATGTGCGTGCGGGCCAGCTTGGCGGGCAGGAGCAGGTTCGCGTAGGAGTCCTTCGTCTCCACGTCGACGAGGACCTCCCAGGCGATGCGCCTAGGCAGATTCTTCGCCTGTCTGGGCTGACGCTGATCTGTTGGCATCTGTCTCATGCTCCTTGCTCGGGGTCTGCCGTCGGCTCGGCGCTGGTGTCAGTGGGGTCGAATCGGATGTCGCCATGGCCGCGCAGATAGTCCGCGGCAGCCATTCGTGCTTTGCCGAAGGGTTGGATCTCCGCCACGTGGACCCAGCCGTCGCTGCAGCCGATAACGGCGGCCTTCTGCCATGAGGTCAGCAGTCCGATCTCGGGAGGCGCGGTGACCTCGGGGGCGGGTGCGAGTCCGAAGAGTTTGGTCCGCTTTCCATCGACGTTCGCCCATGGTCCGGGGCTGGGACTGACTCCCCGGGAGCGGTCGATGATGGCCCGCGCGGGCTCGGCGAAGTCGAGGTGGGCGTCGGCGACGTCGATTTTGTCCGCGTGGGTCGCCTCCTCGGACTGTGGGGTCAGAACAGCGGTGCCATCGGCGAGGTCGTCGAAGGCCGCGACCAGTTCGACCGCGCCCCGGTGAGCGTAGTCATCGAGTGCGGTGGCGACGTCGGGATGGTCCAGCGGCAGTTCGAGGCGGCGCAGGACGGGGCCGGAGTCCATGCCCTCGTCGATCTTGAACACGCTGACTCCGCTGCGGGCCTGCCCGGCGATCAGGGCTCGTTGGACCGGAGCGGCTCCGCGATGGGCAGGCAGGAGGGAGAAGTGGAGGTTGAACCATCCGAGTTCGGCGGTCGACAGGGCTGCCGGGCCGGCGATGGCTCCATAGGCGACGACGGCCACAGCATCGACCTTGAGAGCTCGGAGTTCGGAGATGACCTCGCCCCGGAGTCGACTCGCCTCGATGACGTCGAGACCGAGCTCGAGGGCTCGGGCCTTGACCGGCGATGAGGTGAGGACGCGTTTGCGTCCCACCGGGGCGTCGGGTCGGGTGAGGACGGCACGGATGCGGTGCCGGGATTCGACGAGGGCCTCGAGGGCTGGCACTGCGGCATCCGGTGTTCCGGCGAAGACGATATCCACTTGAGGAATTCTACTTGTTCATGTCGCCCGCACAGCGACCGGGCATCGTGGATCTCACAAGGACCGAGGGTCGTCGATGCGGATGCGGACCTGGGGCAGCTTCTTCGCTGACCTGGAGGCGGTCTGCTGAGCCAACGCCTCGCCGACTGCGTCACCAGCTGCGATCGGATAGGCCGCGACAGCCTTCTGGTCATCGCCGTCGGAGTCGCGGATGAGTTCGGTGAGGTCTGGGACGGCTGTGAGGACGGCGTCGATGTCGGTGCCGGCCCCGGTGAGTTCGACGATGCGCCGGTAGGGAGGGAAGCCCAGCTCCCGTCGGTCGGTGAGGGCTCTGGACATGTTGGTCACCGGGTCGAAGGTGGTCACCGTGTTCCGGATCGCCTCGTCGGTGTCGCCGAGGTAGACGACTCCCCCAGCGGTGCGTGATCTCACGAGCGCTGCCGCACGCAGTCGCCGACTGATTCCCTCATCCGTCGAGCGCATCCACGGCCCCGGCCACAGCGAGTCGAGCAGGATCGCGCAGGCGTAGCCGCCGAGGGCATAGGGTTCGGCTCCGGTGGTGGCCACGACGAGGCGTGGAGTGTCGTCGATGGCGGTGGGAATGTCGTCGCCGCCGGATTCGAGGATCTCGATGCCCGGCATGGCCTTGCGCAGCTCCTCGACGGTGCGACCCCTGCCGCGCACGATCGAGCGCACCTGGTTCGACCGGCAGCGTCCGCAGGAGAACGTTTCGGAGTGGAAACCGCAGGCGCGGCAGGCGAAGGGTCCGACCTCCGACTGGGTGGTCAATGTGGCCTCGCAGCGGGGGCAGCGGGCGACCTCCTGGCATCTCGCGCAGGCGAACACCGGATAGTACCCGGCACGCGGGACCTGAACGAGGACGGGTCCGACCGCGTTCGTGTCCTTGGCCCCGGGGCGCAGGGCTCCGCGCATCAGCTGCCAGGCCCGGGAAGGAATGCGCTGCCATGCGAAGGGGTCGCGCTCCTCATCGGGGACGAAGACGCGGGGCGCTCCCTCGCGGCGGTCAGGGCCGGTGGGCGTGGTGTCGCGCAGCCAGCCGATCTCGACGAGGCGTTGGATCTCAGCGCTGCGGTCGGTGGAGACGAACAGCAGCCCGGTGGTCTCGATGGTCGACCTCAGCAGGCACACCTCTCTGGCATGCGGGTACGGTGCGTGCTGGTCGAGGTAGTTCGAGTTCGAGTCGTCGAAGCAGATGATGAGGCCCAGGTCTGTGACAGGGGCGAAGGCGGCCGCTCTGGTGCCGATCGTCACCCGCGTGTGTCCGAGCAGACCACGCAGCCAGGCTGTCCACCGCTGCTCGGGTGACTGATCTGCGCTGAGCACCGAGTATGAGTCGATGTCCTCGCTGGCGTCCAGCGCCGCCGAGAGGACGGCGAGCTCACGGTGGTCAGGCACCAGCCACAGCACCGACTCCCCCGCCGCCAATGTCGCTCTTGTCGCCTCGAGCCCGGCGGTGATCCAGCTCAGCCCCGGTGTGGGTCCGGGAACGCAGGTCAGAGCGATCCGCGGATGATCGGCGGCTGGGAACTCATCGGTGCCCTCGTGCTGCGTTTCGCTCACGACCCATTCGCCGAGGCGGCCGATCGTGTCCGCTCCAGTCACCGTCGCGTTGTCGCCGGCTTCGAGTCCTGCCTTGTCTGCCTTGAGCACAGCCTTCTCGGCGCGGGCGTGGCGCGGCGGGATTGCCAGTCGGAGGACGTCGGAGAGCGTCCCGGCATAGCGGCGGGCGGTGGCAGTGCCGAGTCGCAGCAACTCAGGAGTGAGCACGACGACCGGGCTGGTGATGCGCTCGATTGTGGCCAGCGGTCCGATGTGATCGGAGGAGTCAACCCTGTCCAGGAGGAAACCGTCGCGCAGCTTGCCGGCGAACTTGACTCTGACACGCACACCCGGTCGGGCCGTGTCCGCGAACTTCTCCGGCACCGCGTAATCGAAGGTACGGGCCAGATGCGGAACCGGATGATCGATGAGCACGTGGGCCACGGGGTCGTCCGCTGCCAGCGGCACCCGCCCGACGGCAGAGGTGCCGGTGTCGATCGGAAGAGGTTCGTCCATCAAGCCGAGGAGACGGCACGCAGAAGATCGTCGGCGCGGTCCGTGACCTCCCAAGTGAAGTCCGGGAGTTCACGGCCGAAGTGGCCGTAGGTCGACGTCTGCGAGTAGATCGGTCGCAGGAGATCGAGTTCGGCGATGATCATGGCCGGTCGCAGGTCGAAGACCTCGCGAATCGCCTTCGAAATCGCGTGCGGGTCGACCTTCTCGGTGCCGAAGGTTTCGACGTAGAGGCCCATGGGGTCGACACGGCCGATCGCATAGGAGACCTGCACCTCGGCGCGGTCGGCCAGTCCGGCGGCCACAACGTTCTTCGCCACCCAGCGCATGGCATAGGCGGCGGAACGGTCGACCTTCGAGGGATCCTTCCCGGAGAAGGCGCCGCCGCCGTGGCGAGAGTATCCGCCATAGGTGTCGACGATGATCTTGCGACCGGTCAGTCCGGCATCGCCCATCGGCCCGCCGGTGACGAAGGGGCCGGCCGGATTGATGTGGATGTTGGCATGAGAGTCATCGAGGCCGGAGCCTGCGATGATCGGGTCGACGACGAAGTCCTTGATTTCGGCGTGCAGCTGGTTCTGGTCGACGTGACCGGCGTGCTGCGTCGAGACCACGATGTTCTCGATCGATACGGCTTCGTTGCCGTCATAGCCGAGTGTCAGCTGGGTCTTGCCGTCGGGACGCAGATAGTCCAAGGCTCCGGTCTTGCGCACCTCGGACAGTTTCTCCGCCATCCGTGAGGCCAGGTGGATCGGTACCGGCATGAGGACGTCGGTGGCGTTGTCCGCATAACCGAACATCAGGCCCTGGTCACCGGCACCCAGGCTCGAACCATGGTCGGATTCCACGGCTTCGCGGAAGTCGAGCGGGTTCGTCACACCGGAATGGATGTCGGTGGACTGGCTGCCGATGGACACCGACACTCCGCAGGAATGACCGTCGAATCCGGTGTCGGAGGAGTCGTAGCCGATTCCGGTGATGAGCCTGCGGACGATGCCTGCCACATCGGCATAGGCAGCGGTGTTGACCTCGCCGGCGACGTGGACGAGACCGGTGGTGACCATCGTCTCGACGGCGACCTTGGCGTTCGGGTCCTGACTCAGCAGATCGTCGAGGACGGCATCGCTGATCTGGTCGCAGATCTTGTCGGGATGGCCCTCGGTGACGGATTCGGACGAGAAGAAACGCAGATTTGATTGACTCACGCCGACGATTCTACGCATTCCACGCGACTCACGAGCGCCTCGATGACCTTTTCCGAAACCTCATCCTTGCTGCCGTGAAATTCCGCACTGGCGGTGACGTCCCCACCGTCGGCGCTGAGGATCTGGACGGCGGTGTCGTCGTGGCCGAAGGCTCTGTCATCGGAGACGTCGTTGAACACCAGAAGGTCGACGCCCTTGCGTCGGAACTTCGCCTTCGCGTAGTCGAGTGCACTGTGATGAGGATCTCCGGTCTCGGCGGCGAATCCGATGATCACCTGGTGCTCTCGACGCGATTCGACGAGCCCGACGAGAACATCGGGGTTCTGCACCAGGTTCAAGGTCACGCCCTCGCCGCCGGTCTTCTTCATCTTCGAGTCGGTGCGCTCCGCCGGACGGTAGTCAGCGACGGCGGCGGCCATGATGATGGCATCAGCCTCGGCCTGAGCAGCGTGCATCTGGGTTTGGAGTTCGAGCGTCGATTCGGCGTTCGTGATTCGCACACCGGGGGGCAGTGTGGCCACCAGTCCGGAATCGATGTTGGCCGCAACCACATGGACCTGGGCTCCGGCGGCGACGGCCGCTCGTGCCAGCGCGATCCCCTGTTTGCCTGAGGAGCGGTTTCCGAGGAATCGCACGGGGTCGAGTGGCTCTCTGGTTCCGCCCGCGCTGATGACGAGGTGCCTGCCATGCAACGGCCCGGCGGTGCTGCTCGCTGAGTCGTCGGTCTCCGACCCTGTCGAGGCAGTCGGCGGCGTGGTCGGGTCTGCGGCAGCGGCGAGGGCGAAGTCGACGATGGTTTCGGGTTCGGGCAGGCGACCGGGACCGGAATCCGGACCGGTCAGGCGCCCCACAGCGGGCTCGAGGACGTGGATGCCACGCCGCTTCAAGGTCGCGATGTTCGCGACGGTGGCCGGATTCTGCCACATCTCAGTGTGCATGGCAGGAGCGACGACGATCTCGGCGGTCGTCGTCAGGACCGTGGCGGTGAGCAGGTCATCGGCGATGCCCGCGGCCAGCTTTGCCAGCACATTGGCCGTGGCCGGTGCGATGACGACGAGCTCGGCCTCCTGTCCGATGCGGACATGGTTGACCGTGTCGACCTCGTCGAAGACGTCGGTGGTCACTGTCTGGGAGGACAGTGCCTCGAAGGTGGCAGCACCGACGAAGTTCAGCGCACTGGCGGTGGGCACCACCTTGACGCTGTGCCCGAGTTCCCGGAGTCGCCGAATGACATGGCACGCCTTGTAGGCTGCGATTCCACCGGCGACGCCGAGTACGGTTCTCACTGGTCGCTGAAGTCCAGTGCGCCGTCGTTGCTGACGGCGGGCTGTGCAGGCTCTGGGCTGAGCGCACCGAAGTCGGCTTCGGTGACTTCGCGGGACACGATCTTGCCCTCATTGATCTCGCGGAGCGCGATCGACAGGGGCTTCTCGTGGGTTCCGGGGGTCACGAGCGGACCGACGTTCTCGAGCAGGCCCTCTTGGAGCTGAGCGTAGTAGGAGTTGATCTGGCGGGCTCTCTGAGCCGCAATCGAGACCAGTTCGTACTTCGAGCTGGTCACGGCCAGCAGATCATCAATCGGAGGATTGGTGATGCCTTCAGGTTGTGCAGGCAATGAATGTCCAATCTAATCGGTAGTGGATATACCCATCAATGATATGAGTTCTTCGGCCGCAGTGCGAACGTGGTCATTGACGATGGTGACATCGAACTCGGTTTCGGCCTGCAATTCCTGCTTGGCCGTGGTCAGTCGACGCTCCTGTTCGACGGCCGATTCGGTTCCGCGACCGGTGAGTCTCGAGACGAGTTCCTCCCAACTGGGTGGAGACAGGAAGACGAACAGCGCGTCGGGCATCTTGTCCTTGACCTGGCGTGCTCCCTGCAGATCGATCTCGAGCAGGGAGGGTATTCCCTGGGCCAGCTTCTCCTGCACTTGGGCCGACGGTGTGCCGTAGCGGTGGCGACCGTGCACGACTGCGTACTCGAGGAGCTCACCGGCAGCGATGAGCGAATCGAACTCGTCATCGCTGATGAAGTGATAATGGACACCATCGGTTTCGCCGGGTCGCCGCGGCCGCGTGGTCGCGGAGACGGAGAACCAGACCTCGGGATGATGATCTCTGATGTACGCGCTGATGGTGCCTTTTCCGACCGCGGTGGGTCCCGCGAGGACGGTGAGTCGATTATTCACAGATCTATTGTTCACACATTCAGGAGTATTTCTCCAACAGGGCATTCTTCTGGTGTACGCCCAGTCCCTTGATTCGCCGTGACGACGCGATGCCGACGTCATCCATGGCCGCTTCCGCGCGTCGGTCGCCGACTCCGGGCAGCGATCTCAGCAGATCAACGACGCGCATCTTTGCGAGTGCTTCGTCTGCGCCGGCCTTCTTCAGCACGGCGGCGAGATCGGTTTGACCATTCTTCAGCGCGGTTTTGACCTCGGCTCGCGCCTGACGGGCCTTGAAGGCCTTGTCAAGAGCGGCAGAACGCTGTTGCGGGGTCAAAGGTTCGAGTGCCACATTATCTCCTCTGTCACCATGAACGAGCAGGTAGGGAAGTTGCTTCAGTCTAAAACAAAAACCCTCGTGAGAGGCATAAAGCGAGAAAGAAAACTCAAATGTCTGCAGAACTTGTCATTCCGGGTCCGCGCCGGCCCGCCTCAGTCAGCGTCGCGGACCGGCGCCGAGGACCCAGCCGACGCACCCGTGTCCGGGTCTCAGCCCACCTGGATCAGAGATTCGTTGAGTGACTTTGCCGCTGCGCGCACACCGGCGGGTCCGGCACTGAGCACGGCGCGCGAGGTGGTGGCCAGGATCTGGTTGGCGGCAATGGCCTCGGGTCCGAAGACGTCGACGAGTTCAGTGATCCCAGCTCCCTGTGCGCCGACTCCCGGAGCCAGGATGGGGCCATTGCACTCGGTGGGGTCGACGCCGAGCTCGCGTGCTGCGGATCCGATCGTCGCGCCGACGACCAAGCCGAAGCGACCGGGGCCGGGACCGGAGTCTGCGTTGCGGGCCGCGACCTGGGAGACGATCGAGCCGGCCACGGAATCACCGAATCCCGAGGCGGCCGGGCCACGTCTGGCGTGCTGAACCTCTGCCCCTTCCGGATTCGAGGTCAGTGCGAGCACGAAGACCCCCCGATCATGGGCCTCGGCGAGGTCGAACGCCGGATCCAGCGCCCCGAATCCGAGGTACGCAGACACCGTGATGGAGTCGGCTACCAGCGCCGAGGCGGGGTCCAGGTAGGCACGCGCGTAGGCTCCCATGGTGGACCCGATGTCCCCACGTTTGACGTCGAGGACGCTGATGAGTTCGTGTGCCCGACAGGCCGCGAGGGTCTCCTCGAGAACGGCGACTCCGGCCGAGCCGTACTGCTCGTAGAAGGCTGACTGCGGTTTCACCGCGGCCACGCTCCCGGACAGCTCGGCCACTGTGCGCAGTGAGAATTCGCGTACCCCATCCGCTGTGCGCGGCAGCCCCCAGGCCTCGAGCAGGTGGTCGTGGGGGTCGATGCCCACGCACAGCGGCCCGTGCTCGTCCATGGCCGCCTTCAGGCGGGCACCGTACATCACGCGCTCCAGTCCTGGAGGCTGCGGACCTTGAACGTCTTGTCCCGGACGACTTCGAGCGAGGTCACTGCCGCGGCGAATTCGGCCAGGGTGGTGATCAGCGGCACGGAGTTCGCGGTCGCTGAGGCACGGATCTCATAGCCGTCCGCCCGCTCTTGTCGTCCCGATGGGACGTTGATGACCATGTCGATCGTGCCTGCGGCCAGGTAGTCCAGCACCGACCGGTCCTCGGCGTCGGCCTCGAAGTGCTTGTGGACCTGAGTGGTATTGATGCCGTACCGGGACAGCACGGCAGCCGTGCCGGTCGTGGCGACGACGTCGAAGCCCATGTCGACGAGTTCCTTGACGGGCAGAACCATGGCGCGTTTGTCCCGGTCCGCCACAGACACGAACACGGTGCCCGACGTCGGCAGCTTGATCGAGGCTCCCAGGAGGCCCTTGGCGAAGGCGGTCGGGAAATCGTGGTCGATGCCCATGACCTCACCGGTCGAACGCATCTCCGGTCCGAGGATCGAATCGACGACCTTGCCCTCGACAGTCTGGAATCGGCGGAACGGCAGGACCGCTTCCTTGACTGCGATCGGGTGATCCAGCGGCAGGGTCGAACCGTCACCGGCCTCCGGAAGCATGTTCCCGCGCATGTCGGCGATCGTGCGTCCGACGGCGATGAGGGCTGCGGCCTTCGCCAGCTGCGTCGATGTGGCCTTCGAGACGAAGGGCACGGTCCGCGAGGCGCGGGGGTTGGCCTCGATGACGTGGAGGACGTCGGCGGTGATCGCGAACTGGATATTGAGCAGCCCGCGCACATTCGTGCCCTCGGCGATCGCCGCAGTGGCGGTGCGGACACGGTCGAGCACGTCGTCGCCCAGGGTCAGCGACGGCAGCACGCACGCCGAGTCACCGGAGTGGATTCCGGCTTCCTCGATGTGCTCCATGATGCCGCCGATGAAGATGTCGGTGCCGTCGTAGAGGGCATCGACGTCGATCTCGATGGCGTCCTCGAGGAACCGGTCGACGAGGACGGGCCGGTCGACGGAGATCTCGGTGGCGCTGGCCATGTAGTCCACGAGCTGCGTGCGATCGTAGACGATCTGCATGCCGCGACCGCCGAGCACATAGGAGGGCCGAACGAGGACCGGGTAGCCGATCTCCTCGGCGATCTTCTCGGCCTCGGCATAGGTCACTGCGGTGCCGTGCTTCGGTGCGGTGAGCCCGCCGCGGTCGAGGACGGCACCGAATTCGCCGCGGTCCTCGGCCAGGTCGATGGCCTCGGGCTGGGTGCCGAGGACCGGCACTCCTGCGGCCTTGAGCTTGTCGGCCAAGCCCAGCGGGGTCTGCCCGCCCAGGGTGCAGACGACGCCGAGCACGGGACCGGCGGCCACCTCGGCGTGGTAGACCTCCATCACGTCTTCGAAGGTCAGGGGCTCGAAGTAGAGGCGATCGGCGGTGTCATAGTCCGTGGACACGGTCTCGGGGTTGCAGTTGACCATGATCGTCTCGAAACCGGCTTCGGAGATGGCCATCGTCGCGTGCACGCATGAGTAGTCGAATTCGATGCCCTGACCGATCCGGTTCGGCCCCGAACCGAGGATGATCACGGCCGGCTTCTCGCGGGGCGCAACCTCGGTCTCCTGGTCATAGCTGGAATAGTGGTACGGCGTGTGTGCGGCGAACTCGCCGGCGCAGGTGTCGACGGTCTTGAACACGGGGCGGATGCGCAGAGCGTGACGGACTCCGGTGACGACACCGGTGTCGAGCTTGCGCAGGCTGGCGATCTGTTCGTCGGAGAAGCCGTGGTTCTTCGCGAGCTGCAGCACCTGGGCGTCGAGTTCGTCTGCCGAGGAGATGAACTCGGCGACTTCGTTGATGAGTTCGATCTGGTCGAGGAACCAGGGATCGATCTCGCAGGCGTCGAAGACCTCCGCATTGCTCAGACCGGCAGCCAGTCCCCGCTGCACGGAGTGGATGCGATCGGCCGTGGCGTGCGAGATGGCCTCAAGGACGGAATCTTTGACGTCCTCGTCGCTGATGTCGGGCAGTTCGTTCCAGGAGAACGAGGCCTCCCGCTGCTCCATCGAGCGCATGGCCTTCTGCAGCGCAGTGGTGAAGTTGCGGCCCAGAGCCATGACCTCGCCCACGGACTTCATGGTCGTGGTCAGCGTCGGGTCGGCTGCCGGGAACTTCTCGAACGTGAACCGTGGGATCTTGACCACGACGTAGTCGAGGGTCGGTTCGAAACTGGCGGGTGTGACCTTCGTGATGTCGTTCGGGATTTCGTCGAGCGAGTAGCCCACGGCCAGCTTCGCTGCCATCTTCGCGATCGGAAATCCGGTGGCCTTCGAGGCCAGTGCCGAGGAGCGCGAAACCCTCGGGTTCATCTCGATGACGACGATGCGGCCGGTCTTCGGATCGACGGCGTACTGGATGTTGCAGCCGCCGGTGGCCACGCCGACGGCGCGGATGACGTCGATGCCGATGTCGCGCATCCTCTGGTATTCGCGGTCGGTCAGAGTCAGCGACGGTGCCACTGTGATCGAGTCACCGGTGTGCACGCCCACAGGGTCGACGTTCTCGATCGAGCACACGACGACCACGTTGTCCTTGTGGTCGCGCATGAGTTCGAGTTCGTATTCCTTCCAGCCGAGGATCGATTCTTCGAGGAGCACCTCGTGGTTCATCGAATCGCCCAGGCCGGCTCCGGCGATGCGGCGCAGGTCGGTCTCGTCATAGGCCATGCCTGAGCCCAGACCGCCCATCGTGAACGAGGGGCGCACGACGACCGGATAGTTGAGCTCTTCGGCCCCGGCCAGGGCCTCCTCAATGCTGTGGCAGATGACGGACTTGGCCGATTCCGCGCCGCATTCTTCGACGATGGTCTTGAACTTCTGGCGATCCTCGCCGCGTTGGATGGCCTCGACGTCGGCGCCGATGAGTTCGACCCCGTACTTCTCAAGGGTTCCCGCGTCGTGGAGTTCGATCGCGGCGTTGAGTGCTGTCTGACCGCCCAAGGTCGGCAGGATCGCGTCGGGGCGTTCCTTGTCGATGATCGATTCGATGATGTCGGGGGCGATGGGTTCGACGTAGGTGGCGTCGGCGACATCGGGATCGGTCATGATCGTCGCCGGGTTCGAGTTGATGAGGATGACGCGCAGGCCCTCTTCGCGCAGCACACGGCAGGCCTGGGTGCCCGAATAGTCGAACTCGCAGGCCTGCCCGATGACGATGGGACCGGAGCCGATGACGAGGACGGATGTGAGATCTTGTCTGAGTGGCATGGGTTCTCCTTAGGCCTGTGCGACCTGGGAAGCGGACATGAGGTCGATGAATCGATCGAACAGGTAGCTCGAATCGTGGGGACCGGCTGCGGCCTCCGGGTGGAACTGGACGGAGAACGCGGGGATGTCGAGGCACTGGAGTCCTTCGACCACGTCATCGTTGAGGCACACGTGCGAGACGCTGACTCGACCGTAGGCCGCGTCGTGTGGTGCCTGTGTCTCACCGTCCAAGGGCGCGTCGACGGCGAAGCCGTGATTCTGAGAGGTGATTTCGACCTTGTCCGTGGTGCGGTCCATGACTGGAACGTTGATTCCGCGGTGTCCGAAGGGCAGTTTGTAGGTGCCGAAGCCCAGAGCCCGGCCGAGCAGCTGATTGCCGAAGCAGATTCCGAAGAACGGGATCTTCGCGCCCAGGACCTCGCGGAGGAGTTCGACCTGTGCATCAGCGGTGGCGGGGTCGCCGGGACCGTTGGAGAAGAACACTCCGTCGACTCCCAGCGCCTGGATCTGCTCGAAGCTCGTTGTGGCGGGCAGGAGGTGGACGTCGATGCCGCGTTCGCTCAGCCGTACCGGCGTCATGGACTTGATGCCCAGGTCCACGGCCGCGACGCTGAACTTCTTCTGCCCCACGGCGTGGATGAGCTTGGGTTCGGTGATCGAAACCTCTTCGGCCAGTTTCGCACCGGCCATGTGCGGTGAGCCCTGGACCTTGGCCAGCAGCTCGTCGTCATCGGCCGCAGCCGCAGGACCGGAGAAGATGCCCATGCGCATGGCTCCGGCTTCGCGCAGGTGCAGGGTCAGAGCGCGGGTGTCGACGTCGCTGATGCCCACGATGCCCGATTCCACGAGGCGGGTGGACAGGTCTCCGATGGAGCGCCAGTTCGACGAGACTCTGGAGGCATCGCGGACGACGTAGCCGGCGACCCAGATCTTCGCCGATTCGTCGTCATCATCGGTGATGCCGGTATTGCCGATGTGCGGCGCTGTCTGGATCACGATCTGACGGTGGTAGGACGGGTCGGTCAGCGTCTCCTGATAGCCCGACATCGCGGTGACGAAGACCGCTTCGCCCAGGGTTTCACCGATGGCTCCGTAGGCGGAGCCGCGGAAGGTGCGGCCGTCTTCGAGGACGAGGACGGCGGGTGTGGTGGACAGTCTCATTGTGCCTCTTCGATCATTTCGCGGATGCGGTCGACGGTGGGAGTGGTGCTGGCGGCGTAGCGGGCGCGGAAGCCGGTGTCGACGAGGGTCTCCCCCAGTCGCCAGGTGATGCGCACGATGCCGCCGCGTTCGACGAATTTGCCGATCATGCCGGCGGTGGTGTCGACGGAGACGATGTCTCGCCTGGGGATGAGGAAGTCCTCACGTCCCGCCAGGTCCATGACGACTCCCCCGTCGGTGACGACGATCTCTCCCGTGGTGCGAATGCCGAGACCGTGGACGGCGACTCGTTCGAGCGGGTGTCCGGCCAAGGTCGTCGAGACATAGGATCCTTCGACGGGATCGGACACGGGTGTGATTCCCATATGCGGTTTCGTCGGCTGCGGCATCTGGGTCTGACTCTTCTTGCGTCGGCTCCACCCCCAGGTGATCGCAAGGATCAGGACGACGAAGACGACTGCGATGATGATGACGCTCACTGGTCTGTCCATGATGCTCCTGCCGGGTGGGGTGTGCTGAGTCGTCCGCCGGAGAGCACCCGGTGGCCGTAGAAGAAGGTGTCGGTGATCGCGGTGGAGACTTCGAGACCGGCGAAGGGGTTGTTGCGTCCCTTCGTGGCGTGGTCATCTGGCACGATCGTGTGCGCCGAGGACGGGTCGATGAGGACGATGTTCGCGCTCGCGCCGATCTCGAGGCTGCCGTGTCCTGTTGCTCCGGTGATCCGCGCGGGAGTCACCGACATGACACGGGCGAGGTCGCCGAAGTCGAAGTCATAGTCGGCCATCGCCTGAACGACGATGGGCAGCGCCGTCTCCATGCCGACCATGCCCATGGCCGCGGCCGTCCACTCACTGCATTTGTGCTCCGAGGTGTGTGGGGCGTGATCGGTGCCGATGACATCGATCGTGCCGTCGGCCAGGGCTTCGCGCAGAGCAGTGACATCGGCTTCGGTGCGCAGCGGTGGGTTGACCTTGTAGACCGGGTCGAAGCTGCGGACGAGTTCGTCGGTGAGCATGAGATGGTGTGGGGTCACCTCGGCGGTGATCTCGACGCCGCGGGACTTCGCCCAGCGGATGATGTCGACGCTGCCCTTGGTCGACACGTGGCAGATGTGCAGGCGCGAGCCCACGTGTTCGGCCAGGAGCACGTCGCGGGCGATGATCGACTCCTCGGCGACCGCGGGCCAGCCGGGCAGTCCCAATTCGGCGGAGACGACGCCCTCATTCATCTGTGCGCCCTCGGTCAGGCGCGGTTCCTGAGCATGCTGGGCGATGACTCCGTCGAAGGTCTTGACGTACTCGAGGGCACGTCGCATGAGCAGCGGGTCCGAGACGCAGATCCCATCGTCGGAGAAGATCCGGACTCGAGCCGCCGAGCGGGCCATGGCGCCGATCTCAGCGAGGTACGTCCCCTCCAGGCCGATGGTCACGGCTCCGATGGGCACGACTTCGGTGTAGCCGGCGGTGCGTCCGAGGCGGTGGACCTGTTCGACCACGCCTGCGGTGTCCGCGACCGGTGCAGTGTTCGCCATGGCGTGAACGCAGGTGAACCCGCCCGAGGCGGCCGCGCGTGAGCCGCTCAGGATCGTCTCCGCGTCCTCTTTTCCGGGTTCCCTCAGATGCGTGTGCATGTCGACGAGTCCGGGCAGGGCGATGAGTCCCTCGGCGTCGACGATTTCAACATCGCTGACGTCGTGAGTGAGCAGATCGGGGTCGACGATCGTCGAATCCTTGATCGCAATATCGGCGATTCCCTGGCCCAGCACATTCGCACCGCGGATCAGATAATCAGTCATTGGTCTCCTCCTGACCTGTCAAGAGGCGGTACAGGACCGCCATGCGCACGCTGACTCCGTTCTCGACCTGGTCGAGAATGAGGGCGCGTGGTGAGTCGGCGGCTGCCGCTGAGATTTCGAAGCCGCGGTTCATCGGCCCCGGGTGCATGATGAAGGTCTCCTTCGGCAGTCCGGCCAGACGGGCGGCGGAGAGTCCCCACAATCGTGCGTATTCACGTTCATTGGGGAAGAACGATTCGTGCATGCGCTCGTGCTGGACACGCAGCATCATCACGGCCGCATAGTCTTCGCTGTGCAGCGCCTCATCGAGATCGTAGTGCAGGGTCACCGGCCAGGTCTCGACACCCCAGGGCAGCAGCGTCGGCGGTGCGACGAGGTGGACTTCGGCGCCGAGGTTGGCCAGCAGGTGGACATTCGACCGGGCCACTCGGGAGTGCAGGACGTCCCCGACGATGGCGATCTTCGCACCGTCGAGTCCGCGTCCGCGTGGGCCGTCCTTGACAGCCCCCGAGGCGGCGAACCCGCCGAGGGCGCGGCGCAGGGTGAAGGCGTCGAGGAGGGCCTGTGTGGGGTGTTCGTGGGTGCCGTCGCCGGCGTTGACGACGGGGACATCGATCCAGCCGGTGTGGGCCAGGCGATGGGGCGTGCCTGAACCGGCGTGGCGGACGACCAGGGCATCGGCGCCCATGGCGGAGATCGTCTGGATGGTGTCCTGCAGGCTTTCGCCCTTGGACACCGAGGAGCCCTTGGCGGAGAAATTGAGGACGTCGGCGGAGAGCCTCTTGGCCGCTGCCTCGAAGGACAGTCGGGTCCGCGTCGAGTCTTCGAAGAAGAGGTTGACCACGGTGCGTCCGCGCAGCACCGGCAGCTTCTTGACCTCGCGTTCGGAGACCTGCGTCATCTCTTCGGCGATGTCGAGGATCGAAATGGCATCGTCGCGGGTGAGTGAGATGGTGTCGAGGAGGTGTTTCATTCGCGGCCTCCCGAGATCGTGACCTCGTCGGCGCCGTCGATCTCCGCCAGGGAGACGTTGACGCGTTCGCTGCTCGAGGTGGGAAGGTTCTTCCCCACATGGTCGGCGCGGATCGGCAGGTCCCTGTGGCCCCGGTCGACGAGGACGGCCAGGCGGACCTTCGCGGGGCGGCCCAGATCGGAGAGTGCGTCGAGAGCGGCTCTGATCGTGCGGCCGGAGAAGAGCACATCGTCGACGAGGACGACGGTCTTCGCATCGATGCCCTCGGCGGGGATCGTGGTGGGCTCCGGCGCACGGTAGGCGCCGCTGCGCAGGTCGTCACGGTACATCGTGATGTCGAGGCTTCCGACGAGTTCGCTCGCCATCTCCGGACGTCCTGAGATCGAGGCGACCTGCTCGGCCAGACGGGTGGCCAAGGGAACCCCGCGACGAGGGATCCCTAAGAGGACCAGGTCATCGCTGCCCTTGTTGGACTCGATGATCTCGTGGGCGATACGGGTCATTGCCCGCTTCATATCTGGGGCATCGAGCACTGTTCGCTGTGTCATGCTTCCCCTTCTCCGCCTCTCCGGACGGTGGTTAAAGGAGTGGTTCGATTCGATTGTAGACCTCGCACGATTGAGGTCGGTTCGCGGGTCCGGATTCCGGACCCGCGGCTCAGATCAGGGTCGGCTTGACGTCCAGGACGCGTGAGAGCAGTCCCGAGATGAAACCTGGCGAGTCATCCGTCGAGAACTGCTTGGCCAGGGACACGGCCTCGTCGATCGCGGCCTTGTCGGGCACCTCGTCGTTGAAGAGGATCTCCCAGGTCCCGATCTGGAGCAGCGCCAGGTCGACGGCCGGCATCCGCTCAAGGGTCCAGCCCTGTGCATAGGTAGCGATGATTTCGTCGATCTCGTCACGATGACTCGCGATTCCTTCGACGATCTCGACCGCGTAGGCCTTCATCGGGTAGTCGGGGTCGTTGGACCGCATGGTCACGACCTGGTCGGTGTCGAGGCGGCGCTGTCCCGCCTCGAACATCAGTTCCAGGGCCCGACGGCGGGCCCGCGTGCGTGCTGACACTTACTTGACGCGACCCAGGTAGTCGCCGTTGCGGGTGTCGACCTTGACCTTGGTGCCCTCTTCGAGGAACAGCGGCACCTGGATGTCGTACCCCGTCTCCAGCGTCGCCGGCTTGGAACCGCCGGTCGACCGGTCACCCTGCAGTCCCGGATCGGTGTGGGCGATCACGAGCTCGACCGAGGGCGGCAGCTCCACGGACAGCGCGGTGCCCTCATGGAAGGAGATCTGCAGGTTCTGGTTCTCGAGCATGTAGTTGGCGGCATCGCCGACGAGCTCTGGTGAGAGGGAGACCTGGTCGTAGTCCTCGGCGTCCATGAAGACGTAATCGGTGCCGTCATGGTAGAGGTACTGCATGTCGCGACGGTCGACATTGGCTGTCTCGACCTTGGTTCCGGCGTTGAACGTCTTGTCGATGATCTTGCCGGAGAGCACGTTCTTGAGCTTGGTGCGGACGAATGCCGGACCCTTGCCGGGCTTGACATGCTGGAATTCCAGCACCTGCCACAGCTGATTGTCGATATTGAGCACAAGGCCGTTCTTCAGGTCGTTGGTTGAAGCCACTAATCCGTCCTTCTTCGTGTCAGTCTTGGCCACCGCGAGGTGATCGGGGGTGTCTGGCAGTTTCGCCAAACAGCAATTCTAGCAAGCTCATGCAGACGCTGCTATTTCGGGGTCAGCCCAGGTCTGTGCCGAGCATGATCCGGGGCGAATCCTCCCCGACCTCCTGGTAGGCCGTGTGGAGGATCGAGACGTCGGGAATCTCGACCGTCGCGGGCGAGCCCACCTCGCCCAGTAGCACCATGCGCAGCATCGAGCCGCGTGCCTTCTTGTCCCGCTTCATCGTCTCCAGCAGCTGCGGCCAGACATCGGCTCGGTAGGTGATGGGCAGACCCAGTTTGGTCAGCAGCTCACGGTGCAGGTCGACGGTCTCGGGGGGAAGTCCCTTGACCATCGCGGCTACCTCGGCGGCGAAGACCATGCCTACGGACACCGCAGCGCCGTGGCGCCACTGATAGCGCTCCTTGTGTTCGATGGCGTGGGCCAGGGTGTGACCGTAGTTGAGGATCTCGCGGCGTCCGGACTCCTTGAAGTCATCGGCGACGACGTCGGCCTTGACGGCGATGGCACGTTCGATGAGCTCACGCAGGACGGGACCGTCCACCTCGGCGATCTCAGCCTTTGAATGACTGCTCACGAGATCAAGGATCGCAGGATCGGCGATGAAGCCGGTCTTGACCACCTCGGCGAGGCCGGTAAAGAGCTCGTTCTCCGGCAATGTCTGCAGGGTGTCGAGGTCGACGAGGACTCCCGACGGGGCGTGAAAGGAACCGACGAGGTTCTTGCCCTCAGCGGTGTTGATGCCGGTTTTGCCGCCGATTGCCGCATCGACCATGCCGAGGACCGTGGTGGGAATGTGGATGGCGGAGAGGCCGCGCAGCCAGGTGGCTGCGACGAAGCCGCCGAGGTCGGAGACCGCTCCCCCGCCGACTGTGATGATGGCGTCGGTGCGCGTGAAGTCGCTCTGGCCGAGCACCTGCCAGCAGAACGCGGCGACCTGGACATGCTTGGCTTCCTCAGCATCAGGGATCTCTGCCACGATCGCATCCAAACCGGTTGCACGCAGGTCATCGCGGACCGTCTCTCCGGTGGTCCGCAGGGCTCGGGGATGAATGACGAGCACCTTCTCGACACGTGGGCCGAGAAGTTCGGGGAGCTCGCCCAGGAGCCCCTGCCCCACGAGAACCGGGTAGTTTCCGCCGGCTTCGACGTTGATGCGTGTGAGACTCATTCGTGCACTTTCCCCTTTGCTGCCTCCGGGCATGACATGCGCGCGGCGGCTGAACTTACGAACCTGTTGCGCCCCCAAGCCTAACTCTCTGATTCGTGACCCGAGTACTTGGCATACTCTTCGGCTCGCTGCAGGCCGGTGAGGACGTCGACGACGCGGTTGACGATGGTCGACGGATGCGAATTCGAGGCGTGGACACGGAAGGTGGCAACCTGGTCGTAGAGCGGCTCACGCTCGTTCACGAGCGCCATCCAGTTCTCCAGCGGCGTTCCCGCCCCGCGCAGCAGAGGCCTGTGAGGTGAGTTCAGCCGCGTCATGACGGTGTCGACATCGATGTCGATGTGCACGACCTTGATCGCGGGATGCCCCAGCTGGGCCCGGGTACCCGGATTGAGGATCGCTCCCCCGCCCAGGGACACGATTCCCGGGCGGTCGAGAAGGCGACGCAGGGCACGCCGGACGACCTCGCGCTCGATCCGGCGGAAATGGTCCTCACCGCGCTCGACGAAGATCTCTGCGATGACGCCGTATTTGTCGACGATGTTCGCATCCGTGTCGATGAGCGGCAGATCGAGCCGGTCGGCCAGGAGCCGACCGATCGTGGATTTGCCGGCGGCGGGCGGCCCGGTCAGGACGATGCGTGACTGCGCGGCCGGGACCGGTTCCAACGGTGGAACCGGTTTCGGGTGCGGGCGTTGAGTCATCGGCCGATGCGGAGGTTCTCCGGAATGGCGGCCGCATAGGCATCCAAGTTCCGTTTGGTCTCGGCCACGGAATCCCCGCCGAACTTCTCCACCACGGCTTCGGCGAGGACGAGGGCGACCATCGCCTCGGCGACGACGCCGGAGGCCGGCACCGCGCACACATCCGAACGCTGGTGGTTGGCCTTGGCGGATTCGCCTGTGGCCACGTCGACGGTCGCCAGAGCCCGTGGGACCGTGGCGATGGGCTTCATGCCCGCCCGGACTCGCAGTGGCCCGCCCGTCGACATTCCACCCTCGGTGCCGCCGGCGCGATTGCTCACGCGCCGGATGCCGTCATCGCCCACGGCGAGCTCGTCGTGGGCCGCCGATCCCGGGCGCTGCGTGGTGAGGAAGCCATCGCCGACCTCGACGCCCTTGATCGCCTGAATGCCCATCAGGGCTCCGGCGAGTCGGGAATCGAGTCGCCGGTCCCAATGGACATGCGAGCCCAGCCCGGGCGGCAGATCGTAGGCGAGGACCTCGACGACTCCGCCGAGGGTGTCACCGGCCTTCTTCGCCGTATCGATCTCCGCGACCATGCGTGCGGACAGCTCCGGGTCGAAGCAGCGCACCGGATCGGCATCGAGTGCGTCCACGTCCGAGGCCAGAGGCAGTGAGGGCTCGGTCGCAGAATCGGCGACGTTCTCGGCGGTCCCGATCGCCACGGTGTGGGAGACGAGTGTGATGCCGAGCTCGCCGAGGAAGTTCGCGGCGATGGTGCCCAGGGCGACGCGCATCGCCGTTTCCCGTGCGGATGCGCGTTCGAGGATCGGTCGTGCCTCATCGAATCCGTATTTCTGCATTCCGACGATGTCGGCGTGACCCGGACGTGGTCGGGTCAGCGGAGCGTTGCGGGCCTGTCCGGCGAGTTCGTCCTCGTCGATCGGGTCCGCGCTCATCACGGTCTCCCATTTGGGCCATTCCGTGTTCCCGACCTCAACGGCCACCGGTGAACCCAGTGTCTGACCGTGTCGGACTCCGCCGAGGAGTCGAACCTCGTCGGCTTCGAACTTCATTCGCGCTCCACGGCCGTAGCCCAATCTGCGTCGAGCCAAGCTCGCGCGAATGTCTTCCCTGGTGATCGGAACATGGGCGGGAAGCCCCTCAATGATCCCTGTCAGCGCTTCGCCGTGGGATTCGCCTGCAGTCAGCCATCTCAACATTCAACCGATTCTACAAAAGGAATGGCGAAAGCACCGACCCGAACCACATTCCGGAAAGCATGGCGGGCCCGAATGCGATCGTCGTCGCTTTCAGGCTGCGTTTCGCCGCGGCGGCGATGAGCGCCCAGATCCCGGCGATGAACATCATGATGATGAATGTCAGTGCCGGAGCCCAGTGGTCGAACAGGCCTGCAGTGGAGAAGGTGACGAAGGCGAGCTTGACGTCGCCGAGGCCCATGGTCCGCGTGCGCATGAGCCTGCCGATCAGGTGGAGGACGGCGAAGGCCGCAGCTGCGCCAAGGCCCGCGAGGAGCCCGACGAACCAGATTCTCGACTCCCCGACCAGCGTACCGAGCACCATGGTCAGCAGGCAGATGACGATGAGCGGGTAGACGAGGCGGTCAGGCAGACGGTGGACGAGGACGTCGACGACGATGAGGAACGGCGTGGCTGCGGCGACGACGCCGAGGATCAGCGCCGACAGGATGATATCGGCCGGGTTGGGTGCAGAGGCGGTGAACCCGGTGTCGACGGGTATCACCTGCCCGGAGGGAAAGAGCAGCACTGCGGCGGCGGCGATGCAGATGCTCGCGATCATCAGCCACGGTCCCCGGACCAGACGCACTCGCGAGATGATCTCGAACTGGGCATCGTCGGCGAGCCATGTTGCGGCGGTGCGAGCCAGAATCAGCCCTGCAGCGACGCTGATGAGGATCGACAGCCCGATGAGCATTCCGTGCAGAACGTCTGTGTCCACCGCGCTGCGCCCTCCTCGTCAGTCCTGCGCCGAGGCGCTCTGTTCGCCGAGTGCTCGATACATGGCGTCCGCGATGACGACCCGCAGGTCCTGACCCATGGGCAGGTGTGCCCCCACCGGCTGGTCACCGGCGGCAATGAACATCTCCGACTGTGCGACAGCCTGTTCGACAAGCATCTCCGTGCCCTCGACCGGGATGAGTCCATGAGCTTCGGCGGCGCGGAGAAATCCGGACTCGGCGGCATAGGCCACGTCGAGGGCCACTCCTCCGCGGAAGCCAGGCGACCACTGCAGCGCGGGGACCGCCTCGGCGGGGAGGGTGGAGATGACAAGGGCGGAAGGATCGATGCGGTCCAAGGGTGCGGTGGTCGCCGACATCCCGAGCCGTTGACTCAGGGCGAGGACCCGGCGAGCCCGATCGGGATTCCTGACGAGGAATTCGACCGTGGTCATGCCCAGTTCATGGCAGGCCACCAGTGCCGAGGCCGCGGTCGCCCCGGCTCCGAGAATGGTGGCCCTCTCGGCACCGTCACTGTCGGCCGTGTTGACGCCCGCGCTCGCACCGAGACCCACGGCCATCGCCGATATCCCAGCGGTCACGGCCGCCTCCCGACAGGTGCTCAGACCTGGGGCCATCGCGCGCACGATTCCCTGCACGTCGGTGTTGGCCACCGACGTCGCTCCGTCCCTGCGGACAAGGGTGTTCGCCGCTCCGGTCAGTCCGGCCGTGTCATCGAGTTCCCATTCGTGGGCGCGGGCAAGTTCGACGAGCCGTTCCTTCAACGGCATCGTCAGGGAGAATCCGACTTGCGTCCCGTGAGTTGCGAGAAAGGCTTCGAGATCGTCGGCGCCGAGGTCGAAGCTGGCGTATTCGCTGCCGTGGAGTCCCAGTGCCCGGAACGCCGCACGGTGAAGCAGCGGCGACTTGGAGTGGGCGATCGGGGATCCGAGCACCGCAGCCGAGATCGTCATGTGTCGCCGTTGTCCTCTCCGTGCTGTTTGAGCCACTCCCGGTAGATCTCGACGTTCTTCTTATGTTCCTCGAAGGTCTTGGCGAACTTGGTTTCGCCTGTGTCCGGGTTCGTGGCCACGAAGAACTGCCAGTCTCCCTTGGTCGGATTCAGTGCCGCGTCGACGGCACCGGAGCTGGGTGAATTGATCGGCCCCGGAGGCAGCCCTTTCTTCTTGTACGTGTTGTACGGGCTGTCGGATTCGCGTTCCTTCTTCGTTGTCGTCAGGTCGCTGCGGGCACCGTGGATGTAGGCCACGGTCGCATCGGATTGGAGCAGTCTGCCGGTCCTCGACTCCTCCGAAATACGGTTGAGGAAGACTCGTGCAACCTTCTTCCGCACCTCTTCGTCACCGGGCGATTCGATTTCGACGAGGCTGGCCAATGTCATGATCCGATTGGCGTCATCGAGGTCGATGTCGGCTTTCTCGATCTCCCGCTTCGTTTTGTCGACCATTTCGGACACGATGTCCTCGGCGGTTTTGTTCTGGTTGAGGTTGTAGGTGGCCGGATACAGATATCCTTCGAGGCTGGGGGCTTCGACGTCGAGACCGTAGTCCTTCGGAGTCTTGTCGTCGATGGCCTTGTCAACCTCTTCGGCCTTCATCCCAGACTCAACCATCTTGGCCTTGATCTGTTTGATCTGCCGCCCCTCGGCAATCGTGATCTTGGGAGGCTTGATCGGATTGACGAGCGCTTCCACAGCAGCCTTGGAGCTCATCTTCTCCCGCAGGATGATCGGTCCGGCCTGGATCGTGACGTCGCGACGTTCGACCTCGTCGAGGAACGGTTCGGAGTTCATGATCACACCGGCCTTGACGAGCTGGTTGGCCACGGAGCGTGCCGAAGCCCCCGGCGGGATCTCGATGGAGACCTCACTGGTGCCCGCGCCTTCGTAATCGCCCTTGGGGCCGAACAGATCGTCGAAGACTCCGCCAGCGGCTCTGACGCCGAAGAATCCTCCGATGCCGAAGACGAGCACGCAGATGACGACGATGGCCGTCGTCCGGCGCCTGCGCATCATCCGCCGGTGCTTCCTGGCTTTGAGGTCGGACCGGGTCAGCCCTTCGTTCTCCGAGAACTCACCTGGGAACGGGCTCATTGCTCACTCTCCTCGTCGGGCATAGCTCGACCGGCGGGTGCACCGGTGTTGTGTTCGAATTCGAGGGCGTTCTGCAAGATGATCACGGCCGCCTGAGCATCAACGATCTCACGGCGTTGGCGGGAGTTCTTCCCGGCGGCTGCCAGGGCGTGATGGGCTTCGACCGTGGTGAAGCGCTCATCGACGAGGCGGATGGGCGTCGCGGTGGCAACGCTGATCCGCCGGGCGAACTCCAGTGCGGTGGCCGCCGCTGCCCGGGCTGCTCCGTCTAGGGATTTCGGGTCGCCGATGAGCAGCTCGATCGGCTCGTATTCGTCGATGATCTCTCGCAGCGCCTTCAGCGCCGCGGGTTCGTCACTCCGACGGACCACCGTCAATGGCGTGGCGAGGATGCCGTCGGGGTCGCTGCTGGCCACCCCGATGCGCACCGAACCGATGTCGAGGCCCAAGCGTCGGCCTCGGCGGAAACTCATTGGAGAGCTGCCTTGACCGCTCCGATGGCAGCGGGGATTGCGGATTCGTCGCTGCCGCCGCCCTGGGCGAGATCGGGCTTTCCGCCGCCACCTCCGCCGAGCTCGCCGCAGGCCAGGGACACGAGCTTGCCGGCCTGGTGACCTTCCTCCCGTGCGGAAGAGGTCGTGGCGATGACGACGACGGGTTTTGCGTTACTCGTCCCGATTCCCAGGACGACGGCGCTGCGATCGGAGACTCGGCTGCGCAGGTCGGTGACGACGGTGCGGATGTCTCCGGCGTTCGAGACCGCACCGAGTTCGGCGACGACGAACAGGGTCGATCCCACGGTCTGGGCGTTGTCGAGGAACTTTCCGGCCGAGGCAAGGAGCTGTTGGGAGTTCAGTCGTGCAATCTCCTTCTCCGCGTCCTTGAGCTTGCTCATCAGGTCCCCGACGCGTTCTTTCACGTCTGTTCCCGGCACTTTGAGCATGTCGGACAGCGAGGACACGATGCTGCGTTCTGCGGCCAGTGAGCGGAAGGCATCCATGCCCACGGCCGCCTCGATGCGGCGTACGCCCGAGCCCACGGAGGCTTCGGACAGCACGGAGATCGGTCCGACCTCGGACGAGGCTCCGACGTGGGTGCCTCCACAGAGTTCACGGGAGAACGGTCCGCCGATGTCGACGACGCGCACGATGTTCGGGTACTTCTCGCCGAAGAGTGCCATCGCACCAGATTTTCGGGCGTCTTCGAACGGCAGGAATTCGGTGCCGACCTCGTAGTTCGAGCGGACGGCGAGGTTGGCGACGTCTTCGATCTCCGCCCGCATCTGGGCGCTCGGGGCTTCGGGGAACGAGTAGTCGAAGCGCATGTAGCCGGGCTGGTTCATCGAACCGGCCTGGACGGCGTGAGTTCCGAGGATCTCCCGCAGTGCGGCATGGACGAGGTGCGTAGCGGTGTGGGCTTGCGAACCCTGGAACCGGTGGTCGTGGTCGACGACGGCCAGGACCTCGGCCCCGACGTGGATCTCACCGTCGATGACTTCCACCCGGTGTGCGGGGAGCCCCTTGATGGGATTCTGCACATCGAGGACACGGGCGGTGAAGCCATGGCCCCTGATGAGGCCGATATCGGCACGCTGTCCGCCGGCCTCGGCGTAGAACGGGGTCAGGTCGAGGATGAGATCGGCGCTCTGACCTGGTGACAGGACTTCCCGGGCGAGCCCGTCGACGACGATTCCGCGCACCCGGGAGTCAGCTTCGAGCCTGTCGTAGCCGACGAATTCGGAGGCGCCGTCGTCGAGCAGCGCGGAATAGGCGGAGAGATCGGCATGTCCCCCGCCCTTCTTCGCCTTTGCGTCGGCCTTCGCGCGGGTCCGCTGTTCGCTCATCAGGGCCCGGAAGCCCTCCTCGTCGACGTGGACACCTTGTTCGGAGGCCATTTCCAACGTCAGGTCGATCGGGAAACCGTGGGTGTCGTGCAGGGCGAATGCGACGTCGCCGCTGAGTGTCCTGTCCGTTTCGGGCAGCGACGCCGCAGCGTTCTGGAACAGCTGAGTGCCGGATTCCAGAGTCCGCAGGAATGCCTTCTCCTCGGCATACGCGATGCGGGAGATGCGATCGAAGTCGACCTCCAGTTCCGGGTAGGACAGTTTCATCGATTCCATGGACACCGGCAGCAGTTCGGGCAGGACTTCGCTGGTCACGCCGAGGAGGCGCATGGCGCGCACTGCACGGCGCAGCAGGCGGCGGAGGATGTAGCCGCGGCCTTCGTTGCCGGGTCGGACGCCGTCGCCGATGATGATGAGGGACGAGCGCACGTGATCGGCCACGACGCGCATCTGCACGTCGGCATTGTGATCGGCACCGTACTGGTGCCCCGAGAGTCGGCTGGCGGCCTCGATGACGGGGAAGACCTCGTCGATCTCATACATGTTCTCAACGCCCTGGAGCAGGAAGGCGACGCGTTCGAGTCCCATGCCGGTGTCGATGTTCTTCGCGGGGAGTTCGCCGGCGATGTCGAAGTCGACCTTGGATCGGACTTCGCTGAGTTCGAATTCCATGAACACGAGGTTCCAGATCTCGATATAGCGATCCTCATCGGCCACAGGTCCGCCCTCGAGGCCGTATTCGGGACCGCGGTCGAAGTAGATCTCGGAGCAGTAGCCGCCGGGGCCGGGCTGTCCGGTGTGCCAGAAGTTGTCCTCGTTGTCGCGCGGCTGGATGCGCTCACGTGGAATCGAGGTCTCGTCGAGCCACAGGTCGATGGTTTCGATGTCGTCCTCGTGGACTGTCGCCCACAGCAGATTCTTATCGAAGCCGAACCCGCCGTCTTCCACGGAGTTCGTCAGCAGACCCCAGGCGAAGCGAATGGCATCGCGTTTGAAGTAGTCACCGAATGAGAAGTTGCCATTCATCTGGAAGAAGGTGCCGTGGCGGGTGGTCTTGCCGACCTCTTCGATGTCGCCGGTGCGCACGCACTTCTGTACGCTCGTGGCGCGATTGAACGGGGCAGGCTCACGACCTGTGAGGTACGGGATGAACTGCACCATTCCCGCTATGTTGAACAGGATCGATGGGTCGGAGCTGATCACCGACGCTGAGGGGACGACCGCGTGCCCATTCGCTTCGAAGTAGTCCAACCAGCGCTGTTTGATCTCTGCCGTCTTCATCCAAGGCCTTTCACATGTTGCGTGTGCACTCTTGCACTCATCAGGGATTAGTTTAGTGGCTCGTCCACATTATGCGAGGTGCCGACGCCGCGCGCCTGCGACCCGCGGGTCGCAGGCGAGATCAGCAGTCGAGGCCCGGGTCTGCGAAGTGACCCGCCGAGCGATCTGAGGGGTGAATGCACAACTGCCCGGAACTCGACGTTCCGGGCAGTTGCTGCCGTGCGATCCCTCTGGGGTGATCAGCGCGAGTAGTGCTCGACGACCAGCTGAACGTCGACGGTCACTGGAACCTCTTCGCGCTTGGGGCGACGAAGCAGTGTGGCCTGCAGACCTTCGAGGTTGACGTTGAGGTAACCCGGAACTGCAGGGAGAACATCCTTGTGTCCACCGGCGGCAGCAACCTGGAACGGATCCATCGTTGCGCTGCGGTCGTGAACCTGGATGGTCTGGCCTTCCTTCACGCGGAATGAAGGACGATCGACGCGCTGGCCGTCAACGGTGATGTGACGGTGCACGACGAACTGACGCGCCTGAGCGATGGTGCGGGCAAAGCCCGAACGCAGCACCAGGGCGTCGAGACGCGATTCGAGAAGTTCGACCATGGTCTCACCGGTCAGACCGGAGAGGCGGCTGGACTCCTTGTAGATCTTGAGCATCTGAGCTTCGCGGATGCCGTACTGGGCGCGAAGACGCTGCTTCTCCTTGAGACGGACCGAGTAGTCGCTGTCATTGCGACGACGTGCGCGGCCGTGCTCGCCTGGAGGATACGGGCGACGCTCGAAGTACTTCTCCGCCTTCGGAGTCAGCGGCATGCCGAGGGCGCGCGAGACGCGCGTCATGCGGCGGTTACGTGCTGGTGCTGGCACTGTATTACCTTTCATCAATATGGTGTGTCACGACCGGCCATAGGTTCTCGCCCTAGTCGAAACGGTTGTTTCCCAGGATGGGAAAGAGGGATTGAGCGTCGAGATCCGCTCGCACCGACCGCCTTTAGCGTGCAGGCACAACAGCAACCTATCTTAGCCGAAGTCCAGCCCCCGGCGCAATGCAGATGTCAGTGGAGAGCTGGGCTCCGGCAGGTGCGCTGCGGGTCACACTTCGGTGTGACCGGCTTCCTCGGGTCCTCGACCGTCAGGTGGTTCCATTGCCGCATCGGCGACTGCTGCGCCTGATCCTGGCGCTGCACCACCGCTGCGATGGTGCCGTCGAAACCGGCGATCCGCAGTTGGTCGAGAGCGAACGTGTTCGAGTCGTGGATCGCCATGGCCAGGATGACCGTGCGGGCCGTTCCGCCGACCACCAGTCGATGCCAGAATTTGTGGTCGGTGGCGTCGCCTTCGAGGACATTGAATTCTTCGCGTTCCAGCTCCTCCACCACCAGGTGATCGTTGTCGATGCCGATGACCGACAGACCGCCGCGATCGACGAGCCGTTCGTAGGCGCCAGGGCCGATGCGTCCCATACCCAGCACCACCACCTCGGCGGCCCCCGTATCGATCGGTCGGTCGGTGGGCCGCAGACGGGCTTCGTTCTCGTCTGGCAGGATCTCGTCGAGACGGGCCAGGATCTGCAGGCTGTACGCGTTGGCCAGCGAGGAGATGATCATGCCGATGGCTACGGCCAATGCCGTGACTGTCAGCCAGTTGTCTGCGAAGACACCGTTGGCCACCCCGACGGCGACGACGGTGAGCGCGAATTCGGAGAAATTGCTCAATGCCAGACTGGTCCGGACGCTGGTCCGATGGCGCAGACCGAAGAGACGGCCCATGAGATAGAAGCTGATGAAGTTGAACGGGATGAGAACCACGCACAGGATCAGCGCCAGTGCCAGATCGGCCCAGGTCGGTACCGCCTGGAGACCGATCTCGACGAAGAAGGCGACGAGGAAGAAGTTCTTTGACGCTGAACAGGGATTTGGACAGTTCGGTGGACCTGGGATGGCTGGCGAAGAGCAGACCCATCGCCAGGGCGCCCAGGTCGCCGTGGATGCCCACGGACTCGAAGGCGACGTAGCCCGGCCCCAGCGCCATGACCACGCCGAAGAGCATAAGCAGTTCACCGCGTCCCACGCGATCGAGAATGCGGCGCAGCACCCATGAGGCGGGAACCAGGAGAACCAGGGCGAAGGCCCACGGGCTCGGCGGCTCCTCCCCCGCGACGGTGATGAAGGCGACCGCGGCGATGTCTTGGAAGACGAGGATGGCGATGGCGATCTGACCGTAGTATGAACCGTCATCGGAGCGATCTTCGAGCACCTTGACGACGAGGACCGTCGACGAGAACGAGAGTGCGAACCCGAGCAGGCCCACGGTCCGCAGACCACCGCCGAGGGTGACGACCCCGATGACCGCGGCGAGCCCGATCGTGCCAGCCCCGACGAGGACACTTGTCAGCATATGGAGGGCGGCAGTGCCATAGGCCTCGGGTTGGATCAGGGAACGCAGATCGAACTTCAGCCCGATGGTGAACAGGAGCAGGATCACACCGAGGTCGGAGACCAGGCCGAGACCCGAGAAGGCGGTGGCGCCGAGGAGGTGGAGCAGGAACCCGGCGCCGAGGAAGCCGACGAGCGGTGGAATGCGCAGCTCATGTGCGACCAGACCGAGCGCGAGGGCGACCGCGATGGTGACGATGATCTCCTGCACGCCGCCCCTCCTTGGCCACTACTGCGCCGAGTCACCGACCGTGGCTGCGGCGCGCTTTCACCCTGTGCATAGAACTACCGTGTCTGCGGGCTCAGCGCTAAGACATCCGTCGTTGGCCTCAGGGTCGCAGAAGTCTCTGCAGCATTTCGAGCCGCTCCCCCAGGGACCGCTCCATGCCGTTGCCGGTCGGCTCGTAGTATCGCTTCCCGCGCAGTGTCTCCGGCAGGTATTCCTGAGCTGCGACACCGTGCGGATGGTCGTGCGAGTACTTGTAGCCCTCACCGTGTCCGATTTCCTTGGCACCGGGATAGTGCGCGTCGCGCAGATGGGTCGGCACTTGACCCGAAAAGCCGTTTTTGACATCGGCGATCGCCGCGTCGAGAGCGCGGTAGCTGGCGTTCGACTTCGGTGCCATCGCCAGGTAGGTGACCGCCTCGGCGAGGGGGATGCGGCCTTCGGGCATGCCGATGTTCTGCACTGCTGTGGAGGCCGCCACCGCGATCGGCAATGCCTGCGGATCGGCCATCCCGATGTCCTCGGCGGCCGAGATCACGACGCGGCGGGCGATGAACCGGGGGTCCTCCCCGGCGACGATCATCCGGGCCAGGTAGTGCAGTGCGGCGTCGACGTCTGAGCCGCGGATCGATTTGATGAAGGCGGAGACGACGTCGTAGTGCTGGTCGCCGTTCTTGTCGTAGCGCAGCACTGTTTCGGAGCTGGCCTCGGCGCAGGCGGCCTCGGTGATGATGATCGGGCGGTCCTCGGACTGCGAACCATCCGTCGCTTCGCCGGAGCCATCCGTGTCGCCTGAGTCACCCGTGGCGCCGGACTCGTCGGCGCTCTCGGCGTCATCGGAGTCCGCCGGGTCATCGTGCGCACCGATTCCGCCGACCTTGGCGAATTCAGCCTGTGCGGTGGCGATTCCGGCAGCCGCTTCGAGGATCGTCAGGGACCGTCTGGCATCGGCACCGGCGATGCGGACGACGAAGTCCTTCGCGGCCGGCTCGAGTTCGAACTGACCGGCCAGGCCCCGTTCGCTGGCCACGGCACGGTCGAGCAGATCGGCGATCGCGGCGTCGTCGAGTGGTCGCAGCGTGAGCAGAAGCGAACGGGACAGCAGCGGAGAGATGATGGAGAACGACGGGTTCTCGGTCGTCGCCGCCACCAGGACGACGAGGCGGTTCTCCACTGCCGGCAGCAGCGCGTCCTGCTGTGCCTTCGAGAACCGGTGGATCTCGTCGAGGAACAGCACGGTCGTGCGCTGGTACATGTCGCGCTCACGCCGGGCGTTCTCGATCACCTGCCGCACATCCTTGACGCCGGCGGTGATGGCAGAGAGCTCGACGAAGGTCCGTCCCGGTGCGTGGGAGATGACATGGGCCAGCGTGGTCTTGCCGACCCCGGGAGGGCCCCACAGGATCACCGAGGAGGCTCCGGCCCGGTCTCCCCCGCTGGCCTCGACGAGTTGGACCAAGGGTGAGCCGGGGAACGTCAGATGGTCCTGGCCGACCACCTCGGCGATGGTGCGCGGACGCATCCGCACGGCCAGCGGATCGAGGGCACGACCCGAATCGGCACGCGAACCGCCGACGCCCGGACCAGGCATACCCTGGTCCGGGCCATCGGAGGAGAAGAGGTCAGGACCGTCGGTCATCAGGCTTCGACGACGTCGGCTTCCGGTTCGAAGTCCACACCGGCTTCGGCGCGCTGGGCGTCGGTGATTGGTGCGGGTGCTTGGGTGAGCGGATCATAGCCGCCACCGGACTTCGGGAAGGCGATGACTTCGCGGATCGAGTCGACTCCGGCGAGCAGGGACACGATGCGGTCCCAGCCGAAGGCGATGCCTCCGTGTGGGGGCGCACCGAACTTGAAGGCTTCGAGGAGGAAGCCGAACTTCTCCTCGGCGTCCTCTTCCGAGATGCCCATAATCTTGAACACTCGTTCCTGGACATCCTTGCGGTGGATGCGGATCGAACCGCCGCCGATCTCGTTGCCGTTGCAGACGATGTCGTAGGCGTAGGCCAGGGCAGCGCCGGGATCGGATTCGAGAGTGTCGAGGAATTCGGGCTTCGGAGCGGTGAAGGCGTGGTGGACGGCGGTCCACTGGCCCCCACCGACGGCGACGTCGCCCGCGGCCTGAGCATCGGCGGCGGACTCGAACATGGGTGCGTCGACGACCCAGACGAAGGCCCAGTCGCCTTCCTTGATGAGTCCGGTGCGTTCGGCGATCTCATTGCGGGCAGCGCCCAGGAGAGCCCGCGAGCTGCCAGGATCACCAGCGGCGAAGAAGATCGCGTCGCCGGGGGTGGCTCCTGCTGCTGCGACGAGGCCGGCCTTTTCGGCATCGGAGATGTTCTTGGCCACGGGGCCGGTCAGGGTGCCGTCTTCGGCCACGAGGACGTAGGCCAGGCCCTTGGCGCCGCGCTGCTTGGCCCAGTCCTGCCAGGCGTCGAGCTGACGGCGGGGCAGGGAGCCGCCACCGGGGTAGACGACGGAGCCGACGTAATCGGACTGGAAGACCCGGAACGGAGTATCGGCGAAGAACTCGGTGAGGTTGTGCAGCTCGAGGTCGAAGCGCAGATCAGGTTTGTCGCTGCCGTATTTCTCCATCGCCTCGGCGTAGGTGATGTGCGGGATCGGAGTCGTGATCTCGTGACCGATGAGCTTCCACAGAGCCACGAGGATCTTCTCCGCCAGGGCGATGATGTCGGCCTGCTCGACGAAGGAGGCTTCGATGTCGAGCTGAGTGAACTCGGGCTGCCGATCGGCGCGGAAGTCCTCGTCACGGTAGCAGCGGGCCAGCTGATAGTAGCGTTCCATGCCCGCCACCTGCAGAAGCTGCTTGAACAGCTGCGGGGACTGCGGCAGGGCATACCAGGAACCGGGCTGCAGACGCGCGGGCACCAGGAAGTCGCGGGCACCTTCAGGGGTCGACTTGGTCAGGGTCGGGGTCTCGATCTCGAGGAAGTCCTGCTCGTCGAGGACCGAGCGTGCTGCCTTGTTCGCCGCCGATCGCAGACGCATGGTCGCGGCCGGCCCGGAGCGGCGCAGGTCGAGGTAGCGGTAGCGCAGGCGGGTCTCCTCGCCGACGGTGCCGGCGTCCTCGGCGTGGTCGGAGACCTGGAAGGGCAGAGCCTCGGCCGGACTGAGGACCTCGACGCTGGTGTCGATGACCTCGATGTCGCCGGTGGGCAGATTGGCGTTGGTGTTGCCCTCGGGCCGCTGGGACACGGTGCCGGTGACCTTGACCACTGTCTCGTTTCGCAGTGCATGCGCATCGTCCTCGCGGACGACTACCTGAACGATCCCCGATGCGTCACGCAGATCGATGAAGGCGACACCTCCGTGATCGCGACGACGATCGACCCACCCGGTCAGGGTGACGGTCTGTCCTGCATGTGTGGCTCGCAGGCTTCCGGTTTCATGGCTTCGCAGCACCTAGGGCTCCTTTACGATGTTTATGTGGCAGCGCGTGAACAATGATAGTCGCTCGCCACTCGATTACCGGCATGGCCCACTGCAGGTCACCTGCCGCGCGGGACGAGGAAGAGGATGACATGAGCATTGGCGGCATGGGCACAGGCGATCCCGACTCCGATGCGGGAGCCGACCCCACCTCGGCGCAGGTCGAGGTGGCGGCGGAAACCTTCCGCATGCTCGCCTCCGGCACGCGGCTGCGTCTGGTCTGGACGCTGGTCAATCAAGAACTCGACGTCTCGTCCCTCGCCGAGGCGATCGGTGCGGCCGTGCCCACCGTGAGCCAGCACCTGGCGAAGATGAGACTGGCGGGCCTGATCTCCTCCCGTCGGGACGGGCGCCGGATCTTCTACACCGTCGATGACCCGCACGTGGTCTCGATGGTGCGAGAGATCTTCGACCACATCGCCCCGGACGGCTCCCTGGCACCCGACCCGCCCGCGAACGGCTCCTGAGTCAGGGCAGTCTTGGGGTCAGGGTGGTCAGTCTCTGTAGACCCGTGGACTGCGGTCGGCGTCGACAGGCTCCCAGGTCGCCGGGTCTGCAGGAGCCTGGTCTCCGGAGCGGATGTCCTTGATCTCGTGACCGGACTCACCATCGGTGAACCACACGAAGGGGATCCCGCGACGCTCCGCATAGCGAATCTGCTTGCCGAACTTCGCAGCACTCGGTGATACCTCGCAGGCGATGTCGCGGCCACGCAGAGCCGTGGCCACCACGTCGGCTTCGCTGCGTTTGTCCTCATCGGTCACCGCGACGACCACTGCCGAGGGGGTCCCGCGAGTGGCCTTGATGCCGCTGTCAGGATCGAGGATGAAGGCCATCAGCCGGGAGACGCCGATCGACATACCGACGCCGGGGTAGCTCTTCTTCCCGACCGTGACGAGCGAGTCGTAGCGACCGCCCGAGGCGACCGAGCCCAGTTCTTCATGCCCGATCAGCTGCGTCTCGTAGACGGCGCCGGTGTAGTAGTCGAGTCCGCGTGCGATCTTCAGCTGTGCCACCACCACGCCCGGTGCCCTCTCATGGGCGGCGCGAAGCATCGTGGTCAGTGACGCAAGCCCCTCATCGAGCAGGGGGTGCTCGACTCCGAGTGCACGCACATCATCGGCGAAGTCAGGTGAATCCGATTCGATCGCGGCCAGTTCCAGGCACAGTCGCTGCTGTTCCTCGTTCGCACCGGCTTCGGCGGCCAACAGCTTGCCCACCTCGGCCGGGCCGATCTTGTCGTACTTGTCGAGGCAGCGCAGCACGGCCTGAATGTTGGTCAGTCCGATGCCGCGGGCGAACCCTTCGAGCAGTCGGCGATCGTTGACCACGATCTTGACTCCGGGCACGCCCAGCGGAGCCAACCGGCTGAAGGCATCGGCGACAGCGAGCGGAATCTCGACTTCGAAGTGGCTGGGCAGCTCCGCCTCGGCGATGACATCGATATCGGCCTGGATGAACTCGCGGTATCGGCCCTGCTGCGGGCGTTCACCGCGCCACACCGGTTGGACGCGAGCGGCTCTGAACGGAAAGCTCAGTTCGTTCGCGTTATCGGCGATGAACCGGGCCAGCGGCACCGTCAGATCAAAATGGAGTCCCAGGGGGTTGCGCTCCGTGCCTTCGGAGTGCAGTCGGCTGACGGCGAAGATCTCCTTGTCGATCTCCCCGTCCTTGGCCAGCTGGCTGATCGGCTCGACTGCCCGGTGGTTGAGGGCCGAGTACCCATGCAGTGCGAAGGTGTGTGCGAGGACGTCGATGATCGACGTCTCGATCACGCGTTCCGCGGGAAGCCGTTCTGGGAATCCGGACAGTCGGGCTGACTTCGCCATTGTTCTCCTTGGTGCTCTTTGTCTCTGATGGTGTTCGGGGTGCTGACTGCGGTCGGTTCGTCTGCTCTAGAAGAACGGATTCGTCGCCAGTTCGTGACCGACTCGGGAGCCTGGGCCGTGTCCAGGATAGATGGGAACGTCGGGCAGCGTCGTGAACGCCTGCAGCGATTCCGCCATCGCCGAGGCGTCTCCTCCCGGGAGGTCGACCCGGCCGATCGCCCCGGCGAAGACCACATCACCGGTGAAGATGATCTCTTCCCCATCGGCCTGCACCCGCAGCAGGGTCGAGCCTTCGGTGTGTCCGGGTGCGGCCACAGCCGTGATGGTGAGTCCGGAGACTTCCACTGTCTGTGCGTCGAGGAGGGCGTTGACCTCGGGTGCTGTCCAGTCCTTGACGAGGGGTTCGAGCATCGGTGCGAACTGCGGGCTCAAGGTCTCGGCGGGTCTGTCCAGACGGTAGCGGTCGGGAGCACCGAGGTAGACGGGCATTTCCCAACGGGACAGGACGTTTGTCAGGCCAAGGATGTGGTCCGGGTGACCATGGGTGAGGAAGACGGCGCGAGGCACCAGATTCTCCTCCTCAACGATTTCAGCCAGACCGGGTGCGCAGTCGAATCCCGAGTCGACGAATATGGCGTCGTCATGGCCTTCGGCACGCACGGCGTAGCAGTTGACTTCGAGGAATTCGGCACGGGTTGCAAATACATCCATGCTCAAAGTCTATCCAGAGCCTGGGGCTTGGTTATGCTGGGATAACGTCAATCAGGAAATCGAGTGATCTGCCGGCACAGAGCCCTGCAGGTTCGACCGATGGAAACAAGGTGAGAATCATGTCGACCCCGACCCCGAAGCCGGTCCCGCGCCCGTCCTCTCTGCCCCGCCCGCAGGCGGCCCAGACCGTGACCGGGACCACCGTTGATCATGATGCGGAAGTCCGGCGCGCAACGGAGCACGGTCGAGCAGATCAGGAGGGCAATGTCTTCGTCGTCACTGCTGACGGCGAGCGTGCGGTCGGGCAGTACCCCGATGCCAGCCCTGACGAGGCCCTGGAGTACTTCGCAAAGAAATACGTCGAACTCGTCGAGAACGCGGCGCTTCTCCGCAACCGTCTCTCAGCCGGTGCCCCAGGTCGCGAGGTGGTCTCCGCTGCGAAGACTCTGCAGCAGACTCTGCCCGAAGCCAATGTCGTCGGCGACCTCAAGGGCCTCTCCGCCACGTTGGACACCCTGATCTCGGATGCGCAGGCCACCGAGTCGAAGCAGGCGGCACGCG
The DNA here is from genome assembly GCF_900105045.1 of Brevibacterium picturae. Classification (GTDB taxonomy): domain Bacteria; phylum Actinomycetota; class Actinomycetes; order Actinomycetales; family Brevibacteriaceae; genus Brevibacterium; species Brevibacterium picturae. Next base: position 4,109,628 of record NZ_LT629739.1, on the reverse strand, counting down.
CAGAGGCAGCGAAACTCGAAGCGGCTGAGGAACGCGAAGAGATCGTCGCCGAGGCGGAATCACTGGCCAAGCGCGATCCCGCGAAGATCCAGTGGAAGCAGTCCGGGGCACGTCTGCGTGAGCTCTTCGGCCAGTGGAAGGACATGCAGCGCAGCGGCCCCCGGCTGCCGCGCGCCGTGGACCAAGAGCTGTGGGGCCGCTTCTCACAGGCTCGGAACACGTTCGAGCACAAGCGCAAGGAATTCTTCGCTGAACTCGACAAACAGAACTCCGAGGGCAAGCGGATCAAGGAGAAGATCGTGGCCGAGGCGGAATCTCTGTCGGATTCGACCGACTTCCGCACGGTGTCCCAGAAGTACAAGGACCTGATGAGCCAGTGGAAGAAGGCTCCCCGGGCCTCACGCAAGGACGATGACGCTCTATGGGCTCGCTTCCGTGCAGCCCAGGACGTCTTCTTCTCCGCTCGAGATGCAGAGAATGCTGCGGTCGACGAGGAGTACAAGGGCAACCTCGAGGTCAAAGAGGCCATCCTGGCCAGGGCGCAGGGCCTGCTGCCGATCGGTGATGTCGGCGTGGCGAAGAAGGAGCTGCGCGTCATTCAGGACGAATGGGAAGCTGCCGGCAAGGTGCCTCGTGCCGATGTCTCTCGTATGGAGAACGGACTGCGTGAGGTCGAACGCGCACTCTCCGACGCAGAGGACGCTGAGTGGAAGCGCAGCAACCCGGAGACCAAGGCTCGCACGTCCGGTGCGCTGAGCCAACTCGATGATTCGATCGCCGAGTTGGAGCAGAAGTTCGAGAAGGCCAAGTCCAGCGGTGATGAGAAGGCCGTTGCAGAGGCGCAGTCGGCTCTCGACGCGCGTCGCGCTTGGCGAGACCAGTTGGCTCAGACAGCCGCCGAGCTGAGCTGATGACGGCTGCCGAGACGAGCAGACTCGGTTTCCACAGACAACCGAGCATGAGTCGCGGTTTATCCACAGATTGATTCCTCGGTCTTGAACATCGCCTCCATACAGCCAATAGTGGCTGTATGGAGGCGATGTTTCATCTGCGTGACTACAGCTACGAGCACCTCACCGAGCTGACACTGGACGGTCTGCTGACGCGACTGACCGAGTCCACGTGGGTCCGCAAGGGTGCTGTTCTCAGCTCGGAGGACCGCATGGCTGCACTGCATGCGCAGATCCCGCCGCGCCTTGTGCTCTCCCACGACATCGCCTGGTGGGTCCACAGCGGTCTCGGCAGGGCCCCGAGTCCGCTGACGTTCATCACCTATCCGAGGCGGCGCTACGTCGACGGGTGCGAGATCGTCGTCCATGAGCTCACGATTGCGCAGGACGAATGGGAGCTCATCAACGATCACCCCATCACCACTGCGGAGAGAACGCTCTACGACCTGCTGCTTCCCCACCTGCACTGCCCCGACGATCGCTCGGCCCAGGCTGTGAAGAATCTCATCGATGAACTTCCCGGCAGAGCCAGACAGCGGTTCCGGTTGTATCTGGCAGAGGTCTCTCGCAGACCGTATGTGGCCCAGATGCGAAGCGTCTTCGAGCGCATCTGTGCCGCATCAGACCGTGGCTGACGCAGCATCAGTCAGCCGCCGGATATGCGGTAGACGTCGAAGACACCTTCGACCTTGCGAACTGCTGAGAGCACTGTATCGAGGTGGGTGGCGTCGCTCATCTCGAAGACGAACTTCGACTGAGCAACTCGGGCTCGGGACGTGGCGACCGTGGCGGACAGGATGTTGACGTGGGTCTCGGTGAGGACCTTGGTGATGTCTGAGAGCAGACCGGAGCGATCGAGTGCCTCCACCTGGATCTGGACAAGGTAGATGCCGCTGGTCTTCTCGCCCCAGGAGACGTCGACCATCCGTTCGGGCTCCCGTTCGAGGGAGCCGATGTTGGGGCAGTCGACTCGGTGCACGGACACGCCCGAACCGCGGGTGACGAATCCGAGGATCTCGTCGCCTGGCACCGGTGTGCAGCATCGAGCGAGCTTCACGAGGACGTCGTCGACGCCTCTGACTGTCACTCCCCCGGACGAGGAATGGTGCCCCGAGGACTGTCCGGTGCGATTGCGCGGCGACGGCGGCAGAACCGGCTCATCTTCTTCGCCTGCGACCTCCTTGGCCAACAGATCGACAACATGGGCAGCCGAGCTCACTCCATTGCCGATCGCGGCGTAGAGGGCGGTGACATCGGGCAGGCGCAGCTCTGTGGCCACCACCTGCAGCGCCTCCTGGCTCATCAGCGCCGAGGCGGAGAGGGTATGCCGACGCATCGCACGTGCCAGCTGTTCGCGACCGTTCTCGATCGCTTCCTCACGGCGCTCCTTGGAGAACCACTGGCGGATCTTGCTGCGGGCGCGTGGGCTCTTGACGAAGCCCAGCCAGTCACGGCTGGGACCCGCATTCTCATCTTTCGAGGTGAAGACTTCGACCGAGTCGCCGTTCTTCAGTTCGGTGTCCAGCGCGACCAGGCGTCCGTTGACCCGTGCGCCCATCGTCTTGTGACCGACCTCGGTGTGGACCGCATACGAGAAGTCGACCGGCGTTGCTCCTGCCGGCAGGCTCATTACGTCCCCCTTGGGGGTGAAGACGTAGACCTCTTTCGAATTCACCTCGTAGCGCAGGTTGTCGAGGAATTCGTCGGGGTCGCTGACTTCGCGCTGCCATTCCAGCAGCTGGCGCAGCCATGCTGCGTCATCAACCTCACCGGCGTCGGAGACCTTGACCGAACGTGCGGTGTTCGATGTCACAGCCTTGGACGGATTGCGCCGATCCTTGTACTTCCAGTGGGCGGCCACACCGAATTCGGCTCGGCGATCCATTTCATGGGTGCGAATCTGGATCTCTACGGGTTTCCCGTTCGGGCCGATCACCGTCGTATGCAGGCTCTGGTACATGTTGTACTTCGGCATCGCAATGTAGTCTTTGAACCTACCTGGCACGGGGTTCCAACGGGCGTGGACGATGCCGAGTGTGGCATAGCATTCCCGAACAGTCTCGACGAGAACCCGTACCCCGACAAGGTCGTAGATGTCAGCGAATTCGTGCCCGGCCACGACCATCTTCTGATAGATCGAGTAGTAGTGCTTCGGCCGCCCGGTGATCGCGGCTTCGATGCTGGACTGCACCAACTCCGTTTGGAGCTCATTGGAGACCGTGGCCAAGTACTTCTCACGCTCGGGCGCCCTATCGGCGACGAGCCGCACCACTTCGTCGTAGACCTTGGGGTGGAGGACCTGGAAGGACAGGTCCTCAAGTTCCCATTTGATCGTGTTCATGCCTAGGCGGTGAGCCAATGGGGCGTAGATCTCGAGGGTTTCCCGAGCCTTCTTCGTGCTTGACGAAGCGGGAACGAAACGCCAGGTGCGGGCGTTGTGCAGACGATCTGCGAGTTTGATGACGAGGACCCGGATGTCCTTGGCCATCGCCACGATCATCTTCCGCACGGTCTCGGACTGCGCGGATTCCCCGTAGGTGAGTTTGTCGAGCTTGGTCACCCCGTCGACCATTCCTGCGACCTCGGGACCGAACTCGTCCGTCAGCTCCTTCAGCGAATACGAGGTGTCTTCGACGGTGTCATGGAGCAGCGCAGCAGCGAGGGTGACCGGCAGCATACCGATCTCGGCCAGGATCGTCGCCACCGCCACGGGGTGGGTGATGTAGTCATCGCCCGATTTCCGCGTCTGACCCCGATGAGCCTGCTCGGCGATCTTATAGGCCCGGACGACCAGGTCGATGTCGGACTTGGGGTGGTTGGACTGCAGCGCCCTGATCATCGGACCAAGGACACGTGGGTAGCCAGGGTTGTTCTGCGCCCTGGCCGCCCACCAGGCTAAGCGGGAGATGCCTCGCGGGCGGCGCGAATCGGCGGAAGAAGCCATGACATCCCCTTTCTGCTCAGTCCTCGAATTCTACTCAGACTTCAGCGTGAATCACCGGTGGAACATCTTCTGCTCCGTTCTTCAAGCGTAATTCACGAACAGCCTCTTCCTGCTCCTTGACCGCAGGTTCGTTGGCCCGCAGCAACGCGTAGAGAGGGCTGGCGACGAACAATGTCGACGCTGCTGCCACAATCGTACCGATGAACAGCGACAGAGAGATGTCGACCAGGGTTCCGGCACCGAGCAGGAACACACCGATGAACAGAATCGACGCGATCGGCAGCACCGACACCACCGATGTGTTGATCGAACGAACCGTTGTCTGGTTGACGCCGAGGTTGACCAATTCGGAGAACTTGAGGTTGCGTTTGTCCTTGAACCGAGTCGTATTCTCCCTGATCTTGTCGAAGACCACCACTGTGTCGTAGAGAGAGAAGCTCAAGACCGTGAGGAAACCGATCACGGCTTCCGGGGTGATCTCGAATCCTGTCGCGGAGTAGATGCCCGTCGTCACGATCATCACGACGAACAATCCGACGATCGCGGCCAACGACATCTTCCAGGTCCGGAAGTACAGCGCCATCACGATCATCGCGATGCCGACGAAGATCACCAACGCCCGAAGCATCTTCTCAGTGACGTCCTGGCCCCACTCGGGGCCGACGAACGTCGAGGTGACGTCTTCGACTTTGACGTCGTATCCGCCGACGAGGGCGTCACGGACTTCCTGCATCTGGTCATCGCTGAGCTGGTTCGTCTCGATCTTCACAGCGGTGTCGCCCGTGGGAGTCAGACGTGGTTCGGAATCGGCGACGACATCAGAGACGAGGTCCTCGCCCTTCTTCGGCGAGGTGTCCGAGACGTGGTCGATCTGGAACTGTGACCCGCCCTTGAAGGCGATGCCGAAGTTGAATCCTGCGATCAGCGGCACGAGCAGCGACAGCAGCACCAGAACGCCGGTGATCATCAGCCAGAGTTTGGCCTTTCCCACGAAGGGAATGGACGACTCACCGTTGTGGAGCCGGTTGCCCCAGGCAAAGAACCGTTTCACTTGTCTGCCTCCTTGCCCTTGTCGGCAGAATCCTCGGCGGCCTTCTTCGCAGCCGCCTTTCGCTCTGCGATCGTGCTGCCGTTTCGTCCCGACTCGGCCGGGGACTTGGGCTTCTTCTTCGACTTCTTCTCAGCCTTGGTCGGCTTCGATGCCTTCGGATCTGTTCCATCGTCGGGATCGGAGGAACGTTCTTCCTTCGAGCGTTCAGCCGTCGTGGTGGTGCCACGTGACTGACCCCAGACCGTTTCATCTGAGCTGACCGCCGAGTCGGAGGACACGGAGGACAACTCTGGAGCTTCTTGCGCCGCAGCCGAAGACGCAACGGTCGATGCCTCGGCCGATTCCGCCTCGGCATCGGCGGACATTCCCGCCTTCCGGGTTCGTGCCTTCTCCCGGCGACGTCCCTCTGCCGACTTCTCGGAGTCATCGATGCTGAGATTGAGAGCGCCACGATACGAAGCGGGCTTGACGCCCAGCAATCGAGGATCCATGCCCGACATCGGGTGCCCTTGACCGAAGAATTTGGTGCGGGCGAGCACTTCCAGCATCGGGTGTGTGAACAGGAAGACGATGAGCACGTCGATGATCACTGTCAGGCCCAGCGTGAAGGCGAACCCGCGCACGGATCCGACAGCCAAGACGTAGAGGATGACCGCGGCGAGCATGTTCACTGCCTTGGACGCCCAGATCGTGCGTTTGGCACGATCCCATCCGACTTCGACAGCGGAGAGCAGTTTTCTCCCGCTGCGCAATTCGTCTCTGACGCGTTCGAAGTACACGATGAACGAGTCGGCTGCCATGCCGATGCCGATGATGATACCGGCGACACCTGCCAGGGACAGCCGGTAGCCGTACCTCCATGATGCCAAAAGCAGCAGGAGGTATGTCAGGACACCGGCGACAACGAGGCTCGAGACAGTCACGAGGCCGAGGACCCGGTACTGCAACAGCGAATAGACGACGACGAGCAGGAGTCCGACGAGACCCGTGAGCAGACCGATGTTGAGGTAGTTCGTGCCCAGCGTCGGTGAGATCTGGTTTTCACTCTGGACCTGGAAGCTCAACGGCAGAGAACCGTTCTTGAGCTGATCGGCCAGTGTCTGCGCCTCGTCGAGAGTGAACTGACCCGTGATCTGGGCATTGCCGTCGGTGATCGCCGCATTTGATGACGGTGCCGACAGCACGTTTCCATCCAGCGTGATGGCGAACTGGTTGTAGGGCTGCTGCTTTCCGGTGATGTCCGACGTGATCTGTTTGAAGATCTCACGCCCGACACTGTCGAACTCGAGGTTCACTGCAGGCTGGTTGGTCTGGACGCCGTTTGCGCCGGCCGCATAGCCGGCGCTGGCATCTGCGAGATGCTCGCCCGAGAGTTCGACGGGACCCAGGATGTACTTGGCTTGTCCGTCCGTGCCACAGGCGACGACGGGTTCATCAGATGGCTTCTGCTGTCCGCCGGTCCGGTTCTTCGGATCGGTGCAGTCGAGTTCCGAGTACTTCTTGATGATGGCGTCGGTCTGCCACTTGTCGGTGTCCTTCTCGGGATCGAAGAGTGGCCGCGGTGTCGTGTCGGTGACCTTCGTGTCCTCGCCTGTGCCGGAACCACTCTCTCCGGATGCCTGCTCGCCGCTCTTCTGGGCTGACTTCTCGGCGTCCTTAGCTGCCGGTCCAGGAACGTTTCCACCTGCGTTGGAGACTTCACCGCCGCCTGCAGGTGCGTCTGCGCTGTCCTGGCCCTGTGTTCCGGCGCTGCCCTGTCCACTGGCATCGCCTTGGGCACCAGCATCCGATTGGGCTCCGGAACTGCCGCCGGTCAGGTCCTCGAGCCGTTTCTTCTGCTCATCAGTGAGACCTTCGGAAGGATCCTGCTGCTGCTCTCCCCCGCCGCTCTTCTCCTGCTCCTTCTGGATCTGCTCCTGAGACCGAGGGTCACCCACGAGAGCGACTCGTCGGAAGACGAGCTGGGCGGACGAGCGAACCAGGTTGCGTGTCTCCTCGTCCGGGTTGCCCGGCAGGTTCACAACAATGTTGCGATCACCCTGAGTCGTGATCTCAGCTTCGGACACACCGGTCGAATCCACGCGCTGTCGGATGATCGACACGGCCTGGTCAAGCTGCTCTTGGCTGATATCCGTGTCCTCCGAAACCTGGGGCTCGAGGATGATCGAGGTTCCGCCCTCGAGGTCCAGAGCGAGCTTCGGAGTGGTTGTGGCATCGGACCACACGACGCCGCCGCCGATGACGGCCAGGAGCACCGCAGTGACGATCGACAGCCACAGGAAGCGCAAACCAGGACGTGGCTTTTCTTCAATATCGGACACGTTTCAGCTTTCGATTGAGTGCAGTGAGCGAAGTCAGTTCTTCTTGTTGTTATCCGGGTCGGAGGAATCGGCGTCGGATGCGCCTGCATCGGTGTCACCGGAGTCATCCGCAACTTCGTCGTCGGGCGGGGACCCGGCCGTCTTGTCGGAGCTGGCGGCTTCTGCGTCGTCTGCGTCAACCTGCTCATCGTTGGCGTTCAGTTCAGCGTCGATGTCGTCGGCTGCGAGTTCTGAATCGTCAGTGCTGCCCTCAGCCCGCTTGCGTTCATTCATGGCATCGAGTTCCGCATCGGTGATTGCCGGAGCTTCGGTACTCTGGGCGTCATCGGCGGCACCTGCAGAGCCGGCGACAGCCCCATCAGCGGCAGCGCCCCCAGCCTCTGGATTACTGATCTGACCGATGGCCTGGCGGTGAACGCGGAGAACGGTGCCGGGGCCCGACTCGAGAGTGACCTGATTGTTCTCATCGTCGATGGACAGAACGGTGCCGAAGACGCCGAATGTCGTCATCACCGTTGCGCCGGGAACCAGTCCGGTCTTGATCTCCTCTGCACGCGCCTTCTGCTTACGCCGAGAATTGAACAGGAAAAAAATAAGCAGCGCAGCAAGCGCGAGAGGGATCAATAAATCCACAGGTATCTACCTTTCATAAGAATGAACCAGTCCACTACCTTAGTTCGTCGTCAGTACTCAAGGCGAACTCAATTGCCCGGATCAGAACTCATAGTTTGCTGGGATCTGCATTCCCAGGTGCTTCCAGGCCGCGGACGTCGCGACCCGACCCCGCGGCGTGCGACTGATCAGTCCTTCTCGCACAAGGTAGGGTTCCGATACGGTTTCGACGGTATCGGCCTCTTCTCCGACGGACACTGCAATGGTTCCGAGACCGACCGGCCCTCCGGCGAAGCGTTTGCACAGCACTTGCAGCACAGAACGGTCAAGACGATCCAGGCCGAGTTCGTCGACTTCGTAGACCGTGAGCGCAGCGAGTGCTGCGGCTTCGTCGATGACGCCCGTGCCGCGTACCTGCGCCCAGTCTCTGACCCTGCGCAGAAGCCGGTTCGCAACGCGCGGAGTTCCGCGAGAGCGGGTAGAGATCTCTTTCAGGCCCGCAAGGTCTGCTTCGATTCCGAGCATGTGCGCCGACCGTTTCAGAACGGTCAGGAGATCGCTGCTGGAGTAGAAGTCCAGGAGTCCGGTGAAGCCGAAACGGTCTCGCAGAGGGGCAGGAAGGAGCCCGGAGCGAGTTGTCGCTCCGACCAGCGTGAAATGGGGAAGGTCCAGTGGGATTGCTGTGGCACCGGGTCCCTTGCCGACGATGACGTCGACACGGAAATCCTCCATCGCGACATAGAGCATCTCCTCGGCGGCGCGAGCCATCCGATGGATCTCGTCGACGAATAGGACTTCGCCTTCCTCCAGGGAGGAGAGGATCGCTGCAAGATCCCCCGCGTGCTGCACTGCCGGACCGGACGTCACGCGCAGACTGGACTGCATCTCATGCGCGATGATCATTGCCAGGGTCGTCTTGCCCAGTCCGGGAGGTCCAGAGAGCAGCACGTGGTCAGGGGCCCTGTGTCGCGCCTTCGCAGCATCGAGGACCAGTGAAAGCTGCTCGCGGACCTGTGGCTGGCCGATGAAGTCCTGGAGGCCCTTGGGTCTAAGGGCGGCTTCCGCGTCCTGTTCAGCTGTTTCGGCGCGGCCCGAGACCAAGCGTTCCTCTTCGGCACCCGTCAGGTTCTGATCGCCGAAGTCCATTTCGTAGGAGGCGTTCCCGCCGTCAGAAGAACTCGTCACTTCCTGGCACCCAGAACCTTGAGAGCGGCCTTCAGCAGCGTCGATGTGCCAGCATTCTGGCCGAGATCCTTGACCACTTCCTGCACGACGTCAGCGGCTTGAGCCTCTTTCCATCCAAGACCGACCAGCGCATCGACGACCTGCTGATTCGCCCCACCGAACGACAGCTGCGGCCCCGGCTCAGATGCGGCGAGCTTCGGCAGTTTGTTCTCGAGTTCGAGGATGATTCGGGAAGCGCCCTTCTTGCCGATACCCGGGACGCGAGTCAGCGCATTGGCATCCTGATTTGAAATCGCGGCAGCGAGTTCGTCCGGCCCCATCACCGACAGAATCGCCATCGCCAATCGTGGACCGATTCCGGAGATCGACAGCAGAACCTCGAAGGTATGGTTTTCGTCTTCGGTCCCGAAACCGAACAGGGTCATGGAGTCTTCACGGACGACCAGGGTGGTCACGAGTTCGATATCCGCACCGTGACGAGTGCTTGAAAGGGTATCCGGTGTGACGTTGACTTTGCGTCCGACACCATAGGTGAGAATGACGAGGTGGTCAGCTGCGATGCGATGGACCGTACCGCTGAGAAAACTGATCACGGTCTGCCTTTCAAGTGGGAACACATGTACGAATCCAGGCTATCAGCTCGTGTCGGAGCGCCCGACTCGACATACCGACGATACCAAGGCTCAGTCCCGTCGCGGTGATGTCGCCGGCCAGCCGGCAGATGCGAGCATGCCTACTTAGCGTTGCGAAGGGCCTTGGCCCACTGCTCCTGTGCCTTCGTCAGACCTGTGCCTTGGCGTCCGCCGCTCTTGCGTTCATTCAGGTCTTTGTTCGCACCGGGGGTCGACTGTGCACTGAGTGCTCCGCGCCACGAGTGGCAGATCGCAATCGCCAGGGCGTCGGCCGCATCCGCTGGTTTCGGCGGCGCGTCGAGCTCGAGTATCCGGGTCACCATGTTCGTGACCTGTTTCTTGTCTGCTCGTCCCGAGCCGGTGATGGCGGCTTTGACCTCTGAGGGGGTGTGCATCGCCACCGGCAGTCCGCGCCTGGCGGCAAGTCCCATGGTCAGGCCGGAGACCTGGGCGGTGCCCATGATCGTGGAGACGTCGTTGCGGGCGAATACGCGCTCGATCGCCACGACATCGGGACGATAGGTGTCCATCCAGCTGTCGAACGCCTCGGCGAGGGCGCCCAGACGCAGGTCCACCGAGTCCGTGGACGGTGTCCGCAGCACGTCGACGGAGATCATTCTGGCCTTGCGGGCGGACAGGGTGTCGATGACACCGAGCCCGCACCGGGTCAGACCGGGATCAACACCGAGGATTCTCATCAGGAATCAAGTTCGGCGAGAACCTCGTCACTGACGTCAGCGTTCGAGTAGACATTCTGAACCTCATCACTGTCTTCGAGCGCATCGATGAGGTTGAAGACCTTGCTGGCAGTGTCCGCATCCAAGCTGACTTCGATTCCGGGTACGAAGGATGCCTCTGCCGAGTCGTAGTCGATGCCTGCATCGACGAGTGCAGTGCGCACGTCCACCAGGTCGGTTGCCTCACAGATGATCTCAAAGGTCTCGCCCTCGTCCTTGACCTCTTCAGCACCGGCGTCCAGGGTGGCCATGACGATCGAGTCCTCATCGGTCCCTTCTGCGGGAACGATGATGACACCCTTGCGGTTGAAGTTGTACGTCACCGATCCGGGGTCTGCCATGGTGCCGCCGTTGCGTGTGACGGCCACACGGACCTCTGAGGCTGCACGGTTGCGGTTGTCGGTCAGACACTCGATGAGCAGGGCCACACCGCCGGCTGCGTAGCCCTCGTACAGGATGTTCTCGTAGTTCACGGCGGAACCGTCGAGGCCACCGCCGCGCTTGACCGCACGGGTGATGTTGTCGGCGGGAACCGAGTTCTTCTTCGCCTTCTGAACGGCGTCGAACAGCGTCGGGTTGCCTTCGAGATCAGCCCCACCGTTGCGAGCGGCAACCTCGATGTTCTTGATCAGCTTGGCGAAGAGCTTGGCCCGCTTCGAATCGATGGCGGCCTTTTTGTGTTTAGTCGTTGCCCACTTGGAATGACCTGACACTGGTGTTCCTTCCTATAGATACAGCCCCTAGAGTCTATACGCTCAGTCGATGACGAGGGGCACGTCGGGCACAGAGCCCGCCGTGACGAGATCCATGAGGTTGAGCAGATCCTTCGGATAGATCGTCTCGGTCGTGGCCATCAGCTCTTCGCGGGACCACCACCGGAATTCGAGCAGGCTGCGCTTCTCGATGTCCGTCCAGACAGCGTCCTCGAGTTCGATGTCCTCATTCGTGCGGAATGCGAAGTAGGTCTCGTGCTGATGCAGCGATTTCTCCGTGAATTCGAAGACTTCGTCGCGAGTCGCCAACGGGCCGATGAGTTCGCCGGGTTCGCATTCCAGTCCGGTCTCCTCGGCGAGTTCACGGGCCGCGGTCTGAGCCGCCGACTCACCCAGCTCGGAACCGCCGCCGCACGTCATCCACCACTGGTGCGTGGGCGTGAGCAGGTCACGCGCTCGAATCAGGAGAACCTCGTCGCGCTCATTGAGTAATACGACCCGTGAGGCTTTACGAGGTTTCATGGTTCTCCAGGAGTTGACGATGGACGGACGCAGTTTGTGCAGAATAGTGAAGCGGCAAGCAATCGGCAAGACCGCAATCGTCACCGACAGAACAATATCGGGAAGTGCCCAAGCGACCAAGCCGGTGGGATGCACTGTGACGAATCACCGACCGGCGCCGAGATCTGGCCCGGGTCAGGTGGGGCAGGGTGAACGCCTCGGAGGCGGATGAGCTGGTCATCGGTTCAGCGGATCCCCGAGGTGGTCGGATCGTCGAGATTCGCATCGACGTCCCCGCCCAGATGCTGATCCCACCAGTCGAGCATCGCTTCGAAGCGCTGCCGACGATGCCGAGGCTGGCCCGAACGGGACAGCTCGTGGTTCTCCCCCGGGAAGATGAGCAGCTCGGTGTCCACACCGGCCCGCTGCAGTGCGGCATAGTACTGCTGAGCCTGTTCGAGCGGACAGCGGAAGTCGAGTTCCGAATGCATCACCAGGCTGGGTGTGCGCACCTGCGAGGCGTGCGCCAACGGGGACTGCTGGGCAATGGCCTGCCGGTCACGTGTGGTGTATTCCTCAGTGAAGAACCGGCCGATATCGGAGGTGCCGACGAAGCTGTCGGGATCGAGGTAGCCGCGTTCGACGATCGCCGCCCGGAAACGATGATCATTGGCCGTGATCATCGCAGTGAGATAACCACCGTAGGAACCGCCTTGGACGCCGAGGCGGCTGGGGTCGAGCTGGGAATCGCCGGCCAGCGCGTGGTCGAGCACCGCGAGGACGTCGGCCATCGCCGGGGCCGCCATGTTCCCCTGCACCGCAGTCCCCCATGCACGGGTGCGGCCGCCGGAGCCTCTCGGGTTCGCGTAGACCACGGCATATCCCGCCGAGGTGAGCACCTGGGTTTCGTCGAACCACCCGTGCGTGTACTGGGCAAACGGCCCACCGTGGATATTGAGGATGACGGGGAACGGTCCCTGACCAGTCGGCTTCGCCACCCACCCGGTGATGGACCCACCCTCACCGTCGACGCGGAGGAGCTGCGGGAGGACGGAATTCGCGGGCGCCGGATGAGCCCTGACCGTCGCGCCGTCCGTGACTGCGGCGCCACTGTCCGTGACTGGCGCGCCGCTGTCGGAGATCCGGACCCGGTTGAGGACGGCAGGGTTCGTGGGCGTCTCCCCTGTCCAGACGAGGCTGCCCCCGTCGACGTCGAAGCCGTTGACGACGGCCGTGTCGTCGGTGAGGAAATCCAGTTCGCCCAGCACACGGTTCTCAGCCGCCAGGTCGATCGAAATGATCCGACAGGCACCATCCGTGTCCACCGCAGCGATGACACAAGCATCGGCCAGGACTGAGCCGTCGATGCCGTGGCCGACGATTTGAGGCCGGATCGAGGCGACCGCGACGGTCTCCGGGTCGGTCAGGCGCCGTGTCGTGCCCTGAGTCGTATCGTGGACGAAGAGTCCCGGCATCTGCCCGACGAAGTCGAGTTCGTCCCGGGTCAGTTCGTTGCCGACGAGCAGCACTGTCTCGTCGTCGATCCATCGGTGCAGGTTCACGCTCATCCGCGGCAGCGTCAGGGCCTCCGGACTCGAGCCGCCAAGCACCCACACGGTCGAGCGCAGGTCGGGCTCACCCTGGTCGGGTGCGAGTGAGGAGATCACACTGACCCGGTCTCCACTCGGCGAGAACTGGGGGTCGCGGACATCGGACTCCGGGGTCTCCAGGAGCGTCGACAACGGAACTTCGGCACCTCCGGTGATGCCGGATTTCCCGAGTCCGGGTTCGACGAGATCGACGAGGAAGGCCCGTGCCGGACGGTCATTCGTGTACCCGAGCCCATTGCTGAGATAGGCCGCCGAGGTGATTCGCCGTGGCGCTTCCTCACCGGCGGGAATGTCGTCGTCCTGGCCGTAGCGTCCCGGCTCGGCCACCCGTGCGACATAGAGCGCCCGTGCGCCTGCGTCATCGAGCGCGAACTCGGAGACGCCGAGGTGATTGTCCGTGATCCGATGAGCCGTTTCGAGGCAGGAGCCGACGTACAGTTGCCCGGACTCCTTCTTACCTGCGCTGAGGTAGCCGGACCAACTGCTGTGAACTTCGGGGGCAGAGTCCCGCCAATTGTGGGTCAGCCGCCTTGAGGACTCCCCCGACAGCGCGAACAGCTGCGAGAGGTAGCTGTTGGACTCCAGGTCGGGGCGGGTGATCGTGATGACGGCTTCGCTGCCGCGCAGCAGTGGGGAGGAGTATTCGGCGAGGGAGTCGAGATCTTCGGGATTCATCTGTTCCATTCCTTTGACAGCGCTGCCTGCACATCGGCGTGCACCTGCGGCAGAGCTTTGGTCTGTGCCACGACGGGGAGGAAGTTCGAGTCCCCACCCCATCTGGGCACAATGTGCTGATGCAGGTGCGCGGCGATTCCGGCACCTGCAACGGGTCCTTGGTTCATTCCCAGGTTGAATCCGTCCGGGGATGAGACGGCGCGGATCACGGTCATCGCCTTCTGCGAAAAACGCGCGAGTTCCGCTGTCTCCGATTCACTGAGGTCCGTGTAGTCCGCGACGTGCCGGTAGGGGCAGATGAGGAGGTGGCCCGGGTTGTACGGGTACAGGTTGAGCACCGCGTACACCTCGTCACCGCGGGCGACGATCAGGCCCTGTTCATCGGACTTCGTCGGTGCGCTGCAGAACGGGCACTCGGAGATTCCCGAATCCTTGGGCTTGTCCTGTCCCCCGATGTAGACCATCCGATGCGGTGTCCACAGCCTCTGGAAGCCATCGGGCTCACCCGGAAAGCCCGCAGCCGCCTCGGGCTCGGGCATGCCTCCGAAATGATCGGAGCCGCCCTCGCCGAGGTGGTTGTGTGGGTCCTGGGTCATACCTGGGCCTTGGTTTCGACGGATTCGACGATCCTGGTGACAGCCTCGGCGACCGATACGCCGTTGTCCTGCTCACCGTTGCGGAAACGGAACGACACGGCGCCGGCGTCGCGGTCTTCTCCACCGGCGATGAGCACGAAGGGAACCTTCGACTTCGAGGCATTCCGGATCTTCTTCGGGAACCGATCGTCACTGTCGTCGATCTCGACGCGAACGCCGGCAGCCTTGAGCTGAGCTGCCACCTCGGCGAGGTAGTCGTTGAACTCCTCGGCCACCGGGATGCAGGTGACCTGGACCGGAGCCAGCCAGACGGGGAATGCGCCCGCATAGTGTTCGATGAGCACACCCATGAACCGTTCGATGGATCCGAACTTCGCCGAGTGGATCATCACCGGCTGTTTGCGCGTACCGTCGGCGGCCTGATATTCCAGACCGAAGCGCTCCGGCTGGTTGAAGTCGAGCTGCACGGTCGACATCTGCCAGGTCCGGCCGATGGCATCGCGGGCCTGGACGGAGACCTTGGGTCCGTAGAACGCGGCTCCGCCGGGATCGGGGACGAGTTCGAGGCCGGTCTCCAACGCGACCTCTTCGAGGACCTGCGTGGCTTCGGCCCACTGCTCGTCCGAGCCGATGAACTTGTCCTTCTTCTTCCCCTCTTCATCGCGAGTCGAGAGTTCGAGGTAGAAGTCGTCGAGTCCGAAGTCACGCAGCAGGCTGAGGACGAATTCGAGCAGGTGACGGATCTCCTTCCCGGCGTCCTCCTGCGCCACGTAGGAGTGGGAGTCATCCTGAGTCAGGGCACGCACGCGGGTGAGGCCGTGGACGACTCCGGAGGCCTCGTCACGATAGACGGTGCCGAATTCGAAGAGGCGCAGCGGCAGGTCACGGTACGAACGGCCCCGTGAACGGTAGATGAGGTTGTGCATTGGGCAGTTCATCGCCTTGAGGCGGTATGGGGTGCCCTCCTTGACGATCTCACCGTTCTCGTCGTGGACCTCGTCAACGGAGATCGGCGGAAACATGTTCTCGCCGTAGTACGGCAGGTGCCCGGAGGTGTAGTAGAGAGCCTCCTTCGAGATGTGCGGAGTGCCGACGTACTCGAATCCCTCTTCGATGTGGCGGGCGCGGACGTAGTCCTCCATCTCGCGTTTGATGACTCCGCCCTTGGGGTGGAAGACGGGCAGACCGGAGCCGAGTTCTTCGGGGAAGGAGAACAGGTCGAGTTCGGCACCGATCTTGCGGTGGTCGCGGCGCTCTGCCTCTGCGAGACGGTCCTGGTGGGCCTTGAGGTCCTCTTTCGAAGCCCAGGCCGTGCCGTAGACGCGCTGCAGGCTCGCATTGGCCTGATCTCCGCGCCAATAGGCCGCAGATGAGCGAGTCACGGCGAACCCGTTGCCGATCAGTTTGGTGGTGGGCAGGTGCGGGCCACGGCAGAGGTCCTGCCAGACGACTTCACCCTTGCGGTCGACGTTCTCGTAGACGGTGAGCTCGCCGGTGCCGACCTCGACGGAGGCCGAATCGTCGGAGCCTGCGCCCTTGTCCGTGATGAGCTCGAGCTTGTACGGCTCGTTGGCCATGCGCGCCTTCGCCTCGCCCTCGGTGACGACGACACGGTTGAAGGTCTGGCCGGCCTTGACGATCTGGGCAGACTTCTTCTGAATCGCTTTGAGGTCCTCAGGGGTGAAGGGCTCGGCCACGTCGAAGTCGAAGTAGTAGCCGTCGGTGATGTAGGGGCCGATACCCAGCTTCGCTTCGGGGAAGAGGTCCTGGACGGCCTGAGCAGTAACGTGCGCGGCCGAGTGGCGCAAGATGTCGAGGCCTGCCGGGGAATCAATGGAGATCGGTGCGATCTGGTCACCTGCGGCGAGTTCGCGGCTGAGGTCGACAGGCTGTCCGTCGAGCCACATTGCAACGACCGTGCGGTCCGTGGAGAAGATCTCCGTGCCGGTCAGTCCCTGTTTCCAAGGAATGGTCTCTCCCGCGCAGTCAATGCTGTCTGCCACTGATCTTCTCCGTTCGTCTGTGTTGGGGTGCCTCGCACCTCGAGTCTAATACCAATTCGGCGGTGCGAAATCAGTTGGGTGGCAGTCATACGACTGCCACCCAACTGCTGAATTATACGCAAATGTCGATGCTTGCGCTGTTACCGGTTATGTCTGTCGGGATCGGAGCATCGTCCCGAGTTGCATCACGCGGCCTTGCTGAATTCGAAGTTCTTGCCCTTGCCCAGGTCTTCGCCCAGTGCGAGCTTCAGGTGGACCTTGTCGAGTTCAGACGAAGGAACACCATATGCGAGTTGAACGGTCTTCTCGCCGCCGGCAGGAATTGTTGTGTCGAATACGAGGCTGGCCTTGTACTGGTCAGCCTGGAAGACGTCCATATATTCCTTGCCGGCACCATCGGTCGCAGACATCTGAGCGCTGCTCGTATCGATATCGGAGCCGGAAGTGTTCTTCAAAGTCACCGTCACAACAGCGATCTGGCCGTTGGTGTCGTCCGCACCAGACGCCGTGTCGGATGCGGTGGCCGATTTCACGGCGACCGCAGCAGTCAGACCGGTGCCGATCTCGACTCCTCCGGCTTCGACAGGAGGTGCTGCTCCTTCACCGCCGTCAGATGAGCCTGCACCCTGGCTGGGGTCCTGGGCAGGATCGGAAGGATCGGCGACGGGTGCCGCGGACGAGGACTGCGTGTCATTGGCCTCGTCGAACGCACTGATGAACATTCCGCCGAATATCAGGGTCACGATGACCGAGATGATCGAGAACAGGATGGCGACGAAGCTGAGGATCATGCCGGTGATCGTCATACCCTTGTTATTGGCAAGCCCCTTCTTGATCGCGGAGAGACCGACGAACGCGAAGATCAAGCCGGCAGCGCCGAACAGGAACCCGATCCCGAAGAAGAACGACAGCACGATGCCGGCAATGCCGCCGATCAGCGCGAGGATGCCCCAGATGTTCTTCGATGTGTTGTTACCCGAGCCGGCCGAATAGGATCCGTAGCTCGCGTTGGGGTTGGCCGGGATGAACTGGTCCGAAGAACCGTCGGCACCGGCATAGGCCGGTTGCTGGCCGTACTGGTTGGCGTCGTAGCCCTGCGCGTTGGGATCATAGCCCTGACCGTAGCCACCCGGATCCTGGCCGTATGGATTCTGGTCGTATCCCTGAGCGTTGGGGTCATAGCCCTGGCCGTAACCGCCCTGGCTCTGGTCATAGCCCGGAGCACCCCCGACGTTCGGCTGACCGTACTGCGGCTGCGAACCGTAGGGCTGCTGGTTCGGATCGTTCTGCGAACCATACTGGGGTTGAGAACCGTACTGGGGCGGCTGCTGCCCATTGCCCTGGGAACCGTACTGGGGCGGCTGGCCGTCGTTCTGCGAGCCGTACTGGGGTGCGTTGTTCTGGTCACCCGAATAATCTGGCGGATTGGGCGGCTGGCTGTCCGGACCCTGACCGTTGGGGTTCTGATTTCCAGAACCGTTATTCGGTTCGTACGGGTTCTGAGGAGTAGACATGAGTGCTCCGAAGTCTTTGTCGATGGTTACGGTCACTAGCGTACTAGTTAATCTGCCGCATTCCCCATGTCAACGACGTGGCAGTCCTGACACACGGCCGACACATCCAGCCGGGCAAGCGCACCCCGCGTTCGGGTCAGTGGTCAGAAAGTGTGCCCGGTACACGACCGCAGGACACCCTCGTCAACCCGGCGCAGAGACATCCGCGACTGAGATGATGCCGGGAATGAATGCACGAAGCCCCGAGTGAGTCACTCGGGGCTTCTTCCGTGCGCGATACTGGGATCGAACCAGTGACCTCTTCCGTGTCAGGGAAGCGCGCTACCGCTGCGCCAATCGCGCCCTATTCATTTGTTGCACCGGAACACAAGGTCCCTGTGCGCGATACTGGGATCGAACCAGTGACCTCTTCCGTGTGAAGGAAGCGCGCTACCGCTGCGCCAATCGCGCCGACTCACCAACAGCGAACCGCTGGACGAATCCGAGGTGGCGACGGGATTCGAACCCGTGTGAACGGCTTTGCAGGCCGCTGCCTCGCCTCTCGGCCACGCCACCGCCAAGGCAGTGCCATGACGCCTCCGAGCGGATGACGGGATTCGAACCCGCGACCCTCACCTTGGCAAGGTGATGCTCTACCAGCTGAGCCACATCCGCATTTCTCGCTGCCCGGTTTCCCTGGCAACGAGATACAACTCTATACGCAGGTGCCGGTCCATGCAAAATCAGATCGGAGTGATCGTGCTCACACACGCAGATCGAGCTTTCAGACTCATCGACTTATATTGGAGGGGTGAACGACGACCACCATGACGAGCGCCCCAAAGGGTGGCTGTCGCGCCATCACAAACAGGGAGTGCGACCCTGGCGCAAAACACGACTGAGCTTCCTGCGCTGGCGCGCAACGGTCACGACCAACCCGCACACGGCACGTCTCTATCGGTTCATCGTCGGTGGAGTGGGGACGCTCATCGTGATCATCGGTCTGCTGGCCGTACCGCTGCCGGGCCCCGGGTGGCTCACAGTCATCATCGGGCTCTTCGTCATCTCAAGCGAGTTCCGCTGGGCACAGAGGATTCTGCACTTCGTCCGAGTCAACGTCGAGAACTGGACGCATTGGGTCATCGCCCAACCCCTATGGGTGCGCTGGACGATCGGGGCTGTGACTGCGGCATTCGTGGCCGTGATCGTCTGGGCCGTCTTCGCGATCATAGGGCTGCCCGATTGGGTGCCCGAGCTCGAGGTCTTCAAGTACCTCGAGCTGCAATAGCGCCGACGAATCGGCGTCGGCTGATGGGTGGGAGTCTCTACTGCGAGGAGAGCGCAGTCAGACGTGAGAGACATCGCATGTACTTCTTCCGGTAACCGCCGGCCAATGACTCGTCGGTGAAGACCTTGTCCAGAGCCTGTCCCGAGTTGATGATCTGGACATTGCGGTCATAGAGCCGGTCGACGAGAGCAACGAAGCGCAACGCCACTCCCTCGTTGTCGATCGTCGTCACGTCTTCCCACACCGCTGCGTCCAGTCCGTCGACCATGCGGCCGTACCGAGAAGGATGGACGGTGGACAGATGCCGCAGCAGAGTCGGAAAGTCGTCGCGGGCAACGGTGCCGGCGAGTTCGGCAGTTGCGGTATCGAGTTTCTCTGCGGGCACGGGCTCGGCAGGCTCACTCAGCCCGCGATGGCGGTAGTCCTTGCCCTCGATGCGGTAGATGTCGAACTGGTCGGCCAGCGCCTGGATCTCGCGGATGAAGTCCTGTGCGGCGAAGCGGCCCTCCCCCAACGACCCCGGCAGGGTGTTCGAGGTGGCGATGATCTTCACACCTGCGTCGGTCAGTTCCCGCATGAGTCGCGACATGAGCACCGTGTCACCGGGATCGTCGAGTTCGAACTCGTCGACGCAGACGAGTTTCATCTGTGAGAGATCGTCGCGAGCACGGATGAAGCCGAGCGCACCGACGAGGTTCGTGTATTCGACGAAGGTGCCGAAGGTCGCGGGCTTTTCGTTGGCATGCCATGCCGAGGCCAGGAGGTGCGTCTTGCCCACGCCGTAGCCGCCGTCAAGGTAGACGCCTTTGGGTCCGGACTTGCCCCTCGAGAACAGCTTGTCTAGGAACCCCTTCGACGTCGAGGATGCCACGAATTCCTCAAGCTTGTCCCGTGCCTGAGCCTGCGACGGCTCCGAGTCGTCGGTGCGGTAGCTGGCAAAGGACACGTCGTGGAACTGCGGGGGCGGGACAAGACCCGCAATGAGTTCATCGGGTGCGACCTGGGGGGAACGGTCGCTCAGTGCGACCAGAGTCTGCTCGGCATTCACTCGGCCTAGTCTATTGCAGGCAACAGTTCGCCCAGCAACCGCCCGCGACGTGAGAGTCCTCTCAACGGACAATTTCACCCGAGATCGCGGCTGCCGAAATCAGACAGCCGCAACCAGATCAGCTGAAGTCGAAGCCCAGACGCCCCAGCTGCTTCGGGTCACGCTGCCAGTCCTTGGCGATCTTCACGTGCAGGTCGAGGTAGACCTTGGTTCCGAGCAGAGCCTCGATGCCGCGCCTCGATTCGCTTCCAATGGCTTTGAGTCGACTGCCGCCCTTGCCGATGATGATCGCCTTCTGGCTGGAACGCTCGACAAAGAGGTTGACGTGGACGTTCCACAGTGGGTTGTCCTCGCTGCGGCCCTCACGGGGATACATCTCCTCGACCTGCGCGGCCAGGGAGTGCGGAAGTTCGTCGCGGACACCTTCGAGCGCGGCTTCACGGACGAGTTCGGCGATCATCATCTCCTCCGGCTCGTCCGTCAGCTCCCCCTCAGGGTAGAGCGGCGGAGAGACCGGAAGGTGGCCGGTGAGCACGGAGTCGACCGTGTCGACCTGGAATCCGTCGACGGCGGAGACCGGCACCACATCGGCGAAGTCGGCGAGGGCTCCCACGGCCAGCAGAGCCTCGGCGACCTTGTCCTGTGGGACCTTGTCGGTCTTCGTCACCAGGGCCACGATCGGGGTGCGCCCGTCGAGCAGCTCGAGCTGGGAGGCGATGTACCTGTCGCCGGGACCGATGGGTTCATCAGCAGGCAGGCAGAAGCCGATGACGTCGACCTCACTCAAGGTCGAGGCCACGAGATCGTTGAGGCGGCTGCCCAGCAGGGTCCGCGGCTTGTGGAGTCCCGGGGTGTCGACGAGGATCAGCTGGTGATCATCTTTGTGCACAATGCCGCGGATCGTGTGCCGGGTGGTCTGAGGCTTCGCCGAGGTGATCGCCACTTTCTCCCCCACCAGGGCATTCGTCAGTGTTGATTTTCCGGTGTTCGGTCGGCCCACGAAGCAGGCGAAGCCGGCCCGGTAGTCCTCGGGATAGTCCGTGCGAAATTCCATCTCAGTTCTCTTCCTTCGTGACCCTGACGTGGGTGATGCGGTGGCGACGGCCCTGACCCTCCATCGCTTCGATGTTCAGCCCTTCGATCTGTGCGCTCGATCCGTCGATGGGAACGCGGTCGATGAGCTTCGTGAGCAGACCGCCGACGCTGTTGACGTCGTCCTCGTCGATCTTCACATCGAAATAGTCGGCGAAGTCCGAGATCGTCATTCGGGTGCTGATGACGTAAGAGCCATCGTCGACCTCAACGAGTTCGTCATCGTTGGAGTCGTATTCATCCTCGATCTCACCGACGATCTCTTCGACGATGTCCTCGATGGTGACCAGACCGGCAGTTCCGCCGTATTCGTCGACGAGGATCGCCAGATGCGTCGAATCGAGCTGCATCTGCTCCATCAGGTCATCGGCGGGTTTCGTTTCGGGGACGAACAGCACTCCCCGAGCCACGATGTCGACCG
Organism: Brevibacterium picturae; assembly: GCF_900105045.1. GTDB lineage: Bacteria > Actinomycetota > Actinomycetes > Actinomycetales > Brevibacteriaceae > Brevibacterium > Brevibacterium picturae. The sequence continues at coordinate 4,087,756 of NZ_LT629739.1, read as the reverse complement.
GTCGCTCCGCGTCCTCCGGGTGGAGGTGGAGACGTCTGGCGACATCCTTGAGGTAGGCGACCCCGCGAATGTCATCGAGGTCCTCACCGCTGACCGGGATGCGGGAGAACCCGGAACGGAAGAAGAGATTCATGACCTTGGACAGCGGGGTGCCGGAATTGACGGTCACGAGGTCGGTGCGTGGGACCATGACCTCATTCGCCGAGGTGTCCGAGAGGTTGAACACGGATTGGATCATTTCGCGTTCGCCGTCTTCGATGACGTCGGATTCGCTGGCCCTCTCGACGAGGTCGCGCAGCTGATCCGAGGTGACGAAGGGGCCGTCCTTGTACACACGGTCCGGGGTCAGCAGATTGCCGAGGAGGACGAGGATCTTCGTCAGAGGTTTGAGCACCACGAGTGCGGCACCGACGACCCAGCTGAGGTTGAGGCACACGGCCAGAGAACGTCTGCGGCCGATGGTCCGCGGGGACACACCGGCGACGACGAAGACCGCGATCGAGGCGGTGAGGACGGTGAGCACGACCATGAGCGGTCCGACCGAGTAGATCGAGTCATAGGCCAGTGCGATGAAGACGGTCGCCAGCGCTTCGAGGAAGTTGCGGACGAAGATGATGACGTTGATGTTGGTGGGCAGGTCGATGAGGATCTTCTCGACCCGGAACGCAGCCTTCTTGCCCTCGTCCTTCGCATCCTGAATGGCCTGATGGGACACGCTGAGCAGAGCGGCATCGACCGCGGACAGCGTCGCCGAGATCACGAGGCACAGTGCGGCACCGAGGAACAGCCAGAGCACGGCTCAGACCTCTGTGGGTGAGGGAATGTCGGTGCGTCCGTCGTAGCGAGCCGCGAAGAAGGTCAGCAGCAGATGGCGCTGCAGGGCGAACATCTCCTCCTTCTCCTCCGACTGCTGGTGGTCGTAGCCGAGCAGGTGCAGGAACCCGTGGACGGTCAGCAGAAGCACCTCGTCCATCGTCGAATGTCCCGATGATGAGGCCTGGGCGGCGGCCACCTCGGGGCAGACGATGATGTCGCCCATCTGACCCTCGGTGGGAGCATCGGCGCGGCCCTGTGCCAGCTGGTCCATGGGGAAGGACATCACATCGGTGGGACCGTCGAGGTCCATCCAGGTGATGTGGAGCTCCTCCATCGCCTGCACATCAACCATCGTCACCGCCAGTTCCGCTCCGGGGTGCATGTGCAGAGCCTGACCGAGGTATTCGGTCAGCGCCACGACCTCATCCAGGTCGATCGCTTCGTCCGTCTCATTGGAGATCTCGGTATTCATTCGCTGCTTCCCCACAGGTCGTAGGCGTCGACGATCTTCGTCACCAGCGAGTGGCGGACGACGTCCTTGCTGCCCAGGTGGCAGAATTTCAGGTCTTCGATTCCGTTCAGGATATCCTGAACGACGTTGAGACCGCTGCGGGTCTTGCCCGGCAGGTCGATCTGGGAGACGTCACCGGTGACCACCATCCGTGCTCCGAAGCCCAGGCGGGTGAGGAACATCTTCATCTGCTCACCGGTCGTGTTCTGCGCTTCGTCGAGGATGATGAACGCATCGTTGAGGGTGCGTCCGCGCATATAGGCCAACGGAGCCACCTCGATGGTTCCCGTTTCGATGAGCAGCGGAATCGACTCGGGGTCGACCATGTCGTGCAGGGCGTCGTAGAGGGGCCGCACATATGGGTCGATCTTCTCGTTGAGGGTACCGGGCAGGTAGCCCAGGCTCTCTCCCGCCTCGACCGCCGGACGGGTGAGGATGATGCGTGAGACCTCTTTGTGCTGGAGGGCGTTAATGGCCATGGCCATGGCCAGATACGTTTTGCCCGTACCCGCGGGACCGATGCCGAAGGTGATCGTGTGGTTGCGGATCGCCTTGACGTAGTCGTGTTGGCCCATCGTCTTCGGACGGATGGACTTGCCACGGGCGGACAGGACGTTCGTGCCCATCACCGCCGAGGCGGCCGTCCCTTCCGAAGACAGCGACGCCACCCGGTCGATCGTCTCGTCGTTGATGCGGTGGCCGGAGGTGTGCAGCTTCTTGAGCTCGCCGATGACGGCGACGAATGCTGCCACGCGCTTCGGATCACCGCTGGCCTGCACCTGGTTGGCGCGCACATGCAGGTCGAGGTCGGTGAAGACGTTCTCGAGCTTCCGCAGGTTCGTCTCACCCGGCCCGAAGAACTCGACCAGATCGATGGAGTCGGGAATCACGAGACGCACTGTGTCCGATGCTGAGTCGTCGGCAGGTGTGTTGTTCACAGAGTTCGTGGGCTGAGTGGAGGTGTCCAGAATGATCCTTAGTGACTATGAGTACGTGTGGGAGTACTGCAATTGTGTGCTTCCATCGTAGTCCGCTTCGTCACCAACGGCCCAATGAATTCTGAGCCATGACGAGGCCGGCCGCTCCGGCCGAAGACGAACGCAGGACCGTGGGGCCCAGAAGCACTGCCTCGGCGCCGATGGCCGTCAATGCGTCGAGCTCGGCGTCGCTGATGCCGCCTTCGGGACCGACGACGAGGACGATGCGGCCAGGGGCCGAAGAATTCGCGGTGGCGGAATCCGCTGCGGCCGAGGCGACGGCGGCAGAGGCCGCCAGCGCCTGCGACAGTTTCCGCTCGGCCGCCTCATGAAGGACGTATACGGTGTCGCTCTCGGCCAAGGTCGCTGCCAGGCCAGTGCCGCGGACGAGGTCGTGACGCAACGGAAAGCGGGAGCGTCGGGCCTGCAGCGATGCCGCCCGCAGAACGTTGTCCCATTTGGCTGCGAGTTTGTCGCGCTTCTTCGCCGGCCAATCGGCGATCGAGCGCTCGGCGGCCCAGGGAACCACCTCGTCGACTCCGATCTCTGTGGCGGCTTCGATCGCCTGCAGATCGCGATCGCCCTTGGCCAGGGCCTGCACCAGGACCAACCTCGGCTGGTCCACTTCGGTGTGTGTCACCTCCGTGACAGCCAGTCCCACTTCGTTCGCTGCCGCGCTCGAGACGGTTCCGCGCACGCGGGTACCGGAGCCGTCGACGACTCCGAGCTCGTCCCCGGGCCCGAGTCTGCGGACTCGGATCGCATGCCCGGCCACGTCCTCACCGAAAGTGAGCACCCGACCGGCGACCGCCTCGGCGGCCCGGGGCGAGAAGAAGACGGGAAGACTCACCGACCGGCGAACTTCTCACGCATGCGCGAGAACATGCCACGGTTCTGGGTGGTGATCTGAGCACGTGGAGTCTCTTCTTCGCGCAGCTTCGCCAACTGGGACAGCAGGTCCTTCTGCGCATCGTCGAGCTTGTCCGGGGTCACCACGTCGACGGTGATGAGCAGATCGCCGCGCGTCTCCGAACGCAGTCGGGTGGCGCCGAGTCCGGGAAGCTTGACGACGGTGCCCGACTGGATGCCGGGTTCGATCGAGAGTTCCTGGGACCCGTCGAAGGTGTCGAAGGGAATTGAGGCGCCGAGCGCGGCTGCGGTCATCGGCACGGAGACGGAGGCGCGCAGGTTGTCACCGTCGCGCTGGAAGACTTCGTGGCGGGCCACCATGACCTCGACGAAGAGATCACCGGCAGGGCCGCCGCCGGGACCCACCTCGCCCTGGGAGGAGAGCTGGATGCGCGTTCCGTCGGAGACTCCGGCGGGGATGCGGATCTTCATGGTCCGCTGTTTGCGCACACGGCCGTCGCCCTGGCAGTTGAGGCAGGGATTCGGGATGACTGTGCCGAAGCCGTGGCAGGAATTGCACGTCTGGTTGGTCACCATCTGGCCGAGCAGTGTTCGGGTCATGCGCTGAACGCTGCCCGCACCATGGCAGAGGGTGCACGTCTCGACGGAAGTGCCCTGCTGGGTTCCGGCACCCGAACAGGTGTCGCAGACCACTGCGGTGGCGACGTCGAGGTCGATGTTGCCACCGAACGCGGCGGTCTCGAGATCGATGTTGACTCCGACGAGGGCGTCCTTGCCGCGCTGTGTGCGCGGCATCGGGCCACCGGCTGAGCCGCCTCCCCCGCCGAAGAAGGTCTCGAAGATGTCGCCGAAGCCGCCGAAGCCGCCACCGGCAGGGAAGCCGCTCTGACCGTTTTCGCCGCCGCCCATGTCATAGTTTCGGCGCTTCTCCGAATCGGAGAGGACGTCGTAGGCGAGGGAAATGGCTTTGAATTCGTCCTCGTGTCCGGGGTTCACATCTGGGTGATACTTCCGGGCCAGCTTTCGGTAGGACGATTTGATTTCAGCCGCCGAAGCGTCTTTGGACACTCCGAGTGTTTCATAGTGATCGGCCACAGAAACTTCTCTCTCCCTGGTGGTTTGCGTTGTCGTGCCTGTTCGCACTGTGGTGATTGTACGAGCTGCGCTGCTTGCTGTCGTGCCGGTGCATCTATCCCTGTTCGAGGACCGAGGAGACGTACTTCGCCACGGCCCGCACAGCTGAGATCGTGGTCGGATAGTCCATTCGGGTCGGCCCGAGCACAGCCAAACGCGCGGAGGACCCCGCGTCATGACCATATTCGGCGGCCACGAGGGATGTCGAGCTGAATGACTCGTGAGTATTCTCACGACCGATCCGCACGCTGATCTCCTCTCGATCCTCAGCCATCGACGTCAGCAGCTTGAGCAGCACCACCTGCTCTTCGAAGGCTTCGAGGATCGGAGCCATCTTCTCACCGAACTCACTGCCGGAGCGAGCCAGGTTCGCTGTGCCCGCCATGATGATGCGCTCTTCACGCGTCGCCATGACGAGATCGGTGACGGCGGAGCGGACTTGTGTCAGCGCCGCGTCGACGTCGGCCCCGACAGGGCCGAGCTCCGCAGCGGGTTCGGTCGAAGCACCGTTCATGTGCCCAGCTGCGGTTCTCGGCGCGATGGTACTCACCACCCGCGACAGTTTCTGGCCGGCGAATTCGGTGTTGACCTCATCGCGGATTCCGCGCAGTGCCTCGTCGTCAACGGTGCCCGGCGTGATCACGATCTTCTGTTCGACCTGACCTGCGTCGGTGATGAGGACGACAAGGATCCGGTTGGGCCCCAGGCCCACGACCTCGATGTGCTTGATCGTGGCCCGGGACACGGTCGGGTACTGGATCAGCGCCACCTGGTGGGTCAGGCCGGAGAGTACGCGCACCGTGCGATCGAGCATGTCGTCAAGATCCCCGTGGCTGTCGATGAGCTGGAGGATCGCGCGCCGTTCAGCGTGCGTGAGCGGTTTGAAGTCGTCGATGCGGTCGACGAACATCCGATACCCGAGGTCGGTCGGGATGCGACCGGCCGAGGTGTGGGGCTGTGCAATGTAGCCCTCCTGCTCGAGGTGGGCCATATCGTTGCGGATCGTGGCCGGGGAGACGCCCAGCGTGTGGCGCTGCACGATGGCCTTCGACCCGACAGGTTCATTGGTGGCGACGAAGTCTTCGACGATCGCACGCAGAACCTGTGCTCGCCTGCTGTCGTTCATTCGTCTCCTCCCTGTGCTCGACCTGCATTTGGCACTCAACTCGTTTGAGTGCCAATTCTACGCCTCTTGGTTTCCGAATTCACTTTCGGCCCTGCCCCAGCGGGTCATCGCCCATTGCGCCGAGACCTTGATTAGGGTGGTTGTCCGTGAATACCTTTGATCGCTACGGGTCCGATGTGTTGGCGGGCTCCTCGCCCTCGTCGCACCGGCCCAAGAAGTCCACACCCGTCGAACTGGGTCTCGGAATGGTCCTCGAAGACGCGATGAGCGGATACGTCGGTGCCGTCGTCGGTGCCGAGAAGACCGCCGCGGGGGTCGTCGTCAATCTCGAGGACCGCACGGGCAAAGTCCGTGCGTTCCCGCTGGGACCCGGCTTTCTGCTCGAGGGCAACCCCGTCGATATCAGACTGCCGGCCAAGCAGAAGTCGGCTCCAGGGCGCACGGCTTCAGGGTCGCGGGCGGTCGCCGGCGCGAAGGCGCGGGTGGCCCGAGGGTCTCGCATCTGGGTCGAGGGCAAACATGATGCGGAGCTGGTGGAGAAGATCTGGGGGGACGATCTGCGCATCGAGGGCGTTGTCGTCGAACCGCTGGGCGGTCTGGACGACGTCGCCGACAAGCTCGCCGCCTTCGGTCCGGACAAGGACCACCGTGTCGGTGTTCTCGCCGACCACCTCGTGTCCGGCACGAAAGAATCCAAGATCGCCGAGGCGGTGCGTGCCGATCCGCGCTACCGCGACGTCGTGCACATCATCGGCCACCCCTATGTCGACATCTGGCAGGCGGTCAAGCCCCATATCGTCGGCATCAGGCAATGGCCCGTCGTCCCCCGGGGCGAAGATTGGAAGACGGGAATCCTGGCGCGCATCGGTTGGCCGCATGCCGATCACAGGGACGTGGCCAGAGCTTGGGTGCGCATTCTGGGCAAGGTCAGCACCATCGCCGATGTCGAACCCACCCTGTCGGGTCGGGTCGAAGAGCTCATCGACTTCGTCACGGTCGGCTGAGGCTGTCGACGATTGTGATCGATCTGCTACAGGATTAGGGCTTTCCTCAATTCGGCCTGATGGCCTTTCTACTAAGGTGAATACTCAGAAGCTCTGAAAGGACCCGCATGTCTTATAACCCCCAGATGCCCAATAACGGCTCTGATCAGTCGCGTCCCATGCCACCGAACTATTCTCAGGCCTCTGGACCACAACAGCCATACAGCCAGCAGAACTACGGCTCCCAGCAGCCGGGTCAGCAGAACTACGGCTCCCAGCCGAGTCAGGATCCCCAACAGGATTTCGGTTCGCAGCAGCCGAACCAACAGCCATATGGCTCTCAGCAAGGCTATGGCTCCCAGCCGGGTTATGGTTCGCAGCCGGGCTACGGTTCTCAGCAGCAACCCCAGTACGGTCAGCAGCAGTACTCCCAACAGCAGTACCCGCAGCAGCCCTACGGTCAGCAGCCCCACAGCTACGGTCAGGCGCAACCTGTCGGCAATCCGGCCATGTTCGATTCGCGGATGCTGCCGGAGAACGCCTATGGACCCGGCTCCGAGATGTTCTGGCAGGCCAGCGAGAACGAAAGAACCACGGTCCTGTGGACACACATCGGTTCGATCGTCGTCTGGTTCCTCCCTCTCATCATGTTCCTCGTGAAGAAGGATGAGTCGCCGTACGTGCGCGAACATTCCCGGCAGGGACTGAACGCGATGATCACGAATTGGATCGCCACCTTCGCAGCCGCCATCGTCTTCATGGTCATCGCCTTCGTCCTCGCCATCGTCACCTTCGGTCTCGGCTTCTTCGTCTATTTCTTGGCGTTCCTCGTCCCACTCGTCTACACGGTGCTCTACATCATCGCCGCCGTGGCCGGGAGCAAGGGCGAGGGCTATAAGTTCCCGCTCGTCTTCGACTTCGTGAAGTGATCGGGTCCACCCCATAAGCTGAGCGTCGTTTCAGCATGAAGGAGCCGCTGCCATCGATTTCGATGACAGCGGCTTCTTCGCGTTAGGTTCAGTACGCTGGGTCTTCGTTCAGTCCACGTAATCGGTGAGGATGCGGACCATGTAGTCGGCCATCAGCCGACCCTGCAGTGTGGGCTCGAACCGGCCTTCGTCGACGGCCGCTGCATCGAGGAGTCCCTGCTTCACGAATCCTCTGATTGCCCTGTCGCTGCCTTGACCCAACGAGTCCAGACGCAGTTCCGAATCGATCCGGGCAGCGAGCATGATCCGCTCGATCTCCTGCGTCGACTCCCCCAGGACCTCACGTCCGATGGCCGGTGAATCACCTGCCAGCAGCCGGTCGGACCAGGCGCGAGGGTGCTTGGCGTTCCAGAAGCGCACTCCGCCGATGTGCGAGTGGGCTCCGGGTCCGAATCCCCACCAGTCGGCGTTGCGCCAGTAGGCCATGTTGTGGTCGCAGCGGGTTTCGGCCGAGGTCGACCAGTTGCTGACTTCGTACCAGTGCAGACCGGCGGCGGTCATGGCGGAATCGGCGATCTCGTACTTGTCGGCCAGATCGTCTTCGTCGGGCATCGGCAGTTCGCCCCGGCGCACCATGGCACCCATCTTCGTGCCGGGTTCGATAATGAGCGAATACGCTGAGATGTGGTCGACGTCGTTGATCAGTGCCACGTCCAGTGACCGGCGCCAATCGTCGATCGACTCCCCTGGGGTGCCGTAGATGAGGTCGAGGCTGAGCTCCAGACCGGCCTCTTTGATCCACTTCGCCACATCAGGGATCTTCTCCGGGTCGTGTGTGCGATCCAGTGTCGCAAGCACATGAGGCACAGCCGACTGCATACCCAGGGAGATCCTAGTGAACCCGGCGGCGGCCAAGGTCGCGATATAGGCCGGATCCAAGGTGTCGGGGTTCGCTTCGGTCGTGACCTCGACGTCCGGTGCCAAGCGATAGCGGTCTCGGATGTCGTCCATGACCCCGGCCAGCACCTCGGCGGCCAGCATCGTCGGGGTTCCCCCGCCGAAGAAGACCGTCGTCACCTCACGGTCGCCCGCGCCCGCCTCGGCGAGGACATGGGTCGACAGATCAAGCTCCCGGGCAAGATTGCTGCGGTAGTCATCGCGGGAGGCACCGGGCCCCAGATCCTCTGCCGTATAGGTGTTGAAGTCGCAGTAGCCGCAGCGGACTCGACAGTACGGGACGTGGACGTAGAGACTCAGCCCGCGAGCATCCGCGCCGGTCCCGGCCGAGGCCGGGAGCGAACCATCGAGCGGTGGAGTCTCACCAGTCGGTTGTGTCGGCACTTACTTCTTGGGTTCCTTCTTGGGATCCGGTTCATCCGAGGACAGTGCGGCGATGAAGGCCTCCTGCGGGACCTCGACGTTGCCGACGACCTTCATCCGCTTCTTGCCTTCCTTCTGCTTCTCGAGCAGCTTGCGCTTACGGCTGATGTCGCCGCCGTAGCACTTGCTCAGCACGTCTTTGCGGATGGCGCGGATCGTCTCGCGGGCGATGATGCGCGAACCGATGGCCGCTTGGATCGGCACTTCGAACTGCTGGCGCGGGATGAGCTTGCGCAGCTTTCCGGCCATGAGCACGCCGTAGGAGTAGGAATTATCGCGGTGGACGATCGCGGAGAAGGCATCGACCTGATCGCCGTGGAGCAGGATGTCGACCTTGACCAGGTCCGCTGCGTCCTGGCCGTCGTCGGAGTAGTCGAGGGTGGCGTAGCCCTTGGTCTTCGACTTCAGTTGGTCGAAGAAGTCGAAGACGATCTCTGCCAGGGGAAGTCGGTACCGGATCTCGACGCGGTCCGAGGACAGGTAGTCCATCCCCTGGAGACTGCCGCGACGTGTCTGGCACAGTTCCATCACCGCGCCGATGTGTTCGCTCGGGGTGAGGATGGTGGCCCGGACCATGGGTTCTCTGACCTCTTTGATCTTGCCCGTCGGATACTCGCTCGGGTTGGTGACCTCCAGCTCCGATCCGTCTTCCATGGTGACGTCGTAGATCACGCTGGGTGCGGTGGAGATGAGGTCGAGGTCGTATTCGCGCTCGAGACGGTCCCGCAGGACCTCGAGGTGGAGCAGACCGAGGAAGCCGCAGCGGAAGCCGAAGCCCAGCGCCGTCGAGGTCTCCGGCTCGTAGGCCAGCGAGGCATCGTTGAGTTTGAGCTTGTCGAGGGCGTCGCGCAGCACTGGGTAGTCCGATCCGTCGATCGGGAAGAGACCGGAGTACACCATGGGCTTGGGTTCCTGGTAGCCCTCGAGCGCCTGTTCGGCAGGCTTCGGAGCAAAGGTGACGGTGTCGCCGACCTTGGACAGGCGAACGTCCTTGACACCGGTGATCAGGTACCCGACCTCACCGACACCGAGTCCCTTGGTGGCGCGCGGCTCCGGTGAGGAGACGCCGATTTCGAGGAGTTCGTGCGTGCTGCCGGTCGACATCATCGTCAGCTTCTCACGGGGATGCAGCGCACCGTCGACGAGGCGGACGTACGTCACGACGCCCCTGTATGTGTCGTACACGGAGTCGAAGATCATCGCCCGTGCCGGAGCATCGGCGTCGCCGACCGGAGGCGGAATGTCCGAGACGATGCGGTCGAGGACTTCTTCGACGCCTTCGCCGGTCTTGCCCGACACGAGCAGGCAGTCCTCAGGTTCGCAGCCGATGAGGTTGGCGAGCTCCTCCGCGTACTTCTCGGGCTGTGCGGCGGGGAGGTCGATCTTGTTGAGAACGGGAATGATCGTCAGATCGTTTTCCATGGCCATGTAGAGATTGGCCAGGGTCTGGGCTTCGATGCCCTGTGCGGCGTCGACGAGAAGCAGTGCGCCCTCGCAGGCGGCCAGTGACCGGGAGACCTCGTAGCTGAAGTCGACGTGTCCCGGGGTGTCGATCATGTTGAGCGCATAGGGAGCAGTCTCGTTCTCCCAAGCCATGCGCACAGCCTGGGATTTGATCGTGATTCCGCGCTCGCGTTCGATGTCCATCCGGTCGAGGTACTGAGCTCGCATATCGCGCGGCTGGACTGCCCCGGTGACCTGGAGCATCCTGTCGGCCAGGGTCGACTTGCCGTGGTCGATGTGAGCAATGATGCAGAAATTGCGGATCAACTCGGGTGATGTAGCGGACGGAGAAATCCGTTCGAGTGCTTGCGGCTTCACCTGAGGTGACATGAACGCCCTTTCTTCGACAGACCAGAACTTCCATTGTTCCATGGGTTGCGCACCAGACTGGAATCCTCGACGTCCCGATGCGTGCGCATCGCACATCTTCACAGCCGCTCGGACTCCCTGAGATTCCGGGCGCCGATCGCCACTTTCGGCACGGATCGGCGAAGATTGGATCATGAGCGACTTCTCGATCATGAGCTTCAACCTCAGGTATCCCGCAATGGACGGGCACCCGGTGTCCACACGGCTGCCCATCGCCGCCGATCTCATCACGCAGGCCCATCCCCACATCATCGGCACGCAGGAGGGTGAGCTCGATCAGCTCGAGACGCTCATCAGCCTGCTTCCCGATGAGTACATCTGGTTAGGTGAGGGGCATTCGGGCGGCAACTCGGGTGAGTTCACCGCGGTTATCTACGATTCGTCTCGCTTCGACGTCGACGCCGTGGATATCAGCTGGCTGTCCGAACAGCCGGAGACAGTCGCCTCCGAATCATGGGGCGTCTCCCACGCCCGGACTCTCACCGTCGTCGATTTTCGTGATCTTCTCACCGGGTATTCGCTGCGGCTGCTCAATACGCACCTCGATCACAAGTCCGAGCATGCCCGCTTGGAGTCCGGGAAGCTCATGGCCGGCCACCTCGCCGAGGCGACCGGCTCATCCGTGGTCACCGGAGACTTCAATGTCGCCACTGGCTCCCCCGTCTACGACTTCTTCTGCACAGAGCTGGGACTCACCGACACCGGGGCGGTCGTCCCGAGCGAGGACATCGGCACCTTCCACCGCTACAGGGGACCGAAGGACGGCGACCCTCGCATCGATTGGATCCTGACTTCATCGGACCTGCAGACCGTGTCGACCAGGATCAACACCTTCTCCGTTGGTTGCGAATACCCCTCCGACCACTTCCCGGTCGAAGCGGTTCTGCGCTACGTCGATTAGGATCAGTGCACATGAGTTGGAAATCACTGGTCAGTCGCGTCGTCAAGATCGGCGTCAGAGAAGGCGTCAAGTACTACAAGCGATCACAGCGGAACAAGGCAGGTTCGCAGGGTTCGGGCCCCCGTCCAAGCGGTCCCTCACAGGGCGATGGACGGTCGTCGGGACCCGCTGCGGCGAGGGGCGGCGACTATCCGGGCGACTACCGCGGCCCGGTCAACGTCTCCTATGCACCCGACCTCGACGGCGATGCCGATCCGGGTGAAGTCGTCTGGGGATGGGTCCCCTACGAAGAGGACCATTCCCAAGGCAAGGACCGCCCGTCCCTGATCGTCGGCAAGGACGGTCGCTGGGTGCTGGCACTCATGCTCACCAGCCAGGACCACATCCCGGGCGGAGTCGGCGAGGTGCGCGAAGACCGTCACGCCCGGTGGATGAATATCGGCAGCGGAGACTGGGACTCGCAGGGCAGGCCCTCTGAAATACGTCTCGACCGTGTGATCCGCCTCGATCCGCAGTCCATCCGCCGCGAAGGCTCGGTCATGCCCCGCGAGATCTTCGAACAGGTCGCGGGCAACGTCGACGCCGGCTGACCCCGGGCCCGCACCGCGACGGGCCCGCACCGAGACCGAGCTCCAGGTGGGTCCGAGCTGTGACCAGGGAGTCAGAATTTCTGCCTGACGAGATCAGCCTGTATCGTTGATCGAGTATCTTCATCAATGGCGTGTGTCTCGTCTAGGTCGGGTGAAGATGCCATCAGACTCGATATCATCGATGTGTTTCCCCGCGGAGATGAGTATGTCGGTCGGATGTGCCCTCACGACCATGTTCCACTAACACGAAAGAGTGTTGAAATTGGCTAATATTAAGTCACAGATCAAGCGGATCGAGACCAACGAGAAGGCTCGCCAGCGCAACAAGGCTGTGCGGTCCGAGGTTCGGTCACACGTTCGCGTCGTCCGCGAGAACATTGCTGCCGGCAACAAGGACAAAGCACAGCAGGCATATGCTGTTGCCGCCCGTAAGCTCGACAAGGCTGTTTCGAAGGGTGTTCTGCACAAGAACAACGCTGCGAACCGCAAGTCGCGCATGGCCACGCAGATCAACGCTCTCTGAGTCGATCACTGAGGCTATAGCTTCGAGGGCCCCGATCCGTATGGATCGGGGCCCTCCTGCATTCACGACATGCTGCGCGGTGCGCTCACTGTTCAGTCTGCCGACTGGCCCTTCAGCGCTGGCGGGCCAGTCGGCAGACTTCGGAGACGAACCATTCGACGGCGTAGACGGGGTCGCGTCCTCCGCCCTTGACAGCCTCATCGGCTTCGGCTGCGGCGATCAGCGAGTGCCCCAGGGCGACTTCGTTCCACCGCCGGACCTCGCGCCTGGCGCGGTCGACCTGCCACGGAGCCATCTTCAGCTCTGAGGCCAGCTCACCGCTCGATCCTGAGAAGCCCTGCACCTTGGCCATCGAGCGCAGCTTCATTGCGACCGCCGCGACCAGGGGCACCGGATCGGATCCGGTCGACAGGGCGTGACGCAGCAGGCTCAGTGCGTTCTTCGCATCGCCGCCGACAGCGGCATCGGCAACTTTGAAGCCTGTGGCCTCGACCCGACCGCCATAGTATTGGTCGACGACCTGAGCGGTGATGGTTCCGTCTGTGTCCTCGATGAGCTGTTCGACCCCGGCATTGAGTTCGGACAGGTCGGAGCCTAACGCCGACATCAGCGCGGCCATTCCGGATTCGTCGATCTGCCTCTTCGCGGCCTTGAACCGGCCTTGGGCGAACTTGGCCCGGTCGCTCTCATTCTTCAGTGCCGCCGCATCGACCCGGGGGAACCCGCTTGCCTCGATCTTCTTGACCAGCTTCGCTCCGCGATTGCCTCCTCCGTGGAGGAGCAGGACGACCGCATCGTCATTGGGATCGTCGAGGTAGGCGAGCGCATCGGCCAGGAAAGCCTCCGAGCATTTCTCGACGCTGTCGACGACGATGAGCTTCGACGTGGAGAACAGTGACGGCGAGGCGGCCATGAGCAGCTCTCCGCCCTGATATCCGGCGGCGTCGAACTCGATCTCCTCCGGGTCCTTCTTCCGGGCAGCAGCCACGATCCGATCCTTGGCCATGCGGATGAGCACCGGCTCATTCCCGGAGATCATCACAACGGGCGCGGGCTTTGCGGAACTCCACGGAACCGGGGTCTTCTTGACTGCCATGTGCCAAGCCTATCGTGTGCCATGGACACGTTGCGCGGCAGTCACCAGCACTCTCACCCGCACTCGATCACTCAACCGGGCACTCATTCGGAAACGGACTCGCAGTGCCGTCCTGTGCTGTACTGCGCATCGGCATACACGGCGACGGTGCCGCAGAGATCGGTGCGCAGAACCGGGACGGGGCCGAAGGCTCGCTGAGCTCGTGGCGTGGGGTGGCCGTAACTGTTCTCACCCACGGAGATCACTCCGAGGCGAGCGCCTGCGGCCGTGAAGAAGTCCTCTGACAGGTCGGAGGAGCCGTGGTGGGGCGCGATGAGCACATCGACGGGCTCAAGGCTCTGAGCGACGATGAACTGTTCGTCCTCGCCGATGTCCCCGGGGACCAGGTAGCTCAGGCCCTCCTGTTCGACCCGCAGGACCAGTGAGTCCTCGTTGCGCACTTCTCCCGACTCCGCAGCGGAACCTCGTTCCTGCACTGTCTGCGGTGGTGGCCACAACACCTCGATTCGAGCCCCGCCGGCGTCGAGCGTGCGTCCCCGTGTCGTCGGCACCACCTCGGCGCCGGTGTCTTCGACAATGTCTCGGACCTCGTCTGACCCGACGACGTTGGCAGACACCCACAGTCGGTGCAGGGTCCGAGACCAGGTGGTTCCCGCATAACCGGCGCTGTGGTCGGCGTCGAAGTGGGAGATGGCAAGATCGACGTTCTCGATCCGGCCCTCGTCGAGGCACACGTCGACGGGCTTCGGGTCCTCCCCCGTGTCGATGACGAGTCCACGGTCATCGCCGAGGTTGATCAGCGTTGCCGATCCCTGCCCCACATCGCAGATCATGACCAGCCAGTCGTCTGCTGGTGGCTTCGTCCGGCCGACGACGATGTTCAGTGCGGTCAGGCAGATGCAGAGGACGACGACTGGGACTCCCCACAGCTTTCTGCGGACTAACAGCCATAGCCCCGCGGCCAACAGGATGAGGAGTCCGAGCGCCGCCAGTGTCCCCCATGGAGGTTTCGGCCAGTCGAGGGCCGCCCCGGGCAGTCCGGCACAGACTTTGGCCACGGCAACGATCCACCATGCGCACAGCGAACCGAGCCAGGCGGGCAGCTGAGCGCACCACAGGAGCCCGGGGACGCCGACGAGTCCGATGCCGGCGCACACCAGAGACAGGAATCCGAGAATCGTGGCAGGCAGCACCGCGGGGGCGGCCAGGGCATTCGCCGCCACCGACCACAGCCCGATGCGGGGGTCGATCGCCACAAGCACGGGCGTGCACGCCAGCTGGGCAACCAGGGGCACGATGAGGGCGCTGATGACGATGGCGGGGACCATCGACAGACGCAGGCTCAGACGCCGCAGAATGATCGGAACGACGAACATGATTGCGGCAGTCGAGACGACGGAGAGCACGAACCCCAC
Source organism: Brevibacterium picturae (assembly GCF_900105045.1). GTDB lineage: Bacteria > Actinomycetota > Actinomycetes > Actinomycetales > Brevibacteriaceae > Brevibacterium > Brevibacterium picturae. Next base: position 4,072,633 of record NZ_LT629739.1, on the reverse strand, counting down.
CGAGGATGCCAGCACGGGAACCAAGCTCAGCAGGATGCACACGGTCGAACTCATCACCGCCACCGGTGAGATCCCTCCCCCGCGCAGGAACACGAGGGCGACCGCGATCGCCATACCGGCTGCGCGGATGGCACTGGGTTCGAACCCGACGACGAACACATACCCCACGCAGGTGAGCACCCCCACGGCGACACGGGTCCTGGGCCCGGCCCGACACAGTCCGGCAAGCAGTCCGGCGCCGAGGCTGACGATCGTGACGTTGCTTCCGGAGACGGCGGAGATGTGAGTCAGGGACACGACGCGCATGTCGTCCTTCATCTGTGCGTCCTGAGGTTCGGTGTCTCCGACGACGAGTCCCGGCAGCAGTGCTCCCCCGCTGTGCCCCGACGCCAAAGATTCGTGTCGCAGCTGCATGCGCAGGTCTCCTCGCCACTGCCACAGGCTGTTCGGTGCACGGAGGATCGTCGGGTCGGCGTTGCTGAGGCGCACGTCGTCGAGGGCTTCAGTGCGCATCGAGATGTGCGAACCCGCGGGTGGGACGGAAGGGCTGAGCACCTCTGTGATGCCCGACGAGGTCAGCACCGTCAGACGTGACCACCCCGAGCCTCCCGGTTGGCTGTGCCCGACCACGATGCCGTCCACGTCGGTGACTTCACCCGTGCCGTGGGCGGCGCTGAGCATCGTGGTCTGCACCGTGAACAGGCATGCGAAGACGATGAGGAGAACACCGAGGTGGTGGTGTCTGCGCAGGCAGAGGAACCCGAGACCGACGAGGACGGGGACGGCGACGAGCGCCCATGGTCCTGGTGCCGCCAGCGCGGTGGCCCACAGGCTCATCGCGCAGATGAGCAGACGAACGGAGCCGGGCCAGACCTTGGCCACCGAACGCAGCCGGCCGAGAATGGCCTTCCCCCGGTCTCTCACCGGCTCGGCCCTATCCGACGACGACAAGGTCTTTGAGACTCTCGAAGGTCTTGGGACCGATGCCCTGGACAAGCAGCAGATCCTCCACCTTGGCGAAGGGCTGCTCTTCGCGGTGGGCGATGATCGCCTCCGCGGTCACCGGTCCGACGCCCGGCAGCGTCTGCAGCGCCGTGAGATCGGCCGTGTTGAGATCGACCTTCGCGCCCGGGTTCGGATCTGCAGCAGCACTGCCCGAGGCGCCTGCTGCACTGTCTGCCGCACTGCCGGCCCCATCTCCCCCTGCTGCGCTCGACGCACCGGCGGTCGAATCGCCCCGACCGGCGGGTTCTGGTGTCTCTCCCCGGACGGGAATGTGGATCTGCTCACCATCGTGGAGGACGCGGGCGAGGTTGATCGCTTCCGCATCCGCTTGTTCCTTGAGCCCGCCTGCTGCCTCCACCGCGTCATGGACTCGGGCACCGGCGGTCAGGCTCACGACGGAGGGCCGGTGCACCGCCCCGGTGACATGGACGATGACTGCGCCGGACTCGGTGCTCTGGGTTGCAGACGCGGCCTCGGCCTGGGCCTGGGCCTGGGCTTGGTCGGGGTCTGCTTGGTCGGGGTCTGCTTGGTTGGGATCAGCTTGGTCGGACTCGGTGCCGCCGCCCTCGGCAGAGCCCACGTGTTCGTCGGAGGCAGCGTGCTGCGGGGCCGGTCGGACGATGAGGAAGGCGATGACGAGCACAGCAATGGTCGCCACTGCCAGGGCCACGAGCACGGGTGGGCGCACGCGACGCGGTTCGACCGCCTCTTCCTCTCCCTCGCTGTCGCTTTCGAACACATCTCCCGGGACCCAACCGCCGCGCTCGGCACTGGAGTTGATGAGGCCTGCGAAGCGATCATCGGGAGAGACAGCCATGTCGACAAGCTAGGCCCGGTCGTCCCGAACACACCAGGACCGAAAAGTCGCTTGTGGAAACCGTTCGCCGGTCCACAGCCCAAACGCACATGAGTGAATCGCTCGCCCACAGTCAGGCAGACATGAGTGGGCCCGGCCTCGCAGCGTCGACGGGTGGATGCACGGGCGCATGCACGCGGTGGTGCGAGAGCTCAGGGTCTGGTTTGGACCGTGATTCCGATCGTGCCGGAACCGACGTGGGCCGTGATGATGGCCGACAGTGTTCGAAATGTCGTCTGCAGGCCGGCCGCCTCGATCTTCTCGCGCAGCGTGACCACGTCAGGGTGGGAGGGCTGTCCATCCGCATGCTGGATCTCCACGTACACCTCCTGTTCGTCGGTCGCGATCTCTGCCGCGGCGTCACCGGCCAAGGCAACCATACGCTCAAGTGCTTTCGTGCGGGTGCGGACTCTGCCGAGGGGAGCCACGGCACCGGCGCTGAGTCCCAGCACCGGAACGATCTGCAGTGCCCGGCCCAGCAACGAGGATGCGGCTCCGATGCGACCGCCTCGGCGCAGGTGTTCCAAGGTCTCTGGAGCAAATGCGGTTCGGGTCTCTGCGGCGCACCAGTCGGCGACCGTGCCGGCGATCGATGCCACGTCGTGACCCTGTGAGATCCCGGCGGCCGCGATCGACAGAGCCCCCGCCAGACCCGCCGAAGTGGTCCGGGAGTCGACGACGTTGATCAGCGATTCCTCGTTCTGGGCTGCGGCGACGGCCGAGTCCCGGGTCCCGGAGAGTTCGCCGGACATGGTCACCGTGATGATCTCCTCGGCCCCATGGTCGAGAAGCGTGGCGTAGGCGTTCGCGAACTGGGCCGGGGTCGCCATGGAAGTCGACACCTCGGCGCCTTCGTCCATCTTCTGGCACAGCTCTCCAGGGTCCAGTTCCCCGTCAGCGAAAGCGACCCCGCCGACGAGCACCGTCAGCGGAACGACTGCGAAGAGATCACCGGTGACCTCGCGCAGCGTGGCTTCCTCCGCGGCCGAGAGCTGTGCCGTCGAATCGGTGACCAGACCGACCCTCATGGACGGCCCAGCGCCCGATACGTCCAGCCGGCCGAGCGCCACACCTCGGGGGTCAGCACATTTCTGCCATCGATGAGGACCTTGCCAGCCACCAGCGACGCTGTGGCCACCGGATTAAGATCCCGATACTCCTGCCACTCCGTCAGCAGCAGCACAGCATCGGCACCGGCCAGAGCCTGCGAAGCATCGGCCACATAGTTGAGCTCAGGGAACGCCTTCGCCGCATTGCCGATCGCCTGCGGATCCGTCACCGTCACCACACCGCCCTGCGTCGCGATTAACCGGGCCACCGCCAGAGCAGGCGAATCCCTGACATCATCACTGTTGGGCTTGAACGCAGCACCGAGCACCGTGATCTTCTTCCCGATGAACGACCCGGCCAAAGTATCCCGAGCAATGTCGACCATACGCACACGCCGACGCATATTGATCGAATCGATCTCTCGCAGGAACGCCACCGCCTGATCGGCACCCAACTCACCGGCCCGGGCCATGAACGCACGGATGTCCTTGGGCAGACACCCGCCGCCGAATCCGAGTCCCGCGTTGAGGAACTTCCGCCCGATCCGATCGTCCATCCCGATCGCATCCGCCAACTGAGTCACGTCCGCGCCCGAGGCCTCACACAGCTCAGCCATCGCATTGATGAACGAAATCTTCGTGGCCAAGAACGAATTCGCCGCGGTCTTGACCAGCTCAGCCGTTGCGAAGTCCGTGACCAGCCGCGGCGTCTCCTCGTCCAGCATCGTCGCATACACCTCATCGAGGCCAGCTGTGGCCTGTTCACCGGCGGCACCGTCAGCGACTCCATAGACCAGACGATTCGGGTGCAACGTGTCCTCAACAGCATGGCCTTCACGCAGGAACTCCGGATTCCACATCACGCTCGCCCCCGTGGGAGCCAGAACAGCAGCCAGACGCTCAGCAGTCCCCACAGGAACGGTGGACTTGCCCACAACCACCGACGTCGAAGTCAGATGGGGAACAAGCGAATCCACAGCGGCATCGACATAGGTGACATCGGCGGCGAACTCTCCCGGCTTCTGCGGAGTCCCGACACACACGAAGTGAATCCGCGCGTCCGCGACACGCGAGACATCGGTGGTGAACTCGAGACTGCCGAGATCCTGACCTTTCACCAGCAATTCACTCAGCCCCGGCTCGAAGAAGGGCGGTTGGCCCGACGTCAGCGCCGCAACCTTGTCTGCGTCGACATCGACGCCGACAACCTCATGTCCCAGTGATGCCATTGCCGCCGCATGTACAGCGCCGAGGTACCCGCACCCGATGACTGAAATCTTCAACCCGTGTTCTCCCTGCTTCGTCCCAGCATTTCAGCCACACTATATGCCACTAGGTTCCACGATATCTGCAGGTTGAAACAGTACCCTTGGAAATGTGAAGCGTTTCTTGGATTTCCTGACCAACTCACCGGCCGCGGTGACATTCGCGGTGCTCAGCGTGCTGGGCATCGTGGTCTTCGCCGTGCCCGGACTGCACCCCTACGCCTGGATCATCGGCCTGATACTGTGTCTGGGCGTCATCGGCGCCCTGCTCATGTTCCATGGTGAGTGGCGGCGGGCACAGAAACAGATCGATTCTCTGCGCCAGTCGCTGAGCACGGAGCGCGGTCGTCTCGACACCCTGGGGCTGACCCCCGTCGACGAGGAGGTCACTGCGCTGCCCGATGAAGTGCGAGCACATCGGATCCTGGACCTGCTCCCCGATTCTGCCGGCCTGGTGCAGTCGCTGCGTCTTGATGCGACCTACGGGACTCTCGAAGTCGACGAGCTCGAGCCTCTGCACACCTTCCGGAAGGAATTCGCGAAGTCCAGCTTCGACAACCCGCGTTCCCACACGGCGTTCATGAATCTCTATCGTGCGGCCGAAGCCCTGTCGATCTGGGTCAACGAGGAGACACGGCAGCTCGCCGCCGACCGGACGAAGCGAGAGATCAGTCCCGGAGACTCACGCAAGGGCGGCTGGAGAGAGTACACGGAGGCGCGCAGCCGAGGTGAGAGCCTCGGTGACCGATTCGTCTCCGCCCGGTGGGAGTTCAACCAGACGGCCTTGGAGCTCGGGCTCGTCGCCTGAACCGAGCATCGTCGAAAACCACGATGGCGACGGACTCATTTCGAGTCCGTCGCCATCAGTGCGTGCAGGGCCGTGCCGTCAGTGGCGAATCCACCACGAATCGGTCGGGGTCACCGGGGTCCGACGTTTGTGCTCGGAGGCACGGTACTTCTCGACGAGTGCCGCGGCCGCAGCCTCGGCGATGTCCTTCCCCTCGAGGAAGTCGTCGATCTGGTCATAGCTGAGACCCAGCGAAGATTCATCGGTCTGGCCCGGTTCGTCATCGAGCAGGTCCGCCGTCGGAACCTTTCGCACGAGGTGCTCAGGAGCGCCGAGGTGGTCAAGCAGTGCTCGCCCCTGCCGCTTGTTCAGTCCGGCCAGCGGCACGACATCGGCGGCACCGTCACCGAACTTGGTGAAGAAGCCAGTCACAGCCTCGGCAGCATGATCGGTGCCGGCGACGAGGAGCCGCTTCTCCCCCGCCAGTTCGAACTGTGCGATCATCCGCATCCGTGCCTTGACGTTGCCCTTGCCGAAGTCGGTGATGGCCTCGCCGGTGGCGGTCTCATACTCGGTCGCCGCCGCGTCTGTCGCCGCTCCGATGTTGATGACGATCTCGTGGTCGGCGCGGACGAATTCCATCGCGTCCTGAGCGTCGCTCTCATCGGTCTGAACGTGATGCGGCAAGCGGATCGCCCAGAATTCGGCTACGGCTCCACGTCGCCGCAGTTCCTCGACCGCCAACTGGCACAGTCGTCCGGCCAGGGTGGAATCCTGCCCTCCGCTGATGCCCAAGGTCAGTCCCCTGACACCGGTGGTCAGAATGTAGTCAGCGAGGAATTCGACTCGGCGGGCGACTTCCGTCGCAGGGTCGATCGTCGGTCTCACACCCAAGGTGTGCCGAATCTCATCCCGAGTGGCTTCCATTGTCATATGTGTTCAACCCTTCCGGGCACACGCCGTGTCTCAGGCGTCAGGGACGATATTGACCAGTTTGGGCGCACGCACGATGACCTTACGGACTCCGGCGCCGTCGAGCGCCTTGAGCGCATTCGGCGACTCCAGTGCCAGCTTCTCCAGCTCCTCGGCCGAGATGTCGGGGTCGACCTCGAGCCGCGCACGCACCTTGCCCTTGACCTGGACGACACAGGTGACCTGGTCCGCGACCAGATGCTGTGGATCGGCTGCGGGGAAGGCTGCGTAGGTCAGCGTCGACGTGTGGCCGAGCTTCGTCCACAGCTCCTCGGCCAGGTGCGGCGCGAAGGGCGAGAGCATGATGACCAGCGGCTCGAGGACATCGGCTGTGACTCCGCCCTGCTTCGTCGCGTGATTCGTGAGCACGATCAGCTTCGAGATCGCGGTGTTGAAACGCAGGTGGTCCATATCTTCGCGGACGCCGTCGATGACCTGATGGAGGACCTTGAGCGTCGCGGAATCGGCTGCGCCGTCCCTGATCACGGACTCCCCTGTGGTCTCGTCCACGAACAGGCGCCACACACGCTGCAGGAACCTCTGCGCACCGACGACGGCACGAGTCTCCCAGGGGCGTGCCTGTTCGATCGGTCCCATGGACATCTCATAGACGCGGAACGTGTCCGCACCATACGCGTCGTACATCTCATCGGGCGAGACGGAGTTCTTCAGCGACTTGCCGATCTTCCCGTACTCACGATTGACCTGCTCGCCTTCGAACCAGTAGGTCGATTCGCCGTTGTCATCGGTCTTCTCCTTCACCTCGGCCGCGGGAACGTAGATCCCACGGGAGTCGGTGTAGGCGTAGGCCTGGATGTAGCCCTGATTGACCAGACGGTGGAACGGCTCTGACGATGAGACGTGGCCCAGATCGAAGAGGATCTTGTGCCAGAACCGCGAGTAGAGCAGGTGCAGAACCGAGTGTTCGGCACCGCCGACGTAGAGGTCGGCGCCACCGCGCGGCTTGGACTCACGTGGACCCAACCAGTAGCTTTCATTGGCAGGATCGACGATACGCTCGGAATTGTGCGGATCGGCGTAACGCAGCTGGTACCACGACGAACCAGCCCAGTTGGGCATGGTGTTCGTTTCGCGGTAGTACTTCTGCGGCCCATCACCCAGATCGAGCTCGACTTCGACCCAGTCCCGGTTACGGCCCAGGGCTGGTTCCGGGTGGCTGTCGGCGTCATCGGCGGCAAACGTCCGAGGGGCGAAGTCATCGACCTCCGGCAGCTCCACCGGCAACATGGAGTCCGGCAGGGCGATGGGCGTGCCCGCTTCGTTGTAGACGATCGGGAACGGTTCGCCCCAATAGCGCTGGCGTGAGAACAGCCAGTCCCGCAGACGGTACTGGGTCGACTCTGTGGCCAAGCCTCGACTGGACAGCCATTCGGTGATCGTCGCCTTCGCCGCGTCGACTTCGAGACCGTTGATGTCGATCTCGTCGTTGGCGGAGTTGATCATCACGCCGGTCCCTGTGAAGGGGGCGTCCTCATCGTGGTCGGCCGGTGGCTGCACCGTGCGCACATACGGCAGTCCGAACGATTTCGCGAAGTCCCAGTCGCGGGCGTCCTCTGCCGGCACGGCCATGATCGCACCGGTGCCATAGCCCATCAGCACATAGTCGGCGACGAAGACGGGGATCTGGTCACCGGTCGCGGGATTGACCGCGTAGGAACCGGTGAAGATTCCGGTCTTGTCCTTGCTCTGCTGACGGTCCGCATCGGTCTTCGCCGCGGCGTCGCGCTGGTAGGCGGCGATCGCCTCGGCGGGGGTGGATTCTCCACCGCGCCAGCCATCGGGGGTCTGCTCGTCCCATTGGGCCGCGGTGAGCTCGGCGACCTGCGGATGTTCGGGGCTGAGTACGAGATAGGTGGCACCGAAGAGCGTGTCCGGTCGGGTCGTGTAGACCTCGACCTGGGACGCAGACGCCGCCACCGGCAGGCGCAGCAGGGCACCCTTGGAGCGACCGATCCAATTGATCTGCATGCTGCGCACCGCCGAGGGCCAGTCCAAGTCGTCCAGATCGTCGATGAGACGGTCGGAGTAGGCAGTGATGCGCATGTTCCACTGCCGCAGACGGCGTGTGTAGACGGGGAAGTTGCCGCGTTCGGACAGGCCTTCGGACGTGACTTCCTCGTTCGCCAGCACGGTGCCCAGTCCCGGGCACCAGTTGACTGGGGACTCCGAGACGTAGGCCAATCGATAGTCCTGCAGGATGCTCTCCTGCTCAGCCGGGCTCAGCTCGGACCAGGGGCGGGAGTCGGGGGTCTGTTTGGTTCCCTGTTCGAATGCCTCGATCAGCGTGGTGATCGGTCGTGCGGCACCGACAGAGTCTTCGCCCTCGGTCCTCGCCTCCGGGTCATACCAGGAGTTGAAGATCTGCAGGAAGATCCACTGGGTCCACCTGACGAAGTCATCGTCGGTGGTCGCGAAGCTGCGGCGAGCATCGTGGGCCAAGCCCAGCCGACGCAGCTGACGCGTCATGTTCGTGATGTTCGCATCCGTTGTGATGCGCGGGTGCTGCCCCGTCTGGACCGCGTACAGATCGGCGGGCAGGCCGAAGGCATCATAGGACAACGCGTGCATGACATTGCGCCCCCGCATCCGCTGGTACCGGCCGTAGACGTCCGTGCCCAGATATCCCAGAGGATGACCGACATGCAGTCCCGCTCCCGAAGGGTAGGGAAACATGTCCATGATGTAGAGGGACTCACGCTCACTGAGGTCCCGTGGGGGGCTGTAATGGGATTTTTCATCCTGTCGACCAAGACCGAGCGCAGCCTGGCTCAGATCACCGGTGGGATTCGGGGCGTGGAATGTTCCCGCCTGTTCCCATGTGTGCTGCCACGACTTCTCGATCTTCTCGGCCAGCACCGCATCGTAGCGGAAACCGGTCTCTTCAGGATTCGTCGTCATTACCTTCCTTCACTGACTGGGCGTGAGCGGGTTTCGACCATCGTACTCTGAAGACTCCCCGCTTCGACTTGGCTAGACTGCCAGATAGACGCGCACAGAGGGTTTGAGCTTCCAAACGTGAGCGATTTCACCTCTCAGCCCTCAACCAGTAGGATAACCGGGCAGTAACTTACGCCTCAAAGGAGACCTCATGAGTCCAACGACAATGCCCCAGTCAACAACTCCCGTCGTCGGCTTCGAGGTCGACACGACATCGTCGACGACCGACATCTTCCTCGCGAAGACCGCAGAGAATCCGAACCGTCCCCTGCTGGCACAACCCGTCGACGACAGCTGGGCAGAGGTGACCGCCGGTGAGTTCCTCACCCAGGTTCGGACCGCAGCCAAGGGACTCATCGCCTCAGGAGTCGAGGTCGGAGACCGGATCGCGATCTTCGGACCCACCTCATTCGAGTGGACCCTCAGCGACTACGCAGTGTGGTACGCGGGAGCGATCTCCGTGCCGTTCTACGACACTTCCTCCGAAGATCAGCTGGGGTGGATGATCAAGGATGCGTCCGTCGGCCATGGACTGGTCAGCACACGTGAGCATGCCGACCGGGTCGAAGCCGCCGCTGCCGCCGCTGGAATCGCGGCACCACACCTGTGGGTCTGGGATCAGGGAGCCTTCGCTGAGCTCGAAACCACCGGACGACAGATCAGCGACGACGCCCTCGAAGCTCAGCGTTCGCAGGTCACAGCCGAATCGGTCGCCACTCTCATCTACACTTCCGGCACAACCGGAAAACCCAAGGGCTGCGTCCTCACACATGGGAACTTCGTGCAGACCGTGCAGGCCGCGCAGGAGCAGATACCTGAGGTCTTCACCGAAGGCATGCGGTGCCTGCTCTTCCTGCCGCAGGCTCACGTCTTCGCCCGCTTCATCGAGGTCCTCTCGATCAGCTCCGGCGCCCTTCTGGCTCACCAGTCCGATCTGACGAAGCTCACCGATGCGCTCGGCAGCTTCCGCCCGTCGTTCATCCTCGGCGTACCCCGTGTCTTCGAGAAGGTCTTCAACTCCGCATTGGCCACAGCCGAATCCGGCGGAAAGGGAAAGATCTTCCGCCGGGCCGAGCAGGTCGCGGTGGCCTATTCCAAAGCCATGGATGCCGGAAAGGTCCCGCTTGCGCTCAAACTGCAGCACACGCTCTTCGACAAGCTCGTCTACTCGAAGCTCCGCGCGGTCATGGGCAACAACGTCAGCCACGCTGTCTCCGGCGGCGGACCCCTCGGCGCTCACCTCGGTCACTTCTTCCGCGGAGTCGGCCTCGTCGTCCTCGAAGGATACGGCCTGACGGAAACAACTGCCCCGATCACTGTCAATGTGCCCGAAAAGGCCAAAATCGGCACAGTCGGCGTTCCATTGCCCGGTGTGAGCGTGGCGATCGCTCCTGATGGCGAGATCCTGGCCAAGGGCGTCCCTGTCTTCCAGGAGTACTGGAACAACCCGAACGCGACCGACAAGGAGTTTCACGACGGCTGGTTTGCCACCGGAGATCTCGGCTCCCTCGACGAGGAGGGCTACCTCACGATCAGCGGTCGCAAGAAGGAGCTCATCGTCACTTCGAGCGGGAAGAACATTGCACCGGCTCCGCTCGAGGATGCTCTGCGTCGCCACCCCATCATCGGCCAGCCTGTGGTTGTCGGCGACAACCGGAAGTACATCTCTGCCCTCATCTTCCTCGACTCGGAGATGCTGCCGACGTGGCTGAAGAATCAGGACCTGCCGGAGATGGACCTGCGCCAGGCCTCCTCGGACGAATCCGTGATAGCCGCCATCGAGCAGGCCGTCGACAGCGTCAACAGGACGGTGTCGCGGGCGGAGGGCATCAAGAAGTTCTCGATCCTGCCCGTTGAGCTCAGCGAAGACAACGGATACCTATCGGCCAAGCAGTCAGTCAAGCGTCACCTCATCGGCAAGGACTTCGCCGCCGACATCGACGCGCTCTATGCCGACTGACCCCTGCTGCGAGCGCTGATCAGACTGCGGGCTGTTCAGCGCTCGGCCGGTTATCCGACCGAGACATCAATGCGATCTCGTCAATCGGTTCTTCACCCAGGACCCCACTGGTGTCCTGCGATCTCCAGCCAAGACGTAAACTGGTACTTAGATAGTTGAAAATAGAACTTTCCTAAGGAGCAGACCATGTCCGACGAGAGCAGCCAGATGAACAGCTACGTGGCCAAGGGCGAGGCATTTGACCGGGACACGAACTACATCGAAGATCGGATCCTCGCTGATCCCGACTCACAGTGGCCGGTAGGACCCGGCCGCTACAGGCTCATCGCCGCTCGCGCCTGCCCATGGGCGAACCGGACGATCATCGTCCGCAGGTTGCTGGGCCTCGAGGACGTCATCTCCATCGGAATGCCAGGTCCCACGCACGATGCTCGGTCCTGGACGTTCGACCTCGACCCCGGCGGAGTCGACCCAGTGCTGGGCATCGAGCGCCTGCAGCAGGCGTTCTTCGCACGCTTCCCGGACTACCCCCGCGGAATCACCGTCCCTGCAATGGTCGAGATCGCCAGCGGTGCTGTCGTGACGAACGATTTCCCGCAGATCACCGAGGACTTCTCCACCCAGTGGAAGCAGTATCACAGAGAGGGTGCGCCGAACCTGTGGCCCGAGGAGTCTCGTGAGGAGATGGCCAAGGTCATGCGCCTGATCTACACCGAGATCAACAACGGTGTCTACCGCTGCGGCTTCGCCGGCTCTCAGGAAGCCTACGAGGCTGCCTTCGACCGCCTGTTCACTGCGCTGGACACCATTGAGGAACGCCTGAGCCATTCCCGATTCCTCATGGGAGATTCCATCACCGAGGCGGATGTCCGTCTGTTCACCACCCTGGTTCGCTTCGACCCGGTCTACTTCGGACATTTCAAGTGCAATCGACAGACTCTGCGCGACTTCGAGAACCTGTGGGGCTATGCACGCGACCTCTACCAGACACCGGGCTTCGGCGACACCGTGGACTTCACTCAGATCAAACAGCACTACTACATCGTCCACGTCGATGTGAACCCGACGCAGATCGTTCCCAAGGGTCCCGATCTCGCCGGTTGGCTCTCGCCTCATGGCCGAGAGAAGCTGGGTGGCTCGCCCTTCGGCGACGGCACCGCCCCCGGACCTGTCCGCGCCGGTGAGGAAGTTCCGGAGGAACACACCGCTGCCGCCTGGCTGTGATGATGATTGTGGGTCATGCAGTGCGGCGAGCCGAAGGCACAGCTTCCAGACCGAGGACTCACCCCTCGCCCAGACCGGTTGAGCCTTCGGTGCGCTCGATGCCTTCGGTGTAGTCCTCGCGGCCTTCGGTGTGAACACCGCTGGCCTCGGTGCCCCGCGCGGCCTTTGCCCTCCTGCGCTTACGGACCTTCAATACGATCCACACCGCGACGAAGACGACCACGGCCACGATGACCAGAGTCTGGAAGTAGCCTGCGTAGGTTTCCACAACCGACCAGTTCTCGCCGAGGTAGAAGCCGGCGACGATGAGGATGGTGTTCCAGATCGCACTGCCGGCTGTGGTCAGCAGCAGGAACTTGATGATCGACATGTCCCGCATGCCGGCGGGGATGGATATCAGAGACCGGAAGATGGGGACCATCCGTCCGAAGAACACGGCCTTGTCACCATGCTTGTCGAACCAGGCAACCGTCTTGTGCACGTCGTCGACATCAACCAGCGGCATCTTCACTGCAATTCGAGCAATGCGTTCAAGACCGATCCATTTGCCCACCGCCCACAGTACGACCGCACCCACGACGGAGCCGAGGGTGGCGAAGATGATCGCCACGACGATGTTCATGCTCCCCTGGCTGGCGGTGAAGCCCGCCAGCGGCAGCACCAATTCGCTGGGGATAGGCGGGAAGATGTTATCCAAGAAAACCAGGAAGCCAACTCCGAGCGGACCCAGTGTCTCCATGAGCGTCACAGCCCAGCCGGAGAATCCGCTGAGGTTCTGAGCTGCTGACGCGCCAGCGGACAGCATCAGATCGGTGGACTGGACCGTCGAAAATAGAATCGGCATGGTCGAAAGTCTAGTTCGTCAGGCGCGGCCCACCACGCTCAGGCCCCTCCCAGCGGTTAGTGTTGAAACAGACACCTGCGGGTCAAGATCGAAGGAGCACGAAGTGGCACCAGCCAAAGTACTGGCCTCACGCAACACGGTCGTCGAAGTCGGCCACAACGCCATCAGCCAGCCGGGACCCGCTCATCTCATGCGGGCCGTCACACGTTTCGGTGATCGCTTGGGCAATCAGTTCGGCGCGGCCATCACCTACTTCCTCGTTCTCGCGGTCATGCCGATTGCGATGTTCACCTTCGCAAGTCTGGGCTTCGTTCTCGATGTCGCGCGTCCGGATCTCCTTCCGAAAGTCGTGGCCCAGATCGAAGCCCAAGTAGGCGAAAATTCGTCCCTGACAGATCAGTTGGAGAGCTTCCTCACCAGTTGGCAGTCAGTCGGCATCATCGCCATCCTGGCCGCTCTCTACACGGGCCAGGGATTCATCGGCAATCTCGGAGCCGCAGTGCGAGCTCAACTGCACGCGGACTTCGATGATGTGGTCCCCGACAAGTCCTTCATCAAGAAGATCCTCAACAACGTCGCCACCCTTCTGGGGCTCATCATCGGACTGCTGCTGACAGTGGCGTTGACCGTCGTCGGCGCCAGCTTGGGGTCCGTCATCAGCGATCTTCTCAGCCTCCCCGGGTGGGCGAGGGGCCTATTGATCATCATCCCGCCGATGATCACTCTCGTCGCAGGATGGCTGATCTTCATGTTCCTCTTCTCGATGCTGCCCGATCATCCGGTGGGAAGAAGAGCCAAGATCAGAGGCTCAATCCTCGGTGCTGTGGCCTTCACCGTCCTCCTCAACTTCGCCACGGTCCTCGTCGACATCTTCTCCGGGAATAAGGCCGCGGGCGTATTCGGTTCGATCATTGCGATCATGCTGACGATGAATATCTTCGCCCGAATCATCCTCTTTGTAGCGGCCTGGATCGGGACGGCACAGCCACCCCGTCCGCAGGAGGACACGTCACCCGAATACCGCTTCGTCGAGCCCAAGGTCCAGGCACAGAGCCTCGGCGCACTGCTGGCCGGCGCGGGCATCGTCACCCTCACACTGCTCGGATTCAGACGACTCGACGAACACCAGACGAATCGCGAGTAGGCGAAGCGATACACTGGGACGAATTCGCCAACTGACCGAGGAGACACGACCTTTGACTGACGCAACGACGGCTCGCCTGAACGAATGGGCGAACAAGCAGACTGCCGCCGAAGAACTCATTCCACTGACCGGACGCCTGTACCGCGAGAACGATGTGCTGCTGACGCTGTTCGGCCGTTCGCTGCTGAACAAGTCGGTGATCGGGATGATCAAGGCTCACCGCTATGCCCGCCACTTCCTCGGCGAAGATCTCGACATCGAGGTCACGCTGCGGATCGTTCGAGCACTGACCGAACTCGACCTGGGCCCCACCCGGATCGACTTGGGCCGTCTCATCCAGAAACAGCAGAATCAGTCCGACTCCGTCGAGGACTTCCTCTCCACGGAGCTCGCCTCGGTCGCAGGCACCAATGGACAGGACGGCGCCGTACGCGACATCGTGCTCTACGGCTTCGGCCGTATCGGCCGTCTGCTGGCCCGCATTCTCATCGATCGCGCCGGCGGTACCGGTATGCGTCTGCGTGCGATCGTCGTCCGCAAAGGCAGCGACGATGACATAGTCAAGCGTGCTTCGCTGCTGCGACGTGACTCCGTGCACGGCAAATTCGACGGCAGCATCGTCGTCGATGAAGAGGCCAACACGATCCAGGCCAATGGCACGCTGATCCAGGTCATCTACTCCAACGATCCTTCTCAGGTCGACTACACCGAATACGGGATCAATGATGCGGTGATCGTCGACAACACGGGCAAATGGCGTGACGAGGAGGGCCTGTCCAAGCACCTCGAGTGCCCCGGCGCCTCGAAGGTCATCCTCACTGCTCCCGGCAAGGGCGACGTCAAGAACATCGTCTACGGTGTCAACGACGCGGCCATTCTCGAGGACGACACGGTGATGTCGGCAGCATCGTGCACCACGAACGCGATCACTCCTGTGCTCAAGGCCCTCCATGACAAGTACGGAGTCCGCAACGGTCACGTCGAGACGGTGCACTCGTTCACCAATGACCAGAACCTCATCGACAACTTCCACAAGGGCTCCCGTCGCGGTCGCGCTGCCGGCCTCAACATGGTGCTCACGGAGACCGGCGCTGCCAAGGCTGTGGCGAAGGCTCTCCCCGAGCTCAGGGGCAAGCTCTCGGGCAACGCCATCCGCGTTCCCACTCCGAACGTGTCGATGGCGATCCTCAACCTCAATCTTGAGAACGCGACGAGCGTCGATGAGCTCAACGGATTCCTTCGCGAGACCTCGATGAATTCGGAACTGCGCAATCAGATCGACTACGTCTCCTCCCCCGAACTCGTCTCCAGCGACCTCGTTGGTTCGAAGCGAGCCGGCGTCGTCGATGGCCTGGCCACGATCGTCGATGATGACCGAGTCGTCGTCTACGTCTGGTATGACAATGAGTTCGGCTACAGCTGCCAGGTCATCCGCTGTGTGGCCAAGATGGCCGGGGTCGACGTTCCCGCCTTCCCCTGACATGATCGGTTCGATCCTCTGATCGCTGAGAAGTGCCCGCAGCGTGACATGCTGCGGGCACTTCTCTGTCTGTGGGTGCTTGACCGGCCGGACGTGCACAGAGCCGCCCGTGCTCGTCCGGGAATGATGTTTCCCGATCAGGCCCTGTCCTGCCCCGCTTTCTCGTTCTCCATCGCGTCGTGGAGCCAGATCGGCGTGTAGGTGCTGAACCGCTTGGCGAGATCGTCATCACTGTCGAGAATCACGGCGAATCGGTCATCGGCGCTCGAGAGTTCATTGGCCCAGATCGGTCCCAGGCAGGCGAGCGTGGCACACGCCAAGACGACGGCGACTGCCAGGATCGGTGTCGTCGAGAACAGCAGCCATCCGCACAGTAGTCCGAGTACCGCGAAGCCGATCGCCACGGCCATTCCCGCATTGCGGGTTCTGGGCGCACGGGCACGGGGCGGCCTCGCTGAGGCGATGGAGTCAAGGACGTCCCGATTGATCCTCGTCCACGCGACGATCGCCCCCAGTGCACACACGATTCCGATCATGATGAGGCTGAACGCGGAGAACAGCAAGACTGTGTCCACCCGTGTCCCCTGTGCCTGCGTCGCCGCGCCTAGGCCGGCGACGAGCATCGCGAGGGCCAATACCAGCATGCTCAGCAGTCGGGCTCTGCGCACCGCAATGAGTTCGCTGAGAACCCGAGCGAGGAACGCCCGCTGGGCAGCATGGTCGTCTGACTGTTCGGTCATCGCACGTATCCCGCTGCCTTGTCGACCGTGTGTGGGAACGTCTCACCTGCCGCGTACTTCTCGAACAGGTCGACGAACTGGTCAGCCAGACGCAGTCGCCATCCATCGGTGTCGCCGCTCATGTGCGGGGTGACGATGACATTGTCTGCCTGCCACAGGGGGTGGTCGGCGGGCAGTGGCTCTTCGTCGAATACGTCGAGGCCGGCACCGGAGATCTGGCTGGCCGAGAGCGCGTCCACGAGGTCGGAGGTGACTACGGCTTCTCCCCTGCCGACATTGACGAAGTAGGCGCTCGGGTCCATGGCGGCGAACACCTCGGCGTCGATGAGGTTCTTCGTCTTGTCCGTCAGCGGCGCAATGTTGATCACCCAGTCCACTCCGGACAGATGAGAGCTCAGCTGCGCGGAATCGATGACGGTCCCGAAGTCGGCGTCTCCGGTCCGAGCATGGCTGCCGGCTCCGCTGACATTCACGTCGAGGGCCTTCAGGACCCTGGCGATCTCCCGACCGATCGAACCTGTGCCGACGATCATGGCCTGAGATCCGGCCAGATCCTTCGTCGATCGACGGTTCCAGGTGGAGTTCCGCTGATCTTCGAGCGAGCGCAGCGAATTCTTCGCATGGAGAAGGATGTAGTTGAGTACGAACTCTGCGATCGGCCGGTCGAAGATCCCCCGTGCATTCGTGACGACGACCTCCGAGGCGGAGAGCTCGTCGAAGATCAGGGAGTCAACCCCGGCTGCGGCCGCATGGATCCACTTCAGGCTGTCAGCATGTCCGAATTCGCTTTTCAGTGCGCGCGAGAAGAAGTCCCAGAGGAGGAGGACATCGGTGCCGGGGAGGGCAGAGCCCAGCTCCCCCGCCTCGACGATCCGAAGTTCGACGTCCTCTCTCCGACCAAGGTCAGTCAGCTGCTCGGGGATCTGGGTCCCGGGGGCGTTGAGTATTGTCAGTACCGTCATCAGTCGACTCCTTCAGCCTAGCCTTCTCTGCCAGACTATCGGATGAGTCGACCTGGCCCGCGGACGAACCTGCGTCGACGCGCACAAGTTCGCGTTTGGCAGGATCGGTCTTCAGCGTCTGTGCCAGCGGTGTGTTGGGCAGGAAGCACAGGAAGATGAAGCCGAGGACTGCCAGAGGTGCGACCCACAGGAACAGAGGGACCAGCGCGTCGTTGTAGGACGTGATGATGAGGGTGTGCAGCGGCTCGGGCAGATCGGCGACGATCTGCGGTGTCAGACCTGTCGAGGAGACCTCGGGCATCGGCTGTGAGGGATTGGCCTTCGCCAGTTCGCCCATGCCCTCTTTGATGTTGTCCATGAGGCGCTGCGTGAAGACCGACCCGATGAAGGCCATGCCCAGGGTCGCACCGACCTGACGGAAGTAGTTGTTCGATGCCGTCGCTGTTCCGACCATGGCAACGGGGAAGGCGTTCTGGACGACGAGGACCAGGGTCTGCATACTCAGGCCCAGTCCGAGTCCCAGCAGAGCCAGGCAGCCCATGGTCTCCCAGGCGGCGCTGTCAGCCTTGAGCTGCGAGAGCAGAACCAGCGACGCGGCCATGATCAGCACACCTATGAGCGGGTACTTCTTGTACTTGCCGGTCCGGGAGACGACGAAGCCGATGAGGGTCGAGGAGATGAGCATCGTGCCCATCATAGGAACCATCATCAGTCCCGCCACGGTCGCGTCGATGCCGTGCACCATCTGCAGATAGGTGGGCATGTAGGACAGGACGCCGAACATCCCGACTCCGATGAACAGACCCGCGATCGTGCACAGCAGGAAATCCCGATTCTTGAACAGGAACATCGGGATGACCGGTTCGCTGACCTTGTGCTCGACGACGATGAATCCGGCGATGGCGAGGACGCCGACGATGATGAGCCCGTTGATCTGCCACGAACCCCATGCGTAATCGTGACCGCCCCAGGCGGAGACGAGGACGATGCAGGATGTGACGATCGAGACCAGCGCCATCCCCATGACGTCGATCTTCGGGCGTTTTCCGCTGGTGTGCTTGGGCACCTTGAGGAAGATGGCTGCGGCAATGAGTGCGATGATGCCGAGGGGGAAGTTGATGGCGAAGGCCCAGCGCCAACCGGGCCCCTCTGTCAGCCAGCCGCCGATGAGCGGACCGGCCACCGAGGACACCGCGAAGGCGGAGCCCATGATGCCCATGTACTTCCCGCGTTCCCGGGCTGGAACTACGGAGGCGATGATGGACTGAGAGAGAATCATCATGCCGCCACCGCCGATGCCTTGGAGCACACGTCCGAAGATCAGCATCGACATGTCACCTGCGATGAGCGCGAAGACCGACCCCAGCAGGAAGCAGCAGATCGCGAACATGAAGAGCGGTTTGCGACCGAACAGGTCACCCACCTTGCCGTAGATCGGCATCATAATCGTCGAGGCGAGCATGAACGCTGTGGACACCCACAGCATCTGGTCGACGCCGTCGAGCTCACCGACGATCGTCGGCAGTGCGGTCGCCAGCACGGTCTGGTTGAGGGAGAACATGAACATGGCGATCATCAGTCCTACGAAGAGCAGGATGATCGCCGATGTCTTCATCGGCTCAGCATCCGCATCACTTTCTGGCGGGCGGGCCATTTCGCCGGTTTTCAGCCCTTGATTGCTTCTCATTTCAGCCTTTGTCATAGTCGATCCAGAACCTTGAGGAAGAGTTCCAGTGAATCTTCGTAGATTTCCTTCGTCGAGCCCTTCTCATCCACGAGCTCGGGCGATCGCTTGATCGTCTGGCCAGCGTGGTTGAGAGGCACTCGGCACAGTTGGGTGAGCATACGGGCGCTGCGCCAAGCCGAGTCCTCGCTTGAGAACTCCTGCCCCAGGAAGCGCAGCCGGGCGAGCACATGCCCTGCCACGAGCTCTTCGAGAGCCTCGGCCCGATCGAAGCGTTTGCTGACCAGCTCCGGGTACCGAGCGAACAGCTTTCTCCGCCTGGCCGGCATAGCAGGGTCGATCGACCCCATCAGCAGCGCTTCGCGAATGAACCAGGCCGTATCCGCGGCCAGATCGTTGGTCCCGGAGTCGGAGTGGACGTAGGCGTCGACGACATGCGCGTCGATATTGGACTCGTCGAGGCCGACGATGGCGTCTTCCTTCGTCGCGTAATAGTTGAAGAAGGTGCGTGTGGACACGCCCACGTCCGCAGCGATGTTCGCCACTGTTGCATTTTCGAGGCCGTCATCGAGGACCCGCGTGATTGCAGCCTCATGGAGCGCATTTCGCGTCTGGCGCGCCTTTTTGGAGCGCAGGGATTCGGTTTCGGCCATGAGGTTATTTTTGCACCTCATGCAACTTTTCACCAACTGCAAAATTGCAATTGTGCACTATTTCACGTTCTCAGTCGTGAATCCCGGACTTCACATGAGCGTCTTCAACCGTGCCCGATGCTGTTCGAGGACCTGCAACTGGCCCAGAAGCGTCGTCTGCGCCTCGGTATCCGCAGTGTCCTGCCGCTGCAGTCGTGAGTGCAGCTCCTTGGCGATGCGTTCGAGGTCATAGTCGAAGAGTCGGGCCACGATGCCCCTGGCGAAGCCATCCGCGCTGACTCCGTCCGCGACCGGCAAGGGAGTCACGAGCAGCTGCGTGACATAGGGCCTGAGGTCCTCGTCACTGGCCGCGAGAACCGATTCGGCCCAGCGAGTGGTGTCGGACCCTGCTGACTTCAGCCCTCCGGCAGCCTTGATCGCCGCCTGGATCCGACGGTAGCCGGGGTGCTCGAAGGCCCGGGCGGAGAGGGAGTCGAAGAGTTTGGCATTGACGAACTCCGGGTGCTGCAGCGCCACCATCAGGGCGCCCTTCTCCGTCTTGAGCCGAGCGGGACTGATCGGTGCCGATAGGTTCGACACGTCGGGGCGCTCGTCGTAGACGTACTCGATGGCTGAGTCGTCTCCGCCGGCGCCTCCTCCCGTCGGTCCAGGCGCGAACCCCGTGCTCGGCTGCTGACTGTTCGTCGCCGGAGCCGACTGATGCTGGTGCTGTCCGTGCGGCGCAGACTGCCCCCGCGACCCCATCTGCTGTCTGTGCGGCGCAGACTGCGGCCCTCCTGAGGGAGACTGCGCAGCCCCAGGAGGAGACTGCCGTACCCCGGGAGGAGTCTGCGGCGGCGCGACCTGTGGCTGACGAGCCTGGTTCGCCTGCGGTTTCTTCGGTCGTTTCCGGGCGTCTCTGACCGCGGTTTCCACCTCGTCGATGTCGACTCCGATGCGACCGGCGACGAAACGGTAGTAATGGCTGAGGCTGTTGCGATCACGAATGTCTGCCAGAACCTCGGCGCTGGCCCTGACTGCGGCGATCCGGCCTTCGACTGAGTCGAGGTCGAAGCGGGAGATCGCGGTGGTGATGACGAACTCGAAGAGCGGTTTGCGACCATCGATGAGTTCACGCAGCGCGCCATCACCCTTCTGCATCCGCAGGTCGCAGGGGTCCAGCCCATCGGGCTCGACAGCGACGAAGGTCTGAGCGGTGAACTCACTGTCGAACTCGAAGGCCCGCAGCGCCGCCTTCTGTCCGGCCGCGTCACCGTCAAAAGTGAAGATCACCTGTCCCGTCGGATCATCGCCGAGGAGGCGCCTGACGATCTTCACGTGTTCGGGTCCGAACGCCGTTCCGCACGTCGCCACCGCCTGTGACACACCGGCCAGGTGCGCGGCCATGACATCTGTGTAGCCTTCGACGATGACCACGCGCTTGGTCTTCGCGATGTGCTTCTTGGCCAGATCCAGCCCGTAGAGCACCTGATTCTTGTGATACAGGGCGGTCTCTGGAGTATTCAGGTACTTCGGCCCCTGATCGTCGTCGAACAGTCGCCTGGCCCCGAAGCCGATGGTCCGCGAGGTCATGTCTTTGATGGGCCAGACGACCCTGCCGCGGAAGCGGTCGTAGATGCCGCGCCCGCCCTCACTGGCCAAGCCACCGGCAAGGATCTCCTCCTCGCTGAAACCGGCCCGCTTGAGCTGATTGGTCAGCGAATCCCAGGACTTGGGGGCGAAACCGAGACCGAACTCCCTGCTCGAACTGCTGGGAAAACCGCGGCCCTCGAGGAACTCACGACCGATCTGTCCCTGTTCCCCTTCAAGGGACTGGGCGAAGAAGCGCTGTGCGACCTCGTGCATCTCCAGCAGCCGCTGTCGCCGGCTCGCCTGCTCCCGGTCGGGGCCCTTGCCGTCTTCGTAGCGCAGGTGCATCCCGATCTTGCCGGCCAGCGACTCGACTGTTTCGACGAAGCTGAGCTGTTCGACCTTCTGCAGAAAAGAGAAGACGTCGCCGGACTCACCACAGCCGAAGCAGTGATACATCCCCACCTGGGGACGAACGGTGAACGAGGGAGTCCGTTCATCGTGAAAGGGACACAGGCCCTTGAGCGAGCCGATTCCCGCAGTCTTGAGCGTCACGAACTCCCCCACCACCTCGTCGATGCGGGTGCGACTGCGCAGCTCGTCGATGTCCTCGCGTTTGATCAGTCCGGCCATAGTCTAGAGACGGTCCTCCGCCCCTGCTTTGAGGTGGTGGTACAGGGCCCAGGCGGAATGATCGGTCAGCGATGCGATCTGGTCGACGAGGACCCGCAGCCTGGCCGCGTCGTCAGCGGCCTCGAAGTAGTCGGCCCGGAACATCGGATCGAGGTTGATCGGTGACTCGGAATACCACTGGGCCAGCTCGGTGATGACAGCCGATTGGATGTCATGCAGACGCAGACGATCTTCGGCGACCATCACCGTCAGCGTCGCCATGCCCTTGAGGACGGCGATCTCGACAGCCGTGGGTTCGGGGACGACGAGGGAGGCTGCGTAACGGGCCAGGGGCTCCCATCCGTACTCTTCACGGGTGGCGGCTTCCGCGGCACCGACGAACCGGCCGATGAGCTGACTCGTCATATGCTTGAGCGTCGCTTGGGCCCGTCTGGATCCGTCATAGGTCTCCGCGGGCCAGTATGCCGCTGCCTGCAGCCTCGACAGCGCCTTGTCCATCTCCTCATCGCCTATGACCGGCAGGTACCACTTCCGAGTGATCTCGAAGAGCTCTGCACGACGACTCTCCGCAGCGAACTCACCCAGATGCAGATGTCCGCCCGCAATCGCGTCTTCGACGTCGTGGACGGAGTATGAGATGTCATCGGCCAAGTCCATCACCTGGGCCTCGACACATCGCTTCCCGTTCTCAATGCCCTCGCGGTAGAAGTCGAAGACTCCCCTGTCGTCGTCGTAGACTCCGAACTTGCGGACACCTGAGTCACGCCGGCCGATGGACGCTTCGCTTCGCGCCCAGGGATACTTGGTCAGCGCATCAAGACTGGCCCGTGTCAGGTTGAGTCCGGCCGGGCGACCATCATCGGCAATCACCTTCGGTTCGATCCGCGTGACCAGACGCAGCGTCTGCGCGTTGCCCTCGAAACCGCCGATGTCGATGCACAGAGCATCGAGGATGGTCTCGCCGTGGTGGCCGAAGGGCGGATGGCCGAGGTCGTGGCTGAGACAGGCGGTGTCGACGATGTCCGGATCACAACCGAGGTAGCGGGCGAGTTCGCGCCCGACTTGGGCGACCTCGAGAGAATGAGTGAGTCGGGTGCGTACGAAATCATCGGTTCCCGGAGAAACGACCTGAGTCTTGGCGCCGAGGCGTCGCAGACCCGCGGAATGAAGGACCCGGGCGCGATCACGCTGAAATGCTGATCTGCGCGGATTCTTCGCCGGTTCACTCACCCACCGTTCTTCGTCCCACGGCGTGTACACCGCTACGGACCCAGAGCGCACCGATGTGCGTGGGTGAGATTCGAATGGCATTGTCATCCTCCCGAGATGTCGAGTTCCGCCTCGGAGAGCAGGGACGTCCCGCTGACATCGAAGATGCGGGAATCGAGCCACCCCTCGGGCAGATGCGGCTTCTTCGGGCGGGTGGTCCGCCCCCGGGAGCCTTCCGCATCCGTTCCAGGATACGGTGCGTCGTGATCGAGCTGTGCCAGCAGTCCCGCGAGCTCCTCCAAGGAGGAGACCATCGCCAACTGCCGACGCAGGTCTCCGCCGACCGGGTAGCCCTTGAAATACCAGGCGATGTGTTTGCGCAGGTCACGAACTCCGTAGAATTCGTCCTCATAGTATTCGGCGAGGTATTCGCCATGCTTGTAGACGGCGCGGGCCACCTCGGCGAGGCCGGGTCGGAACCGCTCGTCGCTGCCGCTCAGCGCATTTTCCAGGTCCCCGAACAGCCAGGGCCGACCCTGACATCCACGGCCGATGACAACGCCGTCGCATCCGGTCTTCCGCATCATCTCAAGTGCATCTTCAGCCGCGAAGATGTCACCATTGCCCAGCACGGGAACAGTGTCGCCGAGGTGGTCCTTGAGTCGGGCGATAGCGTCCCAGTCAGCCTGGCCGGAGTACAGGTCCGCCGCGGATCGCCCGTGGAGGGCGACCGCAGCCACACCCGCATTGCGGGCTGTCTCACCGGCGTCCAGGAAAGTCTGGTGATCCTTGTCGATGCCCTTGCGCATCTTCACCGTCAGGGGGATTCCGCCGCGGTCCGCCTCGGCCACGGCCGTGGTGACGATGGATTCGAACAGGTCCTTCTTCCACGGCAGGGCCGAGCCGCCGCCCTTCCGGGTGACCTTGGGCACGGGGCAGCCGAAGTTGAGGTCGATGTGGTCGGCGCGGTCCTCCTCGACGAGCATGCGCACGGCCTGTCCGATCGTCACCGGGTCGACACCGTAGAGCTGGACCGAGCGCGGAGTCTCGAAGGGCTCATGTCGGATGATGCGCATACTCTTGGGGCTGCGTTCAACCAGCGCCCGGGACGTCACCATCTCCGTCACGTAGAGACCGCCACCGTACTCGCGGCACAGACGCCGGAAGGCCGTGTTGGTGATTCCCGCCATCGGCGCAAGCACCACCGGCGACGGCAGTTCGATGGGGCCGATGCGCAACGGCTCGACGGTAGCCGGGGACACGGATTCTGGGGCAGGGCTCATGACACTCACCATGCCATTATCCCCGGCCCGTCAAATGACGCGGCACCTGCATAAGCAGACGCTGCCCTTTCTCGATCACGCAAGCGACTCCTCCGTCTCGTTGGCATCCTTATCCTCATCAACAGTGCCCGGGTCCAGAAATTCCCGGATGTCCCATTCCACGTCGAGTCCCAGCTCCTGGGCCAGACGGTCATCGTGGGTGACCACGATCATCGCACCGCCGAATCCGTCCAGAGCGGTCACGAGCGCGGTCAGCGATGACAGGTCGAGGTTGTTGCCCGGCTCATCGAGGACGAGCATCTGTGGTGCGGGGTCCTGGAGCAGACTCGTCGCCAGTGCCACCCGGAACCGTTCTCCTCCCGACAGGGTCGAGCAGAGCTGATCGGTCCGTCTCTTCCGCAGCCCCATCGCCGCCAATACCTCGTGGACGCGGTGCGGGCTGAGACTGGGATTGTTCTCCCTCACCGCCTCCATGACGGTCAGTGTCGGCGGCAGCCTGTACTGCTGGTCGAGGTGGGCGATCGGCACCGGAGCATTGATCTCAATGCCGGGGAAGAGCTCAGCGATGGGTGCTCCGGTGTCACTTCGGCCGAGGATGGCAGCCAACAGGGTCGACTTCCCGGACCCGTTGGGCCCGGTCAGTCTGACCCTTTCCGGGCCCACGACGGAGCAGGGGCGCTCGAGGACCGGCGCGGCGATCTCGAGAACACGTTTGCCCGAGTTGACCACCGTTTCCGGCAGGTCCAGTCGGATGCTTGCTTCCCGGCGCAGTTCGTCCTTGGCCGACTGGACCGATGACCGGGCCGCCGCTTCGTCCGCCGCCTTGTCGCCGCGCCTCTTCGCAGCACTCTTCTCGGCGAAGTTCGTCAGCCCGTTCATCACGATCTTTGGACGCCTCTTGTTCTCCTTGTCCTTGGCGGCCTTCCTCTCGGCCCGAGCCAGCTTCGTCTCGAGTTCGATCCGCTGCCGCTTCTCGATCGCCAGGGACTTCTTGGCATCGACGATGTTCTGCAGCTTCGCCTCCTCTTCGGCTGCGACCATGGACTCGTAGTCGTCGAAGTTCCCGCCGTACACCCGCAGCTGATCTGTCATCTCGACGATCGTCGTCACCGTCGTCAGCAGCGCTCGGTCGTGCGAGATAAGCAGGGTCGGCCCGGTCCTGGCCCGGAGCAGAGAGATCAGACGACGGCGCCCGGCCTCGTCGAGGTTGTTGCTGGGTTCGTCGAGGATCAGCCAGCGCTGGCCGGCCAGAGCCGCCCTGGCCAGACCGATGCGCATGGCCTGCCCGCCCGAAAAGGTGCTCAGCCGACGATCCAGGGCGTGGGCGTCGAGTTTCAGACCGAGGTCGGCCAGAGCCTCCAGCGCCCGTTCCTCGATGTCCCAGTCGTCACCGATGATCTCGAAGTCATCGAGTCCGGCGTCACCGGCCAGCGCCTTCGTCAGTGCAGTTCTGATGGGGGCGATTCCCAACGCCGAGGCGACGCTGTCGTCGGTGTGCGGCAGAAGCTGATCGATGTAGACGGCACCCTCGGCGCCGGTGATGCTGCCGGAGGTGGGCGTGAGAAGTCCTGCGATGATCTTGGCGAGGGTGGATTTTCCGACACCGTTGTCCCCGACCAGACCGACGACGGCCGCGGGGATCGAGGCAGTGAGCGAGGTGAAGATCTCGGTGTCGTCGCCGAGGCGGTATCCGAGATTCGAGACGGATATGGCAGTCATGTGCGACCTCATTTCATGCACAGCAGTGCGCTGCGGGTCCGTTGCACCCGCAATTCGGAAATGAGGAATTACTTCACGAAATGACTGTCTTTCGCCGGGAATGTGTCAGAACCAGAATGCCGGAGGTCGGCTTGCCGCGTCAAGGCAACGACGTGCCTCAGACGATGATGAGCATGAGCTCCGCCGGCTCATCGGTGGGATTCGACAGCTGATGCGGAACGTCCCCGGGCGCCTGGGCACAGTCGCCGGCTCGCAGCGTGGTCGTACGATCGATCGTGACGATTTCGATCGTGCCGGCGAGGACGAAGAACGACTCTCGCGAGCCGCTGCGGTGGGCGGCGAACGACGCGGTTTCGCAGCGCGGATCGAGTTTGTAGTGAACGACGTCCATATTCTCCTGCGGCGCGGGCAAGTCACGTCGCACTGTGCCCCTGCCGTAGGCACTGTGTGCAGGGATGGAACTGCTGGGAGTGATGACCACCTCGGGCGGGGCGAGGAGCTCACCCACCTCAACGCCGAGGGCACGGGAGAGACCCATGGCGTTCGAGACGGACGTGTCCTGTTCACCGCGTTCGATCTTTGACAAGGCTGCCCGGGAGATCCCGGCGCGGATCGCGAGTTCGTTGAGCGTTAAGTCGTTGTACTTGCGGCGGGCTCTGATGCGCGCGCCGAATACTCGAGCTCCAAGATCCTCTGTGTTCGCCATTGTCACATCATAGTTTATTCTTGAATAGTAGAGATGATTCTATCAAAGGAAATTTCTCATGGAACTTTTCACATGACGCCGCTGCTGGCGCTTGCTCCCATTATGCTTGCCATCGCGCTGCTCGTTCTCAAGCAGAGCTCGTGGATCGCCGCCACTGCGGGAGTCATCACCGCCTGCCTTGCAGTCGTGTTCTTCTTTCCGACCCCGATGTCGGTTCTGCTGACCTCCGGGGCTGACTACTTTCCGCTCATCCTCGAAGTCGCCCTCATCCTGCTCTTCGGTATGGTCCTCGCGCGACTGCTCGAAGCCGCGGGTTCGATGCGCGAGATCTCCGCCTGGGTCGAATCAGCGGCACCGAGTCGAGCACTCGGCGTGGCCCTCGTCGTCTTCGGACTCGTGCCTTTCGCCGAATCCGTCACCGGATTCGGCATCGGCGTGACGATCGGAGTTCCCGTGCTCCGACTGCTCGGCTGCTCGCTGCGTCAGTCGGCGATACTCGGCCTCCTGGGCCTCATCGCCGTGCCGTGGGGAGCATTGGGACCGGGGACGACGGTCGCAGCGGCGCTGGCCGGCCTCGGCGTCGACGAGCTCGGTGTGGCGACGGCCTGGATCAACGCGATCCCCGTCCTCATCGTGGCCGCCTCGGTGATTCTCATCATGCGCCCGGGCCTCGTCTCCTGCCTCGGAATCGCCGCCGCCGCTGCCCTCATGTGGACCGGTATCCTGGCCGCAAGCATTGTGATCGGCATGGCTCCTGCCGGCATCATCGGTTCACTGCTGGTCATCGCCGTGATGGGCGCCCTCTTCATCATCCGCCGCCGCAGAACCGGCTTCACCCGACAATTGGGAATCGCAGTGCTACCCTACGCCACCCTGACAATCGGCCTGCTCCTCGCGCGCGCCCTCCAGGCGGCCCTCCCCTCGCTGTTGACACAGATCGTCGCCTCTCCGCCGTTCTGGCTGGCTGTCGCCTGCCTGATCGCGGCGCTCACGGTGGTTTCCCGGGGAACCGTGATCACTTCCGCCATCCGCTCCTGGACGCCCATCGGGGCGGGAACGGCGGCCTTCATGCTCATGGGATGGATCATGACGACAAGCGGTATGAGCACCGCGATCGGATCACTGGTCCCCGCCGGCCTCGTCCTGCTCACACCATGGCTGACCGCCACCGGAGCAGTGATCACCGGCTCGAACACCGGCGCCAATTCCATGTTCACCGGCACCATTGACGCAGTCGCCACGAACTCACACGCCTCAGCCCTGCCTGTGGTCGCCGCGGGGAACGCCGCCGGCTCACTCGCCGCACTCGCCGCTCCCCCACGTGTGGCAATGTCTGTGCAGATGGCCGAGCCCTCCACACCCGCCTCGGCGAATGACATCGGCTGGGTTCAAGGCCGGGCATTGGTCGTGGCCGGCGCCAATGCGCTCTGCCTCGGGATCTGGATCCAGTTCATGGCCTGAGGGTCAAGGTGGGAACGGCTACGGACCGGACACCGTTGAGGTGCACGTCAGGCCCGCCGCCGAGGTTCGAGTCAGACCCGGATGAGCTCGCGAGGGAACGTGGTGAAGGTATCGCAACCGGTATCGGTGATGAGCGCGGATTCGGACAGCTCGTAACCGTACCCATTCATCCACATCCCGCAGATGAGGTGGAAGGTCATCCCCGCCTCGAGGAACTGGTCATCCTCGGTCCTGATCGAGATCGTGCGCTCGCCCCAGTCGGGCGGGTACCCGATGCCGATGGAGTATCCCAGGCGACTCGGCTTCTCTAGTCCGGCCAGCGCCAGCACCCGGTTCCACGTGCGGGCCAGTTCGGCGGTGGGCACATCGGGCGCGGCGACATCGAGAACCGCGGCCAACGCCTCGGCGACGACCCCTTCGAGACGGATGAGCTCCTGCTTGGGTTTTCCCACCACGGCGGTGCGCGCCAAGGGCACGTGATAGCGGCGGTGGACTCCGGCCAGTTCGATGCTCACGGACTCATCGGCAATGAACTTGCGGTCCGACCAGCTCAGGTGCGGCGTGTCGGCACTCTCTCCCGTGGGCATCATCGGCACGATGGCGGGATAGTCACCCCAGGCGCTGCCGCGCCCGCGAGCCTGCGCGGCGGCGATCTCCGCCGCCACCTCGTTCTGTGCGATACCGGCCCCGATGGTTCCCAGGGCGGCGTTCATCGACTCCGTGGTCACCTCGGCGGCGTTGCGCATCAGGGCCACCTCGGCCGGGGACTTGACCGCCCGGATCCAGTTGACCAGCTCGAAGGAATCGACCAGGCGCCACTCGGGGATGCCGTTGACCAGTGACCGGAAAGCGCGCGGAGAGAAGAAGTGCGAGTCCATCTCGACGCCGACCGGTGACGAGGATGCGCGGGCGACCTCCCAGCGCTGCCGCAGCGCGAAGGCCACCCAGTCGAAGGGGTGGATGTGCGGGCGCTGCACATAGCGTTCGGGATAGCCGACGATGTCCTCCGGCGGCAGCCACGAAGTGTGCGTGGCGCCTCTGGCGTCCATGTCGCGCAGGAACAGCGTGAGCGGACCCGCCGCAGGGACGTACAGCAGCTGCGGGGTATAGAAGGACCAGGCGTTGTAGCCGGTCAGATAGTAGATGTTCGCAGGGTCTGTGACGATGAGCGCAGACAGCCCCTGGTCGACCATCCGATTGCGCACCGAGGCGATCCGCCCCAGGTATTCGTCCGGAGAGAACGAGAGTTCGTTCGCGCCGATCGTATCGACCTCGCCTGGCCTCGGCTGCGGGCGAGCTCCGACTTCCTGCGCCGCCCGCCCCTGCTGGGCGCCGGGCCGCATTCCCTGGACATCCGGCCGGTTGTCTTCCCCAGCGTAGAACAGCTCACCCTCATTCATGATTACAGTGTGGTGAGCCGCATCACACGGTGTCAATCACTGCGACACGCGTGTTGTCAGGGGTGAAAACGCGAAATCATGACGGATCCAGAACGAATGTTTTTCGGATTCGACTGAATTCGCATACGAATGTGCGCATTCCGACGGAATCAATGGTAGATTGTGTTGAGACTCAAATCACGGAGGTGAAGAATGGCCGACTTGCTGCCGAGCGGAAGCAGTCACCGCCTGGGCAATCTCGATGAGAAGTCGAAAGCGATCATCGTCGAATTGCAGCACGATGGACGCAAGTCCTACTCCGCCATCGGCAAGTCAGTGGGGCTGTCCGAGGCTGCCGTGCGTCAGCGGGTCTCCAGGCTCATCGATTCCGGCGTGATGGAAATCGTCGCCGTGACCGATCCCTTGAGCCTGGGCTTCGCCCGACAGGCCATGGTGGGAGTCAAGGTTCGGGGCGATATCTCCAAGGTCGCCGACAGACTGCACGGCTACGACGAGATCGACTATCTCGTCGTGACCGCAGGGTCGTTCGACCTCTTAGTCGAGATCGTCTGCGAATCGGATCGACACCTGATCGAATTCGTCAACGAAGAGCTGCGCTCGATCGACGCGATCGTGGACACGGAGCTATTCATGTACCTCTCACTCGAGAAGCAAAAATACAACTGGGGGACGCGATGACAGAGAATGTCACCAGAGCTGGCACCGACTATCAGGATGCCATCCGCAACAACGTGTGGATGCACATGGCTCCGCACCAGTCACTGTTCAACGGTGGTGAAGCACCGATCATCACCGGTGGTGAAGGCCACCACATCTTCGACGACAAGGGCAATAAGTACCTTGACGGCCTGGCCGGGCTGTTCACGGTCCAGGTCGGTCACGGTCGCGAGGAGATCGCGAAGGCGATGTACGACCAAGCGCTGAAGCTGCCCTTCATGCCGCTGTGGTCCTTCGCTCATCCGCAGGCGATCGAGGTCTCCGAGCGCCTGGCAAGCTTCGCTCCAAGTGATCTCAACCGTGTCTTCCTCACCTCCGGTGGCGGTGACTCTGTCGAGTCGGCGATGAAGCTGGCCAAGAACTACTTCAAGGTCACGGGCAAGCCCGGCAAGCACAAGATCATCTCACGTGCCACGGCCTACCACGGCACCCCGCACGGTGCCCTGTCAGTGACCTCACTGCCGGACCTGCGCGAGCAGTTCGCCCCCTTGGTCCCCGGCGCGATCAAGGTGCCGAATACGAACTTCTACCGTTCGCCGGAGCCCTACGCCCACGACGAGAAGGCCTTTGGCCGTTGGGCTGCCGACCGCATCGCCGAGGCCATCGAATTCGAGGGTGCTGATTCGGTTGCGGCTGTCTTCGTCGAGCCCGTGCAGAACTCCGGCGGCTGCTTCCCGCCGCCTCCCGGATATTTCGAACGCGTCCGCGAGATCTGCGACGAGTACGACGTGCTCATGGTCTCCGACGAGACCATCTGCGCCTATGGCCGCATTGGCGACATGTTCGCCTGCAACGATTTCGGCTACGTCCCCGACATCATCACCAGCGCCAAGGGCATCACCTCCGGTTATGCTCCGCTCGGTGCGATGATCGCCTCGGATCGTCTGTTCGAGCCCTTCGGCCCCGGTGGCGATGAGACGTTCTACCACGGCTACACCTTCGGCGGTCACCCCGTCTCCTGCGCCGCGGCGATGGCGAACTTCGACGTGTTCGAGAAGGAGAAGCTCAACGACCACGTCCACGAGAACGCTGCCGCGTTCAAGTTCACGCTCGAGAAGCTCAAAGACCTGCCGATCGTCGGTGACGTTCGCGGTGAGGGCTTCTTCTACGGCATCGAACTCGTCAAGGATCGCGACACCAAGGAGTCCTTCACCGAGGAGGAGTCCGAGCGCATCCTCAAGAACTTCGTGTCCGCGAAGATGTACGAGAACGGCTTGTACTGCCGCGCCGATGACCGTGGAGATCCCGTCATTCAGCTCTCGCCTCCCCTGACCGTCGGTCAGAATGAGTTCGACGAGATGGAGCAGATCATCCGCGGCGTCCTCTCGGAGGCTTGGACGAAGCTCTGATCACGGTCTGCGATTGCGATTGCAGGCTGCGGCTGCGGTTACTTAGGAGCAGCCCCAGCGCGAAGCGGCCCCGATTCCTCATTCGAGGAGTCGGGGCCGTTGCGTGTCGGGCATCCACACGCATGTGGGCACGAGTGCTTCGTCCCTCGCCGATGACGCGTCCGAATCCCATCGCTGGCTGATCCGGCCCAGGGCGGGGTCAGTCCAAGGCTGGATCAGCAGTCGAGTTCTGCTCGTGCGAAGGTGGGGTGCTGCTCTGCGACGGCGCAAGGCGTGGTGGCGGCTGCAGGCCCGATCGTACGACGAGCACCCCTAAAGCAGTCGTCAGTGGGATGGCGATGACCAAGCCGATCGAACACACGAGGATGCTCACGACCTCAATAGCCATCTCCCCCAATGTCAGGGTCTCGAAGAACGACTGGTCGTGGGCGGAGACGATGAGGAGTGTGGTCAGCGCGGACCCCACATAGGCGAACGTGATCGTGTACACCGTCGAGGCGATGTGGTCGCGACCGATGCTCATCGCTCGGGCGAAGAGCTGCCCGGATTTGAGATCTGGTGCCGCTGTGGCCAATTCCCAGACCGCCGACGCCTGGGTGATGGTGACGTCGTTGAGTACACCGAGTCCGGTGACGAGTATCGCGCAGACGATCAGGTCAGCCAACGACACGTCCGTAGTGCCGGTGAGGAGGAATCCCTCTTCGGAGTAGGCGATGCCGAGATTGGCCCAGGAAGTCATCCAGGCACCGAGAAGACCAGTGATGATGATGCCGGCCACGGTCCCGAAGAGTGCCGTGGTCGTTCGCGTGGACACACCATGGGCAAGGTACAGTGCGATGACCATGATCGCACTCGCCGCGACCATTGCCACGAGGATCGGCGGCTTCGAGGCGAGGATCGCTGGGAGCATGAACACGATCAGCACGACACCGGCGAAGGCAAGGCTCGTCAATGCACGCAAGCCTCGAAAGCCTGCGACGGCGAGAACTACGAGCCCGTAGATGATCGCCAGGGCAAGGATCGGGACGTCTCTGTCGTAGTCGATGAACACATAGTCGGTCTCGGTCTCTGCGCGGTCAGTCGACTTCGTGAAGTCGAGGACCTTGAGCGAATCTCCGACCCCAACCCCGGACACGATGGCGTCGGGAGTCACATAGAGACTCCCCTCCTGCCCATCCACTTCGGCCGTGAACTCCATGCAGTCGGCTTCGAGCATCGGATCGGGATCACTCGCATCGCAGCTCGATGCGTCCACGGCGGTGACCCTCGCTTCAGCGGTGGAGACTCCCGGAGCGGCATTCGTCATCGGGCCACCGCCGGGCAGGTCCTGCTCCGATCCGTGCGGCCACAGCAGGACCAGGCCACCGATTGTGATGAGGACCAGCGGTAAGAGACACACGATCATGATCAGGCGGACCCTCGGCGAGGCCGTGGGCTCCCGATTGAGCGTCATATGCATGGCGGACCTTCGTGTCGGTGCGCGTTGTAACTCGGGCCGGGTGCGCGAATTCAATGTCGATGTGCACGGCTGTGCCTGCTGGAGCACAACCGACCGAGTCGGGCCCGGTCGACCGATTTCACGACCGACCGGGTCCGACTCTCAGGAGCCACCGGTGACCGGCTCCAGCTGGAGGTCAGACCCCAGCGGACTATCAGACGCCGAGGTGCTCGGCCAGGTAGTTCTCGACCTGATCGAGGCGGACGCGCTCCTGGCTCATGTCATCGCGCTTGCGGATCGTAACCGCATTGTCATCGAGCGAGTCGAAGTCGAAGGTGATGCACAGCGGGGTGCCGATCTCATCCTGGCGACGGTAGCGGCGGCCGATGGCACCGGCATCATCGAAGTCGATGTTCCAGCGCTTGCGCAGGCGAGCCGCGAGCTCCTTGGCCTGCGGGGACAGCTTCTCGTTGCGGCTCAGCGGCAGCACGGCAGCCTTGATCGGAGCCAATCGCGGGTCCAGCTTGAGCACGATGCGCTTGTCCACGCCACCCTTGGTGTTCGGTGCCTCGTCTTCGGTGTAGGCGTCGATGAGGAAGGCCATCATCGAACGGGTGAGTCCGAAGGAGGGTTCGATGACGTAGGGGGTGAAACGCTCGCCGCTGGCCTGGTCGAAGTACTGCAGCTTCGCACCCGAAGCCTCGGTGTGAGTGCCGAGGTCGTAGTCGGTGCGGTTGGCCACGCCCATGAGCTCGCCCCATTCCGAGCCTTGGAAGCCGAAACGGTATTCGACGTCTATGGTGCCGGACGAGTAGTGGGCCCGGTCGTCTTCGGGAACGTCGAGACGACGCACATTGTCTTCGCTGATTCCCAGGTCGAGGAACCAATTCCAGCAGGCCTCGACCCATTCGCGGTAGTAGTCGTCGGACTCTTCGGGGCGGACGAAGTATTCGAGCTCCATCTGTTCGAACTCGCGAGTGCGGAAGATGAAGTTGCCGGGAGTGATCTCGTTGCGGAAGGCCTTGCCGATCTGGCCGATGCCGAACGGCGGCTTCTTCCGTGCAGCGGTCACGACGTTGTTGAAGTTGACGAAGATTCCCTGGGCGGTCTCGGGACGCAGATAGTTCAAACCTGCCTCCGATTCGACCGGCCCGAGGTAGGTCTTGACCAGGCCGGAGAACTCCTGCGGCTCGGTCCACTGCCCGCGGGTTCCGCAGTCTGGGCAGACCACGTCAGCCATGCCGTTCTCGGGCGCCTTGGAGTGCTTGGCCTCATAGGCTTCGACGAGGTGGTCTTCGCGGTGGCGCTTGTGGCAGTTGAGGCATTCCACGAGTGGATCGACGAAGGTCTCCACATGGCCGGAGGCCTCCCACACGCGCTTGGGCAGGATAACCGAGGAGTCGAGTCCGACGACGTCCTCGCGACCTCGGACAAAGGTCTGCCACCACTGGGCCTTGATGTTGTCCTTGAGCTCAACACCCAATGGACCGTAGTCCCAGGCCGAACGGGAACCGCCATAGATCTCTCCGGCTTGGAAGACGAATCCTCTGCGTTTGGCCAGGGCGATGACGGCATCCAACTTGGACTGTGCCACGTTTATTCTCCTTGAGGTAGTTCGCCGACGGCCGGCTGCCGTGGCTCGCAGGTACAGCCTATCTGTTCGACCCCTGCCCGGCGGCCTCGACTCGGGGGCGACGGAACTCACACTTCCCCGGCGAGCTATCAGTCACCTCGGCGGGCGTCGAGCATGTAAACTTGAAGCACACCCAAACCTTTCTCCGTACTGACGGTTTTCAAGTCTGTCCAAGCAAGCCTTGGATCTCATACGGTTTCGGCCCGGATTGCTCACGATGATTGCACAAGTGGCCGCAGGGTAGATCGCCACTACAGTCATCTGCGATCAAGTGTGTGCCGACGTGAGAGAGAAAACTCATGACCGATGTGTCCTCATCCGACGATCCGACAACACCGAAGTTCTCCGAGCTGGGTCTCCACCCGCTCGTCCTCCAGGCAGTTCAGGCTCAGGGCTACGAAACCCCGACCCCGATCCAGGCCGAAACGATCCCCGCACTGGTCGAAGGCCGCGACGTCATCGGACTCGCCCAGACCGGTACCGGCAAGACCGCCGCTTTCGCGCTGCCGGCACTGTCCGACCTCGCCGAGGCGGGTCGCGCCAACGACGGTCCCTTCGCTCTCGTACTGACCCCCACCCGTGAGCTTGCGATCCAGGTCGCCGAAGCGTTCACCTCCTATGCGACGAACCTCGACGACTTCTCCGTCCTCCCGATCTACGGCGGCCAGGCCTACGGCCCGCAGCTGTCCGGGCTCAAGCGCGGCGCTCAGGTCGTCGTGGGAACCCCCGGTCGTGTCATCGACCACCTCAAAAAGGGCTCCCTCAAGCTCGGCAGCCTCCGTCACCTCATCCTCGATGAGGCCGATGAGATGCTCAAGATGGGCTTCGCCGAAGACATCGAAGAGATCTTCAGCCAGTCCGGCGACTCACGTCAGGTCGCGCTGTTCTCCGCCACCATGCCGACGTCGATCCACCGCCTGACTGGCAAGTACCTCAACAACCCCAAAGAGGTGCGGGTCGCGTCGAAGTCGCAGACCGGATCGAACATCCGACAGCGCTACCACATGGTCCAGCACTCACATAAGCTCGACGCCCTGACCCGCATCCTCGAGATCGAGGAGTACGAGGGCATCATCATGTTCGTGCGCACCAAGCAGGCCACGGAGGAGCTCGCTGAAAAGCTGCGTGCCCGCGGCTTCAAGGCGTCGGCGATCAATGGCGATATCCCACAGCAGGCTCGCGAGCGCACGATCGACATGCTGCGCAGCGGCAAGGTCGACATCCTCGTCGCCACCGATGTCGCAGCTCGTGGCCTCGACGTCGAGCGCATCACCCTCGTCGTCAACTTCGACATCCCGCATGACACCGAGTCCTACGTCCACCGCATCGGCCGCACCG
Source organism: Brevibacterium picturae (assembly GCF_900105045.1). Taxonomy (GTDB): domain Bacteria; phylum Actinomycetota; class Actinomycetes; order Actinomycetales; family Brevibacteriaceae; genus Brevibacterium; species Brevibacterium picturae. The sequence goes on along the minus strand of NZ_LT629739.1, from coordinate 4,036,595 downwards.
GCCGCGCAGGACGTTCGGGCGAAGCCATTCTGTTTGTCACCCCGCGTGAGCAGCGTCTGCTCGGTTCCATCGAGCGCGCCACGAAGCAGAAGGTCGAACCGCTGTCGATGCCCAGCGTCGAACAGCTGACAAACACTCGTGTGGAGAAGTTCACCAAGCGCATCGACGATGTGCTCGCGACGACCGAGCTGACCGAGCTCGCGACCGTCATCGAACAGTACGAGCTCTCCCGCAATGTTCCAGCGACGGACATCGCCGCAGCGCTGGCGTCCTTGGTGCTCGAGTCAAACACTCTCAAGGCCGATCCCATGCCGGAGCCTTCGCGTGGCAAGCCAGGTCGTGACCGCGACGGCAAGCCCGGTCGTGAACGTTCGTCCCGTCCGCGTGACGAGAATATGACCACCTACCGTCTGGCCGTCGGCCGCAACGAACGCCTGCAGCCAGGTGCCGTTGTCGGCGCCATCGCCAACGAAGGCGGCCTGACCTCGAAGGAGATCGGCCACATCGACATCCGGTCGAACCATACCCTGGTCGATCTGCCCAAGGATCTCGATTCCTCGGTCATGCGCAAGCTCTCCAACACCCAGATCCAGGGTCGCCCGATCGACATTCGTCCGGATTCGGGTCGTCCGGCTCGCCCGTTCAAGAAGCGCAACTTCGACAAGCAGCCCGGCGACAGCCGCAACTTCCGCAACGATCGTCGCGGAGGCGCCAAGAAGTTCAGCTGATGACCGCTTCGGCGACGAATGCTCAAGTGACCGTTGCTGAGGTACTGAACAGTACTGATCTGTATAGCCAACGTCGGCACTGAGCTCGCCTACGAGAAGAGGTCCCGCAACGACTACGTTGCGGGACCTCTTCTTTTGGATTGCGCGGGTCGTCTACGACTATCTAGGTACGCAGCGTAGAAACCGATGATGAACTGGCGTTGCGACCGATCACTAGAGGAATACTGCCTAGGAAGCACACCACGGCCGTCGCCACAATCAGGATTCGGTAATCGACGGCTCCAATCAGCGCCGCCGCAATCATGGAGGCACCGACCTGGGGAACATTGACCATTACGTTGGTCGCTGCAGAGGTTCTGCCCTGCAGATGGGCCGGTGTTTCCTGTTGCCGGAGACTGACAAACGCGACTACCGGCCATGTGACGCTGACTCCAAGAAGCACAACGCCCCCGATGACGACAGGCACCGAGGGGACTGCAGTTGCAAGTACTGCGAGACCAAGCATGGAGACGCCCAGGATGACTGTTGCGCGGATACCGATTCTGCGAATGATTGTGCTCGCGGTCAGTCCTCCGATGACCGCCATCGCTCCTTGAATGCTTACTAGGACGCTGAGGAATTCCGGGGATGCGTCGATGCCTTGCTCGGTTGTGGCGAAAATCGTTACGTTAAAGACTCCCGTGACACCCAACGCGATGCTCAGCGTCAGCAATGCCGGACCGAGCAGCGAGTGCCCTACAAGGAATCTCACACCTGCCGTGGAAGCTTGCCAGAAGGATTCGTCCTTCCCTGGGTCATGTTGTGTCTCGCGAGGTGACAAGGTCATGAGAACCGCGGCCGCGACGATGAAACAGGCGCAGGTCAGCAGCACGACTGAATCCATACCCCACAGTGCGAGCATGCCAGCGCCGATAAGCGGTGAGACTATTCTCAGGCCCTGGTCAAGGCTGCTGAGAATACCGTTGGCTGGAGGCAGTAGCCGGTCGGTGAGCATGTCACGCAACAGCCCCGATTGTGTTGCGGCTGTGATATAGGAAGAGTTGGCATAGGCAAAGATGACCAGGTAGATCAGCCACACCTGGTCGGCAGATTCGACCGCAAGGAGTGCAAGTACGACAGCCGCTGTGCAGAGGCAGTTGACGATGAGCACCGTTCTGCGTTTGAAACGATCTGCCAGTTGGCCGGTCAGGGGAGCCAATAAGGCAGGTAGCCCAAGGGCGGCAAACACAAGTCCGGCAGGGGCATCACTGTTCGTGAGTTGCTTGACCCAGATTGCTGCCGTCAGGAAAAGGGCTGAGTCACCGAAGTTTGAAAAGAGCCACGCCAAAGTAAGGCGGCGGAAGGCAGGCACTCCGAGCGCATCACGGTTGGTGCCCACATCGGGGCTGTCGCTGCGCGACGAGTTCTCCGCGCCTATTCCTTCCCCTGTTTGGAGCGGGCTGCGCTGCTCAGGCGATTCGTCATGGCTCACATCTAGGCTTCTTCGCCATGTGAATGTCCGGGCCGCCGATCAGGGTCGACGTTCATCACTGAGAAAAGCTGCACCGGGAAAGATCCGTCAGGCCGCAATTCAGGATGTTGCCAACGACCGTCAAAACGCCGGGAGAGTTGCCACAGGTCCTCCCTGAACTGCCGAATCTCGTCATAGGTGGCGTAAAAGCTCGAACCGCTGATAGTCGAAACGTCTATGCCATCAATCGGCAGCTGGGGAGCGCGCTGGAGCCACGATTGGATCCGGTCCAGCTGGCGATGCACCTGGACACCGGCCATTGCGGATAATGCGTGCGCCGCCCCTGGAGCATCGCGGTCGATCACCTGTGATCTGTTGTGTGAGACCACTTTCCACGGCTTCTCCCTGCCTTGCTGGCCAACCTGCTCAATGTAGCCATGCTTGGCAAGCATCCTCAGATGGTAGGAACAGCTGGCTACCGACTCATCGATGGCTTCGGCGCATTCTGTTGCCGTTGCCTGCCCCTCATCGTCGAGATAATCCAACAGCTCCAGCCGGACAGGATGGGCCAATGCCCTAATCCTCGCTGGGTCGCTGACCACCTGCTGTTGAGCTCCTTCAGTCCACGAAACATCAGCGATCCGTTTCGCAGATTCACTCCCAGGTTCATTATCCATGCGCAAGTTGTGCTTTATAAAGACATCTTTAGCAAGAGTGCTTTAGGATGATATTTCTCAAGTTGGACGCAATCCTGGATGTCACGACTCACTCACTACAGAGGCGCACTGTGGCTAATCAGAAGTTGAACCCGCTTCACACCATGCCGCAGTAAACGTTCGGACTGCACAGAGGAGCAGCGTTGGAGCAAAATGGCTGAGGCAAGCTCAAACGGTAGTCGCGTCCACGGCACCACCGAAGCGACGATCACGGCGTGCGTATTCTTCGATCGCCGCCCACAGGGTGCGGCGGTCGACATCGGGCCAGAGCACGTCTTGGAAGACCATCTCGGCGTAGGCCGACTGCCACAGCAGGAAGTTCGAGGTCCGCTGCTCCCCCGATGACCTGAGGAACAGGTCGACGTCTGGCACCTGCGGGGCGTAGAGACGGGAGCGAACGGTCTTCTCGCTGACCTTGCCCGGTTTGAGCTTCCCGGCGGCCACCTCGGCGGTGATCTGGTTGACCGCATCGACGATCTCCGAGCGTCCGCCGTAGTTGACGCAGAACTGGAGGACGAGTCCGGTGTTGTGCTTGGTCATCTCCGCCGCGGTCTCGAGTTCGTCGATGACCGAGCGCCACAGGCGACCACGACGCCCGGCCCAGACGATGCGCACACCCAAAGCGTTGAGCTCATCGCGGCGCCGGCGGATGACATCACGGTTGAAGCCCATGAGGAAACGAACCTCGTCGGGCGAACGCTTCCAGTTCTCGGTGGAAAACGCGTAGGCGGACAGGTAGTCGACGTCCATCTCGATGGCTCCGTGGATGACTTCGAGGAGCGATGCCTCTCCGGCCTTGTGTCCTTCGGTGCGCGGCAGACCGCGGTCGTTGGCCCATCGGCCGTTGCCGTCCATGACCACGGCCACGTGATTCGGGACGAACTTCGACTCGATGCTCGGGGGTCGGGCTCCGCTGGGGTGCGGGGGTGGTGCGGGATAGTTCATCTGCTCTCCAGAACTCTCAGTGATCGGATGTTTCGCTCCAGGTGCCATGACACCCAGTCCGAGACGAGTTTGGAACCGTCGATCTGGTCGTGAAGGTCCGACGATTCCGCTCGCTGCCAGTCACCGGAGAGCAGAGCAGCCATGTGCTCGAGTGCGTCGGTGTCCGGCAGTGCTGCGCCGCTGGGACGACAGGCGGTGCACACGGCTCCGCCTAGGGAGGCTGAGAACGCACGGTGTGGTCCCGGGTTGCCGCACTGTGCGCAGTCGAGCAGACTCGGCGCCCAGCCGGCCACGGACATGGCCCGGAGCAGATACGCGTCGAGGGCCAGCCTCGGCGGGTGCTCGACGTTGCACAGGGACCGGATGGCCGAGACAAGGAGGAGAAAGTGGGTGCGCGACTGGGGTTCGACCTCTGTGATGCGGGCGGCTGCTTCGGCCATCACGGTTGCGGAGGAATACGCGTCATAGTCTGCGGCGATGCCTTGGGCGAAGGGCTCGATGAGCTCGACCTGGGTGACGATGTCGAGGCTGCGTCCCACGTGGCACTGCATGTCAACGAGCATGAAGGGTTCGAGACGGGAGCCGAAGCGTGACTTGGTGCGACGAATGCCCTTCGCGACTGCTCGGATCAACCCGTGGCTGCGGGTGAGAACAGTGACGATGCGGTCGGCTTCGCCGAGCTTGTGCCCTTGGAGCACGATGCCTTCATCACGATAATTGTGCACCCACCCATTATCGCAGAGTGCGGCGGGGAATCATCTCCGCCGCACTTAAGAGTCAGTTGTGAGATTGCGCCCCGGCGGGGTGCGCTCCGGCGGGGTGCGCTCCGCAACGCCCGGTGGCCCGTGGCATCACTGCGCGCCGGTGCCCCGGCCGAGGCTCGATCAACGCGAACGTCGAATATGTCGTCGCCGGGGACGACATATTCGCGGGCCGCATTGATCGAGCGAACGGCCATTCGCCAGACGCGACATTCTCGAACGCGGCGTTGATCGAGCACGATGCCATTCACAGCCGACCTCGTCGACCGCACGCCGCACGCACCCGCACACACCACGAGCCCCACACTCCCGCGCAAACCACGGGCCCCGCACAACCGAGGTCGTGACGGGGCCCGGGCAACGCTTAACTGTTGGCGTCTTGGGGCTCTCGCTGTCGAAAGAACGGCGTTCTCGACGAGATCAGCGCTCGCGCTCTCCATCTCGATCGCGGGCGGCACGGTTGACCGCCGAGACGACGGCCTTGAGTGAGGCCTTCGTGATGTTGGAGTGCAGTCCCGCACCCCAGACCACGCGGTCTTCGACTGCGAGCTCGACGTAGGCCGCGGCCATGGTGTCGGCGCCCGAGCCGATGGCGTGCTCGGTGTAGTCCTGGAGACGGACATCGACGTCGAAGTTGTCGATGAGCACCTTCACCAGTGCATCGATCGGTCCCTTGCCGCGACCTTCGTAGCTGCGTTCCTGGCCGTCGACGATGAGATCGACCTCGACGAGTTCGGATGCGCCCGAGTCGTCGACCGTGCCGGAGTCGGTGCGCAGTCCCACGATCTGGAAGCGGCCCCAGGCATTGTCCGGATCGTCGCTGGGCAGGTACTCGTAGTTGAAGATGCGGCGGATCTCCTCGGCGGAGACCTCTCCCCCGCCTTCGGTGTGCGCCTGGACGGCGCGGGAGAATTCGACCTGCATCCTGCGCGGCAGATCCAGACCGTACTCGCTCTTGAGCAGATAGGTGACTCCGCCCTTGCCGGACTGGGAGTTCACCCGGATGATCGCCTCATAGGAGCGGCCCAGATCCTTGGGATCGACCGGCAGGTAGGGCATGTCCCATTCCATCAGGTCGACGGGCACACCCTGGTCGTTCGCCCGCTTCTCACGATCGGCGAAGGCCTTGTTGATGGCGTCCTGGTGGGAACCGGAGAACGAGGTGAAGACGAGGTCGCCGCCGTAGGGGTGTCGCTCGTGGACACCGATCTGGTTGCATTCGGTGACGGTATGGATGACCTCGTCGATATTCGAGAAGTCGAGTTCGGGGTCGACGCCCTGCGTGTAGAGGTTCAGGGCCACGGTCACGAGATCGAGGTTGCCGGTCCGTTCGCCGTTGCCGAAGAGGCAGCCCTCGATCCTGTCGGCACCTGCCATGATGCCCATCTCCGCCGCGGCGACACCGGTGCCGCGATCGTTGTGGGGGTGCAGGGACACAGCCACCTCGTCGCGGTAGGGCATGTTCCGGCAGAACCATTCGATCTGGTCGGCGTAGGTGTTCGGGGTGCCACGCTCGACCGTGGCGGGCAGGTTGACGACCGTTTCGCGCCCGGAGGACGGCTGCCACATGTCGAGGACGCTGCCGACGATGTCGAGAGCGAACTCAGGTTCGGTGTCGACGAAGATCTCAGGCGAGTACTGGTATCCGAAGTCGGCATCCCCGAGGAGCGACTCGGCGTGCTTCATGACCGCCTGGGTGCCCCGGGTCGCGATGTCGCGGGTCTCGTCGAAGCCTTCGCCGTCGAAGCCGAACACGACCTTGCGGAAGACCGGTGCGGTCGCGTTGTAGAGGTGGACGGTCGGCTTCTGCGCGCCGACGAGGGATTCGACGGTGCGTTCGATGAGGTCCTCGCGGGCCTGGGTGAGCACCGAGATGCGCACATCGTCAGGGATGGCGTCCTGTTCGATGATCTCGCGCACGAAGTCGAAGTCGACCTGGCTGGCCGCAGGGAACCCGACCTCGATCTCCTTGAAGCCGAGCTTGACGAGGAGGTCGAACATCTTGCGCTTGCGCTCGGGTGTCATCGGATCGATGAGTGCCTGGTTGCCGTCACGCAGATCGGTGCTCAGCCAGCGCGGAGCCTTCCGGATCAGGTTGTCCGGCCATGTGCGGTCCCGCATATCGAGGGCGATGCGGTCCTGGAAGGACTTGTATTTGCCGAATGGCATGGGGGTCGGCTTCTGCAGTTTCATAATTCCTCAATCATTATTCGTGTGCTTCTTCAGCATAGGAAAAACTCCGCGACGAGTGTGCTGTCCGATCAGGACTCGTCGCGGCAAGGAAGGAGGAGCAACCTGTGAGCCACACATTCAACATAGCCCCGGTCGCCTCATTCGTCCCACGCCTGTCCAAATCCTAAGACAGTGGACTTGATCTCGCCGAGGTGGCCCGCCTGCGGTCCGCGCTGTCGAGACGCGCTGTCGGCTCTAGTCGAGGAAGTCGACTGAGGCACGTCGCATGGTGAAGCCGACACCGCTCTCATCGGACTTGCACGTCATGCCCTCGCGGGTCGATGTGCAGGTCATCCCCTCGGCAGTGATCGATTCGCCGTAGCCGAGCACTCGGGCCGGGCCGGAGGACTCTGGTGCCTCGCGGCATGAGAAGCCGGCACCTTTCTCATTGGCCACGACGGCTCCTCCCCAATTCTCCAGTTGGCAGTCATCGGGCTTTTCAGGGGCCTTGTAGTCGAAGGAAGCGATCACGCACCTGGCGCGTTCGGAGTCGATCGTGCAGGAGATGTTGCCGGAGGGAGAGTTGAACGATTCGACAGCGACAGGCGGCGTCGAGTTCTTCGGCCCGTCGTTCTCTGAACCGGTTCCGTCGGAGGGGCCCTGTGAGGACGTGCCGGAGGTGGTGTCGTCCTCACCTTGGGTTGCGTCCCACGCAATGTATCCGACAATGCCGAGTGCGATGATCAGGGCGATCGCTGCCAGTGCCCAGAGCCAGCCCGGGACCTTCTTGGTCTCGGGATCACGTCGGTAGGGTCCGCCGGGACCTACTGGTCCCCCGGGTCCTGCCGGTCCGCCGTATCCGCCGTACCCGCCAGGTCCGCCGGGGCCGTATCCGCCAGGACCGCCGTGTCCGCCACCGGGCCCATAGGCTCCGCCCCCAGGTCCGGGGCCGCCATTTCCTGCGTAGGCGGCTGCGGTGTGCGGGGCGTAGGCTGATGCGCCATTGGGCACGTGCGGCTCGCTTCCAGGGTATTCGGCGGGATGAGGATGCGGGGCAGGCGCCCGGGGTGGCATACCAGGTCCTGCTGGGGGTTCTGGCGGGCGGGCAGGAGGTCCGGGCGCACCGAAATCGCCGCCCCACGGTTCGGGATGCGGCGCTTCGGGGGGCGGCTGCCCGGTTGATCCACCCAGCGGATTCCACTGCTTGGGCGCCGAGGCGGCTTCCGCCTCTGCGATGTCCTCTGACCTCGCTTTTCGCGGTGTCTGATCACCGTCAGCGGAGTCGTCGTTCTCCGCTGCGGCAAGCTGGCGCAGCTCTTCGAGACTGAGGACCTCGGTGGCCTCTGCCCCGTCGGAGGACACCATCGACCGGAGTCTGTCCAGTTCGTCGGAACTGAGTGCTTGGGTCGAACCATCCGCGGCCAGCGACTTGTCCTGGCCGATGAACAACTGCGTTGTGATTGAATCCGGAGACTCCTCGGCCGGTCTCCGGCGCCCAGGGCGCGGAGGATGGTTCGGCACAGGTGGGATGCTCATGGTCTCATTTTCTCATAGTCGCTCCCGCGGTGTTCTCAAGGTTCGTGAGATGATGACCTCATGTTCAGAGGTGGAACCCGGACAGGGGCCAGCCTGACGGTCGCCGTCCTGGCCTTGACGATGTCGTCATGTGCAACGCCGTCCGACAGCAAAGACGATGACGCGGCGCCTGCTGAGTCCGCGGTGGTCGCGGCCCCCTCACAGCAGAACGACATCGGTGATTTCGCGGCCCCCGCGCAGATGCCTCCACCCGAGGCAGAGACGACGACTGCAACGGGTCCTGCCCATTCTGTTCCGGTCCCCGGGCTCGGCCCGGAGACAGCCGCACAGATTCCCGCCGAGACATCTCAGGTCCTCGTCGCCAGCGGGCCGGAGACGACGTCCGATTCCGGACAGCTGAGTTTCTTCGCTTACGCTGACGAAAAGTGGAAGAAGCTCAAGACGTTCGACATCCACAATGGGAAGAAGGGCTGGCTGGCCGATCGCCGGGAGGGCGACAAGACATCGCCGATCGGGGTCTTCACCCTCAGCGATGCGGGCGGGTACAAACAGGATCCGGGGACGAAGCTTCCCTACACCCAGGATGATCGGCTTCCATCATCGGCGACAGTGGCCTATGGCTCCGAATACGAAAGGGTCTTCGACTACATCATCGCGATCGACTACAACCGAGTCCCCGGTACTCCGCCCACCGACGGGACTCGCCCGCTGGGGTGGGACAAAGGCGGTGGGATCTGGCTGCACGTCGATCATGATTCCGGAACGAACGGCTGTGTGACCCTCAAGGAAGAAGATCTCCTGTGGATCCTCGAGACCATCGACCCCGATGCCCATCCGCGCATCGCCATGGGACCCGAGTCCCAGCTGCAGAAGTAGAGGCCCGACAATGCGAACGCTCATCATCTCCCTCGTGCAGACGATCAACGGATCGTATGCCCAGGACGGCTGGTCGACAGGCGTGTCCACGAAGGCCGACTTCGACTACTTCATATCCCTGCGCAGGAAGGCAGGTGCCATCATCATCGATCGCAGGACGGCGCTCAATCCCGCATTGCCGGTCATCAACGCACCGGGCAAGGCCCTCGAACACACACCCGTGCACGTTCTCACCGAATCGGACCCGATCGAACTGTCCCAGCAGCTCGCCGAGGCGGGCCTCGACTACCGAGCGCAGCCCTTCACTCCCGACACTGCCGCCGAGGTGCTCGACATCGTCGAGTCCACGAGCGACACCCTGGTCTGCGAATCCGGCCCCAATCTGGCCTATCGCCTCCTTGACGCCGTCCCGGGCGCCGAACTGCACCTCAGCCTCAGTCCGCTCTACAGCCGCACCACCGGCAGCCATTTCTCCCAGCTCGAGGCCACCCTGAACCTGCGGCTCATCGATGCGCGAACCGTTGATGACCAGGTCTTCGTCCGCTACGTCAAGGCCTGACCGACCTCAGCCGCAGGCCGTTCGCCGGCAGGGCCGACATGCGTCCTAGACGCTCAGCTGTGTGCTGATCTCGTGGTCCTCGGGTCGGGTCAGAACTGCGATGACCGCATCGGCAACCTCGGAGAGGCTGACCGTCTCCACTGCCCCGCGAAGATCGTTGCGATCATCCCCACCGATCGGTGCCATGACCTTGAGTTCGCGGTGACTCACGGACTTCGTCTCGGCGGCGGCGACCCTGATGAGCATCTCCTGTGCGGCGCCGAAGACACTGATCGCCCCCGAGCCGACGCATGCTTCGACGCTGGCCACGCCGTTGAGAGCCAGGTGTCGGATAGAGCCGCCGCCTCCCTCCTCGGCGAGCGCCTCCGACACGGTGCAGGCGGCGAAATGACCGCGTAGGTAGGAGGAGTAGTCCTGATCGAAGGCGGCGATCCCGCGATCGATCAATGGGGCGTCGACGTACCACCCGCCGACGGCTGCGATGACCGCATCGACCGGTGGTGCGCCCGTGCGGGCCAGCTCCTCGTTGACGGCCCGCGGACGGTCCACCCAATCGGGCACGACGACAGGCTCGTAGGCGGTCTCGCCGTTCGGCCGTGAGCGGACGACGCCGGTGATGCGATGTTCAGCGGCCAGGTGGTGGGCCAGGCCCGTGCCGACATGGCCGGAGGCTCCGAAGATGAGGATGTGCATGTTCTGAGTGTATTCGGCCACGATAGGGTGCTGTCACGACCGCTTCCCCTCTGCCGAAGGACCCCATGGCCGACCAGCATGCACTCACTCGGCTCGAGCGGTTCCTCGACCGATTCGCCAATCGGCATCTGGCTTCGGTTCCCGCCGGGGTGCGGGAGTTCCTCGTCTTCGGGATCAAACAGGCCTGGGCCTGCCTGTTCGGGGCTCTCATGCTGCTGGCGATCATCGCCACAGCCTGGTGGTACCCGGACGACGCGAGCCTGGCCCGCAATGACCTTCTCGTGGTCCTGGCCGTCCTGATCCAGACGGCGATGCTCGTGCTGCGCCTGGAGACGGGACGGGAACTGTGGGTCATCGTGTTGTTTCACATCGTGGGCACCGGAATGGAGATCTTCAAGACGTCGGTGGGCTCGTGGAACTATGCGGCCGGCGGTGTCCTCCACATCGCCGCCGTCCCACTGTTCACGGGGTTCATGTACGCCGCCGTCGGCTCCTACATCGTGCGCGTCTATCGCCTCTTCGACCTGCGGTTCAGCCATTATCCGCCGAGGTGGATCACCGCAGTCATCGCCGCAGCGATCTACCTCAACTTCTTCACCCACCACTATGTGATCGATGTGCGCCTGGTCCTCGTTCTGGCCGTCGTGGTGGCCTTCTTCCGCTGTCGAATGCACTTCCATGTGCACAGACTCACTCTGCGCATGCCGGTCCTCCTGGCGTTCGTGCTGGTGGCCTTCTTCATCTGGATCGCTGAGAACATCGGCACCGCCACCGGAGCGTGGCTGTACCCGTCCCAGGTCGAGGGCTGGCAGATGGTGCCGCTGACCAAGCTCGTGGCGTGGTTCCTGCTGATGATGATCTCCGTGGTCCTCGTCACCTTCGTCTACCGGCCCAAACCCCCTGATGAAAACGGGTCACCTGATAATCTGAACTTAAACTGACGACACTGTCGAAGGAGACTCATGGCAGACGCGGATTCAGAGGATTCCGGCGCGCTGGCAGCGGCGGTCCGACCGCCGTCCGCTTCGCATCGCTTCGTGAGCAAAAAGGTCCTCATCCGCATCGTCGCGGCAATCCTCGTCCTCCTCCTCATCCTCACGCTGCTCGGAATCTTCCTCGTTCACCGGTCCTTTCCCACCACGGACGGCGATATCTCTCTGCCGGGTCTCGATGCGGAGGTCAGCGTCACTCGCGACGACGCGGGAATCCCGACCATTGAGGCGAGCACCTCCCACGACCTCTTCATGGCCCAGGGCTTCGTCCACGCACAGGATCGATTCTGGGAGATGGACTTCCGCAGGCATGTCACCGCGGGTCGACTCTCGGAGCTCTTCGGAGAGTCTCAGTTCGGCACCGATTCGTTCATTCGCACACTGGGATGGAGGAAGGTCGCCGAGGAGGAGGTCGCGGCACTCGACGACAAGACACTCGCGTACTACGAGGCCTATGCCGAGGGCGTGAACGCCTACCTCAAGGACAAGTCCCCCACCGAGGTGTCGCTTGAGTATGGGATCGTCGGTCTCCAGACCGGCGGCGTCGAGATCGAGGAGTGGACTCCTGTCGACAGTGTGTCCTGGCTCAAGGCTATGGCCTGGGACCTGCGCTCGAACGTCGAAGACGAGATCGACCGGGCGATCAGCACTACCACGCTCGACGACAAGCAGATGGCCGAGGTCTTTCCCGACTACCCGTACGACACCCGCCCGACGATCATCGGCGGCGAAGCCGGCGCCAAAGCCAGCACGGCTGAGCGCAAAGACGGGGACGGCGGCAACGACGGCGACAGCGACGACCCGAGTGGCGAACCCGCTGCCGACGGGGACGAAGCACAGGCCGGCGGCGAGGTGACTGCCACGAGTGCGCGGGAGGCAGGAGACGATGCGGCGACGAAGACTCCCGGCAACCTCGGCGAGCTCAAGAAGCATCTGAAATCGCTGCCGACGCTCCTGGGAATGAACAGTCACGACATCGGGTCGAACTCGTGGGTGGTCTCCGGTGAGCACACCGCTACGGGCGCCCCGCTGCTGGCCAATGATCCGCATCTGGCCCCTGCCATGCCCTCCGTGTGGCATCAGATCGGCCTGCGCTGCACCGAGGTCACCGCCGAATGCCCCTTCGACGTGTCAGGGTTCTCGTTCTCCGGACTGCCCGGGATCATCATCGGCCATAATCAGACCATCGCCTGGGGACTGACGAACCTGGGACCCGACGTCGCCGACCTCGTCGTCGAAAAGGTCCGCGACGGCGAAGTGGTCCGTGACTCCGGGAACGAACCCGTGACCACGCGCACGGAGACAGTGAAGATCGCGAAGCAGGAACCGCGTGAAATCACGATCCGGTCAACGAGCAACGGGCCCATCATCTCGGACCTCACCGGCCCCTACCGCGATGTGCTCGACGCATCGACCGGAGCGGACACCGGGGACACGAAATCAGGGGCGGCTGACGAGAACTATCAGCTGGCGCTGCAATGGACCGCACTGGAGCCCGGCAACACAGCCTCGGCGATCTTCGGGCTCAATGCGGCAACGAACTGGCAAGAATTCCGGCAGGCCGCATCGCTCTTCGACGTGCCCGCCCAGAACCTCATCTACGCGGACACCGATGGCAACATCGGCTACCAGGCGCCGGGCAAGATTCCCAAACGGGGCGACGGCGACGGCATGCTGCCCCGGCACGGATGGAAGACCGACGAGGACTGGCAGGGCTACCTCGACTTCGACGACCTGCCGAGTCTGTACAACCCCGACCGCGGGTGGATCGTCACGGCGAACAACCCGGTCACCCGCCCGGGAGAGTCGGTGCAGCTGAGCAACGACTTCGATGACGGGGACCGAGCTCGGCGCATCACGAAGCTGCTCCAGGACACGATCGAAGACGGCGATGTCACGACCGAGGACATGTCGCGCATCCAGGGCGACGATCTCAACCCTCTTGCGCTGACGATCATTCCCCTGCTGCTCGATATCGAAGCCGAGGAAGGCAGCGACATCGCAGCCGCCCAGGATCTGCTGAAGCCGTGGAACGGCCACGATGATGCCCACAGTGCCGCCGCAGCGTACTTCAACGTGCTCTCGAAGACGATCCTCGATGAAGTCTTCGCTCCGAAGATGCCCGATGCGGTGCCCCCGGCAGGCGGATCGCATTGGTCCCTCGTGATCAAGAACCTGCTGAAGGAGCCCAACTCGGATTGGTGGGCCGACGGCGAGGTCGATGATCGGGACGAAGCGCTGGCCCGGGCCATGGACTCGGCGTGGAAGACGACCGAGGATCTGCTCGGCCCCGAACCCGTCACCTGGCGGTGGGGCATACTGCACAGGTTGACCATCCGCAACGCCAGCCTCGGCGAATCGGGGATCAAGGCCGTCGAAAGGCTGTTCAATCGGGGCCCCTATGAGGTCTCGGGCGGGTCGGGAGAAGTCAATGCCACCGGTTGGGACGCCTCTGTGGGATTCGAGACGAACTGGGTGCCGTCGATGCGCCAGATCGTCGACCTTGAGAACTTCAATCAGTCCAGGTGGATCAACCTCACGGGTGCCTCGGGACACGCCTTCCACCCGCACTATGCGGATCAGACCGATGATTGGGCCGCCAACGCGACCCGGCCCTGGCCCTACACACCGGATGCGCTGGAGAGGCACACCGAAGACACGCTGGTGCTGCGGCCCTGAGTCCCGGATCAGGTCTTGGGCAGGACCTTCGCCTCGAGGAAGTTCGCCACATCATCTTCCCAGCGGACGGGGTCGATGTTCCATTCCTTGGTGTGGCGGGCCTTGTCATAGACGGGCATCGTCACCAGATCACGGCGCACCGAAGCCAGAGCGTGGGACGGTGAGGAGGGGACGAATTCGTCGTCGTCGGAGTGGATGAGCAGCACCGGAACGTCGAGCTCCGCGGCCCGTGTCACCCAGTCCAGCCGGCCCAGGTCCAGGGGCGTCTGCAGTCCGGTGATCGGGCGCGCCCACGGTTGGGTGATCATCTCCAGAGTGAGTTTCGCGATCGGTGTCGGCAGCATGTTGCGGCGGGCCTGACCATCGAGGACGTTCACCCAGTCGACCACGGGTCCGTCGAGGACGAGTGCCTTCACGAACCGCCTGTTCCGCCCGCGGGATGCTGCCTGCAGTGAGATGGCTCCGCCCATCGACCAGCCGAAGAGGACGACGTTGCGGGCGCCATGGGCGAGAGCGACGTCGATCGCGGCGTCCACGTCGATCCATTCGGTGTCGCCGAGTCCGTAGCGGGAGGTGCTTTCGACTCGGACTTCGGCGTCATTGCGATAGGACATGGCGATCGCCGGAACGCCCAGGGTGTTGAGCACCGGTGCGGCCCGCAGGCCCTCGGCCCGGGTGCTGGCACGACCGTGGACGAGGATCGCCCAGGTGTCCTGTGGTTCGGGATGATCGGTGGGCAGCAGCCACGCCGGCAGTCGGCCCGCATCGGATTCGATCTCGATGTCCTCGGCCTTGACTCCTGCCGCCAGCGGCTCGGGGTACACGATTCCGGTCCAGCGGCCGCGCCATGCGCGTTTGATGTCTCCGCGGGTGACCGAGAGGATCTCTCGGGACACGGTTCTCGAGCGTGGGTCGTATTCGACGATATCGCCGATCACGGCATGGCCGGCGCCCTGATTGAAGTAGAGACCGTAGGTGCCGCGCACCGTCGTCTCCTCATTCGCAGGCAGATGGATGCGCATGTTGGGAGGGAATCCGTCGATGTGGAGGATGTCCAGCTCCTCCGGCGCATTCTCGGGCACGACGATCTTGCGTGCGAAATAGACGGCCAGCCCCGAGGACGCCACCGAGATCACGGCGCCGATCCCAGCACCGACACCCACCGAAGCCAGAAGCTGGCGAGTCGGGAATTTAGTGTCGCGAACCATGAATACCTCCTGACTTCATTGTCACCCAAGGAATGAGAAGTCTCCAAACGCTGTTGTGCAGGTCAGAGGGCTCTCTGAGTCCACGTGCTGCCGCATCGGCTGCAGCCGGGCACGGGCTCTGCGTGTCAGGCAGCGGTGAGACAATGGGCTGCAGCAGAAATCGACAAGTACCGGAGGTCACGATGAGTCAGTCGCCGAACGTCAATGCAGAAGCCAATTCCGACGAAGTCCGCTGGCAGGATGTGCTCAGCCCCGAAGAGTTCGCGGTGCTGCGCCAGGGCGGCACGGAGCGTCCGTTCACCGGCGAATATGTCGACACGACCACGGTGGGCATGTACCAGTGCCGTGCCTGCGGAGCGGATCTGTTCCCCTCAGGCACCAAGTTCTCTTCGCACTGCGGTTGGCCCTCGTTCTACGCTCCCCTGGCCGAGGACCGGGTCCGCTACCTCCGCGACTCCTCGATGGGCATGGAGCGCATCGAGGTCCGGTGCGCGAACTGCGATTCACACATGGGCCACCTGTTCGAGGGTGAAGGTTACGACACCCCCACCGACCAGCGTTATTGCCTGAACTCCGTCTCACTGCGGCTCATCGACGGCCAGGAGTGAGCCACGGATCGCGGCTCGTCGTCAAAACATTCGACGAGCTGACGATCGAGGAGCTATACGGGATCATGCAGCTGCGATCCCAGGTCTTCGTCGTCGAGCAGAATTGCGTCTTCCTCGACCAGGACGGTGTGGACACCTTTCCGCAGACCCTGCACGCCTTCTATCCCGACGGCGTCCGGACCACGCCGGACACCCACGGCGCCGAGGTGGGTCGCAGTCTTGCGCCGAAGGCCTATGCCCGTATTCTGCCGCCCGATTTTCCCGACGGTCCGGCGTCCGAGATAGGGGCCCGCAGCATCAGTCGCGTCGCAACGAATCCAAACGTGCGCGGTGACGGCTGGGGGCGAAGCCTCATCGGCGAACTCGTCGCCGGCCACGGGCAGGGGCTGCTGACGCTCAATGCTCAGTCCTATCTCGAGGCGTTCTACACGAGCTTCGGGTTCAGCCCCAACGGACCGCGGTTTTTCGAAGACGGGATCGAGCACACCCCGATGTCACGTCCGGCGAACGCCTGAGAAGTCTCCGGCGCCTCCTAGGACGCCGCGATGTCGGTGCGAGGAACTGAACTGTCGGCGTTGGAGGCGTCGACCGCGGCGATGATCCGCGTCATCGTCGAGTGCAGATCGCGCAGTTCCGCCTCGCCCATATCGAGCTTGGCCATCATCTGCCCCGGGATCGCCTCGGCCGTTTCCCGCAGCTTCGCACCGGTGGCGGTCAATGAGACTTCGACGACCCGCTCATCATGGGCGTTGCGCTGCTTCTCCACATAGTCCAAAGATTCGAGTCTCTTGATCAGAGGCGATACCGTTGCGGCTTCGAGCCGCAGCATCTCGGCAATCTTCCTCACCGACAGCCTCTCGTGCTGCCACAGCGCCAACATGACCAGGTACTGAGGGTGAGTGAGATGAATAGGTTCGAGAACCGAGCGGTACGCGGAGACCACTCCCCGTGAGGCGATCGCCAGGGCAAAGCAGATCTGACTCTCCAGAGCCAGCGGATCGTGAGCGGTCGACATTGCTACCTTGTCCCTTCAGCGAGAATGACCAATCAATTAGTGCACTAATGATTAGTGTACACTGGATATATCGTGATCGCCTCAGCCGAGCACCACGTGCCCGGCCCGACACCCCCGATTGGAATCGCATGTCAGACCCGAAGGACCCCCAACGGCGCGTTGCCTGGCTCAACCGCTTCTTTCGCAAGATCGTCGGGCCTGCACACGTCGACAATTCGCGGCCCGGCGGCTACTACGAGAATGAGCACCTGCGACACGAGCGGCTCGACGCCATGGGCCTGGAGATGCGCACGGATGCCAATGGCCACTCCTATGTGGTCGATAAGAAGAAACCCGAGTGACCATCCGGCTGGTCTCCCCTGCTCCCCGACCGGCTCAGACTTGTGTTCTCTGACTGGCTCAGACTTGTGTTCTCTGACCGACTCAGTCCTCTACTCTGATCAGGACCAAGGACCCCTCGAAGTGCGAGCACGCCCGCAGTCCGCCGTGTTCTTCGTCCCACCGACCATTGTCCAGGCTGCGTCGCAGGCTCTCGACCGAGCGAAGCGCCGAATCCTGTGAGACGAAGCTCCACGCGGAGTTCGCCTTGCGAGCTCCGGGGTCAAGAAACATCTCCGGTCGACCGAAATAAGCCTCAGCGAACCCGTCGGCACAGGCGAGGGGAATCGGCAGCGTCTCGATCTCGACAGTGCCGCCAAGACACGCTTGGATCCGCTCAAGACTCGGATATCGCCTGGCTTCGGTCTCGATCACTTCCGGCGCGTAATCTCGGAGCCAGAACTTCTCAACCTGCACAGGATCACAAGTCATGATGACAACGGGCCCGCGAGAGACCCTGCGCATCTCACACAGACCGGCCTCGAGGTTCTGCCATTGGTGAATCGAGAACGTCGACAGAGCCGCGTCGAAGGAACTATCGGCGAACGGCAGCGATTCTGCGCTGGCGTCGATGGCCGGTGCTTGGTGAGCGCGTCGCTGCGCTCGCATCGTGGCCGAGGGTTCGACAGCCGTGACCTCACGGTTGTCAGGTTCGTAGGAGCCAGCTCCAGCGCCGACGTTGACCACCCGCCGAGCGTCACCGAGCGCAGCCACGATCGCACGTTCGAATTCCGGCTCTGGGCGTCTGTACTGACGGTAGCCTGATCCGATTACGCCGTAATCGGCGTCCCCGGCCGATCCATCTGCTGTCGTCATGCTCACAGGCTATCCGAACCACCGGCTCGAGCCTGCTCTCACTGCGGTGGTGCTTGAGCGGCCTTCCCTGACAGCGAACCGCCTGTGCGCCACAGTGGGGCCGCGCCAAGGCGATGTGCCCTGCCACGGCCCCACAGTCACACTCAGCGCCAGTCGGTGATGATGTCGACGAGCTCGCGAAGCGGTCCGGTGTAGAACGGGACTTCTTCGCGCACGTGCATACGTGCCTCGGTGTTGCGAAGATCGCGCATGAGGTCGACGATGCGATGAAGTTCAGGGGCTTCGAAGGCCAACAGCCATTCGTAGTCACCGAGGGCGAAGGAGGCGATCGTATTGGCCTTGATGTCCTTGTAGCCAGCGGCGGCCATGCCATGGTCGCGCAGCATCTTCGAGCGCTCCGCCGGATCGAGGAGATACCAGTCATAGGAGCGCACGAATGGGTATACGCAGATGTACTTGCCCGGCTCGTCGTCCGTCAGCAGAGCTGGGAGGTGAGCCTTGTTGAATTCGGCCGGACGGTGCAGTCCCACAACCGACCAGATCGGCTCGAGGACTCCGCCCAGCATGCTGCGACGCACTGCCGAATAGGCGGCCTGGACGAGCTCGATGGTCGGCGCATGCCACCAGAACATCACATCGGCATCGGCGCGCAGCGCGGAGACGTCGTAGATGCCGCGCACGACGAGGCCCTGGTCCTTCAACGGGGCCAGAGATGCATGGACTTCGTCAGCAAGCTCGGCACGATTGGCATCGCCCAGCTCGCCTGCCGAAGCGAATACCGAATACGCGATATAACGCGTCTCGTTGTTCGCCTGTTCGATCTGCTCCTCGGTGGGCTTGGAGTATTCGCTCATTCCTGCTCCTTCTTCTGTGTCTGTCGGTGCCTGCGCACGGTGTTTCGGTGGTCAGTTCTCGGTGGTCGTCTTCAGGTGGATGCGATTCTCGCAACGATGGTCTCGGCACGGTCGATGCAGGCGGGGATGCCCACACCGAAATAGGCAGAACCTGCCAGTTCGAGGCCGCCGATGCCGGCGATCTCCTCATCGATTCTCGCGACCGTTTCGCCATGCCCTGGCAGGTATTGCGGCAGAGCACGTTCCCACCGGTGGGCCTCGGCCGCGATCAGTCGATCCGATCCTCGACCGCTGATCCTCTGCCAGTCCTCGAAGGCACGTGCGACGAGCTGTTCGTCATCGCAGTCCTGCCATCCTCCGGGTCCGTCCCCGTAGCGGCCGATGCTCATTCTGATCAGAGCGGTGCCCTCGGGAATGCGCTCCCGCAGCCACGGCCACTTGTTCGACACGAACGTCGAGGCCTTGATGAAGGATCTCTCCGTCGGTGGGACGAGGAAACCGGATCCTTCGAGCTCCGAATCCCCGCTCTCGATGAGAGCCGGGATCAGCGCGGTGGTCGCATAGGGCACGGAAGCCAGCAGAGATGCGGACTCGGGAGCCGCCTCGGCGATGAGGTCCTTCGTCACGTGTGCCGGGGTGGCCAGCACGAGGGCCTCGGATTCGACGGTGGAGTCGTCGGTGCTCACGGTCCAGCGGTCGTTGTCGGCGTGCACGGACCTCACGTGCGTGTCTGTGCGAATCGTACCGCCGCGGGAGCGAATGTGCTCCTCGAGCACCGAGACCAGGCGATTGATCCCGCCGACGAGGCTCATGAATACCGGTTCCGGACCCTGACCGTCTGTACGCGCCGCAGACTGTGCATCACGCGCGGCGAGGAGACTCTGAACAAGTTCGAGCACCGAGGTTCCCTGCTCTGCAGCCGGCAGCAGAGCAGGCACGGTGGACGCCAATGACAGGTCTCGGCATCGTCCTGCGTACACTCCCCCCAGCAGCGGATCGATGAGCGTATCGACGATATCCGCGCCGAGGCGGTCTGTCAGGAAGTCCCCCAACGACGTATCCTCGCCGGCGATCGCCGGCGTGATGACCTCGTGTGCGATCCTGTCGCTGGCTGCCGCGCCCAGAAGGTCTCTGACCTCGGCAGGGTCACCTGGCACACCCATCACAGTGCGTTTGGGAATCGCCTGGAGCTGTCCACCCGAGAAGACTCGGGAACTGTGCGCAGTGGAGGGGAACTCCACGTCCAAGCCCAGTTCTGCGGCAAGGTCCTTCGTCTCCCTGCGCCGGTACAGGCTGGCTTCGGCACCGGTGTCCACACCGACCGGCACTGCCCCGCCCAGAGTCGTCGAGTTCAGGCACCCGCCGAGGCGGGAATCGGCTTCGAGAACAGTGACCTGATGATCGGGGGCAAGGCGATAGGCGGCGACGAGACCGGAGATGCCTCCCCCGACGATCGTGATGTGACTCATCGCCTCATCCCCGTGCGGCCAGGATCTCTTCGGAGACACGGTGGACTTCGGCCACGATCCGTCCGGGCACGTCCGGGTCCGTGTCGGGAAGGACTCCGTGACCGAGATTGAAGACGAAGCCTGCCTCATGCTCGAGGCCCTGTCTCACGATCTCCTCGATGCGTGGTGCCAGCGCTTCCCAGGGGGCGAAGAGCAATGCCGGATCGAGGTTGCCCTGCAGCGGCTGACCCGGTTGGACTCTGGTCGAGGCATCGGCCAGGTCGACCCGGAAGTCAACGCCGACGGCAGTGGAGCCTGCCCGTGACATGGAAGTCAGGAGCTCACCGGTCTGGACACCGAAGTGGACGCTCGGCACCTCGTGGTGACGCAGCGATTCGAAGACGGCACTGGAGTGCTCGAGGACGTGGGCTTCATAGTCACGTCGGGACAGGTATCCGGCCCAGGAGTCGAAGAGTTGAAAGGCAGAGGCCCCGGCGCCCAGCTGAACGTCGAGGAATGTCGATGAGATCCGAGCGAGCTTGCTCAGTAACAGTGAGAAGGTCTCCGGTTCGGAGGCCATGAGGGATTTGGTCTTCTCGTGGTTCTTGCTCGGCCCACCCTCGATGAGATAGCTGGCCAGCGTGAACGGAGCGCCTGCGAAGCCGATGAGCGGAGTCGCCTGGCCCAGCTCTTCAAGGATCCGGCCGATGGATTCCGCGATGTCGGGGATCTGCTCCGGCTCGAGCCCGGGCAGCGCCTCGACGTCGGCACGGCTGCGGATCGGGTTCGCGATCACGGGCCCTGTGCCAGGGACGATCTCCACATCGACGCCGGCCGCCTGCAGCGGCACCACGATGTCGGAGAAGAAGATGGCGGCGTCCACTCCATGGCGACGCACCGGCTGCAGAGTGATCTCCGAGACGAGCTCCGGGTCACGACAGGCATCGAGCATCGCAGTGCCCGCACGCAGCTTGCGATATTCGGGAAGGGATCGGCCGGCCTGCCGCATGAACCAGACCGGAGTGTGCGCAATCGGCTCTCCGCGCAGGGCGGGCAACAAGGTTGATGTCATGGCCCCATCCTCCCACCCCGGACGGACCGCTGCCCACCGGGTTCCGGTTTCAAGACGCTGTGTCTTGGCGGCGGGCCCGTCTTGGCGGCAGACCCGCGGGATCCTGATGGGAGGCCATGTGAGGTTTGGGGCGAAATCTCTTCGCCCCGCCTCGGCGTGGACGGTTCACCTCCACCGTGGCCTGATCTATCGTGGCGAGTGTGGTCAACACCTCACCTCTCAACCGCATTCCGTCGGAGTTCTCCGTCGTGACCTCGGTTCTGCGCGAAGCGCGGAACACGAATAACGTCTCGATCTCGGAAATACCGGCGCCTGCCCGCTTGGCCCCGTACTCCTATGCTCTGGGCGCGGAAGTCAGCGCCGATGACACCTTTCTGCGTGCCAGTGGTGAGGCGATCGACGAATTGGCCACCGGCCGCATCGTCGTCCTCTACGACCCCAGCTCCCCCGACGAGTGGGAGGGCAAGTACCGAGTCGTGTCCTACATCCGCGCCGAGCTCGAACACGAACTCGGCAACGAGACGATGCTCGGCCCTGTCGCCTGGACCTGGCTCGAGGAGGCCCTCGAAGCCAACGACTGCGACGTCGCCGCCGCCGGTGGCACAACCACCCGTGTGCTCTCGGAGAGTTTCGGCACCCTCGCCGACCGGCCCTCCACGATAGACTTGGAGCTGCGCGCTTCATGGACCCCCGTGATCGCGGAACCGGAACTGATCGGCGATCACTTCGAAGCATGGATCGATTTGCTGTGCACAGTTGCTGGATTACCACCGCTTCCTGAAGGAGTTTCAGCCCTGCCCGGGCGACGTCGATGACATCCGAACTACCGCTCTTGGCCACACCCGCTCACGGCGTCCCGCCCCTCGTCGACACCTCGGACGAGTTTTCCATGGCATGTCGAGAGCTCGCACACGGATCCGGCCCCATCGCCATCGATGCCGAACGCGCTTCGGGCATCAGATACGGCCAACGCGCGTTTCTGGTGCAGCTGAGACGAGCGGGTGCCGGCACCGTCCTCCTCGACTCGGAAGTGCTCGCGGACCTCAGTCCGCTCAATTCCTCATTCGGCGAAGACGAATGGGTCATCCACTCCGTGACTCAGGACCTGCCCTGCCTGCAGGAGCGGGGCATGCGCCCGAAGGCGCTCTTCGACACCGAACTCGCGGCACGGATGCTCGGGTGGGAGAAGTTCGGTCTGGCGGCTGTGGCGGAAAGGACTCTCGGAATTCGCCTGGCCAAAGAGCATTCCGCGTCCGACTGGTCGAGGCGACCGTTGCCGAAGGAATGGCTCAACTATGCCGCCCTGGACGTCGAGGTCCTGTTGCCCATTCGCGACATTCTCCACGAATCGCTCATCGAAGCCCACAAATGGGAATTCGCACGACAGGAGTTCGAGAATCTCCTCGACTTCCAGCCCAAGCACTACGACGAGCCCTGGCGCCGCACCCACGGATTGACAAAACTCAAGTCACGCAGGGACATCGCCAAGGTGCGGGAACTGTGGACTGCTCGTGATGACATGGGCGCCGAAGCCGACATTGCGCCGTCACGCATTCTGCGCGATCGGGATCTTGTCGCCCTGGCCCAGTCTCGGCTGCAGTCGAGCGATGATGTCATGGTGAAGTGGCCCAAACTGGCCCGCGCGGACGCCGGTCGGCTCTTTCGGGCCTACCGCAAAGCGACTCGGCTCACGGTCGACGAGCTGCCGAGGCGAAAGGATGCGAACGCAGTGCAGGCGCGGACGCCCTTCAGCCACGCAGACCTCAAGGACAGAGTCGCCGCTCTCAAGGCTGCGATGGCAGAGCTGGCCGAAACACATGCGATTCCCCACGACGTGCTGCTCCAGCCTGCCATCGTCAAGGCACTCGGAGCCCAGCCACGGGGCGACGTCGAGGAGTTCCTCGTCGGGCGAGGCGCCAGGCAGTGGCAGGTCGAATTGAGTGCACCCGTGCTCCAAGACACGCTGGAGTCTCTGCCCGCGGCCTGATGTCTCCTGCCCACGGCGTGGGGTCCCCTACCACTGTGTGGGCCTCTGTTCGAGGGCCTGAGGCTTTCGGATGGCGCAGAGTGGCAGATTCCTCCGCGAATCAGACAGCTCTGCGCGATCCCTGCTGAGCTCGGTTCCTGACTTCTGCAGGCAGAATATGGACGATCTCGGATACCATCGTGGCCACGTCGAGTCCCGCGTATTCGAGGATCTCGTCGCGGGTGCCCTGCGGTAGGAACTCATCGGGAGCTCCGAGCTCGAGGACTCCGATGCGTGAGTCGGCAGCCCGCAGATCGCTGCGGATCTGCGAACCGATTCCGCCGATCTTCACGCCGTCTTCGATCACGGCCACAAGACTGTGCTCAATCGCCATGTCGATGACACTGCCTGGCACGGGCAGCACCCAACGCGGGTCGATGATCGTCGAGGCTATGCCCTGTTCGGCCAAGTCCTCGGCCACTTCCTGAGCGCGTCCGGCGAACGGCCCGACGGAGACGATGAGCACGTCCTTGGCGGCGCCTGTCGGCACCTCCCGCAAAACGTCGACGCCATCGTCGAGGCGGCGCACCGCCGGAATGTCCGCGCCTACGCTTCCGCGGGGGAACCGGATCACGGTCGGTGCGTCCTCGATGGCGACGGCTTCGGCCAGTTCCTCCGTCAGACGCGCGCCATCACGAGGAGCTGCGAGCTTGAGTCCGGGCACGATCCGCAGCATGGCCATGTCCCAGATACCGTGGTGGCTGGCGCCATCCGGTCCGGTGATCCCGGCTCGGTCGAGGACGAAGGTGACTCCCTGGCCGTGCAGGGCAACGTCCATGAGCAGCTGATCGAAGGCACGGTTGAGGAATGTCGCGTAGAGACACACGATCGGGTGCAGTCCGCCATAAGAAAGTCCTGCCGCGGATGCCACGGCGTGCTGTTCGGCGATGCCGACGTCGAAGACCCGTTCCGGGTACGCCTCGGCGAACTTCGCGAGCCCCACGGGCAGCAGCATTGCAGCGGTGACGGCGACGATGTCATCACGCGACTGTGCCAGCTGCACTACCTCTTGGCCGAAGACGGACGTCCATGAGGTCTGCTTCGAAGGGGTGGACTTGCCCGTCCGCGGGTCGATGACGCCGACGGAGTGGAACTGATCGGCATCGTCGTTGAGAGCCGGATCGTAACCCTGACCCTTCTGAGTGATCATGTGCACGATGACGGGTCCGCCGTCGTACTGCTTGGCCCGTTGGAATGCTTTCTCAACGGTCGGCAGGTCGTGCCCGTCGACCGGTCCGAGGTATTTGATCCCGAGTTCGTCGAACATTCCGGCCTGCTCCGCGCTGACCATGTCCTTGAGACCTCGTTTGACCCCGTGGATGGCGCTGTACGCGGCTCGTCCCGGTGCACCCGACTGTTGCAGAGTCGACTTTCCCCAGGACAGCAGCTTCTCGTAGCCCGAGGTGATGCGCAGCTCGTCGAGGTGTTCGGCGAACCCGCCGACCGTCGGCGCGTAGGAGCGGCCGTTGTCGTTGACGACGATGATGAGCTTGCGCGGCGGAGTCGACTTGTCGGCCGCAATCGTGTTCAGGGCTTCCCAGGCCATTCCGCCGGTCAGTGCCCCGTCGCCGATGACGGCGACGACATGGCGGTCGCTCTCCCCCTTGAGCTGATGGGCCTTGGCGATTCCATCGGCCCACGACAGTGATGCTGAGGCGTGGGAGTTCTCGATCACGTCGTGTTCGCTCTCGGCCCTGCTGGGGTATCCCGAGAGGCCGTCACGCTGGCGCAGGCTTGAGAAATCGTCCATCCGACCGGTGAGGAGTTTGTGCACGTAGGTCTGGTGGCCGACGTCGAAGAGAATGGTGTCGTGTGGGGACTCGAAGATGCGGTGCAGTCCGAGCGTGAGTTCGACCACGCCGAGGTTGGGGCCGAGGTGTCCACCTGTGCCGGCGACCGTGGTCACCAGATAGTCCCTGATCTCCTTCGCCAGAACTTCGCATTCGGCGTCATCGAGGTCACGCAGCTGTGATGGCGAGTTGATCGACTCGAGGAATGTCATTCGGCCTCGCTCCTGAATGCAAAATAGATGGTCTGGTACTGCAATTTCCGCTCGAATCATCTTAACGCTTCATGGCACAGAGTTGGTCCTCCCCCGAGTTCAGCGGGCTCTAGGTGTGTCCGAATCCACTCCCGAATCACAGGACACGACGAAGACCAGCGGGTGGTTGGCGACTCTCATCACTGCCACGAGCCGTCCCCAACGGCACCTGGCACCGTTGCTCGCAACAACAACCCCTGCAGAGGTTGTTTGTGGCACTGACGGCGAACATTGCACAGACAAAGGTCTGAGTTGGGAGCAATGGTGAACATCAGCCGCGACGGTAGGACGTGGTGCTCGCGGAAGGAGGCGCTGCTCGCGGAAGGGGGCGCTGCTCGCGGTAGGACGTGGCGCTTGCGGTATGCCCTGAACATCCACGCACACCGACGCGGAGAACATGCGGGTACGACGAAGGCCGGTGGGGCGAACCCACCGGCCTTCGTCGATCAGTGCTGACAGCGATGGAACTGATATCGATCAGACACGCTGTCGATCAGCAAGTCGCTGATCAGAGGCGCCGTCGCTGAGACGACTCATCCGGATCAGGCAGTTGCGAGCTGACGCAGCACGTACTGAGACATGCTTCGCTGAACTGTGCGGTAGTTGCACTTCTCTGTCGGCAAATCACCTGGTCAGGTGCATATTATAGGGCGCGACGGGGCTACCTGCAGCTGCGATATACCTACGTCCGACATGCTTCGCTCGCGGTATTCGAGTCGATTTTTCAGTCTCGTTAAGCTCGGTACTCGATGGAGCTGCGCGGCCAGCATAGTCTTGCCGCCTCCCGGTGGAATACGGGATACCGATAGTTATACATGGTGCTGCAACCCCCGCATGGCCAGGCGAAACACTGCGAGCATCACATGTACAGCAGGACCGGGCTTCGCGG
Organism: Brevibacterium picturae; assembly: GCF_900105045.1. GTDB lineage: Bacteria > Actinomycetota > Actinomycetes > Actinomycetales > Brevibacteriaceae > Brevibacterium > Brevibacterium picturae. The sequence continues at coordinate 4,010,133 of NZ_LT629739.1, read as the reverse complement.
TTGATGTACCTGTGACTTCGAACAACGCTGGGGTCGCAAAGACGATGCTCGACCATTGGTCCTCATCATTAAGTGTCTCGGAGTGCCGGTCTCGGGCGAGTCATTTCAGGGACACGGTCTCGAGGACCGCTCTCCGCTGGAGCGTCCGGGATCAGGGTTCGTCTCAAGGAGATGCTCCCAAGACGCCGACGCCCACCAGGATCGCGGCCACCTCGATCACCGTCGGGCCTATTGTGGCAGCCCTCGCCGAGATCCCTTCGCCGTCGAGCGGGAACGCCCATGACGCGCCGGTCACGGCGACCGGGATGCCGCTGACGCCGGCCCACATGGAGAGTGGCACGCGCAGCAGCAGTCCCAGCACGACCACTATGGGCGCGGCGGCGATCAGCAGCAGGCTCTTCCCCTAAATCACGTGGCGTAGTGACCCGGCCGTACTGGCTCGCGGACCGAGGTTAATCAGGACCAGGGCGGGACCGCGGCGATGCTCCGTCATGAGCGAGGGCCTGGCGGGACAGACGAACCACTGACTGTCGGCGACGCCGTCACGGCCGGGTGTCGAAGTGGTCGCGCGCCTGCTCGATCTCGGGCAGGTGCGCCGTAGCCCAGTGCAGGATGGCGTCGATCGGCTCGCGCAGCGTCTTGCCCAGCGCGGTGATGCGGTACTCGACGGCGACGGGCCTCGAGTCTATGACGAGCCTGACGACCACTCCGTTGCGCTCGAGCCGCCGCAGCGTTGCCGAGAGCGACTTCTGCGTCACGATTGGGATTGCCCGGCGGAGCTCGTTGAAGCGCAGCGGGCGTTCGCACAGCTCGTCGAGGACCTGCAGCGACCACTTGTCGAGGACCTGGTCAAGCAGCTCGCGGTGCGGTTGGACGATCTCTACATGCCCCGAGGGTGGGCGGGTGGTTTCCGGCATGACACCTGGTCTCCTTGAAGTTGCCTGTGGTGACCAAGTATTCATGAGTTACCCAACCAAGGAGGAATTATGAGCGTAATCCTGACGACACCCGAGCCGATGCAGCCGGCCCCCTACCACCACGTGGCCATCGCCACCGGCACCCGCCAGGTGCACGTGGCCGGCCAGATCGGCCGCGACTCCTCGAACCCGGGCGACCTCGCCGGGCAGGTCGCCCAGGCACTGCGCAACACCGCACACGGCCTGGCCGGCGCGGGAGCAGGCTTCGCGGACGTTGTTCGGCTGACCTTCTACGTCACCCGGTGGAACCCCGAGCAGATGAACGACTTCATGGCAGGCATCGACGCCGTCGCACCCGATGTCGGACTCCCCCAGCCGATGCCGCCGGCATCGCTGATCGGCGTAGAGTGCCTCTTCGAACCCGACGTCCTGGTCGAGGTCGAGGCAACCGCAGTCATCGACTGAAGGGGCCGCGGCGTGGGACGCGCGATCGTCGAACTACTGCTCGCCGGCGATGCCGGCGTCGTGGTGATCGAGCTCGATCCAGCAGCCGTCGAGTGGATTGCGACGCATCCACGCCACGAGCAACTGGTCGCAGTGGCTGGCGGTGCTGCGGAGCCCACGGCGGCCGAGCAGGCCGTCGACAGGGCCTCATCCTGCGATCAGCCGAGGAACCAGATAGATGAGCGAGAACGCCTCGTAGATCGCGCCGACGATGAGCAGTGCCAGCGCGGGCAGGCTGAGCCAGCCCATCCGCCGCAGCCCGAGGACGTATCCCCTGCGGCGATTCTGAGCGTCGATGTTCCTCGGGCGCAGCCAGGACTTCCCGAGCAGGTAGGAGCTGAGCACGAGGAGAATGTAGGCCTGGAACTCGAGGGCGAGCGTCAACAAGTGCGGGATCGGGGTGATGGCACTGGTCTCGTCGGCCGGAGCGAGCGTCAGACCGGTGAACGCGCGGTATGCGCAGATCAGGATGCCCGCGAAGGGCACGATCATCGAAGGCACCAGGATCGAGGCCAGGCCGACCGTCAGCGTGTTGACTGCCAGGATGGTCGCGGCGAACAACCACGCGTTCGGGCAACGACACGACCAGGTCGATCGTCCCGTCGAGGTCAGCCGGGCGGCGTGCAAGTCGGTGAAAAGCATTCCCGCGGCCATGCCGGCCAGCAGCAGCCTGTACATGAGGACGTTGAGGGCGATGTAGGGGGCGAGGTCGGCGCGGATGATCTGGACGGGCGCGCGAAGGAATCGCAGGGGCTGGCACCCTGGTTGAGGGGGACGAACCGGGTTCGTAGCGGACGGTGTCACGCTGGAGGAGGCAGCCGCTCGGCTGGTAGAACCGTTGGTGGTCTCGGAGCGACGCGCCGAACTGGGCAATATGCTGAGAATCGCAGAGCGCAGCGAAGTCGTCACACCGCTGGTGAGGACCTGGCGTCCCTGACAGATCGCGCGAGAACCGACAGGAAGCTTCAATCAAGGATTATGCGCTAGTGGCGAGACACGCCGTATCTAGCTGGTCATCGCTCTCGGCTGACCTCCGTGGTGGCTCCTGGGGTGAGGGCTGGGCCGGTCGTGCGGGTCCACCACCAGATCACCGCAGTGATGACAATGACGACGAGGGCGGGAAGAAGCTGGTACGGCGTTCCAACCCCCGCCGATCGGTCCTGGATGACCGCACCGAAGTCGATGCGCAGGTAGAAGGCGGCGATGAAGCTGAAGGTGTTGAGGATCGCGTGGAGGACGACAGCGATCTCCAGGCCGCCGGTGCGCCAGGTGATGATCGATAGGCAGGTAAAGAGCGTCAGGTACCAGGTGATGATGTATGGGTCGGTGGAGCCGTGCATGGCGGTGAATAGCACGCTGGTGACCACGACGCCGGCGACGAGTCCGGCGAGGGAACTGCGCGTCCAGCTGCCGATGATGCGGAAGACCAGCCCGCGAAAACCGTACTCCTCGCCCGAGGTCTGCAGCGGAGTCAGGAGCACGGTGACGAGGAACATCGCGATGAGGTCAGTCTGTGACCACGGGACCTCCTCGGCAGGGGCGAAAAACCCCAGGGCGTTGACGACGAGCCATGCGGGGCCGAAGACCAGCAGCGCCTTGCCGAGGACATCGAAGCGGAACCACGAAGTCACCGAGTGCAGCGACGCGCCGGGCACACCGTAGAGCCATCGTTGGATGAGCATGCTCCACGGGATGAGAAGAGCGAGGCCGATCATGCTTCCCGCGTGCCGGAGTGGTGTGTAGTCGGTCGGGCTGTTTTCCAGTTGGGTGTCGATGAACGCACTGAGCCAATTCATCGTCACAGAGAAGAAGACCAGTCCAGCGAGCAGCAGCAGGATCGCGAGGATGCCGCGAGCTATGCGACGATCCTCGCCAGCGAGGACTCGGTGATACTCTACCCCGCTGGGAACCGAGGGAATGTTCGTCGGGCCGGATCCAGGTGTGAGGAGCCACACCGGCTTGGTTGTCGTCTTCATACAATTCCTTCCGTGGTATTCAATGACCTGCCCGGAGTTCACGTGCGGTCGAGGTGGTTGTCGCGCTCGAGAAAGCGGCCTCAGGTCACGGCTCCATCGAGCAGCCAGTGGTAACGCAGTCGGAGCCCGCGTTCCATGCTGGCCAGCGCAGCTGCGACGACGAGGGTGACGTTCAGCCACAGCGGCAGGTGGATGGGAGATTCGATGCGGCCCACGTGTTCGAGGACCGGTGGGATCTGGGAGATTGGCTCGATGACCTGCAGGAGGTTCAGTCCGAGCCCGACGATGAGCAGCAGCACGGACACGGCCCCGATCCATCGGCTCACCGACGGGTGGTGGCGGTCGAGGCGTAGTCGGCGTCCCACCGCTGACCTCGGATCCGCGGTCAGTTGCTGCTCCGCACTATCGGAGCGGATGTAGTGCATGCGTTTGAGGCCGAAGCCGCTGATCGCGACCTCGATGGTTCCATCGTCGATGGGGAACGCTGCCGGCAGTGTGGATTCGGCGTGGTGCCTGTCATCGACGTACAAGTGCGCCTTGCCGTTGTCTCCGCCTTGCTTGCCCCAGAAACGCACATCAACGGCATGGCGGAACCCCCGCGCGCTGGCAATGGCCGGAAGGTAGAACAGCTTGCGCCCGGACAGCAGCTGCCACCAGCGAAAGGGTTGCAACGGACGCCCATCGCCAGCCTTGATGCGCTTCGCGGCTCGACGTTGCTTCCAGTCCTCCAGCATCACCTGGTGCCCTCCCGTCGTGAACGAACAGTCAACCAATACGGTGTATTGGTTCTGTGATCGAGGGTAGCATGGTTGATTAATACGGCGTAACGGAAAGGAGGGTCATGGAGCTTCGACCACCTGAGGGCATCGGCAGCAGGGACAGGATCCTGTGGGCCGCGGCGACGATGCTGGGAGAAGAGCCCGGTGCGGTGATGAGTGTGCGAGCAGTCGCGGCCCGTGCCAGGGTGAGCACCGGATCTCTTCAGCACCACTTCCCCACCAAACGCGCACTGATGGATGAGGTGATGACCCTGGTCTACGACCTGGTACTGCCCGAGGACAACATCCACGACACCTCGATACCGGCACGGGAGCGGCTCGTGGCATGCCTGCAACGCCTTCTGGCGTCGGTCGGAGCCGATCCGCGCGAGGCGTGGCGTCAGACCTTCGACCGCTACATCGCAGCCGAGCCCTCCGCAGCGGCCGGCGCGGAGTACCTGGCCATCGAACGAGAACTTCGCCGCCGCATCGAATACTGCCTCAACGTCCTCCAGGACGAAGGCTCACTCGAACCGGGAGACAACGCACGCCGGGCCCAGATGCTGTTCACCATCGTCAACGGGCTCTCCATCGCACAGGCGCTTCCCTCGGACGAATCACGGATCTCCACCGAAATCGAGGTGCTGTACGCAGCCGTCGACTGCACCATGGTTCACCGGACATGAAGGCCGACTGATGCGAGTGTCCACCGGGACGGTCACGAAGGACCCGGGCCACCACAAGCCTGACACCGTTCGGCGTGCCAACCATGCGCAGCCCCGACGGGTGATCGCAGTGCCAGGAAGACGCGCCCGAGAACCTGCGACGACCACGTGAGATCGCCGTCGGCAGTGCCGGTTTCCGGCCCCTTCGGTAGCGCCCGCCCTGGGGGGCATCGCTGCCGGTCGCGGGGCGTGAGCTGAAGCCGCCCGGAGCGTCGATAACGCCGCCGTTTAGCGGCCGAAGTTATGCCATTCACAAGCAGATGACAAGGAATGCAAAAGATGCTAGCAGCAATGTACGACCAGCCCGGCGAGCCTGAGGTTTTGTACGTCAGGGACGTCTCGACTCCTTCGCCCGGTGCTGGAGAGGTACTGATTCGGCATCGGGCGGTCGCCATCGAAGGGGGCGATTTGATCAACAGGGCACTGACACCACCTGATGCAGCCGGTTCCCCTCTGGGCTACTCCGCTGCCGGGGACATTGTTGCAGTCGGCGAGAATGTCGAGCACCTGAAGGTGGGTGATCGGGTCAGTAGTTTCGGGTCCGCAGGTTCTCACGCCGAGTTGAGATGCCTCCCTATCCAGCAGGTTTGGGTCCTTCCAGAGAACCTGTCGTACGACAAAGCCGCAGCCCTGACCATCCCTTTTGGAACAGCCGATCACAGTCTCTTCGCGGTGGGCGGCCTCAGCGAGTCTCAGACAGTCCTCATTCAGGCCGGAGCCGGCGCAGTGGGGTTCGCCAGCATACAACTGGCCCGACAGGCGGGCGCACACGTCATCACGACCGTGGGCGGCATCGACCGGGCACAACAGCTGCGCAATGCCGGAGCACACCACGTAATCGATTACACGAACTCGAATGTAATACAAGCTGTGACTGAACTAACAGACGGACGCGGCGTCGACCTTGTCATTGACCCGGTCGGCAGCACGCTTCAGAATTCTATCGGCAGCTTGGCAGCAGGCGGACATCTGGTCTTCAACGGAAATGCCGGCGGTACACCGCTACAGGTCGACCTGTGGCCAGCTCTGCAAGGCAATATCCGTCTCAGTGGAGTCTTCATGGGAACTCAGTTCGCGCAAACTGCCGTTCGTCACCGCATTACAAGCATGTTGCATCGAGCAGCGAAGAGTGCCATTACCGTTCCAATAGATCGACATTTTGCACTCACCGACGTCGTAACGGCTCATCATTATGCCCAAGCACGCAAAAGCATCGGCCGTGTGATCCTTCGGCCTTGACCCGCTACGGACCTGGGCCCTTGCCAATCCTTCAGAGTTGCCCGCGTCTATAAACACATCGACAGGAGTTTCCGGCGCGGTGCACTGGCCTCCATGTCACCGTCACCCCGCACACTGGATTGGTACCTCAACCCCAACCATAAGGAGCTCTCAATGACGGCCAGTACCACTTTCGATCCGCGTCCTCAACTCGCAGCCTCGCTCGACCAGGTCGAGCGCCAGATCGACTCGATGAAGCCAGACGACCTCGGCCGACCGACCCCCTGCGCCGAGTACGACGTGCGCACCCTTCTCGCCCATCTCATCGCGGTGCTGCGCAAGCTCACGGCCGTCCGCGCCGGCGACAACTTCGCCGAGGTCACCGATCCGGCCGACGACCTTGACGACGACGGGCGCAGCGCCTTCAGGCACGCCCGTGCAGAACTGGAGCGGGCATGGACACCAGATGCGGCCCTCGAAGACAAGTACACGCTACCCTACGGCACCATGACCGGGCGCGAACTGCTCGACGCGTACACCCACGAGTTCACCGTCCACGCCTGGGACCTGTGCCGCGCGCTCGGCGACGGCGACGACCTCGACCCGGAGCTGGCCGTAGCCGCTCTCGACTGGTACACGCTCAACGTTCCGGCCGACGACCGTTCCGAGGGCGGACCCTTCGGACCGGCCGCTGCGGTAAGCGACGACGCCGACCCGTACACCCGGCTCGCAGCCTTCGTCGGTCGGTCCACATGAAGGACCACGGCGCGACTCGCTCGTACGTGGTCACCGGCGGTGGGCGCGGAGTCGGTCGTGCCATCGTCGAACGGCTACTGGCGGACGGCGCTGCCGTCGTCGCTCTCGACCTCGACCCGGAAGCGCTGGCCTGGACGGGCGACCATCCAGCCAGTGCCCGGTTGGTCTCGGTGGCTGGCAGCGCTGCCGACCAGGACGTGTGCGACCGAGCCGCCGACGAAGCCGAGCGGCACGGGCGACTGGTCGGCTGGGTCAACAACGCCGCAGTGTTCAGGGACGCAGCGCTGGACACCGCGAACGCCGAACAGATCCTCGACCTGATCACCGCCAACCTGGCTCCCACCGTCGCTGGCTGCTCAGTCGCTGTCCGCCGCTTCCTCGCCACTGGCGAAGGCGGGGCGATCATGAACGTCTCCAGTCACCAGGCCCAGCGGGCCGTGCGAGGAGCACTCCCCTACGCCACCGCCAAAGCCGCCGGCGAGGGATTCACCCGGGCAGCGGCCGTCGACCATGGTGGCACGGGCATCCGAGTGAACGCCGTCGCGCTGGGCTCCATCCGCACGGAGCGCTATGACGCCCACCTGGCCGAGCAGGGCCCCGAGCTGGCGGCGCAGACCGAGCGATAGATGGCCGCGCTGCATCCCCTGGGGCGGGTCGGCCGAGGGGATGAAGTAGCTGCCACTGTCGCGTACCTGCTGTCCGACGCAGCGAGCTTCGTCACCGGCACCATCGTGCCCGTCGACGGCGGTCGAGCCGCCCGTGGCCCTGACCCAGAAGAGATGTAGCGGTCCCTAACAAGGTTCGGCTGACCAGGATGGTCCGCAGCGATCTCTCGAAGCGGTGCGCAGTTCGACGGGGTGAGAGTGTGCTGTCGGTCAGTCGTCGTAGCCGACGAATCCCACCGGCACCTCACCGCCGCTGCCGCGCAGCACCGCGGCTGCGTGCTCGAGCGTCAGGCCGCGGTAGAGCTCGACCAGGCCTGCGTGCGCCTCTGCGAGGCGTCGTCCGACCGACTCCGCTTGCTCGATGCTCTCAATCGGGATCAGGGTCACGTCCGGATGCTCGACCTCTTCGGTTCCCTCGTCATCCGGATAGAGGAACGCCTGGGGGCCGAGGATCTCTCCTGCGGCGAAGGCCTGCTTGAACCCGGCGATCCGTTCCAGCGACTCAAAGCCGTACCGGACCAGGCCCAGCCGGGCTCGACCGCCGACCGCGGCGCGCACCGCGTTCGCCTCCAACGCTCCGACGCCGCCGCACAGCTCGATCCGCTCGAACCCCTGATCGACGCTCTCCGCCGCCGTCGACACGAGATCCTCCCCCGTACTGCCGACGATCGTCAGTCCTGGGGCCCGTAGGCGGACTCCGGGCGTTCCCTCGTAGATGACAGCCGTGTTCTCGGTCATATTGCCTCCTCGCTTAAAGGTAATTATATTGTGCAATCATATGGCGTAAAGTCGGAGAGTCAAGGAGAGAGGTGATCACGGATGGCAGCACGCGGCCGGCCCCGCGACGAAGCGGCCAGGCAGCGCATCGTGACAGCGGCCACGTCCTTGTTCGTGCGCGACGGGTACGTTTCCACAACGGTGGGAGCGATCGCCGAGGAGGCCCGGGCGGCGGTGAAGACCGTCTACGCCGCCTACGGCAACAAGCTCGGAGTTCTCTCCGCCGCCCATGACCGCGCCGTGCTTGGCGACGACGAACCGATGCCCCTGCTGGAGCACGCCTGGGTCCGCGCACTAGCCGACGGCGGCTCGGTAGAGACTGCGTGGGCGGAGGCGGCCGGGCACCTGGCGGAGTCCACGGCGCGCTCGGCCCCCATCCTGACCGTGATCCACGCCGCCGCGGCCGATCCCGGCGTCGCCGACCTGCAGGCACAGCTGCGCAGACACCGCCACAGCTTCAGCCTCGGCCTGGCCCGGATCCTGCTCCGCCTGCCGGGTGCGGCCCAGCACGCGAGCACCAGCCGCGTCGCCGACATCCTCTACGCCACCATGACCGCGGAGTCCTACACGCTCTTCGTCACCGAACGCGGATGGACACTCGAGCAGTGGCGGGCATGGGCCCACGACGTCATCGCCCGCGAGCTCACTGCCAACGCTGCGCCGGCCTGAGAAGCCGCCACGTTCGTGGCAGGCCGATGCCCTCTCGTTCCGTAGGGATTCCCTTGTGCCTCGCTATGCCGCCGGGTGCACCGGGCGCGTTGTCCGCGCGCTGATCCGCCAGCCGGATGAAAGGCGCTGGAACGTCTGGGCGGTGTCGAGGATGCGGTCGAGCCGGTAGGTCCCGTCGCTCTGACGCTCGTAGAGCATCAGCAGCGCGGTCAGCTCAATCTCACGATCCTCGTGGCGTCGCACGGCGTCGTTGACGATGACGTGCACCGTGTGCCGCTCGGTCTCACCCTCACGGGCGGCGAGAAAGTCGGCGATCCCGTCGTGGCCGCGCAGCGTGGTGCCGCGGGCGTCGAATACGGCGTCGGGTGTGAACAGCTCGAGCGCGTCGGTGGCCCGTCCCTGGTCGATCGCGGTCAGGAAGTCGATCAGCAGCGTCCGGCACTGCTCGGCGTCCGTGCCCGGGCCGCTCACGCGTCCCGCCCCGTGGAGTCGTTTCCGAGGTCGATGGCGGGCATCGGGGCAGCGCCGGGCTTCCAGGTGGCCAGGAAGTCGGGCTGCACGGCGTGGTCGACGAGTTCGAGGCGGATGCCGAGGCTGTCGAGGCGGTGGTAGGTGAACGAGCGGCCGTAGGGGCAGGAGTCGAACTCCAGCGGTGCGCCGCGCTCGGCGAGGCGCTGCTTGTCGGCTGCGACGTCGTCAGACCAGTACCCGAGGTGGTCGAATCGGGAACCCGCCGACGCGTCCCACGGGCTGCCGAGAGGGCCCTCGATGACCTCGAAGAACGGCGGTCCCTCAACCGAGAACACGATGCGGTAGTCCCAGGGCCCGAGCTTCCCGTCGCGGGCGGGGCTCCAGACCATTCCCAGGGCACGGGTCAGATCGGCGGTGGCCCGGTCGAGATCCTGTACGACGAAGCACAGATGATAGAAGCTGCTCACCCGCCCAGTCTCGCACGACATCACGCGCATCCAACAGGGTCCCGGATACCGATCCGGTTGTGGGGCTCCGGTCGGCATGGCGCGGCGGACGGTCGGGGTGCGGTCTATCGGAGCGCGGCCGTCAGCGCGGTCGTCACCCCCGTCCCGCCGGCGGGTGGCCGTCCTGCGTTCTGGTGCGTGCCGCGGCTCTCAGGGCGGTGAGTCCGGCGTGGTTGGCGGGGTGCTGGGAGCTGCCGCGGCGGACGACGGTGATTAAAGCGCCGCGAAGGGGCCGCCGTACCGTTGAGGGGGATGCGGACGACGGGGTGGTCGGCGGGCAGGGGCACGATGCACAGGGTGAGGCACACGCCGAGCCCGGCCGCGACGAGTGCCGAGACGGCTAACCATTCCTTGGCCTCGTGGGCGATCTGCGGCCCGCAACTACGGGACCCAATCGTGCCCTAATCGCCCCGCGAGCAAATCCGCCATTTGCTAACCGGTCGGTGCCACCGCGACCTGTTCATTGTAAATGCTGCTCGCTCAATCGGTGCCCGCGGCGGTGCAAAGAGCGTTCAGCCCTGTGGCCACGACCGGATGCTCCCGACTTCCCCGTCGTACGCAGGTCAACACTTGCCTCGTGGGAGCGTCGCGAACGGGCAGGCGTACCACCGGGTAGTCGGGAGGGAGCAGGAACCCGAGGCGGGGAATGAGCGAGACACCGAAGCCGTGGGCCACGAGCGCGGCGACGCCGATCCATTCCTTCGCCCGGTGGACCGTGTGCGGACGAAAGCCTGCTGCTGTACAGGCGTGCAGTACCAGGTCATGATGGTGAGACTGCCGGGGGTCTGGGGTGATCCAAATTTCGTCGGCCAGCTCGTGCAGCGACGCGATGCCCGCGCCAGCAAGCCGATGATCGGCGGGCAGCAGGAGATCCAGCGGGTCGTCCATCAGTGGCTGCTGGTCAAATTTGTGATTGCCCACCGCCGCCATCTGGGGTGTTGCCACCGTCACAGCGATGTCGACGACTTCGGCCAACAGCAGACCGAACGCGTCTGCCGTGTCCGCCTCCGAGACCTCCACCTGGATGCCGGGCGTTAATCGGCGCAACCGTGCGGCCGCGGGCGCTACCAGCGCAGCGACGGCGGTGGGGAAGCCAGCCATCCGCAACACCCCAACCGCCTCCTGACCGTACCCGGCGAGATCGGCCTGCGCTAGCTCCCAATACTCGTGCAACCGGTCGGCGTGGCGAAGCACCGCACGCCCCGCCGGGGTGAGGCGGACGCTACGCCGGTGGGGCTCCAGCAGTTCGAGCCCCACAGTGTCGGCCAGGGCCCGGATCTGCTGAGACACCGCCGACGGCGTCAGGTACAGAGCCGCCGCGGCGGCAGTCACCGTGCCGCACTCATCGACGAGGCGCAGCACGTGCAGGCGACGATCAAGCATGTAGCCAAATCTAACAAGTTCCTCACGGAAATTGAAGCTGGAGCTGACGTTGCACGACGCGCAGACTGGAGCATGGACCATCGCATGCGAAAGGATGAACGTGGAGCCTGCACCCGATACCCCCTCCTCGGCGCACATGCCGGAGGTCGTGGGCCGGCCGCCGCTGGCCACGCTCCCGGTGCTGGCCGTCGCCATCGTGGCCATCTCGACCGGACCGGCTCTGATGGCCGCGGCCGCCGCCCCGGCGCTGGCGATGGCCTTCTGGCGCACCACTCTCGGCAGTGCCGTCGTCGTCCCGGTTGCGCTGCTACAAGCTGGGCAACGCCGTCACCTCCTCGCCCTGCCCCGAAAAGAGCGCCGCCTGGCCATCGCCGCAGGGCTGCTCCTCGCGGCCCACTTCGGCACGTGGATACCGGCGCTGGAGCTGACGTCTGTGGCCGCCGCCGCTGCATTGACCTCCACCCAGCCCGTCTGGGCTGCACTGCTGGCCCGCCTGCGGGGCCAGCGCCTCCCCGTCCGTGCCATGGTCGGGATCGGCGTGTGCTTGGGCGGCGTTCTCCTGCTCACCGGCGTCGACCTGTCGCTGTCGAACGATGCCTTGGTCGGTGACCTCCTGGCACTGGCAGGCGGCATCTTCGGAGCCGGCTACATCACGCTCGGCGGCGAGGTCCGGCGCACCGTGCCCACCATCGCCTACACCGCTATCTGTTACCCGGTCGCCGCACTGACCCTGCTGGCCGTATGCCTACTCTCCGGCCAGCAGCTGGCGGGATACTCGGCCAGCACCTGGCTCATGATCGGCGGGGTCGCACTCGGCGCTCAGCTGCTTGGCCACTCACTGTTCAACACCGCCCTGGCCACGACCTCGCCGACAGTCGTGTCGCTGGCCATGCTGCTCGAAGTCCCCGGAGCGGCACTGCTGGCCGCGGTATGGCTCGGCCAGCTACCGTCGACGATCGCACTGGGTTCAATCGCGCTGCTACTCGGCGGCGTGGCCCTGGTGGTCACTGCCAGCCACCACACGCGTCGGCTGGCAAAGTGATCGGTCCCGCCTTGTGCCTCGGCGGCGAGGAGTTCCCCGCGGACTGGAATGTAACGTCTCCCGCGTGACCAGTGAATACGAGGAGCGGGGCATCTTCAGCCAGCGATGTTGATCAGTGGGAGAACCAGGGCGGCGATAGCGAGCCCGGTAATTTGTGATCCACTGAGGCGTTCTTTGAGCACCAGTAGCGCCAGCAACACCGGCAGGGCTGGATAGAGGGCAATGGCGATCATCACCGGAGCAAGGGCGGCATCACGCGTGGCGTAGAGATAGGAGATCATCGCCAACGCTGCCAGGCCTCCCACCATGACGGCCTTGCTCAGATTGGCTGTGCCCCCTAAGGGCAGGAAACGTCCAGAGCGGATACGCAACATGAGAAATAGCGGGACGATGCTGACCAGTTGGCCGATCAGCATCGGGGAGGCTGGTTCTGGCGAGGTGATGCGACTCAAAGCAAACAACTGGATGGCGTACCCGAGTCCAGCGATCAACCCGTAAAATATCGCCGTGGCGTTGGCCCTGGACCTGTCCTGAGCCGCTGCAGGAGCTGAGACGGACGTAGACGGTGGGACGCCCGCCACCGGTACGGCCCCTGGTGTGTTGGTTGGTCGGCTGAGCAGCCAGGTCGCCGGCACCAGTAGGAGCGCGGCCACGATCAGCAGGACATCGACGTGATCTCCCAAGACCAGGACCGAAAGCAGGAACGGCACGGCCACTGAGACGATGCTGGTCACAGGCACCACCACCGAGATGCGGCAGGCACGCATCCCCTCGTAGAGGGCACCGACCCCGAGACCGGCACCGACCCCGGAGACAACAGCCCACACCATATCGGTGCTCTCGGGCCAGCCGACCCAAGTGAACAGGGTCCAGATCAGGAACAGGACCGCCCCGCCTGCCTGGGAGCAGACCGCAACGTTCATCGCCGGTACGCGCCGGGAGAGCACCCCGTTGAAGAAATGCGACGCGCCGAACATGACCGCGGCAGCGATACCCAGCAGCTCACCGATACTCCATCACTCCCTCATTCCACGACGCGTTGGAGTTCATCCTCGCTGGTTGCTGAGTTGACGTCCAGTTCCTAATCCGCAACGAAACCGTTTACCATGAAGTCATGTTAGATCGGCGGATAGAGCTCCTGCGGGTGCTGGAACAAGCTGGGACGATCACCGAGGCGGCACAGCTGCTGCAGCGCAGTGTCTCGGGGTACTCTCGCCAGCTGCGCAGCCTGGCCGATGAGCTGGGCGTCGAGTTGCTGGAGCACCATGGCAGGCAGGTGCGCCTGACACCGGCAGCTCACCGGCTGGTCGGTTTCGCCCACGACACCCATACAGCGTGGGAGCAGACCAAAGCATCCCTGGCTGAAGACGGGGAACATGTCACCGGCACACTCCGGATCGGAGCACACCCAACCGCGCTGTCAGCTCTCGTGATACCGAACCTCGGTGGATTGGCAGCGCAGTATCCCCACCTGCGAATCAGCCTCTCTGAGGCCGAGGCACCGCAGTGTTTCGATCAGCTGATCGCTGACGACCTCGACGCGTGCATCGTCGCCACCCAAGCCGGTGTGCCAACGACCAGTGACCGGCGGTTCCACCAACATCGCCTCCTGGCAGAACCCATCGACGCGCTGGTGGCCTCAATCCACCCTGCCTCCGGCAGGATGAGCATCGGACTCGCTGAGCTTGCGCAGTACCCCTGGGTGCTGCCTGCCAGAGGCAAGTCCGGTCACGAGGAGATACTAAGCGCGTGTCACGCGGCAGGATTCGTGCCCCCGACGAACCATTACGCCCACGACACGCAGGCTGTGGCCGATCTGGTCCAAGCAACCGGAGCAGTCAGCCTGACCTCCAGGTTCGCAAACTACCGATCCGAGGCCGTGCGTATCCCGCTGGTCGGCAGCCCAGCCCCGACACGTCAACTCTTACTCTGCACACGGGCCGGCACAGAAATCAGCGGCCCCGTGCAGACACTCATGCAGCTCATAGGACCAAGGCGCTGATTGGCTGTGTGACACCGCGTAATCTGGACCAGAGAGCGACCCGAAGGTTGGCTCCCGTATATAGGGCTGGGGCGGTGGCCGGAACCGAGAGCCTACCGGTGTAAGGAGGAGGATGGCGGAGCGATTTGCTGCACAAGGTCGCTGGAACCACAACACCCACTATCACCGCTTCGTATTGAAGGCCGTGCCCGATAGGGCACGGATGGCTCTCGACGTTGGCACGGGTGATGGGCTGCTGGCCGCCGAACTGCGTGAAATGGTCCCACAGGTCACCGGTCTCGACGTCGATTCTGACGTGCTCGACCGGGGTCGCGCATCGGGTGCGGACGTGTCGTGGGCGGTCGGAAATGTGATGAGCGCTGAACTGCCCGAGGGGCACTTCGACGTCGTGGCCTCCATCGCGACTGTTCATCATCTGCCCGACCTTGCGGCTGCGTTCGAGCAGCTTGCGGTTCTCACCGCGCCGGGAGGCGTGCTGGTCGTCATCGGATGCGCTCGGAGTGCAAGCCCGAGTGACTACCTGATGGATGGTCTCGGCGCGATCCAACACCAGTTGCTCTCGCGAACACGCGGCTACTGGCAGCACACAGCGCCGGTAGAAATGCGCTTCCCGCATACTTACGCTGAAGTGCGAGACATCGCCGAGGCCAGGCTGCCTGGGTTCTCCTGGCGGCGACTCCCGCTCTTTCGCTACGCCGTTGTCTGGAGACGTACTGAGTGAGTCGGCGGCTGGTGCGCCGTACTGCAACCGTGTCGAGTGAAGCGCGAGAGGTGGCTCAATTCGGTCATCGGATCGATGAGCGACTGCCCTGCGCAAGACGACGCCGGCTATCCCTCTGTTGCTGGGCGCACGTATCAACCCCTCAGGTCAGCCAAGACACCTGAGCCCGACAGTCCGAAAAATTTGCGACGATAGTGCTCAGGCTGGATAGTCGAGCGTAGGAGGTGCAGGTGTCCACAGCAGCCCTACAGCCGCTCGCCAACGCTTTGGCGGCAAGCGGACATCGACACCTCCTCGATGAAGTCGTCCGCGCTACGAACGAAAGGTTCGCGCTGGCCGGCTCGTGGACTCGCATCCTCGCTGGTGAACGCTCGCTCGCGTTCCGTCTCGATACACACAACGGTCCGTGGTTCGTGAAGATCGAGCATTCCCGGCCTGCCGAGCTGTCAGGGCATATCGCTGAACTCGTCGTACTCGCCGCCAGCCACGATGTACCGACCGCACGCCCCCTCGCGAGCATCGGTGGCCGCTACGCCGAAGTCATTGGCGAACTGGTGCTCTCGGTCTCGTCCTGGGTAGACGGAACCGCGATGCGTGCACCCGTCTCCACGATGCAAGCCAAGCAGATCGGGGCGGCGCTCGGACGACTGCACCGCGCTTTCGCGGAACTCGCACCCACACCGACGCTAGTGACCGCAGACGAAGAACCCTGGTTGGTGTGGGATCGACAGGAGACCGATGCATCGTTCGCCCGGCTGGAAGCGCTGATCCGGCAGCGCGGCACCGATCCGAACGGATTCGACCAGACCGCGCTAGAGACCCTGGCAGAGCGCCACTCTTGGCTCGACGCTCTCGGCCAATCGCTGACCGCATTACCACCGCTGACTCGGCAGGCGGGGCATGGTGACTTCGCCGCACCCAACCTGCTGTTCGACGGTGAGAACCTCGTTGCCGTGGTCGACTTCTCCGCTGCGAGCCCGCAGCTTGTGTCCTACGAGATCGGACGGATCGCCTACGGGCCCGAGATCATGCTCTCGCCCGAACCGGAGACCCTCGCGGCCACGTTCATCGACGCCTATCAAGAGGCCAATCCCGCGGTGAGCAATGCTGACATCGCTCACGCTCGCGCGTGTGCTTTCATCCAACTCGCTCGAAGCATCTACCCGCTGGACGAGCGATACGCCGACCAAGGACGGTTCCCAGACGACCTCGATGACTTCTGGCTCCGACGGCACCGAACCGCTCGCAGCCTCCTCACTAGTACTCACGGCGGCACCTTCTGAACGTCGGCGGCTGGACGCATGAGCCTCCCGGCGGTACGTCCATCGGTTAGGACTTGTGTCGGGTGTTCGCGTCTGTCCGACCGGGCGTGCGGTTGGTGATGTTGCGGTGGCTGAGCCATGAGCCGGCAAGGATGAGCAGGAACCCGATGATGGTCGCGAGGCCGATGGACTCTGCGAGGAAGGCCGCTCCGACGATGACGGCGAAGACGGGTGCCACGTACAGGCTCAGAGCTGCCCTCGTAGCACCGAGATCAGCCACGAGCCGGTAGAAAAGCGCCACAGCGGCCGCGGTGCACAGAGCACCGAGAACCACCAGCGCGACCCACCCCGAGGCTTGTGTGGGAAGCTGGAGATCGATGAAAGCCGCAGGCGTGAGCAGGACGCTGGCGATGACCAGACTGGCCGCGCTGAGCTCCAGTGCCGAGACATCGTGCAGACGTCGCACCAACAGTGTCGCGACCGCATAGCTCAACGCTGCTCCGAGCGCGAGGAGCCCTGTAATGAGGTCACCGGAGAGCTGGAGTCCGAAGATCGCCCCGACTCCGGCCAGACCGAGTAGTAGCCCGAGCGACCCACGGAGGTTGTGTCGTTCGGTGCGGGTGATGATCGCCAGCGTCGCGACGAACAGCGGGGTGGTGGCGATGAGTATGCCCGCCAGGGATGATGACAGACGTTGCTGGGCGATCGGCAGCAGCGCGAAGGGCACGGCGATGTCACAGGCCGCGATGACCGCAATGATCCCGGCATGCCTGCGGATCTTTGTGAAGAATCCCCGGCGGCAGGCGATGCCCATCAGCACGATCGCACCCAGGCTGACGCGGCTCCAGGCGATGCCCATCAGCACGATCGCACCCAGGCTGACGCGGCTCCAGGCGATGAACATCGGCGATGCGCCCGCGTCGAGGGCCAGCGCGATGAACGCGAACGGCACACCCCACAACAGGGCCACCGTGATGAAAACCACCGCCGAGCGCAGGTTACTCATCGCGGGACCCGTCAGGTGGTGCAGCGGCATCGACGGGACAGGTCTGGCCGTCCTCGCAGCTGGCCTCTTCGCACAGCCGGCAAGTGCGCCACCTCGAGGCGGCATCACGAGCGGTGGCAGCCAACAGCTTCTCCAGCAGCGGCTCAAGCGCTGCGGCTTCTTCCTGGCTCATCGAGCTGGTGAGCTCATTCAAGACGTGGGCTCGATTCTCTCGCAGTTGCCGGGCTGCCGTGGCTCCGGACTCGGTGAGCGTCAATGCCACCGTCCTCGGGTCGCAGCCGGTCCTGCGCAGTACCAGACCGTCTCGAACGAGCCCGTCGACCAGGCGCACCGTTGCTGAATGAGTCCGGCCCAGCGCCCTACTCAGGTGCGCGACCGTTTTGTTCGGGTGGCTGTCTATCGCAAGGAGCGCGGCATCCCGACTGTTCACGCTCAGTTGATCGACGATCCCCACGGCGAGACCACCGAGCATGTTCGCAACCCGCGTTACATGTGTAAACTGCATATATGAATATTACACATAAAAGTGGAACCAGTCACGAATAATCGCTCGATACTTCGTCGTCGGCACCGGGTCCGGCTGCTGTGCCACGACGGCGGCAGATCGTCCTGGACTCGGCTCACCACGCCGAGTTCTAGCGCGAAATGCTTGACGCGGACTACGTCCCGGGTAGCGTGCCCGACCAAGACGAGGAGCCGGGATGAGGGCCGATGCCGACCACGAATGAGCCGGCCGGCCCGTCTGCCGACGAGTGCGGCAGCCACTGCTTGTGCTGTGGGGTCCTGCGCGACGATCTGGACGTCCTGTACGGCGATCCCCTAGCGAACTGGCAGGTCTGGGTCGACCACAGTCACTGGCCAGGGCACCGACACTCGTAGGGGCGCTCGGCGACTTCCTCGCCCCAGCGCCACGATGAGTCATGACCTACAGCCGGTGATCGGATCGTTGGTCGTTGTCAGCGACGTCGCGTAACGCAGATTTGGCGCTGCGTGGAAGAAAGTACACCACCGTAGGTGTGCCTTCAGAAAAATTGCTCGTTAGCCGCTCGAAGCATCGATGAGCATCTGCAACGCATCTCTCGTGCTTGTGAGCTCCGCGATGCGGCCATCGTAGGCATGAAGGTGGTTCATGAGCAGCGGCGCGGCGCACGGCTCGATCCGGTTGGTGTCGTGAATGCAGTCAAGAAGTTCGCGGATGGCCTCGGTTGGCAGCCCGGCCGAGAGCAGCCACCGGATGGAACGGACCTGGTCGATCACCGATGGGTCGAACAAGCGTTGGCCCGCGGACGACCGCTCAGCGGTGATCAGCCCCTGCTTCTCGTAGTACCGCACCATCCGCGGTGTCGCCGAGGTGACAGCGGCGACATCGCCGATCCGCAGTGTCCTATTCGCGGTCACGCGGCTTGCCTCTGCCACTGGTGTCAACTCCTACGATCGTGTGCATGACCTTATCGATCACACTTCTCAATGGTAGGCCAGCCGACGCCGAAGACCTCGCACCGTTGGCCTTCGCCGGCTATGCCCACTTCACCGCGATGCAGATCCGGGACCGACGCGTGCGGGGCCTGGACCTGCACTTAGCCCGTCTCCGCGACGCCAGCGACGAGCTCTTCGGCCATCACCTGCCCGACGAGGCGATCATTCAGCAGATGCACACCGCGCTGGCGAAAGCCCCACCGGACGTGTCCCTGACGTGCTACATCACATCCCGACCCGGACAGCTCGCCCACGCGAATGGCACAGTCGACCTCGACGTGCTGATCAAGGTCATCGACCCGGCCAAACCGCCCACCGGTCCGCTCACCCTCGACCCCGTCGAACACGAACGCCACCTCCCCCACGTCAAACACGTCGACGAGGTCTCCAAGACACTTCTGCTCAAACGCGCGAACGCGCGGGGCTTCGACGATGCCGTGTTCACGGACCGCTCGGGCCGACTGAGCGAGGCCACCATCTGGAATCTGGCCCTCTGGGACGGGCGGTCGGTGATCTGGCCACAAGCCGAGATCCTCCCCGGCGTCACGATGCAGATCCTGGCACGTCGCCTTCGGGCGCTCGGTATCTCCCAGCAGACGCAGAAGGTTCACCGCAGCGAGCTCGGCGAGCATCTTGCCGCCGCACTGATGAACTCGTGGACACCGGGCATCACGATCGCACAGATCGGAGACCAGGCGCTCGCCCAGGAGCCAGAGTTCGTGCGCATTCTTCATGCGGCGTACGCCGGCGAGCCCTTGGTAGCGGTATGAGCATCGGCCACACTACTCACAGCTCCGATTTCCCGGCGGGCACTGCCTGACTCCGTCCGAGACCAGCTGACACGCACAGCAAACGCGCTGGGGCGGTGGCGTCGCCGAACCACCGCGGCACCATTACCGCCTGCACGAAGACCATCGCCCTTTGCCACGGGCGCTTGTCATGGACACGGCGGTGGGCACGCAGCCACTCGGTCACAGTGGGCAAAGTTTCTGTCGGGACGTCGCGGGTAACACCATGGGTGACCACGTGGGGTCCTGCCTGGGGAAGCATTTCTTGGTCGATAACAACCCTTTCGGGTCAGGGCCCGCGGTCTGCCCCGACACGTCGAGGCGTGCCGACCGCACGCGGCAAGCCAGCCACCCACGACGCTGGTGAAACAGGTCAGTCGGCGACTCTGCGGCTCATGTACAAAGCAGTGTCAGCATCAGGGTGATCAGCGTACAGAGTTTGGTCGAGACCGACAATTCGGAATCCCATTTGCTCATAGGCACGGATCGCAGGCACGTTGTTCACTTGGGTCTCAAGCCAGACGTGTTGGGCATCGTCGGGGCTGGACACGCTCAACATGGCGTCGAGCAGAGCTCGGCCGATGCCCTGACCACGCGCTGGTCGCGACACGTACATGTGAAGGATTGTGAGTCTCCTATTCCAGGCGCTGAACTCACATGCAGAGAACGCGCAGATCCGATCATTACGGATTGCCACCAATGCGTGATCCCAGCCCGCCGGCCCCTCGGTCAAGTAGTGCGCGAGATCGTGTCGCTTGACGATGGGGTCGGCCAGCGCCGTCTCCTGCCAGCTGAAGGATCCGGCATGCAGTTCGACGTCTGCGAAGGAGGTCACGGGGGTTTCAACATCGAGCACTGCGACCGATTCGCGGTCGGCCTCGTCATATCTCCTCAACTCCATGGTTCCGAGTCTACGTAGACGGCGGGGCGAATTGCGCGGACCACGCTGGCTGAGCGCGTACGGTCATACTGTGCGTCTAGGCCATCCGAACGAGCGAACGCCCTGCTCAGCGAGACCTGGTCCGCCCTCAAACGCATCACACTCGACCGAACACGACCAGCCTGATCACCGCCGCACCCCCCACCTTCTCCTCCAGCGCCCCACGACAACCTGGTGAAGAAAACCTCAGTGATGACGCGAGGAAACGATCGGACCGCCGTTTGGGGATTTCCTCACAGGTCCTATGACTTCTCCCGCAGAGCCCGCCCGGTCGCGGAGTCGCCGATGCCGTCGACGGGCCCGGAGTAGAGCAGCTGCCCACCGTGGCGGCCGGGACCGGGGCCGAGGTCGATGAGCCAGTCGGCCATGCCGATCACCTCGAGGTTGTGCTCGATGACGACGACGGTGCGACCGTGGTCGATGAGGTCGTCGAGTACTGATATGAGCCGTGCGATGTCGCTGAGGTGAAGTCCCGTTGTCGGTTCGTCGAGGAGGTAGATGCTCGGCTCGATCGCAGCCCGCAGCTCCTTCGCGATCTTCACCCGCTGCGCCTCACCACCCGAGAGGGTATTGAGCGGTTGCCCGAGTCGAAGATACCCCAGTCCGACCCGGCCGAGGTGGTTCAGCCGCGTCCGGATCGCGGGCGCATCGAGCCGGTCGATGGCCTCGGTGACGCTCAGGTGCTCGACGTCGGCGATGGATAGCCCGTCGACGGTGTGGGTAAGCGCCTCGGCGGTGAACTTCGTCCCCTGGCACGTCTGGCACGTCGTCTCCTGCCCGTCCATGAACGCGAGGTCGGTGTAGATGGTCCCGAGCCCCTTGCACACCGGGCAGCCGCCGTCCGAGTTCGCACTGAACAGCCCAACGGGTGCACCGGTGATCTTCGCGAAGTGCTTGCGCAGCGCCGCCGCGATGCCGGTGTACGTGATCGGAGTTGATCGACGATTGGCCGACACCGGCTTCTGATCGATCGTGATCGCCTGGTGCTGGGCGACGAGCTCGGCAGCCAGGCTCGACTTCCCCGACCCGGCGACGCCGGTGACGACGGTCATCACACCGTAGGGAACATCGACGGTGACGTCGCCGAGGTTGTTCGTCCTCGCGTTCGCGATCGTCACCCAACCGTCCGGTGTCTGGGGCGTTCGCCTCGTCGGTGCCTGCGCGGTGAGGGCTTGGCCCGTCGGCCCGTCGGAGCCGAGGAGCCCGTCAAAGGTTCCCTGGAAGACGAGGCGACCTCCCGCGCTTCCGGGCCCGGGGCCAATCTCGATGATCTCGTCGGCCCGGGCCATGACGGCGGGATCGTGTTCGACGACGAGGACAGTGTTGCCGCGGTCGCGGAGGCGGCAGAGGAGTTCGACCATCGCGTCGACGTCGTGAGGGTGGAGGCCCACGGTCGGCTCGTCGAAGACATAGAGCATCTCGATGAGGCTCGATCCCAGATGCTTGACGGCCTTGATGCGCTGGGATTCACCACCGGACAGCGATGAGGTCGCGCGGGCGAGGTGGAGGTACCCGAGTCCGATCGTGTCCATGGCGTCGAGTCGCTCGCCGAGGGCTGCGACGACACTGCTCACCTCCGGCCGATCCATACGGGCGACGACGTCGCGAAGTTCGGGGATCTCGAGACGGGATAGCTCACCGATCGTGTGGCCGCCCACGGTGGCGCTGCGGGCAGCCTCACTGAGGCGTTGGCCGTGGCAGTCGGGGCAGATCGTCGAGTAGGTGAACTCGGCGACGGTCTTCCTCTTGCGTTCGGAGAGGGTGTCTGAGGTACGCAGGTAAATCCGTTCGAAGCGCTCGACAACTCCCTCGTAGTCCTTCGGCACTTCGACGGCGAGGGCCTGCGCGCTCTGCCCACCGTAGAGCAGGGCGTCGATATGCTCCTGTGGCCAATCGCGCAGTGGTGACTCGACGGCGAAGACGCCGATCTCGGCGTACTTCCTGTACCAGTATTGGCCCTCCCCGAAGCCAGGCAGGACGATTGCTCCTTCGTCCAGGCTGCGATCGCAGTCGAGGAACCTCGAGACATCGGGTGCGACGACCTCCCCGATTCCCGAACAAGTCGAACTCATGCCCGAAGGGTCGTTGAAGGAGAATGCCGAAGACTCACCAACGTGCGGCTCGCTCAGTCGAGAGAATAGTAGGCGCAGATACGTCCAGGTGTCGGTGATCGTGCCCACAGTCGAGCGGGCGTTGCTGCCGAGGCGTCGCTGATCGATGACGATGACAGGTGAGAGATCCTCGATGCCACCGACATCGGGCCGCGTCCACTTCGGCAGGCGATTGCGGATGAACGGCGGGTAGGTCTCGTTCAGCTCGGCACCCGCCTCGGCGGCAATGGTGTCGAAGACCAACGACGACTTTCCCGAACCGGAGACGCCTGCAATGACGACGAGGCAACCCCTTCGGATATCGAGGTCAAGATGGTCGAGGTTGTTGGTCACGGCTTGCCGGATGCGAATGGCCTGCTCAGTCATGACATCGACACTATAACCAGATCCGGCCGGATCTTGACCGCAATTCGTGGCACCATGGGGGCATGGCCGACGTGACCCGGCGGATGCTCGATCTGCTCTCCCTGCTGCAGACCAAGCGGCAGTTCACGGGTGCCGAACTCGTCACCCGCCTCGGCGTCAGCGATCGCACCGTCCGCCGCGATATCGACCGGCTCCGGGAGTACGGCTATCCCGTCGATGCCGCTCCCGGGCCCGGCGGCCACTACAGGCTCACCGCGGGACGGGCGATTCCCCCGCTGATGTTCGACGATGACGAAGTCGTCGCTCTCATGCTCGCGCTGGCGGCGAATGCCAGCGCCGATCCGGGCCATCCCGGCAGCATCGGCGAGGCGATGACGCGGGCCTACGGGAAGCTCGATCAGGTCCTGCCGGCACGCCTGGCGATGAGCGCGGCGGCGGTAAGGGCCAGTATTGAGGCCGAAGCGTTCCGCGCGCCGATGATCGACATCGCCGACATCACCCGGATCGCGACGGCCATCCATGAGCACCGAGAACTGGAATTCGACTATCGCCGAGGCGGACAGGCCACACATCGACGGGTCGAACCGCACCGCCAGGTCCACCATCTCCTGCGCTGGTACCTCGTCGCATGGGACCTCGACAAGGACGACTGGCGGGTGTTCCGCACGGATCGGATCAACCACCTCGGCGTACGCACTTCAGGGTTCGAACCGCGTGAGATGCCGGAGGACGCCGCGCTCGACCTCGTCAAGGCAGGAGTGAAGCGGTCGAGTCGCAAGGCGGTGGTGACGGTCGAGGCCTCGGTCGACGACGTCGCCGCCGTGCTGGCCTTCGAGTCGATAGAGGTCGAGGTGGTGGGCGAACATCGGACGCGTGTGACGCTGCGGTGCGAGGACTGGCACTGGCTGCTGTTCAATCTCAGCCACCTCGAGTGCGCGTTCGCGATCGATGAGCCCGCCGAATGGTCCGAGGCCATCGAGTGCTTCGCCGCGTCGGTGGCAGGAAGATGAGGCCAGGAGGTCAGGGTTTCGCCGGGCACGCTGAGCCAGAACACCAATTGCCAGCTCAGGCCGCCCAGGTTCCAGGTCATCAGTGCCCTCGAACGCGTCGAGGTCGCCGTCCGCGCGGCACTGACCGACTACATGTCCGCGGCGACCCGCATTGATACACGGACACCGCGCACGTCCACGTCCGCCGCCGGCCTGTGAACGTTCGTCCGCGAGAGCATCGAGAGCCGACTGCTGGCAGCGGCCGAGTCCATGGGGCCGGCCGCGTCGGAGCAATGCGGGGACGAGCACCCGGTCAGGACTCACTGGTCGACCGCTCGGCGCTCGAGCACTACCTCACGACCTACGGCTCCCCCAAGGCTGCTGCCGTCCTGGCTCGTGGTTCAGATGCTGACGATCGGGCGGTTGACGAGCGCCTACCGGAACCTCAGGCGTAGCGCCGACGGGATCAGCTCCGCAGCATGCGGAAGCCGCCGTTGTGACGCGGCTCCGTGTCCCTGGCTCGCCGCCTGCCCGGTGGGCCGCGTCCACCCCGCCGACAGACCCCTTGCAACCGTCAAGTCGCTATATTACGGTTACTGGGAGACGGGGATCGTCCTCGTCGCGAAGGGAACATCATGTTGCACTCGGCCAAAACCCGCCACCGCCAACGCGAAGTCGATGGATTGCAGGTGCACTACCGCGAGAGTGGTGTGCCGTCATCGACCGCGGTCGTGCTGCTGCACGGAGCCCCCAGCTCGTCCTACTCCTTCCGCGAGGTGCTTCCGGTGGTGGGCGAGTACGCCTACGTGGTCGCGCCGGACATCCCGGGGTTCGGATTCTCCGACGCGCCAACGGTCGAGGACTACGAGTACACCTACGAGCAACTCTCGCGGGTGGTCGATTCGCTGCTCGATGACCTCGGTGTGGAGAGGTACGTGTTGTTCGTGACTGACTACAGCACGCCAGTGGGCTACTTCATGGCCACCCGACGCCCGGAACGGGTGCTGGGCCTGGTAGTGCAGAACGGCAACGCACACGAAGCCGGCCTGGGCCAGGGGTGGGACTCCGCTCGGCGGTTCTGGGCCGAACCGACCGAGGAGAACCGGGCCGCGCTGCCGGACTGGCTGACCTTCGAGGGCACCCGCGACACCTACCTCGCAGGGGTGCCCGATGAGGTAGCCCAGTTGCATCCGCCGGAGTCGTGGCATCTGGACTGGCAGCGCCTGTCTCGGCCGGGGACCACCGAGGTGTACTTCCAGTTCTTCTACGACTACCGCAATCACGTCGCCCGCTTCGGTGAGATCGCCGACTACCACGCCGAGCATCAGCCACCGTGCATGGTGCTCTGGGGCCGCCATGACCCGGCCTTCGACATCGCCGAAGTTTTGGCCTACCACCAAGCGCTCACCACGTTCGAGGCGCATATCTACGACGCCGGGCACTTCCTGCTCGAGACCCACGCCGCCGAGGTCGCCGACCTGCTCGTGACCTTCACCCGCGACGCCTTCGACCGCGCAGGGGTGCGATCGTGAGCACAGGAGAACTGACAGTGAGACCGCTGACCCGGGGCACCTGGGCGGACTTCGAGACCGTCATGGGCGCACGCGGCGGTGCTCGCGGCTGCTGGTGTATGCACTGGCGGCTGAGCATCGACGAATGGATGGATTACAAGGACGAGGGCAACAAGGCTGCCATGCGTGCCCTTGCCGAGCGCGATACGCCGCCGGGCGTCGTGGGGTATCTCGATGCCGAGCCGATGGCATGGTGCGCCTTCGGAGATCGCTCGGACTTCCCACGTATGCAGCGCTCAACCCTGCTGAAACCGGTCGATGACGAGCCCGTCGTCTCATTGACCTGCCTGCTCATCAAGAAGGAGTACCGCAGCGAAGGGCTGTTGCCCGCGTGGATCACCGCCGTCTGTGACTACCTCGCCGAGACCTCTCGGACACGCACGGTCGAGGCTCACCCCGTCGAGCCTCCCCCAGGCCGGCCGGCTGGTCCGGACACGGCGATGACGGGCATCGCCAGCGCGTTCACCGTCGCGGGGTTCACGGAGGTCGCTCGGCCCAAGCGCGACCGGCCCGTCATGAGGTATCGCCTCCCGTGACGGCCACCACCGAATGGGTCGATGACCACTTCATCGCCGGAGATCTCACACTGGACTTCGCCAACACTGTCTACCGCCGTACACCCGAACTCGGTGCGGATCTGCTTACGGACGTCGACGCACTCGCCACCTGGCTTGACAGGACGCATCTGTTGCCTGCGTCCGACGATCCGGACAGCCTCTTCGCTGATCCCGAGGCCGCGCTCGACGAGGCTCGCGCGCTGCGTGGCCTTTTCTGGACGGTCTTCGACGCGCACAGCGACGGCCATACGATCCCCACGGACGCCTTGAGCAGCCTGCTGGCCACCGCCCGCCGCGGCATCAACGGCCTCACCGTGAATCCCGACGGTTCCATGACGCCACTGGCTGCCGAGGGCGTGTTCGCCATCCTGGCGCTGCGCGCCATCGGGCTCGTGCTCAATCCGCCATCGCGAGGCGTGCGCGCCTGCGACCGCTGCGGCTGGTTCTTTCTCGACAGCTCGCGCGGCCGCCGTCGCCGCTGGTGCAGCATGAAGACCTGCGGCAACCAGGCCAAGGCCGAGCGCTTCCGCGCTGCTCACCCGTGACCAGCCGACCATCGCTCGAATCGAGCTGCCACACGTGTTCCCGATTCGGGCGCTCTCAGCGAGACATGGCCGCGGGTACTGCGGCTATGGCGTCGCTGAGGAAGCGGAGGATGCGGGGGGCGTCGGATCGGTCTGGGTCCTGGTCCGGGTCGTAGATGGCCACACTCATCCCGAGGCACCCCCCGCGGGCGACGGCAGCGCAGACTGCGGCCGTGAGCTGGTGCCAGGTCAGGCCGTCCGGTTCGTCATCGACGTCGGGCAGGCCCTGAGCAGAGAACACGTCGGGGTCCAGGACGTCGAGGTCGACGTGCAACCACCATCTCCGCGGCCCTTGCTGCAGGTACGTCACCGCCCGGGCTCCGGCGGTTTCGGGTTCGGCGGCGACCTCGCGCCAGTCGCGCATCCACACCCCGACATCGCGCAGCGAGCCGACGTTGAACTGCTTACGCCACGCGGCGTCACGCGGGCCGAGCATCGCCAGCTCATCGCGTTCGAGCGCCGGCAGCCGCTCAGCCAACCGGCCGCACAGCAGGCGTCCGGTCAGCCCGAGCAGGAGGCCGATCTCGGAGTTGGCTGCCTCGCCGTCCTCGGAGACGTCCAGCGGCATCGTGTCCTCGTGTCCGTCCACGAATAGCAGACCCACAGGTTGCTCCCTGTGCAGCGCCGGGATCGTGCCCAGCAGGGTGGTGCAGTCAGCGCCGTACACCAGGGGAAAGCGTCCGGCCGCTACCGCGGTCGCGACGCGGTCGCCGACCTGCTCGGTCATGGCCAGCAGCGCGGGCTCGTTGATCAACGAAGTCTCCGGACCGCGATCAGGGGTGGAGGCGGGCAGCGTCAGCCCATGACTCTCGACCAGCTGGTGTCCCGCCAGTGAAGCAATGAGGCCTGCCTCGCGCAGCGCCTCGGCCGCACCAGCCTGATGTCCTTCCCGGCCATAGCCATCGAAGAGGACACCGATCAACTCCACAGAGAACATAGCCCCAGGATAATGGGACAGCGGACCGGCGCTCAACCTTGACTGCGCGAGAAGAGCCTCCACCTCCTGCGCTCACACCGGAGGCGTCCCGAATGCCGATGGTCTTACCGTTCATGGAGGTCGTCCAGCTCGTCCTGAGCGACGTCGATACGCAACGGTCTTATCTGTCGGTCGGAGTCGCTCATACGGTTAACGGTACGTCGAGATCGTTGGTACGGGTGAGTCTGACCGCCCCATGGTTGGTATGGCGATCCCGTGTTCAGTGTGGACTGCTCGGCTTCCGTCGCCGATCGGTAGGGTCCAGCCGTCGGCATCGACACGGAGTCGAGCGAGGAATATGGATTCCGTGAAGGTCTGGCCGGCCCTCGGTTCAGCGGCTCGCCGGTGGCCGCGACCGCGCACCGGCAGGAGCAGGCATGCTGTGCGTGGGAAGCTGCCGGTCGATCGCCCATACGGCGAGGGCACCGAAGGCGAAGGCTGCTCCGAGCAGGCTGGAGGCGGCCCATCCTGCGGACGCGAATATGACCGTGGTGGCGGCTGCACCGAGGGCGGAGCCGAGGGAGTAGAAGACCATGTAGCCGCCGATCACGCTGCTCGTGCGATCGGGATTCGCCGAGGTGAGAAGGTGCTGATTGCTGACGTGGACGGCCTGGACGGCGAAGTCGAGCACGATCACACCGAGAATCAGCAGCAGCAGCGACCAGTCGAGTTGTCCGATCGCGAACCAGGAGCCGAGCAGAAGGACGAGTGCGATGCCGCCAATCCGGCTGGTGTGCCCGGCGTCGGCCCAGCGGCCAGATCGGGCGGCACCCAGTGCGCCGGCGAGCCCGGCGATGCCGAACAGTCCGATCTCGGCCTCGCTCAAGTGCCACGGCTCACCAGCCAGGGGTAGCGCCATGCCGCTCCAGAGGGTGCCGAAGGAGGCGAAGAGGAAGAAGGCGATGAGGCCACGGGTGACGAACAGGCGCTCCCGGAACAATCTGCCCAGTGACGCGACGAGTCGCCCGTAGGTCGCCGTGCGTTGACTGCGTTCGTCCGAGGGCAGCGCGGCCAGGACGCAGACGGCGAGTCCAAGCGCGAGCACCGCGAGAACGATGTAGACGCTGCGCCAGCCCCACACCTGGCCCAGCCAGCCGGCGAGAACCCGTGCGCCCAGGATGCCGATGACCACGCCCGAGGTCACGACCCCGATGTTCTTGCCATGATCGCCAGACATTGAGACTGCTGCGGCATAGGCCACGGTGGTCTGTACGACGACCGCGAACACGCCCGCGACGGCGAGTCCGCTAAACGCCACCCAGGCGACCGGTGCTGCCGCGGTGACGGCCAGCCCGGCCGCCACCAGTCCGAGGTGCGCGGCGATCAAGCGTCTGCGGTCGAGCAGGTCGCCCAGCGGCACCAAGAGCACCAGTCCCGCCAGGTAGCCCAACTGGCCCGTCGCGACGATCCACCCGGTGAGCTCTGCTGGGAGACGAAGATCGCGGCCCATCGGCTCCAACATCGGCTGAGCGGCGTAGATGCTCGAGACCGCGACACCACACACCACCGCCAACAGCAGCCGTCGCCCCACACCCATCCCATCCTCCAATCAGTAGCATATTGCAACTCTTCTTGAGGTTAGACATAATGGTGGCAATCCGCAACTCATCTGGAGGTATCATGTCGATCCCTATCAGCCGCGCGCCGGACGCCGGCTGGACCGACCCGGAGTGCCCGGTCGCCCGCACGCTGGATCTCGTCGGTGACCGGTGGAGTCTTCTCGTCATCCGCGACGCGATGGACGGGGCACGGTCGTTCACCGAGTTCCAACGCCGCACCGGCATCGCCCGCAACATCCTCACCGACCGACTCCGCAAGCTCACTGCCCATGGGCTCCTGGCCCGGCTCACCGCCGCGTCGGGTCGGCGTCAGGAGTACGTGCTCACCGACGCCGGCCGCGACCTCTTCCCCGTCGTCGTCTCGCTACGCCAGTGGGGACAACGCCATGGTTTTGCCCCCGGCGAAGCCCACTCCACCCTCATCGACCGACACGGCGCGACCGTGCCTGACCTCGTACCGACGGGCACCGACGGCGCGGTGCTCGACGTCGACACCACCCGCGTGCAGAAGCCCTGACGGATCTTGCACGAGACCTGAATCACTCACTCTTGAAGGACGTTCCAGGGGTGGCACGACACGTGTGCACTTCGGGGGCACTCACGGCCCCTCGCCGCCTCGAGCGATCACCCGTGCCGTCACTGGCGTGATGCGGCGGCTTCGGTGACTGCGCGGCGAGATCGGCTCTGGCGATGGACTTGGCTTCTGCGAAGGCGTGGACATTCTTCAAGTAGCTCGCGGTCACGACGGCACCGTCGAGCAACAGCATCCACCGGCGTGCGAGACGGTCGGCCGATTTCGCATCTGCCGAGGTCAACAGCTCTGCGAGGTAGTCGGTCACGGCGGCTTTGTGTGCGGCGGCGCGGGTGTGAATCGGGTCAGCTGGGTCGGTGATTTCGGCCATGGTGTTGATGAAGGCGCACCCCCTGAACGCTGTTGATTCCGCGCGCTCGGCGACCGCATCGAACACCGCTAACGGTTCATGGCCCAGTTCACCGACCCGCGCCCGCAGCCAGGTGCGGTATTCGGCGTCGTAGTCGTCGAGCATCGCCGCGACGAGTTCGTCCTTGCCTGCGAAGTGTCGGTAGAACGACGCCCGGCCAACGCCGGACTCCTCCAGGAGCCGCTCGAGGCCGACCGCTCGCACACCCTCGGAGTAGAACAGCTCCCCGGCCGCCGCCAGGAGTCTCTGTCGCGCTTGGACCGCCATACCCACCAGTGTAGTGCCACTTGACTCCAGATGGAACCGGTCAGTACCTTTATGAATACGGTACCGACCAGTTCCGTTCAATCAGGAAGCGAGCACCACCCATGGAAGAGACCGGACAGAAGACCGCGAGCAGAACCCAACGGCTTCCCGCCGGGGTGTTCGTACTCGCCCTGGGCGTGTTCGTCATCGGCACCGGCGAATTCGTCCTGGCCGGCCTGATCCCGCTGCTCGCCGCTGACTTTGCCCTGAGTTACGGCGCGGCGGGACAGGTGGTGACCGTCTTCGCTCTCACCTGCGCCCTCGCCGCGCCGATCATGACCACGGTCACAGCGATGTGGCCCCGCAAGCACGTACTGGTCACCGCTGGTGCCGTGTACCTGTTCGGTGCCGTGGCCACTGCCCTGGCACCGACCTTCGGGTTCTTGCTCGCCGGGCAGATCGTCGCGGCCGTGGGCACCGGCCTGTTCATCCCCAACGCGTCGGTCACCGCCGCAGGGTTGGTCTCCAAGGAAGCTGGCGGACGGGCGATCGCAGCAGTGGTGACCGGTTTCACCTTCGCGGTCGCCTTCGGCGCACCGGCGGGCACCGCGATTGGCGCGCTGTACGGCTGGCGGATCACGATGTGGCTGGCGGCAGGTATCGCCGCACTCGGCATAACCGGCGTGGCGGTACTCATCCCTCGTTCCGTCGGTGCCGCGGACACTGGGGGGCTACGACAGCGACTGGCACCACTGCGCGACCGCCGCGTGCTCGCGTTGCTGGCGACCACTTTGGTGGCCTTCACTGCCGTCTACATCCCCTACACCTACATCGGCGCGATCTTCGCCCCGGCGACTGGTGGCGACGGGGTCCGGCTCGGGCTATTGATGACCATATTGGGCGTCACCGGTGCCCTCGGCAATCTCGTCGCGGGACGCCTGGTTGACCGGTACGGCGGTACCTCGGTGGTGCTCTTCGCGTTGCTGTGGCTGATCCTCAGCTTCGCCATCATCACCGTCACCCACACCGTCTTCGCCTGGTCGCTGGCCGCAATCGGGTTCTACGGCATCGCAGCCTTCGCCATCACCACCCCACAGCAGCACCGTCTCATCTCGCACGACCCCGACAGGGCCTCGGTCGTGCTGTCGTTGAACCAGGCCGTCCTTTACCTCGCCATCGGTGCATCGGGACTCGTCGGCGCGGTCGGCATCGAGACGGTCGGAGCCGCCAATGTGGCCTGGATCGCCGCGGCACTCGCCATCCTCGCCATCGCACTCTCAGCACTGGGACGAACACGGACCGCTGATCCGGGACATCGCTCACCTCTCGCGGGCCACGACACTGGCTCTCCGACCCCAGCATCACCACGCTCAACTTCCGCCTACGACAGCCGGAAGAATCACTAGTAGCACCCGCCAGCAAGGGCGAGAACCTACACCCAGGATCCGTCGGGGGCTCGAACCGTTGGCGGATCGTACGGACACGGGCACGCCAGGCGCTTGATACCCTTCCCGGACGTGTTTGAACGATAGTTCTACTTGTACTATCGTTCAAGTACCCACTTCGGAGGAGGATGTCATGACAGAGATCGCAACCCAGCGCGCGGGAGCGCGCGAGTGGACGGGCCTGGGCCTGCTGGCGCTGCCAACGGTGCTGCTGGGCCTGGATGTCACCGCGCTGTATCTGGTGCTGCCGAGCATGTCCGCAGCCCTCGACCCATCGGCGACGCAGACGCTATGGATCATGGACGCCTACGGGTTCCTCATCGCCGGGTTCCTCATCACCATGGGGACCTTGGGCGATCGCATCGGCAGACGCCGCCTGCTCCTGATCGGCATGACGGCGTTCGCGGCCGCGTCGGTGTTCGCAGCCTTCGTCCCCAGCGCCGAGCTGCTGATCGCCGCCCGCGCCCTGCTCGGGATCGCCGGTGCCACACTGATGCCCTCGACCCTGTCGTTGATCTCCAACATGTTCGAAGACGTGCGGCAGCGTGCTGTTGCGATCGGGGTGTGGGCGACGATGTTCGCCCTGGGGATGGCCGCCGGCCCCGTTATCGGTGGCGCGCTGGTCGACGCGTTCTGGTGGGGTGCGGCGTTCCTGCTCGCGGTCCCCATCGCGATCGTCGTCCTGGTCGGCGCGAGGGTCGTGCTGCCCGAGTACGCCGACCCGCAGGCCGGGCAACTGGACCTGGTCAGTGTCGCCCTGTCCCTGGCCGCGATCCTGCCGGGCATCTACGCCATCAAGCACGCCGCCGCCGACGGCGTGGATGCGAGCACAGCGGTCCTCGTCGTCGTCGGTGCGGTCGCGGGGGTGGTGTTCGTGCGCCGACAGCGGCGTCTGGCATCCCCGTTGTTGGACGTCACGTTGTTCACCAACCGGGCCTTCTCCGCGGCACTGGCCGTGCTGCTGATCGGGCTCATCGGGGTCGGCGGCACCATGTACCTGGTCACTCAGTATCTCCAGCTCGTCGAGGGCCTCACCCCATTCGCCGCGGGTCTGTGGATGGGACCACCGGCCTTGGCAATGTTCGCCGCCGCCATCGGCGCGCCCGTCGTCGCCCGGCGGGTGCGACCGGGCGTGGTGATGTCCGCGACCCTTGGCGTGTCGGTGATCGGCTATGCCCTGCTGGCCACCGCCGGCATCGGTGACACCGTGGCGGTGGTGGTCGGCTTCGCATTCGTCTATCTCGGCCTCGGCGCGATCGCCGCGCTGGGCACCGACATGGTCGTCGGCGCGGCACCGGCGGCGAAGTCCGGATCGGCCGCCGCGATGTCCGAGACCGTCCAAGAACTTGGCATCGCCGTCGGCGTGGCCCTGCTCGGCAGCCTCAGCACCGCCCTCTACACCGCCCACATGAGCGCTCCCGCAGACATCTCACCGGAGCTCGCCGAGCGTCTGACCGGCAGCCTGTCCGGTGCCCTCTCGGTCGCCGACGAGGTCCCTGCCGAGGTGGTGCGAGCAGCGCAGGAAGCCTTCACCACCGGGGTCAACATCGCCTCCGCCGTCGCCGCCGGGGCCATCGTCGTCGCGACAGTCCTAGGCCTGGTGGCTCTGCGGCATGTCCGTCCGCTCGGTGAGGAACAGGATGTCGACGCCGACCGCCGGTGACGGACTCGATTACCCTGGAACCCATGGCAGTGAGCATGAGCGACGGCGAGGAACACCCCATCGATGGGTCCAGAGTTGACGGGCGACGTGTCCGGGGCACCAAGCGCCGCGCCGAGATCATCGATGCCACCCTCGCCGTCGTCACCCGTCACGGCGCGGCCGGCGTCACCCACCGCACCGTCGCCAAACAGGCCGGCATCACCACCAGCCTGAGCACCTACTACTTCGCCACCCTCGACGACCTCCTCGTCGCCGCCCTGTCCACCGTCGCCGACTCCTACACAGACCGTATCCGCCAGATCATCGACACCCCCGGTGACAAGCTCCACGGCCTGGCCGAGCTGATCGTCGACTCCGGCGGCCCCGGACGCGAACAGGCCCTGGCCGAACGCGAACTATCGACGCTGGCCGCCCGCAGACCAACACTGGCCCCAGTGGCCCGGCGCTGGCGCGAGAACGTCGCCGAACTCGCCACCACCCTCACCGACGACCCGCAGGCCATCGCCGCGCTCGTCGCCGCCTCCGACGGCCTCTGCACCGCGATCCTCATCGACAACATCCCCGCCGAGGTCGACTACGTCCACCGCGTGCTGTCCCAGGCTCTCGCGACAGCGGGATAATCCGGCGTCATCACGGCGTCCCGATAGCAATTCGCAAACGAACGAATATGAGGGCTTTGCGACTTCCGGCTCATTTGATAGGTACTACCTGCGGATCACTTCCCGTCGGTGTTCCAAACATCCGCCGCCTCATACGCGGATCCCCTCGCGGCGCTCGACCGCGCGAGAGACTGGGAGGCGTCGCCGACGCGTCGCTCGCCCTACCATAGAGGCATGTCCACTCAGAAGAAGTCGGCGATTACTGAAGCCACCTCAGCTCTATCGGCGCGGCGTCGCCTGCTCGATGCAGCGCATCGGCTCTTCTACTCCCATGGGATACACGCGATCGGCATCGACTCGGTGATCGCTGACGCAGGCGTCGCCAAGATGACTTTGTACCGTCATTTCGGTTCCAAGGACGAGCTGGTGGCAGCTTACCTGGGCGAACGCGATGAGTACTGGCGCGCGAGATGGCTCAATTGTTCTGCTAGCGGTGATCGCGTTACTCGGGTGACTGAATTCTTCGACGTGATCGCCGAATGGGTCACCGAGAAGGGGTTCCGCGGTTGTGCCTTTATCAACGCCCACGGCGAACACGAACAGGGGCCGGCGACGACCGCGGCGATCGAGCGTCACAAGCACTGGATTCGCTGCTATCTCATCGAGATGGCAGGTGACGCCGAGCTTGGCGAGCAACTATTCATTTTGGCCGAGGGGGCCACGGTCGCAGCCACCATGGCTGGGAGTTCCATGCCGCCTCTGCGCGCGCGGTCCGCCGCGCTGGCGCTGGTCGCGCAGCAGGGGCAGTCCGAGGAGCAGGCCGCCGACCACAAGGATGCAAAGTAGCCAGATCGCGATTGAATACGCTCCGGTTGCCTGTACCACTAGGCCGGTCGCCAGCGGTCCAGTCGAAGCGCCCAGGCCGATGGCGGTGTAGATCAGCCCGAGGCGCGTACTGAGATCGCGTGTGCCGTAGAGCTCAGCGAGGACTACCGGCGTGAGTGCGATGTAACCGCCGTATCCCACCCCGAATACCGCTGCGAAGGCCATTAGTTGTGGAAACCCCGACATAGTCGCCCAGATCGGCAGGCTTGCGGCGACACATCCATAGCACCCCAGATACAGAGAGATCGTGCTCCAGCGCGTAGCCGCAGCCCCGAGCAGGATGCGACCAGCGATGCTGGCTCCTCCGACCACCGAGACCAGGAGTGCAGCCGTCGCCGACGTCAGCCCGAGGCTCAGTGCGCTCGGAGACAGATGGACGAACGGGACGTAGAGAGCACAGTTGAGTAGCAGCGCCGAGACATACAGCTGACCGAATCCGAAGTGTCGTTCCATCGCCGTTGCGCTCTCCACCGGTGCAGGCGGGGTGGCCAGCAGGCAGAGCACTACCAGCAAGGCAACGGTCGCAACCGACCCGCAGACAGGGAATGCGACTCGCCAGCCGACCTCGTCGACCAGCGCCGCGATCGCCGGTGGGCCGATGACGGTGCCGAGGCCGATGCCACTGAAAGCGATGCCGGAAGCTAGCGCCCGGTAGTGCTCGAACCAGCGACCAACAGCGCTGACGACGGGAACGTACATTGCCCCGATCCCGAGTCCGGTGCCGATGCCGTAAGTGAGGTAGGCCTGCCACGGTTCGAATACGAAGGACGTCGCGACCAGCCCGAGAACGTAGATCAGTGCACCGAAGCAGAACATCCGCCGGAGCCCGATCCGATCAGCCAGTGGCCCGGTGATAGCGCCGAGACAGAAAAAGATCAAAGAGTTAACCGAGAACAGCGCCGAGACAGTACCCGCGCCCATGCCGAACTCCCGAGAGAGCGGAGTCAGGAACTGGCCGTAGCTGTAAGCGATACCGAAGACCACGATCAGCATCAAGGTGGCTCCTGCGAGCACCGCCCAAGCCCGGCCAGAGTCTACGTGTGCCATACCCGTCAGTATGAGACCGGTCTGTCTCATCCGTCAATGACCCTACTGTGTTGAACAGAAGGGACCGCTCACCTCCGTCGCCCGACGGCACGCCGTGGGGGAATGAAGGCGGCTCGTCGGATGCCGGGTCATACGTCTGGTTGTGTGTTGTTTCGTTCTGGTGGTCGAGGTGGGCCTGGAGCCCGTCGAGCACGGGTGCAGAGGCCGAATTCGAAGCTGGTGTTATTGACTACGGCCGGGTCGGCGTTCGACAACTCGGTGTAGCGTTCCAGGAGCAGCGGGTAGTCGATGAGATCGGGCGTGACTCGTTCGAGCAGGTCGGCAGTCATAGTCGAGGATTCGTCGGTGGTAGGGGATTGAGTCTGGCCCCAGGCATCGCCGATGACGAAACAGGACACGATCGCCCCGCCCAGTGGAGGTCGAATCCTTCAAACCCCGCGCAACTGCCGAAAGAAATTCCTACGAGCCATCGCGGGCCGCGACGACCAGCTCACCCTGCAACCCGGAACCCGCAGTCCGCCTGTCGCAGCCTCCGGACCGATTCTACTCGGCAGTGGCGCTACCGAGTTCGTAGGATTGGTCGCGAACGACTGCGGTGACCGGATCGAACCGTAGGAGCACCCAGCTCTCGTCACCGAGGACCCCGGCAAAGCGCGGATCCCAGCTGGACTCGTCGGGCCCAAGGTAGCGACGCAGGAGCTGGCGAACGCGCCCCGGTTCCTGCCGGGTGAGGACTGCGCGACCCCGGAACCCGACGTGGAGCACGTGGCCGGTGGCGACGTCGAAGTCGACGATGCCCACCGCACAGCGTCCGTCGGCCTCGACCCGACGCGGGAACGAGTCACCGTCATAGTTGCCGAGGATCCAGATCGCACCGTCGTGCCCTCTGGTGGCACGCATGGGCGTGTGTTCCCGAGTTGAACCTCGAGGGGCCATCCCTCGGCACCGAGCTCTCTTCCCGGCTACAGGGCTCTCAGGTGCGTTGCTTTCTGGTGGCGACGTGTTGTGGTGGTACTGAGGATGATGAGGCTGGCTGCAATGACGAAGAACGTGTAGAAGAACGCGGCCAGCCCCAGCGCGGTGTCGGTTCCGGGTCCGTAGGTGGCTTCGAGCGACGAGCCGCCGGGGGACTTGCCTGCGAAATGAATGGCCAACACGCCGAAGACGGCGATGCCTGTGCCGCCGCCGAGAGCGAAGGCACTCTCTTGGATGGCACCGGCATCAGCAGTGCGCTCTTCGGTAGCGGTGCTCATGAGCGCGTTGGCCCCGAAGGTCATGACGATCCCGGACCCGAGCCCGAACGTCGTCATCCCCACCATTTGACCGGCTCCGGGCATGGCCGCCAGCAGGAGGAACCCGAATGACACCAGAACCAGCCCGCCGACGATGACGTGTTGCTGGGCGAGCCGGCGCTGCAGGAGGGGGCTGAGGAGCCCGCCGGCGGCCATGGTCGCAGCCAGGGGAATCAGCGTGATCCCGGTGTCGATGGCCGAGAGCCCGCCGATGACCTGATAGCGCAGAGTCAGCAGGTACAGTGTGCCGTTGAATACGCCGACGGTCACTGCGATCACCGCCGCGGAGACAGCCAACAGGCGATCGGTGAACAGGCGCACATCGAGGAAGGGCCGCGGCAGACGCAGCTGCCGGATCACGAACAGCACCGCGGCCACGGTGCCCGCACCGGCCGCCACCCAGGTCAGCCACGAGGGCACGCCGGGTTGAGTGAGCCACTTCAATCCGGCGATGAGCAGACCCACGGCTGCGGCCGACAAGCCCGCGCTGAGCGCGTCCAGGGTCGGAGGGTCCGGGTTTGTTGACTCCGGCAGGATGATCCAGGCGGCGATGAGAGCTGCCAGGAGGATCGGCACGTTGATCCAGAACACCCACTGCCACTGCGCCAAATCCACGAGCCCACCGCCGAGCAGAGGCCCCAACGCGGAGCCGGTGCTGAAACCGGCCAGCCAGACCCCGTAGGCCACTGCCCGCGACCGGAGCCCGAGAAACGTCACGCGGATGATGGCGACGGTGCCGGCGATCAGCAGGGCCGAGCCGACACCCTGCCCGATCCGCGCGGCGATCAGCACCGCCCCGGTGGGCGCGAGCCCGGCGAGCATCGCGCTGACGATCGCCACGCCGAGGCCGAGCAGGTAGAGGCGTTTGCGGCCGTAGCGGTCAGCGACCACGGCGGCCGGAACCAGCACCACCCCGGCTGCCAGGGCGTAGATGTCGGCGGTCCACAGCGACTCGATAGTGCCCAGAGACAGCGCCTCGTTCAGCGTCGGCAGGGCCACGGTCACCTTGGTCATGTCCGTGCCGCCAACCAGCATCACAGTACCGAAGACTGCCAAGATCCCGACCAGGGTGCGGTTCAGCGTGGGTGGTCTCGCAGAATCATCCTCAGTGCCATCCGAAGGTCGGGATCAGGGGGTGTCTTCAGTCTGGGGAGTACCGATCACCACCGTCTAGGTTCAGTTTTTCACCGGAATCATGCACCATAGGTGCATGATTGATTCGCGGCTGAACCTGCTGATCGCTGTGTGCGAGTACGGCACCGTCACCGCTGCCGCCGAAGCGCTCTACCGCAGCCCATCAGGCGTCTCCAAGCAGCTCAAGGAACTCGCCGCCGAGCTCGACGTT
The DNA here is from genome assembly GCF_900105045.1 of Brevibacterium picturae. GTDB lineage: Bacteria > Actinomycetota > Actinomycetes > Actinomycetales > Brevibacteriaceae > Brevibacterium > Brevibacterium picturae. The sequence continues at coordinate 3,971,395 of NZ_LT629739.1, read as the reverse complement.
GATCTGCTCGAACGCCACGGCCGCCGCGTCCGACTGACCCCGGCGGGACAGCGCCTGGTCACCCATGCCCGCGCACTCAATGCGCAGTGGGAGACTGCGCTGAGTGACACCACCGCCGCAGCCCGTCAGCTCTGCGGACCGGTCACCCTCGGCGGGTTCCCCACCGCGATCTCCTCCCTGCTCACCCCGGCGGTTGTGCGATTGAGAGACCGCCACCGCCTGCTGCAGCCGGTCATCAAGGAGACCTTCTCCAGCGAGACCCTGACCGCATTGGAATCCGGGGCCATCGATCTCGGGCTGTTCGTGGCCGGCGAGTCCACCAGTCACGTCGCCGACAGCCATGTCGAGGTGATCAGCCTGCTCGACGATCCGATCGACTTGCTCGTGTCCGAAGACCACCGGTTCGCCACAAGCGACCAGGTCAGCTTGGCCGACGCGGCAGACGAGGAATGGATCTCCGGGCACGCGCATCAGGACGCCTACATCGAACTGCTGGCCGCGACCCGCGCCATCGGCTACGCACCGCGCGTGGCCCACTACGCCCAAGAACTCACCGCCACCACCGCCATGGTCGCCGCCGGCCTCGGCATCTCCGCCGTCCCCCGGATCGCCATGTCCGTCTCACACCCGAAGGTCGTCCAGATCCCTCTCACCGGCAGTCAGATACCGCGACGCAGGATTCTGTTTGCATTGCGCCGCGGCTCGCGCGACAACCCCCGCATCGCCGCAGCGATCACTGCCCTGCGTGACGCGGCCACGGACTCCCAGGTCCAGCAGCGCGAACCGGTTAGTCAGAAACGACCCGAGGGCAGCTGACACTTGAGCCGTGCTCAGCGCACACGTCGACGTTCGGCGCGAGCGGCACGGAGCATACGTGCGACCTGGAATCATCCGTCCTGCAACCAGATCGCTGACCAGCAGCTCAACAAAATACCTGGCTACGCATTTAAACCTGCCCTAGCATGAAAGGGTGATCCAGAAGACCTCCACTCGCCTCAACACGGTGACCCCCGTCGGTTGTTCCGCTGGCATTTTCGCCGGCACGTCAACACACATCGCCGACCTCTTGGGCGAAGGCCTGCTCACACAATGACCGGGAAAAGCCCGTTTCCTGACCTCACCTCAGGCTTTCGTGCTCAGGTGCTGCGTCGCAGCCCAGATGCGCGCGCGTGGCTGGACGATCTCCCCCAAGCATGGGTGCAGTTGTCACGACGCTGGGACCTGGACGCTGTCGACGAGGCTCGCACGGGGATGACCTCGGTCGTCATTCCAGTCCAAGAGCGCCGGTCGGGAAGGCGTGCCGGAGTGAAGCTGGTGAGCCCCGCCGTGTCGGCCGAGGATGAGGCGACAGCCCTGACCGCGTTCGCCGGGCAAGGCGCAGTTGCTCTTCTGGACGCTGACATCGGCTCTCAAGCGTTGCTAGTGGAGTGGCTCGATGGGCCGCCGCTGAGTCAGATGACTGACCGGGATCGAGCGATGCGGATCGCTGGCGAAATCATCGCCCAGCTGACCACTGTCGCCGCCCCAACGAGAGCGCCTGACCTGTCGGAACAGGCGACCGCATGGCTGGGACATCTACACCATCAGCACGAGACCGCTCGCGCGACTGGCAACGCACTACCGAACGAAGTGTTCGACCTGGCCGTGGGAGTGGTCAATCACCTGGCCAGTCAGCAGACTCCACAGCTGACTCACGGTGATCTGAGCCTGTTCAACATCCTCCACTCGTCTCGGGGGTGGGTCACGATCGACCCCCTGCTCGTGGCCGGCTGCGGGGAATGGGAAGCACACACCGTGGTCCGTTCCCATCTGCCTGAGATCATCGCTGCCCAACGGCCCGCCGCGGCAGTGGAGCTCTGGACGCGGCAGTTCACCGAGGCGGGCGAACTCGACCATGGCTGGGCCATGTCATTGTCATTCGCCAGGTTCGTCGGCTCCTACTATTGGGAAAGCCAAAACGGCGGTGACCCCGAGAACGTCAGGGCGCTACGAGCCGTCACAACTGCCATGGCGGGGAGCATCACGAGGTGAGGACCATCGTGGCCGAAGAGGAATAGTCAAAATTTCTGGATCTGTGCTCGAACCCGGCGATCGCCGCTCGTGCGGTGTCGGTAACATCGACGTTGTAAATCTCGCCCATCGCCGGAACCGCCCCGGATGCGCCGACTTCGGTAGCTCCCCAAAAGCATTAGCTGCTCGTGAAAGCGCCACGTTGTTTCGGGGTATCGGGGAACGCCTCGGGCAGGGTGTCCCGGAACCCAAGCGCGCCGTCGCCTATCGCCAACGCAGGGAAGTATTCCCAGCCATCGATCGGGCTGAGGCCCGGGTGCTCGCTACGTGATCCTTGTCATTGCTCGTCGTCGGTGGGCCGGTGGTGGACGTACTCGACCACAGTGCCGTCCGGATGACGGGCGTTGAACGCAGCTCCGGTGGGCACTTGCTGAAGCGGAAAGATGATCTCAGCACCCTCGGACACAAGCCGGTCGTAGTACGGCTGCACGTCGTCGACCAGCAGAGTTCCCGTAGTGCTGCGGAAGGGCTCCAGGTCCGTGTCGCTGCCCTCGAGAAGCAGGAAGCCGCCCACCATTGCCAGCCGCAGATTCTTGGCGGGAAAGGCGAAACGTGCATCAGCCTGGATACCTTGCAGGCGTTCGTAGAACGCGACGCTGGTGGCCAACTGTCCAGGTTCCACGAACACGCGAATAAGTACACGCGGGGTGGCAAGGTCGGAGGAATCGACGCGCTGTCGCTCTACATGTGCATCACGTGAACTCGTCATCTCTCCAGTCTAGCATGCATCGGAATTCGGCCTCCACCGCACATGCCCAGAACCGGTCGATGAGTGAGACGATGGACTCATGAGCGAGTGGCCAGCGTGGGCGACCGAGCAGGTGCGTGTTCGACCGCCCGATGAGGGCTGGCAGCGACGCGGGGCGCAGCTGTGCAGGGAGCTGGATGCCGTACTCGCCCACTGGCTGATCACCCCGACGCAGCACGTCGGCTCCACGGCCGTGCCCGGGCTGGCCGCCAAGCCGATCATCGACGTGCAGGCCACCGTAGTCGACCTCGGCTGCGCCGACGCCATAGCGCAAGCCCTGTTCCCTGCCGGCTGGCACCTCGTCCCTGCCGAACTCGACGCCAGGCCCTGGCGTCGCCTCCTGGTCCAGGTGGCCGACGATCACCGTGCAGCACATCTCCACCTGCTGCTGGCCAGCAGCCCGCGCTGGGCCGAGCAGCTGGCGTTCCGCGATGCGCTTCGCGCCGACCCGGCGCTCGTGCACCACTACGCGGAACTGAAGCGGGCATTGGCCATCGAACAGGCCACCGACCGCGAGGCGTACACGGAGGGGAAGTCTGACTTCATCCGCCGTGTTCTTGATGACCAGGCTGGCTCAGACGAGGAGTGAGTACGCGGACCTTGCAGCCGTCGAACGGTTGGATGAGACACAGGTAGCCGAACAAGATGGAGCCATGCTCCTCAGTAACGACGTCGCCAAAGGCACCGCCGACGGAACGATCAGCCTCGTGTTCCGGCGGTGGGAGCATTCCAACGTCACCGCCGGCGACACCCTCCGGATGGTCGCCGGTGTGGTCGCCATCGACTCGGTTACCCCGATCGATCCTGCGGAGATCAGCGAGGACGACGCGGTGGCCTCCGGTGCCGGGTCACCGACCGAGTTGCTGTCCTCTCTGTACGGACCCAGCCATCAGGAGTCGGGGTCGGCTTACCGCAGTTTGATGGTGCGCAGAGCGGTGACGGAGACGGCGGCGATGATTGCCGTGTGTGCGAGTGCCGCGGCGAGGATCGGTACGACGTCGGTAGCGGTGAGGGAACCGGAGTTCACGACGGCGACTGAGCTGAGGTTGAGGGTGCGGGTGTCGATCGCCTGGGGCACGAGGAAGCTCAGCGGGCGCAGTGCGGCTGAGGTGATGGCCGGTACTGCGGCGACGCAGCCGACGAGGCAGATTGCGATCGGTGCGCCGAAGGATTTCAGCAGCATCGACAGCAGCGACTGGGCCGCGATCAGGGGCAGTGCGGCGACCATTGCCAGGAGGCCGGCGAGGGTGAACTCCCACGGGATGGCTCCGTCCAGACGCAGAATGAACGCGCCGGCGAACAGCGTGGCGGCGACCAGCACGACCTGCATGAATGCCACGGGTACGGCGATCACGGCGATCTTGGCCACAACGAGTGTGATGGGGCGGGTGGTGGTGGTCAGCAGCAGGTTCCAGTTGGTGCCGCGGTGTTCTATTCGCCAGGCGGTGGCGGCGATGACTGCGATGCCCATCGAGAAGAACAGCAGCCCGTAGAACAGCACGGCTTGGGAGGTCAGTGATTCCCACCCGGAGTTGAGAGTCTCGGCATTGTTGGCGACATTGATCGCCCCGGTGGTGACAGCCAACAGGGGCAGGACGAGGGCGATCAGCCAGGTCGTGGAGCGTTTGAGTTTGATCAGTTCGGCTCGGAACACAGCGGGGGTTACCTTTCGATGCGGTTCAAGCGGCCGGTGCCGGCCGCGAACGCGGCGGCAGCGACAATGAGGAACGCCACCGGCCAGGCGTAGGACGGGGTGGCGTAGGCGACCTCGTCGCCGTTCTGGGTGATGTGGGTGATCACTGCGTAGTAGCCCCACGGGATCACGCGGGTCACGGCGGCCGGCAGGAACAGACTGAAGACTGCGAGGAATGCACCGAGCATGCCGATGCCGACGCTGATGAGCTGGTTCTCGACCCAGGCGGCGAGCCAGATGTGCAGCGCACAGAAGGCTGTGTTGATCAGATACAGCCAGACCGTGTAGCCGACCCACGGGCCGAAGTCGGCCGGAACCGGCATCCCGGCGATCAGGCCTGCGCCGATCACGAGGAGAGTCTGCACGACCGTAGCGGGCAGGAGAATGATCGCCAGCGCCGCAAGTTTCGCCCGGCACAGCTGGCCTGGGGTGTATCCGGCGGTCGCGGCCAACGTCCAGCCGGCTCCGGTGTGTTCGATGTCGGTCTGTCTGCTGGCGATCACGGCCGTCAGCAGGGGTGAGGTCATCGCGGCCATGAGCGTGTAGGTCAGCAGGAACGCCGCCCACGGCACCTGGCTGGGATCATCGAAGGTGGTCTGGGTGCTGCTGGAGAACTGCCAGACGCTGCTGATCAGCGCAACGGCAACGACGAGTGCGGCGACGACCGGGATCGTGCGCAGACGCCGCATCTTGCGGAACTCCAGCCTGATTGCGGCCGTCACAGCAGGCCCTCGCGTCCGGTGAGGTCCATGAAGACGTCTTCGAGGCTTTGCTGGACGCGGCGGACCTGATGGATCGGGACCCGTGCAGCGGCGAGCCGGTAGACCAAAGTCGGCGGTCTGGTCGTTGTCCAGACCCAAGACCCGCAGGCCGTCGGGCTCACGCGTCGCCGTAATCCCCAGGTCGAGGGCCGCGGCGGGTTCTGGTGTTTCGATGATCAGGTCGGGGATCGAGTGGGCGAAGAGTTCCTCGCGTGCGCCTTGGAAGATCAGCGTTCCGTTGGCGAGGATGCCGATGACGCTGGCCATCTTGTCGATCTCGTCAAGGAGGTGGCTGGAGACCATGACGGTGATGCCTTGCCCGGTCAGGTCGACCAAGAGGTCGCGGATCTCTTCGATGCCGGCGGGGTCGAGCCCGTTGGTCGGTTCGTCGAGTACGAGCAGTGACGGGTCACGGGCCAGTGCCATGGCGATGCCGAGGCGCTGCTTCATGCCGAGCGAGTAGTTGCGCACCAGCTTGTCCTTGTGCGCGTTCAGCCTCACCGTGGTCAGGGCCCGTTTGACCTGAGCTGTCGGTAGGCCGAGCATGTCCTGGACGATGCGCAGGTTCTCGGCCCCGGTCAGGTGGCCGTAGCCCGGTGGTGCCTCGATCATCGACCCGATCGCCGGCAACAGCTTCGTCCGGGAGGCTGGGGTCAGCGGCTGGCCGAACAGCTCGATCTTGCCCTCTGTGGGCCGGGTCAGGCCCAGCAGCATTTTCATGGTCGTGGACTTCCCCGACCCGTTGGGTCCGAGGAACCCGTAGATCGCGCCTTCGGGCACGTGCAGATCGAGAGAATCGACCGCCGTGTGGTTCGTGAAGGTCTTTGTCAGGTGGTGGGTGGTCACTACGGCGCTCATCAGCGCCTCGCTTCAAACGTCATGCCCTCCACCATCCCGGACCCGGCGCAGCGGCTGAACATACCGCGGTCTGAACCATGCGCGGCCGCGACTTCATACCGCAGTAGGAGCTAGCACCTCGAGCCGGCCGGTATCGTGGAAAGTTATGAAATCTCCTCCCGAACGTGTCGTCACGAGGCTTCCCGACATCGTGACGCGCTCGGGAATGACAGATGTCGCCGTCGGTCTCACCCTGTGCGTGATCGGTCTTCTTGCCGAGCCGCCGATCCCGTTGTTGACCGGGCAGTACATCGGCTACGTCCTCGTCGTGATCGGTGCGGCCCTGGCTGTCGGGTTCCGCCGCCGGGTGCCGCGCACCGCGTTGACGGTCCTTGCGGTGCTTCTGCTGGTCCATCTCGTGGTCTTCGATGTCCCCAGCGTCGTCGCCGGGCTCGCCTGTCTCGTGGCCGCCTACACGACGCAGACCCAGCTCGTGCCACCGTGGCGCTGGGGCTTCCTGGCAGCGACCTATGCCGGCGGGGTGGCCGCCATGCTGGACTCGACGGTCCTGAGCGATGATTGGCAGACCCGGGCCTTCGCGGTCGCGTCCGTGAGCGTCGCGATCTCCCTTGCTGCCACTCTCGGAATGTTGCGGCGTCAGCGACGGACCCGCTACGACCTGGCGGTCGAACGCGCCGCGGTCCTGGAAGGACAACTGGACACCGAACGACATCTGGCCGCCTTCGAGGAACGCCACCGCGTCGCACGAGAGATGCACGATATCCTCGGCCACTCCCTCAACGCGATCGCCGCCCAGGCCGAGGGAGCCCGATACATCCTCACCTCCGACACCGAGCGGGTCGACCGGGCGCTTCAAGATATCGCCCACCTCAGCCGCACCGCCGTTGACGATGTGCGCGACGTCATCGACGTCCTGCGCACCGAGAGTGAGGACGCTTCCCCACGTCCGGACCCGACCCTGCGGGACCTGTCCGAGCTCATCACCACGCTCCAGTCACCGGGGACGACCATCAAGCTGCAGGTCGACGGGGACGTCGATACCGTTCCCAGCCGCGTCAGCCTGGCGGCCTACCGCATTGCCCAAGAAAGCTTGACCAACGCGATCACGCACGGACGACTGTCCCCGATCACGGTCCGCCTGGGCATTGATGCCGATAGTGTCGACATGACAGTCGTCAATCCCGCCGCGAGCCCCGCAGCTGATGGTGAACGTCGGGGGCACGGGTTGATCGGCATGGCCGAACGTGCCCAGGCGTACGGAGGTGCGTTCACCGCTGGACGCGATGCCGCGACCGGCGTGTGGAGAGTCCACGTCCGCCTGCCCTGGAGCTGGTCGTGATCACGATCGCCCTCGCCGACGACGACCCCCTCTTTACCGCCGGGCTGGCCATGGTCCTCGACGCCCACGAAGGCCTGCAGGTCCTCTGGGAGGCCGTCGACGGAGCCGATGCCCTCCGCCAACACCGCGACACACAACCCGATGTTCTCCTGCTCGACATCCAGATGCCGGGCACCGACGGGCTCACCGCCATTCGACAGCTTATTAGCGACGGCACCGGGGCCCGAATCATCATCCTGACGACATTCGAATCCGATGAATACGTCCTCACGGCCATCGAAGCCGGCGCGGCCGGGTTTTTGCTCAAGAACACACCACTCCGGCACGCGGGAAGCATGGTCGGCCTCGCTCTTCTCATCCCGTGGAGCATGCTCATCCAACGATGGCTTTACGGCGTGCCCGGCGCATCACTGCACTCGGTGACTTCGTGGTTCCGCTTCGATGTCCTCGGCAAGGCGCTGCTGGTCTTCGGCCCCGCATGGCTCGTCGTCAACGCCCTGGGGTTTTTCGCCCCTGCCGAGGAGGTCCCGTGGTCACAGACTGACCTCATCGCGATGTTCCTCGTCACCGTGCTCCTGACTCCGCTGCAGACCTCGGGCGAGGAGTACGGTTTTCGCGGGCTGGTCTTCCGCATCATCGGCAGCTGGACGCGCAGTTCCCTCGCCGGACTCGTCGCCGGCGTCGTGGTCACCAGCGTGCTATTCACCGCCATGCACGGCTCCACCGACCCATACATCATCACCTGGTACCTGACGCTCTTTACCTGCCTATCGATCATCACCTGGCGCACCGGCGGCCTGGAGATCGCTGTCGTCCTCCACGCGATCCTCAACACCTTCAGCTTCATCGCGGCCTTCTACCTGCGCATTGACTTCGGTGCGGCCATCCAGGACCGATCGGCGGGGGTCGGAACGCCGTACCAGCTTCTGCCCGCCCTCGCCGTTATTGTCATCACCGCGGTTATCTGGTGGTGGACCCGTAAGACCGGCCCAGCCCTCACGCCGGTATCCACCACGCGACTCAGGGCTCGTTGATTGGCGACGGTTTCCCCTTGCAAGGGCCGACGCAAAGCCAATGCGACCGGAGGGCCACGGCTCGTTCGAACACGGCCGGGCGTTCGGTTTACATGACCGTCTCGCCTCATGTTGTTAGGACTACATTCCCCAACGCCTCTCAACGATGTCCACCTTGGGGGATTGCCCCGGCCTGCCTAGATGCAGCAACTTGCGGTTACTGATCCGTTAGCATGAACGCCACGACCTCGACCGTGCTCGATGCTTGTAGACCCGGATAGTGGAGATCGAGAGCAGCACTAAGGTCACTGAGCGTGTCGAAGCCATCACGATTGGCATCTTCGTCGGTCAGTTCGCTGCGGGCCACGGATCGGACCTCGGTGACGGTCGCGGCGATGCTGATGACTTCGCCGCACTCCTTCTCGAACACGAGGTCTGCCCGCCCCAGGCGGAACGGGTCGTCGATGCGGATGGTCTGCCGTTTCTCTCCTGCGCGGATCGTGGATTCGTACCCCTCCCACATGTAGATTCGTTGGGGGTGCTCCGCGGCCCGCCAGTCATACGCGAAAGGCAGGAGCTCCTCAGCGGTGCGGGCTGTCAGGCCGTTCGCTTCGCGCACCACGAAGCGGATAGAAGGGGAGATGTCGAAGATGACCTGCCGACACTTCCCGCAGGGAGCAATGATTTCGCCAATCGGGCCATAGGATGCTGCGACCGCGACGATCGGATCGTCGGGAGCTGTGGATGCGTGGTTGGACACGGCGGCGACCTCGCCGCACGGACCGCCGAGGAAGTGGTGCGTATTCAAGCCGAGGACAACTCGCCCGGACGCGGTGAGCAAGCCTCCAGCCACCGTGTGGTCCGCGCCATCGTTCCACTGCCGAGCATGGTGCATGGTCTCGTGGGCAAGCTGTCGGAGGTCGTCGGTAAGCACACCTTCACGCTAACGAACAATGGAGAAGGTTTGCCAACCGGCTACCGCAAGCACGCCTCGATCGACGCACGGTTCGAGCTGGAGCTTGGGGCCGAACCTTGCTCAGCGCTTGCTCAGGCCGCCGTCGACGAAGTAGCGCGATCCGTTGACGTAGGCGGCGTCGTCGCTGAGCAGGAAGAGCGCGACAGCTGCGGCTTCCTCTGAGATGCCAGCGCGGCCGAGCGGGACCCGGCTGATGACATTGCGGTTGAACGCCTCGCGGGTGTCGGCGTCCATGAAGCGGCGGAAGTCGGTATCGACGTTTCCGGGCACGAGCACGTTGACCCGGATGTTTCTCGGTGCCAGTGCCGTGGCCCAGCCCCGGGCCGCGGATTCGATCGCACCCTTCGTGGCGGCGTAGACGGTGGCCACCGGCGAGCCCTCGACGGAACCGGTGGAGGAGGTGATCACGACGGACGCTCGGTCGTTCAGGTGCGGGCTCAGCGCAGCGAGCTGCAGGAAGGCGGCACGGACGTTGACCGCCATCATGCGGTCGAAGAACTCGGCGGTGACCTCTTCCACGGGGGCGATGTCGGCGTATCCCGCGTTGAGCCACAGCCCGTCCAGACCTCCACCCGGTTCGCCGAGCTGCCGCGCGAGGTCCTCGCCGGTGTCCGCGTCGGACGCGTCATTTCGCCACACCTGCGCGTCGGGCAGCTCCTGACGCAGGCTGTCGATCCGCTCTGGGTTGGATCCCGTCGTCATCACCAATCCGCCCTCGCCGGAGACCCGGCGTACGCCAGCCAGCCCGATGCCGTTGGTGCCGCCGGTGATCAGGATCCTCTTGTCGGTAAAACGGGCCATGGTGGTTCTCCTTCGATCGCAACGTGCACCCTTCCTAGCCTAAACCTGGTCGGCGTTCGCGGAGCTCGGCTGAGGGTTTGGGAGAGGGTGGTACTCAGCTGCGAGTGTCGCGGCGTTCGAGGATCGCGGTGGTGACCGCCACGAGCACGATGGACACGAGCACGGCGGCGGCCAGGATCGCGGTGATATCGCCGGCGGTGATGGTGCCGGTGTCGGCGAACATGCCGGTGCCGAGCTGAGTTGTGCGGGTGGCCAGCCCGTAGGGTGAGGCGATCGCGCCAGGGACCTCGATCATCAGTATCGCCAAGGAGATGCCTGCGGCGACGAGCGCGACGGCGATCGGGGCGGCGAAGGAGCGCAGGACCATCGACAGCGCGGACTGGGCGGCGGCAACCGGGATCGTCGCGAGCACGAGCAGCCCGATGATGGCGAAGTACTGGCCGGGCAGTACGCCGGGGAGCCCGAACGCGAACTTCCCGATGGCGATCACCGCAGCCAGGAGGATGATCTGCATGATCGAGGTGAGACCGGCGACGACGGTGGCTTTGGCGGCCACGATCCGCAGCGAGGAGGTCGGCCCGCTCATGAGCGCGTTCCAGTTGCTGCCGCGGTGCTCGGCCCGCCAGACCAGGGAGCCGAGGATCGCGACCCCGATCGCGAGCGGGAAGAGACCGTAGAAGACGACGGATTGGACCCAGACCGTGTGCCACCCGTTCTCCGGCTGCCCGCCGCGGGCCAGTTGGGTCGCCGCCCCGGCGAGCACGAGGACGATGGGCAGCAGCACCACGACGGGCCAGGCCAGCCCGCGCTTGAGTTTGATCCATTCGGCGGTGAGGGCACCCATGTCAAGCCTCCTGATGGTCGAATCGGTCGGTGATGATGGTGAAGAGGACGACGGCGACCACGGCGAGGGCGGCGGCGCTCGGATACGGCAGCGGCAGGGCGACGAAACCGGTGCCCTGGTAGTCGGCGGCCATCGCGAGTGCGTAGTAGCCCCACGGGGTCAGGTGCGCGACCACGTCGGGCAAACCTTGGGAGAAGACGGCCAGGATGGTCCCGAGGATTCCGATGCCGAGGGCGACGAGCTGGTTGTCGACCTTCGCCGAGACCAGGATGTGGCCGGCGAGCACGACGAGGTTGACGACGAGCATGCACCCGGTGAAGCCGGCCCAGTGCGCGAAGGAGACCGGCGGGATAATACCGACCAGCAGCTTCCCGGTCACGAGGACGAGCAGGCTGGTGCCGATCGTGGACGCTGCGACGACGAGCCCCAGCGCGGTGAACTTGGCCCGGCACACTCCGCCTGGGGTGAGTCCGGAGGTCGCCTGCAGCAGCCAGCCGTTGCCCTGGTGCTCGATGTCGGTCTGGCGCGAGGCGAGCACCGCCAGCAGCAGCGGGAAGATCAGCGGAATGCCCAGGGACATGCCCGCCAGCAGCCCGTTCCAGGCTGACGGTGCCTCCGGGCTGAACGTCGGGCTGGAGACCACGGTGTAGAGCGAAAGCCCGAGCACGGCGAGGATCATGACCGCGGTGACGAGGCCGATTCTCAGGTGCCGCATCTTGGCGAACTCATTGGCGATGGCACGGGTGTTCACAGTCCACCTCCGGCCGTGAGATGCATGAACACATCCTCGAGTGACTGTTCGTCGCGGGCCACCCCATAGACCCCGATCCCTTCGCCGACGAGCGCGGCGACGACGCCGGCCGTCTGCCGGTCATCGAGCCCGGGTACGGCGACCTCATGATCCTGGGTGAGCCGGGCGTTGAACGAGCCAAGCGTGGCGGCAGCGGCTTGCGGGTCGGAACAGGTGATGACGACGTCGGGGGTGGAGGCCGCCGTGAGTTCGGCGCGGGTGCCTTGGAAGATCATCCGGCCGCCGGAGAGGATGCCGAGCATGGTCGCGGTCTTGTCGATTTCGCCCAGCAGGTGGGACGAGACCATGACGGTCACGCCATCGCCCGCCAGCCGGCGCAGCAGATTCCGCATCTCCTCGATCCCGGCCGGGTCGAGGCCGTTGGTCGGCTCGTCGAGGATCAGTAGCCGAGGTTGCCGGGCCAGGGCCATCGCGATGCCCAGGCGTTGCTTCATGCCCAGCGAGTAGTCGCGGACCTTCTTGTCCATCTGGTCCTGCAGCCGCACGGTGGCCACCGCGGAGTCGATCTGCTGCCGGTCCAGTCCGAGCAGTCGCTGGACCAGGCGCATGTTCTCCGCCCCGGTCAGGTGCGCGTAGCCCGGCGGGGCCTCGATGAGCGAGCCGATGTCGCCGAGCAGACTCCTTCGGGTGTCGCGGGTCATGGGCTGTCCCATGATCTCGACGTTCCCGCTGGTGGGTTGGATGAGTGAGAGCAGCATCTTCATCGTCGTGGACTTGCCCGAGCCGTTCGGGCCGAGGAACCCGTAAACTGCGCCCTCGGGGATGGCCAGGTTGAGGTTCTCGACGACGGCCCGTGAGCCGTAGCGCTTAGTCAAATTCTCGGTGGCGACGATCGTGGAAGACATACCTCTACGATCCCGGAAGCACCGCCGGGGAATCGTCTGGCTACAGGCGTATCTTCCGGCTATGTCTCACGAGGTACATCGCTGTGCTCGTATGCCTGAAGTGATATCCGGACAGCCCGGGTGACTCAGTGCTCGCCGGCCTCGACCAGCCCGGTCTCGTAGGCGAGGACGACGGCCTGGACCCGGTCGCGCAGGCCCAGCTTGGTGAGGATGCGACCGACGTGGACCTTGACCGTGCCCTCGGCCAGCACGAGTTCAGCGGCGATCTCGCCGTTCGACATCCCGCGAGCGATCAACCAAAGCACCTCATGCTCCCGCGGGGTCAGCTCCGTAAGCCGAACGCCCGTGTCCTCGTCATCTGATGCCGGCGGTCGCGACCTGGTGAAGTGGTCGAGCAGCCGCTTGGTGGTGCTCGGCGCGACCACAGCGTCGCCATTGTGGATGTGCTGGATCGCCGCGGTGACATCTTCGATCGGAGTGTCCTTGAGCAGGAATCCCGAGGCACCGGCCCGGAGCCCATCGTAGGCGTATTCGTCGAGATCGAAGGTCGTCAGGATCAGCACCTTCGGCGCATCCTCCCGCTCCCTGATGCGGTGTGTCGCCTCCACGCCGTTCATCTGCGGCATCCGCACGTCCATGAGCACCACGTCGGCTTCGACCCGATCGAGCACCTCCAGCGCGGTGTCGCCGTCATCGGCCTCGCCGACGACTTCGATGCCCGGCTGGGACTCCAGCACCATCCGTAGCCCCCTCCGGATCATCTCCTGGTCATCGACCAACACCACCCGAACCGTCATGATCCTCCCTCTACCGGCAGCACGGCGGTGATCTCGAACCCGCTGGACTCACGCGCCCCGGCCGTGAAGGTGCCGCCGTGTGCGGCCACGCGTTCGCGCATGCCGACGAGGCCGTGCCCGTTGGAGTCCGGCCGGTCGTTCACCGGTCCCTGTCCGTTGTCGGTGATACAGACTTCGACTTCGTCCTGCCGGTACTCCAGCCTCACGTCGGCGCGCGTGAGGTTCGGACCGGCGTGCTTGCGCATGTTCGTCAGGGCCTCCTGCACCAGCCGATAGATCGTCAGCCCGACGCCGTCCGGCACTGAGGTTGCTTCACCCTCGATGGCCAGCGTGACCGGCAGGCCGGCCGCGCGGGATTGCTCGACCAAGGCGTCGAGCTGACCGATGCCCGGTTGCGGGGCGTGGGATCCGGGCTCGTCATCGCGCAGCACCCCGAGCATGCGCCGCATCTCCGTCAGCGCCGTCCGGCCCGTGTCCCGCACGCCGAGCATCGCCGACTTCGCACGCTCGGGCTCCGAGTCGACCTTCGCGGCGGCTCCGTCGGACATGACCACGACGACGCTGAGGCTGTGCGAGACGATGTCGTGGATCTCCCGGGCGATCCGGGCGCGCTCGTTGGTGACCGCGATCCGCGCGTTCGTCTCTCGCTCCCGCTCGGCCTGCTCGGCCCGCTCCTGCAACCCGGACGTGTACTGGCGGCGAATCCGCACCAGTGTGCCCCACGTCCACACCCACAGCGTCACGACGACCAGCACGCCGAGCTGACCGACATCGATGAAGTCGTCCCCGAGGTTCGGGATGACAACCGCCAGCAGCCAGCCGACGACGACCAATGCTGCCGACAGCGACACGGTCCAGGCGTAACGCGTGGCGACGGTGTAGACGGCGAACAGCAGGATGATGTCGGCCATGATGATTGGCGCGCCGAACAACAGCTGAGCACACGCGAGTGCCAGCATCGCGCCCAGAACGGCAAGCGGAAAGCGACGGCGCAGAATGTAGATCGCGCACATGACGAGCGACAGGACCGTCAGCGCCGCATAGCCGCCCGGATTATCGATCAGGTGCAGCGCAGACGCCGGCATCGTCGGCAGGTTGTACACAAACACGCCGACCGCGACGAGCAGATCCACTAACCACATCCGCTCCCGAAACCACGACCCGGGAGACGGAGACGCACCCGGGGCCACCGAGGCGCTGGAGGGGCTCGTCGCGGTCGCCGGTGCCGGGGGCTTCATGCCACCCAACGCTACCGGCGGGAGCTTGGCGCAGGCCACATGCTCCACAGGTGGCCGCGAGGAACGTCGCAAGTCGGGCTTGCAGAAGCTGGCTCTCCGGGTCGTGGTCCTTCTCGCAGGAGGCCCTTGCCAGGCCCTTCTCATCCGAGTGGGTGGAGACCGCCCAGCGACGCTTAGGGAAGTCCATCTACCACCGCCCATGGGCAGGCAGTGGCGGACCGCAGTTCAACCACCTCGAGACAGAGCGCCCGTATGCTTACCGTCATCGCGGGCGGCGCGGTCAGGCTGGCGTCGTGTCGGTGCCGCGTGGCAACGTCGTGACAATGACGAAGCGACTTTCGATTCCCGAGGGAGACACAGTATGACCACGTACCTGCTCGTGCCCGGAGCGAACCACGGCGGCTGGTGGTGGGACCCGCTCGTCGAGAAGCTGCAGGCCCTGGGCCATGTCGTCTTGCCGACTACCCCGATCGGGCTGGACCCTGCGGCCGAGCCGCCGCGCGAGGCGATCAACCTCGATGACCACGTCGCGCAGGTCACCGCAGCGCTGCGCGTCGTGCCGGTCCAGGCCGACACCCCCGCTGGTCGCGACGTCGTCCTGGTGGGACACAGCTACGGCGGGAGCATCATCAGCGGCGTCGCCGACGCCGAGCCTGACCGGGTGCGCGCTCTGGTCTACCTCGACGCACTGGTTCCCGAGGACGGAGACTCGAGCTGGTCGATGACCAACGAGGAGGAGCACGCCTGGTACGTCAGCGGCTCGGCCCGCACCGGGGCCTTCGTGGATCCGATGCCGTTCTTCGACGACCGCGCCCGTCCACACCCGCTGGCCAGTCTCATGCAGGCCTCGAAGCTGACCGGTGCCTGGCGTCGGGTGCCAGTCAAGCACTATGTCGAGGCGACCGACTGGCCGGGCGAATCGCCGATGGCCGCGATGACCGCCCGGGCGCGCGGCGACGAACAGTTCATCGTCCACAGCTGGGACACCACCCACAACGTCATGATGCATGACGGACCCGATCGAGTGCTCTCACTGATCGCCGACCTATGACGGGCCGCGGTGTGTTACGGAGCGATGGTCAACCGGACATGCGCACATTCGGCCGGTCGAGAATCCAGCGCCAACTGCCGTGCTCCTGGCAGTCGCCGATTTGTGTCGTCGTCAAGGCCAGGTCACCATGGATCAGCGCGGGGAGAGCCCTTCCTGGAGTGACGTTTGGTCCGCCTTCGAGCAGACCCGCGTCGAACTCGCGGATCTCGCTGCGGCCGCTTGCGGCCGTTCCGTCCGGCAGCTCCAGCACGGCCAGCGCCCCGTGGTCCCGTCGCCGTTCTACCTCTCCGTTGCCGCGATCGAACTCGGTGTCTGAGAGCGCGCGCCTGGCAGCCGCTGCACCTTCTGTTGGCGTGTGGTTCGATCCGCAGTCCTTCAATGTATAGCGAGCACCATCGCCGTGGATGCTGGACAGCGGGCAGGTCCTGCGTGTTGCCCGGTGGACAGTTTTGGGAACCCGCGCGCCCTTCGGGGGTTCGGACCATAATGACCTGGCGGCCTTACCCTCCTGCCACTGACGCGGCGAAGCGTTCGATCGCCTCGGACCATTCGGCGGGCTCGTCGATCGTGAAGGCGCACTCGAGGTGGCTGAGATTGAACAGTAGCCAGTGCCAGTCCTCGCACTGCAGCGTCACACGCGTCCGGTGCTCGCTGACCACCTCGACCGACATCGACTCGAAGGCCAGAGCGGCGGCGACGTCGGGGGACGAAATTTACCGCCAAGGCGCGTGCCCACACCGTTGACGGGCTGTCCATCGCCGACGTCGAGCACCTGAGCGTCACCGAGGCCATCGACCGGCTCGATGAGCCGGCGATACGGAAGCGGCTCGTCCACCTCGACCGGGTCGGACCGGGGTATCTCACCTTGGCCAGCCGCTCAACACGCTTTCGGGTGGCGAGGCGCAGCGGGTGAAGATCGCGAAGGAACTGCGGGATGCGACCGAGCCGAGCATCTACCTCCTCGACGAACCGACGACGGGACTTCACCTCAGCGACATCGCACGGCTCATATCGGTACTCGACGACCTCATCGACCACGGTCACACCGTCGTCATCTTCGAGCACAACCTTGAGGTGATCGGCGTGGCCGACTGGCTCATCGATCTTGGCCCCGGCCCTGGCCGCCACGGCGGACAAGTGCTCTACTCCGGAGTCGTCGACGGCATCGGCGACACCGCGACGGGACGGGCTCTGCAGGTGGAACCCTAGACCGGTTCGCCCAGCTGCTGCGCGGGCAGTTCGTCTCCAGGACCATCTGCGGGGGCACAAGAACCGGGTAGAGCCGCTTGGTCGATCCGCTTGGTGGATCTGTGCGGCCTCTTGTCGCCGCTGACGAGCGTCCGATCGACGCGGCGCGCCCCGAGGTGCGCTATCTGGTGGACCACTCGCCGCCGTTGACCGCGATGACCTGCCCGGTGATCTGGCGGGCGGCCGGGGAGGCGAGGAAGTGCACCGTGGCGGCGACATCGTCGGGAGTGCCAGCGCGGCCGGTGTGGGTGGCAGAGATGAGAGCGTCGCGACGTTCATCGGTGAGCTGGTCGCGGAAGAACTCGGTGTCGGCGATGTAGCCGGGGGAGACCACGTTGGCGGTGATTCTCCTGGGCCCGAATTCGGCGGCGAGGTCGACGTTCCAGGCCGCCACGGCGGCCTTGGCGGCACCGTAGGCACCGGCACCCTTGTCGGCGGCGATGGACCCGATGTTGACGACGGTGCCGCCAGCAGCGAGCCTGTCACTGACCGCGGTGGTTGTCAGGACTGCGGTGAGCAGGTTGGCGTCAAGGTTGGCTCGCCAGTTCGCGGCCAAGGACGCCAAGTCGTCGGGGGAGGGGCGGTCGAAGTCCGTGTTGCCGCCGGCGCAGTGCACCACCACATCCACCGTTGCCGGCAGCTGGGTTACGAGTTCGTCGACCTGGGCGGGGTCGGTGCCATCGCAGACCACTGCCTGAACACTGGAGCCAAAGTCGTCGGCTGTGGCTTGTAGCGGTGCCGAGCGCCGTCCGGTGATGACGACGGTGTCGCCGTCGGCGGCGAAGGTCGCCGCGACGGCACGACCGATGCCGGTGCCGCCACCCGTCACGAGAACAGTGCGTGTCATGGTCATCCTCCATATCTAGTATGTTTAGGTCTAAACGCTAGCATAACGTTTAGACCTAAACCGGGAGACAGTCGATGAGTGAGCATCTGCACGAGGACGATCCGGTGGACGCCGTGGCGCTGGCCTGGCTGCGCGAGCGGCCGAGCACTCCGGTGGAGGGCATTGGCATCGTCACCAGGGTGTGGCAGTGCGCGAAGCTGCTCGGCGAGGATCGCCGGCGGACACTGTCCGAGGCTGGGGCCGATCCGGCGACCTTGGACCTGCTCAGCGTCCTGCGCCGCAGCGGTCCGCCCTACCGGCTGACGACCCGGCAGCTGGCCGACCGCACGCTCGTCAGTGCCGGTGCGATCTCGCAACGAGTCGCCCGCGCCGAACGGGACGGCCTCGTCGTCCGTGCCAGCCCAGTCCCGGGCTCCCGCGCCGTTGCGGTCACCCTCACTCCCGCCGGCCATGAACTCGTCGAAGGTCTCGTGGACCGGGTACTCGGCCGCGAGGCCGACCTCGTCTCTAGCCTTACCCCAGACCAGCAGTCCGCCCTGACGGAACTGCTCCGGTTGCTCCTCGCCGACCTGCACACCCAGGTCGGCACTCAGCCGCCCTCCCACGTCGGCTCCCCATGAGCTCAGCAGAATCAAGGCCATCGCCGACAACTAGTGGCGCGTGTTTGAGATGGGTTTACGGTTTGCCTTCGTGAGGATCTCCTCCGCGGTCTTGGTCCAGACGAAGGGATGGCAGCGGTCGTTCCATCCGTTGATGAAGGCGCGGATCCTGGCGTTGAGATCCTTGACGGAGCCGAAGCTGCCGCGATGGATGGCCTGTCTCTCGATGATCGAGAACCAGACCTCGACCAGGTTCAGCCACGAAGCGGACGTGGGCGTGAAGTGGAACTTGACGCGGGGGTGGGCGCTCAGCCAGTCGCGGACCTCTGGCGTCTTGTGGGCTGCGTAGTTGTCCATCACCAGGTGCAACTCCTGATCGGGATAGGCGCGGGAGACCTGCCTCAGGAAGGCCAGGAACTCTTGATGGCGGTGACGTTTCTTGCAGGCCGCGGTCACGGTGCCGGTGGCGATCTCCAGGGCGGCGAACAGGGTGGAGGTCCCGTGGCGCTTGTAGTCGTGGGTCCGGCGCTCGGGCAGCCCCGGCTGCATCGGCAGCAGCGGTGCGGTGCGATCCAGCGCCTGGATCTGGGACTTCTCGTCCACGCACAGCACGATCGCGTTCTCGGGAGGCTCCAGGTAGAGCCCGACCACATCGGTGACCTTGGCGACCAGCTCCGGGTCGGTGGAGAACTTGAAGGTCTCGCTCCGCCAGGGCTGGACCCCGTACTCCCGCCAGGCCTTGGCGATGGTGCCGTTACTGATCCCCAGGTGCCGGCCCAGCAGCCGCGAAGACCAGTGCGTGACCCCGTACTTCTTCGGCGGCGGAGCCAGCGTGGCCGAGACGATCTGCCCGTGATCGACCTGGCGCGGCCGTCCCGAGCGGGACTCATCCTCCAGCCCCTCGATGCCCTTGACCTGGTACCGGTCCCGCCAGGCCAGCACGGTCGGCCGGGAGACCCCCACCGTCTGGGCGATCTGGGTGTTCGAGACCCCCTCGGCGGCCAGCAACACGATCCGTGCCCGCTGCGCCAGCCCCGCCTTCACCGTCGACGCACGGATCAGCCGTCGCAACTGCTCGAGGTCACCCTCGCGCAATACCAGAGCCGGAGCAGGTCGATTCGCCATGCCCCCATGATCCCAAACCCCAAACCGTAAACAAACTAACGACACGCGCCACTAGTCTAGTTGTTCCACATGGAACTACCAACTGTCGTGGCGGGCGTGCCCGTCAGATGGAGAGGAGCCAGGAATGAGCGACGTCGAGAGCATCTCAACGATCAGCGCCGGGTTGGCGCAACGGATCATTGCGGCCGCCGACGATGCCGCTGTGGCTCAGGGGCAGCTGCGATTCGCCATCGCAGTGGTCGACCACGCGGGTGCATTGAAGGGATTCGTACGCCAGGACGGCGCAAAGCTCAACGCGGTGCAGGTAGCCCAGGACAAGGCCTACACCGCCGCTGCGTCGCAGATGTCGACCGAGCAGTGGTCGAAGGCGCTGGCCTCCGACGCCGTACTGGCAGCTGGCGCGCCGACCGGCATCGACCGGTTGGTGCCGATGGGCGGCGGGCTGCCCATCGTGATCGACGAGGAGGTGGTCGGGGCGATCGGCGTTTCCGGCGGCCATTGGAGCGAGGACGTCCGCGTCGCCGCCGCCGGGCTGACCGTGTTCGACCGACCGCGAAACGATCTGAACGAAAGGGAGGATCTGTGATGCCTGTGGCTGTGTTCGTTCTCGGGCTGACCGTGTTCAGCCTGGGGACCACGGAGTTCATGGTCGCGGGGCTGCTGCCCGAGCTGTCCACTGAGTTCGGGGTGCCGGTTTCCCAGGCGGGCTGGCTGATCTCGGTGTTCGCCCTCGGCGTGGTGGTCGGTGCCCCCTTGATCACCGCCGCCACTACCCGCATCCCCCGCAAGTCCGCTCTAGTCGGGTTGCTGGTGGTCTTCATCGCCGGCGAGGTCGTCGCCACGCTCGCCGGGTCGTTCGAGGTGCTGATGGCCGCCCGGGTGGTGACCGCGGTCGCGCACGGGGCGTTCTTCGGCATCGGGGCTGTCCTCGCCGCCGATCTCGTCGGATCTGGGCGTCGGGCGCGGGCGATCTCGATTATGTTCGGTGGCCTGACGATCGCGACGATCGCCGGGGTGCCGCTGGGCACCTTCCTCGGTCAGCAGATCGGGTGGCGGGCTGCTTTCCTCGGCGCGGTTGCCGTCCTCGGTATCGTCGATCTGATCGGTGTGGCCGTACTCGTGCCGAAACAGCCCGGCTCATCAAGCGGTCTGGACCTGCGGCGGGAGCTGTCCGCGTTCGCCAACACTCGCGTGTGGCTGGCGCTAGCCACGACCATGCTGTCCCAGGCCGGTCTGTACACCGCCTACACCTATATTGCGCCGTTGCTCACCGACGTCACCGGCTTCGCCCCCGGATGGGTGGCCCCGCTGCTCGGCCTGTTCGGCGTCGGCACCTTCGCCGGTAGCCTCATCGGTGGCCGACTCGCCGACCGGTCCTTGATGGCCACGTTGTGCCTCGGCCTGATCGGACTCGCGGCGATCCTGGCCGCTTTCTCGCTCACTGCTGGTCATAAGATCGCGATGGTGGTCACCCTTGCCCTGTTCGGCGTGGGAGCGTTCGTAATCAACCCCGCCCTGCAGACCCGCGTGATGAACCTGACCGACCATGCACCGACGTTGGCGAGCACGAGCAACATCTCGGCCTTCAACCTGGGCAATGCGCTCGGCCCGTGGCTCGGTGGGCTCGGTATCTCCGCCGGAGCCGGCCTCCTCGCCCCGAGCTGGATCGGAGCCCTGTTGGCGCTGGCGGCCCTCACTGTCGCCCTCACGTCTCTTGCCGCCGACCGTCGCGTCCGAAACCGCACGAGCGGACATACTCCGATGACGAAGCCCGGTTGAACGAGTCGGCGGCTACCTTCACGGTTGGTCGGTGGATTCGGGCGAGGTACTTCCTCGGTGGAGCAGCAGCGGGCACACGATGGCGGTCGCGACGAGGACGAGACCCCCGGCGATGGTGGCGGCACCGAGCCCGTCGACGAAGGCGTGGCGGGCAAGGCCAGTGAGGTGAGCCGCGGCTTCGGACGGAAGCTGCTCGGCAACGCTGATGGCTGCGCCGAGGCTCGAGCTGACGGCCCCGGCGGCTTCCGGCGGGAGGTCGGCAGGTACTCCGTCGAGGACCTGTGAGCGATACAGGGCCGTGCCGATCGAGCCGAGCACGGCGATCCCCAACGCGGCACCAAGCTCCGCGGCGGTCTCGGACAGGGCGGACGCAGCACCGGAGCGGGTCGGTGGTGCTGCGCCGACCACGACATCGGTGGCCAGCGTCATCATCGGCGCGATGCCAGCACCGATGAAGGCCGAGGCGAGGACGGCGACGATCAATCCATCATCGACCGGGACCCGGCTGAAGACGAGCATCCCTGCGGCCGCCACGGCAGCTCCGGCCCCGAAGACGATGGGGTAGCCGAAGCGGGGCACGAGCACGGAGGCCAGCACAGACATCCCACCAACGGCGACCATGATCGGCAGCATCGCCAGGGCGGCGATTAGCGGGGACAGGCCAGCGACGAGCTGCAGGTACTGCGCGCTGTAGAACATCACGCCGACCAGCGAGAACATCGCCAGACCCGCACCCAGGACGGCACCGCTGAAACGAGGGTTGGCGAACAACCCGACATCGACCAACGGCTCCTTGAGTCGACGCTGCCGAATCAGGAACACGGTGCCGGCGAGCACGCCGACGACCAGCCCGACCACAGCAGGGATTGTGAGGGCGAGTTCCTCGGCAGCTGTCTTGATCGCCCAGACGACCGGCAGGATCGCGGCGAAGGACAGCAGGACGCTGAACACGTCCAGCCGCGCCGATGCCGGACTGCGGTACTCGGGAACGAGGCGGGGTGCCAGCACCAGCAGTGCCGCGATGACCGGCACGTTGATGAGGAAGACCGACCCCCACCAGAAGGCCTCGAGCAGCGCACCGCCGATGATCGGCCCCAGTGCGATGCCGCCAGACAGGCTCGCGGTCCAGATGCCGATGGCCCGGGTGCGCTCTGCCGGGTCGGTGAACATGTTGCGTATCAGCGACAGCGTCGAGGGCATCAGCGTGGCACCGCCGAACCCCATCAGGGCGCGCGCGGCGATGAGCACCTGCGGGGTCGGCGCGAACGCCGCAAGCGTTGACGCCGCGCCGAACAGGGCAGCACCGAGCAGAAGAAGCCTGCGACGACCGATTCGGTCGCCGACATTGCCCATGACGATGAGCAGGCCGGCCAGGCCGAACCCGTAGGCGTCGAGGATCCACAGCGTCTGACTGGGACCCGGTCTCAGCTCCTGGGTGATGGTCGGGATCGCGATGTGCAGGATCGTGATGTCCATCGAGGTCAGGATCACCGGCAGCGTCAGCACGGCCAAGCCGAGCCACCGCGACCGCCGGCCATACGATTGAGAGTTCCGGGTAGGCATCGTGCGTCTCCTCGATCACGTTGCGTATGAAGTACGCAATCAGCGTAGCGTATGAAATACGCAACGCGCTAGACTGAGCTGTGGAGGTGATCAGGATGAGTCCCCGAGTCGGCCCGTACGGCCTCTTATCGCACGAAAGGATCATCGCTGCAGCCATCGAGGTCGCCGACGAGGCGGGATTGGAGGCGATGACGATGAAGCGTGTCGCCGCACGGCTCGGTGCCGGGGTGATGTCGCTGTACAGGCATGTCTCGGACAAGGACGAGCTGATCGGGGCCATGGTCGAGCAGGTAACCGCCGAATTCTCTTACCCCGATCCTTCCGGCCTGAGCTGGCGGGAGGCCATGCACGTCCTCGCCGGCCAGGACTGGGCCGCGTTCTTAGCTCACCCGTGGATGCTCACCGCCACCGCCACCGTCACCCCACCCTTCGGAACCGCCTCGCTGGCGGCCATGGAATGGGCGCTGACGGCGTTGGAAGAGGCGGACCTTCCGCCGGACGCGGCTGCCCGCGTGGTCATGACCATCAACAACTACGTCCAGGGCAGCGCGCGCGTCGTCCTCGGCGACCGGCAGTCTGAAGCCGGAGACGACCCTGGACGCATGTGGAAACAGCGTCTCCACGACGTCGACCTGAGTGACTTCCCGCGCCTGAGCAGCCTCATCGCGGGCCCCCTCCCCGCCGGCGAACGAGACTGGTTCACAGAAGGACTAGATGTCATTCTTGACGGCGTCCAGGCACAACAGAAGCCCTGAGCCGTCACAACGAGGATGAAGGAACTGTGCGCGCGACCAAGCCCTGCCTCGGCTTGTTCGAGAACGTCTTCCGCTTTCTCACATCGAGACGTCTCCAGTATCGCCATTGACGGTGACCGCGGACGAAGGAGTGAGGAACTCGGTGGCTCGTGGGACGGCGAGGACGGCGGGTATCTCGACTTCTCTGGCGACGATGGCTGCGTGGGAGAGCACTCCGCCTGTCTCGGTCACCACGGCCGATGCCATGGTGAACAGCGGAGTCCACGCGGGATCAGTGTGGCGGCAGACGAGCACGTCCCCGCGCTTGAACGTGGGAAAGTCGCTGGGCCCGCGGACCAGGCGCACGGGACCGGAAGCGACTCCCGGGCTGGCCGGCTCTCCCGTGAGGGTGGCACTGTCAGTCACGGTCGCAGGTGGCGGTTCCGTGGGTGCGGGCACGGGCGCTGTCACGGGCCGGGCTTGGAGAATCCACCTCGCGTCGTCTGTGATGGCCCACTCGATGTCTCTGGGGCCGCCCAGGATGGCCGAGACCTCTTCGCCAAGCGCGTGCAATCGGAGGACCTGGCGATCCGAAAGACAAAGCGTCTCCTGCTCACCCGGGGCGATGGGGCGGGTGACAAGACGCCCGTCGTGGCGGTCGGTGCGTTCGGTCTTGAGCCCTGGTCGACGCTCGGAAATGCCGGACTCTCCGACGCGCCAGGAATCGGGGGTGATGTGGCCAGCGACGATGCCTTCTCCGATCCCCCACGACGCTTCGATCACGCTGGTGGTGCCAGTGAACATGATCCCGGAGACGCTGGCGTCGACGAACCGCTGGACCAGCACGGCCATGTCGACCGCGACCGGGTCCTTTTCGGTGTGGCGGGCCCGGTACGCGACAGCGCGTTCGGTCCACATCGAGGCCCAGCACCGAAGGATCGCCTGGCAGACCTGTTCGGCCCCGCGCACGGCCAGGAAACTGTCGTGCTGCCCTGCTCCGGAGGCTTCCCTGTTGTCTTCGGTGCTCGAGGAGGAACGAACGGCCACATAGTCGGTCGGGGCCCCGGCGGTCATGCGCTCCAGCGCCCGGGAAACCTCATCGACGACTGCCTCCGGAAGGCGAGATCCGAGGATGCGCGATCGAGCCTCCTCGGCGCGATCGGCGGCGAGTTCGCCGAGGTCAAGAGCAGTGGTCGCAGCTCGATAGGTGGTTGCTGGCACGACGAATCCGGCGGGGACGTTGAGGCCGGCGCGTGTCAGCTCGGCCAAGGGCGCGGCCTTGCCTCCGGCGGTCGAGGGCTCAGCATTGACGAGGTCCACGACGCTCATAGCTGTCCCCCACCGGGGAAGCCTGTCCACCGCAGCTCGGTGGGCAGGTGAGACATGTCGTTGACCATCACCACACCCGTTGGCTCCTCCTCGTAGAGCTCGATCACCGTCAGGCTCGTGTTCGCAACACCGGCCAGGGACATCCATCGGTCCGGTGGGGCACCGAGCGCGTCGCGCACCAACCAGCCGATCGGGTAGGCATGGGTCACCGCCACCTCGTGGGTCGGGCGCTGTGCCTTGGAGTTCGGGATGCCGAACCGTGCCGCCAGGGCGTCTGCGGTCCGGCGACCGGCATCGGCTTCACTGCGGTCGTAGCCGTCGAAGAATCCCGCCCACGATGGGGAAAGGTCTTCGACCTCCGGGACGAACGGGACATGATCGACGAGCTCGGCTGCCTCGTCGACCAGCACCCGCGGCATCTGCGCGGCGATGGTCCGGGCGCTGTCGACCGCCCGGGGCAGGGGCGAATGCCACACCACGTCGATGGGCAACCGCCCTAGACGCTGCCCGATCAGCCGCGACTGCTCCCGGCCTTCGTCGGTCAGCTCGCCCCAGGCGTCGGCGGCCCCGTGGCGCACGAGACAGACAGTGCGAGCAACCATGGATCATCGATCTCCTGAACGTGGCTCGGTCGAGCGGTCACGACCGAGACTGGACAGCAGGTCCTCATGGAGCTCGGCCCACACGATGTGGCAGGAGAGCCGTCCCACGCCGGCGACCCACTGATCCTCGCCCGCGCGCGCCTTCTCCACAGCGGCAGAGAATTGCCGGGAGTACCGGGCGAATCGCGGAAGCCGGGCAGCCAGTTCACCCATGAGGGCGCTAAGAGCGTCAGCCAGGTCCGTCAGCTCCCGCAGCAGCACCTCCACACTGTTGTCCGCGCGGTCCAGCTGCCACTCGGTGATCACCCGGACGAGGCGAGGATTGACGCTGCTCTCGAAGTCCTCCGCCGTGGCGTGCAGAACAGGCCAAGCTCCGGAGGCCTCCAGCTCTTCCCGCAGCAATTCGGCGTTCCGGCTCTTGCCGGCGTCGGTGAGGATCCAGCCGCCGGAGTCAGCGAAAGCCATCCGCTCGATCAGGCGCTGCCCTTCAAGACCTCGAAGAGTGTCGCCGACGCTGCTGGCTGGCAGGTCGACGCGGTTAACGACCGCCCCAGAGTCAGCGAACCCGGCAAGGCGAACCGCGTGGAGCACCAGTAACTCATCACTGGAGCGCCGCTTCAGATCCGATCGGTCAGGGATCATTCTGATTCCTCCGCACCGTCGCTGGTCTGGGTGCGTGTCGATACCCGCTGGAAGCGCTGCTGGGCAGCCTGCGGAGACTTGACCCCCAGCTGCTTGGCGATATCCGGCCACGTCAGCCCCTCAGCTCGTGCGATCAGCATCAGCCCTGCTTCAAGAGCGTCGAGATCAGCCCGAGCGGACTCCAGCAGCTTCAGCGCGGCACGAAGATCCTCGTGGGAGGCTTCCCCGACAGCCGAGTTCGCTCGCCACATGGCGAAGCGAAGGAGCGTGACGTCATCGTGCACGGCCTCGGCCGGCAGCCACGGTGCCCGTGGCAACTGATCAGCACCGGACTCGAACAGCCGTCGTCGCGCCGAATCCACCTCATTCAGCTCATCGAACTCATTCGGGATGCCAGAAACCATGCGCCCACACTGCCATTACCAACATTTTGTTGTCAATATCTTTTTGAGATCGGTCGACGAGTGCACTCGCTACGAGTCCAGTTTCATCACCGTCTCACGTCGAACCAGTAGACGGCAGCGCTCGGCAACAGAGTGCTCCCGCTCCACGCAGCCACGGTGCACTGTCTGTTCCGGCGACTGTGAGGAACGGGCAATCCGGGCTTGACCTTGGTCCCACACCAACCCTGCATCCTGTCGGTACGGGTTCTCCGCAACGGGCGGCTGCGCGAAGGAGGCAGGTATATGACGACGTTCACCCAAGAGGTCGAGACAGAAGGCGGGGAGACACGCTCATGAGGACCCCACAGACGGCGACTCCGGCGATCGAAGTGCAGGGCTTGGAGAAGGGATTCGGGGAGCTGGAGGTGCTGCGCGGTGTGGACTTCGAGGTCGCCCGCGGGAGCATCTTCGCGCTGCTCGGCTCCAACGGCGCAGGGAAGACGACAGCCGTGCGCATCCTGTCCACCCTGCTCAAAGCCGACGCGGGTACCGCGAGAGTTGGAGGCTTCGACGTCGCCGCGCAGCCGGGGCAGGTGCGGGAGGCGATCAGCCCGACCGGGCAGTTCGCCGCCGCCGATGAAGTCCTCACCGGCCGGGAGAACCTGATCCTGGTCGCCAAGCTCCGACACCTCAAGAATCCAGGTGCGATCGCCGACGACCTGCTCGCCCGATTCTCTCTCACCGACGCCGGAGGCAGGAAGGCTGCGACGTATTCCGGTGGGATGCGGCGACGCCTCGACATCGCCATGAGCCTCATTGGGAACCCTTCGGTAATCTTCCTCGACGAGCCGACCACCGGACTCGACCCCGAGGCACGGATCGAGGTGTGGCAGACCGTGAAGGACCTGGCACAGCGCGGCACGACGGTGCTGCTGACGACACAGTACCTGGGCGAGGCCGAGGAACTGGCCGATCGGATCGCGATCCTGCATCAGGGACGGATCCTCCAGAGCGGCACCCTCACCGAGCTCAAGCAGCTCCTCCCGCCCGCCAAGGTCGAATACGTCGAGAAACATCCCTCCCTTGAGGAGGTCTTCCTCGCTCTCGTCGGCGACAACGGCACCAACGGTGCTGCCGGAACCGACACCACATCGAACGACAAGTAGGGGAACGACGATGACCACGCACTTCTTCACCGACACCGGCGTCCTCACCGCTCGCTCGCTGCGCCACGTCCTCCGCAGCCCCGACACGATCATCACGACCGCGATCCAGCCGATCGGGTTCATGCTGCTGTTCGTGTATGTGCTCGGCGGCGCGATTGACACCGGCCCTGGGTCGGGTCCCTATGTGAGCTACCTGCTGCCCGGCATCCTGGTCATCACGATCGCGGCCGGCATCGCCTACAAGCCATCACCGCACATCTACGCTCCTTTGGCCCGGCGACACGGGAACGCCTGCACTACTGGCTCGTCGAGGGACTGAGCGCCGGCCGCAGAAACATCGAACGTTGGCTCGCCGATCTCGGCACCCTGGTTTCAACGATCGACGTCGACGGGACAATGGCGCTGGCCCGTACCGAAGACATGGAGTCCCTGGTCGGCTCGTCGGGAAGCGGGGAACCCGTTTTCGCTGGCGGTCAGGATCCATGGATCCTCGGTGCGGGAACTGCCGACGAATGGGTTGTCCCTCGAGGAATCCGGCAGATGGCGTCCGCCGGGAAGAAGAACGTCGTGCTGATCGGTGGACGCCTTGCCGGGACGTGGACGATCACTGGATCCGAAATGCGCGTGACGTGGTTGGACGGGGCCGGCCCCGACGCTCCGAACGGACTTTCGTTGCAGAAGGCTGCGACGGCAATATTCGGCGATATAGCCGTTGTGCGCGTCTCGTGACCTCGAGCGAAACCTTGACATCATCGCCGCCGCAGACTGGATCATCGACATTGGCCCCGAAGCCGGGCACGACGGCGGCCGCGTCGTCTTCGAAGGAACTCCTGAGCAGATGGTCGCGCAGAGCGAGACCCACACCGCTGAACACCTGCGCAGCCACGTGAAAGCCTGACGCGACACACAAGCTGGGCGTTGCCATCCTCGCCCAGCTTCTCCGAGTAACGACTCCCCACTCAGGAGCCCTATAGCCGATTCGTATTCCGGGGTCTCATCAACCCGCTGGTCAAGCCTTGCGTAGTCCTTGTCGCGCGAATTCGACGACACGTGCCCGCACGAGCTCGTGCCGGTGCTCGTCAGTGGCGTCCGGCAGGAGGAATCGCGTCAGTTGCGGCATGGTGTGCGGCCAACAGGCCATGCCGATGAGCGTCATCAGCGTGGACGCAGTCTGTTCATCGGCGTCTCTTCCAAGCGTCTTGGCGAGAGCGTCGGCCTTTGCCTCGTAGGCGCGGGTGCGAGCGTCGTCCTCTGGAACGGGCCGGTCGCCATAATAAAGCGCCTCCCACAGCATGAGTCGGCGCAGCGTGGGATGGTCGCGGTGGAAGTCGTAGAGTCGTCCCACATACTCGGCGAGATCCCCTTCGGGCAGGCCGAGTCCCTGGGCGTGCTCGGCCTTTGCCTCTGTGACGACAGCATCGAACAGCTTCTCCTTATTGCCGAAGTAGCCATAGATGCGTTCCTTGTTGACGCCTGCCCGTGCGGCGATGGCATCGACCCGCGCCCCGGCGATGCCATGATCGGCGAACTGCTCGCGCGCAGCGGCGAGCAATAGATCCCGGGTCGTGTTTCGAGTTGCCATGCCTCCATTCTTACCACAAAATCCAACTGGTTGGTTGACACCCAACTAGTTGGTTGGGATGGTGGACGGCATGACAACCTCCACCTCGACCCCGAACAGTGCACCCGTTCTCCAGACAGTCGCGATACTGGTCAGCACGGCCATCGTCGGCATCGGTCAGACCTACACCGTCCTGCCGTTGCTGTCGACGATCGCCGCCGACCTCGGCACGTCCGCCTCAGCCGCGGCATGGCTGGCGACAGCGTTCAGCCTGAGCTTCGCCGCAGGCTTCCTCCTCGCCGGACCCTGCGCCGACCGCTTCGGACCACGACGGGTCATCCTCATCGGCCTCATCGCCGCAGCGGTCTCCACAGCAGCCGTCGCAACGGCGCAGACCCTGCCGATGGCAATCGGTTTGCGGGCCGTCCAGGGATTCACGATCGCCGCGCTCGCGCCGACCGGCTTCGCCTACGTCGCCGACCAGATCGCACAGACTCGCCGCCCGGCCGCCTTGAGTGCCCTGAGCAGTGCGGGCCTGGCCGCGGCAGTGTTGATGCAGGTCGCCGCGCAGGTCCTCACGCCGTGGGGATGGCAGTCGATCTTCATCGTCTCCGCTGTGCTCCTGGCCGTGCTGGCTGTCGTCGCCTGGCGCGGGCTGCGCCCCGATACCGGCGAACGGGCCGACAGTGTGCTGGGCGCGCTGGCACGAATGCCGCGATTGCTCACCCGCCCGGCACTCTTGGGCCTCTACGCGGCGACGCTGACCTTGATGGGCAGCTTCGTCATCGTCTACACCGGCCTCGAGCTCGCCGGCCCAGCCGCCATCGCCGGCAAGCCGGGCACGATTCTCATACTGCGCGCCAGCGCCCTGCCTGCCGTGGTCGCGATTCCACTGCTGGCTGGCTTCCTGTCACGATGGGCATCCCGCCGCCGCGCGGCTATTGCTCTGCTGGTCGCCGGTGCTGCGGTCGCCGTCGCGGCGGTCCTGGGCGAGAACGTCATTGTCCTGGCTGCCGCGCTCCTGATCTTCGTCGGCGGAATCGCGGCAGCCGCCCCGGCCATCGTCGAACTCATTCACCAACGAGCCGACGGCGCGATCGGCGCATCAACCGCGCTGTACACCGCCTCCATGTTCCTCGGCACCAGCATCGGACCGCAGATCGCCGCTCTCCTGCAGCCCGGCGGGTTCGTCATCATCGGGATCGCTACCGCATGCATCCTCACCATCGGGGCGTTCCTCGTGTGGACCGCTTCTCGACCAGCGTCATAGACGCGATATGTGTCTGCATCGCACCTCGTTGTCACATCGGGAGTATGCGCGACTGAAGAACCCGCGCGCGACCCTTTGCTCCATCCTCGCGGGAAAGATCGGCACAGTCAGATCACCTAGACTCCGTAGTGTTAGATGCGAAGTCGGCGTTGGCTGCCCAACCGGAAGAATGTTCGGCGTCGTTGAGCTTGAGGGGGCACACAAATGGGTCGGATAGTCGTCGCGAACTTCGTCAGTATCGATGGAGTGATCCAGTCGCCGCTGTCGCCCGACGAAGATCGTGACGGCGGTTTCGCGCACGGCGGCTGGGTCCCGCCGTACAGCGAGGAGGCCGTCAACGCTTTCATGCAGGATGCGACAGTCGGCGCAGCCGGCATGCTGCTGGGCCGCCGCTCCTACGAGATCCTCGCCGGCGCATGGGCGCAAGCAGATGAATCCGAGCCGGCGATCGCAGCCATAAACCGCATGCCGAAGTACGTCGTCACGTCGTCCTCGGATGATCTCACTTGGCAGAACTCCCAACTGGTCACGGGTGATCTGGCTCCCGCCGTCACAGACCTCAAGGAACGCACCGACGGCGACCTCGTCGTTCTCGGATCCGGGACTCTGATCCGTGGGCTCGCCGAGCACGACCTCGTCGACGAGTACCGACTACTGCTCTTCCCAGTCGTGCTCGGTGCCGGCAAGCGCATGTTCGACGAACGCGGGCACTTCGCCCGGTTCGAGTTGACCGATAGCGTCGTCGCGCCCAGCGGCGTCGTCATCCTCACGTACACGCGCGAACCACACCCTTGAACTCCCGGCATCAGCTCTCCGCCGACTCCTCTCCCATCGCGTCGCGGAGCATGGTCCCGCCTACCGCGTACTTGGCATCGGAGACCTCGGTGATCAGCACGTGCACCGACTCCGGAGGAGCACCGGTGCTGGCCGCGATGGCATCAGTGATGCCTTCGGCGATAGCCTTGTACTGCGGTGCACGCTCACCCGCCATGAGCTCAGGGACGATGGCGACATTGACAATGGGCATGATCGAGATTCTTCCTGTTAGTCGACTAGTGATCTCCTCCGATCATGCGCCGCCCCGAGCTCGAGCGGAAGACGGCACTTTCAGGTCAGGAACTAACCGACAGGTAGGACATGGACACTACGGCTGAAACGACAAGCGATTCCTTCACCAGCTACTGCGGTGCGACGGTGCGGCGCGCGATCGACCTCATCGGCGGCAAGTGGACGATGCTGATCCTGTGGGAGTTGCTCGACCGTGAGCACCGCTACGCCGAGCTGCAGCGCCGAGTCGCCGGAATCTCTCAGAAGGTGCTCTCCAGCGAACTGAAGTCTCTGGTCAGCGCGGGCCTCGTCGAACGCGAGGTCACGCCGACGGTCCCGCCACAGGTCACATACCGCATCACCGCGGAGGGAAGGAGCCTGGACGATGTGTTCGCCGCGATCGACCGATGGGGACACCGCCACAGGTGACACCTGTACCTGGTCAGCTCCCGGCCCGCGATGAACCTGCACGGCACGGGAATCCCTCGTCACTGAGCCGATGACCCGTTCTGGCGTCGACACCTCGACTGAACCCTTAGATAGATAGACACATGCGCCCCGTCAGGCCGAAGCCTGACGGGGCGCATGTGGGAGACGCTGGAGCTAGACACGGCCGGGCGTCTCAGGTCCCAGATCGTCTTCTACTCGAGCAGTTTGGCTCAACTACCGGCAAGTTGGCGAAGCACGTACTGTATTGCTTTCGTTAGTGGCAGTTCGGGCCCTTGGGCACTTCAGAGACAGGTTCGGCAAACTGAAACCCCAGGTCAGACGCCGATTGTTTCCACTTGTTCACCTACCGCTACCGCAGCATGTCTCGGTGCTGATCTTGGCGGGTCAACATGCTGCGATAGCGGTTCATGTGTCAGACTCACCGCTCCATTCGGTTTGATCCGATGATCCATGCTTCTTCATCCACCGGAACGGGATCCAGGACTGCTTCGGCGAGCTTGGCAAGACGATCGGCAGTGAGATCTGGGCGCGTGGGCGACCTGTGCCGAGCACGCTTTAGGCGGCCCCCTGGGACCCATTGCATGCTTGGGCCGCCGGCGTGAATGAGAGAATCGCTCCGTGCCCGACCTCTCGCCCCCAGCCGACTCCTCAGTCAGGGCGTCCATTCTCGACACCAGCGTCATCCCGCTCGGCGAGCGGGCTCTCCAGGGCATTCTCGATCATGTGATGGCCGTCGGTGACGAGGCCGAGACAACCTGTCTCGAGGTCAAGGGCCCGCTCGACATGGGAAGCAAGACGTCCACGGCCAAGATCGTGAAGTTCCTCCTGGGAGCGGCCAATCGTCGTCCGCACGAGGCGGCCCGGCATTTCCGCGGTTACGCGGTACTCGTGATCGGTGCGCAGAAGGACGATGCCCCCGGAGTGCCTCGCGGCACCGAGGCCCACGAGCTCGAGGACCGCCTCCGCCCCTACCTCGGACCGCAGTTCCCCGCCTTCGAGTTCGGGAGGATCGGAGTCGGCCGCGACAACGAAGTGCTATTCGTCATCGCCCAGCCGCCCGAGGACGGCCAGTCGATCTTCCCCTGCCACAAGAGCTATCAGGGCGACGACCGCCGCGACAGCCTCGAGGACGGAGCGATCTACGTGCGGGGCACCAGCAACACCCGTCCCGCACGGTCCGGAGAGGTCCTCGCGCTCGTCGAGCGCGCCCGCGGCGGCGGAAAGCCGCCGATCGTGCTCGAGGTGGAACTGGTCGGCTGCGTCCATCGCGTCGACCGCGTCGAGGAAGTCCTGGAGCAGCTGCTGAACTACCGAGAAGAGCAATTCAGCAAG
Source organism: Brevibacterium picturae (assembly GCF_900105045.1). Lineage (GTDB taxonomy): Bacteria > Actinomycetota > Actinomycetes > Actinomycetales > Brevibacteriaceae > Brevibacterium > Brevibacterium picturae. The sequence continues at coordinate 3,937,873 of NZ_LT629739.1, read as the reverse complement.
GAACCGGAGCAGCACGAGAAGAGCTCCTTCTCCCCGGCGTCGCTCCAGTTGGCGTCGAGCGCATTCGGAACCCCGAGACCGCTGTCGAGGGAAGACCGCGAGAAGGCCCTGGCCGCTTGGCGGAGTAAAAAGGCCGAACACATCGCAGGCAGCCGGGAGCACTTCCTGGGTGCGGGACTGCTAGGAGCGGGGATCCGCGTGCTCAGCCGCGACCGTTTCATCGCGAAGCCGCGCCTGACCTTGACCTTCCACGGGTGCGAACTGTTCGACCACCTCGATGCCGACGACGCAGACTTCGAGAAAGCGGCCGAGCCAGTGCTGCGGAGACAGAATCCGCTCGGGCCAGGCTTCGACTACTCGACGCTCCGTCCCCTCCCAAGGGACTACCCCGTGAGCTGGAGCAACCGAGGCGAGGACGCGGAGATCGTGCTCACCCCGGAATCGTTGCGTCCGAACGATCCGTGGACCACCGACCAAGACGACTACGTGATCGTCGCGAGGGATCCCGGAGCCGGCTTGGTGGAGGTCTCCTGGGTCCTCACCGAGGACGGCAACGACACGGTGGCCACCGGCGAGATCACGGTGCCGACCAAGGAGCTCATCGACGCCGCCGACCTGTTCAAGTCAGTGTTCTCTGACGAGGAGTGAGCACGCCGCCAGATGCCGCTGGCGGTCGTAGCTGCGAGGGCGACCCATGAGACCAAAACTCCCGCAACGTTGCAGGGATCTCGTCTCGTTATGAAGATGTCTAAGAGACACCCTCATCGACCGCCACTGCACATCATCCAATTACGCTTGCGTTCCGGGCGAGCTCGACGCGAATATCCCTCCTGCAGCCCATGACGCGTATTCGCGAGCGATGTCTTCAAGCGCGGTGTCGCTGAGGTCACCGACGCCGTGGACGAAGAATCCGGAGCAATAGTTCATGCCGACTCGTGCGGCGGTGGTGGCGTACGGGGAGGTGAGCTCGTTCATCGTTCGTCCGTAACGCCCCTCTGGCACGTAGTCGTGGGCGCGTGACCAGGTCGACACCGCGATGGTGAGCTCTTTGCCTTCCAGTGCGTGTCCGCCGGGCCCGTAGGCCCAGCCGCGTTCCAGCGCGACTTCGAGCCATTCGGATAGCAGTGGCGGGGCGCTGTACCAGCGGAAGGGGAACTGCAGGACGATCCGATTGTGCCTGGCGAGTTCCCGCTGCTCAGCTGCGGCGTCGAAGCCGTCGGTTCCGCGGACGTCTGCCAGCGGGCGGACGGTGATCTGCTCTTCGGTGTCGAGTGCTCGGAGCCAGGCGGCGTTGACGCGTGATTTCTCCAGGTCGGGGTGGGCGGCGATCACCAGTGTGGTTGGCTGCATGGTCTCGTCGGCTACTTTCGCTGGTGGGCGTTCTGTTGATTCGTCCCGCGTGCTGACGCGCACGATGACCAGGGCGATCACTGCGACGACACCGAGGAGCGTTGCAAACGCGATCACGGCATTGCCGAGCCCGATGGCGTCAGCGAGATAGCCGGTGGCCACCGGCAAGACTCCAGCCGGGACGTAGCCGGAGATGTTGAGCGCGGCGTTGGACTCGGCGCGTCGTTCGGGAACGATCCGTGTGGCAATAAGCGTGAGGCCGGCAAGCTGACGCAGCCCTTGGGCGGTGCCCGCGAACAGAGCGGCGGCGAGGAAGACCGGCCACCATGGCGTCACGGTGACAGCGAGCCCCAGCATCCCCATCGAGACCACGGCGGTGATGGAACTGAGTGCGAGATGCTCTCGAGTGGAGAGGCTGCCCGCGGCGAACTGGATCCCGGTCGCAAGAAGGAACATTGCGCAGGCGACAGCCCCCGCAATCAGGGGGTCCGGAACGCCGATCGGTCCAGCCAGTACCGAGGGCCCCAGCGAGAGCACGAAGGAGGTCGCTGTGATGCCCGGGCCGAAGGTAGCTGCGCCCCACAGGAGTTCACGCCGACGATCCCGTGGAGGCATCGGCCAACGAAGGAGTCGTTCGCCCGTGCTTCCGATCTGCACCGCCCGTGCCAGCGGCAACCGCATACTGACTGCCAGGGCCGCGAGGCCCAGCGCCGTGACGACGGCGAACGTCCACAGCTGCGGTGTGGGGGTGGTCTTCGCGGTGATCTCCGAGAGCATCGGGCCGAGGCCTGCGCCGAGCACCATGGAGGCGGACGCGATGAGACTGCCTGCCCTCTTGCGCGCAGACGGCGCGACGTCGACTACTGCGGCCATCCCCGCCGTCACCGCTCCTCCGACGGCGACGCCGGCCAGCAGCCGGGCCAGCAGCAGCCACGCGACGTCCAGGGCGAGCATGAACAGCGCCCCCGGATGCAATCGCGGCCACCATGGCCGGCACGAGGACCACGCGCCGCCCGTATCGGTCGGCAAGCCCGCCGGCGACGATGAGCGTGCCCACCAGCCCGACCATGTAGCAGGCAAAGATGATCGTGAGCGTCCCGGACGAGAAGCCCCACTCCCGCTGCCACTCGACGTACAGCGGCGTCGAGGCGTTGGACAGCACGAACACCGATACGACCGTCAGTGCTGCTGCCACGGACCATCTGAGATTCCGTTGTTCGACTTCTCGCTTCATCTCCACCGCCTAGTTCGAAACTACTCGTATCAGTACGAGTCGAGTCGAACTTATCATCAGTACGAAGAATCTCCAACAGCGGGTAGACTGCGGGCATGCACACACTTGCGCCGACCTACGCCAATGAGACGGGGCCGCCTGACGAGCTCCCCGAGCGACTGCCGGAGCCTGCGGTGGATGAGATCCGTCTCGAGCGCATCATGGGTGTGCTAGCCGAGCCCCTCAGGCTGACGATCATCCAGAAGCTCCTGCTGTCATCCGAGGACTTCGACCAGACCTGCGGGTGGTTCGGCTTCGACCGGCCCAAGTCCACACTCACGCATCACTTCAAGGCACTGCGCGAGGCCGGCGTCATCACCCAGCGCCAGTACGGCCTCGAGCGACGCAGTCGCGTCCGCCTCGAGGACCTGAACACCCGCTTCCCCGGGCTCGTCGACTTAGTGCTCGACTGGCGCGCAGACGCGGGCTGACCTGCCGGACGGGTCGCTGAGCCGGAGATAGACATATCCAGTGCGATCATCGGATCGAACAGTACGCGCGCATGCCTTGCGGGCCATGTCATTCACGTTAGCTGTATGAGGGCCGGACGTTGGTGACGCCTTTCTGCAAGCGCGACGCCGGCGGCTGGCCGCTCGCGCCTGAATGGGACCGGTGATAGTTGTAGTGGATGTTGCAGACGGCGATCGCTGCCGTGCGGGCGTCCTCGCTGGCGAAGCCCCGGGCGTAGAGCAGCTCCTCGGCCAGGATGCGCTGGTAGCGCTCCACCTTTCCGTTGCGGCGAGGGGTGTATGGCTTGGTCCTCTGGTGCCGGGACTAGTTGCCGACGATCCGGGCGAAGTCGCCGGAGCGATAGCACGCGCCATTGTCTGTGAGGACGCGGTGGATGTGGAAGATGCCGTGTGCGGCGAACCAGACCTTCGCTCGGGCCAGGAACGCCGCCGCGGTGGCTCCCTTCTCGTCGCTCAGCGGTTCGGTGCAGGAGAGCCTGGAGAAGCCGTCGACGGCGGAGTGCAAGTAGATGTAGCCGCGCTTTGCGCCCGCTGATTTGGCGCGACCTGCGGCCTTGGCCTGGTCACTGTCGCGGCCATGGATCTACCAGCCGCCACCGTCGGGGATCCTGCCGACCTTCTTCACATCGAGGTGCACCATGTGGCCGAGCCAGTGGGCCGAGATCTTTCCTGGCTTGCGGTTGTTATCCCCTTCTGGGTCGATGAACCGTCGTTGAGCGAGGCCGAGCCTGGTCAGATGCCGGCTGACGGTTCGGCGGTTGATCGTGACCTCGAGCTCGTCGAGCTCGTCAGTGATGCGTTGGGCTGACCGCTTGTGCTCACGCCGCCAGGTTTCGATCCGCTCGATGACCCAGGCTGGTGTGGCGTTCGGGCTCCGGTGGGGGCTCGATGAGCGGTCGCGCAGCCCGGCATCTCCGGGACGTCGCCATCGGTTGACCCACTTAGATGCGCAGGCACGCGAGATCCCCATCTCGGCGGCCACATGGGCGATGGGACGCGTCTTACATCGCTCGACCAGTCGGCGGCGTCCCTCGAGGCTGAGCGGGGCGTTGGCGTGGCTCATGCGTCCATCTCGTATGAGCGGTCCATCAGGTCGGTCATCGCCTGTTGGAAGTCGCGGCGCTTCTTGTCGCTCCAGCCTGTGGTCAGCTCAACGAACACTTCCTCCTGCCAACGATGCGCTTGGTCCAGCATCGACCGGCCCGCAGAGGTGAGTGATGCTTCGCGTCGTCGGCCATCGGTCGCGGACGCTGCCATGACGAGATACCCGGCTGCGGTGGCGCTCTTGATCAACCGTGACGCGCCGCTCTGGTCGATCCCGATCTCCTGCGCGATCGCGTTCACCGTTGCCGGGCTGGCGCGCAGCCTCAGAGCATGGACAGCCTCGCACACGAGCACGAGCCGCCCCTGCTCACCGCCAGTGTCTGCTGCGGCAGAGCGGCGTGACCAGTGCCTGACGAAATGGAACAGGACCTGTCCCGGGCCGAGGTCTGTCACTCGGTTGCCGCCATCTCGCGGCAGATGTAGGCCAGCTCGAGAGCGGCCTTGAGGTCTGGCAGCCTGAAAGCAGCCGTGACCTTCCCGGCGGCAGCGCGGAAGACGGTCGCTACTCGCGTGGATTCCGTGCTCTCGGGCCAGGTCGCGTCCTCCTCGACCACCATCAGTCGCTCGCTTACAGGGTGCCAGGACCGCGGGACCAGCTTGATCCCCGAGCGCTCCACCCACTCGGCAAACTGCGCAGGCGTGATCGGGCCCGCGCCCTTCGGGCCGAGCACGACGACCGGATCGCCTACCGCACGCTCAGATCGCTGCAGGTCGCGGGCATTGACGCTCGCATGCCACTCGTTGATCGCTTCTTCAAGGTTGGGTTCCATGACCAGAAGTATATGCGATTCGCATGCATCGACGCTCGAGTGGCCGCGACATCAACCTCCTGCCCCGCAACAACTAGCAGGCGCGTCGGGGGCAGCGGCGCACGGCCGTGACATCACAGTGAAAGGCGCAGCACCAAGTTTCGACTCACCTGAGCATGAGCCCCATGACCGATATCCTAGGGAAGCTGATTTCCCTATGGCCGGCAGCTACTCGATCGAGTTCGCGCCCAGCAGTGCCTTGACTTCCGCATAGAGGTCATTCGTCACAGACACCGGGTGGTTGGGGAGATCGAAGTGGACGATGCTCTGCGGCTTGCGCATCTTCAGATGGGTCGCCGTCTCTCCTGGATGCCTTGACAGAATGTCGCCGAGTTCGGTGACCCGTGGTTCCGTGGTGGCGTCTTCTGCAATAAGGATGGTGAATGGCCGGTCGTGCCGGTCGATCATGGCATCCAGGACTTCGATGCCGTCGGCATGGAGGTTGAGTCCCTCGTCACGGACGCTCACTCGTCCGGTCACAGCGACGACTACGTCTTGTTCGAGGGCCGATGAATAGAGCTGGTGCGTCTTGCCCATCACCATGACGGTGACATCAGCGCTCAGGTCTTCAACGCGAACGATCGCGTAAGGATTTCCAGAGGACTTGGCAACACGTTGCTGGACTTGAGTGATCAGACCCGCCACGGTGATGCGTTGACCGTCCTTGGGCGGCTTCTCGCCCAGTAGCTGCTCGATTGCATGGGTCGATCGCTTCGAGAGCTGCTGCTCAAGCCCGGTAAGCGGATGGTCGGAGACATAGAGTCCGAGCATGTCGCGCTCGTGACCGAGCTTCTCGAGCCTTCCCCACTCAGGGAGTGTTGGGATCTCGGCCGACACATCATCGAATCCCTCGCCATCGATCCCGGCGAACAGGTCGTACTGCCCGCGTGCCTCTTCCCGTTTGACGGACGTCGTAGCGTCGACAGCTTCTTTGTGGATGCTGACGAGTGCACGCCGAGAATGGCCGTACTGGTCGAACGCCCCTGCCTTGATCAGCGATTCGACCGCCCGCTTGTTGGTCGCCTCCTGCGGAACTCTCCGGAGGAAGTCGTGAAACTCTTCGAATGGACGCTCTTTCCGGGTGCGCACGATCTGTTCGACCACGTTGCCGCCCACATTGCGGATCGCCTCGAGACCGAAGCGGATGTCTTCGCCGACGGCGGCGAAGTACCGGATCGACTCGTTGACGTCCGGTGGGAGGACGCGGATACCCATCCTGCGGGTCTCCCCGAGGTAGAGCGCCATTTTGTCGCGATTCTCGCCCACACTGGTCAGCAGTGCGGCCATGTACTCAGCTGGGTAGTGCGCCTTGAGGTAGGCCGTCCAGTAACTGAGGAGGCCGTAGGCGGCGGAGTGGGCCTTGTTGAAGGCGTAGTCGGAGAACGGCAGGAGGATGTTCCACAGGGTCGTGATCGCCTCCTCGCTGTAGCCGTTCGTACGCATCCCGGATGAGAACCCCTCGAATTGCTTGTCGAGCTCGGCCTTTTTCTTTTTGCCCATCGCACGGCGCAGCAGGTCGGCCTGACCGAGCGTGAAGCCCGCAAGGACCTGAGCGATGGTCATGACCTGCTCTTGGTAGACGATCAGCCCGTACGTCTTGCCCAGGACCTCATCCAGCGGCTCGGCGAGCTCGGGGTGGATGGGGACGATCTCCTGCTGCCCGGTTTTGCGCAGCGCGTAGTTGATGTGCGAGTTGGCCCCCATCGGGCCTGGCCGGTACAGGGCACCCACAGCGGTGATGTCCTCGAAGTGATCAGGTCGCGCGAGCCGCAGTAGAGACCGCATGGCGTCGCCGTCGAACTGGATGACCCCGAGCGTGTCGCCGCGGCGCATGAGCTCGAAGACGCCGGCGTCATTGAGCGGCAGCTCCTCGAGGTCGATCTCCTCGCCACGGTTGGTGCGGATGTTGTCGAGCGCGTCGCTGATGATGGTGAGGTTCCGCAGACCGAGGAAGTCCATCTTGATCAGGCCGAGGCCCTCACACGTCGGATAGTCGAACTGGGTGATGATCTGCCCGTCTTGGTCCCGCTTCATCAGTGGGATCACGTCCATGAGGGGCTCGCTGGACATGATCACCCCGGCCGCGTGCACTCCCCACTGCCGCTTGAGGTTCTCCAACCCTGTCGCGGTGTCGTAGACGGTCCGAACCTCGGGGTCGGATTCGATGAGAGCCCGGACGTCCTGAGCTTCGGCGTAGCGCGGATGCTCGGAGTCGAAGATGCCGCTGAGGGGGATGTCCTTGCCGGAGACGGTCGGAGGCATGGCCTTGGTGACCTTCTCCCCCATGCTGAAGGGGTGTCCGAGGACGCGAGCAGAATCCTTCAGTGCTTGCTTGGCCTTGATCGTGCCGTAGGTGACGATCTGTGCGACCCGGTCGTCACCGTACTTATCGGTGACGTACTGGATGACCTCGCCCCGGCGGCGATCGTCGAAGTCCACGTCAAAGTCAGGCATCGACACGCGATCGGGGTTCAGGAACCGCTCGAAGATCAGATCGTGGACGAGCGGGTCGAGTCCGGTAATCGTCAGCGCGTAGGCGACCATCGACCCGGCTCCGGAGCCGCGTCCAGGTCCGACGCGGATGCCCTGGCTCTTGGCCCACTGGATGAAGTCGGCGACAACGAGGAAGTAACCGGCGAAGCCCATCTGGAGGATGATCGCGGTCTCGTACTCCGCGCGCTCACGTACCTCCTGGCTGATGCCACCCGGGTAGCGCATGTTCAGTCCGCGCTCGATCTCCTTGACCAGCCAGGTCTCCTCGGTCTCCCCGTCGCGCACGGGGAACCGCGGCATGTAGTTCGCCGAGGTATCGAACTCGACGTTGCACCGTTCGGCGATCAGCAATGTGTTGTCGCAGGCCTCCGCGAAGTCGCGGAACAAGTGCCGCATCTGCGCGGCTGATTTCAGATAGAACTCGTCGGCGTCGAACTTGAAGCGTTTCGGGTCGTCCATGGTTGACCCGGACTGCACACACAGCAGAGCGGCGTGGCTCTTCGCGTCGTCTGCAGCGACGTAGTGCAGGTCGTTCGTGGCCACGAGCGGCAGGCCGAGGTCTTTCGCGATTCTGATGAGGTCGCCCATCACACGCTTCTCGATTCCCAGGCCGTGATCCATGAGTTCGCAGAAGTAGTTCTCCGCCCCGAAGATGTCGCGGAAGTCCGCCGCCGCCTGCCGGGCCTCGTCGTACTGTCCGAGACGAAGACGCGTCTGGACCTCGCTGGAGGGGCAGCCGGTCGTCGCGATGAGGCCCCGTCCGTAAGTGCTCAGGAGCTCGCGGTCCATCCTCGGCTTGAAGTACTGCCCCTCCATCGAGGCCAACGATGAGAGCCGGAAGAGGTTGTGCATGCCCCCGGTCGTCTCCGCGAGCATCGTCAAGTGCGTGTACGCCCCGGCCCCCGACACGTCGTCTCGAGATCCGTCACCCCAGCGGACACGGGTACGCTCCGAGCGGTGAGTGCCTGGGGTCAGATACGCCTCGGTCCCGATGATCGGCTTGATACCAGCGTCCTTCGCGGTCCGCCAGAACTCGAACGCCCCGAAGACGTTCCCGTGGTCTGTCACGGCGACCGCGGGCATGCCCTGACGGGCGGCTTCGTCCACGAGCGGACCGATGTGGGCGGCCCCATCGAGCATGGAGTACTCGCTGTGCACGTGGAGATGGACAAACTCTTCTGTTGGCATCTGCGTCCTTCCGAACAACGCGTGGTTGACCGGTCCAGTTCAACAGTGCATACAGACGTGCATCCAACAACGTGGACATCGGTGCGCCACAACCAGACGTTGTACCCCGTAGAGTGGCGGCATGGATGTGGAAACAGTGAAGACGTTCCTCGCCGTCGCCGAGTTCGGGCAGTTCCAAGAGGCGGCGGCCGAGCTGGGGGTCACCCAACAGGCGATCTCGAAGCGCGTCTCCCGGCTGGAGTCGGAGCTCGGAGTCCGCGTCTTCGCCCGCACGCCGCGAGGAGCGCAGCTCAGCGTCGACGGACAGGCGTTCCTTCCGCACGCTCGGGAGCTGGTTCAGGTTGCGGAACGCGCTGTCGACTCGGTCCATCCCGGACGTCGGGCGCTGCGGGTCGACGTCCTCCACCGAAGGATCGCGCCCTCAGTGCTGATGCGCGAGTTCCACCGGAGCAACCCCCACATGCTGCTCGACGTCGTAACCCTTGGCACGGCCAGCGTCATCCACGCGATCGACGCGATTCGCGCAGGCACCATCGATGCCTCTTTCCGCGCGGTCCTGCACGAATCGCCGGACCAGTGGACTGACATCGCTGCACCCCGGGTCTTCGAATCACGAATGGAGGTACTCGTCGGCCCACATCATCCGCTTGCCTCCGCCAAGTCGCTGGCACCTCATGACCTGCGGGCCCATCGCATCTGGATCCCAGGGATCCTGCCAGGAACCGAATGGGCTCACTACTACGACAGGCTCGCTGCCGATTTCGATCTCAGTATCGATGGCGTTGGCCCGCATTTCGGCGACGAGGCCTTGCTCGAGGAGATCGCTGACTCGAAGTCCCTGATGACGTTCGTGGGCGACAGGGATCGCTACCTCTGGCCGACGCATTTCGACCTTCGCCGAATCCCGCTGAGGGATCCAGCTCCGATCTACCCCTACTCGCTCGTGTACCGCAAGGACAACGCACATCCCGCGATCCCGGGGCTACTCAACTACTTCAAGAGTCTGGAGAGCACTTCTGCGGGCACAACCTGGCTTCCCTAGCCTCACGACAGAAGCATCCACCGCGCCTGTGCCGTCGAGCTGTCGCCCCGCAACGTCTCCGTTCGCTGTACGTCAAAGTCACTCGGTGTCAGAAGTGCGACCGTCCTCACCACCCGGAGTCGGGACGAACGATCTGTCACCTCCTCTTCGCGCTATGGTCGTGCCATCACGATCAGCCCGCTGCAAGGCGGGGCTAATTCTAATCGCGGGGAGTACACCGCCGTTGCGGAACTGATGTCTATAAGACTCGGCCTCGTCACAACCCTTCGATTGAGCACAATCACGATCAACGCGCCATGCGAACCGATCTGCGCCTCATAGATCGTAGTTCGGACCGGGCCAGCCCGTGCTAGACTGAAATCACTACATCCCCCACGCCTCTCCGAGATGCGCACTTGGGGGATTTTCTCTGCCCATGTCCACGAGGTGGGCCAATGACTCGCCACGACGCTCGACTCGCCCACCTCGTCCGCGGGGGACCCTTCACTACGACAAGCCGCCCATGGCGCTGGACGAACTCGTTGACCACCTCGCCCACCGTGTCCTGGCTCGAGGGAGACGATGCGCTGCCGGAGAAATCGAGGAAGTGGCTCTACCCCTCCTCGTATCCCTGCAGACGGCTCTGGAGACGATCTCCCCCAGTAGCGGCTGGTCGCGACGGCTCCACGGACTGATCGATTCCCGACTCCCGGTGAACCTGCGCGGCATGGGAATCCCTCAAGACTGGGCCGATGCCCCGTCCTGACGTCTACACCTCGACTGAGCCATATACAGAAGACGCATGCGCCCTGCCAGGCCGAAGCCTGACGGGGCGCATGCGTGAGAGGCTGGAGCTACATGCGGCCGTCCGCGTCAGCGTCCAGATCGTCTCGTGTCTGAGCCGATCGGCTCAACTACCGGCAAGTTGCCGCAGCACGTACTGTTACATGCTTCGATAGCTTCTTTTGGTGCCGTTTCACCGTTCCGGCGTCAATGCTGCTTCCATTGGAGGCGCAAAACTCCTGGTCAGAGGTACTTTGTTAGACACTATTGGGCACTACCCTGCAGTTGGTGAAGCACCTCCGTTGACATGCTTCGGTTGCGGTATCTATTCCCCCAATCCGCAGGCCGGCCGAAATAGACCTTGGCCCGCATCCTGCACAAGCGATTCGTTCTGGAAGAGGCATCTTCCGTGACCGCCACTAGTAGTCACTAGTTAGCAACGGACCCGCGTACTCTGTCTGGCTTCACCTGATCAAGTGGCTGACCTCTAAGTCATTGCGAGCCCTGCCAGCGGTCATCATCCCTATGTCGCGATGATGCCTGAGAGCCATTTGGAGCCAATCGGAAGACCTCTGCCACGTTACATACCAACGGACGACGGTGTGCGAAGCTTGAATGCATGACCGAGCTTTCAAATCGAGCCGAGCAGATTGCGGCCCACCTCGTCGGCCACGCGACTGGAACCAAAGCGATTCCCTACGATACGAACGGTCGCCAATCAGCGGTCGATTTCCTACTTGACTGGCCTGATGGTCGCCTCGGTGCCCTCGAGGTCACATTAATTGTCGAAGCAGAATCCATCGCTTGGCAGGGCTTAGCGTCGAAAGAGGGATGGCTCTGGCCTGCAGCAACATCATGGGAGTTCCGGACTAGCAGAGTGAACTTTCCGTACAAACAGACGCGCCGTGTCGCCCTCAGAGCGGTGGAACTCTGCGACCAGTGGTCCGTTGATAGCCCCGCAGAATTGCCAGCTGAAGTCCTGGCCGACGAACAGGGGCTGATCCAGTTTCTTGCTGACAACATCGGGAACCTTCGACGCACACACTTCAGGCCTGGCATCAGGCTGTACCAGAGCACACGAGCAGAGTTCATGGACGCGGCAGCCCAGGACTTCGGACAGGTCGTAGAATCCTGGCACCAACAGCCGCACATGGGTTCGCACATCGAGAAGCTGAAGAAAGATCCAGCAGTCTCGGAGCGGCATTTATTCCTCGTTGCCGTCGACGAGGCTCTCCCCGCGCGATATTTCACCGACGACTTCAATGCCCCTTCGGTAGTGCCTAAGGGATTCTCCGGCGTGGACGCAATTTGGGTTTGGTCCAACTTCTGGCATCGATACTTGCGATGCCAGGACAAGACGTGGACATGGATGCCATTCCCTCACATCGAGCGATGAACATGGAAGGACTCAGAGGGCGTCGGAAGCCGGGGGGGTGCCCCTATGGTTTTCGTCAAGGGGTGACGGGGGCTTCTTCGAATAGTCTTGCCGGCTGATGCTGGGCAGTACTGATTGGTCCGGGACCGGAGTCTCGGACTGGACGTGGGCGCTTGTGAACCTGTCTACGCGGCGGTGGCCTCCATCGGTACGTGGAAATAGGCACCGTCACACAGCATCGCGAACAACACGTTGCAGCGTCGACGACCCAACGCGATCAGGGCCTGGTTATGCTTCTTGCCCTGGGCGCGTTTCCGGTCGTAATACGTCCTCGACAACGGGTCTTTCAACGCTGCGAATGCCGATAGGAATAGCGCCCGTTTGAGCACTTTGTTGCCCCGGCGGGACGAATGATCACCACGGATCGACGTCCCCGATCTCCACGTCACCGGTGCCAAACCGGCGTAAGAGGCCAAGTGCCCGGCGGTGGCGAAGTCCTTGCCCACGACCTCGGTCAGGATTCTCGCCGCTGTCCTGACGCCGACTGCCGGCATCGACGTCAGGAGCTCGAAAAGAGGATGCGATTCCACCAACTCCTCGATCCGTGCAAAGACCTCGTCCCGCGACGACCTCGTCTGAGCCAAAGCTGTGGCCAGTTGCGGTAGGACGATCCCTGCCGCATCGGTGCCCGCGACCACCACAGTCTGCTCTTCCAAGGCGGTGAAAATCGCTGTCGCCCAGCGTTTCCACGCTCTGGGTGCGTGTTTGGCCAGCAGTGTCTCAACCCGGCGTTTACCGGCCCGACGTAAAGCCTTCGGAGTCGGATACTTCACCAGCAGCGCCGTCATCGCAGGATGGTCCAAGTGAGCACCGATGACAGCCTCCAGTCCGGGATGGATCTGTGTCAGCAGACCACGAATCCTGTTCGATGTTGCCGTGGCCAGTTTCGCGAGATCGTCGTCGTAACCGCACAACATGGAAAGCTCTGCGACGTTTTCATCACTGACCCGAATCCCCCGCAAGGTATGCGGCATGGTCCGAGCAGCTTCGGCGATGATCGCAGCATCCCTGGCATCAGTCTTCGCCTCTCCTGGATGCAGGTCAGCGATGCGACGCATCGCTAACCCGGGCAGGTAGCCCACAGTGATGCCGGCCGCTTGTGCAACAGCGACGGGCAGTGCTCCGATCGTGGCGGGCTGGTCCACGACGACGAGGAGTGTCCCGTGGGTACGCAGCTTGCCGAGCAGGCCCCGGAGCTTCCCCTCGTTCTGGGGCAGGGCCTTCGACAGGATTTGGGTGCCGTCCCTGGCCAGAGCCACGGCGTGGTGGTCGTGTTTGCCGACATCGATGCCGATGAATACGTCGATCTCAGCGTGGTTGGTGATCATGTCACTCATCTTCTTCGACTGGTGTGACTGCGGTTATGAGTGGTTCGGCTGGCCGGTGGTGTTAGGTGTGGCTCCGGGGTTCGGCATCCACGTTACGGTCGGGCTCAAGGCATGTGTTCTGCCAGTGGTTCTGGCCCCTATTAGCGATTTCCCTGGTGCCTTCGACTCCCGGTGACAACACCCCCCGGACCATGAATGGCTGGGGGCATGAATCATGCCGGGAATCTTAGGCCAGCGACCCCTTCTATCCTGACGGATTGTGAGGCTACTTAAAAGGTAACGGGGGTATCGAAAATCGCAGGTCCCACAAGGAAAAATTGAGAGAAGCACAGATCACGGTAATGCCACTGTTTCAGACGAACCATCCCGCTACGGTCATTGGGTAGCCAGTCCCCTCTACTTGATCCCGTAAGGGTCGCGCTGTCGCTGCCGGTAGTCGCGGATAAACCCAGCGACAGCCGTGTACGACCGACCCAGGATCTGGGCACGTTCCGCGATTGATAAATCTGAGCACGTGTACGCAGTCACCGCGTATTCGCGAGTCCAAGGCCGCCACTGATTCGTCGCTAAAGACCGCCCGAACTTCCCTACCGCAGGCTTGACCCCCATTCCCGGAACCACTTCCCCAAAGTTGACTCGTTCACACCGGTCGACAGGGCAACGTCGGCGATGCTTTCACCAGCCACTCGACGCTCAGTCACATCGTCACGCACGCGTTCTTTGGTCTCTCGCGTTGTGTACCGTCGAGTCGTTTCTGGACTCACCCCACGCTTGTACCGCGCGTAGCACCGCTTGCAGAGACCCCGTGCCACTAGAGCACGGTCGCACCACACGACGGCGCACACGCTCATTCTGTCCTCATCTTCGAGACCATGCACGTTACCCGAGGGTCTAGCCCCACGGTCACGACACGGCCCCCACCACTCAGCTCACACTGAGTGTTGGGGGCCTTTCGTCGTAACCGATCACATCTTGCCGGCCATAATCCTGCGAACAGTCAGCAGCTCTTTCTCAGTCACACCGCACCGTGCTTCGCAGTGCAACTTCGAGGTGATCGTTTCCCTCGATCCGAAACCGGAAACTGGTGCTTCATCAATGAGTGGGCTCTTACATTTAGGGCAGGGATACTGAGCGGTCTTCATAAAGGTGACTACTTTCGTCAGGTGCCAAACGGTGAATGCCGCGACACGAGCTAAGTGAATTCATGCTGACGCCTGCGAAAGCATGTGGCCACAGACCTCCCTGTGCCTGCCTCTATTGTAACCGAGTGAAAATTTGGCGCTTTCGATACGGGTATTTCGCAAGATCGTGTTTGGTTGCCAGCCGATCGTACATACGTAGCAATCGCGCTCGTCGATGTTCCATACTGTTGTGAACTACGAATAAAGAGGTGAACGTTGAATCCAGAAGAACATCTTCGAATGACTGGCAGGATCTCGGGCATGGCAGACGCCATAGGCCCTACCGGCAGTGCCCGCTCCGTGGATGAAGTTGACGAAGAATTCCGGCGAATCTACGAAGACGATCAGGAGTAGAGATTCTGAGTGGCTATCGGCCTTGGGCTTCCTTCCACTCTTTTGCATCTCACCTGCGAGGGCACATTGCCCTCATTTCGCACAGCCACAACTGCTCACTCACTTCATGCACGAGAACCAGCTGGAAGACATGTGCACCTATGTTATTGCGTTTTCATCAGTATTCATATGTCGGCACGCCGCACCGATGAGTCCAAACTTCGCTCCGCCATCGCATGCACGCTCCACTTTCAAAGCCTTACCCATTCCTAAGTAGATGAAAGACTCATAGCTTTGGGCGGCCTCCAGTCTTCGTCTTGCCAGATAGAATTGGCAGGTACCGATTTTCAAGGAGCACATTTCTATGGCTGGTCGTCCTCGTTCGATAATGGAGACTGCATATGCGGACATTAAACATCGAATCATGGTGCTCGAGCTAGAGCCGGGTATGCCGATCGATGACATTAGCATCAGCAAGGAGCTTGGTGTCAGCAGGACTCCGGTGCGTGAGGCCCTCTTCCGTCTGTCGACGGAAGGTCTCATTCTTTCCGATAGCGGCAAGAGCGGATTCTTCGTTCGGCCTATGGACCTGGTCAGTGTGTCGAACCTGTTCGAAGCACATATGGTCACCGCGCGTGCCATCGCGCGCCTCGTAGCTGTCAGGGCGACGAGGGAGAATCTCGACGAAATGAAGACGGCGGAGCAGGCGGTAGTCAGGGCGATCTGGGATGAGGATCCTGCCGCTGTCGCGTCCACGAACGCCCACCTTCATCGGTTGGAAGCAACTGCATCGAAGAATTCGTTCTTGGAGAGCCTTGCACTGTCGATTCACGATCACGGTCAGCGAATTGGGTTCCTCGCTTTTGGTGGCCGGACATCGTGGGATCTACTCCGGGACCATTTTTCCAAGGTCCAAGGCGATCATCACGAACTCATCGCGGCGTATGAGGCCCGTGACCCAGATCTTGCCGAAGAGATCGCAGGCCGGCACGTTCTGCTGTTCCGTGATCGCATCATGGCATTCATGAAGATGGAAACCGTCAATGATGTGAATCTAGGAGGAGATATCCTGTCGTCGGCCCGCTTGGACTGACGACAGGATGTCCATAGGTGCCGGTTACTGAACGCGGCGTGACACTTCGAACAGGCCTTCGGCCTCTTGAGTTTCTCCACGGACCTGTCGGCACATGGCTAGTCCTCGCTTGCCGGTGATCTGGTCCATTGCGCCGGCGAACCAACCTGTGAACATGTAGTCCTGCGACTCTTCTTGACTATCGTCAGCGAAAATCGAGTTGCGTACCTCGATTGTCGCTCGAAGTTCTACGGGATCCAGGTGTCGAACGGTGAACTTCGCCCATCCACGCTTAGAGAGACGGTCAAGGTAGTGACGGAAAATATCCTCGCCGACGAGCCCGTGCGTACTTGCCTCAGCCTCACACCATGTCCAGGCTGACTCGTATCCGGCGGTGTAGAGAATCTGCGCGTAACGCTCAACACCGATTTCGCTTTCGATTGCGCGGTGATTGTTGAGGAAAAAGTGGACCGGCACATAGACCATCGGCAAACCATCTGTGCTCCAGCGTCCAGTCTCCTCATCGACTTCGATCGGGACCTGTGGTGCCTGTGTCATGAGGCCGTGCCCCAGACGTCGCCTAGTAGTTGTAACCAGTTCTCTCCCATGATCTTACGTACTCGATCCTCCGAATGGCCTCGTCGCAGCAAGGTCTCGGTCAAGTTGGGGAATTCTCCAATGGTTCTGATTCCCTCGGGATTGACGATCTCCCCAAATTGAGTGAGCTCGCGGGCGTATCCCTTGTCATGGGTGAGCCACTCGAAGAACGCCTGGTCCTGGCCTTGGGTGAAATCGGTGCCAATGCCGACGGAGTCCTCCCCCACGATGTTCATAATGTATTCGATGCCTTCGGCATAGTCGTCGATCGTCGCTTGTGTTCCCTTCGCCAGGAATGGGGTAAACATTGTTACTCCCACGAACCCTCCGTGATCGGCGATGAACTTCAGCTCTTCGTCTGTTTTGTTCCGGGGGTGGGCCTTGAGCCCGTAGGGAAGGCAGTGCGAGTAGCACACTCGTTTGGATGACTCTTCAATAATCTCGCGGGACGTCACCGCACCGACATGCGAGAGGTCGCAGAGCATTCCGACTCGGTTCATTTCAGCGATGACTTCGCGTCCGAACCCTGAGAGCCCGCCGTCGCGCTCGTAGCATCCGGTGCCGACTAGGTTCTGAGTGTTGTAGCAAAGCTGGACGACTCCGATGCCAAGCTGTTTGAAGATTTCGATGTAGCCAAGCTGATCTTCGAAAGCATGAGCGTTTTGGAAACCGAGAATAATTCCTGTACGTCCCTCTTCCTTTGCAGCTCGGATGTCATCTACGGTGCGGACGGGACGTACCAATTCGCTGCTTTCGGCGATGAGTTGATTCACTTCGATGATGTTGTTGACAGTCGACTGGAATCCTTCCCAGACCGATACGGTGCAGTTGGCTGCGGTCAGTCCTCCTTTTCGCATGTCGACAAAGAGCTCTCGATCCCATTTAGCGATGATGAGTCCGTCAACTACGACGATTTCGTCGTGAAACGCAGTCGTATTGTTCAGTGCCATAGCACTTCCCCTTTCTGAGGCTTGGTTGAATAGGTGAGATAAAGGTAGACGCCGATCAGAAGTCGAGTGATCTCTTCGATGTCTCCGGTAGTCGAGATGCCGTCACCAGTGCCATGATGCTGATGGCAAGAAGGTATATGGCCGGTGAGAGATTGTTTCCAGTCGCGGTGATGAGCCAGGTCGCGATGAATGGAGCAGTCCCGCCGAAGATCGTGTAGGCCAAGTTGTAGGTAACAGCCGAAGCTGTGTAACGCACTCGTGTCGGGAAGAGTTCGGACATAAGCACTGCTGTCACGACTCCAGTCAGTACAGCCCCACTGCCGAGGAGAAGCTGGCCGATGATTCCCAGCGTCATGCTGCCAGTACTTCCGAGAGCGAAGGCGGGGAATGTTCCCGCCAGCAGCAGGATGCACGCTGTCATGGTCGTCTTCTTTCGACCTATCCGATCTGAAATTCGACCCGCGAAAGGACAAAGACACGCTGCAAGGATCTGGCAGACGAATGTGCTGAGCAGTGCCGACGTCGAGTCGAGCCCGCCAACCACCTGGAGGAACGTCGACATATAGGTAGTGAAAATGTAGAAGGAGAGCGCAGTGGCCGCGATAAAGCCAGCGAAGAGCAGGATCGTGCGGCCATGCTCGCGAAGAGTCTCCCTAAACGGCGTCGAAGCGACATCTTCGTCTTCGATCTCGTCGAACAGCGGGGTCTCGTCGAGTCGAAATCGCATGTAGAAGCCACACAGACCAAGAGGCACAGACAATAGAAACGGGATTCGCCAGCCCCAATCATCCATGACGGTGCCGCCCAGCAGTAGCGAGAGCATGAACGTAAACCCTGCGGCGAAGGCAAATGAGAGGAAGGTGCTCACCGGCACCCAACTGGCGTAGGTCGCCTTCTTCTCTCTGGGTGCGTGCTCGAGCACATAGGCGCAGGCTCCGGCGTATTCGCCGCCTGCGGAGAATCCTTGAATACAACGAGCAATCACGAGCAGCACGGGAGCCCAGACACCTATTGACTCGTGGGTTGGAAGGGCACCGATAGCCGCAGTGGATCCCGAGATCAACAGAATCGTGATCGCAAGTGTTCTCTTTCGACCAATTCTGTCACCGAGTCGCCCGAAGAAGATCCCTCCGATCGGGCGTAGGGCGAACGCCACTGCGAATACAGCAAATGTTTCTAACAGTGACGCTGCGGGGTCGTCGCCTGGGAAGAAGTGAGCCGAAAGAACGACGGCTAGGTATCCATACACCGCAAAGTCGTACCATTCGATGAAGTTACCGATCGACGCGGCAACAACGACCTTGCGCAGCGTTTTCGCATCAGTTCCAAGTTCGAGACTGGGCGTGTTTGTAGTCGACATGATTCTCTCCTCTGGGCGTCCGTCGCTTGCAGAAAATCTTCGTTGTTGTGTCCTACTGGGCCTGGTTGCTCGGAGCGCCTTCATTTTGAGATTTTGTGCGATCTCAATCACATTGTCATTGCTTACTGTATACGGCTCGTATATTGCACGCAAGAGTTTTACGCGACTCACCGATAGTCCCGCGTAGCCAGTGGTCGTGCCTCACAGGGTCACGCGGGACTACATTTTCTGTATTGAGGTCTTCGCGGAGCGCCACCCGTAAAGATTCCCTGCGCGGGATAATATTGACCCATCACGACCGGTTCCGCCTACTTCGGTAGGTCCAGGGCCGGTCCTCATTTTTCTCCGGTGGTGTTTTTGGGGGAAGAATGGGTCCTCGCCCCTTTTTGGCCCCAAGACTTCGGTTACAGCCCTCGCGACATGATCACCCACAGAGTGAACGGTTTCAACGTTCTCTTCTATGACATCGATGCGCTGGCCGACGCGGCCCAAAAGCTATTAATGCTTAATGTGAGCTCAGAAGTTTTTCGTGGAGGTGCGTCCGATGGCGGACGAAATCGCGGCGCAAGACGGCCAACAGGGTTCGCTTTGGCCCACTCGAATCCAATGGACCGGGGTCAGATCAGTGAGCATCGCTCGCCATATCTCTCCCCCGCCCCAGAGGAATAAATTGAATTCGACAAGATTGCTAAGACGGGCGGCATCTTCACCAATCCGATTATGCGACCACAATGCGAAAGAATGCTCGGCGAGCTCGAGGTCGAACTGGTCCCGACAATCACCTGCGGTTGGCATAGTCCCGCAGAGTCATGGTCATCCCCGAGAGCCCGAAGTCCGCACGGTAGCAATCAGCGTAATTCTCGCATCCTCAACGCGAACCTCGACCGCGAACATCAGCGCAGTAACGCAGGCGTGGCCGCCGTTACGCTTCGACGCGCAGCCGAGGCTTGGTCGGGAGACCGAGACGTTGTCGGATGGCTCAATGCTCGCGCCGACGTCATTGAGACGATTGGCATGTTCAACAAGAAGAGGCGGCCATAAGCAATCAGAGAATTAGGTAAAAACGACTTGGAAGCATCACCGTGCCGATGCGTTGAAGCATCGATAAATAATCAAGCTGGTCAGACATAGTCAACTACGTTCGGATATGAAAATCTCGGGTGCAAACCATTCGTGAGTAAATTCGCTCTCACCTTTAAGCACTCGGTCGAGACACAAACGGGCTATGGCCGCCCCGAATTCTTTCGCACGTATGTTTAGTGCCACGTCGCAGTCTATGAGTCTGGTTTCAATTTCATTCGTTGTCAGTACGGCTGTACGAGCTGATTCCAGGTCAATGAGTTCGGTGTATAGCTTCTGGGAGCGTGCCGCCATCGACAACAGTGTTCCCCCGTGAACAATCAGATCGTACGACTTTCGATCGATGATTCGTCGTGAGAAGTCTTCAGAGAATGACCATGAATTCGGGTCAGGAGAGACAGTGAGCACGTCTGGCTCCAACCCTCTCACGGTGCACCAATTGACGAATGAGCTGATGAGCATCTGAGACCACGAATACTTGTCCAGAGGTTCGAATGCAATGAGGAACGGTGATGTCACTGCACGCTGCTGTTCCAGTCCGTCGAGTGCCTCCGTCAGCATCTTCCAATAGTCGATCTCGATCAGGCCGGCCAATCGACTGGTCGGCAGCCCTTCAATTCGGCCGGCCGTAAATACTGTTGATCCATTATCGAGATTCTCGCGAAGAGGGCCATCGCTCAGACACGCATCGACAACAATCACTGCAGCGAACTGCGTCCACCGACGCGGATCTTTAGCGTCGGAAATGATCGTCAGGTCATAACCATATTGTCCCAACTCGTCCGCGACCGACATCGCAAACGCCATGTAGAACTCCATCCCGAGCACCCGCCTGGGAATGTAGATTCCGACGTTGAGGCTCGACCCGCTGCGAAGCGACTGCGCAGGTCGGTTCGGCGAGTAACCCAACTCGGCTGCACCCTCGAGAACCTTGGCACGCGTAGCCTCGGCAACTCTCCCCCGACGTCGCAACGCGTCGGACACCGTTGTCACGGACAATCCGACGTGAGCAGCGAGATCATGCAGCGTGGGCGACGGTCGTTTCATACGGGAACAGTACCAGCCCGAATGAAAGGGATCGGGTCGAGGGTTCATTGCCCATTTAGTCGATTACGGGGGCCCGACCCCTTGACACGGAACCAACGTATGTGGCTACACTCTTTCAATGCCGGAACGTTCCGGCATGACGCAATCCAACGTTTTGAAGGTTGTTGTTCATGTCAAAGAAGACAGGTACCACTCGAACAGTCAGAGCAATCATTGCGATTGCCGCCGTCCTCATACTATTCCCTCCCCTGCACTGGATCTTCGGCCAAGGCTGGTGGTCATTGGCCTACATCGTCGGCAGTTCCACACTCGTCGCGGCAATGATTCTCGCACTCAACAAGATTACGCTCACTGCCGAGGGAGGCGATTGAGCATGTGGATCACATTCGGCATGATCGCTGCCTTCTTCATTTTCGTCATCATCGTCATGGAACGCTCCACTGCCAAGGACGCTTCCTTTTCCGACTACGCGACCGGCGGCCGGTCGTTCAACTCCGTCTACGGGACAGCTGCGTTCATCAACACCTGGCTGCCAGGTACCGTCTTCATTTCGTTCGCAGGACTTACCGCCGGCAGTGGAGTGACTGGATTCTATCTCGTCCAGTACAGCGTTTTCGCTGCCATCATCATGTTCCTGTTGGCCAAGCCAGCCTACCTCTGGGGCACACGGTACGATCTCCGCACCCAGGCTGACCTTCTCGGACTCCGCTACGGCTCGACAACAGTCCGCGTCATCGCTGCGATCATCGGGGTCATCGCATCGATCCCGTGGGTCGTTCTGGGAATGCAGTCGCTGGCGCTCATCTTCAGTTTCTCATCCGACGGGGCCATCGGACCCGTCTTTGCTGTTGTCCTCGGCGTCGTCGTCCTTACGATCCGACAGATCTGGACCGTGAAATTCGGTATGCGAGGAGTGATGATTTCGGATTTGATCCAGGGAATCGCTGCCTACTTGATCGGATTCGTCGTCATCTTCGGGCTTATTGTCTGGCTCATCGCCAACAACCATGGATTCGACCAAGTCGACCCGGCGCTCCTCGTCCTGCCCGGGCCAGGAAGCGAGCTTGGTCCTCTCTATCTGTTTTCGTTGGTCCTCACCGGCGCGTTAGGCGGCTGGTGCTGGCCGGACATCTTCGTCCGCCTCTTCACACAGAATGGCGTGAGCACCATCCGTCGCACCTCCGTCCAGGCAGTCCCGATCCTGCTCGTCTTCGCCACCGCCCTCAACGTGCTGGCACTATTGGCATCATCAGTGCCAGAGGTTGCCGCGGCACCGGACACTGTGTGGTTCGTCCTGGCCTCGTTCGGAGGCCCATTGCTCCTCGGCCTGGCCGGGATCTGCGTGCTGTGCGGCTCAATGGGCAACGTCGGCGCAAACCTCCAGGCAATCGGAGCCATGACCGCCAACGACATCATCGGGCCGATGAAGAAGCAAGAGATTCAGAACGCACGGATCGGCAAGATTTCTGTTGCAGCTGTCACGATCATTTCGTCTCTCGGAGCGCTGGCAACGGCTTCGACTACGTCAGGTCTCGTGCTGTGGGCCCAAGTCTCGTATCAAGGAATCTGCCAACTCGCACCGACGCTGTTCCTCGGCATCTTTTGGCGACGAACGACTGCGCTCAGCGCCATTCTAGGAATGATTCTCGGTTTCGGTACCGCCGCGATCGTGCAGATTTTCTACCCGATTTCAGTGCCATGGCTGGGCGGAATGACCTCAGGCATAGCGGGGCTGATCATCAACACTGCCGTTATGGTGGCCGTCAGCCTGCTCATGCCCAATAGCGCAAAAGAACAGACCCGAGTCGACAACCTCTTTGCCGAACTCAACCAGAAGCAGAAGGACGAGAAACAAGCATCATGACCAACGCAGAACGCACAAATTCACGCAACACCGGTTACATCTGGCACGAACGATTCGGATGGCACGACACTTCTACCCACGTCGGCTTCCTCCCTGCAGGCGGTTTGCTCCAACCTCTCGAGCACTTTGAAAGCTCGGCGTCCAAGACACGAATGGCGAGTCTCATCGAAGTCAGCGGCCTGCGAAAAAGCCTGACCGACCTGGAATTCGCCCCTGTCACAAAGGAACAAATCCTTTCGGTACACACGAACGATTACGTCGACCGGATCATCAAACAGAGCAGTTCCAGAGGCGGTGACGCCGGCGATGGCACTTCACCCTTTGGCCCCGGCAGCTACGAAATCGCGCAGATGGCCGCTGGCGCAACGACATCGGCGCTGCTCAACGTGCTCGACGACACCGTCGACAACTCCTACGCACTAGTACGCCCCCCAGGCCACCACGCGGAACCTCAACAGGGTCGCGGGTTCTGCATATTCTCGAACGTCAGCATCGCGATCAACGAAGCAAGACGTCAGGAAAAGGCGCACCGAATAGCCATCGTGGACATCGATGTCCACCACGGAAACGGAGCACAGAAGATCTACTGGAACGATCCCGAGGTGCTGACGATCTCCGTCCACCAAGACCGTTTGTTCCCGCTTGACTCCGGCATGTTCGACGAAACCGGTGGCGAAGACAGCGATCGGACCAACATCAATCTTCCGCTTCCGGCAGGGTGCGGCAATGGAGCGTACGTCGCCACCGTTTCCGAGAACGTCGTTCCTGCTCTCGAAGCGTTTCGCCCCGAAGTGATCATCGTCAGTTGCGGCTTCGACGCATCGATGGCAGATCCCTTAGGTCGTATGTGCGTCACAGCCGCGGGCTATGCGCAGATGACAAAGGTCCTGATGTCCGCGGCAGACTCACTGTGCGATGGAAGGCTTGTTTTCTCGCATGAGGGAGGGTACTCCCCTGCCTATGTTCCATTTTGCGGGCTTTCGGTGGTCGAAACTCTTGCTGGCATCGACAAGCTCACTCCCGACCCGTTCGTCTGGGCATTCGACGAGTACCCCGTACACGAGGTCACGCGTGATCAGCGCGAGGCCATTGATCGCGGATATGAAGTCGTCCGAAAGGCAGTCGGCACAATGCAGTGATTGCCATCTCAGCAGTCAAAAGCACCGTTTGTTCCTGTCGAAAACGGGCCACTCTCGGTCGTCCGAATAATAAGCGATGAAGTCATTCCTGCGAGAAGATGCCGGCTAGGTCGCAGGACTACGAAGCCCCCGTAGGCTAGACCTGTGTCGGAAAATCTGCGCAGGGCCCGACAGAATGTTTCCGGCACCCCCTGACGCCAAGATGAACATCCCTATGTGAATCTCCAGGAACATGAGCAACATCGGCACTCAGTCCAGAATGAACAGCCGCGCGATCGGCACTACGCCGGACCCAGCACAGACGGAGACCGGGGGCGAGTACACGTTTGAGCGCGTCGATTGGTCAGTCTGTGCTTGAGATCCATGTTTGGATAGTTGAGGCGGGACCGGGGTTCCGTCTCGAATATCCGGGCACTAGTCGGGTGGCGACATCATTTCCGGAGAATTTTTGTACTCATGTTTCAGAGCCAAGTCTCGCAATAGACTCTGGCCAAGAAAGGCCAAGGAGATCAAGCGTAGAAGCACCCTGGCGCAATTGCTCCCGTTGTCCTATCTCCTTCGCTTCTCTGGCTTCAGCGGACTTCAGCGCCGCCTGCCCTTCCACCCCCGGTACTCTGACCAGCCCATCAGCATCTCCAACGATGATGTCTTTTGGCACGACCTCGATGCCGCCGATCGTGACCGGGACGTTGATCGCTCCTATCTGCCGTTTCGTGGTGCGACGAATGCACACTCCGCGGGTAAAGACAGGGAACCCGGACTCGACAATGTCGCGGCTATCACGAACCGCCCCATCGATGACGAGGCCAGCAACCCCTCTTTCCTGTGCAGCCAATGTCAATACGTCTCCCCAAGGGCCAGCGTCCGTGTAGCCTCCGATGTCAACAACGAGGACATCACCGGGACCTGCGTGCATGAGTCCCACGTGGATAAACCAGTTATCGGCCGGATCGAGCTTGACGGTGACAGCTCGACCGGCGAGCACTGAGGTTGGATCAAGTGGTTTGATCGCCGGATCGATGGCCCCTTTCTGCCCGTGTGCTTCATAAACTGTCGCCGCGCCCAGTTCTCCCAATCGGGCGAAAACCTTTTCTTCGAGTGCCATTGCTATGTCCTCCCGTTGTGTACTACTGGTTTTCGTGATTGCCGAAGCGTCTATTCTTAATTCCGGTGCAACGGTCAGGCGGACAAGCCCTCAAGCACCTGGCCGAAGCGACGCAGTCCTTCTTCTATACTTGCCTCGTCAGCGGCAAAAGAGATGCGCACATGCCCTTCGCCAGAGGCTCCGTACTCGGAACCGGCGCGCACCAGTACTCCGCCTTTCGCGAACTCCTCGACCAACTGTTCCGAGGTCAGTGAGCTGTGAATCTTCGGAAATGCATAGAATGCCCCCCGGGGCGCATTAACTGACACTTTCGGCATGGACGACAGTGCATCGATGACCAGGTCCCTACGCCGTTGGTAGTCGTCGCGCATCTTGCTGAGCACATGTTGAGGAGTCTCCAGCGCTGTGACCGCGGCGTCTTGAACAAAGGTGTTAAGTGCACCGTTGATAGTTCGGTGCACGAGGTCGATCCGCTTCGCAATGTTCACGGGAGCTACGGAATAACCGAGTCGCCATCCGGTCATGGCGTACGTCTTCGAGAATGTGCCGATTATGATCGTCCGACCACGCAGCGAGGTCAGTGACAATGCAGAGACGAATTCCTCATCATCGAAGACCAGGCCGCTGTATGCTTCGTCGGCAACTAACACAGTTTCAGGGTTGTCGGTGAGAAGGGTTTCGAGGTGTGCCATGTCCTCGCCATCCATGACCGCCCCTGTCGGGTTCGATGGATTGCACAGGATGAGCATGCGTGCACCTCTGAGAGCTTCGCCGATGCTCGCGAGATCGTTCGATCCATCCTCGAGGGCAGGGACGTTCACTATCTCAGCACCTACCATCGCCAGTTGGTCAGCGTAGAGCGAATAGGTTGGTTCGGGAACGACGACTTTGTCCCCTGACTCGACCAATGCCAAGGTGACCGCGGCCAAAGCCGCACTGGCACCGTGAGTGAGTACCACTTCGTCGGCAGATGTGTTCCGACCTGTTGTCGCAGATATTCGTTCGGCTAGGGCGACTTTCAAATCGGGAAGTCCGCTGAGCGGGGCATAGTGAGTTCGCCCAGACTCCAAGGAACCCACTGCGCTCGCGACGATTTCTGGAGCCGTGTCCGCGTTGGGCTCCCCCATCGCAAGAGAAACTACTCCGGGCATTAGTTGACCGAGATTGCTAGGGCGACGTGAGACCTGCGTGATTCTCTCCGTGAGAGCAGAGGACCCAGGAGGAGTGACCGGAATCGTAAATGCTGACTGTTCCATGTTGCTCCTTACACCTTTACTGTAATCGAATTCGAGGAACGCACTTCTATGCGAGAGGCTTGCGGGCGGTTTCGGCGATGAAGAACGCGGTGAGACCAGTGCCAAGTGCTGTGAGTACCACGTAGTAGGCCGGGATCGAGGTCACACCGGTAGCGGCGATCAAGCTGGTCATGACCAGCGGTCCCGCTCCACCGAAGAGCGCCGTGGAGATGTTGTATCCCAGGGAATATGCTGTGCCTCGCACTCGGGTGGGGAACAGTTCAGCGAGGGTGAGATTTATGGTGGCGGAGTGGCCGCAGAAGGCAGCGGCCATGACCAACGCACCGATAACGGCCAGCCAGAAGCTGCCCTGCGCCATCAGCCAGTAACTGGGGATGGCAAGCACGGCAGAGGCGACGGCCGACCCGATCAGAACTTTTCGCCGGCCGATTCTGTCTGAGAGCGCTCCCATCGTGGGGATACCTGCCAGCATCACCAGCACGGCAAGAGCCGTAACTCCGAGCCCGTCGCCGGTGCTGAAGTTCAGTTCCCGACTGAGATACGACGGCATGTAGTTGAACAGAACGTAGTAACCCGAGCTGTTGAGCAGAGCCAAGGTGATGGCAAAGAACACACGGCGCAGGGTCTCTTTGTCCTTTAGACTCTCGGATAGCGGATTGGAGACGGTATCCCCCTCTTGTTTCGCCTGTCGGAAGATCACGGTGTCGTGCAAAGTTCGGCGAATCCAGAAGCCGATGAGCCCAATCGGACCAGCGAGAAGGAACGGAATTCTCCATGCCCACTCCTGTAGCGAGTCTTCAGGCAGAAAGGCTGCCATCCCTACTCCCAGACTGGTTCCGCAAAGCATAGCCAAATAGGAACCGAACTGCGGCAGTGACGTCAGGAAGCCACGACGGTGGTCGGGCGAATTCTCGGCGACGAACGAAAAGGCACTAGCGACCTCTCCACCGGCAGAGAATCCCTGGACCAAACGGCAGATAAGAAGCAGGGCTGGAGCCAATAGCCCGACGGTTGCGTACCCGGGCAAGAGCCCGATCGCCACCGTAGAGCCGGTCATCAACATGAGCGAGAGAACAAGAGCAGAACGACGGCCGACTCGATCGGCGAATGCGCCGATCACCATACCGCCCAAGGGTCGAACCAGGAAGGTCAGTGCAAAGATCCCCCACGTCATGATCAGTCCGGCAGTCGGCGATTCAGGAGGGAAGAAGACAATAGCGATGGTTCCGGCGAGGAAGCCGTAGATGCCGTAGTCGAAGAATTCGACGAAGACTCCGGCACTTCCACCCAAAACTGCACGCCGTAGTTGTTTGGGCGAGAGCTCTTCTGGTTTTGATGATGTTGTTGTGGACATGTTCTCTCCTGTGTGGAGTTGAAGGTTTAGATCATGGACGTGGTGCGTGGGCTGAAAAGTCGAGAAGCGGCGAACGCCGTCGAACATTTCTTACGGAGTATGTCGAGCTCACCCCTTCGCCTCTGTGCGACGCTTATTGATTGAGCGGGCGTAGTGGGAATGAGGGATACAGTGTCCCCGGGCCGTATCTGAGCTAGTTGTGAGTGCCAACCGCGGGCAACGACTGCTGGCACCGGATAGCCGGCGGTGAGGGGTCTCCCTCGGAGAAGTGCGATCATTCCTCCTGCCGGCGGTACCTCGATTGCGCCGACCGGCACTCCACGGGAGAGGATTTCCGAAGTGCGACTGCGTGGAGCATCCGTGCCTTCCAGTCGTATGCCAGCATGGTCGCTCTGCGCGCCCACTGTGCGCATTTGGCTCGAAATATTGTCGAAGAAGCCGGGGTACTCGTGCAGTTCCGGGCCAGGCATGATGCCTAGCGGAGTATGACGAGAGTAGAGCTCGCGTGGTGCTCTGATGGGAAAACAGGGAGTCATATGCGGAGGCGCTTGGACACAGTGGCCGTCGACTCGGAGCCTTTGGTCGTCGGCAAGCTTGCAGCCTCGGTTAATGAGCGAGTCATAGGCACACGAGCCCATGTACTCATCGCCCTCAATACGGCCGTGAATGGCGATATAGCCGCGCAGTCCCGCTTGGGCCGGCTCTATGCGTATGCAGGCATCTGGCCATGTCACGATCGGTGTACGTGAGGTGAAATTGATTCCATCAATGGTGATGTCTCCGGTCGAACCGGTAATGGAAAACAACACTGGTTCCGGTGTGCACATTTCGAATGGAAGGATCGAAGTAAGTTCGATCACCGGAGAACCTTCACCATTGCCGACAAGAATATTGGCAGCCATTGCCGAGAACTGATCTGCAGCCCCGTTGACCTGGAGGCCCTGATCGGTGAAGCCGTACCGTCCTAGATCAGTCACAACCGATACTCCCGCTTCGCGGATGTTGATCTCTACGGAAGTCATAACAGCTCTCCGATGAAGACGGGTTCAGTTCGGTGAAACTCATCGACAGAGATAGGAACGAATCGGAGTGTGTCGCCAGGGGTCAAAGCGACGAATGGTTGTCCTGAAGGATTGTTCATCCGCAATGGCGTAGTTCCGATGAGCCGCCATCCTCCAGGGGCAGGAATCGTGTAGATAGTGCCCTGGTGTCCCGACACCGCGACGGACCCAGCGGGAATTTTGACCCGAGGGTGGCTCATTCGCGGAATCGGCGTGCCGAAGGCGTCACCTTCGTGCATCGGAGCACCAGCAGGGGCACCATTGAAAGCCAGTCGCCACATGGTCGCGCAGTGCTTCTCGATTACGTCGTTTTCGCTGATTCCGAGGTGGCCAGCAACCGAAGTCAGGTCGGGGCCAAAGTCGCCTCCGTAGACGAGAGGTATCTCGACAAGACGCTCTTCGATCGCAATGTTGCCTGCGGTTGAGAGAGCCTCAGTGAGGCTTTCGCAGAGAGAGAAGACATCTAATCGCAACGGATCATATTCGATGGTCAAAGATTCAAATGTCGGCGTGATGCCTTCTACGCCGACGAGATTCGCCTTTCGAAGCGATGCTGCGAGAGCGTGGGCCATCCGCCATCGTGATTCCTTGTCATCGTCGCTGGGGTGGACGAGCAACGCTGAGTCACCGAACGGTCGCACGTGCACCGTGCGTGCTGCCGAGCCGGAGGGATCTGAAAGAACTATTTCCTTCATACGCTGTTCTTTTCCGAGAGGACTGTCGCCAGTGACGCGAACCCGACGCCTGCCGCAGACAGAGCATCGCGAATTCGGCCTGCAGCTTCGACAGCTTCGGCGTTGTCGCCGTGAAGGAGGACCGTGTCGACGTCGATCTCCATCAGAGAACCGTCGTGAGCGACCACGGTTCCATCCGTGACCATACGTACTGCCCGCTCAACGACAACGTCTTCGTCGTGAATGACAGCTCCCTTTATTTTTCGTGAGACCAGTGAGCCGTCCGGGTTGTACGAGCGGTCGGCCATCGCAGTGATTGCGACTCGAAGTCCCTCCGAGCGAGCGAGCTTCGAAAGCTGACCCTCTTGAGTGACAATCGGTAGATTTGGATCGAACGCTGCGACAGCTTCCGCTACTCCGCGTGCATAACCTTCATCGGTCACAGACAGATTTCCGAGGCTCCCATGTGGGGTGACGTGGGAGAGTTCCACAGCTTGAGCTTGAGCGATTCCCTGCAACGCGCCAAGTTGATAGAGAACGTCTGTGCGGACCTCATCTGTTGACATCGCGATTGCTCTCCGTCCGAATCCGCGGAGGTCGTTGAACCCTGGATGTGCACCCACCGCCACCCCTCGTGTTCGGCAGGCTGCCACGGTCTTAGTCATGATTTGCGGATCACCAGCGTGGAACCCGCAGGCCACGTTCGCTGAGGTGAGGAGATCGAGCAGGTGTACGTCATCGCCAAGGCTATAGGCACCAAATGCCTCTCCGACGTCGGCTACTAGGTCAATTGTTCTCGTCATTGGGCTCACCCTTCGAATAGCGCTCCCTCGCGTTCGTTGGCTCACGGCGAAGGGAGTGATGCGCGTCACGTGTCGCTTTTCCAATACGCTAGTCACACCAACAATAAAATGCAACACCAGTCGCACTTTATCTCCATACGAGCGAAGTACCGTCCAGCTCAGCAATGACTCAAATCGTCACAGTCGCTGGATTGAATTGCCCGTCTTCTTTGTGCCGGTCGGGCGACGGACCACATCCCAAGGCAGATCAGAGTCGACAGGGCTTGCGAAAAACTAGGAGCACTTTTGTGTTTCATGCGAAAATGGCGGCGAATGGGTACCATGAAAAGAAACAGAGGGGGCGTGAATGCTGCAAGTCCAACGCAAGGACGTCGTCAGAAATAACCGCGCGATTCTGCAGGCTGCTGGGGAGATCATGAGGGTCGACCCCGAAGGCGTTACTATTCCCGCCGTCGCTGAGCGTGCTGGGCTTTCTGCACCGACCGTTTATCGCTACTATCCTTCGACAGAGGCTCTTCTCGGAAGATACCTCACCGAAGTCGTCTCCCAAGTACGCGATTTTTCGCACGACTGCAACACACCCGGCACCGCGCTCTTCAACGACGTTCTCGGCGAGTGGGGCAGGGTCGTGGAAATCTATGGTCCGGGCCTTGTGCAGCTGCGCTCTCGACGCGGGTTCTTAGAGCGTTTGCGCTCGGGGGATGAGACCATGCAAGTGGTCCGAGAAGCTTGGGAGCGACCACTTCGACGTGTGATGAAGGCACACTGCATACGCGACGAGCACTTGGAGAATGCCCTCTTCCTATTTAACATGATGTTCGACCCACGAGAGCTTCTGGATCTCAATAAGCAAGGTCTGCCAATGCCATCGGTTCTGACCTTGCTCCAAGGTGCTTATGTGTCTGCGTTGCAAGGTTGGCAGGACGATAGCTCAACGGGCTAAGTCCATCGGAACTTCGCGGGGCAGGTTTATCTCTGGTCGCACAGGTCGGATTCTGCAGCCAGGAGCATACCCAGCAACTTTCCACGAAAGTATGGGGCTATGAGCGCGGGAAACAGGCACCCAAACTAGGGCATGTCTCCCTTATTCAAGAGTTCTGAACTGACACGCTGAATGAGTGACTACAGACCAACGACGCCACGTCTTCACCGACGAACAACGGTTCGACTTTCTCCCACTGCTCGTCCATGAAGACTTGATGGCGGTCGTGCGTAGTCACCCGTCCACAGTGCCAGCCCTACAGCCTCGAATAAAGGAGACTTGCCCTAGCTCGCATCGCCGACGAAGAGAACCTTGCGAAGCATGCGGACGAGATAGCGCAGCCTGCTACCGCGTACCTTCGCACGATCGGCGCGACGTCCGCCACCATGCGATCCTCCGGCAAGCTCGTGTCCGACTTCCTAGCGTTCCATCGTTGCGGCACTTAGGGTGCATGCGTCCACCTGCATGCAGGGGCTTCGACCGGCGATTATGCACTGGCGGCACTCAAGGATGCCGGCACGGAGCTTGACAAGACTGTCTTGACGACTTGACTCCGGGCCGCCGAATTGTCGGAGCCGTAGCCGTAGCTACGACTACGACGCGGAGTGCCTCCGCGCGATTCTGCCCGAGCTTCAAAACAAGTATTACCCCGGCCTCGGAATTCAACGAGCATGGCCTCACCACCCATCGGAAACGAACGCTCTTCGCGGAAGCTCAAGCCGACCCTATCGGTGCCTGTCTATGCCCTAGAAAGCCTCCGCCGAGCAGGAGCAATCAAGGCCAAAGGCGCGCCAGCGCTGACATTGGCGCAAGTCGATCGGATCGTTGCAATTCTGCGGGTAGCGACCCTGACAAAGGAACGTCATGATCGAACCGGCCCACCCAAAAAAACACTAACGCCCGCCACGAAATAACGTGACGGGCGCATGTGCGCGAGAAGCTAAAACCAGGACCGCAGCCTAATTCTCAGCGGCCAGACAGCCTCATATTCGAGCAAATCACTTACTACCGGCAAGTTGCCGAAGCACGTACTGAGACATGCTTCGCTGAAGTGTGCGGTAGTTGAATGCCTCTGCTTGCGGAGCAAACCTCCTGGTCAGAGGTATGTCGGAAGGCGTGAATGACTACCCTGCAGCCGCGATACATCTCCGTTTCACATGCTTCGGTTGCGGTATTCGAGATCGCTGCCCCTCCACTGGACGCTCGCGCTATCGCCGACCGATCAGGAGTCCTGCGCGCGAGACCTCACGGAGGCGGCGCGGGCGGCGCTCTCGACAGGGAACCCGGCCCGCGCGACCGCCGAGCTCACGTCGTGGCGCGAGACCGCCGCATCCCTGGCTGCCGGACCGGGCAGCGCCGACGTGGAGCGGCTCGACGAGGCCTATCCCGTCGAGCGCCCGTAGCAGCGGGCCCGACGTCTCGAAAGGCCCGCCTCGCGCGACGAGAACTCGAGATTGACTTCTGAGACCCGACCACCGACATCACCTCGGCGGCCGGGCTCCGTCTCGTCGAGGTGATGTCTCCGAGACGCCGACGTCGGTGCATCAGCCGACGCGCCTGTGCTCCGTCGTCAAGCGCAGTGCGGCCATGATCACCAGCGTGACCAGGCCGAGGACCGCCATGGCGATCGCGATCGTGAGGGGCCCGAGGAGGCCGAGCGAGGACTCGAGGGCGATCGATCCGGTCCACGTACCCAGGGCGGTGCCGCCGTTGAACGCGGACACGGCGAGGGCTGCGGCGAGGGTGGGCGCGGCCGCGGCGAAGCGCACGGCAAGGCCGGTGCCGACGGGCGGGATGCCCATGCCCGCGACACCCAGGAGGAGCATCAGCGCGAACAAGGCGGTGGGGACCGTTGACAGCGGGATGAGCAGGGTCATCAGCAGGATCGTCCCTGACGTCGCCGCGATGAACGTGGTCAGGGGCCGCCGGTCGGCGAAGCGGCCGGCGAGGTTGGTGCCGATGACCGCGCCGACGCCGAACGCGACGAACACCAGTGGCACCGCCCATTCGGGAATCCCTGCGCGCTCGGTGGCCAGCGGTGAGAGGTAGCTGAACGCGGTCATGTACCCGCCGGTGGCCAGTACCGTCGCGATGACGAGGACCAGCATGCGCCCGGTCGCCACGGCGCACAGCTCGCGGCGGATCGACGGGATGGCGCGGTCGGCGTCGTGCGGGGTGAACTTCGCGATCACGGGAGCGGCCAGGAGGGCGAGGACGGCCAGAGCCCAGAAGGTGCCGCGCCAACCGAGCAGCTGCCCGGCGAACGTGCCCAGGGGGACGCCTGCGACGGTGGCAAGGCCGACACCGCTCATCATCACGCCCAGAGCGCGCGTGCAGCGCTCCGGTCCGGCGGCGGTGGTCGCGACCACCGCCGCCACGGCCCAGAACGCGCCGGCGGCCAGCGCCGTGACCACGCGGGAGATCAGGACCACGGTGAAGTCGCTGCTGAGAGCGGCGACGACGTGCCCGATGGCGAAGACGACCAGCGCGAGCACGAGGGTGGCACGCGGCGGCAGCCGCAGGGTGGCAAGCGCCATCGCCGGCGAGCCGACGATCATTCCTACGGCGAAGGCGGTGATGAGCAGGCCGACCTGAGCGATGCTCACGTGCAGGTCGGCGGCGATCTCCTGGAGGAGGCCGGCGACGATGTACTCGGTGGTGATCATCAGGAAGGTGCCGAGGGTGAGCAGGGGCACGACGAACGGCAGCCGGGTGCGGCCGGGCGCTGCGGTGTCGGTGGAATGGGTCATGCGAGGGCGTCTTCTTTCATTGGATCGGTGTTCCGCACCGCGGCAGCACGACGGCGCAGGCCTGGCGGTGGACTCTTCGACGATCCCTCGTCTCACCAGCGCGCGGAAGGACCGGATGAACCATGGTCTGACAGGTCCTGTCTCAGCCCCGGGCGTCGGCGTAGCGTCGAAGACGCGGCTTCTCAGAGCGCGTGTCCCCTGATCGATCGGGCGTCGACGCGCGCACGGCCGCTCATCGAGAGGAGACGAGAACGATGGAGATACTTCCGAAGCCGGCGACGGTTAAGAATCCGCCGGAGCAGTTCACCGGCGACGTGTGGCTGGACGTGGTCGCGGCCCCGCAGGAGGCCGGCCAGCAGGCGGTCGTTGGGCGGGTCCGGTTCGCGCCGGGTGCCCGGACCGCGTGGCACTCCCACGAGCGCGGCCAGACTTTGCACGTAATCGCCGGCGTGGCTCTCCTGGGCCAACGCGACGGCACCGTGCTCGACGTCCAACCCGGGCAGACGGTGTACACGCCGCCCGGCGAGGAGCACTGGCACGGGGCGACGCCGGAGAACTTTATGGAGCACCTGGCGATCACCGAGAACGGCGAGGACCCGGCCACGACCACCACCTGGCTCGAGCACGTCGCCGACGACGCCTCCCGCCGCCCCTGAGCGGCACCACGAACGCTGGACGAGAGGAGGCTTCGCCATGCGCGGAGCAATGATGCACGCACCCGGCGACGTCCGGGTGGTCGACCGGGACGAGCCGGTCATCGAGGAACCTACCGACGCAGTCATCAAGGTCGTCGCCGCCTGCGTGTGCGGCTCGGACCTGCACCCCTACCGCGGGGTCGAGCCCGTGAACGGCCCGACGCCGATGGGCCACGAGTACGTCGGCGTCGTCGAGCAGATCGGCGCGGATGTGAAGAACGTGAAGATCGGCGACTTCGTCGTCGGCTCGTTCTGGGCCTCGGACAACACCTGCGAGATCTGCCGGGCCGGCTACCAGTCCCGCTGCGTCCACGCGGTGCTGATGGGCACCCTCGGCGCACAGGCCGAGCGCCTGCGGGTGCCGCTCGCCGACGGCACCCTGGTCGCCACACCCGGCCAACCTGACGAGGACCTGATCCCGTCCCTGCTGGCGGCCTCCGATGTGCTGGGCACCGGCTGGTTCGCCGCCGTCGCCGCCGAGGCGGGCCCGGGCAAGACGGTCGCCGTGGTCGGCGACGGCGCGGTCGGCCTGATGGCGGTCCTGGCCGCGAAGCAGCTGGGCGCGGAGCGCATCATCGCCATGTCCCGCCACGAGGACCGACAGAGGCTGGCCCGGGAGTTCGGCGCGAGCGACATCGTCGAAGAGCGCGGCGACGCCGGCGTTGCGAGGATCAAGGAGCTCACCGACGGGCTCGGCGCGCACAGCGTGATCGAGGCGGTCGGCACGCAGGAGTCGATGATGCAGGCCATCCGCTCCACGCGCCCCGGCGGGCACGTCGGCTACGTCGGCGTCTCCCACGACGTCGCCCTGCCCGGCGACGAGCTGTTCTTCGCCCTCGTCCACCTCACTGGCGGTCCCGCCCCGGTCCGCCGCTTCCTGCCCGAGCTGATCGACCTTATCTGGAAGCGCGAGATCGACCCGGGCAAGGTCTTCGACCTCGATCTCCCACTCGAGGACGCCGCCGAGGGCTTCAAGGCGATGGACGAGCGCCGCGCGATCAAGGCGCTGCTGCGACCATGAACCAACCAGAGAAGGAGAACAACTCCATGAGCACCTGGACCGAGAGCGAACTGCAGTCGTTCGCGCCCGCCGACGACTTCCACGTCTCCCCGTATCGGGAGGACGGGACCACGCCAGGCACGCCGACGTTCATCTGGTCGGTCGTTGCCGACGGGAACCTGTACATCCGGCCCTACAACGGGCCGGGCTCGAGGTGGTACCGGGCGGCGATCGCACAGAAAGCGGGCCGCATTCGCCTCGCCGGCGCGGAGCACGAGGTCGCCTTCGCCCCTGCGGACGCGGGCGTGCTCGACGTCGTCGACGAGGCCTACCGCGACAAATACAGCGGCAGCCCCTACGTCGCGGCCGTGGTCGCCGATGGACCGCGCTCAACCACCGTCCGGGTCACTCCCCGGCGCACCGGCCGCTGATCCCGTGAACCCTGACGAAAGCGAGACGACGATGGCTCCTTCACCGACCGGAGCCTCCCGGCTGTACCCGATCATTGGGGACCCCATCAAGTACGTCGAGTCCCCGGTGTGGCTGACGAAGACCTTTGCCGACCGGGGCCACGACGGGATCTGCGTGCCGATGCAGGTACCCGACGACGCGCTCGACCCGGTGATGGCGGGCCTGACCGCGACGGGGAACATCGACGGGATCCTGGTCACGATGCCGCACAAGCACACGGCCTTCGCCCACTGCGCCACCAGCTCGGACCGGGCACGGCTGCTCGAGGTGGTCAGCGTCATCCGCCGCAGCCCTGACGGCTCCTGGCACGGCGACATGCTCGACGGCCTCGCCTTCGTGAAAGCCCAGCAGGACCGCGGCGCGACCATCGACGGCGCGCGAGCCCTGCTCGTCGGCGCGGGCGGCGCGGGCAGCGCCATCGCCGTCGCCCTGCTCGAGGCCGGCGTCAAGGAGCTCGTCGTCCACGACAAGGACGAGGACCGCGCCAGCGGACTCATCGAAGTGCTCGACGGGTTCGGCACGGGACAGGCCACTGCCGGCCCCGGCGACCCGACCGGATTCGACCTCGTCTTCAACGCCACGCCGCTGGGCATGGCCGACAGCGACCCGCTGCCGATCGACCCCTCGCTGCTCGACGCGTCGATGTTCGTCGGCGACGTCATCGCCGGTCACGGCACCACCCCGTTCATCCAGGCCGCACGAGACACCGGATGCCGAACCGCCACCGGCAGTGACATGGTCGAGGCGGTCCAGGCACTGATGGCCGACTTCATGCTCGACCAAAACTGACAGTAAGCAGAGATCACCATGGAACGCACCGCCGCGGCACGACCGGCTTGAAGATCAGCCGCTTAGCGCTGGACTGCATGAGCTACGGCGACCCGGACACCCCAGGCGCATCCGTGGGCGCTGCCCGCGAATGCGCGCCAGAAACAGGACCTGCCAGGTCCTGGTCCGCTGGACCCTGTCTGGATCGAGAAGCCCAGCGTAGCCTTGAATACATGGATTCCCGAGCCGAGATCAGCAGCTTCTTGAACTCGCGGCGCGCCCGGCTCAGCCCCGAGGAGGCCGGCGTGCCGCTCTACAGCGGCTCCCGTCGGGTCCCCGGCCTGCGCCGCGAGGAGGTCGCCCACCTCGCCGGCGTCAGCTCCGACTACTATGCCCGACTCGAGCGCGGCAAGATCTCCGGAGCATCCCGCGAGGTCCTCGAAGCCGTCGCCCGCGCCCTCAAGCTCGACGACGACGAGCGCGACCACCTGTTCAATCTGGTCCAGATCACCCAGCGCCGATCGCCGCGGAAGAAGAGCTCGAACCGCACGATCGTCAGACCGGGCATCCAGAGCGTACTGGACTCGATCGACACACCGGCGCTCGTGCAGAACGCGCGACTGGACCGCCTCGCCTTCAACCGGATCGGACGGGCCCTGCACTCCCTGCCGGCCGACGGATCACACGACCAGTACAACTACGCGCAGTGGCTGTTCCTGGACTCTCGGGCCAAGCGGTTCCACCGCGACTACGCCGACGCCGCGCACAACGTCGTGGCCCTGCTCCACGCTGCGACCGCGCAGGACCCCTACGACAAGGAGCTCATCGAGGTCATCGGGACCCTGTCAACCCAGAGCGATCAGTTCCGTACCATGTGGGCCTCGCACGACGTGTTCCGCTACCGGGCCGGGGCCAAGCTGCTGACCCACGCCGAGGTCGGCGACCTCGAGTTCGGCTACGAGTCCTTCGAGCTGTCGACCGACCCCGGCCTGGTCATGCTCGTCTACACCGTCGAGCCCGACTCGCCCACCGCCGACGCCATGAAGCTCCTGGCCAGCTGGACCGCACCGGCGTTCACGGAAGCGAAGGACGTCTCCGCGGAGGCCTGATTGCCGGCGACGACGTCGGCATCGCAGCACGACAAGAGAAAAGAGACCACCATGACGGACCAGCCCAAGCAGGTCGGCGGCGGCAGGAAGACGCTCGGCGACTTCGCGCCCAAACTCGCCGACCTCACCGACGACGTGCTCTTCGCCGACGTCTGGAACCGGACCGAGCTACCCGCTCGCGACCGCAGCCTCATCACCGTGGCCGTCCTCGCTACCGGTGAGGACACCGACCAGCTGCGCTTCCACCTCGGCCGCGCCATCGAGAACGGCCTCACCCAGGACGAGCTCATCGAGGCCATCACCCACGTCGCCTTCTACGCCGGCTGGCCCAAGGGCATGGCCGCCATGGGCGTGGCCAAGGAGCTCTTCGCCCCAGAGTGAACCCTCGACGGTGCACCGGCAGCGCCGTCACTGCAACCGCGGTGCGGCCCTCTCAGCCGAGGAGCCCTCGGCCGGAGCAGAAGAGGACCCGACGACCTCGGAAATCGCCGCGCCGGCGATCGCCCTATCCTGCTCGCCTCGGCCTCCGCTGACGCCGACAGCACCGACGACGTAGCCGTCGACCACGACAGGTTCGCCGCCACCGAGCAGCATCGTCCCCTCCACAGCAGCCGTGATCATCGCTGCCCCGTCGGCACCGAACCGCTCATGGGTCTGCTCGTGGAACTCATCGGTCGGCATCCGATAAGCGATCGCGGAATAAGCCTTCTTCCTAGCCACCCCTAGTGCCTGTGGCCCGGTCCCGTCCATGCAGTAGGTCGCGAGTTCCTGGCCGGCGTCCCCGACGATCGCGACCGCAACCTGGAGGCACTGCTCCATCGCCGCCCGCTCTGCGGAATGAACGAGCGCCAAAGCAGCAGCCCCGGTCAGGCGAGCGACGGAACGGACGAGCGGCGTTTCGTCAGTCATAGAACTTCAGGATACCGGCTCGCCCCCGCGCCTGTCTGACGGCAAACTTGACCCCGCTCGAATGTCCCACCAGTCCACGCGACGGTTGCCGCCGCGACCGGGTCGTCATCGGTGACATCGCACTGCACCGCCAGCGCCTTCAGGCACTTGGCCGCGAGGTCATCGGCCAGCTTCTGGGCCGGGTCCCCGTCAAGGTCGACGATGGCGACGTTCGCACCAGCTTCGGCGAAAGCGCGGACGGTGGCCGCGCCCATTCCGGCACTGCCGCCGGTCACGAAGGCTGTCTCGCCGGTGAAGTAGGTGACGGTCATGAGCGCGTTCTCCTCGAGTTCGGGCGGTCAGGGGTCAGGGACGCGGCAGGTCGACGCCGGTGTACTCGACCAGAGCTGCGAGCAACTCGTCCTGGAACAGCTCGTCCCGCACCCCCGGATGCGGCTGCACGGTGCGCTGGTGGTGCCAGTAGCGGCCGGAGACGAGAGCCTCGCGATCCTCTGTGGTGACGAGCCACGCCTGGGTGACGTGGGCGAGTGCGAGGTCATCGCTCGCCCACGGACCGCCCATCCTCGTCGGCACCCAGCCAGGGTCGACGGCGTTCGAGAGCACGTCGGGCCGCCGTCGCGCAACGGTATCCATCAAGGTCGTGACGTAGAGCTTGCTGTCTGAATACGATGCCGTCTTCCGGGAACCGCCCCAGTCCGCTCCCGTGATGTCGGCGCTTCCGCCGTGGTGCATGCTGCTGGAGAGGTAGACCAGCCGCGTCGCCGAGATGAGCGCGGTGAGCACATAAGGCGCGATGACGTTGACCGGCAGCAGCCCGGGGCCGTCGATGACCCCGGCGTTGTGGATGACGGCGTCGATGGGTCCGAGCCGGTTCGCCTGCTCGGCGATGGCCTGCACCTCGTCGAGGTGCGCGAGGTCGCCGACAACGCTCACAGCGCCCCGGGAGGTCAAATCTTCGACGGCGCTCAGGGTTTCGTGCATGGACGACGACGTCGTGTCCGTCGTCGAGCAGTGACGCGGCGGTGGCCCGGCCCACGCCGTCGGTGGACCCAGTGATCAGGATGCGCGACATGAAATGCTCCTGCCGGTCATGCGGTCCCATCACCAACAAAGGTGTGGAACTCGCCGCGGTCGCGGTGCAGAGACCAGATGCGATCGGCCAAAGCTTCGGGCTCGTGGTCGGGCTCGCCGCCGCCGATGCCGCGCGGGATGATCAGCTGCGCGACGTGGATGCCGTCGTCCGCGAGGGCGTCGTGGAGCATCTGCCCATAGGCAGACTCACCGGCGAAGGCGACCGAGGTGCCGGCCACGCCGCCACTCGGGCGCACGGCGCTGGACCCGTTGATGAACAGGATCGTCCCGCGGCCCAGCTCCCGCAGACCGGGCAGAACGTGCTGCACTGCAGTGACGGGCCCGTACACGGACTGCTCGACGGGGCCGACGAGATCCTCGGCGGTGGTCTCGAGCACCGGCTTCATAAACTCCTCCGCCGGGACCGGACTGTACTGCAAGACCTCGATCGGGCCCAGCTCCGCGGCCGCGGCGTCGAGGGCGGCCCGCAGCGCCTGCGGCTCGCGGACGTTCGCCGCGTAGCCGCGGGCGGTGATATCCTCGTCGGTCAGCTCAGCGGCGAGCGTGTCGACGTTGGCCTGAGTGCGGGAGATGAGCGCGACGGCAAATCCTTCTCGGCCGAAGCGGCGTGCGGTGGCCTGGCCGAGTCCGGCCCCGGCTCCGATGATGGCGATGGTGGTCATGATCGTCCTTTGTTCGGTGAAGATTCTTCAGCAATGGCGGGCTCCCGCCCGGATGTGGTCTCCACTCTAAGAAGCGTCCGGCACGGGCAGGAGGCCCTGTGGGTACACCTCAGGCCCCGGGAGACAGCAGGATCTTGCCGATGCTCTCGCGACTCTCCAGCACACGGTGCGCCTCGGCCGCCTCGGTCAGCGGCAGGGTGGTGTGGATCCGCGAGGTCAGCCAACCCTGTTCGATACCATCGAGGACATCACCGGCGCGGGCGAGCAGCTCCTCGTGAGTGCCGATGCCGTCAGCGACATCGCCGCCGAAGACGGTGCGGGAGCGACTGATAAGGTCACCGGGACCGAACGGCTCGGCCGGGCCGGAGGCGGCTCCGAAGACGACGATGTTCCCACGCGTGGCAACCGCGCGGAGATCTCCGTCGAAAGTCGCCTTCCCGACGCCGTCGACGATGAGGTCGACCCCGTGCCCGTCGGTCAGGTGCAGCACCTCGTCGGCGAAGTCGCGCCTGGTGTAGTCGATGACCTCGTCCGCGCCGGCCTCGCGCGCCGCCTCTGCCTTCGTCGCAGAGGAGACCGTGCCGATGACGCGTGCGCCGAAGTGCTTCGCGAACTGCACGAGCATGAGACCCACTCCCCCGGCCGCGGCGTGCACGAGAACGGTGTCTTTACGGGTGGGCAGGCAGAACTCGGTGATGAGGTACTGGGCGGTGACGCCCTGCATACCGAACGCCGCGCCCTGCTCGAACGAGACGTCGTCGGGAAGCGGGATCAGACTGCCGACCGGGACGACAGCGGCCTCGGCATAGGAGCCGCGCCAGCGGGCGTATGCGACCCGGTCGCCGCGCTTCACCGCGGTCACGTCCGAGCCGACGGCCTCGACGACGCCGGCGGCCTCCATGCCCGGCACGAAGGGCACGGGCACGGGGTCGAAGCCTCGGCGCTGGTAGACGTCGGTGAAATTGACCCCGATCATCTCGTGCCGGATCAGTGCTTCGCCTGCCGCGGGAGCGGGCAGTGTGATGTCTTGGACGGCGAGGACGTCAGGACCTCCGGTGCGGTCGACGACGATCCCGGTGGCAGTGATGCTTATAGGTACTCCAGATCAGAGGTGGACGGACTGGCGCGGCGGACGGCAACGTTCCAGTCCGCCGCGTCCGGTTTACGGGCGGACGAGGACCTTGAGGCTCTTGCGCTCGTCCATGTCGCGGTATCCGGCGGGGACGCCGGCCAGATCCGTCATGGTGTCAAAGACTTTGCCGGGCTCGATTGTGCCGTCGAGGATGTCGGGCATGAGCTCCTCGATGTAGGCGCGGACCGGGGCAGGTCCACCGGCGAGACGGATGTTGCCGCCGAACAGACTGGTAAACCCGACCGGGGCATCGTCGTATTGCGGCACCCCGACGCGGCTGATCACGCCGCCGGGGCGGACGACGCCGAGAGCCTGCTCGTAGGCGGGCATGTGCCCGACGGCCTCGAGCACGGCATGGGAGCCGTGGCCGCCGGTGAGATCGCGGACCTTGGCGATGCCCTCCTTGCCGCGCTCGGCAACGACGTCGGTCGCCCCGAACTCGCGCCCGAGGTAGGTGCGGACCTCGTGGCGGCCCATGAGGACGATCTGTTCCGCGCCGAGGCGCTTGGCCGACAGGACGGCCATCAGTCCGACCGCGCCGTCGCCGATTACGGTCACGCGCTGGCCGGGCTTGATGCCGGCCATCTTTGCGGCGTGGTAGCCGGTGCCGAACACATCGGCCAGGGTCAGCAGCGACGGGATCAGTGCCGAGTCCGGCGCGACGGGCAGCTTCACCAGAGTGCCGTCGGCCAACGGCACCCGGATCGCCTCGGCCTGGCCACCCTCATCGGCGATGCCGTCGAGGAACGTCGCCTCGTGGTGGGTGCAGGACGTCTGGAGGTTCTCGCGGCAGAACTCACACACGTTGTCCGAGATCGCGAACGGCGAGACGACCAGATCCCCCTTCTTCAGGGTGGTGACGTCTGCGCCGACCTCCTCGATGACGCCGATGAGCTCGTGGCCCATTCTCGCAGGGCCGTCCTCGGCGGTCATCTGGTGGTAGGGGTGCAGGTCGGACCCGCAGATGCAGGACGCGGTGACCCGCACCAGGGCATCGGTCGGGTTCCTGATCACCGAGTCGGGGACGTCCTCGATCCGGACGTCGCCTGCTTGGTACATGAGTGTTGCGCGCATGGTGTGTTCTCCTTCGTGGGTTGATGTCGAGTGGTCAGAGGGATGAGTTCGGCTCGACGATTCGCCGGCGAGTAATGACCATGAGAATCGATGCGGGGATCACGGTCAGTGCGACGATCACCGTACCCACCACTGCCGGGCCGGTCAGGCCCAGTGACGTGGTGAGGGTGGCTCCGGCAATGGTGGTGCCGATGGCGGTACCGGCGTTGAACGCCGCGACTGCGAGCCCTGATCCGAGAGTGGCCGCTCGGCCGGCGTAGCCGACGGCGAGGTGGATGAGCACGCTGTTGGCGCTGAGCCCGAATGCGCCCAGCAGCACCACGAGCACGACGGTGGTCCAGGTCGATCCAGTCAGCAGGGCCATCGCGAGCAGCACGAGCGTCGTCGCGACGGGGGTCACGATCGTCACCACGTGTGCATGCTTGTCGCCCAGCCGGCCTCCGAGCAGGGTGCCGAGGAAAGAGCAGATGCCGAAACCCGCGAGCACCAGTGGAACGAGTCCAACAGACACACCGGCCTGGTCGGTGAGGATCGGCGCGATGAACGAGTACGCGGCGAGCACGCCGCCGGTCGTCGTCAGGCACGCGGCCAGGACGAGCCAGAGACGCGGTGAACGGAGATCCGCGAGCCCGGAGAGCGCTGATGACCCCTGCGGATGGGCCTCGTCCGCGGGGACCAGCCGCGCGATGAACACCACGGCGATGGCCGCGGCGATCCCGAGCGCCCAGAAGGTGCCCCGCCAGCCCACGTGCTGGGCGAGGAACGCGCCGATCGGCACGCCCAGCACTGTGGCCAGCGAACCGCCCGCGGCCACGACTCCCACGGCGGAGGATTTCAACGAGGAGCCCACGACGTTCGAGGCAACGACCGCGGAGACAGCCCAGAATGCGCCCGTTGCCAGGGCGGTGACGAAGCGCGCGGTCGTGAGGATCGTGAGGTCCGAGCCGAGCGCGACGACCACGTGCCCGGCGACGAACACGACGAGGGCGATGAGGAGCGTGAGCTTCTTCGACAGCCGCATCGTTAGCATTCCCAGCAGCGGTG
This sequence comes from Brevibacterium picturae, assembly GCF_900105045.1. Lineage (GTDB taxonomy): Bacteria > Actinomycetota > Actinomycetes > Actinomycetales > Brevibacteriaceae > Brevibacterium > Brevibacterium picturae. The sequence continues at coordinate 3,894,055 of NZ_LT629739.1, read as the reverse complement.
CGCCGATGACCATGCCGATGGCGAACACCGTGATCAGCGACCCGGCCTGGCCGAGCGAGATGCCCAGGTCGCTCGAGATCTCGGGCAGGATGCCCGCGACGACGAACTCGGTGGTGAGCATCAGGAACGTGCCCAGCGCCAGGACGTAGACGACGAGTGGAAGACGGTTTTTGGGCGTAGCTCCGCCGGTCGCGGGCTGCGTCGGGGCGGAAGCCGTGGGGGCTTCGTTCTGCATGGATACCTCATAGACGAATGGACGATGTTCGGTCGTTATCCATTTGATCGCTGATCGCGCAGGCGGGGAAGGTCGAGTTCATAGGGGGGAGAAGATCGACCCCCTTCGCGCGAGGGATCGCTTCTATGCTTGGACCATGGACAACCGCGACGACATCAAGGGCTTCCTCGCCAGCCGGCGCGCGAAGCTGACCCCTGACATGGTCGGGCTGCCCACCAGCGCCCGCCGCCGCGTCCCCGGACTGCGCCGCGAAGAGGTCGCCGTCCTCGCCGGAGTGAGCACCGAGTGGTACACCCGACTGGAGAAGGGCCACATCGGCGAGGTCTCCGAGGACGTCCTCGATGCCGTCGCCGAAGCACTGCGGCTCGACGACGACGAACGCACCTACCTGAACGACCTCGCCCGCGCCGCCAAGCCCGCCCGTCGCAAGGCTGCCCGCCGCCGGGAGGTCCCGGTCGCTCCGCAGGTGCAGTGGATGCTCGACTCGATCACCATGTCGGCGGCGTTCGTGCGCAACGGACGCCTCGACGTCATCGGCTCCAACGCGCTCGGCCGCGCCCTGCACGCCCCCATGTTCGAAAGCCCCACCGCCGCGGCGCACGGCAAGCCGAACTTCGCCCGGTACCACTTCCTCGACGAGTCCTCCAAGGACTTCTTCGTCGACTGGGAATCAGGAGCCGCGGCCACCGTGGCGCTGCTGCGCGCCGAGGCCGGCCGCGAGCCCTACGACAAGACTCTGCGCGAACTGATCGGCGAACTGTCCACCGCGAGCGAGGAGTTTAGCGCCTACTGGGCCTCCCACGACATCCGCATCCGCCACGAGGGCACCAAGCGTCTGCAGCATCCCGAGATCGGCGAGATCGAGCTCACCTACCAGTCCGTAGACCTCCCGACCGCGAAGCGGGCCTGGCACGACCTGTCTTTCTACACTGCCGAGCCCGGCTCACAGCACGAGGCGAACCTCAAGCTCCTGGCGAGCTGGGCGGCACCGAGCGCAGCAAGGTCCGGCGCACCCGCGGACGACTCCACGGTTCCCACGCAGCAGGCCGACGAGCAGAGCCCCTGAGCCGAGCCGCAATGGACCGGGCTCGATCGCATCGCTGCCTCGTCGTCCACACTTCGCAGACGACGACTCGGAGAGGCCCGTGTTGCTCTGACATCACTACGTCCCCCACACCTCTCCACGATGCGCACTTGGGGGATTTCCCTCAGCCGGGGCCAAGGAGGAGCCTCGATGCCTAGTCGATCCGTCGTTCCATGGCTCCATTCTCCCCGAGCGCCCCACTGGGTCACCGACCTCGGCACATATCGAGCGGATGCGGGTCTTCGTCGGTACTCGCAACCAGGCTCAGAAACGGGGCTGACCAGGCCAAACGCGGGGCCTGGAGTTCGGAACACCACCTAGACATTTTAGGGCGGTGACCCGGCGGAGTACACATGTTTAGGTTAAAGGCGAACCACTGCTACTTTAGCACAAGGAGTCAATGGCTGTGCCATTATCGCACTACAATTTACCCATGAGTGCCTAAGGAGTCATCCATCTCTCCGAACGCAAATGAGCGAGACACATGCTGGAACCTGGACGTCCGCGGTCACTAGCAGATCACCTCCGGTCTCGTTTGCGAGATGTCTACGAGAGGCACGCCGACAACGGCTGGTCGGTACTGCTTCTGCGCTACAAGTCGCTGCACGAGGCGGACGAACACGACCATGGCGACGAGCTCGACGAGGGTCGGGGTGACCACAACCAGCGGAGCGAGGTCGAACGCGGCGGGCAGGGCGAGGACAAGCGGGGGCACGACGAGCGAGTTCCGGGTAGCGCCGCTGAACACGACCGCGCGCCTGCCGGGCACGTCGAGGCCGGCCATATGGCTGGCAAACACACCCCCACCGGCAGGTCGTCACCGGCACCCCGGAGCAGCTCACCGCGCTCAACATCGGCTAGTCCCTGGAGCCGATCCAGTGCCCGTCTTGCACATCGCCCAGTCGATCTCGCGTTTCAATGCCTCCAGGACATGCCCCAGGAGCTAACTCCGCGCCGGCGCAACGAAACTGCTCGTCGCACCGCATTCCTCGACCGCCGCTTCGAAGTCCTGCTCGGAGACTGAATACAACAAGTCGACGGGCGATTGATCCGAGCCGTCCGAATCCTTCGGCAGTCCACGATGCGGCGTCTGCCACCAGTCCAGCAGCGCCGCGGCGAGTTGCGTTGGATCCACGTCTTCGCAAGCAGCGGCCAACGCCTTGTTGATCTCCGCGAGAGCGTCGATGATCTTGCCGTCGCGGAACTGGAAAGCGGGATAGTGCCTGGTTTTCCCGAGCTCAACCTCGATCACGACTCGGTATTTGAGATAGGTCCGCAGCAGGCTGCGCTGGGCCGCCTTCATCGCCCGCGCCGCCTCCTCCGGGGTCCGATAATGCTCGGTCCCAGCGACCTCTGCCCGGGTCAGCGCGGCTCGCGTCTCGACTGCCGTCCACCACTTGGCGCGGTCGAGCAGGCTCGCCGTCAGCATGGGCGAGGGATCGAGCGAGAAGGCCCGGTCCCAGGTCGGGCTGCTCCGCCAGTCGTCGGGGAACCCGAGTTGGGTCATGGAGAATCCGATCTCGTTCGACCTGGCCTCGATGAGGTCGGCGAGGTCGATGACGTCGGACCGTTCAGGCGCGATGCTCAGCACCAGGTGGCGCAGGATAAGCAGCACGCCGTACAGCCGATTGTTAACGCCCTCCTCGACGAGCGGGGCCAGGAGGTCGCCCGCGTCCGCGCGCGCCTGCCCCGGCGCGTCGATGACCACGTCGAAGCTGCGGTTCCACAGGCGGCCGTAGTGCGCGCAGATATTCCGGACGTTCCGGAGGTTATTGAGCCAGTTGCTCAAAGCACCGCGGTCGCCCTTGCCGTCGGCGGTGCTGATGTGAAACCGCGCTGCAAGGATCTCCTGATCGGCCTGGGTCATCAGGTAGTAGAGGCCGCTCAAGACACCGAAAGACATCACCTCCGTGGCCACCCAGATCGGCAGGTGCGGACCGTAGGTCTCGCGGAAATGCACGACGAAGTCGCCCCGTGCACGCTTCTCGTGACGCTCGTACTCCTTGAGCCATTCGCGGTAGGCAGTGGTCGGCTCGGGTGGCGCGCCCGGGTCCGCTGGCCGGAGCGCGCCGAGCTTCTCGGGACGCCGATGGGCGAACCGGTCACTCCTTCCGAGTCGGTGGCCGACGTGGAACCGGAACGATGTCTCGACCATGCTGATGATGTCGCCAAGACGGGTCCGCAGCTCGTGGTCGAACTCGTAGAGGGCGACCACGTGGGCCATGCTCGTGCCGGGCACGAACGAGTCCAGGCGGATCTCACGGCCGTCCTTGTCGAAACGATCCGCGGGAGGCTTGGGTCGAGCTCGGTGGAGGTGCCAGTATCCCGACAGCCGGTAGTAGCCGTAGCGCTCGAGGACGCCCGAAGCGAAAGTGCCTGTTCCGCAGTCCATGCCTCGCCCGCGCAGCCGCCTGATCTGTTCGGGGATCGTCAGGAACGGCTTGGCGTAGGTGCTCTCCGGCGTGCTCATGTGCTTATCGTCCTCGCGTCCCCGGCGCGGGGCAGAAAGAGAACAGGCCCGCGTCTCATCTAGAGAAGCGGACCTGTCGTGTTGGTACAAGCATACGGGGTCGCTGCACATGGGTCAAACGAACGGAGGAGGACCACTTCACGAGTCGTCGAGGCTCGCCTGGCCCAAGGGTTAGCCGGGCTCTGAACTGGGGATGAAGAGCGGTCGTGCACCTGTGAGACATCGGCATCCCCGACGACTGGGCCGACGACTCGTTCTGGTGTCGACACCTCGACTGAGCCATAGACACATACGCTCCGCCAGGCCGAAGCCTGACGGAGCGTATGTGTGAGACGCTGGAACTAGACACGGTCGGGCGTGTCAGGTTCTTTTATTCGAGCGGTTTAGCTCAACTACCGGCAAGTTGCCGAAGCACGTACTGAGACATGCTTCGGTGACAAGACTCGCTATGGAGCCATACAGCAAAATACAAAACACCTGGTCAGAGAACCAGCTCATGCGAGAGAATGACTACCATACAGTAAGTGAAGCACGTACGTCGAGATGCTCCGGTATCGACAGTTGCTCACCGACCCATCGTTCCCCAAGCATGTGTCTTTGAGAGCGGCTACGGAAGAAGTCGCTGTTCTTAACAAACGCCGGCTCAAGAGGCCGACTAATCCTCGTACTCTCCGCGGACACCTCGCTTGACAGGTTCGATGCAGAAACACATACAGATCGAGATTCGGTAGTTATACCCACACAGTTCTGGCTCACACTTGCACGTCGATTCTAAGTAGGTCAATGACTTGTACTACCGCAGCGGAGCGGTGTCTGCAGCGGGGCTCCTTCTAATGCATGATGTGCCTATGGATGAGTCTGTAATCGCTGATGACCGTTGGGCACATGACGCTCTCGAACGAATCATGATTTTTCGGGAGTTGGCGGGAGAGTACTCCGAGCTTGTGGAACTGGTTGGGAATATAGAGGAGCCTAAGCCCGGGACCGACTTGGCACCACGGGACCGTATGGCCTTGTACGTTCGGATGATGCTTGAACGGAAGTTCATGGTCAAGAATGACAGAAACACCTATATCCCGAATGTCGTTGAGGCTCTTCGGAAGTACCTATCGGATGACAACTCGATTTACCTTCTCGACTTTCACGCCTGGTTTTTCGAGGGAGTCGCTTCAGGGAGAGCAACTCGTTCTTCAGGAGAATTCAACGGCGTCGAACTAGACTATGTGAAGACACGTGAAATAGTCACCTACGGCAGACTCGTGCACTCAGACCGGAACAAACTCATCAGGTCCAGAATCCTCAAAGAAATGTCTCATGGGCTGATGCTGAGACAATCGATGCAGGTCGGCATTATCATCGCTCAACTCCGTTCCCTCATCGATGTTGGTGTGGAGAGCGGCACTATACCGAGCGAGAGCGAATCACTCGAGGCCACGTGGTTGGATATTCATAACCGGCCTGAGCTGTATGACATCGGGATCGCTCGGATACATGGCCAGCCCGAAGAGGAATGTCAGCTTACGGGACTACCTTGCGCCGGTGCTCCGTTCAAATGCCCGGTTTGCCCAAGGCAGGCCGAAGGAGGCCCATAGCGGAGACTAAGTGAGGCCGAGCAACCCCCTCCGCCCGATTGACAAGTTGCGCGAAGAGGGAACCGTCGGTTAGGACCACCGCAATCCAGCTTGGGCAACCTTCGGCTGTCCCATGCTTGTCTGAGAATAAGCCGGACTATGTCTACAATCCATGCAACAGTCCCTACGTTGTGAGCAAGCCAGGTTAGATGTCACCAAACCCTGCACCAGTCCCCTGAAGTCGACCATACAGTCAGCGGTCCTCCGCACCAACATCGGTCGACAGACTATGACTTAGGATCACGGCTCGGCATCTAATTCCGTAGTCCATCCAAGGAACTGGAAGTTGAGGCTGCGGATGTCCTCAATTGAAACCCTCGCCGTTCTCAATGCCACTGTCAATACCGCTTCCCTACATCAATCCGGCGTTGCTTTTGTCCGCGGTCACGGCATTGAGCGACTCGTTGGCGAGGGCCTATTGCTACAAAAAACGTGGCGATCATAAGAAGCACAACAGGCACTGATCGCGTCGGCGAGAAGGTGTTGCAACCGCTTCTACGCGATGCTGCGTGATGGTGCCTACTTCGACACGCCCGAGATGGCGACTGTGCCAGAACAGTTCTGTGACGAGATATCCGGTCAGTCTGGGAGGCGGCCCCGGACCGACCATTCGTGTTGTCCGAGACCCGGCGAATATTATTGGGGAAGCTGGTATTCGCTTCTTGACGAAAACGTAGGGGCACCGCTCCCCGAGTCACCACCGGCCCTGTCGATAGAAGGCGCATTGGCCAGGGAACTGAACTGGCTGTAGATCCTTCTCGAACTTCTCAACGGGGAAAGCCAGCGGTGTGTCCGGCGTGAGCACCGTGTATCCCATCTGTGCGAAGAACGGAGCGATCTGGGAATCGCAGTGCCCGACGGCGAAGTCGACCGGGTTTGGCAGGAGTTGCTGCATCGTCGTAAGCAGCACAGAGCCGACACCTTTGCGCCTCCAACTTGGAGTCACTGCCACTCGGTCGATCATCATGACCATCTGGTCTTCAGCGTCACCCATGCGGGCAGCCGTGAAAACAGCTGCTCCGATCAGACCATCGCGCGGATGGATCGCAACAGCGACCGCGCGCGGGTCGTCAGCCTGGAGCTCTGTGGGCGCGATGAGTGAGCTGAGATCGTCGATGACAGGTCGATAATTGTCCGAGAATTCCACACCCTGGTCGACAAGGGCTTTGGCTCGTTTGAAGTGTCTTTTCAAGACGTCCGTAGCCTCGGCGGCATCGATGGCGATCTCTGAATGCTTTTCGATCAGAGGTCGGTCGCCAGAACGCTCACCCGCTAGCGCGGCATTTACATGCCTTAGAGGGGTCCAGGCCACGAGGGAGTCCAATTGAGTCTGAGTAAAGGCGCTCTGTTTCTGCTCGGGGCTGAGAAGATACTTTCCCGTCTTTGAGTAGACCGGGGACCCGTCAGTCCAAGCCATGTGAGGACCGATGCGCTCAGCGGCGGAGTATGCGTCCATCATCACGTTTGGGTCTTCCACAGTCACGATTCGGGCCCGGGGCGAACACCACGAGACGTCGCTCTTCTGGAAATCGGGATCAGGCTCGATGTCGCCGATGGGCTCTACTCGGTACAGCGCACCCCGTTGGTACACAACGCCAGTAGGGCTATCAGCGATCTGCGTGTTGGTGGCGAATGCCCTGGCGAACTCAATGTCGTTGCTGAAATAGACTTTGCTGGCGTCGTATGGATCGAGCTCATCGTCTCTGTCCTGACCCATGTATCGAGCTGAGTCGATACCCAAACCCGTCGCTTCGTCTGATCCAACAAGGATGGTGCCCGGTTCCAAGCCGGGCCACCCTGCATGCCAATAGGTCCTTTTGCGGGGGCTGGTGTTGCGAGTCACTCCCCTGGCGCGTTGAGCACGTTGTCGGGCGGCACTGCTCGCCTGTCGACTCCGGCGATTTTCGGCAGCTGACTTCTTACTCATCTCGCATCCTCTCTGATTTTCGAAGTGGTTCTGTATTCGATCCTCGCACGAGGGGCTGACATGGAGCAGGGCACAAGGCCGTCGAATCCTGCTCGAACGACGTGTCGCGGTAGAACGTCCTTTGGAACGTAGCGGTCTTGTCGCTCTCAAAGAAAAGGCCCCTCCCTATCCCGTGTTTAGCCTGGTGGGAGGGGCGTTGCCGAGCCGCCTGCGGGAATCGAACCCGCGACCTTTCAGTTCTTCCGCGAAGGCACCTCTTTCGACGATGTGTTGGACCTTTACGTCTTCGACCGCGCCTTGCGCCTGCTGGTCATGCACGCGCTCGAGCGCGTCGAAGTTGCTGTCCGCGCAGCACTGACCGACCACAATGAACGCTCAAGTTCTCGCTTCACCACGCTTGCCTAAGTAAGTGCGGATGCCTTGGCACCCCTACTACATCGAGGCACCACCACGGTCCTGCGACTTCGCCGCGGCCTGCCGGGATCCTGCGCACGGGTTTGGGGAACGATCACTTTCTCAACTACTTCACACGTTCGTCTCAGGTTCATGGGCGCTCGAATCGAAGATGCCCGAGAAAACATCTTCCAGCTCCGCGGCAATGGCAGGCCCTTCCGTGCCGTGCACTTTCTTAAGAGCATCGAGCGTCAAAGTCTCCGCGCAGAACTTCATCGCAGTTGCCACCTTTTCGCCCTTCGCATGCGTGCCACAGTAAGTCTCGAGATCGCCGCGTCGCAACACATATGTATCCTCCAGCGCGAGCGATGAGATGACTTCCTCAATCAAGTCGGCAATTTGCTCAGTAGGTGGATTCTGCAGTTGTGCAAGGATAGCGTCGCCATTACCTGCATCGAAAAGCTCCGTCAGATCATCCACTACAGCCTGTGCGGTTTCCTTTGTCTGGATGTCTCGCCAAGCCCCGAAGTTTTCCTGCGCCGACCCCCACAGCTCTCGATGCGACCGGCTCCGAACGATTTCCTTCACCTTGTCGCGGTCCGGAGTACTCGGACCAGAGATCTGCTCTTTCACCGACTGAATCAGCTTGCCGTGGCTCTCTCTGACACGCGACGTCGAAGTCAGATGTTCGAACCCGTTCGACAGTGCGTCTAGGTCGGCGATGACGTGGATCGGAACCTCGAATTGCTCGAAGAAGGTCCTGTAACGACTGATGTTGCCCTTACCGCCGATCTTCACGAACATCACATTGCGTTCAACGTCATCCCAACCTTTAGAGAATAGCTTCGCAAGGTGCGGAAAAACGAAAGTGTCGCTATCCCCTTCGACTAAAACGACCTTTTGCGCGAAGAACGCTGCCTCGTTGTTCTCGTGCCGGACGATCTGATACTCGTCCTTCAATTTCAGCGTAAGGTCTACCGGCCTGGCCACAACACCTGCGTCAGTCTTGTACATCCGCGTGAACCCTTTGGTCCCTGGCTGGAAGAATCCCGGCGAGTGGGTTGTTACGAGCACTTGGTGGTCCTTCGCGAACTGCGTCAGCGCTGCCATCAGCTGCCGCTGCGCTCTGGGATGGAGATATAGCTCGGGCTCTTCAAACAAGAGCAGGTAGGAGCCCCTGGGCCTCAAGCATGTCTCGGGGGACTCATCGTTGCGCGCCGCTTCAATAGAATCAGCAACCTCGTCCGACTCGGTGCCGCCAAGTCCGTTGTCACGAATGTCGGCATAGGCACGCAGGAGAGCAAACAGAACGTTGCGCTTCAGACCATCGCCTTTACTGGACACCTTGCTCACGTGGCCGTCGTCGATTAGCAGGTCGGCTGAAGACAGCAGTACGGACAGAGTCGGCGCGGGGATGTCCATCTGAACCTTTACACCGGGGAAGCTCGCAGTCACGTACTGTTCGATAACAGTTTCAATGCGCTTGACGGCGGGGAGACGCGTGTCCTTTGGTTCCCCGTCCGAGCTAAGATGCCGGTTCAGCTTCTGATGGACAGCATTAAACTTTTCCTCTATGTCGTCGAACTGTTCTTGCACTTCTTCGAACAGCAGGCCCAGGAGCTTGGCGAAGGCAGAGGTTCCGCTCGCTCTTGCTTCGAGGGAGGCGTCTTTAACTGACTCGATGTAAATCACTGAAGGAAAAAGAGGCTTTATTGCCGTAGAAATGCCAGTCGGATAGGGGTCGAACTGTTGCTGAAGGTCTTCTTTCGGAAGTTGCTGATTAAGTTCGTTCCAAGCAGCGACGACGTCTCCCTTCGTAACCTTTTGCCCCAGAAGGTCTTCGAGTTCGGGGCGAAGTTCAACCGCGGCAGTGCGAAGTGCGGTACCCGACTTACCTTTTGTGCAATCGTTCAGATTGTCGACGCTCCACCGCGGATCGCTCGGGACTAGCTTGAGATACTTTGGTTCTGCTTTCCCGCCATGAGTCTGAGAGCGAACGATCGTGAGGTTGCCATCTCGAATCATTCCGGCAACCTTTTCACGGTGAGAATCTCCGACTCGCTCAAGATCCTGCTCCCCAATCCCCGTGAGATGAAGCGTGACGGCTATCGGCTTAGTTGCATCTCGAAAATCGGCGTCGTCGAGCCTCCTTTCCTCCAACGCGTACTGAATCGCATGAAGAACGGAAGATTTCCCCGCGTTGTTCTCGCCAATCAGAGAGCCGAGTTGGGTAAGCGGAATAGCTGTCGATGTGTGAGCGCGAAAATTCTCAATACTTACCATTGAAAGTTGCATTGACATCCTTGTCGTAGGCAGGTTTGGAGACTCGGAGAAAACTCGATTTGTAGAGGCGGCCTCGCCGATAGTATATCGAGGTTCCGTGCTTAGTTGCGCGACTCGCGCACTGTGACGGACGGGCCTGAGGTTCCGACCGATTCAGCCAAAGAGGGATCACCGTGCCCTTCGCCTTGCGCGGTCACCCACTCACCTACACCTGTCCGGCTCGAGTGGGGCTCGGGGTCCTCACAGTGGTCTCCCTCGTCGGCAACGGCCTGCGCGCCGCTATCGTCTGCGACTTGAGCGCAGGGTTCGCGACCTGGGTGGACGTCGCCACGGGTGCGGCCCTCCGCTGGGTCTCGCGTACTTGATCCATCCGCTCGTCAGTATCGTCATACCGCAGGAGCTGCCGTTGGGAGTAGTGACTGTAACTCCGGCGACGAGCGCCTCCGCGGAACGCCGGATACCGGTGAAGACACGCGGATCCGCGGCTCGGCCCTTGAGCACTACCTCACCACCTACGGCTCATCCGTGCTACCGCCGTCCTGGCTCATGGGGGGACGGCAGCACGAGCAGGTGACAGGATGAGTATCAGTCCGCGAGGTCGACGATCGAATGTTGACGACTGGGCGAAGGACTTACTACATCCGCCAGTCGGCCATCCCTGTGAGCACCAGATCGCCCCACCCAGCAGCGCCGGGTGGGGCGATCATCTAGACTGTTCCGATCCTGTAGCACCTAGTCGTGCCGGCTTCGAAACCCGTTCTTACCAGGAGTTTCCTCAACTACCGGCAAGTTGGCGAAGCACGTATTGCAGGATGCCGCCGTTGCGGTAGTAATCGGCTTCACCCGGGGTGTCGATGCGGACCACTGCGTCGAAGTCGACGGTGGTTCCGTCTTCCTTCGCCGCCGAGACCTTGACGGTCTTCGGAGTGGTGCCTTCATTGAGCTCCGTGATTCCGGAGATCGCGAAGGTCTCTGTGCCATCGAGGCCCAGCGAATCAGCAGATTCACCAGCGGGGAACTGCAGCGGCATAACGCCCATGCCGATGAGGTTCGAGCGGTGGATGCGCTCGAAGCTCTCGGTGATGACGGCTTCGACGCCGAGCAGCTTGGTGCCCTTGGCAGCCCAGTCACGCGAGGATCCTGAACCGTATTCCTTGCCACCGAGGATGACAAGAGGGGTATCGGCATTCGCGTAGTTCACGGAAGCGTCGAAGATCGAGGTCTGCGGACCGCCCTCCTGCGTGAAGTCGCGGGTGAAGCCACCCTGAACTCCGTCGAGGAGCTGGTTCTGCAAGCGGATGTTCGCGAACGTGCCGCGGATCATCACCTCGTGGTTGCCGCGACGCGAACCGAAGGAGTTGAAGTCCTTGCGCTCGACGCCGTGCTCGATGAGGTACTTGCCGGCTGGGGTGTCGGCCTTGAAGGAACCTGCAGGCGAGATGTGGTCGGTCGTGACCGAGTCGCCGAGCTTCGCGAGAACGCGTGCACCCTTGATGTCGGAAACGGGCTCTGCTTCCAGGCCCATTCCGTCGAAGAAGGTTGGCTTGCGCACGTAGGTCGACTGATCGTCCCACTCGAAGATCGCGCCTTCGGGTGTCTGCAGCGCCTTCCAGCGGTCGTCACCTTCGAAGATCCGGCCGTATTCCTCGTCGAACATATCTGTCGAGATCGAGGACGAGATGACCGACTCAACCTCTTCCGGCGATGGCCACAGGTCCTTGAGGTAGACGTCGACGCCTTCCGAGTCCTGGCCCAGGGGCTGGTTGTCGAAGTCGAAGTCCATGGTTCCGGCCAGAGCATAGGCGATGACCAGTGGAGGCGAGGCAAGGTAGTTCATCTTCACATCGGGGCTGATGCGGCCCTCGAAGTTACGGTTGCCGGACAGGACTGCGGAAACTGCCAGGTCGTGGTCCTGGATGCTTTCCGAGATATCGGAATCGAGCGGTCCGGAGTTGCCGATGCAGGTGGTGCAGCCGTAGCCGACGACGAAGAAGTTGAGCGCCTCGAGGTCCTCAATGAGGTTGGCCTTCTTGTAGTACTCGGTGACGACCTTCGAACCCGGAGCGATGGAGGTCTTGACCCAGGGCTTGGAGTTGAGTCCGCGCTTGCGGGCGTTACGGGCCAGCAGACCTGCAGCCAGCATCACCGAGGGGTTCGAGGTGTTGGTGCACGAGGTGATCGAAGCGATCGCCACGGCGCCGTTGGCCAGTTCGAAGCTGGATCCGTCGCTGGTGGTGACGGGAGCCGACTTGTTCTCTTCGCCGGGCTTCGCGTAATTGTGGATGTCCTTGGCGAACTGGTCCTTGGCGTCCGTGAGCTCGATGCGGTCCTGCGGGCGCTTCGGTCCTGAGATCGAAGGCACGACGCTGGAGAGATCGAGCTCGAGGTACTCCGAGTACTCGACTTCGCTGCTGGGATCGTGCCACAGGCCCTGCGCCTTGGCGTAGTCCTCGACCAACTGGATCTGCTCGGCCGAACGGCCGGTGAGCTTCATATAGTCGATGGTGACCTCGTCGATCGGGAAGATCGCGGCGGTCGAACCGAATTCGGGGCTCATGTTGCCGATCGTGGCGCGGTTGGCCAACGGCACTGAGGCCACGCCCTCGCCGTAGAACTCGACGAACTTTCCGACTGCTCCGTGCTGGCGGAGCATATCGGTGATCGTGAGCACGACGTCGGTCGCGGTCACGCCGGAGGGGATCTCGCCGGTCAGCTTGAAGCCGACGACGCGAGGGATGAGCATCGAGACGGGCTGGCCGAGCATGGCTGCCTCGGCCTCGATGCCGCCGACGCCCCAACCGAGCACACCGAGGCCGTTGACCATGGTGGTGTGGGAGTCGGTGCCGACCAGTGTGTCCGGGTAGGCACGGAGAACACCGTCGACCTCGCGCGGCATGACGACGCGTGCGAGGTGTTCGATGTTGACCTGGTGAACGATGCCCATGCCTGGGGGAACGACCTTGAAGTCATCGAAGGCCGTCTGGCCCCAACGCAGGAACTGGTAGCGCTCACCGTTGCGCTTGTATTCCATGTCCATGTTGAGTTCGATCGCTTCGGCGGTGCCGAAGTTGTCGATCTGGACCGAGTGGTCGATGACCAACTCGGCCGGAGCCAGCGGGTTGACCTGCTCTGGCCTTCCACCCAGCTCGACGACCTTCTCGCGCATTGTCGCGAGGTCGACGATGCAGGGCACGCCGGTGAAGTCCTGCATGACCACACGTGCGGGGGTGAACTGAATTTCCGTAGCCGGTTCGGCACTGGGGTCCCAGTTGCCGAGGGCTTCGATATGCTCCGAAGTGATATTCGCACCGTCTTCAGTGCGCAGCAGATTCTCCATCAGCACCTTGAGGCTGAATGGAAGCTTCTGTGACCCTGGGACCTGATCCAGGCGATAGATCTCATAATCCGTTTCGCCTACGGTCAGGGTGCTCTTCGATTTGAACGTATCGACGTTGCTCATCGTGATTCTCCTGTTTCATCCGACACTCATCCAAGAAACCGGGCAAGCCCGTGAGCCGCGCACCGATTTACGCGACACAATTGTTTCCAAAAGTATCTTGACGTCAAGATAAATTCTATCTCATTTGCCCGGCCTTGACCACCTTCGGAGGCTGGCCTGTCGGTGAATGGAGAATCAGGTTTTCCCTACGTGAGAGTCCGGACAACTCCAGCGCGAATCAGCAGTCGAAGTCCCTAATCTGGAGTCACATCAGCAGCTGCGAACAAGGAGCTTTCATGGACCCGTTCACTCTCGGCGCCGGATTCGGGTTCGGCGCTCTCCTCGTCGGTATCATATTCGCCGTCATCTGTCGCTCCCTGGCCAGCGAGAAGGGCCGCTCCTCAGGCTGGTGGGGACTGTGGGGCTTCCTGACGACCTTCATCGCCCTCATCGTCCTCATTCTGCTCCCGCAGAGGGTGCGCACCTGAGGGCCCCGACGTTGCGACCCGGTCACCTCCTGAGGACGGTGACCGTTTCCAGGTGAGCGGTGAGTGGGAACAGGTCGAAGCCGGACAGGCTCTCGATGGCGAACCCTCCGCCGACGAGTACCGCCAAGTCCCGTGCCAGGGTTGCGGCGTCGCAGGAGACGTAGACGATCGTCGTCGCGCTCGATTCAAGCAGCGCTCGCGTGACCGCTTTGCCGGCACCGGAACGCGGCGGGTCGAGGATGATGACGTCCGACTTCGGAATCCTCGCGCGATCTGCCCGGGAGGCGTCGAAGTTCGCGTTGAGACCCTTGGCGTTGACCTTCGCGTTCTCAATCGCTGATTTCGCGCCCTCGACCCCGTAGAGACCGGCGCCGGTGGCAGAGGCGGCGCTGATCCCCAACAGCCCCACACCGCAGTAGAGGTCCGTGATCACCCGTGTCTGATCACTGAGCGCGGAGTTGACCTGCGCACTCAGCAGCTGTGGAGCCTGTTCATGGACCTGCCAGAACCCATCGGCAGCCACCCGGTAATCGCGCCCGGAGACCTCTTCGATCAGCTGGTCCTCTCCCCTGACCACGGCCAGCTTCGTGTGTCCGCCCGTGGCTCCAGCGCCCTTGCGGCCGGTGCCGTTTCGCGCATCCGCGAGGATTGACCACTGCGAGGGCAGAGTCTGCGCGAGGTCTGTGAGCGCGACCGGATCGCATTGGCCGCGCACGATCACGGCTCCGCGATCGCCGGCCCAGGCGAACTCAAGTCGATCGGCACCGGGCAGGCGCAGCGAGGACAGGGCCACCTCGGCGATGGCCGACGTTGCCAGCGGAGCCGAGGCCAAAGGCACGACATCGTGCGAACGCGGTGCCAGCATGCCCAGTCGGCCCGTGTTGTCGACGGCCATCTGCACCCGGGTCCGCCAATTCAGCCCGGTGTTCTCCCCCGGTGCGGCCGCGACGTCGACGCTGCGGTCGATGTGGCCGATGCGGGAGAGCTGATCACGCAGGACTTCGGCCTTGAGCTCACGACTGTGGGCGAGGTCGACGTGGGCTAACTCCATCCCGCCGAAGAGCGGCCGGTCGCCGGCATCGCCGGCGAGGAACCGCGAGCGACGGTCGGTGACACGGAACTCCGAGGCATCGAGGACCTCGATGACGTCGGCGCGCAGGAACTTCGCCGCCGGCCCTGCCTCGGTGCGGGCACGGACGGTCTCCCCCGGAACCGCCCCGGTGACGAAAACGACCTGCCCCTCGTGGCGGGCGATGCTGCTGCCGCCGGCGGCCGGGCTCTCGACGTGCAGGGTCAGATCCATGGCCGGGATCTCTTCGGCAGAATGTGCGCTCATCGGTGTTCAAGCCTGTCTATACAGTGGATTGTCGTTCTCGGGTCCATCGCCGCCGTACTGCCGGGAGAAGGAACGCAGGCGCCACGGCACTGAGACCACGACGACATTGGGGACCAGCAGCAGACGAGTGCGCAGCTTCAAGGCTACTTGGTTGTGGAGGATGTGTTCCCACCAGCGTCCCACGATGTATTGGGGAATGTAGACGATGACGAGGTCGCGCGGGGATCTGCGGCGGATCGCGAGCACATGCGCCAGCAGGGGTCGGACCAACTCACGGTACGGCGAGTCGAGGACCGTCAGCGGCACGGGCAGCGACATATCGTTCCACTGCCGCTGCAGGGCGCTCGCAGAGTCCTCGTCGACGGCGACGGTGATGGCTTCGAGCTGGCTCGAACGGGTCACTCGGGCATAGGACAGGGCCCGCAGAGTCGGCTTGTTGATCTCATTGACGACGACGATCGCGTGGGTGTTGGACGGGATCGTGCGCGATCCCCCGTCGGCCTCCGGAGCAAGTTCCCGGGCGACGCGGGAGTAGTGGCGATGGATAGCGCCCATCACCAGGTAGAGTCCTGCCATCGCCGCGACCGCGAGCCAGGCGCCGGCAAGGAACTTGGAGACGATGACGACGAGCAGCACGCCCGAGGCGATGATGCAGCCGGCCCCGTTGACGAGGCGATTGATGTGCATCCGCACGCGCGCCTTCGGGTCGATGACCAAGCGCAGGCGCTTGTTCCAGTGCAGGACCATGCCCGCTTGGCCGACGACGAAGCTCGCGAAGACACCGACGAGATAGAGCTGGATCAGGGTCGTCGCAGAGGCCCGCGTCGCTATCACGAGCAGGATCGCTGCAAAGGCCAGGAGCAGGATGCCGTTGGAGAACGTCAGCCGGTCGCCCTTGGTCGCCAGCTGCCTGGGCAGGAATCCGTCGCGTGCCAGCCGAGAGGCGAGGCCGGGGAATCCCTCGACCGCGGTGTTCGCGGCGACGATGAGCACCAGGGCCGCGACAAGCACCACGAAGTAGAACATCACGGGTGCGTTGTCGAAGATCGCGTGCGCCAGCTGCGCGAGCACGGGTTCCTGCTCGTATTCGGCGCTGACCGCGCTACCATCGGGTCTGACCAGGTAGAGATGCGGGTCGTCGACGTATTTGATGCCCGTCACGGATGCCAGATAGGTCAGGCCGGTCAGCATCAGCGCCGCCAACAGGCCCGACAGCAGGAGGGTGTTGCCGGCATTCTTCCCGCGCGGCTTCTTGAATGCGGGCACTGCGGTGGCCACCGTCTGCACACCGGCCAAGGCCACAGAGCCGGAGGAGAAGGCGCGCAGGACGATCAGGACCGTCGCCAGCCCGAGCGTGGCCTCGTTTTGGACTCCGGTATGGACGACGGTGTAATCGGCGGTCTCCGCTTGCGGGATGTCTCCGGCACCGACCCGCAGCAGACCCACGCACATGGTGAGGAAGACGGCACCCAGAAACAGGTAGGTCGGGATCGCGAGAAGCACCGGAGTGGCACGTGAACCGCGCAGCCCGGCCAGGGTGATGAGCAGGATCCCGATGATCGCCACGGGAACGCGATACGGAGCCAGGAGCGGAAAGGCCGTCGTGATGTACGCGGCGAAGACCGTCATCGACACGGCCAGGGTCAGCACATAATCGACCAGCAGGGCCGCAGCGACGACCAGCCCGGCACGGGGACCGAGGTTCTTCGACGCGACCTCGTAGTCGCCGCCTCCGGACGGGTAGGCCTTGACGTTGATGCGGTAGCAGGCGACGATGACGAGGATCACTGCGCCGACGGCCACACCGATCCAGGGCGCGACTGTGAGGGCGACGAGCGATGTCAGCGACAGGGCCAGCAGGATCTCGTCCGGGGCATAGGCCACGGAGGAGAGCATGTCGGAGGCGAAGACCGGCATCGCGATGCGCTTCTTCAGCGCAGGCGCACGCCTGCCCTCACTGCGGAAGGGCCGTCCAACGAGTAGTCTTTTGACGGCATCAGAAAAACTGCTGGCCACGGGCACCAATGGTAGATCAATGCGGAGAGGATTACCCATGCACTTCGTGATTATGGGCTGCGGCCGAGTCGGAGCGTCCTTGGCTAAAGCACTCGATGCCAATGGGCACACGGTGGCCGTCGTCGATCGCAACCCTGATGCGTTCCTCAAACTGGGCAGGGATTTCAGCGGATCCACCATCACCGGCATCGGGTTCGACCGTGAGACGCTGTCCCAGGCGAAGACTTCGGACGCCTACGCCTTCGCCGCCGTCTCCAGCGGAGACAATTCCAATATCCTCGCCGCGCGTGTCGCCCGGGAGACGTTCGGCGTCGCCAACGTCGCGGCCAGAATCTACGACCCCAACCGCGCCCAGGTGTTCGAACGGCTGGGCATTCCCACCGTTCCCACGGTGAGGTGGACGGCCGACCAGGTGATGCGCAAACTCGTCCCGCAGGGATCGATCACCGAATTTCGCGAACCCTCGGGCAGGCTCGTGCTCGCCGAGGTCCATCTCGATCCCGGGTGGGTGGCCAGACCGATCAAGGAGATCGAGACTCGAACCAAGGCCCGGGTCGCCTACGTCACCCGACTGTCCGAGGGTATCCTCGCTCACGAGGATCTGCTCCTCCAGGACGGAGACTTGGTCCATCTGATGTGTCCGGTGGACCGCCTCGGCGAGATCGAGAAGATACTGGATCAGCCTGTGCGAGCAATGGAGGAAGAATGAGAGTCGTCATCGCTGGAGCCGGATCCGTCGGTCGTTCGGTGGCACGGGAACTCCTCGACAAGAAGCATGCGGTCCTCCTCATCGATCAGAGCCAGGAGGCTCTAGGTCATGAGCGGATCCCGGGTGCCGAATGGCTGCTCTCGGATGCCTGCGAACTGGCGGGATTGGGTGAGGCCAAGCTCGAGGAGGCCGATGTCGTCGTCGCCGCCACCGGTGATGATAAGACCAACCTCGTACTGTCTCTGCTGGCGAAGACGGAGTTCGGTGTCCCGCGCACTGTGTCGCGGGTGAACAATCCGAAGAACGAATGGCTCTTCGATGACAACTGGGGCGTCGACGTGGCAGTGTCGACGCCGAGGCTGATGACCGCGCTTGTCGAGGAAGCCGTCGAGGTCGGCGGACTCGTGCATCTGATGAGCTTCGAACGAGGTCAGGCGGGGCTGATGGAGTTCACGGTCCACGAATCGTCGGCACTTGTCGCCTCACGAATCGGCGACATCGCCTTCCCGCTTGACACGGTGCTCGTCGCGGTCATTCGCAATTCCCGGGCATTCGCGCCCAGCGCCGATAACGTGGTCGAGGCCGGCGACGAGCTGTTCTTCCTCTCCTCTCCGGATCAGGAAGGTGCTCTGCTGAGTCTGCTGCAGGCTCCCGCTCAATGAGCACGAACTCTGTTCGCTGATGACGCCGAGGTCAGCTCACTCGTGGTCATCGCGGGTCTGGATCAGCTCGTAGACCGGGTTGTGCGCCTTCAGCACTCCGTCATGGCTGCAGAAGCGACCCTCGAGGACGATCAGTGCTCCCGGCCTGATTCCGCTGATCTCACGACGGCCCAGGAACTGTGCGTGAACCTCCCCTGTCCCATCGGCAACTGTGATGTGCAGGCGAGGGCTGTCGCCGCTGCATGACTGCGTCACCGCGCTGACGACGCCGGCGATCCGTGAGAGCTGCCGGGGCGTGAGGTCGCGGACGCTGATGACGCCGGGAATTTGGGACAGGAGCCTCAGATCGGCCCGCGCCTCGGCGTCCCTGGACCCGAAATCACGCACGAGGCGTGTGATGATATCCAGCATGGGACTCAGCGGACCTCGGTGATTTCCGGTCCGCGTTCGAACGGGTTGAGCTCGTCCTTGTCCTTATCCTTCTCCTCATCGTCGTTCTCGGAATCTGCGTCGACCTGAGGCGCAGTGAGCACGATGAGCTCACGCGGAGCCATCGCCTCCTGTCCTCTGTCGACGACGACGCCGCGGAAGAGTGCGCTGAGTTCGGACCGGATCTCGTCGTCGGTGACGGCCTTGCCGGAGAACACCGCGCGGACGAACCACCGCGGACCGTCGATCCCGGCGAAGCGCATGGCGCGCTTCCCAGGGCGACCGTCCTCGGTCTTGGCGGGGACTTCTACAGCCAGCTCTCTGCCTAGCGATGTGTGGAGTTCCGATGCTTCGCCGCCCTGTGAGGCGACGCTGTCTGCCAACTGCTTGCGGACGGTGTTCCACAGGCCTTCTGACCGTGGTGTTGCGAAGGCCTGCAACTGGATCCCGCCGCCTTCATGGATGAGAGTCACAGCCAGCACACGCTGGGAGTCGTCATCTGTGTCCAGGCGCACCTGCATGCCGTCGACGACGGGTACCTTGAGAGCTCCCAGGTCGAGCCTGTTGAGCTCAGGAAAGTCTTCGCCGGCGTCGAACGGGCCCTTCTCAGAGCGGTCATAGGGAGCTGACTTCTCGAGCAGAGCCTCCTCGTCGAGCTCGTCGACATCGTCGTCATCGGTCGCATCCTCCGACTCCTGTGAGTCAGCCTCATCCGAACCGCTGCCGGTCTGGTCCGAATCATCGTCGGTCGAGTCCGAATCGCTGTCGGTCGACTCCTCAGCCTCGGTGTCATTTGTCACGGCGTCGTCGACGTCGTGCTCCTCGTCGACAGTGTCGTCGATCTTCTCAGCGGAGGATTTCTTGGAGAATCGAGAGAACAGTCCCATGGTCGTTCACACCTCTTTCTCGGTCAGACCTGCTTGTACCCCACCAGTGGAGCCGAAGCCCCCTGCGCCGCGATCGCTGTCGTCCAGCGATTCGACGAGGGTGAAGTCTGCTTGTTTGATTTCTTGGATGACGAGCTGGGCGATGCGGTCCCCACGCGAAATGCGCACAGGGGTCCGCGCATCGAGGTTGACCAGCGGCACCTTGATCTCGCCTCGATAGCCAGCGTCGATCGTGCCCGGAGCATTGATCACTGTCACACCGTGTCTGCTCGAAAGGCCCGAGCGTGGATGGACGAATCCTGCGGTGCCGATCGGCAGCGCGATCGCAATGCCGGTGGGCACGACCTTCCGCTCGAACGGTTCGAGGACGAAGTCGATCGCCGAGCACAGATCGGCGCCCGCGTCCGACGCATGTGCGTACGAGGGAGGAGTCATGCCTGTGTCGAGGCGTTTGAGGTCAATCTTCAGGATTTCTGCCACAAAGAAGCACTCTAACGCCGAAGCCTGAGCGCTTCCAAAAAGTCCGTTATGGGAGAATAGGCCCATGGCAACGACTCAACCCGATACACGCGTGGTGTACACGGAAAAACTTGGCCCATCAGTCGGCATGTGGATTCTCATCGCGATCGCCGCGGCTTCGACCGCACTCATGGTCTTCCCTGTGTGGAAGACCGGTGCCGTCATCCTTCCGGTGATCAGTTTCATCCTCTTGGCCTGGTGGCTGCGTTCGCTTGGGATCTCCATCATCGTCACCGAGCGGCAGCTCTTCGTCGGCGATGCACATATCGATCGCCGCTATGTCACCGGCGCCACCGGCTACGAGGCCGAGGGGGCCCGGACGGCCCGCGGACCGGGCCTCGACGCACGGGCCTTCCTCATGCTGCGCCCCTGGGCCAAATGTGCAGTGCGCATCGACATCCACGACGAGACCGACCCGACCCCTTATTGGCTGGTCTCGAGCAAGCGACCGATGGAATTCGCCGCTGCGCTCACGCCCTGAGGCGCACACCCTGAACATTCGGACTGACACGCTGACGCTGGACTCAGCCGAGATACAGAAACGCGCCCCGACAAGGGCGCGTTCTTGCTTCGTCCGACAGGCGTTTCAGCCAGCACAGTCCGTGCAGATGGGGACTCCGCCCTCTTCGCTCGCCAGCTGTGAGCGATGGCGAACCAGGAAGCATTCCATGCAGGTGAACTCGTCATTCTGCTTGGGCAGCACTCGAACGGAGAGCTCTTCGTTCGACAGGTCCGCACCGGGCAGTTCGAACCCTTCCGCAACCGCGGTCTCATCTTCGTCAATCTTGCTGGCCTGCGCCTGCGAGCGTGAAGCCTTCAGCTGTTCAATCGAATCGCTTTTGATTTCATCGTCTTGCTTACGAGGTGCGTCGTAATCCGTTGCCATATGGCTCATCGCTCTCTGTCGGGTGTGCTGAAGAGGATTTTCTACCCCTCTCGCCAAACGTGTCCCCAGCATTGTGCACTGTATGGTTGCTGTTGGCAAGATCAGATCGTCCATGTTCACAGTGATTCTCGTCACTGATGAGTCGCCTCGTGACAGTTCACACATACGACTCTCGAAAAGCTCTGCGAGAATACATAAGTCGAATAACGCCGACCGCATTGTGTCGGTGAATGAAACTGGGATCGTCCCGCGCATGGGTGACGCCCCGAGGAAGGACGGATACACGATGAGTGAATTCGCAAATCAACTCGATACCAGGATCGACGATGTCCGTCATCGCATTCATGAAGCCCGGTCAGAAGGGGACGACTACCTCGTCGAGACCCTCATCGACGACCTGCAGAATCTCTTGGAACTTGCCGGTCGCAATGATGTGGACACCGGTCCGATCGTTGCGGTCATCGCAGCAGAGACCGGAGCGATACCGGTCGTTTCCGAACCGGAAGAAACCTGACGCGTCGGGAAGACTGAACGAAGGATCCCTCCCCTGCAGTTCGTGCAGAGGAGGGATTTCTGTTTCGAGCAGAGCGCTCAGCGGCGCGGCAGTCAGGTGGGCCAGTTGGGTTCGGTCATCCGTTCGATGCGTCCGCGGCAGCAGTCGATGCTGCACGCGCCGCTGCCGGGAGTCAGCGCAGTGGAACCGGCAACCACCGGAGCAGACGTCTGCTCGCCGCGAAGCTGTGCTGTCCTCTCCTCGACGAGGTCGACGAGCCCGGACACGAACAGGGGGTGCGTGCCGACGGTTGCGACGCGGGTGAAGGCGAAGCCGACTTCGGCTGCGGTCTCCTTCGCCTCAGTATCGAGGTCGAAGGCCACCTCCATGTGATCGGAGATGAATCCGATCGGAACGAGGATCACACCGGTGACTCCGTCGTCGGCGAGCTCCGTCATCCGATCGTTGACGTCCGGTTCGAGCCACGGCACTTCCGGCGACCCCGAACGTGAGCAGTAGACCAGCTCTGCCGGAAGAGTCTCGGATTCAGCCAATCCATCCAGGAGGTGGGTCATGAGCTCTTCGTGCTGTGCGCGATAGCCACCGGTCGCCACCGCAGAGGCGTCCTGCATGACGTTGGGGATCGAGTGCGTGACGAACAGGATGCGGTGCTTCGCCGCGTCGAGGGCGCCCACCTGCTTCGTGAAGTCGGCGATGCCCTCTCTCAGGAGGACAGCGCAGGCCTCGGCATAGCCGGGGTGATTGTAGAACTGCCGAATCTTGTCGATCGTGACAGACGTGCCTTCGGCGGACAGCTCATCAATCGTCTTGGCGAAGTCCTCACGATATTGACGGCAGGAGGAATACGACGAATACGCCGAGGTGTCGATGGACAGGAATCGGGTTCGGCCGGCCTGCGCCTCGGCACGCACCGTATCGGTCAGGTACGGCTCCCAATTGCGGTTGCCCCAGATGACTGGGGTGTCGATTCCGCGACGCTCGAGCTCGTCGCGCAGAGCCTGCAGCAGCGCCTTGTTCTGATCATTGATGGGCGACTTCCCACCGAAGCCGTAGTAGTGCTCACCGACTTCTTCGAGTCGCTCCTCCGGTATGCCGCGACCGGCGGTGACGTTCTTGAGGAAAGGGACGACTTCTTCTGGAGCCTCCGGTCCCCCGAATGACATGAGGACGAGAGTGTCAATGGGTGCAGTGGTATTCACACTTACCGATTTTACAGCCTGTAGAGGGTCTGCGCCCGTTGTCCGCACAGTGAGTCAGACCAGCTCAGCGATCAGGCCTGCCATTTCGCGACTCGCGCGCAAATCTGCCCTATGGGCGGCTCCGGACGTGACACGATGCAGATGAGACGCGATAAAGGAGCTTAAGGCATGCGTGAACTGATCTTGAACGGAGTCGACGCCGACGGCACTCATCTGCTGCTGAACGACGAGAACGGGCTGCAGTATCGATTGGCTCTCGACGAAGCTCTCTCCGCTGCTGTCCGCAAGGACCGCACCACGGCCAAACCGGACACCCCCGTTCGTCCCCGTGACATCCAGGCGATGATCCGCGGCGGGATGAGCGCTGAGGAGGTCATCTCCTCGACGGGTGCCGATATCGAGCAGGTCCGCACCTATGAGCGTCCGGCACTCGCCGAACGCGCGCACACGGCGTACAGGGCCAGTCAGCATCCGATCTATTCCGATCATGACCCCAACGGCGACCCGACTCCTCTGGTCGAACTGTGCCAGTCTCGTCTGGCCATGCGCGACGTCGACATCGAAACGATGGATTGGGATGCGTGGAAGCAGCAGGACGGCAACTGGTACATCCAGCTCAGCTTCACCGCCGCTGATCGGACCCGCACGGCCGGATGGAACTACTATCGCCGGTCTCTGACTCCCATCGACGACGAAGCGAAGTGGCTGGCCGATTCGGGACCGACCGACACCGGACCCATCCCGAACTACGGAACCGGCGCCGAACGTCAGAAGAACACCGAGGAGATCGATACGCCTCCGACTCCACCGGCTCCGACTGACCCTTCTCCCGCCGCTCGCGATCACCAGGCAGAGACAGGACGAATCCTGGAGAATCTGCGCAAACGACGCCGTCATGGCGAGGAGGATGAACCGCGTGGTCGGCTCCGTGCGGTCACCGAGGATCCGGAGACTCACCCGCAGGGCGCGCACACAGCTCCCGGACGGCCGACAGATGCCACCGATGACGAGGTCTTCGCCTTCGAAGATCCTTCATCGGGGGTCGATCCGGACGAGCCGCAGGAGCCGACCCAGGAGGTCGGCAGATTCGACGAAGACCAGCAGCTTTCCCTGCTCAATGAACCTGGTGTCAGCGAAGAAGAGTCTGGTACCAGCGAGGAATCGACTCAGCTCAAGGACACAGAGTCGAAGGCGAAGGCGAAGAAGAACAGCCGCGCATCGATCCCCAGCTGGGACGAGATCATGTTCGGCTCGAAGCGCGACTGAGCTCACTTCCCAGCTCGACTAGTTGGTCGCCGTCAGCGATCAGGCTGCGATCATGAGTGACCATCACAACGGTGTGTGAGTCAAGGCTCCGCCGCAGGTCGGCCACCAACCCGTGCGCCATCTCATCGTCGAGGTGTGCCGTCGGTTCGTCGAGCACGATCACGTCCGCTCCACTCAGGAGAGTCCTGGCCACGGCCAATCGCTGACGCTGTCCACCCGAGATGTCTGCTCCATGATCGCCGACCCAGAGTTCCAAGCCGACCGGATCGGCCCATTCGCCCAAGCCCGCGCTGGCCAATGCCGCACACATCTCCTCGGTGGTGGGTGTGTCTCTGCGCGCGATCGCCAGATTGCCCCTCACCGTCGACCGGAAGACATGCGCCTCCTGCGGACACCACGCGATTCGTCCGGCGAGCTCCGCCGGTGCCAAACCGAGCACATCCGTCTCGCGGCCCGCATCGTCCTCGGCTCGGTAGGTGCCTGACCATGGGTCGAGGAAACGCAGCAGCACACTCAGCGTCGTCGACTTGCCCGCGCCGCTCTCGCCGTGCAGGACGGTCCACCGGCCTCTCTGAGCACGCAGATCGACATCCTCGACGACGGGCCCGGCGTCCCACCCGACACTCATGCCTTCGAGCTCGAGCGCTGTGAACGCACTCGCGTCGAGCGCGTCGGCAGCTGAGTCCTCGTGACTGCGGCGCTTGGCCGCGGAGCCCGACCGGGCGGGTGACAGCTCCGGGAGACGGTCGAGGACGACCCCGAGGCTGGGCAGCGCACGGAATGCCAGCAGCGACTGTGAGAAGACGTCTGCCGAACCCAGCGCCATGAGGACGACGACGGCCAGAATTTCCGTCGGGGCCGAGGAGGTCATCGCAATGAGCACCGCAGTGGCCACCGTGCTCAGCTGCAGCCAGAGTTGAGCGGCCCCGAAGTTCTGTGAGGAACGACGCTGAGCCAACTGCAGTTCCCGCTCCGCGCGGCTGAGGACCGTGAGAACCGTATTGTCTGCACGATTCGCTCGCAGGTCCGTTTTGGCATTCAGTGCGCGTGCCAGGACTGACAGTATCCGGTTGCGGACGGTTCGGACGCGGGCGGCAAGCCCGCTTTCACTCCTGATGACTATCGCCGGCAGCAGGACCAGGTTGAGAGTGCCGAGGACCAGGAACAACGGCAGCGAGGTCGGGTCGAACGCCCAGGTGGCGATGAGCACAGCTAGGAAGACCAGCGCCGAGGCGACCGGGGGGAACAGGGTCCGCGGAATCAAGTCGCGCACATCATCGGCATCGGAGACCATGGTGCGCAGTGCGGCGTCAGAGGTCAGCAGCTTCCGGTCCCCCACGCCGACCGCTTCGAAGTGCTCCCAAAGACGAGAGCGCAGCCTGGCCAACGAGGCGAAGATCGCCGAGTGCAGTTTGAGTCGACTGAGATAGAGCAGGACCGATCGGCTCAGTCCGAAGAACCGCACACCGACGATGGCGACCATGAGGATCATGATGGGAGGCTGGTAGGAGGCCTCGACGATGAGCCAGGCCGAGACTGCGGTCAGTGCGATCGCGGCCAGGCTCGAGGCGCAGGACGAGAGCAGAGCGATGATCATGTTCGGAGTCAGCAGCGGCATGCTCGAGCGCAGGAGCGACCACCGACGGCGAAGCGTTGACAGCTTCCCCTTCGCGGACGAGCCACGGACCTCGGCCACCCTGTCCGCGACCTGTGACCCGGTACCAGCAGCCGAGTCAGCGGACATGGCTGGGTCAGTAGTCATCGCTGGGACGGCGGGCATGGCTGGGACGGCGGCCGCTGCCGCACTATGTTTCTGCGACTCGGTGCCCTGCCCGCGTGCCTGCACCGACGCTGCGGCACTCGCGGCGGAATCGGCGCTCGTGACGGAATCGGCACTCGCAGCATTCGCAGCACGCGCGGCATTCGCGGAGGAAGTGGACTTGCGTGGGACGATCTCCTCGGCGGCGAGTGCGGAGACGCGGTCATCATGGCTGGCCAGGACGACACGGACGCGCGCTGCCGCCTCAGCGATCATGCCGATGATGATCTCCGCGTTCTCATCATCGAGGTGAGCGGTCGGTTCGTCGAGCACGAGCGCTTCGGCGTCGTCCTCGATCAGGTGCAGCACCCGGACGAAGGCGAGCCGACGAAGCTGGCCAGGACTCAATGCAGACGTCGACAGCGTCACGTCCTCGGGCAGGCGGGCATTGCGCAGAGCCGCCCCCTGTAGTGAGCGCGGGAGACCGTAGACGCCGAGTTCGGTTCCGATCGTCGCACCGAAGATGCGGGGAGCCTGTGGCACGAATGCGACCCGACGCGGGGTCATTGTGGTTCTGGCCCCGGTAGGGAGATTTCCGGTCAGGGCCGCCAGGATCGTGGATTTGCCTGCGCCCGAGGCGCCACGGACCGCGGTGATGCCAGGTGTGACCGGGACGTCACCGGTCCACTCGATCATCGTCCGGTTCGGGTAGATCACATGGTGCTCGTCTCCGGCAGCATCATCGCGGTCGGCCCCGTCCTGCGCCGCGGTGTCGGTGCTGGCGATCAGCGCATGTGCGCGATCCTGTGCCTCGCGACCATTCTCGCTGGCGTGGTAGCCGGAGCCGAGTTCGCGCAGCGGGATGAAGCACTCCGGTGCCAGCAGCAGAACGAAGAGACCGGAGCTCAGATCCATGGTTCCGTAGACGAGTCGCAGGCCGATGACAACGGCGACCAGAGCCACGGAGATCGTGGCGATGAGTTCGAGAGCAAGGCTGGAGAGGAATGCGATGCGCAGGGTTGCCAGGTTCGCGCTGTGGTACTTTTCGCCCAGGGCGCGCAGTCGACGCGCGTGATCTCTGGATCGTCCGAGGCCGATGAGCACGGGCAGCCCCTCGGCCAACTCGGCCAGATGATCGGAGAGACGCTCGAGCGCAGTGCTGCTCGCAACCGTCGAGTCCTTCGTGAATCGACCGATGAGGATCATGAAGACCGGAACCAACGGCAGGCACAGGACGATGATGACCGCTGAGAGGACATCGGTGAACACGATGCGGACAAGCAGCGTCACGGGGACCACTGCCGCCGCGCTCAGTGCAGGCACCACGGTCGTGAAGTAATCGTCGAGGTCGTCGACGCCGCGTGTGACGGTCACTGCCGTATTCATGCGCGGCTGGCCGCACCCGGTGAGCAGGGACCTGAGAATCGAGAACCTCAGCCTCTGCTTGTTGACGGCGGCCAGGGAGGTCCCCAGACTGTGGTCGGCCCACAGATTCGCTCCTCGCAGCGCCGCCCCGAGAAGCCCCAACACCGCCCAAACCGCCACGGGGCCCGCGCCGACGATCGATCGCACCAGGGCCTCGGCGATGAGCACGATGCCGACGGCGCGAGCCAGGGCGCTGAACAGGGAGAGGAAGAATCCGCGTTGGCCGCCCGGCAGGTCGAACAGGATCTGAAGCAGTGACTTCATGACCGGATCGCCACCGGAACACGGTGTGCTTCGGGAATGTGCGTCTCCGCGATCCGGCCCAGGAACATCCGATAGCTGAAGATCTGGTACCCGATGATGATCGGCAGGAAGATCACTGTCGCGACCAACATCACCGTGAGGGTGTAATCCGATGACGACGCCGAGGCGATGGTCAGTGAGTTCGCCGCATCCAGGGTCGACGGCAGCACGTTGGGGTAGGCACCGGCGAACACGGCGAAGAGCCCGGACACGAGGTAGATGCCGTGCAGGACGAACGCCGCCTTCTCCGAGCCCGCACGCACGGCGAAGTATGCCGCCAGGAGCGCGATCACCGAAACGACGACGACTGCCACGAGCCACGTGCGTTCGGTGATGGAGAGGCCGAACCAGACGAGGAAGCCGATCGAGCAGGGCAGCATCAGCCTCCGCGCCCACAGCTGAGCCTTCTCCCGCATATCGCCCTGGGTCTTCAGCCCCAGGAAGATCAGGCCGTGGACGAACGCGAAGCCGATCCCGCCCAGGCCACCGTAGACGGCGGGCCAGCCGAACCACGCGAAAGCTCCGCCGACGAGGTCACCATGCTCGTTGAGAGGCAGTCCGGTCGAGGTGATGGCGAGCAGGGCACCGATGAAGAATGCGATGCCGGTCGAGCCCACGGCCATCGCCCACGTCCAGAAGGACTTCCACGCCGCGCTGTGCCCCTTGCCGCGATATTCGATGGCGACGGCCCGGAAGATCAAAGCCAACAGGCACAGCGTCAGTGGGATGTAGAGAGCGCTGAACAGGGAGGCGTACCAGTGCGGGAAGGCGGCGAAGGTCGCACCAGCGGCGGTGATCAGCCACACTTCGTTGCCGTCCCATGTCGGTCCGATCGTGTTGAGCAGCACCCGTTTCTGCCGTTCGGTCCGACTCAGCACCGGCATGAGCATCCCGACTCCGAGGTCGAAGCCGTCGAGGAACAGGTACCCCATCCATAGCACGATGATGAGGACGAACCAGATCGCAGCGAGTGTTTCCATCGTGTCTCCTCCTCAGTACGCGAACGACAGAACGTCGTCTTCGTCGTTCGTGATCCGCGGGGTGTGGTTGGTCTTCGTGACCTCGGGCATCGCCGAGGCGACCCCTCCCCTGATGTAGACGATGAGCAGCCGCAGTTCGACGACCATGAGTACGCCGTAGACGAGGGTGAGGCTGATCAGTGAGAACAGGAGCATTCCCGGGGTGAGTTCGGGCGAGAGCGCCGCCTGAGTGAACATGTACACCCCGTCCTGCCGTGCGGGATTCGGCGCGACCACGAACGGCTGACGTCCCATCTCCGTGAAGATCCAGCCGGCGGAGTTCGCGATGAATGGTGCGGTGATGGACAGGAGCGCCCCGCGCATCAGCCAGGCCGAGGCGGGCACGGTGCCCTTGCGGGTCAGCCACAGCGCCAGGGCGCTGACTCCCGCTGCGATCATGCCGAATCCGATCATGAGCCGAAAGCCCCAGTAGGTGACGATCATGATGGGCTGGTAGTCGATTTTCTCGCCGGAGTGCTGGCCGTAGCGTTCGTCCTCGGGCAGATGGGTGCCGTACTTCTCCTGGTAGTCAGGAAGCAGAGTCGTCACACCGTGGACCGGAGTGTTGAAGTCACCATTGGCGAGGAAGGAGAGCAGCCCCGGGATCTCGAACACGTTCTCCACCCCGTCGCAGTCGTTGGACGAGGGATCTCCGATCGTGAGCACCGAAAATTCGGTGCCGTCGTGGCAGGCGGCCTCGGCCGAGGCCATCTTCATCGGCTGCTGTTCGAACATGAGCTTGGACTGGACGTCACCGGTGATCGCCACACCGGCAAAGGCGACGATACCGACGATCGCACCGATGCGCAGAGACCGGATCCATACCTGGTGGTCAAGGGCATCCCTGCCGGGCACATCGGGTGCGGAACCGACGACGACCTTTCCATCCGGACCGATGGTGTCGATGCCGTCCTTGCGTCGGCGGTACAGGTGATACCAGGAGATTCCGACCAGGAAGGCACCGCCGACGGCCAGCGCACCGCACAGAGCGTGCGTGTAGGCAGCGATCGCCGTGTTGTTTGTCAGCACCGCCCAGACATCGGTCATCACCGGTCTGCCGTCGACCATTTCGACACCGACCGGATGCTGCATCCACGAGTTCGCGACGATGATGAAATAGGCGGAGATCCATGACCCGATCACGGCGCACCACAGGCTGCCCAGGTGAACTGCACGCGGGAGTCTGCCCCAGCCGAAGATCCAGAGCCCTAGGAAGGTGGACTCGAGGAAGAACGCGAGCAGGGCCTCCAGCGCCAGGGGTGCGCCGAAGACATCCCCGACGAAACGGGAGTACTCACTCCAGGCCATACCGAATTGGAACTCCTGGACCAGGCCGGTCGCCACGCCCATGATGAAGTTGATGAGGAAAAGCTTCCCGAAGAACTTGGTGCTGCGCAGGTACATCTCGTTGCCCGTGCGGTGATACATCGTCTGCAGAATCGCGACGAGCATCCCGAGGCCAAGGGTGAGCGGGACCATCCAGAAGTGATAGACGGTGGTGATGCCGAATTGCCAGCGCCCGATGAGAACCGGATCCAGGTCCATGGGTACTCCGTTCGTGGAAGACCTAATTTCTACAACACGTAGAATTCTACACCGGGTAGAAACGCGTGCGGCAAAGTTTCGCCAACCAAGATCCGCTGTCCCAGAACGCGCGCCCTTGCCCGTTTGCGCTCACCCTACTCCGCCAAAATGGGCGCACGCGGCACCTCACCGAAATGGCCCACGCGGGACCGAGTTATGCACATAGGGCCTCGGCAGCCGCGGCGACGCCGACTCCGGTCGATCTCACATGGAATTCGACAGCTTGTAGAGTTAGAATGATGAGGAAAGAAGAATTATTTCGTCGAAGGACAAGGACACCGTGGGAACACTGGGCGAACTCGAACGCAGCGTCATGGACGCCATCTGGGTACATGATGACGGGTTGAGTGCGGCCGAGCTCCGCGATGTACTGGCGGCACGCGACCTGGCCCTGACCACCATCCACACGGTCCTCACCCGGCTGGAGAAGAAGGGCTTCGTCACTCGCGATCGCAGCATCCGCCCGCACCGCTACCTCGCGGTCTCAACGCGCGAAGACCACGTCGCAGAGCTGATGACGGAAGTCCTGTCACAAGCACCGGATCGCCAGGCCGTTCTTGCCCGATTCCTCGGTACCGTGTCGGAAGCCGATACGAAGGCTCTGCGCAATATGCTGGGACGCAATCACTCGACCAACTCCTGAAGCAGGTAATTCCCGAGCATGAGCATCGTGGGATCCGTCCTCGCTGTACTTGCATTCCTCTTGGCCTGGCCGGTTCCTGCCCTGCTCTCCCGGTTTCGGGGAGACCCCATCTCGGAGGTCATTCTGTGGCAGGCCGTCGGCCTCTCCGGTGGCCTCTCCCTCATCGGCACAGCCCTGGCATTCGCTGTGGCTCCGGCCTCGAACAGCCTGCCTGAGGGCCTCTGGCAGCTGGCCAGAGGCCAGTCGCACGCTCAGCTCACCGTCTTCGCCTGGATCTTCCTCATCATCGCAGTCGCACTCATCGGACGGCTGCTCGGGTGTCTGGCACTGACCTTCTATTCCGCTCGCAGAACCCGCATTCGCCATGACGAGATCCTGCATCTGCTCAGCGAACCGTCCGCGACCTACTCGGATACACGGATCATCACAACCGACGAGGCTGTGGCCTATTGCCTGCCGCAGGGGCCGCGCAAAGGCACTGCGGTACTCTCAACGGGCCTGCTGGAAGTTCTCAGTGAGGACGAACGCACTGCTGTCATCGGCCATGAGAGAGCCCATCTCGATTTCCGCCACGACGTCCTCGTGATCCCCTTCGCCGCGTGGCACCGCGCCCTGCCGTTCTTCTCAGCAACAGCGATCGGCCTCAACTCCGTCAACGGCCTGATCGAGCTCATGGCCGACGATCAGACGCGAGAACAGGTCGACCCGGCGATTCTGGCGCAGGCGGTGCGCGCAGCGGCAGACATCAGCCCTGATCATCGCAGCGAACTCTCTGCCCAACGGATCGACCGTCTCTCACGGCCCCTGAGTCCTGCTCGGGTGCCAGTGCGCGTGACCTCAACCCTCATTGCACTGGGCCTGCTGCTCGTGCCCAGCCTGCTCCTGTTCGCCCCCGTGGCGTCGGCGTTCTGACCCACCGGAACACGCCTGGTTCTGTCCCGCCGGAACACGCCTGGTTCTGCCTTACAGGAATGCAGCGTCTGCGGAGTGCTCCGCCTCAGCTGTCGATGCGCTCGGCGTCGAGAACAGCGGCTCCCGAGACGATGAATTCCTTTCGCGGACCGACAGAAGACCCCATCAGCAGTTCGAAGGTGTTCTCTGCCGCCTCGGCGTCGGCCATCGTGACCCGGCGCAGGGTGCGCATGCTGGGATCCATCGTCGTCTCCGCCAATTGGTCGGCGTCCATCTCGCCGAGCCCCTTATACCGCTGAATGGGCTCCTTGTACGTCTTCTTCGACTTCTCCAGCTTCTTCAGCAGCGTGTGCAGCTCGGCCTCGGAGTAGGTGTAGACGACGTCGTTCGGCGTTCCCCGCTTCGTGACGACTTCCACACGGTGCAGGGGCGGCACGGCCGCGAACACCCGGCCCTGCTCGACCAACGGCTTCATGTAGCGGAAGAAGAGAGTCAGCAGCAGGGTACGGATGTGGGCACCATCAACGTCTGCATCGGTCATGATGATGACACGCCCATAACGAGCCGCGTCCATGTCGAAGCTACGTCCGGAGCCGGCCCCGATGACTTGGATCAGTGCAGCGCATTCGACATTGGCCAACATGTCCGACAACGACGCCTTCTGCACGTTGAGGATCTTGCCGCGGATCGGAAACAGCGCCTGATGGTCGGAGTTGCGCGCAGCTTTGGCCGTACCCATTGCGGAATCGCCCTCGACGATGAACAGCTCTGTGTCCTCCACCCCGTTGTCACGGCAGTCGTAGAGTTTGGCCGGCAGGGACGATGCTTCAAGAGCCGTCTTGCGACGCTGGTTCTCTTTGTGGGTGCGGGCCGAAATACGGGATTTGAGTTCTGCAACGACCTTCTCCATGAGGACGGCTGCTTGCTGCTTCTCTGCGCGTTTGGTCGAAGACAGGATGTCACCCAGCTGCTTCTCGACCGTCTTCGCCACAATCTGCTTGACTGCGGCCGTACCCAGGACCTCTTTGGTCTGTCCTTCGAACTGGGGCTCGGCCAATTGCACCGTCACCACAGCGGTCAGACCGGCCAGCACGTCGTCCTTCTCGAGCTTGTCCTTGCCCAACTTGAGTTTGCGGGCGTTGGCTTCAACGGCCTTGCGCATCGCTTTCAGGCTGGCCTGCTCGAAGCCGGCCAGGTGGGTTCCGCCGTGCGGTGTGGACACAACGTTGACGAAGGACTTGACCTTCGTGTCGTAGCCGGTCCCCCAACGCAGGGCGATGTCAACGCCGACCTCGCGCTCGACCTCTTTCGAGACCAGATGACCCGAGGAGTCGAGCACCGGGACGGTTTCGGTGAACTTCCCAGAGTTCTGCAGACGCCACGTATCCGTCATCGGCGGGTCGATCGACAGATGGTCGACGAATTCGGTGATGCCGCCGTCGAAACGGAAGACCTCGACGCGCTCAGGGATGACCTCTCCGGTCTCGTCACGGGCCGCTCCCCGCCGGTCTTCGATCCGCAGCTCAAGTCCGGGAACCAGGAACGCGGTCTGCCGTGCGCGTTCGACGAGATGCTGATAGTCGAACTGGGCCTTGGACAGGAAGATCTGCGGGTCGGCCCAGTACTGGACACGGGTGCCCGTGACTCCCCTCTTCGCCTTGCGGACAATGTCGAGTCCCGTCGGCTCGTGGAATTCCTCGAACGGGTTGTCGGGGCCGGGCTTGCCGGAGGAGTCGTCGAAGCGCCCCGGCACGCCTCGGTGGAAGGACATCTTGTGGACTTTCGATCCACGTGTGACTTCGACATCGAGCCGAGCGGAGAGTGCATTGACGACCGAGGCGCCGACTCCGTGCAGTCCGCCGGACGCGGCATAGGAGCTGCCGCCGAACTTGCCACCGGCATGAAGCTTGGTCAGGACCACCTCGACGCCGGTCAGCCCCGTCTTCGGCTCAATGTCCACCGGGATGCCGCGGCCGCTGTCAGAGACGGCCACCGAGCCGTCGGGTTCGAGTTCGATGAGGATCGACGTGCCGAAGCCGCCCAGAGCCTCGTCGACGGCATTGTCGATGACCTCCCACAGACAGTGCATCAGCCCTCGGGAATCAGTGGTCCCGATGTACATGCCCGGACGTTTACGAACCGCTTCGAGCCCCGACAGCACGGACAGGTGCCTGGCGCCGTAACTTTCCTCTTCCACACGTTTCCTCTCGTTCGATTAAATTCTAATCCCTCGACCTGCCCTGACTCTGACATTGCGTGCCGTGTCTCGCTTCGATTCGGCCGAAACCTCCCGGTTCACGGCATTATTGCTGGAACAATGGCATTATGTCTCCTCGTCACAGCGTCCTGGTCCCCGTCCTCTGCGCGACACTCGCACTTCCGGGTCTCACCGGGTGCGGTGCGAACTCCCCGTCGACACCCGACACGTCCACACCTATGGCGCCCGAGGCGATGTCGAGTCCGACCAGCCCTGACCCGCGGAACACCGCGACGACGAAGCCCGGCATCGACCTCAGCGGCCGGACCGTGGCCATCGACCCTGGCCACAACGGAGGCAACGCCTCACACCCGAAGGAGATCAACCGCCAGGTCCCGGATGGGCGCGGCGGCACCAAAGCGTGCAACACCACGGGAACTTCAACGAACTCCGACTATCCCGAGACGGATTTCAACTGGGCAGTCGCCCAGAAGCTGGAGCAGGAGCTCGACGACGCCGGCGCCGAGGTGGTCATGAGTCGCGATGACAACACAGGGGTGGGCCCCTGCGTCGATGAACGCGGCACCTTTGCCGACGACGCCGATCTCATGGTCAGCATTCACGCCAACGGCAGCGAATCCGCTCAGGCCAAGGGATTTCATGTCATCGTTGCTGAGCCGGGCAGCTCGGACGCGGTCGAAGACGACTCGAACCGTCTCGCCGATGAGATGAGCAACTCCATGGCCGATTCCTTCACACCCAATACGGCATATGGGAAGAATGCGATCAGTCGCCGTCCCGATCTGGCCGGACTCAACAATGCTTCGGTGCCTGCCGTCATCGTCGAATGCGGTGAGATGCGCAATCCCGGTGAGGCCAAGACCATGGAATCGGAATCCGGTCAGCAGAAGTACGCCGACGCATTGATGCAGGGCATCGTCGACTGGTACTGAGCCGACTGCCCAGAGCGGGCTGTCCCAGGGCCTGCCGTCCCAGGGCTCGCTATCCCGGGGCCGAACGGCTCCGAACCGGTTCAACCGGCTGAGATGCTGCAATGACCATGATCGCCTGCGGTCGCGAGAGTTCGCGACCGCAGGCGATCATGGTCACCGGGCTCATGCCACAGCAGGGATCAGCCTTAATCGGCAGATTCCTCAGTCCAGATAGTCCCGCAGAACCTGTGAACGCGAAGGGTGCCGCAGCTTCGCCATGGTCTTCGACTCTATCTGGCGGATGCGTTCACGTGTGACTCCGTAGACCTTGCCGATCTCATCCAGGGTCTTCGGCTGGCCGTCGTTGAGCCCGAAGCGCATCGACACGACACCGGCTTCGCGTTCCGACAGGGTGTCGAGGACCGAGTGCAGCTGTTCCTGCAGAAGAGTGAAACTGACCGAGTCCGATGGCACGACTGCTTCGGAATCTTCGATGAGGTCACCGAATTCCGAGTCGCCGTCTTCGCCGAGCGGCGTGTGCAGGGAGATGGGTTCGCGCCCGTACTTCTGGACTTCGACGACACGCTCCGGAGTCATGTCGAGTTCCTTGGCGAGCTCTTCCGGAGCGGGCTCGCGTCCGAGGTCCTGCAGCATCTGGCGCTGGACTCGAGCAAGCTTGTTGATGACCTCGACCATGTGCACCGGGATGCGGATGGTGCGAGCCTGATCGGCCATGGCACGGGTGATGGCCTGGCGGATCCACCACGTGGCATAGGTCGAGAATTTGAAGCCCTTCGTGTAGTCGAACTTCTCGACTGCACGGATGAGACCCAGGTTGCCTTCCTGGATGAGGTCAAGGAAGAGCATGCCGCGACCGGTATAGCGCTTGGCCAGCGAGACGACGAGGCGCAGGTTCGCCTCGAGGAGGTGGTTCTTCGCGATTCGACCGTCGTGGATGATCCACTTGTAGTCCATGGACTCACGCGGTTCGGAGATGTCACCGGTGTCGAGCAGGTGCTCGGCGTACATTCCGGCTTCGATGCGTTTGGCCAGATCGACCTCTTCGGCCGCATTCAGCAGTGCGACTTTGCCGATCTGCTTGAGGTAGTCCTTGACGGGGTCAGCGGTGGCCCCCGCAGAGATGACCTGCTGTGCAGGAGCATCTTCCTCGTCGGCGTCGGAGACGATGAAGCCGCCCGCCTCCGTGACGGCCGCGTTCTTCTCCTTCTCCTCGGAGTTCTTTGTCTCGGTCGCCTCGGCCGGACTCTGCTCAGTGCCGAGGGCGTCTGTTGCGGGCTCGACTGGTTCGCTCGTCTCGAGCACGTCGTCGGACTTCTTCTTCGTCCCTGTGGCCGCGGCCGACTTCGCCGTCGTCTTCTTCGCCCCGGTGGTCTTCGCCACCTTGGCGGCCGTCGACTTCGTCGGAGCGGCTTTTTCGGCCGTCGTCTTCTTGGCTCCCTTCGTCGCCGCAGTGGTCTTGGATCCTGCGGTGGAGGTCTTGGCGGCCGTTCCCTCCGACTTCTCCGTCACCGTCGTGGATTCCTTATCGACTCTCGGCACGTGTTCACCTTTCGCGAGCGTTGAAACTTCTCGAATGCACCAGGACATTACTAAGACCCATGTCAAGAGGTCCAAGGTTCGGGCCCGAGGGGAACACATAGTCCGCCCATGATGCTATGACAGGGTCAACACCCAATTTTCGCACGATATTCCCGGCTTGGCGAATTGGCTCCCGGACGGCGACTCGGGACTGCGCCGATCACTTCGTTGAGAGGCGCCACACCATCATAGACCTCATCCGGGGCCGCGACGCGCGGACATCAGCCATCGGGGAAGATACCCCTGTTCCACCGCGTCCAGGATCAGAGTCGCCATCGAATTGTCAGCGTCGAGATCAAGCCCGGCCTGCGCATAATGTTCTGCCATCGTCGATCCTCCCAGTGACCATTCGAACCATGCAACCACCGCATATGCGGTGGAGCGGACATCGGGGTGCCCCAATGGTATGTAGGTCTTGAGGAACTCGATGCCCAGTTGAACATCGCGGGGGCGAGGCGCAGTGGGAGACAGTCCCACCATGAGCTGCGCGGCCCGCGGTGACTTCGCGAACTTCCGCGCGCGCAGGAGGAGCTGACCGGGGCGGCACTTCTCGATGTCGGTGGGCGCGAAATTCGGATGGTCGAAACTGAGAATCATCTCGAGCGCGTCCCTGGACCATTTCTCACACAGGACGGCGTCGATCGCCATGACCGTCTGCAGCGTCATCAACTCTGAGATGGCAGCCCGGTCGATGTCGTCCTCACCCTCCCGAAGCCGGACGAGCCGCGGGTAGCACTCGGCAAGGATGTCAAAGGCCTCGGCGATGGTCAGCCAGGAATCGCTGTGGCCATTGCGGCTGGTCGTGAAATCGGCCGCCGATACGGGCCTGACCACGAGCTCCTCCGGTGACGCGGCCGGAGAGGATCCTGCCGCGACCAGTTCGGTTGCACATGCTGAGGTTGAGGCGGCTTCGATCACGGTGCTGATCTGTGCATCCTCGTCGATGCGGCCGAATCGCTCCTCACTGACCCACCACGCACTCAGCGTGTCGATGCCTCGGTCTGCCAGCGACAGCGCGATCTCGTCGATCGCTGCTCGGATGAGTTCTCTGTGGACTCGTGGGTATTCGTCGTCGGGTTCATCAACCGCAGGCAGGAGCGCGTCCGAGATGCCGAGCTGGTATTCCGAGTCGTAGAGGACGAGGAACACTCCCGTCGCGGCGCACGCTCCGGCGATGAGGTCGCTGTACCATCGACCGCCCTCGGCCACGATGTGGGCAGCGGTCTCCAGGTCGAAGTCGACCCGCAGCGTCGTGGCGCATGTCTGGGCGCCGTGCTCGTCTGTTCCCACGATGACGGCCACCAGGCTCTCACGTGGAATGTAGCCGAGAGTATGGGGCACGATGCCGATGATGTCTTCTGCTGTCTTCGCTGTGGTCTGCATGGCATCACTTCAGCTCCTCCCCCGCCGGATTGACCAGAGCGAAGATTGCGCATGTGGAAACGACGGAAGCGTCCACAGCCCGAATGCACACGAGTGCCAGCCGACATCCCCACGCGAAGTCGCGCAGAATTGCCACCGCGGCGCATCTGGCATACAAGTGAGGGGTGGCGAAACGACGGATTTACACAGCACCCGGCTCACAAGTCGTCGAGATCTCGACCGGAACCGCGCGTTTGGAGAAGGTCGACGGTGGGGCCGACAGTTACGTCCTCCATGTCAATGGAGTGCCGTCCTCGTCGATCACTCTGAGCGAGCCGATGCGTCTGGACTTCGAGTATCTGGATTGGATGTCGCGAATCATCGACGTTCAGTTCGCGCCCGGTCCGCTGCGCGCGGTCCACATCGGGGCCGCCGGATGCGCACTCGCCAGGGCCCTCCATGCTGGGCGCCCGGGTTCGAAGCAGACGGCGATCGACATCGATCCGGTTCTCCTCGACTACTCACGCACCTGGTTCGACCTGCCCCGCTCCCCCGGGCTAGCTCTGCGCGCCGGAGACGGCGCTGTCGAAGCCGAGAAGTTCCGTCCCGACGCCCTCGACGTTCTCGTCCGTGACGCCTTCGATCACGACTCTGTGCCTCCGGCCCTGCAGACGTCGGAATTCTTCACCACCTGTGCGCGCATCCTCAAAGACTCGGGTGTCTACATCGCCAACGTCCCCGATGCCGGCGACCACCGCGTCCTCAGGGCCGAGCTTGAACTGTTGGGCTCCGCCTTCGACCATGTCGCTGCGGCGGCCGAGCCGGGAATCATCAAGGGTCGCAGACGCGGAAACGTGGTCGTCATCGCCGCCAATTCCCCACTGCGTATTCCCGAACTCGACAGGAGCCTGCGCACTGCGGCGACGATGGCGACGTTCCTCACGGGGCAGGATCTGAAATCGCGATTGGGCCTGTGACGGAACACACCAGGCATGAATCAGTGCTTCCGACTACTCCCGGTGAGAAAAGTTCGGCATAATGGAATGCCGATTGGGAAGGTGAGATGACCGAGACTTCAGAAATACGCGTCGAGCAGGTCAAGCTTGACGAGCTCTATGCACGACTCGACGAATTGCGGGATGAGGCAACGGCCCGCCTGAGCACGGTGAGGATCTCCGAAGTCGGCGGCAATCATCAGCACCGAAGTGAGCGGGATGCGTTCGCGACTCTGTATGAGGACCAGCTGATACGGCTCAACAGTGCCGAAGACGGCCTGTGCTTCGGCCGGCTCGACTTCAATTCAGACGCGGAGCCCAGCTACATCGGACGGATCGGACTCACCGATGCCGACCGTCAGCAGATCCTCATCGACTGGCGGGCACCGGCCTCGGAGCGGTTCTATCAGTCGACTGCTGCCAGCCCGGCGGGAGTCGTGCGGCGTCGACATCTGGTGACGAAGAACCGCACTGTCACAGACCTCGAGGACGATGTGCTCGACATCGAAGCTCTCGACGATGCGCAGCGGTCGAATCTGCAGGGCGAGGGCGCGCTGATCGCGGCCCTGACCAACCACCGCACCGGTCGGATGGGCGATATCGTCGCGACCATCCAAGCCGAGCAGGATGCCATCATCCGCCAGCCGCTCCAGGGCGTGCTCGTGGTCCAAGGCGGACCGGGCACAGGAAAGACGGCGGTGGCGCTCCACCGCGCGGCCTTCCTCCTCTATCGCCACCGGGAGCGCATCGCCAAATCAGGTGTGCTGCTCGTCGGGCCCTCCCCCGTGTTCCTCAAGTACATCGAGAAGGTTCTGCCCAGCCTCGGCGAGACCGGTGCGCTTCTGCTCACGCCCGGACAGCTCTACCCCGGGCTCGACACCGAGATCAGTGACGACTCCGACGTGGCGGTGATCAAGGGTCGGACGGAGATGGCGGCGGTGCTGAAGAACCACATCGCCAACTACGAGCGGGTCCCGGACCAGGACGTAGAGCTGCGTGTCGGCTCGCACACCATCTGGCTGCGCCGTCGCGACGTGCGTGGAGCGCGCGATCGAGCACGTCGCGGCGGAGATGCTCACAACACTGCCCGGAACGGGTTCGTCTCCGGACTGCTCAAGACCCTCGCGGAAGATCTGGCACGGGAGATGGGCCTCGACGGTGCTGGGGAAAGACTGCCGGAGCTGATGGAGGAGCTGCGCTCAAGCGTGGATGTGCGTCGCGCTCTCAACCTCGCCTGGTTCCCGATCAGTCCCGCTGCGGCGCTGCGTGCGCTGCTGACCAAACCCCACAAACTGCAGGCCGCTGCCGGACACCTGCTCTCACCCGCGGACCAGGAAATGCTGCTCCGCCCGGCCAATGCCGAACTCACTATTTCCGACGTCCCTCTCCTCGACGAGCTCGCGGAGCTGCTCGGCAGCAGTCCGCAGCAGTCCGAAGCGCGGGACGAGTCCGCTCGGGAGTACGCCGAAGCCGTCCTCGAGATGACGGACACCTCGTCCCTCATCGACGCGGAGACCCTGGCCGCCAGGTGGGAGGAGGAAGGTCCGACGATCACGCTGGCGGAGAGAGCGCTTGACGACCGCGAGTGGACCTACGGCCATCTCGTCGTCGACGAGGCTCAGGAGCTCTCCCCCATGCAGTGGCGTGTGCTCTTCCGCCGGGTCCCCTCGAAGTCCGCGACCGTGGTGGGAGACCTGGCCCAGTCCTCGCATGTGGACAACACCAGGACCTGGCATTCGATTCTGTCCGAATTCGTCGGAGATCGCTACGCCCTCCAGGTGCTGACAGTCTCCTACCGAACGCCGCAGTCGGTGATGGATCTGGCCAACCGTTATCTGCATCGTCATTTCTCGCAGCTCGAACTCGTCGAATCCGTCCGGCAGGGCGGCCCCGACCCGCGGATGGAATCGTTCACCTCGGCGCAGGAGGCGATCAATGCCCTTGTTCCCACCGTGCGGGACGAGGTCGAATCCGTGGGTGGCGGCAAGATCGCCGTGATCGCGCCCGTCGACCTCATCGATTCCGTCGCCGAGGTGCTCGTCGGCTTCGACATCGGCCGTTCGGTCACCGGCCTCGACCATCAGATCGCAGTCATCACTCCGCAGCAGGCGAAGGGACTCGAATTCGATTCCGTCGTCATCGTCGAACCCGGACTGATCGCACCGGCGAATCACGAGGATGGGGTCGGCGCGCTCTACGTGTCGCTGACTCGAACGACAGATCGGCTGCGGATCCTGGCCGCTGCGCCGACCGAGCTGTCAGAGCTCATCGCCGGCTGAATCAGCGCGGCCACCCGCACGTTCGCCACATCTGAACGGACGCAGAGCACAGGGCGCATCGGAGTCATCTCCGATGCGCCCTGTGCTTGACTCTGCGCGGACTCGTCTGCCCGGGCGAGGACAGTAAAAGGCCGCTTGACGGTTCGGCTTCCCCTCCGAACCGCAAGCGGCCGCGCGCCGAAGCGCGCACTGTCAATGTTACACAAGAATCGGTGTGCTGGACTACTCCGCTCACAGATTTCTGGGGGTGATTTTCTCAGGCTTGGAAATCTTCGGGAGTCGCCTGCCTCGCATCTCCCGATTTCAGAGCCGCATCGGCACGCAGAGAATCGATCGCCGCTTCGAAGTCTTCGAGTGAGTCGAATCCCTGGTAGACGCTGGCGAATCGCAGGTAGGCGACCTGGTCGAGTTCGCGCAGGGGCTCGAGGATGCTCAGTCCCACCTCGTCGGCGTCGATCTCGGCGATCCCTTTGGAGCGAATGTCCTCTTCGACCTTCTGTGCCAGCTTCGCCAGATCGTCGTCATTGACCGGTCGCCCCTGACACGCCTTGCGCACACCGGACATGATCTTCTGACGTGAGAACTCCTCCGTCACGCCCGAGCGCTTGATCACGGACAGGCTGGTCGCCTCCATGGTCGTGAAGCGGCGTCCGCAATGGCGGCACTGACGCCTGCGACGGATCGCGGCACCATCTTCGCTGGTCCGTGAATCGACGACACGGGAATCTGATTCACGACAGAATGGACAACGCATTTCTACTCCTCGAACCGGATGCTGACGGCCCGGCCGTGGGCGGGCAGCTGTTCGCTGTCGGCCAGCACCTCGATGTGGTCGGCAACCTCGGCCAGCGCCGAACGGTCATAATCGATGACCTGGCTGACCTTGATGAATGAGTGCACTCCGAGGCCGGAGCCGTGGGCGGCAGTACCCATCGTGGGCAGGACGTGGTTCGATCCTGCGCAGTAGTCGCCCAGGGACACCGGCGCCCAGTCCCCGACGAACACCGCTCCCCCATTGGTGATCCGTGCGGCAACCGCATGAGCGTCAGCGGTGTGGACCTCGACATGTTCTCCGGCGTACCCGTTGACGACGTCGATGCCCGAGGCCAGATCGTCGACGAGGACGATGGCCGACTGCTGACCCGACAGTGCGGTGTCGATCCGCTCGTGGTGGACCGCGGCAGGAACCTGGGCGAGAAGCTCCGCCTGCACACGTTCGGACAGCTCGGTCGAGTCTGTGACGAGAACGGAGGCTGCGAGTTCGTCGTGTTCTGCTTGGCTGATGAGATCGGCGGCGACGAACGCCGGATCCGCCGTCGAATCGGCCAGAATGATGATTTCGGTGGGTCCGGCGACGGCGTCGATGCCCACCTGGGTGCGCATGAGCGATTTCGCGGCAGCGACGTAGGCGTTGCCCGGACCTGTGATCAGGTCGACGGGTGCCAGGTCCTCGTCATCGTCGAGGCCGTAGGCAAGAGCACCGATGGCCTGAGCACCGCCCATGGCCCAGACCTCATCGACGCCGAGGATGTGGGCAGTGGCGAGGACCGTGGGGTGGGGCAGCCCGTTGCTCTGGGGCGGACTGGCGATCGCCAACGAGGCAGAGCCCGCGGCCTGTGCCGGCACGACATTCATCACCACGGTCGAGGGATAGACAGCCAGCCCGCCGGGCACATAGAGACCGACCCGTTCGATCGGCAGGTGACGTGTCGTCACCTGCGC
The DNA here is from genome assembly GCF_900105045.1 of Brevibacterium picturae. GTDB lineage: Bacteria > Actinomycetota > Actinomycetes > Actinomycetales > Brevibacteriaceae > Brevibacterium > Brevibacterium picturae. The sequence goes on along the minus strand of NZ_LT629739.1, from coordinate 3,850,951 downwards.
CCCGGAGGACAGTTCAGTGCGGACATCGTCGGGACGCTGATCGTGGGCGACCTGCCGGGCGCGGGAGATCGATTCGACCAGTGCCGATTTGATGGCAGGGTCCAGCTCGGCCTCGGCGCGCTTCAGCTCGGAGACCGGCACCCGCAGCGACTCGAGGTCCACGGAGTCGAATCTCGCCGTGAACTCCTTGACGGCGCGAGTGCCCCCGGACTGCACCTGGCTCAGCAGCTCGGCCACGCGTCGTTCGATATCGGCATGCGTCTCGGCGGCACGGGGCAGCCTCTGCTTGAGGAATCTCTTGGTCAGTCTCTCGCCGCGGAAGTCCAGAATGTTCACTCGCACCATTCTAGTCCCCGTCCCTGCACCGATTCCCTCTGCCTCCGAATCAGACAGTCGGACAGTGTCTCAGGCGGTCAGACAGCGAGAGCCCAACAGCGCTTTGAGATCACCGTAGAGACTCGGATTCGGGTCGACTCGGATGGCACGATCCAGCCGCATCACCGTCTGCCTGCCCGGCTGCGAGAGGACCAGGTGCACATCGGTCTGCCCCTTGTGCGATTCGAGGACCCGCAGCAGCTTCGACGCCATGTCCTCAGTCGCCTTCTCCATCGGGAGCAGGAGGTTGAGGGGCCGGTCCTTCGGGTCCGTGACATCGGGAATCGTCATCGACATCGCCATCATCGACGTCGGCCTGTCGTCGGAATGACGGATCCGACCGGTCAGCGAGATGACGAGGTCGGTGGCCAGCAGGCTCGCCACGGGTTCGTAGGTGTCACCGAAGAACATGACCTCCACCTCGGCGTTGAGGTCCTCAACGTTGACGATCGCGTAGGGTTTGCCCGAGTTCTTCGAGACCTTGCGGGTGACCTGAGTGATCATTCCGCAGATCTTGACCTGCGATCCGTCGTGCCGGTGCGATTCCGGATCCACCACCTCGGCGATGGAGGCCTCCGACTCCGCCGCCAGGACACCCTCGAGACCGTTGAGGGGATGATCGGAGACGTAGAGACCGATCATGTCGCGCTCGAAGGACAGCTTCTCCTTCTTCTCCCATTCGGGCCGGTCGGGGATCGCCACGGAGAAGCTCGGCTCATCATCGTCTCCACCGAGACCTGCGAACAGGTCGAACTGACCGTTGGCCTCCTGACGTTTGACTCCGATGACCGAATCCACGGCCTCTTCATGCACTTCGACGAGTGATCTGCGGGTCTGGCCCAAAGAATCGAAGCCGCCGGCCTTGATGAGTGATTCGATCGTGCGCTTATTGCATACGTGGCTGGGCACCTTGTCGAGGAAGTCCGTGAACGAGGTGTAGCTGCCCTTCTCATTCCGGGCCTCGACGATCCCGTCAACGACATTGGCACCGACGTTGCGCACCGCGCCCATGCCGAAGCGGATGTCCTCACCGACCGGGGTGAAGTGCAGAGCGGAGTCGTTGACATCGGGCGGCTGCACCGTGATGCCCAGTCGTCGGCACTCGTTGAGGTAGATGGCCAGTTTGTCCTTGTTGTCGCCCACCGAGGTGAGCAAGGCTGCCATGTACTCCGCCGTGTAGTGGGCCTTGAGGAACGCCGTCCAATAGGACACGAGGCCGTAGGCGGCCGAGTGGGCCTTGTTGAATGCGTAGTCGGAGAAGGGCAGCAGGATGTCCCAGAGCGCCTGAGCGGCAGCCTCGGAGAACCCGCGCTCCTTCATTCCTCCGAAGAAGCCCACCTGCTGCTTGTCCAGCTCGGACTTCTTCTTCTTGCCCATGGCACGGCGCAGAATATCGGCTTGGCCCAGCGAATAGCCGGCGACCTTCTGCGCGATCGCCATCACCTGCTCCTGATAGATGATGAGACCGTAGGTCGTGCCGAGGATGTCCTCGAGCGGCTCCTCGAGCTCCGGATGGATCGGAGTGACCTCCTGCTGACCGTTCTTGCGCAGGGCGAAATTCGTATGGGAGTCGGCGCCCATCGGCCCCGGACGGTAGAGGGCGATCGTCGCCGAGATGTCTTCGAAGTTGTCCGGCTTCATCAGCCGCAGCAGAGCACGCAGGCCACCACCATCGAGCTGGAACACGCCCAGTGTGTCGCCACGGGAGAGCAGCTCATAGGCGCCCTGGTCCTCCAAGTCGAGGTGCTCGAGGTCGAGATCATAGTCGCGGTTGGACTTGATGTTCTCCACTGCGTCGGAGATGATCGTGAGGTTTCGCAGCCCCAGGAAGTCCATCTTGATCAGTCCGAGGCCCTCCGACGTGGGGTAGTCGAACTGGGTGATGACCTGCCCGTCCTGAAAGCGGCGCATGATCGGGATGACGTCGATGATCGGGTCGGACGACATGATCACCCCGGCCGCGTGGACGCCCCACTGCCGTTTCAGTCCCTCGATGCCCTTTGCGGTCTCAAAGGTCTCGCGCGCCTCAGCGTCCGAGTCGACGAACGCTCTGAACTCCCCCGCCTCGTTGTACCTCTTCGATTCGGGGTTTTCGATGTCGGCCAGCGGAATGTCCTTGGCCATCTCGGCCGGCGGCAGTGCTTTGGTGAGACGTTCGCCCATGGAGAAGGGCTTGCCGAGGACCCGTGCGGAATCCTTGAGCGCCATCTTCGTCTTGATCGTGCCGTAGGTGACGATCATCGCCACACGTTCGTCACCGTATTTCCGTGTCACATAGTCGATGACCTCGCCGCGGCGACGATCATCGAAGTCGACGTCGAAGTCGGGCATGGAGACGCGGTCGGGGTTGAGGAACCGCTCGAAGAAGAGCCCGTGTTTGAGTGGATCGAGGTCGGTGATGCGCATCGCGTAGGCGACCATCGAACCGGCACCCGAGCCACGCCCAGGGCCGACCCGGATGCCGTTGTCCTTGGACCAGTTGATGAAGTCGGCGACGACGAGGAAGTAACCGGGAAAGCCCATCGAGATGATGATATCGAGCTCGTAGTCGGCCTGTTTGCGCACATCGTCGGGGATTCCTCCCGGATACCGATATTCGAGCCCTGTCTGGACCTCTTTGACCAGCCAGGAGGTTTCGTCCTCACCAGGAGGGCAGGGGAACTTCGGCATGTAGTTCGCGGAGGTGTCGAAGGAGACTTCGCACTTCTCGGCGATCTCAAGCGTGTTGTCGCAGGCTTCGGGGAACTCGGAGAACAGCGCACGCATCTCCGCTGCTGACTTGAGATAGTAGCCGGACCCGGAGAAGGCGAAGCGCGAGCCACCCTGGTCATAGGTGGGTTCGATGAGCTTCGAGCCCGATTGGATGGCGAGAAGCGCCTCGTGCGCCTTCGCATCGGATTCGTGGGTGTAGTGCAGGTCGTTGGTCGCGACCAACGGGATGTCCATTTCCTTGGACAGACGGATCAGGTCCTTGGTCACTCGCTTCTCGATGGAGAGACCATGGTCCATGAGCTCGACATAGTAGTTGTCTTTGCCGAAGATCTCCCGATATTTGCCCGCGGCGGCCTTGGCCTCTTCGTACTGTCCCAGACGCAGCCGAACCTGGACCTCACCCGACGGGCAGCCTGTGGTGGCGAGCAGGCCGTCGGAGTAGGTCTCAAGCAGTTCCTGATCGATGCGCGGCCATTTTGCGGTGACGGAGTCGAGGGAGGCATGCGAGGAGGCCTTGAACAGGTTGCGCATGCCGGTGTTGTTCCGCGACAGCAGCGTCATGTGGGTATAGAGGCCACCACCTGAGAGGTCATCGCGCTTCTGCGACTCATCCGTGCGCCACTTCACCCTTGTCTTATCACGCCGGTCCGTGCCCGGAGTGACATAGGCTTCGACGCCGATGATGGGTTTGATGCCGGCAGCGGTCGCCTGGGACCAGAAGTCGAAGGCCCCGAAGAGATAACCGTGGTCTGTGGTTGCGATGGCCGACATGCCGGAGGCATTGGTCGCAGCCATCAGGTCCGTGAGCCGGGCTGCTCCGTCCAACATCGAGTATTCGGTATGGACGTGAAGATGGACGAAATCGTCTTTCGGCACTGACAGCCTTCCCTGAGATATGACCTGTGTTGCGACCCCAGCTTAGACCATTGGGCACTCGACGAGCAGGGGCTTTGCTGCCACCTCGGCGTCCGAGGGGCGCTCGCTCATCGATGTCCTGCCGATGCGATCGGGCACGCTCTTACCGGCAGAGATCAGGGTGTGCGGATGCGATCAATCGCATACTGCAGGTCCTCGGGGTACCCGCTCTCAAATTCGACCCATCTGTTCGAGTCGGGATGATGGAATCCGAGTTTGACAGCGTGCAGCCACTGACGTTCCAGGCGGAGATCCTTGGCCAGCACCGGATCGGCTCCATAGGGAAGATCCCCGACGCAGGGACGTTTCAGCGCAGAGAAATGGACTCGGATCTGGTGGGTTCGCCCGGTTTCGAGGTGGACTTCCACCAGGGATGCTCGCCTGTGGGCTTCGAGGACCTCGTAATGGGTGATCGCGTTCTTGCCCGCGCTGTGGACGGCATAGAGTCCGTCATGACGCGGGTTCCGAGCGATGGGGGCGTCGATGGTACCGAGAACGGGGTCCGGCAGTCCCTGAACGAGCGCGTGATAGGTCTTCTCCACGGTGCGTTCTTTGAATGCATGCTTGAGGACGCTGTAGGCATGCTCGCTCTTCGCGATCACCATTAGACCGGAAGTGCCTACGTCGAGACGCTGGACGATCCCCTGCCGCTCGGGCGCACCAGAAGTGGCGATTGTGAAGCCAGCGGCTGCGAGTCCGCCGACGACGGTCCGCCCCTTCCACCCTTGCGCAGGGTGTGCGGCGACGCCAACGGGTTTGTCGACGACGACGAAGGCTTCCTCGTCATGGACGATCCTCATCCCGGGGACCGGGTCCGGCACGACCTCCAGGGGCCGCTGCGGCTCGGGCATCATGATGTCGAGGCGTTCCCCGGATTCGACACGGTCCGATTTTGCGACGACCTGTCCCGACAGCTGCACGCCCCCTTCTGCGCAGATGTCAGCGGCTGCTGTGCGGGAGAGCCCCAGCAGCTTCGACAGCGCAAAATCCACCCGCTGACCTTCAAGGCCCTCGGGTACCAGGATCGAGCGTTCAGCCATGTGTGTCCTCTCCGACCGTGCTCGCGTGCTTCGAGTCCGATCCGTCCAGTTCGATGCCTTTGAGGCTTGCCACCACGAGGGTGACAGCCGCTGCGGAGATCGCAATGTCGGCGACATTGCAGATGAATAATGACAGGTCGATGAAATCGACGACGGCCCCGTGCAGGAATCCGGGCTGCCGGAACAGTCGATCCACGAGGTTGCCGAACAGTCCGCCCAACAGCAGACCGAGCCCGATCGCCCAGGCCACGGAGCCCAATTTCCTCGACAGGAAGAGGATCGCAGCGAAGACAGCGATCGCGATGAGGGGGAAGATCCAGGTCATGCTCGAACCGAGCCCCAGTGCCGCCCCGGGGTTTCGGTAGAAGTCGAATCCCGCCAGAGTACCGATGACAGGTACCGGTTCCTGTCCTTCGAGGAACCTGACTGCGAGAAACTTGGTGAACTGATCCACCACGAGGACGATCGCTGCTATGCCGAACAGCATCCCGAGCATTCTGCGCCGACGGGGTTTCGTCTCGGTGGCATCATCGTTCATTTGGCTCATTCTAACTCACTGTCTGACGACTCGATGGCACCGATGCCCGCGCTATGGCACACCTCACGGGGACACTGACAAGGTCCGGGATCTCCATGGAGTTCCCGGACCTTGAGTGTCTGCTGCGAGGAATCAGAGTTTGTGATTCGACGAAGAACCGAAGGAGTTCCCGTCCAGGGTCTCCGGTGCCAGACTTGTGGAGTTCTCGAGATCGCGCAACTGGTCGTTGAGGTAGCTCTTGAGACGCGTCCGGTACTGACGTTCGAAGTTCGACAGCTGGTCGATCGAACGCTCGAGGGTCGACTTCTGCGTTTCCAGGGTCGACAGTGTCTCGTCACGTTTCGTCTCGGCTTTGCCGACGATGTCTTTGGCTTCGGTCTCCGCATTCTTGATGAGTTCGTCGCGGCGACGTTCGCCCTCTGTGACGTGCTCATCGTGAACACGCTGTGCCAGGGCGATGAGTCCGTGGGCGTCGCCGTCCCCGCCCATGCTCGAGCCGAGGCCGATGCCTGCGGCAGTGCCGGCAGCAGCCGGTGCTGCACCATTGGCTGCGGGTGCGGATTGGTTGGGGGCGTTGCTCTGCGGAGCAGGAGCTGCTTCCTTGACCGCCGGTGCCGATGGCTGCTGGGTCGTTCCTGGAGCAGCCGGAGCCTCTGGGGTCTGCGCTTTCTCCTGCTTCGACGCATCCGCGTCCTTCTGGGAGGGCACCGCGGCAGGCATGGCCTGAGTGGCATCGATGTCCTGCGCGGGTGCGGCAGCAGGTGCGCCGCCGGAGTCAAGTTCCTTGACTCGCTGCTCGGCGGTGGAGAGCTTCTGACGAAGTTCGTCGTTCTCCTGGTAAAGACGGCGGATCTCTACGACAACCTCATCGAGGAAATCGTCGACTTCATCCTGGTCGTACCCGTCGCGGAACTTCACATGCTGGAACCGCTTGTTTACTACGTCTTCAGGCGTGAGCGCCATGAGGTCACCTTTGGTCGATCTACATTCATTACGCTGCCGCCATAAAGACGGCTACAACGTCACATTAGCGTAACACCTGCAGTTTTGTCCTGCAGTAATGCCGTGTCACGGACTCATATGACGAAGTTGTAATATTCGACCCTAGCAACACTCAGAACAGTTCTGCGAACTGAGGGTCCAGATCACGGGGCCGCTGTGATGTTCGCAACAGGCTCAGGGCCAGTTCGAAACTCTGCACAGCGGGCGGCCCGAACACCGTGGTTCAGCCGACTCCGCAGGCACCGTGGTTCAGGCGACTCCGTAGGCCAGGCTCCTGAGGAACGATGCCAGGATCTGAATTCCGATCAGCAACACGATGAACCCCAGATCCAGCGAGATCTGCCCCAGACGCAGTGGCGGGATCACCTTGCGCAGAAGACGGAGCGGCGGATCGGTCAGAGTGTAGACGATCTCTGCGAGGACAAGCAGGAAGCCGGACGGTTTCCATTCGCGTGAGAACACCTGCACGAGGTCGAGGACAACTCGTGCCAGGAGCACATAGACATAAAGACTGAGTGCGAGGGCGAGGATGTAGAAGATGGTGGCCACGTGGTTCCTCGTGCCTTTCTTTGGTGCTTACCTGTCGGGGTCCAGTCTATACGCTCGAGCTGAGGATGCGATCAGAATGACCTCGATGTGAGGTCAGACTCCTCAGCTCTGGTTGAAGAAGCTGGCCTGGGTGTCCGGATCCGACTCGTTCTCCCCGCTGACTTCGATGTTCTCAGGCGTGAGGAGAAACACCTTGTTGGTCACACGTTCGATGGATCCGTGCAGGCCGAAGATCAGGCCCGCTGAGAAGTCGACCAGGCGCTTGGAATTGTTCTCGTCCATTTCGGAGAGATTCATGATCACGGGCGTTCCCTCGCGGAACGCGGCACCGATCACCATAGCGTCATTGTAGCTGCGGGGATGGATTGTCTTGATGCGGTTCATGGAGATTCCTGGCGCGGGAGAGTCAACTGGACGAATCGGTGACGGGTGGATCGGCGTGACCTGAGCAGGGGGCCGTTCCTCGTCTTCGACATGGTCGTCATGGTCGTCGACGGGCTCTTCGTAGGTGTCGATGACCTCGCGGTCACGACGGTCGATGGGCTGCTCGTCCTCTTCTTCGACGAAACCCAGGTATTCCAGCGTCTTCTTGATTGCTGACATTTCTCCACTCCTCGGCCTTCGGCACTTCGTCGCCTGCCGCCAAACTATCTCAACAGACCATCCCGGCGGGTGAGTCTCATGGGTGTGTCGTGGGGTTTTCTTCCTGCAGCCAGACCACGCCCGCGAATCTGCCTGTGCTGCGCTGCCTCCGATAGGAGAACAGATCATCGGACTCCCGTGTGCACGTGCGGGAGAAATGGTCGATACTGACTCCTGCCCGGCGCAGCTGTTCCGCCACTGCTCCGGCAACATCGAGGGCCGGAGTCCCGGTCACCGACACCGAAGCGGCCACCGGCTCAACGGCGGCGACTTCGTCTCTCAGCGCCGCAGGCACTTCATAGCAGCGCGGGCACACCGACGGACCGATGATCGCGTGGATGTCCACAGCACCTTGATCCTGCATGGCAGTGATCGTGGCCGGCACGACGCCTGCTGCCATTCCGGGGCGTCCGGCATGGATCGCGCCAATGACTCCCGCCTCGGGGTCGGCGAGCATAACCGGGGTGCAGTCGGCCACCATGATGGCCAAACCGATGCCACCGCGCGCCGTGACCTGCGCGTCTGCTGTCACAGGCTCCTCGCGCAGCTGCTCTGGTGACTCGATGATGCGGACGTTCGTACCGTGGACCTGGGACACGAAGCTCAGTCGTTCCCCACTCAGACCGAGGACCTGAGCCAGGGCTGCCCGGTTCGCCGCAACCAGCTCGTCGTCATCTCCGACATGCCTCGCCAAGTTGAACGACGACAGGTCTCCCCTCGAGTAGCCGCCGTGCCGGTCGGTGAACGCCACGTGTGCATTCGACCTTCCGGGGACGACGAATCTCGAGTGCAGCATCTTACTTCAGGAAATCCGGGATATCGAGATCGTTGTCGAGGCTCGAGGTGCTGCGCTCGTTGGGCAGGGAGGCCGGGATCTGATGCTCGTCGCTGCGAGGTTCAGGCTCGACGTCGGCTGCGGGCTCAGCTTCTTCGGCGGCCGGGGCCGGCTCGACCTCTGCCGGAGCCGTGGCCATCGGAATCGAGGCCGGGGCGGCTTCGCCGGCGGTTGATTCCTGGCCCGGAACGGAGTTGTCGAATCCTGCGGCTATCACGGTGACGCGGCATTCGTCACCGATATTGTCGTCGATGACAGCGCCGAAGATGATGTTGGCTTCGGGATGTGCGGCTTCTTGGACCAGGCGGGCTGCCTCGTTGACCTCGAACAGTCCCAGGTCGGCCCCGCCCTGGATGCAGAAGAGTACGCCATGGGCGCCGTCGATGCTGGCCTCGAGCAACGGCGAGGCGATGGCGGACTCCGCAGCCTGGACGGCGCGATCATCCCCAGTGGCCGCACCGATGCCCATGAGCGCGGTACCGGCGTCCTGCATCACTGATTTGACGTCGGCGAAGTCGAGGTTGATCAGGCCCGGTACGGAGATGAGATCCGTGATGCCCTGGACACCCGAGCGCAGTACCTCATCGGCCGAGCGGAACGCGTCGACGACGGACACGCTGCGATCGGAGATGGAGAGCAGACGGTCGTTGGGAATGACGATGAGGGTGTCGACCTCTTCGCGCAGGGCGGCGATGCCGGCTTCGGCCTGCGCGGAACGACGGCGTCCCTCGAAGGTGAATGGGCGAGTGACGACGCCGATGGTGAGTGCTCCCAGGGAACGTGCGACGCGGGCGACGACCGGGGCCGCACCTGTGCCTGTTCCTCCACCTTCGCCAGCCGTGACGAAGACCATATCGGCACCTTCGAGTGCGTCGCGGATGGCTTCCTCGCTGGAGTCCGCGGCCTTGCGGCCGATCTCCGGATCAGCGCCGGCACCGAGTCCGCGAGTCTGGTCACGTCCGATCTCCAGCTTCACATCGGCGTCCGACAGCACGAGTGCCTGGGCATCGGTGTTGATCGCGATGAACTCCACACCGCGCAGCCCGACGTCGATCATCCTCTGAACAGCGTTGACACCGCCGCCGCCGGTACCGGCAACTTTGATATCTGCTCCGGATTGTGGGAATTCAGCCAAGTCGGTTCCTCTTTCGGCGCATCGTCCACGCATCGTCTGCGTGCAAATTCGAAAAGTCTTCTTTGCCCTGAGGCTATTGTCCGGGGCAACACCACTGCAACCATTCTCGCCGGAGTGTCGGACTTCGGCCAAACTCCAGGCCCGGTGTGTCGGCGGCAATGACGGGCAACCCGTCCGGTTCGCCGGGTTTTCAGTTCGTCACGGGCACCGATGGCACGGACACGTCGATCTCGGTCCGCCCGTCGGCCGCCAGCTGCATCGCAGTGCGCATCTTCAGGTTTGCGCTTGTGCTGTCACCGAAGACCACCTTCGCCTTCGTGTCTCCCTTGTCGATGACCCCTGCGAGGTTCTTCTCGTCCTTCGCCTGGATCGAGGCCAGATCGGAGCGCAGCTCTGGTTGAAGTCCGGCCATGAATCGGATCACGGCGGCGACTGTCTCTTGGTCCGGAGCACCGCCGGACTCTTCGAGCACGGTCACGCCCTTGGGCGCATCGTCAACGGTGCCCAAGCTGACGGCTTCGTCGTCGAAGAGCGTGAACCCATCGGTCGTCGTGATCGCCAGGACGGGTTGCCGATCGGTGATTTCGATGCTCAGGCTCCGCAGTCCCGAATAGTGCACTGAAGCCTGTTTCGCCCGTGGAAACTCCTCCAGGACCTTCTCCTCCACCGATCCCGGTCGCACCCGCGGCAGCGGTGTTCCGCCGTAAACGTCGAGCACCGATTCCGTGACCTGTTCGTGGTCGACCAGCTGACTGCCCTTGACGCTGACCTTGCCCAGCGCCAGCAGCGGGGTGAACCACAGCAGGCCGGCGATGACGAGGATCGTCGCGACAGCGCCGATGAGCAGGAGACGACGACGCCAGACCTGTTTCCGCCGTGCGCGGATGACCCCGGTGAGGTCCGCGGTGGAGTTGTCGTCGGTGCGCGGTTCGGGAAGGGGCACCACAGCGTTCAGGCCTCCAGAGCGGTGAGCAGCTCGGGTCCCAGGATCGTCACATCCCCGGCGCCGAGGGTGAGCACGAGGTCGCCGGGACGCACACGCGCCGCGACATAGGGCACCGCCTCGTTGAACGATTCGATGAAGGTCACGTTCTCGTGTGGGACACGATCGGAGATCAGCGCACCGGTGACACCGGGCACCGGATCCTCCCTGGCGGGGAACACATCAAGGACGACCACCTCGTCGGCCAGTCCGAGCGCCTCGCCGAATTCGGCTCGGAACTCCATCGTGCGCGAGTACAGATGCGGTTGGAAGATCGCCCACACCCGGCCATCGTCGGTGACGACGCCGCGTGCCGCACTCAGCACCGCCCGCAGCTCCGTCGGATGGTGCGCGTAGTCGTCGATGACCCGCACCCCGGCGGCGATTCCTCGTTCCTCGAACCGGCGTCGCGTGCCTCCGTAGTTTCCGAGACCACTCGCCGCCTTGGCGACATCGGCACCGAGGCTGTGTGCAACGGCGATCGCGGCCGTCGCATTGAGCGCATTGTGGGTGCCAGGTTGCCGCAGCGTCACCGGCAGTCCTTCCGACTGTCCCGGCACGTCGAGCACGAACTCCGAGACCAGGCCCGAACGGAGTTCGCGCAACCGCACGTCGGCGGTTTCGGAGGTTCCGTAGAGGATGACGTTAGTCCCCTGCGCTCGGGCATCCTCGGCGACGTCGAGCGAACCCGCGTCATCGGCGCAGGCGATGACTGTTCCCCCGTCGGCACCGATGCCAGCGCAGAATTCGACGAACGCCTCCCTCACCTTCTCCGGGCTGCCATAGTAGTCCAGGTGATCTGCCTCGACGTTGGTGAGAATGCCGATCGTCGGTTCGTAGAGCAGGAACGATCCGTCCGATTCGTCCGCCTCTGCGACGAAGACGTCGCCGGTTCCCAGATGGGCGTTGGTACCGGTCGTCGACAGCACTCCCCCGATGACGAACGACGGATCGAGCCCGCAGGCCTGTAGCGCCACGGTCGTCATGGAGGTCGTGGTGGTCTTGCCGTGGGTGCCGGCTACGGCAACAGCTCGCTTGTCGGCCATCAGCGAGGCCAGCGCACCCGATCGGTGCAGGATCCGCAGGCCCTTCCGCTCGGCTTCGACGAGTTCGGGGTTGTCCTGGCGGATGGCTGAAGAGATGACCAGGGTGTCGGCCTCGCTGAGGTTGTCCGCCGTGTGCCCGATCTCGACCCGGGCGCCCAGTGTCCGCAGCACGTCGACGACTGCAGACTCCTTCGCATCCGACCCGGACACTGTGACGCCGTTCATGACCATGATCCGCGCGATCCCGGACATGCCCGATCCGCCGATTCCGATGAAGTGGACGGCGCCCAGCTCGGTGGCCGGGACGATTTCAGGTGTGCTCATGTTCAACCTCTCAGCGCGTGCGTGACGATTGCGGCCATGGTGGTGGCGGCTTCGGTCGGATAGTGCAGATCAAGGGCTGCTCGGCTCATTGCGTCCAGGCGAGTGTGGTCGGTCACGAGAGGCAGAATCTGATCCGTCACGGTCGAGGGAACGAAGTCTGCATTGTCGACGAGCAGCGAGGCGCCGGCGCTGACGCTGCCGGCAGCATTGAGGCGCTGTTCGCCGTTGCCGATGGCCAGTGGAACGTAGAGTGCCGGGACCCCGACGACGGTGGCTTCGGAAACGGTCGCGGCTCCGGACCGTGCTACAAGCAGGTCAGCGACGCCGTAGGCTCGGTGCATTCCGTCGACGTAGTCGACGACGTGGTAGTCGGGCAGCTGGGCCGCCGCTGCCCGCAGGACCTCGTCCTTACCGGCGCCGGTGATGTGCAGGACTTGCACTCCGGACTCCTGGCACTGTGCTGCTGCGGCGAGGAATGCATCATTGATCCGCTGTGCGCCGGAGGAGCCGCCGGTCACAACCAGGACCGGTCTGTCGTCGTTCAGGCCGAGGTCCGCTCGCCAGTCCTGTCGCTGCACGGGGTCGCTGCGGTCGAGTGCGGAGATCTCGGTCGGCATCGGCATGCCGACCAACGTGGAATTGCGCAGCTTCGTATCGGGGAACGTGACGCCGACCATTCCCTGCTTCGTCAGGGCAGCGCCGAGGCGGTTGGCCATTCCGGGCTTCGCGTTGGCTTCGTGGACGATCAGGGGAATCTTCGCCTGTTTGGCCGCGATGAAGGCGGGTGGGCAGACATACCCGCCGACTCCGACAACGGCCCTGACATCTCGCTCGGCGATGATCTGCTTGACGTGTGAGACGTTGGCGGCGAATCGCTTCGGGAACTTCAATGCGGCCGGGCCGATCGATCTCGGCATGGGGACCTTGTCGATGGTGAGGAGTTCGAAGCCGGCTTTCGGAACGATGTCGGCCTCGAGTCCGTCTGCGGTTCCGAGTGCGAAGACGTCCCAATCGGGATGGGTCTCACGCAGTTCACGGCCGATCGCCAACATGGGCGAAATATGGCCGGTGGTGCCTCCACCGGCAAGGAGAATGCTCGTCATCTCACTTCTTTCTCTTTCTGGCCAGTACGGCGAACGACGATCTCACTCGATCTTTGTGCACCTTGATCGCAGCCGAGGCCCCGTCCTCGGTTCTGGCGAAGGACAGTACCACCCCGACCGCCAGCAGAGAGGCGACGATAGAGGATCCGCCGTAGGACACAAACGGCAGAGGCAGGCCGATGACCGGAAGAATCCCGGTCACGACGCAGATGTTGATTGCGGCCTGTCCGATCAGCCATGCGAAGAGGCCGGCCGTGGCGATCTGGATGAATCTGGACTTCGAACGCAGAATCACCCGGATCAATCCGCAGGCCAGAGCCGCGAACATGAGGATCACTGCCAGCGACCCGAGAAGGCCGAGCTCTTCACCGATGATCGCGAAGATGAAGTCATTGTGGGCCTCGGGCAGCCAGGACCATTTCTCGCGGCTGGCGCCGAGCCCGACGCCCAACCAGCCTCCGGAGGCCAATGAGAACAGGCCGTGGTTGGACTGCCAGGCCTGACCCGTGACGTCGGAGGCGGTCTGCTCTGCGTGACCAGTGAGTGCCGCGGTGATGCGTCGGAGTCGGTTCTCCGAGCTGAAGACGAAGAACGTGGCCACGGCAGCCAGTGACCCGAAGAGCAGGAGGAAGTACTTCCAGGGGAAGAAACCGATGAACAGACAGGTGAGGGCCATGGCCATGAGCACCAGTCCCGTGCCGAGGTCATTGCCGCCGACGACGAGACCGACGGCGATGACGATGCCCGGGACGACAGGGATCATGGCGTGGGCGAAGGTCGTCATCTTTCCGTATTTGCTGGCCAGAACGTATCCCAACCACACGGCCAGGGCGATCTTGAGGAACTCCGAAGGCTGCAGCTGGAAGCCGCCGAACTGGATCCAGTTGGCATTTCCCTTCGTGGCCTTGCCGATGCCGGGGAGGAAGACAGCCGCCTGCATGACGACGCCGAGCGCCAACGCGGGCCATGCCAGCCTGCGCCACCAGTGCAGCGGGACGACGGTCGCCACGGTCATGAGGACGATGCCCATCGCAACGAACCCTGCCTGCTTGTTGAAGTAGGCGAAGGACGATCCTTCTCCTCCGTCGTATGAGGTGATCGAAGAGGCGGAGAGGACCATGACGAGCCCGAGACATGTCAGGGCAAGGACGGAGACGAGAATCAGGTAGTAGGTCGTGAGCGGGTAGGCAGAGACTCGCGCGAACTCACGGCGCACCGTTGACAGCATCGCCCGGCCGGCTCCTGCCCGAGGCTGACTCGACGTGTCGGTCGTCTTCGTCGGCACGTGCTTCTTCGCAGCCGACTTCTGCTGAGTCTGCGCCTTCCGCTTGGTCTGCGGTTTCGTGGCCTGCGACTTCCGCTTCGGTTGGGGCTTCCGCTTCGGTTGTGGCTTCGTGGACTGCGGCTTGACGGGCGCACTCTTCTTCGCAGTCGAACTCGACGTCGACGAACTCGAGGTGGGCTTCTCTGTGGTCTTCTTCGACGCGGCGTTCGAGTCTTCCGCGGGGCTCACGACCGGTTCTGCCGACCTGCTCGGGCCCGGACGGCGGCGTGATTGTGACTTCGCGGTTGCCTGCCGTCCCATGTCAGCTCCCCAGGTGAGCGTGGACAGCCTGGGTGAAGAGTTCACCCCGAGTGTTGTAGTTGAGGAACTGGTCCATGCTGGCTGCCGCGGGCGCCAGCAGGACGGCGTCGCCGGAGTGGGCGACGCCTGCGGCTGCTTCCACGGCGGCAGCGACCACGGCTTCACCGCGGCGTTGGGGTACGCCAGAGTCGACTGCGAGCGCTGGTTCGATCCGGATCACCTCGAGATCGGGGACAGTCGCGGCTATGGCCTCGCGGAAGGCGGAGTCGTCGGTTCCGATGAGCACGAGTGCCCTCAGCCTGTGCCCGTGTTCGGCGAACAGTGACGTGAAGTCGGCCCCCTTGGGCAGTCCCCCGGCGATCCACACGATCGATTCGAAGCTGCCGAGTGAGGCATTGGCCGCGTGCGTGTTCGTCGCCTTCGAATCGTCGATCCAGCGAACACCGCTGTTGTCGGCGACGGTCACCATGCGGTGCGCTCCCAGCGAGTGGTTCTTCAGCCCTTCGGAGATGGCCTGGCCGGGGACTCCGATGCTGCGAGCCAGAGCCGCGGCGGCGAGGGCGTTCGACACCTGGTGGGCTGCCGGCTCACGGCCGGGGGCCCCGGTCGCCGCGGCCACATCGTCCAAGGATGCGAGTTCTGCGGCAGAGGAGTAGCGCTGCGGGATGAATGCTCGGTCGACCAGCATGTCCTCCACCACGCCCAACTCCCCCGGTCGCGGGATGCCCGTGGTGAAGCCGATGGCCTTGGCCCCGGCGACGACGTCGGCATCCTCGACCATGTGCAGGGTGACCTCGTCGGCGACGTTGTAGATGCACGCGGTCTTGGTTTGGTGGTAGATCCTGGCTTTGTCCGCCTCATAGGCATCGGCGCTGCCGTGCCAGTCCAAATGGTCCGGGGCGATGTTGAGCACAGCGGCGGAATCGGCACTCAACGAATACTGCCAGTGGAGTTGGAAGCTCGAGAGTTCGATCGCCAGGACCTCGAGCCCGGGTTCGAGCACGGCTTCGAGCAGCGGCGCTCCGATGTTTCCGCAGGCCTTCCCCTTCAGGCCGTGGGCCAGAAGCATGGATTCGAGCATCGTTGTGGTCGTGGTCTTGCCGTTGGTGCCGGTGATGGCCAGCCATTTGGCATCGTTGGTGCCACGGATCCGCCATGCCAACTCGACTTCGCCGATGACGGGGACGCCCGCCTCGGCGGCGGCCAGGAGCAACGGATGGTCCGGCCTCCAACCGGGGGATGTCACAACCAGATCGAGCGGTTCGTTCGGCAGCGTCGTCACGTGCTCGCCGCCGCGTCGGATGTCGACATCGAAGACTTCGAGGATCTGTGCCTTCTCGCTGACGTCCGCCTGGTCATCGCCGTCGACGACGATCACGTCGGCGCCGCGTTCGCCGAGGTGGACGGCAGCGGGGAACCCTGTCACACCGAGACCGGTGACGAGGATCCGCAGGCCGTCCAGCGACGAGCTGGGCCCCACGAGTGCGGACGGGACCGCCGCGGCGTTCGGATAATCGATGAAGGGGTTCTCAGCCAATGCGAGACACCCATTCGGCGTAGAAGAGGCAGATTCCGGCGATGACGAAGAGCGCGGCGATGATCCAGAAGCGAACCACGATCGTGACTTCTGCCCATCCCTTGAGTTCGAAGTGATGTTGGAGCGGAGCCATGCGGAAGACGCGTTTGCCTGTGGTCTTGAACGAGATGACCTGGATGATCACCGAGAGTGTGATGATGACGAAGAGTCCGCCGAGGACGAGGAGCAGAAGTTCGGTCCGGGTCATGATCGCCAGACCTGCGATCGCGCCGCCGATGGCCAGAGAGCCGGTGTCGCCCATGAAGATCTTCGCGGGCGAGGTGTTGAACCACAGGAAGCCGAAGCAGGCCGCTGCCATGGCGCCCGCGACCATGGCCAGGTCGCGCGGGTCGCGCATGTAGTAGCAGGCGCTGGTGGCCTCCGACATCAGGTTGCAGTTCTGCGTCGACTGCCAGGTGCCGATGACCACGTAGGCGGCGAACACGACCACCGAGGCGCCTGCCGCCAAACCGTCGAGGCCATCGGTGAGATTCACGGCATTGGACACCGCGGTGACGATGAGGTTGGCCCAGATGACGAAGAGGATGAGACCGAGCACAGCGGATCCGAAGGCCAAGTCGAGGTTGGTGTCACGGATGAACGAGATCTTGGTCGAGGCAGGGGTCTCTCCGAATGAGTTCGGGAACTGCAGCCCCAGGACCGCGAAGGAGATGCCGACGAAGGCCTGGCCGATGAGTTTGGGCACTGGCCGCAGTCCGAGGGAACGCTGCTTCTTGATCTTGATGAAGTCGTCGAGGAAGCCGACCACGCCGAGTCCTGCCGCCAGCCACAGGACGAGGAGTCCGGACGCGGTGGGGACGGAACCCGTGAACAGGTGTCCGAGCAGGTAGGCCAGGATGGCAGCACCGATGATGACGACGCCGCCCATCGTCGGGGTGCCGCGCTTCGTGGCATGCGAGGTGGGACCGTCGTCACGGACGAACTGGCCGTAGCCCTGTTTGACGAGAACACGGATGAACAGCGGTGTGCCGACCAGCGCCAGGATCAGTGCCAGGCAGGCGGCTAACAGTACGGCGATCATTGGCCCCCCGATACACCGGCGATTTCATCTCCGAGATAGCGCAGACCGGCATCCCTGGAGGATTTGAACAGGACGATGTCGCTGGGCGCCAGCTCTGCATTCAGCAGATCTTTCGCCTCGGCTGCAGTCGCGACCCAGGCCGCTTCGTTGCCCCATGAGCCTTCGAGGTTCGCCGCGTTGAAGATGGGCTTCGCTCCCTCGCCGACGACGATGGTGCGAGTGATGTTCAGCCTCACGACGAGTTCGCCGATGTCGGAGTGGGCGGAGATCGATTCGTCTCCGAGCTCCAGCATCTCGCCCAGGACGGCAAAGGTCCGACGGGGCCGGCTGTCTTCGTCGCCGCGGCCCATCGACGCCAGCGTCTTCAGGGAGGCCCGCATGGATTCCGGGTTCGCGTTGTAGGCGTCGTTGAGCACGGTCACGCCGGAGGGAGAGTCAATGAGCTCCATCCGCCACCGACTCGCAGCCGAGGAGGTCGAGAGAGTGGTCACGATGGACTTCGTTCCCACCCCGCAGGCGTGAGCGATGGCCGCCGCGGCAAGCGCATTGCCCACATGGTGTTCGCCGATCAGCGCCAGACGCACGTCCTGCGCTTCTTCGCCCGGCAGGTTCAAGGTGAATGTGGCGTGCCCGGAGGAGTCGGTGGTAACTCCCGTTCCCTGGACCGTTTTGTCCTCGCCGCCGATCCATTCGGGCAGCGATTCCCTTTGTGAGAACCAGAGCGTGTCGACCTCGGGAGACAGCACCTCGCGCATCCCGGCGACTCGTGAGTCATCGGCGTTGAGGATCGCGACGGATCCCGCGGTCAGGGACTCGACGAGTTCTGCCTTGGCGCGGGCGGTGTTCTCAATCGAGCCGAACACGCCGGAATGGGCGGTGCCGACAGCGAGTTCTACGGCGATGTCCGGACGGACGAGGCCGGTGAGGTAGGCCAGGTTGCCGATGGAACGGGCGCCCATCTCCAGCACCAAGAACCGTGTGCTCTCACCCGCCCGCAGTGCGGTCAGCGGTACACCCACCTCGTTGTTGTAGGAGTTGGGCGGCCACACCGTCTCTGCCTCGCCTGCCAGCAGATCGGCGGCCAGATCCTTCACAGTGGTTTTGCCGACCGAGCCGGTGATCGCGATGACCGTGATCTCGCCGACCTCACGCAATCCTTCGACACTGGACTTGGCCAATTGTCCCAGTGCTTCCGTGGCATCGGAGACGAGAACCGTCGGCAGCGTCGCATCGTCGAGGGTGGGAACGGATTCGCCGATGATCAGCGCCGCGCCGGCCTCCACTGCTGCTGCTGCGAATTCGATGCCGTCGAAGGACTCACCTCGGCGGGCAACATAGATATCGCCGGGTCCGATTTCTCTCGAATCGGTTACCACTCCGGCGGACAATATGGTCTCGGGGTCAACGCCGTACAACTCGCCGGAGACGGCGGTTGCGATTTCGGCTGCAGTCAGTCGCTTCATATCAACTGTGAACTTTACCTGTTTGTACGCCGTCGAGTCGCGCGCTCAACGCTGAGCGTGTCTTCGACCGGTCGTCGAAGTCGGTCACGACGCCCGCAGCGGACTGTCCGGTTTCGTGTCCCTTCCCAGCAATGAGCACGGTTGTGGAGGCCTCGGCAGTGGCGATCGCCTCGTCGATGGCGGCTCCCCGTTCTGCCACTTCAATGACTTTCTTCACACGTGCGCGCCCGGCCGAGATCTCCGCATCGATGCCCTCCCTGATGGCGGCCCGGATCGAGCTCGGATCCTCGGTGCGCGGATTGTCGTCGGTGAGGACGATCACATCCGCTCCCCGAGCTGCGGCCTGGCCCATTCCGAATCGCTTTCCCCTGTCACGGTCGCCGCCGGCGCCGAAGACGATGACCAATTCCTCGCTGTCTGCGTGCAGAGACTCCAGAGCCTTCTCAATCGCATCAGGGGTGTGCGAGTAGTCGACGATCGCACGGGGCAGGTACTGCGGATGCGATTGGCCCTCGGCGCGCGGGCCGCTGACATCGATGATCTCCATCCGTCCGGGAACCGAAGCGCTGAATGTCCGACCGATTGCACTGAGCTCAGAGGCGGGGATTCCGGCTTCGAGCAGCATGGCCGCCGCCAGTGCGGTATTGGTGACGTTGAAGTCCCCTGGCAGCGGAGAACGCAAGGCGATGCCTTCGTCTTCGACCCCGTCGAGGTGGAGGATGAAGTCGGAGGCACCCGGAGTGTGTTCGATCCGAAGTTCGCTGCGATCGTCACGCCCGAGAGTGCGCACCGGCACCTGCGCGGCCTCGACCATCTTCTCGCCCCACCTGTCCTCGACGACGATGACTGCGGTGTCGGAAAAGGCGCGGGTGAACAGTTCGGCCTTGACACCGAAGTATTCGTCCATCGAATTGTGGAAGTCGAGATGGTCCTGGGAGAGGTTCGTGAAACCGGAGACCGCGAAGTGCGCCCCGTCGACCCGGTGCTGGCTCAGGGCATGCGAGGAGACTTCCATGGCGCAGGTGTCGACGTCGGCGGCACGCATCTTCGCAAACAGGGCATGCAGCTCGGGAGCCTCGGGAGTCGTGCGCACACTCGGCTCGGTCACACCTGCGATGAGTGTCGCCACGGTCCCGATGACACCGGTGCGATGCCCCAGAGCCTCCAGCATCCCGTCGACGAGATAAGTGGTCGTCGTCTTCCCATTGGTCCCGGTTACGCCGATCAGCTGCGGCCGCCCCGAGGTGCCGTACACGGCGGCCGAGACGAACCCCAGGACTGACCGCGGGTGCTCCACGATCAGCCCGGTCACCTCGGCGATGACCTGCGGATCGACTCTCTGGGTGATCATGTCCCAGCCGCTGGCATCGGTGAGAATCGCCGTGATTCCGCGCCCGATGAGGTCCGGTGCGAACCTCGCTCCATGGACGTTCGCGCCGGGCAGCGCCGCATAGAGCTGGCCAGGCGATACCGTGCGCGAATCGTGAGAGACTCCGCCGACCTCACGGTCGGGATCTCCATGGATGGTTCCAGGGGCTGCCGGCAGCAGCTGTGAGATACGCATTATTTCCATTCTCGAGCAGGTAGCTGGGGGTCCGCGGTCGACGGAGGGATCTTCAGGTGCCGCATGGCGAAGCCGGCGACGTCGGAGAACACGGGAGCGGCGGCGCTTCCACCGTAATAGCCGTTTCGAGGCCGCTGCAACGTCACGGAGATCGCGAGCTGCGGATCCTCGGCGGGCAGAACACCGACGAAAGAGGCCGTGTATCCGTCGTAGCCGCCGCCTTCTGCTGCCGGGGCCTGCGCCGTGCCCGTCTTGCCCGCGACCCGATAGCCGGAGACCGCAGCCGATTTTCCGGTGCCCTCGGCGACGACGCCTTCGAGCAAGGTCAGGGTTTGGTCAGCGGCCTTCTTGCTGATGACCCTCTCCGGTTCGCCTTTCGGCTTAGGGATCGTCTTCCCGGACGGGGAGACCATGCCGTCGACGAGGGTCGAGGGAACGTGGACTCCGCCATTGGCGATCGTCGCAATGACGTCGGTGGTCTGGAGAGCGTTCGCTGCCACACCCTGCCCGAACATCACCGTGTACTTGGTGCGGCCGTCCCATTCCTTGTAGGGGTGGAGGATGCCGGCGGTTTGGGCTGGGAACTCGATGCCCGACATCGACCCGAACCCGAACTTCTTCAGGTAGCCGTAACGTTGTTCCACCGACAGCGCGTTCCCCGCCAAGAGGGTTCCGGTATTCGAGGATTGGGCGAGGATTCCCGCGAACGTCAGCTTCTCGTCGGGGTGCGGGTGCGAGTCACGGAAGACTTCTCCGTTAGGGGCCTCCCACTTGTCCGGGACAGTGAATTCCTGTTCGGGGGTGACGAGACCCTGATCGAGCAGAGCCGCGGCAGTGACCATCTTCGCCGTCGACCCCGGTTCGAAGACATCGGTGAAGATGCGGGATGCACGATCGTCGCCATCTACCTTGCCCGGCGAGTTGGGGTCGACGCTGGGGGCATCGGCGGCGGTGAGGATCTTGCCTGTCTTGATGTCCTTGATGACGATTGATGCGGACTCCGCCTCATGCTCCTTCCGCTGTTCCTCGATCGCCTGCTGCGAATAGTATTGCAGCGCCGGGTCGATCGTCGTCTGCAGGCCCTTCCCATCGACCGCTTCGCGAATGTTGTTGTCGCCGAGCGGGATGATCTCGCCTCGTGCGCCGCGCTCGTACTGCTGCTGGCCGTCGCGGCCGCGCAGCTGTTCGTCGTAGGCCTTCTCCAAGCCCGCCTGGGGCCGACCGTCTGAGCTGACGAATCCCACCAGGTTCCCGGCCACTGCGCCTGAGGGGTAGGACCGGACAGCGTATTCCTCCGCGGAGATGCCGAGGATGTTGAGTTCCTTCACCGCACGCCAGGTCTCGGAGGTCAGTCCCTTGGCAACGGGGTTCCAACGTTTGTCGCCGACGAGTTTGGGATACAGCAGCCCGGGGTCGGTGTCGAGGGGTTTGGCCAGGGCTTCGGCAGCACCCCACGCGCCGACCAGTTCTCCGTCGACCTCATACTGGGCCACGTTCTGTTGGTCAACGACAACCCGGTACCGGGATACGGTGTCGGCCAGAACCGTGCCGTCGGAGGCCAGGATCTGTCCCCGAGCGGCGGGCAGGGTTTTGGTGACAAGCCGGTTGGACAGTGCCTTCTCGGCGAGCTTCATCGAATCCATACCCTGGATCGAGATCAGTCGTCCGGAGGTGACGAGGAGAACGAGAATGGACAGAGCTGCGATCAGTGCCATTCGCAGGCGCAGGTTGGGCTTGCCTCGTTCGCCTTTTTTCTTCACCCGAGTAGCTCGTGGTCCCATTGCACTGTCCTTGGTCCTTGCTTGTCGGCGAATATTGTCGGACTCGCCTTATTTCGGAGCTTCCTGAGCCGGTGCGGCGATGTCCTTGCTGGGACTGCCTCCGACCACCGGCAGCTTCTCATCCGATCGTAGATTGGGACGGAGGTCTTCACGGGTATCGGCACGCGGGCCGGGGATAACTGTCGGCTCCTTTTCTCCGCTGACGTCGATCGGAGGAGCATCGATGATCTTTCCCGTCTCCGCATCGAGGAACTCGGGCGAGGAATCACGGACCAGGCCGAGTTCCTCCGCCGCGATCGAAATGTTCTGTGGTGACTCACGGTAGGAATTGTCCTCGATCAGCCGATCCTTCTTCTCCTCCAGCTGCTCCTTCTCAGAATTCAGCTGGTCGATCTGGTACGAGGTGTGGGAGATGAAGATGTTGAGCAGCAACACCGCGACGAGGGTGGCGACGAGAATCGCCACGCAGAGCATGGAGAAGGGAACTCTGGCCTTCGGCAGCTCGAACTTCAGGAGCTTGAGCCTCGGCGGGGCCAGACGACCTGCGGACTCTTCGAGGCTCCGCGTCCGTTCTGTGACGCGGGGTTGACGGACAGCCGTTTGAGCGTTCCTCACGATTGTGCCTCCCTGATCTTCTGTACTGCACGCAGCCGCACGCTCTTGGCGCGAGGATTCCTGTCTGCTTCGTCGCTGTCGGCCTGTTCCGCACCGCGGATGATTTCGGCCAACCATGGTTGGAGTTCCTCGGGAACGACCGGCATATCCGGTGGCGCCGAGGTGGTGGTCGCCGTACGGAAGATCTTCTTCACGATCGTGTCCTCGAGGGACTGGTACGACTCGATGACCGCCACTCCCCCGAGGTGCAGTGCTTTCAATGCTTCGGGGAGCGCGGTCCGCAGCACACCGAGTTCGTCGTTGACCTCGATGCGCAGGGCTTGGAACGTCCGCTTTGCGGGGTGGGACTTCTTCTTCGTCGGGGGAAGCACTCGTCCCAGCATCGCGGCCAGCTGCTCGGAGGTCTCCCACGGCGTCTGGTCGCGGTCAGCGACGATGATCTTCGCGATCCGGCCCGCCATCTTCTCTTCGCCGTACTCACGGAGGATGCGGCGAAGTTCGGTTTCAGAGTAGGTGGCCAGCACCTCGGCGGCGGTCAGAGCCTGGGTTCGGTCCATCCTCATGTCCAAGGGAGCAGGACGGGAGTAGGAGAACCCCCGCTCATCCTCGTCGAGCTGCAGGGACGATACCCCGAGGTCGAGGAGGACCGCGCTGATCCGGTCGACACCGAGGTCGTTGAGGATCTCGGGGATCTCGTCGTCGACGGCGTGGACGATGTCGGTGCGGTCGGTGAAGGGTGCCAGCCTCGTCGTGGCGAGGTCGATGGCTTGGGTGTCGCGGTCGACTCCGATGAGATGGACGTCGGGGAAGGCTGTGAGGACGGCTTCCGCGTGCCCTCCCATTCCCAGGGTGCCGTCGACGACGATCGGTGTGCGACCTTCGTCTCTGGCTGCTTGGACTCCGACCCCGATGAGCTCGACCACGCGCTCCAGGAGCACCGGCACGTGCTGATCATTCATGGGTGAGTCCTTCGTGGGTGGTGGGTAGTGGGGGTGAACTGCTGGAGCCAGAACCTTGACCGCCGCTGCCCTGGCACCGGGGAAGTGTGTCAGGACTGCCGAGCTTCGGAAACGGGGAAGTTCCCCGAAACTCGAACACGGCGGGCAAGGATCAAACCCGAGCAGAATCAGATCACTCCGGGAATCACCTCGTTCTCACGTTCAGCGAATGCCTGCTGAGCGCCGACCAGGTAGTTGTCCCATGTCGGTGAATCCCAGATCTCGACTCGGTTGCCCATGCCGATCACTGCGACTTCCCGATCAAGTGATGCGTACTGCCGCAATATGTTCGGGACCGTGATGCGCCCCTGTTTGTCCGGCTGATCCGCAAAGGCCGCCGACAGGAACACACGCTGGTAATCGCGAGCTTCCTTATTCGTCTTCGGCGCGTTCTGGATTCGCTCGTGCTCGGCTTCGAACTCCGTGGCGGGGAACAGGGTGAGGCAGTTCTCCTGTCCACGGGTCAATACGAGACCGGGCGAAAGCTCCTCCCGGAACTTTGCGGGCAGGATGAGCCGACCTTTGTCGTCGAGCTTCTGCAAATGAGTGCCCAAGAACATGTCGTCTCACCCCTTTCGAAACCCAATTGGCTCCGATAGCAACCACAGTACTCCACTCTCCTCCACCTATTCTAGTATTTCATTCATTCCAGCTCCCTCGGACCTACAAAAGCCCAGGTCAGATAGGTGGAGGAAAGTGGGGAAAATTTGCGAACGGCGAGTCGGAATCGGTGCTCAATGGCTCATTTCGGCTGCTCCCCGAGCCTCGACGGCCGCTCTGCGCGGAGGCGCTCAAAAGCCCGGAACCCCGAAATTCCGCGGAAGACCGAGGCTCGGGTGCCGCGCGGGGAGGAAAGTGGGGGACGCGGGTGGAGCGAAGCGGGGAGGAAAGCGGGGAGCGATGTGGGGAGCGGTATGGGGAGGAAAGTGGGGAATGAATCGGAGGGGGTCGGTGGTGCGCGATGGAGAGGCCTTCGAAAGGCCGCCCGAAAGACCGAAGGATGCCTGTGTGGATGCAGGAAGCGGGATAGGGGACAATGGGGAGCATGTCGATCAGCCAAGAAGGTACTCAGACCAATTCCGTGATCGGTGCCGAGCACATCGAATGGGTGCAGCAACTGACATCACGGGCACGCACGGCGATGAACGCCGTCCTCGAAGGCAAGGACGAAGCAGTCGGACTGTCCCTGATAGCGCTCCTGGCCGGAGGACATGTCCTCCTCGAGGACGTGCCCGGAGTCGGCAAGACTCTGTTGGCACGAGCCATGGGCAAGGTCGTCGACGGCTCAGTGCGACGCGTCCAGTTCACTCCCGACCTCCTGCCGACGGACGTCGTCGGCGTGAACCTGTTCAACCAGGAGACTCGACACTTCGAGTTCCGGCAAGGGCCGGTGTTCGCCAATATCGTCATCGCCGACGAGATCAACCGCGCCTCACCCAAGACTCAGTCCGCAATGCTCGAGTGCATGGCCGAGGGGCAGGCCACCATCGACGGCGAGACGTACCATATGCCCTCGCCGTTCATCGTCGTCGCCACTCAGAACCCGGTCGACATGGAAGGCACGTACGCGCTTCCCGAAGCACAGCGCGACCGCTTCATGACGCGCATCTCCCTGGGTTACCCCAATACCGCAGACGAGATCGACCTCCTCGACAACCAGATCGAGCACGATCCGCTCTCCAGCGCGACTCCGGTGACCAGCCTCGAACAGATCAATCAGGCTCGGGAAATCGTCCGACATGTCAGTGCCACCCGGGAACTGCGCGAATACATCGTGTCCCTGCTCCACGCCAGCCGCAATGATGAGGCGATCCTCCTCGGCTGCTCCCCCAGAGGTGGTGTCCACCTTCTCCGTGCGGCCAAGGCTCGCGCCGCTCTCTCGGGGCGCACCTTCGTGACCCCGGACGACATCCAGGCGTTGGCCCCATCAATCTTGGCGCACCGGATCATTCCGCGCGATGGCGACGATTCCGAGCTCGCGGCAGAACTGATCGGTCGGCTCTTGACCCGAGTGCCCATTTCAACGGTTCAGTGACCACATGCGTCTGAGCACCTCAGGAATCATCTTCGTCCTCGCCGGAGCAGCGCTGATCGTCACTGCCTATCGGTTCGCGCTCCCCGGGCTGCTGCCTGCTGGGCTTCTGCTTCTGGCGCTGGTCATCCTCTCTGCGCTGCTGATCACCTGGGGCACCCGCCGTGTGTCGATCACGATCCGGACCGGGCTGCCCACGGTGGCGCTGCCTCAGTCCAGAGAGCGCCACCCGCTGGCCCACGAGGGAAAAGAGGTCGAGGTCGATGCCTTGGTGACCAACACAGGGCGCCTGGCCATCCCGTCCTCGAAGATCGACTTCGTCGCCGCCGAGGGATTCGGGGACTCCACAGTCGGGAGAGTTCCCTCTCTGGCCCACGGGGCTTCCCAGACCGTCCTGACGTCCTTCACTCCCAACCGTCGGGGACTCAGCGGAATCAACACCGTGCTCATGACGGTTTCGGGCCCCTTCGGCCTGGTCACAAGGAAGAAGAAGGTGCTCGCCGAATACCCCGTAGCCGTCTCTGTGCCGATCCTTCCCGCACGGATTCCCTCCGACTCGGCGATCCGACCGGCTCGTCTGGATGACGGCAAGGTGCGTGCCGGCCACACTGCTCGGGACTTCCATACACGGGAGTACGTTCCCGGAGACGATCTCAGACACGTCCATTGGCCTAGCACCGCGAAGTCCGGTGAACTCATGGTCCGTCACGAAGCGGACGAGGAGACGCTCTACGCACTCATCGTCATCGATCTCAAGGGTGATGACGATCATCCCGACGCTCTCGAGATCGAATTCCTCCTTGCCGCAGCGGCCGCCGCCGGGACAGCTTTCCTGCGTGCAGACTATGAGGTCTTCGTCGTCGCACCCGGCCACCAAATCAGGTTCAAAGGACAGCGAGATATCGACCGACTGCGATTGCTCACCGCCCTCGTCGAGGCCGGGAGTGTGCAACTGCCTTCCCACGACAACCCCAACCACATCGTCATCTGCGCCGTCGACGATGTTCGCGGCAAACAGCTGGCAGCCCAATTCTCCCGACGCGTTCCGGTGACCATCCGCAGCCTCGATGACATCACTGACCTGACGATGGTGGGACTGAGTGAGGACCTGCCCGATTCATGGACCACATTCGATTCGAAGCGGGTGAAGCGATGAACCCCGAAACCCGTGAAAACCCCGATACACACTCTCCGGCTTGGCTCGAAGCCTGTGCCGTGTTCGTGGCCATGGTGTTGGCCGCAGTCGGGCTCTCCGCCGTCTTCTCCGATTTCGCGTGGCTTCCCGCTGTTCTCATCTCGATCCTCCTCATCGTTGTCATCGGAGCGATCTTCCGCAGCGTTCCCGTCCTGAACGCCACCGGAGCTGCTGTCATCGCACAGTGCATCGTGGGCCTGATCACCGTCCTCGTGCTGTGCGCACCGAGCACGCTCATCCTCGGCTTCGTGCCCACCGGAAGTTCATTCACCACTGTGATCGACCTCCTGTCCTCGGGAGTCGACGATCTCTACGGCACGACTCCCCCAGCGCCCAGCACCCCTGGCTTCACCGCGATGCTGACGATTGCGTTCACCCTGATCACCATCCTCATCGACGGACTCGTCTCCGACCTCAGAGCACCCAAGGTCAGCGGTGTTCTGCTCCTGGTGCTGTGGATGATCCCGGTCTTCTTCGCTCCCGCTCAAGTGCAGTGGTGGCACGTCGTCGCCATCTTGGCGGCCTTCCTCATCCTTATCCTCAGTCCGTACTTCCCGGCAACGAAGTGGCGCGGCGGTCTGACTGCGACCGTGGCCGGAGCCGTGGCCGTTGCACTGGGCGTCGGAGTTCCCGTGCTGCTTCCGGAGGTTCCGACTCTGCCCGACCGCGCGGCGAACGACAAGGGCGACCTCACCGTGACGAACCCGTTCCTCGACCTGCGTGCCGACCTCGGTGACCGTGACGATTCGACACTGTTCAACTACACCACCACCGAGTCAGAGGGACGTCCGATCAGACTGACGTCGATCAATTCCTTCGATGGGCAGTCATGGGCTCCGACTCCGTTCCCCCTCGACCCCTTCGCGATCGCGAACGAGGGTCTGCCCTGGCCGGAGGGACTCCCCCGGAACAAGAACTACAGTGAAGAGCGCATCAACGTCACCATCACTGACGATTACGATCAGCAGTATCTTCCATCCCCGTACGCCCCCCAGCAGCCGACCGGTTTGGACCGGCGTTGGATCTATGACGAGGAATCCCTGACGGTCGTCGGCAATGGTGAAAAGTCAGGTGGACAGGACTACACGATGGAGTATCTGTCCATCAACCCTGACGTCAACGATCTGCAGAGCGCGACCCCAGTGGATTCCAGTGATTTCGAGACCGAACTCGAGGTCCCGGACAGCCTACCGGCCAGTGTGCATGAGACTGCTGAGAAGGTCACGGCAGATGCGGACAACCAGTGGGAGGCCGCTGTTCTGCTTCAGGCCTACTTCCGGGGAGGCGACTTCGAGTATTCGCTGGATGCTCCAGAAAAAGCCAGCGGAGATGCGATCTCTGACTTCCTCGCCGACAAGAAGGGCTACTGTGTCCAGTTCTCGTCGGCAATGACGATCATGGCCCGAACGATGGGAATTCCGGCACGCATCGGCGTCGGCTTCGGGGCAGGCACCGAGAGCGGAGACGGCTACGAGGTCAGCATGCAGGATTCGCACGCGTGGCCGGAACTGTACTTTGAGGGAGCCGGCTGGGTCCGTTTCGAACCCACCCCGGGAGGCCCCGCCGGTAACCCACCGAAGTGGACCGTCGCCAGCGGCAGCACCAGTGAGAACTCCGAAGAGGATTCCGAAGAGACTTCGGCACCGACGGACGAGCCCACGGACGGTGCCCAAGAGTCCGAAGCAGCCGAGTCCGAGAGCCCCAGCGAAAGTGAGACGACAGCAGCTGGAGAACCCGCTGGAGCGAACATCAGTACGTACCTCTGGGCGGGTCTCATCGTGCTTGTGATCCTCCTGCTCGCCGCGATTCCCGCGCTGTGGAGACTCATCCTGCGGCGCCGACGTACCAACGACCCTGAACAGCTCGAAAAGGTCTGGACGGAGGTGCGGGCGCTGTCGACCGACTACGGTCAGAGCCTCGACCCGAGCAGAACTCTGCGATTCAACGAACTCGTGCTGGCCAGCAGAGCCCCGGGCGGGACCGACGACTCCGGCGACGCCTCTCCGAAGTCCGACCCCCCGTCATCTGGAACAGGGACCGATTCCACTGACGAATTCACCGCATTGCGCAGCCCGGCCCCGCCTTCAGGAGCACGCAGCTCCGAGACTGACACTGCGCTGTCAGCCTTCGTCAATGCACTTGAATCGCAACGCTACGGTGGGAGGAAGGAGTCCATCTCGTCAGCAGAGGTCGGCGCCCTCATCGACGAGGTCAGGACCGACCTTGCGGACAATACTTCTCCGGGAAGTCGGATCACGGCCAGAATCTGGCCGCCCAGCATCTTCAATCCGCCGCGCTGACCAGTTGCCACTCTCGCTGCCCCGGATGCCTGAACGTCCGGGGCAGCGCCCATTCAGGAGCGATCTGTCACAGTCGCTCGCAGCCCGTGTGCACCACGATCACCGCCCGTCGCAGTCACAGTCCGTCGACAAATCCGCATAGTCACCCGCCGTCACAACAGAACGGCTGAGGATACTCGGCATGCCAGTGTGGTGCGCCAGGACGTCGGATGCGGCGACACCCGTGCTTGCCGAGACGATGCCGGGCACGAAAAAGCGTCCTCACGATGGAGGACGCTTCACTGCTGTGCGATGGTGCAGCAGACGATAACAGTACGGAATCTGCACGGACAGACAAACACTGCTCCGGCAGGCCGGTTGCGAATCGATCTTACCGGCTCATTTGGCAGCTGCGAGAGTCATTCGCCGCGCTGGCGCTTCTCCCACCGGTCTTCGAGGCGGTTCATGAACCCAGATGGTCCTTTCGCCTCGGACTTCGGACCGTTGGAAGGCTG
This sequence comes from Brevibacterium picturae, assembly GCF_900105045.1. Classification (GTDB taxonomy): domain Bacteria; phylum Actinomycetota; class Actinomycetes; order Actinomycetales; family Brevibacteriaceae; genus Brevibacterium; species Brevibacterium picturae. The sequence goes on along the minus strand of NZ_LT629739.1, from coordinate 3,821,108 downwards.
AGCACGCTTCGTCTTGTCACCGATCTGACGCGGGCGGCTGAACGCCCAGTACATGCCGGCGACCATAAGACCGAAGCCGACGACGCCGAGGGCGATCCACCAGGCGCTGCTCGCCACCATCCAGATGGCGAAGATCGTCGCGGCCAGCCCTGCCAGTGTCAGCAGAATACCCACCACGAATCGCTTCGCGGAGAATCCCGGCCCATTGGCTGCTGCCTGGGTTTCCGAAATATTGCGTGCGAAACGTGGGTCTTCACTGCGCAGCTGCTTCTCCAACTGATCGAGCAGCTGCTGTTCGTGATCGGAGAGTGGCATCTCGAACCCCCGTTTCCTTCTCTGGCCTGATATCCCAATCATAGTCTCTGAACACCGAAAAAACATCTCGGGAGCCGTTGCATCGGCCGGATTCCCACTGCGTCCTCAGACTATGGCGCAGCTCACCGTCTATTCGTGGTCGGGGCCCGTATTATCGTGCTCGGGACGGTGTCTGAGCAGAGATGCCTGTGAGATCGCGGCAGTCCCGAACTTCTTCCGTACATCGTCGAGGGCGACTTCGGCTTCTCTGCCCGAATGCTCGGCCTCGTCCAATCTCGCCTGTCTTCCGCTGACTGCGAAATCCATGAGACCAGCTGCACGGACGCCCAGCAGGCGAACACCTTTCGGTCTCTGCTCCCGCAGGTTCCTCACCGCCGGCCGCAGTGCCTCGTAGATCTCGCGTGCCAGATCAGTGGGAGCATCGAGAGTGATCGATCGCGACAGCGTCGTGAAGTCAGCGAGCCGATATTTCAGTCCCAAGGTGGTGGCGACCTTGCCATCGGCTCGGACCCTGTACGCAACTTTGTCGGCCAACCTCAGAAGCTCGTGTTCGAGCTGACTCAGGTCCCAGACGTCGTCACCGAAGGTGTGTTCGGCACTGATCGAACGGTCTTTGACTTGCCTGTCCATCCCGTGTGAGTCCATGCCGTGAGCGCTGCGCCACAGATGATGGCCATGAGCGCCGAAGACTCGCCCCGCCCATGCTTCGTCGACTGCCGCCAAATCGCCGATGAGGCGGATGCCGTACCGGAAGAACCCATCCTTCGTCTTCTCCCCCACTCCCGGAAGAGCTTCGATCGGCATCGGATCGAGGAACTCCTGAGTCGCGGACAGAGGAACCAGCAGTTGACCACGCGGCTTGGCGCGTGTGGAGGCAAGCTTCGCCACCACACGGCTGCCGGCGATCCCCACAGATGCGCTCAAGCCCGTCCGCGCTTCGATATCCGCCCTCAGCTCGGACGTGATCAGCACCGGAGATCCCAATCTGCGCACCGCCCCGGAGACATCGATATAGGCTTCGTCGACACTGACCTGCTGAAAATCGGGAGTCACCTCAGCCACCAGGTCGAAGACCTTCTGGGAATACGAGGAGTACAGTCCATGGGACGGTGGAATCACCTCGGCGAAGGGACAGAGATTCATTGCACGGCCCATCGGCATGGCCGCATGGACACCGAACTCACGCGCCTCGTAGCTGGCCGAGACCACCACCCCTCGCCCACTGCGACCACCGACGATGACGGGGCGGCCGAGAAGTTCCGGGCGGCTCAGGAGCTCCACCGAGACGAAGAACGAATCCATGTCGAGGTGAAGCATCGTGGCACCAGTATCGTCCGTCCCGAGACGACTCAGATCGCCACCGGAACGTGCCAGCTGTTTACGACTCATCGAGCACCCATGTGTCTGCGCCTGCCCCTTTCGGCTCCCGTCGCTCAGTCCGGGTAGTCTGTAGTCATGGTAACGCGCGCCACTGTCATGACATTGCCCTTCGCAGCCGCTCTCGCCCTCGCAGGATGTTCGGGACCGAACAACGAAGCGGCAGAAGGTTCACCCACTCCTGAGGAGATCCAGTCCTCGGCCGCCGCTGCGGCGACCGCAGACGCGGAGACCGCGAGCAGCGAACAGCCGAGCACGGACGCCGGTGCTGCCTCGACGGACGTCGAAGACCTCCCGGACTTCCTCAAGCCCTACCCGGACTCGACCGTGCTCTCGGCCGCTCGCGCGAAAGCCGAGAACGGAGCTGATTCAGGGAAGCTTGAGCAGGTCAGCCTGGTCATGAGCGCTCAGGCCGAGCCGAAGGACATCTTCAAGTACTATTCCAAGGCGCTCAAGAAGGCCGGCTTCGAACCGTATGGCGACGAGGTGAAGACGAAGAGCGCCCAGGTCGTGAACTTCCGGCACAAGGACAATGAGGGGCTGCTCGTCGTCACAATCGCCGAAGATCCCTCGGAGAAGTCGAACTCGATCGTGACGGTCGGCGGGAACATCGTTCCATGACGGGTGCCGACGAACCCTCATCGGTTGGCACGGGTGCTGCGGAGGCAGCGGAGAACCCCCACCAGAACGGCGTCGTCTCAGCACTCGACTCGCCGGAGTTCATCGCCGCCGAGGTCTCGACACGGATCGATGGATTCCTGACATCGAAGGCTGCCGAGTTCCTCGCGATCTCACCGGACGCCGACGACATCGGCCAGGCTCTCCTCAAGTTCACCCGGGGCGGGAAGAAGATCCGTCCGGTTCTCCTGTGGTGGGGTTTTCAGCTCGCCGGTGGCGACCGTTCCCAAGGTTCCCTGACTGGCAGCGTCGCCGATGCCGCCGGATCACTCGAACTGCTCCATGCAGCCGCACTCATCCATGACGATGTCATCGACCATTCCGATACGCGTCGCGGCAAACCGGCACTGCACCGACAGTTCGAGTCGCGACACTCACAGCTTCGCTACCAAGGCGGCGCCGAACCCTTCGGGGTCGCCACGGCAATCGTCATCGGAGACATCTGCCTCGCCCTCAGTGAAGAGCTCTTCGAGAAGTCCCAGACGATCTTGGGCATTACACCCTTGGCCCGAGAGCTGCGGGCCACGCTCCGTCGAGATGTGATGGTCGGCCAGTACCTCGACGTCCTCGCCGAGGTGGTCCCACTGGAGGACGAACGCATCGGCGAACGGGCATGGGAGGTCCTCAGCTACAAGTCGGCGAAGTATTCGGTCGAGCAGCCGCTCCTCCTCGGCGCCGCGCTGGGGGGCGCGGATGACGATCAGCTCGAGGAGATCTCGAGGTTCGGTCTCCCGCTCGGCCAGGCATTCCAGTTGCGCGACGATGTGCTCGGCGTCTTCGGCGACCCCGCTGCCACCGGGAAACCGGCCGGCGATGACATTCGCGAGGGCAAACGCACGGTGCTCATTGCGGAAAGCATGAAAAACCTCGATCCCAAGCAGATACGCATCCTGGCCGCACGCCTGGGGAACCCGAATCTCTCCGCTGCCGAAGTCGGAGAATGCGTGGACATGCTCACCGATTCAGGAGGACTCGAAGCAGTCGAGTCCTCCATCCGCGGCAAACACGACGAAGCTCTGTCGGCGGTCCGGGAATGGGCGAGGGAGGGCTCTCAATCTCGCACGAGGATCGGACCGAACGCTCAGAAGCAGCTCACGCGCTTCGCAGGGGCTCTCAGCTTTCGGAAGAGCTGAGAGCGCCGTAGGAGAAGATAGAAAGAGTTGAGGGAGCCGAGCGAAGGCCTAGAAGGCCAGAGCCTGTGCCCGGCGCCTGACCTCTTTGCGATTGCCGACCCGCAGCAGATCAATGGGGCGACCGGGAAGCGAATCGTCCGGGGTGAACAGCCAGTCAATGGACTCCTGGTCATCGAATCCCGCATCCCGCAGCGTACTCAGGGTGCCCTTCAACGGAGTGAGCACCGCACCGTCGACGAAGAACGCTGTCGGCACTCTCATCACCTTCGGCTTGCCGTGTTTGTAGCCGCAGATCGCGCCGTCTTCCATCAGCCTGTGCACCTGCGTGATGCCAAGACCTGTCGACTCCGCAATATCTGGCAATGTGGCCCAATCCTGGACGAGTTCTTCCGTATTCACACCCTCAATCCTAGCAATCTTTGCCAGAAACACCTCGCCATGCGGGCTCGAATGCTCGGGTGCGGGCCGGGCACTCGATACTCTGGGGAGTGAACCTTCCCCACCCGATATGAAGTCAACAGGTGACAGATGACACGTACGCGACGGAATACTCAGGTGCCCGTCACCGCCGCTCCTGACATCCGTGCTGCTTCGAAGGTGAACTCCACCGGTCCCATTCCGGGCTTCACCGACTCCGATCCCACGGATCGTCACAATACTGACGTCGACGTCGCCGAGGCTGCCCCCTCCCCTCACGTCGACGACCATGACTCCACTCCCGACACGCTCACAGACACCCCTGCATCGTCATCCTCCCCCGCGTCGTCATCCTTCCCCGCGTCGCCAGCGGCGACTGCTTCAGGGCCGCAGTGGACGTCTGGGACCAACGGCGAGACCATTCCGGTCACTCACGGCGGCCGAACCTACAAAACCCGGCAAGGCGACACTCTGTACGGGGTAGCCAGCAAACACGGCGTCTCAGTACCCGCCCTGGCCGAGCTCAATCGCATCTCGCCGCGTCAGAATCTCCACCAGGGCCAAGTCCTGTCACTGCCGGAGAAGAACGACCTGCCCGATACCGACCCATCGCATGTCGTCGCCCCGGGTGAAACGCTGCCTGGAATCGCCGCCCGCCATCAGATGTCGCCCGGCACGCTGCGTCGGGCCAATTCTATGGGCGATGACTCGTACCTCCAGGTCGGTGAACTGCTGCTGCTCAGAGATTCGGCGGCACGACGGCACCGCACGGCACCCGAGCCTCCGACAGATATTCCGCACGTCGCCACGAGCGCGCAGGTCGAGGGCATCCGGCCCAACGTGCTCGCAGCAGCCCGTCTGAACAAGTTCACTCTGCTGCAGAGGACTCATCCGGCCCCGGCCCAGGCTCGCCTCGTCGTTGCGTCGATCGCCGAGGAGCTCGGTGCCGAACCGGCGCTCATGCAGGCTGTCGCCGCGCAGGAGTCCGGATTCCAGCAGACCACGGTCTCAGCGGGGAACGCCATCGGCATCATGCAGGTCACTCCACGCTCTGGCCGGTGGGCCAGCGACATCGTCGGACGCAGTCTCGATCTCCTCGATCTGGCCGACAACATCGTTGCGGGGACCGTCATCCTGGGGTGGCTGATCGAGACGGCGGAATCGGAGAACGAGGCGCTGGCAGGCTACTATCAGGATCTGCGCTCCGTTCGATCCGAGGGTCTGCTGCCGGAGACGAAGGCCTTCGTGCGCGCCGTTCAGATGCAGCGACAGCGAATGCAGGAGGCGCTATGAGTGCCCGCACCGATCCGCTCATCGGCACCATACTCAATGACCGGTATCGCATCGATGCGAAGATCGCACGCGGTGGAATGGCCATGGTCTACCGCGGCACAGATCTGCGGCTCGACCGCGAGATCGCGATCAAGGTCATGCACGAACACCTCATCAGCGATGAGACCTTTGTCGAACGGTTCCGACGCGAGGCCATCAATGCCGGCCGGCTGACGCACCCGAACCTCGTCGCCATTCATGACCAGGCCCGCGACGGCGACACCGTCTACCTCGTCATGGAGTACCTGCCGTCTGTGACCTTGCGTCGCGAGCTCAAGCATCGGGGCACCTTCACCCCTCGGCAGGCGATCGTCGTCCTCGATGCGATTCTCGCCGCGCTCGAGGCCGTACATTCCACGGGAATCATCCATCGCGACCTCAAGCCCGACAATGTCCTCCTCGGCACCGATGGTCAGGTCAAGCTCGCGGACTTCGGGTTAGCACGGGCCGTCACCACCGCGACGACGACCAAGACGCTGATCGGCACCGTCGGATATGTGGCGCCCGAACTCGTCACGCGCACCGGAGCCGATGCCCGCACCGACCTCTACACCGTCGGCATCATGTTCTACGAGATGCTCACCGGAATGCAGCCCTATACGGACGAAGTTCCGATCCAGGTCGCCTACCGCCACGTTCACGATTCCGTACCTCCCCCCTCGCACCAGGTCAACGGTCTCAGTCCCCGTCTCGATGCTCTGGTTCTGTGGGCGACATCGAAGGATCCCGTCGACCGTCCCGACGATGCTGCTCAGTTCCGCAATGCCCTCGCCGAGGCGCGGTCGGAGATGAGCGAAAGCGAACTCGACCTCGGTGACCCCAATGTCGTCCCGGGTGAGCACTCCCCTGCGCTGACGGCGAGCATCGACCTCGGAGCCGAAGCTCCGAAGGAGAAACGATCACGCACCGACGAGATTCCCTACCTCGACGACGATGAGGACGGGGACAGCGAGGGCGCCGAGGCGCAGAACTCGGACGCTGACACGGGTTCTGCTGCGAAAGCGGGCGGCGTCGCGGCGGCGGGAGCTGCAGGTGTCGGTGCGGCTGGGGTCGCGGCAGCGTCGAAGGACTACGGTGGCGACCATGGCCCCGATGCCACGTCCCCGGACAACGACGATCACAATTCCGAGGACGAACCCGACGACGAAGACGGATCTGAGGGGAAACCGGCGGTCGCCGCCGTTGCCGGGACAGCCTCGGCGAGTTCGGTATCGCCGCGCCGGCGCAGGCGACGCCTGGCCACGACAATCGGCGCAGCGGTGCTTGTCCTCGCCCTTGTGGCCTGGCTGGTCATCGTCAACCTCCCCGCTCCCACCTCCATCGTCCCCGCGCAGCTGGCGGGCAAGGATCTTGACAAGGTGACCACGCAGATCGAGAACACCGGTCTCGAGGCCGACCCCAAAGAGGTCTTCGACAACAGCGTCCCGGCCGGTGTCGTCATCGGCACGGAGCCCGTCGGCGGGTCCGAACTTCCACCCGAATCCATCGTCACGGTCGTCGTGTCCAAGGGCGAAGAGATGTTTGCAGTTCCCGAGCTCAAGGGCCTCAGTGCCGACGATGCTGAGGCTGCACTGAAGAAGGCAGACCTGGCGCTCGGGAAGGTCGACGAGGAGTACAGCGACGAGGTCGACAAGGATGTCGTCATCTCGGCTTCCAAGAAGTCGGGTGAGGAACTGTCCAAGGGCAGCAAGGTCGATCTCGTCGTGTCCAAGGGCGTCAAACCGATTCCCGTGCCCAATGTCGAGGGCCTGACCTTCGAAGCCGCGTATGCCACTCTGGCCAAACGCGGGTTCCGCGTCGGCAAGGACAAGGTCTTCTCCGACGACGTCGACAAGGGGAAAGTGGTCTCACAGTGGCCGCGCAGCACCGAGGCCAAGCTCCCCAACTCTCTCATCATCGTCCGCATCTCCAAGGGCGAGGAGAAGAAGGACGAGTCCAAGGACGACAAGAAGGATGAGAAGAAGGACGACGGCAAAGACAGCAAAAAGGACGAGGATAAGAAGAAGGACGACTGATCTGCCCAGAATCCTGTCCTGAGGCTGAATGAGACCGGTGGCCGTGCGATCGAATCGCACGGCCACCGGTTTCTACACTGTCGGAGCAGAGTTTGAGCATCCGTCAGGGCAGACGAGTCGACGCCTGCTGACTGGCGCCCACATCAATTGCGACGCGTGAGGTACTCCGCGACCTGGAACGCCATTTCCAGAGACTGATCATGGTTGAGGCGAGGATCGACGAGCGTCTCATAGCGACGGCGCAGTCCTTCGTCGTCGATCTCGGTCGCTCCGCCCATGATCTCCGTGACGTCGTCACCGGTGAGCTCGATGTGGAGACCGCCCGGAATGGTTCCGGCGTCCTGATGCGCGGTGAAGAAGCCTTCGACCTCGGCCATGACATCTTCGAACCGGCGGGTCTTGTAACCCGTGTTCGAGGTGATGGTGTTTCCGTGCATGGGATCGCAGACCCAGGTCACATGCGGCAGACGATCGCCGATTCCGGCGAGCAGCTTCGGCAGTGCCTCGGTGATCTTGCCCGCTCCCATGCGCGTCACGAAGGTCAGTCGACCAGGTTCCGCGTCCGGATCGAGCTTCTCAGCCAGGGCCAGAGCTTCATCGGCGGTGGCAGTCGGACCGAGTTTGACGCCGATCGGATTGCGGACCTTGGACAGGAAGTCCACGTGCGCGCCGTCGATGTCACGGGTGCGTTCGCCGATCCACAGGAAGTGTCCTGACACATCATAGGCTTGGCCGGTGCGCGAATCGATTCGGGTCAGTGCGCGCTCGTACTCGAGCAGAAGAGCCTCGTGAGCGGCATAGAACTCGGTGGTCTTCAGAGCATCGAAGTCTGCTCCGCACGCATCCATGAAGCGGATCGCACGATCGATTTCGCGCGCAGTCTGCTCATAGCGCTGGTAGCCGGGGTTCGATGTCAGGAACCCGCGATTCCACTCATGGACGAGACGCAGGTCGGCGAAACCGCCCTGGGTGAAGGCACGGATGAGATTGAGCGTAGAAGCGGAGACGTGGTATCCCTGCAGCAGTCGCGCAGGATCATGACGGCGTGACTCCTCGGTGAATTCGTAGCCGTTGACGATGTCGCCACGGTACGACGGCAATGTGACACCGTCCCGCGTCTCCATATCGGCTGACCTCGGCTTGGCGAACTGACCCGCCATGCGACCGATCTTGACGACCGGCATCGATCCGCCGTAGGTGAGCACCGCAGCCATCTGCAGCACCGTCTGGACCCTGGCACGAATCTTGTCGGCTTGCGCGCCGGCGAAGGACTCGGCGCAGTCACCACCGGCAAGGACGAACGCCTCACCGCGAGAAGCCGCCGCGATGCGCTGCTTGAGCACATCGGCCTCGCCCGCGAAGATCAGCGGCGGGGAGCTGCTCAGGCTGCTCAGTGCATCACCGAGTGCCTGCCCATCAAGATAGGTCGGCTGCTGCTGCGGATCCAACTCACGCCAGTCGTCGAGACCGCTGAGATCGTTCATGCCCGCTGGGGCACTGTTCCTGTTGGCGAATACCGGATCGATATGAAGGCTCACAATCGTTCTTTCATCATGTTTCGGTGCCGGTTTCGAAGTCCTCGGCTGAGACGTTGTCGAGGAAGTCCCGGAACTGGGCGACTTCCTCTTCGTCAGCCTCCGGTGCTTCGATCCCGGCGTCTTCGAGAAGTTCCGAGTCGACGTAGACGGGACACTGGGCTGTCAGGGCCAGGGTCACCGCGTCGGAGGGTCGGGCAGAGATCGACTTTCCATCGTTCGTATGAAGTTCGGCCAAGAAGATCTGCCCATCGCGGCCGGTGATGGTGACATCGGCCAATGATGTTTCATACGCCTCGAGAGTGTCGAGCAGCAGCGCGTGGGCCATCGGTCGCGGCGGGGTCAGGCCCCGTTGTGCAATCGAGAGTGCATTTGCTTCGATGGCCCCCACCCAGATCGGCAGATAGTAGGCAGGCTCAGTTGCTTTGAGCAAAAGGATCGGCTGGTTGGCTGGCATCTCAATGCGAACACCAACAACCTCAACTTCGACGTTTGACATTATCCCCCGGTCAGGAGCGCGGACGCTGCTGGAAAATCATCCGGAACTTGCCGATCTGCACATCGGCTCCGTTCTGCAGTTCAATGGAATCGATCAGTTGACGGCCCACATAGGTTCCGTTGAGTGAGCCAGTATCTCGCAGCGTGAATCCGCTCGGCGTCCGAATGAATTCGGCATGCTTGCGCGACACAGTGACATCGTCAAGGAAGATGTCGGCATTCGGGCTGCGGCCCACAGTCACCACATCGGTATCGAGCAGGATCTGCGATCCCGAGTCCGGACCCGAGACGACCACAAGAAGCGCATCCGTGTCCTGCAGACCCTCAAGGTCGGGCACCGGATGGATCTCGCCGGTATGCGGATCCAGAATCCCATGGAACTGCTGGCTGCCGGAATCATTGGGGACAGATCCGTCGTTGCGGTACTGCTGTCCCTGCCCGTTCACGTCGTTCGACCCCTGGCCCTGGTTGCCGTACTGCGGCTGATTGCCGCCGTACTGGGGCTGATGGCCCTGACCGTTGGAATCCTGCGGAACATAGTTGCCGCCCTGTGGCTGACCGCTCTGAGGAGGGTACTGCCGCTGATCCTGCTGATACGGGGGCTGCTGATACTGACCGGGCTGGCCCTGGTACTGACCGGGCTGCCCCTGGTACGCGCCAGGCTGGCCCTGGTTCTGCGGGGATCCATACTGGTTCCCTCCGGGCTGCTGACCGCCGTTGTACTGCGAAGCGTTGCCGTATTGCGGAGCCTGCGGTCCGTTGTTCACAGGCTCCTGGCCGTAGGGCGGCGTCTCCTGCTGAACTGGTCCACCCTGTGGCGGCGCATAGTTCTGCTGGCCGTTGCCCTGGCTGCCGCCGCCGTTCTGACCGTAAGGGTCGACCTGCGGATTGTGGCGCGTCTCGGGACCCGTGTTCTCTTCATCGTTGCCGGCACCGAACGGAAACTTCTTCGACTGCGGCACCTGCCCGTTGTCATACCAGGGCTGCGAGGGGTTGGGACGACCTTGATCGTTGTTTTGCGACATTACGCCTCCTCGCTCTGAATGAGCTCTTGGTACTGCTCGCTGTCCATCAGTGCTTCGATCTGTTCCGGGTCGCTGAGCTCGACGAGATACATCCAGCCGTCCTTGAACGGTGAGATGTTCACAGCCTCAGGAGTGTCGTCGAGTCCCTCGTTGACCTCGGTGATCGTACCGGACACGGGTGCGATGAGTTCGGACACGCTCTTCGTGCTCTCAACCTCGCCGCAGGATTCTCCAGCAGTGGTCGTTTCGCCGACATCAGGAAGATCGACATAGACGACGTCACCCAGCTGTTCCTGGGCGAAATCGGTGATACCCACACGGACAACTGCACTGTTCTCCGTCGTCTCGACCCATTCGTGGTCGCTTGAGTATCGCAAGGACACTGGATAATCCAGGTTTGCCATGTCGACTCCTCTTAGCTTGTTGGTCCTCCAAGCATAGCCGCCTGAGGTGCATTCATAACAATCACGAAACAGAAATGTTACTGATCCTCGGGGCCTGCCCGGGCTCGCGCCCGTCTCTCACGTGACTACCTGGGATGATACCTGCTTTTTCGAGGTCACGGAACGCTATTTTGGCACTTAGCCGAGGATCGTTATAGGCTGGGTCTCGTTGCTTTCCGAAGCAGCACGGACACGGGCTATAGCGCAGCTTGGTAGCGCGCTTCACTGGGGGTGAAGAGGTCGTGGGTTCAAATCCCGCTAGCCCGACCATGTGATGTGTCGCGACATCGTTCACTCGATGTCGCGGCACATTTCTTATTTCCGGCCCTGACCCTCAGTCCGCCTGCCTTCATCGCGACTGAGGCTGCTGACCTGGGAGCCGGCCGGCGAAGATCATCGTCACTGCGCCGATGACGATCAGCAGTGACAGACCCCAGCGCAGAGTGGAGAGACCGGCGATGACTCCGACCAGCGGGCTGGTTCCCAGGTAGCCGATTCTCATCATCCAATTCACGAGTGTCACGCCGCCGGCCTTCCCCACCCCCGGAAGGTGGGCGGCGGCTCCGAGCGCACCGGGAACAAGGGTTGCCGAGCCGTATCCCATCAGGCCAAGACCAAGCAACAGCGCCACCGGCTCGATTGCTGTGACGACACCGATTCCGCCGAGGGCGATGAGTGCTCCGCCGAGGCGGGCGATCCGGCTGGAGCCGAAGCGCTGAACCAGGAAGTCTCCGCTGAACCGGCCCAGGCATTGGCTGCCGATGACGACGCTGAAGGCGATTCCGGCGGTGGCGGCCGGCACACGGCTGAACTCGACCGCTGCGAGCGCGGACCAGTTGTTCGCAATGTCTTCGACCGCTGTCCCGCAGATCGCCAACACGGCCAGAGGCAGCGCCATGAGTAGGATCGCACGTTTCGACCTGGGGCGACGGGCGCCTGCGGTCTCGCTGGCGGCTGCAGTCTCGCTGGCACCGGCACCAGCCTCGGCGTCGTCTTCGACATCGAATTTCGAGGGTCGGGTGCCAGCGACAGCGTCTCCGATCAGTCTGCGGGCGACCACGATCACGATGATGGATGCCACCGTGATCAGCGCGAGGTGGACTCTCATGTCCATGCCGTTCGCCGCGGCGGTCGTGGCGACTGCGCCGCTGACGAGTCCGCCCAGGCTCCACAGAGCGTGCATGGACGAGAGGATGACGCGCGACAGCCGCTCCTGCACCCCGATGCCGACGACGTTCTGGGCCACATCCACAATGGCGTCGAAGAAGCCGACGAGGAACAGGCAGGCAGCCATCATCCAACCGTTGACGGACCAGGCTGTTGCGGCCGCGGACAGCCCGAGGAGAACAGTACCGCCGACGACGACGGCGTTGGCCCCGAATCGTGAGATGAGGCGGGCCGGTACGACAGAGGAGATGATCGCGCCGAGCGCGAACGAAGCCACGACGAGCCCGAACTCCCAGGACCTCAGTCCCAGTCGCTCGACCAGCAGCGGATACCACGGCAGCAGCGCCGCGAAGACGAGACCATTGCAGCTGAAATAGAGTCCCACGCCGGCTATTGCCCGGGCACCGGAGCTGGGCCGAAGACTCATTCGCCGGACTCGCCGGACAAGTCGATCGAGCCCGTCGTCTTCGTCGCCTCAGGTCTGCCTTCTCGCATATTCGCCGGGGCCGGGGCCGAGTCCGCGACCGATGTCACCCTGAGGTTCGGTCCGTTGCCGATGTCGGTGATTGCCCCACCCATAACCGCGGCACCCTCCTCATAACGGTGAAGACGAGTTCCACCGAGCTCGTCGACGATGACGAGCCACCACTCTACTGAACTTCGGATCCGAGACCCGCACTCGCCCATCTCCCGAGCAGTCGCGTGCCGAACAGCCTCGCGTGCCGAAGAACCTGCGGATGGCATACCCTTGGGTGCAGTTCATCGACGTCGCCTTCGCACACAGTTGACGAATGGCATCCGGAAGGAAGAGGCCCACTTGACCCAGAACGACCGATCACCGGACGGCAGACTGCACGGCAGAGACCGGGTGAATTCCCGCATCGTCGGAATCTCGCTGGCCGCCGCACTGGGCGGATTCCTCTTCGGCTTCGACACAGCTGTCATCAACGGCGCCGTCGACGCCCTCGCCGAGGAGTTCGCCCTCAGTGCCGGCCTGAAGGGCTTTGCGGTCTCGTCGGCGCTGCTGGCGTGCGCACTCGGAGCCTGGTTCGCCGGCTCCCTGGCCAATCGGTACGGCAGGCTTCCTGTCATGGTCGTCGCGGCGATTCTGTTCTTCGCCTCTGCGATCGGTTCGGGCCTGGCATTCGGTGTCACGGACCTCATCATCTGGCGCATGGTGGGCGGGCTCGGCGTGGGAGCCGCTTCCGTCATCGCACCGGCCTATATCGCCGAGGTGTCCCCCGCCCGCGTACGAGGTCGCCTCGGTTCGCTGCAGCAGCTGGCGATCGTGACCGGAATCTTCGCCGCTCTCCTGTCGAATGCGCTCCTCGCATCACTGTCCGGCGGAGCCGCCGATCCGCTGTGGTTCGGGATCGAGACCTGGCGATGGATGTTCATGATCGAGGCACTTCCTGCCCTGGTCTACGGACTCATGGCACTGGGACTTCCCGAATCCCCTCGGTTCCTGGTCGCCCGCGGCAGAGAGGACGAGGCCGCTCGAGTTCTGCGTGTCTTCACAGGAGTCACCGACACCGATCCCCTCATCGAACGGATCCGCGATTCGATCCGGCGGGAAGACAAAGAGTCCTTCAGGGACCTCATCGGCAGACGCTTCGGGCTCAGACCGATCGTCTGGATCGGCATCCTGCTGTCTGTCTTCCAACAGTTCGTCGGCATCAATGTCATCTTCTACTACTCCACGACCTTGTGGAAGTCGGTCGGATTCGACGAGTCAAGCGCCCTTCTGACCTCGGTCATCACCTCGGTGACGAACATCGTCGTGACGATCGTGGCGATTCTTCTCGTCGACAGGGTCGGGCGTCGGAAGATGCTCTTGGCCGGTTCGTTCCTGATGGGGATCTCACTGGCGATGATGGCGGTGTCGTTCTCATTCGCCGAACTCGCCACTGCCTCCGATGGCACCACCAGCGCCCAGTTGGACGCGCCGTGGTCGATCATCGCTCTGATCTCGGCGAATGTGTTCGTCGTCGGATTCGGCGCCACCTGGGGCCCGCTGGTGTGGGTGCTGCTGGGAGAGATGTTCCCCAACCGAATCCGCGCGGGCGCCCTGGCCGTGGCCGCCGCGGCCCAGTGGATCGCGAACTTCGCCATCTCGACGACATTCCCGATCTTCGCCGATATCAGTCTGACCTTCGCCTACGGCTTCTACGCCTTCTTCGCGGTGCTGTCGTTCTTCTTCGTCTGGTGGAAGGTGCCCGAGACGAAGGGAATCGAGCTCGAAGACATGACCGAAGATCTCGAGGCCCGCCCCCAAGGCTGAACCCGCCGAGGTGGTTCAGACCCGATCCTCGACGGGCGTCTCGGACCGGTCGTCCTTCTTCCTCAGACCGACGACCAGCCCGATGATCGCCAGGACGAAGCAGGAGCCGACACCGACGGTCAGCCCCGGCTCTGCGCTGTAGGCGGTGGCGATGGCCTTGAATCCGATGAGCCCGACGGTCGAATAGATGAGCGCCCACAGCGACCCGCCAACGGCGAGCGCGGGAATGTAGCGACGGTAGCTCATTCCGGTGGTGCCCGCCGCCAGGTTGAGCACGGTCTGGACTCCGACCATGAGGAAGCTGACGACGATCACTGGTGCACCCCACCGCTCGATCATGGCCTCAGCCTTGCGGTACTTCGGTCCGGACATGATCGTGTCGATGCGTTCGATCTTCCTAAAGCCCCTGCGCGCCAACCGTCCCAGCAGAAAGGTTCCGCCCGCGCGGGCCAAAATGATGCCGAAGAGGATCAACCACGTGACGGCGATGGGAAACGACCAGTCCAGAGGATTCATCGCGAATCACTGACTCCGTCGCGGTGCGGATGATTTCCATTGCTCACACCGCAATTATACGCCAAGTGAGGTCAGCCTTCCCTCACCTGGTGCCCTCGCGCCCCCGTGCACGTCAGCCCGTGCCGGCTGACGTGCACAACTGCGCGGCTGTCCGTCTCAGACGAGTTCGCCGCCCTGATACACGGAACTCACGCGGTCCTCGATTCCCCTGACGTCCTCGATGCTGAGGTCGCCGTCGACGACCACGAGGTCGGCGAGCGCGCCCTCACCGATGCGACCGACCTCGTCATGACCAAGCAGTTCGGCCGCGACAGATGTGCCCGCCGCCAATGCTTCGGCGGTGGAGAGACCGACCCCGGCCAGCAGGCTGATCTCCTCAAGGTTCTCACCGTGCGGCCCGACGCCGGCATCGGTGCCCATCGCAATCCTGATCCCGGCCTCATGGGCCCTCGCGATCGACGCGTAGTGGGCTTCGATGACCGCATGGGCCTTGTCGACGACGGACTGCGGTAGGGCCGAACCCGCCTCGGCGGACTTGATCACTGCCTGAGGAGCCTGCAGGGTCGGGACCAGGAACGTGCCGTTGGCGAGCATCAGGTCGATGGCTTCGTCGTCGAGGTAGATGCCGTGTTCAATGGAGCGCACGCCGGCTCTCACCGCATTCTTGATGCCTGGTGCGCCCTGGGCATGGGACATGACATGGGCGCCCTGGGATGCCGCCTCGGCGACGATGACGGCGATCTCCGCCTCGGTGAACTGGGAATGCCGGGGATCGTCCCGGGGTGAGAGCACGCCTCCGGTCGAGCAGATCTTGATGTGATCGGCACCTGCCCGCAGCAGCTCCCGGGTCTTGCGCTGCACTCCCTCGAGCCCATCGGCAACGCCTGAGGGCCGGCCAGGGTGCGGAGCCATGAACGGCGAGTCCGCTCCCGACACCAGGTGGAAGTCACCATGCCCGCCGGTCTGGGACATGATGTTGACCGCGATCGACATGCGAGGTCCGCGGACGACGCCCGACTCGACCGCGACCTTTGCGCCGAGGTCGGTGCCGCCCGCATCGCGGACGGTGGTCACCCCGCCCTTGAGCGTCCTCTCCATCTGGGCCACTGAGTTGTAGAACTGCAGCGAGAACGGGTCATGGAACGTGGAGGAGTCACCGGCGCCTGTGCTCATCAGGTGCACGTGGCAGTCGATGACGCCGGGAATGAGCGTCTTGCCTGCGCAGTCGACGAAGCTGGCGCTGGCGTCGTGTGAGCCCTGGCCGCCCTCGGTGATTGCGGAGATCACTCCCCCGTCGACGACGACGTCTCGCTGCCCCACCAGGAACCGCGTTCCGTCGAAGACCTTGGCATTCTTGAAGACTGTGACCATTGACTCTCTCCTCGTCTTTGAAAATCGTTCGGGTGACGTGCTTCATACCCGTGGTTCACATCTATCACGGACATCAGTGTCGCGTCATGCTGCGGTGATCGTTCACATTCGCGACACCTTGACGAGATAGAGTGTCCGGCGATGACAGTCGGCCCGTTGGCCGACGTCCATGTTTCGCTCTCAACTCGGAAGACCTGTGACCATACATTCGCCTCAGTTCCCAGCAGCTTCGCGCCCCCGTGAGGACCGCACACTCATCGACGTCCTCTTGGAAACCGCAGGAGCACATGGCGATCAGCCCGCCATCGACGACGGACGAGGCGCCCTCAGCTATTCCGAACTGATCATCGAGATCCGTGATCTCGCTTTCACGATGGCCGAGGCGGGAATCGGCCCAGGGGACAAGGTCGGCATCCGCGTGCCCTCCGGTTCGTCCGATCTCTACATCTCGATCCTGGCCACGATGATGCTGGGTGCGGCGTACGTGCCCGTCGACGTCGACGATCCCGATGAGCGGGCACACACCGTCTTCGCCGAGGCGGCCGTCACCGGCGTCATCACCGCCGAGAGGGCGATTGAGTCCCGTACCGATCGGGGTCCGCTGGCGAGTTCAGAGCTGCGACGTCCGGTCCCCGACGACGATTGTTGGGTCATCTTCACCTCGGGTTCGACGGGTAAGCCGAAGGGTGTCGCCGTCTCACATCGCAGTGCGGCGGCGTTCGTCGACGCCGAGGCGGCCATGTTCTGCCAGGACGAGCCGCTGGGTCCGGGAGATCGGGTGCTGGCCGGTCTGTCCGTGGCCTTCGATGCCAGCTGTGAGGAGATGTGGCTGGCCTGGCGACATGGTGCGTGCCTGGTTCCAGCTCCTCGTGCCCTGGTGAAATCCGGGATGGACCTGGGTCCTTGGCTGTCTTCACGCGGCATCACCGTGGTCTCGACCGTTCCCACCTTGGCAGCGCTGTGGCCGGCCGACAGTCTCGACGCAGTCCGTCTCCTGATCTTCGGCGGTGAGGCCTGTCCTCCTGAGCTCGGGCGCCGGCTCAGCGATGACAGTCGTGAGGTCTGGAACACCTATGGCCCCACCGAGGCGACGGTGGTGGCCTGCGGAGCACAGCTCGACGGTTCCGAGCCGGTTCGGATCGGGCTGCCCCTGGACGGCTGGTCCCTGGCTGTCGTCGATGCGGAAGGAATTCCCGTCGCCGACGGCCAGACCGGTGAGCTCATCATCGGCGGAATCGGGCTGGCCCGCTACCTTGATCCCGACAAGGACGCCGAGAAGTATGCTCCGATGCCGACCCTCGGCTGGGAGAGGGCTTATCGCTCGGGTGACCTCGTCATCAGCGACCGGCAGGGGCTCATCTTCGTCGGTCGTGCCGATGAGCAGATCAAGCTTGCCGGTCGCCGCATCGAGCTCGGTGAGATCGACGCTGCCCTCCAGGCCCTGCCCGATGTCGAGGGTGGTGCTGCGGCCGTAAAGCAGACCCCGGCGGGCACCGACATCCTCATCGGCTACATCGCGTCGAGTGCGGCGGATCCCGGGGACCGCATCTCCGCGTGGGAACAGGCTCTGCGCGCCGAACTGCCTGCTGCCCTGGTGCCCCGGCTGGCGCTCATCGACGAACTGCCGACGAAGACCTCGGGCAAGGTCGATCGCAATACTCTGCCCTGGCCGATGGGTGATGTCGCCGAGGCCGAGGACAGTACGGAGACCTTCGCACCCGAGGTCGAATGGATCGCCGAGCAGTGGTCGGCGGTGCTCGGGTCGCGGCCCGGATGGGACACGGACTTCTTCTCCGCCGGCGGCGGGTCCCTTGCCGCCGCTCAGCTGGTCTCACGGGTGAGGACCCAGCATCCCAGCGTCACCGTCGGCGACGTCTATGCCCACTCGCGCTTCGGGGCGCTCTCGACCCTGTGTCACGCCGACGACGGAGCCGCGGCGACCACCGGTCGTCCACGACGGACCATCACTCGGACGTCGAGGGGGATGCAGGCCTTCCAGACTCTGCTCGCGGTGCCGGTCCACATCCTCGGCGGGGTCAGGTGGGTCGTCATCGCGATGGTGCTCGCGAACCTCGGCAGCAACCTCGGCGCGGACCTTCCTGTCACTCCCTGGCCGGTGATCATCACGCTGTTCGCGGTCTTCGTCACCGCCTGGGGGCGTATGCTCATCTCCGCCGGCGCCGCGCGTGCGCTGATGCTCGGCATTCGTCCGGGTGACTATCCGCGGTCGGGGTGGGTACACAAGCGCCTGTGGCTGGCCGAGCACATCGCGGATCTCGCGGCGGCCGTCTCGGTGGCGAGCGCACCCTGGGTGACCTGGTATGGCAAGCTCCTGGGCAACAGGATCGGGGCCGATGCGGATCTGCACTCGGCTCCCCCGGTGACGGGTTTCCTGACTGTGGGCGAGGGCGCCGCGATCGAACCCGAGGTCGATCTCAAGGGGTGGTGGGTCGACGGTGACCTGCTGCGCATCGGCACCATCGATGTGGGATCCGACGTGACGATCGGGGCCCGGTCCACATTGATGCCGGGCACCCGGGTCGGTGAGGGTGCCCTGGTCGAGGCCGGTTCTGCTGTGACTGGAAAGGTGCGCAGGAACCAGATCTACTCGGGCTCCCCCGCTGTCCGGATCGGCAAGGCCAAGAAGAGCTGGCCCGCTCCACCTCCTCGCCGAAAGCTGCCTTTCCTGCTCTACGCCCTGGGCTCCCAGCTCAACGCCGCTCTGCCGTATCTGGCGGCCGTACCGGGACTGGCGCTCATGATCGCGGTCTCGGGCATCGGCGTCGTCGAGTCCCCCTGGCTCGTTCTGGCCTGGTCCCCTCTCATCGCCTGCATCTGGTTCGTCTGCACCGCACTGTTCATCCTGGTCTCGGTGCGGATCCTGTCCATCGGCATGGAGGAGGGAGAGTTCCCTGTCCGCTCGGCTCGCGGCTACCGCGTGTGGGCCACGGAGAGACTCCTCGACCTGGCCAGGGACCTTCTCTTCCCGCTCTACGCCTCGATGCTCACCCCGTGGTGGCTGCGACTGCTCGGAGCGAAAGTGGGGCCGGGCACGGAGATCTCGACGGTGGTCTTCGTCCCCACGATGACGACCATCGCCGCCGGTGCGTTCCTGGCAGACGACACCATGGTGGCCAGCTACGAGCTCGGCCACGGGTGGATGCGTGCCGGCCGGGCGAAGGTCGGCAAGCGCGCCTTCCTCGGCAACTCGGGCATCGCCTCCCCGGGACGACGGGTGCCCAAGAACGCGCTGGTGGCGGTGCTGTCAGCGGCCCCGGCGAAGGCGAAGAAGGGCTCCTCCTGGCTCGGCTCTCCCCCGGTGCAGCTGCGCCGGGCAGCAGTCGATGCCGACGAGACGCTGACCTATGCGCCGACGCTCGGTGTCAGATCGGCCCGCGCCTTCTTCGAGACCCTGCGGATCACCTCGGTGATGGTCGCCGGCGCACTCATCGCCGCAGTCGTACTCACGATCGAGTTCCTCCTCGGACTGCCGGGATCGAGCGGATCGTTCCTGGCCTCTGTCGGGCTCGCTCTGCTGACCTCGGGCATCGTGATGATGGCCGCCGGTGCAGTGGCGGCGGGACTCGCGATCGCGGCCAAATGGATCTGCGCCGGTCCGATCAGGGCCGGCGAGCATCCCCTCTGGTCGTCGTTCATCTGGCGCAACGAGGTCGCCGACTGCTTCGTCGAGCTCATCGCCGCACCGTGGTTCGCTCGGAACGCGGTGGGCACGCCCGCCATCGTGTGGTATTTGCGTGCCATGGGGGCGAAGATCGGCCACGGGGTGTGGTGTGAGAGCTATTGGCTGCCCGAAGCCGACCTCGTCAGCCTCGGCGACAACTCCACGATCAACCGCGGCTGTGTGGTCCAGACGCATCTCTTCCACGACCGGGTGATGAGCTTGGACTCCGTTGAGCTGGAGGAGGGATCCACACTGGGACCCAACAGCGTGATCCTGCCCGCCTCCAGTCTGGGCACGAACGCCACGGTCGGTGCGACGTCGCTGGTGATGCGCGGAGAGTTCGTGCCGGCGCATGCCTATTTCAGCGGCAATCCTGTCATACCCTGGGTGGATGCACCAGAACTTCCTGACGTCGGATCCGGCGAACCCGAAACAGCAGCGAGGCGGCACCACGATGCTTGATCTCTACACACCGGACGTCGGCACCACCGGCCTCACCATCGACCACTACGACCTGGACCTCGACTATCGGATCGGGCCCAACCGCCTCTCCGCACGTGCGAGCCTGACGGGGCGAGTGCTGGAGGAGACGAAGACGATCCTCCTCGATCTCACAGGTCTGCGAGTCACGAAGGCCACCGTCAACGGCAAGAAGGTTCGGTACTCGACGCGGGGCAAGAAGCTGCGGCTGACCACCGACCTCCTGCCGAAGAACCAGCCGGTGCGCATCGACGTCGCCTATGTCGGAAATCCGCAGCCCGCGATCGGGACCTGGGGCGACATCGGCTGGGAGGAACTCGAAGACGGAGTCCTCGTCGCCGGGCAGCCCGTCGGCGCATCGACCTGGTTCCCCTGCAATGATCATCCCTCAGACAAGTCGAAGTACCGCATCCGGGTACTCACCGAGTCCGAATACACCGTCGTGTCCAACGGGCAGCTCGTCGACAAGGTCCGCAGGGCCGGACGGACAGCATGGACCTACGAGTCCCTGACGCCGCTGGCGACGTACCTGGCCACGGTGCAGATCGGCCGCTACCGGCACACCCAGATCGACGCAGAGGAAGGCACGGAGCCCTCCCCTGTCCCCCTGGGGCTCCATGCGGGCGAGCATTGGGCCACCGCGTCGACGCGCCTGCGGGTCCAGCACTCCATGATGAACGAGTTCATCGACCGTTTCGGCCCGTACCCTTTCGACCGCTACGACGTGGTCGTGACCGACGACGAGCTCGAGATCCCCCTTGAGTCACAACCACTGTCGGTGTTGGGTCCCAACCACCTGGGCGATGAGTGGGAGGCCGAACGACTGGTTGCCCATGAGATGGCCCATCAGTGGTTCGGAAACTCGCTGACGCCTCGACGCTGGTCCGACATCTGGCTCAACGAGGGTTTCGCCTGCTATTCGGAGTGGGTGTGGTCCGAGGCGTCTGGACGCAGCAGCGCGCACGAGTGTGCGCAGACCTGGTGGGAGGCTCTCGCCGACGAACCGCAGGACTTCGTGCTCAGCGATCCGGGTGGTCCTGACATGTTCGATGACCGTGTGTACAAGCGCGGAGCACTGTGCCTGCACGCGCTGCGGCTCGAGATCGGAGACGAGGACTTCTTCGCCGCGATCTCAGAGTGGACGACGAAGCATCGTCATTCCTCGGTCGAGACCTCAGAGTTCCTCGAGTGCATCTCCGGTGTGGCCGGCCGCGACCTCGCCGAGGTTGTCCATCCGTGGCTGTACGACGAGGAGCTGCCAGAGCTGGCTTAGCTGAGTCAGCTGAGTTTGCTCAGGCAGCTGGCTTGGCTGAGTCGGTTGGCTGCGTTACGTGAGCTTCCGGACGAGGATGTCAGAGTCCCCGTTGCGCCCAACCGCGACGAATCCGCGGTCGTGGTAGAGCCGGGCCGCGCCGTTGCCGTCCTCGACCGAGAGGCTGACAGCAGGAAAACCGCTCATCTTCGCCAATGTGCACACGACGTCGAGGAGCATGCCACCGAGGCCCTGGGACTGATGGTCGGGCAGGACGGCCAAGGACAGCTCGGGGATGTCCGCGGCCACCCAGCCGTACCCGGTGAAGTGGGGACCCGCCTCGACGGCGGTGCCATCGTCGGCGTCGGTGGCCGACCTGTCGATCACTGCCTCGAACCCGGCCAGGCGCAACCATGCAAGGCCCACGATCTCCGGCTCTGAACCGGCGGCCGATCCTGCGCCGGTGGTGTCCGTTGCGCTCAGATCTGTCGCGTAGGCGGCCACCGCGATGTCACCGTTGCGGCCCCAGTCTTTGAAGTAGAAGGCGGCATCGTCGCGTTCGAGGAGCTCGTCGATTTCGACCCGTGGTTTGTCCATGGACCAGTTGAAACACAGGTCGAGGAATGGCAGAAACACATCGTCTGGGATCTCGGCGCCCAGCGGACGGATCCGTGACTTGTGTTCGGTTCGGCGACCCGCCTCGGCGGGATTCTGGTTCTGACGTTCGTTCATGAGGTTCCTTTCTCGACCGCACGAGCGATCCAGCTGCGGTTGCGCACGCGCCATCCCAATGTCAGTGCTCGGAGGCCGACGAAGCCGATGCAGAACGCGGCCCACAGCCCCAGAGCACCGGGCCAGTAGAGGACGACCGGAATCAGCAGGATCGCATATCCGCCTACTGCCACCAATTGTGCCAGAGCGAGATATTTGGCGTCCTCGGCGCCCATGAGGACACCGTCGAGGACGAAGACATAGCCGGCAATGGGCATGCTCAGTGCGAGCACCGGAAGCAGGCTCGTCATCAGTGCCACGACTGCTGGGTCCGAGGAGAAGCCGCGGGGAATGATTCCTGCCCCGGCCAAGAGGAAGAGGCCGACGACGACGCCGAAGACGATGCCCCACAGACACAGTCTGCGGTTGATCGCGGCCACCGCGTCGACATTGCGCGCTCCCAGCTGCAGACCGATCAGGGCCTGACCGGCGATGGCCAGCGAGTCGAGGGCGAGCGCGAGGGCGAAGAAGAGACTCTGGGCGACCTGGATCGCGGCGAGTTCGGTCGTGCCCATGGCCGTGGCGAGGAAGACGAGGATGATCAGAGCCGCGCGCAGGGAAGCGTTGCGCACCAACAGCCATCCAGAGGTCTTCGCCGAGGCGAGCACGCCGGACCAGTCGGGTCGGAAAGTGGCATGGAATCGTCGTGCCGCCCTGATCGAGATCAGCACGTAAACGGAGCACATTCCGGCTTGGGCGATGACGGTTCCCAGAGCGGATCCCGCGACTCCCATGTCGAGACCATAGATGAAGATCGCGTTCAGCCCGATGTTGGCGAGGCATCCGACCGCTGCCACCACCAGGGGCGTGCGCGTGTCCTGAAGCCCGCGCAGGAGCCCGGTGGCGGCGATGACGACGAGCATGAACGGCAGGCCCCACCAGGAGATGGCGAGGTAGGAGTGAGCGCCCTCGGCGATCTCACTGCCGGGATCGAAGACTGCGATGAGCGGTCCGAGCAGGGGCAGACCGATGGCCAGCAGCACCACCGAGGTGCACAGAGCGAGCCAGATCCCGTCGAAACCCGCGTTGATGGCCCCGGGGCGATCTCCGGCACCCATGCGCCTGGCGACACGTGGGGTGGTGGCGTAGGCGAGGAAGATCATCAGCCCGAGGACGGTCTGCAGGATCGTCGACGCGATGGCCAGCGATCCCAGTGCACCGGCGCCGAGGTGGCCGACCATAGCCGTGTCCGAGAGCAGGAAGATGGGTTCGGCAATCAGCGCCCCGAGAGCCGGAAGTGCCAAACGGAGAATGTCTTTGTCGATCGCTGCCACGCGTCGAGTCTAACGAAGGATCGAGTCTGAGGAATCGGCGGCACCGTTTGTTGTGTCAGTAGTGCCGATTGTTGTGTCAGTAGTGCCGATTGTTGTGTCAGCGGCGAATGAGAGCATATAACAGCAAACACATATTGATGATAGTCGCGGAAGCTCAACGGTCAGCGTCAACAGACTTCGGATCATATATCTACTTAATTCCGGATTCCGCACTATTGCATTTCTTTTCTTATTCGAATCTCTCTAGCATTACATTCGATTAATGGCTATAATTAGAGTAGGCGCCGATGCAATCCAATAGACCCCACGGAGCGGTGGAGAGGAGGCAGCGCAATGAAACACATGGCTGACGACAGTTCTCGCTATGGCGTGCATTCGGACGATGCCTCCTCTTCAGGCTGCAGCGGCCGCCGCCTCGACATCGACGAAGAATCGCCATTCAGCGGCCTGTCGGCCGTCTACGCCTGCAGCGACCAAGCGCAATTTGCCGCATTGGACGCAACCAGCGGCATCTTCGTCCGGGAGGTTGCGCACTACCTCGGCCTGGCCGGCCCCGACTTAACCATTCCGTATCACTTCCTGCCACTGGCGGGGACGATCCGACGTCGCAGCGGTCGCAATCGGCCCAGCAGTCGCAAACGTTCCGGCGCTCGCACCGACACAAGGGCCAGCGAGCCCGCAGGCACCGGCAAGAATGCAGGGCAGGAGACCGCTGCGGGCAAAGGCGTGCACTCGACCACCTCGAACAGCAAGAAGGACTCGAGCCGTAAGAAGGACCGTGGAGCGGGGCGCCGCATGCGTCGTGAGCAGAGGCAGTCCCGAGAGCACCCCAAGCAGCTTCCGGACTTCCCCGCGTTCAGGCCCACTTCGACATTCAACGGTTGGACACATCAATACGCCTGGGCTGAAGACATCAGCGAGTACTCGACGCTCCTGGGTGCCACCACCGCCGGAGCCTATAAGCACATCACCGCTGCGATGACACTTGTGCACGGACTGCCGAAGTTCCATCAGCGCTGCTGCGACGGCGACTTCACCATTGAACACGTCGCCTACGTGACCCGGCGCTGCCGGGACGTCGAATTCAGGTACCTACCGAGCATTGATGACTATCTGGCCGATAGGCGGGCAGACATCACGATCGAAACGTTCAAACGCTCTCTCGCACTGAAGATCGCAGCGACCCAACCAGCACAGGAAACCCTCGAGAAGGTCGCGGTTCGCCGGCGGGTCGACATCAGCACCGGTGATGACGGTACGGCCTACCTCACTCTCACCGGTCCAGCTCCAGAACTCAACGCCTGTTATCGGAGGGTCGAGGCGTTCGCCCGAGCCGTCTACACGGGAAACATCACTGCGTTCGGCGACCAGCTGAACCCTGGGGAGACATTCGACGACGATCGTGGCATCGATGCGCTCATGCTCGACATATTCACTCGCACTCGACCACAGCTCAAACTTCGAATCACCAGCAACAACGCGACAACTGGAGACACGTCGAGCACGGACTTTCCGATCGACGGCCTCTTCACGGGACCCGACGGTATCCCCATGTCTGCCGAGGAATCTCTGCTCGAATACATCGAACGAACCTTCGGCCAGATGGGTGACGAGCCCTCGCCAGCGGCCGACGCCGAGGCTGAGGGGCAGACTGCGTCCGACAGCTGGATGCGCGACCCGCGGTTCTTCGAAGCCCTGAAGAACAGCCGACCATCGCCTGACACAGCTTTCTGGCCGCCTGGAGCCGACCCACATGCACGATTCGGCGCCGATCCCTCATCCCCGCATGACGAGTCATCATGTTCAGTCAGCTACGAGGTTCTCCTCGACATGCCCACCAATGAATATTGGCTCTCCCACCAGGCACGGACGACGATCACCGTCCCAATGTTCACCTTGCTCAGCCAGTTCCTCGACAAGTCCGGAGACGATGGGAGCACAGCGCCTGGCCGAACACCCGGGTCAGAGGCGAACGACGATGCAGAGGTGTCCACGACGACGCCATCATCAACGAACAACTCTGAGGACCAGTGGGCTTCTGCAGACGTATGCGATTTGGCCGGCATGCTCCCGGATGGTTCTCCACTTCCTGCTGACATGGCGCGCAGGCTCGCCGGATATGCGTCAACATGGACGCGCATCCTCACCGATCCGGCGACCGGAACGCCCCTCGACGCGAAGGCAACCAGCTACACGATCCCCAACAGCATCCGCCAGCCTCTCGCAGCCCAGTGGATGAACTGCACAATGCCCGGATGCACCCGACGCGCCGAGTCCACAGAGGTCGATCACATCGATCCGTTCGACCGCAACAGCCCAGAGAGCGGCGGCCTGACTCGATTCGGCAACCTCCATAATCTCTGCAAACGCCACCACCAGGCGAAGACAGACCGGAAATTCTCAGTCAGAATGGCCGAGCCTGGTCGGCTCGAGTATGTTTTCAGACACGGAATCACTACCGAAGTCATGCCGCCCGACAACCCGATCAACGTTGAACACGCCAAGCTCTTCCTCAAGCACTTCGCCGCACCCCCGCCCCGTCCGACTGCTCCCCCGCCGGAAACCGCCTCTCCGGAGCCCGCATCATCTGACACGGCGACTCCACCGGACAGGAGAGGTCGACGAAAGAAGAAGACCCCGACTGCAGAAGAAGAGCCGCCGACCGCGCAGTCACAGACCGCACAGTCGACGAGTGCTCCTGCCGAAGGCAGTCAGACCCCCGGCGAGGTCGAATACGTCGACCCATTCTCCTGCCGCCCCGAGCAGAGCGAGAAGCAGTGGTTCTGGGGCCCGGATGAGCAACCACCCTTCTGACGGCTCAGCACGTTGCGATGGCTCGGCACGCTACAACTACTCAGCAGACCTCGAAGAGTCCTGCCGCGCCCTGACCGCCGCCGATGCACATCGTGACGACCACGTACTTGACTCCACGGCGGCGACCCTCAATGAGGGCGTGGCCGACGAGGCGGGCACCAGTCATCCCGTACGGGTGTCCGACCGAGATACCTCCACCGTCGACGTTGTACTTCTCAGGATCGATCCCCAGACGTTCACGGCAGTACAGAGCCTGCACGGCAAATGCCTCGTTGAGCTCCCACAGTCCGATGTCATCGATTGAGAGCCCCTGCGCCTTGAGCAGCTTCGGAATCGCGAAGACGGGTCCGATCCCCATTTCATCGGGATCACAGCCGGCCACGGCCATACCCCGATAGATGCCCAGAGGCTCCAGGCCTCTCCGGCTCGCCTCATCACTCGACATCAGCACCGAAGCCGAAGCACCGTCAGACAGTTGCGAGGCATTGCCCGCAGTGATGCTCGGAACCTTCGATGCGACACCGGGCTTGAGCACGGGATTCAAGCCCGCCAAACTCTCCAGGGTCGTTGACGGACGGTTCCCTTCGTCACGGTCCAGAGTCACCTGCTGAGTCGAGGTTTCCTTCGTTTCCTTGTCCACGACGATCTTCGTCGTCGGCAGCGCCACGATTTCGTCGTTGAACCGGCCGGCCTCCTGGGCGGCGGCAGTCCGCTGCTGCGAGGACAACGAGTACTCGTCCTGTGCTTCGCGGCTGACGCCGTATCGCTCAGCCACCACCTCGGCGGTAGCGAGCATCGGGTAGTAGATTCCGGGAACATGCTCGACCAGCCACGGGTCCTCGGCCCGGTACATGTTCATCTTGTCGTTCTGCACCAGAGACACCGACTCAACGCCGCCGCCGACTGCGATCTCCTGACCATCGAAGAGGATCTGCTTCGCAGCAGTCGCGATTCCCATCAGGCCCGAGGAGCACTGGCGATCGATCGTCATACCGGGGACCGTCGTCGGCAGGCCGGCTCGCAGCGCCGCTTGACGACCGATATTGGTGGACTGGCTGCCCTGCTGCAGGGCAGCGCCGAGGATGACGTCTTCGACCTCGCCGCCTTCCAGACCGGCCCGTGAGACAGCGTGGGAAATGGCGTGGCCTGCCAGTTCCTGAGCCTGGGTATCGTTGAACGCTCCTTTGTACGCCTTTCCGATCGGAGTTCTGGCGGTGGAGACGATGACTGCTTCGCGCATGACGAGCCTTTCTTCAGTGAGATGCGCCGGAACTGTGTTCGCCGCATTGGGAGTGGGAGTTGAGGAGAACCAGGCCAATCAGGCCTTCGGCCCTCCGGCAACATAGATGACCTGCCCGGAGACGAAACCGGCGCCTTCGGAGGTGAGAAATGATGCCGTGTGGGCGATGTCGTCGGGTTTTCCTGTGCGCGCCACCGGAATCTGCTCGATCCCTGCAGCGATGAAGTCGTCATAGTTCACGCCCATCCGCTCAGCGGTGGCTTTGGTCATGTCGGTTTCGATGAGACCGGGTGCGATCGCATTTGCGGTGACACCGAACTTGCCGAGCTCGATCGACCACGTCTTCGTCATCCCCTGGATCCCTGCCTTGGCCGCCGAGTAGTTGGTCTGACCGCGGTTGCCGAGTGCAGACGTCGACGACATCGACACGATGCGTCCGAACTTCGCTTCGACCATGTATGACTGAACGGCCTTGGTCATCAGGAATGCTCCGCCAAGGTGCACAGAGAGGACCTTCTGGAATTCCTCGTGTGTCATCTTGAACAGCAGGTTGTCTCGCAGAATGCCGGCATTGTTGACCAGCACTGTCGGTGCACCGAGAGTTTCTGCGACGGCCTTCACCGCTGCTCCGACGGATGCTTCGTCAGAGACATCGGTCTCGACGCCCAGCCCCTTCATGCCGGTGGCTTCGATGGCCTTGACCGACTCCTCCGTGGGCCCCATATCGAGGACCGCGACATTCATTCCATCCGATGCCAGGCGTTGGGCGATGGCGGCTCCGATGCCGCGGCCGCCACCGGTGACGATTGCTGTCCGAGTCATGACGATTTTCCTCCGAAACGATGATTCGTGATTGGGCTGCGCCGGCAGTGACATGGATCTCACCCCTCGCAGCTTCCAGCTTAGACCACGAAAGTCACTGAACGATTGTTTGCTCAGAAAACGTGATCCCGAATCACGATCGACCGCTCCCGGCAAAGCTCCGCAGACGAACAGGGGCACTCGGAGCCGTAATGAAAATGAAATGCACAGGATTCACCAAATGAGATTGACATCACATTTGATGATGGATCGGTTCCTTCCTAAGCCTCAATCGAATATTCGTTCAGATTGACTTCGGGGTTCCGCTCAGACACCCCACAACTGTAAGGAGCACTGTTGCTCCGTCTCACTTTTCAAAGGAGAAAAGATGAACTCAATCCCGCGAAGGGCCAGCCGTCCCGTGCTTGCGGCGGCCGTCATCAGCACATTCGCACTGGCTTTGGGCGCCTGCGGTGGAGGCGGCGGAAGCGGTGCCTCCGGCGGCGATGACTCTGTCGTCATCGGCTATACCGGTCCGCTGAGCGGCGGCGGCGCGGCCTACGGAAAGAATGTCCAGACAGGTCTTCAGATGGCAGTCGACGATCTCAACGAGGACGGGCTCGAAGTCGATGGGAAGAAGGTCACCATCGAGCTGAAGTCCCTCGATGACAAGTACGCGCCCTCCACTGCTGCCAGCAACGCGCAGCGACTGGCGGATCAGGACGAAGCACCCGTCGTCGTCTCCCCCAACGCGGGAGCGATCAAGGCGATCCAGCAGATCAACGACGGGCGGTCCAAGTTCATGATCTCCGCCTACACCTCGGATCCTGCAATCATGCAGGCCGACAACGCGCTGACGATGATGATTCCGCCCAACTTCGAGTCGTATGCCAAGCCGTACACCGAGCAGGGAATGAAGCACGGTGGCAAGAAGCTCGCGCTGCTCGGCACAGAAAGCGAATACGGCCAGCAGTGGACGAAGGCGATCACGGACGAATGGAAGAAAGCAGGCGGCACGATCGGTGCAGACAACAGCATCAGCTACGCCACAGTCTCGGACTTCGCCGGCCCGGTGTCGAAGGCCCTTGCCGAGAAGCCGGACTCCATTTTCGTCGGTGGCCCCTCACAACCGACTGCACTCATCATGGAACAGGCACGGAAGCAGGGCTTCGAAGGCAGCTTCCTCGTGATGGACCAGGCGAAACTCGACGAGATGGCAACTGTGACCAAGATCGAGAATCTGACGAACTCCATCGGCGTTCTTCCGGTCAAGGAATACGACGACCCCGGCAACAAGGACTTCCTGAAGAAGTATGCCGAAGTCGCTGGTGAGGACAAGGTGGCGACAAGCGAGACCGCGCTCAACTATCAGAGTATGGCCATCATCGCCAAGGCTATGGAGGTCGCCGGTACAACCAGCGATCCCGACAAGATTCGCGCAGCGGTGCCGGACGCCCTGAGTAAGGTCGATGACAAGTACAAGGTCAACGGATTCCCGACGAAGATCACGGATCAGGGGCACCTGATGAATCCCGAGCTGGAAGTGACCTACCTGAACGAGGACGAGAAGTACACGAAGATACCCGTCGAACAGGTTTCCGACGCCAAGTAGTCACCAACGTCGGCGCTTCCCACAGCGGGGTATGAGCTGCATACCCCGCTGTCGCGCCGTCTGACGTCCTGTGAGGATTCGCTTCATGACACTTTTCATCCAACAGCTCTTCAACGGAATTGCGCTCGGCGGCATCTACTGCCTTGCCGCAATCGGCCTGACTTTGGTCTTCGGCGTCCTGCGCATTCCCAACCTCGCGCACGGTGCGCTGTACATGCTCGGAGCCTATGTCACATACTTCTTTCTGACCACGGTCGGCGTCCCCTATGTGGCGGCCATCGGCATTGCCGCGCTCATTCTGTTCGTCCTCGGCGTACTGCTCGAACGATTGGTCTTCCACCCTCTGCGCAATGCGCCGCACACCCACCACATGATTGCAGCCATCGGCGCCATGTTCTTCTTCCAATCTGTCGCGCAGGTGATCTGGGGAGCCGATTTCAAACGGATGGAAACACCGATCTCCGGCAGCCTGCAGATTCTGGGCGCGGAGATCTCTGCGCAGCGCATCGTGATCATCGTGACTGCGGTCATCGTGCTCGGTCTGCTGACATGGTTCATCAAACGCTCGATTCACGGTCAGACGATCGAAGCCATCGAACAGGACCGGACCGGGGCGGCCCTGGTCGGAATCAACCCCGCTATGGTCTCAATGCTCACTTTGGGCCTGTCGGCGCTCCTGGTCACTATCGCCGCCGGCCTCGTTTCTCCCATCAACCTCCTCTCCCCCACCATGGGTGCTGCGCTCAACCTCAAAGTGTTCGCGATCATCATCCTGGGTGGGCTCGGGTCATTGCCGGGGGCAATCGTCGGCAGCTTCGCACTTGCGATCGCGGAGACGATGACCTCGACGTACATCTCATCGGCCGTCGGCGAAGCCGTGGCTTTCATCGTGCTGGTGGCGGTGCTGGCGATCAGACCCACAGGCCTCTTCGCTAAGGCGGTGCAGCGATGAACGCACTGAAGAATCCCCGCATCCTCGGGACTTTGGCCGTACTGGTCGTCATCGCCCTGACACCACTGGCCTTCGGCGATGAGAACTACATCATGCGCGTAATCACCGTCGGTCTGTGTTCGGCGATCGCGGTCTACGGGATGAACATCATCCTCGGCTTCACAGGACAGCTGTCTCTGGCCCAAGGCGGCTTCTTCGGCATCGGAGCATACGCAGTCGGTCTGCTGACGACCGATTTCGACTGGTCGTTCTGGCAGGCTTTCCTGGTCGGCGTGGTCGGCACCTCTGCCATCGGATACCTCTCCGGACTGATCGCCCTGCGCACAAAGGACGAGTACTTCGCCATCTTCACCATGGCCATCGGCTTCATCATCTTCTTGATCATCAGCCGCTGGGAGTCGGTGACGCATGCCCATTCCGGGGTCAACAATGTGAAGTTCCCCGAGGCAGGAGACATCGTCGACTTCAGCAATCCGACCGCGATGTTCTATCTCGTCTTCGTCATCCTGCTGGTCTGTGTCTACATCACCTACGCGATTCGTCGCTCGAGTGTGGGGCGCACACTGCTGACGATTCGAACCAGCGAAGACCTTGCCGATGCGATCGGTGTCAATGTGGGGCTGAGCAAACAGCTAGCCTTCGCAGCATCAGCTTTCTTCGGTGGCCTCGGCGGTGGTCTCTATGCCTCCGTCGTCGGATTCATCGGCCCCGATGCCGCGACCGTGGACAAGACCTTCGAGTTTCTGATGTTCATCCTGGTCGGAGGAATGGGCACTGTTGCCGGACCGCTGGTGGGCACCATGATTGTCACCTTCCTGTTCGAGTTCTTCCAGGACTTCCAGGCTTATCGGTTCATCGTGCTCGGTCCCGTCATCATTGCGCTTGTGATCTTCGCACCTCGCGGAATCGTGGGGTATCTGGGAGGTTTCATCGACAGGCGAGCACGCAAGCGACGAATCGGCTCCATTCGGACGAATGGCCAAAGCCGGTCAGACGGAGCCACTCATACGAATGCTTCCACCCGCGCAGGCAATTCCGCCGACACCGCCACCACCACTGAGGAGGAGAAGTGATGCTGCTCGAAATTCGTGGGCTCGGGAAACGCTTCGGCGGGCTCGACGCCGTCAAGAACGTCGACCTTGATGTCCAGGAAGGACAGGTCACCGCTGTGATCGGCCCCAATGGTGCCGGAAAATCAACGCTGTTCAACCTCATTCACGGGTTCTACCGCCCCACTTCCGGGAGTGTGGCCTTCAACGGTCGTGATATCACTCATTCGTCTCCGCACAACTCCGTCAGCGGAGGAATCGCGCGCACCTTTCAGACGACGCACCTCTTCGACGACTCGACGCTGCTGGAGAATGTCCTGGCCGGACGCATCGTCCGCTCCAAGTCCAATGTGTTCGATGCGATCTTCCACACTCCACGACACCGACGCGAATCCGCGCTCAACCACGACAAGGCGCTCGAGGCGCTCGAATTCTGCGGGGTCGCCGAATTCCGACATGATCTCGCTTCCAATGTTCCTCAAGAAGTCCAGAAGCGCACGGCTGTCGCCATGGCATTGGCAACCGAACCGGAGCTGATGCTCCTCGATGAGCCGGCTGGGGGCATTCCCGAGGAGGAGACGACGGACTTCGGCAACCTCATTCGCTCCCTGCCCAGTCGCGGCGTCTCCGTGCTGCTGGTTGAACACAAAATGTCGATGATCATGGATCTGGCAGACACAATTCTGGTCCTCGATCACGGTCAGAAACTGGCGATCGGCTCACCCGCGGAGATCCAGAGCAATCCGGACGTGATCCGAGCCTACTTGGGGTCGACCAAGGATGAGGAGAACTGATGCTCTCGCTGGAGAACATAAGCGTCGGCTATGACGCAACAGACGTGCTCCACGGGGTGAGCGTCACAGCCCGGCCCGGTGAACTGACGGTGATCCTCGGAGCGAACGGCTCTGGCAAGACCACACTGTTCAAAACCATCAGCGGACTGCTGCGAACTCGCTCGGGATCGATCGAGTACAACGGTCAGACGATCCGCCGGACTCGTCCGAGCTCCATCGTCAAGCTCGGCATCGCACAGTGCCCCGAGGGACGGCATCTGTTCGGAAAGATGTCGGTGGAGAAGAATCTGCGCTTGGGCACCTATCCGCACAGGAACCGGACCCGCACCGAAGAGATCCTGAGCGACGTACTCGATCTGTTTCCCATCCTGAAGGAGAAGGCAGCTCAGCCGGCAGGCTCGCTTTCAGGCGGGCAGCAGCAGATGGTGTCGATCGGTCGCGCGCTGATGTCAGACCCGAGTCTGCTGATCTTGGACGAGCCCTCCATGGGTCTGGCTCCCCTGGTCGTCGAACAGGTGCTCGAGTCGATCGCGCAGATCAACAGGAACGGGATCGGCGTGCTGCTCAGCGAACAGAACGCAAGGGCCTCACTGTCGATTGCTCACCGCGGATATGTGCTGGCCGAAGGGCGTGTGGTGCTCGCCGACGATGCCGACAAGCTCCTGGACAACCCCCAGGTTCAGGCAGCCTACTTGGGCCTGTGACCGTTCCCTGGCGACGAACGGTCGCGCTCAATGCTGCCGTGACTAATGGGCAGGTGGGAGCGGCGCCCCGGCATACTTCATCGTGACGAGGCACCACTGACGCTCATTCGAAGCGTGACACGTCACCTGCCCCGACGCGTGCGACCTCCGGCTCCCGACCAGTGAAGTCGATGACGGAGGTGGGGACGGTTCCCGGCACTCCGGACTCGATGACGACGTCCACGTCGTGACCGATCTGATCGACGACATCATCAGCCTGGGTCAGCGGATCCTCGGCTCCGGGCAGCAGCAGGGTCGACGACAGAATGGGCTCACCCATCGCCTCAACGAGCGCCAGAGCTGTCACATTCTGCGGGATCCGTGCACCGACCGAGTGCTTTTTGGCATGCATCATCCGACGTGGGACTTCCTTGGTCGCCTTCATGATGAATGTGTAGGGGCCGGGAGTCATCGACTTGATGACCCTGAAGTCGGAATTGTCGACGATGACGAACTGCCCCAGTTGCGCGAAGTCGCGGCACATCAGAGTGAAGTGATGTTTCGAATCCAACTGCCTGATTCGCGTGATCCGCTCGATGCCCGCCTTGTTGTCCAGTGCGCAGCCCAGCGCATAGCACGAGTCTGTGGGGTAGGCGATCAGCCCACCGTCCCGCAGAGTCTGCGCGGCCTTCTCGATCATTCGGTTCTGTGGGTTCTCAGGATGGATATTCAGTAGTGTCGCCATACTTCATGCTAACCACTCACAGCACTCGAGGCGAGGGTCGTGGCGTATTCAGCCGAACTATTCTTCGCCCGCCGACTTATTGCATCAATTCCTCGGCGACTCGTCCGAACTTGTCATCAGAGGCCCGTCCGCACTCGACGACGTCGCTTCCTCTGCAGTCGGCTCCCCTGCCACCGTCGTCTCACCTGCCGTCTCTTCCTCTGCAGTCGTCTCCCCTGCCGACACGGAAGTCGCCTCGGCTACCGACGCAGAAGCGCCACGCTCGGCCTCCGCTTCTCCCATCGCCGGAACCGCCAGAGCCGCAGCCGCCGGAGCCACCGACGCAACCGGAGCCGCCTTCGCCTCCGCCGCAGCCGCCGCCCCCGACGACGTCCCCGCTGAAGATGTCCTAGGCTCGTTGGCCGAAGTATTCGCGGTTTTCGGATCCGAGGCGAGAAGTATGTTCACCCACTTCGCCTTCGGGTCCGCGTCGACGAGAAGCGCCTTCAACAGCAGTGTCGCAGGCAGCGCAAGGAGCGCACCGAGCCATCCGAGGACCCACACCCAGAACAACAGCGACAGGAAGGACACCAATGGTGTGACCCCGACCGATTCTCCTGTGAACTTCGGTTGGATGATCGATTGGATGACGAAGTTGAGCACGCTGTAGGCAACGACGACCCACAGCCCCGCCTGCCAGCCGCTGTCGACGAGCGCAAGCAGTGCTGGAGGGATGAGGCCGATGACGAATCCGATGTTCGGAATGTAGTTCGTCAGGAACGCGAGCACGCCCCACACCCAGATCAGCGGCACATCGATGATCGACAAGGCGATGACATCGAGAAAAGCCACGATGAGGCCGAAGACCGTCGCCACGACCCAATAGCGTCGGACGCCGCTGGCGAAACCGCCGATCGCAGCCGACAGCGAGGGCTTGACGTCAAGGAGCATCAGCATCCGCCTGTCGATGCCCATGGAATCCATGGCGACGAAGAACACGGCCATCACCACAGTGGTGAGCAGGCCAGCGACCATCGAAACGTTGGTCAGCAGCGGGTAGATCGCATCGATGATGGATCTGACGTCGAACTGCTGGAACTGCTGCTGAATCACCGAGTCGGTGACACCGATGTCGGACAGGAACGCCAAGGCGTTCTGGTAAGTCGTCACCAACTGATCACCGTAGCTGGGGATGAGGATCACCAGTTCGGCGACAGACCATGCTGTCAGCCCGAAGAAGCCGAAGATCATCACCAGCACAAGGATCACCGAGACACACGCGCCGACTGCGCGTGGAATCTTCAGACTGGTCAGATACCTCTGCACCGGATAGACGACGATATAGAAGTTGAGCGCCAGGAACACAGGAGCGACGATGTCCTGAAGCCCTTTGAAGAACATCAGAGCGTAGGCCAGCCCCGCAAGAGTCAGCGCAACGACGAGCACCCTGGCAGGCTTGCTCGCATGCCAGGGGCTCTGCTCCCGAGTCAGCTCCTGCGGCTGTTCGTGGATCTGACCGTCATCGCTCACTCAGCGTCTCTTCCGTTTCTCCCTGATCCGCATCGACACCTCGATGGGGGTTCCCTTGAACCCGAACGTCTCACGCAGACGTCTGATGATGAAACGACGATACCCCGGATCGAGGAATCCAGAGGTGAAGAGCACGAACTTCGGTGGGCGATTCTGTGCCTGGGTGCCGAACAGGATCCGCGGCTGCTTGCCGCCCCGCACAGGGTGCGGGTTCGCCGCCACCAGCTCCCCGAGGAAGGCATTGAGCCGACCAGTCGGGATACGTGTGTCCCAGCCGTCCAGAGCCGCCTCCATCGCCGGGACCAGCCTGTCGGCATGGCGACCCGTCTTCGCGGAGATATTCACTCGCGGTGCCCAGGACACGTGAGCGAGATCCCGTTCGATCTCACGTTCGAGGTAGAAGCGACGTTCGTCGTCGAGCAGATCCCATTTGTTGAACGCCAAGACCACGGCACGACCGGCCTCGGCAGCTGTCGTGACGATGCGGACATCCTGCTCACTCAAAGGTTCCTGGACCTCGAGGAGGACAAGGGCCACCTCGGCGCGTTCCAATGCCGTCTGCGTGCGCAGCGCCGCATAGAAATCGGCGCCGCTGGCCTGATGAGCACGCCGGCGGATACCGGCGGTGTCGACGAATCTCCACTGCTTGTCGCCGAGGTCGATGAGTTCGTCGACCGGGTCGCGGGTGGTCCCGGCGACATTGTCGACGAGCACACGGTCGGAGCCGATCAGCTGGTTGAGCAGCGACGACTTGCCGACATTGGGTCGACCCACCAAGGCCACGCGTCGCGGTCCGCCCTCATCGATCCGGGTTTCGACGGCGGAGACCTCGGGCAGGATATTCAGCACCTCGTCGAGGAGGTCAGCGACCCCACGACCGTGCAGAGCGGACACCGTCCAGGGCTGTCCCAGCCCCAGGCCCCAGAGTTCGGCGGCCATGAGTTCGCCGCGTTCGTCATCGACCTTATTCGCGGCCAGGATGACCGGTTTCTTCTTCTTGCGCAGCATCTTCACGACCATCTCATCGGTCGAGGTCGGCCCCGTCGTCGCATCCACGACGAGGACCACTGCATCGGCCATGTCCACGGCGACTTCGGATTGGATCGCGATGCGTGAGGCCATGCCCTTGGAGTCCGAGTCCCAGCCGCCTGTATCGACGAGGGTAAATTCCTTCGTGTTCCATTCCGCCCGGTAGCTCACTCGGTCACGGGTGACTCCGGGAACGTCTTCGACCACGGCTTCACGACGACCCAGGATCCTGTTGACGAGAGTCGACTTGCCCACGTTGGGTCGACCGATGACGGCCAGGACGGGATCGGCGCCACGGGCCTCCTCGACCTCGTATTCGAAGCCGTAGGCGTCGAGCAGCGCGCGGTCCTCGTCCTCGAGGTCATAGCTTGCGAGACCGGCTTCGAGCGCTGTCGCCCTCTTCTCGGCCTCTTCGTCGCTGATGCTCTCGAGCCGTTCGGCCAGCTGCTCGTCCGGGTTCTCGTGAAATTCTGATTCAGTCATTGTGAGTCCTTCACCAGTTTCAGCACCGTCTCGACCACCTGGTCGAAATCGATGTCACTGGTATCGAGTGTGTAGACGCCGTCTGAGGCTTCCAGGAAGCTCGTCGTCGCCGAGTCCTTGGCGTCACGGCCGGTGACCTGGGATTGGGTGGCGGCGAGAGCCTCGGCGTCGGCGTTGCCGTGGAGCTCCTTGGCCCGGCGGGCCACGCGGACGTCGTCACGGGCGGTCATGAGGATGCGAACCTCGGCATCCGTCGCGACGACGGTCGTGATGTCACGGCCCTCGACGACGATTCCCGCAGGAGCGGCGGCGATGATGGTCCGCTGCATGTCGATGAGCTCTTCGCGGGCGTCGACGACGGCGGACACGGTCTGCACGTTCTCGGACACCTCGGGCTCACGGATCTCGTCGCTGACATCCATGCCGTCGACGGAGACGAAGAATTCGTCCGGATCGGTCGAGATCTCCAGATCGACCCCGCGCACCTGTTCGAGGACGTCGACCGGGTCGCTCACGCCCCGGTTCAGGCACAGCCAGGCCATCGCACGGTACATGGCGCCCGTGTCGAGGTAGCGGTAGCCCAATCGGCGGGCCGATTCCTTCGCGGTGCTCGACTTGCCGACCCCGCTTGGTCCGTCAATGGCGACGACGCTCATGCAATTCCCTCTTTCTCGATGGCGGATTCGGGAATCTGCCATCCCTTCGACAACAATCCGGTTTCAAGTTCCTGCTGGGTGGCCGGCACCACCGAGACATCGACGATTCCGAGCTTCTGACCCGGTGCGTGGTCCATCCGGAAGTCCTCGACGTTGATGTCGAGGTCACCGATGTCCTTGAACAGTGTGGCCAGGGTTCCCGGGGTATCGGGGACCAAGATCGTGACTACAGCATATTTGGTCGGAGCCTGTCCGTGCTTGCCCGGGATTCGATCGTGTCCCTCATTGCCCAGGGCGATGGCCTTCGCCAGCGCACCGGTCGATCCCGGTCCCAGCTCCAAGGCCGTGATGACCTCGTCGAGTTCAGTCCGCAGATCCAGCAGCACCGAGCGGACCTCCTCGGAATTCCCGGCCAATATCTGCGTCCACAGACGAGGATCCGAGGCCGCGATCCGGGTGACGTCTCGCAGCCCCTGCCCGGCCAACTCAATCTCGTCCAAGGGCGCGTGGCGCAGCTGAGAGGCGACCAGAGAGGCGATGACCTGCGGCACGTGGGAGACCTTCGCGACCGCGGCATCGTGGATGCGCGGATCGAGGTGGATGACCGAGGCGCCGGTGGCCTCCGCCATCGCCACGACCTCGCCGAGGCGCTCCGACGGTGTGTCCTCGTCCGAGCAGATCACCCAGGGTCGGGCCGTGAACAGATCCGAACGCGCAGCGATCGCTCCCGACTTCTCCCGTCCCGCCATCGGGTGGCACCCGATGTAGCGGTCGAGCTCGGCCGGTGCGACGAGTTCGCGCACCGTTTCGAGCAGGCGGGTCTTGACGCTGGCGACATCCGTGACCGTGGCGTTCGGGTAGTGCGAAAGGGCCGCTGCAATGGTCTGGGCGGCAACATCCGGCGGAGTGGCGACGACGACGATCTGCGGATCACCGTCGGTTGAACCAGCTCCGCGAGCATCGGCCGCCGAGGTGGTGTTCAGGACCTGCCCTGCCCCCAGATCGGCCGCCAGCTGCTGAGCCGTCGGTGAGGTGTCTTCGAGGCTGACCTGGTGGTTCTGTGCGCTCAGCGCCAGTCCGAGGCTTGCGCCCAGCAGACCGGTGCCGATGATGTGGATTCTCACAAGCCGACGGCCTCGAAGAGCTCGCCGATCTCGTCTGAACGCAGCGGGCGGATCTTGCCCTGTTTCTGTTCGTCCAGTGTGATGGGACCGAACTTGATCCGCACCAGGCGCTCGACCGGGTTGCCGACCTCTTTGAGCAGGCGACGCACGATGCGGTTGCGGCCCGAGTGGAGTGTCAGCTCGACAACGGACTTGCCGGGTGTCGAGTCAACGAGTTTGAAGTCATCAACTTTGACGAAGCCGTCCTCGAGGTCGAGGCCGGCCTTGAGTCGAGAGCTCACGTCCTTGGCCAGCTGTCCCTTGACCTGGGCCAGGTAGGTCTTCGGGATCTCGTAGCGCGGATGGGCCAGGCGGTTGCTCAGCTCTCCGTCATTGGTCAGCAGGATGAGTCCCTCGGTCTCGGTGTCGAGGCGGCCGACGTGAAAGAGTCGCTCGACTCGGTTGCCGACATAGTCGGCCAAGCAGCGGCGACCGTCCGGATCGCTCATCGTCGACACGACACCTGCAGGCTTGTTCAGAACCAGGTAGACCTTCTGGGTCTGTGTCGAAATTCTCATTGTGTCCACGTACACGGACTGGGTCTCGGGGTCGATTCGGGTGCCCAGCTCGGTCACCAGGGATCCGTCGACTTCCACCCGTCCTTCGAGGATGAGCTGCTCACATGCGCGACGTGAGCCCAGGCCCGCCTCGGCGAGGATCTTCTGCAGTCTCACACCCCCGCTGACATGGGCGTCCGACTTCTCGCCCGCGCCTGACTGCGACCGCTGAGAGCTCTTTGAAGCGGTGCTGGATCGCTGTTTTCGGGTCGGACGATTGTTGCGCCCGCCTGGCGCTCGGGGATCACGGTATGGACTCATAATGTCCATTCTCTCAAATCAATCGTCAACTCGTGACATCTCGTCGTCGAGATCGGACATCTCGTCGTCGGCCGTGGCCAGAACCTCGGAATTGTCGGCGCCCAATTCGGCGACGTCGGAGTCCTCCGGGAGGTACGGAGCGATCTCCGGCAGGTCGTCGATGCTGTTCATGCCCAGGGCGTCGAGGAACTGGTGGGTGGTGGTGTAGAGCAGCGCCGAGGTGGTCGCTTCCTTGCCCGCTTCGACGATGAGTCCGCGCAGGAGCAGGGTACGGATGACGCCGTCGACGCTGACCCCGCGGATGGCGGCGATGCGCGGCCGCGAGATCGGCTGGCGGTAGGCGATGACGGCGAGGGTCTCGAGTGCTGCCTGGGAGAGTTTCGCGCTCTGTCCCGAGGTCAGGAAGTCCTTGACGATCTCGTGATAGTCCCCGCGGGAGAAGATGCGGAAGCCTCCGGCGACCAGACGGAGTTCGAACCCGCGCTGTCGGCTGCCGTCCCGGCCGTCGTAGTCGGCCTTGAGCTCGGCGATGGCGTCTGTGACGGTGTCCTCGTCGAGGCCGAGGGCAGTGGCCAGCTCATTCGCCGATACCGTGGAGTCGCTGATCATGAGGACCGCTTCGATCCCGGCCAGAATCTCATCGTCGATCATGCAGTTCCCTCTTCCTCGTCGTGGACAGGTTCGGTGCCGCCGTCCCACTCCCCTTCGGTGCGCAGGTCGACGCCGTCGGTGGATTCTGTGCGAGAGATCAGCAGCGGTCCGAGAGGCTCCTCCTGCGTGAAATCACAGAGGCCGACTTTGAACAGTTCGAGCAGCGCCAGGAACCGGGCGACGACGACGAGCGTGTTGTCGGCGGTGTCGAGGAGTCTCTGGAAGTCGAGGTCCCCTGCCCGCAGCAGGCCGAGGATGTGACCGCGCTGCTCGGAGACGCTGACCAGCGGCAGGTGGATGTGGTCGACGGCGACGCTCGGGGGCGTGTGGTCGCGTTGGAGCACGGTTGCATAGAGTCCCGCCAACTCACCGGGGCCGATGTGGATCTCAAGCGGCGGCAGCACGTCCTGGAACTCGGGTTCGAGTCCCACGCTGCGTGGGGCCCTGATCGATCCGGCGGCCATGGCTTCGGCGAAGAACCTGCTCACGGACTTATAGGCCCGGTATTGCAGGAGCCGGGCGAACAGGAGGTCGCGGGCCTCGAGCAGTTCGAGGTCGAGTTCTTCCTCTCCGTCCTCGTTCGGCAGCAGTCGCGCCGTCTTGAGGTCGAGGAGGGTCGCGGCCACGAGCAGGAACTGGGAGATCTCGGCGAGGCTGGAACCGGCCTTGGCGCCGGCTCGTTCGCTGAGGCTGGTTGTGTACGCGATGAACTCATCGGTCACCTCGGCGAGGGCGATCTCTGTGACGTCGAGACGACGTTTGGAGATCAGGCCGAGGAGCAGGTCGAAGGGACCGGAGAAGTTCTCCAGCTCTACCTGGAACCCTTGAGAGGCAGCATCAGTCTCCCCCTCGTGGACGGTCTCGCTCAGGGCGCGCCTCCGCGGGCGATGAGCTCCCTGGCCAGGCGACGATAGGCTTCCGAGCCCGCGTGTTTGGGAGCAAAGCTCGTGATCGGCTCGGCCGCGACCGAGGCGTCCGGGAACTTCACGGTGCGGTTGATGACCGTGTCGAAGACCTTGTCATCGAAGGCCTCTGTCACCCGCGTCATGACCTCTTTCGAGTGCAGCGTGCGGGAGTCGTACATCGTGGCCAGGATCCCGTCGACGACGAGGGAGGGATTGAGCCGGTCCTGGATCTTCTCGATGGTCTCCACCAGCAGCGCGACACCGCGGAGGGCGAAGAACTCGGTTTCGAGGGGAATGATGACACCGTGTGCGGCGGTCAGAGCGTTGACGGTCAGCAGCCCCAGGGACGGCTGGCAGTCGATGAGGATGACGTCGTATTCGTCGGTGACCTTGGACAGCAC
Organism: Brevibacterium picturae; assembly: GCF_900105045.1. Taxonomy (GTDB): domain Bacteria; phylum Actinomycetota; class Actinomycetes; order Actinomycetales; family Brevibacteriaceae; genus Brevibacterium; species Brevibacterium picturae. The sequence goes on along the minus strand of NZ_LT629739.1, from coordinate 3,779,241 downwards.
GCGGGAGAGGATCTGCTCACGGGCCACTTCGCCCACGAGCTGGACTTCGGCGGCGGAGAGGTCGATGTTGGCCGGGATGATGTCGATGTTGTCGAAATCGGTGCCGACGATGACCTCGTGGGGATCCAGGCGCGAGTTCATCAGCAAGTTGTAGACGCTGATCTCGAGTTCGTAGGGGTTGATGCCCAGGCCGACCGACAGGGCGCCCTGCGGGTCGAAGTCGACGAGGAGCATTTTGCGACCGTAGGCGGCCAGAGAGGCACCGAGGTTGATCGACGAGGTCGTTTTGCCGACGCCGCCCTTCTGGTTGACCATCGCGATGACGCGGGCGGGCCCATGAGTGTCCAGCGGTGCTGGATCGTCGAAGTCCTGCTCAGGGTCAGTGGATGTCGACTTGGGGATATCCAACGCCTGTTGCGAATTCATCACTCGGATGGCCACCTTTCGTTGCTCTTGGCTCCAACCCTACCGTGCCCGGGGGTGAGAGGTCGCGTACACTTCCCGCAATGTTTCCTCCGACACCTTGGTGTAGATCTGCGTGGTGGTGACCGACGCGTGTCCCAGCAGTTCCTGGACGACGCGGATATCGGCCCCGCCCTCCAACAGGTGTGTCGCGAAGGAGTGGCGGAATGTGTGCGGCGAGACTTCGGCTTCCAGCCCGGCCAGTTCCCCTGCGTCCTTGACGATCTGCCACGCGGTTTGGCGTGACAGGCGCGTCCCTCGCGCGTTGAGGAACAGGGCCCCGGCCGGGGCCGCTGTCCTGGCCTTCGCCGCCATGCTCGGCCGGGTCCGTGACACCCAGGCGCCCAGTGCCGTAGCCGCATGGGAGCCGAAGGGCACGATCCGTTCCTTCCCGCCCTTGCCGTAGAGGCGCACAAGGCTGGTCTCGAGATCCACATCGTCGAGATCGACCCCGACGGCCTCGGAGATCCGTGCACCCGTCGCGTAGAGCAGCTCCAGCAGTGCGGCCGCCCGGATCTGCGCGGGCTCCTCCCCCGCCGCCGTCGCCAACATCGCCTCGACATCGTCGACGGACAGGGCCTTGGGCAGACGCAGTCCCTCCTGGGGTGGGCTGACATCGGAGGCCGGATCGGTGGCTGCCAGCCCCTCGCCGAGGGCGAACCCGTGGAACCGGCGCACCGCAACCAGTGCTCGTGCGCGGGTCCGCGGCGCCAGGCTCTCATCGAGCAGATGCAGTGAATATGCTTCGACCTGTGTGCGTGTCACCTCGACGAGGCGGCCGATCCCCTGCCCGTTCAGCCAGGTTCCGTACCTGGCCAGATCGCGGGCGTAGGCGTCGATGGAGTTCCGCGACAGCCCCCGTTCGAACCGCAGGGAGTTCAGGTAGGTTTCGAAGGCCCGGGCCAGCGACTGCGGCAATTCGGGAAGCAGTTCGGCACCGTGCCGGGCCATGGGAAGGCCTCAGTCCCGAGGACGGTCTGAAGAACTCTCACGACCGTCGATGAGCCGCCGAGGCGCATCGACGCTGCGGGTTCTGGTGGACTCGCCGGCGGCTTCGGCGCGCAGGATGCGCGCCACCTGCAGGATCGCCAACTGCGCGATCGAATTCGTGATCTCGCCCGCACTCACCGCCTCGAGGGCTTCGTCGAGACTGGCCCACCGGAACTTGAAGCCGGCTTCCTCTTCACTGCGTTCGTGCAGGTCCTCGTCTGCGACGAGTTCGAGGTCCCTGGCCAGGTACAGCCGAATCGATTCGCTGCTGCCGCCGGGGGTCAGGCAGGAGTCGGTGAGCACTTCCCACCGTCCGGCGCGCAGATCGGCTTCCTCTGCCAGTTCGCGTTTGGCCGCATCGATGAGTGCCTCTCCAGGCACGTCGAGGAGACCGGCCGGAACCTCCCAGAGCCTGGCCCGGACGGGGTGGCGATACTGCTGGATGAGCAGGATTTTCTCCTGCTCATCCACACAGGCGATGGCCACGGCACCGTTGTGGGCCATCATGTCGCGCACCAGCCCGGTGGCTTCGGGCAGGTCGAAGGTCTCACGCCGAATGTTCCACACAGCCCCGTGGTAAACCACGTCGGAGGCGGTGATGGTCGGCGTATAGGCCTCGTCGTGCAGATCGCTCACGTGAGTCCTGCCTACTTCTTGGCCTTCAGGGCCGCTGCCACGAGTCCGGCGAACAGCGGGTGGGGCTTGGTCGGGCGTGACTTGAGCTCGGGGTGAGCCTGGGTCGCCACGTAGTAGGGGTGCTCGGATTCCGGCAGCTCCACGAATTCCACGAGCTCACCGCTGGGTGAGGTGCCCGAGAAACGCAGACCGGCCGTGGCCAGTTCGTCACGGTAGGTGTTGTTGACCTCGTAGCGGTGCCGGTGGCGTTCGGTGATGAGCGTCGAGTCGTAGACTCCTGCGACGACGCTTCCCTCATCGAGTTTCGCCTCATAGGTTCCCAGTCGCATGGTTCCGCCCAGGTCGCCCTCGCCTTCGACGATGGAGAGCTGTTCGGCCATCGTCGCGATGACCGGTGCCTGTGAGTCGGGATCGAATTCGGACGATGAGGCCTCGTCGATGCCGGCCACGTTGCGTGCGTACTCGATGACCATGCACTGCAGGCCCAGGCACAGTCCCAGGGTCGGAAGGCCGTTGGTCCGTGCGTATTTCAGCGCTCCGAGTTTGCCGTCGATGCCGCGGATGCCGAAGCCGCCGGGCACGCAGATCGCGTCGAGACCCGACAGACGCTCGCGTGCGCCGGCTTCGGTGTCACAGTCATCGGACTGGATCCACTCGACCTTGACCCGGGCGTCATTGGCGAAGCCGCCGGATCGCAGCGCCTCGGTGACCGATAGGTAGGCGTCGGGAAGGTCGATGTACTTGCCGACGATGCCGATGCGCACATGGTGTTCAGGATTGTGGACGCGTTCGAGCACCCAGTCCCACTTCGTCCAGTTGACGTCGCGGAAGGGCAGGTTGAGCCGACGGATCACGTAGACGTCGAGACCACCGTCATGGAGGACCTTCGGAATGTCATAGATGCTCGGAGCGTCCACACAGGACACGACCGCGTCGGATTCCACGTCACACGACGAGGCGATCTTCGTACGGATCGAGTCCGGAAGCTCGCGGTCGGAGCGCAGCACGATCGCGTCGGGCTGGATGCCGATCGAGCGCAGTGCCGCCACCGAGTGCTGGGTCGGCTTCGTCTTCAGCTCACCGGAGGGCCCGAGATACGGAACCAGGGACACGTGGATGAAGAACACCTTGTCGCGGCCGATGTCGTGCCGGACCTGACGTGCGGCCTCGAGGAAGGGCTGGGATTCGATGTCACCGACCGTTCCGCCGATCTCGGTGATGATGACATCGGGGCGTTCGTCGACGGGACGTTCGGCCTGGGCCCGCATCCGCGACTTGATCTCGTCGGTGATGTGCGGGATGACTTGAACGGTGTCGCCGAGGTAGGCCCCGCGACGCTCCTTGGCGATGACCGAGGAGTAGACCTGCCCGGTCGTCACATTGGCTGCGCCGTCGAGATCGACGTCGAGGAAACGTTCGTAATGGCCGATGTCGAGGTCGGTCTCAGCACCGTCTTCGGTGACGAAGACCTCGCCGTGCTGGAAGGGATTCATGGTTCCCGGATCCACATTGAGGTAGGGATCCAGCTTCTGCATTGCTACCGAGAGTCCGCGCTGAGTGAGCAGGTGACCGAGGCTCGAAGCCGTCAGTCCCTTGCCCAACGAAGAGGCAACGCCTCCCGTGACGAAGATGTGCTTTGCCGTATTTGTGCCGCCTGGGCCAGTTCGATTCACCACGGGATTTGATTCTATCAAAGCCGGGCTCACGAATCCGACGATTCGGCGACCTCGGCGTAGAGATCAAGCAGAGTCGCAGAGATCTCGGCACCGTTGTTGACGTCGATGACGCGCTTCTTCGCGGCCACAGCCTGCGATCCACGTCCGGCGGGGTCGTCGAGAAGATGATTGATCTCACTGAGAAGTGCATCCGTGTCGTCGGCGTCGACGGCCTTTGCCGCCGCTCCCCAGATGCCCGCGCGTCTCGGGTTGCCGATGAAGACCGCCGGCTTCGACAGCTGCATGAGGTCCTCGTGGCTGAGTCCGGTCATGGTCTCGCTGGCGATGACGACGTCTGCGGCGGCTGCCACATCGACGAGGTCACCGGCCGGGGCGACGATGACGTTGCGGTCGGCAAATGCGGACTCGATCGTGCTCCGGTCTTTGCCGGTACCGGTGAGCACCGTGACGACGGGACGACCGGGTCGCTGCGTGTTGATCTGGTCGGCAGCGTCGAGGACCGTGGCCAGGGCCGTGTGGTCGCGCAGGGCGATGGGGCTGGCGATCATCCACGTGCCCTCTTCGACACCGAGTTCCCGACGCACCTGTGCACGCGGTGTCCTGACGGTGAGGTCGACGTCGATGTCCGGGTGAACGAGTTCGGCGCGTTCAACGACGGGAACCTTCTCCCCGAAGTAGTCGACGACCGGTTCGGTGGTGCCCAGAAGCGCGGTCGAGGTGCGGCCCACGATCTCCGCGCCGGTCTTCTCGATGACATTGGCGGCGTCGAATGATTCGATCGTCGCAACGACCTTCGGGTGCAGTTTCGCGGGCAGACCGGTGAAGGCGAGTCCGGCGAGAGTCGCAGCGTGGAGTCCGTGGGCGTGGACGATGTCCACGTGCTGGTAGTACTTGTGCAGGGTGAAAGCGGTATTGGGATCGGCCAGGGTGAAGCGTCGTCTGGCCGCCAGCTCGATCTCGCGGAAGTTGTCCGCCAATTCCTCGGGGACACCGAAGGTGCCCAGTATCGACCGGTGGGCGGCGACTGCAACCTTGAAGCCGGCGCGCAGATGGCCGAGCACTGCGAGCTTCGCCACTTCGACGACGGGACCCGTGGTTTCGGCGAGTACATGCAGAATCCTCGTGTCTGCGCTGAGTGGGTGGACCTCGCCGGATTCGCTCATTTCCTCATCCTTTTCATTTGATCGACGCTGCTTCTACCCTACCTGGGAGGGCATGAGTTCCGTGTATATGCTCACCAGTTCTTTGGCCACTTCTCCCTCATCGGGAAGTCGGGCTCCGCGGGCCCGGGCACGCGCCGCCAGCTCGGCCCGGTGAGCGGGATCCGAGGCCAGTTCACCGATGGCTTCCGCCAGCCCTGTGTCGTCATCGTCGCCGATGAGAATGCCTGCCTCGCCGAGGAGTTCGCTCGTGCCGCCGGTGCCGGTGGCGATGATGGCGCGGCCGGAGATGAGGGCCTCCTGCAGCACGAGGGCGCGGGCTTCCCAGACGCTGGTGAGGACGTAGATATCGGCGGCGGCGTTGAGCTCGGCGACATCGTCACGAGGGCCGAGGAAATGCAGAGCCGGCACCGCCGAGGTGGCTGCGAGGTCCTCGTACTGGCTGGCCACCTGATCGAGGACGGTCCGGTCTGCGGCCCCGGCAATGAGGAACACGAGTTCCGGTGTGCCCTCTGACTCAGCCTCGCCGAGGTGGCCCAGTGCCCGGACGAGCATCGGGTAGTTCTTCTGTGGTGCGACACGCCCGACGGAGAGCACGATGACGGCGTCGTCGCCGAAGCCGAACTCCGTGGCCAGCCCCGCGCGGGTGGCCCGGGCCGCCTCGGCGGGGACAGCGCGGACCGCTGGGGCCGCGGCGGGCAGGAACCGGGCATCGCGGGCGCCGAGTTCCCGGGCCCGGACCACGAGATCGGCACTGGCGCCGAGCGTCAGGTCCGCACCTTTGGCCAGCAGCGTCTCGATGCCGGTTTCGATTCTGCCCCTCAGTCCGCGTCCGCTGGCCCGGTTGTGCAGGCTGATGACCAGGCGGGGGCGGTGCCCGATGGTGCGTGCGCCCAGCAGTGCGACGAAGCCGGCTCGGAAGCCGTGGGCGTGGACGATGTCGGCGTCGAATCCGGCGATGAGGGTTCGCAGCCGGGTGATCAGTGCAGCATCCCTCACACCGATTCCCGTGCCCATGTCCAGGGCTGCGAAGCGGACTCCGGGCAGGGCGGAGAATCCGAAGTGTTCGTCGGTTTGGGCCGGTCCGATGACCCCGAGTTCATGGCCGTCCGCAGCGACGTCTCGGGCCAGAGCCCGCACGTGGGTGCCGACTCCCCCGGTCGAAGTTCCGAGCACGTAGACGATTCTCATCGATCATCCTCATTCTCTGTCGGGGTGTGAGACTCTGTCGGGGTGTGAGACTCTGTCGGGGTGTGAGGCCGTGCCGCATGGTCGGCAGGGTTGGGGTGTGCGGCTGGGTCGAGCTGGACGACCGGGTCGGTCTGTTCGGCGAGGTCGGGGCCGCCTCGGCGAGAGGAGAGCAGACTGCGCACCTCGGCGAAGTAGCTGCGATCGATGACGAGGATGATGAGGAAGACCATGATCCCGACGAGCGCGGAGGCCACGCCGTTGATCACGGAGCCTACGGCGCCGGTGCCGAGCGGCTCGAGGAGCAGCCGGGAGACGACGACGCCGGCGGCCGAGGCCACGGCGGCTGCCGCCAGCGACAGCAGGCTCCGGCGAACGATGCCCTGCAGGCCGGAGGCACCCAGGACTCTGCGCATCGAGATGAGCAGGGTCAGTCCGGCGACGCTCATGCCGAGGACATACCCGCAGCAGATGGCCACGAGGGTCAGACCGGGGTCACCGTTGGCATTCGTGACCAGAATTGCCAGCACCATGCCGACGATGACGAGGAGCCACCCGGCGGTCGTGGCCATGGCCGAGTACCGGGAGCGCTCCATGGCGTAGAAGACGCGCGTCCCCCAGGCGACGAATGACCAACCGGGTACGGCAAGTGCCATGACCATGATCGCTTGGCTCATCGCGGCGAACGGCACCCCGGGCTGACCGTCGGCGGCGTCGATGGCGGTGAAGAACGTCTGCAGCGACCCGGCGGCACTGATGAGAATCACTGCCCCCAGCAGACCGATGCTGACGATGACCGCCGAGGTGGTCGCCGTCAGCTGGTGCAGTCGCGCCCGTGCGGATTCTCTCTCCTGGGGGCTCGAATCGGGGTCATTGGTTCGTCCCACCCAGCCGGACAGTGATGGGAACATGACCGTGGCGATCGGGATCGCCAGCACTCCGTAGGGCAGGAGATAGACAGCGTTGATGTAGCTGAACAGAACGTAGGTGCCTTCGCCACCGGAGTAGTTCGCCAATCTCAGCGTCATCAGCACCGCGGCCTGCTGAGCCAGCAGCGCGGCCATTCCGGCTCCAGCCAGACGCAGCGCGCGGTGGGCGACACCGGGCGGGAAGGTCCATGTGGGTGAGATTGTCAGACCGGTCGAGCGCATCGGCAGGGCCAGCGGCAGGGCCAGAGCGGCGACGCCGATCGTGGTGCCCCAGCCCAGCCACTCGATGTGGGACTGCCAGGTGTCGTCGGTGCCGCCGACCATCATGTAGGCGACGTAGCAGCCGATGACCACGAGGCTGGAGAGCAGCGGCGCGAAGGCCGGCCAGAGGAATTTTCGGTGCGCCTGGAGCACACCGGTGAGCACGGCGCCGATGCCGTAGAGGACGAGCTGCGGGGAGAACATGAGCAGGAAGGCCGCCGTCGCCGTCTGCCCTTCGGCACCCTTCCTCACGATCAGCCCCGCGATCGGATGGGCGAAGACGGCGAGGAGGATGCTCAGCGGCAGCGTCACGGACACCGCCCAGGTCAGCAGTCCCGAGGCGATCTGTCCTGCTGTCTCCTTGTCCGAGCGTGCCAGGGGAATCGCCAGAAGCGGGATGACAGCTCCGGCCAGTGCGCCGCCGACGACGACCTCGAAGAGGATGTTGGGGACCTGGTTGGCCGACTGGTAGGCGGTTCCGATGGTGCCCGCGCCCACAGTCGGCGAGAACACCAACCACCTCGCGAATCCGACGAGCCGGGTGAAGAGGGTGATGACCGAGACGAGCAGCGCCGCCGAGGCGAAGACTCGAACCAGCTTATTCACACGACCTCGCGACCGAAGGCGTCGATCTCACGCAGTCCGGGAGTGGATTCGATGATCGAGGTGAACGAGACCTTCTCACTCAGCAGCGTGAGACCGACGAGACCGGACAGGAGAACCGCGCGCTGCTTGCCCGTGGAGTTCTCGGCCAGGATCGTGCCCAGTGCCGCACCCAGAGCGTTGGCGCCGGTGTCGCCGAGCATCACGGCCCCGCCCAGGTCATCCGGCCAGGCCGCGGCTGCGCTGCCGGCGATGGCCGCGCCGGGCGTCCAGGTCAGACCGTGCTGGTGGGGCATGAATGCCAATGTCAGCAGGCCCGCCTTGAGTGCGCGCCCGGGGCGGAGGTCGAGCAGATTGAACAGGTTCGCCGTGCCGGCGATGACTCCTCCGGTGACCACGACGTCGACCGTGGACCCCAGCCAGTTCTGATCGCCAGACTTCGCGTTCGAGGGGACCGGTCCGTGGCCGCGGCTGCCGGTGCGCAGAATCGTCGCAGCGGCGATCGAGGCAACGGGGATTCCGATGACCTTGAGCCCTCCGGTCGTGATCCGGCCATGGGCCAAGGCGCTGAGATGTCCGCGCAGCCCCTTCGAGTCACCGGATTCGCAGAAGTCATCGACCGCCCCCAGGCTGCCGGAGACGGTGGTCACCAACAGGCTCGCCGCGCGCTGGCGTGGTGCTTCGATGAGGAGGCTGCCGGCGACCAGTCCGGCAGACACAGCCGGTCCTTCGACGAGCGAGACCTCACGTCCCGCATGGTTCGTGCGCACGACCTTCCTGTGTCCGCGCAGCTTCGAGGACAGAACTGCTCTGGTGGCCGTGTACCCCAGGAGACCGGCGACGGCGCAGCTGATGAGTGAGCGGATCATCTCAGTCCTTCTCCTTCGGCTTGCCCGGCATGATCTGTTCGGAATCGTCGGCGAAGCCGTAGTGACCGTGGGTCCCGGCTTCGCCGGCGGCAAGGGCGCGGACGGTGATCACCGCACCAGCACCTAAGCCGAGTCCGTCGACGGTGCTGGCCCGTGACTTCTCGGTCCGGAGGATGGACACGAGTCCGGTCTGGGCCGAACCGGCGTCTCCGGCCACGACCACGGACTCCGACTCCGTGGTCAGCGAATTGATGAAGTCGGTGATCAGAGTGCGGTTGGCCTTGTCATCGGTGGCTTCAGGGCTGGGCTCGGTGTCTTCGGCCAGCGTCGAGTTCTCATCGTCGATGACGACGAAGAGCTGCGTCGGGTTGTGGTCGGTGTCGGTGCGCAGTCGGCCCGCATCGACGAAGGCGTCGAAGAGAGCGGACGACTTCTTCACCGCGGCTTTCCGGTTCTTGCTGTCTTCGAGCATCGAGGCGTTGCCTGTCAGCGCAATCACAAGCGCGGCTCGCAGTGCCGTCGAATCATCCTTGGGCAGGTTCGGCACGATGTCGCGCAGACCCGCGAGGAAGTCAGCGGAGTCTGCCAGTGACAGAGTGTTGTCGACGAATGAGACGTCGCCGCCGATCGTGCCGCCGGCTTCCTTGATCCGATTGGTGACCTCTTCGACCTGCTCGGGGTCGGCCTGCGGAGCGCCGATGATGCTGACGTTCTCACCCTTGAGCGTATCGCCGATGAGCTCGGGCGCTGCAGAGGTCACGAAGTCGTTCTGCTTGTCGATATTGCCGTTGGCCGCATCGATCTTCGTGCGCAGGTCGTCGCGGTCCGCACGCAGTGCGTCGACCTGGCTCTGCAGGGACTCGCCGATCGGTTCCTTCAGCGGTCCCGCGCCCAGGACGATTCCCACCGCCAGGGCGAGGAACACCGAGACGAGGGAGACAAGATGGTAGCGGAAATCAATCACTGGTCAGTCCTTGAATGAGGCTGGCGGATTCTGAAGTTGCAGCAGGGTCGCCGCCGAACAGAGAGCCGATCCATCCGAAGACCCCGTCAAGTTGGGCTCCGATGAGTCCGATGAGGGTCTGCCCGGCAGCGGTCGCGAACAGGGCCACCCCGAGTGCGACGAGGCCGGCGATGATCAGGACGGACAGCTGCAGGCTGGAGATCCGCTGTCGGTAGAGCAGGGAGACGCCCTTGGCGTCGATGAGCTTCGAACCCACCCGCAGGCGCGTGATGAATGTCGAGGCCATGCCCTTGCGCCCCTTGTCGAGGAACTCCATCACGGTGTCGTGTGTGCCCACGGCCACGATCAGGTTTGCGCCCTTGTCATCGGCCAGCAGCATCGCGATGTCCTCGCTCGTGCCCGAGGCGGCGAAGGCGACGCAGTCGACGCCGAGGGAATGGACGCGTTCGGTTCCGGGTGCGTTTCCGTCCCGGTAGGCGTGGACGACGATCTCGGCCCCGGAGGTCAGCGCGGTGTCGGACACCGAGTCCATATCCCCGACGATCATGTCGGGCTTGTATCCGGCTTCGAGGATGGCGTCGGCGCCGCCGTCGACTCCGACGAGGAGGGGACGGTACTCCCTGATGTAGGAGCCGAGGATCGCGAGGTCCTCTTTGTAGTGGTAGCCGCGGACGACGATGAGGGCATGGCGGCCCTCGAACTTCGTGGCCACCTCGGGGACGACGAGTTCGGCCGAGAGCAGGTCGGAGTCCTTGCGGATGTATTCGATCGTGTTGTCGACGAAGTCCACGAGCACGGAGTTCATTCCGGCTTCGGCTTCGTGCATGTCCTCCCCGATGGTCTCCTGGGTCTGGACGATGCCGGTGGCGATCTCCTCCTCGTCGAGGAACACCGTGTCATCGGTGATGCTGATCTGGGCGTTCTCGTCGACTAAGTCGAAGATCTCTGGGCCGGTGGCGTCGAGGAGGGGGATTCCGGCCTCGACGATGATCCCCGGCCCCAGATTGGGGTACCGCCCGGAGATCGACTTGTCCGCGTTGATGACGGCGACAGGTTTGCAGGCAACCAGCGCCTCGGCGGAGATCCGGTCGATGTCGGCATGTTTGATGACCGCGATGTCGCCGGCGTTCAAACGTTTCGTGAGGTCTTTCGTCCGCCGATCGAGTCGGGCAGGAGCCGGGCCGGACCGGGCCGGGACTGTGGGCTTCTCCCGAGTTCTACGCGATTTCATGGTGCGCCCATTGTCTCATGTCAGCGCCGCCTGGCCGGTCTTGACCTGCCGCGCTGAGTCCAGGAGTTCGGCCGCATGGGCCCTCGCCGAGGAGGAGTCCTCCATTCCGGCCAACATCCGTGAGAGTTCACCGACCCGTTCGTCCTCGCTGAGTTCTCTGACGCCGGACTTCACGGTCTCGGCGTCATCGTCCTTGACGATGGTGACGTGAGTGTCCGCCCAGGCTGCGACCTGGGGCAGGTGGGTGACGACGATGACTTGGGCGTTCTGGGCCAGTTTCGCCAGCCGTCGTCCGATCTCGACAGCGGCCTTGCCGCCGACCCCGGCATCGACCTCATCGAAGACATAGGTGGGGATGGCCTCCCCTGCTGCGCGGACGACTTCGATGGCGAGCATCACTCGCGAGAGTTCACCGCCGCTGGCGATCTTGCCGATGTCGTCGCCGGCCGAGGAATCGTGCGGGGCGAAGGTGAGGCGGACATCGTCGCAGCCGTGGGACGCGGGCTCTCGTTCGGTGATTTCGAACGTCACCTGGGCTTTCGGCATCGACAGGGCCGCCAGCTCGGCGCTGACGGCGCGGGAGAAGGATGCTGCGGTGGCGGTTCTGATCTCGGTCAGGGCACGGCCGGCCGCGTCCATTGCGCTGTGTGCTTCCTCGAGTTCGGCATCGAGCTGTCCCAAGTCGCGGTCCTCGGCTTCGAGCTCGGCCAGTTCCTGAGCGGATCGGGTCTCGAAGTCGAGGACTTCGGCCACATCCTGCCCGTAGGGTGCCAGGGATCCGAGTTCGGCCCTGCGTGCTTCGGTCTCCTCGAGCGAGGTCTCCCCCAGCTCGTCGAATCCGGTCAGATAGGAGCTGAGTTCCGCGGCCGAATCGGACAGGCGCAGGACCGCGTCGTTGAGGGCGGCTTTGATCCTGGCCAGTTCCGGGTCCGCGGAATCGACGTCGGACAGGGCGCTGATCGCCTGGTGCACGTGGTCGACGGCCGCGCCGGCATCGTCGAGTTCGCCGCCGAGGAGGAGGTCGTGGGCGCTGCCGACGGCCTGAGTGATCTCTGCCGCGGCGCCGAGTTTCGCGGCCTGTGCGGTCAGCGCCTCGTCTTCACCCGAAACCGGGCGGACCTTGTCGATGGCTTCCAGACAGCCGTTCAGCCACAGGATCCTCTCCCGCCTGGCCGCTGTGCTGTCCTTGATCCGGGCGACTCGGGTCTCAGTTTCGCGCCAGTTCTCAAATGCTGCCCGGTACGTTGCGGCCACCGCTTCGAGTTCGGGTCCGCCTGCGCTGTCGAGGAGCAGCCTCTGCTGGGCGGGGCCCTTGAGGCGCAGCTGCTCGGACTGGCCGTGGAGAGTGATGAGCTCATCGGAGATCTCGGTGAGCACGGAGATCGGGACCGTGCGTCCACCGGCGGTGGCCCGTGCCCGACCCTTCTGGGCCACGGTGCGGGAGATGATCGCTTCGTCCTCGGCGCTGCCGCCGGCCTCTTCGATGCGGGAGCGCACGGAGTCGGTGACGGCGGAGAAGATGCCTTCGACCTCAGCCTTCTCGGCTCCCTTGCGGACCACGCCTGCACCGACCTTGCGGCCCATGAGCAGGCTCAGTGCTGAGACGAACATCGTCTTGCCGGCACCGGTCTCACCCGTGACGACGGTGAAGCCGGTGGAGAGTTCGACCTCTGCTTCGGCGATCACGCCGAGGTGGGAGATTCGCAGTTCGGAAATCATCTACGCCTCCTCGATCGGTCCCCGCCAGCCGGAGACGGGCAGTCGGAATTTCGCCACCAATCGATCGGTGAAGGGTCCGGTGTGCAGCCGGGCCAGTTTGATCGGGGACTGTGACCGTTTCGCTTCGATCCGTGCCCCGGCGGGCAGTTCCAGGGCTCTGCGGCCGTCACACCACAGGACCGCGGAGAAGTCGGGGTTGCGTGGGGAGATCTCGACGCCGAGGCGGGAGTTCGGGTTGACCACGAGAGGTTCGGTGAACAGGGCGTGGGCCGAGATGGGGATGAGCAGCAGTGCTTCGACCTCGGGCCAGACGATGGGGCCGCCGGCGGAGAATGCGTAGGCGGTCGACCCGGTCGGTGTCGCCAGGATGACTCCGTCGCAGCCGAATGAGGACACCGGTCGGGCGTCGACGCCGAGGACGACGTCGATCATGCGTGCCTTGGACGTCTTCTCGATTGTGGCTTCGTTGAGGGCCCAGGCGTTGTAGATGGCCTCACCTTCGTGCCACACGGTCACGTCGAGGGCGAGGCGTTCCTCGACCAGGTAGTCGCGTTGGGAGGCGCGATGGACCGCCTCGGCGAGGTCTTCGCGTTCGCTTTCGGCGAGGAATCCCACATGGCCGAGGTTGACGCCCATGAGGGGGACCCCGGAACCGTGGAAGCGTTCGGCCGCCCGCAGGATCGTGCCGTCGCCGCCTAAGACGATGACGAGTTCGCATCTGGTCTTCCAACTCGCGAGCTGCGCCGGGTCGATGACCTCGCAGCGGCTGAGCAGCTCCTGCTGCACGTCGGCGTGGGAACTGCGTGCGGCGAAGTCGAGGACCTCTTCGTCGAGGACGACCGGGGTGATTCCGTCGTCGAGGAGCGCCTTCCACACGCTCACTGCGGCCACTGCTGATTCCTCGCGCTGGGGATGCAGCAGCACCATGATGTGTCGGCTCACGGCTCTCCTCTCATGATCAGGTCCAGATGGGCTGCGATGTTCGCCTCGTTGAGCCTATCGGACTCGGTGCGGGTTTTCTCTGGTCGAACACGCAGGAAATACTCCCGGTTCCCGCTTGGTCCCGGGAGAACGGAGGCCGCGATGTCGATCACGGAAGCCCCGTGTTCGGCGATGCCGGCGAGGACGGAGTCAAGGGCGCGGCGTCGGTTGCTCACGCTCGTCACGACGCCGTGTTTGTCCAGTGCGCCGCGGGCGAGTTCGAATTGGGGTTTGACCATGAGCAGCAGTTCCCCGGTGGGCAATGTCGCTGCCAGCAGTGGGGCCAACAGCAGGCGCAGGGAGATGAATGACACATCAGCGACGACCACGTCGACCTGGGGCACGTCGGAGTGGTCGAGTTCGCGGAGGTTGAGGCCTTCGCGGACACGGACTCGCGGGTCGTCGCGGAGTCCGGCATCGAATTGGTCGTGTCCGACGTCGACGGCCCACACCTCCTGTGCGCCTCGGTGCAGGAGGACTTGGGTGAAGCCGCCGGTGGAGGCACCGGCGTCGAGCGCGGTCCTGCCTGTGAAGTCGTCGATTGAGAAGGCTTCGAGGGCGCCGAGGAGCTTGTGTGCGCTGCGCGCCACCCAGGGGTCGGGTTCGGTGACCGCGAGCTCATCGGCGTCGGTCACATCCTGCGCGGGCTTGGATACGACTCTGCCGTTGACGCTGACGCGTCCGGCGGCGATCTCTCGTGCCGCACGGGACCGTGTCGTGATCAGTTCCCGTTCGACCAGTTCGCGGTCGAGTCGGCTCACAATGAACTCACCTGTGAGTCGAGGTCGTCGAGCAGGGTGGACAGCAGTCCGTGTCGTTCGGCGCTTGGTGCTTCGCCGATCTGGTCGAGGTCGCGACGCCAGCTGTCGACGGGCACATCACCGTTGACCGAGGCCGGCGTGGGGACTGTCGGCCTGTTCGGCGCAGCAGGCTGGTTCGGCGATGCGGGCTGCTGTGGTTCGTGCGTCGGTTCAGTCATGGATCCTCCGTGGCAGATTCCCTGGAGCCACGTCCTCGCCGCGGTCCATCGCCTCCCATGCTAATCGGAGTGCGTTCTCGACCGTTGAGACCTCGGTTCGGGCAGGTTCGTCCAGGTGCAGCTCTCCATCGACGATCCGGCAGGCAGCCGTTCCCGACGCGTCTTCGGCGCTCGGTCCCGGGGCAGGCTGAGCGCTGTCGGCGATGAGCGTCGGCAGACTGCGCAGGCTGGGCAGGATGGAGGTGGGACGCAGTCCCGGGCGCGCTGTGAGTGCATCATGAATGTCGTGGACGCCGGTGAGGACGAGGGCGGTTTCGAACCCCGCGGCATTGCCGCCTTCGATATCCGTGTCGAGACGATCTCCGATCATGAGGGGGCGTTTCGCGCCGATCCTGTGCGCCGCGAAATCCATCATGTGTGGAGAGGGTTTGCCGACGATGGTCGGCTGGACGCCGGTGAGTCGGGAGAGCATGTCGATGAATGCCCCATTGCCCGGGACCCGGCTTCTGGGTCCGACCATCGAATAGTCGGGGTTGGTGGCCCACCATTCGAGCCCGGATTCGATTGCCTCGCAGGCGGCCACGATCGTCGTGTAGTCGATGTCTGGGTCGAGGCCCTGGGCGATGGCGACGGGCTCATCGTCGAGGGTGCCCGTGACGGTCAGGCCTGCGGTGGTCAGCGCGGTTGCCAGGCCGGTTGTGCCCACGAGGTAGATGGGAGCGCCAGTTCCGAATTTCGCTGCCAGCTGCCCGGCCAGCACCTGCGCCGAGGTGGTCACCTCGGCCGGTGTCGTGCGGATTCCCAGCGTCGAGATGTGGTCGGCGACCACCTCGGCGGTGCGGGTGGCATTGTTCGTGACATAGTTGACCGGGATGGACTGCTCGTGAAGCCAAGCGATGCCCTCGACTGCTCCGGAGATGGGGTCGGGACCGTGGTAGACAACCCCGTCGAGGTCGAACAGCACACAGTCGATCGGTGCCCCCGATTTCTCAGGCGCACGGCGATCGACCGGTGATGCTGCATTCGCGGTTGGCGTCACTGATTTCCGTTCAGCCGGTACGAGCCGTTCGACCCCTCTGAGTTCGCGGTGTCAGAATCCTTGGCTGAC
Organism: Brevibacterium picturae; assembly: GCF_900105045.1. Lineage (GTDB taxonomy): Bacteria > Actinomycetota > Actinomycetes > Actinomycetales > Brevibacteriaceae > Brevibacterium > Brevibacterium picturae. The sequence goes on along the minus strand of NZ_LT629739.1, from coordinate 3,763,485 downwards.
ACATCCACTCCCGAATGTTCGGCGAGGGACAACTCATCAGCAGCGGATGTCTCATCAGTGCCGTCGTCTTCGGCGCCCTCGTCTTCAGCGTCCTCGAGCAGTTCGTCGAGTTCGGCCTCGATCTCCTCATCGGAGACCTTGACCTTCTTCAGTTCCTTGTCCGACACATGCGTCTTCGACTTCGCCGGGGTGTGTTCGCCTCCCGCGGCGCCGTCGGCGTCAACCGAGTCAGCCGCAGCGGAGTCAGCTGCAGTCGAGGCATCCGTGCTGGCCTCATCTGATTCGTCGACTGCCTCGCCAACTGACTGCTCTTCGTCGACAGCCTGGTCTTCAGGTTCGATGAGCTCTTCATCGGGAATCTCTTCGACCGTCTCGATCTCCACGCCGAGGTTGGGGTCGGGTTCTTCATCCCCGAACAGGGTCCCCGTGGCCTTGGCAGTCCGCCGCGACAGCTCTTCGTATTTGTCGGCCATCTCGGTTTCGCCATGGAGGCGCAGCACCTCCGAATACGCTGCCATCAGTCGCACCAGCGCACCGCTGGGCTTCTGGGTGAAGTCTTCGGCCTCGATCAGAGAGCGTGCTCCCTTGAGGTCACCGAGGTCCGATTTTGCGCCGGCGGCAACGATGACGAGTTCGGTGCGTGCATCGTTGTCGAGTTCGAGCTCGCCCGCCAATTCGAACAGTTCGAGGGCCTTCCGGGGCTTGTCTCGACCGCGTTCCGCGTCGGCGATGAGAGCAATGTTGTCGTTCGATCCGGAGATGCGTCGGTGGGTGCGCAGCTCGCGCACTGCCTCGTCATACTTCTCCACGTGGTACGCGGCTATGCCGAGGGCCTCGCGGACGAGTCCCACACGGCCTGCACGGGCCATGGCGGCCTTCGCATGTTCGTAGGCGCGTTCCGGATCAACGTCCAAGAACCCACCCGCGGAGACGAGGTGCTTGGCCACTGCTGCGGCGTTCTCCTTGTCAAGAGAACGCAGTTGACCCTGCAGTTCCTTATCGAGTTCCTTGCCGGTGACTTCTTCGGGAATCGGCGGTTCCTGGATCCGCGGCCGGCGGGCGCGCTGCTCGCGTGCATATTCGCCGGTATCGGTTGATCGCGTGGCCCTGCGGTCATTGTTGTTCCGGCCGAAGCCACCGCGGTCACTGCCGCCTTCGTCACGACGTCGATTTCCTCCGCGGTCATCACGGCGGTTGCCTTTGAAGCCACCCCGTCGGTCATCACGACGCTCGCCCTGGTGACCTCCTCGGCGGTCGTCACGGCGGTCGCTGCCGAAGCTGCGACGCTCACCATCATTGCGGCGATCGTTTCCATAGCCGCCACGGCGTTCGCCATCGTTGCCGCGGTTGCCCTTGTAGCCACCGCGACGGTCACCATGGTTGCGACGGTCGCTGCCATAGCCGCCGCGGCGATCATCATCGCCGCGTCGATTGCCCTGGTAGCCGCCTCGGCGATCGTCCTCGCTGCGACGATTGCCCTGATAGCCCCCACGACGCTCGCCGTCATTGCGACGGTCTCGCTGATCACCACCGCGGCGGTCGTCGCGACGATCGCCACCGAAGCTGCGACGCTCACCATCGTTACGGCGCTCACCCTGATTTCCACCACGACGATCGTTGCTGTATCCGCCGCGGCGGTCGTCGCGACGATCGGAGTTACGTGACCCGCGCTCGTCACGGGACCGGAGGGAGTCCTGTCGACGATTGTGATTGCTGTCGCGATCTGAGCGGCGCCCGCCGTCAGAGCGGCGGTTCTGCTGGCTGTCTCGCGAATCCCCTGGGGCCACGATTCTCCCTATAAAGTCTTTTCAATGATTCCAAACCATTCTAGTCCACTCGAATCGAGTGAGTCCTGTGTGTGGGAACACGTATTCATAGCCATCGGACAGGTGCGGCGGTTGCGGTAAGGCCTCTTTCGAAGTCGCCGGCCAGGTCGAGGTCGCGCAATCTGCGGGCTTCAGCCATACCGAAGGGCCGGCCGAGCAGACGGTGCAGGATTAGCCGGCACGCTCCCCTATTAGGACTCGACAATAGTCCGCCGGGCACCTGGAAACGCTCTGTTAGAATCATGGCGAACCGTCCCGTCGCAATGAACTGCGGAGACGAAAGGTCACCTCATCGTGGTCAGTAGGGGATTCATGAAGCTTGGTGTGGAATATTCGATAATGGTGGTCAAATCCTCCAGGACGTCCACACCTGCGACATTAGCAGCAGCGGTAACTACGTCTGCAATTGCCTCTTTTTCGAACATCGACGCAAACACCGAGTTGCGCCTGAGACATCGACGCGGGAGTGCCTCCTTGTCTATGTCTGCTATCAGCGTCCGGACGATTGTGCTCATTGTCACCGAACACCGGCATGCGCATGCCGTCATGCCGCATACGCGTGCTGTCACGCGATCATTCTGTGATCCGGTTCATTCGATTGAGCATCGGATGCCCTTGTTCGCATATCGTGGCTGTCACAAGCGTCGCCACCAGCGGAAAGAGGAAGCATGCTCACAGCTGCGACTCCCCTGCCCACGGTGGTGGACGCGACAACCCCAGACTCAATCTCAGCGACTTTCACCATCAAGGAATAGGAGACATCGTGCCCAACACGCTTTTCATCGATGGACAGTGGGTCTCGGCCCAGAACGGCGGGATCAGAGAGATCCACAATCCCGCCGACGGCAGCTTCGTCGCCGAAGTGGATGAAGCGAGCCCTGCCGACACCGAGCTCGCTATCGCTGCCGCCCGTCGCACCTATGACTCGGGCGTCTGGTCCAGCGTTCCTGCCAGCGAGCGAGGCGACCTCCTCCTCAAGTTCGCGTCTGTCCTGCGGGAGCGCAAGGCCGAGTTCGCTCGCGCCGAGTCACTCGACACCGGCAAGCGCTACGTCGAGTCCGAGATCGACATGGACGACATCGCCAACTGCTTCGACTACTTCGGCAAGCTTGCCGCCAACGATGCCGGTCGCGTCGTCGACGCGGGCACAGACACGGTCGCCAGCCGCATCGTCCACGAACCGGTCGGCGTCTGTGCTCTGATCACACCGTGGAACTACCCACTGCTGCAGGCCGCGTGGAAGATCGCTCCATGCCTGGCTGCCGGCAACACGTTCATCCTCAAACCTGCCGAGCTCACCCCGCACACGGCGATCCTGACTCTGCAGGTGCTCGAAGAGCTGGGACTGCCGGCAGGAGTCGGCAACCTGATCCTCGGCGCCGGGGCCGATGCTGGGGCACCGCTGTCGACACATGAGGACATCGACATGGTCTCCTTCACCGGTGGCCTGATCACCGGTCGTCTGCTGGCGAAGAACGCAGCAGCGACGGTGAAGAAGATCGCCCTCGAGCTCGGTGGCAAGAACCCGAACGTCGTCTTCGCCGATGCGGACTTCGAGGCAGCGGTCGACAATGCGCTCAATGCCGCATTCGTCCACTCCGGTCAGGTCTGCTCCGCCGGTGCCCGACTCATCGTCGAAGAATCGATCGCGGAGAAGTTCGTCGACCGCCTCGTCGAGCGTGCTCAGCAGATCCGCCTCGGCGGACCATTCGATGACAATGCCGAATCGGGCCCGCTCATCTCCTCAGCCCACCGCGACAAGGTCACCGCCTATGTTGAGAAGGGCGTCGCCGAAGGTGCCCGTGTGCGCTGCGGCGGTACATGGGGCGAGGGGGAACTGGAGCAGGGCTACTACTACCTGCCCACCATCCTCGACCAGGTCGAGCGGGGAATGTCCGTTGTCAGCGATGAGGCGTTCGGCCCCGTCGTCACCGTCGAGACCTTCTCCACGGTCGACGAGGCCGTCGAGATCGCCAATGACACCTACTACGGTCTGGCCGGCGCAGTCTGGAGCCAGGATGCCGGCAAGACCCAGCTGGTCGCCCAGCGCCTGCGCCACGGAACGATCTGGATCAACGACTTCCACCCCTACCTGCCGCAGGCGGAATGGGGCGGATACAAGCAGTCGGGCTCCGGACGCGAGCTGGGACCGACCGGTCTGGCCGAGTACCAGGAAGCCAAGCACATCTATCAGAACCTCGAGCCGGCCGTCACCGGTTGGTTCCCCGATCACAGCAAATAAGGAGAGTCGGAACGTGGAAACTACTCATAGCTTTGACTATGTCGTCGTGGGCGGAGGCTCGGCCGGCGCTGCCGTGGCCGCCCGCCTCAGCGAGGATCCCGAGGTCAGCGTCGGACTGCTCGAGGCGGGCCCCACCGATGTCGGCGAAGACGTCGTCCTGACGCTCAACCGGTGGATGGAACTGCTCGAATCCGGTTTCGACTGGGACTACCCCATCGAGGACCAGGAGCATGGCAATTCGTTCATGAGGCATGCCCGGGCGAAGGTCCTCGGCGGCTGCTCCTCCCACAACTCGTGCATCGCCTTCTGGGCACCGCGGGAGGATCTCGACGACTGGGAGACGAAGTTCGGCGCCGCAGGGTGGGGGTCGAAGGACACCTTCGGTCTCTACAAGAAGCTTGAGACGAACGAGCTTCCCGGTGACCACCACGGCCATGACGGACCCGTGCACCTGATGAATGTGCCACCGAACGACCCCTGCGGTGTTGCCCTGCTCGATGCCTGTGAGCAGGAGGGCATCCCCCGCGTTCAGTTCAACGAAGGCGAAACCGTCATCAACGGTGCCAACTTCTTCCAGGTCAATCGCAGGGCCGACGGCACCCGTTCGTCCTCCTCGGTGTCCTACCTGCACCCGATCCTCGACCGTGAGAATCTCACGATCCTCACCGATACTCAGGCCAAGGTCCTCGAGTTCGATGACGAGGAGAACTGCACCGGAGTCCACATCGTCAACAACGCCTTCGGCCACACCAAGCGGATTGAGGCCAAGAGGGAAGTCATCGTCTCCTCGGGAGCGATCAACACCCCTCAGCTGCTGATGCTTTCGGGCATCGGCCCGAAGGATCACCTCGCCGAGGTGGGTGTCGGTGTTCGCGTCGATTCGCCGGGTGTCGGTGAACACCTGCAAGACCACCCCGAAGGTGTCATCGCCTGGGATGCCAAGAAGCCGATGGTCGACGACTCCACCCAGTGGTGGGAGGCCGGCATCTTCACTCCCACCGAGGAGGGCCTGGACCGTCCCGATCTGATGATGCACTACGGTTCTGTGCCGTTCGACATGCATACTCTGCGTCAGGGCTACCCGACGTCGGAGAACACGTTCTGTCTGACGCCGAACGTCACACATGCCCGCTCACGCGGCACCGTGCGTCTGCGCTCGCGTGACTTCCGGGACAAGCCCCACGTCGATCCGCGATACTTCACCGATCCTGAGGGCCACGATATGCGTGTCATGATCGCCGGCATCCGCAAGGCTCGTGCCATCGTGTCCCAGGATGCCATGTCCGAGTGGGCCGGCGAAGAGCTGTTCCCCGGCAAGGATGTCCAGACCGATGAGCAGATCGCCGACTACATCACCCGCACCCACAACACCGTCTACCATCCTGTGGGCACGACACGCATGGGTGCCGCCGATGATCAGTCCTCGCCTCTGGACCCCCAGCTGCGGGTCAAGGGCGTCAACCGTCTGCGCGTCGTCGATGCCTCTGCCATGCCGGAGATCACGACGGTCAACCCGAACATCACGGTGATGATGATGGGCGAGAAGTGTGCACAGATGATCAAGACAGGGTCCTGACTCCTGCCTCCGGTCGGCTGTTCAATACGCACTGATCAGCCCACCGGAACAAGGACCAGAACAGAATTGGGGAGGGCTCCGCGACTCAGCGGGGCCCTCCCTTTCCTGTCGTAGTCTGCCTACAGGCTGTCTGCTGGCCGCTGACACGCGACCGCCGTGGGAACAAACGGCCTGGGCGCAATCATGCACCTGTCAACGGCCAAGGGACTGTTCACACACTCTGTGCGTGTGAACAGTCCCTTCGCGTGGAACGACGAGGTCACTCGGAGGACGAGCGCTTCTGTGATTCGCTGCTGGCGCTGCCGGTGCGGGAAGCCAGGGTCGCGTGACGTTTGCTCTTCCCTTTGGTGCGCGGTTCAGCGTAGGGGTCACGGAACTCAGGAGCAGGTTCAACCGGCTCCGGTGCGGAGACAACCTCGATCTCATCGTCGTACTCATGAGCGAAGACGTCATCATCGTCGGCACGACGTTCGACCTCCTCAGGCGGGAGAACCTTCTTCCATTTGCGCATTCGCACGCGTGGCAACTCTCCTGCGTCCTCTCGAAGTGCACGCATCAAGGCGTAGATCTGGAAGTAGGCGATGATGAAGAACGGAAGTCCGACGAGGATGATCGTTGACTGCAGCGCTTCGAGACCACCCGAACCGGAGAAGACCAGAAGAGCTGCGGTCACGACAGCCACGGCCAATGCCCAGAAGATGCGCTGACCCAGCGGGTTGAAGTCTTCGTGACCATTGTTCATGGTGTCGACGACCAATGCCGCCGAGTCCACCGAGGTGACGAAGAAGATGATCACGAGGATGATGGCGACGACCGAGACCACGCTGGACAGTGGATAGTGTTCCAGGAAGGCGAAGAGCGCACCCGGGATGTCGCCTTCACCGACGACACGGTCAACGAGTCCACCGCCCTGGTTGAATTCGATGTCGAACGACGCGTACCCGAAGACTCCGAACCAGATGACGGAGAATGCCGATGGAATCGCAAGCACGCCGATGACGAACTGTCGAATGGTCCGGCCACGGGAGATCCGGGCGATGAAGATGCCGACGAAAGGTGACCAGGTGATGGTCCAGGCCCAGTAGAAGACGGTCCACGTGTTCTGCCAACCGGTGTCGGCGAAGGTGTCATTCCACAGAGCCAGTTCCGGCAGCGACTGTATGTAGGTGCCCAACGACTCGAAGATGCCGCGGGCCATGAACAACGTGGGTCCGAGAACGACGATGAAGATCAGCAGCAGCACGGCAACGACGATGTTGATGTTGGAGAGCACCTTAATGCCTTTGTCCAACCCCATGGACACTGAGATCGTCGCGAGGCCGCACACCACGCCGATGATGATCAGCTGCCAGAGTGCGTTCTCGGGTATGCCGATGACCTGTGCAAGACCGCCGTTGATCTGCAGCGTTCCGAGGCCGATCGAGACGGCGATTCCGAACACGGTGCCGATGATGGCAACGACATCGATGAGTTTGCCGATGGGGCCGTGGATCTTCTCACCGAGGATCGGCTGGAAGATCGAACTGACACGTGGTGGCAGGTTCCGCTTGTGGATGAAGTAGGCGAAGCACAGCGCGGGGAGCGTGAAGATCGTCCAGGTGTGCAGGGTGAAGTGGTAATAGGTGAAGTTCATGGCATCAGTGGCGGCCTCGACCGTTCCCGGCTCGATGCCCAAAGAACCCCGCGGCGGATCACCGAAGTGGCTGACCGGCTCGGCCACACCCCAGAACATGAGAATCGAACCGATGCCGGCAGCGAACAGCATGGCGAACCAGGCACCATTGGAGTGCTCGGGTTGCTCGTCGTCCGGGCCGAGCTTGGCGCGACCATATCGCGAGGCCGCAATGTAGATGAGGAACACGAGGAACACGGTGACGCCGAGGATGTAGAACCAACCGAGATTCGTCAGCAGCCAATCGGATGCCGCCGACACACCGGTGTTGAGCGCATCGGTGAAGAAGATCGTGCCGAGCACGAACAGAATGATCACTGCGGCCGACGAAAAGAAGATCGCCGGGTTGGTGCGGAGTCTGAGCGCGTCGTGCAGTCGATTGAGCATGAGCGATACCTTCCTATGTTATGTTCGCACCCACACTACCGAACCAGCAGTGGTTTGCGTGCGAACTCGCTTGTAACACCTGCATCTCAGTCTCGAGTTCTCGGCGTGTACTCCTCCGACAGGGGACGCGTGATCCCCACCAACAACGACGTCGAGCAAGACGAAATGAGAGCCTCGCAGGGCTCGATATCTGCACTGGTGCATACTCCAGCGCGGCCCGGTCAGGGGTCTGAATGCAAAAAAGTGGTGGTGCGAAGAACGTTCCCTCAAGGAACGAACTCCACACCACCACCAAAGAATATTGCGGCAGTCACCTACTCTCCCACAACCACCAAGTTGCAGTACCATCAGCGCGAATGGGCTTAGCTACCGGGATCGGAACGGTTAACCGGGCGTTTCCCCACCACTATCACCACCGCAAAACCAACAAACCACCACCACCCCAAGACTTCATCAATCTCAAAGGGCAGGTAGCAGTCCAAGAACCGCACAGCGAACGCGAACACCACACATAATGTGACCCGTAAAAAACGTCTCGTAAAACCTACAGTGTTACCCGCACACACCAACCACCAAAAAGTGTTGGATGAGTGATCGGCGTATTAGTACCAGTCAACTCCACACCTCACAGTGCTTCCATACCCGGCCTATCAACCCCATAATCTATAGGACACCTCACCCCCAAAACGGGGTTGGAAATCTCATCTCGAAGCAGGCTTCCCGCTTAGATGCTTTCAGCGGTTATCCTTCCCGAACGTAGCCAACCAGCCATGCACCTGGCGGTACAACTGGCACACCAGAGGTTCGTCCGTCCCGGTCCTCTCGTACTAAGGACAGGCCTCCACAAATTTCCTACGCACGCAGCGGATAGGGACCGAACTGTCTCACGACGTTCTAAACCCAGCTCGCGTACCGCTTTAATGGGCGAACAGCCCAACCCTTGGGACCGACTACAGCCCCAGGATGCGACGAGCCGACATCGAGGTGCCAAACCATGCCGTCGATATGGACTCTTGGGCAAGATCAGCCTGTTATCCCCGAGGTACCTTTTATCCGTTGAGCGACCACGCTTCCACAAGCCATGGCCGGGTCACTAGTCCCAGCTTTCGCTCCTGCTCGACACGTCCGTCTCACAGTCAAGCTCCCTTGTGCACTTACACTCGACACCTGATTGCCAACCAGGCTGAGGGAACCTTTGGGCGCCTCCGTTACTCTTTAGGAGGCAACCGCCCCAGTTAAACTACCCATCAGGCACTGTCCCTGAACCCGATCAGGGTCCGAAGTTAAGAAATCCAGTATAGTCAGAGTGGTATTTCACCAACGACTCCACCACAACTAGCGTCGTAGCCTCACAGTCTCCCACCTATCCTACACAAACCACACCGAATCCCAATACCAAACTATAGTGAAGGTCTCGGGGTCTTTCCGTCCTGCTGCGCGTAACGAGCATCTTTACTCGTAATGCAATTTCGCCGAGTTCGTGGTTGAGACAGCAGAGAAGTCGTTACGCCATTCGTGCAGGTCGGAACTTACCCGACAAGGAATTTCGCTACCTTAGGATGGTTATAGTTACCACCGCCGTTTACTGGGGCTTAAATTCTCCGCTTCACCCCAAAGGGGTTAACGAGTCCTCTTAACCTTCCAGCACCGGGCAGGCGTCAGTCCGTATACATCGACTTACATCTTCGCACGGACCTGTGTTTTTAATAAACAGTCGCTTCTCTCTGGCCTCTGCGACCACCACCAGCACATCCCAGAGCAAGTCTGGTTCACCGGGATGGTCCCCCTTCTCCCGAAGTTACGGGGGCATTTTGCCGAGTTCCTTAACCACGATTCTCTCGATCACCTTAGTATTCTCTACCTGACCACCTGTGTCGGTTATAGGGTACGGGCAACACACACCCTCACGCCGATGCTTTTCTCGGCAGCATAGGATCACCAGATCACCCCACCAAAGTGGGGCGCCCATCAGCTCTCACACCATATGCGGGGACGGATTTACCTACCCCCACGTGCTACGACCTTAGACCACGACTACCATCGCGTGGCCTGGCTACCTTCCTGCGTCACACCTCGCGCTTACCGACTCCACACTCAGGTCCCACAATCAACACCAACACCCAGTCCGAAGACCAGAAGGGCATCTCTCGTGGTTAGTATCATATGTTTTAGTATTGTCGGTTGTGCGTCGGTACCAGAATATCAACTGGTTGTCCATCGACTACGCCTGTCGGCCTCGCCTTAGGTCCCGACTTACCCAGGGCGGATTAGCCTAGCCCTGGAACCCTTGGTCATCCGGTGGACGGGATTCTCACCCGTCTTTCGCTACTCATGCCTGCATTCTCACTCGTACCGGCTCCACCACTCGTTCACACGGCGACTTCACTGCCAGCACGACGCTCCCCTACCCAACACCCCACCATTACGGCTATACGGGATGCTGCCACAACTTCGGCGGTGTACTTAGCCCCGCTACATTATCGGCGCTCAATCACTTGACCAGTGAGCTATTACGCACTCTTTCAAGGATGGCTGCTTCTAAGCCAACCTCCTGGTTGTCTTCGCAACTGAACATCCTTTCCCACTTAGCACACGCTTAGGGGCCTTAGTTGATGGTCTGGGCTGTTTCCCTCTCGACAATGAAGCTTATCCCCCACTGTCTCACTGCCACGCTGAACCTTACCGGCATTCGGAGTTTAGTTGACGTCAGTAACCCGTTGGGGCCCATCAGCCATCCAGTAGCTCTACCTCCGGCAAGAACCACGTAACGCTGCACCTAAATGCATTTCGGGGAGAACCAGCTATCACAGAGTTTGATTGGCCTTTCACCCCTAACCACAGGTCATCCCCTCCATTTTCAACTGAAGTGGGTGCGGGCCTCCACGCGCTCTTACACACGCTTCACCCTGCCCATGGCTAGATCACTCCGCTTCGGGTCTAGGACACGCGACTCATACGCCCTATTCGGACTCGCTTTCGCTACGGCTACCCCACACGGGTTAACCTCGCCACGCACCGCTAACTCGCAGGCTCATTCTTCAAAAGGCACGCCATCACCCCAACAAGGAGGCTCTGACGGATTGTAAGCACATGGTTTCAGGTACTCTTTCACTCCCCTCCCGGGGTACTTTTCACCATTCCCTCACGGTACTATCCGCTATCGGTCATCAGGAAGTATTTAGCCTTACCAGGTGGTCCTGGCAGATTCACACGACATTCCACGAGTACCGTGCTACTCGGGCATATGCACAACGCCGGGGCCACATGTTTCGTCTACGGGACTCTCACCCACTCCGGTACTGTTTCCCACCAGCTTCGACTACACGCAACACACTCAACGTCTTGGCCATGCTGGACCAAATCACGCATACCCCACAACACCGTCTCAGCAACACCAGCACGCTTGACACTGACACGGTTTAGGCTCATCCGGTTTCGCTCGCCACTACTCCCGGAATCATGTTTTATTTTCTCTTCCTACGGGTACTGAGATGTTTCACTTCCCCGCGTTCCCCCCACACACCCTATATATTCAGATGCGGGTCACCACACTCTCATGCGGCGGGGTTTCCCCATTCGGACACCCTCGGATCACAGCCCGTTTATCGGCTCCCCGAGGCTTATCGCAGATTTCCACGTCCTTCATCGGCTCCTGATGCCAAGGCATCCACCATGCGCTCTTACACACTCACCACAACCACATTCATGGTCATCATGCGTGTGTGCGAAAATTTCACACTAAAGATTTCACAAGAAAAATCACATTACATAACAACACAACAAAGTTGTGTTGTTGATGCTCGCGTCCACTATACGATTCTCAAACCACTACCAAACACCACCCCGCAAACCCTGCGCGCTGCGCAGGACTCGCGGACTAGGTCGGTCCGTTGGATGAAACCACACACACAACCATTGCTGGCTGGTTTGTGATTCCAGGACCCAATAACGTGTCAGTTCCTATTCGCCCACGCTCACCGTCACACGAGGCACATACCCCGAAGCGACGCTGTGTCAACGAGCCAGATAGATGATGTTCCACCCTTGAGCTCTCACCCAGTACCACGTACGGGTACTGCGATGAGGATCTTAATGTGTGCTCCTTAGAAAGGAGGTGATCCAGCCGCACCTTCCGGTACGGCTACCTTGTTACGACTTAGTCCCAATTGCCAGTCCCACCTTAGACGGCCCCCTCCCCACAAGGGGGTTGGGCCACCGGCTTCGGGTGTTACCGACTTTCGTGACTTGACGGGCGGTGTGTACAAGGCCCGGGAACGTATTCACCGCAGCGTTGCTGATCTGCGATTACTAGCGACTCCGACTTCACGTAGTCGAATTGCAGACTACGATCCGAACTGAGACTGGCTTTAAGGGATTCGCTAAAACCTCACGGTCTCGCATCTCTCTGTACCAGCCATTGTAGCATGCGTGAAGCCCAAGACATAAAGGGCATGATGATTTGACGTCATCCCCACCTTCCTCCGAGTTGACCCCGGCAGTCTCCTATGAGTTCCCACCATCACGTGCTGGCAACATAGAACGAGGGTTGCGCTCGTTGCGGGACTTAACCCAACATCTCACGACACGAGCTGACGACAACCATGCACCACCTGTACACCAACCCCAAAGGGGAAGGACTGTTTCCAGCCCGGTCTGGTGTATGTCAAGCCTTGGTAAGGTTCTTCGCGTTGCATCGAATTAATCCGCATGCTCCGCCGCTTGTGCGGGCCCCCGTCAATTCCTTTGAGTTTTAGCCTTGCGACCGTACTCCCCAGGCGGGGCACTTAATGCGTTAGCTACGGCGCGGAGAACGTGGAATGTCCCCCACACCTAGTGCCCAACGTTTACGGCATGGACTACCAGGGTATCTAATCCTGTTCGCTCCCCATGCTTTCGCTCCTCAGTGTCAGTTACAGCCCAGAGTCCCGCCTTCGCCACCGGTGTTCCTCCTGATATCTGCGCATTTCACCGCTACACCAGGAATTCCAGACTCCCCTACTGCACTCTAGTCAGCCCGTACCCACTGCACGCGCAACGTTAAGCGTTGCGTTTCCACAGCAGACGTGACCAACCACCTACGAGCTCTTTACGCCCAATAATTCCGGACAACGCTCGTACCCTACGTATTACCGCGGCTGCTGGCACGTAGTTAGCCGGTACTTCTTCTGCAGGTACCGTCACCCCGAGGGGCTTCTTCCCTGCTGAAAGCGGTTTACAACCCGAAGGCCGTCATCCCGCACGCTGCGTCGCTGCATCAGGGTTTCCCCCATTGTGCAATATTCCCCACTGCTGCCTCCCGTAGGAGTCTGGGCCGTGTCTCAGTCCCAGTGTGGCCGGTCGCCCTCTCAGGCCGGCTACCCGTCGTCGCCATGGTGGGCCATTACCCCACCATCTAGCTGATAGGCCGCGAGCCCATCCCCAACCGAAAAAACTTTCCACCATCCCTCATGCGAGGAACGGTCATATCCGGTATTAGACCCAGTTTCCCGGGCTTATCCCGAAGTCAGGGGCAGGTTACTCACGTGTTACTCACCCGTTCGCCACTCATCCACCCCGGTGCAAGCACCAGAGCTTCAGCGTTCGACTTGCATGTGTTAAGCACGCAGCCAGCGTTCGTCCTGAGCCAGGATCAAACTCTCCATAAAAAAATTATGTAACGAATCAATCCCAGCAAGACAGCCAACACACGATCACGGGGTGATCGTCGTTGACCCAAAAAAATCATGCCCACACGCTGACATGACCACCCGGCGAAGGGCAGCCACAAATGTGTGGACATGTGATTGTCTTACCAGAAAATATAAATGTTTCTGGCATCACTATCTGTTCAAACAAACACGCTATTGGATTCTCAAACCACAAACACTCACCCGTCACCACACCAAAACACAGTGCGTTCACCAGGGGTGTCAGTTTCACATTTTTTCGCTACCCAACGTTCCTTCGTGTGAACCAAACCAAACTGTGTTTGTGCTGGTCACACCCGGTGAAAACTGTTCTCGAAGAACTCGTTTTCTGCGGGGCAACGAGATACAACTCTAGACCAGGCCAGCCACCGGGTGCAACTCGAAACCGACTCCTGTGCTGTGACACCCGTCACTTGGCGGCTTGAGGGCCTCCAGACGCGCGTCCTTGGGCCCGGAGATCCGCGGAGTCTCGCCAAGATCAAGGCAATTCGCGGCCATGGCCCCGGCGGCACTGACCAGGGACGGTCTTGCTCCTGGACCCGGGACAGTAATATTCCTCGAGCCTCGACCCCAGATAGTCATTAGGCCCCGCGGTAGCCGGGCATGAGCGAGTCGCTGTCGACAATCTCCTTGCCCAGCGGCATGAGGGAGACGGGGATGAGTTTGATGTTCGCCCAGCCCAGTGGGATGCCGATGATCGAGACGAACAGTGGGATCGAGGTGACGACATGTCCGATCGCCAGCCATATTCCCGCCACGATGACCCAGATGATGTTGCCCAGTGTGGTGGCGATGCCTGCCGGCCTCGTCTCGATGACTTCGCGGCCGAAGGGCCAGAGGGCATAGTTGCCGATGCGGAATGAGGCGATTCCCCACGGGATGGTGACGATGAGGATGCAGCAGATGATGCCGGCGAGGTAATAGCCGAGCGCCAGCCACAGTCCACTGAAGATGAACCAGATGATGTTGAGCAGTGTTCTCATTCTTGTGACCTCATTTCGTCGGATCGTTCCTTCCAGTCTGCGCCATAGCAACTGTCAGCACCATGAGGCTTGCCAGAATCATGATGACTGTCAGCACCATGACTTCGTTCCGTACAGCTGTACAAGCGCAACTCGTGTAATTCGCTCGTACAAGCTGTTCGCTTGTCTTCCTGTACTGACCGACCGATGGCACGCAGATCTCCCGCCTCCGTCGTTGCCAATGCCTCGGTCGTCGCCTGGATACAACAACACCGCGCCCTCGAATTGATCAAGGACACGGTGTCGTCGGAATTCACGAAGCTCAGCTGACGATGTCAACTGCTCCCAGGGTCTTCTTTCCTCGACGAAGAAGGATCACTCCTCCGTTCTCGGTGGGAAGCACCTCGGCGGGGGTCAGGGTCTGGTCGTCTCCGGAGACCTTGACGTTGTTGACGTAGGCGCCGCCGTCTTTGATCGCACGACGAGCCTCGCCCTTGGATTTCACGATGCCGGCGGTCACGAACGCATCGGCAACGGGCAGTCCCTCCGACAGCTGGGCGGTGCTGACATCGCCTCGAGGCAACTCGGAGGTCGCGGCCCCCAGTGTGCCGACATCGAGGCTGACCAGCTCTCCTCCGCCGAAGAGCGCTGCTGCGGCGGCGATCGCCTGGTCGTAGTGCTCCTTGCCGTGGACGAGCGTCGTGACGTCCTCGGCAAGAGTCTTCTGCGCCAGTCGTGTGTGCGGAGCCGCAGTGAACTCGGCCTCGATCGCATCGATCTCCTCGAGCGATCGGAGTGAGAAGACCTTGAGGTATTTCACGGCGTCACGGTCATCGGCATTGAGCCAGAACTGGCAGAACGCGTAAGGACTGGTCAGGCTGGAATCCAGCCATACCGTCCCGGATTCCGTCTTGCCGAACTTCGTGCCGTCGGCCTTCGTGATCAGCGGAGTCGCCAGTGCGTGGACGGCCTGTGATTCGACGCGGCGGATGAGGTCGACGCCCGAGGTGAGGTTGCCCCACTGATCCGAGCCGCCGGTCTGCAGAGTGCAGCCGTAGCGGCGGTAGAGCTCGAGGTAGTCGTTGCCCTGCAGCACCTGGTAGGAGAACTCGGTGAAGGACAGACCGCTCTCGTTGCTCAGACGTGCCGAGACCGACTCCTTTGCCAGCATCCGGTTGACCGGGAAGTGCTTGCCGACGTCGCGGAGGAAGTCAATGGCCGAGAGCTCGGAGGTCCAATCGTAATTGTTGACGACCTGGGCCGCGTGCGGGCCGTCGAAATCGAGGAACTTCTCGACCTGAGTGCGGATCTTCGCCAACCATTCTTCGACGACTTCGCGTGGGTTGAGCGTCCGCTCCCCCGACATCCGCGGGTCACCGATGAGTCCGGTAGCACCGCCGACCAATGCGAGTGGGTTGTGTCCGGCCTGCTGCAGACGAGCGGCCGTGATGAGCTGGACCAGGTTGCCCATGTGCAGGCTCGGCGCCGTCGGATCGAAACCGACATAATAGGTCAGCGATTCT
Organism: Brevibacterium picturae; assembly: GCF_900105045.1. Classification (GTDB taxonomy): domain Bacteria; phylum Actinomycetota; class Actinomycetes; order Actinomycetales; family Brevibacteriaceae; genus Brevibacterium; species Brevibacterium picturae. Next base: position 3,747,610 of record NZ_LT629739.1, on the reverse strand, counting down.
TCGTTCAGAGCCTTCTGCAGTGCGGCCTCATCGGTCGAAACCGCAATGAGCCCGCGGGCCTTGAGATCGCTGAATATGTCGGTCACAGTATTCCTTTCGAGTCAGAACGACGGTCCTGGCGAGCAGCCGAAATCGTCGATTCCTAGTTGTGTGCGCCGATCCGGCATCGGCGCACGTCTAATTCTAATGGGTCACAGAGCTGGACCCGAGGTCGGCAAGCCTGATGAGGCGCCGGGAACATCCTATGGCAGGAAGCTACCGAGGCCCCATCACTGCGCTGAAGCCGTCAATGACTCAGGCTTGACTGCAGCTCCGGAGAGAACTCAGTGAAATATGGCAGTGACTTCAGCTCATCCGCCGTCGCCGCAATCCCCATTTCGGTGAGCAGTCTCGCGTAGTCGTGCCATGACCGAGCTTGTCCTTCATCAGCAACTTCACCCTCATCAGGCAGCAAGCCGGCTTCCAGGTGGATGAGAACCTCCTGCTCGGACACGGGCTCATTCGCACTCTCGTTGTCCCAGCTCACTGTCACGCCCCTATCCCACCGGAGCGAAAACCGTGTTCCATCCGAGAGTTCCGCGAACTCGTCAATTTGGATCGACAGATAGTTGCGTTCCGGCCGCGGTTCATGAGCAAAGCGATTCGAGCACCAGGCGCCGACCGCCACGACCCTCCCTCTGGGATCGATCGATTGCGCAGGCCATCGAGCCGCGCGAGTCTGGGGCTTGCCGACCGTCGTATAAACTGGCTCATCCTTATTCCTCGTCACGCTACTAATCTATCGGCGACTACCGGTCGATCGGTTCAGTCGTTCGCAGCCCGCGCGTCTGAGCCGCCCGGTGGAAACGAGACAAACGAACCTACGCCCTGTCGCACAAAGCAGGAGTCTGAAGACTCGGCAGCAAAACGAGCGCGGGAAGTAGCGGCATATCGGATGCTCACGCCGCACCTCGGTCGAGAGTGGATCACCGATACACGTCACGTCGGTGCCCGACTCGCAGCGCCAGGACGATCAGCTCATCGTCATACACGTCGTAGACAATTCTGAAGTCACCAACCCGAATGCGGAATTCACCGTCACCATCTTCGAGCTTGATGCATCCCGCAGGTCGTGGCTCCTCAGCCAGCTTTCCGATCGCGTTAAGCAAGCGCCGCGCCGTTGGCCGGTCAAGTTTACGCAGGGCCTTCGCCGTCGATGGGACGTAGTTGATCGAATACGGCATCGCTCAGGCTCAGAAACCGAGTTCGCGCACAAGCTCCTCGTGTGAGACACGCCCTTCATCGCCCCGCGCCTCGGCGGCTCCACGTATATCAACTTGGTCTTCCAACGCCTGCAGAGCACGATCATAGAATTCCGGAGATACAACGACAGCACGCCGCCCGGCTCCACGTGAGGTGATCTCAACAGGCTCGCGTTGAGCGGCAGCGATGAATTCGCTCTGCTGATTGCGGAATTGGGATAGAGTCACGGACTTCATGTATCAAGCGTACAACTTGTACAAGTTGTACGCAATCCAGACTGTTTGCGACCCTGTCACTATTCGACAGTCCTTCCCGCTCATACGCTCCGCGGCGAACCTGCGAACTCACGCAGGCGGGCTACCTCAGCCCTAGCGCTGTCGATCTGCTCGGCCACGGCGGACCGGGCGGTGCCGCCCTTGGCGTTGCGGGAGTCGATCGAGCCGAGGGTGGTGAGCACCTCGCGCAAATCGGGGGTGAGGTGCTCGGAGATTCCGGCGAAGTCTTCGTCCGTGAGGTCCCACAGTTCGACGTCGCGGGATTCGGCCAGCTGCACGCACTCCCCCGAGACCTCGTGGGCGACGCGGAACGGCACACCATTTCGCACGAGCCATTCGGCGATGTCCGTGGCCAGGGCGAATCCGCGCGGTGCCAGGTAGGCCATGCGTTCGGTGTTGAACTTCAGCGTGGCGACCATGCCGGTGAAGGCCGGGAGCAGAAGTTCGAGGGTGTCGGTGGCGTCGAAGACCGGCTCCTTGTCTTCCTGCAGGTCCCGGTTGTAGGCCAGGGGTAGTGCCTTGAGCGTTGAGAGCAACCCGGTGAGGTCACCGATGAGGCGACCGGACTTACCGCGGGTCAGCTCGGCGACGTCGGGGTTCTTCTTCTGCGGCATGATCGACGAGCCTGTCGAGTACGCATCGTGGAGGGTGACGAAGGAGAATTCCTTGGTCGCCCAGGCGATGACCTCTTCGCTCAGACGGGAGAGGTTGATGCCGATCATGGTCGTGATGAAGAGGTATTCGGCGAAGACGTCGCGACCTGCGGTGCCGTCGATCGAGTTCTCTGCCGAGTCGTTGAAGCCGAGATCTGCGGCCACGGCCTGTGGGTCGAGGCCCAAGGATGATCCGGCCAGGGCGCCCGAACCGTAGGCGGAGATGCCGGCGCGCTCATCGAAGTCGACGAACCGGGCGACGTCACGCAGCAACGGCCATGCGTGGGCCAGGAGGTGGTGGGCCAGGAGCACAGGCTGTGCGTGCTGCAGGTGGGTGCGACCGGGCATCGGCGCTTCGGGGTGCTCTTCAGCCTGGGCGATGAGGACGTCGACGGCGTCGAGGACGAGCCCGGCAACTTCACGGGCGTGGTCGCGCAGGTACATGCGTCCCAGGGTCGCGATCTGGTCGTTGCGGGACCGGCCGGCACGCAGTTTGCCGCCCAGCTCGGGTCCGGCGATCTCGATGAGTCCGCGCTCGAGTGAGGAGTGGACGTCTTCATCCGATTCTGCGGCAACGTATTCGCCGGTTTCGACGCGGCGGCCGAGTTCGTCAAGCGCTTCGGTCATGCCCTGCAGCTCATCATCGTCCAGCAGACCCGAGCGGTGCAGCACCTTTGCGTGGGCCTTCGAACCGGCGATGTCGTAGTGGGCCAGGCGCCAGTCGAAGTCCGTCGACTTGCTCAGCGCGGCCAGTGCATCGGCCGGGCCGTCCGAGAATCGTCCGCCCCATAGGCTCAGTCGTTCGCTCACAAAAGGTCCTTCCCCACCGTCGGCGCTTCCACGCTGCCGGTTTGAATCCATCGGTTCGGTGTTCCAGTTCCCGGTCGGCCGGGTCTGCGTGTGTCTCAGGTCTGGCTATGTGTCCCAGGCCCGTGTGTATCGGTCATACGTGTATCGGGTGTATCAGCTCTCGGCGGCGTTTCCGGCCGCATATTCGAGGAATGTCTCGGCCAGTGTCTGTCCCCCGACGGAGGACATCGCGATGACGAGAACAGTATCGTCTCCTGCGATTGTGCCAAAGATCCCGGTCATCGAGGAGCGGTCGATCGCCGACGCCAAATACTGGGCAGCTCCGGGTGGGGTACGCAGGACCACTGTATTGTCCTGTGCCGCCGCGGAGACGAGGAGTTCTTCAAGCAGCCTCGGCAGCTTCGCATCGAGGCTGTCACCGGTCGATTGCTGCAGGCTGCGGTCCCCGCCCTCACCGGGGACGGCGTAGACGGATCCGGCGGTGGACCGGATCTTCACGGCCCCCACCTCGGCGAGGTCGCGTGAGAGGGTCGCCTGGGTGACGGTGATGCCCATCGTTGCCAGGTTCTCGGCCAGGTCGATCTGGGAATGCACGGATTTGCGGGTGATGAGATCGATGATCTTCTGCTGCCGCGCGGTCTTCGTCAGGGGTGCGGAGTTCGCCGGTGACGCGCCGTTCCTCGGAGGCACAGTGTTCTCGCTCATCGCTTCTCCAGCAGGAATGTCAAGAGTGCCTTCTGTGCGTGGAGTCTGTTCTCGGCTTCATCGAAGACCGCCGAGGCGGGGCCATCGATGACCTCGGCCGTGACCTCTTTGCCCCGGTAGGCCGGCAGGCAGTGGAGGAAGATCGGATCGTTGCCCAGGTTCATGAGCTCCTGGGAGACCTGGTACTTCACAAAGGGTGAGGCTTCGTCATCGCGTCCGGCCGAATCCTGGCCCATGGACACCCAGGTGTCGGTGACAAGGACATCGGCGCCCTGGGCGGCAGCCACGGGGTCATCGGTGACCATGACGGAGCCGCCGGTGGTCTGGGCGAGTTCGTTGGCCTCGGCGATGATCTCGGCGGCCGGTTGGTAGTCAGCGGGGGCGGCGATGCGCACGTGCATGCCGGCGTTGACTCCGCCGAGGACGTAGGAGTTGGCCATGTTGTTGGCCCCATCACCGTAGTAGGTCATGGTCTGCCCGGCGACATCGCCGCGGTGTTCGCGGATCGTGAGCAGGTCGGCCAGGATCTGGCAGGGATGGTAGTCATCGGACAGCGAGTTGATGACCGGGACGGATGAGTTCTGGGCCATCTCTTCGAGGCCAGCTTGGGCATAGGTGCGCCAGACGATGGCCGAGACCATGCGCGACATGACCTGGGCGGTGTCGGCGATGGATTCCTTGTGTCCCAGCTGCGCCTCACCGGGGTTGATGATGAGCGGCTGTCCGCCAAGGGCGGCGATTCCGGCGGCGAAGGACACGCGGGTCCTCGTTGAGGTCTTGTCGAAGATGACTGCCACGGTCTGCGGTCCGGCCAGCGGGGTGCGCGAGTACGGGGCGGCCTTGAGCTCAACCGCGAGGTCGAGGACTTGCGCCTGTTCGGTCGGGGTGAGGTCGGTGTCCTTGAGGAAATGCCGTGTCATGGTGTGTCCTTTGTCAGTCTGTGTGGGGCAACCGGGCTGCCAGTGTTGATGGCCCGTTCGCCGAGGTGGCCGCCAGGTGGGCGGCGGACGTGTTCAGCCGTGCAGCAGTCCGGGCAGGGCGGTCAGGAACGGTGCGAGATCGTCTTTCGTGATGATCAGCGGTGGTGCCAGGCGCAGGCGTCCGGGTGCGACGGGGTTGATGATGAACCCGGCCTCGAGTGCGCGGGCGACGATCGCCTTCTCGTTCAGTCCCTCGGCCAGTTCGAGGCCCAGGAGGAGGCCGGTGCCGGTGACCTTCTCGATGCCCTCGATGGTCAGCAGCTGTTCGGTCAGCCATTCGCCTGTGTCGCGGGTGTGAGCGAGCAGGTTCTCGGTTTCGATGGTCTCGAGCACGGCGAGTCCGGCCGCGCAGGCAATCGGGTTGCCGCCGAAGGTCGTCCCGTGCTGTCCAGCCTCGAGGAGTTTGGTGTTGGCATCGCCGACGGTGATGGTGGCCCCGATCGGCATGCCTCCGCCCAGACCCTTCGCCGAGGTGATGATGTCAGGGACGACGCCTTCGCCGATCTCCGGGTCCTGGTGGGCGAACCACGATCCGGTCCGAGCCACACCGGACTGGACTTCGTCGAGAACGAGAAGGGCCCCGGCCTCCCGGGTGAGTTCACGAACCTTGGTGAGATAGCCGGCCGGGTGCTGGCGGACTCCGACCTCGCCCTGGATGGGTTCGATGAAGACGGCGGCAGTGGTGTCGTTGATGGCGGCGGCGAGCGCGTCGACGTCCCCGTAGGGAATATGGACGACGCCGGGCACTCCGGGTGCGAAGGGTTCGCGATAGGCGGCCTTGGCCGTCAGTGCCAGCGCACCCATGGTGCGACCGTGGAATGCACCTTCGATGGCGATGATGATCGGGCGTGATCCACCCCCAGCACGGCGGGCCATCTTGAAGGCGGCCTCGTTGGCTTCAGCACCGGAGTTGGAGAAGAACACGGCCGAACCGCTGGGCAGGTCGAGGATCTCGTGGAGTTTCTCAGCCAGTGCGATCTGCGGCGGGGAGGTGAAGAAGTTCGAAATGTGGCCCAGGGTCGACGCCTGCTCGGTGATGGCCTTGACCCATGCAGGGTGGCAGTGGCCGAGTGCGTTGACGGCGATGCCGGCGAGAAGGTCGAGGTATTCCTTGCCCGAGGCGTCCCACGCGTGCACGCCCGCTCCGCGGACGAGGTCGAGCTGGGGTGAGCCGAAGACCGGTGAGAGGACGCGGGAGAAGTCATCGCGCCAGGTCTGGGCCTGGTCTGTCACAGCGTTTGTCTCATTCATCGTTCGTCTCCTCAGTGCTTGTCTCGTGTCCCTCGCCCTTGTGTCCGTCACCCAGCGGTGCGGGTTCGACGACGGTGTCTTCGACCATGGTGCCGATGCCCTCGGAGGTGAAGACCTCGAGGAGGAGTGAATGTGCCATTCGGCCGTCGATGATGTGGGCCTGCTGGACCCCGTGCTCGATGGCCTCGAGGGCCGCGGTCATCTTGGGGATCATTCCCGCGTCGAGGCTGGGCAGCAGTTCGCGCAGCTTCTTCGGTCCTATGCGTGAGATCAGGCTCGAGGTGTCGGGCCAGTTGGCGTAGAGGCCCGGAACATCGGTGAGCATGATCAGTTTGTCGGCCCTGAGCGCCTTCGCCACCGCCGAGGCGGCGAGATCGGCGTTGATGTTCAGGGGCTTGCCGGCCTCACCGTCGATCTCCGAAGCGATCGAGCAGATGACGGGCACCCGCCCGGCGTCGAGGAGCTCGGTGAGCACGGTGGTGTTGACTTCGGCGATCTCACCCACCCGGCCGAGGTCGATGAGTTCACCGTCTACCTCGGCGTGGGTCTTGTTCGCCAACAGCAGGTCCGCGTCCTCACCGGAGAGCCCGATCGCGGCATTGCCGTTCTGGTTGATGCGGGAGACGATGTCCCGGTTGACCTGCCCGGAGAGCACCATGCGGATGACCTCGGCGGCCTCTTCACTCGTGACTCTTTGTCCGGCCTTGAACTCGCTTTCAATACCCAAACGAGCCAGCATCTTCGTGATCTGGGGTCCGCCGCCGTGGACGACGACAGGTCGGATGCCCGCGAAGCGCAGGAACGCGATGTCATCGGCGAATGACTGCTGCAGCTCCGGGGAGATCATCGCGTTGCCGCCGTACTTGATGACGATCGTGGCACCGGCGAAGGTCTTGATCCACGGCAGCGCCTCGGTCAGGGCTTCGGCCTTGGCCTGGGCGGCGGCGAGCCGGGCGGCCGTGGACTTCGTGGACATGTCGTGTGGGTTGCTCATGTGGAGTAGGCGCTGTTCTCTTCGACGTAATCGTGGGTGAGGTCCGAGGTCCAGACCGTGGCGGTGGCATCTCCTGCGTGGAGGTCGATGACGACGTCGACGTTGCGGTCGAATGTGACCTTCTCCGGGTCCTCATAGGGTCCTGAGGCCCGGCACACCTCGGTGCCGTTGATGATTACGTCGATGGCGGTGGGGTCGAAGGTCGCCGAGGTGGTTCCCACCTGGGCGACGACGCGTCCCCAGTTCGGGTCCTGGCCGAAGATCGCTGCCTTGAACAGGGCCGAGCGTGACACGGACCGGGAGACCATGACGGCGTCATCTTCGCTGGCGGCACCCTGTGTGGTGATGGCGATGTCGTGGTGGGCGCCTTCGGCGTCGACGTGGAGCTGGTGCATGAGGTCGAGGCAGAGTTCGCGCAGCAGGCTCGTGAACTCGTCCGTGTCCACGGTTGCTTCGTGGGCGCCGGAGGACATGAGGATGACGGTGTCGTTCGTCGACATGCATCCGTCGGTGTCGAGGCGATCGAAGGACTGGCTCGTCGAGGCGCGCAGAGCCTGGTCGAGAGTCGCTTGGTCGAGTTTCGCGTCGGTGGTGATGACGACGAGCATCGTCGCCAGGCCTGGGGCGAGCATGCCCGCGCCTTTGGCCATGCCGCCGATCGTGTACCCGCTGCTGCCTTCACGGGTGGCGGTCTTGGCCACGGTGTCGGTGGTCATGATCGCCTCGGCGGCGTGCTCGCCGCCGGCCACGGAGTCTTCGGCGGCGGCCACCAGTGGTGGGAGGTTGTCGATAATGGAGTCGCGGAAGTCCTGTCCCCCGACGCCGATGAGTCCAGTCGAGCAGACGAGGATGTCTTCGGCCGCTGTGGCGGTGCCGGCCTCGGTGAGGAGATCGGCAGTGGTCTGAGCGGTCAGGGTCGTCGTCTCATACCCGAAGTCACCGGTGTAGCAGTTGGCTCCCCCGGAGTTCAGCACCACGGCACGGGCTTGACCGTTGGCGGAGACCTTCTGGGACCACAGGACGGGGTTGGCCTTGCAACGGTTCGAGGTGTAGACGGCGGCGACAGCAGTGTCGGGTCCGGTGTTGATGACGAGTGAGAGGTCTTTGGTCCCGCTGGGTTTGAGACCGGCGGTCAGGCCGGCGGCTGTGAAGCCAAGTGGTGCGGTCACGCTCATGGTGCGACTCCTTCAAGGGGAAGTGCGGTGGTCTCCTCGAGACCAAGGGCAAGGTGGATCGACTGCAGCGCCTGGCCGGCGGTGCCGCGGACCAGGTTGTCCAGGGCCACGACGACGAGGATCTTCTCGGCCCGTTCATCGACGGTGAACTGGATGTGCGCGAGGTTCGACCCGGTCGTCGAGGAGGTACGTGGCCATTGGCCCTCGGGCAGGACGCGCACGAAGGGCTCGTCGGCGTAGGCCTGGTCGAATGCCTGGGCCAGTTGGTCTTTGAGTGCAGCTGCGTCGAGGAGGCCCTCGGCGGTTTTCGGGGCGGACTCCCCCGGCTCGGCGGTGATAGTCGCGAGGATTCCTCGGGCCATGGGCACGAGCGTCGGGGTAAAGGAGATCCGCGTCGGGCCGTCTGCGGCGTCGGCGCCGAGAACTCCGTTGAGGTTCTGCTCGATCTCGGGCACATGCCGGTGTGTGCCGCCGGTGCCATAGGGGCTTGCATCGCCGAGGACCTCGGCGGCGGTCAGATGCGGTTTGAGTGCCTTGCCGGCGCCCGAGACACCGTTGGCCAGGACCGCGTTCAGTCCTGCCGGTGCGGCGAGTCCGGATTGGATGAGCGGTGCAAGTCCGAGGGTCACGGCGGTGACATTGCACCCGGGAACCGCGATGCGCTTCGTGGTCTTCAGTGACTCGCGCTGTTTCGTGCCGTCGGCGGTGAGCAGTTCGGGCAGACCGTAGGTCCACGTGCCCTGGTGAGTCGAGCCGTAGAACTTCTCCCAGGCGGCCTCGCTGATGAGGCGGTGGTCGGCGGCGAGGTCGACGATGAGCGTCTCGGGGCTCGACTGCTCGAGTTCGGCGGCGATCGCTCCGGACTGACCGTGCGGGAGAGCAAGGATGACGACATCGTGGCCGGCGAGCACCTCGGCGGTGGACTCCTTGACCACGAAATCGGAATATCGGGCAAGATGGGGTTGATGTCGGTCGAGCGTCTCGCCCACGGAGGAATGTCCGCACACCGTGGTGACGCTGAGATGGGGGTGAGTGCTCAGCAGCCGGAGGACCTCTCCCCCGGCGTATCCGGTGGCACCGGAGACGGCAACCGTAAGATCATTCATATGTATAACTATACCAGCACATTAAATTATATGCAGGAGGCGTGATGACCCAGGCTATTCAGGCGATGCGAGCAGGTGGACCCGAGGTTCTCGAATTCAATGAGATCGACACTCCTCAGCCCGGTCCTGGTGAGGTCCTCGTTGACGTCGCGGCCGCGGGTGTGAACTTCATCGACACGTACCGTCGTTCGGGCACGTACCCCATGAGCTACCCGCACATCGTCGGGTCTGAGGGCACCGGTCACATCGCCGAGGTGGGCGAAGGTGTGGCGAGCTGGTCCGTCGGCGACCGCGTCGCCTGGCACGAGGGCCCGGGGTCGTATGCCACCCAGGTGGTCGTCAAGACCGATAACCTGCTGCGCGTACCCGAGGGCGTGAGCACCGAGGTCGCCGCGGCGATGCCGCTGCAGGGTCTGACCGCCCAGTACCTGGCCACAAGCTCGCACGAGATCAAGCCAGGCCACACTGCACTCGTCCACGCCGGCGCCGGAGGCGTCGGACTCCTGCTCACCCAGATCATCAAGCACCTGGGCGGCAACGTCATCTCGACCGTGAGCACCGAGGAGAAGGCTGAGCTGGCACGCAAGGCCGGCGCGGACGAGGTGTTCCTCTACGGCGAGAACGTCGACATCACAGCCAAGGTCAAGGAGCTCACCGAGGGCGAGGGCGTCGAGGTCGCCTACGACGGAGTCGGCAAGGACACCTTCGATGCCTCCCTCGCATCGCTTAAACCACTCGGTTCGATGGTGCTCTTCGGTGGAGCCTCGGGACAGGTGCCGCCGTTCGACATTCAGCGGTTGAACTCTTCGGGCGGCATCTTCCTTTCCCGGCCATCGCTTGCTTGGTTCGTCCGCTCATCGGAAGAATTGGCAAAGCGCTCGGCGATGTTGTTCAACGGGATTGAGCACGGGTGGTTGAACTTCCGGGTGGGTGCAACGTTCCCGCTGGCTGATGCTGCGGATGCTCATCGGGCGCTGGAGGGGCGTGAGACTACGGGGAAGGTTGTGCTGACTGTGTGAGTAACAAACAGGACACAACAGTTCCATCTAACCTCATTTTGCCGCGATTCGCTCTGCAGCGCTTGTAAAGTACTGTTTGCGACAGGTGAAGTATTGGAGTAGCGCTTCAGGCGCAGAGGGGTTCAGTCTGATGCACTACGAGATCACGCATGCGCTTTCGAAAGAAGCCCCTTCTGGCGGCGGTGACCAGTACGAACTTCACGACGACGTACAGACATACTCACCCCTAACCGACTACCAGTCGAAGTACTTCGCACATGAGCTGCAGCGCAGCTACACAAACGATCATGTGGGTAAGCTGGCGGGCCTGCTGTTCGATGCACAGGTCGAACCAAAGCCGCATCAGATCGACGCAGCGCTGTTCGCGCTCCAGACGCCGTTCCTGCCGGGCGTAATCCTGGCGGACGAGGTGGGCCTCGGCAAGACGATCGAGGCGGGCATTGTCATCTCGCAGTACTGGGCCGAGCGCAAGCGGCGGGTTCTCATCGTCGCCCCTTCGAGTCTGCGGCAGCAGTGGCAGCAGGAGTTGCATGAGAAGTTCCTGATCCCGTCCTCGATCCTTGACGCGAAGTCAAAGGACACGCTACTCGCCAAAGCCGACACGCGGTCGCACGAGGTGCTGATCTGCTCGTACGAGTTCGTCTTTCGTCACGAGACTTCACTGCTGAAGGCCTGGGACCTCATAGTGGCAGACGAAGCCCACCGGCTGCGCAGCTTCTGGAACGGCAAAGCAAAGATGGCGGAAGCTGTCTCGCACGTAGCTCACGGCGCACACAAGACAATACTCCTGACAGCGACACCGCTCCAGAACAAGCTCGAAGAGCTATACGGGCTCGTGTCGATCTTCGACCCGGAATACTTCTACTCGCTCGATGCATTCCGCGAGCGTTACATCAAGAACCGCGATCTGACCGGAGACGACGACCTGGTCGAGCGCGTGGCGTCGATATCGAAGCGCACGCTCCGGAAGGACGCGAGCAAATATATCCGCTTCACACAGCGCATGCCGCTGACTATGGAGTTCACTCCGTCGCCGGACGAGGTGCGTCTGTACAATCTCGTCAACGACTACCTGCAGCGCGATGAATTGTTCGCTTTCGCGGGATCGCAGCGCCATCTCTCTGCCCTAATTATTCGCAAGCGTCTAGGCTCGTCCACGTACGCGGTCGCAAGCACGCTCGAAAACATTGCCACCCGTCTTGCCGACGAAGTTGCTGCCGGCAAGCGTCGCGACAACCGCGGTGGGCTGTTCATCGCGGACTTCGAGGCGGTCGACGAGCTCGAGGAAGAGATCGTCGAGGACGCCGAGGAGACGACGACTCAACCAAAAACGGCACACCTCGATGACGACACGCTCAAACGCATGCGTGCCGAGGTCGACGAACTCCGCGAGTACGCCGAGCTGGCACGGTCGATCACGGTCAACCAGAAGGCAGTCAGGCTGGGCGAAGCGCTCGATAGGGGCTTCGAGCGGCTCCGCGAGCTCGGTGCCGCCGAGAAGGCCATCATCTTCACCGATTCAACCAAGACGCAGGAGTACATCGCCCGGACGCTCACAGAAGCAGGCCGTGGCGAGGGGCTTGTGCTGTTCAACGGCTCGAACGATTCGCCCCAGCAGTCCGCGATCTACAAGGAGTGGCTACAGGCGAACCAGGACGGCGACCTGATCACCGGCATCCACGCTATTGATCGACGCAAGGCACTCGTGGACTACTTCCGTGACCACGGCAAGATTATGATCGCCACTGAAGCCGCAGCCGAGGGTATCAATCTGCAGTTCTGCTCGATGCTGGTCAACTACGACCTACCGTGGAACCCGCAGCGCGTCGAGCAGCGCATCGGGCGCGTGCACCGGTTTGGGCAGAAACACAACGTCGTTGTCGTAAACTTCTCGAACAAAGGCAACGTCGCCGAGCAGCGCATCCTGGAACTGCTGACCAACAAGTTCCAACTGTTCTCAAGCGTGTTCGGTGCGAGCGACGAAGTACTCGGAGCCGTCGAGGACGGTCTCGACTTCGAGAAACGGATCAGCGACATCCTCACCCGATGCAAGACCGCTGGGGAGATCGACGTTGCGTTCAAAGACCTCGAAGAGCGATACGCTGGCGAAATCTCGAAAGAGATGTCCAGCGCAAAGGCGAAAGTCTTCGACAACCTCGACCCGCATGTTCAGGATCGCCTGAAGGCGTACGACCAGCAGTCCGGTGAGGTGCTCAACAAGTTCGAGCGCCTGCTCCTGGCGGTCACGCGGCACGAGCTACGGAACGTCGCGACGTTCGAGGAAGACGGACGTACGTTCGTCCTGCATGAAGCGCCAACGACGGGCGCACCGACTGGTCGCTACTTCTTCAAGTCCAAGCCTCTCCCGAGCGCACACCAGTACAGATATGCCAGCTCACTCGCGCAGCACGTCACAACTACCGCTGGGAACCACGATACGCCACAGCGAGAGTTGACCTTCTGCCTCAGCCAATCGAAACGTGCCAGCAACGCGGTGAAAGCGCTCGCGGGTCAGAGCGGCGAACTCACCGTCAATCTGGTGACATTCACGATGCAGGCTCGCGATGAGGACATCTCCGAGTCGTACATGCTCGCGGGAGGTATGACCGACTGTGGTCAGTACCTCGATGAGGAGTACGTCGCCGACGTACTCGCCCTCACCTGCCCCGAGGTGGGAACACAACCGGTCGCAGTGGATGTCACGAAGCTGGAGCCGCAATTGAATTCCCGGCTCACCGAGCTAGAGAAAGAAGTCCAAGGTCGTAACTCCCGCTACTACGATGAGCAGGAAGAGCTGCTGTATCGCAACCAGCAAGATCGAAAGGCCGAGCACGAAGGCAAGATCCGTGAGTACCGCACCAAGGAGAAGGAGGCGCGTAAGTCAGCCAGACAAGCGGACGACCCGATGGAACAGCTCCGCCTTAAGCGCGAGGCCCGCAAATGGGAACGACGAGCAGACCAAGCCGACGATGATTTCCGTGATGCACGCCGCAAGTTGCAGGACGAGATCGACGAGAAACTCGACATGATCGAACAATCTCTGCAAGGCACCCAATGCAGAGAACACCTCTTCGCAATTCGTTGGCGAATCGTCCCCTGACCCGCACCAGATCGTAACGAAGAAAATTCACAATAGACATCGAAATTGCTAAGCCGAAGAAAGCGAAAGACCCGATGAGCGAAGAAGTCCACGAGACACCATCTGCCACCCCGAATTTCCAGACCGAACTGGCCGCCCAGCTGGCCGAGCTCATGCCCGAGGTCATCGCCGACGGCAAGGTGGACGTGGAGAAGTTCAAGGAGCTGCTGGACGGCGACGCAACCGACAGCAGTGAACGCTTCGGGCTGTTCTGGCCTGGCAAGAAGCGCGCCCTGCGTGCGGCTCAGGAGCCGACGACGGCAACGCTGCGACCAGACGTCGATAACTCGAAGGACTGGGATACCACCAAGAACGTGTTCATCGAGGGCGACAACCTCGAGGTGCTGAAGATCCTGCAAAAGCACTACCACGCCAAGATCAAGATGATCTACATCGATCCTCCGTATAACACTGGCAATGACTTCGTCTATCCGGACAACTACAAAGAAGGTCTCGATACCTACCTTGAGTGGACGCGCCAGTTGAACGAGGAGGGCAAGAATCTCTCGACCAACGCGGATACCGAGGGGCGTTACCACTCGAACTGGCTCAACATGATGTATCCGCGCTTGAAGCTGGCGCGGAACCTCCTAACACCAGAGGGCGTCATAGCCATCAGCATCGATGACAACGAGGCACCGCGACTTCGCCAGCTGTGCGATGAAGTGTTCGGCGAGGCAAACTTCGTGGCCCAGGTGGTGACTCAAGCCAACAAGGGCGGACGGGATTACCTTCCCCTGGCGCAGACTCATGAGTACGTGCTGATCTACGCGCGTCGTTACTCGGACGCGGGCATTTACGAACTGCCGAAGATCGACAATTCGTTACGGTTCCAGGATGGGCTCGGCCGTTACGAGTGCCGAGAGCTCAGGAACCGCAACCCACGCTTCAACCGAGCGAACCGCCCCAACCTCTTCTACCCGTTCTACGTTGATCCAAACAACGTGGACTCGAATGGATACGCCTCGGTCAGTCTTGAGTTGGACGACCGGCATACACTGGAAGTGTACCCACACAACAGCCAAGGGAACGATAGTTGTTGGCGATGGGGCACAACGAAGGCCGGACAGAACATCGTGCAGGGCGACCCCGACGCGTCGCAAATAGTAGCGAAGGCCGTACGCACGGGAGGATGGAACGTCTACGAGAAGAACAGGAGGTCGACCCAGAAAGCGAAGACGATCTGGGATGAGACTGAAGTGCGCACCGAGGCTGGCACGCGTGAAGTGCGTCAACTGTTCGGTAAGTCGATGTTCGACCACCCGAAGCCCGTTGACCTCATCAAGAAGATCATCGCACTCGCGACCCGCCCGGACGCGGACGATATCGTGCTGGACTTCTTCGCGGGCTCTGGGTCCACCGGACATGCTGTTTTGGCTGCGAATGCAGATGACTCGGGCAACCGGCGTTGGATCCAAGTGCAACTACCCGAGCCGACCACGGAGGCTTCTGAGGCGCGGAGGTCGGGCCTCGAAACGCTCTCAGCGGTTGCACGGGCCAGGCTGTCGCTTGCTTGCTACAAACTGGATTCGGAGCTTGCGAGCCAAACTATTGACACCGGCTTCCGAGCTTTTTTGCTAGCGGATACGAGCTTCTCCAAGTGGAAAGTCTCAAGCGACGTTGATCGGACGGAACTCGAGCAGCACCTCTTCGATCTGCGCGTGTCAAGTAGCTCGGACGACGCTTTGGCGGACGACCTCCTAACGGAGATCCTCCTGAAGCAGGGCTATTCGCTGACTGAGAAGATTGCCCCGGTCGTTGTGGCCGGCCTCAACCTGCGCACGGTGGGCGAGGGCGTCGTGCATGCGTACCTGGACGAGCACGTCAAGCCGACGCTCGAGCAACTGCGTGCCGTGGTGGACGAAGATCCTGCTCGCCTGATCGTGCTCGAGGATGCCTTCCAGGGAGACGATCAGTTGAAGACCAATCTGGCTCAGCTCTGCAAGAGCAAGGGCATCGAGGTATGGACGGCCTGATCATGGGAGACAACACAGTGGGTAGCAGATTCAAGTTTGACGCCAGTCAGCCCTACCAGCTCGATGCGATCAACTCTGTCGTTGACCTGCTCGATGGTCAGCCGAAAGACGCCGAGAAGCTGGAGACGACGCTTCGTGGGCAGGTAGCCGCAGTAGACGCGTCTGACAACGCCGCGTTTGATCTCGATCTCTCTCAGGAGGTCGGTGCTGTTGGCAACCGACTCGTTCTCGACAACGACACGGTGCTTGCCAACCTGCAGCGCGTGCAGGATCGGAATGGTCTCGAGGTTGCGTCGAAGCTGTTCGATGACTCCGGCCTGGACTTCGATATTGAGATGGAGACGGGTACGGGTAAGACGTACGTGTACCTTCGCACCATCTTCGAGCTGGCTGAGCGGTACAACTTCACGAAGTTCGTCATCCTCGTGCCGAGTGTGGCCATCCGTGAGGGTGTGAACACGAGCATCCGGCTCATGCGTTCGCACTTTGAGAACCTGTACAAGAAGCGCAACATCACGTTCGACTCGTCGGTCTACAGCGGTAAGACGGCTGAGGAGGTACAGGCGTTCGCGACCTCGACCAACGTGCAGATCATGGTCATGACAATCGATTCGATCCGTGGCAATGCGGCGACGCGTATCATCCACCAGACGCGCGACAAGCTGAATGGGCTCAAGCCAATCGATTATCTGAAGGCGACGCATCCAGTCGTCGTCATGGACGAGCCGCAGAACATGGAGTCGCAGCTTTCACAGTCGGCTGTGGGGGAGCTCGACCCTGTCTTCACCCTGCGCTACAGCGCAACGCACAAGAAGCTCCGCAACGTCGTCTACCGGCTCGATCCGGTCGACGCTCACGACCTCGGTCTGGTGAAGCAGATCGTGGTGGCCGACGTGCAACAGCAGGGTGCCGATGCGACGCCGTACATCAAGCTGGTCGAGGTCAAGAACGACAAGGGCTGGGTTGCCCGGCTGGAGCTGTCGTGCCGGAAGGCTGACGGTGCACTTGAGCGCCGGGTGGTGAACGTCAAGCAGAACCAGGAGCTGTCTGATCCTCGCCTGACGGACAACGCGAGCTACGACGGCTGGCGCCTCAACGAGATGAGCATTGAGCCTTCAATCGTTGATCTCACCCTGCACAACGGTTACCTGTACCAAGGCGAGAGCATCGGCGGCTCGTCGGGCGCGATCTACAAGGAGATGATCCGCGAGACGATCAAGGAGCACTTGCGCAAAGAGACGCAGCTTCGTGCCAAGGGCATTAAGGTGCTCAGCCTGTTCTTCATCGACAAGGTGGAGAGCTTCCTCGGCGACGGCTCGAACAACAACGATGCGAACGGCCAGTTCGTGCGGTGGTTCGACGAGCTGTTCGTAGAGGAACGCGCCAAGTCGCCGCAGTGGCAGGAGCTGCTGCCGCAGGATCCGGCTGAGCTGCGTCGTGGCTACTTCTCTGTCCTCAAGGGCAAGAAAGGAGCACCTGACGGCTTCCAGGAGGTCTCGAAGTCAGGCACGACCAAGGCCGAGGACGATGCCTATGAGCTGATCATGCAGGACAAGGAGCGTCTACTCGACGACAACGAGCCGACACGGTTCGTCTTCAGCCACTCTGCCCTGCGCGAGGGCTGGGACAACCCGAACGTCTTCCAGATCTGTACCCTGCGCGAAATGGGCGCCGAGACGGAGCGCCGCCAGACGCTCGGACGTGGTCTGCGCCTGCCGGTCGCGAAGAGCGAAGGCGGTTACGAGCGTGTAGCCGATCGTGGCATCGCGACGCTGACCGTGGTGGCGAACGAGTCGTACAATCAGTTCGCCGACGCGCTCCAGAAGGAGTACAAGGACGCGGGCGTCGAGATCGGCCGCGTGCGCAAGGCGGAGTTCTCAAAGATCCCGCTGCAGAACCCCGACGGGGCACTCACCGATGAGAACCTCGGTTATGAGGGATCCGTGTCGATCTGGGAGCACCTGCTCGCTCAGAGGTTCATCAACAAGGACGGCGTTGTGCAACCGAAGTTCCAACCGAACGCGGTCGACTTCAGCCTCAATATGTCCGCCGATTTCATATGGACGGAGCCATTTGTAATCGAGTTGGTAAGTCGCGCCAACATCGGCAAGTACGTCAAACCCATAAGCAAGCGCCACCCCCGTAAACTCAACAAGCAATTGTTCGCGAACCCAGAGTTCGAGAAGTTCTGGGAGACTATTAGCCGTCGCACGACCTATCGTGTCGAAGTCGACCGCGAAAAGATCATTGAGAACTCAGTAAAGGCGATCAAGGAAGCACCGGACATCGACCCGTTGCGCATTCAGATCACTCGTGCGGGTGTGAAGGTGCTTCGTGGCGGTGCGAAGGGTCAGGAGCTCGGATCCCGTAGGCAGGAACTTCGAGGCAGCTACGATCTACCCGACATCATCGGGGAGTTACAGGAGGCCACTTCCCTTACCCGCAAGACCATCGTCGACGTCCTCGTCGGCAGTGGCAGACTGGACGATTTCATCTCAAATCCGAACGACTTCATCGCAATGGCGAAGCGAATCATGCAGACTGAACTCGCGAAGCTCGTCGTCGATGGTGTGCAGTACGAGAAGATCGCAGGCTCCGTCTACGAGCTCCGTGAGCTGCGCAAGGACGGCGAGGAGGAGAAGGAACGCTTCCTCGACCAGATGTACAAGCTGGAGAACGCGGATAAGTCGAACTTCGACTACGTCGTTTACGACTCCGACCCCGAGCGCCAGTTCGCGGAACTGCTCGACGGCCGCGAGGACATCACATTCTTCATGAAGCTGCCCGACAAGTTCAAGATCGACACCCCCGTCGGGCCGTACAACCCGGACTGGGCGATCGTGAAGCACGAGGACGGCGAGGAGCGCGTCTACATGATCCGTGAGACGAAGAGCACGGAAGAAGAGATCAAGCGCCGCCCGACGGAGAACGCCAAGATCAAAGCTGCGAAGCGGCACTTCGAAGCAATCGGCGTGCCGGACTACGCAGTTTCAGTGCCCGGAACGTGGAGAATCTAGTGGACGAGGATGAGACTGGCGGAGAGATAGAATCCAGGACGGACGGGTTTTTCATCAAGGTGATCGACGTAATTGAAGACGGTCACGTCTTCTATGGTCGTCTTCAAAATGGCGGCAACAGCCGATTCTCCGTCCCGCAACCGGTCGATCTGGAACGTGGCGACATTATCTTCATAAACAACGATCATCAGTGGTCCCCGGCACCAGACGCTGCCTGGCCCGATGACAGTAGCGTCGGGGTAGTCAGAAAGATCCTCGACGACAGGAGCAAGATAGTTGTCGAGACGAGTGGCGGTGGGATGCGTATCCTAAGCGGTCCGCAGACCGTCGACGTCGAGCCAGGGAATACTATTCAATACACAGAAGTAGATGGTATAGTAGACGTGGTCTCAAGCACTCCCATCCGATATCGAGACACCGGAGTCGACGAAGATCTCGCCGAGTACATCGTTAAGCCTGGAAATACTCCACTGACGTTTGATGCACTCGGTGGGTACGACGAAGTCAAGGCGCGGGCGAGAGAGTTGATAGAAACGCAACTTGGTCGAGCTGGCGAATTGAAGGAGATCGGCGCAAAGCCCGTGAAAGGAGTTCTGTTCACGGGCCCACCCGGCACGGGGAAGACACACCTTGCGCGCATCATTGCTGACGTTTCAGAAGCGGTGTTCTATCAAGTCAGTGGGCCATCTATAGTAAGCAAATGGGTCGGCGACAGCGAAGAGACACTCAGGCGACTATTTGAGGATGCCGCTAAGAAAAAGCGCGCAATCATATTCTTCGACGAGATCGACAGCATCGCTGCTCGCCGGAGTTCCGATTCCAACGGCGAGTCCAAGCGAGTGGTTGCGCAGCTTCTGACCTTGCTGGATGGCTTCAAACCCGACAGTAATGTGATCGTCATCGCCGCCACAAACCGCGTCGATGATATTGACGAGGCTCTACTGCGTCCAGGACGTTTCGACTGGGAAATAGCGTTTGGACTCCCTACAGAGAACGATCGCCTCAAAATCCTAAAGATGAATGCCGATGAGCTCCAGGTCGACGATCGACTTCCGATCGACGACCTCGCCCGAGCGACTGACGGTTGGTCGGGCGCAATGTTGACTGCAATCTGGACTGAGGCGGCGCTCCTTGCGGCGGGCGATAAGCGTTCAAAAATCGCGGACGAGGACCTTGCACTTGCTTTCGAGCGCGTGCGATCTCGGCCCGTGCGAGTAAGAACGGAAGGCGCGAATGTCACTTAAGAACTGGGCACGGCATCCGGTGAAATCTTTCCGAGGCTGGCAACTAACTCGCAGGCTGAAAAATGACGTCGCGCAGATAAGGAAGAATCTCCCACTACGAGAATTTGTATACCTGGATGCAGTGAGTCTTCATAGTCTTCTTGTATCACAAACTGACACAATCCCAGAAGCGATAACTCAGACAATATCTCGAGCAGATGAAGCGGAACTAATTGGCAGCGCAAGCGCTTCGGCAGGAAATGACCTTATTGGCAAGGCGGAAGCCAAGACGAACGCGCGTTACCAGACCAGCAACAGTGACAGCACGCAAAGTTCCCGCAAGGCCGTAATCCAGACACTCTTCAAACAGTTGCGAGAACAGCCACTCAATTTCAAGCTATCGCCGCCCGATCATGTGGATGCATTCGAGGAAGCCAGCGACATTAAGGACACCGCGGAGAATGTGGCTGCAGCGGCTTCGTCTTTTGTGCGTGGAGATCTGGTAGAGGTTGAAGTGGTACTGGCGGTCGATCCTGTTTTCAAACTTGGTGCGATGATGAATGAGTGGTCGGCGATGGCAGACGAATATCCGGCCATGTTCTCTTCCACTGGTACGCTCGGATTTCTTCGTGAGTCAGAGCCGATCATGAAGGTTCTCGATCGATTTCTCACGGGCCTTATCCCTATCAGAGCTACGGCGGTAAACTACGTCGTAGCCATCATCGATGGCACTGAATATGTACTGCACAAGAATGCGGTGGCAACGCTTGAACTTGAAACTCAACCGCTATTCGTGACTGGAGTAACGGAGCATCTTGGGTTTTGGAAGGACATCAGGCGAGTCCTGTTCTCCGATGCGCGCTTCACAATCTTGTCTCGCGTCGCGACGGATGGATTGCACGACAAGTGGACACCGGTCAAGCTCGCTGACCTATTTAGCGAGGTTGCGCCAGACTTTGTCGATCAAATTAACGCGATACGAAGCCCGACTGCTGAGAGCGACAAGCCAGTGACGGCACAGGTTCAGAACCTCGCTCTCGCGAAGGCCTTAACACATTACAGGCTCGCGATAGCTCCGAACGATGCAGTTTGGAGCAGTGAGCATCAACAGGAGTTTACGGCGCTCGCCACGCAACTGTCTGCAGGAGCAACAGACGCGATTGCTCAGAGAGAGGCCTTTGATCTTGTCCGAGAGCAGATCATAACTCAGCTGGGGACAGAGGCGCCGTCGCCTGATGTCGACCTCAAGGCCCGACAGGACGCTCGATCAAAGGCAGACCTTGAGCTGTTACCACAGGGCCAGTCCCTCGTTGCACCTGCAAGGGCTCCTTCACCCTCCGCGGCTGAAGAACCGGAAAGCCCTGGACGGATAATCGATACTGAGGTGATTGCGATCTACTGGTAGGACTATATGTCCACGGTCAATTCCTTTGAAATCTGCGGTTGGTCTACTTGGGACATCCGTGCAAGTCGCGGGTCTCTCCGCCGCGTAGCCGGAGCATAGTGCGGATCGCGGTGGCGTCGAAGTCGAGCTAAGCGCCGATGCCGGCCAGAGAGCGCCCAACCTAGGACCAGCCGAACGCAGAAAGCAGCGGTCCCATGCGTCTGTGGTGTGTGCGGTTTAGTAGTGCAAACCACACAGCGGGTGGCTGCATGCCGAACTCGCTATTGAGTATTTCCTACTTAGTAACCTTGTTCTTTCCCCCAGCTCCAAAGCATGACATCGAAAACTCGTAAGGTCGACAGATCAGGCCGATTGACTGCTGCGCGAATCTGATCAGCTCGAGCTTCAAGATATCCATCGCCATCGCGAAATGCCTGCCACCACATTTCCCACGAGTCGCGTTTCCCGCGCTGGGTCACATGATCGACAACAGAGTCCTCGATGGGGATGAGATGAGGACGTTTGCGAGCCATAATCTTGCTCGCCGTAGTCGGGCCGACCTTCCACCGTTCTTCGGTGGCCCCATTTCTCCGAAGCC
The DNA here is from genome assembly GCF_900105045.1 of Brevibacterium picturae. Classification (GTDB taxonomy): domain Bacteria; phylum Actinomycetota; class Actinomycetes; order Actinomycetales; family Brevibacteriaceae; genus Brevibacterium; species Brevibacterium picturae. The sequence continues at coordinate 3,726,063 of NZ_LT629739.1, read as the reverse complement.
GATCCCAGAGTTCAAGAGCAACAGAATCTGGGCCCAAATGTCGTTCGAAATCTTCGGCATTGAGGTCTTTAATATGTACGTCGGGGACTCGGCTGAGCAGACTGTCGAACTGCTCAGCTTGCTCAAGAAGAATTCCTATTCCGGCCTTTGCCGGGACTGGTACTGCCAGCATAGAGATCGCATACAGATCAGCCGCGGTGAATCGATCTGGCTGTTTGTCGTCGGATCCGATCAGTTCGAAGTACGCGCCAGTGTATGGCTGTTGTGGGTCGTAGTACGGCTCGACAAGCTTGATTCCTTCGTCTTCCGGTATCGCCCTTACCGCATCCAATATGGATTGTTGCATTTCGTTCCTTCTCTCTATGCCGTTGATGAAGAGTTCTGTCTCAAAAAGCTCCGGGCTCGTGACAGACATCACTACCCCCGGGGTACGCCAGCATCTCAGATCGTCTCTGCACGGTTCCCCACCTCCACTATTTCCCCTAGCAAGGGCAAGTGAATGAGCACTTGAGACCGGCAACGTCCGGTGGTCCCTTCCAGCGCCTGCACATACGTTGCCAACTGCCCCAAATAGTTCTCTCGGATGTGACCGATCGGATTCGTGCCGGGATAGGTCTTATGGTCAACAAGGACACAATCGCCGTTCGGAAGATTGAGCAGGGTGTCGATCCACCCCTCCATCACCTGTCCAGCCTCGTTGCGCCAGACGATTGGCTGCTCGGTGAGCACCTCGGCGCCGGGGAATGTCGTGTCGATCCATTCGGTCCAGCGACGGCCGATCTCGACCAGCGACTTTGCCGAGAGCACCGTGCCAGCATTCCATCGGTGGAGAATACGCTCGGCAGCGTCTTTCGCTGTTTCCTCAGTCAACGACGAGAGCGGCAGCCCAAGGTAAGCATGCACGGCATCGCCGATGCGGTCCCAGTCTTTGCCGCCCTTGCCGACGAGGGGCTCCCCCAGACGCGCGAAGACGCTCACGTCGGCATCGATGCCTTCTGATTCGACGCTGCTGGCAGTGAAACGCGAGGGGATCCCGGCTGCCCCCTTGAATGGTCGGCGCATTGCAATATCCGTATGAGCAAAGAAGGACAGTTGCGGTGCCTGCACATCCTGCGAGGGCTCGGAAGACAGAGAGTATGCGCAGATCCGGATCGGCAGATCGAACTGCATCGACACATTCTCATTTCCCAAGGCCCGGCGGTTCGCGATCCGCAGCTCCCCCGTCTCGTCGGCACTTGGTACAGAGTCGTCACTGATTTCCGGCAGGTCCCAGGTGAGCAGCTCCTCGTCGACTGCCGCGTTGAGCACGTTGTTCGTTCCGGTGGGATCGCCGAACGCCATAACGCTGTGGCATTCGGCTCGGGTGAGAGCGACGTAGAGCAAGCGGGCCGCCTCATTGCGTTCTGACTCGGTACTGCGACGCACGCTGTCAGTCTGTCCCAGGCGTTCTTTCACTGGTCCGAAGTCTTTGAGGACCTTTGGCAGCAGTCGGAGAGAACGATTCGCAAGCGGATGTCGTGCGTCGAAGACCGGAGCTTTCTCCACCGTGACCTCACGGTGGCCGTAGTCCTTGTGGGCAGAGACTCCGACGATGACGACAGGCCACTGTAGACCTTTCGACTGGTGCATCGTCGTCACCAGCACGGCATCATGAGCCGTCGTCTGTTCGAATGCTCCTGCCGCCTCGGTGAGGTGGTTCAGCAGCCCGGCCGGTGTCACCGGCATCCGGGTCTGGTGAGACGCGTCCTCATACTCTGCGGCGATCTGACAGAACGCATCAAGTGTGGACAGTCTCGTCTCCGGAGCCGACCACGTTTTGATCCGCTGCGGCAAATCGAGGGCGTCGATGACGGCAAGCAGAAGTTCGACTGCTACGTGCTGAGAGCCCTGTGTTGTCAGCTTGCTCAAAGCGGCGAGCGCAGGGTCAGACCACCATGTCGACGGGCGCTTCCGACGCTCGTCCTCGTCAGCGATGCGCACGGCGTCGTCGAACCATGACTCGTGATGTTCGTGATCGCTTAAGAGGGTGACGAGTTCGGCCAGCGCCACAGTGTCCTTAGGGTCGACAACTGCGGCCAGCCCTGCGGCAACGATCTGCCCCTCCCTCGTCGCGAGCAGATCCGTGGTCGAGCCGATGGAGGGGATCCCGCGCTCGTGAAGTTCGGCGACGGTCTTCGCGACCTGAGTGTTCGTGCGCACGAGGACTGCGATGTCGCCTACGCCGGCGTCCCGGTCCGACAGCTGTGGTGAGCGGGAGAGGAAGTCGACGACGCCTTCGGCGATCGTGCGCACCATCCTGCTGTCCGAACTTCGGGTGCCGCCCTTGTCCGTATTCGGCACCCAAAGCTCACGTCCGCCGGCCGCACGCTGTGCCTGACGTGCCGGTGGAATGCTAAGGACGACTTCGTCCTCCGGTTGGTCTGCAAAGACTGAACTGAAGATCGCATTCGACAGGTCCAACGGCGGATCGGTCGATCGCCAGGACGCGCCGAGGTTCTCCGTCGTCGCGGTCCCTAACTCTGTCTGGCCGTCGATGAGGGCGGAGAAGACGTCGTTCATCAGCTCCGGGTCCGCACCGCGGAACCCGTAGATTGCCTGCTTGCGGTCGCCGACCCACACGACCTCGTCGACGAGTTCGGCCAGTTCCACGAAGATCGCCAGCTGGATCGGCGAGGAGTCCTGGAACTCATCGACTGCCAGCAGGCGGAATTTCGAGGCGACGGAACGACGGACACGGTCATTCGTCCGCAGCAGGTCGAGTGCCCTCACTTCCTGGTCCACGAAGTCCATGACACCCAGCCGGTTCTTGTGCTCCTCGTAGGCGTCGAGGGAGGCGATCGCTGTGTCGATGATCAGGCGAATGAGTGCCTCGACATCATCGTGGAAAGCATCGTTGGCCAACAGCTCACCGGCCACGAGCGACGCACTCGAAGTTTCGAGGACCTGCTTGGGCACCTTGCCAAGAGTCTTTCCTCCCGGAGCCTGCGGATATTTCATCTCGGCGACCTTGGCCCACGTTGACCAAGCGATCCCGGCGTTGGGATCGTCCTCCTCGGCGCGGGCATCGAGGTCGCCGCGGGCATCGAGGTCGCGGAGGAAATGGTCGAGGGTGATGATGCTGCCTTCGACGTTGCCGGCGCTTCGTTTGTCTATCGTGATCGGAGGCGCGGCTGTCGTGTCCAGTTCGTCACCGTTGAAGTGCCGCAGTGCCGCACGGAGTTGGTCAATATCGCTGGCCAAGCGGCCCCGCCACGCCTCGCGCCTGTCGGGACGCCTCTCGGGCATGGAGGAAAGGAAAAGTTCCACCGAGGCGTCCGCGGATTCGCGCAGCTTCACCTCGCCGAGGTGGTTCGCCCGTGCAGCCTCGGCGACGGACTTGACGAGGCCGGACCAGACGACCGGCCCATGGCCGAAAGGATTCGTGTCCTCAGGGTTACCGTTGTGACCGGTGCGCAGCAGCAGGTCCCGGTGGGCCGCCTCGGCGTCGGCGATGACGTCGTCGACGGCTGCGGTGAAGACCATCGCCTGCTCGGACTCGTCGAGCACGCGCAATTCGGGCGAATACCCGGCATCGATCGCGTAGTCGGTGACGAGTCTGCCGGAGACCGAGTTGATGGTTCCGATGAGTGCTGTACCGATCTCCTCGGCCGCGACGGTGTTGCCATCGTCGAGGAGTCGCTTCTGTGTCTTCTCGACGAGGTCGGCTGCGGCGCGGACGGTGAAGGTGGTCGCGATGACTTCGCTGGCCTTCAGTGGTCGGGTGCCGTCGGCGGGAGTGTCGGTCAGGCGCCGCGAGAGAACTTCGGTGAGTCGGTACGTCTTGCCCGAGCCGGCCGAGGCGGTGATGACGTGGACGCTCATGAGTGGTCTCCCGCGATCCCGTAGATGATGTTGAAGGCGCTGAATCTCTGCGGTTTGTCGATGAAGAGTCGCCCCTCTGCGCTTGCAGCGTCTTTGATGGCCTTGATCGCCTTGTTGAGGTCCGTACTCTTCTCCTCGGGCGTGATGCCGAAGTCGGCGTAGACGTCCGCGCTGAGTGATTCGAAGTCGCCCGTGGCGATCTTCGTCAGGGCGTCTTCGACTGAGGCCTCGATGCGCGGCCACAAACCAGCGGGGTCCCTGCCGAAGTCAGTCTCGCTGTCGTCAGTCTCATCGAGTCCTCCGGTAAAGTCCGGGTCGAGAGCGGAGTCGGTGCAGACGAATCGCCCCTGTTTGAGCAGGAAGTAGGCTGTCAGCGGATTCCCGTCGCCGCCAGCCTCGGCCGTGCGGGAATAGACGCTCAGCTGTGCGGCTTCACCCTCGTCGATCATCGTGCGATACCGCTTACCGGAGTTCGACCATTTGAGGTCGATGATGGCCGGTCGCCCGTCGTCGAACGTTCCTTCGAGGTCGCGCATTCCGCCCAGTTCCACGGTTCTGGGTGAGCCCCCGACAGTGAGCTCCCATGCGTGGGTGAAGTCAGCCTCGGCGCCGGTGAGGGTGATGCCGCGGTTCTGCAGCGCGGTGAACAGGGAGGTCAACGAGGCGAGCACGGTGGAGCGGATGGTCCCCAGCCGGGCCTTTTGGCCGGGCAGAAGCAGCTCTGAGGCGAAGCGCGGAACGAACCGGTCGAAGGTGTCAGCGATCATCGGTGTCGTCGGGAGTGATCCATTCGCTGCCGCTCCCCTGGTGACGAGATTCTCGACGATGGCGTGGACGAACGTGCCGATCATGCGGTTGCCGGTGGGAACCTCGGAGGAGAAGCCGCGTTTGATCCCGAGGGCGCGCTCCAGTGTCCAGCCCAGTGGGTCGCTGAGCAGCTGTTCGATCTGGGTGAAGGACAGCCTGTCGGGAAGGATATGAGTGAATTCGCCGTCGAGGGAACGGGAGATCGTGCTCGGTGGGGTGGTGGTCTCGAGGGTCACCTCGTCGAGGGTTGTCGAGACGTCGCACAGTCTCCAGGTCTCTGCCTCGTGCAGTGTGGGAACCGGGCGGGCGACCGAGGCATCGCCCAGCACAGCATCGACGCCTTTCGAGGCGAATCGCTCGGGGTCCGACGCAGCGATGTCCTCGGCCAGGCGTGAGAGGGCGGCATGAAGTGACGTCACCTCGCCGCGAACGCGGTCGGGGCAGAAGCAGATCAGAGTGGCGGCGTGGCGGAGCCCGCGCAGCTCCGCAGCCTGGCGCAGACGTTCGCGTTCTGCTGCGGTCGAGATCTGGGCGCCGGCGTGGGACAGTGCCGCGGTTTCCTCGGGGTCCCAGAGTTCGGTCTCAGAGCTGTCGCTGCGGCATGAGGACCACCAAAGGATGGTCTCGCAGTCGTCGGGGACTTCGGAGGGTTCGGAGACCACGGTCCATTTCGCTGCGACCGCCTCGGCGGTGCTGTGCGGTGCGGTTGGGGCACAGGCATCGGCGATGTCGAACAGTTCCCGGACGCGCAGCTTTCTCTCGGACAGTTGGGCGAGTGCTTCGCGGAAGGAGGTGAGGTGGGTGGTGGCCTCGGTGATGAAGGTTGTCGTAGTTTCCGAGGCCGTCTCGCCTGGGTGGTGTGCGAGTGCGCGCAGACGGCTTGCCAGCCAGTCGAGGGCAGGTTGAAGTGTCGTGAGATCGACGAGGTCGTTGTCGACGGACGGCGGTGAGAGGCGAATGAGCCGGTCGATGGTGTGTGCAGTCTCTGCTGCCTTCGCTTTGACCTCTGGGTCGGTGTCGGCGTCGTCGTGGAGATCGCGAAGTGCTTTCATCCATGCGGAGTCGGGGTCGCCGGAGAGGCCAGGTTCGGCTGTCAGCGCATTGAGGAGTGCTTTTGAGACCGAGCGGGGAACGAGAGCCTTCGCCGATGCTTCCGAGTTCGGAGCTCCGAAGGAGAGACTGAGGAACTCCGCGACCCGGCGGATGTCTGTCGGCGGCAGGATGGCGCTGAGGAAGACCGGCAGCACCTGCCCGGAAGGACTTGTCGCCGACCGGCGGGCAATGCCGAGTGTCGGAGTGCCTCGGCGGGCCAGCTCATGATCGAGGACGGTTGTTGAGCCTCCGGAGATGATGCAGAGCTTGTCACGGTCAGGGGCATTGGACAACCAACGTGCGGCGCCCTCGGCGGTCGACCATTCATCTGGTCCGCTGACGATGGTCAGCTCAGGGACTCCGGAATGTGGGGACGCCTCGGTGATGGTGACACCTGCGATGTTGAGCGCTTCGAGGATGTTCTGCCATGTGTTCGGAAGGTCGGTCAGACGGTCCTGGATCTCGATCGTATCGATGCCCAGTGGCCAGTTCGGTCCGTGGTGGCGGATGAGTGTGAGGACTTCGCGCAGGTCATCGGCTCTGCCGGGGACCAGGGTCGCGTTGCGGTCGTGGTCCGGACCGAGGTGCACCAGACGTTCCACTGCGGCCAGGGCATCGAGCCGAGGGTGTTCAGCGTAGTTTTCGGTGTCTGTGGTCGATTGCCAGCCGGCCTCGATGGCGTCATCGCGCAGGCGGAGGAGATGGTGGGCGGTGTTCCAGGGATCGGTGGCAAAAGAACGCTGATACCAGGGGTGGTCGGCCTCGGCCATGAGAGACCGGTACTGTGCGATGCGGACGGGACGGTTGACGGTCGTTCGTGTAGTTCCGAGCCGGGTCTGCAGGACACCGAGGAAACCGAGCGGGCCGGTGACGACTGTTGTGCCGGCGGGGCTGGTGGTGGTGCCGGTGGAATCGACGCTGTTCTGAGACTGCCACGGGGCTCGGTCGAGGGCCCACCCGAACTTGATGTGCATCCTTGCTCCTCCCTGACCAACTGATGACGACAGTAGTAGGGCTGCGAGATTTCGCCAAACGGCTTTACGAGTAATTGACTCATTAATACTTGAGAAATCGACCAGTTTGTCTGTGGACTCGTCCGATCGCAAGCCGATGGTTCGATGTCCCACACACGATGTAAGGTCGCTGTATGGGATTTCAGACTCCGCAGTACACACTAGATGACTACCTCGCTAGGACCGTTTCCGGGGCGATCCAACTCCCTGATTTCCAGCGGGGATACAAATGGGATGATGAACGTATTCGCCAGTTGCTGGTCACCATTCTGCGCGGCCACCCTATGGGCGTAGTGATGCTGCTCGACACGAACAATGACGAAGTTCGGTTCAAACCGCGACCGGTCGAAGGCGTTCGACTGGATGCGGATATATCACCGACTCATCTGCTGCTCGATGGGCAGCAGCGCCTCACCTCATTGACTCAGGCATTGACTAACGACGGAGTCGTCGAAACCAAGGACTCGCGTGGCAAGCTCATGTCTCTACGGTATTTCGTCAACATCAGCAAAGCACTGGACGGCGAAGGATCGATGGATGAAGCCGTCATCTCGGTCGGTGAGGATGGGAGAATCTGGACCAATTTCAAACGAGATGTGGAACTCGACCTGTCGACACCCGATTTGCAAAGGGAACAGGGTTACTTTCCGCTTAATCTCCTGTTCCAGCCGGTGGAGAGCCAAGGTTGGATACTCAAGTACGCCATGATCGACCAGAAGTTGGCGGGGCGGTTCCACGCAGAGGTGCTGACCCCCGCAGCGAGGTATTCTATCCCCGCCATCGAACTAGACCGCAATACCTCGAAATCCGCGGTAGCTACGGTCTTCGAGAAGGTGAATACCGGCGGGCTCGAACTGAACGTCTTCGAGTTGCTGACGGCGACGTTCGCCGGAGACGCCGACTACTATGCCGAACACGGGACGGACTTCCGCCTCAATGACGACTGGCGCGAGACGCGAGCTGTGTTCGAATCCCAGCCGGTACTGCAGGAGGTCAGCAGCACGGACTTCCTCCGAGCAGTGACTCTCCTCGCGACTCGCAGGAAGCATCTGACTGACACAAGGACACGCCCGACTGCCGTGTCCGCTCGCAACGAAGACGCCCTGAGGATCAGCCTCTCGGAGTATCTGCAGTGGCGTGACCCGCTGCGGGAGGCCTTCCTCTGGGCAGCGGGATTCCTGGCTGACAGACATATCTTCGACACGCGGTTCCTGCCGTACGGGACGCATCTGATCCCTCTGGCCGTCATCAAGGTGATCGTGGGAGCCGACGCGGATCTGCGTGGACCTCGCAGCCGGATCGTCCAATGGTTCTGGTGCGGTATCCTCGGTGAGCTGTATGGAGGCACGACGGATACGCGCTTCGTCCGCGATGTCATGCTTGTGCCCGACTGGGCTCGGGCGGTGGACGGAGCACGAGTTCCGACGACAGTGCAGGACGCACAGTTCGTCGAGTCCAGACTCCATTCTCTGCGCACTCGCAACGCTGCTGCTTATAAGGGCATCTACGCACTGTTGCTTGAAAATCAGGCGCGTGACTGGATGGAGGACAAACGATTGGACCTGGTTCAGCATCGCGAATTAGCCGTCGATATCCACCACATATTTCCTAAGAAGTGGTGTGCGGATCACAACATCGACGACGAGCACCGTGAGTCGATTGTCAATAAGACAGCAATCAGTGCGAAGACAAACCGCTCGATCGGTGCTCGAGCCCCTTCACACTATTTGGATCTCATCGAGCGTAATGCACAGATCACGACCGATCAGGTCGATGAAGTGCTTGACTCGCATTGCATTAATCACAGTCTTCTGCGTAACGACAGTTTCGATGGCTTCTTCTCTGACCGACGCGAGAAACTGCTCGGTCTGGTCGAATCAGCGATGCAGAAGCCTGCACAGAGGGACGTGTCACAGGGATACTTTGTTGAGGGATCGTCCCAGTTCGAAGAGGCGGAAGTCGCCGAATCCGCCGATGAGTCGGTCGACGACTCGATTCCAGGAGCGGTACCCGACGCGACGCTTGTCTCCGTCAACGAACACTGAACATCCACGCGGACGCAGAATCAGCCTCGTCGGGACGGCCATTGGCAGGTCGAACAGAGCATGCTGTGGTGATACACGTTGAAGGATAGAGACGCGGCTCCCCTCGCAGATCAGGTTCTCCAGACATATACGCCAAGCCTCTCGGACGATTCCAGCAGTCCGCACGGGGCTGACCATCGATAGCTGTCGCACAAACTGAAGAGCCGTCATAACGCGCCACGCAGCGGGCGGAACAGCAGAGTGCGCTGCGTCGTCGTTGCCGGTGTCACCGGTTCAGTCCCCGTACCCAGGCCAACTGTTCTGCGCAGTACTTACGCCGTGCGACATCTTCCTTCATGAGCAAGTCCGTCTTATGCAATTTGAGCTTGTGCGGGCTTCCTGTCCGTTCCGTCGTATGTGTCACCGGCAGACCCTGCGCATCGATGGCATTGTGAATGTGTTGTCGGCGCAGCTTCGCCAACGGCCAGGTCAGCGATCGCTGCTCCGACGATGCCAGGAATCCGGCCAAGTGATCGCAGTCGGCGCACCCGCAGCCGGTGAAGGGAATCGACCAGTCATCGGCGGCGCGTTCGGGCTTCGCGAGTTCAGCCTCGAGACGACGCCGACGTTCGGCGACGATGGGGGCGAAGTTCTCGTCAGTCGGGTCCGCCGCCGATTGCAGAACGGACACGTAGAGGGGAATCAGATCGCCGCCCAGGCCGTCGAGGCCATCGACGATCGCTGCGGCGTGGTCCCTCGTCGCCGCCGACACCACCTCGGCGACGAAAGCGCCGAGGTCCACCAATGATCTCCACGCCTGAGCCGGCGGTATCTGCCTTGCCGCCGAAGCGACCTGCTGGGGAATGAAGGCTGCCGCATGAGAGGTCAACACCTCAGCAACGGTCGCACCCGATGGGGACTCGTCTGTTCGCAACACAGCGATCGTCGACGCCATGGAGGTGTTCACCCATTCGATCAGGGCACGGACTCCGGGCGTTGTGAAGCGCGGTCCGGCGGATGCCCACGAACCCAGTAGGTCACCAAGCCAGGACGTTCCGTACCTCTCTGTCAGCGCGCCCAGCGCCTCCGCTTGCTCTGCACCCAGACCCGCTATTCCGTACGGGGTGAGTACGACGGTCGCGGCTGTTCTGTCCTCGACGCCCAACGCCACTTCCAATGCCAGGTCGAGCGACTCGGGACCGGCTCCCGACCAGAACGGCTCGAGCGATCGCGCATCGGCGGCCGCCTCGGCGATCTGCCCCTGAGCCAGTCGGTCGGCCAAGGTTCGCAGCGCCCATCCCGAACCGGCCTCGGCACGGACGACGAACGACGATTCCATCGGCCACAGGATGATCGCGGCCCGCCGGTACCAATGGTCGACGGTGTTGCCGTAGTTGCCCATATAGCCTTCGTATTCGGCCGCATGAGCAGTGAGCTGCCGAGTGGAGGTGACGGCCAGCGTCTCTTCCTCCCCCACTCGCGATTCGATCGACTCGCCGACCCCCGTGTCGGGAACCATCCACCAGTTCAAGGTGATGTCGCCGTCGAGCAGTTCGCCATCGGTGTCGAGGGTCTCGATGTCGGGTTCGTCCTCGTCAGCCCAATAACGACCCCGGTTGCTGTAGTAACCGCCGCGGTCGTCGATCGCAGCCTCGCGCGTTTCGTGGATCTCGCTCAGACCGAGCATCGCTTCGCATCCGGCAGATCGGGCGGCACTGAGCAGGCATGCGGCTCGCAGGCGGTCGCCGCCCTTGAGCGTGGTTCGGCTCAGACCGTGTCGGCTGTATTCGTGGTCAAGGAGGAACACCATCCGCTGGGGAGGTGTCGCATTCCCGCCACCCAATCGCGGCTTGACCGGTGTGGTGAAGTATTCGGTGATCAGAGCCGTCAGTTCGCTGTCGACGGGATCGCCGGTGCCGGCGTCGTCGGCGGCTGTGGTTGTCATCGTGTGGTCGTCGGCCGTTGTGTCTTCGGCCGCTGGGTGGTCGACGAGGAGGTTGAAGGTCAGTGTCACCCGATGACCTGACGTCACCGGCTTCACTTCATGCCGTCGGTCAGCGTAGAACGCTGCGAGTGTGATGTCGTCCTGGTCGCCGGTGAAGATCCGGTCAGCGCCGTCGTCGTCGACGACGAGTTCGCCACCGGTGTGTGTGGTCGGCAGTCCGACCACGAGTGTGGCCAGCATCGAGTCGTCCTTCTCCGAGTCCTGATGCGGCAGGAAGAACTGCCCCTTCCCATAGACGAGCATCGAGTGGAGTTCGGCGCGGACCGTCGCATCGGCAGGAATTCCCAGCGCGGCACCGAGGTGGCCGAGAGACTCGTCGAGCGCTCCCGTCCAGTTGTCTGTCCCCGTGGCACCGGTTGGGTCGCCCAGGTGGACGTGCGCCGGATCGATCACCCAGGTGTCGCGGACTGTGGGGTCGAAGACGGTGTCCTCGCCACTGCCGAAGTGCGCGGGTTCGGCGATCGAGATCAGCGCTGCGATGTCGTCTTCGCCGATGGGGAAGGACAACGGCGCACGATCGATGAGGATGTTGAGGCCATCGGGCTGCACACGTGTCGATGCCGCATGGACGATGTCCGCACCGACGCGGCTCAAGTGCGTCTTGAGTCGGTCGGCGATCGGTTGCGAGGACATCATTCTCCCAGTCTCTTCAGCGGGTCAGGGACCCAGGTCGGCCAATCCGGCGAGCCCACCAGTGCTCCGAGTTCAAAGCTGGCGCACAGGTGGAACGGTCGGCGAGCGCTGCTGTTGTCGTACAGTTTCACCGAATCAGCCGTTCCGATCGTCTCCGCGACAAGGTCCCACAAACGCTCGTATCTCTCCCGGATCTTGTGCTCCGGCACTGTGTGCCCCCCGCGACGCACACGCTCGCACACTCGCTGAACCGTGAGGTCGACGGGGACCATGACGATGTGCAGTGTGACGAGGAATCCGGCTTCGGCAGCATCAGTGACCAGCTGGACCTTACTGGGGTGCGAGAACTCGGTCTCTGAAATGAAAGATCGCTTCTCGGCGATGAGTTCCCGCCTTAGCCTCTCTGCGATCCGTGCTGCTTCAGAGGCATGTTCCAGCTGAGCGTCCGGCCATCTCTGCGCTGCGATGACGTCGGCGTTGATGAACGGCAGATGCGTCACAGGTGCCAGGACATCATGGAGGTAGCTTGATTTCCCAGCGCCGTTCGGCCCCGCGAGCAGATGCAGAACCGGCATCAGGCCGTTGGCCGATGCACGACCAGGTTGCCGTCCTCGTCCAGCTCCGAATACTCTTCACCGGCTGAGTCGAAGCCGGTTGCGTAATCCAGTCCCTCTCGCAGTGTGCGAGTGCGTTCTTCCCACGCCTCGCGCACGATGGCCTGTTCTCTTTCGGCGAGCGAGTCATAGGAGCTCGTTCCGGCCAAGACCTGCGTAATCTGACGATGATTGACCGTGGGCGACGATTCCATTTCACGCCCGATACGAGCCCAATGCGCAATCTGCTGAGGCACCGTCCTCGAAGCGGCCTTAGCCGCCGCGACAGCGGATTCGTAGACGTCTGCCGGCAATCTCGTCGGTTGGCTGCTCCTAGTCATGACCCCATTGTAGTACGACGCTACACGCGGCTTCCAGGGGCGGACGACGTTTCCAGGGCAGGTCGATCATTGTCGAATGCGCAGACTTCATCCGGTGTATGAAGACACCGAATACACCTTGACCGCTCCTGCCTCATTACCTTTCAGCAGCAGGTGCGCTGCGTACCAGCTGTATTCATCGTCCGGGTCGATCGTCTCGCCGGGGCCTTTCAGCCCGCAGATGACGTCGCCGGCTTTGAAGGCATCGGCGCCGAAACCGCCGATTCCTTCCATCAGGCCAACACCATTGCTCATGGTGTAGTCCCCGTATTCCTCGCCCACGACTCCGATAAGTTCGCAGGTATCGACTTCGGTCCCGTCCTGGAGAGCCAGATTTCGGTAGGTCAGCGGTGGGTTCGCAGACGCATCCCCGATGACTGTATCCAGGTCTCGCATGACCTCATCAGTGGCCATCGCACCGGCAGTGCCATCGTCGCCTTTCGCGGCCGCATCGACGAACTTCTGAACTTCCTCGACTTCCGGGACCCGGACAGTTTCTCCACCGACGGTGAACAGCACATCCTGAGGTTCGTATCCTCCCTTCGCCCACGCAAATCGGAGCTCCACCTCCCCCGTGCGCTCTGCGGCGTTGTAATCCTCATCGCCGTATACAGCGATATTGCTCACCGTCGCTGTCATATAGGGGCCGGTGAGGTCGACCGCAGAGACGATGCTGCGGTTGAAGTCGGCAAGCTGCTGGAAGTCCGAGTCCTCGCTCCACGGCTCGATCGAGGTGACGAGGTTCAGCTTCTGGTCATAGACACCGACCGAATCCGTCACCCAGTTCCCACCCGGATAGCAGACGAAGTCGATAGCCACCATCGGCTTCGGTGTGGCCACCGACGTTGTCACGTCATTGATGGCGATCGATGACCCGTAGTCTCCTTCTGCGGTTTTGCCGTCTGCGAATGCCTGCTTCGCTCCCTCGGCCATAGTTAAGTCTGCACAGGCGGGAGGAACCTCCAGCTTCGCGTTGCGGATGTCGTCCTCCGATGGGAGCTTCGGTGCGGGCAGCGCCGAAATGCTCTCATCGAAGCCCTTGTCAGCCGTCACGGAATCGTCGTCCGACGAGTCCGTGAAGTCGAAGGAGCTCACTGCGCCCTCATGCTGGATGCGCAGCTGACTGCCGGCGACCGCGAACCCGTCGGCCGGCGCAGACACTGCCCACAGCTGGTCACCGGTCGAGAGGTCAAGGCCTTTCACCCCGCCCGAGGTTCCGATGATGAGAACACCATCGACGGCTGTCCACGACGGGGTGACGCGTTTGTCACCGAGCCCGGTCACCTCGGCGGCGGAGGGATCGAGGTCCTGCGTCCAGAGGACGCTGTCGGAATCGACGGCGGCAAGGGTCTGACCATCGGAGACCACCCACGGTCCGGTCTCCCCCACCTGGGGACCGGCGATCATCGAGGCATGGGCCTCAGGGGCGAGATTCAAACCGTCATAGGTCTGATCGTCCGGCCCGGTCACTGCTCCTGCATCGTCGATGTCGAGAGGAACCCTCGACGATGCGGGATCCGGGTCGACATCGGCCTTGCTCTCAGCCGTTGTCACCGACCCGTCGCTGAGTGCGACCGCTCGGTCCCCGCACTGGACAGCGCCACCGGAGACTCGGCATGCGGTGGGAGTGCCGGCCAGTTTCTCCTCGTCGTCGGAGGTGTCGTCGGAAGCGTCCGGGTCGAGCGCCTCGTCCAGCGGCTCGGTCTTGCCGGTGTCGATGTCCTGGTGCGGAACGGACACCGTCCAGGCGGGCTGATCATAGTCATCCACTCGGGTGAGAATCGAGGTGGTTGACCCGATGAACCGCAGGATCTCTGGGGAGGTCTCACCCGCTTCGGCAGAGGCAGTCAGCGGGGCGCCGCTGAGGTGCATATCCGCACTCAGACCGCTGAAGTCCATGACATCGGATTGGCTGGGAGTCTGAGCGTAGTTGGGTTTCGGATCGCCGAAGGGGTTGTACCCGGAAAAGAAGGCGAAGGAGCCTCCTGCGATGAGTGCCACGACCGCAACTGCGGCAATGCCGAGCAGGACGGGTTTGGATTTCGATTTCATCGTCGCGCCCTGCTCGGGCGAGGGCGGCTGTGATTCATAGGAATTCGGGTGGTCGCTCATACTCAGTGAATCTAGCAGGAAGCCCTGACGCGACTACACGAACTGTAGTGGATCACCGAAATGTTGTCAGATCGCAATTGTGGTCAACGATTGGGAGGAGCACACGTCCTCATCGACTCGATGGCACTGGGCTGCCTGACGCACCTACGAACTCACGGATCGCGGGCAGCTCGCGGCGGGCCTGGGACAGTCCCATGCGATGAGCAGCGGCGAGGCGTGAAAGGTCACGGGTGCCATTGTCGACCGGCATCCGCTCAGGAGCGAAGACGTGTGCCTTTCCCTCCGCTTCGAGAGCGAAGATCCGTTCGCGCGTCTCGTTGTACCGTGCCCACCGGGTCAACAGCGCCTCCGCCAATGCGGGATACCGACGGAAGATGCTCCGGTAGACTGCGGAGAAGCGCTGCGGCGCCTTTCGATACGAGCGCTCCTGCGTGAGCACGATGACGAACTTTTCGAAGCCCTCTATCTGTGCCTGACTCAGAGCGATTCCGCCGTCCTCGCCCATCGCCCCGTCGACGTACACATGCCCGTCTAAGTGGACCGGCGGCATCAGCCCAGGCATCGTCGAGGAGGCGCGTACACGGACCATCAGATCCTCGATCTCAGGAGTGTCTTTCCGCGACCACACAACATCATCACCGGATACCGCATCGAACGCGACAATCCTCATGTCTGCAGGACTCGATTGAAATGACTCCCAGTCGAACGGCAGCGCCTCGTCGGGGCCGCCCGCCTGCTGGTAGATGTACTCCGCGTTGAACATGCCCTGCCCACGAGCGAAATAGCGCAGGCCGCCGAACTGTTCATCGGCGGCGAACTCGACGAATGACCGACGAGCGCGTCGCGCGTCACCGGACAAGTAGTTCACCGCATTTGAGGCCCCGGCGCTGATACCCGCGACCCAGTCGAAATCCAAGCCAGCTTCGAGCAGCGTGACGACCATCCCGCTCGTCAGCGACGCCCGCATGCCACCGCCCTCGAAGATCAGAGCTGTATCGCCGATCCGAGTCGTGTCCGCCGCTGTCGTCACCTGACTTGCACCTTTCATAATCGTCATCCTAAAGAAGGCTACCCGATGGTAATTGACCGGCACCCAAAGACGGCGGAGTCACCGCCAAGACAAGAGCATCGATGTCAGTCAGCACTGACCCCGAGATCCCGGTCGACCACATCGACCTCGGCCTCGCCGATGCCCACTTCCAGGATCAGGAGATGACCACAGTGGTGCTGCGAACCCTCAACAGAACGGCGAGTTCCAACCCGGCAGCCTTCCGCCGCGGGCTCGCTCATGAGCCGGCGACCGGAACTGCTGACTTCGTGGGTTCGAGCCGACATCATCGAAGACCGTGACACGGTGCTGGACCGTGACGAGCTGCTGGAGTGAGAGGACTTCTGGACAACCTCACTGATCAGCCGTCCTCGGCCAGCGCCTCATAGGCGGGGCGGAGCACCTCGGCGAGGGGCTGCTTCCGCACCGTGACGGTAATCGGTGGCACCTGTTCGAGCACGGAGACCGCCGTCCCGAGCGGGCGTGGCGGGACAATCTGGGCGGGCTGGAAGTAGAACTCGTCGAGGAGCTCGGTCAAGGGCACCGGGGCGGAGTTCTCCACCGTCGAACCGGTGTGCAGGTGCTCGAGAAGGTCCTCGCGTTCGCGTCCTCGCCAGGCGAGGATCCGAAATGGGTCCTCATCGAACTGTTCGGCGAGCAGATAGAACACTGCCGCGACGTGCTTGCACGGCACGGCGGCGTCCGGGCAGGAGCAGTCGAGAGTGAGCTCGCCCTTGATCGGGAACAAGGTGAGGCCCACATCGTCGAAGAGCTTCTCGATGTCGGCGGGCATCTGCCCTGACAGCAGTTGAGCGACGAACCAGGCGTCCTCGTTCATTCTCTCCTCGATGCTCGCCCATTCGGCCTTGCCGTAGGCGCGCAGTCCGATGCGCACGCGGTAGGGACGAGCTCTCGAGCCCTGCACGGTTGCGCTCACCAGACCGGCGTCGAGGTCGATGTCGAGGACCTGGCCTCTGCGGGCATAGTTGCGGCCACGGGTCAGCCGGGTGCCCATTCCCATGCCTTCGAGGACGGTGATGAACCGTGTCGACCACCAGGCCTGGGCCATAGAACCGCGTTTCGATTTCGCGCGGATGCCGCCGTCGACCGTGCGCGGCTTCGACGGCGGATAGAACCGGGATCCGAATGACTTACTCACCAACGGCATCCTTCGACAAAGTCAAGAGGTCGCGCAGACTGTCCGTCGACATCTCGGTCAACCATGACTCTCCCTCACCGACAACCATATCGGCCAACTCCTTCTTCTCCTCGAGAATTGCGTCGATCCTCTCCTCCAAGGTACCGATGCCGATGAACTTGCGCACTTGCACCCGGCGTTTCTGCCCGATTCGGAACGCTCGGTCCGTGGCTTGGTTCTCCACAGCCGGGTTCCACCAGCGGTCGAGGTGGACGACTTGGTTGGCAGCGGTGAGATTGAGCCCGGTGCCTCCGGCTTTGAGGGAGAGCACAAAGATCTTCGGACCGTCCGGTTCCTGGAAGTCTTTGACGATTTCGGTGCGACGCTGCTTCGAGGTGCTTCCGGCGAGATAGGCGACATCGGTGTCGAACTTGGCCGCAAGGTGAGGCACGAGCATCTCCCCGAAGTCGGTGAATTGCGTGAAGCACAGCACCCGATCCCCCTCCGCCAGGGTCTCGGACATGATCTCTTCGAACCTCTCGAGTTTGCCCGACCTCTGCCCGATCGCCGAACCGTCGTGGAGGAGATGGGCAGGATGGTTGCAGACCTGTTTGAGTTTCGTCATTGCCGCCAGCACCAGCCCGCGCCTCTCGATACCGCTCGATTCCTCGATGCGCCCCATCATCTCGGCGACGACGGATTGGTACAGCGAGGCCTGTTCGACTGTGAGGCGGTAGTGCTGTTTGATCTCGATCTTCTCCGGCAGATCGTCGATGATCCGCGGATCAGTCTTCGTCCGTCGCAAGATATAGGGCCGAGTGATCCGACGCAGGCGGTGCGCTCGCTCCTCGTCGGCCCTCACCTCGATCGGACGGACGAATCGTTCGCGGAACTTCTCCGGGGTGCCAAGCATTCCCGGGTTGACGAAGTCCATGATCGACCACAGTTCGCTCAACCGGTTCTCCACCGGGGTGCCGGTCAGCGCGATCTTCTGTCCCCCGTTCAGACGCCGGATGGCCTTGGTGGTCTGGGAGAGGCGGTTCTTGATCACTTGTGCTTCGTCGAGGACGACGCGTACCCAGCCGATGCGTTCGAGTTCGGCGATGTCGCGGGATGCGGTGGCGTAGGTGGTGATGACGAGGTCCGACTCGGCGAGAGCCGCATCAAATGCGTCCCCGCGGGGACGGGCCGACCCGTAGTAGACGAGGATGCGCAAGCTGGGGGCGAATCTGGCAGCCTCGGCTTCCCAGTTGCCGATCAGCGACATCGGGCACAGCAACAGGGTCGGGGCACTGGTCATGGTGTCGGGGTCAGCAGCGGCGTAGGCGCGTGCGCGGGCGGTGGCTTCCAGGGCGAGCAGCTGCACGGTCTTGCCGAGGCCCATGTCATCGGCGAGGACGGCGCCGATTCCCAGACGTCCGAGGAAGTCCAGCCAGCTCAATCCCCGAGCCTGATACGGGCGCAGTGTGGCCCGGAAGTCCTCAGGTGGGTCGACTGTCTCGATAGTCTGGGCCGCAGTGCCGTCGAGCAGGTCACCCAACCACCCGTCTGCCTCGACGGAGGTGATCTCCAAGGGCGTCTCGAGTTCCTCAGGATCGCCGAGGGCGAGCGTCATCACCTCGGAGATTGGCATCTGGCCCTCCTCATGGTTCTTGAGGAAGTCGAGTCCACGTCTGATTCGCTCTTGGTCGACGACAATCCACTGTCCCCGCATCTGCACCAAGGGTGCCTTGGCAAAGATGAGGGCCGCGATCTCGTCATCGCTGAGGCCGTGGTCCCCGACGGCGAGCGCCCAGTCGAAGCTGGCCAGCCCGTCCCTGCCGATCTTCGCTTCCTGTGGGTCGCCGTCTGTCGGTGTGGCATGGAGCTTGAGACCGACCTTGGGCGTCGTGCCCCACCAGGACGGCAGCTGCACCTCGACCCCCGCCTCGGCGAGTCCGGTCGCTGCAGTATTGAGGAAGTCGAAGGCCGCTGAGGTGGAGAGCTCAAGTTCCGTCGGTTCGGCCCTGCGCAGCCCCGCCTCGAGATCCGGGTATACCCGTTGAGCGCGAGCGAGTTCGGCCAGCAGCACCTCGCGGGGTTTGTCGAGCCACCTCGCCAGACTCCCATCGTCATCCCAGACTCGAAAGGCGTCGATGACGAGGCTCTGGTCGCTGCGTGAGCGCAGGAGGAAGTCGAGGTGCCAGCGAACTTCGGCAGCGTCCGATTCGGTGAGGGTGCCTCCTTCAGGTTCAGGATCACGCAGGCGCAGGACCAACTGTGCCGGACCAGGTGACTCCGCTCCTTCGCGTACCCACGGGTCGAGTTCACGGATGAGTTCTTCCGCCGCGGCGGGGGCGATGTCGACACGTGCATCATCACCGGTCAGTGACTCGAACCACGTCTCGGCGGCGGGCAGAGTGGAGGGACGACGGCCCCGCCGAGGTGCCAGTAGGTTTGCGGGCAGGCGCCGGCGCACGAGGGCGTCGACGACGCCGTCCAAGAGTCCCAGGGTCAACTCGGCCTGCGGTGTCTCCGGTGCGGCGGCGCGAAAGGACGGCGGCATGGTCTGGACCAGACCGTGGTTCGTCACGGCGTCGGCACCGGTGGCGAACACCCGCCACCGGGCCTGCACCTCGGTGGTGGTGGTGTCATTGTCGTCTTCGTCGTCTCGGCCGACGATGACACAGGTGGGGAGCACGCGGGAACGATCCACGAGCATCTCGCCATGTCGGCGAAGTTCAGCAACATAATGAACGGAGGCGGCCGGTCGCACGTCGACCTCCGACTGATCCCCCAGGATCGAGTCGAGAACAGAGGACAGTTCGGAAGCGGGAATCCGCATCACGGGCACAGACCACGGCAGCAGAGACGGAGCCGAAGAGGACCGGCGCCGAGGCTGGATGCGCACCATCTCGGGTGGATCCAAGGGCGAGCGCTGCAGGGATGGAAGCAGGAGAGTCTGGGGCGTTCTGCGAGCCCCCTCTGAGCGCCCGAGAATGTCGGCGAGTGAGTCGGTGGGGACGGCGAAGGGGTGGTCGCGGACTTGGCGCACTGCTGCGCTGGGGCTCGAGACCGGGAGGGCGGAGTCCTCGGCCCACATGCCGATGTCGATTCCGTACTGGGCATCGGGCAGTGCACAAGCATGCAGAACGTACACTCTGACTCCTTCACACCTGGCTCACCGGTCGACGCATCTACGATACAGTCTTCCGAGCTCTCATCATGGACTTTGTCAGTGCCGGTGAGGGGCAGGTTACGATCGATGCTGCCACTTGTCGGCTCGCGTCACCTCAACAGTTCGAGATGGTCGGCGTCGAGAGCGATCCCGCTAGGCTGATGGACATGGCAATCGGTCGTGGCTTCAACGCTCTCTGGAGCACGAGCGCGCTATCGAACCTCGCCGACGGCCTCGCGTTCGTCTCAATGCCGCTGCTTGCAGCCTCGATGACGGATGATCCTCGCCTTGTAGCCGGATTGGCCACTCTCTATGCCGTGATCCGACTCGTGGCTGCTTTGCCGATCGGCGTCTGGGTCGACCGGTTTGATCGACGAACATTGATCGTCGCGGCCAACATTCTGCGAGGAGGTGCGCTGGCCGGATTCGCGCTGACCATCCAGTTCGGGGTCTCCTCCCTCATCGTGCTGTACTCGGCTATGGCCGTAGTCGCGGCTTTAGAAAGCGTTGCAGACAGCGCTGCAATAGCGATCCTGCCGTCGCTTGTCGGGACCCAACGACTGGAATCTGCGAACGGACGTATTGCAGCGACGCAGTTGATCGCCGATGAATTCGCTGGCCCTCCCCTGGGTGGATTCCTGTTCGCACTTGCGGCCTCAGTCCCCGCCTTTGCAATGGGCGGGCTCTGGGCGCTTGCGGGAGTCATCGCTCTTGCTCTGCCGACCCGGAGTCCGTCGACACTGTCCGCTGACGCACATTCCTCCCGACGGTCAGTCTTTGCTGAGGCTGTCGATGGCATTGCCTGGTTGCGACGCCACCATGTCGTCGGCGGCCTGGCCGTCATCGGAGCACTCGCAAGCATCGGCTACATGTTGCCGTTCTCGATCCTCGTTCTCTTCGCCCGGGAACGTCTCGGGCTGAACGGCACCGGTTACGGCCTGCTGCTCGCGTTCTCCGCCCTCGGAGGTCTCCTCGGTTCAATGCTTGCATCGCGCCTCCGCGCGCGTCTTGGGTCCAGATGGACGATTGTTGCCAGCCTCATCCTGGGAGCAGTTGCCCTCGGCGGCCTTGCGCTCACTCAGAATCCAATCGTCGCGGGCTTGCTGTTGGCGCTCTATATCCTGCACGCCGTCGTTTGGAACATCTGTTCGCTGTCGTTGCGGCAGCGACTCGTTCCAGACGACCTCCTCGGACGAGTCGGTGGGGCCACGCGAGTGCTCGGACTCTCTGGCCTGGCCGTCGGATCCGCGCTCGGTGGCATTCTGGCCGATTTCGACCTGAGGATTCCGATTGCTGCGGGAGGAGTGCTTTTCCTCGCGTGCTGCTTCGTTGCGGTGATCATGCTTCGAGGTGAGCTGGATTTGGGCATTCGACCAACAAGTGCACCGCACGAATCTGGGGACTGATGCAAGAAGTGTCGCTTGCCGGGGTTGAATGTAGCAGTCGAATCTCTTAACTCTGCACTATTCAGACTGCTACACTTGGAATACAGTTTGGAGGCACACCATGACCGCACACGCATATGGGGCTCCGCAGAACCGTCAACTGCAGGCCCAGAACCTCGAATGGTCGCAGATCAACGTGGAGGGACTGAGCCCAGCCGAAGTTGAAAATGCCCTCGAGCTGTACCGGACCATCGTCCAGGAACAACTCGATGAGCGCTCCTCCCTGTCCAAACGTTTGGCCCATTCGTACCTGACAAGGACCATTCAGCTCATCCCCGAAGCCACCCAGAGGCAAGCGCAGCGCAGCGTGGCATTCCGGGCTCGGTTGCTTGAAGAGGAGGGCGTGGAGACTTACGAATCCCTGGCAACCTTGCGCGGATCTTCGCAGAGCACCGTTCGCACCTGGGTGGCACGGCAACGGGAGCAACTCCACATGTTCACCATCGACGTGGAGGGCAAGACGTTCATCCCAAAAGTCCAGCTGACCCATCGCGGGACGCTCAATGACAACGTCACCGCCCTGATTGCACCGCTGCTCAAAGTCGGCATAGGCAGCTGGGGACTATGGTCTTGGCTCACCGCACCCACTGGTCTGCTCAGTGATGAGATCCCAGCAAAGGTTGCGGAGACGAGCCCGAAGCGGGCAGTGAATGCTGCCGAGCTCTATGCAGAGGATTTGAGGGATGCGAAAGATCGGACCGCATGAGCCCGATCATTCTGCCGCCAGAGCGTCTCAGGTGCCCCGATCCCGCGAAGTGCCCCGTCGCTGTTGACGAACTCTGTGATGCTGTCGCGGCCGGCGCATTGCCATTGACGGTGTTGAAAGCCGATAGCGAGTGGTTCAGGGTGTTCAATACTGTGGACGGATACGCCACACCCAACCCGGGCAAAGGGAACTCTCGGTTCTCACCATTCAACGAAGCGGGGACCCAGGCACGCGTCCCCAGCATGTACCTCGCCGACACACTCGAGGCGGCCCTGCTCGAAACCAGTTTCCATGACGTCCCGATCCTGCCCCCGAGAGAAGTGAACGTCTCCACCCTCCTCGGCATGGCACACGCTCAAGTCAAACTTCCAACTGATCTCTCCGTCGTGGATTTGCGGGACCGGAGCCTGAAAGCCATGGGAATCGGCCGGGCTGGCCTCGCCTCGAGCCCGCGGGAGCACTACCCCTGTACGCGGCGAGTGGCCAAACGCATCCACACCTCAGGGCAGAACATTGCCGGTATTCTCTGGCACTCCCGGCAAACGGAGATCAATCAGCTCCCAGCAGCGGAAGTGCTTGTGCTCTTCGCCGATCGAGTGCCGACTGACCGCGGAGACTGGCAGCTCGTGCCCAACTTCTCGTCCATGGGGGCACTCCTAGAAGGGTCTGGGTGGTTGCTTGTCGATCGGCTGGCGGACTCACTGGGCGTGACTCTCGTTGACGAGCTCACCTGAGGCGCGCAGTGTCGAGAAGCTGGGACGGCAGGTCTTTGACGGCCTTTCCAATTTCGATCGGACGGACTCCTATCGCGTCGCAGAGCATGCCGTCTTGAGGATCGCGGCTCATAATGAGACCTCATCTCGAGACGCAGTCACAGCAGCTTCCTTCTTCAGCCCCTCGCGAGGAATCATGTCGACTGCGCAGCCGAGGATCTCCTCGGCTCGACTCCTCATCCGCATGAGCTTGAAGAGACCGACAGAATCATCCAGATCTACAAGCAGATCGATGTCGCTGTCCGGTCGGTCGTCTCCGCGAGCAACACTGCCGAACACGGACATGTTCGTGGCGCTAAGTCGTGCAAGCGCTTTAATCAGCTCGCGAGAGTGAGAGCGAACAAGGCGAAGTGTCTCCGGTTCCGGTATAGCGGCAAGGCTGTACCCTGCCATATTGAGAAGAAGATTCAGCGCTGCCACCGACGGTTCTCGATTGCCACGCTCGTAAGCACTGATGAAACTTTGAGAGAAACCGGCGCGCCGAGAAAGCACACTTTGAGTCAGCACTGCGTCCTTCCGCGCTTGACGGAGAATGGCGCCTGTAGTGCTTATATGCTCATATTATCGCGCATCCGCTGTATTTGAACGATTTAGGGTGGCCGCGGCATTCGCGCCCTTACCCCAACCTGTCCCAGGCCATCCGTTGCCTCAGCGCCGGTGCCAGCACCAAAGCAGCGATAACACTGCCGACCAGCAGCACCCACGCCCCGAAATACGTGAACAGCTTGAGCTCCGGTGCCAGCTGCGGACCGAAGTTCGCGGCCATGAGGATCACGCCGCCGAGGATGAGTGCCGTGGACACGATCACCTGGATGAACTGTTCGACCGTGGATTTGAGCAGGTTCTTGATCATCGAAATGTTCAAACCACTTGTGCCGACGTCGAGGGTACCGTCCTGCAGATGGCCGGCAATCCGTGAGAGCTGACCAGGCAGCTCCGCGATCTGTGGACCCACTGCGGCCGCGTAGAGGGCTGCCTCGTGCCGGTCGACGCCCAGTCCCCCGACCTCACGCAGCAGGCTGCGCCCATTCTGCGTGACCAGGGCCAGCAGGTTCAATTCGGGATTGAGCCTTGTGATCGACCCTTCCAAAGTGCTGATGGCTCGGAAAGCGGTCGCCACCGACACCGGCATCGGGAACCCGAAGTCCACGACGAAGTCGATGAGCTCCCCGAACAGAGCCGCCGAGGTTGACCCGGGCTGACCGTCACCGTATTTGAGCAGAATCTGTCCGATCTCACGCTGCAGCTCCCGGAGATTGACGTCACTGGGAGTGCCGAGGAGGTCGAGGATTGCGGCAGTCGCGGCCTGGGAGTTCTGGGAGTCGAAGGCCATGAGCAGCAGAGCGATGGCGCGACGGTCTCGTTTGTCGATGCGGCCGACGGCGCCGAAGTCGACGAGGCCTGCTCGGCCTGCTGGTGAGATGACGATGTTGCCCGCGTGCAAATCTGCGTGAAAGATGCCTTTGCCCAGCACCTGCCGAACAACCATGAGGAAGAGGTCCTGGGCGATCTCATTGCGGGCCAGTTCGGAGAGGCTGTCGATGACCTCGGTGGCGTGCGAGAGAGGAACGCCTTCAATGAGATCCATGACGAGGACGTACTCACCGGAGTACTCCTTGTACACCCGCGGGATGCGCACCATGGAGTCTGTCCCTGAGGTGGATCGACCAGTCTCGTCGGCAGTGCGAAGTGCTTCGATGTGCGCCAGCTCCCCGCGGTAGTCGAGTTCTCCCTGCAGGGAATCGACGAAGCTGCGGGCCAGCTTCCCGATGCCGACCCTACTCGCCCAATCGGTGGACCGTTCAAGGCGCTCGGCGAGGGTGAGGACGATATCGCAATCGGCTCGAACCTGTTTGCGGATTTTCGGTCGTTGCACTTTCACGGCAACAACGCGGCCTTCCCAGGTGACGGCACGGTGGACCTGCGCAACCGAAGCTGCGGCGAAGGGGACCTCGTCGAACTCTTCGAACACCTCGGCGACGGGCCTGCCCCACTGGGCTTCGAGCTGGTCCTTGACCTCTCTGAACGGCACCGGCGGCACTCCGGCCTGCAGGGTAGAGAACTCCTCGACGAATTCGTGCGGGATCATGTCACCGCGGGTGGCGATGAACTGTCCGAGCTTGATGAAGGTGACACCGGCCGCGGCCAACGCATCACGGGTCGTCGAGGCGATCTCGCGCAGGGATACCCGCAGGGTCGGAATTCGCGGTTTGAGGTAGCGGGAGAGCCCGAATTGGATGAGGATCTTTTGGATCTGGGCCAAACGATTGAGCCTGCGATACCAGGTGGGGATCTTCGGTGCCGACCGCAGCAGGGAGGTCAGCGATCCTGTCGGGAGGACGAGCTCGATGGCCAGGAGCACGAACATCTGGATGACGATGAACCACGCGAACAACAGGAGGAAGACCATGATGGCTGGGAAGCTCATATCCAAGGTCGGATATTGGCCGCCCTCGGCGATGCCCAGCAGGCGATAGGCCTGGAGGGTGATCGGCCAGATCGAGAGCCCCATGGCGAGGGAAACGATGGTGTTGCGTGCTGCCCCGGTGCCGGTGAACATCATCCGCCGGACGAGGAAGCCGACGATGAGTGCGCTGAGGACGCCCAGCCCGATGGAGTAGAGGATTGTCACCCGTCAAGCCCTTCTGTCGTCCCGCTTGGTCTGCCGAGGTGCCGCTTAGTTCGGCTCAGGTCGCCGATACCCGGCGTGGTACGCCGAAGCCCGACGCCATCACTAGCCTAGTAGATTATGAGGGGCCGAGTTCGAAATTTTCCCGCGCATCGCGGAAGCATTAAAGACGAAGAACCACTGCATAAACTAGGACTCTCACTGACAGTCCTGAACCTTCGCGCGACCTTTGGGCCAGGCGCAATACCGGACCACGATGCCCGACACAGGAGCCAAACTCACCACAGGGCACACCTCATACGACCGTTCGTGCCTGGTACCACAGTCAAGGTCCGCGTTGCGATTTCGAACCCACGGTGTTGCAAGCCATCTTTTTACCTCAGGTCTCAATACAGTACTCACCGCGTAGGAGTAGTCGCTTACACCTCCGTATAGGCTAGCTGGATGACCGAAGCAAAGAGAAGGATCCTAAAGAGCGGATCACAACCTATCAGAATTGAAAACATTGAGTCAGATCCCGATATTCAGCAACATGAAATGGATAGCTATTCTCGATCCATGTTCTCAACGTTTCGATTTACCGGAGTAGCAGCGGGACTACTATACTCAATGCAATGGTTTCTCGCGATGATCTCGAATATATCGACTGCGGAATCAACAACACCAAAGATCCCTTACCCATCGGCAAATATTGAAGCGGCAGGCGTTGCAGTTACCCTCTTGATCACTTCTGCCATTGCCGTTCAGGTCTTCCTCAGGCTCCCTCGCGACCCTGAACGTTTCACCAGGGAAGACGCGGTCGAACACCACCAGTTCTGGGGCCCTATTGCAACACTGATAGCGGTGGGGTCAGCGTTCCTTATCCCTTATGTCATCGTGGACGCATTAATTTCCTCAGTCGAAACGGGCGTGTTGAACTTAGGTCAGGCGCTCGGAATACCACTGGTCGCAGTTATCGCACTCATCTTCGCATCAGACGCCGTGACTATAATCTCGGAAGAGGCTAGACGAGAAGACCTCGTTCAGAAGATTCGGGAAATGAAAATTCGATCCTTGACTCAGGCTAGGGGCAGAATCGCAGGCAATCAACGGAAACATCCAACTGCCGCACTTGTATGGCACAGCCTGCTAGTCGGTTCAGCGTTAGTTGGCGCCGCAACTTGGGCAGCGTGGAGTTTGATGCACCAACCAGTATTGACCTTTACGTTCGCGGTCCTTTCACTTATATCGACTGCTGGCATGGTCCTCGTTTGTACGCAGTCGATACCTACAGTGATTCGAGGCAGAATTCTGGAATCCATTTTCCAATTACTTCTTCCAGCGCTCGCCATCGTAATCGTCTCAATGCAGTCTATAGTTCTGGCATTACCTTATATCACCGATCCGACCAAGCCAGAATCCTATATTCCTGCACTCGCATATGGGTTACTGGTAGCGGTTCCGCCCTTCGTTACGGTGGCAATTCTCGCGGTTCTGAAGTTCCCTCGAAATCACACAGCTCCACTGATGGATTTCGCGCGGAATCAATTAACCATTCTCATCGGACGGTATAAAAAAGACAATGCAGGCACCCCGCCAGAAGGTGCAACTTGGAAACTGCTATCGGGCTCTGCCATTATTCTAAGTCTAGTCCCTTTTGTAGCCCTATTCTTATCGGCGGGCGCAATATGGCATCGTTCCCACTCTTCAAAGGGATCGAAGATCTTATTCGTAGCAGGATGGCTATTTCCAGTCTTGGGCGCGATTGCTGAGACCTTGGCAGTACTATTTATCGCCTACTACGGACCAGAATTCGGATGGTTCAAATTGTGTGCAAGTTCAAGTAATTGCTGATACTTCAGCCCTGGCGGTCGGCACCACCCGCTGCCGCATCTGGAAAGACAATTCCACTCACTCCGGCCGGTGATCGGCCATGGCCTTCTCGAAGAGCTGCGTACCGAGCTCGTCGTAGTTCGCGTCCTTCGGGTACCACTCGTCGAGGTAAGCGAAGTCGCCTTTGTCCTCATAGCCGAGCTTAGTCACGCTCTTCTGCCAGTCGCTTGCCGCGGTATTCAACGTCGACGGCGCGTCGGGAACGCCTGCCTTCTTCGCCGTCTTATCAGAGAGCGTCTTGGCGTACTTCGCCATCTGCTTCTGCACATCATCGTCGAACGGCTCAACCTTGCCGTCGTTGTCCTTGGCCTGTTCAACGGCCATCGCCTTGGCACCGATGACGACCTCCATCATGGTGCTGAATGTCGTGGACATCGAGTCAAAGACAACTTGCTGGTAAGCCACCGGCAGCTCCGAGTACTTCTTGCCTGCAGCGATCGCACCGGCAGAACGTGCGATTCCCGCATCGGAGGCGACTCCGATGTTCGGAGCGACTTCGAACGTGCCGGCCTCGACGTTCGGGGCGAGCTGCCCGAGATCGCAGTCCACGGTGCCGCGCTGCAGCGCCTCATAGGTCTCCGGGAACGACAGCGACACAGGAGTGGCTCCCAGATCGGTCACCTGCTTCCCGGCGGCAGCCGAACCGACACGCAGCTGCTTGCCTTTCCAATCATCGAGAGACGTCATCGGCTTCGAACACATTGTGGAATACCCACCGGCGGCGAGCATCGGGATGAGCGGAACGAGATTCTTGTCCTCGAACTCGGCAAGCACTTCGGGCGTCTCCCACGCCGCCTGGACACCGGCAGCGTTGGCGGCCAGATCACTGGCCACCGGCGAGGACGGCAGAGTCGACATGGCGGTGCCGAGCGCGT
The DNA here is from genome assembly GCF_900105045.1 of Brevibacterium picturae. Classification (GTDB taxonomy): domain Bacteria; phylum Actinomycetota; class Actinomycetes; order Actinomycetales; family Brevibacteriaceae; genus Brevibacterium; species Brevibacterium picturae. The sequence goes on along the minus strand of NZ_LT629739.1, from coordinate 3,697,900 downwards.
CGAAGGCAGGGTATTCGGCCGGAGTGTAGGACGGCAGTGTGAAGGCGAGATCGACTCGCCCGTCAGCCAAAGCGTCATCGACGTCGGCGTAGCTGGCGATCGCCTGACCCCAGACGATGTCGACGGTGATCTTCCCGCCCGAGCGCTCCTCGATCGCCTTCTTCACATCGAGCCCGTTCGGCGCGAGGATCGACTTCTCCGACATCGCCGAAGGCTGGAATTTCAGAGTCACGGGTTCAAGATCGGCCAGAGCATCATCGATCTCGTCCTGCGAAGCGTCGTAGGCGAAGCCCTCCCCCGCGGAAGCATCCGAGTCTGAATCGCTCCCGCCGACAGATCCGGCGCATCCGGCCAAGAGCGCCAGCGACGCGACCGTCGCGATGGCGGTGAGAGGGCGGACTGCCGCCGACCGAATGCGATTCATGAGACCCCTTTGAACAACGACTGAGAGTTTCCTTCGATCATAGATCTGAATGGGTCCGCCCTGTTATGACTCCCCTCACACCGCCCGGAATCCCCGCAACGGCGTGTGCGACGGAACTGCAGGGCCACCTCGGCGAGGGTCAGCTACTGGCCATGCCACCGCTGGTGCGCTCGATGAGATCGGGCAGCCATTCGGTCATGCCTGGTACGGCGACCAGGAGGACGAGGAAGACCACGGCGACGGGGAGGAACCACAGCAGGGAGATGAAGATGTCGCGCAGCGTGATGGTGTGCCCGAGGTTGACGGCCTTGTCCTTGACGATGCTGTGGATGATGTAGGGAATGATGCCGACCGGCGGGGTGATCATGCCGAACTCGCCGAGGAGAACGACGAAGACACCGAACCAGAGCGGGCTGACTCCCATCGTCTCCAGCGTCGGCAGCAGGATCGGGATGGTCAGCAGCATCATCGACATGGTGTCGAAGAACATGCCCATGATGATGTAGAGGACGATGAGCACGAGCAGGAAGCCCAACCGGGACAGCCCCAGGTCGGTGATGAAGCCGGTGAGGATGGGGGCCAGCCCCGTGATCGCGAGCAGGCTGGTGAGCATCGTCGCACCGATCATGATGAAGAAGATCGCCGACGTGGCCGACACCGTGGCCATGGCCGAGTCCGCGATCTTTCGCCAGGGATGGTCGCCCCGCTTTTCCCACAGGCACAGCAGAACGGAGCACAGTGCGGCTGCGGCTCCGGCCTCGGTGGGGGTGAAGATGCCGGAGAACATGCCGCCGAAGAGAACGACGAGAATGACCAGGAAGCCCCAGACTCCGCCGAGTGAGGTCAGCCGTTGGCGCCAGGTAGGTGTCGTACGGTCGGCGGTGTCGACGCCGCGGCCGACGAGCTTCGGAGCGATGACACCGATGGCGAAGATGAAGACGGCGAAGCACAGGGCGAGCAGAATTCCGGGCAGGGCGCCGGCCATGAGTGCCGGGCCCACGGGCACGGAGGCGATGCCGGCGTAGATGACCATGAGGATCGACGGTGGGATGAGATTGCCTGTCATGCCGGAGACCATGATTGTGCCGACGGCCATGCGTCGGTCGTAGCCGGCTTTGAGCATTTCGGGGATGCCGGCTCGGCCCAGGGCGTAGGTCATGCCGATGGTCGATCCGGTGACGGCCGACAGTCCAGCCCCGGCGAAGGTGGTGCCGATGCCGATGCCGCCGGGCAGCCAGCTGAACCAGTGGTCGGCGACGCGGTAGACCTTGCCGGAGAGTCCTGATTGGGTGAGCAGCATGCCCATGAAGATGAACATGGGAAGCACACTCATCGACCAGTCGGAGACGGCGCTGAATGGGGCGGTGGCCAGGATGTTCATCGTCGCTGGGACGCCGGAGACGGCGTAGACGCCGATGATCGAGGGCACGGACAAGGCGATGGCCACGGGCACGGAGAGGAAGAGGAGGACGAGCATCATCCCGATGCACCAGGCTCCCCCAATGGCCGCAGATGGGCTGGTGAAGAGGCCTGCGAGGCAGACGGCGACGAGTCCGAACCCGATAGTCAGCGCGAGTACGCCGGGGCGTTCGCGGCGGGAGCCTGATGGGAAGAGTGCGGTGGCTGGTTTCTGGGTCGTCATGCCGATGACATTCGCGGTGCTCGCGTCCTCTGGCAGCAGGGGTGCACCGGTGAAGTCGGTGTTCGCGTTCACTGCTGCTCCCCTGCTTCGGTGCGGCGACGGAGGATGGCGACGGCATCGAGGATGTAAAGCACAGCGAGGAGGACGAACACGACCGGCACGAGGTAGTACACGGGCCAGGTGATGACGGCGGAGACATCGGCGGTCGATCCGATAGCCGTGTTTTCCAGTGCCTTGCTCAGCCCGAACCAGGCGAAAGCGATCGACACGAGTGCGCCGAGGAGGCATGCGAAGACCGTAAATACCGCAGCGGTGGCGGGTTTTGCCCGCTCGATGGCCATGGTCACGGTGATGTGTTCCTTCTGCAGCTGGGCGGCGGGGATGCCGAGGAGCGCGACGATGGGCAGGTACCAGTATTCGACGATCTCGTTGGTGCCGTAGATCGGGGCATGGAAGATCGACCGCGCCAGGGCGTGGGTGACGATGTGGAGCATCATCACGATGATCGCCGCGGCCGTGGTGACCGTCAGCCACCTATCGAGGACTTTGGTGAACGTACTCATCAGGAGTCACTGTAGCCGTCGGTCGAGGTGCTGGTGGCGCCTGCACCGTTCGCGACTTCCATTGTTTCCACACCGGTTGCGGCGCCTGCCCCACTGCCGGTCACGTCGGCAGCTCGCAATGCATCGATCAGGTCGACAACCTCGGAGGCGTCCGCCAGCCCGTCGGGGATCATCGCGGTGACACGACGGGCGCCCGCCTCTTGAAGGGCGATGGGGTCGATGCCCGGGATTTTGGAGTAGCGGCGAGCGCTGCGAGGGAGCAACGCGACACCGAGTCCATTGGAGACGAGTGATTGGATGGCGCCGGGGTTATCGGTGATGTGCCGGGTACGGGGCTCGAAGCCGGCGGTGCGGCAGAGGCGTTCGGCGGTGGACCGGCAGCGCACGCATCCCATGATCCACGGCAGCTCGGCGACGTCGTTGAGGTGTTGGATCTGGCCGGCACGGTTCCAGCGTTCGGGCACGAGCAGGTCGAGGTGGTCGGCACCGAGGTCGACGGTTATGTGTCCGGGCAGCTCGGGTGGGGCTTCGTCTTCGTGATGGAAGAGGAAGGCGATATCGATGTCGCCGTCATCGAGGAGGCGCAGCGCTTCGGGAGGTTCGACCTCGGAGACTTCGTACGAATGGTGAAGCGGCGAGTCGGTATTTGTGCCCGCGTTTGCCTCGAGCCTGCCGAGTGCTGCAGCCAAGGGGCCGATGACGAAGCTGGGGAATCCAGCGAGCCGGACATTGCGTCCGCCGAGGCCGAAGGCTTTCGCGAGGTCGCTGCGCAGTCCCTTCACCGAAGCGGCCACTTCGTTCGCGCGGATACGAGCGAGTTGGCCGGCGGTGGTCAGTCGGATGCCGCGTGGAGTGCGGTCGAAGAGGGTGACACCGAGGTCCTTTTCCAGGGCGTTCATGTGTTGTGACAGTGCTGGTTGGGACCAGCCGAGTTCACGGGCGGCGGCACCGATGCTGCCGGATTCGGCGATGGCGCCGAAGATGAGGAGACGTTTGGGCTCGCCGAGGTCGAGAGCCTGCTCGAAGACCGTAGCCATAAGTCCAGCTTATGTCAGAGCAGAGCGATCTGGGTCTACCGGAGGCGGATGATGCGCACCACACTGGAAGTAGTCGCGTTGAAGTCATTGCCAAGTTGAGGAGTTGGAGTATGCGCAGGATCGGTCTGCTGGGTGGAATGAGCTGGCATTCGAGCATCGAGTACTACACGAAGATCAATGATGTAGTGGCCAAGCAGCTCGGTGGTCACCATTCCGCGCAGATCCTGCTCGACTCGTGCGACTTCGCCGATATCCGGGAGCTGCAGGAGGCCAACGACTGGGCGGGCAATGATGCGTCGCTCGTCTCGACGGCACAGCGTTTGGTCGATGGCGGTGCCGAGGCTGTCGCGATTGCCACGAACCTCATGCACAAGTGCGCCCCGTCAATCGAGGCGCAGGTCGATGCCCCTCTCATTCACATGGTCGATTCGATTGCGAAGTTGGCGAAGCGCCAGGGGTATTCGACGCTGGCGGTTCTCGGCACCCGATGGACGATGCTCGAAGACTTCTATACCGGCCGGCTCGAAGCACAGGGCATCAAGACTCTGGTACCGGATGAGGCAACGTGCCTCGAGGTCGATCAGATCATCTGGGATGAACTCACCCAAGGGAAGTTCACCGATGCCTCCAGAGCCTGCTACGTCGAAATCATGAACGACCTCAAGGCTCGTGGCGCTGACGCTGTGGCCCTGTCGTGCACGGAGATCGGCCTGCTAGTCCCACCGGAGACCGCTCCCCTACCGGCCCTCGACTCGGTCGATGCTCATGTTGCCGCAATCGTCGAGTGGATAATGGCGGACGAGCCTGTAACCATTCGGCATTGAACATCGGAGACTGCGACGATCGGAACGGTGATCGCCACGAGCCAAAACGCATCCGGTCAAGAACGGTGCGCCTTCAAATGGAGTCGAATCAGGACTGATTCCTATTTATGCCTCAATCTGTGACACATCAGATACAAACTCATAGTCCCATTCATAGCCTTCATCATCACAAATATCCAGAAGTTCGTTTCCAAAATCAGCAACTTCCTGATATCGCCCATCAGTGTCTTGACCTAGAGTGATGTCCAGTTTGAGCCCTGCGACCTCATAATTGAGATTTGCGATCTGCTGATAGCCATCCCACACCGGTAAGGATTCGGGCTATGCCATATCTGCAAATTCGTCGCCCGTCTCCAGCAAATCGTCAACATACCCCTGTTGGTCTACTGCGCCCCGAGCAGCCACGATGGACGTCCAAGCCAAAGAATCGGGCTCTTCCCAGATGAGGGTGTAGGTCGGCCGGGTGCGTCGGTCCGCAGACAGACGTCGAGGTCTCCCGACGACGGAGGTTCCTACGCCATCCATCCGAAAGACCTCGACGTGTCCGACGCTACCCCGCCGGCCGGCTTCGGCCGCCCTGACCTGACCGCCTTCGCGTCTTATCCCAATCGACTCTGATCGGGTCTGCTGATCCTCTCGACGAGAACGCAGCAACATCACAGCCACCCAACCCCGACCGCTCGGGAAGCCGGGACACGTCACATGGCCTGTGCTGCGGGCGTGTCGAGTTGGTCGTCCAGGGGCGACGCAGGAGCGTCGACGCGACGTGCTGAGAGGTGGTTCCAGTCGAGCACTAGCACACCGGCTACAGGCATGGCGATAGGTCAGGAACGGCGTCGCTCCCTACGCAGGAGGGAGCGCAGAGTCTCGGCGTTCGCGTAGCCGACCCGTAGCGCGATCTCGGCGGAGGTGAGGTCCGTGGTTGCTGAGAGGTGCCGAGCTCGTTCGATGCGAAGCCGTTGGACGAAGCCGAGCGGAGTGAGGTTGAGCGCCGCACGGACTCGTCGTTCGAGGGTGCGCCGGCTGGTGCCGAGCGACTGCGCGACGAAGGCGACGTTGAACGGTTCGTCCAGTCGGGCGCGCACGAAGCGTTCGAACTCGACGACGATCGGGTCCTCGTGCCGGAGATGTTCGTAGGCGACGAAGGCCGCCTGCGACGGGCGCTCGTCGATGATGAGGAGCTTGGCGACGTGTTGGGCCAGGTCGGGGCTGATCGATCGCACGAGTGAGAGCGCGAGGTCGATGTGGGCGAACGCGGCGCCGGCGGTGACGAGGTTCCCGTCGACCACGACCATGGTGTCGAGATCGAGGGCGACGGTCGGATAGCGCTTCAGGAACTCCGGCCCCAGGAACCAGCTGGTCGTCGCCCGCCGATGATGCATCCGTCCGGTCTCGGCGACAGCGAACACGCCGGTGCACGCCGCGGCGATCCGGGTGGTCGCCTCGTCGAGGCGCCCGAGCGAGGCGATGACCGAACGAGCATCTCGGCTCTGGAGGGCGTCGTTGGTAGCGGCGGCCGTAAGGGTTCCAAGCGCAGGGACGACGACCACGTCGAACTCTGCGGACTCCGACAGCGGGTGGTCCACCGACAGGGTCATCGATGCCGTCGTGGTCACTCGCCGTTTCGGTCCGAGGATGGCGAGTTCGATCGGGTCGATCCGCGGGTCGACATCGCCGCGGGCTCCGTCGGCTACCCGCACGATGTCGATGATCGACGCGATAGCCGAACCGAAGCAGCCGTCGATCGCGATCAGTCCGATACGCATGACGTAAACAATAGCAATACTGCCGTATACGCCACTACCCACCGGCCCTCGCTCGTCATACGCTGAACTCGTCACACGAAGAATCACGACTTCAAGGAGAGTCCCTCATGTCAACACCCGCATCACTTCCGTATGCCTTCGTCGCCAAGATCGTCGCGGCCGATGGACAGCACGACGCGCTCGCCGATCTGCTCGCCGGCGCTGTCGCACTCGCCAACGAAGAAGTAGGAACGATTGTCTGGTTCGCGGTCAGGACCCACGCCGACACCTTCTGGATCTTCGATGCATTCCACGACGAGGCCGCTCGCGACGCCCACGCCAACGGCGCCATCGTCGCAGCCCTGACGGCCAACCAGCACCTCCTCAGCGCAGCACCCGAGATCCTGGCGGCCGACGTCCTCGCGTCCAAGCTCCCGTAGTCCGCCAACGCACGAGACGATCGCGCCCCGCCGAGCCGTCGCCAGGTCGCGACGCAACGCCATGCTGCGTTGCCGAGCGGTGCGAGGCCTATCGGCACACGGACAGGATGCCGGCCGCGAGCGCTCAGCCGGCGAGGGGTCCGTCGCAGAGGAGAGCGACGTCGGTGTCGGGCAGAGCCGTGAGGCCAGCGCATCGCGCGACCACCAGAACCGAACAGCCCCTGCCCTGCGTTTCCGCAGGGCAGGGGCTGTTCGCCGGAGCCGCCTGTCGGAATCGAACCGACGACCTAATCACGTCGGCTTTGCGTCTATCGCTTGATGCGCCCACTGGGCGAACGAGCCGCTGACCTGAGCAAACGCCGAGCGTGGGGGACGCCGCCATCCGGTGGTGACCGACGACGACCGACCAGTACCGACCGTTTCACCGGAGCTTGCGGCGGCGTCGAAGCCGAGCAAGCTCCATTCCTTTAGCTCACCGCGCCCTCCTCCTCGCCGGTCCCGTCGTCGAAGACGTTTCAGGGGTCTTCTCAGATGACGGTGTAGGTCGGCCGGGCGCGTCGGTCCGCAGATAGGCGTCGAGGTCTCCCGACGACGGAGGTTCCTACGCCATCCATCCGAAAGACCTCGACGTGTCCGACGCTACCCCGCCGGCCGGCTTCGGCCGCCTTGACCTGACCGCCTTCGCTCGACTCGACGGCCTCGGTCTGAGCGTGACCGGACAACGACTTGAACCGGATCGTGCGGTCCTCGCGTGCCGCGTGGTGGAACCAGATCAGTGGTGCCGACGGTGCGGCAGCGAAGGCGCTGCTCGTGACACCGTGATCCGGCGGTTGGCCCACGAGCCGCTGGGCTGGCGACCGGCCGTGCTGGAAGTTGTAGTGCGCCGCTACCGCTGTGCAGACTGCGGACACGTGTGGCGCCAAGACACCAGCGCCGCGGCGGAGCCACGCGCGAAGCTCTCGCGCACCGGGCTGCGGTGGGCGCTGGAAGGGAGCGTGGTCGCACACCTCACCGTCGCCCGTGTCGCCGAGGGGCTCGGGGTCGCGTGGGACACCGCCACCAACGCGGTCCTGGCTGAAGGCAAGCGGCTGCTGATCAACGACCCCACGCGGTTTGAGGGCGTGAAGGTCATTGGCGTCGATGAGCACGTCTGGCGCCACACCAGGCGTGGCGACAAGTACGTCACCGTGATCATCGACCTCACCCCGGTCCGCGATGGCGCCGGCCCAGCAAGGCTGCTGGACATGGTCGAGGGCCGGTCGAAGGCGGCGTTCAAGACCTGGCTCGCCGACCGCGAGGACGCCTTCCGTGACGCGGTCGAGGTGGTCGCGATGGACGGCTTCACCGGGTTCAAGACCGCCGCTGCAGAGGAGATCCCGGTCGCGGTCACGGTGATGGATCCCTTCCACGTCGTGCGCCTGGCCGGTGACGCCCTCGACAGGTGCCGGCGCCGGGTCCAACTCGCGATCCACGGGCACCGTGGGTTCAGGGAGGACACGCTCTACAAGTCGCGGCGCACGCTGCACACCGGCGCGGACCTGCTCACCGACAAGCAGAGAGACAGGCTACGCGCGCTGTTCGTTGATGACGCTCACGTCGAGGTCGAGGCGGCCTGGGGTGTCTACCAGCGCATGATCGCCGCCTATCGCCACGAGGACCGGCAACGTGGCCGCGAGCTCATGGAGAAGCTGATCACCGACCTCAGCGCCGGCGTCCCCAAGGTGCTCACCGAGCTCACCACCCTGGACCGGACCCTGAAGAAGCGAGCCGCTGACGTGCTCGCCTACTTCGAACGACCCGGCACCAGCAACGGGCCGACCGAGGCGCTCAACGGACGGCTCGAACACCTGCGCGGCTCCGCACTCGGGTTCCGAAACCTGACCAACTACATCGCCCGGAGCCTTCACATGCCCGGAGCGACCCTATTCGTTTCCAACCATTCACGCCAACGGCCGAGCCGGACCGCATCCGCATGGGGCCCGCTTCTTCGCTTAGTCCAAGCTTGATTCGGCTCATCGCCGCGCTGCACGCTGTCGTGAAAGTCACGCCCGTCAACGAGTTCGCTCACTCGCCGAATCCCGTGGAGCGCGTTGACGAGCCATGCTTCGTGCTCGATAAGCTCCTCGAGCCGCACTCGCCGCAACTCGATCGGAACCGATCGAGCGCGAGCCTCCTCGAGGATCACCGCCGAGGTGACTCCCGGCAGTGCGCCCAACTCCGGATCCTGTGCACAGAGCGTCTCTTCATCCCACCACAGCAGGCTCGTCGTCGCTCCCTCGATGACGTACCCGTCCCCATTGATGAGCAATACCTCGTCACAGCTGTACTGCTCACCGGCGTCCTCCCGCACACGCTCAAGCAATGCGATGTCCGGGCCTTTCCGATTCGGAGTGATTCGCGGGTCGGAATATGGCGGGATGAGAACCTTCAACTCCTGCTTCCGAGTCGGTGCTGGTCGCAACCGGAATGCCAACTCACGTTCGGCGTCAGGAGAAACATCGAGGACATCTACGCGCGGGAACCACTCCCCCTTCGCCGGGATCTTCTCGACCACTGCCGCCCAAAAATCGTCGGTGATCACATCACCCATCCCGACCTGCGCAGCAGCATCACCGAACCGTGTCCGATGGAGGTCGAACGCTCGTACCCGCCCGTCTTCAACAAGCCACGAATCGGCGGCCATCAGCTTCGATGAGCTGATGTCCGTCGTAGGCTCCTCGAAACGGTGATCCTGTTGATTCCACAGCCACACGTTCATCGCTCAACTCCACCCGAGTATTCGGCCACAGCGGTATCGGTCGGTCCGGCCTCCTCGGCGGGGATCATGGTGTGGACGTCAACATCGCCTATCTGCTCAGTCAAATGGATATGTGTCCTCAGTTCGGACGGGTCGTTCGCATGAACGACAACCTCGCCGGGGAACTCCACTCCACCGAGCAACCTCAGCACCGGAGCCGCCTTCACCACTGTCTCCTCGTACTCCTCCTCGGAATCCGAGAGCGCAACGATCGCTCCGCCGACCCCGTAACTCAGAGTCTCACCCTGAACGACGAGCGTGCGGATGACGACGCTGAGATCGACGGCACCGCCAAGCGAGAAATACCCGACTGCTCCGCTGTACACCCCACGCGGGCCGGCCTCGAGCTCTTCGATGGTCGTCATCGTCCGCAGCTTCGGCGCCCCGGTCATCGACCCTGGTGGGAACGCCGCCCGCACACACGCCACCGGACTGGCGTCCTCAGCCAAGCGTGAACTCACCGTCGAGACCATCTGATGCACCGTCGCATACGACTCGATCCCGAACAGCGTGTCCACCTGCACCGACCCCAAACTGGCCGTACGCCCGAGGTCGTGCCGAACGAGATCGACGATCATGAGATTTTCCGACCGATCCTTCACCGAGGCGGCCAGCTCAGCCTTGATCGCCTCGTCCTCCTCGAGAGTGTCCCCGCGGGGACGCGTGCCCTTGATTGGCTTCGACTCCACTCGACCATCGGCATCAATGCGCAGGAATCGTTCCGGGGACGTGCTGAGAATCGTTGCATCCCGGGTCCGGATGAACGCTCCAAACGGCGTCGGATTGTCCTGACGTAGGCGTAGGTACATCGCCAGTGCGTCCTCGTGTGAATCGACCGTAGCCTCAAGCACGTTCGTCAGGCACACCTCGTACGTTTCACCGTCGGTGATCTCTCGCTGTATTCGATCAATGAGGTTGAGGTATTCATGTCGGCTATGCCGTGCCGACAAGTGTGAGCGTGAGGGGCCGGAGGAAGATGTGTCCTCAAACCGCGCCGAGGCAGCGCCCGGCTGAACGAGTTCACCGACGTCGTCAGCCGGGATTGCTTCGATCTGTGCACGGATGTCATCGAACCATTCTTGAGACACGGCAGTGCCCGAAGGATCTTCAGGTTCGCGCAGTGCGAGCAGGTGGATGCGGTCGGCGTCGTGATCGATGACGAGAGCACGATCGAGGAACATCATCACGGCGTCGGGCAGGTCCGACTGATGCTGGTTCGGCGAGCCCACCTCGGCTTTGAGCTCATAGCCGAGGTACCCGACCCACCCGAGTCGAAACTCGAACGGAAGGCCTTGGATGCCCGCGCGCATGCCGGGGATTTCGGATCCGGCCCTGGGCGGTTCAACCCCTGTACCTGACACTGAGACAGTCGTGCCAGCGAGCTCGGCATCGAGCCAGTCGAAGAATCCGGACGACTGAATGAAGTTCTCTGATTCGCCACCGGTTGAGCGAACTTCGACAGTCCCTTCCGGCACCGAGGCGGTCGCTATTTTGCTAAGCGGACCGGACGGCGCACCCATGATTGAGAACCGGGACAAGTAGTTTCCAGGTAGGTTTCCGTCGAGCCAGACGGCTTCGGGCTCATCACCGAAGAGATCTGCAAAGAGACGTTCGTCGGAGATCGTCTGCGGGAGTACATCAGTGTCAAGAGTGTAGTGGCGCCGAGCGTCGAGAGGGCCGGTACTCGCTTGGGTGGAAACAAGAGATGCGCACGTCCCCGCGGGGACGTCGTCATCGGAGTCGACGTCCTTCTCAACCCAACCTTCGCTGGCCGGTAGGTCATTCTTGTACTGTTCCTGCCGGTTGCACGCCTCAGTCAGCTCGGCGAAGTTCTGCAGCAGCGTCCGTGCTTCCTCGGAGGCAATCGATTCTGGGTGGAATTGGACTCCCCACTGAGGCCTCGTCCGATGTTGCAAGGCCATGATGACGCCGTCTTCGGACCACGCCGTCGCATAGAGAGACTCGGACAGTTCCGTGACCGCGAGCGAGTGATACCGCACCGCCGAGAACGGCGACGGCAGACCCGCAAAGAGCCCGGTACCGGAATGCCTGATCGGAGACACCCGACCGTGCCGAGGTTCTGGCGCATGCGCCACAACACCCCCGTGCACATGCGCGATGCCTTGATGGCCGAGGCACACGCCGAGCACCGGAATCGGGGAATGCTCGATCACCTCGGCGCAGATGCCGAAGTCGGCCGGCCGCTCCGGAGTGCCCGGTCCTGGTGGGATGACGACATTGTCGAACTCGTCCAGCACGCTCAGCTCGAACTCGGCCCAATCGTTGGGCACAAGAGTCGGCGCGCACCCATTCACCTCGGCGAGGAGGTGGAAGAGGTTGAGCGTGAACGAATCGGCGTTGTCGATGAGCAGAGTTCGAAGCGGCTTCGTTGTCGCCGACGCTCCGTCTGGAACCATCTCAGCCGAGCACGATCCGGCGGGTCGAATCCGACAACCCGCTGGCCGCCTCGGCGAGCAGTGACTCTTCGGAGTCCGCACCCGCACGGACGTACCGTCCAGTGAACGCGTCCAAAGTCCCCGACGCCAACGCCAACGCGAGGTCCGTGACCTGCGCGGGCGAGGTCCAATCATCGCCCTGTCGGAAATCATGCACGGGCATCGACTTCGTCATCTCGGTCTCGACGACACCGGGTGCCATCTCGAAGATGCGCAGTCCCTTATCGTGCCCGAAGTGGACAACGGAATCGGCCAGACGGAACAGTGACGCCTTCGACGCCGAATACACGGCATACGCCGGTGTTCCCTTCGCTCCCGACCCCGAGTTGAGGTCGATAATGCGGCTCGGTCGACCGGTCGCCTCGGCGCCGGCCATGAGCACCGGTGCGAAGACGTTGATCATCAGCGCAACCCCGGTGACGTTCGCGTCGACAACGGCTTTGAGGCTCTCCGGGTCGGCGTCCCACAGCGGACCCTCGGACGACTCGATGCGCCCCGCATTGTTGATGAGCACCTGCAGGCGCTTGCCCGTCTCGGCCTCGAGCGCGACCACCGACTCACGCAGCGCCTTCACCGCAGCAATGTCATCGGTGCGCAGCCCAACACCGGTCACCCCTCCCCCGGTCGCTTCAGCGATCTCGTCGGCCGCAGCCTCCGCATTGCTCGCCGAGGCAGCCGTCACGATCACGTGATATCCGGCACCAGCGAATGCCTCCGACAGATGGCGTCCGATTCCGCGCGCACCGCCGGTTATGAGCGCAATCGTCTCGGACGGGACCGCAGTCGCCTCAGGGGTTCCGTCGGTGGTCGGCATGTTTGTTCCGTAGGGCAGTTTCTCGGACATGGTTGGGACTCCTCAGCGGTGATCGGGTACGAGTGGTCAGGTGTCGTGGTGCGCAGCACAGATCCTCACACCAACGTGTTCGGATGTTCTTGTGCGCTCTGCCGTGATGCTTCGAGCGGACACGGCAAAGCCCGGTCGAACCACTGTATCGGTCGACCGGGCTCTGTGACGCACTGTTCTCAGCTGCGGACTTCGGCGCCGTGACGCTCGGCAGCCAACTTCGTCGCCGCCTCGCGCATCGCCGAGGCCTCATCGGCCTTGAGCGTACGATCCGGGGCCCGGAAGGTCAGGCGGAACGCCAGCGACTTCTTGCCCTCGGGCAGCTGGTCACCGGTGTAGAGGTCGAAGGTCTCTAGCAGTTCGAGCTCCTCCCCTGCACCTTCGCGCAGCGTCGCGGCCAGAGTCTGCGTCGGCAGCTCGGCATCGACGATGAGCGCAACGTCCTGACGCGACACCGGATATGTCGACAGCGCACCGTCCCAGGCACGCAGATCCTCCTGAGCCAGCAATGCGTCAAGATCGATCTCGAATCCGACCGTCCGTGCCGGCAGGCCGAGGTTCTCGCACACCTTCGGGTGCAGCTCACCGGCATGGCCAAGAGTCTGCCCATCGGCGAGGACGAACTTCGCCGCCCGTCCTGGATGCCACGGAGCGATCTGATCGGCCTCGACGGTGACCTCGAGGCCATTGAGCGCAGCGATCCGGCGGACGGTGTCGATGACATCCGTCGCCTCGGCCTTACGGCCCTTGCCCCAGACGCCGGGCATCTCCGCATTGCCGGAGATGATGCCGGCATAATGATAAGGCTGATGCGGCACCGAGGCGTAGATCGCCTCGAGCTCGTCATCGCTCGGGTGGTATCCGGGCAGGTGACGCGGCCCGGGACCCTCAGGCAGACCCGCTGAGGTGGACACCAGTCCCGCCTCGAAGAGTGCGACGTCCTTCGCCCCGCGGCCCTGGTTGCGAACCACGAGGTCGACGAGAGTCGAGAGCAGGGTGGTGCGCATGAGCGGCAGGTCTTCGGACATCGGGTTGGCCAGGCGCACGTGCTTGCGGCGCACATCATCAGCCTCGAGCCGCAGCTGATCGTCCCGCTTGTCGTTCGTGAACGGGTACGACAGCACCTCGGTGAACCCGTCGGCAGCCAGCAGATTCGAGATCCGGCGCCGCGTGCGCTGTGCTTCGGTCATGCCCTGTCCGGCGCGAGCGGCCGGCTGGATCGATGGGATCCGGTCGTAGCCGCCGGTGCGGGCGACTTCCTCGATGAGGTCGACGTCTGCGGTGATGTCCGTGCGCCAGGAGGGCACGGTCACGGCCAGACGGTCCTTGCCGATGACCTCGATGCCTGCACCGATGCCTTCGAGCAGACCAGTCACCTCGGCGGTCGTGTAGTCGACGCCGACGAGGGAGTCGACTCGCTTGACCGGAAGCTCGATGACGGTGGGTTCGGGAGCCTGCCCGACCTGTGTTGTCGCCGGGCTGAGTGTGCCGCCGGCGAGTTCGACGAGCAGGTCAGCGCAGCGGCGTGCGGCCACGGGGCCGAGCAACGGGTCGACTCCACGTTCGAAGCGACGCGAGGCCTCGGACGACAGCTTGTGCCGCCGGGCGGTCCTGGCGATCGAGATCGGGTCGAAATGTGCGGCCTCGATGACCACGTCGGTGGTCGTCTCTCCCACCTCAACATCGGCTCCGCCCATGACACCAGCGAGGCCGATGATCTTGCCGCCCTTGCCGCCACGATCGGTGATGAGGAGGTCCTCGGGATCGAGTGTGCGTTCGACACCGTCGAGTGTGGTCAGCTTCTCCCCCGCCTGGGCACGGCGCACGACGATCTCCTCGCCCAGCAGCGCCGTGTCGTAGGCGTGCAGCGGCTGGCCGAGTTCGAGCATGACGTAGTTCGTGACATCAACGGTGAGGCTGATGGGACGCATGCCTGCGGCGATGAGTCGGCGCTGCATCCAGAACGGGGTTGTCGCTGCGGGGTCGAGCCCGGTGACCTGCAAGGCGGTGAACTGGTCGCAGCCGACGACCCCGTTGATGGGGTTGGAATCCTCGATGACGACAGGGAACCCGTCATCGGTGGCGGCGTTGACCTCGGCGACGGTGGGGCTTCCGATGTCGGTGAAGGACTGCCCCTTCATCTGCGCGTACTCGCGGGCGATGCCGCGCATCGACAACTGGTAGCCGCGGTCAGGGGTGACGTTGACGTCGAGGGTGACCTGGTCGAGTCCGAGGAGGGCGATCGCATCGTCACCGGGTTCGCCACTGAGGCCGAGGTTCTTCAGCACGATGATGCCGTCGTGGTCCTCGCCCAGGCCGAGTTCCTTGGCCGAGCAGATCATGCCATCGGACTTGTGACCGTAGGTCTTGCGAGCAGCGATCTTGAAGTCACCGGGCAGGACGGCTCCGGGCAGGCAGGCGACGATGAGGTCGCCGGGCACGAAGTTGTGCGCACCGCAGATGATGCCGCGGCTGGGCACCTCGGGACCGGGCTGCGGGTCCTTCGGATCATCCTGGGCTTCGTTGTGTTCGGGGCCGACGTCGACGCGGCACCAGTTGACGGTCTTGCCGTTCGAGTGCTCTTCCTTGACGAGTTCGAGCACCCGTCCGACAACGAGTGGGCCAGTGATCTCGGGTCCGAAGAAGTCCTCTTCCTCGAGACCGACGGCTGCGAACTCGGCAGCGAGGGCATGGGGATCGGTCTCGGCTGGGAGATCGACATAGTCGGCCAGCCAGTTCAGTGGGACGCGCATATCAAGCCTTCATTCCGAAACGGGCCGAGAAGCGCACATCGCCTTCGACCATGTCATGCATATCGTTGATTCCTTCGCGCAGCATCAGGGTGCGCTCGATGCCCATACCGAAGGCGAAGCCCTGGTAGACATCGGGGTCGATGCCCGCGGCCTTGAGCACATTGGGGTGGACCATGCCGCAGCCGCCCCATTCGATCCAGCCGGGCCCGCCGACCTTGTTGGGGAACCAGAAGTCCATTTCCGCGCTCGGTTCGGTGAACGGGAAGAAGCTGGGGCGCAGGCGGGTCTTCGACTCCGGGCCGAACATCTCGCGGGCGAAGCCGTCAAGGGTGCCCTGCAGGTTGGCCATGGTCAGGCCCTTGTCGATGGCGATGCCCTCGATCTGGTGGAAGACCGGCGTGTGAGTGGCATCGAGTTCATCGGTGCGGAAGGTCTTGCCCGGGCACACGATGTAGAGCGGGACACCGCGCTGCAGCAGCGAACGCGACTGCACCGGTGAGGTGTGGGTGCGCAGGACGAGGCCGGCCTCAGGAGGGTCGACGAAGAAGGTGTCCTGCATCTGGCGAGCAGGATGGTCGGGTCCGAAGTTGAGGGAATCGAAGTTCAGCCACTCGGATTCGATCTCGGGGCCTTCGGCAACTTCCCAGCCGAGGCCGATGAAGTAGTCGGCGGCCTGTTCCTGGATGAGGGAGAGCGGATGGCGAGCGCCGAGGCGGTTGCGGTCAGTGGGCAGCGTGACGTCGATGGACTCTTCGATGAGAACGGCTGCGTCGCGCTCGGCTTCCAGCTCGGCCTGACGGGCGTCGAGTGCCTTCTTGACCTGACCTCTGGACTTGCCGACGATCTTTCCGGCCGCGGCTTTCTCGGCCTTGTCGAGTCCGCCGATGGCTCGGTTGGCCAGCGCCAGCGGGGCCTTGTCGCCCGTGAACTCGATCTTCGCGGCCTTGAGATCGTCGAGGGTGCGTGCGTCCGCGAATGCGCTCAGAGCCGCGTCAACGGCCGCATTCACGGCCGACTCGTCCAATGGGTCGAGCTGGTCAGTCATCAATGTCCTTTATGTGCCTGCGTTGGTGCCGTACTTCTACGCCACTTCTACCGCGCATCAGTCTATCGCCTGTGAAACCACGCCCGACCATGCGTCGCGGAAAATGCATCGACAGCCCTCAATCATGTCCCGACGGCAGTCAATGAGACCCTGTCGATCGTCGGGGAAATCTGTGATCTGTGCCATCGAGGCGCGACGGCAAAGGATGTAGTGTCGAAGCATGACGACTCAGCGAGCTTCCGATGTCATGGTGAAGGCCCTGGAGAACGAGGGAGTCGAGCGCATCTTCGGCATCCCCGGCGAGGAGAATGTCGACTTCGTCGATTCTCTGCGCCGATCGTCCATCGACCTGATCCTCACCCGCCATGAACAGGCAGCCGCCTTCATGGCCGCGACCTACGGGCGACTGACGGGAAAGCCGGGAGTCTGCCTGACCACCCTCGGTCCCGGCGCCCTCAATCTCGCGACGGGGGCCGCCTACGCCCACCTCGGCGGAATGCCGGTGCTGATGATCACCGGGCAGAAGGGGATCCGCACGGCAGAGCAGGCACGGTTCCAGATCGTCAATACGGTCGCGACGATGAGGCCGCTGACGAAGGCCAGCCAGCAGATCACCTCGGCGAGGATGATTCCCACAATGATCCGGGAGGCATTCCGCGTCGCCCAGGCCGAACGGCCGGGGCCCGTCCACCTCGAGCTGCCCGAAGACATCGCTGCCATGCCACTCGACCAGTACCAACTCGTGCGGCCCCACGACAGGGGACGGGCGATTGCCAGCGAGGATGCCGTCGAAGCCGCTGCGGGGGCAATTCGAGGTGCGAAACGACCATTGCTCATGCTCGGCGCAGATGCCTCTCGTTCGGACTGCACCGCCTCACTGTCGAAGTTCGTCTCCCGGGTGCGCATCCCCTACTTCACCACGCAGATGGGCAAAGGATCCGTCTCCGGATCCTCCGATCTCTACCTGGGCACCGCAGCCCTGACCAACCGTGATTACATTCACGATGCGATCGATGAGGCCGACGTCATCGTCACCATCGGTCACGATTCGACCGAGAAGCCACCGTTCACCATGGATGAGACCGGGCCGACAGTCGTCCATGTCGGCTATCGTGCGGCCGTCGTCGAACAGGTCTACTTCCCGCAGGTCGAAACCATCGGCGATCTGGGTCCGAGCCTCGACCGCCTCGCCGTAGAGCTGGTGGGTCGTGTGCCCAACGCCGGAGCACTTCTGCCCATGCGGGCAAGAATTCTGGAGAAGATCGAAGAGAACTCCGACGACGAACGGTTCATCCCGCAGCGCATCGTCGCCGAGGTCCGCAATGTCATGCCCGTGGACGGCATCGTTGCGCTCGACAATGGGATGTACAAGATCTGGTTCGCCCGCAATTACCGCACCACTCGAGCCAATACGCTGCTGCTCGACAATGCGCTGGCCACCATGGGAGCCGGGCTCCCCTCTGCCATCGGCGCCAAGCTGACCCATCCAGAACGCCGCGTGATGGCGGTCGTGGGCGACGGCGGGTTCATGATGAACAGCCAGGAGATGGAGACGGCGGTGCGTCTGGGCCTCGACCTCGTCGTCCTCATCCTCGAAGACCGCGCCTACGGCATGATCCGGTGGAAGCAGGCAGTCGACGGCATGCCTGACTACGGGCTGACCTTCGGCAACCCTGAGTTCGTCGCCTACGCCGAATCCTATGGTGCTACCGGGCACAGACTTGAGGACCCCGACGATATGCACGAGACGCTCGAGTCGGCGTTTGCCGCCGGCGGAGTGCATGTCGTCGTGGTGCCCGTCGACTATTCGGAGAACGAACGAGTGCTCATCGACGAGTTGAGCCAGCGGAAGGACGCCGAGCTCGACGAACGGTAGGGCTGGGCGTTCGCTGATTCGACACGGCGGGCGGGAGAGCTGATTTCAGGAACCAGCTGACCTCGCCGCAGCATTTGCCGCTCTCCCGGCAAATACAGCGCAGACAAGTATGAGCACCCATCCGAGTACCGACAATACGTGGCCGGCTGTCCTGGCATCCGACAATTCGACGCCGAACAGTGCCGCGGCGTGGCCGATGCTGATGCCGGCCATGGCGCCAAGGTAGGGCACGCCTGCTCATTGACCTGCGTCCCATGCGGCATCGGATGCGAGCGTGTGCCGCGTCCGGATACCGATTGCAGAGTTTCTGCCGATCGCGTGTTTGCGCTGGGCAATGATGAGAAAGACGCTGACTGCTGCCACGATCAGGTAGCCCGCCATCGGCGCGTAGAACATCAGTGCTGCTTCCTTCCTCGAGCGGCAGTCACTCGACGCTGATCCCGAGCTCACGGGCGAAAAGTTCAGCGAAGAGCATCAACTGCATCTCATCAATCGTGGTTCCCT
Source organism: Brevibacterium picturae (assembly GCF_900105045.1). Lineage (GTDB taxonomy): Bacteria > Actinomycetota > Actinomycetes > Actinomycetales > Brevibacteriaceae > Brevibacterium > Brevibacterium picturae. Next base: position 3,678,950 of record NZ_LT629739.1, on the reverse strand, counting down.
GCAGCGAGTGCACGCCGGAGATCTTATGCGGCTGCAGACCGCGTAGGTCCACATTGCTCAGGGTCGCACCTTCGCACTGCAGGACCCCGACCTTCGAGCCAGGGAAGGACACACGGTTGGCCCTGGACCGGTCAAGGTCGATTTCGTCGATGACGCAGTCCCGGAATTCGACGTCCGTGAGCTTGGCTGAACGCAGGTTGAGATAGGAGATCCGGCAGTTACTGATAACAAGCTTCTCCCACACGCTGTCATGAGCCACCCCGGCGCCGATCCGCGTGCCCGAGATCTCGGTGTGCAGAAGGCTCCCCCGCGGCATCGTCCACGTATCGGCGCGGCAATCCTCGATCTTTGTTCCTGAGAACCGTGCGCCTGTGAGGTTCGCTGGAGACTCGGCTGCGCCGAAGTTCACCCGGGACAGGGAGCAGTCCAGGTACGTGGCCTGGGTGGAATCCACCTCGGTGAGGTCAAGGTCTGTGAACTCCATGCCCTCGAGGAAATCCTCCAGACCGATATCGCCGAGGTATCCGGGAGTCAGGTTCGACAGCGTGATCTTCGGCGCGCGGGGAGCTTCAGTCGACTCCGTCTTCCGAGTTCGGCTCACCGGCTATGCACCAGCTTGAGGTCGGGGCCTTCGCCAGAGGCTCTCTGTTTGTCTCCGGTAACCGAAACAGGTATCTGCGCAAAGGTCAGTTGGTGCAATAGGTCGAGCGTTATCCCGAGATGACCAGCAACCTCAGCATGTAGATTGTGCTTCTCTCTTATCGCAGGGAATACCGTGTCAAACACCCTCGAGCGTTCGCGAGAGATTCCATCAGGCTCCCCTACTCGAAATCCTCGCTTCGCGAGCTCAACGCAATTTTGCCGATAGGCCCACTCGGAAGCCCTACCCACGTCGTGGAGGCGTTTTGTCATCGCTATAGCAGACACTTTGAAGGTTGCCTTCAGCTCCATGATCTCTGGTACGGCTGGTTCTCTGCTGGAACGAGGGAGTACAGCTTCCGCTGGCATCAGGAACTCCGCTGCGAATTCGTCCGCCTGTCTCTCAAGCTCCTGACTAGCCAAAGTGTCTGTTGCGCCAGTTGGGGATTCCCGAGTGTGCATCACCAGATGACCGAGCTCATGAGCAATGTCAAAACGTGAACGTTCGGCTGTCTTCACCGTCGACAGGAAAATGTATGCCTCGTCATCGCGAACGAAGCTGAACGCATCCACCGTCTTTGCGTTCGATGGCAAAGACAGTACTCGAATTCCATTTGCTTCTGCCAGCTGTATGAGGTTTGGCAGTGGCCCAGTGCCCCTCCCCCAGGCTGCACGCAGCGTTGCGGCAGCCTGAGCAGGCGACAACTGCTCAATTTCTGGAATATTGGGTACAGGCAGCTTGAAGCGTTCGGTAATGAACGTGTACACCTCGGTGCCGATCGCTGCGGCAGCTCTGGCCGTATTGCGCTGAGCTGCAGTTGCACGGCGAAGAGATCTGAAGAAACCTTGCTCGGTCGAGAGTCCTTCGTTTGCGGGCAACCGGAAGAATTCCTGTTCTACTCCGACTGCATCAGCAAGGACGCTGGCCCGTTCGACTGGCGCACCTTCGGATTCGTACTTCTGCAGTGTTCGAGGTGTCACGCCGAGAATTTTGGCAAGCTCTGTTTTGCTCAGCCCTCGGAGCTCTCGTGCAAGCGTGATTCTAGTGGGATCCAGCACCGCTCTGTTACGCTTCACGGATCTCGAAATAGACATCATCTGTGTCGGCGTCCAATGGTGTGTTCTCCTCAATAAACTTTGCCTCTGGCAGAATCAAACGTTCTTTCCAATCAGTGATGACTCGGTCGCGGGTCAGTGCTGGATAAGAGATCTCGGCCCGCAGCCCGAATTTCGCGGTCCTTCGATATAGCAACACCCAAGTAATCGAGTTCAGCTCCAGAATTCCCTTGGCGAACGAGTCAACCACTTCAATCGGCTGCTGGCCGGCAACCTGTTTCGAGTCGTTATGACGAATTGCATCCACCATCGTCGACCCAAGTGGATGTGCATTCTTCGGAAAATGCTCAGGTACCCCTGTGTGCTTATCTCCGGTCACCACCGCCAGCGAGACAGCCTTATCTGCACGGACCAAACGCGGCGAGTTCTTCGGATCTTCACATTCCCAACCGTCAGTCGCAAGACCACGGCGCAGCTCCTGTATCGTGTTCGTCCACCGCTGCAATCCAGCTGCAGTCTTCGGGCTGAATTCATCTGCCTGACGTGCAGCCTGGTCACCGGCACGTAAGGCGTGCTGGACTCGATCAATACCGATTCGAAGCTCCCTGAGTCTGCGTAGACAGCTCTCACCTTGCTGAACAGTATCAAAGGATCGATTGCCGAATTCTTCGTCGAACAGTGGCTCGTCCATCACGTATCCCTTCCCGATACTCGCGATGATCTATGCTCTCACATCACTGTCGAAAACCGGAATACGTCGAGGTCAGAAGGAGTGTCGACCGAGGCTCATACTCACATCCGCTGGTTGCGGGCACTCTCGTAGATGCAGACCCCAGCCGCCGTGGCCAGATTGAGGCTCTCGGCTTTCCCATAGATGGGCACGGCCGCCGAGGCATCGCAGAGCTCCAGGTCGGCCTCCTTCATCCCCCAGGCCTCGTTGCCGAAGACCCAAGCCGTGCGGGCAGTCAGGTCGAGTCCGGTGTCCCATGGATGGTGGATGTCGTGTGCTCGGTCGTTGGCATCGGCGGCGAGCACCTGCAGGCCGCGGGCACGGGCCAGTTCGGTCACCTCGGCGACGCCGACGCCGGTGACCACGGGAACATGGAACAGAGAGCCAGCGGTCGAACGCACAGTCTTGTCGTTGTAGATGTCGACGCTCGACGAGGTGAGCACCACGGCGTCGGCCCCTGCCGCATCGGCGAGGCGGATGATCGTGCCGGCATTGCCGGGGTCACGGACCTGAGAGAGCACGACGATGAGCTGTGCCTCCTTGTCGATGACCGAAGTCAGATCGACATCGATGCGCTCACACACGGCGACGACGCCCTGCGAATTGACTGTCGCGGACAGCTCGGTCAGCACCTCATCGGTGATGATGTTCCAGCGAATGTCACAGTCTTTGACCGTCTCGACGAACTCCAGATGAGCCTCGGCGGCCTCCTCGGTGATGAAGAGTTCGATGACGCCACCTTGCGGATCGACGTTCGACCCGACCCAGTCGGGAGTACCGGGTGCCTGGCCGGGAAGATCCAGCTCGGCATGCCGTTCCAGAGCTTCACGCACCGCCTGTGGGCCTTCGACGAGGAACTGGCCCATCGTCTTGCGGCTGTGACGCTTGAGCAGCTTCACCGCGTTCTTGACCCGTTTCGAATTCGGTGAGGAGATGGCGTCTGGAAGTTTCATGGAGTTTCGCTGACCCGCATTCTTGCTGGAGGGACTGGTTGAGACAAAATCAACGGCCCCGAACCAAGTCAGTTCGGGGCCGTTGAGAGCGTGAGGACCGGCAGCTCAGGCTGCAGCGGTCTTCGCTGCGTTGACGTCAGCCGGAAGGGCTTCCTTGGCAACCTTGATCAGGTGCGCGAAGGTGGCTGAATCGTTGACGGCGAGCTCGGCGAGCATACGGCGGTCAACCTCGACACCAGCGGCCTTGAGGCCCTGGATGAAGCGGTTGTAGGTCATGCCGTTGGCGCGGGCGCCGGCGTTGATGCGCTGGATCCACAGGCGACGGAAGTCACCCTTGCGGGCGCGACGGTCACGGTAGCTGTAGACCAGCGAGTGAATGACCTGCTCTTTGGCCTTGCGGTACAGGCGCGAGCGCTGTCCCCGGTAGCCGCTTGCCCGGTCAAGGATGACCCGGCGCTTCTTGTGAGCGTTGACCGCTCTCTTAACACGTGCCACGTGTTACTCCTTCAAAATTGGTTCAACCGGCGGTGCCGGAGTCTGGTTCAAGCTGTGGGCACCACGTGCGTGGCTGCCCGGGTTGGAGACCCGAGAGGGTCTCACCTGCCCTTGAGCTTGCCCAGAAGCTTGCGGGCTTTGGCGCGATCTCCGCCGGTGAGGACCTGGTCCTCGGCAACGCGACGCTTACGGGCCGAGGACTTGCCCTCGAACTTGTGCTGGTTGTTCACGCCTTCACGCATGATCTTGCCAGTACCCGTGACACGCATGCGCTTCTTGGCGCTGCTGTTCGTCTTCTGCTTCGGCATCGAGCCGTTCTCCTTTGCATTTCGTTGTCAGTGGCGACCACCGACAACTACTTCACACGCTGGAACCGTTCAGGCTCCAGCGATTCGGTACTTACTTCTCACGTGTCGGGTGCTGCCTGCTTTTCGGCAGCGACACGATCACGTCGGGACTTCACCTCGGCGGCGCTGCCCTTGGCATCTGATGATGCCTTGCGGGCCTCGGCCTTGGCGTCGGATTTAGATTTGTGTGGGCCGATGACCATCACCATGTTGCGTCCGTCGACCCGTGGTGAGGATTCGACGGTGCCGAGGTCGGACACATCTTCGGCCAAGCGGTTGAGCAGCTTGATGCCCATTTCGGGGCGGGACTGTTCACGTCCGCGGAACATGATCATGACCTTGACCTTGTCGCCACCGGCGAGGAAGCGGGTCACATGCCCCTTCTTCGTCTCATAGTCGTGTTCATCGATCTTGAGACGGAAGCGGATCTCTTTCAGCGCAGTGTTCGCTTGGTTCTTGCGAGCTTCTCTGGCCTTCTGAGCAGATTCGTATTTGAATTTCCCGTAGTCCATGAGTTTGGCCACGGGAGGCTTCGCCTGCGGTGCGACCTCGACCAGATCGAGATCAGCCTCGCTTGCGAGGTCGAGTGCCTTGCGAATGGCAACGATACCGACCTGTTCACCGTTGGGTCCGACCAACCGGACCTCGGCAACCCGAATCCGGTCATTGATGCGCGTCTCGCTGATGTGTTCACTCCTTTTTAGCTCAAATGATGTCGTGGCAATAGAAAAGGCTCCCATTGACCACATGCCAAGGGAGCCTGCACACACATCAGAGCAACGGATTCGATCGCCGTCACGCATCAAGTGAATACACCTCGATCTGAGACCTTCGATCCCGAGCTTGCACCCGGGCGTTCGATCATCAGATCATTGGACCCGATCGCTCTACGCGATCAAGGTGGGAGTCAGACTCCGCTTCGCACCACAACTCAGTGTACTACGCTTCATGACACTTCGCACATCGAAGCCGAACATGCAATCGTCGGGTCAATCATATGTCAAGCTAGTCCCATGAGCTCTGAAAATTCTGTACCCGCCGAGGCGGTTGCCGATGTCACCCGTGACATCGCCGAAGTACCCGCCGTCGAGGTCGTCACTTCCGCAGCCGTACACCTGATGTCTGCCGCCGCCGTCAAATGCGGGCTGGCCGAAGACTCCCCGGATGTTCCGGCAGCCGAGCTGCAGGACCTCGACGAGGCGCGCAAGCTCATCACCGCTCTCGCCGGCTTGGTCACAGGGGCCGCGACCGTCATCGGCGACCATCACGCCCGTCCGCTGCGTGACGGTCTGCGCAGCCTCCAGCTGGCCTTCCGCGAAGCCTCGGAGATTCAGGATGAGCCCGGACAGGGCCCCGGCGAGAAGTTCACCGGCCCGGTTCGCTGACAGAAGCAATTGTGTGCCGACGCCTGCGTCGGGTACCTGACGCTGACATATCCGCTGCGGCTTTCGACCTTTGGTCGGGAGCCGCTCTGCTGTGTCAGCGGCGAGTGAGATCATCGTTGCATGTCTCCCGTTGAACTGCCGTACGTGAGCGCCAAGGAGTTGCAGGACTACTTCGGCTCGACCTTCTACGAGCGCGGGCGCAGCTACGCCAACAAGGGCATGGTCGGCCAAGCCAGCTGGGATCCCGACGCGATGACGCTTCGCGCCGATGTCTCGGGGACTGCTGCACACGATTACACCAGCATCGTGCGACTGGAACAGCACAGCCCCACAGCCAAATCATTCACTGTTCTCTCCTCGCGATGCACCTGCCCCGTGGGCGGAGACTGCAAACACGTGGTGGCCGCATTGATGGCGGCATCGATCCGACAGGTTGCACCATTCGGTTCCACGGCATTGCACGACCCCGACCAGCGCCGCTCCCCCGAAGACGCCACCTGGAAGGCTGCCCACAGCGGCGCTGCCCGCAAGGAGGCCAGGCATCAGACTCCTGCGGGCGGCAGTGCCCCGTCATCACGCGGACCCAGAGAATCCGACTGGAAGTCGATTCTGTCGGGTTTCTCCTCCGACCAAGTCGATGAATCGGTCTGGGCATCGGGGCCTGGAGGCACCCTGGCCGGCAGTGCACCGACCCGTCTGGCCCTCGGCTTCGAAATCTCCGAACTGAGACGCACGGGCTTCGGGAACTTCGAAACCCACCCCATCAGACGCTCCAAGCTCACCGGTCGCACCGACCTCGTCGTCACCTTGAGACCACTGATGGAAGGCGCGCGCAGCAATTGGATCAAAGGGAACGTGTCGTGGTCCAACATCGCCAACAACTCAAACACTCGTGCATATGCACAGGGGCAGGCGGCCTGGTTCGCACAGCTCTACGGCCTGTCCGCCATCAGTTCGAATCACCTCATCACGAATGATGACTCGGTGGTCCTTGACTGGTTCACTTCGCCCTTGCTCTGGCATCTCTTCGATCAGGCGAGGTCGCTGGGCATCGAACTCGTCGGCGCCAGCCGCGGACTCTCGATTCACCGAGGTGAGGAAGGGTCGACCGAATGTGATGTGGTTGCGGTCTCGGATGGACTCGAGGCCCGCTCCCTGATCACGATAGACGGCGAGTCGTTCGACCAGGGCTTCTGCGGCCCGATCGATGATCATGGCTTCTACGGAATCTCGACCTCCGGCGGTACGTCCCTCGTGCTGGCCCCTGCCGAGCCACGGACGAATCATGATGTGGTTCAGATGCTGCGTCGCTGGGAACCGGTCACCATCTCCCATGACCAGGTTCATGATTTCTTCACGGACTTCTATCCCAAGCTCGCCTACGCCACCTCCGTCGCCTCCTCAGACGACTCGGTGGCCCTGCCCGTGCTCGTGCCTCCTGACCTCGCACTCACCGTTACCTACGGAGACCGGGGTGCGCACCTGGCGTGGGAGTGGCACTATCATCACCCGATGCAAACGTTTCCCGTCCACCGTGGGCATCTGCCAGACCGCGACCGAAGCATCGAACACGAAGACGGAGTGCTCGCGAAATTGAGCTCCGCTGTTGCCGCGACCTCGATGCCGCTGACGCTGCCGAGCGAGATACGCCGTGCCGGAACCGTGGACCTCGACGGTCTGCAGACAGCGGTCTTCGCCGACAAACTGCTGCCTGTTCTGACTGACATCGACCATCTCGAGGTGCATGAGATCGGCGATCGCCCGGCCTATCGAGAAGTCACCGAGGCACCACTGGTTTCGATGTCGACCGACGAAGCCGAGGACAGCGATTGGTTCGACATCCGCTTCCACATCATGATCGCGGGACAGCAGGTGCGCTTCGCCGACCTGTTCGTCGCGTTGGCGCAGGGGGCGGCGATGATGGTCTTGCCCGATGGCTCGTACTTCTCCCTCGATGCACCCTTCTTCGACAAGTTTCGTCGCATGCTCGCCGAATCGGATGTCATCGCAGACTGGCAGCCGGACTCACCTCGCCTCTCGCGCTATCATATGGATCTGTGGGCCGAATTCGACGGGCTTGTCGACGAATCCACCGCCGCCGCCTCGTGGCGACGCTCGGTCGAAGCGCTCAGCCACCTCGGCGAGATTCCTGCTCTCGACGTGCCCGACGGGGTCGAAGCCACACTGCGTCCCTACCAACAGGAAGGGTTCAGCTGGCTGGCGGCCCTGTGGTCCAGCGGACTCGGCGGCATCCTGGCCGATGACATGGGGTTGGGCAAGACGCTGCAGGCACTGAGCCTGTTCACCCACATCAAGAACACGAGCGTGAACGCCTCCCCCATCCTCGTCGTCGCGCCCACCTCGGTGATGTCGACGTGGCGTGCGGAGGCCGAGAAATTCACACCAGGTCTTCGAGTCGCCACCATCTCCGCGACGGAAAAGAAGCGGAAGACCACCTTGGCCGAAGAGATCGAGGACGCGGACCTCGTCATCACCTCATACGCAATCCTGCGCCTCGACGCACAAGCCTTCAGGTCGATCGAGTGGGACACCTTCGTCCTCGACGAGGCGCAGTTCGTCAAGAACAGGACCGCCAAGGTCCACACTGCGGCAAAGGCGGTACAGGCCCGGTTCCGCCTGGCCATCACCGGCACACCGATGGAGAACTCTCTCACCGACCTGTGGTCGCTGTACTCGATCACCTCACCGGGCCTGCTGCCCGGCATCGAGAAGTTCCGTCGCGAGATCGTCTCCCCTATCGAATCAGGTGAGTCCCCGGATGGAATGGCTCTGCTGCGGCGGCGAATCAGACCGTTCATGAAACGGCGGAACAAAGAACTCGTCGCAGCCGACCTGCCGCCGAAGCAGGAACAGGTCCTCAGCGTCGAGCTCAGCACCAAACACCGGGACCTCTACAACACGATTCTGCAGAAGGAGAGGAAGAAGCTCCTCGGCCTCATCAATGACATGGACCGCAACCGCTTCGCGATCTTCCGGTCGCTGACACTCCTGCGGATGCTGGCCATCGACCCATTCCTCATCGATGAGAGGTACGAATCGATCGGATCGAGCAAACTCAGCGCGCTCTTCTCCCATCTTGACGACGTCGTTGCCGAAGGTCACCGCACCATCATCTTCAGTCAGTTCACCTCGTTCCTGTCCCGGGTCGGCGAACAGCTCGAGCACCGCAATATCGACTACTGCTACCTCGACGGCTCGACTCGCAATCGAGGCGCGGTCATCGACGACTTCAGGGCCGGGGATGCACCGGTCTTCCTGATCAGCCTCAAGGCCGGCGGATTCGGCCTGACGCTGACGGAGGCCGACTATGTCTTCCTGCTCGACCCCTGGTGGAATCCTGCGGTCGAGGCTCAAGCCATCGACCGCGCGCACCGAATCGGGCAGACGAAGAACGTCATGGTCTATCGGATGGTCGCGGAGAAGACGATCGAGGAGAAGGTACTGGCTCTGCAGGAGAAGAAGGCCCAGCTCTTCGACTCCCTGGTCAATGAGGGTGAGGGATTCTCATCGACGATCACCGGCGAGGACATTCGCGGGCTTCTCGACGGATGAGCAGCTCGTCGCTTCCGCTCCGTACGCTGGCCCGTCCGTTGGCCCGCCCCATACGCTGATTCAGTGCCCGAGCGTCGACACGAGTCCCTGCATGAGCTCGTCTTCGACCTGATCATTGCCGGGACCAAACTGTCCGAACCGCAGAGCATTGATGAGTCCGATGAGCGCCGCCCACACAGTCACGGTACGCATGATCACCTGATCGTCCGGCTCCAGTCCCAGTTCTCGCAGGCCTTCCCGCAATGCATCCAGCGCGTGTGCGGGTGGGACCTGATTCTTCGTCTGTGCCGCAGAACTCTTCGCGACCAAATTGGTCAGCGTCACCATAATCCGAGTCCCGGGGACCACAGTCTCATCCCGCGGTGCTTGGTACTCGGGGACCGGAGTGCCATAGATGAGCGCCCAACGGTTCGGGTACCTACGCGACCACGCGATCATCGTCACCCCGACGGTGAGAACGGATTCGTTGCTCTCGAGGGCCGCATCCACCTCGTCGGCGATCGAGGTGAATGCGTCACGGATGAGTATGGTCAGCAGTTCATCACGGTTCTTCACATAGCGGTAGATCGCGCTTGAGACGATCCCGAGCTCCCGGGCGATCGCACGAAGTGAGACCCCGTCGAGGCCATCGGCGTCAAGCATCTGATTCCCGATGCGGGTGATCTGGGCTTCGGTTTCCAGCCGGGCTCGCTGACGCGGAGTCGAAGTGGTCATGCGTCCACCCTAGAACGAGAGAGCAAAGATAACAATAGTGAGCACTGCTCTTGAATTGGAGTCCTCGGCGGTCTACTCTGACTTTAGAGAGCACCGCTCTCTCGACTGTCTTCCGCAGCTCGACCGAATCACGACCTCAGTAAGGACTCACCTCATGAAATCCGCACTCATCATCGGCTATGGACAGATCGGCGAAGAAATCGCCACCCAACTCTCAACAACAGGAATTCACACGACAGTCGCAACCCGCTCGGGCAGAGCTTCGGCACCGGTTGCGGCAGCTGCAGCAGGCAATCGGACGGTGACCGACGTTCAGTCACCAGCCGGCAATGAGACGGTGACCGATACGGGGCAAACACTGCACAGCCCCGAGGCCGGCACCGAGATCACGCACATTCGCATAGATGCGGCCGACCGTGCACAGCTTCACGATGCCGCCGCGGGCAGTGACGTCATCTTCGCCTGTGCCCATGCTCCCTATGACAGCCGGAAGTGGGAGCAGACCCTCCCCCGGCTCGACTCGGCGATCATGGACACCGCAGCGCGGTTGGGCATTCCCGTCATCTTCCCCGAATCGGTCTATGCTTTCGCCGGACTCGGTCAAGCGATCACAGAGTCCTCCCCGTTCGCCCCGGTCGAGGACAAGGGACGGATTCGCCAGAGACTCCTTGAAGCCAGGCGCGAACACCCGGCCACCACGGCGAGCGTCATCGCCGGGGACCTGCTCGGCAGCACCGCGCAACCGTGGTCCTCTGTGATCAAGATGTGCATCACCGCTCCGATCTCCAAAGGGCATCGGGCCATCGTGCCCGCACGCACCGATGTCGCCCACGGCATCACCGTCATCGCGGACCTCGCCGCCGCGATGATCCGCGCGGCACAGCTTCTCGAAGACGTCCCCGCGGGGACGCATCGTCTGCTCATCGCTCCCTCCTCGAACCCGACTCTGGGCGAGATCACGGAGTTCACTCACGAGCATTCGGGCACGAAGCCGAGAAAGCCCCTGGCACTCCCCCGTTGGACGACTCGCGTCGCAGGCGTCGTCGAACGGTCGATGTACGAGCTCCATCAGCTCTCCCCGATCTGGTACTCCCCCTGCGTCATCGAGTCCGGAGACTTCGCCGAGTCGCTCGGCACCACGGATTGGCGTAAGGGCGTGACGCAGATGCTGTGAGACCGCCTCGGCGAGGGAGCCTATTCGAGGAAGATGCCGTTGCCGGGTCCCAGAGCCAAGTCGAAGAAGAACCAGATCGCCAGCAGCGCCGCCCAGGCCAGCCAGAACGGAATGACGAAGGGGAACATCCTCGAGATGATGGTGCCCAGCCCGGCATTGGGTTCGTAGCGGCGCACGAGCCCCAGGAGCACGATCATGTAGGGGTTGAGCGGGGTGATGACCTGGGTGGCCGAGTCGCCGACGCGGAATCCGGCCTGGATGAAGGCCGGTTCGTAGCCGAGGATCGCGAACAGCGGGACGAACACCGCCGCCATGAGCGTCCACATCGAAGAGCCGGAGACGATGAACAGGTTGAGCACACTGGCCAGCAGCATGAATCCGAGGACTGCGGCGAAGCCCGTGAGTCCGATGGCCTCGAGCCCTGAAGCACCCGCCACGGCGATCCACGAGCCGATCCCCGTCCAATTGAACAGCGCGATGAACTGGCCGAGGATGAAAGCGAGAATGAGGAAGGACATCATGTCGATGATCGACTGGCTCATCATCCGCACGAGGTCATTCATTGACCGGACGGTGCGCACCACGAAGCCGTAGACGACACCCATGAGCATGAAGTAGACGAAGACGATGAAGACGATCGAGGACAGCAGCGGGGACTTCGGCAAGAATCCGCCGTCCTCATTGCGCCAGGGCGAGTCGGGAATGAGCACGCCGAAGAGCACCACCGCAGTCAGCAGCACTGCAGAGACCAAGGACCACACCAATCCCCGTTTCTCCTCGGGTTCGAGCTCGGCCTTGACCTCCTTCTGTGACTCCTCGACTTCCTCGGCAGACACGGCGTTCTCACCGTAGGGGTTGTCCTTGGCCTGGTATTCCTTGGCCAGGCCCGAACCCTTGGCATCCGCGTATTCGCGCGGAACGCCCTTACGAACCATGTTCGGTTCGATGAGTTTGTCGATGATGAAACCGGCGATGAGTGCCAGCACGATCGAGGCGACGATGTTGAAGAAGTAGTTCGACACCGGGTTGACGGCCGTATAGTCGGTACCGGGCAGGGTCCCCATCACCGAGGTGGTGATGCCGGCGAAGAGCGCATCGAGGCTGGTCGGCACGATCGAGGTCGAATACCCGGCACCGGTGGCGGCGAATCCGCCGATGAGGCCGGCCATCGGGTGCCGTCCGGCGGCCTTGAACACGAGCGCGGCCAGCGGCGGGATGATGATGAAGGCGGAGTCGGCCATGATCGACCCGACCACGCCGACGAAGCCGACGGCATAGGGCAGCAGCCAGCGCGGGCTCTTGCCGAAGGCGATTCGCACGGCCGCGGCGAGCATGCCCGACTTCTCGGCCACGCCCACTGCCAGAAGGATCGGCAGCACCGTGGCCAAGGGCGGGAACCCGATGTAGTTGTCGCCCATCGTCGTCGTCAGCCACGACAGTCCCTCGCCGGTGAACAGTCCCCTGATCGCAACGGTCTCGTCGCTGCCGGGAATGGACACGGAGACGTCTGCCATGGCCATGCCGGTCGAGATTGCTCCCGTGATCAGGAACAGCCCGAGGAAGAGAGTGAACGGCTCGGGCAGTTTGTTGCCGAGCCGTTCGATCCCGTCCAGCAGACGCTGTCCGATACCGATCTTCGCTGATGTCGTCGTTGACATGTGGTGTCCTTCTCTTCGGTGGTCGTGGTCCGAGTGCACTCTCGGGGCTCGCCGGATTCGCAGCGCTCTTCGATTCGCCATTTCGAATTGCTCCGAGTACTCGAGACGCGCGGTGCGCGTCTAGTTGAAGTAGTTCTCCACGTCGATCGCTCCTCCGGCTCGCTCGAATTCGGCCACCACCTCGGCGGCCAGGGCATCGTCGACGAGGAAGTCCAGCGCCGTACATGCCAGCCCATACCCGGCATCGTGGGCGGCATCTTCGGCGGCAGGCGTGATCGAGGCCTCTGCGAACTCGCGGGTGTGCAGCGCCACCTCGGCGTCGGCGGCCTTGATGAGCGGGTGGATGCCCGGGATCCGGTAGGAGACATTGCCGAAGTCGGTCGAGGCCGCGATCGACTCATCGAGCACCCCACCCGGCAATGGTGTGTGGCCCTGGGTCTCCTCGTGCACGGCCCAGCGCTGTGTCAGCGCGGAGTTCGAGCGCACCGGAAGCGAAGGCGGATGCTCATCCCATTCCACCGCCACACCAGTGCCGGTCATCAGCGCCGCACCCTTCGCCACGTCCTCGACCCTGTCCGAAAGCTCCTTGAGTGTTTCCGGGAACTTCGACCGGACATAGCACCGCACAGTCGCGGATTCCGTGATGATCGAGGGTCGGGTCCCGCCATCGGCAATGACAGCGTGCAGGCGGGAGATCGGCGGCATCTGCTGGCGGATCAGCCCGAGACCCTGGTAAAAGAGGTTCGCGGCGTCGAGGGCATTGCGACCCATGAACGGCTGCGCCGAGGCATGGGCGGCGACCCCGGAGTACGTGACATCGAGCAGGCGCCTGCCCAACCACACCTGATCCGCGCAGTCGTACCCGTAGCCGTGGACCATGATCGCCGCGTCGATGCCGTCGAAGGCTCCGCCCCGGGCCATGACCTCCTTGCCCGAGTGGCCCTCCTCCGCGGGAGTACCGAGCAGCACCACCGTGCCGGGAACGGCACTCGGGTCCCGTTCGCAGAGGGCATGCAGGGCAAGGAACGCCCCCACCCCCGAGGCGGCAATGAGGTTGTGACCGCAGGCATGACCGATCTCCGGGAGAGCGTCGTATTCAGCGAGGATCGCGATCGTGCGCCCGCCGCCGGCTCCCGTGGTTGCACGCAGGGTCGTGTCGAGGCCGAACAGTCCGGTCTCGACTTCGATGCCCCGTGAGCGCAGCACCGAGGCGATGGCTCGCACAGACTCATGTTCGACGAATGCGGTCTCCGCCAGTGAGTGGATGGTGTGCAGCAACCCGTCGAGATCCTCCCTGGCCGCCGCGAGTCCGGCGGCGAGGACCGCTGTGCTAGACTCGGGCGCCCCGGTGAACTCGGAGTTCCACTCGCCTGCCAGCTCGCTGCGGGATTGAGTCTCGGCGGCCATCTGGCCGAGATAGCTCTCATCTGGGACGGTCGGACGACTCAGGTCACGAATCTCACTCATAGAGATCAAGCATAGGAGAAATGAGGCAAGTGCACATGCCCTTTCCCTCTATTCGGGAATCAGCCTGACACCTTGGGCTCGTGACTGGACGCGTGCTCAAGACTCGGCGAGCTGGAGAGCCAGCGAGTCCACTCTCTCGACGATCGTCTCATCGGCGGCCAGCGCCTGTTGGAATCGTGTCATCTCCTCGGCGGGCATCTGAGAGCGCACCCCGAGTCGGATGCCGACCTCGGGTCCTTCGACATGGACTCGGGCACTGCCGGGGCGCAGGCTGATCTGAGCCAGCCAGGGGAAGTCCTCGGCGATCGTGACCAGCGCCTGCCCCACCTCGGCGTCGGCCCAGGCCGGTGTCCAGGGCTGTCCCTGGGCGAAGGCGAACAGGGCGGGACGACGGAGCAGGAAGGGCTGTGACGTGCCCGGGTCGAGGACGATGAGTTGGGATCCGGCTTCGACCGCGCCGAGCACGAGGCGCTCGGATTCGATCGGCACGGGCCGGGCTTCCTTATGCCATGCAGTCAGCGGCGGGATCGAGCAGAAGCCGGGGGTGCACTCACGGCCGTCCTCGCCCTGCAGCCGGACCATCGCCATGTCCGAAGCGTTGTCGACCATGTGCCCGTGCTCGCCGACCTCGTGTTCGGTCGCAACCGGAACGATCGGGGCATAGAGCCTCGCGCCCGCCAGCGCCTGAACGACGCCGAGGTGGGCCTGGGGTTCCAGCGGTTCTCTGTTGACCCGACCGAGTGCTTCCAGCAGACCGGTGTCGGCGAGACCCGAGTCACCCGAGAACGGGTTGGGTTTGAGTTCCCGGCCTGCCCAGGACTGGCCGGCCGAGTCGGAACCATCTGCCGAGGCAGGCCGATCTGCCGAGTCCGATGTCACTTCTTCAGCCTCCAGCAACCTCGAGAGCTTCTTCCAAGGTGAACTTTCCGGCGTACAGGGCCTTGCCCACGATCGCCGAGTCCACACCGTGTGGCACGAGGTCGCGCAGATTCCTCAGGTCATCGAGGCTGGAGACTCCCCCCGATGCCACGATCGGCTTTTCGGTCTTCTCTGCCATCGACTTCAGCAGTTCCACATTGGGCCCCTGCAGCGTGCCGTCCTTGCGGACGTCGGTGACGACATAGCGGGCACACCCTGCCTTCTCAAGAGTCTCGAGAACCTCATAGAGATCGCCACCCTCCTGGGTCCAACCACGGGCCGCGAGTGTGGTGCCACGGACGTCGAGTCCGATGGCGACCTGATCACCGAATCGGGAGATCATGTCGGCGGTCCACTCCGGGTTCTCCAAGGCCGCAGTGCCGATGTTCACTCGCTCTGCCCCAGTGTCGAGAGCACGCTCGAGGCTCTCGGTGTCGCGGATGCCTCCGGAGAGTTCGACCTTGATGCCGACGGCCTTGACGACCTGGTTGAGCAGGTCCGAGTTCGATCCGCGACCGAATGCGGCATCAAGGTCGACGAGGTGGATCCACTCCGCGCCCCTGCTTTCGAAGTCATGGGCCGCGTCGATGGGAGAACCGTAGTCGGTTTCGGTGCCGGCTTCGCCCTGGACGAGGCGGACGGCTTTGCCCTCGGCGACGTCAACTGCGGGAAGGAGGACGAGCTTGCTGGGGGTTTGAGTCATTGTGACCTTTCTCAAGAGGCTGTGGAGACTGAGTTGAGTGAATTGGAGCAGATGCGACTAGAGCGTAGTGGCAATGTTAGTGGTGTGTCAGGCCTGCCCGGGAGAAGGAGTCGACCCAGTTGCGCAGCAGGCGCGCACCCGCTTCGGCTGACTTCTCCGGGTGGAACTGGGCCGCCCAGGTGGTGCCGTCTTCGACGGCCGCGATGAAGCTGCTGCCGTGGGAGGCCGTGGTCGCCACGGTGTTCGACGGTGCTTCGGCTGCCGCATAGGAGTGCACGAAGTAGAAGCGTTCGTCGGCGATGCCGGCGAACATCCGCGAGGTCTTCGGGGCGCTGACCTGTGACCACCCCATATGCGGAACGACCGGAGCCTCAAGTGCTGTCACCGCGCCGGGCCAGAGTCCGATCCCCTCCGTCTTCTCCCCGTGCTCTTCTCCACGGGCGAAGAAGACCTGCAGTCCGACGCAGATGCCAAGCAGAGGTCGTTGGTTGTCGTGCCATGAACGGATGAGTTCGTCTCCGCCGACTCGTTTCAGTCCGGTCATCACGGCCGAATAGGCGCCGACGCCGGGGACGAGCAGACCGTCTGCGGCATCGATGACGTCACGGTCGGCCGTCAGCACGACCTCGGCACCGGCGGCAGCAACCGCTCGCACGGCCGACCGGACGTTTCCTGCCCCATAGTCGAGGACAGCAACCGTGCTCATTGCTTTGCCCCCTTGGCCAAGACGTTGTAGATCCTCCACAGTGAAAAGCCGAGGACGATCGCGCCGAAGACGGCGACCACCCAGGCCACGGTGTTCCCGCCCAGCCCGATGGTGATGCCAAAGGCGGTGATGAGTCCCGCGAGAATCGCAACGACGATCCAGAGCAGCGCAGTGCGTGCCACTGCCGCCCGCCCCGGGGACATCGTGGCGGCGCTGGCCTGCAGTTTCGTCATCGAGGAGGTGGCGATGCTGGCCTCGACATCGTCGGCGGACACGACTTCGAGCAGGAGCTGCTCAAGGACATCCGGCAGGTTCTTCAGCGCCAGGCCGGCCGGCACATCCGATTCCCGGGCACCGTGGCGGAAGTGACCGGCGTCGATCTGCTCCTCGCTTCGCACGAGAAGAAGAACCTCGTGCTTACCGGAGAGCTTGGAGATCGCCGCAGCTGCCTCGTTGCCCGCCTGGACATCTGTGTCGGCCAGGACGATTCCGGTGAAGTCTCCGATCGGGACGATGGTTCCCCTGATGTTCGACAGCACGCAGGCAGCAGCCAGCTGCTCGGCGACCCCGAAAGGAGTCACAATGACGGTGGTGCTCACAGGACTCCCTTCGTGCTGGGCACCGAATGATTGCGGGCATCCGGCTCGACGGCCTCGCGCAGAGCGCGGGCGAAGGCTTTGAACTCGGCCTCTGCAATGTGGTGCGGGTCCCGGCCGCGCAGCAGGTCGAGGTGCACCGTGAGGCCGGCGTGGAACGCAATCGATTCGAGGGAGTGCGAGGTCATCGACCCGGTGAAGTGACCGCCGATGAGGTGGTACTGCTGTCCCTCAGGCTCTCCTTCGTGCACGAAGTACGGGCGACCGGCCACGTCGACGACGCAGCGGGCCAGCGCCTCGTCCAGTGGGACGGCAGCCAGCCCGTAGCGGCGAATCCCGGTTTTGTCGCCCAACGCCTCGCCCAGCGCCTGGCCGAGAACGATGGAGGTGTCCTCCACCGTGTGGTGGACGTCGATATGGGTATCGCCTTCGGCCTGGATGCTCATGTCGATGAGCGAATGCTTCGACACCGCCGTGAGCATGTGATCGAAGAAGGGAACACTGGTGGAGATGTCCGACCGGCCGGTCCCGTCGAGGTCGATGGATACGGTGACCGAAGATTCCGATGTCGAGCGGGAGCGTTGAGCCTGCCTCATGACTGGCCTTTCGTAGGTAGGGTGGGTGCCGCTTGAGGACTATTGTCCTCTGTGCCGAACGATGTGCAGCATCTGGGTGTGTCCATCACAGTGGTGACGTCTCAGTGCGATGACTGCAGAATGCCGGAATCCTCTGCCAAGATCTCGTCGACTGCTGCGAGGAAGGCGGTGGTCTCCTCCTGTGTGCCGGCGTTGACCCGGGCGTGATGGCTGATGCCGATGTCGCGGATCAGTATTCCGCGATCGAGCAGCTTCTGCCATAGTTCCTGCGGTGCGGCGATGTTGCCGAAGAGGACGAAGTTCGAATCGCTGGGGTAGACGGTGAAACCGCTCTTACTCAGGTGATCGGAAATTCGGTCGCGGGAGTCGATGAGTCTGTCGACGTTCTCCAGGAGGACATCAGCATGTTCAAGGGCGGTGCAGGCGAGCACCTGAGTGATCTCCGACAGGTGGTAGGGCAGGCGCACCAGTCGCAGAACATCGATGAGTTCCGGCGCAGCGATCGCGTAGCCCAGGCGCAGGCCCGCGCAGGCGAACGCCTTGCTCATCGTCCGCGACACGACCAACCGGGGACGGCTGGCCAACAGCGTCATCGCCGAGGGCTGGGCGGGCCTGGAGAACTCGGCGTAGGCCTCGTCGACGATGACGATGCCGGAGCAGTTGTCATATGCGGCTTCGATGACGTCGAGACCGATCGATGTGCCTGTGGGATTGTTCGGTGTGCACAGGAAAACGATGTCGGGATCCACCTCGGCCACCTCGGCGGCGACGGATTCTGCATCAAGGGTGAAGTCGTCCTTGCGCGCAGAGGCCTGCCACGTCGCGCCGGTGCCGGTGGTGATCAGCGGGTGCATGGAGTAGCTGGGAGTGAAACCGAGGACCGTGCGGCCCGGTCCGCCGAATGCCTGCACGATATGGGAGAGGACCTCGTTCGATCCGTTCGCCGCCCAGATCATCTCGGGGCTGAGACCGACGGTCTGACCGGCTCGGTCATTGACTCCCTGGAGATAGGTGACCAGGTGTTCGCGCAGTTCCTCGAACTCCCGATCGGGGTAACGATTGAGTCCGGCGAAGTGTCCGTCAACGGCTGACCGCATGCTGTCGACGACCACTTCCGGAATCGGATAGGCGTTCTCATTGACGTTCAGCTGCACCGGCACATCGAGGTGCGGAGCGCCATAGGGCTTGAGGCCGACTAGATCCGAACGCACTGGCAATGACGAATTATTTCCCACCGCATCAGTCTATCGTCGGGGCACATCCAGGGTCTGACCCGGGTGCACCACAGGCGAGGACAGATGGTTGATGTCGACGATGTCGGCCACGACATCGCGGGTGTCACGGTCGAGTCCGAGATTCACAGCAACGGCCCATAGAGACTCCCCTTCACCGACGACGACTGCTTCGGCGTCGATGCCGATGTTCTCTGTCTCGGCTCCGGCTGCCGCCGAGAACGACTGTGTGGCGACGAAGAATGCTCCGCCGACGATGACGAAAGCGCACACGATAGTCCGGAGCAGACGCATCGCCTGGCGTCCGCGTGTGGTCAAACGCAGTTCCTGGATCTGTGCAGACATCGCTTTACCTCTTCTCTTCGTACGATTCCACCAGTAATAGGTAGAACGTCTGTTCTATTCAACATGTCAATCGAACATATGTCCAGTCCAACTCGAACATTTATGCGACAATGAGAGAGAACCAGCGTTGTTGATTGATCTGAAAGAACCATCTCAGGCGGCACTGACACGAGAGTTCTCGACGAGAGGATTAAGCGGTGAGGTCGGCGGGAATAGAACGAAGGGGAACGGGCAATGGTTCAGAACAAACGAGGGAGAGGTCGTCCTCGCAACGAGGACGTCGCCAGCGAGATCGCAGCCGCACGCACTGACGACGAGGATGTCTCGATTCCGGAAGGCTCCACCGGCGAGGGCGATTTTCGCCTGACCCCTCGGCAGCGGTTGGTCCTCGAGACCATCGAACGAGCCGTCGTGACCAACGGCTACCCGCCGAGCATGCGCGAGATCGGCAAGTCAGCCGGGCTCGCCTCACTTTCCAGCGTCGCCCACCAGCTATCTCAGCTCGAACGCCTCGGCTATGTCCGCCGAGACCCGAAGCGCCCGCGTGCCATAGAGGTGGTCAATCCCTTCGAAGAGGAAGAAGCAGAGCGCGCCAAGTACGAAGAGCTGGCCAACAACACGGTGCAGGTCCCTGTTGTCGGCCGCATCGCCGCAGGCGGGCCCATCCTGGCCGAGCAGGAAGTCGATGACGTCTTCTCGCTGCCGACCCAGGTCGTCGGCTCGGGCGACATGTTCCTGCTCAAGGTCGTCGGTGACTCGATGATCGAAGCCGCCATCTGTCACGATGACTGGGTCGTCGTGCGCAAACAGCACACGGCAGACAACGGTCAGATCGTCGCGGCACTGCTCGATGGGGAGGCAACCGTGAAGACCCTCAAGCGCAAGGCCGGTCAGCAATGGCTGCTGCCGCAGAACAAGGACTACGAACCGATCGACGGCACCTATGCCCAGATCATGGGTCTGGTCGTGTCAGTGATTCGCCGCCTCTGACAACCGACGGCCCCGACCACTGTAGTTCCCACGGCTGTGCCCCGACCGATATCGGTCGGGGCACAGTGCATCCGAGCGCCCGGATCATGGATCAGCCGTGTGTGACTGTCACTCGTCCATCGCCGCCAAGCGTCCAAGACTGCTCTTCACGAGCGTCGAATCCGTCGTCGGCCACATCGACGGCATCGAATTCACCAGATAGCCGCCGTACCGCGCCGAGCGCAGGCGTGAGTCGAGCACGGCCACGACTCCCCTGTCCGAGGTCGAACGGATGAGGCGGCCAGCACCCTGCGCCAGGCGCAGCGCGGCATGAGTGGCGCTGACAGCCATGAACCCGTTGACTCCCCGATTGTCGGCATCTCTCGACCTGGCCTGCATCAGCGGGTCATCGGGACGGGGGAACGGGAGCCTGTCGATGATGACGAGACGATTGGTCCGGCCTGGAACGTCGACTCCCTGCCACAGTGACATGGTGCCGAACAGGCAGGCCTCGTCATCGGCGGTGAACTGGGAGACCAGCGAAGGCAGCCCGTCGTCGCCCTGGAGGAGAATCGGAACGTCGAGCTTCGTTCGCAGATGTTCGGCAGCGGCATTGGCTGCCGCGCGAGAGGAGAACAGTCCCAGCGCTCCCCCGTTGGATGCCGTGACGAGTTCCTCGAGCTCGTCCAGGGCCTGTTCGCTCAATCCGCTGCGGCCAGGACGCGGGAGATGGGCGGCGACATAGAGGATGCTCTGTTTGCCGTAGTCGAAGGGCGATCCGACGTCGAGGCTGTCCCACTTGGGGGCGTCGGGGCCGAAGAGTCCCAACGATGCCGCGACCGCGTCGAAGTTCCCTCCCAGTGACAGGGTCGCCGAGGTGGCCACCACCGTTGACTCCTCGAAGATTCCTGACCGCATGGTGCCGGCGACACTCAGCGGGGCGACGACGAGATTCGTGGTCTCACGCTCGCGGAAGGTGCTCCGGCTCAACCACACGACGTCGTTCTTGCCCGGTGAGCAGAAGCGCTCGGCCAGATCGAAGATCTCCTGGCAGCGAGCCTTGGCCATCTGGCGACCGGCATCGGAATCCTCGGTCTTGCCGCCGATATCGTTGATGATCTGCCGTGAGGAGTCCCGAATCTGAGCCAGTGCCAACGACAGCGCCTCACTCATGTTCAGGACCAGGCCCTCGCTGACGCCGCTCTGAGCCCGTTCCAGTGCAGCGGCCGCAGAGTCGAGCAGCGCGACGACGCCGTCCTGAACGATCGTGTGCTTGCGCACGGAGCTCGTCGCCGCCGAGAGCATGCTCGTGTTGATCTGGCCAGACAGCGCGTTCGTGACCCGGTCCTTGAGTTCGTGGGCCTCGTCGATGATGATGACGTCGTGTTCGGGCAGCACGGTGTTCTCGCCGAAGGCGTCGATGGCCAGCAGGGCGTGGTTGGTCACGACGATGTCGGCCTCGGCCGCATTGTTGCGTGCCAACTCGGCGAAGCATTCGGTGTAGAGGGGACAGTTCGAGCCGAGGCAGTCGAAGGCGTTGACGGAGACCTGTGACCAGGCCCTGTCGCTGACGCCGGGCAGCAGGTCGTCACGATCACCGGTGTCCGTGTTCTTCTCCCAGGTCCGGATCCGCTGGATCTCCTCGCCCAGCCCCGATCGGTCGTTGGGCTTGCGACCGGCCTCCGCATCGGCGCCGAGGTCGAAGAGCATCCCCTCGCCCTCATCGGGGTAACCGCCGCCGAGCTTGTGTTTGCAGACATAGTTGCGTCTGCCCTTGAGCAGGGCGGCCCGCGGCAGCGGATCGAGGGTCTTCTTCACCGACTTGAACAGCCTGGGCAGATCCCGATGGATGATCTGTGTCTGCAGAGCCAAGGTTGCCGTCGACACGATGACGCGGTTACCGGTCCGGCTGGAGTACTCGGCCGCGGGAACCAGGTACGCCAGCGATTTTCCTGTCCCGGTGCCGGCCTGAACCAACAGGTGAATGCCCTTGTCGACCGCCGAGGCGACGGCGTCGGCCATCTCTGTCTGACCTTTGCGGGTCGAGCCGCCGATGGCCCCTACGGCGGACTCGAGCAGGTCTTCCACGGCACTCACTCGCCGATGACCAGGTCCGGACGTCGGAAGTCTTCGAGCTCGGCGGCCAGTTCTGCTGGGACCTTGGCCTGCATCGCGGTTCCACCGGCGCCGTGCTCTTCATGTTCGACCATACCGAGGGCATAGATCTTCGACACGAGGTCACCGCGCTGGTAAGGAATGAGCACCGTGACCTCGATATTCGGCGCCGGCAGCATCGCCTCGATCGCTTCGACGAGCTCGGGAACACCCTCTTTCGTCACGGCAGAGACGAAGCGGGCCTCCGGGTATTCGGCGTGGAGGCCGGTCACCACAGCTTCATCGGCAAGGTCAGCCTTGTTGAAGACGAGCAGTTCGGGAATGTCTCCGGTCTCGACGTCCTTGAGGACTTCCCGGACTGCGTGGATCTGTCCGTGCGGGTCCGGGTGCGAGGCATCGACGATGTGGAGGAGTAAGTCCGAGTCGGAGGCCTCCTCCAGTGTCGAACGGAAGGCTTCGACCAATTGGTGCGGAAGGTTCCTCACGAAACCGACGGTGTCGGTGTAGGTGAAGGTGATGCCGTCGGCGGTCCGGGACTGTCTGACGGTCGGATCCAGGGTGGCGAACAGCGCATTCTGCACTATCACCTCGGCGTCGGTGAGCTGGTTGAGCAGTGATGACTTACCGGCGTTGGTGTAGCCAACGATCGCCACGGACGGGATGTGATTGCGCGCGCGGTTCTTCCGCTTCGTCGACCTCGAGGGAGCCATCGCGGCGATCTGTCGGCGCAGCTTCGTCATTCTGGCCCTGATCCGGCGTCGATCGAGTTCGATCTTCGTCTCGCCGGGACCGCGCGAGCCGATTCCGGCACCCCCGGCGACACGGCCACCCGCCTGGCGGGACAGGGACTCGCCCCAACCGCGAAGACGCGGGAGAAGGTATTCGAGCTGTGCCAGTTCGACCTGTGCCTTGCCCTCTCGCGACTTGGCATGCTGGGCGAATATGTCGAGGATAAGAGCCACACGGTCAACGACCTTGACCTTGATGACGTCTTCGAGTCCGCGTCGTTGGCTGGGTGCGAGTTCGGAGTCGATGATCACGGTGTCGGCCCCCACCGAGGCGACGATCTCAGCCAGCTCGGCGGCCTTGCCCTTGCCGAGGTAGGTGCCGGGGTCCGGGGTTTCACGCCGTTGGATGATTGCGTCGAGGACCTCGGAGCCAGCGGTCTCCGCGAGTGCGGCGAGTTCCCTGACCGAGTTCTCGGCTTCGGCCTGTGTCGTATTCCACAGTCCCGCGAGGACCACCCGCTCCAGGCGGACCTGACGGTATTCGACCTCCGTGATGTCTTCGAGTTCGGTGGACAGTCCGGCGACTCGTTTGAGCGCGGCTCTCTCTGCCAGGTCGAACTGCGAGTCGTTGTCGACGTGTGCTTCGTTGGTGCCCAGCGCCTGGGCGCCTCGGGCGAGAACGCGGTCGAGCATCGCGTCCCGACGTTCTTTGTCAGTAGACGTCATTCATTCCTTTGTTCGCTTCTACTCCTCGCTCGGCACTGCCGCCGAACGACGAGTTTCCTCTCAGATGAAAGAGGTGTCCATCAATTCTCCCACAGCCGTCTACACTGGAACGGTGTCAGAGCACTATTTCACGCAATCGCCGAGCAGCGAGGCCAGAACACGCGAGCTCACACTCGACCTCGCGGGCCGCGAGGTCACGGTTGAGACCCTCTCGGGGACCTTCTCCCCCACCCGTCTGGATCTGGGAACCGCGGTTCTGCTGCGACATCTGCCGGTGCCCGAACCCGGCGACATCCTCGATCTGGGGTGTGGTTGGGGGCCGATCTCCTTGGATGCGGCCCTCAGCGCCAAGGACGCCGAGGTGGATGTTCGCGTGTGGGCCCTCGACGTCAACTCCCGGTCCCTTGATGCCACGGCGAAGAACGCGCAGCGTCACGGTCTGGATTCGGTTCGCCCCGTCACCGCCGACGAGATCCCGGCCGACCTGCAATTCAGTGCGATCCGTTCGAACCCGCCCATCAGGGTCGGCAAGGACGCTCTGCATGACCTGCTGACCACCTGGCTGCCGCGCTTGGCCCCTGGCGGACGCGCCGATCTGGTCGTGTCGAAGAACCTCGGCGCGGATTCGCTCCACAAGTGGCTCATCGCAACCCTCGGAGACGGCTTCAGCGTCGTCCGCACCGGATCGTCCAAGGGCTACCGGGTGCTCACCATCGACCGCGACTGACGGTCTCAACCGTCGACGACCTCAGCTGATCGTTCCGCTGGCGACCAGGACTGCCGGTCCCGAGAGGGTGACGCTGCCGCGGGTCCCATCCTGGTTCGGAGTGATGCCGATGCGCAGCTGGCCGCCGGGGACATCCACCCGCCATTGCAGAGGTGAGTCCGGGCCTGCCCAGTGGTGTGCGGCAATGGCTGCAGCGCAGGCTCCTGTGCCGCACGAGCGAGTCTCGCCGACACCGCGTTCGAACACTCGCATCCGCAGTGCGCCCTCTCCCCCGGCCACATCGCTGCGTGCCGGTTCCATGACGATGTATTCGACATTTGAGCCCTGCGGCGGCACCGGGTCGAGAACGGGGGCGTCTCGCAGCTCGGCACTTGCGAGTTCATCCGTCGCTGCGAGAGCGACCACGGTGTGGGGGTTGCCTGTTTCGACGCGCATGCCCGGGCGCGGGACTTCGATGCCTGCGGTCGTGACGAGGACGTCGTCGCTGTCGTCGAGGGACCACTCGCCCATGTCTATCATGTACCAGGCGTCATCTGCGGATCCGGGGAGCGTCTGCCCCGCAGACGCGGACGTCGGCGCGTCGCCGGCCTGCATGCCCAGAGCCGGGTTGAGAACTGTGCGCACGGTCTTGATTCCGTCCCGTGTGCCGATGAGGATCTCTCTGGAATCGGCCGCGACGCGTCCAGACGTGACGAGCACGTGGGCGAAGACTCGAACTCCGTTGCCGCACATCTCGGAGAGGCTGCCGTCGTGGTTGTAGTAGTCCATGAACCATTCGGCGCCTGCTTCGGCCTGTTCGACTGCCCCGGGAATTCCGCTGCTCGCCGAGCGCACGATGCGAATGACACCGTCACAGCCCAGCCCTGACCGGCGATCGGCCAGAAGTGCGATCGTTTCGGGGTGCATCTCCAGGGCGCTGTCATCATCGGCCAAGAGCACGAAGTCGTTCTGTGTGCCGTGGCCTTTGACGAAGACGGTGTCTGCGATATCCGCGAAGGATGACTGGGAGGAGCTCATGGACTCATCCTATCGGTGACAGTTGAGCTGTTGGCACAGTTCGCATCCAGCTCCGGCGAACGACCGTCAGCTCCCAGAACTCGTGTCTGCGATGGCGTCGAGGGCGAGGGCCGTGTTGGCCTCATGGTCACCGGTGGTTGCGTCGATCCAGACGATACGCGGGTCTCTGCGGAACCAGGTGTCCTGTCTGCGCGCGAACTGCCGGGTTCTGATGGTCGTCTGTTCCTGAGCCGCGCCAGCGTCGATGTCGCCTGCCAGGTACTGCTGGATCTGCGCATATCCGATCGCACGGGACGCGGTTCTGCCTTCGGCCAGGCCGCGCTCGAGGAGACTGCGGACCTCCTCGACCCACCCCTGCTCCCACATGAGTTCCACACGAGCCGCAATCCTCTCGTGGAGGACAGCTCGTTCGACACTCAGCCCGAGGTGGAGGGTCGGTTCGATCGCCTGGTAGTCGGGCAGCTGGGCGCTGAAGGGTCGACCGGTGAGTTCGATCACCTCAAGGGCGCGAACGATGCGCCGGGAGTCGTTGGGCGTGATCTTCGCAGCGGCCGCTGGGTCGATCTCCTGCAGATGCCGGTGCCTGTCCCAGCGGTCGGCGTCGACCTCGGATTCGATCCGTGCGCGCACCTCGGGGTCGGTGCCGGGGAATTCCATCTGATCGGTCGCCGCTCGCACGTACAGTCCCGAACCGCCGACGAGGATGGGCCGCTTCCCCCGGGCGCGGATGTCTACAATCGCATCACGAGCCTGTTGTTGAAAAGTCTGTACGTTGGCTTCTTCACGCACATCGAGGATGTCGATGAGGTGGTGGGCGATTCTCCGACGCTGGCTGACGGGAAGTTTGGCGGTGCCAATGTCCATGCCCCGATAGAACTGCATGGAGTCCGTATTGATGATCTCCCCGCCGAGGTGCTCGGCCAGATTGAGGGCGAGATTCGATTTCCCTGTGGCTGTGGCCCCGGCAATGGTGATGGTGGGCTGGTCGGCTGTGCTCAACGGTGACTCATCTCAATACGTCCCTGTCCCACACAGCGAACGAACCTCGTGGACGCTGTCATCGAAGACGGTGTCGAACGAATACTCGGATGACTCCTGGTCCAGCATGTGCGCAGCCGCAGCGGCGAGGAGGTCAAGATCAGTGTGAACATCACTGGCGGCTGAGACCGCGGAGGCAACCGTCCTGACGTCACCGGCGGTGAGCGAATCAACGATGCGCTCGTCGACCTCCGCAGCACCTGGCACGGGTGCCAGAGGAGCGTTCTCGGAGGCCGCGACGGACAGGTCGATGGGGACCAGCAGATCGTCAGTGCTGCCCAGCGGCCCGATCCGAACACCGACAGAGTGCGCATGGAGAAGCGCCACGGCGATGCCAGGGTGCGCGGACTCACAGGTTGCACGCTGAGCAGGACTGAGCTCGGACACGGCCTGTACCCAGTCCTCGCCTTCGAGCAGCTCGTTGGTTCGAGTGTCGATGCCACGGTCGATCCCCAGCCCGCCGAGGCCGGCCAAGGCAGGCAGTTCTCGCACGGGCAGCGCCCATGCCGGCCTGCTCATCAGACTGGATTCGACCCCGGCGCGCAATCGGGCGACTTTCCCGGTCTCTGCCAGGTCGACACCGGCCAGGAGGATCGGAGCCGCCGGGATGATCGCAAATGAGGGCATCTCAGCTGCGGGTGCGGATGGTCGGCATCCCCAGATTCGTGGATCCGCCGTCCGTCTGGCCCGGCACCGGGGCACCGCAGCTGTCCGCCTGGGCGCGGTCATAGGCATCGCCTGCTCGCGAAGGTCGCACCGCGAAGCCGGAGTCGGCCAAGAGGAAGTAGGGCTTGGCGTCCGTCACGGTCGCGGTGACGAAATCACCGGGACGCGGCATTTCGGCTCCTTCGGGGATGCCGACATGAACAAGCCGGTTGTCCGCCGAGCGGCCGCTGAGGCGTGGTGAGTCATCATGGGGTCTCTTCGTGACGAGGACTTCGACCTCACGGCCGATCTGTGCGGTGTTCTCTTCCCAGGCGATTTCGTCCTGGAGCGCGGTCAGCCTCTCGAAGCGTTCCTGCACGATGTGTTTGGGTATCTGATCGTCCATTGTGGCGGCCGGGGTGCCGGGACGGATCGAGTACTGGAAGGTGAAGGCCTGTGAGAAACGAGCACGGCGGACGATGTCCATGGTGCCGAGGAAGTCTTCTTCTGTCTCCCCGGGGAACCCGACGATGATGTCGGTGGTGATCGCTGCGTGGGGGATCTTCTCACGCACAGAGTCGAGGATGCGCATGAATCTGCTGGTGCGGTACGAGCGGCGCATGGATTTGAGGATCGAGTCGGATCCCGACTGCAGCGGCATGTGCAGCTGGGGCATGACCGTCGGTGTCTCGGCCATCGCGTCGATCACGTCATCGGAGAATGAAGCCGGATGCGGGCTGGTGAAGCGCACACGTTCGATGCCCTCGACCTTGCCGACAGCGCGCAGCAGTTTCGCGAATGCGCCCTTATCTCTGAATTCCGCACCGTAGGAGTTCACATTCTGGCCCAGCAGCGTGACTTCGACGACTCCGTCGGCGACGAGTGCTTCGACCTCGGCGAGGATGTCTCCGGGCCTGCGGTCCTTCTCTTTGCCGCGGAGGCTGGGAACGATGCAGAACGTGCAGGAGTTGTTGCATCCGACCGAGATCGAGACCCACCCGGAATGCTGTGATTCGCGCCGACTGGGCAGAGTCGAAGGGAAGACGTCGAGGCTCTCAAGGATCTCGACTTGGGCTTCCTGGTTGTGTCGTGCTCGTTCCAGCAGGGCCGGCAGTGATCCCATGTTGTGGGTGCCGAAGACGACGTCGACCCAGGGGGCCTTCTTGACGATCGTGTCCCGATCCTTCTGTGCCATGCAGCCGCCGACGGCGATCTGGAAATCCGGGTTGCGTTCTTTGACATGGGCCAGCTGACCGAGGTTGCCGTAGAGACGGTTGTCCGCATTTTCCCGGACCGCGCAGGTGTTGAAGACGATGACGTCGGCTTGGTCATCGGTATTCGCAGGAACATAGCCTGCATCATCGAGAAGCCCGGAGAGTCGTTCGGAATCGTGGACGTTCATCTGACAGCCGTAGGTCTTCACCTCGTAGCTGCGGGGTGACTTCTCGGTGGCGGTGGGTGCATCAATCAGTTCAGTCATGGCGCAACTATTCTAGCTGTTGTCTGTCCTCGGCGGTGTTCAGCCCTCGGCGAGGACTTCGCGTGTCACTTTGAGGCAGACCGAGGATGCGAATCCGCGTCGCGCGAGCATACCCAGGATCCGACGTTCGCGGACTTCGTAGTCGAGTCCGCGACTCGATGCGGCCTTCTTCTCTGCGACTTGTCGGGCGAGATCCTCTTCACCGTCCACGTCTTCGACTGCGCCGGAGATGATGTCGGCAGACAGGCCCTTCTTGTTCAGTTCTCGTTTAAGCGCCGTGCGAGACAGCTTTCGTCGCTCCCGGTGAGCGCGCACGTAGCGGTGCGCGAATTCCTCATCGTCAAGGAGCCGGGATTTTTGGAGTTTGGCAATGAGCTCGTCGACGGCCTCCGGCAGGAAGTCGCGTTTGAGCAGCTTATCGCGGAGTTCTCCGCTGGCATGGTCGCGCATGGCCAACATGTTCATGGCTGTCTTCTTCGCCTTCGCATAGGAAGCGTCGAAATCCTCCGACTCATCCTCATCATCGAATGACAGCGCCCCAACGAACGTAGACGCATCCGTGGACGACGGAGACTCCCCGACCGAAGCGGCATCGGAGAAGTACCCGGTTCCGCCTTCGGCGTGGCGTTGGTCGATTTCGGTGATGGCCTCGCGCAGTTCGGCCAGCTTCGTCCTCGGCGCATCTGACCTCGCCGAGTCGCCCCCGAGGGGTCTCGACTCGGCGAGCTGGCTGTCGCGTTCGATCGGGTCAGGAGACTTCGACGTCATCCGACTTCGAGGTTTCTGCTGCAGTGTCCTCTGCCTGGTCGCCCTCTTCCTCGGGCTCGTCGACCTTGATCAGCCCCATCTTGTGTTTGATCTTGAGTTCGATCTCCTCAGCCAAACCTGGGTTGTCGCGCAGGAAGTTCCGCACGTTCTCCTTGCCCTGGCCCAGCTGATCTCCGTCGTAGGTGAACCACGAGCCGGACTTGCGGATGATGCCGTTGTCGACGCCCATATCGATGAGGCTGCCCTCACGGGAGATACCTTGGCCGTAGATGATGTCGAACTCCGCCTGCTTGAACGGCGGCGCGATCTTGTTCTTGACGATCTTGGCGCGGGTGCGGTTGCCGACCGCGTCCTGGCCCTCCTTCAGGGTCTCAATGCGTCGCACGTCGATGCGCACGGAGGCGTAGAACTTCAGAGCCTTACCACCGGAGGTGGTCTCTGGCGAGCCGAAGAAGACGCCGACCTTCTCACGCAGCTGGTTGATGAAGATTGCGGTGGTCTTCGACTGCGACAGCGCGCCCGCGATCTTACGCAGTGCCTGCGACATCAGACGCGCCTGGAGCCCCACGTGGCTGTCACCCATCTCGCCTTCGATCTCTGCCTTCGGCACGAGGGCCGCGACGGAGTCGATGACGATGACGTCGAGTGCTCCGGAGCGGATGAGCATGTCGGCGATTTCCAGCGCCTGCTCACCGGTGTCCGGCTGAGACACGAGGAGCTGGTCGGTGTCGACGCCGAGCTTCTTCGCGTACTCCGGGTCAAGCGCGTGCTCAGCATCGATGAATGCTGCGATTCCGCCCGTCTTCTGCGCATTGGCAACAGCGTGCAGTGCCACCGTGGTCTTACCCGAGGATTCCGGGCCGTAGATCTCCACGACACGTCCACGAGGCAGTCCACCGATGCCCAGGGCGATGTCGAGTGCGATGGAACCGGTGGGGATGCAGGCGATCGGCTCGCGCACCCCTTCGCCCAGACGCATGATCGCGCCCTTGCCGTAATTGCGGTCGATCTGTCCCAGCGCGGCGTCAAGTGCCTTCGACTTGTCGCCGCCGGTTGGGATCTGCAGGTTCTTCGGTGTACGAGCCATGATCTCTCCTAAAAATATCGTTTTCCGTTGAGACCAAGGCTAGAAGGTGGCACTGACATAACAACAGAGGAACGAATTCCCCCGTGGACAACCAGCCACTCATGGTCACAGGTCCCGTGATTCCCTACCAGCATAACCGACATGGGAACAAGTGTTCTATATGTCGGCGCGTGTCGCAGCACTTTGCTCCCGGCACCTGGAGGACGCTGCTCCCGTTTCGGGCAGGAGCGCGAGTCCGGAACGCGAGGCCGGAGCGCAGTGACGTCATTGTGCGATCCGCATCGGATATGCGTGAGGGATTCACGCCTGCGCAATTGCGCTCCATCATCGCCAGGCTCATCGTTATGAGCTCGTCGCCCCGAGGCAAGCACGTGGTCGCAGAAGAGCAGTCTCAGAAGGGACGTGAGCGCGGTTTCTCTTTGCCCAGGCGACGTGACTCGGGTACGCCGGAGGCATCACAGACGGCAATCCAGATGTTGCGGGGTTCGATGCCTGCGCGAAACGCCTCTTCGGCCGTTCGGGAACCCAGACTGCTCAGCGCAAGATCTGTATGTAGCGAAGCAGCACGGGCCTCGCCGAATTCCTCATTCATGAGAATCCAGTAGAGGGTGTGACGCATTAGGGCTTAGCTGCCAGTCGCGGCATCGAGTATCCACCCGGTCGACCGAGGATCTTGTCGGAGAGTTCCTGTGGAATGGTGTCGGGAATCTCGACGCCCTCTTCGAGCGCGAATCGATCGGAAACCGATGACAGCAGGGCCGACAAGGGCAGATCGAGGGCTTCGCAGATCGCGGAGAGCAGCTCCGAGGAGGCTTCCTTCTGTCCGCGTTCGATCTCGCTGAGGTACCCCAGCGAGACGCTGGCTCCCATGGAGACATCGCGCAGGGTCCTCCCCTGGCGCCGGCGAACGGAACGCAGTGCGTCACCGATTTCAACTCTCAGTAACATTGCGCGTCCCTCCCTTTGTCTCCGCGAATCGTCTTGACGGTGTTCTCAACTTTACAGCCCGGTCGCTGCCGAGCGCCAACCTGGGTGCGTGACCTGATGATTTTGCCAGTCCATTCGAAGCTGCCGGTGTGTGTTCGTCCAAGTGCCATTACCTGGTCAACTTCACCGAGGCTCAACTTATTCCGCGGCGGCGCGATCATGATTCTTCATCCTTCGCTCCGGGTCCGAACGCCAATCGTGCGACGAAGTCGTCCAGGTCGGACATCATGGCGGCGACGGTCAGGCTGCGGATCGCGTCTCGGTCACCGGTGAAGTGGTGCTCGCTGACCTGTGCCTTTCCGGCGAAGGCGATAGCGGTGTAGACGAGGCCGACCGGCTTGTCGTCCTGAGGTTCCGGGCCGGCGACGCCGGTACAGGCGACTCCGATGTCGGCGACGCACTCTCTGGCCGCACCGGCCGCCATCTGAGCTGCGACGACCTCGTCGACGGGGCCCGTCTTGTCCAAGTGCTCGGCGTCGACTCCGACAAGGCGCGATTTGAGGTCGGTGGCGTAGGTGATGACTCCGCCGCGCACGACGGCAGAAGCTCCGGGAACGTCGACTAGGGTCGCGACGAAACGGCCGCCGGTCAGCGATTCCGCGGCGGCAATCGAGAGCCCCACCTGTGTGCAGGTGGTGATGAGGTGCTGACTTCGGGAGCCGAGTTCGGTGGAGTTCACTGGCTCAGTTCGCGTCTCTGTCGGAGGGCCCGCCCCCGGCGCGACCATCACCGGAGGGCCCACCGTCGTCAGGGCCCTCGTTCACAGCACTGTCACCGGCGCCCCCGTCGTTGGAACCCGAGTCCCCCGCGAGTTTTGCGGCTTGGACGCAGTAGTCGACTCCCGTCACGACGGTGACCACGATCGCGGCAGCCATGACCACCCAGGCAAATATGACCAGCGCCAGATGTACGCCCCCGGGAACAACCTCGGCGAGCGGAGTCACGAGGAGGAAGAGTCCGATCGCGACGGTCTGCAGCACCGTCTTGATCTTGCCGCCTCGGGACGCGGGCATGACGGCGATGCGGATCATGAAGAAGCGCAGGACGGTGATGCCGAGTTCGCGGATGAGGATGATGATCGGAACCCACCAGGGGAGCACATCGATCACAGCCAGACCGATGAGCGCGGCTGCCATGAGTGATTTGTCGGCGATCGGGTCGGCGATCTTTCCGAAGTTCGTGATGAGGTTGTATTTGCGTGCTAGATCGCCGTCGATCTTGTCCGTGGCCATCGCCAGCAGGAAGACAACCAACGCCCACCACTGCATGCTCGCGTCCTGGCCTCCGTCGGCCAGGAGAAGGACGAGGAAGACGGGGACGAGCAGGATCCGGAGCACTGTCAGCGCATTGGGAACATTCCACGGGCTGGGCTCGGCCGGTGCGTGTCCCGGGGTGCTGTTCTCTGGTCGATCATTCACGCATCAACCCTATCCGAATGACATGTGAAAGGCGTGGAGCCGAGCGCTCGTTTCAGCACTCGGCCCCACCCCTCACTTTGCTCTGCCACGCCCGTGGTCGAGCGACCGGACTCAGCGCCCAGTCAATGACCAGGCGTCTTCACCGCTGGCTTCGACGACTTCCAATCCCGTCTCGGGGTCGACCTCGCCGACCCGCAGATCAGCGGAGTGACCGACGCCTGTGGAATAGCGGTCGCCGCCTGATTGTGCCGATGGTGCCGCGGCGCCGGAGCCCGAAGCCCCGACGTCCTCAAATTCCTCGTCGTAATCCGCTGCCGCAGTCGCCTGCTCGCTCGCATTATGAGCAGATCCGGTAGAACCGTTGCCTGCGCTGTCTCCGCCCGGCACTGGCTCTGGTTCTTCGTCCGGCGGGGTCTCGCCCTTGATGATCGCCAGCGTCCCCGGCAGATCCTCGGGTCGGACGAGCACGTCGCGGGCCTTCGACCCCTCGGATGGGCCGACGATGCCTCGTGATTCCATGAGGTCCATGAGGCGCCCGGCCTTGGCGAACCCGACGCGCAGTTTGCGCTGCAGCATCGAGGTCGAGCCGAACTGGGTGGTCACGACCTGCTCTGCCGCCTGGAGCAGGAGCTCGAGATCGTCGCCGATCTCTTCGTCGATCTGCTTCGTCGGCTTCTCGACCGCGACGTCTTCGCGGTAGTTGGGTGTGAGCTGACCCTTGACGTGTTCGACGACCTTCTCGATCTCCGACTCGTTGACCCAGGCTCCCTGGACACGCATCGGCTTCGCGGCACCCATGGGCAGGAACAGTGCGTCGCCCTGTCCGATGAGCTTCTCCGCACCCGGCTGGTCGAGCACGACTCGGGAGTCGGCCAGGGATGAGGTGGCGAATGCCAGACGTGAGGGCACGTTGGCCTTGATCAGACCGGTGACGACGTCGACGCTGGGTCGCTGTGTGGCGAGGACCAGGTGGATGCCGGCTGCACGTGCCAGCTGGGTGATGCGCTGAATCGAGGCTTCGACGTCACGCGGGGCGACCATCATCAGGTCGGCGAGCTCGTCGACGACGACCAGCAGGTACGGGTAAGGCTGCAGGACCCTTTCGGACCCGGCCGGCGGCTGGACCCGACCTTCGCGCACAGCTTTGTTGAATTCGTTGATGTGCTTGAACCCGTAGTTCGCGAGGTCGTCGTAACGGGCGTCCATTTCGCGCACAACCCACTCGAGCGCCTCGGCGGCCTTCTTGGGGTTGGTGATGATCGGGGTGATCAGGTGCGGGATGCCCTCGTAGATCGTGAGTTCCACGCGCTTGGGGTCGACGAGGATCATGCGCACCTCGTCGGGGGTCGCACGCATCATGATCGAGGTGATCATGGAGTTCACGAAGCTCGACTTACCGGCACCGGTGGCGCCGGCGACCAGCAGGTGGGGCATCTTCGACAGGTCGGCGACGACGAATCCGCCCTCGACGTCCTTGCCCACGCCCATGACCAGGGAGTTCTCGGTCTTGCGTGCGGCCTTCGAACGCAGCACATCGCCGAGGGCGACGTTCTCACGGTCGGAGTTCGGAATCTCGATGCCGATCGCCTTCTTGCCGGGAATCGGCGAGAGGATGCGGACATCGGCACTGGCAACCGCGTAGGCAATGTTCTTGCTCAGCGCGGTGACCTTCTCCACCTTGGTGCCCGAGCCGAGCTCCACCTCGTAGCGGGTGACCGTTGGCCCGCGCGAGAAACCGGTGACCTCCGCGGCGATCTTGAATTGCTCGAGGACGTCGCGCAGCGCTTCGACGACGCGGTCGTTGGCTTCGGAGCGCTCCTTCGCGGGCGGACCGGGCACTAGGTTGTCCGAGTTCGGCAGCGTGTAGGTCACATCCCCGGCCAGAGTGAGCTGCTCGACGCGTTCGGGCAGCTGTTCCGTTGCTGGGGGTGCCGGATTGTTCGTGACAGGCACCGACGCCGAGGCGGCTCCCGACGTGGTCTTGTTCGCCGCAGTGGCAGCGTCATCGTCCATGCCGATGGTCTTCTTCAGCGCGGCCGTCTCCCGCTCGGCCTTCGTCGGCCGACGTTCACCGGGCTTGAACTGAGGCCTTTCGATGACCGTGGTGTCGGCCTCTTCATCGCTGACATCGTTTTCATGTATATAGGCCTTGTCGTATGCCTTGGTCGCGGTGTCCTCGTCGGCACGCTCCCCCTCGGGGAGGTCGGTCTTCTTCTTCCGCGTCCGGCGCTTGGACCCCATGACGGGTTTGAGGCTGGAGGTGCGCGCATTGTCGGCGACCAGGTCGGTCGAATCCGGCTCATTGCTGTCTTCTGGGCGCGCTCCCCCGGTCAGACGCAGGTAGAGCGCTGTCAGTCGTTTCGGAATCGAACGCACCGGTGTGGCGGTGATGACCAGCAGCGAGAAGATGCCGAGCAGAACGAGCAGCGGCACCGCCACATAGACGGTCGTTGCGATGACGAGAGGTGAGGAGATGACGAACCCGAGTGCACCGCCGCCATTGGCCATGGCCGCATTGGAATTGGTGAATGTTGGATTGCCCGCGGCAATGTGGGCCAAGCCCGAAGCGGAGAGAAGCAGGAGGATGATGCCGATGAGGATCCGGTTGTTGCCCCGGTTGTCCTCGCCACGGAGGAACAGGCGAATCGCGTAGCAGGTGAAGATCGCCGGCAGGGCCAGTGCAACTCGCCCGAAGGTGCCTTCGACGACGCCGCGGACGCCTTCGCTGACCGCGCCGGGAATGTTCCACCATTCGAAGGCTGCGATGACGATGGAGAGACCGATCAGGAAGAAGGCAGTGCCGTCTCTCTTCGTCGGTGAATCGGTCGGTTCGTCACTGAGGACTTTTCGCGCACGGTTTCCGGCCATGTGGGACACTCCCCTCCACGCACCGGTGACAACGTTTGTCCCGGGGTCTTTTTTCCCCGCTTGCCCGGTCCGACCAGCAGGTTTGCGCGCTGAGCCTTTTCCAGTACCAGAAGCGGGGGAAGTCGTTCTGGTCGCCATGCTTCTTATCTTAGGGCGATTATGCGCCCCTGCCCAGTAAATCCGCAGGGTTCGGCGCGCCGAGGCGGGGCTGAGACACCACCTCGGTGGCAGTTGTGCGCCCCGTTCTGATCCGCCGTTTCAGACTTTTCGAGCCACGAAGACGAACTCTCGACCTGGACGGTCCGGAGCATCCCGGATCTCGTCCACGCAGAAGCCTGCTGACTCAAGTGATTGCCTCAGCGACTCT
Source organism: Brevibacterium picturae (assembly GCF_900105045.1). Classification (GTDB taxonomy): domain Bacteria; phylum Actinomycetota; class Actinomycetes; order Actinomycetales; family Brevibacteriaceae; genus Brevibacterium; species Brevibacterium picturae. The sequence continues at coordinate 3,642,723 of NZ_LT629739.1, read as the reverse complement.
CTGCTCCGAAACCTCAATGTCGACGTCGCATCGATACGCTCTCCATCACGCTGGAAGATCGTGGGGCTGTCGAAGACGACCGTATCTCCGTCCACAGAGCGCAGCTGCACCCACGATTCGACCTGCCCCTCGACTGCCACCTCGACGACTTGGCGCGTCTTCTCCTTGGTCCACGACTCCCAGGCGCGCTTCGCAGGGTCTCGAGATTCGAAGACAAAGCGCCCGCCGGGCCGCAGCGCCGCGTGGATCGCGCTCACAGTCTCGGCCCAGTCACGGTCGGCAGAGATCTCTTGAGCCGCGTTGGCCGTCATCAACGTCATGTCCACCTGAATCGGAAGGACATCTGGGGCTGTGCCGTGCACCCAGTTCACACCTTCGGCGTCTGATTTCTTCTGCGCCACGTCCAGTGCCGCCGAGGATGGGTCCGCGGCGGTCACCGTGCAGCCTTGGCGGGCCAACATCAGTGCAAGTGTTCCGGTCCCGCATCCCACATCCAGGACTGAGTCCGCGTCGAACTCTTCGACAATCGCCGCATAGACCTTCAGATCGCTGCGCTGAAGACCCTCCAGCGCATCGTAGACGGCGACACACCTGGGGTCGCTGTACGCTTCAACTGTTCGTCTGGAACTGCCCTGCATATCGCTCATTCGACGCCAGGCTCGTCTGCCTCGTGCCGGCTGCTGGGGTGCATAGCGATGAAGAGACCCCATTGCCGGGTGGCTGATCGGCTCCGCCGGGATTCGAACTCTTCGAAGAGCTCGGCGATGCGGCTTCGGAACTCCTCGACCTCATCCTCGGTGAGCATTGCCGCCATCCGTCCCATCGTGCGCTCCTCGTAGGGAGCCGCCGTGAACTCGGCGGTGAAGGCCTCGATCATCGGGTTCGTCACGTCGCCGACATCGATGTACCAGCTCTTACCGGTCGCGAGGTAGGGAATCTCTCGCGCACCTCTGCGGCCTCGCCTGGCTTCCTGTGCCTCGAGGAAACCCGTGTCGGCAAGCATCCGCACATGGTGCAGCGATGTCGCGGGGTTAAGGTCGGTCGCCTCGGCGATCTCGCGATTGCTCAGCGCCTCGTCCAGGCACAGCCGCAGGATGCGAATGCGCAGACTCGATGCCAAGGCCTTCGCCTCGGCATCGGTGGCGTCACGGCGTTCAACGGCTCGCGCGACGGTCCGCGCTGTGTTCTCGGCGCGCTCAGCATTCATATCTCAACGCTAACGAGTGATCGGGAGAAGTCAATTGGTCGCCCCACCGTGATTGACTTAACTCAATCACTCCTGCCAGACTTGCGATTGAGAGATCTCAATCACTCGACGCCCAGGACTCGGAGTGGAGCCTATGACCGCGCACGACCCGCCCGAAAAGACCAGCCCGACTGAAGTGACCAGTTCAGCGTCGCTGTGGCGCCATCATGACTTCCGGCAGCTGTGGATGGGTGACACGGTCTCCGTCTTCGGGGTCCAGTTCGTCAGCTTTGCTATGCCGCTCATCGCCGTGCAGCTTCTCCACGCGGACGCTTTCGAGATGGGAGTGCTCTCCACGCTTGAGTCTCTTGCCTTCCTCCTCATCGCCCTTCCTGCCGGCGCCTGGGTCGATCGGATGCGCAAGAAGCACGTGCTCATCTCCGGTGACGTCCTCCGCGCCCTGGTGCTGCTGAGCATTCCTGCGGCCTGGCTGCTCGGCGCGCTGTCGTTTGTCCACCTGTGCATCGTGGCTGCACTTGTCGGCATCATCACCGTCTTCTTCGATGTGGCCAATCAGTCGTACCTACCAGAGATCGTCACCGGCGATCGGATCGCCGAGGGCAATGGGAAGCTCCAGGCCAGTCAGCAGACCGCCAATGTCATCGGCCCCTCGGCGGCGGCAGGCCTGGTAGCTCTCATCGGATCACCACTGACGGTCGGCATCACCAGTGTCTGCATGGGTCTTTCGAGTCTGTTCGTCAGTCGGATCAGACATCGAGAGCAGGCCCCCAGTCCAACAAGCAGACAGCCCCTACTGAAAGAGATTCGGGCTGGACTGGCCTTCGTCTTCAGTCATTCTCTTCTGGTAAGAATCGTCGCCTGCACCGGTACCAGCAACTTCAGCTCCTCAGCCATCTTCGCGCTGTCGACCCTATACATTCTGCGCACTCTCGATCAGCCTCAAGCCGTCCTTGGCCTGGTGCTCTCAATCAGTGCCGCCGGAGGGCTTCTCGGGGCCCTGGCCGCTCCCGCCCTGCAGCGCATCGTCGGTGAAGGTCGCACCATCTCCCTGTCCGCACTGGCAGGAGGCCTCACTTTCCTCAATCTGCCGTTGGCATCGGTCCTGCCACCGGTGCCGACTCTGACGGTCGGAGGATTTCTGCTCTCTGCGTCGGTCGTCGTCTACAACATCACTCAGGTGAGTTTTCGTCAGCGGCTGTGTCCCAAACCTCTGCTCGGGCGAATGAACGCATCGATCCGATTCCTCGTCTGGGGTCCGATGCCCATCGGGGCCTTCCTTGGCGGAGTGTTCGGGCATTCAATCGGCATCGTGGAGACCCTGTGGGTCTTCGCCGCACTGGCTATTGTGGCGTCTTTGCCGGTGCTTCTCTCACCACTGACCGTGATGAGAACTTTGCCGGGCGCGCTCAATCTGCTCGAAGACGGCACGCGAGACGGCGACGAGCCTGACGGCAGGGACAGGTCCGGAGATTGCGATCCGCGGCAAGATTAAGGGCATGCACGAGCGGGAGCACGCAGGCACAGCTATGAATGTTCAACCGGTGTGAATGGATCGTGATTCCAGAATCCGTTGCAAAACGTGATGGCACCTGACCTAAATTCGGGGGTGTTGCGTGCTGGAAAATCTGTCATAGATACTCCCAACAACTTTCCTCTCCCGAGATACCGGACACCGACACCGATCCGGACCGTCGAATCCTGGTCAATCTCAATTTCTGTGGGCTGTGACCAGACCAGCGGGTACTCTGCACGACCGACAATGGCAACGGGTTTCGACAACAGTTTCAGAAACCAGCTGTTGACCAAATGAGCCTTGATCCTGATTCTGCAATTCATACTCAAACTTTCCTCGGCGGAACAATCGGGCATGCGGTCGGGACCGATGCTCACTCAGCCCATTCCGTAGAGGTGCTCGGGCCGCCCGGTGCTTCCGTACTGCAGTGAGACGGTGACAGCACGGGATTCGGCGAGCTTGGCCAGGTGTCGTTGGGCCGTCGCACGGGAGGTGCCCACCGCCTCGGAGACCTGCATCGCCGTCATCGCAGAGTCTGTATGTTCGAGTGCCTCGAGGATGCGTCCGCTGGTCGATGAGACCGATGCTTGGGACGGCGCACTGCCCGGAGCGGCGACGTCGTGCAGACTGCGCAGCTGGCGCTCGAGCTCCGGCTGGCTCACTTTGTCTCGTTCCCAGTAGCGCCGGAATCGCGCATAGCGCCTGAGGAAATCCTGCAGCTCCTCAGCGGCGAAGGGTTTGAGGATGTATGTCATCGCCCCTGCGCGCAGAGCCGAACGCACCACCTCCGCCTCGGCGACGGCCGAGAGCACGACCGCATCGACGTCGGTCTCGCGGATGAGTTCGACTCCATTGCCCTCGGGCAGGACATAGTCGGCCAGCAGCAGATCCACGTCTTCCTCGGCAAGTACCCTGCGCGCCGCGCGCAGATCCCTGACCGGTTCCAGTGCATGGAATCCCGCCACCTCGTTGACGTACCTGCAGTGGATCTGTCCCACATAGAAGTCGTCGTCGAGAACCAGAACGTTGACCATCAACTCTCCTTAACGTCCGTGTCGTCGCTGAGTACCTCGGGCAGGCGCATGGCGAATCCTGCACCGCCGAGCTCGGGGTCGTGACTTGTCAGCAGCCACACCCTGCCGCCGTGTCGCCGTGCGACTCGTCGGCACAGGGCCAAACCGATGCCGTGACCGTGTTCGGCATCGAAGTCCTCGGCGGAGCTGACCCCGTCGTCGAAGATGGACTCCGCATCCTCGTCCGCCACTCCCCCACCGGTGTCAGCGACAACCGCGTGCAGCTCCGCCCCGGAGCCCAGCAGCGTCACCTCGATCCTGCCGGACATCTCGTTGCCCCGTCCGTTGCCGGCCTCACCGCCGTCATTCCGGTCGCCGTCACTGTCGTCCTGAACGCCGTCACGATCGTCCTGGCCGTCGTCGCTGCAGCCTGCTCGGTCGCCACCATCGCCGTCGGAGTCGGAGTATGAGTGCGCCACGACCGCTCGCACGGCATTGTCGATGAGGTTGCCGAGGATGAGCGTGACGTCCTCAGGCTCGTTCACCCGACCCAGAACCAAGGAGTCCGGGGTGACCGCCAACGACACTCCCGCCTCGGCTGCGGTGGTGCCTTTGGCCTCGAGAAGGGCACGGAGGTACGGGTCGGAGATCACCTCGATGCCTTCGACTGGGGTCGCGATCGGCCCGGTCCGCAGAATTGTCGCGAGATAGGTCCTCGCCTCGTCGGTGGCACCCGTGTCGACGAGGCCGAGCACGGTGTGCAGCCGGTTGGCGAACTCGTGACGCTGGGTGCGCAGGGCCCGAGCCATCGAGGTCACGGATTCGAGTTGACGTGCCATCGTCAGCACCTGCGTCTCGTCGCGCAGGGTGACGACGCCGCCGACCGACACCCCGTCACGGCTCACCCTGACCGCGGTGGCCAACAGGATCCGGTCGCGGACGTGGATCCGACGCCGCAAGGCTCCGTCAACGGGTGCTTCGACCATCATGCGCCGGATCTGCTCGGGCACCGCGGTCGACGAGCCGGATGAGTGGTCGTCGGTAGTCGCCGAGGCGGCGGCATGCTTATCGATGGCAGTCGCATCGGCCTCCCCCTCGCTCCTGACAGGGCCGATCCCGAGCAGAGATTCCGCGGTGGAGTTGCTCAGCGTGGGTGTGCCAGAGGAGCTGAATGCCAGGACTCCGTCATCGAGGCCGCGCAGAACAGCGCCTTGATCACGAGCCATCTCCGCGAGCTCCTCGGGTCCCACACCCAGTGTCTCTCGACGCAGCCGCCGGCCCAGAGCCAGGGAGGCGATCACCCCGATGGCCAACGCCACGACCGCGACGGACCCGAGGGCGAGGAACTCGCGTCGCACGTCGGCATCGAGCACGGAAGCATAGATGCCCACCGAGACCTCGCCGACAACGGTGCCGTCACCGGACGTGGAATAGATCGGCACCTTGGCTCGCACCGTCTCCCCGAGAGTGCCTCTATCGTGGGTCACCGACTCTCTGCCGGCGAGTGCCTCGGCCGGAGAGGTCGACACATGTCTGCCTATTCTGCTCCGATCTGGGTGAGTCAGTCGGATGCCCCGGTCGTCGGTGATGACCGCGAACACGATGCCCGAGGAGGCGCGCAGGTCATCGGTGATCTCCAGCAGCGGGTCGGTGATCGCATCATCGGGGACCTCCGCGTGCTCGGCAGAGGCCTGGGTGGCGCCCTTCCTCACCTCGGGATCGATCGCCAGGGTTCGAGCGGTCGCCAGCGCCTTGGTCTCGGTCACCTCGGTGACCGAGCGGGCGCCCATCCAGGCGAAGATCCCCGTCACCAGCGCCAGGATCGCGACAACGACGACGAGCTGGCTGAGCAGCACACGACGCGAGAAGGATCGGGTGGGACGAGACACGCGCCAACCCTAGCCGCGCGTGAGCGAAATGCGCAAAAGGTACCAAACAGGCAGAACGTGTTCAGTGCACACAAACGCGCGACGTCGCGGAGCGCGGCCTAGTGTGTATCCGGCATCACATCCGCCTTCATAGGAGAAGTTCGTGCTCGTAATTCTCGGTTTCGCAATGATCATCGTCTTCATGACGCTGATCATGACGAAACGCCTCTCGCCGATTCTGGCGCTGATCATCGTTCCGACCGTCTTCGGGCTGTTCACCGGCGCAGGCTTGGGAATCGGCGAAATGGTCATGGACGCCATCGCAGACATGTCGTCGACGGCAGCCCTGCTGCTCTTCGCCATCATCTACTTCGGCATCATGATCGACGTCGGCCTCTTCGACAAGCTCGTCGCGTTCATCCTCAGGGTCGCCGGCCACGACCCCGTCAGGGTCGTCATGGGCACAGCCCTGCTGACGGGAGCAGTTTCCCTCGACGGTGACGGGTCGACGACTTTCATCGTCGTCACCGCCGCGATGCTGCCGATCTACCAGCGCCTGGAGATGTCACCCGTGGTGCTCACCTGTGTCGCGGGTCTGATCAACGGCACGCTCAACATCGTCCCCTGGGGAGGTCCGACCGCCCGTGCCTCCTCGGCCCTGCAGATCGATGCCAACGACATCTTCGCCCCCATGGTCCCGGCCCTCATCGCTGGCCTGCTGGTGTGCTTCGTCTTCGCCTACTTCCTCGGCATCTCCGAACGCCGCCGGCTCGCCAAGAACGGCGTGGCCTGGCCCGATGAGGCTCGGTCGGAGTCTCGGAAGTCGGGCTCACGACGCTCCGACCTCGTCGGTGCGACCGCCCACTCCGCCTCTGGTTCCGAGCAGGCCTCCGGCTCTGGGCTCACCGCTGGAACAGGCTCGGGCCCCGGATCCAGCACCGGGGCCGCGTCGGGATCCGAGAACGGGGACAACGCCTCGGCGGGCTCGACGAACACCGCGACCGCCGATGCCGATTCCGGCTCCGGCTCCGCTCTGACCGGCACTGCCCTCGACCCCAACCGGTCAACGCTGCGTCCCAAGCTCTTCTGGTTCAACCTGGTCCTGACCGTAGCCGTGATGGTCATGCTCATCGCGGACCTGCTGCCCCTGCCCTACCTGTTCATGATCGCCATGGTCATCGCGCTCATGGTCAACTTCCCCAACATCAAGGCACAGCAGGAGGAATTGGCCTCACACGCCTCGGCGATCATCGCCGTGGTCGCCATGGTCATGGCCGCCGGCGTACTCACCGGCATCATGAGCGGGACCGGCATGGTCGACGCCATGGCCGAGTGGCTCGTCGCCGTCATCCCCTCTTCCATGGGCCCCTACATGGCCGTCATCACCGGGCTGCTCTCGATCCCGATGACCTTCTTCATGAGCAACGACGCCTTCTACTTCGGCATCCTTCCGGTGTTGGCCGAAACCGCCGGTCACTTCGGAATCCCCGCGGCCGATATGGCTCGTGCTTCCATCACGGGGCAGCCGGTGCACATGCAGTCACCGCTGGTGCCAGCGATCCTGCTCCTCGTCTCACTCTCGGGAGTCGAGCTCGGAGACCACCACAAGAAGGTTCTGTGGCGAGCCCTCATCGTCTCCCTGGTGATGCTGACCGTCGGCGTCCTCGTCGGCGTCATCGCAATCGGATAGGAATACGGCAGACATGACTGACTTCTACTCAGCTCCCCGGCACAGATTCGCCGCGCCCTCACTGCGAGTGGCGGCCTCGGCCGGCATCGACGATGCACGGTCCACGGTCATCCTGGCCTACCGCTCGGATGCCTCGGCGTCGGTCCTCGATGAGGCGATCGCCGGCGCCCGCCGAGAGAACGCGGCAGTGCGCGCGGTCCACTACGAGTCCGACACGACGACCGCTCCCTCGGTTGGGGCTCTGTCCCAGACGAGGGAGCTTGCCGATCGGCTCGCCGAGGCGGACCTCCAGTTCGAGATCCAACGCGCCGACTCCGATGTGGGCTCCCAGATCATCGACCTCGCCGAAGCGTGGCAGGCGAAGCTCATAGTGATGTCGTCCAAGCGCCGCTCCCCCGTGGTCAAGCTGCTTCTGGGTTCGAGCGCCCAAAGGGTGATCCTCGAAGCCGAGTGCCCGGTCCTCATCGTCAAATAGCGTCCCGTCGGCTGCGCAGCTGCGCCGTATGCTTCACCGGGCCAGCAGGTCCCCGGCTCCCGCTCCGGTGAGTGAGGCATCGAGGAGTTCGATCGTGTGGCCCGTCGGCAGGGTCGCCTCTCCCTGTCTGCGCAGCGCGTCGGTGACCTGCAGCAAGCATCCGGGATTGCCGGTGACGACGAGTTCGGCTCCGGTGGCGGCGATGTTCGTGGCTTTCTTGTCCCCCAATTCGCGGGCGGCCTCCGGGCGAACGAGGTTGTAGATGCCGGCCGAGCCGCAGCAGGTGTCGGCGTCCTTGATCGCAGCCAGTTCGATCCCGGGGATCTGGCCCAGCAGTTCGCGTGGCGGGTTGCGCACCCCTTGGGCGTGGGAGAGGTGGCAGGCGTCATGATAGGCCACGCGCAGCCCGCCGTCGACCACCGGATGCCGTGGGGCGCTGGGCCCGAGCTCGACGAGGATCTCGGTCACGTCCCTGACCTTGTCCGACAGCTCCTTCGCGCGCCCCGCATAGGCAGGGTCATCTGCGAGGATGTCGGCGTACTCCTTCATCGTCGACCCGCAGCCGGCGGAATTGACGACGAGATAGTCCACGTCCGCCGAGGTGAATGTGTCCACGATTCTGCGTGCGAAGTCCTCCCCTTCCTCGCTGCGCCCGGCATGGACCGACAGCGCACCGCAGCACCCCTGCGACTGGGGCACCACGACTTCACAGCCCTCCATATTGAGCACACGCACCGTCGCGGCATTGACCTGAGGATAGAAGGTCCGCTGCACACAGCCGAGCAGCATCCCCACCCGGGCCCTGACCGGCACACTCGCACCTTCGGCGGTGCGCGGCGGGTTCGATTCGGGAATGCTGACCTTCTTCGTCACCGGCGGTGCGATGGCCTCCATCGTGGCCAGGGTCGGTGAAAGCTTCTCGAGGATCTTGGACTTGCGAATGACATTGGACAGGCCCGTGCGCTGGTAGAGCTTGAGCGGTGCCAGCATAGTCTTGAGACGGTCCGGGTACGGGAACAGTTGGAAGATCGCCTCGCGCAGAGCCACCTCGCCGCGGCTGCGATGCTCCTTGCCGTTGCGTTCGACCTGCCCGCGGGTGGCTTCGATGAGCTTGTCGTACTGGACCCCGGACGGGCAGGCGCTGACGCAGGCCATGCAGCCAAGACAAGCGTCGAAGTGCTCGACCATGGAGGCGGTCATCGGCCCCTCTTCCAGGCCCTTCTCCATGAGGTAGATGCGTCCGCGCGGTGAGTCCTCCTCATTTCCCCAGAGTTGGTAGGTCGGACATGCGGGAAGGCAGAAGCCGCAGTGGACGCAGTCGGCGATGAGCCCCGGGTCCGGTGGGTTGAAGACGTCGAAGGCCGAATGGTCCAGCGTCGGCGGGGCCATCTCCATCGTGGCCTGGCCAGCGGTCGCCATCGTCGTCTCCAGAGGTGTCGGCTCCGACATTGCACCCTGTGCTGACGTTGTGCCCCAGGCGGACGTGTCGTTGGGGACGGACGCGCCGCCGCCACCGCCGCCCTGGCAGCCTCCTGCGCCACCGCAATCACATGACATCACAGTCCTCCTATTCCACGTCCGGGTGAGAGCAGACCATCCGGATCGAACTGGTCTTTGATGGTGCGCATGAGTCCGAACCCGGGGATCTCGCCCCAGGCATCGACGTCGCCCCACACCGAGGCGGGGGCACACAGAACGGTCGCGCTCAGCTGCTTCTGCCCCCAAGTGCGCAGATGCTCGAGTACGACCCGGGTCGCGATCGTGGGATCGGTGTCGAGGCCGCCGACGCCGAGGTCGAAGACACCCATGGCGGACCCGCGCAGTTGGATCGGGTACCCGATGGTGTCCTCGAGGCGGGCGATCTGAGCCACCAGCTCCGGCACCAGCGCCGGTGAGACCGAGGCCCGTATCGTCACGGGGGCCTGAGCCCGACGTGCCCACCAGCTCGGCTCGATGCCCGCCTTCGCGCCGGGGTTGGCCTCGATGATCTGCCGGGTTCGGGACTCGACCGACTCCGGGAGTCCTTCGACCATGACGACGGTCGTGGCCTCTGTGCCCGGCGACCGGTCGATGTCGACTGCCGCCGGTGCCACCTGGGAGCCGAGGACTCCGAGCGCAGCCTCGGCGCCGGGGATCTCGACGTAACCCTGGGTTTTCGGTTTCGGGTACAACCGGACTGCGGCGCTGGCGATGATTCCCAGCGTCCCCCAGGATCCGGTCATGAGTTTGGCAAGGTCGTAGCCGGCGACGTTCTTCACGACCTTGCCGCCGGCCTTCGCGATCGTGCCGTCGGCGAGGACGACGGTGACTCCGAGGACGACTTCGCGCAGAGGCAGGCGGCCGATGCGCCGTGGCCCCACAGCCCGGGTGGCGATGGCTCCGCCCAATGTCGACCCTGAGTCCGTGCGGTCGGCGGGAAAATCCGGGAGGAGCTGCTGATCTCCGGTGGCGGCGACGTCGTTGAGTTCGGAGATCGTGGCCCCGGCCCCGGCGACGAGGATGAGGTCGCCGGGAGAATGTTCGATGACCTCATCGAGTCCTCCCATGTCGATCAGGAGGCCCGGAGTGCGTCCCGGCGGATGATCGTCGAGCGCTGTCCCGCCGCCGTAGACGCCGATGGGGCGAGAGTCGCGGTGCGCGCGGGTCACGAGTTCGGACAGCTCCTCAACGCTGTCCGGCCGGGCGAGTCGGGGAAGTTCCTCGGTCAAAACAGCTCCGCCTTTCCTGCTGCCTGCAACGGGTGCTCCCCCGATGTCCGCCGAGGTGGTTCCCCGCACAGCCGTGGTGTCGGGAAGACCTTTCCCGGGTTGGACAGATAGTCGGGATCGAATGCGCACCGCAGGATCTGCATCGTGTCGAGGTCCTCATTCGTGAACATGCGCGGCATGAATTTGGCCTTGTCGGAGCCGACCCCGTGTTCCCCGGTGATCGAACCGCCTTCGCTCAGGCACAGGTCGAGGATCCGCCCCGAAGCGGTCTCGGCAAGATCGGTCTGGCCTTCGACACTGCCGTCGAAGAGCACGAGCGGATGCAGGTTGCCGTCTCCGGCATGGAAGACGTTGGCCACGCGCACACCGCATTCCTCAGCGATCGTCGAGATGGAGGCGAGCACCGGTCCGAGCCGAGACCGTGGGATGACTCCGTCCTGGACGATGTAGTCGGGGCTGATCCGACCGACGGCCGCGAAGGCCGATTTCCGGCCCTTCCAGATCAGACCGCGTTCGACATCGTCGACGGCGACCCTGATCTCGCCGGCGCCGTGGTCCCTCGCCCGGGCGATGACGGTCTCCCGCTCGAGTTCGACGTCAACGGCCGGTCCGTCGAGTTCGACCACGAGGACCGCACCGGCGCCCTCGGGGTAGTTGCAGGCCACGGCCTTCTCTGCGGCTTCGATGGCCAGCGCGTCCATCATCTCGATGGCGGCGGGCATGATCCCGGCGGAGATGATGTCACTGACTGCCTCCCCGGCCGCATCGGTCGATTCGAATCCGATCAGCAGTGTCTCGACCGCTTCGGGAAGCCGGGTCAGTCGTACGGTCACCTCGGTCACGATCCCCAGCGTCCCTTCGGATCCGCAGAGCACGCCGAGGAGGTCGTAGCCCGGGTATTCGGGGGCGTCTCCCCCGATTTCGACGATGTCTCCCTGGGCGGTGACGAGGGTGGCCCCGGTGACGTGATTGGTGGTGAAACCGTATTTGAGGCAGTGGGCGCCGCCGGAGTTCTCGGCGACGTTGCCGCCGATCGAGCACACGCTCTGACTCGAGGGGTCCGGCGCGAAGTAGTAGCCGTGAGGGTTGGCCTCATTGGAGAGATTGAGGTTGATGACCCCGGGCTGCACGATGGCACGCTGGGCGGCAGGATCGATGTCGAGGATGTCGCGCATCGTCGACATGACGATGAGCACGCCCTCTGCATGCGGCTGGGCTCCACCGGACAGGCCGGTGCCCGATCCGCGGGCGACGAAGGGGACGTCGAACTCATGGCAGGCGCGCACGGCCAGGGCCACCTCGGCGGTGGAGGTGACGCGGACGACCAGGGCCGGAACGGTCCGGTGCACGGCTAAACCGTCACACTCGTAGGTCTTGCGTTCGTTCTCATCGGTGACGATCGCCTGCGGTGGCAAATGCGGTTCGATCCGTCCGAGAACCGATTCGATTCTGCTCATGTCCACTTCCGCCTCCATTGCGCTGATGGTGTCGAGCTTAACGAAGAAAGCCGCCGAAAATGTGCTCCGCGGCACATTTTCGACGGCGTTCTTACCTGGTGAGACTCATGAACCGGGCCGACTCAGGGCATGCGGCCCAGACTCAGGGCATCGAGCATACTCAGGGCATGCGGGCGTAGGCCGGCAGCGTGAGGAAGTCGACGTACTCATCGGCAACGGCCACGGACAGGAACGTGTCGGTGGCATCCTTCCAGTCCGACTTCTCGCCCGGCAGCTTCGCGACCTCTTCGGCCACGACCTGGCGCACAAGGTCCGCGGTGACCGTGACTCCGGTGTCGAGCTCGACTCCGGCGTCCATCCACTGCCAGACCTGGGACCGTGAGATCTCCGCGGTCGCGGCGTCTTCCATGAGCCCGTTGATGGCAACAGCACCGTTTCCTTCGAGCCAGGCACGCAGGTACCGGATGCCCACGGAGACGTTGGTCCGCAGACCCTTCTCCGTCATCGACCCCGGGGTCGACTTCACGTCGAGGAGGTCCGCGGCGGACACGGAGACGTCCTCGCGCTTGTTCTCGATCTGATTGGCATTCTCACCCAGAGTCTCGGTGAAGACCTCCTTGCAGAGGGCGACCATGCCGGGATGGGCAACCCAGGAGCCGTCGAAGCCCTTGCCGGCCTCGCGTGACTTGTCTTCGCGAACCTTGTTGAAGGCGGCTTCGTTCTCGTCCTTGTCCTTCGATGGGACGAAGGCGGACATGCCGCCGATCGCGTGCGCGCCGCGCTTGTGGCAGGTGCGCACGAGGAGTTCGGTGTAGGCGCGCATGAACGGCACCGTCATCGTGACATCCGACCGATCAGGCAGCAGGTAGTCGGAGCCGCGGGACCGGAAGTTCTTGATCACAGAGAAGATGTAGTCCCAGCGGCCGGCGTTGAGACCTGAGGAGTGCTCGCGCAGTTCGTAGAGGATCTCCTCCATTTCGAAGGCCGCGGGGTAGGTCTCGATGAGCACGGTGGCGCGGATGGTGCCCCGGGCCAGATCGAAGGCGTCCTCGGCGTGGTCGAAGACCTGATTCCACAGGCGCGCCTCGAGGTGCGATTCCATCTTCGGCAGGTAGAAGTACGGGCCCTTGCCCTTCTCGATCTGGATCTGCCCGGCAGTGGCGAAGTAGAGCGCGAAGTCCACGAGGGACCCCGAGGTCTCCTCGCCGTCGACGAGGATGTGCTTCTCGGGCATGTGCCAGCCGCGGGGGCGGACGACGATGGTCGGCAGCTCCTCATCGGGGGCCAGGGTGTAGGACTTGCCCTCGGGCGAGGTGAAGTCGATCTCGCGATTGAGCGAGTCGAGCAGGTTGAGCTGCCCGCCGATGACCGAGCCCCACTCCGGGGTGTTCGCATCCTCCTGGTCGGCCAGCCACACCTTGGCGCCGGAATTCAGGGCGTTGATCGTCATCTTCTTGTACGTCGGCCCGGTCATCTCCACACGCCGGTCCTCGAGGCCGGGAGCCGGCGGTGCGACCTGCCAGCTCGGATCATTGCGGATCTCGGCGGTCTCGGGGAGGAAGTCGAGGTCGGCGCCGGCGGCGATCTGAGCCTGGCGCTCTTTGCGGGCATCCAGTCGTTCGAGACGGACCCCATTGAACTTCCGGTTGAGTTCGACGATGAGTTCGAGGGCCTTCGGGGTGAGCACCTTCTCTGCCCCGTCCGGCAGTTCGCCGGTGATTTCCATGCCTTCTGGAATGTCCAGATTCTCGATATGAGCAGTCATCGGTGGTTCTCCTAAGTCGGCACATTCACTAGTGCATCGCTGATCGCTGGCAACGGGGTTTAGCCTGCGAAACTTTCACATCGTGAAATTAATTGTTCACACAACGAAAAGGATAGGAGGTGATGCACATCTCGTCAAACGCTTCCCTCGAGGTGAGACGCGAGAATCTATTGACGGCATGGCCCCCGGCCAGGCACGATGATCGCAGGTACTTCGTTAGCGGAGTCGAAACCGTGTCGACTGCTCACCATCCGGTGGCGGTCGCCGGGCCGGACTCCTCGACCAAGCGGCAAGGACGCCGCGGATCGGAATCACGATGGACAACCTCGCTGTCGCAGCGCTTTTGGCGCTGTCCCCCATCCTCCTGGCAGGAATCCTGCTCATCGGCTTTCGTTGGCCGGCGAAGTATGCGATGCCGATCGGCCTAGTGGCGGCCGCACTGGTTGCGAACTTCGCCTGGCAGATCGAGTGGGTGACGATCGGTGCCTCCGTGGTGCAGGGTCTGCTCACTGCCATCGGACTGCTGTGGATCGTCTTCGGCGCACTCCTGCTCCTGGCTACGGTCACCCGCTCCGGAGCGATCCAGACGATCCGCGCCGGCTTCGTCTCGATCTCACCCGACCGGCGCGTCCAGGTCATCATCATCGCCTGGCTCTTCGGCTCCTTCATCGAAGGTGCGGCAGGCTTCGGCACTCCCGCTGCGGTCGTCGCCCCGCTGCTGCTGGCCCTGGGCTTCCCGGCCATCGCAGCAGTCCTCGCCGGCCTCATCATCCAATCCACCCCCGTGAGCTTCGGCGCCGTGGGCACGCCCATGGTCGTCGGAATCGGCACGGGGCTGTCCCAGGAGGACGGCAGCATGTCCTCCGATGTGGCCGCCAGGGCCGCCGAGCTCGGACTCAATCAGAGTGAGTTCGTCGCGCACACCGCCGCCCAGGTCGCCCTGATGCACGGTGTCTGCGGCATCCTCATCCCGCTCCTGCTGTCGTGCCTGATGACCGGGTTCTTCGGCCGCAATCGACGCTTCGCCGACGGTTTGGCGATCGCTCCGTTCGCCATCTTCGCCGCATTGGCCATGATCGTTCCCTACCTCCTCGTGGCCAACCTCCTCGGACCTGAGTTCCCCTCCCTCATCGGAGGCCTCGTCGGCCTCGCGATCGTGGTCTCGACGAGCAAGGCCGGCTTCCTCATGCCGAAGAAAACCTGGGACTTCGCGCCACGAGAGATGTGGCCCAAACATTGGATGGGCACCGTGGACCCGGCCGATGAGGCGGCCGAGCTGACGAAGAAGATGTCGATGATCCGCGCCTGGTCGCCCTACCTCATCGTCGTCGCGCTCCTGCTGTTCACGCGCAATGTGCCCCCGGTCAAGGAATTCCTCACCGGCCCGGCCGTCATCAAGATCCAAGAGATCTTCGGCACTCCGATCAGTTCCGACATGGACCTTCTGTGGTCACCGGGCTTCATCTTCGTCATCGCCTGCCTGCTCACCTACCTCATCCACCAAATGACCGGTGGCCAGATCGCCGGCTCGTGGAAGATTGCCGGGGGCCAGATCGCCGGGGCCGCCGTGGCTCTGCTGTGTTCGCTGCCGCTGGTGCGCGTGTTCATCAACTCGGGAGGCGACTACAACACTTCGGGCCTGGACTCGATGCCCGTGACCTTGGCCGAAGCCGCCGCCAGCACGGTGGGCAGCGGCTGGCCGCTGCTGGCCCCATTCGTCGGTGCGCTGGGCGCATTCGTCGCAGGATCGAACACCGTCTCGAACATCATGTTCTCGCAGTTCCAGTTCTCCACCGGAACGGCCATCGGAGCGGCCAGCCCCGAGACCGTCGTCGCGGCCCAGGCCGTGGGCGGGGCCGCCGGAAACATGGTTGCCGTGCACAACGTCGTGGCGGCCTCGGCCACGGTCGGCCTCGTCGGACGCGAGGGGGAGCTGATCAGACGCACTTCCATCCCGATGCTCGTCTATTCGCTCACCGCAGGTGCCCTGGCCTTCGTCGGCATCAACGGACTCGGGTTCAACGCCGGGACCGTCGTCTTCGGAGCGGTGCTCGTGGGCCTGACCGTGGCCGTCATCCTCGCTCGGAGATCACCCGGGAAGGAACTCGTGGCGGAAAAGACCGGACCGTCGGCGAAGACAAGTGCCGCCGAGGACTGAGCCTGTCGAGGACGGAGCCTGCGGCCTCCGTGCACGATCGGGGTGAGCTTGCCGCACAGATGAGCGGGCAGCTCGCCGAGGACAGCGCTCGAGGCACCCGCAGACCGCCAGAGCGAGTGTTCCGCCCTCGATCAATGCGAAGCCCGTGTTCATCGTCGCTGGTGACGATGAACACGGGCTTCGCATTGATCGGCGCTGCAGGCACACGACGACGCGTTGATCGAGGCTGGTTGTTCGGCGCTGGTTGTTCGGCGCTGGTTGTACGAGGCCGCGGAGACCAGAGACCGGGGAGCAAATACTCCAGAGACGCACATCGCCCGTGTCGCGTCCTCCTTCGAGGGTGTACCACGGGCGATCTGTGCGAACTCGCCGGGGCGAACTCAGGCGAGCGAACTCAGACGATGACGACCATGGGGACGATCATCGGCTTGCGACGCAGCTTCGACGACGCCCAGCGTCCCACCGTGCGGCGCACGACCTGCTGCAGCTGGTACTGGTCGGTCGTGCCGTCCTTGAGCGCATCCTCGACGGCCTTCGTGACCTTCGGCATGATCGAATCGAAGACGGAATCGGATTCGGCCACACCGCGGGCATGGATCTCGGGGCCGGCGATGAGGGACTTGGACTGGCTGTTGATGGCCATGAAGATCGTGACGAAGCCTTCGCCCGAGAGCACAAGACGGTCCTTGAGGTCCGCCTCGGTGATCTCGCCGACCGAGGAGCCGTCGACGAAGACGTAGTTGCAGTCGACTGCACCGACGACCTCGGCATGGCCGTCCTTGAGGTCGACGACCCAACCGTCGTCGGCAAGGACGATTTCGCCCGGACTCACTCCGGTCGCCTCGGCGTGCCTGGCATTGGCCAGCATGTGCCGCCATTCGCCGTGGACGGGCATGACACCGCGGGGCTTGACGATGTTGTAGCAGTAGAGCAGCTCGCCGCCGGAGGCGTGTCCGGAGACGTGGATCTTGGCGTCCGCCTTGGAGATGACGTTGGCGCCCAGCTTCATCAGACCATTGATGACCTTGAACACGGAGTTCTCATTGCCGGGGATGAGCGAGGAGGCGAGGATGACGGTGTCGCCGTCGCCCACATCGACGCGGTGGCTGCGGTTGGCCATGCGCGAGAGCGCGGCCATCGGCTCACCCTGCGAACCGGTGCACATGAGCACGACCTGGTCATCGGGCAGCTTCTCGACCTCTTTGATGTCGATGAGCGCACCACGCGGCACCTCAAGGTAACCGAGATCCGCAGCGATCTTCATGTTGCGCACCATCGACCGGCCGACGAGAGCGACCTTGCGGCCGTGGGCATCTGCGGCGTTGAGCACCTGCTGAACGCGGTGGATGTGTGAGGAGAACGAGGCGACGATGATCCGGCGCTCGGCGTGGCCGAAGAGGTTCTCGAGAACCGGTCCGATGTCTTTCTCCAGGGCGGTGAACCCGGGGACCTCGGCGTTCGTCGAGTCCGTCATGAACAGGTCGACGCCTTCCTCGCCGAGGCGGGCGAAGGCGCGCAGGTCGGTGATCCGGCCATCGAGCGGGAGCTGGTCCATCTTGAAGTCGCCGGTGTGGAGGATGTTGCCGGCCCCGGTGCGGATGAAGACCGCGAGGGCATCAGGGATCGAGTGGTTGACGGCGACGAACTCGAGGTCGAAGGGACCGAGCTGGTCGAGGTCGTCTTCCTTGACCTCACGGGTGATCGGCTTGATCCGGTGTTCTTTGAGCTTGGCCTCGATGAGTGCGATCGTCAGCTTCGAGCCCAGGATCGGGATATCAGCTTTGCGGCGCAGCAGGTAGGGGACGGCTCCGATGTGGTCTTCGTGGCCGTGGGTCAGCACGAGGCCGACGATGTCGTCGAGGCGATCGTCGAGGTAGGAGAAGTCGGGGAGGATGAGGTCGACGCCGGGCTGGTCCTCTTCGGGGAAGAGGACGCCGCAGTCGACGATGAGCAGCTTGCCGTGGTATTCGAACACGGTCATATTGCGTCCGACTTCGCCGAGGCCGCCGAGTGCGACGATACGAACCGCTTCCCGGTCCATCTTCGGCGGAAGCTTGAGTTCTTGGGTCAATGCATTATTCACTGAGGTAACCACTCCTGGTCAATTGGGCGGCCACGAGTGCCATCTGCTCCTCATCTGCTGGGAGCAGCGGCATTCGAGTTCCGCGGTTGTCGAGTATTCCTTGGGCCTGCAATGCGGCCTTGGCCGAGATGACTCCCGGCATGTGATTCATGAGCGCGTCGACCATGTCCCCGGTGTCGAGGGCGATCGCGCGAGCTGTGGTGAGGTCGTTGTTCGCCACGGCGGCAACCATATCGGCGAAACGCGGGGTGCAGACATGGCCAGCTACGGACACGACGCCCAGGGCGCCGAGGGCCAGCAGCGGAAGGTTGAGTGCGTCCTCGCCCGAATAGTAGACGAGTGAGCTGCGGTTCATCACCTGCGCCGAGGCGAAGAGGTCGCCCTTGGCGTCCTTGACCGCGAGGATGTTGGGATGATCGGCCAACCGGAGGAGCGTCTCCGTCCTGATGGGCACTCCCGCTCTTCCCGGAATGTCGTAGAGCATGACGGGCAGATCGGTGGAGTCGGCGGCCGCGCTCATGTGCGCGGCGATGGCTGGCTGGGTCGGCTTGGAGTAGTAGGGAGTGACGATGAGGATGCCGTCGGCGCCCGCTGCCGCCGAGCGCTTGGACAGATCGATGGTGTGCGAAGTGACGTTGTTGCCGGTGCCGGCGATGATCTTCGCCCGGTGCCCGACGACGCCGCGGACGACCTTGAGCAGTTCGATCTTCTCATCATCGGTCGTCGTCGGTGATTCTCCAGTGGTTCCGGACACGACGAGCATGTTGTTGCCGAGGTCGACGAGGTGACTCGCGACCTTCTCCACGGCAGGATAGTCGATGGTTCCGTCGTCCTTGAACGGCGTCACCATCGCCGTGCCGACAGTACCGAACGCATCAATCGCAGCGGCTGCTGCGCTATCACCGAGAATCGCCATACGAAAAGGATACCGCGCACAGTCCACGACTGCGGCAGTGGCCGTGCGCGCGCCACGAGTGTATTGGCCGTTCACCGACTGCTGCCCGTCGCCGCATGCCGCTCATCGGCGGCATGCGGCGCATCGACGACCTGCCGCGTGTTCACCGTCTGCAAGTCATGGGACCGGAGCCATGAGAGACGAATCACACGGTGTGGGCCCTGACTCGGGTGCTGCCGATGAGGTTTCGACTGAGTTATGGAGTCGATTTCCGTTCGGGTGGGCCTTTCACGTCGACGCTCAGCAGCCCCGCGGCAATGAGTTCGAGGGACTCCGCGAGCCGGTCGGACGAAGCTGGGGCGCGACCGGCTACCACGGCGACGTCGAAGCCGTCGATGGCTGCGATGAGTGTGTCGACGATGAGGTCGGGGCCCGCCTGCGGGCGGAAGCTGCCGTCGCGGATGCCCCTGTCGATGATCGTTCGGAAGTGTGCACTCCAATTGTCGAAGACCTCGTCGACCGAGGCTCGCAGATAGCCATTGCGGTTCGAGACGGCGACGAGTTCGATCCACACCTGCGAGCGTCGCCGGAAATCGCCGATTGTCGGGACGGCCCGCAGGCTGGACTGCAGCTGCTCCCACGCTGAACCCTGAGACTGTGACAGACCCGCGATGGCCTTGACCACCGAGGCGCTGTGGGTCGAGAACGCGCGGACGAGCAGGTCCTCCCGAGACCCGAAGTAATACTGCACTGTGCCCACGGACACTCCGGCCGCCTCGGCGATGTCCTTCATCCGCACGGTCTCCGGTCCGCGCTTCGCGATCTGTGCAAGCGCCGACTCGAGGATAATCGCCCTCCGGGACGCGACCTCATCGCTGGAGTACTGGGGTCGGGGGCTCACGGTGCCTCCGTCACGATGACCACGAGTCCATCACGATGCTCACGAGACTGCGGCCAAACTGCTCGCTGCCTCAAGTCCTTCGAGGACCGCTTCCTCCACGGTCCGCGGTGCCAGGGCATCGCCGATGGTGCGCACGCTGGCCGACCCGAAGTCGAGATCGGGGACCACGGATCGCGGAGCACCGGAGACGATCGTGGCTGCCACGCCGTCGACTTCGTGGACGATCTCGCACAGAGTCGACTGCAGATACCCGGTGTCGGCATCGACCCCAACCAGGCGGGCGTCGTTGACGAAGTCGACTCCTGCCCGCAGGGCCTGGGATATGAGCAGAGTGCGCGTGTACTGCTGGATCGCTGCCCCGGGGAAGTTCGCCGCGGTCGCCAAGGTCACCGGCACCCTGGCCTCGGCCAGGCGCAGGGCGATGCCCAGCCCGATCCAGTCGCCCTTCCAATCGGCGACGAGCACGCGACCGGCGGGCAGTTCTGGCTGAGTACTCAGATAGTCGCGAGCCCCGAATACAACGGCCTCGTCGTCGACCTCGAGCTGCGGCATGCGCTGGACGGCACCGGTCGCCACAATCACATGATCGGGTGCCACTTGGTCGACGACCTCCTGGGCCACCGGCGTCGAGGTGCGAATATCGACTCCCGCCCGCCTCGCCTCGGCGCTCAGATTCGTTGCGGCTCCCCCGAATTCAGACCTGTATGGCAGTTCCTGGGCCAACAGCACCGCCCCGCCGAGGTGGGGCTCACGTTCACAGAGAATGACGTCATCTCCCTGTTCTGCTGCCACGGCTGCGGCCTTGAGGCCGGCCGGTCCTCCCCCGATGAGGAGCACACGACGTCGGGTTCTCACCCTCGGCCGGGGCAGGAACGTCAGTTCCCTGCCCGATTCGGGGTATTGGATGCAGGAGATGGGCACACCCATCTGGAAGTGTCCGATGCAGGCCTGGTTGCAGCCGATGCAGGCACGGATCTCATCCACAGCATCGCGCTGTGCCTTCCGGGCCATCGCGGGATCGCTGATCATCGCCCGGGTCATGATCGCCATGTCTGTACGCCCCTCGGCGATGGCCTTCTCCGCCTCGTGGGGCTGATTGATCCGTCCGGCGACCATGACCGGTTTGTCGGTGATCTTCTTGACCTGTTCGGACAGGCTCGCGGCATAGGCCGGGTCGATCTGCATCGAGGGGACGATGTGGACCGCGCCCTGCAGGGTCGAGGAGTCCCCGGCCGTGATCGAGAAGTAGTCGAGGCAGTCCACGTCCTCGCCGCTGGTCCCGCTGCCTGTCGTCATCGCATCGAGGCCTTCGATGAGGTCAAGGACCTCGGTCGCGACAAGCCCGTCCTCCGTCTTCTCCTCCCCCGAGATCCGCAATCCCACCACGACCTCGGGACCGACGGCTGTCCGAACCCCGGCGACGACCTCGGTGAGGAAGCGCCGACGGTTGGCCGGGCTGCCGCCGTATTCGTCGGTGCGCGTGTTCACCCTCGGATTGAAGAACTGAATCGGCAGGTAGCCGTGACTGGCCACGATCTCGACTCCGTCGATGCCGCTGTCGGCGATGCGCTTGGCCGCAGTCGCATATCCGGCGATGATCTCCTTGATCACGGCGGTGCTCAGCGCCTCGGGGACGACCTTGAAGCGCTCCTGCGGTTCGTCGCTGGGAGCCACGGCCCGCGGTGCCATCCCGCGCTCGCCGTCCATGACCTCACGGCCGGGGTGGAAGAGCTGGGCGAAGATGGTGGTCCCATGACGGTGGACCGCCTCGGCGACGGCACGATAGCCGGGCACCGAGGAGTCGTCGGTGGCCATGAGCACATGATTCGTATAACGGGCGGTCTCATGGACGCCGGAGACCTGCAGAACGATGAGTCCGCAGCCACCCTGAGCCCGCGCTTCATGGTAGGCGACGAGGTCATCGCCGATCATCCCGTGATCGTCGAGAACGGTGTCATGGCCCGAGGACACGATGCGGTTGCGGATGGTCCGCCGGCCCAGCGTGATGGGCTCGAAGAGATGTGGGAACAGTGAAGACATGATCGTCCTTGATGCATGCGGGTGAGTGCTGACCCATTATTCATATCACGGTATTGATAACGGCGAAAGGCCCCACTGTTCGGTGCAGAACAACCGGGATGGACCCGACCATGTAAGAATCGATGCATGAGCACTCACCGCTCCCCCGCCTCGGCGACCGCGACCGGTCAATCGGTTCTGAAACGGCTGAGCCCGGCCGGACGTCTTCTCGGTCTCGACGCCGCACGCGGGATCGCCCTGTTCGCAATGATGGTCACGCACATCTTCGCCCTCTCCGATCCCGCCGGACTGCCGACCTGGGCCGCGGTGTTCGCGGGGCGCGCCTCGGCCCTGTTCGCGGTCCTCGCCGGCTGTTCGCTGGTGCTCTCGACCCGATCTCGGATGTCCGCGTCCGGACGTCTGCGCGATGCCGTGCCCAGTGTGCTCATCCGCGCGGGAGCGATCATCTTCATCGGCTTGTGCCTGGGCTCGGTGTCGACGCTGCTGGCCGTCATCCTCGTCAACTATGGGGTCATGTTCGCCATTGCGATGCTGTTCCTGCGCCTGCGGGCCAGGTCCCTCTTCATCATCGCGATCGTGTGGATGGTTCTCAGCCCTGTGCTGTCGATGGTCATCCGCAATCAGTTCGGGCTGGAGCCGATGTACTCGGCGATGTCGTGGTTCGATCTGGCGACTCCGCTGACCATGCTCCACGACCTGGTGCTCACCGGCTACTACCCGATTCTGCAGTGGCTGTCCTACATCCTGTTGGGGATGGCTGTCGCGAAGATCGACATCGGCAAGCACCTCATGTCCCTCTTCGCCGCCGGTCTCGGACTGTTCCTCGTCGGCAAGGGAATCTCCTGGCTGCTCATCAACATCGCCGGCGGGGGTTCCGCTCTGGTCCGTGTCTCTGAACTGTATGGGACCGATCTCAATGCGGCGCTGTTCACCGGCAGCTACGGGGTGACGCCGACGACGTCGTGGTGGTGGCTGGCGATCTCGGGCCCGCATTCGGGCACGCCCTTCGACTTACTCTCCACGGCCGGGACTGCGCTGTTGACCATCGTCGTCTGTCAGTCCCTGGCGGTGCTGCTCGGGCGACGCACGTGGGTGCTGTCGCCGCTGACGGCACCGGGGTCGATGCCCTTGAGCGTGTACTCCGCTCACGTCGTGCTGCTCGAGATCACTCGCCCCTGGATCGAGGCCAACCCGATGCTCGGGGGTCAGGCAATGACACCCCAGACCGTCGAGTTCGGCCTGCACGTTCTCGTGTTCATTGCATCTGCGCTGATCTGGAAGCTGGCGATCGGTGCGCACGGCCCACTCGAAGGAGGGATCGCCGCGATCATCCGGTCGGCATCACCCGTTCCGGACGCAAGGTCGGGGCAGACGGCTGCAGAGTCCGGGCCTGAAGCCGGACCGGAGGCCGAACCAGGATCGGACACCGGGAACGGAAACCGGGTCGGCTAGGAATTCTGAGTCGCGACGGCCCGATACATATTGACCGACTTGCGCATCGTCGACCTGGCGCGCTTGCGATCTCCGCACGCATCGTAGGCGCAGGAGAGACGGAACCACGACCGCCAGTCCTCGGGCGCAGCTTCGGCCTCGGACTGGTACTGCCCGAAGGCTTCGTCGGCGGATTCGCGGATGATTCTCCCACCTGGGGTTCGCGGCAGATCATCGACCGGCAGTCCGCCCTCGGATTTCAGGATGCGTGCCAGCTTCTCCGTCCGTGCACCGAACATGAGTTCGACGATCAGCGTCCAGGCCCCGATGATGGGCAGGACGAAGAGGGCGATGCCCATCAGTCGAGGAACCAGATCGGGTTCCCTGACCAGTATCCATGCTCGATGCCCCATGAGGACGAAGTAGAAGACGAGCACCACTGAGACGACGATCGCCCCGATTTTGCCTTTGGACATCAGAGGTCGAGCATATTCTCGAGACCGTGCACCAGACCGGTGTACTCGGAGATCGAGCGCACAGCCGTGACGATTCCCGGCATGAACGCCGAGGTGGAGTGTGAGTCCGTGCGGATCGTCAGAGCTTCACCGCTGGAGCCGAGATGGATCTCCTCATGCGCGTTCATGCCCTGTTGGCGGATGGCGTGGACGTGGATACCGTCGATGACTGCACCTCGGGCCCCGTGGGGATCGCTCTCGGTCGAGTCGGGGACCTGCGGCAGGCCGGCCGCACTGCGGGCGGCGGCGATGCGCTGGGCCGTGTGGTTAGCGGTGCCTGAGGGAGCGTCAAGTTTACGAGTGTGGTGGATCTCGACCACCTCGGCGGAGTCGAAGTACGGTGCTGCCAGTTCCGCGAACCGCATTGCCAGGACCGCGCCGATCGAGAAGTTCGGGGCAATGAGGACGCCGGTCTTCGGATGGCTGCGAAGCGTCTCCTCGAGGCGGGCCAGACGCTCGTTGTCCCACCCGGTGGTACCGACGACGGTGTCGATGTCATGCTCGACGAGCCAGCGCACATTGTCTTCGGTCGACTTCGGGACCGTGAGCTCGACCGCGACGTCGACGTTCCTCTCGCGCAGGATTTCCAAGGAGTCGCTGCTGCCCAGAGCTGCGACTAGTTTGAGACCTTCGGCTTCCCCGATGGCGTCGACAGCTTGGGCGCCCATGCGGCCCTGTGCTCCGATGACGGCTACTCGAATCGCATTCATAAGTTCTGGCTCCTTGCTTGACGATCTCCGCAGGCCAGTCTAACGACTCTCGCTGCCGCCATCGTCATCAGGTGATGCGGTCTCGGACGCAAGGATCGGCAATCTGCGCCGCAGGGACCGTGGATCCCCGACCAGTCGAGCACATTCTTCCGTGTCGTAACGGACTCCGTCGTAGCGCAATCGCTCCCGCTGACGACCTTCGACGATGAATCCGGCGCTCTCGGCAACCGCAGCCGATGCCGGATTGTTCACGCGGTAGCCCACCTCGAGGCGATAGACGTCCAGCTCGTCGTGGAGGTGATCGACGATGCTGCGCAGACCGGCTGCGGCCAGCCCCTGACCACAGGCGTTCGAATCGAGCCAATAGGAGATCCAAGCGGTCGAATGCCGCCGATCGATGGCTGTCGCCATGACGTTGCCGACGGGTGTTTGATCACCGCGTACGATGGCGAGGGCGACCGTGGACCCGTCTGCTTCTGCTGTGCGGATTCCTTCGAGCCAAGCCTGCGCGCCGGTCAGCGACGGATCGTCAGGGATGTTGTTGAGAAGATCTTCATCGGCCCGGGCATAGATCTCTGCGAGGGCAGCAGCATCATCGCGGTGCCACCGCCTGAGAAAAGCGGTCATGTGCCCAGAGTAGCGAGGCCTGAGCCTCAGGTGAGCAACCCTCCGGCGGCTGGGCAACGTTTAGCGGGGCTGCCCAACGCCCGAATGGTTGCTCACCTGGTCGGTCCAGGCATGACAACGGCGGCCCCGCCGCTATGGGCCGGAGCCGCCGCTGTGGGGTCTGTCAGGCTATCAGCCGAGCAGGAGGCCCTTGGTCTGAGCCACGGCGCGGTCGAAGCGTGCGCCTGCATCTGCCCAGTTCACGATGTTCCACCAAGCCTTGACGTAGTCAGGCTTGACGTTCTGGTAGTCGAGGTAGAAGGCGTGCTCCCACATATCGAGCTGGAGAACCGGGGTTCCGCCGAGCTGGATGTCCGACTGCTGGTCCTTGAGCTGTTCGATGAAGAGGTTTCCACCGAGCTGATCGTAGACGAGCACGGCCCAGCCGGAGCCCTGGATCGTGGTGGCTGCCGTGGTGAAGTGCTCACGGAACTTGTCGAAGGAGCCGAACTGGTCATCGATGGCTGCTGCGAGTTCGCCGACGGGCTTGTCGCCGCCGTCTGGAGACATGTTGTTCCAGAAGATCGAGTGGTTGACGTGACCGCCGAGGTTGAACGCGAGATCGCGGGTCAGCTTCGGCACGTTGGCAAGGTTTCCGCTTTCGCGGGCTTCGGCCAGCTGTTCAACAGCGGTGTTGGCACCCTTGACGTAGGTTGCGTGGTGCTTGTCGTGGTGCAGCTCCATGATGCGAGCCGAGATGTGCGGCTCAAGTGCGGAGTAGTCGTAGGGCAGTTCCGGAAGGACGTACTGCTCAGCCATGAAATTCCTCCTGAAGAGAATTGATGTCCACCAGAATCGGTGGCTTCATTTCGACCCTATAGCAGGGTGTCATCTCGGACAACACGGTATTCGCGGGGTCTATTCCAGATGACGCCATGTGACCTCGGAAAATATCGTCTCAACGCAGAAATGACTCCTCACCCCGGGAGCCTGAGCGCGTTCTCCGTACCCCAGGCTCAGGACCGGCCTGGTCTCAGGGCGTCCCAGGCTCAGGGCAGATTTCGGGAGATGAGCAGCCGCATGATGTCTGAGGTGCCCTCCTCGATCTCCTCGAGCTTGGCATCGCGCATCCACTGCTCGACCGGGTGCTCACGCGAATACCCCCACCCGCCCAGGGTCTGGACTCCGGCCCAGGTGCAGAACATCGCGGTCTCCGAGGCGTTGAGCTTCGCCATCGCCGCCGAGGCGGTGACCTTCTCTCGTGGAACCGCATCACCGGCATCGATCATCCGGGCCGCATTGAGGACCTGCAGCCAGGCGGCATCGATTCGCGCGGCCATGTCCGCGAGCCGGAAGGCCACAGCCTGGTGTTCGATGATCTGCTGGCCGAACTGGGTCCGCTCATGTGCATAGTCGCGGGCGTATTCGTAGGCTGCCCTGGCCGTGCCCAGAGCAGCCGCACCGAGGACGACGCGGGAGATGTCGAAGGTCCGCATCAGCCCGTAGAAGCCCTGGCCCTCCTCGCCGAGGCGGTTTCGGGTCGGGACGAATGAGTCGGAGAAGAAGATCTCGCGGCACACTATCGCGCGCTGGCCCATCTTCTTCATCGGTGCCCCGAATTCCATGCCCTCGGTGTCGCGTGGCAGGACGAACGCGGTGACTCCGCGTGAGCGCTGCGCCGGGTCGGTCTTAGCGAAGACGACATAGCCTTCGGCCAGGCCGGCATTCGAGATCCACGCCTTCTGCCCATTGAGCAGGTACCCGCCTTCGACGGCGCTGGCTCGGGTGGTGATGGAGGCCGAGTCGGATCCGGAGCCCGGTTCTGTCGTCGCCAATGCGGTGAACATCGGATCCGGGCCGGTCAGGGGACGCAGCCATGCCTCCTTCTGCTCCTCGCTTCCCAGCGCCAGGATGGGATCGGCGAAGAAGCCGTTCGAGCACAGGAGGTTGCCGATGCCGGGATCGCCGAAGCACAGCTGCTCTTGGACCAGACATTGCGTGAATACGTCGGTGAAGCCACCACCCCCGTAGTCCTCGGGGATCATGAAGTCGGTGATGCCCACGCGCGATGCCTCGCGGAACAGCTCGACCGGGGACTCGGTGTCCGCCTCGTCGACGCTGCGACCCGCCGGTCGGATCTTGTCCTTGGCAAAGGTGGCGCACAGTTCGATGATGTCGTTCTGCTCATCACTCAGCGGCCAGGGTGTGTAGCTCATGTCAGATCCCTCTCCTCGGTCGAAGTCGCGGTCGATGTATCGGTCGGCCGAAACGCGTCCATCATGTCTTCGGCCGCACGTGAGTCCTCGGTGATGTGGATGAGGGTCGGACCGGCGAATTCCTCGGCCTCCTTCAGCGCCGTCACCAACTCTTCCTGTGTCTGCACGTGGAGGCCGCGAGCACCCATCGACTCCGCCATGCTCGGGAAGTCAGGTCCCAGCAGTGCCACACCGGCAGGCGTGTCGCCGCGATCGGCCATTTCGTTCCTGATCTCCCCATACCCGCCGTTGTCGACGATGATGAGTGACAGACACACCCGTGCCTGCACGGCGGCGGAGAGTTCGGCGATCGTGAACATCGCTCCCCCGTCGCCCTCGATCGCCACGACCCTGGCCTCGGGCGCGGCGAGTTTCGCACCGATGCCTGCTGGCAGGCCGTATCCCAGGGTTCCCGCGCCCGCTGGATAGAGGAAACGGTCGCCTCGTCGCGCCGTCCATCCGGTCTGCACTCCGTAGTAGCAGCACATCGCCGAATCCGCGGCGACGACGACAGGTGAGACCGCCGAGGCGGTGTAGTCGTTGAGCGCACCGCACAGCTGTGCCCAGGGTGCGCCCTCCTCCTTCGCCGCGGTCGTGATCGTGTCCTGCCAGTCGCGCAGCCACTCGGCTGCCGCCTTTGAGAGGCTGGGCGATCTGGTCTGGCGCAGCTGGTGCGTCAGTGCGGTCGTTGAATTCTTGGCATGGGCGAGGATCGGGTGGGTGACACGGGCGTTGCGCAGCATCTGCACCTCGTCGAGGTCGATGCGCACAACCGTGTCCGGCAGCGGCAGCGGTTCGGGCCAGAAATCGCTGGGAGCCAGTTCCGTGCCGATGGCGACGACGGCATCAACATCGCCGAGGACCTCCGGCAGCACCTCGAGGACTCCGATGGCGCCGAGGTTGTTCTCAAACGAATCATCGATGGTGCCCTTGGCATTCGAGGACAGGAGGACCCCGGCACCGAGCGCCTCGGACAGCTCCGCGACCTCGGCTCCGGCGTGACGTGCCCCGGCCCCGACGATGAGGAGGGGGCGCTGGGAGCCGGCGAGCGCCTCGGCGGCGGACCTGAGTGCCGACGGTTCCGGAGCCGGCACGGACCGGGTCACTGCCGGGTGCAGCCATCCGGGTCCCGTCGCCTCGATGAGGTCGAGTGGGATCTCGATGTAGGCGGGGCGGGTGCGTCCGGTGCGCATGTGTGAGAGGGCCTGTCCGAGAGCCAGGGCCACCTCACCGGGGCTCGTCACCCGGTGGCTGTCACCGAGGACCGCTTCGATTGCCTGGCTCTGGTTGCGCACCTCGTGGAGCAGTCCGTTGCCGCGACCGGGGTGGGTCAGCGGCATGCCCGGGCTGATGAGCAGGACCGGGACCGAGTCGGTGAATGACTGCAGCAGCGCGGTCAGCGCGTTGAACACCGCCGGTCCCGTCGTCGTGACGACGACCTGCACGTCACCGGTGACGCGGGCCGCACCGTCGGCCATGTATCCGGCGCCCTGCTCGTGCCGCGGTGAGACGATGTCGATGCCCTCGGCGGCCAGCTGTGCGAAGATCTCAAGATTGTGTGTCCCGGGGATCCCGAAGACGCGGGTGATCCCCTCGGCTCTCAGCGCACTGGCCAGGTGTGCCCCACCGGTGATCGCTGTCTGTTCCTCTGTCATCGTGGCTCCTTCTCGCCAATGCTGTCGCTGCCGCTGCCGTCGTCGCCGCTTTCCCTGACGCCGTCGTGAGTGTTGTCGCTGTCGTCGTCCCGGCTGGTCACAACGAGGGCGTCGACCGCCAGCGCCCCGACAGGTGTGACGCGGACCGGGTTGATCTCGATCTCCTGGATCTCATTGCTGCCCGCAATCAGGCGCGAGACCGAGACGATGATCTCGGCCAGCTCGTCGAGGTCGGCCGCAGACCGTCCCCGCCATCCGGTGAGCAGCCGATAGCAGGTCAGCCGCGAGACCATGTCGAGGGCTTCCGCATGCGAAACCGGTGCCAGCTCCAACCAGGTGTCGCCGTAGAGCTCGGTCTCGGTTCCTCCGGCCCCCACCATGACGATGGGTCCGAAGTTCTCGTCGCGTCGTCCGCCGACCAGGATCTCGACGGCGTCATCTCGGGTGTCCATTTCCTCGACGATGTACTCGCCCTCGCCGAGGCGGGCCACCATCTCCGCATGGGCGTGCTCGAGTGCTGCGGCATCGGGCAGCCCGAGGGCAATTGCTCCGAGTTCGGTCTTGTGTGCGGGCCACCCGGCCTTGAGCACGAACGGCGGTGTCAGGTCCGAGGCCGCCAGCACCTCGGCGAGTTCGGATCCGTGGTTCAGGGTCACGGCCCGCGGCACGGGCACTCCGGCCGAGGAGATCGTGTCCCGGGCAGCACCGTACCCGGTCCCCCAGGGCGTGACCGGACCCGACTGCTCCAAAGCTTCGGTGATGCGCCCGGCGTGCGCGGCGTAGAAGCCTGCTCTGGCGACGACACGCATGACCGATTCGATCGAGGTGTAGACGGGAATCGAGTTCTCCCACAGTGCTGCCACGGCGCGTGAATCGGCGCTCATTGAATGGACGATGAGGGGCTTGCGGTGCCCGCGCACTGTCTGTCCCAGCCGGTCCACCTCGGTCAGCTCCGCCTCGAGAAGAGCGGGGATGTCCTCGCCATAGCAGCCGAAGTACCCGCTGAGAATGACGGCGTCGATCGTCTCATCGGCCAGGAGCTCATCGACCAGGCGTGAGTGCACCGACAGGTCCGCCTCCCCCGCCCCGTCGAGGTCGATCGGGTTGTCGATATGGCCGGCCTGCGGCAGGTGACCTTCGACGCGGGCACGGGTGGCGGCGTCGAGGACGTCGACGCGCAGTCCGTGAGACTCGGCTCGGTCTGCGGCGATCGCTCCCTGCCCGCCGGAGTCGGAGATGATGGCGATCCGCCTGCCCGCGGGCAGCCAGGACGTGGCGAGGACCCCGGCGAGTTCGACGGCTTCACCGGGTGTGGAGAGTCGGATGGCTCCGGCGGCACGGCAGGCGGCATCGACCGTGTCCATCGCCGAGGTGAGCGACCCGGTGTGCGACCGCGCGAGCCTGGCGCCGGCGTCGGATTGGCCCGTGGTGAGGATCATGGTGGGCTTTCCGGCCGCCCGCAGTGCCTGCATGGCCGAGACCAGGGCACTGCCGCCGGTGAAGGACTCGAGGTAGAGGACGACCTGTGCGGTGTCGGCGTCGTCGACGAGGGTGCGCAGTATCTCTGCTGCCCGGACGTCGGATTGTCCGCCGATGGAGGCGAAGCGGGAGATCCCGAGCCCGCTGCGTGCGGAGAGGGTGGCGATCTCCGTTCCCAGCTGCCCGCTCTGGGTCACCACCGCCAAGGACCCTGGCGTGAAGTTGCCCCAGGCCAGCAGGAGTTCATTGCTCGAATCGACGACGCCCAAGGATGAGGGCCCGATGAGACGTGCGCCCGCGGAGACGATGCGCTGGGCCACGTCGGCGGCGCCTGGAACCCGGGCCGAGATGATGAGGAAGGCTCGGACTCCCAGAGCCAAGGCTTCATCGACGACGGCCGGCACCCCGGTGCCTGGAATCGAGATGACCAGAAGGTCCGGGGTCTCCGGCAGATCGGCGAGACGTGCGAAGGTGGGTTGGGCCTGGATCGAGGCGGCGCGGGAGTTGATGAGGTGGACCCTGCGCCGGTGGGTGCCCTTCAGCGCCCCCGCGGAGAGCCAGAAGCCCCACTTCGCAGGGTCGTTCGAGGCTCCGAGGACGGCGATGCTGCCGGGGTCGAAGAACCGGTCCATGGCTCTACCGTTCTGCCGTTGAGACGGACGTCTGGTCGCTGCGGAGCGCTTCGAGGTTCGCGTCCACCCGCGACTGCGCCGCCTGTCGGGGCGTGATGCCCTGGCCAGCGGCCGCACCCAGCACGTCCTGCGTCAGCTCGCGCAGAGTCGTCGTCACGATCGATCTGCTCTCGTCCCAACTGCCGTCGACATCACCGAACGTCACCCACCACCACCAGGCATTCGTCGCGGAGTTCGCCAAGAAGTCGGGAACGACCGTGACGCCGCGAGCCCACAGTCGGGCTTCGGCATCAGGCAGGACGGGCATGTTCGCGGCCTCGACGATGAGTCCGGCGCGGAT
This sequence comes from Brevibacterium picturae, assembly GCF_900105045.1. Taxonomy (GTDB): domain Bacteria; phylum Actinomycetota; class Actinomycetes; order Actinomycetales; family Brevibacteriaceae; genus Brevibacterium; species Brevibacterium picturae. The sequence continues at coordinate 3,611,327 of NZ_LT629739.1, read as the reverse complement.
GTCCCCGCAGTTCTCACTCGTGATCGCGTAGCTGACCGCGGCGGGAACAAGCACATCGGCGTCGGCGGACAGCCAGTCTCCGCGATCACTGTCCTGGTCCTCGGGTCGCAGTGCGTCCCGGTCGATGCCGCCGAAGGGGTCGCGAGTCGTCAACAGGGTCTCGACGTCGAGGCCGGCCGGGTTGGACACGAACCCGTCGGCATCGGCGATGCCGACGATGCGCACTCCCGCCTCGGCGAGGAATCGGGCGCTCGCCCCGCCCATCGAACCGAACCCCTGGATCACTGCGCTCGCCGCTGACGGGTCCCGTCCGTCGGCTTCGAGTGCTGCAATCACCGAGGTGGCCACCCCGAGCCCGCCGACGAGCTCGTCTTGGGCCACGCCGTCGATGATCGTGGAGAAAGCCGTTTCGGCCCGCGTTGCGGCCGTGTTCGGATCGGCCAGCAGCTTCTCGACGGCGCTCAGCCCGCTTCCGAGGTCACGCCGGGTCAGGATGTCATCGATGTCGCCCTGGCGCACACCCAGGTCTTCGCCGAGTGCCCAGTACGTGCGCATGATCGGGTTCATGGCGACGAGGAACCGTTCGAGGATGTCTGTGGCTCCGGGTGCGCGAGGATCGAAGTCGATACCGCCTTTGGCACCGCCGACGGGAACGTAGCGGCGGCCAGGACGAAGGTGGATCGCCTCCTTGCGCGTCATCCCCTGAGCCAGCCCCCGCACTTCTTCGAGGGTGCATCCCTGGCGCATTCGCAGGCCGCCCGAGGCGGCTCCCCTCACGAGTGTGTCGATGACGACGAATCCGTGTGCCCCGGTGGCCGGATCCTGCCAGGTGATGTCCATGAACATGGTGCTCCCAAGGGTTTAACTGAATCGCTGTTCAGTTGGGTTGAGACCACCAGTCTGACCGCCCGAGGACTGCCACGTCAAGAGCGATGCCAGGTGAGTGCGCAGCTCAGTCCAATTCGCTCGCGACGAAGGCGTCGACCCAGTCGGCCAGGGTGGCCGGGGAGACGGATTCGGGGTTGAAGATGAGTTGGACTGCGAGCCCGTCGAGATAGGCAAGAATCCGTGTGGCACTGCCCTCGGCCACCTCGGCGGCAGTGGCGTCTGCGGTCTCTGCCACCGGTTCCCCGGTCTCGGAGCACCGGAACTCCTCTGCCTCGAACCCGGCGACGATGAGTCCCGCCAGAATCGTCTTCCACTCACGGTCGAGGGCGGCGAACGTCGACCGAACCCCGTCGTCGAAGAGCCCGGCGGACCAGCCGTCGATCCAGATCTTCCAGCTTCTCGTCGAACCGGTCGGCATGTACCACCGCACGACGTCGCTCAGCCGCTCTCGTGCCGACTTCCGAGCCGCGGCGAGTCGACGCGCGCGGTAGAGATCGTTCTCTCCGGCATGCGCGAAGGCTGCGGCGACGAGCGCCTCCTTCGTCACGAAGTGGTAGATGACCAGGCTCGGACTCAGCCCCAGCCGTGCGGCGACATCGGCGACTCGGAGGGTGCGCAGGCCCGTGCTCTCGATCTCCTCCACAGTCGCCGCCAGAATCTCCTCCCGACGGACCGATGCGCTCTTTCTGGGCATGAACCTCTCCCCACACAGACAGAAATGGCTGCACAACACGGTTCTTGTTGTACAGCCATTCTATATGTTCACGGCATCCGGCTCCGCGCCATCGCCCCAGGAAACGCCTCTGCGCCCCTAAGACAGAGTCATCTCGACCTCACGGCAGAGCCATCGAAGCCTCACGGCAGCGCGAGGTCGGTCTGCGGTCCGACGAGGGACAGCGACTTCGGCCGGCTCATCAGGTCGCCCGCCATCGTGGACACCTGCTCGGCGGTGACCGAACGGACACGCTCGATGAGGTCGAGAGGCGATTCCAGTGGGATCCCGAAGATCTCGGATCTGGCCAGGCGGTTCATGCGCGCGGCCGAGGATTCGAGTCCGAGGACCATCGACCCCGAGAGCTGCGAGACGATCGCGTCCACCTCCGAACGACTCGGTGCCTCCTGCGCCAACCGATCCCATTCGGCCAGCGCCAGATCGACGACGGCTTGACCGTTCTCCGGGGTGCAGCCGGCGTAGATGCCGAACGTACCAAAATCGGTGAACTGGCTTGCCACGCAGTTGACGGCATAGGCGAGCCCACGTTCTTCCCGCACGCTCTGGAAGAGTCGCGAGGACATGCCCCCGCCGAGCATCGTCAGCAGCACCGAATAGACGAAGCGGTCCGGATGACCCTCTTCAAGGCCCTCGCAGCCCAGGAGGATTCCCAGCTGTTCGGTGTCTTTGACCGTGTGTGAGCGCCCCGAATGGAACTGAGGAACCTCACGAGCGCCACGTCCATGAGCCCTTGCACCTGTGGCATCACCAACGCCAGCTGCCAGAACCGGCCGACCGCCCCCTGCAGGACTGTCCCAGGCGTGAGAGGCGGACTTGGAACCGATGCCCGCCCCTGCCAACGCATCGTCGACCATGCCCAGAACCTCGTCGTGGGTGGCACCGCCCGCGGCAGCGATGACCAGACGCGGGGGAACATAGGTCGTCGCATGGTGCTCGAGGAGCGTGTGATGGCCCAGCACCCGGATCTGATCCTTGGTCGCGCCGACCGGGCGCGCCAGCGGATGGTCGCCGAAGATGAGCTGGTCGAAGTCGTCGAAGAGGACGTCACCGGGGTCATCGGCCGACATCGCCAGCTCTTCGATGATTACCCCGCGTTCGCGTTCGAAATCTTCGGCGTCCAGGTTCGAGTTCGAGACCATGTCGACGAGCAGAGAAGTGATGTCTGACAGGTCTGTGACGAGGCAGCGGGAGAAGTAGCAGGTGAGTTCCTTGGCCGTGATGGCGTTGGAGTCTCCCCCGGTTCTGTCGAAGGCCGCTGCGATCGACTTCGCGTCCTTCGTCGCCGTTCCCTTGAAGAGCATGTGCTCGAGGAAATGGGTCGACCCGGCGGTCTCGGTCGATTCGTCACGCGATCCTGCCGCGACCCAGATGCCGATCGTCTCCGAGGCCAGTCCGGGCATGTGTTCAGTGGTCACCGTCAAACCACCGGGGAGGACAGACCGATCGATTCGGCTGCCCTCCCCGGTGTGAGAATCTTTGAGTATCAGTTGTCTGATTCCTCTTCTGTCTCTTCGTCATCGTCGCTGACGGGCGCGAGTGACAACTTGCCGCGGTCGTCGATCTTCGTGATCTCGACCTGGACCTTCTGGCCGACTCCGACGACGTCCTCGACGTCCTCGACGCGCTTGCCGTCGTTGAGCTTGCGCAGCTCGGAGATGTGCAGCAGTCCGTCCTTGCCCGGCGTCAGGGACACGAATGCGCCGAAGCTCATCGTCTTCACGACGGTTCCGAGGTAGCGTTCGCCGACCTCGGGCACCTGCGGGTTGGCGATCGCGTTGATCATCGAGCGGGCGGCCTCGGCGGCCGGTCCGTCGGTGGCACCGATGAGCACAGTGCCGTCGTCCTCGATGCTGATGTCAGCGCCGGTGTCTTCCTGCATCTGGTTGATCATCTTGCCCTTGGGCCCGATGACCTCACCGATCTTGTCCACGGGGATGTTCACGGAGATGATGCGCGGAGCGGTCGGAGCCATCTCTGCCGGAGTGTCGATGGCCTCGGCGATGACGTCGAGGATGACCATGCGTGCTTCGTGCGCCTGCTTGAGTGCGGCACCGAGCACCGAGGCGGGAAGGCCGTCGAGCTTGGTGTCGAGCTGGATCGCGGTGATGAAGTCACGCGTACCGGCGACCTTGAAGTCCATGTCGCCGAAGGCGTCTTCGGCGCCGAGGATGTCGGTCAGTGCCGCGTATGCGGTCTGGTCACCGGTGTCGGTGGAGATGACGTCGGAGACGAGGCCCATGGCGATGCCTGCGACGGGAGCCTGTAGCGGCACACCGGCCGAAAGCATGGCCAGGGTTGAGGCGCAGACCGAGCCCATCGAGGTCGAGCCGTTGGATCCGAGTGCCTCTGAGACCTCGCGGATGGCGTACGGGAAGTCCTCGCGCTTGGGCAGGACAGGCACGAGTGCACGTTCTGCCAGTGCACCGTGTCCGATCTCGCGGCGCTTCGGGCTGCCCACACGACCGGTCTCTCCGACCGAGTAGGGCGGGAAGTTGTAGTGGTGCATGTAGCGCTTCGTGGTCTCAGGCGACAGCGAGTCGATGTGCTGTTCGAGCTTGAGCATGTTCAGCGTGGTGACGCCGAGGATCTGGGTCTCTCCGCGCTCGAAGATGGCCGAACCGTGAGCTCGTGGGATCACGTTGGTCTCTGCGGTCAGCGGACGGATGTCCTTGAGTCCGCGTCCGTCGATGCGGATCTGGTCGGTGAGGATGCGCTTGCGCACGACCTGCTTGGTCAGAGCGTTGAGGGCTCCGGCGATCTCCTTCTCGCGACCTTCGAAACGCTCGCCGAGCTTGTCGAAGAGCTCCGAGAGGAGAACTTCGCCTGCGGCTTCGCGTTCCTGCTTATCAGCGATCTGGAAGTTCTCGGTCTGCTTGGCCTCGCCGAGTTCGCGCACGGCCTCGTAGACGTCGTCTTCGTAGTCCTTGAAGACCGGGAATTCGACGGTGGGCTTGGCTGCGGTGTCGGCCAGCTCCTGCTGTGCACGGCAGAGTTCGCTGATGAAGGGCTTAGCGGCTTCGAGGCCCTCGGCCACGACCTCTTCGGTCGGTGCGGTGGCGCCGGTCTTGATCCGGTCCATGGCGTTGTCGGTGGCTTCTGCCTCGACCATCATGATCGCGACATCGTCACCGACGACACGGCCGGCGACGACCATGTTGAACACGGCGTCGTCGAGCTGCGAATGGTTCGGGAAGGCCACCCACTGGCCGTCGATGAGTGCGATGCGCACGGCGCCGATGGGGCCGGAGAAGGGCAGTCCGGAGAGCTGAGTCGACATCGAGGCCGCGTTGATGGCAAGGGCGTCGTAGATGTGGTCGGGGTGGATCGACATCACTGTGACGACGACCTGGACCTCGTTGCGCAGTCCCTTCACGAAGGAGGGGCGCAGCGGGCGGTCGATGAGTCGGCAGGTGAGCACCGCGTCGGTCGATGGGCGTCCTTCACGGCGGAAGAACGATCCAGGGATGCGACCAGCCGCGTACATGCGCTCTTCGACGTCGACGGTCAGGGGGAAGAAGTCGAAGCCCTCACGGGGGTTCTTGCCGGCCGAGGTGGCCGAGAAGAGCATGGTTTCGTCGTCGAGGTAGGCGACGGCCGAACCGGCGGCCTGCTGCGCGAGCCGTCCTGTTTCGAAGCGGATGGTGTGTGAACCGTAGCTGCCATTGTCGATGTGCGCTACGGCGGATTCAGGGTTGAGTCCCACGTATTCTCCTTGTTCGTAACCGGTGCGCGGACACCCTCGATGGAAGAGGGCGGAAAGTCCGCGTCAATCCGGTGGATATTGACTTGGACATCCCATGGATCCAAGCCGGTCATCGATCGGGGCCCACGGAACCGGCGTGATTGTGCGCGTTCCTCCGGAGGCCACTACCGAGGACCGAAACGTCCATGGCATGGTTGTCCACGTTGAAGTCTACCGCAGATGCCCTGTTTCCCGGTCGAGACGCATGCCACCCGGGTCTGCCGGGCAGACACCCAGGCCAGCCGGGGAGAATTGATCTGGGCGTACAAGACGAAGAAGCGCCCTGCATGATGCAGGGCGCTTCTTCGTCTGAGCGCAGTCTCGTTCGAGCTGGTGTCAGCTCACCCGAGTCGGACTCGATGTCAGGGCGCTGGTCTCAGCGACGCAGACCCAGGCGCTTGATGAGCGAGCGGTAGCGCTCGATCTCAACGCGCTGCAGGTACTTGAGCATCCGGCGGCGCTGGCCGACGAGGAGCAGCAGGCCACGACGCGAGTGGTGGTCGTGCTTGTGATCCTTGAAGTGCTCGGTGAGCTCGGTGATCCGGCGGGTGAGCAGCGCAACCTGGACCTCGGGAGAACCGGTGTCGCCCTCGTGAGTTGCATATTCCTTGATGATCTCTTGCTTTTCAGCAGTACTGAGAGCCATGGACTTCTCCTTCATGATCGTTGCGCGGCGCCGAGACCTGTCAGTCTCAGCACTATCGAACCGCGGCCGGTGAAAACGGCAACGATCAGCTTATCAGGTGTGGAGCACCTCGCGCACATCGGCAATGTCCTCGTGCATCTTCACGACGAGTTCGTCCATGCCGGTGAACGTCACCTGGCCACGGATCCGCGACACGAATTCGAGAGTCATATGCCGGCCGTAGACGTCGAATTCGCCGAATTCCTTATCGAGAACATGCGCCTCGACCCGTCGCACGCTGCCTTCGAACGTGGGGTTGGTGCCCACCGAGATCGCCGCGGGGTACGCCTGATCCTCACCGGAGAACCTCGCCCACCCGGCATAGACGCCGTCGGCGGGGATGAGGCCCTCGGCATCCTCGGACAGGTTCGCGGTCGGGAAACCGAGGTCACGTCCGCGGGCGTCGCCGTGAACGACGGTGCCTTCGACCCGGTGGTAGCGACCCAGCTGATCGGCAGCCTCGGCGACATCGCCGGCGACGATCTGCTCACGGATCCGCGACGAGGAGTATCGGCCGCCGCGTCCGACTTCATCGATCGTCTCGGTCCGGAATCCGTATTTTTCGCCGAGGCGGCGCAGCGTTTCGATGGTGCCTTCGTTGTCTTTGCCGAAGCGTACGTCATCGCCGACGACGACGATCTCGCAGGCCAGAGCCTCAACGAAGTAGGTGCGGACGAACTCTTCAGGGCTCTGGGCTGCGAAGTCGAGGTCGTAGGCCTGGACGAACAGGTCGTCGATGCCGGTGTCCGCGATGAAGTCGGCCTTCTGATCGGTGCTCGTGATCATCAGCGTGGGCTCGTCTGGGCGGTGGATCGTGCGCGGATGCGGGTCGAAGGTCATGGCCACGGAGCGCAGGGATCGCGCGCTGGCCAGTGCCGCTACAGCCTGGAGAACGGTTTGGTGACCGCGGTGGACTCCATCGAAGTTGCCCAGGGTCACGACGGTGCCGACATCGTCGGTCCCGACCTCATTCAGTCCGTGATAAAGCTCCACTCGACGCTTGCTCCTTCCGTGCACCGAATCAGGTTATCGCAGAGATGTTCACACGTGCTAACCCACGGCTGGTCACACGTGCTGACCCACCGATGCTCCCACACATCCACCCACGCACGGGTCAGGAGATGACGGCCCAGCCGATGACGCCGATGAGAGAAGCGATCGTGATGGAGACGAACGTTCCGATGATGAATCGTTCGCCCGCCGCGGCGGAGGACTTGATCTCTGCGAAGCGACCGAGCCCTTTGACCGCGACGACGACGGCCATGAGCTCCGGACGTCCCAGCACGATGGCGCCGGCAATGAGCGCGCGCTCGACGACGCCGATCCACAGTCCGCCGCGCAGCACCTCGATGTCCTCACTGCCGGTGCGGCTCGGCTTCGTTCCGGGCCCGTCGTGGGTCATCCGCAGGAACAGAGGAACGAGCGGGTAGCCGCCCACCGCGGCCACGATCGCCGCGAGGACTGCGATGAGTACGTCAAACCACATGGTCACCTGCCTTGTCGAGGTGGAAGGTCGACAGCGTGCAGGCGCCCTCGATGAGCTCCACCCCGCCTGGTGAGAGAACGTGGGAGACCGCCTGCTGGGAGACGTCGAAGTGCTCTGCGATGTCGTTCTGGGTGGATTCGGGCTGGTCGAGTCGGTAGTCGATGTAGCGCCGAGATTGAGGGCGGATGTTCTCGAGTGTCCAGATCATCAGGCGCAGAGCGTTCTCAGCCAGACCCCCGTGACCCGTGGTCGGGTCCACGACGAGATGGGCGGGAGCGCCCTTTGCGGCTTCGACGGCACGCCTGGCCGCGTAGAACGCCTCCCCCCTGCCTTCGGCGGTGGACCTCGGCAATGGAGTGTCGACGGGTCCGATTCCGATTCCGATATGCCATCCTGTCTGGGTGGCCAGCAGTCGCACGGCGAGTGTCACCTGCTCGGGTGAATCGAGAACGCCCTGTACCTCATCGCCGATCGTGCGTTCGAACCCCAGTCGGGTCTCAACGCGGTCGAGGATGTCGAGCACCTCGGGCACCCTGTCGGTGCGGTCACGAGATCCTCGCTGATCGATGGTCATGACGTACATGACTCAAGTACACCAAACCCCACCACAATAAACAAGCATTTCAGTTGTATTTACGACATACAAGCGTGTCGCTTGTATTGTCAGGCGAGATCGATCGCGAAGGCCGTCTGGGACTTCAGCGCTCCCCCGGCCCGCACCTCGGCGATCGAGACGAGTTCGTCACCGGAGATCACGGCGACCTCATCGCCCTGCTCGGGGCTCCGATCGGTGGGGAGGGTCTTGCCCTGCATGAGTGCCTTGGCCTCGGCGGCATCGACGTGCACGGTCGGAAGCAACGTTCGGGCCACCTCGGCGAGCGATGTCAGCGCGGGCGCTGCGGTGTCAAGATCCTCGGGAATCGTCACGGCATCGTCGATGCCGAAGGCCCCCACACGGGTGCGCCGCAGGGCGATGAGATGACCATGGACGCCGAGGCTGGTACCGAGATCGCGTGCCAGAGCACGAACGTAGGTGCCGGAGGAGCAGTCGACTTCGACGTCGACATCGATGTGGCCCTGCGCGACGGAAAACCGGGTATCGAGGACGGTGAACTGGGAGATCTCGACCCTGCGTGCCTTGAGTTCGACGTCTTCACCGGCACGGACACGGGCGTAGGAGCGCTGGCCGTTGACCTTGATCGCGGAGACGGCGCTGGGAACCTGGTCGATGACACCGGTCAATGCCGAGACACCCTCGAAGATCCCGCGGTCGGTGACAGCCGACAGGGCCGCAGGCTCGGAGAAGATATCCGGTTCGGAATCCGCGTCATCGGTCGGTGTGGCAGAGCCGAGGCGGATCGTGGCCAGGTAGGTCTTCGACACACCGGTGATGTAGCCCAGAAGCTTGGTCCCGCGACCCAGGCCGAGGACGAGTACGCCCGTAGCCATCGGGTCGAGGGTTCCGGCATGGCCGACCTTGCGGGTGCCGTACCAGCGCCGGATCCGTGAGACTATGCCGTGGGAAGTCAGACCCTGGGGCTTGTCGCAGACGAGGACGCCCTGCGGGGAAGTATCGCTCACGCGTCAGGAGCGATCAGTTGAAGGAGACGTGCACGTGGTCGAAGTGGTTGTCCGTGGGTGATCCACGGTCTTCCATGCTCGACCAGCCGCTGCCCGGGTTCCAGATGCGCTGTTCCCAGATCACGTACTTGACGTTGAGTGCACCGGAGTTCTTGATCAGGTAGTCTGCAATGCGGTCGCCGGTGGCACCGGTGATCATGATGTCCACGGCCCCGCCGGTGTAGTGGTCCGAGGTGCCCGAACCTGGGCGGCGGCCGCCGTAGGTTTTGACTTCGGGGAACTTCGCGCACACGGCACGGTAGCCGTTGACGGCGTTGGGCTGCAGTCCGGACTCGATCGAGGATGAGACCGAGCAGGGCTCGTTCGAGATGCCCTCTGGGGTGCCCTCACTCTCGGAGGACTTCTCATCCGAACCCGAAGACTTCTCGTCCGATGACTTCGCACCGCCGGACTCCGCCTCGGCCTTCTCCGTCGTCGCGGACGGCTTGGGCTTGGGAGTCTTGACGTCGAGTGTCGTCTTCGACGTCTTGTTCTTGTACTTGGGATCGTCCTTGACGTCCTTGAGGTACTCTTCGCCGGCTTTCTCGCGCTGGGCTTCGATCTCATCCTGGCTGACGGCCGAGGGGCTCGACTTCTCCTGCTGCGCAGAGGTGTCAGCGGCCTCGGTCGTCACATTGCCGGCCTCAGGCGGGCTCATGACGACGGTGGAACCGACGACGGCAGCGGTGGCTGCGGCCGGAACCGCGATGGCTGCAACGACGGGACGCTGGCGGACGGTGGCCAACACCGAGGTGGCGGTTGACGGTGCGTCCGAGGAGTGCCGACCGGCAGAGCGCTTGCTGGCGGGGGTCAGATCCCGGACCAGCTGCTTAGCAAAGCCAGGCTTTGGCGAAGAGTGCTTACCCAATGCAGAAATCCCTTAACAGAGTCGTAATCATTTCGTTACCGGAAAAAGTCTAAACCAGAAATGAAAGATAACAAAACTGTTACGTGAAGTTTTTACCTGAGAGTGACTGAGATCGCGATTGAGCGATTGCGCGCGTCGTATCGTGATCGCCGCGCTCCCCCACGAGACTGTTACATTCTTCCGCGACGGAGTTGCGCGCAGTCAGCCCTCGTCGTCGGTCTTCTTGTACGGGTCCTCATCACCGGCGGGTTTCGCGTCCTTGGCCAGTCCGGCAACCCGAGCGTCGTCGGCTGCCGCTTGGGCCAGGAGACCATCCAGATGGGCTGCAGCCTCCGGGACGGCGTCGGCGATGAACTCGAGACTGGGAGTCAGGCGGATCGTCAGACCTTTGCCCACCTCTGACCGGATGAAGCCCTTCGCGGACTCCAGCGCCTTGCCGGTGGCGTCGAGATCCTGCCCATCGCCGAAGACCGTATAGAAGATCGAGGCGTGCTGCAGGTCTCCGGTCACGCGCACATCGGTGACCGTGACGAAACCGAGACGGGGGTCCTTGAGTCTGCGTTCGATCGTGCTGGCGACGATGACCTTGATCTGGTCGGCGATCTTCCGCGCCCGAGTTGCATCTGCCATGGTGATTTCCTTCTTCGTGTGAGTTGTCACTGTCAGCGAGTTCTGCCGGAACTGCCACGTGAGCATGCGGGGTGGAGCTAAATCCGGCTGAAGCCGTGTCTGGTTGAAACTGTATCTGGGTGGAGCTGCCGCAGCGGGCCGTGAACCGCAGACCGGGTCCTGCCCGGGCGGTGTGCGGGCGAGTGGACTCTTGCCACCCGCTCGCACACAACCCGTTCAGAACCCGGTGTGGACAGCGATGTGCTGATCAGTCGCGCGGCTTCTCACGCATCTCAACGGTCTCGATGATGTCACCGACACGCAGATCGTTGAAACTGCCCAGGCCGATGCCGCACTCGAATCCTTCGCGGACCTCGGTGGCGTCGTCCTTGAAGCGGCGCAGGGACTCGATCTTGACCTTGTCCCCGATGACCACTCCATCACGGGTGACGCGAGCGGTCGAGTTCCTGGTGATGTGACCATCGCGCACGATGGAGCCGGCGATGTTGCCGAACTTGGAGGACCGGAAGACTTCGCGGATCTCCGCGGTGCCTGTCTGGACCTCTTCGTATTCCGGCTTGAGCATGCCCTTGAGCGAGCTCTCGATGTCGTCGATCGCCTGGTAGATGACCGAGTAGTACCTGACGTCGACGCCTTCGCGTTCGCCCAGGTCGCGAGCCTTCGCTTCCGGACGCACGTTGAAGCCGATGACGATCGCGTTGTCGACCGTCGCCAGGTTGATGTCGTTCTCGGTGATCGCACCCACGCCGCGGTGGATGATGCGCAGGTCGACTTCGTCGCCCACATCGATCTTGAGCAGCGAATCCTCCAGCGCTTCGACAGCACCGGACACGTCGCCCTTGAGGATGAGGTTGAGCATGTCGACCTTGCCCTCGGCCAGTGCCTTGGTGAAGTCCTCGAGGCTGATGCGCTTGCGACCGCGAGCCTGAGCTGCGTTGCGCTCGATGGCATCACGCTTCTCAGCGATCTGACGTGCGGTGCGGTCGTCCCCGGTGGAGATGAACGTGTCACCGGCGCGCGGCACGGAAGACAGACCCAGCACCTGGACGGGGCGAGATGGTCCCGCCTCCTCGACGAGCTGGCCGTTCTCATCGAACATCGCACGGACACGGCCGTAGGCGGTGCCACACACGATCGCATCGCCCTGCCGCAGTGTGCCGGAATCGACGAGCACGGTCGCAACCGCGCCGCGGCCCTTGTCGAGCTTCGCCTCGATCGCGATGCCGCGGGCGGACTTGTCCGGGTTGGCCCTCAGGTCCAGTGCGGCGTCGGTCGTCAGCAGCACGGATTCGAGCAGCTGGTCGATGCCTTCGCGCTTGAGCGCAGAGATCGGTACGAACATGGTTTCGCCGCCGTATTCCTCGGCAACCAGGTTGTACTCGGTCAGCTGCTGCATCACCTTCGCAGGGTTGGCGCCTTCCTTATCGGTCTTGTTGACTGCGACCACGATCGGAATGTCCGCCGCCTGAGCGTGGTTGAGTGCTTCCACAGTCTGCGGCATCACGCCGTCATCGGCCGCGACCACGAGGATCGCGAGGTCCGTCGACTTCGCACCACGGGCACGCATGGCGGTGAACGCCTCGTGACCCGGAGTATCGAGGAAGGTGATCTTGCGATCGGCGCCTTCGTGTTCGACCTCGGCCTGGTAAGCACCGATGTGCTGGGTGATTCCGCCGGCCTCGCGGGCCGCCACGTTCGCGGAGCGAATGGCGTCGAGGAGCTTGGTCTTACCGTGGTCGACGTGACCCATGACGGTGACGACCGGTGGGCGTGCCGCGAGATCCTCGTCGTCCTCGTCCGCGGCTTCCGCGTCGAGGTCGATGTCGAAGGTCTCGAGCAGCTCGCGGTCCTCGTCTTCGGGCGAGACGATCTCGATCTTGTAGCCGAGCTCCTCGCCGAGGACCTCGAATGTGCCCTCGTCCAACGACTGAGTGATGGTCGCCATCTCGCCGAGGTGGAAGAGCACCGTGACGAGATTCGTCGGATCGGTGTTGATCTTCTCAGCGAAATCGGCCAGTGAGGATCCGCGACGCAGACGTACCGGAGTCGTGCCGTTGCCGCGTGGAACCGAGACGCCGCCGACCGACGGTGTCTGCATCTGTTCGAACTCGGCGCGCTTGGCCCGCTTCGACTTGCGTCCCTTCTGACGGGGACCGCCACCGCGGCCGAATGCACCCTGAGTGCTGCCGCGACCGCGACCTGAGCCACGACCGCCTGGGCCGCCGCCTGGTCCGCGACGACCTGCCGGTGCGCCACCTGGCGCGCCGCCCGGTGCTCCACCGGGTCCGCCGGCGGGCGCGTTTCCGCGTCCTCCGCCCCGGCCGCGGCCGGGAGCCGGCTTATTCAGCGCGGAGTTCTTCATCATCGACGGGTTGGGGCGAGGTGCGCCCGGACGCGGTGCCGGACGTGGACCTGCTGAGCCTTCCTCGCCAGCCGCACGAGGCTTCTCACCTGGCTTGGGCATCCCCTGCGAATTCGCGAACGGGTTGTTGCCCGGGCGTGCACCCGGTCCACCCTGTCCGCCGGAGCGGTTGCCGGATTTGGGTCCGCCGCGTCCAGCCGGTTTGGGCATGCCCTGTGCCGGAGCGAAGGGGTTGTTTCCGGGGCGAGCCGGCGAACGACCGCCGGGCTTCGGAGCAGCACCGGGCTTCGGTCCAGCACCCGGCTTCGGAGTGGCACCCGGCTTGGGAGCGGCACCTGGTTTCGGGGCGGCACCTGGTTTCGGGGCGTTCGACCGCGCCGCCGGCTTGGCCTGCTCAGTCGAGGAATCGGCTGCGGCAGTTGCGTCGGCGTCAGCGGACTCGGTGCCAGCAGTCTTAGCATCTGCAGACTTAGCGTCTGCAGCGGATTCAGTCTCTGCAGCAGGTGTGGGGGCAGGCTTCGCGCCCGGCTTCGCACCGGTCGACTTGGCTGCGGGCTTCGCTTCTGCAGGGGTGGATTCGGCTGCTTCAGTCGGCGCCGATGCTGCCTTGGCTCCGGGCTTGGGAGCTCCCGGCTTGGCCGGGGTCTTCGCGCCTGGCTTGGGCGCACCCGGCTTGGCCGCAGGCTTTGCGCCCGGCTTGGCTGCCGACTTCGAATCGGCTGCGCCGGAGGTCTTGTCTCCACCGGACTTGGCGTCTCCGCTGGACTCGGCCGGAGCGGAATCGGCGTAGGCTTCCTTCACCTTCCGCACGACGGGTGCTTCGAGGGTCGAGGAAGCGGAGCGAACGAATTCGCCCAGGTCCTGGAGTTTTTCGAGGACGTTCTTGCTTGTAGTGCCGAGCTCTTTCGCGAGCTCATGGACACGGGGCTTTGCCACAGTTCTCCTGTCCGGGTTCTTTCCCGGTCAGGAAAGAACCTCATCAATGAAGAGCAGTTCTCATTTCACTGCTCTCTCGAATTCCGATAGCGGTGTCATCGCACGACACTCACAACTTGTCATCCATTCTCAGCTACCCGCTCTTCTTGGGTTCGGTATCCATCCTCGGCAGGTCCGAGGCGGTGACCTTCGTTCGAAAGGCTCGAGCGAAGGATGCGGACGTCAACGCCTTCTTCAGGCATGCGGCGTCCGGGTGCACCCAGGCTCCTCGTCCCGGCAGTGTCGCTGACACGTCATGGACGATGGCCGGATGCTGATCGGGTCGAATCACGAATCGCGTGAGTTCGTCCCGATCGGCCTTTTGCCTGCAGGCGATGCACGTCCTTCGGGGTGCATCGCCAACAATCACAGTACACAATTCTACAGCACTTGAATCCCCACCCGCGCCACACCCCGAGTGGTTCAGGTCACGCTCGCTGCCTACTCAACAGCGATGATGTCGATCTTCCAGCCGGTGAGCTTGGCTGCCAGGCGCGCATTCTGCCCTTCCTTGCCGATGGCCAGGGAGAGCTGGTCTCGAGGGACCATGGCGCGTGATTCCTGCAGATCTGGATCGAGGATGTCCACCTGCCTCGCTTTGGCGGGTGAGAGTGCGTGAGAGATGAACTTGGCCGGGTCGTCGCTGTAGTCGACGATGTCGATCTTCTCCTGGCCCAGTTCATTCATCACGGCGCGAACGCGGGAACCGAGCTCGCCGATGCATGACCCCTTCGCATTCACGCCGGGCTTCGTGGCCCGCACCGCGAGTTTGGTCCGGTGACCGGCTTCCCGTGCCAGGGAGACGATTTCGACGGTGCCATCTGCGATCTCCGGTGCTTCGTGCGCGAACAGCTTGCGCACGAGGTTCGGGTGTGTGCGCGAAACGGTGACGGATGTGCCTTTCGGCCCCTTGTGGACGTCGGCGATGTACACGCGAATGCGTGTTCCGTGCCGGTAGGTCTCACCCGGAACCTGTTCGTGGGGCGGCAGCACTGCCTCGACATCGCCGAGGTCGACCTGCACCATCTGCGGATCCCTGCCCTGCTGAATGGTGCCGGAGACGATCTCACCTTCGCGGCCCTTGAAGCTGCCGAGCACCGATTCGTCCTCGACATCGCGAAGCCGCTGGTGGATGACCTGGCGAGCCGTCTGCGCGGCGATGCGTCCGAAGCCGGTGGGAGTATCATCGAACTCGCCGATCGGAGTGTCATCGTTGTCGAACTCGACGGCGAGGATGCGAACTTCGCCCGAGGCCTTGTCGAGTTCAGCACGGGCATCTGGCCACGCACCCTCGGTCTTCTGATAGGCAAGGAACAGCGCTTGTTCGATGAGTTCGATCAGAGTGTCGAGCGGAATCTCCCGCTCTCGCTCGATAATGCGCAGAACACTGAGGTCGATATCCATGGCCTATATCCTCTCCGGCTCCCTCGAGCATTGAATTGTCTGTCTTCATTTATGCAGGCGTGACATTCTATCTCAGATTACGCTCACCGAAATTTGAGTTCGACCTGCGCCTTGACGATGTCGCTGAGCGAGACCGTGCGCTTCTCACGACTGGCGGGATCGGTTCCCGAAATTGAGTTCTCGCCCACATCGTCGAGATCGAGCTTGAAGGAGTGCTTCTTCGTGCTGATTTCGAGCCGGCGTCCGAGCACACGCTTGAAGTGCCGAGGGCACTCGAGCTTCCGCGTCGCGCCCGGGCTGGTGACCTCGAGCTGATAGGGCTTATCACGGAAGATCTCGACGTCGTCGAGGGTATCCCCGACGAGTCGGCTGGATTCGGCGATCTTGTCCATCGACATCGGTTCCGTGCTGGACTCATCGAGGTCGACGACGACCGTCAGCGCCCGCCGCTGGCCGGCGGCGACGGCCTTCACCGATTCCAGGTAGAACCCGGAGGTCTTCAGCGGCTCACGCAGAATCTCCTCGATCCGCGCCACGTCCTCATCCATGTGTCCTCCAGTCCCCGTCCCGATCACGAGGTGAACCCCGCGCGGAAACGTCGTTTCTGCCCTGCTGATTGACTTAGCCCCACCCTAAGCGACTCCCTGGCTGAGGTTAAGCATCCGCTAGGATTGGCCTATGCGTTTTCCCGTCAGCCGCCGCGCACTTCTCCTCTTCGGTGCGAGCGGGGCGAGCCTGGGTCTGCTGTCGGGCTGCGGCGTGAGGCTCGACACTCCCCCGGACGTTCCGACCCTCGATGAGACGAACCGGCTGCGCAATCGGATCGCCCGAATCCTCGCCGCCACTACTGCGGGGGACAACGATCCGGAGACCGCGGGTGAGGCCCTGCAGAAATTCCGGGATGCCATCGGCCCGGTCTGGTCCCCTCCGACTGAGATGGCCACCGAGCCCCCACCGTCTGAGGAGCCGCGCACCTACATCGCCGCCGCCGAGGTGGTCTCCACTGCCGTATTCACCGACCTGCCGAACTTGGGCTCCGGCCTCAATCCCGTCCTGGTCGACGTGGCGACCGGCCTTGCCCTGACCGCCGGGACGAAGGACGCCGAAATCATCCGCAGCTCAGATGCCCTGATCCGGAAGTCACGCACAACCAGTCCCGTCGGCGCCTCCGGTGAGACCGAGTCGGCGAAGGCCACGGACTCCGCCGACGAACAGGTGCCGACCGCCGACGAGTCCACCGCTCCCCCGATGTGGAATGCGATCCTCAACCAAGCCCGGGCGGCCTCCTACGGCTACGAGCGTCTCGCCGTGAACTTCGATGCGAAGTCGCGCGAACGCCAACGCGCTGTGGCACGCCTGGAATCCCTGGGAGCACTGGCCGGAGAGATGCTCGAAAAGCTCGGCGAGAAGAACGCCGACCCGGCTGCTCCTTCGTGGAAGCTCGATCCCAGCCCCACCGACCCGGAGACCGCCGAGGAGCTGGCGCTGTCGCTTGAAGACGGAATCGCCGCGGCCCTCCTGCCATGGCTGCAGACCGATACGCGAGCCGCTCTGCGGCTGTGGGAATCGGCCCGGACGCGCGCGGTCTTCGCCAGCCCACAGGTGCTTCGCTATACCTATTCCGGGGACTCCGGAGAGGCGGAGGCGCAGAAGTGAAGGTCCCACCGGTCCTGTTCAACGCCACACGCGACATCATCGGCGAGTTCCGCACCACGTCCTGGGTCGCGGCCCTGGATTTCATGGCCAACGAGCTCGCCGATCGGTGGCAGCTGAGCTTCGACGAGGTCCCCGGCGCGCCGTGGGCCGGGTGCGAGAGCCTCGTCATTCCGGTCCTGACCCAGGAGAACTATCAGGGTGTTCTGCGCTTTGCGGCCCCCACCTCGGCGCATACGGCCGCGCATGCGCAGGCGCTGCGGGCGCTGAAGATGTGGAACGGGCACGGCGCCGTCCGGGTGATCAGGGACGATCACAGCTTCCGGGTGACGCTGCAGGAACGACTGCGGACGAAGGACAATCTCTCCGTCCTGCCCTTGGCCGATGTGCCGCCGGTGTGGGGAGCCCTGCAACGCTCCCTGGAGGTTCCGGCGGATTCGGAGTTCCTGCGGGTCCAGGATGTGGCCGCCGGATGGTTGAGCACCTTCGACGCCGATTCCGGTCTGCTCAGCGGCTGGTCAGAGGCCGTCCGGGGTGACTCGCTGCTGCTCTCGTTCGCGCGCAATTGGATGCACACTCTGGCTGGGTCTGACGACAATTGGCTCATCCACGCCGATTTGCACTATTACAACATCCTCGCCGGCAACCCCGATGCCGCCGGCATCTCGACGTGGAAGGCCATCGACCCGCAGCCACTGTCGGGGCCGACCGCCTACACTTTGGCGCCGGTGCTGTGGAATCGCCTCGTGGAGATTCCGTCCCAGCATCCGCAGGCCCAGGCGGCGTGGCTGCGCGGCTTCGCCTCCGACCTCGCTCTGTGCGCAGGTATGGATCCGCAGTACGGAATGGGTGCGGCCGTCGCGCGGGAAATCTCGAACATGTTCTGGTACCTGAGGTCGGCCCGCAGCGGGTCGACCGAGGCCTTGGCCGATGCGGCGCGTTCGCTGTGGGTGGCACGCGCCCTGTCGGGTGCCGACGTCGCCGGGGTCAATGCCCACGCCCTCAAACCGATCGGCTGAGCACCGCCCCGCTAGACCTCCCCGACGTCACTAATTGCGCCCAGCGCCATGCGGTATTAGTGACGTCGGGGAGGTTTAGCGATGGGATGCGTCAGTGGATGAGGCCGGACATCACGTCGTAGCCGAGTTTGAGGATCATCGCGGAGACTACGACGACGAAGACGACTCGAACGAAGCCTGATCCCTGCTTCAGCGCCGTGCGCGCCCCGACGATCCCGCCCAGGACGTTGCCCACGGCCACGACGAGGCCGAGCGCCCACACCACCTGGCCATCGGGGATGAAATAGACGAGGGCTCCGAAGTTCGTCGCCCAGTTGATGACCTTCGCCGTGGCCGAGGCCTGGAGGAACGAGAATCCGATGACCGTGACGAACGCGATGACGAGGAAGGAACCGGTGCCTGGGCCCAACACACCGTCATAGATGCCGATGACCAAGCCGATCAGCCATGACAGACCGTGGTGGCGTTTCGAGGACTCTCCGAATCGGAGGGTCGCATCGGCGCCGAGGCTGGGGTTGATGACCGTGAAGAGTCCGACCCCGATGAGGGCGGCCAGGATGAGCGGAGTGAAGAGTTCGCCGGGGACCAGTGTTGCGAGTTTGGCGCCGAGGACCGCTCCGAGGAAGGCCGTGGCCGCGGCAGGGATCGTCGCCGACCGATCGGGCGTGATCTTACGCAGATATGTCACCGCCGAGGCGGTCGTGCCCGCGATCGATCCCACTTTGTTCGTGGCAACCGCTTGGACCGGAGTCATGCCCGGGACCAGAAGCAGTGCCGGAAGCTGGATCAGTCCGCCGCCTCCGACGACGGCATCGATCCACCCGGCCAGCACGCCCGCGGCCAACAGCCACAGAAGCATGCCGAGTGTGACATCGACGCCGGCGGTGAGAGCCTCCATCACCTACGTCAGTTCACAGTGCAGATGTGTCCGCGACCGCAGCGACCTCCCCGCCCGCAGCGCCCCCCGCGGCATCGGCGATCGCGGCGTCGGCCGCACCATCTGCCGTGGCGTAAGCGGTGCGGACCGCGGCCACGGTGGAAGCGACCACCTCGGCGACGGGCTGGTCCTGCTTCTCGTCGGTGAGACGATTGCGGACTTCGACCACTCCATCGGCCAGGCCGCGACCGACGACGATCACGGTGGGGATGCCGATGAGCTCGGCATCGGCGAATTTGAAGCCGGGTGAGACCTTGCCACGATCGTCGAGGAGGACGGTGACGCCCTCGGACTCGAGTTCGGATGTCAGCGTCTCGGCCGCCTCGGCGATCTCCTCGCCCTTGCCGGCGGCGATGATGTGCACGTCGGCCGGGGCCAGGTGCTGGGGCCAGAGGAGACCGGTTTCGCTGTGGTATTCCTCCGCGATGCAGGCCATGACGCGGGTGACGCCGAGGCCGTAGGAGCCCATGGTCACGGTCGTGGCCTTGCCGTTCTGGTCAAGGACCTTGAGGTCGAGGGACTCGGCGTATTTGCGGCCGAGCTTGAAGATCTGGCCGATCTCGACGCCACGGGCCAACTCGAGCGGACCGGAACCGTCGGGTGCGGGGTCGCCGAGGACCACCTGGGCGGCTTCGATGGTGCCGTCGGAGGTGAAGTCGCGGCCGGCGACGAGGTCGAAGACGTGACGGCCGGGCTCGTTTGCGCCGGTGATCCACCGGGTGCCGTCGACGACACGAGGATCGAGGAGGAAACGGACCTTCGAGCTGCCTTCGAGGCCGAGCAACTGCGTCTCGGGACTCAGACCCGGTCCGATGTAGCCCTTGACGAGCTCAGGGTGGGCGGCGAGATCCTCGGCAGTGGCCGCTTCGAGGCCGACCTCACCATTGCCCAGCATTCCTGTGCCGGCGGCGCGGTCGAGATCGACCTCACGGTCGCCGGGCAGGCCGATGACGATGATCTCGCGAGTGCCGTCGGGGTGGGTGATCGCGCAGACGACGTTCTTGAGCGTGTCTGCCGCGGTCCACGCCCGGTCTTCGCGCGGGTGGTTCGCATTCGCGGCGTCGACGAGGGTCTCGATCGTGGGCGTGTCGGGGGTGTCCTCGACGCGGGCCGCGGGCGAGAGCGAGTATTCAATCGCGTCGGGCACGATCGAGGTCACGGCCTCGACGTTGGCCGCGTACCCGCCGGGTGAGCGCACGAAGGTGTCTTCGCCGACTTCGGAGGGGTAGATGAACTCCTCGGTGCCCGAGCCGCCCATGGCGCCCGGAGTGGCCCTGACCGGCAGGCACGGAAGTCCGAGGCGGGCGAAGGCGCGGAGGTAGGCCACGCGCATCGCCTCATAGGAGGCGTCGAGCCCGGCATCGTCGATGTCGAAGGAGTAGGCGTCCTTCATGATGAATTCGCGTCCGCGCAGCAGACCCGCGCGCGGCCTGGCCTCGTCACGGTACTTCGTCTGGACCTGGTAGATCGAGAGCGGGAGGTCCTTGTAGGAGGAGTAGAGATCCTTGACGAGGAGGGTGAAGACCTCTTCGTGAGTGGGGGCCAGGATGTAGTCGTTGTCTTTGCGGTCCTGGAGGTGGAACAGGTCCGGTCCGAAGGCCTCCCAGCGTCCGGATTTCCGGTACGGGTCGGCGGGCAGCAGGCCGGGGAAATGGACTTCCTGTGAGCCGGCTCGGGCCATCTCCTCACGCACGATGGCTTCGATCTTGCCCAGTACCTGCAGCCCCAACGGCAGCCATGTGTAGATCCCCGGGGCCGATCGGCGGATGTACCCCGCACGGTGCAGCAGTTTGTGGCTGGCGACCTCGGCACCGACCGGGTCCTCCTTTTGGGTTCGCACAAACAGGGACGACATGCGCAGGGCCATGGGTGATACTCCTCAACTTGTCAGGACTCAGATCGAACCCTATCGCACGCGGGTATGCGCACGGCAACTGTGCGGAAAAACAGATCAGACTGGCTATCGGAACCGCCGCCTGCCGAGTGCAGATTCGTCAGGTCGTGGAAGCGAATTAGACTGGTGGGCACAGACATCCACCAGGGCCTGCACCATTCGGGCCGATTCACCGACCGACCACTTTCCTGACCGATACGAAGAGCATGCCTGATTCCACTCAACTGACGCAGTTCCCACGGCCCTCGGTCGCGGTCGACACCGCGGTCCTCTGCCCCGTTCCCGGACGTGGCCTGCACGTGCTCCTCACACATCCCGGCGACGGAGTTTGGCAGCTGCCGGGCTCGATTCTGCGTCCCCAGGAACGACTCGCCGAGGCTGTCGCACGGTGTCTGCGCGAAAAGGCGCGGCTCGTCGATCGCGCCCCCGTCCAGCTCCATGTCTTCGACCAGCCCGATCGAGATGATCGTGGCTGGGTGATCTCGGTGGCCCACCTCGACGTGCTGTCGACGAGAGATGTGGGATTCGGTGACGCAAGCTCCCCGGAGACCGAACCGGATCCGCAGGATGCGCGGCGGCGAAAACTGGCGCCCGTGCATTCGGTGCGTGAGCTCAGTGCCGAGCATCAGGAGATCGTGCGGGTCGCGGTGCACCGTCTGCGTTCCCTGCATGAGCGCACACCAGACCCGTTCGGGCTGCTGCCGGATGAGTTCTCGCTCCGACAGCTGCGTGAGCTGCATGAGATCGTGTCGGGAGAGAATCTGCAGGCAGACACGTTCCGCCGCACGATGCTGCCGCTCCTCGCACCTACCGGGCGGGCTCTGACCCAGGGACGCGGCCGCCCGGCTCAGACATTCACCCGCCGTTCCGAGCTCGCCCTGCGCAGCGATGGCGAAGGCGACCAAGGGCGCGAGACCTGACTGTGGTGGAGGCTGACAGTGGAGATTGATCGCACACCGGGCAAGCACGTACGCGTGGACGTGTGGCTGTGGACGACCCGCATGTTCAAGACCCGGAACCTGGCGACTCAAGCCTGCCGTGGCGGGCACGTCCAGGTCGACGGTCAGCGTGTGAAGGCAGCGCAGAAGGTCGTCATCGGCCAGGAGGTGCGAGTGCGCAAGGCCGGCACCGAATTCATCTGGAAGATCACCGGATTCGTCCCCACGCGTCCGCAGTCGTCGATCGCCGTGCAGTGCTACGAGGATCTCACCCCGCCGCCGGATCCTGCTCTGCGCGGATTCGTCCCGCGCAGGGACAAAGGGCTGGGTCGACCGACGAAGAAGGACCGCCGGGAGATGGAGAAGTTCCTGGGAGACATGGCAAAGCCGCGAAACCGGGACCGCCGGCACCCCTGACCACCTCACATCGTTGAGCGTTGAGCGTTGAGGGTCGAGGGTCGAGGAAAGCCTCGAGAGCAGACACCCTGCGCTCGACCTTCAACGCTGCGGTCTGCTTTCGGCGTGAGAGCACTGACTGCTTTCGGCGTGCGAGCACTGATCGGTATGCTGTCGGCGGCCGTGGGGCCGGTCTGCAGGGCACTCAGTACATAACCGTGGCGAAGGTGCCGACCTGTTCGAAGCCGACCCGGGCATACATGCGCAGGGCCACCTCGTTGAAGTCGTTGGCGTAGAGGCTGACAGTGGTGTGCCCCGCCGCCCGGGTCTGCGCCACGACTGCCGCCATTCCCGCAGCACCGAGGCCTTGGTGACGCACATCGGGGTGCACCCACACACCCTGGATCTGAACGATGCGCGGTGCTCTGATGCCGATGTCTGCTTTGAACAGCACCTGTTCGGCCTGACTCATCGCCGGCCACCGCCGCACCGCTCCACCTTGGGGCAGAGTGTCGGAGATGCGCGCGAAGCAGTTCTTGCCCCTGATGATGCTGCGGACTCGGGCCATGTAGCTCGACTGTCCGCCTTCGATCGGAGAGAAACCCACCTCGTTGGTGAACATGTCGACGCTGGCGGAGAACACTGCTGGCAGCTGCTCCACCGTCACCGGTTCCACCGCTTCGTCGGGTTCGACTAAGGGGTCAGAGCTGATGGCAAGCAGCGGCTGCCGGTCCCTGACCCCACGGGGACGGCCCCAGTTCAGACGGCTGTGCAGATCGAGGATGATCGTGCGGGAACCGATGAGGGAACAGGAGTAGCGTCCATCGGCGTTGAGCTTCTCGGCCAGCGCCTGGTTGGTCCCAGGAGTGGCAGCGACGGGGATGATGTTGCCGCCCACCCAGTAGGCCGCGACCGGTCGGTCACCGTCGAAGACGCCCAGCAAGGAACCGGACGGTGACCCCATCTGCGCTGTGCCCGTGACTTCGAGCAGCGCGATGAGGTAGACGTTCTCACACGGGTTGAGTGCGAGCAGACTCTTCAACCAACGGGTGTGCTGATGTCCCAGGCGAGCGACCCTCAGCACGAGAGAGCCTCCTTGTTCTGATCGTCGCCCACCGGGAACTCTCGCTTCGGTCGGGTCTCAGCCGACGACGATGTCGGGCGATCCAGACGGTGTGTCGGACTCTGCGGCGATGCGGTTGGCCTCTTCGATGAGTGTTTCGACGATCAGGTCCTCGGGCACGGTCTTGATGACCTCGCCCTTGACGAAGATCTGACCCTTGCCATTGCCGCTGGCCACACCGAGGTCGGCCTCGCGGGCTTCGCCGGGGCCGTTGACGACGCAGCCCATGACGGCGACTCGCAGCGGGACTTCCATGCCTTCGAGGCCGGCTGTGACCTTGTCCGCGAGTGAGTAGACGTCGACCTGGGCACGTCCGCACGACGGGCAGGAGACGATCTCGAGCTTGCGGGGTTTGAGGTTGAGGCTCTCGAGGATCTGGTTGCCGACCTTGATCTCCTCGACGGGAGGTGCCGAGAGTGAGACGCGGATGGTGTCGCCGATGCCCTGCGACAGCAGTGTGCCGAAGGCGGTGGCGGACTTGATCGTGCCCTGGAAGGCGGGACCGGCCTCGGTCACGCCCAGGTGCAGGGGCCAGTCACCGCGTTCGGCGAGCAGCTCGTAGGCGCGGACCATGACCACGGGGTCGTTGTGCTTGACAGAGATCTTGAAGTCGTGGAAGTCGTGCTCTTCGAACAGCGATGCCTCCCAGACGGCGGACTCCACGAGTGCCTCCGGGGTGGCCTTGCCGTACTTCTCCATGATCCGCTTGTCCAAGGATCCTGCGTTGACGCCGATCCTGATCGATGCTCCGGCATCACTGGCCGCCTTCGAGATCTCCTTGACCTGATCGTCGAATTTGCGGATGTTGCCGGGGTTGACGCGCACCGCAGCGCAGCCGGCGTCGATCGCGGCGTAGACGTACTTCGGCTGGAAGTGGATGTCGGCGATGACTGGGATCTGCGACTTCTGCGCGATTGCCGGCAGCGCCGCGGCATCATCGGGCGAGGGGCAGGCCACTCGAACGATGTCGCAGCCGGAGGCCGTGAGTTCGGCGATCTGCTGCAGAGTCCCGTTGATGTCAGTGGTTTGAGTCGTCGTCATCGATTGGACGCTGACGGGGAAATCGGAACCGACGCCGACCTTTCCGACCTGGATCTGTCTCGTCTTCCGACGCGGTGAGAGCACAGGAGGCGGTGGGGCGGGCATTCCGAGGTTGACCGATGTCACGAAGACATTCCCTTCATTGACGACTGGTGACCAGACTGATCGTTTGAGTCATTCATATTGTAGGACTTCAAACCGTGTCCGGGCCTCCCGACCACGGTGTGATCGCTCACCACACGGCGATTTCGCAGGTAGTGTGAAGGGAGCTTGCCGATCGAAGAGACACCATTCCGAAGCGCAGAGGAGCATGCATGGCGTTCACCCAGCCTGACACCGAGGCCATCATCAGCGGGCTTGAGGCGTCGGCAGAATCTCTGCGAGCCCAGGGCGGCACCCTGGCATGGGGCGTCTTCCGCCGAGGTGGGACTCAGACGGTAGCCGATGGCGACGTCCCGTACCGGATCGCGTCGATGACGAAGTCGTTCACCGCCGCAGCAATCGGTGTCCTTGCGGCCGATGGCTTGGATCTCGATATGCCGCTGGGCCGCCTTGTGCCCGATCTCAACGACACATCGATCGCCGATCGCACCTGCCGTCAGGCACTGACCATGGGCACCGGGTACACGAAGGACGATCCGTGGGCGGACCGTGTGGAGTCGATGACGGGTGCCGAACTCATCGACCACCTGCGCCGCGGCGCCATCCCGATCGCACCGGCCGACACCGGTTACGAATACTCGAACCTCGGTTATGCCCTGCTCGGAGTCGTGACCGAAGCTGTGACCGGTAGGCCTTTCATCGACGTCGCCACCGCCGAGGTGCTCGCACCCTTGGGTCTGTCCCGCACCGGATTCGATGTCGCCGACTTCCCCGATCTGGTCCCCGGCATCCGCCTCGACCGAAATGGCCGGGGCCACCCCGCCGAACTCACCGGTCCCGGTGTCTTCTCCCCCATCGGCGGAGTCATCTCCACGGTCAATGACATCGGTGCCTGGATGAATGCCCATATGGACGCGCTCGAGCAGGTCGGTTCCCTCGACTCCCTCGACCACGTCGGTTCCTCTGTCCCGGGAACACTGCCGCAGATCCTGTCTGACAACCAGCAGGCACATCGTCTCATCGAGGTCCAGCGCAGCGACCACCACACCGAATCCATCAACTACGGCTTCGGCCTGCAGCCCCGCCTCGACTCCCGCTTCGGTCGCGTCGTCTGCCATTCCGGCGGCTATCCCGGGTACGGGTCGCACATGCGCTGGTTCCCGGACCTCGGCCTGAGCATCGTCGTGTTCGGCAACACGACCTATTATCCGGCCGAGAGCGTCGTCAGGAACGTCATCGACGCCGGGTGGGCCGCAGCCACGGGAAGCCCTGGTCGGCAGCTGACACGGACGACCACTGCGGTTCCCGCGCCCCACTACCCCGCTGCGGCGCAGCAGTCGGAGACCGTGCTGCGTGCGGCGAACCTCGTCCTCGATTTCGACGACACGGTCGCCGACGGACTCTTCACCGTGAACATGGACCTCGATGAGCCCCGGGCCGAGCGCCGCGAGCGCTTCGCCGCGTGGAAGGACGAACTGGCCTCGGGCCGTGATCTGGAACTGGCGCGGGCCTTCACGCCCGGCGACCTCGAGATGAGGACGCCGCTGTTCGGAACGGTGACGGTACCCGACTCATACGTCGGCGGCAGCGAAGACTCAGCCGAGACGCCGGCGGCGACGATCACGGTGAGCCTGGACCACCTCGGCGCGGTGCAGACGATCACGCTGAGCCCCTGACCGCGAGCAATGCGCACTCGCCCCGGACTCGAGCACCGCGCACCCGCTATCCGGAGTTGAAGATCGCGTCGAGGGTGACCGGTTTGACGAGATCGACGTAGACGAGCAGAGCCGTCATGCACAGCATCAGCCCGATGACGACATAGGTCAGCGGCAGCAGCCGCGCCGTATCGAACGGTCCGATCGTGCCGCGCCCGCGGAACTTGTTGATTTGGCGCCTCGCGCCCTCGTAGAGGCCCACGGCGATGTGACCGCCGTCGAGCGGCAGCAGGGGGATCATGTTGAAGGCGAACAGGAAGATGTTGAGCGAACCGAGCATCCCCAGACCCAGCTGCGCCTTCTCGAGGACTTCGAACCTGTCGGTCGACACGATCTCACCGGCGATGCGCCCGACTCCGACCATCCCGACCAAGCCCTCGGCGTCGCGCTCCTTCGAACCGGTGGCCACCTCGGCGATGTCGATGAGCTTGACCGGCAGGGTCGCGATCGCATGGAAGACGCCGCTGACCTGCTCCCAGACTGCGCCGGGGAACTCATTCAGCGGCAGCGGCTGACGCTCTTGGACGGGACCGACGCCGAAGAAGCCCTCGGTCACCGTCTGCGGTGTGCCGTCGGCGTTCATCATGGGCTGCCCATTATCGTCGACGCGGGCGCTCTCATGGGCGATGATCGGGACGTTGACGGACTGAGCGCGGCCGTCACGAGTGAACTCCACATCGACTCGTTCACCGGCGTGATCCTCGATCACCGAGGACAGTGTGTCCCAGCTTTCGGTGGGAACGCCGGCAACAGAGGTGATGTCATCGCCGGGTTCGATCCCGGCTTCCCAGGCG
Organism: Brevibacterium picturae; assembly: GCF_900105045.1. GTDB lineage: Bacteria > Actinomycetota > Actinomycetes > Actinomycetales > Brevibacteriaceae > Brevibacterium > Brevibacterium picturae. Next base: position 3,584,322 of record NZ_LT629739.1, on the reverse strand, counting down.
GGGGTGAGCGGATCATCGTCCTGGCAGCTCTGCTTCTCATCCGCGGGACGCTGCGCTGCCTCCGAAGCCGGAACCGCGCATTCGACAACGGTCTGGACCGTGGTCGTCGGGGTCATGACCCCGATGCCGATGAGCGAGATCGCCATGATGATGATCCCCAAGACAAGATTGACCAGAGGACCGGAGAACATCACCACGAGCCTTTTGGGCACGTTCAGGGCGTAGAACGTCCGGTGCTCCTCCCCCGGTTCGATCTCCTGATTCGAGAACTCCCTGGCATCGGCCATCGTGTTCTCGAACAGCCGACCGCGCCGCTGCTTCCGAGGCCGATGAGGTGTCTCGGTCGCGACGTCGGCATTTCCGTCGATGTCGGTGGATTCTTCGGCTCTGCCATCGCCAAGGCGCTCGTCCCCGACCGCGCTGGCATCGTCCTGGGCGTCGCCGCCTTTCGAACTGCCGGCCCGACGCGTCGTCGCCTCAATCGGTGGGTACATTCCCGGCATGGCGATGAAACCGCCCAGGGGAAGTGCCTTGATTCCGTACTCGGTCTCGCCGCGGCGGAAGGAGAAGACCGTCGGCCCGAAGCCGACCATGTAATGGGTGACCTTGACCCCGAACTTCTTCGCCGGTGTCAGGTGGCCGAGTTCGTGCAGTGCGATCGAAATCGAGATCCCGATGAGGAACAGGACGATCCCGACGATGTAGAGGATGACTGTCATATCAGGAGCCGCCGGAGGCCTTGCCCTGTGCAGACGCAGCGCTCTGCTCGGACTGTGCTGCCAGGTCCTGGCGGGCGAACTCTCGTGCCCAGGAATCGGCGGCGAGCACGGTGTCGACCGTGTGTTCGGCGGCGGGCTCGTGGGCCTGCAACGCTCGTTCGATGCCCTTGTCGATGCCGGTGAATGGGATCTCCCCGTTCACGAAGGCTTCGACGAGGACCTCGTTGGCGGCGTTGAATACCGCGGGGAAGCTCTTTCTCCTCCGCCCGGCTTCGACAGCCAGCCCCAGCGCCGGGAAGGCGACGTGGTTGACGGGTTCGAACGACCAGTGCATCGGCTGTCCCCAGTTGTTCGCCACCGCCCCAGACGCCAGTCGACGAGTCTGACCGTCGGACTGCGTGCCGAGAGCGTAGGCGATGGGCAGCTTCATATCCGGTGGAGAGATCTGTGCGATCGTCGAGGCGTCGGAGAACTCGACCATCGAATGGATCTGGGACTGCGGGTGGACGACGACTTCGATGTGGTCGAAGTCGATGTCGAAGAGCAGATGGGCCTCGATGACCTCGAGGCCCTTGTTGACCAGAGTCGCCGAGTTGATGGTGATCATCGACCCCATCGACCAGGTGGGATGTTTCAGCGCCTGAGCCGGGGTGACACGACGCAGCGCATCGCGGGTCATGCCGCGGAAGGGCCCACCAGAAGCCGTGATGACGAGTTTGCTCACCTCACCGTGAGTGCCCGAGCGCAGTGCCTGCGCGATCGCGGAGTGCTCACTGTCGACGGGAATCAGAGCCGCTCCGGTGCGGGCTGCGGCGTCGAGGACGATCGAGCCGCCGATGATGAGCGACTCCTTGTTCGCCAACGCCACATCGGTGCCGCGATCAAGGGCAGCCAGAGTTGCGCCGAGTCCGGCAGCACCGGTGACCGCGTTGAGGACGATGTCGCACGAGCGCCCGGCGACCACCTCGGCGGCATCGGGACCCACGTGGATCTCACGGACGGGATCGCTGATTCCCCGCTCGCCGGCGGCCAGTTCCAGCCGCTGCCGGATCTCGGGCGCGCCACCCTCCGGCGGTGTGGTGAGGCCGATGACGGGGACCGAGAACTCGAGGGCCTGGACGACCAGCGCATCGAGTTGGGTGCCAGCTGCGAGGCCGATGACCTCGAAGTCTGCTGCGTTCTCCGCCAGGACGTCGAGGGCCTGGGCGCCGACCGAACCGGTCGAGCCGACTACAATGATTCTACGTTTACTCACGCCTACCGATAATGCCAAAGTTCTCTGAGAAATGACTCGACACCGGTGTGATCGGCGACGTGAGATATGCAATGCGAATCAATGGCGAGAGAGGTTTTTATGAGTGCAGTGCTGAGCCCCGACGACATTCTGGGATTGGATTCGATCTTCGAGGACGATGACCTCGAATTCGCGTCGATCGTGAAGAAATGGCTTGATGAGAACGTCCGCGACAAGATCGGCGACTACTTCCTCGACGCCACGATCCCCGCCCGGGAGCTCGCGGAGGGACTCGGCGAGCTCGGGCTGCTGGGCATGCACCTCGACGGCTACGGCTGCGGCGGGTCCACCGCCACCCAGTACGGTCTCGCCTGCCGTGAACTCGAAGCCGTGGACTCGGGTCTGCGCTCTCTCGTCTCGGTCCAGGGATCCCTTGCCATGTTCGCCATTCACCACTTCGGTTCCGAGGCGCAGAAGGAAGAGTGGCTGCCGAAGATGGCGGCAGGCAAGGCCATCGGCTGCTTCGGTCTGACTGAACCTGATGTCGGCTCCGACCCCTCGGGTATGAAGACGACGGCGAAGAAGGACGGATCCGACTGGATCCTCAACGGCGCGAAGATGTGGATCACGAACTCCCCCGTCTCCGATGTCATGGTCGTGTGGGCCAAGACCGAGGAGACCAACGCCAAGGGTGAACCAGTCGTCCGCGGTTTCGTCGTCCCCAGTGACACCGAGGGTGTCCAGACTCCCGAGATCCACCGCAAGATCTCCCTGCGGGCCTCGATCACCGGCGAGATCGTCCTCGACAACGTCCGGTTGCCCGAAGACGCCATGCTGCCTGAAGCCAAGGGTCTCAAGGGGCCGCTGTCCTGCCTGTCCGAAGCCCGCTACGGAATCGTCTTCGGCGTCACCGGCGCCGCACGCGATGCTCTCCAGTCGGCGCTCGAATACACGGGCACCCGTGTTCAGTTCGACCGGCCGCTCTCCTCATTCCAGATCAGTCAGCAGAAGCTCGCGAAGGCCTTCGGCCAGTACTCGCAGATCACTCTGCTCGCCGCTCATCTGGGCAAGATCAAGGATTCGGAGCAGGGTGTGCGTCCCGAGCAGATCAGCCTGGGCAAGATGGTCAACGTCGACACTGCGATGAACGTGTGCCGTGACCTGCGCGCACTCTTCGGCGGTTCCGGCATCACCAGCGAATACCCACCGCTGCGTCACGCCGTCAACCTCGAGACCGTGCTCACCTACGAGGGCACCCACGAGGTCCATCAGCTCACGCTGGGCCGCAGTCTCACAGGAATCAACGCCTTCGCCAACTGATTCGCGGCAGGTGCGGCGCTGCTGGCCGCCGCTGAACGCGTGCGGTCAGTCGCGCAGCTGCAGTTCGAGCACCGCTGTCTGTTCGTCCTCGCCGAGGGTGTTGCGAGTGCTGAAGCCCAGCTCTGTCGCGAAGTCCGCTGCCCTGTGCAGCTGTTCGCTGCCGAGCTCGATGAGCAGCACCCCGCTGGGCGCCAACCACTGACGTGATTCACCGATGAGGCGGCGGACCAGGTCCAGCCCGTCAGCTCCCCCGAACAGAGCAGTCGGAGCCTCATAGTCAAGCGCCTCATGAGGCAGGAACTCGGCAGCAGAGTCCGGGACGTAGGGCGGAACTGCGGAGATGACGTCGAAGCCGCCGGCCAGAGTCTGCGGCAGACCCGACAGAGTGTTGAGCAGATGGGGGTGGGCCTCGGCTCCGACATTCATCCGCGCGCAGTCAAGTGCCGTTTCATCGTGGTCGCCGAGGTGGATCTGCGTTCCTGGGTCTGTTCGAGACACCGTGGTGGCGACGGCTCCCACCCCACAGAATGCCTCCAGGAAACGTGCCGTGCCACTGGCCGCTTTCAGAGCCAGGACCGATTGTGTCGCCAGCAGCTGAGTTCTCTGCCGGGGCACAAAAACGCCTGGAGCGACGGCGATTCGCTGGCCTGCGAATTCGACCCACCCGACGATCTGTTCGAGAGGTTCTCCGGCGACGCGGCGGGCCAGGAGCTCGGCCAAGGTGGGGTGGCTGCTCGTTGATTCCTGGCGGTCGGCCATGTCGCGGTCCGCCATGTCGTGATCTGCCGTGTCACGAAACGATTCCTGCGCGGCTTGCAGCAGGATCTGGGCCTCGTCCTCGGCGAAGACGCACCCCGCGTTTCGCAGGTGAGCAACCACAGTGGCGCAGCTCATCCGCTCAGTCTCATCCGGGCCGACAGAGTCAGGCCTCAGGGAGTATCTCCTGGGACAGCCACTCCAGGCTGGATTCCGCGTCGAGGGCTCCGAAGTCTGTGACAATCAGGGCCCGGTCCGGTGCCAATGGGACCACTGCGGCTGATTCGACTCGGGAGTCTCGCATTGCTTGGTCGATGTTTGCCGTCTCCCCTGCGACGGTGATGCCGACTCCCTCGAAGCGGGAGCGGATGACCTTCACCGATGCCCGACCGGAGTTGATCGGTGGGGCATCGATCGTGTGGACGAGCACTGAGGTGATGTCATCGTCGGACCCGTGCGCCGAAAGTTGAGCGGACGCCGTATCCGCAGAGGATGCGGATGACGCGGCTCCGGAGCGCACGTCGACACTGGCACCGATGCGGGCGGCTCCGAGGATGCTCAGCGCCCGAGCGATCAGCGGAACATCCTCGGCGATGACAATTCTTTCATTCTCTGTGCCGATGATGCCCATGGCACGGAGGATGCCACCGAGCTTCGCACTCCGATCGAGCACCTCGGCGCGATCGACTTCCACGGGCTTCGACAAGGCCTTGACCAGACGCGGGTCGGTGACTTCGCGGCCGTCGACCATCGGTTTGTCCGGGGACGGCCCGGTCAGGACGATGTCATCTGCCCCGCCCATGACGATCGGGAAGTCGAGCAGCTCGAACACCGGGTTAAGAGTTCCGGCCGCGGTGTCTGTGGGTGCTTCGAAGTAGTGGAAATCAGTCAACGGAGGCCATCACTTCGACGACGCGGTCGATGAAGGCATCCACCTGGTCCTCGTCGTAGGCTTTGTTGCCTTTGGCCGTCTTGAACAGGACGCGGCGGACCTGGTCGACGCTCATCGCCACGCCCTGAGTGAAGTAGGCGTTAACCTTCTCGCACATGTCATCGACCTGGTCGATGTCGTAGCCGATGACACCGGGAGCCGGGTTGTCGAAGTGCTCGCCGGGTTCGCGCACCAGGCGTCCCCGCAGGGACGCGGCCACACGCGTCAGCTCGGACACCCAGGCGTCTTGGCCCGACTGTGCGATGAGGCGATCACGCGCCTGCTTCGCGAAGGCGTCTTCGAGACGGTCGAGGGCGGCATCGACGACGGCGACGTGGTAGCCCTTGCGCACCAGGTCGAAGCCGACGGTGCGCACCGCACGGGAGTCGAGGTCACCGGGCTGCGGGGTGGGACGTTCGAAGGATTCGCGCGCACGTTTGAAGAAGCTGTCGACCTGTTTCGGGTCGTAGCCGTTCTTCCATCCGGACATTCGGGGGAAAGTCGTGTCCGCCATGTTGCCTCCAGAAGAGAATCGCCGTATTGGTCATTTCCACCATGATAAATGGCGAACCCGGAAAATGTGTGTTCGCGACTTCTCAGTCGGCGGCGGCGAGCTGTCCGCAGGCTCCGTCGATGTCCGAACCGCGGGTATCGCGGATGGTCGTCGGGATCCCCTGGTCGATGAGCCGACGCACGAATTCGTCCGCCACCGCCGGTTCAGATGCCGTCCACACGGAGCCGGGCGTCGGGTTGAGCGGGATCGGATTGACGTGCACCCAGCCGCGTCCGCGGGCGTTGAGTTTCTTCGCCAGCAGCTCTGCGCGCCAGGGGTGGTCGTTCATGTCCTTGATGAGCGCGTATTCGATGCTCACCCGACGTCCCGTCACCTGGTAGTAGTTGAATGCGGCGTCGATGGCCTCATCGGCCTTCCACCGGGTGTTGACCGGGATCATCTCGTCGCGCAGCTCATCATCGGGCGCGTGGAGGCTGAGCGCGAAGGTGACCGGGATGTCCTCGGCGGCGAGTTTGTTGATGCCGGGGACCAGGCCGACCGTGGAGATGGTGATTCGGCGGGCCGACATCCCCAACCCCTGCGGTGCGGGCTCGACGAACCGGCGGACCGCATTCATCACCCGTTTGTAGTTGGCCAGGGGTTCGCCCATTCCCATGAAGACGATGTTGGAAACACGTTCGGGTCCCGTCGCCGAGGCGGCCGCTCCCGAATCGTCGACCGTGGCCTCAGATGATTCGCCCTGAGCCTCATCGGCTTCGGCACCGAGAGCTGTTTCCCCTTCGGCCGGCATGTCCCCCGAGGGCGCCGCGGCAAGCTCGCCGTCGGCGATGACCTGGTTGGCGCGGATGACCTGTTCGACGATCTCGGCCGCGGACATGTTGCGCGTCAGTCCCTGCTGGCCCGTGGCGCAGAAGGGACAGTTCATTCCGCAGCCGCACTGGCTGGAGACACACAGGGTGACGCGGTTGCGGTAGCGCATGAGCACCGATTCGACGAGTGCACCGTCGTAGAGGCGCCACAGGAATTTGATCGTGTCGCCGTTCTCGGTCCGCAGGCGGCGGACCTCGGTCAGGAGGTGGGGGAAGAAACGCTCCTGCAGGTCGGTACGCAGGTCCTTGGGCAGGTCCGTCATGGACTCGACGTCGGTCTGGTAGTGCGAGAAGTAATGGGTCGAGATCTGCTTGGCGCGGAAGGCGGGCAGTCCCATCTCCTTGACCGCTTCGATGCGTTCGTCCATCGTCATATCCGCCAGATGCTGCTTCGGCTGACTGGCTCGCGGTGATTTGAAATTGAGCAGCGGACGACCGTCGCGCGTCGGCGTCTTCGATGTCGTGCCGTCTGCGTGTTCGACGACGGGCCGTGTCTGCCTGTTACCTGCTTGAGAACTCACTCGCCCATTGTCTCATGAGAGCAATTCTTGTGGGATGTGTGTGCAGCCACGGCAGGTGAGACCCTGTCCCCGACCGGCCACGACCGCGCCACGGCGTGTGTGAGCCCGACCGGGGCGGCCCCTCAGAGGTAGCCGGGCAGGACCGAGAACATCACCAGAGCCACCGGGGCGGTGGGCAGGATCGAATCGAGCCGATCCATGACGCCGCCGTGGCCAGGCAGCAGCGTCCCCATGTCCTTGAGTTCGAGATCGCGTTTGATCATCGATTCGCTGAAGTCGCCGAGGGTGGCGAATGCCGGGATGACGACGCCGATGACCAGTCCGGTCCAGAATGGGGCGTTGAAGAGAGTCAGCGCGAGGATGGTCGCGACTGCGGCGGCGAAGATCACCGAGCCGATGTAGCCCTCCCAGGACTTCTTCGGGGAGATCCTGGGCGCGATCGGGTGCTTGCCCCAGAGGACGCCAAAGACGTAGCCGCCGGTATCCGAGGCGACGACGCTGGCGAGGAAGAGGATGACGTAGAGGTTTCCGTCGGGCTGGGTCAGCAGATAGACGACGAAGCAGGCCATGAGGCCGACGTAGGTCAGCGCGAACAGGGACAGAGAAACGTCCTTGACCGCGTTCTTGCGTCGCTCGACCATGGTGAAGAGCATGACGGCGCCGGCGCTGGCGGCGAAGGTCACCCACAGTGCTTCACGACCGCCGACGAATGTCGCCACCACCATGCAGGCTGCGGACACCATAGTCGGGAACCGTGACACGAGTGATCCCGAACGGGACAGGGCATTGGCCAGTTCCCACATCGCAGCGACGATGGCGATGAGGATGATGAAGAGGAAGGAGATCGGGAAGACGATCAGGGAGACCAGGACGATGCCGCCGATGAGCAGCCCGATGCCGATCGCTGCGGGCAGATTCCGTCCGGCCTTGCCGTAGTCCTTCGGAGCCTCCTCGGGGACGTCCTGGCCGGTCTCAGCGGCAGGGTTCGTCTCCGAATCTTCCGGCGAATAATCCTTACCGGAGTTACGCAGATCTCTGCGCTTGGGGAATGGGGTCTGTGAGCTTGAGGCATGCGGATCCGAATCCGACCCCCCGAGGGGAGCCGGATCGGACGCTTGATTGCCTGACCCGGTCAACGCGATCATCAGACCTCGAGAAGCTCAGCTTCCTTCTGGGACAGGAGCTTGTCGACGTTGTCGACCTTGCTCTTCGTCAGGTCGTCGAGTTCGGAGATTCCGCGTGCGACCTCGTCCTCACCGGCGTCGCCGTCCTTTTTGATGCGTTCCAGGGTCTCCTTGGCATGACGCCGGATGTTGCGGATCGAGACCTTGCCGTCTTCGGCCTTGCTCTTGACGATCTTGACGTATTCCTTGCGACGCTCCTCGGTGAGTTCCGGAAGCACGACACGGATGACGTTGCCGTCGTTGGCCGGGTTCGCTCCGATGTCCGAATTGCGCAGAGCGGTCTCGATGTCTCCGAGTGCTCCCCGGTCGTAGGGAGTCACGAGGATCGTGCGGGCTTCCGGCGTCTGGAACGAAGCCAGCTGCTGCAGAGGTGTCGGTGCACCGTAGTAGTCGATCTCGATGGCCGCGAACAGCGCGGGATTGGCGCGGCCGGTGCGGATGGACGAGAAGTCCTCCTGCGTGAACTCCACGGCTTTGTCCATTTTCTCTCTGGCCTCGGCCAGTGTTTCTTCAATCACGACTCACTCTTTCCGTCGATGGGAGCTTCGGGTTCATTCTATGGGTCATAGGTCACGAATACCCCACTCTATTGGTCCAGGAAGAGTCCTGGACCTCATTTGAGGGGGTGTTTCGACGTGCGACTGTCCCGGAGTGCTGTTGTCCCGGAGACGGTGCGCCCGGGGACCTATTTGACTACAGTGCCGATCTTGTCGCCGACGATCGCTTTGCGCAGATTCCCTTCGCCTTGCATGCCGAACACGTGCATCGGCAGCTTGTTGTCCATGCACAGGGAGAATGCGGTTGCGTCAACGACCTTGAGGCCCTTCTGGAGCGCTTCCTGATAGGTGATCTCAGCGATCTTCTCCGCAGCCGGGTCGATGTGCGGGTCGGCGGTGTAGACGCCGTCGACGCCGTTCTTGGCGATGAGGACCTCATCGGCATGGATTTCCAGGGCGCGCTGAGCGGCGACTGTGTCGGTAGAGAAATACGGCAGTCCGGCTCCGGCGCCGAAGATGACTACCCTGTTCTTCTCCATGTGTCGCATGGCTCGGCGCGGAATGTAGGACTCGGCGACCTGGGACATGGGGATGGCGGTCTGGACGCGGGTGTCGACTCCGGTCTGTTCGAGGAAGTCCTGGAGAGCCAGGCAGTTCATCACGGTTCCGAGCATGCCCATGTAGTCGGCACGTGTGCGGTCCATTCCCCGCTGGGACAGCTCTGCTCCTCGGAAGAAGTTTCCGCCGCCGACGACGATGCTGACTTCCACCTCGTTGACGGTGGGAGCTACTTCCCTGGCGACAGCGGCCACGACATCGGGATCGACTCCGATATTGCCTCCGCCGAACACCTCACCGGAGAGTTTGAGGAGCACGCGGCGGCGATGGGTGCGGACGCGTCTGCTGGCGTAGCTGGATTCGTGAACCGGGGTGGATGTCATTTAGTCCTTCTTCCGTCTGGGCAGGTTGGAGCCCGGATGAGTCGTCGGTGTCAGTGTAGCGAAAACGGGGCCGGACCGATTGGTCCGACCCCGTCTGCCGCTTATGAGTTCACTCTCAAGCGAGACGACTGCTGTGCGGGTCGGTGATCGACTCGCTCAACGGTCAGTGATGATTCAGGCTCCGACGCGGAAGCGCAGGAATCCGGTGGCCTTGACGCCGGCGGCCTCGAGAACGCTGCTCACGGACTGCTTGGGATCCTTGGCGAATCCCTGGTCCAAGAGGCAGTTCTCCTTGAAGAAGCCGTTGACGCGACCTTCGATGATCTTGGGCAGAGCCTTCTCAGGCTTGCCTTCGTTCTTCGCGGTGTCCTCAGCGATGCGACGTTCGTTCTCCACGAGGTCGGCGGGGACCTCTTCGCGGGAGAAGTACTTCGGGCTCATCGCAGCGATGTGCACGGCGACATCGTGGGCAACCGAGGAGTCGTCACCTTCGTAGGCCAGCAGGACGCCCACCTGAGGGGGCAGATCCTTGTTGGTCCGGTGCAGGTAGGACTCGACGCTTGCGCCTTCGAGACGTCCGACGCGACGAAGGGCAACCTTCTCGCCCAGGGTCGCACCACTTTCGGTGATGAACTCCGAGACGGGCTTGCCGTCCTTCGTGGACTCGAGGACAGCCTCGGCCGAATCGGCGTTGCTGGACACGGCCAGGCCCAGAACTTCGTCGGCGAGTGCGACGAAGGGATCGGACTTCGCAACGAAGTCGGTCTCCGAGTTGAGCTCGATCATCGTCCCGACGCCGCCCTCGACCTGTGTGGCCACGAGACCGTCGGAAGTGGAGCGACCTTCACGCTTGGTGGCGCCCTTGAGACCCTTCACACGGAGGACCTCGATGGCTTTCGCCTGATCGCCGTCGGCTTCGTCAAGAGCCTTCTTGACATCCATCATTCCGGCGCCGGTCTTCTCGCGCAGTGCCTTGATATCAGCGGCAGTGTAGTTTGCCATTCTTTCTCCTCAGGATGGTGGAGTTATGGAAAATCAGGACTCGGTCGACTCGGTGGAGTCTGCAGCGGCTTCAGCGGCGGGCGCTTCGGTCGCCTTGTCAGCGGCCTCGGCAGCAGCCTCGACTGGGGGCTCGTCGGTCGCCTCTTCAGCCGCAGCAGCGGCATCAGCGGCAGGCGTCTCAATAGGATCTGCAGCCGGAGCGGCAGCTTCCTCAGAGGCGGGAGCGTTGCCCTCGAGGAGTTCGCGCTCCCACTCGGGCATCGGCTCGACGGCCGAGACGTTCTTCTCTCCGCTGTCGTCGTCCGAGGAGTGGCGGGCGATGAGGCCCTCTGCCACGGCGTCGGCGATCACGCGGGTGAGCAGGGACACCGAGCGGATGGCGTCGTCGTTGCCCGGGATCGGGTAGTTGACGTCGTCAGGATCGCAGTTGGTGTCGAGGATCGCGATGACCGGGATGCCCAGCTTGCGTGCTTCGTCGACAGCCAGGTGTTCCTTCTTGGTGTCAACGATCCAGACAGCCGACGGGGTCCGCTGCATGTCGCGGATACCACCGAGGGTCTTCTCCAGCTTGTCCTTCTCACGACGGAGAATGAGCAGTTCCTTCTTGGTGTGCGAGGAGCCTGCAACGTCGTCGAAGTCGATCTCTTCGAGTTCCTTGAGGCGGCGCAGACGCAAGGAGATGGTCTGGAAGTTGGTGAGCATACCGCCGAGCCAACGCTGGTTGACGTAAGGCTGGCCCACGCGCTTGGCCTGTTCGGCGATCGATTCCTGCGCCTGCTTCTTGGTGCCGACGAAGAGGATCGAGCCACCGTGGGTGACGGTTTCCTTGACGAACTCGAATGCATTGTCGATGTATCCCAGCGACTTCTGCAGGTCGATGATGTAGATGCCGTTGCGCTCGGTGAAGATGAAGCGCTTCATCTTCGGGTTCCAACGACGGGTCTGGTGTCCAAAGTGAACGCCGCTGTCGAGCAGCTGGCGGATGGTGACGACGGCCATGCCGACGCCCTCCTTTCTCTCGCGCCGTGAGGCGCTTTTACGTCAGTGCTGACCGCCGGCAATGAGCCGTCGGCAACAGTGACCTTTTCGGTTGATTCCTGGTATCCGGTTCATCCGCCCCACAAATTCGCCTTTGCAAGCTATTTGCACCATGGGATGGAGAAGAGATCGAATACGCGTAGTCAGAAGACACGCTTCTGCTGAGGCCAGTCTATCCCGGTTGCCCAAGCCTTTTCCAATCGATCGGGCACCTGCCGAATGAGCACCATCACACCGTCGACAGCATTCCGAGTCCTCGACAACATTGCGACTGCTCGGCAGAGGCAGTCTCCTCCGAGTCGAGTCCGATCATGTGTGGATATCCTCGCGCTGCGCAGATACACCATCGTCGGTTCTGCCCCAGCCTCCTCACGCTCACAGCTGCCCGGGCTGTCTGATCAGGCAGCCCGGGCAGCTGCTCGCGCGTCCTCTCCTGTGGATGGCCGCCCGACTCGTGCTCGTTTCATCTGTGGATGTGAGGGTACCGTCCACAGGCCGAGTTCGAGTGCCTGACATCCGGCAGCGACCCGGCTTGCATGGGCTCATGGACTTCTTCGCCGATTCTCCGAATACCTTCCGGCCCACCTGGAATCAACGTTCGTCTGCGTCTCGCTGGAATCAACGTTCGTCTGTGTCTCGCGGCGTGCGTCTCATCGCGATCATGAGCCTGATGGTCTTCGCCTTCACCGTCGCCGAGGTGGGGGCGCCGTTCTCGGCGGCATCTGCCGAACCGGGTCCCCACGAACAGACCAGCTGGGTCACTCCTGTCCCCGCGATGGAGATCGTCGAGGCCTTCGATCCGCCCACGGAGGCATGGTTGAAAGGCCACCGAGGCATCGATGTTCTCACGATCAGTGGTGAACCGCTGCGGGCCCCAGCCGCCGGTACCATTCGCTTCCGCGGCTCTGTTGCCGGCACTTCGACCGTAAGCATCGAGACGGACTCCGGATACGTGGTCTCCTTCCAACCTGCGGAGTCGGAATTGAAGAAGGGTGAGAAGTTCGCCGCCGGCGCGAATATCGGAACGGTCGCCGAGGGCGGCCACTGTGACGAATCGTGCCTGCACATCGGTGTCTGGAAGTCCGAGGGAGAGAAGAAGTACCTCGATCCGGCAGGATTCTTCGGGCAGGAGCAGTCGATCCTCTTGCCGCTGTCGCGCAAGCCCGCGAAGGACCATGCCGGTGACTCCACGACCTCGGGCGCAGGCGCCTGGGGTGGGCATGGCAATGGACGGATTCCGGCGGCTGCGATGTGCTCGCTGACCTCGGCGCCGGGACAGATGCTGCGCTGCGATGCTCAGGCGGCGTTCGACCGCATGTCCCATGCCTATGAGGCCAGGTTTTCGACTCCGATCTCCATCACGGATGCCTACCGGGACTACGACACCCAGGTCATCCTGAAGAAGCGCAAGGGCCGTATGGCGGCCACTCCGGGAACTTCGAACCACGGGTGGGCGCTGGCCGTCGACCTGGGCGGCGGGATCAACTCCTTCGGCAGCGCCGAGCATCAGTGGATGCGTGCCAATGCTCCGAAGTTCGGTTGGATCCATCCGGGCTGGGCCCGGCAGTCCGGGTCACTGCCCGAGCCGTGGCACTGGGAGTTCCGAACATGACGGCATGATCGGGCCCTTTGCGATCAGGCTCGCGGGTGCGCCTGCCGATAGGTCTCCTGCAACCGCTGCATCGACACGTGAGTGTAGATCTGTGTGCTGCTCATGGTCGAGTGTCCCAGAAGCTCCTGGATCTGTCGCAGATCCGCTCCACCGTCGAGCATGTGTGTAGCGGCCGAGTGTCGAAGTCCGTGCGGGCCGATATCAGGTGCGCTGGGGTCATCGGAGCCGTGGCGATGAACGAGCTCCCTCACCTGTCTGGCTCCGATGCGGCCGCCCCTGACACCGAGGAAGAGTGCATCACCGCTGGTGGTCGACGCGAACGTCTCCCGCAGGTTCAGCCACTGCTGCAGGGCCGACTGGGCGGGCTTCCCGAATGGGACCCGCCGTTCCTTGTCGCCCTTGCCCAGGACGGTGATCATCGAACGCTGGTGGTCGACGTCGCTGCGATTCAGTCCTGTCAGCTCCGATACGCGCACTGCCGCGGCATAGAGCATCTCCAGGATGGCCGCGTCCCTGGCCCATTTGGCTGTCTCGATGGGATCGCTGGTGCCGGCCTCGGCGTGGGAAGCACGCTGCGGGGATACGAGAGCGGCGGCCTGCTGAGGTTTGAGCACGGTGGGAAGGCGAGAGTCCTTCTTAGGAGTCCGCAGCCGCGCCGCCGGATTGTTCGTCAGCCCCTGATGGTTCACGCAATAGGCGAAGAAGGACTTCACGGCCGCGATCTTGCGGGCCACCGTCGACTTCGCCGCGCCGGCGTCGTCGAGCGTGATGAGCCACGCACGCAGGTCGTTGAGATCGATGTCGCCCACCCCGGACTCGGCGGCGTGGGGACCGGAACGGGCGGTCGGTGTGTGGGCCGCGTGCTCGAAGAAGTCTGTGACATCGGCGATGTAGGCCCTTGAGGTGTGGGCGGAGACATCGCGGGATCTCAGGTGGTCGGCATAGCCGGACACCACCTCGGCGATGGTCATCGGTTGGGTCACAGCTCCAGGTTACGCGATCGTCTGCGCCCAGCGGGGGACCTTTCTCCACGACTCATGTCTGTGGGCGCAGCTTGACCCAGCCTGATTCACGGCGGGCGCTCAAGCCGGCGAGTTCGAGGACGGCGAGCGCGGAGAGCGTGTTCGGCACCGTCAGCCCAGCCCGTGCTGCCACGGTTCCGACGTCCAGTGCCTTGGTCGCCGAGAGGACATTGGCACAGATCTTCTCCCGCTCGGCGAGGTCATCGATCGGATCGGCAGCTGCACGGCCGGGGTGCTCAGATGACAGGCTCGCGCCGTCGAACAGAGTCGGTTCTGCCCCGCCTATGAGTTCGACGACGTCCTCGCAGCTGGTCACCAGCTCCGCTTCGTGCAAGCGGATGAGCCTGTGGGTTCCCGTCGATGATGCCGAGTACACGGAACCGGGGAATGCCGCGACTTCGCGCGAGAGTTCGAGAGCGTGTCGGGCGGTATTGAGGGCTCCGCTGCGCCAGCCGGCTTCGACGATGACGGTGGCCTGGGCCGAGGCGGCGATCAGCCGGTTGCGGAGCAGGAAGCGGTGGCGCATCGGTGTCATCCCGGGAGCGGTTTCGGACACGATCGCACCACGCTCGAGCACCTGGTGGAACAGCTCGGTGTTCGCCGCCGGGTAGAAGCGGTCGACTCCCCCGGCCATGAAGGCGATCGTGGTGCCTTCCCGGGCGATGGCTGCCCGGTGTGCGGCCGCATCGATGCCGAAGGCTCCGCCGGAGACGATGGTCAGTCCCTTCGCGGCCAGATCCCAGGCAAGGTCCGAGGCACATTTGGTGCCGTAGTTGCTGGCCGCACGTGCTCCGACGATGGCGACCGCCGACTGCAGAGCTGCGTTGAGCCGCGCCTCGCCTCGGACCCACAACCCCAGTGGAGCCGCCGGTCCCAGGTCCGTGAGAGCAGACGGCCATTCGCCGTCGCTGGGGATGACGAGCCGCCCGCCCAGTCTGTGCACGGCTTCGAGATCTCGATGTCCCTGCGCATCCTCGCCACGCACGGCCCACCGGTCGAATGCTGCGCCGAGCTGTCCGCTGCCGCAGACTGCAGTCACGGCCGCCGACAGGCTTTCGGCGACTTCGACTGCTGATGACTTTCCTGCGGCCACCGCACTGATCAGTTCGAGCACTGCGATCGGTCCGAGCTCGGCGACGAGATCGGCGAGCAGCCCGTCGCCGGGTTCTCCGATCCTCAACAGCGCGGCCACGGCCTCTCGAATCTCACCGCTGCCGACCTCGCTCATGAGTCCTGCGTCCTCAGGGCGAGCGCCGTCGTGATTCTGTCCGGAGTCGGAGCCTCTGCCCCCTCGAGGTCGGCCAGGGTCGTTGCCACTCTGAGCACTCGGTCGTAGCCGCGCATGGTGATCCTTCCGGTGTCGAGTGCCCTGTCCAGGTCGCGCAGGCTGTTCGGGTTCAGGCGGAAGTGTTCACGTAGCCAGGCTCCGGGAGCGTTCGAGTTCAGCGTCCACTCGCAGTCGACGTACCGATCGGCTTGCCTCTTCCGTGCATGTCTGACTCGTCCGGCGACGGTTGCGCTGTCCTCCTGTGTCCCTCCGAGGCGGATGTCGGCCGGAGAGACGGGGAACAGTTCGAGCTGCAGGTCGACTCTGTCCAGGAGCGGGCCGGACAGCCGGTTGCGGTACCGGCGTTTGTCCATCGGAGTGCAGCGGCAGGTGGATTCGGCTCCGCGCATTCCGGCCCCACACGGGCAGGGGTTCGCCGCCAGCACCAGTTGGAAGGAGGCCGGGAGCACCATGGAGCCCCATGCCCGGTGGATGTGGACCTGTCGAGCCTCCATCGGCTGGCGCAGTGCTTCGAGAACGTCTCGTGAGAACTCGGGCGCTTCATCCATGAAGAGCACGCCCCGGTGGGCCCTGCTGAGAATTCCTATCGACCCTGGTCTACGCCCGCCGATCAGCGCCGAGGCGGTGCTGCGGTGGTGGGGCGCCTCGAACGGCGGTCTGTGATCGAGTCCTTCGCTGCCGCGCAGCTCTCCCCGCAGCGAGCGTACCGCTGCCACCTCGACCGCTTGCGGGGCGTCCAATGGTGGAAGTATTCCCGGCAGACACTGTGCCAGCAGAGTCTTCCCGGCTCCCGGTGTGCCCCGCATCAGCAGGTTGTGGCCTCCGGCTGCTGCGACTTCGAGTCCGAACCGTGCTTCGGCCTGCCCTTGGACTTCGGCGAGGTCGTGGAGTTCGGTTGTTTCGGGGTTGGCAGTCTCGGCGTCAACGACCGGCGGCAGCATCGGGACATTGAGCTGTCCCCCATAGATGTTGATCAGTTCGGCCAACGAGGTGACGGCTCTGACTCTGGCGCCGCCGAGCAGGTCGGCTTCCTGACGGTTGCCGACGGGTACGACGAACCGTTCGAACCCGGCCTGCAGACCGCTGTGCAGGCTCGGCAGCACCCCGTTGACCGGCCGGATTCGCCCGTCGAGGCCGAGCTCACCGCAGTGGATGATCTCTTCTGTGTCCGTCTGGCTGATGACTCCTTGGGCTTTGAGCACAGCCACAGCGATTCCGAGGTCGAATCCGGTACCGATCTTCGGCACGGAGCCTGGAGTGAGATTGATCGTCAGATGCTGCGTGGCAACGGGAATCCCCAGATACGCAAGTGCGGCGCGAAGTCGTTTCCGGGATTCGCTCACGGAGGCGTCGGGCAGACCGACGATGTCGATTCCCGGCAGACCGGCACTGACGCAGGCTTCGATCGACACGATCTTGCCGGCCAGTCCCCAGAGGGCGACGGCCGAAGAACGCCCGATCACATTGAGCTTCGCTTCTTCACTCACGAGTCGACCTGCACGTTGCGCCGATGTGAGTAGTCGGGTTCGGGTTCCATCACGATGCCCAGAGCATCGATGCGGGTGGCGGGGTAGAACTCGCTCTGCCCGCGCAGCCAGATGCCCGAGAGCATTCTGATCCGTCTCAGCTTCGCCCCGGTCACGGCCTCGAGCGGAGACCCGAGCGCGAGGGTTCTGCGGGTCTTCACCTCGACGAAGACGATGGCTTCACCGTCTCGGGCGATGATGTCGATCTCTCCCCGTGGGCATCTGAAGTTGCGTTCGATGATGACCATTCCCTGCCTCTGCAGGAAATCTGCGGCCAGGTCCTCCCCTGTCTGCCCCAAGGCGCGGTGGCGCATTCCCGGTGTCGTTGTGCTCCGTTTGTCAGATGTCGGTCCCATGGGGACAGACCACCACCGGCGGTGAAGACGTGACAAGGGCAGAAGAATGGCCTGTGGACGGCGCGTCGTCGTCCACAGGCCGATCACGTGCAAGTCGAGGACCGGTCCACAGCCGACCGGTGTGTCAGTGGTTCCTCCTTGTCAGGAACTCCTGTTCATCAGCGCCTGATCGAGTGCCAGCCTCTGATCAAATATCAGCCCCTGATCGACGTCGGTGGCTCCAGATCGCTCTTGGCGATCTCTTCGATGTTGACGTCCTTGAAGGTCAGCACATGCACGGTCTTGATGAATCGCGCTGATCGGTAGCTGTCCCACACCCAGGCATCGCGCAGCGTCAGCTCGAAATAGACGTCCCCGGCATCGTTGTGGGCCTTGAGATCGACGTGATTGGCCAGATAGAAGCGCCGTTCGGTCTCCACAACATAGGCGAAGAGTCCCACAACATCGCGATACTCCTTGTAGAGCTGGAGCTCCAGCTGGGCCTCGTAGTCGTCCAGATCATCAGTGCTCATGACGATCCCTCCTTCGCATCGTGCGCCGTGTGCAGGCGGAAGCTTCTCCGGTGGTGAATGCTGGGGCCGAAATCGGCGATGCCCCGACGGTGTTTGATGGTGCCGTATCCGACATTCGACTCCCAACCATACTGGGGGTGTGCCTGCGCGAGGTCGATCATCGCCTCGTCACGGTGGACTTTGGCGACGATACTCGCCGCGGCGATGACCGGAACACTGCCGTCGCCTTTGATCACGGTCCTCACCCGGGGCAGATCGAGGTCTGCAGCGGACCCGAACATCCCCAGGCAGTCGAGCGTGAGTGGAGCCGAAAGCCAGTCATGCTTGCCGTCGAGGAGCACCATCGTCGACGGGGGAAAGACCGTGGAGCCCACGAGCGGCAGCAGCATGTCACACAGTGCCCGACGACCGGCCAGGTTCAGTGCCATGGTCATTCCGAGTTCGTCGAGCTCACTCGGGCTCGTCGAGCCCACGGCCGTGGCCCGCGCCCACCCCATCACACGGTCGGTGGCGGACTGACGCGACAGCGCGCTCAACTGCTTCGAATCATGAATTCCCTCGGGCACCTCGGCGGCGGTCAGGGTCGTCAGGTCGAAGAGGGCAACGCCCACGCTGACCGGTCCCGCCAGTGCCCCGCGACCGACTTCGTCGATGCCGATGACGAACTCATAGCCTTCTGCCAGCAGGGTGCGCTCAAGGCTGAGATCGTGCAGTCCTGTCCGTGCCATCAGCTGCCGGTGATTCCTTCGGGTTCGGGAACGTCCGCGAAGACCGCCTCCGGGGTGGACATCCAGTTGAAGTGCTTGAAGGGCCAGTTGATGAGGAAGACGGTACCCACCACATTGTCTTCGGACACATAGGGCTGCGTGTCGAGGTGGTAGCGGGAGTCTGCGGAGTTGCTGCGGTTATCGCCCATCACCCAGTAGTGACCCTGCGGGACGGTGACGTCGAATTCCATGTCTGAGGGGGCGGTTCCCTTGTCGAGGTATGTCTCATCGATGGGTTCGCCGTTGACGAGGATGCGTCCCTGTTCGTCACAGCATTCGACGGTGTCTCCTCCGACCCCGATGACTCGTTTGATCAGTTGGTTGCCCCCGTCAGCGGGAGCCAATCCGACGAATTCGAGGATGGGGTTGGGCTCATATTCCGAGACCTCTTCAGGCGTCAGCCAGTGGTCGGGGTCGTCGAAGACGATGATGTCGCCGCGGTTGGCAGGCCCGAATCGGGGCGCGAGCTGGTTGACGAGGACCCGATCGTCGATCTGCAGGGTGTCCATCATCGACCCCGAGGGGATGTAGAAGGAGCGGACGACCCAGGTCTTCAGCGCGGTGGAGATGAGAATGGCGACGATGATGATCGCTGCGGTCTCGAGCAGGCCGCGAAGGAGTTTCTTCGAGGTTGAAGGTGGGGAAGCTTCTGATTCGGCTGACATTCGTTCGCTTTCGCATCGGACCACAGGTTCCGCAGAGGGACTGAAATGAGCGTACCAGCACCTCACCGCGGCAGCTGTCAGGCTGCGATCAACTCACAAGGATCCGCTCAGTCGACCGAAGAGCCATGTCCGATCACGGGCCCGATGACGCGGTCGAGGGGGATGAATCCGCCACCGGGTTTGCCCAGCAGTGCGCGCGAGTCTGCGGAGTTGTTCCGATTGTCGCCCATCACCCACATCGTGTCGGCGGGGACTTCGATCGAGAACTCGGACCTCGAGGCCGGGTGCGGCGCGTAGTCTTCTTCGAGTGGTTCGTCATTGAGCAGCAGTCGCCCCTGCTCGTCGCAACATTGGAGCGTGTCACCGCCGAGAGCGATGACGCGTTTGACGTAGTAGACGTCGCGGCTTCCGAGCCCAATCCAGGACCCCGCCTTCTGCAGCGGAGTCGGCAAGGCATCGTCGACGAAGGAGCCGCGACCGTCGAAGACGACGATGTCTCCGCGCTGGATGTCTGAACTCAGCGCGTCGGGACGCCAGACGGTGATGTCGTCGCCGACGTCGAGGGTCGGCTCCATCGATGCGCTGGGGATCGTGAATCGTTGGATGACGAATCCGCGCACCGATCCGCCGATGACGATGATGAGGATCGCGATGACTGCGACGATCTTCCAGAAGCGGCTCGAGTACAGAAAACGCGACCCGAAGGTCGCGTTTTCGTGATTCTGCGGCACAGCGTGATCATTGCCCACAGTGCCAGGCAATGAATCAGGCCTTTTCGCGGATGCGCGCAGCCTTGCCGCGCAGTTCGCGCAGGTAGTACAGCTTGGCGCGACGAACGTCACCGCGGGCGAGGACTTCGAGCTTCTCGACGATGGGCGAGTGCACCGGGAAGGTACGCTCCACACCGACGCCGAAGCTGATCTTACGAGCGGTGAAGGTCTCGCGGACTCCGTCGCCCTGGCGGCGGATGACGATTCCCTTGAACACCTGGATACGCGAACGGGATCCTTCGATCACGCGCACGTGAACGTTGAGGGTGTCACCCGGGCGGAAATCAGGAACGTCAGTCTTCAACGAGGCTGCATCAACAACATCAAGCTTCTGCATTGTGCTTCTCCATGTGTCCCCTGCTTCAGGTCGAGGACACGCATATCGGACCGGTTGCACCGGTGATTGGATCGTCTGTCGGGATCGCTCCCCGAAATTCTCCGATGTCGACACCGGAGAACGGTCTTGGGCACCCATCCCCCTGAAGCAGGTGAATGCCAACAAACGCGACGATCTATTCTGTCATGGATTCGTCGTCGGACTCAAACCGTTCCACAACGGCACGATCATGCTTGTCCAGATCATGGAGCTCTGCGAGCAGATCGGGCCGCACCGCGGCTGTGCGCTCAAGCCTCCGGTCCCTGCGCCAGCGCGCGATCGCACCATGGTTTCCGCTGAGCAGGATCTCGGGCACATCGCGGTCCCTCCAACGGGCGGGCTTCGTGTAGATCGGGTATTCGAGGAGCCCGTCCTCGTGGCTCTCCTCCGTCAGCGATTCCGGGTTGCCGATGACCCCGGGGATGAGACGGCTGACGGCTTCGATCATCACCATTGAGGCGACCTCTCCCCCGTTGAGCACATAGTCTCCGATGCTCATGAGGCGCAGATCGAAGCGCTCGGCCGACCAGTCGATGACGCGCTGGTCGATGCCTTCATACCGCCCGCACGCGAACACGAGGTGTTCGGCACCAGAGAGGTCTTCGGCGATGCGCTGGTTGAACACCGGACCGGCGGGGCTGGGGACGATGAGGATCGGTTTTTCGACGTCACCGCTCGTCCCGCCAGTCCCCTCGCCGCTCGTCCCGCCAGTCCCCTCGCCGAGGATGTGCTCGAATGCCAGCGCCCAGGGCTCGGCCTTCATCACCATTCCGGCACCCCCGCCGTATGGTGAGTCGTCGACCGTGTTGTGACGGTCGAACGTGAAATCGCGCAGGTCGTGCACATTCAAATCGAGCAGTCCCTGTTCGACGGCCTTGCCGATGAGTGAGAGCTTCAGCCCGGCGAGATACTCCGGGAAGATGGAGACGACGTCGATCTTCATGCCTGAACTCATGGGGCGTCGAAGAGACCGGCCGGAGGTGTGACTCTGACCCATCCGGCCTCGACGTCGACCTCGGGCACGATTTCGGTGACGAAGGGAATGAGCGCCTGGTGACCGTCGACGTGCTTCATGTGGAGCAGGTCCTGGGCAGTGCCGTTCGTGACGTCGACGATCTCGCCGACCTGGGTCTCACCTTCGAGGACCCTCAGCCCGATGAGGTCCTCGAGGTACCAGGCGTCGTCCTCATCCTCGTCCTCCTCCTGGTCGCTGAGGAGGAGAGTGTTGCGGATCTGTTCGGCCCGGTTGCGATCGGGCACCTCATCGAAGGTCAGCAGCAGTCGGTCCCGGTGCCACCTGGCCGACTTCAGCGTCAGCTCACCGATGTCGGGATCGGTGGAATAGGTCTGACCAGTCACGAACCGTTCGTCCGGCCGGTCGGTGCGCACCTCGACGGTGAATTCGCCTTTGATGCCGTGCGGTTTGCCCAACCGGGCGATCACCGTATCCATACTGCTCCTCGTATTCGTGAAACTGCCCGGGCTCGTATTCGTGAAACCGCTCAGGCTCGTACTCGTGACGGCACCGGCGCCGATGAAGGTGCGGGTCCGTATTCACGTCCAGCACACAGTTTAGTCGCCGTCTCACGGTCGTATCTCAGCCGAGTCTCGATGACGGACCAGGCCGATGAATACAGAGAAGGGGGACGCAGCGATGACACGCCGCATCCCCCTTCTCTGATGAAGGTGTTACGCCTCGATGAGGTCCACTCGCACCGACTCGCGGCCGGCCAGAGAGTTGATCACGGTGCGCAGAGCTTTTGCGGTTCTCCCCGCGCGACCGATGACACGTCCGAGGTCTTCCGGATGAACCCGGACCTCGAGCGTGGTCCCGCGCTGTGACGAGCGGGATCGAACAGCAACATCGTCGGGATGATCGACGATGCCGCGGACCAGATGTTCGAGCGAATCAGACAACATGTCAGGCTTCAGCGCTCTCTTCGGAAGCAGCAGGAGCCGCTTCTTCAGCCGCTTCAGCCTTGTCCGAACCCTTAGGAGTGATGGCCTCCTTGATCACAGATCCGGCAGCGGGAGCCACGTAGGCTTCCTTCTCCGACTGCGGCTGCACAGTGTTCACTGCTTCGCCGACGCCGGTGTGCTTCTGCCAGTCACCGGTGAGCTTGAGGATAGCGCGAACCTGATCGGTCGGCTGAGCACCGACGGAGAGCCAGTGCTGAGCGCGCTCCGAATCGATCTCGATGACCGAAGGGTTGCGGGTCGGGTGGTAGATGCCGATCTGTTCGATGGCCTTGCCATCGCGACGGGTGCGCGAATCGGCCACGACGACGCGGTAGTGCGGTGCACGGATCTTACCCATGCGCTTCAAGCGAATTTTGACTGCCACTTTAGTGGTGTCTCCTTTTGTCATTTTGTTGCACAGAGGCTCCAGAAGAATCGTGGGGTTGACCTGTCGGAGTCTGTGACCTGGACTATCACCACAACGCGGAAGAGAGGGCCCGCGTCGGAAGCAAAAGTACAAGACTCAATTGTGCCAGAAAGGCCTACTACTTTCCACCTGGGAACATCCCGCCGAAGCCCTTCGGCAGATTCTTCATATCGAACTCTTCTTCACCGTCGAGATCGACTCCCCCGAAGGCCGAACCGACCGGGTCCTTCGTCTTGCCGGCCCTCTTGTCCTCAAGCGCCTGAGCCTGTTGTGCCCGTTTGGCCGGGTTGCCCGACTGACCGCCCTTGCGGCCCTTCTTCTTCCCGGATGCCTTCTTCTTCCGGTTCGGGGCACCGCCGGGCATCGAGCCCATGCCGGGCATTCCGCCGCCTCCGCCGGCGCCGGGCATGCCACCACCACGAGTCATCCCGCGCATCATCTTCTGTGCCTGAGTGAATCGTTCCATCAGCTGGTTGACTGCGGTCACTGTGGTGCCGGCGCCCTTGGCGATGCGCGACCGGCGTGAACCGTTGAGGATCTTCGGGTTGGTGCGCTCTGCCGGAGTCATCGATCTCACAATGGCTTCGACACGATCGACCTCACGCTCGTCGAAGTTCTCCAGCTGGTCCTTGTACTGGCTCATGCCCGGCATCATGCCCAGCATCTTCTTCATCGAGCCCATCTTCTTCAGGCCCGACATCTGAGTCAGGAAGTCGTTGAGGTCGAAGTCCTCACCGGCCTCGACCTTCTTCTGGAGCTTCGCGGTCTCCTTCTCGTCGAAGTTCTTCTCAGCCTGCTCGATGAGGGTGAGAATGTCACCCATGTCGAGGATCCGATCGGCCATCCGGTCGGGATGGAACTGTTCGAATTCCTTCATCGACTCACCGGTCGATGCGAACATGATCGGCTTTCCGGTCACCTCGGCGACGGACAGCGCGGCACCACCGCGAGAGTCACCGTCGAGCTTCGAGAGCACGACACCGGTGAAGTCGACGCCTTCGAGGAACGCCTCGGCGGTCTTCACCGCGTCCTGCCCGATCATCGCGTCGATGACGAAGAGAACTTCGTCCGGATTGACCGCGGTGCGGATGTCAGCGGCCTGCTGCATGAGCTCTTCGTCGATGCCGAGACGACCGGCGGTGTCGACGATGACGACATCGTGGAGCTTGGACTTCGCGACCTCGAGTGAGTCGGTGGCCACCTGCACCGGATCGCCGACGCCGTTGCCGGGTTCTGGTGCATAGACGAAGGCGCCTGCACGCTCTCCGACGATCTCGAGCTGATTGACCGCGTTCGGACGCTGCAGGTCGGCCGCGACGAGCATCGGGCGGTGACCTTCGGACTTCAGCCAGTGGGCGAGCTTGCCGGCCAAAGTGGTCTTACCCGCGCCCTGCAGACCGGCGAGCATGATGACCGTGGGTGGGCGTTTGGCATAGTTCAGGCGACGGGTCTCACCGCCGAGGATGCCGACCAGTTCATCATTGACGACCTTGACGACCTGCTGACCGGGATTCAGCGCACCCGAGACCTCTTCGGACAGTGCCCTCTCACGAATGCGTCCGATGAATGCACGCACGACTGGCAGGGCGACGTCGGCGTCCAGAAGAGCACGCCGGATCTCGCGGATGGTGGCATCCACATCGGCTTCGGACAGCCGGCCCTTGCCGCGCAAGTTCTTGAATGTCGCGGTGAGCCTGTCGGACAGAGAGTTAAACACGTACAAGCCTTCTTCACGATGAATTGGTCGACTCCCTAGCCTAACAACTCACCGGTGTCCGACTGAAACCGAAAAGGCTGGGAATGCGCCCACAACCGCCTCGCACTCCCCCTCACCGAGGCGGCCGGTGACACCGGCCGGCCCCTTGGCGAGAGATTTCGGGATTCAGCGGAACGAATAGGCCTGCTCCGCGTGTTCGAAGGCATCGATGCCCGCCAGCTCGTCTCTGGGGTCGATGCGCAGCCCCATGGCCTTCCGCAGGACGAGAGCGATCACCAGGGTCACGACTCCGGCGTAGATCAGGGCCACGACCGTGGCCACGATCTGCGACACGAGGAGCCCGAGTCCTCCACCGTGGAAGAGCCCGGCGGCCGAGTCTGCACTCGGGACCGCGAAGAGTCCGATCATCACGGTGCCGATGACACCGGCGACGAGGTGGACGCCGACGACGTCGAGAGCATCGTCGTAGCGGAGGCGGTTCTTCGCCTCCACAGCGAGCACGGCTCCCGCACCAGCTGCGATTCCGATGATGATCGCCGCGTACGGTTCGACGTTCGCACAGGCGGGGGTGATGGCCACGAGACCGGCGATCGCGCCGGAGACGCTGCCGATGCTGCTGGGGCGAGTCGCCCGTATCCGCTCGGTTGCGATCCAGGTGATCATTCCGGCGGCAGGGGCGGCCAGAGTGTTGACCCAGATCAGTCCGGCCTGCTCGATCGTCGAGGCGGCTCCACCGTTGAATCCGAACCAGCCGAACCACAGCAGCGCCGCACCGAGAACGGTGATCGGAATGTTGTGGGGTTTGTGCGGTGTCGAATAGCGGGCCCGGCGGCCCATGACGACGACGAGCACGAGAGCGGAGATTCCCGCGTTGATGTGCACGACCGTTCCGCCGGCGAAGTCGATCGCGGGCCCGAAGGCGCTGCCGATCACACCCGACTCGCTGAGCAGTCCGTCGCCCCAGACCATGAAGGCCAGAGGGCAGTACACCAAGGTGACCCACAGCCCGGCGAAGACCAGCCAGGTGGAGAACTTCGCCCGATCAGCGACGGCACCGGCGATGAGTGCGATCGCGATCATCGCGAAGGTGGAGCCGTAGCCGATGGAGATGAGAGCTTCGGGTTCGTTGGCGACTGCGTCGGCGAGGCCGATCTGGGACAGCGGGTTGCCGACGATCCCCAGCACGGAGTCCCCTGAGCTCAGTCCGTATCCGAAGAGGACCCAGACGAGCCCGCCCATCGCCATTGCCGAGAACACCATCATCATCATGTTGATGCTCGAGGTGATTCGGGTCATGCCGCCGTAGAAGAAGGCCACACCGGGGGTCATGAGCAGGACCAGGCCGGCCGCGACCATCATCCAAACATTCACTGCGTCGAGTTCCATGTCGTCTCTTTCACGTCTCTGTCGGCTCCGGTTGGAACCGAACAGTGACAGTGTCCATGACGGATGTCACACCGGTGAGTCGATCATGTTTCCAGTATGTGACACAGGCGCTCTCACGCTGAAAATTACGGTCAGTCGAGCAGGGCGTCGACGAAACCTTCTGCCGTGAACGGCGCCAGATCGTCGGCACCCTCGCCGAGGCCGATGAGCTTGACCGGAACCCCGAGCTCACGCTGGACGGCGACGACGATTCCGCCCTTGGCCGTACCGTCGAGTTTGGTCAGCACGATGCCGGTGATATTGACCGCCTCGGCGAAGACCTTGGCCTGCTGCATTCCGTTCTGCCCGGTCGTGGCGTCGAGGACGAGGAGCACCTCGTCGATCTCGTGTCCTTCGCCCAGAGGGCGTGTGGCCACCCGCTTGACCTTGCCGAGTTCGTCCATCAAGCCGATCTTGTTCTGCAGGCGTCCGGCCGTATCGATGAGCACGACGTCGGTGCCGTCTTCCTTGCCGCGTTCGACGGCGGAGTAAGCCACGGAGGCGGGGTCGGCCCCCTCCTCGCCGCGGACGGTCTCCACGCCGACCCGGCCGCCCCAGGTGGACAGCTGCTCGGCGGCCGCGGCACGGAACGTATCGGCAGCACCCAGCAGCACACTCTGATCTTCAGCGACGAGCACACGGGCGATCTTGCCCACGGTCGTCGTCTTGCCGGCACCGTTGACTCCGACGACGAGCATCACGGCTGGGTCGCCGTCGGTGCCCGCGGTGGCAAGTTCACGATCCATGGAGGGATCGACGAGTTTGATGAGCTCCTCGCGCAGCAGTCCCCTGACCTCTTCGGGTTCGCGGGTGCCGAGGACCTTGACGCGTTCGCGCAGCCGGTCGACGAGTTCGGTGGTCGGATCCACACCGACGTCGGCGAGGATGAGAGTGTCCTCGATCTCCTCCCACGTCGATTCGTCGAGAGTCTCCCGCGACAGCAGGCTGAGCAGCCCGCGCCCCAGACCGGAGTTGGACTTCGCCAGGCGCTCGCGCAGGCGCACAAGCCGGTTCGCCGGTTCGGTGGGAACCTCGGAGCCACGCGTCGCGGTCTTCTCCGCGGCGACCGCCTCGGAGATGTCATCGATCTTGAGCTCGCCGGTGACATCGGCGTCGATGCTGCGCTTGTCACTCAGCCCCTTCTTCTTGGCATTGACGCGCAGGGTGACGCCCAGCCCGACGACCAGAATGAAGACGATGGCCGCAACGATGAGCAATACGATCGGCTGATCCATTGACGTACGTTCTCCTTTGATTACCTTCGCTGGCCCCACGTTCTCACGCGATGACCGCTGGTCAGGGGTGGGGTCCCAGTTCTGGTGCGCGAATCGGTTCGAGACCGTTGTCGCGCTTCGGCGGCCCGCACCCATGCGCCCCGCTGTCTCGGGGCACGTGTGCTGATGTTGTGTAGTCCGGTCAGGAACCTCGGCTGCCGAAGAGCAGACCGGCGGTGGTCCTCCACCCGGTGCCGGATTCCGGGATCTGCCAATGACGGGTTCGCGGCCTCACCGTCAGCAGCGAGGGCGCGGCGTGCCGGCGCGGCTGCGGCCTGAGCACATAGGAATGGTCCCGGATCGCGGTGACGGCAGCCTGTTCCCGAGTTGCCAAGTGGGAGGTGCCGTCATCGTGTCCGAAGAATTCGTGGACCTCATCGTCGTAGCCGGTCCACTGCCCCGGCAGTCGAAACCGCTGCACATCGGACGAGTACTTCAGGCGCCCTTCGGCCCTCAGCCCCGGCAACGCGACGAGGAGCACGACGATGAGGGCGAGCGCGAACGAAACGGCGAGTCCGACGATGACGACGAGTACTGCATTCATACTCTCGAGTCACCTCGTGAATCAGCCGACTCGGCCATGGACGTCTCGCTCCTCAAGCTTTTCGACAATGCTTCCCTGCCCCCAAGTCTATAGTCCCAACCCACGACAATTGTGCTCCGGGGCCGTGAGCCTGTTGGAGAATTCCCTGGGACTCCCCTGGACATCTCTGCCGAATCGGCCTCTCGCAGTCGCCATCCGATCACGGGATCCGCTGCGAAATGACCTTCGACACACCGTCCCCGTGCATCGTGACCCCGTAGAGTGCGTCGGCGATCTCCATCGTTCGCTTCTGGTGGGTGATGACGATGAGCTGGGACGAGTCCTGCAGCTCCTCGAACACCGTCAGCAGGCGGGACAGGTTGAGATCGTCGAGTGCCGCTTCGACCTCGTCCATGACGTAGAACGGGCTGGGGCGGGCCTTGAAGATCGCCACCAGCATGGCGACGGCGACCAGTGACCTCTCCCCACCGGAGAGCAGGGACAGGCGTTTGACCTTCTTGCCTGCCGGTCGGGCGTGGACGTCGACTCCGGTGGTCAGCATGTCACCCGGATCGGTCAGACTCAGTGAGCCCTCACCGCCGGGGAAGAGCCGGGAGAAGATGTGTTCGAACTCCTTCGCGGTGTCTGCATAGGCTTCGGAGAAGACCCGTTCGACGTGCCGGTCGACCTCCTCGACGAGCTTCATCAGATCCTTCCTCGAGGACTCGATGTCGGTGATCTGCTTTTCCAGGAACTGATGCCTCTCCTTGAGCGCCTCGTACTCCTCGAGCGCCAGCGGGTTGACCGTTCCGATGCGTTTGAGCGCGGCGCTTGCCTGCTTGCGCCGCTTTTCGACCTCGGCCCGTACATAGGGGCGTTCCTCCTCATCGTCGTCGAATGCGGGAACGGGAGTGTGGGGGCCGTAGAGCTCGACGAGTCGTTCGAGCCCGAGTCCGGTCTCCTCTTCTGCCCGGTTCCCGATCTCCTCGAGTTTGAGTCGGAACCGCTCCTTCGCCAGTTCGGCTTCGGCCGCGGCGTCCTTGAGCCGCTGCAGTTCTGTGCGGGTGGTGCCCAGTTCCTCGCCGAGGTGGCCCTTCTCCGCGCGCAGCTGCCCGCGCTCGTCGACGAGGACCTGGATCTGGGCGCCGAGTTCGCTCACCGTCGTCTCCGCGACTGCGGTCGCGGTCTGCGCGGTTTCTGCGATGAGCAGCGCCGAGGCGGCTGATCGGTTCTTCCGAGTGATCATCCGCTGGGTCTGCTCGCGCGCGGCCTCCTCCGCAGTTGCCTGGCGCAGCAGGGAGTCGACCCGGTCGGAGAGGAATCGTGCCCGGTCCGTGGCCGCCTTGTGGCTGATCCGGGTTTCGATGACGTCCTCGGAGGACTGGGACACCTGCCGGCTGAGTTCGTCCCGGCTGGTGGTGTCGACGACCTCTTCGACGTCGTCGGCACCGGCCAGGGCCGATTCGGCCGTGCGGGCCTCACGTTCGGCGGTCTCCAGTCGTGCCGCGAGTTCCACCTCATTGTCCTTGGCCCTCTGCAGGCGGGTCTGGGCTGTGGTGATGTCGCCCGTGATCCGCGAGACCTCTTCCCCAGCGGCCATGATCGCCGCATCCGAGGAGTGCAGCTTCTCCAGGGCCGCGGCGGCAGCTGTCTTCGCCTCGCCGAGCTTCGCCGTCACCTGGTCGATCTTCGAGTCGCAGTCGCTCAGAGCCGTCTGCAGTTCGGTGATGGAGGAGCGGGTGTCTTCGAGGGCGGTCTGTGAGGCCAGGCGGGTGCCCGAGGCGGTGCGGGCCCGGCTGACCCGAGTTGCGGTGAGGATCTCACCATGGACGGTGACCGCGGTCAGGTCGGGATGGGAGCCGATGAGGGACAGCGCGCTCCCGGCGTCGTCAACGCACACGACCGAGTTCAGAGCAGAGTTCAGCAGCGTCTCGAGTTCGGGAACGTCGCTGCTGACGACATCGGTCAGCCACCGCACCCTCGACTCATCCCCGGTCGCCGAGTCGAGGGTGGGCAGTGCCCTCGTCGCAGCGCCCGTCGTGGTCGACGAGTTCGCGCCCTTGCCTGCACTTGCACCGGAGGTCGCTCCTGCGGGGATTGTGAGGTGGACGTTCGTCTCCTCGCCGAGGTGGTCGAGCACGGCCAATGCCACCTGCCCGGAGTCGACGAGCACACCGGCAACCGTGTTCGACAGGGCTGCCGCCACAGCCATCTCGAATCCGTTGGCCACGTTCAGCCGTTCGGTCACGGCCGAGCCGACACCCGGCAGATCGGCGTTGACGATGTCTTCGAGGTCGGCTTCCAAGGCGGTGCCGAGAGACAGCGCCTCCGCCCGGGCCTCGGCCGAGGCGAGTTCGGAAGCGGTCTGTGCCCTCTGCGCTCGGAGTTCTTCGAGTTCGGTCTCCAGCCTGGTCTCAGCGTCCTTGGCGGATTCGTATTTCGTGTCGAGTTCGCTCTCTCCGGCTTCGACACCTTCGACGGCTGCCTCCGCAGTGCTCAGTTCCTCGCTGCGTTCGGCGATGCGGTCCGACGCGGTGTCGATCTCTGCCCGATTGGCTTCGATCCGGGCGGTGAGGTCGCTGATGCGCTCGCGCGCCTGGGATGACTTCGACTGCAGGGCCGACCTGTTCTTGATCGCCTCGGTGATGGCCAGCTGAGCCGCCTTGACCTCGTCTTCGGCTTTCTTCAGCGCCAGGGCGAGCTCTTCCTTGCGCATCTGGCTGCGGTCCAGTGCTGCCGCGGACTCGTCCTTGGCTTCCTCCGCGACGCCGAGCTCCTCCTTGTGATGCTCTGCCTGGGACCTCAGCTCCTCCGGAGACTTCGATTCCCGCCGGCCCAGGCTCGCCACCTCAGAGAGCAGGTGCGAGCGCTTGTCCTCAGCGCGCTGGGCGATTCCTTTGGCACGCACGATCTGGGTCTGCGTCCGTGATTCCGCAGTCCGTAGGTCCTCAAGCTCGGCATCGAGGGCGCCCAGCCGTGTCTCGATCTCCTGCAGGCGCTGCTCGGCCCGGGATCGGCGATGTTCGAGGTCGCCGATGCGGTCGGCGCCGTCTTCTCCCTCGGCTCCGGCAGTCGCTGCCAATGATGCCTGCACGCGCACGGTGTCATCGGCCAGGAGTCGTGCCGTGGCATCGCGCAAAGTGGCTTGGACGGTGGCGGCCTTCTGTGCGGCCTCGGCCTGGCGCCCGAGAGGGCCCAGCTGGCGGTTGAGCTCTGTTCTCAGATCGGAGAGGCGGTCGAGGTTCGTCTGCAGACCGGTGAGCTTGCGGACGGCCTTGTCCTTGCGCCTGCGATGCTTGAGGACGCCGGCGGCCTCTTCGATGAAGCTGCGGCGTTCGATCGGATCGGCATGCAGGATTGCGTCGAGACGCCCCTGCCCCACGATGACGTGCATCTCCTTGCCCAGGCCCGAGTCGTTGAGCAGCTCTTGGATGTCAAGCAGTCGGGCTGGTGTGCCGTTGACGGCGTATTCGCTGCCCCCGGTACGGAACAGGGTGCGCGAAATCGTGACCTCGGTGTAGTCGACGGGGATGGCTCCGTCGGTGTTGTCGATGGTCAGGGTCACCTCGGCGCGGCCCAGGGCCTGTCGTTTGGAGGTTCCGGCGAAGATGACATCGTCCATCTTTCCGCCGCGCAGATTCTTCGCGCCCTGCTCTCCCATCACCCAGGACAGCGCGTCGACGACATTGGACTTGCCGGAGCCGTTGGGGCCGACAACGCAGGTGATGCCCGGCTCGAATCGGAGAGTCGTCGCCGAGGCAAAGGACTTGAATCCTCGCAGGGTCAGGCTTTTGAGATGCATTGTCCACCCAGCATATCCTGAAGCAGTTCCTGCAATTCTCGAATCTTTTGATAGAGTGTCTCCTCGTGCGCCGGAATCGGTGCCTTTCCTCCGTAGCTCAGTTGGCAGAGCATTCGACTGTTAATCGAAGGGTCGCTGGTTCGAGCCCAGCCGGGGGAGCCGATCAGGGCCCCGTCGTTCGCGACGGGGCCTTGACCGTGCCCGGGCAGATTCCTCCCCGCGCCGACGAGATCAAGCCTCGCATCGCATCTCAGCTGAGAATATCCTTGGATTGAACCGACAGCAGTCTGTCGATTCGGGTTGTTTCGGAGTGAGTGCCCGGTCCCGCCCGATGATATTCAATGCCGTCCATGTACAGGAAGGAGCGCCGATCCCGACCGACCGCGAAGCAGCTGCGGCCGGACCGACCGGCAAGCATCCCATGAGCAGTGAAACCACTAGGACTCAGGAGCTGATACGGCACCTGAAGAATCCGACCACCAGACAGAGGCCACTCATCCGCAAGGGCGTCGACAAAGTGGTGTTCTTCACGGCCGGCGTCCTCGCCGTCGGATTCGTCGTCTGGGGCTTCCTCTCCCCGGAGAGCCTCGGATCCGTGGCAGGGACCCTGCTCAACGGCGTCATGAACAATTTCGGCTGGCTCTTCGTCATCGCCGCCACGATCTTCACGATCTTCGTCATCGTCGTTGCCATGTCCAAGTTCGGGCGAATCCCGCTGGGCAGGGACGACGAGAAGCCGCAGTTCAAGACCTCATCGTGGATCTCGATGATGTTCGCCACCGGCATGGGCATCGGTCTGGTGTTCTCCGCCGTCGGTGAGCCCCTGTTCTTCTACATGTCTCCCCCACCGAACACCGTCGACGGCTCCACTGCCGAGGCGATGGGCACGTCGATGGGCACCACCCTCTTCCACTGGACGCTGTACCCCTGGGCGATGTACGCGATCGTCGGCCTCGGCGTCGCCTACGGCTCCTTCCGCCTCGGTCGGTCCCAGCTGTTCTCGTCGATGTTCACCCCGCTGTTCGGCGAACGTGCCGTCAACGGCGCCGGCGGCAAGGTCATCAACATCCTCGCGATCCTCGCCACTCTCTTCGGCTCGGCCTGCTCACTCGGCCTCGGCGCGATCCAGATCGGCGGCGGCATCGAATCGGCGGGCGTCATGTCCGACGTCACCTCCCCGATCCTCGTCATCATCATCGCCATCCTCACCGCAGCCTTCGTCGCTTCGGCCGTGTCCGGTGTCGAGAAGGGCATCCAGTGGCTGTCGAACATCAACATGGTGCTGGCGATCATCGTCGCGCTCATCGTGTTCATCGGCGGCCCCACGCTGTTCATCCTCAACGTCATTCCCTCCTCACTCGGCTCGTTCATCCAGGACCTGCCGCAGATGGCCTCCCGTACGGCAGCCAACGGCCAGGACGTCAACACCTGGCTGTCCTCGTGGACCGTCTTCTACTGGGCTTGGTGGGTCTCATGGTCGCCCTTCGTCGGCCTCTTCATCGCCCGCATCTCCCGCGGCCGCACCGTGCGTCAGTTCGTCCTCGGCGTCCTCATCGTCCCCTCCGTGGTCTCGACCATCTGGTTCGCGATCTTCGGCGGCGGTGCCATCGGCATCCAGGAACGCGCTGAGCGCGGCGAAGGCACGGTCAAGGCCTTGGCGAAGATGGTTGACGGAGAACCGGACATCAACATGGACACGATCCTGTTCGACCTCCTCGGTGCGCTGCCTCTGCCCAACGTCATCGCCATCATCCTCATGGTCGTCACGGTCATCCTCATCGCGATCTTCTTCGTCACGGGCGCCGATTCCGCATCGATCGTCATGGGCACACTGTCGGCCAACGGCAGGGAGGAGCCCGGCAGGGGCCTCGTGCTCTTCTGGGGTGTGGCCACCGGTGCTGTGGCGGCGGTGATGCTCCTGGCAGGGGGCGAGGATCCCGCCGAGGCCCTCGAGGGTCTGAAGAACATCACGATCGTGGCGGCGTTGCCGTTCGTCATCGTCATGTTGCTGCTCTGTGTGGCTGTATGGAAGGACCTGTCGAGGGATCCGCTGATCATTCAGGGTCAGCTGGCCGATCACATCCTCGAGCAGTCGGTGGCTACGGCCGTCGACGAGTACGACGGTGAGGTCTTCGGCCTCGAGACTTCCGAGATTCCCGTCGAAGACACAGAAG
Source organism: Brevibacterium picturae (assembly GCF_900105045.1). Classification (GTDB taxonomy): domain Bacteria; phylum Actinomycetota; class Actinomycetes; order Actinomycetales; family Brevibacteriaceae; genus Brevibacterium; species Brevibacterium picturae. The sequence goes on along the minus strand of NZ_LT629739.1, from coordinate 3,550,601 downwards.
ACGACACCGACGCCGAGGCGGATGCGAAGTCGTCGGTGAAAACTGAGGATTCTGCCGGTGACGGTGAGGACAGCTCCCAGAGCTGATCTTCACAATTCGATCGGTGCCGAGGGCCGGGCGCTGCTCCCAAGGGGGCGGGCCCGGCCCTCGTCTTCGTCAGTAGCTGGGCATCGATATATTCTGTGTGTATGGAATCGATGACCGGGCTGAGCGGTATTCTGCAAGGCCTGGACTTCCAGGGCAGCGTGACGCTGCCCGGGCGACCGTCCGAACCACTGTCTCGATGGCGACGGAGGAGAAGCAGCGCAATCCGAATCTCGTTGGCAGGTGCCGGAGCTGGAGTGGTGCTGATCATCACCGGTATCATTCTGCTCGATGTCGGATTCTGGGCTCTCAGCATCATCCTCGGCGGGTTCCTCGCCGTGCTGGGTCTACTTGTCGGACTCTTCCTCCTTGGCGTGGGCCAGCTCTGGCGTGAGCGCATCGGCTCCGAAGACCTGCCCGTGCGCCTTGATGCTTTCGGAGTTTCCCTGCGCGGCATCGGCCCCATACCCTGGGCAGATCTTCGCGCCCCCGAACGCCGTTATGTGCCGGTGAAGAACGACATCGGGGGCCGATGCACCGTTATGCCGCTGACGCAGCGCGCTCAGGCCCGAGTGCGTACCCAGACCGGTGATTGGCAGCTGCGAGTCGGTCCCCGCCCGTACCTGCGCTTCGACCAGCCGTTCCTTCTTCTACCCGGAGTCCAGGGCCTCAGCGAGGACGAGGTCGTTCGACTCTTCCACCATGCCTGGTCGAATTTCTCGACTGGGTACCAGCGCTGATGCGTGGGATGGGTGGGCACAGGCAGCTTACCTGGCATCATCAGCGATAGCGCGGCGGGCGTTGGCAGTTCGGGCAGAAGTGGCTTCCTCGTCCGCCGATGGTCATCCAAGTAATCCTCTGTCGCGGTGCTGATCACGCGACATCGGTGAATGCCAGAGGCGGCTGGCGAGACTCGATGAGAGTGTCACCAGCCGCCTCTCGCATGCGTCAGCAGCTACTGGGACCGGATCACCACGGCACGACGCCATCGTCATCGAAGAAGCCGCCACGAGGTCCGTCGTCCGGGAGAGTCGCGAGCCTGATCGCGACAGCGGCCCCCTGCTCTGCAGTGCGATCCGAGGCGTGGCCGGTGAAGTCGGTCGCGACGTAGCCAGGGCAGTAGGCGTTGACGATGACATCGGTATCGGCGAGTCTGCGGCTGTACTGGGCGGTGATGCTGTTGAGCATGCTCTTCGACGGCGCATAGGCGGCTAGCTGGGGGCCGGTCTGCGATGCCAGGGACCCCATATTGCTCGAGGCGTTGACGATCCGGGGCGAAGGCGACAGACGCAGGAGCGGGAGCATGGCGTTGGTCACCCGCACCACGCCGAAGACGTTGGTGTCCAGGACCGATCGCAGGACATCCAGATCGAGGGTGGTCGGGTCCTGCTCACCATTCAGATAGCTCCCGCCGATGCCGGCGTTGTTGACAAGGACGTCGAGGCGGCCAGCCTTCTTCTCGATGGCTTCGGCCGCCTGCGCCGCGCTGTGATCCGAGGTGACGTCGAGAGCGACGCCGAACGCGTCCACGCCCGACGCGCGTAGGCGGTTGACGGCTTCTGCACGGCGGGTATCGTCCCGTGCGCCTACCGCGACGGCGAACCCGAGCTTGCCGAGGCCCTCTGCTATTGCAAATCCGATGCCCTTATTCGCTCCCGTCACCAGCGCTGTCCTTTTAATCGAATCACTATTCATGAAACCTATCGTTCCCTCCAGTGATCGGAGTCGTCCAAGATCGATTCGGTGGTCTGTGATACCTGACAGGCATTACGAGTAGGGTTGATCCATGCTTGACCTCGAGACGCGCGAGTTGCGCTACTTCGTCACCATCGCAGAGGAACTGCACTTCCGACGCGCTGCGGAACGCCTGGGCATGGCGCAACCTCCGTTGTCGCGGGCCATCGCTCGCTTAGAGCGCCGCCTCGGCGTCCAGCTCTTGGAGAGGAACCGCCGCGGCGTGAGGCTCACCGACGCAGGTTCGGTGCTGCTCGGAGAGGCCCGGAAGGCGCTAGACGCGGTCTCTGCCGCGGCGGAGCTGACGCGGCGTGCTGGAATGTCACGTCAGCCGCTCATACTCGCGACTAAAGCTGGTGCATCGCATGAATTGCTGCAGCGGCTGCTCGAAGCAGTGGCGAGCGAACACGGCCCTGGGCATATGGAGGTGCAACTGTGCGAGGTCGGCGAGCAAGCTGAGCTGCTGCGATCTGGGGCCACAGACGTGGCTATCATGCACAGACCTGTCGATGACCTCGTCGGGTTCGACACCGTGGACCTGTGCACAGAAGACCAGGTCGTGATCGTCCCCGCCGCCCATCCTCTCGCACGCCGCAACGAGGTCACACTCGCCGAGTTGCAGAACGATCACTCGGTGCCGCTGGCCAGATGGCCCCGCCTGGACGGCACGTATCCCAATGGGCCCGGGCCGGAAGTGCGCACACAGTCTCAGATCGCCCAGCTCGTGGCCCTAGGGAAGGCTCTGCTCGTCATCCCCGCATCCAGTCGCGCATGGCAATGGCCCGAGCATGCGGCCGTGACAGTCACAGACGCCCCACGCGTCACAACGCTCCTAGCGTGGCCGGCCGGCAGCCGATCGGCCGCAATCGCCGCACTCGTCCGTGTCGCCTCCGGCCTGGGAGACCCAGAGGGCCACGGCGATTCGTGTGTCCGCGACGGTCAGACCGGGGGTCCGCCTCCCAGACGGTGACGCAGCACCCTTGGGAAAGATCTACCGTACATGGCGGCAGCCTCAGCGATAGCGCGGCGGCTTCTGGCAGTTCGGGCAGAAGTGGCTGCCACGTCCACCGATGGTCATCTTTTCGATCTCCGTCCCGCAGCGAACGCATTCCTGTCCCCCGCGCCCGTAGACGAGCAGGGCTCGGTCGAAGTAGCCCAACTTCCCACGATAGATACATTGAAAAACTGGGAGCCTCTGAAGGTGGCGTTTCCGCTGGTCAGAGGATACTTCACGGTGAGACGACGCGTGAAGGACGCGCACTGCCTACACACCAGAGTACGGCCTCATGACTTCAACATGTCAACGGCCCAGTCGAAGCAAGAATCGGGCATCCGTGACCGTGGGCACAGGACGCCTCCGCCCTCGAAGATCGGCACTGCGCCGCCTACGACGCAGTCCCGGCCTCCCCTTCTCTTCTTCTCTTGGCGTCCTGTTCGAGCAGGTGGTCCGTGAAAACCTTGGCGATGAACGTCGTCTGCTCCCGCGTCAGCGGCGGCGCGGCCTCCCGGATCTTCCGGACGTGCTCGGCGTGCGCGGTCAGGCCGAACGCCCGGGTCCAGGTCGGAGACCCGGATCAGCGTCTTGATGACCATGCGTCCGTCGCGTCCGTCCACCTTCTCGGTCCGGGCTGGGAGCCTGCCCTGCCAGACGCGCCGCCAGCTGCTCTTGCTGCAGCCGTGGCGCTCTGCCGAGGCGGCGACGTCGAGCCATTCGTCCACGGCCATCGGCCAGGGTTGTGGTCACTCGGTTTCTGCGCTCTGCCGGTCGTCGGCAGAGCGCGCTGGCTCCGGGGCGCAGCAGTCTGCCTCAGTCTTCCGGAGGCTGGCGCGGCGGCGACGGCTGAGGGTCCCGATCAGCAGCACGACGATCACGGCGGCGACGGCTGAGGGTCCCGATCAGCAGCACGACGATCACGGCGGCGACGGACACTCCGGTGACGACACCGACGTGTCCTTGGACCCAGCCCGACACCGCAGTGGCGACTCCGGCGACGGCGTTGGTGCGACTGGAGGCGGCAGCGTCGCCGGTGGCGGCCGGGTACCAGTACCAGGCCAGATAGGCACCGGTGAGTACGAGGACGAAGGCAGTAATCCTGGGCCCATAGCGCGCCAGCGATGCGATGCGTCGCGACAGCGCCGAACCTGCTGCGGCGGCGGCAACGGCGACGATCAGCAAGACGGTGGCAGAGCCCGCGGCGTACACGCCGAACACGAGGAGCAGCCCTGCGAAGCTGGCTGTGGCCTGGGCCTGCGCGATGACGGCCAGGAGTACGCCGAAGGTGCACGACAGCGACGCCACGGCGTAGCCGACCCCGAAGAGGACCATGCGTGCGGTGCTCGGAGGGCGGTCCGTGACTCGGGAAGGGATGCTGGGCAGTCGGAGCGAGAAAGACCGGCCTGTCAGCATCGCCGCGCCGAACAGGACGAGCACGACGCCGACGGCGAGCCCCAGCACGGGAGCGGCCTGGATCAGGCTCCGCGCTCCGGCGCTCACAGCGATGCCTGCCAGCGCGAGCGTTCCCGCGAACCCGATGGTCACCGCGACGCCGGCACGCAGCGACCGCAGGAGTCGCACCGGTGCCGGGGAGGAGGAGGCGTCCCCGAGCGCGTGGGTGATCCACGCCGGGAGCAGGGCAAAGCCGCAGGGATTGACCGGGGCGATCATCCCGGCGGCGAAAGCGAGCGCGAGAAGTCCACCCATGGCTCAGGCCCCGGCCTTCTCGAGCTCGGCGACGATCGTGTCGGCGGCGGGGTCGGTGGCGCGGAATGTCACCTTGCCGTCGGCGTCGACGATGATCAGGGTGGACAGCGCGGCGACGTCGAAGCGCTGCGACAGGACCGCGCCCTCGTCGATGGCGGCGGGGACGTGTTCGGCCTCGACGTACTCCATGAAGCCCTCAATGGTCTCCTTGGGCTCGCGCGGATCCATGTCGACGGCGAGGAACTGTGCATCAGTGCCGTTGTCCTCGGCGCTGGCGGCGGCTTCACCGAGGGACCGGACGCCGCCGACGCATTCGCCGCAGCCGACGGAGAAGAAGAACACGGCGGTGGGCTTCCCAGCGGCTGGCAGGCTGACCTGCTGGCCGTCGATACTGGTCACGGGTGCGGGCGAGCCGGCGTCCGCGGAGGACCCGTCCTCGTCGGCGCTACCACAGGCGGTCAAGGTCAGCGGCCCTGCGAGCAGGAGGCCTGCGAGCGAAAGGGTTGTGCGGCGGGTGAGGGATATCGTCATCGGTTCTGGTCGTCCTTCGGGTCTGCGGGCTGGGCGGGGTCGGTGGTCGGGCAGCAGTCGGGTCCGGTGCGGCCGTGGTGGGCTCGGCGACGGGCGACGACCAGCAGGACGAGCGCGACGAGCGCGATGCCCGCGCCGATCACCCAGGGGTTGCCGAGGAGGCCTCCGACGCCGGCGAGCACTCCCCCGGCTATGAGCAGTGGCAGTGCGCAGCAGAGGGCCATGAGCAGCACGGCTCCTGCCCCGAAGAGCAGGCCTCCGCCACCTGGCCGGTCATAGTGTTCTGATGTCATCTGTATCTCGAATCTCTCGAAGTCTTGGGTCAGCAGCAGCGGCGGCAGTCGTCGGCCGCCGAGACATCACCCTGGGACCGGTCGAGCAGGCGCGCGGCGAGTTCGGCTCCGATCCGATGCGCCTCGGCCACCGGCACCGCCTCGGCCCCGGGATGCTCGGCGAGCCACTCGGCAGCGTCGCCAACAGAGGTGAAGTAGTGCACCTGGTTGCAGAACGACGATCGGATCGAGGTGATCTGGTCCGGATTCATCAGCGAGACCACGGCAGTGGCGGGCTCGATGCTTATGGCTCCGGCGACCGGATCGACGGCGACGCGGATCATCTCGCCGCTGGCCGGGGAGACCGACTCCACGCGCGCTGGGCGGCCGAGAAGCGCCGGGAAGACCAGGGTGTCCAGCGCGCACCAGGTGTAGAGCCCTTCTCCTGACGCGGTGAACCGGTGCGGGGTGGGCCGCAGGGTGAGGCCCTGGCCGACGATCCGACCCAGGTCGTCGTACTCGGTGTCGGGCACCGCTGCCAGCCTGGTCCTGACCTGCTCGGGTGTGCGGCCCGCGGCCGTGGCGAGCTGCTCGACCGTGACGGGATCGCCGTCGGCGAGAAGCCGAAGCAGCGGGACGAGCAGGCCGGGGTCGAGACCCGTCTCCTCGGTGCGGCCGAGCCGCTCGGGAAGTTGCTTACTGAGGTCGGACATTGCGGGTTCCTCCAGTTCTGAATGCGGGCGGTGTGCTGTCGCGGGGTTCTCACGCGCAGCAGGAGAGCTTCGAGACGTCGGTGGTGAAGGCCTTGGCGGCGATCCGGATGCCCTCGGCCATGGTCAGGTACGGAGCCCAGGCGTCGGCGACCTCGGCGATGGTCTTGCCGAGCACGTGGACTCCGGCGGCGGCGAGTTCGCCGGCGTCCTTGGCGACGGCGGTGATGCCGAGGATCTTCCCGGTGTCGGCGTCGACGACGAGCTTGACGAAGCCGCGGGTGTCGCGGTTGACCAGTGCCCGGGGCACGTGGTGCAGCGGCAGGACGCGGCAGTCGCAGCGGATGCCGGCCTCGAGGACCTGCTTCTCGGTCATCCCGACCGCGCCGATCGCAGGGCCGGTGAACGTCACCCTCGGCAGACGGGCGTAGTCCACGGCCCGAGCTGCGTCGATAAACGCGTTCTCGGCGACGAGGGTGCCGTGGTGGGCGGCGACGTAGACGAACTCCGGATGCCCGGTCACGTCCCCCGCGGCCCAGATCCGCGGGTTGGACGACTGCATCCGATCGGAGACGACCACCTCGCCGAGGTCCCCGGTCTTCACCCCGACCCGGTCGAGGCCGAGCCCGTCGGTGACCGGCCGCCGTCCGAGGGCGACGAGCACCTGGTCGGTGCGGAACTCCTGCGAGCCTCCGGACACGTCCGCGGTCACCACGACCTGCCCGGTCATATCGCGGGACACCCGCGTCGGCAGCGCGTGGCGCACCACCCGGATGCCCTCGTCGGCGAACACCTCCTGCAGCGTCCTGGACACCTCCGGCTCCTCCTTCGACGCCAGCCGGGACCGCACCAGGATGGTGACCTGGGAGCCGAGCCGGGCGAACAGCTGCGCCTGTTCCAGGGCGACGTAGCCGCCGCCGAGCACGAGCAGAGACTCAGGGACTTCAGTCAGCTCCATCGCCGTGGTCGAGGTCAGGTACCCGGTCTCGTCCAGGCCGTCGATCGGCGGGGCCCAGGGCCGAGAGCCGGTCGCGACCAGGTAGTGCTCGGCCTCGATCGTCTCGGTGCTCCCGTCGTCCCCGGCCACCTGGAGGACCGGCGCGTCGGGGCTGCCGGCGAACGTGGCGTCGCCGCGGCGGACGGCCCACCCGTAGGAGTCGGCGACGTCGGCATACTTCTCGCCGCGCAAGCCCTCGACCAGCGCCTGCTTCCCGGCAATCAGTGCGGGCATGTCCACCGGATCCGCCGACGTTTCGATCCCCGGGAAACGGTCGGCGGCGTCGGCCGCGGAGTGCCGCGCGTCGGCGGCGGCGATGAGGGCCTTCGACGGCACGCAGCCGGTGTTCACGCAGGTTCCGCCGAGCGTCCCGCGCTCGATCATCACCACCGACTTCCCGAGCGTGTTCGCTCGGATCGCCGCGGCGAACGCGCCGCCGCCTGATCCGATGATGGCGAGGTCGTACTTCGTAGGCATCGCTGCTCCTGTCAGTCCTTGGTCTTCTGTTCCGTCATCAACTATGCTGGACCTTCCAGTACAGGGGAAGGTCAAGTACGGCCGCGACACGATCGGAGGACGGCGTGAAGATCGGGGAGCTCGCACAGGCGGCCGGCACCACGGCCAAGACCCTGAGGTTCTACGAGGAGCAGGGGCTGCTACCGCCGCCCGGCAGGACGTCGTCGGGGTACCGTGACTACCCGCCGGACGCGATCGCACGTGTCGACTTCGTCCACCGCGGCCAGGCCGCCGGCCTCACCCTCGCCCAGATCCGCCAGACCATGGACATCCGCGACGCCGGACGTGCCCCGTGCGACCACGTGCGCGACCTGCTCGACGCGCGCCTGCACGACATCGAGCAGCAGATCTCCCAGCTGTCCGCACTGCGCGACACCATCACGGACCTCCGGGACGATGCAGCGCACCCCGAGCCGGAGACCTGCAGCGCCGATCAGGTGTGTCGCTACCTGTAGGTCCTCGTCAGACGTCGAAAGTTGTGAAAGGAAGACCGTCAGTCAGCCTCGACGGCTTCGTCGATTGAACGGGTCTCATGGACCGCCGCTGCAAGTCAGTGCCCACCCCGAACTGGGCAAATCGCCCTGTCCTCACCACTGCCGGTTCGTGCCGTGGAACTGCAGTGTCCGCATCGACGCCCACGCGCGGTGCGAGAGAATACCGTGACCGGAGCGCTTCTGGAGCGACGGTGATCGTCCTACATTGACGTATCGGGAAACGAGGCGACGCCATGGCGATGTAGCCCGATCCCCTGTTTGTGATCGCGTCGCAGGCGACCGATCGAACTAGCGTTTCCGCTGGCAGACAGGGCAGAAGAAACTCGATCGGTTCATGAACTTCTCCCGCACGATCGACGTCCCGCAGCGCATGCAAGGCTGGCCAGCAAGACCGTAGGCATTCAGGCTGCGGGCAAAATAGCCGCTGCTGCCGGCCACGTCGACATAGAGGGAGTCGAACGATGTACCGCCCTGGGCAAGAGCAGCGGCCATGACCTCCCGCGCCGCATCGACCAGCGCTGAGATCCTTGGCTTGCTCAACGACGAGGCTGCCGTCTCCCCCTGCTCCTTGGCAGCCCACAGTGCCTCGTCGGCGTAGATGTTCCCGATGCCGGACACCACCGTCTGGTCCAGCAACACGCGCTTGATCCCGGTGCTCCTGGCCTTGATCCGCGCGACCGCCGCCGGCTGGTCGAACTGCGGGTCGAAGGGATCCCTCGCGATGTGGGCGATCAGCGAGGGCAGCACCGCTCCGCCCTCGTCGTACAGCAGATGGCCGAACGTGCGCTGGTCGTCGAACCGCAGATCGTGGCCTCCGTCGGTGAAGGTGAAGCGCGCCCGCTCGTGCGCGGCGACTGCGGCATCAGGGGACGAAATGAGCATCTGCCCGCTCATCCCCAGATGCATCAGCAACGCATCTGCACCGTCCAGGATCAGCCACAGGTACTTGCCGCGGCGCGCAGTCCCCGTGATCGTCGCACCGACCATCCGTGCTGCGAGATCCGCCGGACCGCCCACATGACGTCGCGCCGCACGCGGATGCAGAACAGTCGCCGAGGCGATCGTCCGGCCACGGACATGATCGTCGATCCCCCGACGCACGACCTCGACCTCAGGCAATTCAGGCACAGGCCACACCTCGCAGACTCCGCGACCCGACTTTGTGTCGGTGCGCTACTAAATGGGCTGGACCGTTGAGCTGCTTGTCCAGAGCCCTTCGTGCCAGGTCAGACCGCAATATCGCTTGTCGACGCATGGCCGATGCCCGGCACAGACAATCGCGACCTTCGTGTGCACGGCTTCCTTCGACTCGCTCTACGTCAATGTCGAGGTAGCCGGATTCGCCGTTGACGTTGACGTAGAGGGCGTCGAAGCTGGTCCCACCTACGGCCAGCGCATCGCTCATCACCCGCGACGCAGAGTCGAGGACGGCAGCAAGGTGGGACTTGCGAGTACGAGCAGGGATCGCCAGCGGGTGGATTCCAGCCCTGAAGAGAGCTTCATCAGCATAGATGTTGCCGATGCCACTGACCAGAGACTGATCGAGCAATGCGGATTTGACCACCGTCCGCTTGCGCGAGAGCTGTTCGAGAACGAGGCCGGGTTCGAACGAGGGTTCGAGCGGGTCTGCGGCAATGTGATTCGCCGAGGCGGGCACGAGCCGACCATAGGCGTGCACCAGAGGTTGGACGCCGAGGTGGCCGAAGATCCGTTGGTCGACGAAGCGCAGCTGGAGGCTCTCGCTCCCCCGCTCGAGGCGGAGGATCGCCCGGGTATGTTTGTGGATCTCGTCAGCGGCATCGTGCACGCGCAGCTGTCCGCTCATGCCGAGGTGGACGAGCAGGCTGAGTTCCGGGGCATCTGGCTCGGCAGCCGGGCCAGCCTCGAGGTCCTCCCCCAGGGTCAGCCACATGAACTTGCCGCGACGTTCGGCGCCGATGATTCGCCGCCCGGACACCGCTGCGAGGAACCCGTCGACGGCGGACGCGTCGATGCGCCGCTGTGACGTCGTGCCCAATATCCGGGGGTCGAGCACCTCGGCGCCGGTGATGGTGGTACCGGCAGTCCATTCGTGGACGCCGAGGCGCACACTCTCGACCTCGGGAAGCTCGGGCATCAGGAATGCCTCAGCGCGTGTAGTCCGGGTAGATGGTGCGGATGGCCTTGACGGCGACTTCCGCGGCCGCGGCTTCGGCGTTCTTCTTCGAGGATCCGTCGCCGCTGCCCCAGCCGTTGGTGCCCAGGAGTGCTGTGGCGGTGAAGACCATGGCGTGGTCGGGTCCCGAGGAGACGATTTCGTAGCTCACGGCGCCCAGGTCCAGATCGGCCGCTGCTTCCTGCAGGGTCGTCTTGTAGTCCATTCCGGCACCGAGATTCACGGCGTCGTTCAGCATCGCATCGATGAGGCGATGGACGAAGGCGAAGGCCTCTTCGCGTCCACGGGCGACGAAGGTGGCGCCGATGAGAGCCTCGACGGTGTCGGCGAGGATCGAGTCCTTGTTGCGGCCGCCGGTGAGCTCTTCGCCCTTGCCCAGCAGGATGTGGGGACCGATCTCGTACTTGCGCGCGATCGACGCCAGTGCTCGGGTGTTGACCACGGCGGAGCGCATCTTAGCCAAGGAACCTTCGGCCAGATCGGGATTGTCGTAGTACAGCGATTCGGTGGCCACGAGCCCCAGGACGGAGTCGCCGAGGAATTCGAGCCGCTCGTTCGTGGGAATGCCGCCGGCTTCGAAGGCGAAGGAGCGGTGTGTCAGGGCGAGACGAAAAGTCTCGGGATCAATATCGATCCCGAGACTCTCCTGCAGTTGCGCTGTGGTGTCTGTGTCCACAGGTCAGACGTCAGCGACCTTGCGTCCCTTGTATTCAAGGAACAGCGGGGTGCCGGCCGAGTCTTCGACAACCTTGGCCTGGTGAGGGCGCGAGTACACAACGCGACCGTTCTCCACAGTCTTGACCAGGTTAGGTGCCTGGGCCTTCCACTGCGAACGACGGTGGCGGGTGTTGCTGCGCGACAATTTACGCTTTGGAACAGCCACGTCTAGCTCTCTTTCTTCTCATCCAACAAACTCTTCAATGATGCGAACGGCGAGTCCGATTCGCTGTCGTCGACCTCCAGGTCCTCACCCAGAGTGAAGCTGAACTCTTCACTTCGGTCCTTTGACGGACTGAAGGGCAGAGCCATCACAACAGCGTCTCTGATCGCCGGCTCGAGGTCGAGCTGATCGCGGTCGATGACATAGGAGTCCTCGTCGCCCTCGGCCTGCTCATAGACATACATCTCCCGGATGTCGACATCTATAGGCAACTCGATTTCGTCGAGAGTCCTCACGTCCTCGCCGCGGGCCGTGGCCGAGACTGTGCCCGACACGTAGATCCCCTCTGACACGCTTTCGAACATCAGCTCGAGTGCCAGTGGTGAACCTTCAGCGACCCCGATCACTTCGATCTTGAGATCCGCCGGAGCAGACAGGGTGGTGTTCACCCGTTCCCATTCACCAGGATGACCGAGCAATCCCATCGACCTGAGATCGTAGACGAACTCAGACTGCTTCTTCATGCTCACTCCTCCATTATGTGATTGAGGATGCTTACTCCTACGTTCACACGCGACTCACCATTCTAGTCATCATCGCCCACCATTACCAATCGGCCTTCTGACATCGCGCCGGTGTTCCTGATCACCATTTCTCGTGCTGATTGCGCAGCGTCACCCCGCCGGCTGCCAGCAGCAGTGCCCCGGAGATCGTGAAAACGATACCCGAGGGTGCGATCAGGGTCAGCAGCGACGCTGCCGAGGGGATCGCCACCTGGCTGAGTCGGTTGCCGGCAAGGCGGATCGAGAGAACTGCGGCTCGATTGGCCGGGTCCGACAAGGTCGAGACCCAGGTCATCGTCAGCGGCTGGGTGAGGCCGAAGCAGAATCCGGCCAGGAGGAGCAGGATCGCCAACATCCACGGCTGCGTGAAGACGGGGATGAGGATGATGCAGACACCGGCCAACGCCGAGGCGGTCCACAACAGCGAGAGGTTGCGCCACTTGCGTGTGAGCATCCCGATGAGCAGGCGCGAGATCACCGAGGCCAGCGTGCGCAGGGTGAGCAGCCAGGTCACGGTCGTCACCGACAGTCCGTTCTGCTGGCCGATGAGCGGCAGATACGCGGTCATGAGGTCGACCGCGGCCAGGGTGGTCATCGAGGCGAGGATCGCGGGTTTCATTCCCCGGATCGACAGCAGGGTCAGCGGCGTACGGGCGTCCTTGGCCGCCTCGGCGCGGGAGACGTGAGGGGTCCGACCGCGGAGCATGACGATGACCGCCGCGACCAGCGTCAGCGCGGAGACCGCCGTCATGAACCACAGGGCGGTCACGATCTGCGGTGCACCGTCCGTCGCGCCGGCGATGGCACCGGCCACGGGCAGACCGATCGTCTGCCCGATCGAGACGCCGAGGGTGAGGTACCCGAACTTCGACGTCAGGGCCGAGGCCGGGAAGCTCTGCGGGATCAGCGCCTGCGAGGCGACCGTGGTCAGCAGCTGTCCCAGGCCCAGACACATCGTGGCGATGAGGAGCACGCCGAGGTTGGGCGCCATCGCCGCGAGGCCGACGGGCACGATCGACAGTATTGTTCCCGTCCACAGCACAGCGGTGGCGTATCCGCGGTCGACGAGTCGTCCGACGAGAAGCGCGGTGAGCAGCGGGACGAGGGAATAGCAGGCGGTCATGAGACCGAGGACGACTCCGCTGCCGCCCAACTCCAGCGTCCGGTAGGAGATGAGGACGCGCACACCGTTGTACGTCGCGTGCGCGATGACGGTGTGGAAGATCAGACCCAGGAACCACGCCCGGGATGAGGAGGAGGGAAGCGGCATGCCTCAGTCGCCGGCGTTCAGCGCGGTCAGCACTGCGTTCGGCACCAGGCCTGTGATGTCTCCCCCGCCGGCGTGGACTTCCTTGATGAGTGAGGACGAGACGTGTTCGAACTCGGGGTTTCCCGGAACGAAGATCGTCTCGAGCTCACTGAGATGCTTGTTCATCAGCGCCATCGGCAGTTCATAAGCGAAGTCCGTGCCCGAGCGCAGTCCCTTGACCACGGCAGGCGCGTCGATGGACGTGCAGTAGTCGACGAGGAGACCGCCGGCGACGGTGTCGATAACGATGTTCTCGGCCCCTTGGGTCCGTTCGTCCTCGTCCAGGCTGCGGCGGATGAGATCGGCGCGCGCCTGAGGATCGAAGCGACCGGACTTCTTGGGATTGTGGACGACGGCCACGACCACCTCGTCGAACAGGCGGGCACTGCGGGCGATGACGTCGAGATGACCCATGGTGATCGGGTCATAGGAACCGGGGCAGACAACCTTCATGGCTTCATCGTATCTCGCAGCTGCGACCACTGGTCGTCGACGCCGGCCTCACGTGCGGCGGCCTTGACGATGATGGCCTCGGTATCCGTCTGTGAATGGTGCAGTCGAGCAGCGGCTCCGGCCATGACTCTTCCCACGATGGTCAGGGACCGTGCCTCGTCCCCGTCGGCGATCGCCTCCAGCAGGTGTCTGTGCGTTTCGATGAGGTCGCACCTGACCTCGTATCCGCGCGGGTCGGAGAGTGAAAGCAGTCGGGTGTGGACCATCGAGACCTTCATCAGGTCGCTGAGCCTGACCGAGCCGGAACAGGCGACGATCGAGTGGTGGAAGTCGAGGTCGGCGTCGCCGACGAGGCGCGCAGTGTTGCCTTCGATCGCATGCTCGAGCCGTTCCAGCGACTGGTGGATGCGCACAATCGGCTTTCCCGACCGGATGACGACCTTCACCGCCTGTGCTTCGATGGCTTCCCTGACCGCGTAGACGTCGTCGATGTCGTTCGGTCTCATCCGTTTGACCCTGACTCCGCGGCCGGGTGCATGAGCCATCACCCCCTCGCTGACGAGGCGCTGCAGAGCCTCCCGCAGGGATGGTCTGGAGACGTCGAGGAGTTCGGCCGTGCGAACCTCGTTGATGGACTGCCCGGGGTCCAGTGAACCGCTGTAGATGGCGTTGCGGATCTGGTCGGCGATGAGGTCGATCGTCGAGGATCGGATGACCTTGCGCAGGACCGGGAGCTCCGAAGTAGGGGGGTTGAGGCATATCACGATCATATAACGTTGTCTGACAGTGTGACATCCGGACAACAAAAGTATTGAATAGTGTCCTTGAGACGCATGTCACGAAGATGTGTCGACGTACTAAGAAAGGGACAGCTATGAAAGCCATCAAGGGGCTAGCCGCCGCGACCTCGATCATCGCCCTGACACTCGCCCTGGGGGCCTGCGGCGGAAGCGATTCCGACAAGAGCACACTCCAGAAGGCCATCGACGCCGGGACGATCTCCGTCGGCTTCGCCGGTGAAGCACCGTACAGTTTCGAAAAGGACGGCGAACTTCAGGGTGCCTCAGTCGAAATGGCCAAGACGATCTTCAAGGAGCTCGGCGTCGAGGACGTCGAAGGCGTCAACACCGAATTCGGCTCCCTGATCCCTGGCCTCAATGCCGACCGCTTCGGTGCCATCTCTGCCGGAATGTCGATTCTTCCTGACCGCTGCGAGCAGGCCTCCTTCGGCAACCCTGAGTTCATGTACACCACTGCCCTGATGACCAAGGAAGGCGAGGGCAAGGGCTTGAAGGACATGCAGGATGTCAAGGACGAAGGCCTCAAGCTCGCGACGATGAGCGGCGCAATCGAAACCACCGTCTACGCCAAGGAACTGGGCATCGACACTCAGGAAGTCGGCACACCGCAGGACGGCATGGATGCCGTGACCACAGGCCGTGCCGATGTCTTCGCTCTCACCGGAATTTCGCTCAACTGGATGGCCAAGAACAACCCGGACGCCGGCGTTGAGGTCAGTGAGTCCTTCGTTCAGGAGATCGATGGAGTGCCACAGGTCGGTGCAGGTGCCACGGTGTTCCGCACCGACGATTCTGAACTCAAGGATGCTTGGAACAAGGAGCTCGAGAAGATCGTGTCCGACGAGCAGAAATACCTCGACGTCGTCGGCGACTACGGCTTCACGAAGGAAGAGCGTCCCACCGGCGAGATCACAACCGAGCAGCTGTGCAAGGGTGAACTCCCCACAGCCGAGTCCTGATCGGCCACGGGGCATTCCCGATCATGACTGACAATTTCACCACGTTGCTGAATTTCCTCCCACAGTTGTGGGAGGGAATTCAGACAACCCTCATCCTCACGGTCCTGGGATCGATCGGCGCGATCGTCGTCGCCGTCGTCCTCGGACTCTCGATGACCTCGTCGCACGCCTGGATGCGCATTCCCGCTCGAATCGTCGTCGAGTTCTTCCGCGGCACCTCTCTGCTCGTGCAGCTGTTCTGGCTCTTCTACGTCTTCCCCCTCCTCGGGGTCGACCTCGACCCCATCGCCTGCGGCATCGGTGCGCTGGCACTCAACTACGGCGCTTACTCCGCCGAGGTGGTCCGTTCCTCGATCAAGACCGTCGCGCCCGGCCAGTGGGAGGCAGCGATCGCGCTCAGCCTCTCACCGACCAGACGCATGCTCCGCGTCATCTTCCCGCAAGGTTGGGCTCTGATGATCCCTTCCCTGGCGACACTGCTCATCCAGCTCCTCAAGGGCACAGCAGTGGTCTCCTTCATCACCCTGCAGGATCTGACTGAGAAGATCGATCAGCTGCGACAGTCGACGAACGACACCTACTTCTCGTTCACGATCGGGCTCATCATCTACTTCATCATCGCCTGGCTGCTGCAGGAGGGGATGAACTACCTCGAGCGCAGGGCCACAGCAAAGCTGGGCCGCAGACGGCCGAATTCTCGTGCCGACCGCCGTGCAGCACGGCGCGACGCTCGAGATGACCGAGACCAACCGAAGATGCCCGGCTCCGAAGCCGCTGCCGGACAAGGAGGTGGCCTGTGATTTGGAATTGGGAATTCGCCGCCGAAGCGCTGCCGCTCCTCCTGCGGGGATTCGTCAACACGCTCATCGCCACCGGCGTCGGCACCCTGATCGCCGCGGTGCTGGGCCTCATCATCGCCATCGCGATCCGCTCACTGCCACGCTGGATCAATTGGCTGATTCGACTGCTCGTCGCCTTCGTCCGCAATACGCCGCTGGTCATGCAGCTGATGTTCGTGTACTTCATCTTCGCCGGGATACCCGGCCTGGTGGACGTACCCGCGCTCGTCATCGGCTTCATCGTCATCGGCATCCACTACTCGACCTACATGTCGGAGAGCTACCGTGCGGGCATCGATTCGGTGCCGCCGGGGCAGCACGAGGCAGCAACCGCGCTGTCGCTGCCACCGGTGCGCAAGTTCACCGCAGTCGTGCTTCCACAGGCATTGCGCGCTACGATCCCGTCCTTGGGCAACTACGCCGTGGCAATGTTCAAGGACACCCCGTTCCTGTTTGCTATCTCGGTGGTCGAACTCGTCACCTCGGCGCAGCAGTTCGGTGCGGCGAAGTTCGCCTACACGGAAGCCTTCACCCTGGCCGGCATCATCTTCCTCGCAGCCAGCTACCCGACATCCCTGCTCATCCAACGATTGGAGAAGCGCCTTGCCACCTACTGAGAGCACCTCATCAACTCCGCCGGCGAACACCCCGGGCTCAGCCTCACCGGCCATCGAGTTCAAAGACGTGGAGAAGCGGTTCGGGAAGACGACGGTCCTCAAGGACCTCAACTTCACTGTCGCTCCCGGAGAGCGCGTGACCCTGATCGGGCCCAGCGGTTCGGGGAAGACGACGATCCTCCGCCTTGTCATGACCTTGGAGGAGCTGACCGGCGGATACATTCACGTCGACGGCAAGCCGCTGACCCACACCGAGAAGAACGGCAAGCGCGTCGAACTGCCCTCGAAGACGACCCGTGCCATGACGACACGGATCGGCATGGTCTTCCAGCAGTTCAATCTCTTCCCCAACATGACGGTGCTCGAGAACATCATCGAGGCGCCTGTCCATGTGCTGGGCAGATCCAAGGCCGATGCCGTGGCAGAGGCGAAGTCCCTGTTGGACAAGGTCGGACTCGCAGACAAGGCCGATGAGCATCCCACTCGCCTCTCGGGCGGACAGCAGCAGCGTGTGGCCATCGCACGGGCTCTGGCGATGAGTCCGGAGATCCTCCTCCTCGACGAGGTGACCTCCGCGCTCGACCCCGAGCTCGTCGGAGATGTCCTCGAAGTCCTCCGCGACATCGCGGAGACGACCGACATCACGATGCTCCTGGTCACCCACGAGATGCAGTTCGCGCGCGAGGTCTCGCATCGGGTGATGATGTTCGACGGTGGTCAGGTGCTCGAAGAAGGTCCACCGGATCAGCTCTTCAACAACCCACAGCATGAGCGGACGCGTTCGTTCCTCTCGAGCGTGCAGTAGCTTCCTGATCAGCGTGCAGTAACCGCCACGAACCGTTCGAGGCCCACGGGAGTACAACTCCGGTGGGCCTCAACTGCCGTGGTGGGACCGGCTCACGCGGGTTCGTCGGCTTCCGCCGCGTCCCCCGATTCGTCGGCTTCACCCCTGAGCTGGACGAAGTACAGTGCCGTCTCGCCGAAGGTCTTCGAACGGAAGACCTCGAGAGCGGCCGGCATCGTGGGCTCCGGAGCTCGTGAGGCCCGTTCGACCACGACGATGGATTCCATGTCGAGGAGTCCGGCGAGTCTGCCGAGGATCTGAGTCACAGCGTCCTCACCCATCGGGTAGGGCGGGTCCATGAACACCAGGTCGAAGATGCGCCCCTCACCGTCGTCGAGATCGCTGCGGGTCTCCAGCACCTCAACAGGCTCCGCCGCGTGCCCTTCCGACGCCTGATACACGGGCGCCTGCGCTTCAGCCATCACCTGTCTCGGCGCACGCTGACTGCTGAGGAACGAGACGACATCCGCGGAATGGATCCTGGTCGAATGGTCGATTCCCAGCTTCTGAGCGTTCGCTTCGACAGCGCGGGCAGAGGCGCTGGCCGAATCGACGAAATCTGCTTCGGCCGCTCCCCGGGACATGGCTTCGAGGCCCAGCCCACCGGAGCCGGCGAAAAGGTCGAGGACATTCGCGGCCTGCAGGACCCCGTAGCCGTCGAGCATGGAGAAGAGGGATTCCTTGACCCGGTCCGAGGTCGGGCGGGTGTTCGACCCGCCCGGTGCGACGAGCCGGGATCCCTTGAACGCACCAGCGATGATCCTCATTGCTCGTCCTTCCACTCACTCAGCATTCTCGGTTCGGCTCCTGACAGCGCCACTGCGCCGTCCGACATCTCAGCTCGCCTCGATGAAATGAGCCGATTCCGCGGGCAGGACTCGGTTGATGAAGGTCCGCAGAGCCGGCAGCGAACTCAGATCAGGGTCGACGGAGATGATCTTCTCCGCGATGTCCCTCGCCTCTTCGACGATCGGGGCATCGCGCAGGATCGACAGGTGCTGCAGTGAGGATCCTCCCCACTGTGAGGCACCGAGCACATCGCCCTCACCCCGACTGCCGAGATCATACTCGGCCAAGGCAAAACCGTCGAGGGTTCCTGCCACTTCACGGAGTCGCTCGAAGCTCTCATCGTCCTCGGGTGCCTCGGTGAGCAGGAAGCACATGGCCGCACTGCCATCACGCCCAACACGTCCGCGCAGCTGATGGAGCTGAGCCACACCGAATCGCTCCGCTTCGAAGACGACCATCATGGTGGCCCGAGGAACGTCGACTCCGACCTCGATGACGGTCGTGGAGACCAGGATGTCGATATCGCCGGAGACGAATGCGGCCATCGTCCGATCCTTCTCCGCCGTCGACATCCGGCCATGGAGAAGTTCGATCGAACGTGACTGGAGTTCCTCGGAGTTCTTCAGCCTCTCGCGCAGGTCCTCGATTCCGCCTCGATGGCCGGTCACCTCACCCGTCTCGGGGTCCTCGATATCGGAGGGGTCGATGCGCGGGAAGACCACGAAGGTGCCTCTGCCGGTCTCAGCCGCCTCGTCGATGAGCTGGCGGACGCGGCCCAACCAGTTGGGATGGTCTCCCAGTGACACGGCGTGGGTGGTGATGTTCTTGGTGCCCGCGGGCATTTCGTCGAGGGTGGAGACATCGAGGTCGGCGAAGACCGTCATCGCCACGGTCCGCGGAATCGGGGTCGCAGACATCACCAGCGTGTGTGGGACCTTGAGCCCGGCCTTCGCCCGCAGCGCCTCACGCTGTTCAACGCCGAACCTGTGCTGCTCGTCGACGACGATGAGGCCCAGTCGGTCGAACATGGTCGTATCCGACATCAGCGCATGCGTCCCGACGACGATGTCGATCTGACCTGTGGCGAGGTCGAGGGCGAGCTGTTTGCGTTCCCGCGCGGGCATCGACCCGGTCATCAGCGCCACCCGAACCTGGTCATCGCCCGACAGCAGCGGGCTCAGCGCCATCTGATCGCCGAGGAGGTTCTCGATTGAGCGGAAATGCTGAGTGGCGAGCACCTCTGTGGGCGCGAGCATCGCAGCCTGAGCTCCCGAATCGACGGCCGTGAGCATCGCCCGCAGTGCCACGACGGTCTTGCCGGAGCCGACGTCGCCGTGGAGCAGACGGTGCATCGCCGTTCTCCGTCCGATGTCTGCTTCGATCTCGGCTCCGACGCGCAGCTGCGATGCGGTGAGATAGAAGGGCAGACTCTCATCGAACCTCTCGCTCCTGGCACCGACGTTGAGCAGCGGGGTCGCCTCGAGCTGTTCGTAGTCGGCCTTGCGGGAGACGAACTCCGCCTGCAGTGCGAGCGCCTCCTCCCACTTCCAACGCTGTTTGGCCTTCTCCGTCGCTGTCGCTGACCTCGGCCGATGCATGTCATTGAACGCGGTGCGCAGCTCAGGAAGGTCAAGGTCGGCTCGCATTGCACTCGGCAGCGGGTCCTCGAACTCTGCTGGGTCGGCGACATCGAGGAGAACCTTGATGGCCTTCCACAGGCGCGTCTGTGCGATGCCTTTGACGCGGGGGTAGACGGGGAACGGGGAGTTGAGATCCTCCGGAGTCCACTTCTCGTCGTGTTCGTCCCGATTGAGCCAGGTGGGTGAGTTCAGGGTCAGCTGCCCGCGGTACTCCTCGACCTTCCCAGCGAAGACGACTGTGAGTCCGGGGGCCAGCTGTTTGTCCAGCCACCGCTGGTTGAAGAAGGCGATCTTCATCGATTGCTGCCCATCGTGGACGAGAACATCGGTGATGGTTCCACGCCGCCTCTGCATGCGCCTGGTGTCGACGGAGATGACCTCGGCCTGCAGGATCGCCGTCTCGCCCAACGGGAGGCCACCCAGCGGTGTCTTCTCCCCGGGCACGAGGAATCTGCGGGGGAAGAAGCGGAAGAGATCCGCCACCGAGGTGATCCCGCGCTTCTTGAGTGCACCGCGGTCTCGTGCGGTGAAATAGTCGTCGAGGCGGGCGCTCATTCGACTCCCATGATGAGCAGTGTCGCCCGATCCCGCGAGTCGATGTCCTGGAATCGCACCTGAGCGTGTGATTTGCTGATCCAGTCCCGCAGTTGGGAGAGGACATCGGGGGCGCAGCCGGGACCGTGGACGACGGTGAGGAGCTCTCCCCCGGCTCCCAGCAGTCGATCGGCGAGCTTCTCGACCAGGGTTGTGAGTTCGGTGCTCTGGGTCTTGACCTTCCCGTCGATGAAGACCCGGTAGAACTGTGAGGGGTGGGAGGCCGGGATCGATCGCGTCCCCGGCGAACCTGCGGCGTCGCCGATGACCGGCAGGGCACCCGTGGGCGGGTGGAGAGCCAGCTGTTCTGCCGAGACGATGGTTCCGACACGGGTTCCGGCCGCGGCTTCGGTCATATCGGCGAAGATCTCCGCTGCCGGGGCGAACTGGTCGTAGACCGCGACGGCAGAGAGCAGAGTGGCGACATTGCGGGAGCGGACGACGTGTCCCCCGGCGACCTGTCCCAGTGATTTCACCATGGTTGTGGAGCTGGGGACGACGAGGACTTCGCGCTCCTCCTCGGCGATGATGTCCGTGGTCAGACGCACCGCGTCACCGGAGTCCGGTGTCAGTGCGCTCGCCCCGTTGAGCGCACAGTGCATGAGCAGACCGGTGCCGGAGACGATGGCCACCAGGTGAGTCTCGCCCTCTTCCTCGTGCAGGCGCAGATCCTCCATGTCCAGGCGGGCGATGCCGAAGCCGGCGAGGTGGTCGAGGACGGTCACGGCGGTGGCCTCGTCGGCGACGTGGACGTGTACCTTGGGGCCGTTGATGACGATCGATGTCCCGCCCAGGTCATCCAGCGCCTCGGCGAGGGACGATGTGGGCCTTCCGCCATCAGACGATGCGGGATCCGTAACCAGCAGCGCAACGATCTCGAGTTCATCGGTGCCAGCCTGGTGGACGACCCGCGGGGACCCGGTGATTTCGCCGAGCATCGAATCCTGTGGTGTCCGGCCGGTGACCGTGGCATAGAGGAGGTCGAAGAGTTCGACGATTCCGGTCGAGCCGGCGTCGACGACCTCGGCTTCGCGGAGCATGGGCAGCTGCCCGGTGGTCTCCCGCAGTGCCGAGCGGGAGCGCAGGCGCACTGCCGAGATGAGTTCGACGAGGTTCACACTCGCTTCGGCCTTCTCCCTGGCCTCGGTGGCCATGGCGTCGAGGACCGTGAGCATGGTGCCGTCGACAGGTCGGGCGACCGCCTGCCGAGCGCGGGCCGAGGCAAGCTCGAGGGCTGCGGCCATGGCCTCCGGCGTCGCCACGGTCACGCCGTCCAGAGCATCGGCAACTCCGCGGAGTGCGACGGCGAGGATGAGTCCTGAGTTTCCGCGAGCACCACGTCCGGCGCCTTCGGCGAGTGCGGCGACGACCTGGGGCAGGGTGACGGGGCCGGTGAGCTCCTCGACAGCCAGATAGGCGCTGCGCAGGGTGTGATACATGTTCGTGCCGGTGTCGCCGTCGGGGACGGGGAAGACGTTGAGTTCGTCGATCTCGACGCGTTCCTTGCGCAGTCGATCAACCGCACGCCGAGCCCACCTGGCGGCCAGGCGGCCGTTGAGCCCGATGGCTTGATTGGGTCCGCTCATGTCACTTCCCGAAATGGCTGAAGCCGCTCGTCGGCACCGGTGCGCCGTCGAGACTGACGCCGTGGCCTGGTCTCATCTCTCCGATTCTCCGCCAGCCTACCGGAGGTGTACCGAACTGCGCCGACGACGCGAGGAAGCCATGGTCCTCTCCCCCGTTCAGCACCCAGCTCAGCGCCAGTTCCTCAGCTGTCACCGTCTTTTGGGCCAGGTGCCTCGCCGCGGGCAGCAGCGGATCGATGAGTTCCTGCAATGAGGCGCGGTCGATGTCCGCATGCACTCCAGACGCCGCAGCGACTCGGCCCAGATCCGTGCTCAGTCCATCGGAGACATCGATCATCGCCGAGGCGGTCCCCAAGTGTGCGACGGCTGCATAGTCAGGTTGTGGAGCCAGCTGAGTGTTGATGAGTTCTCGCAGGTCTGCGTCGGCCCCAAGGTCGTCGGGGTCCTTCCCGTACTCGCCGTCTGCTCTGGCGAAGAGGAGATCCAATCCGGCGGCCGCGCGACCGATGGTTCCGGCCAGGTAGATCGAGTCGCCCGGCCTCGCCCCTGCGCGAGTGATCACACCACCGTTTCCTGCAGACGTGACTCCGGGATCCCCGACAGTGCCCAAGGCCGTGATCGCGATGACGATGAGTCCCGATGACGAAAGGTCGCCGCCGATGATGGGGATCTCGCATCCGAGTTCGTCACCGGCACGGTTCGCCTCGGCGACGATCCCGGCGAAGAGAGCCTCGAGATCCTCGATCTCGGTGGAGTTCGGCACGGCCAGTGACACCAGCAGCCCGTGCGGCTTGGCACCCATGACGCACACGTCGGAGAGGTTCTGTGCTGCGGCTTTGATCCCCAACCGCCTCCAGTCGAGCCAGGAGCGAGTGAAGTCTTCGTTCTCCACGAGCATGTCCGCCGTCGACACCAGATTGCCCTCCACCGCGGTCACTGCGGCATCATCGCCGGGGCCGATGATCACCTGCGAACCGCTGCGGTTGTGAGAGAGGATGCGTTCGAGGACGTGTGATTCGCCAAGTTCGGACAGTCGGGTCATGGTTCAAGGTTATCGGGAGATACGGTAGTTGTATGAGATCCCGCCGCCTCCGCCCGTCGACTCGTACGTCTCCTGGCACGTCCCCTCGCACGTCGGCTCGGAAGACACGCACCTTCGCTCTTGCTGCCGTCGCCACTGTGCTGGCCGGTGTGAGCCTGGCAGGGTGTGAGCGAACGGTCGTCGTCGAGCCGGCAGAGGACGCACAGAATCCCAAATGTGCCGACGTCATGCTCCAACTGCCCGCTGTGATCTCGGGCGAGGAGGAGCGCTCGACATCGTCGCAGGGCACGAAGGCGTGGGGAGATCCGAATATCGCGGTCGCTCGGTGTGGCGTCACCCCGCCGGGACCCACCACCGATCGGTGCGTGAGCGTGAGCGGTGTCGATTGGATCTCGCAGCCCTCCGACGAGAACGACACCTGGGTGTTCACTAGCTACGGACGCACTCCCGCCGTCGAAGTCCTCGTCAACCGCAAGGCCGAATCGGGCAACAACGTGCTCGCGGCCATCTCACCGGCCCTCGCCTCTTCCATCAAGCCCGAGGCCGAGTGCGTGGGAGCCCAAGACCTCGAGGGCTGACTCGTCAGCTGAACTGGCGCGCCAGGCCCGCGCCCGCTCGCTGTTCTCAGTGGGCGTGAGCTGCTTTCAGGGAGCTGCCTTCAGTGAGCTGTCTGCCCTCAGCGGGCGTGAGCTGCCTTCAGTGGGTGCGGGCGTGGTCGACCAAGGCGATGGTGATCAGCTCGGAGATGAGCGCCGGGTATTCGATGCCCGAGTTCGCCCACATGAATGGATACGCCGAGGTGGGGGTGAACCCCGGAAGAGTGTTGATCTCGTTGATGAGGACCTCACCGGAGTCTGTGACGAACGTATCGACACGGGAGAGTCCCGTGCAGTCGAAGAGTCGGAACACCGAAGCCGAGAGCTCCTGGATCCGTGCCGTCGTCTCCTCGTCGACGCGCGCCGGGCAGGTCAGCTGCGCATCGGCGAGGTCGAGGTACTTGGCCTCGAAGTCGTAGAACGAGTGGTCTCCGGAGACTTCGATCTCTCCGGGGTAGGAGACCCTGACATCCCGGTCGTGTACGGAGCCGAGCACCGCGCACTCGATCTCGCGCCCGACGACCTGCGGTTCGACGATGACCTTGGAATCATGGTCGAATGCCGAACGCAGCGCCGCATCCAGCCCAGCGGCGGATTCGACGCGGCTGACTCCCATCGATGATCCTGCGCGGGCGGGCTTGACGAACACGGGCAGACTCAGCGCCAGGATCCGAGCCTCGGCGTCGGCCTGATCGGTCTCCCACATGGTTTCGGTCACGAGCTCCCACGGGCACGTCGGGATCCCGGCATGAGCCATCAGGGACTTCGTATAGTGCTTGTCCATGCTCGCCGCCGAGGCGAAGACTCCGGAGCCGACGAACGCGGTGTCGCTGAGTTCGAACAGGCCCTGCAGGGTTCCGTCCTCCCCGTACTGGCCGTGCAGGAGTGGGAAGAACACATCGACGGACCCGAGTTCGGTGTAGAGTCCCTCGGCGTCCCGGTGCAGCAGGGGCAGGCCCTGGGCGGAGATCGGCGGGATGACTTCGGTTCCGTTGTCGATGACCTCGGGCATATTCGCCGGGTCGAAGGCCATCGTCGACCAGTCCTCGACGATGCGCCACACACCGGACTTCGTGATGCCGATCGGCAGCACACGATAGGCATCGTCGTCGATGGCCTGAATGACCCCGGCAGCAGTGACGCAGCTGACAGCGTGTTCGCTCGATCGTCCGCCGAAGAGGACGGCGACGAGTGGCCGGTGATCAGATTCAGGCATAGATATCCTTGGTCGTTAGCGCGTGACCGTTTGTACGGACTGGAAAACTCTAGCTCACTTGAGCTCGAACGTGCATTCCAGCCATGCACGCGCGATGCCCTTGAAGAACATGTTGAACCCGGCGAAGGCCGGTGACGCGGATTCGTCGAGACCCAGAGGCTCCGCCAGCGCCGTGACGATGAAGAAGTAGCGGTGCGGGCCGTGACCCTGTGGTGGAGCGGCGCCGACGAAGCGCGGTTCGCCCGCGTCATTGCGCAGCGTCACGGTCCCGGCCGGCAGCAGATCTGCCGAAGGATCACCGGCGTTCGTGGGCAGGCTGGTCGTCGATGCGTCGAGGTCCGTCACGACCCAGTGCCAGAAGCCGGATCCGGTCGGTGCGTCAGGATCGTAGCAGGTCACGGCGAAGGCCTTGGTCTCGGCCGGGAAGCCCGACCACGACAGCTGCGGCGAGGCATCCTGGCCACCGTCGACACCCATCGCTCCCGAGAGCTGCGGTCCGGTCAGTTCGGCCCCGTTCTCGATGTCCGTGCTGGTGAGAGTGAATGTCGGAACATCAGAAAGGTTGTAGAACGGTGAGTTTGCGCTCATGTCTGCTCCTTGTCGTGTGAAATGGTGCGATCTGGTGCGAGGGTCTCAGGCTGGCGGTCCCTCGTGCTTACGCTTCCGAGACAACAGCAAACCGGCGAGTTCGTCAACCCTGAGTCGCCCGCCGAGGACTGCGCACACTGCCTCTGTGATCGGCAGGTCAACCTCGTACCTTCGGCCCAGCGCGAGGATGGCGGCGGCCGACTTCACTCCCTCTGCGGTCTGCGAAGTGTGGGCGATGACGTCCTCGAGGCTCATTCCCTCGCCGAGGTGGCGCCCGAATGTCCGATTCCGTGACAGCGGCGAGGCACAGGTGGCCACGAGGTCGCCGAGTCCCGCCAACCCGGACAGGGTGTGCGGCTGCGCACCCATGGCAGCGCCCAGGCGGGAGGTTTCGGCCAGCCCGCGGGTGATGATCGAGGCCTTGGAGTTGTCGCCGAGCTTCTGTCCATCGGCGATGCCGACTGCCAGGGCGATGACGTTCTTGACGGCACCGCCCATTTCGACGCCGACGACGTCGGTGTTCGTATAGGGCCGGAAGTACCCGTTCGCGCTGATCTCAGCGATCACCTCGGCGGTGTCGATGCTCTCCGAAGCCACGACGGTGGCAGTGGGCTGCTGATCGGCGATCTCACGGGCCAGGTTCGGGCCGGAGACGACCGCGATCTGGGCCGGGTCCACCTCGGCGACCTCGGCGATGACCTCGGACATGCGCTTGCCCGTGTCGACCTCGATGCCCTTCATCAGGCTCACGAGCTTCACTCCCGGACGCAGGTGCGGCTTCCACCGGCCGAGGTTCTCCCGCAGTGACTGTGCGGGAACGGCGAGGATGATGACTTCTGCATCGGTGACGGCGGCGATGTCATCATCGGTGGCAGTGAGCAGTTCGGGCAGGACCCTCTCGCCCAAGTACCGTTCATTCGTGTGTGAGGTGGTGATCTCGTCTGCGACCTCGGACCGGCGGGCCCAGAGGGTGACGGGGAATCCGGCGTCGGCTACGACGGCGGCATAGGTCGTCCCCCACGATCCAGCGCCCAGCACTGCGGTCTTCTCGACGCTCATTCGCCTGCCTCCTCGGTGTGGAATCTCTCCGGCAGCTCTCGGCGCGAGAGCTCGCCGACCATGGTTGCAATGGTGTTCGTCAGACGGTGTGTGAGCACCGTCTTGGACCTCTTCTCCTCCCGGTGGGGCCACAGATCCAGGTAGTCGATGGGGTCACCGAATCGGACCACGGATGTGTGTCGCAGAGGTCGGAACTTGGGCACCTTCGCCCCCTGGGGAAAGATCTCCTGGAGGCCCCAGTGCGCGACGGGAATGATCGGGGCACCGGTCTCGAGGGCGAGTCTGGCGGTGCCGGATTTGAAGTGCTGGGGCCACAGTTCGGTGTCCTTCGTCAGCGTCCCCTCCGGGTAGATGACGACGCATTCGCCCTTCGCCAGCGCCTCTTTCGCGTATTCGAGGGAATCGCCGGCCTGGTTTGAGGACCGCAGAACCGGGATCTGGCCCAGTCCGCGCAGGACAGCACCCAAGGCACCGGAGAACAGGGTCGATTTGGCCAGGAAGTGCGGCAGGTGCCCGTTGCGCCACAATGCGAGCCCGACGAGAATCGGGTCGAGGTGGCTGGCATGGTAGGCGGCGATGATGGCACCGCCGCCCTGGTTCGCTGGCATCCCCCGCAAGCGTTGCATCCGCGGCGTCCGTGGGGGCAGTATCTCGGCGTTGTCGACCTTGATCTTCGAGGTCAGCCGGTAGAGTCCGTAGGCGGCCGAGGCCACGACGAATGCGACTCTGCGCTGGGACCTGACCGCGGAGGGTTCGAAGGAGACCAGCACGTCCTCGTCGCTCATGCGGCGACCTCGGCACCGAGGCCGATGAGCTTGTCGAGGAAGTTCTCGTATCCGCGGTTGATGAGTTCGATGCCGTGGACCTCGCTGGTGCCGCGCGCGGCCAGAGCAGCGATGAGGTGGCTGAAACCGCCGCGCAGATCGGGCACGTCGATGCGTGATCCCGTGAGTTCGGTGGGTCCGGAGACCACGGCCGAGTGCCGATAGTTGCGGCGTCCGAAGCGGCAGGGAGTGCCGCCGAGGCACTCGCGGTAGAGCTGGATCTGGGCACCCATCTCGCGCAGCGCCTGGGTGAAGCCGAAGCGGTTCTCATACACGGTTTCGTGGATGATCGAGAGACCTTCGGCCTGGGTCATGGCGACGACAAGCGGCTGCTGCCAGTCGGTCATGAAGCCCGGGTGCACATCGGTCTCCAATGCGAAGGAGGTGAGTTTGCCGCCCGGGTGGCGGAATCGGATACCTGTCTCTTCGACCTCGAACTCGCCGCCGATGCGACGGAAGACGTTGAGAAAGGTGATGAGTTCAGGCTGGGAGGCGCCTTCGACGAAGATGTCTCCCCCGGTGGCCAGTGCGGCCGAGGCCCAGGAGGCGGTCTCGTTGCGGTCGGGCAGGGCCCGGTGGATGAAGCCGCGCAGGGACTGCACACCTTCGATGCGCACCACGCGATCGGTGTCGACGGTGATGATGGCGCCCATCTTCTGCAGCAGCGCGATGAGGTCCATGATCTCGGGTTCGATGGCCGCATTGCGCAGTTCGGTCACGCCTTCGGCGCGGACCGCGGTCAGCAGCACCTGCTCTGTCGCGCCCACGGAGGGGAAGGGCAGCTCGACCTTCGTGCCCTGGAGGCGTCCCCGGGTGGTGAGCATGATGCCGCCGGAGGTTTTGTCGACCTCGGCGCCGAACTGCCGCAGCACGTCGAGGTGGAAGTTGATGGGACGGTCGCCGATGTGACAGCCGCCCAGATCCGGAATGAAGGCTTGGCCCAGGCTGTGCAGAAGCGGCCCACAGAAGAGGATCGGGATCCGTGAGGATCCGGCATGCGCGTCGATGTCGACGATCGACCCCTGTGCCATGTCGGAGGGGTCGAGGTGAAGTTCACCGTCGGGCAGCTGGCCGTCGTGGCCGGGTGTGACCCGAACACCGTGGAGTTCGAGCAGACCGGTGACGATCTCGACGTCCCTGATCTGCGGCACCCCTCGCAGGATGGAGGGTGTCTCCCCCAACAATGAGGCGACCATGGCCTTGGGCACCAGGTTCTTGGCGCCTCTGACTTGGACGGTTCCACCTAGCGGATTACCGCCGCGAACTTCGAGCATGTTCCTCCCTGCGTCACACTTGCACCCGGTGGGATCCGGACGTGTCCCAGACTAGTCCGGACTCGTCCAAGACTAGCGCAGACGCCCCGTAGGTCCCTTATGGGAAGGCTCAGACCTTCGCGGGCAGGGTCTTGGGTTTGAACGTGGCTCGCTTGGATTCGAAATCGGAGATCTCGGCTTCCTTCGCCAGCGTCAGGCTGATGTCGTCATGGCCCTCGAGCAGACGCCAACGCGTGTAGTCATCGATCTGGAAGGACACGGTGACCGAATCGCAGGTCACTGTCTTCTCGGTCAGGTCGACGCTGATCGAGGTGCCCGGATGGTTCTCCAGGATCTTCCAGATCAGTTCGATGTCGTCCTGCTCGAGCTGCGCGGCCAGCAGGCCCTCTTTGCCGGAGTTTCCGCGGAAGATGTCGCCGAAGCGGGAAGAGAGGACGACGCGGAAACCGTAGTCCTTCAGCGCCCACACCGCGTGTTCGCGGGAGGAGCCGGTGCCGAAGTCGGGCCCGGCCACGAGAACGGAGCCGGCCGCGAAGTCGGGGTCGTTGAGGACGAAGTCCTCCGCGGACCGCCAGCGGGAGAACAGTGCATCCTCGAATCCGGTGCGGGTGACCCGCTTGAGGAACTTCGCCGGGATGATCTGGTCGGTGTCGATGTTGGCTCGACGCAGCGGAACGCCGATGCCGGTATGTGTGCTGAATGCTTCCATCAGTCGTCAGTCCTTAAGCGTTCGCCGAGGTGGGGGTCGGTGTCAGTGTCAAGGTGGGCTTATCGTCGGTCCACGCCACCGGTTCGGCGTCGCGGGGCAGGTCCGTGACGTCACCGGGTGAGGACAGCGTCCCGCGTACGGCGGTGGCCGCGGCCACGAGCGGGGACACGAGGTGGGTGCGCCCGCCCTTGCCCTGGCGGCCTTCGAAGTTGCGGTTCGAGGTCGAGGCGCAGCGTTCCCCGTCGGCCAGCTGGTCCGGGTTCATGCCCAGGCACATCGAGCAGCCGGCGAAGCGCCACTCTCCTCCGAAGTCCTTGAAGATGGTGTCCAGGCCCTCGTCCTCAGCCTGCAGGCGGACCTTGGCCGATCCGGGAACGACCATGAAGCGGACGTTGTCGGCCTTCTTCCGGCCACGGACCACCTCGGCGGCGGCGCGCAGGTCCTCGATGCGTGAGTTCGTGCAGGAGCCAAGGAACACAGTGTCGACTTCGATCTCGCGCAGCGGCGTACCGGGAGTCAGGCCCATGTAGGCCAGGGCGTTGGCGGCCGATGCCTTGTCGTTCTCGTCGGCGAAGTCGTCGGGGGACGGCACGGAGGCCGACAGCGGCAGGCCCTGGCCGGGGTTGGTTCCCCAGGTCACGAACGGTTCGATGTCCTTGGCTTCGAGGACGACCTCATGGTCGAACGTGGCGCCTTCGTCGGTGTACAGGCTCTTCCAGTATTCGACTGCAGCGTCCCAGTCCTCGCCCTCGGGAGCGTGCGGACGGCCCTTGACGTAGTCGAAGGTGGTCTCGTCAGGTGCGACCATGCCTGCGCGGGCGCCGGCCTCGATCGACATGTTGCAGATGGTCATGCGCGCTTCCATCGACAGCGCCCGGATCGCCGAGCCGCGGTATTCCAGGACGTAGCCCTGACCGCCGCCGGTGCCGATCTTCGCGATGATGGCGAGGATGATGTCCTTCGCGCTCGAACCTTCGGGCAGTTCGCCGTCGACGGTGATCGACATCGTTTTGAATGCCTTGAGGCTCAGCGTCTGGGTCGCGAGCACATGCTCGACCTCGGAGGTGCCGATGCCCAGCGCCAGTGCGCCGAAGGCACCGTGTGTGGAGGTGTGTGAGTCGCCGCAGACGACGGTGGTGCCCGGCTGGGTCAGGCCCAGCTGGGGGCCCACGACGTGGACGATTCCCTGGTCGGCATCGCCGAGGCTGTGCAGGCGGACCCCGAATTCCTCGGTGTTCTTGCGCAGCGTCTCGATCTGCTTGGCTGAGGTGGGCTCGGCGATGGGCTTGTCGATGTCCCAGGTCGGTGTGTTGTGGTCCTCCGTGGCGATCGTCAGGTCGGGGCGGCGCACAGGGCGCCCGGCGAGTCGGAGACCGTCGAATGCCTGCGGGCTGGTGACCTCGTGGACGAGGTGGAGGTCGATGTAGATGAGGTCGGGCGCACCGTCTTCGCCCAGGGATACGACGTGATCGGCCCAGACCTTCTCGGCCAAAGTGCGTGGCATGGTTCCTCCCGCTGGTACAGGGATTGCCTGTACGTGCTTACAACTGTGACAGCCCGTGTTCGGGCTCCCGTGAGACTCGTTACGGTCATTCGGCGAGTGCCCAATGCGCGCTCAACGAGTATGTGCACTCAACAAGTGCGTATAGGGAACTTACTCCCCCGTATCGCATTGCGAACTTGCATCTCGCCCACTGAGACGCGCACAATGGTGTCTATGACAAGCAATGGTAGCGGCGTCGGAGTCATCGACAAGGCCGCAATGGTTCTCTCCGCCCTTGAGGCCGGACCCGCATCACTGGCCGAGCTGGTCTCACTGACCGGACTGGCCCGCCCCACTGCTCACCGTCTGGCCGTTGCGCTCGAATTCCATCGCATCGTCGGTCGTGATCTGCAGGGTCGCTTCGTCCTCGGCCCACGCCTGGCCGAACTGTCCTCGGCCGCCGGCGAGGACCGTCTGCTCGCCGCTGCCGGGCCTGTCCTGGGCCAATTGCGCGATCAGACCGGCGAATCCGCTCAGCTCTTCCGCCGCCAGGGCGACCTGCGCCTGTGCGTGGCTGCCGCCGAACGCCCCGTGGGCCTGCGCGATTCGGTGCCGATCGGAGCGACACTGAGCATGCGCGCCGGATCTGCCGCCCAGGTCCTCCTGGCCTGGGAAGAGCCCGACCGCCTGCACACGGGTCTGCGCGGCGCCCGCTTCTCCGCGACCATGCTCTCCGGTGTCCGTCGCCGAGGCTGGGCCCAGTCGATTGCCGAACGTGAACGAGGCGTCGCCTCCGTCTCCGCCCCCGTGCGCGGACCCAGCAACCGCGTCGTGGCCGCCGTGTCGATCTCCGGCCCCGTGGACCGCCTGACACGTCAGCCCGGGCGCCTGCACGCGAAGTCCATCATCGAAGCGGCCCGGACCTTGAGCGAAGCTCTCATCAGGGGCTGAGGACGACGCCATGATCGCCGCCCAACGCCGCAATGTGATCATCGAGACGCTCGAACGAGACGGTGCGGTCTCCATCTCGGCCCTCGCCGAGCGGCTGGAGACCTCGGCGGTGACGGTTCGTCGCGACCTCGATCAGTTAGCCGATGCGGGCCGCCTGACCCGCACCCATGGAGGGGCGGTCCCCTTCTCCAGCGCGCGCGAATCGACCTATGCGGAGAAGCTCGAGCAGGCCCTGGCCGAGAAGTCCGCGATCGCGCGTGCCGCGGCCAAGCACGTGCACAGCGGCGACGTCGTGGCGCTGGGCCCCGGCACCACGACCGAGCTCCTGGCCAAGGAGCTCAGCGGTCGCTCGGGCATCCGCATCGTGACCAACTCCCTCCTCGTCGCCGAGGCGATGGTCTCCTCCCCCGATATCGAAGTCATCGTCATCGGCGGAATACTGCGGCACTCGATCCGCGCCTTCGTCGGCGGCGGAACCGTCTCGCAGCTCCTCGGCCTGCGCGCGGACACCGTCTTCCTCTCGGGAAACGGGCTGGCCGGGGATTTCGGCCTCTCCACGCCCGCATTCCCAGTCGCCGACACCGACCGCGCCATGGCCGCCGGAGCAGGGAAGGTCACCGCCCTCGTCGACCACACGAAGGTCGGCCGGCGCTCCTCGGTCCTCACGGTCCCCAGCGAGGAGATCGACCGCCTCATCACGGACTCCGGCAGCGAACGCAGCGAACTCGACGCCCTGCGCACGGCCGGAGTCGACGTCGAGGTCGCCTGACACGCCGAAGGGGAGCCGGAATCCCGCTCTGACACGGGCGATCATAAACAATCAAAACTTTTCAGGTTCGATCACTAGCGATCACAGGGACTGTCCTCTAGAGTGTCCGTTTGAGGTGGCTTTCATCACAAGGAGCCATTCACCGAAGACGTTGGAGGAACCTTGGAAGACATCCGCCTGGACGCCCAGTGGATCGACTATCTGCTGATCGCGATCTACTTCGTGTTCGTCCTCGGCATCGGCTGGTTCGCCAAACGCGGCGTTTCCTCGAGCATCGAGTTCCTCCTCTCCGGGCGCAGCCTTCCGGCGTGGGTGACGGCCTTGGCGTTCGTCTCAGCCAACCTCGGTGCCGTGGAGATCATGGGCATGTCAGCCACCGGTGCCCAGTACGGCATGCCGACGATGCACTACTTCTGGATCGGCGCAGTCCCGGCGATGCTCTTCCTCGGCGTCGTCATGATGCCCTTCTACTACGGCTCGAAGGTCAGATCCGTTCCCGAGTTCATGCGCAGACGCTTCGGCACCGGTGCGCACCTCGTCAATGCGCTGTCCTTCGCCGTCGCTCAGATCCTCATCGCAGGCGTCAACCTCTTCCTCCTCGGCACGATCGTCAATCGCCTCCTCGGCTGGCCGCTGTGGATCGCACTGGTCGTCGCGGCCGCCATCGTCCTGTCCTACATCACACTCGGCGGGCTGACCGCTGCCATCTACAACGAGGTGCTCCAGTTCTTCGTCATCGTCGCGGCCCTGCTGCCGCTGACGATCATCGGCCTCAATCGCGTGGGCGGCTGGGACGGCCTCGTTAAGAAGGTGAGCAATGACGGCATGCTCGGCGCCGAGCAGCTGAGCAGCTGGCCGGGAGAACAGCTCTCCGGGTTCGCCAACCCCGTGCTCTCCGTGGTCGGGATCGTCTTCGGGCTCGGCTTCGTGCTCTCCTTCGGCTATTGGACGACGAACTTCGTCGAGGTCCAACGCGCCATGGCCTCGAAGAGCATCAATGCCGCGCGACTGACTCCGATCCTCGGTGCCTTCCCGAAGATGCTCATCCCGTTCATCGTCATCATCCCCGGAATGATCGCGGCAGTGCTCGTGACCCAGCTGACAAAGTTCAAGCAGATCGCGTCCAGCGTCGACGAGGCGGCCGCTCAGGCCCAAACCGGTGTGACCTATAACGATGCGCTCCTGCTGCTCATGCGCGAAGTTCTGCCCAACGGCCTCCTCGGTGTTGCGATCGCCGGTCTGCTCGCCGCATTCATGGCCGGAATGGCTGCCAACATCTCCGCGTTCAACACTGTCTTCAGCTACGACCTGTGGCAGCAGTACGTGGTCAAGGACCGCGACGACGCCTACTACCTCAAGGTGGGCCGCTACGCCACAATCGGCGCCTGCATCGTTGCGATCTTCACCGCGCTCATCGCCGGCAACTTCGCCAACCTCATGGACTATCTGCAGACGCTGTTCGGCTTCTTCAACGCACCACTGTTCGCCACATTCATCCTCGGTATGTTCTGGAAGCGCATGAGCCCGACTGCCGGCTGGGTCGGCCTGGTCGGCGGCACACTCTCGGCCGTCGCCGTCTTCGTCCTCAGCGAGACCGGAGTATTCGACCTGCCCGGTCAGGGCGCGGCATTCCTCGCTGCCAGCACTGCCTTCGTCGTCGACATCGTCCTCTCGGTGATCGTCACCTTCCGGACCACGCCGAAGCCCGCCCACGAGCTGCGAGGACTCGTCTATTCGGAGACCCCGAAGACCGACTTCGAAGACTTGAACGAACCGAAGCCCCCGATCTGGAAACGCCCGGTACCCGTCGCGGGAGTCGCGCTGATCCTCGTCATCATCCTCAACGTGGCCTTCGGGTGAAGGAGCAAGTGAGAACAATGAGCAAAGCGAACGAACTGACCAAGACCGCAGGTGCCTTCGACATCCGCAACTTCATCGGCGTGCTGCTGGGGATCTTCGGAGTCATCCTCGCCATCGCCGGCATCGTCGGCTACACTCCCGACGAGGCGGAGCGGACCGGCGGAATCGATGCCAACCTCTGGACCGGAATCGGCCTCATCGTCACCGCAGTCGTCTTCCTCGTCTGGGCCAGACTGCGCCCGCTTCGCATCATCGACGCCGGGGCGACCGAGACCGCCAACGGGAACGGCGACGCAGCCAACGGCAACGGCGATACCCTCGCTTAGCGTGCTTGCGGTCAGTCGATCCTGCCGGCGCCCTCCCCCGCGCTGACGGCGAAGATATCGGGTGCACGATATCCGTGATCGGCGAACGCAGCCACGACGGCCTCGCCGACTCGGTCGACCCTTGTAGAGTCGACGAGGGCGATCGCGGATCCCCCGAAGCCGCCGCCGATCATCCGCGCCCCGAGCGCTCCCCCTGACGTCGCCGCTGCGACGGCGGTGTCGAGTTCGGGGCACGAGACCTCGTAGTCATGCGCGAGGGAGTCGTGGGAGGCAAGCAGGAGCTCGCCGATTCCGCGGATGCAGCGGCTCTCGCCGCCATGTCCCTCCAAGAGTTCGACCGTGGCCCGGACCCGGGCGTTCTCGCTGAGAACGTGCCGCACCCGTTTCCTCTGCTCCCCTGTGAGCGGACCGAGGTCGACGGTTTCGTCGAGTTCGCGCAGACTCTCGGCTCCGAGGATCCCGGCAGCCTCCTCACAGGTGCGCCGCCGGTCACCGTACCCGCTCTCACTGTGGGAGTGGGACACGCGGGTATCAATGACGAGCAGCCGCAGCCCTTCGGCATCGAGGTCGAATGGGATCTGCCGAGTTCGGAGGTCTCGGCAGTCGAGGAAGAGTGCGTGTCCGGCCTCGGTCATGACGGAGGCCGCCTGATCGACGATTCCGGTTGGAGCGCCGACGAAGTCATTCTCGGCGCGCTGGGTGAGCAGCACCTTCTCCCGTTCGTCGAGGCCTAGACCGTAGACCTCGTCGAGGGCAATGAGGACCGCGACCTCGAGCGCATGTGAGGAGGACAGTCCGGCCCCGACAGGCACTGTCGATTCGATGTAGAGGTCGATGCCGCCGACGGCAGTGCCCGTCGTCTTGGCGATCTCATCGACGACTCCGGCCGGATGGCTGAGCCAACCCTGGAGAGCTCCGGGTACCAGTTCCTCGGCCGTGAACTGCCCTGCGAGCCGCTCGCCCCGCTCGTCTCGATGGTCGGAAACGATCCGGATGCTCTCCTCGCGCCGAGCCGGTGCCGCGGTTCCACGGCCCTGGGCGTCCGAAACACCGTTTTGGGCGTCCGAAACACCGTTCCGGGCGCCCGAGCGGCCCTGAGCGCGCCGGCCGATGGCCACGTGAACAGCTCTGTCGATGGCGATGGGCAAGACGAACCCGTTGTTGTAATCAGTGTGTTCGCCGATGAGGTTGACGCGTCCGGGAGCACGGAAGCTCTCGAGCGGCGGATAGCCGAAGATCGCTTCGAACTCGCGGCGCAGGCGTGGACCCGCCTCAGTGGTGGCCGCACTCATCGGCGACCGTCCACGTGCGCGAGCGTCGCCACGCGCAGTCGCGCCGCGGTCTCCTCGGCGGAGACGTCGCCGACGAAGGCGCCCATGGCCGCTTCGGATCCAGCGAGGAACTTCAGCTTGTTCTCGGCACGCCTGGGACTGGTGATCTCCAGATGCATCCACTCTGCCGATCGGTCCTCACAGTTGACCGGTGCCTGATGCCACGCTGCGATGTATGGAGTGGGAGTCGAATAGAGGCCGTCGATCCTTCGCAGCACCTCGGGGTAGATGCGCGCGAGGTCATCACGTTCGGCGTCGTCGAGGTCGTCGATCCCCAACACTTGCCGATGCGGGACGATGTGGACTTCGATCGGCCACCTGGCGGCGAATGGCACGAACGCAGAGAAATGTGCAGATTCGAGGACCATCCGCTCCCCGGAGCTGCGCTCGAAAGCGAGGACGTCACCCATCAGCGGCCTGCCTGTCTCGCGTCGATGCTGCACCGCACGGGCCGAGGTGATCACGGTGTGTGGAGCCACGAACGGATAAGCATAGATCTGGCCGTGTGGGTGGTTCATCGTCACGCCGATCTCCTCACCCCGGTTCTCGAATACGAAGACCTGCTCGATCCCCTCTCGTGCGGCGAGCTCGCTCGTCCGGTTCGCCCAGGCGTCGATAACGGTGCGCGCTCGGCCCGGGTCGAGGTCGGCGAAGGATCCGTTGTGCGCGGAGGAGAAGACGACGACCTCACAGCGCCCATGGGCCGGTGCGGTCAGGGCGGATTCGGAGGCCGCCTCGGCGAAGTGCTGCCTCGGATCGGCAATCACCTCACCAAGCGCAGGTCCCAGCGAAGGGAAGCGATTCTCGAAGACCACGACGTCGTAGTCGGCGACAGGAATCTCGGTAGGTCGCCCCGGTGCCGAGGGGCAGAGGGGACATTCGGCGGCGACGGGGAGGTGCGTGCGCGACTGGCGATGCGTGGCCACGGCCACCCACTCGCCGGTGAGCAGATCGAAGCGCAGCTGTCCGCCGGTGGGACGCGGCTCTGCGGGGCGGTCGTCCTCGGCAAGTGGCGCTGTCGGCGAATCGGCGTCCTGGAACAGGAGGATCTCTCTGCCGTCGGCAAGCGTGTTCCTGCGGATGCGCGTGCTCAACGGACGCCTGCGAATTCAACGGTTCGACGGCAGAATGAAGAAATACAACGCCGACCCATCCGACCTCCCAGAACTGATCATTTTCGATCATAATGCTAACACCAGATCGGTGCCGAACACAGTTCTGTCGTAGAATTCTGGGACACCAGAACATTCGCATACCAATTGCGCAGGAGTCGCATGACCGATCTCATCGAGCTCACTCTGGGCGACGACAACGCGGTCGTGTCCACACGCGGTGCGGCTCTGCTTCACTACGCCGTCGGTGATCGTCCTGTCGTCGCCCAGATGTCCGCCTTCGACGGGGCCGTGCTGGCACCGTGGCCCAACCGAATCGCCGATGGACGCTACGACTTCAACGGCCGCTCCCACCAGCTGCCCATCACCGAAACCTCACGCAGCACTTCCCTGCATGGACTCGTCGCCGAGACGCACTGGGCGGTGAGCGAACGCGGCGACGCCTCCGTGACCTTGACCACCGACATCACCGACCCACCAGGGTATCCTTTTACCCTGTCTCTCAAGGTGACGTACTCCCTCGTCCCGCGTGACGACGCGGGTGAACCCGCAGACAGCGGCGAGCTCCGGGTCCTGGCCCTGGCACGAAACATCGGGCTGGAGCCGGCTCCCTTCGGTTTCGGCTTTCATCCCTGGATCCACCCCGGGGCCGAAAGCGTCGATCGGGCACAGCTCCTCGTCCCCGCCGAAACCTGGTTCGAGACCGACAACAGACTCCTCCCCCGGGCTATGAAACCGTTCGACACAGGATCGTTCATCCCCACCGATCACGGACCTGATGAAGCATCCTGCCTCCTCTGCAAGGATTTCCGTGCTCTGCGCACCCTCGGCCCGACCGTGCTCGATGATGCCTTCGGAGTTCCGCAGCGCGACGATGATGGATGGTCACGGGTGCGGTTGAGAGGTGCCGATGACAAGGCGGTCACCATCGGAATGGATGAGAGCTTCCGGGCCTGGCAGATCTGCACCGGCGACGACCTCGACCACGACCACCGGCGTCGAGCTATCGCCATCGAACCGATGACCTGTCCGCCCAACGCCTTCGCCACCGGTTCGGACCACGATGTCATCGCCCCGGAGGGTGAACTCAGTGTGGAATGGACCATCGCCTTGAGTTGAAAGTTCCGCACTGAAAGTTCTGGGCGCAAAGACATTTTGCCCTGATAAGTTGCGAGTATCGGCTTCAACTCGCACGAAGGAAGATTATGTCGACACCACAGAACCCGTACTCCGGTTCAGATGCAGATAACTCGGATGCAGAGAACAATCAGAACCTGCCAACCGATCAGGTTGGCCGGGACTCTGATCAGGCCGGCCCGGAATCCGGCCAGGTTGGCCAGGAATCCGAGCCGCAGGATCCAGCTGCCGGCGATCAGACCGAGGCCACACAGTCGGCCGGCTCGGCACAGTACGGACAAGGCTCTCAGTTCAGCCCGTCCGAGCAGTACAGTCAAGCCGAGCAGTACAACCAGCAGGACCCCTACAACCAGCAGGACGCGTACGGCCAACAGAACCAGTACGATCAGTCGGATCTGTACAACCAGCAGAGCCAGTACGCTCACACGGGTCAGTACTACCCTCAGGATCAGTACGGACAGCCAGCCCAGCAGGGCCAGTACTATCAGGCCGCTGACTACGCTGGCTACGACCAGGGCAACTACGTCGGCTCCCAGCACCCTCCGGTGGGCACGTACCAACAGCCTGCACCAGAGCACAGCGCCGGCAGCAACAGCGGCTTCTTCAAGTCACTCTTCGACTTCCGCTTCAACAACTTCATCGCCGTTCGGTGGGCAGGATTCATCTACATCATCGCCATCGTCGTGGCCGTGCTGTCCTGGCTGGGATCCATCATCGGCGGAATTCTCACGGGCGCTGCCGCCGGTAGCGCATCGGCATACTTCGGCCAAGCCCCGAGCTTCAGCCCGTGGCCGCTGCTGCTGGCGATCATCTTCGGCTGGATCATCCCCGCTCTCTGGGTGATCTTCGTCCGCCTGGCCCTCGAGCTCCTCGTCTCCAACGTCAAGACTGCGGAGAACACGAAGAAGATCGCGGATTCCCTCGGACGCTGACCCTGCGCCGCAGCCTCCTCATGCTGGACACTTTGTGTGAAGCACAGGTGACGGCGCGTCAGTATTCGCTCTGAGTTTCAGGGATCGGCTTTGAAGTCGAGCTCTGAAACTCAGACCGAGCTGCATCAGACGCGTCATGAATACGCATCCGCAGAAATATCCCTGTGAATTAGAGCGAGCCCCGCACCGACAAATCGATGCAGGACTCAACCGTACCCCCGAGCAGGTTCGAACTGCCGTTTCCGCCTTGAGAGGGCAGCGTCCTAGGCCACTAGACGACGGGGGCCAATAAACAGCTCAGAGTCATACTCCAGAGCTGTTCGCTGGGGTACCAGGACTTGAACCTAGACTAAATGTACCAGAAACACTCGTGCTGCCAATTACACCATACCCCAATGTTATTCAGGCTCACCCCCGAAGGAATTTCCCTGAGCAACGAGATATAACTCTACACAAACCCCCTGCTCCACGACAAATTCTGCAGGGCCTTTTTCTGTGTGACCTTCTTAACATCGCCCCCTTCACTGCCGCGGTGAGGAAATCACTCTCGTGCCAGAGCGATGAGGCGATCGAGCACCCGATACCCGTCGGCTCGCAATCCGTTGTGCTCGTACTCGTTCGTCACCCACGGCTTCACTCCGTCGAGGAGTTCCGCCGTGGCCAGCGAGTACTCCGGAGGGACGTAGGCGTCCTCGAAGTACACCGCCGCGCCGCCGCGCACGGTTGAGGCCCGCAGCGCGTCGGCATCGTAGAGGCGGGGCCATTCGTGCTGTGCCACCAGCTGCGCCACCTCGGCGAAGGGTGCGAGCTCCGGGTCCTCGGTCAGCGACTCGGGTCCGGCATGCTCACCGGCCAGCAGAGTCGGGTCCGCAGCGACATCGGCCGGCATCGCCCGCCGTGCGGCCCAATCGGTGACAGCACCGTCGGCCCAACAGGACTCGTGGATCACTGCGTAGAGCGGGTTTCGACCCGAGAACGGCAATGCGGCTGCAAGGTCATGACGAAAGG
Organism: Brevibacterium picturae; assembly: GCF_900105045.1. Lineage (GTDB taxonomy): Bacteria > Actinomycetota > Actinomycetes > Actinomycetales > Brevibacteriaceae > Brevibacterium > Brevibacterium picturae. The sequence goes on along the minus strand of NZ_LT629739.1, from coordinate 3,510,317 downwards.
CCGCCGAGGCGGGGTCCAGGTCCAGCAGATAGTGGAGTTTCTCGGGACCGTCGGAGGCCCCGAGGTAGTGCCCGAGGAGACGGATGCGCTCCGTCGTGGCGCGCGCCCCGCCGGGGAGCGTGATCCCGCCCTCGACCTCGGCGATGTCGACGAGGCGGGCGAGCTTGTCACGGTCACCGGGGAATGCGCGGTAGAACTGCTCCGACTTGCGCTTCATGGTCTGCCACGTTGTGGAGTACACGGTGGCCGGGTCGGTGCCGACGGCCGGCAGACCACCGGTGAAGTAGACTTCGTCCAACGATTCGGAGTGTGCGGATACGTAACGCAGGGCGGTGAACCCGCCGAAGGACTGACCCAGCAGCGACCAGGTGTCGATGCCGAGGATCTGGCGCAGAATCTCAGCGTCTTCGACGATCGAATCGGCACGGAAGCAGCGCAGCGCGGCAGCCATATCCGCGGGGGCCTCACCGGCCCAGTCAAGGCCGGTGATGCTCCCGTCCACGGAGCTGATGGGGCTCGATTTCCCGGTCCCCCGCTGGTCGAGCATGACGACTTGGAAGTCCTCGAGTGCTCGTGCCAGCCAGGTGGACTGGCCGACGGGGGTGGTCGGTCGGGGCGCTTCGGCACCCGGCCCGCCCTGCAGGAACACGAGATAGGGCTTCGTGCTCTCCGCCTCGGTGGCGGTGATGCGGGCGAAGACCTCGATGCTCGCCGAGGCGGCTGCCCCTCCCGCTGCTCCCCCACCGAAGTGATCGAGCGGGACGTCGACGGTCACGTCCCTGAAGTGCAGTCCCCCGCGCGTCCAGTTCGACTGGTTGACTGCAGTCACAGCTGGGCGGCCAGGGCCCGCAGGCGGGTCAGCGAGGATTCCTTGCCGAGGATCTCCATCGACTCGAACAGAGGTGGAGAGACCTTGCGTCCGGATACGGCCACGCGCAGGGGGCCGAAGGCCAGCCGCGGTTTGATCTCCATTTCGGTGACCAGTGTGAACTGCAGGCGTTCGTGCAGTGTGTCCGTCGTCCAGTCCTCGACTCCCTCGAGGACCTCGATCGAGGCCGCCAGCACCTCGGGGGCGGAGTCTTTCAGGGTCTTCAGTCCGTCCTCGGCCATGGTCAGCTCGGCATCGGGAGTGAAGAGGAACGCCAGGAGGTCAGGTGCTTCGCCGAGGAGGTTCATCCTCGTCTGCACCAACGGTGCCGCCTGGTCGAGGATCACCAGCTGAGCCTGTGACGGCTGTTCCGGGAGCACCTCGGCGGCCTGGAGATAGGGCACCAGCCGATCACGGAAGTCGTCGGCCTCGAGGAGCCGGATGTGGTCGGCGTTGATCGACGTCGCCTTCTTCACATCGAATCGGGCGGGGTTGGGCAGGACATCGTGGATGTCGAAGGCGTCGACGAATTCTTTGACGCTGAATATGTCCCGATCGGGTGCGATCGACCAGCCGAGCAGACCGAGGTAGTTGATCATGCCCTCGGGGATGAACCCGTTGTCGCGGTGGAGGAACAGGTTGGATTCCGGATCGCGCTTGGACAGCTTCTTGTTGCCGGCGCCCATCACGTAGGGCAGGTGACCGAACTCGGGGGTCGCGGCGGCGACGCCGATGTCCTTGAGTGCTTCGTAGAGCACGACCTGGCGCGGGGTCGAGGACAGCAGGTCCTCACCGCGCAGCACATGGGTGATGCCCATGAGCGCGTCGTCGACGGGGTTGACCAGGGTGTACAGCGGTTGCCCGTTGGCGCGGACGACGACGTAGTCGGGGATGGTGCCGGCGCGGAAGGTGATCTCTCCGCGCACCAGGTCGGTGAAGGTGACGTCCTCGGCGGGCATGCGCACGCGCCAGACCGGTTCGCGCCCCTCGGCCCTGAAGCCGGCGATCTGTTCGGGGGTGAGGTCACGGTCGAATCCGTCGTAGCCGAGCTTAGGGTCGCGGCCTGCGGCCTTGTGTCGGGCCTCGACCTCGTCGTTGGTCGAGTAGGACTCGTAGATGTGTCCGGCGGCCTTGAGTTTGTCGATCACGCCTGCGTAGATGTCGCCGCGCTGGGACTGGCGGTAGGGTCCGTCGGGTCCGCCCACGTCGATGCCTTCGTCCCAGTCGAGGCCGAGCCACTTCATGGCTTCGAGGACCTGGCCGAAGCTCTCCTCGGTGTCACGGGCGGCGTCGGTGTCTTCGATGCGGAAGACGAACTTTCCGCCGGTGTGCTTCGCATACGCCCAGTTGAACAGGGCGGTGCGGACCATGCCGACGTGCGGAGTGCCGGTGGGTGATGGGCAGAAACGAACTTTGACGCTCACTATGTTCCTTAGGTCTTGAGGTGCTGCGAGTCTTGAGTGCTGCGAGTTGTGTGACGTGGTGTCGGTCTCAGGCGTCCATGGCCATGTTGCTGAGGACTCCGAGCCCATCGATGGCGATGTCGACGCGGTTGCCGGACACGATCTGTCCGACGCCGGCGGGAGTGCCGGTGAGGATGACGTCACCGGGCAGCAGGGTGATGGTCTCGGACAGGTGTTCGATGAGGGTCGGGATGTCGAAGATGAAGTCGGCGGTATTGCCGTCCTGCTTCAGCTCCCCGTCGACCCAGGAGCGGATGCCGAGGTCGTCGACGTCGAGTTCCGTTTCGATCCAGGGCCCCAGCGGGCAGGACGTGTCGAAGCCCTTCGCCCGTGACCACTGCTTGTCGGACTTCTGGATGTCGCGCATGGTCACGTCGTTGCCGCCGGTGTAGCCGAGGACATGGTCGTAGGCGTTCTCGGCTTTCACGCCCTTGGCGACACGGCCGATGATGACGGCCAGCTCCGCCTCGTAGGAGACGTGTTCGCTGATGGCGGGCAAGCGGATCGGGTCACCTGGGCCGATGACCGAGGTGTTGGGCTTGAAGAAGGTCAGCGGACTGACGGGCACCTCATTGCCGAGTTCGGCGGCATGGTCGGCGAAATTGCGCCCCACGCCTATGACCTTCGACCGCGGCAGGATCGGGCTGACGAGACGAACATCGTCGAACTTCAGCCGCTCCCCCGTCGATTGGGCCGGGGCGAAGAACGGGTCCTGGTCGAGAACGGCGAGGCTGAGACCGGACGTGTCCCACGTGCCGTCCTCAATCTGCGGCACGTCGCCCTCGACGACTCCGTATTTGGGTTCATCCTGGTGCACAAATCTGGCAATACGCATGTGCCCCAGTCTAGTCAGTCGGCGAGACCACTGGCACACGGGCATTCTGCGCTTGGGCTGAGACACTTGGGACATGCCCGATTCTCGTCCGCCACACTCGTTCGACCTGGAGACCATCGCCGCGGGACTGCCGGCCGCGGCGCTCATCGACCAACTGGCAGACTCCTCCGTCGGCAGGTTTCCCCGCCTGGTCGTCGAGGCCCCACCCGGAACCGGCAAGACCACCCTGGTGCCGCCGCTCATCGCCGAGCATCTGGCCGGGAACCTCACCGGGTCTTCGGCCGGCGATTCGGACCAGCACCCGTCCGAGCCTGCTGATCCATCCGCCGCTGCGGGGCGGATCATCGTCACTCAGCCGCGACGCATGGCCGCTCGGGCCGCGGCCAGGCGACTGGCGACGCTGACCGGGACCCGCCTCGGCGAGGTGATCGGGTTCACGGTTCGCGGGGAGTCGCGGACCTCGGCGCGCACGAGGATCGAGTTCGTGACCACGGGAGTGCTGCTCAACCGTCTGCTGCGCGATCCTGAGTTGGCAGGTGTCTCGGCTGTCATCCTCGACGAGGTGCACGAGCGACAGCTCGACACCGACCTGACCTTCGCGCTGTGCCGGGAACTGATCGATCTGCGTGAGGATCTTGGCCTCGTCGTCATGTCGGCGACCCTCGATGCCACGATGTGGGCACGACGGTTGAGTTCAGGAGACGGCGCCGAGTCACCCGCAGCGCTGCTGTCGGTTGCAGCGAAGGTCCACCCCCTCGATGTCAGGTGGGCGCCGGCGAAGCAGCGTCCTCTGGACGCACGCTGCGTGACCTGGGACTTCCTCGATCATGTGGCGCGAACGAGTGTTGAAGCTCTGTCGACGCACATCAGCGGGGACGTGCTCGTCTTCGCCCCCGGCGCCCGGGAGGTCGAGGAGATCGCCGCCCGGATCACGCGGTCCCTCCCCGCCGGGTCAGGGACCGAGGTCCACACTCTGCTCGGCCGCACTCCCGCCCAGGAGCAGGATGCGATCCTGCGACCCCATCCCGCCGAAGTGGGCCATCGTCGCGTGATCGTGTCGACCTCTGTCGCGGAGTCGGCTCTGACGGTTCCCGGGGTGAGCATCGTCGTCGACTCGGGGCTCGCCAGGGGTCCCCGGTTGGATACGCGGCGTGGAATGTCCGGCCTGGTCACGACCCGTGAGTCCAAGGCCTCGGGGACGCAGCGTGGCGGTCGTGCCTCACGGTTGGGTCCGGGCACGGTCTATCGGTGCCTGTCCGAACCGGATTGGGCGAGCCTGCCCGAGCACACGCCCGCGGAGATCGCGACCTCCGATCTCACCTCGGCGGTCCTGACCCTCGCCGTGTGGGGCGGCGACGCGGGCCTGTTGCCGGATCCGATGCCGGAAGGCCCGCACCGCCTGGCCGTGGACAATCTCGTGGCGCTCGGGGCGCTCGGGACGGCGGGGACCGAGGATGCTTCGGACGGCGACGGCGGCTCGGTGAAGCACGACGCAATCCGAGTCACCCGACTGGGACGGGCGATCGCACGGATTCCGGCCTCCGTGTGGTCGGCGCGAGGTCTCTTCGACGGAGCCGCATTGCTGTCCCCGACCGCGGCAGCCGAGGCGATCGCTGTGATCGAGTCCGACCAGCGGTCCCCCGGCGCCGATCTCGTGGCCACTCTGCGCGAGCTGCGGCGCAGCAAGGACCGTCGGTTCGCCAACGATGTGAAGCGCTTCGCCGGATTGGCCGCGGAGTTCTCTGATCCGCCGGGCTCAGCCGGGCGCGAATCAGCGGTCCGCGAGTCGACACCCCCCGGTTCGGCTCGGGGCGGTTCTCTGCGCCCCGATGACCTGGGACTTGTCGTTGCCCTGTCCCATCCGCTGCAGATCGGCCGGCTGCGCAGTTCCTCGGCGTCGGAATACCTGCTGGCCTCCGGCACAGCCGCATCGCTGCCGCGGAACTCGTCTTTGCAAGGCAGTCCGTGGCTGGCGATCTCCGATGTCGGGCTTTCCGGGGGACGCGCCGTCATCAGGGCCGCGGTGGTCATCGACGAGGACACCGCAGAGCTCGCGGGCGCCGGGCTGATGGCGACCGAGGAGACTGCGACCTTCGACCAAGGGAAGGTGCGCGCGGTGCAGCGGACCCGCCTCGGCGGCATCGAACTCACCGCCACACCAATCAAGGCGAGCCCGGAACTGGCCCGTTCGGCGATCGCGGCGTCGGTGCGTCAGCGCGGTGCGCGTGAGATTCTGCGGCCCAGCGAGGCATTCGAAGAGCTGCGGTCCCGGCTGGGGCTGCTGCACGCCATCTATGGACCGCCGTGGCCGGATGTGCGGTGGTCGCGGCTGTCGCAGACGCTGACCGAGTGGTGCCCGGCCGCCCTGGACCGCATCGCACGAGGGTCTGATCCGAGCAAGGTCGATCTCGTCTCTGCCCTGCGGACTCTCCTGCCCTGGCCGCAGGCCTCCCGACTCGACGAACTGGTGCCGGTGAGCCTTGAAGTCCCCAGCGGTTCACGGATTCGCCTCGACTACCCCGACCCCGATCATGCGGTGTCGGAGTCGGCATCTGAGTCTGCGCCCGAGGCAGAGGACGAGTCGGCGTCGGTCGACGGCGGCCCGGTGACTGAGGTGCCGAGTCCCATCCTTGCGGTCAAACTTCAGGAGTGCTTCGGCTGGCAGACGGTACCGCGGGTGTGCGATGGCCGAATCCCTGTGGTGATTCACCTCCTCTCCCCCGCCCGCCGGCCGTTGGCGGTCACCAGCGACCTCGCTTCGTTCTGGGCCAATGCCTATTCCCACGTCAGAGCGGAGAATCGAGGCCGGTATCCGAAGCATCCCTGGCCCGAGGATCCGCTCACGGCACCCCCGATGCGCGGGACCAAACGGTCTGGGACAATGAAGCGATGACTCCCACCGCCTCACTGACCGCTGAGCGCACCGACTTCCCCCGTGCTGTCGGTGCTGGGGGTGCCGCGATCAGCGCACCCACATGGCGGGCTCTGCGTGATGATCACGCCACGAGGATCGCAAGGAGAACGGATGCGCACCTCGCCCGCCGACTCAAGGGCGAGAAGCACCCGGTCGAGGACTTCCTGTTCACCTACTATCCGTTCAAAGCGGGCCAACTGGCCAAGTGGAATCCGGGTCCCGACGTGCGACTCGAGTTGACCACGGAGGCCGACCAGAATTATTTCGACCGGCGCTGGTACACGAGCAACTCAGCGGGCACCATCGCCGAGGTCGACGTCGAGTCCTGGCGCAGAGATCGGGGTGATGGTGCGAAGTTCATCGCCTCCCTAGTCCAGTCGACCCTGCATCGGGAGGCGAACTTCGGGTGCTTCGGCATCCACGAATGGGCGATGGTCTACAAGCTCAGCGAGGAGCAGCGCCGCCACCAGCAGGTGCCGTTGCGTCTGAGCCATGAAGCCACCGACGCCGTCGTCGAGGGCCACCGGATTCAGTGTTCCCACCACGACGCGTTCCGTTTCTTCACCGAGCCCGCACGCCCTCGCAACACCCTCCAGCCGACCCGTGCAGGCATGGTGGCCGCTGAGCAGCCCGGCTGCCTGCATGCGGGAATGGACCTGTACAAATGGGCGATGAAGATCGGTCCCGTCGCCTCCTCCGACCTCGTCGTCGACTGCTTCGATCTGGCACTGGACATCCGCACCCTCGACATGGAGGCCTCGCCCTACGATCTGCGCGGCTGGGGCTACGGCGTCGTCGCCATCGAAACCGCCGAGGGCAAGGCCGAATACATGCAACGGCAGCAAGCCTTCTCCGAACAGGCCCAGGCCCTGCGGCGACGACTCCTCGATGCCTTGGCCGCGGTCGGGATCCACGCCAGGTCGAACTGATGTGGACTGCGCCGTGCGGGCTGACCGACTCTGCATAGAATGACCGTGTGCGTGCAATCGTCTATGAAGAGTTCTCTGTCCTCCCTCAGCTGAGAGACATCGAGTCACCATCCGTTCCCGCAGCCGGCGTCGTCATCGACGTCGAAGCCACCGGCGTCTGCCGCAGCGACCATCATGCGTGGTCGGGCCACGACTCGACGATCACTCTGCCGCATGTGCCCGGTCATGAGCTCGTCGGTCGCATCGCCTCGGCGGGGCCCAAGGTCACGAACTTCCGCCCCGGCCAGCGTGTGACCGTGCCCTTCGTGTGCGGCTGCGGTCGCTGCCGCTGGTGTCTGGACGGCAATGCTCAGGTCTGCCCGGACCAGACGCAGCCCGGGTTCACCCACTTCGGTTCCTGGGCGGATCAGGTGGTCATCCACAACGCCGATGCCAACCTCATCGCGGTCCCTGAGGAGCTTCCCGCCTCGGCGGTGGTGGGACTCGGTTGCCGCTTCGCCACTGCCTTCCACGGTCTGCGGGTGCGGGCGAACCTTCACGCGGGCGAGACGGTCGCCGTGTTCGGCTGCGGCGGAGTGGGGCTGTCGGCGATTATGATCGCCCGGGCCATCGGTGCCCGGGTCGTCGCGATCGACGTCAGCGATGCCGCGCTCGACCGGGCCCGCGAACACGGTGCGCAACACACGGTCAACGCCTCTGGCAAGAACCCGGACGAACTATCCGTCGAGGTGGTCTCCCAGGCCTCGGACCAATGCCCGGACGGGGTGGCCGTGAGCGTGGACGGGGTTGCCGTGAGCGTGGACGCCCTCGGCCGCGAGGACACAATCGCAGCCGCAATCTCATCCTTGGCACCCTTGGGACGTCACGTGCAGATCGGCCTGCTGGCCGCACCGCCGGTGTTCGACATGTCGCGTGTCATCGGACTCGAGCTCAGCGTCTTGGGCTCCCACGGGATGGCCGCAGCCGCGTATCCGGAGATGGTCGACCTCGTCATCGCCGGGAAGCTCCGCCCGCAGGATCTTGTCACGAATGTCATCGGCCTTGAGGACGCTCCCGCAGCCATGGTGGCCCTGGGCGCGAACACCGGTACGGGGATGACGATCATCGACCTGGGACGGTGAGGTGTCAGGTCAGCCAGCCTCCAGGGCCGACCTCATCGAGCCTGCCATCTCCTCGATCAGCTCTGCCTCACCGCGCATGCCGGGTTCGAACGGCAGCCTGAGTCGGTCCTTGGTTTTGTCGCGGTAGCGCGGAATGACATGCATATGGAAGTGGAACACCGACTGCCAGGCGTCTTTGCCGCAGGAGTTGAGCAGGTTGACCCCGTCGGCACCCCACACGTCGAAGACATGCTTGGCGATACGCTGCGATTCGATCGCCACGTCTGCGAGATCGGCGGCAGGAATGTCTCGCAGATCCGTGCTGTGCCGTTTCGGGACGACGAGCAGATGCCCGTCGGAGCCTGGCTGGATGTCCATGAACGCGACGGTCGTCTCCGTCTCCGCGACCGGCGCACTCGGCACATCACCTGCGACGATCCCGCAGAACAGGCAGTCCTTGCTCACCCGATCATCACACCATCACGGCGAGGACGACCCGGGAGTCCTGACCCGACCAGCGGCCCAAGAGCAGTCCCGCTTCAGTTCCCTCAGCGGGCGAATCGAGGCTGAGCTCATACAGCATTTCGACGTCTTCGGCACCGGCCAACGGCCCCGTACCCCAGGCGTGAGCGACATCGGTGATCTCTTCGACCCTGTTGCCCTCGTCGTCGACGCGAAACTGCCGGGCCGAGTTATCAGCAGTGGCGATCGCGTGGTCGAGGCGCTGCCGGAAGAGAGGGTCACCCATCCCGGCGTAGACCCAGCGCTTGCCGAGGATGGAATGCTCCATGGTCGAGATCAGGTGCTCGTCGGCACCGGCCAGCGGTTCCCCGCGGTAGGTCAGCGGCACTTGGAAGACGCGGTCTCCCGAAGCGACGATGTGGATCTCTGCTCCCACCTCGCCGGCGGGATCGTCGAACCGGTAGGAGCTGAGCTGGGTCAGTGCCTCCGGTGTCACATCGGTCCCGGCCGAGCGCTCCTGCTTACTCAGCCAGGCAGAGACGATCTCGAGTTTTCCGGGGTTGATCTGGGCGTTGAAGATGTCAGCCATGTCATGCCTTCCGGGTCCCGGGGATCCATGCCCCGTCGACCACTTCATAGTCGGAGAAGACCGCGGGGGCCTCTTGGAGCATGGCCTCCCCGATCTTATTGAACACGAGACGGATCTCTTCCTCGGCTCCCTTGGCCGTGCGCATCTCGATGACGTGGCGCAGGGAGCGGAGGTTGGCGGTGTAGACGATGCCAGTGGCCAAGCCCTCGGGTGCGAAGCGGCGCATGAACGAGGTCATGTGCTTCTTATGGGAGAACTTCGTGCTGGCTTCGTCGAGTTCGAAATGCTCGGTCATCCACTTCTGGTGTTCTTCGAGGGTGTCGAGGACTTTGAGGGAGCGTTCCATGAGCTCCGAGTCCTCACGTGCCCACTCGGGGAACCAGAACGGAATGTCGGCCAGCCGCACGTAGCGCAGGGATTCCTGCGAGAACGCGGAACCGGCACGGTGGCGGATGAGTTCGTGGGTGAGCACCCGGGAGACGTTGTGGAGGACGAAGGTGAAGTTCGCGTGCTCGAGCACCGAACCGTGCTGGGAGGCGATGACGTTGCCCAGGTACTGGGACGAATCCGTGCGCACACGGGACACGTTCGGGTTCAGCCCCGGCTCCCACGAGCGGTAGCACATGCGCCCGGAGAACTCGACAATGTCCTCGGCGTCGGGAGAATCGGCCTCTTCGACACGATCCGCCCAGTTAGATCCGCCCACCTCATCGAGATATGTCCTCATCGAATCCCAGTCGATGCTGGGCTTGGCGAGCAGTTCTACTGACGGTTCGACCTGGCGCATGGCTCTCCTTGTGCAGGGTATGGCTTGATTGATTCCCAATCCTACAGATCAGATCGCCGAGGTGGTCGATCGCCTGCGAGGAATGCGTGCACAGGTGCGATCAACGCCTCCGAACGTAGCGGACGAGGAGGACGACCGATCCGCCACCGAAGAACACGAGACCGACGAAGGCGGCAATCGTGGCGACGATCTGCGAACGCCCGGGCGCGTCGATGATGACACCTGTCAGTGTCAGCACGATGAGGATGGCGCAGGCTGCGGTGAGCAGCAGTGCGGAGCAGATTCCCAGCAGCAGCGCCCGCCTCGTGTGCATGCCGATCAGCTGCATGATGCCGGCGATGATGCCGGCGGCGAAGAACACCGTGATGAAGAGGCCGACGATCTGACCTGCGCCGACGAGCATGATCAACCCCACAACGACGAACAGCGTGGCGACGAGGATGAGCAGTTGCGCGTCCCGTCGTTGCTTCCGGTACGCGCGAGCGAAGATCGCCTGCAGCTCGCCATCGTTCATTCGAGTACCTGGTCGTTCATTCCAGCACCCGCCTGGGGAGGTGGCGAGGCAGAGTGGCGGCTGCGTCATCGGTGCCGAGCCGCGTTTCGCTCCAGCCGTCAACGAGGTAGGCGTTGGCTTCAGGTCTTTCCACCATCACCGAGGTGGCCGTGGCGTTCTCGAAGACGACGGCGGCATGGTCGTCGATGGCGAGCCCTGGTCCCGGCAGCTGACCGGTCCCGATCCAGGTGCGGAACATCTCGGCCCGGCCGGCCTCACCATGATAGTGCGGGCAGACGCTGCCGGGGAGGATTCCGAGACCCTCGTCCAGGGCAGCCAGCGAGCCGAACGAGTCGGTCGATGACGCCTCGAACCAGCAGTTGGCCCCGGCACTGACTCCGGCGAGGACCGTACCGTCGCTCGCTGCCCTTCGCATGATGTCGTCCACGCCGTGCCGCCGCCACAGCGCGAGCAGGTTGGCGGTGGATCCACCGCCGACGTAGATGAGATCCATGTCCAGAAGCATCTGCGGATCCTGGTAGTCCCACGGACTCTGACCGAACAGTGAGAGCACATGCGTCTCGGCCCGTCCGTCGAATGCGGCCTCGAAGCGTCGAATGTAGTCGGGGTTGTCACCCGATGCCGTCGGGACGAAGCACACGCGCGGAATCTCACCACCACCTCGGCGATGGTGAGATTCGGTGCTGCGTGTGCCTCGCACACTGCTCGCCAGCTGGAGCAGGTAGTCATCGATGGCTGATTCCTCTGTCTCAGACATGGAGAACCCGCCACCGCCGAGAGTAACGATCGTCGACTGTTTCGGTTCCTCACTCCTCATCGCTGTGTCCGCCCACGAGGTCGTCTTGCCTTCACCATTGCCGCGACGCAGCCGACTCCGAAGAACAAGAAGCCGATTGCGGCGACGACGAGCACCACGATCTGGTTACCGCTCGCCCCGTAGGTCAACGCTGACACGAGTGTGAAGATGAACAGCAGTCCCATGCCGAGCCCCATCAGCAGCGCCGCCCACAGTGACAGCACGAAGGTGGTCCGGGAATTGGGGTCCCCACGCATCAGGATGCCGGCTAAGAGACAGGCACCGAAGAAGACCAGGCACACCAGCCCGATCAGGCCGAGAGAGCCGATGAACATACACAGCAGTGAGACTGCCATAAGCACGGCTGAGCCGATGATGAGTGCGATTCCCCGCCGTCTCTCACGGCGTTCCGCCTCGGCTGCCAGGGCCAGAGCTTGAGCTTCCCACCAAGGACCATGATCATCTTCAGGCATGCTCACGGCACTCGGTGTGTCCATTTCTCGGTTCCGAACTTCTCGGCAACAAGGGTACGTGCCTTCTCCAGTTCGTCTTCGGTGAAGGTGTCGAAGCTGGCGCCATATCTGTCGGCGAAGGTGTCGGCCATGACGTCGATGATGTCTTTGCGGGCCTCACCGGTCTGGCTGCGCAGGGGGTCGACGCGCTTCTTCGCGCTGGCGACGCCCTTGTCGGAGATCTTCGCCTCACCGATGCGCAGGACTTCGACCATCTTGTCGGCGTCGATGTCGTAGCTCATCGTCGCGTGGTGAAGCAGGGTTCCGTCGCGCATTCTCTTCTGTGCCGCACCGCCGATTTTGCCGCCGGTCGAGGAGATGTCGTTGATCGGTTTGTAGAAGGCTTCGACGCCGAGGCTCTTCAGAGCTGCCAGCACCCATTGGTCGAGGAAGACGTAGGACTCCTCATAGTCGAGGCCGGCGACCAGCGCGGGTGGGACGAACATCGAGTAGGTGATGCAGTTGCCGCCTTCCATGAACATCGCTCCCCCGCCGGAAATGCGGCGCACGACCTGCACCCCGTACTTCTCGACGCCTTCCGGGCGGAGTTCGTTGGCGTAGGACTGGAAGGCTCCGATGACCGTGGCGGTGTCGTCCCATTCCCAGAACCGCAGCGTCGGTTTCCGACGTCCTGCTGCGACCTCGTCCAACAGCACCTGGTCGAGGGCGACATTGACCTGTGTGGGCAGGACCTCGCCGCGGATGACCTGCCAATCGAAGTCGGTGAAGTTCGCCGCCGACCCCAGAGCACGCCTGACGACCGTGGCGATGTCAGAAGTCGAGAATCCGTGCATCGCCAGTTCCGAACCGTACCTGGCGAGTACGTCATCGAGGCGTTGGCGCAGGTTCGCGTTGTCCGCGGTGACGCTGGCTCCGACGAGCGCAGGGGCGAGGTCGAAATAGGCTTCTTCGGGTTCGAGGAAGAAGTCGCCGGAGATCTTGACCTCGGTGATGGTCTTCCCGTCGGTTTCCACATCGGCGACCACGAGTTTCCCACCGATGACCTTGTATTCGGCGTGAAAGCGCTGGGGTTCGTGCGTATCGTTCGTCATGGTTCCAAACCTACTCTCAGGCTCTGCTCAGAAGCTATGAGCTTGCTCACTCGCCGGACAGCGAGTTCCACAGGAAGCGGTAGCTCAGGGCCCGGGTGAACGCCGCCTGCTTGTTGTCCGAGGCTGCCGAGTGCCCGCCTTCGGTGTCTTCGAAGAACCACACATCGTCGATGCCCCGATCCTGCATCCGGGCAGCCATCTTGCGTGCCTGGACCGGCCCGACACGATCATCAGAGGTCGCCGTCCAGAACAGCACGGGTGGATAGTCCACGCCTTCTTCCAGCAGGTGATAGGGCGAGAACTTCTGGATGAATGCCCAGTCTTCGGCCACATCTGGGTCGCCGTACTCGGCCTTCCACGAATAGCCTGCACTGAGTTTGGTGTAGCGGCGCATATCCAAGAGAGGAACTCCGCACGAGATCGCGCCGAAGAGTTCAGGGTGCTGTGTGAGCATGTTCCCGACCAGCAGTCCCCCGTTCGACCCGCCGGCGCAAGCCAGACTCTTCGGGCTCGTCACCCCGCGTTCGATGAGATCTCGGGCAACGGCGGCGTAGTCTTCGTAGGCCCGCATCCGGTTCTCTCGCATCGCCGAGGTGTGCCACCGTGGCCCGTATTCTCCACCGCCGCGAATGTTGGCCAGGACATAGACCCCGCGACGTCCGGCGGTAATCGTCGTGCGCCCCAACCATCCGATGCCCATGACCGGGGAGTACACCGGAGACCGGCTGACTTCGAATCCACCGTATCCGTCCAGGAGGGTCGGACTGCTCCCATCGAGCACCAGAGCGCTGTCGGCGATCTGGAAGTAGGGAATCTTCGTGCCGTCTTCGCTGGTGGCGAAGTGCTGTTCGACGCAGAAGCCTTCGCTGGGAAAGAGTGCCGGTGCCGTTTTGATGGTTTCGGGGGTCGCATAGCTGTTGGTGCTCGAGGACCCCAACCTTCCGTACGCCAGGGTCGATGGAGTCAGGAAGCCGGTGCTCACCAGCCAATAGTCGTTGGCGGTGGCGTCATCGTGTCTGTCGACTGCTCCCAACCCGACCATGTGATTGGCCGCGACTCCGGGCAGCCGAGACGATGAGAAATGATCGTTGGGATCGAGAACGACCAGCTGAGACTGTACGTCAGCCAGCAGCTCGAGGACCAGGTAGTCCCGCGTCCATGTCCACGACTGCAGGGCGGTGTGAGCGTCGGGGGCGAAGATGACGGTCGGTGCGATTGTGCCAGCCCGCACCTCGGCGATATCGGCGATGGCCAGACCACCGGCGGGCACCGAGAAATCCTCGTGATTCCAGTCGGATTGGGGGCGGAAGAGAACGAAGTCCCTGTCGAATCCGACTTCCACGTCGGTCGGCACATCGACGACGGTCCATTTCTTCTCCCACGCCGAGGCGTCGGTGCTCACCGCCCCGAATTCCTCGGTGACCAGGTCGAGGTCGATGAAGCTGGGCCGCGAATTGAAGAAGTCGATGGCATCGATGGCGAAGACCCTGTCGGTGGAATCGGCCTCTGCCGGTCCCACATCGCTGCCGACGAAGATGGCGACGTGATCGCGTGGCACCTCGGCGACAATTGGGGCATCGGCAATGGCCTGTCCACGCCTGAGGACTCGCGCCTGACGCGGATAGGACGAAGTGGTCAGAGAGGCCTCGTCAGTCTCGGTGGCGACGATGATCGTGTCATCGTCGAGCCAGGCAAAGCGGGTCTTCGCCGTAGGGAGGTCGAAGCCGCCGGCAACGAAGGATTTGGTTCTCAGATCGAATTCGCGCACTCTGTGAGCGTCCCCGCCATCGGGCGAGAGCGAGACGAGTGCACGTGAGTTGTCCGAACGACGCACCGATGCTCCGGCCCACACCCAGGGTGTTGCTTCCGCGGTGCCGAGCTCGTCGAGGTCGATGAGGACCTCCCACTCGGGGGAATCGGAGACATAGCTGTCCCAGGTGGTTCGCCGCCACATGCCTTTGGGGTTCGTGGTGTCGCGCCAGAAGTTGAAATAGTGATCACCGCGTTTGGCCACCATCGGGATCTTGCCCTCGGAGTCCAGGGCGGTCTGAATATCACCGGCGATGGAGTCGAACAGATCGTCCTGGAACCTGGCGATGGTCTTCGCGTTCTGCTCCCTGACCCAGGCCATCTGGTCATCGCCGTGGATGTCTTCGAGCCACAGGTTCTCATCATGTGGCATGGGGGCAGCATCCTGCGATGCCATGGCCGGGCTGGAGGTGTCGATGGTCTGTTTGTCTGCCGGAGCTTCGTTGCGCATGCCACCATCCTAATGATCACCGGTTTCTCATGATCGCGCGGAACCGCGCGCTCAGGCTGGTGGTCTGAACATGACGAGTCCCGGTTGGCCGTTGGGCGCTTGGGGCCCATGACCGAGCGCGACGAAGCCGAGGCTTTCGTAGAGGCTGCGGGCGGGGCTGTCGATGTCGTTGGTCTGGAGCCAGCAACTGTATCCGCTGATGCCGGCCAGCCATGTCTGGAGCGTGGTCCGTCCGAGCCCGGAACTGCGCAGATGGGGATCACGAGCCAAAAGGTTGAGGGCGAACGACCATTCGAGTGCCGCAGCGGCGTCTCCGAGTGTGGAGGCCAGTTCATGTGCCCAGTCGTGGTCCTGTTCCGCCCAGGACCAGAAGTGGCCGTAGGCGATTGACCTCAGGCGCCCATCGGACCGCGCCGCTGCGATGAGGACCTGACCGTTTCGGACCGAAAGGTCGTAGAGTTTCCCGAACAGTGCCGCGTGCTTCGGATCCTCGTTCAAGGGCGGCTCTGCCGCTGCAGCGGCGTAGAGCTCTTCGATCTCATGGGGCGGTGGCAGCACTCCAGGGATTCCAGCTGCTGAGCCTATGGGGTCCCAGCTCTGCCCCAGACCGCCCGGTATGCCCCACACAAGTTCCACATTGAGCTCCGCAGGTGAAGCTCCGAGAACCTCAAGCTCGGCATGATCATCCATGTTCCCACCATAACGACTCCGGCAGTCGGGCAATTGAACTCTGGCAGAACTCTCCCTTCTGGGCTGAGGAACGACTGCCTGGCTGAGGAGTTGCCGCTCTCGGCACGGTTGCACTCGGCACAGCTGCGGGCGTCATTCTGCGGAGGCGAATTCGGCCAGTTGCTCCACCAGGCTCAGTTCCACCACGCTCGGCGGCTCATCCTGAAGTTCCCAAACATCAACCTGGAGGGATTCGAATGGTCTCTCAAGCGCCGACGCCTTCGCACTTCGAAGTTGCGGCGCCTTCGCTCTTCGAAGCGGCGGGATTCGCACGGTGAAATGATCGGCGTCGTTGGCTTCTTCCGAGGACTGCCAGTTGGTGAGATTGGAGCGGGGAAGTTCACTGTTCTTCGTCGTCGGTGTTCCGATCGGCTTGGTGCCGATCTGATATCTGTGTCCGGTCGGAGTTCGCACGATTAATTCTTCGGCGGTGGCCTCATGTCGCCATCCCGGCAGTTCCTTATTGAAGTTGCAGGCCGCGCAGAGTCCTGAGGCGTTGTCCCAGTCGGTCTGGCCACCGGCGGCGAATCCTTGAGAATGGTCTGCGTGTTTGATCTGAGCATCGCACCACGGAGAACGGCAGACGTCATCGCGAATCACCACCATGCGCCGGAGCAGACCGGAGAATTCACGGCGCTTCGAGTCCATTCGGACCAACTGACCGTCGGTTGGACGTGTGTACAACCGCCGGATGAAGACTGCGGCTTCGTTCTCGGCGATGAATGCTCGGCCTGTCTTCGCTGGGATCGGGTCGAAGCCGGGGAACCACGCTGGGGTCTCACCTGAGTCGAAGAGGCTGTCGGCATTCATCACTACGTGGACTTCGGTGGGAATGGCTTCTGCACTGTCTTGACCTGTGGTTCTCTCGACCAGAAGGTCGGCCATGACCTGGCTCTGAGTGCGCCCGTCGGCCTGACCTGTCCCGATGATCGACTGTGCCGACTTCGACAAGTTGGTATACGCTGCCACCGCTTGCGACAGGGGCAGGAGTGCCGTCAGATACGCCATGTTTCCAGGCGCTGGACGCACTGTGACGGCACGTTCGTCCACGCACCTGTCCAGATGTTCGACGGCTGCCTTCTGGTCGAGTTGCTGGGCCAGGGCACGAACCTCATTGCCCAGCCGACCGACACCCACCTCGGCGAGGCGATCGGCCATCCGGTCATCGACCTGGTGCCGCTTGTCTCTGGGGAGCCAATCAGTCTCCTTCGCGACGACTCGTGCCTTCTCTTCTGAGATGTCTCCGCTCTTGAGGGCGGCATACGTCTTGGGCAGATCCATCAGCAGGGATCGGGCGAAGCCCAGCAATTTGCACCCTCTGGCCCGAGAAACCTTTCGGGCCAATCCGATCTCGGCCCCCAGACCCTGCCCCTGCTTGCGACTCGACAAACCGTCCTCAGCTTCACGATTCCGGCGGTGCATGTCGAAGGTCAACGTCTCTCTGGCCTGCGCTGCCGCGCTCACAGACGTCAGTTCCTCCAGAGCGGTGATTCTGTCGATCGCTTCGCGCTCAGTCCGCGCTGGCGGCAGGTCGGACAGCTTCTCGCGCCACCGATGAATCTCGGTGATCACGTCTGAAACCGTCTCTGCTTCCATACCAAACACACTAGCGTCCGGCACTGACACGAGATTCTCGCGAAGCATCAGCCCAGGTCAGATGCGAAATCGAACGTCTGGCAACAGATTCACGGCACTGCACCAAGCAGGTGAGTTCCTCGACTCAAGCCGCATCGCCCAGTCCCTCAGGCCGCATCGCGCGGGACCTCAAGCGAGCGCTTCGCCCGTGGTCTCCCTGGCGAGCATAGCCATGAGCACCACCGACACAACCACGAGCACCCCGGTAAGTATGAAGGTCAGTGTCAGCCCGAGAACCGGCCACATGAACGCACCGAAGACAAGCGGAGCAACACCGGTCGCAATGCGGGAGGCAGCCGATGCCCAGCCGAATCCCGAACCGCGCAGCCGGGTCGGGTAGAGCTCCGAGACATAGGTGTAAAGAGTGGGAATGGCGATCTGCACGACGAATCCGAATCCGATTATGCTGGCCTTGGCGGCCAAGGTCAGCTCCGTCCCCGAAGCCTCGATGAATACTGCGGCACAGACCAACAGGAGCGCGGAGACGATTGCGGTCACGCCGAGCACCCATTTTCGACCCACATGTTCGACGATCAGGGCCGAGACGATGACACCGAGGATGCCCACTGCCGTCATCGATCCGGTGACCATGAATGCTGTCTGGTCTCCCAACCCCTGCTTCTTCAGGATATCCGGCAACCATGTCAGGGCCGCATAGTAGACCAGGAGGACAGATCCGAACAGTGCCCAGGAGACAAGAGTCGTCTTGGCTGAGTACTGCCACAATTGCAGCAATTGACCGCTGGCGGCGCGCAGCTGTCTGTTGACGGAGGTGACCGCTCCAGGCGCGTCGGATGCCTGCCGAGGCGTCTTGGCAGCGCCGGTGTCCTGGGCGGTGCCGGCGTCCTGGGCGGTGCCAGCGGATCGGGCGGTACCGGTGGCCTTGGTCTCGCTCGCGACGGGAACATCATGAGTCCACGTCGTCACCTCGGCGCCGGTGCGCTCGACGAGCCTGGCGATGATGGCATCGGCTTCGGCGTACCGTCCGACGGAAGCAAGATAGAGAGGTGATTCGGGAATTCCGAAGCGCACGGCCACTGTCAGCAGAGCGGGCACGATCATGACAAGCATGATGAGGCGCCAGTCCCCCACGCCCAGCAGCGATGCGGAGACGAAGGCGCACAGTGAGGCACCGATCGGCCACCAACCGTCCATTGCAGTCAGGACGCGACCGCGATGCTTCTTGGGAGTGAATTCCCCGACGAGGGCATAGTCGACCGGGATGCATCCGCCAAGCCCGAATCCGGCGAGGAATCGGAAGACGATGAACCAGCCGAAAGCTGGGGAGAAAGCTCCTGCCACCGTGAAGACTGAGAACACGAGAAGGGTGAGGGTGAATGCCTTCTTGCGTCCGATCACATCGGCGATGCCGCCCCAGATGAAGGCACCCAGAGCCATGCCGATGAGGTTGGCCGTGGCGATCCAAGCGGCCTGGCCGACGCTCAGGCTCCAGTAGTCGCTGAGCAGTGGGATGAGGAACCCGTTGAGCGCAACATCCCAGGCGTCGAACATGAAGCCCAGGCCACCGATGATGAAGATGGCACCCTGAGTCCTCCAGCGCCACGGAAGGTTGGCGACGACTTCGGAAGCGGTCGGCGTGGATGTTGAGGCTGATGTAGACACGTGGCCACAGTACATCTTTTAACGCAGATGCGCGCAAATTCGTCGGCCTTGATGATGACGACCAAGGCCGACCCCACCCGTGGAGGCCGAGTCCACCCATGACTGAGTCAGCAGGACATGTCAGGGGGTCGGGTGCCGCGATCGATATCGCAGCCCCCGACCCCCTGTACACGCCGGACACACGTTGTCCGCAGGACCTCAGGCCAGACGAACCATCCAGTTGTTCGTGTCCTCGGCCCGACCGTACTGGATGTCGAGCAGAGTCTTGCGGAACTCCATGGTCTTCGCACCCGGTTCTTCGCCGTGATCGATGGTGAAGTCGCCGCTGACGACCCGACCGATCGGTGTCACAACCGCGGCGGTGCCGCAGGCGAAGGCCTCGACGATGTCGCCGTTGGCAACGCCCTCACGCCATTCGTCGACGGTGATCTTGCGCTCTTCCGGCTTCAGCCCCAGTTGCGGAGCGAGGTCGAGCAGGGACCGGCGAGTGACACCGTCGAGGATGGAATCGCCGAGCTCCGGAGTGAGCAGGCGGCCGTCCTTGGTCACGAGCATGAGATTCATACCACCGAGTTCATCGATGTACTTGTTCTCCGCGGCATCCGTGAACAGCACCTGCTGGCAGCCCTCGGCTGCAGCTTCGTTCTGTGCCGCCAGCGAGGCCGCATAGTTGCCGCCGCACTTGGCGAATCCGGTGCCGCCGGAGCCGGCGCGGTTGAAGTTCTGCGACAGCCAGATCGAGACGGGCTTGATGCCACCGGAGAAGTATGGACCGGCGGGGCTGGCGATGACGTAGTAGTCGACCTCATGGCTTGAGCGCACACCCAGGAACTTCTCGGTGGCGATCATGAATGGGCGCAGGTACAGGCTCGACTCGTCGGCTTCGGACTCCGGGGTGGGAACCCACTGCTGATCGAGGGAAACCAGCGCCTTGAGCGATTCGATGAAGTCGGATTCCGAGATCTGCGGCAGCGCAAGACGCTCGGCGGACTTATTGATGCGCGCAGCGTTCCGCTCGGGACGGAAGGTCCAGACGGAGCCGTCTGCATGGCGGTAGACCTTCATGCCTTCGAAGATCTCCTGGGCGTAGTGGAACACTGCAGCAGCAGGATCGAGCACCAGCGGGCCGTAGGGCTTCACCTCGTGAGCGTGCCAGCCATCGTCAAGGGTGTATCTGATGTGGGCCATGTGGTCGGTGAAGTAGAGCCCGAATCCGGGGTCCTTCTTGATGTTCTCTCGCACCAGCTCGGGTTGCGGCTGGACATTCTTGAGAACGGCAAACTTAGTCATAAGAACTCTTTTCTCATTTGTGATGAGTGACACTGTCAGGGTAGTCCATCACCCCGGCGCGCGTCGCACCGGGGTGATGGCTCACGAATGGTCCAGTCGGCTCTCGCCTCGCCGAGGTGGTCGTGCCCAGCCTCGGCCCCTGCAGGTCACGTCAGCTCAGGCGGGCCGCGATCGCGTCGCCCACCTCGGCGGTGGATCGCTTGGTTCCGTCACGATCGGCCAGATCGGACTCGACAGCGGTCTCGATCGACTTCGCCACGACCTCGAGCCCCAGGTGCGAAGCCATGAGTGCACCGGAGAGGATGGAAGCGGTCGGATCGGCGATCTGCTGACCGGCGATATCAGGCGCCGAGCCGTGGATGGGTTCGAACAGGCTCGGTGCGGTTCCTTCGACGTTGAGGTTGCCCGAGGCGGCCAGTCCGATGCCGCCGGTGACTGCCGCGGCGAGGTCGGTGAGGATGTCACCGAAGAGGTTGTCGGTGACGATCACGTCGTAGCGTGAGGGGTCGGTGACCATGAAGATCGTGCACGCGTCCGTGTGCTCGTAGTTGACCGCCACCTCGGGGTATTCGGCGCCGACCTTCTCGACGACGCGACGCCATAGGTGACCGGCGTGGACCATGACGTTGTGTTTGTGGACGTAGGTGAGCTTCTTGTTCCTCGCCTGCGCACGCTCGAACGCGTCACGAACGGCACGCTCGACGCCGTACCAGGTGTTGACCGAGACCTCGGTCGCGACCTCGTAGGGCGTATCGGTGCGGACGGATCCGCCCA
This sequence comes from Brevibacterium picturae, assembly GCF_900105045.1. Classification (GTDB taxonomy): domain Bacteria; phylum Actinomycetota; class Actinomycetes; order Actinomycetales; family Brevibacteriaceae; genus Brevibacterium; species Brevibacterium picturae. The sequence continues at coordinate 3,489,185 of NZ_LT629739.1, read as the reverse complement.
TGCCGGTGTAGGATCCTTCGGTGCCCTCGCGGACGACGACGAAATCGATCTTTCCCGGGTTCGCCAGCGGGCTGGTGACTCCGGAGAAGAGCTTCGACGGTCGCAGATTCACTGCGTGGCTCAGACCGAAGCGCATCTTGAGGATCACACCGCGCTCGAGCACGCCCGAGGGCACGCTCGGGTCACCGCATGCGCCGAAGAAGATGGCGTCGTGCTTACGCAGAGATTCGAGCTCCTCGTCTGTGATCGTCTCACCGGTCTCGTGCCAGCGGCTGGCGCCGACGTCGTAGTCCGTGAGCTCGAGTTCCGCAGGTTCGCCGGACACCTCGATGGCGCGGTTGAGCACCTTGAGACCTTCGGGGACGACCTCGTTGCCGATGCCGTCACCCGGCATGACTGCAATAGAAAACTTCATGGTCACAGATTAGATCTCATCTCACCATGCAACCAGGTCGTCCTACCATCCGGACATCGGCGAAGCCTCGGCCGCATCCGATCCCGTCATCCACAATTTCATGTCTCAAACTTCGTCCCGGACTACAATTTCCGGCCATGAACGCCGAAGATGGGAGGAACACCCCGAACCCCAGAGAAAGTCGATCATTGACAGATACGATCCGCAATCGCCGAGCAGCCGCCCTCCCCGCCAAACTCTCCCGCTCCTGGTTGCTGGTCAACGCGGCCAAGGGGGAGGTCTTCTCTGAGGCGCAGATCTCCGAATCGGATTCCGTCATCTTCGACCTCGAGGCTTCGGTCTCCGATGACAAGAAGCTCGACGCCCGAGACAATGTTGTGCGTGCGCTTGAAGGCGGCATGTCCGCGTGGGTCCGGATCAACAAGATGGACTCGGAATTCTGGGACGACGACCTCGCCGCCATCGCCATGCTGCCCGGACTGCGCGGTGTGATGCTGCCGGAGACCGAACGCCCGGAACAGGTCTCCTATACCGCGATGCGCGCGAAGGCGGGCCTGCCGGTCATCGCTTTGCTCGAGTCCGCGATGGGCGTGGAGAATGCGACCAAGATCGCCGAGGCGCCCGGCACCTTCCGTCTTGCCTTCGGAACGAACGACTTCCGCAAGGACACCGGTTTCTCCGGGGACCCGATGGCCCTGGCCTACGCCCGGTCGCGCCTGACCATCGCCTCGCGCATGGGCGGACTGCCCGGCGCCATCGATGGACCGTCCGCGGCCTCAGCGAGCGATGAGCAGGTCCGTGAGGACGCCGAGGTGACCCACATGATGGGCATGACCGGAAAGCTCGTGCTCAACGTCGATCAGGTCGTGACGCTCAACGAATCGATGAGCCCGAGCGAGGACGAGCGCGACTGGGCACGTCAGCTGCTCGAAGCGGCCGAGGGCGGCTCCGAGATCACGGACGGCTCGTACCTCCCCCGCCTGGCACGTGCGAAGAAGATCGCCTCCCTGGCATCGACCTACGGCCTCTGGAACGCCTGAGCCCTTCTCCGTGTCCGTCCGCCAACCGACGTGGATCCTCTGGTCGACCCTGCCCGCGGTGCTTCTCATCGTCGCCTTCGGCATCTGGCTGCGCACAGATGCCATCGGCCCCACCTCGCTCGATCAGAGCTGGCTCACCCTCGTCGAGATCGAACCGGACACCGTCCCCTATTGGACGGCGGTCGCCCTCGCCGAGGTGGGCGGGGGCACGGGTGTCGTGATCTGCACCGGCCTGCTGGCCGGGTTCTTCGTCCTCCTGCGACGGTTCCGTGCCGCTGGCGCCCTCGTCACCACCATGCTTCTCGGCATCGCCCTGTCCGAGCTGCTCAAGGCCGTCGTCATCCGAGTCCGTCCCAGTGAGCAGCTCTATGACTCCCTGGGCTATTCCTATCCCTCGGGGCATTCGATGGGCGCTGCGGCGCTGGCCATGGCGCTTGCGTTCATCGCGTCCAGAGCGCACATGATCAAACTGGCTGAGGCGGGCGCGGTGCCGCCCCTGGCTATCCCGCCCGAAGATGAGGACGGGGCTGCTCCGACAGAGATCACTCCCCCGCTCGAGCCGGTGGTCCTGCGGTTCCACTGGTCGATGATCCTCGCCTTCGCCTGGGTTCTGCTCATGATGTGGTCACGCACCGCACTGCAGGTGCATTGGCTGACCGACACGATCGCCGGAGCCCTGATCGGCATCTCGGCGGCGGTGCTGGCCGACGAACTGTGGACCTGGGTGACGATGAGGACCCGCTCACCTCATCTGCAGAGGTGAACGGGTCCCGTTCAATCAGCTGTTTCCAGTGGAGGTCAGTCTTCGTTCAGTGAGACTCCGCTGAAGGCAGAGGCATTGACTGCCCCGGCCACGGCCTTGACGACTTCCTCGGACACCGCCGAGTCGACGGCCAGAACCGAGAGTGCATCGTTGTCGGTCGCCGAGGGGGAGACCTGCATGCCCGCGATGTTGATCTCATTGGCGCCCAATGCCTGGCCCAGCTGACCGATGATACCGGGACGGTCCTCGTAGCGGAAGATGAGCAGATTGTCGGTGAGCTCGATCTCGAGGTCGAAGCCGTTGACCTCGGTGAGCTTCTGCACGAGCTTCGGTCCGGTCACGGTTCCCGAAACCGAAATCCGCTGGCCCTCGCTCGTCGTCGCGGTCAACCGTGTGACGTTGCGGAAGGATTCGCAGTAGGGGTCGGTGACAAGTTCGACGCCGATGCTGCGTTCCTCTGCCAACAGCGGTGCGTTGACGTAGGAGACCTGGTCGGAGACGACGTCCCTGAACAGACCCTTGAGCGCGGAGAGCTTGAGGACGGAGACGTCCTTGTCCGCGATCTCGCCATTGACCTCGACCTTGAAGTGGGTCACCGAGGAGTCGGCCAGTGAGTTGACCACTCGTCCCAGCCGTTCGGCCAGGGGAATGCCCGGGCGCACGTCCTCGTGGATGGCTCCACCGGCGACGTTGACCGCATCGGGCACGAGCTCCCCGGCCAGCGCCTTGCGCACGGACTTGGCAACGGCCACGCCGGCCTTCTCCTGTGCTTCAGCGGTCGAGGCGCCGAGGTGGGGAGTGACGTTGACGGCGTCGAGTTCCATGAGCGCCGAGTGCTCCGGAGGCTCTGTGCTCCACACGTCGATGCCGGCGCCGCCGACCTCTCCGGCTGCGACCGCCTCGGCCAGCGCCTCCTCGTCGATGATGCCGCCGCGGGCCACGTTGATAAACCGTGCGCCGGGCTTGGCGGCCTTGAATTCCTCGGTGCTGATCATGCCGGTCGTCTCAGGTGTCTTGGGCATGTGGACGGTGACGAAATCAGACACTGCCAACAGTCCTGGCAGGTCGACGACCTCGACGCCCATCTGTGCGGCGCGCGCCTGTGTGATGTAGGGGTCGTAGCCGACCAGGCGCATGCCGAAGGCCTTCGCGCGCTCGGCGACGAGGCCGCCGATGCGCCCGAGTCCGACGATGCCCAGGGTCTTCTCATACAGCTCCACGCCCGTGTACTTCTTACGGTTCCACTCCCCCGCCTTGAGTGAGGTGTTCCCGGCGCCGAAGTAGCGTGCGGAGCCGAGGATGTGGGCCATGGTGAGTTCGGCCGCGGAGGTGATGTTCGAGGTCGGAGCGTTGACGACCATGACGCCCGCCGAGGTGGCTGCCGGCACGTCGACATTGTCGAGTCCGACGCCGGCGCGGGCGATGACCTGGAGTTTCTTCGCGGCAGCAATCGCTTCGGCATCAACCTGCGTGGCGGAGCGCACGAGAATCGCATCGGCATCGACGATGTCGTTGAGGAGCTGAGACCGGTCAGCGCCCTCGGTCTGACGGATCTCGAAGTCCCCTCCGAGGGCATCGATGGTGGCCGGTGACAGATTTTCGGCGATGAGCACGATGGGCTTGGGCACTGAGTTCCTCCTGAAGCGTGTGGGACCCGTCCATCTTATGAGACTTTGTGAATGTCTTCACAAGGTCTCAAATTCTGGGAAGTGAGTCTCGGCTCACCTCAGGCGGGGCCCCAAGTGTGGCCCTAGGCGTGGGTCTCAAGCCCGGGCCTCAGAAACCATTGGGCGAATACGGCATCCGGCCCAGGTTGAACATCGAGCTGGCGTGCACGGCAGCACCCGGCACGTTCTCGTCGATGCGTCCCGCACGGGCGAGGATCACCGGATCGGCCCCGCCGAAGTAGAGCGATCCGAGTTCCGCGATGCCCAGGCTCAGGTCGGCAGGGGTCGAATCGGATGCGGTTTCGACGACGGCGTTCTCTCCGTCTGAGGTGATGGTGTAGCGGCCACCGGCCAGGTCGAGTGAGTCGTCGATCTCGAGGACCAGCGTGCCAGGCACGTACCAGGGTCTGGCTTCCAGGGCCGCCTTGACGTCGAGGATCCGGATCCAGATGTTGTCTTCGGTCGACACTGTCCGCACCCGGCGGGAGTCGGTGAGCAGCCAAGGCAGCGGCGAATCCTCCGCGGATTCGCCGAAGGTCACCCGCGTCGAGAGATCGATTGCGGCCAGGAACGACCACAGCGAGGCGTAGGCCGCGTCGGTGACGGCGACGAAGTCGATGAGCTCGATCGTCGGCGGGTTCTTCGACCAGCCGGCGAACTTATAGGACACGTAGCCGTCGGCTTCGCCCTGCTCGTCGAAGTGCAGAGCCGCACGCACACCGCGGTCGGCCTCCCCGGTGTCGGTGTTCAAGGCTCCGGTGGCACGTTCGATGTAGGTCTGCTGGCGCTCCATCGCACCCGGTGAGGTGCGCATGAACTCCGAGTAGATCTTCGGTGCCAGTTCACGCAGTTCGCTGGGCAGACACATCTCGACCCGACGGTCGGGTTCGTGGACCATCTTGAATCCCGGTGAGGTGTCGACCTCGATGGAGTGCGCCCAGGTGGCGACGCCGAAGCCGAAGCGCGAGTAGATTCCGCCTTCGGTCGCTGTCAGGGCGGCGAACGGGTATCCGTCGGCCTTCGCCTCGGCGAGGTCGGTCGTCATCAGCGACCGCAGCAGGCCGCGCCGGCGATGGGTGGGCCGCACCGTCACCCATGTGATCAGGTGACCGGGCACCAAACGACCGCCGCCCACATTGACCAGCTTTTCGAACCACGCGAAGGTCGCCACGGGAACGTTGGCGTCGAGGGCGTGCTCGTATTCCTGCTGTGCGTAGACGGCGGTGAGATTCCGACCGTCGGCGATGGCGCGTTCGACGCGGTTCTTCAGGGCGTCCTCGGTGGATCTGACGTCGTGGAATCCCACACTCGTCGACGCGAAGTAGCCCTGCGTGCGTTCGTCGGGGGCTCCGGTCGACTCGTCGAAGGCGGGCTTGAAGTTCTCGAATCTGTAGTTCGTCACACCCCAACAGTAATTCACATCACCATCACTGCTCATCTCGGAACACGTGCGATTCGGGGAAGGGTAGAGACGGGCGGCACCTGGACCCACGTGGCGCATCGGTCACGAGAGCGCGCCCAGGCACGACGAAGCCCCGGCGGCCGAGCGGCGTCCGGGGCTTCGTCGTGCGCTCCATCATTCGATCACGTCAGATCGATGAGTTGGAGCTCGAGGATGATCAGCGAGCGGCAGTGCCCTCGGTGTAGTCATCGTCGGAGTCCTTGAGCCAAGCGAACATCTTGCGCAGTTCGCGGCCGGTGGTCTCGATCGGGTGCGTCTCTTCTTTCGAACGCAGTTCCTTGAACTCGGCCGCACCGTTCTTCTGGTCGTTCATGAAGCGCTCGGCGAACTTGCCGTTCTGGATGTCTGCGAGGACGGCTTCCATGTTCTTCTTCACGTCGGGGGTGATGACGCGCGGTCCGGAAACGTAGTCGCCGTACTCAGCGGTGTCGGAGATCGACCAGCGCTGCTTGGCGATTCCGCCCTCGACCATGAGGTCGACGATGAGCTTGAGCTCGTGGAGAACCTCGAAGTAGGCGATCTCGGGCTGGTAGCCGGCCTCGGTGAGGACCTCGAAGCCGTACTGCACGAGGTGGGAGGTGCCACCGCAGAGGACGGTCTGCTCGCCGAAGAGATCCGATTCGGTCTCCTCGGTGAAGGTGGTCTTGATGCCGCCGGCACGCAGGCCGCCGATGCCCTTGGCGTAGGAGAGCACGAGGTCCCAGGCTTTTCCGGTGGCGTCGGCCTCGACGGCCACGAGGACCGGCACACCACGGCCGTCGACGTATTCGCGGCGCACAACGTGGCCGGGGCCCTTGGGTGCAACCATAATGACGTCGACGCCCTCGGGCGGCTGGATGTAGTCGAAGCGGATGTTGAAGCCGTGGGCGAAGAGCAGAGCGTTGCCGGGCGAGAGATTCGGTGCGATCTCGGCGTTGTAGATCTCGGCCTGAACCTGGTCAGGAGCGAGGATCACGACGAGGTCGGCCCATTCGGAGACCTCGGCGGGGGTGCCCACCTCGAGGCCTTCGGCAGCGGCCTTGTCGCGGCTGGCGGAGCCTTCCTTGAGGCCGATGCGGACCTCGGCACCGGAATCGCGCAGGCTCAGCGAGTGCGCGTGTCCCTGGCTGCCGTAGCCGATGACGGCAACCTTTGTGCCCTGGATGACGGACAGATCTGCGTTGTCGTCGTAATAGCGTTCTGCTGCCATAGTTCTCTTGCTCCTTCGTCAGGTGTGGGGTACTCCCCATTGTTTCACAGTTCGGTACTGCTGTTCATTTATTGAGATGGTTGAGGTTCCACGAAGTGGAACGTGAAGTCCTCGGTTGTGCAGGGTTGAGTTGCGCAGGGTTCAGCTGCGCAGGGCGCGGTCGGTGATCGACTTCGAGCCGCGGCCGATGGCCACGGTGCCCGACTGGACGATCTCCTTGATTCCGAATGGCTCGAGGACTTCGCGCAGGGCCTCGACCTTGCCCAGCTCACCGGTGGATTCGACGCTGACGGAGTCGGGACCCACGTCGACGATCTTCGCGCGGAACATCTCCACCGCCGCGGCAACCTGGGGACGGGTCGTGGAGTTGGCCTTGACCTTGTAGATGATGTGGGCGCGACGCACCGATGTGGCCGGCTCGAGTTCGACGATCTTGATGACGTTGACGAGCTTGTTGAGCTGCTTGGTCACCTGTTCCAGCGGCACGTCCTTGACGTCGACGACGACGGTGATGCGCGAGAGCTCATCGTGTTCGGTCACGCCGACGGCGAGGCTGTGGATGTTGAAGCCGCGTCGGGCGATGAGTCCGGTGAAGCGGGTCAGCACGCCCGGCTTGTTCTCGACCAGGACTGAGAGTGTGTGCCGGTTGTTCATTCCAGGCCTCCTTCGATCTGAGCCACGGAGCGAACCGTGCCGTCTTCTTCCGTACCGGCTTCCGCAATCTGACTCTCGGCCTGCTCGTCACCTTCGCCGTCGAACTCCGGGCGAATGCCGCGGGCGTATTCGATCTCATCGTTGGAGACGCCAGCGGCGACCATCGGCCACACCATGGCATCCGGCGGGACCGTGAAGTCGAGGACGACGGGCCGGTCATTGGTCTCCAGCGCGGTCTTGATCGCGGCATCCACGTCGTCGTTGCTGTCCACACGCAGGGCCAGGCAGCCGTACGCCTCGGCGAGCTTGACGAAGTCGGGGATCCGAATCGTCTCATGCCCGGTGTTGAGGTCGGTGTTGGAGTACCGACCGTCATAGAACAGGGTCTGCCACTGGCGGACCATACCCAACGACGAGTTGTTGATGATCGCAACCTTGATCGGGATGTCGTTGAGTGCGCAGGTCGCGAGCTCCTGGTTCGTCATCTGGAAGCATCCGTCACCGTCGATGGCCCACACGACACGGTCCGGCTCGGCGACCTTCGCGCCCATGGCGGCCGGCACCGAATAGCCCATGGTGCCCAGACCACCGGAGTTCAGCCACGATTTGGGGCGTTCGAATTCGACGAACTGGGCGGCCCACATCTGGTGCTGGCCGACACCTGCCGTGTAGACGGCCTCGGGCCCGCTCAGCGCTGAGACCCGCGAGATCACATACTGCGGATCGCAGAGTTCGCCATGCTGGTCGTAGCCCAGCGGGTAGGTCGTCTTGAGACGGTTGAGGAAGCGCCACCAGGGTTCACGCTGACGCTCGAGAGACTTGGGGAACTTGCCACGCAGCTCGGTGAGCATCTCCGCGAGGACCTCGCGTGCGTCACCGACGATGGCGACGTCGACCTCACGGTTCTTTCCGATCTCCGCCGGATCGATATCAGCGTGGATGACCTGCGCATTCGGCGCGAAGGAATCGAGGTTGCCGGTGACTCGGTCATCGAACCTGGCGCCGATGGTGATGAGCAGGTCAGCTTTCTGGAAGGCCGTCACGGCGGGCACGCTGCCGTGCATACCGGGCATTCCGAGGTGGAGCTGGTGCGAATCGGGGAACGCTCCCCTGGCCATCAGCGTCGTGGCCACGGGAATGTTGGTCGCCTCGGCGAGCTTGAGCAATTCCTTGTCCGCTTGTGAGCGAATGACGCCGCCGCCGATGTAGAACACGGGACGCTGGGCCTCCGAGATGAGCCGGGCGGCCTCCCGAATCTGCTTCGCATGGGGCTTGAGGATGGGACGGTAACCGGGCATCGCCGGCTCCTCTGGCCAGACGAAGGGAGCGGTGCCCGACTGTGCGTCCTTGGTGACATCGACGAGGACAGGTCCGGGCCGTCCGGTGGTTGCGATGTGATGGGCGTTGAGGATCGCGGATGGAATGTCCTCGGCCTTGGTGACGAGGAAGCTGTGCTTGGTCACCGGCATCGTCATCCCCACGATGTCGGCTTCCTGGAAGGCATCGGTGCCCAGCAGCTTCGAGCTCTGCTGACCGGTGATGGCCAGCATCGGGACGGAATCCATGTGGGCGTCGGCGAGCGCCGTGATGAGGTTCGTCGCACCCGGACCCGAGGTCGCGATGCAGACACCCAGCTTGCCCGAGGCTGCCGCATAGCCTTCGGCCGCGTGCCCGGCGCCCTGTTCGTGACGAACGAGGATGTGACGGATCTTGTCCGTCTCGAACAGCGGGTCATAGGTCGGAAGGATGGTGCCGCCGGGAAGGCCGAAGACCGTCTCGACCTCGAGGAGCTCGAGGCTGCGGACGATCGCCTGCGCTCCGGTGAGGACCTCAGGGGTCGAGTTTCGTCGAATGCTTGACGGGGTCGCGGTCACCGGGGCTGGGCTGGGCGCAGTGCCAGTTCCCGCTGACTGGGCCGAGGGCGTGGCTGCCATCGTTTCGTATCCTTCCTAGTGATCCAACTTGTCTCCGCATGAAAAAAGCCCCTCCGGTTTCGGTAGGGGCGCGCGGAACGTGTCGTGTTGACAGGCTACGGAAGATCCGCGCGCTGGGTAATAACGACGACAAGAAGGTGAGTCATGGCTCAATAGTTCACCGCGGGCAATCTGCGTGTCAAACGTCGCAATCGATCGTCTCGAAATTTGGGACAGTCATGGCTTGAGGCGTGAGATCGGTCGGCGGCGCCGGAGTCTGCGCAGAGACCGAGCCCAGTACCTCCCCCAGAGCCCGCACCCGGTGAGGAGGAAAAGCTCGATTGTGCGAACCATGGACTCCGACACGCGCCCCGACTAGGCTCTCAAGGGTGCGTCCCCTCTTACGTTTCTGGCCCGATCTGCGCTCTCGCATCGGCGTGTACATCGCAGTACTCGCGCTGACGCTGCTGGCCAACGGCATCCAACTGATCATCCCCCTGATCACCGGCCACATCATCGACGGCCCCATCGCCGGCCGTGATCTCTCCGGGCTGTGGCTGCCCGTGCTCGGGGTCCTCGTCATCGGCATCGCCGAGGCGGTGGCACTGTGGGCACGCAGACTTCTGGTCGCCCCGGTCGTCGCCCACTGGGAGATCACCTGGCGTTCACGTCTCTTCGACCGACTCCAATACACCTCGGTGGCCATCCACGATTCCTGGGAGTCGGGGCAGCTGCTCTCGCGCGCGATCAACGATCTGTCCCAGCTGCGACGGTTCTTCGCCTTCGGAATCCCGTTCCTCGTGACCACGCCGCTGATCATCATCATCGGCACCATCATCCTCACGTTCCTCCAACCGGTCTTCGGGCTGATCATGCTGATCATGGCCGTGCCGACGATTGCGACTGTGACGGCCTTCGAGCAGAGGTACCGCGAGGCCTCGCGTCGGTCTCAGGACACGGTCGGTGAGATCACCACAGAGGTCGAGGAATCGATCCAGGGGATCCGGATCCTCAAGTCCTTCGGCCGCTCTCCCTGGGCCGCACAACGCTTCGCCCGCCTGTCGCGGAAGTTCCAGGGCATCGAAGTGCGCAAGGCGAAGCTCGATTCCTGGTTCTGGAGTGTGCTGATCCTCCTGCCCACGCTCGCCCAGGCCGCCATTGTGGCTGTCGGCACCTGGGGCGTCGTACAGGGCTGGATGTCGATCGGAGCCGTGGTCGCGGCAGTGACCATCTCGATGGTGATGCGGATGCCGATCGAGATGCTCGGCTTCCTCCTCGCCGATGCCCTCATGGCACTGACCGCTGCGGCCAGGTACTGGGAGGTCATCGACATCAGGCATGACATCACCGACACCGATGGTCGCATCGCCGATGCTCCCGATGTGGGCCGCTACAAGGGCGAGCTGGACTTCGAGGATGTCGACTTCCACTTCGCCGACACCGACCGTGAGACCTTGCAGAACCTCAATCTGCACGTCGACCCGGGCCAGACCCTGGCCATCGTCGGAGCCACCGGATCGGGCAAGACGACTCTGGCCTCGCTCGTTCCACGACTCCAGGACGTCACCGGCGGATCCGTGCGCGTCGACGGCACCGACATTCGCGATCTGCCCGTCAACGAGGTGCGCAACCTGGTGTCCGTGTCCTTCGAGGACCCGATCCTGTTCTCCACCTCGGTGGCCGAGAACGTGAGCATGGGTGCGCCCGGGGTCGACGATGACGCGATCTGGCAGGCCCTGGAGATCACGGCCGCGAAGGACTTCGTCGAGCGCCTACCGGAGGGACTCGACACTCAGGTGGGCGAGCAGGGGCTGTCCCTGTCCGGTGGTCAGCGGCAGCGTCTGGCCCTGGCGCGGGCCGTCATCGGCCAACCCCGCATCCTCGTCCTCGACGATCCGCTCTCCGCTGTCGACGTCGACACCGAGGACCGGGTGCAACGGGCGCTGCGGGAGATCCTGCCCGATTCGACGACGCTGATCATCGCCCACCGACCGTCCACCTCGGCGCTGGCCGATGCCGTTGCCGTCCTCGACGAGGGACGGGTTGTCGCATTGGGCACCCACGATGAGCTGCTGCAGTCCTCACCGCTCTACCGTGAACTCATGGGTGCGGCGGCGGTGACGGCTGGGACTGCCGGACGCACCACCAGCGGGGGCACAGCTGGAGGAGGCGCGCAGTGAGCATTCCCCGCATCGATGAGGACGAGGTCGAGCAGCTTCCACCCGATATCGCCAAGAAGGCCCGCGCCCTGCTGCTCTCACTGGTCCGCCCACATCTGGCGATGGCGATCTTCCTACTCGTCATCGTCGTGCTCACCGCGCTGTTCCTCGTCATCGGTCCGGTCTTCATCGCCGATGCGCTCGACAATGGTGTGCCGAAGGCCGTCGACGGCGATCCGGGGCCGCTGATTCGTGCGGTGGCGGCCTTCGTCGGCTCAACCATCGCCTCGGCGGTGCTCGCATTCACGTCCACGAGGCTGGTCGGCATCACCGCGCAGAAGGTCGTGTACCGGCTCCGGTCACGCCTGTTCACTCACATCCAACGCCTCGACCTGGGCTACCACGAGCGATCGACCTCGGGCAGGCTGGTGTCTCGGCAGACCTCTGACATGGAGTCGGTGCAGCAGTTCCTCAGCTACTCGCTCTTCGACACGGCGCTGGCGCTGTTCGAGATGACGTTCATCGCTGTGACCCTCATCGTCCTCGATGTGCCCCTGGCCTTCGTGGTCTTCCTCGGATTCATTCCGCTCTTCTTCATCACCAAATCCGCGCACAGGTCCCAGCGCAACGCCTATCGACGGACGCGGACCTCGATTGCGAAGGTCATCGTCCACTTCGTCGAGACCATGGGCGGCATCCGCGCAGTCCAGGCCTACCGCAGGCAACCGGATCGCCGCGGCACGCTCAGGGACGAGGACACACTCTACCGCGACGCCAACACCGATGCCCTGCGCGGGGTCGCCTGGTTCGCCGGCTGGACCCGGCTGGTCGGCAATGTCACGCAGACGGTCATCATCATCGTCGGCGCGTGGCTGGTCATCGAAGATTGGACTCAGATCGGCGTGCTCGCCGCGTTCATCCTCTACCTGCGCCGGTTCTACGGTCCGCTCGACGAACTCGTGCAGGCATTCAACCTCTACCAATCCGCCTCGGCGGCCCTGGAGAAGATGGCGGCCGTCCTCGACACCGACCCCGAGGTGGTGGAACCGGCCCAGCCAAGGTCCCTGCCTGCCCACAGTGCGCACCGGAACTCGGGCACCGCCTCGGCGAAGGACTCCGCGTCTCACGACGCCTCGACGGTGGGCACACCGCCGAGCGGTCGCTCGATCGACCTCACCCATGTCCGCTTCTCCTACGGCGACGGCCCCGATGTCCTCCCCCGGTTCGACCTGCGCATCCCGGCCGGTGAGATCGTCGCACTCGTCGGTGCCACGGGAGCAGGGAAGTCGACCCTGGCCAAGCTCGTCACCCGGTTCTATGATCCTTCCGAAGGGCGAGTCACCATCGACGAGGTGGACCTGCGTGACCTCGACGATGCCCAGCTGCGTTCGAGCGTCGTCATGGTCACCCAGGAGTCGTTCCTGTTCGCGGGGACGATCGCCGACAACATCCGGATCGGCAATCCCGATGCCGGCGATGACGACGTTCTCGCCGCTGCCGCGGCCGTCGGGCTGGACCCCTATATCCGCAATCTGCCCGACGGTTACGACACGGACGTGAAGAAGCGCGGCGGTCGCCTCAGCTCGGGACAGCGCCAGCTGGTCTCATTCGCCCGCGTGTTCCTGGCCAACCCGGACATCGTCGTCCTCGACGAGGCGACCGCGCACCTCGACATTCCGTCCGAGCGCCTCGTCCAGAAGGCGTTGGCGACGGTGCTCGAGGGACGCACAGCGATCATCATCGCCCACCGCCTGTCGACCGTGGAGATCGCCGACCGCGTCCTCGTCATGGACTCCGGGCGAATCATCGAAGACGGCACACCCGAGGAGCTGATCTCCGGGGCGGGCAAGTTCGCGCAGCTGCATAAGGCATGGCGGGACTCGTTGGTGTAGTTCCAAGTCCTCGACGTCTGGGCGTCTGCTTGCCGACAAGAGTCCAGATGCCGTCGTTGGCCAGCCACACCGCCACGGCCTCGGAGTCACCCTCGACCCAGTTGATGACCAATGCACCGACGGCAGTGATTCTCGGTGCGTTGACACAGTATGTTGGGAGATTGATCCGCGCTTGTGAATCCTCAGTCTTCTCGTTCGGCGACCGGTAGCGCTACTTCACAGCGCGGTACCGGTCCGTCTTTAACTGCCGAGTAGACTTCGCGCGGAGGACCTGCCGGTAGAAACCCGAGCTGGACTGCGCGCATGTGCACTGCTTCGAACGCAGCGAGAATCTGAGGGAACTGCACGTCCTCAGCGAGCACGCTCGTGAATAGTGCTTTGTGTTCAGGCTCAACCCGGTGGGCACGGCTTCGTTCCTTGATCGGCACGCAGACCTCGATGGGGCCGTCTGACTCCCATCCCACCTGGCCGTGATAGATCACCATCAGGCCACTGGTTGCGCCGCCGCGATCCTCCGCCAGGGCCAACAACCTTTCAGCATTAATCCGAATCACGTCGGGGAGATCTCGAGCGGGGGTGTTCCTTGTCGCGGTCAGTATCGGTAACGCCGGGACTCTTCGAATCGCAACCTCGAACCGTGACGCTCCTGGCTGGCCCTCTCCATCCATCGAACCGTTCTCCACAGCATGTTCAAGGAATCTCGCCAACGACTGCCTACGAGCGTGAAGCTCGACGTCTTGTTCGCGATAGCGGCCAATTTGTGCAGCTTGCTCGCTGGGAGCGAGGTCAACTAGTCCGCCGATCTGCTCGAGTGACATGTCCATGCGGCGAAGCATCGTGATCAGACGCGCCGTTTGGATCTGGGTTGGACTGTACTTCCGATAGCCGTTGAACGGGTCAACGGCGTCAGGAGAGAGCAAGCCTCGCTGATCGTAGAGCCGGAGCGCCTTCGGCGAGAGCCAGGTCGCCGTAGCGAACTCCCCAATAGTCATCAGTTCGGCCATCCCCCTCCTTTCAACCGATTGTATGGGGTTTGCTCCTATTCAGGCAGTCTTGAACAGGAGCTCGGTCACCCATTTCGAGGTGTCGGGCACCTCGGTCGGGTCGGAGAGGAAGTGTTCGGCATGCCCCGTCCACAGGTCTCCGTTCTCGTCGCGGAGCACATCGAATCGAATCCCCCTGGAATCGGCCCACGTATTCACTTTTGCCTGCGCGACAGCGATCCCGTCCGGGGCTCCCACATGCCGACCGACAACATAGGTGCCCGGAGGCAGGCTTCCCAACACGAGACCGTTGGAGGGCTGCATCGGCCCAGCGACGGGAACCGCAACTGTGAGGTCGACTGGTTCATCGGCAGTTCCAATGTGACGGTACACGTAGAGCGGGCCACCCAGTGGCGCAATCTGGTGCTCGGCAAGCCACTGATAGACGCGCGGAACCGCCTCATTCGGGCCTCCGGGAGCGCCGAACTCGGAGAACCGGGCGCTGACGGGGATCCCGATGTAGTGGGTGGTCTCTCGTTCTTGAATCGCAATATCTAGTTCCATGGGAAATCCTCCTTGTTGTGAGATCAGGTGGCGTTTTCCACCTGATCTCACCCGACGCCTTACCCTTGGGGCAAAGTCAAGTAGATGCCGACGAGTACAGTGCCGGAGCTCGCGAGGTGTACGGGCTGCTGTGCGCCACCTGGCTGTCCGAAGACGCCCGTCTCCGCTCCCCATTGTCAGTCGCGGATCAAGGGAACGAAGCGATACCTGCCGTGCCGGGTGACGGCGACATCACCATCTTCAGCACCGGTGCGCTCGACTCTCAGCATTTCACCGTCGACAGGGATGACCATGACTCCGCCGGTCCTCAGCTGCGCAACGAGCTCGCGGGGCAGGGTCTGTGCTCCGGCCGAAACGAGAATGCGGTCGAAGGGTGCGGCTTCGGGCAGACCCAGAACTCCGGGGGTCGCTACGATGAACTCGACATCGCCTGAGTCACCCGAGTTGCCAATGCCCACGTCACCCAGGCCCGCCTGTCGCAATGACGTCCGAGCTTGTTCGATGAGTCGCCGGTACCGTTCCACTCCTGTCACATGACCACGAGAGCCGACAAGGACGCCGAGGAGGGCCGTCGTCCAGCCGGATCCCGAACCGAGGTCGAGAACGCGATCACCGGGCTGCGGGTCTAGGAGCCCGAGCATGTCGGAGACGGTGCTCGGTTGCGAGTTCGTCTGACCGTCGCCGATCTGCAGCGGCACATTGCTGCTCGCGTTACGCCGTTCGTCGGCGGGCAGAAACTGCTCCCGGGGAACGAGCGCGAAAGCCTCGGCTGGGGAGACGTGGTGACGATTGTGCTCCATGGTGACCTCCGATCCGGTGTCCACTACGCTACTCCCCACCGAGTATCGTTGACCCGTGACGAATACCGATCTCGAACGCGCACAGACTCTGATCACCTCGATTCCCGATTACCCTCAGTCGGGGGTGAACTTTCGCGATATCTCACCACTCATCGCTGACGGTCCTGCACTGCGTGCCGTCACCGAGGCACTGATCGCGCCCTTTGACGGACAGTTCGACATCGTCGGTGGACTGGAGGCTCGCGGCTTCCTCTTCGCCGGAACAATCGCTGCGATAGCTGGAGTCGGGATTCTGCCCATCCGCAAGGCAGGCAAACTCCCGAAGCCGGCCGCGGCCGTGTCCTATTCACTTGAATACGGGACCGCGACGATCGAAGGCCCGGACGTGCTCAAGGAAGGCGAGCGCGTCCTCCTCGTCGATGACATCCTGGCCACCGGTGGAACACTCACCGCTGCTCAGGCCCTCGTAGCCGACCTCGGCGCCGAGGTGGTCGGTTCAGCCGTGGTCCTCGAACTCGTCGACCTCGGCGGTCGGTCGCTCACCGGTGATGTGCACACAGTCTTCACCGGCTGAGATCGGTTGCACCGACCTCAGCTGGGTACTCATCCCAGCTCGAGAAGTTGTTCCCCCGCACTCACAACGCCCTCGGCAATCACCGTCAGCGACTCAACATCGGCCTCGAGCGCGACGACCGGCACGACAAGAGAGCGCCCCGAGTTACGGGCGGGCGTGGTGTCCCAGGTGATGAGCCGATCTCCCGCGTTCACCGTCTGCCCCACCTCGACGTGCAGGGTGAAGCCCTCCCCCTTCAGTTCGACGGTGTCGATACCCAGGTGGACGAGCACCCCCTGACCGGACTCGGTGGCGATGACGAAGGCATGAGGCTTGAGTGAGCTGAGAGTGCCGGACACCGGAGCCAGGGCCGTGACGGTGGACGGGCCCTCGGGATCGATCGCCGTTCCAGGGCCCACGAGCGCCTCGGCGAACACGGGATCTGGAACATCTGCGAGCGGAATCACGGTGCCGCTCACCGGTGAGGAGATCGTGTTCGTCATGATGGGTTTCCTGCCTTTCTTCGACGGGGTGCCAGGCGGCGATGGGATGTGCCGACGGCATCTCGCGCCCGCGCCCCGCAGCGTTGGAATACAAGAGTGAAGAGAACGTCGACGATGAAGAGCTGACCCGTTCGCGAACTCATCGCAGCCGAACGCATACCCGACTCCCGGGCGGCGACGCCGATGAGAACATGATCGGCCGACGTCAGGGTGCTGCGCGGACGAACCGTCAGAGCCACGGTCGGCACCCCGGCCTCCCTCGCAGCAGCGAGAGGTTCGATGATGTCGGTGGTCTCTCCCGAGGCGGAGATGGCGACGAGCAGCTCATCTGGTTCCATGAGTACGGTCAGCGTCATCGCCATGTGACCTTCGGTGACGGCACGGGCGGTGAGACCGATGCGCTCCAGCTTTGTCGACAGATCCTCAGCGACGAGCCCCGAGGCTCCGATACCGGCGATGACGAGCCGCCGTGCCGCGACGATCGCATCGGCTGCAGCTTCAAGTGCGGCAATGTCGAGGGAGGCCGCGGTATCGGCGAGTGCCTGCCGCTCCTCGGCCGCGAGTTTGGCCACGACCACGACGGGATCATCACCGGCACTGATATCAGCAGGCAGCCCGCTGGGACGACTCACTTCCTCCTGCGCAGCAGCTGCGGCAAGCAGGGTACGAAACTCCCGGTAGCCGCTGCAGCCGGCGGCCTGGGCGAGTCGGATCACCGAGGCTTCAGAGGCCTGAGAGTGTGTGGCGAGCTGCTGGACTGTCATGGGCACTGTCTGACGGGGATCGTCGAGGACCGCGCGTCCCACCGCCGCCGGACCGCGGCTGAGCGTGGGCACGAGCGAGCGCAGTCGGGCCAGCACCGAGGCAGGGGCCGCAGAGGAGACCGCCGTCGTTCCGGCACTGCCCCGAACGGCACCCACGTCACCTTCTGTGGAGGTTTCCTCCGCATCACATCCCATAAATCGGAGTTTTGCACCTAGACTGACGATGTGTCAAAGATCACTATCAGGCTCCGGCATCGAGGCCGGGGCGAGGAGACGACGTGAGGTTGCAGGGAATCGGTGTGAGCCACGGCTGCGCCCTGGGACCGGTCCATCGCGTGACGCGCACCGTCGACGAACCCTCGGCCACTCCACGTCCGTCCGATTCCGAGACCGGCCCTGAACTCGAGCGCTTCCACGCAGCTGCCGCGGCGGTCGCCGATTCCCAGGAAGCAGCAGCGCGCACGGCGCAGTCCACTGCACGCGATGTGCTCGAAGCGACGGCGGAGATGGCCGCCGATCCAGCGCTCCTGGCCATCGCGAACCACCACATCCAAGACAGGCAGCTCACCGCCGAGCGTGCGACGTGGGAAGCCACCGGCGAACTGCGAGCACGCCTCGAGTCCGTCGGCGGTTACCTCGGCGAACGGGCCGCGGACGTCGATGACATCCGGGACCGGATCATCGCCGCCCTGCGCGGCGGCGTTCTCGGGATCACACTGCCGACGACACCATCGATCCTCGTCGGCGAGACTCTGTCGCCGACCGACACCGCTGGGCTCGACCCTGACACCGTGCTGGCCATCGTCACAACCAACGGTGGAGCGCAGTCTCATTCGGCTATCCTCGCCCGTGCCCTGGGCATTCCCGCCGTCGTCGGAGCAGACGCCCAGGTGGTCGACATCGAACAGGGCACGCAGCTCTTCGTCGACGGATCCACCGGAATCCTCAGCGACGACCCCACCGAGGACGAGCGGGACCGGGCCGTGCACTTCGCCGCAGAGCGTTCCGCCGCACCGGTGCTGACCAGCCACGGCGAACTCGCCTGCGGAACGCGAATCCCCCTGCTGGCCAACGTCGGCTCTGCCACAGAGGCGAAGGCGGCCGCGGAGTCCGGCGCCGAGGGCATCGGGCTGCTGCGCACAGAGTTCCTCTTCCTCGATCGCGAGGACGAACCCACCGTGGTCGAACAGACGGAGGTGTATGCGGAGATCTTCTCGCATTTCCCCGACCTCCCGGTCACCGTCCGCACCCTCGACGCGGGTTCAGACAAGCCCATTCCGTTCATTTGGGGCAGCCGCGACGAACCCAATCCGGCGCTGGGAATGCGGGGCTTTCGCACACATTCCTTCGCACCCGAAGTGCTGGAGCGCCAGATCGAAGCGATCGCGCGTGCGGCGAAGTCCGCCACCGCCGAGGTGAAGGTGATGGCTCCGATGATCACCACCCCGACGGAGGCTGTCCGGTTCGCCGCCCTCGTCCGTGCTGCCGGGCTGGACTCCGCGGGTGTGATGGTCGAAACCCCGGCCGCGGCCCTGTGTGCCGAATCGGTTCTCGAACCCGTCGCCTTCGCGAGCATAGGCACGAACGATCTAGCACAGTACACACTCGCCTTCGACCGCGAGCTCAGCGACTATGAGGACCTGCACTCGGCGAGGCAGCCCGCGCTCCTCCGCCTCATCGACGCCGTCATACTGGGCGCCCGGCACGCCGGCGATGGTGACGCTCCCGCCGGTGACGAATCGAGCGCGGAGGCACGCGCAAACCCGCGTCCTGTCAGTGTCTGCGGGGAGGCCGCGGCCGATCCTGAACTGGCCGTCATCCTCGTCGGCCTGGGGGTCTCGACTCTGTCGATGTCTGCACCCTCCCTGCCTCGAGTCGCCGCTCGCCTCGCCGAGGTCACCCTCGAACAGGCTCGGGAATCGGCCCGCCAGGCGCTCGACGGCACACTCTGGACCAACGACGGCGCGGATGAGACGGCATCCGACATCGAGCCAGAGGCAGGCTCCGACCCCGACCCTGGCTCCGGCACCGAGACGATTCAGCGCACGATACACGTCACGGCGCCGACGGGCCTCCACTCTCGACCAGCGGCTCTGCTCGCCCGAGCGGTGAAGGCACTCGACGCCGAAGTCAACCTGCGTCGTCCCGAAGACGAAGCGACCGCCTCGGCGACCAGCGTCATGGACATCTTGGGACTCGGCATCGACCCGGGACACGATGTCGAGGTCAGCGCGTCCGGACCGGACGCCGCCGCCGCGGTCGCGGCCGTGGAAGCGGCGGCTACCGGAAAGGCATGACATGTCGTGGAACCAGCTCCCCGAGTCAGTCGAGCAGATCTTCGATGTCGTCGACCAGATTGTCGGCCTCGGGACCGACGACGACCTGCACCCCATTTCCCTGGACGAGGACTCCGAAGGCTCCGGCACCCTTGAGCGCGCGCTCGTCGACGAGGTCCCCATCG
Organism: Brevibacterium picturae; assembly: GCF_900105045.1. Classification (GTDB taxonomy): domain Bacteria; phylum Actinomycetota; class Actinomycetes; order Actinomycetales; family Brevibacteriaceae; genus Brevibacterium; species Brevibacterium picturae. The sequence continues at coordinate 3,469,403 of NZ_LT629739.1, read as the reverse complement.
GCGACCTCGACGCGCAGCCGCGTGATGCACGCTTCGACCTCGTCGATGTTGTCCGCGCCGCCCAGTCCGGCGACGATCTGCTCCGCTTTGCTCATATCAGCTGCCTTGATCTCCCGCACTCGCGTACCGGTGCCGGGGTTGTGTTCTGCGATGTTCGTCACAAGTCTACGGCGACCCACGGACATTGCCGGAAGCACACGCTGCACCGACGATCCACCGTCGGCGGGGCAACCCCTGCACCGGGCGCATCTCGATTAGGAGGAATCCGATGAACACTGCATCCACCGATGATGCCCCGAGGAAGAAGAAGCGGTCGGTCCCCGGCTTCGCGCAGCTGCAGCGCGTAGGGCGCTCCCTCATGCTGCCGATCGCGGTGCTTCCCGCGGCTGCACTGCTGCAGCGGTTCGGGCAGCCGGACATGCTCGGCGCCGACGGTTTAGCCCAGTTCGCACCGTGGCTCCAACCGGTGGCCGACACACTCGCCGCGGCCGGTTCGGCACTGTTCGACAACCTGCCGCTGATCTTCGCCGTCGGCGTGGCGATCGGCTTCGCGAAGAAGGCCGACGGTTCCACAGCGCTGGCGGCCGTGGTCGGATATATGGTCCTCGACGGAGTGTTCACGGCTCTGGCACCCACCTTCGGATCGGACAGCGGCGACGGCGAGATGGTGATCAACTACGGTGTGCTCGGCGGCATCATCGTCGGCATCGTCACCGCTCTGCTCTATCAGCGCTACCACCGGATCAAGCTGCCCACCTACCTGGGGTTCTTCGGCGGCAGACGCTTCGTGCCTATTGTCACGGCGGTCGCGGCGATGCTCATCGCAGTCGTCATGGCCATCGTCTACCCAGTCTTCGACACGCTCATCAACAAGGGCGTGGGCGGTTTCCTCATGGAGCACGGCTCGAACCCGGGCACGGGATTCGTCTTCGGCACGGTCAACCGCTTGCTCATTCCCTTCGGTCTGCACCACCTGCTCAACAACCTGCCGTGGTTCCAGCTCGGCTCGTGCACGAATGCCGCGGGCGATACGCTCCACGGCGACATCACCTGCTTCTACAGCGGAGTCGACGGAACTGCGGCCTGGACCGGATCCTTCATGACCGGGTTCTTCCCCATCATGATGTTCGCCCTGCCGGCTGCGGCTCTCGCGATCTACCGTACGGCCCATCCCAAGCGCCGCAAGGTCGTCGGCGGCATCATGCTCTCGGTGGCGCTGACGGCCTTCATCACGGGCATCACCGAACCGCTCGAGTACGCCTTCGCCTACGTCGCGTTCCCGCTCTACGTGGTCCACGCAGTCCTCACCGGCACTTCATTGGCACTGGTCAATGCCTTGGAAATCAAGTCCGGCTTCGGATTCTCGGCTGGAGCCATCGACTACGTGCTCAACCTCGGCCGAGCCTCCGAACTCTCAGGCGGCATCGGACCGGTCCTGCTGCTGCTCGTCATAGGCCTTGCCTATGCGGTGATCTACTACGTCCTCTTCCGGTGGGCAATCATCAAGTTCAACCTGCACACCCCCGGGCGCGAGGACGACGACGAAGCCAGCGTCGGCGGTCCTTCGGTCTTCGACGAGGCTCAGGAGGCCGCCGAGAAGTCCACCGGCAAGAAACGAGCTCACGACGAAGGACGAAGTTAGTCCCCAACCTCGACGAGCGGTGCCGACGAACTCAGGAATACTGCGGAGCCGTCTCGGCGTTATAGGCTCGCTTTGGCACCGTCACAGCGGTGCCCGGCAGTCCACCACGACAGACCTCAACCCGTGACGAAAGGCGGCACCATGACGGTTCCCACACTCACACTCAACGACGGTAGAACCATTCCTCAGCTGGGCTTCGGCGTCTTCAAGGTCGATCCCGAGGAGACCGAACGCATTGTCACCGATGCCCTCGAAGTCGGCTACCGACACATCGATACAGCCGCTGTCTACGGCAACGAGGAGGGCGTCGGCCGCGCGATCGCCAAGTCCGGCATCGCTCGCGACGAGCTCTTCGTCACGACGAAGCTGTGGAATGACCGCCACGGTGCGCAGGAGTCCAAGCGGGCCCTGGGCGAGAGCCTCGAGAAGCTCGGTCTCGACCATGTCGACCTGTACCTCATCCACTGGCCGACACCGGAGAACAACAACTCGGTCGAGACCTGGGAGGCTTTCCCCTCCTACCGCGATCAGGGCCTGACCACGTCGATCGGTGTGTCGAACTTCGACCACCGCTACCTGCCGGCGATCCTCGACACCGGGATCATCCCAGCCGTCGACCAGATCGAGTGCCATCCGCAGTTCCAGCAGGTCGAGACCCGTCCGCTGCTGACCGAACACGACATCAAGGTCGAGGCTTGGGGACCGCTGGGTCAGGGCAAGGTCGACTACGCCGACACGGTGATCGGTGAGATCGCTTCGGGCCACGACAAGTCCTGGGCACAGACCATCATCCGCTGGCACCTGCAGCGCGGACACGTCGTCTTCCCGAAGTCGAACAACCGCGACCGCATGACCCAGAACTTCGATGTCTTCGACTTCGAACTCACCGACGCCGAGGTGGCCGCCATCGATGCGCTGGAAAACGGAGGTCGCGTATCCGGTGACCCCGCGGATGTGAACTGACGTTCTGAACTGACCTGACACTCCGTACTGAACTGACGTTGAGCGTTCAGGGCCCGCCGCGGAGCATCTCCGCTTCCGGCGGGCCGTTGACGTCACGTGAGCTGGCGGATCGGCTCCCCTGCCGCCCATGCTGCGATGTCATCGACGGCCTGGGTGAAGAAGATCCGGTACGTGTCCTCGGTGACGTAGCCCAGATGCGGTGTCAGCACGGTCCTCGGCGTGCTGCGCAGAGGGTGGTCGGCCGACAGCGGCTCGGAGTCGTATACGTCGATTCCGGCTCCGCGGATGCGCCCCCCGTGCAAAGCGGCCATCAGCGCATCGGTGTCGACGAGACCCGCCCGCGAGGTGTTGATGAGAACACTCGTCGGCTTCATCAGTGCCAGTTCCCGGGCTGCGACGAGCCCGCGACTGCGTTCGCTGAGCTTGTAGTGCACTGACAGGACGTCGGAAGTGGCGAAGAGCTCCTCCTTACTTACCGCATGTGCCCCGACATCGGCTGCCCGCGCGACATCGAGGTTCTGGCTCCAGGCCACAACGTCCATGCCGAATGCGGCCCCAACACGGGCGACCTGGGTGCCCAGTCTGCCCAGCCCGATGACGCCGAGCCGGTGCCCGAAGAGGTCACCGCCCACGGTGGACTGCCAGCCGCCCGAGCGCACAGCGGAGTCTTCCGTCGGGATGCTGCGCAGAACCGAGAGGATGAGTCCCCACGTCAGCTCTGGAGTCGCCGAGGTGGTCGATTCTGTCCCGCAGACCGTGATCCCCTGCGCTCGCGCGGCGTCCAGATCGATGGAGGCGTTAACTCTGCCAGTGGTCACCAGCAGCCTCAGGTCCGGCAGCTGTCTCAGACAGTCGGCAGAGAAGCGGGTGCGCTCACGCATGGCAACGACAACCTCGGCGCTGGCCAAGGTCGACACGAGATCCACGGTGTCGCGGATCGGGCGGGAGACGAATTGGACCTCGGCCCCGAGCGCCTGCCAATCCGCATAACCTGATGCCACATTCTGGTAGTCATCGAGCACAACAATGCGCATACTCGTCCTTCTCGTCTTAGTCGGTCCCTGATGCTCGCCGAGGCGGTGCGGACGTTGGTCCGCACCGCCTCGGCGATGGATCACTCCCCTGCTCAGCGGTGGGGAGGCTATTCGATGATCAGTTTATCGGGTGATTCCTGCTCAGAAGCAGACGGCTCCGGTGGAGGCCGACTGCACGAGCTTCGCGTACTTTCCGAGGACCCCGGTCAGCCGGTGGTTCTCCGGCAGCGTCCAGGTCTTGCGACGCTCGGCGAGGACCTCCTCATCGACATGGAGTTCGATGGATCGCGCAGCGATGTCGACGGTGATCTTGTCGCCGTCCTCGACGAGAGCGATCGGACCGCCGTCGACGGCTTCGGGAGCCACGTGGCCGATGCACAGTCCGGTGGACCCGCCCGAGAAGCGTCCGTCGGTGATGAGCAGGACGTCCTTGCCGATGCCGGCGCCCTTGATCGCGCCGGTGATGGCCAGCATCTCGCGCATGCCGGGACCGCCCTTGGGGCCTTCGTAGCGGATGACGACGACGTCGCCCTTCTTCAGCTCGCCGTTCAGCACGGCATCCATGGCCGGCTTCTCCTGGTTGAACACGCGCGCGGTGCCCTCGAAGACATCGGCGTCGAAGCCGGCCGACTTCACAACCGCACCTTCAGGGGCCATCGAGCCCTTGAGCACGGTGAGCCCGCCGGTGGCGTGGATCGGATTGTTGAGCGCGCGCAGGATCTTGCCGTCGGGGTCCGGCGGGTTGATACTCTCAAGGTTCTCGGCCACGGTCTTGCCGGTCACGGTCATGCAGTCGCCGTTGAGCAGGCCGTTGTCGAGCAGAGCCTTCATGATCACCGGCACGCCGCCGATCTTGAAGACGTCGTTCATCACGTACTGGCCGAAGGGCTTGACGTTGCCCAGGTGCGGGACCTTGTCGCCGATCTCGTTGAAATCATCGAGCTTGAGCTCAACCCCGGCCTCGTGGGCGATGGCCAGGAGGTGGAGAACCGCGTTGGTCGATCCGCCGAAGGCCATGACCACGGCGATCGCGTTGTGCAGCGATTCGCGGGTGATGATGTCCTTGGTCGTGATGCCCTGGCGCAGCAGGTTGACGACAGCGTCACCGGATTTGCGGGCGAACATCGTGCGGTTGCGGTGGATGGCCGGGGGTGCGGCCGATCCGGGCAGAGACATACCCATGGCCTCGGCGGCCGAGGCCATGGTGTTGGCGGTGTACATGCCACCGCAGGCACCCTCACCTGGGCAGACGGCGCGCTCGATGGCGTCGACGTCGCCCTGGGTGATGGTTCCCGCACGGCAGGCCCCGACAGCCTCGAAGGCGTCGATGAGGGTGACTTCCTTCTCGGTGCCGTCAGACATCTTCGCGGTGCCCGGCATGATCGAGCCGTTGTAGAGGAAGACGCTGGAGAGGCCGAGACGGGCCGATGCCATAAGCATGCCCGGGATCGACTTGTCACAGCCGGCCATGAGAACGGATCCGTCGAGCCGCTCGGCGCTCATCACGGTCTCGACGGAGTCGGTGATGACTTCGCGTGAGACCAGCGAGTAGTGCATGCCCTCGTGGCCCATGGAGATGCCGTCGGAGACCGAGATGGTGCCGAACTCCAGAGGGAATCCGCCTGATTCGTGAACGCCTTCTTTGGCGGCCTGGCCGAGGCGCTGGAGAGACATGTTGCACGGTGTGATCTCGTTCCAGGAGGTCGCGATGGCGATCTGTGGCTTGACCCAATCGTCATCGCCCATTCCGACGGCACGCAGCATGCCGCGTGCCGCTGTGGCTTCGAGACCGTCGGTGACGTCGCGAGAACGGGGTTTGATGTCCGCGGTGGTGGAGTTCGTATCAATGCTCATGCAGGCACTCTACGCCCGAGTCCACACTGCATAGGCCAAGTTCTCGCATGTTGGAACTTGTTTCGAGCAGTTCGCCCGAGTGCGCTGAGTTCACTGAGTGAAGTCGCGTCGGTTCACTCAGTGAAGCTGCGTCAGTTCACTGAGTGTGGCGGGGCCAAATCACCTAGTGGCGCGGGGCCAGGTCACTCCGTCGAGACGAGGTTGAGCGGCTGTTCGCCATCGTTGAGTCGGCGCACCTGCTCGGCCAGAACCTGCACCACCCGAGGTTCGAACGCCGAGGTGTCGCCTCCCTCATGGGGTGTGATGAGAGTGTTCGGACTCCCCCACAGCGGATGGTTCTCCGGTAGCGGCTCGGGGTCCATGACGTCGAGTGCGGCGTGCAGGCGACCGGTGCTCAGTTCGGCCACGAGCGCGTCGGTGTCGACGACCTTGCCGCGGGCGACGTTGACGATGAGTGCGTTGTCGGGCAGCCGGGCGAGGAAGTCTTTGTCGACGAGCTTGTTCGTCGCCTCGGTCAGCGGCGTGATGAGGACGACGACCTCGGTGTGGGGAAGGAGCGTCGGCAGTTCATCGACACTGTGGATCTTCCCGCGAGCGTCTTCGCGTGCGGTGGTCGCGACCCGCGTGAGGTCGACCTCGAAGGGTGCGAACCGGTCGGCGATCGCGGAGCCGATCTCGCCGACGCCGATGATCATGACGCGGCGGTCTTGCAGGGAGCGGTTGCGCTTGTGGTTCCAGATCCTCGCGCCCTGCGCGCGAACCGCATCGTCGATGCCGCGCAGGCTCGCCAGAGTCAGGGTCAGGGCGAGTTCGGCCGTGCCGCCGGTGTGCACACCCGAGGCGGTCGCGACTTGGATTCCGCGCTCCGGCAGGTGCGCGACGGGATCGTAGCCGGTGGTCTGGGTGATGACGAGTCCCAGATTCGGCAGCTCGTCGAGCAGTTCGATGGTCGGCCCCGAGTTGAGGTACGGGAGCACGACGACATCGACGTCGTCCCGGCTCAGCTTTGCCGACTTATCGGCGTCCGAGTAGACGACCAGGTCGACGTTGGCGCGCTGATGCGCCGGAATCCGGGCGATGACGCGGTTGCGGAGTTCAGAATCTGGAAAGGCAATGGTCTTGATCGACATAGACACATTGTCCCATGAGCCGAGCCATTCGGGCAGGTTCAATCTGGTTAGCCGACCCCGGCAGGCTTACTCCGGCAGGGCCTTACCGATCCGTGCGAAGACTGCCTCGATGACCTCGAGCTCGTCATCGTCGACATGGGAGAGGAAGACCTCGTCAATGTTCTCCCGGTGCTGGCGCCCCGCATTGAGGAAGGCCTGGGCCCCAGCCTCGGTGAGGTCGACGTTGTGTGCCCGTTTGTCGTCCGCGCATTCCGTCTTCGTCACCAGACCGGCGTCTTCGAGCACCTTGATCCGATAGTTCAGCCGTGACGGTGAGAACACCAGCTTCCTGGCCAGCACGCTCATCGTCAGCGTGTGGGTCGGCTCTTCCCACAGCAGCAGCAGCGTGTTGTAATCGCTGACGGTCAGCCCGGCACGGTCCTTGAGGTTTCCCTCGAGGTTCTGTCTGATGCGCTGAGAGGTCTCGAAGTACACCCTCCACGACCTCTGCGCGAGGGCGTCACGATTCCGGCCGAGCTTGATCTCAACCATCGTCAGCCCTCGAGAAGCTGAGAGAACGGGGTGATGAACTCGGGATTGAACTCATCATCGATGCTCGGATTCCGCCGCGCCCCGGGACGGCCGAACTCACCGGTCGACGCGGACGAGGCTTCGGCCCCCGCATGCGGAGCAGCAGCGACACCGCCCAGGCTCGCCGCCAGACCGATCAGCTCCTCGCTGGCCTGAGCGATCCGGGCGTTGAGGCTGCGACCGCCCTCGACGCTGCCCCAGTCATCGGTGGCGGCGAAGACCGTCGTCGGCACGACGATGCCCTTGAGGTAGGACAACATCGGGCGCAGCACGGTCTCTCCTGCCATCGAATGCCGTGGTGTGCCGCCGGTGGAGCCGATGAGCACGGGCTTGTTCGCCAGTGCCTTCTCGTCGATGAGCTGCCAGAACAGGGTGTGCAGTCCCACCGGTGCGACCTTGTACACGGGTGCGACGGTGACGATCACGTCCGACTCAGCGACGTGGGCAAATGCCGCCTCGAGGTTCTCCGAGCAGAACCCGGTCAGGGCCATATCCGTGAGGTCCGAGCTCAGGTTCCGCACGTTGACGTGATCGGTCTCCGGGCTCAGGCCCGCATCGTCTGCCGCCGAGGTGGCAGCCGCAGTGATCTTGTTCGCCAGTTTCAGTGTGGTCGAGTCCTCGCTCAGCGAGGTGGTGATGCTCAGTATCCGCATCAACGATCAGCTCCTTGGGTGTCTTTCTGCTCTGCGGCCTTGGCCTGACGGTCGGCATAGGCACGCGATCCGGGTCCGCCGCCGGGGATGGGGTCCCGGCCTTCGCGGTGACGGATGACGAGTGATTCGTGGGTCGGTGCGTCGGGGACATCGGCGGGACGATTCTTCGCGAATTCCTTCCGCAGGACGGGAACGACTTCCTCGCCGAGGAGGTCGAGCTGTTCCAGCACCGTCTTCTGGGGCAGCCCCGCATGGTCGATGAGGAAGAGCTGACGCTGGTAGTCCCCGGCCCAGTCGCGGAAGCTCAGGGTGCGTTCGATGACCTGTTGGGGTGATCCGACAGTCAGCGGGGTCTGGGTCGAGAAGTCCTCGAGGCTGGGCCCGTGGCCGTAGACCGGTGCGTTGTCGAAGTACGGGCGGAACTCGTTGACGGCGTCCTGCGAGTTCTTGCGCATGAACACCTGACCACCGAGTCCCACGATCGCCTGGTTCGCCGCTCCGTGTCCGTAGTATTCGTAGCGCTGGCGGTAGAGCTGGACCATGCGGGCGGTGTGCGACATGGGCCAGAAGATGTTGTTGTGGAAGTAGCCGTCGCCGTAGTAGGCGGCCTGCTCAGCGATTTCGGGGCTGCGGATCGATCCGTGCCACACGAAGGGCGGGACATCGTCGAGTGGTGTCGGTGTGACGGTGAACCCGTTGAGGGGTGTGCGGAACTTGCCTTCCCAGTCGAGGTTCTTCTCTCGCCAGAGACGGTAGAGCAGGTTGTAGTTCTCGACCGCCAGAGGGATGCCCGAGCGGATGTCCTTGCCGAACCAGGGGTAGACGGGTCCGGTGTTGCCGCGTCCCATGACCAGGCTGATGCGCCCGTCGGAGAGGTGCTGTGCATAGGCATAGTCCTCGGCGATGCGCACCGGGTCGGTGGTGGTGATCAACGTGGTGGCCGTTGACAGATGCAGCTTCTCGGTCTGTGCCGCGATGTGCGAGAGCAGGACCGGTGGGTTCGCGGGTGCGACGAACGGCGGGTTGTGGTGCTGCCCGGTGGCGAAGACGTCGAGGCCGACCTCTTCGGCCTTCTTGGCGATCTCGACCGTGTTCTTGATCCGCTGGTTCTCAGACACTGTGGTGCCATTGGTGGGATCAGTGGTGACGTCTCCAATAGTGAAGATTCCTAATTCCATGTCTGCTCCTTCTGCTCGTCGCTCGCGAGCTCTCATCGAACTGAATAGCTTCAGTTTTGAAGTAACTAGTTGAAAGTTTAACAGACATTGGAGGGGAAGTATTCCCGGGGGCCGTGACGCAGTCGCGGGGCAGCTCCCCCGCCCCCAATGAGGGCTGTGATGGCAACACAAAGCCGGGCCCACTAAGTCGAGATCCCCTCAGGGATGTCAGCTCGGCAGGCCCGGCGAATGATGTCTTTGGAACAGTTGGTTCCAGACTAACGGTCCGGTCAGATCCGGATGCCTGGTCTACTCAGATCCAGATGGCTGGGTCGATCAGTTCGAAGTCGGCGTACTTCGAACGCGTGTCATCGGCGTTAGGCCCGCCCGCCTCGGCGCTGGTGAGCTTCTTGTAGGGCCTGACTTTTGCGGGGATTCCGACTGCGCTCGAGTCGGAGGCGACGTCTTTGACGACGACCGCATTGGCACCCACCGAGGAGTTGTCGCCCACCACGACCGGCCCGAGGATCTTCGCACCAGCACCGACGAGGACATGGTTGCCGATGGTCGGGTGGCGCTTCGCCTGCTCCATCGACGTCCCGCCCAAGGTGACCTGGTGGTAGAGCATGACGTCGTCGCCGATCTCCGATGTTTCGCCGATGACGACTCCGTTGGCGTGGTCGATGAAGAACCGTCGCCCTATCTGCGCACCGGGATGGATCTCGACGCCGGTCAGGGTCCGCACGGCCTGTGACATCAGCCTGGCCGGCACCTTTGCGGTGTCGTTGCCCCACAGTCGGTGCAGGCCGCGGTGGGCCCAGATCGCATGCATGCCCGGATAAGAGACCAGCGAGACGAAATCGTTGGTGGCCGCGGGGTCGCGCCTGCGAACGGTATCGAGGTCTTCGCGCAGTGTCGCGCGCACCCCGGGTCGACTCAGCCCATAGGCTGCCGCGCCGATAGCCGCAGCCGCCACAGTCCACAGTGCCTTCATCTCAACAATCCTTCGTGCTCGTCATCGTCAATCCCCAATGCCGCGAGGGCGCCAAACACATGCTTGACGCCCTCACCGCGGAACTGGGCCCTGCCTCAGGCAGTGCTCGGTCGAATGTCCTCTGATCAGTCCATGTACTCTGCGAACAGCGGGGTGGTCAGGTAGCGCTCACCGAAGTCGGGGAGAATGACGACGATGCGCTTGCCTGCGTTCTCCGGGCGTGCGCCCAGTTGCTCGGCGGCGATGAGTGCGGCGCCGGACGAGATTCCGACGAGCAGCCCCTCTTCCTTTGCGACCTCGCGGGCGCGGGTGAAGGATTCCTCGTTTTCGATGGTGATGACTTCATCGTAGATCTTGGTGTTGAGAACGCCGGGGACGAAGTTGGCACCGAGTCCCTGGATCATGTGCGGGCCGGCGTCTCCACCGGAGAGCAGCGGGGAGGCTGCGGGCTCCACGGCAACGATCTTGACGTCCGGGTTCGCCTCACGCAGGGCAGCTCCGGCACCGGTGATGGTTCCGCCGGTACCGATGCCCGAGACGAAGATGTCGACCTTGCCGTCGGTGTCGGCGAGGATCTCGGGGCCGGTGGTGCTGCGGTGAATGTCAGCGTTGGCCTGGTTCTCGAACTGACGGACCAGGACTGCACCCTCGGCCGCAAGTTCTTCGGCCTTGTCGACAGCGCCCTTCATACCCTGGGCCTTATCGGTGAGGACGAGCTCGGCACCGAAGGCGCGCAGAAGTGCACGACGTTCCTTCGACATCGATTCCGGCATGGTCAGCAGAACCTTGTACCCACGCGAGGTGCCCACCATCGCCAACGCGATGCCGGTGTTGCCGGAGGTCGCTTCGACGATCGTTCCGCCCGACTTGAGCTCGCCCGAGGCTTCGGCGGCGTCGATCATTGCCACACCGATGCGGTCCTTGACCGAGTTCGCGGGATTGTATGATTCGAGCTTGGCGACGATCTCCGCGCCGGAGCGTTCGCTCGCCTTATTCACACGAATCAGCGGGGTGCGGCCGACCAGTTCGGAAACATTGTTGAAGATGGTCAAGACATGTCCTTTCACGCATATTTGTTCGCCTGATACCGAGGGCTGTGACGAAGATGTCACGTCACCACCAGCCAAAGGCTTCAGCTGCTGATCTCGTCTCGTGGACCGAGACGGTTCATCACCATCATAACCACGCGGCATTCGCGGATGTTCCCCAGATGGTTGCTCAACAATCCATGTTCGCTTCCGGCGAAATATGACGCCGATAGGAGTCATCAACAATGAACCAGCCGCATCTGACGGCGGCATCGGAGGCTTCAAGCGGGCTAACCGCTGAACAATCGCGGGTGCGGATGCCGGTGTCGCCTCCCCTGCCGTCAGCCTTTCGGCCCCGCTGCCAGCTCTCGACCCCGCCGTGAAGGTGCGAATCTGAGACGCCGAGGTGGCCGTGGCCGTACTCGTCGTCCAGTGGAGTGCGAAGCGACAGTGCCACGCGAAGGGAGCGTCAGAAGCGGAGTCGAATGAGCGGGTTGTTCTCGGCGGGAACGCGGCGGGGAAAGCCGATACGATTGTCCCCATGCCTATTCATCCCATTGTCATCTACGGCGAACCTGTGCTGCATCAGCGTGCAGAGAAGATCACCGACTTCGACGAGGAGCTCGCACGTCTGGTCTCCGATATGCATGAGACGCTCGATGCCAGCAACGGTGTCGGTCTTGCCGCTCCGCAGATCGGAGTGGGAAAGCGCATCTTCGTCTACCACGCCGAGGACGATGCGGGAATCCGTCGACGCGGCACCTTCATCAACCCGCTGCTCATTGCCTCGAAGGTCCCCGACACCCGTCCGGATCCCGATGATGAGACCGAAGGATGCCTCTCGGTGCCCAGCCTCGACTTTCCGCTCAAGCGCGCCGACCGTGTCACGGTCAATGGGGTCGACGAAACCGGCCAGACTGTGTCACTGACGACCGAAGGATGGTTCGCCCGCATCATGCAGCACGAGTACGACCATCTCCAGGGCACGCTCTATGTCGACCGTCTCGACAGGCGCTGGTCGAAGAAGTGGAAGAAGGAGCAGACCGCCAACGGGTACAACGTTCCCGGTCGTTCATGGACGCCGGGCGTCGACCCCGATCCATTCGGCCACTGAGTCGACACTGCTGACTGCAGTCGGATCACTCCAAGCTGCGGTCGTCCTTCGAAGCAGGTGGCGACGAGGGCGTGGGTTCCAGCGCGTCAATCGATTCCTGGGCCGCCGCCAGGCGTGAGTCGAAGTCGTCGAAGTCGTCTGCAGTCTGGTCGAGCTCTGCGACGAGGCCGGAGATGACCGATGAATGTGATTCGGCGTCGATCCGCAGTTCCCTGAACTGCCAGTCCGCGGAGTCATCGGCAGCTGTCCGGGACAGAACGTCGAGGACTCTGTCGCCGAGTTCACGTGAACGTTCGGAATTGTGAAGCAGCATGAGCTGCTGATCGAGTTCGGTGAGTCGCTCATAGTACTCATGCATCGATAGCACACGATTGGCCATCGATGTGAAGGCCACAGAGAGTTTCGACAGGTATGTCTCAACCGACTTCGCGGTTCCCGCATCCCTGATGCTCTCGATCTCCTCACGCAGCCGGACCAGTTCGGTCAATCGGACACCGATCGAAGCGACGGCGTGATCGAGGTCGACACGTGAGACGTGGTCACGCAGGATCGGGTGGGTCCAGGCCCGTGTGCGCACGATCTTCCTGGCGATGGCCACCGCCAGGTGGAACAGTCGCTGCTCATCGGTGTCGCGACCTTCCTTGCGGCCCAGCTGGAATCCCAGTGAGGCCGGGGTGATCCACTGCGCCTGGCCCACCTTCTGCCGGTTCTTCCGGCTCAGGCGCTTGGGATCACGGAAGTACTTCGGTCCGGTGACCGCGGCGAAGACTCCGGTGCCCACGGCTGTGACTCCACCGAGTGCCCCGAAGGTCAGTGCCGCGTCGGCGAAACCGGACAGCAGCGCCAGACCGCCGGGAGCCGCGAAGCCCGCTGTGACGGCGGTGCCGGTTCCGGTGCCACCCTTGAACAGGACGCTGGAGCGGAAGAGGTTCCGGCGCATCCCTCCGGTGAGCATGATCGCGCTCGGGGCACCAGCGGTGTAGCGATAACCTCGAGCGTTCCAGGCCTTCATGATGTCCTGGTTGACGCTTTCGGGCACCAGGACACGATAGATCGGGATCGCCTTCCCGCATTCGCTCTTCCACAACGACTTCCACGACTGGGACACCGCTCTCACCTCCACACACGGATGACACGCTCGCGCCGATTTCCGCCGGTTCCACGTCCGGCCCGTGAGAATGTGAACAGCCACACCCTCCGAACTTCTTTGGTGTCTAAGTCTAGAGGGTGTGGCTGGATCAATGCTGAGTTCTGTTCACCTCAGCCCAGCGGCCACTCAGCCGTTGATCTTGGCCAGGATCAGATCCTTGGCCTTTCCGGCATCGGCCTGACCACGGGTGGCCTTCATGATCGGTCCCATCAGGGCACCGATGGCCTGCATCTTTCCGCCCTTGATCTTCTCGACCACATCGGGGTTCGCAGCGATTGCTTCCTCCACGGCGGCTTCGAGGGCACCGGTGTCTTCGACGATCTCGAGACCACGGGCACTCATCACCTCGGCGGGTTCGCCTTCGCCGTCGGCAACGGCCGTGAGCACGTCCTTGGCGAGCTTGTCATTGAGCTTGCCGTCGTTGATCAGCCCGATCAGGGCAGCGACCTGAGCCGGTGTGACGAGCTCGGCAGGATTCTGGTCCTTCTGGTTGGCCAGTCTGGCCACCTCACCGGTCCACCATTTGCGTGCCGCTGCGGGCTTCGCGCCGGCGGTCACGGTGTCCTCGATGGCTTCGAGCAGACCCGCGTTGACGATGTCGCGCATCTCCAGATCGGAGAATTCCCACACACCCGCCAGGCGGCGTCGCTTCTGGGGCGGCAGCTCGGGCAGGGTCGCTCGCAGCTCCTCGACCCAATCGCGGCTGGGCACGAGGGGAACGAGGTCCGGCTCCGGGAAGTACCGGTAGTCGTCGGCGTCGGACTTCGGGCGCCCCGACGACGTCTCGCCCGTACCTTCGTGGAAGTGACGGGTCTCCTGCACGATCGCCTCTCCGGCTTCGAGTCGGGTCGCCTGCCGAGCGATCTCGTAGCGGACGGCACGCTCGATCGAGCGGAAGGAGTTGACGTTCTTCGTCTCCGTGCGGGTGCCCAGCGGTGCGTCCGGACTCTCGCGCAGTGAGACGTTGACGTCGGCACGGACGTTGCCCTGTTCCATGCGTGCCTCTGAGACGTCGAGGGCGCGGAAGATGTCGCGCAGGGTACGCACGTAGGTGGAGGCCACCTCGGCGGCCCGATCCCCTGTCCCGGTGATCGGGTGAGTCACGATCTCGACCAGCGGCACTCCGGCACGGTTGTAGTCGACCAGGGAATGGTCGGCTCCGTGGATACGGCCGTCTGAGCCGCCGATATGCGTGTTCTTGCCGGCGTCCTCCTCCATGTGAGCGCGCTCGACGGGGACGGTGAACATCGTTCCGTCTCCGAGCTCGACCTCGACCGCGCCCTCCGACGCGATGGGCTCATCGGACTGACTGGTCTGGAAATCCTTGGGCACGTCCGGGTAGAAGTAGTTCTTCCGGGCGAAGCGGCAGGTCTCTGCGATCTCGCAGCCCAGCGCCAGCCCGATCTTGATCGCGTACTCGACGCCCTTCTCGTTGACGACGGGAAGGGAGCCGGGCAGCCCCAGGGAGGTGGGGGTGATGTTGGTGTTCGGTCCGCCGCCGAAGGTATTTGGAGCGGCGTCGAACATTTTGGTCGCGGTGCCCAGTTCGACGTGGACCTCGATGCCGATGACCGGATCGTACTTTCTGATCGCGTCTTCGTATTTCACTTGGTGGTCAGTCCTTCCGCGAGAGTATCGAGCACACGAGTCCCGGAGGCTTCCAAGGCGGCCTCGAGCGGGCCTGCCACCTCGTACATCGTCACGTCCTGTCGTGCCGGGGCGAGGATCTGGAATCCGACGGGCAGTCCGTCGGCCAGTCCTGCTGGCAGAGACAGGCCGGGGATGCCGGCGAGGTTGGCCGGAATCGTCGCAACATCGCCGAGGTAGAGCGCCATCGGGTCGGATGCCGCCTCGGCACCGAACTTCAGTGCCGTCGTCGGCGCGGTCGGAGAGACGAGGACGTCGCAGGAGGCGAAGGCTTTCGCGAAGTCGTTCTGCACCAGGGTGCGGACCTTCTGCGCCGAACCGTAGTAGGCGTCGTAGTAGCCGGCCGACAGAGCGTAGGTGCCGAGGATGATGCGGCGCTTGACCTCATCACCGAACCCGGCCGCACGGGTCGCTGCCATGACCGTCTCCGCGGTGACCGGTCCCGATTCGGGTTCGATGCGCAGGCCGTAACGCATACCGTCGTAGCGGGCCAGATTCGAGGACACCTCGGAGGGCATGAGGAGGTAGTAGGCATCGAGTGCGTAGGAGATCGACGGGCAGTCGACCTCGACGATCTCGGCACCCGCTGCGGCGGCCACGTCGAGGGCGGCGGAGAACGCATCGCGGACCCCGTCCTGGTAGCCCTCGCCGCGCAGCTGCTTGATGACGCCGAGTTTCTTGCCCTTCAGATCGCTCGACTGAGCTGCGGCGAGGAAGCCGGGCACCTCGTCCGGCAGCGAGGTCGAGTCGAGCGGGTCGTGTCCGGCGAGCAGTTCGTGCAGTGCCGCGGCATCGGCGACGCTTCGGCCCATCGGGCCGACCTGGTCGAGGCTCGAGGCCATGGCGATGATGCCGAAGCGCGAAATCGAACCATAGGTCGGCTTCACTCCGACAGTGCCGGTGAACGCGGCGGGCTGTCGCACCGAGCCGCCGGTGTCTGTGCCGACTGACAGCGGGGCCTGATATCCGGCCAGCGCCGCAGCGGCACCGCCGGAGGAGCCGCCGGGCACGTGGTCGAGGTTCCAGGGGTTGCGGGTGGTGCCGAAGGCCGAGTGCTCGGTCGTCGATCCCATGGCGAACTCGTCGAGATTGGTCTTGCCCAGGACCGGGAGCCCGGCGGCCTTGACCTTGTTGTGCACGGTCGATTCGTAGGGTGGTACCCAGTTCTCGAGCATCTTCGAGGCGGCGGTCGTGCGCACGCCCTCGGTGACGACGAGGTCCTTCAGCGCCACGGGCACTCCGGCCAGGGCATGGACATCTTCACCGGCGCTGCGCTTGGCGTCGACTGCTGTGGCTGTCTCCAGCGCCCGATCATCGGTGACGGTGATGAATGAGCCGAAGTCGGCCTCGGTGGCGTGGATGCGATCCAGGTGGGCCTGGGTCACCTCGACGGAGGAGAACTCGCCGGATTTCAAACCTGCGGCGAGTTCGAGGGCGCTCTTGTGCGTCAGTTCGCTCATCATTCCTCCCCGAGGATCTGCGGGACGAGGAATTTGTCGTCGGCCGCGGCCGGGGCCGAGGCCAGAGCCTGCTCGCTGGTCAGGGTCTCACCCACGACATCGGGGCGCAACACGTTCGACAATGCGATCGGGTGGCTGGTCGCCGGTACGTCGTCGCCGGCCACTTCGTTGACCCTGGCGACGTTGCTCAAAATGGTGCTCAGGTCACCGGCGAGCGACTTCAGCTCGTCTTCGCCCATGGCGATCCGAGACAGCGAAGCCAAATGCTCGACCTGCTCGGGGGTGATTGCGGAGGACTCCGTCATTCCCTGCCTTTCATCGTCTCTGTTTACTCGTGAGCAAGTCTAGTCTCTTTGCCGGACCTGTTCTGATGAGTCCGATGTGAGGTTCGCCGAGCAGCATTGCTCAGCTTCGCAGAGGCGGGTGAGGCGGGCGACGGTTACGAGCGAGCACGGAGACAGTCCGCGTCGGAGATCAGGCGACGGTGCGTTCGGGCCAGGTGCGTTCGCCCTTGATGTAGCTCGAGAGATCCCCAAGCACCCTGTCCGCGTCTGCCTGGGAGTACTCCCCCGCGTCGACTCCGGACTGCAGATCGCTGGCGAGATCCGTCACGCGTGATTGGGCGTCGTCAGCGGTGTGCGCCACCAAGCCCGCGCTGTGCTCAGCCATCGCGCTGATATCGGTGGTCGCGGAGTCGGATCCGTCCTGGGTACTCGGACCATCGTGGGCGCTCGGGCCGGCGTGGGCGCTCGGACTGCCCGGGAAGCGATTGAGGTCACCCGTTCGATCGCCTTCGCCGGTCCGCTCGTCGTCGCCGGAGCGTTCGCTGCCTGCTGCCCGGTCGTCGTCGCGCGTTCTGATCGGTGCGAGCGGCGAAGTGGTGGAGCCTGTCAGCGCGGGTGCGGCTCGTTTGACCGGCTGCTGTCCAGGGTTGAGGACGAAATCAGCGATGCCTGCTGTCACCGGTGCGGTGGTGAGGACTGCGGCGAGGACGACGGCGGTGCCGGCGACCAACCGGGGAATTGATCTCATGCCTTCACTCTTCCAGGCCAAGCTGTTTCTTCACTTCATTGCGGCTGTGATGATCCTTGACATTCGATGACGAATCGGTGGAAGCCGTGCGCTAGATCTGGACTGGTCGAGTCAGTCGAGACTGCCTGTGTCCAACAGCGCGCGGAACGTGTCCTCGTCGAGGACCCTGACTCCCAGAGATTCGGCCTTGTCCAGCTTCGACCCGGCGTTGTCCCCGGCCACAAGGTAGTCGGTCTTCTTCGACACGGAGCTCGATGCCTTGCCCCCGGCGCCGAGGATCGCCTCCTTGATTCCGTCGCGGGTGAACGTGCTCAGCGAACCGGTGGCCACGATCGTCATGCCTTCCAGGGTCTGCGCTCCGGTTTCCTGTTCCTCATCCTCCATTCGGACACCGGCGGCGGCCCAGGCATCGACGATCTCGACATGCCAGTCGACGGCGAACCAGTCCCGGAGGCTCGCTGCGATCGTCGAACCGATGCCGTCGACTGCTGAGAGCTCCTCGAGCTCGGCGGCTCGGATTGCTTCGAGCGTGCGAAAGTGTGCGGCCAGGGTTCGTGCGGCGGTCGGGCCGACGTGCCTGATCGACAGCGCGACGAGGACTCGCCACAGGTCCTGGTCCTTGGCTTTGTCGAGTTCCTCGAAGAGCTTTGTCGTATTCGCGCTCGGGGCGCTCGGCTTCTTCGCGGTTGCGCGGGTGTAGAAATAGGGCACGAGTTCGCGCTCCCCGGTCTCCACCCCTTTGACCTTCTTGTTCCGATAGATCTTCACATCGGCCAAGTCTTCTGCCGTGAGGTCGAAGAGAAATGCCTCCGAGGTCAGCGGCGGTGCCTCAGGCTCGGCCGGAGCGGTCAGAGCCAGCGCCGCCTCTTCACCCAGTGCCTCGATGTCGAACGCTGCGCGGGAGGCGAGGTAGAAGATGCGATTGGCCAGCTGCGCGGGGCACGACCGCGAGTTCGGGCAGCGTTTGTCCTTGTCACCGGCTTTCTGCTCGCCGAGTTCGGTTCCACAAGAGGGGCAGTGAGTGGGCATGACGAACTCGTATTCGCTGCCATCACGCGCAGCCACCACTGGTCCGAGCACCTCAGGAATGACGTCGCCTGCTTTGCGCAGGGTCACCGTGTCGCCGATGAGTACGCCCTTGCGTGTGACTTCGTAGCCGTTGTGCAGGGTGGCTCGTTCCACGGTGGATCCGGCGACGGTGACCGGTTCCATCACGGCGAACGGGGTGACGCGTCCTGTCCTGCCCACCTGCACCTGGATGTCGATGAGCTTCGTCGTGACCTCTTCGGGCGGATATTTGAAGGCCGTCGCCCACCTCGGCGCGCGCGAGGTGTAGCCCAGGGTCTCCTGGACGGCGATGTCGTCGATCTTGATGACGATGCCGTCGATCTCGTGGGTGACATCGTGGCGGTGTTCGCCGTAGTGGGTGATGAAGTCCTCGATCTCATCGATCGTCTCGAGAACCTTGAAGTATTCGCTGATGGGCAGGCCCCAGGAACGGAACTGTTCGTAGACCTCCGATTGGTGCCCCGGCTCGGGATGCGAATCATCGGCCGGTGTCCACACGGCGATGCCGTGGACGAGCATGTGCAGCGGTCGCACTGCGGTGACGGCGGGATCCTTCTGGCGCAGGGATCCCGCGGCCGAGTTCCGCGGGTTAGCAAACGGGGACTTGCCCTCCTCGACCAGGGCAGCATTGAGTTCGGTGAACTTCTCGAGCGGGAAGAAGACTTCGCCGCGGATCTCGACCTCCGCGGGCGGGTAGTCTGTGTCGAGTTTGTCTGGGATGTCGGAGATGGTGCGGACGTTGGCGGTGATGTCCTCACCGATGCGTCCGTCGCCGCGGGTGGCGGCGCGAACGAGTTCACCGTTGCGGTAGAGGAGGTTGACGGCGAGTCCGTCGATCTTGAGTTCGCACAGGAACTTCGACGTCGCCGAGGTGGCCGCCCGGACCCGGTCGTACCATCCCCTCAGCTCTTCGAAGTCGAAGACGTTGTCGAGGCTGTACATCCGACCGATGTGCTCGACAGGATCGAAGGTGGACGTGTCGACGTTGCCGCCGACGGTCTGGGTCGGTGAGGAGTCGGTGACGAGTTCGGGGAACTTCTCCTCGAGGTCTTCGAGGCGGTGGACGAGATCGTCGTACTCAGCGTCGGCGACCAGGGGCGAGTCGTCCTTGTAGTAGGCTGCACGCTGCTCTTCGATCTTCTCCACCAGCTCTGCATGAGCTTGGGCACGGGCGGTGGCGTCCGAGAGGTCTGATTTGTCGGACTCGCCGGTGCTGTCGGGTGTTGCGGTCATTCGATCTCCTCAAAGGCACGCCGCAGACCGGCGGCGATCATCATCGTTCCCTTGCTGATGTTCTCGGCACCGTCCTCGTCGACTGAGGACAGCAGGGGCGGGTAGGTCATCGGCAGCTCTTCGCCCGCGAGGACTCCGAAATCGCGCAGACTCTTCGCACCCATGCCGATGCGATTCCACGGCGTCATGATCCGGTTCAGCCAGTGCTTGACCTCCTTCGGACTCGACCCTGCATTCGGCGGCAGGCCCATCCATGTCCCGATCCCAGCTTCGGAGATCATGGCGAGCTGTTCCCATCCGTATGCCTTCAGGCTAGCCAACGGCACTGACACGGCGGTGGCACCGGTATTGCGGACCACCTCGGCGGCGGTGATCTCCTTGCCCTGCAGCTGCAGGGGGTCGAAGTCCGGGAGGCTGAGCAGAACCGGGGGCAGGTGGCGCAGAGTCGACTGCAGCGCGGCGTAGACCTGGGTTTCGCTGACCGCGGGCAAGGTGGCCCAGCCGGAGACCGTGGGCCAGGTGCCGGTGAGGACCCGGTGCAGGCGGGTCTCGACGAGCCGGATCACGGGCTGCATGCCCAGTGTCGAGAGTTTGTCGGCGAAGGCGGCCAGACCGAACGCATAGGCCTGGATGACATCACGGCGGGCGCCGAGGTCTCCGAGCACGGGTGCTCCCGAACTCAGGCTCAGAGCGGTCACCAGGCTCCACGGTCCCGGCAGCGAGACCTGGACCGGACCGGAGTATCCGTCGCCATATTCGGCGATGGCGTCGAAGGCCTCGCTCAGCGCCGAGTACTCGAGTCGTTCGTCGCGGCCCGCTGCACTCGTCAGGCGCCACCCGAAGGAGGCGCGATCGACGTGGAGTTCGGTGAGGAGACCGACTGCGCGTCCGACCGCGTCCGTGCCCCAGCGGTCCTCGGAACGATGGGCGATCAGCGGCATCGGTGGCAGCTGTTCGCCGAGATGGGTGAAGGCAGCCGCGGCCGCCTCGCGCACGGGACTGTTCGCGATGTACCCGGCTGCTCCGGTCACCGAACCGGATCCGAGCTCATGTCTGGGGCCGGGGATCCAGATTCCGGTGGTCGTGCCCGCAGGCGTCAGAGTGGTCGGCTCGCCAGTGGACAGCGCTGCACCCTGGTCATCCATGGGTGGCGCTGCGTGGGATTCCGAAGACGTCGGCATAGAACCCGAACTCGCTTTCCAGGGAATCGATGATGGTTTCGGAGCGGACGAATCCGTGAGATTCGCCCTTGTACAGACGGTAAATGTACTCCACTCCGGTCAGTTCAAGGGTATCGACGAATTCCTGGGCCTGGCTGGGAGGCACGATCGGGTCGCGGTCGCCTTGCATGATGGCCACGGGGACGGTGATGTCACTCGTCCGGCGGATCGGTGAACGGGTGATGTAGGCGTCTTGGGCCTCCGGCCAGGGGCCGACCAGCCCGTCGATGTAGTGCTTCTCGAAGTCGTGGGTGTCGACGACGAAGCGCATGAGGTCCGTGACCCCGAAATAGGAGGTGCCGCAGGCGAAGGCCTCCGTCGAGGCCAGTGCCGAGAGCACGGTCCACCCACCGGAGGAGGCCCCGGAGATCGCAATCCGGCTCGGGTCTGCCAGCCCTTCGGCCACCAGAGCTTCGACTGCGGCGAGGGTGTCGGAGACGTCGACGATCCCCCATTGGCCGCGCAGACGGTTGCGCCATTCTCGGCCGTAGCCGGTCGAGCCGCCGTAGTTGACCTCCAGCACTCCGATGCCCCTGGAGGTGAAGTAGCTGGAGCGGGCGGACATATCGGGTGTCGCCTGGCCCGTCGGTCCGCCGTGGATGGAGATCACGTAGGGCGGGAGTTCATGTTCACCGGCGGTGAATCTCGGGTTGTGCGGTGGGTGGAGAACGACCGGGACGCCGCCGAACTCCCGGGTGCTGGGGCGCGAATAGTAGTCGTGATGAGCGTCGAGACGTTCCTGAGCGATCTCGATGAAGCTGCCGGTGGCCCGGTCGACGGCATGGAGGGCACCGGTCGAGTCCGCAGACTTTCCGGTCAGGAGAACATGGCTGTGGCTGAGGTCGTGGAGTTCGAGGCTGCCGAACCTCTCCCCCGGCGGTGTGATCTTATCGAAGCCGCCGTTCTCCGACTGTGGAAGTCTCGCCCTGATCAACGAGGCTGTGTCGGACTGGGAGTGGGCCCAGATCTCCTCGTCATCGCCCAGATGCCAGGTGGTTCCCAGCTGCCAGAGTGGGCCGCCGATCTCACCTCCGGTGTCGAGGACCGGTCGCAGGTCGGAAACCTCGAGTTTTTCAGCGGTCTCACTCGCCTGCTCGGAATCCTTCGCAGCACGTCTGTCGCGAACCAGGCAGTCGATCGGTTCGAAGTCCAGCGAGTACAGGGACCAGCGCCCGTTGTGGTCGGAGCTGATGACCAGCGAGGAGTCCGAGGTGAATTCGGGCTGCAGGAGTGAGACTTCGTGTCCGTGCAGAACCGCTGCGGCGGGAATGTCGCGGGTGCGGACGTCGATGAGCCACAGACTCGTCTGGTCCCAGGGCATGTTGGGGTGTTCCCAGCCGATGAACGCCAGCGTCGAACCGTCCGGGGACAGCCGGGGCCCGGCCATGAAATAGGAATGTCGCGAGAGCACATTCGTCGTCCCGTGCCGGGTGATGAGGACGATGGCCCGCTCCCTGCGCGTGGACCGGCAGTCCTCGCGCACGCACAGCAATCCCCAGGGGGTCATCGTCAGGTCGCCGTACCGGATGCGGCCCGAGGTGTCCGGGGTCAGCGCATGGGGAGCCTTGCCCGGGATGATCTGCCAAATCCGCTGGTCGGCGGCATTGACGAAGTAGATGACCTCGCTGCTGGGATCCAGCGCCCATGCTGCTCCCCCGTATTCGTGAACGGAGGACCTGATGTTGAAGTTCGCGGGCAGCACCTGCTCCTTCAGCCCCGGATGCGACAGCGAGGTCCGGATCAGTCCGGTGCGGGAATTCTCCGCCGGAACCTTCGTCGAGAAGTAGATGTGCTCACCGCGGAATGCGGCATCGAAGATCGGTGCGGAGCCCGCAGCCACCTCCGCAGCGCTCAGCGGTGACGACCAGGTTCCGAAAGGTGCCGTGACGACATCTTGGGGAAATTCCTTCATACCCCCCAGGTTAACGCAGGGGCGAGGAGCATAGTTCGGACGCCGGGACCTCAGAGGCCGAGGTGGTCCGTGTCCTCAGACGCCGAGGCGGTCCTTGGCTGTCATGTCGATCGTGGCCTGACCGAGAACCCGGGTTCCGCGGTAGATGACCATGGTCTGCCCGGGAGCGACCCCGGAGAGTTCTTGATCGACGTCGATGTGCATGAGCTGTCCGGCAGGACGGGCGGCCGGAACCTCGACCTCGTCGACGATCGGGTTCACCTCGTGCTCGGGTGCCTCGGAGATGAAGTCACCGAGCCAGGCCCGAGCCGGAACCGGGTCGCTGTGCGCCCGGATCTGGACCTCGCAGTCGATGGCGGTCGCCGGTTCGCGGCCGATGTCGGCCGGTGCCGGACCGGCCCAGGTGGTGCGAATCCCGGTCAGATGCGACACCGCGAGGTCACCACGGGAACCCACCGTGACAGTGTTCGACGCCGGGTCGAGATCGGTGACGAATCGAGGCTGGCCGTCGGGGGCGGGCTTCTGGATGCCCAGCCCCTTGCGCTGGCCGATGGTGTAGGTCATCGCACCGTCGTGTTCGCCCAGGGTCTCGCCCTCGGCGTCTTTGATCAGGCCCGGGCGCATGGGGATCTTGTCCGCCAGCCACGCCTTCGTGTCTCCGTCGGGGATGAAGCAGATGTCGTAGGAGTCGGGCTTGTTGGCCACGGAGAACCCACGCTCGGCCGCCTCGGCGCGGACTTCGGCCTTGGATGCGGTGGCGCCGATCGGGAAGTAGCAGTGCTCGAGCTGATCGCCGGAGAGGACGCCGAGGACGTAGGACTGGTCCTTCGCCAGGTCTTCTCCGCGGTGGAGTTCCGGTCGGCCGTCTTCGTCGCGCAGCACCTCGGCGTAGTGGCCTGTGGCGATGGCGTCGAAGCCCAGCGCCAGGGCCCGGTCGAGGAGGGCTGCGAACTTGATGCGCTCATTGCAGCGCATGCACGGGTTGGGTGTGCGTCCGGCCGCGTATTCGGCGATGAAGTCATCGACGATGTCCTCTTTGAACCTCTCGGAGAAGTCCCACACGTAGAACGGGATGTCGAGCATCCCGGCCACACGGTGGGCGTCCCTGGAGTCTTCGATGGTGCAGCAGCCGCGTGAGCCCGTGCGCAGGGTTCCGGGCATGCGGGACAGGGCGAGGTGGACGCCGACGACTTCGTGGCCGGCGTCGACGGCACGTGCTGCGGCGACTGATGAGTCGACTCCGCCGGACATGGCGACGAGAATTTTCATGATGCTCCTTGCATCCAGCGTGGAGTGGCCGAGACCATTCCGGCTTGGTGTGCTTGTTCGACGACTTCGGGCAGAACCTCGAGAAGGCGATCGACTTCGTCTTCGGTCGAGTCGTGGCCGAGGCTGAATCGTTGTGCTGATCTGGCGACGTCCTCGTCCATGCCGCAGGCGAGCAGCACGTGGGAGGGACGTGAGACCCCGGCCGAGCAGGCCGAGCCCGTCGAGGTCGCCAGTCCTCTCGCGTCGAGGCCGAAGAGAAGGGAATCGCCTTCACATCCGGAGAACGTGAAGTGCGCGTTCGCGGGCAGCCGGCCCCCACCTCGGCGACCGGAGAGGGTGGCGTTCGGGATCGTGTCCTCGATGCCGGCGATGAGCCGGTCGCGCAGGAATGAGAAGCGGGCAGATCGTGCCTCGATGTCGGACGTGGCGAGCTCGACGGCCTGGGCGAAGGCCATGGCGCCGGCCACGTCGAGTGTGCCTGAGCGGACGCCGCGTTCCTGACCGCCGCCGTGGAGGATCGGTGCTGGCGCCGCGGCCCGGTCGAGCAGCAGTGCGCCGATGCCCACCGGTCCGCCGATCTTGTGAGCGGTGATCGACATGGCGGTCGCCCCGAGTTCGGCGAAGTCCAGTGGGATCTGGCCCAGGGCCTGGACGGCGTCGATGTGGAAGGGGACGCCGAGTTCCTTGGCCACCGAGCCGATCTCGGCGATGGGCTGCAGCGTGCCGATTTCGTTGTTCGCGGCCATGATGGAGATGAGTGCCGTGCGTTCCGGGTCCCGACGCAGCTCGGTCCCGGCCGCGTCGAGGTCGAGGTGTCCCTCTTCGTCGACGTCGAGGTAGACGACCTCGGCGCCCTGGCTCTCGAGCCATTCGACCGAGTCGAGGATCGCATGGTGTTCGACCGTCGAGGTGAGCACGCGTGGGCGAATGGGTGCCTCGAAGGTGTTGTTGTTGCGGGACAGGTAGAGGCCCTTGAGTGCGAAGTTATCGGCTTCGGTGCCGCCGGAGGTGAAGATGACCTCGGACGAGGTTGCGGCACCGACCCCGCGGGCAATGTCCTCACGGGCGGTCTCGATGCGCATTCGTGCGGCCTGACCGACGGCGTGCAGAGCCGAGGGGTTGGCCCGTCGGCTCAGTTCAGCGGTGTAGACGTCGAGCACCTCTGCCGGCATCGGCGAGGTGGCTGCGTGGTCAAGGTAAATCGGCACTCTTCCGATTTTAGGCCGTGAATGCCGCTTCGGCCAGGATCCGTGCCCAATCTCACCCGGCACCCGACGGAGTCAACCCCTGCACGAGTTCGGGGTGATCGTCGACGGTGACTAAACTGGGCGGGTGTTCACCGTTTTCACCATCGTGCTCTATGCCGTCTCCGCCGTGCTGGTCATCTGGTCGATCGTCGAGGCCATCCGCAACCGGCCCGCCAACACCATGCTGCTCGGCGCGACCGCACTGCTTCTGCTGCTGCTCATCGTGCAGCTGGTGCTCTCGATCGCCACATTCGGTTCGACCGACGGCATCGATCCGCTCCTGTACTTCGGTTATGTCATCACCGCGATCCTCGTCATCGGCCTCGCCGGTTTCTGGGCGTTCGCGGAGTTGAGCCGATGGGGACCGGGAGTGCTCGCAGCGGCAGGACTGACGGTGATCGTCATGATCGAGAGATTGGACCAGATTTGGCAGTGAAGAAGCGACACGAAATCGCCTCGGCGAAGCAGGATCGGGCAGCGAAGAAGAGCCGGTCACCGTTCTCGGCGATGCACACCGGGCCGGGCCGGGCGCTGACCGCCGTCTACGGGGTCTTCGCGCTCTCGGCGACAGCACGGGCCGGCTACCAGGTCATCCGCGAGTTCGACGTGGCCCCGGTCGCGTATTCGCTGTCCGTGATCGCCGCGGTCATCTACATCGTGGCGACGATCTGCCTGGTCATCGGCAACCGCACCTCGCACCGGATCGCGATCGCCTCGTGCCTCATCGAGTTCGCCGGCGTCATCGTCGTCGGCATCCTCAGCTTCACTCACCCGGAGGACTTCGCGAACCCCTCCGTGTGGTCGTCCTTCGGCAGCGGCTACGGGTTCATCCCGCTCATCCTGCCCCTCGTCGGACTGTGGTGGCTGGCCCTCGTGGGACGCAGAATCCGCGCCGCCTGAGGCCGTTGCCACACCGCCTCGGTGAGGCCAGCTGTCACTCGATGCGCGAGGACAGCACGTTCCAGTCGGTGCCCACGGCGCTCAGCTCATCTCCGGTCTTCATCAGCACATATGGGTGAGCGGTGTCGACCTTGACGGTGTCTCCGTCCTTGTCGTTGGTCTTCACTGCCTCGATGGTGTCGCCGAGGTCGACCGAATAGTCACCAGGGACCTTGATCGTCAGGGTGCAGCGGACTTCGCCCATCCCGATGGCGCCGTGCTCGGTGCTCAGAGTCATCGAGGTGAAGTCGAACTTCTCATAGGGTTTGCAGTCGACGTCGACCTTGTCGAAACCGGAGTCCTTGCCGCGCAGGTCGCCCAGATAACCTCTGAAGTCCTTGAACCCGCCCTCCTTCAATCCTTTGGCATCCGCCTTATCGGCCTTGCCGTCGACGAGGAACGAGGAGACGTGATCCGCTGTCGTCGTCATGTCTTCTTTGAAATCCTCCGGGCCGGGCTTGACTGCCCCGTTCCCGTCGGCCATCAGCGTCGGCATCTGTTCGGTTGGGATGTAGGAAGCAGTGCGCACGATCGGATCGGTCGCCGCCGATTCCCGGGTCACCAATTGCACCTGTGTGAGTTTCGCGTCCCCTTTGGAGGTGCCGAAGGCGTAGAACCACATCGGGTACTCGGTGAAGCTCGGGCTGCCGGCGACGACCTCGCTGAAGTTCGGTGCGCGCAGCTTCTGCTTCGCCTTCTTCGCGATCTGGATCTGTGCGCGGGTCCGATCGATCAGGGGCTCGCCCTGAATCTTCTCGAGGTCGGTGCCCCCGTCATCGAGGATCTTATCGAGTGACTCGGTGTAGTTGGTCATGAATTCTCCGGCGTCGCCCGGGCGCATCGCCGTCCGTTCATAAGGAGTGATGTCGGGGCTGTCCGGCTGCGCGATCGGCACCGCGCTGCACCCGCTCAGGGCCAGACCGGAGGCCAATGTCGCTGCCGTGACCGTGCGCAGGGATCGCCTGCCGGACGTGTTCCCTCGCCGAGGTGGCGCTGCCTTCGCGTTGTCGCCCTTCTTCACGAGCCGAGAGCTCCTCACACGTCCGGTGTTCGTCCCCGCGGGGTGACCGCCCGAGCCGGCACCGGGGCCGGGGCCCGATCCCGAGCCTGGCCCCGAGCCACGGCGGGCATCTCTGCCCACCGACTTCTTCTTTTTCTTCTCCGGTCGGATGCGACCGTTGAACCATCGCAGGAAGAAATAGGCCGCGAATCCGGCCATGATGATGCCCAAGCCGATGCCGATCAGGCTCAGTGCCAGCACTCCCTCGACACGCATCTTCAACGAGACGGTGGTTCCGTCGAGATTCTCGCCCTCGTTCGCGGCGGCGATGACGAGCACCTGTGGATCAGCGTCGAGGTCGAAGGTCTTCGCAACGTTCTCCCCCGTGTCCTGGCTGATCCACCAGTCCATGTCCGTCAGCGGCGCCTCCGGAGCGGAGTCGCCGGGAATGAACCGATGATCGAGGGTGTTGGGGAACTCGACGTTGCTGATCTGCTCCTGTGCCACTCCATCGAGGATGCTGTCGGTGTCGACACCGTTCGCGGTCCCGACGAACAGTTCCTTGCCGTCGGAGTTATGTGCCTCGACGGTGACGTCCGTGCCCGAATAGGGAACGATCGCTTCATCGAGGACCACGGCGTGAGCGCCGTCCTTGACGGTGAAGGCGTCGGTCTCGGTCACCTCGTCGGTGCCGACGACGGACAGAGCGGAGACAACCAGAACTGCCACGATCACTGCTGCGAACGCGAACAGAATGGCTGTGGAGAGACGGATTCTCTGGATCAGAACAAGGCCCTCATCAATGCTGTGCGCGCCTTGGTCACGGCCGGATCATCCGCACCCAGGACTTCGAAGAGTTCGAGAACCCGCAGACGCAGCGCTTCCTTCTCATCGCCGGCGCTGACGCGGATCAGTGAGATCAATCGGGTGAAGGCGCTGCTCGGGTTGCCTCCGACGACCTCTGCGTCGGCGGCTGCCTTGGCCGCCTCGACGTCCTTCGGGTTCGCATCGGCGGCGGCGATGAGCTGCTGTGGGTCGGCGTCGATGAGGCGGCGTCCCAGTCCTGCCCGAGCCAGGCCGAATTTGGCTTCCTCGTCGGCCGGAGATGCCGACAGAGCGGCGTTGAACAGGGATTCGGCGGTGTCGAAGTCTCCCCGACTCAGGGCCTCTTCGGCCTCCGGGTGGGCGGGACCTGTTGGTTCCTGCTCGGCACCGGCGACGACGGCATATCCGGTGACGCCGTTCTCGCCGGCGAGCTTGAGCAGCTCGTCGAAGTAGGCCTTCACCTGCGGTTCGGGCAGCGCGCCCTGGAACAGGGGCACGGGCTGGCCCTTGACGACGGCGATGACGTTCGGGATCGATTCGACGCCGAAGGCCTGCTGCAGTCGTGGGTTGGCGTCGACGTCGACCTTCGCCAGGACCAGGCGGCCGGCGAAGGATTCGACGACGCGTTGGACGATCGGTGAGAGCTGCTTGCCCGGCTCGCTCCAGTCCGCCCACAGGTCGATGACGACGGGAACCCGGTCTGAGATCGCGACGACGTCGTTGAAACTGGCCTCATCGACGTCGAAGGCCAGGGCCGGCACCGTAACCGCATTCGGGTCCGCAGCTCCTCCGGCACCCTGCCCCGGCCCACTGCTCTGCTCCTCGTGAGGCAGGTTCCTGCCGCGTACCGCGGACAAGTCGAGTCCTTGGTTGGGCTGGGTGTTGTCCTGCGAGGGATCCATTGACACGTGGTCTCCTTTGTTGCGGGAAGTGCGATTACGTTCGGTGCGTCGTCGTGGCGGAACTCTCCGGTCCGGACGGCGCTGATGTCATCCAGTTTAGAACGTATCAACGCTGCCCGGCCTGCGACTATTTCAGACCGTCGGCCCGGAACTATTCCAGCTCGGCGCCGCTGAGCGTCTCCAGTCCACCGATGAGGCGCACCTTGCCGTCCTTGGGCACGAGGAAAGTCATCACCTGCGTCGTCTTCGTCGTCACCGGCTTCTGGGTGCTGTCGGATCCGGTCAGCTCCTTCTGCGGTGTGGACAGCGTCAGGGTTCCGGTACGGCCGTCGACGGATTGTGGAGAGATCGTGGACTCGGCCTCGACGACTCCGGTCACGACGGCGGCGTCACCTGCAGTTCCCTGCGCGACGATCTCCTTGCCCGGCGTGTACTTGTACTCGACCTCGGCCTTGCCTTCTTCTGCGCTCTCCTTCTGTGCCGCCTGGTTCTTCCAAATCGACTTCGAGAAGTCATCGGCTTCGAACTTCTTCGCTTCCTTCGAATCCTTGCCCGATTCCAGTGCCTTGGCGTAGTTGGAGACGGCCTTCTCCGGAGTCACGACATAGTCCTTGGTCTTCGGATCGAGCAGCGCTGAACCCTTCCGGGCGTCGGGGATCTCCGGCAGTTCGGTGCCCGGGACCAGCTGGGTCTGTGCCCACAGCTTGTAGTCCGCGCGCGGATCTTCCTGAGTCAGGACCAGAAGCTGGGTGTCATCGCCCGACGAGGTGATGAGGCTGGTCATACGCGGCCAGGAGTCGGTGGCTGCCGTGTAGTTGACCACGACCTTCTCGTTGGCCACTGCCGGCGGCAGCTTGTGCTTCTCGATCTTCTTCTTCACCTTGTAGGCGTCCTCGCGCTGCTGCAGGGCAGGTCCGGTGGCGCGCTTCTTCAGCTCGGAGGCGTCGGTGTCCTTGTCAGCGGCCTTGATGCCCTGAGCCACGGAGTCGAGGATCCGCTCGGCCTGATCGCCGTTGACTCCGGCGCCGGCTGAGCTCGGGGCCTCTGATGGTTCCGGTTTCGGCAGCTCCTCGGGTCCACAGGCGCTCAGCGCCAGAACCGGGACGATCGCGAAAGCGGTGCCGTATTCCGCCAGCTTGCGGCGGCGTTCCTGGCGGGCCGTGCGCCGGTCCTTCTCCTTCTTCGCACTGTTGCGGTTGAAGAACAGAACGACGATGCCGCCGACGAACAGTGCTCCGCCGATGACCATCAACGGGATGGCCCAGGGGGTGTCGGCATGGTTGGGCCAGGAGATGGTGACGGTCTTGACGTCGCCGGGTTCACCGCTGCCGGCGATGAGGAACCCTGTCCGGTTCGCGTCATCGGTCCAGTCGAGGCTGACCTTGTCGGTTCCGGTGACCTCGGACGTCCAGAGGTCGGCACCGGCCGGATTGGGAACCTCGGCCTCGCCGTCCTGCTTCTTGACGGTCAGTCCCCCTTCGGGGGCCAGACCGGTCACGCGAGCGGAGGCGGAGTTTCCGACCCAGGCGTCGACGTTCTCGATCGGGGCCTGGGCGATTGTGAGTTCGCCCGATCCCTCGACCTCGAGAGTCGCGGGGGTTTCGTAGAGATTGAGCATTCCGGGGTCGACGACGACGGCCGGTGCCTCTGCATCGATCTTCGTGGTGGCGGTGATCTGGTCATCCGGCGCCCACAGAGTCTTCTGCAGAATTCCGAGGCCCCCGACAACGAGACCCACCACCATGAGAATCACAGCAAGTGTGTAACGCACGTACGAACCCTTCCCTCAGCAAATCTTCTTCGCGTCCCACGTCGAACCATCGGAGGTTCCTATCGAACCATGGGACTATCCAAGTTTAAGTCACTGCGCGCGTATTGGTTTTGTGCGTGTACTCAGCGTGTGTCGGTGCGCACAGCCGACCGAAATGCTCAGGACGGCCCCTCTGCCTTAAGCTGGACCCGTGAGCAACGACAAAATTGTGT
The DNA here is from genome assembly GCF_900105045.1 of Brevibacterium picturae. GTDB lineage: Bacteria > Actinomycetota > Actinomycetes > Actinomycetales > Brevibacteriaceae > Brevibacterium > Brevibacterium picturae. Next base: position 3,438,377 of record NZ_LT629739.1, on the reverse strand, counting down.
GGATCGACTGTGAAATGACCGGCCTCGACGAGGTCAGGGATGAGCTCATCGAAGTGGCGGCTGTCATCACCGACTTCGACCTCAACCCCCTCGACGAGGGCATCGACATCGTCATCAGACCCTCCGCCGCGGCGCTGGAGAACATGAACGACTTCGTCACCCAGATGCACACGAGCTCCGGACTCATCACCGAACTCGATGACGGTACGACGGTTGCAGATGCGCAGACGCAGGTCCTCGAGTACATCAAGCAGCACGTCCCGGAGTCGGGCAAGGCGCCCCTGGGCGGCAATTCGGTGGGCACCGACAAGGTGTTCCTGAACAAGCAGATGCCCGAGCTCGTCGATCACCTCCACTACCGGATCATCGACGTCTCCTCGATCAAGGAACTGAGCAAGCAGTGGTTCCCCCGCGCCTATTTCCAGTCCCCTGAGAAGCACGGCGGCCACCGCGCCCTCGGCGACATCCTCGACTCGATCATCGAGCTCCAGTACTACCGCAAGGCCGTGTTCTCCGCCGAAGGGCCGACGTCCGACGAGGCGAAGTCCATCGCCGCCGAGGTGGGCTCAAGCATTTCCCGCTGAGCCTGCTTCGTCCGGCGCCCGCCCTGAACCAGCAGCCGGGCGCATTTGCAATCTTCTTTGCTGAGGTTCAATCGCTGAGGTTCGCTTTCATGTGAAATGATGATTTCATCATGCCGTTAAGTCACCTTCAGCGCCCTCTCTACGAGGTCAAAGCAAACCTGTTCAAGGGTCTGGCCCATCCCTATCGAATTCGGATTCTCGAACTTCTCGCCGGGGCTCCTGAGGTCAGCGTCACAGAGCTGCAGGCCGAGACCGAGCTCGAAGCCTCCCACCTGTCCCAGCATCTTGCGGTGCTGCGGAAGCATCGCCTGGTCGAATCCGAGCGTCGGGCCAGCCATGTCTACTACCGCCTGGCCGACCGGCGCACCGCCGAGCTGCTCTCCGTGGCCAGGTCGCTGCTGCTGTCGATGCTCGAAGACGACGAAGGTCGCCTGGCCGAGGCCCAGACGCTGCCACGGATTCCAGGCGGCTCCGCGCCCACGAGCAGCCCGAACAGGTCCGCGTCCGCAGGCGAGTCCGCGTCATGAGTTCGTCGCCCACCACCTCGGCGGCCATGCTCAGTGCCCTGAGACGGGCACGCTCACTGCTGCCTGGCGTCGCCGACTACAGCGAGACCCGCCGGTCCTGGCCGAAGGACCTTCTCGCCGGGGCCACCGTCGGCATCGTCGCACTTCCGCTGGCGCTCGGCTTCGGTGTGAGCTCAGGACTCACCGCAGAGCAGGGCCAGATCACTGCGATCGTGGCGGGACTCCTCGCAGCGGTCTTCGGCGGTTCGCATGTTCAGATCTCGGGACCCACCGGCGCCATGGCCGTCGTGCTCGTGCCCATCGTCGCCATCCAGGGCGCCGAAGCCGTGGTGGCAGTGACGCTGATCGCCGGACTCATCGTGGTCGCGGACGGACTTCTGCGTCTGGGGCGTGCCGTCTCGTTCATCCCCTGGCCCGTGCTCGAGGGGTTCACCCTGGGAATCGCTGCCATCATCTTCTTGCAGCAGGTCCCGTTCGTGACCACACCGGTCGATTCTGCACCCGGTGAGCACAGCACCAATGCACTCGTTGCAGCCGGTCAGCTCATCGGCGAGGCCGACTGGTCCTATCTGCCCTACTCGCTCACGGCGGTCGCGATCGTCGTCGCATGCATGCTCATCGCTCCGAAGATCCACCCCTCAATCCCCGGATCGCTCGTCGGCATCATCATAGTCACGGTCCTCGCCGCACTCGTTCCAAACCCCCTGGCGACCATCGGAGAGATTCCACGCTCGCTGCCGGTGCCCAGCGTCCCCGACATCGACCTCGGTGCCATCGGCGGGCTGCTGCCGGCTGCGGGAACCATCGCCGCGCTGGCCGCTATCGAATCGCTGCTCTCTGCACGGGTGGCCTCCTCAATGTCGGATTCCGGTGCCTACCGTCCTGACCGGGAGCTCGTCGGACAGGGAGTCGCGTCCATCGGCTCCTCGCTCTTCGGCGGCATGCCTGCCACCGGCGCGATCGCCCGCACCTCGGTCAACATCCGTGCCGGTGGCCGCACCCGGCTGGCATCGATTGTCCATGCCCTCGTCCTGTTGGCCATCGTCCTCGCCGCAGCCGCGCCGGTGGGGCAGATTCCCCTCGCGGCTCTCGGCGGCGTCCTCTTCGTCACCGCCGTGCGGATGGTTCACCTGACCACGGTGCGTGCCATCATGCGCTCGACGCGCTCCGATGCCGTCGGCTTCATCATCACCGCTCTGATCACGATCTCCTTCGACCTCATCATCGCCGTCGGAATCGGAATGGTCGTGGCCGCCGCTTTTGCTCTGCGCAACCTCTCCCGGGCGACCGGAGTCACGATCGAAGAGGTCTCCGCCGGAGAGTCAGCACATCCCGGCGACGACTCGATCTCGATCGTGCGCTTCGATGGGCCGCTGTTCTTCGCCTCATCCGACCGCATCTTCGACGAAGTCATGGAGCTGGACGGGATCGTGGTGGTGATCCTGCGGATGTCCCAGCTTGAACTCGTCGATGCCTCCGGTGCCCGCATCCTCGCCGAGGTGGTGCATGCTTTCGAACGTCGCGGGATCACGGTGCTCATCAAGGGAGTCAAGGACTCCCACGTCGACCTGTTCCGGCACGTCGGCGTCCTTGGTGCGCTCAGGGACAACAGGCATCTCTTCGATGACCTGCCCAGCGCGATCGAGCATGCCCGCTCACACGTGGAGCGGGCATCGACCGGCTCCCGCTGAGCCGACTTGTGCTCTGGCCCGGGGCCGACTTGCCCGCCGGGCCGGCTTCAGTGGTTCAGTTGGTCTTCTTCGCCGGCTGGGCGAATATCGACGAGGGGAAGGCCCCGGACTGGGCCAGGACCTTGATCAGGGTGCGGCTCGGAGACACGAGCGCCTCGATCTCTTCATCGGTCAGCGCCGACCAGGCCGCGGCCACAGTGCCGTCGGTAAGCTGCTCGACCTGCTCCTTGAGATCGCGTCCGGCATCGGTGATTTCAGGCAGGTCGAAGCCGCGCTCGTCGGCGCCGACGGTGATGAGGCCGGCTTCGGCCAGGCGCGTCTGAGCGCTCTTCCACTCCTCGTCGGTGTGGCCGCGGGTCTTCTGCGCGGCTCGGGGCCGAAACGAGGCACCCGTAGCGACGTCGAGCATGAGGGCGTCGATGCCCGGAACACCGGCCGTCACGAGCGAGGCCACATGGCCGTCTCCGCGGAATTCTCTGACGATGGTGGCTACGGCCCACAGCTGCTCGAAGGCGGTGTTGGGTTCATGGCCGGCGAGTGCGTCGGCGGTGGCCAGAGCGAGCGGTCGCCCGGAGAAGTCCATGTTCGCCAGGACCGGCTGCATGGCTGTGGCCAACTCGGTGGCCGCCTCCGTGAGCAGGGCGATGTCCTCGCGAGAGTCGAAGAGCTCGGCCATGAAGGCAGCCACCGCGTCGAAGCGCGCCTGCACCATGGTCTCCGGTGAGACCGTGTCCCACAGCTTCGGGATCTGCGAGGCGATGAAGGAATGTGAGTAGTTGCAGTAGACGGCGCTGACGACCCCAGCGTTCACGCGACCCAGCGGGGCCGACCGCGCCGCCAGGTTCCCTTCGACCCCGGGTTCGAGCCCGTGCTTGGCATATTCCTGGCCCACGGTCTCGGAGAAGTACATCGCCGAGTGGAATGAGTTGAGGCGGGAGGAGACGGTCCTGATGTTCTGCGTGCGCTGCGAGTTCATGGTGCCAATCCTATGGTCGAATGCCGGTGGTCGTGGCGAACCAATGGATGTGGGCCGCGCATTCTTGCCGAGCCCGGTCGGCGTCACCGGCGAGAATGCTCTCGAGGAGACCGGCGTGTTGTTTCGTGAGCTCGGCCTGCACCCATGGCCAATCATCGGTGGCGGCGGCCGCTGCTGAGACATAGTCGAGGATGCTGCTGGACAGTGAGGCCAAAATGATGTCGGTGACCGGATTTCCCGCAGCGGCGCACAGTTCGCGATGAAACCTCGCGTCGAGGTTATGGAAGTCTTCCTTGGCGATGTCGGGGTCGCGCATCGCAGTCAGGAGATCGCCCGCGCCCCGGAGATGGACGTCGCCCGGCCCAGGCGACTGGACGCTGGAGCCTCGGCCATGTCGCTGCACCGACTCGGCTGCGACAGCCTCGGCGGCGGTGGCGACAGCCTCGGACTCGAGGACGACTCGGGTGGTGAGCACATCCGCGGCAGCGATGTGCCGGGCCGAAACGTGAAGCTTCAACGCCCGGGACAACCCCACGGCAGGCTCGGAGACGATGACCGACCCGGCGCCTGGCCCCGATCCGACATTGGATCGGATGAGACCGACTGCGTCGAGGATGCGAATGGCCTCGCGCACACTCGACCGGGAGACGTCGAATCGCTCGGCCAGGCTCCGCTCCCCCGGCAGGCGATCACCGAGGGTGAGGCTGCCGTCGAGGAATGCGCGCTCGATTCCGGCAAGGACTATTTCATAAGCCTTGTTCATCGTAATTGCCTCTTCGAGTCTGCGATGTCGGCACCACTCCCGGTATCTGCACGCTCATCACACACATCGGCGTCGAGTTCTGTACGGGAGCATCCCCCTATGTTATGGTCTGACCACATTTGTGACAAGAACCACTCCCGTCGCATTCGATCGGCCCTGACTCAGGGATCGTGGCCCGGATCCGATTCTTGGCACTGCTGGCAACTCGGCCTGGAGGTCAGATGAAGATTGCACTGTTCGCCACGTGCATCGTCGATGCCATGTATCCGGAGGTCGCGCAGGCGACCGTGTCCATTCTGCGCAGGTTGGGCCACGAGGTCACCTTCCCCAGCGGGCAGACCTGCTGTGGCCAGATGCACATCAATTCGGGGAAGCTCGCCCAGGCAGAGCCGGTGATCGCCGCCCATGCCCGAGCTTTCTCGAGCACCGAATGGGACGTCGCGGTCTCACCCTCGGCGTCCTGTGTGGCCTCTCTGGGACACCAGCAGCCGATGGTCGCCAGGCGGATGGGCAACGAGGCCCTGGCCACGGAGGCCGCCGACATCGCCTCACGCACCTTCGAACTCTCGCAGCTGCTCACCGACGTCCTCGGCATCACCGACGCGGAAGCGGACCTGGGGTCCTACTTCCCCCACCGGGTGACCTACCACCCGTCGTGTCACGGGATGCGGCTGCTGCGCCTCGGCGACCGGCAGTCCGGGCTGCTGCGGTCGGTCGAGGGGATCGACTACGTCGAACTGCCCCTCGCCGATGCCTGCTGCGGATTCGGCGGGACGTTTTCGGTGAAGAACCCCGAGGTCTCCTCCGCGATGCTCGCCGACAAGGTCCGGACCGTCCATTCGACCGGCGCCGAGGTGTGCACCGGCGGAGACGCGTCCTGCCTGCTGCACATGGGCGGCGGGATGTCTCGCTTCCAACGCACCGGGAACTTCGAGGGCACCCCCGACGTCACCGCCGTGCATGTGAAGCAGACGAGTTCGACCGAACCCCGCGATGACAACGCCGATCACCTCACAGCCGTCGTCGGAGCCGGTGACGACGATCATCTGCGCTCCAACGAGAACGAAACCAGCCCGGCGGAACCGAGTCGAGTCCAGTCGGGCCTGAGAGTCGGCCAGTCGACGGTCCACCTGGCGCGCATCCTCGCCTCGACCAGGCAGGATCCGCTGCGTGTCCAGAGCGAAGGAGCAACAGTGAGCGGAGGGAGCCTGCGATGACTTTTCTGGGAATGCCGCCGCTGCGGTCCACACGCTACGACGATATCCCGGGCGGACAGGGCAACATCGTCGAAGACGAGTCCTTCGCGAAGGTCTCGCATCAGCACCTGTCGAACCAACAGCTGCGCAACAACATCGGACACGCGACCGCGACGATCCGCGACAAACGCTCCGAGGTCGTCGCCGAACTCGACGACTGGGAGGCCCTGCGGGAGGCGGGCTCGCGGGCGAAGAACCACGTGATGGAGAACCTGCCCGAGTATCTGGCGCAGTTCGAGGAGAACTTCACCGCTGCCGGCGGGGTCATCCACTGGGCCCGGGATGCCGATGAGGCCAATGCCATCGTCACCGAACTCGTCGAGGCCAACGCCCCCGTGCTTGAGAACGGGCGCCGTGAGGTGATCAAGGTCAAATCGATGGCAACCCAGGAGATCGGACTCAACGAACACCTCGAGACTCAGGACATCGACGCCTTCGAAACCGATCTGGCCGAACTCATCGTCCAGCTCGGCGATGATAAGCCCAGCCACATCCTCGTGCCCGCCATCCACCGCAACCGCGACGAGATCCGCGACATCTTCAGGGAGAAGATGCCCGATGCCGGGGAGCTGACGAATGATCCCGCCGTCCTCGCCGAGGCGGCCCGGAAGCATCTGCGCCACAAGTTCCTGACCACGAAGGTCGCGGTCTCCGGAGCGAACTTCGGCATCGCGGACTCGGGCACACTCGGGGTCGTCGAGTCGGAGGGCAATGGCCGCATGTGCCTGACCCTGCCGGAGACGCTGATCACGGTGATGGGCATCGAGAAGCTGCTGCCCAGCTTCGACGATCTCGAGGTGTTCCTGCAGTTGCTGCCACGGTCCTCGACCGGCGAGCGGATGAATCCTTATACCTCGTTCTGGACGGGCACGACTCCCGGCGACGGGCCGCAGAACGTCCATCTCGTCCTCCTCGACAACGGACGCACACGCGCCCTGGCCGATGAGCACGGACGCACGGCGCTCAACTGCATCCGCTGCTCGGCCTGCATGAACGTCTGCCCCGTCTACGAACGCACCGGCGGCCACGCCTACGGGTCGACGTACCCGGGCCCGATCGGCGCGATCCTCTCACCCCTGATGACCGGCGTCGAAGCCGAGGAGAACGGCTCCCTGCCCTACGCCTCGAGCCTGTGCGGAGCCTGCTACGACGTGTGCCCGGTCAAGATCAACATTCCCGAGATCCTCGTCCATCTGCGCGGTGAGGACGTTGAGGCCAATCACTCCCCCGTCTCCTCTCAGCTCGACGCCGCACTCACCGGAGCCTCGTGGATGATGGGCGATGGAAAACGGATGGCCGCGGCCGAATCCGGTCTGCCCATCGCTCACGCGGTCACCGGCGGCGAGCAGATCAATTCGCTGCCCGGCATCGCCGGAGCATGGACCTCGAGCCGTGACATCCCCGCACTGCCGGAGAAGAGCTTCCGGCAGCTGTGGACCGAGTCAGAAGGCAAAACCGACGGCGAATCCAAGGGTGAGACCGAGGGCGAGGACGACGAGAAATGACGGACACCGCACGTGAAGAGATCCTCGGCCGCATCAATCAGGCGCTTGGCCGCCGAGGTGGGGGCGAGTACGTCTCATCCGCTACCGGGGCCGTGCCGACCGGTTCACCCACAGACGCTGCGGGCTCCGGGACCACACACTCGACGAGCGCGGAGGCGGGTACCGAGGCCGCGGAATCGACCATCCCGGCTGCCGGCGGAGGCATGGTCAACCAGAGCGCGGACTATCTCCGCACGGGCACGCATGAGGGCGAAGACCTCATCGAACTGCTCATCGACCGCCTCGAAGACTACAAGGCCAACGTCCACCGTGTCAGCGGTGACCCTGCTACGACCATCGCAGGTCTCCTCGAGCCAGGGGCGACGATCGTCGTGCCCCGCGGGCTCGACGATTCCTGGCTGCAGGAATTCTCCGGTGAAGTCTCGGTCGATGCTCCCGGTCAGGAGCTGTCCATCCCCGAACTCGACGCACAGGCGGCAGTGGTGACCGCCTCGGCGGTGGCGATCGCGCAGACGGGAACCATCGTCCTCGATGGGTCACCGGAGTGCGGCAGGAGAGCGATCACGCTCGTCCCCGATCATCACGTCTGCGTCGTGCGTGTGAGCGACATCGTCGACATCGTTCCCGAGGGAATCGCGCGTCTGACCCGGACGGCGGCGCTGACGTTCATCTCCGGGCCCTCGGCGACGAGCGACATCGAACTCAAACGCGTCGAGGGCGTCCACGGTCCCCGGACTCTCGACGTCGTCATCGTCGATGATGCCTCGTGAGAGATTCGCGCCCATGCTCGTGGTCGAGGGCCGCAGCGGAGCGAGCATCGGCAGTACGCGACAATGGTGTCCATGACGACACCCCGCACTGTGCAGTACCCGCAGGAACCGCCTCGGCGGAGTTCGCGCCGGTCGACGTTCATCGTCACCGCGGTCATCGTCGTGTTCACTCTCGTCCTCGGCATCATCGCCGTCGACCGGGTGGTCGACTTCACCACCGAGCAGAGAATCGCCGAGGGCCTCGAACCCTACGGCGAAGCCGATGTGAACGTCGAAGGCTTCCCCGTACTCACCCAGATGGCCGGTGGAAGGCTCGACACGGTTCATGTCACCGCTGATCGGGCACGGTATGCCGACGTCGACTTCATCGACGTCGATGCCAAGCTCTTCGATGTGCCCGTCGACACCTCGCGGCCGATCGGCACGGTCGAGGCGGGCGCGGTGATTCCGCTGTCGACGATCGATTCGCTCGCCACCGAACACTCATCCCTGCCCAACGGCATGTCATTCACCACGATCGACGACGAGCTCTTCCTCAAGGGATCCCTGCTCGGGCAGGAGCTGCTCATCGGCATCGAACCGAAGGCAGACTCGCGGCGGGTCGTCGTGGGCGCCACGACGATCCAACTCGGATCCGCCGAGGTCGACATCGACTCGCTCCCCTCGTTTCTGACCTCGTCCATCTCAGACATCGTCATCGACCTCGACTTCCTGCCCGCCGGACTCGAACTCACAGACATCGAAGCCACAGACACGGGACTGGCGATCAGCCTCCACGGCACCGGCGTCTCCTTGAACTGAGTAGTCAGTGCCCTGCGCCTGCCGGGGGTGTGCCCTGCGCAGTGAGCTTTAACGATAAACGGCGGTGTTTTGTCAGTGTTCAATGGCGGCCGCTCGTACGGGAGAAGGGACTGATGCAGAATCGAGGGACAACTAATCTGACTCCAAGCCGACAGCGGAGTGTCTCGTAACCTAACTGTCTCGAATCTCATGGATTTCGAAACAATCAGATTGTCCCCATGCATCAACCGGCGATTTGTTCTGTGAGCTGATCAGCGATGCTGCGTGGCTCCCGTCCGAGAAGACGGGACAGTGTGTGGTCGGGCTGAGAGAAGTGGCCGCTTCGCGTTGCTTGGAACATCGCCAGAGTGAAGCGTGCTGCCGTCTCAGGCACCCCGGCAGCCGTTTCTCCAGCAACCCATTCCTCGTCATCGACAACAATGCGTTCAACAGATCGACCCGACAGTTGGGAAGCCTGTGCGGCGAAGTCAGCGAGAGTCACCGGTGACGCCGGTGCGAGATTGACTGGGCCAGCGAACGCCTCAGCGCTGGTCAGTATAGTCGCGGCCGCTTCCCCGGCATCGCGCCGGTCGACCCATGCGAAGGGACCATCGGCCGGCTTGGCGATCGTGCCCGTTGCCTGCCATGGCCCGAGGAGCTGTCCGAGGTGACCATAGAAGCCGTTGCGCAGGGCCGTCCATGCCACGCCAGACTCGGCGAGGTACTGCTCTGCTGCAGCGTTGATAGCCAGCGGAGGATAGGGCGTGTTGAAGTCCGTTCCGTGAGTGCTGGTGTAGAGGATTCGTTTGGCCCCGGCCTCGACTGCGGCGTCAATGGCGGTCCTGTGCTGAGCGTTGACATCCGCAGTGACGTCGCTCGATGAGACCAGCAGCACCTGCTCGGCATCGGCGAACGAATCGCGGAGCGCGACCGGCTCGTCGTAGCCTCCTTGTCGGACGCGGACTCCCCGGTTAGCCAAATGCTGTGCGCGGTCAGGATTGCGGACGCTGACACCGATGTCACTCGGCGGAAGCCGCTTGAGGAGATATTCCACAGTCAACCCGTTGAGAGCACCTGTTGCTCCGGTCACGATGATCATGATGACGACCTTTCACTGAATCCCGGTCCGATGGCCGGCGATGACGGACGGCACTTCTTTTAAGTTGACCATTACAGTCAACTTAGTTCCGACATCCACACTGCGGTAAAGTGACACAAGGAGTCAAGTTATGGAAAGTTCAGAGAGGGGCTGAGGATGGCCGGTAGGAATTCCGCGTCGACGTTGCGCATGGATGCCCGCCGGAACGTCGAGCGGATCCGCTCAGCCGCAATCGATGTGTTTCGCACCGAAGGGCTTTCGGCACCGCTGGAGAACGTTGCCGGTGCCGCTCAAGTGAGCAAGGCGACGATCTTCAACAGGTTCGGCGGGCGGATCGGACTGATCGATGCCGTCATCGACGAGGTCGTCGCGACTGCGCTGAGGGCCGTCATTGATGACGCCCGTTCAGTGCCCGGTATCAGCGAGCGGATACGATTCTACGTCGGTGCCATCCGAGATCTTCAATACCGACTGCCGGCTGTCAATGACGTTCTCCTGCAGGCGTTTCCCGACTCGGAACCACTGATGGATCTCTGCCGCGTCGGGGGAGGCTTCCATGAGGAACTGGTGGAGGACGGTCATGCGGCCGACGCTCTGGCCGAAGAGGTCACGCCGGATGATTTTCAGGCGATGGCCATCGACAACTCACTTGCCCTCAAGTACGGAGTTCAGCCTTCCAGAGCGGATTACGACCGACGTACCGGGTTCGTTCTCGACGGAATCTTCCAGCCAACCCAGTCGACAGCCTGGCAGGGCTCCTAGGTTCGGTGTATGAAGCAAGGCGTCACGCGTCTCGAAGCCTTGCTGTCTTATAACCTATGTGCCGCAGAACCCATAGCATGCAAGACTCCGCGCAGGCCATAACTAAACCAGATAGGTCATGGGCGCAGGGCCGTCAACGAACGATGCGAGGAGACCGCCGACTATCGCTGAAACTCACAGCCCTGCGCCCACTGGATCAGTGTCCTGTGCTCGCTGGAACAGTCCGATGTCAGGTAGACTGGTCGCGATGACTTCCTCAGTGCCCCACGCAGTATTCACACCGAAGGTGTGGGTTCTCGAGCACCCGGGCACCAATGGCTACATCACCTCCTGGGGCAGGATGCTGTCTGGGACAGCACCGCTTCTCGCCGAAGGACGACTCCGGCCCACCCTCTGAGCACACCGTCATGAGCGCGACCGCCTCGGCGATCGATCACTGACTGCTCAGACTGAGCACCCGCACGCGTTTCGGGCCGGACAGACACATCATCCGGCAACGAAATGGAACCATCGTGACTGCACCATCTGTGACCAACCCCGCCACCCCCGGCCTTCTCTCCTTTCTGCGCAAGGACACCGTCGGCGGCGGACTCCTCCTCATCGCCGCCCTCACGGCCCTCGTGTGGGCGAACTCTCCCCTCGCCGATTCCTACTTCGCGATCAGGGACGCCGAATTCGGAAACGCAGCCTGGCATCTGCAGCTGAGCCTGGGAACCTGGGCTGCCGACGGCCTGCTCGCGATCTTCTTCTTCCTCGTCGGGGTGGAGCTGAAGACCGAATTCACCCACGGAGATCTGCGCAGATTCCGCACGGCCATCGTCCCGATCACCGCCGCAGCCGGCGGCGTCATCGTCCCCGCCATCATCTACACAGCTCTCCTGACCTCCTACCCGGAGACGCTGCGCGGATGGGCGATTCCCACGGCCACGGACATCGCATTCGCTGTCGCGATCCTCGCGATCATCGGCTCCCACCTGCCCAAGGCTCTGCGCATCTTCCTCCTCACCCTCGCCGCCGTCGATGACCTGCTGGCGATCGGCATCATCGCCGTCTTCTACACCGAGACCATCTCTCTCGTTCCACTCCTGACAGCAGTCGCGGTCATCGTCGTCTACGGTCTCATCGCCGCCCGCTTCCAAACGTTCTTCGTCGAACGAGCCTGGGCCGCGTGGGTGATTCTGCTGCCCCTCGGGCTCATCGCCTGGGCACTCATGCACGCCTCAGGTGTCCATGCGACGATTGCCGGTGTGCTGCTCGGGTTCACGATCCCCGCCCTGGCCAGCCGCCGGCGCAGAGGTCAGGATCGTCAGGCAGATGACGATGACCGCCCGAACCTCGCCGAGGTGCTCGAACACCGCCTGCGGCCCCTGTCCGCGGGATTCGCGGTGCCCGTATTCGCATTCTTCGCCGCAGGTGTGGCCGTGGGCGGACTCGACGGTCTGGCCACCGCGTTCTCCCAGCCGTTGACCTTTGCGATCATCGCGGCCCTGGTCGTCGGCAAACCGTTGGGGATCCTGGCGTCGACGTGGCTGGTCACCAGATTCACCTCGGCGGGCTTGGACCCGAGTCTGAAGTGGCCGGATCTGGCCGGTGTCGGTCTGCTCGCCGGAATCGGGTTCACGGTCTCCCTCCTCGTCGCCGAACTCAGCTTCATCCCCGGCGCCCCTGAACACGATTATGCGAAGGTCGCAATCCTCAGCGCCTCGGTCATCGCCGCCCTGTTGGCCACGCTGGTCTTGGGCAGCAGGAACTCTCGGTACCGCACGGCTGAGGGCGCTACCCTGGATGTGGACCACCTCTGAGAACCGCACACCACCACTGACGGCACCACCAGAAAGGCTCAACGATGAGCACGATCACGCCCGTAGGCGAACGTTTCGGCTCCGAACTCGCCGAACTCGCAACCCTCGTCGATTCCGAACGTCCGGGCTGGACGAGGCGGGCTCTGAGCGAGTTCGATGTCGCCGGACGCGACTATGCCCGCACCCTGATGAAGCAGGCAGGGCTGGCGACCCGAGTCGACGGGGCAGGAAACGTCATCGGGGTGCTGCCCGGTCGCCTCGGCGGGCAGGAGATCATGCTCGGGTCCCATACCGACACCGTTGACGGCGGGGGCCGTTTCGACGGGATCACCGGTGTCCTCGGTGCCATCGAGGTCGTGCGGCTGCTGCGGGAGAACAACATTCGACTCGACCATGACCTCGTGATCGTGGTCTTCTTCAACGAAGAGCCCAACGACTTCGGCTTCTTCTGCGTCGGCTCCCGGGCGATGACCGGACTCGTCGACCGCACCACCCTGGCCGCCACCGACACCACCGGCCGCAGCCTCGCCGCTGCTCTGCCGGACTCCGGCATCGACCCCGAGGCTTTTCTGGACGCACGCTACGACTTCTCGAAGGTCACCGCCTTCCTCGAACTCCACATCGAGCAGGGACCCGAGCTGGAGCGGATCGGCAAACAGATCGGCGTCGTCGAGACGATCACCGGCATCAACCACTTCAAGGCGCTCTTCACCGGCCGTCAGGACCATGCAGGCACGACCCCGATGGATGTCCGTGCCGATGCAGGGTGTGCCGCTGCCGGCACGGTGCTCGCCGTCGAATCGATCGCCGAGTCAGGGACGAACACTCGCGGCACGAGTGGTCAGATCCAATTCACTCCGGAAGCCGTGAACGTCGTCTCGGCCAATGCCAGTCTCGAGGGCGAGTTCCGCGGCCCTGACGGTTCTTGGCTGCATGAGGCACAGCGCAGGCTCACCGATGCTGCCGGGGAGAATGCTGACAAGCGCGGCGTGCGTGTGGAGATGGAGTGGACGACGGACGATGCGCCCGTGCCCCTGCACGAACCGATCACGTCGACCATCGCCGAGGTGGCCGATGATCTTGGTCATTCCAGGGCCACAATGTTCTCCGGTGCCGGCCACGACGCGGGAATCATCGCCGCCAAGACGCAGGTGGGCATGATCTTCGTTCCCTCACATGATGGCCGCAGCCACTGTCCCGAGGAATTCACCGAACTCGATGACATCCTGCCCGGAATCGAGGTCCTGCTCGAGACCGTGCTGCGCCTCGACGGGTCCACACAGCCGGGTTGAGCACACGGTCAGGCGGGACACAGCCGGAGTGACTAGGGTTTCCGGTGACACGACCTCCATCTGAGAAGGGCCGCATCATGTCATTCGACAAGTACATCAACAAAGCCAAGAAACTGGCCAATGACCCGAAGGTCCGCGAAAAGCTCAACTCCGAGAAAGCGGAGAAGGCCAGCGACTCGATCCTCGACAAGGCCGCAGGTGTTGCCGAATCGCTGACCAACGGCAAGCACACCGAGAAGATCCAGAAGGCTAGAGATGCCGCCGACCGCGCCATCGGCACCGATGGGAACTCGGAGAACCAGCAACCCGAGGACGAACGGGCGCAGGGCGACCAGACTGGCGGACAGTCTGCCGGCGAGCCGTCTCAGGGTGAGCGCCCCGAAGACAGCGGCCCCGGCGAGGGCAACCGCTATGAGAATCGGCGCGATGGCGAGGGCGGACCACGCCCCTGAGAGCCGTCACTTCGTCGAATCGATCTCCGGTTCGATGAGCTCGGCCTCGTCCGCGTCGAGTGTGATCCGCACGACCGCGTCGCCCTCGAGCTCGTCGTTGCCGATGAGCCAGGCATCGCCGGATTTGTGTCCGCACGGTTCGGCGTCCGGTGCCCATTTCTCGCATTCGACCATCATGATCGGTTCCGCCGATGTCACGATCACATCACCGGGAACCAACGGTCGCAGATAGACGGTGACTCCGTCCTCCTCGGCGGCGGTGGGCCCGTGCTCTGCACCCACGGCTGCGCCCGTGACCCGGTAGTCGACAGTGCCTTCATGCTCTCCTTCGGTGAAATCGTGCCGGGCCGAGATGTCGACGGCGTGCACCGTGTGCTCAACGCTCACCTCGGCGGACTGACCGTCCATGGTGATGGCCGGATCCGAGTACTGCGCCCGCAGATAGGGCGGCAGCACGGACTCGGTGTCCGGCAGTCGGAAGCCGTCGTGGACCATGCCGCCGAAGGAGAACTCGAAGCCACGGGCCAGCTCCATGGTCTGGTCGATGTGCACGTCATAACTGCCGTCCGACTCGATCGAGACGGTGTGCGTGGCTTCCCGACCCATATAGGGGTTGGGCACGGCGCTGACATCATCAGCAACGATCGACTCGATGAAGAGGGCCCCCGCGACAACGGCCAGGACGCATGCTCCGGCTCCGGCGGCTCTACCCCAGTGCGAATCGATCCGGTGCAGTCGGCTGCTCATGATCAGCTCCATTTCTCAGGTGCGGCGCTCGGCTCGGCCTGCATGTTGTCCGGGGCGTCGAAGCCGATCGCGTCAATATTGTCGGTCACGGCCCGCCTCCAGGTCAGTCGGGTTCCGTCCTGACCAAGGCTGCGTTCGCGCAAACCGCTGCAATCGTCATCTGGAGTGAAGCTGCGATTGTTCGGAAGACACCGGATCTTCCCTCCGGAGGCCAGAGAGATCGTGCGGATGCTCGTCGCTTCATGCGACCCGTTGGGAAAGCTCAGGGGCAGTGCGAAGAACTCCCGGCCCTCAACCTCGAGGTAGACGTCGTCGAGGACATAGGAGATGTCGATGATATGGCGCCCCGGGGTCCACTGTGAATCCTCATTGGGCGGATTCGAGTTCGTGAACTCATAGATGACGGAGTCGAAGAATGGATCCTCGACCTCGGAATCATCTCGAGTCACGGTGAGGTCGCCCACCTCGACGGGATCGTCCTTCGTCGATTCCTCTGCGGTGCTCAGCTGCACCGCCGTGACATCCGAGACCGTCGGCACCACGAAATACCGTGGACCGTCACGTTCCGACCCGATCGTTTCGCCGCTGATGTACCACTTGATCGGGCGGTCCTCGTTCGCGGTCGCGTCGAAGATCAGACGCTCGGAGATGTGCAGGCTGCCGTCGGTCTGCGGCGCCACGGACAGCGTGATCTCTTCGGGCGTCAGCGCCTGCTGGGGAAGCCGCCGCTTGTCGGGAGGCATATCGGTGATGTCTGTGATCGCCGAGGACACGACGATGACAACGAGGACAATCATCGCGACCCCGGCAATGCTGGCCACGCTGGCGATGACGACTTTAATGGGCTTGGGCATCTTCACACCGTATGTTCCGACGAGACCTGGACATGTGATGATCGAGTGCCAGTTCTGCCACACACTCAGTCTGGTCCGGAGTCGGCGGCTGCGTTGGTCTCCCCACCTGCACTGTTGTGTGTGAGAATAGCACTCGGGCTATCGCCGCCCCGTCCCACGAACAACCGAATTTCTTCACACTGCAGGAGGTGCAATGCGATCGCCTATCCCTGATTTCTTGGACGAGACGCTCGATCGTCACAGGTCAGACCGGTCCGGTGCGAACGCGGACTACATTCCGGATCTGGCCGCGGCCGATCCGGAGAAGCTGGGCATCTGCATCTCCACCCTCGACGGGGTCGAATACACTTCCGGTGACTCGGAGTTCGAGTTCTCGATCCAGTCGATGTCGAAGCCGTTCATCTACGGCATGGTGCTCGAGCAGGAAGGCATGGCTGCGGTCCTCGACATGGTCGGTGTCGAACCCAGCGGGGAGGCATTCAACGAACTCTCGCTGGACAAGATGTCCGGCAAACCGCTCAATCCGATGATCAACGCCGGAGCCATGGTCATCCATTCACTCCTGGGCGAGCCGGGAACGTCGTTGGCCGAACGGATCGAGATCGTCCGTGCGGGCCTGTCCGAGTTCGCCGGTCGTCAGCTGCGTGTCGACGATTCGGTGGCCGAAGGCGAATGGGGCGAGGCCTACCGCAATGTTGCGATCGCCAATATGCTCCGCTCCTACGGCGTCTACACCGACCAGCCCGACGCGGTGGTCCAAGGCTATATCGCCCAATGTTCGATCCTCATCACCACCCGAGATCTGGGCATCATGGCGGCCACCCTGGCGGCAGGCGGAGTCAACCCCATCTCCGGCAAGCAGGTGCTCTCGCCTCGCGTGAATCGGCAGGTGCTCGGCGTCATGATGACCTGCGGCATGTACGATGCTGCCGGCGACTGGATGACAGAGGTCGGAGTGCCGGCGAAGTCCGGTGTCTCCGGTGGAGTATTCGGGGTCCTGCCCGGTCAGGTGGGCATCGCGACATTCTCTCCTCGTCTGGACAAACACGGGACGAGTGTTCGCGGTGCCAATATCTTCCGAACCCTCTCACGCGAGCTGAGTCTGCACATCATGGACGCACCCGAACCGGCGCGCTCGATCATCCGTCGTGACCGTCGCTTCGTCGATTCGCAGGGAGTCATGGTCCGCATCTGCAGCCTCCAGGGCCTCATCCAGTGGAGCGGTGCCGAGAATGTCATCCGGACCATGGACGCACCCGAATCCAATGTCGAGGCCTTCGTCCTCGATCTGCGCCGGGTCAATGAGATCAACGGGGTGGCCAGGCGCATGCTCACCGAGGCGATGAGTCGGCTCGAGGAGGAAGGGAAGCGCATCGCGCTCATGGACCCCGAGGACATGCTGCTGTGCCAGAGTCCGAGTTCTTCCCTGCCCGACGTCGAATACGTCGACTCCCCCAAGGCGCTCAAGGGTCTGCGGCGGCTGCGTGAGGACTGGTCCCAGAGGGCCGTCTGATCTGAGCGCTTGATATCGCTTGCTAAGGTGAGGCTAACTATCCCCAGTGCGCCGAGGTGATTCACGATCTCCTCGGCGCCGACGTTTCCTCAGGAAGGCGCCATATGACGACCCCGACGACACCCCGGAACACCTCTGCCCGACCGCCACGGCCGCAGGCCGTCCTGACCGTGCAGGAGGTCACGGAGATCACCCCGAACCTGATTCGGATCAGGGCCGGTGGTGATGGCTTCGACGCGATTTCGAGCAATGCGGCCACGGACAAATACGTCAAACTCATGTTCGCCGATCCTGCTCACGGCCTGACCCCGCCCTATGACCTGACGGAGCTGCGGGAGAAGAGCCCTGAGAAGCTCCCGCGCAATCGCACCTACACCGTGCGCGAGATCAACGAGGACGAGAAATGGCTGTCCCTGGACTTCATCATCCACGGCGCCGACGGTGTCGCCGGCCCCTGGGCCACGACGGCACAGCCCGGCGACACCGTGGTCATGGTCGGAGCCGGAGGCAAATACCAGCCCGATCCCGATGCCCCGTGGCACCTGCTCATCGCCGACCATACCGCGATCCCGGCCGTGAGCACGGCGCTCGAGGCGATGGACGCCGAGGCGAGGGGCATCGTCATCGCCGCCGTTGAGGATGAAGCGGACCGACAGCTGCCGACACCACCGGCCGGCGTCACCGTGGTCTGGGTCGACAGCGACGACGAGCTCATCGCCGCTGTCCGCGGGCTCGACTGGCCCGAGGGGACCCCACAGGTCTTCGCCCACGGTGAGCGGGGGACGATCAAGACGATCCGACCGATCCTCAAGGAACACGAGGTGCCACGTGAGTCGCTGTCGATCTCTGCCTATTGGGCACGCGGTCGGGCCGAGGACCAGTTCCAGGCCGAGAAGCGCGAACCCATCGGCAAAATCGACTGACGCCGCCTCGCGTGCTCTCGGTCAGTGAAGGTTGAGGGTTTCGACCACCTCGGCGACTCGTCGCTTCTGGGAGTCGGTGAGGCCGAGGATCGGCAGAGGCAGCGATGGCGCGGCGACGAGTTCGAGGTGTTCTGCGATCGCGGCGGTGACTCGAAGGCTGCCGCCGAATTCGGCGAAGAGATCCCACAGCGGTTGGAGATCGGCGGAGAGTTCTGAGGCTCGCTCGGCCTCACCGTTGACGGCGGCCCGGGTGATCGCGAGCATCGGGGCTGGGAGCGTGCCGCCGACTGCCGTGTACCAGGCGTCGCAGCCGGCGTTGAGTCCCGCCGCCCCCAACGCGTCGCCGGAGATCCCGATGCTCACCTGGTTGCCAGTGGCGGCGCGGATGGCCTCGACGTGCGCAGCAAATTCCCGCGGCGACAGAGGGAGTCCGGGGATCTTGATCGAGGCCACACCGTCGAGCTCTGCCAGGCGGGCGTAGAGATCGGTGGTGAAGGTGAAATGCGTGGTGCCAGGATTGTCGTAGACGACGATGGGAAGATCGGTTGCCGAGGTGACCGTGCGGAAGAGTTCGAACACATCGTCCTCGGTCAGCGGGTGGTAGCTCACTGGTGCGAGCAGGAGCCCCTGAGCACCCGCAGCTTCAGCCGCACGCACGTTGGCCAGCACCTCCCGCGTACGCAGGGCGCCGACCCCGACGAACACGGGAGTTCCTGCAGCATGATCGACAGTCAGCTGCGCGACTCGGGCTCGTTCGCCCGTGCTGAGGTAAACATATGATCCTGTCGACCCCAATGCGGTGATCGAATCGACACCGGCTGCGACGAGACGCTCGATCAAGCCCGCATACGCAGCCTCGTCGACCTCTTCGTCACGGATCGGGGTCAGCGGGAACGCACTCAGGCCGGTGAACAATGCGCGGAAAGGGCTAGTCGGGTGTGTCATGTCTCATTCTCTGTGTTAGCTGTCGAGCGCAGGTAGTGCTCGAGTGTGGGGTATTCGGGTTGGGCGGCGGGGTCCATCACTGCGTCGGCCCCCACGGCATTGGCCACTGCCAGTGATCGTTGCCGGGAACATCCCGACGCCAGAGCGATCGTCAGGCCCGCACAGAATGCGTCGCCTGCACCGACGGTGCTGACCGGTCGGCGCGGCAGAGCCTTCGCGAAGGCCACCTGCCGACCGTGCTCGTACAGGGCCGACCCTTTCGAGCCGTAGGTGATCGCCACGAGCTTCGCCTCGTGCAGCTGCGGGAGCAGATCGTATTCGGCTTCGTTGACGATGATGAGATCGGCCCGATCGACCACCTCGGCGGGCAGAGTCAGTGCGGGTGCGGCGTTGATGACGAAACGACCGTGGACGGTATGTGACAGTTCTGTGATCAAATCGAGGGAAACTTCGAGCTGAGTGAGCACTGTCTCGTGTGCCTGGAATTCGCAGTCGGCGATGCTCACATGCGCGTTCGCGCCCTCGCAGACCGCGATCTGATTCTCTCCGTCGGCATCAACCATGATGAGGGCTGTCCCAGTCTCTGAACCGACGATGGCAACGTCATCGGTCCCGACGTCGGCGCTCTGCAGGGCCTGTCTCATCACCGTGCCCGAGGCATCGGAGCCGACGGCGCCGACCATTCTGGTTCGCGCACCCAATCGCGCAGCGGCCGCTGCCTGGTTGGCGCCCTTGCCGCCCGGGCTGTGGACGAGCCGTCCACCGCCGACCGTCTCACCTGCTGCGGGCAGGCGGTGCGTGAGCGCGGTGATATCGGCGTTGATGCTGCCGACGACGGTGAGATCGAGATCAATGCTCATGTGTTCGTCCATAACGCATGTCGGCACCCGGGATGCATTCCTCGGGTGCCGACATGGTCAGAAGCTGATGGTCAGGAGCCGTTGACGACGAGCTCGACCGGAATGTTTCCGCGAGTGGCCTTCGAGTAGGGGCACAGTTCGTGGGTGCGGTCGACGACCTTCTGAGCGGTGTCCTGGTCGACGCCGGGGATGGTCACGGTGAGCTTGACGCTGATACCGAAGCTCTCCCCCTCCTTGCCGATTCCGACTTCGGAGTTGACAACGGACTTCGAGGTGTCGACCCCGAGCTCCTTGCCGGCCAGGCCCATCGCGCCCTGGAAGCAGGCTCCGTAGCCGACGGCGAAGAGCTGTTCCGGATTCGCTCCTCCACCGGGTCCGCCCATCTCCTTGGGTGTGCGCAGGTCGACGTCGACTGCCTTGTCATCGGTAGCTCCGTGACCGTCACGGCCTCCGGTGATCTCGGCCTTTGCGGTGTAGGCAATGCTCTCTGGGGTATTCATAAACCGTCTCCTGTTCGTCGAATCATGATTCACAGATCGGGTCCTTCACGAAGAAGGAACCTGAGACCGAGTATTGTCACTTCGCCGACAGAAGTCCAGGGAATGGCCCTGTGATCAGCTGAAAGAGGAACAGGAATGAGAAGAGCCCCGGAATCCTTGACTGCTCGAGGACTCCGGGGCTTCTCGGTGCGGGGTGAGTAACGGGACTTGAACCCGCGACATCCGCGACCACAACGCGGCGCTCTACCAACTGAGCTATACCCACCACATGCGCTGCACCAGGTGCAGACAGCAAGATACATCCTAACCTCACTCAGGCACCCGGGCAAACTCTCAGCGCTTATGGTGCACAATGAGACACAGATCTCCTGACGTGCAACGATTCAGTAGCGATGTATAACGGTTTCGGTAAAACGGTAGGAGCACCTGATCATATTCAATAGTATTGTCTCGGCCCCATCGTCGATACTGCTCAAGGAACCCTGTACATGGCTCGTGCGCTGATCTCCGTCTCTGAAGACGGGTTCACCTACCTCACCCTCAATGGGGCGACGAGTCGCTACTCCGACACCGGACAGGCCATGACCTACCTTGGCGACTATGCCAGGGAGACTGCGACCCAAGTGCCCGTGACCATCGACGACGGCAAACAGGAAGTCGAGGTTGTCCTCGACGAGACCGGCAAGATCGCCCCCGCCGCTTCGGCATCTTCTGCTCCTCCCACTCCCCCGAGGAACCCACCGCTCCCCCTGAGGAATCCACCTCGTCGGCTGCAGCTGCAGCGCCGAACGAGGACACGTCGGCGGATGGGGCCACGACCGCCTCGGCGATGGGCGCTGAATCCGCTGATCCGTCACAGCCGCAGAACTCACCGCAGAAGGACGACGCCGAGGCGGGGGCCGGGGAGGAATATCCCCTAGGAACCCGGTTCTCCGGACCGGCCGCACCCTCGGCTCCGACGGTGAAGCGGACTCAGGTGAAAAGGTCCCAGGTGCACAAGCGCTCCGCGCAGACCCGACCCCAACAACTCAAGAAGATCACCGTTCCCGGCCTCGTGCTCATCGGCATCGTGATCCTGATGATCGGGGCGTTCGTCATCCCGAATATCGTCCCCGCCGGTTCCCGGGACTCACCGCAGACGATCGAATCGGAGGAGCAGATCAACCCGGCCTCCGAGCTCTCGGTCGAGAAGACCGACGATGTCGTCCCTGGCTTCGACAACTCGCCTCGGTGGGAGACGAAAATCCCCCAGGACGCCTCGGTGACAGCCTCGGATCGCGGCGTGCTCGTCGTCGACGGGGACAAGCTCCAGGTCCTCGACTCCGACACGGGCAAGACTCGATACTCGGGAAAGACCAGCGAAGCCCCCACGTTCGCCGTCGACACGATCATCGACGGCAAGCCCGCACTGCTGTGGCAGGCCGGTGACACGGCCAAGGCCCTCATCGACGGGGAGGACGAGCCCCAGAGCTACGAGCTGCCGGAGAAGGCTCGCATCACATCAGCCGGCACCAGCGTCCTCGTCAAGTCGGGCAACAAGCTGTCCACGTTCGGCACCGACGGTCTCGTCGACGTTCCGACGCCAGCATCAGGGTCAACCCCGATGGCGATCGAGAACGACGAGCTCTTCAGCTCGGACTGGAACGGTCCGGTCAAGGCGAAGAACATCGAGACCGGCGATGAACGGTCCATCAAACTCGAAGCCCCAGCCGATGAACTCCAAATCATCAAATGGGTCTCCGCCGGCCATGGCAAGGCGATCACACTGTGGGGCGAGCAGGGGGCCTCAACGAATTCCGGGCACCGCATCCAGCTCGTCGTCCATTCCCTGGAGGACGGTTCCATCCTGTCGACAGTGACTACCACGACCGACATCGTCGGCGAGATGTCATGGGTGCGCGGCCAGGGCGGAAAGCGGGCCTACATCGGCCCGTACCTCTTCGACCTGGAGTCCGGGCTGCTGCTCATGGACACCTCCAGCAAGGACATTCACCTGTCTGAACCGCGTGGCACGATTGTCCCCTGCACCGTCGACAACGACGACTCCTGCCTCCTGGCCGGCAAGCACGCCTACCGCACGGACACCAATCTGCTGGCACTGACCGATGACGGCAACACCGCCATCGTCGACGGCACCGATTCGACGATCCGGGCCTACGACAAGAAGTCCGAAACGAGCGATAAATAGCCCGTGACTTTCTCACCATTGGCGTAGCCATTAGGATGGACTGCGACGTGCCCGACCGTCATGTCCCCTTGTATGTTTGATGCCGGAGCCCCCACCGCGAAGGAACACAGTGCCAGTCACACACGAGCTCAGCCGCACAGCGGCCGCCCTCGGTACTGCTCTTGCCCTCGTGTTCCTGCCGATCACAGGCACAATCGCTCCCGCTCATGCGGGCCTCTTGCCCACTCCACCTGCTGAAGCCGAGGCATCGAGTACGGCTGATCCCGACGGGTCCCCCGAAGGTGGCGAAGTGGCGACCGCCGACGACTCCGGTGAAACCGACGATGCCGGGGCCGGCTCCACGGACACCGCCGACGCGGATGACAACGCCGGGGCGAATGAGAACCCCGACGACGGAAAAGACGACGACGAGACGGATCCCGCCTGCGACCCTGAAGACGACGCAACCGAGGCAGATGCCGACGCCGACGAGGACAAGCCGTGCGCTGTCGAGGATCCGCTCGACACGACATGGAACGCCTCTAAACACACCATTCGGATTTCAGCATCGGAAGACCTGCCCGACAGCTGGATCGGCGTACCCTTCGAAGGGCCCGGGCCCGACTATCGCGGTGTAGTGCCGCCGCAGAGTTCATCCAGTTCCGCGTCGACGTCTGACTCATCAGCATCTGCTGACGGCGCCGAGGCAGAAGGCGAAACCGATGACAGCGGAAACCCAGTGCCACCGGCGGCCGATGAAGACGTGCCCACCACGTTCATGCTCAATGAGGACGGTGAGGTCGTCGATCCCGACAACCCCGACAACCCCGACGAGCCGATGGTCTTCGAACACTTCGAAGACGACCCGCAGTGGACCTTCACCTCCGACGGCGACAAAATCATAGTCGACGGTGACCCATACACGGACGACAGCGACGGCGGGTCCACGGCCGGCGCGAACTCGGATCAAACTGCTGGCGACGATGGTACGGCTGACAAGAGCGGCACAGACAACGCCGACAGCACCGATGACGGTGCCAACAAGGATTCGTCCAATGACGCAGACCTGACTGCTTCCACCGATTCCGAATCGGATGCAGACGGCACAGAAGCCGACGCCTCTGCCGGCGACACTTCGGATTCCAACACCTCGTCGGACTCGACGAGCGAATCATCGTCAGACTCCGATTCCTCAGACTCAGCAGAGGCTGATGAGAAGGACGCCGACTCGTCGTCGTCAGCCGATGCAGATTCGGCCAAGCAGACCGCGGATTCCGATTCCTCGTCGACATCAGACGGCTCCGATTCCGGCAGCTCGGACGACAAAGGCGACTCGGACAAGGACGACAAGGACTCGGCCGACAAGGACGGTTCCGGATCAACGTCGGGCGATGACGGGCCAGACGGGGATCAGACCACACCAGACCCGGCGACCGGAAATGGTTCATCCGATACACGTGATGAGATTCCAGGTGATGTCGGCAACGACTGGATGCCCGGAAACGACTCCTCCCCTCCTCCTGACTACTCAGATCCGGTCCCGCAGAATCCTGACACTCCTGTGCCCGACGATGACACGGACCTCATCACCGGAGGCAACACGCCGGAGCCTCGCAGCGACAAACCGCCGTCGACCTCATTCGGGGAGTCGATCGTGTCGACCATTTCGAGTTCGTGGCCGATCTTCATCCTCGCCGCCTTCGGCATGGCCGCCGTCGGCTTCATCATCTGGCTCGTCGGACGTCGCAACAAACAGAGCTGAGCCGGTTCGCTGCCTTAAGATCGCAGCATGAACCTCTACGAGTCAGAACTGCAGGTCGTCGCTGCCGCAGAGTCGCTGGCTGCCACCCTGGGCACGAACGAGAACCACACTGTGGCCGCTGCCGCGATGGACACACACGGTCACATCCACACCGGCGTCAACGTCCACCACTTCAACGGCGGCCCCTGTGCAGAACTCGTCGTCATCGGCAACGCGGCTGCCGCCGGAGCGGGGCCATTGGTGACGATCGCAGCCGCTGGGGCTGGCGATCGGGGCCTGCTTTCACCGTGCGGGCGCTGCCGTCAGGTCATTCTCGACCTTCACCCCGACGCGCTCGTCGTCTTCCCCGGACCGGACCCTGCGGCGTCTGCCCAGACCGCTTCGATCTCCGTCCTCCTCCCCTATTACTACCGTCACCCAGATTCGGCACCGCAACGCCTCTTGAGGTTCCACGCCCGGTATTACGACGCCACCGCCTCGGCGAAGAAGACTTTGACGGTGAGGTGGAAAGAGTCCCACTCTCCGGGTCCTGCCCTGGCCTATTTCGAACACACCGACCACGGGCCGCTGCCGGTCGACATCACCTCTGTGGAGACATTCCGGATAGATGAGCTGACGCCGCAGATCCTGCAGCTGAAGCAGGGCTCGAGCGTCGACGGATATGTGTCCAATCTGCACAATCACTATCCGTCGATGTCCGAGGACGCAGAAGTCGACGTCGTGACTTTCCGGCTCTCCGCATCCAATATCTGACACTGAGAGAATCAAGCGGTTAAGCTTGACACGAGGCACAGTGGCATCCCGTCACGTGCATGAATGTATTCTCGACCCGGAGGACATGCCCCGATGACTGACAATGTCTACACCTCAGATGTGACCGTCGACTCAGCGTCACCGACGCAGCTGGCGGAATCGATTCGCCTGCGCGAAGAGCGCATCGCGGACAACATCGATGAACTTGTGGGCCGCGTCCACCCGAAGGTCCTTGCCACTCGCGCCGCCGACAAGGCGAAGTCGACCGTCATCGACGAAGAGTCAGGCTCGGTCAAGCCCGAGGCGATTGCACTCGGCGTCAGCGCCGTCCTCGGCGTGGCGGCACTGATCGTCGGCGTCTCCGGCCGCAGCAAGCGTGGCTGAAGCCGCACTTCCCATCCGAATGCTGCACGACCGGATGCTGCTGGATCCGGGTGAGGCAGGCCAACCTCGGCGATACCGTCCTCTACGACCCTGAGGAGCTCGCCGAGGTGGAGCTTGAGTGCCAGGCGTACGTGTTCCTGCGGGAGCGTGACGTCCACGCGATCTCGGAACCTGCCGAGCAGCCGAGGTCCGGGATGTACCTCTGACCTGGAGGTATGCGAGCTACCTCACAAAACCTCAAATGACCCGCTCTCAGTTTGCATGAAGGCTGGGAACCTGAGTAATATTAATTCTCGTTGCGCGGAAAGCGCGGCACGCACCTCTAGCTCAATTGGTAGAGCAACTGACTCTTAATCAGTGGGTTCCGGGTTCAAGTCCCGGGGGTGCACAGAGTTGAGAAACCGCCGTTCGGATGATCCGAACGGCGGTTTCTTGTTTGTTTTTCCGTCTGCGCTTGGCAGACGACTGACGGCTATTGCTGGCGTCGAGCCGGCGTCCTGGTCGCGGATCGGACCGGTGCCTTGCCTGCGGAACGGGCTCGGCCGTTCATCCGCGTTCTATAGGGCTTGAGCGCTCTTTCTGACACGCCGCAGCCGTCTGCACACTCAAGCATGGGACTCAGATTCGCTTCGTCACCGGGTTCCGTCACAGCTGCGGTGTCAATGAGACGGCCGTAGCAGTCGGGACAGAGATATGGTGCATATTTCATTGCGCACTCCTTGCAGATCGACCACTGTCTGATCTGCCGTTAGACATGCAGGCCCCGGGCCAGCATGGGCGTATGCAATTTGCACAAACACGTCTCTTCGAGCTTAGCAGGTGGGAATCAACGGGCCCTGCGTGTATTTTCGAGGCTGGGCCCTGACTCCTGAGGCGCCGATCGCGGCCGAATCCCTCAGTCCTGGCCAGCCCGGGCATAGGCGCCGAGCACCTGCCGTTCGGAGTCGCCGAGGTAGGCACCGAGTTTCGCGGCCGCCTCCCTCGGGCTCTCATTCAGGTAGGCGTCGAGAACCTCTTGGTTGCGTTCGACGAACGGCGCGTGGAGGAAGTCGAGAACCTCGACCTTGAGAAAGGCCAGGCGCAACTCGGCGAGGACGTTTCCGAACGAGCGCATCAGCCGGGAGCTGTCCGAAAGTGAGACCACGGCATTGTGGAACGACATATTCAGCGTTCCCACTTGCAGCCAGTCATCGGCGGCAGCGGCACTGTGTGCGGTCTCAACTGCTCTGCGCATCTGCTCAGCGCCGGGGTGGTTGTTCGGCGCGTTCTCGAGCACCGAGCATTCGATATGGCGACGCACCCGGTAGATGTCGATGACGTCGGAGGTGTTCGGCGAGGCCACTGAGACCCCACGGTGCGGGATGTGATTGACCAGCCCCTGCTCCCCCAGCACGCGGAAGGCCTCCCGCAGCGTGTTTCGGGAGACGTCGAACTCTTTCGCCAGTGCAGCTTCGGACAGGCGGGCGCCAGGACGCAGCTCGCCGGCGATGAGGCGGCCGGTGAGCTGATTGACCAGGGACGATTCGTGGTTCACGGTTCCATCCTAGTGATCGGGGCAACAAATAGCCCAGAATCGTGAGGACAATTCCTGAACTGAGATGTGATGCAAGTCTATTCTTGTTGAACAATCCATGCTAGATTGTCTAACGTTTCACCGAAAGTGATGGGGGCCACCACCGTGGCTGGTCCCGTGTCGCGCAGAGAAGCAGACCAGACACCAGGCAACTTGGAGATCCCATGTCACAGCCGCAAGATCAAGACACGAAACAACCAGTGAAGGTCAGTCGCAGCGCAATCCTGGGCGCCATCTTCCTCATGGCCACCTCGGCGATCGGCCCCGGGTTCATCACCCAGACGGCGACGTTCACCGCTCAGATGGGCGCAGCTTTCGCCTTCGCCATCTTCATTTCGATCCTCATCGACATCGCCATCCAGCTCAACGTCTGGCGTATGATCACGTCCTCGGGCAAACGCGCCGCACAGCTCGCCTCCAGCGCAATCCCGGGCACGGGCATCCTCCTGTCAATCCTCATCGTCATCGGCGGACTCGCCTTCAACATCGGCAACATCGCCGGCGGCGGCCTCGGCCTCAACGCGCTCCTCGGCGTCGACCCGAAGCTCGGCGGTCTGCTCACCGGCGTGCTGGCCATCGGCATCTTTCTGTTCAAACGCGCAGGCAAGGTCGTCGACACCGTGGTCATGGTCCTCGGCGTTGGAATGATCATCCTCACCGTCATCGTCGCGATCGTCTCCGACCCACCGGTCGGCGAGGCGATCAAACAGAGCTTCCTGCCCGACACGATCAACTTCGCCACCATCACGACCATCGTCGGAGGAAGCGTCGGCGGCTATATCACCTACTCAGGCGCCCACCGCTATCTCGACTCGGGCAAGACCGGACCGGAGCACGTCCCCTCGGTGATGCGCTCGGCACTCTCCGGCATCCTCGTCACCGGCGTCATGCGCTATATTCTGTTCCTGGCCATCCTCGGCGTTGTTGCCTCGGGCGTCGCCCTCGACCTGTCCGGCGATGTCGCCAACCCTGCCGGCCAGGCCTTCGCCGCCGTCCTCGGCGATGCGGGCATGCGCATCTTCGGTGCCATCTTCTGGGCCGCGGCACTGAGCTCGGTGATCGGGGCGGCCTACACCTCGGCGACCTTCCTGTCCGCGTTCTCCAAACGCCTCGACAAGGGCTGGCCACTGCAGCTGGCCACGGTCGCCTTCATCGCCGTGTCGCTGATCGTCTACCTGAGCATCGGAACAGCACCGGCGACCCTGCTCGTCTTCGTCGGCGGATTCAACGGCCTCATCCTGCCGATTGGCCTGACGATCTTCATGTATATCGGCTGGTTCAGACCACAGCTGCTGCGCGTCGACAAGTACCCCAAGTGGTTGCTGATCATCGGCACCACGGCAACACTGGTGATGTGGTACACGGCCGTTGAGTCGGTCGGGCCCATCTTCGCAATGATCGGAATCGGAGGGTGACAATGAACGCCACAGATACGAACGCCGCAGACGCGGTGACCATCGACCTCAATTCGGACCTCGGGGAGAACGTTCCCGACCGCGTCGTCAGCGACGATTCGGCCATGCTGGGTCTGGTCACCAGCGCCAACGTCTCGTGCGGCTTCCACGCCGGCAGCCCCGAGGGAATCCGAGAGACCCTGGCTGCGGCAACGAAAGGCGGAGTCGTCATCGGCGCCCACCCTGGCTACGACGACTACGAAGGCTTCGGTCGACGCCCACTCGACGTACCGCCAGCGACCCTGCAGGCCCAGGTCGAGTATCAGATTGGTGCCCTTCTGGGCCTGACCTCCGCTGTCGGCGGCTCGGTCGCCTACGTCAAACCCCACGGAGGCCTCTACAACGCGATCGTCCGTGACGAGGCACAGGCCAAGGTCGTCGTCGATGCGGTCAAGGCCGTCGATGACAGCCTTGTGTTCCTCGGCCTGGCCGGCAGCGTGGCCAATCGTGTTGCCGCCGAGGCTGGGCTGAAGGTTGCGGCCGAGGCCTTCGCCGACCGCTCCTACAACCCCGACGGCTCTTTAGTCTCCCGCACCGAGCCCAACGCTGTCCTCCACGACCCCGAGGCCGTGGCTGCCCGCGTCCTGAAACTCGTCCAGACAGGACAGGTCGAGGCCATCGACGGCAGCCTCGTCGACGTCGACGCCCAGTCGATCTGTTTCCACGGCGACAGCCAGGGCTCGATCGACATGGCCCGTGCCGCGCGCGAACTCCTCGAGTCCTCGGGCGTGAGGATCGCTGCCTTCGCCGGTGCCGGTCGATGAACGAGGTCCGCACTGCGGCCGGGGCGCAAGGATCGGCTGAGGCCTCGGTTGGGGCGCAGGCCCGTGAGCGTATCCGGGCCGGTTCCGCGGAACCCACCTCTGGTCTGGCGCCTGGCCTGGTCCAGGCCAACCTCATCGCCGTCCCTGCCGATTGGGCCTTCGACATGCTGCTCTTCGCCCAACGCAACCCGAAACCGTGCCCGGTCATCGACGTCCTCGAACCCGGACAGGTCGAATCCGCGCTGGCGCCGGGCAGTGACCTGCGCACCGACATCCCCGGCTACCGGCTGTGGGAGAACGGTGCCCTCGTCGACGAAGTCGCGGACGCCACCGAGGCCTGGTCCCGGCATCCTGACCTCGTGTCCTTCCTCATCGGATGCAGCTTCACCTTCGAGACCGGTCTGTTGGATGCGGGCATCCCGATCCGCCACCAGGAAGCCGGCCGCAACGTGCCGATGTACTCCACCTCGATCGCCTGCCGACCCGCCGGTCGGGTCCACGGGAACATGGTCGTGTCCATGCGCCCCATCCCCGCCCGACAGGTCGCCGAGGCGGTGGCCATCACCGACCGCTTCCCCGCCGTCCACGGTGGTCCCGTCCACATCGGAGAACCCGAGCAGATCGGCATCACCGACCTCGACTCCCCCGACTTCGGCGACGCGCCGGTGATCGAGGACGGCGACATTCCCGTGTTCTGGGCCTGCGGAGTCACTCCTCAGGTCGCCATCCAAGCCTCGGCCCCACCGTTCGCGATCACGCACTCACCGGGCCGGATGTTCATCACCGACGCGCCGGAAGGCACCTTTCGCCAATGATCGACAACCTTGACTTCCACACCGCCTCCCGCCGTCATCTCCTCGTCGAATGCCCCGATCTTGTCGCCACAATGCACCTGCATCAAGCCCTTCAGGCGGCCGAACTCGACGGCGTCGAGGAGCTGATCCCGGCCGCACGGACGGTGCTCATCCGCTTCAACCCGGCCCGCACCTCGGCGTCGGTGCTCACTGACCGGATCCGCAGGCTCGAGCACACCGGGGCGGGCTCGACCGAGTCCCGTGAGGTCACGATCGACGTCCGCTACGACGGGGAGGACCTCGCCGAGGTGGCTGAACTTCTGTCGCTGTCGACCGCCGAGGTGGTCGCTCGGCATCAGCGTGCGACCTGGCAGGTCGCATTCTCCGGGTTCGCCCCCGGATTCGGATATCTGGCCGGTGACGATCCGATCTTCAACGTCCCCCGCCGCTCCTCACCACGCACCCGGGTTCCAGTCGGAGCCGTGGCCCTGGCAGGGGAATTCACCGGGGTCTATCCTCGGGCCTCCCCCGGCGGCTGGCAGCTCATCGGCCGCACCGACGCCACGCTGTGGGACCTCGACCGGGAACCACCGGCGCTGTTCGTGCCCGGGACGACGGTGAAGTTCCGCAAGGCCGAACGGGAATCGGTGACGGTTGGCTCATCCTCGCAATCGGCCGCGCCTGCCTCGCAGCCTGACGCCGCCTCGGCGCATTCCATCACGGTCATCCGACCCGGACTGCAGCTGCTCATCCAGGATCTCGGACGTCCCGGCTTCGCGGCCATGGGAGTCTCGAGCGCCGGAGCAGCCGACCGCGAGGCGCTGCGCACCGGCAACCGTCTGGTCGGCAACGCCGAGACCGCGGCCGGGCTGGAGAGCTTCGGGGGTGGCACGAAACTGGCCATCGGCGGTCACGGTGTGGCCGCTGTGACCGGGGCGCACTCCACGATCACCGTCACCTCTGCCGGTGGAACCGCGTACCGGCACCACCTCGGCGAGGCCTTCTCACTCGAAGACGGGGACGAACTCGAACTCGGCGCCGCCGAACGCGGAACCCGGATCTATGTCGCCTTCCGGGGTGGGATCGATTCGGAGACTGCTCTGGGCAGCGCCTCGAGCGACACGCTGGCTCATCTCGGGCCGGCACACCTCGAGCCGGACACGACGGTCGCTCTGGACCGACCGGAGTCGGCACCTCATCTCGTCGATGCGATCCACGGCTCGGGCCACGAGCGACACCTGCCCGCACCTGGGGAGACGATCAAACTGTCGGTGACCCTGGGACCGCGCGAAGACTGGTTCACCGACGCGGGAGTCACGACTCTGCTGAGCCAGGAATGGACGGTCACGCACGAATCCGATCGCGTCGGCCTCAGACTGAGCGGCGAGGTCGCACTCGAACGAGCCCGCACCGGAGAACTGCCCAGCGAGGGGGCCGTCACCGGGGCGCTGCAGGTCCCACCCAACGGACAGCCGGTGATGTTCGGCCCCGACCATCCGCTGACCGGCGGCTATCCGATCATCGCCAGCGTCGATGACACGGACCTCGCCGCGCAGTTGGCACCCGGGGTCAGGATCCGCTTCGTCACCGACGCCTCGCCGGTAGCTGTCGACGGTGCCACCACCACAGACCACACCCACCATTCACCGGAGAACGGACACTGAATCATGCCGAAGATCCTCATCGCCAACCGCGGCGAAATCGCCGTCCGCATCATCCGCGCCTGCTCGCATCACGGGCACACCTCGGTCGCGATCTACGCGGACCAGGACCTCGAGGCCATGCACACCCAGTTGGCCGACGAAGCCTATTCCCTGCCGGGGACCAGCGCCGCCGAGACCTATCTCAACATCGACGCGATCATCGCAGCCGCGCAGAAATCGGGAGCCGAGGCCGTCCACCCCGGGTACGGATTCCTGTCCGAGAACGCCGACTTCGCTGCCGCGGTCGAGGATGCCGGACTCATCTGGATCGGCCCCACCGCGGACACGATCACGGCACTCGGTGACAAGGTCACCGCCCGCCAACTGGCGCAGAAGGTCGGCGCCCCGCTGGCTCCGGGCATCGACCGACCGCTGAAGGATGCCGCCGAGGTCGAGGAGTTCGCCGCCGAACACGGTCTGCCGATCATCATCAAGGCCGCCCATGGCGGAGGCGGGCGCGGAATGAAGATCGTCCACGACCTCGCCGAGGTGGCCGATGCCTTCGAATCAGCCACCCGTGAGGCCGTCGAAGCGTTCGGGCGCTCAGAATGCTTCGTCGAGAAATTCCTCGAACGCCCCCGCCACGTCGAGGTCCAGATCGTCGGCGACGGTCAGGGCCGCGTCGTGGCAGTCGGCGATCGTGACTGTTCGGCCCAGCGCCGCAATCAGAAGCTCATCGAGGAGGCGCCGGCTCCCGGGCTCAGCGCCGATCAGCGTGAGCGTCTCCACCGTTCGGCCGAAGCCATCTGCGCCGAGGTGGCCTATCGGGGCGCGGGCACCGTCGAGTTCCTCCTCGCCGCAGACGATACGATGACCTTCCTCGAGGTTAACACTCGCCTGCAGGTCGAGCACCCCGTCACCGAGGCGGTGTCCGGGGTCGACCTCGTCGCCGAACAGTTCCGCATCGCCTTCGACAAAGGGCTGTCCCTGTCCTCGACGCCCGAGCCACACGGACATGCGATCGAGCTGCGCATCAACGCCGAAGATCCCGGCCGAGGTTTCCTGCCCACGCCGGGCCGCATCGATTCTCTGACTGCTCCGGGTGGGCCCGGAGTGCGCTGGGATGCCGGGGTCCGCGCCGGTGACACTGTACAACCGGCCTTCGACTCACTGTTCGCCAAACTCATCGTCCACGGACCCGACCGTGATTCTGCGATCGCGCGCACGGTCACTGCAGCCAAGGAACTGCACGTTGAGGGACCGGCCACAGTCCTCCCCTGTTCCCTGGAAATCCTCACCGATCCGGCGTTCACCGCCGAGGAGCTCGGCATCCACACACAGTGGATCGAAACACAGCTCCTCCCCCGACTGACGACGCAGCCGCGTCCAGCGCCGAGCGCCGAGTCCTCGCTGACACGGATGGACATCGAGATCGACGGAAAGCTGAGGCGACTCGGCCTGCCGGCCGCACTGTGGGCAGCCTTCGGCACTGCTGGCGGCGGTCCTGACGATACCGGTGGTTCTGGTGGCTCGACCGGTTCGGCGGGGTCTGAAGGCGGCGCCGCGGCCAAGGGAGCGGTGAGCGCTCCGGTGCCCGGCAACCTCGTCGACTATCTCGTCGCCGACGGCGCCGAAGTGGCCGAGGGAGACGATGTCGCCGTCTTGTCCGCGATGAAGATGGAGACGCGCGTCCAGGCACCCGCGTCCGGGACGCTGACACAGGTGACGAGCGTCGGAGCCATGGTGGCTGTCGGCGAAGTCATCGCTCGAATAGAGTGAGCTGTGAACTGAGAACTTCCGATAAGTTCCGCACGAGAAGAGGAGACACTATGCCACGTCTGTCAGTCGGCGACACAGCCCCGGACTTCACCCTGACCAACCAGGATGAGAAGTCCGTGACCCTCAGCGAGTTCAAGGGACAGCGGGTCGTCGTCTACTTCTACCCAGCTGCCATGACCCCCGGCTGCACGACCGAGGCCTGCGACTTCCGCGATTCGCTCTCGGCACTCTCGGCTGCCGGTCTCGTCGTCCTGGGCATCTCACCCGACAAGCCGGAGAAGCTCAAGAAGTTCGCTGAGAAGGAGAGCCTGAACTTCGATCTCCTCTCCGACCCCGACAAATCCATGATGGAAGCCTGGGGCGCCTTCGGCGAGAAGAAGAACTACGGCAAGGTCGTCCAGGGTGTCATCCGCTCGACGCTCGTCATCGATGCCGACGGTGCCGTGGAACTGGCACAGTACAACGTCAAGGCCACCGGCCACGTTGCTCGTGTGCGCAAGGCGCTGGGCATCGACGCAGCCTGACCTCCTGCGTTATCTGATCGTTTTCAGCAACTCGCCCTCGCCCTGCTAATCTTGATGACGTCGCGCGCGAGTGGCGGAATTGGTAGACGCGCTGGATTTAGGTTCCAGTGTCTGCGGACGTGGGGGTTCAAGTCCCCCCTCGCGTACAGATCGAAATCGGCCCCTGGTTCGGGAAATATTCTCCCGGCCAGGGGCTTTTTCACATACTCTTGCAGTACATGTCGCACTGCGGTAGTCACAGGGCTCCCTGCAGTGCTCACATGGAGCCCTGCAGCAATATGAGGAAAGGCCCGGACAGCTATGACAGATTCGTCGACCACTTCCGTTCGCCCTGTCGAACCGACAGACGAGCCCCGCTGGCGTGAGCTCTTCCGCGGCTACCGCGAGTTCTATCACCTGCCGGAATCCGAGGAGATCGTCTCCCGAGTGTGGGGCTGGCTCATGGACTCCGCACACGAGTGCCAGGGCCTGATCGCCGAGGCGGATGGCCGTATCGTCGCAATCGCCGACTTCCGCAGATTCTCGCGTCCGTCGACCGGCACTGTCGGCATCTGGCTCGACGATCTCTTCACCGATCCTCAGTCTCGCGGAGCAGGCTCTGGGCGAGCGCTGATCACCCGACTGCAGGAGATCGCCGCGGACGAGGGACGCTCGGTCGTCCGGTGGATCACTGCGGATGACAATGCCCAAGCGCAGGTGCTCTACGACCGGATAGCGACGAAGACCAACTGGCTCACCTACGACGCGAAGCCCCAGGGCCTGTGAAGTCCTGGGCGAAATGCTCCTGAGCGAAATGCTGCTGGGCCAGGAGCACCAGCGCCTCGAGCAGCGGTCGTCGAAGCACGCTGCCCAGAACCACACCGCGGACCTTCACTTCCAATCCTTCGACCGTCTCAACGGTGTCGAGGTCGATTCGGCCCACCTGTTCCGCTGACTCTGCGTAGTCACCGAGGCGATCGAGGATGACAGTGAGCCCTTCTTGGTCCAACTCGTCCACGGCATTCACCGCTGCATGATAGGCCGGCGAGGTCCGTTCGCAGCGCCATCCTCGTTCGGCAATCACGCGATCGAGCACGTCTGAGGTCTTGACGTCTGTCCCTGTGGTTTCCGCTTGTGCACCGTCGCCGAGGAGAACGTCCTGAGCCACGGCCATGGCGTCGATGACCGTTGGCTCTGCGCTCACTGCTTCCACCACCTCGCGAACCTTTGACAGCGGCAGTCCAGCCACGCTCGTCAGCGCACGGATCAAGCGAAGTCTTTCCAGATGGGCATCGTCATAGACCGCCTGGTTCACACTTGTGCGTCGGCCCTGCTGCAGCAGACCCTCCCTCAGGTAGTACTTGATCGTGGGCACGCTCAGCTCAGAACGTCGGGCCAGCTCAGCCATGCGCATCTCGGTCGCTTCCGCCATAAGAATCTCCTTCGGGGTATTGCGCTTCCAATACAGATACTACTACTATCTATTATAGATAGTTCCACTACCCATTAGGAGATATCGTGGACATCATCGACATCGCAGCCATCATCGTCACTGGATTCGTCGGTTCGGCGGAATTCGGCTCAGCGACCCTCGTCCACCCGGTCATTCGCAAGCTGAAGCCAGAGGACCAGCTCGTCTTCGAACAGGGGCTGCTCAGAACATTCGGGCGCGTCATGCCCATCGGAATGACCGCGGCCACCGCCCTCGGCATCATCGTCGCGATCAACGACCCTTCGGGGTGGCTCATCGCGGCAGCCGTGAGCCTCAGCGTTGGGCTCATCGTCACGATCATCGGCAATGTTCCGATCAACCTCCGGACCGGTCGCATCACCGAGGCGACAGCGCCGAATGGGTTCATCGCCATGCGTCGCCGCTGGGATGCCTTTCAGATCGTGCGGGCCTCACTTCAGCTCGTCGGCTTTATTCTCGTCACGATCGGCATGGTCACCAGCGCGTAGTCGCGGTGACCAAACGGGCCCCACAGTCAGCGCGCTCAGCTACGGGACATCCGTTGTCGCAGCTCGTCGACGCCATCGCCCGTGAGCATGTCGCACGCGTCGCTTCGGCCAGCCATCGCCATCACGAGATCGATCAGCTCCCCACTCACGGTCGGCCCGTCACCGACCGAGAAGTCGGCATCATCAGCGTTGAGGCTCAACCCCTTGACCAGGGTTCGGCTGTTGACGGCGAAGTCCTTCGCCGCAAAGAAGCGCGCCACCTCGAGAACCGCTTCGGCGTCGGGATCCAGATCCACCCCCAGAGGGCGAGCAATGTCCTGGCCGTGGACGATGACCTCGCCGAGGAAGGCCGGATAGTCCTTCGTTGGTGCGACCGTGGCTGGAACAGCGTTGCGGAAGATTTGCGGATCCACGCCCACCTGCCCGTGTTCGCTGCCGCACTCAGGTGGGCGACGACCTGTTCGACCGACCAGTCGGCACATAGCGTCGGCTCATTCCATCGAACACCATCCAGACCGCCGAGGTGCTCGGCCAAGCGACTACGTTCGGCGTGGATCATCACCCAGTATTCAGCGGCATTCATCCGGCGCCCCCTCTCGCCTGCTCATCGTTCCAGCCCGACGAACATCTCGCGGCGCAGAGCGTCAACATGAATGCGAGTGACTTCGATGGCGGCAATCGAGTCGTGTTCGCGGAATGCTGCCACGAGACGCTCATGGTGCTCTCGCCCCTCTTCCAGCTGTTCCTGCGGGTAGGGAACGAAGTACCTCGTCAGCGCCGAGTAGTACGCCAGGTAGGTATCGACCTCAGGCAGTCCGCTGATCTCGGCGCACAGACGATGGAAACGCGTGTCGGGGCCATGGTGCTCGTGCCAGTCGGCGGCCTCACGCGATGCTCGGATCAGCCCATCGAGCTCATCGCACTGTTCGGGCGTGGCCCTGCGTGCCGCCTCGGCGACAATGGCGCTCTCCATCAGGCTGCGCTGGTCGATGAGCCTGAGGATGGCATCCGCGTCGGCACGATAGGCGGTCACCGATGAGTCATTGAGAGATGGAGGATCCGCAGTCACGAAGGTCCCGCCGCCGCGCCCTCGCCTGCGTTCGAGGACTCCGTCATCGACAAGACTCTCGAGGGCACGCCGGGCAGTGATGACACTGACCTCAAGCCCCGAGGCGAGAAGTTCCGTGCGCGGGAGTTTGCTGCCGGGAGACAGAAGAG
This sequence comes from Brevibacterium picturae, assembly GCF_900105045.1. Lineage (GTDB taxonomy): Bacteria > Actinomycetota > Actinomycetes > Actinomycetales > Brevibacteriaceae > Brevibacterium > Brevibacterium picturae. Next base: position 3,401,023 of record NZ_LT629739.1, on the reverse strand, counting down.
CGTGCTCGATCGAGAGAAGAACGCGCGCTCGAACAGTGTCGACGGCAGAGAGCCTGGTCACAGCCGCTGCCCCAGGGGCAGCGAAGATCGTCTGATCGACACCGGGAACGTCCCCGTCGGCGCTCTGCGTTGATTTCCTACTCGCCATATCTTGCAGTCTATCCGGAGGTGAGCTTATAGTGATCAAAATGATCACTTTAAAGACGAAGCGAAGGGACCCGTCGTGACGGAACGCGAATTGGTTGTGGGCCTTGCTCAGCGGTCGCCTCTCTCCGGCCCCGATGCCCTCGAGAGCTTTCGGGCCGACGTCGCGGCTACCTGCGCCCACTTCCCCGAGGTCACCATGCTCGTCTACCCGGAGCTGCACCTCCAGGGCGTGGATCAACTTCCACTCGGTGAGCAGGCCGAGGCGCTCGCTTCACTGGCCGTGACACTCGACGATCCCTATGTCGAGAGAATCGGCGCGATCGCCGCGGAATTCGGACTGTGGCTGTGCCCCGGCAGCATCGGCGAGAAGCCCGATGCGAGCGAGAGCGTGCCCGAGTCCGAGACCCTCGAGTATTACAACACTCAGCTGGTCTTCTCCCCCGATGGGAAACTCGCCGCGAGCTACCGCAAGATGTTCCCCTGGAGACCCTTTGAACCCCACCGGCCGGGAACCGAATTCGTCATCGCCCCACTGGATGGCTGCGGCGTGCTCGGACTGTCCAACTGCTACGACGCCTGGTTCCCCGAACACTCCCGCCACCTCGCATGGATGGGGGCTGACGCTATCGTCAATATCGTCAAGACCACCAGCCAGGATCGCGAACAGGAACTCGTTCTGGCACGCGCGAACGCGATCGTCAATCAGGTGTACATGCTCAGCGTCAACTGCGCAGCACCTTATGGTCGCGGCCGCAGCATCGCTGTCGACCCGGAGGGTCTCCTCCTCGGCGAGGCGGGCCTCGGTGAGGACACCATCGTCGTCCGGATGGACCCGGCCAGAGTTCGGCGCGTGCGAGAGGTGGGCACCGCCGGAACCAACCGGGTCTGGTCCCAGTTCCGATCCGACGACGCGCCGATCCCTCTCCCCCTCTACGACGGAACTCTCGACCCGGTTCGCTGGTCACCTCATCACCGGCACCGCGACTGAGTACAGCGACCGCACCGCCACTGAGAATCCTGCCCACTCGCCCCACTGATATCACTGTGAACAATGGAGTTTCCCATGTCCGACACCGTCACGCTCTCCCGAACCCTGCGACTGCCGTCGTTGGTGATATTCGGCCTCGCCTACCTCACGCCGCTCATCGTGCTCGGCATCTTCGGCGTCATCGCCTCCCAGACCTCCGGAGCCAGCGCCAGCGCGTACCTGCTCGCGCTCATCGCGATGCTCTTCACCGCCAACAGCTACGGGCGCATGGCCGCGGCATTCCCTGTCGCAGGGTCTGCCTACACCTATGTACGCAAAACCATCGACGGTCGCGTGGGATTCCTCGTCGGCTGGGCCACCATGCTCGACTACCTCTTCCTGCCGATGGTCATCTGGCTCATCGGCGGCTCCTACCTGCAGGCACAGTTCCCTGCGGTGCCGATAGCCGTGTGGATCATCGGATTCATCGTGCTCACGACCGTGCTCAACATCGTCGGAATCAAGGTCGCCGATCGCGTGAACCTCATCCTCATGTCCTTCCAGATCCTCGTCATCGCTTTCTTCGTCGTCCTGTCACTGTCCGATGTCTTCTCCACTGGCGGCGCGGCCGGCCTGGTCAGTGCGACCCCGTTCACCGGTGTCGACGCGAACCTCATCGCGATCGGAGGTGGCGCCGCCGTCGCCGCGTATTCGTTCCTCGGCTTCGATGCGGTGACCACCTTCACCGAGGAGACCATCGACCCGCGACGCACTGTGCCGAAGGCGATCATGCTCATTGCTCTCATCGGCGGCGGCATCTTCGTCGTCGTCGCCTATGCCGTGCAGCTCGTCCACCCGGGTGGTGTGTTCGAGAACTCCGATGCCGCAGCCTTCGAAATCGCGCGCCGGATCGGCGGACACCTCTTCGGCGCGATCTTCCTGGCCGCCCTCGTCATCGCACAGTTCACCTCGGGCATCGCTGCCCAAGCCGCCGGTAGCCGACTGCTCTTCGCCATGGGCCGCGACGGTGTGCTGCCGCGCCGCTTCTTCGGCAAGCTCAGCGCACGGTTCCACACCCCGGTGCTCTCGATCCTGGCCATCGCGGTGATCGGACTCGTCGCGATCGTCATGGATGTCTCGACGTCGACGTCTTTCATCAACTTCGGTGCCTTCCTCGCCTTCATCATGGTCAACGTCTCCGTCATCGTCTATTGGGCACAGCAGCGCCGAGGCGGGAACCACCTCGGCGTGATGCTCTACCTCGTCTGTCCGATCATCGGTGTCCTCGTCATCGGATTCCTGCTCACCCAGCTCGACATCCACGCCGTCGTCCTCGGCTCGATCTGGCTGGTCATCGGAGCGATCATCCTCGCGTTCACCACCAAGGGATTCCGGAAGCAGCCCTCTGACCTGGCCGTCGATTCGGTCGAAATGAGCTGATCCGCCCACTGGCCCACCGCGGAGACTACGACACGAAAACGAGCGCGAACCGCTCGCAGACGACCGGCATACCTCGTGAGAAACCGCGCGGGCCCAGCCCGTGCCCGCGCCAGAATCGTTCGTGGATGTCTCGCCAGGCAGCCAGGGAACGATCGCCCTCCCCTTCGGCCCAGGCATGCTCGGCGGTCACTTCGTCGAAGGGGACGGTCTCGACGGCAGTGGTCTCGATGACTGCGCGTGGCCGGTCGCGACCATCGAGGATGATGCTCATCTCACCGACCTCGGGCACTTCTTCGCTCTCGGCCTCAACATCCCACAGCGACGAGGCGGTGCCAGTCTTCGCCCCGTCGAGGACCAGTGCGAGAAGTTCGTCGGCCTGCTCGGGCGTCGCACCGAACGCCCACGCCTCCGGCACCTCGACGGGAAGCTCTGGCCGCGCCCTCCGCGCCAGGCCCCAGAATTGCCCAACTGACGCATCGTTCACGACGCTTCCGCCTTCAACTGCAGCCGCAGCCCATCGATGAGGGCGGTGAGCCCGAGGTCGAATGCAGCCCTAGCCGTGGACGTCTGAGAGAATCGCGGGTCGAGTGCCGCGCGGATCTCGGAGAACCGGGCATCGGCTGAATCCTGGGTGATGAGATCGCCCGGGGCGATGATGTCGAGCGCGGAACCGAGGACATGGGCCTCAACCGTGCGCATGACCGCCACGGTCCGCGACTCCGGCCAGCCACCTCGGCGCAGGCCGGCGATGACCGCGTCGTACATCTGATACGTCGACAGTTCCCGGATCTCCGTCGTCGCCAGCAGACGGATGAGATTGGGGTGGGCCGCGAAGGCCTGCAGATAGGACCGCGCCCAGGATTCGAGGGCCGCATCCCACGGAACCTCGTGAGCAGTTGATGCCGCCGAGGCGAACGCGCTCACATCGATGTCGGCGACGATGCGGGCGCGCATGAGTTCGATGAGGTCGGTTCGGCCCGACACATGATTGTACAGAGAGGACACCTGACGGTCGACGCGAGCCGCGAGGGTGCGCATCGACAGCGCCTCTGACCCGTCAGCATCGACGAGGGCGAGCGCGGCGTCGACGAGCCGTTCCCGATTGAGCCTCACGTCGATCTCACCTCCTCTTCCCCTGGTTCCACTCGGAGTGTATCGTGTTCTCAGTCACTTATACGAACAGTGTTCGTATCCGGTGGCGGGTCAGTGATCGTACGCAGCGCAGCGGGGGACGAACCGAATTGGCAATGACGCATTTCCACAACGGCACGATCTGGCTCGGGGCCGCGAATGAGCCCGCAGAGTCCCTGCTCGTGAGCGACGGTGTCATCGTCGCGATCGGCACCGCCGAGGTGGAGCGGAAGCTGGCAGTCTCTCCGTCGTCGGCGTCCCCGTCATCGTCGTCGCAGTCGTCGGAGGAATCGGTCGAGGTCGTCGACCTCGACGGCGGGTTTCTCATGCCTTCCTTCGGCGATGGTCATGCCCACCCGATCTTCGGCGGCCTCGAGGCGGAGGGGCCGCAGGTGCGGGCGTGCACCAGCGTCGATGAGATCATCACCGAGGTCCGGCGCTTCGCGACTGCCCATCCCGACATCGAGTGGATCACCGGCGCCTCCTACGACGGCAGCCTCATCGACGGTGGGCTCTTCGACGCTCGCTGGCTCGACGAAGCTGTGTCGGATCGTCCGGTGGTTCTGCGTGCCTGGGACTATCACACGGTGTGGTGCAATTCCCGGGCCCTCGAACTCGCCGAGATCACTGCGGGGACACCCCAGCCGGAGCTGGGTGAGATCCCCCGCCGAGATGACGATTCGCCCCTGGGAACACTGCGGGAGTGGGGCGCGGTCGATCTCGTCGACGCCGTGCGCCCGCCGCTGGACGAAGCCATGCGTCTGCGCGCCCTGGAACGCGCGGCGGACTACTATCTCGAACGCGGGGTGACCTGGGTCCAGGATGCCTGGGTCGAACCGGCCGATGTCGAGACCTACCTCGCCGCCTCGACCCAGGGGCGGCTGAAGCTTCGGTTCAATCTGGCCCTCTATGCCGACCCGCGCCGCTTCGCCGAGCAGCTGCCGGCCATGGTCGAGGCCAGAAGACGCGTGGAAGAACTCGCCGATCCGATGCTCGGCGCGAAGACCGTGAAGTTCTTCGCCGACGGCGTCGTCGAGAACGAGACCGGGTCCCTGCTCGAACCATACTGCTCATCCCTGCACAACCACGGCCTGCGGGTCTGGGAAGGTGAAACACTGGCCGAGGCGGTTCGAGCCGTCGACGCCGCAGGCTTTCAGGTCCACATCCATGCCATCGGCGATGCCGCCGTCCGGCAGGGACTCGACGCCATCGAATCGGCCATCACGACGAACGGGCACCGTGACCGCCGGCCGGTCATCGCCCATGCGCAGCTCGTCGACACCGCGGATCTTGACCGGTTCGCGAACCTCGGGGTCATCGCGAACATGCAGCCTCTGTGGGCACAGCTCGATGACCTCATGACCGTGCTCACGATCCCCCGCCTCGGCGAGGATCGGGCCCTGGAGCAGTACCGGATGCGCAGCATGCTTGAGCGCGGCGGACGTCTGTCGTTCGGTTCGGACTGGCCGTGCACCTCGGGCGCACCCGTCGAAGGTCTGGCGATCGGCACGAGCCGACAGAACGATGAGGGCGAACCGGCCGACGGGTGGACGCCGGAGGAGATCGTCGACATCGACCGCGCCCTCGACGCCTATTCGACTGCAGTGGCACACCAGGCCTTCGCCGATGACTCACCCGCGGTCTGGGGCGAGATTTGCCCCGGGGCGAGCGCCGACCTCATCAGATTCGACCGCGACCTTCGGGAACTGACACCGCGGGAACTCGCGGTGACCGCTGTTCACACCACCTACCTCGGCGGCATTGCCGTGCATTCATCGACCTGAGCGAAAGGACTGCCATGTCCCACTCACACGACACCACAACTCACGGTGGCGAGCGACCCCGCGGTGGCGGCGAAGGACAGCTGCGCCGCGCCCTCGGTGTCCCCTCTCTGGTGTTCTTCGGCCTCGTCTACATGGTGCCGCTCACGGTCTTCACCACCTACGGCATCGTCACCCAGGTCAGCGGCGGCCGGGTGCCGCTGGCCTACGTGATCACCCTCCTCGCAATGGTCTTCACCGCCAGGTCGTACGCGAAGATGGCCCACGAACTGCCCTTCGCCGGATCTGCCTACACCTACACGCAGAAGAGCTTCGGCGCAGGCATCGGCTTCGTTGCCGGTTGGGCGCTGCTGCTGGACTACCTGTTCCTGCCGATGATCAACTACCTCGTGATCGGCATCTACCTGTCCGCCGCGTTCCCGATGATCCCGGCCTGGGTGTTCGTGCTCACGGCGATCGCTCTCGTCACCTTCCTCAACGTCATCGGCATCGTCTCCGTGGCACGGGCCAACATCGTCATCATCGCCGCCCAGGCGATCTTCATCATCACCTTCGCCTGCTTGGGCATCGCGTCGATGTCCGGCACCGGGACGGTTGATCTTGCGGCACCGTTCACCGGGGACGGCAGCGCACCCGGCTTCGGCAACGTCATGGCCGGTGCGGCGATCCTGTGCCTGTCATTCCTCGGCTTCGATGCGGTCTCGACCCTGTCCGAGGAGGCCAAAGACGCCAAGCGCACCGTGCCTCGCGCGATCGTCATCGCCACAGTCACGGGCGGACTCATCTATATCGTGCTCTCGTTCCTCGCTCAACTCGTCTACCCCTCGAACGACTTCGCCGACGTCGACTCGGGCGCCCTCGATGTCATGGCTGCCGCGGGCGGTGAGTTCCTCACGATCTTCTTCACCGCCGCGTATGTCGCCGGCGCCTGCGGTTCGGCGCTGACCTCTCAGGCCTCGGTCTCGCGCATCCTCTTCGCAATGGGCCGCGACGGTGTATTGCCGACGCGTTTCTTCGGGCGCCTCTCACCTCGATTCCACACGCCGATTCTGGCGACACTCTCGGTCGGGGTCGTGTCGCTGCTCGCCATCGCCGTCGACCTCAGCTTCATCTCCGAGATGGTCAGCTTCGGCGCGCTCATCGCGTTCTCGGCAGTCAACCTCTCGGTCATCAAGCATTTCGTCATCGACGGGAAACGACGCGGGGCACGCGCTGTGCTGAGCTTCATCGTGCTGCCCGGCATCGGCTTCTGCCTCACGCTGTGGCTGTGGACGAGCCTGTCACCGCGGACGCTGCTCTTCGGTGCGATCTGGCTGGCCCTCGGCATCGGTTATCTCGCCGTCGTCACCCGCGGGTTCCGCCGCCCCACCCCGATGCTCGATTTGGCGGAGTAGCCACCTAAGTCGGCAACCCGTGGAACGACTTCACCTGCGTGCGCAGCCGAGTTCTTCACCATCCACGACGGCCGGATCAGCGAAAGCGTGCTCATCTTCGACTGACTGTCCTACGGTCCTTCCAAGCAGGAATAGTACCCACTTCGACGCTCCGAAGGACTCATCGCTCCCCGAATCTTCCAAGACGACACCCACCGTAGGTATGGCATGGGCAGCGCGACCGACACCCATATGGTTCATGAGCACACCTCCGATCAGCACGGCGCTCCTGCTGGAGATTTCCGGGTCGCCTGACCAATCCCGACGATCAGGGCCGTGAGACCGACGAACGCCGCCCATCCCGCTATCAGGATAAGCAGGGCCAGCGGCGCCTGGGCGACCGGCATGTCCAGCAGCGGAAGTGTCAGAAGCATGAGCATCACCACGACCAACGCGAGGAGACCGCCAGTGAGCCGATTGTTCCATTTCGACTCGCTCCACCGTATGAGCGGATAAATGAAGTTGATGCACAGCAGTGACAGCGTCCACGACAGAACGAATGCGATGGCCACCATGAGCGCGCTCGTACCCCACGCGAAGTACAGCTTCGTGGGTGCGAACGGCCCAACGAAGATCGGCCACAGGAGGGTCGACAGCGCCATGAGTCCAGCCACGAGCATCGACCCGAGGAGAAACAGTGACAGCAGGCCCCGGTGCCGGTATCCGAGATCGACACGGCGCGGGGAGACCAGGAGCAGAGGGAAGAGCAGAGCGACGAACCCGATCACGAGGGTCCCGTATATTCCGGTGCCTTCGGCGTCGAGCGGACGGCTGGGTCGGCCGGCCCCGATCACTTGCTCGGCCCAGCCCCACATCATGAGCGTGGTGGCCGCGACGGCGACTATGCCGCCGATGACTATCCGGCGGATATCAGCCGCCAGCGTGCGCGGCGGCCTTGATGACGTCAGCCAGCGTGACAGGAGCCGCTTGCCCTTCCGGCCTCTGCGATTCTGCCGCTGCCGACTGTCCGCAGTGATCGACCGCGGCGGGTGCGCCGCTGCTCGCGGCCGGGGCGGCGCCGACTGCCGGTGTCTCGGGGACTGCATGATCCCAGTCTGCCAGTCCTCGCATCTCAGCCGCGGCGACCGTTGTTGCGGTCCTGGCACCTCCGTCCCGATCGGCTTCGGTTCCTACCGGCCGACCCCGGGGCCTGTCTCGCCATCGGCATCAGCAAGACAGAAGTGCCGATGGCCTCGTCCCCCTTGACGAGTGCAGCGGATCCGAGCACGCGTCAGTCGGTACCGGACAGGATGAGCTCCACCGCTTCGTGCGGCGCATCCCATTGCGGGAAGTGTCCACATTTGGGGAACCAATGCAGCGTTGCGTCGGGGAACGCCGCGACGGCTCGACGGGCTTGCCGCGCAACGGTGACGAGGTCTCGCCGCCCCCAGCCGATGGTGACTCGACCGGGAACCGCCCCGGGCGCAGCTCCCTGCTGTTTGGGTCCCTTCGTGAGTGCATCCATCGCCTTATCCGTCGCTGCGGCATCGGCCAATCCGAGCAGGTCGGGCAGCACGGTCTGCTGCGTCAGCGCCCACGGGCGAGCCGACAGCTGCGCGAGCAGCGCCGTCCGACTCACGGGATTGCCCAAAAGCGCCGGCAGGGCACCGCGCAAAGCACGGACAAGGGCGATCGAGAGCCGAAGCGTATAGCTGAAGACCGCCAGTTCACGCTCGCTCCAGAAGCCACCGGGGTCCAGCGATACGGTGTCACCACCGATCCCGCGTCTGGCGAGTTCAAGCACGATCCGTCCACCCAGCGACTGCCCGGCAGTGGCAACGCCGTCCAGGCCCTGTTCGCCGATGAATTGTGCGACCGAATCGGCCAGCGTGGCGATCGACACCTCGCCAGGCAGCGGTGCCGTCTGGCCGAATCCGGGCAGGTCAACCGCGATGACCTCACGGTGCACGGCCAGTGCGTCGATAATCGGATCCCAGGAGCGCAGACCCGCGCCAAGGCCGTGCACCAACAGCAGGGGGCTTCCTTCCCCTCTCCGGACGTGATGAAGAGTCATCACCCCACTGTACGGCGAGGATAAACGCCGCGAAAAGAGACGTTCTCATCTTCTTTGACGGACAGAGACTCCATGCCAGTCCATGGTCGCCGCGAGTCGCTTACAATCTCTATCCGGCCGCACACTATATACCGCCTATTGCAATAGTGTGTGTCACACACTATTGTGTCAGTTATGAACGAGGATGAGGAACAGGCACTGGCAACACACGAACAGGAGCTGAGACGAGGCACCGTCGTCTTTGCCAGCCTCGTCGCCTGTCGCCGTCCGCAGTACGGGTACTCACTGCTGACCACCCTCACCGAGGCGGGCATCGCGACAGAGGCGAACACTCTTTACCCACTGTTGCGAAGACTCGAAAAGCAGGGACTGCTCACCGCCGAATGGAACACGGAGCAGGCTCGTCCGCGCAAGTACTACACGGTCACCACCAGCGGCGCCGAAGTCGCCGCGGCACTCCATTCTCGATGGCTGGAACTCGACTCCAGCATCACGAAACTCTGGAAGGAAGGCACACCATGAGTGCGCTCACCGACATATACGTCGACAACGTGATCGGCCATCTGCCCGAGAAGTCACGCGAGGACATCGCCGCAGAGATCAGGGCGACGATCAATGACATGGTCGAGGACCGCCTCGGCGAGTTCGATCACCCGGCCGAGGACCAGAGCGCGGCCGCCGAACGGGAGGTGCTCGAAGAGCTCGGCGATCCGATCCTGCTCTCACGGGAATACACGAACTCACCACAGCACTTCATCGGCCCCGCCTCCTACCCGCTCTACATCTGGTCGCTGCGGTGGGTGCTTCCGACGATCGCCGTGCTGTCCGTGCTCACCAATGTCATCGTGCACATCGCGACGACGCCGCAGGTCCGCCTCGGCGCGCTGCTGGGGCAGACCATCGGCAGCACCGTCACAGCACTGCTGATCGCGTTCGCCGTCATCACGATCCTCATCGGGCTCGGCGATCGAGGTCTCGACGGGGGCACCACACAGCAGCTGCCCGGACCACGGTCGAAGGCCTGGAACGTCGATGACCTTCGTCGCAAGGACACCAAAGGTGCGCAGATCCGCGCCGAGGCGGTCCTGAACCTGATCTTCATCGTTCTTCTGGCACTGATCCCGCTCATCCCGACCTCGTTGGTCTACGTGGGACACCTCAACAACGGCGAGACGTTCATCAATCCCGATCTGGGAGCGGGATGGCTGCTGGGCTACTGGGGCTTCCTCACCCTCATGGCGGTCATCGAAGTCATCAAGCTGGTCCGCTCCTCGGCGAGCGCCGGGCTGCTCATCACCGGCGTGGTCCTCGATGTCGCCATGGCCGTCTTCCTCACCATCGCACTGCTGACACAGCCGGTCCTCCACCCGGACCTGACGAGTGCCTCGAGCGCCGAGGTGCAGCAGGTCATCACCGTCATCGCGATCTGGTTCATCGTCATCTGGGATCAGATCAGCACGTGGCGTGCTCACCGTGCGAACCGCTGACCGCGTACTCTGGTCCGGGTGCAGCCTCACCGCTGCACCCGGACGAAAGGAAGAGGCCCCACCATGAGCGAACAGATCGGTATCGTCGGCGCCCGGGAGCACAATCTGTCCGACTTCTCCGTCTCCCTGCCGCATCGGCAGCTCATCGGGATCTGCGGAGTCTCCGGCTCCGGCAAATCGTCTCTGGCCTTCGACACCATCTACGCAGAGGCACAGCGGCGCTACCTCGAATCGGTCTCTCCCTTCACCCGGCACCTCCTCGGCGCGGTCCCCCCTCCCCAGGTCGATCGGATCACGGGACTTCCCGCAGCGATCGCGGTCAAACAGCTCGTGACCACACCGCCGGAGAATTCGAGCGTGGGAACCCTGTCGCAGGTCTCTGACCTGCTGCGGGTACTCTTCTCTCGCTTCGGCGACTACCCCGCGGACCAGGGACGCCTGCTTGCCTCGGCCTTCTCCCCCAACACCGTCGAGGGTGCCTGTCCCACGTGTGCTGCGAAGGGCAGCATCCATGACATCGACCTCGAGGCCGCAGTGCCTGACAGGTCCCTGACCATCCGCGAGGGTGCCATCGCCGCGTGGCCGGGCGGATGGCTGGGACGAAACTTCAAGCACCTCGTCGAGGCGATGGGCATCGACGTCGACCTCCCCTGGTTCCGACTGCCCGCTGACACTCGCTCATGGGTGCTGACCACTGAAGACACCCCTTCGGTCACCGTCAGGCCGGCGGACGTGGCCGACCATGTCGCCCGCGAATACACGGGCAAGTTCCGCAGCGCCCGCCGGTACCTGCTCGACACGATGGTCACAACAGGCAGCGCCTCGGTCCGGGAGCGCACAGAATCGTTCCTCAGCAACGACCTCTGCCCCGACTGTCGGGGCAGCCGCATCAACCCGGCGGCGCTGTCTGTGACGATCGGCGGATCGAATATCGCCGAGGTGGCCACGCGCAGTCTCACGGACCTGGCAGTGACGATCAACGCCGCCATCACCGCCGATCATGAGCACGGTCCCAGCACATCGAAGCGGTTCTCCGCCGCCACCGATGAGGCCGCCCACGTCCTCCTCGACGAACTCGACAAACGCACTGACGTGATCGAGCGCCTCGGCGTCGGCTATCTTCCACCCCACCGGTCGGCGGCAACGCTGTCGCCCGGTGAACTGCAGCGCCTGCGCTTGGCGGCCCATCTGCACAGCGGACTGCACGGCATGGTCTACGTCTTCGATGAGCTGTCCACCGGGCTGCACCCGAAGGACACCGGTCATCTCTTCACCCACATCGAGGCCCTGCGGGATGCGGGCAACACGGTCATCCTCGTCGAACACGATATGGAGCTCGTGCGACGCTGCGACTGGGTGATCGAACTCGGTCCCGGCGGTGGTGCCCGCGGTGGGCAGCTGATGTTCTCCGGCCCGGTCGCCGAGGCGCTCGAGGGTGAGGGTTCGACCGCCGTGCGGCTGCGCAATGAGGCACCCAGCCGACCATGGCGGCACTCAGAGGGCTTCGAGGCCTGGGCACGGTGCGCGGGACTGTCGGCGAACAACCTCGGCGATCTCGCTCTGGCCTTTCCGATCGGCGGTCTCACGACCCTGACCGGAGTCTCCGGGGCTGGCAAGAGCTCGGCTCTGCGTTCGGTGGCCGCACTGGCCCGGTACGCGGGGGCCTCCGGCTTCGACGGGCACGAGGAGGCGCAGATTGTGGCCGGTGAGGCTGGGCGAGGAGAACTGGCGGCGGCGAGCGCCACGGGACTCGAGGTCTTCACCCGGGTCGTCAGCTTCGATCAGTCCACCATCGGACGCTCATCGCGTTCGGTCATCGGCACCTACCTGGGCATCTTCGACAAGATCCGCAGCCTCTTCGCGAAGACCGAGCTGGCCCGCGATCGCGGATTCACCGCCTCGCAGTTCTCCTTCAACACCGCACGGGGACGATGTCCGCGCTGTGAGGGGCTGGGCATCATCACGATCGACCTCGTCCACCTCCCGGCATCCAGCGGCACCTGCCCGGAGTGCGAGGGCCGCCGATTCACCGCCGAGACCCTGGAGGTCACGGTGAACGGACTGACCATCGCAGATGTCCTCGATCTGTCCATCGATGCCGCCGCGAGCGTGTTCGCCGAACGGCTCGGGCTCGTGGCCCACTTCGAGGTTCTGCAGAGGGTCGGTCTGGGTGGTCTGCTGCTCGGGCAGTCCTCGGCGACGCTGTCCGGCGGTGAGGCGCAACGCCTGCGTCTGGCAGCGGTGATGCGGGCCAGGAAGCGACGGGAGCGTTCACTGTTCATTCTCGACGAGCCGGCCAACGGCCTTCACCCCAGCGATGCCCGGGTCCTCGGCAGGCTCTTCCGCCAGATCGTCGACGAGGGGGATACGATCCTCATCGCCGATCACAACATGGAGTTGGCTGCCGGCTCCGACTGGCTCATCGACATGGGACCCGGTCCTGGCCCGGACGGTGGTCGGATCGTCGCCGAAGGGCGACCGCGCGAGGTTGCCGCGGCCGGTGTCGGTGCCACGGCCGAGGTCCTGTCGGCGCGATTCGGCCGCCCTTGACGACCGGTCAAGGGGCTGACTGTGCGACCTCTGACTGTCGAATGAGGACGCTGACTGCCGGGCGAAGTCGTTGACTGCCGGGTGGCGCAGCCGTCAGCGATCGCCGGTGGAACTCCGGTAGGCGAAGGACTCCGGCCGTGCCCGCACCGGCCAGGGCACCCACGGGCAGGCTCAGCGGGGCAATGACCATCACCGCCTCGGGCCAGATGCCCGCCACCAGGTCATTGAGGACGACCATGGCCAGCACTCCCCCGATACAGCCCAGCACCGCTGAGCCCACGATACGAGCACACCTCCGGCCGCCTCGGCGGGATCGGTCCTCTGTCATGGCCACACACGACCCATCGTCCACGTTCCCCAGCGGATCCGGCGCACGATGTGCCCAAGGACTCCGGCGAGCGCGTACACGAGCCCGGCGACGATTCCGCCGAGCAGCGGCCAATTGAGTTCTCGAACTGAGTTCATGCCATCCAGATAAGGAATGGGCGGCACCTGAGCACACCGCGTCGAAAGCGGCCGCTGCATCGACTTCTGCGCCGGTCTCGGTACGTCGAGAAGCGATATCGCGGTGCACGGTGAGCGGTGCCCATCGGCGCCGAGGTTCCCTATGCTGGTGGGATGGGAGCGCGGAGAACTGAAGCCATTCTCGCAGGCGCGGTGATGGCGTCGCTGGCGATCATCATCGTCCTGGCTCAGACCGACACCGAGGCACCGCTGCGGCCGCTGTCCTATCTCTTCGCCTTCGGCTTCGGTGCGGTACTCCTTCTGCGGCGCGCGCTGCCGAAGACCGTGGTCGTCCTCAGCGTGCTCGGCACCTTCGCCTACTTCAGCCTCGAGCTGACCCCGATCGGCGTCGCCCTGCCCGTGATGGCCGCGCTCTATTCCGCCGCGGAGGTGGGTCTGACCCGCTTCTCCGTCGGCGCAGGGTCCGTGGTCTTCCTGGTGTCCACGGCCTTTCGGATCCGCGACGACTCCCTGCCGCTGGGCCGTCTGCTGGGCGCGGAGTCGATCTCGACGCTCGCCCTCATCGCCGCGGCGATCACCCTCGGCTTTGCTATGGCGACCCATCGCCGGTTCGCTTCCCAACAGGAACAGCTGCTTCGGCTCCAGGACGAACGTCTGAAGGAGGAGGCCGACCAGCGCGTGCAGAATGAGCGGCTCCAGCTCTCCCGCGATCTCCACGACACCCTCGGCCACAAGCTCTCCGTCATGTCGCTGCATTCGAATGTCGGACTCGAGGCCCTCGACCGCAGAGGGCCCTGCTCAGCTTCGGACTCGGAAGACAGCGCCGTCGCCGAGGCGCTCGAACGGGCCCACGACGAAGCCGCCGGGTCGCTGTCGGACCTGAGATCCATGGTCCGGGTGCTGCGGACCGGTGACGAGTCGACCCGCACCGGCCTCGGCGTCGACGGGATCGAGACTCTGCTCGACCGGGCCCGCGAGGCAGGGATGTCCGTCGAGTCGAGCATCTCACTCTCCCCGGGGGCTCTGCCGTCACCGGTGGAATCGGTCGTCTTCCGCGTCGTCCAGGAAGGCATCACGGATGTGCTCCGGCATTCCTCTGCCGCCGCAGTGAGTGTCACCGTGGGGCTCGACGACGAGGACGTCGTGGTCTCCGTCGTCGACGACGGGCTCGGCGCCGCGGCTCCTGAAGGCGGGCACGGACTGCAGGGCATGAGCGAACGAGTCAGGCGCCTCGGCGGAGACCTGAGCACGCAGGCCAGGCCCAGCGAGGGCTTCGAACTTCGCGCCACACTGCCGAGGAGGCTGCCGGAATGATCACAGTCGCACTCATCGACGATCAGGAGCTCGTCCGAACGGGGCTGCGACAGCTTGCGGTCAGCGATGGGGACATCGAGGTCGTCGCGGAAGCCGCAGACGGTCGTGCCGGCCTCAGTCATGTACGTGAACGACACCCCGATGTCGTGCTCATGGACATTCGCATGCCGGTCATGGATGGCATCACGGCTACCGAGCACATCGTCTCCGACCCGAACCTCGACAGCACCAGAGTCGTCATGCTCACGACCTTCGACGATGACGAGGACATCGTGGCCGCGATCGACGCCGGTGCCAGCGGCTATCTGCTCAAGGACATTCGGCCGGCGGACCTGCGCTCAGCCATCCGCACGGTCGCCGGCGGTGATGCGCTGCTATCACCGGGCGTGATCAACACCGTTCTGCGCAGACTCAGTGCCCAGAACCGAGCGACCCCGCGACCCGAGATCCTCGAGGGCCTCACAGTGCGCGAACGTGAAGTGCTCACGCAAATCGGCCGCGGGGAATCGAACCGGGAAGTGGGCGCGAGCCTGTTCCTCAGCCCGGAGACCGCGCGCACATACGCCAGTCGCCTGCTCGGCAAGCTCGGGGCACGCGATCGCTCACAGCTGGTCGTCCTCGCCTACGAATCGGGCCTGGTCACGCCCGGTCACGCAGCCCTGATCGCGGTCTCCGACTGACTGCGGCCGTCCCGCGCTGACGGGGACAGTCAACGGTCGCCGTCAGCCGCGGCTGCGGATGACCGTGAACTTGCTGGTCCGGGCCGCCTGCTCGCTGGGACCGATGAGGCGCTCCAAGGAATCGCGGTAGCGCAGATGCGAGTTGAAGACGGTGACGACCTGCCCTCCGGGCGCCAGGAGCAGCGATGCGGTGCGCATGAGTCCGGCGGCGGTGTCGGTTTCGATGGCCGTGCCCTGGTGGAAGGGCGGATTGAGCAGGATCAGGTCGTAGCCGCCGACGACTAGTCCAGAACCGGGCTCGGTCACAGCCTCGGCGTCCGTGGCATCGGCGAGGACGGTCTCAACCTCGAGCCCGTTCGCCTCCGCAGTCTCCTTCGCCGAGGCGACCGCCGCCTTGGACACGTCCACGCCGGTCCCCTTCACCGCCGCTGTCACCCGCATCGCGGCGGACAGCAGCCACCCGTTCCCACAGCCGAGATCGAGCACGGATTCAGGGCTGCCGGACCCCACCTCGGCGGCCACGACTTCGAGCAGCGCGGCCGAGCCCTCATCGCTCTTGACCCCGGAGAAGCAGGCACCATGGGCTCTGACCTGAAAGGGACCTGTGGCCGAGTGGTCGATGATGCCATGCTTGGGGAAGCTCGGCATGCTGGGTGATGACAGTGCACGGCTGCCGATGATCATGCGGTGCTTACCGACGCCCGGCGACACGTCGACGCGGGCGAATCCACGCGCCAGCTCCTTGTTCACGGCGCGGCTCATCGAGTCGCTGCGACCGATGACGATGACAGTCGAGACCTGTGGCTGAAGCGCTGCGATGGTCTCAGAAAGGTCGTCGACGGCCTTCGGCGCGTTCACGATAGCCCAGGTCCGTGCAGGATCCGTCGGGTTCTTCGACGAGTCCGGCACTGTTTCTGCAATGATATCCGTCATAGGCGGATCGACGTGCGCGGCCAGCTGTTCCACCACCTCGGCGGTCGGTGCTGCTGCGGCTACGATGCGGGACTGATCGATCCGGTCGTTGAATGCGTGGACGAGAGCGAGCTCGGTCAGCAGTCTTGCCTGAGTTCCATGGGCGTCATCGACGAGGATGACCCGCTTGGGAAGCCCTGCCACTGCTTCGGCGGAGACGAATGTGCCCGCGGTAGGACGACCGGAGACGTCGAGCTCTCCGCTGCGATATCCGAGAACGAAGTCAACGAGCATGCGCGCCTGTGGGAGGCCGGGAGCGTGAGCGAGATCGGGGAAACGCGCCAAAATGCCGCTCCTGGCGTCAGCGGCGGTGGATTCGGCGGCAAGCAGGGAGACGGCCATTCGATCAGTCTAGACCGACTGGCCGGATGCCTGCCTCTTCCACCGCTCGTTGCTCAGCCCTCCGAGTCGTGATTGGTCTCGATGAGTTCTTTAAGACTGGACAGAGCCTCTTCGGCCCCGGGCCCCTCGGAGCGCAGCACGACCTTCTGGCCGTACTCCGCGCCCAGGCCCATGAGAGACAGCATGCTCGAGGCATCGAGTGCGTCCTCAGCGGGCTCTCCTTCCAGTGCGATCGTGATCTCGAGTTCGTGCTCCCCCGCCGCCTCGGCCAGCAGTGCTGCCGGGCGCGCGTGGAGGCCCACCGTGCTCCCTACGGTCGCGATGATTTCTGCCATGTCTTGTCCTTCCTCTTTCACCGGCATTATGGCGCCGGTCAACTCATGGTGTGTTCGGTTAGTTCGGTTCTTGTATCGAGTGTCGTACCCGGTTCAGGTCGCGACCGCTGTTCCTGTGTCCACATCAGAATTCACAGTCCGAGGTCGTTCAGTACCGGCAGTTGAGCTCTGGCGACAGTCTTGGCCTCCTGCGAGTCTCGGGCCGCCAGGACTGCCACTGCGATCTGGCGGGCCTGTTGAAGCGACACACTGCGCAGGACCTCGGCGACCGCGGGCAATGCCCGCGGAGCCATGGACAGACTAGTCACCCCGAGGCCGACGAGGACGACGGCCAGCGCTGGGTCTCCCGCCGCTTCGCCGCACACGCCCACGGATTTCTCAGCGACAGCTCCCTGCTCCGCCGTCATCCCGACCAGCTGCAGGACTGCCGGCTGCCAGGAGTCGCTGAGTTCGGCCAGGCCGCCCAGCATGCGATCGGCCGCCATGGCGTACTGAGTCAGATCGTTGGTGCCGATGGAGGCGAAATCGACCTCCTCCACGATCGAGCCGGCCCGCAGCGCTGCCGACGGCACCTCGACCATCACGCCAGAGGTCGAAAGACCCGCGGCGGACACGAGATCCGCGAATTGCCGAGCCTCGTCGGCTGTGGCGATCATCGGGGCCATGACATGCACAGTGGCCGGGTGCTTCTCGGCGGCTGCGGCGATCGCTTCCAGCTGGCGCTGCAGCACGCCCATCGCCCAGCGGCTGGTTCGGAAGCCGCGCACGCCCAGCGCCGGATTCGGCTCCTGGCTGTCGGTCAGGAAAGGCAGCGGCTTGTCCGCTCCGGCGTCCAGGGTGCGGACGACGACCTTGTGATCATCGAAAACCGCAAACACTTCTCCGTAGGCCTCTGTCTGCTCTTCCACGCTGGGCTCAGTGTCTCGGTCCAGGAAGCAGAACTCCGTGCGCAGCAGGCCCACGCCCTCAGCTCCGGCAGCAGCGGCGGCCCGTGCCTGGGCGCCATCGCCGACGTTGGCCCGCAACGGGATTCGATGACCATCGCTCAGCAGGCACGGCCCTGAGAAGGACTGGAGCCTGCGCGAACTGGCCCGCCAGGCGGCGACGAGGTCGTCCTCGGTCCGACCCGGCTCAATCCGCAGTATCCCGCTCGCCCCGTCGACGTAGACCGGTGCGTCTTCGGAAACCTCCAACACACCCCGGCGGCCACGACGGCGGGCAGACCCAGGGAGCGGGCGAGGATCGCAGTGTGACTCTGCGGCCCACCCTCTGCGCACACCAGGGCAATGACGGTCTCCGGGTCCAAGGTCGCGGTGTCGGCCGGGGCCAGGTCCGTGGCGATGAGCACGAAGGGTTCCGCGGAGTGTGGGATTCCGGGGGCGGGCACCCCGCGCAATCTGGCGACGATTCGGGCCCGCACGTCGAACACATCGGTGACCCGCTGGGCCATGTATCCGCCCAGCTTCTCCAACTGTACCGCGGTCTCACCGGCCACCGTCCATACCGCAGTTTCGGCATCGGTCCGGTCCAGCCGCTTGATCGCAGCCTTGACGATCGCTGGGTCCTTGGCCATCTGTGCCGTCGTCTTGAGCACATCACGGGCATCGCCGGTGACGGCTTCGGCGCGCTCCAGGAGTTCTGCGTGTACCGCCGCCGAGGCCTCCCGGATCCGAGTGGCTTCGGACTGGGCGTCCTGCGGGGCAGGTCTCTCCGCGGGCGCTGCGATGGGCGGGGGCATGATCTTCGCCGGCGCCACGACGCGGCCCGGGACAACTCCGATCCCAGTGTATTCTGCGGACATTTTCACTCCTTCGTTCCCGATCAACTCTGTCAGGACACCGATTCGTCATCGTTTGAGCGCGCTGGGCCAGCCTGCGGGGCTGTCTGCGCATGCTGTTCGCCGGAGGAGACCGGATCGCCCTGCTCTCCGCTGGCGTAACCGTCCTTGCGGACGAAGATCTTCAGTGCGAGCACGAGCAACGCGCTGATCACCGTACCGACCGCAACCGAGAGCACGAAGAGGAGGAAGCTGTCGATCGCGAAGAACACGAACACGCCTCCGTGCGGAGCCTGGCTGGTCACCGAGAAGGCCATGGTCATTCCGCCCGTGACACCTGCGCCGACCATGGATGCCGGGATCACGCGCAGGGGGTCCGACGCAGCGAAGGGGATCGCGCCCTCGGAGATGAAGGCCGCGCCCAGCAGCCAGGCTGCTTTTCCATTCTCCTTCTCCGCCGGAGAGAAGATGCGTGGGCGCAGCGCTGTGGCCAGTGCCATAGCCAGGGGCGGGACCATGCCTGCGGCCATCACCGTGGCCATGATCTCCCACGGCACAGGGTTCTCCGCGGTGCCGCTCGCCAGACCGGCGACTGCGAAGGAGTATGCCACCTTGTTGACAGGGCCACCCAGGTCGATGGCCATCATGACGCCCAGGATGAGTCCCAGGAAGATCGCGGCGGCTCCGGTCATCGAACTCAGCCAGGCGTTGAGCCCCTGTGTCAGGGCGCTGATCGGCCCGCCGAGGACCATGAACATGAGTCCTGAAGAGATGAGCGAGGCCAACAGCGGGATGATCACCACGGGCATCAGGCCCTGCAGCCAGCGCGGTGCGGGACGGGAGCCGATCCACTGCGCGATATAGCCGGCAAGCAGACCGCCGATGATGCCGCCGATGAATCCGGCGTCCATGAAGGCGGCGACTGCGCCCACAGTGAATCCGGGGGCGAGACCGGGCCGGTCAGCGATGGCGAAGGCGATGTACCCGGCCAAAGCGGCGACCAGGAAGCCCATGGAAAGCGTCCCGATCTGGAAGGACACTGCGCCCAGATATGCTCCCAGCGGTCCGAGTGCCAGATCGCCGAACTCTGTGGGCAGATTCCACAGGGAGTTGCCCAGGACGATGTCCTCCGCATAGTCCGGGATGTCGAATCCGCCCAGCAGGAAGCCCAATGCCATCAGCAGGCCGCCTGCGGCGACGAAGGGAATCATATAGCTGACTCCGGTGAGCAGCACGCGTTTGAGGTGCGCGCCCACGCCTTCCCGGCTCTCGCCGTGTGAGCGAGTAGAGGCCTCATCATCGGCTTGGCCGGCAGCCAGTCTGCGGCCATCCGGATCGTCGGCCTCGGCCAAGGCCCGGGTGATGAGTCCCTGGGGGTCGTCGATTCCGGCCTTGACCGGGACCTGAACATAGGGCTTGCCGCCGAAGCGGGCCTTATCGCGCACATCCACGTCAACGGCGAAGATCACAGCATCGGCCCGTTTGATGACGGCCGGGTCGATCGGGGTGGTCCCGCTGGAGCCCTGGGTCTCGGTGGTCACCTCGACACCCATATCGGAACCGGCTTGGGCCAGCCCATCCGCGGCCATATACGTATGTGCGATCCCGGTCGGGCAGGCGGTCACGGCGACGACTCTGCGCGAATGGTCTGCGGCATCTGCCCGGCGATTCTCGCTGTCGGTCTGCCCTGAGACGGGGGCCGCTTCGCCCTCGACTTCCCGCAGTCCGAGGGCGGTCTCGACCAGACCGACGACCTCCTGATGGTCGGCGGCGGCGCGCAAGGAGGCGACGAAGTCCTTCTTCACCAGGGATCGGGCGAGCTTCGACAACAACGCCAGATGCTCCTTGTCGGCGCCCTCCGGTGCGGCGATCATGAACACAAGGTCGGCTGGGCCGTCCTTGGCACCGAAGTCGACCGGTGGTTCCAATCGGGCCATCGCCAGGCTGGGGACAGAGACTGCATCGGTGCGGGCATGAGGAATGGCGATACCACCGGGCACCCCGGTCGGTGTCTTCTCCTCACGGGCGATGGCCGCAGTCGCCAGATCCTCGGCGGAACTTGCCCGGCGCTGCTCGGCTATTGTGGCTGCCAGGGCGTGGATGACCTCGGACGTCTTCGTCCCGAGGCCAACGTCGAGGGCCACCAGTTCTGTTGTGATGAGCGATGCCATCATGCCTCCTCGGCTTCGGGCGCTGGACCCGTCTGCAGCTGTTTCTGGTGATCGATATTCGTATTCAGGAGTCCGCTTGGCTGCCGTTGTGTCGCGGTCAGCGACCGCACGGTGACTGCCCCGAGCTGGGCATCGGCGGGAGTCGGCACGCCCGTGCCTCGCAGTCGGGCGGCCGCGGCTCCATATGCCACCGCCCGCACCAGGGCCTGCCGGGGTTCCTCGCCGTCCAAGCGAGCCAGCAGGAAACCGGCCAGCGTCGAATCGCCCGCACCCACAGTGCTCACGGCATGCATGGGTGGGTGTATGGCGTGCCAGGTCTCACCCGAGGAAGCCAGTACTGCACCGCCTGCACCCAATGTGGCCAGAATCGCCCGAGGGCGAGGACTTGGTGCGTGCAACAGCGCGTGAGCGGCCCGCGCCGTGAGTTCTGGGGAGGACTCCAGCTGGAGCTCGAGTTTGCGCAGTTCGTGCCCACCCATCGGCCCGGCCTCCGGCCGGAGCCCGGCTGCCTGCAGGAGGTCGGCGGCTTGCAGGAGCTCTGCGAGTTCCTCTGCGTTCGGCTTGATCAGGTCCGGGGACTGCATCAGTGCTTCTGCGAGTGGCGGCCCGGAAGTGTCCACGGCGATCAGCGGCGGGTCCGGCAACTCACGGATGCGCTCGATTGCGCGGGCATAGAAGTCGTTCCCCACGCCTGGGGGCAACGATCCGGCCAGCACCACCCCGCTGGCTCCGGCAGCGTGCGACGCCAACAGCTCGAGCAGGGCCGACTGCGTCGATTCGTTCAGGGAAGACCCGGGTTCGTTGATCTTCGTCGTCGTCCCGTCCGGTTCCGTCACGGTGATATTTGACCGTACCGGGATTCCGATGGGGACGGAGTCGTGATCCACGCCGATCACGTCGAGACCCGTGAGCACGGGATCGTCCGCCTCCCCGGGGAGGATCGCCCGAGTGCGCCGGCCCGCGTTGGCGATGGCACGGGAGACATTGACACCTTTCCCTCCAGGCTGCTGGCCTGCCCATTTGGCTCTCTGCACCTGCCCACGGAGCACCGGGCCGTCAAGTTCGATGGTCCGGTCGAGGCTGGGATTGGCCGTCAAAGTAAGAATCATGAGGTGATGACCTCGACTTTCGCGTTCTGCAGGTGGTCGGACAGCGGCGGACGCGGCTGAGCGTCGGTGATCAGATAGTCGACGCGGTCTACGGGAGCGAAACGTACCAGCGAGACGGCGCCGAACTTTGCGGAATCGGCCAGCACGGCGACCTCCCGCCCGGCCTGGACGAAGGCGGACTTGGTCGCCGCCTCATCGTGGTCAGGGGTGGAGAAGCCATCCGGGCTCAAGCCGTTCGTACCCACCAGGGCCAGGTCGACATGATGCTCGCCGATTGACGCGATCGTCTGCGGGCCGACCACGGCTCGGGTGATCGGGCGGAAGCGGCCGGGCAGTACAAAGATCTCCACTCCCGGCACATTGGCGAGATTGTCGATCACCGACAGGGAGTTGGTGACCACGCGCAGTTCCCGCGGCGGAACCTCGGACGACCGGCGCTCCTGGGACTCCTGCGCGATCGCCAGGGAAAGTGCGGCACAGGTAGTCCCACCGTCCAGGGAGATGCTCATGGTCTCCCTCAACAGTCCCAGCGCGGCATGGGCGATGGCCGTCTTCTGACCGAGGTTGTGGACCTCGCGATCATCGAAGGCGGGTTCTTCCAGGCTGTGGGATCGTGGAGCAACGGCTCCGCCGTGCACGCGCTGCAGCGCCCCGGCTCTCTCGAGAGCCGCGAGGTCCCGCCGCACCGTCTCTGTCGTGATCTGAAAATCATGAGCCAGATCGGTCACATTCACCCGGCCGGTGTCGCTGACCAGGTCTGCGATTCGTCGTTGGCGTTCTTCAGCGAACACGTTCAGGCCCTTCCCTCTTCGCAGTCATCCCGACTTCATGATCGGATCGCCGCGTGTATCTGATCGATGCGCTCGATCCCCGTCGTTCGATACTCCGCAGTTCTTGCTCATCTTGATTTGCAAGTGGCGCAGATGTCTCGTCGCTCCGAAGCCTGTTCAAACTGCTTTATTTGCGAGGCCATCCGGCCAGCAAGACCCCGGCCACATTTCAGTTGCTTCTATGTTGATTTGATTGATCTTATGTTGCCTTCTTCGAGACGTCAATCACCTTTCGCCATTTTACCAACCATTCCAACATGCTTAACGAGCGCTGCACTCCTAGATCGCCGCACGAGACGGAAACGGGAACAGGCATTCCCACACCTATTCGCTGCCGCTGACGAGTCTTCTTTCTTACAACAAATCCAGTTACTGCCGAGGTAACGATTCCCCCTTGCCCAGAGCGTCAACGGATCAGCTGCATCATCATTGATCACACGGGCGGGGGCAGGCTCTTCCCGCTTATGGAGACCGAGGCATCGCTCGAGTCGAGGCAGACGCGGGAGCGTACCGGGTTGCAGATGTGCTACTAATTGAGGGTGCTTCGTCCAGTGTCGTATCAGGAGAGACAATGACAATTCTCGTCGGTTATTCCCCCTCACCCGAAGGCAAGGCTGCCGTTACGTTCGGCATCGATCAGGCGAAGGCCTTCGGTGACACCGTGATCGTGCTCAATGCCGGCATCGGAGAAACTCCCGACGAACGTGGTGTTGCGACGAATCAGGACATGGACGAACTGAAAGAGGCGCTGCGCTCCTCCGAGGTCTCCCATGAGATCCTGCAGTTCCTGCGCGGAAACGATCCCGTTGAGGAACTCCTCGCCCTCGCCGAGGCGACCGAGGACACCCGCATGATCGTGATCGGATCGCGTCGCCGCTCCCCCGTCGGCAAACTCATCATGGGCTCGACCGCGCAGCGCATCATCCTCGACTCCGACGTTCCGGTCGTTTCCGTCAAGGCCGATAGGACGAAGTAGACACCGCTCGCAACTCAGGCACCGCGCGTGAAACGCAGCCGACGCGCACTCAGCACTCAAAGGCGCTGAACACACTCAACGCTCGGTAAGTCCTGGTCGACAAAGTCGATTTTTTCGACCAGGACTTACCGAGCGTTGACGTTACCACCTCCGTCGCGTGGACTTCACCGCAGCGTGAGTGGCGCACAACGGTGATTGGTGCGCCGCAGGGTCGCCGACGGAGGTTCTCACTCACCGATGATGGCAGCAATGAGTGCATCGACATCCTCGGCAGTGGTGTCGAAGGCACACATGAGGCGTACGACGTTCTCGGCCATGGGCCAGTCGGCGAAGGCGAACTTCTGTCGCGCTCGGGCCGCGACGTCCGTCGGCATGTGGACGAAGACGACGTTGGATTCGACTGGCGCCACGAGCGAGATCTCGGGAGCGCGGCCACTGGCGACCGCCTCGGTGAGGCCATCTGCCAGCCGCTGGGCCATCATGTTGGCATGGTTCGCCGAGGTGCGCCACAGCTCACCCTCATAGAGGGAATTGAGCTGGGCGGAGAGGAAGCGCATCTTCGATGACAGCTGCAGGTTCATCTTCCGCAGGAACTTCATCCCCTGCCCGATCTCGGGGTTGAGGACGACGATCGCTTCGGCGCCGAGGAGCCCGTTCTTCGTCCCGCCCAGGCTGATGATGTCGACGCCAGCGTCGGTGGTGAGCGTGCCGAGGTCGGTGTCGAGATAGGCGGCAGCATTGCCCAGTCGGGAGCCGTCAACGTGGAGGATCATGTCGAGGCTGTGCGCGGTCGCGGCGATCGCTCGGATCTCATCGGCTGTGTAGGTCGTTCCCCATTCGGTCGACTGGGAGATGCTCACGGCCAGAGGCTGGGCATTGTGCTCGCTGCCACGGCCGATGACGGCGCCCTTGATGATTTCGGGCGTCAGTTTTCCGTCCGGAGTCGGGGCACCGATGACCTTGAGTCCGCCGACCTTCTCCGGGGCACCTGTTTCGTCGTAATTGATGTGGGCCGAGGCAGCAGTGATGACAGCCGCCCAGCGGGGCAGCGCCGACTGCAGCGCGAGAACATTGGCACCGGTGCCGTTGAAGACCGGAAACGCTAGGGCGGACGAACCGAAGTGGCCCTTCATGACCTCGCCGAAGCGTGCGGTCCAGGGGTCTCCTCCGTAGCCGGGAGTGTGTCCGACATTGGCTTCGGCGATGGCGGCGATGACTTCGGGGTGGGCGCCGGCCCAATTGTCGGAGCCGAAGTTGCGCGGATGGGCCGACTCCGAGGTGTCGACTGGCGGTGGGTTCTGGGACAGCGGTGTCTGGTCATTCACAGGTTCAGGTTAGCCTCCCGCGGCGACCCCGCACAGTCCGTTCCAAAACCACCCGTTGCACAGGGGTGTTTTGCTGCTGCCGGGAAGAGTTGCTGAACGCACTGGAGGGAAAGCGGGTCCGGGTGCGAATCAGTGCTCCCGGTGCGTGATGCTTCGGGTACTTGATGCTTCGGCGAGCGCACGTGACGCCTCATGGGGCTCGCTTGCTGCGTGGCTGCGGCGCCGAAGTGCTGGAGTGCTGCCGGGGGCTGCGGGGCTGCGGGGCTGCGGGGCTGCGGCATATTGCCGGCGCGGCGAACTGCCTGCAGACACACAACAGCGCGGTCAAAGTGCAGGCGCCCAGCATTTATGCTGAACGTGCGCACTTCGACCGCGCAGTTGCTATGTGAGGAAGACTCAGGCGAGGAGGTCGCGCATGAGGTCAGCAGTCTCGGTCGGGGTCTTGCCGACCTTCACGCCTGCAGCCTCGAGGGCTTCCTTCTTGGCCGCAGCGGTTCCTGAGGAGCCGGAGACGATGGCGCCGGCGTGGCCCATGGTCTTGCCCTCGGGAGCGGTGAAGCCTGCAACGTAGCCGACGACCGGCTTCGACACGTTGTCCTTGATGTAGGCAGCGGCACGCTCTTCAGCGTCTCCGCCGATCTCGCCGATCATGACGATGGCTTCGGTCTCGGGATCATTCTCGAAAGCCTCGAGCGCATCGATGTGCGTGGTGCCGATGACCGGGTCGCCACCGATTCCGATGGCGGTGGAGAACCCGAGGTCACGCAGCTCGTACATCATCTGGTAGGTCAGCGTGCCGGACTTGGAGACCAGTCCGAGCTTGCCCTTCTTGGTGATGTTGGCAGGGATGATGCCTGCCAGCGAAGCCTCCGGCGAGATGATGCCCGGGCAGTTGGGCCCTATGATGCGGGTCGCATTGTCGCCAGCCTGCGCACGTGCCCAGACTTCGGCAGCGTCCTGGACCGGGATGCCCTCGGTGATGATGACGAGCAGGCCGATCTTGGCGTCGATGGCCTCGATTGCCGCATCCTTGGAGAATGCGGGCGGCACGAAGGCCACGGAGACATCGGCACCGGTGGCTTCCATCGCTTCGGAGACCGACCCGAAGACGGGCAGCTCAACCTCGTTGCCGTCCTTGCCGGTGTGCGTGACAGTGGTGCCGGCCTTGCTGGCGTTGACGCCGCCGACAACGTTGGATCCCGCTGCGAGCATGCGCGCAGTGTGCTTGGTTCCTTCGCCGCCGGTGATGCCCTGGACGATGATCTTCGAATCGGAATTCAGGAAGATAGACATATGTGTAAAGACCTTTCCTTACTTGGCAGCAGCCAGTTCGGCGGCCTTGTCGGCTCCACCGTCCATGGTGTCGGTCAGAGTGACGAGTGGGTTCGCGGCTTCCTTGAGGATCGCCCGTCCCTCTTCGACGTTGTTTCCGTCGAGGCGGACGACGAGCGGCTTTGTCGCCTGGTCGCCGAGGATCTCGAGAGCCTTGACGATGCCGTCTGCCACTGCGTCACAGGCGGTGATTCCGCCGAAGACGTTGACGAAGACGGACTTGACCTGCTCGTCGCCGAGGATGACATCGAGCCCGTTGGCCATCACCTCTGCGGAGGCACCGCCTCCGATGTCGAGGAAGTTGGCAGGCTTGACGTTGCTGTGCTTCTCACCTGCGTAGGCGACGACGTCGAGGGTCGACATGACGAGTCCGGCACCGTTTCCGATGATTCCGACCTGTCCGTCGAGCTTGACGTAGTTGAGGTCGAGCTTCTTGGCCTTGATTTCGAGGGGGTTCTCTGCACTGTCATCGCGCAGTTCCTCGTGGTCCTTGTGACGGAAGTCGGCGTTCTCATCGAGTGACACCTTGCCGTCGAGTGCAATGATGTCACCAGCACCGGTCTTGACCAGTGGGTTGACCTCGACGAGGGAGGCGTCTTCCTTCTCGAAGACGGTCCACAGGGAGGTCAGCACCGGAGCCACCTTGGCGGCGGTCTCCGCGTCGAATCCGGCTTCCTTGGCGATCTCCTCGGCCTTCGCTGCGTTGATTCCGTCGAGGGCGGAGACTGGGATCTTGGCGAGCGCTTCCGGACGTTCCTCGGCGAGCTGCTCGATCTCCACTCCGCCTTCCTTGGAGCACATGGCCAAGTAGGTGCGGTTGGATCGGTCGAGGAGAACCGAGAAGTAGTACTCTTCGGCGATGTCTGCGCCTTCGGCGATCATCACCTTTTCGGTGATGTGGCCCTTGATGTCAAGACCCAGGATGTCCTTGGCGCGAGCTTCGGCTTCTTCTGGGTTCTTCGCAACCTTGACGCCGCCGGCCTTGCCGCGGCCACCCATCTTGACCTGAGACTTGACGACGACTACTCCGCCGCCGAGCTCTTCGGCTGCCTTCTTCGCTTCTTCTGGCGTCGTCGCGACCTGAGCCTTGAGCACGGGTACTCCGTGCTTCTCGAACAGGTCACGTGCTTGATACTCGAAAAGATCCACGTGTATTCCTTCGTTTCTACTGCCGGGTCTTTTGGCCCAGCAGGTGCGTTGACGGATGCAACAACCATGACCACTTTATTCCCAATCGACCCCGTCCATCCAAACGTGCAGGCCAAATCAGCCGATGAGTAAGAAATATCTCGAGAAAAAGTATCTTTGTGCCAAAGAATCTTGATCTGGACGTAAAATCGGATCATGGACGAGGTTGATCGGATTGTCGCGGCGTGGCGCCACGAGCGCCCGGACCTCGATGTCTCTCCGATGGAAGTACTCTCCCGCGTCTCCCGACTGGCTCGCCAATTGGATCTGGCGCGGAAGTCGAGCTTCAGCGAATACGGCATCGAAGGCTGGGCATTCGACGTGCTCTCTGCGCTGCGCCGTTCAGGTGAGCCCTATCAGCTCTCTCCCTCCACTCTGCTGCAGGAGACACTGGTCACCAGCGGCACGATGACCAACCGCATCGACCGGCTCGTCACCGCCGGATGGGTCGAGCGACTGCCCGACCCCGGTGATCGCCGAGGTGTGCTCGTGCGTTTGACCGCCGACGGTCGCGCCACGGTCGACTCGGCGCTGGCCGATCTGCTGGTCAAGGAGCGCGAAATCCTCGGCGACCTGACTCCGGCAGGACGCCGCAAGCTCGCATCCCTGCTGCGCCAGCTCTCGACCGGATTCGACGCCGACGAGAACTGAGCCCCAGTCACGAGGCGAACCCGGGCAGGCGCAGACCGACTGCAGGAAGAGTTCGACGAAGAACGAGAAGGAGAAGCCATGACCGACGCGAACCTCACCGATTGGGCCGGGGTGGCGCCACCTCGGCGGGAGACGATCCACGGTCGCTATGTCGACCTCGAACCGCTCGATGCCAGGCGGCACTCCGATTCGCTCTTCACAGCAGCCTCAGCGGAGGGATCGGGCAAGCGTTTCCGGTACCTGCCGCAGACTCCGCAGACCGAACGCGATGACTTCGATGCGTGGATGACCACGGCATCCGAGTCACCCGATCCCCTGTACTTCGCCGTGGTCGATCGCAGCACCGGACGAGCCGAGGGCCGACAGGCGCTCATGCGCATCGACGCGGTCAACGGGGTCATCGAGATCGGCAACATCCTGTGGGGCCCGGCGCTGTCACGCACTCGCGGAGCCACCGAAGCAC
Source organism: Brevibacterium picturae (assembly GCF_900105045.1). Classification (GTDB taxonomy): domain Bacteria; phylum Actinomycetota; class Actinomycetes; order Actinomycetales; family Brevibacteriaceae; genus Brevibacterium; species Brevibacterium picturae. The sequence goes on along the minus strand of NZ_LT629739.1, from coordinate 3,372,143 downwards.
TCTTCCTCTTCGCCGACCTTGCCTTCGCCAGCGGCTACAGGCGCTTCGAATGGAAGTGCGACAACGAGAACCTCCCGTCGAAGAAGGCAGCGACCCGCTTCGGCTTCACATTCGAGGGCCTCTTCAGGCAGCACCTCGTGGTCAAGGGTCGCAATCGCGACACCGCATGGTTCTCAATCATCGACAGCGAATGGCCCAGCCTACGCGCGACCTATGTGCAGTGGCTCGACGAGGGCAACTTCGACGAATCCGGAGCGCAGAAGTCCAGCCTGAGCGAGCTCATGCCGACCCGCGTCGAGTAGTCACACGCGAACCGAGCAATCGGGCCCGGATCAGCGCGTCCACCGAGTCCACCGCAGTCTCTCGGATTAGGCTAGAAGGCGAGATCGGGTCCCAGGCCCGCACACCGCCAAGTCGACCACCCCTCGAGGAACCATGCGAATTCGCTCACTTGCCCTCCTGACCACCGCCGCAGTGCTGGCCACGATGACAGCATGTGTTCCCACCTCGGAGGAGACGCGCCCCGAAGAACGCCCCTCCGTGAGCAAGGAGGAGGTCACTCCGATCGAGACCCCGGATGACGCGCCGGAGATCTCCGTCGTCGACTCCTCCCCCGGCGGCGCGAAGGATGCCGATCCCCTGTGGCAGGGCCTCGCCGAGGCGGCCCAGAACAAGTCCGAGGCCTACCTCAAGGTCTATGTCCACACAGCCAATCCCGACGTCCCCGATTCCGGCGACGCCACCGTCACCGCCGATACCCCGGACAGTGTCAGTGTCACCGTCGACGCCGAGAACGTCGACGCCGAGAAGTCGCCCTTCCTGCTCATCCAGGGAACCTTCACCGTCGAAGAAGTCGGCGGGTCCGCATACACTCTGACGACGAAGAACTCCGATGAGATTCCGGAGCTCGATCCGAAGGGCCCCGATGACGAAGCCCGGTGCACGGCCGATGATGCTCAGGAACGGATCTCGCTGGCTGCGCAGGACCTGGCAGACGACCCGGACAAACGCGAAGACTTCCGGCAGCAGTGGGGCGGTTCGCCCCAGGTCTGGTGGGGCATTCAGAAGACCGCGATCAGCCTCAACAAAGAGGGCGGAGTCGCCGGTGACTTCCTCACCGAGGCCTGCGGCGAGTACCTTCAGCAGTAGACCACACACCTCGAATCTCGCGAGGGAGGACCGAACCCCATGAGAATCGCGATCGTCGGAGCCGGTATCGGCGGACTGTCAATCGCCGTCGGTCTCCAGCGCGTCGGGGCAGAGGTCACTGTGTTCGAAAGGGCCGCCGAGGTGCGTGCTGGCGGTTCGGGTCTGTCCGTCTTCGCCAATGGGCTCAGGGCCCTCGAATCATTGGGACTCGGACCTCAGTTCGCGGCGATCACGGACAAGCAGGCCGAGTCCTTCGGCGCGGGCCAGCGACGACCCGATGGACGCTGGATTGCGCAGATTCCCAGCTACAGCGTCGGCGAGCTGCGCATCGTCGACCGAACCGATCTGCATCGCGTTCTGCTCGACGCCCTCGAGGAGACGACGGTGCGCACCTCCGCGGAGGTCACCTCGGCGAGCATCGACGGAACGGTGACGATCCGGACTGGAGTCGAAGCGGACTCGTCTCAGGCGTCGGTGGGATCTCAGCCGGAATCTCTGGAGCGGTTCGATCTTGTGATCGGCGCCGACGGACTCAACAGCCGGGTGAGGGAAACCGTCGAACCCGGAGTCGGACCACGCTACTCGGGCTATTCAGCTTGGCGCGGGATCACCGAGCGCTCGGTCGACCTCGCTGGTGCCGCTGGTGAGACCGTGGGACGAGGCCTGCGCTTCGGCATCGCCCCGCTCATGGACGGGCGCGTGTACTGGTTCGCAGTGGCGAACATGCCCGAGGATGCGAGTTTCGCCGATGAGAAGGCCACGGTGCGCGACCTGTTCTCCACCTGGCACGCACCGATCACCGAACTGATAGCGGCCACACCTGCGGCAGGCATCAGACGCACCGCGATCTCAGACCTGGCCACACCCCTGTCGACCTTTCATCGCGGACGGATCGTCCTCCTCGGCGACGCCGCGCATGCGATGACTCCCAACCTGGGGCAGGGCGGCGGACAGGCACTCGAGGACGCCGCAACACTGTCTGCGCTCCTGAAACCGGTGATCGAGACCTCGACGAACTTCACGGATTCCGCGGACGCAGCGGACACGGGCACCGCGGCTGAGGTCGACTCTCAGCTGCGCCGCTACGACCATCTGCGGAAGAAGCGCAGTCAGTCGATCGCGGCGAAGTCACGCGCACTCGGCGCCGTCTTCCAGATGCGGTCCCCGCTGCTCTCTGGACTCCGCGATGCGGTCTTCACCGCCGTGCCATCGAGGTTCACGGCCGCCCAGGCCGCCAGCGTGCAGAGGTGGGAGCCGCCTGAGGCCTGACGGCAACATCAGCCGCGAGCCGCTTCAGCCCTCGAGCGCCCGATTGTAGGCGTCGACGACCGGGGGCAGAAAGTACCCCAGCAGCACCGCAATCGCTGTGACCAGGCACGCCAGACCGAGCCACAGGGACCCGGCGATGACGCTGAAGGCAAAGACGATGACGAGCAGTTCGAAGGCGATCGCTGCGGGCCGTGCCCAACGATGCAGTTTCCACGATCCCCGTGCAGCAGCGGCCACACCGGCGGCGAAGATGAGGAACATGACGGCCAGGCCCAGCAGAGATCCGGCGAGGGAGCCCGCGCTGAAGGCGGTGATGATGAACGACAGGGCCGACCCGAGGAGGGCCAGCACCTGGATCCCGAGAACGACGACGACCAGCAGCATCGCTCGTGGAGTGACAACGCCGTGCTCGTCCTGTGAACTCAAATGTTCACCCGGGAGAACCCTGGAATGAGGATCTCGTCGAGCATGCGTTCACGCACGTCGAGGGGCAGGAACGCTGCGGTGACCGCGTTGACGGTGGCCCATTCGAGGTCGGTCTGGGTCCAGCCGGCCTCATCGACGAGCAGGCGCATCTCACGCGTGACCGACGTCGCCGACATCAGCCGGTTGTCCGGGTTGATGGTGACGGCGAAACCCAGATCCTTGAGCCCCGTAATGGGGTGGGAGGCGATGGTGCCGCCGATGTCGGTCTGCAGATTGGAACTGGGGCACAGCTCGAGTGGAATCTGCTGATCGAGGACCCAAGCGGCCAGGCTGCCCAGCTGTCCCTCGCCTTCGACGATGTCCATGTCCTCGACGATGCGAGCACCGTGGCCGATGCGCTGGGCATGGCAGATGGTCAGTGCTTCGTGGATCGATTGCTTGCCGGCGGCTTCTCCGGCGTGAATCGTGACGGGCACATAGGCCTGGTGGAGTGCGTTGAACGCCGACAGATGCGCCGAGGGCGGGAATCCGTTCTCCGGACCGGCGATGTCGAAGCCGACGACTCCGGATTCAGATCCCTTCTCCCTGTGCCTGATCGCCAATTCCGCAATGGCCAGGGAGTTATCCGCCTGGCGCATAGCTGTGATGATCTGACCGACACGGATGAACTTGCCGTCGGCCGAGGCTTCGATGACTCCGGCTTCGAGTCCTTCCTGGACGGCTTCGACGACCTCGTCGAGTTCAAGCCCGCCTTCCAGGTGCTGTTCCGGAGCCCAACGGGCCTCTGCATAGAACACGCCGTCGGCCACCTGGTCGAGCACCCATTCCTTGGCCACCCGCATCAGGCCCTCACGACTCTGCATCACGGCAACCGTGTGGGAGAACGTCTCGAGGTAGCGAACCAGATCACCGGAACTCGCGGAATCGTGATACCACTTCGCCAGCGCCTCCGGTTCGGTGGCGGGCAGTTCATGGCCGATCGATGCGGCCAGTTCGATCATCGTGGCGGGGCGCAGGCCACCGTCGAGGTGATCGTGGAGGGCGACTTTGGGCAACTGCAGGATCGGGTCGTCTGCTGCGACTCCGGCGGGGTTATTCAACACCCGCTCAGCTTATCGGATCAGTGTGCGAGAACGATGGAAGAACCGGCGGACACCGGCGATGTCGCGGTCCGCTCAGGATTTGTCCGGATCGATGTCCCCGCTCTTGATCCTCTCCCGCAGATCGGTGATGCTGCGGCCCGCATCGGAGACTCGGCTGAGGAAACCGTCCTCGGCGGCGATCCCCACCCCGCCGTTGTCGATCGTGCCCTTGTAGTGACGGTCGGTGACGAGGAACCCGCCCATATCGACGGGGTCCTTCTTCGACGCCTCGGGAACTTCATCGGGATTCTTGCTCTGCGGCCATTCGGCAAACATGCTGCGCAGGCCCCGACGGATGTTCGGCTCGATCGTGGCAATGATCGTGTCGCTGAAAGCACCGGAGGCTCCGTACCAGATGATCTTCGGCAGGATCCTCTCCTCGTCGCCGTCTTCTTCAGGCTCTTGGATGCGCAGCGACTGCAGCGTGTCCGTCGCGGCAGTGACCACGCCCATCGCTGCCGCCGATCCGAAGGGCACAAGCACATCGACGTCCGAGTCATGGGCCGATTCGAAGAATGCCCGTCCCTCGTCGCGGGTGTCTGCCACGGTCCGTCCATCGACCGCGGACTCGCGGTGGGACTTCACCCCGTCAACGTCGTCGTCGGCTTCGTCGTTGTAGAGGTCGACTCCGGCGTCGAATGCGGAGAGGATCTCCTCGGCCTGCGGGAACCCCTGGGACACGAGCGCCCCGACTTCCCCGGTTTCGCTTGCGGTCGCGGCGATGTATCCGGCGATGAAGGCCGGCGGCACGAGGTCGAAATCGATGCTGAGCACATTGTCCGGGAAGTCCTTGTGCCCACTGGCGACCCCCAGGAAGATGTCGTCGGGGTTGCTTCTGGCGTGGGCACCGAGTTCGTCGGCCCCGCCCGGTCCGAGCACCGTCGTCAGTGCGCAGTCCTGATCGCTCATCCGCTTCAGAGCCGCCGAGGTGGTCGCTGAGTTCGAGACCCGCTGACTCGAGGTCGCGGAGAACAGTCCCGCCGAACGTGCCAGCTCCGTCTCCGCCAGGGTCAGAGCCCCGGCCGAGTGATCGTCGAATCCCGCAGGAGCCGAGATCATGCATCCGAGTGTGGCGTCTTCGAGGGGTTCGGGAGCCGTGATCGAGCAGGCGCTCAGGGCCACCAGACTCAATGCGCTGAAGCCGGCGCCCAGCACCGTGCTCATGACCTTCACTCTCATGTCTCCAAGATTATCGGTTCAGTCTGAGTCCCCGATGGAGTGTCGGTTCCCAGTGGAGTGACAGTTCCGGATGCAGCCTCAGTTCCTCTGCAGGACCTTCAGCGCGGTCGCGGTGAAGATGCGGGCGGCGATCTCAACGCTGCCCTCATCGATGAGCAGATCGCCCTGGTGGATGTCGTAGGTCGTGCCCCCGGGGGTGCGGGTGCCCATGCGCACCAGCGCTCCGGGACAGTGCGTGAGGTACCAGGCGAAGTCCTCTCCGCCCATGGACTGCGGGGTCAGTTGGACGGAGTTCTCGCCGAGTTCGCCGCGGACTGCGGATTCGATGAGCGCGACCTGGTCTTCTGTGTTGACCACCGGCGGGACACCTCGGCGATGGTCGAGGTCGACGTCGACCCCGTACGGGCCGGCGATCCTCTCGACCAGCTCGGGGAGCACCTCGGCGACCTGGTTCCAGCCGTCGACGTCGAGGCAGCGCAGGGTCCCACGCAGGATCCCTTCGCTGGGGACGACATTGGCCGCGTGGCCGGCGCTGATCTCGCCCCACACGAGGGAGATTGCGTGGCGCGGGTCGATGAGTCGGCCCAGCGTCGAGGGCAGGTCGGTGGCGAGTTTGCCCAAGGCGTAGACGAGGTCCTCGGTCAGGTGGGGTCGTGAGGTGTGTCCGCCGTGACCGGAGAGGCGGATGATGACGGTGTCGCCGGCCGCGGTGATGGCCCCGATGCGCGAACCGATTTTGCCGACGTCGACGTTGGGGTCGCAGTGGAGGGCGTAGACCTCGGGGACATCGTCGAGGACGCCCTGGGAGATGATGCGCAGGGCACCGCCCGGGGTGACTTCCTCGCCGGGCTGGAAGATGAGCCGCACACGTCCGCCGAGTCCGCCGAGGGTGGATTCGTGGAGTCGCTGCAAGGCGATGGCGGCGCCGACGAGGCCGGTCAGGTGCACGTCGTGGCCGCAGGCGTGGGCGACGCCGGGCACGGTGGAGGCGAAGTCCTCATCGATGAGGTCGTCGATGGGTAGAGCGTCGATGTCGGCACGCAGGCCAACGGCGATCAGTCCCTCGCCGACGTCGCAGACGACGCCTGTGCCCTCGAGCCGCCGAGGTTCCAGACCGGCGGCCTGCAGCCGACGGACGATCTTGTCCGTGGTGTCGAACTCCTGGAAGGACAGTTCCGGGTGCGCATGGATGTCGCGGCGGAAATCGATGAGCTCTGCACCGATCTCAGCGATTGCAGAGCTGATCACGTCTGGTCCTTCTGGGAGCGCGACGCCGTCGGGGCGCGGTTGGGATATCTGAGACATTGACTGCAATGCTAAGCACTTCGCGTCACATTTGGGCGCAATGCGACCAATTTCGACACACTCTGTGCCCCGCCACCTGCCTACAGCAGATCGTCGAGCCCGCGCTCCCCTGCTGCGGAGACTGCCTTCTTCACATCCTGCGCGTGGGAGCGGGAGGTGATGAGCAGGACGTCCTCGGTGTCGACGACGACGAGGTCGTCGAGGCCGACGATCGCGACCGTGCGCGGCTGCTCGGATTCGGAGAAGACGACTCCGGAGGCGTCGATCTCGAGGAGTTCGCAGTTGCCGCCGATCGAGATGACACCGCTCGGCTCGCCGGGCACCGGCTGCCGCAGGCGGGCGACCGAGTCGAAGTCACCGACATCGTCCCAGCCGAAATCGCCGGGAATGACGATGACGCGGCCGGCCGCGGCAGCAGGCTCGGCCACGACGTAATCGATGGCGCGCTTCTCCAGGCCGGGCCACACCTCGGCGAGCACCTCTGCCTGGGCATCGGTCCCCCACGCCTCGGCGATCTGAGACAGGCCTGCGTGCAGGGTCGGATCCTCGGTCTCGAGGACCTCCAGCAATGCGCTTGCCTTCGCGATGAACATGCCGGCGTTCCAGCGGTAGCGGCCGGAGGTGACGTACTCGCGGGCGGTGCTCGCGGCGGGCTTCTCGGCGAAGGCCATAGCGCGCCTGGCGGTCGGTGCACGGTCGAGGCCCAGCAGCTCGCCGGTTTCGATGTAGCCGTAGGCGGTGGCCGGGTTGCGGGGCATGATGCCGACGGTGACGATGTCGCCGGTCTCGGCGGCGGCGCAGGCCTGGTCGATGACCAGCCGGAACTCGTCGACGTTGGTGATCGAGTGGTCGGCGGAGAACGAGCCGACGATCGCGTCGGGGTCTTCCTTCGCAATGAGCATGGTCGCGAGCCCGATCGCGGCGGCCGAGTCCTTCGGGGACGGTTCGGCGAGGATTTTGCGCACGGACATCTCGGGCAGCTGCTCGGCGACCTGGTCGAGGTGGCTCTCCCCGGTCACCACCCACACTTTCCCGGGTCCCACGAGCGGTGCGACGCGGTCCCAGGTGGATTGGATCAGGCTCCGGCCCGTACCCAGCACGTCGTGGAGGAACTTCGGCGATGCCTTGCGCGACAGCGGCCAGAGTCGGGTTCCGGATCCGCCGGCGGGGATGATGGCGTGGAAGTGTGTGTTCACTTCTTCAGTGTCTCAAAGTTCGGGCACCGACTGACCGATGCTGTCCGCCGTGTCGGGGTGAGGAGAACCGGAATTGTTCTCCCGGTCATCCTCAGTCCACCCGGATCGTCATTGAGCCCGGCCCCACCTCGGCGACGGTCCCGACTGTCCAGGTCAGCCCTACGGTCAGAATAGTTAGCGCATATGCTTGTGATGTAATTGAATTTCGTCGTATCCGAGATCGACGACTATGAGGGAACTGCCAGGAACTTAATGTGATCCACCACGCTCAGGTGAGGCTCGACTGGCAACCAGGCGGCGTTCGGCGTAGTTTCTTGATGTACACAGTCGATTAATCCAAGATGGAGGATGCTCCGTGGCCAAAGCGTCTACGGGCACTCTGTACCGAGGAAACGAAGGAATGTGGTCCTGGGTCGCGCATCGCGTCACAGGCGTCGGAATCTTCTTCTTCCTGCTGGTCCACGTGCTCGATACTGCACTCGTCCGCGTCTCGCCCGAGGCCTACAACGCTGTGATCGGAACCTACAAGACTCCGGTCATGGCATTCGGCGAGATCGCACTCGTTGCCGCGATCGCATTCCATGCGTTCAACGGCCTTCGCGTCATTCTCGTCGACTTCTCGAAGAGTGGACCGAAGAATCAGAAGAAGCTGTTCTGGGGAGTCATCGTCGTATGGCTCATCATCATGATCGCCTTCATCCCCCGCCAGCTGATGCACACGTTCGGAGGATGACATGAGCACAACATCGATCCCGGCTCCGCGCACCGGTTACTCGCGGCACAAATCAACACGTTCGAAGTTCGAGATGTTCGCGTGGCTGTTCATGCGCGTCTCGGGCGTCATCCTCGTCATCCTCATCTTCGGTCACCTGTTCGTGAACCTGTGGGCAGGCGAGGGCGTCCAGGCCATCGACTTCGGGTTCGTGGCCGGCAAATGGGCCAGCCCGTTCTGGCAGATCTGGGATCTGCTGATGCTGTGGCTGGCAATGCTGCACGGCACCAACGGCCTGCGCACCATCATCATGGACTATGCCGAGAAGCCCAGCACCCGAATGGCTCTCCAGGTGATCCTCTACATCGCCTCGGCCATCGTCATCGTGCTCGGCACGCTGGTCATCTTCACATTCGATCCCTGCCCGGCCGGAGCCGACCCCGCACTGCTGGCGTCGTTCTGCCAGGCCTAAAAGGAGAAACATGCAGGTACACCAACACGACGTCATCATCGTCGGCGCCGGTGGCGCCGGGATGCGCGCAGCGATCGAATCGGGCCAGCGCGCCCGAACCGCAGTCCTGACCAAGCTCTACCCCACCCGTTCGCACACCGGTGCGGCCCAGGGCGGCATGTGCGCCGCACTGGCGAACGTGGAAGAGGACAACTGGGAATGGCACACCTTCGACACCGTCAAGGGCGGTGACTACCTAGTCGACCAGGATGCCGCCGAGGTGATGGCAAAGGAAGCAATCGACGCCGTTCTCGACCTCGAGAAGATGGGTCTTCCCTTCAACAGGACCCCCGAAGGCCGGATCGACCAGCGTCGCTTCGGTGGTCACACCCGTGACCACGGCAAGTCCCCGGTTCGCCGCTCCTGCTATGCGGCCGACCGCACCGGTCACATGATCCTCCAGACTCTGTACCAGAACTGCGTCAAGCACGGCGTGGAGTTCTACAACGAGTTCTACGTCCTCGACCTGGCCATGACCGAGGTCGACGGGGTCCGCCGTCCGGCCGGCGTCGTCGCCTACGAACTGGCCACCGGCGAGATCCACCTGTTCCAGGCCAAGTCGGTCGTCTTCGCCACCGGCGGTGTGGGCAAGGTCTTCAAGACCACCTCGAACGCACACACCCTGACCGGTGACGGCATGGCCGTGGCCTACAACCGGGGCATCCCGCTCGAGGACATGGAGTTCTTCCAGTTCCACCCGACCGGTCTGGCCGGTCTGGGCATCCTGCTCTCCGAGGCCGCCCGCGGTGAAGGCGCGATTCTGCGCAACTCCGACGGTGAGCGCTTCATGGAACGCTACGCCCCGACGATCAAGGACCTCGCGCCTCGTGACATCGTGGCCCGATCCATGGCCAACGAGGTGCGCGAAGGCCGCGGCTGCGGACCGAACAAGGACTACGTCCTGCTCGACCTCACCCACCTCGAGCCCGCGCACATCGATGCGAAGCTGCCCGACATCACCGAGTTCGCTCGCACCTACCTCGGCGTGGAGCCCTACACGGAGCCGGTGCCGGTCTTCCCGACCGCGCACTATGCCATGGGCGGCATCCCGACCAACATCGGCGCCGAGGTGCTGGCGGACAACGACAACGTCATCCCCGGCCTCTATGCCGCCGGTGAGGTTGCCTGCGTGTCCGTCCACGGCTCGAACCGCCTGGGCACGAACTCACTGCTCGACATCAACGTCTTCGGCAAGCGCGCCGGCATCGCCGCCGCGGAGTACTCGCAGACCGCTGACTTCGTCGAGCTGCCGGAGGGTGCCGAGAACGACACCGTCGCACTGCTGGAGAAGATGCGGACCTCGGATGGTACCGAACGCATCGGTGCCATCCGCAAGGATCTGCAGGAACTCATGGACGCCAACGTCCAGGTCTTCCGCACTGACGAAACACTGCGCGAAGCGCTCGACGAGATCGCGAAACTGCGTGAACGTTACAACAACGTCGGCATTCAGGATCGTGGCAAGCGCTTCAACCTCGACCTCCTCGAGGCTGTCGAGCTGAACTTCCTGCTCGAACTTGCCGAGGTCATCTCCGTCGCCGCCATCCACCGCAAGGAATCACGCGGTGGCCACTTCCGAGAGGACTTCCCGGATCGTGACGACGACGGATTCATGCATCACACGATGACGTACCTCGATCCTGATTCCGAGACCGACGGCATCAAGGGCATGCGTCTGGAGACGAAGCCCGTCATCGTCACCCGTTACCAGCCGATGGAGCGTAAGTACTGATGAGCACAGATACCTCAACCGAAACCCCGGAACCCGCCTCGAAGATCGACCTGCCCGACCACGTGGCCGGTGACAGCGGTTCGATCCCGTCGTTCGACTGCACCTTCCAGATCGCACGCTTCGATCCCGAACAGGACGAAGAGGCGCACTGGGAGGAGTACAAGGTCACGATGTACGGCACCGACCGTGTGCTGGACGCCCTGCACAAGATCAAGTGGGAGACCGACGGTTCGCTGTCCTTCCGCCGCTCCTGTGCCCACGGCGTGTGCGGCTCCGATGCCATGCGCATCAACGGCCGCAACCGTCTGGCCTGCAAGACCCTGCTGAAGGATCTTGACACGAACAAGACGATCACCATCGAAGCGATCAAGGGTCTGCCTCTGGAGAAGGACCTCATCGTCGACATGGAGCCGTTCTTCCAGTCCTACCGTGAGGTCATGCCGTTCCTCATCACCTCCGGCCACGAGCCGACGCGTGAGCGTCTGCAGTCGGCCGAAGAGCGTGAGGCCTTCGACGACACCACCAAGTGCATCCTCTGCGCCGCGTGCACCTCGTCCTGCCCCGTGTTCTGGACCGACGGCCAGTACTTCGGACCGGCGGCCATCGTCAACGCGCATCGTTTCATCTTCGATTCGCGTGACGAAGGCGGAGACATGCGCCTGGAGATCCTCAACGACAAGGAAGGTGTGTGGCGCTGCCGCACCACCTTCAACTGCACCGAGGCCTGCCCTCGTGGCATCGAAATCACTAAGGCCATCGCCGAGGTGAAGCAGGCGGTTCTGCAGCGCGCATTCTGATCTGAACATCCATATCGCCGAGGCGGCCGTGCACTTTTCGTGCGCGGCCGTTTTTCGTGTGGCGCCGCCTTTCGTGCGCTGCCGCCGTTTGCGTTCCCCGCGGCGTCGCGCTTGTTCGGGGGTTTTCGTGTTCGAGAGTTTCCGTTTTCGGCAGCGCTGTCTGCAATTCACGTCACGGTGGACAGGTTTGAACCAGCTCAGCCTGACTTGGACTGTGGAATTGCTGTGCTCAATCGCATGCGTTTTCCTGAACACGTCGGTTTCTACTCCGTCGTAGACTGGGCCGCATGCGTTCTACCCACCCTTCCTCTGCTTCTGTGACGGCAGCAGCGCTTCCGCATTCGTTCGGAGCAGGGGTGCGTCTCATCGCCGCCGCCGCTCTCGCGCTTCTGCTCGTCGGCGCCCAGCTGACGCTTTCCCCCTCGGTGACACACGCTGACACCACACCAGACGAGAAGCAGGAGAAGGTCTACGAAACTCCCGCCGACCTCGGCAATGGAGCGAAGCCACCGCAACCGGTGGGAACAGCGTGGCTGGTGGGAGACCTCGACACTGGAGAACTTCAGGCCGCACATGACATCGACAAGAAGCATGCTCCGGCGTCGACGATCAAACTGCTGACAGCATTGGCTCTCGTCGAGGTGCTCGACGATCCCAAGCAGAAGGTGGAGGCGAAATTCGAGGACATGGAGATCGATGGCACCAAGGTCGGTCTCATGCAGAAGAACGAATACACGGTAGATCTCCTCTTCCATGCGATGTTGATGTCGAGCGCCAATGATGCCGCGAACGCACTCGGACGGGCTGCCGGAGGGCAGGAAAAGGCTGTGGCTCTGATGAATGAGAAGGCCGAAGAGCTGGGTATGACGAACACTCACGCGGCCAACACCTCGGGTCTCGATGACGAGGACCAATACACGACGGCCGCGGACATGATGAAACTGGCGTGGGCTGTGTGCGAAGACGAATACCTGATGAGCGTCATCGGCACCGAAACATACCAGTTTCCCGGTGGCACGAACCCGGACACCAAGGAGAAGTTCGAAGGCTATCCGATCCAGAATCACACGAAGATCGTCGGGCAGGTCGAAGGTGGGCTCGGCCTGAAGAACGGTTTCACTCGACAGGCCAAAGGCGCCTACATCGCCGTTGCCGAACGTGACGGCCACCGCGTGGTGGCGACGATGCTCGGCATCGACAACAACTCCCGCCAAGCCGCGATCGACCTGCTCGAATGGGACTTCGCGCAGAAGGATCCCAAGTCCCTCCAGACAATTCCGGTCGGAGACACCGTGACACCGAGTGCCGATCCGAACGCGTCGGGCAGCGATGCCGGGGGTGCCGGCGCTGATGGCCGCGCATCCGTCGGCACCGAGATGGATTCGAGTGATGGTGCAGAGGCATCTGAGTCCAAGTCTTCGGCAACGACTCTCGGCGTCTCGATAGAGAAGCTGCTCCCTGTCGGCATGCTGGCTGTTGCGGCAGCGCTTCTGGTCACCGCGCTGATCATCTTGCTGAGGTTGCGCTGGGGCAAGTCCTCCCGCTGATCCGCCCGGTCACACGCTCCGCTCCGGTGACGCAGTCTCCTCCGCTCCCCTGCCGGAGCTCTCCTGCATGTCGTGTTCCTCGCACGGCGCTCTCCTGCCGGCGATTCCCTGCACGTCGTTTCGACAGTCGGCACCGCTGTTTTGACTTCACGTTCCGGATGCAGTTAAGCTGTTGACTTGCGTTCGAAGTTGTCCGGCTTCATTGAACCATCTGATCCACTGAGCACGATGACACGTCGCTCATGATGGCAGACCAGATTCAGGTTCGACATTGCAAATGATTCGCCACGGACACTGTCTCACTTCGAATTGCAGATCCCCCGCCGTGAAGGATTGACCCACACCACGGTGACATCTCGGCCGGCCACCATCCGATGCTATCGGTTGGCTGCCTGCACCCCGGTGACTGCCCCGTCACCATCAGAAAAGCAATGAGATCGGCGTGCGTTGATGCATGCCCTTCGACGAAGTAGTTAAGAAAGGAGGGAACGATGACTCAGTTCCCACAATGGGTCCAGCGTGCTGTTGAGCATGCAGGACTGATCGATCCAACGATCAGCACACGCAACGGAAAGATCACGATCAGTGACTCCACCGGCCGCGTCGTGCTGTTCACCGGCTCGTCGCTGCGTGAGATCACGCCACTGGCTGCAGCCTGAGCGACACCGACTGTCAGTTTGTTCTTCGCACTGCTGGGTTTTAAGCAGCGCAAGATCGACGACAGTCTGACCTCTGCCCGACATTTCGCAGGTTTCACCTGCAGGAATGTCGGGCATTTTCATTGTCTGCTTCGGCAGCTCGCTCGTGCAGGTCAGGTCGCCTGCCGAGCGTTCCCTGTAGGGTGACAACTCCATGCACTTCTGTTCGAAGGGACGACCATTGCAGCAGAACTCACGGCAACAATTTTCACCATTGGCCAAGCGGCCCGAAGTCGTCACCGACCTTCTCCAGATCGTCAAGACCGTCATCGCGGCAACCGGAGCTTGGTGGCTGTCGGATAATGTTCTGAACTCGCAGATGCCATTCCTGGCACCGTGGGCGGCACTGCTGACAGTGCATGCGACTGTCCACCGCTCACTGTCTCGCGGAGCTCAGTCGACGATCGCCTCAACTCTCGGTGTGGCCTTGTCCTTCGTCATCGGCAACTACCTGGGAGTGAGCATCTGGACATTTGCTCTCGCGCTCCTGGTCGGACTCGCCGCTGCACGTCTTCCCTGGATCCGTGATGAAGGCGTGGCGATTGCGACGACCGGAATCTTCATCCTCGGCAGCGGCTTCGACAGCCAGCAGCCGCTGCTCGGGGAACGCATCTTAGAACTCTGCCTGGGCATTGCCGTCGGCATCGTCGTGAACCTCCTTGTGATTCCGCCGCTGCGGGATCAGCAGGCAGCACGGTACGTCGACAGCATCAATCGGCGCATGGGTGACATGCTGATCGACATGGCCGATGAGCTCGACCAGGATTGGGACACAGCCAATGCCGATAACTGGTTCTCAGAGACCGAATCAATGAGCGAAGAATTGAACTCGGCGTGGCAGACGGTCAAGTTTGCTCGTGAAAGCCAGCGAGCGAATCCGCGTAACCGACTGCGCCGAAAGCGCTACCCATCGGGCGAAGCTCTGGAATCGCAGACATCGCCAGAGGATGCCAGCTACGAGAACATTCTGCAGCGGGTGGATGAGGGCATCTCCCATCTGCGCCATCTGACTCGGACTCTGCGCGAGGGATCATATGAAGACGGCGAATGGGATACCCGCTTCCGCGAACAATGGACTTCCATCGGCCGGGATGCCGGTCGGGCGATTGTCGACCCCGATGCGGAGGTCGAACCGATCTTCAGGCGGCTCGAACAGCTGTCGGTGAACATGGCCGACGATGATGGTCTCCCCGAGCGCTCCTGGCCCCTTTACGGTTCGCTGATCGCGAGCATGCAGCACATCGCCGCAATCGTCGACGACGTCGCCTCAGCCCGGGAGGCGCGCGAGGCCGGCTGAGAGCAGAGTCGAAGTCCGGCGAAACCGGCCCGGCCGCAACGACGAGACAAGACGCTGCGGGGTGGGGCGGGGTGTGTTTCACTCCGGATCAGAGTGGGCCGCCTGCCGGGCGCGGCAATGCGAAAGAGCGGCCTGTCGCCGCCAGATGGTTTGGACAGGTCGCTCTTTCGTTATTCAGGGCAGGTCAGATTCGAGACGGATGACGTCCCGGTCCTCGGATCAGAAGTCCCAGTCGTCGTCTTCCGTGTTCTCGGCCTTGCCGATGACGTAGGAGGAACCGGAGCCGGAGAAGAAGTCGTGGTTCTCGTCGCTGTTGGGCGAGAGAGCCGCGAGGATCGCCGGGTTGACCTCCGTGACCTCCTTCGGGAACATCGCTTCGTACCCGAGGTTCATCAGGGCCTTGTTGGCGTTGTAGTGGAGGAACATCTTGCAGTCCTCCGCCAGACCCACTGAGTCGTAGAGGTCATGGGTGTAGGCGACCTCGTTCTCGTAGAGCTCGAACATGAGATTCATGGTGTAGTCCTTGAGCTCTTGCTTGCGCTCTTCGGACTGCGACTCCAAGCCCTTCTGGTACTTGTAGCCGATGTAGTAGCCGTGCACGGCCTCGTCGCGGATGATGAGGCGGATGAGGTCAGCCGTATTCGTCAGCTTCGCGTGTGCCGACCAGTACATGGGCAGGTAGAAGCCCGAGTAGAAGAGGAATGACTCCAACAGCGTGGAGGCGACCTTGCGTTTGAGCGGGTCATCGCCTCGGTAGTAGCTGAGGATGATGTCGGCCTTGGCCTGCAGGTAGGTGTTCTCACGCGACCAGCGGAACGCCTCGTCGATCTCCTTCGTCGAGCACAGTGTCGAGAAGATCGAGGAATACGACTTCGCGTGCACGCTCTCCATGAACGCGATGTTGGTCAGCACGGCTTCCTCGTGCGGAGTCACCGCATCCGGAATCAGGGAGATCGCACCGACGGTTCCCTGAATCGTATCGAGCAGAGTCAGACCGGTGAAGACGCGCATCGTCAGCGTCTTCTCCTCTTCGGTCAGCGTTGCCCATGACTGGACGTCATTGCTCAACGGCACCTTCTCCGGCAGCCAGAAGTTTCCGGTCAGGCGGTCCCAGACGTCATCGTCGATGGGGTCGACGACACGGTTCCAGTTGATGGCGTCGACATGCGAGGCCAAAGTCAGGTTCTCCAACGTTTCCATCTCTCTTCTCAGTTACGGGTACGTCGCACGTACATGTGGTCTGCCCAGCAGACGAAGAATGTCTTCTGCCCCGGGTCCGCATCGCGCGCAGACCCCGAGCCACGCGTTCAGCGGACCAGTTCTCACCGGTCCGCTGAACTCATCGGTCACAGCATGCAGGATACGCAGCCATCGACCTCGGTGCCTTCCAGCGCGAGCTGACGCAACCGGATGTAGTAGATGGTCTTGATGCCCTTGCGCCATGCGTAGATCTGCGCCTTGTTGATGTCACGAGTCGTCGCGGTGTCCATGAAGAACAAGGTCAGCGACAGGCCCTGGTCCACATGCTTCGTGGCCTCGGCATAGGTGTCGATGATCTTCTCGTAGCCGATCTCGTACGCGTCCTGGTAGTACTCGAGATTGTCGTTGTCCATGAAGGGAGCCGGGTAGTACACGCGCCCGATCTTGCCTTCCTTGCGGATCTCGATCTTCGAGGCCACCGGATGGATCGACGAGGTCGAGTTGTTGATGTAGGAGATCGATCCGGTGGGCGGAACAGCCTGCAGGTTCTGGTTGTAGATGCCGTGCTCGGCCACCGCGGCCTTGAGCTCGCGCCAATCGTCCTGCGTCGGAATCTGCACGCCCGCCTCGGCGAACATGCCCGCCACACGCTGCGTGCGCGGTTCCCACACCTCGTCGGTGTACTTGTCGAAGTATTCACCGCTCGCGTACTTCGACCTCTCGAATCCGGCGAAGGCGGTCTTGCGTTCCTTCGCGATCTCCATCGACGCCCGCACACAGTGGTAGGCGACGGTGTAGAAGTACATGTTCGTGAAGTCGAGGCCCTCATCGGATCCGTAGTAGACATGCTCCCGGGCGAGGTAGCCGTGGAGGTTCATCTGGCCCAGACCGATGGCGTGCGACATGTCGTTGCCGCGGGCGATCGAGGGAACCGACTGGATGTCCGAGGTCTCTGCGACGGCCGTCAGCCCGCGGATCGCGGTCTCGATAGTCTGCCCGAAGTTCTCCGAGTCCATCGTCAGAGCGATGTTGAGCGAACCGAGGTTGCAGGAGATGTCCTTGCCGACGACGTCGTATCCGAGATCGGAGTCGTATTTGCTGGGCTCGGAGACCTGGAGGATCTCCGAGCACAGGTTCGACATGATGATCTTGCCGTCGATCGGGTTGGCCTTGTTGACCGTGTCTTCGAACATGACGTACGGGTAGCCGGACTCGAACTGGATCTCTGCCAAGGTCTGGAAGAACTCGCGAGCGTTGATCTTGTTCTTCTTGATGGCGGCATTGTCGACCATCTCTTCGTACTTGTCCGAGACGTCGATGTCGGAGAAGGGCACACCGTAGACGCGTTCGACGTCGTAGGGACTGAAAAGATACATGTCCTCATTGCGCTTGGCCAATTCGAAGGTGATGTCCGGGATGACGACGCCCAGCGACAGGGTCTTGATCCTGATCTTCTCATCGGCGTTCTCACGCTTGGTATCGAGGAACTTGTAGATGTCGGGGTGGTGAGCGTGAAGGTAGACGGCACCGGCACCCTGACGTGCTCCCAACTGGTTTGCGTAGGAGAAGGAGTCTTCGAGCAGCTTCATCACCGGGATGACGCCCGAGGACTGGTTCTCGATCTTCTTGATCGGAGCACCGGACTCGCGGATGTTGGTCAGAGCGAACGCCACACCGCCGCCGCGCTTGGACAGCTGCAGTGCGGAGTTGATGGAGCGGCCGATCGACTCCATATTGTCTTCGATGCGCAGCAGGAAGCAGGAGACGAGCTCGCCGCGCTGCTTCTTGCCGGCGTTGAGGAAGGTAGGCGTGGCCGGCTGGAAACGACCGGTGATGATTTCGTCGACGAGCTGGGTGGCCAGCGTCTCGTCGCCGCGAGCCAGGAACAGCGCGACCATGACGACGCGGTCCTCGAAGCGTTCGAGGTAGCGCTTCCCATCGAAGGTCTTCAGCGTGTAGGAGGTGTAGAACTTGAAAGCGCCGAGGAAGGTCTGGAACCGGAACTTCTGACCATAGGCACGCTTCGAGAGCTCTTCGATGAAGTCGAAGGAGTACTGATCGAGGACTTCGGGCTCGTAGTATTCCTTCTCGACGAGGTAGTCGAGCTTCTCCTTGAGGTCGTGGAAGAAGACGGTGTTGTTGTTGACATGCTGCAGGAAATACTGCCTGGCAGCCTGTTTGTCACGCTCGAACTGGATGCGACCGTCCTGGTCGTACAGGTTCAGCATGGCGTTGAGCGCATGGTAGTCAAGATCCGTCTCTTCGCGGATGATGTCTTCTACATTGCGGTCTTCAGCGAGCTCGCGCACAGTTTGTCCAATCCTAAATTCACTGCCTCGACGTCCTCTGGGGTTCCGAGGAGTTCGACGCGATACAGCACGGGTACATTGCATTTCGCGGCCACCTTGTGTGCCGCGCGACAGTATTCTTCACCGAAGTTCGTATTTCCGGCGCCGATGACGCCGACGAGGTGGCGGCGGTTCGATTCGATATTCAGGAACTTGATCACCTGCTTGGGCACTGCGCCTCGGTTGGGGCCGGCCCCGTAGGTGGGAGTCACAAGGACGAACGGTTCATCGATCATCAACGTCTCATCCTTTGTCAGCAGCGGCAGCCGTCGGGACGGGTGCGCCAGCTTGCCGACGAAGCGGTCGGTGTACTCGGAACTGGCCGAGTAATAGACCAGAAGCATGTCAGGCCACGACGGAAACCGAAGTCTGCTCTCCGGCCAGGGTGGCGATCTTGTCCGGACGGAAACCTGACCAGTGGTCGTTGTCGGTGACAACGACGGGAGCCTGCATGTAGCCCATGGCCTTGACGACGTCGAGGGCGTTCTCATCGACACTGAGATCGACCGATTTGTACTTCAGACCTTTGGCATCGAGCGCACGGTAGGTGGCATTGCACTGGACGCAAGCTGGCTTGGTGTACACGGTGATCATTGCGACTCCTCAATTCTGCACTCTGGCTTAGATTTCACGGCGTGCCCACACCGGATTCACGACCTCCGCAATGACGAATATCACGCAGACCAGCCCCGAGTGTGACCACTAGATGTTGTGTTCGGGTTCGACTCTACCCCTATATCCAGTGTTACACCAGTGTTGTTTCGACCATCCACACCCTGTGTTCAAACCGTCCACAGTCATCCACAGGTCATGAATGACACTGATGTAGTTCGATCACCTGCGAGGACACGGGGATTCGGAGCAGAAATGCCGCGTTCGCCTCTTTCGGATGACACTGTTTTCAACACTTGTCCACAGATAAAAATTTCGGTTGTGGGCGCGTCGTCGGCGTGTCACATTCGACTCCGTTTCCGGTGTCCTCACGGCCGATTCCAGGGTCGTCCTCACCTCCCTTCCCTGCGCCTGCCCGACCTGTCGTCGATGACATCCTGTCGTCAACTTCGTCCTGTCATCGAAGCCTATGTGTCGGTACTGACACGACAGTGTCCAGACGCGTGTCAGGGTCAGCCCATATGCTTGTTCTGTCAGCCAGTTGAGATTCGAGAGGCCCCACCATGACGGCAACGGCACCCGCCAACACCGAAGAGATCGCACACGCACAATCGATCCTCGGCGGTCTGGAATCCTATCTGGACCACTTCGTCGTCGGGCAGCAGCGCCTGCGCGAGAGCCTGCTCATCGGCCTTCTCTCCAGCGGTCATCTTCTCCTTGAGAGTGTTCCCGGCCTGGCCAAGACAACTGCGGCGGCAGCCCTGGCCAATGCTGTGGACGGACAGTTCTCCCGCATCCAGTGCACTCCCGATCTGCTTCCCTCCGACATCATCGGCTCACAGATCTACAACGCCCAAGAAGGCTCCTTCAACACTGTCCTGGGCCCGGTCCACGCCAACATCGTCCTCCTCGACGAGATCAACCGCTCCTCGGCGAAGACGCAGAGTGCCATGCTCGAGGCCATGCAGGAGAAGCAGACGACGATCGGCGGTCAGCGGTTCGAGCTCCCCCGCCCATTCCTCGTCATGGCCACGCAGAACCCGATCGAACAGGAGGGAACCTATCAGCTTCCGGAGGCGCAGCTCGACCGGTTCATGATCAAAGACCTCCTCACCCACCCGAATCCCAATGAGGAGATGGAGATCCTCTCCCGCCTCGATTCGGGTGTCTTCGACCGTGACTCCGCGCCGAAGCCGTCGTGCGACCTCGACGATGTGGAGACGCTGCAGAGCTATGCACGCACCATCTACGTCGACCCCGCGATCAGCCGGTACCTCGTCGAGCTCGTCCACGCGACCAGGAATACCGCGAAGTACCTGGGCCGTCTGGCCCCCTTCATCGAATGGGGTGCCAGTCCGCGTGCTTCGATCGCCTTCACCAACGCGGGACGTGCCCTGGCGATGATCCGCGGACGCAACTACGTCATCCCCGAGGACATCAAGGATCTCGCCCACCGTGTCCTCGCGCACCGCATCCAACTCAACTTCGAAGCCGCCACGGAGAACATCACGAGCGCACAGGTCGTCGATGCCCTCCTCATGGCCGTCCCCACTCCCTGATCGGATGGATCGATGACTGCTCTGCTCAATCGGATCAAAGCGCGAATGACCATCCACGCGCATCGCCGGACCCGACGGCTCCTCGACGGGGACTACTCGTCCGTCTTCCACGGACACAGCCTCGACTTCGATGATCTGCGTGACTACATTCCCGGCGATGAGATCCGCGATATCGACTGGAAAGCCACGGCCAGACATTCGAATCCGCTGGTCAAACGCTATGTGGCCCACCGCAGGCACATCCTCGCGCTCGTCGTCGACTCGTCGCGGAACTTCGACGCCGTGTCTTCGGCCGGGGTCCACAAGCGCCAGCTGGCGATCCTCATGGCCGGGATGACCGGTTATCTCGCCGTACGCCATGGTGACGATGTCATGCTCGTCCACGGCAGCGCCCAGCGCTCCACCGCTTCCCCGCGCAAGGGCAGCGAAGCCCATTTGGAGAACCTCCTGCAACAGATCCTCGCCGAGGCGGGCACCGACGATGACGGCTCGATCGATGCGCAGCTGCAGTGGATCGCCTCTCACGTCAACCACCGGATGCTCGTCGTCGTCATCTCCGACCAGGGCCCGCTCGGGGCGAAGGAGGAGGCGACGATCAAACGCCTGCGGGCACAGCATGAGATCCTGTGGATCACGATCACCGATGCGGACCTTGCTGGGCTGCCGACCGCCTCGGCGCCGTTCGACGTGTCCCGACCGGACGTCGGCTTGCCCACATCAGTGATGACCAACCCGAAGGTGCGCACCGAATTCCTGGCCGCCGAGGCCGACCGCAGGCAGCACCGGATCGATCTGCTTTCGAAACTCGGAATCTCACACACCGAAATCGCCCACCCGGATCAGGCTCTGGGCGCTCTCCACACTCTTCTGCTGAGGCATCGCCGTGGGCCCCGATGAGCTCGTCGGGCCCCTGCAGATCTCGGTCTGGTGGTATGTCGCCGCCGGAGTCGTTCTGCTGGCTTCCCTTCTCAATCTGTTCGCCCCGCTGCTGCGCGCGGCTGCGGGATCGGGCATGAAGTCCCGGCCGCGGATTCCCATTCCTGTCCGCAGCACCTACATGTCTCGGATCGCCCAAGTGGAGTCGAAGCTGGGTGCAGGAGAGACCGATGTGCGTGATTCGGCTCGTGATCTGGCGAAGATCGTGCGCGAGTTCGCTCGTGACGCATGGGGCGTCAGGGCCGAACACCTCACCTACCGTGACGCGGCTGTGGCCGGCCTCGACGACCTCGCAGAATCCCTGTCGAGTCTCTACGCAGCGGAATTCGCTGAGGACGATGCCAACGATCTGGGACCTCAGATCGCCGGCGCCAGGAAGCTGGTGACGCGATGGTCCTGATGTTCTGGTGGCTGGCCCTCATCCTCCTCGTTCTTGCCGCCGCCGCGGTCTTCTTCTTCCGCAGGCCCAAGGCAACCGCGTCATCACTGGCCGTGGCTCACAGCGGACGCATGACGAGCCTGCCGAGTTTCCGCAGGGCCATGCGCACCCGTTTGATCACGACGGTCGCCTTCCTCGCCGTCATCGCCCTCACCGGCATCTCCACACTCGCCGGAATCTCCAGACCCGCCTGGGTCGAGACCGTCAATCCGGAGAAGAAGCTGCGTGACGTCATGCTCTGCCTCGACGTGTCCGGTTCGATGCTCGGTTATGACGCCGACCTCCTCGAGGCCTACCAGGAGCTCGTGGACCGGTTCGACGGTGAACGCATCGGGATGACCGTGTTCAATTCCACTGCGGTCTCCGCGTTCCCGCTCACCGATGACTACGACATGGTCCAGAGCTATCTCGAGGAAGCGGAGGAGGGATTCCGCACCTGGGGCTCGGAAGGCACTGACTACTCCTGGTCGACCTCACCGCCCAACATCGGCGGTTCCTCCCTCATCGGTGACGGGCTCGTGTCCTGCGTGGACAACTTCGACCGTCAGGACGAGAAGCGCTCTCGTTCGATCGTCTTCGCCACCGACAACATGCTCGCCGGTGACCCTCTGTTCGAACTCGACGAGGCCGCAGACATCGCCGTGGACTCCGATGTCAGGGTCTACAGCCTCTCTCCCCCGTCCGTGCTCACGACCACGCAGACCAAGGAACTGGAGTCGGTCTCCGATCGCACCGGAGGCAAGCAGTTCGACATGGGCTCGGCCTCGACGATCGATCGCATCGTCGCAGAGATCCAGAGCCAGGAGGCAGAGAACACTCCGGGCCGCTCCTACACCGTCGTCCATGACATGCCCGCCGTTCCCCTCGGGATCGCGGTCTTCGGCCTCGCTGGTGTCTTCGTTCTGGCGTGGAGGACGAAATCATGATCTTCGATCCCGTCTTCACGTGGTTCGGGTGGGGATTCCTCGTCCTCGCCCTGCTGACCGTGTGCATCATCCCTGCTGTGCGCGGGGATGGACCTCGCTGGAAATGGTTCGCACGCATGGGCATCGTCGCCGTGCTCGCACTGGCCCTGGCCCGACCGGGCATTCCCATCAAGTCCTCGACCGAGGAATACGAGGCGGCCGCCGACGTCTATTTCCTCGTCGATACGACGACGTCGATGGCCGCCGAGGACTACGACGGTGACAAGACCCGCCTGGAAGGGGTGAAGGAAGACATGCTGGAACTGGCAGAGCAGTTCCCCGGCACCAGGCTGAGCATCATCACCTTCGCCTCGACCGCAGCCACGGTCATGCCGCTGACGACCGATCATGCGGCGTTCGCCTCCGCCGTCGATGTCCTCAGTCCGGAGATGTCCTTGAACTCGAACGGCTCGTCCATCACCGAGGCGGGCGCTGAGCTGGACAAACGGATGGCGTCCAATCAGGAGGAACGCCCAGAGAACAAGAGCCTCGTCTTCTACTTCGGCGACGGTGAGCAGACCGCCCAGTCCCCCATCGACTCCTGGTCGTCCTTCGCCTCCCGCATCGACAGCGGTGCAGTGTTCGGATACGGCACACCTGAGGGCGGGAAGATGAAGGAACCCCGGCCCTTCGGCAACGGGTCAGGCCAGGGAGGCGAGCCCGGTCTCGGCGATCCCGATGAGGCCGATGGAACCGGTGGGTCCGGCGGGACGAACGAGGAGTATATTCGCGACGGGCAGGGCAACCCCGGGATCTCGAAGATCGACGAGACGAACCTCAGACAGATCGCGACCGACCTCGGTGTGAAATACCACCACCGTGACGGTGGGGCCTCGATGTCGAGCGTCTACACGGCGCCGAAATACGACCAGACGCTGGTCAAGAAGGATGGCCGGGTCACCGTCGACGAATACTTCTGGGTGCCTCTGATCCTCGTGTTCGCATGGATCGCAGTCGAAATGGTGTTCGGTGTGCGCGAGCTGCTGCGCCTGCGCACCATCCAACCGAGCCGCAGAGTCGACCACCGAAGACGAGGAGGTCAGCCATGAACCGGATCACGGCCACCTGGTCGAAGATGCGCCGCCTGACACGCATCAATCTCATCATCGGCTTCGCGCTTCTGCTCGTCTTCGGCTATGTGGCGGTGACCGCCTACTTCGGGGCCGCGTCTCAGGTCCGCTATTCGTCGAACGACTTCCCGGGAGCGAAGAAGGCGTCGACCGCGTTCCTCACACTCAGTCCGATCCAACGCCATATCGGGTACTACAATCGCGGCACCGCTGAGGCGGCCGTCGGCGACTTCGAAGCGGCACAGGGCGACCTCGAGTCCGCCCTCGAGATCACCCCTGTCCGTGATGAGTGTGCGGTGCGGATCAATCTGTCATACGTGTATGAGAAGCTCGCCGACGAAGTCGCCGACCAGGATCCTGATCAGTCGGACGAGCTCTACGACCGCTCGTTGAAGACCTTGGAGGACGCGCCCGAGGAATGCCAGCCGAAGAAGAGCGAAGAGAAGCAGAAGAGCAACGAAGCGAAGGAACGCGTCGAGGACAAGAAAAAGGGACAACAAGCCAAGAACGAGGGCTCGGACAGCGGCGACTCCGATGGCTCCGAGGGCGACGAGCAGCAGAACGGGGAATCGGGAGATGACTCGAAGAAGGACCAGGGCTCCGGCGAGGGCGATGAGAAGTCGGACGGTTCCGGGGAGAAGTCGGAGCAGGAGAAGAAGCGCGAAGAGCTGAAGAAGCGAGCAGAAGATTCCGAACGTGAGCAGCAACAGCAGGGCCCCGGCGGCGACGGAGGTCGTTCTGCCCCGGACAAACCGTGGTGAGGCGACTGTGAAATCATGAGTCCATGACCTCCCCGGACAACTCAGTTGGCACCCCTTCGACCCCACGACTGCGAGCCTCGCTGGAAACATTCCCGCCGTATGTTCCGGGAAAGGAACCCAAACGCATCGACGGGCTCACCCCATTCAAACTGTCCTCGAACGAGAACTACCTCGAGCCGCTGCCGGCGGTCATCGACGCCATGGCAGCACACGCGAAAGACCCCGCCCTGTACCCCGATGATGCGGCACTGGCTCTGCGCACGGAACTGGCCGCGCGCCTCGGCGTGAGCATCGACGAACTCATCGTGACCACGGGTGCCAGCGAGCTGCTCGTGGCCCTGACCCAGATCACCTCGGATGCCACCACGGAAGCGATCTATCCCTGGCCCTCATTCGAGATGTATCCCCAGACCACGGGATTGGCCGGGGCGAAGCGGGTCGAGGTGCCGGTGCGCGATGACGGTCGACACGACCTGGACGCAATGGCCGCCGCGATCACCGACAACACCAGTCTCATCATTCTCTGCTCGCCGAACAATCCGACGGGACCGGCTCTGCGCGACGATGAGGTGCGTCGGTTCCTCATGCAGGTGCCCGACCATGTGCTCGTCGCCCTCGACGAAGCCTATTGGGAATTCGCCACCGCCGAGGGAGTTGTGGGTGGCGTCGAGCTGGTGGCTGACCATCCCAATGTGGTCCTGGTCAGGACCTTCTCCAAGGCCCACGCTCTGGCGGGCCTGCGGGTGGGATATGCGCTCGCTCACGAAGCTGTGATCCAGGGGCTGTTCAAGGCCGTCATCCCCTTCGGAGTCACCGACATGAGCCAGGCTGCTGCCCTGGAATCGCTGCGCCACAGTGATGAGGTCGACGTCCGGGCGAAGGAGATCGCGTCCGTTCGCGATGACTTTGCCCACGCACTGCGTGATCAGGGCTGGGATGTGCCTGAGGCGCAGGGGAACTTCGTATGGCTGCCGCTCGGCGAGCTGTCCTCAGCCTTTGAGGATGCCTGCGTCGAGCAGGCTGTCGCCGTGCGCAACCTCGGCGATGGGGTGCGTATCAGCATCGGTCAGCGGGAGGGACTCGACCGGGTTCTCGCGCTTGCCTCAGCGTTCCGCTCCGAACATTTCGCCTGAGTTGACCGCACCGACTGAATCGGCTGAGTCGGCTGTACCAGCTGAGCAGGCCGCGCGGCTCACAGTTCCGCGAGCTCAAGAGCCAGCGCCACGGCCTGAACCGATTCCGCCCGTGTGAGGTCCCGGCCCAACAGCGTCTCGATCTTCGCCATTCGCGCGCGCACCGTGTGCCGGTGGATGCCGAGTTCAGCCGCGATCGCGTCCTTGACTCCCCCAGCGGCGATGAACGACCGCAGGGTCAGCAGCAGATCCTGCCCGTCCCGGGAGACGAGGAGCGCACCCAGGACTCGGTCGACGAATCTCTGCGCCGCCGATTCATCGATCGACGACAGCAGTGCCCGCACATCCGAGGTCGCACCTTCGTGCTGCGTTCGCCACACCGACCATGTGTGGTGGGCCTGGGTCAGTGGGATCATCTTCGCAAACAGCCGTTCGAGTCCGGCGACCTCCGCGACCCTGTCGACCAGGCTCGCCTGATGCGTTGCCGATTCGGCACCATCGGGATGGCTCAGGTCGGCATTCCGGGTGCCGGGTTCGATGACACCGATCATCGACCCCGCACGGACCAGGAGAATCCCTGTCCCCAGGTCGCTCAACAGCGCTTCGGGGACCTCACCGCGCACGTTGCCGAAGACCGTGAACTTCACTCGCGAAACAGGAGCCAGTCCGGTCTGCTGCCGCCATTCGGCACGCGCTTCATCGGTGCCCAAGGACGTGACGAAAAGCCGAGAGACTGATCGCCGAGGCGACTCCTCGGTGACGCTCAGACTCAACAGAGCCGCTGCGGTGGAGAGCAGGAGGGCACGGGTGCGGGAATTGCCAGCCACCTCGGCGGGGGTGAGGATCCATCCGCGGACCTGCTCATCGCCCACCGGAACGGCCTCCACGATGCCCGACTCGGTGCGCAGCAGACGCGGTGCCATGGACGGTTTGAGAGCCTCGGCGATCAGCTCGTGCCGAACCAGATCCTTCGCATCATCGCCGGTCAGGCCCCTGCCCGTGGGTGAAACGAATCGCACGTCCGTGCCCAGCGTGTTGGCCAGATCCTCGACCAGCGCGGCGGGGCCCTGGTGTGCGAGGTCGGTCGCGAATCGCCGTCCCGCACTGCTGGCCCGGGTGAGCTCTCGGGTCGTCTCCTCCTCACGCATGCGTGTGAAGGCATCGACGACCGCCACGAACGGAACCGGCTCGGGAACCCCGAACAGTGCCAGTCCCTGAGCCTTGGCCTGTGCAAGCAGCGCAGCGGGGATCGCCTGCCACGGCAGGGCCGAACCGAGGCCGATGCCAAGTGCATGGACTCCCACACGCTTGAGCCGGCCCACATAGTCGGCCACACCGGCACCACTGAGATCCTGACCGACGCCGATCGTGAGCAGGACCTCTCCCCCTGCCAACCATTCGTCGACCTCGGGCAACTCCGAGGAGTGGACGATCGTGACATCCTCCTGCCCGGCCCTCGGCGAATCGACGACGACCTCGAGAGCGAGTTCCGGATGTGCCCACAGCTGACCCAAAGTGACCATGAGAACCACACTATCCGCAATGGACACTGAGTTCACCAATTACTCCACTATGGATATCTGTGTTGTGTGAGCCACGTCCTAGGCTGATGACAACACACACCACCACGAGCAAGCATCACTGCGAAGGAGAGCCAATGTCGTCTCAACCCCTGGGACCAGCCGACTACAGCCAGACACCGCGTTTCGCGGGACCACCGACATTCGGTCTGCTGCCGCGCATCGATGAGGTCGAAGCAGCGCGACCCGGTGAGAAGATCGATGTCAAGATCCTCGGCGTCCCCTTCGATGCCGGCGTCAGCTATCGTCCGGGCGCCCGATTCGGACCCGGCCACATCCGCCAGTCCTCGAAGCTGCTGCGCCCCTACAACCAGGCGACGAACGTCCACGCCTTCACCTGGCAGCAGGTCGCCGACTGTGGCGACCTGGGCGTCAATCCCTTCGACATCGAAGAGGCCATCGGTGAGGTCGAACGCAGCGCCGATGAGATGCGCAACGATGGGGCGAAACTCCTCACCCTCGGCGGCGACCACACTCTGGCTCTGCCGAACCTGCGCTCCCTGCACAAGACGCACGGCAAAATCGCGGTCCTGCACTTCGATGCCCACCTCGACACCTGGGACACCTACTTCGGGGCCCCGTACACTCATGGCACTCCGTTCCGACGCGCCAGCGAAGAAGGGCTGCTCGACCTCGAATCGTGCATGCATGTGGGCATTCGCGGACCGCTCTACGGCCAGAAGGATCTCGAAGACGATGCAGTGCTCGGCTTCCAGATCATCCGCAGCGACGACTACCAGTTCACCTCCGTCCAGGAGGTGGTGGCCCGGATGCGCAAACGCCTCGGCGATGCACCGGTCTATCTGTCCGTCGACATCGACGTCCTCGATCCCGCGGCCGCACCCGGCACCGGTACCCCCGAGGCCGGCGGCATGACGAGTCGCGAACTCCTCAACTCCATCCGCGGGCTGCAGGGACTCAACGTCGTCGGCGCCGAGATCGTCGAGGTCGCACCTGCCTACGACCATGCGGAGATCACGGGACTCGCCGCCGCCCACGTAGGCTACGAGATGCTCTCCCTGTGGGCCGCCGCGCGCAACGGCCTCACCGGCCCCTCAGGCCCCAGCGGCGAAGCACTCGGAGCCTGACCATGGCAGAAGAAATCACAGACGCAACCAGTAGCGGTGCCGGCGCCAGTTCCGGTGCTGAGTTCCGCAATGGCGGTCGGGCCGTCATCGCGACCCTGGCCGCACACGGCGTCGACACCATCTTCGGGATCCCCGGTACCCACAACCTCGAGTTCTACCGGCACCTGAACGAGTTCGGCATCCGCGCGGTCACGCCTCGCCACGAGCAGGGCGCAGGCTATGGTGCCGACGGCTATTACCTCGTCTCGGGCAAGCCCGGTGTCATCATCACCACCTCGGGTCCAGGCTTGACGAATGTCATCACGGCCGCGGCGACCGCGTATGCGGAGTCGCGTCCGATGCTCATCCTCTCCCCCGGCGTTCCCACCGGACTGGAGCGCGCCGATGTCGGAATGCTGCACGAGACGAAAGACTCCTCCGGAGCACTGAACCGCCTGCTGGTCTCCTCCCAGCGCACCCGCACGGCCGAGGGTGCCGCCCAGGCCGTCGCCGAGGCGTTCGCCATGTTCTCCTCGTCCCGCCCGGGTCCCGTGCACATCGAGGTTCCACTCGACGTGCTCGAGGGCGCCTGGAACGGCAGTGTGCCGACCCCGTTCACGGGTCGACGCCCGGGGCTTGATTCGCATGTCGTCTCCCGTGCCGCCGAGGCGGTGCGCGGTGCCGTTCGCCCGTTCATCGTCGCAGGTGGCGGGGCTCGAAAGGCACATGCACAGGTCGTGGCCTTCGCCGAGCTCCTCGATGCGCCGGTGGCCACGACAGCCAACGGCAAAGGCATCGTCTCTGAGGACCACCATCTGTCCATGGGGTCCAACGTTCGCTTTCCCAGCGTCCAGGCCGAGTCTGCTGCCGCCGACGTGCTCATCGTGCTCGGCTCCGAACTCGCCGACTCCGACCTGTGGGGCGGCCTCATCGGTGCCCAGACCGCGCCAGGTGTACGCGATGAGAATTCCGAGCAGCTTGTCATCCGCTGCGACATCGACCCGGACCAACTGGGCAAGAACCTCGGCGGGGACATCCTCGCCTGCGCCGACACTGGCGAATTCCTCACCGCGCTGATGACCGAGCTGGGCATGGACGAGTCCACGGCCACCTCGGCGGGTTCGGTCGACGTGACAGGGACGCCCACCTCGGCGACGGGGACGAGCAGCACACGAAGCGGAGCCGACAGGGTCGCGGCGATCCGGGAGTCCTGGGGTGCGGACTTCGACTTCGACTCCATCGGCGCTCGTGTCACCCGCTTGGTCGAACAGGGCGCCGGGCCATCCGTGGTGGTTGCCGGGGATTCGTCCAAGGTCACCTACGACGGATCGGTGCATGCGCTGACGGCGAGCACACCCGATCAGCTGCTCTACATGCCGGGCTTCGCGACCTTGGGCTACGGGATTCCTGCGGCCATCGGGGCGAAACTGGCTGACAATGCTCGCCCTGTGGCCTGCATCCTCGGCGACGGTGCGGCCATGTTCTCGATCCAGGAGCTGATGACCGCCGGCGAACTGGGACTGGGGATTCCCTTCGTCATCGTCGACAACGGCGGATATGCCGAAATCGAGGCTCAGATGGTCGATCGGAGCATGGAGCCCTTCGCGGTCAAGCTCGCTCGTCCCGACTTCGCGGCTCTGGGCCAGTCCATGGGCGGGGCCGGAGTCACGATCGCGGAGTCCGACATCGACGAGATGCTGCCGGCAGCCGTCGCCGAGGCGCTCGATCGGGACCTCCCCACCACCATTCACATTACCGTCGGGTGCTGAGGCACCCGCTTAGCAGATTGCTCATGCAGTCAATCAGGAAAGGGTCGACGTGGACTCTCTAGTCGTCATCATCTATCTCGCCGCCATGGTGGGATTCGGAATCTGGGGCCGGTACAAGGCGAATAACCAGGACGATTTCCTCGTCGCGGGCCGCCGCCTGGGCGGGTGGCTGTACACGGGCACGATGTCCGCGGTCGTCCTCGGCGGGGCTTCGACGATCGGCGGTGTCGGCCTCGGCTACACCTCGGGTCTGTCGGGAATGTGGCTGGTCTTCAGCATCGGTCTGGGCATCATCCTGCTCTCGCTGTTCTTCGCCCCGAAGATCCAGAAGCTGGAAATCTACACGGTCTCGCAGATGCTGGAGCTGCGGTATGGGAAGGGCTCCCGGCTGGTGTCGGGCGCGATCATGACCGCCTATGGTCTGATGATCTCGACGACATCGACTGTCGCCTATGCGACGATCTTCCATGCACTCTTCGACCTCAACAAAGTCTGGTCGGTGCTCATCGGCGGCAGCATCGTCATTCTCTACTCGATGCTCGGCGGAATGTGGTCGATCACGCTGACCGACTTCGTGCAGTTCTTCATCCAGACCATCGGCATCTTCCTCATCATGCTGCCGATCGTGCTGAGCAAGTCCGGTGGCATCACCGAACTCTTCGCGTCGCTGCCTGCCGAGCAGACCAGTCCGGTGGGCATCGGGTGGGAGGCGATACTGGGCTACATCCTCATCTACACACTGGGGCTACTCATCGGCCAGGACATCTGGCAGCGCGTGTTCACTGCCCGCAGTCCGGGCGTGGCCAGGTGGGGCGGACTCTCCGCAGGCGTCTACTGCCTCCTCTATGCTGTGGCCGGTGCGCTCATCGGCATGGCCGCGACCAAGATCGTGCCCGGCATCGAGGTCCAGGACGATGTGTTCGTCGCCGTCGTCGACGCAGCCATGTCGCCTGTGATGGGTGGGCTCGTGCTCGCCGCAGCACTGGCCGCGATGATGTCGACTGCCTCGGGATCGCTGATGGCTGCTGCGACCGTGTGCCGTCAGGACATCGTCGAGCCCCTGTTGGCCCGCAAGGACATCGTTCCGGTCACCACCGATTCGACCGGGTCGGTGCAGGACGGATCGGCCTCCCGTGCCAGCTCTGCACAGGACGAATCGATGCAGAACGGCTCGGCGTCCGCACAGGACGGCGACTCCACGCATAGTTCGGCTGGTGGCACGAAGTCGACTTTGGTGAGGTCTCTGGTCCGGGAGACCGGCGATGAGATCCGCGATTCCCGCATTTACCTCATCGGCCTCGGTGTCGTCACCCTCGTCCTCGCGATGATCATGCCCAGCGTCGTCGAAGCGCTGACGGTCGCGTACAACCTGCTGGTGGCCGGACTGTTCATTCCCATCCTCGGCGGGCTGATCTTCAAACGCGGCACCATCGTCGGCGTCATGGCCGGCATGATCCTCGGTGCTCTCACCACGATCATCATCATGATCACGATCGACATCTACGCGAGCGAGGCCATCTACCTGGGGCTCATCGCCTCGCTGCTCGGCTATGTCATCGGTTCGCTGGTGTCGAAGCCGACCGACCCGGCGATCCTGGCCGCCTGGAAGGAACGCCTGAACCGATAAACCACTGCCGTCAGCGCGCTGAACCCGCACCAGGTGTCGGCCGCTGGCCGGGCCAACGTCGAGTAACGCACGCAGCGCAGAGACTCCTCTGTGCGCGTGCGTTTCTCGACGTTCAACCTGTGCATCGCTCGTTGACCAGCACATGTATCCGCTCGTCGTCACAGACTAGACTTGGTTCAGGGCCCACCATCGCCTATATTCAATGTTGTCAGGCCAGTGCCAACGTCGAATCCGGTTGCTGCCGAAAAGCCGGCGCTCGAAAAAGGAGCGCGAAGCCGCGAACACCGCGAGTGAGACATATATGGATCCCCTTTTCCATATCCGATCTCATCCGCGAAAGGTCCCACATGGCTCACACATCGGCGCACGTCGCACACACTCTGGCCCACCACATCGGCGAAATCTTCGGACTCATGGGCAACGGAAACGCCTACTTCCTCGATGCCCTGCTCACCTCCACCTCGGCGACCTACACCGCCGTCCGACACGAAGCAGGCGCCGTCGTCGCCGCCGATGCGCACTTCCGCACCTCCGGACGGATCGCAGCGGCCACCACGACCTACGGTGCCGGGTTCACGAACACGCTCACAGCCCTCGCCGAGGCGGCCCAGGCCAAGGTTCCACTCGTCCTCGTCGTCGGTGACGAACCGACGTCCGGCCCGCGACCCTGGGACGTCGATCAGATCGCTATGGCCTCGGCAGTGGGAGTGCGCACCTATACCGTGGGCCGCGTCGATGCGGCCGCGGCGACAGTCACCGCCATCGAACACGCGCTGACCTACCGGGTGCCCGTCGTTCTGGCGATCCCCTACGATGTCGCTACCCTCGACATCGGCGAGATTCCCTCGGTTCCGGGACCCGGGCACTCCACTCCCCTGGCTCCGTCATCCGAGTTCGCGCAGACCTCGCTCGCCCGTCTGTCGATTGCCCTCGCCGAGGCGAAGCGTCCGGTCCTGCTGGCCGGCCGTGGTGCGTGGTTGGCTGGCGCAGAGGAAGAGCTCGGCGCCCTGGCAGAGACCACCGGAGCGTTGACGGCGACCACGGCGCTGGGCCGCAACGTCTTCCCGGACTCCGAGTACGACCTCGGCGTGGCCGGAGGATTCGGTGCTCCGGAGGCGATGGAGCGTATCCGCGAGGCCGATGTCGCTGTGGTCTTCGGGGCCTCGCTCAACCAGTTCACCATGCGCTTCGGGGACCTGTTCCACCCTTCGACTACCGTCTGGCAGATCGACACGGATGATCGGGCAACGAACGCCCGCGTCGGTGGGTTCGTCCGCGCAGACGTTCGCCTGGCGGCAGGCGAACTGGTTTCTCGGCTGAAGGCACGCAATGCGTGTGCGAGCGGCTGGCGCGAGACCGTGGATACCACTGCCGACCGGGTCTACGCGATGGGATCGGAATTCGCCGAGAATGGTCGGCTGGATCCGCGTGCTGCTGCGGCACGACTGGGCGAAATCCTGCCGGAGGACCGAGTCGTCGTCTCCGACGGTGGGCACTTCATCGCCTGGGCGAATATGTTCTGGGAGCCCAGTGCCCCTGACCGTCTGGCGATGGTCGGCACAGCGTTCCAATCGATCGGCCTCGGCTGGCACAGCGTTGCCGGAGCCACCCGCGCGAATCAGGATTCGACGATCGTGCTCACCACCGGCGACGGCGGCGGAGCCATGGCCCTGTCGGATCTCGACACGGCAATTCGTTCAGCAGGTGGGCGAGGCATGGCCGTTGTGTTCAACGACGCTGCCTATGGTGCCGAGGTCAACCTGTATGGCCTCAAAGGGCTGGATAAGTCGCCGATGCTCATCGACGAGATCGACTTCGCGGCCCTGGGCAGTGCTGCCGGTGGACAGGGTGTAGCGGTTCGCTCGCTGGCCGACCTCGAGGTCGTCAACGAGTGGAAGGCGACTCCGGTCGACGAACGGAAGTTCCTGGTGCTCGACCTGCGGATCTCGGGATCGGTTATTGCGCCGTATCAGGAGGAAGTCATCCGCGTGAACTCGTAGAGGCGAATACAGCTCGGTCTGTCGTTTCGCAGTCGTGGCCGGTCTCTCCTCTACGATTCAATTTTTGTGGTGTTCAAGCTCATTGAGCACGTAACACAGCTTGCACAAGAATAAGACCCGGCAACTCAACAAACTGAGCTGCCGGGCGGTTTCGTTTTAGACAAGACTCACGCGTACCGCGATGCCGCCTCAAGCAGAGCATCCGTGTGCTGGTAGATCTCCGGCAATCCGTTGAGTTGGTGAAGTGTCACGTTTTTGTCTTCATCCAATAGCCCGATCCGCAGGTTGTCAGGGTTATGAAAATAGAATCGGCAGATCGGTTTGCGGTTATTGTCATCCATCAAGATTCCGCAGTAGGACTTTGTGTCTCGCAACGTCACACGAGTCGGATCAAGGTCGCGGCTAAGGATGGCCTGGACGATCAAGTGACCTTGGATTTCGTCGACAGTTGTCACGATATCGCTGTCCACCTTTTCCTCTGCCAACGATTCTCCTCCGGCTTCTTCCTTGGCCGGAGAAGTCTCAAATCGTTGAGATCCGCCTAGGGCAGTCTGCAGACGATAGTTGACCTGGTCCGAGATGAATTGCGCATAACCTTTCGCGACGAGTGGTGTCAGTTGCTCCCGAACCTTCGCAGTCAACCGACCGCTGTAGATCCTGGGGAGAAATACACTAGCCATGTCATACGAAAGCTCGCGGGCCTCCGACGCGAACTCCCGCTTCGCCGCCGAGACGTATTTAAGTTCTTCCGTGTGAGCTTCAGCGATAATTGGCGGTGTTCTGTCAACACTTCGTGGCGGTACTGAGTTCACGATTTCCGCATTCTTTTATGGACTACCCGACAAGAATTGAATGTCGAGCTCCCTCCCGCGCTGCGCGACTAGCCCGCATCAATCGTGAAAGTCTTCAGGCTCCCTTGGGATGCGCCTGGCCATGAGACAGAATTTATTGCCTTCCGGATCCGCGAGGACGTACCAGCTACCTGACGGCACTACGTCAGTTGGCTTCGCACCTAGAGACAAGAGCCTCTCGAGCTCGTCTTCTTGACTCCGGTCGGTAGGACACAGATCGAGATGCAAAGTTCCATCCGCGAAAGTATCGTCCGAGCGCTCGAAGAGAATCGCCGGGGCATTCGACGCTCCGGAGATCGCGACTCCAGTTTCGTCCTTGGCTGAAACCTCGTATCCGAGCGCTTCGCACCAGAATCGGCTCAGCCGATCTGGGTCTTGGGCCTTGACAACGAGGTCCCCAACTCGACTCGTCATGGGCCCACCCTACTTCCGACCTAAGGCAACAATGCGGCACTAACTCGCGTGTATCCCAGAATGACTTACAAAGCCCGAGGTGTCGCGACTATGAGACAGTTTTCTGCGAGACGAGTTGTCGAGACAATTCCAAGACCGCAATTTCGAGCCTTCATGATGGTGCCGGTCCTTCGATTCGACCGTCTTATAAAATTAAAGGTTTTCGAGAGATATCTGCGCTCACTCTTCAGACTTGAATCCATGTGTCAGTGAACGGTCATTTCAGACCACGGTGGAAAATCCACCGATAAGCCCCTGCAGTCCGTTGACCCATTGAGTCCATACTCCAGTGATCAGCAGTATTCCGATTCCGATGAGAACGGCCCCTCCCGCACGGGTAATTGCTGCATGATGATCTTTGACCCACCTCATGCGACCGCCGCCTCTGATGAGTAGCAAAGAGACAAGCAGGAAGGGAATGCCAAGACCCAGGCAATAACTGAGGGTCAATATGGTCCCGCGAAGCAAGGCACCGGATCCTGTCGGCCCGAAACTGGCCGTCAAAGCAAGTACTGCCGCTAATGTCGGCCCCATGCACGGGGCCCAGCTGAACGCGAACGTTCCGCCGAGAAGCGGTGCTCCCCACAATCCCGCCTGAGGGCGGCTCTTGATACGCCACTCCCGCTGGAGGAGACTCAATCCGCCCATGAAGATGATCCCTGCCACGATGACGATCGCACCCATGATGCGATTGATCACGTCCGCCCAGGCGCTGAGAAGTATCCCTGTGAGAGAAAAGACGAGTCCAATTGAGACGAAGACTGCCGAAAAGCCGAGCATGAACAAGAACACACCAATGACCACGCGGAATGTCTTCTGATCTTCGAGTGACTTCCCGGCAAGTCCAGTGACATAGCCAAGATAGCCAGGCACCAGTGGTAACACGCATGGCGACAGGAACGAGATGATCCCGGCGATCACAGCAATCGGGATTGCCAGCAGCATCGGGCCCGAGCTTGCTATCTGTGAGAACTGTTCACCGATCGTTGCCACAGCGATCACGTGTCTTTGGCAAGTACGTCAGTGATGAGGCCATCAAGAGTCGAGCGATCGACGATCCCGACGACACGAGCAGCAGGACGGCCCTTGGAATCGAGAATCACCGTCGACGGTACGGCCTGCGGTGGAAGAAGACCGCTCAAGGCCGCCACTGCCCGCCCTTCTTTGTCGAGCATGGAGGGGTAGGTGATGCCGAATTGTCGAGCAAATGCGTTTGCCGCAGCAGCTTCATCTCGGACATTGATTCCCAGGAAGGCCACTCCCTCCTCGCTAAACGATTCGTAGCTTTCCTGAAGGTCTGGTGCCTCTTCTCGACACGGTGGGCACGCTGCGTACCACAAGTTCAATACCACTGGGCTACCCTGCCATTCTTGTAGGTCGAAGGCATCCCCGTTCGTCGTGTTTCCGGCCAGCTGCACGGGTGTTGAGCGTTGCGATTCGGGAATCTGCGTGATCACTCCCGTGCCCGCCACGTACCCCTGATCATTTGATCCGGAAGTGTCCTCGACGCCTTTGTCGGCGGGAGCGCATCCGGTGATCGCACCCAGCGTGACCGCGAGCAAAGCGCTCCCGTAGGCCAGGCGGGAAAAGGATCGAAGTCGCGATCGCTGCGCATAGGTGTTTTGCACGTTGGCTCCTTGGGCAGTATGAATTCTTAAGATAATTCTACAATTCGTAGAATTCAGACTCGAATCACATGGCCTGCCAGCGGGGATATGGATCACAGCTGTCTAAGCTCACCGCCGAGCAGGCAGGAGGGTGATGGCCATTCCTTATTGGGCATATCCGCTTCCGCGCCGCAGCGCTTACCGTTGAGCCTCTTTGTGTACCACTGTGGGTCAAAAACGGCTTCACGGTATCGGTGATCAAGCATGCGACTCTAGATTACACATAGGTCAGCTGGCACTGTATAGTTCAGTACATGCTGACTATTGCTTCACGCCTCGACGTCATGAACCGGCTCGGCCGGGCTATGGCGGATCCGACGCGCTCCAAGATTCTGATGACGCTGCTCGACGCTCCGAGTTACCCGGCTGTGCTCTCTCGAGAGTTGGAATTGACGCGTTCGAACGTGTCGAACCATCTGACCTGCCTGCGCGATTGCGGGATCGTGGTCGCTGAGCCGGAGGGCCGACAGACGCGATACGAGATCGCCGATCCGCACCTCGCTGCTGCGCTCGTCGCGCTGGTGGACGTGACGCTGGCCGTGGATGAGCACGCGCCGTGCGTGGATTCGGCGTGCATAGTGCCGGGGTGCTGCGGAGCGGGGGCCGACGCGTGAGCGCGGCGTGCGGCTGCGAGCACGAGCCTGCTGCCACGGCGGGAGAGGAAATCGAAGAAGTAGAGAGGCCCTGGTGGAAGGATCGCGGAATCATGGTGCCGGTGTTCTCCGGCGTTGCGTTCCTGACCGGGCTGATCTTCGATTGGTCCGCCCTCGAGATCCTGGGGCTTGTGCTGTTCTGGATCGGTCTGTTGCTGGGCGCGTCGACGTTCACTCCGGGAGCGATCCGGAAGCTTTTCAAGGGCAAGCTCGGTATCGGGCTGTTGATGTCGATCAGTGCGATCGGCGCTGTCATCCTCGGGTATGTCGAGGAGGCTGCGGCTCTGGCGTTCCTGTATTCGATCGCTGAGGCGCTGGAGGATAAGGCGATGGACCGCGCCCGGGGCGGGTTGCGGGCGTTGCTGAAGCTCGTGCCGGAGACGGCGATCGTGTTGCGCGACGGCGTCTCCGTCGAGGTCCCCGCGAAGGAGCTGGTTGCCGGGCAAATCTTGCTCGTCCGCCCAGGCGAGCGGATCGCGACCGATGGGATCGTCCGCTCGGGGCGCTCCAGCCTGGATACGTCGGCGATCACTGGGGAGTCGATTCCGGTCGAGGTCGATCCGGGTGATGAGGTGTCGGCGGGCGCGATCAACAGCTCGGGCGCGCTGGAGGTCGAGACGACTGCGGCGGGCACCGATAACTCGCTGACCACGATCGTCGAGCTGGTGAAGCAGGCACAGACGGAGAAGGGCGAGCGTGCTCGTCTCGCGGACAGGATCGCCCGTCCACTGGTGCCCGGCGTTCTGATCCTCGCTGCGGTGGTCGCGATCCTTGGGTCGCTGTTGAGTGACCCGGATGTGTGGATCACGCGTGCGCTCGTCGTGCTGGTCGCCGCCTCTCCATGTGCGTTGGCGATCTCGGTGCCGTTGACGGTCGTCGCCGCGATCGGTGCGGCGAGCAAGTTCGGCGTGATCATCAAGTCCGGTGCCGTCTTCGAGCGCTTCGGCACGATCCGGCACGTCGCCGTCGACAAGACCGGCACCCTGACCCGCAACGAGCCCGCGGTCACCGCCGTCCTGACCGTGGACGGCGTTGCTGAGACGCAGGCGCTGGCCTGGGCGGCGGCGCTGGAGCAGCACAGCACGCATCCCCTCGCGGCAGCGATCACGGCATCTGCACCCGGTGTGCCCGCAGCTGCGAACGTGACCGAGCAGACCGGATACGGCGTCGAAGGCATTGTCGACGGCGCTCGTATCACCGTCGGCAGCCCCCGCTGGCTCGACGCCGGCGAGCTCGGTGGCCAGGTCTCAACCCTGGAAGAGCAAGGCATGACCGTCGTGATCGTCCACCGCGACGGCTTCCCGGCCGCGGCGGTTGGTGTCCGTGATGAGCTGCGCCCTGAAGTCTCCGAGGTCGTCGGCACGCTCGCGGATCAGGGCATTGGGATGACGATGCTCACCGGAGACAACGCCCGGACCGCTGGTGCGCTGGCTGGCCAGGCGGGCATCAATGACGTGCGCGCGGAGCTGCGTCCCGAGGACAAGTCTGCTGCGATCGGTGATCTGTCGAAGGTGGGGTCAGTCGCGATGACCGGAGACGGCATCAACGACGCCCCGGCTCTCGCGGCCGCGGATATTGGCATCGCGATGGGAGCTACCGGCTCCGACGCAGCGATCGAGTCCGCCGACGTCGCCTTCACCGGCCACGACCTCCGCCTGATCCCGCGTGCGTTCGATCACGCCCGCCGTGGTCGGCGGATCATTAATCAGAACATCATTCTGTCGCTGCTGATTATCGCCGTACTGCTCCCTCTGGCCCTGTTTGGGGTCCTGGGGCTCGCCACTGTCGTCCTGGTCCATGAGGTCGCGGAGGTCGTCGTGATCCTCAATGGTCTGCGTGCTGCCCGCACCCGCAGATCACGATTGGAGAGCTGATGCTCACGACCATCGGATCAGCGATCGGACTGTTCGCTGCGACCAACATTGACGACATCGTCGTGCTCACAGTGCTGTTCCTCGCCTCTCGCCGAGGCCAGCTTCGTCCATGGCAGATCGTCGTGGGCCAGTACCTCGGGTTCATCACCCTCGTCGTGATCAGCGTGGTCGCTGCGCTCGGTCTCACGATCATCCCGGATGAGTGGGTGGGATTCCTCGGCTTGATCCCGCTCGGCATCGGTATCTGGGCCCTCGTGCGCGGCTTGCGCCGCAACGGCGATGACGATGACAAGATCGCCGCGGTCGGGCTGTGGGGCGTCGCCGGGATCACGATCGCCAACGGGGCCGACAATATCTCGCTCTACACGCCCATTTTCCGCACCAGCTCGCCCGGCGACGTCACGATCATGATCGTCGTATTTCTGATACTCGTCGCCGTGTGGTGCGCGGCCGGACGCCTAATCGGAACTCACAAGGCCGTCACCGAAACGCTCGAACGCGTCGAGCACTGGCTCGTCCCGGTCGTGTTCATCGGACTGGGCCTGTTCATCCTGGTCGAGTCCGGCGTCATCATCCGCCTCATCGAGGCCCTCGCATGACCCCGGACGCGACCTCCGACATTGAGCCGGCGTCGGTAGAACCGCCGCAGAGGGGGCGCTGGCGGCTCACCGCAGCGTCGCTCCTGCTGGCCCTGGTCGTCGTCCTAATCGATCAGGGAACGAAAGCGTGGGCCCAGGCCACGCTCATCGAGGGTGAGCGAATCCCGCTGGTCGGTGACCTGCTGGGCTTGCAGCTCGCCTACAATCCCGGCGCGGCGTTCTCCTTCGGCGAGGGGTTCACCTGGGTGTTTGCTCTGGTGGCCGTGGCCGTCGCCATTGCCGCGCTTGTCTTCGCGTTTCGTGTCCGACGGCCCGGGTGGGCGGTGGGGATCGGTGCGCTCGGCGGGGCCGCCGCCTCGCACGCCGGAGACAGACTCTTCCGCCAACCAGGATTCGCGCAGGGGCACGTCGTGGACTTCCTCGCCTACGGCAACTGGTTCATCGGCAACATCGCTGACATCGTGATCGTCATAGTAGCGGTTGCAGGAACGCTCTTCATGATCCGCGACGACCAGAATTGAAATGATGACCAATCGAGATCAGGCTGCAGTATCTCGACGGCCGCTCGTACTGGGAGGTGCTCGACCGCAGGATCGCCGAAGCACTGTACGTGCGCACCAACGCGAGCAACTGAGCATCGAGAGTTCCGGCAGGCGGATCAGCATTTACAGTGAAGTCAGCCGCGGTCGAATTTACAATCACAATCGTGAGAACGATGCCCTAAGCCTGGATCCAGCCAAGACTGGGCGACCAGTAGTGACTGGATATGTCTTTTGGGTTCTGGATAGCATCATGATGCCTTCCGTTCTCCATCGCTGTTCTCAATATTGTGGCTTCCAGACTGGTGCATGAGATTGCAAGGGCGGTTGTCATTGTCATTGAGCGCAGATCCGTTTACACGAACCGCAGTTTTTCCACCCATCCGATGTGAGTGATGCCAGCATGATGCCATCCTCGAAGACCTACGTGAAAGTGAGCGACCGTTGAGCCGCAGCGTGAAAATCTCCCTAGCAATGATCGGCGTCGCCGCCCTCGTCCTCGCCGGTCTGCTGGTGTTCAATGACGACAGCAACGAACCACAATCGGACACCGCACCCACCAGTGCAGACACCGCCGACTTACTGGTCCGCGATGACAGCCCCCGCTTGTCTAAGGGTGGCGAAGCCGTGTTCGTGGAGTTCCTTGATTTCGAGTGCGAAGGCTGCCTGTCTCTTTACCCGGTCATCGAGGACCTGCGAAAGGAATACGGGGACCGTGTCACATTCGTCGTGCGTCATATGCCCTTACATAACAACTCCGTCAACGCAGCCCTGGCCGCCGAGGCGGCTGCTGAACAGGGCGAGTTCGAGGCGATGTATCAACGTTTGTTCGAAACGGTAGACGAATGGGGCCACCAGGAGACATCACAACGCGAGAAGTTCTCTGGTTACGCTAAGGAACTCGGCCTGGACATGGACCAGTTCACCGCAGCCTATGATGATCCGGCCACTCTCGAGCGCGTTGAGCAGAGCCAGAAGGACGGGCAGGCCCTCGGAGTCACCGGCACGCCAACGTTCTTCCTCGACGGCGAGAAGCTCCAACCCGAAAGCGTCACTGACCTGGAGGAAGCTTTCGATGCTGCCCTCCAAGACTGAGACCGGCAACGAGACGGAGACACAAGAAACCCCGGTCACGTCGTCCCGTGGCCTGGCAGCGTTATTCGTCGTAGGCGGGCTCATCGGGTTGATAGCGGCTGTGGTGTTGCTGGTGGAGAAGATGACACTGGCCGCCAATCCGGACTATATCCCCAGCTGCAACGTCAACCCAGTTCTCTCCTGTGGCTCGGTAATGGCGACTCCGCAAGCCGCGGCATTTGGTGTTCCCAACCCGATCATCGGCGTCGCAGGTTTCGCCATCGTCGCGGCTATCGGCGTAGGTCTTTTCGCTGGAGGGCGATACACCGCCTGGTACTGGGCACCATTCAGATCGGTGTCACGTTCGCGGTCATCTTCGTGCACTGGTTGATCTATCAGAGCCTCTACGTCATCGGGGCACTATGTCCCTACTGCATGGCAGTGTGGGCAGTGACGATCCCCATCTTTTGGTACACCTCTACCCGAAACCTCAGATCACTGAGCAAGGGACAAAAGTGGATCAACCTGCTCCACGAATACCGTGGAGCGATCCTGACTGGCTGGTTCCTCCTCATCATCGTTTTGATCGCCAACCGCTTCTGGGACTACTGGTCCACTCTCGTGTGATCCTCAACGCGATGAGTCGTCACCGCTCTAGGTAGTCTCGACGACCACGATATGGACCGGAAGAGACTCGCCTATTAATCCTTCTCGACTTGAGCCGCCATCTCAGTCTGTAAAACAACCGCCATTCATCGCTGAAGCTCACAGTTCTTCCGCAGCCGAAAGGACTGACTCAAGGTCGAAATTGGACTTGCGAAGTTTCTCGATTTCAGGGAACAGACTGCTATCGAGATCATCCATTCGGAGTTCCAGGAAGGGCTGGGAGTCCATCTTATTGGGCGCATCGAGATCCGTATAGAACCGGTATTCATTGCCGTTCGTAAGTATGGCAATACGAGCAGTCGTAACTGTGAAATAGCGAAAAAGCTGCGCGGCATTCTCGAGACTGAGTGACTCACCAACCTTCTTGCATTCGATGAGAATCGCTATCTCGTCATCATTGACGATTGCGAAGTCAACCTTCTCACCCTTCTTCATTCCCACATCGGCCACGAACTCTGGGATGACCTCGGTTCCATCAAAAACATCAAATCCCAATACGCTCTGGATGAACGGCATGATCAAGGTTGTTTTTGTTGCTTCCTCAGTACTGAGGTCACTTCGCGTCCGCTCCAGCTAGGTGGCCAATACCTTCAGTTGATCTGCTATATCCGTCAAGATTCGATTCCTTCATACTCAAACGTCAG
This sequence comes from Brevibacterium picturae, assembly GCF_900105045.1. Taxonomy (GTDB): domain Bacteria; phylum Actinomycetota; class Actinomycetes; order Actinomycetales; family Brevibacteriaceae; genus Brevibacterium; species Brevibacterium picturae. The sequence continues at coordinate 3,329,097 of NZ_LT629739.1, read as the reverse complement.
CCCGCACAAGTCAGACTAAAAGTACGTCTCCACCGTGGAGAAACCGAAACAGCATCCATACATCTAGATCGACTCATACAAACTGAACTTCTCGGTCGCCTGCCGTCTGGTCAATATGGCCACAAGGCGAGGTAGTCGATCGCCGCATAAGCAATACCAGACACTACCTATGTCAGTGATGTTATCGTCCGGAATCGGAAGCGCAGTCCGGGAACGTTTAAGCCCGCGCGAACGATACAACATTGAGACAATATTGCTCGCAATATTGGGAGTTGTCGGCGCAGAACACGCTCGACTCGCTGACACGGTGTGACTTCAGACGACGATGCCGATGACAAGGAGCTTACGGGTTGGGGCGATGAAGCCCCAAGTCACGTGTCAAGTAATGAACAGGCGCTGACCAGACTGGGTCAGACCGAGACTCTTACGCACGTCATAGAAGATTTGTGAAATGCGGATGCCTTCGTCATTTTCCTCATACCCGGCCTCGTAATCAGCACGAGTGGACTCATCCATATTACTGAGGCGCGCCGCCCTGATTTCGTCCAAGTTGTTCATTCGTTCTTCCGGTCCTTACAGCTCTCGTCGTGCTCTCGAGATTCGAATTGCTCTTGTGCTGAATCTTAGAACACGCAATAGGCAAACAGAAAGGCCCCGAGTTCGCAGTGAACCCGGGGCCTTGGAGTGGAGATGGCGGGAATCGAACCCGCGTCCGTCGGCAGATTGTCAGGACTTCTCCGGGCGCAGTTCGTGAAATAGTTTCTTAGGTTCTGATCCTCGCACGAACACGTGGATCAACGAACGGAGTTGAGTAAAAGTCCCTCAGATACCCTCAACGAATATCTGAAGCAGTGGCTCCCTAAGCGACGCCAGGAACTAGAGCGGAAGCAACTCTAGACTGACGGATTCGCAGCTCGGCCTTATCAGGCAGCGAGGGCGAAATCGGTGCGGTTATTAGACTTAGCACCTATTGTTTTGCAGAGGACATTAACGAGATGACTCTACTTTCTCGGCCCGCTTCTCCCGACGCAGTGTCCAACGTCGAAACCGATCATCCCCATATTCTTTTACCAAATCCGATCAGCGCGTTCACCTGTACGAACAGGGTCATTCACCGATCAGAATAACCAGCATACTCCCTCAACACCAGACGACCCAATTGCATTCCCGAGACCGGAAATTCAGCCGCAACAATGAGCTCAAAAGGGCAGCTTCAGAGGAACTGCTTGGCCTTGATCGCACGCTCGGCCTCACGCTTGTCCTGCGCCTCGCGCAACGTCTGACGCTTGTCCCATTCGCGCTTGCCCTTGGCCAGTGCGAGCTCGACCTTGGCGCGGGATCCATCAAAGTACAGTTCGAGCGGAACCAAGGTCCGTCCCGACTCCTTCACCTTCTGCGAGATCTTGAGGATCTCATCACGGTGCAGGAGCAGCTTCCGACGCCGCCTGGCGGTGTGGTTCGTCCACGTTCCCTGCGTGTATTCGGGAATATAGACGCCTTCAAGCCACGCCTCACCTTGGAAGATCAGCGCGAATCCGTCCCTCAGCGATGCCCTGCCCTCTCGCAGTGACTTCACCTCTGTTCCGGTCAGCACGAGGCCGGCCTCCCACGTATCCAAGATGTGATAGTCGTGTTGTGCCTTGCGGTTCCTCGCAATGACGTTCTTGCCAGTTTCCTTCGGCATGCCCGGCCTCCTTTCTGTATCTTGACTCAGCGCGCCCGTCCAGTGACAGTCAGCCCTGGAGGACTGCTTGATCGCGTAGACACGCAGACCCACAAGTTTAGCTCAATGATATCGCGTACGGAAGACTACGATAACGGCGGCTGAGGGGCCGCCTCGGCGAGGTCAAGTAGCGGTCAGGAGATGTAGGGCATCGGATCGACGTAGCCACCATTCTTCATGATCTCGAAGTGCAGGTGGCAGCCGGTGGATGCACCGGTCGTGCCCGAGATCGAGATGACATCGCCCTTCTTCACCTTCTGCCCCGCGTGCACCTTGACCTTCGTATTGTGGTTGTAGGTCGAGGCGATCGAATCGCCCTCGATCTTGCCGTGGGAGACGACCACTCTGTTGCCGTAGCCGCCAGTCCAGCCAGCACCGACGACCACGCCATCACCGGCGGCGTGGATCGGGGTTCCGCAGGGCACGCCGAAGTCGGTGCCCGAATGGAGTTTCTTCGCACCGGTGATCGGGTGGATGCGATAACCGAAGGGTGAGGTGGTGGGGTATCCCTTGGCAGGATTGGCCAACTCGCCGTCGCCATAGACGAACTTGCCCTTCTTCTCCTGCTCCTTCTCCCACTCGCGGACCTTCTTCGCCAGCCTGTCCTGCTCCTCTTTCTCCTTCTGCAGCTGCGCCTCGGTCTCGGCCTTGTTGTCCGAGATCGTCTCTTCCGCATCATCCTTCGCAGTGATGATGTCGTTGAGTTTGTCGGCCTTCTTCTTCGCGTCGACCTGCGCGGCCTCCTTGGCCAGCACAGCCTCGGCGGCTTCGTCTTTGAGGTCGGAGATCTCATCGGTGACACCGGAGAGGCGCTCTTCGTTGTTCTCGTTCACGGCCCGCTGCTCGGACAGGTTGTCGATCGTGCGCTGCTGCGACCGCACGGCAGAGTCGACACGCCCAATCCCTCCATCGGCGCTGGTGCCTTCGGCCATCTGCAGCAGCATCGCCAGGTCGGAGGTGATCCCGGAGTTCTGATACGCCTGCCGCCCGATGCGTGCGGCCGAGGTCTTGTGCTTCTCGATCTCCTCCGCGCCGTCCTTGATCGACGTTTTGAGTTCCTTCTGCGCATTCTGGGCCGAGGTGAGGCGAGCGGCCATGGCATCGTCCTTCTCTATGGCCTCTGCCAGCGCATCATCGGCCTTGTCTGAGGCGGCCTCGGCGTCGGGCAGCTTCTCCTCTGCTGCGTCTCGTTCGGCGATGACTCGGGCAAGGTCCTCGTCGAGGCCTTCGAACTCCTGCTGGAGTTCCTTGACTCGGTCGTCGACCTTGCTCTTGTCATCCCTGGGATTGGCCCCCGCCGAGGTGACAGGCAGGATGACGGTGAGCACTGCCGCCGTGATCACTAAACCGAGTCTGCGTTTCATCTCAGACCTTCGTGTACTTGTTCAGGGTGATCAGGGACGACGCCCCGGCCATGATCACACCGATGGCGATGAGGATTGGGGCCACGATGAGGACATTGACTCCGGAGATCAGGCTGAAGCCCGTCGCCTGTCCCTGCAGCCATCCGCTGACGCCGAAGTGGACGAGCAGTCCCAGGGTGCCAGCGGACAGAGTCGCCCCGATTGCCGAGGCGATGACGCCCTCGAGCAGGAACGGGAGTTGGATGAATGTGTTCGACGCACCCACCAGGCGCATGATCCCCGTTTCTCGGCGTCTCGAGAACGCGGAGAGCCGGATGGTCGTGGCGATGAGGAGCATCGCACACAGCAGCATGATGCCTGCAATCGCGACTGCGATGACGGTGGCGATGTTGAGAACGCCGAACAGGCGGTCGAGGAGCTGATTCTGGTCAACGACCTCCTCGACGCCCTGGGTGGAGGAGAACGATTCCTTAATGATCTCGTACTTCTCGGCGTCCTTGAGCTTGACCCTGAACGACTCGTTCATCTCATCTTCGGGAACGGTGCCTTCGAGGCTGGTGCCTTTGAACTGGTCCTGGAAGTGATCGAAAGCCTCGGCCTTGTCCTCGAAGTAGACCTCGTCGACGTAGGGGGCGAGCTCCGAGCTGTTCAATTGGTCTTCGATGTTCTTCTTCTGCGTATCGGTGGCCTCGCCCTCGACGCAGTTGGTGGCTTCGGAGTCCGGCGGGCACAGGAAGATGGAGACCTGGACGCGGTCGTACCAGTAGTCCTTCATCTGCCCGACCTGCATCTGCAGCAGGATTGCCGCACCCACGAAGAGCAGAGACACGAAGGTCACGAGCACCACGGACAGGACCATCGAAACGTTCTTGCGCAGTCCTGACCAGACCTCGGAAAGGATGAATCCGGCCCTCATGAGGCGACTCCGTAGGTGCCCTCTTCGACGTCACGGACGATTGTTCCCTCGGAGAGCTCGATGACTCGTTTGCGCATCCGGTTGACGATCTCTCCGTCGTGAGTGGCCATGAGCACCGTGGTTCCGTTGCGGTTGATCTTCTCGAGCACCGACATGATGTCGGCGCTGGTGTTCGGGTCGAGGTTGCCTGTCGGCTCATCGGCCAGCAGGATCCCCGGCTTGTTCACGACGGCACGGGCAATGGCCACGCGCTGCTGCTCACCGCCGGAGAGTTCGTTGGGGTAGCGCTTCTCCTTGCCGTCCAGTCCCACGGTCTCGAGCACATCGGGGACCAATGTCGACATGGCCGCCCGGGATTTGCCGATGACCTGGAGTGCGAAGGCGACGTTGGCGAAGACAGTCTTGTTCGGCAGCAGACGGAAGTCCTGGAACACTGTGCCGATCCCCCGACGCAGGTAGGGCACCTTCCAGCTGGGCATCTTCACGACCGATTTTCCCGCGATGTGGATCCGGCCCGTGCTGGGCACCTCTTCGCGCAGAATGAGGCGGATGACCGTGGACTTACCCGAGCCCGAAGCGCCGACGAGGAACACGAACTCTCCGCGATCTGCTTCGAACGAGATGTCGTCGAGTGCTCTGCGGGAGCGTGCGTCGTAGGACTTCGAAACTGAGTCGAATTTGATCAAGGGGGTCTTCAATCATGTCGCGGATGGCTCGGCCGCTTCCACTGTACGTAACAGCTCCATGATGATCCGGGAGGCTCCCGGGCGTGTGTTGCGCATTGGAGGAAGTTCACAGCCGCATGCGGCCGAGGTGGTTGCCACGTGTCAGTGGCTGCCAGCGCCCAGGACCGGCGAGCGGCGGGAGGCGAACGGCGAGCGTCGGGGTCGAGTCCGTCGGAGCCCCGGCCTGGCCCGGTATTTCGCGTGGAGAGAGGTGTGATGCAGGCGCCGAAAATCGACCTTCTGTCTACGCGAATTTCGAGCTTGGCTAATTTTCCGGTCGGCGTTCGGCGGATTCGCGGCGCAGCTGCAGATCAGGATGTCTCTTCGGCCATCTCCTGTTCCTTGCGCCACCGGATGCCGGCTTCGATGAGCCCGTCGATGTCTCCGTCGAAGACGTTTGAGGGGTTGTTGACCTCGTAGCCCGAGCGCAGGTCCTTGACCATCTGGTACGGGTGGGTGACGTAGGAGCGCATCTGGTCGCCCCAGCTGGCCTTGATGTCGCCGGCCAACTCCTTCTTCTCCGCCGCTTCTTCCTGACGCTTGAGGTCGAGGAGTCGTGACTGCAGCACGCGCATTGCGGCTTCGCGGTTCTGGATCTGCGATTTCTCGTTCTGCATGCTCACGACGACGCCGGTGGGCTCGTGTGTGATGCGCACGGCCGAGTCCGTCGTGTTCACAGACTGACCACCGGGGCCCGAGGACCGGTAGACGTCGATGCGTAGATCGTTCTCATCGATCTCGACGTGGTCGGTGGACTCGATGAGCGGGACGACCTCGACGGCGGCGAAGGAGGTCTGACGACGTCCCTGGTTGTCGAAGGGGCTGATGCGCACGAGACGGTGTGTGCCTGCCTCGACGGACAAGGTTCCGTAGGCGTAGGGGGCGTTGACCTGGATCGTTGCGGACTTGATGCCCGCGCCTTCAGCGTAGGAGGTGTCGAGCTGCTGCACGTTGTACCCGCGGTTCTCGCCCCAGCGGATGTACATGCGGATGAGCATCTGCGCCCAGTCGGTGGCATCGTCGCCGCCGGCTCCGGAGCGCACAGTCACCACGGCCGAACGCTCATCGTATTCGTGGTTGAGCAGGGTCGAGATCTCGAGCTCGGCCAACTGGTCGTGGAGCTTCTTGAGGTCGCGTTCGGCTTCGACCTTCGAATCCTCATCGCCTTCGTCCTCGGACATCTCGATGAGAAGCTCGGCATCGTCGATGCGCTCACCGAACTTCTCGAGCTTCTCCAGGGTTCCCTGCTTGTGCGAGAGCGTGGCCGAGATCTTCTGGGCCGAGTCCGGATCGTCCCAGAAGGACGGCGCCGATGCCTGCTCCGTCATTTCGGCGACCTCGGAGCGAAGGTTGTCCAGGTCGGACACGTCCAGGATCGCTTTGTAGGTCTGACGGAGGTTGGCGATTTCAGCAGAATAATCAGTGGGCATAATGATGCAATCCTAGTGCATCGCGGCCCTCAGGCTTGAATCCGCGACCCGCACTCACTGCCGAAAAGCACCGGGAAACCCCGCCGACCACCATCGCCGAGGTGACACGAACAGTCGTGCCACCTCGGCGCTGGATTGGGTTGGATTGGGTTGGGCTGGGTTGGGTTCGGCGCTGCGAGGATGGCCGACAGAATTTAGCGCCACCGGCGGGAGATCAAGTCATCCCGCCGGTGACGCGGACCGTGGTGGAGAAGTGCGACCCTGAGCGCGGGGCCTCAGCGGAACACCACTGCAACAGTGATGAGAATCTATACCCAATCTCAGGAATCCGCAATGACCACAAGTTCGCAAATCCCGTGCGTGAAACTACTCCTATGCCATTCGCCCTAAGCGCATGAAGTTATCCACAGATTCGGAAAACCACTGGATTCTTCTTTCGACTACAGATAGGTTAAAAACAAATCCAGCTGTTGGAAATATGATTCGCATTCTGTACTCCAGGGGTTCAACGTGGAAGCCACCGAGGTCATCAAGAGCGAAGTCCACAAGAGGATCAGAGACCTTGATGTGGACCCTCGCGCCGATATGCAACGCTCACGCGAGGTCATTCGCACGGTCATCTCCGAATACGACGAACGCAGCCTCGTCGCGGATCTGCCGCCCCTGGATGACAAGGAAGCAACATTCCGGACCATCGACAATCAGCTCTCCGGATTCGGCGCCCTGCAGGACTATTTCGATGATCCCCGGGTCGAGGAGATCTGGGTCAACTCCCCCAGCGAGATCTTCATCGCCATCGACGGCCTCCACCAGCTGACGACGACGAAACTCACTGCCGGTGAACTCGACGATCTCATCGAGAGAATGCTGCGCACCTCAGGCCGACGAGTCGATTTGTCCCAGCCCTTCGTCGATGCCATGCTCCCCGACGGTTCTCGGCTCCATGTTGTCCTGCCCGACATCACCCGCTCCTATCCTGCGGTCAACATTCGCAAGTTCATACAACGGCCGCGGAATCTGGCCGGTCTGGTCGCCCAGGGGTCGCTGACGCCGGTCGCTGCCCGGTTCCTCGACGCAGCCGTGGCCAGCGGCGCGAACATCTTGGTCTCCGGTGCAACTCAGGCCGGCAAGACCACCATGCTCAATGCCCTGGCCGGCTCCATTCCCGCCCGCGAGCGAATCATCTCCTGCGAAGAGGTGTTCGAGCTCAATCTGCCCAGCCGCGACTGGGTGCCGATGCAATGTCGCCAGCCCTCGCTCGAAGGCACGGGCGAGGTCACCCTGCGTTCCCTGGTCAAGGAAGCCCTGCGCATGCGCCCGACGCGCATAATCGTCGGCGAAGTTCGAGAGGCCGAGAGCCTCGACCTGCTCGTGGCCTTGAATTCGGGGCTGCCTGGAGCAGGAACGATTCACGCGAACTCCGCCCGCGCCGCGATCACGAAGATCTGCACCTTGCCGCTTTTGGCCGGGGCCAACATCTCTTCGTCCTTCGTTGTCCCCACAGTGGCGGTGAGCATCGACGTCGTCGTCCACCTGCGACGTGATCAGAACGGGACCCGTCTCGTCAGCGAGATCTGTGCTGTGCCCGGCGGTGTCGAGGGTGACGTCGTCGAACTCGACACGATCTTCCATTCGCCGCAGGGACAGCTGATTCGCAGTCAGGGGTTCGGCCACCTCGGCGAGCGTTTCGCCAGCATCGGCAAGGATCTCCATTCCATTCTGGAAACCGCATGAGCTACTCCCAATACAGTCTTCTTATCGGTGCGTGTCTGGGTGCGGGCCTGTTCCTGCTGTGGATGTCACTGTGGCAGAAGCCGGCAGGCAAACGAGTGCAGAAACGATGGATTCGTGAGCTCGATGACATGCTCACCGGAGCCGGGTTTCCGCGGATGCACCCGAGCCACCTGATCCTCATGTCGATGGCCGTCTTCATCGTCGTCAGCCTCGTCGCCACCGTCCTCACCGGCTCGTGGGCCATCGCCCTGTGCTTCGGCCTCTTCGCCTCCTGGTTGCCGCACCGACTGCTCCAGCATCGGGCGCGGAGCAAGCAGGTCATGCGTCGTGAGCTGTGGCCCGAGACCCTCGACCACCTCAATTCCGGCGTTCGTGCCGGCCTGTCACTGCCTGAAGCACTGAGTTCGCTGTCCCACCGCGGGCCCGAGCCGCTGCGTCCTCTGTTCGAAGTCTTCGCCGAGGAGTACCGGGCCAGCGGTTCCTTCGCCATCGCCCTCGAACGCTTCCGCCAGGTCAGTGCCGACCCGGTGGCGGACCGGATCGTCGTCGCCCTCAGCGTGACCAGGCAGGTCGGCGGAAGTGATCTCGGCACGATGCTGAGAGCACTCGCCCAGTTCGTTCGCGACGATGCCCGCACCCGCAACGAGCTCTCCGCCCGGCAGCAGTGGACGGTCAATGGTGCTCGCCTGGCGGTGGCAGCTCCCTGGGTGGTGCTTGCGTTCCTCTCGACCCGGCCCGAGACTGCCGTCGCCTACAATTCCCAGACCGGGCTGCTCCTCCTCGCCTCCGGGTTCGTCGTCTCACTGTTGGCGTATCAGGCGATGAAGCGGATCGGCAGACTCCCGCAGGAGCCGCGCGTCATCGAAGGATCATCACTGTCGTCCTCGTCGTTCCACCGTTCGGCCGAGGGCAGTGACGCTTGGTGAGCATGCTGACCGATCCGCTCACGATCCTTGCCCTGGGAACGTTCAATGGGTTGGCATTGTGCGTCTTCGTCCTCTCCTTGCCGCCGTTGCGGCGACCCTCGCTGTCGTCTCGCATCGCCCCGTATCTGCGTGATCAGGAATCGTTGGTCGACATCTACGCTCCGCCGACTCCCCGCGCGGAGGGGCTGGTGGGACTGCTCAAGTCCGTCACGTTCGGCGCCACCATGTGGGTGACGTCCCGGATCACCACGGACGCCACATTGAACCTGCGGATCAACCGCCTCGGCGGGGGTGCGTCTCTGGAACGCTTCCGGATCAACCAGATTCTGAACATCCTGGCGGGCATGATCGCCGCCGGATGCGTGGCCGGGCTGCTTTCGGCCCAACGGGGTTTCTCCCCTGTGGTCACCCTCGTCCTCATCATCAGCGGCGGCATCGCCGGACACATCACCAACGACTGGCGCCTGAGCCAAGCCATCGCCCGCCACGAGTCCCGCGTGCTCGCAGAGTTCCCCACCGTCGCCGAACTTCTCGCACTGTCCATCACCGCCGGCGAGGGAATCGTTGAAGCACTCGAGCGGGTATGTCGCACGTGCTCGGGAGACCTTGTCGATGAGCTGCGCACCGCCCTGGCTGCGACCAGGACCGGGACGCCGCTCGTCGATGCGCTCGATTCGATGGCCACCAGGATTGCCATTCCGGAGATCGTGCAGTTCGTCGACGGTTTGGCCGTGTCGATGACCCGCGGAACCCCGCTGGCAGAGGTCCTCCGCGCTCAGGCCGCCGATGTGCGAGAGCAGTCGCGTCGTCGCCTGCTCGAGCTGTCGGGAAAGAAGGAGATCGGAATGCTGGTACCGGTCGTTGTCTTTGTGCTCCCGGTGACCGTCATCTTCGCCGTCTTCCCCTCGCTCACCGTCCTCGATCTGAGCCCATGACCCAGTCTGACGCGCACAGTCGCCCCGCCCACGCCCCACCTGATCGCCCCGCCAACCGACCGCCCTGGAAGAAGGAGACACCATGTTCCACCACCTGCTGAACCGATTCGCCGGGTTCGTCATCGGTCTTACGATCGACGATCCCGATCGCCGAGGCGAGCGCCGAGGTAACCGACCAGACCGCGGCGATGTTCCCGGATGGGTCCTCATCACCTTGATGACAGCGGGGCTGGTCGTCGCTCTGTGGGCATTGGCCGGAGAGGCCTTCACCTCGATGTTCCAGGATGCGATGAACAAGGTCCGGGGAGCCGGGTGAGTCACCGGAAGTGCGGTGCTGACCAGGAATCGGGGTGCGGAAGCGCATTGGAACCCGAGTGCGAGATCCGCGACGGGGAATGCGAAGCTCGGGCTGATTCCGGTTCCGCGATCGCTGAGTTCGCCCTCATCGGCTCGCTCCTGGCCCTCGTTCTGGCCGGCACTCTGCAGATCGGCCTGGTCATCCACGTCCGCAACACCGTCATCGATTCGGCCATTGCCGGTGCCCGCCAGGCCAGCCTCGCCGATCAGTCAACGGCGGACGGACAACGCCTCGCCTCCGAGCTCATCACAGTGTCCGTGGGCGAGCGCTATGCCCAGTCGATCACCGTCACCGAGGCGCGGCACGGCCAGGTCGAAGTCGTCGAGGTTCGGGTGCGGACGCCGCTGCCCGTCCTCGGCCTGTGGGGCCCCGCCGAGGTGTGGGAGCTGAGCGGACGATCCATCGTTGAGGACGTCGACCGTGACTGAATCTGAAGCTGAGGTGTCGCAGGAACGCCGGGATTCGGGTCCGGGGGAACGCTGCGATTCGGGCACGGCCGTCATCGAATTCATCTTCGCCTCGATCGTCCTGCTCATCCCGGTGGTCTATCTCATGCTCGCGATCTCCCAGCTGCAGGCCGCCAGCTATGCCACCACGTCGACGGCGATCTCCGCCTCACGGATCGCGGCCCGCGATGCCACCCCCTCCGAAGCCCGAGCCCACCAGGTCGCAGACATGCATTTCACCGACTTCGGTCTCACCGACGTTCCCATCACCATCGACTACTCATGCTCCGGTCCCTGTGGACAAGCAGGTTCCCTCATCACCGCCCGAGTCGAGACGAAGGTGTCCCTCCCCGGGTTCCCGCTCCTCTTCGGCACCAAGCATTCCCCGCACATCACTCTGCGTGCCAACCACACGGACGTCGTCGCCACCGCAGGTGGGGGCTGAGATGACACGACAACAGCAGCGGGTCCCCGCCGATGACGGGTCGATCACCCCACTGGCCATCGGCTTCGTCGTCATCGCCCTGCTCCTCGCCTTCCTCATCGCAGCACTGACGGACCTGCACATGACCAGACGTGAGCTGCAGAGTGTGGCGGATTCCGCGGCGCTGGCCGCATCCGACTCGTTCGAACCGGCGCCGGGCGGAGAGCCTGGACTCGTGTTCTCACCAGCCGCAGCGAAACGGGCCGCCAGCCGCTATGTTGCCGCGGTACCGACCCCGCAGGGGCTGCACAATGTCACGCTCAGCGCCGATGCGGACGGGCAGCATTCGGTCGTCATCCGACTGCGCGCAGACTACTCCCCCGCGTTGCTGTCACCGTTCGTCCCCGATCTCATCGAGCTGCAGGCCACCGCGTACGCTCGCGGATCGCTGCGCATTTCCTGAGGCATTTCGCGAAGCATCTCGTACGGCGGGTATGAGGCATTTCGTGAGGCGGAAGTGAGGAGGGAGCCAACGATGTCGTGCATCCGGAAAAGCTGACTCTGACGTGTTCTCCTGTTGATCGCTCCGCCACTTCTGCTCGAAATACTTGTGGGCACAGATTCACTGTCAACAGGGATGCAAGGAGAGCTTGCCGCTTCCGGCTAACCTCGTGACTCTGGGAAGATGAAGACGCTCGGCCTCATCCACCGCATCGACGCCAACGCGAGCATCCGCACCGATGTGATCGAGGCAGACTCCGAACAGCTCGTCCTCGAAGTCTTCCTGGCCGTCTTCGGCCCCATCCTGACCTGGGCCGACCTGGTCGCTGGAAACCGTCTGCCGGAGAGCTCCGGCACCCCGGAGCATACGGTGAAATCCATGGCCTGGGGGCGGTGGCAGTCACTGAACCCTGTCACAGTCCTCGGGGTCTCCTGTCTGAATCGCGGAACCGGATCTGCATCGATCTCGGTGCTCGCGGGACCTGATTCGGGGTTCACAATCGGCATCGACCCCCGTGCTCCTCTGCTCAGCCGCATCAGCCACCCCGACTGTCTGAACATCATCGACCCGTGCATGTCACGCCGACCGACACGTCTGCAGCTGGGGCCGACCAGAGAGCAGGAGTTCTCCTCCTTGGGCACCACGATCTTCTCACCGACCGCCCCCGCGGCGGCCCCGCCCCCTGACACCGCTTCAGTCGCTTCCCTGGCACGGGGGCCTGCGCGCCTCGGACGTGAACCGACCCATGTGGCACCCGTGCCGATTGACGATCCCCGCCCGGCCAAACCTCCCCAATGGTGGGCATTCCTCATTCCCATCGCCATCGGCGGGGTACTCGCCGTCGTCACCGGAATGTGGTGGTTCCTCCTGTTCAGCGTGTCCGCACCTATCTCCGGTTATGTCGCCTATGTCATGGAGAAACGTCGCTACGCTCGCGATTGCGTCCAATGTGACATCGACCGACGAACCGCTCTGGAAACGGCACGGCAAGGACTGACCACTCTGATCACCGAACACAGACGTCGACTGCAGACCGGTTCGGGTCTGTGCCTCGGCTTCGGCTCTGCTCGCAGCCCCATCACCATCGCCGACGAACTCTACGACGACACCGATCACCTCGACGGCTCGGTCATCATCGACGATGTGCCACTTCGCATCGAACCGCGCACAACATCGGTGACGGTCACCGGCGATCACGAACAGCTGCGCCGCATGGCCCTGTCGTGGCTAGCCGACCCCTCCTACGACTGGCGCCCGTGCCCGGAGCTGCTCCGGCTTCCCGAACTGCAGGGAAGCCGCTTCGACCACGGATACGCACCGACTTCAGCCTCCACCACTGAATCCGCCGCCGCTTCATCACAAGCGCCTCGTCTGCCTCACGGAAGCTCAGCCGATTCGATGATCGGGTTGCGCCTGTCCGGCCACAGTTCGACGTCGACGCTGCATGTTGACGCACCCGCACCCACTGCTGCAATTTCGCTGTCGCTCGGCAGCCTCGCCCAGGCCCGCACCGAGGACTCATCGGCCGACGACGGTCCGGTGCCCGGCAGAGGCCTCATTGCCGCGCTCATGCCGCCAGGCCGATTCCTCACCCTCGCACACAGGCAGACGAGCCGGGCCTGGGCCGAACGCCTGCCGAACCACGGCCTCGGCGATCTCTACGATGACGAACCAGATGCCATTCGTCACCGCTGGTCACGGACTGCTCCGGGTCCGGTGACGATCGGGCGAGGGAGTCGCGGCGACATCGCCATCGACCTCTTCGAGGACGGGCCCCACGCGCTCGTGGCTGGGACGACTGGGAGCGGAAAATCCATTCTCCTCCAGACCTGGCTGCTCGCAATGGCATTGGAACACCCACCTCGGCGGCTGACTTTCGTCCTCATTGATTTCAAGGGCGGGGCGACGTTCGCTCCCTTGGAGGATCTGCCGCACACGGACAGCATCCTCGACGATTTCGATTCGGCCGCAGCATTCCGGGCATTGGTTTCGGTCCGGGCCGAAATCACCCGACGCGAGCGGCTCCTGGCCGACCACGGATGCTCCGATGTCCTCGAACTCGACGATCCCCCGCCGAGGCTGGTCGTCGTCATCGACGAATTCCACGCCCTCATGGCGACCCACCCGAAGGCTGCTGATCTGCTGGAGCACCTGACAGCGCTGGGCCGATCTCTGGGCGTGCATCTGATTCTGGCCACTCAGCGTCCGCTCGGAGTCGTCACCGGACAGATGAAGGCCAACATCAATATCCGCGTGTGTCTGCGCGTGCGCGATGATGCGGATTCCTTCGACGTCATCGGCGTCAACGCTGCCGCGCATTTGCCGCCGGGCAGACCAGGAGCAGCGTGCCTGGATTCGGGTTCGTCGATCGTGGAATTCCGCGTCGCCGTCCCCACGGCCGATTCCGCCTCCGTCGAGGTCAGTCATCGGCCTCGTCTCCGGCCGTGGGATCCTGGCCGAGGCCTCCCCATCCAGCACAGCGTCAACGGAATCCGCGTCCACAATCTCTGCCGGGCGGATGCTGAGGCCCATGACCGGACACGGCTGTCACCTGATCCGCTCCGCTCTGTGGTTCTCCCGCCTCTTCCCGACTCCGAAGAGATCACTGCACGGCTGTATTCATCCGCGGGCGACGGTCGCCCAGCAGTGACTGGGATTGTCGACATTCCCAGTCATCAGAGTCAGAGCGAATGGTCGTACTCCCCCGCTGTCGACGGGTCAGCCATCATCATCGGCACCGACCCGGACATCGTCGCATCGATGCTGAGGCGAATGGCGGCCAGCGCCGCCCAGACTCACCGGGTCGTGGCACTGGGACGCATCGCCGAGTCCCTGAAATGGGCCGAGATCACCTGCGGAATGGACATCGGGTGGCGGTTCCATACGATCCTCGACCATCTGAATCGAGGGCATGTCGCGCAGAGCCTGCCGCCCACGATCGTCGTGTGCAGCAACTGGAACGAGTTCATCGACTCGATGGACCACCAGATGGCGGCTGAGACTGAGCGACTCCTCAAACATGCCTCCGGACTGGGGCTGACGTTTCTGCTGGCCGGGTGCCGATCGGCCACGAGCACGAGCGCCGCCTTCACGACGCAGGTGATCTTCCCGCCCAGTGCGGGAGGAGATGGGCTCAGCGTCGGATTGTCGAGACAGCGGTTCGTCGGGACCTGGCCGGAATACCGGGCGGTGCTGGTCGGCCCCGGTGCTCACGAGGCCGGCGGTGACGGTGCCGACGTGCAGTTGGTGCCGCAGCGGCAGCGCGGCGCCGGTGCGGACGGCGCTGGTTCGGACGGCGACGGTTCGGACGGAGCCGCCGACAGGCGTCGCGGTTTCCCACCAGAATGGTGCGGCCTCAAAGGTCCCTCACACCCGGCGCAACCGGATCCGACGAGCACGTCGATGCCGTTGGGACGTGACCCCTTCGGCGAACTCGTGGTGTGGGATCCGCCCCGCGATGGGTCGGTGCTCAATGTTCGCGGTTCACCGCAGAGCGGCAAGACCGAGACTGCAACTGCGCTGCAGAACATGTGCGGGTCCGCGACGGACATCAGCCGCGGACTCGCAGTCCATGATGATGCGCACCTGGAGGCGAATTGGGATGCCTTCGACCTGCTCGACGGTGGTCTGCATGTGGTGACGACTCCAGTGCGGTTCACTCCCGGCTACGGCTCCCCTTTGTCCAAAGCTCAAGTGTTGGGGCCGATGCTGATCATCGGCACTCACAGTCGTCAGGATCTCAGCAATCTGGGCCTGCTCAGACTGCCGCCTCTGGATGGGGAACCAGGGACCGCCTGGTACATCACCGAACAGAGGGCTCAGGCGGTGAGGCTCTACTCAGCCGAGACTCTCAATTCATCTCCGCAGGGGGTCCCGTGAGTGTTTCGTAACGGTAGAGTTCACTCGCCTGTCCCGCTTCCAGGAGTCGGTCGGCCAGTGCCGAGACCACGGGCATGCCGCTCGTGACTTCGAGGACCACGTCGGCATCGACGGAGAGGCGGGCAAGGAGGAGCTCCGCATCGGCAATGGCAGCGTTGAACAGCTCGCTGGTGGTGTCGACGGCCTCCTCACGGGTTTCGAACATCGAGCCGAGGATGAGCTCGGTGGGTGCCTCGTCATCATCAGCCGCTGCCGGCATCGCATCAGTGATCTCGACGCCCGTCTGCTCGGCTTCCCTGGCGTAGGAGACGGCGAAGGCGCTCAGCCCTGCGTCCTCGGCCGCACCGGCATCCCCGTCGAGCAGTGCGGCACCATGGGCACCGACGGCTTCGGACAGGAACGCATTGTTGACCTGACCGATGGTCAGCGGACCGACTGCATCGTCCTTGTTCACGGCCGTGTACCAGGCGAGGAATGCCTTCGTCAGCTTCACCGAACCGGTGGCCACGATCTCGAGGTCCTCGGCACGTCCGCCACCGCTGGGCGGAAGCGCACCGGCAGCGACCTTGATCACCCGCGTCGTCGTCAGCGGAGTGAAACCGAGAGCCTGAGCGAACCCGGCACCCGAACTGCCGGACTGGACCCGAGTTCGCAGGTCAAGTCCCTCCACGGCAGTCCCCACGGTCTCGGCACACACGGCTTCGAACAGTTCCCGTCCCTGACCATGCCCCTGTTCTTCGGCCGCCACCTCGACGTGGGCCCACGCCCGGTAGGGGTGAAGCGGGGATTCGGCGATCGCTGCGGCACCGACGGGAACCTCGGGCACCACCTCAGCGATGACGGATCGCAGCAGAGGCGAATCCGAGGTCGGGCGGAACAGGGACCTGGCCATATGAGCGGCCGGCGTATCGGCGTCGGCGAACACCTCGTTCAACCGCAGGTCGTCACCATCGGTCAGGTCTCTGATCGGCATTGTGTGCGCTCCTTGAACGGGTCGAGAACTTGATAATCTTGGCGTCATGACTGACTTAAGCGATCCTACCGCCGCCGCCCGCGCCGCGGCCACGACCATCAACTCCAAAGCCGGCATCGAGGCCCATGACATTGCTCTCGTTCTCGGCTCCGGGTGGGGCGGAGCAGCCGAGCTCCTCGGCGAGACGATCAGCGAGATCTCGGCCGCGGACGTCCCCGGCTTCCACGCGCCCGCCGTCGAAGGCCACGGCGCCACCCTGCGCACGATCCGAATCGAAGCCAGCGGCAAGCACGCTCTCGTCCTCGGTTCCCGCACCCACTACTACGAGGGCAAGGGCGTGCGCGCCGTCGCCCACGGGGTCCGCACCGCCGCTGCCGCCGGCTGCGAGAACCTGGTGCTCACCAACGGCTGCGGAGGGCTCAATCGCAATTGGGCCGCCGGCACCCCGGTCCTCATCTCCGACCACCTCAACCTCACCGGCACCTCCCCCATCGAAGGTGCGAACTTCGTCGACCTCACCGATCTGTACTCCCCGCGCATGCGTGCCATCGCCAAGGAGATCGACCCCAGCCTCGACGAGGGCGTCTACGCACAGTTCCGCGGACCTCACTACGAAACTCCCGCCGAGGTGCGCATGGCCGGAGTCCTCGGCGCCGACCTCGTCGGAATGTCCACCTCGTTGGAGGCAATCGCCGCACGTCAGGCAGGTCTGGAACTCATGGGCATCTCCCTGGTGACGAACCTGGCCGCCGGCATCCAGGAGACTCCGCTCTCCCACGCCGAGGTCATCGAGGCCGGGGTCGCCGCCGCCCCGCGCATCTCGCAGCTGCTCGCCGATATCGTCTCGAAGCTCTGAACGCGCCAGCATTTCCAGCACTTCCCTCCCCAACGGGAGCTCACCCGTTCCAACAGCACTGGACAAGGACAGATATGACCGAAGTAGCCGATCGCTTCACCGCCGGGTTCGACGCCGAAATCGTCGAGGCGTGGATCGCCGATGACCCCGATCCGCAGACCGCGACCACGTTGAGCAGCATCCTGGCCGCGGCGAAGACCGGTGATGAGGCTGCCCTCGCAGACCTCGAGGATCGTTTCGCCGGTCCCCTGGAGTTTGGCACCGCGGGTCTGCGCGGAGAGATCGCGGCCGGACCCAACCGGATGAACCGTGCCGTCGTCATCCGCGCCGCAGCCGGACTCTCCCGTTTCCTTCTGAACACGGTGGGTGAGGGTTTCACGGTCGTCATCGGCTGCGATGCCCGCTACAAGTCCTCAGACTTCGCAGCCGACACCGCCGCTGTCGTCACGGCGGCCGGCGGTACGGCCATCCAGCTGCCCGATCAGCTGCCGACCCCGTTGTTGGCGTTCGCACTGTCTCATTTGAAGGCCGATGCCGGAGTCATGGTCACCGCCAGCCACAACCCGCCTGCGGACAACGGCTATAAGGTCTATCTCGGTCAGCGTCCGCTGCTCGCGATCGAATCCGACCCTGGTGCTGCCGAGGCTGGTGCCGGTGCTCAGATCGTCAGCCCAGCCGATGCCCTCATCGCCGAGCAGATCGCGGCCGTGTCATCCGTGGCCTCGGTGCCTCGTGCCGAATCCGCCTGGGAGCATCTCGATGAGTCGATCGTCGAAACCTACCTGGCTCGCATCGATGCCCTGGATGTGCGCTCGAACGCCGATCTGACCATCGTGCACACCTCCCTGCACGGGGTCGGAGCTTCCGTCGCCGAGGCGGCACTGGCCCGCACGGGTTTCTCCAACGTGCATCCGGTGCCGTCCCAGCAGACACCGGAGCCGGATTTCCCGACAGTGGCGTTCCCGAACCCAGAAGAGGCCGGTGCCCTCGATGAGTCGTACGCCTTAGCCAAGGAGGTCAACGCCGACCTGATCATCGCCAATGACCCGGACGCTGACAGGTTCTCCGCAGCCATCCCGGATGTCTCCCTGGCAGCCGGTTACCGGCAGCTGTCCGGCGACGAGGTGGGTCTCCTCCTCGGTGAGGACATCGCGACCCGCATGGCACAGGGCGCCCATCATTCGAAGCGGCAGGTGGCCGCGGACGCCGTTGGAGTCGAAGGATCGGCGGGAGGCGCGGGACCAGCAGGGGCTGGCGAGGCGTCTGACTCAGCGTCGCCGGTGTTCGCGAACTCGATCGTCTCTTCCCGGGGCCTGGCTGCCGCTGCCGAAAGCCACGGTTTCACTGCGAAGAACACACTCACGGGTTTCAAGTGGATCTCCCGTGTTCCCGACCTGGTCTTCGGCTACGAAGAGGCTTTGGGGTACTGCGTCGACCCCACAGCTGTCCGGGACAAGGACGGAATCTCCGCTGCCGTGACCTTCGCAGCTTTGGCCTCACGACTCAAGGAGTCGGGTTCAAGCATCGAGACCGAGCTCGACCGGATTCGCAATCGCGACGGATACTTTGCCACCGCGCCGCTGAGCTTCCGCTTCGACGATGTCTCCCTCATCGCCGCAGCCATGGCGAAGTTGCGGGAGAACCCACCAACGACTCTGGCAGGCTCCCCGGTCGCCGAAGTCCATGACCTTTCACTGGGTTACGACGGCTTGCCTCCCACCGATGGCATCCTGCTGCTTTCCGAGGCGAACTCTCGAGTGATCGTGCGCCCTTCGGGTACGGAGCCAAAACTCAAGTGCTACCTCGAGGTCGTCGCCGACCCCTCCGAGCTGGAGGCCTCGGCCGAAGCCGACACCCGAGCCGCGGCCAGTGCGGGTGTGCGGGTGTCAGCCGACTCGGCGAGCTCCTCCCTTAAACCGGCCTTGACCGAGCGCCTGGCCTCCATCAACACCGAACTCAAGACCTTCTTCGGTCTCTGAGGCGACAGACGCCGTATTAGCCCATCCGGTCTCCCCCGGCCACAGCTTCGTTCAGTGCATGATGAAGTTGCGGGCCGGGGATCCGACGGGGGCCGCCGACGCTGCTGAGTCAGCAGGGCAGATGGAGCCAACCGGGTGCTTGTGCTGTGAACTCGCCGCGCCCGAGGCGGTGGCCGGCTCCGGCGGGAACCGCACCGAGGATGGGGGCAATAGCCGACAGCGCGCAGCGATTGTCACGGTCGACCGGCGGCGCAGGCTCGGGCCACGAGCCCAAAATGATGCCGGTGACCGATATGTGCCGATTCCCCAGGGCTTCGGCCGTCAGAGCAGTGTGGTTCAGTGTGCCCAGGCGCGAGCGGGAGACGATGACGGCACCGACGGAGTCTGGATTGGGCGAAAGGCAGGCGACGATGTCGGCAGCAGTGTGGCCTCCGAAGTCGACGAGCACTCCCCCTGCGCCTTCGATGAGGACATGGTCAGCACCGGTGCGTTCGGCAGCCGTGTGGATGAGCTCTGCATGCTCGGTTGCGCCGGGCAGGGTCGAGGCCGCTCGGGCAGTCGGCGACACGGATCCAGTCGACTCCTCGCGCGCCGCCGGAAGCGGAGCCATCGGCAGACGCAGCGTGATATTCGTGAACGTATGGATTCCGGTCAGCCGAGCGACGATCTGGGCGTCGGATTCGGTGACGACATCGCTGTAGTCGGCTTCAAGCTGCTCGCGCTGTGGATCGTCGGGGCTGATGTGCCCCGTCTGGACCGGTTTGCACATGATGACCCGCCGCCCGGCGGCTGTCAGCGCCACGGCCAGCGCCGCGGTCGCAATCGTCTTGCCGACGCCGGTGTCCGTTCCCGTGACGAGCAGGAACCGCGGAATCACCCTGCCTCCGCAACGCAGGCATCGGTGATCGCCCGGATCCGCTCACAGGCATGGGCCAGCTCATCGGGGCTCAGACCAGCACGCGCGGTCGGCCGCACCCGCGTGATGCCATCAGGAACCGAGGGCGGGCGGAAGCAGCCGACTAGGATCCCCTCCTGACGCAGCAGAGCCCGTGCTCGCACCCCGGATTCGGGGGTCGGCATCGGCACCGAGAGCACAGCGCCGGCAGGAATCGGCACCTCAAGCGCTGTTGCGAGCGCGTTCCGCGCGCCTGCCATGGATGCCACCCTGTCGGAAGTGATGAGGCCAAGCGCCGCATGGGCGGCTGCCGCGTTGGCCGGGGCGAGCCCGGTGTCGAAGATGAAGGAGCGAGCAGTGTTGACGGCGGCATCGCGGATGAGCTCGGAGCCCAGCAGCGCTCCTCCTTGGGAGCCGAGCGTCTTAGACAGGGTCGCGGTGACGACGAGCCGCTCGCGGTGTTCGCTCAGGCCCGCGGCTGCACCCATTCCGCAGTGTTCGTCGATACCGGCCACACCGATCCCGTGGGCCTCGTCGGCAAGGAGGATAGCATCGTAGCGCTCACAGAGTTGTAGCAGTCGCGGCAGATCGGCTGCGTCGCCGAGGACGGAGTAGACCGATTCGACGATCACGAGCGCCTCGGCCTGCGCCCGGTCGGCCAAGGCCGTTTCGACGGCGCTCGGATCATTGTGGGCAACGACGGTGATCGAGGCCTTCGTCAGACGACAGGCGTCAATGAGTGAGGCGTGATTGTGGGCGTCGGAGACGATGAGGGTATCTGGCCCAGCCAAGGTCGTGACGGCGGCGATATTGGCCAGATAACCGCTGGAGAACGTCACGCACGCCGGGTGCCGCAGCCGTTCGGTAAGCGCGGCTTCGAGCAGGTGATGGGCGCGGGTGGTTCCGGTGACGAGGCGCGAGGCCCTAGCTGAGGTGCCATAGTCTTCGATCGCTTCGATCGCCGCCGCACGCACAACCGGATGCTGCGAGAGACCGAGGTAGTCGTTGGAGGCGAGGTCGAGTCCGTTGAGCACCGGATCATTGCGGTCCATATCGGCGGCCCTGCGGCGTTCGGCTGCCACGGTCATGCGGGAGGCGATGGCGTTCACTGCAGATCTCCTTCGGAGTGGGCCGCGGCGGCAGCGACCATTGCTGCCGTGATCGTCGCCATCGTCTCCGGTGTCGAAATGTAGGGCGGCATGGTGTAGATGTGTCGCCGGAAGGGCCGCAGCCACACGCCGTGCTCGGCGGCGATGCGCGTGGTGAGTCCGACATCGACCGGACGTTCGAGTTCGATGACGCCGATGCCACCGGTGACACGCACCTCGGCGACGTGCGCCATCTCTCGAGCCGGCGCGAGACCGGCTGTGAGTGCGGGAGAGATGCGGGCAATGGCCGGCTCCCAGCCGCTCGTGTCATCGGTGAAGAGCAGCCCGACCGAGGCTGTGGCTGCTGCGCAGGCCAGCGGATTGGCCATGAAGGTCGGTCCGTGCATGAGCGCCCGGTGGGAGGAAGCGGTGATGACCTCGGCTATCGGCCCACTGCACATGAGTGCCGCCAACGTCAGATAACCGCCGGTCAGAGCCTTGCCCAGGCACATGACATCCGGGGTGATGCCGGCCGAGCGGCAGGCGAAGTCAGCACCGGTGCGGCCGAAGCCGGTGGCGATCTCATCGGCGATGAACACGGCGTCGATCTCGGTGGCCAGCCGCCGCAGCGCCCGCAGGGCCGCCGGGTGATAGGGCCGCATACCGCCAGCGCCCTGGAAGAGAGGCTCGACGATGATGCCGGCGAGTTCGGACCCATGCATGTCGACGAGGTTCTCCGCCCGGACCACCCAGGCATCGACCTCGACGGTGGAAGCCTCCGGCAGCGGAGGACGCGGTAGGAAGAGCTGTGGGGACAGCAGTCCGGCGAAGTCGGCGTGCATTCCCCCGACCGGGTCGCACACGCTCATCGCACCGGTCGTGTCACCGTGATAGGCGCCTTCGAGGGCGAGGAAGCGACTGCGGTCGCGTCCGCGAGCCTGTTGGTACTGGGTGGCGAGCTTGAGCGCGACCTCGACCGAGACCGAGCCTGAGTCGGCCAGGTAGACATGGTCGAGGCCGGCCGGTGTGACCGCGACGAGGTGCTCGGCCAGGTCGACGGCCGGGCCGTGGGTCAGACCGCCGAACATGACATGCGAGAACGAGCGGATCTGGTGAGTCAGTGCCGCGTCCATGACCGGGTGTCGGTAGCCGTGGACAACCGCCCACCACGAGCTCATCCCGTCCAGGAGCCGATGTGGCGAGCCAGAAGTATCACACAGTTCCACATAGGCACCGGCTGCACCGGTGACCGAAAAGTGCGCCCCAGCATCGAGGGGACCATAGGGGTGCCAGAGAAGACCGGCATCCCTGTCCAGCGTGCTCTGGGGACTCGAACGTGCCGGCTCAGGCATTGGGAGAGATCTCTGTGCCGGCACCGCGGCGGCGGATCGTCGGAATCGTCACGCCCGAGTTGCCTGCCTCGTGACCGACAGCGGGCAGCGGTTTGCCACACGGCAGTGCGCCACCTGCGACTGGTGTTGGTGCAGTCTCGCTCGATGCGCCAGTGCTGGCAGCGGACGCACCGTCGCCGTTCGCGGGGCCGGGTGCTTCGCCGTCGAAGGCAGCCTGATGGGCTGCCCTGTGGGCCTTGAGCTCGTCGCGCAGCTGCTGGGCACTCTCCGCGCCGACGATCTCGAACCCGCCATCGACGATCATGTCGAGATCCTCTTCGGCGGCCTGCCCCTCCGAAGTGAGGTAGTCGCCGAGGAACAGCGAATTGGCCACATTCAGCGACAGCGACTGCAGCGAACGCAGGTGCATTTCACGGCCGCCGGCAATGCGCAGTTCGCGATCCGGGCACAGGAAGCGCACAGCGCACAGAATCCTCACGCAGTGCTGCGGGGTCAGAGTGTTGGTGCCCTCCAATGGGGTGCCGTCGAAGGGGATGAGGAAGTTGACCGGGATCGAGTCGGAGTCGACGGCTCTGAGCGATTCGATCGCCTCGATGATCTGGTCGTTCGTCTCGCCCACGCCGACGAGGAGTCCCGAGCACGGGGAGAGTCCGGCGCCGCGAGCCTTGTCGACGGTGTCGACCCGGTCGGCAAAGGTGTGTGTCGAGCAGATGTCGGCGTAGAGGGACTCAGCGGTGTTGAGGTTGTGGTTGTAAGCATCGACCCCGGCCTCCTTGAGGCGATGTGCTTGACCCTCCTTGAGGAATCCGAGGCAGGCGCAGACCTCGACGCCGGGAGTGGCAGACTTGATCTCCTCGACCATTCCCGAGACGCGATCAACATCCCGATTCGACGGACCGCGGCCGGAGGCGACGAGACAGACGCGCGAGGCACCTCCGGCCAGACCGAAATCCGCCTGGCGCTTAGCCTCCTCCTTGGGCAGCCAGGAATACTTGAGGATCTCCGCTTCGGAGCCTAGGCGCTGCGAACAGTAGCTGCAGTCCTCCGGGCACAGCCCGGACTTGAGGTTGACGAGGTAGTTGATCTTGATGCGCTTACCGAAGTGCTCGCGCCGCAGTCGGGCTGCGGCTGCGACGAGATCGAGCAGATCCTCATTCGGGGACGACAGGATCGCGCGGGCATCGGAGGCGGTGGCTGAGGTACCGGAGAGCACACGCTCGGCCAGTGAGAAGTAGTTAACCATAACCCAATTATTGAACACTGTTCAGGAGTGGGCAAAATCATCCTCCCCAGACGCGGCCGCATCCGAGCCGCATCCGCCGCCGTCAGAGGTCCTCCGCCTTCGGGATGATCAATGGCCGGAACGTCGGCTCACAATGACACTTGGGGGCTCCGACGGACTCGTCGTACTCTTTCAGCCCCTGGCTGCGCGGCAGCGCTCGACCCGGCACCTAGGTGGGCAAAGTGCCACTCGGCTCACCTTCCGGTGGGGAGAGTCTTCATCCGCCTGATGGCCCGACAGCTCGGAGTGGGCGACCTCCCGAGACGTGTTGAGAGTCACGACCGCCTCGGCGAGTGCGGCGCTCCAGCCCGCACTCAAGGAGCGGCTGATAACCATCAGCACCTAGCTCAAGGACTTCTTCGGGTCTGAGGTTCGGTGCCGGGCAGCCGCGGCCCGGAAACATACAGTCGAAGTCAGACAGAGCTGGCTGCAACCAACTCAGTCTGACTTCGACTGCAGAAGCGCGTGGGGAGGAATCTTAACTGCTCCCCAGGAGGAGTCTCCTTAGAAACGCTCAGTCGCTGAGTCCTCCAAGGATCCCCGCGGACCCGGACAGTCCGAGACGCGAGGCTCCCGCCTCAATCATTTCCTCTGCGGCTTCGACGCTGCGGATTCCACCGGAAGCCTTGACGCCGAGGCGGTTGCCCACGGTTTCGCGCATGAGGGCCACAGCGTGTGCGCTGGCGCCGCCTGCCGGGTGGAAACCGGTCGAGGTCTTGACGAAGCCTGCCCCGGCGGCCTCGGCGCGGCGGCAGGCCTGAACGATCTGGTCGTCGCTGAGCGCTGCAGATTCGACGATGACCTTGACCAGGGCGCTGCCGCTGGCGTCGACGACGCCGCGGATATCAGCCTCGACAGCGTCGAAGTCACTGGCGATGGCCTGTCCGATGTTGATGACCATGTCGACTTCATCTGCACCGTCGGAAACGGCTTGGGCAGCCTCGGCGGCCTTGATCTCTGGCTTGACCTGACCGCTGGGGAATCCGACGACGGTGGCGACGACCAGCTCGCCGGGATCGGTGACGGGAAGCAACGACGGGGAGACGCAGATCGCGAGCACGCCGAGGTCCTTCGCTTCGGACACGAGTGCCTCAACATCGGCAGGGGTGGCTTCGGGCTTGAGCAGTGTGTGATCGATGATCGCTGCGACTTCGGTTCTGCTGGTCATGGTTGTCCTCCAGTGTGATTCGTGGTGCGGTGGTTCGTGGTGTGCGAAGACGTACCGTGATGTGCCGAACGTGATCGGCGGTTCAGGTGATCTTCTCAAGCACGATCGACTCGGAGACCGAGCTGAGATCGCCTCCGATCTCGACGGCATCTGCAAGAGATTCGATCGCCCGGGCGAAGCGCTCCGGGGTGGCTGTGTGCAGGGTCATGAGCGGTTGGCCAGCGGTCACGGCCTCGCCGGGCTTGGCATGGAGCTCGATGCCGGCGACGTCCTGGACCGGATCTTCCTTCCGTGCCCGTCCGGCACCCAGACGCCAGGAGGCGACTCCCACGGACAGCGCATCGAGCCTGCTGAGCACTCCGGACTCGGGTGCGGTGACGACCTCAGTGTGCTCGGCGACGGGCAGCGCGGCCTCGGGATCACCGTTCTGGGCCCGGATCATCCGCTTCCAGACGTCCATCGCCCGACCGTCGGACAGCGCCGCGCGCACATCGACGTCGGTCTTACCGGCCAGACGCAACATCTCCTCGGCCAAAGCCACGGTCAGATCCACGACGTCTGAGGGGCCGCCGCCGGCCAGGACCTCCACGGACTCACGGACCTCGAGGGCATTGCCGACCGTAAGCCCCAGCGGGGTGGACATGTCCGTGAGCAGCGCCGAGGTCTTGACCCCAGCCGCTTTGCCCAGATCGACCATGGTCCGTGCCAGCTTCTGGGCCTTGGACAGGTCCTTCATGAAGGCCCCGGACCCGACCTTGACGTCGAGGACGAGCCCCTGGGTGCCCTCCGCGATCTTCTTCGACATGATCGACGAGGCGATGAGCGGAATGCAGTCGACCGTCGAGGTCGTATCGCGCAGTGCGTAGAGCTTCTTATCCGCCGGTGCCAGGCCGGACCCCGCGGCGCAGATGACCGCGCCGAGGTCCTCGAGCTGGTCGAGGATCGCCTTATTGCTCAGGCCCGCCTGCCACCCGGGAATGGACTCGAGCTTGTCCAGGGTCCCGCCGGTGTGGCCCAGGCCGCGACCCGAAAGCTGCGGGACGGCGACGTCGAAGACCGCGACGAGCGGGGCCAGGGGCAGGGTGATCTTGTCCCCGACTCCCCCGGTCGAATGCTTGTCCGAGGTCGGCCGGGACAGGGACGAGAAGTCCATCCGCTCGCCCGAGGCGATCATCGCCTGCGTCCAGTCCGCGATCTCGCCCGGTTCCATGTCGTTGATGAAGATCGCCATGGCCAGGGCCGCCATCTGCTCATCGGCGACGACACCACGGGTGTAGGCATCGATCACCCAGTCGATCTGCTCTTTGCGCAGGGTGCGGCCATCGCGTTTGGCTGCGATGACGTCGACGGCATCGAATGCCTCTACAGTCACGATCTCAGTCCTTCGTTCTCGGGGTGGTGCCGTTCGCAGGATGCGGTAGTTCCCGGGGTGTGCCGTTCTCGTGCTGTGGCCGTTCTCGTGGTCACAGCTGGTCACAGCCGGTCACAGCTGATCGCCGAGGTGGCGCTGGAACTGCGGGGCCACCTCGGCGACATCGGGTTCAGTGCTTGGCGGAGCCTGCGCCCGGCGCAGCGGGGCGCAGGTGATCGGGGCCGAAGGCTTCGGGCAGCACCACCGACATGGGTTCCCGCCCGCTGGGCATATTGAGCATGAGGTCGTTGCCGCCGTGCTCGAACAGAAGTTGGCGGCATCGTCCGCACGGGACCAGGGTCGCTCCCGCACCATCGACGCAGTCGAATGCCACGAGTCGGCCGCCGCCGGACATGAACAGGTCGGAGACGAGCGAGCATTCGGCACACAGTGTGACCCCGAACGAGGCGTTCTCGATATTGGCGCCGCTGACGATTCGTCCGTCATCGACGAGTGCGGCCGCACCGACCGGATAGGACGAATACGGAACGTAGGCATACTGCATTGCCCGCATCGCCTCATCGCGCAGCAGCGACCAGGTTTCCTCGCTCAGGTCGTCGACCGTGGCAGGGATGGGTTCCACGATCCACTCGTGTTCAGAGGCTTCGACATCTGTGGAAGTCATAGGGGATACCTCTCTCTTGGGGTTTGAACTATTTCACGTACGGCACGCCCGAGGACGCCGGTGGGCGGACCCGGCCGACGAAACCGGCGACGGCGAGAACCGTGACGATATAGGGAAGCATGAGCAGCAGCTCGTTGGCCACCGGGGTGCCGATGGACTGCAGAGTGTTGCCCAAACTCTTGGAGAAGCCGAACAGCAGGGCAGCCAGCAGGGCACCCTTCGGGTTCCACTTGCCCAGGATCATCGCCGCCAGCGCGATGTACCCCTGGCCGGCAGACATCTCCTTGCCGAACGCCAGACCCGATCCGACGGTGAAGAAGGCACCGCCGAGGCCCGCGATGGCACCGGCCAGAAGTGTGTTGCGCACGCGGGTGAAGTTGACCTTGATGCCCACGGTGTCGGCGGCCTTCGGGTGTTCGCCCACTGCCCGCATCCGCAGGCCCCACTTCGAGCGGAACACGAAGATCTGGAGGGCGATGACGACGACGTACATGATGTAGACGAGGATGTTCTGGTCGAAGAGCACCCGGCCCAGGATGGGGATGTCCGACAGCAGCGGAATCGGCAGATCGGGAAGCTTCTGCCTGGCGTTCCACAGCTCGGGGTCCTCCGTCAGCACCGTCGAGTAGAGGAAGCTGGTGACGCCGACGACGAGCACGTTGAGGACGACGCCGATGATGATCTGGTTGACCCAGTACTTCACTGCGAAGAACGTGAGGATCACGGCCACCAGCGCACCGGCGATCGGTGCCGCCAGCAGTCCCGCGTAGGGGTTCTTAACCACGGAGGCGACGACTGCGGCGAGGAAGGCACCAGCCAGGAGCTGACCTTCGATGGCGATGTTGATGATGCCGGAACGTTCGCCGACGAGGCCGCACATGGCGCCGAAGATCAGCGGCACGGACAGTGCCAAGGCACCGGCCAGCAGTGTGGTCAGCGGGATCACTCCGCCGCTGCCGCCACCGGCCCAGGCGAGGAACGAGACGACGAAGAGGATGCCGAAGACCATCGGGAACCAGGCGGCCAGGGTGATCCGCTTCAGCGCGAGGTAGACCGAAGTTGCGGCCATGACCACGAGGATGAGGGACAGGATCAGACCGGCGACGGTGGAGGAGACCACGACGTCGGGAATGGCGAAGAGGTCTCCGCTGGTTGCGATCCGGAACGTCGTCTCTCCGTCACGGCCGATGAGGCCGAAGAAGATGAGCGAGACGAGGGCCAGGATCGTGTAGGTGATCGGGAACTTCCACGCGATCGGGGTCAGCGCCTTGGACTGTGCCGAGGTCTTCGCCGCCGGTGTCGCAGCAGTCGTGTTCTGAGCAGTCATGTCAGGCCTCCTTCCGCTTGAGCGCCGGTGTGGGCAACCGGAAGATCGACCTCACGAGTGGTGGGGCCGCGATGAGCAGGACGATGACGGATTGGACCACGAGGACGATGTCGATCGGGGTGCCGGTCTGCGACTGCATCAGGTAGCCGCCGGCCTTGAACGCACCGAACAGCAGACCCGCGAGGAACGTTCCCAGGGGTTTGGATCGTCCCAGCAGTGCCACGGTGATGGCGTCGAAGCCGATCGAACCGCTGATTCCGCCGGTGAGTTTGAATTCCGTGCCGAGCACTTGAGCCGCTCCGCCGAGTCCGGCGAGTGCTCCGGCGACGATCATCACGAGGATCGTCACCTTCGACACGGAAATGCCGGCGGTCCGGGCCGCGTGCGGGTTGGCGCCGACGGCCTTGAACTCGAAGCCGATCGTCGAGCGTTCGAGCAGCCACCACACGAAGATCGTGGCGAGGATGGCGATGATGAAGCCGAAGTGCAGCCGGAACGGTGACGGCAGCAGCAGGAACATCTGCGAGGAGTCATCGAGTACCCGTGACTGCGGATTCGCCGAGGTGGTGTGCGTGAACCAGCCCTGCTTGAGCAGGTAACCCAACAGGTAGCCGGCGATGGAGTTGAGCATGATCGTCACGATCACCTCGTTGGCTCCGGTTCGTGCCTTGAGCACACCGGCGATGCCGGCCCAGATCGCGCCGCCGATGATGCCGCCGATGGCTGCGATGAGCATGTGCACGACGGGTGGCAGATCGAGTGCATAGCCGAGGAAACCGGCGATCGTGGCGCCGAGGATGACCTGGCCCTGACCGCCGATGTTGAACAGTCCCGAACGGAACGCCAAAGCGATGCCGAGTCCTGTGAGGATGAGTGGGGTGCCGCTGACCAGGGATTCGGTCAGGGGTCGGATCGCGCGTTCGGTGGTGCGGGCATTCCAGTCGAAGACGGCGCCGCGGAACAGCGCCGAGTACGCGTCGCCGACGGTGGAGAACAGGGTCGAGAAGAAGGAGCCTGGGGCCGCGAAGATGTGCTTCGCCGCCTCGACGACCTCAGCGTTGGACACGGCGATGAGCACACCGCCGAGGAGAAGCGCGACCACGATGGCCAACACCGACACCAGCCATGACCCGGACAGGATCTCCCGGAGCAGATTCGGTTCCTTGCCCTCTTCCGCCTCGGCGCTCGGCGGTGGAGCCGGCGACGGTGGCGCCGGGGAGATGTCAGTTGTCATTTGGCTTCCTCCGCCGAGGTGGTGGCTGAGTTCGTCTCGGGTGCCGCGGTGGCGGCATCGTTCTCATCAGGTGCCGCGGTGGCGGCGAGTGCTTCGTCGGCAGGGACGCCGGCCATCATCAGGCCCAGGGCCTCACGTGAGGTGTCGGCGCCGACGACGCCGACGATGCGGCCCGAGTACATGACGGCGATCCGATCGGCGATTCCGTAGACCTCGTCGAGCTCTGTCGAGACGATGAGGCAGGGAGTGCCGGCATCGCGCTCGGCGATGACGCGTTTGTGGACGAACTCGATCGATCCGACGTCGAGGCCGCGGGTGGGCTGGCTGGCGATGAACAGGCGCAGGTCGCGACCGAGCTCACGGGAGAGGACAACCTTCTGCTGGTTGCCTCCCGACAGTGTCGCGATCGGGTCGACGACGCTGCCGAGGCGGATGTCGAACTCCTCGACCTTCTTCTTCGCCTCGTCGTTGATGACCGCGGGTTTGAGGTTGAGGCCCTTGGCATACGGAGGACGGTCGTAGACGTCGAGGATCATGTTCTCGCGGATCGTGAACTCGGCGATGATGCCGTCGGTGGATCGGTCTTCGGGGACGAAGCCGATGCCCGAACCCAGACGGTCTTTGACGGACTGGCCGACGATGTTCTTCCCGTCGAGGGTGATCGAGCCCAGTCGTGGTTGGGTCAACCCGATGATGGTTTCGGCCAACTCCGTCTGACCGTTGCCCTGCACGCCGGCGACGGCGAGGATCTCGCCGCGACGGACGTCGAAGCTGACATCATCGACGACGACGTTCTCGGCCTTGTCGACCACGGTGAGGCCCCGTACCTGGAAGGTGGCGTCTCCGGGGTCGGCCTCGTCCTTCTCCGTCGTCAGGGATACGGCACGGCCGACCATCTGGCTGGCCAGCTCCGCCTCGGTGGATTCTGGGGAGGCCTCGCCGACGATCTTGCCGCGGCGGATGACCGTGATGGAGTCCGCGATCGCTCGGACCTCACGCAGTTTGTGGGTGATGAACACGATCGAGGTGCCCTGCTCCTTGAGCTGGCGCATGATCGAGATGAGCTCATCGGTCTCCTGCGGGGTGAGCACGGCAGTGGGCTCGTCGAGGATGAGGATCTTCGCATCGCGGGACAGGGCCTTGATGATCTCAACGCGCTGCTGAGCACCGACCGGCAGGTCCTCGATGCGAGCGTCGGGGTCGAGATGGAAGTTGAATCTCGACGAGATCTCCCTGACCTTCTTCCGCGCCTCGGCGAGGTCGATGAGCCCCACGGACTTCGTCGGTTCGTAGCCGAGTGCCACCGATTCGGCGACGGTGAACACGGGCACGAGCATGAAGTGCTGGTGGACCATGCCGATGCCGGCGGCCACGGCGTCGCCCGGACCGGCGAAGGTCACAGGCTTGTCGTCGAGGAGGATGTCTCCCCCGTCGGCGTCGTAGAGTCCGTAGAGGACGTTCATCATGGTGGATTTTCCGGCGCCGTTCTCACCCAGCAGGGCGTGGATCTCGCCCGGCTCGATGGTGAGATCGATGTGGTCGTTGGCCACGAACGATCCGAACACCTTCGTCATCCCGCGAAGCTCGAGTTTCACTGCTTCCGGTACTCCTCATAAATTCGAAAACTGCAGGGCCGAAAGGACTCGGCCCTGCAGTTTAACCTATTCGCCTATTTGGGCGTGCTCTCGGAATCCACGGTCAGCGAACCGTCGATGATCTTCTTCTCAAGCTCTTCGACCTTCTTCTTCACGTCCTCGGGAACCTTGTCCTCGAAGTCGTGGTAGGGAGCAAGTCCGACGCCTTCGTTCTCGAGGGTGCCGACATAGGGTTCGGAGGTGAACTCGCCCTTCTGAGCCTCGGCGACGGTGTCCTCGACGGCGTTGGCGATCTCCTTGACCACCGAGGTGAGGATGATGTCTCCGTATTCGGTGGACTCGTATCCGTCGGAGTCGACCCAGACGAGTTTGACGTCCTTGGCTTCCTTGGCAGCAGCGGCTGCGCCCAATCCCACAGGACCAGCGACGGGCATGATGACGTCGGCGCCCTGGGAGATGAGCTGCTTGGTCAGCGCCTGCCCCTGGCCCTGGTTCTCGAAGTCACCGGAAAACGATCCGTCCTGCTTCTCCTTGTCCCAGCCCAGGAGCTTGACGTCTTCCTTGTTCTCTTCGTTGAACTTCTTGACGCCATCGGCGAACCCGTCCATGAAGATCGTCACCGAGGGGATCTGGATGCCGCCGAAGGTTCCGACCTTGCCGGACTCCGACGACGCCGCAGCCACATAACCGGCGAGGTAGGCGGCCTCGGCTGTGTTGAAGACCAGGGGCTTGGCGTTGTCGAGGGTCACGGGGTTACCGTCGGGATCGGAGAAGGTGGAGTCGATGAGGGCGAAGTTGAGATCCGTGTTGGCCTCTGCCGCCTCTTGGATCGCATCCTCGAGCAGGAACCCGACGCCGAACGTGAGGTTGCAGCCCTGCTGGATCATGTTGTCGACGTTGGGCTTGAAGTCCGCGTCGCCCTGCGACTCGGCCAGTGACTCCTCGATGCCGAGGTTGTCCACCGCTGCCTGCAGCCCCTCACGACCCGACTGGTTGAACGACTGGTCATCCCAGCCACCGGAGTCCGACACCATGCAGCCGAGGAAGTCCTCGGCCTCGGTGTCGCCGCTGCCGCCTGATCCACAGGCGGAGAGCACGAGGGCAGATGCGGCGGCAATCGACACCGCAGATACGAGCTTCTTCACGATTTCTCTTTTCTCACGTTTCTCACGACCAACAACGGCGTCGATCGAGGCACAGAGTCCTCCGCCGAGTTTGTGAAATCACTGGATGATCAGTCATATTTCAATGAATTTTCCGTCAGTCTAATGCCACTGGAGGCCCTATCGGGGGCCGATAGCATCTGAATCCTCGACACCGATATGAAAACGCAACATAACTTCATGTTCGCCCTGTCCCGGCTCCGGATTCGGCCACCCCGCAGGGCGTCCCTCGGCACCGGGATCGACCGTCCCGGACGGCGGCTGCGGTTCCGACCCCCTGACTGCCTGCCGGCTGCCGGCGCATGCTGGTCCCGGACCACTCGTGCTCTAGGCTGGAGGGCGTTATGGCACATCTTCTCGGGGCTGAAGCCCTGCACCTCGAATACCCCACCCGCATCGTCTTCGACTCCGTCACGCTCGGCGTCGACGCCGGGGACATGATCGGCATCGTCGGCCGCAACGGCGATGGAAAGTCGAGCCTGCTGGGCATGCTCGCCGGCACCATCGAACCCGATTCCGGCCGCGTGACCTACCGCGGCGGAATGCGCCTGGGCATGCTCAGCCAACGCGACACCATGGATTCCGATGCCACCGTCGGCCATTCCGTCGTCGGCGACATGGACGACCACGAGTGGGCCCGAGACGCTGGTGCCCGCGACATCATTGCAGGCCTCATCGCCGACCTCGACTGGAATGCCACCATCGGCAGCCTCTCCGGCGGCCAGCGCCGACGCGTGGCTCTGGCAGCACTGCTCATCGAGGACTGGGACCTGCTCATCCTCGATGAGCCGACCAACCACCTCGACGTCGACGGCATCTCATGGCTGGCCAAGCACATCAAGAACAGATGGGCGAAGAACTCCGGTGCCCTGCTGCTCGTGACCCACGACCGGTGGTTCCTCGATGAGGTCTGCACCAAGACCTGGGAGGTCCACGACCAGATCGTCGAACCCTTCGAAGGCGGATACGCCGCCTACGTCCTCCAACGCGTCGAACGCGATCGGATCGCAGCAGCGACGGAGCAGAAGCGCCAGAACCTCATGCGTAAGGAACTGGCATGGCTGCGCCGAGGTGCGCCCGCCCGAACCTCGAAGCCGAAGTTCCGGATCGAAGCGGCAAACCAGCTCATCGCCGATGTACCGGAGGTGCGCAACCCGATCGAACTGAAGAAGATGGCGACCGCACGTCTGGGCAAGGACGTCGTCGACCTCCTCGACGTGTCTCTGAGTTTCGGTGACCAGCAGATACTGGACAATGTCACCTGGCGCATCGGTCCAGGTGAACGCACAGGGATCCTGGGTCCCAACGGCGCCGGCAAGTCGACTCTGCTCAGTCTGATTGCGGGTGAGCTCGAACCGGACGAGGGCAGAGTCAAGCGCGGGAAGACCGTGAAGGTCGGGGTCCTCGATCAGCAGTTCAAGGATCTGGCCGCGATCGGTGGTCAGAGAGTGCGTGAGGTTCTGTCGGAATCGAAGACGAACTTCACCATCGAGGGCAAGGATTTTACCCCGGCGCAGCTGTTGGAGCGCCTCGGTTTCGCCAAGGAACACCTCTCGGCTCGGGTCAAGGAGCTCTCCGGCGGACAGAAGCGGCGGTTGCAGCTGTTGCTGCTGCTCATGTCCGAACCCAATGTCATCATCCTCGATGAGCCGACCAATGACGTCGACTCCGATATGTTGGCGGCGATGGAGGACCTCCTCGATTCCTGGCCCGGCACGCTGATCGTCGTCTCTCACGACAGGTACCTGCTCGAGCGGGTCACCGATCAGCAGTACGCGATCCTCGACAAGGGTCTGCGCCATGTTCCCGGAGGCGTCGACGAATATCTGAAGCTGCGCGCCGAAAGCGCCAAGTCCGGAGGATCGGCCAAGTCCGTCGGTTCGGTCACATCCGGCGGCTCGAACAAATCCGTCGGTTCGACCGCATCCGGGGAGTCGACTGGCTCTGGCTCCGGCGGTGCAGGAGAGGACACGCTCTCCGGCGCCCAAGCCCGGGCGGCGAAGAAGGAGGCTTCCTCGATCGAACGCCGCATGGACAAGCTGAGCAAGCGGATCGCTCGCGCCCACGACGAGATGGCCGACCACGACCAAACCGACTTCGAGGGACTCCAGAAGCTCACCTCATCCCTGCAGGAGCTCAACGACGAAATGAGCGAGCTGGAAGAGCGCTGGCTCGAAACCACCGAGGCTTTGGACGACTGAGGGCGAACGGGGAGGAGTGCTGATGGTCGATTCGAATCGGATGCGAGAGCTGCTGCACGCCGAAGACTCCGAAACCAGGAGGCTCATCAGCGCCCTGTCCTCGGACATCGATGATCTCGCGGCCGCACGCGAGGGTGACAACAGCGACGACGAGCACGACCCTGAAGGGGCGACCCTTGCCTTCGAACGCTCGCAGGCAGACACTCTGCTGCGCCAGTGCCAGGAGCGCCTGATCGACATCGCCGAGGCGCTGGCGAGACTTGAGAGCGGCACGTTCGGAATCTGCACCAACTGCGCAAACCCCATCCCGGACGTGCGGCTGGAGATCCGACCCTACGCGCCGACCTGCGTCGCCTGCGCCCGCTGAGCAGGCAGCCACTTTCAGCCTGAACAGCACCTGACCTCCGCCTCACAGCGTGATGAAAACTTTCTGCTTTGTGCAGTCGACGCGCTATCGTGGCGTGGTGCCCACACGAGATCACCGCCTGGACCGCGCCAAAGGCATCCTCATCTTCACAGTCGTCCTCGGCCACCTGCTGGCCCGGACGGGACCGTGGGATGACGAAGTGCTGAGTGCGCCGATGTACCTCATCTACTCGTTCCACATGCCGGCCTTCGTCTTCCTGGCCGGAGTCACAGCGAAGTCGACGAGGCTGCCCGAACGCGTCCTGACCTTCCTTGTTCTGCTGTTCACTGTGCTGCCCCTGCTGTGGGGCTGGATGTGGCTCGTCGGCCTCGATCCCGACTACAGCTTCCTGACTCCGTTCTGGTACTCGTGGTTCCTGCTGTCGATGGCGTGCTGGATCATCACCGTGCCGTTCATCGAACGGTTCCCACGAACGATCCTCGTCACCTCGGTGGTGGTGGGGCTCTTCGGCGGTATTCTGCCGCTGCTCGATACTGAGCTCTCGGCGTCACGGTCGATGATCTTCTGGCCCTTCTTCGTCGTCGGCAAGCTTTACGGCAAGCAGATCCTCAACTGGGCGGGCAGCCTGCGCATCTGGCAGAAGTTGTTCTTCACGGCTGCTGCGCTGGGCACGATCGGCTATTTCTACCTCGACGAGGTCGACCACCACTGGTTGTACGGCAGCCTCAACTTCGCTCATTTCGGTGTCAGCATCCCCGAGGGCGTCGGCCTTCGGCTCATCGTCGACATCGGGGCTCTGCTCATGACTCTGATGCTGCTCATGTGGGTGGGCGAGAAGGACAACCTCATCGCCAAGATCGGTCGCCACAGCCTGGCGGTCTATGTCATCCACGGATTCGTCGTCCGCGGTCTCGAGCCCCTCCTCGATGACATCGACGAAGTGCTCGGCTCCCCACTGATCTTCGTCATCTGTCTCGCCCTGGCGCTGCTCGCCACGTACGTGCTGTCGTGGGCACCCTTCGAGCGGGCCCTGCGCTGGTACTCGTCAACCGTGACCCGGCTGCTGCTCGCCCCGTTTGCGCCATTGCGTTCGAAGTCCGGTGGGCATGCGGAGACGACCACCGCCCAGAAGCCCGATTCACCCACCCGGTGACTCGCTGCAAGGACTCGTGATGCGTCGGCGTGTGACTGAATGTGTCAGTCTGAGCTCATTATGTCGATGTGACGTCGACAACGTCGGCGAAAATGGTTATATGCCTAAGTTCAGGTCTTCAGCCTGAACGAGTTCAACCTCCTGTCCTCTACTTGCTGTACGGAGAGCACTCATGACCGCCAACGCTCTGACCCAACGCCTCGACGCCGGACCTGTGATCTGTGCCGAAGGCTTCCTGTTCGAACTCGAGAAGCGCGGCTACCTGTCCGCCGGAGAATTCGTGCCCGAGGTCGCGCTCGAATTCCCCGATGCTCTGCGCTCACTGCACGTGGACTTCCAGCGCGCCGGCTCGGACATCGTCGAAGCCTTCACCTACAACGGCCACCGCGAGAAGATGCGGGTCATCGGCAAAGAGGATCTGCTCGAACCTCTCAACCGCTCCGCCCTGCAGATCGCCCGCAGCGTTGCCGACGCCAAACCCGGAAACTTCATGGCCGGAAACATCTCCAACTCGAACATCTGGGATCCCGAGAATCCGGACCGGCAGGCCGAGGTCCGTTCCATGTTCACCGAGATGGTGGGATGGGCCGTGGACGAAGGCGCCGACCTCATCGTCGGCGAGACCTTCTACTTCGCCGGCGAGGCCATCGCTGCTGCCGAGATCGCCAGGGCCAGCGGCCTGCCCGTCGTCCTCACCCTGGCCCCCATGGCCTTCCAGGAGATGGCCGATGGCGTCAGCATCGTCGAAACAGCGCAGAAGCTCGAACAGCTGGGCGTCGACGTCGTCGGACTCAACTGCTTCCGCGGACCCTCCACAATGCTGCCGTGGCTGAAGGAGATCCGTGCGGCAGTGTCCTGTCACGTCGGCGCCCTGCCCATCCCCTACCGCACGACCCAGGATGAGCCCACCTTCTTCAACCTCTCCGACCCCCGCGCCGAGGTGGCTTCCCCGCACGGTCGCACCTTCCCCACCGCCCTCGACCCGCTGCAGACCAACCGCTATGAGATCGGCGCGTTCGCGAAGGAAGCCTATGACCTGGGCGTGAACTACATCGGCGTGTGCTGTGGCGCGACCCCGATGCACATTCGTGAGGTCGCCGAGGCTGTCGGGCTGACCACCGATGCCAGCCGGTTCTCGGAGAACATGAAGAACCACTTCATGTACGGCGACAACGAACGCCTCGCCGACAACGTCGTCGCGCTCGGCTCCACCGCCTGAGCACAGCATTCGGCAGCACCGCCAGCACGAAGCAGTCAGCAACACCGCGCACCACCAGTGCCATAACCTCTCGCCGCAAGGGGAGGTTATGGCACTGAGTGTTTGCAGCAGGGCTACCGGTGCCAGCAGCAACTTCCGGTGGGAGTTGCGGCTACGGGGTGGAGTTGCGGCCGCCGCGTAGACTTACGGCCACCGTCAGCTATCGCCTACTTCGACTGTGTCTCGAGGTCTTCCAACGAGACCGTGCCCTTGCGCACTGCACGAAGCACACGATACGTCCGGACCACCCGGGGCAGGGTGATGAGGAGCAGCCCGCCGAGCATGTTGAATGGGATGACGATCGCAAACCATTTCAGCAGATCCAGCATCGAGATATCCGCCCCGGCCAACATGGCGGCGAAGATGACGATCGCGTTGAGGGCACCGTGGAGCATGCCGAGACCGATGAGCAGCAGACCCGATGCCATGCTGACGATGGCGAGGACGACGTCGTTCGAGGTTCCCTGTGACATCCGAGTCGACAAGGTGACGGTGGCACCGGCCAGGAGCGACAGCGCGATCATCACCACCAAGGACGGTTGGTCCATGTACTTCACGGCCGTTTCAATCATCGTCGAATGGTAATCAGGCAGCGCCAGAACCATCAGTCCGGCAAAGGCCAGGCCTCCGACCAGGTTGGTCACCAGGGTCACCGCCCACAGGCGGACCACCTGAAGCACATTGGCCTGGCCTGCGATCACGGCGTTGATAGGCAGCAGAAACTCTTCGGTGAACAACTCTGAGTGGGCAAGCTTCAGCGCCAACAGACCGATGCCGAAGGCAAGACCTGCCAGCACATCAGAGCCCGTTGTCTGCTTGACCAGCACCATCGCCAGAATGCCCAGGCCCACATCGACACCGCCGAAGAATCCGGTGACGAGGAGTTCCGGCCACTTCCGATTCAGACGCTTTGCTCCCGTGACCACGGTTGCGGTGGCCTCATCAACCAGTTCGTCTTCAAGGTCGAAGTCATTCGTCCCTAGCCGCTGACGTTGCTCTCTCTGAGTCATTGCCACAGTGTATTTGGGCGAACTGTGCTCTGCCAGAGTTGTCGGCCTGTCGACGATGGAATCGGCGATCAACACACACCAGGAGCGCCAAAACATCCCTGTGCAACGAGATGTTTTGGCGCTCCTGGTGTGTGGCGGTCACGCCTGCGGCGTTACGCCGATCGAGTCGAGGGCGGCTTCGAGACGGGAGATCGTGCCGTCGATGTCGCCGAGCTTGTCGAGGCCGAAGAGGCCGATGCGGAAGGTCGAGAAGTCCTCGGGCTCATCACACTGCAGGGGCACGCCGGCAGCGATCTGGACGCCGGCTTCCTTGAAGCTCGCACCGGTGGCCAGCTTCGGGTTGTCCGTGTGGACGACGACCACGCTGGGCGAGGCGAATTCGGGTGCCGCGACCGAGGGCAGTCCACGATCGGAGAAGACCGCGCGAACCCGATCACCGAGCTCGAACTGCGCTGCTGAGAGCTTGTCGAAACCGCGCTCCTGCGTCTCGAGCATGAGCTTGGCGTTGTGTGCCAGCGAATCGGTCGGCATGGTCGCGTGATACGGCGCCCGGCCCTCTTCGTATTCGTCGGCGATGAACAGCCACTTCTTCAGGTCCATGGCGAAGCTCGACGAGGTGGACTCCTGGACGACAGCGCGGCCGGCTTCGCTGAGCATGACATAACCGGCACAGGGTGAACCGCTCCACCCCTTCTGCGGGGCGCTGATGAGCACGTCGACACCCAGATCCGTCTGCGAGGCCCACACTGCACCCGAGGCGATGCAGTCGAGGACGAAGACGCCGCCGACCTTGTGCACGGCGTCGGCGACCTGGCGGATGTAGTCATCGGGCAGGAGCATCCCGGAGGCGGTTTCGATGTGGGGTGCGAACACGACTGCCGGGCGTTCGGCCTCGATGGCGGCGACCACCTCGGCGACGGGGGCCGGCGACCAGGCCGACTGGTGCTCGTCGCTGCTCGGGGATGCCTTGAGCACGGTCGTCTCGCTCGCAATGTTTCCGGCGTCGAGAATCTGTGACCAGCGGAAGGAGAACAGTCCGTTGCGGACCACCAGGCACTTCTTGCCGGTCGCGAGCTGCCGGGCCACGGATTCCATGGCGTAGCTGCCGCCGCCGGGGACGATGGCCACACTGTGGGCGTCGTAGGCTTCACGCAGGACGCGGTTGATGTCCTGCATGACGGAGACGAATCGACCCGACATGTGGTTCAGTGATCGGTCGGTGAAGACCACCGAGTATTCGAGCAGGCCGTCTGGATCGATATCTTCATGTGGCAAAGTCATGTCTCCCACATTGCCACGTTCGCGAGGTTTGGGCCACTATCGCCCAGCTGCAGAGACGCCGGCCCTCACAGCTGCACTTCGCTGCGATCACCCGACCACAGCGTGTGGAAGGTTCCCGAGCGATCTGTGCGCGCGTAGGTATGGGAGCCGAAGAAGTCTCGCTGCCCCTGCACCAGCGCCGCAGACGCCCGCGAGGCGCGGACGCCGTCGAAGTACGACAGCGCCGAGGCCAGGGCCGGAATCGGCACGCCGTGAGCGGCAGCATCGGCGACCGTATCCCGCAGAGCCTGCTGCCCGGCGTTGAGCGAATCCTGGAAATGCGGATCGGCCAGCAGTGAGCTCAGATCCGGATCCGCCTCGTAGGCCTCCGTGATCCGGTCGAGGAATCTGGCGCGGATGATGCAGCCCGCCCTCCAGATTCTGGCCACTTCGCCGAGGTCCGTGTTCCAGCCGTGCTCCTGCGCACCTGCGGCGATCTCGTGGAATCCCTGCACATAGGCGAGGACCTTTCCCGTAAACAGCGCCTGACGCACAGTCTCGAGGACCATGTCACGATCATCGATCGCCGAGGCGGGAGCACCGTCATCCGCCGAGGCGCGGGCTTCGTCGATCGCCGAGGCGGCAGTCGACGGACCGTCCAACGCCGTCCCGGAGGAACGCAGTACGGAAGCCGCGGACAGGGACCTGGCCGAGACCGCCTCGGCGATGGTGGCGACTGGCACGCCCAGGTCGAGCCCGGTCTTCACCGTCCAGCCGCCCGTTCCCTTGGCCCCGGCAGAATCGGCGATGACATCGACGAATGGCTGGCCTGTGACCGCATCGGTGTGGTCGAGCACCTCGGCGGTGATCTCGATCAGATAGGACTCGAGATCTCCTCGGTTCCACTCTCTGAAGACCTCGGCGATCTCCGGCGGAGTGAGCCCGAGTCTGCTTCTCAGCAGCGCGAAGGCCTCAGCGATGAGCTGCATGTCCGCGTATTCGATCCCGTTGTGGATCATCTTCACGAAGTGTCCGGCCCCATCGGTGCCCACATGAGCGATGCACGACTCCCGTTCGGCCTGCACGCCTCGTGCGGCGCTGGGTTCGACGCTCTCATCGCTGGGTTCGGCACGTGCGGCGCTGGGTTCGAGGATCGGTCGCAGCCTCGACCACGCGGATTCCGTGCCGCCGACCATCATCGACGGTCCCTCGAGCGCACCGACCTCTCCCCCGGAGATGCCGACCCCGACGAACTCGATGCCGGACTGGCTCACGGTCCCACCGCGAGCGATCGTGTCAGTGAAGAGCGAGTTCCCGCCGTCGACGATGATGTCTCCGGGTTCGAAAACCTGAACCAGATCGTTGATCGCCGAGTCCGTGGCAGCGCCGGCATTGACCATGAGGATCGCCACTCGCGGGCCAGAGAGCTTGCTGGCCAGATCCGCCGGCGATGAGGCGACGAGGAACTCCGCTTCGGGATGTTCGGCTGCCAGCGCAGAAGCCCGGTCGACGTCGCGGTCGTAGACGGCAACTCGCGCTCCCGTCCGACCCGCCAAATTCCGCGCGAGGTTCCGCGCGAGATTCGAGCCCATCACTCCGGTGCCGATCACGCCCACTTCCGCGGTCATACCCAATCCTCTTCCTCGTGGCTGCTAGCCGTGTGGCTGCTAGTCGTGGCTGACGGCCGCTCGCCCCTGTTGACAGTTGCACGCGTCTCGCTTAGATTCTTATAAATCTGATTTAATGAGTGCAGTGTAGCAATGTCATCATATCTTTACGAGAGGCCGATTGAAATGGACCGTCCCCCGCTTGTCATCATGGGGGTGTCCGGCACGGGGAAGACCCTGATCGGCCGTCGCTTGGCTGCAGAACTCGGAGCCCCGTTCGTCGATGCCGATGATCTCCACAGTCAGGACAACAAGGAGAAGATGCGTGCGGGAATCCCCCTCGACGACGAGGATCGCTGGCCGTGGCTGACGACTGTGGCCAACGAGCTGTCCGCAGCTCCGCGGCCCGTCGTCGCCTGTTCCGCGCTGCGACGCAGCTATCGCGACTATTTGAGGGCGCAGGCACCGGCAACCTTCTTCGTCCATCTCACCGGGGACCGCGAGATCATCGTCGACCACCTCGAACGGCGTTCGCACGAGTTCATGTCGCCTGCGCTTGTCGACTCCCAGCTCGAGACGCTGGAACCACTCACCGTCGAGGAGGCGCATTTCCTCGCACCCATCGACTTATCTCCCGATGAGGTGAGCCGGTACATCATCGAACGCCTCCCCCATGCCGACTGAACGCTCTGCCACGCCACCTGACCACTGTCCATTGCCACCTGCCCGCCGACCATCGCCACCTGCCCGCCGTCGAACCTCAAGGAAGAGGAAATTGTGACCGAGATCGAACTCAACTGGACGCTGTCCACCCCGGCACTGCTCGGCATTGCCGCAGCAGCCATCGCCGTGCTGCTCATCCTCATCATCCGCTTCAGACTTCATGCTTTCGTCGCACTCGTCGTGGTCAGTGTGCTCACCGCCCTGGCCGCAGGCGTCTCCCCCGGCGACCTCGTGCCGGTCATGTACGACGGCTTCGGCTCCACCCTGGCCAGCGTCGCACTCCTCGTGGGACTCGGCGCCATGCTCGGACGAATGCTCGAACTATCCGGTGGGGCGCAGGTGCTCACGGACGC
Source organism: Brevibacterium picturae (assembly GCF_900105045.1). Classification (GTDB taxonomy): domain Bacteria; phylum Actinomycetota; class Actinomycetes; order Actinomycetales; family Brevibacteriaceae; genus Brevibacterium; species Brevibacterium picturae. The sequence continues at coordinate 3,286,855 of NZ_LT629739.1, read as the reverse complement.
ACTCATCAGGACCTTCGGAGAGAAGCGGGCACCCCTGGCACTGGGCCTGACTTCGCTGCTGTTCGGGTTCCCGATCTTCTTCGACGCCGGCCTGGTCGTCATGCTGCCGATCATCTTCACATTGGCCAAGCGCCTCGGCGGCTCGCTGCTGCTCTACGCCATGCCATCGGCAATCGCCTTCTCGGCAATGCACATCTTCGTCCCGCCGCATCCCGGGCCCGTGGCCGCATCCGGCCTCCTGGGCGCGAACGTCGGTCTCGTCCTCATCTGCGGTCTCATCATCGCCGTGCCCGCCTGGTACATGTGCGGGTATCTGTTCGGACTCTTCATCGGCAGACGAGTCGAGGTCCCCGTCCCCTCGCTCCTGGCCCACGACCCGGCCGAGGAGTTCGCCGACTTCAGATCCTCGCCCAAGCTCTCGACAGTCCTCGTCCTGCTGACCCTGCCGCTCGTGCTCATCTTCCTCAACACCGGCCTCAACTTCGCCGGTGAGGCCGGCTGGGTCGACCCCGAGTCCACCCTGATCACCTCCTTGCGGATGCTCGGTGAAACCCCGATCGCCCTGCTCATCACCGTGCTGGTAGCCATGTGGCTGCTGGGATGGCGCAAGAAGAAGGGCCGCGGCATGGTCGAGTACATCGTCGACTCAGCCCTGGGCCCGATCTGCTCGATCATCCTCATCACCGGAGCCGGCGGCATGTTCGGCGGGGTGCTGCAGGCCAGTGGGATCGGTGATTCCATCGCCGACTCCCTCGCGGCCCTGGGCCTGCCGGTCATCGTGGCCGGATTCGTCATCGCAGCGATCGTGCGCATCGCCCAAGGCTCTGCAACGGTCGCACTGACAACAGCGGCGGCCCTCGTCCAGCCGGTCGTCGTCGGCAACCCCGATTTCTCAAGCCTGCAGGTCGCCGCCATCGTGCTGTCCCTGGCCGCAGGGTCCGTGGTCGCCAGCCACGTCAACGATTCGGGCTTCTGGCTGGTCTCCAGATTCTTCGGCATGGACACCAAGACCACGCTGAAGACCTGGACCGTGGCCCAGACCATCCTCGGCCTGGTCGGCTTCGCCTTCAGCCTCGCCCTCTACGGAGTCGCCAGCACGTTCTGACCGAGTACACGCTGACCAGGTTCGGCCCTGGGGCACGAAAACGTCAGTACGTTCTGAGGCGGGGCTGGCCCTCCCAGGCGTCTTCCATCTCTGTGAATGCGCGCGTCATGATCTTCGTCATCGCAGCATGGGAGCGCTCGGGGTCCCCGTTGCCGATGGCATCGGCGACATCGAAATGCCATTGCAGCGCATCCGGATGAGGGAACTTCGGCATCAGACCGGCGTGCGTGCGCCCGCGCAGGATCTCGGCGACGGCTGTGTCGAAGGAGGCCAAGAGTTCGTTGCCACCAGCTCTCAGGACTGCGCGGTGGTAGGCGATGTCGACCTCCAGCACCGCCTCGACATCACCCTTGCGCCCGCTTGCGCGCATTCTGGCGGCCAATCGCATGATCTCCTCGGCCACATCGGCTGAGGCATGGACGGCCGCGAGGTACGCGGCCTGCGGTTCGATGGCGACTCTCAGCTCAGTCAGCGAACGCAGCTGCAGGGCCGGGGTTGCGGCCATTCGCCACCGCACGACCAGGGGGTCGAGGATGGTCCATTCCTCCATGGACAGAATCACCAGGCCTAGGCGACGGATCGGCTTGACCATCCCCAGGGATTCCAGGACTCGCACCGCTTCCCGCACCACAGACAGCGAGACCTCATAGCGCATGCGCAGCTCCTCGGCCCGGATGACCGTTCCCGCCGCCAGGGCACCGGTGACGATGTCCGTGCCTACCGAGTTGAGCAGGCTCTCGTGGAGATTGCCGGCAGCCATCAGAGCTGGTCGACGATGTGGGCTCCGGGGGCCGGGCCCGTGGTCCGCAGCGCTTCCTTGACTCCGCGTGTGGCCTGCAGCAGGACCGCGAGGTCGAGTGCGTGGTGGGCGTCGCGGGCGAGGAAGCCGATCGTCGGGCCCGAGCCGCTGAGCAGGGGCAGGAGTGCACCGGCGTCGCGTCCGGCCTCCATCACCTCGGCGAGTTCGGGCATGGCCGATATCGCGGCATCGGTGAGGTCGTTGGCGGCCGCCGTCGCCAATGTATCCGGGTCACCGGCGGCGAGCGCCGTGAGGACCTCGTCGGGCACGACGGCAGGTTCGGGATCTGGTGTGAGTTCATCGAATCGTGAGTAGATGGCCGGTGTCGAGAGCTGCCTCGCCGAGGTGGCCATGACCCAGTGAAATGATCCGCGGGTGAGGACGGGGCTGAGTTTCTCCCCGCGTCCGTGACCGATGGCCGTTCCCCCGCGGAGGAGGAAGGCGACATCGGCCCCCACGGCGACCGCGCAGTCGTGGAGGATCGACTCGTCGACTCCCCCGATGAGGTGGGCGGCGCCGCACAGCGCGGCGGCGGCATCGGCCGATCCGCCGCCCATGCCGCCGGCGACGGGCACCTGTTTGTCGATGACGATGTCGAGATCGCGCAGCACGTCGACGTCGCGTTCGTCTTCGAGGGCTGCGATGAGGAGGTTGACGGCTTTGCGGGCGAAGTTCGTGTCGTCCTGGGGCACCTCCGCATCGGCGTACCGGCCTCCGACGACGATCGAGGCGCTGCCGCCGGGGATGAGGGTCAGGGTTTCATGGAGGTTCAGTGCCTGGAAGACGGTCGCGAGTGAGTGGTAACCGTCGTCGCCGGCACCTCCCACGCCGAGGTGGACATTGATTTTGCCCGGTGCCTGCACCTTCACCGGTGTCAGGGTGTGGGGACGTGAGTGCAGCTGCGCGCTCATGACTGTGAGCTTTCCTGGTTGGCGGCGGCGAGGCGTTCGAAGTCGGCCACGCCCAGGGCCTCTCCACGTGCCTTGGGATCGATTCCCGCAGCACGCAGGAGCTCCTCGGCGCGTTGGGGGCTGCCGGCCCAGGTCGACAGTGCTGCCCGCAGGGTCTTGCGACGTTGGGCGAAGGCCGCGTCGACGACGCTGAACAGGCGACGGCGGTCGTCCGGGTCGCGGTGGGTGCGGCTCACGTCGATGTGGACGAGCCCGGAATCGATGTTCGGGGCCGGCCAGAACACGTTCTTGCCGATGCGTCCGGACAGGGTGACGTCGCCGTACCACTGGGCCTTGACGCTGGGCACACCGTAGGTGCGCGATCCCGGCCCGGCGGCGAGGCGTTCGGCGACCTCGAGCTGGACCATGACGAGCACGGACTTCAGGCTCGGGAAGATCTCGAGGAAATGCAGCAGCACAGGGACCGCCACGTTGTAGGGCAGGTTCGCGACCAAGGCGTCGGGAGCGGTCGGCAGTTCGGTGAGGCTGAGGGCATCGGCATTGACGAGCTCGAAGTTCGAGGACTCGGCGGCTGGTGCCGTCTCGTCGGCAGCGGCCGCGGTCAGTCCATACTTCTCCACTGTGGCAGGCAGGCGGGCGGCCAGGACTTCGTCGATCTCAACGGCGGTGACATGGTGGCCGGCCTCCAACAGTCCCAAGGTCAGCGATCCCAGACCCGGGCCGATCTCAACGACGCTGCTGCGGCCTTCAAGCTTCGCGGACGTGACGATCGAGCGCACGGTATTGGGGTCGATGACGAAGTTCTGCCCCTTCTGCTTCGTCGGGCGCAGACCAATGTCAGCGGCGATTTCGCGAATGTCGCGTGCGGTCAATAACGTCACAGCCAACAACTTACAGCACTCGTTGGCAGGCACAATCACCGAACGGCACCATCGCCATTTCCTTATAGTCCTGCAACCTCGTCAGGCAGGCGACTGAGCATTGCAGGCGTTCGAATCGCCATCGGCGACAGACGGCTGACGCCGGGACGATAGGGTGAACGGTATGGATCCGCAGACACTCACCGAACTCCTCGACGTCTCCGTCCTCGACCGGCTCGACCGGATCGAGGACCTGCCTGCGGACGAGCTCGCCCGCTCCTCGGCGCTGCGCAAAGAAGGCTATTCCGCCGAGGTGACCGCCGCCCTGCTGACTCAGGCTCAGCTGCGCAAGGATGCCGTGAAGAAACTCGGCCCCTTCGCCGAGGACATGCTGTTCACTCGCGACGGTCTGGCCCAAGCCACACGACTGCCGGTGGCCGCGCACCACGCCCGCCGCCTCCTCGGCGAGGGCGAAGACACCGGCGGCGACAACGCCACTGATGATTCGCCAGACACCGCGTCCACGACCTCCGCGCCCACGATCGCGGATCTGGGCTGTGGGATCGGCGCCGACTCCTTCGCCTTCGCCGGGATGGGCGCCCAGGTCACCGCCGTCGACGCGGACGAGGTCACCGCCGCCATCGCCAGCTTCAACCTCCGCCATCTGGCCGACGCCGGCGTCGAGCATGCTCGGGCGCAAGACGTCGACACCGCCGATTTCGATGCACTGTGGTTCGACCCGGCCCGCCGCACCGTCGGGAAGGGCACCAAACACGGGTCGACCGCACGCATCGTCGACCCCGAAGACTTCTCCCCCTCGCTGTCCTGGGTCATCGACAAGGCGATCGCGGCAAAGGCCGCCGGAGTCAAGCTGGGACCAGCACTCGATCACGGCCTCATCCCCGACGAGGCAGAGGCGCAATGGGTCTCCCACCTCGGCGAGGTGGTCGAGGTCTGCCTCTACTTCGGTGCCGCCCGGCAGCGCCCCGGGCGCAGCGCCCTCGTCATGGGTGACCGCACGCTCCTCGTCCACGAAGACGACCTGCCCGATGACGATGAGGACGGCGTCGGTGAACTCGGTCAATACCTCCTCGAGCCCGATGGAGCGATCGTGCGCGCAGGACTCGTCACCGCCTTGTGCGGACCGTTGCAGGCTCACCGCGTCCACCCGAAGATCGCCTACCTGACCACGGACGTCGCCCCCAGCGGGCCCGCCTCGGCCGGAGTCAGCGCCTACGAGGTCACCGATGTTCTTCCGGCGAAGATCCCGAGCCTGCGCAAGGCCCTCATCAGCCGCGGCATCGGCTCGGTCGTGATCAAAAAGCGCGGAGCTGATATCGTTCCTGACCAAGTCAGACGTCAGCTCAAACTGCCGTCCGGAGACAAGGCGACACTGGTGTTCACCCGCCTGGGCGAACGCCATGTCGTCCTCCTGACCCAACCCTGCTGAATCGACCCTGCTGACCGGCCCCCGCTCCCTACCCACTGCTCCTCACCCCATCTCACTAGGAGAATCCCCATGAACCGCTCCGACGTTCTCATCACCGCCGACGAGCTCCTGGCTCGCCTCGCCGACGACGGATCCACGCCGAGACTGCTCGACGTCCGCTGGACACTGCAGGAGCCCGATGGTCGCGACGAGTTCGCCGCCGGGCACATCCCCGGAGCCATCTACGTCGACCTCGACACGGAACTCGCCGCACACTCCGAGACCGACCCCACTGCGGGACGCCACCCGCTGCCATCTGCCGACGCGTTCCAGGAACAGGTCCGGGCCTGGGGCATCGACCAACTCACCGATGTCGTCGTCTATGACGACAACTCGGGACAGGGCGCTGCCCGGGCATGGTGGCTGCTCCAATGGGCGGGCATGAAGGCGCGCGTCCTCGACGGTGGTCTGAGCGCATTCATCGCTGCCGGCGGAGAATTGACCACCGGAGCCAGCGCCTCTGTGGAGCCGAGCACCGTGACCATCTCCCCCGATTCGGTGCCCGTCATCGACGCCGATGCTGCGTCGAAGTGGACAGGAGTCCTGCTCGATGCTCGCGCCGGTGAGCGCTTCCGCGGAGAGACCGAACCGCTCGACTCCCAGGCCGGCCACATACCCGGCGCCACGAGCGCGCCGGCCAGCGAGAACACCGCCGACGGCAGATTCCTCGACGAGGATGCCCTGCGCCAGCGCTTCTCGGACCTCGGCGCCCTCGATCAGCCCGTCGGTGTCTATTGCGGTTCAGGCGTCAGCGCCTGCCACAATGCTCTCGCGCTGGCCGCCCTCGGAGTTGAGACAAGCCTCTACCCCGCCAGCTGGTCCGGTTGGTCCTCTGATCCCGCCCGCCCGGTCGCCACTGGAGCCTGAGGACCCACCCACTCCACCCACAGACGGCAGCCGCGAACAGCCGCTCCATCACCAACGGTCGGCAAGTCCGTCTCGAACTCAGCACGGATTTCGAGACGCACTTGCCGACCGTTTGCCATTCACACCCCGGCACAGGCTCACCCGTCACGACTAACTCCGTCGATACCGTCCAACTCGAGTGGGCATTCTTCGTCGCAAATATGTCATTTTTGGTTTGTTACATAGGCTGATTCGTTACATACAGGCAGGGAGGATGACGAGAGATAGGTCATATCACCACCGGGCAGCGCCAGGCAAACGCGCAACTGTTACAGAATCTTCGGCACATTTCAGGCTTCTGACCTGCACTGTTACACGCATCGATGAAGACTTCTCGATCAATGTAACGAAAACGTGACATCAGGTCACTGATTGGTTACAGTTGTGAAGGTCGGTCGCGAGAGTGCCGACTTCACAGCGAGAACCGCACGCCACGCTCGATGTGAAATTCCTAAGGACCGAAAGTGGCGGTTGGGATTGCTCCAATAGGTGACGAGAGGAAAACGTGGCAAATAAGCAGCACGGCCGCCGCGCCGCAGAAGCCAAGGTCAAGACCCCATTGACCGAACTGACCGACATCATGAGTGCCAACTCCGCCGTCTTCGGGCGTCGCGCAGCCGTTGTTGCTGCCAGTGGTGGTCTGCTCACCGCGGCCGTTCTTCCGGCAGCGGGACAGGGAACAGACGACAAAGCTTCAGTCTCCGCCGAGTCAGAGGCCCAGACACAGGTCGAATACGAGAACCAGACGGCGACCGTCAACGCAGGCGAAGGCTCCTCTTCCAAGGACAAAGACAAGAAGCAGGGCGCATCATTCGGCGCAGAAGTCGAGAAAGTCACTGCTGAGGCCGCTCCCAAACCGGAGCCGAAGCCCGAGCCAGAGCCCGTCGAGACCGCCGAAGAGACTGCTCCGAGCCCTGAGCCCGCCGAGGACAAGTCTGACGATTCCTCCGAGTCCGCAAACACCGGTTCCTCGGACTCCGGCGACAAGGACAAGGGCGAAAGCAAGGACTCCGGTTCAGATGATGCCGGCTCGATCGACGGCTCCAAGGCAGAGCAGGTCATCGGCTGGGCAGAGAAGGGCGTCGGCACCCCCTACGTCTACGGTGGAACCTCCCAGAGCGGCTGGGACTGCTCCGGCTACACCTCGTGGGTCTACGGCAAGGTCGGCGTCGACCTGCCCCGCACCTCCGGCGCACAGAAGGCAGCCGGACAGGTCGTCTCTCAGTCTGAGGCCAAGCCCGGTGACCTCATCTGGCACCCAGGCCACATCGGCATCTACGCCGGTGACGGACAGATGTACGACGCCGGTTCACCCGGCTCAGGCACCTCGAAGCGCAGCTACAGCTGGATGGGCGACGTCACCTTCATCCGCGTCCTCTGATCCACTGCACACACAAAAACCCCTCGCCCGGCTTGATGGTCCCCAGCCAGGCGAGGGGTTTCTGCGTGCCCGCAGTCCTCACGCATCACCCGCAGCTGGGAGCCTTGGCACTGCCGTCATATTCGACCGGCAGTGTGCCGGTTGCGGTGAGGTCGCCCTTGAGCCATTTCGCAACGGCCCCCAGCGCGTCGGGGTTGCTGTCGTAGGCGGTGACTGCCGTGTTCGCCGAGGTATTGCGCATCGTCCACGGTGCGGCGGTGCCGACAGCCACCTCGGCTGAGGTGTTCGGACTCAGGCTCACCCTCGTGCCCTCGGAACCGACAGCAAGACCCGCATCCTTCGCCGCATCGGCGAGCGCTGACTTCTCCTTCTCGCTGCCGCCGACGATCGAGATCGAGTCGGTGCCTGCGAACGTGCACTCACCTTTGAGGACCGTCAGAGACGTCTCTGCCACATCGGCGAGGACCTCCTGCGGGTCCTCCGCACTGGCTCCCCCACCGGCGATCGTCTTCTGGGTCTCGGCCGTCGCCAGCTGCATCGCCACCACACGTTCCGCCTTCTTCTGCAGAGCGTCCTTCTTCAGGTCACCGTTCTTCATAGCCTTGACCACTGCCTGCTGTGCGGCGGCGGAATCCGGGGGCATGACCGCGATATCTGCACCGGCGGACAGCGCCCCGACCGTCTCTCCCCCGCTCTGGTTCTGGTCGACGGCCTTCATATTGAGGGCGTCGGTGATGATGACACCGTCGAAGTCGAGCGTGTCCCGCAGTGCCTTGTAGGCGTCTTTGTTCAGCGTCGACGGTGTCGTCTTCGCATCCGGCAGGCCGATGTGTCCCATCATCACCATCGGGACGCCTGCCCTGACAGCGGTCTTGAACGGCAGCAGTTCCGTGTCCTCGAGCTCCTTGATGCTCTTCTTCGACACCGGCAGGCTCTCGTGCGAATCGGAGTGAAGCCTGCCGTGGCCGGGGAAATGCTTCGCGGAACTGGCGACACCGCCGAGGTGGTAGCCCGTCGCAGCCTGAGCGACCACCTCGGCGACGTCCTTGTGATCATCTCCTGCCGAGCGCACGTTGATGGCCACGTCCTTCTCACCAGTGGTGACATCGGCCGTTGGGGCGAAATCGATGGTGAAACCCAGATCGGTGAGGTTCTGGGCCTGCACCTGCGTGGCGGTCTGCGTCAGTTCAGGGTCTTGGGCGGCCCCGAGCGCCATGAGCGGTGGAAACGGCAGTGCTCCGGTGCTCAGTCGCGATACGGGGCCACCCTCTTGATCGACGCCGATTGACACCGGCTGCCCCGTGGAACGAGCCCCATTGACCGCCTCGGTGACGTTCTTGACCTGGTCAGGCGTCGGGTTCTCGGGAAGATTGTCGGCCATGACGATGGCCCCGCCGAGGTGGTTGTCCTCAATCATGTTCGCCCCGGTCTGGGGGTCGGTGCCCGACCAGGTGCCGATGATGAGAGAACCGGCGAGCTCATCGTCGGAGAATGTGTCGACGATCGTCTCCGCCTCATCGGCGAAGTCATCGGGGCCGATATCCGCTGGGCCGGGAGCAGCGGGGTCGGCCTACTGCGCCGATCGTGATGCACCATCGGCGCCCCCACTCGTCTCCGGTTTCGGGTCACTCGATCCGCCTGAGCAGCCGGTCAGTGCGAGCACGACGGTGACAGCGATGATGGCGAGTCTGGGTCGCATAGCCTCATGCTAAACGTCGAAGCTGAACCGCCGGTTGGTGACTTCAGAGTTCCTCATGAGCGGCGAGTCGCCGAACGGTCTCCTTCGCTCCGCGTGCGTGCAATGAGCCGAGAGCGGCGAGGTAGGCCGACGTGAAGCGGGGGTCGTCGGCGAGTGGTCCGAAGAACTGAACCTGTCGAACGAAGGCCAGAGGATCCGCTGCCTGTGACTGCGCGACCCGCTGCAGTTCCTCGGCGTAGCGGTCGACGATGTGCAACGCCGCTCCCTGCTCATCCCTGCCTTCGGCGTAGCGGGCCCAGGATGCGCAGATCGCTGCCGCGACCTCGACCGGTGCACCAGAGCTGAGATTGTCGACGATGACGGGGACCAGCCATTTCGGGATCCGATCGGACGATTCGGCGCCGAGGCGGGCCAAGGTATCGCGGATCTCGGGATTGCTGAAGCGCTCGATGAGTGAGTCCTTGTACCCGTCGAGGTCGATGCCCGGCAATGGCTCAAGACTGGGAGTGCCCTCCTCGTCCATGTATCTGCGCAGGTAAGAGACGATATCGGGATTCTCCATGGCTTCATGAGCGTAGGTGTACCCGGCGAGGAGGCCGAAATAGGCCAGCCCCTGATGCCCGGAGTTGAGCAGGCGCAGCTTCATGTGTTCGTAGGGCCTGACGTCCTCGACGACCTGCACTCCTGCCAGCTCGTACGGGGGCCGGCCCGAGGTGAACATGTCTTCGAGCACCCATTGGAAGAAGGGTTCGGCGACCACGGGCCAGGCATCCTGCAGCCCGACGTCCTCACGCAGCTCGGCCCGGTCCTCATCGGTGGTGGCCGGGGTGATCCGATCGACCATGGCGTTGGGAAAGGCGACGTGAGCATCGATCCAGTCGGCGAGTTCGGGGTCGACGAGGCGGGCGAAGGCACCGAACATCCTCTTGGCCACGTGGCCGTTCTCCGAGATGTTGTCACACGACTGCACCGTGAAAGGGGGCACTCCTGCGTCTCGGCGTCGTCGCAGAGCCTCGATCACATAGCCGAAGACCGTGCTCGGCAGCTCCCCCGCGGCCAGGGCGGCCACATCGGCTGCGACCATCGGCTCCTCGGAGATGAACTCCCCGGTCACCGGGTTGACGTTGTATCCGCCCTCGGTGACGGTGAGCGAGACGATGCGGATCCTCGGATCGCCGAGGAGGTCGATGAGTCCCTGCGGGTCATCGGGTCCGTAGCGGTAGTCGATGATCGACCCGATCACCCGTCGTTCGCGGGTTCCGTCGGGGTGTTTGAGCGTCAGCGAGTAGAGGTGATCCTGGCCCGCCAGCGCATCGCGCATCCGCACATCGTGGGGCAGTAATCCGGCTCCCACGATTCCCCAGTCCCCGGCTCGTCCGGCTGCTATGAGGTCATCGAGGACCATGGCCATATGGGCGCGGTGGAAACCGCCGACGCCGAAGTGCACGATGCCGGGAGTCACGGCGCTCCGGTCGTAGTCAGGGACGCTGACTCCGCGCGCCGCAATCCGGTCGAGGTTCGATCCTCGCAGTGACAGCATGTCAGAGTCTCGGTGGGCACGGCCTTCGTGCGCAGAACCCGTGGAATCGGCCATCATTTCACCGCACCCATCGACAGGCCCTGGACGAGTTTGTCCTGGGCGGCGATGCCGGCAACGAGCACCGGCACCGAGATGATCAGCGAGGCCGCGCACACCTGGGACAGGAACAGTCCCTGGGACGTGACGAAACTGGTGAGGAACACCGGTGCCGTCGCTGCCGCCGTCGAGGTCAGCACGTTGGCGAAGAGCAGTTCGTTCCACGAGAAGATGAAGCAGATGAGCGCCGTGGCTGCCAGACCGGGCGCGGTCAGGGGCAGCAGGATCTTCATGAAGACACGGGGAAGCCGGGCACCGTCGAGCTCAGCGGCCTCGAGCACCTCAATCGGCACCTCGGCGAGGAAGGATCGCATCATCCACACGGCGATGGGCATGTTCATCGCCGAGTAGATGATGATGAGCAGCAGCCAGGTGTCGAGGATGCCGAACATCTGCGCGACCAGGTAGACGGGCAGCAGTCCGGCGACCATCGGCAGCATCTTGGTCGAGAGCAGGAAGAACAGAACGTCTGACCAGCGTTTGATCCGGCGAATGGCCAGGGAGTACGCAGCCATGGTCGACAGGGCCAGCACGATGAGGGTGGAGACGATCGCTGCGACCGCCGAGTTGATGAGGTAGGGCCAGGGGCTCGCGCCGCTGCTTCCGCCGAAGAAGTTGGAATAGGACTCCAGCGTCAACGGCGCGAAGAAGCTGGGCGGGTTCGTCGACGCGTCGGTCTCGGCATGCAGGCTGGTCAACAGCATCCACAGCAGCGGGGACACGAAGAGGAGTCCGGTGAGCCAGGCCAGGAGGCCGAGCAGAACCTTACCGATTCTGCGCTGTCCCGGACGTCGCTGCGCACTCGCCTTCTGTCGGGACCGATCGGCGTCTCCAGGGCCGGTGCCTCCAGGGTTGGCGGCTACTGCCGAGTCGGTGGCGGCTGCGGAGTCGGCGCGTGCGGGGTCGGCAGCGCCAGCGGACTCCGTAGTGTCTGGGGTGCTCATGAGTTCTCCTCCTTGAGCAGAGTGGATGCGGTTCGCAGTGCGAAGGTCGCGATGATGAGCGAGGCGATGACGACGATCACGCCGACTGCGGAGGCGACTCCGTAGTCTTGAGCCACGAAGAACTCCTGGTAGATGACATACGGAAGGTTCGCGGTTCCGAGTCCGCCGGAGGTCATCGTGAAGACCGTGTCGAAGTTCTGCACGATGTAGATCGTGCCGAGCAGAGCCGCGAGCTCGATGTAGCGGCGCAGGTGCGGCAGAGTGATGAATCGGAATGTCTGTCCCGGTCCCGCGCCGTCAACTAGGGCTGCCTCGTAGACGTCCATGGGGCGCGACTGCAGACCTGCCAGCATGATGAGCATCATGAACGGGGTCCACTGCCAGACGAGCACGATGCCGATTCCCAGCAGCGGATAGGTGCTCATGAGGTCCGGTTGCGGTGCAGCTTCACCGAAGACAGTCGTCAGCAGCCCATTGACCAGCCCGTAGGAGGGGTTGAAGATCGCATGCTTGAACAGCAGGGCCGCGGCCACGGGCACGATCAGGAACGGCGTGATCATCAGCGTGCGCACGAATCCTCGTCCGATGAACTTACGATCAAGGAGAAGCGCGATGGCCAGGCCCAGCACTGCCGAGACCAGGACGACCGAGACGGTTAGTCCGACGGTCACGAACACTGCACGCAGCAGGTCCGCATCCGTGAAGACGGTGATGTAGTTGCGCAGGGTGCCGAAGCTGATGTCATCGGGATAGGCGGCGTTCCATTTCATGAACGAGATGACGATCGTGATCGCGAACGGAATCTGCGTGACGAGGATGACGAAGATCAGCGCCGGCAGCATCGGGGCTCGCAGGGACCACCGTTTTCGAGCGCTCGATGCCGCGGATGCAGCCGATGTGGGCGCCGCCGGAGTTCGGCGGTCTTGGGCAGGTGCTGACAATGGACGACCTCCGGTGATGGATGGCGGTGGGGAGTGCGGGTGCTCGGGCGGAGTCGTTTATGCCTCCGCCCGAGCCGCCTTATTCACTCCTTGTACTTGTCTCCGACCTTCTCTGCTTCCTTCTGCCCCTGCTCCAATGCCTTGTCCACCGTGGTGCGCCCGGCTATCGCCGAGCTGATGTCCTCGGAGATGCCCGTCGCCAGGGAGGCGAATTCGGGAATGGTCACGAACTGCACTCCGAGAGTCGGGCGCGGCTGCACACCGGGATTCTTCGGATCAGCCGATTCGATGGCCTCCTCGGTCTGCTTGTAGAACGGTGCCGCAGCCTTCTGGTACTCCGGATTCTCATAGGTCGAGGCGCGCTTGCCTGCCGGCACGTGCTGCCACCCCAGCTCCTCGGCCACGGTCTCCTCATAGTCCTGTGACGAGGCCCAGGCCACGAACTGCTTGGCGGCGTCTTGGTTCTTGCCCGCTGCCTGGATGCCCCAGGCCCAGGTGTAGAGCCACGAGCTCGACTTCGTTTCCTTCACCGGTGCTGCGACATAGCCGATCTTGCCTTTGACCGGCGAGTCATCGGCTTCGAGGGTTCCGGTCGCCGCCGTCGAGTCGTACCACATCGCGACGTTGCCCTGCTGCAGATTGGTCAGGCACTCGGTATAGCCGGCCTGCGGTGCCCCTGATTCGCCGTGGTCCTTGATGAGGTCGACGTAGAAGTTCGTCGCCTCCTTGAATTCCTTGGAATCAACCTGAGCATCCCAGTTCTCGTCGAACCAGGTGCCGCCGAAGGTATTGACCACGGTGGTCAGGGGCGCGAACATTTCACCCCATCCGGGCAGGCCGCGCAGACAGATTCCCTTGGTGCCCTTCTCAGCGCCGTCGACCTCCTCAGCCAGATCGGCGACCTCGTCCCAGGTCGGATTGTCCGGCATCGTCACGCCCGCCTTCTCGAAGATGTCCTTTCGATACATCAGGAAGGACCCCTCTCCGTAGAACGGCTCTCCATAGATCTGATCCTGATAGGTCATCGATTCGGCCATCGGCTCGAGGATGTCGTCCTGATTGAATCCCTCGGCATCGACGACCCCGTCATTCATCGAGGTCAGCCACCCGTTCTCGGCGTATGTCGGCACTTCGTAGTTCGACATCGACGCCACGTCATAGTTGCCGGCCTGTGCTGAGAACTCCTGGCCGATCTTGGCGCGAACCTCGTTCTCCGGTAGAACCGTGTAGTTGACCGTGATGCCGGTGTCGTTCGTGAAATGATCTGCGGTGAGCTTCTGCAGGTCCTGCATCTGCGGATTGTTGACCATGAGAACGTTGACTTCTTCGTTGCCTCCGCCGCTCGAACTGCCCCCGGCGCCGCCACACCCTGCGAGTGTGAGTGCTCCGACCACTCCGATGGCCGCCGCTGTGACAGCCCGGCCCGTGATCTTCTGCTTCATCGTGATTGCCTTCCCTCATCTTCGCGGGATTGCTGCCCGCCCTCGGGTGTGCTTGCCGAAAATCATATGAGCATCGGTGCTCACATGTGCAATACTGTGTCATGATTTAATCAGATGTGCAATAGATCACAAATGAGCGGTCAGCTTGCCGCCGTCGATTCCGAGGGGAGAGTCATGAGCACAGCACCCACCGCCAGACACCGCCGGTTCCTGGCTCAGCTGGCCAGAGAGCACTATGTTCAGGGTGCTTCGAAAGTGGAGCTCGGCAAAGCGCACGGACTCAGCCGGTTCCAAGTCGCCCGACTGCTTCAGGAAGCCGTGGACAGCGGAGTCGTCACGATCTCCATCGAAGCCGATGCCGCCGAAGGCGACGGTACTGCCGAGCGGCTCGCGGCGGCCCTCGGCCTGGAGTCGGCGGTCATCGTCGCATTCGAGCACGAGGCCGAGCATGAGGTCGATGCTGCTCAGCGAATGGGTCGGGCCGCGCTGGCCTACGTCGATCGGCGCGCTCGTCCGGGGATGCGCATCGGTCTGGCCTGGTCACGCACCCTCGATGCCGCAGCGGAATTCGCCCCTGCACTCCCCCGGTGCACGGTCGTTCAGCTCGCCGGTGCACTCCAACTCGGTTCGCATCGTCCCAGCGCCGGAATCTTCGCCCGCCTGGGACAGGACGCCGCCGTGACCATGGTCCGATTGCCGGCTCCTCTGCTGGTCACCGAGGCGGACACCGCTGCTGATCTGGGTGCCCTGCCCGAAATCTCCAGTGCGCTCTCAGCGGCCGACGATCTCGACCTCGCCGTGATTTCGGTCGCCGCCTGGGCCGAGGGACAGTCCTCGGTGTGGGAGAAGTGCAGTCCCCAGCAGCGAGCGGCAGGGCTGGCCGACGGCGCGGTGGCCGAAGCCTCCGGGCGCCTCTTCGACGCCGATGGAATCGAGGTCGACACCATCGATGACCGCGTCATCGCCGTCACCCTCGACCAGCTGCGAAATGCGACGACGACCGTCGGGGTGGCTCGTGGAGCGCAGCGCGCCGAGGCTGTTCGTGCAGCCTGCGCCGCCGGAATCCTCGACGTCGCCATCGTCGACGAGGCGCTGGCCCGGGAAATCCTCGGCAGCTCGCCGGCCGAGTTGCCGGTGGAACCACCGACCGGAGCACTGTCGGCCTCGCAGACCGAGGAGTCCTGATGACTACCGACCTCGAACCGCGCGAACTGGTGGCCGGTGTTGATTCCTCGACGCAGAGCTGCAAGGTCGTCATCGTCGATCCCTTCACGGGCGAGGTCCTGCGCACCGGATCGGCCCCGCACCCCGCCGGCACAGAAGTCGACCCCGAAGCCTGGTGGTCGGCACTGCGTCAGGCGATCTGCGATGCAGGCGGGTTCGCCGATGTCGCCGCCGTGAGCATCAGCGGACAGCAGCATGGACTCATCGCCCTCGACAGAGACGGAGAGGTCATCCGCGACGCCCTGCTGTGGAACGACCTGCGCAGCGACGGGGCAGCACGGGCACTCATCGCAGAAGTCGGTGCCGATGAGTTCGTCGACCGGGCAGGCGTCGTTCCGGTCGCGTCCTTCACCGGGGCCAAACTGCGGTGGCTGCGCGACCACGAACCGGACAATGCCTCCCGGGTAGCGGCCGTGGCTCTGCCCCATGACTGGCTGACCTGGCGGCTGTTGGGCTATGGGACCTCCAGCACAGAGGCCCCACGGGGGCCAGACCTGGAGGCGCTCGTCACCGATGCTTCCGATGCCAGCGGCACCGCGTACTTCTCCGCCGTCGCCGGAGGCTACGACTTCGAACTCTTCCGCACAGCGTTCGGCGCCACAGCACGGGAAGCAGCTGGTTCCCAGACCCGCGAGGACACCAGACCCACTGCGGTCAGCCCCCGCGACGAAGCTGTTGTGCTCCCCCGAGTTCTGCGCCCCCACGACAGTGCCGGACACACCCCCGAGGGCATCCTCGTCGGCCCCGGTGCCGGGGACAACGCGGCTGCTGCGCTGGGTCTCGGAGCCGTCCCGGGCGATGTCGTCATCTCGATCGGCACCTCGGGCACGGTCTTCAGCCCGACCAGCTTGGAGATCAACGATCCGTCCGGAATGGTCGCGGGCTTCGCCTCGGCCGATGGTGGGCGGCTTCCGCTCGTCGCCACTCTCAACGCCGCCCGCGTCCTCGACTCCGCAGCAGCGCTGCTGCGGGCCAGCCATTCCGATGTGGCCGCACTTGCCCTTGCCTCGGAGCCGGGGGCGAACGGGCTCACCCTCGTCCCCTATTTCGAGGGCGAGCGCACCCCCAATCTTCCGGATGCGACTGCCCGGTTGGAGGGCATGACCTTGGCGAACTCCTCCCCGGAAAACGTCGCTCGCGCCTTCGTCGAAGGCATGCTGTGCGGGCTGGCGGACGGTCTCGACGCGGTGCTGCGGCAAGGTGTCACCGCCGAACGACTGCTCCTCATCGGCGGAGCGGCCCGCAATCCGGCAGTGCGGGAAGTGGCCAGGGACATCTTCACCGTCCCCATCGACGTACCCGAACAGGCCGAATACGTGGCCATCGGGGCTGCCCGGCAGGCGGCCTGGACACTGACCGGTTCCTCGCCGAGGTGGCAGGTCGAACTCGTCGCGACTCTGCACCCGCGACCGTCACAGGTCCGTAGGCAGTATCGCTCATTCGCACACACCAGCCTCACTGATGAAACCAGCGCCACTCCTAATGCCGGGCCCACCCACGACACCAATCCCGCCCACGAGAACTCAGACAATGATCACCGCGGATCGTCGGGTGCCCGCGCACCCGTGGAAGGTTGAGATTCACCATGGCAACAGTCACTTTCGACAAGGCAATGCGCCAGTACCCAGAAGCGCTCACCCCGTCAGTCAACGAGATCAGCCTCGACATCGCCGATGGCGAGTTCCTCGTCCTCGTCGGTCCCTCCGGCTGCGGGAAATCCACGACTCTGCGAATGCTCGCCGGCCTCGAACCCGTCGACGCCGGACACATCAGAATCGGCGAGAACGATGTCACCGGGGTCTCACCGCGCGAGCGGGACATCGCAATGGTGTTCCAGAACTATGCGCTCTACCCACACATGAGCGTCGGTGAGAATATGGCCTTCGCGCTCAAGATCGCCGGAGTGGCGAAGGCCGAACGCAAGGAACGGGTCCGTGAGGCGGCGGCGCTGCTCGACCTCGAACCCTACCTCGACCGCAAGCCGAAGGCCCTCTCCGGTGGGCAACGCCAGCGTGTGGCCATGGGACGGGCCATCGTGCGCTCTCCGCAAGTCTTCCTCATGGACGAACCACTGTCCAACCTCGATGCCAAACTGCGGGTGCAGACGCGTGCACAGATCGCCTCACTCACTCGCCGCCTCGGCGTCACCACGGTCTACGTCACTCACGACCAGGTCGAGGCGATGACGATGGGGGATCGTGTTGCGGTGCTCGCTGACGGGAAGTTGCAGCAGGTGGACACTCCGCGGGCCCTCTACGACCGACCCGCCAATCTCTTCGTGGCCGGTTTCATGGGCTCTCCTGCCATGAACCTCATCGATCTGCCTCTCCAGGCTGGAGCACTGCGCATCGGTGAGTCCGAGTTCCGGCTCAGCAGCGCCCAACGCTCGCAGCTGAGCGGCACTCAAGTCACGACAGGAATTCGTCCCGAGGACTTCCGTGTCGAGTCGGCCGGAGGCTTGGAAGTCAGTGTGGACCTGGTCGAGGAACTCGGCGCCGATGCCTACGTGCACGGTCGAGCGAGGACGGCCACCGGGGACATCCCGATCGTGGCCAGAGTCAACGGGCGCACACGCGTATCCAGAGGTGACACGGTCAACGTCGTTCCGGACCTCTCACGCCTCCACCTCTTCGACTCACACTCCGGTGCGCGACTGCCCGACGAAGCCGAGCGAGCTGCCTGAATGTGACGCCCAGTATACGGGCGAAGACCGGAAAATCGACCGCGGAATACTATGATCGATCCATGGTCGATTTCGCACGCTCACGCCGCTCCACGCTCGGAGTCGAATGGGAACTGGCATTGTTGGACGGGCACAGCCTCGATCTGACTCCCGCCGCCGAGGTTCTCCTTGCCGATGTCGGCGAACGTGCACCCGAATTCGAGAATCAGATCGTGGGCGAGATGCTCACGAACACGATCGAACTCGTCACCGGCGTCCACGAACAGGTGTCCGGAATCGCCGAGGACCTGGCCACGTCGATGGGCGCCCTGCGCACCCTCACCGAGGACCGTGGAATCGAGCTCATGTCTGCCGGGACGCACCCGTTCGCACAGTGGCAGTCTCAGGAGGTCCGTGCCAAGGACCGCTACCT
Organism: Brevibacterium picturae; assembly: GCF_900105045.1. Classification (GTDB taxonomy): domain Bacteria; phylum Actinomycetota; class Actinomycetes; order Actinomycetales; family Brevibacteriaceae; genus Brevibacterium; species Brevibacterium picturae. The sequence continues at coordinate 3,268,423 of NZ_LT629739.1, read as the reverse complement.
CGAGCTCGTCGACCGCACCCAGTGGTGGGGTCGGAACATGCTCATCTTCGGCGTGCACGTTCATGTCGGCATCGACTCCCGTGACAAGGTGCTGCCGATCGTCAACGCCCTCCTCGCCTATGTCCCCCACCTTCAGGCGCTGAGCGCATCATCACCCTTCTGGGGCGGGACCGACACCGGTTACGCCTCGAACCGGGCGATGATGTTCCAGCAGTTGCCGACAGCGGGGCTGCCATTCCAGTTCGAGCAGTGGTCGGACTATGAGAAGTACGTCAGCGACATGCTCACCACCGGCATCATCGACACCATCAATGAGATCCGCTGGGATATTCGCCCGGCCCCGCACTGGGGAACCGTCGAGGTCAGAGTCTGCGACGGACTGCCCACTCTCGAAGAGATCACGGCGATCACGGCCCTCATCCAGTGCCTCGTCGACGACTTCTCCGCCCGCCTCGACGCCGGTGAGTCACTGCCGAGGATGCCGGACTGGTTCCACGACGAGAACAAGTGGCGTGCCGCCCGATACGGTATGGACGCCATCATCATCGAGAACGCCGAGGCCGATGAACGTCTGGTCACCGAATGCCTGGCCGATGAGGTCGAGCGCCTGACCCCTGTGGCCGAACGCCTGGGCTGTGCGAATGAGCTGAACTCCATCACCTCGATCATCGACCGAGGTGTGCCCTACCAACGGCTGCAGAACGTGTACAAGGACAGCGACTCGCTGACCGAGGTGACACGTTCGCTCATCAGCGACCTGCGCACCTCGTACACCTGAAGACTGGTCCCTGGGGAACGCCCCCGCCGCACCCTCCCGCTGATAAACGGGTCAAGCGTCGAGATACGCACGCGCAAACACGTTTGTCGACGCTTGACCCGTTTATCGATGAAGCCGTCGCCATGGTCCGCCGTCGCTGGTCGGCGGCCGCGACTCACAGGTGGGGGCGGAGGAGTTCCACCAGCGCAGGCAGCGACGCAGCGACCCCGGGGTGCAGCTCGAGATCTGTGAGCCGGTCGATCGGCACCCAGGCGAGCTCGATGCTCTCCGGGTCGTTGATGACCGGTTCGAAATGACGCAGGGTCCGAGCGATGACCGTCGTGTACGACCAATCGCCGAGGTCGAGGACGTAGGTCTCAAGGATTTCGATGCCCTCGGCCGTGCTGTCGGGAACGCCTGCTTCCTCAAAGGATTCGCGAACGGCCGCGTCGATGGCGGATTCGCCCAGGTCACGGGCACCGCCGGGGAAGCCCCAGGTTCCTCCTTCGACCGACCACAGGGCGCGGTGCTGCATGAGGATTCCCTGCTCGGGATCAAGCAGCATCAGCCCTGCGGCGCCGTTGAGTCCCCAATGTTTCTGCCCGTCCGAGCCGAGAGTCCACCCGTCGCCTGATCGCCGAGGCGGCAGGTAGTCAGGCAGATCCTTCGAGTTCGGTCCGTAGGCGGTCTCATCGCGTGAGGCACCGCTCCTGTCGTGTGTGTAGGCGTTCTGGTCGCCGGCATTCGGGTCAGACGAGGACATGATCGACATCCAATGAAGAGACTGCTGGGAATGACAGGTTGCTCGGCGCGATCCCGCGGCGCACGAGCTCGGATCCGAGGGCAGCGACCATGGCACCGTTGTCCGTGCACAGTCCCAGCGGCGGCACTCGCAGCCTCACCCCCGCCTCGGCGCATCTGGTGCCGAGCACCTCCCGCAAGTGGGAGTTCGCCGCGACTCCCCCACCGAGCACGACATGGTTGATTCCGGTGTCGGCGGCGGCCAGCAGCGTCTTGGTGACGAGGACGTCGACGACGGCGTCTTCAAATCCGGCCGCGAGGTCGGCCACGCGCAGGTCGGTGCCCAAGGTTTCGGCCTTCGTGACTTCACGCAGTGCCGCGGTCTTGAGTCCGGAGAATGAGAAGTTATAGCGGCGTTCCGGGTCGCGCAGATCCTGTTTCTTCGCCAGGCCGCGCGGGAACTTCACCGCGCTGCGATCGCCGGGAACCTCGCTGCCATCGAGCTGGCCGAGTGCGGCTTTGGAGATGTTGGGTCCGCCGGGATAGTCAAGCCCCAGCAACCGCGCGGTCTTGTCGAAGGCTTCGCCGGCGGCGTCGTCGATCGTAGCACCGATGAGTTCGATGTCGTCGACGACGTCCCCGATGCGCAGGATCTCCGTGTGCCCGCCGGAGACGAGGAGCGCGATGGTCGGTGTGGTGATTCCGTCGATGTCGTCGGCGATGAGGTCCACGGCCACATGTGCTGCGAGGTGGTTGACCCCGTAGAGCGGCAGGTTGAGTGCCGCCGCGAGGCCTTTGGCGGCTCCGACTCCGACCATCAATGCACCACTGAGCCCGGGGCCTGCAGTGACAGCGATCGCGTCAAGGTCACTCAAGGCGATGTCTGCCTGATCGCAGGCCGACGCGATGGCCGGTCCGATCGCCTGCACGTGTGCCCGTGAGGCCACCTCGGGAACCACGCCGCCGAAACGAACGTGTTCATCCATCGAGGAGGAGACTGTGTTGGTCAGCAGCGTTCGGCCCCGGACGATTCCGACTCCGGTCTCATCGCACGAGGATTCGATGCCCAGCACCAGGGGTTCGCTCATGCCTCGTTCGCCCCGCTCTCGGCGTCCTGGCTGTCCTCAAGTTCGAGGTCCGCGTAGAGGGCGAGCAGCTCCGACTCACCTGCCTCGACGACCTCCAGTCCGAGCACTCGAGCGAACAGGCGCAGGTGGGTGTCCCACATCGGCCCGAAGTCCGCGGCTTTCAGACGTGCGCTCTCAACATCGGGCGCGGATTGGGTGAAGACCAGGAGGGTCGCGTCCCCATCCGTGAGTTCGAGGCCGAGCAGCTGCATCCCCAGCACACCGAAGTCCTCGAGCTCGACGAGGACATGGTCTTCGACCTCGCAGCTGAGGATCTCACCGTGCAGTTGGGTCTCGCCGAGGTCGAAGGTGATCGCAGGGTTGGAATTCCCGCCAGCGCCGCTCGTCTCATCGGCGTCCGCGTCAGTCGCCTCATCGCCGCTCGTCTCGACACTGTCAGCCTCGGCAGCAGCGTCGTCGACGGTGAACGACGCGAACCAGGAGCCGGCGGTCTCACTGTCGATGAGCCTGGCCCAGACGGTGGCAGCGTCGACGGCCAACGGCAGTTCGATAACCAGATCGGTGCCATTCTCCCAGTTGACCAGGCGCGGGCTTGTCGCCGTCATGCTTCCACCCACGCATCGTTGAGCGCCGTGATCTCGTCGTCGGCCAGCTGCAGTTCGGTTCCTGCGAGGAGTTCGGTCAACTGCTCCGGCACCCGCGCCGAGGCGATGGTGGAGGGAATGAAATCATGTGTCAGCTGCCAGGCCAGAGTGGTCGCGGTCATGCTGGCGTTGTGGGCCGAGGCTACATCGTCAAGTATTTCGAGGGCCCGCAGCGCCTCTTGGTTCTCGAGGAGATCGGCGACCCGTGAGCCGCGCACACTGCCCGTGGCGTCTCCCCCGGTGTGCTTTCCGCTGAGAAATCCCGAGGCCAGGGAGTGGAAGGGGAGTTCAGCGATGCCCTGGGCGCGCAGGTATTCCTGCTTCTGGGAATCGACAGCACTTCGAGAGACGAGGTTGTAACGGTCCTGGACGACGCGATAGCACGCCAGGGAATACTGCGCGCTGATCTTCATCGCCGATTGCAGACGATCCAGGGTGAAATTCGAAGCGCCGAGGTAGCTGACCTTCCCGGACCGCACCAGAGCGTCGAAGGTCTCCGCCACCGCCACCTGATCGACGCTCTCATCGTCGGAGTGTGCGTAGTAGACATCGACGTGATCAGTTCCGAGGCGACGCAGGGAAGCGTCGATGCATTTTCGGATATTGGCTGGATCGAGGCCCTTGCGCTTCGGATACGCTCCGACCTTGGTGGCGATGACCATGTCGTCGCGGTTGCCGCGCGAGGCCATCCATTCGCCGATGATTGTCTCCGATTCGCCACCGGAGTTGCCGTCGACCCACGCGGAATAGGCATCCGCTGTGTCGATGAAGTTTCCACCCGCCTCGGCGTAGGCGTCGAGGACCGCGAAGCTCTGATCCCTGTCTGCACCCCAGCCGAAGGGATTGCCTCCCAGATGCAGCGGGTGGACCATCAGATTCGTGTCGGCCAATTGCACTCTTTCCATGCCTCCAGCCTACCCTTTGGCAATGGTCACAGAGGGCAGGGTTAAAGGTAAGGGCAGGCTAGGCTAAGATGAAAACGAGTACTGTAGTTGCCCGGACGATCGAGACACTTCCGGATCACCGATCTCTCAATGAGGAAGCATCATGACTGAACCATTCTCAGCTCGACTCAAGGCCAGCACAGCCACAATCCACGACGAGGTCGAGCACACCAGTTTCATGGTCGACCTGATGCAGGGCCGACTCGACGTGCGCGCCTATTCGCTCCTGCTCATGCAGTACGCCCTCATCTATGCTGCCCTTGAGTCGAAGACTCGGGAATTCGCCGTCAGTCCGCTCGTCGCTCCGTTCCACGATTCGGCCCTGTTTCGAACCCAGCGCATCCACAGCGACCTGGAGAAGTTGGGGACCAGCGCTGCACGCCAGCACCCAAACGCTGCACAACAGGTCGTCGGGGACTCCGGATCGACGGTGATGGCCAGTGCTGAGACCTACGCCGACCATCTCAACCGGCTCACGAGGCCGGAGCAGCTCATCGCCCACCACTACACGCGCTACCTCGGCGACCTCTCCGGCGGCCAGGCCATCGGCGCTCTCATGGGACGCCACTATTCTGTGCCCGCGGAGGCGCTGACCATGTGGGACTTCACGAAGGTGGGCAAGACGAAACCGTACAAGGACGCTTACCGCAGCCGTCTCGATGAGATCGGAGCCAACGGTGGTGATGAACAGCTCGTCATCGACGAGACGTTGACCGCGTTCGCCCTCAACGGCAGGCTCCTTGCCGAACTCAGTTCTGGGGCGGAGGCTCCCGCCGCCACAACTACTGGCGCAACAACCGGCGCAACAGCCGCCACAACCGCAAACATCTGACAGGGTCCGGCAGCGCCACCAGACGAAACCAGCTGAGCGAGTACGAGACCAGCTGAGCGAGTACGAGACCAGCTGAGCGAGTACGAGACCGGCTGAGCGGGTACGAGACCGGCTGAGCGGGTACGCGTCCGGCTGAGAGAGTACGCTGATGCGATACACCTCATTCAATGACGAACAGTTCGAGAGACTGACATGGATTCACACCAGTTGTTGGCCTGGGCCCTTGTGGCTGTGATCGGCGCGGCCACGCCCGGGATCGATCTGATGATCGTGCTGCGTTCAACACTGCTCCACGGCAGGCGTTCGGGTTTCGGCGCAGTCGTCGGAGTCGAGATGGGCCACGCCGTCTGGGCCATTGCCAGCCTCATCGGCCTCACCGCTCTGCTGGCCGCTTCCACCATCGCCTACGACGTCGTTCGGATCGCGGGAGCCTGCTACCTGGTCTGGCTGGGCTGCACGGCGATCTGGAAGTCTCTGCCCCGCAATCGGCCGACGGCCGCCGAGGCCGAGGCAATGCCCGTCCAGAGCCCCGGCAGCGCGGTCCGCAGCGGGATGACGAGCAATCTCCTCAACCCCAAGGTCGGCGTCTTCTACATCAGCATCCTGCCTCAGTTCCTCCCAACCGTTCCCTCGGCCGCCGGGTGGGGTGTGCTGCTCGTCGCCATCGCTCTGACCATCGGCACCGCCTGGCACGCGGCCATCGTTCTTCTGGCCACGCGGGCCCGTGGCATTCTCACCCGTGAACGGGTCAAGATCTGGCTCGATCGCACGAGCGCGGCTGTGATGATCGCACTCGGCGTGCGGCTGGCGACCGAGGCCAGAGCCTAACCAGTACGCCGTACAGCCCGCATTCGGCCGACGGCACGGCCCGCGTTCAGCCGACGGCACAGCCCGCCTCCAGCCGAGTGCGCTGCTGCTAAGGGCGGTAGCGCATGAGAATCGCGTCGGCACCCGGGTAGTAGTCGGGGCGTCTGCCCCATTCGGAGAACCCGAAGGAGCGATAGAGACCCAGCGCCGATTCGTTGTGCTCATCGACCTCAAGGTGGACGACTTCGGCGCCCCGGCTCAGGGCCCAGTCGGTCCCGGCCTGGAGCAGTCGACGCCCGATGCCCTGGCCTCGTCCAGCCTCGGTGGTGGCGATCGTCATTACGTCCGCCTCTCCACCCGCAGTGGACATGACGATCCATCCGGCCAGCGCCGAGGTGGCCGTTCGTGCCGCGAACATGACCGTTCCGGCCTGCGCCCGAACTGCCCAGTAGTAGGTCAGCGTCCACGCGGTGGGCCCGAAGATGGCTGCGTCGTGGTCCGCGATCTCGTCGAGATCCCACCAGCTCAGTTCGCTGATGCTCACCTGATCGTGCACCGAACCCGTGCTCATGTCCCTGTGCTCATTTCAGTGTGCTCTCACGAGCCGGCGTCGCCTTGGCGTCGGGTTCACGGAGGTATTCGGGAACCGGGTCAGCCAGCGCGTGGCCGTGTACAAGCTGACGGGCCGCGGCGAACGCGAGGTATTCGGCGCGCGGGTCGGTGATCGTGGGCACGCTGGACTCCCCGAGGACGTCCGGGTAGAGCACGAATCCGCGACCGAGGCGGGCAGTGACTGCCGTGTGACCATGAGCGGCCAAGACGTCGGCGACCTCGGCCGGCTTGGCCACAAAAGGTCCGGCCTGAAGTGAAGCGTCCGAGCTCTCGTAGACGCTGAAATAGACTTCCTTGCGTCGGGCGTCCGCGGCGATGAGCACCGGGCCCGCCGTCTCAGTCGTGGTGCAGCGAAGTTCCTCGGCGAGCGCGGCCTGCGACAGAAGTCCCTTGACCGGGATGCCGCGGGCCTGCCCCACGGCGATGCCCGCGGCGATCCCCACGCGCAGTCCGGTGAATGGGCCCGGACCGATTCCGGTGACGACAAGGTCCGGCCAGACAGAATTCGCGAGCACCCGAGACAGGGCAGGGCCGATGAACTCGACGTGCCGACGCTGGTCATCGGCTTGTTCAGCCGCCAGCACGGTCCCGGATTCGGTGTCGACCAAGGCCACGGACGCGGCCTGGGAGGTGTCGATGCTGAGTATGATCACTGGCTGTCCTCCTCGTCGACGGATCCCTGCGACCCACCGAATGTGCTGAGCTCAACCGCACCGCCCAGAGCGCGAAGCGAGTCGTTCACCTGCTGCAGTCGTGTAGTCCACGTGCTGCCGTGGCCGTGCAGCTCTACAATCCGCCGTTCGTCCTCGTCAGCCTCATCGTCAGCGCCCTCGCGACCGTCGTCCTCGAAGTCTGTGTCGCCTTCGAGGTCGAACATCGGAGTGATCGTCAGGCCTAGGTAATCGGTGCTCAGCTGCTCGGCGAGTCCGGCGCCCCATTCGACGACGGTGATCGATTCCTCGAGCTTCGAGTCGAGGTCGAGGTCGCCGAGCTCCTCCGCGTCGGAGAGCCGGTAGGCGTCGACATGCACGAGCGCAGGCCCCTCGCCGCGCGAAGGATGCTCGCGTGCGATGACGAAGGTGGGTGAGGTGATGCGCCCGGTGACTCCCAGCGCCCGTCCCAGGGACTGTGTGAATGTCGTCTTCCCCGCGCCGAGGTTGCCGCTGAGAATGAGGAGATCGCCCGCCCGCAGGTGCCCGGCGAGCACCTCGGCGAAGGCCCGCATCTGATCAAGTGACGTCAGTTGAAGCTGCATCACAGACCCGGCCCGTCGGTCGACTGCGGCAGCACTTCCACGCGATCGACGCGGTCATTGATGCGCGTGACGATCTCGTAGTTGATCGTGTCGGCCCAGGCTCCCCACTCGGCCGCGCTGGGTCCGTCGGGTCCGAAGATGACGACCTCATCGCCGATGGCGACCTCGCCGGCACCGACCTCGACGATCATCTGATCCATCGCGATCCGGCCGACCACAGGATATCGGGTTCCGCGGATGCTGACCTCGGCCCTGTTCGATGCCGTGCGGGCGATCCCGTCCCCGTAGCCGCCGGGAACCAGCGCGAACCGGGTATCGGCCGCGGCCGTGAACGTGAGTCCATAGGATGCGCCGTGGCCGCTGGGGATGTCCTTGAGGTTGACGACCTGGGAGACCAGCCGCATCACCGGCACCAGGCCCAGGTCCTGCGCATCCTGATCCTCGAGCGGAGACAGACCGTAGAGTGACAGGCCGACCCGGGCGGCTGTGCCCGGGAACGGCGAGAGCGTCAGCGCGGCCGGTGAGTTCGCGATGTGGACCTCGAGTCGAGCCGATTCGCCGAGGCGGCCCTGCGCACCGTCGAGCACCGCCGTGAGCTCCCGGTGGGCGAAGGTGAAGATCTGTGTCTGCTGCCCGGTTTCGACGCGTTCGGGTTCGTCCGCGACGGCGTAGTGGCTCATGAGGCCCACGATTTCGAGGCCCGGGCCCGTCTCGCTCGAATCGGCCGCGACCGGGCCCGCCTCGGCGTCGAGCTCCTGCAGATGCTCCAGTGCGCGCGCCCAGTCAGCGGGCGCCAGACCGTTGCGGCCGAGTCCGGTGTCGACCTTGAGATGGATGCGGGCCGTGGTGTTCACCCGACGGGCCGCGTCTCGCAGTCGGTCGAGGCTGTCGACGGTGGACACCCCCAGCTCGATCCCGGCGGCGACAGCAGCGTCGAGGTCGGTCTCCGGCCCGTAGAGCCACGCCATGATGGCGGCGTCCTCCCCCAGGATCTGACGCAGTCGCAGCGCCTCGCCGATCGTGGCCACGCAGAAATCACGCCAGCCGGCGGCGTAGAGCCCGCGGGCGACGATGTCGATGCCGTGGCCGTAGGCGTTGGCCTTGACGACGCATTTGAGGCGGGCGGGGCCGAGGCGTTCGGCGAGGACCGCGGCATTGGCCTGCAGAGCGGCCACGTCGATCTCGGCTCTGACCAGTGCCCCTGAGGAATCGGTTGATGTCACTGGATAAGAATACCGTGGACCGTCATCGTTCATTCCGACTGGGACCCGCTGACTCGATCAGGGATCGGCTCACTCGATCAGTGATCCGCCGAGGATGAGCTCCCCTGCCACCTCGGCGACGGCATCGACCAGCGCTCCGGCGTTCACCGCCCGCCGACCCGCGGCGTTGTGCACCAGCACACCGAGTCCGACGGTGTGGGCCAGTTCGCGCTCCGGCAGCGGTGCCTCGTGCTGGGTCCCGGCGTGGACGGTCGCGACCAGGGCACCGATGATCCCGGCCAGCACGTCCCCGGACCCTGCCGTGGCCAGGCTGGCCGGTCCGGCCTCCGGCAGCACGCAGAACCCGTCAGGGGCGGCGATGACGGTCTGGTGGCCCTTGAGCAGGACGATGCAGCCGCTGGAATGCGCGGCTCGCTGCGCCCAGCCGATGGGGTCGGCGTTGATCCGACTCGAGGTGATGATCTCGCCGAGGAGGCGGCTGAGCAGCCGCGCCAGCTCACCGGCGTGCGGGGTCAGGACGACGGGCCTCTCCGCCAGCCAGGTGCCCTTGACCGACTCTGCGCGACCGACCATGTCCAGTGCCCCGGCGTCGAGGACGACGGGAACGTTCGTGTCCGCCAGTTCGTCGACGCGGGCGTGGACGTATTCGTCCTCCGGGTTGCCCGGCCCCATGACCACGGCATTCATCCGGCCAGAGGCGGTGACCACCTCGGCGTGGAGGCCGAGGACGTATTCGGAGACCAGCTGGGATCCCAGGGACCTGACCATGCCGACACCGCAGTTGACCGCCGAGGTGGTCGTCAGCACACCCGCACCCGGGTACTCCTCGGACCCGGCGAGGATGCCGACGACCCCGCGGGAGTATTTGTGTCCCTCCGGTTGCGGGCGGGGGAAGTCCGCGTTGAGGTCATCGGTGTCGACCACCTCGGCGGTGGCTTGGTTCTCGTCGAGTTCGAGTCCGATGTCGACGAGCTGGACCGTGCCGGTGAACGCGGTGACGCGGGGATCGATCAGCTCGGTTTTGAGCCCGCCGAAGGTCACGGTGTGATCGGCGTGGATCCTGTCCTCGGCACCTGCTGCGTCCGAGGACAGGTCCGAGGGGACGTCGACGGCGATGACCGTCGGCGTGCTCGCCGTTCTCGTGGTGCGGCTGGTGTTGGTGGTGCGGTTGGTACTGGCTGAGTGTCGCCAGTCGCGGATGAGCGAGGCGATGTGCTCGGGCAGACCGGGACGGCCTCCGATGCCGAGGATGCCGTCGAGGACGAGATCGGACCGGGAGAGTTCCCGCAGGATATCGGCGCGCAGACATGCTCTGACCTCGTCGGGCGTCCCGCCTGCAGCCGCCTCGGCGCTCGAGTCGGCGGTCTCGTGTGGACTCGGGAAGCCGATGACGGTGGCCCCGGCCCGACGCACTGCGGCCAGGCCCTCGTCGTGGGTGCTCTCGAACAGTGTCACGACGGTGATGTGAGCCCCGCGCCGGGCCAGTGCTGCGGCGGCGAAGAGCGCGTCTCCGGCGTTGTTGCCCGGGCCTGCGAGCACACACACCCGGGAGCCGACGATCTGCCCTCGCCTTTCCCGCAGCACGTCGGTGGAGAACTGGGCCAAAGCCCGTGCGGCTCGCGCCATGAGGTCGACGCCTGCTTCGAGGAGGGGGCGTTCGGCCTCGCGGATGACCGTGCTGGGGTAGGCGAAGACTGACATCGTCGTCTCCTCAGTTCTGTGCCAGCTGGGCGAGCTTCCGCCCGGCCAGATGAGCCAGGAACAGCGCCTGATCGGCTAGGCCGTCGTCGCTGTGACGGGCTCGGGGCGAATGGTTGGCTTCGCGTTCGTCGACGGGCAGATTCGGCAGCGCCGCACCGAAGTGGCCATACGCGCCGGGGACCCGTTCGAGGACGCGGGAGAAGTCCTCTGAACCGGGAATCGGGTTCGCTCGCTCCACGGCCCGGTCGGCGCCGAAGAGGTCGGCGAAGGTCTCGAGGAAGAAGTCGGCTTCCCCATCATTGTTGATCGTCGGCGGCAGCACACGCTCGTAGTCGACATCGGCCTCGAGGCCGTGGGCGGCCACCAGTTCGGTGACCAGCTGTGGAAGCTCCGCCTCGGCGCGGGTGGTGGCCTCGTCGGAGAACGAGCGGACGCTGACGACGAGTTGGGCGAAGTCGGGGATGACGTTCGGGGCGGTCCCGCCGTTGAACTGGCCGACGGTGACGACGAGGGGGTCGAAGATGTCGAAGCGTCTGCTCACATACTCCTGGAGCTGCCCGACCAGCATCGCACCGACCTGGATGGGGTCCCGGCCCGTCGCCGGGCGGGACGCATGGGTGCCCTTGCCGCGAACGGTGATGGACATCTTCGAAAACGCGGCCATGTACGACCCGCGACGGCAGTAGGCGACGCCGAGGTCCTGGTCGGCGGAGACGTGGATGCCGAAGGCCGCCTTCACCCGTGGGCCAGCCGCGTCGAGGACGCCCTCGTCGATCATCTTCCCGGCCCCGTCATAGCCTTCCTCTCCGGGCTGGAACATGAAGACGACGTCGCCGGGCAGCGAGTCCCGATCGCGGTGAAGGAGTTTGAGCGCGCCCACCAGGCCGGTCGTGTGCAGGTCGTGGCCGCAGGCATGCATCCGGCCCGTCGTGGCTGCGAAGTCGAAGCCTGTCGCCTCCTGCACGGGCAGGCCGTCCATGTCTCCGCGCAGGAGCACGGCAGGCACGACACCGGTCGCATCCTCGGCGCGCTGACCGCCGCGGAGGACGACGACGATGGAAGAGAGCCCGTTGCCCTTCGTCACTTCGACGTCGAGACCCTCGATGGCATCGAGGACGAGCTTCTGTGTGACGGGCAGATCAAGTCCGACCTCGGCGTGCTCATGCAGGGCACGACGCAGAGTCACGAGACCGGGCGCGATGTCCGCGGCATCGGCGCTGGTGGGCAGGTGGATGTCGAGAGTCGCTGCTGGCTCAGGAATCGTCGGATCGGGCGTCGACGGGGAGTTTGTGTGGGTCGAAGTGCTCATGGCCCGAGTCTATTCCCGACCACGCCGAGGTGGTGCCATTCCTGTGCGCTTCACCGGCAGAGGGAGATCCGGAAGAGAGCTTCCCCGCTGGCCAGTGGGAGCACTCTACCTGTGGCGCAACGGCGCCGTCGCGAGTTCGGCGATGCCCTCATCCGGCCCGATGCCCGCCTCGAACCCCAAGCCTTCGAGGGCTGCCCGTGGCGAGGCCACAACGTGTCGGACGTCGAAGGCTCGGTACTGGCCATTGACCACCGGCTCCGGCCCACCCATCACCTCTGCCAACCTTCGGGCCATGTCGCCGATCGTGTAGGCCCTGCCCGAACTGATGTTGTAGGCGCTCAGCCCAGGCCGATGCGCCCCGACCGCTTCGATGGCGGCGACGTTCGCGCGGGCGAGGTCGGACACGTGGACGAAGTCGCGCAGCTGCTTGCCGTCCTCGAACACCTGGGGTGCTTGGCCGCGCTCAAGTGCCGAGCGGAAAATGGCTGCGACACCGGAGTACGGAGTGTCCGCCGGCATCCCGGGCCCATAGGCATTGTGGTAGCGCAAGGCGATTGCGCGGCCCGATTCCAACGTGCACCAGGCAGCGGCGTAGTGCTCCTGCGCGATTTTCGACGCGGCGTAGGCCGTGCGCGGTGCGAAGGCCGCCTCCTCGTCGATCAGGCGTGGTTCGATTTCTCCGCCGCAGCGCGGGCAGCGCGGGTCGAACAGGCCCTGCTGCAGATCATTGTCCTGCCGCGGGGCCGGCGGCACATCCCCGTCGTCGGGGCAGGTGTATCGTCCCTCACCGTAGACGACCATGGAGGAGGCCAGCACCAGTCGCTTCGTTCCGGTGCGGGCCATCGCTGCCAGCAGGGTGGCGGTGCCGAGGTCATTGTGGGCGGCGTAACCGGGCAGATCCTGGGCGTCGACGCCATTGCCCACCGTGGCGGCCTGATGGCACACGACGTCGACACCGGCCAGCAGGTCATCGAGCAGGTTCGGATCACGGATGTCGCCGTGGACCACGCCCGTGGGCAACTCCGCGGTCGTCCCATGGGCCTGTTGCAGCAGCATGTCGACGCCGATGACTTCGTGTCCGACAGCCGTTGCCGCCTCGGCGATGTGTCGCCCGATGAAACCGGCCGCACCGGTCAGCAGCACCTTCATGGCAGCTCCAGCGGCAGTGTCATTTCTGCCAGCGCCTGGGAGCAGCTGCAGGACCGCTCCGACGACAGGGAAGCGATCACCGTTCGCAGGCTCGATTTCAGTTTGTCGGTGTGCTCGGCGAAGACCCGGAACACTTCCGACTGGTCGACGGCGCGCGTCGAGTCGATGCCCGCGTCGAGGTCGGTGACCAAAGCTGCAGTCGCGTAGCACAGCTCAAGTTCACGCGCCAGGATCGCTTCCGGCTGGCCGGTCATGTTCACGAGGTCCCAGCCCTGTGCCGCGTACCACTGGGACTCAGCGCGGGTAGAAAACCTCGGACCTTCGATCACCGCCATGGTTCCGCCGTCGACCGGCGGCTCGTGGTCATCGGCAAGCCCGTCCAGCAGGGCCGTGCGCAGCCTGGGACAGTACGGGTCGGCGAATGAGACGTGGCAGGCACCCCTGTCGAAGTACGTCTGCGCCCGGCCGTACGTCCGGTCGACCAACTGGTCCGGAACCACCAGTGAGCCGGGACCGAGGTTCGCTGTGAGTCCGCCGACTGCGCACGGTGCCAGTATCTGCCGCACGCCGAGGCTGCGCAGCGCCCACATATTGGCGCGGTAGTTCACACGGTGGGCAGGGAATTCGTGCCCCCGTCCGTGCCGGGGCAGGAACGCCACGGTGCGGCTGGTGTCCCCGTGAGTGAACGTGCCGGTCGCGATGGGTGCCGACGGCGAGCCGAAGGGCGTTTCGACGTCGATGTCCTGTGGGTCATCGAGGAAGGTGTAGAAGCCGGAGCCGCCGATGATGGCGATGTCGGGCGATTCAGTCATCATGCTCTCTTTCGATTGATCGTTGTGTTCTCAGACGGCTTGCGCCGTAACGGAGTGCGTATGCCAGGACACTGAGGCAGCACAACAGGACCGTCAGCCACAGCCAGCGTCCGAGGAACGGCTCCTGGGTGTGGCCCGTGGCGGCCAGGTGGCTGCCCTTGCCCTGCTCGATGATGCCGGGGAAGAACAGCAGGAACAGCAGTCCGCTGGCCAGCACCGGAACCCGAATGTAGTTCACGATAGGCACCCGCGGGACACGTCTCCGGGTTGTCCGCGCGGCGCGCAGGACGCCGTTGAGCGCACGGTCCGCCGCGGCACAGAGCGGAAGCAGCACGAGGTCGACGACGATGGCCCCACCCAGGAACCAGACGGCAGGGGATTGCCACCACACGTCCGAGTCGAACACCTGATCCGGGCCCAGCGCCAGCACAGCGTATCCGGCCAGAAGGAAGCACCCGGTCAGTACCAGCAGGTGCCGGAGCCGAGCTCCGTAGATGGTGTGGAACCATCTTTGTGACCATCCGAGGAGTGTCGGCATATCAGGTCCTGAACTCGATGGAGCGCACCCATTTGGTGTTGTGCACACCGGGCAGGGCCGGGACGATGATCCGCGCGGGAAACCCATGATCGGCCGACAGGTCTGCCCCGTTGACGCGCAGAGCCAGCAGCGAGTCCGGGTCGAGCACCTGGTTGCGCTGCAGAGCGGCATCGTTGAATGCGCCGGATCTCTGAAGTGATTCGACCTGCGCCGAGGCTGGTTCGCCGACTCCGGCCAGATCAGCCAGTTCGGACAGCCGGACGCCGCTCCACGTCTGTGTTGTCGACCATCCCTCAACACACGCGATCGGCAGGTCAGCGGTGTGTTGGGGCATCTCCAGCAGCTGTGCCCGGCTCAAGGAAGCGCTGCCGTCGCCGCCGCTGAGGGTCAGTCGCCAGGCCTCGCCCGTGTCATCGGGACTGATGCGCGCGGCCGCGGCCGTCCGGTTGACCTGAAAGTCATTGGGCCCGTCGCCCAGTACACGCCCGCGAGGCAGCAGCACGGACAAAGGTCGGAGTGCTCCGCCTATCGTCTGGCCGACGCTGAGCAGCAGCACCAGTGCGGAACCTCCACCGACCAGGGCCAGGGCACCGCGGCGGCTCATGGTCGGCGGATCCGGGTCAGATGACACCAGCCCGTCGGCGTCGGAGGGCTCCGGGCGAGTTTCGGCCAGCGGAGTGCGCAACTCGGTGAGAAGCGACCGCGAGCGCAGGGACGAGATCATCTTCGGCAGCTTGAGGCATACGTGAGCGATGAAGGCCGCGATGAAGACCCACGCCCCGAAATAGTGCGCTGCGTAGAAGCTGAACCCGAAGATGTAGTCGTACTGAATGTTCAACACGCCTGTGGCCAGCTCGAACAGGATGCTGCCGACGAGGATGAGCAGGGACAGTCGTTCCAGGGCATGCGCCGGAGAGCGTACCGGCGGCCAGGTGAACAGCTTCGGTGTCACCGACCACAGCTTGGCGAGCACCACTGGAATGACGACCATACCGAGGACGACGTGGATCCCCTGATTGAGTTGATAGAGCCAGGCAGGACTGGTGAGCCACTGGAAAGTCGGCAGCTTCAGCCAGCCCACGTCCCCCGGGATAGCCTGGCCCAGCTGCGGAGCGTATGCCACGTAGGAGAGCAGACCGGTCAACGTGACCACCGGCAGCGCGGCCAACAGCACCGCACCGAACACGGAGGTCAGCCACGGGCCGCGGATCGGACTGCGCCAGCGCATCGGCTATGGTTGCCCGTCACGCGTCAATGCGGCCATGTACCGGCCTTCATGCTGGTGCAGTCGGCAACCATGGAAGCCTGCTGCAGCTGCAACGTCGACAATGGCCTCGGCATCGACCAGCGACCAGTTGAACGCGCCGGTCAGCTGCCCCTTAACGCGCAATCGAACACTTTCATGCACCAGGCCCGGCCCGGGGGCATCGACCTCGACCAAGACGGACCCATCCGGACGCACCAGCTGACGAATCCGCCGCAGCAGCCGGACGGGATCGCCGCCGATCCCGACATTTCCGTCTGCCAGCAGAGCGTCCTGCCAGCAGCCTTCGTCGGGCACATCGCCAAAGACACTCCGGTGAACCGCGACCGCCCCGCGTTCCTGGGCCAATTTCACGGCGACGAGGGAGATGTCGATCCCCAGAGCCTTCTTGCCGCGCGCAGTCAGGGCCCCCACGAGGCGTCCTGCACCGCAGCCGACATCAAGGGTCGGGCCCGTGCAGCGGTCCAAGAACAGCGCATGGTCGGTCGCATCGGGCGCACTCGTCCATTGCTGGACGTTCAATCGGGTCGCTGTGCCATCGGCCCTGACCACGTCGCATGCATGACCTGCCATGGCCGCGTTCAAAGCGTCCAGGGGTGCGAAGTCAATAGTTTCTGTCATGGTTGGGACCCAATCTCTTCATGGTCGGCTGCCCGAGCGACCTCGGCGGCGAAACGGCTGTGCGGAATGAGGGAAGCGACCGAGTGTGAGTCCTTCCAGACGTCGACATCGGCCATGACCGGCACGGAGGCGACCCGGGCACCGCCACGGACGAGTGCCTCCTTCGTCCGACAGCCGGTGTCGTGCCTCGACATCGTCACCGTGGCCAGGCAGGATGACCAGTCGGGACTCCGCACTGCCAGGACCCACCAACCTCCGTCCTCAGCCAGGCCCAGCGCGGCGTCATGGGACTCCAGAGCCGCCGCCGCTGTCTGCAGGATTTCCACGGTGATTTGGGGTGTGTCCATCCCGATCTGGACGACACCGTGACCGGCATCGGCATCGTGGTGAGCGGCAGTCAGTCGGGACGCGAAAGATTCTCCGCGTTGGGCGATGACCCGGTGCCTGCCACACGCCGCAGCAAGCTCATCCGCCCTTGCCGCCTCATCGAGGTCACCGGTCAGCGCAATGACCACAGGCCATCCCAGACTCTCGACGACCTCTAACGTGTCCAACAGCGAAGCGGCGGCGATCCGCGCTGCCGCCTCATCCCCGACCGTTGCCGCCAATCGGGTTTTGGCTTGGCCGGCAACCGGGGCTTTGGCGACCACCAATATCGTCGGCGATGCGCTCATGTCAGCACCCCCTCATGTCAGCACCCCAGCGAAATCGACGATGGTCCGCCACGTCCCCAGCAGTGTTCCGGAGACCTTGGACTTCGTACCTCGCGCGCGGCTTCGATACACGATGTCCCTTTCGTGCACAGTCCAGCCCGCCCGCGACGCCTTGATCATCAGCTCAAGCGGATAGCCGAACCGTCGGTCGGTGATGTCCAAGGCAAGAAGATCATCTCGACGGCAGACCCGCATCGGAGCCAGATCATGCACACCAAAGCCGCTGCTGCGTCGGATCCACCAGGCCAGGACGGCCGTTCCGGCTCGTGCATGCCAGGGCCAGACGCCCTTTCCCTCTGGTCGTCGGCGTCCGATCGCCATCGTGGCGGTCCTCCTGCTGACGACCGAAACCAGCTCGGGCAGGTCGGCAGGGTCCATCGAACCATCGCCATCAAGGACGGCCACCAAGGGTGCGGTGGCCGCGAGGATCCCGGCGTGCACCGCAGCGCCGTAACCGGCGACATCTTCGTACACCACCTCGGCGCCCAGGCTCCGGGCGACGTCGGCCGTGCCATCGGTCGAACCGTTGTCCACGACGATCACGTTCATGCCATCGGGGATGGTTCTGAAGACCGTGGGCAACGCCAGCGCCTCGTCGCGGCAGGGAATCACCACGGTGCAGGCAAGCTGCTCAGGTACGAGGCGATCATCCATAGAGTGACACTATCAGTGTTAAAATGTGATCGTGCCCACGCAAGCTTCCTTACTTTCCCGCCGGGCCTGGACCGCAGCGATGGTCAGCACATTGATCGGTGCGGTATTGGTCGCCGCCGCCATCGTCTGGCCGCGTGCGACAGGGACGGACGTCTTCATCTACTGGCCGCCGATGAAGGCAAGGTGGACACCTGACCTGGCCCCCACCTTGGTGCTGCCGGTGCTCGTCGCACTGGCGGGATTTCTCACCTGGCGGCTGATCAGCGCCGCGTTGAAATGGGCCCCCTATCTGGCCGCAGTGTTCGCCGGCTCTTGGTTGTGGACGGCCGCATTGGCCCATGTCGGCGGCACGGAAAGCATCAGCAAGGTATTTGCCCGCCCCAGCGAATACTTCGTCGATGCCAAAGAAATGTCTTCGATTCCCGCCTTCTTGTCCGGCTTCATCGAACGAGTGCCGCTGGACGCGCCAGGCCACTGGCCCATTCACATTGCAGGGCATCCCCCAGGCGCCACAATATTTTTCATACTGCTCGACCGGATCGGCATCTCCGACCCGTACACGGCCGGCGTCATCGTCATGACTCTCGGCTGCACCGGGGTCGTCGCAGTCCTGCTGACCGTCAAGACCCTGGCGTCGGAGAAAGTTGCCCGCCGCGCAGCGCCCTGGCTCATAGCCGCACCCTCGGCGATCTGGATGGGCGTGTCGGCTGATGCGCTGTTTACGGCAGTAGGCGCCTGGGGATTGGCGCTTCTGGCTCTGTCCTCGACCGCAGAGCGCCGCTCACGCCTGATCGGCTTCGGGCTTCCAGCAGGACTGCTGCTCGGCCTGTGCGTCTATCTTTCCTATGGACTCTTGCTGTTGGGGATCCTCGCCGTCGCTGTGATCTTTCTCGGCGGCAGATGGTCGACACTGCTCTGGGCGCTCGGGGGTGCGCTATCCGTCGCCGTGGCATTCACCCTGGCTGGGTTCCGGTGGTGGGAGGGTTTCCCCGTCTTGGTCACCCGCTATTACGACGGGATCCAGAGCAAACGGCAATACGGCTACTGGGTGTGGGCGAACCTGGGAGCCTGGACGTTCACCAGCGGACTGGCAGTATGGGCGGCTTTTCCTCGCAGCATCGTCGAAGCGTGGCGGGGGGCCGACAAGGGTCGGCGCGTGGTCGCTGTACTGGGCTGCGCCGGTTTCGTTTCGATCCTGGTGGCGACACTGTCGGGGATGAGCAAAGCGGAGGTCGAACGAATCTGGCTGCCATTCACAATCTGGGTCCTGGTGTTGCCATCACTGTTGCCGCTGCGGTGGCAACGGCCCCTGCTTGTCACACAGGTGGCGTCCGCGATCGCGATCGAGACTCTCCTGACAACACAGTGGTGAAGGATCTGCGAAGGTCGAACTCACAATGGCGGGGTGGCCACACGAGGGCCGAAATGCCTGAACGCCCCCGCTGGGAATTCAGCCGAAGTGCTCCGCGTCCCACTCCACGCTGGGGCTCAGCGATGGACCTTCGCCTTCGACGATGACGAAGGTCATGGTGAGGTTCGCATCATGGGTGATCGACAGGTGGATATTCGTGGCGCCGATGCGGTGGAAGTGTTCGAGCACGAGACCCCGCAGGCGGAACGAGGGCGCACCGGACCTGGCGGGGACCACCTCGGCGGATTGCCAGGGCAGCCATCCGGGGAAGCCGATGGCCTTCTTCAGTGCCTCCTTGGCGGAGAATCTCGCCGCCAAGGAGGCATCCGTCCGGCGCTTGCCGGTGCGCCCCCGCTGTTCGGCAGGGGTGAGCAGGCGATCGAGGAGTTCGGGAACCCGCTCGATGTGCTCGGCGAAGCGCGGCACATCGGCAATGTCGGTTCCGATTCCCAGAATCGCCATCTCGCTCCCCTTATTCCACGGTCACGGACTTGGCGAGGTTGCGTGGCTGATCCACGTCGAGGCCCTTGGCCGTGGCCAGTTCCATCGCGAAGATCTGCAGTGGAACCGTCGTCAGCAGCGGCGCCATGAGCGTCGTCGTCTGGGGGACGTAGATGACCTCGGACGCGAATTCCTGGACCTCTTCGTCGCCTTCTTCGGCGATGACCACGGTGTTGGCGCCGCGGGCCCGGACTTCCTGGATGTTCGAGATGACCTTGGCATGCAGGGAATCGCGACCGCGCTTGCTGGGCACGACGATGATGACCAGCTGGCCGTCGTCGATGAGTGCGATCGGTCCGTGCTTGAGTTCACCGGCAGCGAAGCCCTCGGCGTGGATGTAGGCGAGCTCCTTGAGTTTGAGCGCACCCTCCATCGCCACGGGGTAGCCCACGTGGCGGCCCAGGAACAGCACAGAACCGACGTCCTGGTTGCGACGAGCGAGGTCGAGCACCTGCTGCTTGTCGTTGTCGAGGACGCTCTGAACCTTCTCAGGGATGGTCTGGAGCTCTTCGAGGATGGTGGTGATCTCGTCGCGGAACTTGTTGCCGCGCAGCTGGGCCAGGTAGAGGCCCAGCAGGTAGCAGGCGACGACCTGTGAGAGGAAGGCCTTCGTCGAGGCGACGGCGATCTCCGGTCCCGCATGGGTGTACAGGGCAGCATCGGATTCGCGGGGAATGGTCGAGCCGAAGGTGTTGCAGATGGCGATGACCTTCGCGCCCTGCTGACGTGCGTGGCGCACGGCCATGGTCGTGTCCATGGTCTCTCCCGACTGGGAGATCGCGACGACGAGGGTCTTCTCGGTGACGACTGGATCGCGGTAGCGGAACTCATGGGCGAGTTCGACCTCGACGGGCACGCGGCACCAGTGTTCGATGGCGTATTTGGCGACCTGGCCGGCGTAGGCCGCGGTGCCGCAGGCGATGACGATGATCTTGTCGATGGTCTTGAGCACCGTCTCGTCGATGCGCATCTCATCGAGGGTGAGTTTGCCGTCGATGTCGAGGCGGCCCAGCAGGGTGTCCGCAACGGCCTGTGGCTGGTCGTGGATCTCCTTGTCCATGAACGAGGGGAATCCACCCTTTTCCGCAGCAGCGGCGTCCCAGTCGACCTCGTACTGAACACCGTCGACTTCGTTGCCGTCGTTGTCCGTGATGAGCACTGAGTCTGGAGTGATGGTCACGACCTGGTCCTGGCCGATCTCCACCGCGGTGCGGGTGTAGTCGATGAAGGCGGCGACGTCGGAGCCGAGGAAGTTCTCTCCCTCACCCAGTCCGATGACCAGGGGCGAGTTGCGGCGGGCGGCGACGACCTGTCCGGGGGCGTCGGCGTGGACGGCCAGGAGGGTGAAGGCGCCTTCGAGCTGCGTGGCGGTCACGCGCATGGCCTGGGTCAAGTCGCCGGTGTCCTGGAAGTTTTTGGCCAGCTGAGCGGCCGCGACCTCGGTATCGGTCTCGGACTCGAACTCCACGCCTTCGGCGGTGAGGTCCTTCTTCAGCTGAGCGAAGTTCTCGATGATGCCGTTGTGGATCAGCGCCAGCTTTCCGCCGCCGGCCACATGCGGGTGGGCGTTGAGGT
Organism: Brevibacterium picturae; assembly: GCF_900105045.1. GTDB lineage: Bacteria > Actinomycetota > Actinomycetes > Actinomycetales > Brevibacteriaceae > Brevibacterium > Brevibacterium picturae. The sequence goes on along the minus strand of NZ_LT629739.1, from coordinate 3,247,272 downwards.
CGGTGGGTCCGCCGTGGGTGGCCCACCGGGTGTGTCCGATGCCGGTCTGCGCAGCGGGAAGCGGGTTCGCCTCGAGCTCATCGGTCAGCGCCGAGAGCTTGCCGGCCTTCTTCGCGGTCTCCAGATCTCGGGCAGGGGTGACAAGGGCGACTCCGGCAGAGTCATATCCCCGATATTCGAGCCTCTTCAGGCCGCTGAGCACTACATCGAGCGCCGAGTGATCAGCATTGTCAACGTCTGCTTTGGATACATAACCAACGATTCCACACATGAGTGGAATTTTACGCAGTCGAGTCAAGAATCGCGGAATCGACCCAGCCGAGCCCCACCTCGGCGAGCTGCCCAGGCCACCTCGGCGGTACCTCAGACCCACCTCGGCGGTACTCGAGACCCACCTCGGCGATATGCACGGACATGACGCATGACACAATTGTGTCCATGTCTCACGTCGATCCCATCCTTGACCGCGCGCGGCGCCTGGCCGGCCTCAGCACCGGACGCAAGCCCGATGTCGAACCGACTTCACCCTTCTGGGAGTTCGATCGTGAGGTGTGGGGCACGCTGGCCCAGGCCACTCCCCTGCCGTTGAAGCAGCGCGACGTCGAACGGATGCGCGGCCTGGGCGACCGGATCAACCTCGACGAGGTGTCGCAGGTCTACCTGCCCCTGTCGCGCCTGCTCAACCTCTACGTCTCCGCCCGCCGGGCCAAGCACGAGATGACACGTGAGTTCTTCTCCCCGCTGCATGAGTTGGGCCTGGAGCCACAGGAGTCGAAGCGGACCCCCTTCGTCATCGGCGTGGCCGGCTCCGTTGCCGTCGGCAAGTCCACCACCGCCCGTGTCCTGCGCGATCTCCTGGCTCGGTGGCCCGACACTCCCCGCGTCGAACTCATCACCACCGACGGATTCCTCTACCCCAACGCCGAGCTCGAGCGCAGGCGCCTGTCGGGACGCAAGGGATTCCCCGAATCCTACGACCGGCGCAAGCTGCTGCGGTTCATCTCCGCCGTGAAGTCCGGCTCCCCCGAAGTCCGTGCGCCCGTGTACTCACACCACACCTACGACATCGTCCCCGGCGCCGAGGTGGTTGTCCGCTCCCCCGATGTCCTCATCGTCGAGGGCCTCAACGTCCTCCAACCCGCCCGGCCCCGCAACGACGGGACCCTGGGCCTGTCGATCAGCGACTACTTCGACTTCTCCGTCTACGTCGACGCCCGGTCCAAAGACATCCGACAGTGGTACATCTCCCGGTTCCTCAAACTCAAGCACGGCGCCTTCCAGGACACGGACTCGTACTTCCACCGCTATTCGAAGCTCGATGACGATGAAGCGGTCACCCTGGCGACGGAGATCTGGGACTCGATCAACTTCCCCAACCTGCGGGAGAATGTCCAGCCCAGCCGCGGCCGCGCCGACCTCGTGCTGCACAAGTCGGCCGATCACACGATCCGCAAGGTCCAGCTGCGCAAGCTCTGATGCGCAAACTCTGATGTGCAAGTTCTGAGCAACTGTGGCCGGCAATGCTGGGGCGAGTGTGGTCGGCAATGCTGGGGCGAGTGTGGCCGGCAATGCTGGGGCGAGTGTGCGATGAGGCCATGGCACGTGCTTTGACTCGTGAGGCCTCTCACGTGAGACTCGGTTTCGAACTGATGAGGAAATAGATTCGAGCCTGCGATAGTTGCACTCAGTGCATAGTTTGCAGCCTGTGGGTGATGCGCGTGGGTGGAGCCAGCGAAGCGCTGTTTCGCCCAGCTCCGCCCTGAGCAGGTTACGAACCCGAGAACAGCTGTGTCCGATTGCGTCCGTTCGACCCAGACGCGCCGGAACGCCACAAGGAAATGAGGCCGATATGAGTCTGCAGTCAGCACACAGGGTGATGTACAGCTCCGTGTCGAGCAAGAAGACCCCGAAGACCTCGATCAAGCCGGGCACCTACCGCCGGATCGCGTCGTTCGCGACCCGTCACAAGAAGAAGCTCGTCGTCTTCCTCACACTCTCCGTCGGCACCGCCGTCATCGGCGTCCTCAACCCGGTGCTCGCCGGTGACGTCGTCAACGCGATCACCAGCGGCGGACCCATCGAGACCGTCGTCTGGCTGGCCGTGGGGATCGGCGCCCTGGCGATCGCCGACGCCGCGATCACGATCTTCAACCGGTACCTGTCCTCACAGATCGGCGAGGGTCTCATCTTCGACCTGCGCACGGCGGTCTATGACCATGTGCAGAAGATGCCGATCGCATTCTTCAACCGCACCCGCACGGGCGCACTGGTCTCGCGTCTGAACACCGATGTCATCGGGGCTCAGCGGGCCTTTTCCAACACTTTGTCGGGGATCGTATCGAACTTCGTCTCGCTGGCGCTGACCGTGGGCGTGATGGTCACGATCTCCTGGCAGGTCACTGCCCTCTCGATCCTGCTCCTGCCGCTGTTCATCATTCCCACGAAGCTGCTCAGCGGAAAGCTTGCTGACCTGCAGTTCCAGGCCGCGGAGAACAGTGCGGACATGTCGACCCGGATGACCGAGAGGTTCTCCGCCGGCGGTGCCACGCTGGTCAAGCTCTTCGGCAACCCGAAGACCGAGACCGATGAGTTCTCCGATCGTGCCGGCCAGGTCCGTGACATCGGCGTCAAGGTCGCCATGCTGCAGTCGACGTTCGTGTCCTCGCTGACGCTCGTGTCGGCCCTGGCACTGGCCCTCGTCTACGGCATCGGCGGCGCCCAGGCCGTCCTCGGCAACCTCAACGCCGGCCAGGTCGTCACCTTGGCGCTGCTTCTGACCAGGCTCTACACTCCCCTGACCATGCTCGCCAACGCCCGCCTGGACATCATGAGCGCCGTCGTCAGCTTCCAGCGGGTGTTCGAGGTCCTCGACCTCGTGCCTCTGATCAAAGAGCCCGAGACGCCGAAGGCACTGCCCAAGGGCGGCCTCGACGTGAAGTTTTCGAACGTCGACTTCGCCTATCCCAGCGCGGACCAGGTCAGCCTCGCCAGCCTCGAAGACGTCTCCGTGCTCGATGCTCGCGGTGGGGACGAAGTCCTGCACTCTCTCGACTTCACGATTCCTGCCGGCCACACCGTCGCCCTCGTCGGGTCCTCAGGCGCCGGCAAATCCACGATCGCCTCGCTCCTACCCCGCCTCTATGACGTGACGAACGGTGCGATCACCATCGGCGGCGTCGACGTCCGCGAACTGACGTATGAGTCACTGCGGAAGTCCGTCGGGGTGGTGACCCAAGATGGCCATGTCTTCCACGAGTCCATCCGCTCGAACCTGACCCTCGCCAAACCGCAGGCCACCGATGCCGAGCTGTACCAGGCCATCGACGGGGCTCAGCTCCACAACGTCATCGCGGCCCTGCCCGACGGCTTGGACACGGTCATCGGAGAGCGCGGCTACCGCCTCTCCGGCGGTGAACGCCAGCGGCTGACGATCGCTCGCATGCTCCTGGCAGCGCCGGAAGTCGTCGTCCTCGATGAGGCGACCTCTGCCCTGGACTCGACGAACGAGGCCGCCGTCCAGCAGGCGCTGACACAGGCCATGAGCGGTCGCACCGCGATGGTCATCGCCCACAGGCTCTCCACGATCCGCCAGGCGGATACGATCCTCGTGGTCGAAGCCGGCCGCATCGTCGAATCGGGTTCGCATGATGAACTGTTGGCGCACAGCGGTCGCTACGCGGAACTCTACGCAACACAGTTCGCCGCGAGCTGAGGGACGGTGTGGCGATGCCCGACGCTGCACATCGCAGCTCCGCCCGAGCCCGTCCGAGGCCGTTAACGCCACCCGCAAGTCAGAGCCCGACCGAAGGTCGACCCACGCCCTCGGTCGCGCCCGGATCACCATCAATGCGCTACGCTGGCTGAGATGCACGCCTAGCCGGAATATGTCGTCACCGGCGACGACATATTCGGACCCAGCGTTGATCGAGCAGCATCGCGACTTCGAGAGCAGGCGTTTGAAGGTACCGCCAGCAACCAGTGTGCATCATGGACGTCGGCCGCTTCGTTGCCTTGACGTCGCTTCGCCTATTGCGCGTCGTCGCATTCCCTCTTCCACAGCAGCTTTCAGGCGCATGAACAGCTCGGCGGAGAAGAGCTGCGGCCACGTCAGGCGAAAGACGACGTACCCAAGATTGCGGAGGCGATATTCTCTGCGCCTCTCGAGTTCGAATGCCCGCTTCGGGTCTGCATCATTCAGATAGTACTTTCCGGCACCGTCGAACTCGGCGATGACTCCGGCATGTTCGTTCGCGAAGTCCGTCCTCGCGACGAAATTTCCGTGCTCATCACGGATCACTACCTGCGGTTCAAATCCGGGTATGGAGTATTCGATGAAGCGCACGGAGCTGATCGACTCTGCCACCGATTCTCGGCGCGGGTCGATGTTCCCTAGCACCAAGGCGATCCGTGACTGATTGGTTCGCGGCCGGTGGCTGGCGCAATAGCTTTCGAACTCACGCACTGTTATGAGCGACTGTCGAACAGCCTCATCGACGACGGCCACGGCGAATGCCAATGGTAAGTCACGTGAGATGTCGAAGAGGGTGCGCATTATCGAAGTCGTGCGAATGCCGTTGGCGATCACCAAGTCGTCATCGCTGATATCCCTCTTCCGGATGAGAATGGAGGTTCGCCGAACTCCGAACTTGGGATGCGCTGCTTCCACGTAGGCAGCATCGTTCCGGGAGAAGTACGGAACTGGCAGTCCGTGAATGATCAGAGCGCTTCGATGCGAAAAGACGGCACCTGGCGGAAGGTCATCGACATACGACCTCACCATAATGCGCAGGTCTTCTCCGCGCTTGAGCATTCCTTTCGACTCCCGTGGCAGATCGGTGCTCCCAGCTTCGGCGATGGTCGCTACGAAGAGGTGGGCAGGCTCGGCGCAGATCTGTGTCACAACGTAGACCCCGCGGCGAACTCGACGTAGGCAGCATCGCTCGGCAAGAGCGATCTGGTAAATGGTCATTCCACCGTTCTTGAGCTCTGAAGCAGTCAGGCACGCGAACATGAGGCAAGCATCGTCGATCGGTGCGGTCATGACAACAGTCAGGATTCAGGCTGTGGACGAACTGTGACTCGAGTGCACAGGACCTCGAGGGCACCAGGCCTTGAACCCACGGTCGTTGAGCTGCCGCGCCGTAACACCAACTGGCTAGGTCGCATCGGATCTGCTGGAACTCTCACCGGCGGGAACCATACGCTGGCGGTCTCATGGAGGCGATACCCGACTCCAATCAACGCAAGCGCAGAAAAACTACGCTCCAGCGGAAAATTCCGCCCTCGATCAACGCGGGGCCCGAATATGTCGTCGCCGGCGACGACATATTCGCTACCACCGTGGATCGAGCGAACAGCGTGGAACGGGCCAACCGTGGATCGAGCGAACACCGTTGCGCAGCGGCACGCCACGCACGCCCCGCGCCGCACAACCTGCTGCCGAGAAGAACACTCAGAACCGGGAGACTGAGTACAAGGACGCCTACAGCGCCAGGTGCTCCTTGACGTTGGCGGCCAGACGCTCGGCCTGCGCCTGGGCGATATCCTCGGTCTCGGCTTCGACCATCACACGGATCAGCGCTTCGGTGCCCGAGGCCCGCAGCAGAACGCGGCCCGACCCCTCGAGCTCGGTTTCGACTGCGTTGACTTCGGCCGCCACCTGGGGATGGTCGACACCGTACTTGTCCACGCCCTTGACGTTGACGAGAGCTTGCGGCAGCTGAGGAATCTCGGCAGCCAGATCAGCCAGTGTGCGCTTCGAATCGGCCATGCGCTTCATCAGATGCAGAGCCGTCTGCACCCCGTCGCCGGTGGTGCCGTGGTCGAGCATGAGCACATGCCCGGACTGCTCCCCGCCGAGGACGTAGCCGTCTGCCAGCATGCGCTCGAGGACGTACCTGTCGCCGACAGCGGTCTGGACGGTCTCGATCGAGTACTTGTCCATCGCGTGCCGCAGGCCGAGGTTCGACATCACGGTCGTGACGAGGGTGTTTCCGGTGAGTTCGCCGAGTTCTTTGAGGCCGATCGCCAGGATGCCCATGAGCTGGTCACCGTTGATGACGCGCCCCAGTGAATCCACGGCCAGGCAGCGGTCGGCGTCGCCGTCGAAGGCCACACCCAGATCGGACTGGGTCTCGACGACGAGACGCTGGAGCGGTTCGAGGTGGGTGGAACCGACACCGTCATTGATGTTGAAGCCGTCGGGCTCGGCGGCGGAGACGATCACTTCGGCCCCGGCCTGGCGCAATGCGGCGGGCCCGACGACCGATGCCGCGCCGTGAGCGCAGTCGACGACGACCTTGAGGCCGGACAGGGGGCGTGTGCCCTCCGCGTCGAGGGACCGCACGAGATTCTCCGTGTACTCGTCGGCGGCGGCGGGATACCGGGAGATGCGACCCACCTCGGCGCCGGTGGGACGGGTCCAATCCTCATCGAGGACTGCCAGGATCGAATCTTCGACGGCATCGTCGAGTTTCGTCCCGCCGGCTGCGAAGAATTTGATGCCGTTGTCCGGCATCGGGTTGTGGGAAGCGGAGATGACGACTCCGAAGGCGGCGCCCGTGTCCGCGACGACGCTGGCGATGCCGGGCGTGGGCAGCATTCCCGCGTCGAGGACGTCGACTCCGGCCGAGGCGATGCCCGCGCTGATCGCGGCCGAGAGGAATTCGCCGGAGACTCGGGTGTCTCGGCCCACGACTGCGAAGGGACGCTTGCCTTCCGGCCAACCACGGGTGAGTACTCGCGAACCTGCAACGGAGAGTTGGAGGGCCAGCCGTGCGGAGATATCGCTGTTGGCCAGCCCGCGGACACCGTCGGTGCCGAAGAGTCGTGTCATGGAAAGTCCTTTCCTCAATTTCTCGTCGATATTAGTCCATAGCGCCGCCGAGGCGGTGGTGCCGGACCGCACGACGCCCGAAATCGGTGCGAGATGAGTCGCCGGTGACGCGGCGAGGGAGGGGCGAGAAGCGAGTGAATGCACGAAATGCGGCCCCGAATCCGGTTCGGGGCCGCATTGCGGTGTTCATCGAGCTGAACTGTCGGTGACTGCGCCTCAGCGGCAGACCAGGCGCAGTCCTGACAGCAGAATCAGCGCTTCGAGAACTGAGGTGCCTTACGTGCCTTCTTGAGACCGGCCTTCTTGCGCTCGGGGACGCGTGCGTCGCGGCGCAGGTAGCCTGCCTTCTTCAGCTCGGCACGGTTCGACTCTTCGTCGATCTGGTTGAGCGAACGGGCGATGCCCAGACGAACGGCTCCGGCCTGACCGGACGGTCCGCCACCGGAGATGCGCACGACGACGTCGAAACGTCCTTCGAGGTCCAGGAGGCGGAAGGGCTCGTTCACGAGCTGCTGGTGCAGCTTGTTCGGGAAGTACTCTTCGAGAGAGCGTCCGTTGATGGTCCATTCACCGGATCCGGGGATCAGGCGCACGCGAGCGATTGCCTGCTTGCGGCGGCCGACTCCGTTGCCGGGAGCGGTCAGGGACTGGCCGCGTCCGCCGGCGGTCTGTTCGCCCAGGCCTGCGGATTCGGGGGTCTCCGACGTGTATTCGGTTGCGATTGGTTCTTCGACAGTCTCTGTCGCAGTGGTGGTTTCTTCAGCCACGGTTCTCCTCGGTATGTCTAGAGCTCAAGCGCGCTTACTGCGCGACCTGGCTGAGTTCGTACGACTGCGGATTCTGAGCGGCGTGTGGGTGCTCTCCACCCGTGTACACCTTCAGCTTCTGCATCTGGGCACGTCCGAGACGAGTCTTCGGAACCATACCGCCGACAGCCTTTTCGACTGCGCGCTCGGGATTGGTGGCGAGAAGCTCGGCGTAGTTGACGCTCTTGAGACCGCCCGGGTAACCCGAGTGGTGGTAAGCGCGCTTCTGGTCGAGCTTCGCACCGGTCAATGCGACCTTGTCGGCATTGATGATGATGACGAAGTCACCGGTGTCGATATGAGGAGCATAGGTGGTCTTGTGCTTGCCGCGCAGCAGGCGTGCAACCTGGGAGGCAAGACGACCGAGCACCTGGTCAGTGGCGTCAATGACGTGCCACTGGCGCTCAATATCGCCGGGCTTGGGTGTGAACGTACGCAAAAGTAGCCTTCTTTTCGTATCTCTTGGTGTAGTGCCGTTGGCTCATCGGGTCGTGAGTCTGATGAGTCAAGGCACTCGTTGTCTTGAATCGGGTCTGTCCGTCGAAGACGTCCCCTCACCTACGGGCCTGCAACGCATGAGGCTATGTAAGGGAGCACGACGGACACACACAACGACAATCAAATATACATGCACTCTCACCCGCGTAGCAAACGCTCAGGCCAGTGCCAGAGCGGGCGGAAACCTGAGCCGATACCATTGTCATGTGCCGCCCACATCCCTGCTGCCCAAGTGCCTTCCCGCATACAGACTCCTGGTGCTGGGATTAGTTCTCGGGCTCTTGGTGCTTGTGCTCGGCCCCGCACAGTCACCGGCGACTGCCGCAGACGAGTCACCGAGCACCGAATCGCCCGCGACATCCGCGGCCGACACCGCAGCATCGGCAAGCACCACAGATTCGGCGAACACCGGAGCATCGGGCCAGGATTCCGAGGCCTCACAAGCCGCCGATGGGAAGACCATCGTCTACGGCATACCGGGTCTGACCATCAACGATATCGACCCCGTGCGCACGCCCAACCTCTACGCGCTCTTCTCCGACGGTGCGGCCGCCAACCTCAATGTGCGCACCATCGGGTCGGCCACCTGCCCCGGATCCGGGTGGCTGTCCCTGGGTGCCGGGGCCCGCGCCGAGGCTGGCCCTCCGGCCGATCCGGACGAAGCCGACAGCACGGCCACCTGCCCCCCGTTGAGTGCCCCGTCGACCAGCGACGAAGCCGTCGCGAAGGCCGTGGACAATGCGGAGGAGGACTCGGCATCAGGCAGCGGCGCTGGAGCATCGAGTGATGAATATCTCGCCGAGGATTCCGCTCGGGGCACGACTACCGCCGCGATCGGTGACTTCGAGTCCATCAAGGAACCGAACGTCGACTCCGGCTACTCGGTGGACTACGGGATGCTCGCCCGCCTCGTCCGCGAACAGGGGACGACTAACCCAACAGGCAATGACTCCGCCGGAGACGAATCGCAGCTCGAAGCCTGCGTCGCCGCCGAGGGTCCCGGCGCGGCCTATGCCGTCGCCGACGAGAACGGCATCGTGGCCGACTACACCGACGATGCGGCCGCCACCGACTGCCGGCTCGGTCTCGTCGACCTGGGTTCGATCGGGTCATCGGCGTGGCTCTACGATCCGATCCCCGAATACTCCTACACCGTCCCTGTCTCCTTCGACCGCGAGAAGCGCGTCGCCGAGGCCGATAAGCGCTTGGGCGCCAAGCTGGACGAAGTCCGTGACTCTGCGAAGCCGGGAAGCGCCGAACCCACGATCATTGTGGCCGGCCTCGGCGACAGCTCGAGTCTGCCGCAGCTGCGCGCATTCATCGCCTCCGGCCCCGGCTATGAACCGGGGAGTGTGTCCTCGTCCAGCACACGCACCCCCGGCCTCCTGCAGATCACGGACCTGGCCCCGGGGATCCTCGACCAGTTCGGCATCTCCTCCCCCAGCGGCATCTCCTTCGACATCACGCCCACCGATGACGCTCCGGACAAGCGCATCGATGATCTTGTGTCCGAATCGCAGAAGTCGACAACGATCTACCAGCATCTGTCGACGTTCTCCCTGCTCCTCGACATCACCTTCTACGTCCTGTTCATCCTGTGCGGACTTCTGCTCTCCCGGACCGTCATCGGCCGCCGAGGCGGTGCGACGATCGCCCCCACCGTGCACCGATTCCTGGCCTGGATCTCACTCGCCGCGGCAACCTTGCCGATGAGTGCGTTCCTGGCCGGACTCTTCCCCTGGGCCCGGCTGCCCCAGCCCGGCTTCGGTTTGGGACTGTCGATCGCAGTCTCGGCCGCAGCTCTCTTCGTCGTCTCGCTGCTCCCGCCCTGGGGTCGAACCTGGCGCGGTCGCGTGGCCGCACTCTCGCTGGCCAGCTTCCTCATCCTCTCCGCAGACCTCATCACCGGTTCGCATCTGCAGGGCAACTCCCTGCTGGGCTACAACCCGATCGTCGGTGGAAGGTACTACGGCCTGGGCAATCAGGGAGCGGCGATCTTCATCGTCAGCCTGTTCATCTTCCTGGGCCTTGCGATCTCCTGGCTGCGGTCGAAGGGACATCGCAGGATGGTCGTCATCCTTCCCCTCGTCCTCGGACTGTTCGCGGTGTTCGTGTCCGGAAACCCGTCCTGGGGTGCAAAGTTCGGCGGCACGATCGCCACCCTGGCCGGACTCCTGGTGCTGCTGGCCTTGGTCAGCCGCATCCGCCTCACCATCGTCCGTCTTGTGCTCATAGGCCTCGCCTCACTGACAGTACTGCTGGGCATCGCGTTCCTCGACTGGCTGCGCGAACCGGGGGCACGCTCGCACTTCGGGAACTTCTTCGACCAGATCGTCACCGGTGAGGCCCTGCAGGTGATCGGCCGGAAGCTCGGCGCCAATCTCCACATCATTCAGATCAACCCTGCGCTGGCGATCGTGACTCCCCTCGCGGTCATCGCGATCCTGTTCTTCCTCCGCTATCTACTCCACTTCCCCAGCATCTCGTCCACGACTCGCACCGGTCGCTTGACGAACAAATGGCGGGGACGTCTGCCGCAGGTGTTCGAGGACCAGGACATCCACTTCGGTTTCCTCGCCGCAGCCACGGGCATGGCTGTGGGGCTGGTGCTCACGGATTCCGGCATCGCCGTGCCCTCAACCGGAGCCATGGTGCTGCTGCCCTATCTGCTGGCGCTGAGCGCCGAGCACGCCCATGAGAAGGTCGCACGCTCGGGCGGCACGACAGGCTCGGACAGCAGATCACGCCGAGGCAGCACACGGACCATCCTCATGAGGGCTGAGGCCCCCGAGATGGGTGCTGACACCCCTGACGATTCGCCTGAGACCCCCGAGGATTCGGCTGAGACCAGGACTGATCGGGCATGAGAAATACGGCCATTCCGCTGCGGGTGCTGCTGGGCATCTTCGTCATCGCACTGCTCATCCTCGGGCTCCCTCCGGCGTCCCAGGCGGGCGCGAACGCAAGCACCAGCCCGGATGCGAGCACGAACGCGAGCACGAGCGGGAACGGAACCGACTACTCCGCTGCGGAGACCACGGAAGGATCGGCCGCCTCGGTGGAGAATGCACCGATCTTCATCGGGGTCTCCGGCTTCAGCTTCGAAGACCTCGATCCGCGTACCACTCCGAATCTGTGGAAGATGATGAAGTCCGCACAGATCGGCACCATCACTCCGCGCAGCGTGCGAGCCACCAGCTGTCCGGTCGACGGATGGCTGGCTGTGGGGTCGGGACGACGCGCTGCCGATGAGCCGCGCGAAGAGTGTCGTCAGCCTGCCCCGCCGCTGGACGGATGGGTCGCGGACTGGGACGTCTACTCCCAGGTGGCGCGTGGAGACAACTACGACGCCGGGCTCGGCGGACTCTCCGAGTCGGTGCCGAAGATCCAGGCCTTCGGCCCCGGCGCCGCCATCGCCGCAGCCACCCCGAACGGACACGTTCACGGGTGGTCTCCCGTCGGCGAGGATCTCGCCCAGAAGGCCACCCAAGCCTCGGAAGACGGTGAGTTGTCGCTGATCGACCTCGGCAACACCACCTTGGACGGATACTCCCTCAAAACCCTCGACAAACGTGTCGGCACGATCCTCGAAGCCACGGCGTGGAGCGACGGCGACCCGTCCCAGGGGCTGTCAACAGGCCAGACCCCGGTGATCTTCTCCTCGATCGCGGATGGAGCCAACAAGGGTTCGTCGATGCAGGCGGCGATGGCCCTCGACCCCGCCGGCGAGGCCGGGCTGCTGACCTCCTCGTCAACGCGGCAGCCGGGCCTGGTCCAGGTGCCCGACATCGCGCCGACGCTCGTCGAACTCAGCGGCGGCGAGCCCATGGACAATGCGGCCGGAGCCCCGATGACCCACGACAGCACCGGCAGCAGTTGGGAGTCACGCTTCCAGGCGGTTCTCGATCGACAGGTGGCGGTCAAAACCCAGCACGAGCTGTCCACATGGTTCTTCCCCGTCATCGCCTCGCTCATGGTCGGCCTCCTGGCCCTCGCCTGGTTCCTGCGCAAGAACCACCGTGCCCTCGTGCATTCGGGCGCCTACCGCCTGGGCATCGTCTTCGCTGCGATGCCGGTATCGACATATCTGGTCAACACCGTGCCCTGGGAACGGGCCACCAACCCGGATATCGCGATGCTGGGAACCCTGGCCGGCTGGTCGCTGGTCTTGGGTGCCATCGCCCTGCTGGGCCCGTGGCGCGGGCACAAGTTCGGGCCGGTGCTCTTCGTCTGCGTCGTCACGGTTCTCGTCCTCGCCTACGACGTGATGACCGGCTCGCGGCTGCAGATGTCGACGTTGCTGGGCGAACCGCTGCTCATCGCCTCGAGATTCTACGGCATCGGCAACTCCGCGCTCGCGCTCTACTGCTGCGCCTTGCTGCTGGCGGTCGCCGGATTCGCGTCGATGACAGACCGCCGAATCATGCGAATCCTCATCGTCACGATCCCGGTCCTCGTCTCGGCTGTGATCCTGGCGGCCCCGGGGTTGGGCACGAAGTTCGGTTCCGTGCCGACGCTGATCATCGGCGTTGCCTATCTCGTCCTCGCCGCCGCGAGCGTCAGATTCTCCCTCAAACGCATGGGAGTGACTGTCGGGATCGCCGGCATCGTCATGCTGGCGGTGCTGTTCATCGACTGGCTGCGTCCCGCCGATCAGCGCACGCACTTCGGCCGCTTCTTCGACTCCGTCATCAGCGGCGACGCCCTGAGCGTGTTCGCACGCAAGATCGGCATGAACATCGACATCCTGACCCAATCGTGGATGACGCTGGTCCTGCCGCTCATCATCATCGGCGTGTTCTGGCTGGCGCTGGCACCGCAGCGATTCTCGCTGCACGGCATGTCCGCCGCCTACGAACGGATTCCGCTTCTGCGGGCGGGCATGATCAGCCTGGCCATCCTGCTGGGCGTGGGCACGGTCATCAACGATTCGGGAATCGTCGTCCCCGCCGTGGGCATCCTCTTCCTCGTTCCGGTGCTGGTCCACCTCGAAACCTTCGAGACGAAGCAATCAGCAGACAGCGGCGATCAGACGAAACTGACCACTTCCGCCTGACCTCACACCGTGGTTCTGCGCCGTCGCACCATGGTCACGGCCATGCTGCCTGCGACGATGAGCGCGAGTGCCGCCGCCACCAGGTTCAAGGCTTCGAAGCCGGTGCGGGGCAGATCCCCGCCGTCCTTCGAACCGTCGGCGTTCGCTTCGCTGCCATCCGCATTCGCCGAGGTGGCCCCGGAGTCGTCCGCGTTCGCGCCGTCGGCATTGGCATCCGGTCCGGAGGCGTCGGCGCTTGCCTCGTCACCGCCGTCGGCATTCGCATCGGTTCCGGAGGCATCGACGCCGCCGTCATCGCCGGCTGCCGCGTTCGCCTCGTCGGCGACCCGTGCCGTGGCCCGGAACTCGTGGCTGAGCGGCAGCGGATTGTCATCCCACCATTCGGCGTCCCCGGCTTTCAGACCCACCTCGACGGTGACCTCACCGGCGGCATCGTCGGGTGCAGTGACGTTGATGGCGACATCGCTGACACCGGCAGGGATCGAATCCAAGGTCATCGTCTTCGCCGCAGCACTCACCGTGACCTCAGGAGCCTTCGCGGTGGCCGACTCCGCGGACTTCTTCGTTCCCGCCGACGCGGAGTCAGGGAGGCTGACGGTGTAACCGGCGGGCAGATCGACGGTCACATCCACGGGCCCGGCGATCTCCGCCTCGGCGGTGGTGCTGAGGACGAAGTCCTTGCTCTCACCGGGCGCGATGCCACCGTCGGGGGCGTTGAGGTCGACCGTGAGATCACCGTTGTCGATGACGTCCTTGGTCAGGTCCGCCTGGCGTTCGTCCTTGTCCGGAGAAACGGGGGTGTTCTTCTCGAAGTAGTCCACCCAGGTTTCGAAGTCCGTGGCCCCGGAGAGCTCGAACTCCCCCTTGGTGAAGGAGGAGAAGTTGTCTCCCCCGGCGGCGAGGAAGCTCAGGGTCGCGACCCTGTACTCCTTGCTCGGGTCGATGGTCTTGCCCTCGACCTCGATCGACTTCACACGCTCTCCTTTGGCCGCCTCGGAGTCGTAGACGACCTCAAGCTCATCGGAGATGCCCAGATGCAGGAAGGGACGCGACGCCTCTGCCGGCTGCCACTGCTCTTCGAACAGACCGATAACATCGGAGCCCTTCATCGTCACGACCCCATGATCGTTGGCGAAGGGCAGCACGTTGCTGAGCTCGGCGGCCGTGACCTCGCACGTGTCTTCGTTGTTGTAGAAGTCATCGCACTTGAGGTCGGTGCGCACTCCGCCGGGGTTGGTGATGCCGAAGTCCGCGGACTCGAGCTGCGTGTCCTCGACCCCGTCCTTGAGAGCGTCGGCGACGAGGTTGCCCAGGGTGCTTTCGGCGCCGCGATCATCGATGAGATCGCCGTTCTCGTCCGTCTTGGGATTGCCGTTCTCGTCGAGCACGAACGCCCGATTGATGTCTTCGGAGATCTCACCGGCGACGACCGAACCGGGAACTTTGGCCTTCTCCTCCGCGGTCTCGATGATGGACGTGACCTCGTCGACGACGGGTGAGTCGAAGCTCTTGTCCTTCGTCGGCAGCAGCTCGGTCTTCTCCGTCGTCCAGTTGCCGTTCGCATCGGCTTCGAGCTGGACCTGTCCGACGACCGAGCCGTAGCTGCCGGCTTCGAGGACAGGACGCGTCCGGTCGGGTTCGCCCGGCACCGGAGCATCGAAGGAGTAGGGCAGGTGCGTGTGACCGGTGAAGAGGACATCGACGGAGGCGTCGGCCTTGGTGACCAGCTTCTCGAACTCGGCGTTGGATGCTTCGGCCGCCTCCAGACTGTCAGTGGCAGACGCGCCGAGGTGGGCCTCGACGACCGTCATGTCCGGCTGTTCGTCTGCGGGGAGTTCCTCGATCTCGCCGACGACCCGGTTGACGGCCTCTGTGGGGTCACCGAAGTCGAGATCGGCGATGCCTTCGGGTGAGACCAGCGACGAGGTGTCCTTGGTGACGACGCCGATGACGGCGACTTCGACGTCGCCGACGTCGATCATGGTGTATTCGTCGAGCCCGTCGACGACGTCGCTGGTGTTCTTGTCGTAGACATTGGCCCCGAGGTAGGGGAAGTCGGTCTCCGCGGAGACTCGGCCGGTGAGATCGTCGATGCCCTTGTCGAATTCATGGTTGCCGACCGCCGAAGCCTGCAGCCCCAAGGCGTTGAGCACATTGAGGGTGGGGGTGTCGTCCTGTGAGGAGGAGACGTAGGTTGAGGCGCCGATGTTGTCGCCGGCCGACAGCACTCCGGTCCCGGCTGCGCCGTCCTGTTCTGCGTAGGCAGCGCGCTGCGCCTCGACCACGGAGGCGACCTCGGCTCCGGCTTCGGAGATGCGTCCGTGGAAGTCGGTGATGTTGAGCAGCTGGACCTTCGTGCCCTCGGCCGCCTGCCCGGATGCGTCCTGAGCAGCGGAATCCTCATCGGTCGCGGCGGAGTCAGCCGGGTCGGACGTGTCTGCTGCCGCAGGTCCCTCAGCGGGGTCTGCTACTCCTGAGGAGTCTGCTGCCGCAGGTGCCTCAGATGGTGCATTCCGCAGGGAGTCGCCGCCCAGGGGTGCGGCAACAGCAGGGGCGATACCCGGCAGCGTCAACATTGACACTGCCGCTCCCGTTGCCAGCATCTTGGTCACAAGTTTCGACATATATGTGATTTCCTTTGGTCATTTCACCCACTGCCCGGCACCTGCGCCCCCGAGAGGATCAAGCACACTCATTCTGCAGTGCCGAAGCGAACGATGAGTTACCTATATGTGAATGTACACAGGATTCTCACATCTGAAAAGGGGGATTCTCTCAAAAACGGCAAGTGCACCGCCGAGCGGGCGAACAGTTCTGGCCAGCCGGGAGCTAGTACTGAGTGCGGCGGGCCATTGTCTGAGCCGCGCGGGAGGCGTAGAACTCAGCCTCCGGGTAGCCCACCTCGGTGAGCACGAGCCCGTGTGCGGGCGTGACGAACATCGGAACATCGGAGTCGATGCCGGCGTCCGCCTCGGCGAGGAGCTCCGCAGGTCGGGTCACCGGCCAGGTGCCAGATCCGACCTTGATCAGCCCGCCCACCAGG
The DNA here is from genome assembly GCF_900105045.1 of Brevibacterium picturae. Classification (GTDB taxonomy): domain Bacteria; phylum Actinomycetota; class Actinomycetes; order Actinomycetales; family Brevibacteriaceae; genus Brevibacterium; species Brevibacterium picturae. The sequence continues at coordinate 3,231,034 of NZ_LT629739.1, read as the reverse complement.
GCGCGGACCATGTGGTGGCAGAACGCGTCGGCGCGCAGATCGATCGTGATCACGGCTTCCTGGTCCCGGTCGACGTCGAGCTCGTGGAGGGTGCGGATCGTCGTCGCACCCTCTCGCGGTTTGCAGAAGGGAAGGAAATCGTGGAGTCCCTGGGCCTCGTGTGCGGCTTCGGTCATCGCCTCGACGTCGAGTTCGCCCTTGTGCCGGGGCGTGACGGGAGTCAGCAGCGGGTCGATGAATGACCGGCGGTCGGCGAGTCTGTACTGGTAGGTCCGCCACAGTGCGGAGAATCGGGCGTCGAAGTCCTCGGGGACTTCGGATACGGCGTGGATGACGATGTCGTCGGTGCCGTCGACGGTGAGGACTCCGCGCAGACGTGACAGCAGTGCTGCCTCGGCGGATCGGGAGGATTTGCCGATGAGCTTTTCGATGCCTGCTGTGGGCAGGTCGATGTGGACGACCTGGCGTCTGGCGTGGACCCCGGCGTCGGTGCGTCCGGCGACGACCGTGGCCACCTCGGCGCGGGTGATCCGGGTCAGCCCGGCCTCGAGCGAGGACTGCACTGTGCGCAGACCGGGCTGCTTCGCCCAACCGTGGAAGTCGGTGCCGCGATAGCCGAGGTCGATGCGGAACCGCGTCACGACCTGTCCGGTCCTGATCGTTCCGGGGCTCCTGACTGCCCCTGGGCTGCGGACTGTTCCGGGCTGCCGGGCTGCTCTTGAGGGGCGGGCTGCTCCTGAGGTGCGGGCTGCTCCTGAGACTCCTCGGCGGAGGCTTCGGTGAAGGGCTCGCGGGCTCTGAACACGTTCTGAAACAGCCGCGACAGGGCACGCTCACGCTGGCGGTGGTAGAGATCGACGTTCGTGTTGTAGATGCGGGCCCCGGACCGGATGCGCTCGGTCAGCACGTTCAGCTGACCATGCAGCAGCGCGATGGTGGTGTCGAGTTCTTCACGGGGATCCGTCTGCATCACCGGGGTCGAATCCGTGGCGGCGGTCCTGCCGCTGATCTGGCCGGGAATCTGCGCAGCTGCGTCGATCGCGCGCGTCAGCGCCCTCTCCGCGGCGGCACCGCGACGACCGAACGGTGCGCGTTCGGCCGAGGCGAGCGCGAGCTCGACAGAGCTGAGATCGTGTGTGGTGACCTGCTGCAGGGTTCCGATGTAGGCGGGCACGAGGGCGTGCCGGCCGCGGAGTTCGACGAGCAGCTGCCGTTTGGCCTCATCGCAGAGCGAACGAGCCATCGACAGCTGATTGAATCGCAGCAACGTCAGGGCCAGAGCGAGGACGACGAGGGCGAGCACGCACGCTCCGACGATGAACCAGACCACTGTCGCCTCCTCTCCTCGCTCGCTTGTCCGAAACCTAAGTTTACGCGGGGTTCAGACTCGTCGCGAACAGGCCACCTTCTCAGAAACGGGCGACCTCCCGCGGGAAGGCTGCCCTGCTGGAAAAAGGCCGCTCTGTCACGAACGGGCCGACCTAATGATTCGCTGGGTCGCTGGCGCGGTGATTTCCACCGTTCGTTGCCGGAACGTCGCCTGAGTGTTGCCTGTGTGTCACTCTGAGGGAGTGAACTGAGTTCTGTGAGAGTAGCGATCATTGCAGAGTCCTTCCTCCCCAATATGAATGGGGTCACCCACTCACTCCTCCGCGTCCTCGACCATCTGGCCGATCGCGGCGACGAGGTGCTCATCATCGCCCCGGGCACGCGACGCGACGGTCCCAAAGAAGTCGCCGGAGCCCGAATCGTCCGTGTTCCCTCGATCGCCTTGCCGAAGTATCGGCGGGTTCGGGTCGCGCCCGGCGGGGTCAGCCGCATCAAGCGACTGCTGGAGTCCTTCGCCCCCGATATCGTCCACCTTGCCAGCCCCTTCGTGCTCGGCTGGCGCGGAGTCCTGGCTGCGCAGAGCCTCGACCTGCCGACCGTGGCGATCTATCAGACTGAGGTTCCCGCCTATGCCGCCCGCTATGGGATGCACGGACTCGAGGCGATGCTGTGGTCGCATGTGCGCAACATCCACCAGCATGCTTCCCTGACTCTGGTCCCCTCGTCCTACACCCTCGACCAGCTGTCCGGACTCGGAGTCGCCGAGGTGGACCTGTGGGCCCGCGGGGTCGATTCTTCCCGTTTCGACCCGAGTCACCGGTCCGAGGCCTGGCGCCGGTCCGTGGCTCCCGACGGTGAGAAGATCATCGGCTACGTCGGTCGCCTTGCCGCCGAGAAGCAGGTGGAAGATCTGGCCGTCGTGGACGATCTGCCCGGTTCGAAGCTCGTCATCGTCGGCGACGGCCCCTGGCGGGCCAAGCTCGAACGGTCCCTGCCGAACGCACATTTCGCGGGGTTCCTGGGCGGCGACGCCCTGGCGCAGGCGGTTGCGAGCTTCGATCTCATGGTCGCCCCGGGCGAGCTCGAGACCTTCTGCCAGACGATTCAGGAGGCCATGGCCTCCGAGGTTCCTGTCATCGCCCCCGCCCGAGGTGGCCCGCTCGACCTCGTCGACTCCTCCCACACCGGGTGGCTCTACACTCCCAAGGATCTGCTGGCGATGCGCGAACACGTCACCGACCTCCTCGGCGATGAGGCGAAGCGTCGGGCCTTCGGCGTCGCCGGTCGCCAGCAGGTGCTGCGTCGCAGCTGGAAGAGCGTGTGCTCACAGCTCATCGGCCATTATTCGCGGGCGATCGAGAATCCGCACCCGCAGGTGCTTGGCCGCGGCTTCACCGTCCAGACGGGGTGAGGCTGCGTCGCCTCAGGACTGCGCGACCCAGTCGGCGACGGTAAGTACGGAGGCCTGTTTGGGGAAGATCTTCTGGGTCAGCACCCGGTGGACTTCCTCGTCACGGTCGGCGCAGGCGTCGGAAAGCACCGTCACGCGGAAGTCGAGGTCGGCGGCCTGTCGGATGGTCGAGAGAACCACTCCGCTGGTGGCGACACCGGCAAGGATGAGCGTGTCGGCACCGTAGCCGCGCAGGAGGACATCGAGGTCGCTGCCGGCGAAAGCACTGATGCGCCGTTTCGTCACGATCGGCTCATGCTCGTGGCGGCCAAGGGTGTCGTGGATGCTCGTCGACGCATGAGCTTCGTCGAGATCGCCATGGTCCGCAATCTGCTTGAACGATGCGGTCGCGGCAAGTTCAGGGTGACCGTCACGCAGAGCAACGCGCACCCAGACCACGGGGACGCCCTTCTCCCGTGCGGCCGCGACTGCATCGCGGGCCCGCTCGAGGACGCCGGTTGCGGTGAAGGCCTCATCACCGGCGATGCCGTTCTGGAAGTCCATGGCGAGCAGGACGGGACGGTGGGGTGCAGACATGGTGTGGCTCCTTCGCAGTTCTGCGAGACAGTCGAGGTGCAGACCGGCTGTCGTTCTTCCGCCGAGGATACTCCTCGTCAGGTCGGCCCGCCGGAGACGTTCGGCTGGCGAACGTCGGAGCCGTTTATTCCGCGGTCCGGCTCAGCCCTTCGGTGCCGCTCAGTCCACGATCCCGCGGGCGTCGAGTGCCCGACCTGTGTCTTGGGCGTATTTGACCGAACGGAGGATCGCCGGGACGACTCTGGCCTTGATGCTCGAGTCGAGGCCGCGAGCACGCGCAGCACGATCGGCCTCGCCGAGCAGCCCGGAGATGTGGGAGATGGCGCGGACCATGAGGCTTGCGGCCAGGGCAATGGTGTCAGGACTGGCGCCGAGGAAGCGCAGCGGGGAGACGATGACGGTGAAGGTGTCGAGCAGCTGCGCCACGGTCGTCGTCAGTGTCAGCAGCATCGCTGCCTGCACACAGGCGAAGACCGTGCCGCCGACGGTGAGGCCGGCGCGCAGCGAACCGAAGAAGTACTGCATGGCCACGACGATGAGGATCAGCACCGCCGCGTAGAGCCACGTTTTGAGGAAGTGGCGCAGTCGCAGTCGGCCGGTGAAGCCGAGGATGACGAGGACGACGAACATCGACCAGTTGATGATCGGGTCGCGGAAGATCAGCGCCACGATTCCGATCAGAGCGATGACCGACAGCTTCACCCCTGGGGCTGTGCGGTGCAGCCAGCCGGGGGTGTGTGCGACCTTCCCGAACAGCTGCGGTCGAGGTCTGATTCCGGTTCTGGTCTGACGACTCATGATGAGTCGCTCATGATCAGCTCACGATACATCCGAGTCGCCTCGACGGGGGCCGAGTCGGCAACGATGCGTCCGGAATCGACAACGAGAGCACGGTCGGCTAAGCCGGCGAAGTCGAGGTCGTGGGTGGAGAAGATCACACGCACCCCACGACGGGCGACCAAGTCGTCGAGAAGCCTCCTCAGCTTCTCCCTGTTGCGCAGGTCCAGCAGTGTCGTCGGTTCGTCGAGGACGAGGATCTGCGGGTCAACAGCCAGGACAGCGGCCAGGGCCACAAGCTGACGCTGGCCGCCCGAGAGTTCGTAGACGCTGCGCTCGGCCAGATCAGCGATGCCCAATTCCTCGAGCACGGCGAAGGCTGCCGCGCGGCGCTCGGCCTTGGGCACGCGTTTGCGCAGCGAGAGTTCGATGTCTTCGAGCGGGGTCGGCATCACCAGCTGTGCCGCGGGATCGGTGAAGACGAAGCCCACTCGCGATCGCACCTGCTTCGCCTGCTCGAGCGGGTCGAGACCGTCGATGAGCACCCGTCCGGCGTTGGCGGTCACCAGCCCGTTGAACAGCTGCAGCAGCGTCGACTTCCCGGAACCGTTGGCGCCGACGATCGCGATCCTCGGCTCGGTCAGGGTGAGGTTCACATCGGTGAGGATCGGACGGTAGACATCGCCTGTCGGGGTGTCATCGAGGACGCCGACCGAGACGTCGGTGAAGCTGATCTCCTGCGCAGCTGTGCCGGTGTCGGCAGCCTCGCCGATATCGCCGGTCTCGGCAGGGCTCGCGGCATCCCGCTCCCCCGCAGGCTCGACCGGTCGCGTCGGCCCGGCCCCAGCATCCGCCTGTCGTCCGAAGATCACTGCGCGGTCCCGGGCTGTGCGGTCCCGGATTGTGCGCTCGGTGCCACCGCCGGCATACCTCGGCGACGGAGGACATCGGGGAAGGCCCGGTGGATGAGCAGGGCGACGGACACGGCAAGGATATTCTTGATGATGTCGCCGGGCCAGTAGACGAGGTCGGCGACGGCGGCCACGCCCAGGGGCAGGTCGGCGTTGATCGACATCCCGAGGATGCCGAGGGGGTGGTTGAGCAGCAGACTCGAGCCCAGAGCACCGACGAACAGGGCGATCCACAGCTTCGAACCGCGGAAGCGGCGAATCGCCCAGCGAGCGACGAAACCGGTGGCCAGCGCGTAGAGCGTGAACGACGTGATGTAGCCGGCGCTGGGCCCGGCGAGCACGCCGATGCCGCCGCTCATGCCTGAGAAGATCGGCAGGCCCAGCAGCCCCAGGACGACGTAGAGCAGGACGGCGGCCCCGCCGCGCCACGGGCCCAGCACCAGGCCGCAGAGTGCAACGGCGAAGGTCTGCAGCGTGATCGGCACACCGGCCGGACCGACGGGGATCGGCGGCATGATCGCGAATGCCGCCAGCAGAGCGGCGAAGACCGCGATCAGTGCGATATCGCCGGCTCTGCCAGCTGAGTTTCTCCGACCGACCGTCGCCGAGGCGGGGCTGGCGGTGTGCGCGTGTGACATGGGTTCTCCGATGGTTGAGTGGCACCCGAGACTGACTCGGGCACCACCCACCCTAACTGAACACTGTTCAGGAGTTGTGGTCGGGGACCAGAATCATTCCCATTCGATGGTGCCCGGAGGCTTGGAGGTGACGTCGAGGACGACCCTGTTGATGTCGTCGACCTCGTTCGTGATGCGGTTCGAGATGACCGAGAGGACGTCGTAGGGAACGCGAGTCCAGTCGGCGGTCATCGCGTCCTCGCTGGAGACCGGGCGCAGGACGACCGGGTGGCCGTAGGTGCGTCCGTCGCCCTGGACGCCGACCGAGCGGACGTCGGCCAGGAGGACGACCGGGCACTGCCAGATCTCACCGTCGAGGCCGGCCTTGGTCAGCTCTTCGCGGGCGATGGCGTCGGCCCTGCGCAGGATCGACAGGCGGTCCTCCGTGACTTCGCCGATGATGCGGATTCCCAGCCCGGGGCCGGGGAACGGCTGGCGGGAGACGATGGCGTCCGGAACACCGAGCTCACGGCCGATGGCGCGGACCTCGTCCTTGAACAGGGTGCGCAGGGGCTCGATGAGCTCGAAGGTGATGTCATCGGGCAGACCGCCCACATTGTGGTGGCTCTTGATGTTCGCGGTTCCGGATCCGCCGCCGGATTCGACGACGTCGGGGTAGAGGGTGCCCTGGACGAGGAATCCGATTTCGGCGCCTTCGTCTTTGGCCTCGAGCACGAGGTCGGCTGCGGCGGCTTCGAAGGTCCGGATGAATTCGCGGCCGATGATCTTGCGCTTGAGCTCAGGGTCGACGACGCCGGAGAGTTCGGACAGGAAGCGCTCTCGCGCGTCGATGGTGACCAGACGAACGCCGATCGAGTTGACGTAGTCGGTCTCGACCTGTTCGCGCTCGTTCTCACGCAGGAGACCGTGATCGACGAACACGCAGGTGAGCTGGTCACCGATGGCCTTGTGGACCAGGGCTGCGGCGACCGAGGAGTCGACTCCGCCGGACAGGGCGCAGATGACATTCTTCGATCCGACGCGCTGCCGGATGAGGTCGATCTGTTCGTCGATGACCGAGGCGTTCGTCCAGTCGGCCTCGAGCCCTGCGACGTTGAAGAGGAAGTTCTCGAGGATCTGCTGCCCGTGCTCGGAGTGGAGGACCTCGGGGTGCCACTGCACTCCGGCGAACCTGCGTGCCGCGCATTCGAAGGCGGCGACGGGGGTGTCCGGGGTCGATGCGAGCACATCGAAGTCAGCGGGCGCCTCGGCGACGGAGTCCCCGTGGGACATCCACACCTTGTAGCTGTTCGGGGTCTGCTCCAGCAGAGCACCGGTGCTTGCCACGGTGAGCGGGGTCGAGCCGTACTCGCGCTTGTCGGTTTTGGCCACACGGCCGCCGAGGGTCGTCGACATCAGCTGGAAGCCGTAGCAGATGCCCATGGTGGGCACGCCCAGGTCGAAGACGGCGGTGTCGAATCCGGGGGCTGCCTCGTCGTTGACGCTCGAAGGACCACCGGAGAGCACGATGGCGATCGGATTCTTGGCCGCGAACTCCGCGGCCGGTGCGTCATGGGCGATGATCTCGGAATACAGTCCGGCCTCGCGGATCCGGCGGGCGATGAGCTGCGCGTACTGCGCACCGAAATCGACCACGAGGACAGGAGGCACCTGTGTGCTCTGGGTTTGCGTCATGGTCCAAGTCTAAACACCGGGGACCCAGCCCCCAACCTCAGGTGGTGCTCAGCTCTTCAGGTCACGGAGCAGCTCTTCAGGTGGGGATCAACTCTTGGGGGCGACCACGACGGCAGCCTCCAGCTCCGCTTCGACCTGGCGGTGGATCTTACGCTCGAGGATGAACGACATCACCGGGACCACACCGGCCAGGGCCAACACGATATAGCGGCCCAGCGTCCAGCGCATCTGCTGGTTGAGCCAGAAGCAGCCGATGAGGTAGACGACGTAGCACCAGCCGTGGCAGATCGCGATCGCGGCAGCCAGGTTGAAGCCCCCGAAGTTCAGGGCCGTGGAGGGGTCGGCGGCGATGAGGTATTTGTAGATCATCTCGACGGTGAGGATGAGGAGCATCGTTCCGGTGATGATGGCCATCACGCGATAGAACTTCATGGCGTTGCCAGCCGAGGTGAAGCGTTTGACGCTCCACACATTGCTGTCATCGAAGTCGGGGCGGGAATCCAGGGACTCGGGTTCTTCGCTCACGCTCAGTTTCCTTCGGTCGGGGTGGCATTGGTCGAATCGGCGCCGTCGGCGGACCGGCCACGACGGCTGCGAGGCTTCTTCGCTCCATGCCTGTGGGCAGGAAGTCCGGTCAGCCCCGACATCACCTCGGGGTCGATCGAGGACCGGCCCGCAGACTTGACGACAACATACTCGACCGGGCTTGCGGGATCCTGAGTATCGGAGTCGCTGCCGAGGCGGCGGCGCACGAAGTCATCGCGCAGCAGCTGCCACCACATGTACAGGGCCATGACGGCGAAGATCAGCCATTCGATCGCGTAGCCCGCGGACTGCAGATCGAATCCGCCCTCCTCCCGCGTCGTCGTCGGGGGCACATATTCCAGTCCGTCCGTCGCGATCGAGGCGGCCTCACCGCTTGCCGATTCGGGGATGAGGAAGCCCGAATAGGTCAGCAGATCGGGGAACAGGTTGATCAGCTGCGAGGTCGAGACGGTGCGCACCTGGCCCTCGGGAAGTGAGTTGCCGGGCTTCGGGCCCTCAACGGGTCCGATCTGCGCCTTCATCTCGACCGGGCCCTGAGCCGCGCGGGATTCCATGGCGGTCTGCTCATCGGTGGTGAAGCCGCGCAGAACCGGAATCGCGATGGTCTTGTCATCGGCATCGGCACCGGCCGGAGCGCCGAGGCGGGCGCCGTCAGGCGCGAACATCGTCACGACCCAGTAGCCTTTGTCCCCGTCCAGAACGCGTCCGGGGACGACGACCTGATTGTCCGGAAGCCAGTGCCCGGACAGGCTCACCCGCTGGTCGGCGAGAATGCCGGGCATCGGGGCTTGGGCTTCCATGACTTCGTTGAACGGTTCGATCTCCTCGACGTCGGCCGCGTCGACAGCATCATTCTTGTGCTGAGCGCGGTCGACCTGCCATGCGGACAGACCGACGAAGCACGTGACGAGGACGAGAACGAGAAGCAGGGACCCCAACCATTTGGGGGTCAGCGCCAGGCGGAACAGATCAAACCACCGATCCGGGCTGATAGGGCGAGACTGTGACGTCGACGCGCTGGAATTCCTTCAGATCCACATAGCCGGTGGTCGCGAGTGCACGGCGCAGGGCACCGGCCAGGTTGAGTTCGCCGATCGCGGTCCGTCCGGGACCGAACAGAACCTGCTCGAGGCTGCCCACGGTTCCCAGCTCCACACGATGCCCGCGGGGAAGCTCGGGGTGGTGCGCCTCGGCGCCCCAATGCATTCCGCGGCCGGGAGCCTCGGTCGAGCGGGCCAGAGCGGTGCCGAGCATGACGGCATCGGCACCGACGCCGAAGGCCTTGACGATGTCGCCGCTGGTGCCCAGTCCGCCATCGGCGATGACGTGGACGTAGCGGCCGCCGGATTCGTCCATGTAGTCGCGCCGGGCGGCGTGGACGTCGGCGAGCGCGGTTGCCATCGGAGCATGGAGGCCCAAGGTCCGGCGAGTCGTTGCCGCGGCTCCCCCGCCGAAGCCGACGAGGACACCGGCGGCACCGGTGCGCATGAGGTGCAGGGCCGCGGTGTAGGTCGCGGCACCGCCGACGATGACGGGAACGTCGAGTTCGTAGATGAACTGTTTGAGGTTGAGCGGCTCTGCATGCGAGGACACATGCTCGGCGGAGACCGTGGTGCCGCGGATGACGAAGATGTCGACTCCGGCATCGACGACGGTCTTGTAGAACTGCTGGGTCCGCTGCGGGGTCAGGGCACCGGCAACGGTGACTCCTGCTTCGCGGATCTGTTCGAGCCTGGCCGTGATGAGTTCGGCCTGGATCGGTGCGGAGTAGAGCTCCTGCATCCGTGCCGTCGCCATCTCCGCAGGCAGCTGGGCGATCTCTGCCAGCAGCGGGGCGGGATCGTCGTAACGGGTCCACAGCCCCTCGAGGTCGAGCACACCCAAGCCGCCGTGCTTGCCCAGGGCGATCACGGTCTCCGGGGACATGGCCGAGTCCATGGGGGCGCCGATGAAGGGAAGGCCGAACTGGTAGGCGTCGATCTGCCAGTCCAGCGAGACGTCTTCGGGATCTCTGGTGCGCCGAGCAGGGATGACGGCGATGTCGTCGAGGGAATAGCCGCGACGACCGCGCTTGCCTTTGCCGATTTCGATTTCAGAACTCACCCGAACAGCCTATCCCACCGCCCTGATGCCGGGGACTCAGCCCACTATGAGGAACTGTGCGTCTCCCCTGGCAGAACCGGCTGAAAGTCGCTCCGGATCGGTCGAAGCCGACGATCACTCAACGGGCCAGATAATCGGCCACGACCGCCTCGGCGGCGGTGACGAAGGAACGCACGTGCGGCAGGTGGGCCTCGCGCTCACGCACATGCATGACGATTCGGCGCACGGGCGTGGGGTCGCTGAGGCCGACGGCGGTCAGTCCCTGACGAAGCTGCGCCGATGACAGGCGCGGCAGGACCGTGATCGCGAGATTCGAGGCGACCAGGGCCAGCGCGGCGAATTCGTCCTCCGAGGCCGCGAAGGTTCGCGGTTCGAATCCGGCGGCAGCACAGGCGAGGTCGACGACCTTGCTCGTCGGTCCCGCCCACAGGTCGTAGTCGACCCAGCGCTGGTCCTCGAGGTCCTTGAACGGCACGGACTTCAGACTCGCAAACCGGTGCCTGTCCGAGACCACGACTCGGTAGTCGTCATCGAAAAGGACCGTGCGCGTCATCCCTGGCAGGTGAACTTCGTCCTCCTGCGGGACCTCGCTGCGGATCTCGATCGTGCAATGGCTGCGGCGAACCTTCGCGGGCTCGTTGAGCTGAATGTCGAAGCGCATATCCGGGTGTTCGGCCGCGATCGGTTCGATGATCCCCGGCAGCAGGCCCGCGTTGAAGGAGGTGAACGCCGCGATGCGCATGCGGGGGCGATTCACGGTGCGCACGCTCTCGACGAGATCATCGAGTCGTCCCAGTCCCGTGAAGACGTCAGAGGATTCCTCGGCCAGGCGCTTGCCCAAGTCCGTGATCTCGATGCCGCGCCCGGATCTGCGGTAGAGAGGGACGCCGACGGCCTTCTGCAGGGTCGTGATGTGCTGGCTGACCGTGGCGGATGTGTAGTTGAGGCTCCTGGCCGCGTCGACTACGGAACCGGTGGCCACGACGGCCCGCCAGATGCGCAGTCGGTTGAGATCCCACATGGCCTCAGCGTAGCCCATGATGATTCGGCAACCCCGAATGGTTGTTAGCAAATGATTGCCTTTCCCGATGTGTCATGTGGCGCCGGCGTGCCTCAGACTTGAGGGAGAGCTCGGCAGGTGCGAGTCGCTGCGACTCGTGTTCTTCTGCCGGGCCGTCATCGTGCAGCGTCGCATTTCCCGCTTCGACCAGGTCCAACGCCTGATCGCTGTCCCCGAAGGAGCACCATGACCGGACCCGAGCTCATCACCATCGCCGGAGCCGCAACCGTCCTCGCGGTCACGCCCGGCCCCGAGACGATCCTCACCGTTCGCCTCTCGGCCCTGCGCCGCAAGGCCGGACTGATCTATTCGCTCGGCTCCGCCACCGGCATGACGATCTGGATGATCGCGGCGCTGACAGGCATCTCGGCACTGCTGAGAACCTTCCCGTCGGCGCTGCTGATCCTCAAGATCATCGGCGGACTCTACCTGTGCCTGCTCGGAGTCCTGGCCGCCCGCCAGGCACTGCGCATCCGATCCGAGCTGCGCGGTGAGCCTCCTCGCGGGCAGGTCAGCGAGATCGTGGCGGCCACCGATGACCTCATCGACGGTGAGAAGACGGACACCGCCGCCGAGGTGGCTGCCGGTTCCGCTGCCGGCCCAGTCGGTGCCGGTGCTGGTGCCGACCCAGGCGGGGCTGGTGCCGACCCAGGCGGGGCTGGTGCCGGGGCGAAAAGATCATGGGGGCAGCTGCGGTCGGTCATCTCCTACCGTCGGGGTCTGATCTCGTCGTTGAGCAACCCGAAGGCCGGACTGTTCTTCCTGGCAGTGATGCCGACATTGGTGCCCGCCTCGGCGGCCGGCATCGACTATGTTGTGCTGGTCTCGGTCGTGGTCGGTCTGATGCTGGCCTACCAAATCGTTCTCGCGCTGATCGCCGGTATGGCCGCGAAGGCTCTGCAGAGAAGGAGCACGGACTTCTACATCGAAGCCGTCTCCGCCACGGTTCTCGTGATCATGGGCATCGCCGTCATCGCGCTCCCCGTATAGTCGCGGTTCCCCAACACCAAACGTGCGGGCCGGGCTGCTGCCCGGCCCGCACATTCAGTGCTGGAGACTGTTCGTTGCGAACTGCCTGCTTGTCAGCTGGCCGGTGGTGGAACCGGGCCGCGCCCTTCGGGCCCGCGGGGACCGCTGTCTGCGGCACCGCTGTTATCAGCACTGCTGTTTCCGGCGGTGGCGGTGTTCGCGTGCCGCCCCTCAACGTCGCTGCTGGCAGCGGCTTCGATGTCGACCTTGCCCAGCATCTTGGCTGCGGCATCGCGGCCGCCCAGGCCGAAGGCCAGTGCGGCGGCTGCTGCGCCACCGATGACCACAGCTCCGAACGCCAGGTTGATGATCGAATCGGCCAGCCCCATGTAGCGCAGGCCCATCGCAATGAAGAGTGCAATGGCCGAGTAGCGCAGCACCTTGCTCGCCAGGGAGTTCGTGATGAACTTGCCGATGAGAGCCGCAATGAGGAAGCCTGCGGCGATGATCGCAGCGCCGAAGAGGACGCTGCCGCCGAGGTCGAGGATCTCGTTGAGGATGTTCGTGATCTCAGGGAACCCGAGCATGCGAGTCGCCATGATCGCGAAGAAGATCATGATCGCAACCTGCACGATCTTCGTGATCACGCTGGAGGCGCTCGTGCCTTCGGGAACGATTCCGATCGAATCGACTGCACGATCCGTGCCGACTCCGCGCAGGACCTCTTCGAGCAGGTTGCCGAGGAACTTGGCGATGACCCCGCCGATGGCCAGCAGGATGCCTGCGGCGATGATAGCCGGAATGGCGTTGAGGAAGAGCTGCAGCATCTGCTGTGCGGGCTGCGAGATAGCCGCGATGCCCAGCACCTGCAGCGCCGAGATCGCCACGACGATGATGATGATTCCGAAGACGAGGTTGCCGGCAAGCGATGAGATCTTGGCATTCGCCTCGGCGTTCGGGTTCTGCGGCTGCCCCGGCTGCCCCGGCTGGCCCTGACCTGGCTGGCCCTGCTGGGGCTGGCCTGGCTGGCCCTGCTGGGGCTGGCCCTGCTGGGGCTGGCCATAGGAGGCCTGCTGGGCATTGATGTTGTTCTGCTGCGGAGCGGTTCCCGTCGATGAGTCGACGACGCCGGTGGCGCGATCTCCAAGCGACTGAAACTTCGATGTCAGCTTCGTCAGGTCCACAGCGTTGAGCGCTGTCTGGACAAGCTGCTTGGCGATCTTCGCGAAGACGAAGCCGATGAAGAAGATGACTCCGGCGCCGATGATATTGGGCAGGAAGCCGAAGATTCCGTCGAGCAGACCCTGCAGCGGGCTCAGCACCTGGTCGAGGTTGAACAGCTGCAGAACAGCGATGAGGCCGAGCAGCCAGACGAGCAGGCTGCCGATCTGTCCGATCGACTTTCCGATCTGCTGACCGTCATTGCCGTCGCGCTGCAATGCCGGCACCTTCATCACCAATTTGCCGATCGCCCATTTGACGATCGACGCAATTATCCAAGTGACGAGAAGTATGAGAATTGCCAGTCCCACTTTCGCGAGAACTGACCACAGGTCTGACATTTGCATTTCCATCATCTCCTTCGACTACGGCGAATAAACTCGCTATATTCCTCAGTTACTGATGTTGAGTCTATTCACAACAGATACTCAGGACAAGAGATCACAGCGGTCTGACATCGAATGATGGAACAATCGGAGCTGTCTTTTCAAACCCGTTCATACGCGTATTTCAGCGCCTTAACAATTCTTATATATTCAGGTCACAATTGCGCATCAAACAGGTAATATAATGGTCATTCGACATTCCCGGCGCCGATGAATGAGCGTCGTCCTCGCCCAAATAGACGCCGTCCTCGACGAATGAGTCATTTCGGAATTCATGAAGAACGGTGGACGTCACGAAGAGCGGTGGAATTCGAGAGGCACGTTATCGATGAGATGAGTTCCCCCGACGCTCGCCGAGACAAGAAGAAGCGCCTGCCCGTCGAAGTCCAGTGAGCACGGCTGAAACGTCGCCGCATCAACGAGACCGAGATAGCCGAGGTCGAGGTCTCCCCGCCCGGCAGCGACGCTGAGCACTGCTTCAGCAGCAGCCTCAACTCCAATCGGAGCCCCATCTTCCGCAGCCTGGGCTGCGGCGTCCAGGGCACGCGGTATCGCCAACGCAGCGCTTCGATCGGCGGGCGCGAGATATTCGTTTCGACTCGACATGGCCAGGCCGTCTTCGTCGCGAACCACCGGCAGTCCGATCAGCTCGATGTCGAAGTTGAGATCGGTGATCATGCGTTTGACCAGGCAGAACTGTTGGATGTCCTTGAGGCCGAAGACCGCCGAGTCCGGAGCCGTCAGGGTGAAGAGCTTGGCCACCACGGTCAGGACGCCGTCGAAGTGGCCCGGCCGTGCAGCCCCTTCGTACACCGCACCCATCCGCCCCGAGGATACGGTGACTTCGGGTGCGCCCGGGTACATCTCCCCCAGGGCGGGTGCGAAGACGAAGTCCACGCCGGCGGCCTCGCAGACTTCCAGGTCGGCCTCGAAGGGACGCGGGTATTGGAAGAAGTCCTCGTCCGTACCGAACTGCAGAGGATTGACGAAGATGCTGGTCACGACCGAATCCCCAGCCGCTCTGGCCCTGTCCATCAGTGCCTGGTGCCCCGAGTGCAGAGCACCCATCGTGGGCACCAGCGACACGGAGCCCGACCGCCGTTCCCGCCAGGCACGCAGAGCCTGGATTCCTCCGACCTCCATCACTCGAAGCTCCGCTCCGGTTCAGGGAATTCGCCGCTCTTGACCTCATCGACATAGCGGCCCACGGCATCGGAGAGCACCGAGTGCAGATCGGCATAGCGTTTGACGAACCGCGGGGCCTTGCCGGTCCGCAGGCCCGCCATGTCCTGCCACACGAGCACCTGGGCATCGCAGTCGGCTCCGGCGCCGATGCCGACAGTCGGAATCGCCATCTCGGCCGTGACCTGCGCGGCCAGCCGGGCTGGGACCATCTCCATGACCACGGAGAACGCCCCCGCCTCGGCGACGGCACGGGCATCAGCCAACAGCGCATCACCGGCTCCCCCGCGACCCTGGACCTTGTATCCGCCGAGGTTGTGCTCGGCCTGGGGCGTGAAGCCGATATGAGCCATCACAGGTATGCCGGCGGTCGTGATCGCCTTGATCCGGGGGGCCACGGCCACTCCACCTTCGAGCTTGACCGCGTGGACACCGGCCTCCTTCATGAAGCGCACGGCCGTCGCAACCGCCTGCTCATCGGAGATCTCGTAGCTGCCGAAGGGCAGGTCTGCAACGATAAGTGCCCGCGAGGTCGCGCTGGAGACGGCACGTGCCAGGGGAATGAGCTCATCGACAGTGACGGGCAGAGTGGTCTCGTGGCCGTAGACATTGTTCGCAGCGGAGTCTCCGACCAGCAGCGCCTCGACCCCGGCCTGCTCGAACAGGGCGGCCGTGTACTGGTCATAGCTGGTCAGCATCGCCCAGCGGCGACCCTCTGCCTTGGCTTTGATGAGGTCCAGGGTTCGCACTCGCCGAGGCGGGGCCGCAGTTGCATTCGCGTCGGCAGAAGCAGGCCGGCTGGGGCCGCTCCCGTAGGGCGGAGTCATTTCGGGCTGGTCAGGCGCGGAGCTCTCGGGACGGTCAGGTGCCAGATTATCGGGTGTCGGGTTGTGGGGCATGGGAATCCTCTTCGGTCGGCCTTCGTCTAGGTGGCGGCGCATCGTCGGCGCTGCTTGAGCGTGAGTCGGCGGCAGGCGGTGGTCCCGGCCGAATCGCGCGGGTTCACGTTCGGGTCGACTCGGATTGCGAGCCAGTTTCCAGACTAGATCATCGACCCGAGCAGGGCCTCGCCCACCCCTGCCTATGACACCTCACCACACGAGTTCCAGCACTTCCCCGCGCGAGTTCGGGCACTTCCCCGCGCGAGTTCGGGCACTTCACACCCCGAGTCCCAGCGCGCGATGCTGTTTTACATTACGAACGAAGGTGATTAAGCTCAACTCTGCGCAAAACTTTTTCAGGGGGCATGCACTCCCACTCTGCGAAGGACGATGATGACCACAACAGCTTCGATCGAGCTCACCCTCAAAGACATCTCCGCGACCGGCTCGGACGATGAAATGTGCTCGACAGACCTCATCGATGCCCCCTGGGATGTCGACATCAGGCCCGGCTACGGCCCCGGCGCCTCGATGGACGATCCAATCCCCCAGGCCGCCCCACGCCAAGGTGAGATCCCGGCCGAATACAGGGACTCCTCGGCGGAGGAGCTCAACGAGCGAATCATTCGCGCCAAGGCCGAACTCGGCGATCGGGTCGTCATTCTCGGCCATCATT
The DNA here is from genome assembly GCF_900105045.1 of Brevibacterium picturae. Classification (GTDB taxonomy): domain Bacteria; phylum Actinomycetota; class Actinomycetes; order Actinomycetales; family Brevibacteriaceae; genus Brevibacterium; species Brevibacterium picturae. The sequence continues at coordinate 3,214,694 of NZ_LT629739.1, read as the reverse complement.
ATCAACGGGTCGAGGTCGTCGAGCATGCCGACTACATCGGCGACTCCTTCATGCTCGCCAAGGCGGCGCAGAACCACCCGGAGGCCGAGGCGATCGTCTTCTGCGGCGTCCACTTCATGGCCGAGACCGCCGATCTGCTCTCGACTCCAGATCAGTCGGTGATCCTGCCCAACCTCGCCGCTGGCTGCTCGATGGCGGACATGGCCGACATCGACCAGGTCGAGGACTGCTGGGAACAGCTGACCGATCTGTTGGGCAGCGAGCCCGATGCTGAGGGAAAGGTGCCCGTCATCCCGGTCACTTACATGAATTCCTCGGCCGCGATCAAGGGATTCTGCGGCCGCAACGGCGGCATCGTGTGCACCTCCTCCAACGCCGAGGTGGTCCTCGAGTGGGCGTTCGAGCGCGGTCAGCGGGTGCTCTTCTTCCCCGACCAGCATCTGGGCCGCAACACCGCACTGAACATGGGCATCGACCTCGAGGCGATGCCGCTGTGGAATCCAGCCCGCCCCCTGGGCAACAACTCTCCCGACACGGTCGAGGATTCGAAGGTCATCCTGTGGCAGGGATTCTGCTCGGTGCACAAACGCTTCACTCCCGCTCAGATCGACAAGGCACGCATCGATCACCCCGATGTGCGCGTCATCGTCCACCCCGAGTGCCCGCAGGAGACCGTGGCCGCCGCCGACGAGTCCGGATCCACCGCGTACATCACAAAAGCCATCGCCGAGGCGACCGAACCGACTACCTTCGCGATCGGCACCGAGATCAACCTCGTCCAGCGGCTGGCGGCCGAACATCCCGAGCACACCATCTTCTGCCTCGACCCCGTCGTATGCCCGTGCTCGACGATGTATCGCATCCACCCCGGCTACATCGCCTGGGTCCTCGAGTCCCTGCTCGAATCCACGGTGATCAACCAGATCACGGTCGACGCCGAGGTGGCCGATCCGGCTCGCGTGTCACTGGAGCGCATGCTCGCCGCGAAGCCACGGGTCTGAGCGACTCATGAGTTCCGATCGTCGCCTGAACCGTATCGTCGTCATCGGCTCCGGAATCGCAGGACTGACCGCGGCCCTGCGGCTAGCCGGCAGGCACGAGGTCGCAGTGGTGACGAAAGGGCGCCTCGGTGAGTCGAACACTGCTCTGGCGCAGGGCGGGATCGCCGGAGTGCTCGGCGCCGATGACACCGTCGAATCGCATATCGCCGACACCCTGGAAGCCGGCGCCGGGCTCGGTGATGCTGCCGCGGTGCGGACCCTGTGCACCGAGGGGCCGGAGAGGATCCTCGAGCTCGCGGCCGCAGGTGTTGCCTTCGACCGCGACGAGAGCGGTGACTGGGCACGTGGCCTCGAGGGTGCGCACTCGATTCCGCGCATCCTCCATGCCGGCGGTGACGCCACCGGCCGGGCGATCGTCGAGGCGCTGACGAATGCCCTGAGAGCTCAAGTCGCCGCTGGTCGAGTGACGTTGCTCGAGCGCACGATGCTTCTCGATCTCGCCACGAGTGAGGATGGGGATGCGGGCGAGGTCACCGGCGTGAATCTGCTGCGCGAGCGAACTCACGACTTCCTCCCCGCCGACGCCGTCGTGCTGGCCACAGGTGGGGCAGGCCAGCTCTATGCACATACGACGAATCCGGATGGCGCCACCGGAGATGGACTCGCCGCCGCCATCCGCGCGGGTGCCGCCGTATCCGACATGGAGTTCTACCAGTTCCATCCCACTGCCCTGGCCGGGTCCGGGTTCCTCATCTCCGAGGCCGTCCGCGGCGCCGGAGCGCTCCTCCTCGACGATCGCGGTCATCGGTTCATGCCCGAGGTCGATCGCCGAGGTGAACTGGCACCCCGTGATGTCGTGGCCCTGGCGATCCACCGGAGAATGGCTGCACAGGATGGCCAGCCCTGCTACCTCGATGCCCGATCCATGCCCGAGGTTGCCTCCCATTTCCCCAGCATCGCCCACGGTCTGGCCACACACGGTTTCGACCTGGCCACCGACCTCATTCCGGTCACCCCAGCCGCCCACTACTTCATGGGCGGCATCTCCACTGACTTGGACGGCCGAACCAGCATCGCTCGACTCTTCGCCGTCGGCGAGGTCGCCTGCACCGGCGTGCACGGAGCCAACCGACTCGCCTCGAACTCTCTGCTCGAAGGAGTCGTCTTCGGAGCCCGAGCCGCCGCAGCCATCGACACAGGAATAGACAAAACCGACGAGGATCTTGCCTCCGCGGAGAGGCTGGAAGCGAGTCCTGTGGGTGAAGCACTCGTCGGGACAGACTCTCGGGCAGGGAGCGCGGTCTCGCGTGACGAACTCCGGGCACTGGCCTGGGCCCACCTCGGCGTCGAACGAAACGATCAGGGACTGCGATCCCTGCTTCACCACCTCGGCGAGAGACAACCAACAGTTCCGGGCACACGAACCCTTCCGAATGACTCCATTGGCCTCACCCCGCAAACGCTTTCCGAACGGGTCGAGACCGCCAACCTCGCGCTCATTGCCCGGTCCATCGCGTCTCATGCACTCACGAGGAGGGAAAGTCGTGGGGCGCACACGCGCTCGGACTTCCCTGCTCCCACCACTCCCCTGTTTCAGGAGGCTGCTTCATGCTGACTGCCGCGACGATCGAATCCGCGCTTCGATTCGCACTCGACGAGGACGCTCCCTGGGGTGACATCACGGGTGACACATTCGTTCCGGGGGCTGCCTCGGCGAGGGCCGTGCTCAATGCACGCGAGGCCGGCGTCTTCTCTGGAGGTGAGGTCTTCGCCAGGGCTTTCACGCTCATTGACTCCGGTGTTCAGGTGGAACTCGCTGCCGCCGAGGGCGATACCTTCTCCCCCGGTGACACGCTGGCCATGGTCTCGGGTTCGGCGCAAGCGGTGCTGCGGGCGGAGAGGATCGCGCTCAACTTCTGCCAACGGATGAGTGGGATCGCGACGCAGACCAGAGCCTTCGTCGACGCCGCAGCATCGAACACTGCCGGTCGGAGTGTGCGCATTGCCGACACCCGCAAGACGACCCCGGGTCTGCGCGCGTTCGAGAAGCATGCGGTGGGCTGCGGCGGTGGGCACAATCACCGGTTCGGGCTCTCCGATGCGGTGATGGTCAAGGACAACCATCTTGCTGTCTTGGCTGGTCAGAACGCTGATGTGGCCGCGTCGATCCGCTCGGCTCGGGCTCGGCTGTCCCACACGACGACGATCGAGGTCGAAGTCGACCGTCTCGAGCAGATCCAAGCGGTGCTCGACGGCGGTGCCGATATCATCATGCTCGACAACTTCTCCCTGGCTGATCTGCGTGCCGGAGTCGAACTCATTGCCGGACAAGCGGTCATCGAGGCCAGCGGCAATGTCAGCCTCGACACCGTCGCGGACATCGCGGCGACCGGGGTTGACGTCATCTCGTCTGGGGCGCTGACCCACAGTGTTCGCGCGGTCGATCTGGGACTCGACATCGGCCTGGGACTCGACACCGATCTGAAGCCCGACCTTGATCTGGAATTTGCCCTCGATCCGGAGCCTGACATCGATCTGGGGTCTGCTCTCGATCCGGATTCCGGCCCCAATCTGGAGTCGAACTGAGATGGCGCTCGATCAGCAGCCGGAGTCAAGCTCACCGCTCTACCTGGACACCGCTTCGGCCGCTCCTGTCCGCAGGGAGGCCCTCGAAGCAGCGTGGCCGTACCTGACCGGCGCATTCGGCAACCCCTCGAGCCATCACGAGGTCGGTCGCACCTCGGCCGAAGCTCTGACACACGCTCGGCGCCGTGTCGCAAAGGTGCTCGGCATGCGCAGCACGGACATCATCTTCACCAGCGGCGGCACCGAAGCCGACAATCTCGCGATCATCGGGATGGCGCTCGGCGCTGATGCCCCTGCGGCTGGTCGCGCTGGTGGCGGATCTGCTGGAGGCGGATCTGCTGGACATGCGCCTCGGCGGCATATCGTGATCTCTGCTCTCGAGCACGAGGCAGTTCTCGCCTCGGCGGATTTCCTGCGGCGCAGGCACGGGTTCGAAGTCGCTGAGGTGGCGGTCGAATCCGACGGCACGATCACCGTCGATGCGCTCAACTCGGTCCTGCGCGAGGACACGTGCCTGGTCAGCCTGGGATATGCCAACAACGAGATCGGAACGGTCAGCGACATCGCGGCGCTGGCCGAGGCCGCCCACAATGTCGGTGCGCTCTTCCACACCGATGCGGTGCAGGCGGCGGGCTGGCTGCCGCTGAGTGGGCTCGGCGTCGACGCCATGAGCCTGGCCGGGCACAAAGTCGGCGCGCCCAAGGGAATCGGAGTCGCCGCAATCCGGGCGCGGATACCCCTCGAACCGCTGATCCACGGCGGAGGCCAGGAGTCCGGGCGCCGGTCCGGCACGGAGAACGTAGCCCTTGCCGTGGCCTTCGCCACCGCTGTGGAACTCGCCGAGGCGGAGCGGGCTGATGCCGCTGCTCGTGTGCAGGTCATTCGCGATGAGTTCATCGCCGAGGTGCTGCGATCGGTTCCCGGCGCTTTCCTCACCGGCAGTCCACGGTCGCGGACTCCGAACCATGCGTCGTTCTGCTTCTCCGGCACCAGCGGTGAGGCTGTGCTGCTCGAGCTCGAGCGCCTGGGCATCACCGCTTCGAGCGGATCGGCCTGCGCCGTCGGATCAGATGAGCCCTCGCATGTGCTGACAGCTTTGGGCATCGATGGCGACGTGGCGAAAACGAGCGTCCGGTTCACTTTTCCGTCAGGCATCTCTGCCGACGATGGACTCCGAGCGGCGCAGGCCGTGTCCGCTGCTGTCGACAGTCTGGTGCTGAGCTACTCCTGAGATCCTTCCCGGACTGACCTGAGTGCCGCTGCAGGTTCGGCTCGGTCCGGTATTTGGCATCAGCAGAAAATTCTTCCCCGAGGTGTCGATCCGACCTGAGCTGGTTCGACGCGGTGAGTGAGAGGGGCTTGTCCGAGACCTTCCGACATCTCGATGATGAAGGAGTCATCATTAAGTTCATACTCATTATGCGCGATATCGACCGGGCCGCAGTCGATGCCGCCGAGAACACCGATTTCAACGAGATAATCGCCGCGATGGGTGCCTACAACGAATCGATAGTCAACGCTGGAGTCTTCTCCGACGCGGCGGGATTGTCCGACCCGTCCGAAGGCACCGTCGTCGACTTCAGCGACGACGACCCTGTCGCCACCTATGGACCCTATGGCGAGCTGAGAGAGCTGTTCAACGGGTTCTGGATCGTCGATGTCTCCTCGCAGGAAGAGGCAGTCCAGTGGGCCAAACGCGCTCCCTTGGATTCCGGATCCCAGATAGAGGTCCGTCGGATCAACGGTCCCGAGGACTTCCCTCAGGACAATGATCGGATGCAGAAGGAATAGGAATGGACTGCCGAAGAAACATCCTCCAGACAGTGAACGAGGTCCCGGCGAATGTGCACCCGTGCTTCATTTGTAACTGACGCGGGTGGCGACCGTACTGGTCGAAGGGTTCGTCAGTCGTCGAAGAGTGTGTCGATGACTTCTTGAGCCACGAATCTCGCGTGCAGTATCGGTCGTCTTGCCGGATCGATCGATGCAGGAGGAACCCACGCAGGACGTCCATCTCCCAGCATCACTGTCTCCCAGTCCGACCTGTCCAAAAGGTGGTGATGTGCCGAGCAGCTGAGCATCATATTGTTGATATCGGTCTTACCTTGCTGTGCCCACTCGACAATATGGTGGGCATCGCACCACCCCGGCGGGGCATCACAGCCAGGAAAAGTACATCCCTTGTCACGGGCGGTCAGAACCGCGATCTGTTTCGCATTCGCGAACCGATTCTCCGTGACCACCTGCATCGTTTTCGCCTTCTCGGAGATGAGTTCGAAGAACACGGCCCCGTTGAGACCGTTACGGGCAAGTTCGCTGATGGGGACGGGATTCTCAGTACCCGTCGTGCCGGTACCGGTGCCGTTGGCAAGGTCTTCGGCCTTGGCTGTCACGACCAAAGCGTATTGTGCACCCTGCCCGGTCCGTGTCATATCGATCCTGGCGATGAGAGTCGCGAAGCGTTCATAGATCCACTCCTGAGCCGACAGCCTCTGCCCTGTCATGTCGACGAGAGTCCCGTCTTCGAGGACACCAGAGTCCGTGTCGAAGTCAGTTCCATCCGCGACCTGGTCATCAGAACCTGCAGAGTTCTGCCCACCGTTGGGCTCGGTGGCATTGTCAGCGTTGTTCGCGATCTTGGTTCTGGCTGTCAGCAGCCCATTGAGCTGGCCACCCGTAATAGGATCGAGGAGACCGACTATGTCCCAGTCACCGTTGTCTCGTGCATGCATACTGACTGTGTACATGGACCGATCCATGGAATCAGTCGGCTCTGTACCATCCGGGTCGATGTGGGCGAGGATGCGTGCGAAGATGGCGCGCAGGTCATGGACCCTCACGCTCGGGGCTTTGTCGACGAGTGTCGTTTCGGCATAATCACGATCGTCTGGGCTGACCCACGTCGGCAACTTCTTCAAGCAGTCTTTGATGACCCTGGCCTGGTCGGCTGACAGTCTGCCGTCGTTGAAGGCATCGGCGACCTTCGGGAACAGGGGTGCTTGTGGCTGACCGGTCAGGGTCACCCTGCCACCCAGGTCCTTGGCCATATCGGTACGCCGATTCGCTTCGCGACTGGTGATGTTGAGCCGGTCTTGGATGAGTGCCTTCGTCGTCTTGGCACCATAGTCGGTTGGTGTTCCCACTCGTTCACATACTGCCAATGCCAGGGTGGATAGGGCCTCGTTGACTCGACCGAGTGCTTCGAGTCCGTCGATGAGTGTGATGGCATCATCAGGGCCCATGCGACGATCGAAGGTTCGCAGCCCATCTTTGAGTCCACTCAACGCTGTGAGGCTGTTCGTGACTTCGGGAGCGAATCGGGACAGATCTGTCCACTCTTCATTCGATAGCAAGGGGTGGGGGCTAGGACTGCTGTCAGCGGAGCCAGCAGGTTGTGGGTCGTCATCTGAAGTATCGACAGCCGGAGCGTCACTGGCGACCGCGTCGCCATCGCTGGCCTCGTTGCCATCGTCATCCGCGAACTCGCCGGCCTCCGACTCACCGAGTTCGTTCGGTTCATCAGGTTCGCCTGTCGGTACGGCCGCGAGAGATTCGAATTTCTCCGCGAGCGGGTGGCCGGTCAGATCGAGGTTGGCATCTTTGAGCTGATCGAACAAGGAGGGCGGTCCGGCCGCAGCGGCATCACGGGAACCGGGGCGTGGGTCACGCTCTTCCGGGTTCTGTGGTGTGCGGTCGGGGGTGAGAGTCATGGTACTGAAGTCCATTCGCCAACATCGTTGTTGCTCTTCCCTTAATTGTACACGCATTTCGCCCGTTTGCACCCTTAGTTTCGATTTTTGTTCGCTCACTCTTTCATTCTCGTATTAATTGCTCATCGAAATTCGGTAGGTATCCTCAACACCGCCCATTCGTCACGCCGCCACAGATATCAACCCTCCACGGTTGACGATTTCACCAGCGGTGCCGGCGAAGCATTCTGATCGCGCTTCCTTGCAACGGGCCACAATTTCGCTGACAAACGTATATGCGGCACAGGGCGGCGCGCCCGTGCAGGCCACTTGTTGCGAGGTGGCCCCTATCTTTCTCAGCGATTTAGCGAGAAGATGGAATCAAGCATTCGAGTCGGGTGTGAGGGGGCCGTCATGGATCTGCTGATACTTTTCATCATTGGTGTGTGTTTCACAACGATCGTCTTCTTCGTGGGACGATTTGCCTGCCCACGACATGACCGAGTTCCCCTGATCGAGGTAGACCACGTACTCCTGTGGACCACGCTACGTCGCGGTTGCCATGCCCTGGGTTCGCTCGGTCCGATGACAGGCATCGATAACGACCCGCCCAAGGGCCACCACGCCTGAACACGCGCCGCCTGCCCTCGTGCGACCGACCTCGCAGCTGGGCTGATCCGGCCGCTATGCTGCCAGGGTGCCTTCCTCTCCTTCTTCACCGCGCCCGAACCGACGGCCAGGATCGACAGCCCTGCTCTTCGATCCTCGTGTTCATCTCCAGCGCGACGTGGCTCTGGATTCAGGCTCCCGACCAGGTGCCGGGTCATTTCAATGCACGAGGGCAGCCCGACAGCTGGACCTCGGAAGGCGGCGGCTCTGGCTGTGCTTCTCCCGGTTGGCGTCGTCGTACCACTGTTGCTCTCAATCCGCTGGATATGGGAGAAGCTTCCGATGAGTCTCGTCAACATTCCGCACAAGGACTACTGGTTGGAACGTGGCGAGCGTGACTATCTCTTCGAATGCTTGATGGAGTTCATGCGGATCACCGCGGGTGCCACGGCCCTTCTTCTGACTTCGTCGCTGGCAATGACCCTACGCGTGGGAGCGACCATGCCGGAGGCCCTGACGTTCGTGCCCACGCTCGTGTTCCTCGCGATCGTCGGCGCCGCCTTGTGGCTTCTCTACCGCCAGCTCAAACCTCTCGACTGAGCGCACAATTCGTCCGCGGTCGTTTGCGTTCAACCCTGCGGCACGAACACTCCTGCATCCCAGCCTTGGAGCGCATGGGCAGAGGCCCAGAAGTGGAGTTCGTACACACAGGCCTGCTCGAACGTGGCACGCATTCTTGCGGCCACCTCGGCGGGGGCATTGGTGAGTTCCTGTTCAAGCAGCTGTACGGCCTGCCGGGTCGACTCATCGAATTCAGGTGAGTCGTAGGTCTGGACCCAGGTGCGGTAGGGGTGGTCAGCACTCATCTGGCCGGCCCGTTCGACGAGGACCTTGCCCATGTGTGCGTAGACCCAGAAGCACGGCAGCACTCCGGCCACGCCTTCGCCATAGGAGCGGCTGGCAGCGGTGGCCACGAGGTAGGACACGTAGCCCAAGGTGGTGGGTGAGGCCTTGAAACCGGCTCCGCTGCTGACGAGTTCATCGTGGGACGCGGCCAGGCGAGAATCGGCGAGCAGCTCACCGTGCATCTCCTCTTCCACACTGATGGCCTCGGCTGCCGAACTGGCCCAGAATCGTGCTTCGTCCCGGTCGTTGGCTCCGGCGGCGAGGAAGGACATCGCCTTCGCGTAACCGGTGAGGTAGATGCCGTCTTGGATGATGTAGTTCGTGAAGGCCTTCACATCGAGGCTGCCCTCGGCGAGCTGGCCGAGGAAGGGCAGGCGCTCGATCTGTTCGACGATCGGGCGGACACGGTCCCACAGCTGAGTGGTCTGGGGGCCTGCGGAAAAGTCTGTCGTCATTGATATCTCCCTTGTTCAGGGGACCTCGGCGGTCCCACAGCGTCTTTGAGCGGTATTCGGATGGCAAGCCCATCCGGGTGTGTGACTGGTTGTTCTAACGGCGGACGATGTCGACCTGGTGGTCGACGGGTCCGTGAGCGCCCTTCGGATCGAAGCTGACCTGCCAGTTCGCGGCGGACTTCAGCGCCCGAGCCAGATAGTTCAGGGCATTGTCGACGGCTTCGTGGAGGAGATCCGAGCTCACATCGTCAACTGCACGTGCACGCTTGAGCACGGCCACCTCGGCGGTGATCGCAGCCGACAATGTGCACCCGGTCCCGTGGGTGTTCGATGTCGCCACCCGTGGGTGTGTGAACTCGGTGACCGCGCCTTCGGCGGTGACAAGAACGTCGGCGACGTCGCCCTCGAGCGCGTGCCCGCCCTTGAGCAGCACCGCGCGGGGGCCCCGGTCAACAAGCTGTCTGGCCTGGTCCAACATCTCCTGTGGAGTCTGCGCCACGGGCACATCATCGCCGAGCAGCAGCGCCGCCTCGGGCAGATTCGGGGTGATGAGGTCGGAGACCGGCAGCAGATGGTCGCGAACGGCCGCCACGGCATCGACCTCGAGGAGGCGGTGTCCGGAGGTCGCGACCATGACCGGGTCCACGGTGTAGAAGCCCAACTGGTTCTCGGCTGCACGGGCGACGACGAGTTCGACGAGGGAGCGTGAGCCGAGCAACCCCGACTTCGTGGCGTCGACGGGCATGTCATTTAAGACGCTGTCGAGCTGGTCGGAGACGAAGTCGTCGTCGATTCCGTAGACTCGCGAGACTCCGTGCGTGTTCTGCGCGACCAGGGCCGTGATGGCCGTGGTGCCCAGCACCCCGCGAGCCGTGAAGGTCTTGAGGTCAGCGTGGATGCCGGCTCCCCCGCTGGGGTCGGTGCCGGCGATGGACAGTGCAATGGGCGGCCGGGTGGTCTGGTCTGCACCGGTCATGATGCGTCGCTTGAAGTAGTGGTGCCGTCACCGAACTCGGCGAGGAGTTCCTCGGCTGCGGCTCGCGGATCCTCGGCTCGGCAGATCGCCGAGACCACGCAGAGCCCGATCAGACCACGCCCCCGCAGCTCGGCGGCACGCACAGTGCTGATTCCGCCGATGGCGACAGCGGGCAGTCCCGCTTCACTGACCAACTCGCCGAGGCGGTCGGGACCGATGCCATCGGGTGCGTCGGACTTCGTCGTGGTGTCGTAGACGGGCCCGATTCCGACGAGGTCGACGGCTCCCGAGTCCCGCGCCGCAGCGAATTCTGCGTCGTTGGCCGCGGACAGTCCGATGAGGGGCCCGTGGCCGATGAGTTCGCGCACCTCTTCGACCGGGGTGTCCGCCTGTCCGACGTGGATGTGGACGTCCGCGCCCTCGGCAAGCAGTCGCTGGGCGACGGCGACGCGATCATTGAGGACGACGGGTACGCGGCGCTTCGTTCCGACGGAAGTGGAGCCTGCGCCAGCCGTGCCGGGCCCGTCGGCCAATGCGTCGTCGACGGCATCGATGACCTCACGGGTCAGAGTGTAGAACGCGTCATCGTCGATGTCCTTGTCTCGGACCTGCACGATCCCGACTCCCCCAGCGACGGCCTCACGGACAGTGTCGGCGACGCTGCGCCCGGCCTCCCGGCACTGAGCCGAGTCGGTGACAAGGTAGAGCCGAGTGTCGATGTCGGCCAGGCGGGCGCTTTCATGACGTTCTGGGCCGTTCATGACTGTGAGCCTTCGACGGTACCGGCTTCGACACGAGCCGTGGCCAGCTGTTCGCCGGTGAGGGCATGCAGTGCGTCGAGGAAGTTCACCGAGTAGCTGCCTGGGCCCTGCGCACCTGCGGCAGCGGCCTGGCCGGCCACCTTGAAGTGAGCATGGGCCGCGACGACGGCCTCGAACCTCGCCGAGGTGGTCGTCGCTCCATCCAGGTAGGCCGCGGTCACAGCGCCGAGCGAGCAACCGGTGCCGATGACCAAGGGCATGAACTCATGCCCTCCGTCGATGCGGGCGACGCGGTCGACGCCGTCGATATGAGCGACGATCGCGTCTCTTGCTCCCGAGACTGCAACGATCGCGCCGGTGGTCCGTGCCAGTTCCACGGCGCCCGGAATCACTGCATCAACCTCGTCGGTGGAGTCGACTCCTCGTCCACCCAAACCTATGCCGGCCAGAGCCGCGATCTCGGAGGCGTTTCCGCGGATAGCCGTTGGACTGGAGTCGGCGGCGCGACGTATCCGCGTGGTCCGGTGATCGACGGCGCCGATGCTCACCGGGTCAAGGACCCAGGGTGTGGAGTCGTCGTTGGCCGCGTCGATTGCGGCGTCGGCGGCGAGAAACTGCTGATTCGTGGCCGTGCCGAAGTTAACCAGCAGGCCGCTGGAAATGCGGGTGAACTGTGCGGAATCGGCCTCGTGGTCGAGCATGGCCGGTGAGGCGCCGATGGCCAGGAGCACGTTGGCGCTGAATTGCTGCACGACGGTGTTCGTGATGCATTGGATGAGTGGATTGCTCGCACGCAGTCGTGCGTTGGCAGAACGCAGGTCGAAGTCAACCATGACGATCCCTTCGCTAGTATGGCCCAGATCAGGTTCGATGGGTGTTGTCTCAGCCTCGCTTCATACTCACGAGGCACCCCATGTCATTGCCCACGACTGTATCAGCACCGTAGAGGCACGGCGAGCTGAGCCCACCCGGAGCGAGCTGAAGCGCTCGCTCTGGCGCCCTTGCACCGAGGGCATAGTCAAGCGTCGAGAGCAGACCTCAGCAGAGAGTCTGCTCTCGACGCTTGACTATGCTTTCGACGCCCGCCGGTGCTATCCCCGCCCCACGTACCTTTGCCCGCGGCGGCTCAGGGCGTCGACGACGACGGCCGCGAGCAGGACGAGGGCGGTGATGATCTGCTGCGCATCGGAGCTGAAGCCGATGAGGTAGAGACCATTGTTGATGGCACCCACGACCAGTGCACCGAGCACGGCGGCCCAAGCTGAACCGCGCCCGCCGAACAGGGAGGTTCCGCCGATGACCGCTGCGGCGATGGCATTGAGCAGATCCTGGGTGCTCACCAGCGTCGATCCGGCGTTGGTCGTGACACCGGTTTTGATGAAGCCGAACAGTGCCGCCAGGACACCGGCGGCCATGAACACGCTGATCCGCACCCAGGTGACGCGGATGCCGGCGCGCCTGGCGGCCTCGACCTTGCCGCCGACAGCATAGATCGAACGCCCGTACTTGGTCTTGCGCAGAACGAGGTCGATGGCAATGGCGATGACCATCATGAGGAAGAAGGGCATGGCCAGACCGAAGTCCTGATTGACCAGGATGAGGAACCCGAACACGACAGCAGCGAGGATTGCGGTGCGCACGATGATCGAGGTCCAGCTCGGGCTGGAGAGCCCCTCTTTGTGTCGACGCAGCTTCGAGTAGACGATTCCGGCGCCGAAGCCGATCACCGCGACCGCTCCGAAGACATAGGCCCACAGGGCAGGGAAGTAGAAGCTCGCGAAGTCGAAGGCGAAGGAATTCGCCATCGACAGGTTCTTCTGCGTCCCCAGCGTCGTCAGTGTCAGCCCGGTGTACGCGAGCAGACCCGCAAGCGTGACGACGAATGCCGGAATGCCGACAACGGCGAAGAACCACCCCTGAATCGCTCCGACGATGAGACCCAAGAGCAGCATGATGCCCAGGGCGGCCAGGGGCGGTACCCCCTGTCTGATGACCAGCACGCCCAACAGCGAGGCCGCCAGTCCGCCCAGCTGTGCCAGGGACAAGTCGATCTCGCCGAGCAGCAGGATGAGGTTGATGCCCAACGCGAGGATCGCGAGGTAGGCCACCGTCGACGACAAATTGACCAAGTTGGCCGGGGAGATGAAGTTGCTGTCCGCCGTCTGGAAGACGACGACGATGACGATGAGCGCCAGGATCACGGGGAACGAGCCGAGCTGTCCCTCCTTGACCCTGCGCACGAATGTGGCGATGAGACCGTCGCTGGTGATGCGTTCGTCGGTGATGAACGAGTTGCGGGTCATCGGCGCTCACCTCTCCGGGTTGCTCTCTGCGTCACTGCATTGTCGCTGGCTCCGGTGATCGCGGCGACCAGCACATCGGTGCGCTCGTCGCCGGGGAAGTCGCCGGCGTCCTTGCCCAATCGCAGAACGTGGACTCGGTCGCACACAGCCTGCACATCGGCCATGTTGTGGCTGACCAGCAGCACGCCGAGGTCGCGTTCACGCAGCCGTTCGATGAGGTTGAGCACCTCTGCAGTCTGCGCGACACCGAGCGCAGCCGTCGGTTCGTCGAGCATCACGATCGAAGGTTCGCCGAGGAGGGACCTGGCGATCGCGACCGTCTGACGCTGTCCGCCCGACAGGGCTGCGATCGGCACCCTGACGCTCGGGATCTTCGCCGACAGGCTGTGCAGCAGCTCCCACGACTTCGCTTCCATGGCGACCTCGTCGAGGACACCGCGCCGAGTCTTCTCGTGTCCCAGGAACAGATTGGCAACAACGTCGAGGTTCTCGCACAGCGAGAGGTCTTGGAAGACCGTGGCGACCCCTGCCTTCTGCGCATCCTTCGGAGAGGCGAACTTCTGGGCCCGCCCGTCCAACTGGATCTCGCCTTCATCGGCCGGATGGACTCCGGCGAGGACTTTGACCAGGGTGGACTTGCCCGCACCGTTGTCACCGACGAGGCCGACGACTTCGCCGCGGCCGATGGTCAGGTTGATATCGGTCAGTGCCTGGACCGCGCCGAATCGTTTGTTGATTCCGCGCAGTTCGAGGACCGTTTCGGCTCCTCGGTCCGGCGCCCGCGAACTCGCGGGCGCCGGATCATTGCTATGAGAATTCATATGTTCCTACTCGCCGATCTCCACTTGCCGTTGCGCGATGCCTACTTGACGCCGGCGTCTTCGCAGAGCTTCTTCACATCACCGGTGCAGATGTCTTCGGCCTTGATCTGATCACCCACGATGTCCTTGACCGTGTCCTTCGTGACGACCTTGGCCTCGACGAAGTCCGTCGGAGTGTCCTTGTAGGTCGTTGACCCCTCGGGCTTCTCGCCGCCGGCCAGGGCGACTGCCGCATTCGCCGCGAATTCCGCCTGGGGTGGAATCGACTTGTAGATCGTGGCGTACTGGTCGCCCCTGAGGATATTCTGCAGTCCGTCGACCTCGGCGTCCTGTCCCGTGACAACGGGCTTGACCTTGGCCCTCTTCGTGGCAGCGAGGACACCTCCGGCGGTGCCGTCATTGGCCGCGTAGATGGCGATCGGCTCTTCCTCCGCGCTCTGCAATTGACCCTGGACCCATTTGCGGGCGTCGTCCGGGTTCCAGTCGAGGGTGTCATGGCTTTCGGCGATGTCGACCCCGGCGCCCTTGAGCGTCTCCTCGGCACCGGCCTTGAAGTCGGCGGCGTTCGGGTCCTTCGGATCACCGTTGACCATCCAGACCGGACCCGACTTCGGGTCTGTGCCCTCGGCCTTGAGCCCGTCGAGGACGGCCTGCCCCTGCAGGTTGCCGATCTTCTTGTTGTCGAACGAGGTGTAGTAATCCGCCCCTTCGAAGAAGCGGTCATAGGCGATGACCGGGATCTTCTTAGCTTGAGCCTTCGACAGTGCCGATGCCACCGCCGAAGCGTCGACCGGGTCGAGCACGATGGCGTCGACGCCCTCGGTCACCGCGGCTTCGAACTGCTGTTGCTGCTGGGTCGCGTCCTGGTTCGCGTTGCGGTATTCGACCTTCGCATCAGGGTTGGCCTCTGCGACGTACTTCTCGAAGTTCGGTTTGTCGAGGGATTCGTAGCGAGTGGTCTTGGACTCCGGGAGCAGCAGGGCGATGGTGACGTCACCGTCGCCGCCCGAGCCGCTATCGGCTTGTTCATTGCCTTGGCCCTTCTGATTCCCGCAGCCGCTGAGCGCCAGAGCGCCGATAGCAACCGAGGCGCCGAGGAGGGCCCACCTCTTCCGGGACGAATTGTTGCGGGACTGCAGGTTTTGCCTCATCATGAACCTTTCAATCTTTCTGACAACGTTGTCAGGCTGTTCAATATAATTCGCTGATCGAGGCCCTGTGTCAACTGTTTCGCCGAAAAAGTTCTGCCGAAAGTCTCTCCGGACAGCGTCACTTGTCAGGAGGTTCTTCGCCGCTGCCGCGGGCGATCACGTGGACCGGAATCTCCCACCGCCGAGGCGAGGGGCCGCTGCCGACAGCCCCGTCGGAACCGTGCCCCGCCCCGTCGGAACCGTGCCCCGCACCAGCGTCAAGCGCGGAATGGGAGGCGTCCTGCAGACGTCGGACCGCCTCGGCGGCCATGGAAGCGACATCCCGGTCGATCACGGTCACGTCCAGGAGATCCGCGGTGGGGAAGTCATCGATTCCCACCAGCGCCGGCCATTGGTCAAGTCGCCGACAGGCGTCGATGGCGCCCTGGGTCAGGGTCGCGGACAGGGTGATCAGTGCGCTCGGTGCGGTGCGGGACCCCAGCCAGGCGGCCACGACGTTCTTCGCACTGACCAGGTCGTGAGCGTCCTCCTCCATGTAGGCTCGCCACCCGACGTCCGAACGTCTGGCAAATGCCGACCGGATTCCGGCGAGTCGGTCGACGGTGATCGGGCTGGTCGAGTGATCGCCGACGACGCCGATGCTGATGTGCCCGTGGTCGAGGAGCTGGGTGGCGGCGAGCCTGCCGGCACGTTTTTCATCGCCGGCGATGACGGCCACTGCACCCCCTGCTGTCGAGGGGTCGAAGGACACGATCTTCACGTCAGCAGATGCCGCCTCGGCGTAGGAACGTGCTGCATCCGGGTGGGAGCGGATGATGCAGAGTCCGGACATGTCATTGGCCAAGCACTCGTCGAGGAAGGCGCGTTCACGTTCGGGATCATCAGCCGTGATGGTCACGACCGGGCGCAGGCCGACTCGACCCAACTCGG
This sequence comes from Brevibacterium picturae, assembly GCF_900105045.1. Lineage (GTDB taxonomy): Bacteria > Actinomycetota > Actinomycetes > Actinomycetales > Brevibacteriaceae > Brevibacterium > Brevibacterium picturae. The sequence continues at coordinate 3,198,506 of NZ_LT629739.1, read as the reverse complement.
CCTCCAGTAGGGTGAATAGCCGAGATTGGAACGGATCGCGGCCATCGCTCATGATCACACCGATGTAGGGTGATCGACCGCCGGCACGCAGGCGTCTGGCGGTGGAGTTGAGACGGAACCCGAGCTCGGCGGCGGCGTCCTCGACCTTCTCGGCGGTGGACGTGGCCACATGCTTTTCGCCGTTGAGCACCCGAGAAGCTGTCTTGATGCTCACCCCTGCGCGCGAAGCGACCGTGGCCAGAGTCGGCCGATCGTTCTGCTTCGCCATGACCACACCTTTGAGTCGGGAGTTCCTCGAACTGCTGAGCGGTCCCGTGGAGGCGACCGATAGGAATGATGATAGCCGCTGGCAATCGAGAGAACGCTGACCGTCCGGCGATTCGACGGTCGCCGGAGCGGTCAGGCCCTCGTGGGTGGGGCGATCAGCGCGTCACGGGGTTCCTCATCGTTCCGGCATAGAGCAGCGATTCGGCCTGGTTGCCGATGTCGACCATCTGCTTCGTGTTCCGCAGCTGCAGCCTGTTGAGGCAAGAGTGGGCGAAGCGTTCTGCGCGCAGGTCCACATCTCCGGCGAGCCCGCGGGCGAGATCCGGGTGCTCGGTCTCGTAACGGTCGAGCACCTCGGCGACCAGAGCCCAGAATTTCTGTGCACCCAGCACACCGTCGGAGTCGAGAATCCCGCCGAGGTGGCGCAGCACCCCGTCGAACATGTCCGTGAACACGGACAGGGCCTTCTCCTCCCCCGGGACCAGCGCGCGGATCCGCTCCACATCGCCGGGCAGTTCGCGGTGACCGAGGACGGCGACCTCCTCGCCGATGTCCTTCATGAAGGCTCCGGTCACGACGTGCTCGTCGAGGATGAGGATGAGGTTCTCCCCATGCGGCATGAACACGAGATCGTGGGCCAACAGAGCGTGGACGAGCGGGTGCAGGTACGCCCGCAGGTAGGAGCGCACCCAATCCTCGGGCGCCTGACCTGCGGCACGAATGAGTTCGCTGACGAAGGCGACTCCCCTGTGATCGCGGTGCAGCAGAGCCGCCATGGTGATGACCTTCTGCCCGGGTTCGAGCACGGTCAGCGGGTTCTCTCGCCAGAGGGCGGCGAGCATCTTCCGGTGCGGATTCGTCTCCTGGGTGCAGTGGTAGACGTCGCCGGTGTAGCCGAGCGCGGTGCGTTCGCGCAGGACGCGGAATCCGGCCTGCCCGAAGGTGGGATCGGTCCCGATGAGCTCGGCAATCCAGTCGTTGATGGCCGGTGTATCGCGCATGTACTTCGGGGACAGTCCGCGCAGGAAGCCCATGTTCTGCACGGCCAGCGCAACCTTCACATAAGGGGCGTCGGCCCGTGTTTGGTTGAAGAATGTGCGCAGGGACTGCTGCGGCTGAAGCTCATCCAGCCCTGCTCCCAGGGGCAGCAGGTCACCGCGGGCGATGTCGGCGGCGAAGGTGATCGCGAGTCGGTGGTCGGCCTGCCAGGGGTGGACCGGGAGGAGATGGAAGTCCTCGGGGGCACGGCCGGCCGCCCGAATTCTGGAGTCGAAGAGTTCACGTTCGTCCGCGCTGAGCGCCCAGCCGAGGTGCGTGGCTTCATCGAAGCCTTCACCGAGCGAGAGGTGGCTGTGTTCGCGGGTCGCGGCCACCCATTCGATGCGTGTGGTGCGGCCGGTCTCCGGGGCCCAACGGCGGTAGTCGGACAGGGAGAATCCGATGCGCCCGTTGTTCGCGATGAACCCGGGGTGGCCCTCGGTCATGGCCGCCTCGGTGGTCTGGAAGTCGGCGTCGAGGAGGTCGGTGGAGTCCGGGCGCTGACCCCTGACCGCCTCGTCGAGTTTGAAGGCGCTGCTGGCCAGGGTCGAGGCGAGTTCCTCGAGGTAGGTCGATATCAGGTCTTCTGGGATGTCGAGCGCGTCTTGGAGTTCGACGACGAGTTCTTGGGCGTCGAGTGGCGTCTGCGCGTCATCGACGAAGCGGGTGATGCTGGCCTCGTCGATGACCCAGTGTTCGAGCGGCAGGACTCTGGCGGTGAAGGTGTAGCGGGTGGCCGGGCCAGCGGAAGTGTTCGAATCCCCGATGCGCAGTTCCCACTCGACGGGGTCGGCAGCTGAATCCGTGCCGTGGGCCGGCTCCGCGACTCTGCTCGAGTCCGCGACCCGGACCGGGGCGATGAGGCGTTCGTGGGCGAATTCGGACAGAGCCTTGGCCACGAGGTGGCGCTGGGCCACCGCGAAGGTATCGCGATTGAGGTGGGAGTAGGTGCTCGGGGTGGCTTCGACATCCTCACGGTCCAGGAGTGCGACCAGCTCACTGGATTCGAAGTCCTCGTGAGTGCAGATGCTGATCAGGGCGCGTTTGCGCTCCTGACCCATCATGATGGTCGCCTCGCGCACCGGACTGAAGCCTGCCGCCCGGTTCTTCTCGAGGATGGCCGTGTTCCTCACGTCGGGTTCGACGATGACTCGGCGTCCGCCTCGGCCGCCCTGTTCGCTCGGGCGCAGGCAGAAGTCGATGACCTCGGCCATGATCCGGTTGGTGAGTCCGCGCACTCCGTCGCCGTCGGGCGGTGCGACAAGCAGGTGCATTCCGATGTCGTCGAACCCGGTCGGAATTACATCGTGTGGGATCAGTGTGGAGGGCACGTAGGTTTCGACGTAGAAGCAGTCGATGCCGTCGACGGAGCCCACCCAGCCGTTGTCATCGGCGGAATCGTGCACGCCGCTGAGGTAGTTGTGGACTCCGGACTCGTCGAGTTCGGTCATCTGCCAATAGTGGGCACGTGGGTGGCTCAGCCAGACATGGATGTTCTGGGTGTCCCGCGCTGGGTCCATCGCGCGGATCTCCACAGTGAGTGCGTCGAGAGCGGTGATAGGTGCGTCGAGTGCGGATGTTGTTGGGGCGTCGTTGATGAGGTCGGTGGTCATACGTGTGTCATCTCCCTGTCGCCGGTGTCGGCGAAGTCGAAGTTCATGTCGAAGTCGTCCTGGGTGCTCAGCGGCGCGCCGTCCGCGGTCTCAGCATCCGGGATCTCGGAATCCGAAGTCTCGCTGTCCAGGTTTCCGTCGTCGGGAAGGCCGAACGTCTGGAACGCGATCGAGCGCTCGATCGGATACGGTTCGCGGCCGGTCACGTGCGCGAGTACGACCGATGCCCGCCAGGGGCCGAAGCCCAGGTCAGGGGCGGTGACTCCGTGAGTGTGCTCTTCGCCGTTGAGGACGTGGACGGTGCCTGCGTCGTTGATGGTGTAGTGGCGGCTGACGTCGAGGCGGCCCCTGCCATCCAGGCGGATCTCGTCGCCCAGCGGGGCGAGGAAGTCCGGCACTTGAGATTTGTAGCCGGTGGCGGAGACCACCGCTCCGCTGCGACGTTCGAAGCATTTGTCCAAGGCGGTGTGGCGGAAGCGCAGAACGTAGGCTCCGGACTCTGCGTCGTACTCGGCGGCCAGCAGTTCCGATTCGGCCAGCAGATGAGTGCGCAGTTTCCTGCCGCCGCGGCTGAGTCGGTAGAGGGTGTCGTGGATGTCGTCGACGAGGTCTGCGCTGATGCCCTTGTAGAGGGTCCGCTGCTCGCGCCCGAGCTGTTCGCGCAGGTCATCGGGCAGGGCACGGAAGTGGTCCGTGTATTCCGGGGACGTCATCTCCAGGGTCAGCTTCGTGTACTCCATCGGGAAGAACCGCGGCGACCTGGTCAGCCAGTCGAGCCGGACTCCCCTGGCCTCGGTGTCGTCGATGAGGTCCCGGTAGATCTCGGCGGCGGACTGTCCGCTGCCGACGATCGTGATGGATCCACTCTCGAGCAGCTCTTCCCTGTGGTCGAGGTACTGCGAGGTGTGGATGACCGGTCCAGCGCCGGATCCGGCCTCCCCTACTTCGAGGTTCCGCAGGGCTTCAGGCAGGACCGGTTCGGTACCCACACCGAGGACCAGGTGGCGAGCGCGGTAGGACTCGGTTCTCAGCGCTCGACCGGAGCCATCGGTCACCTCGGCGGTCACCGTGTAGATGTCGTCGCTCTTCGTCACCGAGGTCACGGTGCGGTTCCAGCGCAGCGTCTCCAGCTGTGCGGCGACCCAGCGGCAGTACTCGTCGTATTCGGCGCGCAGGGGCGAGAAGGATTCGCGGATGTAGAAGGGGTAGAGCCGGCCGCTGTCCTTGAGGAACTTCAGGAATGAGAAGCGGGAAGTGGGGTCGGCCATTGTCACGAGATCGGCGAGGAACGGCACCTGGATCGTCGCGCCCTCGATCATCATGCCCGGGTGCCAGCGGAACTCCGGGCGCTGGTCGAGGAAGACGGCGTCGACGTCGGGCAGCGGGTCCGACAGCGCAGCCAAGCCCAGTCCGAAGGGCCCGATGCCGATGCCGACGATGTCGCGGATCTGTGTGTCCGGCGCGCTCATGCGGCACCTCCTTCTGTCGTTGTGCTCTCCAGATACCTGCCGGCGAGGATGCCGTGGCCGGTGGCGCGGACGAGGTCGAGCACGGCGGTGATGTCGGCGACCGTGGTGTCGGGATTGAGCAGGGTGAGTTTGAGCCAGGGGGTGCCGTCGATGGTGGTGCGGGCGACGGCTGCGCGTCCGGAGCGGAAGAGGACGCGGCGGATCATCGGCACTAACTCGTCGGCGGTGGCGCTGTCTGTCTCTCGGCCGCGTGCGGTCGCGGGCACGAATCGGAACAGGACCGTGCTCAGGTCCGAGGCGCCGAGCACTTCGAAGTCCGGCTGAGTCTCGAGGAGTTCGCGGACCTCGGCGGCCAGGTCGCACACGGTGTCGACCATCTCTCCGATCTCGTCGGCGCCGCGGGCGCGCAGCGTCGTCCACAGTTTCAGTGCGTCGAAGCGGCGGGTCGTCTGCAGGGACTTGTCGACCTGGTTCGGTTCGGCCTCGGCGCTGTGGGCCTCGGCTTCGGGGTTGAGGTAGTCGTTGTGATGAATCGTCGGTTCGAACAGGGCGACGTCGCGCACCAGCAGTGCGCTCGAGGACACCGGCTGGAAGAAGGTCTTGTGGAAGTCGATCGTCACCGAGGTGGCTCGTCCGATTCCTGCGAGCAGGTGCCTGCGCTGCGGTGCCCACAGCAGTCCTCCGCCGTATGCGGCGTCGACGTGCATCCACACGTTCGATGCCTCGCAGACCTCGGCGATGGAGGTCAGCGGATCGATGACGCCGAGGTCGGTGGTTCCGGCCGTGGCGACGACGGCCATGACGATCCCGCCGGTCTCGTCGATGTCGCGCAGAAGCTCGGCCAGCGCCTCGGCGTCCATCCGACCGGTGGCATCGGTGTCCACGGTCACGACCGCCTCGGCGTCGAGTCCGAGGATGAACGCGGCGCGGGAGACTGAGAAATGGGTCTGATCGGTCGTGAGTACCCGCAGTCGGGACAGGAAGTCACGGCGGGTCGAGTCGCCGTGGGCGCGCAGGACGTTCTCCCGGGCGAGGAACAGCGCCTGCAGGTTCGACTGTGTGCCGCCGGAGGTGAAGATTCCGTCGCCGGCTGCGAAGCCGACGTGGCGGCTGGCCCAGTGGACCAGGCGTCGTTCCATGAGCGTGGCGACCTCGGACTGGTCGTAGGTGTCGACGGAGGTGTTGATGGCCGCGAGCATCGCCTCGGCGGCAACGGCCGGGACGGCGACGGGGCAGTTGAGATGGGCGACGTAGCTGGGGTGGTGGAACCAGACGGCGTTACGGGCGTAGAGGTCGTCGGCCTCCCGCAGGGCCGCGACGTTTCCGATGCCGTGGCAGTCGAGGTCGAAGCCGGCGACCTCCGATTCCAGACTGGCCCTGTCATTCGCCGAGGTGGGTGCGTCGACCCGCGTAAAGCGTTCGGTGAGTGCGTCGACGACCTCGTGCATGAGTTCGGCGTAGGCATCGGCACTGTGGGATCCCAGGAGCGCGTCGCCAGTGGCGGTCGCCTGTGATGCGTCATCGTTGCGGACCCGGCGAGGCGCGTCCTCGCTCAGAGGCGAATTGTCGGTCGGCGGCGCAACGTCGGCTGGCGGAGCGTCGGTCGGTGTCGTCGCCTCGGTCAGTGGCGCTGAGGTGTCAGAGAGCAGTGAGGTCATAGCGGTAGGGTTGCCTCCTTCGGTTCACGGTCCGGTAAGGCCGGACTACATTAGGGAAACCTACCCTAAGTGAACGAAGAAGCAAGGTGGGTGGTGCCGCCGATTCTCGACTACACAAGTAACCTCTGCCGGAGCCCAGGGGCGCTCTCGTCAACTCTCGAGCGGCCAAGCCCACGATCGACGACAGGCGTATACGGCCCGGAGATTCACACGTGGCATTCGTCACACCCTGGCGATTCGTCTGACATCCTGAGACAGCGAAAACGGCCGTAGCCCCTGCGCAGGAGGCAGAGGCTACGGCCGTTGACAGTGTTGCGGACCGCCGCGAAAAGATCGCGAAGCACGTTCGAAACGATCGCGAAGCACCGTCGGACGACGGTCGGGTGAAGTCCTATTTCACGACGTAGTTCGGTGCTTCGACGGTCATCTGAATGTCGTGCGGGTGGCTCTCCTTGAGTCCCGCCGCGGTCAGGCGGACGAACTTGCCCTTGGCCTTGAGCTCGTCGATGGTCGGGGCGCCAACGTAGAACATCGACTGGCGCAGACCACCGGTGAGCTGGTGGGCGACCTGTTTGAGCGGTCCACGGTAGGCGACGCGACCCTCGATGCCCTCCGGGATGAGATCCGTATCGGTGTCGATGTCGTCTTGGAAGTAACGGTCCTTCGAATAGGACTTGCCCTGGCGTGGGGCCATGGCACCGAGTGACCCCATGCCGCGGTAGGCCTTGTACTGCTTGCCGTTGACGAAGATGAGTTCGCCGGGCGATTCCCGGCAGCCTGCCAGCAGCGAGCCGAGCATGACGGTGTCAGCACCGGCGACCATGGCCTTGGCGATGTCGCCCGAGTACTGCAGTCCCCCGTCAGCGATGACCGGCACACCCGCGGCACGTGCCGCCTGAGCTGCGAGATAGATGGCGGTGACCTGCGGAACTCCGACGCCCGCGACCACGCGGGTGGTGCAGATCGAGCCCGGTCCCACGCCGACCTTGATGGCGTCGGCACCGGCGTCGATGAGGGCCTGTGCGCCTTCCTTCGTGGCGACGTTTCCGCCGATGATCTGGACGCCGGCGAATGTCGGATCGGCCTTGATCGTCTTGATCATGTCCGTCACGCCGCGAGCGTGACCATTGGCGGTGTCGACGACGAGGACATCGACGCCCGCCTCGGCGAGGAGGGTCGCGCGTTCGTAGGCATCGCCGTGGAATCCGACGGCGGCACCCACGCGCAGGCGACCTTCGTCGTCCTTCGTGGCCAGTGGGTATTCCTCTGTCTTGACGAAGTCCTTGACGGTGATGAGGCCGCGGATGACGTTGTTCTCATCGACCAGCGGCAGCTTCTCGACCTTGTGCTCGGCCAGCAGCTCGAAGGCCTTCTCCGCGGACACACCGTCCGGTGCGGTGACCAGCGGCATGCGGGTCATGGTGTCGGCGACGGTGCGGGTCGGGAATTCGCTGCGGGTGACGAAGCGCAGGTCGCGGTTGGTCACGATGCCCAGCAGCACGTTGTTCTCGTCGACGACGGGGAGTCCGGAGATCCGGTATTTTCCGCAGATCTCGTCGAGCTCTTCCAGCGTCTTCTCGGGGGTGATCGTCAGCGGGTCGTTGATCATTCCGGATTCGGAGCGCTTGACGTAGTCGACCTGGGCCGCTTGGTCTTCCATCGACAGGTTGCGATGGATGATGCCCAGTCCGCCGATGCGGGCCATGGCAATGGCCAGTCGCGACTCGGTCACAGTGTCCATGGCGGCCGAGACCAGGGGGATATTGAGTTCGATCTCTTTGGTCAGACGTGTGGTCGTGGTGGCGTCCGAAGGGATGACATCGGTGTCACCGGGCAGGAGGAGGACGTCGTCATACGTGAGGCCCGTCAGCGAGAACGGATCGTTTGCGGCCTGTGTTTCCTGCTCGGGAATCCCCATGGGTACAGCCTTTCGACGCGGTGAGTACGGTGGCTCAATGCTATCGAAGTCATACAACGCTTATCTACAGTTTCAAATACCGAGCACTGTGAGACTGCCGACACCAATACTCAGGCTCCCTCGCCGAGGCGGTTGTTCCCTCAGCGGCCTTCGCCGACCGAGCGCGCCAGGTCCAGCGTCGAGGCCTCGGAGTCATCGAGGTGGATGCGCAGGAGGCCTTCGGCTCCGTGGCGGTCCCCCGAACGCATCTTCTCCAAGATGTCGCGGTGCGGGTTCGCCCAGTGGGAGTGGTATTTGCCGGGCTCCTTCGAGCGGGCGAATGTCGTGGACAGGCGAGCCATGAGGTTGACGTAGAACTCGTCGAGCAGCGGCGAACCGAGCAGTCCCACGATGGCGCGGTGGAAGGATGCGGAGTGTTCCTGCGCATCGGTCCAGCTCTCGTTGTTCGGCGCGGTTTCGGCGCGGACGACAGATGCTTCCACGCGACCCATCGCCTCCTCGGTGGCGTCCTGCGATTCTTGGACGGCGCGGATCTCGAAGACGCGCCTGGCCTGGTAGAGGTCCTTGAGTTCGTCGAGGTCGAAGGTGCGCACGAAGAAGCCGCGATTCGTCTCCTGGGTCAGCAGACCGGCGTGGCGGAGCAGGCTCAGGGACTCGCGCGCGGTGTTGCGCGAGACGTTGAATTCCTTCGCCAGCGCACCATCCCGGACCGGAGAGCCGGCGGAGTATTCGCCGGTCGTGATTCGGGACCGGACCAGGGCGACGATCGCCTCTGATGTGCATCCGGGTTCGTGTGGACTCATGTCTCCAGGCTACCGTGTCCCCGCGAATCGTGGAGAACGCCGGCTCGCAACGACGCCGGGATCGATGTGGCCATCGTCCTGGGCACCTCGGATCTTTGCGGAGAATTCTTCTCGCCTCGGCACGAACATCCCGACGAGGTAGGCCTGCGTGATCGCCCCGCCTTCAGGACCGAGGATGGTCGAAGCCATCGAGAAGGCCCGTCGTTAGATCGACTCCCCCAAGCGGAGCCCTGATTCGAAGAATCGTTCTCGCCCGGTCAACGGATCGTCGAACCCGATCGAGGCTGCCAGCAGCTGCAACGGTGAGCTGAAGTCGTAGGGGTCCGGGGCCAGGTCGACCGGATAGACCGGATCGCCGAGGATGGGCAGCCCGAGCGAGTTCATGTGGACCCGCAGCTGATGGGTCCGACCCGTCAGCGGTTCGAGAACGTACTCGCCGATTGTCGGGGTCCGTTCGCCCAGCAATCCGATCCGGCTGAACGCGTTGGGCTCGCCCTCGACTTCGAGGACCTGCCTGCCCCCGCGCGGCTTGACCAACCTCGACTCCTTGACCAGGGGAAACTCCATGCCCGCAGGCGGCGTCGGCGCCAGGGCCCGATAGGTCTTGGCCACGTTCCGGTCCTGGAACAGACGCTGATAACGACCACGGGTCTCGGGACGTTTCGAGAGGATCAGCAGGCCGGCAGTGACACGGTCGAGGCGGTGGATGGCCACCAGGTCGGGTTGGGCGAAGTCCGTTCTGGCTCGGGTGACGACGCATTCGCGCACGAAGCGTCCGTTGGGTGTGCTGGCGAGGAAATGCGGCTTGTCGACGACGAGCAGCTCTTCGTCCTCGAAGACCACGGAGATTTCGAAGGGAATCCGCTCCTCGGCCGGGACCGGACGGTGGAAGAAGTAGAAGCCTCCGGGAACGACCGGGTCACCCCAGACAACCGGTGCCCCGGCCTCGTCGCGCATATCGCCCGTGGTCAGCAGGCTGCGCCGAGCGTCATCGGTCGCCTCGGGGAATTCGTCTTCTAACCATGCGCCGATCTTCTCGGGCACGGGCAGATGGTTCTTGTCATGAGTCGCCTTCCCGCCCGGGGCCCGCAGTGGGGTCGCCGAGATCCCTTCGCGGGGCGGGAGCGGACTGCGTGGCATCGGACCAGTTTAGCCGTCGACACGCAGTCGCTCGGGGCACGGGGGCCTACGAGAGATCAGGAGCGCAACGTTCTATGGTGGATGACATGGACAACACCGAATTGACGGAAGAGTTCCTCCTCAACAAGGTCATCGCTCCGGTCGTGCTCGGCATGTTCGCCAACGACGAATGGGACAGCTACGGGATGAATCACGATCCTGCCGACGAAGGTAAGTGGATCGTCAGAGTCGTCGCCGAGCGAGAAGCCGTCGACATCCCCCTCGAATACTCGGAGGGCACCGAATCGGTCGATGAACTCCAACGCACGCTCATCGCCGAGCTCCGCGCGTTCATCGATCGCTCGGAGTTCGGGCAGCGCCGAGACGAGGACTGGGCGGCCGACGAACACAATGCTCCTCACTCCGGTCTTACGCGTACGCCTCGTCCGGACTTCAACGGACCGGCGGAGTGCACGATGCGCCGCCGCAGGATCGGCTCGCGCAATCTCTTACTCGACCGGCGCCGCTGCCGCTCGGCCCACCGCAGAGGCTGACTCACGCCCGTTGGGTCCACCGCGGAATCTGACTCACCGCGGAAACCGGCTCAGGCCCGTTCGACGAGGAAGTCGATGTCGATATCACTCGGCAGGGCGCCGTATTCCCGGCCCCGACTAGGCCCCAGACGTGCCGACGCGAACCCGGCTGCCACCTCGGCGGGGGCGGAGTCGAAGAGGATCGCCGACTGCATGAGCAGCGCCATCTTCTCCACCAGAACCCGGCCACTGCGCTGAACTCCTGCGATTCTGGCAGGATCTCCGCTGGTGACAGCCTCAAGTGAGGACTGGAGGGAACCGGCGAGTCCGTCGTAGGCGGCATCGAAGTCCGGGTGGCGACCCAGTCCGGTCTCGAGGAAACCGAGGAAGGCCTTCGCCGTTCTCGGCTCCCGCCCCAGGGCGCGCAGCACGTCGAGGACGATGACATTGCCGGACCCTTCCCACACGGCCATCACCGGCTGTTCACGGTACCGACGGGCCAGCGGGAAGGCCTCCGTGTACCCGTTTCCGCCCAGGCATTCGAGTGCCTCGTAGGCGTGTTCGGGTCCGCGCTTGCAGATCCAGTACTTGCCGACCGCGGTGGCCAGACGTCGGAAGTCTGCGGCGTCGGCACTGTCGTCATCGTGGACGGAGGCCAGGTGCATGGCAGTGAAGGTGGCGGCTTCGGATTCGAGCTGCAGGTCGGCGATGACGGCGCGCATGAGTGGCTGGTCGATCAGTCTCGCACCGAACGCAGCGCGTCCGCGAGCATGCCAGGCGGCCTCTGCCACGGACTGGCGCATGCCCGCCGTGGATCCGAGGACGCAGTCGAGGCGAGTCTGGGAGACCATCTCGATGATCGTGCGCACACCCTTGCCCGGCTGCCCCAGCAGCCACCCGTCCGTGGAGTCGAACTCGATCTCCGAGGAAGCATTGGAGTGGTTGCCCAGTTTGTCCTTGAGCCGTTGGATTCGGACAGTGTTGAGGCCGCCACCGGGCAGGATGCGGGGAACGACGAAGCAGCTCAGCCCCTCCTCGAGGTGGGCGAGGACGAGGAATGCATCGGACTGCGGCGCCGAGCAGAACCATTTGTGTCCGGTGATGAGATAGTGGTCGCCGTCTTGGATCGCGCGGGTGGTGTTCGCCCGCACGTCCGAGCCGCCCTGTTTCTCGGTCATCGCCATTCCGAAGGTGACCGCGGTCTTCTCCGCCGGGTCGATACGTCTGGGGTCGTAGTCATTCGCGGTGGCCTTCGGGACCCAGAAGTCGGCCAGCCTCGAGTCGGCCTGCAGGGACGGGATGACGGCGTGCGTCATCGACACGGGGCAGGCATGGCCGGGTTCGATCTGGGAAAAGAGCATGAATCTGGCGGCACGGTCCGCGTTCGCTCCCGGTCCGGGATGAGCCCACGCGTGTGAGTGAGCACCACTTCGCAGCGCATCGGAAATGATGCGGTGATAGGCGGGGTGGAATTCGATCGCATCGATGCGATTGCCCCACTCGTCGTGGGTCTTCAGCTCCGGTCCGTGTTCATTGGCCAGGCGTGCGTCATTGATGAAGTCCGCGCTGCCGACCAGCCCCCCGATGCGTTCGAGCTCAGCCGTCGATGCGTGTGGTGCGTATGTGTCCACGGCCTCGACGAGGGCCGTGTTGAGACTGAATTCGTTGATGTCCCGCCGAGGTGGCGCCTGGTTGAAGACCTCGTGTGTGGCGGATGTGCCCGGTGCGGTTGCTGAGGGTGCGTGGCTCATTGTTCTCCTATGGCTGTGCGCGCGAATGTGGACAGTGCGGTGATGAGTGATTCGACCTCGGAAGTGCTCGGAGGAGCCTGTTCGGGATCGAGGACGTCGACGAGATTCTCGGCGATGGATCCGACCAGGGACCGGGCCACCACCTCGGCGGGGATGTCGGCGGAGTACCCGTGGTTCAGCCCCTCTGCAATCACGGAGACATACCCGCGTCGCAGTGCTCGGCGTTCGATCTGCACGGTGTCGGGGACTTCTTCGAACAGGAGTGCGTGGGCGAGGGTGCGGCCGGCGACCGCGCGACGGATGAAGACGTCGACGACCGATCCGACGACCTCCGCGGCACTCGTCGACGCACCGACGGCTGCCTCGACGACGGCGAGCTCGTGCGAAGCGGCACGGGCAAACACGATCCCGAGCAGCTCGTCGCGGTTGTCGAAGTAGGTGTAGATGAGGCCGGCACTGCACTCGGCCTCACGCGCCACAGCCGCAATGCTGGCCGCGGTGAATCCGCCCGAGGCGATGACATACTGGGTTGCGCGTTCGACTCGGGCACGCCGCTGCTCGGCTTTGGCGCGAGTTCTGGGAGTTTCGCGATAGGCCACTGCTGCCCTTCCCCAAAGAAATGAATCATGGTTCAATTGTTGAAAGTATGGCACTCGTCACAAGGAGAAGCAATGAAGCTCGGAACCATGCTCGATTCCACCGTGCTGCGCGACCCCGAGAAGGAAGCACTGGTCTATGGGGACGAGAGGTACACCTATGCCGAGCTTCGCGACCGCGCCCTCAGAGCGGCACGTGTCCTCGAGAACAACGGCATCGTCGCTGGTGACACCATCGGGATCATGACGTTCAACGTACCGGGGTTCGTCTTCGCAGCCTTCGGCGCCTGGTACCTGGGCGCCATCGTCGTGCCGGTCAATCACAAGATACAAGCCCCCGAGGTCAAGTACACGATCGACCATTCCGGTGCGAAGTTCGGCATCGTCAGCGCTGAACTGGCTGAGACGGCGCGCGCGGGCGCCCCGGACATCACCTGGCTGGAGACCGAGTCCGCAGCACCTTCGAGCTTCGACTCTCAGTTGGAGGCGGCCGAGCCCGCTGAGCCGGGTGATTTCACGGACGAGCACGTCGCGCAGATCCTCTACACCTCGGGCACCACGAGCGCACCCAAAGGGTGTGTGCATTCGCACCGCAACATCTCCCAGGTCGCGACCCTCATCAATCTCAACATGGGATATCACAGCGACGACCGTTATCTCATCTGCATGCCGATCTGGCATTCGGCTCCGCTGAACATCAGCCTCGTTCCCACCGTCCTCACCGGCGGCACGATTGTCCTCCAGCGTGCGTTCCATCCGGTGGATTCGATGGCAATCATCGCCGAGGAGAAGATCACCACCTTCTTCGGCCCGACCATCGCCTATGTCGCACCGGTGATGACGGCGAAGAAGCTCGCCATCGAGTTCTCGGACTACGACTTCTCCTCCATCAGGCGTTGGAACTACGGCGGTGCGCCCATCGACAGGTCGACCGCAGCCATGCTCATCGACGCCTATGGGACCGACCAGTTCTTCAACCTGTTCGGAATGAGCGAAATGGGGCCCACCGGCTGCATGCTCCGGCCCGAGGACCAACTGCGCAAGGCCGGGTCAATCGGGCGAACGGCGATGATCGGCAATGCCATGCGCGTGGTCAAGGCCGATGGCACAGATGCCGGCCCGGGCGAGACCGGCGAGATCTGGTTCACCGGTGACACCCGAATGCGCGAATACCTCAACAATCCAGAGGCGACGCGGGCCGCGTTCGAAGGAGACTGGTACAAGAGCGGAGATATCGCGAAGCTCGACGAGGACGGCTATCTCTTCATCGTCGACCGCAGCAAGGACGTCATGATCGTCGGCGGTGAGAACGTCTACTCCCTCGAAGTGGAGGAGGCCATCATCGCTCATGAGAGAGTCGCTGATGTAGCGGTAGTGGCCAAACCGGATGCCGAATGGGGCGACAAGGTCGTCGCGTTCATCACGACCGCCGATGGCCGACCCTTCGATGTCGAAGAACTGCGTGACTACCTGGGCGACAAGCTTGCGCGGTACAAGCTGCCCCGAGAGGTCATCATCACCGAGGAGCTCCCCCGCAACCCATCGGGCAAGCTGCTCAAGCACAAGCTGCGCGGCGAAGTCGCCGCCGGATAGGGCGAGGTCACTGCCGGGTAGGGCGAGGTCACGGTGCCGACGGCCACGCACGGATTGCCCTGGTCGGATCGCGGCACCTGTGGTGCACTTGGATCATGAGCTTCTACGCACGCCACATTTCGCAGACGATCCGACGCGACCCCTCCGACATCGCGGTCTTCGCCGGTAATCCGGCAAACCTCCCGCAGTGGGCGGCGGGCCTGAGCGAGGGCATCCGCAACGAGACCGGGCGGTGGATCACCGATTCGCCGATGGGTGAGGTCGAGGTCAGTTTCCGCTCTGGCATCGAATTCGGGATCCTCGACCACGACGTGATCTTCCCGGACGGCACCACCGTGCACAATCCGCTGCGTGTGCTCCACAACGATGACGTCAGCGAGGTCGTCTTCACCGTCTACCGCCTCCCGCGGGTCAGCGACGAGGAATTCGCCCGCGACCTCGAAGCCGTGCAGAAGGATCTGGAACGACTGCGCGATGTCCTCGAAGGCTGATCAAACGGACACCTCCTTGGGATCTGATACCTCCCTGGGGTGGGGGCACCGGTTCATCAATGCCGCCATGCGCACCCTGTACTTCGGTCGCATCCGAGTCCTCGACCTCAGCGGCGAATCCGTCGACCGCGGGCAGGAGTCGGCCGACCGCGAGATTGAGACGGACACATCCCGGGCTCGTCCGCGCCTCATCATCTCCAGCCACCGCAATGGCGCCATCGACGGCCATCAGGTGCTCGCCGCGTTCCCGCGAGCCCAGTTCCTCATCTCGATCCAACTCATCCGCAGCTGGTTCCTGCGTCTCTTCATCGCCGGCATCCCCGTCGTGCGCCCCAAGGACGTCGAACGCTACAACCTCGACCCCGCCTCGGTGGCCAGTCCTGTCGAAGCCGGCACTGCCCACCTTCGCCGAGGCGGTGACCTGGGGATCTTCCCCGAAGCCAGCAGCGAGTGGGGCCACAGGCCCCAACCTTACAAATCGGGTGCCGCCCGCATCGCCTGCACCCTGATCGAGGAGGGCATCGATCTCGAGGTCATCCCGGTCGGATTGTTCTATTCGACTCCCGACCGGTTCCGCTCCCGCGCCGAGGTGGTCCGCGGGAAGTCTGTCACGATTCCTGACCGCAATGGCCGGGACCGATCCGAGTGGGAGGCCGAGGTCGCCTCGGCGATGGGATCAGCACTCGATGAGGTCTCCGTGGACTGCCCCGATGAGGAGACCTTCGACCGCATCCAGGCGAGAGCTCTCGACATCGCCCGGCGAACTGGCGGCGGATCTGCCACGGGAGGCCCGGCCCCGTTTGCGCAGGCGTTCCTGGACCTGCAGCGTGATTTCTCCGCCACCGAAGCACGCAATGCGACTGGCGACCTCACCGATTCGACCCCCACCTTCCCGGTGCTGCGCTGGGTCGGGCTCGTGCTCATGTGGCTCTTCGCCCCCGTGCTCGGGGCCGCCGCCTTTGCCGGATCGCGCGCAGACGGTCGCAATACTGTCACATTCTTCCGCCTCCTCGGCGGCTTCGCAGCGGTTATGGTCTGGGTACCGGTGCTCATCGTTGCCGCGTTCTTCTGGCCCCTGGTCATCGGAATCGGCATACTCAGCGCGGTGTGCGGCTGGCTGCTTCTCGGCCTGAACCGCTTCCGCCTGTGACCGGCACGTCCGCCGTCCGCTCGATATTCGACCCAACTGAGACCTCTCCCGCCTGAGACATCCCTAGGAGCACTCGTGACACTCACCCTCGGCTTCACCGATCCCCTCGCCACCGAACTGTCGACCAGCGGCGGCAAGGGCGCCAGCCTCGCGAAGTCCGCGCAGGACCTGCCCGTGCCCGGCGGCTTCATCGTCACCGCCGACGCCTACACGCAGTTCGTCGCACCCCTGCAGGCTCGGATCACCGAGCTCATGACCAGCGAACATCCTGCCGAGGCGATCGGCGAGCTCATCCGCAGCACCCCGTTTCCTGCTTCTTGGCTTGCCGAGTTCGAGGCAGCTGCCACCGCAGCACGCCTGAGCGACCAGGCGGTGGCGGTCCGGTCGTCGGGAACCATGGAGGACCTGCCGGGCGCGGCCTTCGCCGGTCAGCACGACACCTACCTTGGTGTGCGCGGAACCGAAGCCATCGCCGAGGCGGTGCGTGACTGCTATGCGTCCCTGTGGAATCCCCACGCCTTCCGCTACCGCCAGCAGCTCGGCGTCGACCAGCTGGAGGCGAAGATGGCCGTCGTCGTTCAGCTCATGGTCGCGGTCGGCCCCGAGGAAGCTGCCGGGGTCGCGTTCTCCGTCGACCCGGTGCGCGGCAACACGGACGAGGTCCTCATCAATGCGGCGTTCGGCCTCGGCGAGACCGTCGTCGGCGGAGAGGAGCCGGTCGACGAATTCCGAATCGCTCGCGCCGACGGCGCACAGGTCGCGGCCGAGCTCGCGGACAAGCCGAAGGCACTCGTCATGCGCGCCCACGGCGCTGGACGGACAACGGTCGTCCACCTCGGCGAGGATCAGCGGACTCGTCCGGCACTGAGCGCGGACCAGGCCCAAGCGGTGGCCGAACTGTCGGTGCTGGCAGAGGACCACTTCGGATTCCCACAGGACATCGAGTGGGCCTTCAGCGGTGACGATCTCTTCCTCCTGCAGTCGCGGCCGATCACTCGAGTCGCACCCCGGTGGACCCGCGACGAATCGGCCGAACGCTTTCCCACGCCGGTGACGCCTCTGACCTGGGACCTCGTCGAGGCAGGATTCCACCACTCGCTCAACCACAGCTTCGATCTCATGGGTCTGCCGCCGTTTGACGACAAATGGTTCGTCATGCGCGACTTCTACATCTACGGCAACCAGACGGCCGTCGACCTCTACGCCGGCAGGCTGCCGACCAAGATGCTCTCCAGCGTCGAGACCATCACCGAATCGCTGCCGGAGATCGCATCTCAGTTCGGGTGGGTGCAGGAGTTGCCGGTGCAGTGGATGCGCGATCTCGACACGTACCTCATGGGCATCGGCAAGCTCTCCCACGAACCGTTGGAGGACAAGTCACTGGCCGAGGTGTGGGATCACGTGATCGCCATCAGCGACCTTGGCACCGAGTATTTCCGCCCCAACATCGCGATCTCACTGACGCAGCAGACCCTCTACAAGGCCCTGTCGCACATGCTCGAGATGGCGGTGGACAAGGAGACGGCGCAGCTCGTGTTCGAGCGACTCCTGACATCGACTGAGACGAAGACCTCGCAGGTCAACGCCGAACTCTGGGAGCTCTCTCGCACCGTGCGCAGCAGTCCCAAGCTGCTGTCTGCGCTGCGCAGTCACACGGGCGAGGAGGGACTGACGGTCCTCGGTGACTTCCCCGACTTCGCTGCCGAGTTCGACACTTTCCTCGCCAAGCACGGCCACCGTGAGCTCGACTTCGACGCCTACCATCCGACCTGGGTCGAGGCCCCGCACATCGTCCTCGATCAGCTCCGCCTCCTGGCCGATCGGGCCACGAACGCCTCGGCGGACTCAGACATGGAGCGCAAGGTCCTGCAAGCCGAGACTGAGCGAGCCGTGGTCAATGCCGCCCCGGAGAAGCTGCGCTATCTGGTGCAGGAGGTCATCCGCTTGGCACGCTCGTACACGGCACTCGATGACCTGGAGCACTACCAGACCACACGCCTGACGCTGCCGATGCGCCGAGCCCTGCGCGAACTGGGCCAGCGCCTCGTCAACGTCGGCGTTCTCACCGACCCCATGGATGTCTACTTCATCAACTACGAGCCCTTGGATGAGGCGATCCGTGCCGCGGATGCCGCCGATGGCAGCGGGCAGCACTCCCCCGCCGAGGCGCTGGCCGGCCTGACTGCGATCGCGGCCAAGAACAAGGCCGGGTACCAGGAAGCGGTCACCCGGACTCCCGAGTGGGAGCACGGTCGTGCGCCCGAGGTCGGCGACGATACCGACGGTGACTTCATCAAGGGCACTGCCGGCAGTCCCGGTGAGGTCGAGGGCGAGGTCTTCGTCGTCCACAGCCCCGATGACTTCTCTTCTTTCCCGGATGGCGCCATCCTCGTCGCCCGCACCACGAACCCAGCGTGGACCGCGTTGTTCTACCAGGCCAGCGGCGTCATCACGGAAAGCGGCGGTGCGCTCTCACACGGTGCGGTCACGGCCCGTGAACTCGGCCTGCCTGCAGTCATGGCCGTCCGGGACGCCACCAGCCGCTTCACCTCGGGACAGACGGTGAGCGTCAACGGCAGCAACGGCACGGTGACACCGAGCTGAGGCCCACCTCGGCGGATGAGTGTGACGATCAGCTGCTCAACATCCTGCGCTGTCGACGATTGGGCAACAGTGCCTGGAGGACTCCGGCGCCGATATTTCCGTTGACGCGGATCGTGGGACACCCTTCTTCCGCAGCCTCGTTGGCCCTGAACGTGATGACTGCAATCGCTCTGCGCTGGAGATCCGTGATGTCGACGCCCCAGCCTTCGGGGACGACGAGTTTCAGGGTGCCGGTACGGGCCGCGACTTCGATATCGATGGTTGTGAGGTCTGTGCTGACCTCGAGGAAGTTGAGCTCGAGAAGAACCCCGGCGGGCTCGCAGCGCAGGAACGCAGGCACGGGCCAACGGCCGCGTCGAATGAGTCCGGTGGTCCACGGCGCGTGCAGGATCTCTCTGTCCTCGGCGCTCCAGCCGGGACCGGACCTCGACTCATTCCATCCGCTCCTCGAGCTCGTCAAGCATGATCCGTCCCTCGCCTGCGGCCGTCCGGAGAGTCTCAATCGCGGCGTCGCGCTCGGGGTAGCCGATGCGCATCGTGCGAGCAGGGTCTCCGGACTGCCCTGTCGGCTCATCAGAACCAGGAGGAATCATCCCACCGTCGTGCCCGATTCCTGTGTGCGGGGCAACGGAACGGTCAGTCCTGGACTGAACGACCACCTCGGCGAAGGCCCTGGCTTATACGGCTTCGAGGGCGGCCACGGGGCTGATCGACGTGGCCGCGCGCGCTGGTCCACGGCTGGCGGCGATCACGGCCAGGAGCGAGCCGGCGACGACGGAGATGATCACCCACCAGGGCACGGACGGAGCGAAGAATCCGGTCAGCGGGGACAGCAGGGTCAGCGCACCGATCCAACCGAAGGCGATGCCGAGAGGCACCGCGACGATGCAGGCGGTCGCGGTCAGCTGCATGCCTTCGGCCACGATCATCCGGCGCACCCGTCGCGGCGTCTGCCCGAGGGCCATGAGCAGACCGATCTCCTGCGTGCGCTGCCGCACGGAGAGCATGAGCGCGTTCGCGGCTCCGATGACGGCGATGATGACGGAGAAGAGGACCATGCCGAGGAAGAACATCATCGTTTGGTCGATGATGGTCTTGAGCACATCCTCGAAGCCGCCCCAGCCGTCTTCGCCGAGCGATTCAGCGTATTCGAGCAGCTGGTCTCGAAACGTCGTCATGGCCGTGGCGAACATGACGATGAGGGTGATGCCGATGACGAGACCGATGACCGTGCGCGCGTTGCGGGTGGGGTGGCGAGCGATCGTCGAGGCGGCCAGGCGTGAGGCTGCGGTGCGGCCGAGCAGCCACCCGGTGAGAGCCTGCAGAGGTGGAAGGATCCAGGGGTTGCCGACGATGATGCCGATGAACGTCAGCACCGCACCGATTGCGACGAGCAGCACACCCACTGCGCTCACCGTATTCTCGCCGGCGCCGACGATGGCGCTGATGAGCAAGGTGAGCCCAGTCGAGAGCAGGATGAGTGCACCCGACAGTGCCCCCATCGATGCGCGCGCGTCCTCGGGCCGGCGCTCGATTGCCTGCGAGGTGGCCTCGATCGGCGAGATGCCGGTGATGCGGCGGGCGCCCAGGTACGCGGAGAACCAGGTCACGACGATGGTCGCAGCTCCCGGCAGGAACATCATGAGACCCAGCAGCTCGGGCTCCTCGGTGATCCGGCCACCGAGGTAGGCCGATGCCGCCAGCGCGAGCGCGGTGGAGACGAGGAACGCGGCGACGGCGCTGGGGATCGAGACGAGCAGTCCTTCCACCGAGGCGGCTCGGCGCAGCCGTGCCGACGAGGCGCCGATGAGCCGCAACAGCGCCAACTGGCGGGTGCGGCCGGCGATGATGATGGAGAACGTATTGGCGATGACGATGCTCGAAACGAACAGTGCGATGACGAAGAAGACCAGCCCCACCATGGTGAGCAGACCCTGAGCCGTGTCCGACTCGGAGACCATCTCGGCCGAAGACATCCAGGCGGTGAGGATCTCGATGCCCTGCATGATGACGGTGCCGAAGAGTGCCGCGATGAAGACGACGAGGAGGCTGGGAGCGAACTGGCGGGGGTTGGACCGGATCTCCCGCATCGGGTTCATCGGCGCCCTCCGGTCTCCGAGGCATACTGCGGGGACCGTACGGGATGCTGCGGGGACCCGGCGGCTGCGTTCTCCGCGGCCTCTGCCTTCGCGTCGAGATCGAGCATCGTCTGTGCAATCACCTCGGCGCTGATCGAGTCGTTGAGCTCTGAGACGGGCGTGCCATCGGCGATGAACACGACGCGGTCGGCATAGGCTGCCACGATCGGATCATGGGTCACGAGCACGATCGACTGTCCGAGCTCGCGCACGGCCTCGGACATGATGGCCATGACCTCACGCCCCGACCGGCCGTCGAGGTTGCCGGTCGGTTCGTCGGCGAAGAGGATGTCTGGTCTCGTGGCCAGGGCCCGGGCGATGGCGGTGCGCTGCTGCTGTCCGCCCGAGATCTCGCTGGGCCGATGCTTGAGCCGCCCGTCGAGGCCGAGCCGCTTGATGATGCTGGAGATCCAGGCGCGTTCATCGGCATTGGGCCTTCGACCATCGAGCTCGAAGGGCAGGACGATGTTCTCCCTGACGGTGAGGGTCGGCACGAGGTTGAATGCCTGGAACACGAAGCCGATCCGCCGCCGGCGCAAGGCCGTGAGCTCGTCCTCGTGCAATGCGGTGATCTCACGTTCACCGATGTGCACAGTGCCCGAGCTCGGCCGATCGAGTCCGGCGAGAATATGCATGAGCGTGGATTTGCCCGAACCCGAGGGTCCCATCACGGCCGTCAGTCGGGCAGGGGCGATATCGAGGGAGACCTGGTTGAGAGCCACCAGCGCTGCCCCGTCGGGATCAAAGATCTTCGAGACATTACGAAGCTGAGCGATGGGCATCGGTGAGGCGGTCGTCATATGGTCCCTACATTGGTGCATCAAACTGTCTCATCCAGACTAGCGACCCACCACGGCAAGGAACATAGGATCTGACTGATCAGTAGGTGTGAGCCGCCTGTGCAATTCGCGTCGTTTGCGAGGCTGGATGTCGACCAGCAGGCCGAACAGGTCGCTGGCGGAGTGTCTGGCTGACTGATGGTGAATACACGAGTGGCCCGGAACATTGTTCCGGGCCACTTGTGTATCAGTTCAGCGCAGTCGCTGCGCGCCGATGCGAATCAGATGGGACTTCAGTCCTCGTCCTCTTCTTCCTTCTTCTCGACGACCAGTGTCTCAGTGGTGAGAACCAGTGCGGCGATCGAAGCGGCGTTGCGCAGTGCCGAGCGGGTGACCTTGACCGGGTCGATGATTCCCGCGCCGATGAGGTCGCCGTAGGAACCGGTAGCGGCGTTGTATCCCTGGCCGGAAGCGAGCTCCTCGACCTTGGACACGACGACGTAGCCGTCCTGGCCAGCGTTGGCAGCGATCCAGCGCAGCGGCTGGACGACTCCGCGCTTGACGATGTCGGCACCGGTGGCTGCGTCTCCGGTCAGGCTCAGGTCGTTTCCGGCCAGAACCTTGGCTGCGTGGATCAGAGCCGATCCACCGCCGGCGACGACGCCTTCTTCGATGGCCGCACGGGTGGCAGACACTGCATCTTCGACGCGGTGCTTGCGTTCCTTGAGCTCCACCTCGGTGGCGGCGCCGACCTTGATGACTGCGACACCGCCGGAGAGCTTGGCCAAGCGCTCCTGCAGCTTCTCGCGGTCCCAATCGGAGTCGGTGTTCTCGACCTCGCTGCGGATCTGGGCGACCCGACCATTGACGTCCTCGTCGGAGCCAGCACCATCGATGATGGTGGTGTTGTCTTTGGTGACGGTGATGGTGCGAGCGTTGCCGAGCTCTTCCAGGGTGACCTGGTCGAGCTTCATGCCCATGTCCGGCGTGACGACCTGGCCACCGGTGAGGACTGCGAGGTCCTCAAGGATCGCCTTGCGGCGGTCACCGAATCCGGGAGCCTTGACGGCGGCAACGTTGATGATGCCGCGCAGCTTGTTGACGACCAGCGTCGACAGAGCCTCGCCCTCGATGTCCTCAGCCACGATGAACAGAGGCTTTCCGGCCTGCTGCACCTTCTCCAGCACAGGGAGGAGCTCCTGGATGTTGGAGATCTTGCCCTGGTTGATGAGGATGAGCGCGTCGGAGAGCACTGCTTCCTGGCGATCAGCATCGGTCACGAAGTGCGGCGAGAGATATCCCTTGTCGAACTGCATTCCCTCGGTGATTTCGAGTTCCACAGATGCGGCCTGGGATTCGTCGATCGTGATGACGCCGTCCTTGCCCACCTTGTCGAAGGCATCGGCAATGAGCTTGCCGATCTCTTCGGACTGAGCAGACAGACCGGCGACGTGCGCGATCTCCGAGGAGTCGAGAACATCGCGAGCGATGGTTCCGAGCTCAGTGGAGACAGCCTCGACGGCAGCTTCGATTCCGCGCTTGAGGGCACCTGGTGCGGCGCCGGCGGCAACGTTGCGCAGACCTTCGTTGACGAAAGCCTGTGCCAGGACGGTCGCGGTGGTGGTTCCGTCACCGGCGATGTCGTTGGTCTTGGTGGCAACTTCCTTGGCCAGCTGAACGCCAAGGTTTTCGTATGGGTCGTCGACCTCGACCTCACGGGCAATGGTCACACCATCGTTCGTGATTGTGGGCGCGCCCCACTTCTTGTCGAGCACGACATTGCGACCCTTGGGCCCCAGCGTCACCTTGACGGTGTCCGCGAGGGTGTTCACACCCTTTTCGAGTGCACGACGGGCCTCGTCGTTGAATTCCAGATTCTTAGGCATTCGTCCTCCTGTCAGTGAAGTAGTTGTTCAGGGGATTCAGCCGATGACGGCGAGCACGTCACGAGCCGAGAGCACGAGGAACTCTTCCCCTGCGTACTTGACTTCGGTGCCGCCGAACTTGGAGTAGATGACCTTGTCGCCGATGGCCACGTCAACTGGGACGCGGTTTCCGTTGTCAGCAACGCGGCCTGGGCCCACTGCGACAACTTCGCCTTCCTGAGGCTTTTCCTTGGCGGTTTCGGGAATGACCAGACCACTGGCGGTAGTCTGCTCTGCTTCGACCTGACGGATGACAATCCGATCTTCGAGTGGCTTGATGGAGACCGACATATCGGGCCCTCTCCCTTCGCTGGGTTCAATTCTTCTTTGAGTCAGACGGCGGCGTGTGCCATGAACCTCTCGTCGTCGCGGGTGCCGAGCGATTCGACCGTCTCATAAAACTGGCACTCAATGAGCGCTAGTGCTAATTCGACTTTAGAACGCTCTTAGCACTCGGTCAACTCGAGTGCCAAGGATTGTCCACGCTCTGGGCGAAACCCCAGGAAGAGCGCTCGGAGGCGTCTTTGAAAGCAGGCTCCGAGGGGCCCGTCGGGGCAACCTCAGAACACTCCTCGTCCTCGCGTGCTCGGGGACGCGAAGTGGCGAACAGTCGGTAATTGGTGGTCGTCACCGCGCCCTGGATTCGACCAGGAGTTGCCGACTGCCGCCCTGATACCGCCACTTTGCACCAGCGCAGCGTGACGGAGACGGGCCGTGAATGCGCGAACGGACCCGGGAGACTATCTCCCGGGTCCGCACTGTGCGCTGAACGTGTGCCCTGAGGCGTGTGCCTTGAACGCTTCAGTTCATTTGGCGGACGCTCGCGTCAATGGTCGCGCTCTGCGATCAGGCGCAGGCCCACTGACCCCAGCCGGCCTGAGCCTGCAGCTTCTTAGCACGGTCGAACTGCTCCTGCGGGCTGGCATCGATCGGGTTGCCGCTGCCACCCACGGAGTGCCAGGTCTGGAGCTTGAACTGGAACAGGCCGAAGTGGGCGTTGTTCGACTGGTTCACGGCTCGCGGGTTGAAGTTCGACTCGCACTTGGCGACCTGGTACCACTTGGATCCCGGTCCGCCGAGCATGTCCTTGATTTCCTGGGTGCTCATGTCACCGCCGCCTCCGCCGGAGCCGCCGCCGGTGCTCTTGTCACCGTCATCGGAGCCGCCCGAACCATCGTCAGAGCCGCCGTCACCGGTTCCGGCATCGGAGTCGTCCGGCTCCTCGGCGGGAGCTTCCTTCTCCTTGGTGCCTTCGATGACGACCTTGGTCTCAGGCTTGGAGAGGACCTTCTCGTCCTTCTTCTCCTTCTCCACCTGCTCGCCATTGACCGTCTTGATCTTGTAGGAGATCTCCTTCTGACCGTCCTTGCCCTCTTCTTTGACCTCAGTCTCGCCCTCGTACAGGGAGTCAGACTTCTTCTTCTCGACCTTGGGCTCAATCGCTTCTTTTTCCTTGACCGTCTTGTTCTCCACGCGATTCACGGTGAGAACCTGACCGTCGGAGACCTTGGAGCTGAGAGGAACGGACATGAAGTCGTCCTTGTCCAGCTTCAGATCGGTCTCGCCGAGGGCTTCCTTGGCGGTCTCCGCTGTAGCCGAGACCTTGTGGTCCTTGCCATCGGCAACGATCGTGATGTCTTTGGAGGTCGTCACATCGATGTCATTGCCCTTTTCCTTGAGCTTCTGACTCGGCTCAGCATTGAGATCGGCGCCCTTCGCGTCCACACCGAGGTCGGCCAGTGCCTGACCAACGGTGTTCGCGTTCGTCCACTCATTGCTTTCCTTGCCATCGACGGACAGTGAGAGCTTCTTCGCGGTGTTGACGGTGATCGTCATGTCCCGCGTGATCTCTTTGTTCACGCCTGGCTTGATCTTGTCCCGCTTCTGGATGTCGAGATCGCGGCTGTCGAGGACATCCCCTACGGTACCGCCGAAGGTCCGAACTTCTTCGGACTGACCATTGACATCCAAGGTCACTGGCTTGTTCATGGTAACTACGGCACCCGTGCCACCCACGAGTCCGGTAATCACGACCGCCTGTGCAGCAATTTGCACTTTGCGGTTCTTGAGAAAATCAATCACAAAAATATCCCTGGGCAGAGGTCATCAACTCGTCTACTGTAACCGATTCGTTACAAGATACGCAAAACATCACGAACATGTAACAGTGGTGGTGACCGTAATGGTGCTCTGACCAGGACTTCCCCGTACTTCAGGGCTTCGTCACAATCGTGACATTTCCCCGCCGAGGTGGCTGGTCGAGCGTTATCCTCACCCTCGCCGAGGCGGTCGTTCAGTCCCAGCCTCCCAGTGCGGTCTCCGCGTTCGTCCATACGGCGGCGCAGAGGTCCTCCTCGCTCATCCCGCGCACCTCGGCGAGCTTACGTGCCGTGACCGCGGTCAGATACGGACCGCCGGGCTTGCCGCGGTGCGGGTGCGGGGTGAGGAACGGAGCATCGGTCTCGGTCAGCAGTCGATCCAGTGGCGCCGCAGCCGCTGCGCGTCGAAGCTCGCCCGCATTCTTGAATGTGAGGTTTCCGGCGAAGGACATGTAGTACCCGGCCTCTGCACACTCCCGGGCCATCGCCTCGTCGCCGGAGTAGCAGTGGAAGATCGTGACCTCGGGGGCGCCTTCCTCTCTGAGGATGCGCAGCACGTCGGCATGGGCTTCACGGTCATGGATCTGCAGGGCCTTGCCTGTGCGTTTGGCGATCTCGATGTGGGCGCGGAAGGAGCGCTGCTGTTCGGCAACACCGTCTTCGCCGGTGCGGAAGTAGTCGAGACCGGTCTCCCCCACCACGCGCATACGATCATGGGAGGACACAAGCGACTCGATCTCCGTGAGCGCATCATCGAGCATGCCGCGTTCGGCCAGCCTCGGTGCCTCGTTCGGGTGCAGTGCCGCACCGCCGAGCATCCACGACCGGCCCAGTTCACGCTGTTCCTTCACGAGCTCGGTCGTCCACCTCGCGGCGGGCAGATCGCAGCCGATCTGGATGATGCGCTGGACTCCGGCCGACTGCGCGGTGTCGAAGAAGAAGTCGAGGCTGGGGAACTCTTCGTCCTCGTCGGGTCTCACCTCGGGTGCGGGTTCGTCGGCGCCCAAGGGCAGTCGCGCACCGGTGCAGATATCGAGGTGTGTATGGGTGTCGACTACCGGGTGGGCAAGTGGTTCAGGCACCGGAGGATAGGTTCCGGCGGCGCGAGAAGCCATTATTCGGTCTCCTCCACGAACTTGGGGAATACGGGCTGCGGCTTGGGCAGTGGGGTGCCCGGCTCGAGCGGGAAGTCGATGGCGGCGAACGACCGAGGATCCACCTCGGCGGCACTGACGCCACTTTCAGCCGACTCTGCGGCTGCCGGCGCGATGCCTGCACCGGCGATGGCAGCACCTGCGGCGACGCCGACTCCGGCGCCCACGGTCACGGGGGCCATCGCCTCGGCGCCGGCGCCGTTGTCCGTCGCAGTCGGCAACACCTTGGCTCCGGCCTCACCAGCACCTTCCTCGACTCCGAGGAGGTCGAGGATCTTGCTGGCGGAATCCGGCATGACGGGCTGGATGAGGATCGAGATGATGCGCACGACCTCGATCGTCACCCACAGCACGGTGGCCATGCGATCGGGATCGGTCTTCTTCAATTTCCAGGGCTCCTGGGCGGAGAAATAGCGGTTGGCCTCGGTCAGCACCTTCCAGCAGGCCTCGACGTAGAGGTGAAGAGCCTGGGTGTCGACGTGACGGCGAGCGGTCTCGGGGACCGCGCGGGCCAGTGCCAGGAGGGTCTCGTCGTCCTCGGTGAGCTCACCGGGCTGGGGAACCTGCGCTTCGCAGTTCTTCGCGATCATCGACAGCGAGCGCTGGGCGAGGTTGCCGTACTCGTTGGCCAGGTCGGAGTTCTTGCGGGTGATGATCGAATCCTTCGTGTAGGACCCGTCGTTGCCGTAGGAGAACTCGCGGAAGAGGAAGAAGCGCAGGGTGTCGAGGCCGAATGCGTCGACGAGGGCAATGGGATCGACGACGTTGCCGACGGACTTCGACATCTTCTCACCGGCGTTGAAGAGGAAGCCGTGGGCGTGGACGCGCCCCGGCAGTTCGATGCCGGCGCTCATGAGGAACGCGGGCCAATAGACGCTGTGGAAGCGGATGATGTCCTTGCCGATGATGTGGACGTCGGCGGGCCACCACTTCTCCAGGCGCTCCTGGTCATCGGGGAATCCGGCCGCGGTGAGGTAGTTCGTCAGGGCATCGATCCACACGTACATCACGTGCTTCTCGTTGCCCGGCACCGGCACTCCCCAGTCGAAGGTGGTGCGGGAGACCGAGAGGTCCTTCAGGCCAGAGGCGACGAACGAGGCGACCTCGTTGCGGCGCGAATCGGGGCCGATGAACTCCGGGTGGTTCTTGTACAGCTCGAGCAGCTTGTCTTGGTACTTCGAGAGGCGGAAGAAGTAGGACTCCTCTTCCGTCCAGGTCACCTCGGTGCGGGTCTCCGTCGACAGGCGGACACCGTCGACGACCTCGGTCTCGTCCTGGGTGTAGAAGGCTTCGTCGCGGACGGAATACCAGCCTGCGTAGGTGTCGAGGTAGATGTCGCCGGCCTCTTCGAGCCTGCGCCAGATCGCCTTGGACGCCTCGTAGTGGTCCTCATCGGTGGTGCGGATGAAGCGGTCGAAGGTCGAGCCGAGCGCCAGCTGCGTGTCGCGGAAGTTCGCCGCGTTGTCGTCGGCGAGCTGCTTGGGAGTGATGCCGAGCTTGTTCGCCGCCTGCAGCATCTTGAGACCATGCTCGTCGGTGCCGGTCGCGAAGAACACCTCATGATTGTCGAGGCGCTTGAACCGCGCGATCGTATCGGCCGCAATGTACTCATATGCGTGTCCGATGTGGATGGCCCCATTGGGGTAAGCGATAGCTGTCGTCAAGTAATAACCCATAGGCCTCACAGTCTAAGGGAAGCCGAGCCGCACACGCGCAAGGGTCCGCGGGGAAGGTGGGGTGGGCGGATTGTGTAGGTGTGAGGCGCCGTGGATATGAGAGCAGCTCGTATCCGTAAGGAGAAACAGGTCCGTCGAAGTTCTATAGCTCCAGTTTGAACGTGAGCCCTCAAACTTCGATCGATCCCCAACACTGGGTTTTTCGCAAAGGGCACTACACGGCCCGACCGGATCCACCCGCCGCAGGTTCTCTTCACCTCACAGCACAAGCTTCTTCGCGCACTGCTGCTTCAGCTCAGGTGCTTGGTCGAACAACTTCCTGGAGAATGTCGCGACATTCATAACCTCGCCGAACTTGAACCGGATCACTTTGTATCCCAACGACAGCAGTCGATTGTGCTGCCGACTCTCCTTGTTCATAACGTCGAAACCTCCATCCACATACTTCTGAGTTCCGTCGACGTACAGAGCAACGCCACAGTCTTCGAAGAGGAAATCCAATCGAGTTAAGGTCCGATACCCCTCTTTGACATCGAACTGCTGCACAAAGTTATGCAGACCGAGCAGATGCAGATTGAACGATGCCCGACTCTCAGCGTAGCTTTCCGAGAGCGGAGTGATCAGCGCGGTGAGTTTCTGCGCGTTCTTTGCGCCCCGAAGCATGCGAGAAATCGGCGGGCCGAATAACCCCTCGACGGCATCGGTCACCAGGGACATGGTCCCAGGCGGATAGCCCATCTTGAAGATCGCTTCTTCATCGGTACCGAGCATGGATCGTCGAAGCACTTGTTCCATTACGGCGAACCCGCTCACTGGCCCCAGTACCGTAATCAGTGCCAGTGCGGTCTTTTCTGGTGTAGTGACTCTGATTCCATCGACTTCACTGCTGTCCTCTTCACACACCGAAATACGCCGCCTGGTCAAAGAACCAGTTCGTGAACTGGACACAGGATGAGCGACGTTGACTGGCTGAGTCGGCACGTCGAACAATCCCAGTTTGTGAAGCTTTGCCGCCGACACTCCCCAGACCACGTCGCCAGACCGGTAATGAGGGTAGTGGAGTATCCGAAGCCGGTCGAGATGCTCTTGATACTTCCTCCGCTGGGAGCGCTCCCGATGTCGTCCTGTCTCGTGATATTCCATCCATGCCGCATCGATCGCGAATCTGGTGAACCGCCGGTGAGAGGTGACCTTGCACCGCCGTATCACCGAGTAGACACCGCGATCGAGCTTCAACAGGCAGCAGCCCAGCGCACTGCTGATTTCGGTGGTGGCAGCGCCCGTTGCTCTGAGGTCCTGGAAGTGGACGACGTTGTACATGCCGACACACTGGTGTCCCCATCGGACTTATGACCAGCACTCAACACGGGCCTGTGGATCACGCAGGCCCGTCCCCAGGCCGATCGCACACGAGTCGCCAAAGGATCCACAGCCAGTCGCGGCCGAGTGAATCACCGATTCGGTCATCTGGATCAGACGCACTTGGCGCACCGACTAGGCTCAGTTGAGCTGATTTCATGCGGATTACGTGGAGAGCCCGCGCGCAGTCGCCAATGCGTTTTGCGGTTAAGGCCGATCGAAGTTTCAGGGCCCTGCTTTAAATGCGAACTCTGAAACTTCGATCGAACCCCAACCAATCCACACGCCGCTACGCGCGACTCAACCTGAGCTTCGGCGGGTCCACACCCACATACGTTCAACTCGACGGCCGGTGTGCTCCCGCCCAACTGAACCTCACTCCCGGTGCAGCCAGGTCTCGTAGACCTCACGTTTGGACAGTCCGAACTGCTTCGCGACCTGGCCCGCAGCGTCCTTCGCCCGCACACCGGACTCGACGAGTTCACCGACGGCGCCGAGGTGGTCCTCCGGGGCGGTCTCGACTGCGGTTGCTCCGGCGAGGACGAGGGTCAGCTCCCCGCGCAGTCCGTCGGCCGCCAGTTCATGCAGCGAGGACACGGTTCCCCGCAGGGTCTCCTCGTAGGTCTTCGTCAGTTCGCGGCTGATGCTCATCGGACGGTCGGGCCCGATGACTTCAAGGAAATCGCCCATCGTGTCGGCGATACGATGAGGGCTTTCGAAGAACACCATGGTCCGCTTCTCACCGCGCAGTTCCTCGAGGAGGTTCTTGCGTGCCCCGGATTTGCGCGGCAGAAAGCCTTCGAAGCTGAACCGGTCGCTGGGCAGCCCGGAGACTGCGAGCGCCATGAGGACGGCAGAGGGACCGGGCGTGGAAGTGATCGGCAGACCCGCCTCAGCGCAGGCCTTGACGACGCGGTAACCGGGGTCGGAGACGGCCGGCATTCCTGCATCGCTGAGGAGGACGACGGTCTGGCCGGCGCGGATGAGTTCGACGAGCTCGGGCGCGCGGGACTGTTCGTTGTGGTCGAAGACGCTGATGACACGGTTGGTGTGCGTCAACTCCAGGCGCTGCGTCAGCGACAGGAACCGGCGAGTGTCCTCGGCTGCGATGACATCGGCCGAGGTGATGGCGCGCTGCATGCGCTGGCTGGCGTCGCCGAGGTTGCCGATCGGTGTACCCACCAGCACGAGTTTCCCGCCGGCTGAGGCCGAGGCTTGGTCAGCATCCGCCGAATCACGACCGTCCCGAGCTTCGCCGGTTGAGTCTGCGTCCCCGGTCGTGTCCGCTTCCCCGGTTGAGTCCGCTTCGTCGGTGGCGTGGTCCCGACTGCCCACGGCAGCCGACATCTCCGGCATCAACCGGCCGAGCCTGCACCGACCATGGCGACTCCGAGAACGAGTACCATGATGCCGATGTAGCCGACCCAGAACAGCAGCCACAGAGCAGTGCCGACATAGCCGACCCACAGTGCGCCCACGGCCATTCCGTCGCCGCGCTCCCCGGACTGCCGAATCTGTTTGCGGGCCATGTGGCCCATGATGATTCCAGCAATTCCGGCGATGAAGAGGCTGCTTATCATTCCGAAGATCGAGCAGACGAGAGCGATGATCGCCAGCGTGTTCGTGGGTGGAAGCGGCTGGTAGACAACCCCAGGTCCTCCACCGACGTACTGGGCATTGGCACCATACGCAGCATTGGGGTTATAGCTCGCGGCACCGTACGAGGCACCGGCACCGTAGGTGGCATCAGCGCCGTTGTAGCCGCTGCCCGGAGCGGGGTCCACCGCGGGGCCCGACTGCGGCTGCTGGTAATACATGTCTGGATTGTTCCAGTTGTTCTGACTGCTCATGGCGCGATCTCCTTGCGTATGCCTACAACGGTACCGAGTCGTTCTCCGCAACAAAAGGTCAGGTTGTTACAGATGAGTCTCAGTTCCGTCAGTAGCCAGCTTCTTCGGCGGCAACACCTATCATGATTGCGATCACCATGACCCCGATGTAGAGAACCCAGAAGATCAGCCAGAATCCGGTCCCGAGGTAACCGACCCAGAGGGCTGTCACTGCCATTGCGTCTCCGCGCTCTCCCCGCTGGCGTATCTGCTTGCGGGCGACGTGGCCCATGACGATCCCGACGATTCCTGCGGGAACGAACGATGTCAATGCCGCGACAAGTGAGAGCACCATGCCGATGATCGCCACGGTGTTGGTCGGCGCAATCGGCTGGTAGATATAGGTCACGGGGCCAGCGAAACCGGGATGGGCTGCATATGGGGCGGCGTTTGGGAATGCCGCGTTGTTCGGGTATCCGCCGTAGGGCGAATGACCTGAAGCTCCGCTGCTGCTGAGGGCTGGCAGTTGCCGAGTGTACATATCTGATTCGCTCCCGTTGCGGTGGCTTCTGTGGGGTAGTTTCCCTGCTGAGGGGATGCTCCCTGTGCGTCTGACTACAACGCTATCGAGCCGAACAGCAGACGAAGACGCGATCCTGTTGCAATCCTGCACCACCGGTGACGGGACAGCAGTCGAGGACGGGACCGCAGAAGAGGCCGTGACTGCAGAGGATCCGTCAGTAATTCATACCTGCGGCCATGAACCCGAGTCCCATGATGCCCACGAACAGGATGACCATCAGCAGAGCGAAGCCGATGCCGATGTAGCCCATGACCAATCCGGCGGTGGCCTGGCCTCGGCCGTCTTCACCGGTCCTGTTGATCTGGCCACGAGATACATGGCCGAAGATGACGGCGAGGACCGGGGCGATCCACAGGAACATCGTCAGAATGGAGAACAGGACGCCGATGAAGGGAATCAGGGAGAGGATGCTGCAGACGAAACCGCCGCCGAGTCCGATGATGCCCATCCACATCGCCCAGCCCGACAATGAGTTCACCGCCGATCGCACCATGACCGTGGGTGGACCGTAAGTCATCGGCTGGCTGTAGGAACCCGGCTGGCCATATCCGTATGCGCCCGGCTGGCTGTACGCCTCGGGCTGTCCGTAGCCGTACGCTCCGGGCTGACTGTAGCCCGTCGGCTGCGACGCACCGTAACCGTTGTTGAACTGCTGCGATCCGACCTGCGGCGGATCGCTCGGGCGATAGTTCGGGTTGTAGGACACGCTCTTCACCGTTTCACTCGTTTGCCGCCTGTTTTTGCCGCCTGTTGTGGACTACCTTAGTCATCCTCAGCGTTCGCAGGACAATGCGCGAGGCGAATGCAGTCGACGTCACTGCCCGCGCACTCGCGACGCACCCTGAGGGCCGGATGGGAGCATGTGTCGTCGCGGACCTTAAACTTGACGATAATGACTCACCCCGAAGATCCCCAGGCGCCGAGGCGGTCGACCGACCCCGTGGATGAGTCGACCGACCCCGCACACTCCCCCGCGGCCCCCGCGTCAACCACACCAACCGCCGCACCCGCATCAGCGACACCAACCACGGCAGCTCCGACCAAGCTCATGGCCCGGGAACGTCGCGCGAAACATCGCGAATCGGTCCGCGCCAACGCCGCCGCCATCCGCAGGCGCTCCTTCACCGCCGGGATGTGGACGACCCGCGCACCGATCTGGATGTGGCCGGTGCTGCTGATCATCACGGCCATCGGCGCCGTCCTGAGACTCTTCCATCTCGAGTTCCCGCATCGCCTGATCTTCGACGAGACCTATTACGTCAAGGACGCCTACTCCGTCTTCAAATTCGGCTACGAACGGTCCTGGCCGGAGAACGCCGACAAGGCCTTCAACGCCGGTGACCCGAGCGTCATCGAGTCCACTCCCGAATATGTCGTGCATCCGCCGTTGGGCAAATGGCTCATCGGTGCCGGCATCCACCTCTTCGGCGCCGATGATTCCTTCGGCTGGCGCTTCTCCGTAGCGATCATCGGCACGCTGACGATCTTCCTCATGGGCTTCATCGCGTGGAAGCTCTTCCGCTCGGCGTTCTTCGCCTGCGTCGCCGCCGGCCTGCTCTCCATCGACGGTGAGCACTTCGTGCATTCGCGCACGAGCCTGCTCGATATCATCCTCATGGCCTTCGTGCTCCTCGCCTTCGCCTTCATCGTTCTCGACCGAGAATTCGTCACGAAACGACTGGAGAAGTGGGCGAAAGCACCCCCTTCCAGTCCCCCCGCCGAGGCGGCCGCCACGTCGAGTGCCCGCGACCGTCGATCATCGCGACGTGGAGATCCGATCAACTTCGGCCCCCGCCTCGGCGTGCGACCCTGGCTGATCGCCGCGGGCATCAGCTTGGGCTTGGCGATGGGCGTGAAGTGGTCGGGGCTCTATGCTCTCGCCGCGTTCGGGATCCTCGTCGTCGCCTGGGATGTGCATTCGCGCCACCGCGCCGGCGTCGTCCACCCCTGGCTGGGGATGTTCATCCGTGACAGCGTTCCGGCGTTCCTCAAGCTGGTGCCGGTCGCCGTGCTGACCTACGTCGTCACCTGGACCGGATGGATCCGCTCCGACGATGCCTGGGACCGACAGTGGGCGGCCGAGAATACCGGCTGGTGGCAGGCGCTTCCAGATTGGCTGCAGTGGCTGCCGTCGCTGGCGCACTATCACTACACGGCGTACTCGTTCCATGTCGATCTCGACTCGGAGCACCCCTACATGTCGAACCCGTGGGGGTGGATTGTCCAGTGGCGGCCGACCTCCTTCTTCTACGAGTCACCGGACCGGGGAAGCATGGGCTGCGCCGTTGACCACTGCTCCTCGGCGATCACCTCGGTCGGCAACCCGGTGATCTGGGGCCTGGCTCCCATCGCCGTCCTCATCGCGCTGGTCGCTTGGATCATCCGCCGCGACGTCCGCGCCGGCGTCATCCTCGCCGGGCTCGCCGCCACCTGGCTGCCCTGGTTCGCCTACCAGGAACGCACCATCTTCACCTTCTACACGATCGTCATGGTGCCCTTCGTCGTGCTCGCATTCACCTACTGCCTCACCCTCCTGTGGGGACGTGTGCCCTCCAGCGCAGCTGTGGTCAGTGACCCTGCCGGCTTCTTCGATTCCGCCCCCAATCCGCGTGGCCCCATCTTCGCCGGCCGCGGCACCCGAATTCCCTGGTCCCTGTTCGGCCGACGCATGACAGTGGGGCTCATCCTCGTGGCCGCGATCATGGCATTCGCCTACTTCTGGCCGATCTACACCGGCGAGGTCATCCCGTTCGACGCGTGGAACGACCGCATGTGGAACGTCACCTGGCGCTGACCGCTCCCCTCCCCAACCACGGGAGCCCCCGCCGCACAACGAGACCCAACAGCCCCCTGCGAGAACTCGACACACACCCGCCACGAAGCCGTCGCCTCGGCGACATTGCTCGTTCACCTGGGGGCCACATGCCGTCGTTAGCGTCGAATCATTGTGAACTACCAATCGACTCTGACTCCCCCAGCGCCCACCGATCGCGTGGCCACAACGCCCGCCGACAAAGAGAGCGCAGCACGGCCGCATCGGGCCGTGGCCATCATTCCCGCCCGGGGCGGATCCAAGGGAATTCCGCTGAAGAACCTGCAGAAGGTCGCCGGCGTCTCACTCCTGGCGCGCGCGATCAACGCGGCCCAGGCGACGCCGAGCATCGACCGCGTGGTCGTGTCCACCGACCACGACGGCATCGCCGCTGAGGCAATCCGGGCCGGCGCCGAGGTGTCCCATCGTCCCGCGGACATCGCCGGTGACACCGCGAGCAGTGAGTCGGCACTGATCTACACACTGGCCAACCTCGGCGAGGAATTCGACACCACAGTCTTCATGCAGTGCACCTCCCCATTCATCGACTCGGCCTCGATCGACAATGCGGTCGCCGCCGTCCGCGACGATGAGGCCGACGTCGTGTTCTCCGCGGTCGAGGACCACTCGTTCCTGTGGCGACTCGACGATGGCGAGACGGCAGTAGCCGTCGGACACGAGGCCAGCTTCCGGCCGCGCCGCCAGGACCGGGCCAAGCACTACAACGAGACCGGCGCGTTCTACGTCATGCGCACCGACGGCCTCCTCGAGCACGAACACCGCTTCTTCGGCCGCGTCACGATCGAAGAGGTCCCGCCCGAGCACGCCCGCGAGATCGATGACATGTCGGACCTGTCACTGGTCCGCGCGATCGCCTCGACGCAGGAGACTGCACAGGTCATCGATGTCGACGGACTCGTCACCGACTTCGACGGAGTCCACACCGACGACGGTGCCTACGTCGATGAGGACGGCAACGAACAGGTCCGCGTCCACCGCGGCGACGGCCTGGGAGTCTCACGCCTCGTGAAATCAGGACTGCCTGTCATGATCCTGTCGAAGGAACGCAATCCAGTTGTCACCCGCAGGGCGGAGAAACTTCACGTGGATGTCACCCAGGGCGTCGACAATAAAGCGAAGGTCCTGGCGTCGTGGATTGATGAACAGGGCCTCGACGCGGCTCGCGTGGCCTACGTCGGAAATGACATCAACGACCTCGAAGCCTTCGACGTCGTCGGCTGGCCCATCGCAGTCGCGGACGCCCACCCCAAGGTGCTCGCAGCGGCTCGAGTGGTCCTCGATCGGCCCGGCGGAAAGGGAGCAGTGCGCGAAATCTGCGACCTCATCCCCGTGTCCGACCAGGCACAGCAGCACCTGCCGACGCGAGGACTGACATCGGTCCTCGACTCAGACTCACACATCCAGCAACCGTCCATCCAGCAGCAACAGCCGTTGCTCACGAATCACGCAGAACCAATGCGTACCAATCGAAAGCAGGTTTCATGACTGATCAACTCGCACCAGTGGCCATCGGCAACCAGCTCGTCGGACCGAATCAGCCCGTGTACATGATCGGCGAAATCGGCATCAACCACAACGGCGACGTCGAGATCGCGAAGCAGCTCATGGATGTCGCCGTCACCGCCGGTGCCCAGGCCGTGAAATTCCAGAAGCGCAACCCCGACGTGGCTGTGCCCGAACACCAGAAGTCGAAGATGCGCTCCACCCCGTGGGGCGAGATGACCTACCTCGACTACAAGTGGCGCGTCGAGTTCGGCAACGAAGAGTACGCCGAGATCGATCGCTACGCCAAGGAAGTCGGTCTGCAGTGGTTCGCCTCCCCCTGGGACACTGACTCCGTGGACTTCCTCGAGAACGAGTTCGACGCAGTCACCTACAAGGTCGCCTCGGCCTCGCTGACGGACTTCGAACTCCTCCGTGCGATCGCCGCCACCGGAAAGCCCGTCCTCTGCTCCTCGGGCATGTCCGATTGGGCGACGCTCGATGCTGCTGTCGAGGTCTTCGATCGCGACAAGCTCGTCCTCATGCACGCCACCTCGACCTACCCGCTGCCTCCCGAAGAGGTCAACCTCATGGCCATTCCAGCCATGCGCGAGCGCTACGGTGTGAACGTGGGCTACTCCGGCCACGAGCTCGGCCTCGAGATCTCCTTCGCCGCCGCAGCACTGGGCGCCGCGACCATCGAACGCCACATCACCCTCGACTCCTCGATGTGGGGCTCGGACCAGTCCGCCTCCATGGAACCACGCGAGTTCACCTCGCTCGTCAAGGGCGTGCGCGTCCTCGAAACTGCCTTCGGTGACGGCGAGAAGCGCGTCATGCCAGGCGAGGAGTCGAAGATCGATTCGCTGCGCAAGGTCAGCGTCTGATCTGACCTGAACCTCGTCTGATCTGATCGCAGTCTGACTCGATCAGCTGCCAACGGCCCCATCACCTCGCCGAGGTGGTGGGGCCGTTGTCGTGTTCCCTCGCCGAGGTGGTGCGGCGGTTGCCGTGTTTCCGCGCCGAGGTGGTGCGGCGGTTGCCGTGCGTCCGCGCAGGTATCGGGCCGCCGACGGGCCGTCCTAAACGAATCTCAACACGCTGACCGTCCGAAACTCTGTCCCACAGCAGGGCTGTCCCGAAGCATCTTCTATATCGCTTCTGTGCCGATAGTTAGAATGAGAACAACGAGCGTGAGAGGGGGAGTCATGGACAGAGTTCGTTTCCGGGATATCAAACCGTATGAGGTCGTTGGTAGCCTCGATGATTTGCACGGCCCAGCGCAGGGCACTATTCGCCTGCCGATCTGGGTCCGCTGGCTCGATGATGGTGATATCGACGTGACCGACCTCGGCGGTGCTCGTATGGCCTATCAAGCGCTCCTGGCAGAAGGCACTAACGAGATCCAGGCGCAGCTGATGGACAAGAACACGCTGATGCGGCTGTGGCCGCAGCTGAGCCTCGATTCTCGCGTGCGCGAGCTGTGGGAGGGACGCTTTCCCGAGCTGATGGGCACACATGCCTAGACGCGAGGAAATGCAGCGCGCCATCGCTCGAATCGCACTGCAAGACGCAGCCGGCGCTGGCTTCACCCCCGCCGACTCAGGAGCTACGGGAGATGCCCTCATCGTGCGCCGGCTCGAACGCATCGCCGGCAGTGAGCGGATGGCCGTTCGATACTCCCATTCTCGATGAGCCCGATTTCCTCTCGCAACCGCGGGGTTCCTCACACGCTCTTCAGCGACGAAGCCTTCGCTTGATTCTCCGGGCTCTCCAAGCCAGCCCGTGCACCGTCTTGTCGATGAGGACTTTCGCTTCGGCGATGGCTGCACGGTCGTTGATCGACCTGAGCTGGGCATCGGATTCGTCGAGCTGCTTCCGCAGTCCGGCAGCATCGTCGGCATGACGGTTCTTCTCCGCGGTCTGAGCGTCGAGCTCCGCGGTCCGGGCATCAAGGTCTGCAGACTGTCG
Organism: Brevibacterium picturae; assembly: GCF_900105045.1. Lineage (GTDB taxonomy): Bacteria > Actinomycetota > Actinomycetes > Actinomycetales > Brevibacteriaceae > Brevibacterium > Brevibacterium picturae. Next base: position 3,160,075 of record NZ_LT629739.1, on the reverse strand, counting down.
CTCGAACTGAGTTTCCTTCTGTTTGATCTCCGCACAGAGGTTCTCGCACTCCGCTTCGTGGGCCTTGCGCTGTGCGTTGGCGCTCTCGAGCTGTTGCTTGTGCTCACGGCGTAGCTTCGTGAGCTCTCGCGTTTGAGCGGCGCTGATTTCCTCGGCCTCGGACACTGCCGCGAGGTGGAATTCCTCGGCTCGGATATCGGCGCTTGCTCGGGGAACTTGGACGGTTCGAGATTCCCGGTCGGCTCGGGAACTAGCTTCTGATCCACACCTCCCAGTTCCGGCACCGGGACTCCCTGTGGCCGCACCGGAATTCCCCGTGCCCGACGAAGGCCGCAGCACATCGCGGATGTCCACGTGGTTCTCAGCCGTGATGTCGAAGAGCCTCTGCCGAGTCGCTGCGAGATCGTCCTGCAGATCATTGCCGTGCGCGTAAGCCTGGTCGATCGTGTCGACAATCCGCTGAGCCAGAGCATGTGCTCGCCGAGCCACGTCCCCGGTGCCTTCACCGTGACCGTTGCCACCAGTGCCGGTGATGCCTGCGCCATCGGTCTCCGTGGTCGTGCTTTCCGCCGCCATCCCCTCAGGCTCAACCGGCACGATGAACTCGGGATGCCCGATATCGTGGGCGAAGTACCCCAGCTTGGCATGCAGGTCCAGGGAGATCGGAATCGAGCCGACTCCGAAGGGGATCATCTGCGCGTGCCCGCGACCACCGAGCACATAGGGGATGGAGGCGAACAGGTCGAAGCCGGCGAAGAAGCCGACGTCCGATCCATACAGTGTGATCTCTTTGACCTCGGGCACCTCGGCGACCAACTGTCTCGACACCTCAGCATCATCCGGGTGGAAGGGAACGCTGAGGATGGTCCACTCCTTTGCCACGAGCATGCGGGCTGCGTCGACCGTGGCCTGGTGGATCACCTCGGCGTCAAAGCCAGCCGCCTGCTGGCGGGGATGTACGAGCATCTGGATTGCTAACACCTTCTCACGAGGATCCGGGCGACGTCCGCGCAAGGGTTCGTAGAGCAGACCTGCGATGGTCGTCGGGCAGGGTTGGAATCGGATCGGCCCGGGATGAACGTGCGCTGCCTCTCCCCCAGGGCCTGGGTTGAATCCCTCCAGGCCCGGGTTGAATCGCTCCCGCGCTGTCCCGAGCCCCGAATCGTCTGCCGAAATGCCCTCTGCTCCGAGGAACCGCGACATCGTCTCGATGCTGCCGGTGTTGCGCAGGCCGAAAAACACGGACTGGTCGAGGACCTGGCCGACATGGGAGCGCATCAACTCGTCGAACTCGGGCTGGCCGGGGAACCGGTTGTCGCCGAGCGCATAGATGATGAGCGGGACCTCGATGGCGGCGAGCGCCTCGGCGGAGATCTTCCACTGCCATCCCGAAAGACGATTCGGGTTCGTGTCCTGCAGGAACAGTCCGCCACCGCCGATGACCACGGCATCGGCCCGGGCGTTGATCCGCTCGACGAGCGCCGTGTCCACCTCGCGTCGCAGGGCCGCCGCCGAGGTGAAGTCAACCCCACCGTCCGCGCCACCGGGTCCCAGCACACGGAATGCGTCCCTGACCACGGGGAACAGGGCCTTGTCGCCGTAGTTTCCCCAGGTCGGGATGTCGAAGTGAAAGAGCTTCAGGTCTGGCATTGCACAAGGCTATGGGCGAGCGACGACGTGACTGTGGGCGACAAGCGAACACCGGATGAATTCGAGCTGTCCGGGGCGTCAACCTCGGCGCAACCCACCGTTCGCTTAGGAATTTTAGGATCAATCGAATGCGAATCACACCGCCCGTCCGCCCAGGAGAACGCGTGCAAGCACCAGCGCACGCCACGAGCTCCACGAGTCAAGAGCACCACCGCGAAAGGACCCAATGACAGCGCCAGTCGTCAGTGTCATCATCGCCGCGAAGAACGCCGAGGATACGATCGGCGGGAGTCTGAAGAGTCTGGTCAACCAGCGCTTCGATCGTGACGAACTGGAAGTCGTCGTCGTCAACGACGGGTCCACCGATGACACGGCCGGAGTCATCGCCGAATTCGCAGACCAGCTCAACCTCGTCGACATCCACAACGCCCAATCGCTCGGAGTCTCGACCGCCCGCAACACGGCGCTGGAAGCAGCCACCGGCGACACGATCACCTATCTCGACGGTGACGACTGGTACGCCCCCGGACATCTGCGTTCCTTGACGGATGCGATCACCGGTCTGGGCGTGGACTTCGTCAAGACCAACTACCTCATCGTCAACGGGTTCAACCGCAAACTGCGCAACGCCCCCTGCTTCACTCACAACACAGCGCTGCGCCCGAGGAACTACATACTCCCCCACGATGCCTCGACGATGGTCGACTTCCCCGAGTGCTGGACAGGCATCTACTCCCGCTCCATGGCGCGGCGCGGCCTGCTCGAGTTCAACCCGGATCTGCGCACCTGCGAGGACCGCCCCTGGACGTGGCGCCACCACCTCGAGGCCGACAGCTTCGCCGTCGTCGACACCGCCGGCCTCTGCTACCGCAAGGGCAGCGCCACCTCGTTGACGGCGATCTACGACGAACGTCAACTCGACTTCATCCCCGCATTCCGGTCCGTGTTCGCCATGCTCGAGGAGAAGCCGGAGTTCCGCCGCTTCGAGCAGAAGGCGGTCCGCAACTTCCTCTCCATCCTCTACTTCCAGATCCACAATCGCGGCACCTCGATGACCCACGACGTCAGGTCGAAGCTCAACCTGGGCGCGGTGAACACACTCAAGGGCGTCGACACCGACATCATCGACCAGGCCCTGCACAACTTCGGGGAGCACCGACTGCCCGTGATCGACTCGATCGTCAGGAGGGCACGCTGATGACCCAGATCATCCAGATCTCCACCCAGTACCAGCTCGCGAACATCGTCGCCCTGATCCGGGCCGGGCGCCTCGGCGAGGCAGGCCGGCGACGGATCCTCGTCGTCGCCAACAACTCCTTCGCCCCCGAGCTCACACCTGCGGCCGACGCGATGCCCGGCTCGGCCAGCCTGCTGACCTTCTTCGATCTCGTCGTGGACTGGAACGCCACCATCTGGCCCAACCATCCGAAGACCTTCGGCATCTCCGGCGAACGCGCCCCGCTCATGCAGCGGTCGTTGCGCTTGGCATGGACGATCCCCGACGACGAGCCACTCGACCTCATCGTCGAATCCCTGCCCGGCCATCCTGCCGGCGTGCTCACTCAGATCTTCACCACCGCGAGGATCTCGGTGCACTCCGATGGGCTGATGAGCTACGGCCCGATCCGCAATCCACTGTCCCTGCCGCAGTACCAGCGGCTGACCACGATCTACTACACGGACCTCCTGCCAGGCATCACACCCCGTCAGCTCGCCGAGCACTCCCCCGACCGTGTGGCCCTGCCGCCTACCGACCTGAAGTCGGTCATCGACGACATGGCCGCCGAGGTGGCCCCCGAGTTGGCGGCGGCGAACCTCGGTGATCCGATTCCCGACGCTGCGATCGTCCTCGGTCAGTACCTGGCCCAGATCGACCTCATCACCGCCGAGGAGGAGCTGGAACTGCACCTGCAGATGATCGATGAGGTCAAAGCGCAGGGACTGTCCACGGTCATCTTCAAACCGCACCCCACCTCGGCGCGGACGACGATCGAACCATTGCGCCAACGCAGTCACGAACTGGGACTGGAGTTCGTGCTCGCCGACGTCCCGCTGCTGGCCGAGATCGTCATCGCCACCACCCGACCACAGCTGGTCGTGTCCTGCTACTCGACCGGGCTGGCGACCGCTCGGGCTCTGTTCGGCACCGCCACTGCCGCCATCGGAACCTCGATGATGCTTCACGCCCTGGCGCCGTACCAGAACAGCAACCGGATCCCGCTGACCATCGTCGATGCCCTTCACACGGGCGGCTACGTCCTGCCAGGTGACCTCGCCGAGGTGGGTCCCGGATCGGCGAACGCGGAGTCCGGTGCCGGTGGGGCCTCAATCGGCACGAAGGACCTGGGGCCGCTCATCGATGCGGTCACCTACTGCATGCAGTCCGAAACGGCCTCGTATCTGCGAGACAGTGCAATCGACTTCCTCGAATCTGCCGTCGGCGGGGAGGACATGAAGTACTTCAAGCGCAAGCGCCTGACGAAGCTGGACCTGCCCGGACAATTGGAGATTCCACCGCACCGCAAGGGTTTGAGCTCGGCGAAGCGACGCCTGCGCACACAGGCCAAGCGGACGCAGCGCACACTGCGAACCTACGGAATCTCCATCGACGGCGCGAAGCTCGTCCCGCAGGTGAATTCGAGGCTGAGCTCGCGACTGGACTCGGCAATGAACTCAGGAGTGGGGTCGAGGCTGAGGTCGAAGCTGGGACCGAAACGCAGATCGGAGCCAGAGTGATGATGGCCAAGAAGGGCGCTTCCAAGAAGAGCTCCGCCAAGAAGAATTCGACGAAGAAGAAGTCGAGCGAGAAGCAGTCAGCCAAGAAGAAGTCAGGCCCGAAGAAAGACGAGGTCACAATGACTCTCACGCAGGATGCAGAAGCCCCCGCGCAGCAGGCCCCAGGCCAGGCAGCTGAGGCGCAGAAGAGTCCGGCCAAGCAGGCGAAGAAGATTCGACTGACTTCGATCGCTTTCGTCGAGTCGCCCCTCCAGTTCCTCTCCGCACTCGAGACACACGACCCCGATGAGGACCTGCTCATCCGTGCTCGCGCCAATGCGAAGGGAATGACCTCGTTCCTCGACGCCTTCGATCCCGCCTGGCTGCCGAAGCGCGTCTCCCTCGAACGTGTCGGTGCCAAGCCCGGAATCCTGCGCAAGCAGACCTTCGATCGCATCTACATCGGCGATGCCTGCTCCGGGCAGGTCCACAAGGCACTTTCGCTGGCCTACCTCGAGAGGCGCATGCCCGAGGTCGTCATCCTCGACGACGGCCTGGCCACCTACTCGACCATCGAGATCCTCACCGCCAAGCGCGGACCCCTGGTGCGCCCGCGGCAGAAGCTCAAGGCCTCACGTGCGGTGATGGCCGCACATGTCGCTGACCGTCTGCGCGGCTTGGCTCCGGCCGGGAAGCTGCGTTGGCATACCGCGCTGCCGGTGTCGAAGACCATGCGCAAGGCCTTCCTGAAAACCGGCGCGGAGATCACCCGTCACAAGTTCAAGCATCTGCAGACCTTGCCCACCGGCGGCAGCCACCCCAGGGACAACCCGGTCATCGGCTCGGCCCTGGTCGCCGACGGACTGATCCACGAAGACTCCTACCGCGCCTGGCTCGACGAGCTCATGGCCCACGGTCCCATCACTTATTACCCGCACCGCCGCGAGACCGACGAATTCCTCGCCGAGCTCGACCGCGACGAACGTGTGCGCATCAAACACGTCGGTCTGCCGATCGAGCTGCGCCTGGTGAATCTGCCGCCGAACTCCACCATCCGCAGTCTGCCCAGCACCGCAGCGATCTCCCTGGCCACGCTCAACCCGGACGTGACGATCGCCGTCACCGAGATTCCGCCGGAATGGTGGACCGGTGCCTCAGCCGATAGTCTGCGTAAGTCCCTCAATGCCCAATCGGTCAAGGCAGATGTCGATACCTGAACCACCATCGCGCTCGGACGTACCAATCCGCATCGTCTCCGTCTCCGACTCCGAGTCCTACCTCAAATGGGCGACCCGGCTGCTGAGTTCCCTGCCCGGCGTCGAGGCCCACGTCTACCTCATCGACAGCCCGATCCTGCCCACCGACGAGCAGATCACCCACGCCGTCGCCGGCACCGCCTGGGCCGGCCGCCGCATCCCTGTCGTGACCCGCACCGATCTGGCCCGCATCATCACCGACCATCACGCCGACATCGTCCTCGGTGCCGCCACCGGCCCGATCGTCGCTCAGCTCTTCCTCACCGCGCACCTGCTCGAGCACCGCCCGGCCCTGGTCTCGGGCCTTCCCGGCATGGGCCTTCCTGCCAGCACCAAAGGCATGAATTATCGCCGTCTGATGGACGCGTTCATTGCCCATTCCTTCGCCGAGGTGGCCCAGTACACCCAGGTCAGTGCACTCACGCAGGTGCCTTGTGAGATCTACCTGGCCCGCCTGCCGATGCTGCGCTCACTCGGGATCCCGCAGCTCGCCGTCGCTGAGGACGTCGAGCAGCCCGCCGCCGCGGGTGCACACTCGCTGCCCATGCCTGACGACGTCCCCCAGACTCTCGTCTTCGCTCCGCAGGCCAAGGTGCCCGAAACTCTGGCCGATCGTGAAGCGATCGTGCGTGCCCTCGCTGGCTTCGCCTCGCACCACCAAAACTCGAGCGTGGTCATCAAAATGCGGTCCCGGCCCGGGGAGCACGAAACCCACCATGAACAGCACTCGTACTTCGACATCCTCGATTCTCTGCGCAAGCAGGGCTTTGATGGCGCCGACCTCATCGGCCTCGGCTATGGTCCTCTCGACGAGTTCCTCGTGCCCGGATCAGCCCTGGTGACAGTGTCATCGACGGCTGCTCTGGAGTCCTTCGACCGTGGCATCCCCACCCTGCTGATCTCGGACTTCGGCTTCGACAGGGCCCTGCTCAATGAGGCCTTCGCCGAATCCGGCGCCACCGGCACCCTCGCCGAGGTGGCGGCTGGGGACATCGGCTTCCCCACCTCGGCGTGGTTGGCTGAGAATTACTTCCATGTCGACGAGGGAAGACTGCGTCATCATCTGAGCCTGCTGGCCACACGAGCCAGGGAAGGTCAGCTGCCGAACCGGCGCAGCGCTGTGTGGAAGCAGAAACGTCTGCTCATCCGCGCCGAGCTGCGAACAATTGCGCCCACCCCAGTGGTCCGTGCCTACAGGAAGCTGCGCACGCTGCGCTGACGAGGCCGCTTCGCGCGGGGCCACTTGGTCACTTCGCGCCGCGACAACGCTGGAGCGCCGAGCCAACGGTGCACGCACAGGTGTCTCGAAGCTCCACCGTTGTGCCGATAAAGCTGTGCGGTCGGTAGCCTCAGGCGCGGCTCTGTAGCTGAGCCTCCACACCGAGGATGATGGTCTCCAACCCGTATTCGTAGATCGCCCTATGACTGGTCACCGCCTGGTACTTCTCCCCCACTGCTGACCCGACCCTGCTGGAGATGGGGAAAGAGCCTGCGGGCATCACCAGCTCGAGCAGCGGAGCATTGGCGTCCCACCACTCGACGTCGCTGACACCCGAACCTTCCATGAGTCTCTGCGCATTGATGCTGCCGGCCGCGCTGGCCGAGGCATGCGATTCGATGAGTGAGACCGTGTGGTCCATGGCGATGTCGTCGAGGCCCGTGCCTTCGAAGGCCTCGAGCGCCCACTCATAGCGGGCGGAGATCTCAGGCCCGATCCACGGCCGGTGTGACTGTGCATCGACCAGCCATGGATGCCGGTGATACTCGTCCCAGAGAATTTCCGAGAAGGTGCGCACCCGGTCCGCCAACGACCCCGAATGCTCGGGCCGCGGACTGCGGCCGATGACCTTGTCCACCATGAGCCCGATCAGACCTGACCGGTGCGGCACATAGCTGTACAGGGACATGACCGAGACTCCGACCGCCTCGGCGACCTTGCGCATCGAGAGCGCCTCGAGCCCGTCCGCGTCGGCGAGAACGATCGCAGCATCGATGACCTGATCGACGCTGAGCTTCCGGCGCGGGCCACGCCGGCCCTGCTCGACGTCGAGATGATCGCGCCAGAGCAGGCGCAGGACCACGTCGGCATTCTCGGGATCGAACCGTTGCGAGTTCGGGCCTACCGGCGGTTGAGGAAGTAGCAGACCTCTACGACAGGGTCATCAGCCGAGCTTGAGGCGATGCGTTCAGCCCAGTTGTCGAAATTGAGCCTGGAGAGATGACGACAGCTCAGTGGACTAAGTTCGATCTGCTTGGAGTTCCTGGCCACAATCGGTGGAATCCAGCAGCTGGTGCAGGTCGTCTACGGCCGAATCGCGGCTGGAGAGCATCATTCGCGGCCATCGCTCACCCGGGGAAGGCTCGACGCCAGCAAGAATCGCCTTGCGCAATTCGACCCAATGCCGCCAATGTCGCTCGAACGCTTGATGTCTGACGGCACGACCGCGCCTCACCTGGCCAAGAATTGCGGATTCGCGATCGATGTCAATGTAAACGGCGACTGGTCTATGACCTCGGAGAAGCGCTAAGCGCAGTAAGAGACGGCGGCTCCAATGACGAGTTCCCGGGTCGTGCACGATAAGCGGACCCCTGTCTCGCCGAAGAACCTGAAACAGTGCCGCGAAGTGACCTATCGTGTGGACGACAGGCCGGCTCATCGTATACGGCAGCCAAGGCACGTAGTTGCTCAGCCGGGAACGTACCGTCTCCGAATCAGAGATGCGGACCCATGGAGCCTGCTTGCTGATCATCTTCAGCGCTTCGGTCTTTCCAGCCCCCGGCACGCCTGCAAGCAGGACCAGTGGGATTGGCTGGAGCGCGGTCATGGGTCTATTCTGCCGGGGCTTCCTGTACTGAAGATCAGAAATGATCAGCTGCCTTGTGGTCAGAAGGCGCCCTGTTCGGCCGCTTCCCGAGGGTCAGCAGCGACTCCGAATTCCACCAGAGTCACCAGGCGACGCTGACCGTGTGCACGTTAGATCACAGGTGGTTGGGGATATGAATCCCTCATTTCAATCCCGACCAGCCGACGCGCGACGTTGGGATCTCCTGTTTCTCAGCGGAGGGCCATGTGGGAGCTGGTCATTGCCGGTTTTCGTCAATCTGGAGTGCGTGGTAGCGAACGAGGTCCTCGACCAGTTCGGTAGGCAGTGGCTTTGCCAACGTGAACTGAATCGCGTGCACAGTGGTTTTGTAGTCCTCCAGCCGGTCCTTGAACTCTTCGATCGCCCAGCACGAGGGGAACAGGCTCATGTGCTTCTTCGAGGCAGTGAAGTAGACCAGGGCACGACCCTTGTACTTCAGCGTCGGCATGCTGTAGCTCATCGTCTCGTCCACACTCGGAACGAGCTCTGTCACAAGTGCGCGAATCCGTTCGAGCTCCGCCCGGAAAGCCGGATCAATCCCCTCCAGATACTCATCAATGGTCGTGGCTTTTTCACTCATTGCTCTGTTCCTCTCTGGTTATCTCAGCTTCCGTCGAGACGACGCTGGAGCGCCGAACCACCTGTGCACGCACAGGTGTCACGAAGCTCCACCGTTGTCTCGATGAAGTCGGCACGGCAGTCGGCGCGGCAGTCGGCGCGGCAACCTTACTTCCGGTCGTCGGGAACGGTGCTCGGTTCGTCCATCTCGACGACCACCTCGGCGTCGGGAGATGCTTCTTTGAACACCCACGTGCGGTAGGCGTAGAAGCGGAAGATCATGGCCAGGCCGACGCCGATGATGTTCGTCGAGATGTTGTAGGTCAGCTGGTCACGCATGTCGAGCAGGTACCAGGTCACGCCCAGCGGGATGACGGTGATGATCATGCCAGCCATGTTGACCGCGACGAAGAGCGAGACGCCGCGCAGATTCGAACCCGTGGTCCGGTCCCCATAGGTCCAGAGCCTGTTGCCCAGCCATACGACGATCATCGAGATGATGGTGGAGACGATCTTGGACTTGATCGGGCTGCCCTCGAGCAGCGCAGGCATCGATCCCACGCCGTAGGCGAGGACGTTGGAGAGTCCCACGTCGACGATGTATCCCAGACCACCGACAGTGAGAAACTTGAACGCTTCCGCCGCGAGGCGCCGCATACGGGCCGAAAATGACTCTTTCATTACAGTCACCGAGTCTAATCGGCCAGGTTTCGGACTCGCTGAATGCCCCCGATCGCGGCGTGCCCGGCGATCATGGGGTGTCCCCCGGCTCTCGAGTGTCTGAGTTGTCCACGATGTCCGAGGTATCCGCTGGCTTCGACCCCTCCGAGCCGTCCGAGGCGGCCTCTGTACGTTTGGACCGCCACATCGCCAAAACGAACAGCAGCGCGGTGGTGACGGCCAGCGCCGGCCAGAACGTGTACCGGAAATGGTTCGACGGGACGATGGGGAAATATCCGACCACATAGAACAGCGCCGAGGTGGCCAACATCGTGATCTCGGGCCAGAAGGTCCGTGCGTCGGCAGGCCTCGAGACCATCTTCTGGACAGGCTTCGAGGTCGTTTCAGCAGTCGATTTCGCGGGCGAACTCACCGCCGCGGTGGCGAACGTCGAACTCCGCCGCCGGGCGCGATATCCGAAGGCCAGCAGGAGGCCGGCGAGGAGGGTCCAGAACCACGGCTTGAACAGCATCGGGAATGTGTCGAGTGCGAAGTCTTCGACGTAGGGCTTGACGATGTAGTCGGCCTTGTCATTACCCTGTTCGAGTCCGACTTTCGCCGCGTCATAGTGCCAGTCGGCCGGCCAGTATTCCAGAGCCGAGGAGAAGAAGTAGAAGGAGAACACTGCGGCTCGGTACTCCACATAGCGCAGGGGGTGAGTGATGACCTCCGACAGCCAGAGATCCCTGAGATCGTCCTGGTGGGCGATAGGTGAGAACGGCTCTTCGGTCGCCCCCATGTCGTAGCAGTTCCAGTAGGCGTCCCAGATCTCGCCCTTCTCCAGGCATTTGTCCCGTGCTGTGCTGATCTTGTCCTTGAGCTCGGCGGGAGCATCGGAAGCTTGGAGCTCGTCATCGGGCACGGAGAACATGACGTCGTCGAGGAAGATCTGCGAGATCTGACCGGTGGCCGCCACGTCCTCCTGGGATGCGATGGCCAGGTCTGTGGCCTTGACTCCAGCACCCAAGACCATGAGGACGAGCAGGGAGGCGACGGCCGTGGCCAGACCTCGCTTGGCAACGAACCGCGACAGCAGCCGACTATCGCGCTGCGGACTGCTACGCAGCCGTTTGACCAGCAGCCAAGCGACATAGACCGCGATCGGGATGATGGCGAAGATGGCGTTCTTCCGCAGCCCGAACGCGTAGACGAGCAGCACCACTGCCGGTATCCAGAGCACCCACGTCTTCGGCACGAAGCGGGTGATGATGAGCAGGACCACGGCCAGCAGCATGGCCACGGCCATCTGCGTGTCCTTCCACATCGTCGTCATCTGCGACACGACCCAAGGGGTCGCCATGATCGCGGGCCCGACCAGCGACACCCACCGATGTTCTCCCCACCGGTGCACAAGCACGCCGAGCAGCCAGCAGGCGAGCGCGAGAATGGCCACTTGGAGGACGAACAGGCTGCCGGACTCGCCGGTGAGGCCGATGAGGACTCGCCACACGGCGCTCATGATCGGCGGATGCCAATCGGAGAACGGAATGTCGCCTGTGGCCTGCGCGTACTGGTTGGCGATGTCGACATTGGCTCGGCCAGGGAAGAAGAGCGCGGTGAAGACCAGAGCGGGCAGCAAGGTCAGCAGGGCAAGGATCCAATCCCACACCACCGGCGAGGCGAAGAATTCTCGAAGCCTGGAACCGTTCGTCGACTTCTCCGCGGCGCGGTTCGTTGTTCTCGGCTCCGTCATGAGGCGAGTGAGGTCCTCGCTGCAGTTGTCTTCCGGGGTCGCTGGTCCGGCGATCTGAGATCCGATGAGTCGAGTTCTGATGTTCCGATACCTGAGGTGCGCATGATCGCACTGCCCGTCTCAGGCATGCTGACCGCCGGTAACCCCAGGTATGCCAGTCGGGAGGTTTCACGTCTGGCCCGACGCAGCCCGTCCAGGGTCAGTCCCACGCTGGCGAGGAGGCATGCCAAGCCCATGAGGGCTGCGGCGAGGATGGCTGTCGGGAATCTCGGCACCAGGCCAGTCTGCCAGAACTCCCAGACCACGGGCAGCCCGAACAGCAGGGACGCTGCGGCCAGGATCGCGGTGATCACACCGTAGAACAGCCTCGGCCGTTCGTGCCTGACCAGCGCGGAGATCAGCCCGAGGATGCGGAAGCCGTCCTTGAACGTCGAGAGCTTCGACTCGCTGCCGTCGGGACGGTCACGGAAATCGATGGGCACCTCGGTGCTGGGCAGGCGCAGCGACATCATGTGCACGGTCAGCTCCGTCTCGATCTCGAAGCGCTTGCTGATCGCGGGGAACGACTTCACGAACCTGCGGGAGAACACCCGATAGCCGGAGAGCATGTCGGTCACCTGGGACTGGAACAGCCACCCGGTGAGCCGGTTGAACATCATATTGCCCGCTTCGTGGCCGGGCCGGTATGACGTCGATTCCTGGTTGTCCTGGCGCACACCGAGCACATGGTCGTAGGGCCCGGAGACCAGAGTCTCGATCATCTCGGGCAGATGCGCGGCCTCATAGGTGTCGTCACCGTCGATCATCACGTAGATGTCGGCGTCGATGTCGGCGAAGGCCCGCCGGACGACGTTGCCCTTGCCTGGGGAGTTCTCTTTGCGGACGATCGCGCCCGCCTCGGCGGCTCGCTGCGATGTCAGGTCACTCGAGCAGTTGTCATAGACGTAGACGACGATGCCGGGCACGGCGGTCTTGAGGTCGCGGACCACCTTCGCCACCGTGATCTCCTCGTTGTGACAGGGAACGATCGCCGCGATCCTGGTGGTGTCCTCGAGCATGCGCTGGTCTCCTCGTCGTCCTCGCCTCCGGATCACTGTGCCGAGATGACAAGTGGCCCTGGGCCTGAGCTATCCAGGAATACGGGGGCGAGGTGACGATGAGGTTACGAGAGCGAGAACTGCACCGGTCCCGCCCCGCAGTTTTGACCAGAGTTCACACTCCCGTCACTTCCGGCGCCGAGGCGGAGCGTCAGTCCTGCGACACGTCGACCTTCAATGCTTCAAGAAGCTTGTAGACAGTCGAGGACGGATTCTCGTCGGGGAAGTCAGTGCCGTTATTGCGATGTCGCTTCTCGAGAGATTTGGCTCGACGCACAGCTTCAGTCCGGCGATTCATATAGTCTGCAGCGGCCAAATGCTTGCCGTCGGACTGATCAATAGCGTTGCGTATGCTGATAGCCTGATCGGTCTCTAAGAATGCTGTCTGCGCCGCATGGTGCAAGACCAGCCACAGTTCGAAACACGGATTGCTGACGGCTGTTGCGACACCGTTGTCACGGGCCTTGATCATTGCACCCTTAAGGTTGGGGTGGGGAACGGGACTTTCAACGTCAAAGACGCACCAGTACTGATCGATGTCCAAATCATTGCGCCGTTTGTCTTCACAGGCTGAATCGACAAGCGTGGACGGGACCGCACCGGTCTCCTCGATCAGAACCTCGACCGCAGTCCTCTCTGCCAACTCCGGCAACCTACTCAGCGCAGATATGTACTCTGGCTCAGTCGCTGCACCCTCCACGTAGATCCGAAACGTCGCGCGAACGGCCTTCGTCTCGGTCGTGCGCTTCAGCGACTTCTTTTTGTCTCGACGTGTTCGAGCGCTCATCCGATCAGCCCCAGCTCACGCAGAACTTCCGGTCGCGACACATCCGGCAACGCGCCGAATCGACCACTGAGATATCCCGCCTCGATGTTGCGCGATCGACGGACGCTTTCGCCGGCATAGTCCGCAAGTGCACCAAACCTCGTTGCTCCGTCCGGCCCTTTCTCCGTCAACCAGATCTCATCGCGATTGAGCCGGTTGAGCAAGTTGGTGTCATGTGCAGTGAAGATCAGCTGCGCATCATTGGGATTCGAAGAGGGGTCTTGGAAGAACTTCACCAATTGAGCAGTCAAGGTCGGATGAAGACTCGAATCGATCTCATCAAAGAGAACAACAGAGCCGTTCTCGATCGCGGCCAAGATCGGACCAATCAGGTTGAACCACTCGCGGGTGCCCGCTGATTCAGCAGCGAATTCAAATGCCACTCTCTCCCCCGAGATCTCGTGGACGAGTTGAGCATTCTTACGTGCACCTCCCGTGCTGACCCTGCCTGCACGAATCGCTGGGCCCTTCGCAATTTCAACATCAGATATTCCCAGATCGGCCATCCTCAGCAAGGTCAATGCGTTGTGACGGCGTTCTGCTCTGCCCCTGACTTTCAACTTCTCTTCGCCATCGAACATCGTGTCCAGTTCAGCATCATCGAAAGCATCGAACAGATCCATTTGCTGGTCAGCTGCACCGTCGAACAAGCTCAGTGTCGACTGGCGTTCCAGTTCAGGCAGTCTCGAGGTTCCTTCGAACTGTTTGCCCAACGGGGTCATCTTCAGCAGCTCGTGAGCGAAACCAGAAGTATGAGGTTCGTCAAAGCGACGCATAATCGACAGCGCCAAAGTCCTGTCGGTCAAGAGCGCACGAGTTCCCGACAGCTCGCCGAGGCCCCTCTGCAGTGTCAGTTCGTTCCCTTCGCGTTCGAACAGTTTCCGCCGTCGGCCCGCAGGATAGTGATAGAGCGCCTCAAAGCTGACACTATGTCGACCGATGTCGAGGTAGTAGTCGAAGCGAACACCGGACACAGTCATCTCGATGACGAACGATGAGTCGCTGTCCTTCGCATCACCGAATAAGAACGGCTCGACTGGGATCTCCTCATCCCACGACCGCAATGAGGTTCTCACAGCATCACTGACCCACAACATTGCGGCCAGAATGTTGGATTTGCCCGAAGCGTTGGGGCCGAAGACACCCGCCGCCGGCACCAGGGAAGCAGGGAGATTCGTTTGGGCTCTCGTTATCGGCCGCTCATCATCGACCGCAACCATTGAAAGTTCCGCTGGCTCTCGCATGGAGCGGAAATTTTCCACTTCAAATCTAATCAGCATGCCAACTCCCTACGTTTTATGCGCATTTTTCGTCGTAGATTGCCGAAATCGGCATATTAAATGCACTTACAAATAGAATACCTCGCGAAACGGCCGCTAGCAGCACTTCGCTCTGAGATTCGTTTCCCCGTGCCGAGTTGTGGGCGATTTGTGCTGATTCGGCGATGAAATTCAGCACAAAACGCCCACTCTTCCAGGACCTCGCTGCTGCTCTGCCGCGCCGCCCCTCCAGAACGGCGCCGAGGCGACCCACCCACCCGAATCCGCGTGTCCTTGATCACGAAAACCCAGTTGTGCGTCCTTTTATGACGACCGCGTAAATGCTGGCACCGCGGTGTTGGCATGCTGAATCGTCGGCGCTGGTCGAACCGCAGATCGTCGTGCCCGTATTTCGGCGCATTCGGTTCGCGCACGCCGTGTGAACGTCCACATCCCCCATCCACACGAGGAGACGACTGTGATCGAGCTGCGCGGTCTGCGGAAGGTGTTCGGAGACACCGTCGCTCTGGAGGAGATCGATCTGTCGGTCCCCGCCGGAGAGATCCATGGCATCGTCGGCCGCTCCGGCGCCGGCAAGTCCACTCTCATCCGCTGCCTGACCGGGCTCGACTCCCCGACCTCCGGGACGGTCTCCATCGACGGCGCCGACCTCACCGACCGGTCAGGCTCCGGAATGCGCGAGGCCCGCCGCAGCATCGGCATGGTCTTCCAGCACGTGAACCTCCTCGATTCCCGCACCGCTTTGCACAATGTCGCCCATCCCCTGCAGATCGCCGGTGTCGCCAAGGCCGAGCGCCTGGCCAAGGCACGTGAGCTGCTGGAGATCGTCGGCCTCGGCGACCGGGCCGACAACTACCCCGCCCAGCTCTCCGGCGGACAGAAGCAGCGCGTGGGCATTGCCCGGGCACTGGCCGCCGAACCCAAGGTGCTGCTGTGCGATGAGCCCACCTCGGCGCTGGATGCCTCAACGACGGACCAGATCCTGGGCCTCATCCGCTCACTGCGCGACCGCCTGGGCATCACCGTCCTCATCATCACCCACGAGATGTCCGTCATCCGCGAGATCTGCGACTCGGTGACTCTGCTCGCCGATGGCCAGGTGGCCAGAACCGGCACCCTCGCCGAGGTGATCTCCGAGCCCGGCTCGACCCTGGCCAAGGATCTCGTCCCCCTTCCACCCATCGGGTTGGACGACACCGGATCCGCCGTTGGTGCTGATGGCGCGGATGGCGCTGGCACCAGCGGTGGGAAGACCCGCCTCGTCGAGGTGGCGCTGGCCGGAGCCAGCCTGCCGCAGGTGCTGACCTGCGCGCAGTCCGTCGGTGTCAGCGCGGATGCCATCCTGGCCGGTGCTGTCGAAACCATAGAGGGCAGGCAGGTCGGGCGGATCCGCTTCACAGTCGCCTCGGCGGCGAAGTCGAAGGAGCTCATCACAGCCCTGGAAGCCGACGGAATCTATGCGGAGGAGGCAGCCTGATGAACGATCCGATGTGGTTCGACAATCCCGCGATCACGCAGCAGATGCTGCCCGCCACGATCGAGACCCTGCTCATGACCGCCTGGTCCACCGGGTTGGCGGTGCTGTTCGGCCTGCCCCTGGGCATCTGGCTGTTCACGACATCGAAGGGCGGGCTCACCGCTCGTCCCGCGCTCTACCGCGTGCTGTCATTCATCGTCGACGTCACGCGCTCGATTCCCTTCATCATCCTCATCATCGCCCTCATCCCGTTCGCCCGCTTCGTCGTGGGATCGGCTCTGGGGTGGCAGGCGACCGTGGTGTCCCTGACCGTCGGGGCGATCCCCTTCTATGCCCGCCTCGTCGAGAACTCGCTGCGTGAGGTCTCGGAAGGGAAGGTCGAGGCGGCATTGATGATGGGGGCCTCGAATGGACAGGTGGTCCGTCAGGTCTACGTCCCCGAGGCGAAACCGGGGCTGATCGGAGCCGCAACGGTCACCTCGGTGACTCTCGTGTCCTACACCGCGATGGCCGGGGCTGTGGGCGGCGGCGGACTCGGGGCTCTGGCGATCTCCTACGGCTACAACCGCTACCAGGCGGACACGATGGTCGCCTGCATCATCGTCCTCGTGCTCATCGTGACGCTCATCCAGTTCATCGGCGACCGCATCGCCCGCGCCGTCGACCACCGCTGAGCCGCGGTCACACCACTGGCCCACCCACTGGCTCATTCCACTGACTCATCACTGACGAACTACTGAAATCAAGGAGAATCATGAAGACCAAGCTCATCGCCATCACTGCGAGTGCGACCCTGCTGTTGTCGGGCTGCGGACTCGTGGGCGGCGGAACCGACACCGTCGGTGAGACGGACGGCAACATCACCACGCTCACCGTCGGTGCCACACCCGTGCCGCAGGGCGACATCCTGCGCTTCGTTGACAAGAACCTCGCCGAAGAGGCCGGCCTCGACATCGAAGTAACCGAATACACGGACTACACCCTGCCCAACAAGGCCCTGTCCGACGGCGACATCGACGCCAACTACTTCCAGCACAAGCCCTACCTCGATTCCGAGGTCGAGGGCCAGGGGTACGAGCTCACCGCGTTCGAACCGATCAACCTGGAGCCCTTCGCACTGTTCTCGAAGACAGTGAAGGACGTCAAGAATCTGCCCAAGGGCGCGAAGGTCGGCATCAACAACGATCCTGCCAATCAGGGCCGTGCACTGAAGCTGCTCGAAAAGGCCAAGCTCATCACCCTCAAGGACGGTGTCGACGCGGTCGACGCGAAGCTCTCAGACGTCGAGGACAACCCGAAGAACATCGAGTTCGTCGAGGCCGATGCCGCGCAGCTGGCTCGTACGCTCAAGGACGTCGACGCCTCGGTCATCAACGGCAACAACGCCCTGGAAGCCGGACTCAACCCGGCCAAGGACGGCATCATCCTCGAAGACGCCAAGGACAACCCCTACGGCAACTTCCTTGCCGTGCGCACCGAGAACAAGGACGATGAGAACATCAAGAAGCTCGATGAGCTCCTCCACTCCCCCGAAGTGAAGCAGTTCATCGAAGACAAGTGGAAAGACGGATCGGTCCTGCCCAGCTTCTGAGTCCTCCCCGAAGGTTGGGCCTCCGCGAGCCTCGAGCATTCGGGGCTCAACGCTGCGTCATAGTGGGCGGATGGTCGATTTCTGCACCAGATTCGACCACCTGCCCACTATGACGGTGGCCCGTCAGCGATGATCCCGGCACGATGCGCGAGAATCGCGGCCTGCACCCGGTTCGCTGCCCCCAGCTTGGCCAGGATTGCACTGACATACCCTTTGACGGTGCCCTCTGTGAGAAACAGTTCCCGAGCAACCTCGGAATTCGCCTTCCCCGCCCCCAGCAGAGCAAGGACATCACGTTCTCGTTCGGACAACTCGTCGATGCGCGACCGAGCCTCAGCGTCCGGGCTGGGGCCAGAACGAAACCGATCGATCACTCGCTGAGCCACCCGCGGAGACAGGTATGCTGCGCCCGCAGCCACAGCACGAACCGCATCCTGCAGCTCCCGGGGATCAGATGCCTTGAGGAGGAAGCCCACGGCCCCGCGTTCCAGGGCACCGGCGATATAGGCGTCTTCACCGAAGGTGGTGAGCATGACGATCTTGGTCTCCGGCCACGCTCGGAGGATCTCTGGGATCGCATCCAAGCCATCCAGATTCGGCATGCGGATGTCGAGGAGCACCACCTGCGGACGAAACCTGAGAACCCCCGACACCGCCTCGCGTCCGTCGCTGGCCTCCCCGACCACTGACATGTCGGGATCGCTGCCGAGAATGGCGCGGATGCCGGATCTGATGAGCGGTTCGTCGTCGACGATGAGTACCGAAATCGCTGTGTCCTCCGGCTCCGAATTTTCACTGGTCGTCATTGTCACTCCTCCGGGCTCAGTCGGTCTGCTGCAGTGATGACTCCATCGCGGGTGCAGATCCGGTAGATGTCACTGCTGAAGTCGATGACTGTTTCACGAGCCAGATAGAACTCGCACGAGCTGCCTGGCTCTGCTGTCGGCACCGTGACCGTCGGCGGGACCCCAGCGAGATCCACATGTGAACGTGGCAGCACGGCTTCGGCCTCAGACTTGGCCTGACCGAGGTGGATCTGAGCGAATCTGTCAGAGGGCAATCCCACACTGGTGTATGTGAGGATTTGGAAGACGACGAGGGTCACCAGCAGCACCACCGCGCAGACCCCAGGCACCAATGCGGCTCGCCGCATGCTCGCGCGCTGATTGCGCTGGGCTCGCCTGAGACGATCCTTGGTTGCGGCGTCTGTTTGTCTGCTGATTGTGCCGCGCGCCTGTGAGTCAGTCTGTGTTCTGGAAGCTTTCTCATCTGCCACCTGCGGGATGCTCGCTGACACCCGAAAGCCGCCATGGTCAGGTTCGGCTGACATGGTGCCGCCAAGCAGCCTGATTCGTTCCTCGGCGGCGATGAGCCCCATTCCGGTATGAGTGCTGCCATGTCGGCTCTCGGACGAACTCAATGTCTCGGCTCGGGCGGAGGAGCCGCCTCCCTCATTGACCACGGCGACATTCACGTCCGTTTCACCTGCATCGACGGTGATCGCCACCGGCGCACCGGGGGCGTGCTTCGCAGCATTCGTCAGGGATTCCTGCACCACGCGTTCGACGGCCCGGGCGACCGCCTCGGCGGCAATCGAACCTGTCACAGAGATGTCCACATCCATTCCGGGCTCTCTGGCCGAGTCCACGATCCGATCAAGGTCGTGACCGTTGGGGGCACGTCGAGGCTCAGTCTCCTCGGCACGCAGCACTCCCAGGATCTCGTGCAGTCTGTCGGTGGCGGCGACAGCTCGGGCCCGAATCTGAGACGCGGCCTTCTTCTGGTCATCGCTGGCATCGGCGCTCACTTCCAAGGCTCCGCTGTGCAGGGCGATGAGGGCGAGGTCATGTCCGACGAGATCGTGCATGTCCTCGGCGATGCGGTTCCGTTCACGCACCCGAGCGAGCTCCGTGATGATGTCGTCCTCCTGGAATCGCCGAACCTCACGCAGCCGCAGTGACCGGCCAAGCCACCAGGGCAGAAGCAGACAGACGAAGTCAGTGACGAGGGCTGTGAACCACACCGAGAGAAAATCCGACGGTTCAGCAATCCACGACAGCGCCAACTGCGCGATGAGCCCAACGCCGAAGCCGATCAGAGCAGGCTGCATCGACTCGCATCTGCGGCCGATGAAGTACGCGGGCACCACCAGCAGGATCTGCAGAAACGACCAGGAGGTGCCCATCAGCACGGAGATCATCGCGGCGCACACGAAGATGGCGAGGCCCTGCCACCACTCGTGCCCTCGCATTGGTCCGTACCCCCGTCCGGGCGCCTCTCCCTGTCAGGAATGCTCCCTGATTGGAATGCTACCAACGGGCGCACAGCGCCAACACTGTCGAAAGTCAGGTCATCACCACTGACCATGGTCGGTGCTGCCGACCGACCCTCGGCAGGTTCGCACGCGCACCGAAATTCCTAGGCTGAATATCAGGAAGCAACTGACAACGGACATGTGGGAGAGAGGCAGCACCATGATCACCTTCGAATCACTGACCAAGACCTATGGACCCAAGCGAGCCGTCGACGACATCAGCCTGACGATCGGCACCGGCAAGGTCACCGGGTTCCTCGGCCCCAACGGAGCGGGGAAGTCGACGGCAATGCGGATGCTGCTCGGGCTCGACCGCCCGACCTCGGGCAAGGCGCTGATCGGAGGGCGCCCCTACGTTGAGCTCCCCCACCCCCTGTCCACGGTCGGGGCACTGCTCGAGCCGCGCACCGGCCATCCCGGACAATCAGCCCGCAGCCACCTGCTCGGCATGGCCCGCAGCAACGGGATCCCCTCGCGCAGGGTCACGGCCGTGCTGAACATGGTCGGACTCGCAGAGGTCGCACGTTCACGCATCGGCACCTTCTCACTGGGGATGCGACAGCGGCTGGGCATCGCCTCGGCGCTGATCGGAGATCCTGAGGTGCTAATCTTCGACGAACCGGTCAACGGCCTCGACCCGGAGGGCGTGACCTGGATCCGACGCTTCATGCGCGACCTCGCTGCCCAGGGTCGCACGGTCTTCGTCTCCAGCCATCTCCTCAGTGAAATGGCCGACACCGCCGATCACCTCGTCGTCATCGCGCAGGGACGGCTCGTCGCCGATTCGCCCCTGCACGATCTGCTCGATGTCACCCGCACCGCAATCGTGCGGTCGCCCGAATCCAGCAGACTCGCCGAGGTGCTCGATCGTTCTGGTCTGTCCGTCACCCTCTCCGGTGCTCAGATCCAGGTCAGCGGCGAGCGCATCGATGAGATCGGCTCTCTTGCTCATGGGCAGAACCTGCGGATCGACGAACTCAGCTTCACAGCGGCGTCTTTGGAAGACGTCTATGCCCAGCTGACCGAAGGGGCAACGGACCATCGTTCGTCCGTGGTGCCGGTCGACACAATCGCATCACTCGGGGCGCAGATCGTCTCGAACAGTTCTGCGAAGGAGTCATCATCATGAGCACCCCGACAACGACCGACCGCACCGCTGCTCTGCCCCGGACGACACGAGGAGGTTGTTGGTGGGGAGCCATCGCGTTCGAGTGGACGAAACTGAGCAGCGTTCGCTCCACCTGGTGGATCATCGTGGCCGCATTCGTCGCCGCACTCCTCGGCTCCTGGCTGCTCGGTGCCTCAGCACTGGCCAGTGGCCGCAACGGCCTCGACTCCGCAATGCCTGCCCCCGCCATCGTCGTCCAGACCATGCTCGTGGTCGAAATAGTCATCGTGCTGCTGAGCACGTTCACCATCACCGGTGAGTACTCGACAGGGTCGATCACGACCACTCTGCAGGAAGTTCCACGTCGAAAGCAGATGCTTTTGGCCAAGACCGCGGTTGTGCTGGTGACAGGGGTTGTCCTCGGGGCTGCACTGATCGTCGTCGGCACTCCCGTCGCCAGTGCGTCAGCGTCGCAGTTCGGTGCTTTCGACGCCGTCGATCTTGTGCGGGCCATCGTCGGAACGGGGCTCGGCCTGGGTCTGCTCGGGGTGTTCGTTCTCGGACTCGCAACTGCCTTGCGCAGCGCTTCGCTGACGATCATCACAGTGCTTGGGTTGCTCCACCTGGTTCCGAACCTGTTGCCGCTCTTCGGCGTCGATGCCATCAGCGACCTGGTGCAATACCTGCCGAATCAGGCGATGGCCGTGCTCGCCGTCGACACCGCTGGGCCCTACGGTTGGCCGACCGCTGTACTGATTCTCCTGGGCTGGGCAATGGCGGGGCTTCTCACCGGTTACCTGGTGCTGCGGTCTCGGGACGTGTGATCCCGCCAAGGTCGGTCCTTCACCGCAGCAGGTCGTGCTCACCGGAGCAGGTCGTGCAAAGCCCGGGCTGCGGCGCCGAGCTCGGCCTCAGCCGCCGGCTGTGCCGCGGCGGGATTGCTCGATTCACTGAGGACTGCGACAGCGATGGACTGTCCGTCGGTATGGTCGACGACCCCGATCTCATGACGCAGGTGCAGCAGGGTTCCCGTCTTCGATGACCAGGTCATCGCGTCTGAGGCGAAGTCGGGTGCGAGTCTGTGCCGGATGATGTTGCCCGCCATCAGGGACCGCAGTCTCGATGCGACCGTCGGATCAATGTGGACGGGCCGCCAGATCTCCTGCATCAGGTCGATCAGGCCACCAGCAGTTCCGGTGTTGGCCCGTGAAACGTCCAGCTGCCAGATCCGATGTCCTTCTCCCCGGCTCGGACTGGTTCGAGCCAGGTCGTAGGCGAGGTGGGCATCGGCGGCCGGCAGGCTCTCCAGCGGAGTCTGGACCAGCGCGTCGAGACGGTGCCTGATCGTGATGTCGCGTAGACCCAGGCCCTGAAGATCTTCGTGGACCTCGCCCGGCGAGACCACATCGAGCAGGGCATCAGTGGCGGTGTTGTCGCTGAAGCTCACGGACAGCATGAGCAGGTCCTCGAGCGCGATCTGCGCAGGGTGGCGGAAGCGGCTCGCGCCCGTCGGCCCCTCCCCTGCGAAGCGGTCTGGGCGAATGGTGAGAGTCTGTGCTCCGTCCAGTGTTCCGTCGTTGATGCGGTTGAGCACGGCCAAGGCGATAGGGACCTTCACCACCGAGGCCAAAGGCATAGCGGAATCAGCACTCGTGGAGATCTCCCGCCTGTTGTCCAGGTCGCGCACCACAATGTTTGCGCGCAGCCCTGCCGAGGTCAGCTGTTCCTTCACGTCGTGAATGACGCGGGCATCAGAGTTCATTTCGCACTCCCGTCGCCGTGCATCTCCGCACCAGCGATACCTCCCGGCGTCCCCGCGGGGACGTCCCTGCCCGTCGCCCGCGCAGGGACATTTCTGCCCGTCGCGTCCTCCGAGCCATCTCCGCTTCGCGTCCCCGCGGGGACGCCGCCGAGGCAGTCGGCGATCTCTTCGCTGAACGCTCCGAGCGCCTCGGCGTCATCGCCGGAGGTGGCGGCGAGCGTATAGCCTCTGGACACGGCCGGCTCGAGCAGAGGTTGCCAGTTGAGACCCAGGTCCTCCGCCTCGGCGTCACTGCACAACAGCAGATCACCATCGCCGAGTACAGCCGCGACCGCCGCAGGATCGGACGAGTCCGCCACAACCTGATACGGGAGCAGACCCATCGATTCGGCCGCGCGCCGGATTCTGTCACGCACATGAGGAACGTCGTCTTCGATCAGCAGACGCAGCCGTTTTCCCGACAGCCTCGGACCATGTCCTGTCACCTGCGACCGGGCTTTTCGCAACTCGGCCAGACGCACCGGCCCGGTCAGCGGCCCTCGATGGGCGCATCCGAGCGGGACATACCAGGCTCCTTCCGCTTCGGGCACCGCTTTCAGCACGGCTCTGACTCGACGACCCGACAGGTCATCAATGCGTCGTGCCGGTGGTGCGGAGCGGATGTCGATGCTGAGTCCGGCCGAATTCGCCGAGGCGGTGAGCACCGCGAGGTTTCTCGTTGTGCACGACGGCGGAACCGACAGAGACACCGGCCGAAGTTTGGCCCGGTCCGCATCGAGCATCATCGTATCGGCGAGGTCGACCAAGCGTCTCGCCGAGGCGAGCATGTCCTGTCCAAACGGTGTCAGGCTCACGCCGCGACCAGAGCGGTCGAAGAGGCGTGCGCCCAACTGCTTCTCCAGCCCGGCAATTCGCCTGCTGGCCACCGGCTGCGGGGCTCCGGTCGCTGCGGCGCCCAGTGTCATGCTGCCCAATTCACTGACGGCGGTGAACGTTCGACAGGCTTCAATCAGGTCCATCGTCACCATGATATGCACTTTTGATATGCAAACCTCGAGAACTGTCTTCGACTGCATCGCCTGGCTAGGGAACAGTAGTACTTGCCGGAACACCAGTCGTCCCGGCATACGATCTGCCGCATCGACGAAGGAACACCGATGAGCCCGCGAAACTCCCGCATACTCAGTGCGACAGCGCTGTCACTGCTGACCCTGACCGCTTGCACTCCCTCAGGTGGAAGCGCGGCAGCAGATCCTCCACCGCAGACGACCAGCGCCTCGGCGCAGTCTTCGACCACTAGCACAGAGTCGCCGACGGCCAACGCCGCCCAGACCAAGGGCACGGCTGAACTCAAAGGCATCGAAGGCGAGTACGACGCCCGAGTCGGCGTCCACGCGGTCGACACAGGTGACGGGTCCACCATCGAGCATCGGTCCGATGAGCGGTTCGGGTTCGCTTCGACGATCAAATCCCTGGCTGTGGCTGAACTCCTGGCCACGACATCACCCGATGATTTGGACGAACAGGTGACCTGGTCAAAGGAGGACGTCGACAAGGCCGGCTATGCGCCGGTGACGAAGAAGCACCTCGGCGATGGACTGCCGTTGGAGAAGGTGGCCGAGGCCGCCATCAGGGTCAGCGACAATGCTGCGGCGAATATCGTCTTCGATCACATCGGCGGCCCTCAGGGCTTGGACACCGCTTTGGAGGATCTGGGTGATCCCGTCACCGAGGTGGTCGATCGCGAGCCGGAGCTCAACGTCATCGATCATGACAGCACCGATAACACCACAACTCCGGCTGCGTTCTCGAGCGACCTCACAGCGCTCCTCGACCCCGAGCATCTGTCTGACGAGGACCGAAAGGTGCTCCTCGAGTGGATGAGCGGAAATGCCACGGGCGATCCACTCATCCGGGCGGGCGCTCCAGACGGATGGAAGGTGGCGGACAAGTCCGGCCACTCCGATGCCCTCCGCAACGACGTCGCCATCGTGTTCCCACCGGAGCGGGACCCGATCATCATCGCGATCATGACGGAGCACCACGATCCGAACTCCAAGTCCGATGCCGCTCTCATCGAAGACACGGCGCGTGCAGTGCTCGGTGAGTTCGAGTGACGTGGACAGCCGTCCTCGGAGCTGACCAGCAGAATCGGTAAAGTGGCCACCATGACCGAATCTCTCACCTTTGCCGATTCCATCCTCATTGAAGCCGACCCGGTTACCGTCTACGCGACTGTTGCGGACGTGACCCGAACCGGCGAATGGTCACCGATCTGCCGAGAGTGCTGGTGGGACGAGGATGACGGTCCACGGGTTGGAGCATGGTTCACCGGGCACAATGTCACCCCGGATCGCGAGTGGCAGACCCGCAGCCAGGTCATTGTCGCCGACGAAGGGCGTGCCTTCGGGTGGAGCGTGGGGCCGGGCCGAGTTCACTGGACGTACAGTATGCAGGAAGCGGCGGGCGGCACGCTGCTCACCGAATCGTGGGACTTCCTGCCGGAGGGGCAAGAGTTCTTCACAGAGAAGTACGGTGCCCACGCCGCCGAGCAGATCGCCGAACGAACCTCGGCTGCGCGGGCGGGCATCCCTGAGACTCTCTCCGCAATCAAGAAGGTCATCGAACAGGCCTAGAGCATCGTCGGCCTTGCGGCGATGGACGATCGATCTGCCGGAGATCTGCAGTTTCGCGACATCCCCGTGGCCCGCCGCTGCCGATTCAGTGTTGCCCTGACCAATGGGGGCTGTACATGAGTCCGAGTACGTTCCCGAAGGGATCCGTCACCGAGGCAGTGACGAATTCGGGACCGCGTGGCGTGACCGGCATGTGCGGCTGGGCGCCATGAGCCACCAGCTCGTCGACCGCGGCCTCCACGTCGTCGACGTGCCAATAGGTGACCGAGCTGCTTCCCGCAGTGGTCCCCTCGGGCGAATAGGCACGGTTCATGATTCCCAGCTCGTCCTCGTCCGGCCCGATCCGGAATTCCAGATAGGCGGCAGGGCCTTCTTCCGGTTGGCGGAAGTAGGATTCGGCTCCGAGGAGATCCGCGTACCACGCGCCGGCGGCCTCCACATCTTCGGCGGTGAGAACCATGGTCGTCAGTCCGTTGAGAATGCTCATGTCACTTCCCTTTCAATTCGCGCCGGCGACCGATCGACGGCTGCTGTGGATCCGATCTGATCCACAACCATCACTATTCCAGTCAAAGTGATCACCAAGTGAGCACTTTTAGTGAAATACTTTTTCTATGCGCGCAGACCGGCTCCTCTCCCTCCTCCTGTTCCTCCAGTCTCGGGGGAAGGTGACCGCTGCCCAGGTCGCCGAGGAACTCGGCATCTCCATCGCCACTGCCCGCCGAGACCTGGAGGCACTGTCGACTGCTGGTGTGCCGATCTACGTGCAGCCGGGTCGAGGCGGTGGCTGGCAGCTGGTCGGCGGGTCACGCACGAATCTCACCGGGCTATCGGGTCACGAGGCCAGGGCACTGTTCTGGATGCTCGGCACCGCCGGGCTGTCGGGGCCCGGGACACGGGTTGCCACTCGCAAGCTCATTCATGCGCTCCCGGAATCGCTGCGCGCCGAAGCCGAGACTCTGGCGACCACGACCCACTATGACCACACCTCGTGGGGCGAGGTCAGAGTTCCCGACCCAAGGTCCAGCGGCGACCACATGTCCAGCGGCGATTCGGTACCCGACCAGAGGCAGGATGAGGACGAGAGGGACCATCTCGAAGCGCTGCGCTCGGCGCTGATCCAGCATCGCAGCGTTCATCTCAGATACACCCGCGGCAACGGAAGCACGTCCGTCCGAGAGGTGAGGCCACTCGGTCTCGTGGCGAAGGTCGGACGCTGGTACCTCGTCGCCCGAGGTGAGGCGACGCGAGATGAGGAGGTGCGCACCTACCGCGTGGACCGCATCGACACAGCCGTCCTCGCCGAGGAAGCGCCGGGAACGGATGCTGAGGAGTTCGACCTGGTGGCCTACTGGAACGAGCACATTCAGCAGATCGAAGAGTTTCGATCGTCGGTGGCAGGGATCATTCGCGCCCCCGAGTGGACTCGCCCGATCCTGGAAAACCATTTCGGCAGGTACATGACCGTGACCTCGAACGGTTCAGGAGTCGCCTCGGACGGTTCAGAGGATACTGCGCCTGAAGGGCACTTCATCGCCGAGGTGCGGGCCAACCTCATCGTCGCCCTGGCCGAGCAGCTGGCCGGCTGGGGCAACCAGATCGAAGTCCTGGAACCACCAGAGCTTCGCCGCGAGCTGGGCCGAATCGGCGCCGAGCTCTCTGCCTTGTACGGCGGGCGGGATCTGTAACTGGGTCTCGTCGAGTCCTTGCACCTCCCGAGTTCTGAATTTCCAATTTCGCCGCCTGAGTTCCCAGTTACGCTGGCTGAGTTCCCAGTTACGCCGCCCGAGTTCTGATGACACAATGCGAACTGCGGGGACATTCGCGCGCCCCGCTGTAGAAAGACGTTTCCAGGAGGCATTTCGTGAGCATGAGAATCGGGATCATCGGAGTCGGAGAGATCGCCTCGGCGATGGTGGAAGGGGCGTGCTCAACCACAGATCACCCGGATTTCTTCCTGTCACCGAGGAACGCTGAGCGTTCAGCCGGGTTGGCAGACGAATTCGACGGGGTCAAAGTCTGCGACAGCAACCAGGACGTCGTCGATCGCAGCGAATACATCATCCTGGCCGTGTTGCCAGAGCAGACAGAGACTGTACTCTCAGAGCTCGACATCCCATCCGATCGCACGATCATCAGCGCGGTCGCGGGCGTGGCGACGAAGGCACTGGCCCAGCTCCTTCCTCAGAGTCCGACCGTTGTGAGGGTCATCCCTCTGCCGCCGGTGAGGGAGCGCCGCGGCGTCACCCCGGTATTCCCTGCCCATGCTGTGGTCGAGGAGTTCTTTGACACGCTCGGCGGCACTGTCGTCGCGGAATCGGAGGAGCTCTTCAGCACCCTGTCGGGGACCACAGCCACAATGTCGTCCTACTACGCCTACCTCCAAGGCATTGCCGACTGGCTCGTAGTCCAGGGATGGGAGCGAACCGACGCCGAACGCATCGTCCGCGGACAGTTCGCCGGACTGGGAAACACCCTCGCCACGACGGACACCTCGTTCTCCGATCTGGTCGCTGGCCACGAGACGCCCGGCGGGCTCAACGAGATGCTCCACAGAGAGTGGATGGACGAGGACAATCGTGCCGCGCTCTCCTCGGCACTCGACCGCATCTTCGAGCGAGTGACGAAAGCGGACTGACGTTCGCTGAGGACCACGCGCCTCGGCTCGCTGTCTCACCCGCGTCGAAAACCGCACGCCCTGCCGAATAACGGGTTTGCACATGTGTTTCTCGACGCAGAGCCCGCGCTTCGGCGCCCGCCCCTGCCAGCACCTCAGAACAACCCGGTGATGTTCCCATCCTCGGTGACATCGATCTTGAGCGCCGAAGGTTCCTTGGGCAGACCGGGCATCGTCATGATGTCTCCGGCAATGACGACGACGAAACCGGCACCGGCCGACAGGCGCACGTCTTTGACCTCGATGATGTGGTCCTTGGGAGCCCCGCGCAGACTCGCATCGATGCTCAGGGAGTACTGGGTCTTGGCGATGCAGATCGGGGCGTCGCCGTAGCCTTCGTCAGTGAACTGTTTGAGTTTGCGCGTGACCTTCGTCGGCAGGTCGACATCGGCGGCGCCGTAGATTCGCTGGGCGATCGTGCGGATCTTCTCTTCCAGCGGCCGGTCGAGCTCGTAGCTGTACTGCGCCCGAGGAGATCCAGCCGATGAGCCTCCTGTTCCCGCCGACGAATCACCTAGAGGCGGCGCTTCCGCATCACCCGAGGCCGTCCCAGCAACGAACACCAAACCGTCGTCGACAGCCGCCCCCGCCTTGCCCACACCACCGGCAGCCTCGACGACCGTTTCGGCCAGAGCCAGCGCACCCTTGCCGCCATCTGCCCAGTGGGTCGATTCGACTGCCGAGATGCCTTGACTGCGCAGATGTTTGATCGCGGCGGCCATCTCTTCGTCCGTGTCGGTGGGGAACCTGTTGAAGCATACGACTGGGGTGATTCCGTAGATGTTCAGCAGGTTGCCGCAGTGGTGTTCGAGGTTGTCCATGCCGCCGATGACCGCATCGGTGTTCGGCGTCTGTACATCCTTGACCTCGACGCCGCCGTGGTACTTTAGCGCTCGAAGGGTTGCGACGACGACCACGGCCGAGGGCCAGATTCCGGCGGCGCGGCACTTGATGTCGAGGAACTTCTCGGCTCCCAGGTCGGCACCGAACCCGGCCTCGGTCACGGTCCAGTCGCCCAGGGTCAGAGCAGCCTTCGTCGCCAGAAGACTGTTGCAGCCGTGAGCGATATTGGCGAAGGGACCGCCATGGATGAACGCCGGTGAATGCTCGAGGCTCTGGACCAGATTCGGCGCCAGGGCGCTTCGCAGCAGTGCAGTCAACGCCCCGGCCGCACCGATGTCGCCCACCGTGACGGGCTCGCGGCTTCGGTTGTGGGCGAGGACGATTCGCCCGAGACGCTCCTTGAGATCGGCCAAGGAGGTGGAGAGGCAGAAGACGGCCATGACCTCACTGGCGACGACGATGTCGAAGGCATCCTCGCGCGGCACTCCCCCGTTGAGTCCCCCAAGGCCGATGACGACTCCGCGCAGCGCCCGATCGTTGAGGTCGACGACGCGGCGGATGTGGATGCGGCGGGGGTCGATGTCGAGTTCGTTGCCGTGGTGGATGTGGTTATCGAGCATAGTCGCGGCGAGGTTGTTCGCCGAGGCGATGGCCGCGAAGTCACCGGTGAAGTGGAGGTTGATGTCCTCCATCGGCACGACCTGGGCGTTTCCGCCGCCGGCTGCTCCGCCCTTCATGCCGAAGACTGGACCCATGCTCGGTTCACGCAGGGCCAGGACCGCCTTGCCGACTTCTGGTTTCGAACGGGCGAGTTCGTTGAGTCCGTCGGCCAAACCGATGCTGGTCGTGGTCTTCCCCTCACCGGCAGGCGTTGGGCTCATGGCGGTGACGAGAATGAGGTGACCGTCGGTAGTAGTCTCGGCAGCTTTGTCGAGAACGTCGATGGGGACCTTGGCTTTCGTCCATCCGAAGGGGATGATGTCCTGTGATTCCAAGCCCAGGCCGGCGGCGATATCGATGATCGAGTCGAGCTCGGCGTTGAGCGCAATATCCATATCTGTGGTCATAAGGCCATCATGCCGCCCATGGTCCGATTTGTGACCCCCAACACAGAGTGAATTCACATCATGTGGGCTGAATTCCGCACATCGCAACATTGTCGTCTAAGAATGCTCAATGCGTTCGTTCGCCGAGGCGGCTCGACGTGAACCACACACATCACAAAGGGTCGAATGAATTTGCAACGACTAAGGGCCCAACAGCGAAAAGGGGATGACTGCCACACCGTCGCGTCGCAGGTAGGCTTCTTCGCCAGTCGTGATCACCACTCTCCCTGCCAGACGGTCGCCGATCTGGTCTTTGAGCCAATTGAGGTGGCGCACATCTTTATCGCCGACGGTTGCCGCAAGCTTCACTTCAATTGCGACGACTCGCCGGTCCTCACCTTCGACAACGAGGTCGATCTCGCGCTGGGTATCGCGCGTGCGCAGATGCCCAACATAAGCGTCAGCCGCGCCCGCATAAACCCGCACGCTCTGAGTAACCAGTGATTCGAAGAGTGAACCGAGCCACGTACCTGTCGAGGCGGATGTCCTTCGGCCTTGTCCATTGAGTAGCCCGTCTTTGCCAATACCAACAAGTCGAGCTGCAATCGCTGGATCGACGAGATGGTGTTTAGGAGTCTTGGTCAGTCGCTTCAACGGGTTGAATGTCGGAATCCACGCAGGAAGAGGGTCAAGGACGAACAGTCGTTTCAGGTGGTCGCGATAAGAGTTGACCGTAGTTCGCGAAGGTTTGTCTGGCTCTCCAGCAGTGGCCGCATTCAATATTTCCGTGTAGTTGGCGTCGCTCGACGTGGCCGCCCCGTATGCCGCCATCCAGGCGCGCAGAGTCTCTGGGCGCTTGACCGCCAAACCGTTCTCCGGAAGCTCCTTCTCGACGATTCTGGAGACATAGCTATCGAGCTGGAGTCGTCGCGCTCGCTCCGGCAACGCCCGAATTCCCGGGAACCCAGATTTGAGGATTTCGTCGGCATATTGCGTCAATCGGACAGATGAGTGTCCCTTGATGTCTGGTTCTTGCCCACGCAGGAGCTTCGCCAATGAGACCGTAGGTGCACAAATTTCCCGCTCGTATAACGACAACGGTCGCATAGTCATGCTGACAATCCGGCCCGCGCCAGAATGTATCCGCACCCCGGGAGCCACCTCAGCAGAACCGGCGAGGAGGAATCTCCCTCCGCGCGGATCGTTGTCCACAGCTGTTCGGACACGCTCCCAGACTTCCGGAACCAGCTGCCATTCATCGATGAGCACTGGCTCCGGGACTTCGGTGACACGGTCATGATCTGCCATCACCGATTCCCGCTGCGACGTCTTGTTCAGAGAGAGGACAGTTTCAACACGTTGAGTGCCGGTGGCTGTTTTTCCTACGCCTTTCGCGCCTTCCAGCGCGATTGCAGAGAGGTGAGGGAAGACCTCATCGAGTACGTCGTCGATGATGCGTCTGCGATAAGACATAGCTTGAATGTACCATCAAACCAATGGCCAACTGGTCATTTCGCGACCTTTCAACTGGTCATTTCGCGGTGTTTCAATTGATCAGATCGCGAGCGTTTCGCCACCGGCATGTAAGTAAGCAGCTCGACCGTCAGTCGATTGCCTCCGATACATGTCGAAGCAACTCCTGTACATCTGGCCCACGCCTCGACGACAATGGCTGCATGCGCTCATTCGAGGAACTTCTCACTGAGGCGCAGTCTGCCGACGTCACTGGCTGGGGCTTCGACTGGCTCAGCGACCGCGCCTCGGAAGAACGCCCACCGTGGGGCTATGGACAACTCCTCGCGCAACGTCTGTCCACCGCGACTGCTGCCCTCGACATCGACACCGGTGGCGGAGAACTCCTCGACGAAGCACCCGTACTGCCGCCTCGCATGGCCGCCACCGAGGCGTTCCCACCCAACCTCATCCATGCCCGCCGGCGACTTGCCTCTCGCGGAATCGCAGTCGTCGAGGCTGATGCTGCCAATCTGCCATACGCCAACGGCAGTTTCGATCTCGTGAGTTCCCGACACCCGGTGCGCCCCGAGTGGTCTGAGATCGCGCGAGTCCTCATCCCCGGAGGCACATACTTCGCCCAACACGTCGGACCTGCCTCGGCGATCGAACTCACCGAATTCTTCCTCGGCCCACAGCCCGAGAACGGCACAGGGCGTCATCCTGACAGCGAAGTCCGTGATGCCGAATCGGCCGGACTCACCGTGGAGACACTGCGCATCTCACGCTCCCGAATGGAGTTCCACGACATCGGCGCCATTGTCTGGATCCTGCGCAAATGCCCCTGGTGGGTCCCTGACTTCACCGTCGACGCCCACCTGCCCCGACTGCGAGATCTCGATGCCCAACTTCGCCGAGGCGAGCCGTTCGTCGCGCACTCCACTCGCCACCTCATCGTGGCTCGGAAACCTGACTGACCTGCCTCTAAGCTGGGGGCATGGAAAAATCCCCTCCCCGAACCGGCCCTCGCCAGTGAACAGGCTGTCTCGTGCGGTGTTGCGCCTGTTCGCCGCGCCCCGGCTCAACATCCGTAAGGACTATGAGAAGGTCCGTAGGATGCAGAGTCGGTTCGCCGCGCTGCTGATGCCGCCGTATCGGACGTCGCGCTGGCAGCCCCTCCCCCACGACGAGCACCTGCATGTCCCTGTCCGGTTCTTCCAGCCGAAGGTGAAGCGCCGCGAGGATGTCCTCGTCTTCTTCCACGGCGGCGGCTGGGTTACCGGTGACATCGACACGTACACTCCGGCGTGTGTCAGGATGGCGGAGCTCACCGGCTGCGCCGTCGCGTCTGTCAACTACCGTCTCGCGCCGGAGCACCCGTTCCCAGCGGGCCTGGAGGACTGCTACGGCGTCGCCCGGGTGCTGTTGGACGAACCGCATCGAGTGGGTGCCGCAGATGCCGGCCAGGTCATCCTGGTCGGAGATTCTGCCGGAGGCAACTTCGCTGCTGTGATCTCATTGCTACTGCGAGAACGCGGATATCGCCCACCGGATCGCCAGATCCTCATCTATCCGGTGACGCATTGGGACCATGATCCGGATACCTCCCCGTTCGCCTCGGTGCGCAGCCATGGCGGGGACTATCGACTCACCAACGCCGAAGTCGAAGACTACTTCGACCTCTACGTTCCCGACCGCCAGCAGCGCCGCGACCCGCATGTCGCTCCGCTGCTGGCGCCCGACCTCTCCGGCCACCCGGCCACCCTGGTGATCACTGCGGAGTTGGACCTGCTGCGCGACGAGGGTGAGGCTTACGGGCGTGCTCTGGCCGATGCCGGGAACACGGTGCAGACATATCGGGTAGAGGGGGCACTGCATGGCTTCATCTCGCTGCCCAGATTCTCCCAGTCCGTCCAAGACGCCTACGAGGTGATCAACGCATTCCTCGACGGTGACCCGGTTGAGGGCGGGCACTGCACCCCGCGGGAGGCGATATGACCCACCGGGACTGGGTGCGCCTCGACAACGCCTCCAACATCTTCCTCGCTGCTCGCAGCGCTGCCGACCCCAAGGTCTTCCGACTCAGTGCCGAGACGGATCATGACGTGAACCCGCAGTTGCTGCAGGAGGCCCTCGACGAGACATACGACCGGTACCGGCTCTACCACGCGGTGCTGCAGAGCGGTCTGTTCTGGTACTACCTGCAGGACAGCGACCTGCGCCCGCTCGTCACCCCAGAGGAACAGCACACGTGCGCCCCCATCTATCAGGCAGGTCGGCGCAATCTGCTGTTCCGCGTGATCCACCATCGCCGGCGGATCAGCCTCGAGGTCTTCCACGCGCTGACCGACGGCACCGGTGCGGCATGGTTCCTCTCGGACCTGGTGAACGCCTACAGCAGGCGGCGGTTCTCCGACTCCGACAGGACGCTGCCGCTCGAAGGCACGAGTAGAGCCGACGAGGCACCAGTCGAACCCGTGCACGCCCTGAGCATCGACAGCTTCGCGCACTACTTCCGCAGACGGCATCGCTCGCATGCTTCAGGGTCCGCTTTCAGTCGTGCAGCGGGTCCCGCCGCATTCACCGTCGATGACAGCGCACAGTCGCCTGCTGCACGCTGGAATATCAGCCGGCTGCGCCGTCGGGCGGAGAAGAAGGTCCATCATGTCCGAGGAACCCGCACTCCGGACAATCGCACGCGCGCAGTCGAGCTCACCATGCCCACGAACGCGGTGCTCGGGCTAGCGCGCGCCGCAGATGTCTCAATCACCATGTACCTGACGGCGCTGTTCTTCGAGTCGATTCGCATTTCCTCGGGCGGTCTGGGAAAGGCTCGCACCCTGGCAGCCTCGGTGCCGGTGAACCTGCGCCAGTTCTTTCCCTCGACGTCTGCACGGAACTTCTTCACCACCGTTCGCGTGGAACACACCTATGGTCAGGGAAAGGATGATCTCGGATCGATCTGCAAACAGCTCGAGAGCCAGTTCCTGCCCCAGGCAACCCAGGAGGCGTTGGAGAAGAAGCTGCGGTGGTTCATCCGGGTCGAGCGGATGCCGGGATTGCGGATCGTGCCGCGCCCACTCAAGGATGTGATCCTTGGACTGGCCAACAGCCACAGCAATCGCGGGTTGAGCGTCGCCGTCTCGAACCTCGGTCGTCTGAGCCTGCCCGAGCCGGCTGAATCACATGTGGGCCGCGTCCTGTTCCACGTCTCCGCAGTCCGGCCTCAATTCTGCGCGACGTCCCATGCAGGACTGCTCACCGTCAGCTTCACGTCGCCGTTCGTCGAAACCGATCACATCAGGGAATTCGCTCGGATGCTCACCGGTGAAGGGATCGATGTGACGGTCGCTGCGGAACGAGTCACCGAGGATGAGATCGCAGAGGGGCTATCGTGAGACGCTGCCCCACATGCTCGATCGCCATTGAAGGTGCCTGGACCCGATGTCCGCTGTGTGCTGCGCCCGCTGAGGTGGACGCTGTGGGGGACGCGGTGCCGAGTCCGCTGCCGACGGTTCCCCTCACATTCTCGAGGCGTCGGCTGCTCAGGAGACTGTTCCTGACGTCGCTCGTCGTGATCGCCGTGTCCTTCGCTGCCCAGCTCGTTCTTGGCCACCGGCCCGAAGGCTTCGGAGTCCTTCGCTCCGGTTGGCTGGGGGTGGCCGCCATGTGGCTCGTCGTCCTCATGGCGGTGCGCAAACGACGCAACGTCGCCAAGGGCACCGTGTATCTCGTCGTCCTCATCGGCCTGGCCTGCGTGTACTGGGACTACCTCACCGGTTGGCGGGCGTGGTCGCTGACGTACGCGGTGCCGATCGTCTGTGCTTCATCCATTGCCGCCCTGCTGATCATGGTCAGGGCGATGCGCTTCGAGACGACGGAGTACATCCTCTACAGCGGATTGGCGGCAATCCTGGGGCTGGCACCCATCGGTTTCCTCACGTTCGGCTGGGTCACGAACCCCCTGCCGTCGGCTGTCTGCGGTGCACTCAGCATCCTCGCTCTGGTGCTGCTGCAGCTTGCCCGGGGCCGGGAGGTCCGCCTCGAACTCGCCAAGCGACTGCATCTCTGAGCGCGGCGCACGATCTCCTCGAGAGAGTCCTCCGCCGCTCGCTGACGGGCTGAGATCGAACGCTCACCGACCCACTGGTCATTTCGCGACCTTTCAACTGGTCATTTCGCGGTATTTCAATTGGTCATTTCGCGAGGTTTCCCCGCCGCTCACCCGCATACTCCGAGCACTCTGAACAGCGGGTCATAAGGTCATGACGGCACTGACGAACATGGAGCAGAAACTTCTCAGCAGAGTCGAGCGAGGCTCGCTGCGCACGGATGGCTGAAATCCGCGCCCCGATCACGTCGGCACGTCCCGCATCACCTCGGTGAAGAACCGACCGAATCTCCGCCAGACTCATCCCCGCTCCCTGACAGGAGAGAACGATCCGACACCGCGCGAGATGCTCGGCCGCGTAGAGCCGGTGACCTGTGGCCGAGCGGCCCGGAACCACAACACCCTCGTCCTCCCAGTGCCTCAGCACATGAGTGGCGACTCCCAATTCGTCCGCTGCCTGACCTATCTTCATAACAACAGTCTGACACCTTGACTTCAGGCCAACCTGAAGTTCTAGATTCACAATATGAGTACCCGACCGACCGCGCCCGCAGACACGCCGCACACCGGCCCGACTCCCGCCAGCTCGAAGCCAACAGTGTCAACAGTGTCGACTTCGCACACTGTCACCCTGGACAACGGCACCGAGGTGGCCACCCGCATCGTCGAACCACGCCCAGGTCACAGCAGCCGCGACAGCCTCGGTGATATCGTCATCTGCCACGGAACGCCCTGGTCCTCGCACATGTGGATGCCGCTCGCCCGCGAGCTCGGCCAGCGCTTCCGGGTCCACCTGTGGGACATGCCCGGGTACGGTGAGTCCATCCCCATCCCTGACGAGTCCCCCGCCGAGGTGGGCCCGCCCGTCGATCTCATCGCCCAACGACGCCGGCTGGGAGACCTCCTCGACTATTGGAAGCTTGAGACTCCGCATGTCATCGCCCACGACATCGGCGGCGCCGTGGCACTGGGCGCGCACCTGCTCGAGGGGCTCGATTTCGCGTCGCTCTACCTGCTCGACGTCGTCACGCTCACTCCGTGGGGTTCGCCGTTCTTCCAGCTCGTCGCAGAGAACGAATCTGCGTTTGCCGCTCTCCCACCTCGTCTCCACCGTGCTCTCGTGCGCGAATACATCGCGGGAAGCGGCAGCACGGACGGGCCTTCGACACTCACCGCATCCTGGCTCGATGAGCTCACCGCACCCTGGGCCACGGCCGCGGGACAGCGGGCCTTCTACCGTCAGATCACCCAGCTCTCACCTGCGCACACGCAGCCGATCGTCGACCGCCTCGGCGAGGTCCGCTGCCCGGTGCGCATCGGGTGGGGAGATGATGATCAGTGGATCTCCGTGGAGCAGGCCGAACGACTCGCCCATGCCCTGCCCCGAGACACGGACATCACTCAC
Organism: Brevibacterium picturae; assembly: GCF_900105045.1. Classification (GTDB taxonomy): domain Bacteria; phylum Actinomycetota; class Actinomycetes; order Actinomycetales; family Brevibacteriaceae; genus Brevibacterium; species Brevibacterium picturae. The sequence continues at coordinate 3,122,994 of NZ_LT629739.1, read as the reverse complement.
TTCCCAGGCGCGGGACATCTCGTGCCGATCGAAGCACCGACGCAGTTAGCGGCCGAGGTGGCCGCCTGGCTCGAATCCTGCATCGCTGCCGCCACCGGCACGTAGTTGAGCAACTCGACGGCGCAGCGGCTGCTTCTTGTACGTATCGGGCTTCCCTGCACCTATGGCCCATACATATTGCCCAATCTGGATTCTGCGCAAATGCCCCTGCTGGGTCCCCGAATTCACCGTCGAAGCCCACCTGCCCCGACTGCGAGAACTCGATGCCCGGATTCGCCCTCCGAAGCGGGGCCGAGTTCCGCACACTCCTGTTGCATTGCTCTCACGACGCGATTATCTTATTATCTTCGTATGTACGCAGATAATAAGTCATGCACGCTCACACCTGACAGTGAGTTCGTCGATCTTGCCGTCGAAGTCTTCAGCCTCCTGGCCGATGCCACCCGCGTGAAGATCATCCTGGCGCTGCGCGATGACGAGCTCTCGGTCAATCACCTCGCCGACATCGTCGACAAATCCCCGACCTCCGTCTCGCAGCATCTGGCGCGTTTGCGGATGTCCCGGATGGTCACGACGCGACACGAGGGGACGAAGGTCTTCTACCGGCTCACCGATGAGCACGCTCGACGACTCGTCGTCGACGCCATCGAGCAGGCCGAGCACACCGTAGGACGCACCCACCACCACGCCGCGGACAGTGCAGAACGACCCTGACATGGCCGCCCCCGAGCAGCACCCAAACAGCCACAGCCATCAGCACAGCCACGATCACCATCATCCGAGCGGACTCAAAGGCGTCATCTACGGCATGTTCGTTCCGCACAGCCACGATGCCAGCGACTCGATCGACGATGCACTCGAAGCGAGCTCACAGGGGATCAGAGCCGTAAAAATCTCCCTGATCGCCCTCCTCACCACCGCCGCACTGCAGGTCACCGTCGTCGCGATCAGCGGGTCGGTGGCGCTGCTCGCTGACACCATCCACAACTTCGCCGATGCGCTGACGGCCATCCCGCTGTGGATCGCGTTCACGCTCTCACGCCGACTTCCGACGAAGAGATTCACCTACGGGCTGGGTCGAACCGAGGATCTGGCCGGCCTGTTCATCGTGGTGATGATCGCGGCCTCCGCCGCCCTCGCCGGCGTCGAATCGATCAATCGCCTCGTCGAACCACGCACGATTGACCACACGGGATGGGTGCTTGCGGCCGGAATCATCGGTTTCCTCGGCAACGAGTTCGTCGCTGTCTATCGGATCCGAGTCGGCCGGAGAATCGGATCGGCAGCGCTCGTTGCCGACGGCATCCACGCGCGAACCGACGGACTGACCTCGCTCGCCGTCGTCGCCGGAGTCATCGGAGTGTGGCTCGGTCTGCCCTGGGCCGACCCCGCGGTCGGAATCCTCATCTCCCTGGCGATCGTCATTCTCCTCATCACCACCGCCAAGGACATCGGGCAGCGCCTTCTCGACGGGATCGACCCCACCCTGACGGCACGAGCCGCCGAGGCGATTGAAGGGATTCCGCAGATCGTTGAGGTTTCACGGCTGCAGGTGCGCTGGATCGGACACCGCCTCCACGTCCACGCCGTCGTCACCACCGCCGGAGCGTATTCGCTGGCGGAGTTCGCCAGCCTTCAGCACAAAGCGGAGGCCCGAATAAGGTGTGCTCTGCCCAGCGTGGGCGAAGTCGTCCTCGCCCCGGCGGCCACCACCTCGACGTGAGTCGGCTCAGCCGCCATCGACCAAATCAGCTCAGTTGGAGGTCGGTGATGCAGGTGGCGCCGTCGTGCTTCGTCGAGAAGTCAGTCGACCCGGACTGACTGTCGGACGAAATCTCAATGGTTCCCGAGATGCCCCGAGGCACCCAGAACCCGACGAAGCCGTTGTCGAATGTTCTTGTCTTCTCATCGATGACATCTTCTCCAGTCGCGGAGTCGGTAATCGTGACCTCCACGGGTTCATCGCCCATCTCACCGAGGCAGGTCGTCAGACTGTGAAAGAAGCACTCGTGCGTCTGGTCGACGAATGGGGCGATCGAGATATAGCTCTTGCCTTCGGGCAGGTCCAGAGCCACGTCTCCCGACTCATCCGTGAGCAGCAGCTGATCGGTTCGGACCGAGGCCATGAGGGACTTCGACCTCTCGGCTGCGGGAACACGGTCGAGATGGTCGATGACCTCGGAGACGTCCATATCGCTGAGTCCGTGCTGGGACAGCAGGTCCGCAGCGGCCGTTCGTTCCGCTGGTTGTTCGGGCTCCGAAGCCCCTGTCGAGCATCCGCTCACAGCCAGAACAAGAGCCAATCCTGCCAGCACGATCTTCCGCATATCCGACCTTCTCCCACCTTCTGCCGCACGGCACAGACTGTTCTTCTACACATCGTAGTATGAACGTCTGTTAATTGTGGCATCAGCTGCGGAGATCGAAGCCTGCACCGCGGACGCAGCTACTCCTCCGGAAGCATTCCCGCGGCTTCGACGGCGCTGCGCACGATTTCGTCGAGATCGTATTCGGCCTTCCAGCTCAACAGCGCGCCGATGCGGGAGACGTCGGCGACGAGCGCTGGCGGGTCACCGGCACGACGCTCGCCCATTTCGGGCACGATGTCACGCCCAGTCGCCTCGGCGATGGCGTCGATGACTTCCTTCACCGATGCCCCGGTGCCGGTGCCCACGTTGAATACCGTCTCCGAGGTGGCGCCGGACTTCATGTAGTCCAGCGCGGCGATGTGCGCTTCGGCCAGGTCCTTGACGTGGACGTAGTCACGCACACATGTGCCGTCTGCAGTGTCGTAGTCATCGCCGAAGACGATGGGGGCCTTACCGTCGGCGATGCGGCCGAGGACGATCGGGATGAGGTTCATTACCGCGGTGTCGGCGAGCTCAGGCCAACCAGCTCCGGCGACGTTGAAGTAGCGCAGCTTCACCGCGTTGAACTTCTGCCCCCGCATGCTCGCCGAGGTGATCGCATTGTCTATCATCCATTCGCCGATGAGCTTCGTCTGACCGTAGGGGTTGATCGGCTGGCAGTCGACGTTTTCTTTGACCATGGCGACGTCGGGCATGCCGTAAGTCGCGGCCGAGGAGGAGAAGACGAGGGATTCGATGCCGGTGCGTTCGACGGCGGCGAGGACGTTCGTGAGTCCGCCGATGTTCTGGCGATAATACATGATGGGCTGCTCGACGGACTCCCCCACCTGCTTCTTCGCAGCGAAGTGGATGATCGAATCGACCGAGTGGTCCTCGATCGCGGCGACGAGACGGTCCTCGGCGTCGGAAGCGGAAAGGTCCAGGTTGACGATGGGCAGACCGGTGACTCGGTCCTCGATCCCGGTGGAGAGGTCGTCGACGATGAGTACGTCATCGCCGCGTTCGGCCAGCAGCCGCACTACGTGGGAGCCGATGTAGCCGGCTCCTCCGGTCACTAGAACGCTCATGTGCCGTCTACTCCTTCACTCGTGCTGTCGCAGCTGACGATACCCTGCGTCATCCCCACATCAGAATACGCGACCCGCTCCGTGTCGCCTCCATCCGGACAAGCGATTTCTCCAGGCCGCAGCTCACTCGATGCATCGTGGACTCACCGCATTGTCAAGACACACTGAATGCCCGGTGTGGAGTTGCTCGAAGTCGGGACAGTCGCTGTTCAAACGCCGTGATCACTGCGAGAGTGGGAATGTCGGCGATTGGCCCGTTACCTCACCCGTGAAGGACACCATGGACGAAAGCACCCTTTGCGATGCATCTGCTCCTCATCGCTGATCCCGGCCCACCGAGCCGCCGGGTCACCTCGATCAAGGACCGATTCGAAGAGCTGCTGAGGCAGAGCTTCGTTGCAGACGTCCATGTCGACTCGGTTTCCGAAACCATCAGGGTCCAAGCCGACCACCAATTGGAGATGTCGACGATCGATTCCGTCGTCAGCGGCTACCCCAGCGCCGATTTCGTCATCATGCTCACAGACATCCCCCGACACACCCAAGACAAGCCCCTGATCGCCGAGGTTCTGCCGGACAGAAGAATCGCCGTGGTCTCGAATCCGACCCTCGGCGCGGTGACTTCCAGGCGTCGCCTGCTCAGAATCTTCATGAGCTGCGCGAATCAGCTGCTGCCCGACGGTCACACCGCTCCGCAGCACAGCCTGCCGAAGCGGGGCCAGTGGTCCGCCCGAACCGATTCCGGACGCCGCACCCTGCACGCCCACTCGTTCACCGGCGGCACCCGGCTCGTACTCGGAATGACCATGGCCAACGAACCACTGCGCATGGCGCGAAAACTCTCGCGCGCCCTGGCTGCGGCGTCGGCCACCGGTGCGTTCGGCATCTTCTACAGCTCAATCTGGCAGATGTCGCACCACCTGTCGACGGCGCGCCTGATCTCCATCGGACTCATCTCGATCGCGGTGATGGTCGGGTGGCTGCTGACCGTCAACGGCCTCTGGGACAGGCCATCCAGGAAACGACTCGTCCAGGTCGTGTTCTACTACAACCTGTCGACCGTCCTCACCCTGGTCATCTGCGTGGGGGCACTCTATATCCTGCTTGTCGCGGGCATTCTGGTCGCCAGCCTCATCGTCATCGACCCGGAATTCATGGCCCAGATCATCCATCGGCCGCGAGCGGAGTTCACCAACTATCTGGACATCGCTTGGCTCAGTGCCGCGATGGGCGTTGTCGCCGGTGCCCTGGGATCGACATTCGACAGTGATGTCGACGTCAAGAACATCACCCACGCCCAACGATTACGCTCACGCGTCTACGTCGCAGACAACGGCTGAACGTTCGGGATTTGCCCGTCAGTCAGGGACCCGCCGAGGTCGATCGCCTCAACGCGATTTCCCGCACCCGACGATGTATGTGGGCACCGTCGGATGCGGGAATGCAGCCAGCCGCTGGTCAGTCCGCCAGGGCCGTTGCGGCGTCGTAGCGCAGGATCGCCGCTATTCCGTCTGCGACGTCACCGTCGACGAGGCCGACCTCGGCTGAGGAGAGAACAGCCTCGGCCAGGATCGGGCCCTCACCGTCGGATCCGACATCGTAGTTGAGGAGCACGGTCGCCACAGCCCCGCGCGAAACGGCTTGCGAGACCTTCTTCTGCCCTTCCACGGCGAGGTCGTGGGCCTTGCTGTAGGACAGGTTCTCTGTCTGTTCGCTCTGTTTCGCCTGCACATGGTCGGAGGCCAGCGACTTCAAGGCGTCATAGAGCGCCTCCTCCGCAGCGTCGTCGTCCGTGCCTCCCTGCGAGGTCTCTTCCAGAAGCTCGTTGACCCTGGTCGAAAGCTCGGCCTTCACGGCAGTTCGGCCCTGGACCTCGCCGGCAACGACGACGAGATCCGGGACACGGGCCCGAACGATCGCATCAACGTGGTCAGCAACTGCGCGAGCGTTGTCTTTGATGATCTCATCGGCACGACGCCGGATCTGATTGTGCGACATCGCCCCTTCACGAGGCGCGTGAATATCCTCATCGTTATCGCCGCTGACGAGCGACTCATCGTGCTGCTTCGCCTCATGCTGAGGTGACACCCGCAGCTCACGGATGGTCGCGCCTTCCTGGTCGGCGATGATGAGGACAACATCGACGAGGCGAACTCCTTCGCGGAGATAGGCACCCAGCTCAGGAACCCTCCCATAGTGTGCAATGTCGCCTGTGCCGAGTGCAGCGTCCCAGTGCTCGTCGAGGACGATCCCGTCTGCATTGGCAACGAGGATTCGACCATCGGTCTGGACCTCGGTGATGTCGTCAACGATCAACGCGTCGTCGAGGAGGGCCAGGAGCTCGTCCGCCGCACCGGCGTTCGCCAAGTTCTCACGGAGTTCGTCCCACCGCAGCCGCACCTGCTTCTCGGCATCGGCAGCGGGAGAGCGTCCTTCCAGATAGATGGTGGCGAAGGGCCCCTGATTGTCATATACGGTGCGCAAATTTTCGAGGTTCATCATCAGCTCCTCATCTGTCCTCGTCGGCATCTGCCGACGATCGCGGGAAGTACACAATCGGCTGGGCGACCAGGGAGAATACTCGACCCTCGCCTCGGTCGATTCACGGTGGCCCAATCAGCTCCGTTCTTCGTCGATGCCGCACATACGAGCGCTTACCTCAGACTTGCACCTATCCCAGTGCTTGTAAACACCCCGGGTGGAAGCTGAACCACTCTTACGGTGATCGTGCTTCTGGGCTATCCTGGCGACAACCGTGACCTCCACACGCGTGAGGAGATGTGGTCATCGTGCCGAAAACCACTGCATCAGGTAAGCCCAAACAGTCAGAACTGCCGTCCACGCTGAAGAAGTCGGATCAGAAGGCTCAGCGCACTTTCGCCAAGGCCTACGACTCTGCGATGGAAGAGTACGACGATGAGAAGCGTGCCCACCAGGTCGCCTATGACGCGCTGAAGCACACGTACGAGAAGGTCGGTGACAGTTGGAAGCCGAAGAAGTCCTCCGGTCCGTCTGACGCACAGAGCGCCGGCGGCAAGAACACGAACCGCAAGACCGCAGATGGTGTCGATGCGAAGGCCTCGAAGGACCATCTGTACAAGGAAGCGAAGAAACTCGACATCTCCGGTCGATCGACGATGACCAAGAAGCAGCTCGTCGACGCGCTTGAGAAGGAGAGCAACCGAGCCACCAGCAAGAGTTCCTGAGACTCGGGTGTCGATCCCCGGCTACGAGGTGCATGAGGACAACGCTGCCGCGATCGCCGCCAGCCTAGCGGCTCTGTGCAGCCAGCATAGCGTCCGCCTGGCTGTCGCCGAGTCACTCACTGGCGGCGAGCGTTGGCGCTGCTGCTGACGGCCCTCCGGAAACGCTACGAGGATTCGAGCTCTCTAGCTCATTCGAGCACGAGGCAGAACGGCCGACCGATCGGGTCGGAATAGACGCGGAAGTCCGGGTGAGCACTGGAATCGTCGATTAGTTCCCCGCCGGCCGCCAGCACAGCTGGTTCGGCATCGTCATAGGATTCGACGCGGATGTCGATGTGCACCTGCAGAGGAACGGTATTGTCCGGCCAGGTCGGGGCAATATAGTTCTCCGCTCTCTGAAACGACAAGATCTTCCTCCCCGACGGCTCGAACAGATTGACCCAATCGGCCTCTTCTTCTGGAGAGACGTAGCCGCCGAGGAGCGCTTGATAGAACTTGGCATTTTCCACGGGCGACGGACAGTCCAAAGCGGTGGTGTTCAAGGTGCCGATCATCGTCGATCCTTCTTCCCTCGTGTTGAGTCAATCCGTTGCCCATCATAGTCGGACATATCCGCGAAGGAGTCGGACATATCCGCCCTGTCTCGCGCGCTGGTGCACCCCTGCAGGACTGTCAGCCAAGTCAGACTTCATACCGCGAATCTCCTCGCTGCTCCGTGGCAATGTCTGTGAAGAAGTTCCCTCGCCCAGCCGCGCTTTCTCCGTCCAGGGGGTCAGGATTGGCCGATGGGGGCCTTACAGTTGCCCGGTTGGAGCGTTATGGTGAACATCTACTCCGAGTTCCGGAGAGATTGGAGCAAGATTCATGGCACAGTCAGTCAATGTTCCCCAACCCCACGGCTCAGAGAAGACGCAGAGAGAGAACGCCGAACAGGGTTTCGTTGCCTCTGATGCTCTGACGAAAAATCTGCAAGGTGTGCTGGTCGATTTCATCGCCCTCAGCCTCACCGCCAAGCAGGCGCACTGGAATATCGTGGGTCCGAACTTCCGCGATCTCCACCTCAACCTCGACGAGGTGGTGAGCATCGCCCGCGCCGGCAGCGACACCATGGCAGAGAGGATGCGTGCTCTCCACGCCTCGCCGGACGGCAGGCCCGCAGTCGTCGCCGAACAGACCAGGCTGCCCGAGTTCCCCGAGGGTGAGATCACCACTCATGACGCCATCGACCACATGGTCAGGATTGTTGAGACCACAGTGGCAACGATGAGGAATTGCCATGACGAGGTCGACTCCGCCGATCCGACGACGGCGGACCTCTTCCACGAGTACATGGCACAGCTCGAACAGCAGGCCTGGTTCATCAGCGCCGAGACGCGTACACCTCGGTGACCCGATGATCTGAACTGATCAGATCCCTCGCCCCATCTGCTTCTCCGGCAGGTGGGGCGTTTCGATGTTCGTGCCCCTTTCGCAGCAGACGAACGCAGCTCAGGTGCGAGCGGCGGTGTCGATGAGATGTTCGGCAATCGCCAGCGCCGAGGTGGCCCCGGGCGAGGGTGCGTTCCGCACGAACATCGTGGCTCCCGCACGATCGATGACAAAGTCATCGACCAGGGTTCCGTCCCGATTCATCGCTTGGGCACGAATTCCGCGGGTGGCACGGTGCCCGTCGGCACCGTCGAGAGAGGGAACGTAGCGGGCCGCCTCGGCGACGAACTTCTTACTGGAGAGCATGCCTGCGATCTCGCGAGCAGCCGTTGCCATGTTGCCGGCGGCGAATCTCCAGAATCCGGGATCCGTGGCCACGGTCAGCGAGTCCGATATGTTGAGGCCAAGGCCCTTGTAACCTTCACGGGAGAAAGACAGGAAGGCATTGGGCCCGATCATGAGCCCGCCGTCGATGCGTCGGGTCACGTGCACGCCGAGGAATGGGTACTTCGGGTCCGGGACGGGATAGATGAGTCCGTTGACGTCGTCGTTGAAGCGCGGCTCGAGGATGTAGTACTGACCGAAGAACGGCACCACCGTCGGGTTCTTCGCCTCTCCCGAACGTGCGGCCAGCCGATCGGCCTGCAGCCCGGCGCAGACGATGACCTGGTCGTATTCCTGTGAGTCGACGCTTGAGTGCACGATGGCCGAACTGCCCTTGGCTCCGCTTCGTTGTTCAATCCTCCTCACCCCGGTGGAGAAACGGACGCGGCCTCCAGACCGGCGGAAGTCTGCGACGAGGGCTTCGGTCAGGCCGCGGTAGTCGATGATTCCGGTGTGGGGTGAGTGCAGCGCGGCGATGCCCTCGGCATTCGGTTCGACTTCGACGAGCCCGTCTCGGTCCAGGAGTGCAACGTCAGGGACCTCGTTGGCTCGGGCGCGAGCGTGGATTCCATGCAGCCTTTCCACTTCAGGGTCGTTGGTCGCGACGACGACCTTTCCGCACTCCTCATAGGCAACATTGTGCTCGCGGGCGAAGTCGAGGAGCAGTGAGACTCCTCGACGGCAGAGCCGGGCTTTGAGACTTCCGGGCTCATAGTAGAGGCCCGCGTGGACGACACCGGAGTTGTGTCCGGTCTGGTGGGCGGCCGGATGATCTTCCTTCTCATACAAGGTGACGTCGGCACCGTCGTATTTCCGGATCAGCCCGCGGGCCACGGCCGAGCCGATGATCCCCGCGCCGATGACGGCGAAACGCTTCCTCACGCCCACACTTCAACCCTTCGTCTGCTGCTGCGGATACTTTGACACTATTTCGGCCCTTTGCACCGCGCAAGCAGCCAACTACCAGCGTTCTTCAAGTTCACGAGCGGTCTGCTTGATCACGGAATGGCCGCAGTTCGTCCGACATGTCGCGGTCTGGTCTCGTTCCCCACAAATTTGTCATGATTTCAATTACCGAACAGTCACCGACGTAGTGACCAACGAATGACTATCCCGCGGCGATTCCCGGGAACTTTCTTGCGTCGCATACAACGCTACGTATCAAAATCAGCACGCCCAGCAGCGCCCACAGACAATGCCCTGATCTCGCACGACACCCGTAACCGCAGGCCAGAAGGCAGCTAGACTCAGAGGATTCCCTGATCTGGAACTACAGAACTATCGAATCCAGCTCAGTTTCCTCCTGCAGAATCTTCATGAATCCGCTGAAGATCTCCTCTTTGCGAGTGTAACGAGATCATAACTTTATCCGTGATTTTGTGATTACTTTTTCGTGACTACGTATTGTTGTGAGGGATCTGCCAGGAGACTGCCTGTTTCCATCCAGCGGATGTACAAGTTTCAAACGATGTGGAGAACCATGAAGATGCTCCGAGGCCGGCAATCTACCGGTCGTAAAATTGCTGTCGGAGGCGTTGCCGCCGCTACAGCGCTAGGGCTCACCCTGATGACGACGTCACCAGGGTCCGCCGAAGAACAGAACCCCAACGAAGACGCCGAAGCATTCGGTCAGCTCATCGATGCTGATCTGCTTGATGCGCAGGCCGTCGAAGCTCTATCTGCTTACAGCAGCTCCCCTTCGAGCGAAGAAGCGGACACCACTCCGCTCAACCTCGAAGCTCTCCAGACTCTCGGGATTGAACTGCCCGGCCTGGATATTCCCCTGATCGGCGAAGAAGGCGGAGACGGTCTGCTGGATCTCGGCGAGGCGGGAGCGCTCAATGCTTACGGCCATGCCCCGGCATACAACGAGGCCAAGGCTAGTGCTGGCGCAGTCGGTTCCGACGGTGCTCTCAACCTCGATGAGATCAACAATGGAGACTTCGGCAACGCCAAGGTCGACCTGACCTCCGTTCTCGGCCAGCTCGGCCTGGATGGAATCACCGACCAGATCGTCGACGAACTCAGCCTGGAGCTCGGGGCAATCGCCTCTACCGCTGACAGCAACGGCGAAGCCGACAACTCCGAGTACGTTGTAGCCGACGGCATTCTGACTGTTTCCAGCCCTGCGGTTGGAGAGATCTCGGGTGCGCTCACCGAAGTAGTCGACGGCACCGGCGCAACGCTTGAAGAGGCCATCGGCGACGAGGGCCTGGTCAATGACTTGGCCGCCATCGGCGTCAATGTCGATATTCCGTTGGTCGCCTCCATCAACATAGGCGGAGAAGACACCACCGTGTCCGTTGACGTCCGCGACGCCCTCAACAGCGTCGTCGAAAACGTCATCAACGAAAAGCTTGAAGACGAATCGGGCATCGTCTCGATCGACCTCGAGACCGGCGACATCCAAATCGATCTCGCAAAAATTGTTGAGGGTGGAAACGGTGAAGACCTCAACGGTCTCGACCCGAACACCCAGGTCCTGACTTCGGACACCATCTCGAAGATTACAACCGCAGTGGCCGACGCCCTGGGCGAACTGAGCGGCAAGGTCACGGAAACCCTGACAGATGCTCTCAACGACGTGCATCTCGTGATCGATCTGCCTGCCAACGCCACACTGGCCGGAGCCACCCTGGCGACCGGATCCGTAACCGTCGACGCCACCCTCGGACAGCTCGCCGGAACCGGCGAAGGCGATCCGGAGATCTCCAGCGATCTCAGTGTCGCAGGACTGCCACTCGGCGAATTGTTGACCGAAATCACAGAGCCACTGCTTACTCAGTTGCTCGCCATCACCGAGCCCCTCATCGGCGGAATCCTCACGGCGACCGTCGAAGAGCTTTCCACCGGCGTCACCGACATCGTCGATCCGATCCTCACCAGCCTCGACCCCCTGTTCGAAGGACTTAACCAGGTCGTCGATCTGACGATCAACGAGCAGCCGACGCTGAAGGACCAGGAAAGCCAGGTCAAGGGCAACAACGGTCCTGGCTTCACCGTCAGTGCTGTCAGCCTTGAACTGCTCCCGGCTGCTGAAGCGGTCGACGTCAACCTCGCCTCTTCTTCGGTCCGCGCGACCGCTGAAGCACCAGAAGAGCCAGGCGACGAAGATGCGAACACCAACGCTGCAGCTTCGGCAGCAGCCTCGGCAGACGCTGACGATGACTCCAACGCTTCGGCACAGGTAGCAGCTCAGGCTGCAGCCCAGGCCGATGCCAGCACGGACGAAACAGCAGCAGCCGACGCCTCGGCAGAAGCCGCAGCTGAGTCAGCAGCAACCGAGGATGCATCCTCGGAAACCTCCGCTGATGCGACCACCGAGACCAACGCCTCGGCAACCACAGCAGCAGAGGCAGCGTCCAACGCTGACAACACCGACGCAACCAATGCAGACGCCACTGCTGCGGCAGACGCTGATCCGGCAGCAGCCGCCAGCGTTGCGTCGAACGCCGATTCGTCTTCGGCAGCCTCGGCCACCGCCGCGGCTGATGCTGATGACTCGGCAGTGGCTGACGCGTCGAACGAATCTGATGTGAACGCCAATGCTTCGGCCTCGGCATCGGCTTCGGCAGACGCTGACAACAACGACAATGCCGTTGCAGAGGCAGCTGCTCAGGCAGCCGCTACAGCTGACGCCGAGACCACAGCATCAGCAGCTGCGGACGCCTCCGCGGAAGCGGCAGCAGAATCCGCAGCAACTGAAGATGCAACTTCCGACACCTCAGCTGATGCGACCACCGAGACCAACGCCTCGGCAACCACAGCAGCAGAGGCAGCAGCAATGGCCGACGCCACCGAAGAGGCCAACGCAGACACCTCTGCAGCGGCAAACGCCAACGCGGCAGCAGCAGCTGCAGTTGCCTCGAACGCAGATTCGTCCAACGACGCTTCGGCCGAAGCAGCAGCCGACGCCGACGGAGCAGAAGCTGACTCCGCCGCAGAAGCCGACGACTCCACCGCCGACACCACTGCCGCGGCAGATGCGGACGGAGCGGAAGCTGAAGCTGACGTCGACGGTGCCGAAGCAGAAGCCTCGGCGTCTGCTGACGCCGATCCGGAAGGTGCTGCATCCGCTGATGGTGCAGAAGCCAACGCTTCGTCGGATGATGACGCTGACCAGGCATCTGCTTCCGCAGATTCCGATCAGTCCGCTTCATCGGACTCCGAGTCCTCGGCCAGCTCCTCGAGCCAGGCGAACGCTTCGGCCGCCTCGGCCGGTGCCAGCACGAACGCCTCGGGCAGCAGCGACGGCGGAGATCTGCCACGGACAGGTGCCGACGGCGCCCTGACCATGGTCGGCTTCGCAGCCCTGCTCATCGCAGGCGGTGCAGCGGTGGTCTTCGGAACACGCCGCTACCGCGCCTCGGCCGGTCAGCACTGATACACAAGACACTCAGCCACTGAGCTGAGAGCCTGAGCGGCGGGGTCGGAGTGACAACTCCGACCCCGCCGTTTTACGTTCCTGACCTGCAATTATTCGTTACTCACAGGTAATTAACGACACGCCCCCTGTGACAATCTCGTCATATTACGTACCGTGACTCGGGCCAGAGACGAGGGACTTTAGTTCGACCAAAAGTATCGTCGTTCCACGCTTTGAGACAAAAGGGTTCCTGCCCGTGAAGGGCGCACCGAGCGCGATCCCCACCATCACGGGGAACGGCCCCACCTACACCAAAAATGCTCTCAGCGACAGCTCTCGACGAGGTTCACCCATCATTCATCTTCCCGGCCGACCCCTGCGAACACGTTCTCCCCGTTACGTCTTCGTTATGTTTCACATTACTTTCGCATTATTTGTCAATGACCTTGTAGGGTGAATTTCGTTCGGCCGGAAATCATCATGGAACCTTGCAAGCAACTACCGACGGTCGATCCTCACAAATGGAAGTGGAGAAGTATGAAGAAGCTCCGTAACGGGCAGACGCCCGTGCGTAAGATCGCGGTTGGTGGCGCAGCCGCAGTCACCGCTCTGGGACTCACCGTGATGGTCACGTCACCCAGCGCAGCAGCCATCGAGCAGGACCCGAACGAAGATGCTGAGGCGCTTGGCCAGCTGGTCCAGTCGGATCTCCTCGACGAGCAGCTCGTCGATGCCGCTGGCGCATACAGCAGCTTCCCCAGCAATCCGGAGGAAGCCAAGACTCCTCTCAACGCAGAAGCGCTGAACGCAATCGGTCTTGACCTCGGCAATGGTGTCTCCCTCCCGATCGTCAGCCAGCCTGACGGCGACGGACTCCTCAAGCTCGGCGAGGCAGGCGCACTCAACTCCTACGGTTACGCACCGTCAGCAGACAGCGCCAAGGCCAGTGCCGGCGCAGTCGGCAAGGATGGCGCGCTCAACATCGACGACATCAACAACGGAGACTACGGAAACGCCGAAGTCGACCTCACCCAGGTGCTGGGCCAGGCCGGTCTCGACGGAGTCACCGACAACATCGTCGACGAGCTCTCCCTGTCACTGGGCGCCGTTGCATCGACTGCCGAGGCAAAGGGATCAGGCGACGCCTCCTCCGAATACGCTGTGGCTGACGGAGTCCTCACGCTCTCCAGCCCCGCAGTCGGCGGACTCTCCGACTCCCTCAACGAGGTCGTCGACGGTGCCGGTGGCGCACTCGAAGACGTCATCGCCGAAGAGGGCCTCGCCGACAAACTGGGCAAGGCCGGCATCGACATCAACACCGGCGTTGCCAACCTCAAGCTCGGCGGCGAAGAAACCACCGTCAGCGTTGAGACTCAGGACGCTCTCAACAGCGTCGTCGAGAACGTCGTCAACGAGAAGCTCGAGGACGAAGCAGGAATCGTCTCGATCGACCTCAAGAACGGCGACATCAAGATCGACCTCGCCAAGGTCGTCAAGGGTGAGAACGGGGAGGACCTCAACAGCCTCGATCCCAACACCCAGGTGCTGACCTCCGAGACCATCGGAAAGATCACCGACGCAGTAGCCGATGCCCTCGGGGCCCTGAGCGGTAAGTTCAATGAGACCCTCAAGGATGCGCTCAACGACGCTCACGCCAAGATCTCCCTGCCTGCCGAAGGTTCGGTAGCGGGCATCCCGGCTAACGGCAAGATCGACATCGACGCCACCCTCGGCCAGCTCGCCGGCACCGGCGAGGGCGATCCGGAAATCTCAACTGATCTCGACGTCGCCGGAATCGAACTCGGCGACCTGATCAACTCGATCACCGGTCCCCTGCTCGAAGGTCTCCTGGGAGTCACCGAGCCGATCATCGGCGAAATCCTGAACTCCACCGCTGATCAGGTCACCGGCGGACTCACCGACGCCGTCGATCCGATCCTCTCCGGTCTCGATCCTGTCTTCGAGGGCCTCAACAAGGTCGTCGATCTCACGATCAACGAGCAGCCCACAATGAAGGACCCCGCTGAAGACAGCAACGTCAAGGGCACCGACGAAGATGGCTTCACCGTGAACGCCGTCAGCCTCGAGCTCCTGCCGGGCGGCGTGCCCGCAGCCAACGGTGCTCAGGCAGCACCTCAGGCTGCAGACGCAGTTGCTGACATCAACCTGGCCTCCTCCTCGGTCCGTGCGACCGCGGCTGACGAAGCACCGGGCGACGATGCAGATGCAGATGACTCCGCTTCCGCTGATGCCGATGACTCGGCCTCCGCTGATGCCGATGACTCGGCCTCCGCTGATGCAGACGATTCCGCAGCAGCCACCGCAGATGCTGATGACTCAGCCTCGGCTACCGCTGATGCAGACGACTCGGCTGCTGCCAACGACGAAGCAAACGCCTCGGCTGATGCCGACGACTCGGCTTCGGCAACTGCTGATGCCGACGATTCCTCGGCTGCCAACGCAGACGTGAATGCTTCGGCCAACGCGGATGACTCCGCTGCTGCCACCGATGATGCCAACGCTGCCGCTGCCAGCAACGACGATGCCAACGCATCGGCGAATGCCGACAACGACGCGAACGCCAGCGATGATGCCAATGCATCGGCTGCTGCTGACGGTGGCGACCTGCCCCGCACCGGTGCCACCGGCACCTGGGCAATGGGCGGCCTCGCTGCTCTGCTCATCGCCGGCGGTGGAGCTGCGATCTACCTGACGCGCCGTCACCGTGCAGGCCTCTGAGACTGACGTCTCATGAACGTCTGAGCGGCTGATACCGCAGTAAAGGCGGGGTCGGAGTGAAAACTCCGACCCCGCCTTTCGTCTGCCTGAAATGTCTGACGGAAACCGTCGGCAGGCCTCGGACCGCCCATTCCGGTGGACAGACCAAGAAGCCTTCACACCGACGCAGAGCTCACGCGGTCACAGTCCGCGTCCGGCCTCCCACGGTTCTTCCGAGGCACCGGTGATCAGGGCATTGACGGACATGGCCTGCGCATCGGTGAAGGACGCGATGTAGTCCACGACCGCCCGGGCACGTCCCAGCCGGATGATCGCACTGGCGCCCTCCTCGCCGAGGCTGTCCGGATCCCTGTCATAGAGCTCCCGATATTCCTGCGTGGCGGCTTCCACGGAGTCAAGCAGACGCCGGGGAATCCGAGTCGCCTCGTCTGGGTCGCGCAGCCACTCGTGGAACCCTTCCACCAAGGAGGCGATGATCCGCGTCTGCCCGCGCTGATACACGGCCAGGTCGGAGCGTTCGAGGACGAACCGAGAGTGGACGAACTTCAGCACCACCACGTCATGCCAGGTGGCATCGGACAGGCGCACGTGTCCGCTGCGGACATGCGGTTCGTCGTCAACGACGATGGAGGCCTTGAGCCGGTCGATCCACCTCCGAGTGAACGCAGTGACGGCCCGGTCTGCCTCCAGCCCCCCGTCATAGGGCACAGCCAGCAGACCCTCGACAAGATCCCGGTTGACGCGCTGGACCGACTGGCGGAACGCATCCTCGTCGGCAATCCACGGATCCTTCTCCTGAATGTGACGCCACATCGACTCCAGAGCATGACCGGGCCGGCGCCGATCCAACTCCGCATTGTCCAACCGGCCGAGCTCACGGCAGTCACTGAGCCACCGCCCCATCTCCGCAGACACACTGGTGTACTGGAGGACGTTGGACCGGTAGAAGTCGTCGAGGTCATGGACCGCGTAGGCGATGTCATCGGCGACATCCATGACCGAACACTCCAGGGTCTGCTGATACCCACCGATGCGCGGAAACGCCGACAGCGCATCGTGCATCTCCGCAATCTCAGGCATGTACGCGGAGAACTTCATCGCTCCCTGCGACACTTCATCGCCGACGCCCCGCGGCATCTCGGCCGAACTCAGCCGCTGCTGCTGCGTCCAATCGCTGCGCGCCCACGGATATTTGAGGACCGCAGCCTTGACCGCCCGGGTCAGATTGAGTCCACGCGCGGTGGCGTCACAGCTGTCGAGCGCTGTGAGGATGCGGAAGGTCTGGGCATTGCCCTCGAAACCGTCGGGCAGGTGCAGCACCGTGCGCGCCACACGATCGAGCTCTTTCTCGCCGAGGTGGCCGAACGGAGGGTGGCCCAGATCGTGGGCTGCGGCGGCAGCCTGAACCACCACCGGATCGCATCCGCCGAGTTCGCTCAGCAGCGTTTGCGTGCGTTCGTCGGAGTTATTCAAGGTGATGGCGATCGACCTGGCCACGGCGGAGACCTTGAGCGAATGCGTCAACCGGTTGTGGATGACTGTGCCCGAGCCCGCCTGCGGGATGACCTGAGTCACCGCCGCCAGCCGTGAGAAGAAGGGGGAGAAACGGATCCGCTCGATATCGACACGGAACTCGTCCTCGCCAGGTTGACCCGCCTCGGCGACGTCACGGGTCCGTCCACCGTCGTTGTGAAGTTTCAGTCTCTCCGTCATGATGGACCCAGCCTACAGAATCGCCGACCAGGCAGGGTGGGGCAAGACGGAGAGACTTGGGCAGTGCCCCTCGCCAAGGGTCAGTCCCGGCGTTTGACGGTGTTGCGCCCAGTGATCGCCAACCAGGTTCCGGCAGCCGTCATGACCACACCGGCGATCGCCATGACAATGTCGCCGACGCTGGTAACACCCTCGCTGACCAGCACGGAGGCGACTGCGACGAGACCGGCGAGACCGAACACAGCCACAGCGACGCCGATGATCCTCAGCGTCTGCTGGCTCCGTCCGCGCAGGAGGATGAGCAGGTAGCCGCCGAGGAGGCCCAAAGACCCGACACCGATGGCAGCCTTGAGGACCTTCTGGTTGGGATCATCGCCGGCGGTGACCAGGCAGAAGACGCCCAAACCGCCGAGGAATGCCACCGGCAGCCCGAACATCAGGATCAGAGTCTCGACAGTGGTGACGAATGTGTGCAACGGGTCCCTGACGCTCAGGTCCTCAGATGGGATTCGTGCCTGTGTGAGGGCAACCGACTCTGAGTCGCGTTTCTGCTGACGCTTGAGCCTGCGTTCGTGCCGGACGTGAACGGTGATCGTGAAGATCGGCCACGCGATGAGAAGCAGGAAGCCGAGCATCGCCAGCGGCAGCCCGAGGCCGGGCAGGACGTCCCGCAAAGATGCGCCGATGACGATGAGGAGTCCGCCGGGGAAGAGCATGCACACCAGCTGGCCTTTGAATCCCACCCGGGCACCACGATCCTCTCGTCCACACGGCCCTCCGGTGAGTGGCCTGGCACAATGCTAGCCGCTGGTCGCCTCGGCAGGGGCACCGGCCACCTTCGCGCGAACACTGCGCAGAAGTCCTTGAGACTCAGGTCACAGTGGCGTAGCGTCATAAGCACGACAGGAGGTGAGTTCGATGACTGGAGTCAACGAAGATTTCTACCAGCCGGGGACCCACCCGGGCGACATCATCGACGTCTGGGATGAGGAAGCCGGGGAGATGGTCAAGCACATGATCATCCTCGACGAATTCGGAAACGGCACGAAGACTCGTCCCCTGGACGAGATGGACCAGGTCGAGGAGGAGTAGCCTCTCCCGTCACCACCACGCGCGAACGGTCTCGGTGGGACCGTCAACCTCGGTGAAGCCCGCGTCGACGACGCTCACCGGCCGGTTGCCTTTCGCCCATTCGGCCTTCGTCGGTGTGATCACGCGCAGACTGAATCCGTTTTCGCGCCACCGGTCGCGAGCCTCGGCGGGCATCTGCTCATAGGCCAGCTGTGCCCCATGACCGCACTGTGCTGCGGCCTTCCCCGTCGTCAGCGTCACCAGCGGTGAGAGTTCGATCGTCACGACAGCCTCGGCGGCGGGAACGGATGAACTTCCCTCGTCGGGGAATTCGGTGCCGCCCACCTGCAGCTTCTTCAGCTCCTTCGGCAGCGGTTCGACCGGTCCAGGAGGGAACACGAACGCCTCGGCCGGCCCGAAGTCGTCCGTGCCGCCGAACGTGACCTCGACGCAGCCCAATGCCCGCGCGTCATCGAGTTTCTGACCATCGCCTCGGCGGACGACCTTGCGGATCGCACCATCACGCCAGTACTCGACGGCCTCATGCCACGGGCCTTCAGGCTGTGAACGAGGGTCATCGAGGAAGGCGACCACGGCTCGGGCGGTGGCTTCGACGACATCGATATGGCGGGCGATGTTCGTCTTCGACCGCCGGACCACGATCGGCAGGGACCACGGGATCTCGTGGTCGTATTCGTGTCTGCGCATGTGCTCGGTCATGGTGACAATACTAGCCAGGGCGAGCGCACCGGCGGAGTTCTCGGCTCAGTCCTGGGGTGCGCGTGCCTGACCCGCTGTGCCTGTCGTGGAGGCGACCTCAGTCATCGTTGGTCAGGCCCATGCGGGCGAAGAGTCGAGCCGCGGCAGCACGCGAACTCTGATTGACGACGCGCCCCATCTCGGGGTCGCCCGACAGCAGCGATTCGGCGAGCCCTTGTGCCTGAGCAACTGCGATGTGTGCGGGCAGCGGTGGTGTGTTGCGGTCACATCTGACGTCGAGGATGACCGGACGGTCGGCACCGAATGCTTCGTCGAAGGCCGGACCGATGTCGTCTGGCCTCTCCACCCGGATGCCCTTGAGTCCGAGCATCTGCGCATAGCCGGCATAGTCCATCGGCTCCACCATCTGCGCCGTGTCCCACCGCGGATCTCCGGCCTCGCGCATCTCCCAGGACACCTGGTTGAGGTCACCGTTGTTGATGATGAGCACGATGAATGAGGGGCTCGCCCATTCTTTCCAGTGACGTTTGACCGTGAGCATGCCGTTCATCCCCAGCGTCTGGAAGGCACCGTCGCCGATGGTGCACACCACGGGCCGCTCGGGGTGCGCGAATTTCCCTGCAATGGCATATGGCATGGCTGCCAGCATTGACGCCATCCGGCCGGAGAGGTTGCCCATCTGGTTGCGGCCGAGTTCGATGTGGAAGCCGTACCAGTCGGCCGTGCTTCCGGCGTCGGCGGTGATGATGGCGTTGTCCGGCAGCTTCTTGTTGAGGGATACATAGACGCCGCGGGGGTTGATCGGGTCGGCTTCGGTCTCTGCCACCCGCGTGTTCTCCTTCGTCCAGTCCTGCTGTTGGCTGGCGATCTTCTGCTGCCATTCGGTGTTGTGCTGGTCCAGATGCGGCACCAGGGCTGCCAGTGTGGTCAACGCATCGCCCCATAGGTTCACCTCGGTCGGGTAGCGGATTCCGAAGTGCCGCGGGGACAGGTCGATCTGGACCGCTCGAGCCTGACCGGTCGGCGGCATGAATTCCCCATAGGGGTAGTTCGTGCCGACCATGAGCAGGGTGTCGCACTTCTGGATCATGTCGTAGCTCGGTCGTGAACCCAGAAGTCCCAGCTGCTGGGTGTGATAGGGCACGTCGCCCGGCACCACCTGTTTTCCCAGGAGTGTGGTGATGACACCGGCGCCGAGGCGATCGGCGACCGCGAGCACCTCGTCGGTTGCTCCGATGGCGCCCTGCCCCACGAGCATCGCGACCTTCTCCCCATCGTTGAGCACCTGTGCGGCCCGGGCCAGGGCATCGTCGTCGGGCCGCAACCGGTCCTCGGCAAAGCCGATGCCGCTGCGGGAGACGAAATGGTCCACCGTGGGCTCTTCCATGTCCATGGTTTGGATGTCGGCGGGCAGGACTACGACGGCCGGCCCGCGGTAGGCCTTCGCCATCCGCACAGCCTTGTCGAGGACGAGTTGGGCATGCATGGGTGTGGCCACGGGCTGGACGAAGACGGCGGCATCGGCGAACATACGTTCGAGGTTGATCTCCTGCTGGAATTCGGTGCCCAGCGACACCCGCGCTTGCTGGCCGACGATCGCGACGACCGGTGCGTTGTCTCCCTTGGCGTCGTAGAGACCGTTCATCAGGTGGATGGCCCCGGGCCCGGAGGTCGAGATACAGACACCGACGTCGCCGGTGAACTTCGCGTGGGCGGTGGCCATGAACGCCGCTTCCTCTTCGTGGGTAGGCCGAACATAGCGGAAGTCCTTGCCGTCGCGCTGGGCGCGACCCATGGCGCCGTCGAAGCCGCCGATGCCGTCGCCGGGATAGCCGTACCACTGGTGCAGGCCCCACTCGATGAGCCGATCGATGATGAAGTCGCTGACTGATGTCGCCATGGCAATCACCTTCGCTAGTCTGTGTTCCTTCTCTGTGCAGACTCACCCGATGCTGTGGAGTCTCCGTGCATGGCGGACCGGGGCTTGAGTCCGCGGCGTCGTCGACTTCAACTCCTCGGACCGGCAGGTGGCCCTCCGTAGAAGGTCGCCAGCAGCGGACCGACGATGCACGCCGCGATGATCAGGACGATGCCCCACTTAAACTGTTTCCGAAACAACAAGATGATGCCTGAGAGGGCGAGAATCCCGGCCACCACCCAAAAAATGATGAGCATTGTCTACTCCTTCGCTTCTGCGGACCAGCATGCCGATCATGAAGGTATTTTCAGCGTCGCACTCCCCGTGCCACCTGGCAAGGGGGTGCAGAAGGCTGCAGCGGAGATCCCCCGAAGCATTGTCAGCGTCCCTGATGGCCACTATATTGGCGCGAAATGTCGTATCAGGGAGTTGCAATGATGCAAGGGACCATGACTTCACGATCACTCGGCGGCGCAGCCGTCAAAGGATCACTGCTCGCGGCGGACGGCAGAAGAGCTGCCGACGACGGACAGTCACGCCAATGCCCGAGGCGTCGGCAACGACGGCACGGTGGTCGGTGATGTCGGCGCCTTCGATGAAGGGACGCACGCCTACACCTGGCGGCCGGACGACAGCCACGGAAAGCTGCCGAAGCTCGATGATCGCCCCCTGTCCGCGGCAGAAGACATCAGTGGACATTACGCCGTGGGGTTCTCCGATCTGGACGTCGAAAACGGTTCACTGGTGCTGTGGAACCTTGAGAAGAATACCGTCGAGGTGCTGCCGTCCCAGCTGAAGAGCACCCATGCAGTCAACAGTTCCGGGCATGCGGCTGCCGGCACCCAGGAGGGCAAGGCTGCGCTCGTGCGAAATGGCGAAGTGACTGAGCTGCCGACACTCGGCGGTGACTCGGCTACCGCCTACACGCTGTCCGAGCAGGATGTCGCAGCCGGTCAAAGCGACGACGAAGCCGGCAATGGTCACGCCGTTGTCTGGAACGGCTGCTGACGGTCCCGGAGGTGGTTGGGCCTACCTCCCGGCGAGCGCGTCCAGCAGATCTTTCGCTCGCCGGTCGACGTTCTCCGTGAGCATCTCGTTGCTCAAGAACGAGAATCCGAGCCCCTCCTCGAGCCACGCCCCATGCAGACTCCCGCCGGCACCCGAGTGCCCGAACGCTCGGTCGACGGGTCCGTATGTGCCGATCGGGTCGGCGAGTTCGAAGCCGAGGCCGAAGTGCAGGGGCCGATCGTTGAGAACATCGAGCCCTTCCGAGTGCGTCCGCAGCGCTTGTCCCATCGCTTCGGGCGTCACGATTCCCCCGCCGAGGCGGCCGGGCGTGACCAGCAGTGAGTACAGTTTCGCCATCGCATCGGCAGTGCCCATTCCACCACCGGCTGAGACCTCCGCGGCATGGAAGGCTCGGGTGTTCATCGGCAGGGACGGTGCCAACAGGGAGGCGTACATGCGGTCGATGACCGCCCGACGCCTCGGGTCGTTCTTGAGATAGGTCGAGACCGAGTAGCCAGGTGCCTGGAAGATCGGGGCCACTCTGTCTTCGTCCTCGGCCGACAGTCCCAGGTGCAGGTCCAGATCGTACGGTCGCGCGAGGTCCTCGTGCAGCCACTGGGCCACGCTGCGGCCGGTGGCGCGGAGGATGATTTCCGACATCAGGTACCCGTAGGTCACCGCGTGGTAGGCGACCTTCGTCCCCGGTTCCCACAGCGGGGTCTGCTGCGCCAGAATGTCGGCCATCGCCCGGGAGTCGAGGAACGTCCATTGCTCGTCCCCAGCGCGTGGCTGATTGTTGGAATCAAGTGAGGGATCCGGATCGACATAGGGCAGGCCCACGGTGTGCGAGAGCACCTGGGCAACGGTCACCGCACCCTTATCGGCTGCCGCGAACTCCGGCCAATATTCGGCGACAGGAGCGTTGACATCCAGCAGCCCCTCCCCCGCGGCCTTGGCCGCGATGGTCGCGACCAGGCCCTTGGTGCCGGAGAAGAACACCGCCAGGGTCCGTTCGTCCCATGCCCTCGCCGAGGTGTCCCCGCGCTTGCCGGCGACACCGGCCCTGAGTGCGATGACCGGTTCACCCGCACGATAGACGCTGAACGCCATCCCGCCGTGGCACCGGGCGGCGTGATGTCGGAACACCGTTTCCAGCCGATCGGGAACCCCAGCCCGAAGCAAGCCATCTGCCCCGTCTTCGTCGACTTCCATCGTGTACGTGTCACCATCGTTGTCGTCGTTCATCAGTGGGCAGACAGCTCCTTCAGCTTCGGGGTCTGCTCATCATCCCATGCCGGGGTGCAGAACGATCACCGGGTCCTTGACGTCTTCGACCGCAATTTTACGTGGTCCTTTCTACACGACTGCTTTCATCAGGAGATCACCTTCGCGCCCTCACCCCACCCCGCACCTGAAGCGACAAATCATCCCTGTGCAGCAGGAGGAATCAATGCTCCGGGTAAGGGGTGCTGAACCCCACGTGGAACTGACAGGGGCAACAGATGTATGCTGGTACTACCTGCGGACCCGATCATGGGTTCCCTGCGTCGTCAGGACGCCTCGACTCTGCAACCGTGAAGAATTCCGGTCGCATGTTTCTGAAGCCATTTCCTCTCGGCGGTCCAGAGCGTCAAAACGGCGTTCTCACACCTCGCTCGGAAGCGGCTGTCTCGTCATCATTCGATGGCGCCGGTGCGCCTTCCGACACGTCGAAGGGCCATCTCATAGCTCCCTCACAGAACCTCACAACCACCCGTCCGACAGATGCCGGTGCGAACCAAAAAGCCGCCGCCTCTGTCTCGTTCGCCGAACTCGGCGTACCCGCACCACTGACCGAACACCTCGAAGCAGAGGGCATGACGAATGCCTTCCCCATCCAGCAGGACACTCTTCCCGACACTCTCGCCGGTCGCGATGTATTGGGCAGGGGGAAAACCGGTTCCGGCAAAACGCTGGCCTTCGCGATTCCCATGGTGACTCGCCTCGTTGCCTCATCATCGTCCGGCTCACGAAAGGGCCGTCCGCCGCGGGGCCTCATTCTGGCACCCACGCGTGAGCTCGCCACGCAGATCACGAACGTGGTCGACCCGCTGGCTCGGGCCTATGGCATGGCGACAACAACCATCTTCGGCGGAGTGAAGCAGAAGCGCCAGGAGCTCGCTCTCAGTGCAGGAGTCGACATCGTCGTCGCTTGCCCGGGGCGGCTCGAAGACCTGCTCCAACAGGGCCTGATTTCCTTGGACAACATCGAAGTCACGGTCCTCGACGAGGCCGACCACATGGCAGACCTCGGGTTCCTGCCGGGTGTCACCCGCATCCTGCAGAAGACGCCGGAGAACGGCCAGCGGATGTTCTTCTCCGCCACCTTGGATAACGATGTGAACAAGCTGGTGCGTCGGTTCCTCCACAACGAAGTGCTGCACTCCGTGGACGATCCCAACTCGCATGTCTCCAATATGACGCATCATGTGCTCGCTGTGGCCGATGAGGACAAGAACGAACTGGTCCACCGGCTTGCTTCCGGCACCGGACGCCGCATCATGTTCACACGCACAAAGCACCGGGCGAAGCGCTTCGCCCGCCAGCTGACCGCCCAGGGAATTCCGGCCGTCGACCTGCACGGCAACCTGTCCCAGGGCGCACGTGACCGGAATCTTGCAGCGTTCAGCGAAGGGGACGTACGTGTGCTCGTCGCCACAGACGTTGCCGCCCGCGGAGTTCACGTTGACTCTGTCGAACTCGTGGTCCACGTGGATCCTCCAACCGAGCACAAAGCCTACCTGCACCGCTCCGGCCGTACAGCACGTGCCGGCAGCTCGGGCGATGTCGTCACGATCATGCTGCCCGACCAGCGCAAGGACACAGTGACGCTGCTACGCAAGGCCGCTATCAAGGCAACCCCGCAGAAGGTCACTGCAGACTCGCCGGCCGTGACGGAACTGGTGGGCGACATCGCCCCATACGTCGATCCGCAGATCGCAATCGACGCTGCCGCAGAGAAGCAGAAGGCAGAGCAGCCGCAGGGCGGGCAGCGTGCACCTCGCCGTCGGCGCGGAGGACGCGGCGCCAAGAGCGGCCGCGGTGGCGAGCAGAATCGCAGTTCCGAGCAGAGCCGCGGCAACGAGAACGGCCGCGCCGGCCAAGCGAGGCGCAGCGGCGAGCAGAGTCGTGGCGGCCAAGCGCGCGGACGCACCGCCGGGAGCGCCCAGGGAGGCCGCACACCATCACGCACCAAGGACGGCCAGAGCAGTCGGAACGGCCAGAGCAGCCAGGGCCGCCGTCGCAATGATCGCAGCCGCGCCGCCAGCAGCAGTGGCAGCAGCAATCGACAGGCATCAGGCTCACGGGGTACGAGCCCGGAGACCCGCAGGCGCAATCGAGACGGTGCGGGAGCCTCCCGCACGGTCTACTCGACCAGCAGCTGAGCCATTCGGTTGTGTGCGGTTCTCGGAACCGCACACAACCGAATTCCTACTCACACCGACCGCTGGTGATCGCCGCGTCTACGGCATGGCAGAATCGAA
Organism: Brevibacterium picturae; assembly: GCF_900105045.1. Lineage (GTDB taxonomy): Bacteria > Actinomycetota > Actinomycetes > Actinomycetales > Brevibacteriaceae > Brevibacterium > Brevibacterium picturae. The sequence continues at coordinate 3,097,481 of NZ_LT629739.1, read as the reverse complement.
GCATGTCCATCGTCAACCGCGGGCCGACGCTGACCCAACAGACAACAGAACGGTTGCGCCACGCCATCGTTGCTGGCGAACTGCCCACGGGAAGTCTTCATTCGGCCACGGCCCTCGGCGAGTGGCTGGGGGTTTCGCGCACGCCTGTGCGGGAAGCCACAGCCGAACTCGCTCGCCTCGGCCTCGTGAGTATCGAACCAAATCGTGGCATCCGGATTCTCGAGACCGATATCGAGTCACTCATCGACGGCTTCGAACTGCGAATGATCATCGAGGTTCCACTCGCTCGCAAAGCGGCACTGAACCCGGATACGGACGCGCGAAAGAACCTCGACGCCCGGTACGCTGACTTCAAGGTCGCAGCCGACACCGATGACCCCGAGGCGACGCTGCGAGCCGATCGCGACTTCCACTCCGCCGTGCTCTCGATGGCCGGCAATGCCCGTGCCGCTGAGGTCCTGCACGAGCAGCGCAATATGGTCCTGCAGACGGGTGTGGGCACCGTCCCGGCATCTCGCTCGTGCCAGGAATGCTTCGCCGATCACATCGACGTCTTCGAGGCGATCATGGCCCAGGACCCCGGTGCGGCCGCGATTGCGATGCGCCGGCATATCTACAACACCGCCGAGACGCTCATCAATCAGGAAACCCGCCGGCGCCCGGAGTTCGGCGAGCATGACCTGCGCGCTCGACTCGCGTGGATCTCCGACTGAGCACCACGCACACCTGCACTCAGGCACCCCCGCCTAGAGTGTTGCATGCTACATGCAAGCTGGTATGCTTCTCTGGACGAAGCGGACGTGGTAAGGCTCTCACTGAACTCGACGAACAGCGCTTGAGATCAGCAGAACCGGGCACACCGACGACCGGACGGGAGACAGGAAACAGATGACAGAACACAGGCAGCGCACAGGGCGATCATTCGCAGTGATCGGCGCCGGCATCAATGGGGCCGCGATCGCCCGAGAGATCACTCAGCGCTTTCCCGATGCCCTGGTCACCATGTACGAAAAGGCCGATCATGTGGCCGCCCACCAGTCGGGGCACAACTCCGGAGTGGTTCATGCCGGGCTCTACTACGAACCGGGCAGCCTCAAGGCACGCCTCTGCCGCCGCGGAGTCAATCTGCTCCGCGACTATGCCACGGCCAACCACCTCCCCTATGACGAATGCGGAAAGATCGTGGTCGCGCTTCACTCGGAGGAAGAGGATCGCCTGCGCGCCATCCACGAGCGTGCAGTTGCCAATGGGGTGCCCGACGTTGAGCTCATCGGTCCTGACCGGATCCGAGAGATCGAGCCCAATTCCGTGGGATGCCTGGCCCTGCACTCCCCTCATACCGCTATCACCGACTATGCGGCCATCGCCCGTTCACTGGTCAGCGACGTGTCGGCCGCCGGCGGCCGCGTTCACCTCAGCGCCGAAGTCGTCGACATCGACGCCGCACCCGAGGGCGCCACCATCACCTCGGCCCACGGTTCTCAGCGCCGAGGTGAGCGCACCGAGCACGTCGAGAGCTTCGATTTCGTCATCGCCTGCGCAGGGCTGCAATCCGACCGAGTCGCGAAGATGGCCGGCGGAGCGAGTCATCCCACGATCGTGCCGTTCTTCGGCCAATATTCCAAGCTGGCCGAAGAACATCGGACGATGCTCAACGGCTTAGTCTACCCCGTACCGGACCCCGCTTATCCCTTCCTGGGCGTCCACCTGACCAAACGCGTCGACGGTGAGATGCTGGTCGGGCCCAACGCGTTCCTGTCCTTTGGCCGCGAGAACTACTCGGGATCGAAGATCGGAATCAAGGACAGCATTCGGGTCGCCACAGACCCTGCATTCTGGAAGTTCGCCGCACACAACGTGAAGGCTGCCGTGCACGAACTCGGCGCCGTTCTCTCGCGGAAGAAGTTCCTCGCCGGGGCCGCAGAGTACGTACCGTCGCTGAAGGGAGCAGTCTCAACGCCCATCACCCGCGGGATCAGGGCTCAGGCCATGGATGCCGATGGCTCCCTCATCGATGACTTCGTCATCGAACACCAAGGCCGTGCCACTTTCATCCGCAATGCACCCTCACCCGGCGCCACCTCGTCGATGGCCATCGCCGAACACATCCTCGACGTCATCTCGAAGGCCCATGATCTCGCTCCCTCCTCACCGAAATCACAGCAGAAGGACAACTGACCCATATGCGCACTCTTCGCAACGAGGCGAACTCTGGTCCGCGACGTCTCCTCGACGAAAGCCCGCAGGATGAGAAGAAGCGACTGCGCAAAGTCGCCATCGCCACCATCGTCGGCACCACGGTCGAATGGTACGATTTCTACCTCTATGCCACGATGGCCTCGATCGTCTTCGGGACGATCTTCTTCCCTGCAGGCGACAGCCAGGTAAACACGCTTTCGGCCTTCGCCACCTTCGCGGTCGGATTCATCGCCCGACCCATCGGCGGCATCGTCTTCGGCCACCTCGGTGATCGGCTGGGACGCAAGAAGGTGCTGGTGATCACCTTCGCACTCATGGGCATCTCCACCTTCTGCATCGGATTCCTCCCCACCTACGCCAACATCGGGGCCTGGGCACCGATCCTGCTGGTCATCCTGCGAGTGTTCCAGGGCATGGGCGCCGGTGCCGAATACGCCTCTGCTGCAGTGAACTCCTACGAGCACGCGCAGGAGGGCCGCCGCGGTCGCCAGGGCGCGTGGCCGGCACTGGGACTCAACATCGGGCTCGTGCTCTCCTCGGCCACGATCTTCCTGCTCACACTGCGCGGCGATGAGTTCCTGCTCTCCGGTGGTTGGCGGATTCCGTTCATCATCTCCATCCTACTCGTGGGCATCGGCATGTGGATCCGATCATCGCTGCCCGAGTCTCCGGAATTCGAGCAGAAGGTGGAAAACAAGGTCGAGACTGAGGAGAAGGCCCCGCCGAAGTTCTTCGATGTCTTCATCCACCACTGGCGCCCTCTGCTCGTCGTATTCATCATCGCCATCGGCTACAACGCGCTGAGCTACATCTTCAAGACGTTCTCACTGGCCTACCTTGACGAATTCCAGGGTGTGTCTGCCAACGTCACCTCCGGCGCAGTGATGGTCGCGGGAATGGTCGCCATCGTCACCGTCCCGGCCTTCGGCGAACTGTGCGACAAATTCGGATCGAAGACAGTCATCATGGCCGGCGGTGCGCTGTCGGCGGTCTTCGCTTTCATGTTCCTTGCCCTGCTTCAGGAGTCGAGCACGTTCATGGTCTATCTGGCCATCGCGATAGGCACGGGCGTGCTGGCGCCGATGATGTTCTCTGCACAAGGTTCGTTCCTCTCCCGCCAGTTCCCGCCCGAATCGCGATCCGCCGGTGTCGGCACCGCACGTGAGATCGGCACCGCTGTGGCCGGCGGACTGGCACCGCTGGGTGCCTTGTCGCTGGTAGTGTCATCGCCGAGCAATTCCACAACCGGGGTCGGCTGGGTCCTCGTGATCGCTGGTGTGCTCGTGGCCGTCGGTGCGCTGTTCGATCAGGGTAGGCGATACTCCACCGAACGGAACTGAACGGACACCTCCTCGGCATCACCGGAGGCTGACTGCCTCAGCTCCCACGCTCGCCAATAGCCCGACGACCGCGATCAGTGCCATGCCGATCATCGCCGCGGCCATGATCCGCAACCGCATCTTGCCGGGTCGGACCGCGAAGCGGACGACGAGCAGCACAACGTAGAGCGCAAGGACAGCAGCGCCGGTCGCGATCGCGAGCGGCGCTGCTGTTCCCCTGCTGACGATGACCCATGCCAGCACGATGGCGATGACGAGCAGGAACAGTCCGCCCGAAACGATCCACACTGTGCCAGAGGAGCTGCGGAGCGCGGGTTGATCGCGGATCTTGGTCGGGTCAAGACGTTCGCGGGGGCGTTCATCCATGCGAATCAGTCTAGTATTGGGACATCTGTCTGGCTATTGATCGCTCAATAGTCGTTTGCCCTCGTGCCGATCTTTCCCCGGCAGCCCAGGTAGAGCCCATAGTTGATGAGTCCCAAGCCCGCCGCGGTCAGCAATGCGGGCCCGAACTGCTGGTGGCGCATGGTTTGGAACACGGCACCGACGCCTTCGCCTTCGACGGGTCGAAGGCGAAGGCCGAATAGGCCACGAGCGCTCCGGCGAAGCAGACGATTGCGCCCTTGGCTGGATAGCCGATGGCGCCGAGGATGACGGCTGTCGTCCCGAATCCTCCGTTGGTGGTATTCAAGTTCTTCCGATGGCCTCGTCGGATGCCTTTGACGATGAAGAATACCCCGAAGCCGAATATCACCGCACCGACAGCGCCCATCAGAAGCCGTCCTTGCATCGTTTACATCAATTCCAGGCTCAGCTGTGACTTCCTGGCACGGCTTCTGCTGCCGGACCCGCCGAGAGCGAATGTCGCAGTGGCAACGGCGAGGGCGATATAGATGACGGTCAGTCCGATCGAGCTTCCCTTTTGGATGACGCGGTTGTGTGTGGACCGGTATCGGTGGCCGAACACGACCTCCAGCGCCTGCCAGAGGCCCAGAGCTGCGAAAGTCACAAACGCAGCCCAGAGCACGAGGAAACCTTCAGGCAGGTCGGCGACATCTGTCATGACACTCGCCTCGGTCGGCTTCCCGCCGTGGCCGGTCGCGACGCGAATCGCGGTGACGCCTATCAGCACGTGGAGCACGCCATTCATTGCGAAGCCGGCCCGCGCTACGAATTCGAACGTCGTTGAGTTCGTTGCCGTGTTCGCGGCGGCGGCCGCATCGGACTTACTCATCTACGCCACGGCTGTGCTGAGGTGTGCTGTCGACGTCCGCGAGGCGAGGCCCTTCTCGTCGCCAAGAAGTGGTCGAAGAGTTTGAATGATCGCGTCGGGTTCATTCATATGCGCGCCTCTGTTCATGAATTGCGGTACTCGATGATCCTGCCACTGTACTGCGCACACCTGAAAGAGCCGCGACGCCGAGAAGAAGGAGTCCGTCTTCGTCTGTCCGCTGCTGTCTCCCATCCCGGCCCGAGAGTCGCGCCTCAGAACTTCGGCACGTCCGCGATCAGCGTGCGCGTGTACTCGTGCTTCGGACTCTCCAGAACCTCGGAAGTGGGTCCGTAGTCGACGATCTTGCCCTTGTTGAGCACGGCAAGGTTGTCGGCGATATGGCGCGAGAGCGCAATATTGTGCGTGACGAACAGCATCGCCAGCTGGTGCTCGGCCCGCAGTGTGCGCAGCAGCCCGATGATCGAGGCCTGCACACTCACGTCGAGTGCTGAGGTGATCTCATCGCAGACGAGGACCGAGGGCTGGTTGACCAACGCCCGTGCGATCGCGGCTCTCTGCCGCTCACCACCCGATAAGTCACCTGGCCTGCGATGGTAGAAGCTGCGGCCCAGACGCACAGCGTCGAGTGCCTCCTCAACCTGCGCCTTCCGGGTCCCAGCGGTGCCCTCCCCGCTCATCTCCAGCGGCACCGTCAGTGACTGGCCGATCGACCGCCGCGGGTTGAGAGAGGAGAACGGTGACTGGAAGACGTACTGGATGCCGACTCGCTGCTCGTTCGTCCGCTTCCTGGTCGATTTGGCCAGTTCCGTGCCTCGCAGGCGCACGGCGCCCGAATAGTCATCGTTGAGGCCGGCCACGCACCGGGACAGTGTCGTCTTGCCCGACCCGGATTCGCCCAGCAGCAGGGTGCAGTCGCCGGGTTCGAGGGTGAGGTTGATGCCGTCGAGGATCTGCGCCTTCCCGTACGCCAGCGCCACGTCCGTGGTCTCCAACAGGGGCGCAGTCGCCGAGGCGGCTGCCCGGCCCCGCTCCTCCACCGAGGCTCGTTCATCCCCCGCCGAAGCAACTGCCCAGTCCAGCTCCCCTGCCGAGGCCCGCTCGTCCCCCGCCGAGTCCTTCTCGTCCGGTCCGTCACTGACGAGGATGTGGGTGGCCTTGGGCTCGGGCTCCGGTTCCGCTGCCGCGCCTTCGCCGATGGTCTTGCGCCCGGCGAGGTCCGGGACTGCAGACATGAGCATCTTCGTGTACTCATGCTGCGGGTCTTCGAGGACTGCTGTGACCGGGCCCTCTTCGACGAGGTCGCCGCGCAGCATCACGGCCACCCGGTCGGAGATGTCCTTGATCACGGCGAGGTCGTGGGTGATGTAGAGGCCGGCGACATTGTTCGCAACCGTCATCTGACGGATCGTGTCGAGGACGACGGCCTGTGTGGACACGTCGAGTCCCGTGGTCGGCTCGTCGAGGATGAGCACATCGGGGTACATGGCAAACGCCATGGCGATGCCGATGCGCTGCTGCTGTCCGCCGGAGAGCTGGTGCGGCCACCGCTTCTGATAAGCCTTGTCCCCTGGAAGTCCGACGTCGACGAGCACCGCGGAGACTCTCTCGACGCGCTCGGCATCGGAGTCGCCGAAACCGTGGATGTCGAGGATCTCACGGATCTGCTCACCCACGCGCATCGCAGGGTTGAGCGAGAGCGCCGGATCCTGAGGGATATAGGCGATCCTCGATCCGCGCAGGGACCGCACAGCAACCTCGTCGAGTTCGACCACCTCGACGGCGGTGTCATCACCGCGAGGCCACAGACTCACGGACCCGGACGCGAATTTCAGCCCTTCTCGGAAGTGGCCCATGCAGGCCAGGCCCGCCGTGGTCTTGCCCGACCCGGATTCCCCCACGAGTCCGAGGATCTCACCGCGGCTGAGGGCGAAGTTCACTCCGTGGAGGATCTCGTTGCCCGAATTCGTCTCGATCTTGAGATCGGAGACGCGCAGGACGATCTTCTCGTTCGGCACGCCTACATCATCGTGGTGGACGGTGGTTGTCTCGGTGGTCATCATGCCTCCACTGAAGTCGATGCGGTGGCCCTGGCGAAGGAGTCTGCGAGCAGGTTGGTGCCGATGGTCAGCAACGCGATGGCGATCACCGGCAGCAGCACGCCCCAGGGTTGGATGCTCAGCGCGATCCGGTTCTCGTTGATCATCAGGCCCCAATCGGCCGCGGGCGGCTGCAGGCCCAGTCCCAGGAAGGACAGGGACGCGATGTAGCCGATCGAGTAGGTCAGGCGCAGCCCGGCCTCGACGCTCAGCGGGCCGGTGATGTTGGGCAACAGCTCACGCAGCAGCACCTTCCACCGCGGCATCGCGTACATCTCCGCGGCAAGGATGTAGTCCTCGGTGATCACACCCAGGGTCGCAGAACGGGCGACTCGGGCGATGCGCGGGGCGTGGGTGATGCCGATGACGGTCACGAGCACCCAGCCCTGCGGACCCAGCACCGTGATCGCCAGCAGCGCGAACACCAGTTGCGGGATGGCGAGAATGACATCGTTGAGGCGCATGATGATCGCGTCGAAGGCCCCGCCTACATAGGCGGCGAGCATGCCGACGATGGCACCCAGGATCATGCCCAGGGCCGTGGCGAGCACCGAGTACACGATGAGGGTGAGTCCACCGGCGATGAACCGGGAGAGCACATCGCGTCCCAGGTTGTCCGAGCCGAAGAGCCCGTGCGGGCTGAAGGGCTTCGCGACGAACTCGGTCGCGGTGCTGCCGGTCACCCAGGGCAGTAGCAATGGACCGCAGAATGCGAGCAGAAGAATGATGATGGTCAGTGTCAGACCGATCTTGCCCTGCTTCTGCGCGAGCACACGTTTGAAGAACGGGGTGTAGGTCGTCTGTGATTCCTTCGGCACCTCACCACCGTCGACAGCGCTGGATTTGAGCTCGTCGAGGTTGTTCGTATTCGTGCTCATGCTGCACTCCTCAGCTTCGGGTTGGTGAGGATGCCGACGACATCGGCCGCCAGGTTCACCACGACGTAGACAGCGGCGACAAGCATGGAGATCGCCTGCACGACCTGCACGTCACGGTAGGTCACCGCATCGATGAGCGCTTGGCCCAGACCCGGATAGCGGAACAGGAACTCGACGACGACCACGCCGCCGGCCAACCACGCCAACTGGATCGCCACGACCTGAGCAACGGGGCCCAGTGCGTGGGGCACCGCATGGCGCATGATGACACGCTTCTCGGGTACGCCCTTGAGGCGGGCCATCTCCACATAGCCGGAATCGAGGACTTCGATCATCGTCGCGCGCATCATCCGCACAATGTAGGGAGTGACGACGAGGATGAGTGTCAACGTGGGCAGGATCAACTGCTCGGGTCGGCCCCACACGGGTTCGCCTGGCGGGGCCAGGGTCACGGCGGGCAGGATCTGGAAGACAGAGGTCGCGAAGATCGCGATGAGGCCGATGCCGATGACGAACTCGGGCATGGCCGCGAAGACAAGGCTGAGGCCCGTCATGGCCTGATCACGTCGGCCGCCACGGTGCAGTGCCTGGTAGACGCCCAGGCCGATGCCCAGAGGCACCGAGATGATGGCGGCTGCGGCCATGAGGATGAACGAGTTGCCGATGCGTTCGCCCAGGAGCTGGGCCACGGAACCGCCGCTGGCCGTCGAGGTGCCGAAGTCGCCGACGAAGAGTCCACCCAGCCAGGAGAAGTAACGCTGCCAAGCGGGTTGGTTGAGGCCCAGCTGCTCATTGAGTGCGGCGATGCGCTCCGGAGTCGCCTGCTGGCCGAGGATAGCGCGGGCCGCGTCACCGGGCAGGAGGAGCGTGGCGCCGAAGACGAGGAGGGAGACTGCGATGAGGATGAAGGCGGAGAAGATCAGCCTGCGTCCGATGACTTTTCCGAACATGTCACACCTTTCCGATCCATACGCGGTCGAACCGCCAGCCGCTCAGGGGGCGTCCCGTGGAGTTCTTGACCAGCCCGCCGACGTACTTCTGGAAGGCGTCGACCTGGTTGGCAAATCCCCAGACGATGTAACCGCCTTCGTCGTAGAGCATCTTCTGCAGTTCGTGTTCAAGATCGCGTCTCTTCTCGACCTCGGGAATGCCGCGCACCTAGTCGAAGACCTTGTTGAAGGCCGGGTCGTCCCAGTGGGTTTCGTTGAAAGGTGACTCCTCGAGGGAACAGGAGATGACCTGCGGCAGGAAGTCACGGGTGTACCAGAAGTCCTGAGCGAAGTCCCACTGCAGGTACTGCTCGCCGAAGAACGTCGTCGCATCGACCCTGCGGATCGAGACCCGGATGCCGGCGTCGGCGGCCTGCTGGGCGAAGACCTGCGCGGATTCGACAGCACCGGACTGAATCGGAGCCGTGACCAACTCGACGTCGAGACCATCGGGATAGCCCGCCTCGGCGAGGAGCTTCTTGGCCTTGTCAATGTCCTGCTTACGTTGCGGGAACTCCGGATAGTTCTCACTCAAGGGCCCGAACATGTCGTTGCCAAGAGTGCCGAACCCGGAGAGGACCTGTTCGATCATCTGCTCCCGGTCAACGACGAGGCGGAAGGCCTGTCTCACCTTGACATCGTCGAAGGGCGCCTTGTCCACGCGCATGGTGAAGGGCAGCCACATGCCGGTCTCGGAGTTGAGGATGGACATGCGCTCATCGGCGTCGATGACCTCGACCAGGGCCAGCGGGATCCCTGCGATCGCGTCGACCTGGGTGGACAGGAGGGCGTTGATGAGGGCGTCGGAGTCGTTGAAGTTCAGCAACTGGACTTCGTCGAGGTACATCTTCTCGTAATTGAAGTAATGCTCATTGGGCACCATCACCGTCGACTGGGCGGGGGTGAACGATTTGAGTTTGAACGGCCCCGAGCACACCGGGTTCTCCGGGTCGTAGCCTTCGGGGACGATGGCCGCGGTGTATTCGGCCACGGCATCCTTGAACAGGCCGTTGGCCTCGCTGAGGTGGAACTCCATGGTCCGCTCCCCCGTGGCGACGACCTTGTCGAGCATTGTGAAGTTCGCTGCTGCGGTCTTGGGATCGTCGGGGTCGGTGATCCTCTTGAAGGTGAAGATCACATCATCGGGAGTGATCGGGCTGCCGTCGGAGAACTTGATGCCCGGCTTCAGCGTGCACGTCCACACGGTGGCGTCGTCATTGGATTCGAAGGACTCCGCCAACAGCGGCACGACCTGTGAGTCGTCGTCCCACCCGTAGAGGGCGTTGTACAGGTTCACGGCGCGGCACACGTCGCCGTTGTTGACGGGAATGTGGGCGTCGACGGTGTCTGCGGAGTTGCCGCCGGTGGCTCCCACGCGCAGGCTTCCGCCTTTGACCGGGTCCCCGGCGGAGGCGGCACCGACGCTTCCGCCTCCGCAGGCGCTCAGGCCGGCGATTGCGGATATCGACAGCCCGGCCCCCAGCGCTTGTCTTCGATTCGGTGTGCTCATGTGCCTTCTTCCTGCGGGTGCGGTATCGGTCGGTCAGAAGTTCGGGTGCTTCGCGAGTCCTGTGCGGCCACCACATGATCGGGTGCGGTGGCGACGATGTGTTCGCTGAGGTAGTCATCAAGCATCTGCAGCGCTTCGGCATCGGTGATGCTCATCTGGCCCGTGCTGCGTGCGACGCCGAGTCCGTCGATGAAGACGCTCAGACCCTTGGCCATGAGAATGGTGTCGCCGGCGCGAATGGTGCCGGCTCGCTGGCCGGCGAGGACGACCGAGGCGAACATCTCGAACCATTCCGCGTAGACGTCGGTGAGAGTGGCTCGGGCGTGTTCGTCGACGGCGGCCCGGGCCCAGCTTTGGACCCAGATGGACCAGACGCGGCGGATCTTGTCGTTGACGCCGGCGTGGACGCGTGCGAATTCGCGCAGAGTGATCAGGGGGTCGTCGGGGTCGGTCATCCCGCGGATGCCGGAGAGGACGTCGAGGGTGTAGCGCAGTGTCGCCTGCAGCAGCTGCGACTTCGACCGGAAATGATAATTGACCGCCGAGGTGCTCAGTCCGCTGGCCTGGGCGACGTCTTCCGTACGCACATTGTCCACGCCCAGATCGGCGTAGAGTTCCCAGGCAGCGGCGGTGATTCTGCGCTGGTTGCGTTTGCCCTTCGACAGCCACTCCCCCGCTGGGCGCTCTGCCGGATCCGGCAACGGCTCCGAGTCATCCAGCGACGCCGAACTGTCACCGGCTCCCGCAGGCTCGCGAGTTCCCGCGTGAGTCCCAGCCGCTTCGTCGCCTTGGTCATGGTGGAAGTGAGGGATCGTCCGTCGCCGAGGCGGCTGGACCGACCGTCCGGTCGTGAGCCAATCCGTGCTGACGTTGGTCAGGGAGGCAATTTGCGAGATCTCCTCGACCCGGAAGTTGCGTGTACCGGCCAGAGATTTGGAGAGTTTGCTCGGTTCGATGCCGATGTTGCGAGCGACTTCGCTGTGGTTGATTCCGGCGGTCCTGATCGCGTCACGAACACGCCCCACCAGGGAGTCCTGGCTGTCGCCTGCACCATTGCTCGTCTCAACCACCTCTACATTCTGCACACGAGTTGCGATTTGGGCAATACTTACCGAGGTATTTGTTAGTTTTTCGTGATGTTGGCGGTCTGGGAGATCGTGGAGACTCGGCGTTTGCTAGGGTCGTGAGCCATGACCCGATCCACAGTGCAGTAAAGGACGGTTCCATGGCTGACAGCACAAGTGACGGCGCGGTGCCTCGGCAGCCGACCCAGCGCGAGCTCAATCGCGTAGCAGTTTCGTCTCTGCTGGGCACGGCGATGGAGTGGTACGACTACTTCCTCTATGGCCTCTTCGCCGCCCTCATCTTCGACGAGCTGTTCTTTCCCGAGCTGCCCGGTGCAGCCGGCTCCGTGCTTGCACTGCTGACATTTGCCATCGGCTTCGTCGCGCGCCCCCTGGGCGGAGTGATCTTCGGCCACCTCGGCGACCGCTTGGGCCGCAAGACCACCCTCATCGTCACGCTGTTGATCATCGGCACGGCCACCGGGCTCATCGGCCTGCTGCCCACTTACAGCCAGATCGGAGTCGCCGCACCGATTCTGCTCGCCTCCCTGCGCTTCATCCAGGGCCTGTCGCTGGGCGGGGAATGGGGCGGAGCAGTTCTCATGGTCGTCGAGCACGCGCCGGAGAACAAACGGGCGATCTACGGTGCGATGCCCCAGCTGGGCTCCCCGATCGGCACGGTCCTGTCTTCGGGCGTCATCGCCCTCGTCACCTTGCTCCCGGAAGAGTCCCTCATGTCCTGGGGTTGGCGACTTCCGTTCCTGCTGTCGTTCGTCATGCTGGCGATCGCCCTCTACTTGCGGCTCAAGGTCGAGGAATCCCCAGTTTTCCGGCAGCTGCAGGCAGAAAGCGAGAGCTCCGAGGATGAACGGGCGAAGATTCCGATCGTGGAACTGGTGCGTTCCTCGCTGCCTCAGATGTTCCTGGTCATCATCACGTGCCTGTTTGCTTCGGGCGGGTTCTTCCTCATGACCACCTACGCCGTGAACTACAGCACCGACGTCCTGGGCATGACCACCTCACTGGTTCTCACCGCCACACTGGTCGGTGCTGTCCTTGAAGCCATCGCCATCGTCATCAGTGGTCGGCTGGGCGATCGGTTCTCGCCAGCGACCGTCGTCACGGGCGGCGGCCTCCTGGCCCTCGTGATGACCGTCCCGGTGGCCATCCTCCTCAGCTCTGGGCATCCGCTGCTCGCAGCCACCGGAATTGCATTGGGCATCGGTGTGCTCGGCGTACCCTACGGCCCGCTGGGCACTCTGCTGTCTCAGCTCTTCGACGACACTCACCGCTATTCCGGCGTCGCCGTGTCCTACAACATTGCCGGGCTCATCGGCGGTTTCGTGCCCTCACTGGCCCTGGCACTACAGACACAGCTGGGAGACACCGTCTGGGTCATCGGCCTGCTCTTCGCCGTCATCGTCGGCATGACAGCAGTCGGCGGACGGCTGTCGGGTGCGATGGTCCGTAAGAGGCTGCAGCCATTCTGAGGCGAATCGGCTGAGACTTGGATACCGGGACAGATTCGATTTGTTCTGGTCTCAACTACAGTCAGCGCATTAGTTGTCGATTTAACCAGATTCTGTTGAGCGGGACCATTTTTCGGATCACCGGAGAATCGGACCTTGCGTAATTCACCTTCCGTTAAACTCACGCTAGACTCCTCTAAAGACAAATGTCCTTACAGCATGGGAACTCACGGTAGATTATATGGTGTCCGTCGCGGATACGTTGGAACTCTCAAGCAAGATCGTCCGCAAACTGAACACTTCAGTCAGCACCGTGCGTCGTCGATCGCAGTTGCGCGCGCTCGCGCGATTCAGACCCGTGCCCGACCACCAAGTCGACGTCCTCCTCAACTTTCCCGGCGAACCGGTCAATCTCTATCAGGTCAGGCAGTGGTACGGCCCGCTGGAGCACCTGGCAAAGACCCACAGCGTCGCAATACTGTGCTATCAGCCAGCCACCGCCGAGATCATTTCGCAGGAAACCGACCTCAAAGTCATCCTCACACCCAGCTACACAGATCTTCGGGAGGTCGAAAACGACGTCAGGCCCAAGGTGATCCTCTATCCGAATCAAAATTACGCGAATTACCGAATCCTTGGCATCACCTCCGCCGAACACGTCTTCATTTGCCATGGCGAATCCGACAAAATCTATATGGCATCCAACTGGGTGAAGGTATTCAACTACTTCTTCGTGGCGGGAGAGGCCTCTCGAGAGAGACTTCGCAAACATGTCCGGAACTATGACGTTGACGGGAGGACGATTGCGATCGGCCGTCCTCAGATCGACATCGAGTACGCCTCGCCGCTCGAGAAGCGATCAGATCGCATCACCGTCCTCTACGCTCCAACGTGGGAAGGCGGAAGACTCACAATGCGCTATGGCTCCGTGGCCTCGCACGGGGTGGCGATAGTCTCCGCTCTTCTATCCGATGAACGTTTTCGGGTGATCTACCGTCCTCACCCTCGTACCGGCATCCACGAACCGGAGTTCGCTGCGGCCAACGAGCAGATCAAAGGCCTCATAACTGTGGCTAATGAGCGTTCGGGGGGCCCACACTACATTGATGACACTCCGTTCGGATGGCAATTGGACGTTGCAGACGTCATGATCACCGATATCTCTGCAGTCGCATATGACTGGCTGACGACGGCGAAACCTCTGCTTGTCACAAGGCCGTTCGAGCCCGAGGCCGTTATGCCGCACGAGGGATTCATGTCGGAAACGCCCCTTCTGGCCGCATCTGATGCGCACGACTCTGTCCGCATCATCGACGCCTTCCTTGGTAATGAAGGCGCCCGGGAAGCGATCGCCTCCTGGGCCGACTACTATTACGGCGACAGATCTCCAGGGAGGTCCCTCGACAGATTTGTTGCTGCTGTTGACTACGTCATCGATGAACGCGATCAAGCCACGGGTCACGATTCGCGCGCGACCGACGGGCTAGAAGAACGCGTGTCTTCTGAGGGCAGAGGCAACACTCGTCCACAGAGATCGGCGTTGAAGCAGAAGGCAGCACAGGGCCTGACATTTGCCTACCGCAGCATCGACTTCGCCACGACGGGAGTCGCCAACTTGGTGGCACAGTATCGTGGGGAGGCCCATTCCATCGACCTAGAAGACTCGGCCATGAAGCTCAGGTCCACCGACGTGCTTGTCTCGACGATGGCAGGCCCTCACGACATTGACCCACTCATTGACTGGCTACCCACTCTCGAGCGGCTGAGCCGACACTATTCGCTGACCCTGCTGGCCGGTAACCAGCGCGCTTTCGACCGGCTGCGTGATTCGACGGTGCTCAGGGTTCATATCGGACGTTCGGCGTCTGAGACCGAGAAGATATTCGCCAATTTGAAGCCCAACCTCCACCTGCAGTTCGAACAGGCGAATCTGAACTTGCGAGAACTGACGCACCGAAATGTCACCCATGCGTACATCGGCACCGATCAGAACGACAGCTGGATCAACAACCGCCTGCGCGCCTTCGATGCCGTCATCGGCGGGACCAATACATGTCCGGAGTCTGTCAGAAGCGCCCTCATCGATTTTCCGCCAGCAACTGCGGTAACGACAGTGTCACAAGAAGGCGATCTGGAGCAGTCGCGTGCAACTGTGATCACTGCACTTCTGCAGGACCAGAACGCACGTCAGAGACTATCGACAGGTACAGGATTCGCAGATGAACAGCAGATTAGTCAAGACCATAAAGCGCTCGGTGCCCGACCCACTAATTAGGCGCGGACGAAAGCTGATCGACTCAATCCCCACAACCCCGGTTAACTCTCCGGGAGGGATAAGATCCGAGATCACCAGGCGGCTGAATCGAAAGAGCAAGTTCCCGTACGCCGAACCGTTCCGCGCTGTAGAGAATCAGAGTGACATCAAACTCAAACTGCCGATCCTTGGCTCTGCAGTATCGGTCGTGGCGGTCAAAGAAGGCCCCAAGTACGTGGTGGGAGCCATCGGCACGAGCAAACCGGCCAATCGCTGGCTCAACGACATGCTAGTCACAGAAACCCGTCTGTACTTGGACGCCCGCGACCGTCACGTCCATGCTCTCGGTAGCTCAGAAGACCCGGACGAGGTCATAGAGCTATTCGTTTCGTGCGTCCGTATGGTGTTGACGACACGACTAGCCGACGAGAGTGGAAAATTCGACACTGGCCAGAATGTCAGTGCGTACTGGTCAGCAGGAGTCGTCAACTTCGGCGATTGGAGCGGACCTCACATAATCAATCGGCTGACGGGCAGGCGACCGCTTCTGCCCAATAGGGTCAAATTGGATCCACGAGTTGTCTATTCTGTTGGTTCAATTCTCGGGTGGTTCAATCGCGATAACGTGGATGTCTGGGGCAGCGGTCTCATGCGCCCATTCACCGATGAAGAAATCGCCTCCAGACGAAAGCTCACTGGTATAAGGATCCACGCGGTGAGAGGGAAGATCACGCAACAACACCTGGTGGAACAGATCGGATGGGATGTGCCGGATACCTATGGTGACCCAGCTCTACTTCTCCCTCGCCTGTACACGCCGCATCGAGCAGGTCAGGGGAAAGTAGCATTCACCCCTCACGGGAATCATCAGAAATACTTCGCAAAGCACATCCTCGGCGACGTCAACTTCGTGAACGTAAAAGCCGACCTTCGTGACGTCGTCGATGCTGTCGCAGGTGCACGGGCCGTAGTATCAACTTCACTGCATGGGCTAATAATCGCTCAGGCTTATCAGATTCCATGGGTATGGTTACGGATCGACGACCACCCGTTATGGGGTGCGGATTTCAAGTTTGAGGACTTCTTCTCTACGCTCGACAACTCAGGGATCTCAAGAGCATCCATTTCGATCCAGGATCTTCCCGAGGTCGATATCGAAGCATTGGCCGAGAACGCACATCTCCCAGCTTTGGCCGTCGACCTCGACAAGCTTCAGAATTCTCTGCCAACTCCCATCGCTACTGGCGTCACGCTTCCACTGCCAGCTAAGAAGATCGACCATCCGCTCTAGATAAGCCGATCTGCAGCCTGCTCACGTCCAAAGACTAACGTGCGACACCTACCCTTAAACATTCATATTCCCGTAGGGGGTTCGAGTCATGAACAATTGAGGCCAATCATCGGGCCATTCAAGTCTGTGCCTTGTTGACGATCCATCCTGTTGCAGGAGGAGCCAGAGTCCGACAGGCTCGTTCACCGCATCCGGTTTAGCATCCTTCCCAATTCTGAACTCATAAATGTTCGGTGCCTCAGCGCTACCTGTAGCCGGAAAATCTGTGTGCAGCAATGAATCAAATGACTCAAGCCGAAGCTGAACGTCAATTTTGTCATGCAGGTCGGCATCGATTCGCACCGTCATCACAGCCCCGTCTCGGGAGAGTCGATACCCTACAGCTGCTGGTACAAGGTTGCGTAGCTTCTCAAGAGTACGAAATCTCGTGCTGATTGCGTCGTACAAGTCTGTCCACTGTTCCGCGACTCGGGCTGGGCTAAACTTGCTCGACTTCTCTCGAGCAGCGACTCGCATCGGGTCGTCGACAGCCAGAGAGGCGGCACGACCTATACCTGTGGCAAGGGCATCGATATCTCCTTTGGGAACCAGGAACCCGTCTTCTTCATTCGAGATTATAGATTTTGGCCCGTAAGGTACGTCGTAACTGACCGGAATTGCGCCACGGCCCATTGCTTCCAGCAACACGAGTCCGAAACCTTCATATTTGCTAGACAGAATTGTGAAACCGCCCTCGCTGAACCGGACCTCCGCTGCGTTCTGATGACCCTCGAATTCGACTATCTGGCTGAGCCCCTCGCTCTCAACAAATTGCTTCACTTGACGATAGCTCTCATTGTCCTGTGGGCCACCGATAACGGTGAGACTATCCGCTTCATTTCGGTTGTGAGCAAGCGCAAATGCCTTAACGGTGTCTATGACTTGTTTTTCCGGAGCATGCCGAGTCACTACTACACCTTTTCGTGGAATACGCTCGGCGGTCGCTTCAGTTAGCGTGGGCGGGTAGTTCACGTTTGGAATCGTGACCACCCAGCAACTGGGATTGAGCCTGCTCACGACTTGCGTTTCTTGTCGGCTCGACAGCGTGACTATCGCATCGAAATTCCCCAATGCACGGAACACGTCCCTGTATGACTTGCGAAGAGGGCCCCGGACATTGTCGTGTCGCCCACCTTCCAGATGATTGACATGCTGAACGAAGATCTTCCCCACCCCAGGCCGAACATAATCTTTGAAAGTTCGTGCGACTCGGTTGTCGTCGAACGTCAGCATGGCTTGACTGTCACCGATGAGAGTATCTAGCCACAGATGCTTCAATCGATACATCGGGCCTTGAAAGACAATGCGTTTCGTCAATCCACGCGATAGCAGAGTCACGAGAGGCTTGCCCGTATGAGAATTGGAATCGTCAACTACGAGATAGGGGCGCCCGGATGGGTCAAAGTAGGTACGTTGCTGCCCCCCGTCGGTTGCTGAACTGTCCGCAGTATATGCTTCGCCTACATGCGCCGAGGCGGAGGGGCCTCGTGGGTGGTCAGTTCGGACTGTGTCAGTATCCTTTCCTGTGACAAGACGTATCGCCTTCACCGTTGCCGGATTCGCCAATGAGCAGTAGAAGTTCTCCACCTCAGCGTTTCCTAGGTCAGGTGCCTCTCGCACTTTACGAATGATCGACGCGTAGTTCGGCTCATCATTGAAAGTGAGAATTGTTGTGGCAATTCGTGCTTCCTCGTTCAACGCTTTTCCTCGGCGGAAGCTCGCCTTCGTCATTCCGCCATGATTAACTCGTACGTTGTCGAGCAGAGAGAAATATTTGACCATCAGAAAAACAGTCCTTCCGCTCAGCCCCACACCTGATCGACCACTCGTTGAGCTGCGTAGCCGTCCTCATTGATGCAGAACTCCTGCAGGAAAGACCGATAACGATCAGAAGGCGACCAGCCAGGCAACATCAGCTTCTGGATCTCGCCGGCAATTCGGTCCGCATCGCGAACGATCGGCCCTGGCACCGTCGATTCATAGTCCAAATAGAATCCGCGCACCCCTTCCGCATACACTTCAAGGTCTGGCACGAAGAAGAGCATGGGTTTACGAGTTACGGCAAAATCAAACATGACCGACGAATAGTCGGTGATTGCAAGGTCTGCGATGAGGTAAAGGTCGTTGATCTCCGGATAGTACGTCACATCGATCACGTTCCCCTCGCTGCCGACAGTGGAACCCGCTCGCGCATTGTGCCCATGCCCGCGCACCAGAATGACGTAGTCATTGCCCAGCTCTTGTGATAGGCGCTGCAGGTCGATGAAGGTCACCATATTGGCCACCCACGCCTTTGCCGACTGGCTGTCTCTCCATGTAGGTGCATAGAGGACAACTTTTTTGGATGCCGGAATTCCCAGCACCGCTTTTGTCGTCTCGCGAACCTGGCCATCTGGCGCACGCAACGCATCATTTCTCGGATAGCCGACTTCTAGAATCTGCCCTGTGTATCTGAATTCCTCGGAGAATTTCGCCGTGCAGAAGGCGTTGGGAGACACCAGGTAGTCCCATTGGGCGGCCTGACGGTCCATTCGCTCGATCCAGACGGGCTCTCGGTTGCGGTCCTCCCAGTATGACCGCCCGATCTTCTTCAACGGAGTCCCATGCCAGGTCTGCAGGTAGGTCTGAAACGGCCTTTTGCTGAACCACGAGAAAAAGTAGATGTTGTTGACCAGGTATTCCGCTCGTGACAGAATCTCGTACCATTCCGTCGTGTACATGACGACGGGGATAGCGCCATCTGGCAGTTGAACGGAATCGTCGTTCACTCCCCAATAGAGCTTCATCTCTGGTCTCCGCCTACGCAGCTCTTGGTGAATCGCCAGTGCGGAGTCGGTGGCCTGCTCACCGAGATAGGACTGGAAGAAGACCGAATCAGGCAGCGGTTCGAAATCTCCTTCGCGATGCCAGCGTTGCAGCTCTGCTTGATTGAGGCTGCCGGTTTCCTCATCGGTCGAAGCAAAACCGAACGACAGCCACAGAGCGCCACGTCGTGTCTTGGTCAGCCGCAGTCGGAAGTGATCCCCTGCTGCATCCAAAGGCAGTTCACCGCCGAGAGACCGTCCGGGCAACAACGCGAGGGAGCTCCTCCCCTGCCTCATCGTCATCAAGTACCCGCCGTACGGAAGATTTCGCGACTGGCCGAACTCGTCTGCTTGGAGGGTGAATCGTGCTGTGAACTGGTGTTCGGCAAACTCAACAGACTCTGCTGTCACAGTCATGCGATTAGACTTCAGCTCCATTTCGACTTCGCCTTGGTCGCCGATCAGGGCACTTCCACGAACGACAAGTTCAAGACCATTGAGCGAGACACTGTCGATATATCCGACCAGTCCCCGTCGCAACACTTCGAGAGCGGAGCGGCGGTTTCGGCGAACGCCTTTTCCGCCGGCGAACACTGCGTCCTCTGGCAAAGCAGATTCGGAGACATAGAGCTGACTGCCCATTCTCGCATTCTGCAGTCGCAGACTGCCTTTCTGTGGCAACGTACGTATCGCGATAGGTGAGGAAGAGACAGAGAACGTAGCCTGTCTCCGTCGTAACGGCTGTGACCCCTTCAGCCTTTTCTGCTTCTTCTGCAGTGCACGGAGATCCATCCCGCTGAGAACAGCGGTCTTTCCCAGGCTGGTTCGCACTGAGACGTCGATGGCGTTGTCTTTGGGTCGAATGCGATCCACCACTGTTTCAGCTTCGGACAGAGAGAACTTGAGCCCCAAATTTTTGGATAAGGACGGCCGAATAATCGTCCCCCCGTCGGTGGTCACCGTTTCTAGTCTGCCAGCAGATCCGTTGGCTATCAGCTTAGTGACCATGATGGTCTCAACCATTCCCAGCTGCTCGATGGAGATATAAAGCCGCAGCACATCGCGTTCGGAGCCGACGCGAACGATTTCAGCGACCTCCACATCTGCGCTGAAGGCTGAACGGTCATAATTCGGCCACTTTGATCTGACAGACCGCGAGACAAAGCCCGATCCCGGCGCGACGTTGAGGTCCAATCTCCGACTGTTGGCATCCGATTCCAAATAGACCTGGACCTTCGGCCCGTCGACATCTGCCAGATTCACATTCCGGAAGAAGGCCCACCCGTCGACCACCAGGCGGCCATCCTTCCACCGTAATCGGTTGATGGCGTGCTCTACGCTCAGTTCGTCGCGATTCAGTCGGAGGCAATCGGCTGGAAACTCGAGGCTGACCACTTCAGGATAATCCGGCGAAAAGTAAAGCTCGCCATCCTCACGAACTTCCGTTGGCAGGTGGGGGCCGATTTCACCATTGGTCAACATGACATGACCGAGCTCTTCAGGGCTGCCGTGCTTGAACGCGTACAGGGCGCAACGAGCTCGGACCTTGATCTTCGACAGGACCTCGTCCGTGACATGCGGTTCAAGCAGACCGATCAGGTAATGTATACGATTCCGGTAGTCCGTCTCAGCATGAAGCGACTCGGAAATATAGGGAATGAGGTCCATTCCCAGGACCTTCGCAATCCAATATTCACGGAACTCGGCATCCGCATGGTTGTTCACGTATTCGTAGACTGACGTTATTACTTCGGCACGGTCGGAAACATCCTCATAGGACCCCTTGTTCTGAGTGATCGAGCTTCCGTCGAACCGGATTCTCCACTTATAAACTTTGTCCGGGATGACATCGAAGGCTCGTGCACTGAGGTAGGCCCTCGTGATGGGAAGCTGATCCTCGTATCGAATTCCTTCTGGAAACACGAGCCCGGTCTGTTCGATGAAGTCTGCACGAAACATCTTGTTCCACGCGAACACATTGGCCAGACCCAACAGAAAGTCACTGCTGTTTGCACCGATGATCGGTTCAGAATGAGCGTCTTTCACCCATTTGGGCACGTACTGACGAAGTTCAGTCATTCGCCAATACGACCCCACAACGAAATCGGATCCTGACTGAAGCAAGGTCTGAATCATGACGTTGTATGCATTGGGAGGCACCAGGTCGTCCGAGTCCGAGAATACGACGAAGTCACCTGTAGCCGCTCTCAATCCCGTATTGCGCGCGGCGCCCAGGCCGGCATTCGCCTGGGAGATGAGCCTGACTCGACTATCGGTTTTCTCGAAGCGCTCGGCAATTGCCGACGACCCATCTGTTGACCCGTCATCAACAATGATGATCTGAAGATTCGTATACGTCTGATTGGTAATAGACCGCAGACATTCGTGCAAATATTCCTCGACGTTGTAGATAGGAACGATGACGGAGATTGTGTGCGGCTGACGTGGGAACAAGGGGTCCCGCTCGATCACGCGACGCACCACCGCACGCGCTCGGACTGGAAGACTGTCGTATACGCGTCGGCGAACAGTTCTGTCGACGCCCGCGACACCACGCAACCGTGCGGAAAACTGTCCCGCGAATTTCGTCATGGACAATCCATACCTCTTTATTCTGTACTTACCGAGCATGCTGGGGATTCCGGCAACTTTGCCACATCACGAGCAATCGCGATTCCTCGACCAATTTTGATTCATTCTGTGATTTCATTCTGACTTCAGAAGTATTTTACCAGCGGTTCACATGGATCCCTGACTACCTGCCTCTCCCCCGCATGCCCACCCCTCCCCGCCAGTTCACCACCTGGTCAGTTCGGGTCCGGTTCAGCACAAGCGTGCTTGAGCCAACTCGGCTGAGTAGACTGTCCCCGGGCAGTCTCGCCCGAACCGGTTCCAATAGCCCAGACACTGATCCACAAGGAGCTCTGACCTCGACGGTGAGCACAAATCCGCAGAAGCGCTTCTCTCCGTTCAGTGGAGCTCAGAACCTCGAAAATGCGCCCGGAGTTGGTCTTAAGCGGTCTCTTCGCGTGGTTCAGCAGGGCTCGCTCCTCACGTTTGACCTCGCGCTCGACCGTGATGTCTTGGCAACCAATGTGTTGATCTACTGTGGCGGCGGCTCGTGGAACCGATTGCCCGCCGCCATACATAGCCGCGTACAGAACGAAGCGTCGTTCGTCGTTGATCTCGAAGATTCTCAATTTCAGTACTTGATCAATTCCATTGGGACCGAATCTGGACTGAAACTGTCGCTATACCTTGAGATAGAGGGACCGTCAGAATCAATTCCCCTCACGTCTCGAGAACTGGCCGACAGGCTCCTTGCAGTCGAATCGGTGACTGATAAGGACACCGACATCGATGCCACGAACCTAAGCACTCAGGGAGAACTCGTTCAAGGGCTAGTCCCACTGGGACGCTTCCAGCACACTCAGCTTTCGGCACTGACTTCGGTCAGCATCGGCGATAATCAGCTGACCCCTTATGTCACGAAGAAGGGCAACATCGCGATTGCAGTGAACTATCCTCTGCGTCCGTATATGCGAGTCCATGTCGATGCGCTCACCGTGGGAGATACACGGCGTCTGCAGATTAAGGGGCGGATCTACACTCGGCATACGTCAATCAGCGATTTGCAACTGCAGCTGAGCGCTCGAGCAACCGGGCAGATCATCTCAATCCCTGCACGGTTGGTCTTCGACGCCGAAGGCACCGAGCACAAGTACGGGCTCAATCAATACAAATTCGAGAGTCAAGCTCCTCTGTCGAAATTCCTTGAACTAGACGGCGCTGCGGACGATATCTTCGATGCGTGGCTTTCCGCCGACGTCGGCGGCTCCCCCGAGCGGCACCGTGCCAGGGTAGGCAAGAACCGATATTTGGTGCGGCGCAGCGCCAAGCCGGGGACCGTGGCCGTCGGCAACACCGCTGTGTCCGTCGTTCCATATTTCACCATGAAGGTGAAGAACGTTTCGTTTCAAGTGGAGTACTTCGAAAGTAGGGCACTCGCGCTGATCGACAAGGCCATCGAAAATCCTCGACGACTCCGGCGCGCCGCCCACGGAGCCTATACTGACCGCCCTGTCTGGCTCGTCGGGGAGATGCCGTTCAAAGCACAAGATACGGGACTGACTCTATTCAAGTATCTAGTCGATAACCACCCCGAGATCGATGCCCGATACGTCATCGACCTCAAGTCGCCGGAGTTGGCCAACTTGGCCGGATATGAAGACCATGTCGTCCGGCACCGATCCCAAGAACACGTTCTGCTTTCTCTTGCGGCCAGCAGGATCATCGGCTCTCATCACCCGGAATACATCTACCCGACCAGACGTAGGAGCTTCATCGAAGCCTGCAAAGGGTTGGAAGTTTTCTTGCAGCACGGGGTGATGGGCATGAAGTGGATGCCGCCGACGTATGGAAAGTCGGCGCCCGGATTTTCTACTGATCTGTTCCTGACGAGTTCTGAGCGGGAGAAGGTGATGATTGTCGATGACTTCGGCTACTCGCCGCACGAGGTCGAAGTCACCGGCCTCTCTCGCTTCGATTCGCTCTTCGACGATGACGTCGAAGTTCAGTCGAATCAGGTACTGATTCTCCCGACTTGGAGAGACTGGCTGACCTCGACCGATTCCTTTACCGAGACTCGCTTCTTCCAGGAGTGGCACGGCTTCCTCAGCAGCCCTGAGTTCGCGGAACTATGCGAAAAATTCAATCTTGACGTCATCTTCGGCCTGCACCCGAACATGCGCAAGCACATCAGTGAGTTTGCCGATACTCCCGTTCGCATCTTCGTTCAGGGCGAAGTCAGTGTCCAATCTCTGATCAAGGAGAGCGGCATGATGATCACAGACTATTCGAGCGCTGGCCTGGATTTCAGCTTTCTGCACAAGCCACTCCTCTATTTCCAGTTCGATCGGTCGCGTTTCTTCGGAAAGTCAGGTTCCCATTTCGATCTGGACCGTGAACTCCCCGGTCGAGTAAGTCTGACTCGCGGTTCACTGCTCAGAAGCTTGGAGAGCCTGCTGGCAGACGGCACTGAATCGTTCGACGAATTCTTTGACCGCGCTGACAGTCTCTACGCGTTTCGCGACCAGAACAACAGGGAGCGGATCGTTCGCGCGATCCGGAATGCTACCAAGCGGGCTTCCCTCGATAAGGTCGCTCATTCGGAGCCCGTCCAGCTTCTGCAGAAGCGGCTGCGCAGAAGCAAGCACTATTTCCCAAACATGAAACGGCTGTTTTCTGCTGCCAAGAAGCTGCCGATCCAAGAGGACCTCATCGTCTTCGAATCCGGCTTGGGCAAGCAGTACTCCGACAGCCCCCGAGCTATTTATGAGGAGCTCATCCGGCGCGGTGACACACGCACCAAGATCTGGGTATACAACGGCAAGCTTCCCACAGCAGACGCTCACACGTTTGTCGTCAAGCGCCTGTCGCCGCAGTACTTCTGGTATCTCGCTCGGGCGAAATACTGGGTCAACAACCAGAACTTTCCTTACTACATCACCCGCCGCAAGGGCGGTGTATATCTTCAGACATGGCACGGCACACCGCTGAAGAAGATGCAGCACGACCTTGAACACATCGAAGGTCGCGGTGCTGGTTACCTCGACCGAGTGACTCAGGCCGGCCAACAGTGGTCTCACCTGCTGTCGCCATCACCCTATGCAACCTCTGCATTCTCTACTGCGTTCCGGCACAGCGCAGAGGTCATCGAGGCCGGCTACCCTCGCAACGACATACTCAACAACTCAGATATGCACAAGGTCGGCGAATCTGTTCGACGGAAACTGGATCTGCCCGAGGGGAAAAAGGTCTTGCTGTACGCACCGACCTTCCGTGACGACCAGAACATCTCCGGAAACAGATTCGGTTTTGCTCTTCCATTCGACCTGGAGCGCTTTGCCGCCGAATTCGGCGAAGAATACGTCCTCCTCCTCCGGATGCACGTCGTCGTCACCAGCCGAATTACGATCCCTGACCATCTCTCCGAAGCGGTCCGTGATGTATCCGCTTACGATGACATCAACGAACTCTATTTGGCCAGTGACGCTCTCATCACAGACTATTCCTCAGTGTTCTTCGACTATTCAATCCTCGAGCGTCCAATCATCTTCTTCGCCTACGACCTTGAGAATTATCGAGACCATTTGAGAGGGTTCTATCTCGATTACAACGCCGATCTTCCCGGACCTGTCGTAACATCGGAGAGCGACCTGTGGAAGACAATATCTTCCCTGGATACGACTGCTTCTGAACTGTCGGCTCGATCCGCCGAATTCTCCTCCGCATACGCGCCGGAGGATGATGGTCAAGCT
The DNA here is from genome assembly GCF_900105045.1 of Brevibacterium picturae. Classification (GTDB taxonomy): domain Bacteria; phylum Actinomycetota; class Actinomycetes; order Actinomycetales; family Brevibacteriaceae; genus Brevibacterium; species Brevibacterium picturae. The sequence goes on along the minus strand of NZ_LT629739.1, from coordinate 3,071,994 downwards.
GCAATGCGCGTCGTCGACGCGGTCTTCGGCACGAAGGACACAACAGCTTAATCACCCAAAGACTTCGTCTCCCGAGTGGACGGCTCTGGGCGTGGAAAACTCATTTCAGCGTTTCAAGCCCGGTTCCGTCAATTGCCTCACCCAACAGTGGCGCCAAGGTTTGAGCATAAGTAGCTGTGATGTGGGAATCGTCGAAATAGGTGATCACTCCCCCGATGGCCGGGCGGCAAGTGCCCTCTGGACACACCCAAGCCTGCGGATCGATGACGGCTATATTGTCGCGCTCCATCGATTTCGCCGTTTCTGCCAAAGGATCCATCCAATACCAGGACTCCGGAGTGCCTTCGCACTGTGAGAGATCATCTTCGTTCGCGGCTACGCAATCTGGGATGTCCTTCTTCGCAGTGCCGGGGAAAGGCGTGTCACGGATGACGAGGATATCCAGGCCGGCGTCGCTCCACTGCTTAAGCGGTTCTGTGTAGCCGCCGGGTGCATTGGTCTCCGTCTCCTCCCAGGTCTGATCTCGCAGTGGCACGGACTGTCGTTCAGAAGTGACGATGGAGTCATACTTACCCGAGGTAGTCTGCTCCATCGTCCAATCGGTGTAGTCCCTGCACGCCTGCGATTTTGCATTCGTATCGAAGGACTGGAACTCCGTAGAGACTGTGCACCGGGAGATGAGGAATGTGGTGATGGTCCAATCATTCTTCTCTGCTAACTTTTCGAGCGCCGGAAGCCAATGCCCGGCATGCGAGTTCCCGATGAGTGCAACCTGGGTTTCGCCGTCCCCATAGGTACAAGTGGGACGTTTGTCGAAAGGAATATTCGACCAACATCCATCCGCATAGGCATTGCTCTTGTCAGTTTCAGCGGCGGCAGGGTCCATCAAGAGAGAATCGGCTTCGCTGCAGCCCGGCTTTCCCGCTGCTGCCGGGTCAAGGGCCTCAGCTCCAACGCAGATCTGGGGGTCTGCCAGCGCACTCTGGAGCGTATCGGTGCCTTCGTCGATAATTGCCTGAGACGCCCACATCTGGCTGAGACCCAGACCACCGACGAGCACCATGCCTACAGCAGCGAGTCCGAAAGTCCGTACCCGAGTACGCAGCCACGGACCGGCGCGGAATCGCTTCTCCACCATTTCCGTCGATGCCCAGGCCAAGAGAACGGCAACCACGATGATGAGAGCCTTGTCCAAGCGGCCCAGGTTGTCCGACACATAAGGCACGAGGACGATGAGCGGCCAATGCCATAGGTACACGGAATAGGAGATGTTTCCAAGGAACTGAGCAGGTCGCAAAGATAGCAACGGCAGTGGTGAACGCGGACCGCGACAGTCGGCGACGATGATCAGCATTGTCGACGCGACGGGCACCATTGCAATGATTCCGGGGAACGGCATATCCGGAGTGATGAAGAAGCTGCCGAGAATAATCCCGACGACTCCCACCCAGGCCAGTACCGAGCTCCATCGATGCCTGCCTGGTCTGAGATAGGTCACGAACAAGGCGACCAGACCGCCAGCGGCGAGTTCCCACATCCGGGTCGGCGTGATGAAGTAAGCAGCGGCCGGCTGCACACCGGTGTACCACACGGAGAAGATCAGAGAGGCTACGAAGATGAGCACCACAGTAGAGGCGACTACCGTATGGACTCGTCTGAGCGCCAGCCCGAAGGCCACAGCAAGACCGATGATCACCGGCCACACGAAATAGAACTGCTCTTCCACCGACAGCGACCAAAAATGTTGCACTGGAGACGGCGCATTGTTTGATTCGAGATAGTCGACGCTGGAACTCGCGAACTCCCAATTGACGACATAGAACGCCGAGGTGAGCAGCTGCCTACCTGTATCCGCCCAGATCGATTCTGGCGCGAAGAAGAAGGTCGCGACTCCAGTCGTCGCCAGCACGAGGAGTGAAGCCGGCAAGAGCCTGCGGATACGTCGTCCCCAGAAATCGACCACATCGGAGATGGTTCGAGGTGGTCTGCTGATCAGGTGCGTGGTGATGAGATAACCGGAGATGACCAGGAACACATCGACGCCGATGAAACCACCGGGGAGTCGATTCGGCCAAAGATGATAGAGAACGACGATTCCGACAGCGATCGCACGCAGCCCTTGAATATCCTTGCGGAATCCCGAGCCTTTTTGAGATCGACGGGGATCAGTATTGGGTGGCTGAGTGGCCTGCGAGGGAAGGGTGGGTATTGTCTGCACCTGCGCAGGACTCCATCTGGTAGAAAGCATCGGACAGCGACGGCCTGGCGTCATTCAACTACTCAGGGTACCGCCTCCAGAGCCTTGAGGGAGGCATTGACGTGCTCGACAGATGGCTCGAGGGCGTCTTGTTAAGCGTTGACTATCTACTTGTGTTTGAAACTCAGACTTCCGTGCTTGGTGGCGTACACCGTGAAGTCGGAGTAGCTGATTTTCTCACCGTCTCGAAATCTTAAGGGTGCGGGGAGTCTGCGGGCCGCACGTCCCGATTCATCATGCACTTCCAAATGCGCGTCGATGATTCCTCGGTTCACCCAGGAGATCCTGTCCTCCCCAATGACTGTTGAAACTGTGTACCGGTCGGCTTCTACAGAGTCGATTGCGCATTCGAGACGAGTCAGCACGGGTTCGCTCCGACTTCTCAGCACAAGATGTGCGCGGAGTGCGTGGACCAAACGACTGGTGTTGAAGCTCGCTGAGAACACCAGAGAATGATCGGAGGCTTCGAGCGAAGTCTCGCATTCGGAAACCGCGAGCTCTTCAGGCTCTCGCCTGTGTGCGAGCGTCTCACGAAGGACCTCTCCCCATTTCTCTGCCACAGCCGCATCTGAGAAGTCGTGGGCGCGTTTCCTGGCCGCTCTCCGCAACGACTCCAAGTCGGCGTCGTCCATGGTCTGCAGCTTGACGATGGTGTCTGTAAGGGCCGCAACGTCATCCGGCTCCACCAGGAATCCATCGATGCCATCGGTGATGATCTCGCCGGGTCCATAGGCGATGTCGTAGGCAATGGGAATACAACCTCGGCTCATGCTCTCGGCCAGGACGAGAGGCATTGCCTCAGACCTGCTGGTGAGCAGAGAGAATGAGGCTGATGCGAACCGGTCGGCTGCCGTGGGGTCGTGACCGATCAGGCTGATATCTGTGGTGCCGATATCGGCGATTGTCTGTTCGATGGCGCTCCTGGCTGTGCCTTCGCCATAGATATCTAAGTGAATCGGGGCTTCGAGACGTTCGTTGGCGGCGACCACTGCGTGAATGGCGTGGTCGATCTGCTTGCCAGCGACGAGACGTCCGACGCACATGCCGCGAGTTCGATCCCGACTGCCTCCGTCCGAACCGCCAACGGTGCGAGAATTCGGAACTACCCATCGTTGAGGGGACGGTCCCATCAGCGCGTCCAGATCGTGTTTCTGCCTTGTCGTCAAGACGACCGTCGCGTCGAAATCGTCGATATTGTCAAGAAACGGCAGGTACCGATCCTGTGTGTAGCCGATCTGTCCCTTCGTACCGTGCCGCAGATGGTTGTTGTGGAAGGTTTGGACCAGGACAACGTTGTTTCTCTTGTACTGGTGGGTGAAGCCGGCTATGCCGAATGTATCCGAGAAGAGAAAAGCCAGGTCATCACCGACGACTGAGTCCAACCAGTAATTGCGCAATTCCACAATGGATCCGAATTCCTTCACCGGCCGACTCTTGGTGTCACACAGGATGAGGGAATGACGCGATTTTCCCGTGCTGGTGGTCAAGTCCCTACGGTCCGAAACGATCACCGACCCGTCAGCCCGGCACATGTCGATCTGCAGATTGACCGTCGAACCGCGCTTTCGAAATTTCCGCAGCGGGACGCCTCGGCCCCGGACGACTTCGCTTGCGGTCGAATCGTCCAACGGCGAAAAGTCGGGGCACTCCCTTCGCACGGTCCCAGCCTCGGCAGGATGCATGACTGAGAGCTCTGCCCACATATTGCGAAATCGCATCCCCGGGACGAATCGACCGTCGGCGAGCATCTCCTCCGTCAGCGAATCGTAGTCACGCAGGTGGCCGAAGGTGAGGATATCGACCGGATGTCCAGTCTGCTCGACGAATGTCTTGCTCCTGTGAAATACCACACTCGAGGTGCCGCCGTAGTTCTTGGCGAGTTCGCCCAAATTAGCGAAGTAGCGCCCGTCCGGAAACCCTTTCACTGGGAACTCGCCTTCGGGCTGCACCTGCGGTCGAACCCGCGAGCCAAGGCTGTTCGACGGGTCGAACCGACGCCGCCCGGATAACCGTCTGATCAAGCGCTGCGCCAAGCCTTCCATTCGATCAGCCTAACCAGCACTGATCAACTTCACAACGGACAACCAGTCGGTCTAGATTTTTGGCCGTAGCATTGGGGATGGCAATGTTTCAGCGGCTGATGTGAGAAGCCCGTTCCACTGGTGAAAGGCATACTGTGAAGAATCTGATCCGTACAACAGCTCTGAAGGCTGTGCGGTCGTCTGCTTGGAAGAAGACCAGCAAATGGATCAGAGGAACGGAGCGGTGGAACCAACTCGAAGACGAGTTCGACGGCAGCTACGTCAAGGCCGATGTGGTCGTCTACTTCGGAGACCGCAAGTCGAAGTTCTACCAACTCAAACAGTGGATCCCTGTTCTCGAAGAGCTTCATAGGACGCACAAGGTGGTGCTCGTGCTGCGCAAGGGATCAGCACTCCTGCAGGCGCGTGAGCTCACTCGCCTGCCAATGGTGCTCAAGCGCAAATTCGATCCTCTTCACACGTTCTACCACGCCAACGACTTCAAACTCGCGCTGTATGTGAACAACGGAATGACGAACTTCCAGTCCCTGGGCTTCGCGCCGATGGTCCACGTTCACGTCAACCATGGCGAGTCGGACAAGCTGAGCATGGTTTCAAATCAGGCGAAATCCTACGACAGAGTCTTCGTCGCCGGAGATGCTGCCATCAATCGCTACCGCAGGTCATTGATCGATTTCGACGAGTCGGCTCTGGTCAAAGTCGGTCGGCCCCAACTAGACATCGACAGACCTACCGAACTGGAACCCTCCGAGGTCAAGACCATCATGTATGCGCCGACGTGGGAGGGCGAGAACGACGCGAACAATTACACCTCGGTCGATCTCTTCGGTCCTCAGATCGTCGCAGCTGCACTCAAGGTCAATGGGACCCGGCTCATCTATAAGCCCCATCCTCGTGTCGAAGCGTCCAATGATCCGGCAATGGCGGAGGCGAACGCGCGAATCATCGAACTCATCGAGGACGCCAATGAGACGATCACGGACGAGTCCCAGCAGCATCAGATCCTCATGCAAGGCGAAATCCTCGCGATGTTCGACACGGTTGATCTGCTTATCACCGACATATCAAGCGTCGGACTCGACTTCCTCTACCTGCAGTCTGAGAAGCCGTTGGCGCTGACGGATCGCCGCGATGACACAGCAAAGCTCAATGATGAGGCACCGATCAGTCGGGCGACACCGATCATCGACCATTCGACGATCGACGGAATCGATGCGCTGTTGGACGAAATGCTCTCCAACGACACGACTGCCGATGCCCGGCGCGAACTCCGGCGGCACTACTTCGGCGAAGGCGAGAAGGGCACATCAACCGTCCTCTTCACCGAGGCAATCGCGGGTCTGATCGCTGATCGCAGTGTTGAAATGAAGAAGTTCCATTTCGAAAGCACCAATGCGGAGTCCAACGAGGAGTAGTCAGAGCTCCCTACTGCCAGGTCACTGAACATCTCCAGGGACCTGGCAGCACAGCTACACGGGTCACTTCCGGGGGCGTACCGAAAGATTCCCGTGCTTCGTGGAATACCACTCGCGTGTACCCGCGCCTTCGGGCAAGAAGTCGTCTGGAGTGCGGATTCTACGTTTTGAAGCCCACAGGTCGTGAGGTCGCCGCAGGTAGACGTCGAACGTCTCATCGCTCGATTCAGAGAATTTGCGGTTATCCACGTCGAAGGCGAGTACCGTCCTCCGTCCGAATGTTCGGTGTTCGACTGTGGGATTCGTGCACAGGAAGAACGTGTTCAGCCTCCGTCCGCTGAGGACAAGCTGCAGAGCTTCGGCTGTCGAGCTGTGGACGTGGCGCAGTTCGACCTCGACCCGCGCTCCGGCTTCGGTGGGAGCTACCCTCAGAGTTACCGCTTCGATGGCTCTGCTCGGATTCTGCTGACCATCGTCGAGGTATTGCATGGGCCGCAGCTCTTCGAGGACTGTCTTCCAACGTTGGTAGCCGGCTTCGGGCAGATACTGTTCAACAGTCGTCATTGCAGCGGTACGCATCGATGCGATGTCGCCCGTGTCGAGCGCTAGGAACTCTTCGATCTGATCGGCAAGGGCGTTGATGTCGTTCCGCGGTGTGATGAAGCCGTTCTTCCCCGGGTCTACGAGGTCTCTGGGGCCATATTTGATGTCGTAGACGATGGGGACGCATCCGGCCCCCATAGACTCCATCATGGACAGCGGCAGTCCTTCGCTGGTGCTCGTCAACATGAAGAACGAGGCAGATTGCAATCTGGCGGGCACATCGTTAACGTAACCCGGCAGCTCAACTCGATCTCCGACGTCCAGATCAGTGATGAGCTGCTCGAGATCTTGCCGTTCTGTTCCGTCGCCCAGGACGGTGAGAGTGACGTCGATTCCCCTATCTCTCAGCTTCGCCACTGCTCGAATCGGATGGTCTACGCGTTTGAGTGGGATGAGATTGGCAATCATCACGCCGCTGTTTGTCGAGCGATCCGTCGGAGCTTCGGAGAGAACAGACCCAGATGGCAGTTCACCCGTGAGGAACCTGACGTTGTCCCCTGGGATGCCCGTCGCAGTGATCGCCTCTGCCTGCTGCTGTGTCTGGACTCCCACAACGTCGAATCGGTCGAAGTTTCGCATGGTCTCCACTCGGCGAGGAAGGACCTGCCCATGTGGCCCGTTCCACGGGTGGCGAAGGTGTGTGCCGTGCATGAAGAGAATGAGGGCAAAATTCCTCTGCGAGATCTCATGGACGAACTCACTGACTTTTTTGTCATCAACGATAAGGACAGCCGGTTCCTTGCTCACCGTCGCAGAGATCCATGCATTGTAGAAGTCCCGGGGTCGTCTCCACTCAGCGATGGGTTCTCCCGCTGCCGTGTGGAGGACGAATCGACGCCCGATCTTCGGATCCTTGACATCGACCAGCAGAAGGCTCCCATCATTTCGCAGGTAATCGCGACGGACGATCGGCCCGGTGCTGGACTTGCGAAACACGTCATAGAATTCGGTGATGCTCTCGACTAAGCCGTCAGCCACCGGAACCGGGTGGATCGGGACCTCGCCTTCCAGAGCAGCCAGTTCGGCGTCGGTTCTGCCCCGAAGATCGTGCCACACGTTCAACAGCTCGACGTCCTCAGTCATCCGTCCTTCGGAGACGAGACGAGTTCGCATCGCATCCACGTCCAGATGCGGACTGAATGTCAGAAGGGTCTGCGAAAGCGGCCGACCGAACCGCTGAAAACTGCGTATACGACGCAGCGCCGCCGTCGTCATCCCACCCATCGATTGCGGAATGCCCCAAGTGGCGTTGTAGACATGGACCCCTTCGGTTCCGGTGGGCATCGTGCGGTCGGGCGTTGCCCGACTGCTTTCAGTCACTCCACGAGACAGTCGAGCGATCAGACTCACTGTTGGTGTCCTCTCTCAGCTCCGGGTTGCGGCAGGCCAGCATGCGACTCGGTCTTAGGATTGCAACGCCATCTGGCCGTAGTGACGAGCCTGACGCCGCCAGTTCACGATCTTCGGGCTGTCGGCGGTCTCCCACTGCGCCCGGACATTCCATTCGTCGTCAAGGTCGGTGTATCGTCCGCCCACGGCGATCTGAAGTGAGTCGACGTAGTTGATGCCGACCGTCTTCAGCAAGCCGACCACTCGCTCCACGGCCGCTTCACCTCGCAATTGGTCAAGATTGAGAACCGAGATCTGTGGATCGAACAGCACGAAATCCTGTTTCAGGGTGCTGTGGCTTGCGAACACGAAGTCCAGTGCCCCGACATGGTCCTCGTTGAACGAGCTGGCGATCCTTCGCATCAGCGTCAAGCCGCTGGTCCGGCCCTTCCTCACGTCTCTCTTCGCACCCAGAAGGGTCTCACCGAGGTCGATGTCAGATAGCTCTGCAATGTTTGCCGAGACTTCAGCCCCAGCGGGGAGAACGATAAGGCGCTCATGATTGCTGAACAGTGCAGGCAGAAGCGCCTGCACCAGTCCCTCCGAATCCTTGATGCCCGGGTATGACACCGGATCAAGGACGTGGAGAGTCCCCTTGGAGAGTTCGGCCCGGATCTCGGCGACCCGATCGGCTGTAAGAATACCGGACGCCACCCACAGCCGATACCGACCTGTTGCCTGGTCGTCAATAGACTTCGCGGTGGTCGAGACTTGGCGCTCTTCGCCCTTGTTCACCGTCAAGTACACATCCGTCGTCCCGGTCTCCGGACGGGGCTGTTCGACCTCATCGAGCGTCAAGTCGATGTCCGAACGTGTCGCGTCGGGCAAGTGCGCGGCGGCGAGATATTCGTCAGCGATCCGCATTTCGTCTTGGGTGATGTCAACCCACTTCGCATAGATCTCATCCTCTGGAGCATCTGAGGCTATGAGAGGAATCAACATGGAGAGTTTGTCGAGGATTCCGTCACGGATGGCGTCGAACTCAACGTCATTGATTCCGTACAGTCCCCCGAAGCGCGAATCGGACTTGTTCTTGGGCTCGAATTCGACCTCGGCACCGACTGACCGCGCCGGCAGGTTGGCGTGCAGACGAGATGTGAGCACCCGCGAGTACTTGTATGCGTAATCGGCAACCCAGCTCCGTGCCAATTCGAGGTTCTCTGGGAACGTTTTGTCCCGGATTGCGGTGACCGTCTGCTTCTTCGAGGGCCCTTTCCCGCCCTTCAGCCAGTCAATGCGCAGCGTTCCTGAGCGACGATCGGGTTCTGGTGCAGGGAAGAGTGTGTCGATGGTGGTGGTCAGACATCCGGAGAAGAACGCCGGAACTCCGACCGCACGCAGCACTGCCACCGACTGCCAGTCGCGGCATCCCACCGGCCCGTACTTCTTCAGGTATTCAACGGCTTCAGGGGTCAGCATCTCGGGGAATCGCACGAACACGGAAAGGAGGATCGGACGCAGATTGGGGTGGAACGGGATGTTGAACGTCTTGCCGAAGATGTCGTGCATGTACCATCCGAACGCGACGTACCACGTGTCCTCGGGAATGTCTTGGTAGACGTTTCCATCGCGGTAAACCTCAACCAGATTGAGCTCAGCATCGGGGCCCGAATATTTGCGTTCCGGCTTAACCGACTCACGAAGTTTCGCGAAGAGTGCGGTGAGGCCGCTGTCTCCTGTGAACCTCAGATTCTCATACCTCAGCAGGTGTCCAATCGAGGCAATCGTCTGGATGTAATCCCCGATATTGCGCGAGCGAATGCCGGGCTGATCGTAGCTGAGGACACCGAAATTGCGCTTACCAGCCGTCGTCGGAAGCGGCTGCAGATGGACCCCGCCTGGGAGCCAGTCAAGCATGCGTGTGAGCTCGTAGTGCACCTTGGGGTCGAGCTTGTCGACGCCCCAGGCGAGACGGCCCTCAATGATGGTGCGGACGTGGTCGAACGCATCAATGCAGAAAGCCGATTCAGCGGTGCGCAACACTGCCTTGGAGCTCCACCGCTCTGTGTCACCCGACTCATTCGACCGTTCGATGAGTGGCAGCGCCCGGTTGCCGAGTGTGTCGATGGCGGTCGGATAGTATTCCGCTGCGGCGGATGTGATGAGCTCCCGATCGTTGACTCGCTCGAATTCTGCCCAGGCGATGTCCGGATCCGATGAGCGATGGTATGCCATGCCCAGGAGAATACGACCGATCTGTTCGTGCTCGGGGCGCTGCCGCAAGTTCAGCCCGATAGACACCACCTCACCGTGCAGCTGTGCCTCAATCATGGCACGTCCCGCTTCGACCATGGATTCTCCAAGGGAGGATCCGCTGATCAAGCCCTCAGCCAGTAACGAATCCGCCTGCAGACGAGCCAGTTGACGAGTCTTTGCGTCCACTTCTGCCTTCGCCGGCGCAACGGTCTGTCCATCGACAGTGTTGTCAGTGCGGCCGTTCAGCAGAGAGGCCAGGCTCAGATAGGACCGCGCTGTGTCGGCCGCGATCTTCTTGGCGCCGGCTTTCGACTTCGGCTGTTTCTTCGTGTCACCAGCGTTGCGCTCACGAACGTACTTTGTGCCGGACGCACGTTCCACAACCGGAAGCGCACGACGAGCGATGCCATGGACAGCTGGCTTCACCAGTTCTCTTCCTTTGCTGATGAAACGGTCGGTTGCTTTTCGCTGATTGGTCACTCGCCTGGTCCTTTGCAGAGGTTTCGGTGATCTGTCGATTGTAACTATTAACTAGCTTCAAGGAAGCAAGAAAGCTTGCTTCATCCGGAGGTTGTCGTCGTGCCCTCCATGTCAGTCGAAGGTGTCCAAACCAGTCCGGCGCAGTCTGTCGTCGAACTGGGGCGCCAGGGTCTTCGCGTATGTCGCTGTGATGTGTGCGGTATCGAAATAGGTGATGACTCCCCCGATCACCGGTTCGCATCGGCCGTCCGGACAGAACCAGTCTTCGGGATAGATGACCGACATATTCTTCGAATCGATCTTCTTCGCTGATTCGGCAAGTGGATCCATCCAGTGCCAGGATTCCGGAGTTCCCGAGCACTTCTCGAGCTCGTCCTCATGTTTGGCTACGCAGTCAGGTACCTGGATGTCTTCTCCGCCTGGATACGGCGTGTCTCTTACCACCACAACATCCAGCTTCGCGTCGACCCAGCTCTGCAGGATCTCCCTGTGTCCTTCTGGCGCCTCCTTCTCAGTCTCCTCCCATGACTTTCCATCCAGCGGTGTCGACTGACGTTCGGAGGTGATCACTGCGTCGAATCCGCCTGAGGTGGTGCGATCGACGACCCAGTCTGAGTAGTCCTGGCAGCCTTTGACACCTTCGGGATTGCCCAAGTCCTGCGGCAGGGTCGAGATACTGCAGTTCGACGCGAGGAAGGTGGTGATCGTCCAATCGTTCTTATCCGCCAATCGTTCCAAGGTTGGCAGCCAGTGGCCCGCGTGGGAATTACCGACGAGCGCGACTTGCTTCTCGCCATCACCGTATGTGCATTCGGGCCGATCTGTGTATGGTTCGCTGGCCCAGCATCCATCGGCATAAGCCTTGGATTTGTCGTTCTTGGCCGCGGCGGGTTCCATCATCAGCGAATCCATCTCGTCACACTTGGGATTGTCCTTCGCGCTGGGAAGCAATGATGCTGCTCCCAGACAGGAGTCGGGATCAGACATCGCGATTTCCAGCTTGTCTTGATTCTGTTCGACGATTTTGTCCGAGACCCACATCTGGCTGAGCCCGAGCGCGCTGACCAGCGCCATGGCAACGATCGCAAAGCCGAACGTCCTTTTCGGACTCTTTAGCAGTGTTGTCTTTCGGAAGCGATTCTCCACCCACGTCGTGGAGGCCCAGGCCACGAGGATCGAAAAGAGGATGATCACGGCCTTGTCCAAGCGTCCGAGGTTCTCCGTGGTTCCCAACTTCTCCGAAAGATACGGAACCAGAACGATGAGCGGCCAGTGCCAGAGGTAGACGGAATACGAGATATCACCCAGGAACTGCGCAGGACGCAGCGACAGCAGCGGAAGCACGGAGAAGCGCCCACGGGAGTCTGCCAGGATGACGAGCGCCGTCGAGACCACCGGAACGAGGGCGATATAACCAGGGAAGGGCATATCCGCTCGAATGAGGAAGGTACCTGCGACGATCCCTGCCAGGCCGACCCAACCGATCAGCGAGCTGAAGGGAAGCCGTTTCGGATGAAGATAGATAACGAAGACTGCCACCAGCCCACCCGTCGCAAGCTCCCACATACGAGTCGGAGTAACGAAGTAGGCCATGGCCGACTGCACGATCGTGTACCAGACCGAGAAGATGAGCGAAGCGACGAAGATACCGACAATGGTGAACCCGACGATTTGCTTGGGCCGTTTCAACTTCGCACCGATCAGAAATGCGAGGCCGATGACGACGGGCCAGACGAAGTAGAACTGCTCTTCGACCGACAGCGACCAGAAGTGCTGCACCGGAGACGGAGCATTGTCCGTCGCGAGATAATCAACGCTTGAAATTGCGAAGTCCCAATTCACCACGTACAGAGCGGCAGAGAAGATCTGTCGACCTGTATCGACCCAGATTGATTGGGGAGCCACCAAGAAGGTGGAGACTCCCACAACGAAGAGCACGAGCAGGGAAGCGGGGAGCAGTCGACGGATCCGTCGAGCCCAGAAACTTGTCACATCTCGCCAGTTCTTCGGCGGAGACTTGATCAGGTGGCTGGTGATGAGAAAGCCAGAGATGACGAAGAAGACGTCGACGCCGATGAATCCGCCGACGAAACGATTCGGCCATAGGTGGTAGAGCAGAACGATGCCGACAGCCAAGGCCCTCAGTCCTTGGATATCAGCACGGAACCCTGAGCTCTTCGGCTTAGGAGCCGAGCTCGGTGATGATTCGGCGTCGGTAGTTGCCAGCTGCATGTGTCGCTTCCAAAACAATTCTCAGCCGGTTTGACCAGACCCGGCTGCGGTCGATGTCGTTCCTGTGGTCGGCAGAGCGGTGTCCAGCTCAGACGACGGGAGGGCGCCCATGCCGAGACATTCTCAGCACGCCTCTTTTCGAAAGTTTCTGTCGGTCCTCGCCCTCGGCCCACGGATCCAGTCGCCAGCCTGCACGCCAGCCTTCCATCCACGCTCGAAGCTGGTGCGGCTTGTTCGCCCACTTCAGGCACTGCATCAACGTCCATGAGCCGACATAGGCCCAGCTGAATGGCCACGGGAGGTTGCGGCGGGCCAGCCAGACGCGGTTCCTTGCATTCATGTAGAAGTATTCGTCATGCCGTCGGGGATCGATCACAGGATGCGCCACCGCGAGGTCCCCCATGTACCAGACCGTGTAGCCAGCATCCCAAACTCTCCACGCGAGCTCGATACCCTCGTGGGCGTACCAGAACGGTCCAGGCCAGCCGCCGCATTCGTCGAATGCCTTCCGTTGCATGCAGACGGCACCTTCCCAAACTGAGAAGACGTTGGAGGAGTGCTCTGCTTCGCCCTTCTTCAAACGTGGGATCCATCGCTTCGGAGCGTCCGGCCCGCCGGGCTCTTCGACACGAGGTTGGATCAGACCGATTCTCGGTTTCGTACGCATCAGTTGAGCCATGCGCATCAATGAGGTGTCATCAGGCAACCACGCATCGTCATCGAGGAAGAACAGGAACTCGCCTGTGACGTGCGGGACTCCGGCGTTTCGCCCAGCAGGGATCCCCAGGTTCTCCGGTAGCCCCAGGGGTTTGACCTCAGCCGGAATCCCCTCAGGATCCCAGCCATTGCCCACGCAGACAATGTCGAGCTCGACCCCCTTCTGCGCCAACAGAGATTCGAATCCGCGATTGAGGTCCTCCAGGCGTTTGCCTTGAGAAAGGACGACGACACCGAACGAGTATTTGCGGCTGTCTTCGAAACGCTGAGACAGAATGCGAGATGTATCAGTCATGACAATCTCCTTGAGGCCATGATCGACATGAAGTGCCCGATGACAGATAAAAGGCACAACGGCGCCAGAACCACGATAAGCCAGCGCTCACCAATCAGCGGAGCGGCATCGACCGACGTTGCAATTGCAGTCACTATGCTCGCTACTAACGCAAGGAGCGACATCTCCACTGAGTGATAAATGCGATGGAATGGCACGAATCGAGCCGCTCTTTTGAGCTTCGCGACGAAACCTGGGTTCAGTGCAGTTGCCGCTTGTGAGTCAGCGAGTTTGTCGAGACCGTTGAATGCTCTCGAGACATGAACCATGTCATTGAGCGCCTTGTTCAGCAGAACGAGACCAGCCAGCACCGTCCCTGCTAACAGATAAGGGTAGGCTCCAGCGGGGTCGTCGCTGAGGTTCTTCCACTCCCCCACAGCCCGCACGCCCAGAGCTACAGCGACCAGGCCCTCCGTAGTGTAATGCCCGACTTTGTCGAGGAAGACGCCTTTGGCACCGCTGGTCCCACGCCATCTGGCCACTTCTCCGTCGCAGCAGTCGATATACATCTGAACCTGAGAGAAGAACACCGCCAATACGGCTCCCCATATCCCAGGAATCAGCAGGCTGGCAGCGATGCACCAGCCGGAGAGGATCATCAGTCCCGTGACTCCGTTGGCACTGATCCTCGTGCGTACGAGGAGCATCGTGAAGTAGATCGAGATATGCCGAAGATAGAGCTGTGCGCTCCAGTGCTCGGCGTTCTTACGGCTGCGAACCTCGATGGGCTGAGCCTTTGCCCGAAGCTCCGACAAGGTCGGGTGGCTCTGCGGTTCCTGTGTGGACACACCCGCTCCTCTCTGCTTCAAGGCAAGTGTTTTGTGTTGTGCGGCAGTCTACGTTGGGCACATCAGTTGACCCTGAGTACACACAGTTGACCCAAGTACGACTGATCGCCGAAATGTCAGGACTTGCCGAGTTCCGTCTTGATCCGAGTCGTCGAAATTTCAGGCGTGCGAGGCAGGTACACGACTTCGCATTTGTCTTTGAGGAAGTCGAACTTTCCCTCCCAGTCATCACCCATCACAAAGGTGTCGATATGGTACTTCTCGACGTCAGTGACCTTCTGTTCCCAGTTGTCTTCGGGAATGACGAGATCGACATAGCGGATCGCTTCGAGCATATGCTTGCGCTCCGCGTAGGAGAAGTAGGACTTCTTATCCTTGCCTGCGTTGAACTCGTCGCTGGACAGCGCCACGACCAAGTAATCACCCTGTTCCTTGCACCGTTGCAGCAGACGGATATGACCGTAATGGAGCAGGTCGAAGGTGCCGTAGGTAATGACTCGGCGCATCAGTCCTCATTTCAAATGTTCAGGGGAACTCGGTTCAGGACATCTGGGCACAGGCGTCCATAGAATTTCATCGTTACTTTACCATTTTGTTACCTAAGGATTGAACTCATCGCCCTCAGGAGACGAGTCCCCCTGTACAGTTTCTGTACTTGATCTGTCCGTTCACGAGCTGCCAGACAGACTCCGGTCTCGCTCGGCAATGACTTTCTCGGTAGCGGAAATGAATCGGTTGACCTGCTCTCCCTGCGCAGTTGCGCCCAAATAGTGCTCACACAGCTGTGCGGCTGTCTCGGAAGAATCCGTCCGGTCCGACAATAATTCGATGAGCCTGTCCTCCGTACCCTTGCCAATAGTCGGAGTGCGCTCCAACAGACCACCAGGCATCAGCATGGACTCAGAATGGCAGGACTGGATCATGACCAACGGTTTGCGAGTCGCCAGCCAGTCGAAGGCCACAGATGACATTTCGACTAATGCACGGTCGGCAACGTCGAATTGCCACGACACGTCCGGCGTCGAATCCATGAAGCCCCGCGGATCCCCGTCGATGATCGAACAGACCTCGTCCAATGCCTTTTTGAAGTTGCGGTCCCGCACTCCGGTGCGCGGGTGCGGGCGAAAGATCACCCGATAGCCCGCATCGAGCATGCTGGACACGAGCATCGCTCCATTATCGGCAAGTGTGCCATAGGCCATCGCCGGCGAGTCACCTTCCCACGTCGGCGCGTAGAACACGGTCTCGCCGGCAGGGGCTTGGGCGTCGAACTCACACCATTCCTGTGGAATCTCGCGCGGGCGATCCAATTGTGGCCGACCGACGTCGAGCAGATGCTCCGGGTTCATTCCCACCAGGGAGCGGCCGATTCTTTCCCTCGCCGCCTCTCCCGCTGTGAAAACGTAGTCATAGGCCTTGAGCTGATTGGAGATCATCGAAATCTTCTCGCTCTCACCGTGACTGAGATGCACGTGTGCCGGCCCAGGATAGCGCAGACCCTGAAAGTTCCAAGTGGCCTGATTCACATAGAAAACGACGCGGAGTCGCGCTGAATTCATGAACTCATCCATCCCTGCTGTCACTCGCGACGATCGGACCGGGATATCTGTGATCTCTCGCAGATGACGAGCGGCCACAATGTCTCTTGTTAGTATGCCGAATGGCTGCTGCCCGTATCCGTCCTCGCGAAGCTTCGCGGCCAACTGTTCCATCGGCCACAGCCATTGCTCAAGCTGGTAGACGGAATCGATGTCCGATCCGAAATATGCCGCTGCCACGAAGTCATCATCAGCTCTCGGACCGAACTCTTCCCCGACCTGAATCTCCTGCAGCCGACCGCTGAGTGTCCGAGATCCGCGCTTGACCACGGTCCGCGCAAGGCGGACTCCCCGTTTGGTTCGCGCTGGCAGCTCGCCCGGCAAGTTTGTCATACGTCCATTGTGCACGGACAGATTGGAAGTTCATGAATGAAGCATCCGATGTAAACACAACCTATTTTGTTATGTGGATTCAGCTGCTCTGCCGATGAACTGTGCTCTGGCTCTGCCCTCCGATACCTTTGGGTCTTAGTCGACCAAAGGAAGCACGATGGCACGAGCACTCAGGCACAAATCCGAACCGTTCTCCAAGCGGAAGCGCAGCACTGAGGCCGCGCCCGAATCTGCGAAGCCGGTTCTGCTCAGTCGTCACATCATCGACAGCGAACCTGGCAATCTGTCGGTCTCTTCCACTTTCGCCGAGGCGCTCGCACAGCGACCGGCGAACAACTCCTCCGCCTCAGGATCGTTCACTCAGGTCGTCTTTCCCAAGTCCACGCCCGAGCTCCTGGCTGAGATCGCCTCGGCGTGGGAACTGCACCCGGTCCTCGTCGAGGATCTGTTCCATGCCAATCAACGACCCAAGGTCGAACGCTACGACGATGTGCTGTTCGTCGTCCTCAAATCTGCGGTCTACATCGACTCGGCCGAGGAGGTCGAGTTCAAAGAGTTCCATCTGTTGATGAAGGATGACGTCCTCGTCATCGTCTGCCAGGACGATCGATTCATCGACGGGACACCGATTCCCCAACGTGTAGAGGACATGGATGCCTACTTCAGCAGTGACAAGAGTCAGTGGGCCTCCGACAAAAAGTTGCTCACGCTGGGCCCCGAGGCGCTCGTCTACCGACTCCTCGACACCGCGGTCGACACCTACTTCCCTGTGTTGGACGGTCTCCAGGACGACAAGGACGGCATTGAACGGCAGGTATTCAGCGGAGACACTGCGGCTGCGCAACGGATCTACCTGCTCAGTCAAGAGGTCATCGACGTCCTCCACACGACCACCCACCTCAACCGGCTCACCCAGAGACTGGGCAACGGTGCCACGAAGTATGCGATTCCCACCGAACTGCAGGCCTACCTCGACGACGTCACCGATCACCTGACCCGAGTTCTTACCGAGGCCGCCGAGCTGCGTGAGGCACTGTCGCAGATCCTCAACGTCAATTCCACACTGGTCGCCCAACGACAGAACGAAGATATGAAGAAGATCTCCGGATGGGCGGCAATCCTCTTCGCACCCACTCTGATCGGAGCGATCTACGGCATGAACTTCGATGACATGCCGGAGTTGCACTGGGCCTTCGGATATCCGATGGCCCTCGGGCTGATGGTCGGCCTGGGCGTGGCTCTCTACACCGTGTTCAAGGTGAAGAAGTGGATGTGACGAAGTGACACCGATTGCTGAGGCTGGAGTATTCGGCCACTAGGATTGCCCTACCTGTTCGTATACCGGCGAGCCAATTCGCCGATGTAGGCAGTGTTCGATTCCCTGCGGTCGATGCGAATATCTTGACTCGCCCTTCAGCCCGGAGCTACCGATCACGGCGCTGGTGCCTACAGAGCGCGGTTGGAGTGACTCGGCGCTATTCCTCGAAGAACGGAGCGAATCCGGTCGGCAGCTGCGAGAGAAGATCGTCAATCTCGCTTTCGGACACCGCGGCCCCCAACGTCGACAGAACGGCGCGAACATAGGTTCCCGCCGTCTCTGGATCGACGTCCTGTCCGAGCTGTTCGGCTATCTTTCGGAGGAAGTCGTCGACATCGTCTCGCGTCGGCTCCTCCGAACCGTGACGGTACAAAGGTTCCTGCAGTTCTTCGGGAAGTTGCGCGGCTAAGTCCGCTACTTCTGCGACTTCCAGTCGCCTGCCGAGGTTGTCCAATACGGTTCGGGTGACGACGGCTGCGCTTTCGGGATCGCCGGGCCCGCCCATTTCAATGACGTACTTGAGGAACTCGTCACTGCGCATTTTCAGGCTCTTTCCGTCCGTGCGGTCCTCTCCCGTGGAATTCACGTTGTCAGGGATGACCGCCGCAGGTGGCATCACACTCCGACTCCCGCGGTACCGCATAGATGACTTAGTCTTTGTTCCCATGCCGTCAGACGGGCAGGGAATACAACACCAGATACGTCTTCGGAATGGGAGGAGTCTCAGCATCCGCTCCAGACGACCGCCTGCGAGTTCCCGGCGGCGTCCTGGCTGCTGCCTGCGGCAGTGTCGTCGTCGGCGATCGTGTACGCCTGGGAGGCATCTCCACCAGCGTGCGGCAATGTGACGACCTCGCCATCGCGGACGATCGCCGCGTGATCGTCTTCCGTGTCCGCCGCGACGACACCGGTCTCATTGACGTCGTAGGCCTCGTACAGTGAGTCTGGCAGCTGACTCACGGTTCCCTCTTCCAGATTCCACAGCGCTTGAGTACTGTTCTCCATGCTGTCGGTCGAGAACCCCGTGGCGAAATCGCCCCTGATGCTCTCGACCGAAGAGTGTTTGGCTCCGTCGAGTGCCGGCAGCGCTTCATGGCCGCCATCTTGGTTCCAGAGCGCGGCCTCGGTGCCTTCGTCCGGAAATCCGGTGTGGCCGGCGGCCGTGCCTCCGTCGTCGATGGCATTTGCAACCGCATTCTCCTGCGGCGACGGCAACTTCTCGACCTCGTCCGGCGAGTCGAAGTCCCACCTGAGAGCGGAATTGTCTCCCACTCCGTAGCCGACTGCGTCACCGTCTGCATTGATGTCGGTGACCGTGGCATCGGCGCCTTCTGGTGCGGCGAGCTCGATCGTCTCTCCGTCCCGGTACAGGAAGGACGTGCGGACGGGCTCGTCGTGCTCGAAACCAAACCCGGCGACCACGCCTTCATCGTTGACCCCTGCTGGTGACACGTTTCTGAGGTCGACGAGGATCTCCCGAGGTTTGCCGTTTGACCACGTCATCGGCCGCTCTTCCCCGTCGACTGTGGCATAGCCGACCAGTTTGTTCCCGTCCGGCGACCCCGCTGCCACCCACGAATCAGTCGTCCCCTCCGGCACATCAAGCGTCTCGACCGAACATGATCCGTCGGCTGATCCGCCCCCTCGTGCGTTCTCCAGTGACCTCTCACTGGCGTTGGCTGGAGAGCCCGCACCGTCGAATGCGATCACAGCTCCACCACTGAGCACGCATGCCGCAAGAAGTGAACCTGCCCATGCCGCACTGACGTTCCTTCGTGTCGCCTTCTGCATTGCTGCTCCTGTCCCCATTCGTGGACGTCTTTGTCCGACCTCGTTGTCCGATCCGAACGCTCACGCGGCTCTGCGCGCACTCGCACCGGACAACGTCGGGTCACAGTCCATGAGATTTTTATGATGAACTTGCACCATAATTTCCCGTGTCTTTGCCTCTCAATGCACACCGGGTGCGAATTCGCTCAGTATCGACTGAACGATGCGGTGTAGACACAGTCACGCGTCGTCGAGGATGAAGTCGGCCGCTCGCCACGCCATGGCCAAGACCGGCCCATGGAGGTTGCCGGAGACCATGATCGGCAACACCGAGGCGTCCACGACTCGCAGGCCGGAGACGCCACGTACTCGCAGCCGGGAGTCAACCACATCGTCGTCGTTCGGCCCCATCGCAGCGGTTCCGATGGCGTGGTACCCGGCGGATCCGGTGCGCAAGCCGGTATCGATGATCTCCTGGCTGGTCTGTACTCCTCCGCCCGGAGCTGTCTCGTGCTCGATCCACTTCTCTAAGGGTCTGGCAGCGAACAGTCTTCGGACTGCACGGACGATGTCGACAGATGTCGCGCGATCACGGTATGTGGCGATGTACCCGGGATCGATGTCCGGGAGGGCGTCCGGTCCCGACGCCGTGATCCGGACACCGCCTTCGCTGGAAGGACGCAACATGTAAGCAATGCCGATCAGTCCCGGCTCTCGCTCGACCCTGATGGCCTGGCCCGGTTGCGGGGGCAGCATCGAGTAGGGGGCGATATGGATCTCAGCGTCGGACCGTTCCAGCTCTGGGCGGGACTTGAAGAACCCCACCAGATCGAATGACGGTGCGGCCATCGGCCCTCCCCGTTCGCCTCGTACTGCGCCATGGCCTGCTGCTGACTCTCCGGCGTGGCGAGTAGGCGGTTGTATCCGACGTCCTCGGTGAGGCGGTACTGCAGGGTGAAGACGCGGTGTTCGCGCATCCGGGCACCGACGTTCGGACTGTCGACCACTTGGTCGACGCCGGCGGATCCGAGCGTGGCGCGGTCGCCGATGCCGGACAGCTGGAGGATCTTCGGAGTCGCGAGCGCGCCAGTTGCCAGCACCACCTCGCGGTCGGCCGCGTACTCGACGACTTGTCCCTCTCGACGCCCCTTGATGCCGACTGCCCGTCCACCTTCGAACACGACTCTGTCCGCGCAGGTCCTTAGGGCGATAGTCAGATTGGGCCGATCCATGATCGGGTGGAGGAAAGCATCGGCTGCGCTCCAGCGGCGCCCGTTTCGGATCGTGGTCATCGCATAGCCGATCCGTTCCCCGTCGGCATCGTTGAGGTCCGACACCCGCCGCCACCCCAGTTCGTTGCCGGCCGCGATGACGTCCTCGAGCAGCGGCTCACCGTCGTCGGCGGTCGAGACATGCAGCTGGCCGTCGCCGCCGCGTGTCTCGGAGGACCCGAGCTGATGACCCTCAATGGCCTTGAAGGCAGGGAGCATGTCGCGCCATCCCCACCCCTCGTTGCCGAGAGCCGCGAGTGCGTCGTAGTCAGCGGGCTCGCCGCAGTTGTACACCATCCCGTTGACCGAGCTGGATCCGCCGAGTGTCTTGCCTCGCACCCAGTATTCGACCTGCTGGTCCGGTCCGAAGGGTCGGGTGGTGCCAGACGGCTTCGGGGTCTCCGACCAGCTCACCGAATCCACGCGGCATCGAGATCAGCGGGTTGACTTTGTCATGTTCGCCGGCCTCGACGAGCAGGACGCTGGTTCCCGGGTCAGCAGAGAGTCGATGGGCGAGCACACAACCCGCCGAACCTGCACCGACGACAATATAGTCAAAGCGGTTCACGTGTTGGCCCTCCTCACCATTGAAGTCTGAGGTTATAGGGACACACGATAGATACTGCACACCCGCACGACAAGCATCGTCTCGGCGCTCGCGACGAGCTATCTCGAGACCACATCAAGCCATGCGTGTACTCACGCCTATGACAAAGGCGCAACTGACGTCTACTTGCCAGCCAGGTTCAGTCACCTGTGGCAGTGCCGTGAGTGCAATCGCTACGGCGACGAGACTGGATCGCACCGAGTTCAATGGAGAGCTGGTAGTGGCAGGCCTCATCTTGGCTCAGCCTCAGCCGTCACCTCGCGGACAGTCGGACCGCGTCAAGGCTTCCCGAATCGACGAGGTCGTCAGAAACGATAGCGCAAGACCCAAGTGCTCAGCCGTGCCCACCTCGTCCGGAGACGCAGCAGGCGCAGTATGGTTCGGAACTTGACAGAGAATCCGCCGAAATACTGAGGGGATCGAGCGAGGATGAACTCTTCGACGAACCGCAGCTTGGGGTTGATGCGTTCGAGCTCGGTCGGATCGTCGATGCCGAATCCCCGGTACGGGGATGGGATACCCACCCTCTTAAGTTCGGGCACTCGACCGAGGTCGCGAGTCAGGTACGTGATGTTGGCTTGGCACACAAGCTCACCGTGCTCGAAGTGAGCGGTCAGGCGATTCAGCAATTCGATGGCCTCGGCAGGGGCGAGGAATGTCAACACTCCATCGGCCACAATGATGGTCGGCCGGTGGGTCGGCACAGCATCCAACCACTGTGAGTCCTCAAGCGATGCGGCGATTCCGGTTTCCTGTTCGTGTGCGGGGACCAATCTTCGTCGCAGCTCGATGACGGCGGGAGAGTCGATGCAGTAGTAGTTAGAACGTGGCGGCAGATCGAGACGAAACATCCGTGTCTCCAAACCGCATCCCAGCTCAATGATGATTGCATCGGGGTACTCAGCGAGAAATTTCCGCACATGCTGGTCCAACTGAGCTGTTCGGATTGCGACATTGGCCGAGAGGTCAGCGCCTGTGGCGGTGGCCCGGTCGGACTCACAGATCTTGCCGGATATCTCCTCGGCCACAGTGTCACCAAGCAGTGGCGCAGCCGACTTGGCGTCTTCGGCCCTGCCGCACAGGGTAAGCAGCAATGTCCGCTCCACCGACGTGAGGTGGTCGAGGCGTTCACCCGGATCCATCAGTGAGAAGCTCCCTTCGGTGCTGGACAGGCTGATCCGCTTGCATTCGTTCCATCGCAGCTCAGCAGCCGGCCAAGCCATCGATGCCCCGCGTATTCTGTGGCGTTGTGAAGTCGGCATTGGGACGCTGCTCGTTCAGGACTCGTGTGCTCAAAGCTGCGTATTGTCCGGAACCGTCTTTACACGGGACATGTTAGTTGAGGGTCATAGCAGAGGTCTTCAACGGCCGCCGGGCCCATTTGGCCGATGGTGTCCAGCGTGCTCTCGGCCGAGAGCCCCGCGACTTCACCCGCTATGCCCACGCCGCATCAGCCACCGGCGCCTGGTCCCCCAAACTTCAGTGAGGCATCGACTACCGGGACAGTCTGAGGAAGGAAGAGAAATGATCCTCACCATCGCCGTGATTAATTCCCGAGTCCCCCGGCGAATCGGGGCGAAGGCGCCCTCCGCCGACGGTGAGAATCGCCCGCTTCGCACTCTTCAGAACACGGGTGACCCCGCTCGAAGCCTTTCACGTCGTGATTCTCCGCGTCGGCTCCCGTTACTCTGTGAACATGACACCTGTCACGCTCGAGCGAGAGGCTTTCGTACTCCGTCCGCCGTCGAGCGGCGATATCGATGCGATCACCGAAGCATGCCAGGACCCGATGCTCCTGCACTGGGTTCCGCTGCCTGTCCCATACACCCGGGCACACGCCGCGGAGTTCGTCCCACAGGTCACCGACGCCGGCTGGCGGAACGGTACCGCATGCACCTGGGTCATCGAACGAGCTGGAGAGCTTGCCGGCATGATATCCCTGAATGACATCGATCAGGGCAGCGCATCGATCGGCTATTGGGCGGCCCGGTCGCATCGGCGAACCGGCACTGTCACGGCGGCAGGGCAGGCGGTGCTCGATTTCGCGTTCGCTCCAGAACCGCACGGCCTGGGGCTCAGCCGCGTGGAATGGCGAGCCCACACCGGCAACCGGGCCACGGCCGCAGTGGCCCAGCGCCTGGGTTTCACCTTCGAGGGAATTGCCCGCAGCGCCGGCGTGATCCGAGGGCAGCGCCGGGACGAATGGATGGCAGGA
Organism: Brevibacterium picturae; assembly: GCF_900105045.1. GTDB lineage: Bacteria > Actinomycetota > Actinomycetes > Actinomycetales > Brevibacteriaceae > Brevibacterium > Brevibacterium picturae. The sequence goes on along the minus strand of NZ_LT629739.1, from coordinate 3,048,429 downwards.
CTGCTCAGCACGGATGATCGTTCACCTGCCGACTGGCACTTGTGATGCCCGCGGTCAATCGACCTCCTCACGCGCCTCAATGGACTCCCTCACGCGTCGCGCCGCGTGAAGACAAAGGTCGCCCCAGCGAGGATAATCGCTGACGAGCAGACAAGAGAGACTGCAGCCCGTACTGCGTGCGCGAATCGGGGCAGCGGGCAACGGGGCTCGGTGCTACTCTTCGAAGAACGGTGCGAATCCGGCGGGCAGCTGCGAGCGCAGATCATCGATCTCGCCTTCGGACACCGCAGCCCGCAACGTCGACAGGACAGCGCGAACATACTTGCCCGCAGTCTCCGGATCGACGCCATGCCCGAGCTGGTCCGCTGTCCGACGAAGGAAATCGTCGGCATCGTCGCGCACCGGCTCGGCCGAACTGTGACGGGTGAGAGTCTCCTGCAGCTCGTCGGGAAGCTGCGCGGCCAGATCCGCCACTTCACCGCCTTTGAGTCGTTTGCCGAGGTTGTCCAACACAGTTCGGATGACGAGGGCTGCGCTTTCGGGGTCGGTGGGCCCTCCCGCTTCGATAACGTAGCTGAGGAACTCGTCACTGCGCATTGTCAGGGTCCTTCCGTTCGTTCGGGCTGTGCTGCAAAAATGCTTCGCTGTCAGCGATGAACCCCGCCTGGGGCATCACCCTCCGGCTCCTGCGGCACTGCCTCGACGACGTCGTCTTTGTTCTCAAACTGCCGGTCTGGCAGGGCCTCCAGTGCCTGGAGCGTCTTCGGAGTCGCTGAACGCTCGGTTGCGTAGTCAATGAGTTCAGACTTCGAAGCGGGGAATTCCAGCCCTTGAAGTGCCTTTTCGGCGCGGAGTTCGTCTCGCGTGGTCATCTGCGCTCTGCCTTCTCTCGAGGAAACGTACCGGTACTGATCGTAGGGACAGCGCGGTCGAGTCGAAACCCCCTTGTCAAACTCCCAAACAGCGTTAAAATATAGCTCCTCCGGAGAGTGGATGGCGGATGGGCCAGTGTCGTCAGCCCACCACGACTTGGATTCGCCGTGAACGGTGTCTACGACTCAGTGGTCCGGGTATCGATTGGTTCGTGCGATCTGGTGATCCCCGCTGTGTCGGGTGAGGCGTTGTGGCGTGCCTGGACACCGTCGAGGATGACGTCTAGTCCCCCTTCGAACCAATCTCGCTCGCGGGCGGGGACGGGGTGGGCGATGAGACGACTCAGGTGAGGGAAGTCTTTCAGCTCGACGTCGTGGAGACGTTGCTTCCAAGCGAGACCAGGGTCGTCTTCTGCTTCGGCCCGCCTATCGCCGAGAACGACACGCGCGCTGCCCTGGACATAGTTGTTGATGGTCATGATCATCCGAGCCGCGGCGTCAGGCGACAGCCCCACTTCGTCAAGTGCCGAGAGCGCCCATTCCATGGCTGACAGTGAAGCGGTTCCGAAGGGCGGGGTAACGGTGGTCGTGGCTGTGAGCATCCAGGGGTGGGCGAGAAACGCATCCCAGTCTTGGCGGGCAAGTACGTGCATGGCCTCCCGCCAGCTCAGGCCGGAAGGATCGGGATAGGCGTACTCCCCGGTCACCTGGTCGACCATGTTTCCGATCAGCTCTTCCTTATCGGAAACATGCCGATACAGCGACATTGCTCCGGCACCGAGGCGTGCGGCGACGCGCTTCATCGTCATCGCCTCCAGCCCCGCCTCGTCGGCGACCTCGATGGCTGCAGCGATGATCCTTTCGTGCGATAAGAGGCCGTACGGGCCGACTCGGGGACTCATCCTGATCACCTCCGCAGCCCAGTCTAGCGCGTTGCGTATCACATACGCTATTCTCGTTGCGTACGTCATACGCAACCGTGAGAGGAAACGCACCATGTCCGCTCGGACCCCTCATTCGCCCGACCGGCGGTCGCGGTGGCTCAGCCTTGCCGTGCTGACGCTGCCAGTGATCCTGACCTCGATGGACATCACGATCCTGCACATCGCGATCCCGACGATCACGCAGGAGCTGACGCCGAGCCCCAACCAGACGCTGTGGATCCTCGACGCCTACGGGTTCCTGCTGGCCGGTCTGCTCATCGTCATGGGCAATGTCGGCGACCGAATCGGTCGTCGCAGGCTTCTTCTGCTCGGTGCTGCCCTGTTCGGCGCAGCCTCGACATTGGCAGCGTTCGCGCCGGCTCCAACGGTGCTCATCGCCGCGCGTGCCCTGATGGGGATCGGCGGTGCCACGCTGATGCCGTCGACGCTCTCGCTGATCCGCAACATGTTCACCGACCCGGCAGAACGTACTCGTGCCATCGGCATCTGGACCGCGAGCTTGTCCGGCGGCATCGCACTGGGGCCGATCATCGGGGGCCTGCTGCTCGAATCGTTCTGGTGGGGATCGGTGTTCCTCCTCAACGCACCCGTCATCGTGCTCCTGCTCGTTCTGGCACCGCGCCTCATCCCCGAGTACCGGAACCCGGCTTCGGCGCGATTGGACGGATTCAGTGTTCTGCTGTCCTTCACTGCGGTCCTGCCGGTCGTCTGGTCGATCGGGCGTGAACCCCTGGAAGTGGACACGTCAATGTGTACTATCAGGCGGCAAGATCCATCATAGATGCACAATCAAACTCGAAGTCAACCGGTGCTCGATAACCCAGACCCGAATGCCTGCGCCTCGAGTTGTAGCGAATCAACCACCGGAACACCTCACGCCGACATTGAGCCGCCGTGTCCCACCGCTTCGCGCCCTGTAGCGTCTCCCGCTTCAGAGCCGCGTTCACCGACTCCGCCAGAGCATTGTCAGCACTCGACCCGATCCTGCCCATCGACTGGACCACACCTAACCGGCGACACGTCGCCTGGAACGCCGAGGACGTATATTGACGACCATGATCCGAGTGGAAAATCGTATCGTTGAGTGTTTCTCTGTCGTTTACTGCACTGTACAGCGCGTCTTCGACGAGGCTGGTACGCATATGATCAGCGATCGACCAGCCCACGATCCGCTTCGAACACACATCGATGACCGTGGCTAAATACAAGAACTTCCCCTCCGTCCCGTATGGCAAATACGTGATGTCGCCAACGTAGGTTGTGCCTACCTCGGCGGCCGTGAAGTCCCTCTTGACCAGGTCCGCGAAGACCTGCGCACCAGGATCCTTGACCGTGGTGATGTGAGGTTTGCGCAGATGCACGCCGACGATGTTGTTCGCCCGCATCAGCCGGGCGACCCGTTTATGGTTGACCGGCCCGTCGACGTCCGGGTCCTCGGCGAGCTCGACCGTCATTCGCCGGTATCCGTACGTGTGGTCCCATTCCTCGTGATGGTCCCGGATCCTCTCCACCAGCGCCTCGTCGGCAGCCTGGCGGGTGACCCTCGCCGACTGAGTTGCCCGCCATTTGTAATAACTTGAGCGCTGGATGCCCAGCACTGCACACATCCGCTTCACCTCGTGGGTGCCACGGTAGTCATCAACGAACTGGAAGCGGATCACCAGCTCGTCTCTGCCGCGAAATATTTCGTGGCCTTGCGCAGAATCGCCCGTTCCTCGGCTAACTGATCGTTCTCGGCTCGTAGACGCTTCTGTCGCTCGAGCAGGTCCGCGTTTTCCACCCGCAGACGGGCGATCTCGTCCTCGGTTGTCTCTGGGTGATCAGCCGACCCTGTCGGCACCGCTCCAGCGGCTTTGCGCGACTGGTACACCCACGTCTTGACTGCTCCCCTGGAGACGCCGAGGTCGGCCGCGACCTGGGTATAGGACATGTCAGGATGAGTCTCATACAGCTCGACGGCGTCGGCTTTGAACTCATCGGAGTACTTCTTCTTCGGCATGGTTTCTACTCGCATTCTCCGGCCCATTATGGGCCAGTCTCAGCGTGTCCACCACTCAGGGTTCAGCCCCATCAAAACCACGGCCGAGGAACTCGCCCTCACACCTGCCGCCGCGATCGGGCTGGTGGTCGGCGTGATCGCCGGCACCATGTTCCTCATCCGGCAGAGGCGTCTGCAGTCGCCTCTGGTCGATGTCGGCCTGTTCGCCAACCCTCGTTTCAGCGGTGCCGTCCTGGGTGCGGGTCTGGCGATGTTCTCGCTGGTCGGCGTGATGTTCTACAGTGCGCAGTACCTGCAGCTCGTTGCAGGACTGTCTCCACTGGTCGCCGCCGTCGCGATGCTGCCGATCATGATCGCCGTTGGTGGGATGTCGGTCCTCGCCTCCGTGCTCGTCCCGCGCTTCGGCTACCCCATCGTCTTCGGAGCAGGCGCAGCCGTGGCGGCCGCAGGGATGTTCGCCTTCAGCCGCGTACCGGTCGATGATGGATTGATCGTCGCCATCATCGCCTCGGCTTTCATCGGGGCTGGCATCGCACCGATGATGACGCTGGCCACCGATGTCGTGGTCGGCGCCGCCCCGCCGAACCGCTCGGGCGCTGCCTCCGCCCTGTCCGAGACCGCGGCAGAACTGGGCGCCGCGCTGGGCATTGCCGTCCTCGGCTCGATCGGCACCGCCCTGTATCGGTCCCGAGTCCTCGACGGAATACCCGCCGAGCTCCCACCGGAGGCCACTGAGGTTGTCAGCTCGAGCCTCGGCGCAGCCATCAGCGCTGCCGAGCAGCTTCCGTCCGAAGCCGCGACCCACCTCACCGACCTTGCCCGCCACGCCTTCACCGCCGGGCTCGGCGCCGCCACCATCGCCGGGGGTCTCGTCCTCGTCGCGACCGCCATCGCGTGTCCCCTATTGCTCCACCGGGGGAGCGCCCTGGCCGACTCCGCGAACCCCGCCACAGATATCGAGGAGCGATGAGTGCAGCCGCGCCGCTGAACACCGTCAAGACTGACGCCCACGACTCTGATCGGACTCCAGCACACGATCGTTTTCATCCCATTCCTCTGCTCTCGTCCCCCTGTTCATTTCATCGACTCCAGGAGATCATTCGGCGACCGTAACGTCGCGAGCGTGAATACGACAGAGCAGAAGAACACACGTCCCTGTACCGCGTCGATCCTCGCCACCGCAGTACTCACCCTGACTGCAACCGTCGGCACCGGAGTCACATCAGCCTCCGCCCACGGTCTCGGTTCACCGTCTGAGACCGACTTCGCCGCACCGGATCAGGTCTCCGAGATCGAGTTCCCCACCACGATCTCCCACCGAGGCGGTGCCGACGTCTACCCGGAGGAGTCCATGGAAGGGTTCACCGCCTCGGCGAGGGACGGGTTCCTCCCCGAGATGGATATCCAGTTCCTCGAAGACGGCACCCCGGTCCTCATCCACGACGACACAGCCGATCGCACCCTCAACGGAGTCAGCGGACCGATCCGCGACCTCAGCCTCGAGGAATGGGACTCCGCGACCATCAAACACCCGCAGGGCGGTGAACCGGCCGAGACCGTCACCCTCGATGAGGCACTCGACGAACTCGGCGGGGAGGTCGTCATGGTTCCCGAGATCAAGCCCGGGGCCACCTCGGCGGAGGTCGATCAGGTTCTCGACGTCTTCGACGAACGCGGACTGACCGACTCACTCATCGTCCAGTCATTCGACTTCGAAGCGGCGAAGACCATCGCCGATCGCGGCTACACATCGCTCTACCTCACCGGTTCAACCCTGCCGACGGAATCCTTCGACGAGATCGCGGCTGCCGGCATCGAATGGGTCGGCCCCAGCAAAAATCTGCCCACCCGGGACCTGCGCAGACTCGACAAGGCCGGCTTCCATGTTGCGCCCTATACCCTCGGGACTGCGAAGGACGGGCACCGTCTGCCCGGCTGGATCGACGGCTACTTCACCGACGACGCCTGGACGAACTAGCAGGCAACGGCCTTGGCCTCGGAAGCTCAGCAGAGCAGCTGAGGGCCCTGGCGGCCGAACCGCGGCCAGGGCCTCCAGGGGGATCGCGAACTGCGCAGCGGGACATAATGTGACGCCTGCGTGATGCCCAGCGGTGGCGAGCCGATAGAATCGACTCGTCACACATTTCTCTCCAGAGGAATTGCAGTGACGTCCAACGCAGCGATGCTGCACAAGCGACCTTGACGGGCCTCAACAAGGAAGTCGACTCCTCGTCCTGCCGCTCGGCCCCCTCTTCACACAAGTGATCTGACGGCGTATTCACCGATGAAGAACGCCGTTGCACACGAGAGGACAGCCCGCATCGAATGCGTCAAACCCCACCCCAATTAAGGAGCACAATCTATGAATACTCCCATCAAAGTCGCCGTCACCGGCGCGGCCGGTCAGATCGGCTACAGTCTCCTCTTCCGCATTGCCAGCGGCGCTCTTTTCGGCCCCCAAACTCCAGTTCAACTGCGCCTGCTGGAAATCACACCAGCACTGACCGCCCTCGAGGGCGTGGTCATGGAACTCGAGGACTGTGCCTTCCCCACCCTCGATTCGGTCGAAATCGGCGATTCGGCCGAGCACATCTTCGACGGCGCCAACCTCACCCTGCTCGTCGGAGCCAGGCCCCGGTCTCAGGGCATGGAGCGCAGTGACCTCCTCGAAGCCAATGGTGCGATCTTCACCGCCCAAGGCAAGGCCCTCAATGCAGTTGCCGCCGACGATGTGCGCATCGGCGTCACCGGGAATCCGGCCAACACCAATGCGCTGATCGCTATGAGCAATGCGCCCGACATCCCCGCCGAGCGATTCAGCGCGCTGACCCGCTTGGACCACAACCGCGCGCTGGCACAGCTGGCCAAAAAGGCCGAGGTGACGGTGGCCGACATATCCAAGATGACGATCTGGGGCAATCACTCGGCCACCCAGTATCCCGACATCTACCACGCAGAGATCGGTGGAAGGAATGCCGCCGAGGTGGTCGGTGACCAGTCCTGGATCGAGAACGATCTCATCCCCACGGTTTCCGGACGCGGTGCCGCCATCATCGAAGCGCGTGGGTCCTCCTCAGCGGCCTCTGCTGCCGCGGCGACGATCGACGCCGCCCATGATTGGCTGCACGGCACGCCCGAAGGCGACTGGGCCTCGATGGCTGTGGTCTCCGATGGCTCCTACGGGGTGCCCGAGGGACTGATGTGCTCCTATCCCGTCACCACGTCGGGCGGGAACTGGGAGATCGTACAGGGACTGGAGATCAATGACTTCAGCCGCAGGATGATCGATGCCACCACGGCTGAGCTCGCCGAGGAGCGCGAGACCGTGACCGGCCTCGGTCTGATCTGAGTTCGCGTCCCCGGCCCAGACCGGTTCGGGGCCCGGAGTGGACGTGGGCCGGGTGCTGATATTCTCAGCTTCAGATGATCCCGTGAGTGAAGGTATCCATGAGCGCCGAGAATGCCCCGCCGAATGCGGCTGATCCCAGTGTGGAGTACATGGGTGCGCTCATCCACCAGCTGCGGGAATCGGCCGGGATGACCCTGACCGATCTCAGTCGCGTCGCCGGTGTGAGTCAGGGGCTGCTGAGCCAGATCGAACGCGGTCGCGGCAACCCTGCATATCTCACGCTGCTCAAGATCGCCAAGGCCTTCAACGTGCCCGTCGGCAGGTTCTTCACCCAGGCTGAGGAATCTGCCGACAATCGTGTGGTCCGCGCCGACAATCGCCGCCAGCTGCAGGTCACCGATCGCGGACTCGTCTACGAGCTGCTGACGCCGACGATGAACGGCGAGCTGCTGGTGCTCAAGGTGCGAGTGCCGTCGGGATACTCCAACGAATCCGTCCCCTTCAACCATCACCGTGCCGAGGAGTGCCTGTTCGTCCTCGAAGGAACCTGCTTTTTCCAGGTCGGCGACGATGGGTACACGCTCGAAGCCGGTGACAGCATCACCTACCAGGGCGACCAACCGCATTGGTTCCGTGTTGTCGGTGACGCCGAGGCGGTCATCATCGCCACGATGACTCCCCCGGTGTTCTGAGGGATGACTCCCCCGGTGTCCTGAGGCGGGCTCGCGGCACGCTCGGCATCGTAGATGGGCGAATTTGCAAGGAGGGACCGATGTCGGACCGAGTTACGACGAGGAACCGTCCGCAGGCTTCGAAGCTGCGCGTTGCTCCCTGCTGACGCGCTTCTTCTCACTCTTGTCGATGAGATGGACTCCGACAAGATCGCCGGTGATGTTGAGCATCGTCGCTCCCATTCCGAGTATGACGTCGACACCGGCGACCAACGCGACGGTTTCGAGCGGCAGACCGGCTTGCTGCAACAGGATCGTCAGCCCGATGAGCCCGGCGCCGGGAACTCCCGCCGTACCGATAGAGACGAACGTGGCGGTGAGAACGATTGCGCCGAGTTCGAGCATGGACATGTCATGTCCCACGATATTGGCGGCCAGGACTACCGAGGCTCCGAGGCGAATCACAGCGCCGTCCATGTTGATTGTCGCTCCAAGGGGGATCACAAAGCCTGAGACCTCTTGGAGGATGCCCGCGTTCTTCGTCGCCTTCAGCGACACGGGGATAGTGCCGGAACTGCTCTGAGTGGTGAAAGCGGTGGCCATCGGCTCGCCGGCGACACGGAAGAACCCGCCGATCGGAATCCGATTGATCGCCAGCAGCGGAATGTAGACCAGGAGAATCTGTGCGGCAAGGCCTGCATAGACGACGCCGGTCAGCTTGCCCAGGGCTGCCAGTGCATCGAATCCTTGGCTGCCGATATCGCTGGCAACCAAAGCGAAGATACCGAACGGCGCGTATTGGAGTATTCCGGCGAGGATGCGGAAGGTCATTTCCTTGGCGGCCAGCACGAATTTGTACAGCAGCGTCCCGAAGTCTGAGATCGTCGAATCGGACGAGCGGCGCATACCCGCCATCGTGAGGCCGACGATCATGGAGACGAAGATCAGTGCGAGGATCTTGCCATCGGCCAGGGCCTGGAAGATGTTCTCGGGAAATATTCCGACGAGCTGGTCGATGAACGACGGAGGATCGGGCGTCTCTGTGCCCTTCTCGGGACGTTGAAGCCCCGTCCCCGGGTTGACCAGCAGCGCCAGAGCCAAGCTGATGACGACGGCGGCAACAGTCGTCATCAGATAGAACGCGAAAGTCTTGAAGGCGACCCTGACAAGACTTCCGGACCGCGTGCTGTTGACCGCATCAATCAACGTCAACATGATGATGGGGATGACGACCAGCTGCAGGAGGTTGAGCAGTATGTCACCGATCGGTGACAGAACCTGTGCTTGCTGCCCGAAGACCAGTGCGACAATCAACCCCAGGACGAAACCGCCGGTCATCTTCGCAAAGAGTGGCGTATCCCGGTAGCGGCGCCAGATGCGAACGAGGATTCGTGACATCGGTTCTCCTTCGCAGATGAGTGCCGGCTGGAGATGGTGGCATTCGGCGGCCCGCAATGATGCTGACCAATTGTCACTCTAACTCACGTCCGACCCGAGGCGACCCGCATTCTGGTGTCGCCCCAGCACACCCCTTGTCCGCCTCTCGCGGTGGGGGTAGGTTTGTCACACGTCGACAACGCTGTCTGGAGGCGACCCTCGTGGACCACTCGCTGAACCTCACCGTCGATGGTCAGAAGCACACACTGGCCGTGGACCCCCGAACCACTCTGCTCGATGCAATGCGGGACCGGCTGGGGGTGATGTCTCCCAAGAAGGGCTGTGACCATGGACAATGCGGCGCTTGCACCGTTTTGGTCGACGGCCGTCGGCTGAATTCCTGTCTGGCGCTCGCGCTGACCCATGACACTGCCGACATCACGACATCCGACGGCCTGGCCGCAGACGGCGAGCTGTCCACCCTGCATCGAGCATTCCTCGAACAGGACGCCTTCCAGTGCGGCTACTGCACCCCCGGCCAGGTGTGCTCGGCCGCCGGTGTTCTGCGAGAAGCGGCCGATGACGCGCCGAGCGTGGTCACCGACGATTTGGAGGCTCCCGTCGATCTGTCCGCCGAGGAGATCCGCGAGCGGATGAGCGGCAACCTGTGCCGGTGCGGAGCCTACGTCAACATCGTCGCGGCCGTCGGCCAGGCGGCCGCGGACAGCCAGACGGCCATGGACAGCCACGCAGCCGAGGAGTCGCGATGAATCCCTTCGACTACGAACGCGCCACCGACACCGCTGAGGCCGTCGCCGTGCTCACCCAACGGCCGGACGCGGTGTTCCTGGCCGGCGGAACCAACCTCGTCGATCACCTCAAGCTCGGCGTCACGGAGCCGGGGCTGGTCGTCGACATCAATCGCCTCGACCTCGCGCACGTCGAGGAGCTCGACGGCGCAGGGCTGCGCATCGGGGCGATGGTGCGCAACAGCGACGCGGCCGCCGACCCGCGAGTCCGACGCGACTACCCGATGCTCTCACGAGCCCTGCTCTCAGGGGCCTCCGGTCAGCTGCGCAACGCAGCGACCATGGGCGGGAATCTGCTCCAGCGCACCAGATGCGTGTACTTCCAGGACACGTCGACTCCGTGCAACAAACGCGAACCCGGCTCCGGCTGCTCGGCCATCGGCGGTTACACCCGCTACCATGCGATCCTCGGCGCGTCACCTGACTGCGTGGCAACCCATCCCTCCGACATGGCCGTCGCCCTCGCCGCCCTCGATGCCGTGGTCGTCGTCCTCGGTCCTCGTGGGCAGCGTCGGATTCCGATCAGTGAGCTCCATCGGCTGCCGGGAGATCATCCCGAGCAGGACACGGTCCTTGAGCACGGCGACCTCATCACCGCACTCGAACTCCCTCCCCCTCGCCGCGGTCGTTCGACGTATCGCAAGATCCGAGACCGCGCGTCCTATGCGTTCGCCCTGGTCTCGGTCGCCGCAATGGTCGACGTCGACGACTCGGGGCCGAAGCCGGTGATCCGCGAGGCCGCCATCGCCCTGGGCGGTGTCGCACACAAACCCTGGCGTGCAGGCGCCGCCGAGGCTGTGCTGCGGGGTGCTGAGCCGAATCAGGAGACGTTTCTGCGCGCGGCGGACGCTGAGCTCGAAGCCGCCGAGCCCGTGGAGGGCAACCGCTTCAAGGTCGTGATGGCACGCGGTGCCATCACGACAGTACTGACCGAGTTGACGGGAGCCCCGGAGACGGAGCCGGACGAGAACTTGGAGGACGCTCATGAGTGACCTGCTGACGACCTCGGCCATCGGCACCCGGCAGGTGCGCCTGGACGGCCCGGACAAGGTGCGAGGTCGTGCTCCCTATGCGTACGAGCACCCGGTCGACGATCCGCTGTACCTCTATCCTCTGCAGGCACAGATCGCACGGGGCCGGACAGCGAACATCGACACCTCCGCAGCCGAGGCGGTCGACGGAGTGGTGCATGTGCTCACCCACGACAATGCGCCCGAACTGCACAGCACGGAGGACGGGGAACTGGCGATCCTGCGCTCTCCCGAGATCGGATTCCGCGGACAGTACCTCGGCGGCGTCATCGCCACCACCCCGGAGCAGGCCCGCCATGCCGCCGGTCTCGTCATCATCAGCTATGTGGAGGACGATCACGATGTCGAGCTGCGGGAGGACCATCCTGCTTCCCGCACTCCTGAGTCCGGTGGAGGCGATGTCACCGTCGGAGACGTCGATTCGGCCCTCGCCGAGGCTGACGTCCGTGTCGATCAGCGATACAGCACTCCGATGGAGCACAACAACCCCATGGAGCCGCACACCACCATCGCCCGCTGGGACCGAGGCGAGCTGACCCTGTGGACTTCGACTCAGGGCGTTCACCCCACACGGTCGACGCTGGCGCCGATCCTCGGGCTGGAACCGGACCGGATCCACATCGTCTCCCCGCACGTCGGCGGGGGCTTCGGCTCCAAGGGTGTCCCCCATGCCGACATGATGCTCGCCGCACTCGCCGCCGAAGCGGTGCCGGGACGTCCTGTGAAGTACGCCGTGACCCGGCAGCAGATGTTCTCGATCACCGGCTACAGGGCACCGACCCTGCAGCACATCCGCTTGGGCGCACGCGCCGATGGCACGATCACCGCGTTCACCTTCGATGCGGTCTCGATGTCGTCGCAGACAAAGGAATTTCCGGAGGAGGCGACGAAGCCGGCACGCATGATGTACGCAGGCGACAATCGCCGCCTCACCCAGCGTGTGGTTCCTCTGGATGTGCCTGTGCCCTCGTGGATGCGAGCCCCCGGAGAGGCCCCGGGAATGGTCGGACTCGAGATCGCCATGGACGAACTCGCCGTCGCCACCGGAATCGACCCGATCGAGCTGCGAGTGCGCAATGACCCGGACACCGACCCGGACACCGGGATGCCCTTCAATCAGCGCCGTCTCGTGGACTGTCTGCGGGAGGGAGCGGAGCGCTTCGGCTGGGATCGCCGCAGCGCTCAACCGCGCTCTCGGCGGGAGAACGGCTGGCTCATCGGCCTGGGGGTCGCCTCCTCCACCTATCCGGCGGGCCGGCAGCCCGGCTCCGTCGCGCGCATCCGCCGAACGTCCGACTGCTATGAGGTGGCCATCGGTGCGGCGGACCTGGGCACCGGCACGTGGACTGCCCTGACCCAAGTCGCTGCGGACTGCCTGCAGGTGCCCATTGACCAGGTGGAGCTTCAGATCGGCGATACCGATCTGCCCAACGCAACGGTCGCCGGCGGCTCCACCGGATTGGCGAGCTGGAGCGCCGCCGTCATCGCTGCGACAGAGAACTTTCGGGCCGAGCATGGAACCGATCCCGCGACCGGAGCACAGTCACAGGGCGAAGCGCAGGCGAATCCGGCAGCCGAGAAGTTCGCCCTGCACTCCTTCGGCGCTCATTTCGCCGAGGTCCGCATCCATGCCGCCACCGGAGAGATCCGGGTGAATCGCATGTTCGGGATGTTCTCCGCCGGACGGATCGTCAACCCGCGCACCGCTCGCTCACAGTTCATCGGGGGGATGACCATGGGGCTGGGAATGGCTCTCCATGAGAAGGGCGAACTCGATCCGCGATTCGGCCACGTCGTCAACCACGACTTCGCCGAGTATCACGTTCCCGTCAACGCCGATATTACTGATATTGAGGCAGCGTGGCTGGACGAGGACGATCCGCTGGCGGGTCCACTCGGTGCCCGCGGCATCGGTGAGATCGGCATCGTCGGCGCTGCCGCGGCGCTCGCGAATGCCGCCTACAATGCCACCGGCGTACGGGTGCGTGATCTGCCGCTCTTCGGCGACGCGTTCCTGCCGCAATGACGACGAAGCCCGATCCGCCGCGATCGCGTCGAAGTCTGCACCTGTCGCGATGACGGCGAAGCTGGGCCTGGCCCGATGACCACGGAGACTGCTCCTGAGTGCGTTCAGGGGCCGATGACCGGATCCGCCGTCGGTCGGGGCCCGGTCGGGCTGGTCCTCGCTGCCGGCGCAGGTCGACGACTGGGTCTGGGACCGAAGGCACTGCTGCGCGGCAACGGCCGCACCCTCGTCGAGTGCCTCGTGGACGCCCTCCTCTCAGGAGGATGCCGCAATGTCACGGTCGTCACCGGTGCCGGGGCCGAGGAGGTCGCCACCATTCTGCGCGGGTCGGATCAGGTCCGGGTGGCCCGCAACCGGAGGTGGGCCGAGGGAATGGGTTCCTCGCTGCAGTGCGGACTGCAGACCATCGGCCCCGGAACCGATGTCCTGGTGACACCCGTCGACCGACCTGGCATCTGTGCAGAGGAGGTCGAACGCCTCATCGCAGCCCATCGTCCGGGGGCGATCACCGCAGCCGCGCACCGGGACGAGCAGGGGCAGCTGCGCCGGGGCCACCCTGTCGTCTTCGATGCGATATGGACCGCCGAGGTGGTCGCCGTAGCCCATGATGACGTCGGTGCTCGCCAGCTGCTCACCGCGCACCGCGACATCGTGGAATTGGTCGACTGCAGCGACCTCGACGACGGCGAAGACATCGATGTACCCGCCGACCTTCACCGTCTGAAGCTTCTGGATCGCTCCACCCGCCACTGCAGTGACGATGACAACCGCGGCGATGGCCGAGGCGGTGACGGAAGTGACGGCAACGGCCGCACGGTGTTCGACACGATCAATCATGGGGCCGGTCACGTGTCGCGCGGCTCGGGGGCGCGACCTGCGTCCGGCCGCTGAGGGGCGCAGCCTGGTTCCGGCCGCCGCGGACGGTGAGGATCTCCGCAAGAATCGAAACGGCCACCTCGGCGGGGGTCAGCGCGTCCAGGTCGAGACCGATCGGAGAGTGCAGTCGAGCCAGCGCTTCGCTGTCGACTCCTGCCTCCTGCAGAGCAAGACGTCGGTCTCGGTCGCTGCGTCGTGAGCCCATTGCCCCCACATAGGCGATGTCGAGCCCAAGTGCGTGGGCCAGGGTGGGAATGTCGACCTTCGGGTCGTGGCTGAGCACACAGATCATGCTGCGCTCATCGAGCTCACCTGCTTCGGCAGCCTCGATGAGGAAGCGGTGCGGCCAGGCTCGGACCACCTCGGCGCCGGGAAACGACGTCGGATCGGTGAAGGCAGGGCGGGGATCGCACAGAGTGATGCGATGACCCAGGGGCCTGGCGGCTTCCACCAGCGCCTGTCCGAAGGCGTTCGCTCCGACGATGACCAGGTGGGCCGGCGGCGTTCGAGTTTCGATGAAGAGTTCGATCGGCTCGTATTCGTCTTCTGGCGGAGCAACACGGACGCTGCCCGTGCGCCCGCTGCGGATCATTGACTCCGCACGCCGGACCGCAGTATCGAGGACCGACGGCGGCACGACCCCGGCAAGTCCGGCGGCAAGAGAAGCTGCGTCCCGTTCGGCGTCGAACTCAAGAGAATTTCTGCTGATGACACAGGGGCCGAGGAACTCCTCATGAGTCGCAGCGGGCAATCTCATGATCATCGCGATCGGGACGCTGTGACGTGTGCTCTGATCGCTCCCACGTAGGCTCTGATCGCTCCGACCGGCTTCTTGCCGCAGACTGGAGCAGCCCGCCCTGAAGCTTTGGATGAGCACATCGATTTTGCCGCCGCACATCAGCCCGACGGCAAAGGCATCGTCATCGCTGTACCCGAATCGCTGCACCGTGGAGAGTCCGGAGTCGAGCGCCTGCCGACAGGCATCGAGGACAGCACCTTCGACGCAGCCTCCGGTGAGCGACCCGTGGATCGCACCTGCGGCATCGACCAACATGGACGTGCCCACCGGCCGAGGCACTGATCCCTCGGTTCCGATGATGGTGGCGACCGCGATGTCCTGTGGTTCCTCCGGGTCGAAGAGCCGCTGCTGCGCGGCGGGCAGGACGTCCAGCATGTCATCGAGCCTATACCTTCCGGCCTGCCCGAAACAGAGCACTAGCGGGTCGAGCCGGAGTTTCGTAGACTGCCAAGATGGAGTTCTCGGCACGCGCCGCATCGCTTCTGCTGCCGGAGTCAGTCCCGGAGCTACGGGAAAGCCTGGTCAGGCCACCATCCCATTGATCGATCATGTGTGAGGAGACCGAACCATGAGCGAAGGGTCTATCGACGATCTCATGTCCTCAGCCGATTCCCCGATGATCGTCGTCACCACCTCGGCGGAGGGGGAACGGGCGGGCTGCCTGGTGGGATTCCACTCGCAGTCCAGCATCTCACCCGAGCATTACTGCTTCTGGCTGTCGAAGGCCAACCACACCTATCGGGTGAGCCTGCGGTCCACTCATTTCGCCGTGCACTTCCTCACTGCCGAGGACCTGGCCGTCGCAGAGCACTTCGGCGCTCTCACCGGCGAGGAAACGGACAAGTTCTCCGGACTCGATGTCGATACGACCACAGACGGCGTGCCCCTCCTCCGAGCTCTGCCGAACCGAATGCTGGTCAAGCGCATCGTGATGTCAGACGACGGAGGAGACCACGTCGGAGTCACGGCGCAGGTGGTCTCGGTCGAGACAACTGGGTCTTTCGCTCCCCTGCGGCTGTCCGATGTCGGTGATCTGTCTCCCGGACACGACAGCGACGAGCGCGTGATCGATCCCTGAAGCTGGGTCTATCCGCGAACGGGGCACGTCGGCCTCTGGCCCCGGAGTCTGCAGCTGGTCAGAATGTCAGGACGAGTCGCCCGCGGACGCCGCCCGCCTCTAAACGACGATGTGCTGCCGGTGCCTGGTCCTTGGAGTATGTCTCGGCCACCTGCAGAGTGACCGCTCCGTTCTCAGCCGCTTGGCGGAGCTCATCGAGTTTCGCATGTTCTCGTGCATAGTCGACGACCCAGATGGGTGTGAATGTGATGCCACGCTCGCCTGATTCAGCGTAGCCGCGCACCGTGATGACGCTCCCTCCGTCACTGACCGCCGGTGCGATCTTCTCGAGCATGAGAGCGCCGTCGATCACACCATCCACGCCATCGGGGTACCGCTCTCGTATGAGCTGAGGGAAGTCGTCGCCTCGGCTGAGCACGAGATCGGCTCCAAACCCGGTGACACGTTCCTCGTCGGACTCTTTGGCATCAGCAATGACGGTGAGCCCGTCCATTTTCGCCAGTTGCACCGCGTAACCGCCCATCGTGCCGGCTGCGCCAGTCACTGCCAGCACGCTGCCCTTGTCAAGTCCGAGAGTGTCCAGTGCCAAACGTGCTGTGAGTCCGTTCATCGGCAACGTGGCCGCCTGACGGTGGTCGAATCCGCGCGGAGCGCGGACGACTGATTCGATGGGCACGGCGATTTGTTCCGCATACGCCCCGTGAGTCCCTGTCGGCGTGAGGACTGCCATCACAGGGTCGCCGACTTTGAGATCGGTCTCAACGCCGTCTCCGAACTCCTCAACGACACCAGCGGCATCCATACCGGGCACGCGCAGCTCGGGTTCATCTTTGCCCCCGCGAACACGCGTGCCGCTGCGCAGCATGGTGTCGGTGGGGTTGACGGACGCCGCATGAACGCGAATCAGAACCTCCCCCGTGCCCGGGGACGGCGTCGGCAGGTCAACGACCTCCAGCACCTCAGGCTCACCTGGTTGATGGAATCCAACTGCTTGCATGTCGACCTCCTGGAGACGAGGAACTGAGTCTGGTTCGAGGCTACGCGGGTCGCCGCTGCGCGGCTACCCTCCTCCGACCAGACTCAGTCATTGGTCTCGCTTCCCCGCAGGCGACTCAGTCATCCGATGTCAGACGGTGCACGAGGTCACTCGGGGCATGGGCCCAGTCTTCGGCAAGAATCTCGCGAGCCGCATCGAGCTGACCCTTCCGATTGACCACGAGGACGCCTTGCACGCGCTCACCCTCATCCAGATAGAAGACTGCACCTTCCGAATGGGGCTGCACCCAGTCCTCCACTGTGCGAAGACTCGGATCCAAGGTGCCGACGGCCTGGTACCCGAAGTCGAAGACGTTCGTGTAGAAGTAGGGCGTATGGGTGTAGCTCTCGTCGCTGCCGGCCATGATCCGACCTGCAGCGGTCCCCATCTGGGTCGCGTTGTCGACGTGTTCGACGCGCTGACGGCCGAGGAGACGGTCAGGATATCGGGCGACGTCACCGGCTGCATAGACGTTCGGCCGGGAAGTCTGCAGCGACTCGTCGACGAGTATCCCGTCGTCCGTCGTGATCCCTGCCTGCTCTGCCAGATCCGTCGTCGGTTCGATCCCGAGGCCGACCACCACCGCATCGAATTCGTGCGAACCGTCGCCGTAGTCCAGCGACACATGATCAGCGTCGGAGCGGCCTCCGGAGACCTTCGTCCCAGCGACCAGTCTCACCCCATGTTTCTGATAGAGATCGTGGAAGCTGCGGGCAAGATCGGAGGGAAAGACCGAAGCGCCCAGGGTCTCGTCGTCGAAGATCAACGTTGTGTTCGTGCTGTTCTGCACGAGGGCCGCCGCCAGCTCGGTGCCGATGAAGCCCCCGCCGATCACAGCCACGTTCAGGTCCCGACCGGAGAATTCCCGCAGTCGACGGTAGTCGGCGAAGCTGCGGAAGTAGATGACTCGTTCTCCCTCCTCGAGATCGAGGGACTTCGGCCGCCCGCCGGTCACGAACAGCAGCTTGTCGAATTCGAACCGCTCCTCTGCCGTCGTCACGGTCCTCCTGTCGGCGTCGACCGCGGAGACTTCGGTGCGCAGATAGATCTGTGCTCCTGTGTTCTCTGCTGTACCGAGGAAGTTGTCGGCTTCGCTGAATTCCTCATCGGTCCACAGCTTCTTGCTCAGAGCGGGCCGTGTGTACGGCTCGTCGACATCGTCGCTGATGATGGCGATGGAGCCGTCGGCATCTAGTTCCCGTATTCCATTGGCTGCGGCGTCAGCAGCCATCCCGCCGCCGACGATCATGTACTGGAAGTGTGTCATGGCGAATGCTCCTCCTGTTGGTCTGATGCGCGCGACTGTTCGAACGGTCTAGATGGTCGCGACGGAGCCGGAGTCCACCCGGTAGTTGGATCCGTTGACGAAGCTGGCCGCATCCGAGCACAGGAAAGCGATGACATGGGCAACCTCCTCCGGGCGGCCCCTTCGACCCAGCTCCATGAACGGCCGCTCTTCGCGCAGGAACGACGCGATCGCCTCGTCGAAGGTGGAATTCTGCTCCTTCGCACGTGCGCTCATCATTTCGTCGGTCATCGGCGTCGCGATGAAGGCTGGGGACACGGTGTTGACCAGCACCCCTTCGGAGGCATAGGTCCGTGACAGGCCCCTGGCCAGGGAGAGCAAACCCGCTTTGGCAGCGCATTAGGGAAGCTCGTCCTCATAGGGCTGCACCGCATCCTCGGACGAGACGAAGACGATTCGGCCCCAACCGCCTCGGCGAAGTCCGGGAAGGAACGCTCGGGTGACGCGAACCGGACCCATGAGATCGACATCGATGGTACGGTCCCATCCCTCCTGAGAGATCTCATGGAACAGGCCTCCTGCGCCGTGGATGCCGGCGTTGTTGACCAGTATGTCGAGGTCTCCCACCTCGGCGGCGACATCGGCGGCGAGCCGGTCGACGGCACTGGCCACCGTGACGTCGGCATCATAGGCGAAGAGACTGTCCTTGAAGGCGGAGAGCCGATCGACGGCATCTTTGAGCTCGTCGGGGTCGGGGCCCGTCATGACGACGGTGGCACCCTCGTTCAAGAGAACGCGTGCGGTTTCGAACCCGATGCCGGAACTCGCCCCGGTCACGAGTGCTGTGCGGCCACGAATATTGAGATCCATCTGTCTCCCTCCACTGCATTGGTCATGGTCCCGAAGGACCATCCGTCTGTGTCGTCGATCATGGTGCGCGGTTCGTGTCTCACCGAATGATCAGGTGGTTTCCACGAGACCATCGGAGACCCACACGATAAGTGACTTCAGGGCTGTGTGTCAGGGCTTGTCAACTGAATCGTTGCGATGTATGCGAAGACCCGCTGCGCGGCAATCGTGTCTACTGCTGCAAACCGAAGACGTGTTCGTGCTGTTCGGCGCAGTACTCCGACTCGACCGCCTCTGGTCGGTCCTGGGCCGTCATCATCCTGTGCCACAGAGGATAGTAGGCAGGCAGCTGTGAAGCGGTGGTGATGCGATCGCGTGCATCCTGTGGCAGGGTCAGCTCCGCGGCGTCGAGGTCCTCCTTGAGGTGTTCGAAGCTGCGTGCCGCGATGACCGTGCCGTTGATGCCGGGTCGGCCCAGGATCCACGAGATCACCACCTGCGGTATCGACCATCCCAAGTCACCGGCGATCTCGCCGAAGAGTTCGATCAGGTCGTAGGCGCGGTCCCAATCCGTGACGTGCGGCTCCGGCCAGCCCGTCCCCTGCCGAGTATCCGAAGGAGTCGCCTCACCGCGTCGCACCTTCCCATTGAGCAGCCCTTCGCCCAACGGACTCCATCCGAAGGTCGCGACACCCAGATCACGGGCAGCCGGGATGATCTCGTACTCGATCTCCCGAGCTTCGGGGGTGTAGTACACCTGCTGGGCTATCGGGCCCTCGAGTCCGGCCAACTTCGCCTCGTACACCGTCTTCGCCAATTGCCAACCGTTGAAGTTGGACACTCCCCAGTACCGGATCTTGCCCGCTCTGATGAGCTCATTGGCGGTGGCGATCGTCTCGGTGATCGGTGTCTGCCCGTCCCACTGGTGGATGTAGAGCAGGTCCAGGTGATCGGTCTGCAGACGGCTCAGGCTGTCGTCGACTGCACGCGTCAGGTGGTACCGGCTGGCCCCTGAATCATTGAGCCCGTCACCGGTCGGCATGCGTGCTTTCGATGTGAGGACGACATCGTCGCGTCTGCTGCCCATGATCTCGCCGAGGACTCGTTCCGCATCGCCGGCCGAGTACAGATTGGCCGTGTCGATGAAGTTGACTCCGCGGTCCAGTGCTTCGTGGAACTGACGTTCGGCGTCATCGCTGCGGAGGCCTGCGATCTTCTCGAATCCTCCTCCGGACCCGAAGGGGATGGTGCCCAGTGCCAATCTGGACACGTACAGGCCTGATTCTCCCAGTCGTGTGCAGTCCATTGTGAACCTCTCCCTTCAACTTTCCCACGCAGAACAGATGAACATCGACCGTGCTCTAGCTCTTGGAGTCCGTCGCAGTTGGATGGCCCATCTCACGGGCGCAGTGCGAGCAGCAGAACGTGGTGTCGTCGGCCTCGACGCCGTGCCCGAGGATGCGGCATCCGCAATGTGCGCAGGTCGGGGCCATGGTCGCTATCGCGCACTCGAAGCTGTCGAAGACCCCTCTTTCCTCGCCTCTGGTGATCGTGAATGCCTTGTCGTAGTCGTTTCCACAGGTGTCGCAGATCGACATGATCCCTCCTCTGATGTGGTGATCGTGTCATCGCCACGCTAATGCCAGACCGCCGTCGGCGGAAGGGGGTGTCTCTTCCGCCTTGCCTCGGCCCCGTTCCAGCTCGGCCTCGTTTCAGCTCGGCCTCATTCCACTACGAGGCAGAACGGGCGGCCGATGTGACCGGCGTAGCCCCGGGAACTCGGATGGTCATCGGAACCATCGATCAGCCTCCACCGGCTGCAAAGACGGCTGGTTCGGCCTCGTCATAGGAATCGACCAGAATATCGATATGCACCTGGAGCGGCGCGGTATTGTCCGGCCAGGTCGAAGCGACGTAGTTCTCTGCTCTTTGGAACGACAGGATCTGTCGACCCGATGGTTCGAACAGGTTGATCCAATCGACGCTCTGGTCCTCCGTTGAGATGAAACCACCGAGGAGGGCCTGGTAGAACGTGACCGTTTCGAACGGCTGCGGGCAGTCCATCGCTGTGGTGTGCAGCCGACCGATCAGTCCGCCGGCGGGTAGTCGTCTGCGTCGTCCAGTTCGACCACGACGGCCTGGTCGACAATGTCCCCGTCATCTGCCTCTTGGACAGTTCGGGAGGAGGGTTCATACCCTGGGTTCTCATCTGAGCCCTCAGCGAAGGAAGGCGGAGTCACGTCCATTTCCTGCTCGTTGCGATCCACGTCAGGAACCTCTGCGTCGAACGCCGGTGTCTTCGAACTCATCGTGTTGCCTCCTATCCATTGGGTGTCCTCCCACGATGCAGGTGCAACTCCGGGCGGGCGCGCGTGGCTCCGTTGGTGCAGCCACAGACGCTGGCCTCGCCTTCAGAGCTGGCACCTACGGCGGCTCATGATCATGAGCCCACGCTAAGGCCACCACCAGCAGGTGGCAAGGGTGGTGGACAAGGTGAGCACTCGGATGCTCCGATCGCATTCTTCAACGGTCAGGGCGTGCGAATGAGCTTCTTGTTGAGGAACTCCTGGATGCCCTCCGCACCGAGCTCGCGTCCGACGCCGGAGCGTTTCGTTCCGCCGAACGGCAGGTCCGGTTCGGTCCACGTGGCCTGGTTGATCCAGACCATGCCGGTGTCGACGCGATCGGCAACCCGCTGTGCCTTCTCCACATCGTCACTGACCACCGTCCCGCCGAGACCGTAGGAGGAGTCGTTGGCCAATTCGATGGCTTCGTCCTCGTCCTTGACGGAGTACACGACGGCAACAGGGCCGAACAGTTCTTCAGCATAGGCTCTCATCTGCGCGGTCACGCCGGTGAGCACCGTCGGCTGAACGAAGGCACCGGGGCTGTCGACACGTTGGCCGCCCGTGTGCACATGCGCTCCATGGTCGGTCGCGTCCCGGACCTGTTCCATGAGATCCTGCGCGGCCTGTTCGGAGGACAGCGGCGCCAACGTCGTCGCTGAATCTCTCGGATCGCCGGCGACGAACTGTGACATCTTGTCCGTCAGCAGGTCCACGAATTCCTCGTAGACGTCGTCGAGGACGATAAGACGCTTCGAAGCGATGCAGCTCTGTCCGGCGTTCGCCATGCGTCCCGCAACTGCTGCGCTGACCGCAGAATCAAGATCGTCGGCATCGAGCACGATGAACGGGTCGCTGCCGCCCAATTCCAGGATGGACTTCTTCAGGTGCTCTCCGGCGCCGGCGGCCACCGCCGAACCTGCGCCTTCCGAGCCGGTCAGCGAGGCGCCACGCACCCTCTCATCGGCGATGATCGTCTGGATCTGGTCATTGTCGGCGAACACATTCCGATAGCAGTCGCGCGGCAGGTTGGCATCGCGCATGATCATCTCCAACGCCAACGCCGACTGCGGACAGTTGGACGCGTGCTTGAGGATGACCGTGTTGCCGGCGACCAGGTTAGGCGCGGCCAGACGCACGACCTGATAGTAGGGGAAGTTCCACGGCATCACACCCAGCAGCGGACCGATCGGTTCACGCTTGAGCACCGCGTGGCCACCGCTGGCTGGCGAGAGCGGCTCATCGGCCAGCATCTGCGGTCCCTGACGAGCGTAATAGCGCAGAATCTTGGCTGAGAGCTCAACCTCTGCCTCGGCTTCGGACGGCAGCTTGCCCATCTCGAGCGTGAGGAGTTCGGCAAGCTCTGACCTGCGCTCGTCCATGAGATCCGCGGCCCGATCGATCGGGATCGTCCGCTCCACGGCAGGCGTCGTGCGCCATTTCTGGAAGGCCTCATCGGATGCGTCGAGCAGTGCAGAGATTTCGGTGTCTTCGGCAGTGGGGAACTCTTTGAGGATTTCTCCCGTTGCCGGATTTGTGGTCGTGAACTTCGCACTCACAGTATCTCCTCTCATTGGGCCCGGGATGTCCCACCGGACCATAGCTTCACGGTCTCAGACCATCCCGGCCTCGGCTACCCCCTTTCCGGGACCTCGACCAGCCGCTATGCTTGCGATCCCACGCGGAAGGAGATGAAGATCTGTGGTTTCACCCCAGAACAACGAGTCTGATCCGACCAACACGCGCCACACCACCGGCAATCCCAATCTCGACCCCGATCCCGAAGGGGACCCGGATCTGGAACAGGGAGGCGGTGTCACTCCAGGTGCCACACCGCCGGAATCGAACTCTGCGACAGCATCACCGCCGCACCCGCCAGACCGCCGCGCGCCACGCTCGCGATGGGCGATCGTCGGGATCGGTGCCGTGCTGGCAGTGATCATCGTCGTCTTCGTCGCCTACGCCGTCGGAATGTTCGACTGAGCTCTCACACTGCTCAGCTGAACCGTCGGTCGGTGCGATTCACGACTGACGCAGAAGGTGACGACCTGAACCGACAAACTCCCCGGCGGGTGAAGTGCTTCTGCGCAGTGCCTGCGGAATTCGCGAAATCTAGGTAAGGAGAACAGCACATGAGTGACCAGTTGAGCTTTCAAGATCCAGTCAAACGCTTTCCCGACATATCTCCGCCCAAACAGGATCAGCCAGAGCCCGGCTTGGATGCGGAACTCATTCCCGGCACTGACCGTGGGGAAGACAGCTACCGAGGCACCGGCAGGCTGGAAGGGCGGAAAGCGCTGATCACCGGCTCCGACTCAGGGATCGGGTCAGCCGTTGCCATCGCCTTCGCCCGAGAGGGGGCGGATGTGGCTCTGTCCTATCTGCCCGAAGAAGAAGCCGATGCCCAACATGTGTGCGAGGTGATTCGCCAGTCAGGCCGCCGAGCGGTTCCCCTCCCGGGCGACCTCGCCGATCCCGATTACTGTGCGGACGTAGCCGCTCAGGCAGCGGAAGAACTGGGCGGGCTCGATGCCCTGGTCAACAATGCCGGGCGACAGATAGCCGTCGAGAGAATCGAAGATCTCACCGCGGACCAGTGGGAGCGCACCTTCCGAACGAATATCGAAGCGATGTTCCGTGTCGTGAAAGCGGCTATCGGCTATCTGCCGGCGGGATCGACGATCGTGAACTCGACATCGATACAAGCCTATTCACCGTCGACCCATCTGCTTGACTATGCGTCGACCAAGGCTGCGATCAACAACTTCACCAAGGGCCTGGCGACTCAGCTGGCACCTCGGGGCATCCGAGTCAACGCCGTGGCTCCAAGACCGATCTGGACCCCGCTCCAGGTGTCGGACGGCCAGCCGAAGGAGGCGCTGCCCCATTTCGGAAAGAACACCCCGTTGGGACGCGCTGGACAGCCTACCGAGCTGGCACCCGCTTACGTGTTTCTCAGTTCGTCGGAGTCGAGCTATGTCCTGGGCGAGACTCTCAATGTCAATGGGGGCCAGCCCAGCCCCTGATCCTCGCAGCATTCCGGTCATTCAGGTCGCTGCGAAATGATCGCGGAGGGCTTCTGCTATCTGATAAGCAGCAGAAGCTCTCCGCCGTCGAGCTTCTCTTCAAGGTCACCGGACTCGTCAGAATCGAAGCCGAACGACCGAAGAAGACTGCGAAGCGCTTCGCCCTTCCCGTTGTAGCGTTCGGCGACCAGATCCGAGAGGTCGTGGGGCTGAGCATCGGCGTCACCGACAACACAGTCCATACGGGCGTCATCGTGGCCGATCACGTAGAGTCCGTCTTTCGACACACCCTCGGATGTCAGTTTGCTGACTGCGTTGAGAAGCCCGATGTCGTCATGGAATGCCCTGACAGTCGGTTTCATACCAGTTCACCCTCGTCCTGACTTCTGTCCGATTCCGCGTCCCGCGGCGTAACCGGATCCGAAATTGTCGTGCTGTCCAGTGTCGTCACGCTACCAGTGTCGTCACGCTGGCAGGGCCCAACACCTGTTGGCCTACTGCACTGAGCATCAGTCCCTTCACCCGGTCACGGTCGGGCGACAAGAAAGACGGAGCTCGATCGGGTGAGTTCGGACATGAGCCGGTCAGTAATGCGCTGGCGGGTCGCTTGCAGGGAAGGACTCCTCTTCCCATTCATCGACCAACGCGTCATCGTGTTCTTTGGTGGAGTTGTCTGTTCCAGGCGTTTCAGCAACATCGTGCGGCGCTTCATCGGGAACAGTGTTGAGGGTCGTTCGCGTGTTCTCGGTAGCTCCCGCACCTCTCCGGTGCCGTCACCGTAACAGGATCCCGTGAGTCTCGTACCCCCCGTTACCTTTTAAGTAGCCCTACCATCCGTCAGGATAGAAGGGGTCGCTGGCCTGAGGATCCCGGCATGATTTAGTCCCCCAGTCACCATGATCAGGGGGGGTGTAGTCACCGGGGTTCGAAGGCACCAGGGAAATCGCTGATAGGGGCCAGAACCACTGGCAGAACACATGCCTTGAGCCCGACCGTAACGTGGATGCCGAACCTTGGAGCCACACCTAACATCACCGGCCAGCCCAACCACAACCAATATCCGATCACATGAGTCGAAGAAGATGAGTGACATGATCACCAACCACGCTGACATCGACGTATTCATCGGCATCGATGTCGGCAAACACAACCACCACGCCGTCGCCCTCAACCGCGACGGAAAACAACTGTTGTCGAAGGCGCTGCCGCAGAACGAAACGAAACTGAAGGCCCTGATCACCCGACTGCGTAAGCACGGGCAGTTGCTCGTCGTCGTTGACCAGCCCGCCACGATCGGGGCCCTGCCGGTGGCGGTGGCTCAAGCCGAGGCAATCCCGGTTGCCTACCTGCCGGGGTTGGCGATGCGTCGCATCGCCGACTTACACCCTGGTGAGGCGAAGACCGATGCCAGAGATGCCGCGATCATCGCCGAGGCCGCCCGGACCATGCCCCACACTCTGCGGGGCATCCGGATTGCCGATGAGAACGTCGCCGAACTGTCGATGCTGTGCGGCTACGACGATGACCTGGCCAAGCAGGCCACGGCGACATCGAATCGGATCCGCGGCCTGCTGACCCAGATCCACCCCGGATTAGAGACCGCCATCGGCCCGCACCTGGACCACCCAGCGATGCTGGCGCTACTGGCGAAGTACCCGACGCCCAAGGCCCTGCGGCACGCCGGCAAACACCGAGTCGAGACTCTCCTGCGCAAGCAGGCACCGCGGGCCTGGAAACGGTGGGCGGCAGCGATCTTCACCGCCTTAGACGGGCAGACGGTCGTGGTGTCGGGCACCGACGCGGCCGGGCTCGTGCTGCCGCAGTTGGCAACTTCATTGGCGAAGACACGCACGTCACGGGACGAAGTGCTGGTACGCATCGAGGAGCTGGTCCAGGCGCATCCGCTTTTCGGGCTCCTGACGTCGATGCCGGCAGTCGGCGTCAGGACGACGGCGAGGATCCTGACCGAGGTGGTGGGTAAGGACTTCGAGTCTGCCGGACACCTGGCATCGTATGCCGGCCTGGCGCCGGTGACGTGGCGGTCGGGGACATCGATTCGGGGTGATCACTCGTCGCGGCGGGGTAACAAGATCCTCAAACGGGCCCTGTTTTTGTCGGCCTTCGCGGCGTTGAAGGACCCATTGTCGAGGGCGTATTACGACAAGAAGCGTGCCGAGCATAAGAAGCACAATCAGGCGTTGATCGCGTTGGCACGAAGGCGATGCAACGTGCTGTACGCGATGTTGCGCGATGGCACCTACTTCCACGCACCCGAGGTGGCCACCGCTGCCTGAACCGTGTCGAAGCGAAGTGCCTGATCAGTCCGGGAGACAGTTCCCGGACAGATCACCCCTGCCCCTCGACCCCGACCGAATATTCTAGAGAAACCTGACCTTTACCCCTTGACGAAAAACATAGGGGCACCCCCCGCGTCGTCGGCCACGCGAGCATGCTCGGGCCCACCCGGTTCAGGTGGTGACGTCCTCCGGGTCGATGTCGGCCCGGAGTCCACGCCACACAGGATGACGGAGACGACCGGCCTCGGTGGTTCCTCCGTATTCGACTTCGCCGACGAGGCCGGCTCGCACCCACTGGGCATCTCGCGACTCCGCGGCGGGGACCTCCACCGGCGGTGTCTTCCTGGTCAACCGATCAAGCTTGGCCCGCAGAGCCTGCAGCTGGTGCTCGTCGAAGCCGGTGCCGACGCGCCCCAGATAGACCAGGCCGTCCTCGTCGTGGGCCGCCAGCAACAGCGAGGCGAAGGTATCGGAGCGTTCCCCCTTGCCGATGCGCCACCCGACGATGATCACGTCACGGGTCGCCGAGTGTTTGAGCTTGGCCCATGTCCGGGTTCGCCTGCCCGGCAGATAGGTGCTGCCGGTCTTCTTGGCCATGACTCCTTCGAGCTTGAGTTCGCGGCTGGACTCCATCGCCTCGTCGATGGTTCCGTCGAATGCAGTCGGCACATGGATGCTCTCGCCTTCGGTGACAAGCTCACCCAGTCGCTCGCGTCGCTCGGAATATGGCGCTTTCAAGAGGGAAGCACCGTCGGCGTGCAACACGTCGAAGACCATCAGATGCACCGGTGTCCGCTCGAGTTCACGCGCAATGTCGCTCTCTCGTGTCAGGCCCATTCTGCGCTGCAGTCTCCCGAAGTCCGGACGGCTGCCCGGGCCCAGTGCGACGATCTCACCATCGAGGATGCAGTCGACGTCCACACAAGCGGCGAGCTCCCCGAGTTCGGGGTAGGCCTTCGTCAGGTTCTTGCCATTGCGGCTGGTCAACGCGATCGACCCGGGCGAATCTTCTGTACCGACACGAACGGAGGCGAGCGCACGGATGCCGTCCCACTTCATTTCGAACGCCCACTCCTGTGCCTGAGCACGCACGGAGGCGATATCGCCGATGCTGGCCAACATCGGGGACATATCGGTGGGCTCGGCCTCCGCGGAATCGGTGCGACCGGAATCGGTGCGCTTGGTTGAGGCTGCGGCCCGCGTCGGCGAGCCCTTGGACGGCTTCTTGGACGAGTCTTTGGTCAGGTGGATCATCCAGTTCTTTTCGGGTTCCTTGTTCGGCCCGTGCTCGCCGGTGTTGAACAGTGCGAACCGTCGCACTCCTTGGAGCCCACCGTCGGAGGCTCCGTGGAGAACAGCGATGATCTCGCTGCCTTCCTTCCACTTCTCGAGCTCAAAGGTCCCCGAATCCCAGATCGTGACCTCACCGGCACCGTATTGGCCCTTCGCTATCGTGCCTTCGAAGCTCCCGTATTCGAGAGGGTGGTCTTCGGTCTGGACCGCCAGATGATTGTGTTCCGGATCGCTCGGCGGGCCCTTCGGCAGCGCCCACGAGACCAGCACACCGTCGTGTTCGAGTCGGAAGTCCCAATGCAGGGTGCTGGCGTGGTGCTCCTGAATGACGAAGCTGAGCTCGTCCCCACTGGTCCCGTGGCCCTCGGGCACCGGTTCGCTCGTGCGCTTCGGGTCGCGCTTCGATCGGTAGATATCGAGACGGTCGCGGGGTGCCTCCGCTGAGGTCGACGAGTCCTTCGTCGAATCGGGTGGCGCCCCCGCCGAGGTGGGTGTCGGGTTTGCGGAATCACCGACGGTTTTCGCCAAGGGTTCGAGCAGATCCCCGATGTCGTCGAGTCTGTCGAGAACCTCCTCGAAGTGCAGCTGTTCGACCGCGGACGGGTCGTCGAGTTCGTCCCAGGTTCGCGGTGCTGCCACGGTGGGGGTGAAGCGGCCGCGCATCGAATAGGGGGCCACGGTCGTCTTCGCCGCGGAGTTCTGGGACCAGTCGATGAGCACCTTGTTCTCTCGCAGCGTCTTCTTCATGGCTGAGACGACGAGATCTTTGTGATCGGCTTCGAGGCTGCGCGCCAGCTCGTGGGCGACGTCCGATATCTGCTGGCTGGAGGCTGAGGCGTCGAGCGGCGCATAGAGGTGGACCCCTTTGGAGCCGCTGGTGACCGGGTAGGCGTCGAGGTCCATTCCGTTCAACAGCTGCCTCACCAGCTGTGCGACCTCGACGCAGTCGGCCAGTTCCCGGCCGGGACCGGGGTCGAGGTCGAAGACCATGCGGTCGGGGTGCCGTGTCGTCGAATCGATGGTGCCCGGATCGGATGACCCCTTCGCGACCCGCCATTGAGGTATGTGAATCTCGAGTGAGGCCATCTGTGCAAGGTAGGTCAGTGTCGCACGGTCCTGGACCAGCGGGTACCTCTTGGACCCGGTGGAATGACGGATGGAGCGGGAAGTGATCCACGACGGTGCGGATTCGGGGAGATTCCTCTCGAAGAACACCTCTCCGGGTTCCTGCGGTGTGCCGACTCCGTCGACCCAGCGTTTGCGGGTGGCGATGCGGCCATGGGCGTGCCGGATCAGATGCTGCGCGACGTGCGCGTAGTAGTCGAGCACTTCACCTTTGGTTGTGCCCGTTTCCGGGTAGAAGACCTTGTCGAGATTTGTCAGCGTCAACCGATGCCCGTCGACGGCGACCTTCTGCTCATGACGTGACATGGACACCCCCTGTGGTGTGTACGCTACTCGCTTGCAACGGACTGCACGAGGGGGCACGGACGCGGGCAACGGCACAACCACCTCGGCGGGGGCCTTCCAGGTCGGGCGGGCCTGCAGGTCGGACCGTCTCCAACGGGGGTAGCCAAGGTTCTGAGACTGGGTTTCAATGGAGGAATGAGAGCGATTTGGACCGGATCGATTGCGTTTGGCCTCGTCAACGTGCCGGTGAAGCTGTACTCGGCCACCGAAAGCCACGACGTCAATATGCACCAGGTGCATGAGAAAGACGGCGGCCGCATCCGCAACCAGCACCGTTGTCAGGAGTGCGGGAAGGTCGTCGAGTCTGACGACATGGTCAAGGCCTACGACGATGGCGAGAATCGGGTGATCCTCACGAAGGACGACTTCGAGGCCCTGCCCGCTGATGAGAATGACGACCTCGAGGTCCTCCAGTTCGTGCCCAATGATCAGATCGACCCAATCATGTTGGAGAAGTCGTACTTCCTCGAGCCGACGTCGAAGACCCCGAAGTCCTATCTGCTTCTGCGCCAGACCCTCGAAGACACCGACCGCACGGCCATTGTCACGATCACTCTGCGCACCCGCACACGACTGGCAACCCTGCGGGTATGCGGAAAGGTGCTCATGATCCAGACCTTGCGGTGGGCCGATGAGATCCGCGACGTCGACTTCAAGGGCGTGGACTCCCAGGCGAAGATCTCCAAAAAGGAACTGGACATGTCGGCCAAACTCGTCGAATCGTACTCGGAGGACTTCACACCAGAGGAGTTCAACGACGATTACCAGGAAGAACTGCGCAAACTCATCGATGCGAAGATCGACAAGGGCGAGAGCCTCGACCTGGAGAAGGCCTTCGGCGATGAAGAAGAGGACGAAGAGCCAGGCGGCGACGTCATCGACCTGATGGAGGCTCTGCAGAAATCCGTCGACAGTTCCCGCTCCTCGAAGAAGGGCTCAGCCTCATCCAAGAAGGGCTCGAGCACATCCGGGGCGAAGAAGAGTTCGGGCAAATCCGGTGCTAAGAAGTCGTCGGGGAAGTCGTCGTCTTCGAATTCAGGGAAGAAGAAGACTGGTTAGCGCGCGGCTATGAGATACCCAGGAGCTGGCCAGCAGCGGACTCGACGTGCCCACGCAGGACCTGTCCATTCCGCTCAACCAGTTCCCGGCCCTGCCCCGCAGCGGGTTCGTCTTCCACTACACCGGCAGAGCAGGGTCAGACACCTGAAGGACCCAACGATGCCTGCCTCGCACAACGAGAGAGAGGAATGGAATGAGCAGTTCGTCGAGTGATGAGAAGATCCCCACCCCCGACGGCATCGATATGAGTAAGATGCCACCCGGCCAGAAGCGGACTCTCAAACGGGCGATCGGCGGTTCGGCACTCGGCAACGCGGTCGAATGGTTCGACTACGGCGTCTACTCGTACGTGTCGGTCTACATCGCCAGCACCTTCTTCCCCGGCGAATGGGGTGTTGCCCTCACCTTCGCCACCCTTGCCCTGTCGTTCGTCTTCCGGCCGCTGGGCGGTCTCATCCTCGGCCCCCTGGGAGACAAGGTGGGCCGTCAGCACGTGATGGTCCTGACCATCATCATGATGACGGTTCCGACCACACTCATCGGCATCCTGCCCAGCTATGCCACCCTCGGGGCATTCGCGCCGATCCTGCTCCTGCTGTGCCGCATGGTCCAAGGGTTCTCCACCGGCGGCGAGTACGGCGGTGCCGCCGTCTACATGGCAGAGTCGGCACCCGATAAGCGGAGAGGCTTCTGCGGGTCCTTCCTCGAAATGGGCACGCTGGCGGGCACAGCCTCGGCGGCATTGGTCTGCACCATCCTCCTCGTTGTCGTCGGCTCCGACGGCATGGAGGCCGGCTGGTGGCGACT
This sequence comes from Brevibacterium picturae, assembly GCF_900105045.1. Classification (GTDB taxonomy): domain Bacteria; phylum Actinomycetota; class Actinomycetes; order Actinomycetales; family Brevibacteriaceae; genus Brevibacterium; species Brevibacterium picturae. Next base: position 3,017,170 of record NZ_LT629739.1, on the reverse strand, counting down.
GCCGTTCCTGCTGACTCTCCCCCTCGGCGCCATCGCCCTCTGGCTGCGGATGAAGCTCGATGAGCCGGAGGCATTCTCACAGACCACCTCGAAGCAGCAGGCGAACCGGAAGCCGTTCCGGGACCTCTTCACCGGGTACAAGAAACAGATCGTCATGCTCATGGCCTTCGTCGTGCTGCTCAACATCGGCCAGTACATGGTCCTGACGTACATGCCGACCTACCTCAGCGGCATCCTCGGCCACTCCGAAGTCACGAGCAATTTCATGCTCGTCGGACTGCTGGCGGCGATGATCGTCGTCGTCAGTCCCCTGGGTCGGCTGACCGACTCCATCGGGCGCAAACCGGTGCTCTACACCTCGGCGATCGGATTCATCGTCCTCTCCGTCCCGGCGTTCATGCTCATGCATGCCGAAGGGCGCTTCCTCCAGTTCCTGGGACTCGGCATCATCGCTCTCCTCCAGGTGATGATGCAGTCGTGCGTCTCCGCGACGCTGCCGGCGATCTTCCCCACCCAGGTGCGGTTCTCCGGCTTCGCCATCGGCTACAACATCTCCACCGCGATCTTCGGCGGAACCACGGCCGCGGTGAACACCTTCGTCATTCAGACCACCGGGTTCGACCTGTTCCCCGCCGTCTACCTCGTCGGTGCCGGAATCATCGGCCTCATCGGAATCCACTTCTTCAACGAAACCGCAGGACGCCCCATCGACGGTGACACTCCCCCAGGATCCGAAGACGAAGAACTTGCGCAGATGGGCTATGAACTCATCGGATTCAACGACAATGACGATGACGATGACAGCACCGCGGACTCAGACGCCGGTGCAGGCTGGCACCGATAAAGGCATCGACACTTCCTTCCCAGAGGCAGTGCGAGGAAGCTGAAAGCAGGAGGTGCCTATTGCGCTCAACCTCCCCTGGGCGACTGCCTGACAGGCTCTTGTCCAGCGGCCGGCCGCGACGGTGGCTCACCTCCTCATTCGAACAAGTGACTACCCGCAGTATCTCACCAAGCGTCCGCCGAGGTCACTGCGCGGCCAAATCTCCCTGCGGTTCGTCGGCTTCAGCCAAGGCTGTGAGAAATCGGACGACGACGTCGCGCTCGTCGCTGCTCAAGGCGGCAGCGGCTGCAAAGCGGCGCGCGTGTTGGCGACCGACCGTCTCCCGTGCCGCTTGGGCTGTCTGTGGAGTCACATCGATGCAGATCGTCCGCTGATCCTTGGGGTGCGGAGCGCGAATCAGATGCCCGGCCACGACCAGCCGGTCGATGAGCTTCGTCGTCGAGGCACTGGAGATTCCGACCTCATGGGCAATATCCTTCGGCGTGACCACCCGCCCCTGCTTCTGCGCTTGCATAAGCATCCGGATGGCGCGCATGTCACTCTCATTGAGGCGCATGTACCTCCTGGACGCCTCTGACAGCGCCCGATCGGCTTCCCGCCAGTTTCGCAGCGCCTCCATGACGGACATGCACTGCGTTATTTCGGGCTGCGTCAGCTGAGAACGATCGGAGAACTCGGGACCGTTCGAAAAATAATTCAATTCCAAATCCATGGGGATTCTTCGCTCTGTGCTCGACACGATGACAGCCTACCGTTGCTATGCTAGATTAAACCTCTCGCCTGGCTAACGAAAGTGGGTTCGAACAGTGGAAATGGTTGTTCTCGTCGACCACACCGGAGACCCCATCGGTGTGCAGGACAAGGCCGACGTCCATGGCCTGTCCACTCCACGACACCTGGCATTCTCCTGCCATGTCGTCGATGAACGTGGTCGCCTTCTCGTCACACGACGCGCACTTGAGAAGCGGACCTGGCCGGGAGTATGGACGAATTCCTTCTGCGGACACCCCGCTCCCGGCGAAACACTCGAGGACGCCGTCCGTCGCCGCGCGGCATTCGAGCTCGGACTGAGCGTTGATCACATCACCTGCGCCATCCCCGACTTCGCCTACGTCGCGCGAGATGCCTCCGGAATCGAAGAGAACGAACACTGCCCCGTCTTCATCGCCCGTGCCACATCGTCGCTGACGCCGAATCCCGCCGAGGTGGCCCAGACCCAGTGGACGACGGCGGCAGAGCTGACCTCGGCGATCGACTCGGCACCCTGGGCATTCAGCCCATGGATGGTCGAACACTTCCCGGAACTCGCACCCCATCTCGCAGAGCACATTGCCGAGGCGGGACTCAATGACTGACTCCATCACCCCACTCGATGACATCGCATTCTCGTTCCAGGACAGACTCGCGCAGGTACTCAGGGACGGCAGACACCGCTCACGCGCCGCCTCCACACAGTACAGGCAACTCTGGGAATCGCTGACCCGCATGGCCACCGGTGGTAAGTTGATCCGGCCGCGACTACTCATGGACGCACATCGCGGCCTGGGCGGCCGTGACGAGCGTGCCGCCGTCGATGCGGCATGTGCCATGCAGCTGCTGCACATCGCACTCGTCATCCACGACGACGTCATCGACAACGACACCATCCGTCGCGGTGAGGCGAATATCTCCGGGGAATTCGCCGCCGAGGCGGTGCTGCGCGGTGCCGCCCGGCGCGAGGCTCAAGCCTGGGGAGACGCAACAGCGCTTCTGGGCGGTGACCTCATGCTCACCCTCGCCCATTCTCTGCTCGCCCGACTCGACGTCGACGACGCCAAACGCCGGGCCATCCTCGACATCTTCGATGACACGCTGTTCGAAAGCGCCGCAGGAGAACACTCCGACGTGTGGCTGAGCCTGCATCTGGAAGAAGCGCGATCTCAGGACGTCCTTGCGATGGCCGGCCAGAAGACCGCAGTGTACTCGTTTCAGGCTCCCCTGCTCATCGCAGCCGTTCTCGCCGGCGCCGACACCGGACTCATCGACGAATTGACCGTCATTGCTCGACAGATCGGGGTCATCTACCAGTTGCGCGACGACGTCCTCGGACTCTTCGGCGATGAACGCACGATAGGAAAATCCACGATCAGCGATCTCCGTGAAGGCAAGGAAACTCTTCTGATCGCCTTCGCCCGCTCTGATCCTTCCTGGGTCGCCGTCCGCAGCCTGTTCGGGGATAGGATGCTGAGCACCGCCGATGGTCATCGGCTGCGGCAGGTCATCGAGGAATCAGGAGCGCTCGTGTTCGTCGAATCCATCATCTCCGATCGCTGTGATGACCTGTACCGACTCATCCGCGAGGCGGCTCTGCCGACCGCCTTGAGCAATCAGCTCATCGAGCTGACCTCCGAGTGCAACAGCCGCACCGCATGAACTCGACGCCCAAGCGCAAAGCCGTCCGCGACGATGAGAATCGTGGGCCCCGAATCGACTATGACCGAAACATGTGGAGAATCCGGTCATTCGAAGCGGCTCGACAGGTGCTGCGTGCACGCCATCAGACCACGCAGGCCGGATTCACCGCCGAGAAGATTCCACGGGGCTATTTTCGCCATCATCCGATCCTGATCTCCGATGGTGACGATCACGATGCGCAACGCAGAGAGGTCGCTCGGTTCTTCGCCCCCGCTGTGGTCACTGCGAAGTACGGAGACTTCATCAATGACCGTGCTCAGGCCCTCGTCGACACCGCCCTTGCAGAGGGCAGATGCCGCCTCGACGAGGTGGCTCTGCATTATTCGGTCGCCGTCACCGCTGAGGTGGTGGGGTTGACCGAATCACCCACCGACGCCATGGCCAAACGTCTCGTCGGGTTCTTCAGGCAGCCCCCTGTCGATCTCTCCGCTCCCTCGATGGGACGCACACGTCGACAGTGGATCCAGGCCGCAGTCAACGGCCTCGTCCCGATCGCACAGTTCTACAGCAACGATGTTCGACCGGCGATTCGGGCCCGCAGCAGACAGCGTCGCGACGATGTTCTGTCTCATCTGCTGGCCTCCGGCTACAACACCGCGGACATCCTGGTCGAATGCGTGACCTACGGCACCGCAGGCATGGTCACCACGCGCGAATTCATTTCAATGGCGTGTTGGCACCTGCTGACGAATCCCGAATTGGGGCATGAGTATGCTGCGGCCCCACAGTCGACCAGGCTGAGGATGCTGGAGGAGATCATTCGTCTCGACCCTGTGGTCGGCCATCTCTACCGGCGGGCACACAGCGATATCACCATCACAGACGAGGGACGTGAGCACACCATCTCCGAAGGCGACCTGATCGACGTGTGCGTGAGGCAGACCAACACCGATCCACATGTGATGGGAACAGACCCGAACTCGATCTGCCCCGGACGCGAGCTGGGACAGGGGACGCCGACGACGGGATTGGCCTTCAGCGATGGCGCGCACAAATGCCCCGGCCAGCCGTTGGCCCTCTACGAGACCGATGCCCTCCTGCACAGGCTCCTGGCCGCTCGACCGCGCATTCTCCGTGAGCCTTCGATCAGCTGGGACAACGTCATCGAAGGATATCGCCTGCGCGGCTTGGACCTGAGCCTGATGACGAGGTCACGTCCTGCGACCACGAGAAAGACGACATGAGCTCATTCGAATACCTGCTGCTGATGGGCGCGTGCCTGTTGATCACGCTTCCGCTGGAGCTGCTGTTCTCTGCCCGGGTCTATCGCCGCTGGAAGGTGCTGATCGGATCTCTTGTTCCGATCGTCCTCATCTTCTCGCTCTGGGACATTGTCGCCATTTCCCGAGATCACTGGACCTACAACCCGAAGTACGTCACCGGCGTCCACCTCGGCGACCTTCCGTTGGAAGAGATCGTCTTCTTCATCGTCATCCCCATCTGCGCCCTGCTCAGCTACGAAGCTGTGGGCACCGTGCTCAACTTCTTCACGAAGAAGGCCAAGAACAGAAGGGGAGGCAACGATGGTGCCTGAATACACGCTGATGACGATAGTCGGAATGCTGGTCGTCATCGGGCTCGAGTTCTTCGTCTTTCGCAGCGGAATCTTCCGACGGTCGAAATACTGGGCTGCGCTCGCCATCTGCCTGGGATTCCAATGCCTGGTCGACGGATGGCTGACCAAACTGAGCGACCCCATCGTCATCTACAACCCGTCCGAGTTCCTGAATCTGCGTTTCCCCTGGGACATCCCGATCGAAGACTTCGGATTCGGATTCGCCATGATCACCGCGGTTCTCATGCTGTGGCAATGGCAGCTCAATCGTTCGAAGAAGGGCACAGAATGACACCCGGATCACGACCGAGAGATCGCTTCGCTGAGACCATCCCGGCCCCGCAGGGACGGCCCCGCCCGCTGCGACCCAAACAGGCCACCGTCATCGGCGGAGGCATCGCAGGACTCGCCGCGGCAACGATCCTTGCCGAACACGGCGTCAAGGTCACGGTGGTCGAGAAGAACAACCACCTCGGCGGGCGCGTGGCCGCGTGGCCGGTCGCGGCCGATCGGACCATGAGCCGAGGATTCCACGCATTCTTTCGGCAGTACTACAACCTTCGCGATCTGCTCAGTCGGGCAGATCCCGAGCTTCACCGCCTGCAGCCCGTCGACGACTACCCCCTCCGCCATCGCCGAGGCTCCACGGACACCTTCGCCTCGATCCCCCGGACTCCACCGTTCAATCTCCTCGGGTTCGTCTGGCAGAGTCCGACGTTTCCCCTCCGCCGGCTCCTCGATGTCGACATCCCGGCTGCGGTTGAACTCATCGACGTCGAGTTTCCCGCGAGCTATCGACGTTACGATGGTGAGTCCGCCGCCGACTTCCTCGACCGGCTGCGCTTCCCCGACGAAGCCCGCCATCTGGCTCTTGAGGTGTTCGCACGCTCCTTCTTCGCCGATCCGCAAGATTTCTCCGCCGGTGAGCTCATCGCCATGTTCCACACCTACTTCGCCGGATCGGCAGAGGGGCTGCTCTTCGACGTCCCGGTCGATGACTACGACACTGCTCTCTGGGCTCCTCTGGCCGACTATCTCACCGAACTGGGGGTGCAGATCCACACCGGTGAGATGGTGACCTCGCTTGAATCCACGTCCTCGGGCTGGACGGTGTCGGCCGGCGGCCATGATGTCCAAAGCGATGCTGTCGTCCTCGCCGCCGATCCCGCGCGAGCCCGCGAGCTGCTGAGGGGCAGCCGCGACTCGATCGTGCGCGCCGCTCCAGCCGCACAACGGTGGCTTGAGAACATCGACTCGCTGACCAACGCTCCCGCCTTCGCGGTGCTTCGTCTCTGGCTCGGTGCACCCGTGGCTGACCATCGGCCGGCGTTCCTGGGCACCAGCGGATACGACGTCCTCGACAATGTCTCGGTGCTCGAACGCTTCGAGGACGGGGCCAGTCAATGGGCGCAATCCCACAACGGTTCGGTCCTGGAACTCCACGCCTATGCCCTCGACATCGACGGCGATCCTTCAGAGCAGGACAGGGCGAGCATCGTGGCCCGTCTGCTCTCGGACTTGCATCAGGTCTACCCCGAAACCACCCATCTGCCCATCGTGGACCAGGAGCTGCTCATCGAGGCAGACTGCGCATTGACGGACACCCGCCCGTGGGATGAGCGGCCCGAAGCCGCCACCCCGATTCCGGGGCTGGTCGTCGCCGGTGACTATGTGCGCTGCAATCTCCCTGTGGCACTGATGGAACGCGCCGCGACGACCGGATACATGGCGGCCAATCACCTGCTCTCGTCGTGGAGGGTCGAGGGGACCGCGCTGCGATCACCACCGACTCGCGGACTGCTGAGACGCGGCGTGCTGGGACGGATGAGGAGACTTCGATGACCGCTGATTGGAAATCGCTTCATCATTCCGTGGGATTCGCGACTGCCCTCAATGCGGAGATCCTCCGTTTCGATCCGGACGAAACGCGTCGGTGCCTGATGCACGATCGAGGTCTGACGCGCGCTCGAACGGGCGGTCGCTGATGGGCGCAACCGACGACGACCTCACCCTGGTGTGGTTTCGTGATGACCTGCGTGTGAGCGACCACGCAGCGCTCACGGCGGCGCGTGCCGATGGCCGCGTCATCGCCGTGTGGATCCGTGAGGTCCGCGACGACGAGGGGCTGGGGCCCAGACCGATGGGTGGGGCAAGCCGGTGGTGGGCACATGAATCTCTGGCCGTTCTCCACCAAGAGCTCTCTGACCTGGGAATTCCTCTGCTCTTCGCCGCAGGTGAGGCTGCTGTGATCATTCCGCACCTGGCCGGCAGCCTCGGCGTCGGTGCACTCCGGTGGTCACGCCGTTACGCCCCCGCCTCCCGGGCTCTCGACAGCCAGATCAAGACCGTTCTGAACGATCAGGGCTTCGTCGTCCATTCCCACGGTGGGTCCCTCCTCGTCGAACCCTGGACGGCCGCACCTCAGGGCGGTGACCACTACAAGGTCTTCACCCCGTTCTGGAAGGCCGTGTCAGGTCGCGAGGTCGGTGACGCGCTGCCGACGCCGCAGCCACAGTCACCTCTGGACCCGGCTCTGGTGGAATCGGCACGAGCCTGCACTGCCGTGACCGACCTCGACGGACTGGGACTCCTCGACGGCACGGGCACCGGTTCAGGAGAATTCGCCGCAGCCCGCGGCCCCCGGTGGTGGCAGGACACCATCGCCAGCCACTGGTCGCCGGGAACCAGGGCCGCTGCCGCCCAGCTTGAGGATCTGGCGGAGGGCATCGACGGCTACAGCACCACCAGGGATATTCCCTCGGATGCGCAGAGCACCTCTCGACTCTCGCCGAGGCTGCGATACGGAGAACTGTCACCACGACAGCTGCTCCACGCCGCTCGGACGACGACATCCGTGACCCCGGACGATCGCGCACCGTGGATCCGTCAGCTCTACTGGCGCGAATTCTCCTGGCATCTGACCTACCACTACCCCGACATCGACTACGCGCCGATCAGAAGTGAGTTCCGAAACTTCCCCTACGAAGACGACGCTGATGCGCTGGCCCATTGGAGGTCGGGGACCACCGGCTATCCACTCGTCGATGCAGGAATGGCCCAGCTGTGGGAGACAGGCTGGATGCACAATCGGGTTCGCATGGTCACTGCGAGCTTTCTCACCAAGAACCTCCTCCAGCATTGGTGGTGCGGAGAACAATGGTTCTGGGACACCCTCGTCGACGCCGATGAAGCCAACAACCCGGTCTCCTGGCAGTGGGTCGCCGGCAGTGGTGCCGATGCCGCTCCCTATTTCCGTGTATTCAATCCCGAACGCCAACGCGAACGCTTCGACCCCGACGACGCCTATATCGATGACTGGCTGCCCTACGCCCCGGAAGCCGCGCCCGCTCCCATCGTCGGTCTCGCGGATTCGCGGCAGGCCGCACTGAGTGCCTACGATCACATGAAGAATGTGTCAGCAGGACCTGCCTCCGCAGGATCCGCGTCCGGAGAGAATGATGACACGAAGGAGGTCCGAACATGAGGGTGCTTCTGGCAGGATGCGGTGATCTCGGAACGCGATTGGGACTGCGGCTGGTGCGAAGCGGCCACGAGGTCATTGGTGCGCGCCGACACCCTGACCAGCTTCCCGACTCATTCGAAACGCTTGCCGTGGACCTCGGCAACCCCGATGACACCACCATCGACGACATTGACTCGGTGGTCATCACGCTGACTCCCGATGACTATTCCGATGCGGGCTATGAGCAGACGTATCGCCGCGGAGTCGAAGGCCTGATCAGCATCCTGCGCTCCCGACCCAAGCGGGTGATCCTCGTGTCCTCGACTCGAGTCCTCGGCAGTGCGTCGCCCGGCGAGACTGCGAACGAGGACACTGTGCCCCGCCCTGGCTCAGGCCCTGCCCGCACTCTCTGGGAGACCGAGCAGCTCATTCGCAGCACGTTCGCATCCGCCTCAATCGTTCGGGCCGCCGGGATCTATGGTCGCGAGGGCTCTCGGCTCGTCGACGGAGTCCTCTCCGGCCGAGCCGTGAACTACCGACGGTGGACGAATCGCGTTCACCACCGTGATCTCATCCGAGGCCTGGAAGCTCTCCTGTTCGCCCCTGACCCACCTCAGCTCCTGCACGCCGCGGACTCGTGTCCGGTCCAGCTGGGTGAGGTCGTCGAATATCTGGCCTCCGCGCTGAACGTCTCGCCTCCACCAGATCTGAGGGCAGAACCCGAAGCGGGAAGACGGATCGAGAACACCCGGTTCCATGACTTCCTCGGATCGTTGGACTTCCCCACCTTCCGCGACGGATACTCGCACCAGTTGCACGGTCCCGAGCCAGCGGGCCTAAACTGAGGTATGGCTGAATTCAACACAGGCGACACCGTGACGATCACCGGCGAACCCATGAACGGCAGCACCGGCAAGATCGAAGTCTTCGACGAAGAACGTGGCAAGTACCTCGTTCGAGTCAACGACCTCGCGCAGCACTACTACAGCGCAGATGAGCTCGAGCCCTACAACGGCTGAGACACCGCTGTCTCGAAGGGATCATCGTCGATGGGCAGCGGTCCCGGACTTGAGTCCCCTCGAATGCGCTTGAGGACCAGTTCAGCACTGATCAGACACATCGGCACGCCGACGCCGGGAGCGGTCGTCGCACCTGCGTAGTAGAGTCCCTCCACCTTGTTGGAGACATTCTGCTGGCGGAACATCGCACTCTGGCGCAGCGTATGGGCGGGCCCGAGCATGCCCCCGAGCCACGAATTGTAGCTGCTGGAGAAGTCTGTCGGCCCCTGTGTCTGCCGAAACCTGATCCGATCTCTCAGGTCAGGGATGTCGGCCCACTGGGCAACCTGATCGATGGCTCGATCCGCTGCACGTTCGATGCGCGGATCCCCCTTCCCATCGCGGCCGCCAGCGCCCAGTCCGGCATCGGCCGGCACGGGGATGAGGATGAACAGATTCTCGTGGTCGGGCGGTGCCACGCTCGGATCGGTGTGGCTGGGCTTGCACACATAGGCCGAGGCCGGGGAGGAGATCTTCGGTCGAGGCCCGAAGATGTCGTCGAAGTTGGTCGACCAGTCGTCGGTGAAGAACAGTGAGTGATGTGGAAGCTGCGGGATCTCTCCCTCGACTCCGAGGAAGACCAGAATCGCGCCCGGGCCGCTTGTCACCCTCTCCCACCAGCTCTCCGGGCGGCTCTGATCGACATGGTCCAGGAGCCGAGTCTCCGTGTAGTGGAGATCAGCGGCGGAGACGACGACATCGCAGCGGTGCTCGTGCTTGCGACCCTCCTGGTCCGCCCAGGCGAGGCCGGTGACTTTCCGGCGTCGACCTCTCTGCGGGACGGCAGATATGTGTCTGACAGCAGCATTGGTGTGCACTCGGACCCCGGATTCGTCGACGATGCGGGTCAAGGCGTCGACGATGGTCCTGAACCCTCCCATGGGGTACTGGACCCCGTCGCCAAGGTCCAGAGCGCTCATCAGATGGTAGATCGCCGGCGCCTTCCGCGGGTCCGTACCGAGGAAGATCGCCGGGTACTGGAGGATCTGTCGCAGCACGGGATGCCGCACCGAGGCGGAGGAGAAGCGTTCAAGAGATGTCCCGAGCAGACGCACCAGAGTCGGGAGCGCGGTCATGATCTCGGACCGAAGCATCGACATCGGCGAGGTGAAGGGGTTGTAGAGAAAGTAGTCGATCGCCATGTTCTTGGTGCGGTTGGCCGATGCTAGATATCGGTTCAGAGAACGGCCGCTGCCCCGCTCGATGTGCTCGAAGGCCTCGAGCACCTGGGCTTGGCCCTGCGGAATTGTGATCGCCTGTGCGTGTGAGGATGCCGAGGCGGGGCTGAAGACGGTGTAGGCGGGGTCGAGGGTGCGCAGATCCAGTTCGGCGGCGGCTGTGGTTCCGACGAGGTTGAAGAAATGTTCGAAGACCTCCGGCATCAAGTACCAGGACGGTCCGGTGTCGAACCGATAACCGTCCCGCTCGATCGAACCGATACGACCGCCGAGAGTCGAATTCTGCTCGAAGAGGTCGACCGTGTGTCCCTCGCGCGCCAAGAGTGCGGCAGTGGCCAACCCCGCGGCTCCGCCACCGATGACACCGATGCGTCGCGTCATGGCCGCCCCTCCCTCACTGTGGAGAGGATGGCTCGCGATACAAGCCTGGCTTTCACCACGTTGGGCACGCGCACGCGCTCCTGATACAGGCGATCAACGGGAGTGACTGCGATCCTGTCGTTGAGAGCGGCGAAGAGCGCCGCGGCAGTTCTCACCGCCGTTCTGGCATCCTTCGGCAGCAGGGAGAACGTGGCCTGAGCGTGTGCGAGCTGCTGCCGGACAATGATCACCCACGCGGTCTTGTCAGAATCCGAGAGACGACTCTCAGCGGTGAGATAGCTGCGATGCAGCCGCACACTGTCGTCGGCCAGATCGCGGAGGAAATTGATGTTCTGAAACGCCGCCCCGAGCTGCCGCGCACCGAATTCCAGGGCCTCAACCTGGGCAGGGGTGCGGTCCTGATCGCTGAGGAAGACCTTGAGGCACATGAGGCCGACCACCTCGGCGGAGCCGTAGACGTAATCACGATGTTCGTCCGCGAGGAGGCCACGGACGGGTGCGGGAGGATCATTCGGGGTGCCCACATCTGCTCGCATTGAGGCGAAGAACGGCTCGATGAGGTCAAACGTGATTCCGGTCGTCCTGGCTGTCTGGGCAAACGCGTGGATGACGAGGTTGTCACTGATGCCGAATCGCAGTGCGCTGCGGGTTGCATCAGCGAAGTTGTCTAGCAGTTCACGCTGCTCGCTCGCATCGAGTCCTGCGTCCGCGGCGAGACCATCAACGATCTCATCGGCGATCCTCACGAGGGCATAGATGTTGCGGATATGGTGCCGGCGGGCGGGGCCGAGGAGCCTTGTGGCCAGTCCGAAAGACGTCGAATAGTTCGAAATGACGGCCTCGGCCGCCTGCTGTGCCGTGTGGCTGAACACCTGATGCGTCGGTGAGAACATAATCGCTAGCTTAGCTAACGATCAAGTTCTCTGCGTCGATCGAGGTGAGATTTTTTCGCCGCCCGGGCGATGTTCTTCGCCATGGCAGGAAAGATGAACCGGTGAAATGGTGAGACGAATGCCCAGTAGACCCGGCCGCGGACACCCTTGGGAATGAAGATCGCTCGCTGCCTGAATTCGCAGCCGCGCCCGGCATCGGTGGTGGTGAATTCGAGCCAGGCGCTGCCCGAGACCCGCATCTCCGCTCGCAGGAGGAGTCGATGTTCAGGCTCGAGTTCTTCGACCCGCCACCAGTCGACCGGGTCGCCGACCCGAAGGCGGTCGGGCAGCCGCCGCCCGCGGTTGAGGCCGGCACCTCCCACGATCTTGTCCCAGACTCCGCGCACCTTCCATGCCAGCGGCCACGAGTACCAGCCATTCCGCCCTCCGATGCTTTCGATGACCGGCCAGATCCGCTCGGGGGTCAGCTCAGGAAAGTGCAGTGTCCGGTCGTCGGTGAAGACGCGCTCTCCAGCCCATTCGGGGTCACTGGGCAGCGGCTTCGCGGCCTGGGCTAGTTCACCGGCATCGGCATCCCAATTGGTGTCGACGGCCCCTTCGGCTTCGCGCAGCAGAGCCAGACGCACAGACTGCTCGAAGTCGAGCAGACCGTCTGGAGGAGGAGATATCACCGCGTCGACATCGCGGTCTTTGGTCACAGCGTCCTCTTGCAGCGACTGGACGAGCGGCAGTGTCAGCGTGAACGGCAGCGGGGTGACGAGGCCGACCCAGATTCCGGAGAGCGTGGGTGCAGGAAGAGGCAGAGTGAGGACGTGCCGGGGCTTGAGTCCAGCGATCGCAGCGAATCGCTTCATGATCTCGGCGTATCTGAGGACATCATGGGATCCGATGTCGAACGCACGATTGACGTCGGAGTCGATGTCGACGGCCTGGAGGAGGTAGTAGAGCACATCACGGACCGCCAGCGGCTCGACGTGATTGGTGACCCACCTCGGCGCCGGCATCAGTCTCAAGGTCAGGGCGAGGTGACGCACCATCTCGAAGGAGGCCGATCCTGATCCGATGATGATGCCCGCCTGGAAAGCGACGGCGGGCACAGGCGAGTCGATGAGAATCCGGCCGACCTGCGCCCGCGACCGCATGTGCATGGACAAGTTCGCCTTGTCGGGATGGAGTCCTCCGAGGTAGACGATGCGGCGAACACCGGCGGCTTCTGCCGCTTCGGCTACCCGCCTGGCCGTTGCGGCCTCCTTCTCTTCGAAGTTGCGCCCCGATCCCATCGAATGGACCAGGTGGTGGATGACATCGGCCCCGGTTGCCGCCTCGACGAGGCCGTCCCCATCGTCGAGGTCGACGCGATGGATGTCGACGTCATCGGCCCATGGCACCTGTTCGAGCTTGTGCGGCGATCTCACGGCGACGCGAACGCGGTGACCGGCCTGCAGGAGGCGAGGGACGAGCCGTCCCCCGATGTAGCCGGTGGCGCCGAGCACCAGGACCGTGCGGGGATGAGGCGATGGTTCGATGGTTTCGGGTTGAGATTGCGGCATAGGCACGTCCTCAGGGGTCATCACAATGGGGCGCAGATGCCTGTCACTGTGCACCGGCTCCTGGTACCCAGGTCACTGAGTTCTTCGATCATGATCACACCGTTCTTCATCGAGCCTGACTGCTGAAACCATACTGCTCGGCACACCGCGTCACTCCACCTGCGAAGCTGCGAAGCTGCGAAGCTGCGAAGGGCCACGCTGTCACCATAAGCGCGATTCGTTAGCCTGGCTAGTGGATGACAGAGGCGACTTCCCGTGCGCCCGAGGTGATCACCCTGACACGCAGGGGTTGACCGATAAGCTGCACCGCTTCTCGGCGGGCAAGAAGTCCTCCCTGCAGATGGTGTTCACAGACCATCCGCACTGTGCTGCTGAAGTCACTCGGGGTTCACGACCACCATGCGCCCAGGGGCACGAAACCTCAGCGACTATGATGGGTTCCGGCGATCTGCGACGAGTCCACATGGCTCGACGATGAAACACGCCAGGGGCAACAGCGGGGTATGTGGTGGCGAACATTGAGAAGTCAGCGGTCTACGATGTTGACTCGAGTGATCCGCAGCAGAAGCTCATTGATCGATCGAGCATGTCAGCCGCGGCTGTGGCTCAGATCGGTGAACTCATGACCGCCTTCGGTGAGCTTCGCGAAGCCGAACAGGCTATGTCAGAGGCCTCTCAGCAGTACATGAAACTCAACGCCACAGACATGAGGGCCATCCACTACCTCATCATCTGCTCTCACCGTGATGTCGTAGGCACACCCGGAGGCATCGCCGAGCATCTGGGCATCTCGAACTCGGCGACGACGAAGCTGCTCGCTCGATTAGAACTCGCCGGGCACATCGAACGAGCCCCTCACCCAGATGATCGCAGAGCTCAGAAAGTCAGTGTCACGCCACACACCTACACTTCGGCGATCGAGACTGTAGGACGCCAACAGTCTCGACGCTTCCACGCGGCAGCACGGCTGACCTCAGCCGAACGCGAAGTGGTGATCCGCTTCCTCCGTGAGACGAAGAAGGACATGACCGCCCCCGAGGCAGAGTGAACACTCAGTGCTTGCTGGGCTTGGCCAGGCGCGATGGCCACCACAGACGATCCCCGATCCACAGCGACAGAGCCGGCACCAGCAGCGTCCGCACGATCAGTGCATCGAGGAGGACACCGAGCGAGACGATGATTGCCAATTGGAGGAGGAACTGGATGGGAATGACGAGCAGCGCCGCGAAGGTCGCTGCGAGGACGATTCCTGCACTCGTGATCACCCCTCCCGTCACCGACAGTCCGCGCAGGGTGCCTTCCCGGGTTCTGTAGGTGATGGTTTCTTCGCGAACGCGGGTCATCAGGAAGATGTTGTAGTCGATTCCCAATGCCACGAGGAACACGAAGGCGTACAGCGGTACCGAAGGGTCTGATTGCGGCTGCCCGATCAGACGGAAGATGACAGCGCTGACTCCCAACGCCGTGCCGAAGCTCAAGACCGTCGTCGCCAGCAGCAGCACCGGCGCGACCAGGGATCTCAGCAGCAGGGCAAGCATGATGGTGATGACGATGAGAACGATGGGAATGATCACCGTTCTGTCTCGTGATGACGTCTCATTCGTATCGAGATCAACAGCAGTGCTGCCACCGACCAGTGCCTGAGTCGGGGACAAGTGCTCACGCAGGTCTTCAATGGTTCCTTCGGCTTCGAGCGAGTCGGCAGGAGCCGACAGAGTCAGGGAGAACATGATGTCACCGTTGATCTCCGTAGGCTCTGCCGGAGGCGGTCCCGGTCGTGAATCCGTGATGGCCTTGCCAGTGTCGTCAATCGGCGTCGTGCCCGATGGGGAATCCTGGGCGACCAGAGAGACGTCGTCGATACCGTCTGCAGACGAAATTTCTTCAGCGACCTCTCGACGCTCGTCACTTGGTGCGAGCACGTACGCGGGATTGCCTGCCCCGCCGGCGAAGTGATCGTCGATGACTGCCTGACCGTCGCGTGCTTGGCTGTCCCCGAGGACGAACTCACTTTGTGCGACACCATTGGCATCAAGGAATACCAAGCCTGCGCATCCCACGACGAGAACGAGCGTGACCCCGGCGACCAATCGACGTGGGCCTCTGGCGACGAACCGACCCACCCCCGGCCAGAATCCTGTGGCGCCCGGACCGGTGAGCACCGGGTGCTCGGTGCCATACTTGGGTCCCCGCGGCCAGAACGACGCTCGCCCGAAGACAGCGAGCATTGCCGGCAGGAAGGTCAATGTGGTGAGCATGGCACACGCGATTCCGACGGCCGCCACCGGGCCGAGTGCGGAGTTCGATCCGAGGTCGGACAGGAGAAGGCACAAAAGGCCGACGATCACGGTTCCACCCGACGCCAGGATCGGTTCGAATACCCCGCGCATCGCCTTCCACGCGGCGAGGGAAGGGGTGAAAGTGTCCCGCAGCTCTTCTCGGCAACGGGCGATGTAAAGCAATGAGTAGTCGGTGGCGGCCCCGATGACCAGAATGAAGAGAATGCCTTGGACCTGCCCGTTGAGTGTGACAACTCCTTCACGAGCCAACGCGACATTGATCAGCACCGCTGCGCAGAGAGCCGTGAGTGAGCTGACGAGCACAAGGACCGGCAACAAAGGTGAGCGGTAGACGATGACGAGAATGACGAAGACGACGGCGAGTGCGACGAGGAGCAGAATTCCGTCGATCCCACTGAAGGCCTCTTGCAGATCAGCACTGAATCCTGCGGGCCCACTGACCCAGAAATCGAGACCGGAGAGTTCCTGTCCCGCGTCTTCCTCCAACTGCGTGACAACATCGCCGATCTCGGCATCGGCGGGAATCGACACAACGAGTTGTGCCGCTTCCTTGTCATCCGAAGAGATGACCGGGGAGGACTCGGCGCCCTGAATGACATCGGCAGCGCGTTCAGCCAGACGCTCGAGCCCCGCCTGGTCAGCGTCGGTGAGGCCGCCTTGGCGTTCGGCAACGATGATCGCTGGGACTGCGTCTGATCCGGTGAACTCAGTGATCTCGTTCTGGACTTTGGTCGATTCTGCGCTCGAGGGCAGGAAGGACGACCGCTCATCGGTGGCGACTTCGTCAATCGATCCGAAGCTCATCCCACCAAATCCGAATACTGCCAGCCACAGGAGAATGAGGACCGCAGGGACAAGAATGCGCACGATCCGTCGCGGAAGCCGCGACGACTCCAACTTTTCTTTCATCTGGCTAGTATTTCACCTGGTGTAATTAATTACCAAGTACGCGTGGCCGCGAGAAACCGGTCACCCCACGCCCCTGTCCGCCCATCACCAGGGATTCGCCAGCTGCCACTGCTCGAACCAGTACCTGTCACCCTGATAGTGCGACTTGGAGGGCCTGCATCCCTTGAGATCCGAGTGCTCGTCCAGCCATGTGCGCACCAGGCCCGGCACCTCCTCCATCCGGTCACGCCAGTCGTCGAGTGGCAGCAGCAGAACCGTGCCGTCATCTGACGTCAGCCGGCAGGAGTAGGTCGGCAGCCCCTCGGTGTTCTGCGAATGCGTATAGCTGACCTGCTCGCAGCCCGTGGTGAGGTAGAAGCGGATGTACTCCCCCGACACGTCGGAGCACAGCGACTTGAAGTCCTGGTATCGACTGAGCCATTCCGGCCTGGAATATTCGTTCATACGTTCTATTATGCTCTGATTGTGGTCATTCGTGAAGCATGCCCGTCACCGCCGACGCTGCGAAGGCGGTGAAGGCTGCGAGGCAGCGTAGGCGGCGAAGGCAGCCGATCAGAAGGCTGCGAGGCAGCCGATCCGAAAAAGTTCGGCGAATCGTCAATCCACACGCTCGAACCCTCCGAACCAGTACTGCTTGCCCGGTGCAGATGATCTGCACGACGTGTCAGGAAAGGACAGAGACTATGTTGAGCCTCAAACGCACAGGTCTTCGGACCATCGGCGGTGCCACAATCGCAGCTCTCGCTGTGATGGTCGGAGTCTTCGCCGCCCCTGGAGCGGCGTCGGCCGCCGAAGGGCCCCAGGCACACGATGCAGAGCCCTCCAGCTCTCTGGTCGAAGGGCCGCTCATCGATCTCGGTGATCTGATGAACCTCATCGGCTCGATCAACATCGGACAGTTCCAGTAACAGCCCATCTGACGTTCCAGTAACAGCCCATCTGACGTTCCAGTAACAGCCCATCTGACGTTCCAGCAAGACGGCACCACACCCTCGCGTTCGAAAGACACAATGACTGACGACTCTCCCCGAATCGAACTCACCTCTGCACAACGCGGCATCTGGTATGCCCAGAAGATCGAACCCGACAACCCGACTTTCCAGATCGGGCTGTACGTCGAAATTCTCGGGCCCCTGGACGTCGATGTGATGCGACGCGCCGTCGGCACCGCCGTCGCAGAGGCCGATTCGCTCAACGTCGTCTTCGGCGAAGACGACCGGGGAGTCTTCCAAAAGCACGGCTCGCCTCGCAGGCACCTACACTTCCATGATCTGCGGGGCGAGTCGGTCGACGAACCGGTGGCGAAGGCCCGGGCCCTCATGGAAGCCGACCTCGCCACCGTTCACGATCTCGAGGATGGTGAGCTGCTCAGGTCTGAGCTGTTCCACCTCGGCCCCGACCATTGGATCTTCTACCAGCGAGCCCACCACCTCCTCGTCGACGGCTACTCTGCCGTGCTCATCCTGCGACGCGAGTCGCAGCTGTACGGTGAGCTGGCTGATCCGAGCGCACAGCCATCGGAGTCGCCTTTCGGCAGCCTGGAGGCCCTGGTGGCCGAGGAGGCGGACTACCGATCCTCGCAGCGTTTCCGCACCGATGCCGACTTCTGGTCACAGACCATCTCAGAGTCGGAGACAGCCACGGGCTTGGCGGGACGTCCACCTGCCTCGGCGAAACAGCTGGTCACAGCCGACGCCGACATCCCCGCGGAGCTGGCCGGACAATTGGCCGGTGCCCAATCGACCCCGGTCCTCGTCCTCGCGGCCGCCGCGACGTATCTGCACAAGATGACGGGTCGGCAGACCGTCTCCGTGGGACTGCCGGTGACGGCCCGGCGCAGCGCCCTGGCCAAATCGGTGCCGTCGATGATGTCGAAGATCCTGCCGCTGCAGCTGGCCACCACACCCGAGACCACCGCCCCCGAACTCGTTGAGAATACGGGTTCGGCCCTGCGCACGACGCTCATTCACCAACAGTTCCACTATCAGGAACTCGACACCGACACGAGCTACATCGGGCCCTCGGTCAACATCTTCCCGACAGTCGATGACATCAGCTTCGGCCAGGCCTCGGCGTCTCTGCATCTCATGTCCACGGGTCCGGTCGATGATCTGTCGATCATCGTCCACGGCCTGGGAGCGGACCAGACCTCCTCCGGCAGGGACTCGCGAGCCGCCATCGTTCGGTTTGAGGCCAATGCCGAGCTCTACACCCAGGAGAGTCTCGCCGAACACCTGCGCCGCTTCCTCTCCGTCCTCTCCCAGCTGGATCCCGGTCGCGCTCAGCCTCTGGCGGGGCTGTCCCTGCTCGATGACAGCGAAGCTGACGACGTCATCGCCGGCGGAATGGGCCGAGTCCAGAACATTCCCCGCCACACCGTGGTCGACGAGTTCACCGCTCATGCCCGTGCGACCCCGTTCGCCTCCGCCGTCGTGGCCGATGACGGACATCTCAGCTTCGCCGATCTCGATCGCAGGTCGACACAGCTGGCCAGCTATCTTCGCGAGCACGGCGCCGGCCCGGGCACACGCGTCGCCGCGCGCCTCGGACGGACCACGGCTCTGCCGGTCACCGTGCTCGGGATCCTCAAGGCAGGTGCAGCCTATATTCCCCTCGATCCCGACCATCCGGCAGCCCGAATCGAGGCGATGGTCGCCGATGCCGACCCGGTCCTCGTGCTCAATTCCTCGACTGTGTCGGGCCCCGCCGGGGAGTCGACGATCTCCACGGATCGGCCTGTCATCGATCTGGATTCGGACCGGCTGTCTGCCAGGCTGTCGTCCCGGACGGCCCAGCGCGCACCGGAGACCACGCCGGCCCCCGACGACCTCGCCTATGTGATCTTCACATCCGGGTCGACCGGCCGACCCAAGGGCATCGGCGTCGAACACCGGTCGCTGCTCAATCTCTTCCTCAGTCACCAGGAGACCATCTTCACACCGGCCGTCGAACGACTCGGGCGCGGACTGCGGGTGGCACACACCGCAGGGATCTCCTTCGACGCCGCATGGGACCCGCTGCTGTGGCTCTTCGCCGGACACGAACTCCACCTCATCGACACCCTCACCCGCCGCGACCCCGAAGCGCTGACCTCGTATTTCACCACTCACGGCATCGACTCAATCGAGACGACTCCCTCGTTCGCCAAGGCTCTTCTGGCCCACGGCAGCTTCAGCGGGACCGCCCACCCCAGCGTCATTGCGTTGGGAGGAGAAGCAGTCGACAGCGGGCTCTGGCAGCAGCTGGCTGCGCTGGACGACGTGACGTCCTACAACCTGTACGGACCGGCGGAGACGACCGTCGACAGTCTCACCGCTCCCATCGTCGCGGGCACGTCCCCGGTCCTCGGCCACTCCGTCACGAACACCCGACACTATGTACTCGATTCCAGACTGTCCCCTGTGCCCGAACAGGCAACAGGAGAGCTCTACATTGCCGGGCTCAACTTGGCGCGCGGCTATGTCGACCGTCCTGGAACGACCTCTGAACGCTTCGTCGCCGATCCCTTCTCCAACGACGGGTCGAGGATGTATCGAACCGGAGACATCGTCCGCAGGCCCTTGAACGGCGGCATCGAGTTCCTCGGGCGCAGTGATGAGCAGATCAAACTGCGCGGGTACCGTGTCGAGCTCTCCGAGGTCGAGCTCGCTCTGCAGGCCGACCCCCGAATCGGGTCGGCCGTCGTCGAACTCAGGCAGAATAAGGCCGGATACGCTCAGCTGCTCGGTTACGTCACCGCGCACTCCCAGGTCGACACCGCCGAGGTGCGCCGGAGCATGAAGGCACGTGTCCCGGACTACATGGTCCCCTCGTTCATCATGCAGATCGAGAGCATTCCGCTCACGGTCAACGGCAAACTCGACCGCCGGGCCCTCCCGGAGCCGGAATCGGCACGCTCCGAGTCCGAGGCACCCAGAGGCCCGCAGGAACAGGTCGTGGCTGAGGCCTTCAGCGACGTGCTGGGCGTGGACTCCGTCGGCCTCGACGATGACTTCTTTGAACTCGGCGGACACTCGCTGCTGGCCACTCAACTGGTCGCGTCTCTGCGGACGAGCTTCGCCGCCGCACCCGCCCTGCGCGAGGTCTTCCAACACCCCACCGTCCGCGAACTCAGTGCCTGCTTCGACCCGAAGGCGACCACGGTCGACGCCGGTCATGAGCTCGTCGCAGGAGACCGTCCCACATCGCTGCCACTCTCCCCTGCCCAGGCACGCCTGTGGTTCATCAACCAGTTCGACCCGAGTTCTGCGGCATACAACATACCGCTCACCCTGAGTATGCGAGGACGACTCGACGTCGGTGCGCTGCACACGGCGATCAACGACGTCGTCGCACGACATGAGAGCCTGCGCACTGTCTTCCCGTGGACGGCCGGCCAGCCCGAACAGGTCGTTCTCAACCCGGACGACGCCCGCATCGCCATGTCCACGATCGGGGTCAGTCAGGACCTCGTCCACCACACCGTGGATGCGGAGGCCACCCGAGGATTCGACGTCTCCAGCGAGCTTCCGATCAGGGCTCTTCTCATCAGACTCAACGAGGACGAGCATCTGCTGCTGCTGACTCTCCACCACATCGCCGCCGACGGCTGGTCGCTGGGCCCCCTGGCCCGGGATCTGTCCACCGCCTATCGCAATCGTGGGCGGGGAAGGGCCCCGGCCTTTCCGCCTCTTCCCGTGCAGTACGCCGACTACGCCCTCTGGCAGCGAACGGCGCTCGGAACCGAAGACGACCCGAACAGTTCACTGTCGCAGCAGCTGGTCTTCTGGAAGACCTCGTTGGCCGGCGCGCCCTCACAGCTGCAGCTTCCCACCGATCGGGCGAGAAACGCGGCGGTCCCAGGATCGGTCTCCCGTGCGATTCCCGTTGACATCGGCCCGAGAGTCCATGCCGGACTGCGCCGACTCTCCAGCGAGCGCAATGCCAGTCTGTTCATGGTGCTGCAGGCGGCATTCGCGGTGCTGTTGGACAAACTCGGAGCAGGCAGCGACATCCCCATCGGCACCCCCGTCGCGGGCAGGACCGAGACGAAGCTCGATGAACTCATCGGGTTCTTCGTCAATACGCTCGTCCTGCGCACCGATACCTCGGGCAATCCGAGCGCCGGCGATGTCATCGACAGGGTCCGCGGATCCAACCTCTCGGCCTACGCCAATCAGGATGCCCCCTTCGAGCGCGTCGTCGATGAGGTCGACCCGCCACGCTCGGAAGGACTGCACCCCCTGTTCCAGGTGATGCTGACGCTGCAGAACACGACCCCGGTCGATATCGACATGGGTGATCTCCACGTCGAAGCGGCCCCCGGCCCACAAGTCTCGGAGGCGAAGTTCGATCTGCTCCTCGACCTGGCAGAACGTCGCGGGGATGCGGCCGGAATCACCGGCTCCCTGGAATTCGATTCCGCGCTGTTCGACGAGTCCACGGCCCGGAACATCGCCGAACGCTTCGTGAGCGTACTCGAACAGTTCGTCACCGACCCGAACCGCCTCGTTTCGGATCTCGACATCCTCAGCGCCGCAGAACTGCGCACCATCCGCGACGACAGCCGCGGTGCCGATCGCGACCGTCTCGTGACGACGATCATCGACACCCTCGAGTCCACCATCGCCCGTCTTCCACAGCGCCGGGCGCTCGTGGTCGACGACACCGAACTGAGCTTCGCGCAGCTCGGGGACCGCATCCACCGCTGCGGTCGCGCGCTTCTCGCCCGAGGCATCGGGCCTGGTCAGCGGGTCGCCATCGCTCTGCCACGATCAGCCGATGCCATCATTGTGCCATTGGCAGTGCTGAGCATCGGTGCCATCGCCGTTCCCATCGACCTCAGCTATCCGCAGGAGCGGATCCGCCTGATCCTCGACGTGAGCGACCCGGCGGCCGTCGTCGTCGACTCCCCCGACGTGCCTGTGCGACCGGGCACGGCCGTCTCCACCGCAGAGCTGAGTGCCGACGACCTCGGCGACCCAGCGGACGACGGGGGTGAGGGCAACCTCGGCGAGGGAGCAGTGCGAGACGACTCCCATCGTCCGACGCCGGACGACCGCGCCTATGAGATGTACACATCCGGGTCCACCGGGACGCCCAAGGGTGTCGCCGTGCCCCATCGTGGTCTGGCCAATCTTCTCGCTCAGCACCGGGGGACGATCTTCGCCGAGGCGGGGCTCGAGGAAGCCTCGGTCCGGGTCGCGCACACCGCCGGCCTCGGTTTCGACGCCGCCTGGGACCCGGTGCTCTGGCTGGTGGCCGGAGCGAGCCTGCACATCGTCGATGAGGAAGTGCGCCGGGACGCCGAGGCGTTCGTGGACTTCTGCCGCCGAGCGCAGATCGATGCGCTCGAGACCACCCCCTCCTTCGTGCGGCAGCTGACCGCCTCCGGGCTCCTCGATGACCCCGAGCCCTCTGCTGCCCGGCACCACGAGGCCGCTGCGCTGACGATCGCCCTCGGCGGGGAGCCCGTCCCCGATGACCTGTGGCAGGAACTCGGCCAGCACTCGGGTGTGCGTGCCTACAACTTCTACGGACCCACCGAATTCACCGTCGACTCCGTCACGGCGAAGGTTCAGGGAGACCATGCCAGGATCGGCCACCCGATCAGAAACGTCGCGGCCATGGTCTTGGACGGACACCTGCAGGAGGTTCCCTATGGTGTCGTCGGCGAGCTCTACCTCGCAGGGGACGGAATCGCCACCGGATACGTCAACCGGCCGGCTGAGACCTCGCAGCGCTTCATCGCCAACCCCTTCGGCAGCGGCGAGCGCATGTACCGCACCGGTGACCTGGTCCGACGCACCTTGGACGGCAGCCTCGACTTCGTCTCCCGCGATGACGACCAGATCAAGCTGCGTGGGTATCGGATCGAGCTCGGCGATGTTGAGAATGCTCTCTTCGCCTGCGCGGGCGTCGAACAGGCAGCAGCCGTCGTCGACAATCCCCAGGACCCGCAGTCCGCACGACTCGTCGGATACTACGCAGGGGACGCAGAGGAGACCACCGTCCGCGACCACCTCGCCAGTGCGCTTCCGGCCCCGATGGTTCCACGTGTGCTGATCGCCGTCGACGCGATGCCCCTGACCGCCCACGGCAAACTCGACCGCGACCGGCTGCCGGCTCCCCGGCTGTCGGGAGGCGAAACCTCCCGAGCCGCTGAGACGACGGACGAGGCCAGAATGTGCGAACAGTTCTCAACCGTGCTCGAGGCCGATTCGGTCGGGCTCGACGACGATTTCTTCGAGTTGGGAGGCCATTCGCTGCTGGCGGTGTCCCTCATCGGGCGCATCCGCGAGGCTTTCGACACCGACCTGCCGCTGCGCGCGATCTTCGATGCACCCACACCGGCTGCCCTGCTGAAGCGCCTCGACGTTTCGGCCGGTGCTTCGCTCGCGACGCTGCCCACGAACAGCGGGCAGACCCCGACGTCTGACCAGGTTCCGACCCCGGACCGCAGTGCTGCCTCGGCGACCAGCCTCTCCGATTGGAAGCAGTCGAGCACCCGCCCGACTGTGATTCCGCTGTCGTACGGTCAGGCACGGATGCACTTCCTCAATCAGCTCGACACCAAGGCCTCCGACTACACCATCTCCCTCGCGGTTCGCTTCGAGGGCGAATTGGATCCCGACACGCTCGATGAGTCCCTGAGCCAGGTCATCACGCGCCACGAGATCCTGCGCACCGTCTATCCGAGCCTCGGAGGCTCCCCGGTACAACACATCCTTCCGCCCGCGGCCGGACACGGGATCCTCGTCCACCGGACCACGTCCTCACCGGCGGCGACCTCGGAGGACATGGCACGGGAGGCTGCCAAGGGATTCGATCTCAGCACCGACCTGCCGTTGCGCGCGGTCCTCTTCGACGAAGGCGGCCAGTGGGTCCTGCATCTCGTCATTCACCACATCGCCACCGACGGCGCCTCGTTGGCTCCGCTGACGCAGGATTTGTCCACCGCCTATGCCGCACTGCGCGGTGCGGCCTGCCCGATGCAGCGCAATCTCGACGTCCAGTACGCGGACTTCGCCCTGTGGCAGCGCCATGTGCTTGAGACGCAGACACGTCCAGGTGAGGACCGTCCGCTCCTCGACCACAAGACCCAGTCATGGCGCGAGCGCCTGGACGGAATACCCATTGAACTCCCCCTGCCCTCGGACCATCCCCGCCCTCACACCGCCCGGCAGTCGGGTCGTCACCATCGCTTCAGTCTCGATAACCGGACGACGCAGCGCCTGAATGCGATCGCCGCCGAGGCGGGGGCCAGTCTGTTCATGGCCCTGCACGCTGTGCTCGCCGGGTTCCTCAGCAGAATCAGCGGCAGTGAGGACGTCGTCATCGGCTCTCCCAGCGCCGGACGTTCGGACCCAGAGCTTGCGGACATGGTCGGGCTCTTCGTCAACACCGTCCCGATCCGCACCGATGTCTGTGACCAACCCGATTTCCGCACACTTCTGGCGCGGACTCGCACGGCGGCCATCGACGCACTGGAACTCGACGACGTACCGTTCGAACGCCTTGTCGAGACCGTCAACCCGCCGCGTGAGCTGGGTCGCCATCCACTGTTCCAGACCATGTTGTCCTTGGAGAACACGGCCTTGCCGACCCTCGACCTTCCAGGAGTGCGCACGAGCATCGAACCTGAGGTCGAGACCGGCGACGCCAAATTCGACCTCTCGTTCACCTTCCGCACAGACACTCCCGATAGGGGACTCGACGTCGTGCTCGACTACAACTCCTCGATGTTCGAGCCGGCGACCATCGTCGACCTGTGCCAGGGTCTCTCCCGCTTCGCCGACGGCCTCGTGCAGGACCCGAAACGCCCGATCCACGACATCGCACTCCTCGACCCCGCCGAGGCGGCCCAAGCGATCGGCCAGCTCACCGGTCCGGAGCCGGTGACATCGCTGCCCATGGTCCTCGACGTCTTCGCCACCACTGTGCGACAGCTGCCCCATGCCACCGCAGTCGAATCCGCTGACACCTCGATGTCGTTTCGCGAACTCGACGAAGCCGCGGAACTCCTGGCACAGGAGCTGCGCGGATTGGGTGCGGGGCCGAGGTCGACCGTATCCGTTCGCCTCAGCCGCGGAGTCGGGATCATCGTCGCCACGTTGGCCGTGCTCAAATCAGGTGCGGCCTACAACCCGATCGACATCGACTATCCGCTCGAACGTGCTCGGGCGATCGTGACCGATGCGGGCCCTCTCATCGTTCTGGCCGAGACCGGAACCGCCGAGGCACTGGCGCCGATGCTCGCCGATGCCCCTGTCACGCCCACCGTCGTTGAGATCTCAGCAGCCGACGGCACCGTGGACACCACCCGTCCGGCCCGGCCCCGGCCGACCTCGACCGCTGCGGCCACGGACCCGACTCTCCAGCACGACCCAGCCGCCTATGTCACCTTCACCTCCGGTTCGACCGGTCGGCCCAAGGGCGTGGAGGTGGGCCATTGCGCCCTCGCGAATCTGCTCGCCGCCCATCGTGCCTCGTTCCTGCCGACACCATCCTCCGAGCCCGAGCAGATCACCGTGGCCCACACCACCGGTGTCGGCTTCGACGCCGCCTGGGATCCGCTGCTGTGGATGCTGGTCGGACATCGCATCCACATCGCCTCGGCGGAAACCCAACGCGACCCTCAGGAGCTCGCGCGGCTGCTTCATGACCTGCGGATCGGGTTCTGGGAGACCACCCCCAGCTACCTGCGTGCGCTCAGGACCGAACCGGACTTCGCGGACCTGCTCGACCGAGCGGCCGCGGCGAACGCTCCGATCACTCTCGCCCTCGGCGGCGAGGCGATCGACGAGGAGCTGTGGGAGTGGCTGCGCGAGCGCCCCGGCATCAACGCCCACAACCTCTACGGCCCCACCGAGGCCACCGTGGACGCCTTCGCGGGGCCGGTCACCGACTCGTCGACGCCGACTCTGGGATCGCCGCTGCACCACATGCGCGGCTATGTGCTCGACGAACGGCTCCATCACGTGCCGGCCGGGACGACCGGAGAGCTCTACCTCGCCGGACGCCAGTTGGCACACGGATACCGTGGCCGCCCCGGCCTGAGCGCCGAGCGCTTCGTCAGCGATCCCTTCGGCGAACCGGGCGAGCGCATGTACCGCACAGGGGACCTCGTCGTGCGTCACCGCAATGGTGACCTGAGCTTCCTCGGCCGCAGCGACAACCAGATCCAGCTGCGCGGGTTCCGTGTCGAGCTCGGCGAGGTCGAGCGAGCCCTGCGCGGAGCACCGGGAGTCAAGGACGCACTCGTACGATCATCCGGTGCCGACGCCGACACGATGCAGCTGGTCGGCTATGTTGTACCGGACCGGACGAATGCTGCCGGGTCGGAAGCTCTCGCAGACAAGGCGCGGCGACATGTGCGATCGATCGTGCCCAGCTACATGGTCCCACCGAGAGTCGTGGCCCTCGACGAAATCCCACTGACGGCGCACGGCAAGATCGACGAGTCAGCACTGCCAGACGCCTCGCAGGCTGTCGTCGGGTCGCGTTCGGCACCGCGCACACCGCATGAGGACACCGTGGCGACGATCTTCGCCGAGGTGCTCACGCTGCCCCGCGTCGGCGTCGACGAGTCGTTCTTCGAACTCGGCGGGCATTCGTTCCTGGCCCGACCACTCATCGCAGCCGTCAACGATGCCCTCGGCGCCGAACTCTCGGTCCAGTCCCTCTTCCGCTCACCCACCGTCGAACAGTTGGTGGCCGACGCAGATGCGGGGACCGCGGACTCGATCGGTGACAGCCTGCAGCGCCTGCTTCCTCTGCGCACGGCGGGCGCGAAGCCTCCTCTGTTCGCGGTGCACCCGGCCACTGGCATCAGTTGGGGGTTCGCGGCGATGCTCCACGGACTCGACCCTCAGCGTCCGCTGATCGGCCTGCAGATGCCGGGACTGGCACCGGGCGATCCGGAGGAGATCACTGCCTCCACGCTGACCGAACTCGCCGACGACTACATCACGCAGATGAGGACGGTGCAGCCGCAGGGGCCCTATCACCTGCTGGGCTGGTCCTTCGGCGGCATCCTGGCACATCGCCTGGCGACGCGACTGCAGGAGATGGGTGAAGAGGTGGCCTTCCTCGGGATCCTCGATGCCTACCCCGCCGGTCAGGAGACCAACGCCGACGTCGGCGAGGGGGCACAACTGTGGGTCGACTACCTCGGCGCCAATCATCCTGACGTTCGGGTCGGCGCGGAGGGACTCGACGACGAACGGGCTCTGGAGGTTCTGCGCGAGAACGGCGACCCGCTGGGCAATGTCTCGCCCGAGACCATTGCGGCAATGACCGCGGGCTTCTTCACCATGGCTCGACTGATCCGTGAAGCCCCGATCGAACGCTTCAACGGCGACCTCGTGCACTTCGCCGCCACCCAGGATGTTCCGGCCGGCACCCCCACTGCCGAATCATGGCGACCCTATGTCACTGGTCACATTCACGTCACCGAGGTGCCGGCACGACACGGGGACATGCTCTCGGCGACGGCCCTGTCCGAAATTCTTCCCGTGCTGGCAATCCATGTGGACGAGGACGCCGAACCACACATGTAAGAGATACATCTCAAGCATTCAACAGGAGATGAGGAAACGTGAATAACCCCTTCGATGACACCACAGCGACTTTCCGCGTGCTCGTCAATGATCTTCAGCAGCATTCTCTGTGGCCGTCGTTCGCCGATGCTCCCGCGGGGTGGGCCATCGCCTTCGGCCCGGCCGAGCGCGATGAATGCCTCGAATTCGTCGAGGCGAATTGGACGGACATCACTCCGCGCCGGCTGGCCGAGATCGCGTCATAGTGATCCGCATTGACCAACTGAGAAAGAACTTCGGAAGCTTCAGAGCCTTGGACGGAATCGACCTGCAGGTCGACCAGGGACAGATCTTCGGGCTGCTGGGGCCCAATGGGGCAGGCAAGACCACCACGGTCAAAGTTCTGTCCACGCTGATTCGTCCCGACTCCGGCGATGCGAGCGTGGCGGGGAATTCGGTGATCGCCGATCCCACCGCTGTGCGCCGCAGCATCGGATTGTCGGGACAATATGCGGCCGTCGATGAGAAGCTCACCGGCTACGAGAACCTCCTCATGGTCGCCCGTCTCTACGGGATGGGCCGCAGCGATTCGCGCGCACGGGCTCACGAACTGCTCCGGGAGTTCGCCCTCGTCGACGTCCGCGACAAACGCGCCGGCGCCTATTCCGGTGGCATGCGACGACGCCTGGACCTGGCCTCGGCTCTGGTCTTCCGACCGCCGGTGGTCATCCTCGACGAACCCACCACGGGCCTCGACCCGCGCGGCAGGCTGGACACCTGGGACGTCATCTCCACTCTTGTCGGACAGGGCACCACCGTGCTGCTGACGACCCAATACCTGGAAGAGGCCGATCAGCTGGCGGATCGCATCGCCGTCATCGACTCCGGCCGAGTCATCGCGGAGGGGACCTCGAACGAGCTCAAGGTCAGCCTCGGCGCCGAACGGATCGCACTGACGCTGACCAGCCCCGATGCTCTTGACGAGACTCTGCGCGTCCTCGAACGCATCCTCGGAGGCTCGGTCAGGCCGCAGCTGGACTCGACCCGGCAGCACCTCACTGTCCCGGCCCCCCAGGGGCAGAGAACTCTGCTTGAGGTGCTCGGCGCCCTCGAACAAGGCGGAATCGTCGTCACCGAGGCGGCCCTGACCCGGCCGACACTCGACGACGTCTTCCTGGACCTGACCGGGCACCCGGCCTCGGCGGAGCCTTCGCCTCAGGCGCGTTCGGAAGCCGAGGTGGGAGCATGAGCGCCATCACCTCGGCGGCACGCGACAGTTCCGTCATCGCCTGGCGCAACCTGCTCACCGTGCGCCGCACTCCCGGGGCACTGGTCACCGGAGTCGTGCAACCGGTGATCTTCGTGTTCCTGCTCGCGTTCGTCTTCGGCGGCAGCCTGGGCGGTGCGCCGTATCGGGAGTTCCTCATCGGCGGGATCCTGGCTCAGACACTGACCTTCAATTCCTCCTTCACCGCCGTCTACCTCGCCAAGGACCTCCAGCTGGGGCTCATCGACCGGTTCCGGTCGCTGCCGATGTCTCGGGTGGCCGTCATCCTGGGCCGGACCACATCCGATCTGGCCACCGGCGCGATCTCCATTGTGGTCACCATGGTCTGCGGACTGATCATCGGGTGGCGCATCACCGAGGGTCCGGGGTCAGCGATCCTCGGCATCCTGCTCCTGCTCCTCTTCGGCTTCGCCATGTCGTGGATCGGTGCGTTCATCGCGTTGACGGCGCGAAGTGTCGAGGTGGCTCAGAGCCTCGGCCTGATCTGGCTCTTTCCCGTCACCTTCCTCTCCGGTGCCTTCGTCTCGATCGACACGCTTCCCGGCCCTCTGCAGACGATCGCCGCGTGGAATCCGGTCACGGCCGTGGCCACCAGTGTCCGAGAACTCTTCGGCAATGTCTCTCCCGCTGGGTACACCTCGGGTTCGGGATGGGCGGCCGACAATCCGATTCTCTACGCGGTGATCAGCTGCGTGGCAGTCATTGCGATCTTCTCCACCGTTGCCGTGTCCCAGTACCGAAGCATCAGCAGGCGATGACCGCAGCAGCCATCGAGTACATCCTCTGCGATGTCGGCACAGTTCGCCGGGCGTGTGCCGAGCACAGCTGGCTCGACTCGGTGCTGTCATCCGACGAGATTGATCGTTCCAACCGGTTTCGGCGTGCCGACGATCGGGCCGGCTATCGCTGTGGGCATCTGATTTTCCGGCTCTTGGCCGCCCGCAGCCTGGGGCTCGATCCGAGCAACGCCGGTGAGCTGAGGTTCACCCGCACGTGTCGCAGCTGCGGCGGCCCCCATGGCAAGCCTCAGATCGCTGGGGAGGTCGCGGGTGCGGAGCTCAGCATGTCCCGTTCGGGGGACATGCTGCTGGTCGCCTCGGCACCGCCTTCCTCACCCATCGGCGTCGATGTCGAACGCATTCCCGCCGAGGTGTTCACCGGCTTCGATGACTACGCACTCGCTCCGACGGAATCTGTTCCCCACGGTGGGGACGGGGTACGCAGACGGCTCGAACTCTGGGTGGCCAAAGAAGCCGCGGTGAAGACAACAGGACATGGGCTCGCCGTGGCACCCAACAAGCTCGAAGTCGTCCGGGCCGCTGCTGCGACATCACCGGCTCATTCTGCTGCGCAGTGGACCGCCTCAATCAGCGCTGCCGCGTACTCGGACCTGAACCAGCTGAACATCGCCTCCGTCCCGTGCCGTCCTGGGTACAGTGCAGCTCTGAGCTGTCCCGGAGCACCACGTATCTCCTCACTGGATCTGTCGGATCTCCTCGCCGGGTGACGATCGATTCGATCCGGTCTCGGAGTGGCCTCGTTGCGGCGACGTTGTCCGTGAAGAAGACCGAGGTACTCTTCGACACGACGCTTGGATTCGAAGTGCGGCACGCTCCGAATTCCTCTCGGCTCCGCCGACGGAGCCATGGTCCACTCCTCACAATGTGCCTGCGTCAGGCCCTGTCTGAGACTGGGGGCTCAATAGGGCTCAATAGGGAGCGCCGCCGAGCATACTGGCGACCAGGGCCAGCACCGCGACGACGGCCAAGACAATGATGAGCACACGTTTACGCATACTCCCGATCCTACTGTGGGACGCCGGGGCAGTGTCTATGCCTCAGATTCCCGGTCCGTCGTCTCCAGTCTGCCGCGACGGCTGCGTCTGATGTGCCCCTGCCTGATGGCTTCGCGCACCGCGGAGTGGAACCGACCCGGTCCCCAGCGGCGGGCACCGATGGCGCGGTGCAGCTCCGTCTCGGAGACCGGCTGCATGTCGCGGACGTAGTCGATGATGCCCTGCACCTCGTTGCCGGAGACCTCCGGTGGCACATCGCGTGAGGACACCGACGGCCACGGGGCATACACGCCCGCCGATCCTGGACCCGGGCGCAGCTTCTGCCGTCGGCTCTGATCCGCATCCCGCTCCCCCGCCTCGGCGGTCTCTTCCGTTTCTTCGTCAGCGTCCTCGGCCGTCAGCGGACGGGCGATGGCCTCGAGGTCGGCTCCTTCGGCCTTGACCCCGAAGATGAGTTCGGCCACTCCCCCGAGGGCCATGACGCCCGCACCGATGCAGAACGCCATTGCGACCAGCGACCGGTCACCGGACTCGATCATCCCGCCGAACAGCAGTGGGCCGACAATGCCGCCAGCGGCCGTGCCGATGGCGTAGAAGAACGCGATCGCCAGTGCCCTGGTCTCCATGGGGAAGATCTCACTGACCGTGAGGTAGGCTGCGCTGGCACCGGAGGAGGCGAGGAAGAAGCACACGACGAGGATGAGCAGGAAGAGCCATTCTCCTCCGATGTCGGCATTGAAGACGCCCGCGAGAACGACGGCGACGACCGCTGATCCGATGTAGCTGAAGGAGATCATCGGTTTGCGCCCGATGGTGTCGAAGAATCTGCCCAGGATCACGGGCCCGGCGAAGTTGCTCAGCGACCACAGGATGATGAAGATCGGCACAGTTGTGGCGGCGACTCCGTAGAAGCCGTTGAACAGCGTCCCGAGATTGAACGTGATCCCGTTGTAGAGGAAGGCCTGACCGACGAAGAGGACGAGGCAGAGGACCGCTCGCTTCGGGTAGAGCTTGAAGGCGACTCGCATGATCTCGACGAAGGAGATCGTCTTCCGCTGCCGCACAGTGATGGTCTTGTCCGGCGCGGGCAGTGTCTGCGCGGTTTCGGCTTCGATGCCGTTCTCGATCTCGCCGACGACGCGTTCGGCCTCGTCCTGCCGGCCATGGATGAACAGCCACCGCGGACTCTCCGGGACGTTCTTGCGGACGACGAAGACGAAGATCGCCAGCAGCATGCCCACGGCGAAGGCCAGACGCCAGCCGATCATCTTCGGCAGAATGTCGGTGTTGAGGAAGAACAGCGTCGTGGCGGCACCACCTGCGGCGCCGAGCCAGTAGGAGCCGTTGATGATGAGGTCGATCCGGCCTCTCACCCGAGCGGGAATGAGTTCATCGATCGCGGAGTTCACTGCTGCGTATTCGCCGCCGATCCCAGCACCCGTGAGGAAGCGGACGAGGAAGAAATACCACGCGGAGAATGAGAACGCCGTTGCCACCGTGGCGACGAGATAGAGGATGAGGGTGATGAGGAAGAGCTTTCGCCGCCCGAATCGGTCGGTGAGCTGGCCGAAGACGATGGCACCGACGCACGCCCCGAGCACGTAGATCGCACCCGCCATTCCGATCTGGCCAGCGGTCATATCGATGCCGCTGCCCTCTTCGGTCATCCGGGCGGCGACATTGCCGACCATCGTGACTTCGAGTCCGTCGAGGATCCAGACGCTGCCGAGGCCGACGACGACCATCCAGTGGAAGCGCGCCCACGGAAGCCGGTCCAAACGGGCAGGCACATCTGTGCTGACCGTACCGAGTTCGACATCCTTGCTCATCAGACACCTCACCGTATCTCTGCAACGCACCGACACCGTATCGCCCCGGCACCATTTTGAGGATTTTAAGCACGTCGCGAAGGGCCCGACAGGGGCTGGTGATCATTCCCGAGGGAGAGTATCCTTCCTCAGTTTCTGCTCGACTTGCGAATGAGCACCACTGCCAACAGCACGCAGAGCAGGTAGACCAGCCCGACAGCGGCCCAGCCCAGCTGGAAGCCGCCGGGTGAGCTGACGAGCACGCCCATGCCCAACGGTCCCAGGGAGAACCCGGTGAACATGCCTGCCGTGACCATTCCGCTGGCGGAGGCCATCGACGTCGAGGGGATCGACCGCATGAGCGCGCTCATCAGCACCACAGAGACACCGAGCGCCGAGGTGCCGTGCAGCGCCGCAGCGACCCACAGCATCCATACCCAGCCGGATGCTCCTGCGCCGTAGAACATCGCTGCGCCAGCCGTGGCGATCAGCGCAAGAAGCAGCAGCAGGTGTGTACCGGAAGCACCACGGGCCATCTGCCTGGCCCAACCCACTCGAGCGGCCACACCGATCGCACCGGCCACCGCCGCGGTGACGCCGCCGAGCACGAGTGAGAATCCCAGCTCACGCACGGAGAACAGCGGCATGTAGACGTTGGTCGCCTGGACCCCGATTCCGTTGAGCAGCCCGAAGGCCGCCAGGGCCCACACCATACCCGGGTGCCGCGGGGAGGAGGTGGGAACAGCATCGGTCGCCCCGGTGTCGGTCGCCCCGGTGTCGGTCGCCCTGGTGTCGGTCGCCTCAGTGGTGTCAGCAGGGTGCGAGGCGGTGAGTGTCAACAGCGGTGTCACGCGCAGAGAATGCCACATCAGCACCATGAGGATGAGGGGGGACGATCGCGATGGCCAGCGCCGCGCCCCGCCATCCGGCAGCCGCCGCCAGCATCGGGAAGGCCAGGCTCGCCGTCAGCTGACTGGCCTGAACTCCGGACTGCTTGACCCCCACCCAACCGATCCGCTTCGTGACCGGCACACGCTCGAGAAGGACCCGATTGGTGACGCCGTTGGGGAAGGATTGGGCGATGCCCGAGATGCCTGCGGCGGCGAGCAGCATCCAAAAACCTGCAGGGACTGCGACCAGCGCCATCGCTGCTGCGGCGAGCACGAAGACCAGCGTCATCAGAGACACGTCGGAGTGCCTGTCCGCTACCCGCCCCAGGGTCGCATTGCCGATGGCTGCGCAGGCGAAACAGACAGTGGCCAACAAACCGAACTGGGCTTCCGAGATGCCCAGGTCGACGATGATCGAGTCGCTGACAGCGCTGAGTCCGTAGAGCAGGAGCGGCCCTGAGCCGACAGCACCCAACAGGACCGTCAGAAGGCCTCGTCCCGGTGCCCCGTGCTCTCTCCTGTTCACCCGTCACTCTCCTCGCGCTCCACTCCAGCATGGTAGTCCTCGGCTCGGCTGCGGTGGAATGAGTCCGGCTGGTGACCACGGCGTGCAGCACGTGGACAAGGCGCGGATCTGGTTCGACAGCGTCGGCCCGTCCGTGCGCAGCCAGTGCACCGACAGTGCTTGGGTCAGGGCATGACGCAACCGGTGGCCAGGACCGTGGCGTAGGAGTAGAACACCGAGGAGAAGACCGTGACGAAAGCGGCGAGCACACTGGCGAGTGCCATGACGGGCAGCACCCCGGACGTCATGTCAGCGGGTGAGACCAATTGCCGGATCCGGTCGGGTCCGGCGATGTTGAGGGCATAGGATCCGCTGAGGTGGCCGGTCACGTCCGTGGGCTGCCCGATCTTGAGCAGGGCGCTGGCCAGAGCCGGAGTTCCCGCGGTTCGTCGTGCACGGTCGTCGGCGGCGATCTCAAGGTAGAGGGGGATGGAGGCGGCCACCTCGGCGAACAGGGGAATGAACGACAGCGGCCGCACGAACGTGTCGATGATCGCCATGATCCGATGATGCCCGCCCTCGACGTGGGCTCTTTCGTGTTCGAGCACGGCGGTGAGCTCGTCCTTCTCCAGGCTCGAGCACAGCGCCTGGGAGACGACCACGCCCCCGTACTTATGCGGCAGCGAGAAGGCGAAGGGAGTTTCCTTGTCGAGGACGTTCAGCGACCGGCCGTTGATATCGGCGATGGTCGAGCCGCGCAGCAGCCGCGCCGCAGCGGAGGAGTTCTCCCGGCGGCGTCGTGCGCGCTGGCGAAGACCCCACACGACGGAGAAGACGGAGACCAGGAGTGGGAAGACGAGGAAGAGGACGACCGGGATCAGGGTTTCGACTCGTGCGAGGTCCGGGAACGGACTGGCCGCGATGAGGCAGCGCGAACAGACGTCCGCGAGGGGAACCGGAAGCACGTCAGGACCTTGGAACAGTGAGGCGGCCAGCAGGCTCAAGGCGGCGACGACCGCCCACCACATCAGGGGCACGGACAGGAGCCCGAACACAGCGAGTCGCGGTGCTCGCATGAGAACCGGGGCAGCCGTCCTCACAAGAAAGGGACCGATCCAGGTGATGAGGGCGAACAGTGCGGCCGCTCCCGCGCCGATGAGCAGCAGACTCATCCGTGCTCATCCTTGGAGTTGAGGTAGCTGCGCAGGAGTTCGATGTCCTCGGCGCCGATGCCGTCGACGAAGTGCAGGATCGATGCCGCCCGGTCTCCCCCGTTGACCAGTGCTTTCTGCATGAGTGTCGCGGCGTGCTCTTCGCGGCTGATATTCGGGGTGTGGAGGACTGATCGGCCCTGACGTTCACGTTGGACCAGGTGCTTGCGTTCAAGATTGGTCAGCACTGTCGCGATCGTCGTATAGGCGGGAACGTTGTCCGAGGCTTCGATGATCTGCCTGACCGTCAACGGCCCCTCGTCCCACAGCAGGTCCATGACCTGCTGTTCGAGCGCGCCGAGGCGGATCGGCGATGATTTCTCGGTCGCGGCCGATTCCGATGTCATGGCAGACGGCTCCTTTCGCGAGTGGGCACCGGGCAGGAGAACTGCCCCTTGAGACGGACGACCACCGCGACCAGCAGCAGGACGACCGACAGGACCGCCAGCACGGGCTGAAGCGGTGCGAAGTATGTGAGAGCCCCAGTGTAACCGAGCACGACGAGCGCGATCTTATTGCACACCGGGCAGCCGACGGCGAACCAGCCGAGCATGCCGCCGACGGTGCCGAACGTGCCCCCGCGGCGCTCGGACCGGTCATCGACCACCTCGGCTTTGGCAGCCTCGGCGCCTTCGACCGTCCCCGTTCCCTCATCGGCGACGTCCTGGGTCCCACGGGGACTCGTCGCGCGAGCGCCGGGCTCGCGGACATAGGTGGCGATGAGCACGCCCAGGAGGACCGACATGAGAATCCAGACCGGATAGTCCCACCACACCGGTGGAATGTCTCTGGAGAAGAAGGAATTGGGGATGAGCACCGTGGACATTCCGATGATGAACACGGAGGCGCCGGCGGTCGCAATGGCGACGAGGATGCGGCGGGTGTTCCACATGCGAAGCGCCCGGGTCGCGTCGGAGAGATATGAGAACAGCACCTTGGTCCCTTCTTTGCGCAGCGTCGAACAGTCTGTTTACTATGGGAGTTAGTATACTATGCCAGATAGTAAAGTTCCATCATGCGTTGCCTCGGCTGCGCTCTGATCCGACTCTTCCGACCCGACTTCCTCAGGAGGTTCCCGTGTTCCGTTCTGCTCGCGGCCCCATGGTGTGGCTCGTGCCCTTGGCTGTCATCATCCTCGCTGCGGTGCTCATCGGCGTGGTCATCGTCAACCAGGGCCCGTCCGAGGACAGCGCGAACGCGCATTCGCAGAGCGAGTCGGGATCCGGCGGCGAGTCCGAATCCGGCACCGAGGAGGTCGATCTGTCGTTCGTCGAGCACAGGGTCGAGGGCGACAGCCACGCGCTCGGCGAGGTCGATGCGCCGGTGACTCTCGTGATGTTCTCCGACTATCAGTGCCCGTACTGCGCGTCCTGGAACGAGGAGACGATGCCGGCCATGATGGACTACGTGGACAAGGGCGATCTGCGGATCGAGATGCGCGACCTCGCCGTCTTCGGTGAGGAGTCGGAGAGGGCAGCTCGCGCGGCCTATGCCGCCGGACTCCAAGGCAAGTACTGGAAGTTCCACAACACCCTGTTCGAAGGCGGCGAACATCCCCCGAAGTCCGAGCTCGACGACGACTCTCTGGTGTCGACCGCCAAGGACCTCGGCCTCGATCCCACGAAGTTCAAGGGAGACATGAATTCGGTCGAGGCTCACGAAGAGTTCGACGCCACGGCCCAAGAGGGCTACTCGCTGGGCGTGGCCAGCACCCCGACATTCGTCATCGGCGGCAAACCTCTCGTGGGTGCGCAGCCGACCAAGGCATTCGTCGGCGCCGTTGACGAAGCCCTCGCCGAGGCGGAAGGCTGAGAAGGCGTGCGACCACGGTCCACCGCCTCGGCGGTTCTCCCCCTCACTCTCGTCGTTGCCCTCGGACTCAGCGCCTGCTCGGGGTTCGGCTCGGGCTCACAGTCGTCCGAACCGAGCACGGCAGGCTCACAAGCTCCGAGCTTCGACTCCGGTGAAGCTGCGAGCGTCGAGTCGGGTGAATCAGGCAGCGCTTCCGCTGCGGAACGCACCGTCGACCCCGGCTGGGACGCCCCGGCCCAGGAAGCGGACGGGACGTTCCTGTCGATGCACGAGAACGACGACAGCCTCGAATATCGCGCCGTCGACTCGGGTGGTCAGGTTCTGTGGACGGCACAGCGTCCCCGCGCCTGTTCCGCCTACCTCGTCACCACCACCGATGACGGACCCATCGCAGTCCTCATGGACCAGGGCTCTGCGACAGGTGACTCACTCACACCGACGGCGAGCGGCTATGACCTCACAACCGGCCAGAAACGGTGGGGACCGGTGGAAACACCCGGAGCGATGCTGGGCAACGGCCTCGTCTTCGCGGGCGCACCGAAGGACTTCATCGGAATCGCCGGGCCCCGCACCGCGCTCGACCCGGCCACCGGAGATGTGGCCGCTGTCGAAACCGAGAATGAGAGCGACGACGCCTCGCCGCGGGTGGTCGCGCTGTTCGGTGAGCACCTCATTCGCAGTCAGGACGGCGACATCGTCGGGGAGGATCTCGACGGGCACAGGCTCTGGACTCGGGCAGCTGAGGACTTCGGTTTGTCTGCCTCCGAGGCCCGGGAGGTTCCCTGGGAGCCGATCGGTGAAACCCACGCGCTGCTGGGCGATGCCGGTAGCGAGGAGCGAATGCTCATCGACCTGGACTCGGGGGCGAGCGTCGATTCGAATATCTCTGGGGCCTGGTTCGACTCATCGAGCGAGACCCTGGTCACCGCCGGGTCCGATCTGCTCGGGTTCGACTCTGACGGGACCAAACGCTGGAACACGCCTTTGCCCGAGAACGCCGAGGTCGCTGCCGTAGGAGCCGGTCTCATCGTCTTCGACTCGGAGAGTGGGAGCCGCTCATCAAATGGGAGCCGCTCGACAAGTGGGAGCGGCTCCTCGAGCGGTCATGACTCAGATCGCGCGGAGACGGAACGGCCGGTCACTGCCAGATCTGCCCGGGACGGAAGCCGGGCCGAAGGCGGCACTGCCCTGCTCGAGGCGATCGAACGCCTCGGGTCGCCCCACCACATCTCCGAGTCCGGTGCCGCGCTCATCGGTGACCCGCAGACACCGCTGTTGGTCACGAGTCGGAGCTGACGGTGGCAGCGCCAGACCGCCGTCATCTACACTTTACTAAGCCGCATAGTAACTCAGGAGTGGTGATATGCCGAGACACGAAGCGCTCAGGCCCCAATACCGATGGTGGATACCCCTCACGGTCATCGCCATTGCCCTGGCTCTCGTGCTCATGATCCTCCTCATGGATCGCGAGCAGGGCGATGATTCTGACCTCTCGACCTCCGGCAAACAGAAGGAACCGGACGTCGTCGTCACCGAGGTCGAAGATCCCGAGCAGAAGGATCTCAGCGACTTCGACACTGACGATGACGACCCCCTGGCCGACGGACCGGTGGATGCCCCGGTCACGCTCGTCGTCTTCTCCGACTATCAGTGCCCGTACTGTGCGGCCTGGTCACAGGACACTCTGCCGACAATGCTCGACTACGTCGACTCCGGTGATCTGCGCATCGAATGGCGCGAGGTAAACGTCTTCGGATCCGCATCCGAACAGGCAGCCGAGGCAGCCTACGCCGCAGCCCTGCAGGACAAGCACTGGGAGTTCCACGAGAAGCTGTTCGCCGGAGGCAAACCACGGTCGCCGGAGGAGCTCTCGCCCGAAGCGCTGACCTCCGTGGCCGCCGACAGCGGCCTCGACATGGACCAGTTCGAGGAAGACATGAACTCGTCTGAGACGGCCGAGGCCGTCGATAAGAACGCGGCGATGGGCACCGAACTCGGCGCGTTCTCGACTCCGACATTCATCCTCGACTCTCAGCCCTACGTCGGGGCCCAGCCCACCAGCGTCTTCGTCGACGCCATCGAAGCGAAACTGGAAGGAGCGAACTGATGGACATCGGATTGCTCAGCGCCTTCATCGGCGGCGTCCTCGCTCTGCTCAGCCCCTGCGCGGCCCTGCTGCTGCCGGCCTTCTTCGGCTCCACAGTCGGGGTCGGGTCACGACTGCTGCTCCACGGCGGCATCTTCTACGTAGGAATGCTGCTCGTCCTCATCCCTTTGGGAATGGGGGCAGGAACCCTGGGAGCGCTCTTCACCGCCTATCGGGGCACCATCGTCCTCGTCGCCTCGGCGATCCTCATCATTCTCGGCATCGTCCAGTTCTTCGGCTTCGGCTTCGACCCCGCTAAGGCGCTGCCCGGCGCCGACGCCATGAGGTCCAAGTCGGCAACGGCGACGGGAGCGACGAAGACATTCCTCCTCGGCGCCACGAGCGGGATCGCCGGAGTCTGCTCCGGGCCCATCCTCGGCGCGGTCCTGACTCTGGCGGCCACACGTGGCAGTGTGTTCCTCGGCGGTGTGATGCTGGCGATCTATGGTGCCGGCATGGTCGTGCCGCTGTTCATCATCGCGGCCCTGTGGTCGCGGATGGGGCCGCGAGCCAGGTCGGTCATGCGCGGAGGCTCGGTCAACTTCTTCGGCCGCCGGCTACCCGTCATCTCGATGATCACCGGAGCCCTGATGATCCTCATCGGCATCGTGTTCTGGATGACGAACGGTCTGGTCTCGGCGCCGTCTCTGGTTTCAACCTCAACCCTTGCCCATATTCAGGAATGGGCGAGCTCCTGGACGTCGACCACGGTCGACATCCTCGTCGTCTGCCTGTTGGCAGTCGTCGCCATCGCCCTGTGGTTCCGGCATGAGCGCCGTCGCAACAGGGACAGGACGGGCAGGGACGAGAGTCAGGAGCAGACAGAGACTGCGACCGGATCGGAGACCGAGACCGGGACCGAGACCGCGAAGGCGCCGAACCGGGTCAGAGACGAGCGAAGGCCCTGATGGCCAGGCGAGGATTCGGCAGTCTGACCATCGGGCTGACCACCATACTGGCCCTCTTTGGCTGCACCTCGGCCGAGGAACCGCCCGAGCTCGAACGCGAACCGAAGCAGGTCGGTACGGAACTCGACGCAGTCGATGCCTCCGACCTGCAGCTGCCTCTGATCGTCGAACCGCTCGAGCTCGTGGAGCCGGACTGGGATCTCGACGTCAAGCACCTCGGCGATGTGTTCCTGTCCGCAGGCAGCAGCGAGGATCGGCTGGACTTCAGCGCCGTCGACAGCAACGGCACCACCCTGTGGCAGGCCCAGCGACCCACGGGCTGCACCGGGTTCACCGTGACCGCCGACAGTGAGGGGAAACCGCTGGCGGTGCTCACCGACTCGGCATCTGACGAAAGCTGCAGCACCGAGGTGACGGCGAGCGCCTATGACCTCGAATCGGGTGAGCAGCGGTGGGGCCCGGCAGACGTGCCCGGTCCGCTGCACGGCCCGGGAACGGTCTTCTCGCCCGCCGACGATGACGGCGAGACCGATGACGGAGAAGCTGTGGCACTCGACTCTGACTCTGGTGAAGTCGCAGATGAGGAATCCTCGACCTCGCGCGTCCTCGGCGAGTATCAGGGGACGATCCTCAGTGTTGATCAGGACACTCTCTCCGCCTCAGACGGAGGAGACACCGCGTGGGAGATTCCGCTGGCGGATCACAACTGGAGCGTCGAGGGGCTCACAGCCTTCCCCGAACAGGTCGACGGTCTCATCCACCTCGATGCCCACGATGGGTCCGGGCCCGTCATCGATGCAGAAACTGGTGATGTCCTCGACGAGTCCGCCAGCGAGATCGCTCGAGATGCGAACTCGGAGATGATCATCACAAGGGACGAGCAGGGCCTGACGGTCATCGATGAGACGGGCACGAACGAACTGCCCGTCTCTCTGCCCGAGCCCGTGGTCTTAGAGGCTGCCGTCGGCGGGCTCATCTACCTGCGCGAGGGCGAGAGTCTGCGGGTCCACAACGCAGCCACCGGCAGCATCGCCAGGGGCTACCCTGCCGAGGGCTCGGGCATCGTGGCAGTTCCCGACGTCTTCACATCGAGGGGTGTGGGAACTCTTCGAGCCGGAGACCGGACCCTGCTGGCCACAGACAGGGTGGTCGAGGAATCCACAGAAGGTTAGTGCTGCCGCCGACCGCAGCTGCGCAAGTTCAGTCCTGAAGCGCGGCGCTCACCTCGGTGACCTTCGCAGCGCGGCGCTCACCTCTTCGGCATTGGGAGCGGAGATGAGCAGTTCATCGAATCCCCCGTTCTCAGAGCCGTCGGTCAAACGGATGCGCAGCACCGGTGCACCGGTCTTCATCGCCACGAGACGACGTGTGCCGAACTATCGCATATTGCATCAAATGCAACTGGCGATACTTGCTGGACGTCACTATCCGCTAAGCCGAACTCCAGCATACCCCGATTGTTTCCGCCGAAACAGGGAGTGTAAGCGGGGCGGTTGACTTTATGTTGCAGGTAATCATATATTGTTGCATCTGATGACAGATTATAGGGACTCGCTCACGGCGTTCAGGCTGTTGCCTTCGGGATCGAACGTCTCGTTGGTCAAACCCGAGCAGCAGGTATTTGAGGCCATGATGTCTGGTTGGGAGAATCAGCAGCTGTCCCGTGGGCTCCGCAAGCAGACTATTGACGGTCGAACAGCGATCGTCTCGCGGTTTCATGAGTTCGTTGACAAGCCACCGTGGAAGTGGACGGTCGCGGACGTGGATGAGTTCACTGGGGACGCTGCCGGACGTTCCTTGACTCTGTCGACACTGCGACAGAACCATGGGGCGATCCGAACGTTTTGTGACTACATCACCAGCCCGTTGTACGACTGGATGGAAATCTGTGATCACCAATTTGGGGAAGTGCCTTCACAGGTGTGTCTCCCGTGGAACACGGTCGCTCACCGCTTCGAGTTCGAAGGTGACGGAAAGCGCAGGCCGTTGACGTACGAGGAGGTGGAGCTGTTGTTCGATACGGCAGATGCACGTGTCGATACGTTGGCTTCTTCTGGGCGCAAGGGGGCGCTGGGTGCTTTACGAGATGCGCAGCTTTTGAAGACGATTTACGCTTTCGGGCTGCGTAGAACGGAAGCGGTGATGCTCGATACTGTTGACCTCCACTACAGTTCGAAAATGAGACACTGGGGGTGCTATGGTGCCCTTCACGTGAGGTGGGCGAAAGCAGCTGGCGGCGGCGCACCTCGGCGACGTACTGTGCTCCTGGTGCCCGAGTTCGACTGGTGGGTTCCAGGTATGCAGCAGTGGAACGAGCAAGCTCGATCACGTTTCGCTCCCGGAAGAGACCTGGATGCGCTGTGGGTGACCGAACGACGCACCCGAGTATCTGCCGGGTATCTTGATCGACGGTTTGCTGATTTGCGAGACGAAGCAGGGTTGTCGAAGGCGCTGACTCTGCATAGTCTCCGTCATTCCTATGTCACCCACTTGCTCGAGTTTGGATATGCCGACCGATTCGTCCAGGACCAGGTCGGACACATGCATGCGTCAACAACAACGATTTATGCCTCGGTGAGTTCCGACTATAAGAACCGGGTGCTCGCGGAGGCTCTGAAAGATCTAACCGAAGGAGAAGCTAATGACCATTGAACTCGAAACTGACTGGCACCTTCGAAGTATGATGGCCTCTCGCGGAATCTTTCAGACCACGAAGCTGAAACCGCTGCTCGAAGAACGCGGAATCGATCTGTCGCGCGAGCAAATCTATCGGCTCGTCACGCATCCGCCGCAGCGAGTCCGCATCGATGTTCTAGCTGCGTTGTGCGACGCCCTGGACTGCTCTCTCAACGACCTGGTCACGATCACCCGCCGCGAGCCCATAGCTGTTCCTAAAGCGGTGGGTGAAGAACCGACGCGCGGCTCGATCGGAGATCTGCGTCCCGTTCGAGCAACTATCAGACGTCCCCAATCGAAATAACTCTGGCTGTGACAGGAGGCAAACAAACCTCACGGGTAAGCGAGGTCGTTGAGCTCGTACAGCCGGTAGTTTCAGGGGTTCCCGCCGAGCGCCTTGCCGAGCTCATTACCGAAGTCGCACCGGCTCCGGTGACGCAGCGATTGCTGGAACTTGCGCTTCTCAAGCAACCGGGTCTTCTTGAAGGACGGCACAGGAACGTACCAGTGACTGTTCAGGACCTCGCGCACCTGCTCGTCGAGGCAAGGGCCAGTCGGGTGGTTCTGCCGACTTGTGAGTCGTGCGGGCGGGCATTGCGTCTGCCTCACAAAACATCGGGCGGGGGTCGTCGTTGTTCCCGCTGTGAGAGGAACGCTCGGTCAATAGCCTGTGCCAATTGTGGCCAGGTGAAACCTGTACAGCGCAACATTGAAGGTCAGCGATTCTGCCGCACCTGCTGGCGGGCGGATCCTCGGTCATTTGCTGACTGCTCGCGATGCGGCCGATATGCGACTGCAGTTGTCCGCCGTTCCGAAACCGTGTGCCTCGACTGCTACAGGGCACCGATCAAGATTTGTGGACTGTGCGGTAACCGCGGAAGGATCACCTCACACCTCGATGGACGACGAGTGTGTGCCCGCTGCTACTACGCGATGCGAAGCCCTAAGCCCTGCCCTGAATGCAATCGCAAAGTCCTTCTCACCGGATATATGAATGAGAAAAATGTCTGTGCGGAATGCGCTGGCACTCCCATCACAATGGCCTGTCCTGGGTGTGGCTCGATCTCCGAAGTACGCAAGCACCATCTGTGTGTCGAGTGCCGTCGCCCCATAAT
Source organism: Brevibacterium picturae (assembly GCF_900105045.1). Lineage (GTDB taxonomy): Bacteria > Actinomycetota > Actinomycetes > Actinomycetales > Brevibacteriaceae > Brevibacterium > Brevibacterium picturae. The sequence goes on along the minus strand of NZ_LT629739.1, from coordinate 2,972,912 downwards.
AATCCAGCACCTTCTCGCCGACGAGGCTGGAGAAATCCGTGATGAATTGGCGCCTCTTGCGCACTATCTGCTCACCTATCATGACAAAGCTCTCTCCTTGGAGCGCTGGCTACGTAAATCCGGTAGCGCGGCACCGCTCCTTCGCGAGATCGTCACCGGGCGGCTACCGTTGGAGGCAGACGCCATCAATTCGCGTGCTCAGAGCCCTCAAGGGGCGGTGTTCATTCTATCTTTGCTGGTGCGATCCGGTGTGTTGCCTGAAATGAATGTGCCGTCCATGCGCTTCGAACAGTGGCTGAAATCCTGGCTCGACGGCATCGGGGAGCCCGGCGATCGCCTGGTGCTTAGACAGTATTGTGCGTGGGAGCTGCTCGGCGCGAATAAGACGAGTATCTCCTCCCGAGCGCAGTACCAGAAGGTGCGAATGGCGCTCAAACACTGCGAGCGACTCCTTCGCGAGATTCGTTTGCAGGAGGCGAGTCTGATGACTTATCCCAAACGAATGTTGGACGTGTTCCTCACCGGCTCACCTGTTCAAAGAGATGCGCTTGCACCATTCACCCGCTGGTTACGGCGGCATGGCCTGAGCAGTCTTCGCGTCGAATTCCGCCCAAGTGTTCTCGAGGGGCGCGAGTATGCCGCCAACCATAGAGTGCAGATGGCACGACAGTTCATTGCCGATACCGATATGCACAGCGTAACTCGCGTCGCCGGCTTGCTGATTTTGTACTACGGATTTCCTCTAACGCGGATCACCTCGATCACACAGTCACAGATCAACGCTGATTCCCGACCGGTGACGCTGACAGTTGGGACTGACCCGATCGATCTGCCGGAACCGCTCGGGGAGGCGATTGTTCGCCAGCTCGGGTTGGCTCGAAGTCGCTCGGGAACGTGGCTGTTTCCAGGTCGAATCCCTGGCCGACCTCTGACTGCTGGACCATTGGGGATCCGCCTGCGTAAGGAGGGGCTGATGGCCGTGAGCGCACGGGCGACAGCGCTAATTAAGTTGACACGGCAACTGCACCCGCGTGTGGTCTCTGACCTCCTCGGTATCACGCCAGCGAGAGCCGCAGCATGGTCGCGTCTTGCTGGCGGGGAGTGGTCGGATTACCCCGTCATCCGTTCAGCACCTACTCGGCCTCAGGCCTAGACGGTATGTAGTGGCCCCATCGTCCTGGCGGTGGAGCTGCGGCACGGGGCTCACCCACGAAACTCGTGAGTTACCGGATAAGAAGCCACCTGCCCGATCTATCTATCTACCATTCGCGAGAGGCACCGATATTCACAGAGCGTACAGCGTTGGCCTGGATGTGCACGCTTAGTCGATCCCCGCAGCATTGGATAACACGTCCAGTTGACACTGACTCCATAGGATGAGCACGTACATTTGTGGCTGGCCAAATATCCAGGGCCGGTCGCCGTTGCCTACGAGTGTGAGCTTTAGTGCTTAAAGGCGGTCATTCTTCATCAGGCAGTGGCGGTTACATCGGTCGAGGAATACTGAGCGCCCAATCATGTACCGTGTAAAAATCTTGACGCCGATCGTGTATCGCATTAAGCTCAACTGTAACTAGTTACTGTAACTAGTTACATCTACATGTGAGGAGGCATGTATGAGGCGACGCAAAGGTCCAACGACCGTATTTGCACTCGCACTCACGGTGTTGCTGTCGGCATGCACATCAACAGCAACCTCGAGCGACATCGACGGCGATGTACTCGTCGTTGAAGGCTACGGAGCAGAGTACGCAGAGATCTTCAACGAAGTGATCGCCGAACCGTTCAAAAGCGAGACAGGCATCACGGTGGAATACCAGGGTTCAGGGTCTGCGACGCAAAGATACGCGAAAATTCTTGCCTCGAGAGGGGACCCAGATTTCGATCTCACCATATTGACGGATGTCGAGCTTTATCAAGGCAAGAGCGACGAACTACTCGCGCCGGTCACTGAAGAAGATGTTCCCAATTTAGACAAGCAGCCACAGAAACTGCGCGAAGCTGCGCACGGTTTCGGTGCAATTCAAGATGTCCAATACGTGTCACTGATGTTCAACAAGAAGCTCTTCTCGTCCCCGCCTCGGAGCTGGAAGGTGCTGTCCGAGCCGAAATACCGTAACGGCGCATTGATATTCAATCCCTCAGGAATGTTAGGTGTTCACCAAATCCTCCTTTCCGCGGACATGGCCGGAGGCGGAATCAACGATACTCAACCTGGGTTCACCCAGCTCGCGAAACTTGCATCTTATGCAGCGGGCACTCCAGGCACGTCAGCCGAGGCGGTGCCGTTCATGGAACGGGGAGAGGCCACGGTATTCCCGTATCTGGATGGCAGAGCCGCGATCTACTCAAAGACCACCGACTATGACTTCACACTTCCTAAAGAAGGATCGTACGGTCTGCTCGGCGCATTAGGTATGCCGGCCGAATCACCGAACAAGGAAGCCGGGTACAAATTGATGAACTTTTGGCTACGACCGGACATTCAAAAACAGTGGGCCGAATCGTACAACGTCGGTCCAGCAATTTCAGGGATCGAGTTCAGTCCTGAGTTTACGGAGAAGCACATTGTGACTCCGGAGAGTTTGGAGCGCATCAAGATCGCTGATCCAGGAACAGTCCAGGAAAATCGGACCGATTGGTCGAAACAGTGGTCGGAGTCCGTGCGATGAGAACCGTTCTGACATCGCCGACAAAGGCGACAAGCGTACCCGGCCGTCCTGTTCCTGGAAACAATAAACGCCGTTCTAAACTCAACCTGGGCCTTCCTGGCATCATCTGGGTATTGGCTGTATGCGCAATTCCCACAGCAGTGATGCTGGGGACCAGCTTCTTCACCTATGAAGGAGCTTCGGTGACCGGCCCGGTCACTCTCGAAAACTACACCGACCTCTTCAGCGACTCCTATTTCCGCTCAGTCCTGTTGGACACCGTATGGATGGCCGCAGCTGTAGGGGTCATTTGCCTGATTCTTGGAACATTGGTGGCGCACTTCCTCGTCCGTTCCAACTCGCGACTGCGTGGTCTCGTCATTCTGTTGGTGATTCTTCCACTCGTATCAAGCGTTGTCGTTCGAACATACGGATGGCTCGTACTTCTGGAGAACGGAGGCCTGATCAACTCCGTGGCCATGGATCTTGGACTGATAGATGCGCCCATAGCCTTCATCGGTTCGCGCTTCGCGGTCATCATCGGTTTGGTCCATGTGCTGCTGCCTTTCTCCGTCTTCACAATCATGTCAAGCCTGCAAGGAGTCGACTCCAGCCTAGAGCGTGCCTCTCGAGATCTCGGTGCAGGACCAGTGGCCACGTTCCGAAGAATCACTATTCCACTCATCGCGCCGGGACTGATCAGTGGCTTCATATTGACGTTCACCATCAGCATCGGCGCCTACGCCACTGTAGCTGTCCTTGGCGGCGGATCTCTTCAGACCTTGGCAGTGCTTGTTCGAGAGCGAATGGTGACGAGCTTGGAATGGGGACAGGCAGCTGCTATCGCCGCAATCATCCTCGTCATCGGGGCATTCGTCGTTGGTTTGCTTCTGTCCTTCTCACGGAAGACGCGGATCCCGGGGGTCTCAGAATGAAAAACAACCGCGGCTCAATTGCGCGAGCAGGAAACGCACTTCGGAATGTGCTTCTCGTTCTTACGATGTTCTTCGTGACTGTCCCTATGCTGGTAGTCGTTTGGACCTCGATCCAGCCCAACACTTATCCCAAGTTCCCTCCGACTCAGTTCTCGCTGAAGTGGTGGAACGAAGCACTGACAGGTGAATGGATGCGCCCCCTTGCGCTTTCTGCCGAAATCGCTGGGATCGCGACAATAATCTCTGTCATTTTGGGCTCCGCTGCCGCTTATGCACTAGCACGTTCGAACAGTCGAGCCCGAACAATGCTGGAAGGATTTCTGACTTCCCCACTGCTATTGCCCGAGATTGTCATCAGCCTCGCGGTCTTACAGTTCATTTCGATGTTCGGTGGCTCCTGGCTAGGACCTGAGCTGCTGATCGCGGCCCATGTCACGATAGGCATTCCCTTCGTCGTTAGAACTGTCGGCGTAAGTCTCGTCGGGGTCGATCCGTTGTGGGAGCGTGCCGCTTACGATTTGGGAGCCTCGCGACTGCGAACCTTTTTCACCATCACGCTTCCGTTGATGAAATCAGGAATTTTCGCGGGTGCACTGTTCGCATTCATCATGTCGTTCAACAATGTTGAGCTGTCACTGTTTCTCACTTCGCGCTCGGCGACCACACTACCGATCAAGATACTCAACTATATGGAGTTTGAATACTCTCCCAGCCTCGCCGCCGTCGCAGTGACCGGAATGGCCGGAATCCTGCTCATTGCCGTTATCGCCTCTCGTTTCACGAGGATGACCGACTTCATTGGAGGACGCTAATATGTCCATTACCCAGAACACTCGACACAATGCGCAAAGCGACACATCGGACACCCCAGTTCGAGGGGGATCTAGCGTAGCATTGCGCGACATTCGCAAGTCCCTCGGTGGATCGACGATCGTTCACAAACTGTCGTTCGACGTTCAGCCAAGTGAGTTTCTGACCTTACTCGGTCCGTCAGGATGCGGGAAGACGACGACTCTCAACATGGTCGCTGGCTTCATTTCGCCGGATTCCGGATCGATCATCCTCGACGACGAGGCAGTCACATCTGAACCGCCCAATAAACGTGACTCAACCATGGTTTTTCAACAGTATGCCCTGTTCCCACACCTCACCATTGGAGAGAACATTGCGTATGGATTGAAGAATCGAAAAGTACCTGCATCAGAAATTCGCAAGCGCGTTGACGGCGCGCTACAAAGAGTGGGATTGGACGGTCAAGAAGACCGCTACCCTAAACAGCTATCCGGCGGTCAGCAGCAGCGCGTAGCTCTTGCTCGAGCAATCGTCGTTGAGCCCAAAGTACTGCTTTTAGATGAGCCTCTGTCGAATCTGGATCTAAAGCTTCGAGAACAACTGCGACTCGAGATCAAACATCTGCAGCGAGATTTAGGCCTAACGACGATATTTGTGACTCATGACCAAACCGAAGCGCTCGTCATGAGTGATCGGATTGCGGTGATGCGCGACGGCAGAATCGAACAGCTCGGTACTCCCGCTGAAATCTACAACTCGCCCAGCAACGAGTTCGTCGCAGGCTTCGTGGGGCAGTCGAATCTCGTCGACGCAAAGTTCCTAAGGCGTGATGGCGACCGGTGCATAGTCGAATTGAACGACGGCACGCAGGTTTCTGTCCGAATCTCGGCGGAGCCAACACCCACTTCTGATACCCCCATACGTGTCCTCTTCCGTCCTGAATCTCTGCACCTCATCGATACCACCGAAGACGCCTCGTCTCCATCGATCGATGGCCACGCCCTCGAAGTAGTCAACGAAGGGGACAACGCCACCGTAGAAGTCGAAATTTCAGGTGGGAAGACGATCACCGTAAGAGTCCCAGATCCGAGCGGGACCGTGTTGCCAGTCCCCGGAGATTCAGTCCGTGTCGCAATCCCAAGCGAGACTGGGCTCGCCTTACTCACCTGATCATTTGGAATCCTCTCAGTAGTCACAATTCACTAGGAGAAACATGCGGACTACCGTTTTGCACAATTGCCAACTCGTTGACGGTCGGAACACCGGCATACAGTCCAACGTTGACATCATCGTCGTAGGATCAACGATTCGCGAAATATCTCCAACTAGCACAACCGAAACTTACAGTGGAGTCGATGAGATCATCTCAGTCGACGGCAACCTCGTGACGCCCGGATTGATCAACAACCACACTCATGGGACAGCATTTGGTCCTCTTTTCCCGAGCGGCCATGAGGCGCTACCTCACAGCCAAATCTTGCAGAACTTGGACACTCACCTGCAAGAAGGAACGACCACTGTGTTGTGCGTTGACGGTTTCGTCACGGCTGACGCCCTCGCTGCAACCAACCAAAGTCATCCCCTTCAAGTGAGCCTCGCATCGTGCAATACCCCAGCCTGCCTTGAAGCAGCGACGCTGGCTGATGGGGGAGGTTTATCCGACGAAAACATTGCATTCTCAGCTACTGATGCTATTGGTGCTGGAGCAGTGGCGCTCGGGGAAATTGGTGCCGGCCACACGCTCGGTGGCGGCGGTGCCAGCTATATGTACATCCCCATGGAAGTGCGGCGCCGAACCGGGGTCACGATTACTTCAAAGCAGGCAGACAAACTGAAGATCGCAGTCCTTGGGCGCCACATTTCGGCATCGTCGTTCGACCACGATGCGGTCGAGGAATCAATTGTCGACGCAAATCTCGCCGGAAAATTGTCAGTCGACGAAGCGAAGGAGATCGTGTCCGATATCGTTCTCCCTGCCTTCGACGTCGCCTTGTACGGGCTCACAGAGGCGGCAGGCCAAGCGCAACAATCCGGTGTTCCTGTGCTGGTACATAATGCGGCAGCCTCCATGACACAAGTCGCCGACATCGCACGCCGAGAAGTCACCGTCATTGCGGGTCACTCAAACCACAACAGCTTCGATCTGCGTGAAGGGCTTGAGCACGCTGAACGTCTCAAAGAACACGGTGTGATCGTCGACGTATCCACGCTCGACACTTTCGGGGCTCAACTCATCACTTCCGGACCAGACCTCTTGTTCGCAATGTTTGATCAAGGGCTAGTCGATACCATCTCGACCGACTACGCAGGCGGACATCACGACTCCATCTTGCTGGTCATCGATCGGGCAGTAAAAGCTGGGGTCGTGTCGCTTCCGGCTGCAATTGCGATGGCCAGTGCAAATGTAGCTGATGCCATACCGGGCCTCGCCCCCAACCGAGGTCGTGTAGTTCCCGGAGGCTGTGCGGATATGGTAATTACAAGGGCAGATGCGCTCGATGACGTTCAGGCGGTCATCGTCAACGGAACTGTTGAGGTACGAAACGGGAAACGAGTCGCATCTGCTGCTTAGGAAATATTGGGCTAACTGAGAGGACTGGTTATGCCACGCGCTACAATCAACGACGTTGCTACAGCGGCGAATGTGTCGACCGCGACTGTGTCACGTGTGCTCAATGGTCACAAGGTGACAAGTTCCACCTCAGATCGGGTGTGGGCGGCAGTAGGCACACTTGATTACACACCGAACGCATTGACACGGGGAGTGTTTGCAGGTCGTTCTAACACGATTGGTGTGATCATCAGAGATCTCAACAGCCCCTTCTATCTCGAACTGATGCGTGGCATCGATAAAGTTGCAACGCACGATCGCAGCTTAGTGATGTTCGCTAACACCTTCAATCAAATTGAACGAGAAGCTGCGCATGTCCAGACCATGGATGAACAACGGGTACGGGGCCTCATTCTCACAACTGGCCCCTCCACTGACGATCGAACAAAACACTTCGCCGAACGCGGTACACCGTGTGTCATCGTGGCACGTAAAGCACCCGATCTGGTGCCCAACCTGCACTCTATCGCCCTTGATAATCACGAAGCTGGGCGACTGATCGCAACTCATCTCATCGAATGTGGCAAGAAATCAATCGGAGTGCTTCACGGCGGCAGTCGAACCTCCCAAAGCGAGAGGATCGATGGTCTCAGAGAGACCCTGGCAGAGTACGACCTGACTCTCCATGATGACGTGGTGCACGTTGCCGAATCCGGAAACGACGTCAGTGTCGCATTGGATGAGATCTTCACGAATGCCAGAGCCGTCGGCCGCCCAATCGACACTATTGTCTGTCTCACTGGTCTGCTCACCACTCGAACTTACGAGGTCCTCAATGAGCGTGGCTGTCATATACCGGAGGATATCGCCCTCATCGCAATGGATGACTTCCCTTGGGCGAAAACTTTGGGAATCACCGTGGTTGCTCAGCCGTCATTCGATATGGGGGTCGAAGCTGCAACTCTCATCACTAACGGAAACGATCACCCGCAACATATCGTTAAAAATCCACGGCTCGTGGTTCGCCAGTCCTGTGGCGAAAGCGAAGAGCCAACCGAGTAGATCTAGAAGGCTGCGGCGATAGCCGCACAACCTTCATGTAACTTGTTACGTTTTAAGAACGGAAGGCATATGAAATCAACTCCTGTGAAAACAGCCGTCATCACCGCCTGTGACGAGAATCCGAGGAGAGGGGCGAGATGGCTCGTTGAGGATAGGCCACTCGTGCTCTAGCTGAATGTCCGCAGACAAGGACGACCTGGTGGAGAACGAATTGGTCGAGGCAGTCAATTAGATAGTAGTCAGAGCAGATATAAGGAGTAAATTCGAATGAAAATCATCGTAATTGGCGGCGGCGTACTTGGTGCTTCCGCGGCGTACCAGCTTGCAAAGAGGGGTGCTGACGTTCAGCTCTTCGAGCGGGGCATTCCGGGAGACGAAGCGAGTTCTGCAAGCCTGGCTTGGCTGAACTCAAATACAAAGGAGCAGCGTCGATACCACGACCTCAATGTGATGTCGATGTCCGAGCACCGCGCAATAGCACGTGAACTCGGGAACGATGATTGGCTATACAGCGGTGGAAACGTTGAAGTTGCCGGTACAGACGAGGCAGCCCAATCACTTCGGGCGCGAATTGATCGTCTCCACGACTACGGGTATGCGGCAATCGAATTGGAGCCCCAGGACCTTCCCCGTTACGACCCGCTCATTCGGGTCCATGACGACTACCGTACGGCCGCCTTTTTCCCTGGGGAGAGCTGGGTGAATCTTCCGCAGCTGATTCACCGTTTGCTCCAGGCGGCCCAGAATCTCGGCGCCGTTGTGCGGTCACAGACGGCGGTTGACCACCTGCTCATCGAGTCGGATAAGGTGACTGGTGTAGTCCTCAATGATGGAAGCCACGTTCATGCTGACCGGGTAGTTCTTTCTGCGGGCAGCCAGATCGGCGCACTTATGGGAGAGCTGGGAGTCTCGGTCTCAACTGTCGGAGAACCAGGCGCGACAGTAATTACTGTGCCAGGGACGTCTTCTCTGTCGACACTATTGCATTTGCCCGGGGTCTCGGTTTGTCCGATTGCAGGCGGAAGGCTTGCGGTACGTTCGGTAGCTGGTGATCAGACGCTCGACACTGAGTCGTGGACGCTTCCGAATTCGACCGTGGCAGACCTGATACAGCGTGCCTCTCATGGGGTGGCAGACGTCAACTCTGATCAAACTCGCGGAGAACGCATAAGCCTCGCCGTGCGACCGTATCCGTTCGATGGCCTACCGGTTGCTGGCTTCTGGAACGATACTTCCAATCTGTATTTGCTGACCATGCACAGTGGCGCGACGCTCAGCGCATTGATGGGACGTTTGGCCGCGGAGGAACTGATGACTGACTCCAAGGTCCGACTGCTGGAGGGATTCCGAGCAGATCGCCTCTCCCTTCCGAACGAGTCAGGTGCAGAGAACTTTGACCCTCATGCTGTTGAAGCCGAGGTCTAAGACGCTATCGGAAATTATGTAAGCTCAAAGTGTTGAAGCACGGCGCGAACCCTGAAGACGAAGCCGACCATTTCAGGGTTCGCGCCGTCTCTATTCGGAAGAATTATGGAAGAGCCCACCCAAATTATCTCGCGAAGAATCCAGTTATTACGGTGCGAAAGTGGATTTCATGACCGATTGTTCAATGCGCGAAGCATAATTCGTCGCATGCTTTGAGCTGTGTTCGGGGCCAGAGCTCTGATGTCGCAGTAGTGGTTTACTGCGGTGACGAACGACTTAACGCCCGACCTGATCGGCCTACACGAGAGCTTTCGGTCCCTGCCTGCCGACCGTTTCACGATCATCGGATTCGCGGCCGTCCTATCTCGTGCCTACTGCCTCGTCACACAGCGGGATCATGCTTGGGCCACTGTTCGGTCGCCTGGCTGCCGAGGAGCTCATCGCTGACAGCCAACAGGACTTGCTTGAGAATTTCCGTCCGACCCGATTCGAATATGCCACGGCTACAGCTGGCGGAGTAGATCTGTCATTGCAGCTCGGCGATCAATAATACGACTCTCACGTCGATCAAAGGAGACCGATGACTACACGAACCACCGCCGCTTCCATTGTTCCGGAACGGCTCCCACTTCTGTACCGCGCGATCGGCTTCATTGAGCGGATCGGCAATCTGCTTCCGCATCCGTTCTGGCTGTTTTGGATCATGGCTCTGCTGCTCGGCGTCGTCAGCTGGATGCTCTCGGCAGCCAGCGTCTCAGTGACGCTGCCCGAATCCAATGAAGTCGTCGAAGTCAAAAACCTGCTGTCGACCGATGGTCTCAAGTACGCCATCGAATCGGCTCTAGACAACTTCGCATCCTTCCCACCCCTGGCGGTCGTGCTCGTCGTCCTGCTCGGTGTGAGCGTCGCTGAGAAGAGCGGGGTGCTAGAAGCCCTCATCCGGCTGACGATCATCAGATTGCCCAAACGGTGGGTGACCTTCGCGATCGCCTTCAGCGGAATGATCGCCCACATCATGGGCGATGCGGCCTACTTGGTGATGATCCCGCTGGGAGCAATGGCCTTCAAGGCTGCGGGACGGAGTCCTGTTCTCGGCGTGATGGTGGCTTACGCATCGGTATCCGCCGGATTCAATGCGAGTCCACTTGTCACTCCCTCCGACGCGATCCGCTCGTCACTGGCGTCCGCTGCAGCCCAGACGGTCGACTCGAGCGCTTCGATCACGCCGGTGGCAACCTATTTCTTCTCGGCCACATCGTCGCTGCTTCTCGCCGTGATCATCACGTTGGTCGTGGAACTCGTGCTCTCCCGGCGAGACGACTTCAAGGTCCCGGCAGAAGTATCCGCGAACTCCAGTGGAAAAGCCGACGGCGAAGCTACCGCCAGTGAAGCCGCCGGACACGGTCGACCCGTGGAGGACCGCACCGAGTCGATGGCTCTCGACGACAGTCAGACTCGCGGCCTGTTGCTTGCAACGGCGGCCGGAGTGGTCTTCATCGGCGCAGTCGTCGTCATCCTGCTGCTGCCGGACTCACCATTCATCGAACCCGGCCAGTCGCTGGTCGAATCGATGGTCCTCGACAACATCGCGATCTTCATCTCGCTGTTCTTCACTCTGACGGGGATCGTCTACGGATACAGCACCAAAGCATTCACCACCCTCAGAGCTGTTCCTGAGGCGATGATCTCGGGTGTGGTCAATCTTGCGCCGGTCATCGTCCTCTTCTTCGCCGTGGCCCAATTCCTCGCATACTTCAGTTGGACAGGGATCGGCTCGGTGCTTACAGTCAACGGCGCAGATCTGCTCCAGAGGCTCGAGGCCCCACACCTGGTTGTGCTCATCGTCATCATCATCGGAGTGGCGTTCATCAACATGATCGTCACCAGTGGTTCGGCGATGTGGGCGATCTTCGCACCCATCCTCGTGCCGATGATGATTTACTACGGTGTTCGCCCTGAGGCCGCCATGGTGTCGTTCATGATCGGAGACTCAGTGACGAACGCCGTGACACCCATGAGCGCCTACTTCATCCTCGCGCTCGGATTCGTACAGCGATATCGCAAGGACGCGGGAATCGGCACACTCATGGCTTTCACGGTTCCGCTGTCGGTCGCGATCCTTATCGGCTGGGGTCTCTTCTTCTGCGTGTGGTATCTACTGGGCATTCCGCTTGGGCCAGGGGTTGTACTTCATTAATTCCGGAATCTGTGCTGGCCGCCCGCGCTTATGGGGATCATCGCAATTTAGAATGTAGAACCGGTCGGAAGCCACCGGAATCGAGCTGTAAGCACCTCGCGATGTAATGAGTGAGATTGCGGAACCCCAGGGCCGATCCCCGAAGATGTTCGAGCCTGCCATTGATCGATTCGGTTGGCCCGTTCGACGTCCCGGGCCTGGGAAGAACGCCAACACGTCAGTTGCACATCGCTTCAGCGTTCTCCCCAACCGCCTCAACTCAACCAACCCAGCAGGCAGGCGCGCCGACAAAGCTTCGATGACAGCCTGCAAGAGCCTCTTGCCTTCGCTTCTGTCCTCGGCCCGGTAAGCAGCCACGATGTCTTGGTAGTGCGCCCAGGTGACTTCGACCTCGGTGCTGTTCGCATCAGCGAAGAGACTGGCGATCCGTGCTTATTGTCGCCTTGTGAGCAGGTCCGTGCCCGTGTGCAGCGTCCTCCTTGCCCGATACAGCGGATCTTTCGCCCGTCCCCGATGCCCAGTTGTCTCCTGCTGGACGCGACGACGAACGTCGTCGAGGGTGTCACCAGCAAGCTTGACGAAGTGGAACGGATCAATGACTTCCACAGCATCGGAAAGTTCCTCCGCGGCAGCTGTTTTGAATCCAGAGAATCCGTCCATCGCGACGACTTCGATACCATCACGCCAACCCCTGGGTCGCCGCAGTACTCAGTCCAATAATAGATTTAGTGATATGTGGCCCTACCAGTATTCGGGTGCCGATAGGTGCCGAGCTTCCGGTAGCCGGAGATGTTCAGACCAGATCGCAGACCCAAAAACTCCGACGGCCACCCGGTGACTTCGAAGGCGCGGATCGCATCGACGGGAACAGAATGGAAACGGCGTCGTGCCATCATTCGCTCCCACCCGGGAAAGATGATCGTCAGCCGATTGTTGTTGACGGTGACTTCAGTCATGGCGAATCCTTTACCTCAGTTGGGCGGGGTAGCCCAGGAATTCAGCGTATGCGCGCACCTTCCGGGGCCACTTCCCCCTGACGGCCGATTCGCAGCTCCCTCTCGGGATGGATTCTGGCCCAGCCGGCCACAGACAGGATGGTCAAGGAGTCAACAGAGGTCAGCGTTGCCGCAAAAGACGAAGGATTCGGGCAGACTGGTGCCATGGCATCATCTGGACACATCGATTCGACCGGCGGCAACACCGGAGGCAGCAACAACTCTGGCCACCGGACGCTGTGGGCCAAAGTCAAAGCGGACCTTGAACAAAGGATCAAGCGGGGAGAGTTCGACAACACCTTCCCGGGAGAACTCGAACTCACAAAGCATTATGACGTGAGCCGCTCGACGATCCGTGCAGCGCTGACGCCCCTGCGCCAAGAAGGACTTGTCACGGCTCAGCCTGGGCGCCCCTCCGAGGTCGTCCATGTTGCCAGGGAACGTCGGTTCGGTCCGGTCTACAGCCTCTTCGCCGCGGTCCAGAAATCAGGGATGACACAACGCAGCACCATCGACGTTGCTGAATTGCGCAAGGATCCCGAGGTCGCGAAACGCCTCGGCGTCGGACCGGATGCAGATCTGGTCTACCTCGCGAGGATGAGGTATGCCGACGATGAGCCCCTGGCCATTGATCGCGTGTGGCTGACCCACGAAGCTCGCGGAGTGCTCGAACAGAACCTGACCCACACCGCTCTCTACGATGCCCTGCAGCGGTGCTGCAATCTCACTCTGACTGCAGGAGAGGAGACCGTGCATTCGATCAACCTCACCGCTGAGCAGGCAAGTCGTCTCCACTCCGAGCCCGGCTCGGCGGCCTTCTTCATCGAGCGCCTGGGCAAAATCGACGACCGGGCACTGGAATGGCGAGAAACTCTCATCCGCGGCGATCGCTTCACCGTCACAACCACCTACCCCTGAGTCCTGCTGCTCTCCTTCCTCTTCATGCGACACACCTGACGCTGCAGGTCCTGCCCCGTCGGATCCTGCCCTGCCCGGTCGGATCCTGCCCTGCCCGGCTTTGACGAGCCTTGCCTGGACGAGCCCTGCCGACGCCCGGCGCCTCCGGACAGAATCTCCCTCGTCGTCACTACTGTGATCACATCAATGCTCCCCAGGGCTTCCCCTCAGCGATAAATGTACGTACATTAGACATGTACGAACATTTGAACGGACCATTTGCAGAAATTGCCTCTGTGCCGTCGGCCAACCTCGGCGGACGCCAATTGGCCAAGGAGGGATCGACAATGAGCATGCATCATAGGATCGTCGTCATCGGCGGAGGAAATGCGGGCCTCAGCGTGGCCGCACGTCTGCGCAACGCCGGCCAGGGCGATGTCGCCATCATCGAACCACGCACCGAGCACTACTATCAGCCGCTGTGGACACTCGTCGGCGGAGGCCGAGCCCCGCGCAGGGAGAGCGTCCGCCCCCAAACACAGGTCATGCCGCAGGGAGTTGCCTGGGTCAAGGACTCAGTGTCTGAGATCGAGCCGGATGAACGCACCGTGAAACTCGCCTCCGGTGGCGAAGTCGGCTATGACTACCTTGTCGTCTCCCCCGGCCTGCAACTCGACTGGGACCGCGTGCCCGGCATGACCGAAGCTGTCGCAGGGCCACAGGCATCGAGCAACTACGACTTCGAGCTGGCACCGAAGACGTGGAAGCTCATCAAGGGCATGAAACGAGGAACCGCCGTGTTCACTATGCCTTCCGGGCCGATCAAATGCGCCGGAGCTCCACAGAAGATCGCCTATCTGGCAGCCGATTACTGGAGGCAGCAGGGGGTACTGGACGACATCCGAGTGGTTCTCGTCCTTCCCACTCCCGGCATGTTCGGAGTCGAAGTCTTCGCCAAGGAGCTCGACAAGGTAGTGGAACGCTACGGTATCGAGGTCCGTTTCAACAGCGAGGTCACCGATATCGATCCGACAGCACAGTCCGTGACCATCACAGACACTTCGGCACAGAACAGCGAACAGCTCGACTACGACATGCTCCACGTAGTCCCCCCGCAGTCCGCGCCGGATTGGATCAAACAGAGCCCAGTGGCTAAGCCCGGCGACCCGAACGGCTACGTCGACATCGATGCCAACACTCTGCAGCACGTGCGCTGGCCCGAGATCTTCTCCCTCGGCGACGCGGGCTCGTCACCGAATTCCAAAACCGGTGCCGCCATCAGGAAACAGGCTCCGGTAGTGGTGGAGAATTTGTTGGCGACAATGGAGCACCGCCCCATGAACGGCCGCTACGAGGGCTATGCCTCATGCCCGCTCACAACATCGCGAACCACCATGCTCTTGGCCGAGTTCGACTACAGCATGCAGCCGGCTCCGAGCATCCCGGTCATCGACACCACGCACGAACGTCGCGACATGTGGTACCTCAAGCGCTATGGCCTGCCGGCCATGTACTGGAACCTCTTCCTCAAGGGGCGTGCCTGACCTCTTGGCTCAGCACTGCGGCACACGCAGCAGTGCCCCATCCATTGCACATCGCGAACAATTGCACATCACGAACATCGGAGAACCATCATGCTTCTCGAACGCATCTACGACGAAGACCTCTCGCAGGCCAGTTATTTCATCGGCTGCCAGCAGACGAATGAAGCCATCGTCATCGACCCTCGGCGGGACGTCTCCGTCTATCTGGACCTGGCCCGATCCAAGGGCATGCGCATCTTGCATGTCACAGAGACCCACATCCATGCCGACTACCTCTCCGGAACACGCGAACTCGCCGAGGCCACCGACGCGACCATCTGGGTCTCGGGCGAAGGCCGACAGGACTGGCAATACGGCTTCGCAGGTCAGCGCCTCCACGACGGCAGCACCATCACCGTCGGCAACCTCACCCTCACCGCAGATCACACGCCCGGGCACACTCCTGAGCACCTCTCCTTTCGGCTGACCGATGGGGCCGCGGCCGATAAGCCCGGCTACTTCTTCACCGGCGACTTCGTCTTCGTCGGTGACCTGGGTCGCCCCGATCTGCTCGACGAGGCGGCAGGCGGCGTCGACACCCGGTTCGAGGGCGCCAAGCAGCTCTTCCGCAGCCTGCGCGACAAGCTGCTGGCACTGCCCGATTACGTTCAGATCTTCCCCGCCCACGGTTCCGGCAGCGCCTGCGGCAAGGCCCTCGGCGCCGTTCCCACGACCACGGTCGGATACGAACGCAACTTCTCCTGGTGGGGTCGTCATCTCGCAGCCGACGATGAACAGGGCTTCATCGACGAACTGCTCGAGGGCCAGCCGGATGCGCCCGCCTACTTCTCACGGATGAAGCGGCAGAACCGTGACGGACCACAGATTCTCGGTGAGCGAGATCCCGTGCAGGAGCTCGACGCCGAGGTGGTGAAGAAGGGCGTGGAGGAGGCCACAGTGACCTTCGTCGACACTCGCAACCAGCACAAGGTCCATCAGGGAACCGTCCCCGGCTCGATCAACGTCCCGGTCAACGGCAAACCCGCCGCCCATGCCGGTTGGGCCTACGATCCCGAAGCCGATTCCCGACCGCTCGTCCTGCTCGCGAAGAATCAGGACCTCGCACAGCTGATGCGCGACCACCTGATTCGCGTCGGCATCGACGATGTCACGGGATATGTGACCAGCCTCGACGGACTTCCCGTGGTGGTGCCTGAACTGGTGTCACCGTCCGATCTGTCCACGACCGACTACGATCTCCTCCTCGATGTCCGCAACGCCTCCGAATATGTCGCGGGGACGATCCCCGGGGCGAAGCAGCTCAGTGCTGGGCGGGTCCTGTGGCACCAGGACGAGCTGCCGGAGGACGGGACGATCGTGACGTTCTGTCAGAGCGGAGTACGCAACTCCGTGGCCGCCAGCGCCCTGCGCAGAGCCGGGCACCGTGTCGTTGAGCTCGAGGGCAGCTACCTCGGCTGGCAGGCCGCCCAGAAGTAGGACCGTCCTCACACGCATCCGGCGCCACCATGCGCCGGATGCGTCTGTCGTGTCAGATTCCGGAGATCATGGACTTCTCACTCGCACTCACCTTCGCCCTCGCCGTGGTCATCGGCATCACCCTGGGACTGCTCGGGGGCGGCGGCGCAATTCTCGCTGTCCCGGTGCTCACCTATATCACCGGACTCGAACCCGTCCAGGCAATTCCGACTTCGCTGTTCATCGTCGGTGTCACCTCGCTGGTCAGCCTGAGCCTGCATGCGCTGAAGAAGCGGGTGGAGTGGCGCACGGGACTCGTCTTCGGGCTGGCAACCATGGTGGGTGCATTCGCCGGCGGCCGAGCAGGAGCATACGTCCCCGCTCCGGTGCTGATGCTCTCCTTTGCCGCGGTGATGACGGCCGCCGCCATCGCAATGATTCGCGGACGCCGTCAGGCCGGTGCCCAGCACGAGAAGCCACAGGAGCTGCCGATCAGCAAGGTCCTTGCCACCGGTGCAGCGGTCGGTCTGGTCTCCGGTTTCGTCGGCGCCGGCGGAGGGTTCCTCATCGTCCCCGCGCTGGTGCTCTTGGCACGGCTTCCGATGCCACGCGCCGTGGCCACGTCCCTGCTCATCATCACCATGCAGTCGGCGTCCGGGCTGGCCGGCTACGCCCTCTCGACCCCACTCGACTGGTCGCTGGCCACGGCCATCGCCGGCCTCGCCGTTGCCGGATCCTTCATCGGCTTCTGGCTCAGCAACAGGTTGCCCAGTCAAGGCCTGCGCAAGGGATTCGGGTTTTTCGTCCTGGCCATTGCTGCAGTCGTCGTCATCGAGGAGACTCTCCTGCTCATCGGGTGAGAGCTGGTGAGACCTGAGGTCCGCTCATCTCAGTCCACGCAGCGCCTCGACTGCCGCAGTGACATCGTCTTGGTCGTTGTAGATGTGGAAGCCGAATCGTGCCCGGCCGTCGGTCATCGAGAATCGGATCCCCGCCTCTTCAAGTCGCGACGGTGCAGAATCGGCGACCTCGATCGACACGATCGCAGAGTTCAACGCTTCGAACCCCATCCCCTCACGGAAAGCATTGGCCAAGGCCACATCATGCTCATGGATCGCTTCGACGCCGACCTCAAGCAGAAGCTCGAGCGCCGGTGCCATCCCGACCCAGCTGTGCCAGGCCGGAGAGATGTCGAAGGCACGAGCGTTGTCTGCCAGGCGCATCGGCATGCCGAAGCTGGCTCCGCTCCCGCCTGCGAACCATCCAGCCGCGAGCGGCTTCAGCCGCGCGGCGAATTCCTCCTGCGCCCGAGTGCTCGCCTCACCCGCGCAGCGTCTGGCCGGTGGGCGCATCGTGAGGAACGCAGCCCCGCGCGGAGCACACAGCCATTTGTAGGCGGCGACGGCGAGGAAGTCGACCTCTGCGGCATTCAGCGGAAGCCACCCGGCGGCCTGCGTGCCATCGAGGACGGTCAGTGCTCCCACCTCGCGTGCACGTGCCGTGATCTCCGGAATGTTGGCCACTTCCCCGGTTGCCGACTGTGCCGCCGAGAACGACACGAGCGCTGTGGACTCATCGATCGCCTCGGCGAGGGACTGCAGCGGTGCGGTGCGAACGTGCACACCGCGGTCCGCATGGACGGCGAAAGGGTAGACACCGGAGGTGAACTCAATGTCGGGGACGAGGACTTCAGCACCATCGGGAAGGGCCGCGGCGATCGGGGCGAGCAGCTGGGAGACGGCGGCGCCTGTGGTCACCCAGTCCGCATCCGCACCGACCATCCGTGCGAAGAGTTCTCGGGATGTCTGGACGGAATCCGCCCAGGTCTGCCAGGGGCGGGTGCCGCGTCGCCATTGCTCGAGCGATGCCTGCATCGCGTCCCACCCGCGCCGAGGTGGTGGCCCGTACGAGCAGGAGTCGAGGAAGGTGCGTTCGACGTCCCATTCCGCCTGCGCTTCGGCGAGCGAGAGTGCGGACGTGTGCGTGCTGCGATCGTCATTGATTCCCATTCCACCGAATCTAGCACCGAGGCAGAGCGCAGGCGATGCGGCTAGGCGATGCGCTCCGGGTAGGAATACGCATTGAAGCGGCCCCTACGATTGAAGCCGATGACGCTGACACCCACGCTCTTGCCGTGATCAACGGCGAGCGCCGAGGGTGCGCTGACGGCCGACATCATCGGGATGCCGGCCATCGCGGACTTCTGCACCAGTTCGAAGGAGGCCCTGGCCGAGACCTGGAGGACGGTGCGGCTCAGCGGCAGGCCGATTCCATTGTGTGACATGGCCCAGCCGATGACCTTGTCCACGGCATTGTGTCGGCCCACGTCCTCGCGGGTGACGAGGAGCTCGGGCTCGGCATTCGGGTCCTCACCGACGGCGAAGAGTGCCGCGGCGTGGACTCCCCCGGTCTTGTCGAAGACGTTTTGTCCCTCACGCAGCCGGTCGGGCAGTTCCCCGATCCTCGCCGCTGAGATCAGGGACGGGAACCGGAATTCTTCGTCGAGGTCGACGGGGAAGGATGCCGGGATCAGGGGGTAGGCGGAGGTCTTCGTCACCGCGTCGATGGCCGCGGTTCCACAGATCCCACACGAGGACGAGGTGTAGACGGATCGGGCGGGGGCCGCCTCGGCGCTCCAGATCCCGGGCCTCAGCCGCACCCGGGCGACGTTGTAGTTCCGGGAGCCATCGGGGGCGAGTCCGGCGGAGAAGTCGATCTCCTCGATATCGTCCATGGTCGTGATGATCGCCTCGGAGAGGAGGTAGCCGGCCACGTGTTCGACGTCGCTGCCGGGGGTGCGCATCGTGACGGCGAACTGCTCGCCGTTGAGCCGGATCTCGAGCGGCTCCTCACCGGCCAGGGAGTCCGGTCCGGCGGAGATCTCTCCGGTGGCGTCGAACTTGTGGACTCGGGCGCGGACGGCCCTGCGCTGCTGCATGTCGATCAGACCCTTGGTCCGTGGTCGGTGGTGTCCTCGATCGAGGTTTGGATGTGTTCGAGGAGGTCGTCGATGACGGTGATGCCGTCCTTGACGCCGCCCTTCGAGCCGGGGAAGTTGATGACGAAGCTGCGGCCTCGCACGCCGGCGACTCCGCGACTCATCACCGCCGAGGTGGTCGCCTCCAGCCCCTTGCGCCACATCGCGTACACGAGGCCCGGCGACTGCCGTTCGAGGAGTTCAGCGGTGAACTCAGGCGTCCGGTCATCGGGAGCGAGTCCCGTGCCGCCGCTGGTGACGATGATGCGTGGGCGCTCGTCCTCGCCGGCGTCGACGAGGAGAGACCGGAGAGCCTGGCCGACGGGTTCACCGTCGCGGACGACGATGGCATCGGGTGTGGTGTAGCCGCGTGAGCGCAGCCAGTCGACGAGGATCGGGCCGGTCGTGTCCGCCGCCTCTCCCCTTGCCGCCGAGGTCGACGCAATGATGACCGCTGCCAAGCGTCCCGCACCGAGGAGGTCGCCGGTCTCCTTGTCTCTCGAGTTCTCAGTGGTCACAGACGATCCTTCTTTCCGGTGCACACGTGTTCAGGTCTCCATTGTTTCATGGCACATCGCCGTCCGCTCGACCTGTTCCAAGCGCTCGACTTCACCCTTATTCTCCGCGTCGGCGGAGTCCGAGCACTCCGGTAAGGAAGAAGGCCGAGAAGTTCATCAGCGCTTTTGCCCGCCGTGGGAATGTGAATCCCTGCCCCCGGAGGGAAAGTCCGTTTCCTGCCACATTGTGCGGGTCCAGCACCAGCCGAGTCCTGATCGATTCGTTCGGGTCGCCTTCGCTTCGGAGGACGAGTTCCGCGCTCGTGAGGCTTCGATACCGGGCGAGAGGGCCTCGTCCTCGTTGGGATTTGATGGCCTCGCCGATCCAGATCTGCCCATCCTGGCCTGTAACACGAAGGTCATAGCGCATGAGGGGTTCTCCCTCGTCCGGAAACATGTGCAGCTCGCCCGTCACGTCGAGGGTTCCAGGCAGTTGGGCGAGTGTGAGCGTGCCGTCGACGGCAAGCCGGTGTTCGGGATCGGCACGGAAACGATCGAGACTGGTGATCTCGAGCCGCACCTGCAGGTCTCCGACCCTGCCAGGTCCGGGGGCGCTTTCGTGCATATGCTCATCGAAGACGATCCCGTCACCGGCGGTATCCCGGCGTCGGCGAGCTATCCATTCGTAGGCCACGTCCTCGGGTGCCGGGACGGGGCGGACACGGTCCCATTCCGGGGCACGCCACGAACTGTCTCCGGTGAGTGTGCGGATAAGTCCTTCGATCGCGTGTTCCGCGCCGGCAAGGATGGTCGCCGAGGGGTTTGCGCCCGTCGATGCCGGGAGCACAGCTCCGTCCATCACATAGAGGCCCGGGTGCCCAT
This sequence comes from Brevibacterium picturae, assembly GCF_900105045.1. Classification (GTDB taxonomy): domain Bacteria; phylum Actinomycetota; class Actinomycetes; order Actinomycetales; family Brevibacteriaceae; genus Brevibacterium; species Brevibacterium picturae. Next base: position 2,952,052 of record NZ_LT629739.1, on the reverse strand, counting down.
GCACCTGCAGGTCTCGTCCCACGACGCCGGTGTCGCTGCTGTCTCCGGCAGGTACTCCGCCCAGCGGATGCACCGTCACCGGTTTCTTGAATATCGACCAGGGGATCACCGATCGGACGCGTGACCCTGTGACTCGGGTGATGAGGGGACCCACTCGTTCCTCGGCGCGGTAGAGGCGTGCCTGCCACCTGTTCGCCCAGCGCAGTCGTGCCTCACCGTGCTTGTCGAGCTCCAAGCGGCCCGTTCCCGAATCATGTCCCATCGACAGCAGCGCAAGGGTCCGAGTGGGATCGTTTCGGCGCAGTCTGCTCCACCAGGCACGCAGTCGTTGCAGAGGCAGAAGCCGATCGAGCATGTCGGAGATCACGACGGGCACGGCACCATCCTGGACCTGGAACCATACCGGCTTGGAGCGCTCCCAGACGTCGAGGACGGTTGTTGTGGTGATCGTGGGACCGGTTGTGAGGTCCCCGTCGCCTCGGCGAATATTTGCAAGTGCGAGCTGGTCTCCGTTGCCGGAGAAGCCGCGTCCCAGAGTGGCAGAGAGATTGGGCAGCGTTTGGTCGATGTCGCGGGATCGCAGCAGGAGTTCGGTCGTAGCGACGGAACCGGCGGCGAGGATCAGTCGTGTGGCCCTGCGTTGGACCAGATTCCCTTCGGATCCCTCGCCTTCCTTCGACCACACGGACCATCCGGTTTCGTTTGGTGCGATGCGTGTGACTTCGGCTCCGGTGACGCCAGTGGCCCCGTGCTGTTCTGCGACGGCGAGGTAGTTGAGGTCCAGGGAGTTCTTGGCTGATCTGTTGCATCCCAGTACGCATTCTCCGAGAAAGGCACACCCTCTCTGCGGCACGCCATGGAGGTTGCGCGACCAGGTGTCCGATGCACCGAAGCGGACTGCGAGGTTCGGGCGAACCATTGCCGGTCTGACCTGCGTCTGGTCGACGATGTCTTCGACCACGTTCGTGCGAGTCGGCACCACACCGGTGCGCGGATCGGGTTGCACGGGGGTGACTCCGAGCATGGTGCCGGCCAGATCGTAGTAGGGGTCGAGGGCCTCCCGACGCAGGGTCGTCGGCCAGCGATCATCTTGTGTCTGTGCGGCGGGCCTTGCGAAGACATTCGCATAGACGAGGGAGCCGCCGCCCCAGCCGGCGGCCTGCAGCGAGAGCATCGAGTTCAGCCAGCGAAGGTCGTACAGCCCGTGCCCGGCTTGCCACAGCCAGCCCTCTTCGAGATCGGTCGATCGTGGGAACTGCCCGGGAAGCCATCGTCTGCCGCGTTCGAGAACGGTGACTGAAAACCCGGCTTGAGCCAAGCGGGCGGCCGCCACTGCTCCGCCGAAGCCGCTGCCGACGACAATGGCATCACCATGTTCGCCCTCGGTTACGGTCTCCGCGGTTTCGGTCTCTGCGTTGTCGCTGGGTTTCGCGCTGCTTCTGCTGCGCATGAGGCTCCTGACGGCCAGGCTCCGGTGGCTGGATAGGTGTGAGTCTACGGGGTGAGATGCTCGAGGCACTCGACCTTCGCGATGTCATCTTGGCCGGGTCCTCGATGGCCAACGGAGAGCTGGCGAGGTATGTCGCACGATACGGCCATGGACGCGTTGCCGAGCAGGTCTTCGAGGGCATCGAAGAGGCAGTCAGCACCGACGTCGCCGCAGTCCGCGCGGCGTTCCTCGAAGCCGCCTTCCGCGGGGGTCGGCCGGTCAGGATGTCCTTTCACGGCAGGCCAGGCTGCTCTTCCACACCGGGCAGGGAGCCGAACCAGAACTCCAGCGCCTCTTCCAGCCCAGTCGTCGTGGATCGGCCGACCCATGCCACGTAGCCGTCGGGGCGGATGAGCACGGCGGTGGGAGCCGAGACCTCACCGATGACCGGCAGATCCCATGCACCGTAGTAGCGCGCATCGACACGCTTGACTCGGTCCGTCCAGGCGGTGATGTCTATGTCACCGGGATCGCCGAGGTTGAGCAGCACCGGGATGCCCCCGTGGAGCAGCGTGTACGTTCTCAATGCCCCCGCCGGGGTGTGGAGATCCAAGTCGGGTACGCGGCGTCCCACCAACGGATGTTCGTCCGCATCGTGTTCGCCACCGGCTTCGCGTCCTGTTCTGCTTTCGTAGTGGATGGCGAGCCCGGACAGGTCGCCGGCCAGTGATTTGCGGGGCTCGTCCATGTGGAGCCAGCCATCGATCACTTCGTTGAGGGCCTTGACTCGGTCGTCCATCCGCATCAGAGCCGTCTGTGCCAGGTTGTGGTGAATGACCTGCGCGCCGACGGCGTGACGCTCCGAATGGTAGGTGTTGAGGAGACTCTCCGGCGAAGTCCCCCTGACCACCTGGGCGAGCTTCCAGCCAAGATTCGCGGCATCTTGGACACCTGTGTTGAGGCCCTGGCCGCCGACCGGGGAGTGGACGTGCGCCGAGTCACCGGCCAACAGCACCCGATCGGAACGATAGGTGGCAGCCTGGCGGGCCATATCGGTGAACCGAGAGATCGAGCCGGGGGCGTGGGCGCCGAAGTCAGTCCCCCACGCGTCGATCAGCCCGGCACGCAGATCATCGAGTGTGGGCTCTGCGCTCTCCTGCGGTTCCTTCTCAGAGACGACGAGGCTCGCCCGACCGTTCGCGAGCTGGCTGAACGCCTGGGTACCGAATTCGTGGTGGTGGACACCCCACACCGGATCCTCGGTCAGTTCGACCTCGGCGATGAGACTGCTCATGGTCGGCTCCCAACCGGGAAAATCGATCCCGGCAGCCTTTCGGATCAGGCTGCGCCCGCCGTCGCAGCCGACGATGTAGTCGGCGCGCAGCTCGCGCCCATCGGAGAGCCGAACGTCGACTCCGCTGCGGTCCTGGTCGAATCCGGTGACTTCGACCCCGTACTCGATGCTCGCCCCGAGCTCTTCGACCCACTGAGCCAAGATGCGTTCGGTGTGCTGCTGGTGGAGGCCCAATCCGTACGGGTGCCGGGACGGAAAATCAATGATGCCCAGGCGCGTATTGCCGAATCCCAGCACCTGCGAGATTTGGCCCGCGTCCAGGAAGCGATCGACGATGCCTCGCTGGTCGAACATCTCAAGGGTCCGCGACTGCAGTCCGAGCGCACGGGTTCCGGTCAGCTCCTGGTTCGGTCGTCTCTCGAGGAGAGTGCTGTCTACCCCTCCCAGTGCCAGCTCTGCGGCCAACATCAATCCGGTCGGCCCGGCACCGACGATGATCACTTCAGTCACAACAGCTCCACTCTCTCAGCACGAGGTACAAGTATCCTTCGCATATGGGGTCTTGCCGCAATCCCCCATCTGCACTATAAAGTAAATAGAGGCAAGGATCTTCGGGTCCTTGCCTCTGTCGTCTCTTCGCGGCCTATCCGGCGTGGGAACTCGCTTGGGCCCACCGAGTCCAAACGGTACATTGACGGTGAAGGGACATCGCCGACGCGCTCGGCCCGACAGTACTGGGGGCACATGGAGGATCTGTCGCTGAGCACGCTGATCTGGCTGCGGATGGTCCGCTTTGTCCAGAACAGCAATCAGCTCTCCCACGACCACCTGCGCCAATTCGGTCTCACGCTCGCCCAATTCGAGGCCCTGGCCCACATCCGCAATTTTCAGCCGATCACTCAGACCGATCTGGCCCGCGGCCTGACCGTCACCGGCGGCGGCATCTCCCGCATGCTCACCCGACTCGAGGACGCCGGCCTCATCTCCCGGCAGCAGGACTGGAAGACCAAACACATCTCACTCACCGATGAGGGCGCCGAGCTCCTGGAATGGGCCTATCCCTCACAACTCGAGCAGCAGGCCTCACTCTTCGACGAGGTCCTCGATGAGGACGAACAGACGGAGCTGCACGCACTGATGAAGAAGCTCTACGAGAACAGCCTCGCGCGCCGCGCGGATGAGGAACGCTTCTAGGGAATTTTTCTCCGCCGTCATCAGTTGACATGGCAAACGACAATATTCGGAGTCGATCCCCGTATCGACATCTGCGTGACTGAGGAGAACGATTGAACGAGCCGACCGGCCAAGCCACTTCGACGACCATGATGGACCGCCTCGGGTTCACCTCAGGTCAGGGACTGCAGTTCGGGATGTACAGCCTCGGCGATCATCTGCCGAATCCGGCCGACGGTTCACGGGTCGGTGCGGGCGAACGCATTCGCGAGTTCATCGGCTACGCGCAAGCGGCCGAGGACGCCGGCTTCGACTTCGTCAGCGTCGGCGAGAGCCATCAGGAGTACTTCGCCTCCCAGGCCCATGCGGTCATCCTCGGCGCGATCGCCCAGGCGACGAGCACCATTCGCATCGGCAGCACCTCGACGATCCTGAGCACCTCTGACCCGGTGCGTGTGTTCGAGAACTTCTCGACCATCGATCACATCTCCGACGGTCGGGCCGAGCTCGTCGCCGGTCGGGCCTCTCGAGTCGGACTGTTCGAACTCCTCGGCTACGACCTGCGCGATTACGAAGAGCTGTACGAGGAGAAGTTCGATCTGCTCAACCGCATCAATCGGGAACAGAAAGTCACGTGGACCGGACAGTTCCGTGCACCACTCAACGACGCCGAGGTGCTCCCCCGTCCCGCGCAGGATCCGCTTCCGATCTGGCGCGCGGTGGGCGGTGCCCCGACGAGCGCGATCAAGGCCGGCCTGGCCGGAGTGCCCATGGTCATGGCACACCTGGGTGGGACCACCTCGTCGTTTCGGCCGACGGTCGACGCCTACCGGGAGGCGGCCCGCCACCGAGGGTACGACCCGGCGACCCTGCCGATCGCGACCGCAGGCTTCCTTCATGTTGCCGAGACTTCGCAGGAGGCGCTGCGCGGGCTCTACCCTCATATCAACGAGGGGATGAAGCGCACGAACGGTCAGGGCATGCCCAAACAGGCCTTTGCTCAGAGCGTCGACCCGCACAGCATCGTCAACCTCGGCAGCCCGCAGCAGGTCGTGGAGAAGATCCTGCACCAGCATGAGGTCTTCGGCCATCAGCGTTACCTCGGCCAGATCGACTTCGGCGGAATGCCCTACGACATGGTGAGGAAGCAGATCGAGGTCCTCGGATCAGAGGTCATCCCCGCCGTGAAGAAGTACACCGCCACCGAGGCGACACCCGCCGAAGACGACAGTGCACAGGAGGCTACGCGATGAAACTCGTCGCTTTGTCCGGCTCGAACGTGGGCACGAAGACCCGGACCGTCATGGAGTACGTCTCCCAGGCGGTGATGGCCCAGAACCCCGACGTCGAGGTCACGCTCATCGACCTCGCCGAAGAGGACATGGTCTTCAGCGACGGCCGGAACTTCACCGAATACACCGGCGACACCGGTCGTGTCACACAGACGATCATGGACGCCGACGCCATCATCATCGGCACTCCGATCTTCCAGGCCTCGATTCCGGCAACGTTGAAGAACATCTTCGACCTGCTGCCGGTCGATGCCTTCCGCGACAAGGTTGCGGCCATGGTCGCAACCGCGGGATCGGCCAAGCACTATCTCATCCCCCAGCAACAGCTGCATCCGATTCTGAGCTATATGAAGGCCCAGGTCGTCCACCCCTATGTGTTCGTCGAGGAGAAGGATCTGCTGCGCAATCAGATCGTGAACGACGATGTCCTTGCCCGACTCGACAGACTGGTCGAGGACACGCTCGTCCTCACGCGAACCTATGCCTCGATGAGGGAGGAGAAGGAGGCCTCGTACGGGTTCTGAGTCCAGAGTCCGGGAAGCACTCGACCGTGTTCTCTTCTCCGCAAGAAGACCAAGCCCGGATGGCGTTCCGCCGAGAGCCGTGCGGTCGCCGAGCAGCATCCGCCCCGAGACCGACTGTCAGCGCTTCTCGCGTGCCGAGAGACCCGCGAGAAGCGCCGGCACCGCGAGAATGAGCGCCCATGCGACTCGGCGCGAACGCTGCTCGCCGCAGACTGCGACCTCGAAGGTCGATTCCGCCTCGCTTCGCGTCAGTCGGGCCTTCTGCTCGGCACCGACAGCGACATCCGAGGGGTCGGTTCTGTGCTCCTCCCATAGATTCACCGGGTAGCCGGTCGTCGGTCCGACGGCCGGGAAGCAGATGAAATGCTCGCCTCCGTAACTGCTGGCGTCGGCGCCGAGACTGCCAAGAGTGGGCAGGACAAGCAGGAGCGCGGCGACGAGGCCCAGGAACCACGCGAACGCCGCCGCGCTCCTGGCCTCGCGCGCAGCGCTCCCACGCCTCGGCCCGGCAGATGGGGCCACCTCGGAATGCGTCGGGTCATCCGACGGGTCCTCTTCGGAGTCAGACATGGTCACAGTGTGTTCAGCACCTCGCCACGATGTCCATGCACGAACGGCCATCACCGTCCGTGCCCGCGAAATCACAGCCGGCCCTCCCGTTCGCGGGCATCCGCCTGAGGATCGTCAGCAGCTTGTCTCTGCGGCACCGGGCGCCGGACACTGGATCCACCAGGAGCGCGGACGAAGGGAGCGAGCAGTCGATGACATCTCAGGCCATTTCCCATGAGATCTCCACCGATCTCGACAAGCGCAGGCGTCAGATCACGGCGGGTTTCGCCCGTTTCTACTCCCCGCTGGCCGTACTGACTTTCGTACTCACCTTCTTCCCGTACTACAAGTCGGATCCCGGGGAGTCGACGCAGTACGGCAGCCTGTGGCAGGAGGCAACCCGAACCGGGCACAGCTACGACATCATGGCCGTGATCATCTTCCTCGCCATCGTCGCGCTGCTCACCCTCGCCGCCGTCGAGGTGCTCGGCGTCGTCGGACTCGTCGCGACAGCGGTCCTCACCCTGTCGATCGGCACTCTTCTCTGGACGGCTCCGGGTTTCTCCGATCCGCCGGAGCACTCCCATGCAGGCATCCTCGACATCACCATCTGCCTCATCGGCACAGCGATCCTGCTGAGCAATGCAGCCTGTCTGCTCGTTCTCGCCCGGGTTCAGAAACGCCGAACCGCCTCGGCGACGGCAGCGGATTCCTCGACGCGGTGACCTGCGCGAGCGCTACCGGCGGCGGGGACCATGCCTCGCCCTGCGCTGCTCGGGCTCGCGCCACCGCTCTCATCGTCGGCGCGACCCTCAAGTCCTCGTGCGATACAGGCGCATCGTGATCGGGGCCAGCACCGCTGTCAGGCTCGCCGAGACGATGAGCACCCAGGCGATGTCACCGAACGTGGCGGTGCCGTACATCAGCTCCCGCACCCCGGTGACCAGATACGAGACGGGGTTGATGCTCTGAGCCCAGGTCTGGAGGCCCGACGGCATGGTTTCAGGGTCGACGAAGATGTTGGATGCGAAGGTCAAGGGCATCAAGATCAGCATGGAGACTCCCATGACAGCGTTCGGGGTCCGCATCAGCAGACCGAGGATCGTGAAGATCCAGCTCAGGGAGAAGGCGAAGATGAGCAGGAGCACGATGGCCAGCACGACTCCGAGCACACCGCCTTCGGGCCGGAATCCGAGGAGCAGTCCGAGGCCGATGGTGATGATCGAGGCCACGGTGTACCGCACGCTGTCGCCGAGCAGTGCTCCGACGATCGGGGCCGGTCGCCAGATCGGCAGTGACCGGAACCGGTCGAACACGCCCTTCGTGATGTCGGTGTTGATCGTGAATCCGGTGTAGACGGTGATCAGGAGCACTGACTGCACGAGGATGCCCGGCAGCAGGAACTGCACATAGGTCTGCGGGTCGCCGGCGATGGCACCGCCGAAGAGATAGACGAACATCAGGGTGAAGATCACCGGTGTGAGGGTGACGTCCATCAGCTGCTCGGGCACATGTTTGATCTTCAGCAGCGCCCGATGGGTGAATGTCAGCGTCACCGCCGGCGCCGAGGGCCGTTTGGGCCGCCGGTCGACTCGGATGACCCTGCGCAGTCGATCGTCGTCACCGATGTTCGACGTCGTCATCGGCCACCCCCTCGGTCTGCTGCTCGTCCGGCCGTGCACCGTCACCGCCGGCCATGGTGCCGGTGAGTGCGAGAAAGACCTCGTCGAGGCTGGGCTGTCCCAGCGAGAACTCCGGCACGGAGATTCCGGCCTCGTTCATCTGCGACAGCAGTCGCGCCGCCCGATCCTCCATCCCCTGCGGGATGCGGGCCGTGAGCGTGTACGGGTCGGTGGGGCGGGTGATCTCATCACCGACGATCCGGTCGATGACTCCTGCCGCTGCCTCCCGCTGCCCGGCATCGGCGAGCCGGAGGTGAACGCTTCCGGCGCCGACGGAGGTCTTCAGCTGCGGGGCCGTGCCCTCGGCGATCACCTTGCCCTGGTCGATCACCGCGATGCGGTCGGCCAGCTGATCGGCCTCCTCGAGGTATTGGGTGGTCAGCAGCACCGTGGCACCCTCGGACACCAGCAGACGGACGATGTCCCAGACCTGGTTTCGGCTGCGGGGGTCGAGCCCGGTGGTCGGCTCGTCGAGGAAGAGCACCTTCGGGCTCATCACGAGGCTCGCCGCCAGGTCGATGCGCCGACGCATCCCTCCGGAATAGGACTTGACCGGCTTGTCCGCCGCCTCGCGCAGCTCGAAGGCCTCCAGCAGACCCGAGGCACGTTCGCGTGCCTCACCTCCGGTGAACCCGTACATGCGAGCCAGCAGTCTGATGTTCTCAGACCCGGTGAGGTCCTCGTCCACCGAGGCGAACTGTCCGGTCAGCCCGACGTTGAATCTGACATCGTCGGCATCGGCGACGATGTCATAACCGAGCACCCGCGCGGTGCCGGCGTCCGGTCTCAGCAGCGTTGCCAGCATCCGCACCACTGTGGTCTTGCCCGCACCGTTGGGCCCGAGGACACCGTAGACCGAACCCGCGGGCACGCGCAGATCCACACCGTCGACGGCCCTGACGTCTTTGAAGTGCTTGACGAGACCGGTGGCTTCGACGGCCAACTCTGCGCGCACGGCCGTCTCTGGGGCCACGGCTACCTCCCGCTCGGGTGTTCGACAGCAGACGGACGCCACCTCGGTGTCGGCGAGACACTCAGTGGCTCAGCTCACATTCTACCGGTGCCGCAGAACCCCGACCAAGCACATCGCCGATCTCGCCGAGCTCATCGCGGCCTTCGAACTCTGATGGCTCATCGCCGCCGACGCCTTGCCGACCGATCAGCCCTGGGTATGATGCGCGTCGGTTCGCCTTCGCACTAGCATGAGCCCCATGAACGACCGACACTCCGCCGCAGGTGGCCAGCAGGCCGCACCCCCGACGGACCCTGACAGTCGTCTCCACCGCGCACGCAGGCTGCTCGCCGCGCACCCCTGGGTGGCCGATGCGCTGATCTGGGTGCTCCCGCTGGCCTACATCGCCGTCGTGACTCTTCTGGCCAGTGCCGATACGCCCACGTTCACGGCACTGCCGACCTTCTTCCAAGTCGCCATCGTCCTGCTCCAGACGCTCCCATTGGCTCTGCGGCGCACAGCACCGCTGTTCAGTTCGATGCTCATCGCCCTCGCCTGCCTGCTCAGCATACTCACGATGCTCGGCCCCACGATCGGCATCATCGCCGTGCCGTTGACGATCTACTCGACGACGGCCTGGGGCACGCGCCGCCACGGCCAGATCGTGCTCGGCCTCGGATTGGGCGGAGCGTGCCTGCTCGGCCTGTGGTTCTACCTCGTCTCACTGCAGTCGACGGTCGGACCGGATGCGCGGCCCATGGACTTCGGCGAGTATTTGCTCATGTTCACCGTCGTCGCCCTCTGCGCGTCGATCGTGCTCACCGCCTGGCTGCTCGGCGGAGTCGGCTACCGCAGGCGGCGTGAGATCGAAGGGATCCGGGAACGCAACCGCCTGCTCGAACATGAACGCGAATCCGAGACGCGTCTGGCCACCGATGCCGAACGGATGCGCATCGCTCGGGAGATGCACGACGTCATCGCCCACTCGCTCTCCGTCGTCATCGCTCAGGCTGACGGCGGACGCTACGCAGCGTCAGCGAACCCCCAGGCGGCGGTCGGGGCGCTCGAGACGATCTCCCGCACAGGCAGAGAAGCACTCGAACAGACCCGGTCGCTGCTGGGCTTCCTCCGCACCGACGACGAGGACAACCGCCGCGCCGCGCCGCTGCCCGGCGTCGCCGACATCAGACGACTCATCGACGACATCCGTTCCGCCGGTCTGCCCGTGTCCATCGGCGGCATCGACGAAGTCGACGACACCACGCTGCCCGACGGCGCCGGCCTGGCGGTGTACCGCATCGTCCAAGAGGCGTTGACCAATGTGCTCAAGCACGCCGGCAGCATCGCTCGCGCCCATGTGTCGCTGCACATCGAAACGCGGGAATTCGTCGCCAGGATCAGCGATGACGGAGCCGGGCAGACCCCCGACGCCGAAACCTCCGACTCCACGCAGCTGCGCTCCCGCGGCAACGGCATCACCGGCATGAAGGAGCGAGCCGCTCTCTACGGCGGCACCCTCACGGCGCGCCCCATCCGCTCCACGGGACTGCCCGATGCGAATCGGCCGCGCGCCGGACGTGACGCCGGTCTGTCCTCGGAAAGCGTCACCGGAAGCGCATTCGGCACTGCCACCGGCTTCGTCGTCGAGGCTCGCTTCCCCCTGCGCAAGGGCACCGAGGCGGACGATTCGCACCACACATCGGCGGGGACGAACGGCATCACCGCCGACGGCCCTGCCCCGGCGGCCGGCACCGCAGGCACCGACTCCCGGGCAGGCCGATGACCCCGCCTGAGACCCAGATGCAGACGAACCCGGGCGCTGCTCTGCGGATCGTGCTCATCGACGACCAGGTCCTCGTGCGCACAGGATTCGCCATGGTCATCGACTCCCAACCCGACATGGTCGTCGCCGGACAGGCCGCCGACGGCGACGAGGGAGTGACCGCAGTTCGAACCGTGGAACCCGACGTCGTGCTCATGGATGTGCGCATGCCGCGCGTGGACGGCATCGCCGCCACCGAGCAGCTCCTCGCCCTGGCCGATGCCGGGCAGATCCGGACTCCCAAGATCATCGTGCTGACGACATTCGACGAGGACGAATACGCCTTGCGGGCCCTCCGCTGCGGCGCCTCCGGCTTCCTCCTCAAAGACACCATGCCTGAGATGCTCCTCGAATCGATCCGCACCGTCATCGACGGCGGAGCGGTCATCGCTCCGAGCACGACCCGCAGACTGCTCGACAGACAGCTGCTCCCCCACCTCGGCGATGGCGATCTTTCCGAACGGGCCACGCCATCGGCACAGCAGCCGGCAGAGAGCCCGTCCGCGTCCGGTCTGCTCGACGAGGCCGCACAGCGCCTGGAGTCACTGACGCCGCGGGAGCGAGAGGTCCTCACCCTCATCGCCTCCGGGCTGAGCAACACCGAGATCGGTGACGAGCTCTTCCTCGCCCAACCGACCGTGAAGACCCACGTCGGACGCATCCTCATGAAACTCGAGGCCCGCGACCGAGTCCAGGCCGTCATCCTCGCCTACGAATCCGGCCTCGTCGGTTCGCCCGGCTGATTCGCCACCGCCGAGGTCATCCCCGGCGCCGAGGAGGTCATCCCCTGGTATGACCTGCCACGCCTGCGGTCGGTCGGCGGCAGGGGCAAGACCATCCCCCGGTCCGATGTGCCGGGCGCCGCCGGCGACGAAGCTGGAGGCATGAACTCATCACCGACTCAGGCAGGGCCCACCATTCCGCCGACCGTCGATTCCGGCGATCATCACGATCACTCACAGCGGCCTCCCTCACCGAGGCCGGCCATCCGAGCGATCGACCTCCGCAAGTCCTACGGCGCAGGCGACGCGCAGGTGCTTCCACTCGACGGGCTCAGCCTCGACATCGAGTCCGGACGCTTCACCGCGATCATGGGTCCCTCCGGGTCCGGGAAGTCGACACTGCTCAATATGCTCGCCGGACTCGACACCCCGGATTCCGGGGAGGTCATCATCGGCGACACCGCGATCTCCGGTCTCTCCGACCGCAAGCTCACGACACTGCGCCGCGATCGGATCGGGTTCGTCTTCCAGGCCTTCAACCTCGTTCCGGCGATGAACGCCGAGGAGAACATCCTGCTGCCCTCGCATCTGTCGGGCCGGCGGACCGACACGCGCTTCTTCCGCCGCATCGTCGATCTGCTCGGCCTCAGCGATCGCCTGCGCCACCGCCCTCACGAGCTCTCCGGCGGGCAGCAGCAGCGCGTGGCCGTCGCCCGCGCCCTCGTCGCCCAACCCGCGGTCATCGTCGCCGACGAACCCACCGGCAACCTCGATTCGGCCGCCGGTGCCGAGGTCCTGGGCATCCTGCGGTCCTCGGTCGATGAGCTGGGCCAGACCGTCGTCATGGTCACCCACGACCCGGTTGCCGCCTCCCGCGCCGATCGGGTGGTGCTGCTGGCCGACGGACGCCTCGCCGGAGAACTCACCGACCCCGAACCGGAGACCGTGGCTTCGGCTCTCATGCAGGTCGCCTCCGCTGCCGATGGAGGTCCTCGATGATCCGCCTCGCCGTCTCCAATCTCCGCAGCGCTTCCGGCAGACTCATCGCCGCCGGCATCGCCATCGCCGTATCGGTGGCCTTCATCGTCGCCGCGCTCCTGTTCTCGCAGGCCTTCGGCGACACGCTGCGCAACCAGGTCCGCGCCCAGTGGTCGGGTGCCGATGTCGCCATCACTGCGGACGCGGCGGATGACCCCACAGGATCCGCGGAGGGCTCTGCGCTCAGCGATTCCGTCCGCGAGGCCGTCGCCGAAGTCGACGGTGCCGAGTCCACCCAGCTCACGGAGTCCGGCTACGTCTCGGTCACCTCGGCGTCCTCCACCGTGACCGCGAACGTGACGAACGTTCCGCAGGGTGGGCAGCTACAGCCGGAGGAGGGATCGGCCCCGAGCGGGGCGGGCGAGATCATGCTCCGCGGTGCCGATGCCGAGACGCTCGGAGTCGATGTCGGGGAGTCGCTGACCTTGTCGACCTTCGACGCGTCCGGAAGCAGCGATGGCGAAGGGCCCTCCTTCACCGTCTCCGGCATCATTCCCGGCTCTTCAAGCTCCGGGCTCACGCTCTATCTCGCCGAGGCCGGGCTGCAGAAGGCACCGACTGAGCTGATGCCCGAGGCGGTGCGCATCGTCGCCGCCGACGGCATCGAACGTGCCGATCTCGCGGCGGCGGCCACCTCGGCGCTCGAGTCTGCCGGACTCGACGAGGGCGTGTCGGTCAAGACCGTCGACCAAGTCGTCGAGGAACAGGTCGACGAACTCTCCGGAGCCTCGGATTTCCTTTCGACTGTCGGCATCGCCTTCGGGCTCCTCTCGGCCGGGGTCGCGGCTCTGGTCATCTCGAATACGTTCCAGGTGCTGGTGGCCTCACGCATCCGTGTGCTGGCGCTCTTCCGCGCCGTCGGTGCCTCGCGACAGCAGGTCCGCGGCGCGGCCCTGGTCGAGAGTCTCGCACTCGGCGTCCTCGGTTCGGCCGTCGGCGTCGGCCTCGGATTCCTCATCGGCTGGGGGCTCACGGCCGCGGCACGAGCGTTCTGGATGCCTGAGTTCGCGCACCTCTCCCCCTCGTGGATGGCCTTGCTTCTCGGCCCGGCCGTCGGCATCGCAGTGACTGTGGCCGCCGGCCTCATTCCGGCTGTCCGTGCCTCGCGGGTCTCTCCCATCGAGGCCCTGCGGCCGGTCGACGTCCCCTCAGCCTCCCGCCGATTCCCCTGGTACCGGGCGGTACTCGGCCTGGTGATCGCCTGCATCGGCATCGCTGTGAGCCTCTACGGGGCCCTCGAGCAGTCGATCGTCTTCGGCATCCTCGGCTGCTTCGCCCTCTTCCTCGCGATGCTCGTGTCCGCGCGGGTGTTCGTCCCGCCGTTCGTCGGGTGGCTCGCCCGGCTCATCGGTGCGATCACCGGACGGTCGCCTGCGGTGCTGCTGGCCGGGCGCTCAGCAAGTTCCGCAGGTTCTCGCACGGCGTCGACGACGGGTGCCCTGCTCATCGGCGTCACTCTGGTGACCGCTGTCGTCGTCGGCTCGGCCAGTCTGCAGCGCACCCTCGAGCTCGCCACTGCCGGTGACACCCCGGTCGACCTCGTCGTCGCCGAATCGGGCAGCGACGTGGACACCGTCATCGACGGATCCGACATCGTCGAGGACCGGACCACCGTACCGGCCCCCACCGCCTCGGTGACCGTCGAGGGGTTCTCCGGCTCGGGTGAGCTGGCTCTCACCAGCGCCGAGGAAGCCGCGGACACTCCGGTGCTGCGCAGCGAGGGCTTCGACGTCGAGGAGGGCACAGTCCTCATCGAACCGTCGGCCCTGGGCATCGATGCCGCCGCGGAGGACATCGACGGTCAGAGTGCAACCGTGAGCATCGGGGGCGAGAACATCGATCTCACCGTCGTCGGCTCCCGCAGCGTGCCCACGGGCACCGCGGTTGTCAGCGGCGCGGATTCCGCCTCGATCGCCGAGGCGGCCGGCAGCTCGGCAGAAGAGCAGACATGGGTGCGGATCGCCGATGACGCCTCGACATCTCAGATCGAGGCTCTGACGTCCGAACTCGACGCCGTCGGGGCATCGAGCGATGCCGGTGCTGCGGCGACCCGGGCCGAATATGCTTCGGTCTTCCAGGTCGCACTCACGGTGGTGCTGGGCCTGCTGGCCGCGGCAGTCGTCATCGCCGTCATCGGGGTCAGCAACACGCTTACCCTCTCGGTCATCGACCGGCGCAGGGAAGGGGCGCTGCTGCGTGCCCTCGGCTTCACGCGGCGGGCGATGTCGCGGATGATCACGACCGAGTCCCTGCTCATGGCCGTCATCGCCCTCGTCTTCGGTTCGGTGCTGGGCACGTTCTTCGGATGGGTGGGCACCTCTTCGCTCACGGCAGGCACGACCGATCCGGTGCTCTCCGTTCCCGCGATCCAGGTGGGCCTCATCGCCCTGGCAACGGTCATCGCCGCGGTTCTCGCCTCGGCGATTCCCGCCCGCTCGATGTCCCGGATCGCTCCGGCGAAGGGAATGAGCATGGAGTGAGCCGGTCCGGGGTCGGGCCGTCTCAGGTCAGCCCGGGGTCGACCAAGGATGATCCCGGGCGGGGGTCGTATGTTCAGCTCCCTGACATAAACTCAGAATACGGTGTAGTTGCACTTTCAATCAATTATGGAGATCGCTGTGTACGCCACAACTGGATTCCCGACCATCGCCCGCGACATCATCACCGTCCTCGCCCGGATCGCTCTCGGCGTCATCTTCATCGCCCATGGTTGGCAGAAGTTCAATGAGTGGACTGTTTCGGGAACCACCCAGTCCTTCGCCCAGATGGGTGTGCCGCTGCCGGACATCGCGGCACCGTTCGCCACCTTCGTCGAGCTCATCGGCGGTGGACTGCTCATCCTCGGCGCCCTGACCCCACTCGTCGGGATCCTGCTGGCTGCCAACCTCATCGGCGCACTGGTCATCGTGCACCTGGTGCCCGTTCCCTTCGTCGATCAGGGCGGCTGGGAACTCGTAGCAGCCCTGGCCGCCGGCGCTCTGCTGCTGGCAGCCATGGGACCGGGACGCTTCAGCGTCGACCGGTTCCTGTTCAGGCGGAAGAAGGGGTCGAAGCAGTCGCGGAGTACCGCAGCAACGAGCGCAGACTCCGTTCCGACCGAACAGACGCCGACGAAATAGTCGCAGGCGAAGGTCGAGGGGTCCTGCGCTTCTGACTCCTCTGGAATGTCTGCTCAACAACCCGAGCGCAACCGCTCCAGAAGGTCGGCGACTCGGGCGCTGATGTCGTTACGGACCAGACGCATGCGCTCGATTCCTTCGATGCCGCGCTCGGATGGCTCATCGGTGTCCCAGTTTTCAACCTCGGCGCCTTCGGGCGCATGCACGATCGCCTCGCGTCCAAGGGTGACGACGACGTCAGCGGCTTCCAGATCCGCCGGCGTGACCGGTTTGGGAGTTCCTTCGCTGATGTCGATGTTCCATTCGGCAAGCGACTCCACCGAGAGCTGATTGAGCGAGGTGCCGGGCTTGGTACCGCCGGAAACGACGTCGACCGAGTCTCCGGCGATGTCGCCCATGAGCCCCGCAGCCATCTGTGACTTTCCGCCGTTCTTCACACAGACGAAGAGGACGCGGGGTGGGGTCCTCACTGCGCCTCCTGGCGTGCGCTGCGACCGTGTTCCAGCCCGGTGGGGATACCGATCGAGACCGGTTGTGCAGGAGCAGCCTCGCAACACCCGCTGCTGTCGGCAGTCACCGTCACAACCGATGGCGCATCGCATGACGAACCGATGTCGGCCGAGCACACTCCGGTCTCCGGAAGCACGAGCTCGACCTTGTCGGCTGCGTCCTGATCGCCGGCGATAGCGGCGACGATCGAACGGACCTGCTCGTAACCAGTGGCCATGAGGAACGTCGGCGCGCGACCGTAGGATTTCATCCCCGCGATGTAGAAATCCTTCTCCGGATGTGACAGGAGGCGAGCGCCGTGCGGTGCGACGGTGCCGCAGCTGTGGTGTTCGGGATCGATGAGTGGCCCCAGCCCTGTGGGTGCTTCGACGATCGGGTCGAGGTCGAGTCGGATCTCGCGCAGGAAGTCGAGGTTCGGCCGGAAACCGGTTGCCGGAACCACACGGTCGACGCTCAGCGACACTGCGCCGTCTGGGGTGGACCCGGTGACGGCGACTTCGCCCGTGGCAGTCGCCGAGGCGGGTGCCGGATCTGCGTAGGCCAGTTCCGTGATGGTCACCTGCGTATGAACCGCGATGTCTCCCTTCTCGACGAGGTTGCGCAGGCGTGTCCCCAGTGCTCCTCGGGCCGGGAGACCGTCCTGGTCTCCGCCGCCGTAGACACCGGCGGGGTCGGCGCTGCGGATGGCCCAGCTGATGCGAGTGTTCGGCTCGGCCCCGCGGAGTTCGCCCAGCGCCAGCAGGGTGTTGGCTGCCGAATGTCCGGCGCCGATGACGAGCGTGTGACGGCCAGCGAATTGCGCACGGTCTCGGCCGAGGACGTCGGGCAACGGTGAGGAGACGAGGCCTGCCTCGCGGGCCGCAGGTTCGCCGGCGGCCGGCAGTCCTGCCTGCCCAAGAGGGTTCGGAGTCTCCCAGGTCCCGGAGGTGTCGATGACAGCGCGAACCCGGCGGTCGTCGATCGCCCCGTTCTCGTTCCGGGTGCGGACGAGGAAGGGGGTGTCGCTGCGGCCCGGGGTGCGTGTGCGGTCCTTTTCGACGCGGCTGACAGCGATGACGCGTGTTCGCGTATGGATGGTCTCCCGCAGCGGCTCGGTTGCCGCCAGCGGTGCGAGGTAGTTCGCGACGAGTTCGGCGCCGGTGGGCAGCTGGTCTGCTTCGGGTTCCACCCATCCTGTTGGTTCGAGCAGGTCCCGGGCTGCTTCATCGATGTTGTATTTCCACGGCGAGAAGAGTCCGATGTGACCCCAGGCGCTGACTGCCGCGGCGGCGGCCGGCCCTGCTTCGAAGACGAGTGGCTCGATCTCGCGAGCGATGAGATGGGCAGCGGCGGCCAGGCCGACCGGTCCGGCGCCGATGACGGCAACGGGAAGTTCGGTCAGCGGTGTGTTCTCAATCATGAGGTGTCCCTTCCAGGTTGGCGACCAGAGTCTCGATGCGGGCGCGGATGTCGTCGCGGATGGTGCGAACGGCCTCGATTCCCTGACCTGCCGGATCGTCGAGGTCCCAGTCCTCGTAGCGTTTTCCGGGGAAGATGGGACAGGCATCGCCGCATCCCATGGTGATCACCACATCGGAGGTCTTCACGGTCTCCGGGGTGAGGACTCGCGGTTGCTGGTCGGTGATGTCGATGCCCACCTCAGCCATCGCCTCGGCGGCGGCGGGGTTGAGCATGTGAGCCGGTTCGCTGCCCGCGGAGCGGACCTCGATCTGGGCACCGGCGAGTTCGCGGAGGAATCCGGCGGCCATCTGGGATCGGCCGGCATTGTGCACGCAGACGAAGAGCACGCTGGGCTTCGGCACAGCTGCGGTCATGAGTGGGACTCCTGTCGGTTCGGGGCCATCTGGCCTCCGGCGTGTTCGGGGAAGAAGCGACGTCGTGACCACAGTGCCACGTAGACGAGGGCGACGAGGATGGGGACCTCGATGAGGGGGCCGACGACACCAGCCAGGGCCTGCCCGGAGGCGACTCCGTAGGTGCCGATGGCCACGGCGATGGCGAGTTCGAAGTTGTTGCCTGCGGCGGTGAACGCCAGCGTGGTCGTCTTCTCATATCCCAGCTTCAGGGCACGCCCCACGATCATGCCGGCGGCGAAGACAATGATGAAGTAGATGAGCAGCGGCAGGGCGATGCGCGCGACGTCCAAGGGGTTCGAGGTGATCTCATCTCCCTGGAAGGCAAAGAGCAAGACGATGGTGAACAGCAGCCCGTAGAGAGCGAATGGTCCGATTGCGGGCAGGAACCGGTCTTCGTACCAAGTCCGCCCCTTCGTCTTCTCGCCGATGGTGCGGGTGAGGAAGCCGGCCAGCAGTGGAATGCCGAGGAAGACGAGGACGCTCAGCGTGATCGCCCAGAAGGAGAATTCGCCGCTCGTCGTCGGCAGTCCGAGGAGGTTCGGCAGCCATTGCAGGTAGAACCAGCCGAGGAGACCGAAGGCGAGGACCTGGAAGACCGAGTTGATCGCCACGAGGACGGCTGCGGCTTCACGGTCTCCGCAGGCGAGGTCGTTCCAGATGAAGACCATCGCGATGCACCGGGCGAGGCCGACGATGATCAGCCCCGTCCTGTACTCCGGCAGATCGGGCAGGAAGATCCAGGCGAGGGCGAACATGAAGGCAGGTGCGGCCAACCAGTTGATGACCAGAGACGTGATCATCAGCTTCTTGTCGGCAAGCACCCGACCGGTCTCGTTGTAGCGGACCTTGGCCAGCACCGGGTACATCATCACCAGCAGCCCCAGGGCAATCGGCAGGGACACATCGGCGACCTTCACCGAATCGAGTGCGGCTGCGAGTCCGGGCACGAGTCGGCCGAGCAGCAGCCCGAGAATCATCGCTGCGATGATCCACACCGGCAGGAAGCGGTCGAGGGTCGACAGTTTGACCTGGGCCGGTTCATTGGTGGCGGTGGCTGGGGTGCTCATCGAACTCCTCGGACGATTCTGCTCACGACTGGTGTCTTCGCTCATGACAGGTGACTCTGCTCAGGACAGAAGTCGACCGGCCACAAACATCGATGGTTATCGATATGAATCCAACCACCACATATCGACAACTGTCAATATATGGGCATAATGGACAGGTGACTGTTGAACAGACATTGCCCGCACCCGCCTCGGCGGCCTGCTGCACTCCCCTGACCGCCGAACCTCTGGATTTGGCCGAAGCACAGGACTTCGCCCGGATCCTCAAGGCACTCGCCGACCCGACACGACTGCGCCTGGTTTCCTTGGTCGCCGCCCACGAGGGCAATGAGGCCTGCGCCTGCGATCTCATCGATCCGGTCGGCCTGGGCCAGCCCACAGTCTCACACCATCTGAAGATCCTCGTCGACGCCAGTGTCCTCCACCGCGAGAAGCGAGGAATCTGGTCCTACTACTCGCTGGCGGCAGACACCCTGGAGCGCATCGCGGCGTTCCTGTCGCCTGCGTAAGATGCAACACGAACCGCTCCCCCGAAGAAAGCAGTGAGGTCAATGACTGCGACTGGCAAGACCGTCCTTCAGGCAAGTCTGGATGTCTTCCGCACCCATGGAATGACGACGGTCTTCGGCAATCCGGGATCGAACGAGCTGCCCTTCCTGGCAGGACTCGGCGACGACTTCCGCTTCGTCCTCGGCCTGCATGAGCAGGTCGTCGTCGGTATGGCCGAGGGCTTCTCGCGCGTCACGGGACGTCCGGTCCTGGTCAACCTGCATGCCGCGTCCGGGTCCGGCAACGGGATGGGGGCGCTGACCAACGCCCATTACGGCCATGTTCCGCTGGTCGTCCTGGCCGGACAGCAGGTTCGACGAACGGTGGGCCAGGAAGCCATGTTGGCCAACTCGGACGCCGCCACCCTGCCGACGCCGCTGGTGAAGTACTCCCATGAGCCGCTGTCGGCCACAGACGTTCCCCGGACTCTGTCCCAAGCCGCCTTCGAGGCAACTACCCAACCCAGCGGACCCGTCTATGTGTCGGTTCCCTTGGACGACTGGGACGAGGTGGCTCTCGACGACGATGACCTGCTGACGACACGAACGGTGTCGACCGGGCGTGGTCTCGATCCGCAGCAGCAGCGGGAACTGCTCGCCTCTCTTGATGGGGCGAAGCGTCCCGCCCTCGTGGTCGGCCCTCAGGTGGATGCCGCTGCTGTCACTGATCCCAGCGTCTCCGAAGCGGTGATGTCGCTGGCGGAAAAGCTCGACGCTTCCGTGTATGTCGCGCCGTCGCCCACCCGCTGCCCCTTCCCGACAACCCACCCGAACTTCGAAGGTGTCCTGGTTCCCGGGATCAAGTCGGTGCGTGACCAACTGGCCGACCATGACGTCGTCCTGGTGCTGGGTGCCGCAGTGTTCAGATATCACCGGTGGGAGCCGTCGAACTACCTGACTCCCGGCACCGAGGTCATCCAGATCACCCAGGATCCGCGCGAGGCCACCCGGGCACCATTCGGCAAGGCCCTTATCACCGATATCGCCAGCACCGCCGTGGCTCTCGCCGAGCAGATCACCGATCGCGGCACCCGACGCGGCGAACGTGGCTCACGGATCATGAGCCCAGCGGCCACCTCGGCGGAGGGGATGACCGGCGCAGAGGTTCTCGAGGTGCTCAACGAGCACGTCAATGACTCCGTGTCCTATGTCAATGAGACCACCACCTTGGACCTCGACTACCTTGAGCGTGTCGCCATCGACCGACCCGGCATGTACAGCTTCCCAGCCTCCGGCGGTCTGGGCTTCGGGCTGCCTGTCGCCGTCGGAATGTCGATCGGAGCACCGGAGAAGACCATTGTCGCCACCGTCGGTGACGGCTCGGCCAACTACGGCATCACCGCCCTGTACACGGCCGCCCAGCTGCAGACGCGGACCATCTTCGTCATCATCAACAACTCCGGCTACGGTGCCCTGGCAGGCTTTGCCCAGCGCATGGGCGTGCCCAAGGCCCCCGGGCTGGCCCTGGGCGGCATCGATTTCGTCTCCCTGGCCCACGGCTACGGGGTCCCGGCGAAGCAGACGTCCACCCGCGCCGAGTTCGCCGCCGCCTATCGGGAGGCACTCGAGGCGTCGGGCCCGGTGCTCATCGATGCTTCGATCGTCTCGTGATGATGGGGTGAGGGCTCCGAGCCGACGGAAAGCCGACGTGTTTGCCCCTCGTGCAGCGGTCTCGATATCCTGAGGATGAGTAACATCAGCAAGAAACGGTCGGGACGACCCGAACGCAATCAGTCACGATGAGGACGGCCTCGTAGAACAGGAATGCCCGTCATGACTGCCGCTATTCGCAGCATTCTCACTCCGTCTGCCATCGTTCGCCTGGTACTCGGCTGGGGTGCCTTCGCCGCGCTTCTCTTCACCGGCCCGCTACTGGCCCCATCGGTTCCCGCTCCACTCCTGGTGACAGCACTGATCATCATCGTCGGTGTCATCCTCGTCTGTGCCTTCGGCGTGGTGCACGAGGCCGAGCATCTGGCCCGCCGCCTCGGCGATCCCTACGGTTCGCTCGTCCTCACGCTCTCGATCGTGCTCATCGAGGTGGTGCTCATCGCCGCCGTCCTCTTAGGCCCCGGCGAGCACGCGACGATCGCCCGCGACTCGGTCATGGCCGTGTCGATGATCATCCTCAATGCCGTCATCGGACTGTGTCTGCTGGTGGCAGGGCTGCGCCACGGGAGTCTCGCCCATAATCGCACGGGCGTCTCGACGTACCTGTCCCTCATCATCGTCCTGGCGGCCCTCGCCTTCGCATTGCCGGCCCTCATCGGCACGAACGGCAGCTACGAGGCATGGCAGGAGATCCCGATCATCGTGCTCACGATCGGCATCTACGCCTTCTTCCTCTTTCGCCAGATGGGTGCTCAGGCCGCCGACTTCCATGAGGTGGATCCACGACTGACCACCCCCGCCGCGGTGACACGCAGGTCTGCTTCGACTGTCGAGGAGACTCCACCGAAGCAGAGCATCGTCGAGATCATCTCCACGCACCGCAGCGAGATCATCGTGCGCCTCGCCCTGCTCATCGCCACGGTCACACCGATCGTCCTGCTCAGCCATGATATGGCGTCGCTGCTCGATGACGGATTGGGCCGCCTCGGCGCTCCTGTGGCCCTGTCCGGGGTCGTCATCGCGATCATCGTCTTCCTCCCGGAGACGATCACCTCGGTGCGGGCGGCCTGGCAGGGAGAGATCCAGCGGGTGAGCAACCTGTGCCACGGGGCGCAGGTGTCCACGGTGGGGCTGACGATTCCGACGGTGCTGCTCATCGGCCTGCTCACCGATCAGCCGATCGTGCTAGCGGAATCCCCGGCGAACCTGCTGCTGCTCGCGGTCACCCTGCTGTTGTCGGTGACTGCTTTCGCGGCGAAGAGGGTCACGGCGATTCACGGCGCGGCTCACCTCGTCATCTTCGCGATCTTTGCAATCACGCTCTTCTCATAAGGCTCAGAACTGATCGCCGCGCCGGCTCGCCACGTGCCGGCGAACCGAGAGTTCATCGGTGATGCGCTCGAGGTTGCCGCCCGAAGTCAGTCCAGCCCACCCGCGAGCAAGGGTCTGGACGACGGCAGGATTGTCCAGACGCTTCAGCCGCAGCCGGTCGTGCGAGGGCTGGAGGAAACGACCCATGCCGAAGAGGACGAGGGCGTAGCCGAAGGTGAGAAACAGCACCGGAATGATCCACATGCCCTTATCGTCTCCCCGAGCTTCAATCAAGCACAAGCAATTGTTTTCACATGTCTGTCAGCAAACGCTTTACAATCGAAGCATGCTCGACACCCACCGACTCGCGATCTGGAGGGCCGTGGTCGCCAGCGGCTCCGTCCAGCAGGCCGCGGCCAATCTCCAATACACTCCGGCGACGATCAGCCAGCACATCATCAGGCTGCAGAAGGACGTGGGCCTGCCCCTCTACGAGAGGAGCGGGCGAGGAATCACGCCGACTTCCGTCGGGGCTCGTCTGGCCGAGGAATCCGGTGAGGTCTTCTCCAGCCTGCGACGCCTCGAGGCCACACTCGATGACCTGCGTCGAGGCCCCCACCCCCGGCTCGAGATCGGCTGCTTCTCTTCGGCGGCGAAGGAGTGGATACCTGCCATCGTCTCCTCCGTCGTCACCGAATTCCCCACCGTGCAGTTCGAAATCAGCCTCAGTCCCGCAACCGATGCCGAGGACTGGCGCCCGCACGACCTCGAGATCCATTCGGAGCAACCGTCCCTGCCGCCGACAACGATCCCGGGATTCCGCCGGCAGGTGCTCACCGAAGAGGACTACCTGCTCGTCCTCGCTTCCGATCATCGCCTGGCCAGCGCCGAGGCGGTCTCGATGTCGGAGCTGAAGGACGAAGCGTGGGTCGATGCGGACATCAGCAATACGCCGGCAGGGTTCATCGTCACCCGAGCCTGCAATGCTGCCGGTTACGAGCCCCGCTTCGCGGCCGGCTCCGATGACCACTATGCCGTCCTGGCCATGGTCGCCGCCGGAGTCGGCGTCTCGGCCCTGCCCCCACTGGCAGTCCGAGACCTGCCGGCAGGAGTGACGACGGTGCCGCTCATCGATCCGACACCTCGGCGCCGAATCGTCCTGCAGACGAGGGAAGCGGTCCATCACCACGCATACGTGCGCACCGCCGAGGACCTCATCCGCGCACGGGCGCAGGCCGCATAGTCGCCGCAGGCGTCGGTGAGGTCACGGCCTCCCGCGGCGAGGAGATGGTGTGGCCGACCGCGCACTCGACGACGGCACGGATCGGCTCGCCACAGTCGCGATGCAGCACCTCGAGAGGCGGACCATCGCTGTCGGCGCAGTGCTCGTCGCCCCACCTCAGCAGCGAGATCATCACCGGATAGAGATCGAGACCCTTGTCCGTGAGCCGGTACTCCTTGCGCACGCGCTGCCCGGGCTCACGATAGGGCTTGGACTCGAGGACTCCGGCGGCCACGAGCTTGCGCAGTCGGTCGGAGAGCACCGGATCGGAGACGCCGACATGATCGCGGATCTGATCGAACCTGCGCACCCCGTTGAACGCCTCGCGGAGAATGAGCATGGTCCACTTCTCCCCGATGACATCGAGGGTCTTCTGGATCGAACATTCCGCGGTGTCGAATTCCAACCAGTCCACCTGCGCTCCTTCCATCGCCGCCCCCGTCATCGCCTCTCCTCCGGTTGACCTGTCGCTTCATTGTAGGCTAACTTCAAATTATTCAGCCAGCTACCTCAGACAGGATCTCAGACAGCTCAAAGGAGAACTCATGAACGCACCATCAGGGCCCGTCCCGAACGTCTCACTCGAAGCCGCAAGCCGCTTCGTCGCCGCCTCGGGTCTCGTCATCGACGAGGTCACGAACACAACCGTCCGCGGCCATGCCGATCTGGGCGCCGACCACCACACCCCGTGGGGCGTCGTCCACGGCGGCGTCTACACCACCCTGGTCGAGAGCACGGGAAGCATCGGCGCCAGCCACGCGGTGGCCGAGCGCGGCGAATTCGCCGTCGGAATCCACAACGCCACCGACTTCCTACGACCGACCACCGGTGCCCGCGTGAGCGTCGAGGGCACCGCCCTGCACCAGGGACGCACCCAGCAGCTGTGGGAAGTCATCATCACCGATTCGTCAACGGACAAGGTCCTTGCCCGCGGCCAGCTGCGCCTGCAGAACGTTCCGATGCCGAAAGAGGCCAACTGACATGAGCACCGATTCGACTACCCGCGAGACGACCGTGACCTGGACCGATCCCTCGCAGGGCCTGTCTCTGCTGCCGACGATGGACGGCATCGACTTCCTGCGCAAGATGGCCGCCGGCGAGGTCCCCGGGGCACCCATCGGCGCGCATATCGGAATGCAGATCGCCGAGGTGGGTGAAGGGACGGTCACTTTCCATTGCCATCCCGACGAATCCCACTACAACCCGATCGGCATGGTCCACGGTGGGCTCGTCTGCACCCTGCTCGATTCGGCCCTCGGCTGCGCTGTGCATACGACCCTGCCCGCCGGAACCGGGTACACCTCGATCGAGATCAAGGTCAATTACCTGCGCCCGGTTTCCAAGGACAGCGGCCCACTGGTCTGCACGGGCCGTGTCACCAAGGGCGGACGCCGCGTGGCCTTCGCCGAAGGGGAAGTCGTCGACAACCTGGGCAAGACCGTCGCGACTGCGTCAGGAAGCCTGCTCATCTTCCCGCTCGAAACCACGTAACACGAAGAGCGTCGGACGACGTCGGGTCAGCGCTCGCCTCGGCGATCGTCCCCGGCCGACTCCGTCGCGGGCGTGGTCGGGTTCGCAGCCGACTCCGGTGGCGGCGCGGCCGGAGACTCTCCCGTCGGGGAATCTCCCGCGCCGGAGTCTCCCGCCTCAGAGCCTTTCGCCGCCGAAGAGTCCCCTGCGGAGTCTTTCGCAGAGGAATCTCCGGCGGGGTTACCCGCCGTCTCCTCAGCCGGATCCGAAGGCCCTTCGGAAGGCTCCCCGGAGGACTCCTGCGATGCCGACTCGGTCGTCACACTGTCTCCCTCACCGGGTTGCGGCCAATTCACGTCCTTGTTGAAGGAGGGCTGGCCGGCGCATAAGTCGAGCACTTCCTCCATGGCGTCTTTCTCCGCCGCAGCCACCCAGAGTCCGTACTTCTGTTTGACTGCGATCTGCCGAGACACGTACTCGCACCGGTAGTCCTCATTCGGCGGCAGCCACGCGGCCGCGTCGCCTCCGCTCTTCTGCCGTTTGAGGGTCGAGCTCACCGCAAGAAGGTTGAGTGGATCGTTGGAGAATTCTCGCAATTCGTCATAGGTCAGGCCAGCGGCTCCGGTCTGCCAGGCATTGGAGCGAGACACGATGTGGTCGATCTCAATCTTGGAGGAGCCGCGTTCGAAGTCATAGGAGTCGCCAAGGTATTTGTCGTCGAGGCGACCGGCTGCAACGGTGCACCCGTTCGTTCCTGCCTCGAGCACAAGCTCGTCGAGGTCGCGCCTGAGAACGTCATTGGGTGTATCGCAGCCGTTGTTGTCGGCATCGGAGCGCCAGTCGAATTCCTGCGGGTCGTAACCGGTTCGGTAATCTTTGCCCCTGACGTCCAGCCCGTTCAACTCAGACATCGCAGCGCCTGTCGTCGCGGAATCTCCGCTGGTCGGTGGGGAATCTCTGTCGTCGGCACCCTCGGCAGCCGGCGCCGCCTCGTCCTGACTGGCAGCCGCAGGCGGCACGCTCGAAGGTGCCTCCGAGCGCTGAGCTCGCTGCGCTGATTGAGGCGTCTCGGGAGAGACTGCGGGCCGAGACGGAACAGGGTCGGCATTCGCGTTGCCGCCGCCTCCGGTGGACCAGTCCACGTCGCCGCCAGTCGCCTGGCCCGCTCCGGTGCTCCCGCATCCAGACAAGAGCAAAAGCACAAGAACCGCAAAGAGGGCCACTACTCGAGCTCGGACGCTGCGGACGGCATCTGCGGAGATCAAGAAATTCGGCACGCTTGACATGTTAGGGCCAATCCACCCTGCCTGTGGGTTGAATGCTCAATCATTATCCGTTTCGTTATCTACCTCGGATGAGACGGTCGAAAACGTCAGAAATGTCACAGTTTAGGCGGCTACTCGCAACCAACTCCATCACCATCGCGATCGAGGTGCGACGCATATCCCGCGTCACCTCGGCGAACGGGAGCGGCCCCCGCGTCACGGGCCGCAGTGCAGTTCTCGTAATAGACGGAGCCTCCCCCAGAGGTCCGTGTCTCCTTCGAACTCGACCCCGTCGAATTCGACTTCTGCGAGTTCGACGACTTCCTCTTCGTGTCCTCGGCCGTTGTCACATCGTCACCCTCGCCGGGTTTCGGCCAGGTCACGTTCTCGGTGAAAGCGGGCTCATCGTCACAGGCGCTCAGCACTCGCTGCATCGCGGACTTCTCTGCCGTGACCACCCACAGGTCGTACTTGTGCTTGATCGCTATCTGCCGGGAGACGTATTCGCAGCGGTAGCTCTTGGCCGGCGGCAGCCAGGTCGCGGCGTCGCCATCGCCCTTCTGCCGGTTGAGGCTCGAACTCACGGCCAGCAGGTTGAGCGGGTCGTTGCCGAATTCTTTGAGCGTGTCCTCGTCGAACGTCGCGGCTCCGGTCTGCCACGCGTTTGAGCGGGCCACGATGTGGTCGATGTCGATGTTGTTCGGGTCCCGGTCGAAGGTATAGGTCTCACCCTTGTACTGATCTTTCAGGCCACCGGCAATGACGACACACCCCTTCGTGCCCGCCTTGAGGGTGATGTCGGACAGGTCGCGGCGCAGCACGTCGTTGCGGGTGTCGCAGCCGTTGTGGTCGGCATCCGAACGCCATTTGAAGAGGTCCGCGTCGTACCCGGTCTTCGGCGCCCGACCCTTGACCTCCAACTCGTCGAGCAGTGCCAGCGCGGTGCCGGCAGCCGAACCGCCGGCTCTGCCCTGCTCGGTTTCCTCAGCCTTCGTCCCTTCTGCTTCTGAGCTTCCGCTGCCCTCGGTCGGAGCAGGAGTTTCGGATGCCGCGGCCGGCTTGTCGGTCGTCTTCGCTGTCGGCGTCGATTCCGAGTTCCAGGATGCGTCCTCGGTAACCCCGACTTCGCCGCCGTCGGCACATGCGGACAGGAGAACGATGCTGAGGAAAGCGATGAGAGCGAAGACCATGCCTGCACGAAGGCGCGTCATGGCATGGTTGAGGAAGGCGGAAAAGGGCATGGGTGTCCAGTCGTGAAAAAGGGTGGGAACGTGGTCGTGGACCGTGCGCGGCAAAGATGCCGCGTCGCGATCCACTACCGCTAGAATATGGCCGATCTGCACCGAAAGCACGGCAGATGGGGACAATGAGACGGATTCGTTATTGCCCTTCAGTCGCCGAGGTGGATAGCCAGGTCGGTGCGACCGGGATTGACCGTATCGACCAGTGCCCGGGTCGCGCGGTCGTAGTCTCCTCCCAGCATCCTCCGGTACGAACGGGGCCGTTCAGCGGACAGTCCCTTGATCCGTTCAGCCAGGCGCCGACCCTCGTGCTCACGCCCTGCTTCGCCGATGCCGTCCGCCTCATAGACCACATGGAGGTCCAGCGCTTCGACCCCCACGTACCAGAGGGCACCATGAGTCAAGGGGAAGAGCAGTGATTCGAGATCTCCGCTGACACCACGCGGACCCAGCGTGCGCTGATCATCTCCCGCGGTGACAATGATCAGTGCCTTCCTGCCCAGCAGCCGGCCGTCGCCGTACCGGCGTGGAAGACCGGAGGCTTCATCGGTCTCCCCCTGCGCGAACCCGGTCTGCAGCACCCGATCAAGCCACCCCTTGAGCATCGCAGGAGGCCCGTACCACCAGAGCGGGAACTGCAGGACCAGCAGTTCGGAGGCCGCCAGCCTCTCCTGCTCTCGTCTCACCTCGGGCTCAACTTCGCCACGTGCATACGCTTGACCGGCCAGGTCTGACACGTTGCCGTCGACGGTGGACAGACTGCCCAAGTCACGGTCGCTTAGAGCTGGGTCGAAACCCTCGGCATAGAGGTCGGAGACCGTCACATCGAAGTGTTCGGTCAGTGCTGAGGTCCCCGCCCGGAGCAGGTGCCGGTTGAGCGAATTGCGCCGCGGGTGGGTATAGACCCAATGAGCACGGCCTGGTGTGGGTTCGTGAAATGTGTTCATATGCCAATCTCACCGCATTGGAGTGAGACGCAGAATCGCTCACAGTCTCATACAGATCATCCATCGTCTAAGCTGAGGCTGTGGACACGCTCACCGATGTACTCACCCACATCCGCTCCTCCGGCGCGCTGGTAGGTCGGACTCTTGCGAACCCGCCATGGTGTACCGCTTTCGAGGAACACGCTTCTCTGTCTCTGGTCACGATGCTGCGTGGAGAAGCGTGGATCGTCGACGGCGACGGCGACGCGTCCCATCAGCTCTTCTGCCACGACATCGCCATTGTCGTGGGACCGGCACCCTTCGACGTGACCAGTGACCCCACGGCGAACCCCACTCCCATGTACATACAGACCCAGACCGGAGTCTGCTTCGCCGATGACGGCGCCGCGTCCGAGAGCATCGCGCTGGGTGCACGAACATGCGGGTTGGCGTTGGATGCCGATGACGCCATGCTGACCGGCTCCTTCACCGTCACCGGTCGTATCGCCGATCGCCTGTTGGACGCACTGCCACGTGTGCTCGTCGTGCCCCGAGCCGTACAGCGCACAGCAGCGCTGCAGCTTCTGGAGGCGGAGATCCTGCGTGAGGAACCGGGCCAGCAGGCCATCCTCGACCGACTGCTCGACCTGGTGCTCGCGGGTGCCCTGCGCGACTGGTTCGCCCTCCCCGAATCGAGAGCCCCGGGCTGGTATCAGGCGAGTTCGGATCCGGTCGTGGGTGCCGCGCTAGCCGCCATGCACGACGCCCCACACCGAGCGTGGACAGTCGAGACCCTTGCCCGTCAAGCGCTTGTCTCTCGCGCCACCCTGGCCCGCCGCTTCACCGATCTGCTGGGAGAGCCTCCGATGTCATACCTGAGCGGGTGGCGGCTGTGCCTGGCCGCCGACCTTCTTCAGCGCACCGATGCCACTGTCGAATCCGTTGCCCACGAGGTCGGCTATTCCAGCGGCTATGCTCTGAGCACCGCTTTCCACCGCGAATACGGCGTCCGCCCCAGCCACCACCGCCAGGCAACAGGGACACAGACGAAGGGCTGAGGCTGGGCACCGGTTCGTGCCATGGTTGAGGAGAACGCATTCGTCAGTGACGAAGGAAGGCAGACGATCATGCGACACGATGCGGAGCGACCTGAGACGACGCGCCTGATCACCGGTACCCCGATCCCCGGGCACTGGATCCAGGTGCTGGCGACGATGCGGGCGAACACCTTCACCCGCCTCAGCCTTGCCGAGGTCCGGGCCGAGGCTTCCCACATTCTCTTCGTCTCCCCCACCGCCGAGGTGGCCCGCACCTGCTTTGCCGACCTCCTGGACAGCGCTTCCTCAGACACCGACACCACCGCCACGGACGGGTTCATCACGATCATCACCGCCGAGGAAGTCGTGCCTGCCGACGTCCCCGCGGGGACGTGGATCTTCCTTCCGCACCAGCAGGACGGGTGGACGGAACTTGAGACCACCTCGGCGAAGGTGCGTGCGGCATTGGTCAAAGAGAACACGGTGCGGGAGCGGGATGAGAAGCTCACCCTCATCGAATACGGGATCAACCTGTGGCTGTGGGCCGAACCGCCCTCGAGCGGCGGCGATCCCGTCTGCCACGCCGGCGAGCTCATCAGCTGGGAGAGCGCGTGGGCGCTGAGCGGGACCGCCGACGCGGCGCCGGCGTCGCCGATTGACGAGGGCCCCAAGGGAGCGAACCGTGCCGACGAAGAGGACCGTGCTTCGCTGCGCCCGCCGATCTATTTCGGCCTGCCCGAGGTGCTGCGCCGCCGACGTCGAGAAGGATGAGTCTCCCGTCGATCAGGAGACGGCGACTTGGTCAGGACACGGCGACGACGGCCCCGGCGGTGATGAGGAGGATGACGTAGCCCCAGGCGTGGATGATCTCCGGGATCTTGGGCACGCGGCGACGCAGCAGCACGATCAACGGGATAGCGCCGATGAGGAGGGCCAGCGCCGATCGCAGGTCCACGGAACCGACCATTCCCGAGACCTCGGTGGAGGCATGGGCGGTGATCGTGACGAGGACCGCGGGGAGCATGATCACCAAGGTCAGAGGGTTGGCCAGCGTCGTCGCCACAGTCATCGTCGCCCCGGACCGACGCATCATCGGGACTGTCATCACGCTGCCGCCGACGCCGAGGAATGAGGCCAGGCCACCGATCGGGAATCCGAACAGCGCAGCAATTCCGCGACCGCCATCACCCAGGTCCTCACCGTCTGCGCCCGAGCCACCGCCGGCCTTCACCGTGTCACGGGCCTTCGCCGCTCCGCGGCG
Source organism: Brevibacterium picturae (assembly GCF_900105045.1). Taxonomy (GTDB): domain Bacteria; phylum Actinomycetota; class Actinomycetes; order Actinomycetales; family Brevibacteriaceae; genus Brevibacterium; species Brevibacterium picturae. Next base: position 2,921,071 of record NZ_LT629739.1, on the reverse strand, counting down.
GAAGAAGCCGGGGCGGGCGAGCAGGTCGATCGCGGTCACGGCGATGTAGATGACGAAGCCCCATTTCAGCAGCGTCTCCGGCGCGAATTTGGCACAGAAGGCCCCGAACGCCCCACCTGCGGCGAGGAGGATGAACAGCCACCACTCCCCCTTGAGGTGGGCCAGGGTCTCGCGCTTGGTCGAGAGAGTAGAGACGACGGCATTGACGAGCATCACCAGCGCCGAGGTGGCTGCGGCCACCCGTGCAGTGTCACTGCCGAGGTCCGCTTGGACAAGGGTGATGATCGGGACGGTGACGAAGCCTCCGCCGAACCCGAACAGCACAGTCGTCAGCCCGACAAGGCAGCCGACGAGCACCAATCCCAGTAAATCCACCTGCCTATCTCACCCCACTGCCACCTCGGCGGGCAAGCCGTGCCTCGTTTGCCGACGGCAACGACGCCCTCGGCGCGAAGACGCCACCGGCAAGGTCGGCTCGCGTGTGGTCACCGAGGCGGTCCTGGCCGGAAGTGCGCCCGGCCACGAGTGATGCAGGGCTAAGATGACGAGCAATGTCTGACGATCCCTCAACGCCCGACCCTCGGCCGCTTCCCTCCCGATCTGCAGCCGCTGCGATCGTCGCCATCGCCTCGGTCCTCCTCATCGGGCTCAGCCTGCGGATTCCGACGATCTCTCTGGCACCGCTGGTGCCGACGATGAAAGTCGATACCGGGCATGGGGAGACGTTCCTGTCTCTGCTGACGTCAATCCCTCTCGTCCTCACCCTGCTGGCCGCTCCCATCGCTCCGGCATTGGCGAATCGATTGGGCCGCAGTCGGACCGTCAGCCTGTCGCTCGTGGCCATCGTCGCAAGCATGGCCCTGAGGTCGGTCCCCGGGGACGTTCCGCTGCTGATCGGGACGGGACTCCTGGGGTTCTCGATCGCCATCGTCACCGTCCTCGTCCCTTCGATCATCAATGCCGAACGAGCCGGGATCCGTTCGCGATTGACCGGAACCTACTCGATGTCGCTGAGCCTCGGCCCCGCTCTGGCTCTGGGCCTGACGATTCCGATCCGGGAGGTCACAGGACTCAACTGGCGCGGCACTCTGCTGACCTGGGCGCTGTGCTCGGTGATCGCTCTGACCCTGTGGCTCGTCTACGTCCGCACCCCTCACGTCGCCGCGTCATCGGGACCGCACAGAGACCCCGCTGCCTCTGGGACCGGCGGCGACCACCGCGCCAAAGCTGTGGTCACCGATGCCAATGTGTGGCTCCTCGCACTGTTCCTCGGCGCCACGTCACTGACGTTCTACACCACCTCGGCATGGCTGCCCTCGGTCTTCGTCATGGACGGGATGTCGGCTCAGGCGGCCGGTGCGTACACCTCTCTCATCAGCATCGTCGCGATCCCCTTCGGCCTCATCGCACCGATCGCCCTGCGCGGCCGACTCTCACGCTTCATCGCACCCCTGGCTCCGGTGCTCGCCGTCATCGGTCTGCTCCTGCTGCTGACGCTGAACTCGGCCGGAGCCCTGCCTACCACCATCCTGCTCGGAGTCTCACAAGGGCTGTGCCTCGGTGCCTCCTACGACCAGATCGTGAAGTTCGGGCGCTCACCTGCCCACACCGCCTCGGTGTCGGCAGTGACCTCGGCGGTCGGCGTAGCGCTGGCGGCGATCGGACCCTTGGCCTTCGGCTTCGGCCTGGAGACCGCCGCCTCACCCGTGGTCCCGGTGATCGGCTTGGCCGTCATAGTCCTCGCGCAGTCCTCGGTCGGTTTCAGAACCTCCCGCCTCTGAAGCCCTTGGCGCACCCGCGACGTCGCAGCAGCACCACGATCAGCCGCCTCGGCGAGGGTCAGACCATCTTGTATCCAAGATGGATCCAAGATACGTTGTGTGGATAGCTGACAGGAATAACGGAAGGCGTCGATGAAGACCCGCACTCGCGCACAGGCCAAGCTGATCACCGCGCAGCTGCTCTCCGGAGCCGGAATCGCCTCCGGCTACGCGGTCGGCGGTCTGCTGGCCGAGGAGATCACGGGCAAGACCTCGATGGCGGGCATCGCGCAGATGAGCGTCATCCTCGGTGCCGGGCTCATCGCCTACCCCCTCGCCGTGCTGGCTGGCAAGGCCGGACGTCGAACCGCGCTGACGCTGGGATTCGGCATCGGCACGCTGGGCGCCACGGTCGTCCTCCTTGGCGTCGCACTGCAATTCCTGCCCCTGTTCATGCTGGGCATGATGATGTGCGGGTCGTCGACGGCCTCCGGCCTGCAGGCCCGCTACGCCGCGGTCGACCTCGTCGATCCTTCGGCTGCCGGGCGGGCCATGTCGCTGGTGGTGTGGGCGACGACGGTCGGGTCCGTGCTCGGGCCCAGCTTCACCGCCCCTGGGGCGCACCTCGGCGCGGCTCTGGGCATGAACGAACTGGCCGGGCCTTACCTGATCTCGATGACCGCATTCGGACTGGCGACCCTGGTCGCATCGACGTTGACCAGGAAGATCACACCCGGTGTCGCCGAGGCGGTCGCCGAGTCCGGCCAATCAACGACAGAGCCAGCGACGATGAAGCTGGGTCCGGCGCTGCGCTTCGCCGCTGCTCGCCCCGTTCCCCTGTTTGCGATGATCACGATCATCGCCGGGCAGATGATGATGACCAACGTCATGGTCATGACCCCTGTGCACATGGACCACCAGGCCTTCTCCCTCGGCGCGATCGGCATCGTCGTCAGCGTCCACATCGCCGGCATGTACGCCCTCTCCCCCGTGTTCGGATGGATGGCCGATCGCTTCGGGCCGGGAACGGTCATCGCCGGCGGGGTCGCCGTCTTCGCCGCTGCAATCACCCTGGGCGTCGTCGATGCCGCGGCCGAGGTCTCCTCCATGGTCCTGTTGAGCACGGCACTCATCTTCCTCGGCATCGGCTGGTCGATGTTCCTCATCGGCGGATCGGCGTTGCTCACAGCCTCGGTGCCCCGCCATGCGAAAGTCACCCTGCAGGGCGCATCGGATTCGGCGATGAACCTCGGCGGTGCACTCATGGCCGCCATGGCGGGCACGGTGCTGCAGGCCGGAGGCTTCCTGTGGATCAACATGATGGCCACAGTCGTCCTCCTCATCGCCCTGGCGTTCTCGATCCGGGCGATACCTCTGATGCGCTGGCCCGGGCAGATGGCACCTGCCGATCCAAACGAAAGCACTGCAGAGGCGTCATATGCGGATTGAAGCGACATCTCAGGTAGCTTGAGTCCAAACACCCCGACCCGAGCGATCGATGATCATCTGGCTCGGACATGACACTATCTGCAGCACACGAGGAGAATTCGGTGGCCACGACCAGCAGCGGCGAGACCCCGAGCGCGGCCGAGCGCGCCTATCAGCTCATCCGCGCGCAGATCCTCAACGGCACCCACCAGCCCGGGACCATGCTGGGCGAGGCAGGTTTGGCCACCGAGCTCGAGGTCAGCCGCACACCGGTGCGGGTCGCTCTGGCTCGGCTGCAGGATGAGGGGTGGATCGTCATCTACCCCAAGCGCGGGGCCATCGTCCAGGGAGTCGACGAGCGCACCGTGGCCGAACTCGCCGACGCCCGGTTCGTGCTGGAGACGACGGCCGTCGACCGGGCTCCGGATGCACTGCGACAGAAACTCGCCGCTGAGCTCGAAGCCTCGATCCAAGCTCAGCGGGAGGCCTTCGACGCCGGGAACATCGCCGCCTTCATCGACCTGACGCTCGAGTTCCATCGCGGCTTCGTCGAGGCCGGCGACAACCAGGTGATGCTGGAACTGTATTCGCAGCTCTCCGATCGGCACCGCTTCATCCTCTTCGCCTCCGGAGATCGACTCCTCGACCGATGCGAGGAGATCATCGCCGAACATGTCTCGCTGGTCGAGCACCTGCGCGCGGGCGACTCGGCCGGGTTTGCCAACGTTCTGCACGGCCACCTCGCGGAGAATGCACCGCCCGCGGCCACCTCGGCGAGGTCATCGGCAGCCTTCGATTCGACGATGCTCCGGCGAGGGGTGTCCACTCCGCCCGCCCAGCAGTAGGCTGGATCCATGGAGCACAGATATCTTGGAAACAGCGGCCTGAAGATCTCGGAGATCACCTACGGAAACTGGCTCACGCACGGTTCCCAGGTGGAAAACGACACCGCAACGAAGTGCGTTCACGCGGCTCTCGACGCAGGCATCTCGACCTTCGACACCGCCGACGTGTACGCGAACACTGTGGCCGAGCAGGTCCTCGGCGATGCCCTCAAGGGACAGCGTCGCGAGTCCCTGGAGATCTTCACCAAGGTCTACTTCCCCACCGGACCCAAGGGACACAACGACACCGGCCTGTCCCGCAAGCACATCATGGAGTCGATCAACGGCTCGCTGTCGCGCCTCGGCACCGACTACGTCGACCTCTATCAGGCCCACCGCTACGACTACGAGACCCCGCTGGAAGAGACCATGCAGGCCTTCGCGGATGTCGTGCGCGCCGGCAAGGCCCTCTACATCGGCGTGAGCGAGTGGAACGCCGATCAGCTGCGTGCCGCGCACTATCTGGCCCGCGACCTCGGCATCCAGCTCGTGTCCAACCAACCGCAGTACAACATGCTCTGGCGCGTCATCGAGCCCCAGGTCGTTCCAGCTTCGCGAGAGCTCGGGATCTCGCAGGTCGTGTGGTCGCCGATCGCCCAGGGCGTGCTCACCGGCAAATACAAGCCGGGGCAGCCTGCACCGTCCGGGTCTCGTGCCACCGATGAGAACGGCGGCAAGGACATGATCACCGACCGCTACCTCAACGATGAGATCCTCAACGGCGTGGCCAAGTTGGAACCGATCGCGGCCGATCTGGGACTGACGATGGCCCAGCTCGCAATCGCCTGGGTGCTGGCCAACGACAACGTCGCAACCGCACTCGTCGGCGCCTCCCGTCCCGAGCAGGTGGAATCGAACGTCGCCGCAGCCGGTGTGAAGCTCGACGCCGAGGCGCTCTCCCGCATCGATGATGCCCTCGGTGATCTGCCCGAAACGAATCCCTCGAAGACCAAGTCCCCACCGACCCGGATCGTGTGATCGGGCAGCTGCTTCAACTCACTGCCTCGGCTGCGAATTACTGCTGATTGCCGCTGTTGCGCCCTCGGGTCAGCTCTGTGCTGTCGTCGCGGGGTTCGACAACGAGGTATGACGCGGCACCAGTGAGTATTCCGGCTGTCAGTGTCGGCCACCCGAGCGCTCTCGCCAGGTCTGCTGCCGAGTCGAAGCGCGCCATAGGCCGGTAGTCCGACAATCAGCCCCAGCCCGGCACCAGGCACGAGAAAGAAGAGAACGTAGGCCAGCCCCTCCAACACTTCGAGAAGCTGACAGGAGGGGAGTTGAACACGTACAGACCCAGTGCGGCTATGGCACCGATACCGGTCGTCAGCAACAGGAATCGTCCGAACGAACCCCATGCGCCGCGAATCATTGTGCACATCCTTTCGACACCGACAACTTACCCTGCAATCTCATAGCATTCCGCGGATCGCCGAGGCGATGAGACTGAAAATCTCAGCTATCACCTCGGCGGTGGACTGAGTCCGACCGGTCGCCTCCGAGACATCTCCATGACACCCGCGTCTTGCCCCGTGCCGATACCCTGTTCACAGAGGTCGGATACATGGAGAGTAGACTCGCACGGCGCGGTCGCCGACAGACGCGGTGCGCTCAGACGGACCAGAGCTGTCGCCCACCGGGCCGGTGAGGGCAATCAATCAGGGGAGAGAAGGAACTTCATTGACAAAAGAGGATAATGCTCAGAGCACGGCAGCCGATGGCAAGCCGTTCAACCGGAATGTGGTTCTCGCAGTTCTCGTCTCTGGTGCCTTCGTCATCATCCTCAACCAGACCCTGCTCAACACTGCACTGCCCGCATTCATGCGGTCCTTCGACATCACGGCCAGCGCTGCGCAGTGGGTGACGACGAGCTTCATGCTGGTCAATGGCATCATGATTCCGATCACGGCCTTCCTGATCCAGAAGTTCACCACCCGCGGACTGTTCCTCGCCGCGATGCTGCTGTTCATCGTCGGCACACTGGTCTGCGCGCTGGCGCCCACCTATCCTGTCCTTCTCCTCGGACGCGTGATTCAGGCGTCGAGCGGCGGCATCATCATGCCGCTGATGCAGACCATTCTCTTCGCAATCTTCCCTGTGGACAAGCGCGGTACAGCGATGGGCACGTTCGGCCTCGTCATCGCCTTCGCTCCGGCCATCGGGCCCAGCCTCTCGGGCTGGATCGTCGACCACCTGCCGTGGGAGACCCTCTTCTACATGATGTTGCCGATTGCGGTCATCGACATCATCGTCGCCTACTTCATCCTCAAGAACGTCACCGAACGCACATACCCCAAGCTCGACGTCCCCTCGATCATCCTGTCGACATTCGGCTTCGGCGGACTGCTGTTCGGCTTCGGAACCGCCGGCGACGCAGGATGGCTGAGCCCAGAGGTCATCATCCCTCTGGTCATCGGCGTGGTCGCTCTGGCTATCTTCATTCCGCGCCAGCTCAAGTTGGACCGGCCGATGCTCGAGTTCCGAGTGCTGCGCTACCGCATGTTCACCCTCAACACGGCCCTGGGCATGTGCGTCTTCATCGTCATGATCGGCGGCATGATGATCCTGCCGCTCTACATGCAGAACATGAACGACTTCACCGCCATGGAATCGGGCCTGGTGCTTCTGCCCGGCGCAGCGGTGATGGGGTTGATGTCGCCGGTCACCGGACGAGTATTCGACGCCATCGGGGCAAGGTGGCTGGCCGTTGCCGGGTTCACCCTGCTCACCGTCACCACATTCCTCTTCGCCGACCTCGAGGCCGACACCTCGTTCACCTTCCTCGCCGTGGTCAACACGATCCGCATGTTCGGAGTGGCTATGGTGATGATGCCGGTGACGACAGCAGCGCTCAATCAGCTGCCGCAGAGCCTCATTCCACACGGCACGGCACTGAACAACACCTTCCGCCAGATCGCCGCCTCGGTGGGTACCGCAGTCCTGGTCACCATCATGGTCTCCGCGGCTCGCGACCCGGAAGTCTACGGAGTCGAGGGGCTGGTTCACGGCGCCGATGTCGCCTTCTTCGTCGCCGCCGTCATCGGGATCTTCGGCATCGTCGGATCCTTCTTCATCAAGAACTCGCACGGCGCGAACACACCGGGCTGAGTCGGGCAGAACCCACCGGCGGAACCAGGCCGGGCGGGGCTGGCTGAACCGGGCCGAGCGGAGCGGCTATTTGTAGAAGCCTTCGCGCAGATCGATGCCGTATTCGACCCAGGCCTTCATCGCCGCGAGCATTCCCGTCCAGCCCATGCAGTTGCCGAAGGCACCCTCAGCTCCCCCAACTGTGGTCTTCCACGATTTCTCGGTGACCGTCACGAGGGTCCGAGTCCCGTCGTCGACAGGCGAGAACTCGAAGGTCGTCGTCGTGGACTTCGCTGTGGCGTGCTCGGTCCCTTCCCACGCGATGACGATCTTCTCGTCCTGAACGGACTCGATGACCTCGACCGGGAACCGACCGGGGAAATCCGCGAAGTCCCAGGTCACCTCGGCGCCGGGCTCCAGTCGACCCCGCGCTCCCCCGGTGGTGAAGTACTTCGAGAGCTGTTCCGGGTCAGCCACCGCTTCGAAGGTCTCATGCGGAGTCTTCGAAATGTAGCCCATGACCGTGAAAGACAGCTCTTCCAGCTGTGCGTCTTTGGTGCTCTGCTCATCATTCATGTGATATTTTTACCACATGTCGTCTGCAAATGGAATGGCCACACGTGTCAGCGAAGATGAGCGTGATGATGCCGTGTTCAAGGCGCTGGCGAATTCCACTCGGCGCCGGATCCTCGACATGCTCCGCGATGAGCCCCGCACAACCGGCGAGGTCTGCACCGCATTCTCCGACCTCGAACGCACGACCGTCCTCCAGCACATCCGCGTCTTGGAGAGAGCCGAGTTGGTCGGCGGGAGACGCATAGGCAGGACCCGTCAGCTGGCGTTGGCTCCATTGCCGATCAAACGCATCCATGACCGCTGGATCGGCGAATACACGCGAGCCGCTGTGGGGCTCCTGGCCGACCTGGACGACGGGGCCAAGAACTCAGGTTGAGCGGCGCAGAGACTGCAGTATCAAGGAGAGGACTCCGGTGAAGAGCAGCAGGAAGGCGCAGAGGAGGAATGTCACCGAGTCGCCGAGGTAGGTGAAGCCGAGCCCGCCGAGGACACCGGCGATGGCCAAGCCGATATCGAAATTCATGTTCCAGGCGACGCTGGCCTTCGCCGGCGTGCTGACAGTCGAGAAGGCCATCACCAAGCTCGCTGACTGCAGTGTGCCCAGGCCCAGGCCGATGATCATCATCGCGAGGAAGAGCAGTCCGCCGAAGACGAAGACGGTGACGACCAGTCCGATGACGGCCAGGCCCAGGCCCAGAAGATTGAGAGCGAACGGAGAGAATTTGTCGGCGATGGCTCCGGCGACGAACCGGCCGATCACGGCCGATACCTGCATCGCACCGATGAACAATGCGGCTCCGGCGACTCCGTCGCGCGGCCCGAAACCGACGATGAGACCGAAGACGACCATGCCGACGAGGAAGGGGGAGAGCATGACGATCAGTCCGAGGACCTCGCCGATGCTGCGGACTCTCCGACGACGCGAGAGGTGCCCGTCGGTGCCGTCGGCGTTGTCCGAGCTACCAGTGCTGCCTGTACTGTCTGTGCCGCTGCGGACGGTGACGTCGGAGTCGCCGTCGGTTTCGGCGGCGTTCTGGGGCTCTCGGCCGGGGAGATACTTGATCACGGTCGGCACCGCGAGGAGAAGTGAGGCGCACACGATCACGCGGAAGGTCCATACGGGAACCGTGCCGACCAGCCATAGGCCCAGCGGTGCTCCGAGAGCGGCCGCCAACGAGGTGATCCCGCCGAAGATCCCCAGCGCCTTGCCGATGCGCCCCGGGGAGGTCGTGGCCGGCACAGCGGCATTGGCCAGGACGACGAAGAGGCCGAAGCCCACTCCCCCGCACAGTCCGGCCAGCACGAGGCCGAGCAGCGGCGCGGACACGATGAGCCCGAGGATCTGTCCCAGCAGCTGCAGACCCAGGGCCAAGAACAGGGCGCCCTTGAGCCCCAACACCCGGCCTGCCCAGGGGGCGACGGGCTGGACGGCAATGACGCCGATCATCATCGTCGTCAGCACCGATCCGCCGGTGACGGTTGAGAGCCCATTGATGGAAGCGATCGAGACCATCGTCGAATAGCTGAAGAAGAACGCGGAGAATCCGAACATCGCCGTCCACACCAGGCCCAATAGTGCTGGGGTGAATGTCGAGGCATCGGACCGGTCTGAGCTCATGATTTGACCATACGGCACCGAGCGCTCCGGGCCGAAGTCCGGTTCTCTCACGCCGAGGTTGCCCGTCGTTCGATCTCAGCGTCGAGTTCGGCGCCGAAGATGAGCGCCAGATTCACCATCCACAGCCAGGCGAATCCGACGATCACGCCCCCGATTGCACCGTAGGTGGCGTTGTAGTTGTCGAAATTGTTGATGTAGACGACGAATCCGAGAGACACGATGACGACTGTGAGGAGTGCAATGAACGCACCGATGCTCGACCAGCGGAACTTCGCCTTCTTCACATTCGGGGTCGCATAGTACAGAAGGGCGATCATGAGCATGACGAAGAAGATCACTACCGGCCATCTGGCGATGCTCCAGACCATCACCGCTACCGGCCCCAAGCCGACCAGCCGGCCAAGCGACTCCGCGATGGGACCGGAGACCACGAGCAGCAGACCGAGTGCGCCCATGAGGAGCAGCAGCACCAGAGTGATCAGCAGCATCATCGGCTTGAGCTTCCACAGGGGACGGCTCTCCTGCACGGAGTATGCCTTGTTCGCCGCCCGCCCGAAGGCACCGACGTACTTCGACGACGACCAGATTGCGATGATGAGGCTGACGATGAGAGTGAGACCGGCAGCCGGGGTCGACACCAGCTCGGACACGATCGGACGGATCGCCTCGGCGGCTTCGGTCGACAGGTCCGAGGCCAAGCCCAGGACCGCCTCGGTGGTGGACTTCGCCTCCCCGATCACACCGAGCATCGACACGAGGGCAAGAGTGGCCGGTGCCATTGACAGCAGCGCATAGAACGCCAGACCCGCTGCCAGGTCGAGCCCCTGGTCACTGATCACGTGACGGATCGTGTTGGCGAGGATGCCCCTCTTGCCTCGTTCCATCGTCCGTGCCCTGGCTCTCACGCGATCACTCAGTGGCCGATCGCGGCGGGCCGATGCCTCGGCACCGAAGAGCGGCTCGGCACGAGCCATCGACGGCTCGTCACGAGCGGGGAAGTTCTCTGCCATGACATTCTCCTGGCTGCGGGGACAGCCTGCTGGGGATTGCGCACTACGGTGACATCGTAGTCGTTCACAGCTTTCACTCAGCCCCGCCATGCCGCCCGAGGAGCTCCCGTTCCAGCGGTCTCTCCGAAGCTCGCAGGCAAGTTGTACTGTTGGGCCATGGTGACAACCGCGGAAGCCGTGCTGATGCGTCGTGGCTAGGTCCGGGCACGTGCACAATCCTCATCGCAACGCCATCGACCGTGTGGTCGTGACGTACCTGGCTGCGCTCATCATCGGCACCGGATTGCTGATGATGCCCTCTGCCACCACGACTCCGGGCGGAATCTCACTTTTGTCCGCACTCTTCACCGCCACCTCGGCGATCAGCGTGACCGGGCTGGAGGTCCTCTCCGTCGGCGGGGACTTCACATTCTTCGGCCAAGCCGTGATCCTCGGACTGATCCAGGCCGGTGGACTCGGCATCCTCCTCCTCACCACTCTGTTGGCCATGCTCGTCGCCGGTAAGGTCGGGCTTCGCCTCCGGGAATCGGTCGCGGCCGAGGCGAAGAGCTCCCACATCGGCGGCATCCGACCCATGGTGCTGCGGATCATCGGCCTCACGGTGGCCACGGAACTCGCGATCACCTCGGCGCTGTTCCTGCGCTTCTTCCTCCACTACGACGAGCCGCCGGGCGGGGCATTCTGGGATGCGGTCTTCCACGCGGTCTCCGCATTCAACAACGCCGGCTTCGCGTTGAAGTCCGACAGCCTCGCCGCCTACGCCACCGACCCCTTCGTGTGTGCGCCCATCGCCCTCGGAGCCATTCTGGGCGGACTGGGGTACCCGGTGCTCATCGAACTCTTCCGGCACTACAGGATGCCTCTGAAATGGTCCATGACGACCCGGGCCGTCATCGTCGTCACGCCGGTCCTCCTCCTCGGCGGCACAGCCTTCATCGCCGCCATCGAATGGAACAATCCCGGCACTCTCGGCCACCTCGACTGGTGGGGCAAGCTGCAGACCGCGGCGTTCCAGTCGACGACGACGCGGACCGCGGGCTTCAGCTCCGTCGACATTTCGCAGCTGCACTCGGCAACCTGGTTCGGCATGGACATCCTCATGTTCGTCGGCGGTGGACCGGCGGGCACTGCCGGCGGTGTCAAGATCACGACAGTCATGGTGCTCCTGGCGATCACCTGGGCCGAAGTCACCGGCGGAACGAAGGCGAACCTCTTCGGAGCCCGCGTGGCCGAATCGGCGCACCGGCAGGCGACGACCGTGATCGTCCTCGCCCTGAGCCTCGTTGCTCTGTCCACGACGGTACTCATGCTCGACGCTCCCGAGCTGGGATTGGACCGAGTGCTCTTCGAAGTCATCTCCGCCTTTGCGAACGTGGGTTTGTCGACCGGCATCACCTCCGGGCTGTCCGGACTGAGCCAAGGGGTGCTCATCCTGGCCATGGTCCTCGGCCGACTGGGCCCCGTGACCGTCGCCTCGGCGCTGGCGTTGAGGGCCAGGACGATCCGCTACGAACTGCCCGTCGAACGACCACTGATCGGCTGAGAAAGGACACTGATATGAATACGAAATCCTGGCGAGCGAGGCCGGCCGCGTTCTTCCTGGGTGATCCCGCTCCGCTGGCGCAGCACGGTGCGGTTGCCGTCATCGGTCTGGGGCGCTTCGGCGGATCGCTGGCATCCGAGCTCGCCGCTCACGGTGTCGACGTCATCGGCATCGATATCGACGAGGCAGTCGTGGCCCACTACGCGGAGACGCTGGCCTTCGTATCGCGGGCCGACTCCACCGACGAGGCTGTTCTGCGCCAGCTCGGAATCGACGAAGTCAGCCGGGTGGTGATTGCCATCGGCAGCGATCTCGAGGCCAGCATCCTCACCGCTTCCAAGATCCTGAAGATCGGGAACCGACACATCTGGGCCAAGGCGATCAGCCAGACGCATGCGGAGATCCTCGATCAGCTCGGCATCGAGAACGTGATCCGGCCGGATAACGACATGGGTCGCCGTCTGGCCCATCTGATCCGCGGACATATGTCGGACTTCCTGCCGATCAGCGATGACTTCGTACTGGCTCGCACGACTCCACCGACGCGCTTCTCCGACTCGCCCCTGGGGTCCTTCGATCTGCGCGGCACGTACGGTGTGACGGTCGTGGCGTTCAGGCGCAGCGGCGACGAGCACTGGGACATCGCGGATCAGGATGTGACGCTGTATGCCGAGGACGAGATGCTCATCGCCGGCACCCCGCGCAAGGTCGAGGACTTCAGCGCCTTCGACAAGGACGACTGAGGCTGGAGTGCTGCGGGAATCAGCGTCGTCGGAAATTCATCACCAGGTCAATGCCCGTCTGTACAATCACGTCATGACCTCCATCACAGAATCTGATTCCAGCGGCGTCATCGACACGGCCTTCGTGCTGCGATTCGAGCCTCAGTACACGGTCACGGAGGCCGAGGCTGAGATCTTCGATTCCATCGGACCGAGGGTCGTCAAACGTGAGGCCTACAAGCGCAAGCACTTCCTCAAGGTTGCCGAGTGGAAGTCCGTCGCCGCACGGGCGACCTTCGACGGCCTCGACTCCGATGACATCGAATATGTGAGCGCGGTGGCCCTGAACGAGGACACACCGAATCACCTGCGGTTGCCGTTCCTCACGGTGCTCCCTGGTGTCGGCAGGCCGTTGGCCAGCACCCTGCTCACGGTGTTCAACCCGAAGAAGTTCGCCATCATGGACTCACGTGCCACGGGGGTCCTGCACGAGTTCGGCCTGATCGAATCGATCAACCCGAATCAGACGGACTATCAGGCCTATCGGAAATTAGTGAAGTCACTGGCGAAGGGCGCGAACTGCACACCGCTCGATCTGTACCGGGCGCTCATCGCCTACTCGCGGACGTCCAACGACTGACACGAACCGGGTTGAACTGTCACGAACCGCGTTGAGGAGCGCGCCTCGCCTCTGTGTCTTATCGCCTGTGTGCCTGAGGCCCGCGCGCCCGTCCCCAGTCGGCCAATTGCCACATGCGCGTCACTGCACGGACGATCAGGTACAGCACCAACAGGGGCCAGACGGGGACGAAGAATCCCATCCGTGCGGCATCTCTGCGATCGCGCCACGATCGTCCGTAATCGGCCTTCGACAGCAGCAGGATGATGATGAAAACGGCCACCCCGGCATAGGCGATCATCGAAATGGCGACGGTTTGGATCATGAGTCGTCTCGCAGACTGCGCCGCAGCGGCCGTTCGCTCACTCTCACCTGTCGATCACTTCCATCAGTGCACACAATTCCTCAGCCATCCCTCAAGACGCTCATCTATAACCCGGTTCTTCCGGTGCTCGAGGATGGCCTGGCTGCACACCGACCCCCTCGGCGATGGTGGTCGTCTCCAACCCCGGTGAATCCCTGCCGGAGCGCCATCCCGCGGTCATACGGGCGAGCCTCGGACTCGGGGCAACACATATCGCTGTGTCATGTTTCAGAAGGTTCGTCAGATCACAATCGATCTTCACTGTACCTGGAAGTTACGCGCTTGTAACCCCCAAATCGCGAGTCTCATCAAAGACGCGAACAGGGGTGGTTCCTCGGCAGGGACTCCTGCTATAATTGAATCTTTTACCATGGGCATGGCCGCTCGCAGCGGCGGCGCCATCACCGCGTCGGCCGAGTGAGTTCCTGCAGCCGCTGCTGCCAGCGAGCGATCTCTGCTGTGAGTCTCGCAGGGTTGAGGCTGTTGCGGTAGGTGATCAGCTCGGCCTCCTGAACCGGCGACATCACGCCCGCCCCGCTGAGACGGTCCAGCGGCGTAGCGGGTTCGTCGTAGATCCGCTTGCGGTGGCCGGCCGAGTCCCTGACCCAGGCGATCGGCTTCCGCGTCGGAGTGAAGAAGTTCAGTCGGTCGTTGACCACCCTCCACAGCTGGTTGAGAACCTGGCGCGCCTCCTCGGTGTCGTAGCGATTGACAAATCCGTACTCATGGACCAGGTGCTGATGCCTCGATGCCTCCGGAAGTCGGTCGCGCTGGTGGTCTTTGACCGCGGGGCTGTAGTGGATGTCGAGCTCTTTCGCCCATGAACCGACGAAGCCATGGACACCATCGCAGGCATTGACCAGTTCCACGGCATTGACCCAGAAGGGAATGCCGGTGATCTCATCGAGTGACCATTGCAGAAGATCGACGACTCGCTCCGGGGTGTTGTCCGCAATGCTGCGAGTGAATACCCAGCCGGTGTGCACACACGTCGCATTGAGCGTGAATGCATAGTCCCCGTCCAAGGTCGAGCCGGGGTGCGCAACGGTATCGACGACGAAGAAGCCCGGCTCGGCCTCGTTCTCCCCGCCGGCGAAGTCGAGGAAGTCTGCGCTGGGCGCATGCGAGCGTCGTGTCGACACATTGCGGATTGCGAAGTCACAGGATCGGGCATACCGCAGGTACCGGTCGATCGAGGCCGGACTGACAGACAACAGCTCTTCTTTCACCGACGGACTGTATCCGTCGCGTCCGGCCGTCAGGGAGCCGTGTCGTTCCAAAGAATCGAGCAGCAGCGGAATGGCAGCGGCCAGGTATTTTCCACTCTGTCGGCCGGACCAGTCCCAGACTCGTTCCAGTGAGGCCCTGGCCTCCTCGGAGTATTTGCCCTCTCTGTGGCACCGGCGGTCAGCCTCGGATGGCGGGGATTCCTGCCGTCGGGCCAGCTGAGCAAGAAGCCGGCGGACATGGTCGCGTGACCACCCTGTCATCACGACGATTTCGTCGAGGATCCAGCCCTTGTCCTTTTTCCGGGCAGATGCGTAGAGATCAAGATAATCGCTGACGATCATCCCGTGTTGTCTCCTCGAATCGCTCGCAGGAGATAATTGCGTATACATGAATTTCGCTGTTCCTCCATTTGCCTCACGGATGTGCTGCTGACCGCAGATCATTACGAATTCATAATTCGAATGCTATTGTTTGATTAGGCAGGAGGTCTTCCTAAACCGACGAAGACAACAGAAAATGTCACAGACAGCAGGGCGTCTACTCGGATTACTGTCATTGTTGATGGTTCCCCGGACCTGGTCAGGCACGGAACTGGCGGAGCGTCTCAACGTCAGCTCACGCACGGTTCGCAACGATATCGGCACACTCCGCGATCTCGGCTACCCCGTCGAGGGGACTCGCGGCGGTGAGGGCGGCTATCGGCTGGGATCCGGTGGTTCGGCTGTGCCGCCGCTGCTGCTCAATCCCGACGAAGCGGTCGCTGTCGCCGTGGGGCTGCACTCGGGACTCAGCTGCATCATCGGCGGAATGGAAGAGACTTCGGCGCAGGCCCTGGCGAAGCTCGAACAGATTCTGCCCGCCAGCGTGCGCAACCGCGTGAAGAACTTGGCCCATTTCACGGTCCCGATGGCCGGCAACCATCCGATGCCGATCGTCGACCCGAACCTGCTGACCCTGATCATCGAATACTGTCACGGTCACCAGCGGTTCAGATTCTCTTATCGCGCCGAGGCACTTCCAGATCACGGAGGCGCGCATCCAGATCCGGGGAGCGCGCCCTCAGATCAAGGGCACAGCGGAGAGTTCGAGGTGGAGCCCTATCGTCTGGTCAACCATCAGCACCGCTGGTACCTTCTGACCTTCGACACTGCGGAGGATGCTTGGGCGATCTTCCGGGTCGAACACATCGTCCCCAAACTGCCCGGCGGTCGACGCTTCGAACCCCGTGAACTCCCCGCCAAGGACATCGGTGCCTACGTCGATCGCAATGTCTCGGCCAGGAGATGGAAATGCACGGCGACAGTCACCGTGCAGGCTGCAGCATCCGAGGTCATGACGATGCTGATGCCCGCCGAGGGCACCGTCGAGGCTCTGGACGAGCTGCGCTCAACCGTGGTGATCGGGGCAGAGAGCGTTCGCACCATGGCGTTGACGCTGGCCAGGCTCGACGTCGAGTTCACGGTTGAGGATTCGCCCGAACTCAACGCGGAGATCCGCGCACTGTCGGAGCGGCTGCTGCGTGCGACACCGCCGTCGGAACCGACGGCGACTTCATCGGAGACGGCCACCTCCGTATAACGTGCCGCACCCGGGCCAGTCCACTGCCTGACGATCCTCACGTGTCTTGCCTGCGAATGCTCCGGAGCGATCCGCCTTTTCGCGGGCATGACACGTGAGTCTCATCCTTTCCTTGTCTCCGACAAAAGTCGAACTGTAGCTTTCTAAGAAATCGGCGGAATAACGCAGAGATTATTCCGCGAACTCATTGTGGTCGAATTCCACCACGGTTCTCTATTCCCGAGGCAAAGATCTCTTTCAACGCCCGCGGACGAAATCAATCAGACCCCATTGTCATCTGTACTTTCGCATTCAACATTCGTTTGGAGAATACATATGCGCCCATCGAAATGGCGGATCCCCGTGGCTGTGACAGCCTCCGCCTGCATTCTGGGAACCGGCCTGCAGGCCGACCCTGCTCTGGCCCACGAGTACGAAGACGGCCTGCCGACGGTCATCGACGTCAGTCCACGGGCCGTAGCCACCACCGATTTCATCACCGACAACGACGCGGTGACTCTCACGGCCACAGGCTTCCTCCCAGGTGAGAAGGTGCGACTCGACATCGCATCCACGCCGACGGGAATCGAAGCCATCCACGACAGGAAACGGGCTCGAGCCGATGGAACAGTGACGTTTCCAATCGGCGGCTCACCCGGCAGACCGACCAACACCTATGCGGGCGGGTATCAGGCTGAAATCACTTCGGAGCAGAGCATGGCCGAGGGGTACCTGAGCGAATCATTTTCGGTTCTGCCTGTCATCCCTGCCGACGGCACTCATGCCGGCACCGAAACCGGCGGAGCCACTCCCCCGATCGGACGCATCGGCCCTCGAGCGAACAACGGGCTTCACATCCCGCCGGGACCGGGATTCTCAGTCATCGGCGTCGGTCTGAGCTTGCTTGCTCTCATCTTCACGTCGGCGGCGACCGCCGTCGTGGCCCGGAGGTCACAAAAATCGACGACTCATGATCGACCATAAGGACAGACAGCACATGACTCTGCCCGAGCAGATGATCCGAGCCGAACTTCTCAACTCACGGATCACGCGAATCAACGCCCTGTACGCCCACTTCTACGGACCACTGTGCCTGCTGGTCATCTCCCTGACGTTCTTCCCCTACTACGAGCCGGAACCGCACAGCTCGTTCATCTACGGAAACCTGTGGCAGGAGGTATTTCGGCTCGGACCCAGCTTCGACCTGATGGCGCTGGTGGTCCTACTCCTGACAGCATTGCTGCTGGCTGTCGCCGCGGTGGGAAAACTGTCGACGAGTGGTCTCATCGCAATCCTGGTGGGAGCCACCGTCGTCGGTTCCACGCTGCTGCAGTCCCCCGGATACGTCGACCCTCCGCCCTACACGGACTTCGGCGTCTTCGACATCGTCCTCAGCTTCCTCACTGCCGGCCTGGCACTGGGGCATGCCGTGCACCTGTTCGTCCTCGAGCTGGCGTTCCAGCGCCGAGGCGTCTGAAGGTCCCCGCGCGTCACCGCACGAGCAGACGCGTCATTGCGCGAGCAGGCCCCGTTCTGCCAGCGCTGGAATAACCTGCAGACGAGTCAGTGGGGCGAACTGACGTTCCGCGTCGTCTGCCGGCATCGGTGCGTAGGGAAACCACGCGGCCTCAGCAATCTCGGCCTGATGGTTGATCCGATCGACGTCGAGTTCAGCAGGCAGGCCCTCATAGCAGAACACGTCACCGATCACCCTGTGCTCGGCTTCATTGGCCGCATCTGCGGCGAAGGTGCCCAGCGGTGAGAGCTGCCCCGCCTCGAGGGTGAGGCCGAGCTCTTCGCTGATCTCCCGGATGATCGTCGCCTCGGTACTCTCACCGGCTTCGGGCTTGCCGCCGGGGAGCATGAATGACGTCGTGCCCTCCTTTCGCACCATGAGCAGGAGGGGTTCGAGCGGGTGCAGCAGGACGAGTGCACTGACTCGGATATCTTTCATTCCAGCCTTTCATCAGGACAATCGCCCAAGTGATCAGTCGTTCCAGACTCCGGACGCGCCTCGGCGATGGGATCCGAGGACGTGCGTGTCAACCATACCGACCGCTTCCATCAGCGCGTACATGGTGGTCGGTCCGACGAATCGGAACCCCTTCTTCTTCAGCGCCTTCGACAGCGCCAGCGATTCGGGGCTCGTCGTGGGTACCTCGCTCACGGTGCGGGGACGCGGTGTGTTCTCCGGTTGGAAGCTCCAGATGAAATCGCCGAGGCCCCCTTCATCGCGCATCGCCAGTGTGGCGCCGGCATTTCCGATGCAGGCTTCGATCTTTCCGCGATGTCGGATGATTCCCGGATCGGCGAGCAGGCCTTCGATCTCAGGCTCGCCGAACCCGGCAACCGCCTCGGCGTCGAAATGGGCGAAGACCTCCCGGAAGCGCTCGCGCTTCTTCAGGATCGTCAGCCACGACAGTCCGGCTTGGAAGCCTTCGAGACTCAGCCGCTCGAACATCCCGGGCTCGTCGCGCACGGGCATTCCCCATTCGGTGTCGTAGTAGCTGCGCAGCAGCGGATCACCGTAGGACCACGGAGATCGGGCGAGTCCATCGTCACCCACAACGGCACCGTCAGTGGCTGTGCCATCGTCGACGTTCGTCTCTGTCATCGGTGCCTCTCCTCCGCTTCGCTCGTCCACACCGTTACGGTACCCCGGCACACTGACACGGCAACGACCGTACCAATGTGTACGCTGATGTCATGAGGCCAGAGCGCGAAGTGAAATCGGTGCTGATGATCGGATTCGGGGCGATCGGGCGACATGTCGCGCGCCTGCTTCACCCGGAGATCTCGAGTGGCCGGGTGACGCTGACCGCGCTGGTCCGAGACGTCGACAAGCATGCCGAGCATCGGGACCTGGGTGCCGAGCTCATCCAGATCGAGAGCCCCGAGGACCCGCGCTGGACTGCGCTGAAGGCCGATGCTGTCGTCGAATGTGCAGGGGTCCCAGCGGCCAGGAGCTATGGACCTGCCGTGGTGGCTGCCGGACTTCCGTTCGTCCTCGCCAGCGTCGGAGCTCTTGCCGATCGACCGACCAGGCAGGCGCTCCTGGCCGGGCCGGGTGATCTACACGTGACGAATGGGGCGATCGGCGGGCTCGACGTCCTCGAAGCCGCAGCTCAGGCCCAGGCTCTCGAGATGGTGTCCATCACGACGGCGAAGGCCCCCAGCGGTCTGATCCAACCGTGGATGCCCGCCGAGGAGGTCCGACGCCTCGAGGGTCTGACCCCCGAAGATGGTGCGCTGACCATCTTCACCGGCACCCCCGCTGAGGCGATCGTGAAGTTCCCCGCCAACGTCAACATCACCGTGGCGCTGGCCTGGGCGACGCGTGGGCTCGGAGTCGAGGCGAGCACGGACGACGAACTCATGGAGGCGGCCCTGGATCGGACACGAGTGGAGATCCGCGCGGACCCGCGTCAGGAGGATTCGCACCATGAGATCACCGCCACCGGGCCGGCAGGAGATTTCGCGTTCTCCATCTCGTCCACGCCGAGCCCGGAGAACCCGGCCACCAGCGGTCTCACCGCGCTGTCGGTCACGCGCACGCTGCGAGCGTGCTTGGAGGGCCTCGGACGAGGCTGAGCCCGGCGCCTGTCCTCAGGGAGGGCAGACACCGGGCTCAGCGTGGCCGCGGTCTGACTCAGACTGACATCAGTCGTCGTGGTTGGCGACCGACTGCTCGCGTCAGTCGTCGTGGTTGGCGATATTCTCCTGCAGCTGCAGGAACTCCACGTGGCGGCCGTACTTGTCGAGGACATCGTCGATGAGCTGTTCCTTCGAGTAGCCCATGATGTCGTAGCCCTGTCCGGCGCCACCGTCGAGGTAGACCTCCATGCGGTAGTAGTCCTCGGTCCCGCGAGGCACATGTCCGCCGAAGGAGGGCACACTGACCTTGTGCGGCCAGATCTGATACCGGAAAGGATACTGTCCCTCGCCGTCGACCTCGAGCTGGATGAGCTCGCCGTCATCAACGAACTGCCCCTCCGTGTCGACGCGACCGCAACGGGCCGTGACACCTCGTTCGGTCAGTTCCGCCGCGACTTCTTCCAACGTGGGGGTGAGGACTTCGCGTTCGAAGTCGCGGGCCTTGTTGCCGCTGGGGAAGGACAGGACCCGACTCAGCTGACGCTGCCAGGGTTCATGCCCGTCGCCGGTGCGTGAACGCCTGGCCAGCGAGCCCGGCAGGCTCTGGTCGACGCTGTCGACCCGGTTCGCTTCGACCCGCAGCGCCTTGTAGAGCCCGATCATCACGAGGATGACGACGAAGGCGAAGGGCAGCCCCATGACGACGGTCGCGTTCTGCAGTGCCCCGACGCCGCCGACGATGAGCATGGCAATGGTCAGTCCACCGGTGGCAATGGCCCAGAAGATGCGCAGCCCCGGACGCCCGTCATCCTGCGGTGTCGGCAGACGCGAGGAGAGGTTGGCCATGACGAGTGCGGCGGAGTCTGCGGTGGTGACGTAGAACAGCAGTGCTGTAATCGTCGCGAGTGCGGCGATGATGACGAATCCCGGGTAGTTCGAGAGCAACTCGTAGAACCCGCCTTCGGGGTTGAGCATCGTCTTCTCGCCGAATTCCTTGTCACCGTTGCGGATGAGGTCGAGAGCAGAGTTCCCGTAGATCGAGATCCACATGAAGATGTAGATGAACGGAATCGTCAGAGTCCCGAGAACGAACTGACGAATCGTGCGTCCACGCGAAATGCGGGCGAGGAACAGTCCGACGAATGAGGCGAAGGCGATCCACCAGGCCCAGAAGAACAGGGTCCAGTCGGTCATCCATGTGCCGGTGTCTTCGAAGGCGAAGGTCTGACCCGCCATGTCCGGGAACATTCTGATGAAGTCGAAGACGTTGAGGACGAAGGCGTTGAGGAGGAACTGGGTGTTGCCCGCGATGAGGACCCAGAGGCTCAATGCGACTGCGAGGAAGACGTTGAGGATCGAGAGGAACTTGATGCCTTTGTCCACGCCTGACACGGCTGAGAGTGTCGCCACGACAATGCCGACGACGACGATACCGATCTGTGAGCCCACACCGATAGGGATGCCGAAGACTTGGTTGAGCCCGGTATTGACCATGACCACACCGATGCCCAACGAGGTGGCCACACCGAAGACGGTGCCCAGCAGTGCAGCGATGTCGACCGTGTCGCCTAAGGCGCCGTGGACGCGTTTGCCGAAGATCGGGGCAAGCGCTGAGCGGATCGCCAATGGCATGTTCATCCGGTAGGCGAAGTAGGCCAGGGCGATGCCCATGAGGGCATAGAGTCCCCAACCGCTGAGACCGTAGTGGAACAGTGTCCAGACCGTGGCTTCACGGGCCGCGTCAACGGTTTCCGGCTGGGTGCTCGGCGGTGCCAGGTACTGAGTCACGGGTTCGGAGACGGCGAAGAACATGAGGTCGGTGCTGATGCCGGCGGCGAAGAGCATGGATGCCCATGCGAGCAGGCCGAACTCCGGCTTGGAGTGTTCGGGGCCGAGCTTGGTGTTCCCGTATTTTGAGGCCGCGAGGTAGATGACGAAGACGAGGACCGCGGCGACGAGGAGGACGTAGAACCAACCGAACCAGTCCGAGGTCCAGCCGACGACGGCACCGAGGACCCCCTCGGCGTTGGTGGGGGCGATGAGCGCCCAGATGGTGATGGCCAGGGTGCCCAGTGCTGCTGCGATGAAGACCGGCTTATTCACCGGAGGCAGCACAGCCTTCGCCCCCTTCTTCGACTTCTCCGCGGGTTTGTCCACTGCGGCTGACATCAGCTTGCTCCTTCATAGGACGAATTCTCGCCCGAATTGACTTGCTTCTTCTGCATACCGGCTCATTTCACGCCGGCTCACTGCACACCCATCTTTTTCACACAGGTTTCACCGGATGCGACCAACCATGCAGGCTACCATACCGTAGCCGCCGGTAACAGAGCCGAGTGTGCCGCGTGGATACGTGGCATTCGGCTCAGCCTCACAGGGAGACGAAGAACAACGCGGCGGCCATGACCACACCGGAACCGAGGAAGGTCACCGAGGTGTAGCCGAGGATGTCACGCATCTTCAGACCTGCGATGGCCAGGACCGGCAGTGCCCAGAACGGCTGCAGCATATTCGTCCACTGATCACCATAGGAGACCGCCATGATCGCGACCGAGGGGTCGACGCCCAACTGGTTGGCGGCATCGAGCATGATCGGGCCCTGGACTGCGAACTGTCCGCCGCCCGAGGGGACGAAGAAGTTGACGATTCCGGCCGAGAGCAGAGCGAGGATGCCGAAGGTCGTCGGATTCGCGACCGAGACGAGAGCGTCGGAGAACACGGCGATCAGACCGGTCCCGGACATGATGCCCAGGATTCCCGCGTACAGAGGGAATTGGAGCAGGATCTCGCCGACGTTGGACGCGGCTCCCTTGGTCAGATGGATGAGCTCGAAGGGGTTCTTCACCAACAGGAAGATCAGCGCGAGGAACGACCAGTTGACGATGTCGAGGGTCAGCCCTCCACCCTGGGCGAAGTGGACGGCGAGGTAGATCACGAGCGCGAGCCCGACGATGAGGGTCAGAATCCGCGAGGCATCAATGCGGTCGGCAGGCGTGACGACCTCCTCGTCGACGGTGCTTCTCGATTCGGAAGCAATCGACTCGGGAAGCTCATAGACAGGAGCGTCCTTCTTCGGTGCGACGAGGAAGAACAAGACGGCGCAGACGACGATGACGGCGAGGATGGCGAGGAGGTTCCAGGTCGAGAAGATGGTCTCGCTGACAGGAATAACCTCTCCGCCCAGTGATTCGGCAAGGAAGGAATCAGGAGTGGCTGCCGTCAGTGGTCCCGAACCCGAATACCCCATGTGCCAGACGACGAAACCGGAGTATCCGGCGGCGACGAGCAGCGGGAAGTGGACCTTGATTCCGCGGGTACGCGCCTGCACCGCGATCTCACGGGCCAGGAGCGCGCCGACGACGAGCCCGAGCCCCCAGGTGATGAGACTGGCGACCGCTGCGACGACGAACACGAAGACGTAGGCGAAGGCCGGACTGCCGGGGACCCTGGCCAACCGGGTCAGCAGCTTCTGCACCGGTTCGGTGTTCGCGAGGATGTGGCCGAGGAGCAGGATCAGGCACATCTGCGTCATGAATGCGAGCAGCCCGGCCAGGCCCTCGCCCCAGCCGGTGACGACGTCGAGCGGGCTGGCTCCCGTGAGGATGAACGCCAGAACGGCGACGATGAGCGTGAGAACGATGGCGAACGTCAGCGCTGACGGAATCCACTGTTCGAGGAAACGATTGACCGGACGCATTATCCCTTTGGAAGCGGCCGCGGCGTTGACCTGGGTCGACGGCTTCTGTGCCGACATGAGAACCTCCTGCTGAGAAAAGACTGTATAGGACCTCAGCATACAATCAGGGTGCTGACCGCCGGTGCGGTCAACACCCTGAGAGTCGAAAGCGGCTCAGGCGACGCGGTGCGCCGGAACCTCAGGCTCAGTTCTTCTTGAACACCATCTGCTTGTTGACGAACTCGTCCATGGCCAGCGGTCCCAACTCACGGCCGACGCCGGAGCGCTTGACTCCGCCGAAGGGCAGGTACTCACGAGTGCCTTCGGGCGCGTTGAGGAAGACCATGCCGGAGTCGATCTGGGAACCGACGCGCTCTGCCCGCTCGAGGTCGTTGGAGAACACAGCGGCACCGAGGCCGAACGGGGTGTCATTGGCCATCTCGACGGCCTCCTCCTCGCTGCTGACCCGGTAGACGATGACGGCGGGCCCGAAGAGCTCTTCGTAGTAGCCTCGCATGCCCTTCTCCACATCGGCCAGGACGACCGGTTCGACGTAGGCGCCGCCACCGTCGTAGCGCTTGCCGCCGGCGAGCAGAGTGGCACCGTCCTTGACAGTGTCCTGGACCTGCTCGATGAAGCGATCAGCGGCCGCCACCGACGACAGCGGCGACAGGCGGGAGCCTTCATCACCGGGAGCTTCGGGAGTGAACTTCTTGGCCGCCTCGGTGATCGAGGACAGGAATTCGTCGTAGACGTCGTCCATGACGATCATGCGCTTGGGTGAGTTGCAGGCCTGGCCGGTGTTGCCCATGCGTGTCTTGAAGAAGGTGCTCGCGCTCTTCGCCACGTCAGGGGTGTCGAGGAGGATGTAGGGGTCGGATCCGCCGAGCTCGAGGACGACCTTCTTGAGGTTCTTGCCCGCCTCGGCGGCCACTGCCGAGCCCGCACGTTCGGAACCGGTCAGCGAGACGCCGTGGTTGCGTGGGTCGGGCAGGATGAGGTCTGCAACCTGCTCGTTGCTCGCATAGATATTGATGTAGGCGCCCTCGGGCAGTCCAGCCTCGATGAAGATCTCTTCCATGATCTGAGCCGAGCGGGGGCACTGTGGGGCGTGCTTGAGCAGGATCGTGTTGCCCAATGCCAGGTTGGGGGCTGCGAAGCGTGCGACCTGGTAGTAGGGGAAGTTCCAGGGCATGATGCCCAGCAGCGACCCGACCGGCTTGCGGCGGATCATCGCGGTGCCGTCCTCGGGTCCGCGCAGGGGCTCATCGGCCATGAAGGCTTCGGCGTTGTCGGCGAAGTAGCGGTAGATGGCGGAGCTCAGTCCGACCTCTCCCTTGCCTTCGGGGACGGCTTTGCCCATCTCCAGCTGGATGACTCCGGCGAGCTCTTCGGCCCGCTGGGCGTAGATCTCGGAGACACGGGTGAGGATCGCTGCGCGATCGGCCACGGAAGTCTGGCTCCATTCGGTGAATGTGGTCGCGGATCGATCGAGGGCGGCCAAGATCTCCGAGTCGGTGGCGGTGGCGAATTCCTCGGCTACCTCGCCGGTCGCCGGGTTGGTCACGCGATACATGGTGGACATGTCGAGCCTCATTTCTGCTGGGGTTGTTGACCTCGATCCAACGACGCGGAACCACGTATTCGGCACCCGTCGACGCATGGATTCAACTCCCACGCTATGGCTCAATCTCCTCGGCGGCAATTCTTCGTCCCACCCATTGAACACAGAGCCGAATGTGATCGCTGTTACTGTGTTGCCATGAACAGTGTGACTGAACTCGTGAAGCGCTATTACTCCACCGTCGACGCCGGGGACCCGGGTGCCACCTCGGCGCTGTTCGCCGCCGACGGACACTATGATCGGCCCGGATATCCGACCATGGTCGGGGGCCAGATCACCGACTTCTATCACGGTGAGCGCGTCATCGAGTCGGGGGCGCACTCGCTGACGGAGATCCTCGTCGACGGCGACCGCGCCTCCAGCCGCGGGGTCTTCACCGGCCGACTCAAGGACGGCACCGACACCTCCGTGGGCTTCGCCGATTTCTTCCTCTTCGACACCGAGGGCCTCATCGCCGAACGCACCACGTACTTCTACCAAGCGGCGGTCTGAGCCGCCGGTTGGGCTAGGCACCTCACTCCTCTGAGTGTGTGCTGTCCTGACCACGCGATTCGAGCACAGCACGCTGGGCACGGTCCCGCGCCTCGGCGCCGGCATCACTCGGTGTCTGGCCGTAGGCCTGCTCAACCTGGGCATAGACCTCGGCCATCCCGGCATCGCTGAGGTCGAGAGGCAGTTCTCCGATCTCAGCGAACGAGGTCCCGATGTGGTGCATGAAACCGCGGATCCCCTTCTCTCCCCCGCCGAGGTGCATCGCCTCGAACTGGCCCACTGCGGACCAGCGCAGGCCCAGGGAATTCTTCATCACCGCGTCGAGGTCGGGGGCCGAGATGACCCCGTTCTCCACCAACGAGATCGCCTCCTTCATCAGCGCATTCTGCAGTCGGTTGCCGACGAACCCGCGAACTTCCCGGTTCAGCGCCACGGGTTCACGGCCGCAGCTGCGGTAGAACTCAAGCGCCCGCTCCACCGTGTCAGGGCTGGTGGCCGGGGCCGGAACCACCTCGACGAGGGGCATCAGGTGAGGCGGGTTGAAGGGATGACCGACGATGACGCGCGCTGCGGCCTGCGTCGGCAGCTGACGTGCGATCAATGACGCGGGGATGGTCGACGAGGAGGTCGCAAGGACCGCGTCCAGCGGGGCTGCGGCAGCGATCTGAGCGAACAGCTTCGGCTTCGCCTGCGGATCCTCGGGCCCCGATTCCTGCACGAAGGAGGCTTGTGCCACCGCGGTCTCGACGGATTCGACGAGGGTGAGGGATCCGAGTTCGGAGGCCAGCATGTTGTGGGCGGCAGCGTCGGCACTGACGGCGGCCTGCAGTTCGGAGACCACCTCGGCGAGGTCTTCTCTGGGGTCGAAGACCGCCACCGAATAACCCGATCGGGCGAACAGCCAGGCGAAGGAACGGCCGATCGTCCCGGCCCCGATGACAGCAACGCAGAAGCTCATACCATTAAGGCTATACCTCCGCCGGCCCCTCAGATATGCACGTTTTGCCACGTGCGGATGGGCACTTCGGTGGCACAATGTCACCATGACACCGCGCGAAGGATTGACCACAGTGGACTCGGAGATCATCGCCCTTGCCGAGGACGAGTACGCGGCAGCGGCCGAGGCGGCTCGGATCGAGGTGCGTGAGATTCACACCGCCGCCGAAGCTGCCGAGGCCGCGCTTCTGCTCGACGAGGTCTGGAGCGTCGACGAAACAGGCACCAATGTGCTCGAACCCGGGCTCATCGTCGCCTTCGCGCATGCGGGAAACTATGTGTCGGCCGCCTACAGTCTCGACGAGCCCGGCGAGATGATCGGCGTGACGATCGGCTTCTTCGGACAGCCTCTGGGCACGCTCATGCATTCGCACATCGCCGGGGTGCGCCACGAGGTCATCGGCCGCGGGGCCGGCTCTGCGATGAAGCTGCATCAGCGCCTGTGGTGTCTCAACCTGGGCATCACGGAGATGACCTGGACCTTCGATCCGCTGGTGGCGCGCAATGCGTACTTCAACTTCCAGCGCCTGGGTGTGGGCATGGTCGAATACCTCGAGGATTTCTACGGGCAGATGCGCGATGGCGTCAATGCTGGCCAGGCCAGCGACCGTATGGTCGTGTCCTGGCCGCTCGACAAGCCGGCCCGGTCCACCCTCGCCGAGGCGGACGACGCCTTCGAATGCCTGCGCAGTGACGACACCGGCGAGCCCGTGGTCGCCGAGGTGCCCAAGGAAGCCACGCTGGTCTCCCTCGACATCCCCTCAGATATCGAGGCGCTGCGCGGCCAGGATGCCGAGCTCGCCTCACGGTGGCGGATGGCCCTGCGCGATTCGCTGACCGCACTGGTCGCCGACGGCTGGGTCCTCGACACCTGTCTCAAGGGCGGAACGTACCTGCTCCATCATCCCTGAGGTCGACAGCACCCTCTCGGCAGGCCACGGTCAGCGCAGTTCGGATTCTCTCTGATTCGAGGGCCTCGTCCCGATTGCTGGGGACAGACACACTGATCGCTGCCAGCGCCTGCCCTTCCGGTCCACGGACGACCATTCCCAGGGCCGCGACGCCACGTTCGGTGCGTTCACGGTTGAGTGCCGATCCGGTCTGCCGGATGAGATCGAGCCGGCGTCGAAAACGGACGAACGCCTCTGCGTCGAGAAACTCCCCCGACGTGCGCGCCGTGTTCGACGTATAAAGACTGGCGAGAACCTGTGGCGAGAGCTCGGCCAGCAGCACCTGCCCGCCCGAGGTCAGTCGGGCAGGCAGAATCTCCCCCGCTCTACTGCCGATCCCCATTCGATCGGCGCCCTCCTCGCTTGCCAGGAAGCGCGTCGTCGTACCGACACGGACCAACAGGTTGCACGTCTCCCCTGTCGTCTCCGACAGCGTCTCGAGGTGTGGTCGCAGGATCTGCAGCAGATGTCGATGGGCCGACTGGGCTTCGACATTGGCCACGATTCCCGGCCCCGGGTGATAGGTGCGCGACTCGTCCTGGACGGCGAATCCGCGGTAGACGAGCATGCTCAGGAGGCGATGCGCGGTCGAGGGACTGACCTGCAGATCGGCTGCGGCATCGGTGATCGAGACTGCCCCGGTGTCACGCAGCGACTGCAGCAAGCGGAGCACATTGTCGACCGAGCTGAGCAGATGGGCAGGCTTCTGGGCCACCGTACGACGTTCCATCACCCCATCGTAGTTCGGCATCGAACCCGTTTTTCCATATAACAGAATCTATTTGCCGGTCTCTGGTGGGCACGATCACAGTGGTGTCAGACACGTCACTGATCGACGACGATTCTGCGGACACCAGGAGCATCATGCAGTTCTACCTCAACGGATTCCACCCCGGCGACCCCGAGAAGCATGCGGAGGCACCCACCGCGCGGACGGCCGAACTCCCCGAGGAGGTCGACGTCCTCATCGTCGGCACGGGACCGGCGCTAACCGTTCTCGCCGCCCAGCTGGCAGAGTTCCCAGACATCACCACCCGGGTCGTCGAACGCCGCGAGGGACCGCTGGAGCTCGGCCACGCCGACGGCGTCGCCTGCCGCACGGTCGAGATGTTCGATGCCTTCGGCCTGGCCGAGCGTCTCGTTCGGGAAGCCTATTGGGTCAATGAGACGACCTTCTGGGGCCCGGACGAGGCGGACCCGACACAGATCACCCGCACCGGACGCATGGACGATGTCGAAGACGGCCTGTCCGAATACCCGCACGTCATCGTCAATCAGGCCCGCATGCAGGACTATCTCCTCGAACACATGGCCGACTCCCCCTCCCGACTAGTCCCCGACTACGGCCTCGAAGTCACCGAAGTCAGAGTCGACGACGTCGGCGAGCACCCGGTCACCGTCTCCCTGACGCCGGCTGGCACGGCGGATGGCGGCGTGGTCGGTACGGCGGATGGCGGCGTGGTCGGCACGGCGGATGGCGGCGCAACCGGGGCGAGTTCCGCCACCACCGTCGCGCGCACGGTTCGCGCAAAATACGTCGTCGGCTGTGACGGAGCCCGCTCGGCCGTGCGCCGCTCCATCGGCGGCACGATGACCGGATATGCCAGGAACCACGCCTGGGGTGTCATGGACGTCTTCGTCGTCACGGACTTCCCCGATATCCGCCTGAAGTCAGCAATCCAATCGACGTCCGGCGGCAGCGTTCTGCTCATCCCCCGAGAGTGCGGCTATATGGTCCGCCTCTACGTCGACCTCGGCGACCTCGATCCGAACGACGCCGGGGCCCGCAGTCGATTCACCTCGGACATGATCATCCAGGCCGCACAGCGGATCTTCCATCCCTACTCGCTCGAGGTCAAGGACATCGCCTGGTGGTCGGTCTACGAGGTTGGCCAGCGCAGCGCTGACCGCTTCGATGACGTCGCCGAGGCAGAGCGCGGCACCCGATCCCCGCATGTGTTCATCGCCGGCGATGCCTGCCACACCCACTCAGCGAAGGCCGGGCAGGGTATGAACGTGTCCATGCAGGACGGGTTCAACCTGGGGTGGAAGCTCGCAGCAGTACTGCAGGGCCGCAGCCCGACCAAGCTCCTCGACACCTACGCCCAGGAGCGTCAGGCCATCGCCCAAGAGCTCATCGACTTCGATCTCACCTGGTCAGAGGCCATGGCCGCGAAACCTGCCGATCCGAATGATCCCGATGCGGGCGGAATGAGCGCGGCCGAGCGGCAGGAGATCTTCACAGCAGGTGGACGGTTCACCGCCGGCTTCGCCACCGACTATGCGCCGAACATGATCACCGCTGAGAACACCTATGAGCATCTTGCCCAAGGGTTTCCCATCGGCGAACGCTTCCACTCCGCACCGACGATCCGTCTCGCTGACGCCAAACCCGTCGAACTCGGCCATCAGGCACAGGCGGACGGACGATGGCGCCTCTATGCCTTCGCCGACGCCGGAGACCCACAGGCGCCGGGCTCGGCGAGTTCGTCGATCCGCCCGCTGTGCGATTTCCTCGCCGAGTCACCCGACTCCCCGATTCACCGCCACACGCCTGTCGGGGCAGACCCCGATGCAGTCTTCGACGTCCGCGCGATCTTCCAGCAGAACCACCGTGACCTGGCTGTGGAGTCGATGCCGCAGTTCCTGCTGCCGCGCAAGGGACGCTTCGGTCTCATCGACTACGAGAAGATGTTCTGCGCGGACCTCCGGACGGGTCCAGACATCTTCGACGTTCGTGGCATCGACCGCAGTGCCGGGGCCTTGGTCATCGTCCGTCCGGATCAGTACGTTTCCCAGGTGCTGCCATTGGACGCCCATGCCGAGCTC
Organism: Brevibacterium picturae; assembly: GCF_900105045.1. Classification (GTDB taxonomy): domain Bacteria; phylum Actinomycetota; class Actinomycetes; order Actinomycetales; family Brevibacteriaceae; genus Brevibacterium; species Brevibacterium picturae. The sequence goes on along the minus strand of NZ_LT629739.1, from coordinate 2,890,515 downwards.
GCCGAGTTCTTCGCCGGGATCATGCTGCCGGCGAAGTGGCCAGCCGGCGGCCTGGATCATTCTGCGGGGCAGGTCAGGCTTTGTGCGGCTCCGGCTGCGGGACAAGTCAGGCTGCGGCGCGCCACGCAGCCTGAGTCGCACACAGCCTGAGGCACAAAGGAGCAGGGCTGTCGAGACACCGGTGAAGCGCCGAAACCACGACGACGCACCGAAGCCACGGTGCAGACCAAGTGGTCTCGACCCTCCACCGTTGCCGCGGAAGAGCCGCTGGCGCGCAACGGCGGGATGGGACGCCATCTGCCGTCGCCTGGCAGCTGCGCATCCGCATGGGCAGTCACCCTCAAAGCCGCGTCAGCCAAAACGCTCAGTGCTCCTGAGTCATTGCTCCTGACCCCTTGCTCAGTGCTCCTGATTCGGGGCTCATTGCTCCTGATTCGGGGCTCAGGGCTCATTTCACAGCGGCCAACTCCGCCACTCAACTCTTTATAGTGTGATTTGATATTATTTGATTGCGTTTGCATATATAGGATTGCATAATAGTCGTATGTTTCGGATCGTGACGAGAAGCGACCTCGCCGAATTCGATATGCCTCGCGCCGATCTCACGGCGGCTCTGAAATGCTGCCTGCGCAGAGTACGACGCGGCCGATACATCGTCATGACGGATTGTTCCTCCTCGCACTTCGATCACATTCGGGCACTGGCACACGAACCCGGAATCACGTTTCCGCAATTCCACGGCGATGTCAGGGACGCGGTCGAGGAGCTGCGGATTCGCATCGCATCACGAAGAGACTCGGTGCTGCCGAGCGATGTCTTCTCGCATGTCTCCGCCGCACTGATCCATGGCCTCGACCCTGTCGACGCAGGGACGAAGAAGGTCGAGATCTCCAGGAGCGCATACTCTCGCAGCTACCTGGATATGACTCTTTATGATCGCACGATCGCCGTCGAGGATGTCGACCACAGCCTCAGCTATCCCGTGACCAGCCTGCCCAGAACGCTAGCCGACATCGCGCTCGACCATCCACTGGAGGTATCGGTTCCGCTGATTTCGGAAGCGATGCGGGAGGGCCGCGCAACCAGGGAGTCGATCGAGCCGCACTTCGCCGCAGGAGCACGGGGTCTCAAGCGCGCTCGATTGGCGCTGACCTTGTCCAACGCTGACTATGAATCCAATGCGGAGGCATTCTGCGCGGTCAAATTCCGTCGCCACGGTGTCACTGGAATGATCCCCCAGGTCAATACCTATTCACCGACGGGCAAGTTCATCGGCAGGAATGACTTTCGACACGACAGGGCACCGGTCATCGTCGAAGTCCATGGAGTGGGCAAGTACTACATGCACCCGAAGGGCCCTGACCAGGCCGCACGTGAAAACCACCAACGCAATATGAACCTCGTCAATGCAGGATTCAGGGTATTCAATCTGACATTCGGCGACCTCTTTCGGCCAAACATCTTCGCTCAGATCAAATGGGCCATCGACTCAGCGATCAATAATCACTAGGAGCAGCAGCCGAGACAACGACGGAGCGCCGTGGCCACTGTGCGTGCACAGCCGCCTCGGCGCTCCGTCGTTGTCTCGATCTCGCAACCAGCTCGAGCCAGGCCGCGCGGACCCACGTCACGGACTAGAGCCCCCACTTCACGGATTTGAGCCCTACCTCTGGACTTGAGCCTTACTTCTCGTCCCAGTTCTTGCGCAGCAGCTTCTTGTCGAGCTTGCCCACCGAGGTGCGCGGCATCTCGTCGACGACATTGACCTCATCAGGCATCTGCCACTTGGCGAAGCGCTCACGCAGCGTTTCGACGATGGACTCACGGGTCACCTCGGCGCCGTCATTGGCGACGACATAGGCCACCGGTCGCTCGTCCCATTTCTCGTCGGGGACGCCGATGACGGCCGCTTCCTTGACGTCGGGGTTGTCGAGGATCGCGTTCTCCATGTCGATCGAGGAGATCCACTCGCCGCCGGACTTGATGACGTCCTTGAGGCGGTCGGTGATCTTGAGGTAACTGTGCTCATCGATGACGCCGACGTCACCCGAACGCCACCAGCCGTCGAGGAAGCGGTCCGCATTGTCGGGCAGCTGGAAGTAGGATTCCGTGATCCACGGACCGCGCATGACGATCTCGCCCACGGACTTCCCATCGCGGGGCATTTCCTCACCGGTCGGGTCGACGATCTTGACCTCGACGCCGATGATCGGAAGGCCCTGGTAGCGCTTCAGATCCCACTGCTCGTCCTCACTGAGGTCCATCCCGGACTTGAGGCCCCAGTTCGTCGTCGCCAACGGGGTGGTCTCGGTGGCACCGTAGCCGTGGATCACCTCGGCGCCGGTGATCTCCTTGAATCCACGCATCATCGACAGCGGAGGTTCGGAGGACCCGGAGACCAGGCGAACTCCGCTGAGGTCCGGCGTCTGAGGCATGTTCTTCATCATCTCCAGCATCGGGGTGAAGATCGCGGGCGCGCCGTTCGCCAGCGTCACCTTCTCCTCAATGAAGGCCTTGCCGATGGCGCCGAACTCCTCGGCTGCGAACTTGCCGGGCAGGACGAGCTTCGCGCCCGCTGCGACCGCATTCTGCGGGAAGCCCCAGGACAGCACGTGGAACATCGGGGTGATGGGCATGACGCAGTCCGTGAAGTCTGCGTGAAGTGCGGCCAGCCCGCCCATGGTGTGCAGGTAGATCGAGCGGTGGGAGTAGTAGACGCCCTTGGGGCGGCCTGTGGTTCCGGTCGTGTAGCCGGCATAGGCCGCGGTCTTCTCGTCGACGACAGGCCAATCATAGGTCTCGGGCTTGTCGGCGATGAGGTCCTCGTAGAAGACGACATTGTCCAAGGAGGTCTCGATCTCCGAGGAGGACTTGTCTGTCATCACGACCCACCCCTTGACGTCGAGCTTCGGGGCAAGCGACTCGGCGACGTGGAGCAGGGACTCATCGACGAAGATCCAGTCGGACTTCGAGTGGCTGACGACGTAGGCGAGGTCTTCCGGGGCCAGGCGCAGGTTGAGCTGGAGCATGGTGGCGGCCACACCGGGCACCGAGAAGTAGAGCTCGAGGTGGCGGCGGGAGTTCCAGTCGATGACGCCGACCATGGAGCCCGCGCCCACGCCGAGTTCGTCGAGGCCGTGTGCCAGCTGAGACATCCGCCTGTATTCGTCGGCGTAGTTCGATCGGCCCCAGGACCCGTCGGATCGGCGGTAGACGACCTCGGATTCGCCGAAGACCGTCGCGGCATGGCGGATCAGGCTGGTGGTGTTGAGCTGGTAGCTGTCACCGAGGGTGGATGGAATGCCTGTAAGCATGAGACTCCTTTGGTCATCGTGGTGGTGCTGAAGGGTGGTCGTGCTGGAGCGTGGTGGTGCTGGTGGGGTGGAGTATGTGTGCGATTGTCGGGGGTGCATGGTCCGGGTCAGTTCGAGCAGTCAGAGCACCTCGGTATTCGGGTCGCTTTCATCGCCAGACTATCCCGGCAGGTGACGCCGATCACAATCTTTGCCGCAACGTTACCAATTAGAAACTCGCAGGCTCCGAGGTGCGGGCTGGCCGACCGCTCACTCCTGCGGGTTCGCTGACTACTCGCCGGTGAACGTCGGGCCGCGCTTCTCCATGAAAGCTGCGACCCCTTCGGCGAAGTCCTGGCTGGCCCGCAGTGATGTCTGCCCGTTGAGCTCACGGTCGAAGGCGCCGTCGAGCTCCGTCAGAGTCGCCGAATTGATGGCGTCCTTCGAGGCGGCGAAGGCCAGGGGTGCACCCTGCGCCCACTGCGCCGCGATCTCCTGTGCCCGGTCGAGGTGCTCGCCCGCCGGTGTGACCAGGCTGGCCAGCCCCCAGTCGGCCGCCTCCTTCGCCCACACCTTCTGTGCCGTCAGCGCCATCTTCATGGCTCGGTGTCGTCCCGCCGAGGCGGCGACCAGTGCGGTTGCTCCGCCGTCGGGCATGAGGCCGATCTTGGTGAACGCCAGCATCAGGTAGGACTCTTCGCTCATGATCGTGTAGTCGCAGGCCAGCGCCAGGGAGCAGCCGATGCCTGCGGCCGGGCCGGAGACCGCTGCAATGGTCGGAATCGGCAGGTCGATGATCGAACGGATGATGGCGTTGGCTTTTTCCAGCCCGAGCCCGCCGCCCTGCACCGACCCCTGCAGGTCGGCGCCCGAACTGAACGACCGATCGTTGCCGGTGATGATGGCCACCCGCGCCGAGGCGGCCGCTTCGGCGACAGCGTCACCGATCGCCTCCATGGACTCCCGAGTCAGCGCATTGAGGCTTTCGGGGCGATTGATCGTGACAGTCACGACCCCATCTTGCAGGTCGGTGAGAACACTCGAGGTCAAAGCGACTCCTCTTGGTTGGCGCTGGATGACTGATCTTTCACCCCAACTTTAACGCACGATAAGTTGACCTGGGTCACACGTCTCAGCAGAGACCGGGCGACAGGGGCGGACCCGTTGTCACGTCGGACCGCCGTGGTGTTGCCACGTTCGCCGGGCCGCTGTGGTCACGCCCTGTGGCGTTGGTCGCGCTGATCCACCTCGGCCAACGAAGCCAAATAGGCGTTGTAGTCCCGCAGCGTCGCATCGCCGTCCCTGGCAGCCTGACGATCGAGCCGGCGACTGAGGCGCTCATCAGATCTCTGCCATTTGAGCACCAGCACCCCGAGCATGATCAGCGTCGGGATCTCTGTGAATGCCCACGCGATGCCACCGCCGAGGAACTGGTCGTCCAATGGATCGATACCCCACATCGGCATGTGGTAGAAGTCTGTGAGCAGGGTCGTCGACATCATCACGACAATGCCGAAGAACGCATGGAACGGCACGGTGGCCACGATCTCGAAGACCTGCACAACGGTGGGATCGATGCGAACTTTCCGCTTGCTGCTGGTTCGCGGTGAGGGGTCGACTCCGAAGATGTTCCAGAAGTAGAGCATCCCGATGGCCACGAAGTGGATGAACATCAGGTTGTGTCCCCACATCGTCGACATCAGCCAATCGAAGGCAGGCGTGAAATACAGCCCGTACAAGCTCATCAGAAACAACAGGGTGGTCACGACCGGGTTCGTCAGCACACGCATGACGGGACTATGGACGATCGCAAGGATCACCCGGCGCGCATTCCACCGACCTGACCCGGCCGGCAGGACACGCAGCATCAGCGTGATCGGTGCGCCCAGAACCAGCAGGATGGGGCTGAGCATCGACAGAATCATGTGTTGGATCATGTGCATGCTGAACAGCGCCATGCCATAGCCGTTCAACGCCGTGCCATCGACGAGGATGACGGTGGCGATGCCCAGGGTCCACCAGATGAGCCGCGATATCGGCCACCGCACTCCGCGGCGGTGCAGCAGCCACACGCAGAAGAGATACAGCACCAGGCCGAAGGCCGCGACAATGACGATGATGGGGATCGGCTGCGGGTGCCAGTCGATGACTCGCAGGAACGTCGGCGGGAGCGTCGGGTGCCACATCACTCCGCTCATCCCGTGCTCATGCATGATCGCCGCCTCCCGCGTGACATCTTCAGGCCATGACTTCTACGCGTCGTAGAAGTGCGTTGCGGTACCACCGTACGCCTGATGCGGCGGCACGTCACCCGCTCAGGCCAGTGACGTGTCCGGCCTCGCAGCCCGCTCAGGCCAGTGACGTGTCCGGCCTCGCAGCCCGCTCGGGCCAGTGACGTGTTCGGCCTCGCAACCCGCTCAGGCCAGCGCGACGGTCAGCTGGCTCGCGGTCAGAGCCCGGTCGGCGAAGACCAAGCGCATCGCCTCAGGATCGGGGTTGCCTGCGTCCGGGGCACGATGCCGCAGGCTCAGACCGACCTTCTCCGCCACTTTCTGTGAGGCCACATTGTGTTCGAGGAGGTAGGCGATGACCGGCAGCTCAGGCTTGAGTTCCTGGGCACGGGAGATGGCCAGACGCGAGACCTCGCTGGCATAGCCGCGTCCCTGAACCTCTGGCCTGAAGCGGTAGCCGAGGTTCCAATGCGCCTCGACCCGGTCCGGGCTCCACTCATCGGCCAAAGGCATGCGCCTCACGCCGCAGCCGCAGGTTCCGAGCACCGGACCGCCTTCCGATTCGCGGACGATCCAGATCCCGAGACCATCGATCTCCCAATCGGCGATGCGCGTGAGCAGGAACGCCTCGGCTTCCTCCCGCTTCGCCATCCGACCGCTGGGAAAGTGCGTCCAGACACGGGGATCGCTGTAGATCTCGAATACCTCGTCCAGATCCTGAAGACCGGGCCGGTCGAGCACGAAGGGCTCAGTCATCAAGGGCTGTGGGCAGTGCGGAGTGCCGCGTCGAGGTCGTTCCACAGGTCGTCGGCGTGTTCGATGCCCACGCTCAGACGCAGCAGACCATCGGGGACCGACTCCGGTTCCGAGGCATTGCGCCGACGGCGTTCGATGAGGGACTCCACTCCGCCCAGGGAAGTGGCCGGCGTCCACACCCGGACCGCCTCGGCGACGGCTGTGGCCTGTTGCGCGGTCTGGGTGCAGAAGGCGACGACCGCACCGAATCCCGACAGCTGCGCTGCCGCACGCTCATGCCCGGGATCGCCGGGCAGGCCCGGGTAGCGGGTCTCGACGACGCTGGGGTGCGAACTCAGGCGTTCGGCGATGAGCGCGGCATTGGCCTGGGCTCGCTCCATGCGCACCGACAGCGTCCGCAGTCCCCGCAGCGCCAACCAGACTTCGAAGGGTCCGGCGATTGCTCCCCGCAGTGAGCGTTCGCTGTGAAGCCGCTTGTGCAGATCTTCGCTGCTGGTCACAGCTGCGCCGAGAACGACGTCCGAGTGTCCGGCGAGGTATTTGGTGACGGAGTGGACAACGACGTCTGCCCCCAGGTCGAGCGGTGTCTGCAGGAGCGGAGTGGCGAAGGTGTTGTCGACGACGGTCAGGATGCCGCGATCGCGCGCGGCGGAGATGAGTGCGGGTGTGTCCGCGACTTCGAGCATCGGGTTCGTCGGAGATTCGATCCACAGCATCGCCGAGGCGGCAGCAACGTCATCGAGTGCGTTGACGACGGCTGCGGTGTCGGCGATGTCGACGGTGGTGAGGGTGAATCCGCTGCGTTCGGCGAGCTCTCCCGCGGACTCCAGTGATCCCTGGTAGCAGTGTCGGGGCATGATCAGAGTGCCATCGCGAGGGACCAGGCTGAGGGCAGCGGCGATCGCGGCCAGTCCCGAACCGAAGACCAGTCCGGGCAGTTCGGCATGTTCGAGTTCAGCCAGTGCCTCTTCGAACGGAGTCCACGCCGGAGTCGAGAACCGACCGTAGACATAGTCGGAATGATCGATCTCGCCGCTGCCGACGAAGGTCGAGGACAGTTCGATGGGAGGGTTCACCGAGGCGCCGTCGCGGCGGTCCGGGCGGCCCGCATCGACGAGGACGGTTTCGGGAGCATAGGAGGGTACTCGGGAGGTCATCGTCCCAATATATGCCGTATGCCGACGACTCCGCATTGACGTCTCAATCACATCTCAGGCGTGCTCGCGGATCTCAAACGTGCTCGCAGATCTCAATCGTGCTCGCAGATCTCAATCGTGCGCGCAGATCTCAGTCGTGCACGCGCACCATGTGCTCCAGCAGTGCTCTGGCCCCCGCTGAAAGTCGACGACCGGGCGACCACACCGCGTGCAGCTCGCGATCAAGGGAGATGCCGGCCTGAACCGGAAGCGGGACCAGGCGCCGAGCACTGAAGTCATCGCGCAATGCCAGCTCCGAGAGAACGACCGGCGCGAGGCCGGTGGCCGCGGCGATCTTCAGCGCCGAATTCGACGCATACTCTCCCGCCACGCTCGCCCCACCGACCTGTGCAAGGGCAGCGTCGAGGACCTCTCTCGTTCCCGATCCGACCTCTCTGACCAGCAGCGGAATGTCCGCCAGCGCAGCGGCGCCGATCGGCGTGGTCCATGCGGTGGCGAAGTCGGGGGCAGCCGCTACCATCAGGCGATCGTGTCCGACCACCTCGGCGGGAAGATCCTGCGGCAGAGACACGGACTCGATGAGACCGAGGTCGCAGCGCTGCTCACGTACGGCCGCGATGACTGCGGCCGAGTTCTCGACTGCCAGGCCGACATCGATGTCGGGATGTGTGACGGTGAATGTCGTCAGATACCGGGGCAGCAGGTATTCGGCCACGGTCAGCGAGGCGGACACGCGCACGGTACCGGCCCGGTCATCCTGGATGGCGCGGGTTCCCGCGTTGAGATCGGCATAGGCGTCGAGGACCTTCGAGGCCCACTGCGCAACGGCGTGGCCTTCGGCGGTGAGCTCGGTTCCCCGCGGCGAGCGCCGCAGCAGCGGCACCTTGAGGTCCCGCTCGAGGTTGCGCAGGCTGCGAGAGGCGTTCGGCTGGGCCAGCCCCATCGCCTCGGCGGCCTGCCCGATGGACTGAGCGCTCGCGCTCAGAGTCACCAGCAGCCCCAGAGCCGGAAGCTCGGGCCAGTCCTGCATTCTGCTGAGATCCCGCATACATCAATGATGCCATATCAAGCCGATATGGGTTGGTCCGTTATTGCCGTCTACCGGATTCCAGTGCCGATTGACAGACTGAACTCATGAATAGAGTTCTCCGTCTGCTTCCCGGTTTGGCAGTCGCCGCGCTGGCCACCGCGATCGCCTGGCCCATCTCCATGATGGCCCCCGTCCTGTCCCCTCTTCTCATCGCCATCGTCCTGGGAATCATCGTCGGAAACGTCCTCCCCGAGCTGCCGCAGACCTTCCGGCCCGGGCTCGACGTCGCGGCCAAGCCTCTCCTGCGTCTGGGCATCGTCGCCCTGGGTGCCCAGGTCGTCCTCGGCGACATCCTCGAGCTCGGCTGGCTGGTCCTCGTGCTCGCCGCCGTCGTCGTCGCCGTCGGCATCATCGCCGGCCTGCTGCTGGCCCGTCCGTTCCGCGTCGATTCGAGCCTTGCGCTGCTCATCGGCTGTGGGTTCGGCATCTGCGGGGCCGCAGCTGTCGCCGGGGTCGAGTCGACGCTGAAGGCGAAGAAGGAGGACGTGGCGGCGGCGATCGGCCTTGTGGTCCTCTTCGGCACCCTGATGATCGCTGTCATCCCCTCGTTGAGCATCGCCTTCGGGCTGACCCCCGACGCTGCCGGCATGTGGGGTGGAGCGTCCACGCACGAGGTTGCGCAGGTCGTCGCGATCGGCGGCATCATCGGTCCCGCAGCTCTCCAGGTCGCCGTCCTCGTCAAACTCTCCCGCGTCATCATGCTCGCCCCGACCGTCGCCGTGCTCAGCATGGTGATGCGCCGCAACGAAAGCCGGGAGCGGGCATCGGTGACATCCCCCGCCGAGGCGGCCCCGCAGTCTTCGTCGACTGCTCAGTCCTCGTCGTCCCCGCAGTCTTCGTCGACTGCTCAGTCCACGTCAGTCCCCCAGGCCTCGCCTCCGCCGTCCGCCCCGGCGGCGGGAAGACGTCCTCCCATCGTTCCGCTCTTCGTTCTCGGGTTCCTCCTCATGGCGGGTCTGCGCACCTTCGGACTGCTGCCTGAGGTCGCGGTCTCCGGCCTGGGCTGGCTCCAGACCGTGTGCCTGGCCATGGCGATGTTCGCCCTCGGTCGCGGGGTGCAATGGCGTTCGCTGAAGAGCCTCGGCGCGGGGCCCATCGGTCTGGCAGCCACGACGACTCTCATCGTTGCCGTGATCGCACTGGGCGGCGCCCTCCTCCTGACCTGAGCACTGAGCTCTCCACCTGACCTGAGCACTGAGCTCTCCACCTGAACTGAATGCTGAGATCAGGTGTCGCGCAGACGAGGATCTCGCTACGATGATCGGCACAGTCGAAGCTGGCCGCGGTCGGCAGTTCGTGCCTCACCGCGGTCGAGGCTACGACCCCGACCGTGGGCGACAGGTCGAATCAGTAGGCAGGCGAAAGGTCCAGCAATGAGCGCGAAGGCGGTAGTCGTCGGCAGCGGGGTGATGGGGGCATCAATCGCCCACTCATTGGCCAAACGCGGCTACGCGGTCACCGTCGTCGACAAGAAACCGGGACCGGCCCAAGGCTCGACCGGAGCCACCAGCGCGATCGTCCGCTTCACCTATTCGCTGCGGGACTCTATCGCCCTGGCCTGGGAGTCGAAGCACCGGTGGGAGAATCTGCGCGAGCATGTCGAAGCACCGGAGTCGGAGCCGGTCGCGGACTTCATCCGCACTGGAATGGCCGTCATCGATATTCCCGGTCTGCTCCCGGCCAATGTGCGGACCGACTTCGAGGACCTTGCGATTCCCTATGCCGAGTGGGATGCGGCCGATCTCGCCCGTGAGCTGCCCGGCGTCGACACCTCGAACCACTTCCCGCCGGTGCGCCCCGATGATCCGGCGTTCCTCGACGAGAGCGAGGAACCCGCGACGGCACTGTACACACCGGACGGCGGGTACATCTCCGACCCGGTGCTGGCTACGGAGAACTTTGTCCGCGCCGCCGGGCGACACGGTGCGACCTTCCTCTACAACGCCGAAGTCCTCGGACTGCAGCACCGAGCCTCCGATGCGAACCGCGACGCACCGGGCGCCGACTGCAAAGAGAGCAGCACCGATCAGCCGAGCCCGACTTGGACCATCAGCCTCGCCGACGGCCGCCTTCTCGACGCCGATGTCGTCGTGAATGCCGCAGGGCCCTGGTCATCGAAGCTCAACGAGCTCGCCGGCGTCGGATCGGACCACGGAATCTCGCTCACTCCCCTGCGCCAAGAGGTTCACACCCTGCCGGCGGAATCGACCGTCATCCGCAGCGACGGCTCCCCCATCCCCGCGATCCTGGACGCCGGCGTCGGAACCTATATGCGCGCCGAGGTGGGCGGGCAGCTTCTCATCGGAGGCACAGAGCCCGAGTGCGACGAACTGGAGTGGATCGACGACCCTGACGCCGTCACGTTGAGCGTTCGTCCCGAGCAGTTCGAGACTCAGGCGCTGCGAGCGGCCAAACGCTTCAACGACATCACGATCCCGAACCGGGCCCGCGGAGTCGTGGGAGTCTACGACGCCTCAACCGACTGGACTCCCATCTACGACCGCTCCGAGGTCGACGGCTTCTATCTGGCGGTCGGCACCAGCGGCAACCAATTCAAGAATGCGCCGATGGTCGGCGAGCTCATGGCAGGCCTCATCGACGCCGTCGAGAACGGCCATGACCACGACGATGATCCCGTCCAGATTCCGCTGGAACGCACGGGACGAACACTGAATCTGGGAACCTTCTCGCGTCTGCGGAATCCGGCGGGAACCAGCGGAAACGTCATGGGCTGAGCTCACCGGAACCCGGCTGATTCCGACCCCGCCGAGCACGCCCGAACACACCCAAGTGCCGATAGACGGGAAATATCGGCCGTTGCCGTGGAAGCAACCGCCCCTGCCCGTACTGAGGTGGTAGTGTCACTCAGCGAATCAGCCAGTTTCGCTCAGCGATATTTCAGCCTTATTGGGGACCCATGCTCGTACAAATCATTGCGCTGTTGATCTTCATCGCACTCTTCGCCATCGGCGCGATCCGCGGAGTACAGATCGGCGTGCTCATGCTCGTCGGCGCGGCCGGAACCGGCCTGTTCCTGACCGACATGACCGTCGATGACATCATCGCCGAATTCCCACTGTCCATCATGATCCTGCTGGCCGGCGTCACCTACTTCTTCGCGATCGCGCAGGAGAACGGGACCGTCGACAAGATCATCGACTGGGCGCTGGAGAAGGTCGGCTCCTCTGCAGTCCTGCTGCCGGCCGTCTTCTTCGTCATCACCGCGTGCATCGCTGCCATGGGTGCGCCCCTGGCCGGTCTGGTCATGATGCCCGTGGGCATGCAGGTAGCCCGCAAATACGGAGTCGACTTCGCACTGATGGGCCTGGCGATCTGCTTCGCCATCGGCGCCGGCGGGTTCGCCCCGACCAGCCTCTACGGCATCGTCACCTACAGCACTGCCCATGATGCCGGAATCGACCTGTCCCCGTTCCTGCTCTTCGGCCTCGCTGTCGGCGTCTACATCGTGATGCTCACCGTCGCCTACTTCATGTTCGGTCGCTCGCTCTTCGGCAAGAAGTCTGCCATGGCCGCGACCGGTTCTGCCCACTTCGGAGCGGACGCTGCCGGGACGAACGAATTCGGAACCACCGGCGAAGGTGCCGGTTCGACGATCTCTCGCGGATCCGCCTCGGCGACCAAGGTGGCCTTCGGTGAGGACGACGAGGACGAAGCCCTCTTCGACTCCTCCAGCTCCTCGGCGAGCGCCGAATCGGGGCCCTTCTCATTTGTGCAGATCCTCACCGTCGTTCTCATGGTCGGCCTCATCGGCTCGGTCGTCGTCCTGGCCGCGTTCGGCAAGGAACCGGACATCGGGCTGCTGTGCTTCCTCTTCGGTGCGATCCTCTCGCTTGCCGATCCCAAGACCGGCAAGGCCGCGCTGCCCAAGATCGACTGGTCGACCGTCCTCCTCGTGGGCGGCATCATCACCTTCGTCGGCGTGCTGCAGAACATGGGCGCCGTCGACCTCCTGGGCGAGGGCGCCAAGGCGATCGGTTCGCCGCTCATCGCCGCCCTCGTGCTCTGCGTGGTGGGCGGACTGGTCTCCGCGTTCGCATCGACGACCGGCATCCTCGCCGCACTCGTGCCTCTGGCGCTGCCGCTCATCGCTGCCGGCGGAGTCCCCGGGTGGGCTCTCATCGCAGCACTGGGCGTGTGCTCGGCCGTCGTCGACGTCTCGCCGTTCTCGACGCTGGGCGCCACGGTCGTGGCCACGGTTCCGGGTGACAGCAAGGCACGGCTGACGCGTATCCTCGTGAAGTTCGGCATGTCGATGGTCATCATCGGACCCATCGTCCTCGTCGGCGGACTCGTCGTGCCGGCCATGATCTTCTGAGGGACACGCCTCCTCCCCGTCTCCCGAGATGCACATGGTGCCCAGCGAATTTCGCTGGGCACCATGTGCGTCTGTCACTGCGTTGATGGCTCTCAGCTCAGCGGCTTGACCAGAACGACGAATTCGAGGTCGTCGACGAGCGGCACACCGAAGCGGTCGTCACCGTAGGGGAAGGGTTCGACCTCTCCGGTGCGTTCATATCCGCGGCGCTCGTAGTAGGCGATGAGTTCGGTGCGCTTGTTGATGACGCTCATCTGCAGCGAGTGGGCGTTCCAGCGTTCGGCCACCCATGCCTCGGCGAGGTTCATCAGTGCCGATCCCACGCCCTGGCCCTGCCCCACCGGGGAGACCGCGAGCACACCGAGGTAGGCGATTCCCTCGACGGGTTCGCGCAGGTAGACGCTGCCCACAGCCTGCCCTTCGGCGGACCGGACGAGGATCATCGACGCATCGGGCTCGGCGAGCATCTCGCGGGCCATATCGGCGTCGAGTCGCTGGCCGCTGAGCAGATCCGCCTCGGTCGTCCACCCCTGCTTCGAGGGCTCACCCCGGTAGGCGGAGGCGACGAGTTCAACGTAGTCGTCGATGTCGTCGAGGCTGAGTTCGCTGACTTCGAAGCCTGTTTCGTGCAGGATCAGCGTGTGAGCATCGACCATGGTGGCTGGGGCGTGAGAGGACATAGGTCGGCTCCTTGAGGATGTCTGGCCGTCGCCGGGAACGGCCGAAAGAACGGGTTGCTCAACAGGTTAGTCGCTCGATGGGGAACACAACTATAGTTTCATGTATCAGGACTGACTCATCCACGTGCTGGCATGGGGATGGCCGACACCTTCGCCTTAAGGAGCGTTCATGGACCTCGAGATCTCGGACGAGACGTACACCTTTGCCCAGGACATCGCGGCGTCTCGCTTCACGGTGAGCCACGACGACAAGGTCATCGGACACGTCGATTACATCGACCGCGAGGCCAGCCCTGATGACACGTCCGAATCCGCAGTGCGCACGTTCACCCACACCGAGGTGTCCCCCGCTTATGGTGGCCGCGGCATCGCCGCACATCTGGTGCGCTTCGCCCTCGAGACCAGCGCCGAGGCGGACCTGAAGTTCCGTACGACCTGTTCCTATGTCATGGAGTTCTTCCGCAAGAATCCCGAATTCGAAGAGCTGCGTGCCTGAGTCGGCACGAATTTGAGAACGTAGCCGACCCAGACCGTGGCGGCGATGACGATTGTTGCAACGGCGCCCCACAGCAGACCCGGGTCGGCGACCGCCAGCTGCGGTATCTCCCTGCCCGGAATGATCGCGGCGAAGGCACCCGCCGTCAGCGCGCCGAGCCATGATCCGATCATCATCCCGATGTGCCTGCGGATGTTTCCTCTCCGGATCGCAATGACTCCGACGGTTGTGGTCCCGAAGGTGAAGATCGCGAGCGCGTGGAAGATCGTGAAGCTGCCGCTGAGGGTGTAGATGAACATGCCGCTCACGCACACGAGGTACATGAGGACGACCCACGATCGCCCGATCCATCTGTGCTTGCGATCCTTGGTCCGCCGGATGATCTGGACAGGGGCCAAGAGCACAACGCCAGAGGCGGCAAGAGCGTGGATTGCTATGAACATCGTCGTCATAGACCTAAGATAGTTTCACTAACCAAGGGCGGCAACGTAGATAGCTAAGCCCTGATTGCTATCCGAGAAACAGTCGCTGACTGCACCGTGCACGCTGACACCACGCTGCCGGGCGGCCACGTCGCCGGGCGGCCACGCTGCCGGGCGGCCACGTCGCCATCCCACGTTGGCACGCAGCCATCCACACCGAATGGGGATCGTCATGAAACTCAGCACCTTGGCGCAGGAGACCGGGGTCTCGACCGCCAGCATCAAGTACTACATCCATGTCGGCATTCTTCCGCCCGGGCGCAAGCGCAATGCGACCACGGCCGACTATGCTCCGGCCCACGTCGACCGGCTCGCGCTCATCACCTGCCTGCGTCGCGAGCTCGGATCGTCGATCGGCTCCATCACCGCGCTGACTCGGGCCATCGACGACGAAAGCCTGGAGAACATCGATCTGATGGGGATCTGCCAGCAGTTGGCGCTGGAGGCGAGCAATGCGCTGTCTCCGGGCACCGCCTCGGCGAGGCCAGGAGATTCAGATTTCGAACACGACATCCGCAACGTCCTCAAGGAACTGGGCTGGCCGGACATCTCGCCGACGGCAGTGACATCGATGGCAGACGTGCTCGAGGAGTTGAGCGCCTCAGGTTATCCCGTCGGGCGCGACACGATCCTCCGCCACATTCAGGCATTGGCCGAGATCGCGGGCAGGAACACCACACCGATCACCGACGCCCTGAGCAGGGACCGGATCTGCGTCGAAGTGATCCGGGGCATCACGATGCACAACAGACTGCTGCTGGCCACAAGCGCACTCGCTCATGCTTCGCTGTCGGCCATGCCTCGAACGTCGCATGAAAACGGACCTCAGACAACGAATTCCGTATAGCTCGCATCGGTGATCACCACTACACTGGTCACAGTTGCGCTCTAGCGTGCATTTCAGCCACGACGCGGCCATGCTTCAACGACCACCAAGGGAGGATCAGTCGTGGACATCACACCGATCATCGACAAGCTCAACACCGGACTGTTCATCAATGGCCAGTGGCGTGATGCCGAGGGCGGAAAGTCCCTCGACGTCCACAATCCCGCGACCGGTGACCGCATCACCACGATCGCCGACGGATCCGCTGCCGATGCCGAAGAGGCCATCAAGGTCGCCGGTGACACCCAGGAGACATGGGCAGCCACCCCTCCACGTGAACGCGCCGAGATCCTGCGCCGCGCCTTCGAACTCCTCATCGAACGGGCTGATGACATCGCCGCTGTCATGACCGCCGAAATGGGCAAGCCCTTCGCCGAGTCCAAGGGCGAGGTCACCTACGGCGCCGAATTCTTCCGCTGGTTCTCCGAGGAAGCCGTGCGCGTCGGCGGCGAATACACCCAGTCCACCGACGGCAAGACCCGCGTCATGGTCTCCCGCGAACCGGTCGGGCCCTGCATCCTCATCACCCCGTGGAACTTCCCCCTGGCGATGGGTACCCGCAAGATCGGCCCGGCCATCGCCGCCGGCTGCACCATGGTGTTCAAGCCTGCGAAGCTGACCCCGCTGACCTCGCTCATGCTCGTCGACGTGCTCATCGAGGCAGGCCTGCCCGCCGGCGTCCTCAACGTCGTCACCTCCGACTCCGCCCGCCGCGTGGTCACCCCGTGGATGGAATCCGGCATCGCCCGCAAGATCACCTTCACCGGTTCCACCGAGGTGGGCATCGGCTTGATCAAGCAGGCCGCCGACAATGTCATGAAGACTTCGATGGAACTCGGCGGCAACGCCCCATTCGTCGTCTGCGAGGACGCCGACATCGACAAGGCCGTCACCGGTGCGGTCCAGGCGAAGATGCGCAACGGCGGCGAGGCCTGCACCTCGGCGAACCGCCTGTTCGTCCACTCCTCGGTCGCCGAGGAGTTCTCGAAAAAGCTCACCGAGCGCCTCGGCGCGATGAAGGTCGGCAACGGCCTCGACGACGGCACCGAGGTAGGTCCGCTGGTCGACCAGGATGCCCTGGACAAGGTGTCATCCCTCGTCGACGATGCTGTGTCCAAGGGTGCGACGATCCTCACCGGCGGTTCGAAGATCGAGGGCAAGGGGTTCTTCTACACCCCGACGGTCATGACCGATGTGCCCCAGGACTCCGAGATTCGCACCACCGAGATCTTCGGACCCGTGGCTCCCATCGTCACCTTCGACACCGACGAGGAGGGAATGGCCTTGGCCAATGAGACTGAGTTCGGTCTGGCCGGCTACCTGTTCAGCGAGAACGTCGAACGTGCCCTGAATCTGGCCGACAAGATGCAGACCGGCATGGTCGGCCTCAACACCGGCCTGGTCTCCAACCCCGCAGCACCCTTCGGCGGCGTGAAGAAGTCCGGACTCGGTCGCGAAGGAGGAAGCGTGGGCATCGAGGAGTTCCTCGAGCTCAAGTACGTGGCCCTGCCCCGCGCCTGAGGCTGACCCTCCACCGGCGGCGTGGCGGTGAGGCTCCGCCCGCGCCACCCGCGCCGAAGCTACAATCGGGCAGTGTGAGCATCGATCGCGAACGAGTGAGTCGACCTCGCGAGGCTGACTTCGCATGGAGCAGGGACGACCTCCGAGCTGTCACCGCATTCACCTCTGCCACCGCCGAAGTGGTGCTCCCTTATTTCGAACTGCGATGTCCCGCGGACACCAGACCCCGGCATGCCCTCGACGCCGCACTTGCCGTCGCCCGCGGCGAACCACGATCACGGGCTCGGCGCGTGAGTGCTCCAGCCGCCCATCGAGCCGGGAGAGAGGCCTCATCCGACGTTGCGTTCCATGCGGCGATGGCCGCCGGAGATGCCGCCGCATCAGCCTATCTGCATCCCTTAGCCGATCTGGCACAGGTCAAACACATTCTGCGCGCACCTGCGCATGCCATCCGAGTCATCGAACTCGCGGATAGCTCAGACGAGTGCTCTGGCCTCGGCTTCTTCGCCGAACACTTCGCGTCGTATGCCACTGTGCAACTCTGCGATGTCCTTCGGCGCTACCCGAGGATCAGTGCGATGTCGGGTGATTCCAACGCGATGTCGAGCCGTTCCGCTGAGCGGCCGGACGATTCTAATGAGAGGCCGGGCCGGACAAGAGCGAACACCAATCACATCAACCGCCTCATGCATGAACTCGATGTGCGGCTTCGCGTTCAGCCGACCGCGCCGAGCAGTCAACCGACCGCGATGAGCGGGCAACCATGATCCTTCCGGAAGTCCGTGACCCGGCGATGGTCACCATTCGCCGCGGAGGCACCCTGAGCGATGACGATCACCGACTGCTGGCACTCTGGGCAGCCGACTGCGCCGAGCACGTTCTGCACCTCTTCGAAGATCAGCGGTCTGATGACCATCGACCGCGCGATGCCGTGGCAGCCGCCCGTGCCTGGGCGGACGGCAGCATGCCCATGATGGTGGCCCGCGCCGTCGGAGGGCACGCGATGGGTGCAGCCCGACCGCTGCGGGGCGCAGCGCGGTTCGCGGCCTATTCGGCAGGGCAGGCAGCGTGCGTCGGGCACGTTGCCGAACATGACCTTGGCGCGGCCGCCTATGCCATCAAAGCGGTCCGCAGCGCGAATCCCGAGGATCCTGCGGCGGGGCGGGCCGAACGTGACTGGCAGAGGGCCCAACTGCCGAGGCGGATCCGCCAACTGGTCCTTGCGGATCAGGACCGTCGTGATTCCATCTGCTGGTTCGCCTTCTCCGACTGATCCAGCCGGCAGTCGTCGAGGCCGATCAGCCTCCGCAGCTGCCGAGGCGGCACCCGCGGTTGTCCGCGCCGTTCAGGTGCGAGTGAAGAAACGTGCCGCGTTCAGGCGCGGCGGCGGGCGAGAACGTCGTCGACGGCGCCCAGCTCGGGGCCCTTGTTGGTCCGAATCGCCTTGCGGCCGTGTTCCAGCGGACTGTCATCACGGGCCGAGTCGCTGAGCTCGGCACGGTAGCCGAGTTCAGCGGCGAACTGAGCCGCGATGTCCTCACGGCTGCGGGCCTCGGTCTCGTACGACTCGTAGGACGAGGCATCGGCCGCCTTCGCCTCAGGGACCGGGTGCTCAACATGTGGGGCGTCAACGTAGCTGGGCACCGGCAGCGGCGTCGGCGACCAGGCATCACGGGCCTGGAGTCGCTGCATGAACGGGTCGCTCACGTTGCCAGTGTCGGCCTTCGACGCTGTCGTCTCGGCACCGGCATCCCTGTCAGAGTCGGGGTCTTCAGCAGAGTCGGTCTCTGCAGTGGGGTCAGCCTGCGGCGCGGCCTCAGCTTCCGACACCGATCCCGCTGCGATGCTCGACTTTGCGGTCGGCGTGGATTCGTCCGCACTGACCTCGGAAGCCGCCTTGGTCGCAGCGGCCTTCTCCGCGGGTGTCTTCTCCGTTGAGGTCTTCTCTGCAGTGGAGGCCTCTGCAGTCTCGGTCGCATCGGCGTCGGCTGCTTCTTCGACGATGGGGATCGGTCCGGTGAGCAGCACCTGACGGGTGGTGTGTCCCTCCGCGGCTTCGTTGCGGATGCGCACGAGCGGAATCTCGCCGGTGTCTGCTTCTTCCCGGTTGTGCTTCGCGCTCGCGTTGCGCTGCATCACGGCGCGCGCCTGGGCAGCCTTCGTCGATCCCGCCGGCCGCGCCGCGGTCGGCTTGGCTTCCGCGGCCTTCGGAGCAGCAGTCGTGGGTGCACCGGTCTTCGAAGCACCGGCCGTCGGAGCTGCCGTCCTCGACGAGGCGGCGGGTGCTTTCGGGGCAGCGCTCGTCCTTTGCGCAGCTCTCGTCTTCGTTGCGCCGTTCCTGGTTTTCGCTGTCCGCCCTTCGATTTCGCGGAGGCGAGCCTTGACTTCGCGCTTGCGCAGGTTGAGCGTACGCACGATGAGGAGGGAGACGATTGCGACTCCGCAGAAGACTCCGGTGAGGGCGACGTGGACGATCGAGAACATCGCGAGCACGCCCGTGACCAGAATGCCGAGGACGAAGGCGAGGAAGAGCAGGGCAAATCCCCGCGTCATCGTGCGCAGCGATTTCATGGACTCGCGCAGAGTCGTTGCTTTCTCAGTCATCGAATGGTCCTCATCAGCTCCGAAGCTCGGATTGGGAATCTGTGTACCTCGTCTGGTCGTCTCTGTTGTGCCTGTGGTGATGGATTCGGTGGATCGTGTGTGCAGCGATCGTGGCTGAGCATGTCCCGGACGGGCGCTTCCCCCAGCTGCGTCACCTCCGTCGGCCGAGCTTCTGCCGTTCGCCCCCTGCGGCGACTGGTTGAATACGGCGTGCACTGCCGGGTGCAGCAGCCGAACATTGTCACTCGTCGCGGATGCCTCATGTGCGCTGTGGCTGAGGCTGTCGAGGTAGGCGGAGCGGGTTTCACCGACGGCGACGGGAAGCGAGCTGCGCTGGTGCTGCTCGTCCGCCTCGGCGGTGGTGGAGCTTGTGTTCGTGGTCGAACTCGAGTCGGTGCGTCCGTCGATGACGGCGAATTCGGGTGCCCGTGCGGAGAGGCTGAGTTTCGGAGCCTCGGTCAGCGGTGCCACGTCGGGACGCGGAACGGTTGGTTCGATGGTCGCGGAGGAGTGAAAGACTCTCGCCCGCTCGGTGTGATCGTGGCCGGGGATCTGGGGATCGGCGGCGACGACCTCGGCCTGTTCTGGAACGGTGTCGATCTCGACTCGGGACAGCTCCGTCGCTGACTTGCGGATCATTGTGGGCACGACAACGGCGAAGACCACGATGATGGCGATAACGACGATGATGCTGGTGTCCACACTGCAACCCTAGATCGCCCGGATCGGCAACGACGTGAAGGACTGTGGTGTGTCGGTCAAACAGGCACCAAGTTCACAAGTTTCTCAGGCTGTGACGGTAGGCGGCGAGGATCCCCTGCGGAACTTCCTCGGCGACCACGGCGAATGTGCGATGGTCACACCAACTGCCGTCGATGTGCATGTACTTCTCGCGCACCCCCTCGTCGCGGAGGCCGAGCTTCTCGACCACGCGCAGGCTTGCCGTGTTCTCGGGTCGGATGTTGATCTCGATGCGGTGCAGGCCCAGGGCGAAGAGGCTGTGGTCGATGGCCATGGCCACAGCGATGGGTGTGATGCCGCGTCCGGCGACTCGCGAATCGATCCAGTAGCCGATCTGTCCGCTGAGGATGGACCCCCAGCTGATGCTGGAGACGGTGAGTTGGCCGCGGAAACGACCGCCGACCTCGATCGCCAACGGCACCGACTGCCCACGTTTAGCCTGCTTGTCGTACATGCGGACCATGGTTCGAAACCCGGGAAGCTGCTGGCCGGGGATCGGCAGCGTCGCATCCCATGGACGCAGCCAATCACGGTTGTGCCTGCGGACTTCTCGCCACTGACTCTCGTCGCGCCTGTGCAGCGGACGCAACACGATGTCGGACTGCTGATCAGTCAGGATGACTGGCCACAAACGGCTGCCTCCGCTCTCGGATGCTCATCGGTGATGCCCACTGGTGCGGGACTGTCCACTGTTGGGGTGATGCGAACGCATATCAGGGAAGCGTTGCGACGTATTCCTTGAGCCAGCTGTTGAGGTCAGCTCCCAGGTCTTCTCGAGAACTGGCGATCTGCACGACGGCCTTGAGGTAGTCGAGCTTGTCGCCCGTATCGTAGCGGGCGCCCTTGAAGACGACCCCGTAGACCCCGTTGCCACCGTCCTCGTCGGTGAGTGTTTGGAGGGCGTCGGTGAGCTGAATTTCGTTGCCGCGACCCGGTTCGGTGGTCTCGAGGACGTCGAAGATTTCCGGCGCGAGAACGTAGCGACCGATGATCGCGAAGTTCGACGGGGCCTCACCCTGTTCCGGCTTCTCGACCAGGCCGGTGACCTTGACGACCTCATCATCGGACGTGGCTTCGACGGCGGCGCAGCCGTAGAGGTGGATCGCTTCGGGAGGAACTTCCATCAGCGCGACGACGCTGCCGCCGGTCTGCTCAGCGACTTCGATCATCTTCGGCAGGATCGGGCTGCGTTCGTCGATGAGGTCGTCACCGAGCAGGACTGCGAAGGGTTCTTCGCCCACATGTTGGCGGCCCTTGAGCACGGCATGGCCCAGGCCCTTCGGGTCGCCCTGGCGGACGTAGTGGATGTCAGCGAGTTCGGATGCGTGACGAACGGCGGCGAGTTTCTTGTCATCGCCCTTCTTGGCCAACGCGGCCTCGAGACCGTCGACGCGGTCGAAGTGGTCCTCCAGGGGGCGCTTGTTGCGACCCGTGATCATAAGGAGATCCTGCAGCCCTGCATCGGCTGCCTCTTCGACGACGTATTGGATGGCTGGTTTGTCGACGACGGGCAGCATCTCCTTGGGGGTCGCCTTGGTCGCGGGGAGAAAGCGGGTACCCAGCCCGGCCACGGGGATCACGGCCTTGCGCACAGTGCGCTGCGATTCATCACTCATGCCGCTCATCTTAACCAATTGTGGTGTCCCGGATTAGGCTGAAGAGCGTGGATACAGAAACTTCGAAGGCGCAATTGCGTGCACTCATACGTACCGACCGCGCGGCTCGGGCTGCAGCGGTCGCAGATTCGGTGTCTGCGAAGTCCGAAACCACGATTGCCAAGGCCGAGTCGTCGCTTGCCGAGGCTGCCTGGCACGTGGTCGAGAGGGTATCGCCGGACACGGATCTGACCGGCTGCTCGATGCTGGCCTACGCCGCCTTGGCCGGCGAACCCTCCCTGGACCCGGTCATCGACCGGTTCCTCGCCCACGGCGGAATCGTCTACCTTCCCGTGGTCACTGCGGTCGGACACGCCCTCATGTTCGGTGCCGTCGCCGAGTCCATATCCACCCTCGAACCTCGCGGGAAGTGGGGAATCCGCGAGCCGTCGCCGTCGCTGACCGCGTCCGATCTCCTATCCGCCGAGGTGGCCCCTGACCTTGTGTTCGTACCTGCCCTTGGTTTCGGGTCCGGTGGTGCTCGCTTGGGCAACGGCGGCGGTTTCTACGACCGCACGTTCGGCCCGCAGGGCGAGGTGCCCTTGGCAGCGCGTGAACACGTGGACGGTGATGACGGTGACCACCACGTTGATGTTTCACCTAGCGGTGTCAGCAGCCAGGTCTACGGTGTCTGCTTCGCGACGGAGCTCGACCTCCCCGGGCTCACCGTTGACCCCTGGGACCTGCAGATCAGCCGGGCCGTGACCGACCGGGGTGTTCACACCTTCGTTTGACCAGAGACGGCAACGAACGAGGGGCCGACTGCACGGTCGACTGCGATTGGTATTCACCCTTTAATGCGCTGGTGCTTACCTTCGATGGCGTGCCGTAGAAACCCACTCATGCGTCCAGGTCTGTGGACAGGACCACGCTTGTGCGAGCCCCTCACCCCGTGCGTTATTCGCGCGGTGCGCAGTGGACTATAATCTTCTCGTCGAAGAAAGGTCTCGAATGCCCGTTTACTCCTACGCCTGCAAGAGCTGTGGCCACGCTTTTGATATCCACCAGGACTTCAGCGATGATTCGCTCACGATCTGCCCAGAGTGCCAGGGACGCTTGAAGAAGGTCTTCGGCACCGTGGGGATCAGCTTCAAAGGTTCCGGTTTCTACGCCACTGACTCTCGCGCGAGCAATTCGAGCACAGTCTCCTCTTCCTCGAACTCTTCACCCGATTCGTCGAACGCGTCCGGCGCGCCGAAGGAATCGTCGAGCTCATCGGATTCGTCCTCGTCGACGTCCAACTCACCGGCTGCCAGCACCCCCGCAGCCAGCAGCACTTCCGCCAACTGACTCGCGAGCGCTGTCCAGATCATCGACTCGCGCGTACATTCACTGTGGATCGGCCGACCACTCATGTGCGATTCGCCTGTGCACACACGACCGTTGCCCACAGGCGCTTTCTGCTCCCTTGATCTGAAACTCTGAGCACAATCAGGCTCAGGGCATGGGAATCATGCGCCGCTTCAGAACCAGAATGTCGACGTGGTCGAAGTCTTCACGGATCAAACCGCAGAGAATCGCCGCAGCAGTCTGCTTCGCCTGCGCATGCGCGCTCGTGGTCTGGATCCTCACCCCCGATCAGGGCGGAACGTCCGTCGTCGTCGCCAACAGGAATCTGCCCCCGGGCTCTGAGCTCCGAACTCAGGATCTGACAGTCGTCGAATTCCCGACACAGCTCGTCCCTGACAAGGTCTTCACCGCGGTATCGGATGCCGAACACAAGCGCACTTCGGCCGGACTGTCCAAGGGTTCGCCATTGACTCAGTCGGCCGTCCTCGACCAGCAGGCGCTGCCGGAGGGCAGCACGGATCTCCTTATGCCCGTGCGTTTGGCCGATAACGCTTCTGCGGCACTGCTGCAGCCGGGACAGCGAATTCGACTATTCAGCTCGCTGCCCGATGGGGGCTCTGAAGTCGTCGTCAAGGAAGTCATAATAGCCCGACTGGTCGACAAGCCCGACGGCATTACATCACAATCAGGGCAGCTTGTTTCAGTGATTCTGTCCTCGGATGATGCTGAGCGGATCGCAGAATTCGCGGGGATGCCGATCAGCTTCGCGATCCTCCCGCAGTGAGTCGCCGCTGACTCAGAAATGACAACAGGCCGACCTCACCGCGCCTTCGTGCGATTAGCTAACAAATCTTTCCAGTGATATGAATCGCATGTCTTCACCGTGCGGGCGAGTTACCAGTGTGTATCATGTAATCGTCATAGAAACGTTGAACATCGCATTATTGTTTACATATACGCCGAAAGGGTGTCTCTAATGCTTAAAGGTTTCAGAGACTTCATTCTCCAAGGGAATGTCGTCGAACTCGCAACAGCAGTGATCATCGGCGGGGCCTTCACTGCGATCGTGACGGCGTTCTCCGACAAGATCATCAACCCTCTGATCGCTGCCGTCGGTGGTGGGGAGGGCCCTGCTCTGTCCTTCACCATCAAGGAAGGCGTCCCGGAGACGACCATTGATCTGGGCGCCGTGATCACCGCAGCGATCAACTTCCTGATCGTCGCCGCCATCGTCTACTTCATCATCATCGTCCCGATGAACAAGCTCAATGAACTGCGCAAGCGCGGCGCTCCCGAGGAAGAAGTTCCTCCGACCACCGAAGACCTACTCGGCGATATCCGCGAAATCCTCCGGACTCAGGCAGCGACCACCGTCGGCGGTCCCGCCGAGGGCCCAGCCAGCACGGCTGGCCCCTTCGACGACACCGAATCGACCGATCCTCCGCGCCACTGATTGAGGCGACCATGGCGAAGGCCCGGTTCCCTGATGGGGAATCGGGCCTTCGCCATTGTCATGCTCTGGTATCCGGTCGCTGGTTTCTGGCTTCTGGCCAGCCGTGTTCGACGGTCACTGGTGACCTCCCGTCACCAATGCGGAGGCTTCTGCGATCTGTAATAGTCGGCGCTGAAACCGTCGTTGCCGGTCTCAGCCTCATTGCGCAGTGTGGCCCGGTATCTGCGTAGGGCCGCCTCCAGGCGCTCCTTCTTCTGCTGTACAGTCTCCTGCTCGTCATCAGCTGCATGTTCAGCGGGGTGATCGGCAGGCTCCGCGTTCTGTGCGCCCTCGTCCTCAGGAGAATGTGACTCGGGGTTCTCGTCACTCATCTCGTCAGGAGTCATCCGTGCGCGGCTCGATATCAGCGGCACTCGGGCGATCCTTCTCACCACCGCGCCGGCCGGCAGATGACTCGGCTGCATCGCCCGCCGTCTCCTGCACTCCAGCTGTGGGGTTGGAGGAATCAAAGGTTTCCTCCTCCGTACCACCGGGCGCACCGTGCTCGTCCGGGTTCGTCGCTTCCCCGTCCGAGCTCGTCGCTTCCCCGTCCGGGATCATCACCTGCTCATCCGGGCTGGTCACCTGCTCGGTGCTCGCGGTCTCGATCAGACCTGCCTGACGAAGCTCGTCGGCCCGGATCTTTCCAGTGTCGAACGTGGGAACAACCTCGTCCTCCATGGGACTGTGCTGATCGGATTCGGGAACCACCACCTCGGCGCCGGTGACTCGCTTGGCCCGTGCATGCCGTTGACGGTAACGGTCAACTGCCGCCTGCAGCTGAGAATCTCCGCGACCGGAGTTGCCCTTCTGCGCCAGCGCAGTGCGGAGCAGATCCTTGATCTCGCCATCGCCGCGGACGACGGCATCGGACTGGACCCAGTCGATCATTGCGTCAAGCCCTGAGTCCGAGTACTTGTGCATAGGCAGACCGGGCACCAGCTTCGGCCTGCTGCCGGTGCGGCCGACGACGACCGAGGCGGCTCGGGCGGCATTGAGGACGGCCTGCGGGCTCATCTTCTCGACTGTGGACTTCCACGCATCGAAGATCTTCTCGGTCTCCGTCTGCGGATCGACGAAGGCGTCGGTGGACCACACGCGCATGAATTTCCACCCGCGACGAGCCAACTGTTCAGGCACGACGCGCTCGCGCTGACGCAGGCTACGGACCGACGCGTATTCGGGTCCGTCGCCGGCGACAGCGATGATCATTCCGTGTTCGTCCTCGGTCGAGTTCGCCACGGCCAGATCGATGCCGTTGTAATGTTCGTGAGCGACCACGCCCAATTGCAGCAGACGATCGGCGATGTCGTTGAAGAGCGGATCGTAGATCTCACCGTGGGGGCCCGGCTGCCTGACACCGCCGGCGGCGACCTCGTCGAGCAGCCGTGGGAGCAGAGCCGCTCCCCCGGCAAGCCTATGCGTATCGAAGTCATCGGATTCGATGCTCGAGACCAGGGTCAGACGCTTGCGTGCCCGAGTCATCGTCGCCGCGAGGATCCGCTCCCCATCAGGTCCCGACAGCGCACCGAAGTCGTGGATGACTCGCCCATGGACGGTCCGCCCATAGCCCAAGGTGAAGATCACCGCGTCGCGGGACATTCCCTGGACCCGTTCGGCGTCGGTCACCACAAAAGGTTCCTTGCTCGAATCGCTGAAGAATGCCGCAACATAGGGCAGATCCTTCATTGCCCACGATATCGCTGTGGCCACGCGCTGAGCGTGATGCGCGGTGAGCGCGACGACCGCCAATGACTCGCGCGACCGGTTCCGTGCGTGTTTGAGGACGAGTTCGACGACACGTTTGACCTCAGCGTCGGGGCTTTCGACACGTCCGGTGCCGATGTCCGTCGGACCCCGACCATCTGCGACGAAGGAGAACTCGAGACCGGTGCCCTCGCCCGTGTGCGCGGTCGGCATCGTCGTGATCGTCGAATCGTAGAAGTGCCGGTTCGCCAGGTCGATGAGCCCGACCGGCGACTGACGGTAGGAGTTCGACAGCTCCATTCTGGGCAGGAATTCGCCGAGGCTCTCCTGCACTGAACTCGGATGATTCCCATCGTCCATGCCCCAGCGATCGACTGCGATCGAGAAGGGTCGTGGCCCCAGCAGTCTGGAATCGCCCAGGGAGACGACCTGCCGGGCCCGAGTGATGCCGGGGACGACGTCGGCGACCGACAGTCGGCCGGCATCGGCGATGACCACGGCGTCGAAGAGCGGCAGTGCGGAGAAGAGCTCGGGCACGGAGTACGGACTGGCCATCCAGACCGGAGCAAGTGTCGTCAGCAGCTCGGGGGCCCGCGTCGACATGGTCTGCACCGAGGTGTGTGGGGAGAGCAGCTCCTGTTTGATGACTCCGGCGGAGATCGGGTCGTTGTCGATTCCCCGTTTCCACGCCTGAGCATGGTTGTATCGCAGTCGGCTTGCACCTGCTGCGACGAAAGCGCGGTCGTTCTCACGGAAGCCTTCGGCCACCTGGTGCAAAGAGGCACCGTCGTGGCGGCCCACCTGGGGGTCCTCACTGGCCATCCTCTGCAGGACTGACGCCCAGTAGGCCAGGTCGAACTCCGGCCCGACGAGGGTGGTGTCGACTTTGCGGCGACGCAGGTCGGTCAGCAGATCGGACAGGCCCTCGTCAGCCAGTTCGCGCTGTATTCTGGAGCGCTTCGGCAGTTCGGCGAGGTTCTCCGAGTCCCGACCCATGGCTTCGGTTCGTGCCTGCAGCTCTTCGATGAGCATTGAACTGAGATCGCCGCCATCGGGTGTGGTCTCGAGAATCGGTGCGATCTTGGCAACGTCGGCCTCAACGTCCTGCAGGATCTCATCGGCGTCGAGGACGCCGCGAGGAATCTGCGGACGACCGTCATGACCGGCGAGGTCCTGGAGAATAATACGCTGGGAACGGACATCGACAAGCGCCGAATGCAGGTCCGTGACATTGGCACCGGGGCGCAGGAACTCATTCGCGGCCTTCTTCTGGCGCTTGCGCTGAAGCATGCCCATCTCGATGCCGACGTCGGAACGGTACTCTGCGGTTCCGGTCGCAGCGATGAGATCGTCGAGTCGGTGATCGTAGATGTCAGGGGCGAAGCTGTCGAGTGTCGTGCGCACCCGCAGCAGCACCTTGATCGCGCGCGACCAGTCTTTGAGGTTGCGGCGTGGGTTCAGTTTCGCTTTGGACAAGACCGGCTCGACGGTCTTGACGAAGTCGGGGATAGTCCGGCCGAGGCGCTCGGCGATGGTTCGTGCCTGTTCGGCCTCTTCGACTGATTTGAGATCCGCGCCGAACCAGACGGTGTCCTCGACGTCGAGAGTGAAGGCACCCAGTGATGCCAGCTCACTGAGCTTTCCGCGCAGAGCGTTCCGGCGGTCATCGCTGGCGCTCAGGAGATCTTCGCCGAATCGGACCGGGGTCTGAGGAGAATCGTCACCGGAGGTCAGTTCCGCCAGGTGCTGCATCGTCTCGTAGACGGATACGTCCCAGGGCTCACGCCGACGGTGCAGCGAGGAGACGTGATCATTCAGTGTCGCGCGCTGTTCGTTAAGTTCGCTGAGCAGGCCGGACAGGTCGGGACGTTCAGCCTTCTCAGCAGATCCGATGAGGCCCACGAGCTGGTTCCTGATCGCACCGGTGCCCTGGCGGGTGTCCACTGCGAATTCTGAGAGCCCGACCTCGCCGAGGCGGGATGAGAAATCATCGAGTGCATCGGCAGTCTGGGCCAGGAACAGAACGCTCTTGCCTGTGTGAGCCAGTGTTGTGGCGACAGCGACCGCGACCTGGGTGGCACCGGTCCCGGGTGGGGTGTCGACGACGACGGACTGCCCGGAGACGGCGGCGTCGACGACGGCCTGCTGGTCGCCGTCGACATCGATGACGAGGAACTCTTCCTGAGGCTTGCGGTCAGGAAGCGGTGTGACGGGTTCTTTGAGCGCTGCCGGAACGACATCGTCGTCGGAATCTGCGGTTTCGGATTCCACATCGTCGGAATCCACGGCATCGGAATCGGTGGTCTCTGGCTCCGTGATCTCGGGCTGTGCGCTCTGATCGCTCGCAGCGCTGTCCGCTGCAGCACTGCCGCCTGAAGCGCCCTTGGCTGCGGTACTCTCACGTCCGCTGCTGGCCGATGAAGGTGCCGCGCCTGCATCGTGACGAGTCGCCTCGGCGTCATCGGCTGCTGTGGAGGTGGTCGTCGTGGAGTCGGTCTTCGTGGAGTCAGTTGATGCGGAGGTGGCTGAGATGGAGTCAGATGAGTCTCCGGCAGTCTGCGTCGGTCCTCCGGGCAGGGAGCCATCGGTGATCGGCACCGTCGGCTGCGAGAAGCCGTCATCGTCGTCAGCGGTCGTATCCTGAGTCCGAGCGCTCTGGTCATCGGCATCGGATGCGGGGGCCTCGGGCGCTGCCGGCCGCGGAGTCGGAACGTAGGACGGGCCGCCGAGTGCACCTCGCACATCTTCGTCCCCGGCGAGAGCACGGAGAATCGGATGCTGTGTCGGCAGGTAGTCCGTGGTGAACGGGCTCGCGATGTTCGCGAACGTCGAGACCACGAAACGGTGGTTGATCCGCAGCCCGGGCACCGACTGCGCGAGGTCGCGGAGGCGGTCGAGTGCTGGC
Organism: Brevibacterium picturae; assembly: GCF_900105045.1. Taxonomy (GTDB): domain Bacteria; phylum Actinomycetota; class Actinomycetes; order Actinomycetales; family Brevibacteriaceae; genus Brevibacterium; species Brevibacterium picturae. Next base: position 2,861,193 of record NZ_LT629739.1, on the reverse strand, counting down.
CCCGGGTCGAAGCCGTGCGGTCCCCCCGTGGCGTCGACCCATTCGTCGACAGGCACCTCGAGGTCGTAGGCCTCAGCCAGGTGCTGGACCAAGGCCGGGTTGATCATGATCCCGTCGCCCAACACGACCTCGAAGTCCTCGACGCGGGAGCCGCGGGGAACGAGCGTGACGTGGCGCATCACGACGGGTGCGTTGAACTTGTACTTGGAGTCCTTCTCCGTCCACGAGGCGAAGCCGATCGCCAGGTGCGCCGTCTGGATTCCCCGTTCGTTGCCGAGCTGTTCGGCCTTCGACCGGATCGACTTCGCTCGACGGCGGGCGTCAGCGAGGACCTCATGATCACGGACCAGGCTGGAAAGTCGGGTGGCCCGACCGGCCAGAAGCTGGGCTAAACCAGACGGGTGCGCCCCGGAGAGATCGATGCTGCCATCACGCGAGTCCCGGAAATGAAGCATGGTGTCGCGACCGCCCAGGTGGGCAGCCTGCTGTTTCCACTCGGCGTAGACATCGTCGAGTTCCGGGAACTGATCGTCAACAACGGAATCTGGCACAATTCGACCCTAACGAGAAACTGCCCATAATAGGTGCTGGCACACCGTGAAACATCCAGGTTTCTTCTGCGCTACACTGGGTGATCGTGGTTGAAGAAGGCCACATCGCCCCCGTAGCTCAGGGGATAGAGCACCGCTCTCCTAAAGCGGGTGTCGGCAGTTCGAATCTGCCCGGGGGCGCCACTGAGAGAACTGGTCGGAGCGTTTCCGACGCCCTGCTGGTCTGCCGAATTCCCCTTGGCAATGGTCGAGCTCTGAGGGCATCTTTGCTGGTCGGACGATAAACGCACCTGCCTCAAACACAGCTAGACACTACTGTAATGAGACAATCACCCTTGCTTTCCCTATACTCTCGTAGTGGGAGCGAGTCAGGGCAGCTGCCTGTGAACCTACGTTCGTGGAATCGACGGTCGATACCACGTGTCGCACCCCAGGAAGGAACCACACCATGCGGCAACTCCGCAGAAGACTGCCCGTAATCGGAACGACAATCGCACTGATCGCAGGGAGCACTCTCCTCGCGTCACCAGCAACGGCTGCACCCGAACTCGGACCCCAGCTGAGCACGTACGAGGGCGAACCAGACTTCACCGGAGTCACCACAAACCCTGAAACAGACAACCAGGGTGGTGTCGAAAACGCCACCATGTACGGCGCTTATATTCCATCTTCCGGCCCTCTCTCCGGCAAACGGGTCTGGTGCATCGACCGTGGCCTGACCCAACCGATGGGCAGTGGCTACGACGAAGGCGGCAAATCCACTGTCGAGGCTCCCGAACTGGCTTATATCCTCGCGAAATGGGACGAACCTCGCAGCGACATGGCCGATCAGATGGCTCATGACATGGCTATCGGCGAGCACGTCCACAGCTCTGATGAGATCGACCACCGCGACATTCTCGATGATCGCAGTTTGAAAGAAGTCACCGATGGGATCGGGTGGAACGAGGACTCAAAGAACCTCAAAGACCTCGGTGCCGAGGCGTTCTACGATGAGGTGCTGCCCGAAGCCTATGACCTCTCGGCCCGCATGGGTGACGAGGCGGAAAAGTATGCCGGTGACGGCACGTACAAGGCCAAGGTCACCATCGACGAGGACTCGTCGGCTGCGGTTGTCTCCCTGGTCAATTCCGAGGGGGCCAGTGTTCCCGGGTTCGACGGTGAGCTCACTGTCGACGGCGCTGAGGCCGAGACAACGACGATCACGTCCGGTGAGGAACCGGTCGAGGTTCCCCTCGACTTCGCCGACGAAGTTCCCGATGCTTCTGTGTCGGTGACGTTCTCAGGTCTGCCGACCGGTTCAGTGACCAAGTGGGACCCCAAGGACTTCGACGCCGATGACTATGATCGTGCGAATCTGCAGTCCGTCATCGAGGGTCAGGAGACCACCGCCGAGGCGTCGGATTCCTACCAAGGCCCCTACACCCCGCAGGTATCTTCGCAGGTGTCGGTCGACGAGATCGCCGAACTTCCCGCGAAGGTGACCGACAAGGTGCGACTCGAGAACTGCGCACCCGGCGAACCTGTCGAAGACACCAAGGTCGAGGCGTATGCCGAGGAAGGCAGGATCACCCAGTCCGAGGACGCCCCCGGAGACGCGGAACTCATTGAAACCTTCACCCCAGATGTCACCTGCGATGACGACGGCACCGCCGAATTCGAGACCGACGCGCTCGAACTCGATGCCGACTTCGTCAAGCCCGGCGAGGAGAAGTCGGTGACGTTCGTGGCTTCGGCCCCTGCCGCGGGAGCCAACGAGGCCTGGTCCCATAACTACGGCGTCCCTTCGGAGACCGTGGCCATCACCATGCCCGAAGCCGAGAAGCCCGACGACAACCCTGTTGTCGAGACCGGTGCGTATGTTGACGCTGCCGACGGTGGAACCAATTGGAAGCTCATCGGCGGTGTCGGACTGCTGGTCGTTGCCGGCGGACTCATCATTGGGACACTTCGCCTTCGCATGAAGGGGAACTGACCTCCACGTCATGACCCGGTGGCGGCCACTGACCCGGTGGCCGCCACCGGCATATGAAAGGACACCATGACGGCACCCAAACTTCGTGACTGGTGGACCATCCCCGTCGCCGTTGTCATCATCGCCCTCATCTGCACAGGTGCATGGATGCTCACTCAGGGCCTCTCTGAGGAACAGAACACCGCTGAGGAGGGGCCGTCCGCAGAACAGAGCCCCGCTGCGGGCGAAGCCGATGTCCGCCTGGAAGAGCCCCCAAGCGAGGCAGAAGTCGAGGACATGAACATCGAAGCCCTCGACGGAGACTTCCGAGTCCCCTCGGTGGGTCTCGACACCGGATTGGAAACCATGTCCGAGGTCAACGGTGCGATCAATCCCCCGGGGCTGCGCAACGGCTATATAGTACGCAACCACGGCAGTCCGGACCACCCTGAGCGCGGCACCACATATGTCGCCATCCACTCCGTGCAGGGAGCCGACCTGCCAGGGAACAAACTCATCGACGTCGAGGCCGGCGAGCCGACGGTCGAAACAGGCGAATCGATCACCCTCCAGGACCACGACTACACCGTGACCGATGCCTACACTGTGCCGAAGTCGGACATCTCCGGTGATGATCGCGTGTGGGCCGATGAACCCGGCCGGCTCGTCATCCTCACGTGCTTGCAGCGCGCTTCAGGTCGCTCGGTGGACAACGTCATCATCGAAGCCACCGCGGACTAGCAGTCACACATTGGCCTCAGGCCAGCACCTCGCCCCCGCTTCTGAGGGCGCGGCTGGCCATCCGGATTCCCGGAGACGGCAGAGGGCTTCCGCAGTCAGTCTGGAAGGAACTGAGCTTCCGGTCTCACAGTCCCGGCTCGGGGGCCTCTGCATCGTGACCGTGACGATGCTTGTTGTGGTCCCGAGTGACGCGCACGACCATGGTCGGGCACTGTGAGTACGGCAGCACCGACTGCGAGGTCGAACCGAGGAGCAGCCCAGCGAAGCCTCCACGACCACGGGAACCGATGACCATCACCTCGGCGGTGTCAGAGGCTCGAACGAGCACCTCGGCGGGCTGGCCATCGAACAGTGTCCATGTGACATCGAGGTTCGGGAACTCGTCCTGCAGGCGCTGCTTGGCCACGACGAGCTTATCGGCCCCCTCATTGACCAGCCGTTCGAGGTCCGCGGTGCTCGGCAGCCACTCAGGTCCGATCACGGTGGTGGTGATGACGGCGACGATGTGCAGCGGCGACCCACGGCGCACAGCCAATCGAGCGGCCTTCCACAGCGCCGGAGACTCGGCCCCGAGGGAATCGACGCCGACGACGACTTTACCGTCGAAACGCAGTCCCTCGATGGCCTCGACATTGGGGTCGGGCTCTTCGACGACGATGCCGTCCTGACGAATCGGCCGGGATGATGTGGGGTCTGCGGTCTTCTCCGCATCGGCCTGCCATGAGGCGGGAACGACGACGGTCGGGCAAGCGGAGTGGGCCGGCAGGGCACTGGAGACGGTGCCGAGCAGACGTCCGGCGAATCCGCCTCGACCGCGGGAGCCGACGACGGCCAGGCTTCCCGACTTCGATTCGTCGATGAGGACCCCGGCTGCGTCACCGATTTCGATGACGGCCTCCACGGGCACGCCGGCGGATTTCACCTCGGCGGCGGCTTCTTTGAGGGTGTTCGTCACTGCCGCACGGATCGAAGTGTCATCGATCGGGACGTAGGAGACGTCGATCGCGGCCGCGGCAACGCTGGGAATGGTGTAGGCACCGACCAGTCGGATCGGCTTGCCCAAAGATCTCGCTTCCTGGATCGCCCACGCCAGAGCATTGCGGCTGGGAGGCGAACCGTCGATGCCGACGACGACAGCCGAGGGCTCCCCTGCAGGTGATGTATCGGCGTCCTGGGTTCGGTCTTGCTCATTCATCGCAAGCTCCTCGTCTTGAAGCGAACTTCTCTCGTCTCCACCTTAAATCAGAATCGCTCGGGAGCCTGCGCCTATGTCACATCGTTATCCGAAATGAGCCGCCGCACGGACACCGCCGCTGCGATCAGCAGCGATGCCGTCTTCAGGCAGCTCTGGAGAGCTCAAGAAACGGACGCCACTGCTCAACCGGCTTGTCGATCCCCCGCATCCAGAATTGGCCGATCCGCGGCTCCTGAGGATGGAAGCTGAGCGTCCATCCGATCTCGGCCAATGTCCTGTTGCCCTTGCGGTTGTTGCATTCGCGGCAGCAGGCGACGAGGTTCTCCCAACTGTTCACTCCGCCGCGTGAGCGTGGAACGACATGGTCGACCGTGGCCGCCGCCTTTGCGCAATAGGCACAGCGGTGGTTGTCGCGGCGCAGCACACCCCGCCTGGAGAGCGAGACTCGGCGATCATGTGGCGGCCTCACATAGCGCGTGAGCAGAATGACCGACGGCTGGTCCAGGTTGAGGTGCTCGGATCTCACCGGTATGTCCTCGGCTGCCAGGACTGTCGCCTTTCCCGTCAATACCAGGACCACTGCCCTGGTGAAGGGAACGATCGACAGTGGTTCGTACCCGGCATTCAGCACGAGAGTCTTCATATCCCGCCCCTCATCTTCGTGTGAGTGTGGTCCTGGTCGATCGACACGGGCCCGGGGAACGCAAAAGGCGCTGTGCCGCAGCACAACGCCTTGAAAGAGGGGACAGACACAAGTATGTGTTCCGCGCCAGAAACTGGAGCGGCTATTCGCACTATCCGACTGTGGCCCATCTGACTTCCCATCACTTACGCCAACTCAATCTTATTAAGAATAACGCCGACACTCTCCTGTGACCGAATTCATACCCCTCGCGTCACGGATTCTTTCACCGCCGTTCACCTTTCAGCACCGCACGTGCCGTTTCATACCCACCTGCAGGCACCGCCGTCCTCATCCGCACTGAGGGGCACCGCATGCAATCGGATACGCAAAAACTCCCCGTCCGACTCGAGGACCGTCGAGTCGGGCGGGGAGTTTCTACGTGAAGTGGATCAGAGAACGCGGATGAAGGTGACGTTGCCCATCCAGCTATAGCTGCGCTTCGAGGTGCCTGAACCGGGTGAACCGGCGTCGTACATCTGTCCGTCACCGGCGTAGATGCCGATGTGGCCTGGGCTCCAGATGAGGTCACCGGGCTTGGCCTCCGACTGAGAGACGACCTGTCCGGCTGCCTTCTGTGCGCCGGAGGTGCGGGGCAGGTCGACGCCGACCTTGCCGTAGACCCACGAGGTGTAGCCGGAGCAGTCCCAGCCGCTCTGGGAGGTTCCACCGTAGACGTAGGGGGTGCCGACGCCCTTCTCTGCCCAGCCGATGACCTGCTCTGCCTTGGAGCCGTCGATCGAGCCAGCATCGCTGCCTTCGCCCTTATCCGACTCGCCCTTGTCACCGGAGTCAGAGGAGCCGGTGTTTGCGGTGTCGTCCGAGGTGTCTTCGGCGGTCTCAACGGGTTCTGGTTCAGGCTTCGGAGCAGCCTTGGCGGTGACGGTCTGGACGTCGGCGCTGAAGGAGGAGTCCTGCTTCTTGTCCTTGTCCTTGGCTTCGTCGCCAGCAGTAACGGTCGCCGTCTGGTTCTTGTATTCAACCTGCGTCTGAGCTTCTGACTCGGCGGAGACTGCGACGTTGTCGTCGGCTCCCTGTCCTGCCGCCGGAAGAACGGCTGCGGTGAGCAGACCACCGCTGGCAGCAACAACGGCTGCGCGACGCCCGAATACGGCGGAGTTGGCATTCAGGACTTCAGTCAGTTCGGTCAATGGGGTCTTGACCTTGGCTTCTGCGGCGCGGCGGCCATGCTGCTTGATTGCCACGTTTTCCTCTCGTCACCTATTGGAAGAGTCCCAACCGCCACTTTCGGTCCTCAGAGATTTCACATCGAGCGTGGCGTGCGGCTCTCGGCGTGAAGTCGACACTTTCGTGAACGACCTCCACAACTGTAACCAATCAGTGACCGATTGTCACGTTTCTGTCACGAACCACGGGGGACAGCCCGGAGGTTTCCCATAAACCTGCAGGTCAGAGGCTTGAAATTGGCATTAATCTTCGTAACATTTGCTCGTTATACGACACGGCCCAGGGGGTGTTCTGCCACTCCCTGGGCCGTGCTCAACATCATTGTGTAACGAATCGGGGCCGACCGTGGTCATCAGCCGTGACCGGGCTGCATGTCCGCCCGGCGACGAGGATTCTCTGCCCCGCTGCGGCGGTGAGTACCCCCCGTGCTTCACCTGCTTCACCGCGGGCGAGGGATCACTTCCTGTAGGCGAAGACGTGGGAGGCCGTGTCCACGGGCAGATCGAGCACGTCCTGTGCGCCGGGAACCTGAACCGTGATGTACTCGCCGTTGCGTGAGATCTCGACATCACTGTCGGGCAGCACCCCAGCGACCTGGAACTGCTGCAGCAGGTGGATATCGACCTGCAGTGGTTCTGCCAACCAGGCGATCCGCAGCTCCTTCGCTCCGTCGCGAGCGACCGCAGTCGCGAGATCGACGACGTCGGTGCCTGCAGTCGCACCTCCGCCGATCATGTCCAGGCCCGGGATGGGATTGCCGTACGGGCCCGACGCGGTCTCCGGTAGCAGCTTGACGAGTTTGCGTTCGACCTGTTCGCTCATCACATGCTCCCAGCGGCATGCTTCGTCGTGGACGAGTTCCCACTCGAGCCCGACGACGTCGGCGAGGAGCCGCTCGGCCAGACGGTGCTTGCGCATCACCTCGGTGGCGATGCGGCGACCTTCCGGCGTCAGTTCCAAATGACGGTCGTTGCTCACATGCAGCAGACCGTCACGCTCCATTCGCGCCACGGTCTGTGAAACGGTGGGACCGGAGTGATCCAATCGTTCAGCGATCCGCGCACGCAGAGGCACGATCGACTGCTCCTCAAGCTCGATGATCGACTTGAGGTACATCTCGGTTGTATCAATGAGGTCGTTCACTTCAGACCAGCCACTCCACTCTTCGTCTTCAGGCCCATTCGACCATTTCAGGCGTTCTCAGCATCAATCCTATCCCGCGTTCGGGCAATCTCGTGAGTTCAACCGGCGTTGACGTCCACCGCCCTTTTCCCTAGACGCCCAACGCTCTGTCCTCGATGGGGATTTCCCACGGGAATTGCCCCGTGGTCGATGCCTAGACCATGTTCATCCCTACTCCAGGCCAACGCATGATGTCAGACGAATATTTCGCCGAGGCCACCGGTGGCCACCCGCGCTCAGGGGTAGAGACGAACGCAGCTCCATGCGGAAGCCTGCGACAGATCTGCCGGTTCGTGACTGCCGTCGGCACGGCGGAAGACCCACCGGTCATGGAAACGGTTCTTCTGTCCCTGCCAGAACTCGATCTCGAAGACTCGGACCCGGAATCCACCCCAGTGACCGGGCCGGGGCACGTCCGTGTCCGCGAACTCTGCGACGGCGGCGTCATATTCGGTCTGCATCTGCTCCCGTCCGCTGACGGGCTGGGACTGCTTCGAGACGCTGGCCGCGATCTGCGATCCACGGGGGCGGACGGCGAAGTACGCGTCTGATTCCTCGGGGGCGACCTCCTCTGCGAGGCCCCTGATCCTGACCTGGCGTTCCATGTCCTGCCAGGGGAAGTTCACGGCCACGCGCGGGTCGGCGCGCAGCTGACGGCCCTTGGCCGAGTCATAGTCGGTGAAGAACATGAACCCGGTTTCGTCGATGCCCTTGAGCAGAACGATCCGCGAGGACGGGCCCCATTCATCGAGGGTCGAGACCGTCATCGCGTTCGGCTCCCGAACGTGGCCGGCCGCCTCGTCGTACCACTGTCGAAACAGCGCGAGCGGCGAGACCTCGGGATGGTCGAAGGTCGGTGACTCGTAGGACTTGCGCGTCTGCGGCAATCGGTCGACTGGATCACTCATATCTTCACTCTACGACTAGCCGGTGACACGCGTCATCGTGTGACTGGTGGCCACGACGCGACTGCCTGCAAGACGTGGCTGGCGGCAAGCCGCGACTCGATCCGGCGGTGACGCCGACCGTGACATGACTCAACATGACGATGCCGGTCATCTGGCACACGCGGGTGCGTCGTAGACTGTCGTGCGTGACTGCCACGAATATAGAGATCCCAGACGAACTCCTGCCCGCCGACGGACGCTTCGGCGCCGGTCCGGCCCGCATCCGCAAAGCCCAAATCGAGGCGCTGAACTCTGCCGCCGCCGATGTGCTGGGCACCAGCCACCGCCAAGCACCCGTGAAGAACCTTGTCGGGCGCATCCGCACCGGCCTAGCCGAACTCTTCAACCTGCCCTCCGGCTACGAGGTTGTCCTGGGCAACGGCGGCTCCACCGCCTTCTGGGACGTCGCCGCCTTCGGGCTTGTGCGCGAGCGGGCCGCACACACGACCTTCGGCGAATTCGGTCAGAAGTTCGCCAAGGCCACCGACGAGGCCCCGCATCTGCAGGATTCCCTCATCCTCAAGGCCGAACCCGGCACCTCCGCCGTCCCCTCCCCCGCTGCCCTCACCGAGGCGACCGGCAATTCCGATGTCACGGCCGACGTCTATGCTTGGCCGCACAACGAAACCTCGACCGGTGTCGCCACCACGATCACGCGCCCCGAGGGCATCGACGACGATTCGCTCGTCCTCATCGACGCCACATCCGGTGCAGGCGGTCTGCCCGTCGACATCACTGCCACCGACGTCTACTACTTCGCACCGCAGAAGAACATGGGCTCCGACGGCGGCCTGTGGGTGGCGATCATGTCGCCGAAGGCCATCGCCCGCGCCCAGGAGATCAAGGACTCCGGACGCTGGATTCCCACCTCGCTGGACCTCGTGACCGCGATCGAGAACTCCCGCAAGGACCAGACCTACAACACTCCTGCCGTAGCGACCCTGGTGCTCCTGGCTGAGCAGATCGAGTGGATCAACGGCAACGGCGGCCTCGAGTGGGCCACCGCACGGACCCGTGAGACCTCCGGTTTCGTCTACGACTGGGCCCAAGCCGCCGAGGTGGCTCATCCCTTCGTCGAAAACCCTGAGGATCGCTCATCGGTCGTCACCACCATCGACTTCGATGACTCGGTCGATGCGGCCCTCGTCGCCTCGGTGCTGCGCAACAACGGCATCGTCGACGTCGAGCCCTATCGCAAGCTGGGCCGCAACCAGCTGCGCATCGCAACGTTCGTCTCCGTTGACCCCGAAGACGTCAAAGCGCTCCTGGCAAGCATCGACTTCGTCATCGACGCCTTGGCCTGAAGTCGCATCAGTGACGTCGGTCGAAGAGTATTCTCAGCCGGCGACGTGCTGGCCCAGAACTTTCTAGGTCAGTACTTTCTGGCTCAGAACTTTCAGGGTCAGAACTTCGAGCACCCCGCACTGTCGGTGCCGAAACGCCCCTTTGCAGGGGGTGCTTTCAGCACTGACAGTGCGGGGTGCTCAACTGTCTGTGGGCGAAGCGTCTAGCTGGAGGATGCGCCGCTGCCGGTGCGTGGTGCGGTGGACAGAACAGGCACTAGGCACCGTCAGTGCGAAAACACCGTGTTGCAACAGTTGCTTTCCGCGCTGATGGTGCCTTTTGCGCAGGTGGCCTCCGGCCCTCAGCCGAGGAAGTGGATGAGGATGCCGATGCCGAAGGTGATCGCGGCCACCAGTGCGAGCAGGAACTCGATGGCGGCACCGATGCCGATCGCCTTGAGTGATTCCCAGCTGGAGTCCCAGGCCTCCTTCGCTTCCTTGATCCGCAGGTATTCGGCCAGGTAGAGCCCGGCGATGAAACCGATCGGCAGTCCGAGGACCGGAATCACGAAGAAGCCGACGATGCCGAGGAAGCCGCCCAGCAGCACCGACTTGTTGGGGACTTCCATGTCTTTGAGTTTTCTGCCCGTGAGCACCAGGGACGCGCTCATGCCCGCCGCGACGAAGACTGCGACGATGGCGAAGACGATCCAGGCCATCGGTCCGCCGATGACGATCGCCCACACTAAGACGGCGATTCCGATGAGGATGGATCCCGGCAGTATGGGCACGATGATGCCGAGGCAGCCGACGAGGATCGCCAGTCCGGCCAGCACCGAGGTGAGAATGTCCGCGTTCACTGTGTGTCCGATCTGTCGCTCAGTTGCCGATGGGTTCCCTGATGAATATGGGTCCCCTGTTGCGCATGGGTCCCTTGATGCACATGGGTACCCCGATTTTAGGCGATGCGCATCTGAGAGTGACTCAGGGTTGGTACAGAACTCAGGGAGGATTCAGAACTCACAGGCGGTACAGAACCCACGAACGATTCAGGGCTAACGGCCAGTTCAGCTCTCAGGGGCGACCGTGATAGCTGATGTGGAGGCGGATGCGTGATTTGGGGTCATAGCTCAAGCGCAGGTTCTTCGACACGATCATCCACACCAGTCCGACGGTGAAGGCGATGATGCCCGAGGCGGCTCCGACGCCCATGGCCATCCGCGGTCCGAAGGTGTCGGCGACCCAGCCGGCCAACGGAGCGCCGATCGGTGTGCCGCCCATGACGACGGCAGCATAGATCGCCATGACCCGACCGCGGTAATGCGCGGGCGTCGTCGTCTGCACATAGGCATTGGCGGAGGTCATCATCGTCAGCGACGCGAAGCCGACCAGCATCAGCGAGGCCGCGAAGACGAAGTAGTTGGGTATCAGGGACGCTGTTCCCACGGCGAGGCCGAATCCGCCTGCCGCACCGAAGATGAATCGCAGCCTCGGTTTCTCCCGCTTCGCCGAGACCAGCGCCCCGGTCACAGAACCGATCGCCATCACGGAGTTGAGCAGACCGAATCCGCTGGCGTCCTTGCCGAACTCGACCTTGGCCATCGTGGCGGTGTAGATGTTGAAGTTGAATCCGAAGGTCGCGACGATGAACAGGACGACCAGCACGATCGTGACGTCAGGGCGCCGTCGCAGGTAACTGAATCCGCCCAGAATCCCACCCTTGCCGCGGCGTCCCGAGGGGTGCAGCCGGGTCTGGTCCAAGCGGATGAGCACCGTCAGGGTCGCGGCGAATCCGAGCCCGCTGATGAGGAACACCGGTCCGGCACCGATGAGCGCGGTGAGGACTCCGGCGACTCCGGGGCCGATCATGCGTGCTCCGTTGAACGATGCGGAGTTGAGGCTGACGGCGTTGGGCAGGAGCTTCTCACCGACCAGCTCGGAGACGAAGGCCTGCCGCGAGGGATTGTCGAGGGTGGCCAGAATGCCCAGGGCCAGCGCCGTCATGTAGACGTGCCAGAGGACGATGGTGTCGGTGATGACGAGCACGAACAGCAGCAGGCCCACGGCCCCCAGAAGTGACTGGGTGACCATGAGCAGTCTGCGTTTGGAGAACTTGTCGGCGATCGCTCCCGCGAAGGGGAACATGATGAGCTGCGGGCCCATCTGCAGAGCCATGGTGATGCCCAGGGCCGAGGCGTTGTTGTTCGTCAGCTGAGTCAGGACGATCCAGTCTTGGGCCGTCCTCTGCATCCACGTTCCGGTGTTGGAGACCAAGGCACCGGCGAACCAATGTCGGTAGTTCGGTTCAGCCAGTGACCGGAACGTGTGCGCCATCGACTGTGTCAGCCCTCCTGGAACTCGAGTTCGCCGGCGGAATAGTCGTCGACGACGGCCTCGGCCGGGTCTGTGCTCTGTCGCCTGACGTCGGTCTCGGAATGGGCTCCGCAGCCGAAGTCGAGTGCGACGACCTTGCCGTCGGCCGGGGACCACCCGTTCGCGCAGACCCCGAACTTCTGCCTCAGTGACCCGGCGAGCGGCATGAGGTATCCGCAGCTGGAACAGTGTGCCGAGGCCTTCGCTGCGAAGTCCGATTCCGCGCCGGTCTCCGATTCGGCCCACCTGGTGGCGGCCGCGGAGATGCCTTCGGGCGAGAGGACCCGGCGGCGGCCGAGTCCGAACTCAAAATTCGGTATCTCGTCCAGATTGCCGTCCGAGGTCTCTTCGACCTGCTCGAAGCCCTGCTGCAGGTTCGGATCGTCCTCGACCTTCGGCAGGGTGTCCCGTGGAGTCAGATCGTCGGGTTCCAGACGCTGGTCCCAGGGGACCCATTCCGGGGCGACGAGCGAATCGGGTCCCGGCAGCAGCGCGGTCTCACAGACCGTGACCTTCTTCGCTCGGGGTGCCCGGGCGAGGACGGCGACCCAGCGCCATCCGCGGTAGGTCGGGTCCGTGCACGCGAAGTAATGGGTGACCAGGCGGGTGCCCTCGGCCAAGGTGCCGAGGTGGTCGCCGACCACGGAACTGCCGGCCACCTCGGCGATGGCCGAACGTGCGATGTCGATCGCAGCGGCAAGCTGCGTGTCGAGGACGACTTTCTCGGAGCTCGCCCGCGGTGCCTTGGCCCGCTTCACCGGCGCTGCAGATGGCGCAGGGTCGTTCGACGGCTCGGCGCTCTGGCCGGCCATCCAATCACTGAAGAGTGATGACATCAGGACTCCAAATCGTCGGCAATTGCCCGCAACAATGAGGCTACCTTGTTTCCGTGGGACGAATCGGGGTAGCGGCCGTGCTGCAGTCCGTTGTTGAGGTCATCCAATACCTTGATGACATCTTCAACCATAACTGCCATGTCCTCGGGCGCGCGCCTGCGCACCTTCGCAACTTTGGCCGGGGCGCTCAGCAGCCGGGCTTTGAGCACCTGCGCCCCGCGACGGGAATCGACCACGTCGTATTCCAGGCGGGTGCCCTTCGTGACTTCAGCGTCCTCGGGTAGGACGGAGGAGTGGAGGAAGGCCTGGGAGCCGTCCTCGGCGATGACAAAGCCGAAGCCCTTGTCGGCGTCGAACCATTTCACGCGTCCGGTTGGCATGGTGTCCTTTCCTGGTGTTGTTCGTAGTGAGTGTTGCTCGTCATTGGTGTAACTCGTCGTCAGTGTTGCTCGTCGGTGTTGCTCGTCGTTGTTGCTGGCCTGTGGCCGAGGTGGTGCAGGGCCGCAGTCTCGGCCACGATCGCCGCAGTCACCGGCGGATTCGCCCGGGTGCGGCTGCGCGAATCTGACTCCGATCCGCCCTGTGTGCTCGTGCGTGCCGTCTCAACCCTGCGAGCGTCTCAACCCTGCGAGCGTCTCACCCTGCGACCGTTTCAGCGCTTCGACTGTCTCAGTCCTCCGGCTGCGATCGGATGACTGCGATGCCGCCGGAGGTGACTCTTCGATGCAGACGCTGTCTGTGGCAGGCGTCGGCGCAGACGCCGTCATGGTGGGAGTGTGCCCGACGCTGATCCGGCACCCGATCCGCGACGAGGCCGCAGCCTCAGCGGATGTGCGTGTGCCGGTCGCAGCGCCCGCGGCCGAGTTTCAGCTCTGGCCCACCTCGGTCTGTCTGCGTCTGCGCACCGCCCTGAACAGGACCACCGCGACAAGAGCGAAGGCGATCGGGAGGAGGAGCATCGGCAGGTACGTCAGTATGTGCGAAGGGGCGTAGCCCATCCAGGCCTGCCCCAGGACACCGATCAGCGACACCGCCCCGATGACGGCGGCGGCAACGGCCACGACGACGATGGTCGTGTCGACACGCTTGGCTGACAATGCTCGTCCTTTCCGAGATCCGAGAAGCTCTTCTGCCCATCTATTGTACCCCTCGCGGTAAGCTGAGCAGCGATGTCAATGACCTTCAGCCAGTGGCTGACCCACAGTTCCGATACCGACTTCGAGTCCTTCGTCCGGACCCGTCGCGATCTCCTCCAACCCGAGTCCCCGACGATTCCCTCGCTGGCCGCGGCCGCATCCTCACGCATCGGCGTCTCCCGGGGCATCGAAGCCCTGACGTCGGCACAGCTCGACGTCTTCATCGACCTGGCCAAGGCCGCACGCACGTCGACGGACATCAACGTGCGTGAGAATCGTCATATCGACGACACCCTCGCCGAGGCTGCCCTCCCCCGACTGCGCGACCTGGGCCTGGCCTGGCCGTCGTCGGAGACCACCTGGCGGATCCAGTCGGAGGCCATCACACTGCTGCCCACCTCGGCGGCCGAATCCGCCCGGGCACATCCGTGGCAGGCGGCGAGGACCGAGCCGGATTCGAGCACCGAGTCGATTCCGACGACACTCATCCACAACAGCGAACGAGCCGCGGTGGCGGAGGTCATCTCCTCCCTGCGCGGACTCGTCGATGAGCTGGCGACCTCCCCGATCTCCCGCTTGACCAGCGGCGGAATCTCCAAGCGAGACGTCACCCGGATCGGGAGAACCATCGACCTGGGACTCGAGCAGACGATCACCCTGCTGCTCGCGGCGAAGTCGCTGAGCCTCATCGGCGTGCTCGACGACCCGCTGGACCCCCAGTGGACGGCCAGCGACGACGCGGCCAACGTCCTCGAAGGCGACAGGGCAGAACTCTGGGCAGCTCTGATGACCTCCTGGCTGCGCGAACCCCTCGACGTCACCCAACTGGCGGCCGGGGCGAGCGCCAACGAACGCCTCACCGTCCTCGCGTCCCCGAAGAAGTCCCTATTCAAGGGGTTCAGCCAGTCCCAGCCGACGATGCCCCTGCTGCGCTTCACCATCCTGGAGATCCTGGGCGGAATCGGTCTCGGGTCCTCCCGTTCGGCCGAGTGGATCCACGCACAGGTCCTTGCCGCCCGCCCACTCATCCCCGCCCACGATTTCGCGATGACCGAGGCGATCCTCCACACCGCAGGTGCCTTCGGCCTGGCCACGACCCCGCTGCAGAACGCGCAGCATTTCGGGCCCAGCAGGTTCGGCGCCCTCCTCGCAGAAGGCCTGCAGACCGCGATGAGCGCCCAGGCCGCCCAGGATCCCTCGATCGCGCCCGTGAACTTCAGCCTCGAGAGCCTCGCAGTGCCCACAGATGTCGTCGACGCGGTTCGGCTCGGACTCGTCGATGAGGTCGAAACCGTGCTCATCCAGTCCGATCTCACCGCCGTGGCCACCGGGCCCATCGAACCACGCGTCCACCACATCCTGCGCCGGTTTGCCGTCGTCGAGGCGCGCGGGCAGGGCACTGTCTATCGCATCGATGCCGACACGATCGAGGCGAGCATGCAGACCGGCATCAATGCCGCCGACGCCCTGGCCCAACTCGCGGAGATCAGCGCCGAGGCTCTGCCGTCGACTCTGGAATTCCTCATCGAGAACACGGCCTCGAAGCTGCGCCGGGTCCAAGTCGCCGGTGCCCGTGCCGTCCTCGTCGTCGACGACCCGGTCGACCTCGATGTCATCCTCTCCGACCAGGCCATGCTGCCGGCCGGCCTCGAGCGTCTGGCCCCGACTGTGGCGGTCGGCCAGTTGGGCCCCGAGCGCACCATGCACCTGCTCGAATCCGCCGAGCACCACGCCCTGCTGCATTCGCCCTCGGGGCCGGTGCGCAAACGCAGGGTCATCACGCAGGCCGAGCCCGAGGTGCATCTGCGCAAGCGCGCGCGGGTCACCGACGACCACCTCGGCGAATACATCCGCATCCTCCGCTCCCCCGGAGCCCGCGCGGTGACGACCACGAGCACGGACGAGCCGCTGGGGCACATGGACCGTCTCCGGGAGGCCGCCGAGGCGGGCCGGACGGTCACGATCACACTCGCCGACTCGCACGGGCAGGAACGCGTCATCGATATGCTCCCGACCACCGTCAACGGTGGGCGCGTGCGGGGCACGGTGAAGACCACCGGCGCCGAGGCGTCCCTGTCGATCGCGCGGATCGTCAGTGTCGATGTGACCGAGGATCCATCCGCTGCGGCGGAGGAACAATCCTGAGGGCACTGGCGTTGTGCCCTCGGAAGTCACCTCGGCGTGGGAAGAAGCAGGAACACATATGAACGGTCCGTTGATCGTGCAGTCCGATCGGACTGTGCTGTTGGAGTCGGGGCATCCCCTGGCCGTCGAGGCGGCCGTGGCGATCGCCCCGTTCGCACAGCTCTCGCGGACACCGGAGTACATTCACACGTACACGATCACGCCCTTGGGGCTGTGGAACGCCCGGGCCAGCGGACATGACGCGGAATCCGTCGTCGACGTCCTCCTCGAGTTCGCGAAGTACCCGGTGCCCCACGAGCTGCTCGTCGACATCGTCGACATCATGGACCGCTTCGGAGTCCTCACCCTCGTCGACCACCCGATCCACGGCCTGACCCTGACCTCGAGCGACACCGAACTGCTCGCCTCGCTCATCGGCCAGCCGGACCTGGCGGGCAAGTTCGGCACGTCCCTCGACGCCGAATCCGTCCTCGTCCACCCCTCGGAGCGCGGCGAACTCAAGCACGCGCTGCTGCGGCTGGGCCACCCCGTCTCCGACCATGCCGGCTATGTCGACGGCGAAGCCCACGAGATCGCTCTGTCCGATGACGCCCACGGCGGGCAGTGGCATCTGCGCGACTACCAGAAGGAGGCGATCGACCATTCTCTCAGCGGTGAGTCCGGTGTCGTCGTCCTCCCCTGTGGCGCGGGCAAGACCATCGTCGGAGTGGCCACGATGTCACGCGTGCAGACGACGACGCTCATCCTCGTGACGAACTCGGTCTCCGCCCGGCAGTGGAAGGACGAGATCCTCAACAGGACCTCGCTGACCGAGGACGAAATCGGCGAGTATTCGGGGTCGACGAAGGAGATCCGGCCGATCACCATCGCCACCTATCAGGTGCTCACCACCCGCCGTAAGGGCTCCTACCTGCACCTCGAACTCCTCGACGCCAAGGATTGGGGGCTCGTCATCTACGATGAGGTCCACCTTCTGCCGGCACCCATCTTCCGCCTGACCGCGAGCCTGCAGGCCAGGCGACGGCTCGGGCTCACGGCCACCTTGGTGCGTGAGGACGGACGTGAGGACGAGGTCTTCTCCCTCATCGGGCCCAAGCAGTACGAAGTGCCGTGGAAGGAGCTCGAACGCATGGGCTACATCGCCACCGCGGCCTGCCACGAGGTCCGGGTCCGTCTCGACGGGGGAACTCGGACGGCGTATGCGCGCGCCGACGGCGAGGACCGGTACCGGCTCGCGGCCACCTCGGATGCGAAGCTGCCGATCGTGCGCGAACTCGTCGCCGACCATCCCGATGCGCAGATCCTGGTCATCGGCCAATACCTCGATCAGCTCGAGGAGGTCGGGAACGAACTCGACGCCCCTGTGCTGACCGGGCAGACGCCGGAGTCGCAGCGCCAGGAGCTCTTCCGCGACTTCCGTTCGGGCGCCATCCCGGTCCTCGTGGTCTCGAAGGTCGCGAACTTCTCCGTCGACCTGCCGGCTGCCTCGGTGGCGATCCAGGTCTCCGGCGCCTTCGGGTCCCGGCAGGAGGAGGCCCAGCGCCTGGGCCGGATCCTGCGGCCGAAGGAGGATATGGGTTCAGCGACATTCTACACCGTCGTCGCCGCCGACACCGTCGACGAACACTTCGCCGCCCAGCGCCGCCGCTTCCTCACCGAACAGGGCTACAGCTACGACATCGAGGTTCGCTGAGGGGTGGGCCGGGCCGAACCCCGCTGCTAAACGCCCCCGACGTCACAAAACCTCCCCAGCGCCACGCGTTTTTAGTGACGTCGGGGAGGTTTAGGGAGCACCGCACCTCAGACCTCGACGAGATCCTCTGTGCGCACGACAACCTCGCGGGAGGCGACCCGGCGGGCCAGGCGCGCCTCGCCCCATTTGATGAAGCCGACGCCGCCGACGATGAACACGCCGCCGAAGAGCTGGATGGGCGTCGGCAGCTCGGACAGGACGAACCAGGCAACGATCACGGAGAAGGGAACCTCGACGAGGTTGAGGAACGAGCCGATGGTCGCCCCGATGTAGCGCAGACCCAGGATGCCCGTGATGTAGGCGCCCACGGTGAAGACGACGATCATCGACATGGGCAGGATCCAGGAGACCTTGTATCCGCCCATGTCGACATCGCTGGTGACGGCACCGGCGGGCATGACACCTGCGAGGACGATGACGGTCATCACCAGCGCACCGATTCCCATACCCAGGCCGGTCAGGGCGACCGGTGGAACGTTGATGGAATCCTTCGCCGAGACGAGGAAGTAGCTGGCCAGACAGACAGCGGCAGCGAGGGCCATGACGACCCCGAAGACGCTGATGTCAGAGTTGCGGAGGTCGAGGACGAGCAGGAGCCCGACCATCGAGACCATCACCCCGATGAAGGTCACCGTCGCCGGCCGGGTGCGCGACCGCGCCCAGATCCAGAACACCAGCAGCATCGGTGCCGTCATCTCGAGCAGCAGCGCAACGGCCACGGTGAGGTGTTCGACGGCGACGAAGTAGAAGCCCTGCACGCCGGCCATCGACACCAGCCCGTACGTGAGCACGGTCTTCCAGTTGGCGCGCACCTCGTCCCAGCGCCCGTGCAGAGCGATGAGACTGGGGATGAGCAGCAGCACGGCCGAGCCCGCCAGGCGAATGAGCACGACGGAACCGGGCGTCCACCCGATCTCGTACATCGTCTTCGCGATGGGGCCGGAGACCGCGAAGAAGAACGCGGAGGCAAGCGTCAGCAGGAACCCCATGACGACGGTGCGATTCATTCCTGACCTCCAGTGAGTGTGCTGATGATGAGATGCCTGCGGGCGCGGTGATGTGCGGTGGTCCGACGTGGACGCATGCCCTCGCCGAGGCGGTGGTGCGTGTGGGTGAGCTGTGGTGCGGTTCAGATGTGGTGTGGGCCAGTTGTGGTTTGGAACAGTTGTGATGTGTGAGTGAGAACTGCGGAGATGTGAGTGGCCCGAGAGCGACCGAGTTGTGCTGATCGGCCGCTGACGCGACGCGCGCTGTGCGAGCATGAGCCCGTCCTCATGAAGTATTCACCACGGCCGCGAAATGAGTCAAATGCACTTTGGTCCTTACATCATGTGCAAGAATGTGACCCACAATGACTTTCGCCAATGACATTCGCTCGAACCTCACCATGCTCGTCGACCTGCTGAACACCTCCGGGGCCATCGCCGAGGCGGGAGATGAGCTGACGACGACCGCCGGACTCCACGGATTCGCGGCCCGACACGACTTCTCCGGGCCGCTGAAGGCCACGAAGTCCGACGTCAAAGAGACCCGGGAACTCCGTGAACGCTTCGCCATCGCCCTCGATGCCAGCATCGACGCCGAGACGGACTCTGATGCCTCGAAGGCCACGGAGCGCATCGTCAGTGAGGTCAATGTCACACTTCAGTGGGCCGGTGCACTCCCGCGATTGGTCAGACACGGGGACTGGGATTGGCACCTGCACGCAGTGGGTCAGTCGGCGAGTCTCGCCGATCGGGTCGCCGCCGACGTGGCACTGGTCCTCATCGACCTGATCCGCAGCGGCGACCTCGACAGGCTCGGTCTCTGCGCCGCCGAGGACTGCAATGCCTACCTCGCCGACTTCACCCGCAATCGCTCGAAGCGCTTCTGCGATTCCGGCAACTGCGCCAACCGCACGCATGTGGCCGCATTCCGCGCCCGCCAGACTGAACCCTGACTCGCAACACCGAACCCTGAGGTGAAGACCGGTCCGGGAACCGCCTCGGCGACCGAGACTCCCACGGCTGCCGACTTTCCTGTGTTCCAACTGTGTACGAGCGCAAATATCGCTCAAATTGTGGGGTCGTTCCTGAGAGCGCATGCGGCACTCAGGCCTCGATAGGACTTTTCTGAGAGTTTTTCCGTGATGTAGATCACAATTGCATTCAGGTAACTATCACTGGACTATCAGAGTAGAGCTTCAGACTGGATGCATGACTACAGCAAACGATACCGACATCGAGGCCACACTCCTCGTTGTCGACGATGAGCCCAATATCCGCGAACTCCTCTCGACCAGCCTGCGCTTCGCAGGATTCGACGTCGTCTCGGCCGCCAATGGCGCAGAAGCGCTTCGCCTGGCCGAGCAGACCGCTCCCGACCTTCTCGTCCTCGACGTGATGCTGCCGGACATGGACGGCTTCACCGTCACGCGTCGCCTTCGCCAGATCGGCATGAACGCTCCGGTCGTGTTCCTCACCGCCCGTGATGACACCTCGGACAAGATCACCGGCCTGACCGTCGGCGGCGATGACTACGTGACGAAGCCCTTCAGCCTCGAAGAAGTCGTTGCCCGAATCCGCGCCGTGCTGCGCCGGACCCGCAGCCTCGAAGAAGAGGAGAACGCCGTCATCATGGCCGGCGACCTCGAACTCGATGACGACACCCACGAGGTGCGTCGTTCGGGAATCCTCATCGACCTCTCCCCCACTGAGTTCAAGCTGCTGCGCTACTTGATGCTCAACACGAACCGGGTGCTCTCGAAGTCACAGATCCTCGACCATGTCTGGGAATACGACTTCGGCGGCGACACCGGAATCGTCGAATCCTACATCTCCTACCTGCGCCGCAAGATCGACGTCACACCGGAGACCGACGCCGCCGGACACCCTGTCGAGATGGAATGGACACCGATGATCCAGACCAAGCGCGGCGTGGGCTACATGCTGCGCACACCAGAATCCAAGTAATCAGCCAAACTCAGGCACTAGATTACTCACGTGGCAAAAGAATCCCGTCCTACACGTCCCGGCTTCTGGGAAGAGTGGTCACTGACCACGAAGCTGCTGGCCATCATGATGCTGCTCATGCTGCTCGTACTCTCCGGAACGAGCGCCTGGGTGCTCGAGAACCTTCGCGACAGCCTTGTCGAACGCACCGATGAGAGACTCATCAATGCCTCGGAGACTTTGGCGAAGCAGGCCTACCAAGATGTGTTCCAACCTGCTCAGCTGCAGTCAACGCAGTCGAGTGAGAACCAGACCGCGGATTCGAGTGACAGCGACGGGTCGGATTCCTCGGCCGAGACTCCCACCACCATCGATTCGAGCTCCTGGGATGAGCTCAAGAGCCTTATGCCCGGGGGCTTCTACGTCCAGTTCTATGACACGAACGGCAAACCGATCAGCGACCCGGTGGCTCCCGAGCCGCAGAACCGCCCGATTCTGCCGACGGTCAACGAAAACCAGGTCTACGAACGCTCCGGTGAGCCATTCACCGTCGCCGGAACCAGTTCGAAGTGGCGAGCACGAGCGATGAAGGTCCAGAACACCGACGTGCTCGTCTCCATCGCGGTGCCCTTCGACCGTGAGATCGACGGCATCAACGAACGTGCCCGCAATACGATGATCGGCATCGGCCTGCTGGCGCTGGCCATGGTGGCAGGCGTCGGGTACTGGGCGATCAACAACACGTTCCGTCCGCTGCGTGACATCGAGAAGACCGCATCACGCATCGCCGCCGGTGATCTGAGTCAAAGGGTCCCCACGTTCCCTCGCAATACCGAGCTCGGTCGTCTCTCCGGCGCGCTGAACACGATGTTGGGCCGGATCGAAGACTCCTTCGACGGGCAGACGCGATCGGAGAAGCGCATCCGCCAGTTCGTGTCCGACGCATCTCACGAACTGCGCACGCCCTTGGTCACGATTCGCGGCTACGCCGAGCTCTACCGGCAGGGTGCGATCACGAAATCAGACGACATCGGGGCTGCGATGGAGCGCATGGAGTCCGAGGCCAAACGCATGGGCGTCCTCGTCGACGACCTCGTCGTCCTCGCCCGCCTCGACGAGCAGCGACCTGCCGAGATCGGTCCCATCGACCTCCACAGGATCGCCCGCGACGCTGCAGCCGATGCCGCTGCCCAAGCCCCCGACCGGGACATCAGCTTCATCGGACTCGACGGAGAAGACGCCCAGCCCGTGCCAATGATCCGAGGGTCGGAATCGAAGATCCGCCAGGTCATCGTCAATCTCGCCGGCAACGCGGTCCGGCACACGCCCGAGCACACCGCCGTCGAATTCGCCGTCGGGGTCGTCGGAGGCCGCTCCGAATCAAGCGCTGAACCAGCCGACCCGACAGGTGGCCAGGACGACGGCTCCAAAACCGGAGCGAACAAGGCTGCGGCGAAGGACAAGTCCCGCGAGCGCGGATTCGTCACCGGCGGTGTCCGCATCTTCCGCCGAGGCGACTCGAATGGCAATGATCAGACCGACGCTCAGGAACCGACCGGCATCGTGCCGGATATGACGGCGGCCGGGTCCATCACCGTCGACGATTCTCTGCGCGGGTTCCCCAACGGGCGAGTCAGGTTCGAAGTCCGCGACCACGGCGAGGGAATCGATCCCGAGGTCGTGCCCCGGATCTTCGAACGGTTCTACCGCCTCGACGTCTCCAGGACTCGCGACACCGGCGGATCGGGCCTCGGGCTCTCCATCGTCAAGGCGATCGTGGAGAACCACCACGGTGCGATCACAGTGCACCAGACACCGGGTGGCGGTGCGACGTTCCGCATCGACCTGCCCATCTCAGAAACTGACGACAGCGCTCCGGACGCACGAAAGGACGAGCGATGAGCAGCAACGACCCCAACAATCAGGGCAACAATTCCAACAATCGGGGACGGCACGGGGATCAGGACCACCGGACGTTTTCCACCGATGACTCACGCGAATCCTCAGATGATCCCCGCAACTCGGCGGCAGGGTCCCAGAACTCCGCGGACGGATCCCGCCGTTCGGCAGAAGTGCCGCGCACGTTCCCGAGCGGCTCGAATGGCCCCAGCGGCTCGAACGGTCCGAACGGTCCGGCTCGGGTCAGTCCGCCCGTCGCGCCGCCGGCCGGCCCGAACGGCCCCGAGTCGGGACAAGGCCAAGCCCAAAGCCACAGTCCTGGTCAAGGGCAGAGTGCTGGTCAGGGTCAGGACCCGAGACAGAGCCCGTGGCAAGGTCAGGACCCGCGGCAGGGTCGCGGGCCGGGGCAGGACCCGCGGCAGGGGCAGGGCGCCGGCCCCGGTCGCCAGGACCAGAATCCTCCCCAGATGCAGCCGACTCGCGCTCAACCCCCTGTGGATGCACCGACACCGACAGGGCATCCAGGACAATCGGGGCAACCGGGGTATGGCTCCGGCCAGAACTATGCCAGCGCCAACTCACCCTATGGTGGCCCGCAGACCGGCCCCACCTCCCCCACTGACCCGAACCCGTACGGCACTCCCTATTCGCAAGGCGCCGGACAGACCACAACCGGCGCGGGCCCAGGCGTCCCGGCCGGCACCGCCGGTCCAGTCGGCACAGGCGCAGCCGGCGCTGGTGCCGGTGCACCTGCCGATGCTGGCGCAGGCGCCGCCGCCTACGGTCACTGGGGCAATCAGCCGAACTCGGGTGGATATCCCGGGTCCGGTTCCGCAGGCTTCCAGTCCGGGCCCGGGGGCCCGGGGGGACCCAACGGTCCCGGCGGTCCAGGGCCGTACGGAGGCCAAGCACCACCTCGGCGAGAGAAGCGAGGACCGGGCTGGGGCGCGACCATCGCCATCGCCCTGATCGCTGCTCTTCTGGGCGGGGCTCTGGCCTTCGGCGGAAGCTACGCGGTCAGCGCCTTCGGCGGAGATGAGCCACGCAAGGTCGCCGATCAGACCATCGAGACCCCGGACTGGACCCAGGTCGCAAAGGAGACTTCCCAGAGCGTCGTCTCGATCAAGGTCGGCACCAGTGGACAGGTGCAGGGGCTGGGATCGGGCTCCATCTATGACGACCAGGGACACGTCATCACGAACAATCACGTGGTGGCTCCGGCGGACACGCCCTCCGGTGAGATCGCGGTGACGATGAAGAGCGGAGAGACGACGAAGGCCGAAATCGTCGGCCGCGACCCGTCGACCGATATCGCGGTCATCAAGCTCGAGCAGGTTCCCGATGACGTCGATCCCCTGCCCGTCGGCGACTCGAAGGAGATGGAGGTCGGCGATCCGGTGATGGCATTGGGCAACCCCCTCGGCCTCGCGGATTCGGTCACCACCGGCATTGTCTCGGCCCTCGACAGGCCGGTGTCCACGGAGAACATCGGCAAGGACGCGCAGCAGAAGGAGATGACGATCACGAACGCCATCCAGACGGATGCGGCGATCAACCCCGGCAACTCCGGTGGACCGCTCGTGGACGGCAATGGCGAATTCATCGGTGTGAACTCCGCTGCAGCCTCGTTGAGTCAGGCTGGTGAAGGTGGCCAGTCGGGTTCGATCGGCATCGGATTCGCCATTCCCTCCTCACAAGCTGTGATGATCGCCGACCAGCTCATCGCCAGCGGCAAGGCGCTGCATCCGTTCCTCGGGATCACGCTCACTGACGGACAGATCAACAGTGGGGGCATCACTCGCGGCAGCGCCAAGGTGCAGTCCGTGCAGTCCGGATCGCCGGCAGACAAGGCCGGCTTCAAGGACGGCGATGACATCGTGTCCGTGGCCGGCACCAAGGTCAACAATGCGATCGGTCTGCGCGCACTCGTCCGGGCGCAGCCGACGAACACTCCCGTCGACTTCACTGTCATCCGCGGCGGTCAGGAGCAGACGCTGAAGACATCACTGGTCCTGAAGTAGTCGGACTTGAGTGCAGATCGCTGTAGACGACGATCTCACTCATGTGCATCGAGGGTGTGGACAGCCAAGTGCTGTCCACACCCTCTTTCTTTGAACTTCTGTCGGCGGCGAGCGAGCCGCGATGCTGGAGTGAGTCCGGGCGCCTCGTCCTGTGTCCCGGTGACCACCGTCAGGAGAAGTCATGAGTTTCGAAGTCGATGCCGAACGCGTCTCATCCGCAGCGGCCGCCACGGCCGGCACCTCCCGCACCCTCATTGCAGAGTCCAATACGATGCTGAGGAATCTTTTGGCCCTGCAGGAGTGTTGGAAAGGAAGTGCGGCACAGAATTTCCAGACGGTCATCAATGAATGGGAAGGGGCACAGAAACAGCTGTTCGAATCACTGAACTCGATTCATGCAGCGCTCAACACGGCGGCCGCGCAGTACTCGGAGGTCGAAGCTGCGAACTCTCGCCTCTTCGCACCGTGAGCGCCGGTTCGTTCCGAGAGCGCTGGTTCACTCCGTGAGCGCCGGGCAATCGACACTGTCGGTACCTAATCCCATCTGAAGTCTCTGTTCGAGTTCTTTGTCCGCGTCTGGCAAATTATCAGCCTTTATTAGTAGGCTGATAGCGATAGTTCGCGGCGGTGCTGGCTGGGTTCCTCCAGGTTCGGAGATGATCGGCCGGCAGCGTCGGGTCAAGACCAATGCAGGAGTCAACTAGGGATGAGTATCTTCCAAAGGATCGCGGCGATCTTCGGCGCCAAGGCCAACAAGGCACTGGACAAAGCCGAGGACCCCAATGAAACTCTCGACTATTCATATCAGAAGCAGCTTGAGCTGCTGCAGAAGGTACGCCGCGGTGTTGCCGATGTCGCCACCAGCCGCAAGCGCCTCGAGCTGCAGATGACGCAGCTCGAACAGCAGCAGACCAAACTCAGCGGCCAGGCTCAGAAGGCCATGGAAATGAACCGCGAGGACCTCGCACGTGAGGCACTGACTCGGAAGTCGGGACTGGACCAGCAGATCACCGACCTGCAGGGTCAGCACGAGGGGCTGCAGGCCGAAGAGCAGAAACTCACCATGGCTTCACAACGGTTGCAGGCCAAGGTCGACGCCTTCCGCACCCGGAAGGAAACGATCAAAGCCACATACAACGCCGCCGAGGCACAGTCGAAGATCGGCGAAGCCTTCTCGGGCATCTCCGAAGAACTCGGTGACGTCGGACTCGCGGTCCAGCGCGCCGAGGACAAGACCGCTTCGCTCCAGGCACGTGCCGGTGCCGTCGACGAACTGATCGCTTCGGGCGCACTGGAGGATGTGACCGGCTCGTCGAAGGACGACCTCAGCGCACAGCTCGACGCGCTCTCCAGCGATAACGACGTCGAGATGGAACTCAACCGGATGCGTGAGGCGCTGCCGGCCTCGTCGGACAAACAGCAGCAGTCGCTTGAAGGTGAGGACAAGCAATGATCATCCGCATCATGGGCGAAGGCCAGTTCGACGTCGCAGACGTCGACCACAAGCTGCTGCAGAAGTACGACAATCAGGTCGAGGACGCCGTCAATGTGGGCAATGAACAAGCCGCCAGAAACGCTCTGAATTCGCTCCACGACTACGTCGTCGGACACGGCAAGCCAGTCTCGGACGACTTTCTGGGGACGAGCGAAGCCGTCGTCCCGTTCGTCGACGCGACTCTGGAAGAGATTACCGAACTTCTCACCGGCGAAGGCTTCATTCCCGATCCAGCCTGATCCTCATAGCTTGATATCGATGACTCCGGCCCATTGCCTTGACCCAAGGCTGTGGGCCGGAACTGACACACCCAGAGAGGAACGACGATGAAGAATCGCTTCGTCAAAGACAACGGACTCACCATGCGCATGGGGTGGACGATCTTCCTCAATGGGCTCATCTACGTGATCCTCATCCTCGCCATCTGGTGGATGCTCGGCGGAAGCATCTCCGGCGTCATCATCGCTGTGCTCGTCAGTGCCGGCGCATTCTTCTTCCAGTGGTACTTCTCGGACAAGATCGCCATGAAGGCGATGGGTGCACGGGAGGTCTCCCCTGAGGAGGCCTCGGACCTGCACACGATGATCGACCGCCTCTGCCAGCTCGCCGATTCGACCAAACCGCGCGTCGCAGTCTCGAATTCAGCCATCCCCAATGCCTTCGCCACTGGCCGGTCACCGGAACGCTCGGTCGTCTGTGTCACGCGTGGTCTGCTCGAGAAGCTCGACCGCGATGAGGTCGAGGTCGTGCTCGCCCACGAACTCTCTCACGTCGCCCACCGCGATGTCACCGTCATGACCGTCGCCGGAGTCACCGGCGTCGTAGCCGCGCTGATGATGCGCGCCGGGTATTACATGAGCTTCGGACGATCGAACAACAACAACGGCGTTCCGATCCAGTTGCTGTTCATCCTCGTCGGTGCCGTCGTCTACGGGCTCTCGTTCCTCCTCATCCGCAGCCTCTCGCGCTACCGCGAACTTGCCGCGGACAGGGCAGCCGCAATCCTCACCGGCGCACCCTCGACACTGGCCTCCGCACTGACGAAGCTCAGCGGCGACATGAGCAAGATCCCCGAGAAGGACCTGCGTGCCTCCTCCTCGGCGAATCACCTGGCCCTCATTCCCGCAGCCAGCGGCAAGGCCGCCTTCACACAGCTCTTCTCCACCCATCCCTCGCTCGACAAACGCCTGGAGCAGTTGGCGAGGATCTCCGGGCAGCTCTCGCAGCCGCAGTGACCACTACTCTGGTGACATCAGCCGTTCTGCTGACCACAACTCTGGTGACATCAACCGCACCGACCGACATCCACTAGGAGTTTCATGGGTTTCTTCGACGCGCTGTTGGGCCGTTCCAAACCGAAGCGGGCCAACCTCGACGACCTCTTCGCACTGCCTCCCGCCGCACTGACGCTCGAGGCCGCGACAGGCTTCAAGCCCACCGGAGTCGGCGCCGTGGCATTCCGACAGGTCGAGGGTGCGGCGTTCCAGACCGCCGAGTCCGAGAGCATCGCCCTCATCAGTTCGGACTCCGCCGCGAGCGTGTCACAGCGCAACGACGGCTTCGGCTACACCTGGCAGGTGGTCTCCGACTCCGACGCCCAGGTGGTCAGCCTCGTGACCAATCTGCACGCCGTGAATTCGGCCCTGGTCAGCCAGGGCTTCGATACGATGCTGCTGTGCTCGACCGTCTACTTCGCCAACCCGGATGGTCGCCGTCTGGCGCTTGTCTACCAGTACAAGCGGGGCACCTTCTATCCGTTCGCACAGTCGGGCCCCAAACAGCGCGACAACCCACTCGAGATTCAGGTGCGTGGCATACTGTCCAATGAGCTCCCCTTCGAAGAGGACACCTCCAGGTGGTCGCCTCTCTGGGACGCACCCGGTCTCAACGACACCCCTCGGGCGGATCAACACCCCTGAGCACGGATCACATGCCCTCCGTCGTCGACGGAGGGCGTATACCCGTCGGCCGGAGCGACGCGAACTCAACTGCAGCCGTCGGCCAAGCGACCGCGCCTGAACCGGAATACGCAGCTGAACCGGAGTAAATGCCTGCACCGGAATAAGCGGAAGGGACGTCCCCGCGGGGACGTCCCTTCCGCTTTGTCAGTCCTGGTTCGGCAGTCGGCTCGAAACCAGGACGGCGAGTCCTACTCGGCAGAGATCTCGATGGCCTCGCCCAGGGCCTCGACCGTGTCTCCGGGACGAATCGTGGCGCCTCGGCGAGTCTCGACCTCACCGTTGACCACGACTTCGCCGTCGGCGATCATGTCTTTGGCCATCGCACCGTGTTCGGCGACGCCATGGAGTTTGAGCAGCTGACCGAGTTTGATCGAATCACCGCGGATTTCGATGGTCTCCATCAGAACAGGTCTCCGAAGTCGAATCCGTCGCCGCCGAAGAGTCCGCCGCCGTCGCCACCATCTCCGCCACCAAAGAGTCCGCCGCCGTCACCTCCGGCATCGCCGCCGCCTCCGTCACCGCCGCCAGCATCGGCTCCAGCACCTTCGGCACCGTCCCAGCCGCCGCCCATTCCACCGAACATCATCGATCCCATGAGCACGCCGGGCAGAAGTCCCGAGCCTGCGTAGGAGTTGAAGTATCCCCGGTTGTATTCGGCGTATGCGGGACCGGCCTCCCAGTAGGCGCGGCGTGTGTGTCCGTCACCGGTCACGACCTTGCGGACCGCGGGCTCGGCACCCACTGCGACTCGCTCTGCGTCGGCGGCGCAGACGGGAACCGGACGCAATTGGCCTCCGGCCGGTGCCCAGTCGATGTCTTCGACTGAGGGACCGTGCTGCGGGTTGAAGAAGCAGGGGGGACGACGCACAGGAAGTGGCTTTCCGTCCACGCGGGCGCGCACACATTTGGCCGCGTAGCGACCGTCTTCGAGTGCCTCGGTGACATTGCGGATATCGGAGGGCTCGTCGACCTTGTCGAGCGTTTCCTTGGCGATGTCATAGGAGTCGAGCGCCTGCTTGTAGTCCTGCTCGCCGCCGGTGTCGAGTTCGACGCCAGCCGTGAGAATATCGAGTTCGGCGACTTCTTCGCCGAAGGACGTGACATCCTCTTCAGCGGTCTTCGTCACCTGCTGCAGCTCGGCGGCGAAGAGCTCCTTCTGACGCTTCTTCTCCTTGCGGTGGCTCACGAAGAAGATGGTGCCGAGCACCACGATTATTATCAGGAATACTTCTGCCACGATTCATGCCTCCCCAGCAAAACGAGTCACCAGTAAGTATGCCGGACGAATCTGACAGGCGACTGAACCGAACCCTTGTATCGGCTCAGTCGACGGGCCCCACGCAGGTGCTCTCCGCGAGCACCCTGTCCGCTCACCGTAGGTCACCGAATTGACAACGAGGGAAGCTCGACAGTCGCGGTCAGTTCAGGTGCGCCAGACCTTTGACGAGGGTCGCGGTTCCGCCTCCGAGGGCAAGGACGATCACGGCGATCCGAGCAGTCGAGGACTCGATCTTCTGCGACAGCCAGTCACCGCTGACGAGCCCGGCAACGAGGACCGCCGCGATCCCGATCCATGTGGGCGCGGTCAGCTGCGGCCAGGCGCTGTGATCGAATACGGCTTTGAAGATGATCGCCGAGGTGGTTCCTACGACGAGGAACGGCTGCAGGGTTGCGGCGAAGCTGCGCTGCTCCCATTTCGTCAGCACTGCATAGGCGCTGACGGCAGGACCGCCCGTGCCGGCAGCCGCCGACATCGTTCCCGAGAGGAAACCGGTCGTGAACTTCGTTCCGAAGTTCGCGGGCATCGTCTTGCCGATTCGGCCGATGATCATGGAGCTGATGAGGGAGACGATGATGAGCACGCCGATCAGTATCTGCAGCGGTGGCGCTGGGAGCGCGGCAGCGAGGAGTGCGCCGGGAACAGTGCCGATCACGGTTCCCAACGACAATTTCCAGAACGAACCCCACTCGGCCTCTCGCCAAGTGCGGACGAATACGGTGCCGCTGGCGACGATTCCGCAGATGTTGATGAGCACCACACCCGAGAACGGGTCGAGCAACAGCACCAGGAATGGGCCGCTGACCAGGCCGAATCCCATCCCACTGACTCGTTGTGAGACTGCCCCGAGGAACACCGCGAACAGGATGAGCACGACGACGGGTTCCATTTGCTCAATTCTAGTTCAAGGCCCTCTTCTGGGCGGGGTTACAGTAAGAGACATGAACAGTCCTCCGCTCTGGTCGCGATTCACCGCGGATCCACGCGCTCATGGGCAGGTGCGCGCCTCGGATGCCGATCGCGCCGTCGTGACCGATGTGCTCTCCGAGGCGTATGCGCTGGGGCAGATCGATGCGGAGGAATTCGACGAGCGCAGCGAGGCCGCCAATCGTCTGAAGACCCTGGGAGAGGTTCCCGACCTTGTCCAGGACCTCATCATCGCCGAGGCGGGCGAGGTCGAACCCGGCGAACTCGACGATTCCGCCCGCGCTCAAGCTCTGGCCCGGCTGGATGCCGATCGTGTCCCGATCACTCCTGAGCAGATCGACGCGGCCGCGCACAAGTACTACCGGGACCGTGTCCGGAACGCACTGCTGGGCATGTTCGCCGGCCCCGCCGGCGTGACGCTCGCCATCTGGGCCGCCACCTCACTCGCCTCGGGACGGTTCATCTTCTTCTGGCCGATCTTCGTCATCCTTCCGATGCTCTTCGGGGCGATCTCTCAGATCTCCAACAAGCAGAGCCTCATCCGCAAACGCAAGCGAGAGCTGACGAAACGAGCTCGAGCGCAGTTGGGCGATGCTGAGGCCAAGCGTGAGCTTGAGGAGCATAAGAACGATGATGAGGACGAGGACTTCGACGACGCGTTCGGCCACGGTCTGCAGCCTCCTCACCCTTTGGCCCCTCCTTTCAGGCCTGGCTATGAGTCTCCGCGTGATGAGATGCGCAGGCGGCGGGAAGAACGTCGTCGGCGACGCGGAAACCCCTGGGACTGAAAGCAGCGCTTGGGGGTGCCAGTCACCGCTGGCGTTGACGGGCAGCGCCGCGCATGGGAACTTTCAGCTTTGAGGCCTCAGGGGTGGAATACCCGGATCTGAGCGAATTCCTCTGCCTTGTTGGTGCGGAACCAGAATGTATGTGAGAACTGCCGAACGTCGTCTCCGTCGCTCGAATTCTCCCACTGACCCCATGCCGCAGCGGCCTTGCCGTGGGTGATCGCAGCCTCCAGGTGGCCGGCTACGGGATCTGCGTCCGAGACGCCCAGCAGCGCATCGACGACCGCGTCGCGCCCGGTGCTGGTCTCAACTCCCCCGCTGCCGACGATCTGGAGGATGCAGTCCTCGGCGACAACCTCGGCGAGGGCTTGCTCATCGCCATTGAACAGATTCTCTTCGAACCGGGCCACGAACATGTTCTTCGGGCTGTTTCCGCAGGAATCTGTGCCGGTGAACGTCATGTCATCCAGGCTACGGGACTTACCAAACACCGAAAAGAGCCGTGCCGGCGCCCTTTCGGGCACCGGCACGGCTCGTGGAGCGTCAGGGGCTGATCAGAAGCCCATGCCGCCCATTCCGTCCATACCGGCAGCAGCTGCGTCAGCACCTGGTGCAGCCTTCTCAGGCTTGTCGGCGACAACCGACTCGGTGGTCAGGAACAGACCGGCGATCGAGGCGGCGTTCTGCAGAGCAGAGCGGGTCACCTTGACCGGGTCGTTGATGCCAGCGGCCAACAGGTCCTCGTAGGCACCGGTTGCGGCGTTGAGACCGTATCCGGCTTCGAGGTTCGCAACCTTGTCGGCAACCACGCCGGCTTCGAACCCGGCGTTGGTGGCGATCTGCTTGAGCGGAGCTTCGACGGCAACCTTGACGATGTTGGCGCCGGTCGCTTCGTCACCCTCGAGAGAGAGGTTGGCGAAGGCAGCCTTGCCCGCCTGGATGAGCGAGACGCCGCCACCGGCGACGATTCCCTCTTCCACAGCAGCCTTGGCGTTGCGCACTGCATCTTCGATGCGGTGCTTGGTTTCCTTGAGCTCGACCTCGGTCGCAGCACCGGCCCTGATGACTGCAACGCCGCCGGCCAGCTTGGCCAGACGTTCCTGCAGCTTCTCACGGTCGTAGTCCGAATCCGAGTTCTCGATCTCGGCACGGATCTGTGCGACCCGTCCTGCGATCTCCTCGGCGTCTCCGGCACCCTCGACGATGGTGGTCTCATCCTTGGTGATGACGACCTTGCGGGCGGTGCCCAGCAGTTCGGTCGTCACGTTGTCGAGCTTGAGCCCGACTTCCTCGGACACGACCTGACCACCAGTGAGGATGGCG
The DNA here is from genome assembly GCF_900105045.1 of Brevibacterium picturae. Lineage (GTDB taxonomy): Bacteria > Actinomycetota > Actinomycetes > Actinomycetales > Brevibacteriaceae > Brevibacterium > Brevibacterium picturae. The sequence goes on along the minus strand of NZ_LT629739.1, from coordinate 2,828,604 downwards.
ATGTCGGCCAGCTGAGCCTTGCGGCGGTCTCCGAAGCCGGGAGCCTTGACGGCAACCGACTTGAAGGTGCCACGGATCTTGTTCAACACGAGAACCGCGAGAGCTTCGCCCTCGACGTCTTCGGCGATGATGAACAGCGGCTTGTTCGACTGCTGCACCTGCTCGAGGACGGGCAGCAGATCCTTCACGTTCGAGATCTTGGAGTTGACGATGAGGATGTAAGGATCCTCAAGGACAGCCTCCTGGCGATCCGTGTCGGTCACGAAGTAACCGGAGATGTAGCCCTTGTCGAAGCGCATACCCTCGGTCAGTTCGAGTTCGAGTCCGAAGGTGTTGGACTCCTCGACGGTGACGACGCCTTCCTTGCCGACCTTGTCGATGGCCTCGGCGATCAGTTCACCGATAGCAGGATCTCCAGCGGAGATACCGGCGGTAGCGGCGATCTGTTCCTTGGTCTCGATGTCGATGGCGTTCTCGAGCAGGACACCGGTGACGGCTTCGACAGCCTTCTCGATGCCGCGCTTGAGGCTGAGCGGATCAGCACCGGCTGCCACATTGCGCAGGCCTTCGCGAACGAGGGCCTGGGCAAGAACGGTGGCGGTGGTGGTGCCGTCGCCTGCAACGTCGTCAGTCTTCTTGGCGACTTCCTTGACGAGCTCAGCGCCGATCTTCTCGTAGGCATCCTCGAGTTCTATCTCCTTGGCAATGGAGACACCATCGTTGGTGATGGTGGGTGCGCCCCACTGCTTTTCGAGCACGACATTGCGGCCACGGGGCCCAAGGGTTACCTTGACCGCGTCCGCAAGCTGGTTCAGACCAGCTTCGAGTCCCCGACGAGCTTCTTCGTCGAATGCAATCATCTTTGCCATAGTGGCTTAGATCCTCCCTGATGGAGTGGAGTGGGATTCCAGAGCAGTCGCCAACGCCCGCGACGGCAGAGAGTGTGTCCGCATGTTCCATTCCACACATGGACCACGCTCTCGAGACGACTGATGAGAAACCCATGGTTTTCACCAGTACTAGATTTAGCACTCTCCCCCTGCGAGTGCAAATATTGGACGTGCCCGCAGCCATCGTTTTGGGTGGCTCCCGCTTGCTTGTGCGGTTCGGCCCAGCGCGAAACTCCATTCGCGTCGCCAGATAGAAGAAAGAGGTGCGCTGGATGACCGTGGCTCGCCAGCTCGATGCGCGAGGTCTCAGGTGCGTGGCCAGAGGCGCGAGCTCTGCGGCAACTGCGCGGGGAAGGCTGCTGCGCGAGATGCATTCGAACGAGCCGAGACTGACAGCCCCATCCACGTTTCAGAGCCCCACTTGCAAGTAGAGCTCTGAGACTTCGATCGGGCCCCACCCCATTTTTCAACCGACACCCCTCAACCGTCTCCAGCAGCATGAGGCCCCAGACACGCATTCTGATCGTTCACTCGCGCATGAGAGTCATCACGAATGAGAGTCATCATGCAGGAGAAGTGGTATCCCACGGGAGGCCGCCCCGCAGGAGGGCTGCCCCGCAGGAAGTGGGCGCCCCCGCACAACTGAAAAGCGCCAAGCAGTTGCCTGCTTGGCGCTTTCCCCGCTCGGGAGGATTCTGGCCTCGGCCGTCATCCTGCCGAAGCGGATCAAAAGACTTTACGTACGTGAGTCTCAGAGGAGGGTGACGGATTCCGCCTGAGGACCCTTTTGTCCTTCTCCAACTTCGAACTCAACCTGCTGGCCCTCTTCGAGAGCGCGGTAGCCGTCCATCTGGATTGCGCTCCAGTGAACGAACACGTCCTGGTTGTTGCCTTCCAGGGTGATGAATCCATAGCCCTTTTCGGCGTTGAACCATTTGACGGTACCTTGTGCCATTACTTCTCCATACAGTGCAGTGTCATTGACATTCCGTCACCCGATTGCAACCAGCGTGGCTGCGCAGCGGACAACGGAAGCTAGTAAAACTCAACCGACCCCGCGATATCTCTCATTGACCTCTAGAGAATGATCTCGGTGAAGCACGAATAGAACACAAGGGCAGTGCTTGCCTAGCTGATGCAACTCTACCCCAGCACCGGACCGGTCCCTCGGCCCCTCAACACTGTTACTGATTCGTTATATAGACGCTCTCGAGGCGTTCACAGCCCGGCGAATCTGCGCCGCTTCGGCCGGCATCGGCCGACTTCAAACAGCGTCCTGGCCTCGGCGAACTGGCCTCAGCCACCCTCTCCGGAACCGCCTTCTTCCGAGCCGCCGTCACTCGGCTCGGGGCCGCGGTCGGCGATGTCGGAACAGATGACGACGGTGATGTCGGCGTCGAAGTCCGTCGACGCCTCAGTGGCTTCGATGCCGAGCGCATCGGCGACCATCTTCGCCTGGGAGGCGTTCTCTTCGCCTGAGTAGTAGACAGTCGAATCGGTCAGTGCGGTCGAGTAGTTGCCGACCTGGCCGATGCTCCAGCCCTTCTCCTCCACTGCTTCGGAGAAGTCCTGCGCGACTCCGGAGACTCCGGAACCGTTGAGGACGTCGACGTTGAGTGAGGAGTCAGCGACGCTGACTTCGCTCTCACTTGGCGATGGACTCGCCGAGGCGGATTTGTCGGATCCAGAGTCGGCGACATCGGCCTCGGGGTTCTTCATCGATGAGGTGATGATGTTGATGGCCGCGACCACCAGCAGGACGGCAACGAGTGCGAGGATGATGACCAGCGCGATGGCACCGACGTTCGACTGCGCTGCGGAGTCTTGCCGATGGGCTCCGCTGCGTCGTCCGGTTTCGATCTCGTCGAATTCGTCAGTCATGTCTACCTCGAGACGCGGGCTTGTGCTCGTTCGCTCTGCCGCGTGGTGCGGATGCGACGGAGGCGTTTAACCAGCATAGGGTCACTGGCCAGAGCGGCAGGGTTGTCGAGCAGGGAGTTGAGGATCTGGAAGTAGCTGGTGGCCGACATGTCGAAGCGTTCACGGATCGCGTGATCCTTGGCTCCACCGTACTTCCACCACCGCCGCTCAAACTCCAAAACGGACACCTCGAGCTCACTCAGTTCGGGGGCGTCTTGGTTCTGCGGCATAGATGTTGTGCTCCTTCGAGAAGTATCGTTGCCTCTATATTATCGCCCGGAGGACAAGACTGAAATTCCCGGCGCGCCGCCTCGGGCCCGAGACGCGCATCCGCTATTCCGGCGGCATCGCCCCTCGGCAGAGAACCAGACAACCCACCCTGCTTCAGGTGACTCATCGTAATGCGTGAGCCGCCACAGCCGAGTGGGTCGAGTGGATTGAGTCTCCGACCAGTCGTCAGCGGACGAACTGACCAGTCATCCGCGGACGAACTGTGCCGAATGCTGATCAGCGAATGCGGATATTGACCTGCTTGATCTGGGTGAAGCCCTCGAGCATGCCCTCCAGCGAGGCCTCACGGCCGAAACCGGAGGTCTTCATGCCGCCGTAGGACTGACCGGCCATCTGGCCACCGCCCTGGTTGACCTGGACCCAACCGGATTCGATCCGGTTGGCCATCGTCAGGGCCGCGTCGACGTTCTTCGTGAAGACGAAGGCGGCGAGGCCGAACTCGCTGTCATTGGCCATGTCGATGACCTCGTCGACGTCCTTCCACGGAATGACCGACAGGACGGGCCCGAAGATCTCCTCCTGGCTCGTCTTCCATTCGTTCCTCGCCTTCGAGAAGATGACGGGTGCGTGATAGAAGCCGGGTTCGCCGACCTCGAGCGAGTCGGAACCGTCGTAGGCGACCTCGACGCCGTCCATCGCCTTGCCCATCTCGATGTAGTCCGACACCTGGTCGTACTGCTTCTTGCTGATGATGCAGCCGATGTCGGAGTCCTCCTCACGCGGGTCTCCGACCTTCATCTTCGAGACGGCGTCGACGAGCTTGGCCAGGAAGTCATCGTAGATGTCTTCGTGCAGGAACAGGCGCGAGCCCATCGTGCAGGACTGCCCCTGACGGGCAAAGCGCGTCGAGAGCAGCACCTGCTGGAGGGTGTCGTCATCGTTGGAGTCGGGGAAGATGATGTTAGGGCTCTTGCCGCCCAGTTCCATCGACGAATGCGCGAGGCGACCGCCTGCCAGCTCGGCGACGTGACGGCCGACGCTGGTCGAACCGGTGAACGAGACCTTGTCGACATCGGGGTGGACGTTGAGCGCTTCACCGATGACCGAGCCCTTGCCGGTGACGACGTTGAGGACGCCGGCAGGCAGGATGTCGGCGATCAGCTCGGCCATCTTGAGGACGGTCAGAGGTGCATCCTCGGCGCACTTGAGCACGATGGTATTGCCAGCGGCCAGCGCGGCCGGGGTCTTGAAAGCGGCGATCATCAGCGGCGAGTTCCACGGCAGGATTCCCGCAACCACACCGAGGGGCATGCGCTTCGTGTACTGCAGCTGTCCGTCACCGGCCGGCAGGGTATTGCCCTTGACCTCTCCGGCGACTCCGCCCATGTAGCGGAACAGGTCGACGAGGGTGCTGGTCTCGGGGCGGGCCTGGGTGCGGATGGCGTTGCCGGTGTCGATTGCGGTCAGCTGGGCCAGTTCTTCGGCACCGGCTTCGAGTGCGTCGGCGCAGCGCAGGAGCATCTTCTGACGTTCTTTGAATGGCAGCGCGGCCCATTCGGGGAAGGCCTTCCGAGCGGCCTTGACGGCGCGATCGGCATCGTCTTCCTTGCCATTGGCCACAGTGGCGATCACAACATTGCGATCAATGGGGGTGATGACGTCTTTCCTGTCACCGTCGGCAGCTTCGACCCATTCTCCGCCGATGAACATCTTCCAGTTCGTGGTCTCGGGAAATTGCGACATTGTGATCCTTTCACCTACTCAGTTCTGCGATGAACTCTCATCGTCGAGCATATCGCCTGCCCCGGGGCGAAAAGAATGGCGGGGCGGTAAGCGATGATGCACACCTCATCTGCGTTGTGTGCACATCAGCACCCGGCCCCGGACCCGGTCCCGGTCCCGCACCCGGTCGAACGCGGATCGGGGAGATGGCAGCCCATCGGTAGAATCTCGGGCATGACGTCCACAGCTGAACTGACCGAGATCATGTCCCCCGACTGGGCCACAGCGCTGTCCGGCCAGGCCGATCGCATCCATGCCATGGGCGATTTCCTCCGGGAGGAGATCGCGGCTGGGCGCAGTTATCTGCCCGCCGGAGACGCGGTGTTCCGCGCCTTTGCAGAGCCGCTCGCCGAAGTGAAGGTGCTCATCGTCGGTCAGGATCCCTATCCGACGCCCGGGCATGCGATCGGTTTGTCCTTCGCCGTCGACCCCGATGTACGGCCGCTCCCCCGGTCGCTGACGAACATCTACAAGGAACTCGCCGCCGACCTGAGCATCACCCCTGCCGCCCACGGTGATCTGCAGGCCTGGTCGCGGCAGGGAGTGATGCTGCTCAACAGGGTGCTCACCGTTGCACCGGGCGAACCTGCCTCCCACCGCAAGCGCGGCTGGGAGGCCATCACTGAGCAGGCGATCGCCGCCCTCGTCGACCGGGACCAGCCGCTCGTGGCGATTCTCTGGGGCCGTGACGCGAGGAATCTGGCACCGATGCTGCAGTCGGGTCGCTCCGAGGTCGCGATCATCGAGTCCGCGCACCCGTCACCGCTGTCGGCCAGCAGGGGCTTCTTCGGATCCCAGCCGTTCTCCCGCACGAACGACCTGCTCGCGCAGAAGGGCCTGGCACCCATCGACTGGAGCCTCCCACCCCAGGACTGAACCCGGGCTCGGCTCAGGAGTCAGTGCGAGGCACGAACGCCAGCCGCCCACTTCGGTCGTGTGGCCGACATTCACTCGCGGGATTCGACCGTGTCCATGGTCATCGTCGACTCGGCCGAGCGCGCGGACTCGGCGGTCTTCTCCACGGCGTCGGCCTTGAGGTTCTTCAACGGCCTGGCCAGATAGCTGCCGAGCACAGCTCCCACGGCCAGGGCGGCATTGGCCAGGATCGCGGTGAACAGCGAGGACAGTCCCACTGCGAAGGACGTGGTCTCCGATTCGGCGACGATCTGATAGACGGCGGTGAAGATCGACAGTCCCTGCAGCAGGGTGTAGATCGCGGGAATCATGAGCACGATGGCCGGTGCGCCCAGCCGCAGGGACAGCGGCCGCGCGAGGAAACCGGTCACGGTCGCCGCCAGCAGACTGGCCAAGACGTTGTCGATGGCGAGGATCGTCAGCGAGGTCATCGTGATGTAGGAGGCGAGGCCGACGAACGCGGCCGGCAGGATGAACCGCCTCGTCGACTGCATACCGACGACGCCTGCCATGGAGACGACGGTCGCTGCGACCAGCGACACGATCGCGGTGAGCACGTGCACACCGGTCTTGGGCACGAGGACCTCGATCGGATCGAGACCGATCGCCTCTCCTGTCACGACCCCCAGGGCCAGCCCCGACACGATGCCGGCCAGGGTCAGGACCACTCCCACCATCCGTCCGGCAGCGGTGAGCGGGAAATTCGTCAGGGCGTCTTGGACCGATGAATACAGGGATTGCGTGGGCAGGAGCAGGACGATTCCCGCCGCCACGAGATACTGGGGCGATTCGATGATGCCGAAGTTGCCGGCCGCCATCGCCACCAGGGTCGCGAACGCCGCCTGCAGCGTGGTGATGAAGAAGCCGGGCAGCGTGGTGCGTCTGATGAGCTTGCCGAACTGGCTGATCAGGATCGACATGACGATGCCCAGGCCCGACGCAACGACCCCGCCGCCGAGCAGCACGACGAGGCTGCCGACCATCAGACCCCACGCCCCGGTGACGAACCATTCCTGGTAGGGACGGCGCTGGTAGCGGATAGCGTCGAGGCGGCTGCGGGCATCGTTGAATCCCAGGTTTCCCGCGACCAGATCGGTGACGAGTTTGTGCACGGAGCCCAGCTTCGCGAAGTGGATGGATTCGCCGCGATTGACCCGCATGACGGTCATCAGACGGCCGTCGGAGGTCGAATAGTGCACGGTCAGGGTGTTCGAGGTCAGATCCACCTGTGCGGTGGTCAGCCCGAAGGAGGCACACGCGGCGATGACGGAGACCTCGATGTCGGAGGTGCCCGCACCGGCGCGCATCATGATCGCAGCGATGTCGGCCGCGAGGTCGAGGACCATCCTGGCCTCGTCCTCATTGGGCTCGTTGGCCTGGACCGGAGCCTTGTAGGGGGAGCCTTTGAGCGCGGTGACGATGGGGACGGGCTGAGTGTTGACCGAGGTGCCTGTGACGAGCCTGCCGACCGTGCGCCTAGCCACGCGCTGAGCGATCCGCTGGGAGGCGCCCCTGGAGTCGGATTTCGGCCTCGACTTCGCCGTCGTCGTCTTCGGTGACTGCCCGCCGGCGGGACCGGCCTCGTCGGTCTTCAGCTCTCCCGTCGGCGCTTCGCGCAGATCCTGCAGACGCTGCTGACGGGAGAGTTCGAGCAGCTCCTGCAGCGCCGAGGATCCGGCTGCCCCCTGGTTCGCCTCGTGCTCAGGTCCGGACGACGACTGAGCGTCGACCGGTACCTCGGCGGTGGGGGCCTCTTCTGTGCTGTCGTCCGTCACGGCTCACTGATGAGAGTCGGGCCGAACGGGTCCGCCACGTCGGCAGAACCGGCATCGGCGTCGAACTCGAAGACCTTGCGGCCGGAGACGAACACCTGATCGGCGCGGGAGTTCAGGTCGAGCGGGTCACCGGACCAGAGGACGAGGTCGGCGTCCCGGCCCGGGGCAAGGCAGCCCAGGCGGTCGTCGAGACCGAAGATCGCGGCGGGGTTGATGGTCAGCGCTTCGAGTGCGACGACAGGATCGAGGCCCTCCTTGACCGCCAGGGAGGCCTCGTGGATGAGGAAGTTGATCGGGATGACGGGATGGTCGGTGGTCAGGGCGATGCGCACCCCGGCCTTGGCCAGCGCGCCCGCGGTTGCCAGGGTGCGGTCACGCAGCTCGACCTTCGACCGGCTGGTCATCAGCGGTCCGAGAATGACGTCGATGCCCTTGTCCGCGATGTAGTCGGCGATCTTGTGGCCCTCCGTGCCGTGGTTGATGACGAGTCGGTACCCGAATTCCTCTGACAGGCGGATGGCCGTGGCGATGTCATCGGCACGGTGGCAGTGCTGGTCGAAGGCGAGCTTGCCCTCGAGGACATCTGCCAGGGTCTCCTTGACGAGATCGCGTTCGAAGGGAGTGCCCTCGGCTTCGGCGTGGGCACGTTTCGCTTGATAGTTCTGGGCGTCGACGAAGGCATCGCGGAGGACCTTCACGGTTCCCATACGCGTGGACGGGGTGACGTTCTTCTCACCGTAGACGCGCTTCGGGTTCTCCCCGAGAGCGGACTTCACGGACAGATCCTGCGTCACGAGCATCTCGTCGACGATCCGCCCCCAGGTCTTGACGAAGGCGGTGCGTCCGCCGATCGGATTGCCGGAGCCGGGTTTGATCAACGCCGAGGTGACGCCTCCTCGCAGCGCATCCTTGAATCCGAGCTCGGACGGGTCGATGCCGTCGAGGGCGCGCACTCCGGCCCCGTTGGGATCGGTCATCTCGTTCGTATCGTCACCGGACCAGCCTTCACCGTCCTCATGGACGCCGAGGTGGCCGTGGGCTTCGATGAATCCGGGCAGCACCCAGCGTCCGCCGGCATCGATGATCTCAGTCCCGGCGGGCAGATCCTGTACGGTGACAGTGCCGGATTCCACCGAGGTGATCGTCTGGTTCGAGACCACGATGGTCCCCGATTTGATCGGTTCGGCGCGTCTGCCGCCGGCATCTGCGATGGGCAGAATCCGCGCATTCGTGATGGCGAAATCAGTGATCTCCGGAACCGGAACCGAACGATACATTGTGCTCCTCTTGCAGTGGCCTTCAATGATGAGATCCGTCTCGAAACGAGTCTACGCCAGGCGATCAGCACTGGTCACAACGCAGGGCCGCGACGAATCCGAGGCTCTCCCACCTGAATCCGGCACGGCCGATTCAGTATAGTGCGAAGTCAGAGAATCAAAGAGAGAAGGACCCCCGATGCTCCAGACCATCACGTCATACGTCGCGATCGGCGATTCGTTCAGTGAGGGGCTGATGGACCACGATCCGGACCGGGAGGACCGGTACCGGGGATGGGCCGATCGCCTCGCAGGCAAACTCGTCGACTCCCCCGTCGGCAGTCCCGAGCTCACCTACGCCAACCTCGCCATCCGCGGACGCCTCCTCGACCGAATCATCGACGAGCAGGTGCCCAAGGCACTCGCCCTCAAACCGGATCTGGTCAGCTTCTGCGGCGGCGGCAACGACTGCCTGCGCCCGATGGCTGACATCGACGACCTCGCTGACCAGTTCGAACGGGCCGTCGTCGCCTTCCGCGAAGCAGGCATCGAGGTGCTCATGTGCAACGGATTCGACACGGAGATCAGCTCACCCCTGATCCGCGCCGTACGTCCGCGTGTGGGCATCTACAACACCCATCTGTGGTCGATCGCGCAGCGTCACGGCTGCCACATGATCGACGTCTGGGGCCTGCGGCCACTCTATGCCGACGACAATTGGGCCGATGACCGGATCCATCTGTCTCCCGCCGGCCATGACCTCGTCGCCCGGCAGGCGCTGGCCACGGTCGAAAGCGGGCATTCCCTGCCGGTGACGGGCTTCGCGATGCCCGCGCGTCCGACCCGTCCGATCCGGAACGTGATGAGCGAGGAGTCGAAATGGGCTCGCGAGCACTTCGCCCCGTGGGTCGGCCGGCGTCTGCGCGGGCAGTCCTCGGGCGACAAGCTCGATGCGAAGATTCCCGAGCTGACACGCGTGCGCAAACCCGAATGAGTGCAGGCGATGACACCACCTCCACTCGCTCGATGAGGCAGGACGAGCGCTTCGCCGCCCTGGGCGCCGCCGGCAGTGCGCCGGACTCGACGCGGACTGCCTTCCGACGTGATTACGGAACCGATCCCGATCAGTTCCTCGAGGTCTACGGTGACCCGGGCACCGCCTCGGCGACGGTGATTCTCGTCCACGGCGGCTACTTCCGGCCGCGCACGGGCCTCGCCCATGCCAGGCCCATGGCCGCTGCCCTCGCCGAGGCGGGCCTGCTGTGCGTACTCATCGAGTACCGACGCTTAGGTGGGCAGCCCAACTGCTCAGATGACGTCACCGCCGCCATCGCATTCGCGTGCGAGTCGTTGCCCGGCTGGGGCGTCAATGATCGAGCACGGCAGGATCTCATCGTGACCGGTCATTCCGCCGGAGGGTGCCTGGTGCTGGCCTGGGCGAGTCACCTCGGCGAGAACGGACCCGAGTTCCGACTGCGGCCCCTGGCTCCGATCACGGACCTGTTCCGGGAGGTCGAGGACGGTTTGGGCGAGGGCGCCGTGCTCGACTACATGGGTACGCGACCGGAGCAGGATCTGACACCGTATCTGCGGGAGGATCCGCGCTCTCGAGTGCTGCTCATTCCGGCTCGGGCGGATCTGCTCATCCTCCACGGCGATCGCGATCAGACGGTCGACATCGGTTTCTCACGGACGTTCCCGGCGCGACTGACCATCGCCGAGGGCGCCGACCACGCCGACCTCGTCGATCCCGCCTCGTCCTCCTTCCCGCTTGTGGTCGAGACGCTGCTGGGCTGAATTCGAGACGCTGCTGAGCTGATTCGGACCGGGTGAGCTGATCCGGCCCTGGCCGCGCCGCAGGCATGTCACTTCCCGGCGGCGACCTCCCGGACGTGGGAGCGTGCGGGCTCTGCCCAGCTACGGCGCAGCTGGGCGAAGAGTTCGACGCTCCTCATTCCGGGCCAATCGGGCGGCAGGGCGCTGGCGGGAAGGCCCGGATCGACGTAGGGAATCGTCTTCCAATCGTCGACGCAGCGCAACCACAGGACGAATGCCTCGCGAGGATCGGCAGGCGGCTGGGGCGACGCTGCATTCTGTGTTCGCAGCGCGTCCGGGACATACTGTTCGTACCGGTCGAGGAACTCGGTGTGCCGGGCCGCAAGCCTGTCCAGTTCCCACCATTGTGCGGCCGCCTGGGCGAAGGGCTCGGCGGTCAGCGGCGTCTGGGTGATGAAGATCGTCGCCCGCTCTCGGACCTCGAGGGCCGCCAAGGCATCCTCGACCTCGGCGTGCAGATGCCCGGGGGCGATCCACAGCCCATCGGTGACCGCACCGAAGCCCAGCCCCGTCAGCGCTCGGCGCAGCTGAACCCGTTTCGACCGGTCCACCTCGGGCAGGGAATAGGACACGAGGCACCACGGTTCGTCATCCTTCTGACCACGGTAGGAGAAGATCCTCCGATCCCCGCGCTCAAGCTCCGTCACGGCCGCGGGATCCACACGATATCCCGCGATGCTCTCCCGCTTCTCGCCGAGGAGCAGCCCCTTGCCCTTGAGCCGCGACAGCGCGCTGCGGGTCGAGGAATTCGAGACACCGGCGGTGGCGAGGAGCTCGAGCAGAGCGGCGACCCGGATCCACCCGCCCAGGTCTCGCAGGTGGAGTCCGACGAAGGTCCGCAGCAGGGAGGTGGGGTTGCCGGGGCCCGGTTCGAGATCGACGATCGGTCTCAGCTCCCCGGGCAGCCGGTCGCTGGGTTCTGGCCGGTCGCTGAGTTCTGGCCGCCCGCCGTGGTCGTTCCGGTCGCGGTGCCGGGGCCGTTCTCGATGCCGGTGCGGATGTCGAAGAGTTCGGGGAAGAACGTGAGATCGAGCGCCTTCTGCAGGAACCCGACGCCACTCGACCCGCCGGTGCCGCGCTTCATGCCGATGATCCGCAGCACCGTGCGCATGTGGCGGTAGCGCCAGAGCTGGAAGTTCTCCTCGAGATCGACGAGCTCTTCACAGCTCTCGTACTCCAGCCAGTAGGTTTCCGGGTTCTCGTAGATGATTCGGAAGGTGTCGAGGAGCTCCTCGTCGAAGGTGTGTGCCACGCTCACGTCCCGATCCAGCAGTCGCTGTGGAACCGGGAGTCCGCGGCGAGCGAGGAAGCGCAGGAACTCGTCGTAGACACTCGGCTCGTTGAGGTAGGTCTCAAGCTGCGCGCGGGCTTCGGGTTCGCCGTCGAAGACCTGCAGCATATCGGCGTTCTTGTTGCCGAGCAGGAACTCCACGGCCCGGTACTGCCAGGATTGGAAGCCCGATGACCGGCCGAGTTCGTCGCGGAACCCGACGTATTCGCTCGGGGTCAGCGTCGCGAGCACCGACCACTGCTCGGTCAGGGTCTTCTGAATGTGCTTGACGCGGGCGATGCGCTTGAGCGCGAGCTGGAGCTGGTCGCCCGCGATGAGCCTGCGGGCGTCGAGGAGTTCGTGGATGACGAGTTTGAACCACAGCTCCGTGGTCTGATGCTGGATGATGAACAGCAGCTCGTCGTGGTGGACCGGTTCACTGACCGGATGCTGGGATGTCAGCAGACGGTCGAGGCTGAGGTAGGACCCATAGGTCATCGTCGACCGCAGGTCCGTGTGGATACCCGCTTCGAGATCTCGTTCGTTCTTGGCTGCCGTGGAGTCGTCATGAGTCATGCGACCAAGCTTATTGCACTTTCAGGCCGATCGGACCAGTCATGCAACATCGATCGGAGCGGTGGGGCAGTCGCTCCCCCAGCATCACACTCGGTTTTCTCCGGTCCTGCGTCGTTCAGGTCGCGCCGGGCCTGCGTCGCTGCGGTTCGGCGATCGCACGGACCTGCTCGACGAGGCTCTTCCACTCCCCCGGCATCTCAGCCTCACCGAAGCGGACCAGGCCGAAGCGACTCTCGATGGCATAGACATAGCGGTCCACTTGCGTGCGGGATCGCGCTTCCTCACCGGCTTCACCCCCGGCACCGCCGGCCGCCTCGGGCTGCGAGTCGCCCTCCCACGGGAGCTCGGCCACCTTCGGCCCGATACTCTCCCGGTGTTCGCTCGAGTCGATGTCGAGGTCCCACACGAGCAGGAGTCCGCCGATTCCACCGCTGCGCTCGACGATGAGATGACCGAATTCGCCGCCCTCATTCACCAGCTGCTCCCCACGTTTCCCCGACCTGCACCCCGGGTGACGCCGACGGCGTCCCAGCTCTGAACGAGGGCGTCGTGGACGTCGGACCCCTCACCGAAGGCCGCAACCGCCTCGGCGATGGTCAGGGCCGCGAAGCCCGCGAAATCGGTGCGCGTGGTGATATCGGATCCGGTCAGCACGGCGTACCAGACCTGGCCGACGGTCTCCCATGCTTGACCGCCGAGGCGGGTCGCCGCAAGCGCGAAGGCGCGATTGGGGATGCCGGAATTGAGATGGACCCCGCCGTTGTCCGAATCCGTGGTGACGAAGTCGTCCATATGGTCGGGCTGCGGGTCCTGTCCGAGCACATCGTCATCGTAGGCGGTGCCGGGTGCGAGCATGGAGCGCAATGCCTGACCGGTGACCTCGGGGGTGAAGATTCCGGCACCGATGAGCCAGGTGGCGTCACCGGCGTCCTGTCCGGAATCGTGCTGTTCGGTCAGGGCGCCGAACACGTCGGCGCAGTGCTCATTGAGCGCACCGGGCTGCCCGAAGTACTCGAGGTCGGCAGTGTGGCTGATGACCCCGTGGCTGAGTTCGTGGCCGATGATCGACAGCGATCCGGTGAAGCCGGTGAAGACCTCGCCGTCTCCGTCACCGAAGACCATGAGGCGTCCGTCGAAGAAGGCGTTGTCGTAGTCCTGGCCGTAGTGGACGCTGGCGATGAGCGGCATCCCATTGCCGTCGAGCGACTTGCGCTCGAAGGCCTCGGCGAAGAGCGAATAAGAGGCCCCGAGCCCGTCATAGGCCTCATTGACCGCCTCGTCGGACACCGGCTCCTCGCCCTCGCTGCGGACGAGGACACCGGGCAGGGTCTCAGTGCCCTGAGCATCGTGGATGAGGCGATCCACCCCGGCGCTCGCGTGTGCAGCCACGGATCGCTTCGCGCTCGGCGACCCCGCGGGCGATTCGCCCGAACCATCTGCGGCCCTCCCCAGCGGCGTGTAGCGCAGTCCCTCGGCACGCAGGCTGCGACTGGACTCATCGGACATCCGAGCACTGCGTGCGGCACGGGCCGCACGCGGGAACCTCTCACCTCCGCGTTCGGCGAGGCTATCGAGAAGGTAGGGAGGGACAACGTGAAGGCAAGTCATGTGACCAGCGTCTCATCCCCGACTGTGAAACGACCAGGAGGACTGCGAAATGAACGGCAGATTTCATGCAAATATTCTATTGCAAACATTCCTTTGCAACTGTATCTTTGCAATATGACCGATTCGCAGCCCGACCCTCAGCCCAGTTCGCACCCCGAGCACGCACGCAGGATCGAATCCTCTGCGCTCAAGGGACTCGCCCACCCCCTGCGCATGGCGATCTATGATGCGCTGGCGAAATACGGTCCGCAGACGGCGACGACACTGGCCGACAGACTCGGCGAATCCTCCGGATCGACCAGCTACCACCTGCGTCAGCTCGCTCGACACGACTTCATCCGGCAGGTCGAGGGCGGCACCGGAGGCAGGAAGAAGTGGTGGGAACGGATCCCCGGGGCGGTCACCGTTCCGTCACGGAACGAGAGCCGAGATTCCGCGTCGCATGCTGCTGCCGACTTCGTCATCCGAGAGTGGAACCGCAGCAGCGCCCGGGCGCTCGAGGACTTCGTCATCGGATCCACCGACGAGGATCGCCTGTCCGCCGAATGGCTGGAGGCCGCAGACAACACGACCAGTTATCTTCACCTGACCTCGGACCAGCTTGCCGAGGTGGCAAAGCGCTTCCACGACACGACCCAGAACCTCATCGACGAGTTCCGCGGTCGCAATGACCCGGGATCCCGCCCGGTGCAGATTCAGTTCAACGCCTTCCCCCTGATCGATGGAGAGGAAACCCCATCATGAGCACGGCGATCACCCCCGCCCGACCACCGACCTTCCAGCGAGGTCCTGGCAGGATCGTCGAACGCACGACGACCATCACCCGTGAGATCTTCCTCGACGACCCAGCACCAACGTTGCTCGGCGCAGGGTCGTCGTCCCCGCACAGATCCGAAGCAGCAGCCGAGCCGCTGTCGCCGCCATCCGAGATGCGACTCCACGGACTCAACCGGGTCATGGTCCGCATCGGCGTGTGGCTGATCGAAGCCGGCCGGCGACATGCGCTTCGCCCCTCAGCCGACGCGGACGAGATCGCCCGCAGAGTCGATGCGGCGAAGGCTCACGACATGAAGCACTTCATCGGCCTCCCGTACTGAGCGCGGCCTCCTTCGGTGAGGCCACGATGAGGGTGATGACGATGATGATCATGAAGAAGGTCGTGAGGAACGTCGGGACTGGGATGATCGGATCGAGGAGGACGAGGACCGCGCAGACGGGCACGATCGTGTTGACGGCCCCGCCGGCGTTGGGTCTGATCGCCAGCACCCACACGCCGAGAACGAAGACGGCGATCGGCACGGACACCGTGAAGGTCGCAAGCACCGGGTCGAGCGCGCTGTCGCCCAGCTGCGAGTCGACCTCGATGCCGACCCCTGCGGAGAACGCCCCAGCGGCGGCGAAGATGACGTAGTGACCATAGCCGTAGGTGAGTGAGCCGCCGAGGCCGCCGATCGCGCGGTGGTGAGGCGGCCAGAAGTAGATCGACCACATCGCCGCAGTCACGAGCAGGCTGAGGACGCCCAGAGACACCAAAGAGACGATGTCCTCGCTGTCCTCGAACGCCCCGAACACCGCATTCGCCGAGGCCAACATGGACTCGCCGAGGACGATGATCGTGAAGCAGCCGTAGCGTTCGGTGATGTGCTCGGGATGCCAGGGCGTCGTCCCCCGCGCTTCCGCAATGACGGGGATGGCCACCTCGGCGAGGACGAGGGCGAGGAAGACGACCACCGATGCCATGGGAGCGTCGATGCTCATCCACGCCACCCACAACACCTGCACGATGCCGATTCCGCAAGCATAGATCAGCGTCGCCCGTCGTGCCTCACCCGCATGCCGCGAGGCTCGCAGCCACTGCGCGATCATGACCACGCGCATGAGGATGTAGCCGAGGATGACGATGAGGAAGTTGTCGTCGGCGAAGGCCGGTCCGATGCCTGCAGCGAGGATGAGCACACCGCCCATCTGCACGATCGTCAACACCCGGTAGAGCCAGTCGTCGGTGTCGAACGAGGTCGCAAACCACGTGAAATTCATCCACGCCCACCAGATCGCGAAGAAGACCATGAGGTACTTGGCCAGACCGTCGCCGAGGTGGCCCGTCGTGACCGCCTCATGCAGGTTCGTCGCCGCGATGGACACCGCAATAACGAAGACGAGGTCGAAGAAGAGCTCGAGCGAACTCGCCGCCCGAGAGTCCTCACCGGGGTCACGAGGGCGCATCGGAACGAGTCGGAATCTGCTCGGCTGCACCGCTGGACTGATCATGTCGATCACTTTCGCATAGGGGCACGGGTGGGACGAGTTCTCGCTGGGGACAGTGTAGACCGCCGGCCAGCAAGATCCCCTGCCACCGGCGGGCCGATCTGTGCAGCGATGCAGGCGACTAGACTGACCAGGTGCTCAAACCCATCGTGTGGCCGGTCCTCGCACCGTCACTCCTCTTCGCCGTCGGCCTGGGCGCGGTCCTCCCAGTCATGGTCCTCGGTGCCCTCAACCTAGGGTCGAGCTCCTCCTTCGCCGCCGCCGTCGTCGGCATCATGGGAGCAGTGTCCCTTGTCGCGACGGTGCCGGCGGGGATTCTCGTCGACCGCCTCGGCGATTTCCGGGCCATGCTTGTGGCCACGATCGCCGCGGTCATCGTCCTCGGCGGGATCGTCGCCGCCTTCGTGTGGGAGACGCCTGCTTCCCTCGTCCTCTACACGGTGGCGCTCATGCTCTTCGCGCCGGTCTCCGATGTGTGGAATCTGGCCCGGCAGGCCGTCGTCGCCGAGGTGATGCCACCCCAGGACCTCTCGAAGGCGATGACCGCGCTGGGCGGGACTCAGCGCGTGGGCAATCTCATCGGACCGATCGTCGGCGCCGGCCTCATGCTCGTCTTCCCGCTCTGGTCGGTCTTCGTCTTCTCCGCCGTCGTCTCTGTCGCGGCCATCGTCATCATGGCCCTGCCCATCGCCCAGATCCCCGGGTACTCCGACCGCGGGAATCCCCCTCCTCGGCGTTCATCGGACGCGAATTCGTCCGACGCGAATTCGTCCGACGCGAATTCGTCCGCCGACGGCCCTCCCACCGCCGACGCAGCGACGGACCCCACCCTCGCCGAGGCGCTTGCACAGAAATCCCGAAAGCCGCCCCGCCCTCGTCTCAAGGTGAGGTGGAAGGCCGTGATCCTCGTCGGGATCTCGATGATCGCCCTGACCGTGGCCAGGTCGGCCCAACCTGTGGTGGTCCAGCTGTGGGGCGTTGAGATCGGCCTGGAAGAGTCCTCGATTTCACTGCTCATCGCCTTCGGGTCGGGCCTCGAGCTCATCTTCATGTTCCTCGGCGCCTACATCAAGGACCACCTTGGCCGGACCACGACCATGGTCGCGTGCCTGACGATCTTCGGGGCCGGCTTCGTGGTCATGG
Source organism: Brevibacterium picturae (assembly GCF_900105045.1). Lineage (GTDB taxonomy): Bacteria > Actinomycetota > Actinomycetes > Actinomycetales > Brevibacteriaceae > Brevibacterium > Brevibacterium picturae. The sequence goes on along the minus strand of NZ_LT629739.1, from coordinate 2,811,137 downwards.
TGCTGCGCCCGGACCTGGTCGGCATGATCGCAGCCGCGGCGATCATGGCCGTGGGCAACGGACTGGGTGCCGGAATCAACATGACGATCGGCGCCGACCTGTCTCCGACCGTCGGACGCGCCCGCTTCCTCGGGATCTGGGCAATCTTCTCCAACGGCGGCAAGCTGGCGGGCCCGACCGTCGTCTCGCTGGTCATCACCATCGCCTCGCTGCGCCTCGGAGTCATGTTCCCAGGACTCTTTGCCACCCTCGGCGCCGTGTGGATCATCATCTGGTCCAAGCAGATCGGACTGCCCAGCAGACGACGGCGCTGAGCCCTGCCGCGTCGACCGCAGCAGGCACACACCGGCTGAGCAGCCGCTCGAACCGCAGCGAAGCGATTAGGCTGATCATGACCGGTCCTTGACGTTCGGACTCCCCCGCTGTGGAAGGAAAGGTGCTCATGGCGGCCCTCGATTTCGGAGCCTTGGTGCTGCTGAGCATCGCCGCCCTGCTGTTCCTCCTCCTGCAGTCGTGGCTGGCTGCCACGGTGGTGCGACGCGTCGTCGGAGTCCCGACGGGCTGGCCGCGGACCATCGGAGTGGGTCTGGTGATGAGCGCCGTCATGGCGGTCACGGTCCAATACCTCTATCGTGCCGGGTCAGGGCAGAACCCCGGTGGTCTCGAGGTGGCACCGGGGGTTGCTCTCATGCTGCTGCTGTTGGCGACCGGGTGGATCTTCGCTCTGGGCGTCGGAGCTCTCGTCGTCATCGAAGCGGCGTTCCCGACCGGATCGTTGCCCGGCCCGCAGTCGCTGTTCTTCGGCTGGAAGGCACGCCGGCGACGCGGCCGACGCTACGCCGAGGTCGTGTCGATCGCCGTTCGCCACGGCTTGGGCTCCCAGATCCGCGGCTTCGGTCGGGGTGCGGCCCCGAGGCGTGAGGCGAAGACGGCTCGCGCGCTCAAGGACTCACTGGCCGAAGCCGGGGTCACCTTCGTCAAGCTCGGGCAGATGCTCTCCACCCGCCGCGATGTGCTGCCTCCTAGCTACATCCACGAATTGGAGACGCTGCAGACACAGGTCTCCCCCGAACCCTGGTCTGTCATCGAACCGGCGATCGAAGAGCGTCTGAGCCAGCCCCTGGACAACGTCTTCTCCCGCATCGACGCAACTCCTCTGGCCGCTGCATCCGTGGCCCAGGTCCATGAGGCAACTCTGCTCGACGGCACCGATGTCATCGTCAAGGTCCAGCGACCGAAGGCCCTCAACCAGGTCAATCAGGACCTCGACATCATTCTGCGTCTGGCCAGCTGGCTGAACAAGACGACGGTGTGGGGACAGAATCTGGGAATCGAGAACCTCGCCAAGGGATTCGCCAATTCCCTCGAGGAGGAGCTCGACTATCGGATCGAGCTCGACAATATGCGCACCATCGAACAGACTCTGTCGCGGTCGGGGAAGTTCTCCGTCACCGTGCCCCACGGCTACCCGGAGTTCTCCAGCGAGCGGCTCCTCATCATGGACAAACTGCCCGGGCATCCGGTGTCCTCGGCAGGAAAGACCCTGGCCGAACTCTCCGCGAAAGAGCGGAAGGCATTAGCTACCACCCTGCTCGGGGCAACACTCGAACAGATCATCACCGACGGCGTCTTCCACGCCGACCTGCACTCGGGCAACATCTTCATCATGCCCGACGGTGGCCTGGGACTGTTGGACTTCGGTGCGGTCGGCAGACTCGACCCGGGAACGCAGACCGCCCTGGGCCTCATGCTCTACTCGATCGACCAGAACGACAGTGCCGGAGCCACTGATTCACTCATCGAACTCCTCGGGCGCCCCGAGAACCTCGATGACCGAGCCGTCGAACGTGCGGTCGGCGAACTGCTCACCCGCTACGGCGGCGGATCCCGGTCGGCCAACGGGCAGAAGCTCTTCGATGACCTGTTCAACCTGGTCCTGGCTCACCGGTTCTCCGTTCCGGCCCCGATCAGTGCGGCCTTCCGCGCCCTTGCCTCGGTCGAGGGAGCACTCCTCGTCATCGATCCGAGCTTCGACGTGGTCGCCGTCGCCCGCCATGAGGGCAACCGCCTCATGCGCAGCAAACTGAAGTCCACGAAGATCACCGACGAGTTCCAGAGACGTGCGATGCAGATCCTGCCGATGATCGACCGCCTGCCTCGGCGGCTCAACAAGATCACCGAGGACCTCGAGCAGGGCCGGTTCTCAATGAACATGCGCGTGCTGGAGAACACGTCCGATCGACGGTTCCTCACGAGCCTGTTCCAGCAGCTCATCGTCGCCGTCCTGGCCGGTGCCGCCGTCCTGGGATCGATCATGCTCATCACCAGCGAACAGGGACCGCTGCTGACCGAGGGCATCCACCTCTACGCGTTCTTCGGATTCGTCCTGCTCTTCGGCGGCTTCGTGCTGAGCATGCGCTCTCTCATGCTCGTGTTCAAACGCGGCGTGGACGGGTAGGACTGTCGTGTTGGGACCTCTCACTGAACGCTCTCCTCGCCGCTGACAGCCTAAGCGGCGGGGACCTCGAACTCGGACTTGAACTCCGGCACCTTCTTGTCTTCGCCGATCACCTTCGCCTCGGGACGAATGTAGGACCCTTTGAGCTCGGCTGCCGTTTCACTCACGTAGATCGGAATGTAGCCCGTGTGCTCTCCATCGCGACGTGGCGCGCGTTCGAAATACTCATAACCAGCGGCTTCGAGTTCGTCTTTCGCGCTCGCTGCGTAGTTGGTCTCTTCGCCTGCACTGTCGAGGTAGAAATCCGACGCGCTGATGGTGCCGCCATAGCTCTTCCCAGGCACAACCTTCACTTCGATATAGACCATCTCTCCGTCAGGGTTGTCAGCCGCTTCGTAGAATTCGGTGGGGTTGTTGCGCACCGCGGACACGATGGTGACCACGTCTCCGGTCTCCTTGTCGGTGAACTCTGCACCGACCTTCACCTCGGTGCCCTCGGCCTCAGCGCCTTCGACAGCCGCACCGGTGCTTTCCGGCTCTGCGGTCTCTTCTGGAGTCTCTTCTGCTTCGAGTGCTTCATTCTGCTCTTGGCTGGGGGCCGCATCGTCGGGTGCCTCACCCGCCGCCGGGTCTTCGGTGCCGCAGGCTGACAACGCCAGTACGGCGGCAAAGGCCAAGGCTGAAGATTGCGTGAGAATTCGGGCTGAGTGTCGTCCGGTGCGGTTCATCGGTTTCCCTTTCGAAATAATGGGCACTGCATGAGGCAAATGATTGTTGACTCATTGGCCCTGACATGGAAAAACCTTATTGTCCGCGACCCCGATACAGGTGATGAGCACAGCACACCGCGTATCAGATCTGCAACAACTCCACAGTGGACCTGCGACCGAAACCCTGGCGAGCCCACCTTGGCGAGGCCAGGACCACCGCGTCAGCGCATAAGAAAACCGGGCCAGACAATTCACTGTCTGGCCCGGTCGGGTGGAGCCCCCCATCGGACTCGAACCGATGACCTTCGCTTTACAAGAGCGGTGCTCTACCAACTGAGCTAGGGAGGCGTGGCGGCGAAACGATGCCGTTGGCGCCTACACGATAGTAGTCCATTCACCTTCGCGGCCACAAAACGGCCACGGAACGGACGAGACGCGAACTCGACCGTGATGACATCGCTCTCCGGCTTCGGTCGACCACCACCTCGGCGATGGTCGACCGATGCTGATGGAGTCGCTCAGCCCTCGACCTCGCCAGTGGCCTTGAGGATCTCAAGGGCCAGTGCCTGCGGGTCGCTGGTCTTCTCGGTCTGTTTGCCGTTGATGAGCACCCAGGGAGTGCCTGTCACTCCGCTGTCCGTAGCCTCCGTCGTGGATTTCTCGACGAAATCCTTGAACGACTGGTCCGTGACACAGCTCTTGACGGTCTGCTCGGGATCGGACTGGAGCGGCTTCGAGGTGTCCACGCCGACTTCTTCGGCCACCTTGAGCAGTTCCTCGTCAGTACGACCGTTCGCGCCCTCTTCAGGCTGCTGAGCGTACATCGCGGGGAAGAAGTCCCTGGCGGTTTCGGGCTGGGAGTCGATGACGCAGGCGGCCAGATTGGCCGCGCGAGTCGAATATTCGTTGCCGCTGGAAGCACGGTCAAGGATCGACACCGGCTTGTACTCGAGCACGATCGATCCTTCGTCGGCGAGCTTCTCCAGAGTTTCGGCGTTGGTTTCCTCGAACGACTTGCATCCTGGGCACTGGAAGTCGAGGTAGACGGTCACCGTCGCAGCGTTGTCCTTGGCACCGGCTTCGGCAGGAGTGGGCAGGTCCGACTCCTCGCCGTCGGGCATCTGCTTCGGCTGCACCACTTGTCCGTCCTTGGCCATGCTGACACCGTTGGCGACGTAGTTGGCCGGGGTGATTCCCGGCTTGCTCTGCTGGAAGATGAGAACACCGACGATCGCGGCCACGACCACCACGACGACACCGATCCCCACGTAGAGGATGGTCTTGGCGGTCTTCTCCTTCTTCTCCTGAGCCGCTGCGATCTGGCGCGCGTTCTCACGTGCTTTGTTCCGCCGATTCTCACCGGAGTTGTTCTTCGCCATTGTTCCTCACGTTGCGATCGTCTGACGTCGGCCCAGCCTCGGACCGTGGGGAATCGGGACGACATACGAGACCCGACTGTCCCACCTTACCCAAACAGGCCCTGCCCCGACTCTCAGTGAAATTCAAGGATCAACTACACCGGGCCCGGCAGATAGGAGAACGGGTTGGTCGACAGGGGCCACCACGACATCCCGGCACCGGACTGAATGACCATGATCCCGACGATGATCAGGAGCGCGATCACGGACAGGGTGATGAGCCTGCCCAACTGGTTGGGCGTCGCCCCGGAGACCATGAGGCGTGATCCGTATCGCAGGCTGCCCGCGCCCGGCCCCAGCCACAGCACGAGGGCACCGGCGGCACCGGCGGCCCAGACCGACCACTGCTCCGAGTATCCGCTGGGCACGATTCCCGCGATGTCGAGTCGGGTCAGCACAAGCATCGCGACGCCGGCGATGGCCGGCAGGATGAAGGTCGCGGCCGAGGTCAGCACCGATGCCAGGATCGCGCCCGGCGCCGAGGCGAGCGAGCGCAGGAATCCCCTGGTCTTCGGTCCGTGCTCGAATCGGTGCTTCTGTGCCTTACGGTCCAATCGTGTGCCCGTTCGCGCCAGGATCGACCATAGGAACCCGATGAGGGTGACGAGCAGCGGGCCCAGCGGCATGATCGCGACTGCCAGCAGGATGAGACCGAACACAGCCCAGCCGCCGGTCCGGATCGTCCGGTAGGTCATCGGTCCCCAGCCGTATCCCTGCTGGCGCGGCTGAGCCGTCTGGTTTCCGGTGCCGTTGGGCCCTGGTCGGACAGTGCCCGGACCGAGCGGTTGTCCCACCGGCTGTCCGCCCTGTCCATACCCGCCGAGGTTGGTCCCGGCCATCGCTGATCCCGGAGCTGCCTGGATGCCGCCGTTGGGATTGCGCACCGGAGGTGCGGTGCCCGGCTGTGCAAATCCCTGCGGGCCCTGCTGGCCGGACCCATACCTCATCGTTGCACCCTGATTCGGGCCACCGGGATTCGAGGCACCTGGATTCGGGGCACCTAAGTTTGCCGCGCCGGGGTTTGATGCACCGTGATTCGGGGCACCTGAGTTCGTTCGATTGAAGTTCGGCCCGCCCGGGCTCGGGCCGCCCGGATTCAGTCCACCTGGGTAGGCGGTTCCCGGGTGGCCACCGCCCGGGTTGGGTACGTTCGGGTTCGGGGCCGAACCGGGGTAGTTCCCGCGTGGCGATCCGTGACCGGCTGCGCCGTAGCCCGAAGCACCATAGGCAGCCGCAGCTCCAGCGGCGGCGCCGCCGAGAGCCGCTGGAGCGCCATAGCCTGGCCCACCCCCGTCGACGGCCGGCATCCGCGCCGTCCCCGTCGGGGAAGCCTGGTTCGAGTTCCCGGCAGCCGGCCCGGAACCGAATTGCGGCGGACGCCCGGACTCGATGTCGACGAGGGCGTCGAGGATCATCTGGCCGCTGGGCCGGCGTTCGGGCTTCGGGTCGAGGCAGGCCGCGATCAGGGGAACGAAGTTGCGGGGAGCCTTGTCGAGGTCGAACTTGCCCATGGCCACGCGCCCGAGCACCGCCTCGAGGGGGCCCGAACCGTAGGGGTTGCGGCCAGTGGCGGCGTAGGCCATGGTCGCGGCCCACCCCCACCAGTCGGTCTTCTCGCTCGAGGTCTTGCCATCGGCGATCTCCGGTGACAGGTACCCGGGGGTTCCCATCACGAGGCCGGTCGCGGTCACGCGCACCTCATCGGCGACCTGGGCGATGCCGAAGTCGATGACCATCGGCTCCCCGTCCATGATCATGACGTTCGCGGGCTTGAGATCGCGGTGGATGACACCGGATTCGTGCACCGCGTTGAGTGCGTCGAGGAGGGCATGGCCGAAGTGGACGAGCTCGTCCTCGGCGAAGGGGCCGTTGTCCCTGACATCGTCGGACAGCGTCTGCCCGTCGACGAACTCGGTGATGATGAAGGGCTGCGCAGAGTCGAGCTCGGCGTCGAGCACCTCGGCGATGCGCGGATGTTTGATCCGCCGCAGCGTCCTGACCTCGCGCCCCAGTCGTTTGCGAGCGATCTCATCATTGGCGATGTGCGGGTGCAGAACCTTGACCGCGACAGGGTTGTTTCCGCCGTCGACACCGAGATAGACGACACCCATGCCGCCCGAGCCGAGCTCCTCGATGAGGCGGTAGCCTCCCAGATCCTGAACCATCACCTGTCCAAGCCTAGTCGAGCGGGTACAGTTCGTTCCAAGGACCGACTCAGGAGGAGGCGCAGATGAACACCGTCAACTCTGCCGAGACCACGACCGAATCCGCGTACGGTGACAGCGATTTCGTCGTCGTCGCGAACCGTCTGCCCGTCGACCGGGACCCCGCCGAGGAAAGCCAAGGATGGCGCACCTCACCTGGGGGTTTGGTCACCGCGGTGGCTCCGGTGATGAAGTCTCAGGAGGGTGCGTGGATCGGTTGGACCGGGGTGCCCGATGTCGACTTCGACCCGTTCACCATCGACGGCATGCATCTGGTTCCCGTCACCCTCACGAGTGAGGATGTCCTCAGATATTATGAAGGATTCTCCAATGCGACACTGTGGCCCCTCTACCACGATGTGATCGTCCCGCCCGAGTTCCACCGCACCTGGTGGGACTCGTATGTGCAGGTCAATGAGCGCTTCGCGGCCAAGGTCGCCGAGGTGGCTGCCGAGGGAGCGACCGTCTGGGTCCATGACTATCAGCTCCAGTTGGTTCCGCAGCTGGTGCGTCGGATGCGACCGGACCTGGCGATCGGGTTCTTCAACCACATCCCCTTCCCACCGTTCGAGCTCTTCGCGCAGCTGCCCTGGCGCGACGAGATCCTCCGCGGTCTCCTCGGCGCGGACCTCGTCGGATTCCAGCGTCCGGCCGATGCCGCGAACTTCCGTCGCGCTGTGCGCGGACGTCTGAACTTCACGACGAAAGGGTCAACGGTCGCCGTCCCCGCCGGCGATGTTCTCTCGGCACACACCGTGCGGGCCGAGGCATTCCCCATCTCCATCGACACCCCCTACCTCGAGGAGCTTGCGCGTGATCCGAAGATCATCGAGCGCGCGCGTCAGATCCGCGAAGAGGTCGGCAATCCGAAGGTCGTCATGCTGGGCGTGGACCGGATGGACTACACGAAGGGCATCCGGCACCGGCTCAAAGCATTCGGGGAGCTGCTGTCCGAGGGGAAGCTCGACATCGAGGACATTGTCCTGATCCAGATCGCGACCCCGTCACGAGAACGACTCGAGCAGTACAAGATCATCCGCCACGATGTGGAACTGGCCGTCGGCCGGATCAACGGTGAACAGGCCGAGGTCGGGTCGATCGCCGTCCACTACCTCCACCATTCCTATCCGCGCGATGAGATGACGGCGTTCTTCCTCGCCTCCGACGTCATGCTCGTGACCGCCCTGCGTGATGGGATGAACCTGGTGGCCAAGGAGTACGTGGCCTGCCGCGGAAGCGACGACGGCGCCCTGGTGCTGTCTGAGTTCACGGGGGCCGCCGACCAGCTCACCGGTGCCGTGATGGTCAACCCACACGACATCGGCAACCTCAAGGCCGGCATCCTCGACGCTGTGCAGATGGATGAGAAGACGCGAGCGCGGCGGATGAAGCAGATGCGCAAGAAGGTCTCCACGGACACCGTGAGCATCTGGTCGAAGAAGTTCCTCGCAGAACTCGAGGCCATCCACACGAACCCGGAGGCGATCATCCCCGACCGTCCCGCTTCGCTTCCCGAACGGTCGATGACCGCATCCGACCGCATCACCTCCACCGTTGACACACCTGCGCCGGCAGCCGCCTCTGGGCCCGGTGCCGCTGGATCCGGCGCCTCTGGACCCGGCGAGGAGCGTCGGTGACATCGGATCCGACCGCCATGTCGTCTTCCCAGACCCACTCCGGCCCGCCTCGGCCAGGGCGGACCAGCCCCGAGCAGGCGTCGACACCACGATCGGCTCCCGATTTCGCGACACCGGCCGCCCTCGACCTCACGCTGATCACGGGCGGCGATTCGGTCCTCATCGCCCTCGACTTCGACGGTGTGCTCGCGCCGCTGCAGGACAACCCCGACCAGTCCCGGATGCTCCCGGGGTCGGCACAGGCGATCGCCGACCTCAGCGGCCTGCCCCGGACCCGTGTGGCCCTGGTCTCGGGCCGCGACGTCACGACCCTGCGGCGGCTGGCCGAGCCACCCCGAGGCGTGTGGCTGGTCGGTTCGCACGGCGCCGAGGTGGACCTGGGCGAAGCCTCCCACTCGTCACACGGCCCATCATCGTCGCCCGGGGTGACGACAGCTCCACCCGAGGTCAGCGATGAAGAGCAGCGGATGCTCACCGCGATCGACGCTCACATCGAATCCTTCGAACACGACCTGACCGCGGGATCGGACTCGGTGCCTGGCACGAAGTCAGGCTCGGCGACCGGCGCGGGATCGGCCGCGGTCACCGAGGTCAGAGTCGAACGGAAGCCGTTCTCCCGCACGGTGCACACGCGCGGCCTCGACCCGGAGTTCGCGTCCGCGCTGCACGCTCATGTCATCGCCGTGCAGGCCGAACATCCCGGGATCCGCGTCATCGAGGGCCACGACATCACCGAACTCGCGGTGAAGACAGCAACGAAGGGCGACGGCCTGCGGGCTCTCATCGCCGCCGGATCCCCCTCATCGGTCCTCTACCTCGGCGACGATGTCACCGACGAGGACGCCTTCGCCGAACTCGAAGCCTCGACAACCAGCCTGGGCATCAAGGTCGGGCCGGCTCCGACTCGTGCCCCGTGGCGCATCACGGACCCTGTCGCCGTCGCCGAACTCCTCACACGCATCGCGACCGAACGCCGCGCACACCTGACATAGACCCGAAGCCGCCGCAGCGACGCCGCCAGTGACGGCCGCGGCGGGCCACTCGGTCGACGGCGGCCGCGTCAGCGTCGCTGCGGCGGCACCGCGCTGGCCCGCAGGACGAGATCCGGGGTCACCGAATAGTCGACGGCCACCGCCTCGGCGGGATCGGCCATCATCGCTCTCACCTCGCCCAGCGCGGAGACCGCGATCGCCTCCCAGTCGTAGCTGACCTGAGACAGCGAGGGGGCGATGACATCGGCGTCGGGCATGTCCCCGACCGTGAGCAGGGAGAGTTCACGAGGAAGGTCGAGGCGAGCGCGGGCTGCGGCCTCGAGGATGCCGAACGACAGTGAGGGTGCGCAGGCGATGACGGCCGTGCACTGCAGATGGAGCAGCTCCTCGGCCGCGGCGACTCCGGCCATGGTGCCTCTCGCGGCTTCGACCACGGGCGCCTGGTCACGGGTGGCGGGGATGTGGAGGACCTGGGCCATGGACTTGCGGAATCCGGCGATGCGCCCGGCCGCGGCGGAGTCGCGGAGCACGGCGAGTCCGATCCGACGATGCCCCAGGTGGACGAGGTGCTGCACCGCCGTCGCGATGCCGTCGGTGGCGTCGAGGACGATACGTGAGATCCCGTCTGAGTGTCGGGCGTTGGAGACCCTGATCTGCGGCAGATTGCGTTCGGCCAGCTTCGCGGCGAGTTCACCGGCCGCTCCCCCACCGAGGACGATCGCCCCCTGGATATGAGGCTCACCTCCATCCGGACCGAGCAGCGATTCCGCCAGGGCATCGGCCCGGTCGGCTGCGGCCTCCACATGGACTGCGGCGATGCCCTGGGCGAAGATCCTGCTGGTCAGGATCTCGAACAGGCGCGCATAGGGGTCGACGTTCCCGGCTGCCGCGGCGGGTCGGACCAGGGCGAGCATCTGCCTGGCGGGTGCGCTGCCCGAGTCCACGCCGAGGATCGCCAGTGCCCGCCTGACCTTGGCCAGTGAGCCCGGGGACACGGTGTCGGGGTGGCGCAGCGCCCGCGAGGCCGTCGCCTTCGACACCCCTGCCGCGCCGGCGATCGCGTCGAGCCCGATGTGCTTGTGCTCGCCCGGTTCCGGCGCATCGGGGGCATTGGTTCCGGAATTCGCTGTCGGGGTCATTGCCTGGCCGCCGTCGTCGAGGCTCGGGCCATGAGTCGGGGCCGGAACACCGGAGGAACCGATCGGAGGTCCTCACCTGAGATCTTCAGCGTCGACAGGGTCGCCGTGACGAGTGCCTGTGAGAGTCCCTCGAGGTCGAGGCCGAGCACGGTGGCCGGCGGACCGGTGAACTTCATCGTTGGTGAGTCCCCGAATCCCACGACCGACATGTCACGCGGCACCTGCAGGTGCCTGTTGCGCAGACCGTGCAGCGTTCCGTGCAGCTGCAGAGCCGACTGCACGATCACCGCGGTGCACGTCGCGTCCTTGAGGTCGAGGACGGCCCGTGAGCCGCCGGAGAAGGACTTCGGGACCTGCGCGATCCAGTCGTCGAGCTTGACCCCGAAGTTGCGTGCAGGATGCTCGGCGCGGAATCGTTTGATCAGTTGCACCGCGAGCTCACCGCTGTCATTGCAGATCAGACCGATACGTCGGTGACCGATGGCCCGGAGGTGCTCGAAGGCCGTCGTCATTCCCCCACCGAGGTCGAGGCGGGCGGCGATGATGTCGCCGCTGGCGTCGTCGGAGTCCACCGCCGACTGCTCGTCGACGCGGATGCAGGGAATGTCGGTGTGCAGGCTCGTCAGGGTCGGAGTCACAAGGGCGACGGCGCCGGCCTCGACTGCGACTTCAAGCGGGGTGGACTCGGTCTCGACGGGCGGGCGGGTGATGAGCAGACCGTGCTCCTGCAGTGCCGTGGCCACACGTGTGCAGACCTGGACCTGCCAGTATTCGGGGTTTCCGGGTGCGCTGACGGCCACCAGCCGCCTCGGCGCCTCATGCAGCAGGGTGGACCGTGAGTAGCCCAGCGCATCCATCGCATCCAGCACTTTGGTCCGAGTGCCGTCGGCCACCGCACCGCGCCTGCCGAGGACGCGGGAGACGGTCGCCAGGGACACGCCCGCCCGGGCTGCGACGTCGTCGAGCTTGACCTTCATACCGGGAAGTCTATCGGCGCACCCGCCGCGGTTTCGCACCCAGCATCTGCCCAGGTGTGCGCCCGCGCGCTGGCACAGTGCTGAGAATCACTCTACGCTTTGTCGAATCGACTGTCTCCGACCACGTGAGACGGCTTAGGATGAGTAGGACTGAGCATCCCCGCCAGGTCACCGACGACCAGCTGCTCACGAAGAACTAAGGAGGAAACATGTCAACAGTGTCGTTGAATGGCCTCAGTCATGCCTACGAGAACACCGTGTCCGCCTCGGTGCATCCGTTCAATCTCTTCATCGACGACGGCGAGTTCCTCGTCCTCTACGGCCCGTCCGGATCCGGCAAGTCGACCATCCTGCGCATGCTGCATGGCCTGGAGGCTCCCAAGACGGGCACGATCCTCATCGACGGCGTCGACATCACCCATGCCGCGGTCAATGATCGCGATGTCACGCTCGCCCTTGAGAGCTATGCCCTCTATCCGCACATGAGTGTGCGCGACAACCTCGGCTTCGCCCTTCGTGTCGATGGGCTTCCCGCCGAGGAGATCCGTGAGCGCGTCGAGTCCGTGACCTCGAAGATCGGGCTGCGCGACTTCCTCGATTCCGTGCCGGGCGATCTCTCCGCCCTGCAGCGCCAGACGATCGCCCTGGCCCGGGCCGTGGTTCGTCAGCCGAAGGTCCTGATCATGGACGAACCGGTCGTCAACCTCGTGCCCGAGCACCAGGCCGAAACCCTGCGCCTGGTCAAAGACCTGCAGCAGGAATTCGGGCTGACCACCCTCTACGCCACGGAGAATCTCGAGGATGCGAAGGTCCTCGGCGACCGCATCGCCTTCCTCGACCATGGGCGTCTGATCGGGGTGGAGAAACCTGAGGTCGCCGAGGCGCTCGTCGCCTCGATCGCGGACGTGGACTCCTGATCGGTGCCCGAGACCACAGCACCGCAGATCCATACGGTCCGCAGTGCCGACCATGCTGCGATAGCTCGGCTGCCGTGGCATCTTCCGCTCGGTGACTGGTCCCAGGACTTCCTCGGCGGGCTGCCTCGCGGCATCTCCCGCCACGTCGTGCGCTTCGTCGAGATCGGCGATGAGGTGCTGGCGATCAAGGAGACCGACGATCGTCGGGCCCTGCGCGAATTCGACATCCTCGGCGTGCTCGGAAACCTGGCCGTGCCCACGGTCGAACCGCGCGCCTATGTGACCAACCGGACAACCGCCTCGGCGACGGAGCTGCCTGGTGCACTGCTGACGGCCTATCTGGATTTCTCGCTGCCCTACCGTGCGCTGTTCTCACGGTCGCTGGCCGAGGACGCTGCCGACAGGCTCGTCGATGCCCTGGCAGTCCTGCTGGCCCGGCTCCACCTCGTCGGCTTCTACTGGGGTGATGTGTCGCTGTCGAACACACTGTTTCGGCGCGATGCCGATGCCTATGCCGCCTATGTCGTCGATGCGGAGACCGGGGAACTCCACGACCAGCTCTCGGACGGTCAGCGGCAGATGGATCTGCGCATCGCCAAGACGAACATCGCCGGTGACTTCCTCGATCTGCAGGCCGCGGGCCTCATCGAACCCAGCGTTGACCCGCTGGCAGCCGGTGAGCGCCTGTTCGAGGCCTACAACGGTCTGTGGAGAGAGCTGACACGGGTCGAGGAGTTCTCCGTCAACGAGCGATGGCGCATCGACGAGCGCATCCGCCGCCTCAACGACCTGGGCTTCGACCTGGGCGAGCTGACCGTGACCACCGACCTCGACGGCGTCAGCCTGCTGGTCGAGCCGAAGGTCGTCGAGCCCAACCACCATTCCCGCAGACTCCTGCGCCTGACCGGCATCGGGGCGAACGAGAACCAGGCGCGGACCATGCTCAACGACCTCGACTCCCACCGCAGCGCGCCCGGCTTCACCGGCGGAGCCCACGGTTCCGGCGAGCTGCCCGTCGAACTCGATGAGGACGAGGCCGCACGGATCTGGCTCGACGAGGTCTACAAGCCACTCATCAGCGCCATCCCGGAGAACCTCACGCACAAGCTCGAGCCCGGGCAGATCTTCTACGAATTCGTCGAGCACCGGCGGGTGATGTCGAGGGCCAGGCAGCGCGACATCCCGACGATGGAGGCCATCGCCTACTTCATCGTCGACTATCTCTCGAACCTCCCCGACGAGGCGCTCTACGTCGACAGTCAGAAATTCTGAGGGCTGCACGCCCGGACTCTGTCCGGGCCGGGTTCTGTTTGGGTTGGGGTCGGTCTGGGCTGGGGTCGGTCTGGGCTGGGATTCCACCAAGTGAAACGTGGACCCGGCGGCCACCTCGGCGGGCATATCTTTGAAATCAATGAGGCGATCACCGCCGGAAACGCCAGTGCTAGGAAAAGGACCTCCGATGTCGCAAGTCCCGCAGAACTCCGTGCCGACGACACAGAACTCCATGCCGACGAATGAGAACACCCCCTCGATCCCTTCGCTCTTCGACCTCAGCGGCCGCACCGCCGTCGTCGTCGGAGCGGGATCCGGGCTGGGGCAGGCGAGCGCGATCGGCCTCGCCGATGCCGGCGCCCACGTCGTCGTCGCCGACCTCAACGTCGACGGCGCCGAGGAGACCGTGCGGATCATCACCGAACGCCGCGGGTCTGCCGGCACCTCAACTGTCGACGACGCAAGCACCAGCGGCACGGGCTCCGGCGGTAAGGGCCCAGACGCCGGAAGTAAGGGCGGGCACAGCACCGCCTCGTCCCCAGGCGCCGAGGCGGCACGCGTCGACATCACCGACACCGAATCGGTCAAAGCCCTCGTCGCGGCCCACCCGGAGGCGCAGGTGCTCGTCATCACCCCGGGTGCGAACGTGCGCAAACGACTGCTGTCGACGACAGATGAGGAATTCGACCGCGTCATCGACATCAACCTCAAGGGCACCTATCGCCTGATGCGCGGGTTCGGCGCCGAGATGGCCGAACGCGGACGGGGCTCCATCGTGACCTACTCCTCGTTCCGAGCTCTGGCGATCGAACCGGGCCAGGGTCTCTACGCCGCGGCCAAAGCCGGCGTCGTCCAGCTGACGAAGACGCTGGCCAGTGAGCTGGGGCCCCAAGGCGTGCGCGTCAACGCGATCCTGCCCGGCCCCTTCGACACTCCGCTGACGCAGCAGATCAAGGCCGACGAGGAGTGGTGGACCGCCTATGCGGAGAAGACCGCCCTGGGCCGCTGGGGGCACCTGCACGAGATCGCCGGGCCGGTGCTGTTCCTCGCCTCCGATGCCTCGACCTACGTCACGGGACACTCGCAGATTGTCGACGGCGGTTGGATGGCCCAGGACGGACGCTTCTCCCCACGCCTGTAGCTCTCCTCCGCCCGGCGGGCCATGCCGGGACTGCGTGGTCTCGGGTATGCGGCGACCCATGCCGGGACTGCGTGGCCTCGAGTATGCGGCGTGTGGTCCTCGGCTTCGCACGTGCAAGAATATTCGCATGACCGCTCGAGACTCTTCCGCCTCCGCCACAGCGACCGATCGCCCTCGGCTGACCAGCCAGCTGCTGCGTCGCAAGTCGATCACCAGCATGGTCGAGGATACCCAGGACGCGTCCACGGGCGGACTGCGCAGAACCTTCGGCGTCTTCCAGCTGACGATGATCAGCGTCGGCGCCACCTTGGGCACGGGCATCCTCGTCATCCTCGGCGAGGCCGTGCCGATCGCCGGTCCTGCCATCTGGCTGGCATTCATCCTGGCCGGCATCACCGCCCTGCTCTCCGCCGTCAGCTATGCGGAGATGGCGGGCATGGTCCCGGTGTCGGGATCAAGCTATTCGTACTCCTATGCGACCCTCGGCGAAGGCATGGCCTGGGTCTGCGGGTGGTGTCTCGTCCTCGAATATGCGGTCTCCGTGGCCGCAGTGGCCGTCGGTGCCGCCGACTACGTCAACGAAACGCTGCGGATCTTCGGTCTGTCCCTGCCGCCGTCGCTGACGGCCGGCCCCGGGGTTGCAGACAGCCCCGGCGGAGTCATCAACCTCTCGGCGCTCATCGTCGTCCTCCTCGCCACCATCCTGCTGATGCGCGGGGCCAAGGAGTCCGCCGTCGTCAACACGGTCATCGTGTTCGTCAAGCTCGGCATCCTCGTGTTCTTCGCCATCGTCGCCTTCACCGCATTCAAAGCCGGCAACTTCGCACCGATGCTGCCCATGGGCGCCGCCGGAGTCACTGCCGCGGCCTCGAGCGTGTTCTTCTCCTACATCGGCTTCGACGCGGCCTCGACCGCCGGTGAAGAGGCGAAGAACCCGAAGCGGGATCTGCCGCGGGCGATCATCCTCTCCATGGTCATCGTCACCACGATGTACGTCCTGGTCGCGGTCGCTGCGATCGGCGCACGGCAATGGCAGTGGTTCGAGACATCGACGGCTCCCCTGGTCCAGATCGTCCACGAACTCACGCAGTCGAACCTCGCGGTCTTCATCTTCGCCGTCTCCGCGGTGCTCGCGATCCTCTCGGTCGTCATCACGGTCCTCTACGGACAGTCCCGCATCCTGCTCACCATGTCCCGCGACGGCATGGTTCCGAAGGTCTTCGGCATCGTCTCCCCGCGCACGGGCACTCCCCTGGTGGGAACCCTGGTCACGGGCGTCCTCGTGGCGATCACCGCGGCGCTGATTCCACTCGGCGAGCTCGCGAATGCGACGAGCATCGGCACCCTCTTCGCCTTCTGCCTCGTCAACGTCGCCGTCATCTACCTGCGGTTCAAACGTCCGGACCTGCCGCGTTCGTTCAAGGTGCCCTTCGGGCCGACCATCCCGATCCTCGGCTCACTGGCGTGCGCGTTCCTCATGATCAACCTCGGCGGAACCACCTGGGTGGTCTTCGGCCTGTGGATGCTCGTCGGCTTCGTCGTCTACCTGACCTACAGCCGCCGCCACTCCCGTGTCGGAGCACTCAGCGCCACAGACTACCGCGCCAGCCACGACGACTGAGGCTCGGGTGAGAGCGGATCGACGCGCACTAAACCTCCGTGACGTCACTAAACGACCCCGGCGCCACGCGTTTTTAGTGACGCCGGGGAGGTTTAGTGAGAAAGGTCGGCGGTTCAGCCGCGGCGGGTGCGGGCGACTTCGTAGAGGGAGACGGCCGCGGCGATGCCCGCGTTGAGGGACTCCGTGGTCGCGGCGATCGGGACCGACACGATCTGGTCGCACTTGTCGGCGATGAGGCGCGAGATGCCCTTGCCCTCGGAGCCGACGACGATGCACACCGGGTCGCGGCTGAAGGTCAGCTCCGGCAGCTCGACGTCTCCGTCCATGTCGAGTCCGACGACGAAGACGTTCTGCTTCTTGAGCTCGTCGATGGCGCGAGCCAGATTGACGACCTGTGCGACCCTGATGCGGGCCGCGGCACCGGCGGAGGTCTTCCACGCGGCGGCGGTCATCGAGGCTGCGCGGCGCTGCGGGATGATGACGCCGTGGCCGCCGAAGGCCGCGGTGGAGCGGACGATCGCACCGAGGTTGCGCGGGTCGGTGATGCCGTCGAGCGCGACGAGCAGCGGCGCCTCGGCACGATCGGCGGCGTCTTCGAGCAGGTCACGGGGCTCGGCATATTCGTAGGGCGGGATCTGCAGAGCGATGCCCTGATGGATCGCGTCGTCGGTGAGTCGGTCGAGGTCGGGCTTGCTCGCCTCGAGCATCGAGATGCCGCGCTTGGTCGCCAGGGTGATGGCCTCGCGGACACGGTCATCGGAATCGATCCGTCCGGCGACGTACATCGCGGTTGCGGGAACGTCCTCGCGCAGGGCCTCGAGCACCGAGTTGCGCCCGGCGACCATGTTCGGGCCGTTCTCCTTCTTGCGGCGTTTGGCCTGCGCCGAGGCGTTGGCGGCCTTCTTGTTCGCCGTCGCCTTGTGCGCCTTGTGGTAGACGCGGTCCTCGGCCTTGGGCGTGGGGCCCTTGCCGCGCAGGCTGCGCTTGTTCTTGCCGCCGGAGCCCTTGGTCGGGCCCTTCTTCGAGCCGCCGGCGCGTGGGGTGGAAGCCATGTGAATCCTTAAGAGTCGTCAGTGGTCACGAACCGGAGCTCGTCACCGGGAGAGTGTATTGAAAACTGTGCTGTGCAGGTTGCAGTGGACGTGTCAGATGTCGAACGTCTCAGCTGTCTTTGAGGTGGTAGCGGTAGCCGTCCGCCGTGTCCTCGATGACGATTCCGGCAGATGCCAGATTGTCCCGGATCGCATCGGCCGTGGCAAAGTCCTTCTCCGCCTTGGCTGCGGACCGCTGCGCGGCGAGCGCGTCGACGAGGGAATCCAGCGCCGATTCCACGGTCGCATTCGCTCCCGAGCCGGCCCACGCCTCGGCGCTGGGATTGACTCCCAGGATATCGAGCATCAGCTCCACCTGGGCGACGATCCGACTGAGCGTGTTCCGATCCTGGCCGGAGTCGAGGAGCTTCGCGCCCTCGGTGACCGTCGCGAAGACCTCGGACAGGGCACGAGGCACGCCGAGGTCGTCATCGAGTGCCGCGGCGAATTCGTCGGGTACGTCGACGCTGCGGCCCGCATAGGCGTCGCTGACGTCGGGAAGTGCGGGAGCGTCGGCTCCGAGCGCCTGCCGGGCCCGCTGCAGGAAGTTCGCCAAGCGGTCGAGCGAGGCGGTCTGCCGGTCCATGGCCTCAGGTGAGAACTCGAGGATCGACCGGTAGCTGGCGCCGGTGAGGAAGTAGCGCACGGCCAGCGGACTGTAGCGATCGAAGAGCTCGGAGGCGAACACGGAGTTGCCCAAGGACTTCGACATCTTGTCCCCGCCCACATTGAGCAGGCCCGAATGCATCCAGATGTTGGCGAACCGGTCACCGGCCGCCCGCGACTGAGCCAGCTCGTTCTCGTGATGGGGGAAGCGCAGATCCAGCCCGCCGCCGTGGATGTCGAAATTCTCGCCGAGGTACTTCGTCGACATGGCCGAGCACTCGATGTGCCAGCCCGGTCGGCCCCGACCCCATGGTGCCGGCCACGAGGCGGTTCCGGGCTCACCGGGCTTGTGCGCCTTCCACAGCGCGAAGTCCCTGGCGTCTTTCTTGCCCCGCATGTCCGCATCGTTCGCGGGCTCCATGTCATCGAGACGCTGGTTGGTCAGTGCGCCGTAGTCGGCCCACGAGGCGGCCGCGAAGTACACATCGCCGCTGTCGTCGAGAGCCGGGTAGGCGTATCCGGCATCGATGAGTCGATCGATGAGCTCGATCATCTCCGTGATGTGCCCCGTAGCGCGGGGTTCGTAGCTGGGAGGCAGCACATCGAGGGCGGCATAGGCCTGGGTGAAGGCCCGTTCGTACTTGAAGGCGTGGGCGAACCAGTCTCGACCCACCTCGGCGGACTTCGACAGGATCTTGTCGTCGATGTCGGTGACGTTGCGGACCAAGGTGACGCTGTAGCCGCGGTACATCAGCCAGCGTCGGAGCTGATCGAAGACCGAGGCGGAGCGCAGGTGGCCGATGTGGGGCTCGCCCTGCACCGTGGCACCACAGACGTAGATGCCCACGTGCCCGGCATTGACGGGGCGCAGTTCTTCGGTGGTGCGGCTGGCGGTGTTGTACAGAGCGATAGTCACGCACACAAGTCTACCGGGGACTGCGGGCCTGGTGCCGCCTCAGCAGATATCATGACCGCCGGGCGGGTATGAAGTGTCTGACACTTGTTACACGACTGTTGCACAGCTCACGTGACGCGAGGCACATTTCACAGAGAGCTCACAGTAAACTGGTGCCAAGTCAACGAGGCCGCGTCTGCTCTGCCCCGGGGAGAACCCTCGAAAGCGGTGCGCGACCTTGCCGGCGGCAGGGTCACAGCAGACCGTCTCACCGGCATCAGCCTCACAACAATGTGGTTGGACAGAAAGGACACACCATGTCTTCCACCAAAGCACCCCAGAGGGAGGTCTTCGTCTCCCGTTCCGCGTTCATCTTCGCGGCAATCGGCTCGGCGGTCGGCCTCGGCAACATCTGGCGCTTCCCATACGTGACCTACGACAACGGCGGCGGGGCCTTCATCATCCCGTACCTGGTCGCACTGCTGACCGCAGGAATCCCGCTGCTCTTCTTCTATTATGCGATGGGCCACCGGTCCCGAGGATCGGCTCCGCTGGCCTACCGCATGGTGCACAAGTCGGCGGAACCGATCGGCTGGTTCGCCACGGGCATCGCGATCGTCATCGGCATCTACTATGCCGCGATCATGGCCTGGGCGGGTTCGTACATGATCTTCTCGCTCAATGAGGCCTGGGGCGACGACGCAGAGGGATTCTTCTTCGGCGAATACCTCAAGATGGGCGATCCGGGCATCTCGTTCGAGTTCGTCCCGGCCGTGCTCATTCCCGTGATCATCGTCTGGATCCTCGTCCTAGGCATCCTTCTGCTGGGTGTGCAGAAGGGCATCGCCCGCTTCTCGAAGATCTTCATCCCGCTGCTCATCGTCCTGTTCCTCGCGCTGGTCGTCCGTTCGCTGTTCCTCCCCGGTGCCGCCGAGGGATTGAACGCCCTCTTCACTCCGGACTTCGCAGCGCTGGCGGATCCAGGAGTGTGGATTGCGGCCTACGGACAGATCTTCTTCTCTCTGTCGATCGCCTTCGGCATCATGATCACCTACGCCTCATACCTGAAGAAGAAGACGAACCTCACCGGCGCCGGCCTCGTCGTCGGCTTCTCGAACTCCGCGTTCGAGATCCTCGCCGGCATCGGCATCTTCGCCGCACTCGGCTTCATGGCCGCGGCGCAGGGAGTCGAGGTCGCAGACGTGGCCACCGACGGCATCGGCCTGGCCTTCGTCGGCTTCCCGGCCCTGATCTCCGAGATGCCGGGCGGGCCGATCTTCGGCTTCGTGTTCTTCGCCTGCCTCGTCTTCGCCGGATTGACATCGATGATCTCAATCGTCCAGGTACCCGTCCAGGCTCTGCGCGAGAAGTTCGGCGTGGGCAACAAATCCTCGACGCTCTTCGTCGGCGGCGGCATGGCGGTCATCTCGATTCTGCTCATGCCCACGGTCACCGGCCTGTACGCCCTGGACACCATGGACGCCTGGGCCAACAACATCGGCATCGTCGGCTCGGCCGTCCTCGCGATCGTCTCCGTGGGCTGGCTGCTGCGCAAGCTGCCGATGTTCAGCCGCCACCTCAACGCGGTGTCGAGCTTCAAGCTCGGCATCACCTGGATGATCCTCATCTCGATCACCGGCGTGGTGCTCGTCTACATGCTCATCACGCAGATCATCACCTTCATCACCGAAGGCTATGAGGGATATCCGGGTCTGATCACCGGCACCTTCGGCTGGGGCATGATCGGCGTCCTCATCGTTGCCGCGGTCGTGCTCTCGCTCATCAGGTGGCCGAAGACGACTTTGGCTGAGATGGACGCCGCGATCGCCGACTCGGTCGCCAACGAGAACACCGCCACAGGCAAGTCCGCCAATGGAACGACTGACAATGGAACGTCCGCCAACGAGAACAAGGGAGTCTGACCATGGGCACATCAGCCATCGTCATGATGATCATCGCCATCGTCACCGTGTGGGGCGGCCTCGGAGCCGCGATCGTGCACCTGCGCAAGCACCCCGACGAGGAGTGAGCGCGCCGCCGATCTGAGCGCAGACGGCCCGATTCCCGACATGGGGATCGGGCCGTCTTCTCATTCGGCGACGCGCACTGGTCGTGAGAGCCGTGCCTGGTTAGGGTGGGGCTGTACGAACTCATCGTCGGGCGTGCATATGACCTTGATCAGCCTCAGCGCACAAGGTCCTGACCACTGCCCACAGCACTAGGAGACGCAATGCCACAGACCGTCAAAGGTGTCATCTCCCGCAGCAAGGGAGCGCCGGTCGAACTCACCGACATCGTCATCCCCGATCCGGGCCCGGGCGAGGTCATCGTCGATGTGAAGTCGTGCGGCGTCTGCCACACGGACTTCCACTACCGCGAGGGCGGAATCAGCGACGACTACCCGTTCCTGCTCGGCCACGAATCAGCCGGCACGGTCTCAGAGATCGGCGAAGGCGTCACCGACGTCGAGGTGGGCGATTTCGTCATCCTCAACTGGCGTGCGATCTGCGGCGAGTGCCGGGCCTGCAAGCGCGGGGAACCCTGGTACTGCTTCGACACCCACAACGCCTCCCAGAAGATGACGCTGCCCGATGGCACCGAGCTCGAGGCAGCGCTGGGCATCGGTTCCTTCGCAGAGAAGACCCTGGTCGCGGCCGGACAGTGCACGAAGGCCCCCGAGGCTGATCCCGCTGTCGTGGGTCTGCTGGGGTGCGGCGTCATGGCCGGAATCGGCGCGGCCATCAACACGGGCGAAGTCACCCGCGGCAAGTCGGTGGCGGTCATCGGCTGCGGCGGCGTCGGCTGCGCATCCATCGCCGGTTCGGCCCTAGCCGGTGCGGGCACGATCATCGCGCTCGACATCGATGATACGAAGCTCGAGTGGGCAAAGGAACTCGGCGCCACCCATACGGTCAACACTCGCGGCAAGAGCGAGGACGAGGTCGTCGCGGCGATCCAGGAGCTGACCGGAGGCTTCGGCGCCGATGTCGCCATCGACGCTGTGGGCCGTCCGGAGACCTGGCGTCAGGCCTTCTACGGTCGTGATCTCGCAGGCACCGTGGTGCTCGTGGGCGTTCCGACTCCGGAGATGGAGCTCAGCGTGCCTCTGCTCGACGTCTTCGGCCGCGGTGGCCGCCTGAAGTCCTCCTGGTACGGCGACTGCCTGCCCGAGCGGGATTTCCCGATGCTCGTCGACCTGTACCAGCAGGGGCGCGTACCGTTGGAGAAGTTCGTGTCCGAGCGCATCGGAATCGGCGACGTCGAGGAGGCATTCGAGAAGATGAGCCAAGGCAAAGTACTGCGATCGGTGGTGGAGTTCTGATGACGGCAATCGAGCATCTCGTCACGTCCGGCACGTTCTCGCTCGACGGCGGGACCTGGGACGTCGACAACAACGTCTGGATCGTCGGCGACGACTCCGAAGTCATCGTCATCGATCCCGCGCACGACGTCAACGCCATCGCGGAGAAGGTCGGGGCGCGAGAGGTCAAGGCGATCCTGCTGACCCACGGTCACGATGACCACGTCGGAGTCGTGCGCGACTTCGCCCATCGTGTGGGCAACCCGCCCGTCCATCTCAACCCCGCCGACCACGTCCTGTGGGACATGACCTATGACAGCTACCGCCCCGATGCGGAGATCTCCGACGGAGACACCTGGAACGTCGGTGGGGTGAGGGTCAAGGCCCTGCACACTCCCGGCCACTCTCCCGGTTCGACCTGCTTCTTCATCGAAACCGGGCTGCCGGTTCCCGCCTCGGCGGGCGCAGGCAGCGCAGTCGGCCCGGTGCTCTTCTCCGGAGACACGCTCTTCCACGGCGGCCCGGGAGCGACCGGGCGCTCGCATTCGAGCTTCGATACGATCATCGAATCGATCAGGGATGTCCTGTTCAAACTCCCTGCCGCCACGGTCGTCCTCACCGGACACGGTCCTTCGACATCGATCGGTTCCGAAGCTCCGTCCCTGGAGGGCTGGATCAAACGCGGAGAGTGAGACTCTTCAACCGCTGACGATGCCGTGGTCGCAGATCTGCGACCACGGCATCTCTTCGTCCCCACCGTGCTGTCTCACAATTGTGGTGGGAGGTTAGACTCATCTGGTGCCTGAATCTCAATCGCCGCAGTCCCCCGTGCCCGCAGACTCGTCATCAGCCTCGGTGACACCTGAGACAGCGCAGTTCGGGGCCGGCCTCAAAGTCGGAATGAAGCCTCGCCACCTGGTCATGATGAGCCTCGGGTCGGCGATCGGCGCCGGCCTCTTCGTCGGCTCGGGCGCCGGCGTCCAGGCTGCCGGTCCAGCCGTCCTCATCTCCTACGTGGTGGCCGGACTCATCGTCATCTTCGTCATGCGCGCCCTCGGAGAGCTCGTGGCCGCCGATCCGAACCCCGGGGCCTTCTCCCACTACGCCGGCCGAGCCATGGGTCCGGCGGCCGCATTCGCCGTCGGAGCCCTGTGGTGGGTCCAGCTCTGCCTCGTCGTCGCCGCAGAAGCCACCGCCGCCGCGCAGATCGCGGCCAACTACATCCCAGCGATCCCGCAATGGGTCATCGCCCTGGCCATCATGGTCATCTTCACCGCGATCAACCTCACCACCTCGGGCAGCTTCGGTGAGTTCGAGTTCTGGTTCTCCCTCATCAAGGTCGCGTTCGTGACTCTGTTCCTCGTCCTCGGTGCCGCATACCTGTTCGGCTGGACTCCCGCGGAACCGCCTGCGGCCGTCTTCACCGACGGATTCATGCCCACCGGGCTACCCGGAGTCGCCGCCGGTCTCCTCGTCGTGGCCTTCGCCTTCGGTGGCATCGAGATCGTGGCGGTCGCTGCGGCCGAGACCGCGGACCCCAGCCGCAGCGTGACCCAGGCGATCAAGACCATCGTGTGGCGCATCCTGTTCCTCTACATTGGTTCCGTGGCGGTCATCGTCCTCGTCCTCGACTGGAACGACGAACGGCTGACCGAGTCGCCCTTCGTCGCGGTCCTCAACACTGCCGGTCTTCCGGTCATCGCCTCGCTTCTGGCCGCGGTCATCGTCATCGCGCTGCTGTCGTCGATGAATGCCAACATCTACGGCGCCTCGAGAATGGCGTTCTCCATGTCCGAGCGGAGAATGCTGCCGGCGGGACTGGGCAGCACGACCAAACGCGGCGTTCCGGTGGCCGCGGTCCTGGCCACCTCGGCGTTCGGCTTCGTGGCAGTGGCGCTGAACTACTTCTGGGCCGCCGAGGTGCTCGGGGTGCTGCTCAACATCGTCGGGTCCACGCTCATCGTCACGTGGGTCGTGACCCTGGTGTCCCAGATCATCATCCGGCGCCGTGCCGAAGCCGCCGGCGAGGAGCTGCCCTTGAAGATGTGGCTCTTCCCCTGGCTGTCCTATGCGACGCTGGCGGGGATCGCGATGATCATCATCCTCGGCCTGACCGTGGAATCAGTGCGCACCCAGATTCTGGGCACCCTGGTCTTCTCTGCCGCGCTCTACGGAATCGGCTACCTGGTCACACGCAAGCGCAGGGCCTGAGCCAGTTCGCGCAGTGCCGGTGCGCGTTCGGCTTCTCGCACGATCCAGCCGTCGAGCATGTCGCGGGTCTGGCCCTCGTGACGGCCGAAGTGTCGGCCCGCGTACTCGCTGACGTCGATGGGGACGAATCGATCCAATGCGTCCAGTACGAGCCCCGCGACTCGGACCGACATCGGCACCCGGATGCCGGTGACGGCATAAACAGCCTCGGCGGAGGCCCGCGCGGGTCTTCGCAGGTGAGTCCTCAACTCAGTCCAGCTCCCCTCACGGATGCTCAGCTCAGCGACGTAGGGAATGAACACCGCGGGCGGTCCGGAGACCATTGCGGCCGGGACTCCGACGAGGAGGCCGCCGAGCTCGCGGCGCAGTTCTCCCACGGTCTCCCGGCGGCCGCTGGCCATGAACACAGGCATCCCGGGCGGTTGCCAGTAACGGACGTTGCGGCCAGTCGTCCGCTCGGACAGGAGCGCAGGCGAGAAGACGAGGACTTCGGAATCAGGGAACATCGACCCCGCAACCTCCTGGTCCCCGTCGACCTGGCTGGTGATCGCGATGATGCCGGGGCGAAGAGAGACGATCGAGGCGGCCACCGAGTCGTCGAGGTCGCCCGGTCGAGTCGTGAGCACCACGAGGTCCCACGAGTCCGAACTCACCGCAGCCCAATCGACCACGGGCACCCGTCGAGCAGACCCCTTCCCGAGGAAGCCCACCTGCCGCGGGTATGCAGCCTCCCGGGAATGCACTGTGTCCGGAGAATGTGCTGCGTCTGGGGAATGTGCAGCGTCGGGAGCCGAACCAGCAGAGCGTGAGACCACGACCGCTTCGTGCCGTTTGCCGAACAGCGCAGCGGCTGCGATGCCGATCGCCCCGGCACCTTGGAACACGACCTTCATACCGAACTCACTGCACTGTCGGCGGCGCAGCCGAATCGTCGCCGTGCGCAACCGGATAGACAAGAGCATTCGCGATCGCCGCAATGCCTTCGCCGCGACCTGTCAGGCCGAGTGCATCGGTCGTCGTCCCGGACACCGATACGGCAGCACCGGCGGCCTGGGACAGAGCCCGTTGGGCTTCGATCCGTCTGGTGCCGATCTTCGGACGGTTGCCGATGACCTGGACGGAGACATTGCCGATCTCGAAACCTGCAGCGCGAACCTGCCGTGCCGCCTCGGCGAGGAGAGTGGCCCCGGAAGCTCCGGCGAATTCGGGACGGTCGACGCCGAAATGCTGGCCAAGATCGCCGATGCCGGCGGCGGAGAACAGCGCATCGCAGCACGCATGGGCGGCGACGTCGGAATCGGAGTGGCCTTCGAGCCCGCGTTCGCCGGGCCAGAGCAGTCCCGCCACCCAGAGTTGACGTTCGCGATCGTCGGAGTAAGAGTGGACGTCCACTCCGATCCCGGTGCGCGGAATCACCATGGTCATGGTCGCTCTCCTTGTTCGTTCGCGGCATCCCTCATCGTGTCGTCCCTCGTCGTCGCATCCCGCTTCCTCGCGATGTGCTCGCCGAGCACGAGATCGAGAGGATAGGTGATCTTCAGCGCTTCATCATCACCGTCGACGGCGACAACGTCGACTCCGAGGCGCTCGATGAGCCCCGCATCGTCCGTGGCTGCGACGACGCCAGGACCCATGGCTGCCAGATCGGTGGTGTATCTCTCGTGTGCTCGGCGCAGTGCGGAAGCTGTGAAACCCTGCGGAGTTTGAACCCGACGGAGGCTCGAGCGGTCGAGATCACCGTGGAGGACCTCAACGGTCGGTAAGTCCTGGTCGATTTCGGCGTCGGATTCGACCAGGACTTGCCAACCGTTGGCGCCTGTGCGCGGACCGTTGGCGCCTGTGCGCGGACCGTTGGCGCCTGTGCGCGGATCGTTCCGCGGATCGTTTGCATGTGTGCGCGGTTCGTTGGCGTCTCTGCGCGGTTGTTGAGGGGCCGCGGGTTCAGTGTGCGTGTGGTTCTGTGCCGGTCGGCACTCCGCGCGGCGGACGGTGTCGGTCATGGGCAGGACGGGGATGACAGCCTCGGCGCCTGCACGGACTGCTGCGACCACGCGGCGGAAGACCACGGGTGGTGTCAACGCGCGGGCGGCATCGTGGACGAGCACGATGTCGGCGCCCCCAGCATGTTGCAAGGCCAATTGCACAGATTCTATTCGATCATTTCCGCCTGCTACAGCCGTGATTTGAATTCCAGAAACCCCAGAACTTGAATCTCTCTGTGCCGAATTCAAAATGGAATCGATCTCGCTGCGGGCATGCATCAAAAACTCCTCGGGAGCGGCAACCACAATTGTGGAGGCAACTCCCGAGGAGATGATCGTCTCGAGACTGCGAACCAGAAGGCTCCTCCCGTTCACCCGGACGAAGGCCTTCGGATCCGAACTTCCGAGGCGTGATCCCGACCCTGCGGCCGGAACGATGACGCAGGTACTCAGGACGCGAGCACTTCGTCCAGAATGGCCTCGGCTTCGGATTCCTCTTTCTTCTCGGCCAATGCGAGTTCGGAAACGAGGATCTGACGAGCCTTGGACAACATGCGCTTCTCACCGGTCGACAAGCCACGATCCTGCTCGCGACGCCAGAGGTCACGAACGACTTCGGCGACCTTGATCACGTCACCGGACTGCAGCTTCTCAAGGTTCGCCTTGTAGCGACGAGACCAGTTGGTCGGCTCTTCGACGAATTCGGCGCGGAGGACGTTGAAGACCTTCTCCACACCTTCTTCACCAACGACATCCCGGACACCGACGAGGTCACAGTTGTCTGCCGGCACCTCGATCACTAGATCACCATGGGCGACCTGGAGCTTGAGATACAGTTTCTCCTCACCTTTAATGGTTCGTTTTTTGATTTCTTGGATTGTCGCTGCACCGTGATGTGGATAGACAACAGTGTCGCCGACCTGGAAACTCATATTCTCTTCAAACCCCTTTCGCGGACTTCCAGTTTACCATGAGGCGCGCCACAGAAATCGTTCAGGGGACGGATTCCTCATGCTAGGCTCCGCTGTGCGGCTCAGCCCCCGGGGCTCATCTCGGGCGATGTCGGCAATCCCACGGTCAGAACCACTGCGGCCCCGCCCGGGCTCCCCGAGCGAAACGCACTCAGCCCCGCCCAACCCCTTCGACCGGAACGCGTCCGGTCTGATTTCCGGTTCTACGGCCGGTCAAAAACCGGGTAGTATACAGATTGATCTTGTATTGCCACTTCAAGGAGCATAATGAAACGGCACAACCGCGCGGCACTCGCAGTTGCCGCACTCGCTCTCGTCATTCCCGTCAGCGGCTGTGCAAGCCTGCTGTCACCGCACCAGACCGCTGAGTACAGCTACAACGCCGGTGACGGTGCATGGGGATCGATCGGAGACGTCGAGGTTCGCGGTCTGATGCTCATCATGGACGAATCCGGCGAGGGCCCGGCCCAGCTGTTCTTCACCCTCATCAACAAGGGCGACTCCTCCGCCAAGGTCTCCTTGGACGTCGGCGGGAAGAAGACGACGGAGTCGGTCAAGGCCGGCGAGACCTTCGTGCAGGATCCCGAGAGCCCGGCCTCGGACTCTTCGGAGCCCATCATCGTCGACAGCCTCAAGGCGCAGCCCGGCGACCTGGCCGACGTCACCGTCAAGGTCGGCGATGACGAGAAGACGATCCGGACCCAGGTCCTGTCGAACGCACTCCCGTACTACGAAGAGTACGTTCCCACCGAGGAGCCGTCGGAGTCGCCCAGCGAAGAAGCGACTCAGACCAGCGAGGCATCGCAGACCGGTGAGGCAGACGCCTCCGGCGAAACCGGCCAGACGGGCGAAGCAGACGCCACCGGCCAGACGGGCGAGCAGGGCGCGTCAGCTGCAGTCAACGGCTGACCACAGCCGCACGAGAGCCGTACCACAGAAGGAGCCGCCCACTGCATGCGGGCGGCTCTTTCTGTGCTGTGGAGGAATGCCGGCGATCAGGCCTCGAACTTGTAGCCGAGCCCGCGCACTGTGGTAAGGAGGCGCGGCTCCGACGGGTTCTCCTCGACCTTGGCACGCAGACGCTTGACGTGGACGTCGAGGGTCTTCGTGTCCCCCACGTAGTCTTCGCCCCAGATCCGATCGATGAGCTGGCCGCGGGTCATCACTCGGCCGGAGTTGCGGATGAGGATCTCGAGCAGCTCGAACTCCTTCAGCGGCATCGACAGCTCGTCGCCGCGGACGCTGACGACGTGTCGTTCGACGTCGATGCGCACTCCCCCGGCTTCGAGCACCGACTCGTCATCGAAGGCTTCCGATTCGACGTTGCGTCGCAGCACCGCTCGCACTCGGGCCAGCAGCTCACGGGAGGAGTAGGGCTTGGTGACGTAGTCGTCTGCGCCGAGTTCGAGCCCCACCACCTTGTCGATCTCCGAGTCCTTGGCGGTGAGCATGATGATCGGCACATTGGATTTTGCGCGCAGCTCCCGACACACCTCGGTACCGGAGACTCCCGGCAACATGAGATCGAGGAGAACCAGGTCGGCACCGTTGCGGTCGAAGTCTGCAAGAGCCTTCAAACCATCTTCGGCAACAGTCACCTCGTACCCTTCCTTGCCGAGCAGGTACGACAGCGGGTCCGAGAACGAATCCTCGTCCTCAACAAGCAGAATTCGAGTCACGTCGTGAGCTTCCTTTGTTCGCTTTCGGTTGTCAAAACCTGGGTTGTCTCATTCTCCACGGCGCTGACATCCTTGTCATCGTCATCGTCATGTTCGCTCGAATCATCGGCATCTGCATCACTGGTATCCGCATCGCCGGTATCTGTGCCATCGGCATCTCCATCACCGGTATCCGCGTCAGTCGCATCTGCGTCCTCGGCCTGAGCCGAGTGCTCGAGGAGGACCCCGTCGGGCGCCGAGGAAGTCGCCTCGTCATCGGCAGCGTTGCCTGCCAGCGGCAGCACGATGGTGAAGGTCGACCCCTTGCCGAGGCGGCTCCAGACCTTCACCTGTCCACCGTGAGTGGCGATGATGTGCTTGACGATGCTCAGCCCCAGCCCGGTTCCGCCGGTGATCCGCGACCGGGCCGGGTCGACGCGGTAGAACCGCTCGAAGACCCTCTCCGTGTCCTGGGTGGAGAGTCCGATGCCCTGGTCGGTCACGGAGATCTCAACGCGTTCATCGACGAGTTCGACGCCGACGCCGATGCGAGTCCCATCGGGTGAGTAGTTGATCGCATTGTCGATGAGGTTGCGCACTGCGTTGACGAGGAGCTCGTAGTTGCCTTCGATGAGCAGCCTGCTCGGAGGTGAGACCTCGATGTGGATGTTCTTGCCCTCCGCATGCGTGCGGGCACGGTCAGCGGCATCGTCGACCACCTCGGCGGCGGAGATCTTCTCCGTCGCAGACGGAGCCGTATGGTCCTGGACGCGAGAGAGATCGATGATCTCCTGCACCAGCTGGGTCAGGCGCTTCGACTCTCGCTGCATCCGGCCGCCGAAGCGTTCGACGGCCTGCGGATCGTCGGCGAAGTCGGTCACTGCCTCGGCCAGAAGCGACATCGCACCGATGGGGGTCTTGAGTTCGTGGGAGACGTTGGCGACGAAGTCACGTCGAACGGCATCGACGCGCTTCGACTCGGTCTGATCGTCGCAGAGGACGAGGACGAAGGCCGTGCCCAAGGGAGCCACGCGAGCATGGAGGAAACGCAGCACCGAGTCCGCCTGCTCACGTTTCTGTTCGAGCTCGATCTCTTCGATGAGGCCTCTGGAGCGGACCCGTCCGACCATGCGCAGCATTTCGGGAGAGGCGAGGGAGTGGCCTCTGACCAGGCCGAAGGTGTAGGCGGCCGGGGATGCTTTGACGACGTCGTCGCCGGCGTCGAGAACGATCGCGGCCGAGGGCAGCACGGCCAGCACCTCGGCGATGCCCTCCGGCAAGTCGTCCTCGGAATGCAGATCGGCAGCATCACGGGAGCGTTCGCTGAAGCGAAACGCCAGAATTCCCGCTATGCCCAGTCCCAGACCGACGATGCCGGTCAGGACCGCTACGATCAAGAGGTCCACGTCATCAAGTTTATGCGCAGTCTGCTTCACAGGCGCACCGAATCGGCCCCGGAACGTCGCTTTTGCCGAGGAATTCACCTGCATGCCAGACACTGTTCACCCAATCGTGGAAAGCTGACGACAGTGTGCCGGTCGTGACTGGATCGCCACTCGTATCCGGACTACTGTCCACCCCAAGACGAGATGAGCCCCCAAGACGACATGAGGCACGCCAGCCTCGCAAGAGATTCACGAGATTAAGGAACCGTTGTCAATGCGCGAAGTCTTCAGAAATGAGCTGGACGAGCTGGCCACGCAGCTGGTCGACATGTCCATCAAGGTCCACGAGGCCGTTCGCCTGGCGAACCAGGCCCTGCGCAGCAACGACCTCGAGCTGGCAGAGAAGGTCATCGAGGCCGACGCCACGATCGACCACATGCAGTACGCGCTCGACCAGCAGGCCGCTGAGATGCTTGCCCTGCAGGCCCCCGTCGCCGCAGATCTGCGCGCGGTCATCGGCTCCCTGCGGATGTCCGCGTCCCTCGAGCGCATGGGCGACCTGGCTCGCCACATCGCCCAGCAGGTGCGCATCCGCTACCCGGAGTCGGCGATTCCCGACCACTTCGCCGACACGTTCACCCGGATGGGCGAGTCCGGGGAGAAGATCGCCGAGGCGACCGAGAACCTGCTGTCGAACCCGGGCCTGACCGCTGTGCCCACGATCAACGCGATTGACGAGGAGCTCGACGAGCTGCACTTGAGCGTCTTCGCCAAGCTCGCTGAGGAACCGGCCGGTGCGCTTGCGCCCCGCCATATCGCCGATGTCACGCTGCTTTCGCGCTACTACGAACGCTTCGGCGACCACGCGGTGTCCGTATCCCAGAAGGTCGAATACCTGCTCACCGGCAACTGGGAGCCCTACCTGTCGAAGAAGTGACAGGTCCGCCACCGAGGTGGCACCGCAAATGAGACAAGCACGATCGCCGAGGTGATGGCTGGCCGGCCGCCACCTCGGCGTTCTGCTGTCTACCGTGGCCCTGCGCTGCGCCCGACTTCCTGCATGTCGCCGGCCACGACCCTTCGGTTTCTCCGCTTCCGACCGGTGAGGCCGCGCCCGATGGTCTTCAGCACGCCCGTCGTGACCGCGACGCCCAGGAGCAAGAGGGCCCCGCCGATGAGTTCGGGCGCCGTGGGCCGGTCACCGAGGACGAGCCACGCCGAGAGCACACCGACCAGCGGGACGAGCAGCGAGAACGGTGCCACCTGGGAGGCCGGGAACCGGGCGAGCAGCGAGTTCCAGATGACATAGCCGATGAGTGAGGCG
Source organism: Brevibacterium picturae (assembly GCF_900105045.1). GTDB lineage: Bacteria > Actinomycetota > Actinomycetes > Actinomycetales > Brevibacteriaceae > Brevibacterium > Brevibacterium picturae. The sequence goes on along the minus strand of NZ_LT629739.1, from coordinate 2,779,227 downwards.
CAGCCGGCGGTGTAGACGACCGAGGCCACGACACCCCAGGTCGGGTGCGCCAGGGCATGAGCCACCTCGGCGGGGCCATCGATGAGGAGTGAGAGCGCGAACATCGGCACGGGCACGACGAGGGCCGACCACACGGTCATCTGCACACCGTTGGTTCCCTCCTTCACGCCGCGGGCGATGACATTCCCGACCGCCCACGACAGGGAGGCGCCGAGGGCGACGAGGAAAGCGGCGATCGGCACTGAGGCCTGCAGGCTCAGCCCGATGACGCCCAGCCCGGAGAGTCCGATCAGGATGCCGACGAGCTGGCGTCGATTCGGAATCTCGCGCAGCGCGAGCGCGGCGACGAGGACGGTGAATGCCGCCTGGATCTGGATGACGATCGAGGCCAGCCCCGCGGGAAGACCGAGGGACATCGAGGTGTAGAGCAGGCCGAACTGGCCCGCGGACATGAACACGCCGATGAGCAGGACGCGGCGGAGGTTCCCGCGTGGGAACGTCACGAAGAAGATCGCCGGGATGACGACGAAGGTGAAGCGGGCGGCGACGAGGAGCAGCGGTGGCCAGTCCCGCAGGCCGAAGTCGATGAAGATGAAGTTGACACCCCAGAGGACGACGACGAGCAGGGCGAGCATGTAATGGACGGGACGCATGCTTCCAGGATCCCAGCCACGGAATCAAATTTCCATTGAATATAAATGCGTAGTTTCGTTAAAATAATTTGATGATTGATACTCTCGCCCTGCGTACGCTCGTCGCTCTCGACTCGGCCGGATCCGTCACGGCGACCGCAGACGCACTCGGCTACACCTCGGCGGCCATCAGCCATCAGATGCAGAAGCTCTCGCGCTACCTCGGGGCACCCGTGACCGAGCGCACCGGACGCGGGATCGCTCTGACCCCGATGGGACGCGAGCTCAGCCGTCGCGGTGCCGAGCTGCTCCAGGATCTCGAGAGCCTCGAGACCGAGGCCAGGGCCAGATCGGGCGAACCCCGAGGTCGGATCACTGTGGGCGGGTTCTCGACCGGCATCCGCGGGGTGCTGGTGCCCTCCCTGCCGCTGCTCAAGGACACCGCTCCGGAGCTGACGATCACCAACATCGAGGAGGAGCCCGATGAGCTCATCGACATGGTCACGGCCGGTCGGATCGACGCCTCGCTCATCTTCGACTGGCGTGAGGCCTCTCCCCTGCTGCCCTCAACACTGAATTCCGAACTCATCGCGATCGACCGTGCCGATATCGTCATGCACCGCGACCACCATTTGGCCTCACACGATCAGGTGAGACGGCAGGATCTCCTCGGCGAGGTCTTCGTCTCGGCCCCACGCAACGGTGTCTGTCACCGCTGGCTCACCGCGCTCTTCGACACCCTCAATGCCGAGCCGCGGATCGAGTACTGGGCGATGGAGTACGACACGCAGATCGAGTTCGTCCGCGCGGTGGGCGCCTTGGCGCTGGTGCCGCGGCTGGGACGCCCGCACGTGCCCGACGACGTCACCGTCGTCGAGCTCGACGATCCCAGCATCGCCCGCTGGATCTACCTCGTGTGGCGGGCCTCGATGAGCGCCTCACCGGCGATCGGCCTTCTCCTCGAACAGATGAAGGCGGTCGCCGAGGCGGCTGCCGGGGAGGTCGCGGACGCGAGTCCGAGTATGTGAGAGCCAGAGCCTCAGCGGCCCTGGTTGGCGACCTGGCCGATCGCAGCTTCGGCCGCGGCGGCATCGAGGTACGTTCCGCCGGGCTTGACGGGGGTGAAGTCCTCGGTCAGCTCGTAGTGCAGCGGAATGCCGGTGGGAATGTTGAGGCCGGTGATGTCGGCGTCGGAGATTCCGTCGAGGTGCTTGACGAGGGCACGCAGCGAATTGCCGTGAGCGACGACGAGCACGGTGCGTCCGACGGTGAGCTCGGGGACGAGCCGGTCGTACCAGTACGGCAGGAGACGGTCGATGACATCGGCCAGGCATTCCGTACGAGGCAGGGAATCGCCGAGGTTCGCGTAACGCGGGTCCCCGGCCTGTGAGAACTCGGAGGCATCGCCGAGGGCCGGCGGCGGGGTGTCGAAGGAGCGGCGCCAGGTCATGAACTGCTCTTCGCCGAACTCCTCGCGGATCTCCTTCTTATTCTTGCCCTGCAGAGCACCGTAGTGACGTTCGTTGAGTCGCCAGCTGCGGTGGACGTCGAGCCAGGAGAGGTCGGCGGCCTCGAGCGCCAGGTTCGAGGTGAGGATGGCCCGCTTGAGACGGGAGGTGTACACGACGTCGGGGATGAGCTCGGCCTCGCGCAGGAGTTCTCCGGCCCGCTGGCCCTCCGCCCGGCCCTTGTCCGTCAGAGTCACGTCGACCCAACCGGTGAACAGATTCTTCTGGTTCCATTCGCTCTCGCCGTGGCGCAGCAGGATGAGGTTATGCGTCATGACACCATTTTTGCACGACCGTGCCTGCGGGCACAGACTCGCCCACGGACTGAGCCTTCGAGACGTTTCTCACTATTCGGTACCTCGTCTTGAATCCCGACATGCGCGACTAGCCTGAGTCCATGTCCGACTCATCCACGCAAGCACCGCGCTCCGACCGCAGTTCGCTCATCGCTGTCACCGCGCTGCCGGTCCTCGTCGTCATCGCCGGCGTGCTCGGATTCCTCAGCCCCGACACGTTCACGCCCCTGGCACCCACAATCACGTGGAGTCTCGGCGTGGTCATGTTCTTCATGGGCCTGACGCTGACCCTGCCGGACTTCGCCAGAATCGCCAAGAGGCCGTGGATCGCCGCGCTCGGCGCCGCCACCCAGTACATCGCCATGCCGCTGCTCGGCCTCCTCGTCGTCACGCTGTTCGGCCTTCCCGCAGAGATCGCCGTCGGCGTCATCCTCGTCGGCTGCGCGCCCGGCGGCACAGCGTCGAACGTCGTGACCTATCTGGCCAAGGGAGACACCGCGCTGTCGGTGTCGATCACCACGCTGTCGACCCTCCTCGCACCGGTGCTGACTCCCTTGCTGACTCTGTGGCTGGCGGGTTCCTACATGGACGTGCCCTTCTGGTCGATGTTCGTCTCAATCTGCCAGACGGTGCTCGTGCCGGTCATCGTCGGTGTCCTCGTCAGAGTTGTGGCCTCGAAGCTCGTCGACGCGATCGCCCCGATTCTGCCCTGGCTGGCATCGGTCGCCATCGCCTACATCGTCGCGATCGTCGTCGCCGGCTCGGCCGACTCCATCGCCTCGGCGGGGCTCCTCGTCCTTCTGGCCGTCATCACACACAACGTCTTGGGACTGGGCATCGGCTACGGCGTTGCAGCCGCCTGCCGTCTGGACACTCCGACCAGACGCGCGCTCTCTTTCGAGGTGGGCCTGCAGAACTCCGGCCTCGCCTCCACCTTGGCCACGACGTACTTCTCGCCCTTGGCCGCGCTTCCGGGCGCCGTGTTCAGTGTGTGGCACAACGTCTCCGGTGCGCTCCTGGCCTCGGTGTACGCCCGCCGGCCTTACAACACACCACCGCGTGATCAGGTCGCTGACGACAGCAGCTCCCAGGAGGCCGCGCTGTGACCGAGGCATCGGGATCTGTTGGATTCTCCGAGTTCGACCAAGAGACGATCACCCTCGCCGACAGGCGATTCCTGATTCGTCGTGCGACCACAACAGATGTCCCCCGGCTGGTGTACCTGCTGCGCGATGACGCGCTCGGCGCTGGTCGCGAGGGCACACTTCGCGATGCTCACGAGAGCGCACTTCGCGCCGGCCGCGAAGGCGAAAGATCCGACGCCGAGGATGCCGCCGCCTACCAGCATGCCTTCGGTCTCATCGACGCCGATCCCAATCAGCTGCTGGCGGCCATCGACGACGTCACGAACGTTTCCCAGTCGAATCATGCTGATGACCAGCTGCCCGCCACCGTCGGCACCCTGCAGCTGACCCTCATCCCGAGCCTGTCACGACGAGGGTCGACACGACTGCAGATCGAAGCGGTCAGGATCGGTTCCGACGCGCAGGGTCTCGGCCTGGGCACGGCGGTCTTCGACTGGGCGCATGCCTGCGGACGACGATTCGGGGCAGCGATCGCCCAGCTGACGACCGATAAGACGCGCACGGATGCCCAGCGCTTCTATGCACGTCTGGGCTACGAGGCCAGTCACGAAGGCCTCAAGTTCGACCTGAGCTGAGACTCGATCACGACAGCACGTCTGCATCCTGTACGGCGGCCCGACAGCTCGTCGGCAGGGACGCAGCCTCACATCCACTTCACGCCGTCGACGTCGAACTCCCGAATCCGGTAGGCGATCATCTCGGCCAGCAGATCGACGGGGATCTCACGATCGTAGTAGAGCTTGATCGATCCCTTTCCGGTGTCGAAACCACTCAGCCGATCGGCGAAGGCGTCCTTGGTGCTGGGGGTGAACACGAAGTTGGCGTGTTTGGAGTAGCCGGCGAACACGAAGAGGATCGTGTCAAGGGAATAGGCTGGAGACCCCCATTTGAGGCTCTCGGCTGCGGTGGGCGCATTGGCTCGGCTGAGGTCGCGGAGGCGGCGCAGAAAGTCCTGTTTGGGGGCATCGTCGAAACCGGCGATGTATTCGTCGACATCGCTCGGCCGGCTCTCAGGCATCCCCGCCGTCCGCTTCGCTGCCTACCAAGAATTCGTTGTCCTCTCCGCTGAGGACGTCTTCGAAGGCCGCGAGGTTCCGCGTCGACTCGCCACGACTGATCCTCCAGGCCCATTCCTTCTTCATGCCCGTGAGGAAGCCGATGAGCAGAAGTTCGTTGAACGAGGAATCGGCAGTCGCCAGAATCGCACCCAGCAGCGAATCGAGTTCATTGAGAAGGCGCTCCCGGGGAACGTTCGCCCCCAGGTACACATCACCGAGGGTATCGATTCCGAACGACACCGGGCCCGGCTTCAGGTTCTTGATCAGCAACCAGCGATTGAACTCTTCGGCGTTCTCGTCCGGGTGGCGAATGACAAACGCCTGCAGCTGCACCGTCCGTGCAGAGACGCTGATCGACACGGTTGTCTTCAGCTTCTTCTCTCCCGGCAGAACCACGGCGATCTGAGACTCCTCGAGGGCGTCGACCTCGACCTCATTCTCGTGGGCCCACTGCCTCACTCCGGCCAGGATCGTCTCAGTGTCGGTCGTCATCATGTGTCCTTCCGTCAGCGATTCGTTCGTACGTTCAGCAACGACGCCCCACCAGGCTTGTCGTCGGCTCCGGCGCATCCGCTGTCGTCGTGATCGCCGCCAGCTTCAGGTCGGGAACGCCGATGGCTCCCAGCACCTTCGCCACCGTGGCGGACCAGTCGAAGCGAGTCGAGCGATCGACCGAGTGGCACGAGAGCTCCCGCCGCAGTTCGTCGTCGAGGAGCAGCCGTTCAAGAGCCATCGCCCAATGCCGGGGGTTATGGTCGGCGATGAGCACACCCGAATGTCCGTGTTCGACGATGTCGGGCAGCCCCCCGACCGCCGAGGCGATGGCGGGCAGTCCCGATGCCGAAGCCTCTGCTGCGACCAGTCCGAATGATTCGCTGCGTGAGGGGACGAGGAGAACGTCGGCCGCGCGGTAGTAGGTGACGAGTTCGTGTGCGGGCACGGGGCGTCGCACCTCGACGCTGGGTTCGGCGGCGATCGCCGTGGCGAGATCACGCAGATACTGCGATGACGAGGGTCCGGTCAGTCCGGCGCCGTCCTGCCCGGATCCTTCCCCACTTGAGGCGGATTCTCCTCCCGCAATCGTCGAGGAAGCCTGTCCCCCAGTCATTGCGGAAGTCATCTGGCCCGAGACCGCGCCCAAGAGGATTCCGCGTGTTCGAGACGCCAGGTGCGGGTTGTTCTCCCGCAGGCCGGAGATCGCGTCGACGACGATGTCTGTGCCCTTGATGAACTGCATCCGCCCCACGTAGAGGACGATGAATTCGTCCGGATCGAGTCCGAGTTCTGCCCGTGCCCGGCTCTGGTCCCCGGGAGTGAAGAGCTCGTGGTCGACGCCGGGCCTGGCCACCACCACGGTGTCCGCATCGGCGCCGAGTTCGTGGATGAGATCGCGACGTTCCGCCGGTGTGCCGGCGACGATCAGGTCCACCGCCGAGGCGATCTTCTCCTCGGCCTGCAGACGCTGGGGTCGTTCGTGGCTGGTCTCCGAGTCGCGGTTCTTGACTGCGCCGATCGTGTGCATGCTCACGACGATCCGGGGGCGCTCATCCGACCTGGTCGCCCCGGCCGCCTCCGGCGGCACTGTCTCCTGCGGGGCTGTCTCCTGAGTGCGCAGCTCGTGCGCACGCAGTGCCGCCTCGGCGGAGATCCAATAGTGGGCCCAGATCAGATCGGCAGAGGCGAAGCTCGGCTGGGCGAGGAGGAGAAGTGCGAGTTCGTCGATGGCATCAGCCAGCTCGTCCTTGGTCGCCGCGTCGATCGGCAGCTGATGGAGGCGGACGTTCTCAGCAATCTCGATGGTGTCGGCTTGCCCGCCGAAGCCGCTGCCCGATCCGACTCGCGCGCCGAATCCGTCGATGCCCCCCGGGTCGGCGGTGAAGACGTCGACCACGTGGCCGGCTGCTGCCAGAGCGCGAACCGACTGGTCGACGTAGACATTCATGCCACCGGCATCGCCCTGGCCCGGCTGAGCCGCGGGCGACGTGTGGAGGGAGAGAACGGATATGTGCACTGTGACAGTTTAGCCAAAGAACTCGCCGATGATCCGGCGCACTTCGTGGCGGCCGCGCCACAGGATCGATCCCGCAGGCAGAACCTCCAAACGGGATTCGGGAATCGCGGCCGCAATCGCCTCGGCGACCTCGACCGGGTGCGCAGGGTCATCCTCGTGGGTGAGCACGAGCACCTCACCTGGGAACCGAGCCAGGGCACCCATCGGGTCAGCGCTCACGCTCGCGTCGACGGCGATCTCGAGAGCCAAGCCGAGCCCGTCCGACATGTCCGTGTTGACGAGGTTCTCGGCCTTCGTCTTCGTCCATGCTCTGGCAGGCAGGAGCTCGGCCACCTCGGCGGGCTCGCGCGAGAGCATGAGGTCGGTGATGGACTCGACATCTGCGGCGGCGACCAGACCACGCAGTTTTTCCAGGTGGGCACGGTTGGCTTCGGCAACCTCGGCGGAGAATCCGGTGAATGAGGCTGGAAGCACGAGTGCGACCTTCTCAAGGGTCTGGGCTGCCGGGTGAGTGGTGCTGAGCAGTCGGAGGAGCCCGCCTGCGGACATCGAGACTCCGAGGGCACGAGTCGCCGAGGTGGACGCCAGGGCCCGCGCCAGCGCCTCGGCGATCTGGCCGTAGTTCCATCCCGGACCGGGTGAGTCGCGGCCGCCGTGGCCGGGGAGGTGGAGGAAGTGCTTGGTTCCGGTGATGCCTGTGCCGAAGGGGCGCGTGTCGCGGATCGCGCCGGCGAACCCGTGGCCGAAGAGCGTGTGGGGCTCACCGGTGCCGAAGGTGGCGATGAAGTCGGAATCGGGGCCCGGGAGGTTGCGGTCTTTCGTCATCTGCGCGTGCGTCAGCGGCTCAGCGCCAGTGGTTCCGATTTTGCTTTCGATTGCGCGGATCGATGGCCTTGATCTTCGGGCGGACATCGGTGAGATAGACGATGCCGGCGACAAGCGCGATCAGGTTGAGGAAGATGATGCGCATGCCCATCGGCGGAAGCGCGATGAGCGCGAGTGCGAGACCGACGCCGAGGAGGATGACCCAGAACTTCTTGCTCTGCTTGTCAACGGCGCGGTAGTTCTCGTCCTTGTAGCGCAGGCAGTCGATGAACGCCCACAGCTGGAGACCGAAGGCAGCGACGGACAGGGCGAGAAAGACGATGCGCTGAAAGCCAGCAATGTATTCCATACTCTCAGCCTAGCAATCGCAGCTCTCCCGGGCACGGGGTCGGCTCAGATCTTGGGGAAATCCCCACCGCCGGGTCACCCTCCGCACATGAACCGAGCCAAGGCGCGGACACCGCGGCACTCAGGCGTTCACAGGATCCCGGTCATCCGGATGCCTGCGCAGACGCCCATGCCCACCAGGACGCAGATGAGCATCGGCACCCGCAGGATCGAGGCAAGGACTCCCACTCCGACGCCGATGAGACGCGCCGGATCTGCGAGGTCCTGACCATCGAAGATCGCCGTCGTCGCGAACACCGCACCGATGAGAACGACCGTCGCCCGATCCATCCACTTCGTCACCGTCGCCGTCGAGTCACCCTCAAGCTCCCCCGCCGGGTTGTCCGGCGCCTCCACCGCAGCGCCGCTCGGCCCTGTGGCTTCGTCTGCCTCCGCCGAGGTGGGCGTGAGCTGCCGCCGTCTGCCCTTGGTGGCGATGGCCGCACCGAGCTTCACACCGGCGAAGCGCATCGCATAGGTTCCGATGCTCAGCGCGGCGAGTGCGATGAGAAAGCTGATCGGGCTCATCGGCTCCCCTCCTGACTGTCCTCGGCGTCGGCGGCGGTGCCGCCTCGGCGCTTCCTGATGACTGTCCGGATCGACCAGCCAGCCGCCACGAAGACGAACACCGACAGGGAGGTCACAGCACCGAGGCCCAGCGGCAGGATCGGGGTCAGAAGGACCGAGACGAGAACACCTGCGACCGTGAGCATCAGTGTGGACCTGTTCTTCAGATCCCCGCGGATGAGGCAGAAGAGGATGATCGGGAAGGCCGCATCGAGGCCGAGGAGGTCAGCGTCGATGACATTGCCGAGCCACTGCCCGACCATGGCACCGCTCGGCCACATCAGCGCAATGGCCGCCCCCATGAGGAGGAATGCGTGCCACCGTGCTCGATCGGTGCCGACAGTGCGCGCTATGGCGATGGACTCGTCATTGATCCAGTGAGCGGCGATGAGGGCCCGCCAATCCTGCGGGAAGAACGGCCCCACGGCCACACCGAACGCGAAGTTCCGCGAGTTGACCAGCAGTCCTGCCAGCACCGCAAGGATCGGGGCCCCACCCGCAGCGATCACGCCGACGAAGGTGAATTCTGCGGCACCGCCGAGGGCGAACATCGCCAGCAGCAGCGTCTGCCACCACGGGAACCCGGACACCGCGGAGATGGCCCCGTAGGACAGCGCGACCGCGATGATCGTGATCGTGACGATGGCGACGTCGCGATAGGTCGAGCCCGGAAGGACCCGCTCAATCGTGCGAAACACAGAACTCATGTTCTATATAATGCACACTGGCATCATGTTCGTCAACCAGAACACTTAGTCGCTATAGTGAACTCATGAGTTCTCATACACGCAACGAGGCCCCCGAGAGCGCCGCAGCCACAAGCGGCGAGGCGCGCGTCGAACCCGGTGAAGCTCACGTCGAGCCTGGCGAGGCCAGCACCGAGCCTGGTGAACCGCCGTCTGGCCCAACGCCGCGTGAGCAGATCGCTGCCGCCATCAGGCGGGAACGGATGCGCGCGAACCTCTCCCTCTCCGAAGTCGCTCGTCGGGCAGGGATCGGAAAGTCGACCATGTCCGGCTTGGAGGCCGGCACCGGCAATCCCAGCGTCGAGACGATGTGGGCTCTGGCTGCAGCGCTCGACATTCCGTTGGCCAGGCTGCTCGATCCCCCGCAGCACGAGGTCGCACTCCTGCATACGAAGGATCTGCCCAGCCTGCCCTCGAACACGTCGAACTATGCGGCGACTCTGCTCTCAGCGTCTCCGGCGAATGCCCGGCGTGATGTCTACTTCATCCAGGCCGAACCGGGTCAGCCGCGGGACTCGCAGCCGCACCCCGTCGGCACCGTCGAGCATGTGATCCTGGGGCAGGGTGCGGCTCGCATCGAGGTGCTCGGGGACTCCTATGAACTCCACGTCGGCGACTACCTCACCTACCCCGGCGATCAGCCGCACAAGTTCACGGCGCTCAAGCCGGACACGACCGTGGTGTTCATCGTCGAGAGCCGCTGAGGAGAGCTCCTCGGGGCCAGTTGAGGCTCGCTCATCTCGGTCATGCCAGGGGTCACTCCGCGGGCGGGTCGTCCGTATCCCGCGTGTCTTCGCTCAACGCGGGAAGTCGGTTCTGGGCAGCCTCGTTCGTCAGTCCGCAGGCTTCGAGGAGGTCCACGGCGACCGGGCGCAGCAGCAGCACGAGAGACTCATCGTGGATGTCCCAGCTTGCCTCTGCGCGCGGATCCAGACTGGAGGCAGCCTCGGCCAGGGCCGCTTCTGCCAGGGCCCGATCGGTTCCCCGGCGCAGAGCGACCTCGAGCTTCTTCGACCCTTCGGACAGTGAACCGACGTAGCCGGCGATGATCGGCTTCTCCACGCCGAACTCGGTGATGCCCACGACCCTGCGGGCGATGACTCGCATGGTCCGCATGGCGCGATCGGCATGGGTGTGAGCACGGGACAGCCTGGTCACCTCGGCGGCATGACGCCTGCCTCGGGCATTGATCTTCGCCGCTTCCTTTGAGATCTTGAGCGAGGAACCCCAGGAATCGATGATGTCCTGGGCTTCGCGGGCCCGAGTCAGCGCCCGCTGGGCGAGCGCGGCGTCGGAATCCCGCAGCGCCCGAGACATCATCTGGAGGACTGCGCTGATCTCGTCGAGCATGCTCGCAGCCAGACCTCGTGGAACCTTGCGGGCGTCGCGCGGGAGGATGAGCGCGAGGAGGATCGCGCAGACGGAACCGGTGAGGGCATCGAGGGTGCGGGGAAACGCCAGGGTCGTGGCTGTGGCCGGAACCACGACGACGTAGACGGATTGGACGGCGATCTGAGTGATGAAGATGCCACCGGAGTTCAGCATCGTGCCGATGAAGAGGCCGATGGCAAGGGTCACCGTGAGTTGCCAGATGCCTGTGCCGTAGACGTTGACGAGGAGCTCGCCCACGAGCACGCCGAAGGTCGCGCCGAAGCCGATCTCCGTGGCTCGCCGCAGACGTCGGTCCGCGACCGGGCCGATGCCCACGGCCGAGGCCACCGCGGCGAGGAAAGGGTAGGGATGACCCAGCACGTAGACGCAGAAGGCATAGGCCGCAGTCGCCGCGATCGGGATCTGGATCAGCTGCCCGGCGTTGGCCTGCACACGCTTGATACCCATCCGAGATCGATGCACCACAGTGTTGACGGCGCGCTGAGGCAACTGGCTGACCTCGGATTTCGCCATCAGTCCTCCTAGTGCTCGCCTCCGCTGTACCCAGCGTACCGGAATTGTGACATGCTAAAGTCTGTGCGCCGAGGAGGCTATGAATGACAACTAACCTGACCAGAGATGAAGCGCAGAGCCGCACCCAAGTTCTCGATGTTTCGACTTATACCGTCGACATCGACGTCAGCAATGCCGAGACCGGCGCTCCGACGTATCTGTCTCGTACCGCCGTCGAGTTCAGTGCCCGAGCAGACTGCCGGTCATTCATCGACCTGATCGCGGACTCGGTCTCATTCGCCGAGATCAATGGGGAGATCCTCGACCCCGCCGAGGATTTCGATGGCACGCGCGTGAGCTTCCCCGTCCGCAGGGGAAAGAACTCCCTGACGATCGAGGCACAGGCCTACTACTCCACCTCGGGAGAGGGCCTGCACCGCTTCACCGATCCTGCCGACGGCAAGGTCTATCTCTACACTCAGTACGAGCCGACCGATGCCCGCCGCGTGTTCGCCAACTTCGATCAGCCGGATCTCAAGGCCGAATTCGTCTTCAACGTCACGGCCCCGGAGCATTTCCAGGTCCTGTCGAACCGTCACGAGACGAGTCAGGGACCGAGCCAGGAAGCCAGCCAGGAGACTGCGGGCACGGACTCCCCCGCCGTCACTCATCATTTCGCTCCGACGCTGCGGCAGTCGAGCTACATCACGTGCATCACTGCCGGCCCCTACGAGGGTGCCAGAGACGAGTGGACGGACCCCACGACGGGCAAAGTCGTCGCGTTGGGTGCCTGGACGCGCGCCAGCCTCGTCGATCATCTCGATGCCTCCGATATCTTCTCGATCACGAAGGCGGGCCTGGACTTCTTCAGCACTGAATTCGACTACCCGTACCCGTGGGGCAAATACGATCAGATCTTCGTTCCGGAGTACAACCTCGGCGCCATGGAGAATCCCGGGCTCGTCACGTTCACCGACAGCCTGATCTTCCGGGACAAGGTCACGGACGCGAATTACGAGTCGCGGGCCAATGTCATCCTCCACGAAATGGCCCACATGTGGTTCGGCGACCTGGTGACCATGAAGTGGTGGGATGACCTGTGGCTCAAGGAGTCCTTCGCCGACTACATGGGCGGGTTGGCGCTGGCCGAGGCGACCCGGTTCACGGACGGCTGGGTGACCTTCGCGCTGCGCCGCAAGGCATGGGCGTATACGCAGGATCTGTATCCGACCACGCACCCGATCGTCGCCGACATCCCGGACGTCGAGGCAGCGAAGCTCAACTTCGACGGCATCACCTACGCCAAGGGCGCGTCCGTGCTCAAGCAGCTGGTGGCCTTCGTCGGCCGGGAGGCCTTCTTCGCCGGTTCGCGCCTGTACTTCAAACGCTTCGACTACCGCAATACCGAGCTCGCGGACTTCCTCGAATGCCTCGCCGAGGCGGCTCCTGACCGGGACATCGCCACCTGGGCGGGTGCATGGTTGGGCACCTCCGGAGTCTCCGAACTGTCACTGGAACTGACGACGACCGGTGATTCCGGTGCCACGTCGTCGGCACGGCGCTCTGGTCTGGGGAGCATCACGAGCGCGAGGATCACTCAGTCCGATTCAGCGCGCGGTGCGCAGCTGCTGCGTCCGCATACGCTCGAGATCGCGACCCTGGGACGGTCGGGGCGCAAGCTGGTACCGCTCGATACCCTGACCTTCGAGTTCTCCACCGAATCCGCCGAGGTGGAGCAGCTCACCGGGCGCACCCTCGGCGACATCACGCTGCTGAACTACTCCGATCACGACTATGCACGCGTGCGGTTGGATCCGGCATCGACGGAAGCCGCGATCAGATCGGTGTCCCGGATCGCCGATCCGCTCTCGCGAGCCCTGGTCTGGTCGGCCCTGGACAATGCTGTGCGCGATGGCCTGCTTCCCGTACAGGCGTATCTGAGAGCCTATGCCCGCAGCCTCGGCAAAGAGAGCCATGCCGGCATCATGGCCGGGCTGAGTCAGACGGCACTGACCTGCCTGGACCAGTGGGTCTCGCAGAGGAACTTCGAGACCGCAATCTCCGGGCTGCTGGGTGCCGCCCTCGACGCGCTGGCGACGGCCAGGTCCGGTTCGGATGCTCAACTGCATCTGGCGACTCTGGTTCTTGCTCTCACATCTCGCACCGCACGCTGCTTCGAGGGAACTGCCGCGATCACCATGGGCCGCAGCTTCGCTTCGCAGGTCCTCTCTGTTCCCGTCGGCGAGGAGATCGATCGGCTCACCCCGAGTGCACCGTCTGAGCAGCGAACCGATCCATCAGGTGGGAGCACCGGTGGGGCTGACGCTCCGGACCACGCTGCGTCACTGCCGTTCAGGGGGCTGATCAGCGATCATGCTCTGCGGTGGAATGCGCTGACCGCGCTCGTGTGCTTGGGCTGGGCCGACCAGACCGATATCGCTCGCGAGAACCAGGCTGATCCCAGTTCCTCGGGCCGCCTCCACGCAGAGACGGCGAGTGCGGCTATGCCTCTGCCGATCGTGAAGATCCGTGCCTGGGAGGTCATCAACGAAGCGGATGCCCTGAGCAACGACGTGCTCTCAGCCATCATCTCCGGTTTCGTGGCCCCGACGTCGATGCCGCTCATCGAGAACTATGTCGATGAGTACTTCTCGCGGCTGGCGAGCTTCTGGGTCGACAATTCGATCGAGATCGCCAGGCGCCTGGTGCTCGGACTCTACCCTCGTTGGTCCGTTGACGAAGAGGCAGTGGTCGAGAAGACCGATGCATGGTTGGCTGCACACAACGACGCCCCTGCGGCATTGCGTCGCCTGCTCATCGAGCGACGCGATGACCTGGCTCGAGCGATCTACCTCAAATCGACCCAGAGCTCACGCCACTGACCGCTTCGCTCACGCCGCTGGCTGCTTCCTTCGGCTCTGCTGGCTGCTTCGTTTACGCCGCTGACCGCTTCCTCCGGCTCTGCTACACCAGTTGAGGCTGTACCAATTGAGCAGGAGAGCGACGAGAAGCGCGAAGGCCGAATCCCACGGCTGAATCCGAAGGCCGATTCCCACGTGAAACCGGGAATCGGCCCTCGCACTGTTCTGCGGCGTCAATGTCGGTCAGAGACCAACCGACCGCTCAATCTCCGGCTCAGATGATTCGGCGGGCGCCGGAGAACTCATTGCCCTTGTCCCAGGACTTCCAGTCGGTGACGTAGACGTCTTTGGACGCGTTGGGAGAATGGATCATCTTGCCGTCGCCGACGTACATCCCGACGTGGTGGACGGTTCCCGAGCTGGTCGAGAAGAACAGCAGGTCGCCAGCCTTGAGATCGCCTTCGGAGACCTTCTTGCCAGCTGTGGCCTGCTCACCCGAGTCGCGGGGAATGTCGATGCCGTGGGCCCGGTAGATGCTGTAGGTGAATCCCGAGCAGTCGAAGCCGTACGACGAGACGCCGGCCCACAGGTAGCGCAGCCCGTCGAACTGTTTCGCAGTCTTGACGAGGTCGGCGCCACTGGGCTTATCCGGCTTGCCATCGGATTCATAGACGGCGACGTCGTCGAAGTCGATCCACGCTGCGCCGCCGCCGGGGAGTGCTACGCGCACATCGTCGACGTCTTGAGCGATGAGCGGGAGAGCAACATTGAAGCTGACATCCGCACCGGTGTCCTTCGTGAATTCGATGCCCTCGAGTTCGCTCTTCTTCTTCGTCACGACCGCCCGGGGCTGGTCATCCTTGAGCTGACCGAAACGGTCGTTCTCAACAAGCTGCTTCTTCGGCAGCCAGCCGGGGTAGCCTTTCTTGTTCTTGGAAGTCGACTGAGCCTTGACTGCAACCTTGGCCCAGTCGCCCTTCGTTTTGAGGACAGTGACCTCAGAGCCGTATGCGGCTTGGGTCTCGACCTTGCCGGTCAGACCGCGCCGCACATCGGTCTTCTTCAGGTTCTTGTTCCATTTGTCGAGGTCGACAGGATGGCCGAGGGCAGGCTTGTCGACCTTCCTAGGCGCTTTCGAATCGGTCCACAGGGTGGCGACAGTGACATCGACGTAGGCCGTTTCGCCCTTTTCGAGCTTGCCGTCAGTGATCCGCTCAAGCTCTTGGCCCGGGACGACTGCAGCTTCCAAATCGGTTGCAGATTCTTCATCGGTCGACGTCAGGCTGCTCGACAGCGCAGGAGTTCCTGCGCCGAATACAAGTCCGAGCCCAAGTGCCGCCGAAACAGCAATTTTGGTACGCATCATTTCTCTTTCGGTCTGCGGGTGTCACTCCCGCGTGGGGGAAGTCTCCGAAGGTCATTCGGTGTGCATGCTCCGCCGTCCATGGCATCGACCGGTATCGAACTCTGTGGTCGACATCGATCGAACCCATGCGCGTCGAAGCGCTGCACCGTGCCAATATTACTGCCCGCTCCATAGCAGTCAGCAATGCCGACACTGTGGCAGGATATCGTGACGCAGCGATGAAAAGAAGTGCACTTGTCCGAATCGATATAGAGATGAGACTTCGGGCGAGCATTTGCACTGAAGGCGGCGTCCTCAGCTCGGGGCGCCGCCTTCAGTGCAATATGTGGTGTTGTTCAGCTCAGGCCGTTGCTGTCAGACCAGACCGTTGCTGTCAGCTGAGGAACTCGGCTGCCAGCAGCTCGAGGGACTGGATCCGGGCGGCGTCCTGACGGAAGTCCTCCCCCTCCATCGCTCCTGAGACGGGCTGGATCATGATCTCGTCGACCTCGAACCGGCTGGCGAGTTCTTCGAGCTGCGCCTTTGCCGATGCGGCATCTCCGATGATCCAGTTCTCTGACATCTCTTCGCCGACCATTCGTTCCTGATCGGTCCTGACCGACCGGACATCGTCGCCGGCCAAGCGCAGTGGTTCCATCCGCCCACCGGTCCGCATACGAGACATCTGCAGCAGGAACGGTTCCGAGCGCAGCTGCGCTTCCTCTTCAGTCGGCGAGACCACAGCGTTGACCGTGACAAAGGTCTGCGGTTCGTCGCCGTAGGCACCCGGGGTGAAGTTGTCGCGATAGATCTTCATTCCGGTCGTGGCACCCGCCGCGAAGTGGTTGGCGAAGACATATGGCATGCCGAGTTGAGCAGCCAAGCGCGCGGAGTAACCGGAGGAACCCAGCAGCCATGGCAGCGGCTGTATTCCCGGGACCGCCGCAGGCGTCGCGTGCAGAACGTGCTCGCGTCCTCCGTGGAGCGGAATGCGCAGGCCCTCGGGGGTCATCAGGCTCAATGTATCGATGACGTGCTGCGGGAACTGTTCGACAGGGTCGACGGTCTGTCCCTCACGATCAACCATGCGCCCTTCGCCGAGGTGGCCCCTCATTGCCGCCGAGGTGATCGGGTCCGTCCCGGGCGCCCGTCCGATTCCCAGGTCAATGCGATCACCGTAGACCGCCGAGAGGAGGGAGAAGAGTTCCGCGACGGCCAGAGGAGCGTGGTTGGGCAACATAACTCCGCCGGATCCGAGGCGAATACGTTCGGTTCCCTGACCGAGGTACATGAGTTCGGCGCCTGGCATCGTTGAAGCGATCGAGGGCATGTTGTGGTGTTCGGCTACCCAGTAGCGGGTGTATCCGAGCTTATCCGCGGACTGGATGAGTTCGTGGGAAGCGGCGAATGTATCTGAGGTGCTCTGTCCGACACGGACCGGCACAAGGTCAAGAATAGAAAGCTCCATATTCATGGCAACAGCCACCCCACCAGGTTCATTCCGCCTCGACTACGGGATCTGAGGCACACTTCCCCATTGCCGTGCTGGCCTGGCACTAGTCGAAAAGCGTATCTGTAATCTCTTTCGCAATGAATCGTGCGTGCAGGATCGGGCGTCGGGCTGGATCGATCGATACCGGAGGTACCCATGCGGGGCGGCCGTCCTTGAGCATCACAGTGTGCCAATCCGTATCGTCGATCAGGTGGTGGTGAGACCCGCATGCCAAAGTCAGATTATTGACATCAGTCGTGCCCTCATTCGCCCACGGAACGATATGGTGAGCGTCGCACCATCCCGGCGGAGTGTCACAACCGGGGAATGTACACCCTTGGTCTCTGCTGGAAATGATCGCCAATTGTTTTGAGGTGGCGAATCGTCTCTCGGTGGCGAGCTCCATGGTCTTCGTTTTTTCGCCCATGAGGTGGAAGAACACTGAGCCGTTCAGTCCTTCGTAGGAAGCTGTCTGCATCGGAAACGCCGCCTCGGAGTCGGTGACCGCGCGACCGGCCCCCTCCGCAAGGTCTTCAGCCTTTGCCGTGACCACGAGCGCGAAGGGTGAACCCGCCATCACTCGCTTCATTTCGATCCGGCCGATCATTGTGGCGAACCGTTCGTAGATTTTGTTCTTCACGCTCGGCTGGCGACCTGCCATCGCTACCAGGGAGCCATCTTCTCTCACGCCGTATCCGGGCGGCACATCCTGGTCACCTTCGGCACTCGCCTTCTTCGCATCATCCGACCCACCGTTGGGCTGAAGAACGACGCCAAGGTTCAAAGACGGGTCTACCGCGTCTGATCGTTCGCCCTGCAGGACTTGTCTAAATACGTCGACCACTTCCTGGTCGGCTGCTGAGGTGGAATCTGTGGCCAGCGCGCCTGCGCCTGTAGCTGTGTCTGTGACCTTTTCGCCGTCTTTCTCGTTAGTTGAAGTCTCTTTGTCCTCGGCCTTGATTCGCGAGGTAAGGTGCCCGCTCATGATGCCACCCGTCACGGGATCGAGGATTCCCCTGAGGACCCAGGTGCCATCTTTACGCTGGCGCAGGCTGACCGAGAGGTCATCACGTTTTGTGGCCTCATCCGGGAATTCGCCATCAGGGTCAAGCCATCCGAGGATCTCGTTGAATAGCTGCTGGATGTCCTTCACACGCACCGCCGGTGCCTTTTCGACCAGGATTCGTTCCGCTTTGAGCTGTTCGTCCTGACCAACTCGTAATGGAAGACCCTTCAAACATCCGATGATTGTGCTGGCTTGCGTCGATGACAGCGATCCATTGCGCAGTGCTTCGGATACCACGGGAAATTTGGAGCCCACCGGCTGCCCGCCGAAATTGACCTGGTCTCCAAGTTGTTCTGCCATGTCGGATCGCCGGTACGCCTCTCGCTCGGAGAGGTTGAGCCGATTCTGGACCAGCGCCTTCGTCGACTTCGCCCCATAGTCGCGGGGAGTGCCTGCCCGTTCGAAGACGGAAAGCGTCACGACCGAAAGCGATTCGACCAACCGATTGACCGTCTCCAGCCCGTCCACCACTGTTATCGCGTCGTCGGGACTCATCGGACGGTTGAGCGCCTGGAAGTCGTCGGCGAGAGACCGCAGTCCATTGATGCTGTTCACGACTTCGGGAGCGATGCGCGCAAGATTCGCCCACGCGTGCTCGTCAAGAAGAGGATGTTCCGAGGTGGGGCCACTGTCGGAGTCAGTGACGGCACCCCGTACAGAAGCGGAGCCGACCTCGCTCGAGCGTCCGGGACGGCACGAGGGCACTCCGCCATTCGATTCGGCGGCGGACTGGGCGTCCAGAGAAGCCGCCCAGTCTTCTTCGCTGCTATCCGAGGTGCCCTGGTCGGCGCTACGTTCGGCCTCGGCCTCCTCGACCTTCCTGCGCATCCACTCTTCTTTTTCAGCGTCCAGCTCTGCGGCACGACGCTTGAGTTCGGCCTTCGCATCCTGATCGTCAACGCTCGCGTCCCACAGACTTCGGCCACCCCACCGGGCTCTCCGCTCAGATTCTGTGGGCTCGTCGAGGCTTGTCGGCTCAATGTGTTCATCGAGCTCAGTAGGTTCACCGGCGCCTGCAGATTCCGTGGGTTCGGCATGTTCTGTAGGTTCCGCAGGATGCCCTGCATCGGCGAATTCGAATTCGCCTGGAGGCGGCGAAGCTACTTCATCGAAGCGATCTGCCAATGGATGACCATCCAGGTCGAAGCCGGCCTCGCGCAGGAGCTCTCGATAGGTAGGAGAATCTTCGCCTTCGTTGCCCTCTTCCTCACCTGCAGGGACAGCGGAAGAGGCAGGTTCGTTACGCCTGTTCTGCTTGACGCGCTTGCGGTCGGGGGTGAGGGTCATGGTCTCGGAATCCGTTCGTCAACTGCTCTGTTGTCCGCTTGATTCCAAGTTTACTCTCATCATAGGCGAGAAGTCCATAGTTTTGTTCTATTTCCTGTATCGTTCGGTAGGACTATTCGACGATATTCTATATTGATCTCCCCTGGAACTAGGCTAGGTCAGGTGAGGGCAAAGTCAGCCCAGGTGAGGACGCCAGCCACCCATCTCCTCAAATGACCGAGCAACCCAACCGCAACCTCGGCGACCTCGTGCCCTGAGGCGGACTCCCCCACGCTCGAGCAAATGCCGGAATGTGTCGTAAGCACGCATCCCGACCACGGATCTCTTCCCGAACATTTTTCCATTACGCAATCTTGCTTGCACATCGGACAGCTGTCGGGCGAAACTGTAAACATGCCCGCTTCCTCACCCCACAAGCCAAGGACCGCAATGTCAGAATCATGCTCCACGCCGCAGACCCAGCCGCAACCCACGCCACAGAACCCGCAGAGCCGGCAGAAGCTCGTCGCCGAGGTGGCAATCATCGGTGGAGGCGCCGGTGGCCTGGCCGCGTCGATCGCCTTGGCCCGCTCACTGCGCAGCGTCATCGTCATCGACGCCGGCTCCCCTCGCAACGCGCCGAGCGCTCACGCTCACAACGTCCTCGGCCATGAGGGCATCAACCCGCTTGAGCTCGTGGCCAAGGGACGTCGGGAAGCCGAAGCGTACGGAGTCCAGTTCGTCGACGGCTCAGTCATCAGTGCTCACAACAGTGCGCAGGCAACAGAGTCGCTGAACTTCGTCCTCGAGACGTCGGTGGCAACCACCATCGAGGCGAAGCGAATCATCATCGCAACCGGCCTCACCGACGTACTCCCGGACATCCCGGGACTGGCAGACGGGTGGGGCGAGACCGTCCTCCATTGCCCCTACTGCCACGGCTACGAGGTTCGCGGGCAGAACATCGGCATCATCGGCACTACTGCAATGTCCTACCACCAGGCGATGATGTTTTCCCAGCTCAGCGACCGCGTCACCTTCCTGCGCCACACGGCTCCAGCGCCGGACGAGGCACAGGGGAAAATGCTCGAGACGCTTGGCATTTCCTACGTCGACGCCACAGTCGAAGCAGTAGAACGCTCCGCGACCGCAACCGGCCTCACACAAGGTGGCACAGCAACCAGCCTCACGCTGCGCATCAACGGACCGGACATGACCTTTGATGCTCTGGCCGTGGGACCCTATTTCCGCGCGAACGGCGAAATCTTCGAGCAGCTCGGCGGCGTTGTCGTCGACCACCCGACCGGTTTGGGTTCGTCGATACCCGCCGAGGCGAATGGGGCAACCGACGTGCCCGGTGTCTGGGCGGTGGGGAACAGCACGGATATCGTGGCCATGGTGGTGGCGAGCGCGGCCAGCGGCGTCATGGTGGGTGCCCAGGTCAACGCCGAACTCATCATGAGCTCGGTGTCGCAGCTGGCAGTGTCGTAACGAGCGCCCACCGACGATGAATTCCGTGGCTCGGCGGGCGCCCGCCGACCGCCGCCTCAGCTCAGTGGCTGGCTTTCACGCAGAGGACGGGGCAGACGGCTTCGAGGATGACTCGTTGGATCGTCGATCCCAGGAGGAACTTCCCAACCGGGGTCCGCTTCCTGGTGCCGAGCACGATCAGCTGAGCACCCACCTCGGCGGCGGCATCGAGGATCTGCTCGGCGGGGTCGTACTCACTACCGCGCGTGAGCACCTGCCCCTGCACGCCCGAGCGCGAGAGATAGTCCTGGACCGACTTGATCTCACCCTCGCCGAGGCGGTAGGCATCGCTGCGATCGGCCGATCGGGAGGCATTGACGACGACGAGGTTCACGTCGTCCTTCTTCGCCTCGACGATGCCCCTGTCGAGAGCCGCATGACCTGCTGGATTGTTGACGTAACCGACGATGACGGTCATTTTTCACCTTCACTAGTTGAGACAGATTGAAGCGTAGTGCGACCCGCGTTCACGAGAGCTCTTCAGGGTTGCGGAACTTGGTGCTTGCGCCCTTGACCGATCGGTTCCAAAACCAGGTGATCGCCCAAAGGACGACGCCGATGCCGATCAACGCCACTGCGATCTGGTACTGGATGAGGTCGTCGAGGCGAGCCCACGGCCCCACGAGGAACAGGCAGGTGACGACGCCCAGCCATGGGAGGTAGGTGGGTGCGCGGAAGTGCTTGTGCTCGACTGTCTTCTTACGCAGCACGAGAACCGCGCAGTTGACGACCGCGAAGACTGCCAGAAGCAGCAACGACGTGGTGCCGCCCAGGGACGCGATCACACTCTCCGGCAGGAAGGTGGAGACGGCGATGATGAGAGCAAAGGCGATGAGGGTGGTGAAGACGATCGACACCCAGGGCGAACGGCGCCCCTTGAAAACCTTGGCGAACACCGGCGGCAGCACGTTCTGCTTCGACATCCCGTACAGCAGGCGACTGGCCATGAGCATGTTGATCAATGCCGTGTTTGCGACCGCAAACATGGTCAGGAACGGGAAGATCTCGTCGATCGGCAGGCCCGGAGCACCGGCTTCGAAGACTTCGAGCAACGGCGTCTTGCTCTCCTTGAGCACACCGATCGGTACGGCGGCGACGGCCACGATCGACACCAGCACGTAGATGATGCCGGTGATCGTCAGACCACTGAGCATGATCTTCGGGAAGACCTGTGGGTCCTTGGTCTCCTCGACCATGTTCACAGAGTCCTCGAATCCGACCATCGAGAAGAACGCCAGCGAGGTAGCCGCGGTGACCGCCAGGAAAATGCTCTTGTCGTCGGCGGTCTCGAAGATCATCACCCGTGAGAAGTCGGCGCTGCCCGAACCGAGGGCGAAGAACCCGACGAGGATGACCAACAGCAGGCCGGTGAGCTCGATCATGGTCAGGACCACGTTGAACCACACGCTCTCACTCACACCGCGGAGGTTGATCGCCGCGACAAGCGCGAGGAAGCCGACCGCTATCCACATCGTGGCTGTGGCAGGGAGGTCCCAGCCGAACCCGGCAGCCATGTTCTCCGCGAACACCGTCGACGCCGTCGATGCCGAGGTGATTCCGGAGCTGAGGACGGCGAAGGCGACGAGGAAGGTGACGAAGTGGACCCCGAAGGCCTTGTGCGTGTACAACGCGGCACCAGCGGCGTGCGGGTACTTGGTGACGAGCTCCATGTAGGAGAACGCCGTGATCGCGGCGATGCTGAAGGCGAGGATGACCGGCAGCCATCCGGCACCTCCCACCTGTCCGGCGACCTTGCCCGTCAGCGCATAGACGCCGGTGCCCAGGATGTCGCCGACAATGAAGAGGAGCAGAAGTTTGGGGCCCATGACCCGCTTGAGGGTCTCCGGCTGCTGCCCTGCCCCCGGACCATCCTTGGTGGTGTTACCGCTCTGACTCACGATGACTCCTCATTGCTCTATGCGATCGCATCCCCGCGATCACTCGTGTCTGTTGCGTACCACGTCGAGGAAAGCCGTCAGGAGCGCCTTCGCGTCTCGCCGACTGTCCTCGCCGCGTTCCTCTGCCTGATCCAACAGGGTATCTTTATCGAAACCCAATTGTTGCAGTTTTTTCGCATCCCAGTTGCGGATATTCTGCCCCGAAGCCTCGGGATGGAACTGTGTCCCCCAGGCATTGCCGATGCGAAACGCCTGGAATCGGCAGGCACTGCTGGTCGCAAGCAGGGTTGCTTCGGGCGGCAGATCGACGATCCGATCGACATGACTCTCGACGAAGGCCGCGCGTGTTCCGATGGCGGAGAACACCGGGTCCAGCGCAGCGTCCGCAGTCATGTCGATCCAGGTGTACCCCTTCTCCGGGGCCCCGGTGCGTGCCCGCACATCACCGCCGATGACATGGGCGATGAGCTGGCCGCCGAGGCAGATGCCGAACTGCGGCAGGCCCGTCTCCAGCGCCTGCCGTGACAGCCGCGCCTCGGCCTCGAGCCAGGGAGCACGATCGGTCTCATCGGGCATGTATCCGCCTCCGAGCATGATCAGCCCGTCGTAGCCATTCAGGGCGCTCGGCTCGGGAAGTCGGGACACACCGCCGATGCGCAGGTCGAACTCGACGTTCTCGCTGATCATCCACTGCGTGAGCATTCCCGGCTGGGATTCGATGTGGTTGACGATGACGAGCAGCCGAGTCATGCGTGCTCCCCCGCCGAGGCGTCCGCCTGCCCCACACCCGCCGAGGTGGCCGTCCCCGCCGACGTCCCAAGGAACTGCCTATACGCTTCCTCGTGTGCTTCGAGGACCCGCATCGCGTTGTCGAAGCCGAGCTTGCGCAGATCAGTGTCCGACCAGCCGCGACCGGCCAACTCCTCGAAGAGCGCAGGATACTGACCGGCGTCGCCGAGCCCCTGCGGCAGTTCATCGACACCGCAGATGTCCCCGCCGAGGCCGATGTGGTCGATTCCGATCCGCTCGCGGACGTAGTCGCAGTGGTCGGCGACATCGGCCACGGTCACCTCGGGGGCGGTGCCGTTCTCTCCGGCGTCGACCCATTCGCGACGTGCGTTCGAGACGAAGGAGGGCACGAAGGTCATCATCGCCACTCCCCCATTGCCAGGCACCCGATCGAGAACGTCGTCGGGGATGTTGCGCGGATGCGGGTTGAGCCCGAAGGCGCAGGAGTGGGTGAAGATCACGGGCAGCGTGGAGATGTCCAGAGACTGGTGCATGACGCTCGGCGCGACGTGTGAGAGATCGACGATCATGCCGATCCGGTTCATCTCCGCCACGACCTCGCGGCCGAAGGCACTGAGTCCATCGTGCTGCGGTTCATCCGTGGCCGAGTCGGCCCAGGAGTGCGTCGTCGACCAGGTCAGGGTCATGTACCGGGACCCGGCGCGCGCATAGGAGCGGAGCACGGCCAGTGATTCGTCGATCTGCTGTCCGCCTTCGACGCCCATCAGTGAGGCCACCTTTCCGGCGTCACGGGCGGCGACCACCTCGGCGGCGGTGCGGGCGAACTGGAGCCGCTCGGGGTAGGCGGTGACGACGCGCTGCACCGCGTCGATCTGTTCCCAGGTGGCCTTGATCGCCTCCGCCCCGGTGATCGAGGAGTGGACGTAGACCGACCAGTACTGCGCGGCAACGTGGCCTTCGCGCAGCTGATCCATCGTCGTGAAGGGTGAGACGCTGGGGTCGTTGAGCCCGGCAACGCTGTAGTCGCGCTCCTCCCGCAGGTACCAGGCCAGGTCGTTGTGTCCGTCGAAGACGTCGTATGTCATGAGTGTGCTCCTTCAGTTCGGATGATCGTCGGTGAGTTGGGTGGAAGTCTGTGGTCTCAGGTGTCGGATCACGCTCATCAGCCGATCCCCGACATCAGCTGCGCGCCCAACAATCCCAGGAAGGTGCCGGAGAAGGCTCCGATGAGTGCGAAGAGCACGCCCACCGGCACCAGCTGACGGTTGAAGGCACCCGCGACCACCGGCGCCGAGGCGATTCCCCCGATGTTCGCGGTGCTGGCCACAGCGATGCTGAACAGTTCGGTCTTCGTCAGCTTCGCATAGACGAGCATGATGACGATGTGGACGAGGAGCACGATCACACCGACGACCAGGTAGATCGGGGCTTCGGCCAGCGAGGTGAAGTCGGATCCGGAAGCGATGATGCCGATGATGAGGTAGAGCATGATGGTCGCGAGCTGGCTGGAGCCTGCGGTCCGCCCCCACCGCGTCGACCCGATGACCAGACCGAGGATGCTCACGATGAGGATCGTCCAAGCCGAGGCGTTGATCACCGTGCCCACTTCCGGCAGCATCTCGCCTGCTTTGGCAGCCAAGGCGGAGACGAGCAGGGCGAAACCCAGAAGACCGATGATCGACGACAGGGTCATCGGCTTCTCTTCCTCGTCGGTGACACGACCGACAAAATCGAACTTCGAGGTGTCTGCCTTCGTCCATCTGTTGAACTTATCGGAGACGGCGACCGAAGAGAAGATGAGGAGCAGCCAGAAGGAGTAGAGGACAGTGTCGACGATGAGCACGTAGCCGAAGACGTCCTCCGGTGCTTCGAGGATGTCCTGGACTGCGACCATGTTCGCCGAGCCGCCGGTCCAAGAGGCATTGAGCGCGCCGAGGGCCTTCCAGGATTCGGGGGCCAGTGCCGAGTGCACGATCAGGTAGGCGACGATGAAGCCGATCATGATGCTCGCTGCCGTCACCACGAAGGTCAGCAGCAGCTTCGGTCCGAGGCGGATGATCTGCCGGACATCGCATTTGAACAGCAGAAGCAGGATCATCGCCGGCAGCAGCGCGTCCTGCACCCCGTCGCCGACACCGTCGATGGCGTCGTGGTCAAACAGGCCGACGGTGTTGAGCAGGGCCGCCACGATGTAGAGGAAGACGAACCCGGGGACATACTTGAATACTTTGAATTTCCCGCTGCGGTCGGCGACGACGAGAACCGCCGATATCGCCAGCAGCAGGCTGATGAATAGAAAACCGTCCGTGATCACAAACGACACTCCTTCAGGTGGATTGGACCGCGTCGCGCTGCCCTCGGCCAATTCCTCGAGGTGCAGGCGCAGTGCGCGGTGAAGCCATGTGCGGTTGTCGATTGGATCCGATCCGGTGGGGACCCGGGCAATCTTGGTGGTCGAGGAGTCGACTCAGCTAGAGGTTGGGAGCTCTTGGTACTTCTTCGCCGCGTTGTTCACCGCGACGATGAGCGCCTTCTGGGAGGACCCGTGGTATCTGGCTGTGATCGACTCCGTGAGTCGACCGGTGTCCGTGATGTCTGCGTCGATGAACAGGCCCCTGATGAACTTCCTTGTCAGGGCCAACGTCGCCGAGCAGTCGACATCGAGGACTCGGTGTGTGTCCGCCTCGATCTCGAAGGCGATGTAGAACAGCCCGTACTGTGCCATGATCGGGTTGTTCGATGGCGCCTTCGCTTCACCGGTGAGGTAGATCGAGGAAGTCATAGGACATCAACAATACTCGAGGATCGGCGTGTGGCTGTGCGCGTTCTCGAGTCGATCGATGTCCGAGTACTCAGAGGAATCGGTGGATCACCTCCCCTGCTTCGCGCATGATGGGCATGACGTCGACGACCCGGTCTGTGCCGGGGTCCCAGTTCGCGAACACGGCGTAGGCGACCCGACGCGTCGGCGTCATCGCGATCCCGGCGTCGGCCCTGATCGTCCCGTTCGTGCCCGTCTTGTTCCAGACCCACACGTCGCGCTGGTAGTTGTAGTGGGCGAGAGGATCGAGATCGAACGCCGAGGCGACCATGGAGGTGTCCGCGCCGGCACCCAACCAGCGGCGGAAGATCTCGTTCGTCGACTCGTCCCAGAATTCGTCTTTCGCGTGCCGGGCCATGAAGTCACTGATCTCCGAAGCAGTGCCTGAGGACAAAGTACGCGGGGCTTTGGCCGGACGAGGCCAGCGCAGGAAGTCGTGCAGTCCCGAGTTCCGATACCCCAGATCCTCGACCTGGCGGGCGACGTTCTCGAGCCCGATGCGGCGGATGAGCACATTGGTCGCGAAGTTGTCGCTGAAGGCTCCGACGAGCACGGCCACGTCGTAGATGCTCAAGTCATCCTGTTCCATGAGGTACCAGATGCCGGATTCATCCACCCGCTCAGAGGGCCGCCGCGAGAGCCGCTCCTGCAGATTGAGGGTGCCGCGAACGTGCATCTGCAGAGCTGTATGCAGGAGGAAGACCTTGCCCATGCTGGCGGTGTCGAGCTCGTCGTCCTCGTTGTGCGCGAACACGCGTTCGCCGCTGTCGATGTCGTAGGCCAGGGCGCTGAAGCGCACTCCCGGCAGTCGATCGAAGTCCACCTCGCCCGTGTTCGAGGCGTCACCCGTGCTCGACACGTCGCTCTTGTTCATGTCCTCATTCATCGTAGGAAATCCTCTCCTTCTTCGACCGGTCCAAGCATCACAGCACGCTCACGCTCCATCCACACGCTCATGTCTCGTCCACCCACATCCGGGGCCTGCCCTGGGCAGGGGCCTCGAGCGTGACGGCCACCCCCAGCGGAGTGCTCGGCGCATCCGGGTCGTGGCCGAAGCCCATCTCACTCACGACCGGGATTCCTGCCTCGCCGAGGTAGTCCATGAACAGCTCCTCCACCTCAACGATCTCGGCGCAGTCCTGCCAGGACCCCAGCACCACAGCGTCCGCCGAGTCGAACCAACCGCCGCGGACCAGCTGCACGAGCAGGTTGTCGAGGCGGTAGAGCTCCTCGTCGACGTCTTCGAGCATGAGGATCGAGGGGCCGTATCGCGCGCGGGCCTCCCGCACCCCGGCTAACTCCGGACTTCCCATTCCGGCCGCAACCAGACTGAGATTTCCCCCGCCGAGGCGGCCCTTCGCCATTCCCGGCACCAGCGTCCGCGCCCGGCTGACTGGGTGTCGGGGCCTCGAGCCTGCCGCCACTGAGACCCCAGGTCCGACACTCACCCCAGTGCCTGCGATAGTTGCGTTCCCGTCCTGCGACATTGAGGAACTTTTGGTGTGATTTGGGGCCGCATTTTCGCACCAAAAGTTCCTATTCTCGGCCGTGGCAGCGCCGCCAGGAGGTGCCGCGGTCGCACCGGCCTGCGATTCGGCCGCGGGGAACCCGAGTTCGCGGCCGCCCCAGGGTTCGAACAGCCAGCTGGCGACCTCGGCGGGGACGACGGTTGAGTTCTTGAACGGGTCGTTGCCGACCATCGGGCAGAACAGCGTCGCCACTGACAGGTGATGGTCCCATGCCTGGTGCAGCGCCGTGATGTCCGAGGAGCCGGTGAGCAGCTTGGGACGCCCGTCCCGGCGCAGGGCGTGATCGCGCATGAGGCCGAAGTCGATTCCGTCGAGGAGGCGCATCGCCCCGAATCCGCCACGCAGTGCGATGACCGCCGAGGTGTCCGGATCGCACCAGGCGTCGACGAGGTCGGCCCGGCGCTGCTCGTCGGTTCCCGCCAGGTATTTCACCCGCGGGTGGCGAGCGCGAACGTGATCGCCGACCATCACGTGAAGTCCCCAGGACTCGAGCTGCGCGATCGCCCGCTGCAGGGACTCTTCGTCGGTGGGCCCCGAAGGCGCGATGAGGCGGACGGTGTCACCGGCCTGCAGCGGCGCGGTCTCGAGGTACGGGCTCGCTCCTGCGAACGCGCTCGCAGCACCCGAAGTGCATGGGGTGGGGCTATCCATTGTTGACCAGACTCTGACTTCCCAGTCGGGGAACTGCGGCGAGGAGTTCCTGCGTGTATGCGTGCTGCGGGTTGGCCAGCACGGTGTCGACGTCACCGTACTCGACGATCTCGCCCGTCTTCATTACGGCCACGGTGTCGGCGATGTTCCATGCCAAGCCGAGGTCGTGGGTGATGATGAGGGCACTCATGCCCAGATTCTTCTTCAGCGCGAGGAACAGGGACAGGATCTCTCCGCGCACCGAGGCGTCGAGGGAGGCGACGGGTTCGTCGGCGATGAGCACCTGCGGATCGAGTGCGAGGGCTCCGGCGATGACGACCCTCTGCCGCTGTCCGCCCGAGAGTTCCTGCGGGATCGACTCGAGGTAGTCGGCCGCGGGTGTCAGCTCGGCGGCTTCGAGCGCCCCGACGACTCGGGCGTATTCGTTGTCGGTGATCTTCTGCACCCGCAGGCCTTCGACCACTGCTTCGTAGACGCTGCGCTTCGGGTTGAGCGAACCCGAGGGGTCCTGCAGGATCATCTGGACCTGTCGACGGAAGGTCCGCAGTGCCTTCGCTTTCTTCGGCAGCGCCGTGCCCGCGAATTCCACCTGCGACCCCGGGTCGACCTGCTGCAGACCGAGCAGGGACCTGGCCAGTGTCGTCTTCCCCGACCCGGACTGGCCGACGACGGCGAGGATCTCCGCTTTGTGCAGCGCCAGGTCGACATCGCGGACGGCCCGTTCCCTCCCCTGCCGCGTATCGAAGGAGACACTGAGGTTCCTGGCTTCGAGGACCACCTCGGAGGTCTTGGTGTACGGCTCGGCCCGGCGCACCTCGGCGGGCTTGAGCGTTCGCGGATTCATCCGCGACTCAGCGTCCCCGATCTGCGGGAACGCACCCGCGAGCTGCTTCGTATAGTCCGCGACGGGCGCCAGGCAGACCTGGTCGCTGGGGCCGTATTCGACGAGCTTGCCGTGGCGCATGATCGCCAGGTTCTCGCACACGGCGGAGAGCACGGCGAGGTCGTGGCTGATCATGAGCAGCGAGATTCCGCGTTCGGCCACGAGCTTCGCCAGACCCACGAGAATCTGCTTCTGCACGATGACGTCGAGGGCGGTGGTCGGTTCGTCGGCGATGATGATGTCGGGCTCGCAGGCCAGGGCCATGGCGATCATGATCCGCTGCTTCTGCCCGCCGGAGAGCTCATGCGGGTACGACACGGCCTTGCTCTTATCGAGGTCGACCTCGTCGAGGAGTGCGAACATCCGATCCCGTCGTGTGGCCGGTGTCGTCCACGTGCCCTTCGCATGGTGTTCGAGGGCCTCGATGATCTGCCCGCCCACCTCGCGGACGGGGTTGAGCGAGTGCAGGGCGCCCTGGAACACGATCGAGGCCTGCGCCCACCGCACCGCCCGGATCTCACCGAAGCTGAGGTCCCTGATGTCCTTCCCGCCGAGGCGGACCTGCCCGTCGATTCTCGTGGACTTGGGCAGCAGGCGCAGTGCCGACATGATCAGCGTGGATTTGCCGGACCCCGATTCCCCCGCGATGCCCAATGTGGCGCCGGTGGGCAGGTTCAGGCTGATGTCGCTGACCGCGGTGACGTCGCCGCGGTTCGAGCTCGAGCGGTAGGTGATCGAGACGTTGTCGAAGCTGAGGTCGGTCATCAGCGGCTCCTCAGGGCTGGATTGATGATGGCCTCGAGCGCGCGCCCGACCATCGTGAATGCGAGCACCACGAGCACGATCGCGATGCCGGGAGTGAGCACGTACCACCAGTAGCCGGAGGTTGCGGCGGAGATGTCCATCGAGTTCTTGAGGATCGTTCCCCACGACTCCTTGCTCGTGTCCCCCAGCCCGAGGAATGACAAGGTGGATTCGGCGATGATCGCGCTGCCGACGGTCAGGGTCGTGTTCGCGAGCACCAACGGCATCACGGCAGGCAGCATGTGCCTGAACAGGATGTGCCGATGTCCGGCGCCGAGGATGCGCGCCCTTTCGATGTAGAGCCGAGACTCGACGCTCAAGGTCTGGGACCGCACGATCCGTGCCGTCGAGGCCCACGAGGTGAGTCCGATGGCGACGACGATCGTGAAGACTCCGCGCTCGAGGACCGAGGACAGGACGATCGCCAGCAGCAGGGAGGGCAGGACGATGAAGAAGTCGATGATGCGCATGACGACGGCACCGAAGAATCCGGAGAAGTGTCCGGCGGCCAATCCCATGACGGTGCCGATGACCATCGACATGACCGTGGCGGCGACGCCGACGAGGATGGATACGCGTGCTCCCCAGAGGATGCGGATCCAGAGCTCGCGGCCCAGGTCATCGGTGCCCAGCGGGTGGGCGAGGCTCGGCGGGGCGTAGCGCGGCACATCGAGCTGCTCCGTCACATCGAGCATCGAGGCGGGCGCGATCAGCGGAGCGAAGATCGCGATGAGGACGAAGAATATGAGCACGATCGCGCCGACCATCGCTGCGATGTCGGAGCGGAACAGGGACCAGTTCTTCTTGGCATTGTTCAGCCGGCGTTCGCGGACGAGCTTCGCGCCATCGATGACGGGAGGCTGCGTCGCCGAGGTGGTGCCTGGGTTCGGTTCCGAGGCGTTCGCCTCGGCGGTGGTGTCGTTCTCGCCCATCATGCCCTCCTGACTCGTGGATCCAGCCAGCGGTAGACGATGTCCGCCGCCAGGTTCATGACGATGATGATGGCTGAGAACACGACGAACGTGCCCTGCAGCAGCGGCAGATCCGGTCCGCTGATCGCTTCGAATGTCAGCTTGCCCAGACCCGGCCAGGAGAACACGGCCTCGACTGTGACGGCTCCGGTGATGAGACCGCCGATGTGCATGAACACGACCGTGATCGTGGGCAGCAGTGCGTTGGGCACCGCGTGCTTCTTTCGCACTTCGTCCTCGGTCAGGCCCTTGGCACGTGCGGTTGTCAGATAGTCCTCACTCATCTCTTCGATGAGGGAGGCGCGCATGACCATCAGGTACTGGGCGTAGACGACGGCGACCATCGTGATGACCGGCAGGATGAGGTGCTTGATCACGTCGATGATGCCGGCGAAGGACCACGGGTCGAGTCCCGGGGTGATCATCCCGCCTGTGGGCAGCCACTGCAGGGTGCCCCCGAAGATCATGAGCAGGATGAGGCCCAGCCAGAAGGTGGGCACCGACCAGAACACGAGCGAGGTCGAGGACGCCATCTTGTCGAAGAGCGAGTTGCGGCGCCAGGCCGAGAGCTGACCCAGCCACAGGCCCAGTCCGATCGCGAGGATGGCCGCGGTGGCGGTGAGCAGGAGCGTGGGCCCCAGATAGTCGACGATGAGATCGGAGACGGGTTTGCGGTAGACGTAGCTCTCACCCAGTTCGCCGGTAAAGATGCCGACCAGATAGTCCCAGAACTGGACGATGACCGGTTTGTCCAGACCGTATTGGCTGCGCAGCTCCGCGATCTGAGCCGGGCTCATGGGCCGTTCCTTGGCGATCTTGAGGACGGGGTCGCCCGGCAGCATGCGGAATGCGAAGAAGCCGAGGACCACGACGAGGATCATCGAGGTCAGGGCGCCGCCGAGTTTGCGCAGCAAGTAGCCCAGGAACGACCCGCCCTTCGGCGGTTCGTCCATGTCGCGGCCGGTGGACCCGCCCGAGCCGCCGGGGTCGGGACCACCGGGTGGGGTGGGGTGGTCATGGGTCGGTGTCGTCACTGGGGAACTCCTGGTCTCACTTGGGGAAGCTCACTGTCTCTCTGGGGAAGCTCATGGTCTCGCTGGGGAACCTCGTGGTGCAGGGGTCAACGTCGGCGAGCCTCGCTGCCACGAGGCTCGCCGACGACGGCTCCGGGGCCGGGACTATTCGCGATCGTCGGACTTCTTGCGCCGGCTGATCAGGAAGCCGCCTCCGCCGATGACCACGATGGCTGCGGCAGCGATGGCGACCCAGCCGCCGGCCCCCATGCCGCCCTCGCCGGAGGCATTCTCCGCGCTGACGGGTTCGACCGAGGTGTATCCCCAGTAGCCGACCTGGTTGGCGATGATGCCGTCATCGGTGGGCTGTTTGGTGAAGCCGGTGAACCGGTCCGATCGGAAGGCCTCGAGCTGGTTCTGGTACCACAGGGTGATCGAAGCAGTATCCTCGTAGTGCAGAGCCAGCGCCTGGTGGACGAGGTCGGCGCGTTTGTCCTCATCGAGTTCGACGTGCTGCTGCTGGTAGAGCTTGTCGAACTTCTTGTTGCAGTACCCATCCTGCGAGGTGCCGCCGTTGCCCTCGGCATCGGGGCGAGAACCGCAGGTGTTGATGAACAGCTGGTAGTCGGGGTCCGGGCTGAGCGACCACCCCGAGTAGTACATGTCGTAGTCGCCCTTGGTGGTGCGCTCCGATACGGTGTCGACGTCGCTGGCCTCGTTCTTGAGCTCGATGCCGATGTCTTTCATCCACGGCTTCAGGAACTTCGCCGTGTTCTGTTCGATCGTCGCGTCGGCGTCGGAGAGGAAACGCAAGGAGAGTTTCTCACCGTCCTTCTCGCGGATGCCGTCGGAACCTTCCTTCCACCCTGCGTCGTCGAGCAGCTTCTTCGCCCGCTCGACGTCGAATCCGGTGATCACCGGATCGTCCTCGGGCAGCGCCCACTTCTCATACACCGACGGCACGAAGCTCGTGGCCGGCTCGGCGTAGTCCTGCATGACCTGCTCGCGCAGGGTGTCGATGTCGATGCCCGCGCGGATGGCTTGGCGGACCTTCTTGTCCTGCAGCGCTTCGTGTCCGGTCCCGAATTCCTCACCATCGGCATCGGCCAGGCCGGAGTTGATCGAGATGCCGCTGAAACGGCGTCCGTTGCCCACACTGGTCTCAACATTGTCGGCGCTTTCGAGCGCCTTGAACTGCTCGGGAGTCAATCCCGTGATGAAGTCGACCTCGCCGGAGCGGATGGCTTGGACCTGCGCATCGGAGTTCGTGTAGTAGCGGTACTGGATCTTGTCGAGTGTGGGCTCGCCGCGCCAGAAGTTCGGGTTCGACTTGAGCGTGACGGATTTGTTCGCCTCGTAGCTCTCGAGCTGGAACGGTCCCGAGCCCACGGTGTTCTCTTTGTTCTTGAACTCACCCGGTTTGTCGATCTTCGACCAGATGTGCTTCGGCACGACGGGGATCTCCTGGCCGGGATTGTTCGCCTGCGGCTCCTTCAGCGTGATGACCAGGGTGGAGTCGTCGGGTGCCTCGACCGTGGCGAAGTTCTCGATGAGTGCGCCGTTGGCGACGGAGAGTTCGTCCTTCTCCATCATCTGGTTGTACGTCCACGCCACGTCTTCGGAGGTCAGCGGCTCCCCGTCGGACCACTTCATGTCAGGGCGGATCTTGTACGTCCAGACCTTTCCGCCCTCTTCGGTGTTCCACTCGGTGGCCAGACCCTCGATGACCTCACCGGTCTCGGGGCTGTTGGCGACGAGGTTCTCATACATGTATTTGAACGTATTCGTCGGCATCAGGTAGAACGAGGTGAACGGGTTGAACGAGTCGATGAAACCATCCGTGGCGATCCGCATCACCGTCGGATCTTGGGTCTCTTCGGTTGCGGCCTGGGCAGGGGCGGCAGCCATCGTAGAGACAAGAGCCATTGCCGCCAGTCCGGCAAGGCCCTTCGCCATCGTCCTGCGCAGCATTCTGTGTCTGAACATCATTGTCCTTCGCATCGCCGTGGGCATTGGAACCTCGGCACCCGAACCTCACCGATACCCATGCACCTTGTGAGAATTCGATGTGCTCTTTGTCACCTTACGGCTGATCGTTGGCGAAGATGTCACAACATCTCACAATGTCGCATGCGTTGAGCTGTGCGAAATGCACATTGACCCCTGCCCGAAAGGCCGTGCTGACGATGAACCCTCAGCACGGCCCCGGCTCTGCCCCTGCCCCGGTCGTGGGGCCCGCCTCAGGGATCAGGCCTTCTGCTGCGCAAACCCTTTCGCGATCTGCTCAGAGGTGGTCGCCTTGCGCAGCTTCTGTTCGACCGCGATAATGACCAGCACAATCAGGCCCACCACCGAGATCCACAGGTTCGGATAGACCAGGGCTATTCCGCTGGCGACGAGCAGCAATCGTTCGATGACGTTTGCCGAGCCGAAGAAGTAGCCGGCCATGCCCGCTGAGACTCCGACCATGCCCAGAATCAGCGTGATCAGGGCGATGAGCATCTCCGGCACGGTTCCCTGCAGCAGGAGCGCCGGCTCCAGGATGAAGACATAGGGGATGAGGAAGCCCGCGATGGCGATGCGCACCGCTGTGACACCTGCGCGCATCGGGTTCGCCGCCGCGATGCCCGCACCGGCATAGGCCGCCAAGCAGACCGGAGGTGTGATGTCGGCGAGGATGCCGAAGAAGAACACGAACATGTGTGCGGCGATGAGCGGAACATCGAAGTTGTTGTACAAGATCGGTGCGGCGATGGTGGCCGTGACAACGTAGTTCGCCGTCGTGGGCAGCCCCATGCCGAGCACCAGGCAGGCGATCATCACCATGAACAGCACGACGAAGAAGTTGCCGCCCGCCAGATCGACGAGTCCCTTGCCCAACTGTCCGCCGAGACCTGTCACCGTGACCGTGCCCGCGACGATCCCAGCTGTCGCACACGCTGCGATGACCGGCAGAGCCGTTCGCGCGCCCGAGACGAGAAGATCGACGAATCCCCGCAGAGTGAGCCGGGTGACCTTGCGCAGAAAGCTGAGGACGAATCCGGTGCCGATGCCGAACAGGGCCGCACGGATCGGCGACATGCCGGACAGCAGGGTGAGGATGATGACGACCAGGGGCAGAAGCAGGTCGAGGCGTTTGAGCAGCTCGACGCCGTTGGGAAGGCTGCTCTTCGCCATGCCCAGAATTCCGCTCGTCTTCGCCTCGAAGTGGATGGAGAGGAACGCTCCGAGGAAGTAGAGGAGAGCGGGAATGATCGCGATGACGATGAGCCCGTTGTATTCGAGGTCGGGCACATTCTGAGCCATGATGAATGCCGCTGCGCCCATGATCGGGGGCATGAGCTGCCCGCCGGTCGACGCTGTGGCCTCGGTCGCGGCGGCGAAGTGGGGTTTGAACCCGGCCCGCTTCATCAGCGGAATGGTGAATGATCCTGAGGCGACCGTGTTCGCCACCGACGAGCCCGAGACCATTCCCTGCAGACCCGAGGCCACCACGGCCGCCTTCGCCGGACCGCCGGTGAACCTACCGGTCAGCCTGAAGGCGAGGTCGTTGAAGAACTGTCCGATGTTCGTGTGGACGAGCATCACCGCGAAGAACAGGAACAGGAAGATGAAGTTCGCCGACACCTGGATCGGTGTGCCGAAGATGCCCCCACCGCTGGACAGGAACATGTTCGTGGCGAGATCTTTGATGCTCAATCCTGAGTGTGTGAACACCGGAAGGTAGTTGCCGAAGAGACCATAGAGCAGCGCGACTCCGGCAATGATGACGATCGGCATACCGACGCACCGACGCGTGGCTTCGAGGATGAGAAGCACTCCGAGTACGGCCACGAA
This sequence comes from Brevibacterium picturae, assembly GCF_900105045.1. Lineage (GTDB taxonomy): Bacteria > Actinomycetota > Actinomycetes > Actinomycetales > Brevibacteriaceae > Brevibacterium > Brevibacterium picturae. Next base: position 2,743,451 of record NZ_LT629739.1, on the reverse strand, counting down.
GAAGTCGAGGTCGGAATACCCGAGAATCTGCACCGAGTTGCTCACCAGGCGCGTGTAGTCGAAGAACACGTAGAGATTGCAGCCGAGTCCCGCCAGCCCGAGGAGGACGTCATACCAGGGGATCCCCTTGCCGCGGCCGATGAGGACATCGGCCACCCGGTTTCCGCTGGCCGGTGCGTCGAGCAGCCTCTTGCTGGCCGGGTAGAGGAAGAAGATCAGGGCAGTCGCCCCCGCCAGATGCAGGGACGAGTGCATCCAGGTGTTGAATGGACGCTCCAACGCCGCATAGAGGTGGTAGAGAGTGAAGACGATGGAGACACCGCCGATCACCCAAGCCCACCACCCGAGATTCGTGCGGAATCGACTCGAGGAGTCGACCTTGCGAAGGACTTCAGCGGATGCCTGCTCCGCCTCGGCGGTCTGCTCGGCGACCGCCCCGGCCGCGTTGTCGGATGGCCGGGGCGGTGTCGGGTGTTCACTCACGGCAGGTCAATGCCCTCTTCTTCGTAGTACTTCTGGGCGCCCGGGTGCAGCGGCACATCGCCGACGCCCAGCATGGCGGAGTCCTTGGTGATCAGCTTTCCGACATCCAGCGTGACTTCATCGCTGTGCTCGAACAGCGCCTTGGTCAGACCGTAGGCAGTGTCCTCACTCACCTGGTCCGTGGAGGCCACCAAGGATGCGAAGACCGACACCGTGGGCACGTCCTCCTTGAGGAAGTCGTAGGCATCGGCAGGGATGTCGTAGGACTCGGCACCGCTGTTCTCTTCGATTGCCGAGGTCGTCTCCTCGTCGAGGCCGAGGAGTCTGACGTCGGTGGTCGCTGCCAGCTGTGTCAGCCCGGCCACTGGCGTGCCGACAACGAAGATCGTGGCGTCGATCTGCTTGTCGGCGAGCATATCGGTCGACGCCCCGAAATCGGTGATCTCCGGGGTGTAGTCCGATTCGCTGATGTTCGCCGCATCGAGTATCGCGTCCGAGATCGCGCGGGTACCGGATCCGGCATCACCGACAGCGATCTTCTTGCCCTTGAGGTCCTGAACGGACTCGATCCCGGAATCTTCTCGCACGATGATGTGTGCGGCTTCGGGGTAGAGCGAGGCGATCCACCCGACATTGTCGATCTTCGTGCCGTCGAGGTCTTCGAGCTCACCCTTGACGGCATTGTTCGCGGTGTCGCTCTGGGTGAAGCCCAGCTGCCACTCACCCTGGTAGATCTTGCCGAGGTTCTCAGCCGAGGCTCCGGACTCCACATAGTTGACGGTCGTGCCCTCGACGTTCTCTTCGAAGATCGTCGCGAGCTCACCGCCGAGCGGATAGTAGGTTCCGGAGGTGCCGCCGGTTCCGAAGGTGAGGTCGTTCGTGGTCTCACCTCCGTCGCCGGATCCACCGCCGGATCCGCAGGCGGAGAGACTCAGTGCGAGCGCGGCGATGGCCGCTACGGTCATGCGTCTGATATTCATCGTTTCCTCTTCGTCGTCGAAGTTCTGTCACCAGCTGCCTTGCTGGTCATTCGGGTGCTTCCCTCCGAGGGTATGCGGAGGTTGCCATCATTCATGCACTCAAACTGAATGTTTGCTGAATCGTTAACTGTCTCCTTCGTTCTGCACCAGACGATACGGTGCGATCTCGGGTTCGCCCGCCTCGGCGAGAATCTCTTCGCGGCTCTGACCACGCCGGATCAGCGCGTACTCGACTGCTCCCTGGTTGGCCCGGTACCCGTAGACGGGCACTCGCGGGAGCAGGTTGTAGGAGAACGGGTTGGAGAAGTAGTAGGCGCCGGTGTCGGGCACGGCCACGATGTCGCCGGCATCCAGTCGCGGCAGCACACGATCGCGGGCCAGGAGGTCACCGGCGAAGCAGGCCGGGCCTGCGACATCGGTGGGGACCTCCTCGGCGGATTTGGGATTGCCGTCCGGGTCGAAGGGGAGGATGCGCAGGGGCCAGTCGGCGGGGGCATAGGCCGTGCGGGTGGCGACCTGGACGCCGGCGTGAGTCATGGCGATGCGCCGGCCGCCGGTGGTCTTGGCGTATTCGACGTGGGTGAGGATGGTGCCGGCCTTGGCCAGCAGTGCGCGCCCGAATTCGGTGATGATGTCGAAGTCGAACAGGCCGGGGACCTGGGCGGCGAGCACAGCGCGGTAGTCGGCGAATGTCGGGGTGATCTCTTCGCCGGCGAAGTTCACGGGCAGTCCCCCTCCGATGTCGATGCGGGTGACCTGCCGGTCGCGTCCGTGGGTCTGCGCGGCGCGCCGGTTGATCTCCTGCGCGAGCTCGACGACGATTTCAATGCCCGCCGCGGCCTGGTCGAGGCTGATCCCCTGGGACCCGGAGTGCACATGGATCTGGTTGAGCCAGGGACGGGCGAGGTAGGCGTCGATGAGTGCTTCGCGAGCGCCCGCGTCGGCCAGGCCGATGCCGAATTTCGAGGTCTGTGTGGCGGTGGACAGGGCACCGATCGTGCCCGTGCCCGACTGCGGATTGATCCGGATCCCCACCCTCGCCGAGGTGGTTCTGCCGTCGAGGATCGCATCGAGTCGATCGAGTTCCTCATAGTTGTCGATGTTCATCGACACCCCCAGCGTCACGGCACGCTTGAGCTCGGACAGGGTCTTCGCCGGAGAGTCGAAGACGATGCGCTCAGGAGCGAAGCCTGCTGTCAGGGCGAGGTCGAGCTCGCCGGGACTGGCGACCTCACAACCGGCACCGGCCTCGGCATAATAGCGCAGCAGGGGCAGCAGCGGTACGGCCTTGCAGGCGACGGCGTGAAGGACGTCGGTGCCCCCGGAGAATGCCGTCCTCAGCCGCTCGTACGCGTCAGAGACCTGGTCGAGGTCGATGAGTCCGATCACCGGAGTCGTGTCGTCGAGTTGCGGTGACTGTGCGTCGACACCGTTCACCGCGGTGACAGTCGCGTCGGCACCGGTTCCTACGGCACTGCTTTCACGGGTCGAGCTCTTCGCCACGGCCTTGATCACTCGTTCTCGGCTGGCCTGGACCGGCGGTCCCGACTGGTTGCTGTGCATAGTGTCCTTCGTTCGTGGTGTGCTGTTACCTTAGAACGCCGCGACCAGGACGAACGAACAATAATCTGCCAAACTTTTCCGCACTGTCTTGTAAGAACCGCACAGCCGAGTCAGTGGCTTTCCCTGTCGAAGACGAGCACAGCGAACTCCAGCCACAGCCTGCCCGCACGATCCGCCGTCGACAGGCCTGTGATCTCCTCGATCCGGGTGAGACGATGCCGCAGAGAATTCGTGTGGACGTGCAGACGGCGCGACGCTTCGGCGGAGTTTCCAACTGTTGCGAAGTACACCCGCAGGGTCTCGAGCAGCTGCCCCTGCAGCTTCGCGTCGTGAGCTGCGAGCAATCGGGCAGGCTCCGTGATGCGAGGACCCACTGAGCGCAGGGCATCGGCGGCTTCGAGGCCGACGAGTTCGGCCGCGACGTCCTCGGCCGTCGCCCCGCGGACCACGTCCTGATCGTCGGCAGATTCGCTGCCCGCAGGCGCGGACGTCCCAGTCTGCGGCCCCTTGGCCAGCAGTGCGTCGACGACGTACACGGCTTCGGTCCATGATCGCTGCACATGGTCGAGGCGTTCGACGGCGGCGCCCACTCCGAAGTGAAGCGGCTCGCTCGGAGGCAGGGACCGCTGCAGCGTCGAGGCGACGTGAGACTTGATCTCAATCGCCGACATGCCTTCGCTCATATGCACGAGCACCGCCAGGTGGCCATGAACTCCGACGTGGGCGAGCACGGCATCGGCGAAGGCGGCCCGCAGATGGAACCTCAGCACGGGCTCTCGGTCGGGGGCCACCTCGGCGAAGGCCAGGGTTGCATAGTGCCCGGAGAAGGGAAGCGCGAGCAGGGTCGCGGCCGGCCCCAGATCCGGGGAACCTCCGAGGATCGATCCGAGGGCCTCGCGCCGGATGCGCTTTTCGAACGGGGAGCGTCGCAGGGTCCGCAGCATCACCGGGATGGCCGCGCGGGCGGCATCGCGGAGGACTTCGCGCAGCGACGCCGGATCCACCGTGTCCGGGTAGGCGGCCCAGATCGTGCCGAGCAGCTCGCCCTCGCTGCGCAGCGCGATGACGGAACGGGCGGGCGTGGCTCCTGCGGCGGGCCGCTCGACGACATCAGTCGATCGGCGCACCACGTCAAGGAACCCGGACTCCTCCAGCTCGGCGATGCGCCAGTCGGGAATCGCACCGGAGAGGATCGTCTCCCGTCGAATATCGTCGATCTCATCGCCGAGGTTGGAGTGGGCGAGCACGCGTGAGGCCGGGTCCTCGATCGTGATCGATGCCCCCGTCATCTTCGCGATGACCGCTGCCAGCGCGCTGAGGTCATCGACGTCGGGCCAGGCCAGAGCGCTCGAGGCGCCCTCGTTGAGCTGACGCAGATGGACGAGGACCTCGGACCAGGTCACGCCCGTGGATCGTTCGAGCAGAATGGGCGCAGCCGACCCGGCAGATACATCATCGGCCCCCTCGCCGAGGTGAGTGTGCGTTCCCGGCGGCACGATGAGTGCCGCGGCGCCGGAGTACCGCGCCCGGATCGCATCGAGCCCGTCGGCACGGAGTCCGCTCGCGTTGAGTCCGACTGCACCGTCCACGGGTTCGGTGACGAGGACGACCGCCCCCGCGAGATCAGCGGACGACCGACGATCAGCAGGCGACTGGAACTCGGCAGCTGAACCTCTGAGGTCGACGTCGAACTCGATGCGAGTGACCTCGACGTCGGCTTCGACCTGATTCAGGGGAAGCAGAAACCCTGCGGTCTCCCGCAGCAGGCGGGAGACGCGCAGGGCATTCGTTTCGCTCATATGCCCACTGTAGTCAACGTGGGCGGTGGTTCCGAGGACGCTGGCAGGAGCGACCGGATCCAGTCAGGCCAGCGAAGCGGCGATGGCCTCTTCGATGACGTCGAAAGCTTCGTTCAGCAGCGCGTCGGAGATCGTCAGCGGCGGCAGGAAGCGCAGTATGTTGCCGAAGGTTCCCGTGGTGAGCACGAGGACGCCGTTCTTCGCGCAGTGGTCGGCGATCTTCTTGACCAGTTCGGGGTTCGGGTCGATCGAGTCGCGCTGGACGAACTCGGCGGCGATCATGGCGCCACGGCCGCGAACATCGCCGACCTCCGGGTACTTGCCCTGCAGCTTGGTGAGACGGTCGGTGACGATCTCGCCGATGTGAACGGCGTTGTCGACGAGTCCGTCTTCCTCATAGGAGGCGATGGCGCCGAGTGCGGCGGCGCAGGCGACCGGGTTGCCGCCGTAGGTTCCGCCGAGACGTCCCGGTCCGACCGAGTCCATGATCTCCGCGCGACCGGTCACGGCCGACAGCGGCAGACCGCCGGCGATGCCCTTGGCCGTGGCGATGAGGTCGGGCACGATGCCTTCCCATTCGGAGGCGAACATCTTGCCGGTGCGGGCGAAGCCGGCCTGGACCTCGTCGGCGACGAAGACGATGCCCTTGTCACGCGCGAACTCGGTCAGGGCGGGCAGGAAGCCCTCGGCGGGAACGATGAAGCCGCCCTCACCCTGGATGGGCTCGATGACGATCGCGGCGACGTGTTCGGCGCCGATCTGCTTTTCGATCATGGTGATGACGCGCTTGGCAGCGTCCTCGCCGCTGACCTTCGTGCCGGCCGCATCGTTGTCGCGGTACGGGTAGGACATCGGTGCACGGTAGACCTCGCCGGCGAACGGGCCGAATCCTGCCTTGTAGGGCGCGGCCTTCGACGTCATCGACATGGTCAGGTTGGTGCGGCCGTGGTAGGCGTGGTCGAAGACGACGACGGCGTCGCGACCGGTGTGGGCGCGAGCGATCTTGACGGCGTTCTCGACAGCTTCGGCGCCGGAGTTGAGCAGGAGGGACCGCTTCTCGTGATCGCCGGGAGTCAGCCGGTTGAGCGCCTCGGCGACCTCGACGTAGCCCTCATAGGGGTTGACCATGAAGCAGGTGTGGGTGAAGGACTCGAGCTGCTCGGTGGCGCCCTTGACGACCCGCGGGTTCGAGTTTCCGGCGGTCGTCACGGCGATGCCCGCTCCCAGGTCGATGATCTGGTTGCCGTCGACGTCCTTGACGATTCCACCGCCGGCTGCGACCACATAGGCGGGCAGACTGGAACCGACTCCGGGAGCCACTGCCGACTGGCGACGCGCCTCGATCTCACGGGACTTCGGTCCGGGGATCTCGGTGACGAGTTTACGTTCCTGCGGCAGCGCTTCGCCGCCAATTTCCAAAGCTGTCATAACGAGAAGAGTAGAGCCTCATGACGGTTCTTGTCACTTACCGTCCGCAGGCTGAGCAGATCGCCCCATCACGGAACACCCAGATGCGAAATTCGTTGCCGCTGAGGGGGTGAACTCAGCGCCGCTGATTGCGCATGTCGACGTCCCTGTTGCGCGCCGGCAGGTCGATCTCGTGCTCGCGCACGGGCGCAACGATCGTCTCCTGAGCCCCTGCCACCGGTGCCGCGTCGTCGCCGAGGTCGAAGCTCAGCGGAGCATCCGCGGCGAGGTTGCGTTTGACCACTGCCAGGCCGATAGGCCCGAGCTCCCAGTGCAGGGCGACCGAGGTCAGCTGACCCACGGGCCGTTGGGAACCGCGGACCTCAGCGAGCACCTCGGCGCCGGTTTCGGGCTGGATGTGCCCGGATCCGTCGAGGTGGACGAATACGAGGCGGCGGGGCGGCTGGCCCAGGTTGTGCACGCGTGCCACGGCCTCCTGACCGCGGTAGCAGCCCTTGGCCAGGTGCACCGAGGTGCGCAGCATGTCGAGTTCTCCGACGAGCGACTTGTGATCGATGTCGTTCACGCCGGGCCGCCAGGCGGCGATCCGCAGGGCCTCCCAGGCGTCGTACCCGGCCATCGTGAATTCGCTCGCCGAGGTGGCCTGCAGGTCCGTGCGGGCGACGATGCCGATGACAAACTGAGTCTCGAGCCCGGGGTGGTCCTCCCCTGCCACCTCGAGTCCGAGATCGACCTGCGCATACGAGGCCGAACCGCTCCCGATATGCGGCCAGGGGTCGTTCCACAGCTGTGCCGTGGGCAAGACGTCCGGAAACTTCAGGACGGCTCCGAGGCATTGGAATTCGTCGCTGACGTCCTCAATCTCCACTCGCATCATGAAGACCATCTTGCGGAGGAACTCGAGGGTGGCGTCCGTGTGCAGTTCGCTGATCGCCCAGAGCGACTCACCGTCGTCGACGAGCTTCAGCCAGCCCTCGATGCGACCGTTCGGGTCGAGGACGAGGGTCTCTGTGGCCACGCCCGGCGCCAGGGAGTCCAGCTTCTGAGTGGTGATGGAGTTCAGCCAGGAGAGACGGTCGGCTCCGCTCAGGCGCAGGACCCGCAGATGAGGCAGATCGACGATCGCGCCCTTCTCGAGCAGCGCCCGCTGCTCGCGCAGCGGTGACCCGTAGTGGACAGGGGTGTGCTGCAGCTCGCCTTCACCGAAGACCGCAGTGGAACTCAGCGGGCGACTCAATGATGAGGGACGTGAGGACACATTCGACTGCAAGGATTCCTCCTCAGGTACGTTCTCTCCCTGACCGAGCGCGTGAGACTCAGGCGCGTTCGACACGGGCTCGTTCGACTCGGGCTCGGTCATCTCAGGCCAGCTTCTTCAGGCGGGCCGAGGAATGCGTGGCGAGCTCGTGGCCCAGCGCGGCCATGTCCCAGGCCCACATGAGCTCTCCGCCGACGAGTCCGTACATGCGGGTCGAGGCGGTGTACTCCTTCGCGGTCTTGGTCCGGGCGACGACGTCGGTCGAGAGGTCGATGCGCGGTCCCTTGACGTGACCGGCGTAGAGCTCCATCACACCGTGGGGGTGGACGATCTCGGCCTCGATCTCGAATCCTTCATCGTTCGTGCGCAGGGTTTCGACGGCCGCCGCCGAGGTGAAGCTGGGCTCTTCGGTCGGCACGAGCATTCCCGGGCCCACGTCTCCGGCATCGCGGGGGCGGACCAGCTGCCAGATCCCTGTCTCCAGGGTCAGCGTCGATTCCAGTTCACCGTCCTCGCTCAGCAGCCATGCATGCGCGGCGTACTGCAGGAACGGAGTTCCGGGATGGGCGACGAAGTCGACGCGCTGGCCGAACTGTTTCTCCGGGGTGTCCGCATAGCCGACGACCCCGACGCCTTCCCACGAACCGATCAGCCAGGACAGGGGAACGAGCTCGGGATGAACCGAGGAATCAAGTTCGATCATTGAGTTCAGCGATTGTCTTTGAACAGCGCCGTGACGACCTTGACTCCGACGCCCAGGGCGCCGAGTGCGGCAATGCCGACGAGACTGGAGAAGACGATTTCGAGAGCGACAAGGTTTTCCATGCTCCCAGTCTACATTTCCCAACTGCGGTGCGTGCACCCAGTCCGGCCACTGAGAGCGATGCGCTCACCTCAGAGGGTGACGCGTTCGAGAGCGTAGACGATGACGCCGCCGAGGGCGATGGGGGCGGCGCCGAGTGCGAGCTGGACGGCGAAGCTGCGGGCCTTCTCCACATTCTTCTTCAGCTCGATGTTCTGTGAGATCTCAAGGCTCACGGCCTGGTACTTGCTGTGGGCGATGAGACCGAGCATGCGGTCGACTCCAGCGACCAGAAGCCCCATGACGGCGCCGAGGATCAGCGCCACCGGCCAGCTGATCGCATCCCGGAAGATGAGGACCGAGAGGATTCCGGCGACCGCGGTCGGCATCGCCACTGCCAGTGGGGAGGTGTAGATCGCGGGCCAGGGCAGAGCCGTCATGCAGCCGGCGACGATGAGTGAGACGAGTCCCACGACGATGGCTTCCTTATCTCCGGGCATGGTGATCGCCGCGACCCAGGTGCTCGCTGACAAGGCGATGACCACGCCCGCGACCTGCGCTGAGACGTTGGCCACGGCGTCGGATGCGCCCATTCCTCGGGTGAGGTTCTGCACGAAGGTCCACAGCAGACCGAGACCCGCCAGGACCGGAAGCCAGTCAAGATAGGGAGCCGTGCTGTCCCGGAACGCCGCGATCAGACCGGCCACGCCGAAGATGAAGAGCATGATCGAGGTCGCGCGGGGCTGCGGAGAGTCGGTCAGCCTGGGCCACCCGTAGGCCACGCCGAAGACGATGAGTCCCGTCGCCAGCAGGAACAAGGTGTAGCCCCAGTACACGGAGGCGCTGAGGGCCAGTGCCAATACCAGGGCCACAGCTACTCGAATCCATCTGATCACAGCACTATCGTGCCTCATTTCGCCGCGGCGACGCGATTTGGGTCAGGCTCGGCGATCCCGGCCCGGCACCGAGGGCGGGCGAATCCCCGTATTCGCAGGCATCGGCCTCGCTTCGCGGGCGTCGACCTCCGTTCGCGGGCATCGGCCTGAGTCACAGCCGAACCTGGTCACGTTCTTCTCACCGACCTACGCTGACCGAACCCCACCACCAGAACCATTGACTCCCTGAGTCCGACGGAGGACACCATGACGACGATGAAGACGACTTCACCCGACGACCACTATCTCTTCGACAGCGGATCGGATCTCGGAGCACAGCAGCTCAACTCACTGTCCGCGCTCTTCGACGGAAACACCCGCTCGATACTGAGTCCTCTGCTCCTGCCCGATTCACCGCACTGCCTGGAGATCGGAGCCGGAAACGGTTCGGTGGCCAGGATGATCGCCGAACAGACCGGTGGACAGGTGGTCGCGATCGATCTCGATACGACACACCTGCCGAAGTCGCTCGGGGTCGAGCCACGGCGTCACGACATCCGCGAAGGAGTCCCCGTCGGCCCCTTCGACCTCATCCACGCACGACTCGTCCTGACCCACTTGAGTGCGCGACGAGAGATATTCGCGCAGCTCGTCGACGAGCTGGCACCCGGAGGCTGGCTCGTCCTTGCAGATGTGGGCCTGGCCGAGGAGCTCCTGGTGGCACCCCAGGAATCCGATCATGATGTCTGGGCCAAGTACAACGACGCAGCATATCGGCAGATCGGTCCGGCAGCCGGGCACGACTACTCGTGGGCGGACCAGATCGAAGCAGCCATGCTCGATGCAGGGCTGACCGATGTCGCCGCGGAGCACGTCGTTCCCCTCGGCCGCGGCGGCGGCCCCTGGGCGATGTACCATTCCAACCTCAGCAGGCAGGCAGAGGCGCCCCTCCTGTCCACCGGATTGAGCATGGAGGACATGGAACGCTACCGCACCATGCTCGCAGACCCCGAGTTCCGTGCCCGGTTCTTCTCGCTGACCTACACAATAGGACGAAAGCCGACCGCATAACCGCCGGCTCCTCCCACCGGCGCTCTCGGTATACTTTCCCCCAGGCCGCACATGATCGGCCGCGCCGAGTCCGAGGAGGTGGATGGAGCCCATGCGAATCCTGCACATCTGCCCCGCACCTCGGATCGACTCCCCTCTGGCCCCGGAATCCCTGCAGTACCTGGGCCACCAGGTCGAACGCCTCAGCCTCGATCAGCTGCGCCCGGCCGCTGCGTCCCCCGTTCCCGCGGACTCGGCCCCCGACTCGTCCACCGCCGACTCGATCGCTGACTCGATCACCGCAGATGTCGTCGTCGCCGATGCCTGCCTCGACCTGTCTCTGGCGCCTGCCATCGCCGAGGTGGTGGTGCGGGCGGGCATCACCGCGCCGATCATCGTCGTGCTCAGCGAGGGCGGGCTGGCCACCGCCTCCGCGAAGTGGGATGTCTCCGACATCGTCCTCACGACCGCTGGTCCCGCCGAGGTGGAAGCTCGCCTTCGTCTGGCACGTGATCACCACCGCAGGAATGCCTCACACGAGGCCGGGCCGGCTGCCCACGGCACCCGTCCCGTGAGAGACGGAGCCTCCTGGAGCAGCAGCGGTCCGTGGACGAGCGAGGGCGAGCCCATGATCGTCGTCAGCGGAGCTCTGCGCATCGACGAAACCGCATTCACCGCCCACCTCGGCGAGCGCAGCCTCGACCTGACCTACCGCGAATTCGCCCTGCTGAAGTTCTTCGCGATGCATCCCGAACGCGTGTTCACCCGCGACGAGATCCTGCTCGCCGTGTGGGGTGATGACTACTACGGCGGGACCCGCACCGTCGATGTGCATGTCCGCCGCGTGCGTGCGAAACTCGGCAAAGACCTGGAAAATGCCATCCACACCGTCCGCAACGTCGGCTACCGCTTCAGCCCCGAGTCCGCAGCCGTCGACGGCGACGGACCCGAGACGGACAGCGCCGACGAGTCGGAACCCGAGACACAGCCCGACGCGCGAGGCCGACCAGAGGCGAATGAGCGACCAGAACACGGGCAGACAGCAGCAGAGCCGAACGAGGAGGACGTGAAGGTATGAGAATCGAAGCCAGCGGAGCCGTGACCAATTCACCGATCACCACCCTCGCGGAGGAGGAGCTGACCTTCCTCAACCGCGTGGCAGCAGCCGATGGGTCCCCCGAGATCTCCGGCGGACTCCTGGCCATCGCCACCGGTGACGACACTGCCCATTCCGCGCAGGTCGCTTCGAGCGTGTGGCGGGTCTATGCCGGCGACAGCACCGACGGGACCACCGGACCGGACGAGGCAGCTCTCATCGGGTTCGGAATTCGCGCCCTGCAGGGCGACCGGCATGCGGCCGAGTTCCTCATCGACCCCGACCACCGCGGACGCGGCCACGGACAGGCTCTGCTGTCGACGATCCTTAACGAAGAGCCCTCGTCCTGGTGCTGGTCACACGGCGATCACCCGGCGGCACAGAGACTCGCGGACAAACACGGACTCGGACGCGACCGGGTGCTCTTTCAGATGCGCACCGACACCGGCCTCGGCCTCGACGACCTGCCGCAGACTGCGGGTCCCGAGGACGTCACGATCCGCTCCTTCACCTCCGGTGATGAAGCCGGATGGCTGCGCGTCAACAACGCGGCCTTCGACTGGCACCCGGAGCAGGGATCCCAGACGCCGGAGGACTTCGCCGAGGTCACCGGAGCCGACGATTTCGATCCGGATTCGGTCATCCTCGCCCTCCGGGACGGGCAGGTCATCGGATTCCATCAGACCAAGCTCACGGACACGGATGAGGAGGGTCGCCTCGGCGAGGTCTATGTCGTCGGGGTCGACCCGAGCGTCCATGCCAAGGGCGTGGGCAAGGCGCTGACGATCGAGGGCATGCGCCGGATGGTCGCTGCCGGGGCGAGGGCGATCGAACTCTACGTCGAGTCCGACAACGCACCGGCGCTAGGCTTGTACGAGCGGCTGGGCTTCCATGTCGCGGTGGCGCACGTGTCCTATGCGCCGGCTTCCCCGACCGAACGCAATCAGGAGTAAGACGATGTACGACATCAGTGCAGTCGGAGCGGAGCTGGGTCTGCCGGATCCGGAGGATCGATTCCTCGACCGAGAACTCAGCTGGCTGGCGTTCAACGAGCGTGTCCTCGACCTCGCCTCCGACCCTGATATGCCGCTGTTGGAGAGGGTCCGGTTCCTCTCGATCTTCGCGACCAACCTCGACGAGTTCTTCATGGTCCGCGTCGCCGGCCTCAAACGCCGCATCAACACCGGCCTGGCCGTGCCCAGCGTCACCGGGCGGATGCCGCTGCAGGTCATGCACGCGATCGGGGTCCGCGCCCATGACCTCATGACCCGGCATGCGGCCCTACTCAAGGACGACATCGGCCCCCGCCTCGATGCGGAGTCGATCACGAAGGTCCAGGTGGACGAGCTCACCGCGGACGAACGCGCCCGTGTCGACGAGTTCTTCGCCGGCCACGTCTTCCCCGTGCTCACCCCTCTGGCGGTGGACCCGGCCCACCCGTTCCCCTACATCTCGGGACTCTCGCTCAACCTCGGCGTGCTGCTGCGCTACCCGGACTCCGGCAAGAAGCTCTTCGCCCGGATCAAGGTGCCGCCGCGCCTGCCCCGGTTCTTCAACGTCGCGGGCAAATCGGACCGCCCCGTCGGTCGCGATGTCCCCGCGCGCTTCGTCGCGCTCGAAGACATCATCGCCGAACACCTCGACACGCTCTTCGAGGGCATGGAGATCATCCACCACTCGACCTTCCGCGTCACCCGCAATGAGGACCTCGAGGTCGAGGAGGACGATGCGGAGAATCTCCTCAAGGCTCTGGAGAAGGAGCTGCTGCGACGCCGCTTCGGGCCGGCCGTCCGCTTGGAGATCACGGAGAACATCCACCCGCGGGTGCGCGAGATGCTCAAGGACGAACTCGGCATCGACGAGAACGAGATCTACCAACTGCCCACCCCGCTCGATCTCTCCGGCATGTCCGACATCGCCGACGTCCCCCGCGATGACCTGCACTTTCGCAAGATGGTCCCGCAGATGAACAAGGACCTGTCGCTGCGCGAATCCAGCGACCAGGTCGACGTCTTCGCGGCCGTGAGCAGCCGCGACATCCTGCTCCACCATCCCTATGACTCGTTCTCGACGAGTGTGCAGGCGTTCCTCGAGCAGGCGGCTGCGGACAAGAACGTGCTCGCGATCAAGCAGACGCTCTACCGCACCTCGGGCGACTCCCCGATCATCGACGCCCTCGTCGATGCCGCGCAGGCAGGAATCCAGGTCCTCGCGGTCGTCGAGATCAAGGCCCGCTTCGACGAGGAGGCCAACATCACCTGGGCGCGCAAACTCGAGCGTGCCGGCGTCCACGTCGTCTACGGAATCGTCGGGCTCAAGACCCACTCGAAGCTCTCCCTCGTCGTCCGCCAGGAGGCCGAGGGCCTGACCCGATACTGCCACGTCGGCACCGGCAACTACCATCCGAAGACCGCGCGCGGATACGAGGACTTCGGACTGCTGACCAAGGACAAGAACGTCGCCGATGACCTGACGAAGCTGTTCAACCAGCTCTCCGGGTATGCGCCTCTGACCGAGTACTCACGCCTGCTCGTCGCCCCCACCCGGGTGCGTTCGGGGTTGATCGAACTCATCGACAAGGAGACCGCAATCGCCGAGGCGGGCGGAACCGGCACGATCCGGATCAAGGTCAACTCCATCGTCGACGAGGCCATCATCGACGCCCTCTACATGGCGTCCCGGGCAGGGGTCGAGGTCGAAGTCTTCGTCCGCGGCATCTGCGCCCTGCGCCCGGGGATCCCCGGGCTGAGTGAGAACATCACGGTTCGGTCCATGCTCGGCCGTTTCCTCGAGCACTCGCGTGCGTTCGTCTTCGGCAACGGCGGTGCACCCATCGTCTACATCGGTTCGGCGGACATGATGCACCGCAACCTCGACCGTCGCGTCGAGACCCTCGTCGAGCTTGTCGCAGCCAATCACAAGGCGGAGGTCATCGAACTCTTCGAACTCGCCTTCGCGGACACCACCTCGGCGTTCGTGCTCGCCGGGGACGGCAAGTGGACGCGCAACACCTATGACGAGGCAGGCAACCGGCTCACCGACTACCAGACGGAGCTCATCCGCCGACATCGCAAGCGCCGGGAGATCGGGGACGAGGCGTGAGCGCGAAAGCGGTCGGCACCGCGCAGGCATCCTCGCGCGTCACCGCCGATGTCCTCGCCGCCGGCGCCCTGTGCTGGCGCAACGGCGCTGAGGGCCTCGAGGTCGCACTCATCCACCGCCCCCGCTACAACGACTGGTCATGGCCCAAGGGCAAGGTGGAATCCGGTGAGACCCTCCCGGAGACGGCGGTTCGCGAGGTCAAGGAGGAGACCGGGCTCGATATCACCATCGGCGTCCCCCTGCCCTCGGCCGAGTACATGGTCGGAGGAAAGTATCTCAAGAAGGTCTTCTACTGGTCAGCACAGGTCAGGGGCGATCACACCTTTGCGCCGCTGAACCAGCGAGAAGTCGACGAGGTGAGGTGGTTTCCCCTCGGTGAGGCGCGGACCAAGCTATCCTCCTACGCTGATCGCGACCAGCTCGATGCTCTGGAGAAGTTCGACTCCACCGACGCGCTGCGCGCCTGGCCACTGATCCTCGTCCGCCATGGGAAGGCATTCCCCCGGGCGAAGTGGCATGAGACGGAACACGTGCGCCCGCTGCTGGCACTGGGGACCCGACAGGCCATGGCACTGACCGGACTGCTCTCGGCATGGGGGACGAAGAGGCTGATCTCGAGCCCCTGGAAGCGGTGCATGGCCACGCTCGCTCCGCTGTCTGCGGCGACCGGCAGGCCGATCCGGAAGGCCTCGTGCCTGAGTGAGAAGGCGAGCTCCGCGAATCCGGACAAGACCGCTCGGTTCATCGAGAAGCTCCTCGAGAAGGGCAAACCCGTCATCTACTGCACCCACCGGCCGGTGCTGCCGCTGATCCTCGGCATCTACGCGAAGCACGCCCCACAGCGAATCGCGGACAAGCTGCCGCGCGAAGACCCCTACCTCAAGCCCGGTGAGATCATCGTCGCCTATGTGCGTCCAGGTGCTGTGCCCCGCATCGTCGACTTCGAACGGATGCGCCCGATCGACACGTGAACCGATGCCGATTTCCACGGCACGGCCGTTCCGGCAACCATCCTTTCACGAATTCGCCTGTTCCTGTGATAGAGCACTCACGGAGACTCGAAGCCTTCAGGATTCATTCACCCTCCATTCACTTTGCCACTCCCCAGCCTTTACACACGATCCTTAGCGTGGAACACGAAAGATCGAGCAATCTCGAGCAGCATTCTCGCTCATACTGGAAAGGCATCTTCGTGAAGCTGAAGCACCTGGCACCATCCGCTGCGATTCTGGCAGTCGGCGCACTCACCTTGTCGGCCTGCGGCGGCGGCTCCGCCACCGGAGAGGAAATCTCCGAGGGCGGCAACAGTGACCTGCAGGGCACCATCACCGGCATCGGTGCCTCCTCGCAGAAGGCGGCGATGGACGCTTGGACCGCCGACTTCGCCTCGGCGAACTCCGGCATGACCGTCAACTACTCTCCCGACGGTTCGGGTGCGGGCCGTGAGCAGTTCCTCGCCGGTAACGCTCAGTTCGCCGGCTCCGACGCTCACCTCGACGAAGAAGAGGTCGAGGCCAGCAAGGAAGTCTGCGGCCCAGAAGGTGCCTTCGAGTACCCGGTCTACATCTCCCCGATCGCTGTGGCGTTCAACGTCGAGGGCGTCGACGAGCTCAACCTTTCCCCGTCGACCATCGCCAAGATCTTCAAGGGCGAGATCAGCACGTGGAATGACGAGGCCATCAAGGCCGACAACCCGGACGCGGACCTCCCTGACACGAAGATCACCGCCGTTCACCGTTCCGACGACTCCGGCACCACGGAGAACTTCGCCGAGTACCTCAAGGCCACCGCCGAGAAGGACTGGGACGCCGAAGTCAGCGGAAACTTCCCCAAGGAGTTCGGCGGCGAGGCCGCAAAGGGCACCGATGGTGTCGTGCAGACCATCTCCGACACCGATGGCGCCATCGGCTATGCTGATGCCTCCGCAGTCGGATCGCTGGGCAAGGCCAAGGTGAAGGTCGGCGAGGAGTTCGTCGAGCTCTCCCCAGAGGCCGCTTCCAAGGTCGTCGACGCCTCCGAGCAGGTCGAGGGCCGCGGCGAAGGTGACCTCGCCTTCGATCTGGCCCGCGACACCACCGAGTCCGGTGCCTACCCGATCGTTCTGGTGTCATACCACCTGGTCTGCTCGTCCTACAAGGACCAGGAGACCGTGGACATGGTCAAGGCCTGGGAGAAGTTCGTCGTCTCCGAAGAGGGACAGAAGTCCGCAGCGGAGTCCGCAGGCTCGGCACCCCTGTCCGATGACCTCCGTTCGCAGATCGAAACCGTCATCGATTCGATCAAGGTTGAAGGCTGATTTTTGGCCCCTGACCTGCAGAATTGATAAGCCGAAGAGCGGCGCAGCGCCCCTGCGCCGCTCTTCGGTGCCTACGGGTCCGCCCGCCGGGCCCACCGCAAGTTTCATGAGGAGCACTTGTGCCGACCAGCACACAGACCACCGCGTCCGGTCCCGCCGGAGAACCTGAACCGGACTCACATCCCGAGCCCGGCAAGGGTCAGAAGCCCAAAGCCGTTGTTCGTCCCGGTGACCGCATATTCTCTGCCGCGACGCTCATCGCCGGCATCCTGATCCTGCTCATCCTGGCAGGAGTCGCACTGTTCCTTCTGGCGCAGTCCACGGAGACCATCAAGGCCCAAATGGATGATCCGAGTTCGATCACCGGTGGCAAGGGATTCTTCTCCTACGTCTGGCCGCTCATCATCGGGACGCTGATCTCCTCCGCCATCGCTCTGCTCGTGGCGACTCCGTTCGCTCTGGGCATCGCCCTGTTCACCACGCACATGGCTCCGCGGAAGCTGGCGCCGGTCCTCGGTTACGTCATCGACCTGCTCGCAGCGATTCCGTCGGTGGTCTACGGACTGTGGGGAATCGCCCTGGCAGGCAACCTCACGGCCTTCTACCTGTGGCTGTCGAAGTGGTTCGGCTGGATCCCGATCTTCGCAGCCGATGAGAACGGTGCGGTGTCGCAGACCGGGCGCACCCTGCTGACCGCCTCCCTCGTGCTCTCCATCATGATCCTGCCGATCATCACCTCCCTGACCCGGGAGATCTTCCTGCAGACTCCCCGCCTGCAGGAGGAAGCGGCGCTGGCACTCGGTGCCACCCGCTGGGAGATGATCCGCATGTCGGTGCTGCCGTTCGGCAAGTCCGGCATCGCCTCGGCGACCATGCTCGGCCTCGGCCGCGCACTCGGTGAGACCATGGCCGTGGCCATGATCCTCTCCCCCGGTCTGCTCACCGCCTCCCTGGTCGTCAGCGGCAACCAGACGATCGCTTCAGAGATCGCGCAGAACTTCCCCGAGGCCGCCGGCCTACGGCTGTCCGAGCTGATCACGATCGGCCTCGTCCTCTTCGTCATCACCCTTCTGGTGAACATGGGAGCACGTGCAATCGTAGCCAAGACCTCGGTGAAGGGCAGTTGAGAATGTTGACCAATACGAACAGTTCGATGACCACGTCGCGCAACCTGACCTCGAAGCAGCTGCCCCAGGCCACCCCCTGGGTCATTGCGGTCGCCTCCATCATCGTCGCGATCGTCATCGGCTTCCTCATCTTCGGCGGCTTCAACATCCCCGTCGTCGCAGTCCTCGCCGGACTCATCAACATGGTGGCCGTGTTCGCGCTCTCCGCGTCCTACGAAGGCCGCCGCAAGGCCACTGACCGGGTGGCCACGACCGTCGTCACCTCCGCTTTCGTCCTCGCATGCGTTCCCCTCATCTCTCTGCTCTGGCTGACCGTCTCCAAGGGCGGAGCCGCCATCAACGGCGACCTCCTGTCCCGCACGATGCTCGGCATGAAAGGCATCCTCGACCAGCAGTACGTCGCCGGCGAAGCAACCTTGGCCGGTGGCTTCTACCACGCGATCGTCGGCACCGTTCTGATCACCATCGCCGCCTGCGTCATCTCGATCCCCATCGGCGTGCTGACCGCGATCTACCTCGTCGAGTACGCCGGCAAAAACAGACTGGGCAAGGCCATCACTTTCCTCGTCGACGTGATGACCGGCATCCCCTCGATCGTTGCCGGCCTCTTCGCCTTCGCCCTGTTCTCTACCATCGCAAACCTCGTCATGCCGGAGGCTGCGGGCATCGCAAAGACCGGCTTCACCGCCGCGGTGGCTTTGTCCGTGCTCATGATTCCGATCGTCGTGCGCAATACGGAGGAGATCCTGCGGCTCGTGCCGATGGACCTGCGTGAAGCGTCCTATGCTCTGGGCGTGCCGAAGTGGAAGACGATCGTCAAGATCGTCCTGCCCACCTCGGTGTCGGGCATCCTCTCCGGCATCACCATCGCAATCGCCCGCGTCATCGGTGAGACCGCGCCGATCATGGTCACAGCCGGCTTCGCGAAGAACCTCAACTGGAACCTGTTCTCCGGCTGGATGTCGACGCTTCCGACCTACATCTACGATTCGCAGCTGCGTCCTGTCTCCCCCGGCGAGGCCGCCATCGCCAGCTCGGAACGTGCCTGGGCAGCAGCGCTCGTCCTCGTCGCACTGGTCATGTTCCTCAACCTCCTGGCACGTGTCATCGCAAAAGTGCTGGCCCCGAAGACAGGGCGCTGACGCGTCTCCTGCAACGCACTTCACCGCACTGCAGGAAAACCGAAACGCACGACAGACTTACGCAGAACTTGCCACAGACGTTCCCAAAGATAAGGAAACACATTGTCCAAGCAGATCGACATCAAGGATCTCGACATCTTCTACGGCGACTTCCGCGCTGTTGACGGTGTGGGAATGCAGATCAAACCCCGCTCGGTGACAGCCCTCATCGGCCCTTCGGGCTGTGGCAAGTCCACCGTGCTGCGCACACTCAACCGGATGCACGAAGTGATTCCGGGCGCCTCCGTCTCCGGTCAGGTCCTCATGGACGGCAATGACATCTACGGCGCGGGCGTCGACCCGGTCAACGTGCGTCGCGAGGTCGGCATGGTCTTCCAGCGTGCGAACCCGTTCCCCACGATGAGCATCAAGGAGAACGTACTGGCCGGCGTGCGCCTGAACAGCAAGCGCATCTCGAAGTCCGACGCCGATGACCTCACCGAACGTGCGCTGCGCGGCGCGAACCTCTGGAACGAGGTCAAGGACCGTCTCAGCCTGCCCGGCTCGGGACTCTCCGGTGGCCAGCAGCAGCGCCTGTGCATCGCTCGCGCGATCGCCGTCGAGCCCGAGGTCCTGCTCATGGACGAACCGTGCTCCGCGCTCGACCCGATCTCCACCCTGGCCATCGAGGACCTCATCAACGACCTCAAGGACCAGTACACGGTCGTCATCGTCACTCACAACATGCAGCAGGCCGCTCGAGTCTCCGACAGGACCGCGTTCTTCAACATCGCGGGCACCGGCAAGCCGGGCAAGCTCATCGAGTTCAACGACACCTCGACGATCTTCTCCAACCCTGACAAGGAAGAGACCGAGAACTACATCTCCGGCCGCTTCGGCTGATCTGAATTCGGGTCGCGGGAACACTCAGCGGCCTCGGCAATACTCAACGGTTGGTATGTTCTGCACGATCTCAGCGGCGCGCGGGTCGAGCAGAACAGACCAACCGTTGTCTGTTTCCCGATCGGCTGCATTCGCCGAGGCGGCTGCTGCGTCACTGCCGCACCCCTTCGTCGTGCCTGTCTGAACACGGTCTGGGAATTGCCTCCGCGATCGGTCGAATGATCTTCCCAGCAACCCATCGCCGATATATCGTTATATATCGTCAGAGCGATACGAACAAACCTGGAGGTCATCATGAACGAGCCATTCACGCACGGAGGTTTCTCTCGTCGAAACGGCGATTGGGGCGGGGCGAATATCTGGGAAGCGGTGGAGCAGCTGCGCTCATCTTTCAACCCCAAACAGCCATTCCGCATGAATCGCGGGGATGTCCGCGCCGGAATTCTCACACTCCTGGCCGAGGCGCCGATGCATGGGTACCAGATCATCCAAGAGATCGAAGAGCGCAGCGGCGGCAGCTGGAAGCCCAGCCCGGGATCGGTCTACCCGACGCTGCAGCTGCTCACGGATGAGGGACTCATCAGCTCGGAGTCCTCCAGCGGACGCAAGACCTATTCCCTCACCGAGGCCGGACGCGAACAGGTCGCATCCGAGCCGGAGTCCAATGCTCCGTGGGAATCAGCGAAGAAGCCCGACGCGCCCAGGGCTGCAAACCTGGCCAAGGCCGGCGTCGAGCTGGCCCAGGCCGCAGCTCAGGTCGGCCGATCCGGCAACAAGGAACAGGTCGCGGAGGCGGTCACCGCGCTCGAGGAGACCAAGCGCAAGCTGTATTCGATCCTCGCCGAGGACTGAGCGGTGACGGCGGGAACCGAGCGGCGCGTGCCGCCAGAGGACCGCGCCGCACCGGAACCCACCACCCCGATGAAGCCCGATCAGAGGCGAAGCCTCAGGGCGCGATACGGTCGCATTCTCCGCTTTGCAGCAGCTCAGATGGTTCTGGCCTGGTGGTTCGAGATGACGCTGCCGCGGATCGGCCTGGGCCGGTTCGCGGCGCGGAGTCGGGTAGAACGGTGGCGGTCGACGGCCAAGCGGTTCCGCGTCCTGGCCGTGGAACTCGGCGGTCTGATGATCAAGGTCGGACAGTTCCTGTCGTCGCGGAAGGATGTGCTGCCGCCCGAGATCACCAGGGAGCTCGAGGGCCTGCAGGACGAGGTCTCACCGGTCCCCTACCCGCAGATCCGCACTCTCGCCGAGGCTCAGCTGGGAATGGGGCTCACCGACGCCTTCGCCTCCTTCGACACTCGCCCGTTAGCGGCAGCGTCCTTGGGGCAGGCACACTCAGCGACTCTGGCCCCGAGCGTGGCCGCAGAGCTCGGATTCGCCGAGGTGGTCGTCAAGGTTCAGCGGCCGGGAATCGCCGATGTCGTCGAGGTCGACCTGCGAGCCCTGCGCCGGATCGCCGGATGGCTCTCCCGCGTCCGATTCATCTCCCGCCGCGTCGATATGCCGGCGCTGGTCGAAGAGTTCGCCCATGTCAGTCTCGAGGAGATCGACTATCTCCACGAGGCGGCGAATGCGGAGGCCTTCGCCCTGGATGCGGCTGCGTCGGCAGCTGATTCGGTAGCGGGTTCGGCGACTGGTTCGGTAGACACTGCCCCTTCTGGGTCCAAGTCGGACCGATCGACCAGCTCGGACCGGGTGCAGGCTCCGCGAATCGTCTGGGAGCAGACCACACCGCAGGTGCTGACCATGGAGGACGTCACAGCGATCAAGGCCAATGACGTCACTGCGCTGCATCGAGCCGGGATCGACCCCCACGAGGTCGCCGCTGCCTTCGCGCACACGATGTTCGACCAGCTCTTCCGCACAGGGTTCTTCCACGCCGATCCCCACCCCGGCAATATCTTCGTCACTCCCGCCCACTCGACAACAACCTCGGCGGAGACCGGCTGGCATCTGACCTTCGTCGACTTCGGGATGATGGGACATGTGCCCGAGACCCTGCGAACGGGCTTGCGGGAACTCATCATCGCCGTGGCCATGCGGGACTCCCGCCGCCTCGTCGCCAGCGTCGAACTCATCGGCGTTCTGCTGGACGGCGCAGATACGGACGAACTCGAACGCTCCCTCACCGGGCTCTTCGCCCGGTTCGGGGGCATGGGGTTCGCTCAGCTGCGCGACGTCGACGAGAAGGAGCTGCGAGCCTTCTCCACGGATTTCGAATCGGTGGTGCGGGATCTGCCCGTGCAGCTGCCGGAGAACCTCTTCCTCATCATCCGCTCGCTGTCCATGGTGTCGGGTCTGTGCAGTTCTCTGGACCCTTCGTTCAACATCTGGGAGGTCGTCGAACCCTATGCGAGCGAGCTGATCGAGGAGGAGAAGGGCGGCGCCGCCGGTACTGTGGCGAAGGAAGCGCTCACCTTCGTGCGTCTGACGCTGGGTCTTCCGGGACGGCTCGACAGCCTGGTCCAGAGGCTCGAGAACGGCGAACTCTCGGTGGCCACGCCCAAGCTGGATCGTCGGGTTGCCGGTCTCGAGCTCCTGGCCAGCGGGGTGATCTCGGCGGTGCTGTTCACCGGCTTCGTCATCGCCGGTGCGGTGCTGTTGAGCGCAACGACTCTGGGCGGGGTGCTGCTGCTCATCGCCTCGGTGCCGGCGCTGATCCACAGTCTGCTCACCATGCTGCGACACAGGGCGTTCAGCCGCAGACACCGACGGCTGTGAGAAGGTGCGGTCTGTGAACACGGGCGGTCATCCGACCCACCGACAGCTCAGACTGAAACTTCCAATCGCTGCCAACCAGCCCCCTGCGCGTCCACTCGCCGGGGCAGAGCCCAACGGTCGGTAAGTCCTGGTCGATTCAAGCCCTTGGATCGACCAGGACTTACCGACCGTTTGCGGCTTTTAGGCTGTCTGCACGCTGTTCGACCGCGACATTGGTGAGAGGCACTCCGCGCGCGAGGGAACTCAGCCAGCGGCATTGCCGGTGCGGGCCCCCGTGCCACGTTGTTAGCGAAAAGATCCAGATCCGAACCCATCCGTCGCGCGCTCGGCTCCGAATCAGCTGGTGTACGACGAGAGACTTCGAAAGGATTGTCATGACCACCCACACCGTACGCAGCCCTATCCAGGTCATCTCGGGCCTGTTCGGCGCCGTGTTCCTACTGGTGGGGATCCTCGGATTCGTTCCAGGCATCACGACGGACCTGGACACGATCATGTTCGCCGGGCATCATTCTCAGGCCGCACTGCTGGGAATCTTCCAGGTCTCGGTGCTGCACAACATCGTCCATCTGCTCTTCGGCATCGTCGGCCTACTCGGGCTCAGGTCACGCAAGCTGGCCGAGACCTACCTCATCGTCGGCGGCATCGTCTACGCGGTGCTGTGGATCTACGGCCTCGTAGTTCCGATGGAATCGATGGGCAACTTCGTTCCGCTCAACACCGCTGACAACTGGCTGCACTTCGTGCTCGCCGTGGCCATGATCACAACCGGCATCATCTTCGGCCGGAAGGCTCGCACCTCCGTGACGCGGTGACGCGGTGACGCGGTGACGCTGTGATGCGGCACAGTGGTGACGCCTCAGCCGACCAGCAGTCTGACCACCAGACCGATGCAGATCGCCAGTGCCGCGGCCGCAGGAATGGTCAGCAGCCAGCCCCCGATGATGGGAACGATGAAACGGGCCCGGGGCCGGCCCCTGCGGCCGGCATACTGCGTGCCCAGGATCGCCGATCCGAGAATGAAGGTCAGCGACACAGGGACCCGCATGATGAGTGCCGCCGTGTACATGAGCAACGTGGAGGTCGCATCGGCCGTCGCGGACTTCAGCGGGTCGAGGCCGGCCATGCGCACCGACAGGGTCCGTACCACTCGCCATCCGCTCAAACCCGTGCCGATCGCCAGGGCTGCGGCGATGATGAGCCGCACCGGCCAGGAGATCTCCACGACGGCCAGCTCCGTGTGCGGATTGGTATCGACAGCGAGCATACCGACCATGACCAGAGCCGCGATCTTCTGCGCATCCTGGATGCCGTGGACCAGGGACAGCGAGGAGGTGAGCACCGAGTCGACCATGCGGGCACCACGGAAGAGCGGCTTGGGCGGCGATGACGCGAAGGCCTTGGACAGCAGAGCGGTGAGGCCCCAGGAGATCACAAACCCGAGGATCGGCGAGATCACGAGCGGCAGGATCACCGAGTTGATCGCTTCGGAGGAGTTGACGGAGAACCCCAGCACCAGACCGGCCCCCAGCAGACCGCCGATGAGGCAGTGTGTGGAGGACACCGGCAATGCGAGGTAGTACGTGAACAGGCTCCACGCCGTCGCGGCGACGAAGGCGATGATCAGGGAGGTGAGGATGACCTCGGGATCGCCCTCGAAGTGAACGATCTGGTTGGCCACGACGGAGGCGATGCCTTCGCCCAGAAGCGCCCCGATGAAGTTGAAGACCACGGCCAGGCCCAGAGCCCAGCCCGCGTTGATGGATCGTCCGACGACGGCATTGCCGATGGTCAGCGCAGCGTCATGGAATCCGTTCGAACCGGCGAAGATCACCGCGGTCACGATGACTCCCGCCAAGAGCAGCTCCACGGACTACGACTCCTTGATCGCGATGGCGGCGACGACCTTGCCCAGCTCGGTGAAACCGTATGCGGCACGGACGAAAGCCTGCCCCAGCTGCGAGACCGCGGCCATGTAAGTCAGCCCGCGCTTCGAGTTCGGCACGGCGTCGGACATTCGCCATTGCAGGGCTTCGACTTGGTAGGTGAGGCGATTGATGTTGTCGACGTAGTCCCACTGATCGAGCTTGCCTGGCAGACGAGTGATCATTCGTGAGGTGTGGTCCGTCTGATTGGACAGGACCGCGAGAGTTTCGGGAACGCCGGAGGGCAGTTCGTCGAATGCTTCCGAAGCGAGGACGAACCCCGCACCGTGGAGCAGGTGGCAGATGTCGCGCATGTGATGACCGAGCAGGTAGAGGTCATTACGATCGAAGGGGGTGATGTAGTTCTCGCGCAGTGCGCGAAGCACGGCTCCCATGTCTTCGTCGGCCTGATCACCGATCTCGCGGAGGCGGTCCGCGACCTGCCGGCGTTCACTGACTTCGATGCCGGAGAGCTCGGCAAGCACCAGGTTGCATTGCCTCATCTGCCCGACCAGATCGGACAGTCGCTCATAGAAGACAGTGTCCTGCGGTACTCGTTTGAGCCGCATGCGCTCCTCCTGCCCGGGGCCCGGTCGAGCCGGACGAATGTGCATGTTGCTTCAATTGTATGTGCCGGACGCTGAACCGAGAGCGCCTCTCGGCGGTAGGCCGCTCGAAGCGGCTGAATTTGGAGCCCGGGGCTTCAGATCCAGCGTCCGGTGGCCACGAGGGCCACCCACCACGATACTCGCTCACACCCATGAGTCCACCGCCGAGGCGGGTGAACGATAGTTGAAAATCTCACAGTGGGCGACCGTGGCCGGGTACCCCGCTACGAGGTGCGTCCGCAGCGGCCCGGCAGTGGATCGGTCAGTCCAGCCCGCCATGACGGTGGGAGACGGCGGCATCTTTGAGGTCCTTCGCGAACTGGCGCAAACGAGTGGCAGCCTCGGAGTCAGCGGTGCCTTCGGCGCACATCCTAACGAAGGCCGCGGCGCGCAGCAGGGCGATGACGACATCCCCGCGGAAGGCACCGGCCAAGATCTCATCGATGGCGCGAGCCACCTCGTCGGGGCCTGCCGGGAGCTCGACTCCGGCGAGGATCTCGTCGAGCCCGAGGCCCTCTGACGTTATCCTGCGCTGACCGGTGGCGAACATTTCGGTGAGCTCACGAGGAGCCGTGAGGATCCATTCGCGCAGCGCGTACAGGCGCCAGAGCGCTCCCGGTGCGGAAACCGCGGGCGCGGCAGACCACATTTCGGCAATGACTTCGAGACCGATGTCGTCGGCCAACTCGACGAACCGCTTCGTCGCAGCCTCATCGCGCTGCCCGCGCGAATCTCCGAGGAGGAGCGCTGCGGTCGCGTGAGAGGTCTCCGATCTGGCCACCGGGTCACTCGTCGCGGTGACGGAATCGAGATCGGCCAGAGGTATAGGGCGGTGAAAGCGTGGCTGTGTCATGGTCAGAGCAGTCTAGTCCCCCACTCTGAGCCAGTGGTCGCTCATCCGAGCCAGTTGTCGGTCGTGCGAATGCGTTGTCGCTTCGCGGTCAGGGTCTATTCGCCCGGCTCACAGTGGACACCATTAAACTGGAAGCAGATTCGTGCCTGCGACCAGCAGGTGGCAAGTGCAGACACCGAGGAGGAACTCCCGTGGCAAAATCATCAGTGGCGAAGAAGGGCCTGGACAAGGCAGCGAAACTTGCTGTCAATGAAGACGGAACCCTCAATCCCCGCGCCCAGTCGATGCTTTCGAAGCTTCTGTCGGTCCAACGCCCAGTGGCCCTTGCCTATGTACGCAGCCTGCGCCGCAAAAATCCGGAGGCGACTCCGGAAGAGCTCATCAAGATCATTCGTCGGCACTACCTCGCGCTGACCACCTCAGGTGGTGCAGCGGTCGGTGCGACCGCTGCAGTTCCCGGCCTCGGCACAACTGCCGCTCTGGGTGTGGCGACCGCTGAGACTGCTGGCTTCCTCGAAGGCACGGCCCTGTTCGCGCAGGCGATCTCGGAGATTCATGGTCTTCCTGTTCAGGATTCCAAACGAGCGAACGCACTGGTGCTGGGTCTCATGCTCGGCAAGGACGGGAAGAACCTTGTCCAGCGCTTCAATAAGCAGGCTGGCGGCACGGAGTCGATGTTCAGCAACTGGGGCTCGACTGTAACCAAACAGCTGCCTACCCCGGTCGTCGATCTGCTGCTGCGCAAGCTCCGCAAAACCTTCATCCGCAAATTTGCCGCTCGCGCCGGCGGTTCTTTGATCGGCCGTCTGCTGCCCTTCGGCATCGGCGCGATCATCGGCGGCGTGGTCAATGCCCAGATGGCACGCAAGGTCGCCGACGAGTCGAAGGAGGCCTTCGGCGCTGCGCCGACGATCTTCCCGCTCGAAACCGATCCTGAGTACGTCGCACCGAAGAAGGATCGCAAGCTGCTGGCGGGGCTGAAGAACGTCGCCGCACTGCGGGACAAGGTCAAGAAGAAAAAGGCGATCGAGTCCGACGTCATCGACGAGGCGGCCGAAGAGGACTCCTCGCACACGGACTCTGCGACTGACAATCGCTCAGAAGACGACCGTCCCGAACTGGAGAAGTGACCTCGCCACGGACTCTGTTGCTGCTGGCGATAGCGCAGCGGAGTCGTGTGGGCGCTTGACCGGCCGTCGGCTGGTTTGAGTATTCGGGTGCCTTACCTCTAATATTATTGAGTCTCCAACAACACCGGTGTGGCGCATGTTCACGCGGTCGGGTTGGGGCGGGGCCTCTAGCTCAGTTGGTAGAGCAACGGACTTTTAATCCGTGGGTCGTGGGTTCGATCCCCACGGGGCCCACCCAAACGACAGAACCCCTTCGATCCGGCGTCAGCACCGCTATCGGAGGGGTTCTTCGCTGTTGTCCCGCGCTACGCGCGGGTCACCGCTCGAGGCGGCCGCCGAATGCCTGTTCAAGGGGAATGCTTCCGTCCTGCCACGGGGTGAGGACCCAAGCAATCAGATAGGCTCCGATTCCGAGGACCGGAAGCAGGAATGAGGCGAGGACCAGCAGACGGACCAGCCAAACGTTCAGGCCGGTCGACCTGGCGAGACTTCCCGAGATGCCGCCCAAGACCCTGTCGGGTCCGCGACGGAAGCCGGTATTGCGGATGGCATCGAATAGTTTTCTCATACCCTCAACACTACGCATTTCCTGCGCTCTGAACAGGGGTGCTGACCGTCGAACCGGGTTGGGGGAAACCATAATCACGGCCGCGTGGACGGGCTGGAAGGGCGAGCCCACCTCGGCGACTCTGCAGGTGCCATTCTCAGGATATGAGATCGTGATCACAGGTTTTGGGCGCGTCACCTCGTGAATGGGAGGCAAGGGCAGTTACGCTTATGGAGTTGTGCAACCAATTGTCCGCATCTGCAATCTCAGCGACGCGGCACAGAGGAGTCCGTTGTGAAGTGGGTTAAAAAGGCCGTCCTCACGCTCGTCGTCATATTTGTGGCGTTCTATCTGTTCAGTCGGCCAGAAGATTCAGCCGACGCAGTCAGAAACGCTTTCGAGGCAGTGGGCAACGGCGTCGGCTCATTGGTCACGTTCTTCTCTTCTCTGTCCGCGTAAGCGTGTGACGGGCGCCCAGACGTGCTGAGGTTATTGGCCGACCCGAGGGTCGAAAATCATCTCATCTCGGATGAGGGCGAAGAGATCGTCGACGAGGTGCGTCGTCACCCGCTCGCCTTCGTCACTCCCACACTCATCATCCTGCTCGGTCTGGCCGTCGTGGCCATCAGCTTCGTGGTCCCTGTCGATTTCGCCTCGATCCCGTTGGGCGTCGGGGTTGCCATTGGCCTGTTCGGGTTGTATCGCGGACTGGCTGTGCATATGGACCGGTTCGTCATCACGAATATGCGGGTGTTCAGAATCCACGGGGTCTTCACTCAGCACAAGGCGACGATGCCGATGTCACGTATCCTCGACATCTCGGTGCACAAGCCGCTGGTCGGCCGGGTCTTCAGGTACGGGCATTTCGTGTTCGAGTCAGCCGCCCAAGACCAGGGGCTGCGCGACATCCGTTTTGTCGGCCGACCCGACGAGCGCGACCAGATCATTCAGACTGTGATTCAGCGCTCCGGACTGCGTTCGGCCATCTCCTCCTTGAACGCCAAGGAGGAGGACGACGAAGACGTCCCCGGCGATGAAGACCTCTTCGAGGAGATTTATCCCGAATCCGACGCTGAGTTCGGCTCCGAGACTATTGCCGATGACGATGATGACCTCATTCCAGACCACATTGCTGTTGGCCACCAGCCCCGGTTCAGTGCGGGAGTCAGAACTGGTGCGCATCCGGCGGTGCGCACAGGAGCGGGTCCGGACGTGGACACCGAAGAGTGGACCACGATGGAGCTCAACACCGGTCACGGCTTCACGGACTCGGAGGAGATGAGAATCGGGAGCGCATCACCGGCACTGAATGATCCCGTTTCGATGGCGGCACGCTCCTGGGAGCAGCGGTGGCCCGAACGGAACCGGATGCAGACGGCAACGGAACTGATGCACGCCCACCGGATGCTCATCACCGATCTCGATGAGAAGCTCCGTCCCATGGGCCTGACGTATGCACGATACGAGGTTCTGCTCCTGCTGTTCTTCGACCACCGAGGCGCTCTCCCCCTCGTTGAGCTCACCGATCAGCTTCAAGTCGAGGCCAACTCGTCCTTCTCCTCGGTCAGGTGGCTGGAGGACAACGACCTGATCGAGAGGGTGCTGGAGCCCGGTGACGACGGGGAGGTCTTCGCGGAGATCACCCCGAAAGGCCGTGCCCTGACCGACCGCGCCAGTCAGATCGTCGCCGACGCCCAGTTCGGTCTGGGATCGATGTCGGAGGCCGAGTGCCGTCAGCTCGCCGAGCTGCTGGCTCGGCAGCGTCGGACCCGAGGCTGAGGCCAGCCGTGTCACAGGTCAGACCGGCTCCGGCTTCCGATGTGCGAAGTCCGGAGCGTGCTCGGGAGTGACACCCATCCCGAGGATTCGAGCCGGGACCACAGTCAGCGCAGGGAACGTCCTCAGCAGCCACTCGACCGGTGCCGGGGGACGGATGACTCCGCCATTGTGGACGACCGGTTCGATCATCGCGTGAATGCCGCCCTGCAGCAGCTCAACGGCCTTCGTCGTCAGCATTCGTCTGCGCTGCACACGCCTGAGATCGCGGGTGGACACGGACCCAGAACGCAGGGCTTCGGCCAGCAGACGGGCCGTGGCCACACCATCCTGGACCGCCAGGTTGACGCCGACCCCGCCCAGAGGGCTCATGGCATGGGCGGAATCACCGATGCACAGCAGTCCGTCGATGAACCAGCGTCTGGCCTCGTTGCGCCGGACGTCGAGCAGCTTCACATCGTCCATCTCGAGTGCATCAACGTCGTCTGCCAGCACGGGGAAGGTCTCTGCAACCGCACGGCGAAGAGACTCGATGCCCTGTTCACGGAACCGTGCGTCTTCACCCTTCGGGATGAGGCGGGCCATCTGCACGTGCCCGTCACGTGGAATTGCGACGAAGACATTGCCGCCCTCGGCGCGAGGAGCGATCGATTCAGCGAGCTGTTGGGTGGTGTCGATCCGAAACCACCACACGTCGATCGTCGATCGCAGTTCCCGCATCGACAGCTGCGCTTCGTCCCGCGCCTTCGACCAACGACCGTCGGCAGCCACGACGAGTGGGGCCCGCAGCGCCGTCTGGCCACCGGGAGTGTCCGCATGGACGCCGACGACTCGGTCATCAGCCCAGATCAGGGAGGTCATTTCGACGCCCATGCGCAGATCGAACCCGGGCTCGTCCTCCCCTGCCTTGGCGAGCAGGTTGAGGAAGTCCCACTGGGGTGCGATCGTCATGAACGGATGTGGCGTATTCAACCTGGACAGATCGCCGAGGATGAAGTCCTCACCGTCGTCGCCGGCGAGACTGATATTGGTCACCCTGCGGTGCGTGATTCGAGCGAATTCGTTGTAGAGGCCCAGCTCGTCGAGCAGTCGCAGCGTCGACGGGTGGATGGTGTCACCGCGGAAGTCGCGGAAGAAATCCTTGTGCTTCTCCAGCATCACAACCTTCACGCCTCCGCGCGCCAGGAGCAGACCGGCGACTATTCCGGCGGGCCCGCCGCCGGAGATGATGCAGTCGTATTCGACATCGGACTCGTCGTGCGTGGCGTCTGTCATGACACCCTCCTCAGCATTGTGTTCCTCAGCATTGCGGGCACAGAATCGATGCTAGACCACGAGCGAGCCGAAAGACATGATGCGACGAGCCTCATCCCCGGCGCCTGCGAAATAGGTTTCTGCTGCAGCCGGGAGTCATGCCTCACGCGGTTCTGCGCACAGACCCGGAGACCTTCTCCGTGACATCGAAACGCTCACGGTAGCGGCTGACGAGCAGACACCATTGTGAGTGCAGCGCCGTCGAGGAGTTGAAGACGAGCAGAGTCAGCGGATAGAGCAGCCACTGCAGCCACATGGTCGCACGCCGTACCTTCGGGACGTGGACGGGACGGGGCGGCAGCAGCGAATTGAAGACGAGGACGGATGCGATGAGGCCGAGCATGCCGATCTGCTGCACCAGGCCCACCGTCATCGGCATCCGCTCGATGAGGGTCGTCACCTGCCCTGTCTGCGTCGCAACGACGAAAGGGATCCACCCACCGACGGCGATGATGACAGAGATCGATGCCAGGCTGACGTGACCTTCGAGGAGGGAGAGGAAACGCAGGACTCCGGGCCAGAAAGGTGTTCTCGTCCCAGCAGAGAACACCCTCACTCCCACATAGGGCACATCGCTGGCACCGTAGGACCACCTGCTGAGCTGCTTGAACTGGGCGACCATCGTGTCCTTGAACCCGCCTGCCAGGACTGCGTCCTGATAGATCGGCACATGGATGGGAACGACACGGTAGTCACCGTCGAAGTGAAACCAGGACCGCCAATACTGATGACCGTCCTCGACGATTGTCCGAGTCGACCAGAATCCCATGTCCTCAAGGGCAGTCAGCGGTTGCGTGTGGGATGCGAAGTTGCGCAGTGCAAGAGGACGGACCGTTGTCGTGAGATTCCAGAAGCAGTTTGCACTCGCGACGACTCGCGAGGGTGCGGGTGCCTCCCAGATGTTTGTGATGTAGAGGCTGATGGGCTGGAACGAGAGGTGGGTGCGATCGGACGCGAGCGCGTATTCGTAGGCAACGTAGTCGAAATACGCCTCATGCGGCGTATTGTCGCAATCGAGGCTGGTGACAAGCACCGACTCAGGATCGATCCCGTTCGCCTGCACCCAGTGAGCCAGTCTGTGGCCCGCATAGGTGATGTTCGCGCCCTTTCCCGCGATCTCCCCGGGGATCCCAGCAGGGTGTTCGACAAGAACGAAAGCTGCGAAGCCGTCTCCGTAGTCGTCTGCCAGACGGCGTGCTGTCTCAGCCATCTGTGGGCCGCCTCGTGCCTCGTAGGCGAAGAAGACGACGATCTTCGAGGGCGAGGTCGAGGTGTGCAGAAGTGAGCGAATTCCGTCGGCAACCACCTCGTAGGGTTCGTTGTAGGCCGCGACGACGACAGCGTGGAGCAGGTTGGACGGCCGCATCACCGAGCCGGGATCGTCGCGCACACGGGCCAGGGCTGCAGCGTGCTCCCGGGAGTGGAACCCGGACCAGGGGTATGGCCGTGACGGGTGCCCATCCATCGCCCGTTCGATGTCGAGCAGCCTGGCGCCCCAATCCACCCGAGAGCTGCGACGGTAACGCACGAAGCCGCGGGAGACGTCGATCGCGCCGCGCATCGCCCGTATCAGCGTGAGTCCGACGACGATGAGCACATAGACCGCCCCGGCCATCGCATCGATGAAGGGTAGGACGAACACCAGTCCGATGGCGGAGAAGCTGATGATGGCAGGCAGTGCTTCGAAGAGCCGGTAGGCACGTGTGCGGGTTCCCAGGGGAAGCTCGAGCACATCGGCAGGACGTTGGACCGCGGAAGACAGTTCACGAATCGTTCTCACGGAGTCGATTCTCTGTGAGGATCCTGACCGTCTGTTGGTCCGCAGATGCAGGTCAGATGAACACTGAACATATTTGCCGACGGAGGTGAGACTATGTCAGGTCCACAGCACTCCCGGCTGCGGCCGCACTCGCCTCTCCGCCACGAGAGAGGCCAAGGTCAGCGCCCCGTTGAGCGGGCCCCCGGCGGGTTCGATGACGGTCGTCTCTGCACTCAGACGATGCGCCTCGGAACGGAACTCCTCGACAAGCGACTCGCCGGACCGTCGCAGGCCACCGGTGAGCGCGATCAGAGGTGGAGCATCGACGCCATGGCCGTTGGTCTGGGGCGCATGGCTGCCTGCAGCGATCGCGCTGCGTGCCGCCTCACGTCCGGCCTCGGCCAACAGAGCCGTCGACACGGGATCGCCGGTGCGGTCAAGGCGCGCCACATCAACGGCGAACGCCGCAAGCAGCCCGGCGCGGTCACTGCGCGTGTAGAACTGCGCGGGCCATGTGGCCGGATCACCGAATCTCTCCCGTGCAGCGTCGAGCAGCGCCGCCCCTCGATCATCGACGCCGTCGTGGCACTTCAGTGCTGCTTCGAGGGCGCACCTGCCCAACCAGGCACCTCCCCCACGGTCGCCGAACAGGTGCCCCCACCCGTCGACCCGTTTCCACCTCGGCAGCAGAATCCCGTGAACATCGGGACCAGGATGGGCGATCGCGATCGCTCCCGTTCCGAGGACCGTCACCGCTCCCCCACGTCCGGACAGGGCGCCGAGGTGGGCGGTCACCGCGTCGACCGCCACCGCCGTCTCGGCCTTCGTCTCGAACGCAAGCAATCGTGGCAGCTCCCCGACGTCCGTGCTCAGCGAGGCGATCCCGGTCGCACCGATGCCGACTCCGCGAAGCGATTCGAAGCATTCGGGCCACTCCTCCCCGGCAGCCGAAACGAGGCTTCGGATCTGCTGTGGGGCGCTGCTTCCGTTCGCTCCGATCGACACTCCGGGACCGGTGAGGGTGTACAGCGGCGCAGGCCCGCCATGGTCCGCACCCGTGTCGGTGGTCGCCTCGGGTCCAGGGTTCGCATCGGGTCCAGAATTCGCATTGAGCGCAGAGATTGCGATCCGACTGCCCGTGCCGCCGATGTCGATCCCGAGGACGAATCCGCTCATGCGTCCGGCCGCCCGGGCTGCTCCGGCGCCGCCGCTGCGGACGACCGGAAACCCCCGACCCCGGTGACTGCTGCGATCGCAGCTTTGACCGAGCCGTCAT
Source organism: Brevibacterium picturae (assembly GCF_900105045.1). Taxonomy (GTDB): domain Bacteria; phylum Actinomycetota; class Actinomycetes; order Actinomycetales; family Brevibacteriaceae; genus Brevibacterium; species Brevibacterium picturae. Next base: position 2,709,656 of record NZ_LT629739.1, on the reverse strand, counting down.
TGTCCTCGAGGCGCTGTGCCGCGGCAGTCGGCGTCGCCGAGGTGAATGCGACGACCAGCGCCGTCTTGAGATCCCCTCCTGTGCGTTCCAACAATTCACGCGCCTGCGCATCAGACAGGTCCGCGGCCTCGCAGAGGATGCGCACGGTCCGCTCCCGCAGCTTGGAGTTCGTCGCGACAACGGAGACCATGAGATTGCGCCAGGTACGACCCAGGGCGATCATCAGCGCCGTCGAGAACCCGTTGAGTGTCAGCTTCTGTGCCGTGCCGGCCTTGAGCCGGGTCGAGCCGGTGATCACCTCGGGCCCGGTGTCGAGCACGATATGGGCGGCCGCCGCCTCGGCGACGGGAGCGTGAGGATTGTTCGAGATGAGCACGGTGTGCGCCCCCGCCTCACCTGCGGCTTCCAAGGCTCCACGGACGTAGGCAGTCGAGCCGCTGGCCGCGATCCCGATCGCCACATCGTCGGGTCCGAGCTCTCCCCCGATGAGGCGACCGTCGGCGGCGGAGTCCTCGGCGTTCTCCACCGCATTGACCAGTGCCGCCTGCCCACCGGCGATGTGCCCGACCACACGACCGGGTTCGAGGTTGAACGTCGGCAGGAGTTCGCTGGCGTCGAGGACTCCGAGCCGACCCGAGGTGCCGGCTCCGAAGTAATGAACCGTACCGCCTCGGCGCATGCGCTCGGCTGCGATGTCGACGAGCTCTGCCAGCTGCGGCAGAGCCCCGGCGACGGCGGTGAGAACGGCCTGGTCCTCTTCGTTCATCACCTGCAGGACACCGAGGGTGTCGAGATCATCGAGTCCCGCACTGCGGGGGTTGCGCTGTTCGGTCGGCGACAGCGGCTGCCAGGACGGTGGCTGCTGGGACTGGTTCATCAGCGGTTGCTGCCTTCCACCTCGGCGACGGTGTTCCGGTTTGCCGCCTTCGGATGGCGCAGGGACAGGAGCCCGCCGAGCACGACCATGACGATGACACCGAGCAGCGGGTACCACTGCCAGGCGACCCAGACCTCGCCGGTGACGTACTTCTCCATGACGAAGAAGAAGGCGTTGACCGCGACTGCCAGGGCGAAGGTGATGTTTGCATCCACCGCGGTGGCGCGCTTGTTGATGATGCCGAAGACGAACGCGCCGAGCAGCCCGCCGTAGGTGATTCCTGCGACGCCCAAGGCGAGGATGACGATGTTGCCCTCATCGGATTGGAAGACCGTGGCGGGGAGGATGAAGGCGATGCCCCAGCCGATCGTCGCCCAGCGCCCGACCTTGAAGCCCTCGGCGTCGGTCATCGGGGTCTTCTTCAGTCGTGCGTAGACGTCGTTGACCGTCGACGAGGACAGCGCCGACAGGGACGAGGACAGGGTCGACATGGCCGCGGCGAGGATGCCAGCCAGGAGCAGTCCCGAGATGCCCGGTGGCAGGCCTTCGATGATGAACAGCGGGAAGATCTCGTCATCGCGGCTCAGTCCCAGATCGGCCGGCAGGGCACGATCGTAGTAGGCCCACAGCGCCAGTCCGACCGCGAGGAAGATCGCGAACTGGACGAAGACGACGACGCCGGAGACGATGAGGGCCTTCTGCGCCTCGATCTTCGACCGGCAGGACAGGAGCCGTTGGACGACGAGCTGGTCAGAGCCGTGGGAGGCCATGGCGAAGACGGCACCGCCGAGCAGCGAGGGAATGAACGAGTCGGGTGCCGAGATCGGATTGCCCTCGAAGATGAACATGTTGAGCTTGCCCGCCTCGGCGGCATCGGCCACCCATCCGCCGCCGAAGGTCGCGGTGATGACGATGATGGTGAGGAGGCCGCCGACGACGTAGAGGCACATCTGAGCCACGTCGACCCAGACCACGGCCTTGATGCCGCCGATGAAGGTGTAGGCGATCGTCACCAGCGAGAGGACGACGATGATGACGAAGTAGTTCGTGTGGATGCCCAGACCGTCGAGGATGACCTTGACCGGAATGGCTGCGGCGAGGACCCTGATGCCGTCGGCCAGGAGACGGGTGAACAGGAAGGTCACACCCGCGGTCGTCTGGGTCGAAGTGCCGAAGCGTTTGCCCAGGTAGGCGTACGCGGTGAGCATCTCGCCGTCGTAGTATCTCGGGAGCATGAAGAAGGCGACGATGACTCGGCCGAGGATGTAGCCCAGCCCCAGCTGCAGGTAGTTGATGTCGCCGAGGTAGCTCATGACCGGGATGCCGATCACCGTCAGCGCGCTGGTCTCGGTGGCGACCACGGACAGACACACCGCCCACCACGGTATGTTCCGGCCACCCAGGAAGTAGCCCTGGAGGTCCTTCTGCTTTCCGCTGAGCTTCAGTCCCAACCATGCCGTGGCGGCAAGGTAGGCGATGATCACCAGAAGGTCGATGATCTGCATGGTGTGTCTCCTTCGTACAAGGGGTGTGCGTTGCTTCGAGAGGGTGTGCGTCAGTGCAGGATTCTCGTCAGTGCAGGATTGTCAGGTCGGCAGGATTCTCAGGTGCGTGGGTCTGGCCTCCCGAGGTGCGGGCAGGTTCAGGGGGCCGTGTCCCGGGCTCAGGCGACCGGCGATGCTCGGATGTGCGGCACCCGTGAGATTCGGTTCGGTTCCCGCCAGGCCGTTCCAGCTCAACCACCCGAGCAGCGCCATGAGGAGGGCTTCCTTGGCGCCTTCGGGCAGCCCGAATGCTTCCTCTGTGCCGGTCAGAGTGACGCCGGGCCCGAGTTCCGAGGCCAAACGCCCCAGCAGCGTCGGATTCCGGGTGCCCCCTCCGGAGGCGATGACCGTGGTGACCCCGTGGACTCGGCAGGCATCGGCGACCGTGCGTGCGGTCAGCGCCGTCACCGTGGCGATGGCATCATGCTCGCCGAGGTTGGTCCGAGTCCCGAGGAAACGGTCGAGGTAGTCCGCGTGGAAGAGTTCCTTGCCCGTCGATTTCGGTGCCGGCAGCCGGTAGTACGGGTCGGCCAGCAGATCGGCCAGCAGATCGTCGTCGACCCTGCCCCGTGCCGCCAGGTCGCCGTCGCGGTCGAAGCCCTCTTCGCCCTTGGTGATTCGGCGGGCGAGGACGTCGATGAGCGCATTGGCCGGGCCGGTGTCGAAGGCCAACGGTGCACGTTCGGGCGCGAGAACCGTGATGTTGGCGATGCCGCCGAGGTTGAGCACCGCAGTCGGCGCCTCGACGTTCCCGAGGAGGAGCCCGTCGAGGATTCCGACGAGTGGGGCTCCCTGACCGCCGGCGGCGACGTCGCGGGCGCGAACGTCGGAGAGTACGGGTGCTCCGGTCACCTCGGCGATCCAAGCGGGTTGGCCGATCTGCAGAGTCGAGGTGACGGTCCCGTCGGTGATGTCGTGGCGCACCGTCTGCCCATGGGAGACGACGAGGTCGGCCTCGACTCCGAGCTCGGTGCAGACCTGCTGCAGCGCCTCGGCGCTGAACAGGCCCAGGCGCGCATCGACGCTGGAGACCAGCGACAGGGGAACATCGGCCGGCTCGAGGAGACGAAGGATGTCGGCGCGCAGCCGGTGGTCGAATTCGACCTCTCGACTGGCGAGGATGCGCACGCCCAGGGTCGCCTCGGCGATCGAGTCGTCGACGAATTCGGCGAGGACCACGTCGAGGGCATCGGCGGAGGTGCCCGTCATGAGGCCGGCGATGATCATGCGCGATCTCCTTCGGGCTGAGGCTGTTCGGCCGATGCGGTGGTCCTGTCGCGGGCGGGCGGGCCGGTCTCGCTGAGCTGGTCCGTCTCGCTGAGCTGGTCCGTCTCGCTGAGCCGATCGGGCAGGGTGAGCTCGGTGCGGATCTTGTAGCGGTCGCCGCGGTAGACGGAGCGAACGAATTCGAAGGGAATGCCCTCGGCCCCGCGTGAGGTGCGCTCGAAGAGCAGCGCCGGGGACTGTTCGGGGACGCCGAGAACCTTCGCCTCATCGGCATCGAGTAGGGTCGGTTCGATGGTCTGCACGCTGTGGTTGAGAGCGATGTCGAAGCGCGAGAGCAGCAGCTCGTAGAACGAACTGTTCTCCAAGTCCTCAGCTCTCAGGCTCGGGACGAGTGCGGCCGGAATGTGCAGCTCTTCGAGCGCGAGCGGTTCGTCATCGGCCAAGCGCAGACGCAGAATCGTGATCACCTCGGCATCATCGTCGATGTGCAGCCTGCGCCCGATGTGGGCACCCGCATTCGTCACGTCGAAGGCAAGCACACGGGAACCGGGGCGCATACCGCGGGCGAGCATGTCCTCGGTGAAGGAACTCGCAGCCAGCGGCTGATCGAGTTTCGGTCCGAGGGCGAAGACACCGGAACCGTGGCGGCGCCGGACCACCCCCTTGGCGACCAGTTCGGCGATGGCCCGACGCAGGGTCATCCGCGAGATGCCCAGCGCCTCGGCGAGCTGGCGTTCGGGTGGGAACTGCTCGCCGGCAGCCATGGATTCAAGGCGGTCGAGGAGCTGATCGCGAATCGAGTGGAATTTCGTCACGTGACCATTGAGGCATAGGACACACCCCAAAATCAAGACCACTGGTCTATTTTTTGCGGAACTGATCCCTACCTATCACTGAAAGGAGGCGGGAGGCGAGGTTCACAGGCACCCATCGAGCTTCTAGCATTGATTCATGACTGCATACACCGGACAGAAGCTGCTCGACACCCTCGATGCGCACGGTCTCGAGGATTGGCAGGGCCTGCCGGGCCGCATCGGCGCACGGTTCCTCACCGGCGACTTCGCGACCGGGCTCGACCTCGTCTCACGCATCGGCGCCGCCGCCGAGGAGGCGAACCACCACCCAGACATCACCCTCACTTTTCCGCATGTCGATATTCGACTGACCAGTCACGACACCGGAGCCGTGACCGAACGCGACCTCGAACTCGCGGCACAGATCAGCGAACTCGCCGCCTCGGCGGGGGTGAGCGCGGATCCGAAGATTCCCGCACTGCTCGAGCTCGGCTTGGACACGGCGCACCGGGATGCCATCGCCCCGTTCTGGGCCGCCCTGCTCACTGGCGATGCGAGCAATGTCTCCGGCCGTGATGTCATCGACCCCGCCGGGCAGATGCCGCTGCTGTGGTTCCAGGACTGCGAAGAGCACGCGGTGCCGCATCAGCGCCTGCACGTCGACGTCTCGGTCCCCGGCGCGGTCGCACCCGAGCGCATCCGCGCGGCCGTCGAGGCCGGTGGCACGGTCGTCGACGAGTCCCAGGCACCGTCGTTCACCGTCCTCGCCGATGCCGACGGCAATCGCGCCTGCGTCTGCACCCTGGAGAATCGCTCGTAGTTGCTGCCGGAGGCTGTCGCCCCTGTCGGGCGCTGTCGCCGAGGAGTCGCACCGTCCGGTGCCTCCTGCCCTGTGATCGCTCGGTCCACGCAGCGCCCGAATTTGTCGTCGCCGGCGACGACAAATTCGAACTGAGCGTTGATCGAGCGCGTGCAGCCAGCGATTCGTTTCTCGTTCTCGCATAAGCTGAGTGGACCATCCCGAGTACTTTCCCGTCGCAGGAGGCACCGTGTACCAAGCAGCCGAGAACCGCTACGAATCGATGACCTATCGCCCGGTCGGCCGCTCCGGTCTCGTCCTCCCGGCGCTGTCCCTGGGGCTGTGGCACAATTTCGGCGATGATGTCGCCTTCCAGAATCAGCGCGACATCGTGCGTCGGGCCTTCGACCTGGGCATCACCCACTTCGACCTGGCGAACAACTACGGCCCGCCTCCCGGCTCGGCCGAGACGAACTTCGGGCGCCTGCTGCGCGAAGACCTCGGTGCCTACCGCGATGAACTCATCATCTCGACCAAGGCCGGCTGGGGGATGCATCCTGGCCCCTACGGTGGTCCGGGCGGAAGTCGGAAGTATCTGCTTTCGAGCCTCGACGCCTCGCTGAACCGGCTCGGCCTCGACTATGTCGACATCTTCTACTCTCACCGCCCCGATGCCTCGACTCCGCTGGAGGAGACCATCGGTGCCCTCGACACCGCGGTGCGTTCGGGCCGTGCCCTCTACGCCGGCATCTCTTCGTATTCTGCGGCCGATACGGCCCGCGCCTCGGCGCTGGCGAAGGATCTGGGCACTCCGCTGCTCATCCACCAGCCCTCGTATTCGATGGTCAACCGGTGGATCGAATCCGACAATCTGCTCGAGACCACGGAGGCAGAGGGTCTGGGCGTCATCGCGTTCTCCCCACTCGCGCAGGGCCTGCTCACCGACAAGTACCTGGGCGGAGTTCCCGAGCAGTCACGGGCCGGCAAGGCCACGCCGTCATTCAGGGACGGGTTCCTCTCCGAGGACAACCTCGAGCGCATCCGCAGCCTGAACGACATTGCCGCGGCACGCGGACAATCCTTAGCCCAGATGGCCCTGAGCTGGGCACTTCGCGACGATCGGGTGTCTTCGCTGGTCATCGGCGCCAGTCGTGTCGCGCAGCTCGAACACAACGTCGCCGCTCTCAGCTCCGAACCGCTCAGCGCTGACGAACTGAAGAAGATCGACGCATTCGCCGTCGACTCGGGCGTCGACATCTGGGGCGATGCCCGCCGCAGCACTCAGGAGTGAAGCTGCTCAGGCTTGAAACTGTTCAGGAGTGAAACTCGACCGGAACTGAGTATGGAGCGAGAAGGTCCCGCAGGTGCGCCACCAGCCGAGTGAATCCCGCGGCATTCGTGTGCATGGACAGGTCGGCTCGAATATCGGGTCCGCTTCGTCTGCGGATGTTGAGCTCGTGAACGATCCGGGGGCGACCGGTCATCCTCGCACCGAGTTCATTGCCGGCGGTCTTACCGAAACTCGTCGACCAGAGGACGGGTCGCGGGCCGATGTGCGCCTGGATCGAGACGAGATCCGCATACGTCACGAACCCCATTCCGGCGATCGTGATTCCACGCCCGTCGATGGTCAGCACGGGCGCCCTGCGATTGCTCCGCAACTTGCGGTCCCGCACCAGGAGCACGACTCCTGCCCCTGCGAAGACGATTCCGCACACCACCAGTCCGCCGCCGATGCCCCAGCGGGCGGTGGCGGTGTTGCCTGGGTCCGCGGTGGAGATCGCAGCGAACAGGACGCCGCCGAAGACGAGAACGCCGAGACCGCAGAGCAGCGCCCACCCGCCGATGAACGCGCAGATGATACCCAGGACACGTGAGACCCGCGAGATTCTGCCCACCGAACGCGGGTCGGCGGGCAGAACCCATCGGTTCCCATCGCGAATCAACATGCATCCAGGCTAGCGTGCCGCCTCGAGCAGCCAACCCGTGCGATCACTCCACTTCGGCCGGAAAGCGTAGACGCAGACCAGCCGCAGCAGGGTCGAGCGCTCATAGGCGCTGACCCTCCGCGGGTCCAGCCGGCTCGCCGAGGTGACGCGGGAGATCTCCCCGAGCACCACCTCGGCGTCGTCGACCGTCCAGATCCCCTGGTGGGTCCGCCACCTCGCATGTGCACGAAGGTTGCCCAGGTCGAGTTCGCGTTCGCCGAGGCACGCAGTGTCAACGTCGAGCAGACCGGGCCCGGCGACCGGATCCCACATGATCTGCTTGTCGTGGAGGTCCCGGTGGATCGGCCCCCAGTTCCGTTCCCCCGCCGAGGCGGCATCGTCGTTGAGGAGGTCCCCGCGCACCTGTGTGATCAGGGATTCCATCTCGGCGGCCCTCGGTCCGAGGACGTGGTGTGCGCGAGCCCGCCATTCGTCGAGCACCCGTGCCTCCGAGTCCGCCGAATGGGTCGGCAGAGAGGACATCGCTGCGGGGGCTGCGTCCGTCGAGGGGGTGGCAGTCGGCGTGTACCCGGAGTCGATGCTGTCCGCGGCGAGCGCCCACGCGTCGAGGGCCTCTCCCCAGGCACGCGTCCAATCGGCGCCCAGACGGCTCGGGTCGTGAAGTTCGACGCCCGGAAGGGCGCTGAGCACCACTGTCGAATCATCGGCAGTGAGGACGTTCGGCAATGCGAAACCGTTCCGGAATGTTTCGGCCCGGTCTTGGCCGGCGATGATGTCTGCCGCCCGTGATGGGCGCACACATTTGGCGAAGTTGCCGTCCGCCAATCGGATCACTGCTCGCTTACCCGGCCGGTGGGAGATCAAGCGGTTTCCAGTGCTGCCGGCAGCCGAACTCCCGCCAGCGCCCGAAGCCCCACCAGCACCCGAAGTTTCACCGGCGGCGAGGAGGCATTCGAGCCCAGGCAGCTTGGGGTCTCTGCCCGAGGCGAACATGCCGACACGGTCTCGGCCGGTGCTGAGGAATCCGGCTCTGATCGCAGAGTTCTTCTCCGCCTCGATGGCGATCCGATCGCGGCTGGCCGGCCATGCCCGGCGCACCGGCCATTCCTCACCGTCGACCGTGACGACCTCCGGAATGATGCGTGACGTCATCACGACACCCGATTTCCGGTCGCGGCCAACGAGTCCTGGGCGGCGCCGATGATCTGCAGTGTGGCCCGTCGCCAATCGGCGCGGCAAGTGCGCCACGGTTCGAGGACCGTGACGAGCATGGCCCAGGCGGCCCACGCTTCCACGTCGACGTCCGCACCTCCGGCGCTACGGTAGCCGCCGAGGAAACCGGTCTCGAGGGTTTGGGCGTGTGCATCGGCGCGTCGCCGACATGAGGCCACCCAGCGGCCGAGGTCCATTCCGGTCGGCCCGACCCCGGCCCGATCGAGGTCGATGATGCGGCATTCCGAATGACCGACGAGGACCTGGTCAGGACTGAGATCGCCGTGGATGGCGCGATCGCCGGAACCTGCTTCGGCACCGCCGGCAGCACCCGGGCCGGGCTCGAGCCTGATCCGATGGTGCAGCGTCCGCACGATGTCCGCCACCGCACTGCCCGCCTCCGGCAACAGCTGCGATACTACGGTCGCGGTCTCAGCCGCTTGCTCCAGTGGGGACACCCGGGCTCGATGCCCCACCTCGGCGGGCGTGTGGCGGTGAAGCTCTGCGATGATCACCCCCACTTCCTCGGCCACGGCCAGATCGGGGTGAGTCTCGAGGTCACCGATCCCCCACCAGGGCGAGCGCACGGCCGTGCCTCTGCTACCCAGGGCCTCGGCCGACAGAGTGGGCAGGCCCCAGTCCGCCCACAGAGCGGCGGTCTCGACCAGGTGCTGCTGGGAGCCTGTGCCGATGCGGACGAGCTCGGCTGTTCCGGACCCACGCCGAGTGTGCTTGAGCAGAACGCGCCGACCGGGGTTGTAGCCGATCGTCTCGAGCTCGCCGGACTGGTCGTCGGCGCCGGTCAATTCCCGAGTCGCGCGGGCGATCTCCTTCTCCAACTTCGAGTCGGCTCGCACCGAGCCGCTGATCAGCACGCTGCCCGTGGCTCCGGCCGATCGCGGCTCGCTGCATTCGTGCACGGTCACCGTCTCGTTCCGGCGCGCGGCACGTCTGCGAATGTTGGCAAGTTTGTCCGCGCCGGTCACCACCGCGCTCCACCCCCAGTCCTGATCCTCGGCGAGGCGGCCCTTTTCCTCACGCTTCCAGGACACGATCGCGCTGCGGCCGGGTTTCACCCGAATCCGGACCGGCTCGACGGCGAATCCTAGGCGCCGCGAGAGAGCTTCACCGGACCTGAGCTCGGTCACATACGGCAGTCCCGCAAATGCTGCGGTTGCCTCATCGGCTTCGTGGACAGTCGTCATGCTCCCGCTCCTACGTTCTCGTGCGTGTTTCCCACCGTCTGAGGCGTGGTTTCGATCCGGGAATCCTCGGCCTGCGAACGCATCCACTCGGCGACTCTGGTTCCCGGGTCGACGGCCAGTTCGTTCGGCACCCCATCTTCGACGATCTGACCGTCCTCGAGCCACAGCACCCGGTCGAGGCCGCGGATCATGGCCAGATCGTGAGTGATGACGATGCTGGTGCGCCCCTCGGTCAGCGTGGCGACCGAGTCTGTGACCTGTCCACGGGTCGCCGGGTCAAGGCCCGAGGTCGCTTCGTCGAAGACGACGACGGGGGCGTCGCGCACCAGTGCCCTGGCGATGGCCAGGCGCTGCCGCTGCCCACCGGAGAGGGTGTCGCCGCGGTTGCCCAACACGGTGTCGTAACCGTCGGGCAGTCCTTGGATGAACTCATCGGCCGAGGCAGCACGGGCCGCGGCCTCCACCTCGGCGTCGGTGGCATCCAAGCGACCGTAGCGGATGTTCTCTCGCACGGTCGCGGCGAACAGGACCGATTCCTGCAGAAGCACGGACATGCTCGACCGCAGGGAGGCTCTGGTGACATTGTGGGTGTCGTAGCCGTCGATGAAGATCGATCCCGATTCCGGCTGCGAGAGCCGCAGCAGGTAGCTCATCAGTGTGGATTTCCCGGCCCCTGAGGCGCCGAGGATTCCGACCTTCTGCCCCGCAGGAACGAGCAGGTTGAGATCGTCGAACAACGGGTTTCCATGTCCGTCGGTCGAGGTGATGCGGTCGAAGACGACATCACCGGCAACGGGTCCCATGGTGAGCGCACCGGGTGCGTCGGCGATCTCGATCGGTTCGTCGAGGAGGTCGGCGATCCTCTCCCCCGATGCGGTGGCGCGGGCGATGCGACCAGTGTATTTGGCCATATCACGCAGCGGCTTCATCGCGATCTTGAGGTACATGAGGAACAGCACCAGGTCGCCCGGGGACATGGCCCCGCGCAGCACCTGGTAGCTGCCGAAGATCAGCACGAGAGCCTGGGAGATACCGACGAGCACATCGGTCGAGCGTTCGAGGCCGGCGGCGAGGCGACGTGCTCGCACTCCGGCCTTGAGGGCGCGTTCGTTTCCGTTGGCGAATTCGCGTGCCACTGTGTTTTCGAGGCCGTAGGCCTGGACGACGCGGATGGCGCCCAGCGCTTCGGCTGCGGAGCCGACGAGCCTGCCTTCGCCCTTGCGGGTCGAGCGCGAGGCTGTCGTGATCTTCGGGGTCGCGATCTTCGAGAGCACCCCGTAGATCGCGGCCGTGATGAGCACGATGGCGCTGAGGATCGGGTCGAGGATGACCATGACGACGAGGAGGACGGCCAGGGTGAGGACGTTGCCCACCAGCGGAAGACCGGCCGTCACCGCCACTTCCTGGAGGCGTCCGATATCGCCGACGAGGCGCTGGGAGGTGTCTCCGATCGAGGCTCGCGAGTGGTACTTCAGCGACAGGGCCTGCACATGTTCGAAGACCCGTGAGCGCAGCTGGGTCGCAACCCGGGCGCCGACGAGCGCGAAGCAGATGGTCGAGGCATAGTTCGCCACGGCCCTGCCTGCCACGATGACCGCCAGTCCGATCGCGGCAGCGGCCAAGGTCATCCCGACGTTGGATCCGACGCCGAGGGTCGGCCCGATCTCTGCGCCCAGGGCAGAGGTCACCGCATCAATGGCGATTTTGAGCGGCCACGGTTCGAGGATGCGGAAGATGACGTCGCAGAACAGTGCGGCCAGTCCGCCGAGGATGAGCCATTTGTGCTGGCCCAGGTGCGGGGTGAGGATTCGCAGGGTTCGCTTCAGTGCCCCGGGCGAGATCTTCGTCCGGGACTTCTTCGACCGTGCACTCTGCTGCGGCAGCGGGGTCTGACTCATACCGACTCCAACACGAACGATTCCAGGATCTCTTGGCACCGACTGGTCCACGAATGGTGGGCCATGGCTTCGGCCCGGGCGGCAGCACCCATCTGCTGCCTCACCTCGGCGTCGTCAATGAGGTTCTGCAAGGCAACGGTCAGTGCAGCGGTGTCGTCCGCGGCCACCAGGGTCGCGGAACCGGTTCCTTCGAGAACGTCGGGAATCGATCCCACGGCCGAGGCGACGATGGGCAGGCCCGCGGCCAGGTACTCGTAGATCTTCAGCGGTGAGAAGTAATTCTCGCCCGCCGGGTACGGGGCCACGGCGATATCGAAGGTGCGCAGGTGGGCCGGAATCTCTTCGGGGGCCAGCGCACCGTGGAACGTCACACGATCACCGAGACGAAGAGCCTTCGCCTGCTTCTGCAGAGCCTCCGATTCCGGCCCGTGCCCGAGGATGTCGAGATGGAAGTTTCCGTTCAGACCCGCGCAGGCCTCGATCAGCCGATCGGTGCCGTGCCACGGTTTAAGGGTTCCCACGAATCCGATCCGCACCGCACGGCTGCCAGAGGCGTCCCGGGCGGTCGCGGCGGGAGTGATCCGGTCCGTGTTCACACCGTTGGGAACGACCGAGACGTCACTCAGACCCGGGTAGTCCCGATTCACCCAGCCGGCTACCGCAGCGCTGACGCAGACGATCCGCTCGGCTCCGACGAAGCTGTGGGCCGTGGTCCGAGCCGCGTGCTCGTCGTGGACGAGTCCACGATGCTGTTTCTGCTCAGCGAGCAGAGGTGCGTTGACTTCAAGGACCAATGGCACGCCCAGGCGGCTGCTGATTTCGGCTCCGGCCGTGGAGAACAGCGAATACCGTTCATAGACGAGGTCGAAGCCCTGGTCGGCTCCCGCATCCGGATCGGACACGGTGTCGACGACCATATCGGCGAGCATGTCGGACAGGCGCATCAGCGCGATCTCGCGTTGGCCTCTGTCCAGCCCGCGTGGCACCTCGAGGCGGGTGATGTCGACGTCGGCGAGGTCGGCTGGGATGTCGTCATCGGTGCGGGTGCAGAAGATGCTGACTTCGTGGCCGAGACTTCTGAAGGTGCGGACGACTTCCTGCACGTGGACGCTCGCGCCCTTGGTGCCGAAGACTCCGATGCCCGGGTCGAGCAGGATATAGGCGATTCTCATGACACGTACTCCAGTTCGCGGTCAGCTTTCGGTAGGGCGCGGTCGATCCCTTCGACCAGTCGGGACAGTTCCCGGGCCTGGGCCGCCGAGTCGTGCAGCCGGCACACCAGATCCCTCGCGGCATCGGTGATCTCTCGCACGGAATCCGGGGCTTCGCGCAGACGGCGGACCACCTCGGCGATGGCGGTGGTGATCTGTTCGGGATCACTCCCGTCGTTGACGAGCCAGCCGGTCTCACCATTGATGATGACCTCGGGCACTGCCGTGACATTGCCGGCCACACAGGGGATTCCGGTGGCCATGCCTTCGAGCAGGACGGTCGGCAGGCCATCGGCGTTGCCGTCGGTGCCGATGACGAAGGGGGCGACAAGGAGGTCGTGGCTGACGAACATCTCGCGGACCTCGGACTGGGTCAGCGCTCCGTGCATGTCGACGAGCTCGGTGAGGTGCAGAGTGTCGATGAGCTCACGCAGCTCGTCCTCGAGCGGACCTGTGCCGACGAGGTCGAGGTGGCAGGGCAGGCCGCGATCACGCAGCCGGGCAAGTGCAGTGAGCAGATGTGCGAAGCCCTTCTTCTCAACGAGGCGACCGACGGCCAGCAGCGAGGGAATCGCCTGCGCCGCGCCATTTGGTCGCTCGGCGATGGCGGGACGATAGGGGAAACGCTCAAGTTCGAGGCCGTTGCGCACGACAACGAACCGTTCGCTGAGCTCAGGTCCCAGGATGCGCCGCAGATAGCTGTGGTTGTAGTCGCTGATCGCGATGACGTGGTCGGCGCCTGCGACCTTCCGGCTCAGATCGTCGAGTTCGACGCTCTCATGGAAGATGTCCTTCGCATGTGTGGTGAACGAGTACGGAATAGCTGTCAGAGCTGAGGCGGCTCTGGCCACGGTCGTCGCCACCGACGCGAAGTGGGCGTGAAGGTGGGTGACCCCGTATTCGAGTGCCAGGCGGGCCACGGCAACGGCCTGGACGGCATCGTCGTGGCCGAGTTCGGCAAGGTCGCCGAGGTGGGCTTGCAGACCGGAGGCGATCCTCGGATCCTGCATGCTTTCCTGCCAGGTCTGCCAGTAGCTGCGAGCGCTCGAGGGCCGATCGACGTGGATGACGGGTGCCTTGACCCTGGCCAGCTCCAGGTGGAAGCGTGTGTCGGTCGTGGGACGGAGGGAGAAGATGACGAGCTCTTCACCGGCGGCTTCCCTGGCGAGGATCTCGGAGACGATGAAGGTCTCGGAGAACCGGGGATACATCTTCAGCACGTAGGCGCACCGGACGGAAGGCTTGGTGGGAGTGTGATCAGCCTGCATAGCGAATCTCCTTGATCGAAGTGATGCTGCCACGGCTTGCTGCAGCTGAGTCTGTGCCGATGGGCTCGGCGTCTGCACCGATGAGTTCGGCGGCCAAATGTGCGATGGTCTGGAGACCGGCGAGGTCGACATTCGAGCGGTCGATCGAGTGGCCCACCCGATCTCCGAACCAGTCGTTGAGCCCGGCGACGCTCACCTCGGCGAAGGAGCAGGTGTCGACGGCTCCGACGGCAGCGAGCGCCTCTGCCCGCCGAGGCTGTTCCGCGCGATGGCTGTTGCGGGGGACGACGAGAGCAGGTGTCGAGGTCGCCATCACCTCGCTCAGTGTGTTGTAGCCGCCCATGCAGACTACGACGCTGGCCGAGGCGATGAGACCGGGAATGTCGTCGCTGTGTCGAATGACCGTCGTCTCTTCCGCGGCTGTGCGTTTGAGTGCTTCGAAGTCTGCGAAATCCATCTGCGGACCGGTCACGACAAGGTGGTTGTAGCCTGCCGGTGGCTGCGAGTGCACGGCAATCGACGCGAGTTCGGCCCCGTCGGAGCCACCGCCCAAACAGGTGAGCACGAACTTCCCCGGAGTGGTTGTGGCCCGGTCATTGGGGCGTTCCAAGGCCAGGTACCCGGTGCATTCGGCGATGCGGGCGAGCTCTGGCGGCACCTCGCCGGTCGTGCGAGGGTCGTAGACGTCAGGATCGCCGTAGATCCAGACCGCGTCGAAGGAGTCCGCAACAGCACCGGCACCGCCCACGCGATTCCATTCGCGCTCAATCACCTTGGGTGAGTCGAGAACCTCACGCAGGCCGAGGACCGTCCTGCATCCACGGGCACGAACGTGGCGAAGTGCTTCTCTGAGTTCACCGTCGATGCCGAAGGGGTGCCGATCAACGATGAAGAGCTCCGGGTCCTGCTGGTCGAGGATCGCCTTGATGGCGGCGGCCCGAAGCGCACTGAGTCCCTCCATCGACGAGGCGAGCGCCCGCGGCTGGTAACCACCGGCTGCCGGAGTCACACCCGGCAGAATCACCCAGTCCCACCCTGCCGGCAGGTCGAAGCGGGTGGCTTCGGGATTACCCGCGATCAGCAGTCCACTCACTCGTCGACCGGTCAGTGCTGGCAGAGCCGCAGCCAGCGCGAAGGCAAGGGCACGGTTGCGGCGGATGTGCCCCAGTCCTAGAGAGTCATGGGAGAACAGTGCGATTCTCAATGTGGAATTCATACTTCTCATCCTGTCGCGCGCAATTAAGGTGGAGTTAAGACGCAGATGAGAAGACTCTTAGGGACGAATTCAGTCCACCCGGTAGCCGAACCCGCGCACCGTGGTAACGAAATCGTTGCCGAGCTTCTTGCGCAGATAGCCGACGTAGACGTCGACGACATTGGAGCCGGGATCGAAGTCGAAGCCCCACACGTGTGAGAGCAGCTGTTCGCGTGAGAGCACATTGCCGCGGTTCTGCAGCAGGATCTCTGCCAAGGACAGTTCACGGGCGGAGAGGTCGATGATCTTCCCGGCCACCCACACTTGCCGCTTGAGCAGGTCGATGCGCACGTTTCCGCGAATGAGCTCCGTCTTCGGCGCCTCGACCACAGTCTCCTTGAGGCGCAGCCTGATGCGAGCCAGGAGCTCGCCGAAGCGGAAGGGTTTGATCATGTAGTCGGCAGCACCGGATTCCAAGGCGTAGATCGTATCGTCGGCGTTGTCACGTGCCGTGAGCACGAGAACGGGAAGGTCGGGCCGTTGCGTGCGCAGCTGGCTGAGCACGCTGAAGCCGTCGAGCTGCGGCAGTCCGATGTCCAGGACGAGCAGATCGAAGTCTCCGGTCAGCGCCAGATCGCGGCCGGTGATGCCGTCGCGGGCGATCTCTGTGCTGAATCCGGCCGCTTTGAGGCCCTTGGCGATGAAGGCGGAGATCCGCTCCTCATCTTCGACAACGAGAATTCTGTTCACTGCGGTCCTTTCGGCAGGATCATTCGGAACTGGGCGCCCTTGGAGGCATGATCGAGGACGACGGTCCCTCCGTGCGCCTCGGCGATGGCCTTGATGATGGACAGACCGAGGCCGAACCCATTGCCCTCAGTCGATCCACGGCTGAATCGGTCGAAGATGTCGGTTGCGATCTCATCCGGGACGCCTCTGCCTTCGTCGCGAACCCAGAGATGGATGTGGCTGTCGTCGTGACCTGCGCCGAACGTGATCGACTGGCCTTCTTCGGTGTGTTCGACCGCGTTCGCGGCCAATTGGAGGAGGGCCTGGGTCAATCGCTGTCGATCGGCCCAGAAGGTGATGGTCGGAGGTGTCGCGACCTGCCACTCACGCTGCCCCAGTCCCTTGGCCTTGGCCAGGGTGTCGCCCAGCAGCGAGGGCACATCGACCTCAGCGGGGCGGACGAAGTCCGGGCGACGAGAACGAGCGAGGATGAGCAGTTCGTCGACGAGGCGGGCCATCCTGTCAGTCTCATCCAACAGCAGTGTTCGCGTCTCGTCGACGTCGTCGACATCCTGGGAGTCCATGGTCTCGAGGTGGCCGCTGAGGATGGTCAGCGGTGTACGGAGTTCGTGGCCGACGTCGTCGAGGAATCGCTTCTGCGTCTCGAATGCGGATTCGAGACGGTCGAGCATGTCATTGAATGTACGTCCGAGCTCCGCAAGGTCGTCGTTGCCCCTGGTGGCCAGTCGGTTGCTCAGATCACCTCCGGAGATCGACTGCGCGGTCTGTCGCAGCTCGGTCACCGGGGACAGCAGCCGACGGGCCAGGATCGAAGAGATTCCGGTGATGAGCAACGCCGCGGCCAGTGCGACGACGGTGTAGATCTGCATGACTTGCGTGAGGTCGGAATGGCTGGCGCTGACATTGTGGACGACGACGAAAGATCCTGTCTGACCGCCTGTGGCGATCGGAAGGACATAGCCTTCGTAGTCGTCTCCGGCAATCGTCAGATTGATCTCGCCGCCGTCCCCGGACACTCCGGCGACGGCCTTCTCGAACTCCTTGGACCCGCTCAGCGGAGCGTTCGGCTCTCCTTGATAGAGCACGCGCCCATCGGTGAGGAATGCGAACAGAATCTCATCTTCGTCCGGTTGGTTCTGGGCGAGGAACTGGCTGAGGATCTGGTCGACGGAGGTGAAGCGCTCCCCTGTCTCGGGATCGACTCCGTTCTGGGCGAACGTGCGCATCTCCGCGATCTCCTGAGACATGGACGCAGCATTGCGGCCAGCCACATTGTTCGCTTCCACGGTGTAGAGGACGAGGCCGACGACGGTGAGCGCGAGCACGGAGAGAACGGCGACTGTGATCGTCAGGCGATTCTGCACGGTCATCCGAATCGGACGGTCAGTCGTCATCGTCACCGCCGTCGTCATCCCCATCGTCGTCGTCATCATCGCCGTCGTCATCCCCGTCGTCGTCGGGCACTTCACGAGGTGGATTGGGCACCGGTTCGTACGAATGCTCGAGTTCATCTGGCACCGATGATTCGTCGGACGACGAGTCAGAGCACCCGGACGGATTCGTCGGCTCGGAGGTCCCGGACGACTCGGAGGACCCCGACGGCTGCGAGGGCTGGCCCGCGGAGTCGCCGGCGCCCTGCGATCCGTCTGCGTCCGAGGTCGCCGAGGACCCTGGTGTGACTTCGACCGGAGTGAGATCCGGCGGCTCCGGTTGAGCCGAGCTCCTGACGATGATGACCGTGAGAACAGCGAGCACGATGACCAGAGCGGCCACTACCCAGCCCAGAATTTTCGATCGTCCTTCCACACTCTCAACACTGCCCAAGGGTGAGAGGTTTGTCGAGCAGTCTGTGATGAGAGTCTTCTTAGACCGGTTCCAGCGCTGACTGCCAAGGTTCCTCCAGTGTCCCTGTGATACCGTGAGCGCCGACCGCACAGCCCCACGCAGGAGCCCTCAATGAGTGACAATCGTCTTCCCGATGACGAGGCCCGGCGCGGGAACTCCGAACTCAGCGCCTCCGATCAAGGACAGGCTGCCGAGGCCCCGAAGGAGCATCCCTGGGCGGCGATCAAGCCCTGGCAGGGCAAGGCTTCGGGCCTCGACAAACTCCTGCTCTTCCTTATCATCGGAGTGCCGCTCGTCTACCTGGGACTCATGCCGGTGCGACCCTGGATGCTGGTGCATGCCCCGGTCCTGCAGGAGTTCATCAACGGCGCGAAGTCCGCAGTCGTCGCGGCCGGCGCCTACGCCAGCGTGGGTGAGATTCCACTGTGGCTCGTCGTGGTCGCCGGCTTCATCGGAATGGCGAAACTCGACTGGGCTTTCTGGTTGGCCGGCCGACGGTGGGGCGATGGAGTGCTGCGGCTCTTCGCACAGAACGAGCGCCAGCTCAAACGCATCGAATCCCTCAAGCGGATCCCCAATTGGGCACTGTTCCTCATGACCATCGTCTCGCGCTGCCCGGGAGTGCCGGGAACCCTCGTCTACCTTGTCGCCGGCTGGACGCGAATGCGGCTGTCGCTGTTCCTCATCGCCGATCTCCTGGGCTGCCTGATCTTCACGCTCATCTGGACGACACTGGGCTATCAGCTCGGTGAGACCGCCGTCGACGCACTCAAGATCGTCGACAAGTACGCGCTGTGGCTGACCTTGGCGATCATCGTCGGCATCTTCGTCATCACCTATATCCGGGAATATCGGAAGCAGAAACACGCGGAGTGAACCGCGCCTTCATGCAGCCGTCAGGCGCCGAAGGACAGGAAGGTCTCGCGCATCCGCGTCGGGTCGGCCCTGCGTCCGCTGAAGAGTTCGAAGGCGTCGATCGCCTGGTTGACGGCCATCCCTGAACCGTCCAGGGTCCGGCAGCCCTTGGCCTTCGCCTCTGCCAGCAGTTGGGTCTCGAGCGGGAAGTACACGACATCAGCGACCCAGGTCTGCGTATCCAGCAGGCTCGTGTCGAAGGGCGTCCCCGGAAAGGCAGCCATGCCGACAGGGGTGGCGTTGACCACCCCGTCCGCCGAGGTGATGGCCGGCTCCAGGTCCGATGTGGAGATCGCACGGACGTGGTCCCCGATCTCCGCGGCGAGGTCCTGTGCTCTCTCTGCGCTGATATCGGCGATGGTGAGTTCTCCGACTCCCAGCTCCGACAGGGCGAAGGCGACTGCGCGTCCCGCTCCGCCGGCGCCGATCTGCACGACTCGGTTCCTGGCCGCACCGCCGAGTCCGGCTTCGAAGCCACGAGCGAAGCCGGTGGCGTCGGTGTTGTGACCCGTCGTTCGGCCCGCTTCGTCGATGACGACGGTGTTGACCGAACCGATCCGACGTGCCACGAGGTCGACCTCATCGAGAAGCTCGATGACCTGCTGCTTGAACGGGTGGGTGATGTTGAGTCCGTCGAACCCGAGGCGCACTGCCGATGCCAGCAGCTCATTCAGCGGCACGGACGCCAGGCTCTCCTCGCCGATGTCGATCGTGCGATAGATCGTGGTGAGGTCGTGTGCGGCGCCTTCGTCCTCGTGCATGCGCGGGGTGCGGGAGGCGGAGATGCCTTCGCCGATGAGCCCCAGGAGCAGTGATCGGGTCATAGTCTCACTTTCATGTGGTGCGTGTTCATGCGGTGGGTGCGTGTTCATGCAGCGCGTGGGGTGTTCGTGTCTGCTGCGGACGCTGCTGTTCAATTGGTCGCGGTGGTCGGTGCGCGCAGCTTCTCCGCCAGGATCTCCACCGCATGCACGTACCCGCTGGCTCCTGCGCCGGCGATGACCGCGGCCGCCACGGGTGAGAGGTAGGAGAGGTGGCGGAAGGATTCGCGGGCGTGCGGGTTACTCAGGTGCACTTCGATGATCGGATGATCATAGGATTTCAGCGCATCGTGGAGCGCCAGTGACGTGTGCGTGTAGGCGCCGGCGTTGATGATGGCGCCCACGGTGGTCTCCCGGGCCGCGTGGACGGCATCGATGAGCTCGCCCTCATGGTTGCTCTGCACACAACGGACACTCAGGCCCGCCTCGGCGGCACTCTGGGTGCACATGTCTTCGATGTCGGCCAGGGTGGTGTGACCGTAGATGTCGGGCTCGCGGACGCCGAGGAGGTTGAGGTTGGGGCCGTTGAGGATGAGGACTGTGGACATGGTCACCTGGGCATTCTGGCGGCGATCGCGGTCGCCGTCTCTTTCAATTGGGGGACGAATTCGATGAGTTCGTCCAGGGGTCGGCGGAAGACCGGTGCGGCCAGCGCGAGGGCGGCCAGCAGTCGTCCGTCGAGGTCGAAGACGGGGACGGCCAAGGCGTTCATGCCCACGTCGTTCTCTTCGGACTGTCCTGCCCAACCGGTTTCGCGGATCTGTTCGAGCCTGGTTCGCAGCTGCCCGGGATCGGTGAGGGAGTGCGGTGTCCGCGGTTCCAGCTCGAGTTCATCGATGGTGCGATCCCGGTTCGGATCATGCGCCAGGAGAGCCTGCCCCAAGGACGAGGTGTGCAGCGGGGATTCGTCTCCGGGATCCGTCGTGGTCCGGAACTGCGGGCCGTCGACCGTGATCACCGTGAGCGCCGCGTTGCCCCGGCGAACGGAGAGGATGCTCGACTCCCCCGTGCTCGTCGTCAGCGCCTGCAGGAGGTCCTTGGACGATCCGGCGAATCCGCGGCGATGGGCGACCTTCTGCCCGAGGCGGAAGACCTCCATTCCCAGGGTGTAGGCCTTGGTGGCGGGGTCGTAGTCCGCGTATCCGGACTCGACGAGGCCGCCGAGCAGCCGGTAGGCGGTGCTGAAGGGGTGGCCGGTGAGCTCCGCGGCCCTGGCTGCGCTGATGCCCTCGGCATGGTCACCCAGGAGTTCGAGCATGTCGAAGGCCTTGGTCACCGAGTTGGACCCTTTAGCCGGCATTGTCACCTCCTTTGCATTGTCGCTGCTGCTTCACTGGTGTGGCCTCGTCGAAGCGAACCGAATCTGGCTCGTCGAGGTGAACTGAACGTTGACAGACTATGTCATCTCGATCACACTGTAAACCACACTGTAACAACGACTTCCATATTATGGCAATACAGAGATGCGAGGAAGCATGATCAACGCGACCGAAGACGCTCGTCCCGCCAAGACTCCACTGCGGGCGGCGCTGTCGAGCTGGACGGGTTCGGCTCTCGAGTACTACGACTTCGCGGTCTACGGAACCGCCGCAGCCCTGGTGCTCAATGTCCTGTTCTTCCCGGACACAACCGCTCCGGGCATGGCGATCCTCTTGGCCATGGGCACCGTCGGCGTCGCCTACGTGGTTCGCCCGTTGGGTGCCCTGATCATGGGGCCTCTGGGTGACCGGTTCGGGCGGAAGTTCGTCCTCATGCTCACCCTGTTCCTGATGGGGTTCTCGACCTTCGTCGTCGGCTGTCTGCCCACCTTTGACCAGGTCGGATACCTCGCACCGGCGCTTCTGGTGCTGTGCCGACTGATCCAGGGGCTGTCTGCCGCAGGTGAGCAGGCGAGCGCGATCAGCGTCTCCCTCGAGCACTCCGCAGAGACCAAACGCGCCTGGACGACGAGCTGGACGCTGCACGGCACTCAGGCCGGCACCCTGCTGGCCACCGCAGTCTTCATCCCCTTCACCGCCTTCCTTCCAGAAGAGGCGCTGTTCAGCTGGGGCTGGAGGGTACCGTTCTGGCTCTCGGCCCTCGTGGTGCTCACCGCCTGGCTGATTCGCCGCGGCCTGGACGAGCCGCCGGCCTTCAAGGAGGCCCGCAATGCGCATCCTCCGCTGCAGGCGGTCTTCCGCTGGCACAAGGCAGCGGTCCTGCGGGTGGCGGCCTGCGCCATGGTCAACACCGTGAACATGGTCTTCACCGTCTGGTCGCTGTCGTTCGCCACCTCGATCGTCGGCCTCGAGCGATCAACGATGCTGCTGGTGTCCGTCATCGCCAATGCCATCGCCCTGCTCGCAATTCCCGCAGCCGCGATCCTCTCGGACCGCCTCGGCCGCAAACCCGTCTTCATCGCCGGTGCCCTGGGTGCCGGACTGATGATGTTCCCCTACTTGGCTGCGGTCTCGAGCGGAAACTGGACCCTGATCTTCATCTGCGGCGCCATCATGTCCGGCTGCGCCTACTCGATGGCCAACTCGATCTGGCCCTCGTTCTACGCGGAGATGTTCCCAACCTCCGTTCGCGTCACCGGGTTGGCCCTGGGCACCCAGATCGGCTTCGCCGTCTCCGGCGGACTCGCACCGGTCCTGGCCTCTGCCGTCGCCGGAGCCTCGGGCGAGAATTGGGTCTCGGTCGCCGGCTTCACCGCCGGAGTCTGCGTCTTCACCGCACTGGCCGCGATGACGGCGAAGGAGACCAAGGGGCTGAGCCTCGAAGAGATCGACACGGTCCACGAGGCACGGTCACGCTGAAGACCGTGCCCGTGACGATGAACTGCCTATGACGATGAAGAAGACCCAGCAGAAGGAAGGATGTCGATGCACACCTCGATAGCAACAGTGTGCCTGTCAGGAACCCTGGAGGAGAAGCTCCGTGCCGCAGCGCGAGCCGGCTACGACGGGGTCGAGATCTTCGAACAGGATCTCGTCGTCTCCCCCGACTCACCTGAGGCCATCGCCGACTTGGCCCGCGAGCTGGGCATCAGCCTCGATCTGTACCAGCCTTTCAGAGACCTCGAAGGCGTCGACAAGGCACAGTTTCAGAAGAACCTGACGCGCGCGGAGACGAAGTTCCGGCTCATGGCCCGACTCGGGATCGACACCATACTGCTGTGCTCGAACGTGGGCACGGCAACCATGACCGATGACGGCGTGGTCGTCGAGCAGCTGCGCCGCCTCGGCGATCTTGCTGACTCCTACGGCGTGAACATCGCCTATGAGGCGCTGGCTTGGGGGCGGTTCGTCTCCGAATACGACCACGCCTGGGACCTGGTCAAGGCCGCCGACCACCCCCGGATCGGCACCTGCCTCGACAGTTTCCACATCCTCTCGCGCAATACGGACCTGAGCCGCATCGCGGAGATCCCGGGCGAGAAGATCTTCTTCCTTCAGCTGGCCGACGCACCTGCCCTGACCATGGATGTCCTCAGCTGGTCCCGCCACCACCGGGTCTTCCCCGGCGAAGGGGCCTGGGACCTCAGCGACTTCCTGACCAGGATCGCCGCCACGGGCTATGCGGGGCCGGTCTCACTCGAAGTCTTCAACGACTCATTCCGACAGGGCGACACCAACCGGACAGCAGTCGACGGTCTGCGCTCACTGCGCTGGCTGGAGGCGAGCATCGCCGACACGATCGCGGCCCCGACCGGCTCTGCCAGCGCCGCTGAGCCTGCGGGTCCGAGCACCGCACTCGATCTGCAGCCTCTGCCCGAGGTGGAGGAGCCGCGGGGCATCAACTACGTCGAGCTGAGCACCGATGACCTCGGCGCCCTGACTCGCCAGATGCACCAGCTCGGATTCCAGTTCATCGGTTTCCACCGCAGCAAACCCCATGTGCAGCTGTGGCTGCGGGGCGAGGCCCGCATCATCGTCAGCGAGGTGACCGACGGTGTCGGCACGGGCGCGGACGCGGGCGGCACGAGCTCGACTAGCGCGGACGAGGCCGGCACCACCTCGGCGCCGGTGAACGGTACGTTCCTGCGTGGAATCGGATTCGAAGTCACCGACTCACGATCGGCCATGGAACGCGCCGCGCTGCTGCACGCGGACGAAGTTCCCCGCGATCAGGCGCACAACGACGAGGTGCTGCGCGGCGTGTTCGCCCCCGACGGTTCCGAGGTGTTCTTCCACCAGTTCGAGAAGGCGACGCCGGCCTGGATCCAGGAATTCGGACACGACCACGACGAGCAGGTCTCCCACATCGACCATGTGAACCTGGCTCAGCCCTCGAACCACTACGACGAGGCCGTCCTGTTCTACACCTCCCTGCTGGCGCTGCATGCCGAGCCCTCACAGGACGTGCCAAGCCCATCGGGGCTGGTCAGATCGCAGGTCATGTCGAGCACAGACGGATCGGTTCGCATGCCGCTCAACGTCTCACCCCAGCCGCATGCCGAGGCCGTCGCGGGTCGCGGCATCGGCTCAGTGGTCGAGGCCTACCCGGAGCACGTGGCCGTGGCCTGCGAGGACATCTTCCATGCCGCCGCCACAGCGCTCTCGCGCGGGCTGGACTTCCTGCCCGTGCCGCAGAACTACTACGAGGACCTCGATTCCCGGTTCGATCTCGCCCCGGAATTCCTGCAGCAGCTGCAGGAGAACCACATCCTCTACGATCGGGACGAACACGGCCAGTTCCTGCACTTCTACACCTCAACGATCGGCTCGGTCTTCTTCGAGATGATCGAACGCCGAGGTGACTACCGCGGATTCGGTGCACCCGACGCTCCCGTCCGGCTGGCTGCTCAGCATCGGAAGAACGCACAGCTGTCGGCGCAGAATGCACAGATGTCGGGGCAGCAGGGGTGACTTCTGGCAGGTTCCGGGTTCTTCTGGCAGGGTAAGACCATGAGCAATGAACAGATCTTCGACGGGCCATTGGCTCGTGCGGCCCGCGCCCTGGTTCGCGTCTCCGCAAAGGATGTGGCATCAATGGCGAATGTGAAGAAGTCCGAACTCAAGAACTTCGAAAAGGGACTCGAGGACCTCACCGAGCAGCAGGAGCATCGTGTCCACGAAGCGCTCGAGGAGTTCGGAGCCTGGTTCGTCCGCGATGAGTCGCACGGCGGCTACGGTGTGCGCCTGAAGTTCAACCGAGCCAAGGTCCGCGCCATCGAGCGCTGGGAGGACGAAGGCGGACGAGCCGCCGACGACGACGTCTGAGATCACCTGCGAACACGGCAACGGCCTCGACCATGTGATGTACATGGTCGAGGCCGTTTTTCGTCCGTGAGCTGACCCGGCGGATCCTCGCGATCAGGTGCCGGACGTCGGCGCTGGTCAGCCCTGGGCGATGAGCTCCAGGTTGTCGACGACACGGTTGGAGAAGCCCCATTCGTTGTCGTACCAGGCGACGACCTTGACCATCTTGCCCTCGACGCGAGTCAGCGCGGAGTCGAAGATCGAGGACGCGGCCTGGCCGACGATGTCGCTGGAGACGATTGGTTCGGTCTCGTACTCGAGGATGCCCTTGAGCTCTCCGTCGGCAGCCGTGCGGTAGGCCTCAAGCACCTCGTCGCGGGTGACCTCACGGGACACGATGGTGTTGATCTCGACGATGGAGCCGACCGGCACGGGCACGCGCAAGGCATCGCCGCTGAGCTTGCCGTCGAGCTGCGGAAGCACCAGGCCGATAGCCTTGGCAGCCCCTGTCGATGTCGGGATGATGTTCTCCGCTGCGGCTCGGGCACGACGAGGATCCTTGTGCGGTCCGTCCTGGACCATCTGGTCGCCGGTATAGGCGTGGACCGTGGTCATGAAGCCCTGTTCGATACCGGCCAGGTCGTCGAGGACCTTGGCCAGCGGCGCCAGAGCATTCGTGGTGCATGAGGCGTTGGAGATGATGGTGTGTTCGGGCTTGTAGGCCTCGGTGTTCACGCCGTAGGCCAGTGTGACGTCAGCACCCTTGGACGGCGCGCTGACGAGGACCTTCTTCGCACCGGCAGTGACGTGTGCCCCTGCTTTGTCGGCCTTGGTGAAGCGTCCCGTGGATTCGAGGACGACGTCGACGTCCATTTCACCCCAGGGGAGGTTTTCGGGATGCTTCTCAGCCAGGATCTTGATCGGCTTTCCGTCGATGATGATCTCATCATCGGAGATCTCGACGGGGTATGCGAAGCGACCGAGGGTGGTGTCGAACTTGAGCAGTCGGGCCAGATCCTCGATGGGGCCGAGGTCATTGATGGCGACGACCTCGAGATCACTACCGCGTTCGATCAGAGCGCGCAGGGTGCTGCGTCCGATGCGACCGAAACCGTTAATGGCGATGCGAGTCAAAGTCACTCCTTGTCAGAGGTTCTGCTTGTGGGTACATCTCCATAGTCTCGTGTTCGGGCAGCAGGCAACAGTGGCCAGAGAGACATTCTACGCAAGATTCTCGCCAGACGTATTGCCAGATGCCGTAAGTATCTGGCCACACCGAAATCAACCAGCCGTTCGGACACCGATCAGTCGCGTCCGGCAACACCCGATTCGCCGGGACGCCAATCGCCTTCAGCGCGGATGGCGGCGGTGATCCGTCGGCTGCTGTCATGCAGCTGACGGGCCTGAGTGCGAGTCAGCGATTCGAAGACGAGCCTGCGCACAAGACCGACATGCCCGGGTGCTGCCGCCCGCACCGCCGCCTGCCCCTCGTCGGTCAGGGTCGCAATCGTAATGCGCCCATCGCTTGGGTCCAGAGCTCGACGCACCCACAGTTTCCGCTCAAGCCTGGCGACTGCGCGTGACAGGCGTGAGAGCGTGCTGTTGGCGTAGCCGGCGAGCTCACTCATGCGAAGCGAGCGCTCTTCAGCCTCCGAGAGGGCGAAGAGGATCCCGAATTCGAAGTGGCTGATCCCCGAATCGCTCTGCAGCTGCGCATCGAGCGCCGCGGGGAGCCATTCCAGAAGCGTCGCCACTGCCGACCATGTCTCGAGCTCATCTGGATTGAAGGCCTCGGCGGATTCGTCATCGCTCATGGCCGCCAGCCTAGCATTTCACTTGTCCAGGAAAGTGAATGGCCCTAGGATTGGCTTACTCAGGAAAGTAACTTCTGCTGGAGACGGCGGCTCGAAAGGACACATGCACCATGGATACAGAGCTCACAGGCAAGAGAGTGTTCATCAGCGGTTCCACCCAGGGCATCGGATTCGCGACAGCCGCCGGCTTGGCCGCAGAGGGAGCCTCCGTGGTGATCAATGGTCGCGATGATCAACGCGTGTCTGAAGCGCTTGAGAAGCTTCGCTCCTTGGTGCCCGGCAGCGATGTCTCGGGGATCGCCGCCGACTTCGCTGACCCTGGCCAGGTTGAGGTACTCCTCGAGGCACTCGGTTCCGTTGATGTGCTGGTCAACAATCTGGGGCTCTTCGAGGTGGCGTCGTTTGCGGAGATCCCGGATGCAGAGTGGCTGCGGTACTTCGAGGTCAACGTGATGAGCGGAGTCCGCCTGTCTCGTCATCTTCTTGATCCGATGCTCAAGCAGGGGTGGGGACGGATCATCTTCATCGGCACCGAATCCGCCGTCGACGTGCCCAGCGACATGATTCACTACGGCGCGACCAAGGCGGCTGCGCTCGCACTGAGCAACGGTCTTGCGAAACTCACCCCGGGCACCGACGTCACCGTCAACACCGTGCTGGGCGGTCCGACGTATTCCACCGGTGTGGCGGACACAGTCGAGCAGATCGCCTCCGCGCAGTCGATTTCACCCGCAACGCTGAAGTCCTCGCTCGTGCGTGACTCCTCGCTCATCCAACGTTTCATCGAACCAGACGAGGTAGCGAATCTCGTCATCTACCTTGCAAGTGCGAAGTCCTCGGCGACCAATGGTGCTGCACTTCGTGCCGATGGCGGGGTTCTGCCCACCACCGTGTGAGCCGGCGGCGTGTGAGCCGGCGGCGTGTGAGCCGGCGGCGTGTGAGCCGGCGGCGTGTGAGCCATCACTGTGTAAGCCGTCACCGCGTGAGCCACCACCGAGTGAGCAATCACCGGCGCACGTGGTGTCCGTGCCGGATCCTGCCTGGAATCAGCCGGAGAAGGTGTGCCGGTATTCGTTGGGAGAGGTCGAGAGGATGCGCTGGAAATGCATCCGCAGGTTCGCTCCGGTACCGAGCCCCACCTGGTCAGCGATCTGCTCGATCCCCAGGTCGCTGTTCTCCAGGAGCTCTCTGGCCAGGTCCACGCGTGCCCTGAGCACCCACTGCATCGGTGTGTAGCCGGTGTCATCGACGAAGCGTCGTGAGAATGTGCGTACCGAGACTCCAGCGTTGGCCGCCAGGTCCGTCAGCGTCAGTGATTCGCCGAGGTGCTGCAGTGCCCATTCCCTCGTGTCGGCGAAGACCTCACCCAAAGGGTCGGGGACGCTGCGTGGAACGTACTGGGCCTGCCCCGCGCTGCGGTAGGCGGCCGCGACCAGTCGGCGCGCGACCTGGTTGGACAGTCCCACGCCGTGGTCGCGGCGGATGAGGTGGAGACAGAGATCGATCGCCGAGGCTGCTCCCGCCGAGGTCAGCAGCGACCCCTCATCGATGAACAGGACGTTTTCGTCGACGTTGATCGAGGGATAGCGTCGGGCCAGTTCCTTCGCCGTCGACCAATGGGTCGTGGCTCGCCGTCCGGCGAGCAGACCGGTGCGCGCGAGGACGAATGTGCCGGTCGAGATCGCGGCGATCCGGGCACCGCGCTCGAAGGCGGAGAGCAGGGCTCCGACGACGGCCGCCGCTGGTTCGTCGTCGACGACCGAGGCAGCTCCGGGGATGACGATCGTATCTGCCGACTCCAGTGCCTCGAGTCCGACATCGACACTGTAGGAGAGCCCATCGGCCCCGGCGACCAGCCCGGGAACGGACCCGCAGACCTCGACCGTGTAGGGCCAGGTTCCGCCAGGGAGGATGCCGCTCGGGTGGACAACATCGCGAGGGCTGACCGCATTGGATCCACGCCCGAAGACCTGGACCGGGACCCCGAGATCGATGGCAGACACCCCGCCCAGAGCCAGCACGAGAATTCGGTGCGGCTGCGAACGGGGTGTTCTGCGCAGAGGAGTTCGGGAGTCGTCAGTCATAATTGCCCTTCAGTCTAGGCACTCAACCCGCTCAGACCAGCACTGCGACAGATCAGCACTGGGTCCGAACCTCCGCAGACCGACCGAGACCCCCTGTCCGACCAGGGAGCCCCGATCAGTAGTGGTCCGACTCAGTGGTCGTGGGCTCCGGTGAGCTTGAAGCCGAGTCGACCGTGGGCGAATGCGCCACCGGCCCGGATCGCCGAGGCGGTCCATGCGGTCTCTGCCAGCTCGGTCTCGCTGGCGCCGGCCTTGACCGCGGCGTTCGAGTGCGCATCGATGCAGTAGGCGCACTGGGTCGTCAGTCCGACGGCATAGGCGATGAGCTCACGGTACTTCAGCGGAATCTCGCGCCCATCCTCGGCGAAGACGGCATTGTTGAAATCGCCGAAGGCCTTGAGGATGTCCGGAGTGGTCTCCTTATAGGCCTTGTCGTACTTTCCGTCGCCTTCGCGATCGAAGAAATCAGTCATGATGCGCTACCTCCTGGGATCGAAATCGTTCCGAACTGCCACGCTACTGCCCGGGACTCGGGATTGCATCAGTTTTCGTCACACAGTGACGGAGGCCAGCATCAGCGACGGCATCAATGGCGTCGGTGATCCTCACGCACGCACGCGCGATCGTCAGTAGATGCCGGGTTGAGCCGGGAAGGGGCGAGGAGCAATGCTCGGTGCTGCACCGGCAGGCACGGCAACGTTCGGAATGACGGTGCCGGATGCCGCAGCACTCGGAGCGACCGGGCTCGGAGCAACCGCGCGGGGGGCGGCTGGGCCCGAAGCGGCCGGGCTAGGAGCGGCCAGGCTCGAAGCGGCGGGGCTGGGGACAGCTGAACTCGAAGCAGCGGGAACAGTCGCGGCAGAGTCCGGCGCGTCGGCAGCCGATCCGCCTCCGACGGGCGCTGCGCTGCGGACAACAGCCGCCGGCTTTGCTGTGGACGCCGCCGGGGGAACAGTTCCGGGTTCGGGCTTCGGGGGAACCGCCTCGGCGATGGCCTCGAACATGGCCAGGGTGCCGTGCTGGTGCGCCAGGCTGACCGGCTGCGGATCACTGGAGAGCTTGACGCCCACGGTCTGGGTCGCGCGGTCGATGTAGAGCATCTGGCCGTGGATGCCGATGCCGATGACCACGTCGCGGCTTGCCGAGGGCACCCAGAACTGGCTGCGGTACATGCCGCCGGGGTAGGACCGTCCCGACGGGGAATCGGCGAAGACCTGGGCGGAGTCGGCGCCTCCGGTGAAGATGTCGTCGACCCATTTGCCCGACAGGACACGCTCACCTTCGGCGGTCGTGCCTCCGCGAGCGATCATCTCACCGAACCGGGTCAGGTCGCGCAGAGTGGTGCTGATGGCGCCGTCGGCGATGGACCCGCCCCACCTGTCCTGGCAGACCTGCGCCGCGTGGGCGGCACCGATCTTCGACCACACGTATTCGCTGGCGATGACCGAGAACGGCTGACCGATAACCGATTCGCAGATCCAGGCCAGGACGTCGGTCTCGCAGCTGCGGTAGACGAACGGTCCCCCGTGTTCGCGCTCGCTGGTCAGACCCATGAGGAAGTTCTTGATCCCGTTCGCCGAGGTGGCTGTCCGTGGCGCGAAATCGACCGCTTCGAACAGGGCACGGATCTCGGACCCCTTCTTCAGGTACTCCTCCGAGAACTTGATGCCCGATCGCATGTCGAGGAGGTCGCGGATCGTTGCCCCGGCGTAGCCGCTCTTGGCCAGCGCAGGCACGCGCGTGATCACCAGGTCCTCCGGCGAGAGGTGGCCGGCGTCGGTGAGCGCACCGATGACGGAGGAGACGACGGATTTGGAGATCGAGAACAGCATGTGCTGGCGGGCCGGCTTCATCGGCCAGGCATATTCTTCTGCCAGAGCGACACCGTCGCGGGAGACCAGCCAGGCATCGGTGAAGGTGTTGACCAGCACGTCGCCGACTGTCGACCAGTTCTCGTCCGCGCCGGACCATTTCTCGCGGTCGATGGTCAGGGGGCGGAAATCGTTCTCTTCGGTCACAAGCTCTCGGACCGGGCCGATCCCACGCGGAATGCCGCCGGTCGGGAAGATCTCCTCCATGCGGGTCAGTGCGAAGGCGAAATACTTCGGCCACTTCCAGGAGTCAAGATCGATGCGCTCAAGGATCGCCTCGGAGGGATCGACGATGGCATCTTCGCTCGCCGAGGTGAGGTCGCCTGCACGTGGCAGCGGCGGTGCTTCCACTGGGAGTTCGGCTGAGTCGGCTGGGTCCACTGGGGATTCTGCTGAGTCGGCTGGACTAGTGGCGTCGCCGGTCTGCTCACCTTGTGGTCTGATGCCCTTGGTGTTTCCCGACAGTGCGCCGAAGCGGCGGATACGTGGTTCGTCGACGGAGCCGGGCAGGGTCTTGTCACCATCTGCCATAGTTCGCCTCCACCGGTCGTGATCTGCAAGGTCTGCCGATCTGCATGGAAGAGCCTACCTGCAGGAGGAGAACCAGCACAGTTGAGTTCAGGATGGAAGGCACAAACCGAGCCGCATCTCAGGCGATGACAGGCTTATCACCAGGTGCGTCATTGAAGTTGATTACTAATCAGTTATTCAACTTACAGTCTGGCCAGCTCGGTGAGTTCTGTGCTGATCGCACTCTGGTCACGTCGACACACGGGTGTCGTGTCGAGACTCCGGTGCACACGGGTATGCTTCGACGCTCCATGAGTGTTTCGGCCGGCATTCAGAGTTCATAGCGAGACGCCGAGCGAGGTCCGAGCCTATTCTATGGCCCTCCCGGCGCCCGGCCTCTACTCTGAGTACGAACGAACATTCTCAATGAGGAGAATTCGAGACCCCTCCCCTGTCGTCAGGAATCGACCACTGACCACATCGTCGTCGACTCTTCGTCCGCCACAAGTGCAACACGCTTCCCGGAGCTCAGCCGCGCATACTCACTTGCGCGGAAGTCGTCGACGAGCTTGCCCGTTGCTGATTCGTAGAAACTCGTCTTCTTGTTGTCGGTGACAATGACGAGGCCGAGTTCCGGCAGAACTCCTTGACCGCCCCAGGGCATATCGCTCCCAGCGTCGCCCGCCTCCCAGACGGTCTTTCCCGTCGCCGCGTTCAATGCCATGATGCCCGATTCGATCCCCGGCACGATCAGAAGTGTTCCGTCTTCGGTGTCGACCGGAGAGAATTGAGGTGTCCCGTATGCGCCGATCGATTCCAACGCCATTTCGGGGGCATCCGCGTACCACCCCTGCAGAGATCCATCCGAGCCTTGGTATTTGACCGCCGAGGCGAACAGCTGGGGTTGGACACATGCGGGCTCACCGTTCGGGCTGAAGGCCAGATCTGTAGCGCAGACCGCGTCGAAGGTGTCTTTCATGGTCAGATCCTCTGGTTCGCCCATGCTGTCAAGAGTTGGCGAATCGGAGTCAGGAAGTCCGCTGGGAAGTGTCAGCTGTGCAGCTCTCGTCACCATTGAGCTGTACGGATTGTCCGGGTCTTCCGAACCATAGACGTAGAGCAGTGACTTCGGATCGGAGGTCGGGTACACGTCGAAGTGGTCGACTCCGGTGTCGTCGATGGAGCGCGCCGAGGTGATGGGGACTGTCGTATGTCGTCCAGTGTCCAGCGCGACCCGGGTGATCACCGATTCGTCTCCGTCCTGCCAGGACACGATGCCGTACTGACGATCCGGTGACACATGGATCGGGGTGCCTCCGAAGGTCTTCCCCTCAGGTCCCGTCGACAGAGATGGCCATGCCTCTTCGCCTGTTGCGGGGTCGAGAGCAAAGACAAATGCGTTTCCGTCCTCCGAGGTCGGCTCACAGCCACCTTCTTCGAGCATTCCTTCGTACGCGAGGATGATCAGGTCACCGTCGCCGAGGATGGGGCTGGTTCCCGTCGTCTGTGAGCTGAATCCCTTGGCCGGGTGACAGGCGTTCGCCACGTCGGGGATTTCAAATGACCACGCTTCGCTACCATCGGCCCAGGAATAGGCGACCACTTCACCCGAATAGTCGTCGATGATCACATTCTCTCCTGCGGAGTATGCCTGGGCTCCTCCACTCGGATCGTCATTGATCTGGGCATCGATGCTCCACAGCTCGTCACCTGCAGAGTCGATCGCACGCAGCTTTTCCGCAGACCAGTCAGAGACCAGTGCGTGGCCCGCTCCGTCGTCGACGATCAGGGTTGCGTGGTAGTCGAGGTCGATCGGATCAGCGAGGGTGGGAGTTGTCTCCGGTGACGGTGTCGCAGCCTCCTGCGAAGGCGCAGACGTGCACCCACTGAGAACCAGCAGCGCCGTCGCCACTGCGAAGGCTGATGTCCACTTCATCGGTCGTTTTTCCAGGTCATGTCTTGATCTTATGTCTCGGCGCACGGTTCCTGGCACGAGACTCGTGTGATCCCCACCTCGATACAACGCCGCCGTGTCGAAACTCCTGTGCATGCATAGGGGCGGCGGCGCTCCATGTGTGTTTCGGTGAGCGCTCACCGCTGTCACTCAGAGGAACGCGAATCCGATCAGTCCTGCAGCAATGACGGCCGCCCATGCCGGCAGTTTCCATTTCACCTGGGCGATGAAGACTCCCACGGCCAGGGCCAGAGTGGCAGGCGAGGTGATGCCCTGGGTGAATACCGGGTCATAGAGAGCGGCTGCGAGTATGCCCACCACGGCCGCGTTCACTCCCAGCAGCGCACGTCGCACAGTCTGTGCGCGACGCAGTCGCTCCCAGAAGGGCAGGGCCGCGATGACCAGAAGCGCAGCCGGCAGGAAGATTGCAAGCAAAGCTATACCGGCGCCGATCAGACCGGTCGGGCCCGATGTTGTGGAAGCCCCGAGGAACGCGGCGAAGGTGAAGAGTGGCCCGGGCACCGCCTGTGCGGCGCCGTACCCGGCGAGGAAGGAATCGTGGCCCACAAGACCGGTCGCGACGGTCTCCGTCTCAAGCAGCGGAAGCACGACATGCCCCCCACCAAAGACGAGCGCGCCGGCACGGTAGAACACGTCGATCAGGCGCAGACTCGGATCACTGGTCGCTACAGTCAGAATCGGCAGTGCCATCAACAGCAGGAGGAAGGTCGTCAGCGCAATGACGCCGACTTTCCGGGAGGTGCGCACCCCGAAGTCTGGTCGCGCACCGTCCCTGTCGGACTGCTCATCCGCGTCCGGGCTCTTCGACGCGCTGTCTTGAGCAGCTTTGTCTCGAGCAGCTTCGTCTTGCGCCGCTTCTCGGCGCAGCCAGACGAGTCCGACGACACCGCCCACGACGATCGCCGCCACCTGTACGAGTGGGCTCGGGATGAGCAGGATGATGATCATCGCCGCCCCAGCGATGGTGGCGCGTTTGGCATCCGGGGTGAGATTCTTCGCCATTCCGAGCACCGCCTGAGCGACCACGGCGACCGCTGCGGCCTTCAGCCCATACAGCCACCCCATGTCCGCGCCATCGCTGAGAGTGGCGATACCGAACGCGAAGACGACCAACACGATGGCCGAGGGCATGGTGAAGGCGAACCACGCCGCCAACAGCCCGCCGATGCCCGCCCTCTGCAGACCGATCGCCATGCCCACCTGGCTGGAGGCAGGGCCGGGTAGGAACTGGCACAGCGCCACCAGATCCGCGTACGCCCCGTCATTCAGCCATTTCCGACGCCCGACGAAGGTTTCCCGGAAGAACCCGAGATGCGCGACCGGGCCGCCGAACGAGGTCACGCCGAGACGCAGGAACGCCCAGAACACCTCCATGATCGTGCCGGGATGCCTGCGTCCGGCCCGCACATCCGCCATCGTTTCGCTCATTCTCACCATTCTGGTGCCTACGACTCATCCGAACCGCCATTACGGCAGAGAACGTCGATGAACTTCAGGACAATTCTCACTCAATCCGGGATGCGCCAGGCCGGGATACGCCGGGCCGGGATGCACCGGCCCTTGCCTACACGAGCCCGCGGTCCTCGGCGACGCGGATGGCGCGGGAACGGGAGTCGACGCCGAGTTTCGTGAACACGTTGACCAGATGGCTCTTCACCGTCGCCTCGGTGACGAAGAGCTCCTGCGCGATCTGCGCGTTCGAGGCCCCCGTGGCGAGCAGTTTCACCACATCGCGTTCGCGTCGGGTCAGCTTCGGGCCCGGGTTGCGCATCGCGGCGACGACCTTCGAGGAGATCTCGGGCGGCAGATACGTTTCCCCACGGGAGGCCTTCTCGATTGCGGTCGAGATGTCCTCGGGGTTGATGTCTTTGAGCAGGTAGCCGGCTGCGCCGGCGTTGAGCGCGGCGACGATCTCCGCATCGTTGTCGAAGGTCGTGAGGATGAGGACCGCGGGTTTCGTCGGCCTCGCGTTCAGCCGCTTCGTCACCTCGATGCCGTCGATGCCCGCGCCCAGACGCAGGTCGCACAGCACCACGTCGGGCGTGAGCTCATCGACGGCGGCCAGTGCTTCCTCACCGCTGCCGGCCTCGCCGATGACTTCGATGTGGTCGGGGGCGTCGATGACGGACCGCAGGCCCGCCCGCACCACGGGGTGGTCGTCGACGAGGATCACTCGAATCGTCATGCGCTGTCTCCTTGTGTGCGTTGTCCTTCCACGTCCCCATCTTCGCCGAGGTGGTTCTGCCGGGAAGTCAGGGTCGGATTGTTGGGCAGGGTGGCTGAAATCGCGAAGCCTGAACCCGGCGTCGTCTCGATGACGAGCTCACCTCCCAGTTCCCGCATCCGCGAACCGATGAAGTCGAGGCCGAACCCGGACTCCGATTCGCGCTGCCGGGAGTCGGGATCGGCCATGCCGACGCCGTCGTCGACGATGTCCATGCGGATCGAACCGTCGAGGTCCATGAGGCTGACCATGACCCGCGAGGCCCGGGAGTGCTGTCTGACGTTGGCGAGCGCGGACTGCGCGGTCCGCAGCAGTGCGACCTCCACCTCGGCGGGCAGAGACGGCAGGGTCTCGTCGACCTCGACACGACCGGTGATGGAGGTGTCGTCCTCCAGGCGGGTGAGCAGACGGCGGATGGCCGCGGTCAGGGCTCCGTCCTCGAGCTCGGCCGGGGCGAGCGCCACGATGATCCGGCGCACGTCTCGTGAGCTCTGCGCGGCGAGGTCCTCGACTTGGCGCAGGACCTGACTCGCGTGTTTATCGGTGGTCCTGTCCACCTCGGCGTGGGCGATGAGACGGATCGAGGAGATCTCCTGCGCGATCGTGTCGTGAATGTCGCGGGAGACACGGGTGCGTTCCTGGATCTCGCCGGCGTGGCGTTGGGTCAGGGCCAGTTCGTCCTGGAGGTCGAGGAGGTTCTGGTGGGCCTGCTCCAGGGACTGCAGCAGCTCCTCGCGTCTGCGTCCCTCGCGCAGGAGTTCGATGTAGCCACGCGAGAGTCCGAGGGCGAAGATCGCGCCGATGAGTGATCCGATGATGCTGGCGGTGCCGACCGCACCGTAATGGGCCAGGGGCGCCACGACCGTCGCGATGTAGGTCAGCGCGGTGAAGACCACGGCGATGCGCAGCGAGAACAAGTGGCCGGCGAGCAGCCAGAGGACGAAGGCGATCCAGATGAATTCGGCGGAGACCAGGAGGGTGCACAGCCAGGCGACGGCCAGGACCAGCAACCACCATTTGGCTAGAACGATCGCTCCGCTGCGGGCTGCCCGGACCGCGCCGAGGCCGTACCAGGCGAGGAAGACGATGCTCACGGCTATTGCGGCCAGGGGTGACGCTCCCCGATCGATGGCGCGGATGCACGAGATCACGGTGAGGGCCAGGGCCATCGCGTGCTGGCCGATCTCCATGGTTCTCACTGTCCACCCGCGTGTGCCCACGGTGTCACCTTCCTGCAACTCGTTCCTCGCGCTTGTCGTCATTCCTGCCAACTCAATCACATCTGCGGCGACCGCGTGCGCTTTTCGACGGCGGGTGCCGTCGGTCGGGGTGCTATCAACCGTGGGCGTCCGACCGGTGTGCTGTCGGCCGAGCGCTGTCTGCCGGTGTGCTGTCAGCCGGGGCGCACAGATGGGCTCGGTCACCGCGGTGTCTCGATGGCCGAGCCCCACCGCGTCACTTACACCTGGGCTGTTCTGCCGTCAGCGAGGTGTGCGGTCAGTGCCTGCCGTGGCCGGCCGAGGCGGTGGCCTCGTTCCGGTCGGATTCGACGAGGAGATGAGTTCCCTCGCTGCGAGTGCTCTCGGACTGAGCCTCGCCGGACTGAGCCTCGCCAGATTGTTCGCCACTCGCCCCGGCCGCGGCAGCATCCGCATCGGCAAATGTGTGCTCCGAGCGTGTGATCGCCTTGCTGGGCCACCACATCTTGTTGCCGACCAGACTGATGATGGCCGGAACGATGACCGTGCGCACAAGCACCGTGTCGACGAGCACGCCGACTCCGACGATGAGGCCCAGCTGGCCCAGCACCATCAGCGGCAGCATGCCCAAGGCCGCGAACACTCCGGCCAGGACGATGCCGGCGCTGGTGATCACGCCGCCGGTGTGGCTGACGGCTTCGATCATGCCCTGGCGAGCGCCGTGGACGACGGATTCCTTCTTCGCGCGGTGGGACAGGAAGATCGAATAGTCGATGCCCAGCGCTACGAGGAACAGGAACGCGAGGATCGGCACCTGTGCGTCGATGGCGTCCTGGCCGAAGACCAATCGGCTGAGGAATGCGCCGAGGCCGATCGCGGCGGCCGAGGATGCCACGTTGACCACGAGCAGGGTCGCTGCGACGAAAGGTGCACGCAGGATGCCGAGCAGGATGATGAAGCTGATGGCCAGGATCAGGGGTGCGATGGTGAGGAAGTCCTGGGCGTTGCCGTCGCGGGCGTCGAGTTCGGTCGCCGCTGCGCCGCCGACCTGTGCGTTCGCACCGTCGATCGCATGGACGTCGGAGCGGATGTCTTCGACCAGGTCGAGGCCTTCTGGGCTGTCCGGCTCGTACTCGCCGGTGACCATGACCTTCGAGATCGAGGCTCCGCCGGTGCTCGTTTCGTCGATGACGTTGGCGCGCACGACCCCGTCGATGTCAGCCACGGAGTCCCTGACTTCCTCCGCATGGTCCGAGTCGGTGACGACCCAGATGGGCTGTGATTCGCCGGGAGGGAAGTGGTCGGCTAGGACGTCGAGTCCCTGTGCCGATTCGGACTGCACGCGGAACTTCTCGGACTGGTCCAGTCCCACCGAGGTGCCGATGAGTCCGGTGGCCATGACACCGAGAATGATGATTCCGGCGCCGAGGTGGATGCCCGGCTTCTTGACCACGCGAGTCGCGATGGTCCTCCAGATGGAGGGTTTCGCTGCGGCAACCTCGGCGCGCTCCTGAACCTTGGGCACGAAGGGCCAGAACACGCCCTTACCGCAGATCGCCAGCACAGGCGGCAGTGCGAAGAGCACGGCTGCTGCGGCGATGATGAGTCCGATTGCGGCGGTGATGCCCAGTCCGCGGGTTCCCGGGATCACGGCGAAGACGAGGCTGAGCAGGGACAGGACGACCGTCAGGTTCGAGGCGAGGATCGTCGATGCTGTGTGGGTCCAGGCGGAGCCCAGCGCGAGGCGGTGATCGGGCTCGCGGCCCAGCTCCTCCCGGT
The DNA here is from genome assembly GCF_900105045.1 of Brevibacterium picturae. GTDB lineage: Bacteria > Actinomycetota > Actinomycetes > Actinomycetales > Brevibacteriaceae > Brevibacterium > Brevibacterium picturae. The sequence continues at coordinate 2,671,507 of NZ_LT629739.1, read as the reverse complement.
AGCGGGAGATGAACAGGAGCGCGTAGTTGGCTCCGGCGCCGAAGACCAGGACGCTGATGATGCCCGCGTCGAACTGCAGGTCCAGGGCATCACCGACGGCTGCGGTCACTGTGGACGCGAGGCCGTCGGCGGTGCCGATGACGATGAGGGGCAGCAGCCACAGGATCGGTGAACGGTAGGTGATGATGAGCAGCAGGGCGACGATGACGATGGTCACGATGAGGAGTGTGAAGTCCGCGCCGCTGAATGCCGAGGCGATGTCGGCGCCGATTGCGGGACCGCCGGTGACCAGGAGGGACATTCCGGAGTCTGCGAGCTGGCCGGCCTGGGAGTCATCGGCGATGAAGTCGCGGAGCCCGTCGACGGTTTCGGCGGTGTCGGAGTTGGTCAGCCCGACCTCGATGGGGACCATGAGCAGTGCGGCCTTGCCGTCCTCGCTCATGATCGGGCCGCTGGCCTGGGAGTCGCCGTCGGCGGCAGAGGAATCTGAGGCTTCAGTCGAGTCAGCGCTCGAATCACTGGACTGGGCGGAGTCGATGTAGTCGCTGATCGAACCGCTCAGCTTCCCCAACTCTGTCTGGTCGGTCTCGCTGAGAACCGAACCGTCATCGTAGGAGGCCACGACCATGACCGACTGTGTGTCGGCGTCGGGGAATTTCTGCAGGAGTTCGGCGGTCTGGGTGGATTCGGAATCGGCCGGAGCGGATTCGGTGGCCCGGTCCTCGCCTGCCCCGGACAGGAGTCCGAAGAGGAGCGAGACGAGGACGACGACCCCGCCGAGGACGAACCACGAACCGCGCTTCGACACGAGCGTGTGTGCGCTTTTCGTCAGTGTTGTGTTCATGTCTCAAGCTCATCAATTTTCTGAGCTGGAAACATCGCCTAGGAGTTCAGACTCAACCTGCAACTTTCGATGGAGTCATGCCCGCGTCAGACGATCCTGGCTCCTGCCGCGTCCATCTCGGCCAGCGCCACCGTCGACGAGTCGGTGCCGACACCGGCGATGAGGTCCTGCAGAACACGGACGGACCAGCCGCCCTTCAGGGCGTCGAGGACCGTGGCGCACACGCAATGGTCGGTGGCGATCCCGACGACGTCCACCTCGGCGACGGTGAGGTTTCTCAGCAGATCGCCGAGGCGGTCCCCCGCTTCCGTCGTCCCCTGGAAGGCCGAGTAGTCGGGTGTGCCCCGTCCCTTGCGCACGTGGTGGGTGATCGCGTCGGTGCTCAGCAGAGGATCGTACTCGGCGCCCTCGGTGTCCGCGACGCAGTGGACGGGCCAGGTGTCGACGAAGTCGGGAGTCTGGCTGAAGTGGCCGCCGTTGTCGCTGTCGGCATCGTGCCAGTCGCGGGAGGCGATGATCGCGTCATAGTCGCCGGCGTGGGCGTCAAGGTGACGGGTGACCTCGGTGGCCACGGTGTCACCACCGTCCACGCCGAGCGCGCCGCCCTCGGTGAAGTCGTTCTGGATGTCCACGATGAGAAGTGCCTTCGCCATACCTCGAGCATAGGCGCTTTCGCCCAGTTTTCCAGAGGTCGCGACGGGGATTCAGACCTGCGACTGAGCGCAGCTTCGCTCTCAGCCGGTCGGTTTGCCCTCGAACCAATAGAACTGCGAGAAGTGATGGTCCTTCTTCAGCTTCAGCTCCTGCTTGATCACCGAACGGAACTGCTTGATGAGTCCGCGCTCACCGGCGGCCCACACATAGAGGCCGTCCGGACCCGGCCCGAGAGTGCGCAGATGGTCGGCGAGCGCATGACCGAGCTGCCCATCGCTGCGAATCCAGTCCCACCGGGCGTTCGGGTGGTCGGTTCGCGGCAGGTTCTGAACGGTATCGGCGTCGTGGTCGTCTTCGATGACCAGCGTCACCGCCACCTCGGCGGGGATGGCCTGCAGCCACGAGTTCATCGCCGGAAGCGCCGTGAGGTCTCCCGCGAGGAGGATGTGGTTCGTGTCCGTGGGCAGGTCGATGCGGGCAGGGGTGAGCGCTCGACCCGGGTCACCTCAACCTCGTGGTTGGTGATCCGCATCAGACGCATCACGCCACGCTGCCAATTGACCATATGCGCCTTCCCCCACTCGTTGATGCTCGGCCAAGCCGATACTCACTGAGCTTAGCCTAAGCTAACAGGAAGATTCGTCGCGGTGGCTGACGGTCGTCGTTGCCGACCATCACGACAACGTCGAGTGACGATCATCGCGGAAACGGCGAGTGACGCCTTCAGGCTCAGCTCTGCTTGAGGGCCTTCCTCTCGGCCTGCTTTGCGGCTTTCGCAGCGGCCTTCTGGGCCGCCTTCTTGGCTGCCTGCTTGGTCGTTTGAGCGCCTGCGACGAGGAGGAGTCCACCCAATGCCGCGGCGTTCTTCGAGAACTGGGTCTTGTGGGCGGCCGCATCCTCACCCTCCATCTCCCAGAAGGAGTGGCCGGCCAGTGTCGTCGGCACGAGTGATACGGCGAGGGCGAGCGCGGAGGTCCGAGGTTTGATGCCCAGCGCCATCGTGGTTCCGGCCAGCAGCTGAAGTCCACCGTTGGCGCGGACCAGGAGTTCATCGTCTTCGGGCAGGACCGGCACATATTCGCGGATCGCGGCGAGAGTCGGAGCAGCAGCGGCGACGCGGCCGCCGGGGCTGGTCAGTGCCGAATACCCTCCGGTGATGAAGATCGGTGCCGTGAGTACGCGCCCTGCTGTCTGCAGCAACGATGTTCCTAGTGCCATGGAGCTCTCCTTCAGGTTTGGGGTTTTGAGCCTAGCCGATGGCCGGCGTCAGCCTCAACGCGCTGAGTCTTCAGGAGGCACTGGTGCGGTTGGCTCGGGCCCCACATCAACCGCGCCACGACCTGCCGGATCACCCTGACCGGCGACGACCCGCTGCCGTTTGAAACCCAGTTCGGGCTGCTTGCGAAACTGGCCGGTGGCGATGAGCACGGCGATGACGATAGCGGACACGATCCACCCACTCACTCCCAGGAATGAGGCCAAGGCCATGTCCGGGGCCTGCGCGGAACCATCGATGAACAGCCCGAGCAGCATTCCCGCCGAACCATTGAGGGCAGCATGCGCGGCGACGGCCGGCCAGACCGAACCGGTGCGCAGTCGCAACCAGCCGAATAGGATCCCCAGCATGATGCATCCGCCGACCATGAAGGCGAGGCCTGTGATGTCCGGGCGACCGAAATTGTATCCGAGCAGGATCAGCGGTGCGTGCCACAGACCCCAGATCACTCCGACGATAAGCAGTGCCGGCCAGGTGCCGAGGGGACGCAGGCTCGTCAGCAGCCATCCGCGCCAGCCGACTTCCTCACCGAAGGCCACCGTCACGTTGAACAGCGACCCCAGCGCCATGATCACCAGATAGCCGATCACAGCCACGGCCACCGGGATCTCTTCCAGTCCGGGCAGCTGTGCCAACTGCGCCTTGAAACCTGAGAGACCAAGCAGATCGACCTGCATCCACCCGAATGCAGCGGCGAGCAGGTAGGCCGCGGCGACCAGCACGAACACGCCAAAGAAGGCGAGCGCGGTCATCCCCAGGACCCGACCGAAGGGACGCAGCGGCCACATGCCGAGGTATCTGAGAATGCTGGCCCGAGGTTCACCGGCACGGCGGCGCTGGACGATCATCGCCACGACCACAGCGACCAGCGGGGTGAACATCATCGCCGCCCCCGAGATCTGCACCAGCAGTGCATTGCCCATGCCCTCACCGCTCAACCACAACGGCAGGCACACGAGCCAGGCCAGGATCACCGCGACCGCAACGAAGACCGCGAACTCGAGCCACGGCACCTTGGCCGGCACGATCGCCAGCGGTCGGCCCGTTGCGTCGACGTCCGGGCCATCGTGGCTCGGGATGCTTGCGGGCACGCCTCCATCCCCCGTCGCGGCCGAGGAGGCTGCCCGTTCCGCGCCATCGATGGCGTTGTCGTTGTGATCTGTTCCCGTACTCACGGCTCTCCCCCGATCCTGCACCGATGCCTCAGCTCTGCGCCGACGCTTCAGCCCTTCACTGACTCTCACAGTCCAACCTACGTTGCCGAACCGATGCGCACCTCCGCCGGCTGGATGAAATCGGTCTCGTTCGCATGGCCGAGCAGTCCGATCTGTCCGCGCCCTCCGGCCCGCGACCACCTCGGCGAGGGGCTGACCTTCCACCACTGCACATAAAAATACATATCCATGCATAACAATTCGACATGAGTCGGCCAGGCCGCTAAGGTGGTGGACATGTCGAAAGTACTGTCTTCGCTCCCTGTCGGTGAGCACGTTGGAATCGCCTTCTCCGGCGGACTGGATACCTCCTGCGCGGTCGCGTGGATGCGTCACAAGGGTGCCATCCCCTGCACCTACACTGCCGATATCGGCCAGTACGATGAGCCCGACCTCGATTCCGTAACCGAGCGCGCCAAGGAATACGGTGCGGAAATCTCCCGCTTCGTCGATGCCAAGCGCCTGCTCGTCGAAGAGGGCTTCGTCGCTCTGCAGTGCGGGGCCTTCAACGTCCGCTCCGGCGGCAAGACCTACTTCAACACGACTCCCCTGGGCCGCGCGGTCACCGGCACGATGCTGGTGCGGGCCATGAAGGAAGACGGCGTCGACATCTGGGGCGATGGATCGACATACAAGGGCAACGACATCGAGCGCTTCTATCGCTACGGCCTCATGGCCAACCCGAAGTTGCGCATCTACAAGCCCTGGCTCGATGCGGACTTCGTCGACGAGCTCGGCGGTCGCCAGGAGATGAGCGAATGGCTCGTCGAGCACGGCTACCCCTACCGCGACTCCGCCGAGAAGGCCTACTCCACCGACGCCAACATCTGGGGCGCGACCCACGAGGCCAAGACGCTGGAATTCCTCGATGCCGGGCTCGACATCGTCGAACCGATCATGGGTGTTGCTGCCTGGCGCGATGACGTCGAGGTCAAGTCCGAAGAGGTCACCGTCGGCTTCGAGGCCGGTCGCCCCGTGTCGATCAACGGTGAGAAGTTCGACGATCCCGTTGCCCTGGTCTTCAAGGCCAACGAGGTCGGCGGCCGCCACGGACTCGGCGTCTCCGACCAGATCGAGAACCGCATCATCGAGGCCAAGTCGCGCGGCATCTATGAGGCTCCCGGCATGGCGCTGCTCCACATCACCTACGAGCGCCTGCTCAATGCCATCCACAACGAAGACACCATCGCGCTCTACCACGAAGAGGGCCGTCGCCTGGGTCGCCGCATGTACGAGGGTCGCTGGCTCGACCCCCAGTCGCTGATGCTGCGCGAATCGATGCAGCGCTGGGTCGCCTCGGCGATCACCGGCGAAGTGACGCTGCGCCTGCGCCGTGGTGACGACTACACGATCGTCAACACCACCGGCCCCAACCTCAGCTACCACCCGGAGAAGCTGTCGATGGAGCGAGTCGGCGACGCCGCCTTCGGCCCCGAGGACCGCATCGGCCAGCTGACCATGCGCAACCTCGACATCGCCGATTCGCGTGCCCGCCTCGAGCAGTACGCGGCCATGGGCATCGTCTCGGGCCCGACCTCGGAGCTCGTCGGCTCGCTTGAGGCCGGTGGCGCCGAGGAGATCGCGAACTCCACCGTCGACGTCGATGAAGCCGGCGACCGCGCAGGCCTGTCTGCCGCTTTCGACGCCGGCACCGACTGAACAGGACCTGCACAGCCGGCAACGGCTCAGTGGTCCTCGAAGCCCACGCACACAGTCACTTCACTGAGTGCGTGGGCTTTTCCGTGCTCGGGCGGCCGTCACTTGGTGCTTCCTTCATCGACACCTCCCCTTCGGTGCAGAAAGTGCAGAATAGTCGGTCAGTCCTGGTCGATCTGAGCGCTTGGATCGACCACCATTTAACGACCGTTGAGCCGCCTCCGGCGCGAAGTGGGATGATCGTGCCATGACATCAGCGGCGTCCGAAGCGCATTCCCTCGCCGAGGTGATCGATTGCGAGCTTCGCGCCCGTGGCAGCTCCGCACGCGCTTCCAAAGAGCGGGCGTACCTCAAGAGCGAGCTCGTCCACTCTGGCGTTGGCGTGCCGGCGACTCGCGCAGTGGTGCGCGAGGCGTTGCGAGGAGTGGAGTTGGACCACGACACGGTGATTGCTCTCGCCGAGGTGCTTTGGAACTCCGCAAGCGATGCGGACGGCATGGGCGGAGTGACCAGCGGGGCTCCGGTCTACGAACTCCGCAGTGCGGCGACGATGGTGCTCATCCAAACGAAGGACCGCCTCGGCGCCGGTGACAGTGACTTCTTCGAACGACTGTTGCGTCAGGCACGCACCTGGGCACTCGTCGATCCCCTGGCCTGCGATGTCATCGGCCCTCTGAGCGAACATGACGAGGGCTTCGGTCCTGTGCTCGAGCGCTGGGCGGTCGACGAAGATTTCTGGATCCGACGCTCGGCGCTGCTGGCTCACCTTCGACCTCTGCGGGAAGGCCGAGGAGACTTCGCTCGGTTCGCGCGCTTCGCTGATGAAATGCTCGATGAGAAGGAGTTCTTTATCCGAAAGGCAATCGGGTGGGTGTTGCGCGACGCCGCTCGCAAACGGCCGGAGCTGGTCTTCGACTGGATGCTGCCGCGCGCCCATCGAGCCTCAGGCGTGACGATGCGTGAATTGGTGAAGCATCTGTCACCGGAGCAGCGGAATGAGCTGCTTGCCGCTAAAGAGAGTTCGCGAACTCGAGCAGGATCTGGTTGAAAACTTCGGGCTGTTCGATGTTCGCCGCGTGGCCGTCATTGGGGATGACCACCGACGATCCGATCGGAGCCAGCCCCGCGGATGCAGCCGCATGCGTTGACGACCAGTGCTCGCTCTCGGCTCCGGCGACGAAGAGCACGGGTACGGCGGTTTCTTCGATCACGGGACGCCAGTCGGCTTTCGCGTGGTCGTTCAGAAGCGCGAGCTCACCGCGGCTGAGCTTATGGTCTACTCCCCTCATCGCCTTGAGCAGGCGCAGCATGCGTTTGCCTCGTTTCCAGACGGGTGTGCCATGTCCGGTGGGAGGAATGCCCTCGGCGAAGTAGGTGTCCACGTTGGATGCGTCGTAGCCGTAGTATCCGTGGGGCCAGTCAGCGGTGTTGAGCATCTTCGGCGTCTGGTCGACGACGGCGATTCCGGCGGTGCGCTCGGTTCCGAACTGAGAGAGATAGGACCAGATGGTGTTGCCGCCCATCGAACCGCCCACGAGCAGGACATCGGTGAGATCCAGAGACTCCAGCACTCGCGCAACGTCCTGACCTCGACGTTCCATGGTCACACCGGACTTGGGGTGGTCGGCGCTGCCATGGCCGCGCAGATTGACAGAGAGCACGTGGCAGCCCGCCTGCGCCAACGGTTCGACCTGATAGCGCCAGCTGGTCGCCGGTGCCTTGAACCCGGCCAGCAGCATCACGGAGCGCCCGGAGGAATCTCCGGTCTGCGTGCACTCGAGACGAATGCCGTCATCGGCGATGATTGCGGCCATGGCTCAATCCTACCGTCCGGGGCCCTCGAGCACCCCGGGCTTTCCGCGTCGTAGGGACTAGCGGCATAGACGTTCCGCGACGCAGGAGTTCATGATCGAAAAAGCCCCTCACCAGCTGTTCGTGCTGGTGAGGGGCTTTCATATTGTGCGCCACGAGGGATTCGAACCCCCAACCTTCTGATCCGTAGTCAGATGCTCTATCCGTTGAGCTAGTGGCGCATGTCGCTCGGACTCACGCCCTGCAACTCGATCAACTATACACACCGAATTCACTCAAGCTCAAATTCGGCCCGAGTGCCCTTCGCCACATTTGCGACTTCGACCGGGCGGGGCTGCGTCCGTCGGAACGGCATTCCGCAACCCCTCCAAGCGGCAGTCAGCAGACTACCGCTGTGCGGTTTCTGCCTGCGCCGAATTCTTCCACCGACGGGCGGCGATGAAGGACCGGACGCCCATGACGACGTAGACGATGAGCAGCACGAAGGTGATGATGCTGGTGATCACAGCGGCGGGACGTTCGGCTTCTCCGGCGATCAGCGCGCCGACCTGCATGACATTCATCGCGGTGCCGAAGATGCCCAGGATGGCGACGACGAGAGCGATATGGATTCCAAGCTTCTGATTCTTCAGGCCGATGAGCCCGCAGATCAGAATGACGGCGCCCAGAATGGCCGGGATGAGCGCAGTCCAGCTGGCAAAGGCAGTGGCGACATAGGCGATGACACCGACGGCGATGAGGACGATACCGAGTCCGATGGTGGTGCGGGGCATGATGCTCCTTAACTTCTCAGATGAGGTCGAAGATGCTCCGGTCAGAAGATTCTGGATACAGAGCATGGTCGAGGTCGTCTGCGAAGACGACAACTGTTCTCTATTCTACTAGTCGTAGTATTGAAGTCCATCCGCTCGACCTCGGTCGCGATCGACTGGCCCCATCACGGCTGGAGCTCCCCGGAAATCGCTCACTTGAGGTTCGGCTGGAACGGGAGAGCCACCTCGGCGAGGGTGCCGAGGTCACCGCTTGAACGAGAAATCATCTATTGAAAAGAAACGTCACTCCTATGCAAATACACGTCATCCGTTTGAGTCATTCACGTCTTTGAGGACGCTCTTGTGATCCAATGCACATCTTCCGATGACTCAAAACCGGGATTTTCCGCGCCGTTCGAGTCCTACGGTGGAGATGTACCACCCGCCAGGCGGAACCCCGTAATCCCGATTGACCAGGAGACCACTCATGACTGTCCTCGACCATGATGTCGTCGCTGACCAGCTGAAGAACGCACCGACCGATAGCGAGTCGGTGCTCTCGTTCGTCAGCAGGGTCGCCACCCTCACCACTCCAGACGATATCGTCTGGGTCGATGGTTCTGATGAGCAGAAGGCCACCATCGCCGACCAGCTCGTCGAAGCCGGCACGATCGTTCGCCTGACCGGCACCAAGGACTCATTCTACGCGGCCTCCGACCCCGAGGACGTCGCCCGTGTGGAGGGTCGCACCTACATCTGCTCCGTCGAGGAGAAGGACGCCGGCGCGCTCAACAACTGGATGGCCCCTGACGAGATGAAGGAGACCCTCGAACCACTCTTCACCGGTTCGATGCGCGGTCGCACCATGTACGTCATCCCCTTCGTCATGGGACATGCTGAGGCGGACCAGCCGATGTTCGGCATCGAGGTCACCGACTCCCCCTACGTCGTGCTCTCCATGCTCGTCATGGCGCGTTCGGGCAAGAACGCCCTCGACGCGATCGTGGCCAACGGCGGCACCTTCGTCGAGTGCGTGCACTCCGTCGGCGCTCCGCTCGAAGCAGGGCAGACGGACGTCCCCTGGCCATGCAACCCCACCAAATACATCACCCACTTCCCCGAAGAGCGCTCCATCTGGTCCTTCGGCTCCGGCTACGGCGGCAACGCCCTGCTGGGCAAGAAGTGCTACGCGCTGCGCATCGCCTCGTCGATCGCCCGTGATGAGGGCTGGCTGGCCGAGCACATGCTCATCCTCAAGCTGACGAGCCCGGAGGGCGAGGTCAAGTACATCGCCGCCGCATTCCCCTCGGCCTGCGGCAAGACCAACCTCGCCATGATCGAGCCCACCATCCCCGGCTGGAAGGCCGAGACCCTGGGCGACGACATCGCGTGGATGCGCTTCGGCGACGACGGTCAGCTCTACGCCGTCAACCCTGAGTTCGGTCTCTTCGGTGTCGCGCCGGGCACCGGCTACTCCACCAACCCGACCGCAATGCGCGCCATCGAAGCCGGCGGAAACATCTTCACCAACGTCGCCCTGACCGACGATGGCGACGTGTGGTGGGAAGGCAAGACGGACGAGAAGCCGGCCCACCTCACCGACTGGCGCGGCAACGACTGGACTCCGGACTCCGAGACTCCAGCCGCTCACCCGAACTCGCGCTTCTGCACCCCGATCGCGAACGTACCGACCCTGGCCCCCGAGTGGACCAACCCGAACGGTGTGCCGATCTCGGCGATCCTCTTCGGCGGACGCCGCAAGACCACGATGCCGCTCGTGACCGAGACCAAGGACTGGAACCACGGAGTGTTCATGGGCTCGGTGCTCTCCTCGGAGACCACCGCTGCCGCCACCGGAGCCGTCGGCGTCGTGCGTCGCGACCCCATGGCCATGCGTCCGTTCATCGGCTACAACGTCGGTGACTACCTGCAGCACTGGCTCGACATCGGCAAGACCGAAGGTGCCCAGCTGCCGAAGATCTTCTACGTCAACTGGTTCCGCCGCGACGAGAACAACTCGATCATTTGGCCAGGATTCTCCGAGAACTCACGCGTCCTCAAGTGGGTCTTCGAGCGTGTGGCCGGCACCGCCGATGCCGCCGAGAGCCCACTCGGACTGACCCCCGTCGAGGGCGGTCTGGACACCGAGGGACTCGACTTCACCGACGAGGAGCTGCGCAAGGCGCTCGAGATCAAGCCCGAGGAATGGGAGACCGAACTCGGACTCATCGACGAATGGTACGAGCAGCTCGGCGATTCGGTTCCAGCCGAACTGCGCGCAGAGGTCGATAACCTGCGCAGCCGTCTGGGTCTCGCCTGAAGGCACTGAGTCGTTGAGACTCTGAGTGAGCCTTTGAGCCGCACTGAGAATCCCCCAACCATCGCCGAGGTGGTTGGGGGATTTTCGTGTGTGACCGTAATCTGCACCTGGGCATCCTGATGCCGAGGATGCTCGCCCGGGCTTGTCGTCTTCTCCGCTAGAGGCCCCTGGCGCGCTCCTCACCGACCTTCGCCCGTACTTGGACAAGAAACGCCAGCACGTCGCGCGGCCGCCCCCGCAGATATCTGCTCACAGTGCCAGTGACCGTCTCGGGCTTTCCGCGCGATCGGAGCAGTGTCTTCCGCTCCACGCTTTCTCCTCCCGCGATGATCGTCACGCGCACTAGTGGCGGAAACGGCCAATTGGTCGATCTGCGGATTCCACCGATGCGGGCGATGTCTGACCACGCAGCTTTGAACAGCGTGAATCGTCCGCCTGGCTTCGACCTGACTGTGTGGATGCCCCACATCGACACAATCAGTCGCGGTCGCACCAGGGGGAAGAAGAACGTCCACATCACGGCGCCGAGGGACCAGAGAATCAGCCCGACGAAAAGCACCGAGCCGTAGAAGAACTTCTCCCATCCACCGAATTCATCTGATAGGGGGGTTCCATAGGGCCAGCGGGGTGACGGTGAACATCGTCACGAGACCAACGACGAATATCCATGAGGTCACGGCCAGGCCGAAAGGTTTGAGGAAACTGGTTCGCAGCACCACATGACCGTTCCGCTCCAGCTCCTCCGTCCAGTGGTCAAGACGTTTCTGGTTCGCCTTGGCGATGTCACTCAGGAGCTCCGGGGAGAGCTCGGAACCAGATTGCGACTTACTCACGTTTCGAGTGTATGTCGGCCTTCAGCGAGGCTGGGGCCTCAGGCGCCATGCAGGGCCGGAACGATCAGGTAGACGCCGACGAGCACCGCGATGCTGCAGACACCGAAGACAGCCCAGTAGCCCACCTTGAGCAGAGGCTTGTTCTGCCCTTCGGCTGCCAGGTCGACGTGAACTGCCCGCATCCGCACAGCGGTGGAGAAGAGCGTGATGACGACGACCGCTGACACCCAGGTCGCGATCGCAACGATGAGGAATGAGCTCCACTCGATCATTTCGAATCTCCCTTGTCTGTACGTGTCTCGTCGGCATCTGTCTCCACCGGTTGGGTTCGCACAGCGCTGGAATCGGCGTCGGACCCAGCATCAGCATCGGAGCTGCCACCGGACTTCGCGTCCGCCTTGTCGGCAGCTTTCTGGTCTCGGGCTTCGGCCCGGGCGGCACGCTTCATTGCCGCCCGCCGCCGGTTGCGATCCTTGCGAATCTTGCGCTTGCGGCCGCGGATACCGACGGCTTCGCCGACGGTGTCGAAGTTCGAGAGGTCCGTCTGCTTGGCCTTGAGCGAGCTCAGGAAGATCCAGAGGACGGCGATGACTGCAATGATCGTGTCGATGACAACCCCGATGGTGCCGAGGTGGGCGATGCCGGCTGCGATGCCGCCGACTGCTCCGGCGGCCGGAATGGTCAGCAGCCAGCCCGAGGCGATGCGTCCGGCGGTGGACCACTGGACATCGGCGCCCTTGCGCCCCATTCCCGAGCCGAGCACCGAGCCGGAGGCCACCTGCGTCGTCGACAGGGCGAAGCCCAGGTGGGAAGAGGCGAGGATGGCGGCGGCAGTCGACGTCTCGGCGGCCAGGCCCTGAGCAGGCTTGACGGTGGTGAGCTTCGTGCCGAGGGTATCGATGATTCGCCATCCGCCGACATACGTTCCCAGGGCGATCGCCAGCGCGCAGGCGGTGATCACCCAGATATGAGGGCCGGTTCCGTGATCCTGCAGATTCGCGGACACGAGCACGAGCGTGATGACGCCCATGGTCTTCTGCGCATCGTTGGTGCCGTGAGCCAGAGCAACGAGAGAGGAGCTGAAGATCTGCCCGTACTTGAATGGTGCCCGGTGAGCGGTCTTTCCTTCACCATTGCGTCGTGTGATCGAGTAGGCCAGGCGAGTGCACAGGTAGGCACCCACACCCGCGATGATCGGAGCCGCAATTGCGGGCAGGAGCACTTTGGACAAGAAGACGCCGAAGTCGACGGAGTTGAGGCCGGCGCCGACGATCGCGGCACCGATCAGTCCGCCGAACAGTGCGTGTGAGGAGGACGATGGCAGGCCGAAGCGCCACGTCGCCATGTTCCAGATGATCGCACCGATGAGGCCGGCGAGAATGAAGTCCGGAGTGATCTGGACTCCCCCATCGCCTTCTTTGATGATGCCCCCGGAGATAGTCTTCGCCACCTCGGTGGAGAGGAACGCACCGACGAGGTTGAGCAGCGCTGCCAGCGTGACCGCCGTCTTGGGCTTGATCGCTCCTGTGGCGATCGGAGTCGCCATGGCGTTGGCCGTGTCGTGAAAGCCATTGGTGAAGTCAAAGAACAGTGCCAGCACAATGACCAGCACAACGACGAAGATGATTTCCACTAAGCGACCTTGAACGTAGACACAATTCGGACCGTGGATGATGCAGCTGGCGAGCAGCGACCTCAATCAGCAGAGAGTCTACCGCCTAATTCCCCGACTCTTCATCCGCTGTTTCGCGCAAATCCACTTACGTCACTCTGCGTTCATCTCTGAGCTGGCCGAACTCTCCTCCACCGGGCCGAGAATGTTGCGACGCTCACAATCGGCCCGGCGACGGGGGACAGTTCTCAGCTGACGTATTCGTCGGCGATTCGCAGTGCGTCGTCAAGCACTTCGAGCCCGAAGCGAACGTCGGCATCGGGCGTGTTCAGCGGCGGGACGACATGGATCCGGTTGAAGTTCGCGAAAGGTAGGACGCCGCCTGCCTTCATCGCCGCAATCACTCGGTTCATCTCCGGAGAGCTGCCGCCATACGCCGCCAGCGGTTCCCGTGTGGCTCGATTCTTGACCAGTTCGATGGCCCAGAAGCAACCCATGCCCCGAACATCCCCGATCGAGGGATGACGCTGCGCCATCTCTTCCAGGGCCGGTCCGATGACGTCCCGCCCGAGCCTGTCGGCGTTGTCGATCATGCCTTCCTCGTCCATCGCGGTGATTGTCGCCACCGCTGCGGCACACGCCAGCGGGTGCCCGGAATAGGTCAGCCCACCCGGGTAGACGCGATCACGGAAGGTCTCGAAGATGGCGTCGGAGATGGCGACTCCGCCCAGTGGCACGTATCCCGAGTTCACGCCCTTGGCGAAGGTCAAGAGGTCAGGCTGCACGTCCCAATGGTCAACGGCGAACCAGCGACCGGTTCGCCCGAAACCAGCCATCACCTCATCGGCGATGAAGACAATGCCATGACGGGCAGTCAACTCCCGCACTCCTTCGAGGTACCCGGCCGGTGGCGCATAGATTCCCGCCGTGCCGGGGACGGTTTCGAGGATGAGAGCGGCGATGTTCGACGGCCCTTCCAAAGTGATCATGTCTTCCAGATGCTGCAGTGCTCGCTGGGTTTCCTCTTCCTCAGTTGTCGCACCGAAGTAGGAGCGGTACTGATAGGCGGGCATGAAATGGACGATGCCCTCGGCCGAATAGTCGTTGGCGAACCGACGCGGATCGCCGGTGACGTTGACAGCCAGTTGGGTTCCGCCATGGTAGCTGCGATAGGCGGAGAGCACCTTCGTCCGCCCCGTATGCAGTCGCGCCATTCGGATCGCGTGCTCGTTGGCGTCGGCACCGCCGTTGGTGAAGAACACATGGTCGAGATCCCCGGGCGTGAGCTCGGCGATGAGCCGCGCCGCCTCGGACCTGGCATCGTTGACGTACTGGGGTGCAATCGTGCACAACGATGCGGCCTGTTCCTGGATTGCGGCGACGACCTTCGGGTGCTGGTGCCCGATGTTCGCGTTCACCAGCTGCGAGGACATATCGAGCAGTTTCCGCCCCTCCCCGTCCCAGATATATGGGCCCTCAGCCGCGACCACGGTCATCGGGTCGAAAGGCCCCTGTGCCTGCCAGGAATGAAACACGTGTGCCCGGTCGAGTTCGTGCGCCCGCCGCCCAGCACTGAGCTGCTGCGCGGTGATCGTGCGACCGTCAGCGGTCGTGCTTTCGTCATGCGCACGGGCTTCGGCATCGGGAGCGGTCACAGCGTCGATGGTGGTATTGATGGTTGTCATGAGTGTTCTGCTTTCGTGAACGAGTGTGGGTGCCCGCCTCGGCGATCGGTGCGCTCACCACCGAGGCGGTGTTCGGTGCACTCACCGCCGAGGCGGGTCAGGCGCCGAGGTGGGTCAGTCGTTGGTGGGGAATCCGAGGTTGAGTCCGCCGTGGCTGGGGTCGAGCCAGCGTGAGGTCACGACCTTGCCCCGGGTGAAGAAGTGCACTCCTTCCTCGCCGTAGGCATGGGTGTCGCCGAACAGCGAGTTCTTCCAGCCGCCGAAGGAGTAGTACCCGACAGGCACTGGGATGGGGACGTTGATGCCGATCATGCCGACTTCGATCTCGTTCTCGTAGCGTCGTGCTGCGCCGCCGTCGTTGGTGAAGATCGCTGTGCCGTTGCCGTAGGGGTTGGCGTTGATGAGTTCGATGCCCTCGTCATAGCCCGGGACCCGGACGACCGCGAGGACGGGCCCGAAGATCTCCTCGGTGTAGATCGACATGTCGGGTGTGACATGGTCGAACAGCGTCGGGTTGAGGAAGAAGCCTTCTGAGTGCTCGTGCTCCCGTCCGTCGAGGACGAGTGTCGCACCGGATTCCTCTCCGGCGTCGATATAGCCGGCGACCTTGTCACGGTGGGCCTCGGTGACCAGCGGTCCCATGTCCGGTTCCGTGGTGCCGTCGCCGATGCGCAGGGTGCGCGTGCGTTCGGCTATCTTGCCCACGAGCTCATCGGCGATCGATTCGACGGCGACGACCACGGAGATCGCCATGCACCGCTCCCCTGCTGCACCGTATCCGGCGTTGACGGCGGCGTCCGCGGCGAGATCGAGGTCCGCATCGGGCAGGACCATCATGTGGTTCTTCGCTCCGCCGAGGGCCTGAACGCGCTTGCCGGTGGCCGTTCCGTTCTCGTAGACGTACTTCGCAATCGGGGTCGAGCCGACGAAGGACACCGAGGCGACCTCGGGACTTTCCAGGATGGTGTCGACGGCCTCCTTGTCGCCGTGGACGACGTTGAATACTCCGTCGGGCAGGCCGGCTTCCTTCCACAGCTCGGCGATCCAGTTCGCCGCCGAGGGGTCCTTCTCCGATGGTTTGAGTACGACTGCGTTTCCGGTCGCGATAGCGACGGGGAAGAACCACATCGGAACCATAGCCGGGAAATTGAACGGGGAGATGATCGCAGAGACACCCACGGGCTGCCGCAGTGAGTGCACGTCGATCTTCGTCGAAGCGTTCTGAGTGTGGCCGCCCTTGAGCTGGTGTGCGATGCCGCACGCGAATTCCACAACTTCCTGGCCGCGTGCGACTTCACCGAGTGCATCGGAGACGACCTTGCCGTGTTCGGCGGTGATGATCTCCGCGAGCTCCTGCTTGCGTGCGTTGAGCAGCTCGCGGAAGTTGAACAGGATGGCGGTCCGACGGGACAGGGAGGTGTCGCGCCAGGCGGGGAACGCCTCGGCGGCGGAGGCGATCGCGGATTCGACGGTGGCGCGTGAGGCCAGCGCGACTTGCCCGGCGACCCGCCCGGTGGCGGGATTCATAATATCGCCGAGGCGGGTCCCGGCATCGGTGGGAACGTCCTGGCCGTTGATCCAGTGAGAAACGGTTGGCATATTTCATCCTTCATCGTCGACGGTCTGTCTGCTGACACCAGTGTGCTCTCAGCAGCGCAATCGCAACAGCTTCACACTGTCAGGATTTCTCTACCGACCTTTACACTGTGTAAATGGATGAACAGGAGAGAACTCAGCGACACGGCGATGACACGAGAGCAGCGGATCAGGCCGTCGCTGCACTGACCGTCGCCGAGCTCCTCGAGGTCGAAGAGATCAGCAGCGGCGGACCGGAGATCGTCTCCGGAGATGACCTGCTGGGCCACGGTATTCGCTGGGTCCACATCGCCGATTCCGAACGGGTCGAACGCTTCCTCGAGGGCGGAGAGCTCGTCCTCACTACGGCTCGCACTTTTCGCGAGTCGCCTGCAGCCATGGCAGAGTTCTTCGACCAGCTCGAACGCGTCGACGCTTCCGGTACGATCGTCGAACTCGTCGACGAGGCCTCGGCACCGGACCTCGAAGCCGCCGAGGTGCTGCGTCGAGCCGCCGCGGGGCGGAACCTGCCGGTGATCCTGTTGAGTCATCGGATCAAGTTCGTGCGCATCACGGAACTCGCTCACCGCAGGCTCCTCGCGCAGCAGCTCTCCCAGCTCGAGCGAGCCCGCGAGATCCACGAGACCTACACTCGGCTCAGCCTCGAGCGCGCCGAAGTTCAGACCATCGTCGACCGGACTGCCGAACTCCTCGCCGCCCCGGTCGTCCTCGAAGACGTCGCTCACCGCGTCCTCGCCCACGCGGGGCGCGGGTCCGAGTCGATCATCCAGGACTGGTCGGATCTCGTGTCCGCTCTGAGCGCCGACGGCGAGCGCAGATGGCAGCAGACACCCGTGGGTCTGCGTGCCCGACGATGGGGACGACTGGTCGTCCCCAGGCCCACCGAATCCGGAATTCCGGTCGACCAGATCATCGACCGGGCCGGCGAGGCGCTGACGCTGACGAGGATGGCTGATCGCGACGAGCAGGATCTGCTGCTGCAGGCTCAGAGCGGCCTGGTCAGGGAGATCGCAGACACCGATGACCTCGACGAGAAGCGCGCTCGGGCACGTGCCCGCTCACTGGGCTTCGCCCCACCGGAGGGTGCCGCGCTGGTGCCCGTCGTGGTCAGACTCGACCGGGATCCGGCCGCTGATCCGACTCGGCTCCAGCTGCGGGAGCGCGGACTCACCGCGGAGCTCGTCTCCGCCGCGACACGCCAGCACATGGCCTGCCTGTCGACAAGTCTGCAGTCGGGCTCATTCGGCCTCATCCTCGCGCTGAGCAGGAATCGAGACGAGACGCAGGCCCTCGAGCGCCTCCTCACCGAGGAGGTCGAGCACTCGACGATCTGGACTGTGGGTATCGGCCGGAGCACCACCTCGCTGCTGGACGCGGTCGCCCGGCTGGACTCCGCTGCACAGGTAGCCGAGGTGGCTTCCACCCTCGAGGTGCGCGAGCGACCCTTCTACCGATCGGGCGACGTCAGGCTCCGGGGCCTGCTGTCAGTTCTCAGCAGCGATTCGCGACTGCGCGCCTTCGCAGAAGGCGAGCTCGGACCCCTGCTCGGCAGCACACCGGCCGACACGGAGATGCGCGATTTCCTCGAGCTCTTCCTGGCCCATGGAGGAAACAAATCGGCGGTGGCGCGGGCCGGGTTCCTGTCCCGGCCCGCGCTCTACGCGCGCATCGCCAAACTGGAGTCCAGCCTCGGCGTCTCTTTGGCCGACGCTGAGTCGCGCACTGCTCTGCACGTTGCCCTGCTGTGGTGGCGCATGAACGACTGAGCGAGAACCGGGCTAGGCCACCAGTTAAAACGGGTTAAAACTCGATGACGGGAGACAGACCCGGGGCAGAAATGAGAAATGTGCCGCGACATCGAATGAACGATGTCGCGACACATCACAACGCGGAGTCGGAGGGATTTGAACCCTCGGTCCCCAGTTCAAGGGACTTCACCTTAGCAGGGTGACGCTTTCGGCCGCTCAGCCACGACTCCATATACCGACTCGATCCCCTCGATGAGGAGGGGCCGAATCCGCAGTTTCCACTACGAAGAACAGCCTATGCGAAACCAGCGGCGAAGAGCAAAGCGTGTACGCCAAGAGTGGCCTTGATCATAATATTGCTGGAGTCGGATCACTGGAAAAGCGGGGCTTGCGACCCGATTCCTCTGTTCGCGTACACGCGAGTTCCAGCATTCATCAATCTACAGGCGTAAAATCGTTCCGAAGTGCTCTGCGGTTTGCTCTCTGACAGGTCCGGGAACGAAGCTACGGAGGTGCCCCCTGCGCTGACATCGTTCGTGATGCGCGCCGATGGTCAGCGCGATGAGCAAAGCACACAGCACGAGATGTAACCTACGAGGAGTTAAGAACTTGCCAGAGATTCCCCCTGACAAGCATGGGCCGAATGGGAACGACCCCAATTCTCGCCCTGCTGGTCACCGTCTCCGTGCTTCCTCTCGTCCTCGGTTCCGCGGTGATTCCGCGGCCAGTGATGATGGTTCGTCTTCGCTGCGCCCATCGGCGAACTCGCAGTCGAAGTCTCAGCGGGCGTCCCCCCAGTCCCAGAATTCCCCCGCCTCGCAGCATCCGTCCTCCACCTCGCAGGTTCCCTCCAACGCACGGCAGTCGAATTCACAGCAGCCGGCTTCCACGCAGCACCAGTCGAAGGCACCGACGCCTCGTCCGGTAGCGCCGCGCACTCGCCGCGAAGCACGGATGCTTCGCGCCGCAGGCGCCAGCGGAGTCTCCGCGGGAGCCAGTGGAGCCTCCGCAGCAGGAGCGGCGGCAGCCTCCGAAACCCCAGAGCACAAGACCGGCACACCACAGCAGAACTCCGGCACACCGAATCCGACTTCCGGCGATCATGCCCAGTCCGCGGGCACACGGGACCGCGGCGCCGCCTCGGCGAGGGAATCGACGGGGAGCTCCGCCGACGATGCGGACGCGACACCGAGGCGCAGAGACCGCCGAGTAGACGAGACTGCGGCCGCGGCCGAAACCGCGCGCGCACGACGCCATTCGTCACGAGTCGGAGAAGCATTCCCCAGCCTCGTCGGCTGGACTTCGCTGAGCACCCTGCTTCCGGGCATCGGTCTGCTGCGCACACGATTCCGGCCCCTGGGCTTCATCCTGCTCGGCGGATTCGTCCTCACTTTCGTCATCGCCCTCCTCTACGTCCTCATCAAGGGACCGGTCCGCGCATTCGGCACGGTCGTGTCGAGCCCGTCGCTGCTGACCTTCCTCGCAATCGCCCTCGCCGTCATCGGCGTGATCTGGATCCTCGTGATCATCGTCTCCCACTTCGGGCTGCGCAGGGGGCACCGCTATGCCTCGTGGCAGAACAAGATGGCCGGCGTGCTCGTCGTCTCTCTGGCACTCATCATCGGCATCCCCTTCGGCGTCGGGTCGGTCTACGCCCAAGTTCAGGGAGACACGGTCTCGAGCCTGTTCGGCGACAGCACGGGCCATGCCCAATCCGCTGAAGACCTGTGGGCCGACAAGCCCTACATCAATGTCTTCCTGATGGGCCGTGACAATGGTGATGACCGTGAGGGCACGCGTCCCGACACGATGCTCGTCGCCTCGATCGACACGAAGACGGGCAATGCTGCACTAATCTCCGTACCGCGCAACCTCGCGTTCCCGATCTTCCCCGAAGGCAGCGAGCTGGACAAGAGATGGCCGGACGGATTCCGACCCACCGGACAGTCATCGGTCGACCTCATCAACTCCGTCTGGCAGTGGGGCGAGCAGAACAAGGACTCGATCGGCGACACACACGGGTTGGAACCGGGAATGTTCGCCACGATGCAGGCGGTGGAGGGCTCACTGGGCCTCAACCTCGACTACTGGGCATCAGTCGACATGGCCGGATTCGAAGACGTCGTCGATGCCATCGGCGGAGTGAAGATCGACGTCGAACGCCCCATCCCGATGGGCGGCGGCAAGTCCATGTCAGGTGTATCGAACGAGGTCTACGGCTGGGTCGATCCGGGCCCGCAGACGCTGAAGGGCAAGGACGCACTCTGGTATGTGCGTTCCCGCGAGGGCAGCGACAACTACGACCGCATGTGCCGCCAGCAGCGCATGATCAAAACCACCCTGGACCAGATCGACCCCCGTGAGCTCGCCACTGCCTACCCCAAGCTCGCGAACTCGGCGACGAAGAACATCGCCACCTCGATTCCGCAGAACGAGGTTCCGGCCTTCATCGAACTTGCTCTCGCCATGCAGAAGGGTGAGATTACGACGGTGCAGATCAACAACGATGTCACCCCCACCTACGACCCCGACTTCGACAAGCTCCACGAGTGGATCGAAGGTGAGGTCAAGGGCGCATCCGATGGCGGGGAGACTGCCAAGCCGACCAACGACGCAAGCGCGGAAACGTCCACGGACTCCGCGGCCGCCGAGGAAGAGCCCGCGGACGAGGCCGCCGGCGAACAGCCTGCAGACGAGGGCGGGCAGGAGAGCACCGAGCCGACCAAGCCGGGTGAACCCAACGCTCAGGGCAAATGCTACCCGAAGGGGTACGAGCCCGGCGACGACTTCCCCGGCTACCCGGGTCCGGGAGCCGGAGATGAGGAGTGAGCGCAGCCGCCGCAGACGGTCGTGACGCGCAGGACCACTCAGTCGCGATCATCGGCGCCGGGCCCCGCGGACTCTCCGTCCTCGAGAGGCTCGTCGCCCTCGCCGCCGAACGCTTCCCGTTCGCACACTTCGCGGGTGAACGCTTCACGGATGCAGGGTCCACCGGCGCCGGTGCTGACACTCCACCGGCCATCACCGTCCACCTCATCGATCCCTATCCGCCCGGCGCGGGGATCGTCTGGCGCACGGACCAGCCGGAGACCCTGCTGATGAACACGACGATCGCCGAGCAGACGATCTTCCCCGACTCCAGCTGCTCCTTCCTCTCCCCCGACCAGCTCGACTCCGACGCACCCGACCGACTCGGTACCAGCGACGCACCCGACCGGCTCGGCACCGATGCCGCGGCCAAGCATTTCGGACCCGATATGGCGCAGTGGTATCGCGATGAGGGCGGAACCGATCCCGTCGATGCGACGTTTCCCAGCCGCAGTCTCTACGGCCGTTATCTGCGCGACGCCTATGCTCGCATCCGCGACTCGGCGCCTGACTTCATCGAGATCGTCGAGCACCCGACGAAGGTCGAATCAGTCATCGACCTCCCGCCGGTCGAGCCGCTGGGGCACACGCCCACAGATCACGAGACCGTGCCACCGCAGCTGGTCCGGTGTGAAGACGGAACGGCCATCATCGCCTCCGCCGTCGTTCTCGCCGTCGGCCACATCCCCAGCGCCCAGACCGAGGAGCGTGCCCGGCTCGCGGCCTTCGCGCAGCGCAGCGGCGGGCGCTACATCCCGCAAGGTCTGCCGGCGGAAGCTCCCATCGCCGAGGTGGCCCCCGGCAACCGTGTCATCGTCCGTGGCATGGGCCTGAACTACTTCGACCTGCAGACCCTGTTCACTCACGAACGCGGGGGCCGATTCGACCCGGACCCCGATATCGCAGGCGAACTGCTCTATAAGCGCAGCGGAGAGGAACCGCGCCTGCTGCTCGGATCCCGCCGAGGCGTGCCCTACCGCAGCAAGCCCATCTGCCCGGCACACCCGCGCTCACCCTGGCCTCTGCGCTACTTCACCAAGGAGAACATCGCTCTTCTGGCCGGCCTCGAGGACCTCGACGGCGAACGCAAGGCGGGCGCACGATTCAACGACCAGCTGTGGCCACTCATCTTGGCCGACCTGCGCCTCGCCTACTACAGCACCCTGACCCGGATCAGGCCCGATGCCTTCGCCGGGGACCCAGGACAGCTGCGTGAAGCCATCGCCGAGGCTGTGTCCCGGCACCTGACCCGGCGCACCTGGCAGGAGACCCGCCCCGAGTCGCGCGAATTCAGCGACGTTGCTGCCGAGGCCGCGCGCCAGGGTCGTGTCACCCGTGAGGCCTTCGCGTGGTCGGAGATCGAGGAGAGCCTCGTCCCTGACCCTGCCTTCCGAATGTCCCTGCACGAACTGCTCAACCCTCTTGAGGGGCACCAGTTCGACAGCCGCGGGCCCAGAGAGTCGAATTCGCTGCACGAATGGATGCTCGACTTCCTCCGCACCGACCTCCACGATTCCCTCGCCGGGCCCGAAGGCAGCGCCGAGAAGTCGCTATTCACCGTGCTCTGGCAGTCACGACTTTTGCTCAAAGAGCTCATCGTCGCTGGTCACATCGACCGGGTCAGCATCGATATGGAGATCTGCGGCTGGTTCGAAAGCTTCGTCTCCGGCCTCTGCGACGGACCTCCCCCACAGCGCATCGCCGAACTCCTCGCCTTGGCCGAGGCCGGCCTTGTCGAGTTCATCGGCCCGGATATGCGCATCGAGGCGAATCCCGACGTAGTCCCGTCGAAGGACGGGGGCAGCGCAGCAACGTCTGGGGGCGGGGCGCCGTTGGGCGGGAGCAGCGCACCCGTGAGCGGGGGCAGCCCATACGAGGGCAAGGATCCGTTGCCGCAGATCTTCACAGTCACCTCGGCGCAGGTGGACGGAGGAATCACGGGAAGCGTCGTCATCGATGCGGCTTCACCGACGAATGCGGTGTCACGGGCCGCTGATGTGCTGGTGCACGGCATGGTCGAACGCGGCCAGCTCACGCCCGCACGCCTGACCCTGGACGATGGTCGCGAGAAGTTCCTCAACGGCCTGGCGCTGACGCCGCGGCCCTACCGCACGATCGATGTCGAGGGCGCCGCGCACCCCCGCCGATTCGCGCTGTCCATCCAACTCTCTTCGGTCCAGTGGGGTCTGGCGATCGCGGCGAACCCCAATACGAACGCCGCCACACTGGCCGACTCCCACGCCGCCGCAGCGGCGATCCTCGACCTCATCTGAGGCTCGCGGTGGCTCCCAGCGGCGCGATGCTGCGCGGTCGGGAGCGCTGAGTCACTTACAGCTCGATCGAAGTTTCAGAGCTTTGCTTTGAAGTCGAGCTCTGAAACTTCGATCCAGCTGCTTCTGCGAACACTCCGCACGCAGCTTCGTGGGGCTCCCCCAATGCGGGACTCCCACCCGTACAGACTCCCCGCGCGGACCTCCGCAGCTATGCGTCGGCCATCTCGAGGGCGGCTTCGGGCTTCGTGGTCCTGGCTCGCACAATCGCGAGCAGTGACATCACGACTCCGATGATCGCCCAGGCCAGCAGGCCTCCGTAGGCGGCACCCACACCTGTCGTTCCGGCTGCGATCGCGGCAAAGCCGTTCATCGCCGGCGTCAACGGCAGTATCGGGGCGACTAAGTCGAAGAAGCCCGGCACCGCACCGATCGTGCGACCGGCCACGGCGAGGACCACGGCGATCACGGACAGGAACCTGCCCACACCGCCGAACCACGCCACCAGGGCGAAGTTGAGCACCATGAACACGAGCGCGGAGACGAACGTCAGGACCGCGATGTCGAAGCCCTTGAGCGCATCGATGTCCAGCACGCTCACCGCCAGAATCAACAGCACCACTGCCTGCAGCAGACCCACGATCACACCCGGCACCAAGCCGCGCAGCCACACAGCCACCGAGGACTTCGTCGACAGCAGGGTCGAGGCCGGGATCGGTTTGAGCACCGTGTAGGTGACGAGTCCGCCGACCCAGAGGGCGAGCATGATGAGCAGCGCGAGCGTCGACCCCTGCAGCACGTCCGTCCCCGCGTCGGAGGAGTCCGGCGCCTTGATGTTCTCCGCGGCGACGGTGGAGAGCTTGTCGCGTTCCGGAGCAGAGTAGGAGGGCACTTCGTCCGCCCCCTCCTTCACCCCGTCGGCGAACTTCCCGACACCCTCGGAGTACTTGTCCGTGCCTTCGGCCAGGGTGTCCAGCCCCGTGGCGAGGTCAGAGGTTCCCGTCGCTGCGGTCGAGACGCCGGTGGTGTACTTGTCGAGGCCGGTCGTGAACTCGCCGAGACCCTCGGAGAGCTGGTCGGCGCCTTTGTCGAGTTCGGTCGACCCGTCGGCGACCTGGGCGATGCCATCACTGAGTTCAGGCATCCCGTCGGCAAGCTTCTGGTTGCCCTCGGCGACACCGGAGGCGCCCTCGCGCAAGCCCTTCGAAGCCTCGAGCAGCTTCGGAGCGTTCTTCGAGATGTCTTCCATCCCCTCGGTGAGCTTGCCGAGGCCGTCCTCGAGACCCTTGACGAACTTGCTCATGCCATCGCTGAGTTCGCCGGCACCATCGGCCAGCTTGTCCGCACCGCCGAGCAGGGACTGTCCGTCCTGCTTCTGCTCCAGTCCGTCGACGGCACTGTTCAGCCCGCCCGAGGTGCCGTTGAGCAGCCCCTGGGCGTACGCCTTCTCGATGCCCGCGCAGGCCTCATCCGGTGTACCGGGAGGGCACATCTGAGCGCGTGCCTGGTCGGCTTCCTCCTGGGTCATCATGCCCGCCGACACCAGCGAATCGAGTCCGGTCACGGTTCCGCTCTTGGCGAGCTTATCGGCCTGGTCCGCGCCCTCCTGGAGACCGTCACGGTACTGCCCGAGGCCCGATGACAGGCCCTCGGCACCTTCGGAGACGCCCTTGGCCCCCTTGTCGAGGTCCTTGCCGCCCTTGACGAGGTCGTCGATGCCGCCGCCCTCACCGGAGCCGGAGCCGTCGCCGGAACCGGCGAAGCCCTTGATGATCGCATCGATGGACTTCGTGTATTCGTCGACTCCCCCGGAGAGCTCGTCGGCACCATCGGCAAGCTTCTGGGTGCTGTCGGGCAGGTCCGCGGTCTGCTTCTTCATCTCCTGCAGACCGCCCGAGAGCTCACCGGTGCCCTTCGACAGTTCACCGGCTCCCTTCGACAGTTCGCCGGCACCCTTGTTGAGTTCGGTTCCCGAGGAGTCGAGCTGTTTCATGCCATCGGAGAGTTCGCCTGCACCGCTCGCGGACTTCTTGGTGCCCTTGGACAGGTCCTTCGCACCGTCGTCGAGTTCACCGGCGGCGTCCCCGAGGTCCTTCATCTGGTCACTCATGTCGTTGAAACCGACATAGATGTTGTCGAGATAGTTCTCGGTCATCTTCGTGTTGAAGGTCGTGCGCGCCACTCCGGCCACCGACTGCGCGATCTGGGTGTCGGCGGCCGGAGCGACTCCGGAGACGTCGACGTCGAGCTGCGTCTGGGTGGCGGACTTGGCGTCGCTGACGGACGTCACGGCGCGGGAGAATCCCTCTGGGATCGTCAGGGTCGCAGCGTAGGACCCGTCGGACAAGCCCTTCTCGGCGTCCTCTTCGTCTGTGATGACCCAGTGGATGTTCTTGTCCTCTTCACCCACGAGCCCACTGGTGAGCTGCCGACCAATCGGCACGGTCTCACCATCGACCTCGGCGCCGTCGTCGTTGTTGACGATCGCGGCCTCGATCGTGTCGAGGCGGTCGGTGCTGTTGTACGTGGCCAAGATGAATCCGGCGGCCACGATGATCGGGATGAGCACCACACCGAGGAGGGACAGCCAGGTCACGGGCCGTTTCGAGTTCGCACGTTCGAGTCTCACGACTGCACGCCTTCCATTTCGCTGTGACCGGCCGCGTGGGCTTGCACGCCGCCGTCGCCATTGTCGGTTCCACGCTCGGACGCGGGCTTGGCCGCGTCGAGGTCGAGGTGGAAATAGTTCGTGTTCGGCGACAGCACCCCGGTGACATCGCCGTCGGGCAGACCCAGCACGATTGTCGCGCCCTCGGCCTGCAGATCATAGACGAGGTCGCGCAGGTCCCGGCCGTTGTCACCGGCCAATGCGTCGGCTTCGCCGATGATGAACAGATCCGGCGCCGAGGCGGCCAACCGTGAGAGCTCACGTGAGGTTGGCATCGTCCCCGGCCCCCGCTTATCCAGGTCGAAGTACGGAACCCGGCGACGGACCCTTCCCGCATGCTCGGGCAGGACCATGTCTCCGATCTTCATCTCCCCGGCGGTCAGACCGACACGACCGGACAGGGCGAGCAGGAGCGCCTTGCGGGCCTGGCCGCTGGCGACGAGGATCTGGCCCGGTGAGAGGGAGATGTCGACCTGGGCGAATCCACGTCGGCCCGAACTGACCGCGATGCCGCGGCCGTAGACCCGGTAGTTCGAGTTCGGCTCCGGCCAGTCCCGCAGGGCCACCTCGTGGGCCAATCCCTCGCCCTCGACATCGAGCCTGGGCAGGATGCGGTCGAGCCACTTCGGCAGCCACCAGGCCTTGTCGCCGAGCATCTGCATGATGGCGGGCACCAGGGACATGCGCACCAGGAAGGCGTCGACGAAGATGCCCGAAGCCAAGGCCAGAGCGATGGACTTGATGATCGGTTCGCCCGCGGGGACGAAGGCGGCGAAGACGGAGAACATGATGATCGCCGCGGCCGAGACCACCCGGGCAGAGGAGGCGAAGCCGGCCTTGATCGCGTCTCTGGCCGTCGCCCCGTGGACATAGGCCTCGCGCATGCCGGAGACGAGGAAGACCTCGTAGTCCATGGCCAGTCCGAACAGGATGCCCATGAGGATGATCGGCAGGAAGCTGATCACCGGTCCCGTCGAGTCGATGCCCATCGCTGATGCGAACAGGCCGTCGTGGAAGACGAGGACCACGGTGCCGAACGAGGCGAAGACCGACAGGAGGAACCCGCCGGTGGCCTTGATCGGCACCGCAACCGAGCGGAAGACCATCATCAGCAGGATGATCGAGAGTCCGATGACGAAGATGCCGAAGGGCACCAGCGCCTTGCCGAGCTGATCGGAGACGTCGATCTGGATCGCCGTGGCACCGGTGACCGCAGTCTCGAAACCATCCTCGTCCTCGATGTCCGCGCTCAGGTCCCGGAGCCGGTCGACGGTGTCGAGCGTCGCCGGGTCCTCGGAGCTGGTGGTGGGGATGATCTGGAACAGGGCCGTGGTCGCGTCCCGGTTCGGGGTGGCGAGGACGACCTGGTCGACGCCCTCGACATCTTCGATCTCACTCTCGATGCGCTCGACGTCGTCAAGGGGCTCATCGGAGGTCACGATCTCACTCGTCATGACCAGCGGCCCGTTGAAGCCGGGGCCGAAGTGCTTGTCGATGAGGTCGTAGGTGGTGCGGGCGGGGGTGCCCTCCTCTTGGCTGCCTGCGGTGGGCAGGGACAGTTGGAGGTTGGAGGCGGGGATCGCGAACAGGGCGAGTCCGCCGACGATGATGACGACCGTCAGCATCGGAATCTTCGTCACCACGTGCAGCCAACCGGCGAAGAACTTGTTCATGATCGTCTTCGGGTACGGCTCACCGGCTGCAGCCTGAGCCTCGGCGGCGATCGCTGGCTGGGAGGCAGAGTCGTCCGCCCTCTTCTGGGCGGCGGCGAAGGCCTTTCGGTAGCGCTTCGTGGGCTTGGGCGTGATCTTCTCCTTGACCAGCCCCAGCAGCGCCGGAATCATCGTCAGGGAGATCAGCACGGCGATGACGACCGAGCCGGAGGCACCGACGCCCATCACAGTGAGGAAGGGGATCCCGGCCAGCGACAGTCCGAGCAGCGCGATCATCACGGTCATGCCCGCGAAGACGACGGCCGAGCCGGCGGTGGCGACGGCCCGACCTGTGGCCTCGAGCGGGTCGTGGCCCTCGGCCAGGAGAGCCCGGGCTCGGGAGACGATGAACAGGGCATAGTCGATTCCGACCGCCAGGCCCAACATCAGCGCCAACATGATCGAGGAGGAGTTGACCGCGCCGAAGGCCGTGGATCCCACGACTAGGAGCACGGAGATGCCGACGCCGATGAGCGCCGTGATCAGGGGCATTCCGGCCGCGCGGAAGGACCCGAGGGTCAGGAGCAGGACGATGAAGGCGATGACGACGCCGATGCCTTCGACCCAGGAGATGGAGACACCGGTGATCTGAAAGAGCTGGCCTCCGCCTTCGACCTGGGCACCCTCGGGCAGCGCGTCGCGCAACGGGTCCAGTTCGTCCAGGAGCTGGTCCGGGGCGGCCTCGCCGACCTCCTGCTGGGTGCCGTCGTACTGGACGGTGATCATCGCGGCCGACTCGTCTTCGCTGATGGTGCCCTCGACCATGTCGTCGAACGGCGAGGTCACGGCGTCGACGTGCGGGAGGTCTTCGAGCCGCTCGACTTCCTTCTCGATCTCGTCCTTGTACGCGGAGTCCTCGACCGAGTCTCCGTCGTCGGCGACGACGATGACGTCGGCGGCGACACCTGAGGCTTCGGGGAAGGTCGACTCCATCGAGTCGAGTGCGACCTGCGCCTCGGAGCCGGGAAGAGTGAAATCATCGTCGAAGTCCTTCGCAAACGCCGCGACACCGGCACCGACGAGTCCGAAGATCACCAGCCACAGGGCGATGTAACGGAAAGGAGCACGGTAGGCACGACGACCCAGGGCGTACAGGAATGTTGACACGAAGACCTCGATACAAAAGTGTATTGGATACAGTACTGTATTGTTGTTGACGCATTGGCCTCAGCGCAAATGCATCAGGAGTTTCGTGAAGATTCTCATCGGATGCCCAGCCCCCAGCCGACAACGATGTGCCACCGCTACAACGACGAAATGTTCGATGAATACAGACAATCTCAGCGCCCGCAGACGGCAGACCCGATCCACATTGGTGGAGGCGGGCGTGTCCGTCTTCGCCGTCAAAGGCATCGATGGGGCCTCGATCGAGGAGATCTGCGAGGCCGCCGGGTTCACCCGGGGAGCCTTCTACTCGAATTTCTCCAGCCGCGACGACCTGGTCCTGGCCACGATCGAACAGCGCACCTCCCACGATCTCGACATGCTCGACGCCACCATCGAGCGCTGGCGTGATCGCCTCAACCGCAGCGGCCCTGAGAACATCGAGGACTTCCTCACCGAGTTCATCGATGACACATTCAGTCAGAAGAAGGTCACCGCCGCCGAGGTGATCGCCGAGCATGAGATCGAGCTGTACTGTCTGCGCACGCCTGATCTCTACCCCAGGTACGCGGAGCTGAACTCTTTCCAAGGACAGCGGATCCAATCGCTGATCGAAAACGCCATCGGCTTCGCGGAAGCCGCCTCGACGATTCCGCTCAAGGATCTCATCGAAGCACTCACCGCCGTTCATTCGCAGGCATCACTGCGCGCGGCTGCGGGGAAGAAGTTGGACGAGATCGTCGAGATCGACTCGACCCAGATGGTGCGCATCCTCAGCCGGCTGCTCGACTTCTCGCAGAAGCCCTAAACGCTCGGGCTCCTCTGCCTCCCGGACCTATCGTCAGCACCACGACCAGCCCCTCAGGCACTAAAGTAGTTGGCGTGAATGAACTACAGCGCGAATATTACGCCTTCATCAACAACATGGATGTCCGCCTCGGCGCGTTCGTCCTCGCCGACCTGCCGGAGACCTTCGACAACGAAGACGGGACCACGGCGAAGTTCCCCAAGGACTTCGGCCCCAAGTCCCTGCCGATGCTCGAGTTCTTCGTCCTCTCCCGCTTCTCCTCCCCCGACGAGGTGATCGATCCGGAGAACCGCAGGTTCGTCGAGGGCCTCATCCGCTACCTCGGCGAGACCTATCTCCGTGCGATCGGCGGAGCCTGGGACCACGACGAGGAAACCGGCAACGGAATGCCGTTCATCCGCCCGGACACCGAAGAGGGGCCGCTGAAGGGCGAACCCATCCCCATCCTGGCGATCATCCTCGCCGCGGTCGATGCCCGAACCGCCGAAGTGTTCACGGCAGTCCTCGACAAGGCCCGCGAGAACCTGGGCGGCGACGGCTCGCCCAAACGCAACTGCACCGGTCTGGCGATGGGAATGCTCACAGCCGAGAATTCCAGCGAGGACGAGGTCGAGTTCCTCTCCCGTTTCATCGGCACCGTGGAGCCGGGCATTGCCGCTTGGACACAGGAGCAGGCCGACCCGTCCTCGTGGGCGTACGAGCGTGAGAGCCTCGTCCGTCTGGGCAAGCAGATCAAGGTTCGCTACGACTCGCGTGATGAGATGATGAGCGAGGAGGAGACTCCGTTCGTCGCGGGCGCGATGCGGTTCATCGGTGAGACGATCCGCCGGATCGGATTCGGCCAGTGGCGCTACGGCGCGGATCTCGAAGCCGATGACCCTCGCAGCCGACAGCCCTTCATCCGGTTCATCATCGGCGACCAGAATCTCGACATGGTTCCCTGGCGCCTGACGCAGACGGCGCTCGAGGACACGGATTCGATTGCCGCTGGCCTCGACACGGTCATCTCGATGCGTGAGGAAGAGGCCGCGAACGAAGAGGCCTCCACCAAATCGGACAGTGCCGATGCTTCGGGCAGTGCCGACCAGAACTGACCGGTCTGCTCACTGAGCCTTCGATTCAGAGCTGATAGCGGCGGTTGCCGCGCATCCCGTCCGCTGGCGACCCCGGGGCCAGGTCGATCTGCCTGCGGGCCGGGTCGATCTGTACGGTGACCAAAGTCGCCGACCGGTTCCCATAGGCGGCACCAGGGTCCGGTGTGCAGGACACCGGAGCCTCCCCCTGCCCCGTGGTGAGAATGTCGACGAGCTCGGCCGTCGACTCGGGCCCGCCCGATGATCCGGCTCGGCTGGACGATCCGTCTGGACCGGCGTATTCCTCGAGTCGCCGTTCGAGGTGGGCCTGACGCGCCCTTGAGGTCGAGGTCGCGTTGAGCTCGAGGCTGCCCGGGACGAGGTCAGGGTGGAGGAAGTGGTTCGTGTGGAGCAGGAACCCTTCGCCGACACCTGAGGACGCGCTCGAGTCCTCGGCTCGACGTTCGCCCTTCTTCGCGTTGGCGATCTCGACCTGAACCACGTCGTCGGCGGTGACCACCGTGATGATCGACGAGGACGTGGTCGTGGCCGAGTGGATGATCTCGAGCGCCTCGTCCAGGGTCTCAGCCTTCGACAGCACCCGTTCGAGGATCATGTGGATGGGCACTCCCCCAGGCTCGTCGCCCTCGTGCTTGAGGATGTTGAGCAGCACGCCGACGCCTGCTTCGTTGAGCCCGATTTTGCCGAGCATCCCGTATTCGGCGATGCCCACGTGGCGCAGCTGGCCGGGCACGGAGCCGGTGTCGTTGATGTGCCAGAGTGTTGAGAAGTCGGCCGCCCAATCCCAGTTCTGGGCCGCGATCGACGCCCCCGGGCGGGTGAAGCTCACGGTCGAACATTCGGTCGCCGAGGCCGGTGCCAGGGTCATGATCTCCGTGCGGGCGATGACTTCCATGAGCTCGTCGATGGAGACTCCGGCGGCCCCGGCCACGGCGGCGACCTCCTCGGCGGCTTCCGGTGACCATTCCTGGAGTCGTGCGTGACTCGCGGCGGCGGCACCGCGCACGTCCTCCTCGGCGATGGACAGGAACTCGAAGTAGCGGCGGTAGCCGGCGATCGCGGAGTCGATCCCCGTACGCAGCTCGCGCCCCCGCTGGGCACCGCGTTGGAGGTGGTCAGCGGCATGTGAGGTGAAGACCTCCGGCCTGACCTCGGCGGCAGGAACGTAGTCGGTGCTCACGGGCGACTCCTCTTCTCTCGTGGACCTGATTATCTCATCCCTGTGGGACGAGCGACCCCACTCCCAGGTCGATGTCCAGGTAGTGCATGTGCGCGGCGGTCTCGGCCAGGGCGGCGAACAGGTTGAAGTTGTGCAGCGAATCGAATCCGCGCGACCAGTGCAGCCCCTGCGCGATCGAGTAGACGCTGTGGTCGTCGGTGGCGTCCATGCGCTCGGTGATCTCGTTGAGGCGCTGGCGATGATGCTCGATGAGTTCGCGCTTGCGGTCGTGGAGTCCGTGGAAGCGGAACCCATGCGCCGGGAGGACGGCCACATCGGCGTCCAGGTTTCCGATCTTGTCGAGGGAACCGAGATAGTCGCCGAGGCTGTGCGTGATCGCGCCGCTGTCGAGCCCGATGTTCGGGGTGATCGTGGGCAGCACGTGGTCGCCGGAGAACAGCAGCTGGTCCTCGTCGCGGACGAAGACCGAATGCCCGTAGGTGTGGCCCGGGGTCCACAGCGCCTGCAGCGCGCCGGACTCCATGGGCAGCTGCGATTCATCGTCGAGGATGGTGATGGTGTCGGGCATGCTGCTCATCAACAGTGCGAATTCGTTCTTGGAACCGGCACCTGGCTTGGCACCGGCATCGCCCCGGGTGTTCTTGCTGCTGTTCTTGGCACTGACCTGGAGGGCCTCGACTTCGGCCCAGCGGTCTTCGGGCACTCCATAGGCGCGAGCGATGTTGATGCTCGGATCGACCCCGGTGCCCAGGTCCACGCTCTGCGAGAAGAACTGTTTGATCGAGCGCAGATCTTCGCCGTGCATGGCCACCCACATATCGGGGTTCTTGTGCAGCAGGGCCGGAACCAGTCCGATGTGGTCGCGGTGGTAGTGGGTGATGGCGATTCCGTGCACGTTCGCCACCGTGAATCCCAGGGACTCCAGCGCCGAGGTGAGCGCCAGGTATTGGTCCTTGCCGTCCCAACCGGGATCGATGAGGATCAGGCCCGAGCCGTCGGCGATTCCGTAGCAGTAGGTGTAGACGAGAGGGTTGTTCGGGATCGGGACCGGGATCGCCCACACGCCTTCGGCGACCTTCTCCACTGCGGGCAGGACCCGATCCTTCCAGGCCGCCGACTGTGCTGAGCTGAGTGTTTCGATCGCCATTGCTGAGATTGCCTCTCTTCGTCGAGCATCACGGTGGGGCCCGCCTGGGGCCGAACCATCGAGGCCCCCGCAAGGAGGGCCCACTTTGCCATTGCTGCTCAACTTACTCTCTTTTCGCGGTTACTGAAACGTCGTTCGATAGGCGGTATGGAGCCGACACCACCAGGGAGGACAGTCCGAGCGGGAGGGTGGGGCAACCTCGGCGGGTGTGGACAATCAGCATTCACTTCTACTGGATTCGTTGCGAATGACGCGCGTCAGGTGACGTTATCGTTTCATTTCGTGGGAATGGTTTCGTTTTCGGTTGCAGAAGCGATAGCATCTATGGCGCAGATCACTTCTGCACCTGTGCGGAAGCACGGTCGGGTGCAATCGCCACGACATCCGGCAAGACTCATTGGGGAGGATTGATATGGCTGCGTCAGGCTCACTGAAACGCAACCTCGGGCTGTGGTCCATCGTCGGGCTCGGTCTCGGTTACATGACGCCGACGGTGGTCTTCGATACGTTCGGGATCGTGTCGGATGAAACCAACGGGGCGGTGCCGTCCGCCTATCTCATCGCACTGATCGTCATGGTGTTCACGGCATTCAGCTACGGAAAGATGGTCAAGGTCTTCCCCACCGCGGGTTCGGCCTATACCTACACCCGCGAAACCATGAGTCCGGGCGTCGGCTTCCTCGTCGGCTGGACCTCACTCATGGACTACCTGCTGCTGCCGATGGTCAATTGCCTCATCGCTCGGCTGTATATGGAGTCCCTCGTCCCCGATGCCCCGGCCTGGATATGGGTGATCCTCTACACCGTGATCATGACCGCCATCGTTACTGTCTCCATGCGTGGAACAGCCAACCTCAATGGTGTTCTTCTGGTCTTCGCCGTCACTATGGTGACGCTCTTCTGCATCGTCGCCATCGTCAATCTGACCAATGGTGAGGGCTCAGGCGTCGTCTTCAGCCCCGAGCCCTTCATGCACGAGGGCGTGCATATGTCCGCACTGCTGACCGGCGCCACAGTGGTCTGCTTCTCCTTCATCGGCTTCGACGCCGTGACGATGTACACCAGCGAAGCCAAACATGTGAACATCATGCCCAAGGCGATTCTGCTGACAGTCCTCGCCGGTGGCACCATCTTCCTCGTCGCCAGCTACTTCGCTCAGCAGCTCTTCCCCGACAATTCGCAGTTCAATGTCGTCGACGATCCTCTGCCGGAGATCGGACTCCTCACCGGCGGCCCCGTCTTCATGGGCTTCTTCCTCGCTGCCGCCTTCGCCGCCACGGTCGCCTCGGGACTGGCGTCCCACGCGTCGGTGTCCCGCATGATGCTGGTGATGGGCCGCAACGGCGTGCTGCCGCGCAAGGCCTTCGGCTACATCCATCCGAAGACGCACACTCCGATGTTCAACATCATCCTGGTCGGCGCGGTGTGCCTGTTCGCGATGTCCTTCAGCCTCGAGTTCATCTCTGCGCTGATCAACTTCGGCGCGCTCATCGCGTTCACCTTCGTCAACCTCACGGTCATCGCTCACTTCGCGTTCCGGACCAAGCAGGTCGTCGACTTCAAGTCCGCGTTCAAATACGTGGTGATGCCGGCAATCGGCGCGATCCTCACCGGCGTCCTGTGGGTGAGCCTGCACGAGACCGCCCTCATCGGCGGCGCCATCTGGTTGGCCATCGGCGTCATCTACCTGGCTGTGCTGACCCGCGGCTTCAAGCGGACGGTCCGCAGCTTCGATGACCCCGAGGCCGATGCAGAGATGTCCGAACCGGAGGCGGCTCAGGAGTAGGCAGGAGTAGGGCTGACTCAGACGCGCTGGGGCGGGACTGACTGCCCTCAGACTCAAATTTTCAGGTGACAAAAGGTCGAATTCATCAACGGAATTCAACGTTTTGTGGCCGGAGAATTCCGAACACGTGCAGGGATGCGAAAGTCCCCGTTCGCCTTCGTTTACACGATGCGAACGGGGACTTTCATTTGGCGGAAGCGGTGGGATTCGAACCCACGGAGCGGGGTTGCCGCTCAATGGTTTTCAAGACCATCTCCTTCGGCCGCTCGGACACGCTTCCAATGGTTCGCAATGAACCACGGCCTACTCAGCACGAGGCTGAGCCACAATAGTTTCTCATAGACCGATTGTCTTCTGCTAATCGATTCGCAATGACACCGGCATCAGTGCTTACTCGACTCGGTGCCCTTCTCGGAACCGCCAGTCTGTGACTTGTCGGAACCGATCGTCTCCCGTGTCTCGGCATCGACAGGCGTCGACTTCGCGCGCTTCCCCTTAGGCGCGGCGTGCTTCTCCTTGTGCGCGGCGGGGCTCTCCTGTTGCGCGGCGGACTTCGCCTCGTGCACGTTGTGCCGCCCGGTCGAGTCAGAATCCTCTGTGGCGGCACCGCGGGCGGCGAACGTCGCGGGTACGGGTGAGACGACGAACTCGTCCTCCTCGTCCTCGAATTCCTCATTGACCGTCTCCGACTGCTCGGCAGGGCTTGGGCGCCGAATCTTGCTCTGCCGGGCAGCGCCGTTCGACGCGGTGGCCGATCGCGGCTGAGGTTCAGCCGATTTCTCGTCGTCTGCAGGGTTTGAGCCGCCCGCAGTGTCTGAGTCGTTCTCAGCGTCTGAGCCGTTATCAGCGTCTGAGCCGTTATCAGCGTCGCCGACAGTTTCAGCGCCACCGTTGCCCTCAGCGTCCGAGGCACCCAGTGCATCGTCAGCTTCGACCACAAGGCCAGGCTTGTCTGACCCCTCTGAGCCGGCTTCGGAAGCCGCAGAGTCTGAGTCAGCAGTGGCAGGATCGGCATCTGCGCCTGGGCCGGCAGCGACACGAGCGGCAGAGCCCGCAGAGTCTGAGCCCGCTGCGGCAGGAGCGGCATCCGCAGACGGCGCGGCATCCGCAGCAGTCGCGGGCGCACTTGTCTCCGCCTCGGCGGGCGAGTCACCGGACCGGGCGGGCTTGCCCTTGAGTACCAGAGTCAGAGTTGCCAGGGGCACCGAGAGCCAGTTGGGGCGGTTGCGCAGCTCGGTGACGACCTCGACGAGCAGCCTGTCGACGAGTGCCGCGCGCAGGACGGGATCGCCGAGGCCCAGGCTCTCACCACGGGCACGGGAGTATCCGCTGAGCAACGAGTTCTGCACCTGTGATGCCCAGAGGAATTCCGGTGAATCGTAGATGCCCCGCAGAGCAGATGGGTCATTGCCGAAGCCGTTGACGACGAGTCCGCCGTCCTCGGATTCGAGTTCGCCAGTCCGCTGCAGCCGGGCGAATCCGGCCGCGTAGTCGACGCTGCGCAGCAGTGCCACGAGGTCCAGTGCCACCGGCTTGGGATCCGAGTTCGTCGAATCCGTGAACTTCACGACCGAGTATCCGTCGGTCGTTGAGCTCACCACATGATCAAGCGTCAGCTCACCATGGATCTTCTGCAACACACCGATCGACTCCAGCGACTGCAGCTTCGCACGGTGGGCACGCAGCTCAGGCACCAGGGAATCCAAAGCCAGAGGTGCACGGCCCAGCGCCCAGTCGATGCGATCGATCCACTTCTTGGCCAGGAGCCTCGACGGCTCTCCTCGACCTTCGACGATGCCGAATTCGGCAGCCATGTCGGAATGGAGCTCACCGATGCGTCGGCCCATCTCTGCGGCCTGAGCGTTATAGGCACCGATCGATCCCGAATCGACGGCGCACACGATGTCCACGGCCTCGCGCCAGGCGGGTTCGGCATCGACGTCCACATGGGTCAGCAGAGCCATCGGAGCTTCCATCTCGGTGACCTCGAACATGTCGTACCACCGGCCCGAGCCCCAGCCGACGACCTCGGGCACACTGCGGGAGCCCGCCTCGGTGAGTAAGACCGGGATCGTCAGCGATGACGGCATCTCGTTCTCCAGCACCCGGAAGAAGCTGAGTTCCATCGGCTCGTACTCGTCGTGGATGATGACCGTCGATTTGTGGGCACCGGCATCAGTGACCTCGATCGGGCGGATGTCGATGGGGAGCTCTTCACGGGAATCCGTGACCAACGCAGCCTTCGACGGCTTCGGTGGGACCACCTCGGCGGGGGTGTCTGCGGAGCGGGCTGGAGCCTGTCGAACCGGGAACGGCTGGCTGGACTGCTTGTCTCGAACGGCGGCCTTCTCCCGGCCGTGGCGCAGTGATTCGGTGCTCAGCTGGCCGCCGTCGAAGACCTTGCGCTTCGTGATCGCATCGGCCATGAGATTGACGAACACGGGATCGGCCGCGCCGTCGTAGACGTAGACGTGCCCCAGGGCCAGGTCATCGACTTGGCCGATCAGCGACTTGCGCAGGTGCATGTCTTCGACTCCGCGCAGTGAGAGCGGAATGTTGAGCCGGCGCAGGGTCGGTCCGTCGCCGACGGAGATCACGGCCACGAGCCCGGCGAATCCACCGAGTTCCTCGGCCCTGTATGTGAAGGCGCGGGCCACCGACATGGGGGTGATATCGGGGTCGGTTCCGAAATCTGCGGCGAGCTTGGGGAACCACGACTGTCGAGGTATCCAGCCGGCTAACAGTTGTTCCAGCTCACTGCTGATGGCCATGTCGCCTCCTTGAAGGAATTACGGGCACCATCCATCCAACCATGATAGGGGCCCGCCGCTGGGCATGGCGCACCAGAAATCATCAACTCGGTCCCAGAATCGACACCCGCGGAGTGTCATCCCACCTCCGGCAAGGTTCCCTGAAGCGTCCTGATCCTGAGGCATCCTGATATGGCCTGAAGCGACCTGAGCTGTCCTTATTCCGGAACGAGTTGCACAAGGGCGAGACAGAAGGAGCACAATGGAGTCGTGTTGAAAAAAGACGTATCACCCCAGCAGCAAACACTCGCGCACGAGGTCGAAGCGGCCTCGACGCGAATTGCCGACTCCGTGATCATGTCCCCCCTGCACATTTCGGAGCGGCTGTCCGCCGCCACCGACTCCACCGTCTACCTCAAACGCGAGGACCTGCAGATGGTGCGGTCGTACAAGATCCGCGGCGCCTTCAACTTCATGCTCCAGCTCGACGAGACCGAGCGTGCCCGCGGAGTCGTCTGCGCCTCGGCAGGCAACCACGCCCAGGGCTTCGCCCGCGCGTGCAAGGAGCTCGGCATCCAGGGCACCATCTTCGTGCCCAAGACCACGCCGAGGCAGAAGATCGAACGCGTCCGCCATTTCGGCGGCGACCGCGTGACCATCGAGATCTCCGGCTCCACCTATGACGACGCCTCCGCGCTGGCCCATCGGTTCGCCGACCGCAATGATGCTCTTCTCGTCTCGGCCTTCGACGACCTACTCACCATCGCCGGCCAGGGCACGGTTGCCGTGGAGATCGCGGCACAGCTCGAGGCCGACCCCGACTACATCATCGTGCCAGTCGGCGGCGGTGGCGTGGTCTCCGGCATTGCCGCCTATGCGGCCGAGCACATGCCGAACACCGCCATCATCGGCGCAGAACCGGCAGGCGCCGCCTCGATGATCGCGGCCCTCAAAGCCGGACGGCCGGTGACCTTGGAGAACATCGATCCCTTCGCCGACGGCACCGCGGTCAAACGCGCCGGCGCACTGACCTACGACATCGTCTCCGACCTCGACGTCGATGTCCGCCCCGTAGCCGAGGGCGCCGTGGCCACGGAGATGCTCTCCATGTATCAGGTCGACGGCATCATCGCCGAACCCTCCGGCGCCATCGCCTCGGCGGCCATCGGGGCACCGGGAACCGGCAAACCGATCACCATCGAGCCGGGATCGACCGTCGTGTGCCTGGTCTCCGGCGGCAACAACGACATCTCCCGCTACCCGGAGATCCTC
This sequence comes from Brevibacterium picturae, assembly GCF_900105045.1. GTDB lineage: Bacteria > Actinomycetota > Actinomycetes > Actinomycetales > Brevibacteriaceae > Brevibacterium > Brevibacterium picturae. The sequence goes on along the minus strand of NZ_LT629739.1, from coordinate 2,632,846 downwards.
GAGCGCTCACTCGTCCACGAGGGCCTCAAGCACTACTTCATCGTCGACTTCCCGCAGGAGCCCGGCGCGCTGAGACGCTTCCTCAATGAGGTACTCGGCCCTGAGGACGACATTGCGATGTTCGAGTACATCAAACGCTCCGACCGTGAGACCGGCCCCGCCTTCGTCGGCATCGAACTCGGCAATGCCGAAGACCTGCCGAACCTGCTCGAACGTATGGACGCCTCACAGATCGAGATCGAGCGCGTGCACCAGAACTCTCCCATGTTCCGTCTCTTCGCCTGAGGCCAATCGCCTGAGGTCTGTCGCCACGACTGTGGGCCTGGGACCAGCTGCCGAGACTGCCCGGGGCGGCCGCCCAGATCGGCGCCGAACCACTAGAGTGGAATCATGCGAGCAATCACGATTTCTGAACCAGGCGGCCCCGACGTTCTCCAAGTCATCGAGGAGCCGACCCCGGACATCGCACCCGACGAGGTTCTGGTCACCGTTCACGCTGCGGGTGTCAATCGCGCCGATCTGCTGCAGCGCCAGGGCTTCTACGACCCACCGGCCGGCGCTACACTGATCCCCGGCCTCGAAGTCTCCGGAACGATCGCCGAACTCGGCTCCGAGGTCACCGGTTGGAAAGTCGGCGACCGCGTCGCGGCTCTGCTCTCCGGCGGCGGTTACGCCGAATCGGTGCCCGTCCCCGCAGGTCAGCTCCTTCCCGTTCCGGACAGCCTCGATCTCACCGAAGCCGCGGGCCTTCCCGAGGTCCTGTCAACGGTGCATTCCAACATCGTCGGCAACGCCAACATCCAGACCGGGGAATGGCTGCTCGTCCACGGCGGGGGATCGGGAATCGGCACTGCCGCGATCCAGGTCGCCAAGCACCTCGGCGTCAAGATCGTCGTCACCGTCGGATCCAAGCGCAAGGCCGAGTTCTGCCGCAGCCTCGGCGCCGATGCCGTCATCAACTATCGCGATGAGGACTTCGTCGAACGCGTCCACGAGATCTGCGTGCGCCCCGACGGCTCCACCGGCGCCGACGTCATCCTCGACATCATCGGCGCGAAGTACCTGAAGTCCAACGTCAAGGCGCTGGGCACCGATGGACGCCTCGTCATCATCGGCATGCAGGGCGGAGCGAAGGCCGAGCTCAGCATCGCCACCCTCATGCAGCCGCGCAAGTCAGTTGCGGGAACGACGCTCCGGGCACGGCCCAAGGAGCAGAAGATCGCCATCGTCACCGAGGTGGCCGCACAGTTGTGGCCGGCCGTGATCTCCGGTGGCATCCGCCCGATCGTCCATGAGGCGCTGCCGTTGTCCGAGGCCTCCAAGGCGCACACCGCTTTGGAAGAGGGCGCAAACATTGGGAAGGTGCTGCTCATAGTCGACGAGTCGGCACAGGCTACGAAGTCAGCACAGAGCGTCTGAGGTTCGATGCGGCTGGGGCCCAGCGCGTCTGAGCCGCAGCGCAGGAAAAGCACGGGAAGAAGGTAACCGATCATGATCAGCAATCCCGATCAGTCCGAGAGCTCGGCTGGTCAGGACGGGAATTCCTCCGATCAGTCGACGAGTCCCGCCAGGAACTCCATCACGGAGCCCTCGTCTCAGGTCGATGTGTCCTCCCCCGCCAAGGTGATGCGAATCGGGACCATGGTCAAGCAACTCCTCGAAGAGGTCCGCAGCACCGATTTGGATGAGAAGGGCCGCGAACGTCTGGCGAAGATTCACCGCCGTTCGATCGACGAACTCGAGGACGGTCTGTCCAAGGACCTCATCGACGAACTCGAGCGCCTCGATCTGCCCTTCAACACGAGCGACGGTCCCCCGACCAACTCCGAGCTGCGCATCGCTCAGGCGCAGCTGGTCGGCTGGCTGGAGGGACTCTTCCACGGCATCCAGACCGCGATCATGGCGCAACAGGCGATGGCGAAACAAGAACTCGCCGACCACGGACAGCTGCCACCGGGCATGGTGGCACCCGGCGCTGCTCCGGGTGCAACGACGGGTGGGCAGAGCCAGGACGATGCCGATGACCGCGGCACAGGCAACTACCTGTGAAGAACATCTTCTCCGGGCTGAAGAAGCCGGGCGGCCCCTCGCGCCGAGGCCCTGATCAGCAGTTCGGCACGGGGCTCTGGCGCCATAACCGCGACAGGTTCATCCGCGCCGTCGACCGCTACTACACCACCTCGGTGGCCATCCATGAGCTGCCCGCCGGTGTGCAGAGCTCTGCTGACGATCAGGCGTCTGCCGACGCAAACCAGGACAGCTCAACAACGAACGCGAACACGATCGTCGACGGGACTCAGCGCCTCAATGATCTGGTGCCGGTCGTCGATGAGATCACCGCCTGGCTGCACACCCACCACCCCGTCTCCGGGCAGGTCGTCCCCGGCCACACCCGCAAGGCTGTCGGTGACACCCCTGAACTGCTGACCAAGGCCTCATCGAAGGTCGCCGAGGCGGTGCTGGCGGCATCGATGGCGCGCACAGAGCTCATCGCCGGCAGACCGATCGGTCCCAGCGCCCTGGCGACGCAGCGGTTCATCACCGATGCCGCCGAACTGCTCCGGCGTGCACAGGACAATCTCTCATGACATCGCCGGAGGACTTCGACTTAGGTCTCGTCGCCAGCGATATCGACGGCACGCTTCTGCTGGATTGGAAGCCCATCTCCACGGCCACCATCGACGCGATCCACCGCTGCCAGAACATGGACATCCCCTTCGTCCTCGTCACCGGCAGGCCGATCAGGTGGCTGGAGGCGATCGCCGCTCAGATCCCCGACCTGGGCCGCGTCATCTGCCTCAACGGAGCAGTCGTCTATGACATCGCCTCGGCGACCGTGGTCTCGGCGCACACCATCGAGTTCGCCGAGGTCGAGAAGATCATCGCCACGATTACGGCCTCCCACCCGGAGGCGCATTTCGCGTTCGAGACCCTCACCGGCGGTCTCGTCGACAAGAACTTCATCTCGCGCAATCCCCGGCACGCCAACGTGATGGACGACCTGTCGGAGCTGGCCACGCGTGATGTCGTGAAGATCCTCGTCAGCATCGGCTCCGACGATTCCGAGGCACTCCACGATCTGCTCGACCCCCTCGTCGCAGCGGACTGCCATGCGTCGTTCTCCGACCCGGTCAACGGCCTCGTCGAACTGGCTCCGGCCGGTGTCACGAAGGCGAAGACTCTGGAGGAACTGTGCGACCACCTCGGCGTGGCCCGCGAACAGGTGATGGCGTTCGGGGACATGCCCAATGACATCGAGATGCTGACCTGGGCCGGGCATGGAGTCGCCATGGGCAACGCACTGGACTCGGTCAAGGAGATCGCGGCCGCCGTCACCACCGCGGTCGACGAAGACGGCGTAGCACGGTATCTGGGTGCGGCCCTCGACGCCCATCCTGCCTCTGGCCCCGCCTAAAAATACCCGACGTCACTAATAGCGCACGGCGCCGGGCGCAATTAGTGACGTCGGGGAGATTTAGTGGATGAGTTCGCCTCAGCCGTGGGTGTCGCGGGAACCGCTGAGTGCGAGCACGGCAGGGTCGAGGTCGAAGTAGTCGACGAGGGCAACGGCCAGACCGTCGTCGTCGACCGACTTCGTCACGACCGAAGCGTGCTGCTTGAGCACGTCCTTCGACTGGCCCATGACGATCGCGTGGTGGACCCATTCGATCATTTCGATGTCGTTGAGTCCGTCACCGGCGCCGATGCTCAGCTCGTGGTCGATTCCGAGTTCGGATTCGACGAGTTCGAGGCCGCTGGCCTTCGAGATCCCGTCGGGTGCGATGTCGAGCCAGTTGCTCCAGCCCACCGAATAGCTGACTTCGTGGAGACCGAGGCGTTCGACGGCCTCGGCGAACTCCTCCGCGGTGCCGTTGACCTCGCGCATCACGATACGGGTGGCGCGCTTCTCGAGGAGCTGCTCGAAGTCGACGATGTCGAGCGTGTCCGACTCTGCGAGCTCGCCCGCGGGGAACGGCCCCGAGGCCCAGCGATGCAGGTCGGGGTCCTCGACGAGGAACAATGCGTTCGGCAGTGCTTCGTGCATCTTCTCCAGGGCGTCCCTGGGATCGAAGGACACGACATGGTGCATTTCCCAGCCCAATGGCAGAGCCGGGTCGAGCTTGACGACGACGGATCCGTTCGAGCAGACGACGAACCCTTCCTTGAGTTCGAGTGCGTGCACGACCTCTAGCGCTCCGGGCAGTGCCCGCCCGGTGGAGATGACCAGGTGATGGCCCGCCTCTGCGAGTTGGGTCAGGACCTGACGGACAGGGGCGGACAGTGAACCGTCGTAGTTGACGATGGTGCCGTCGATGTCGAGCGCAATGAGGTGTTTGGGCAATTTCTCTCCAAGCGTGGGGATCGTGGCTTCAGTAACGCGGGCCCTCTGGTCCCTGCGCGACCATGCCGCCGAGGTAGGGGCGTAGTGCCGCGGGGACCGTGACCGAACCGTCGGACTGCTGGTGGTTCTCCAGAATCGGGACGAGCCAGCGAGTGTTGGCCATGGTTCCGTTGAGTGTGGCGACGGGGCGGGTGGCGCCGTCGTAGCGCTCGCGAACCTGCAGGCGGCGGGCCTGGAAGGTCGTGCAGTTCGAGGTCGAAGTCAGTTCGCGGTAGGTCTCCTGCGTCGGCACCCAGGCTTCGCAGTCGAATTTGCGGGCCGCGGAGTCGCCGAGGTCGCCGGCTGCGGTGTCGATGACGCGGTAGGGCAGCTCGCACAGGCCCAGCATCTTCTCCTGCAGGGACAGCATACGCTCATGTTCGGCCTCGGCGTCTTCGACCTCGACGTAGGCGAACATCTCGACCTTCTGGAATTGGTGGACGCGGATGATTCCGCGGGTGTCCTTGCCGTAGGAGCCGGCCTCGCGCCGGTAACAGGAGGAGATTCCGGCGTAGCGCAGCGGACCGTCGGACAGGTCGACGATCTCGTCCATATGGAAGCCGGCCAGGGGCACTTCGGAGGTGCCGACGAGGAACAGGTCATCGGCTTCGAGTCGGTAGATCTCATCGGCGTGCTCGCCGAGGAAACCGGTGCCGCGCATGACTTCGGGCTTGACCAGTGTGGGTGTGATGGTCGGGATGAAATCGGCTTCCTCGGCCACGTCGCGGGCCAGGTTGAGCAGAGCCATCTCCAGCTTGGCGCCGAATCCTGTGAGGTAGTGGAAGCGCGATCCCGCGACCTTGGTGCCACGGGCGGTATCGATGGCCTTGAGCGTCTCACCGATCTCCAGGTGGTCGGCCGGCTCGAAGCCGTCGGTGCTGAAGTCGCGCGGTTCGCCGACCGTCTTCAGGGTCACGAAGTTCTCTTCGCCGCCGGAGGGGATGCCCTCGACGATGAGGTTCGGGAGCTTACCGGCGAGCTTGTCGAACGCGAAGGCGGCTTCCTCCGACTCGGACTGGAGAGCCTTGACCTTGGCAGACTTCTCTTTGCCCTCGGCGATGAGCGCAGGCTTGTCCTCTTTTGGTGCTTTCGCGATCTGAGAGGAGAAGGATTTCTGATCGGCGCGCGCGTCCTCGTAGGCCGTGATGGCTGAGCGGCGTGCGGAATCCGCAGCGATGACGTCGTCGACGAGGTCGACGGACGAGCCGCGGGCCTCCTGCGATGCCTTGAACAGGTCCGGGTTTTCTCTGAGAAGCGCTAGATCGATCACCCTCTCAGCTTAACGGCACGCGATGGTTTTCGACATTCGGGCGCCTCTTCGGTGGGTGACCAGCTCGCTCCCAAGTTGAACACTGTAAATTTGAGACATGACCGTCGCTTTGGATCCCCTGATGATGTGGTTTGTCATCGCCGGCATTGTCGTGGCGCTGCTCGTCGCGTTCTTCCTCGGCCGCCGCACCGGAGCCCTGCGCGCCCTCAAACGCGTTCGGCAGTCCGGCCACGGAACGAACGCCGACTCGTCCGAGATTGAGAACTCAGGCCGTTACCGGGCCGCTCTCGTCGTCAATCCAACCAAGACCGATGTCCGTAATCTGGCCTCGACCGCCGAGGCGATCTGCCGTTTCGAGGGCTGGAGCCCACCGCTGGTCATCGAGACCACGCCCGAGGACTCCGGCGAAGGTGCCACTGTTCGCGCACTGGACGAGGGGGTCGACGTCATCATCGCTGCCGGCGGCGACGGGACCGTCCGCGCCGTCGCCTCGGCGCTGGCCGGGACATCCACCCCGATGGGCATCGTTCCGCTGGGGACGGGAAATCTGTTGTCGAGGAACCTCGACCTCATCCTCGACAAGACCGAATGGGCGCTGCGGATCGCACTGTGGGGCCGCAATCGGGACATCGACGTCGGAACCGCCAAGACCGCCGAGGATGGGGACACTCACGTATTCACCGTGATCACGGGCTTGGGGTTCGATGCGGCGGTCATGGCCGACACCAACTCCGATCTCAAGTCGCGACTCGGCTGGTTGGCCTATGTCGAGGCAGGTTCCCGGAAACTCGTCGGTCGGCCCAGCCATGTGAAGGTAACCTTCGATGACGATCATCGGGTCTCGGCGCGAGTGCGTTCGGTGCTCGGCGGCAACTGCGGGAAGCTGCAGGGCGGCATCCAGTTGCTGCCGCAGGCGGTCGTCGACGACGGGATGCTCGACGTCCTCATCGTCAGCCCCAAGAACCTGGGTCAATGGGTGGGCGTTCTGGCCTCCGTACTGGGGCGTAAGGCGTCGAAGGGGCTGCATACGAACATCCGGAAGTGCCAGAAGGTCGTCATCGAATCCGGCGAGGAGCTCGACGTGCAGTTGGACGGGGATCCGATCGGCCAGTCCGGGTATCTGGCGATGGAGGTCCTGCCCTCAGCACTGACCGTTCGCGTACCCACCGTTGAGCAGCGCAAGCAGATCCGCGCGGAGGCCTGGCCCGTCTGAGAGAGAGCGGCTACCGGCCGGCCTGAGGGACCGGCTACTGGCCGGTCACATCACAGGGGCATCTCGGTGCGCTCTTTTCATTCATCAAAGTGTTACCGCGTTTTGCCCTGAACAAAACGTACATAAGTAGTTTCGGGAATTCTCCGTGCCTAGGATGTCTGTCAGATGTGCACCCCCTCACACTCTCAAGATTGAAGGCACTCCAATGAAGAAGCTCGTTCTCGCACCGGCTGTCGCCCTTGCATTCACAGGTCTGGTGGCCGCCCCAGTCGCCGCCGCCGAAACCCCCTCAACCCAGTCGGACTCTACGTTGACCGAGGCCGAGCAGCTGAAGAAGGACAAGGAAGAGGCTGCGAAAGCTGAAGCCGACAGGATCGCCAAGGAAGAAGCTGCTCAGAAGAAGGCCGAAGAAGAAAAGAAGAAGGCCGCCGAAAAAGAGGCAGCAGCTAAGAAAGCCGCCGCGAAAGAGGCCGCTGACAAAAAAGAAGCTGCCGAGGAAGCCGCCGACGAGGAGGAGGCGGCGGACGAGGAGGCCAACGACGCCAAGGATACAGAGAAGCCTGCACCCAAGGACGACGATTCCAAGGACTCGGACGACTCCGACGCCAAGGACGACGACAAGAGCAAGGACTCGGATGATTCCGAGGACTCTGAGGACGAAGTCGAAACACCCAACGCTTCAGTGACGGTTGCTTCGTCCATCGGTGCCGAGGACCTCGCCAAGAATGGCCTCAAGGTCAACGTCACACACCTGGAGAAGGGCGACAAGGTCGCAGTCAAGGGCGGCGGACTCTCAGCGGAGTCCACGACGGCCGCCAGTGGTTCTGCTGCGCTGACCCTTCAGACCGACAAGCCCGCCAAGGACATCAATGAGGGAACGAAGTCGCTCTCTATCCAGGTCACCCGGGCCAGCCAGACGAGTGACGCGAAGACACAGAAGCTCACCGAGTCCATAAATATCTTGGCCGCTGATTTCGACCCTCAGGCCTCAGTCTCACCAAAGAAGATCACTCAGACCGATTACACCGATGACGAGTCTGGTTCAGACGAGTCGAAGGGTGTCACTCTCACTGTCACAGGGCTGCTGCCGGGAGACAGGGTGCACAACACCCTCTCCAATCAGTACGACACGATCGATGCCGATAACACGGACGGAGTGCTCGAGTACCGGATCTATGACCATGGCGGAGACCCGTCAGCTGTCGAACCCGGTATCCGAGAATTCGACGTCGAAGTCACTCGCGACGGAGAGACAAAAACCGTTCCACTGAGCTTCGAGATCACCTCCGATGACGCCGCTCAGGTCGATCCCGAAATCGCTCTGAGCGACACGGAGATCAGCGAGAGCGAATTCAACAAGGACGGCGTCACAGTCACCGGCACGGGCTTCACCCCGAACGGCGACGTCGAAATCAACGCCGGAGCGGGCAACTCCTTCTTCCAAGATGAAACAGTCACCGCCGATGACAATGGGAAGATCACCGTTCCGATCACCGCTCCCGATGGCGGTCTCGCCCCGGGCCCCTACACAGTCACCGCCACTGATGTCGACACCGGAGAGAAGGCCGCAGAACAGACATTCACCGTCACTGACGACGCCGTCGACCCAATCGACGCCTCGCTTACGGTCGACCCCAAGGAGATCACCGCAGAGGATCTCTCGGACCCCGACAAAGGCGTGACAGTCACTGTCACGGGCGTGAAGAAGGGTGACACGCTCACCGACTCCCTGACCGGCGACGAGAAGATGGTTGAGGCCGATGGGGCATTCGAGTTCACCCTCTACTACCAAGGCAACCCGGACAGCCTCGAAGAGGGCAAGGTGCCGTTCACAGTCACCATCGACCGCGAAGGCACCGAATCGGAGACCCTGAACGGCAACATCAACGTCGTCGCCGAAGACAAGGAAGACGGTGATGACGGAAACGGTGGCGACGACGGCAAGGACGGAGACACCCCAGAGGCTCCTGCAGAAGCATCGTTCTCGGTCTCACCGAAGACACTCGAAGCAGCCGACTTCGCCAACGACGAGAAGGGCGTCACCCTCGCAGTCGAGAACTGCGAACCCGGTGCGGATGTGCACTTCGCGGTGACACCCAAGGGCATCCAGGTCACCGCGTATGAGAATACAGTCAAGGCTGATGACGAAGGCAAGGCTTCGGTCAATGTCTTCGGCACCTCCGACAACGTCTCGGCATACGTCGGCTCCTACACGGCCAGTGCGACGTGCGGCGATGACTCCATGAAGGAATCGTTCACAGTCACAGCCGGCGCGAACGGTGGCGGCAGTGATGACGGCAACGGCGGCAATGGCGGCAGCGAGCTGCCGCGCACCGGTGCAGACCTCGGCGGTCTCGCCTCGGGAGCGATGCTCCTCCTCGTCGGTGGAGCTGCAATCGCGATGACCGGTCGCCGCAAGAAGGTCGGACAGTCGCCTTCCGATTTCTGATCAGGCGCCCCGAGTGATCGCTCAAGGCGAGTGATCATGTGATCGCTTGAATGGGTGTGGCCCCGACTTCGGTCGGGGCCACACCCATTTTCGACTGTTCTGACGCTATTCGGCTGGTCTCCCGGCCGAGCCAGCCGACGACACCTGTCCCCGATCTGTACAACAGATGTGAACACAACGACCACAACTATGCACGTTGTGACTATTTCATTATTGTTACCTGCGTAGGAGATCATTCTCAGCTGTAAGAACGAAGGACACTATGAAGAAGCTTGCACTCGCCCCCGCAGTGGCCCTGGCCATCACCGGCCTCGCCGCATCCCCCGTAATGGCTGCACCCTCAGCCCCTTCCGCCGACACCTTCGGACAGACCAACATCCAGGTCAGCCAGAACGACAGCCAGGCAGAGGAAGCTGAAGCTGCTGAGGAAGGAGCCCATGACGGCGCCGAGACTCAGGCCATCGAAGCATCGGTCACGGTTTCGCCGAAAGAAATCACCCAGACCGATCTCCTCGACCCGGGCCTCACTGTCACGGTCACTGGGCTTGAAGCCGGCGATGTCGTCTCGGACAACCTCACCGACGAAGAAGTGACAGCTGAAGGTGACTCAGTGGAGTTCACCATCCACAATGTCACCGGCGACCCCGCAGCCATCGATCCGGGCACCCTCAACTTCACGATCACCATCAAGCGTGGCGACGAGACCGAAGAGATTCCCGCGCAGGTCGAGGTCATCGGCGACGACGAAGAACCAGAAGCACCCGAAGCCGACCCCAAGGTCTCCCTCAATACCGAGGAGATCTCGGTCTCCGACCTCGAGGATAACGGCCTCGAGTTCACCGGCGAGGGCTTCACTCCCAACAGTGCGGTCACCATCATCGGTGCAGCGCCTCAGTCACCGTTCTACCAGGACGAAGTCACAGCCGACGAAGACGGCAAGATCAGCACCACCGTCACGGCACCCGACAGTGGCCTCGAGCCCGGCGATTACTCGGTCTACGGTGTGGACACCGCGACCGAGCAATCCTCGAACTACGCCGAGTTCACCGTCACCGAGGACGAGACCGAAGAGCCCAAGCCCACCACGCCGGCGGCCGAAGCCGAGCTGACCGTCTCACCCGAGACCATCAGCCCCGCTGACTTCGTCAAGGAAGACGGCGGCGTCACCCTTGCAGTCGAGAACTGCGAGCCCGGCTCGGACGTCCACTACGTGGTCACCCCCAAGGGCAACTCGAACGTCACCGCCTACGACAACACCGTCCAGGCTGACGACGAGGGCAATGCCTCGGTCAACGTCTACGGCACCTCTGCCAATGACCCGTCGGCCTACCTCGGCGATTACGACGTCACCGTCACCTGTGGTGACGACGAGATGACCGGAGCATTCACGGTCGGCGAAGACGCCAATGCCGGCGGCAGCGACGGAAACGAGGACGGCGACGAAGACGGAAATGGCAACGGAGACAACGGCGATGAAGACGGAAACGGTGGCAGCGAACTGCCCCGCACCGGTACCGAGCTCACCGGTCTCGTCGGCGGCGCGGCACTCCTCCTCATCGGTGGAGCCGCAGTCACGATGACCATGCGCCGCAAGAAGGTTGCTCAGGGTCCTTCAGAGATCTGATCCCGTAACCTGAACCGGAGAGATCCGGTCTGAGTCACTCGCAGTGACCGGGTATGACGAAGGGGCGATTCCAATTGGAATCGCCCCTTCGTCGTGTCATGATTCGAGCTGCTGCGTTCCGTTCGCGTGAACGACGGACCGTGGGCCCGTCGAGTCAGCGGCGCCGATACCTGCTGTAGAGGACCATCGCGCCCGGCTCGGGACGTCCCTGCGGGCGCCTGCCACGCGAGATCGAGACGACATCGCCACCGGTGCTGCCTGCGGCGAAGACTCGCGCTTCGCGTTCCTTCGCCGACATCCGAGACCTGACTTCTGTCTCCAGCTCCTCGTTCCGGGACTTGAGCGCATCGACCTGGTTCTGCAGGTCGATGATCTTCTTGATGCCCACCAGGTTCACGCCCTCGTCCTGCGAGAGCTGCTGGATCAGCCGAAGTTTGGCAATGTCTCGCCCCGAGTACCGGCGGCCTCTGCCGGCGGTACGCTCGGGAATGACGAGCCCCAGACGGTCATACTGCCGCAGCGTCTGCGGATGCATGCCCGCGAGATCCGCCGCCACCGAAATGACGTACACCGCTGCACTGGACGATATGTGCATCGTGCTTCACCACCTCAGCTGGCCCTGGCTTTGTCGAGCAAACCGTCCCGCGGATCCTCATTGTCGGTCGCCGACTGGAACGATTCGACCGCTTCCTTAGCTTCCTTCGACAGGTTCTGCGGCACGACGATCTCCGCGGTCACCAGCAGGTCACCGGTACCCTTCTTCGACTTCACGCCCTTGCCGCGCACACGCATAGTCCGCCCGGAAGGTGTGCCCGGAGCGATCTTCATCGTCACCGGCATTCCGCCGAGCGTGGGCACCTTGACCTCGGCGCCCAGGGCCGCTTCGTCGAAGCTGACCGGCAGGTCCATCCGCAGGTTGTCACCGTCGCGAGTGAAGACGGGGTGCGGCTTGACCTTGATCGTGAGGATCACGTCGCCGGCCTCGCCGCCGTTGGGGCTGGTCTTGCCCTTGCCCGCCAGTCGGATCTTCTGCCCGTCCTTGACGCCGATCGGCGTCCGCACGGTCAGGGGCTTCCCGCCCGGCATGTTCAGCTTCACCGAGGCACCGTTGATGGCCTCCGTGAACGACAGGGTGGTGCTGGACTTGATGTCGCCGCCCTTGACGGGTGGCGAATAACCGCCCCCGAAACCACCGCCGCCGCCTCCGCCGAAGCCGTTGAGCAGGTCGGCGAGGTCAGGGGGCACGTCTCCCCCGCCAGCGCCGTAGGGCGAGCGGGTTCGTGTCCGTCCGCCACCGCCGAAGAGGTCGGAGAACACATCGTCGAATCCGCCGCCAGCGCCGCCTGCAGGTCCACTGGAACCGGTGAACCTGGCGCCGCCGCCCATGGCGCGGACCTGATCGTACTGTTCGCGGGATTCCTTGTCAGAGAGCACCTGATGCGCCTGGCCGAGCTCCTTGAACTTGTCTTCGGCCTTGGAATCACCGGGATTGGCATCCGGGTGATACTTGCGTGCCAGCTTGCGGTAGGCCTTCTTGATCTCTGCATCGGAAGCATCTTTGGAGACGCCGAGGGTCTTGTAGAAGTCCTTCTCGAACCAATCATTCTGAGGACCGGTATTCACCTGGCACCTCCTTCCGTGTCTTCTTCATCAGTGTATTCAATTGTCTCCTCACAATCCGCAACCCCGGGATTGTCATCCCGGATGATCCGGACCGCCGCCGAGGTGGTCCCACCTTGGTGGGGCCACCTCGGCGAGGGTGTGGTTCTCAGTCCTCCGGCTGCTGCACGCCGACGCGTGCGGCACGGATGACTCGGTCGCCGAGGCGGTAGCCCGGCTGCATGACCAGGAAGACGGTCGGAGTCTCGACTTCGTCCGACGGCTGCTGCATCAGTGCCTCATGCAGTCGCGGATCGAACTCGTCGCCGACCTGACCGTACTGCTCGACGCCGACCTTGTTCAGCGAGTCGATCAGCTTGTTCACGTGGGTCTCGAAAGGCCCGGTGACGTCACCGTTCTCCTGCGCCAGGCGCACTTCGTCGAGCACGGGGATCAGGGCCTCGACGGCCTTGATCGTGCCACCGGTCGCTGCCCGCTCGCGTTCGCGATCGGCCCGCATCCGGTAGGCGGCGTACTCAGCGTTGATGCGCTTGAGGTCGGCCAGGTGCGCTGCGGCCTCAGTTCCCGGTGCGGGTTCGGGAGCCTCTTCGCCCTGCGCGGCCTCGGTGTCGTTCAACGTCGAGGCATCGGTCGGGATGTCCACGCCGAGGTCGCTGGCATCGGCCAGGTTCTCTTCGGCGTCCTGGACGTCGTCGGCACCGTCGGCACCAGCGGCGTCGTTCGCGGCAGCTGCCTCACCGGCCTCCGCCGAGGCCGACTGGTCGTCGGGCTCTGGGCGGATCTCACCGGTGTCCGGATCGATGCGGCGCTTGTCGCTGAAGGTGAAGCCTGGCTCCTCGGACGACGGATCGTTGCCCTCGGCAGTCATTACTTCTTCTCCTCGTCCTCTTCGTCGACAACCTCAGCGTCGACGACATCGTCATCGGCGCTTGCATCGGCATCGCCGGCAGCCTCTTCACCAGCGGCACCTTCGGCACCTGCCTGGCTGTAGATGGCTTCGCCGATCTTCTGCTGGTTCTCGACGAGCTTGTCGTAGGCCGACTTCACGGCGTCGTCGTCTTCACCCTTGAGGGCTTCCTTGACAGCTTCGACGTCCGAGTTGATCTCGGTCTTGACCTCTTCGGGCAGCTTGTCCTCGTTGTCGGTGACGAGTTTCTCGGTCTGGTAGGCGAGGTTCTCCGCATTGTTGCGAGTGTCAGCGGCCTCACGGCGCTTCTTGTCCTCGTCTGCGTTCTCCTCGGCTTCCTTGACCATGCGGTCGATGTCTTCCTGCGGCAGTGCGGAACCGCCGGTGATCGTCATCGACTGCTCGGTGCCGGTGCCCTTGTCGGTGGCCGAGACATGCACGATGCCGTTGGCGTCGATGTCGAAGGCGACCTCGATCTGCGGCACGCCGCGAGGAGCCGGCGCGATGCCGGTCAGCTCGAAGGTGCCGAGGTTCTTGTTGTCGCGAGTGAACTCACGCTCACCCTGGAAGACCTGGATCGACACGGAGGGCTGGTTGTCCTCGGCCGTAGTGAAGGTCTCCGAACGCTTGGTCGGGATCGGGGTGTTGCGCTCGATGAGCTTGGTCATCACGCCGCCCTTGGTCTCGAGTCCGAGCGAGAGAGGAGTGACGTCGATGAGCAGAACGTCCTTGCGTTCGCCCACGAGCACACCAGCCTGCACGGCTGCGCCGATTGCCACGACCTCATCGGGGTTGACGCCCTTGTTGGGCTCCTTGCCTCCGGTGAGTTCGGTGACGACTGCGGAGACGCCGGGCATACGGGTCGAACCGCCGACGAGGACGACGTGGTCGATGTCCTTGACGGACACGTTTGCGTCCTTCATGACTGCGTGGAACGGAGCCTTGGTACGCTCGAGGAGGTCCTTGGTCAGATCCTCGAACTTCGCGCGGGTCAGGGTTTCATCCAGGTGGATGGGTCCGTTCTCGCTCATCGACAGGTACTGCAGCGAGATGTTCGTGCTGGTGGCCGAGGAGAGTTCCTTCTTGGCCTGCTCCGAAGCTTCCTTCAGACGCTGCAGGGCGGTCGCATCCTTGCCCAGGTCGACGCCGTATCCGTTCTTGACCTCGCCGACGAGCCAGTCGACGATACGCTGATCCCAGTCGTCACCGCCGAGGCGGTTGTCGCCGGAGGTCGCACGGACCTGAATCGTGGAGAAGTCGTCTTCGTCCTTGCCGACTTCCAGCAGGGAGACGTCGAAGGTACCGCCACCGAGGTCGAAGACGAGAATGGTCTCATCTTCCTTGCCGCGCTCGAGGCCGTAGGCCAGAGCTGCAGCGGTAGGCTCGTTGATGATGCGTGAGACGTTGAGTCCCGCGATCTCACCGGCATCCTTCGTGGCCTGACGCTCGGCGTCGTTGAAGTATGCGGGAACGGTGATGACTGCGTCGGTCACGTCTTCCTGCAGGTATTCCTCAGCGTCGTGCTTGAGCTTCTGCAGGATGCGGGCCGAAACCTCCGGCGCCGACAGCTTCTTGCCGCCGATCTCGGTGGACCAGTCGGTGCCCATGTGGCGCTTGACCGAAGCAACGGTGTTCTTGATGTTGGTGACGGCCTGGCGCTTGGCGATTTCGCCGACCAGGGAGTCACCGTTCTTGTTGACAGCAACGACGGATGGGGTCGTGCGACCGCCTTCCGCGTTCGCGATGACCTTGGGGTCACCGCCTTCGAGGACTGTGACGACGGAGTTCGTGGTTCCGAGGTCGATTCCAACTGCACGTGCCATAACGTTCTCTCCTTCACTCGTGAGTAATCTCGACTCGAATGTGTGCGATCGGGCGGATCCACCACCTGGCTTCCACGGCATTTCCTGCCGCGGGGACGAGCGGTGGACCCACTCGACCGCACACATTGAGCCAACTGCACTCAAGTATTATCTTCGTGATCCGAGCAGTCAAGCTCGGCATCATGAAAGTTGCGTACACTAGACTCAACTTTGCGGAGCGAGGGTTTATTCCGCGGGGGAGAAAAAGTTTCTGGGACCGCTTGCAGGTTCCATCGATGATGGCATCGAGTCGACCGCGAGCATTCTTATCAGCGGCGACAAAGCACTGATTTCCTCACCCGATGGGCGATTCCGTTCGGAATCGCGAGGGTCCTTCCACGATAGGGTCATTGCTCAGGGTTTATGCGACGATCGGAAAGCAGCAAGGATCATCACGGAGAGGACACCGGTGGCAGACGGCGACTTCCTCCTTCGCCGCCCGTGGGTTCTCGTGGTCGTATTGACGTGTGTCGCGACGAGCACCGCGTTCATGCAGACCTGGTCGTTCCGATCCAAAACCATCTTCCTGAGCTTCTCGATGCTCCGCGGAGTGCCACCGCGTGGGTACTGACCATTGCTCTGCTGGTCGCAGCCGTCACGACTCCGATCTCGGGGCGTCTGGGCGATATCCTCGGAATGCGCAGGGTCATGATTGCACTGCTTGCGATGATGACTCTTGGCTCCCTGATAGCTGCACTGTCAGGCGAACTGACCTGGCTGCTCGTCGGACGGGCACTCCAAGGCGTGAGCATGGGAGCCACAGCTGTCGGCATTTCAATGATGAGTCTGGTCGATAACCGCAAGATCCGCATCGCTGGCATCAGCATCATCAGCTCCAGCATGGGCTTCGGGGGCGCGATCGGTCTGCCACTCGCCGCGTGGATCGCTGAGATCGGAGATTGGAAGCTTCTCTTCTGGCGACGGCTGTCCTTGGAACCATCAATCTGGCTCTTCGTAATTGAGAGTGTAGATCGGTGATTCCAGGACACGGCGAGTCGCTACCCGGATAGACGTCGAGGTCTTCCGATGATGGAAGTTCTCACACAACCCATCCGAAAGACCTCGACGTGGCCAAGCCTATATTCTCGACCCCTGACCTCACGACATTTTGCCGACTCGACACCCTCGACCTGACCTGTATCGGCCAGCACATCACCGGACACAAAGCCATCCTGGAATGCCGGCCCAACACCACCGATAACTGGTGCCGTCGGTGCGGTGGCCACGGGATCGTTCGCGATACCGTCGTCCGCCGTCTGGCCCACGAGCCCTTCGGCCACCGACCGACCACGCTTCATATTCGCCTCCGCCGTTACAAATGCGTCGAGTGCGGCCGCGTATGGCGTCAAGACACCACTGCTGCGGCACCACCACGAGCGAAGATCTCTCGAACCGGCCTCGACTGGGCGCTGCGTGCTCTCGTCATCGACCACGACACCGTGTCCGTGATCGCAAGCAAACTCGCCGTGTCCTGGCACACCGCGAACTCCGCAATCCTCGCTGAAGGTCGCCGGCTGTTGATCAACGACCCGACCCGTTTCGACGGGGCCAGCGTCATAGGTGTCGACGAGCACGTATGGCGGCACACCCGGCGTGGCGACAAGTACGTCACCGTCATCATCGACCTCACCCCGATCAGCCAGGCAACAGGCCCAGCACGTCTGCTCGACATGATGCCCGGACGTTCGAAGCAGGTGTTCAAGCAATGGTTGAAAGCCCGTCCGAAGGACTGGCGTGATGGCATCGACGTCGTCGCGATGGACGGATTCTCCGGCTTCAAAACAGCCTCAGTTGAGGAACTGCCCGACGCTGTCGAAGTCATGGACCCCTTCCACGTCGTCAAGCTCGCCGGTGATGCTCTCGATGATGTTCGTCGTCGTATTCAGCAGGAGACAACTGGCCATCGTGGACGAGCGAAAGACCCCTTGTATCGAGCGAGGAGGACTCTGCACACAGGCGCTGATCTGCTCACGACCAAGCAGCAGGAGAGCATCGCGGGCCTGTTCGCCGATTCGAGTTTCACCGAAGTCGAAGTCACCTGGGCTGTTTACCAAGACATAGTGAACGCCTACCGAACCGCCGACCGGAACGAGGGCAAGAAGCTCTTGAGAACGGTCATCGACGCACTGGCGACGAATCTGCCGACAGGGCTGGTTGAGCTCAAACGGTTGGGAAGGACTCTGAAGCGTCGAGCTGCTGATGTGCTCGCGTTCTTCACCCGACCGGGAACGTCCAATGGTCCGACTGAAGCGATCAACGGCAGGCTTGAACATCTCCGCGGGTCTGCTCTGGGGTTCCGTAACATCACCCACTACATCGCCAGGTGTCTGCTCGAGTCCGGTGGCTTCAGACCGGTTCTACACTCTCAATTACGATGAGCCATCAATCTCATCGCTGTCCTCTTCGTTGTGCCCAGCACCGATCGCCTTCGGCAACGCTTCGACTGGCTTGGGGCGTTGATGCTCTCTGCCGGGTTGGGTGGGATTCTGGTGGCGGTTTCCCAAGGTCCGGTGTGGGGGTGGTCTTCGCTGGCGACGCTTGGACTCGGCGGAACGGGGATCGTTGTGCTCTTCGTCTGGGGCCTGCACGAGTTGCGCACCCGCGACCCGCTGATCGATCTGCGCATCATGTCGAAGTTCCCGCTGCTGATGGTCAGTCTGGGTTCAATCGCTCTCGGCTTCGCCTTCTTCGTCCAAGAGGTTTCGTTCCTGCAGATTCTCGAACTGCCGGTTCGCACCGAAGCAGGCTTGGGTCTGAGTATCCTGTGGGCGAGCATGGCCTTGGTGCCCTGCTCCTTGGCGATGATGGCCGTCGCGCCCCTCGCTGCAACCATGACCGATCGTTTCGGAGCTCGTGTGACTGCGGTTTTGGGTTCGGTGATCTCTATGGTCGGATACCTCATTTCCGTGGTCTGGCACGCCGAAGTTTGGCAGCTCATCATCGCCAGTGTGTTCGCCTTGGCAGGGGTGGCGATAGGGTATGCGGCCATTCCCACTCTGGTCATGGCCGAGGTGCCCTACTCGATGACTGGTTCCGCGATCGGTGTCAATGCTCTGATGCGCAGTGTGGGAACGAGCTCGGGTGCAACTGTGACGGGAATGGTGCTGGCGGTGCAGCTGGAGTCATCGGCCGGATTCGCGGCGCCGAGCCCTGGTGGGTTCGTTGTGACCTTTTGGCTGGGCTTCGTCGCCGCGGCGCTGGCCGCTGTGTTGTTTTGGATCTCTGGTCGGCGACGGCCGCGAGTGCTGCTGTAATAGACGAGGGTTTCCGACTGAGCACAGCTGGGTATCGCTACAAGATAACGAGACATGACATGTCCAGCTCCCCGTCACCGGCAGGGATGCAGGAGACGCTGACGGTAAGCGCAGTCGATGTGGGCAAGTACCGTCTCGGTCGCGCTCATTTCGTTGCGCGAGGACAATGGAGCCATGAGCAATCACCAGGTGGTCGAGGTTCGAGGCGCCCGCGTGCACAATCTGGCGAACATCGATGTCGACATTCCCTTGGGCAGACTCGTCGGCATCGCCGGCGTCTCCGGTTCGGGCAAGTCGTCCCTGGCCATGGGAGTCCTGTACGCGGAAGGCTCTCGGCGCTACATCGAAGCCCTGTCCACATACACTCGCCGCCGGATGAGCCAAGCGCCGCGTGCCGACGTCGACCGGGTCAGTCACGTGCCTGCCGCACTGGCTCTGCGACAGCGTCCGGGGATCCCCGGCGTCAGGTCGACCTTCGGCACGTCCACTGAACTGCTCAACGTCGTCCGGCTCATGTTCTCGCGCCTGGCATCACATGTCTGCCCGAACGGCCACCGGCAGGAACCGACACTCAATGTTGCGGCAGAGGAGCCGTTCGCCTGCCCGTCCTGTGGAGCAGATGTCGAGGCTCCAGGAGCGGAGGAGCTGGCCTTCAATTCGGTCGGAGCCTGCCCATCATGTGACGGCACTGGCATCGTGCGCGAGGTCGACGATGCTTCTCTCATCCGCGATGAGGACATGAGCATCGACGATGGAACGGTGATTCCCTGGCAGATGTTCGGCTTCAACGTCCAACCGCAGATCGCCCGAGAATTCGGCGTCCGCACGGACATCCCTTGGAAGGAGTTGAGCGCCGAGGAGAAGACCATCGTCTTCGATGGCCCGGAAGAGAAGAAGCACATCGCCGTCACCTCGAAGAAGGGTCTGCACGAGCTCGACTTCACCTTCCGCAATGCGCGACTGACCGTGAGCGAGGAGCTCAAACGCGCCACGGATGAGAAACGACTGTCTCGGATGAGCCGGTTCCTCACCGAACACACCTGCACCACGTGCCACGGCACCCGGCTCACGCCTGCAGCGCTGCTGCCGAAGATCGGCGATCTCAATCTCGCCGATGTCACCGCCATGACCCTGAGTGAACTCGCCGATTGGGCCGGCACTGTCGCCGACACCGTGCCGAAGACGATGCGCTCCATGTCCGAGGCACTGACCAGCACGCTCGGGCACATGTCGAAGCGACTGCTCGACCTCGGCCTGAGCTATCTGTCGCTCGATCGCGCCGGATCAACACTGTCCACCGGCGAGCGCCAACGCGTGCAGCTGGCTCGAGCCGTACGAAACGAGACCACCGGGGTCCTCTATGTCCTCGACGAGCCCTCGATCGGCCTCCATCCCTCGAACAGCCGCGGGCTCCAAGGGGTCATCTCCGACCTGCTCGAAGAGGGCAACTCCGTTGTCATGGTCGACCACGACCCGCTCGTGCTGCGTGACTGTGATCATCTCATCGAGATCGGCCCCGGCTCCGGCAACGACGGCGGGACGGTCGTCGCCACCGGAACGGTAAGCAGCCTCGGCGACAATCCGAATTCTCTTATCGGTGGGTTCCTCACCGGAAGAGAAGAAAGCCTTGTCCGCACCTCTGCGGCACCCGATCAGGTCTTCGACAAGGGGACGATCAGGCTGCGCACCTCCCCCATCCACACCGTGCATGCGCTCGACGTCACGATCCCTCGGGGACGGATCACCGCTGTCACCGGAGTGTCCGGATCCGGGAAGAGCACGCTGGTTCTCGACAGCCTCATTCCCGCACTCCGCGCAACGGATCAAGCCCGTCCGCCCTCGCACGTCACCTCGATCGAGGGCGCCGGAATCGAGAAGGCCAGCGTCGTCGACGCCACCCCGATCGGGGTCAATGTCCGCTCGACCGTCGCCACATATTCGGGCATCCTCGATGAGCTCCGGCGTGCCTACGCCAAACTCGACTCGTCGAAGGCCGCCGGTCTGAGCGCCCGGGACTTCTCCTACAACACAGGTTCTCTGCGGTGCCCACGCTGCGAGGGCACCGGTGAGATCACCCTCGACGTGCAGTTCCTCCCCGACGTCGACATCGCCTGCCCCGACTGCGAGGGCCGACGCTACGGTCCCGACGCCGAGGTTCATCATCGTCCCGGTGCTGACGGTGAAATTGCGCTGCCCGAGCTGATGGCCATGACCGTCGCCGAGGCTGCCGAGCACGTTGCCGACCTGAGGAAGGTCACCACACGGCTGCAGGCACTGCAGGAGGTGGGGCTGGGATATCTCACCCTCGGCGAGGCGACTCCGGCCCTGTCCGGCGGTGAAGCGCAGCGTCTGCGTCTCGTTTCAGAACTCGATCGGACGCAGACTGGCACCCTGTTCGTCTTCGACGAGCCCACCATCGGGCTCCATCCTTTGGACGTACGAGTGCTCGTCGGCGTCCTGCAGCGACTCGTCGATCAGGGAGGCACCGTCGTCGTCATCGAACACGACCTCGATGTCATCGCCAACGCCGACTATGTCATCGACATGGGCCCAGGTGGCGGAGTGGACGGCGGTCGCATCGTGGTAGCCGGCACTCCGAACCAGGTTGCCGATGACAAGGACAGCGTCACGGGACGATATCTGGCGGAGGAAGCGTCCCTCTGAAACGCATGTGGCAGGTGAGCTGGCAGCGGTCTCCGAGGTGAAGACCGCTGCCGGCTCAGGAAGACCTCTGCCGCTCAGACAGCAGTCACACGGACTTCGTATCCGGGTCCGCACCGTCCATCTGACCATCCCGGCTGAACCTGCGCAGCTGGGTCACATGGCCCGGGTTGAGCTCGGCGACGTTTGAGACCTGCAGCAGCTTCATCGTCCGCTCAACCTGCTCGCTGAGGATCGCGATCGTGCGATCGACGCCTTCCCTGCCACCGGCCATGAGCCCGTAGAGGTAGGCCCGGCCGATGAGTGTGAAGTCCGCACCCAGGGCCATGGCCGCGACGATGTCGGCACCATCGCGGATTCCCGTGTCGACGATGATCTCGAGGTCCTTGCCGACTTCCTTCACGACAGATGGCAACAGCTCGAAGGGAACCGGAGCGCGGTCGAGCTGTCGCCCGCCATGGTTCGAGAGCACAATGGCATCGACGCCGAGATCGGCGAGCTTCCTGGCATCGGCAACAGTCTGGACGCCCTTGATCGCCAGCTTGCCTGGCCACATCTTTCGGATCGTGGCCAAGTCGTCGAAGTCGATCGATGGGTCCATGGCCGAGTTGAGCAGCTCGCCGACCGTACCGCCGGTCTCGGACAGGGATGCGAACTGCAGCTTCTCCGTCGTCAGGAAGTCCCACCACCACCAGGGCCTGGGGATGGCGTTGAGAACTGTCTTGGGTGAGAGCTGCGGCGGGATGGAGAACCCGTTGCGACTGTCCCTGATCCGGGCGCCCGCGATCGGAGTGTCCACGGTGAAGAAGAGCGTGTCATAGCCTGCCGCAGCCGCCCGCTCGACCAGACCGTAGGAGATCTCGCGCTGGCGCATAACGTAGAGCTGGAACCAGTTGCGCCCATTCGGGTTGACCTTCTTCACGTCCTCGATCGAGGTCGTGCCCAAGGTGGACAGGGTGAATGGAATGCCTGCCGCGCCGGCAGCGGAGGCTCCGGCGGTCTCGCCTTCGGTCTGCATCAGCCGGGTGAACCCCGTGGGCGCAATGCCGAAGGGCATCGCCGAGCTGCCGCCAAGGATCTGCGTCGTCGTATCGACCTGCGAGACATCGTTGAGGATGGAGGGGTGGAACTCGATGTCCTGGAAGGCCTGCACGGAGCGCTCCATCGAGATCTCCCCCTCCGCTGCGCCGTCTGTGTAGTCGAACGCGGCTGCGGGAGTGCGTCGCTTGGCTATCTGGCGCAGATCCTCGATCGTGAACGCCGATTCAAGACGGCGTTTCCGGGAGTCGAGCTCGAGCTTCTTGAACTTCATCAGCTCGAAGATCTCGGACGGATTGGGCAATTGCCTCTTGACCATGGGTGGGGTCTCTTTCTCTTCAGTTCGTATTCTTCAGGGTTCAGTCTTCAGCTCGCTGGGCCTCACGCCCCGCCGGGAACCATCCAGGACAGGACGGTCGACTGCAGGCCAACCAGCAGGCACATGACGACGAGCATGCCCAGCGACCACCAGATGACGCGGCGGAAGATCGAGGCTTCCTGGCCGAGGAGTCCGACTGCTGTAGCTGCGATGGTGAGGTTCTGCGGGCTGATCATCTTGCCCACGACTCCACCGGAGCTGTTGGCTGCCACCAGCAGAACGGGATCGATTCCGGCCTTCGTCGCGGCAGTCTGCTGCAGCGTCGCGAAAAGTGCGTTGGCACTGGTGTCAGAACCGGTCACTGCTGTGCCGAGCCAGCCGAGGATTGGTGAGAGGAAGGCGAACAGCGCCCCGGTTCCAGCGATCCAGGTGCCGATTGTGATCGTCTGTCCTGACAGATTCATGACGTAGGCCAGTGCCAGGACAAGTCCGACGGTGAGAATGGAGAATCGCATTTTGACGACATTGTCGACGAAGACCTGGACTGCGTCCTTGGCGGTCATCTTGTACACGATGGCGACGATTATGCCTGAGGCCAGCAGCATCGTGCCCGGTGATGACAACCATTGGAAGTTGTAGACCGTGCTCGTCGACAGCTCCCCTGCGGCGGTCATGATGTTCCCGTCCAGTCCCGGCCAAGGAATTTTGACATCGGTGCTGGCCAGCCACTTGTCGATGACTGGGATCAGCTTGGCACCGGAGAAGATGACGATGACGATGAGGTAGGGAAAGAGCGCCATGAACACGCGCTTACCGGTCATCGGTGCCGCCTTCGTGTCCACGGAGGTTGCCACGGCAGCGGCTGCTCCACCGGCATCAGGCGCGCTGGCCTTCTCCCGACTGCGTTCGTCGGCCATCTTATCCAGGGCGTCCTGGCCGCCGACGGGCTTCCAGAACTGGAGCATGATCACTGCAGCGGCAAGGCCCATGAGCGAGGCGATGATGTCGGTCATTTCGACCGAGAGATAGTTCGCGGAGACGAACTGTGCTGCTCCGAACACGATCCCGACGACCAGAGCAAGTGGCCACAGCTGACGCAGTCCTCGCTTGCCGTCAACGAGGAAGATGAGGAACAGCGGCACGACGGCAGCCAGCAATGGAGTCTGGTGACCGACCATGGCTCCGATCTCCTTGTAGTCGATCCCGGTGAGGTTGCCGGCGGTGATGATCGGGATGGCGATCGCACCGAAGGCGACCGGAGCGGTGTTGGCCACCAGCACGACGACTGCTGCACGCATGGCGGTGAAGCCAACTGCGATGAGCATGACACCGGTGATGGCAACCGGGGCACCGAATCCGGCCAGGGCTTCGAGCAGTCCGCCGAAGCAGAAGGCGACCAGGATCGCCTGCACGCGAGGATCATCGGAGATGACGTTGATGACCAACCTGAGGTCTTCGAAGTGTCCCGACTTCACCGTCAGTTCGTAGAGCCAGATGGCGGTGATGACGATCCACATGATCGGAAACAGCCCGAAGGCGAATCCCTGGCTGGCTGAAAGGCCAGCCAGCCCGACCGGCATGCCGTAGACGAAGATGGCAACGATCAGGGCGACGATGACTGCCGCCAGGCCGGCCCAGTGGGCTTTCCATTTCAAGAACCCGAGGGTGACGAAGATGGTCAGCAGCGGCAGCAGCGCAACCAGCGATGACCACAGGAGGCTGTCTGCAAGTGGGGCGATTTCAGGAGTGTACATATTTTCTCCTGCACGGCCGGTGCTCGACTACAGCGTCTGCGTTTCGACGTTGAACGCGCCCGAACATGCATACTCGATGGGTTTCAGTATGTCCTTTGTGTGGTCAGACCACTAAAGTGAGTGTAGGACCGAATGTGATCCAGGTCAAGGTTCTGCCCCCGATGAGGCAGGGTCCCACTCATGGGATGATGGCGAGGTGCGAAAAGTGAGTACTCATGACCAGTGAATCAGTCAGCAAGGACGACGACACCGCCGCAGGTCACACCGTCAATGCGCCTCAGGGACCGAGCTGGAAGCCGGTTGCCCGATCGAGCACCCACGAGCTCGTCATCAATGCGATCGAGGAGCAGATCACCTCCGGGTCCCTCACCGTCGGCGATCCGCTCCCCTCGGAACGTGAGCTGGCCGCCAAACTTCAGGTCAGTCGCGCGGCGGTGCGTGAGGCGCTGCGCGTCATGGAGTCCCTCGGCGTCGTCGTGTCGAACGTCGGCTCCGGCAAGTCGGCCGGCACCTTCATCGCCTCCATGCCCAAGGAGGCCCTGACTCGGTTCCTGCGCCTGCATGTGGCCCTGGCGAACTTCAGCATCGAGGAGGCCATCGAAACGCGCATCCAACTCGAGCGCTCAAGCACCGCCCTGGCGACCGGACGGGTCCACGACGACGCCTTGGCCGGCATGAATGCCTCACTGGCGATCATGGACACACCGGGCGTGAGCTTGGAGACCTTCAATGATGCCGATACCGCCTTCCATGTGGCCATCGCCCATGCCTCGGAGAATCAGCTGCTCTCAGATCTCACGGAGGCCATCCGCGGCTCTCTGCGTCGGCCCATCCTCGATGCCTTCCACGAGGTCGAGAATCCGCGCGCTCTGATGGCGCAGCTGCAGGAGGAACATCATGCGATCATGCAGGCGATCGTCGACCGCGACACCGATCACGCGGTGCAGCGGACCGAAGACCATATCCGATCAGCCACCGCCGCCCTGCCGCGCCTGACGCAGAGCCGGCAGGAGCGCGGATGAGCGCGGGGCCGGCAGGAGCGCGGATGGGCGCGGGCGTCAGCCGGTCACACCGGTGACTTCGTTGCTGGCGTGGGGCAGTTCGGCGCTCTTCTCAACTTCGCCGGTGGCCAGATCCACGATGTGAAGCTGACTCTTGTCAGGTTCGGAGACGTAGGCCTTCTCCCCCTGCACGAAGAGCGTCGGCCGGGGCTGCTGCCAGTCGACAGGTTCCTTCCATGCTTCGGTGACCGGGTGTGAGTCGGAGATCGTGCCGGACTCCGGGTCGATGACGTTGAGCTTGCCGTCGGTGCCGAGCACAAGTGCCTCACCCTCGGGTCCGCGGGCCAGGGAACGGAAGCTGTACGAGGAGTCGAGGTCGACGAGTTTCATCGTCCCGGTCTCCGTGTTCGTCAGGGTGACCTTCTCCGGACGTTCGAGTTCGGCATCCTCGTCGACCTTGTAGTCGCCGAGCACGACCGGCGAGTCATCAGATCCTGCCTGATTGCCGATCCGACCATAGCTGTCCGGGGAGTCGACCTTCGTGAACTTCCCGTCCTTGTAGTAGAGGATTCCATCCTCACAGCCGACGGCGATCGCCTCGTCCTGGGCAGCGGCCTCCCCGTGGACGCCCGGGCAGTCCTCATTGCGGGCGATCTCATTTCCTTCGGCATCAACGACCTTCGCCCCCGAGCGCTCCTCCTCGTTGCCGATGGTGTGCAGCACGTTGCCGTTCTCCAATTGTACCGCCACACCGTGGTGTGCCTCCTCTGCCTCTTTGACTTCGGGTTCGGGTGCGCCGTCATGGAAGGCGTCGGTGTCGAAGATCTGCATACGCCCGTCGCCGTCGCCGAAGAGCACTGTCGAACCGCCGTGGCGCACGACGTGACCTGGGGTATCGGTTTCGTATACCCTGTCGGTCAGCTGCGGTGAGCCGGCAAAGCTGTGGGTATGGTCGCCGTGCTCTTCGGTCCAGACGCCAGCATCGAAGAGCTGGAATCCGCTGGCCACCGACACCATCGCATGTCGGCCGTCGCCGACTGGATTCACTCGGTTGAAGCCCTCGAGCTTCGTGTCGTCGATGACCTCGAGCGTCCTCGCGTCCAGAGTGAGGATGCCGCCGTCATAGGTGGTGATCAGCCGTGGCTGCGTCTCCTCGACCTGTTCGGCGTCCGAGGTTTCCGCTGTGTCTGCCTGCTCGCCGCTGTCGGGGTCGGCCTCCGCGCCGGTGCCGCCGCATCCGCTCAGCAGGAGGGCGGTGACGGCCGCGCTCGCAGCCAGTGGGGCGATCAGGGTTCGTTGTGTTCTCATTCTTCTCTCTTCCCTATTTCCATGATGGCGTGTCCGTGATCTGTGGTGGTGCGAGGCTGTGTGCCTCGCGGAGAAGCGCTCGTCAGCGGGGCACGAGTCCGTCTGCGATGGCCTGCGCGTTGGTTCGCTGCATGTCGATGTAGGTTCCGGCCTCCCCGTCGGCTTCGGTCAGCGATTCCGAGAACAGCGCTGTCACTTCGACATCGAGGTCGACTTCATCAGACAGTGCCTCGGCGAGCTTCTGCGGCTGCGAGGAGTCCGCGAAGATCGTGGGCACGCCGGCATCCTTGACCGTGCGGGCAAGCTCTTCGAGATCGGCTGCCGAAGGTGAGGCCAGTGTGGTTCCGCTTGGCAGCACCGCCCCGATGACCTCGAAGTCGAAGCGCTTCGCGAAGTAGCCGAACACGTGATGGTTCGTCACGAGCTTCCGGTCCTCGGCAGGGATCGACTCGGCGATCTCTTCGATTTCGGCATCGAGGTCGTCAAGCTGCCCCCGATACGAGGTCACGGACGGTTCGATCGCCTCGGCGAGGTCATCACCGACCTCCTTCCCCAGCGCCGAGGTGATGACATCGACGGCGGCGACCATCCGCGCGGGATCGGTCCAGAAGTGCGGGTCGGGCGTCCCCGCACTGCCGCCCGAGGTGTACTCAAGGGGATCGATGTGCTCACCGACCTCAAGGACGCGCACCCCTTCGCTGCGCGCGTTGTCGAGGTTCGCCGACAACCCCTCTTCAAGCCCCAGTCCGTTGCCGATGATGAGATCGGCATCCTCCATTGCTCCGGCTTCCTTCGCCGAGATGCCGAAGGAATGCGGATCGGAGTTCGGCTTCATCAGCACCGTGACCGCCGCGTGGTCTCCGACGAGGCTGTGCACGACATCGCCGAGGATGTTCGTCGTCACCACGATCGACGGCTCATCGTGTCCTTCCGCGCAGGCGGTCAGTGATCCGAGGACGGCCAGAGCCAGTGACACCGCCGATAGTCGAAACGTGCGCGTTCGAGCTGCACCGCCGCCCATCAGCGGCCGGTCACTGCCAGGGCCGCTGGGGCCCCGCCGATGTCGAAGCTGCGTGCCTCACGCAGGCCATCGGCCGGATCGAGTTCGAGAACCGTGCCCGAGGCGGGGTCGCTGACATAGGTGCGTTCGCTGTCCACGGCCACCGAGGGCCCGGCAGAGTCGTCGTCGGCCGCATGGGGTTCGACGAGCTCCTTCTTCGTGAGCACCTTCCCGGTTTCGGGGTCGAGCGAATAGACGGCGCCCTCTTCATCGAGAGCCACGATGGCGGAGTCGTCGTGGGCGACGCCGGCGGAGACCACCTCGGCGTCGGTGGCGGCAAATGTCCACTTACCGGACTTCGCATCGAGGATGCCGATCCCACCATCGTCAAAGGGGGCGGCCGCGAGGTCTCGGCCGACCTCGATTGACCAGGCACGAGCCCCGTCGGCCTCATCGGGATAGTCCAGAACCTCGGCGTTGAACTCATCGTCGACCCTGATCACGCCGTCGGCACACGCGAAGACCGGGCCCTGACGGGTGACGCCGGTGCCGTGGATCTCTGCGCAGCTCGCCTCGATCCCAGAGGCTTTGCCCTTGGCGTCGTAGACGGCGAGTTCGGAGGGCAGATCATCGGGCTTGTCGCCGGGGACCGTCGATACGAAGTGATCCTCGAAGGGAACCGTCGCCCCGTGGTGGGGTCCGGGTGCCACGGTGCCGAGCTGCTTGAGCTCGCCGTCGCCGAAGGCCGTCCGGTCGTAGATCTTGGCTCGTCCCTCTCCGTCGAAGAAGAAGGCCACCTCGGTCGACCCTGAGACGACGTGGGCGGGGTCGGCTCCGTCGATCTGGCCCAGCGTCTTCGGCTCGGCCCGGTAGTAGTGCTTGTGATCGCCGTGGTCAGTGGTCCACACCCCGGTGTCGACGGCGGTGACTGTGCCCACCTCACCGTCGCCGAGGTAGAGGTACCGGGAGTCGGCCCCCGACAGTTGCGTATCCGGTGTGCCTTCGACCTCTGCAACGATGTCCTCGCTGAGCAGGTCCATCACAGACACCGCGCCGGTCTCCGCATCTTGCACGGCCAAGCGCAGCTGCGGCTCATCGGCTTCCTCCGCCCCCTCGACGTGCCCATGGGGAGCCGAAGACGTGCTGGCGCTGCCGGCGCCGCTACCTGTGCCATTAGCTGAGGACTGCTCCTGGCACCCCGACAGGGCGAACAGCGCGATCAGCGCCGCACTCGGCACGGTGAATGCTGTGTTTCGCTTCATGAGATCTTTCTATTGATAATGGTTTTCATTTCTCAGAAAGTATCGTAGCGCACTTTTCACTCGCTTCGCGACGAGCACTGCAAAGAAGGCCAAAACGGTCAGGAGTGCGATGGTCGCGCCTGCGGAGGTCTCCGCATGCCAGCTCACGAGCAGACCGAGGAAGGTCGCGGCGGCCCCGATCGCCGAGGCCGCAATCATGATGGCGCCGATGCGAACGAACAGCAGGTACGCCGTCGCCGGCGGTCCGATGAGGAGCCCGAAGACCAGGATCGTGCCGACGACCTGGAACGAGGCGACCACCGCCATCGCCGTGAGCACCAGCATTGCGATATGAGCCCAGCCGGGCCGCAGTCCCAGCGTCGCCGCCTTGCGCTCATCGAAGGCGAGCGCAAGGAACGGCCTGCGCAGGACCACGCAGGCCAGCACGCCCAGGCACGCGGCAATCGCCAGGACGACCAGATCCTCGGCGCGAACCCCCAGAACGTCTCCGAACAGAAAGCTCGTGAGGTCGACGGCGAATGACTGGGAGTGGGACACGATGACCACGCCGACGGCCAGCATTCCGACGAAGAGCAGTCCGATGCTGACATCTTGGGACAGCTTCGATTCTCTCGATACCCAGGTGATCCCGGCCGCCATCACCAGGGCACTCGCTGCAGCGCCGAACATCAGGTGACCACCCAAGATCGAGGCAATCGCCACCCCCGGAAGCATTCCGTGCGACATCGCGTCGCCGAAGAAGGCCAGGCCGCGCAGGACTACCCAGGTGCCGATGCACCCACACAGCACGGCGGCGAGCACGCCGGCGATCAGCGCGCGAAGGACGAAGGACACTTCGAATGGAGCGAATAGGAATTCCATTCGATAATGATAACCATTATTGTTAGAGCGTGGACAATCCGATCACCATCACCAACCTCAGCGCTCACTATGGTGCCCATCTCGCTCTCGACCAGATCACCCTGGCCGCGCCCCTGGGCCGAGTCACGGCACTCGTCGGCGCCAACGGCTCAGGCAAGTCAACGGTGCTCATGGCACTGGCAGGCCTGCTCAGACCGACACACGGATCGATATCCGGCCTGCCGTCCAATGTGGCTTTCGTGCCACAGCGCAGTTCTGCTCCGGACCACCTTCCGATCACCGTCAGACAGGTCGTGGCCATGGGCAGATGGAGCCTACGGGGCCTCTTCGCCCGCCTCGGCAGTGATGATCAGCGGATCGTCGACGACTGCCTCGCCCAGCTGCGCATCGACGACCTCGCCTCGCGTCGCCTCGGTTCCCTTTCCGGGGGTCAGCGTCAGCGTGCTCTGGTGGCGCAAGGTCTGGCACAACGCGCGGACCTGCTGCTCCTCGACGAGCCTCTGGCCGGAATCGATGCTCGCGCGACCGAGGACATCACCCTGGCCATCGACTCCGAACGCAGCCGCGGCGCCACGATCGTCATGGCCACGCACGAGCGCACCCAGGCAGCTCGGGCCGACCACGTCGTCCAACTGTGCCAGGGTGCGCTCGCGTTTCGGTGAGCACTCACCAGAATTCGATCATTAGAACTCCCGCGCCGGTGAACCGTCGCCGCACGGAACGTCACTCGTCTACGGGACGGGCAGCCACCTCGGCGGTCTCCGCTTCGATTCTCGCTTCATCGGCCTCATGTTTCGCCGTAGCCTTGGCCCGCTGGTGCTCCGCCCGGCGCTCCTTGCGCCGTTCGACGAGGAGGTAGAGGGCGGGCACGAGGATCAGGGTCAGCACGGTCGAGGAGGTCAGGCCGCCGATGACGACGATCGCCAGAGGCTGGGAGATGAAGACTCCCCCGCCGGTGAGTCCCAATGACATGGGCACGAGGGCGAAGACCGTGGCAGCGGCAGTCATCAGGATCGGGCGCAGACGCAGCCGGGTGCCATGGATGATCGCATCCCACAGCCCCATCCCGTGCTCACGCAGCTTGTTGATGAGGTCGATGAGCACGATCGCGTTGGTCACCACGATGCCGATGAGCATGAGGAGTCCGATGAGCGAGGGAATGCCCAGCGGCGTTCCGGTCAGCAGCAGGAGCAGCACGGCACCGGTCGCAGCGAACGGGATCGACACGAGCAGGATGAGCGGCTGAACGAAGCTGCGGAAGGTCGCGATCATGACAAGGAAGACTAGCGCGATCGCCACCAGCATCGCCCATCCGAGCTGGGCGAAGGAATCGGCCTGCTCCTGGCTCGCGCCGCCGACATCGAAGCTCACACCATCGGGCAGATCCATGCTCGAGGTCAGCTCCTGCGCCTCGGCGGACACGGGATTGAGCTGCCCTTCGGCAGGAGTGGCGAACACGGTGACCTGGCGGTCTCCGTCCTCACGGGTGATCGTGGCAGGCGTCTCGGTCTCGTCGACTGAGGCGATCTCGTCGACCGTGATCGGCTCGCCCTTGATGTCCGGGATGGCCGCCTGTTCGTCGGCGAGGTCCTGTTCCTCGGCCTGGTTCTCCTCCTGCTCGCGCTGGCCGTCGACGAGGTCATCGATGGCATCGTTGGCTTCCTGCAGACCCTTCTCTGCCTGCTCGACACCCTCTTCGGCCTGTTCGACCTGGTCGGCCGCCATCTCACCGGGACTCGGCGCCGGAGGTGGATTCTGCGCTTCGTCCAGTGCCTTCTGGGCCTCTTCGAGCTGATCGGCCGCGTTGTCACGAGCCTCCCGCGCGGATTCGAGCTGATCGGCCGATTCCTCTTCGGCCTCGGCCTTGGCTTCGTCGGCTCTGCGGTCGGTCTTCTCCTCGACGGCGTCGGTCGCGTCCTCCTGTGCGTTCTGCGTCTGCACCTCGGTGACGGGCAGTTCGAGCGCCCGGATCTCATCCGGCGTCGCATCCGGGTGAGTCGGGGCGAGGAAGATGTCGCGTTCCTTGCCTTCCAGACTCAGTGTGCCGGCTTCGCTACCGTGCAGGGCGGCTGCGATGGCCTGTCCAACTTCGGCCTGGCTGTAGCCGTAGTCCGCGGCCTTCCCCCGGTTCACGTCGACGTGGATGATCGGCTGATCGGAGGCGAGGTCGTTGCGGGCATCCGTGACTCCCGTCGTCTCGCTCATCTTCTTCGTCACCGCATCGGCGGCTTCGCCCAGCGAACCCATATCAGTCCCAGAGAGTTTGATTTCGACGTCCTCGTTCGTGCCGCCGCTGGCATCCTGGACATCGATCTCACCGACATCGTCGCCGAGGCTGTCGATCTGGTTCGAAATCCGGCTCGTCGCCGCCTCCGCATCGGAGTCGGCCTTCAGCGTGATATTGAAGGAGTTCTCGGCACCGGTTTCAGGACCGTTGACGGTCGTCGAGTAGGTGTCGACGTCGGGATCGGAGGCGAGCACGTCCTCGATCTTCTTCGCGGCCTCGTCGCTGGCCTCGAGCGAGGCCCCAGCCGGCATGGTCTGGGCGATGTAGAGAGAGTTCTGCCCGGCGGAACCGAGGAGGTCGGTCTTGAGGAAGCTGGCCATCATCATCGTCACGGCGAAGATCGCCACGGAGATGACGATCGTGCGCCACGGGTGGCGCAGGGCGGCCATAATGGCGGGCAGGCTGCGCTGCTGGAGACGGTCGACCCTGTCGGAGGCCTCACCGTCGCCGGACATCGGCGTCACCGGAGCATCGGCGGTCGCCGCTGGGAGCAGCGTCTTGCCCTTGGCTGCGCGCTTGGCGTTCTTCGTGTCGATCTTGGCCTGTCGACGTTCGGCTCGTTTCACTCCACGTCGGCGGTGCTTCTCGGACCACGCCTCATAGCTTGCATCGGTGGCGGCCTGGCGCTTCGGCGACAGCGGCTTCGGGCTCTTGCGCAGGACCCAGTAGCTGAAGACGGGAACGATCGTCAGCGCCACCAGCAGGGAGCCGAGCAGAGCCAGCGACACGGTCACGGAGAAGGGACGGAACAGCTGCCCGGCGATGCCGTCGACGAAGGCGATGGGCAGGAACACGGCCACAGTGGTCAGGGTCGAGGCCGTGATGGCACCGGCCACCTGTTTGACCGAGGCGACGATGTCGTCGATCGTCAGGTCGCTCGTGCCCTGCCGTCTGCGGATGTTCTCGATGACGACGATGGAGTCGTCGACGACGCGGCCGACGGCGATGGTCAGGGCTCCCAGGGTCAGGATGTTGAGGGTGTAGTCGCCGACCATCAGGCCGATCATCGCGATGAGCAGCGACATCGGAATGGAGATCGCGGCGACCACGGTGGACCGGAAGGAGCCGAGGAAGGCCAGGATCACGAGGATCGCGAAGAACAGCCCCAGTCCGCCCTCGACGGACAGGTCGTGGATCGACTTCTCAATCTCCGGCGCCTGGTCGAAGATGGTCGAGAACGCGATGTCGTCACCGAGTTCGGGACCCATCTTGTCGAGGACCTCGTTGACGCCGTGGGAGACCTCGACGACATTGTCGTCCTGTCCCTTGGTCACCGACACCGTCACGGCATTCTTGCCATCAGCACGCGAGTACGAGGTCCTCTCCACCGAGTCGAGTTCGACATCGGCGACATCGCCCAGCAGAACCGTTCCGTCGGCGGTGCGCAGCGGGGTCTTCTCGATCTCCTTCACGGCGTCGAGTTCACTGCCGACTTCGACTGACAGGGACTTGTCTCCCTGCGCGCTCTGCCCGGCCGGGACGACGGTGCCGGCGGCGGTGAGCTCATCGGGGACCGATGTGGTGACGACGTTCTTGTCGTTGACGTCGTCGGGCCGGAAGGTGATGTTCACCCGCTGCTCGCTCTGACCGCCCACCTCGACGCCGGCGACACCGTCGACGGCCTGGAGTTCGGGGACGAGCTCGGTCTCAACGAGGTCGCCGAGCTTCTGCGGGTCGTCTCCCCCGGAGACCGCGAACATGACCACCGGGACATCGTCGATCTGCTGGGACAGCACCTCCGCCTCGGCGTCCTCGGGCAGGTTCGCCTTCGCGGAGTCGACGGCGGAGCGGACCGCGTCGGTCATCTCCTCCGCGTCCTTGCCGAAGGGCCACGTGACATTGGCCGACATCGACCCGGACGAGGTGGTCGTGGTCACCGCTTCGAGGTCGCCGACTCCCTCCAGCGCGGTTTCGATCGGCTTGGTCACCGATTCCTCGACGACCTCGGGTGAGGCTCCCGGGACCGTGACCTGCACCGAGGTGCCGGGCAGTTCGACCGAGGGCATCGTCTCCTGATTGAGCGAGGTGGTCGCGACGACGCCGAAAACAGCGATCACGAGGGTGAGCAGTCCGACGATGAGACGGTTCTTCAGACTCATCCTGGTGATCAGGGACACGGGTTTTCCTCCGGATTTTGGGCATACGGGAGTTGCGGGCGGTGCTTCGGGTGGGGATAGTTCGGGCGGGGAAAGTTCGGGCGGGGCGGTCCGGGTGGGTTGGTCCGGGTGCTGCGAGGGGAGGTGGATCGGGTGATGGTCGAAACGGCCTGCGAGTGACTTCAGTCTTTCAGCTCAGACCGTTTTGCACGTCCCCCGAAAGTTGTGTTCTGCCTCCCCCGAAAGGTTGAGTGCGAGATGGGAACTTGGTCATGATTCGATCCTATGCCCCGCCCCACTTGCGGTCGCGGGTGTTTTCCTCCGTTTTGGATTCCGGTAACACCACAATCGGGCCGGTAACACCACATTCCGGCTTTGTGTGGGCACAGGCGATTCGTGGGTCAGCTGTGCAGGCGGAGATAGTGGCGGAGTCGCTCGACGCCGCCCGAACGCTCGGCCCCGCCCGAACCGCTGCCGTTGCCAAGCGCCCTCTCCAGCCTCGCCCTGATGGCTTCTTCGTCGAAGGATTCGCCGATGACGACCACCGCACTGTCCCAGGTCGTCTCCTGTGGCACAGCGCTCGACACATAGACATTCGGCCCCACGGCCTGCGCACCGTAGATTCTGTGTCGGGTGCTTTCCGCAACGAGGATCGAACCCTTCACTCGGTAGACCCCGGCGGGCAGGTCCTCAAGCAGGTCGAGCACCGCATCGGCGTCGGCGCACCCGTGGCCGGTCACCGTCACCGACTGTGCGTGTCTGTGCACAGGGGCGCTCTCCCCCTCGAGGTCCTTCTCTCCGTCAGGGCCCTTCTGCGCCTCGAGGTCCTTCTGAGCCGATTCGGCATAGGCCTGCCGGATGAGCTCCCGAATCGGCAGCTCGGCCTGGATCGGTTCCGTGGCCCCGCCGGATTCGCCAGATTCGCCGGTTTCGCCGGTTTCGCCGGTTTCGCCGGCTGAGCCTGTTCCGGGGTCGAAGATGAGGGCGGGGTCGAGGCGGCCGAAGCTCGTGCCCACGACGAGCAGCCGCGGATTGCGCTGATGGACCCGCTGACCGATCGCCTCGACAGCGGCCTCGCGGTCCGCGACGGGCAGCTGGTCGAGCTTGTTGACCAGCACCAAGGTGGTCGCCGCATAGCGCATCGGAGGTGCCGACTCCGTGTCGATCGTGGCGGCATGCATGGTGGCGTCGACGACGTCGATGACCCCGCCCAGGTGGAAGCGATGGTGGCCCATGCGCGTGACCATCCGTGCCAAGGTGAGAGGTTCGGCGAAACCGCTGGCCTCGACGATGATGGCGTCGAGTCCCAGGCGTGGTTTCGCGAGCGAGCTGAGTGCATCTTCGAGTGAGGTGTCATCGCTGAGGCAGCAGATGCATCCACCGGAGATCGAGAAGGGCTCATCGACCTGTCCGACGACGAGGCCCGCATCGATGTTGAGATCACCGAAGTCATTGACAACCACCCCGATGCGCGCATCCGGGTGGCGCAACAGGTGATTGAGCAGACTCGTCTTCCCCGCGCCCAGGTAACCGGTCAGCAGGATGACCGGCACCGCGCTCCCGGATCGCCTTCTGCTCACAATGTCTCCTCACAATCTCTCCACACCAGTCGCCACGGGCGCATTTCATCGCTTAATGGTAACGTTTTTCATTAATTCCCGAATATATCAACGCACGCGCATATGCCTGCGAAAACCACCTGCGAAGCACAGTCGGAGGCACGAAGAAATGATGGCTGAGGAACCCAAGAAGACTCGGAGCACTGCTCAGAAGGCCGTGATCGGCTCCGCGCTTGACGCCCAGAAGCGCTTCGTCTCCGCCCAACAGCTCCACCGGACGCTTGAGGACCAGGGCCATTCAGTGGGGCTGGCCACCGTTTACCGACAGCTCAATGCCCTGAGCGAGTCCGGTCACGCCGATTCCATCACCATCGCCGAAAAGCAGCTGTTCCGCGCCTGCGCGCAGGACGAACACCACCATCACCTGGTGTGCGAGAACTGCGGGAAGGCCGTCGAGATCGAACCACCCAGCGAAGACTGGATGAGCACCGTCGCCAAGTCCCACGGATTCGACGTCACCCGACATGTGTTCGAGATCTTCGGACTCTGTGCCGACTGCGCCGCATCCGCGAAGAGCGAGTAGTGGCCTCGTCGGACTACATCGTCGCTGTGCTCCAGTCAGGGAATCGGTCCGGGAAGCTGGCCCAGACCATCGGTCCGGCCGCCAATTCGGCATCATTGAGCACAGCATTGTCGAGGACCCGTCGCAGCAAGGGCTCATCGATCGCGATACTGGTGAGAGCGTGAAGAAGCCTCCCACCCGATCCCATTGGCCGGTGATGTGCGGTCGGGTGGCCAAACGGGCGAAGCCGGCCGAACGCAGAATCCGTCCGCAATGCCCCGGGAAGAGGCACGAGGTCAGCGCCTGGTGGAGACGCCCAGGGTGGAACGGTCGCAGCTGCTCGTATCGGCACGCCACGACCTCGCGCGAATGGAACGTCGGCCGGAATTCTCGGTTGAGGATCGAAACCCAGCCGGCGTCCGGCGGTCGATCGGCAAAGGGCTGCCGGACCTCGCCATGGACGTCGCCGGATTCGGCGATGAGGCACTGGTCGGCGTTCGGAGCAAGATGGCTGACCAGAGCGGCAGCCTGCTCGAGTTCCGCAGTCTGCAACGCTCCGGAATTGACGATTGCCACCGTTGAGGCGAACTCGATCTGACTCACGAGCAGCTCCGCCTTCGCAGCGAGGATACCGTTCTCACCCTCGCCGCTCATGGCCGTCAGGCTGACGTATTCCTGGGATCCTACGTCGACGAGCATGTGCCCGACATCGAGTACGCAGACAAGGTCGATGAGGCGAGTGTCCACGACGGCCGCGTTGAGTGATCCCACGATCTCCATCACAGGCGTCTCGAAGGGGTATTCCAGCACGATGCCCGGCGCGTGTGATGCCATGCGCAGGAGGTCGACCGTTCGGTCCACCACTTCGACACCCTCGGCGGTCTGTTCAGCGGTGACGAGGACAAATCCGCGTGCTGCAGCCAGACGCCTGGCGTAGCTGCGCCGCTCCTCCACGCACATGCCCGTCACGGCGATCACATCGATGTCGGCCTCCATCTTCAGCAGTGGCTTCCTTTCCTCGAAGAACCTAGCATTACCGTTAATAATACTCGTTCTCAATAAGGAGTTCAGCGATGAAGGTCAGAAATTCTCTGCGTTCACTCAAGAAGCAGCCGGGGGGCGCAGGTCGTTCGCAGGCGCGGTCGTGTCTTCGTCATCAACAAGAAGAATCCCCGCTTCAAGTGCCGTCAAGGCTGATCGGATCGCACGCCCTCGTCAAACCGGGCGTGGATTCGCTCGAAGTCGGCGGCCGTGTCGAAGTCGGCGACGACGCTCGATTCCACATCGACGAGGGTCGGTTCGAGGCCCGCGAACAGGAGCCTCACAGCGCCATCGACGGGGTCCGGGATGGACTCCACCCGCGCGAGCAGCAGGGCCGTGGGCCACGCGGCGCACAGGAACTGAGTCTTCCCACGATCGTCCGTGCCCGTGGCCGGGGCCTCACCCCGTCGACAGGCAGCAATCAGCTCGCCGAGGTGGTCCGCAGTGATCAGCGGCATGTCCCCCGCCAGCACCAAGGTCACATCTCCGGACTCACCAGCGACGGTGGTGCCTTCGCCCGTTTGAAGTGCCGAACACGCTGCGGCGATCCCGGCCAAGGGACCGGCGAAGGCCGGTTCCTCACGAATCGAATGCACGGATTCCGTCTCCGCCTCGGACAGCCCCTCGCTCGGCCCGGCCACCCACACCTCGGCGAGGGGGTCGACAGTACGCACGGTGCCCAGTATTCGTGAGATCACCGTGGCACCGCCCAGCTCGACGGCGGGTTTGTGGACGCCGCCGAAACGGTTCGAACGGCCCCCGCTGAGTATGATCGCCCTGATCGTCATGGCCCGATCCTACGCTCGCGCCGTCGGGCGGCAACGGGATCCGTGCAGCCTTTTCGACGTCAGTGAGCAATACTGT
This sequence comes from Brevibacterium picturae, assembly GCF_900105045.1. Taxonomy (GTDB): domain Bacteria; phylum Actinomycetota; class Actinomycetes; order Actinomycetales; family Brevibacteriaceae; genus Brevibacterium; species Brevibacterium picturae. The sequence continues at coordinate 2,594,653 of NZ_LT629739.1, read as the reverse complement.
GAGGCACGACCAGTTTCACTGCGGGCTGGCCCGAGCGGGGTATCGTCGACCCGGCGGGGCGGCTCGCGCGCCCCGAAATTGCACGGAGGGATACGAGAATGACGAAGTTCGATGTAGTCGAAGCATCCATCGCCTCACTGCGGCAGGCGCTCGAGGACGGAACGACCACCTCGGTGGGGCTGGTCGAGGCCTACCAGGCGCGCATCTCCGCCTTCGACGGCCCGGACACCGACACGAAACTCAACTCCGTGATCGTAGCCAACCCGGACGCCCTCGCCGAGGCGGCCGCCGCCGATGAGCGACGCGCCGACGGCCAGGTGCTGAGCCCCCTCGACGGGATCCCGTACACCGCGAAGGACAGTTACATGATCACCGGGCTGAGTGTCGCCGCCGGTTCCCCCGCCTTCGCCGACCTCATCGCGACCAAGGACGCCTTCACCGTCGAACGCCTCCGCGGCGCCGGAGCCATCTGCCTGGGCCTGACCAACATGCCGCCGATGGCCAATGGCGGCATGCAGCGCGGCCTCTACGGTCGGGCCGAAAGCCCCTACAACGCGAAGTGGCTGACCAGCGCATTCGCCTCCGGATCGTCGAACGGATCCGGGACGGCGACGACCGCGAGCTTCGCCGCCTTCGGCCTCGGCGAGGAAACATGGTCCTCCGGCCGTGCCCCGGCCTCCCACAGCGCGCTCGTCGCCTACACGCCCTCACGCGGAGTCATCTCCGTGCGCGGCAATTGGCCACTCGTGCCCACGATGGACGTCGTCGTCCCCCACACCCGGTCGATGGCCGACCTGTGCGAGGTCCTCGACATCATCGTCGCCGACGATCCCGAGACCCGCGGAGATTTCTGGCGCGTCCAGCCCTGGGTCGAGATTCCTGCCGCCTCTGCCGTGCGCCCGGATTCGTATGCCGAGCTGCTGCCGTCCGGCGCCGCGGCCGCGCGTTCGGCTCTGGCCGGCAAACGCTTCGGCATCCCAAGGATGTACATCAACGCCGACGACGAGGCCGGCACGAATCCGGAGGGCGGAATCGGCGGGCCGACCGGGACGCGCGTCGAGACCCGTGCCTCCGTGATCGCGGCGTGGGAAGCCGCCCGCCGTGACCTTGAGGCCGCCGGCGCCGAGGTGATCGAAACCGACTTCCCGGTCGTGAGCAACTACGAAGGCGATCGACCCGGTGCACCGACGATCAGGACCCGTGGCATCGTGAGCACCGATTACCTCGACCGGGAGATCAACGATCTCTCCGCATGGGCCTGGGATGACTTCCTGGCCGCCAACGGCGACCCGAAGCTGTCCTCCCTCGCCGAGGTGGACGGAGCCATGATCTTCCCTCACCCGGACGGCGCCCTCCCGGATCGCTACACCGGCTTCGACGATGACATCGCCGAATACCCGCAGCAGGTCAAGGATCACCCCTACGCCTCGGTGACGGACATCCCCGAGCTTGAGGACGGCGTTCGGGGCCTGGAGGTCACTCGTCGGATCGACCTCGAAGAATGGATGGATGAGTACGGCCTCGACGCCATCGTCTACCCCGCGATGGCCGATGTGGGTCCGGCCGATATGGACGTCGACGAAGCCTCGGCGGACCTCGGCTGGCGCAACGGCACCTGGGTCGCCAACGGCAACCTGGTCCCACGGCACCTGGGCATCCCCTCTGTGACCGTGCCGATGGGCACGATGACCGACACCGGCATTCCCATCGGGCTGACGATCTCCGGCCGCGGCTGGGATGACACGAATCTCATCGAACTCGCCGCGGCCTTCGAGGCCACCGGCGATCGCCGTGAGGAGCCCCCGCGCACGCCGCGACTGTGAAGCTGGGAGGCAGTGAGACTCATCGGCTGTGAGGTTCAGAGGCTGCCGGCATCGAGAACTCCGCCCACTGCCGCAATGATCACCGCAATCGCGTAGTCTTCATCGGCTCCGGTCCTTGGCGAGTGAGGCGCTGCTGCGGCGCCGGTCATCTCGACGACCTTCGCCGCTGAGACACCGACCTGATCGGCTGAGCGCGCATATCCTGAGACCAGCTCGAGGAGCACTGCAATGGCCGCGTATCTGCGGCCGACTGGTGCCGGGTGCGAGTTCAGCAGCTCGATCGCCTCATTCGTCACCTCGCCGATCCGCGGCCCCATGGTCTGGGGAAGCACTCCGGTCGACAGCCAGGGGTGCGCCCTATAGAGCTCGAACAACCCAGCGGCGAATACGGCCAGATCAGCCTGCCAGGTCCCGCTCGCACGGACGATGTCCTTCTCCGCCAGCACCTCGTCGATCATGAGAGCAACGAGTTCGCCCCGATCACCGACATGTCGATAGAGGGCGGCCGGCGCGCTCCCGATCTCTGCGGCAACTGCCCGCATCGTCACCTGAGCAAGGTCAGCCCGATCCGCCACCGCGATGCCCGCGCGCGCAATGTTTGAGCGGTCAAGGCGGGCGGGCCTGCCCACTTTTCTCTGAGTCATGTCGACGCCTTTCCTCTCCGCTGCGAAGAATCAGCGATCCACCGTCTCAGCGGCAGAGTGCTCTCGCCCTGCTCGTTCTCGGCTCGCTCCAGAGAAATCGCCGCTGCACTCGCATCCCGATGCAGCTCGCTCGAACCGGTGGCCGTTTCCACGTTGAGGTGAAGCGCCCCAGGGGTCACCTTTCGACCAGAGAGGGCCGGAAGTCCGGCACCGAGACGGGTTGCGGTCCGCGCCCAGAAGAACTGATCCGTGTGCTGCGGAAGTGCGATACCGGGTATCCCGGCCCGCAGGCAGGCCGCGGTGATTCCCGCACCGGCTTGGTGGATCGTGGTCGCGACCTGCGGCAGCAGCCAGGAGTGGGGCACTTGGCCCGCGGTGACTACCCGGCCTGGAGCCGCCTCGGCGAGTGCGTGCCCGTTCGCGCCCTGGACGATGACACGGTGGCGAGTCGAGGACACGAATTCTGACAGTGCAGCCGATGCCCGACTCCCCTCGGCGATGCTGCCCATGGTCACGAGCACTGGAGGAGGTCCGGCCGCGAGAAAGTCCGAGAGCTCGGCTGGCGCAGTCCACCCCTCGTCCTCGACCGGCCACCAGAAGCCGTCGAGGCTCAGATGCGCAGGCCAGTCGCTGGGGCGCGGGAGAACGATAGGGCTGATCCCATGGTGGATCGGAATCCCGGCACGTGCCCGTTCGCGCAGGGATGTGCTGACTTTCTTCGCAGGCAGGCCGAGCTGTTCCCGGACCCGTGCCACAGCGGGGACGTAGGGCGCGGGTGCTCGCATCGCCAGACGACCGATCTGACGGTTGAGCAGCGGCCCGAAGTCGATCGCCGAGGCGATCATCGGCGGATAGGCCCGGCTCGGAGCGGAGGGCTGGAGCAGCGCTTCGGCCGATGGGATGCCGAGTGCTTCGGCGATGTCGTGACCGTACGGCGAAATGGGGTTGGTGAGCACCACGTCGATGGCGCCCGCTCGCACTGCAGTGAGGGTGGCTTCGGCGTGGTCCATCATGTATTCGCGCAGGTGGGCCAGATACCCTCGTGCGCCCGGACCCGAGTCACCGCCGGTATGGCCGGAGCCACCGCCGGCATGCGCCGAGTCACCGCCGGCATGTTGGGGAGGCGTGAGTGCCACCGTGAATCGTGCCGCCGTGCACCCGGCACTCTCGACCGCCGCCGCATAGTCAGCGTGAACGACCATGGTGACCGCATGACCATCGGAGATGAGGTCCGAGGCGATCCTCAGGGCCGGCGAGACGTCACCCCAGGACCCCGGAGCCAGAATGAGCACCTGCACGACTCTCCTCCAACGGATCCAGCGATCGCAAACGCATTTTGTAAACATTGTTCACTAAATGCTACCAGAGCCTGATCTTTCGGATGAATTAGTCTGAAACCTTCGGGTGAACTCGCCAGATTACTGGATCGTAGCCATCAATCGGTGGAACAGTATTGGACATGACCGATTTCTCTGTTCTTGCCGAACGCGCCTCCGCTCTCCTCGAAGCCCATCATCAGGACCGCCCAATCGTCCTGCCGACCGTGTGGGATGCCTGGTCGGCGCGCGCAATGGTCGGCTCCGGGTTCGAAGCACTGAGCATCGGCTCCCACCCTCTCGCGGACTCAGTCGGGTCTGCCGACGGTGAGGTGATGAGCCTCAGCCAGGCACTGGCGGGCATCGCCCGCGTCTGCGGGTCCGTGGATGTGCCGGTCACTGCGGATCTGGAGTCCGGCTACGATACCGAGGCACCTGATCTCATCGCCGGACTCCTCGAAGCCGGTGCGGTGGGCGTGAACATCGAGGACACGGTGCACAGCGAAGGGCGGCTGCGCAGCGCAGAGGAGCACGCAGAATACATCGGTGACCTGCGTCGCGCCGCCGAGGCACAGCGGGTGCACGTGGTCATCAACGCCCGCACCGACGTGTTCAAGAACCCCGGCGACTTCGCCGATACCACCGCCGAGGCGATCCATCGTCTGAACCTGTGCGCCGAGGCGGGCGCCGATTCCGTCTACCCCGTCAGGCTGCCGGACACCGAGACCCTGAAGACCGTTCTGTCCCAAGTCACTCTGCCGCTCAACGTCACGGCACACCCGGTCAAGGGCGCCGTCCCCGACGAACTCGACCTCTCCCAGCTGCAGGACCTCGGCGTGAAACGTGTGACCTTCGGGCCTCTGCTGCAGGCCACAATGCATGACTACTTCGCCGAGTTCACCAGGAACTGGCACTGACTGTGAACTGGCGCTGAGAGCATTCATGCTCGAGCGCATTGAACGAGCACAACGCCAGCCGCAATGATCACGCTACGTCAACCGCAATGATGAGGAGTCGCAATGCCTGAGAATCTTCGCGAAGGACAGCCCGTCTGGATCGATTACACCTGCCACGAATTCGAGTCCACGACGAAGTTCTACACCGAGATCTTCGGGTGGACGTTCGAGGATCAGGGGGCCGACTTCGGCCACTACCATATGATCACAAAGGACGGAGCCGCTGTCGGCGGAGCCATGCGTGCCATCAACATGGACGGCACTCCGAACCCGATGATCCCGGCAGCCTGGACGACATACCTCCACACCGATGACATTGCGAACACCTACGCCGCGGCACTCACCGCCGGGGCGGCTCCCGTCGCCGAGCCGATGTCCGTCGGTCCTCTCGGCCAAATGGCGGTCATCACCGATCCCACCGGCGCAGAGGTCGGCATGTGGCAACCGGGTGAGTTCAGCGGCTTCGATACCCCGCTCACGCCCGGAACTCCGGTGTGGTTCGAACTCATGACGCTCAACTATCCTGTCGCGCAGGAGTTCTACCGCAGCGTCTTCTCCTTCGACATTGTTGCGATGGAGGGCTTCCCGTATTCGACTCATGGCACCGAGGAGAATGCCGTGGCCGGCATCTGCGACGCCAGCGAATGGACCCAGGTGTCCTTCTGGCGTGACTACATCAACGTCGACGACGCCGATGCCACAGCAACGAGAGTCGCCGAACTCGGCGGCAAGGTGCTCGCCGGGCCGGAGAATTCGCCATATGGTCGCATCGTCACCGTTACCGATCCGGAAGGGGCGACGTTCCAGCTCCAGCAGAATCCGTGAGCGTGAGTCAGGCGCGCAGTGCCAAAGCGAACGGCAGCACCGCGGTCGCACCCGCCTGTCTGAGCAGGCGTGCGCCGATCGCCATCGTCCAACGGGAGACGACCTCGTCGTCGACGAGGAGCACCGCTTTTCCGGCCACGGCCTCTTCGACCTCGGGAGGGACGACGAAGGCGTCGTAGAGATCCTTGACCCGGAATGCGCTGTTGACATCGGGAGTGCCGTGGTCATGAACCTGCAGCAGTTGGCCGCCGTCGATGAGTCTGCCGGCGGAGGCCAGATTCGCCGCCAGAGATCTCACGGTCGCGGGTCGCCGGGCGCTCGGCACCGATACGACCACTTCGGGGCGGATCTCCCAGTCCCATTGGCCGAGCACTTCGAGGCACCATTTGCCGATCTGTGCGGGTACTTCCGCATCAGGGGCGTCCGGGGCGAGAAATGAACGCAGGGTCTGCCCTTGTCCCAGGTCGCTCAGTCGCGCGATCGCCCGGCCCTCGGCAGCCAGCTCCTCCGCTGGAATTCGGCCCTTGAGGGGGACGCCGATGTTGGCCATGCCGCTGGGCCAGGTGCTGCGCGGGTCGATGGGCAGACCGATGCGATGCAGAGTCCCTGCTGTCGCCTGCCGGTTCTCGTCCGAGATCTCGGCCGACCACCAGGCCCCGGCACAATTGTCGCAGCGTCCGCACGGTTTGGGGTCCGGGTCGTCGAGCTGACGAATGAGGAACTCCATCCGGCACTCACGGGTGGACTCATAATCGAGCATCGCCTGCGCTTCGGCAGCACGCACCGCCGCGACCTTCTCGTATCGTTCCTGGTCATAGGTCCACCCGCGACCGGTCGAGATATATCCACCCTTGATCTTGGTCACGGCATCCTCGACCTCGAGGGTCTTCAGCAGCAGCTGCAGGCGGGTGCGCTTGGTTCCGACAAGGGTCTCCAAGCGGGCGACGGACAGAGGGCCGTCCGCCTCGGCGAGGGCCTGGAGCACCGCGTTGGCATCAGTCTGGCTGGGCATCGATGCGGTGGCGAAGTAGTTCCAGATCTCCTGGTCTTCGGCCCCGGGCAGGAGCAGAACATCGGCGGAGTCCGTCGCGCGTCCGGCACGTCCGACCTGCTGGTAGTAGGCGACGGCGGACGCTGGTGCGCCGATGTGGATGACGAATCCGAGGTCGGGTTTGTCGAAGCCCATTCCCAGCGCCGAGGTCGCCACGAGCGCCTTGATCCGATTGTCCTTGAGTTGCTGTTCGAGTTCGGCACGCTCCTCGGCGTCGGTGCGGCCGGTGTAGGACCGGACCTCATGCCCCTGATCGCGCAGGATCCGCGTGATGTCTTCGGCGGCACTGACCGTGAGCGTGTAGATGATTCCCGAGCCGGTAAAGTCGCCGAGGTGCGAGCTCAGCCAGGCGATGCGTGCACTCGCATCGAGACCGGGCAGGACACCCAGCCGAAGGGAGTCACGGGCCAGCTCGCCACGGACCACGGTGGTATGCTGCCCGAGCTGTTCTGCCACGTCGGTGACCACGCGGGAATTGGCTGTCGCAGTTGTGGCCAGGACCGGGGTGTTTCCCGGCAGCTCGGCCAGGATGTGGCCGATGCGTCGGTAGTCAGGACGGAAGTCGTGCCCCCAGTCGGAGATGCAGTGCGCTTCGTCGACGACGATGAGGCCGAGGAAGGCCAGAAGCCGCGGGAGGACTTCGTCACGGAACTGGGGGTTGTTCAGCCTCTCGGGTGAGACGAGCAGAACGTCGAGGTTGCCTGCCCGAAGGTCATCGAGAACGGTGTCCCATTCAGTGACATTGGAGGAGTTGAGGCTGGCCGCGCGGACTCCGGCGCGTTCGGCCGCGGCGATCTGGTCGCGCATGAGAGCCAGCAGCGGGGAGATGATGAGGCTTGGTCCGGTGCCTGTGGCACGGAGCATTCTGGTCGCCACGAAGTACACGGCCGATTTGCCCCAACCGGTCCGCTGCACGACGAGAACCCGCTTCTTGCCGACGACGAGGTCACGAATCGATTCGAGCTGTCCGTCCCGGAACTGCGCGTCGGGGTTCGCGGTGAGCTCGGTCAGAATGCGCTGGGCTTGAATGGCGAATTCGTCGGCGTCGATGGTCGCTGCATTCGAGGTGGATTCGGTCATGGGTCCAGTCTAGATGTCGGGGCTGACGCGGCCGCTCGGCGCGACCCCCTCTGCCCGCTCCCTCACCGCAGGGCGACGTTGATTCCCAGGGTGGCGAGGACTCCGAAGAGCACGCCCCAGCCGATGATCGAGATGATCTGCCAGACGGCGACGGCATTGCGGTTGGCGCCGAAGCCGACCATCGCCGATGAGGTGATCTGGGAGGGCAGCATCGTCTGGCCCAGCAGCGAGACTCCGGGGACGCCGAACTTGTCGAACATGCGCTTGAGCCGCTGCCGCTTGTGAGACGGCTCGCCGTCCTTGACCTTGTTCTTCGTCGCCTTGTCGCGGATGGCTCCGGTGCCGTAGACGAAGGCGAGCATCGAGATCACGTTTCCGATGATGGCCATGAGGATGGCGACGACCGGATGCAGGCCGATCGCGACGCCGATGATGGCACCGAAATAGGACTCGACGAAGGGTATTGCGGACACGAGTACGATCCCCGCCCACTGCAGCCAGTCGGGGATCGAGTCGGCGAACCCTTGGATGCTTTCGATCATTTGGGGGCTCCATTCTCATCGGGGTGGAGTCACGGTCCAAGCGCTCGTGTGCAACGCTCGCGTGAAAAGCTCGTGTGAAGAGCTCGTGTGAAGAGCTCGTGTGAAGAGCTCTTAGCACAGTGTACTAGTACGTTGTACTATACATGAACAGGGCAATGAGGCGCGAGACCGAGAGGAGCACGAATGTCCCGACGCGATGACATCATCTCTGCGGCGATCCGCCTGGCCGAAGCGTCCCCGCCCGGACAGGCCAGCCTCAGCGTACGGGCGGTCGCCAAGGAGGCCGGAATCGGCGCGTCGACGCTGCGCCACTACTTCCCCACCCAGTCAGACCTGCACGAAGCGATCGCTCGCGGTTCCATGGACGTCGCGGTCAAGGACTTCTCGATCGCTGATTCCAGCCTGGACCCGGCCGAGCGTCTCTTCGAATGCTGCGCGCAGTTCCTCCCCACGCACGAACACCGCGATATGCAGCTCGAGCTGTGGTTCACGATGCACCTGAGCGCCCTCGGGCCCGATCGACGCGAGGTGTCCCGCCGACTCCTCGAGTACGGGCACGACTTCACCTACGCGTGTCTGCATCGCTGGCTCGGAATCCTCGCCGACGAAGGCCATATCGACCCCGCCGAGGCGGCCCCGTCTTCCATAGCCCTGTTCACGATGCTCGACGGGCTGGCGCTGCACTCGATCGTCACTCCAGAGCGGGTGACTGTCGATGCTGCCCTCGACCAGCTCAGGTGGCTGATCGCGAAGGTGCTCGAGCCAGCACCCGATCAGAAGTGATTGGCACGCTGATCACCTCATCCGAGCAGCGGCGCGGTGGAGAGCCTCGGTGAGGCGGCCGAGTTTCTCCGAGGCGAGGTTCCAATGGTGCCAATAGAGCGGGACATCGATGTTCGGCTCAGACGAGAGCGGCACGAGGTCCTTGCTGAGGCCCCCTAGTTGCGCGATGGGGATCAGCCCCCATCCGACACCTGCCTCGACCGCGGCCGCGAACTCCCAGGAGCTGGGCACCACCGACACCGGCGGAATCGTCTGGGTTCCGACTCGGCGAAGGTAGGTGAACTGCAGGTCATCGTCCTTGCCGAAGTTCACCATGGGCAGGGACCCAAGGTCCACCTCGGCGACCGATCCGACACCAACGTCCGTGCCGTACTTACTCAGCAGGCCCTTCGTGGCGACGGCGACGTAGCGCATCGACCCGAGCTTCTGCACCTGGGTTCCGTAGCCGCCGGTCTCCGCCGAGGTGATGGTGCCCAGCACCTCCCCCGACGTCAGCAGGGGCAGGGCCTTGTCCTGGTCAGCGACCTCGATCCGGATGACGGCATCATCCCATTCGGCCACCTCGGCGAAGATCGGACGGAACCACGTCGACAGGGAATCGGCGTTGACTCCGATTCGCAGCACCGTCGGCTCGCGTCTGCGCACGCCCGTGGAACTGTCTGCACCGATACCGTCGGGCGCGTCGATGTCGATGCCGTGCAGACGGTCCAGGGTTTCGGACTCGAGGAGCTCGATCTCCCGCGCATATCTGAGCACTGCCTCGCCCGCCTCGGTGACGGTGATGGGATTGGTGCGACGGATGAGCACCTGCCCGAGGCGGGACTCGAGGGTGCGGATGCGCTGGCTCGTCGCCGATGGGGTGACGCCGAGGACGAAGGCCCCACCCTCCACCGTGCCCTCGTCGACGACAGCGGCCAAGGCTTTGACATGATCAATGTTCATGAAGCCATTCTGCATCAGATGTAGATTGTGTTGTTTTTCTTATCTCCGTTCGAGTCATACTCTTTTCAGGTGCTCACTCATCTCATCAGCGGAACTCTTGCCGGTTGGTCGCTCATCATCGCCGTCGGACCACAGAACGCCCTTGTCCTGCGGCAAGGAATTCGACGCGAACACCTCGGCGTGGTCGTCGCCATCTGCATCATTGCCGATGTGCTGCTCATCGGATCGGGCGCGGTGGGCATCGGCGCGATCGTGGCCCTGGCACCGTGGGCGTTGGAGATTCTGCGGTGGCTGGGTGTGGCCTATCTGCTCTGGTACGCGTGGGGCAGCCTGCGCTCGGCGCGCGAGGCGACGGGGCTCCAAGCCGATACTCACCAGCGCAGCCTGAAGTCGGTCATCATGACCACGCTGGCACTGACTTTCCTCAATCCCGGTGTCTACCTCGACACCGTGGTCATGCTCGGCAATCTGGCGAATCAGCAGGGCCCCGGTGGTGTTGTGCCATTCACGATCGGGGCGATGTTCGGGTCGATCATCTGGTTCCTGGGCATCGGCTACGGTGCCCGCGGACTTTCGCGATATCTGGCTCGGCCGCGGGTGTGGCAGGTGCTCGACATCCTCATCGCGATCGTGTTGGTGTTCCTGGCCGCCAGGCTTGCGTTCGGTTGAGGACGCGCCGGCTCACGTTTGACGAGTCGCGGCTGCCGTGGCGAGCTAGACGATCGCGTCCCTGACATCGTCGCGCTTGAGCATCTGTGCACACCACCGGAAGTGACCGTCTTGGACGTCCGTGGCGAAGTAGGAGTGGGTGATCACTGCGTAGGCTGCGCGATAGAGACCATAAGCGGTGAGGTCGTGGCCGAATCGGGCGCTGAACGCAGCGGAGAGAGCTGTTTCGGATTGACGAGCGTTCGGCCCGTACATGTCGAAGCTGCTCGCGGCGATCGCTGCCTCGAACTGCGGGTCGCCGACAGTCGTCAGGAATCCGAAATCCACCACCCCTGCGACTTCAGCATCGTCTATCAGCACGTTGGCGGGGATCAGATCACCGTGGATCAAACATGCCGGCTCAGGCTCGGGGAGGTCTCGCAATCTGCGCAGAAGTGAGGCGAGCAGTCCGTCGATATCGTCGATCTCCTGACGCAGCAGTTTCGGTCGCGCTGCGAACCGCCGCTCAGCGAGTTCAGCCAATGACGAGCCGAAACTGCTTTGGCGGGAGAACGGCTTCTCTGAGGGGAGGATCGGCAGAACGCTCAGGTCCGATGCGCGCGCTTGTGACAGCCCGTCCAGCGCGTCGCCCATCAGGCGCGCTTCTTCGTCGGTGGCCCGGGGCGCATTCGGCAGTGCATCGGGTCGCAGCGGCCGCCCGGTCACCTTCTGTTCGATGGTGACAGCGAAACCGTCGTCTTCCAGAATTTCGATCGTACGTGAACAGAGGAAGGGAATCGGCGACGACTCCAATGCCGACCCGAATCGCAGCAATGGCTCGAGGTCTGACCGGCGCCGTTCGTGCCAGACCTTGGCAACTTCGTCGGCAGACAGATCAACAACTGTGCCTTCCATGCCTGCTCCGAGAACGTCGCCGGGATTCCACCCATGTCTATGCAGCAACGCGATTGCTCGCTCGTCCATGTGGTCAGCATATTTGCGAGCCGACTGCCTGGTCACGTCAACACTGACCTGCTGGTCTCTTTCACCTTCGCTGTCCACGACCGGGTGGGGCGCCCCTGTCGTGTCATTGCCGTCGTTTACATTCTTGGGTATGGACTCCCGGATAGGTCTGCCGCTGCGATCGGTGACCAAACATGCCCGCTCCCCACCAGAGCTCAGCCCCTGGCTGCGCAACATTCCTGCCGTCGGTGACCTACTCTCCGGCTTCGAAATCGAGCGCACCACCGTCCTCGTCGGCGAGAACGGCTCCGGCAAATCGACGCTCATCGAAGCCCTGGCCACTGCCATCGACCTTCCGCACGGGGGAGGTACGGGTTGGGAAGTGCGTGAGCACGCCGAGGCGGTTCCCGAATTGAGCGAGCACCTGCAGATCGTACGCGGTGCGGCTTCCAAACGTGGTGCCTTCTTCCTCCGTGCCGAGACCATGCACGAGAACATGGCCTATCTGATTCGGATCGGTGCCCTTCGCAGCCACCACTATTCGCAGCAGTCGCACGGCGAGATGCTCATCGAGATGCTGTCGGGACAGTTCATGGACTTGGGGCTGTGGGTCCTCGACGAACCGGAGAGTGCGCTGTCCTTCACCGCCTCGCTGACACTTCTGCAGCTCATCCGGGAGCGAGACCGTGCGGGGCTGCAGACCATTATGGCTACGCACTCCCCGGTCCTCGCTCGGGCTGAGGGAGCCAAACTCGTCGAGGTCGGCGAGTGGGGGCTGCGCGAGTCCGCGTGGGATCGGCTCGACATGGTCGACCACCGGCGGCGCTTCCTCCACGACCCCTGGAGGTACCTGCGGTATTTCGACAAGGATTGAGGGCCTCGGCGAGGGCTGAGACCTACAGCGTCAGGCTCGGGTGCAGCTGTGTCAGCGTGACCATCCGCTTCCGGCCGCAGACGAACACGGTTGCCACCAGAGCGATCGCGGTCATGAGCAACAGGATGACTGCTGACTGCGCGGCGATGAACATGTCCCCACCGGCGATCAGGGTCCGCAGGCCATTGACCGCGTGCGTCATCGGCAGGAACGGCGAGATGATCTGGAATATGCTAGGCGCCGTCTCCACCGGATAGGTGCCGCCCGCCGAGGCGATCTGGACCATGAGCAGAACGAGGGCGACCAATCTGCCGACACCTCCCAGAGCCGCGACGCAGAGTTGATGGACCGCGTGGAAACTGGCCGCCACGAGGATCGAGAACAGCAGAGTCCATATCCAGGATCCGGCGGAGAAATCGAGGGCGAAGGTGAGTACTCCGTAGAGCACCCCTACCTGGGCCACCCCGAACAGGATGCCGGGCACGTAGCCGGCCCAGGCGATGCGGGTGGTCTTCGCCGATGACATCAGTGCGCGATACGGGATCGCATTGATGACCATGTAGGTGATCATTCCGCCGATCCACAGTGCCAGGGCGACGAAGAAGGCGGCGAGACCCTCACCGTAGGCGTCCACGGCGTTGTCCTTGACCTTCTCGGCGTCGACGGGCATCGCGACGACGTCCGATCGGTTCTCACGGTCGGACTTGTCATAGGTCGGAATCTGCTTGAGGCCCTCGGCGAGTTTGTCGGCGAGTTCTCCCGAACCGTCGACGAGCTTCTTCGCGCCCTTGTCGAGCTCATCTGAGCCATCGGCAAGCTGCGAGGATCCGTCCTTGAGATCGGTGACGCCGGTCTTGGCCTGCTCGGTTCCGTCCTTGAGCTTGATGGCACCGTCATTGAGGTCACCGGCACCGTCGGCGAGGTCTCCGGCACCTTTGTCGAGCTTGATGAGCCCCGAATGTAGGTCGTCGGCACCGGTGGCCACCTTCTGCGCACCGTCATCGAGCTTGCCGATCTTCTTGTCGGCCTCCTTGATCTTGTCCATGACGTCATCGACGGCATTCTTGACCGGATCTTCGAGGTCCTTGGCTTCGTCGGCTGCCTTCGAAGCCCGTCCATGGGCTTTGTCGAGATCCCCGCCGAGCTTGTCCATGTCGTCGGCGAGCTTCGCCACATTCGGATCGTCGGGATAATCCTCGCGCAGCTGCGCGACCCGCTTGTCCATATCGCCGTTGACCGTCTTCCGTGCCGAGTCGATGTCGTCTTCGGCCCGATCGAGCTTGGGTCGCGCCCCGTTGACGAGGTCGTCGGCCCGGTCGCGCAGGTCTTCGGCCTTCTCCGTAGCCTCGTCTGCAGTGTCACGCAGCTGCGAGGTTCCATCGGCGACCTGGCCCGCACCGGTCGAGAGCTTCTTCGCACCGTCCTTGGCCTCGGTGGTGCCCTTGGCCAGCGTGTCAGCACCGGTTTTGAGGTCTCCGCTGCCCTTGACGAGCTTGCCCGCACCGTCATCGAGGTCGCCGATGCCGGTCTTCAGCGTCCCGACCCCCTTGTCCAGGGTGTGTGCACCGTCGGAGAGCTCACCCGTGCCGTCGTGCAGGTCGACCGCACCGTCGTTGAGCTGGGAGGCTCCGTCGACGGCCTTCTCCGTCGAGGAGTGGATATCGTTGAAGCCGAGGTAAACCTCGGAGACGTACTCGGCGGTGGTGGTCTCGTTCAGCCCCGATTTGATCTCGTTGAGGATGGTTCCGGCCATCTGCCCCACGATGAAATTGTGGGCGTCGTCGGTGCGCAGGTTCAGCCCGGCCTGCTCCGGGTCGTCTCCCCCGGTCGAGACGAGTCGCTGGGAGAAGTTCGACGGGATCTCGAGGACCGCGAAGTACTTGCCTTCGGCCAGACCGTCATTGGCCTCCTTCAGCGATGTCTCCTGCCAGTCGAACCCTCCTTCACCCGCCGGGGTGATCTGATCGACGAGCTCATCTCCGGCGTGGAGCTTCTCACCGTCCGAGTTCGGGCGCTCGGCGCCTTCATCCGTGTTGACCACAGCAGCCTGAAGCTTGTCGAGGTTATCCGTCGGAGCCCAGTTCGATGCCAGATACAGACCGCCGTAGATCGCGGGGATGATGGCAACGACGATGATCGCCAGGCGAGTGATCGTGTGCCGTTTGAAACGGCTGAGTTCGAGCCAAGGCAGAGAGAACATCGAAAAACACCTTATTGTCGTCGAAGAATTCGGAAGCTGGTGGAGGCGGGGGACGGCTGGTCTCGCCCGCCTCGGCGGTTGAGGTGGTCGGCTCAGTGTCGGGGATGCGGGGTGAGTGACAGTTTGTCTACCGCGGTGGGTGAGACCTCCGCGCGCAGCTCGTCGAGGACGAGGTCGACGTCGGAGGAGTCCTCACAAGAGGCGATGACCGTGAGTGGATTCTCGGGGTCGCGGTTCCTGCGCAGCTCCTGGTAGATCAGTATTGCCGCCCACGCCCGAGCCCGATCTTCGCGTTCGCGCAGATAGTCGATGTTGTCGAGGACGAGGACCGGTGCCTGCGCGAGGCTCGCCAGACCGAGTTCGAGGAGGAACTTCTGCAGCTCGCTGAGTTCTGAGACGAAGGTCTTCCCCTCGTCATCGATGAGGAAGTCTGCGTGTGTGGCGTCCGAGGTCGAGAATTTCCCTTCGGGAAGGCGATCGAGCACCTCGGAGGCGGACTCGAAAGTCTCGCGGATGACGTCGACGACCTCGCGCAGGGAGGATTTCGAGACCCACGGTTTGTACCAGGGCTGAAGCATGATCAGTCGCTCGGCGATATGCTGAGCGAGGGTGAAGTCATTCTCGAGGTCGGTGAGACCGGCAATGTGGCCGACGCTGACCTGTTCGCGTACGCGACGGGCCTGCTCGCGGATGTTATGCTCGCCCACATGTCCCTCGCCTGAGGTCACGCGCATGCGGCCGGCGATGGAGAGCAGCAGGGCTGTCTTGCCGGACCCGGCAGCGCCTTGGATGATGACCACCGAGCCGCGTGGCACGTCCAGGTCGATTCCGGAGAACACTTCTCCTTGTTTTCCCGACAATCCCCAATCGCGGAGGCTGACTTGGCTCACTGCTTGTTCTGTCTCGTCGGTGAGCGTCTGTGAATTGCTCTGCATTCCTACTACTCCCAGTGTGTGCGACTATGTCGACCGTTTGTGCTGGCCGCTGACGCCGGAAACGCGGTTCTGGCACGCTTGCCTGCCAAGCACATTACGCCACATGGGCTCTTTCGAAGTCGTACGGTCTGACGCCGGTCAAGTTACTCATAGGTAACTATAGTGTTCGATGCTGAACATCGTCTCGAAATCGCCCCGAATGTCTCCAATCCCACAAAATGTCGATAATGGAAGAATGAGCACTGGAGAGACGAGCCTGACATACCTGCAGACGAGGTGGGGGCTGAGCCCGGGCACGGTCACCCCGGGATGCTTCGCTTCGGTCATGGCCACCGGCATCATGTCCGTCGGTGCACACCTCAAGGGCCTGACAGTCCTCTCCACCGTTCTGTTCTGGCTGGCCGTGATCCTCTACGTCTTCTTCCTGACGCTCGTCATCTGGCGCGCCTGTTCGCACAACGATGGACTGCGTGCCGATCTGCACAACCCGTCGAAGGCCTTCGGGTTCTTCACCTTCGTCGCAGCGACCAATGTTCTGGCAACCGCGCTGGAGGGTCAGTCGCACTTCCGCTTCGCCCTCGTGATCTTCAGCATCGGCCTCGTAGCCTGGCTCATCCTGGGCTATCTCATTCCGTTCTCCGCCGTCCTCGGCTCGTCGACTTCGCCCATCCTCACTCAGGTCAACGGCACCTGGTTCGTCTGTGTGGTCGCAGCTCAGTCCGTTGCCGTCGCAGCATCCGGGCTGAAAGCGAACCTTCCGACCCCCGCCGCCGAAGTCAGCCTCGGCTCCGTGCTTGCAGTCATCGCGGTCATCGCCTGGAGTGTCGGCGTCGGCCTCTACCTCGCCTGCGCGGTCTTCGTGGGAATGAGGGCACTGCTCCACCGGATCGGCCCCGCAGACCTCGATGCCCCGTACTGGGTGATGATGGGCGCACTGGCCATCACAGTGGTCGCAGGATCGAAGATCCTCGAGGGCGGGACGTCACCCATCTTCGCAGCGACGACCGTCATCATCGCGGGCGCCTCGGCCATCCTGTGGGCCATCTCGACCTGGCTCATCCCCGCACTCGTCCTGGCCGGACTGTGGCGCCACTTCAGTCACCGCATTCCTCTGGGATACTCGGCCGCGCTGTGGAGCATGGTCTTCCCGCTGGGAATGTACTCCGTGGCGAGCACGACCGTGGGAAAGGTCGACGAAGTGCCAAGCATCTCGTGGATCGGCTCTCAGTGGTACTGGATCGCCCTGACCGTCTGGGCGATCGTCTTCTGCGGAATGGTGTGGTCGTTCGTGCGGTCGACGAACGCAAATGCTGGAACTACCGTTCAAGGCTGAGCTCGGCCTCAGCTCGGCCTGAGCTCGGCCTGAGGGAGCGTCACGCCCAGCCAGCGCTGCGACATACATCTGCAGTGGTAGGTTGCGCGGCCGACGGGGCGTTCTGTGACTGGCACCCACGGACCCAACTGGCAAGTAGAGCACCACCTCGCGTCAGCCCCACTTCCTACACCAGCAGCGGTAGGTTCTGTCACTGGTAGGGCGCTTCGGAACTGGGGAGGGGTTTCAACACCGGCGCGGGGTCTCGAAACTGGCACGGCGGCCGACTGTGCGCGGCTAGCCAATCAGCGCCTCGGTGATGCGGGCACTGGCATCGATGAGCAGTCGGCCCACCTTTTCGTGATCGTGCTCGATGAAGCTCGTCAGCGGCATCGAAATGGAGATCGCGGCGAGAGGGCTGCCCTGCTGAGTGATCACGGGTACGCCGACTGCCGCGATGTTCGTCCGCCATTCCGCATGGTTGAGCGCATACCCGCGCTCACGCGTGAGACGAATTTCTTCGAACACCTCGACGCGGTCGAAGTCCTCCTCACGCGCCTCCGTGTCGAGCACCTCGCTCACATCGGCCTCATCCATGACGGACAGCAGTGACCGGCCACTCGAAGTGGAGTGGAACATCGGACGGGTGCCGAGTTCGAGGAACGTCCGGATCGGATTGGTTCCATCGACTCTGGCGACGACCACGTGTTCGAGCCCATCGAGCATGAGCAGGTGCATCGTCTCTCCGACGACGTCGCGCACGGCGTTCATCTCCCGCACTGCCAGCTCCGTGAGGTTGCCCGCCGAGGCGGTGCTGAGACCGATGATGAGCGCGCGATTCGTCAGGGACCAGCGAGCCTGATCCCCTCCAGCAGAGGTGACCCACCCCGCATGAGCCAGCGTCTCAAGACTCCTTTGAGTCGAGGTTTTGGGCATCTCGAGTCGGCGGGCGAGCTCTGAGACTCCAATCGCCTTATGTGCGGCCAGAGCTTCAATGACCCGAAGTGCATTGACAACGCTACGGATCGGTCCTGCCGAATTCGAGCCGGTCACGCGTGTCACCCCTTCATGCTTTCCTCCGTCATCTTGCCATGCAGGAGGGCCTTGACTTTGAACGATACCTCGTCGATGATAAACCAGGAACGGAACAGCGTTCCGGCTAGTGGCACGATAGCAAATTTCGCCTGACCCCGGCAAAGGAGCCGCATTCAGATGCACCGAGAATCACCCCCATCGTCGTCTGTCGCCGAAATGCACCCGGCGCCTCAGCTCAACAGCGATGCAGAAGGTCTGACCGACCAACTGACGCATGTGGCGACGACGTGGCAGGATCCGCATCCGACCGAGACGAGTGACGCCGCGGAACGTGCGTTCGTCGATACGCTTGCCTGTGCCATCGCGGCTCAGGGCGAACCCGCGGTGATGATCGCAAGTCGGGCATTCGCCCCAGAGGTGTCCCGCTCCCCGATACTCGGGCTTCCCTATTCCACCGGCGCCGCACCCCAGACCGTCGCCCTTCTCGGTGGCTTGGCCGCACATGCGCTCGACTACGACGACGTCGACGATGCCACGATCAGCCACCCCAGTGCTGTCCTCGTACCCGCCCTTCTGGCACTGAGCGTAGTACGCGATCTGCCCGGCCAATCTGTCATTGACGCCTATGTTCGAGGGGTCATCGCGGGTCGCATCATCGCAGCTGAGATCGGCATAGACGGCCACTATGAGCTGGGCTGGCACTCGACTTCGACAATCGGCACCGTCGCCGCGGCAGTGGCCACAAGCCGTCTCCTCGGGCTTGACCCCACTGCCACTCGTCACGCCCTCGGCGTCGCGGGGTCACTTGCCGCCGGCAGTCGGCAGAACTTCGGCACGATGACCAAACCGCTGCACGCCGGAACAGCAGCCAGCAACGCCGTAATCGCCGCACTGCTGGCCGATGGTGGTTTCACCTCCGACGATTCGCAGCTCGAGAGCCCTCTGGGCTTCCTGGCCCTGCATTCGCCGGAGTCCAACACAGGCAAACGCGAAGGCGCGGCTTTAGGCGAGCGCGAGGGCACGGCCTCGGGTGGCGAGGTCACCATCGAAGAGTCCGTGACCGAGCCGATCGGTCTCAATATCAAGGCCTACCCGTGCTGTTATTACATCCAGGCTGCAGCGGACGCGGTTTCGGATCTCATCGAGTCTGGACTGCGGGCCGACGACGTCGCGACCATCGAGGTCTGCGTCCAGCCGGGAGGCTTGGTCCCCCTCATCCACCATCGCCCGGTCACTGGCCTGGAAGGCAAGTTCAGCATGGAATATGCGCTGGCAGCGATACTCCTCGACCATGTGCTGACTCCGCAGTCATTCACCGATGACAGCGTCAATCGCCACACTGCGCAGGACCTCATCCCCCGAATCACCTCGGTGACGAACGATCTGCCGCCGATCGGCGCAGCCGAATGGACCGATGGCTACGCCGTCGTCACGGTGACGACCCAGGACGGGCAGACGCGCACGCAGCGAGTCGACCGCCCGCGCGGACATGCCACTCGACCACTCGATGAGCGCCGGCTCAGGGCGAAGTTCGACAACTGCCTCACCTTCGCCGGACTCACCACCGATGACCAGACCTATTCTGCCCTGCGCAATCTGTCCGCACAGTCGTCCATGACCACCTTCGCCGAGACGTTTGCGGCCGCAGTGGTCCCCACCGAGGAGGTCCTGTCGTGAGCACCGGATCCACCAAAGACCTCCCGCTGGCCGGCATCACCGTCGTCGCGCTCGAACAGGCCGTCGCCGCACCGTTCGCGTCGCGGCAATTGGCAGACCTTGGAGCACGGGTGATCAAAATCGAACGACCCGACGGAGGCGATTTCGCCCGCGGCTACGACCGCACTGTGACACGCGATTCGGCCGCTGCACAGGCCGGATCGGCGTCTCCGCTTGCCGACGCAGAAGAGGCCCCCACCCTATCGTCGGCCTTCCTCTGGCTCAATCGGGGCAAGGAGTCCGTCACGCTCGACATCAAATCTGAGGAGGGAAAGGCCCCGCTCGAACGGCTCATTGCCGGAGCCGATGTCTTCATCGAGAACCTCTCGCCCTCCGCTGCCCGTCGAGCCGGGCTGGATCCGAGGTCCGTCCAGATCAGACATCCGAACGTCATCGCCTGTTCCGTCTCCGGCTACGGGGAGACTGGACCGATGGCCGATGCGAAGGCCTACGACCTGCTCGTCCAGGGTGAGACCGGAATGATCGCTCTCACCGGCGACGGCGACATGATGGCCAAGGTCGGCATCTCAATCGCGGACATCGCTGCCGGAAGTTACGCCTACTCGTCGATCCTTGCCGCTCTACTCCACCGTTTCCGGACCGGTCGGGCTGAACCTGTGCAGATCTCCCTCTTCGATGCTCTCTCCGAATGGCTGGGCTACCCCCTGCACTACGCTCTCCACGGCGGCAGAGAACCGGCCCGCCGCGGCACGTCACATGCCACGATCGCCCCATATGGTGCCTTCACCACCGGAGACGGAAACATCATCCTCTTCGCCGTGCAGAGCGAACGGGAATGGACGCGCTTCTGTGAGATCGTCATGTCCGATCGGGCACTTGCCGCAGACGAACGCTTCGACTCGCAGCACTCGCGCGTCGGCAATGCCAAACTGCTCGAAGAGATCATCAGCGCCCGGCTCTCTCAACTCACCCAAGTCGAGGCCCTCGGACTCCTCAAGGACGCCGACATCGCAGTGGCCCGACTCAACGGAATCTCCGATCTCGCCGACCACGAACAGCTCGTGGCCCGTGACCGATGGATCGACACCCCCACTCCGGTCGGACCTGTCCGCACCCTGCTTCCGCCCTGGGCGCCAGGATCGCAGGGGCGGGAGTACGGAACCGTGCCCCGCCTCGGCGAACACACCCGGTCGGTGCTGGCGGAGTTCTCGCCGGCTGACATCGAATCCACAACCGAAAGGACAGCGCACCCATGACCACACACACCGGCTGGCACGGCAGATACTTCGAGGACTTCGTCATCGGCGACGTCTACGAGCACCCGCTGGGACGGACAGTGACGACGACGGACAACATGTGGTTCACGCTGCTGACCCAGAACACCGCGCCCGTGCACTTCGACCACGAGTACGCGAAGAAGACGGAATTCGGTCAGCCCCTGGTGAACTCCGCCTTCACGCTCTCGCTCGTCACCGGACAGACCGTCGGCGACGTGTCCCAGAACGTCTTCGCCAATCTTGCCTGGGACAAGATCAAGCTCCCGAAGCCGGTCTTCGAAGGTGACACCCTGCACTCACGCACAACGGTCCTCGACCGGCGGGAATCGAGCTCTCGGCCCAGCGTGGGCATCGTCAGCGTGGCGACCGAAGGATTCAACCAGCGCGAGGAGGTCGTCGTCAGCTTCGAACGGACCGTCATGGTCTACCGGAGAGGGTTCGGCCCCCGCGCCGAGGCGAGCACGCCGACAACATCACAGGAGAACTGAAACATGAGCATCGACAACACCACCGACGTCCGCAATGATCTGCGCGGTCTGGTCAATCAGATCTGCGCCGACTTCCCCGATGAGTACTGGCGACAGATGGACGAGGAGAAAGCCTACCCCGAAGCCTTCGTCGACACCCTGACGACGACGGGCTGCCTCGGCGCTCTGGTTCCGGAGGAATACGGCGGGCTCGGTCTCGGACTCGGCGACGCCTCGGTGATCCTCGAGACGATCAATCGCAACGGCGGCAACGCAGGCCCGGTCCACGCCCAGCTCTATACGATGGGTGCCCTGCTGCGCCACGGCAGCGATGAACAGCGCGCGCAGTACCTGCCCGGAATCGCCTCCGGCGAACTGCGGCTGCAGGCATTCGGCGTCACCGAGCCCACTGCGGGAACGGACACGACGAGTCTGCGCACGACAGCGGTCCGTGACGGCGACGAATACGTCGTCAACGGCCAGAAGGTGTTCATCTCCCGCGTCCAGCACTCGGATCTCATGATCCTGCTCGCTCGAACCACGCCCTTGGACCAGGTTGAGAAGAAGTCCCGTGGCCTCTCGCTGTTCATCATCGACATCCGCGAGCTGGAAGGACTCACGGTCAGTCCCCTGAAGACCATGGTCAATCATGAGACGAACGAACTGTTCTTCAACGACGTGCGGATCCCCGCCTCGGCGCTCATCGGAGAAGAAGGACACGGATTCCGCTACGTCCTCGACGGGATGAACGCCGAACGCATCCTCATCGCCTCCGAATGCATCGGCGACGGCCGGTGGTTCGTCGATCGAGCATCGAAGTACGCCGGCGAGCGCGAGGTCTTCGGGCGCCCGATCGGCGCGAATCAGGGAGTGCAGTTCCCCATCGCCAGGAATTACATCGACGTCGAAGCAGCGGACCTCATGCGCTGGAAGGCAGCCGACCTCTTCGATGCAGGTCAGTCCTGCGGCGCCGAGGCGAACATGGCCAAACTCCTGGCTGCCGACGCTTCTTGGAAGGCAGCGGACACCGCGCTGCAGACTCACGGCGGCTACGGAGTGACCACGGAATACGACATCGAGAGGAAGTTTCGGGAGACCCGCCTCTACCAGATCGCGCCGATCTCGACGAACATGATCCTCTCGTTCGTCGGACAACACGTCCTGGGTATGCCCCGTTCATTCTGAACCCTGCTGCAACCATCATTGGTCCTGAAATTTCAAGGAGGAGATTCACATGGACCGTTCCACTTCGAAAGCGATATCCGGCACTCAAGTCGGCCGGCGCAGCATGTTGGCCCTGGCCGGCCTTCCGCTGCTGCTGGCCGGGTGCGGAACAGTCGGAACGAACCCCCTGACCAGGGGCGGACGTTCGGCATCCGATATCAGGGTCGCCACTTACCTCACACCCTCGTACAAGGATCTCTTTCCCGGCATCGAGATGTTCGTCGACACCGCGTCCAAGGCCGAGGGAGTCAGCGTCGATCTCTACGATTCGGGTACACTGCTCAACGCCGCACAGACAATGCCCGGGCTGATCCAGGGCGTTGCCGACGTGGTGGTGCAGACAAGTTCCTACGTCTCGACGAGCTACCCCATCCTCGGCGTCTACGAGCTTCCCTTCGTCAATGAGGGGTTCGAGCAGATCCGACGAGCACTGGCCTACGACAGTCCCCTGTCGCGACTCATCAATGAGACTCTGCGCCCTCGCGGACTCATCTCCCTCGGATCCATGACGACCACCCCCGAATGGCTGTTCACCGTCGACCGTCCGATCGAGAAGCCAGAGGATGTCCGCGGCCTGCGCATCCGCACGGCGGGGCAGGTCGAAGGCGAGATGGTCAAGGCTCTCGGCGGATCGCCGGTGTCGATGTCTTCGGCCGAACTCTACGAGGCCCTCGAGCGGGGGACGATCGATGGCATGGTCAGTTACATGGGGACGGTCATCTCCCGCGACCTGCAGAACGTCCTCAGATACGGAACCGAAGCTCACTTCGGCGACTACAGCGTCGACGCCTACGCCAATGTCGACTGGTACGACGCATTGCCGAGTACTACCCGCGAAGCGCTCCACAACGCGGGCAAGATGCTGACCGAGAAGGGGACGGACCATCAGGTCGCTGTTCATGAGGACAAGTATCGCGGAATCATCGAGAACTCGGGAGTCGAGCTCCTGAGACTCGACGAACAGCAGATAGCAACGTTCCGGAAGGCGACGACTCCGGTCCTCGAATGGTGGAAGCAGAAGGTCGACGATCCCGAACTGGCCGAGAAAGCACTGAAGTTGGTGAGGTCCGCATGAGCAACGAATCGCAGCAGCGTCCGATCTTCCACCAGCCGTCCAAATCGCCGAGGCGGAACAACCGAGTCCTCGGACCGCTGGCAGATGCCCTGGTGACCGTCACCGCAGGGATGCGGGTCATCTCCGGAGTCATCATCGTCATTCTCATGTTCATCACCGGCTATGACGTCATCATGCGCTACATCTTCGCGCAGCCGCTCGAATGGTCCTTGCCGGTGTGCATGCTCGGACTCGTCATCATCGTCATGTTCGCCGTTCCCAATATCGCGGCCCAGCGATCACACATCGCCATGGATCTCTTCTACCGCAAATTCAGCGCGCGAGGGAAGCTCGTCGCCGACATCATCACGAACACCGCCACGCTTCTCTTCAGCATCGTCGTCGGAGTCACTGCGGCAGGGGCGTCGGCCAACTTCCTCGCCGGAGGACTGCGAACCTCGGGAAACTTCAATCTTCCCGTGTGGATCGACTACGCGGTCGTCGCCGTCGGGCTGCTCGTGCTCGCTCTCGTCGTCATCCTCACACCTTGGCAGACCCGCACCTCGGCGCTTGCTGCCGAAGACGAGGATGACACCACCGATACTGCCCGAGGGGGCACCCATGACTGAAGCTCTTGTCGTCACCGCAGCAGTGATCCTCCTGCTGTTCCTCATCATCATCCGCACACCGATCTTCATCGCCCTCGGTGTCTCCGGGCTGCTCGGGCTCTTCTTCGTCGAGGGCTTCTCCGGCATTCAGCAGATGCCGATCGCCTTCGTCAGCCAGTTGGAGAACTATTCGCTCGTGGCCGCTCCCATGTACATCCTCCTCGGCGAAATCCTCGTCGTCGGCGGCCTGGGTCAGGCGATCTTCAGGGCGGCGCATCAATGGCTGGCACGGATCCCCGGCGGTCTTGCCCTCGCATCGGTCGGTTCCTCGACCGTCTTCGGCGCGATGTCGGGGGTGTCCATCTCCTCGGTCGCGGTCGTCGGTCGCATGGCGGTCCCGGAGATGCTGCGTCGCGGATACAATCCTGGTCTCGCCTCGGGATCTGTCGTCGCCTCCGGCGCATTGGCGATGCTCATTCCGCCGAGTCTCATGTTCATCCTCTATTCTTCGATCAGCGGCGCCGGCGTCGGAGAACTCTTCGCCGCCGGTCTGATCCCGGGGCTGCTCCTGGCCGTGCTGATGATGGGCTTCGTCATCCTCGTCGCCACGATCAAGAAGGACCTGGCTCCGAAGACGACGGAGACGATCACCTGGTCATCGAGGTTCGCCTCTCTGGTGAAGATCATTCCCGCCATGGTGCTCATCATCATCGTCCTCGGTTCGATCTACACCGGCCTGGCCACCGCCACCGAGGCCGCCGCGATCGGCGCCATCGGCGCAGCACTCATCGTCGGTCTGATTGACCGGGCCCTGACCTGGACGAACATCAAGAAGATCCTCGTGGAGACGACGAAGATCTCCGGCAGCCTGCTCATCATCGTCGGAGCGGCGTTCGCCTTCACACAGCTTCTCGTCGTCGTCCGGGCACCCGAGGCCATCACTGGAGCGGTGAGTTCGCTGAATCTGCCCTCGGTGCTCATCGCGATCATCGTGCTGCTGATCATCGCCATGCTGGGCTGCCTCGTCGATGCGGCCTCGCTGCTCCTCGTGGTCACACCGATCGTTCTGCCGATCTTCACCACGCTCGGCTACGACCCGATCTGGGTGGGCGTCATCCTGGTCGTCACTCTCGAAACCGCGGTGATCACTCCGCCGGTGGGCCTCAACCTCTACACGATGAAGTCGGTGGTGCCGGAACTCGACATCGCCGACATCATCAAGGGAGCGGTGCCCTACCTGTTCATCGAGTTTGCGCTCATCGTGCTTCTCATCTGCGTGCCCGCGATCGTCACCTGGTTCCCCAGCATCTCCGCGGCCTGACGGTGGGGCGTCGCTGCGGGGTGTCGCGGCGGGGTGTCGCGGCGGGGTGTCGCGGCATACGGGAGAACGGTGCAGTGCGTCGCCGCAACCGAGGAGTCCGCGCGCCTGTGCACAGCACAACGCCCTGTCAGTCGTATTTCCTACATCTGCAACGGTAGGTTGTGCGGCTGGCGGGACGTGAGGCAGTAAGAAAACTGCCGCATGCAGTGTATGCAAGCGGCAGCTTCAATTCGCTGGAGCTACTTGTCTTCCCTGTGTAAATCTCGCTCCAGCAATAGTGCTCAGGCGATCATACGTCGAAGCGCTGGCCTTCAGGCTTGGAAGGCATGAGTTCAAGGACGAACACGATGAGTCCGCCGACACCGGGGATGAAGCTGAGGAAGAAGAACGGACCAGCGAAGTTTGCGTCGTGCAGACGACGCCAAGTGATCGCGAGGTTTGGGATGATCATGGCGAGAGCGATGAGACCACCGATGACATAGCCAATCCCCGCGACAATCACCCCTGGGCCCGACATTGCCGCCTGCGCAGCACTCGGATCGTAGGGGTCCACCATCGCCGCGGAACTCGCCGCCATGACCGCGCCGACAATGATCAGCACCAGTGGAATGAGCTGCACCAGGAAAGAGAACAGCGCCATCCACCAGAATTCGCTGCGTGATGCGCGCC
This sequence comes from Brevibacterium picturae, assembly GCF_900105045.1. Lineage (GTDB taxonomy): Bacteria > Actinomycetota > Actinomycetes > Actinomycetales > Brevibacteriaceae > Brevibacterium > Brevibacterium picturae. The sequence continues at coordinate 2,568,427 of NZ_LT629739.1, read as the reverse complement.
CGGAGAACACGACGTACTTCTTGAAGAAGCGCTTGACGGCCTGGCCGAACGAGGCGCCGTAGAGCGGGAGGGAGAGATCTTCGGGGCTGGCAGCTCCGCGGATCTGGCCACCAGGACCCATCGCTCCAGGGCCGGGAGCCCCGGGGCCTGAAGGGTAGGCATTGTTCGCGTTGTAGGCGCTGTTCGCATCGTAGGACATGATGACCTTCGTGTTAGGAGTAGATTCGCTGTGCAATGAAGTGGTGCAATCAAGTGCGATACCAATTGTGCTACACAACGGCCGCAATTCCCGTATCGACTCCGTTGCAGATCTGGAACGTGGAAGCCGTGCAGACCAGCTTGACCTGCACCACTCCTCTGACCAGGCCGTTCCTTTGAGACCCGGCCTTGCCAGTCGAGTACGCTGGACACGCAGCCTCATCAGCGAAGGACCATCCCATGAACCGACCAACCGGATCCAGACGAAGGGATTCGGGTCCGACGGACTCGCAGGCACGAACCGCGGATGCCGTCTCGGCCATCAGGGCTGACGGACTCGGCGTCTCGACGGGCGATTTCACCCTGCTGTCCCCGACGGACATCTCATTGGACATCGGACACAATCTGGTCATCGGCGGCGACAATGGGAGTGGGAAGACGACGCTGCTCTCCGCCCTCACCGGACTTCTGTCACCGACACAGGGAACGGTGACTGTCTGCGGGCTGGCACCCGACGACCGAAAGTCGGAGTTCCGTGCCGCCGTCACCGGGCTCATCGGCCGAGCACCCATCAGTCGAGAACTGACCGTGGCCGAACACCTCGTGGCCATCGCCATGAGCTGGTCGCTTCGCGAACCGCACACCGCAGCGATGCGTCAGCTCGAGGAGCTCGAGATCGACTTCCTCGCCGAACGATTCGCCCACGAACTCTCCTCGGGCCAGACTCAGCTCATGCAGCTGGCGATGGTCCTCGTCCGGCCTGCACAGCTGCTCGTCCTCGACGAGCCCGAACAGCGGCTCGACTCCACACGACTCGATCTCCTCATCACCGTTCTCGAGAAGCGCTCCCAGAACGGCACCACGCTGGTCCTTGCCAGTCACTCTCAGAAGGTCATCGACCGCCTCGGCGAGGAATATCTCCCCCTCACACGCGATGCGACCGGACTCTCGTGAGTGGCAGCGGCGCAGGGGCCTTCGTCAGGTCCCGCCACGCGGGCATCGGGCGAGCCTTCGGGTCGACGACGATGGCCGTCTACGTCATCACGCTGTTCACGATCTTCCTGTCCCCGATGCTCATCAACCTTCTGGTCGTCATCCTCGACCAGACCGTCATCGCCGCCGCGCTGAGCACGGCGCAGCCCTTGGACTGGGCATTCGCCGGCGGACTCGTCAGCCTTGTCGCCCTCGCCGTCGGGGAGCTTCGGGGCCCGATCGCACCGGGACGATTCGAAGCCACGGTGCGCCTCCAGTCCCCGCAGCCTCGCTGGAGATCCCTCGGCCCGACGTCTTTGAGAGCCTTCGTCGCAACCGCCCTGGTCCTCGGCGCCGCGGGTCTGGCCCTCGGCGCCGCTGGTTCCATCTCACTGGATTGGTCGGTGGGCACCGTCGGCTGGATGGGCCTCGGCGGTGTGGTCCTGGGCATGGCGTGTGCCGATGCTCGTCTGATCGGTCAGGCCAAGGTCGCGCCTCTTCGCGCATGGTGCTCCTCCGTTCTCGGCGCCACGAGTGTCCTGGCGATCATCTATGACGTCTTCGCGGTCGCCATCCTCGTCGAGATCGGGCTGCTCGCGCTCTCGGCGCCCTGGCTGATTCCATTCTGCCTCACACGGCTGCGCACGGAGACGGTGCTCAGACATTCCGCCCTCGCCGAGGCGGCTTCCACTTTGACGAGGACCGGCGACTGGAGCGCGGCGAGCCGTGGGCATCGGTCGGCTCCCAGCACGGGACGGGCCATGCGGGTGCTGCCGCGGTGGTGGACGGCGGCGGTCCCACGCACCCCGTGGGGGCTGTGGCTCTCGGCCTGGAGGGCGCCTCGGAGACCTCTTCTCGGCATCCTCCTCATCGCCCTCGGCGCACTGCTGATCGGCTGCGGCATCTCCTTGGACGAGCGGCTCGACTCCTCAGCCCCCGATCTCGCACTGGTCATGCTCGTCCTCGCTGCGGCGCTCACGCTCATCCACCTGGGTTTCGGCGCCTTTACCGACAGCCTCGAGTTCGTGGCCGAGACTGCCGGCTGTGCGCCCCTGTTCCGACTCACCGCGGGCGCAATGCTGACGCGAAGCGGCGCCGCATACACGACGCTCATGCTGGTCCTCACCCTGCCGCTGATCTGTCTCCTGGGAGCCCTCGTCACTGGCAGTCGCGGACTGTGGGACCCCAGCCTCGGCGGGACCCTCGTTCTGGGTCTGATCCAGATTGCGGCGGCACGCATCCACGCCGCGACCAAGGGACCTCTGCCCGTTCAGATGACGACCCCGATTCCGACCCCGGCTGGAGACATCTCCGTCCTCATGATTCTCGCATGGCAATTCGACGCGGTGGCGTACGGACCGCTCGCCGCGGCCGTCATCGTCACCGGTTCGCTGGTGAGTCCGTGGTCGATGCTCGCCTCGGTGGTGCTGATCCTGCTGCTGGCACGGGGTGCGCAGAAGCGTCTGCGCCGCTGAGCTCGACTCAGGCGTCTCCGCCGGTGAGCGCATAGGCTTCGTCGACAGGAGTTTCGTCGATGTGACCGTCGACGCGACGCACGGCCTTCCACCCGATCGCAATGACGACGACGGACAGGAGCACTACACCCGCACCGAAGAAGTACGGGGCACCGGTGCCGATCGATTCGGAAACGGATCCGGCGACGATCGGCGCCACAGCACCGCCGATGAAGCGCACACCAGAATACGTGCCCGAGGCGACCGGACGGGGCAGGTCACTGACCTCCATGGCGGATTCGGTGAAGACTGTGTTGAGCACACCCAAGATCAGTCCGGCGACGATCACGCAGACGATGATGCCGACGAATGATTCGACGAGGAAGGCCATCACGAACAGCAGCACGGCCAGAGCCACGAGGGAGACGACGAGGCTGCGACGACGCCCCAGGCGTTTGGTCAGCAGAGGTGCGCCGCACACCGAGGTGATCGCCACGCACATGCCCCAGCCGAAGAAGACGTACCCGAGTCCCATGGCGCCGAAGTCCTCGATGCCCATCTTCGCCGCGGCGGCTTCGACCGGGAACGGGCTGTAGGCCAGAAGGATGAAGAAGCCGAAGTTGTACAGCAGCGCGGCAATGCCCAGGACCAGGACTCCGGGCCGACCGAGAGCGCGGAAGGTCGCACTGAGCTTGATCGGTTCGGGTGAAGTCTTGAGGGACTTCCCGCCGCCCGACTTCTCAGAGGGGAGCAGGATCACGATGGCGATGAAGCCGATGGCCATGAGGACCGCGGTGCCGAAGAACGGGCCGCGCCAGGAGATGCCGCCGAGCAGACCGCCGAGCAGAGGACCGGTCGCAATGCCGACGCCCAGCGCCGCCTCGTAGAGGATGATCGCCTTCTCAGCACCACCGGAGGCAGCGCCGACGATGGTCGAGAGCGCGGTCGAGATGAAGAGGGCGTTGCCCAGTCCCCAACCGGCGCGGAAGCCGATGATCTGGTCGACGCTGCCGGAGAATCCGGCCAGTGCCGAGAATGCGACGATGAGGACGAGGCCGATGAGCAGCGTCGTCTTCGCGCCGATGCGTGAGGACACGAAGCTGGTGAAGAACATCATGCCGCCTGTGATGAACAGGTAACTGGTGAACAGCAGCATCGACTGGGCCGGCGAAGCGTCGAGCTCAGCGGAGATCGCGGGCAGGATCGGGTCCACGAGCCCGATGCCCATGAAGGCGATGACCGCGGCGAACGCAACCGCCCATACAGCACGCGGCTGCTTCAGGACGGATGCCTGAGCACCTTGCCCATCCTCTGTCTGTGTTTCATTCCCTGGTGACACGCTCATTGCTGTTCCTGCGCACCCTTTCGTCGTTCGTTCGATTGTCGTGTGACTGATGTGATCCGATGGCTCGATTCGACGACCGGCGAGGTTGACCTCATCGGTCCGCCTGCTCGTCGTCCTGGCCGACCTCCTCGGCGTCCACCGGATGCTGATCCTGCAGATACTGAGACACCAGGCCCAGCGCCCGGTGGACGCTGAGTCGGTCTTCGGGGGTCAGGGCTTCGAAGTACGGTTCCATCCGCTCGGCCAGGATGCTGCGATTCTCGGTCAGCCTCGAACGGCCTGCATCGGTCAAGGAGAACTGTGACGCTCTCCTGTCGCCGGGGCTGGCTTCGCGCAGAACGTAACCTGCTTCCTCGAGACGAGCCAGGACTTTCGTCGCTGCCGGTTGAGAGCACAGGTAGCCCTGAGCGAAATGTCCAACTCGGACCGGCTGGTACTGCTCAACGACGCCGAGCGCACGCAGAGTGACCAGATCGCTCTCGTTGCCGATCACTCGTCTTAACGCCCTGGTCAGGCGCGAAGAGACAACGACAAGGCCGGAGACTAGCTCGGCCGAATCAACATCATCCATAACTCAGTTATATACCCAAGTTATGCACTCTCTCAACCCGAGGCCCGCTCCACCCGGTCACAGTGATCCGCGTTCCGCCTGCGGCAGGGCACCTGCTCATCTCATGTGACGGACGTCATGGCCGCCTCAGCGAGGGTCGTGCTAGTCTGTTTTCACATGTTCCGGGGACGGTGAAAATCCGTACCGGCGGTGATAGTCCGCGACCTGGCTGCATTCGTGCAGGCAGCTGATTCGGTGAAATTCCGAAACCGACAGTCAGAGTCTGGATGGGAGGAGCATGGCGACCGCGGTCGCTGTGATTCGGTGCATCCCAGTGCACTGGCGCACATGATCGCACGCCCTGATAGTTGCACCCGCAATATTCTCCCTCCCGGCATCGGCACGGGAGGTTTTTTCATGGACGCGGGGTTCTCCGAACTCGAAACGACCGCGATGTCCGCTGCACTGCAGGCCGCGCGACGTGGTCACCGAGGCGCGAATCCGCTGGTGGGAGCCGCGATCCTGACGCGAGAATCCCAGGTCGTCGTCGGCCACCATGCAGGTGCGGGCACCCCCCACGCCGAGGTCGACGTCATCACCACGGCCATCGACCTCGGCGTCGACCTCGCTGCCTCCACCCTGTTCGTGACACTGGAACCGTGCAATCACACCGGCCGGACCGGCCCGTGTACCCAGGCGATCATCGACGCCAACATCCCCGAGGTCGTCTACGCATCAGCCGATTCTAACGATGCCGCTGCCGGGGGCGCAGCCACCCTCGCCGAGGCGGGGGTTCGGGTCCGATCGGGCCTGGCCCACGAGGAATCGCTGGCTCTCAATGCCCAGTGGCGTCGTGCCGTTGCGGCCGAACGTCCGTTCGTGACTGCGAAGATCGCGCAGAGCCTCGACGGCAAGGTCGCCGCGGCCGACGGGACCAGCCAGTGGATCACCTCGGCGGCGTCGCGAGAGCATGCGCATCAGTTCCGGTCCCGGGTCGACGGGATTCTCGTCGGAACCGGCACCGTCCTCGCCGACGATCCGCGCCTCAATGCCAGGGGCCCCGGCGGGCAGCCGTTGGAGACTCAGCCGGTGCCCGTCGTGCTCGGATTGACGTCCCTGCCGCCGGAATCGTTCCTGGCGCTCAATCCCGACACCGTCCATCTGCGCACGCGCGACATCACCGCCGCGCTGGGCGAGCTGCACGCCCGGGGCCTGCGCCACATCCTCGTCGAGGGCGGGCCCAGCGTGCTCGGTGCCTTCTTCGCCGCGGGGATCGTCGATGAGGTCTTCTGCTACCAGGCTCCACTGCTCGTGGGCTCCGGGCTTTCGAGCTTGTCCGGCCTGAACACCTCGACGCTCAGCGATGCCGCCAGCCTGATTCCGGACGAGACCGCCGAGCCGGCGATGTCTCAACTCGGACCGGACGTGCTGCTGCACTTCGTCGTCGGCGAAGCCGGCGCTGACAACTACACCATCTGACAGACCACCTACTCACTCATCGGACACTCATTCGGAGGGCACATGTTCACCGGCATCATCGAAGAGCTCGGCACCGTCGCAGCCATCGAGAGCAAGGACGATTCGGCCGTCATCACCATCGATGCCAAGGGCCTCGTCGACGACCTCGGACTCGGCGGCTCGCTGGCCGTCAACGGCGTGTGCCTGACCTCGGTCAGAGACGAAGCTTCCTCGCCGCCGGGTGCCTTCACAGCCGCGGTGTCAGGCCCCTTCACCGCCGAGGTGATGGGTGAGACCCTGCGGTTGACCGGCCTCGGAGCTCTGCGCACCGGAGACCGCGTCAACCTCGAAAGGTGCACACCTGCTTCGGGTCGCTTCGACGGCCATGTGGTGCAGGGGCACGTCGACGGGTGCGGCGAGCTGACCAGCCGGGACGACCACGCCGAGTGGTCGACGCTGCGCATCGGAATCCCGAATCACCTCGCCCCCTACACCGCGGTCAAGGGGTCCATCGCGCTCAACGGTGTCTCGCTGACTCTGACCGACGTCTCCGAACCCTCCGCGGCCAGCGCCTGGGTCGAGGTCGGGCTCATCCCTGCCACCCTGTCGCACACCACGTTCGGCGACATCTCCCCCGGCGACCCGGTCAACATCGAGGTGGACGTGCTCGCGAAGTACACGGCCCGCCTGCTTTCATTCCGGAACGAAGCAACCACCTTCTTCAACTCAACCGACAGCACCCGCACGACCGACAGCACCCAGCAAGGAGCCGACCATGACTGAAACCACCCCGAGAACTGATCGGCCCGACACATCCCTGGAACACGCTCGGCTCAACCCGATCGACGAAGCGATCACCGCTTTCGCCGCTGGCCAGCCCATCGTCGTCGTCGATGACGAGGACCGCGAGAACGAGGGCGACCTCATCATGGCCGCCGAATTCGCCGAGGCTGCGACCATGGGCTTCTTCGTCCGCTACACCTCCGGCGTCATCTGCGCACCCATGGACGCCGAGCGCGCCGCCGCACTCGAACTGCCGCCCATGGTCTCCGCCAATGAAGACCCGAAGGGCACCGCGTACACGATCAGCTGCGATGCGGTCGGCGTGACCACCGGCATCAGCGCCGCCGAACGCGCCCTGACCGGGCGCCATCTTGCCGTAGCAGTGCCCGACCCCGCCTCGATCACGCGCCCCGGTCACGTGTTCCCACTCATCGCTAAGGCCGGTGGAGTCCGTGAACGCCCGGGCCACACGGAGGCCGGAGTCGAGTTCGCGCGCCTGGCCGGGGCCAGCCCCGTGGCCATGATCGGCGAGGTCGTCCACGACGACGGGTCGATGATGCGCTTCGACTCCCTCCGCGAGTTCGCCGATGCCCATCAGCTCGTGATGGTCTCGATCGAAGAACTCATCGAATACCTCAACGAGACCGGTCACGGGCTCGATGCGAATTCGACGGCCGACTCGACAAACGTGCCGGGTGAGTCAGATGCGACTTCAGGATCGATCGCACCATCGGCCGAGGTGCCGCTGCCGACGAAGCACGGGAGCTTCACCGCCCGCGCATTCACGATCGACGGCCACGACCACCTCGGCGTGTTCTCCGAGGTGAACTCTGCCGCCGTTGACGAAGCATCGACGGGACAGGAGCCTGCGCTGCGCGGGCCCGCACCCCTGGTTCGGGTGCATTCGGAGTGCCTGACCGGGGACGTCTTCGGCTCCCACCGGTGCGACTGCGGAGAACAGCTGGATCTGGCAATGCAGCGGATTTCTGCTGAAGGCGGTGCCGTGATCTACATGACCGGCCACGAGGGTCGCGGAATCGGGCTGAGCAACAAGCTGCAGGCCTATGCCCTGCAGGACCGCGGTCTGGACACGGTCGATGCCAACCGTGAGCTCGGCTTCCACGACGATGACCGTGACTACCGTGCGGCCGCCGAGATTCTGCGCTCGATCGGACTGACCCGCATCCGGCTGCTGACGAACAATCCGGACAAGACTCGAGCGCTCGAATCGCTGGGGATCACCATCGAAGCGGTCATTCCGCTCGAGATTCCCGCCCGCCCGGAGAACACGGACTATCTGGCCACCAAGCGTGAGCGCATGCACCATACTCTGACCCTGCCCTCGGTGGTCGGCAGCGCCACCGCCTCGGCGGCCAGCCCTGCGACACCCATCGCCGAGAAGCACCACTGCTGACCACCCGCACTTCCCGGCATCCACCGACGCTTCCAGAAACCTTGGCCATCACGGCCGCTACGAAAGGATCCACCCATGGCACACTCCGGAGCACCTGAGCTCACCGTCTCTGTTGCCGACACTCGCATCGCGATCATTGCAGCCTCCTGGCACACGCAGATCATGGACGGCCTCGTCGACGGTGCCCAGCGAGCAGCCAGCGAAGCCGGAGCCCAAGCCACCCTGGTTCGGGTTCCGGGAAGCTTCGAACTGCCCCTCGCCGCGGCACGCCTGGCACCGCACTTCGACGCGGTGGTCGCCCTCGGCGTCGTCATCCGCGGCGGCACCCCACACTTCGACTACGTCTGCCAAGCCGCCACAGACGGACTCAATCGAGTGGCCATCGACTCCCGCAAACCGGTTGGATTCGGGGTGCTGACCTGTGACACGGAACAGCAGGGACTGGACCGTGCCGGGCTCGAGGGCTCACAGGAAGACAAGGGCCACGAAGCCATGACCGCTGCCCTGGTCACCGCGCAGGCCCTGGCGGACTACCCGATCGCCTGAACTGGGTCCGATCGCAAACGGTCGGTAAGTCCGAGTCGATGAACGGCCCTTTTGGGCTCAAAATCGACTCGGACTTACCGACCGTTTCAACGTTGGGCGCGTTCTGCCTCGCCGGCTGCTGCCGAGACCGAGCGACAGCCCGACCGGTTGAGCGAGACCCTCAGAACAGCTGGCGGATGTTCGTGCGTGCCAGGTCGATGAGCTCGTCGCCCTTGCCCGACATCACCGTGCGGATCGCATAGAGCGCGAAGCCCTTGGCCTGCTCGGCGGTGATCGTCGGCGGCATGGACATCTCCTGCCGTTCGGTGACGACGTCGAGGACCGCCGCGCCGTCGTAGGCGAGGAACTCCTTGACCACCTTCGGCAGGTCTTTGGACTTCTCGACGCGGAAGCCCTTGATGCCGACCGCCTCGGCGATGGTGGAGAAGTCAGGGTTCTCCAGCTCCGTTCCGAAGGTGACGAAGCCTGCCGCCTTCATCTCCAGTTCCACGAAATTCAGTGAGGAGTTGTTGTAGACGACGGTCTTGACCGGCAGCTTGTTCTGGGTCAAGGTGAGGAGCTCGCCCAGCAGCATCGCCAACCCGCCGTCTCCGGCCAGGGCAATGGTCTGCCGATCAGGGAAGGCCGACTGCACGCCGACGCTCTGTGACAGAGCATTGGCCATGGAGCCGTGGCTGAAGGACCCGATCAGCGAACGCTTGCCGTTCATCGTCAGGTACCTGGCCGCCCAGGTCACCGGTGAGCCGACATCGGGGATGAAGACGGCATCGTCATCGGCCGCCTCGTCGATGAGCCGAGTCAGATACTGCGGGTGGATCGTCCGCTTCGACGGTGTTGCGAGCTCGTCGAGTTCCTTGCGGGTCTTCTCGTAGTGCTTGGTCATCGACTTCAGATGTGTGCTGCTGCGGCTCGGTTTGATCAACGGCAGCAGGGTGTCAACGGTGTCGGCCACGGTTCCGACCAGTCCGATGTCGACCGGGGTCCGCCTCCCGATCTGAGAACCTCGGACATCCACCTGGATGACCGTGGCATCGTCGGGATAGAACTGCTGATAGGGCAGATCCGTGCCCAGCATGAGCAGGGTGTCGCAGCCCTTGAGCGCGTGATAGCCGGAGGAAAATCCGAGCAGACCTGTCATTCCCACGTCGTAGGGATTGTCGTACTCGATGAATTGCTTGCCGCGCAGCGCGTGGACGATCGGCGCCTGCAGCTTCTCCGCGATGGCGATGAGCTCGTCGTGGGCGCCTTCCGTTCCGGCACCGGCGAGGATCGTGGTCTTCTTGCCCTTGTTCAGTGCCTTCGCTGCGGCCTCCACCTGGGAATCAGCAGGGATCACGTGCGGCGCATAGGACCGCACCACCTCGGCGGCGGCATCGATCTCGGTCAGGGCGACGTCGCCGGGGATGACGAGGACCGCGACTCCGCGCTTTTCGATGGCCTCGCGCATGGCGATGCGCAGCAGGCGGGGCATCTGCTCCGCGGTGGCCACATGTTCGAGGTAGACGCTGCATTCGCGGAACAGGTCGGTCGGGTGGGTCTCTTGGAAGTAGTTCGAGCCGATCTCATCGCTAGGGATGTGTGCGGCGATCGCGAGCACCGGGACACGGGAGCGCTGAGCGTCGTAGAGGCCGTTGATGAGGTGGAGGTTTCCCGGTCCGCAGCTGCCGGCGCAGACGGCGAGTTCACCGGTCAGTGCGGCCTCGCCGCTGGCTGCGAATGACGCCGCCTCCTCGTGGCGAACCTGAACCCAGTCGAGCTGAGGATTGACGCGCAAGGCGTCGGTGAAGCCGTTGAGCGAATCTCCGGGGATGCCGTAGACGCGCTTGACTCCGCTGGCAGCGAGCGTATCGACAATGTTTCTGGCGACGGTGGGCATAAAGTTCCTTCCGTTGAAACACGTGGAGCTGTCAGCGCTCCGAGGTGGACCACGCCGGCATCCGAGTCAGAGTGCCGACGCAGGCTGGTACCGCCCTGTCAGTCTATCCCCGGCATCAGCGGTCTGGAGCTGTGAGACGAGAGACAGCACCGACACTGGCTCTGTCATGTCTGCATGCACAACACCGGGCATTCGCCGTCAGAACACCGGGCAGCCGCCTGCAGAACGACGAACTCAGTGCCAAGAGGTCCGCAGCACCGAGGACATCTGCATCGGGTTCGTCCCCCGGCAGGCGGTCAGTATTCCGGCCCCGTCGGGGTTCCTCGTGTACATCGCCTCACCACCGCCGATCCACCGGTTCCACGCCCGGGAATAGGCCTGCGCCGATTCCCGGTTCGCACCCAGCGCCGTGGGCACCGCGTGCCAGATCGGGTCGTTGCGCTGCGGCGTTGACCAGCCGAACTTCAGCCGCTCCCACTGCCCGCGCAGACCCGTCTGCGGCTGCGGCAGAGACCACCGGGGAACCAGGTACCGCGGATCGGCGATCGGGGACACCACCTCGTCGAGGGCGAGCGCAAAGGCCTCCGCGGACTGTGCATCCGCGTCGAGGTGACACCGCAGATCCCCACGGGCATCCACGCGAAGACGCATCGCTTCCGGACCGGCACTGCTCTTCCTCGTCTCGCGCAGGGCCTCGGCGATGGTGCCGGCGAGCTGGCCCACCGTCGGCGGGCGCGCATAGAGCCGAGCCCGTCGCGCTCCCGCCGCAGACAGCATCACGGGCAGGCTCGCCCAGAGCACGAGACCGAGAACTGTCAGAGCCGTGCCTCCGACCCCACCCAGTGCCACGCCGATCACCAGGAGAATCAGTCCGAGCCCCACCCAGGGTACGACCGTCGCAGTTGTGATCCTGAGCGGCAGAATACGGCCCGGATCCCCGCCGAGGTGGCGCGGCGTCGGTCTGATCTCGCCGTTGCGCGCGGCGTCAGCTTCGGTCAGTGCCGACTGCTCGGATCCGCGATGGTCGGACGGCTGCAGGATCCTCACCGAGCGCACCTCTTCGTCCCGGTAGTCACGGCCGACCTGCCACCGCTGCGCGATCTCTGAACGGTCCTGGGACCGGGCGATCATCCGCGCATTGATCTCATCGGCGAGCTCGGTCTCGGGCGGCTCGTAGGGCGAGAACACGGAGTCGATATGGGCCACACCGTCGACGATGTCACCATCGGAGTCGGTGCCGAAGAAGCCGTCATGCTTGCGCACGAGTCGCCCCCAATCCTGGTCGCCGCGCGGGTGGTCGGGGCTGACGCACACTACTGTCCAGTTGAGCGCGACCTTACGTGCCTGCTTCGGGTCACGGCGCAGGGCACGACCGCGGGTCTGCGTCACCGCGGTCGGAGTGGTGGCTGTGCTCAGGTCGATGAGCCCGGTGATGGCCGGTGCGTCCCATCCCTCGCCGAGGAGGGCACGGGTGCCGATGAGTACTTGAGATCTGCCCGTGGAGAAGAGTTCGGTCACATGAGGCACCCAGGCCCGGCTGCTCCACGGCCCTTCGAGTCGGCTGATACCCGATTCCGGTTCGCTGATCTGCAGGCGGGAGGCCAATGGCTCGTCTGATTCGGCGATTGCCGTACGCAGATCGCTGAGCACATCCGGTGCCCCGGCCACCGTCTTGCCGGACACGAGGAGCGGCCTCAACCCCGTGGTGCGGGCATCGGCGACGAGCGTTTCGAGGACGAGCATGGCCGACCCGGAGCGCTCGCTCAGCACTTCGCGGACATCGGTGGGCAGAGTCGCGGTGAGCGATTCGAAGTCGCAGAGGACGAGCATCCGCAGGCGTTCGCCGAGGTTGGCGGCCTCGGCGCAGATGATCTCGGTCGTCGCCTGTGGTTTCGCTGCCGAGTAGGCGATGACGCGGTCGACCGGTGAGCGTCCTGCCCGTATGCCGGTCCGGGTCCAGCGGTACCCGATGGCGGGCAGGGCACGTCGGATCGCCTCGGCGAGTTCGCGGTCTTCTGTGTTCTCGGAGGCCATCAGGTGGTGGCGCATCCAATCGTCGATGAGCAGCGCCCAATCGTCGGCATCCGGATCGCGCCGGTGCTGTTCGGCCGGGCTGGCGCCGGGAGGAAGTCGCAGCAGGTCTGCGTGATGCAGACGCAGGGCCGCAGAGCACAGGTCCGGGTGCGAGTGGCTCATGGCCACCCAGCTGACGGTCTGGCCCCGTGTGCCCAGGAAGCGTCGGTCGACCCATTCGAGGAACGGCACACTCCCCTGCGTGGGGTCGAGGATGCCGGTGATGAGCTCGGTGAAGCGCACGGCCTGTCCGGACAGCCAGCTGTTCTCCTCGCTCGTCGGCGTCGTCACCCATACGAGGTCGGCGAATGGTGCGAGGTCGCCTTCTCTCACGACGGCGGGGATCGAGGCGGAGTAGCGGATGTCGGAGAACAGTCCGGACACCAGCTCCGACTGCGCTGCCGTCATCGTTCCCGGAGGTGTTGCGGTGAGTCCGAGCACCCAGACGCCCGGCAGCAGGTCGAGGAGTTCAGCCAGCAGGTTGCCCCACACATCGAGCAGGTGATGGCATTCGTCGAGGATGAGCAGCACTGGACCCCCATCGCCGAGGCGGTCGACGAGTTCCCGACCGCCCGGAGCGAGTTCGTCGAGGAGGCTTGTCGTGGCGTCACGGTCATCGTCGAAAACAGCAAGTGACTGGTAGGTCAGTGCGGTGAATCTGGTGGTGAGATCGCGGTCGAGTCCGGCACGGTCGGCCCCGAGATCGTTCCACGCGTTCGCCCACTGGGTCTGGATGGCGGTGTTGGGGCCGAAGGCCACGACAGTGAAGACGTGACCAGCGTCGAGCAGGTTCTTCGCGTGCTCGACGCCGACCCGAGTCTTCCCGGCGCCAGGCGGCAGCACGATCCAGGACCGGCGAGCATCGTCGGCGACCGAGCCTGCGAGTGCCTCGAGAGCCTCATTCTGGTGCCGACGCAGAGGGGACTGACTCTTTCGCGATTGGTGCACCCCGGGCATCGACATGTCCACCAGTCTAAAACGAGCCCGTGATCGATTGGGCAAAACGCTGTGATCCCTGGGTTCAGGGTCGAACGAGGCCGCTGATCAAGGAGAGGCGACTCGTCTGAGAACATGACAAGCGATTTGTCACGTTGGCGAAACGTGTAAAGAAATCGCCGATTTTTTTACACGTTTCGTCGGATTCACGTCTTCGCCGACAGCACCGTCGCCGCGGTCAGCAGCACGGCCATGACGATCGCCATCATCGGGTAACCGCCGACGACCCCGGCCAGAGCCGGGCCGGCAACAGGAGCCAGTGCGGTGCCGACGGTGATGGGAGCAACGAACACTCCGTTGATCGCACCGAAGTTCTTGGTCCCCCACCGGTCGGCGACGGCGGTCGCCTGCAGCAGCGTGATGCAGCCGCGCACACCGCCAGCGAGCATGCCGATGCCGATGAGCAGCCAGATCGGGCCAGGGACGAACGCCAACAGCCATAACCCGATTGCCCCGCAGGCGAAGAGCAGCACGGTCCTGGCCCGCGAACTGGAACGACGCTCAAGAGCAGGGTAGAAGAAGCGTCCGGTCACCTGGCCGAAGCCGACGAGACCGAGGGCGATCGCCGCGAGTCCGTACTCGGCTCCGCGTTCGATGAGGAGCGGAATGATGTTGATCGTCACCGCGAAGAGGGTGAAGGTCGACAGTGCAACGGCGATCTGCAGGACGATGAACCGCGTCGATCTCGTGACCCTCCGGATCTCTGTCCGCGATGGTGTTCGTGACTGTCCGGCTGCCTCGTCGGTCCAGCTGCGGTTGAGGAAGAACCAGTGCATCGGCAGTGCCGTGACCGCCAGGATCCCGGCGAGGATGATATAGCTCGTCCGCCAGCCGCAGGAGTCGATGAGCCAGGCGATGATCGGGGCGAACACGGTCGAGGCGAGCCCGCCGACGAGGGTGATGGTCGTCAGCGGTTTGACTCGGTCGGACCCATACCAGCGGGTGACGACTGCGAAGGCCGGCGGGTAGAGGGTCGCTGCCTGGGCGAACCCGGCTAACACCCAGGCTGCGAAGAAGGCGATGAGGTTCGGCGCCGCCGCCACCAGCAGCAAAGCCACGATGCCGATGACCGTCCCGAGGCTCATGAGTGCGCGTGGCCCGTGCGAATCCAACAGCCGTCCGACCCGCACACCGGCGAGGGCGGAGACGATGAGCCCCACGGTCAGCGCGGCTGTCACCGTTGTATGGCTCCACCCCATGTCCGCGGAGATCGGTGTCACCGCTACCGGCAGCGAGTAGTAGAGCAGGCCCCAGCTGGCCAGTTCGGCAACGCACAGAGCGGCCAAGCCACCGCGAGGTCGGTCGGTCACCCCTGTTCCCCTGTCGGGGCCGCAGGTTCACTCGCCGAGGTTGTCGGCTCCCCCGCCGAGGCGGTCAGCCGTTCCAGCGCCGTGTCCCAGGGGATGCGCTCCTGTTCGAGGCGAACATCGCCCTCGGCGCGCAGGCGGGCGAGCGCACGGGCTTCCGTCCCACTGAGACCCGAGAATTCTCCCCGGTGCGGTTTCGGTTCCTGCACCCACAGGTCCCGGTGGGCGGTGAGCGTGCCTTCGTCCATGAGCGTCGATTCCACGTGCGGCAGGTGAGTGCGCAGTCGCGAAAGGATCGCGAAGCCGTGCGAGTCGAGATCGCCCCAGTAGATGACCCGCGCCCTGTGTGCCCAGGCCAGGCGGGCGACGTTGTCGACGGCGTATCCCGACCCGTGCACGGCCACAGCATCGGCCCAGTCGGGCATCGCGAGCACGGATTCGAGGTTCTCGAACACGAAGACGAGCCTGGGGGCGATCGTCAGCTGACTCAGTTGGGGCGCCGGTGCGGTGATATCGCCGAGCCCGGACGGCATGAGATCCGGGTCGAGGATGCGCATTCTCATCCGTGGTTGGGCGTCGAGGACGTCGACCGCCTCGGGCCGCCCGGCTGCCGTCAGCAGAGCTGTGACCAGGGAGCGGTGCGTTTCGAACCATTTCGAGTCGACCCCGCGGATGGGCAGCTGCCGTGGTCGCAGGGTTCCCACCGGGTGGTCGCGCAGCCATGC
This sequence comes from Brevibacterium picturae, assembly GCF_900105045.1. Taxonomy (GTDB): domain Bacteria; phylum Actinomycetota; class Actinomycetes; order Actinomycetales; family Brevibacteriaceae; genus Brevibacterium; species Brevibacterium picturae. The sequence goes on along the minus strand of NZ_LT629739.1, from coordinate 2,552,730 downwards.
GACGACGCTGAGGAGGGTGTCGAATTCCGCCTGCCCGAGACCGAGGATCCGTTTCGCATGAGCCTTGATCGCCGGGCCGATCGGATCGACGATCCGATCATTGTCGGCCTCACCACCGGTGTCCTCGACAGTCGCCGAGATGGCTGGGTCCTGATCGTCGAACCGCGACCTGATCGTCTTGGTCCGCTCCCGCAGGCGACGCCATTGCCGAGCCTCGTCACCACCGACGAATCTCGCCACCGCATCCGGTGTTCTCAGACGCAATCGGAGTGGGATCTGTTGGCGCCCGACCCTGGCCCAGGAGCGTTCGGTCCAGTCGATGATCGGGCCGTGAGGGCTCTCCGCGTCGTGCAGATTCTCCGCCGTCGAATCGTCAGCGCCCGGGGCGGCGATCTCCCGCCAGCTCGCGGCCCAGTCCATCGCGGCTCGCTGGTCGTCGAGCACCTGCTTCTCTGTCGGCGGGTGCAGTGCGATCTCAACGGCTGTCGGGGTGGGTTGGGTGGCCCAGGTCGACATGGACGAACGCAGGCGCGTACGAGCCTTCGCCCGTGCCTCGGCGACGGTGAGCATCGTCATCGACGCCTCACCCGGTCAGTTCTCATCGTCATTCTCACCCTTGCCTGCAGCAGCACCGGCGGCCGCTTCGTCAATGTCACCTTCGTCGCAGCTCTCCGCATCGCTGCGTCCCGCATCTGCGCCCTCCGTGTCCCAGACCATGGTCGAGGCCAGTGTCTTCTGTCGGCTCGGGTTCTCGATCGAAGTCGCCGCGCCGACATAGGGCTCGATGGTCTGGAGGAGCTTCTGCGGGGTGGCCAGGACCATGTGGAACCCGAACTCGATGAAGATGTCGAGCGCCATGCGGGTGTACCTCGTATCGGCCTTGTCGAAGGCCTCGTCGAGGATGATCGTGCCGTACTTCGAGATCGCCTCATCGGGGTCGGCCAACTGGTAGCGCAGCGCCGCCGCGAGGCAGAAGATCACGAGCTTCTGCTGCTGGCCGCCGGACATCGCGGCACCTGAATCGTAGGTGGCGTGGGCACGACCGTGATCGTCGATCTCCTCGGCCAGGAAGGACACATGCAGACGGGTGTCGAGGCATTGGTTCTTCCACACCTTGTCCACGTGCTCGCTCGAGGAGAACCGGCGCATCACCTCGGCGAGGGTGTCGTACTTCTCCTCCGCGGTGTCCATGTCCTCCTCGCCCCAGGTGCCCCCGGCGACCTTGCGGAGGTCGGCGATGAAGGCGTTGACGGTCTCACTGCGTCGGGTCTTGACCTTCAGCCGCAGGTAGCGGCCCTCGTCGAACTGCGAGCGCAGCAGGGAGGAGTTGATCGGAGCCACCCGGTCCTCGATCTCGCGCGGGGCGGCGTGGATCTCGTTGAGGAGCTCGCCGATGAGGTCCCGGGAACGTTGGCGCAGCAAGTCCCGGAATCGGTTCTCGTGATCGGGCAGACCGTGGGCCAGGATCTCGTCGAGCATGCTGATGTAGTCGTGGCGGTCGGCGACATCGGCGGTGAGGTCGGAGGCCACCGAGGACCAGGCGGCCTTGAATTCGGCTGCCAATCGGGTCACGGCCTGGCCTGCGTCACTCGCCGCTGCCTGTGCCTTGTCCTTCTCTGCCTGCAGGGCCTGGGAGACCTGTTGGCCGATCTCCGGCAGAGACTCGCGTCTGATGCTGCGCTGGATACGCGTGAACCGGGCCTCGAGCTGTTCGGCGATCGTCGGATCAACCTCGGGAATGCGCCCGGCCGCGACGTCGTCCTCGAGGCGGTTGAGGCCAGAACGCAGGCCGGTGATCTCTTCGTTCGCGCGGCGCAGAGCGTAGTCGGAGTCCCGCGTTGTGGCCTCGGCGGCTTCCTTCGCGGCACGGGCGTCACGTTCGGCGCCGATCGCCTGCTGCAGGTCGCCGTCTGCGTCCTCGAGTTCGCGCAAAGACTTCTCGAGGCTCGCAATCGTCTCCTGCGCTCCGGCGAGGTCGACGTCGCGCCAGGACTGTTCGCGGATGCCGGCGAGGATGCCCTTCCGGCGGTTGGCCTGCGCGGTCTCAGCGTTTGCGGCCTCGACGATGGTTTGGGCCTCGGCCAGTTCCGTCTGGGCTTCTTTCAGGGCGGCGATGAGCGCTTCGAGCTTGCTTTCCCGATCACCGAGGACCCACTGGCTGCGGTCGTCGATGCGTCGCCGGTCGTCTTTCTCATAGCGGGTGCGGGAGGTCTTGACCTGCCCCTTGATGGTCACGGCACGGGGATGGTCGTCGAGTTCCTCGGGATTGTCGACGCAGGCGAAGTCGAAGCGTTCGGACAAGGTGGAGCGCACCCATTCACCGAACCCGGTATCGGCCACGCTGACCCGATTGACCAGGGATTTCGCGCTGTTGACGGGGCGTGGCTTCGGCGCCTGGGCGGGGATCTCCTCGAACACGAGTCGTCCCCTGATCCGGTGGGAGTCGACCCAGGACCGGACTGCGCCGAGGTTCTCGCTGCGCACGAGGACCGTGAGCGCCAATGGGCGCAGAACGCGTTCGATCGCCCCGGTCCAGGCTGCGTGCTCGGGGTCGACCTCGATGAGTTCGGCGGCGAAGGGCAGCGCCTTCTCACTCAGTCCGGTGCCCTCGGCCAGTTCCTGTCGGATCTGGAGCAGGTTGTTCGGCACGGTCGAGCCTGATCGGCGCAGGGAGTCGATTTCGGCTTCGATTTCCCTCACCTGCGCTCGAGCTTTCGAGAAACGGTCGTGGTCGGCGTGGCTGGGTCCCGCGGCCTGCGTTTCCTCGTCGAGTGTGGACGCGATCTGGGTCTGGAGTTCGGCGAATTCCACCGCCGAGGCGGGCACTCGTTCGATGTCTGCCTGCTTCAGCTGTCGCTCGAGGCTGGCCCACCGATCGGCAATCGCGCGACGTTCGGTTTCAGCAGTGTCGATGCGCTGCTGCAGGTGCTCGGCCTCCGAGCCGCCGAGTTCGAGGGTCGCGCGCCGGGCGAGGTCGTATTCGTCGACCGCAGCGTCGTAGTCCTTCTTCGCCCGGTCGGCAGCGACTTCGAGTTCGACGAGGTCGCGGCGCAGGGCGGAGAGGTCTGAGCGCATGAGGTCGAGTTCGCGCCGCTTCTGGAACGGCAGCAGGGAATCGTTGAGGGAGATCGCCTTCGCCGCGGACTCATGAGCGAAGTCGTATCGGTTCGAGGCCTCGCGCAGTTCGAGCAGGTGGTCGCGTTGCCGGCGCAGTTCGACGACGTGATCGTGGGCGTCCTTGAGGTCCCCGAACTGGTTGACTGCAGTCTCGGCCAGATCGAATGTGACCGGTGGTTCGAGCATGTGATCGCGGAAGAGGCGATCGAGGCTGTCGAGGCTCTTGGCCGACTGGGTCCTGTGCAACAGCTGCAGCGCCGATTCGCTGGCCATGCCGAAGACCTTGCGCATCCGGGCATAGAACCTGGCGTGGGACCCGTTCGAGGTGATGAGGGCCTCGGGGTGGTCGGACTTGAGTTTCCTGGTCTCGAGACCGCTCCGGGCGTACTGCTGCAGGTCGGCCAGATCGAGGCCGGCCCGTTCGAGAATGCAGACATCGGACAGGTCGGTCATCTTCGTGCCCGAGCCCTTGATGAAGAAGAGCCTGGCCAGTGACAGGGGCCGGTCCGTGCCGTTGTCGTAGCGGAGGATGATGCCGCTCCAGGTGGCACGCGGGCGCAGGTACTTGCTGACGACCCGGTCCTCATCGGAATCGGCCGTGCGGGTCCACGCCCCGCGGACATAGCTGACGAGGCTGCGCTGATCGATGCGGCTGCCGGCAGTCTGTGCGGCGACGTTGAAGCGCAGCCACTTGTCCGGGGTGAGGACGGCGGCGATGCCGTCGAGCAGCGAAGACTTGCCCGAGCCCGAGGGCCCGGTGATGAGGTGACCCGTGTGGGAGACGGGGATGCGGTGGATGTCCGCGTCGAACGTGCCCCAGTTCGCGATCTGGATCTCGGACAGCCGCCACTGGCTGCCCACGTCGGGACGGTGGGCGCCACGGGCACGAGCCTGGTCCGCGATGAGCGCGGCATCGATCGGGAAGAGGGCCTCGGTCATGCTTCACCGTCCTCAGGCTCGTTATCGGTCGCGTCGCCGGGATCGGATTCGTCGGTGTCCTGTGAACCGGGCCCCGCCTCGGCGATGGAGCCCTTGGCCTCGCCCGATGCGATGCGCTCGTAGACGTCGATGAGTTCACGCACCTGGTCCTCGTCGATGAGGAACTTGACCATCGGCGAGATCTCGAAGCGGTCTTCACCGGCCTTGTGGAGGACGCGCAGCCGGTTGCTCATCCGGTTCCACGCACCGTTGAGGTTGCGTTGGAACGTCGACTCGTCACCGGTGCGATAGATCGCGAGGCGTTCGTAGACCTCCTCACGATCGATGATCACGCGCTGTTCTCCGGGCGCGGCCAGCAGCAGTTGGCGCAGGACGAGGAGCATGGCGGTGTCGAGGAAGGTCAGTCGTTCGCTGCGCACGGCCGCCGGCACATTGACTTCGTCGGTGACGACCTTGCGGGTGAAGGCGAATTCGTCGATCTTGTCGATGACGAGCTCGAGGAACAGGTCGTGCAGTCGTGAGCGCACGATCCCTTCATCGGCGACGAGGGCCGACCACAGCTGCGGGCTCTGCGCACCGGAGACGTAGGGGCCCTTGAGCAGTTCGAGCAGGACACGGCGGGTGCGTTCGCCCAGGGTGCCGGTGTCGGCGAACCAGAGCGCGCTCGGGTTGCGGGCGGATTCGTCAGCCGCGGATTCCTGCGCCGCGACGTCGGTGGCGGTGCCTGCGGGATCGCTCATAGTGTGATGCCTTCGGTGAAGTAGTGGCGGCGGATCGTGGCGCTGCGGCCGATTCCGTCGACCCCAGACCATTCGAGTCGGTCGCGTGACTCGGGGTCGACATGTCCGTAGGTGCTGGCCAGGGACAGGAGGCCGACGACGCTGGCCAGGCCCTGTGAGGCTGGGAAATGGTCGAGCACCTCGGCGACGGAGACCTGACCGGTCCCCCGGATTGCCCTGTTGACGTTGTCGGACAGCTCCGAGAAGTCGATCTCGGATTCCCGGGCCACGGCGATGAGTTCGGCGAAGTCGACTTCGATCTCCTCGGCCTCGCCCAGTTCCGCACCCGCGTCGAATTCGGTGGGGTCGTGGAGGACGACCTCTCCGACGCTGGCCAGCCCCACGCTCGAGAGCTCAAGATCCACGCCGAGGTCGTCATAGGGTTTGCGCACCTGTGAGACCGGGGCCGCTGCCGCCAACGCGTCCTGGATCAGGGTGCGCATGACGCGGTCGCGTTGGAATTCGTGGGAGTGGACGTAGCGGCGCAGTCCGCGGGCGAATTCGGAGAGGATGTCCGAGACCTCGCGGGAGCCGTCCTTCATCTGCCGCATGAGAGTGCGCAGCGACCGGCGGGTCTCGGCCGTCAGCGTCGCCGAGAAGTCACGGTCGAGGATGGCCGCGATGTCCTCATCGAATGCCGAAGCCTGCTCCGGGTCGCGGACGAGTGCGGAGAAGGCGGAGAACGTTCGGCCTTCGTCGGAGGATTCGATGAGGTCGACGCCGCGGAACACCTCGTCGAGTACCTGGGACTGGGAGTCCTCGGCGGCGAGGATCGAGATCCGCAACTCTTGGTTGAGCTCCTCGAAGCGGGCGCGGACCCGGGCGAAGTCCGCGGGCAGGCCCTGTGCCTGTTGGAGGATGTCGCCGACGCGTTCGTTCGCGCGGCGCCGGTCGAGGACGATGGAGCGGGGGTCGCCTCGCCTGACGCGGGCGATCTCTGCATCGATGCGGTCGCGTTCGGCCCGCAGGGACGCCAGGCGGCGGGAGCTGTCAGGGTCGGTGTCGATGGCCAGCTGCCGCACCGACTGGGCGAGGCTGACCAACCGCGATTCGGTCGCGGTCTGAGGTGGGGTGCGCAGCTGTTCGAGCATGCGGATGGCGTCGAATCCGGCCGCGGAGAGTTCGTAGGTCTCACCCCTCGCCGAGGTGGCCGGGCGTCTCACAAGGATCTCTGCCCGTCGCCAATCGTCGCAGTAGGCCTTCGCCGTCCGTGTGGACAGGTCGAAGTGGTCGCGCAGCTCTTCGAGGTCGGAGTCGATGGACTCGTGCAGGTCTTCGGTGGACACACGGGTGCCGGGCTTGCCGAGGTGAGTGCCCAGCGTCGCCGCCATGACCGGAAGATGGTCGGCCCGCAGCATGCGCAGTGTGGCATTCGTATCGAGCAGTCGCCGGTAGGCGAGTGCGGAGCTGAGGGCGGACATGTCACCTATTGTCTGCGCCGGTGGGGTCCGTTGCCAATTTCGGGTTCGCAATCCAATGGGAGCCGAACCTCGCATGCCTCAGATGCAGGGCGGATCACCCGCATGTCATCGCTTGTTGGGCCATAGTTCATGATTTGTTCAGCTCGTGACTCGCCCCACAGGATTCGGCATAACGATACGGAATTGTTATATCGTGTGCCGATGACTCGGATACGACGATGGCCCTACACCTTCGCCATGCTGCTCTCCATCGCTGTCGCGATGATTGCGCTTGCTTCTTCGATCCATCTCGGTCGACCGCTCCGGGACCCGGACGGATTCCTCGGCCCAGCCTATATTCGGCTGCCGCTGCTGGCGCTGCTGTTTTTCGGCGGCGGCGTCTTCATCGACGCTGTGCGAACGAGCGGGTGGAAGCACCTGCCCACCGGGATGCTCAATGTCGTGAAGAACGAATGGAGCCTGCGCCGAGCGCTCTGCATCACCGCGGGCATGCTCAGCTTCTACATCTGCTATGTCAGTTATCGGAACCTCAAGAGCGATCTGCCGATCTACCGCGACGATGTTCTGTTTGACCAGCAGCTGTCGCAGTCCGACCTTTGGCTGGCCGGGGGAATCAATCCTGCGGTCTTCCTGCACGATCTGTTCGGCACCGGGTTCATGGCGGAAGTTCTCTCCTTCGTCTATCTCGCCTACCTTCCACTCATTCCCATCAGCCTCGGGGCTGCCCTCATCCTCAGTCGCAACCTCGCCATCGGTGCTTGGTATGCCACGACGCTGAGCCTCAATTGGGTGCTGGGCACGGTCAGCTATTACATCCTGCCCGCCCTGGGGCCCGCGTTCGCCCGGCCCGGGCTCTACGACAGCCTCACTGAAACCGGAGTCAGTGATCTGCAGGATGCCCTGATCAACACGCGTCTTGACTATCTTGCCGACCCCATCGGCAGCGGAGAGATCCAGGGAGTAGCCGCCTTCGCCTCTCTCCATGTCTCGGTGACCTTCGCCGCGGCCCTCTTCATGATGTACACCCGTCAGAAGCCTCTCTTTCAAGCTCTGACCTGGATCTTCTTCGGGCTCACAGTTTTGGCCACGCTCTACTTCGGCTGGCACTACATCGTCGACGACATCGCAGGCATGGCCATCGGCTGGGTCTCCGTGGCCCTGGGTGCCTGGGTCACCGGCAACGGAAGACGACGGCCTCGACCGCTCGCGCTTCTCCGCGAGGCCGACCGCAGGCAGGAATCAGCGCTTGCCGAAACCGCCTGAGTGGCGAGGGCTGCGGCCGGTCCGGGGTCGTCTACCACCAGGTCACTGGAACCGTGGTCAGCCTCTTACCGTCGGTGCCCAGGATCTGCCCCATCCGCTTATAGGGGCGCAGCGCCGCATTGCGTTCGACGACTCTCGCTCGCGGTGCAATTCGGAGAACCTTCGCCTCATGGTCCTGCACCTGACCATAGTCGTGAACCCACAGGGTGGCGGTGAAGTTCGCTGCAGCCAACACCTGCGAGGACACCCGACACATCGGATCGGCGGCCACCGCGGCCCCGACCTCGTCGATCAAATCGATCGGAATCGCCCAGTCGATGACGACCTCCTGGAGCCCCGACCGCTCCAGAGTCGAGGTGTCGGCCCGAAACGTCATGAATCCAGACTCGAGGAGGCTGGTGATACGACGCTTAGCCGTCTGTGCCGACACTCCGGCGTCGTCTGCGATGTTCTGCCATCCGGCCCGCCCATCGACGGCAAGGGCCTCAAGCAGCCTTGCATCGACAGCGTCAGGAATTCGCTGGCCGGAGATCCGCGGAGCCTCCGATTCGAGTGCTCTGCGCACCGGTGTCTCGAGAGCCCCTGAGCGCCACTGACTGCCCAGGCGGTACATCTTGGTGATCGGATCGATTCGACGGCGGACCACTCCGGGCAGTCGTGGAAACACCTCGGTGAGCAGTCTCATGGACTCTTCGACCGAGGTGGCGAAGCAGTCGACGAGGAATTGGTTCTCCCCCGACATCAACAGCACCGAGGCGAAGCTGGGTTCCGCGCACAGGCACTCGGCCAGCCGGTCTTGTTCACCGACGTTGGCTGCGATGGAGAGGAACGCCGACCAGCCGATCTCGTGATGTCGCGGACCGGGTGAAATCGTCACCCACGCCTGACCTGCGTCGACAAGGGCCTCCCACCGTCTGGCGACCGTGGCCGGGGACAGCTTCAGAGCATCTGCCAGCGCCGTGAATTCGATCCTCGGCTGAACCTCGAGGACGTTGACGATCGCAAGATCGGTCTCATTCAGCATGCTGGCCTCATTCAAAGTGGATGATTCGACTTATTATCGATCAATTCATGGAAGATTGCGTCCAATTTCCAGTCTGCTTCGCTGCTGACAATAGTTTTGGAGATGGCAACCTGCATTCATCGTCGAAAGTACTCAGCCATGGACTCCACATCGCACGACACCGGCACGCACGGTATCGGCACGCACGGCGCGTCCGCCCCGCTCCCGTCAATCACAGGCACCCGGAACGGATTCGTCGGCGTTCTTGCGCTGATGATCGTCATCGAATCGCTCAGCGGAGTCGTTCAGGGATATCTCAATCCCATCCTCCCTGCGCTCGGACCTGTGTTCGACATCGATGCGCCCACGATCAATGGGATCTTCCTCATCTCCAACATCTCCTTCGCGGTGTTCACGCCGCTCATCTCCCGCCTCGGCGACAGCTACGGCTATCGTCTCGTTCTTCGCGGAAGTACGGTGATGGTGGCCATCGGCGCTCTGCTGATGGCCTTCGTGCCGAGCCTGCCGACGATCATCCTCGGAGTCGTCCTCATCACCGGCGTAGTCGGATTCATCCCGCTGATGATGGGCATTCTGCGCATCACCCATCCTGATTCGATCCGCACCGGTGTCAGTTACCTCATCGGCACGCTGATGATCACGATCGGCGTCGGCGGACTCATCGCCGGCATCCTCGGTGCCATCAACCCGCTCCACGGATTCTGGATCGGCGTTCCCTTCGCTCTGGCGGCCCTCATCTGCTCGTTCTTCCTCCCTGATGCGGGTACTCCCACACATGAACCACTGGCACTGGCGCCGATGAGTGCCTGCCTCATCGGTCTCATAACCTTCGTTGCCGGGTTGTCGCAGGGACCGGACTTCGGATGGAAGAATTGGAAGACCATCGCACTGCTCGTCGTGGGTGTCGGTCTGCTCAGCCTCTGGGGACGGCTCGACTCCCGGTCATCGGAATCGACTCGACGTTTCATCGACCTGAGGTTGTTGAAACGACGCTCTCTGCGCAGCGTCTCCCTCGCCACCTTCTTCTTCGGATTCGCCTCGATCAGCTACTTCGGCACCAATGGAATCTTCCTTAACTCCGAGGTCTCCGCGGCAGGGTACGGGTTCGGCTTCTCACCGATGCTCATCGCCGTCGTGCTCGCAGCCGCCTCGGTGCTCTCACTCCTGTCCTCCGTGGTCACGGCTCCGCTGATGTCTCGCTGGTCGGAGCGGAATGCGCTCGTCCTCGCCGGAGGGATCCTGGCGATCGGCTTCGCGGTGATGATGCTCGGCCACGACAGCATCGTCGCCTATATCCTCGGGTTCGGACTCTTCAACCTGGCGCTCGGTATGTACCAATCGGCGACACGGGCACTGTCGGTCGAGGGTGTTCCCGTGACAGAGACCGCCGGTGCAGCCGGACTCAACGAGTTGGCGCTGTCGGTCGGCATCGCCGTCGGTGCCGCTGTGATCAAGCTGATCTCCTCGGCGACGGTGACTGATTCGGGCACCATCTCCCCGACGGGTCTCACTCTGATCTGGTCGAGTCTGCTGGTCGCCGCGCTCATCGCCGCGGTCGCAGGCTCTCGCTATCCCGCCACTATCAATCCCACAACGAAGGAGGCCGCGCTATGAGTTCCGTCTTTGCCCGCTCAGCCGCAGCCGAGGCCGCAGTTGATACGCCTCCTCGGTCCACTGCCGACACAATTGCTCACGAGATCGAAGATCACCGCGCACTGCTGCTCGACTTCAGTCACGCACTCCATGCCGACCCGGAGGTCAGCGGCGATGAGCATCGCGCCGCCGAGAGGACCCGTTCGATCCTCCGGCGGGCCGGTTTCGCCTTCGATGATATTCAGCCCAGTGCTCCGACCGCGCTGAGCGCGACATTCGGCACCTCTGACTTCGTCGTCACCTTCTGCGTCGAATACGACGCTCTTCCCGACATCGGCCATGCGTGCGGGCACAACGTCAACGCAGCGGCGGCTCTGGGTGCCGCTCTGGCGCTGGCTCCTCTGGCCGATGAACTCGACCTCACTGTTCATGTCTTGGGCACGCCGTCTGAGGAGGCTCATGGCGGCAAGATCGACCTCATCGAGGAGGGGTTCTTCTCACGAACTCATGCCGCGGCCATGGTCCATGCCTCGGCATATGATTCTGCGGGCAACTCCTCGCTGGCGCTCAACGCGTGGAAAGTCACCTACACCGGAGTCGCTGCGCATGCGGCCAGTGCCCCCGCCGCCGGCATCAACGCTCTGGACGCGGTTCAGATCGCGCAAACTGCGATCGCTGTGGCACGCCAGCAGCTGCCGCCGCGATCTGTGGTCTCGACAGTGGTCACTCGCGGAGGTGACGCCGTCAACATCATTCCCGATCACACGGAGCTCATGGTTGAGATGCGCTCACCGCTGGCAGAAGATCTCGAGGTCATCAGCGACCGGGTCGACAAGTGTCTACGTGCCGGGGCTTTGGCCACCGACTGCGAGATCACCGTCGAACCGCAGGGCCACGCCTTCGCCGATCTGCGCCAGAACGACGGTCTGGTGCAGGCCTACGTGGCAGCGATGGCCGAACGTGGGCGCGATGTCCCCACCGACGCCGAGGCGGTCGCGTCGACGGACATGGGCAACGTGTCCCATACCGTCCCTGCCATTCATCCGCTGATCGGCTACGAGGTCAACGGAGCGGTCAATCACAACAGGGCATTCGCCGATCACGGTACGAGCGCCTCGGCGGATTCGGCTGTGCTCGACGGAGCTTATGGATTGGCACGGGCGATGGCCATGGCAGCTGCGGATGAGGTGCTGCGCGAGCGGCTCATCGAGCGGCACCGAAACCATCACTGACGGGCGGGCCCCGGACTCGGCACAGCCTCACATCGCTACCACTGCGCCTTCTGCTCCTCACCCCTTTCGCCGAAGGTCTCCGGGTCCACGGGGCGGTCCTTCTTCGCCATCTTCGCGACGACGAGGCAATAGGACTCGAGGACGAGGTCGTGGAGAAGTTCCGCGTCGAGCGGGGTCCCGGCATGGCCGCCCTCAGACTGGCTGTCTTCGTCACCGGCGCTTGCACCAGCACCGTGGTCGGTACCGCCACCAGCCACGGTGATCCAGTGCTTCTTGTTCATGTGGTATCCGGCAGTGATCTCCTCATAGGCGTCGCGGAGCACCTCCCGGTCGAGCGGGTCGATCTTGAGGTTCATGCTGGGCGCGCCGCGCAGATCGAAGAACATCATGAACATCTTCCCGCGCACCTTGTACACGGCGTACTCGGGGCCGAACGGGTACTCGATCTCCACCAACGGGTATTGGATCGCCTGGTTGTGGGCGAGGGTGAGTACGGTGTCAGGATCCATGCCTCGGAGACTAGCAAACGGTCATGACACAGGACGAGCGAATCAGCATCGTCCCATCTCAAACAGCATCGCCCTCACCAGCAGACCGATAGAATCATGCCCATGTCGCTCAACGCTCCCCACCTCCTTGTCGCCGCCCTCGGCGGAACCATCGCCTCGACCTCGAACCAGTCGGGCGGTGTGGCACCCGCCCTAAGCGGAGCCGAGATCGCCGCGGCCGCCGGACTCGACGAGATCTGGCCGGATCTGCAGGCCGACTTCACCCAGGTGTCGCAGGTCTCGAGCGCCAATGTCACCCTCGACATGCTCTTCGACGTCCGCGAACTCGCCCGCATTACCGAGGCCGACGGCATTGTTCTCACCCAGGGCACCGACACCCTCGAGGAGAGCGCCTTCGCCCTCTGGCTGCTCAACGACTCCAGCACCCACATCGCCGCCACCGGAGCCATGCGCAACCCGACGCTGCCCGGCGCCGACGGCCCCGCGAACGTGCGCGCTGCGGCCCTGACCGCACTCTCGCCACTATCGAAGGGTCTGCCGTCGAGCCTGGTCTTCAACGATGAGATCCACGATCCGCGCTTCGTCCGCAAATCGCATGTGACCTCGACCGCGGCGTTTTCCTCGGGTCCCGTCCTCGGTGCGATCGGCTGGCTCAGCGAGGACACCGTCCGTCTCCCCCACGCGCCCAAGGCTGCCGACGCGTCACCGTTCGCGGGCCTCCCGCGCCCGGAGGTTTTGGCCAAGGTCGCCCTCGCCGAGGTGGGGATGGGCGAACCCGAGGAGACACTGACCCAGCTCATCGACTCCGGTTTCGCCGGTGCTGTCATCGCCGGCGTCGGCGGCGGCCACGTCCCCGAGCATCTGGTACCAGCGGTGACCCGCCTCGGCGAAGAAATGCCCGTGGTCCTGGCATCACGGCCGGGCTCGGGCGCGAGTCTGACGAATACTTATGGCTATCCCGGTGGGGAGATCGGGCTGCTCGAATCCGGGCTGATCCCTGCAGGGATCCTCGACGCCCGCAAGGCTCGCATCGTCCTGACCTTGGCCCTGAGCATGAGTCTTGACCCCGCCAAGGTGTTTGCTGCGTTCATGTGAGTGCCGAGGTCACATCCCATGGTCCCTTCGCATAGTGTCTGCTGTCGACGGCCACTTTCCCAAGACGGCAAACAGTCGGCAAGTCCTGGTCGAAGATCATGCTAAATTCGACCAGGACTTGCCGACTGTTTGGTGAAATCTGCAGCGCCGCGAACAGCCTCAGCTCTCAGCGCCGACTGCCACGACCATCTTGCCGAAGTTTCCGCCGGTGAGCAGGTCGTTGAAGTACTCTGGGGCCTTGTCCAAGCCGGGACGGATGTCCTCGCGGTAACGGACCTTGCCTTCCTTGACCCATCCGCTCATGTCGGACAGGAAGTTCTCGTGGTGCTTCTCGACGAATTCGGTCTGGATGAAGCCGCGGATGTTGAGTGACCTCGTGAGAATGTTGCCCATGAGCGCACCCGAACGGTCGGGGCCTTCGGGCAGTTCGGTGAGGTTGTAGTTGGCCACGAGTCCGCAGACGGGCACGCGTGCGTAGGTGTTCAGGCGCGGCAGCACTGCCTTGAACACGTCTCCGCCGACGTTCTCGAAGTAGACGTCGATGCCCTGCGGCACCGATTCTTTGAGTTCGTTCTTGAGGTTGCCGGTCCTGTGGTCGAGCGCCACGTCGAAACCGAGCTCATCCAGGTGGGCGACCTTGTCCGGACCACCGGCGATGCCGACGGCCTTCGCGCCCTTGATCTTGGCGATCTGACCGACAACAGAGCCGACGGGACCGGTGGCGGCGGCGACGGCCACGGTCTCACCGGGCTGCGGGCGGCCGATCTCCAGAAGGCCCGAGTATGCGGTGAAGCCGGGCATTCCGAGAACGCCGAGGGCGGTGCTGATCGGAGCAATCTCCGGGTCGACGCGGCGCAGATGGGAGGCCTTCTCGACGGAGTACTCCTGCCATCCGCCGTAGCCGAGGACTGTGTCGCCGGTGGAGAAGTCAGAGGAATTCGATTCGACAACCTCGGAGACCGTGGCGCCGACCATGACATCGCCGACCTCGACCGGCTTCGCGTAGGACTTGGCATCCGACATCCGTCCGCGCATGTACGGGTCGAGTGAGAGGTACAGCGTGCGCAGCAGCACCTCGCCCTCCCCCGGCGAACCGAGATCGACCTCGTCGAGGAGGTAGTTTTCCGCCGCCGGTGCTCCGACCGGGCGGGAGTTCAGGCGAATCCTGTGGTTGGTCGTCATGGAAATGCTTCCTTTCATCGACGCCGTGTGCTGTCTGCGCACGGTCACTGCATGTCTGTCGTTGAGCGTGAGTCGGTGCATGTCTGCGAACCTGACCGGCGATGCCTAGATCCGGTCCTTGTCGTAGCAACCGCCTCGAACCCGGTGATGTTCCTGCTTTCGAAAAGATTCCGAATCCTGTGTCTCTGCGCCCCCCAGCTCGGCCTTCGATGCCGAAGTGGCCGAACCGGCCGACGTCGCCCCGGCCAACGCCGACCCAGCCGCAGCCGAACCGGCCGTTGCCCCGGCGACGAGTTCGCGTGCCTTCGTCTCCCACTTCGGATCGAATGCCCAGCTGAACTCGCCGAGGTGGTCGAGCAGTTCCGAACCATTGCGCCGGATGATATCCGACCATGCACGAGGCCAGGCGCCGTAGTTGGCCGCGGCGGCGAGTTCATCGACGTCTTTGAATACCGCCCCGTTCGGGTTGAGCAACACATCCCCGCCCGCCCCGCGTCCGGAAGACCGGTGCAGTGGCTCGCGCTCGAGCGGGAACGTGATGTCGAGGATGTGGTCGCTCGTGTAAAGGTCATCATCCGTGCGACGGTGCGTGGCTTCGAGATTGACGTACCAGAGCGTCGAGATCGAACCAGCGCTTCCCTCGCCTTCTGCACCAGGCTTGAGCAGGACCCACACGGAGAACGGCACCCTGGGCGGAACGATCTTGAGCACCCCGAGTCCGTGCCAGCTGCCGGGAACATTGATCCGTCGAGGCGCCTCGGCGAGCGGACGAAAGCGAGCGGTCAGGGGCACTTCGTGAGGATTCGACTCCTCCCAGCCGACGATTCTCGTGTCGCGGGTCTCGGTGCCTCCGGCCAGCCACAGCACCGCACCGTCGGAACCGTCCTCGATGACACGCATCGGGCGACGCACCTCGGCGTGGTCACGGTCGAAGTCGAAACGCCTGAACGACCAGGTCACGGTCTCGCCGGTGGCCCAGAACGGGCCATCACCCACGTGACGTGTGCCGGGCGGGACGTCGATCTCGTACGGATCGGTGAACTCCATGGGGGCAGTCTAAGGTAGTGGCATGGACGACTTCACACTTCCCGATTGCAAGGACGCGAGCTCGGCCGCGACCGCAACGTCGGCCGAACCACCGCGCACCGATGCCGACATCCCGGCCTATCTCGACGCACTGGGCATCCCCGGACTTGCCGACATCCACATCCACTTCCTGCCGCAGAACGTCCTCGACAAGGTGTGGGCCTACTTCGACGCCGCCGAGGCCAGCTACGGCTACCCGTGGCCGATCCACTACCGCTATGACACCGAAACGCGTCTGAACATCGTCCGTGACCTGGGCGTCCGCGCGATACCGGCCCTGACCTACCCGCACAAACCCGGCATGGCGGCTTGGCTGAATGAGTGGAACCGTGAGTTTGCCGCCGCCCACGATGATGTCATCCACTGCGCAACTCTCTACGCCGAGCCGGAATCCGCCGACTACGTGCCCGAGGCGCTGGCGGCCGGCGCCCGATTGTTCAAGGTCCACATCCAGGTGGGCGGCTTTTCCCCCGACGACCACGTGCTCGACCGCGCGTGGGCGGCACTCGCCGAGGCGCAGGTGCCCATCGTCATCCACGCCGGCTCCGAGCCGCTGCCCGGCACCTACACCGGCCCGCAGGCGGTGGCGAAGGTGCTGGAGCGCTTCCCGTCCCTGCAGTTCGTCATCGCCCATATGGGCATGCCCGAATACGACGCCTTCGCCGACCTCGCCGAGAACTACAGCGGAGTCCATCTGGACACGACCATGTACGCGTCCGGATTCTTCTCCTCCCCCGCCGAGGTGGACCCGGTTTACCGTCAACGCTTGGCTGGTCTGCAGGACAAGATCATCCTCGGCTCGGACTTCCCGAACATCCCCTATCCCTATGTGGATCAGATCTCCGGCTTGGCCGGGCTGGGCCTCGGCGACGACTGGATGCGCTCGGTGTTATGGCGCAACGGAGCGCGAGTCCTCGGGCTGGAGAGCTGAGCTCTCACCTCGAGCAGTTCGCGGAATCAGTCTGCGCGGACTCAGTCCTCGTGAGGAATTCTCTCCGCTCCGATGACACCGCGCAGCAGCTCCTCGTCGATCGGCGTCCCTCGCTGGGTCACGCTGATCTGACCAGTGGGCTCGAGGATCACGCAGGCCACCTCGGCACGCTGCCGGATACCGGCCATCCTCAGCTTCGAATACACCTCGGACGCGTCGACATGGGCCCTGGCGAGATTGTCGGTCAGCAGATCGCCGCCGGCCATGAGGACGACGGCTGGGCTGTTGACGATGCCGGCGATGCGGTGGAAGTGACGGGCCTTCCCGGTCAGCGCCTGCAGAACCAGCAGGGTGGCCAGCCCCAGCACACCGGCGAAGAGTGTCGGGGTGTCGCCGAGAATCGCACGACCGATGATTGCGCCGAGGGCGATGATGGCGGCCAGGTCGAAGCTCGAGAGGTTTGCCAGTGTGCGCTGGCCGAAGGCGCGGACAAGGAGGACGATGCCGAGGTAGAACACGATGCAGGAGATGATGATCCTCGCCGCGTCGATGCCGTCGAGTCCGAATTCCATCCAGTTCCAGTCCATATTTCTCCTCCCGACTGGATCTTACAACTTCACGCTTCCGCCTCGGCCACGGGACGGGGCACGCGCCAGTATCCGGAGCGCCAATGGGGTGGGTGGGACTCAGCGGGAGCGGACCCAATCATCGACGGTGACGGCGGAGAGCCTCGGCGAATCGGGAATGAGCCCATTGGCCGACATCGGGCCGGGGATCGGAATGGGAACGATCTTCGGGACACGCTTCGGTCGTGAACCAGCTGTCACAGACGTCCCTGCGTCCGCCTCTGCGATTCTGCCGGCGATCGTCGGGAAGTCGCTGACGTCGGGGCCGGCGACCTCGATGGTGCCGCGTTCTCCAGCGTCGATGGCCTCGGCCATCATCCGCGCAGCTTCGTCTGCGGCCAGTGCCTGGACTCGCATCTTGGGGACGAACGCCACCGGACCTGCGGTGAATGTCATCGATTCAACGAGTTCGAACCACTGAGTCGACCGGAACATCAGCAGCTGATCGGCGGGCACCAGCCGACGATAGACGCGCTCCTGCAGATCTTTGGCCTGGTAGTAGCCGAGCAGCTTGGACTGGGCGACCTCGGGCCGGAACGCGATGGACAGGCACACCATTGCTGCGCCCGGGTTCTCCGCTGCGGCCAGGGCGATCGATCGGGAGCTGCGGGAGAAGAAGTCGAGTGCCTTGTGCCGGTTGTTCGTCATGTAGTTGGCGCAGTCGACGAGGACGTCGCTGCCTTCGGCCGCCTCGGTGACGCCCTCTCCGGCGTAGGTGTCGACACCGATGCCGCGATGGGCGGCGACCACCGAGTGGCCACGTTCACGTAGATGTGTCACGAGTCTGCGGCCGAATGTGCCGGTGGCTCCATAGACGGTGATCTGCATGTCTCATCCCCTGATGTCGGTGGATCGGCGCGTGCTGTGTCGCCGGGCCGGCGGGCGGCTGGTCGACCGGCCGGTCAGCGGGCAGCTGGTCGACCGGCGATCCACAAAAGTCGCTGGTCGGCTTACGGTGCCCGCCGACGGTTGCGCCGACGGGCACCGTGAGCGCCAGTCTAGGCCTGTTGCCTCAGGCTTCTCTGTACCTAGTTCTGCTCAATGGTGATCGTTCCGGTGTCGGCGCTGGCCGAGACTGGGATGATCGTCTTGCCATCGGCGTCCTGCCCCCGATGCGACGACGCATCGTACTTCTTGAGGTCCTTGGCCAGATCCACACTGCCCTGATTCGAGTTCGCGTTGATGCGGTAGAAGAGGTCCTTGGCGTCATCGGCACTGTCGTCGTCAGCCTGGGAGGCGGCAGCCTCGGCGGCCATCTTCTCCTGGGCTAGGTCCAGACGCGGCAGACGGATGTCGATCGTGCCTTCGTCGGCCTTGGCGACGATGCCGGACATCGGCACCATGTCGTTGGAGAAGTCGAGGTCGATCGTGCCTGTCGAGGTCACGGCGTCGACATGGTCACGAACGTTGAGGTTCGCTGCATCGATGGTGCCGACGTCGGTCTTGGATTCGATGGTGCCGAAGGTTCCGCTCAACTCCGTCATGCCGTAGTCCGTCGAGGTCTGCAGAGTCTCTGCCGAACCGCTGACCTCAACAGATCCGCCGTCTGTCTTGGCAACGATCTCCTGGTAGTCACCCGCAATGTTGATGGCACCGAAGCCACCGTTGAAGTCAAGCTTCATCTTCTCCGAGGTTGCTGCTGGGAGGATGACCTCGATCCGCGAGTTCTCGAGGTGTCGGTGCTCGTCGACGGACACGGTCGAGGCGTTGCCGGACTCCCTCACCTGCAACTTCGGCGCCTCGTCCTTCGGCCCGGTGGCGTTGAGCCTGACCGATGGCTCATCGGTGTCGGCAGTCTTGACGACGAGCGAGGCACTGGTGTCGAGGACGAAGTTCAGGTCTGTGACCGAGGCCGGCAGCGGCTTCGTGACCTCGAGTTTCGTGTAGTTCAGACGTGAGGCTCCGTGAGCGACGCTGAAGGCGATGGGAATGAGGAGGACGACGAGAGCGGCGATCGTGATGATGACACGCATGCTCGTGCGGGTGGATTCGCTGACGTGAACTGTGGCAGGCATTCTATGCTCCGAGGAATGTGAGGACGGCGAGGATGCGTCGGTTGTCCGAGGTGTCGGCGGTGAGGCCGAACTTGGTGAAGACCGAACTGATGTGTTTCTCAACTGCTCCGGCGCTGAGGTAGAGGATGCGGGCGATTGCGGCATTCGATTTGCCTTCGGCCATGAGTTGGAGGACTTCGAGTTCGCGCGGACTCAAGGTTGAGAGCCCGTCCTTCTTGCGTGTGCGCACCAGGATCTGGGAGACGACTTCAGGGTCTAAGACGGTGCCGCCGGAGGCGACCTCGTCGACGGCCGCGAGGAAGTCCTCCACATCCGCGACGCGGTCCTTGAGCAGGTACCCGAAGCCACCTGTGTTCTCCGCGATGAGTTCGGATGCGTACTGCTCCTCCACGTATTGGCTGAACACGAGCACCTTGACGTCGGGGTTCTGTTTGCGGATGAGCACGGCGGCGCGGATGCCTTCGTCGGTGAACGTCGGCGGCATGCGCACGTCGATGATGGCGAGGTCCGGCGGAGTGTTGTGGACTGTCGCGAGGAGCTCGCTGGCGTCGGGTACCGCGGCGATCACCTCGTGCCCGGCATCGACCAGAAGCCTCTCGAGTCCGGCTCGCAAGATGGCAGAGTCTTCGGCAATTACGATGCGCATGGCACCTCCACAACGACAGTAGTTGGCCCGCCTGCGGGGCTGGTCAGGTTCAGTGTCCCACGAGCGGCTTCGACGCGATCGACCAAACCGGCGATTCCGGTGTGACGACCCGAGCGGTCGATGCGCGCCCCGCCCTGACCGTTGTCGGTGATGACGATCTGGACTCCGGTCTCGATCGGAGCGACGAAGACTCGGGCATGCGTGGCGCCCGAATGCTTGGCGATGTTCGTCAGACATTCCGCGACGACGAAGTAGGCCACCGTCTCGGCCTCGCGATCGATGCGTCCGGCCAGGCGGACATCGACCTCGACGGGGATCGTCGAGCGCCCGGCCAGAGCAGAGACGGCGGCGTCGAGTCCGCGGTCGGTGAGCACTGCGGGATGGATTCCGCGTGCCAATTGGCGGAGTTCGTTGACGATTCCCTTCGCCTCGGCGTGGGCCTCGGAGACGAGCTCCTTGGCGCGCTCGGGGTCGCTGTCGATCTTCGACTTCGCCATGCCCAAGGTCATGCTCATCGCGACGAGGCGGGGCTGGGCTCCGTCGTGGAGGTCGCGTTCGATGCGCTGGCGTTCTGCGCCGGCGGCTTCGATCCCGGCCATGCGGGCCCGATCGAGTTCGGTGACCTCGGCCTGCAGCGCCGCGGTCCGCGCTGGTGGGAGGAGGCTGCGGTCCAGGGCTCGGTCGAGGTAAGGGGCGAACCACAGGATCGCCACGGAGCTGGCGAGGATAATGAGGGAGCCGATGGCGACGCCGACGCGCCCCAGCCCGCCGGTGGGTCCGGCGAGGAAGTACGTGGCGATGCCTTCAGGGTTGATGGCACTGAAGATGCCGATGATTGCGCTGCAGATGCCGGCGATGGTGCCGACGACGATGATTGCACCGAGCAGCATCTTCACGTAGTGGTGAGCCGTCGAGCGCCAGAAGGAGCCGGACTTCACGTGCAGCCAGCGGTTATGGAAGAAGCGAGCGAAACCTGAATCGCGAATGCTGCGCTCGATCCTCGGAACCGGAATCCGGTCGCCGTAGATGAGTTCAGCGCGGTAGCGTTCGAACACGTTCGCGCCCTGCTGGACGACGACCCACACGATGAGAGCAAGCACGCCGAGGCCGAGCGCGAAGATTCCGCCGATGCCGGTGAACAGCAGGCCGAGCGGAATCCAGGCCCAGATCACTGCCATGACGGCAGAGAGCACGAGGTTCGCGACGCCGACGATTCCGGCTCGCCTGCGTGGCCATTCGATCGGGCCGTCCGCGGGGATCTCGGTCGCTTCGTCGCGCGTGAGGGGCATTGCCCCTGTCACGGGTGCGTAGGTGACGTTCTCCGACTTCGGCTTCTTCCGCCGAGGTGGCTGCATCGTCTGCATCGGGCGATTCGGCATCTGCCCGCTGGGTCCGGGCGCAGGCTGCTGGCCGGGATGTTGGTTGGTGTGCTGGTTGGAGTAGGTGCGCGGCTGGTAGCCGGGCTGCTGAGGATTCCCAGAGTGTGGAGGATTGCCGGGGCCATAGGGCTGGGGGTGCTGGGGTGGGTACGCCTGAGTGGGCTGCTGAGGGGGCGCCTGCCGCGAGGGGACCTGCTGCTGGGGAGCCTGTTGCGAGGGGGTCTGCTGCGAGGGCACCGGCTGTGGGTGAACCTGCTGCGAGACTCCCTGCGGGGAGTTCGCATTCATTGCGCGGGTTTGAGGGTAGGGCCGCGTGTGCTGCTGCGCCGAAAAGTCCGTCGCTGGCGACTGCGGAGACTGAGCCGACCCGTACTGCTGGCCGGCGCCGGGGGCGCTGCCGGGGCTTGCGCTGGGGTTGGGGCTGAAGGGAAGGTCCATATCCATCGGTGCCGTCCGGAACTGACCGGCTTCAGTTGCCATAGGCGTGCCTGCGGACTCCTCGGTCGCGCCAGTGCCCGACGCTTCGGAGACCTCTGCGGTCGGTGGTGCGTTGACGATCGCCTCGGCACCGATGGACTTTTCCTCACCTGGCGTCTGCGACTCCGGAGAATCGGGGCTCTGCGACTCCGGAGAATCGGCGTCCTGCGGCTCCGATTCCTGCGGGTTCTTCGGGGTGTTCTCACTCATAGCAAATACGCTACGGGAGTCAACGAGCCGCCAACAGCACGTTGACCGCCGACCCTGCATCGGGTTTTCCCCCATCACCGGTGACCGAGCGCACGTTTTACACCACTGCCGCACCGTTACGCGCTATGCCGACCTTCGCACCACACACCGTCAGCAACGAGTCCTACCCGCGCTTCCACACGTCACCGTTAGCACGGCGCTCGGCACCGTCGGTCACTATTCACACCTTTGCAACAGGGTGCTTAGGAGCTGCCGGTGAGGGGTCCGCAACTGGAGTCTGCACGCCCGCGACCGTAGTCTCCGCGCCCGATGTCTCCACATCCGAACTCACGCGGTCCGGAGTCTGCACCGTCGCGGCGAGCGCGGAATCGAGGTCGGCGAGGATGTCGGCGATGTCCTCGATACCCAGGGACAAGCGAATGAATGTCGGTGAGACGCTGGACTCGCAGTCTGCGACTGCCAGATGGGTCATGGTCGCCGGATGGTCGATGAGGGACTCGACCCCGCCAAGCGATTCAGCCAGTGCGATGAGCTCCGTGCTCTGAACCAGCGACAGGGCGCGCGCCTCGGTGTCGGTGCGAAACGACACGACTCCCCCGAACCCGCTCATCTGCTTCTTCGCAACCTCATGACCAGGGTGGGAGGGCAGTCCCGGGTAGTACACCTCGGCGATCTCGGGGCGGCCTTCCAGCCATTCGGCCACGGCCTGCGCGTTCTCACAGTGCTTGGCCATCCGCACCGGCAGGGTCTTGATGCCACGGCGGGTCAGCCACGCGTCGAATGGGGCAATGCCCAGCCCCACGGATGCGAGGTGGGACTCGAGACGCTCGACAACCTCGGCGGCACGGGGACAGGTAGTGCCGCCACCGGCGAGGACCGCACCGCCGATGACATCGGAATGGCCGTTGATGAACTTCGTCGTCGAATGGATGACGACGTCCGCGCCGAGCTCGATCGGCCGCTGGAGGATGGGCGTGGCGAAGGTGGAGTCCACGGCGAGGATCGCGTTGTTGGCATGGGCCAGCTTGGCCGTCTCCGCAATGTCGACGATGTCGAGCCCGGGGTTGCTCGGGGTCTCGACCCACACGATCGCGGTCTTCTCCGAGATCGCGGCCGCCAGCGCCTCGGCGTCGGTGAGGTCGACGGTGCGGACGCCCACACCCCAGCGCACGTATTCGTTGACGAGCAGTCGGTAGGTGCCGCCGTAGATGTCGCGGGGAATGATGACCTCATCGCCGGGACGCAGAAGTGCGGAGAAGACAGCGACCTCCGCCGAGGTGCCAGAGTTCACCGCCGCGGCAAAGCTCGCGTTCTCCAATTCGCACAGCACCTGTTCGAGATCACTGCGGTTCGGTGTGCCGGTGCGCGCGTAGTCGAAGCCGGCGCGGGTCTGGCCGGGAGTGTCCATCATGAAGGTCGAAGTCTGGAAGATCGGGGCGACGACGGAACCGGTGTGCGATTCGGGGGTGGCGCCCGAATGCACCGAGCGGGTCGAGATTCCGTTCTGGGTGATGCTCATGGCGGGTCCTTCCTTGACTGATGACACTTCGACTTCGCTGCCGAAGTACCACCAGTGTGTTGGTCTCGGGCGCGGCTGGGCATCGTCGACGACCTGGGGTGTCACCGACTGTCATGCGCCTGTCTTCCGGCGTCACTTTTCGTCACGTGAGAGCGGTGGCGATGATGCCTCCGGACACAGATATACGCGAAGACACCTGTTCTTCTGTGCCGATTGGTGAAATACTTAGCTTCATGGCTAAGTATTCGGATCAGCTCGATGCGGTACTCACCGCACTTGCCGATCCCACACGACGCGCTGTGGTCCATCGTCTGGGCCGCGGATCGGCGAGCGTCGGAGAATTGGCGGAGCCGCTGTCGATCTCGCTCCCATCCTTCATGAAGCATGTGCGCACCCTGGAATCATGCGGACTGATCCGGACCCAGAAGACCGGTCGGGTGCGCACCTGCGTACTCAATCGCGACCGCCTGGACCTGCTCCACGATTGGCTCGCCGAGCAGAGACGCATCTGGGAGGCCAGCACAGATCGCCTCGAACGGTTCGTCACCGATGGCACTGTCGCTGACAGCACTGACGCTGACGACACCGCCCGAGACGACGAGATTGCACACGGCGCTGCCGCTGGCAACGGTGGCAACGGTGGCAACGGTGGCAACATTCACAGTAGGGAAGAATCATGACCGCACATCTCGCTCGTACCCGACATTTCGACTCCGCTCTCGACCTCACGATCCAGAGAGTGATCCAGGCACCCAAGGAAACAATCTGGTCAGCCTGGACGGAGCCCGACAAACTGGCGCAATGGTGGATACCTGCACCGCTGACGCTTCGCGTCGATGCCCTTGAACTCCATCCCGGTGGTGCCTTCGTCACTCACATGAGCGAGGATGGCGAATCTTTCTCACCACATGTCGACGCGGTTTTCCTCGTCGTCGAGGACAACAGCCGCCTGGTGTTCACCAACGCGGTCAACAGTTCCTGGCACCCGGCTTTTCCCGACCCCGTCTCCATGACCACCGAGATCATCCTCACCGATCATGAGGATGGCACCGATTATCAGGCCGTCGTCCGCCATGGCAGCCCGAAACAGCGCGCCCGTCACGAGGAGCTGGGCTTCTTCGACGGCTGGGGCACAGTCACCGAACAGCTGGCGAAGTCGGTGGAGTGACGCAGCCGACTCCGGCGTGCGCTCCGGTTCGGACCGGCTGGGGTCCCAGTTGTGCCGGCTGGGGCCCAGTCACTGCGGCTCGAACCTGCTGGGGCCCAGCAGTTGTGCCCGTTGGGAAACGGTTGGGCCCAGTTGGGGATCGATCGAAGTTGCATAGCCCCTCTTCAAAACGGGGCTATGCAACTTCGATCGGTCTGCTTCGCCTCGGCACCTCCCCATGACGCCGGCCGCCCTCAAGCGCTCAGCGACTCGGGCACCGCAGCCGGCTCCGGCACCGCAGCCGACTCGGGCACCCGTGCCTTCAACCCGGCGGCAAGCACCAGGGAAGACATGAGTGCCGCAACAGAGACGAGTGCCCAGAACAGTGGGGCAATGCCGACGAGAAGTGCGATCGCAATGCCGCTCATCGCCGAAGTGACGGCAATGATGGCACGGCCGGCCGGGCTCGACAGGTGCTCACCCAGCTGCTGCACTCCCGACCCGACGCGGGTCTCACCTGCGGGGCGACTTTCCCGGTGCCCGGCGATCTCACCGACGATCTCACGGGCGACTCGGCCAACTGCCTGCCAGGCCCGTGCCAGTCTTTCCTCGCCGGGGAACGGAACCTTCGACATTGCCATGGCCGACGCTCCGGCCAACACCATCACCGTGAGCAGCCAGGACAGTCGCGTCAGCCACCACCACGCCGATTCGATCTCGGGCAGCAGGATGCCTGCCGCTGGCACGCCGTCTCCGAATGATGCCCCGGCCACCAGATTCGCGCCAAAACCGAGGATCCCGATGAGGGTGATGACGATGGGCATGTGCCACAGGTAGACCTGGATGCCGTAGGTGTTGCCCCAGGTGATGACGCGCTGCCAGATGCGGGCACGGTATTCGCGTGCACGCTCCGTACCCGCTCGCCGGCCGGAGACGATTTCGTTGAGACGCGCGTGGCTCAGGCGCAGGATGCACATCTGCGCCACTCCCAGCAGCACCAATGCACCTGTCGGCGGGTTGAGATTGACGAGCATGTTCGGGCTGTAGACCCCGACTCCGACGAGCACTCCGAGCGCCACCAGGGCGAGAACCATCGTCGTCCACGCGAACCCGACCCGCACAGGACGATGAATGGCATCGGCATAGAAGAAGCCGCACTGCTGAATCAGGGGCCAGACGAACAGGAAGTTGAGATAGCCCAGCCCAGTCACCCCCGTGAGTGCGACTACGGCGTCCACGGCGATGACGGCACCGGCGAGCACTGCGATCGACCGCCTCGGCGCTCTTTCGTGGAAGTGCACCGCCAACGGCACCAGTGATGTCAGTCCGACGTCGACGGCGAGGAACCACAGGGGTTGGCCGATTCGCGTGCTTGCTTCTGCAAGCAGGCCGGTGGGCACTCCTATTTCCGAGGCGATGGACAGGCCGACGCCGGCAACGCCGATGAGCACGGCGACCGGGATGACGAGGCGTCGCAGACGAGCGCGAATGTAGTCGGCCCAGGTCCCTCCGGTGGCCTGGGTGCGCCGCCAGCCGTTGATGGCGGCATATCCGCCGATGAAGAAGAACAGCGGCATGATCTGGTAGAGCCATGAGGCGACTGTGAAACCGACGGTTCCGGAGAGCGCCACGGTCGGCACCACTTCCCCGTCGGCCCCGAGGACCGCCCCACTCATCAGGGAATGCAGAATCACCACGACGACGAGGCAGCCGAACCGGATGAGGTCGATAGCACCGTCGCGGTGGGGAAGGTTGACGGCGGCCCGGTTCGCGGAGCGTCCGGAGGCTTCGGGCGCCGAAGGCACCTCGGGCACCCCAGGTGCTTCGGAACTCCCAGCGAAGGTAAGTGACATGATGACTCCTTGAACGGTTCAGCGGTGTGCGACTGAACCGAAGCTACGAGCGCGGTTGTCCTCGGCACATCACCTCCGAGTCTCGATCTGAGCGCCCTCAAGCACTACTTCCGAGTGAACCGCGCCTGCCCCACCCCGGACCGCCACCCCCTCGACGGGGTGCAAGAATGGCAACGAGAGCATCACCCGATCAGGAATCCAGCGAACCGGGAAGTCCGAGCAAGGAGCACGAAACGATGACGACGATCGCCTTCGAGACAACCGACCTGCCCATCATCGGCGCACCGATGGCCGGAGGAACCACCACACCCGAGCTCACCGCCGCGGTCGCCCGAGCCGGCGGATTCCCCTTCGTGGCCGGCGGTTACCTCACCGCCGAGGCACTCGCCCCGCTCGTCACACGCATGCGGGAGACGATCGAGACTTTCGGCGTCAATCTCTTCGCTCCGAACCCGGTGCCCATCGATCGCGGTGCCTTCGACGCCTTCGCCTCGGCGCTCGAGCCTGTCGCGGCCGATCGCGGGGTCGGCGTCGACCCCGAACCCGTCGAGGACGACGATCACTACGACGAAAAGGTCGACTTCCTCATCGACAATCCTGTGCCCCTGGTGTCGATGACGTTCAACATCCCCACCGCCGAGGTGGTCGATCGTCTCCATTCCGTCGGCACCCAGGTCGTGGCCACCGTGACGACCGCCGCCGAGGCTCGCACCGCCGCCGAGCGCGAAGTCGACGCTCTCATCGTGCAGGGTCCTCGGGCTGGTGGGCACTCGGGCACGGCCGATCCGACGCGATCGATCGACGATCGTGCCACCGTCGATCTCGTTCGCGATGTCCTCGCCGAGGTGGATCTGCCGCTGGCTGCAGGAGGCGGGGTCGACGGCGTGGACGCCGTGGACGAGCTGTTGCAGGCCGGGGCGAGCGCTGTTGTCGTCGGAACTCTTCTGCTGCTGTCCGATGAGGCAGGGACTGCAGCCACTCATCGCGCCGCACTGCAGTCCGAGGACTTCAATGAGACACAGCTGACCAGGGCATTCACAGGTCGGCCCGCTCGCGCACTGGTCAACGACTTCGTGCGCAAGTTCGATCCGATCGCGGTCGACGCCTACCCGGCGGTCCATCATCTGACGAAGACGTTTCGCGCCCATGCGAAGAAGAACGGTGATCCGCAGGGTCTGCACCTGTGGGCCGGCACCGGCTATCGCAGCGCCCGGACAGGCTCAGCAGAGACGATCGTCAAGGAGCTCGGCGGACGGTTCTCTCGCAGCTGACCGCGCCGTAGGCCTCGCACGCGGGCACCAGCATGACTCAGATGACGCTGATGTCGTTCTGCGCGAGAAGTACGCGTGCCCGCCCGAACTTCCGGTCTTCGGAGAACAACCGCCACCTGTCGAGGAGGTCGTGGTCGTCGACGAACGACTTGAATCGCCGAAACGCACCCTTGCCCTCGATGACGTTCTGTCCGCGTTCACGCAGCGCGGGCTCCCGCAATCTGTCGATGAAAGCGCTCATGTCCTCCCATGCCTCCCGCGTCTCGGATCGGGCGAAGCCCAACCACCTGTCCGGGTCGTTCTCGAGGTCGATGTCGTCACCGGAGTCCCCATACTCCACCGCAGCTGCGTCGACGACGTCACCGGTCTCAAGGTCGATATATCCTCCGGTCGATTCGTCGATCATTCCTTCGTGGACGGCCGAGAGCATCTCAACGTCGATGTCCAGGTCCAGGCCGGGACTCGGTTCCCTCCGCAGCATGGCGAGCAGCGCCTCGGCGAGTTCGCTGTCACCGGGGAACGCACGGAACGTCAATCGGTTGACCATGGACAGGGCAATCGGCTCGGCCCGCTCCCGCCGCTGTTCGAGTGCCATGGACACTCCCGCGCCGAGCTGCTGCAGGGCCTCGTCGATGGTGCTGCCGGAGATCGCTGAGAGGAGCCGATCGGCGTCCTTGCTCGCCGTGGCCGCTCTGACCACGGCATCGTCGACGAGAGGGATCTCGACGGTGTTCGGCCAATCACCGCGCACCATCGGATGCGGTTCTGGCGGTTCGTGCGGTGGCGCTGCTGATCCGTCGTCGTCGGCCCAGCGTCTGCCGTACTGGTCGGGCATCGAGCCCCATCCCCAATAGGCGAGTGGCTTGGCGGGTTTGATGCCGAGGACCTCAAGCGGATCCACCTTTGTCCGGTCCACGGTGCAATGGTGGGTCCAATCGTCGCCGAGATCGAAGGTGAATTTGAATTCGTCACCGGCTTTCACGGTCCGCGCCACTTTCACTCGCGCGAAGTCGAGAACCTCCTGGATGGGTCCGAATGCTGTGTTGCCCAGTTCCGGGCCGTTGAACCCATCTGTCAGCATGCGGCCGTCGCTCAGGGTGAATACCGAGAGGTGAGAATGGTCCCACCGGGCGAAGGCCACGTTGATGGCTTCAGCCAGGTCCTCGAACGTGTGTGATGGTCCGACGGCGAACGTTCGCCCGGGCCAGGGCCACAGCTCGGTTCCACCGCCTCCGAGCAACTCGACATTGATGGACAGCCATGTTTTCGCCATGGATCGAGTATGGCAGTTTGCCGTTCGGGCGGGAAGCTGCTCGGGCAGGAAGTGTCCGCGCGCGGCTTCGGTGGTCGTTTTGGTCGGATCGGACAATGATTCTTCAGCCCAAAACGACCACCTAAGAAGGCTTCGAGCGTGGCTGCGGCACTCGGGCACTCGGGCGCTCGGAAATTCGGCGCTCGGGCACTCGCGACTGCTTCACCCTCCGGCGACGACCAGTCCGGATTCATAGGCTGCGACGACGATCTGGGTGCGATCGCGCAGCCCCAGCTTCGACAGGATCCGGGAGACGTGGGTCTTCACGGTCTGCTCGGCCAGGAACAGCTGCTTGGCCACCTCGGCGTTGGCATGGCCTTTGGCCACCAGCGACATGACGTCGATCTCACGGTCGGTCAACTGCCCGAGGACCGCGGTGTCCTTGGCCACCTTCGGACCGCTGACGTACTCCGAGATGAGACGTCGGGTCACCGACGGTGCCAGCAGCGACTGCCCCTCGGCGACCACACGCACAGCCGTGATCATGTCCTCGGCCGTGGCATCCTTGAGCAGGAAGCCGCTGGCCCCGGCGCGCAGCGCGGAGAACACGTACTCATCGGCGTCGAAGGTGGTGAGCATGATGACCTTCGGGTGGTCCCCCGGCATCGAGAAGATGGCACGGGTGGCGTCCAGCCCGTTGAGCCTCGGCATCCGGATGTCCATGAGGATGACGTCCGGCGCGGTCCGCCGCACGAGGTCGACGACCTGCGAACCGTCCTCGGCACTGCCGACGACACTCATGTCCGGCTGTGCATCGAGGAGGGCGCCGAATCCCTGTCGGACCATGGCCTGGTCGTCGACGATGGCCACACGGGTCGTCTCGGCCGACGGCGGCGGCACCCCGTCGCTCGCGATCGATCCCGGAGTGGGACTCGGCGTCGCCCCCGGAGTGGACCCCGATCCCGGAGTGGGACTCGGAGTGGACCCCGCCCCCGATGCTCCCGAACTCGCCCCTGGTGCTCCTGAAACTGGCATGGTCTCACGCTACCCGACCGGCACCGTCGGCGGCCCTGACAACCGTGACAACTCGGCGATCACATCCTCGCCGGCATCGATTTCATCCGAAAGTACCACTCCCCCGTCCGCACAATCACTCCTTCGTATGATGCGCCCCATGACACCGTGTCCTTAGCGTGCACACCATGATCATCACCGCGATAATCCTCGCCCCTCTCGCAGCCTTCTGCCTGGCGCTCGGCACGCACTTCCAGCAGTACGCCGTGGCCACCATGGCACCCGGACCCAAACGCCGAGCCACATGGATCACGGGCCTGGGCCTGATGGGCATGGTCACCGTCCTCAACGTCATCGCTCTGGGACTCGGCCCCGTCGCCATCGTCCAGCCCATCGGCGCGATCTCCCTCGTCTTCGCCGCCCTCATCAGCCGCCGGTTCTTCGGTCTGGCGCTGGGTGCCCCACTGCTCATCAGCATCGGGGTGACGATGTTCGGAATCTTCGCCTTCGTGACCACCTCGGCGCAGTTCTCCCACGAACTCGTCGCCACCCAGGAATCGGTGACCTGGATGCTGGCTATCCTCGTCGCGCTCACCGTCTTCGGCACACTCTTCGCCTTCAGCACCGCCGGGCACATCCCACGCGTTGTCATGACCGGCATCATCTTCGGCACGGTCGCGGCCGCCACCCATGTGCTCGCCCGCACGGTCGTCGCAGGCGGACTGCCCGGATTCGACCTCCTGGGCGCGCGGTGGTGGATGGTGCTCGCCGCGGTGGGGCTGGCCTCGGCGGTGGGATTCTGGCTGGTCCAGACCGCCTACGCCTGCGGACCTGCTGAGACGGTCCTCGCGGGACTGACCGTCATCGACCCGATCGTGGCAGTGGTGATCGGTGCCGCCTTCTTCGGCGAGTACACGGGCCTCACCCCCATGGCCATCGGTCTGCTTCTGGCTGCCGCGGCCGGAGGAATCGGCGGGGTCTGGATGCTCTCACAGTTCCATCCCCGCGTCCTCGACGCGAAGACCCCACACGACCGTCCGTCACCAACGGCAGCACCCGCGTTCAATGACTCACCCGTCCCGTCGGAATCCTCCACGCACGCCATGTCGAGCGCCCGAACACTCACCCGAAAAGAACAAGGTACCCGATCATGAACCAGATCTTCGACTCCCCGCACATCGATACGCACCTCGATGCGCATTCCGACGCGCATTCCGATGCGTCCCCGCGGCCGAACACGTACCCTGAGAGCGTGCCCCGTCCCGCAGAATCCCTGACGCAGCCGCACCCTCACCAGGCCCCGGATCCCACCCGGTCGTGGTGGTCGCGGATGTGGCACAACATGGGCCGCGACAGCGTCCTTGTCGTGCCCGGATTCTTCATCTCCCTCATCGGGTTCGTCGTGCTCATCACGCTGTTCTCGGTCTCGATCGCGACCTTCGTCATCTGGATCGGCGCGCTGCTCCTGCCGCTGACGCTCTTCGTGGCGACCGGATTCGCGAACGTGTCCCGGGCCCGTGCCCGGCAGTGGGGCGTCCCCATCGCCGAGGTTGTCCATCGTTCCCGTGCACGCGGATTCCGCGGGTGGATCGGTGCCATGGCCGAGGGGCGGCGCTGGCTCGACCTGCTCTTCGAAGCCGTCTTCGCCCTGCCGATTCGGCTCGTCGCATTCTCCGTGTCCGTGCCCTGGTTCCTCGGTGCGCTGGGCGGGCTGACCTACTTCTTCTGGGGGCGGTTCCTGCCCGAGGGCAACACCGAACTCATCGAGCTCATCGTCGCGGCCTCAAACGACACCTCGCTGGTGAATCTGGAATTCGGCACCATTGCGACCGTCCAGTTCATCACGGGCCTCGTCCTTCTTCTCAGCTTCCCCTTCGTCCTCCACGCCATGGCCCGGTTGGAGATCGCGGCGATCACGGCAGGGCTGGCGCCCGGTCACGAGGGGGCCACCTCGGCGGGAAAAGCACGAGCCGGTGACGAATCGGGCCGCGATCCGGACGGGGCGGAATCCGTCGCGAACCCGGTTACCGAAACCATGCTGACGCGAGCCGGCGGCGAGGGCTGGTTCTGGTTGCTCAGCATCTTCGTCGGCGTGGTGCTCGTGTCCGTCGGATGGCCCGTGACGGCGACGCTCTACGATTCCTCGACGGTCCTCGCGATGCTCGTCGTCCTCGCTCAGAGCGCAGCTCTGGTGCTGGCCGTGCGCCAACCGGTCCTCGCAATCATCGTCGGAGTGGCCTCCGCTGCGGCTGGAATCATCCTCACCGCGGGCACGTCAGGACTGGTGTGGCCGTGGACGGTGACGTCGATCCTGGCGCTGGTCTTCCTCCACCTCATCGTCGGACTGCGGCACAGTTGGCTCCACCTCGTCCTCCTGTGGTCGCTGTCCACGGTGGTGGGCGGGCTCAGCCTGGCTCTGCCCCACGCAGGAGGCCTGTCCGGGGCAATGGCCAATGCCATTACGACCGCTTCGCTCACCGCCGGAGTCTCGGCCATTGCGGTGGTCGGGAATCTGTGGATTCGCGGCCGCACCCAGTTGGCCACCGAACGCCGGCTCAGCGCCGAGCAGCTGGCCAAGCGCCAGGAGCTCGAGGAGCGCAATCGGATCGCGCAGGAGCTCCACGACGTCGTCGCCCACAGCATGTCCGTCATCAGCGTTCAAGCCACCACGGCCCGCTATCGGTTGCCCGAGCTCGACCATCGCAGCGTCGACGAGTTCGATTCGATCGCAGGCTCGGCCCGGCAAGCGCTGAATGAGATGCGCGGTCTCCTGGCGATTCTGCGCGGTGGCCGCGATGCCGATCTGGCCCCACAGCCGATGGTCGATGACATTCCGGACCTGGTCGAGGCCACTCGCAGTTCGGGCGCCGAGGTTGAGCTCGAGTTCCCAACTGATGCATACGACATCAACCCGACGTCCGGCCTGACCGCGTTCCGCCTCGTCCAGGAAGCTCTGTCCAACGCCCTTCGCCACTCCCCCGGAGCTCCGGTGCGCGTGTCCGTTGGCACCGATGGCGCGCAGCTGTCGATCGGCGTCGTCAACGGTATTCCGGATGCGACCGACGCAGAGGTGGGCCGTCCCAATTCGAGTCGGCCCAACTCGGTCCAACCCGACGAGGGTCACCCCGACGTGGGGCGCTCCGCTACCGGCCAATCGGTTGCCGGCCACCTCGGCGGAGGATTCGGTCTCAAGGGAATGCGCGAGAGGGTCGAGGCACTCGACGGGACGCTGCAGGTGGGTCCGACTGCCGAGGGCGGATTCGAAGTGCTCGCGACGCTGCCGGCGAACTGAGCCACTCGATCTGCTTGAGCTGACTACTGTCGGGAGCCACCGCTGCCTGGTCGGGAGCCACCGCTGTTCAAACTGAACTGCCTCGGCAGACGGGTGTCGACGAATGCTGCCACGAAGGCACCCACGAGGAGCAGGACGAGCATTGCGATCATTCCCGCGAATTGCCTGATCACCGGAGTCGTGAAGGCGAACAGATCTGGTCGAACGGCGTAGACCACGACGCAGATCAGCCCAAGGGCACCGAAGACGTTCAGGGTCGTTGACCCCGGGGAACGTCGACGCGGTCCGGTGCACTGACTCGCGCAGTCATCCGAAGCGCCGAACTCCTTATCAGGTTCCAGCCCGGTGGTTTCGACCGTTTCCCCGTACGTGCTCAAGGACATCGAGAACCTGCGCTTCCTCGCAGCCGCGCTTGCGCAGACTCTGGGCCAGGTCGTTGTAGTAGCTCACAGTTGGTTCGCCTGACTGTAGGTTCGTGTAGTTGTCATGGTGGGGGCTGCGCCCTCCTCGACGGCTTCTTCGAGATCATCGGCTTCTCGGGGATCGGCGGCTTCTCCGAGATCATCGCGGCGTTGCCGACGGCGGGTGTCGAAGACGACCAGGCCGGCGAAGGCAACCGGGGCACTGATCGAGATGACGGTCTCGATCGCCGGCCCGCTTGTCGCATTCAGATCGGCACCGGAGAGGGCCCCGAGCCCCAGCGCGAAGAGATTGTTGACGATGTGGAAGGCCATGCCGGCCTCCAAACCCTCCGTGTACAGGGTGAGGACGCCGACGATGACCGCGAAGATGCCGACGTCGATGAGGCCGGGCAGATCGTAGAGGTGGCCGTAGACGAAGAACGGCACCGGGATGAGGACGACCCACGCCGGATGCTTCAACCAGCTGCCGATGATGTTCATGGCCAGACCGCGGAAGACGACCTCCTCGGCAGCGGCCTGGAACGGCACGAGAACGATCACGGCGATGAGCATCGTGAGAACGTGCCGATTCCACTGCACACCGGCGGTCAGATCGCCCATTGATCCGGGCGAGACGACGATCATCACCGTCGCTGCGATCACCCACACCGGCAAAGCCAGCAGCACGAAGCGACCGAGGCGACCCCAGCGCAGGCCTCGGCCGATTGAGATCATCGACCAGAACCACCGGCGGTAGACGATGCGCGTCGCGAACTCCACGGCCGGCCACATGAGGATGACACTGGCCAACCCGTTCACCATCCCGGAGACGGTATTGAAATCAATCATCGACTCGGCCCAAGCATCGAAGTCGCCGCCACCGCCGACGGCAATCAGGCCCCAGATGAGAAAGCCCGTGAACTGGACGATCAGGCCCACCCCGTAGAACACGGCGGCGAGAGCAACGAGGAGAAGCGGGCTGAACCATCTGTGGCCCGGCTGTGATCGGAACTGACGAATATAGTGTGGTGTCATGCCTTCAGCCTTTCGCGCCGACGGGCTTCGCGCGGTCAACCATCGGCGGCAATGATTTCATCCTTTCGGGCGACAACACCGGCCGACCGTCACCGGTAACCTCGAGTTGTGACTCCTCACCCCGTCCGCCGCAATCTCATGCATGCCCTCCTTTGGACGGGCATCTCCCTGGCAATCGGCGCGGTGTTTGTGGTCATCGGTGTCAGCGCCGAATGGCCCTACCTCGAAGATGCGGGCGATCGAGCCGGGGCGCTCGGCGCCGAGCTGCTCCTCCATATCGTCTTCGGCATCATCGCCCTGGCCTGCCTGCCGGTCGTCCTCTGCTTCGACGGCAGGAGAATTCCCCGCAGATCGCTGCGACCCAAGGTGCTCGCCGCCGAGAAGTTCCGCGAGTTCCTGACGACGAGCGGACGCGGAGGCGAGGAGTTCCTCGCCGCTGACGGGTCCGTCGAATCCCTGCAGCGTCGACCCGGCGGATGGATTCCGGTCACCGTCGGGATCCTCGGCATCCTCGTCGGCACGATCAGCCTCCTCGGCGCCTTCGCCTCTTCATTCATCCTCATCACACTGTCAGCCAGACGCAGCTGGTCACTCGACTTCGTCTGTCTCGCCGCGGCTGTGCTCTCGCAGAGTATGGCCTATACGCTGACGCCGAACGCGGTCGGACAGTTCGAACTGCCTCTCTTCCTGGTCAACGGCACCGTCTTCGCAATGCTCGTGGTCATCGGCGTCATCCGTGGTGCACGCGAGCAGGGACTCATCGACTCCGCCGCGCAGACTCTGCTGCGCGAACGTTCCCGTCAGGATCGGGCAGTCGCCGAGGTGCGCCGTGGCATCGCCCGCGACATGCACGACTCGCTCTCGCACCATCTCAGTGTCATCGCCATGTACTCCGGTGCCCTGTCGGTGCGCCGGGACCTCGATCCCGAATCCGTGCATGAGAGCGCGCGCCTCATCGCTGCCAGCGCCCGGCGTTCGGGAATCGAACTGCGCGAGGTGCTCACGATGTTGCGCGGAGACGACCAATACACCGTGGTCGATCCCGACCTGGAACGCCTCATCGCCGATCGTTCAGACACTGTGGAACTGGACTGCAGGGAACCGCTCACCGCCGAGCTGCTGCATTCTGTCGGCGCGCTCGAGCGGACGACGATCTACCGCTTCGCGCAGGAGGCGATCACGAATGCCGTCAAGCACGCGCCCGGTCAGAAGCTGCTGATCACGCTGTCGTGGATTGCCGAGCAGGAGAGCGTCGAAATGATCGCACGCAACGCCCATACTTCTGACGCTCCCACCGCTGCTGAAGTGCGGGAACAGGCGATCGCCGGGTCCGGATTGGGTCTGCTCGGTCTCAAGGAGAGAATGGAGGCCATGGGCGGATTCCTCAGCGTGACCCGGGATCCCGACTTCGAACTGCGGGCTCGGATCCCGGTGCCGAACCTGAAAGAGGAGATCGCATGAGCATCAGAGCCATCATCGCCGATGACGAATCCCTGATGCGTTCGGGACTGCGCCTCCTCCTCGGCGCGGCCGATGACATCGAGATCATCGCCGAGGCGGCCCATGGTGCCGAGGCAATCGACCTGGCCCGTGAGCTGGGTCCCGATCTCATCCTCATGGACATCCGCATGCCCGTCATGAATGGGCTCGAGGCGACCCGGACTCTCATGGCTCAGGCCTCTCACCCCGAGGTTCTCATTCTCACCGCTTTCGGCACCGATGAGTTCGTCTACCAGGCGCTGCGCTCGGGCGCGGCCGGCTACATCCTCAAGGACACTCCCCCGGACGAACTCATCCACGCGGTGAGGGCAGCGGCGAACGGCACCCGGACCCTGTCGCCGAGTGCTGTCGAGTCCCTGCTGGGACGAGGCACCACCTCGGCGACGGGACTGGCCGGTGGTGGGGACGGAGGCGCAGGGCCTCTCGGGGCCGGGAATCCGCACACTCCCGATCCGCTGGAACCGCTGACGGCGCGGGAACGGGAGATCGCCGAGGCGGTCGCTCAGGGGATGACGAACGCGCAGGTGGCGCGGTCACTGTTCGTCTCCACCGCGACGGTGAAGACACACCTGGCGCGCATCTTCTACAAGCTCGACGTCAGCACCCGCGTCCAGTTGGCCCTGCTCGTCAACGAGAGGCGCTGAGCGACAGCGCCCGGCACTGAGCGACGGGCGCCGAACGACCGGCGCTGAGTTCAGATCATTTCGGAGCCATGCGGATCGCGCCGTCGAGGCGGATGGTCTCACCGTTGAGCATCGGGTTGGCCACGATCGATTCGACGAGTTGCGCGTACTCCGTTGCCTTGCCCAACCGGGAGGGGTGGGGGATCGACTTCGCCAGGGACTCCTGCGCTTCCTCGGGCAGGCCGGCCATCATCGGGGTCTCGAAGATGCCCGGCGCGATCGTCACGACACGAATCTGTGAGGCGGCCAGCTCGCGTGCCATCGGCAGGGTCACCGAGGCGATGGCGCCCTTCGACGCGGAGTAGGCGATCTGTCCGATCTGTCCGTCGAAGGCCGCGACCGAGGCGGTGTTGACGATGACGCCGCGCTCTTCACCATCGGCTTCCTGAGCCTGCATCGCAGCAGCGGCCAGACGGCACACGTTGACGGTGCCGACGACGTTGATATTGAGCACCTGCGAGAAGGCGTCCAGGGCCAGCGGTCCCTTGCGCGAGACGAGCTTGCCGGGAGTCGCGACTCCCGCGCAGTTGACGACGACGCGCAGCTGCCCGAGACCGGTTGCCGTGTCGACGGCGGCCTGGACCTGGTCCTCGTTCGTGACGTCGGCGGTGACGAAGTGGGCGCTCTCGCCCAGTTCGGCCGCCACCTGCTGGCCCACCTCGGCGTTGAGATCGACCATGACGACATGGGCGCCGGCGGCCAGGAGCCGTTCCGTGGTGGCGCGGCCGAGCCCGGAGGCGCCGCCGGTGACGAGTGCGACTGTGTTGTTGAGATCCATAAGTGTCCTTCGCATCACTGAGTGAACGTTTGAGTTGGTTCGACTTTAACGCAAGCCTGTCAGGTCCGGGCACGACCGAAGCCCGCCGACCTTTCGGTGCGGCGGGCTTCAAGGGTGTCAGCTGCGGAGGAGTCTTCTCCTCAGCCGCAGACGATGCGCTGGGCGACGATCAGGCGGCCTGGTCCTCGGAATCCGCGTCCTCGCGCACGGACTTCAGGGCTTCGCCCCAGCTCACGAGGTCATCGGCCATGGACGCGAACGGGGTCGCTGAGACCTCGGTCGGGGTGAAGACTCCGTCGGCGAAGTCGGTGAAGAGGCTGAAGGAGGCCTGGTCGCGCACGACGGCGAGCTTGTAGTTGGCGAGGATGTGGCGCAGGTGCTCGGCGGCGCGCACACCCTTGTCTGCGCCGTAGTTCACGATGCCAGCGACCTTGTGATTGAACTCGCTGGCGACGAAGTCGAGCGCATTTTTCAGCGATCCGGAGATCGAGTGGTTGTACTCGGGGGTGACGAAGATGAAGGCGTCGAACTCGGCGAGCTTGGCGCCCCAGGCCTTGGTGTGGTCGTTCTGGTACATGTTCGCGCCGGCCGGAATGACCTCGTCGAGCAGCGGCAGGTCGAAGTCACCGAAGTCTACGACCTCGGCGCGGACGTCCTCACGCCCGGCCAGCTGTTCCTTGGCCCAGGCGACGATCTGCGGGTTGAGTGCCTGCGGGCGCGAAGTTCCGGGAATGATGGCGATGTTGAGCATGTCCGTCCTCTGTTCGGTGTCGGTGTTCGGTTTCTGGTGGTGCTGGTTTCAGGTGGTCGGAAGCGGCAGTCCCCTGCCGTGTTCCACACATCCGGGCAACCTTGTTGAAACGTCAATAATTCCGAATTCGTGCGTGATCGCCGTCACGTTCGCCTGCTCGTTCGGACACTCGGGTTCATGCCGACCTGAGCGTGCGTGCCCTCGGCAGCGCACAGATCCGCGAATTCTGGGCGGAAGCGGCCATTCACCGGGCAACGTCATGTATTCTCGATTGGCAAGTGAAAGATTGTTCGATATCCGACCGCCTAGGAGTCCAAGCACCGTGAAATCTACCAACGGCCGCAACAACATCCTCCGCTCGGCTCGGGACACCTTCGCCGCAAAAGGCTTCGACGGTGCCTCCATCCGCGATATCGCACAAGCCGCCGGACTGAGTCTGTCCGCACTCTACTATTACTTCCCGTCCAAGCAGGAAGCTCTGTACGAGCTCGTGCACACGGCGTACACCTGGTACAGCGAACACAGTCGAGCCGTCATCGCCGAGGTGGGCGATGATCCCACCGAGCAGCTGACCGTGGCCGTGCGCTACCTGTCCCGGTACCGCATGGAGAACGTCTCGGTGTCCACTGTGCTGCTACGCGACACCGAACGACTGACCGGGGACAATGCCACCCGCGTCAAAGAGCTCCAGCGCGAGGCGCGAGACATCATGGGCGACATCGTCCAATCAGGCATCGATGCCGGAACGTTCGACGTCGACAGCGCACAGCTTGTGACACGTGCGATCCACTCGATCTGCAACTCGCTCTCACTCTGGTACCGGCCCACCGGCGACCTGACGCCGGATGTCATCGAGCGCGATTTCACCCAGTACTCGCTGCGCATCCTGGGCCTCGATCCCAGCACGGAGGAACTCGACCGCCTGATGGCCCTGCCGATCAACCAGGCAGGCATGCTCGACTTCATCTCCGACGACGCACAGCACTGAGCCCACACGGCCGAAGGCCGACCCCCGGCGCGGGCCAGCCTTCGGCGCGGGCGGGAATCACTATTTGAACTCGAAGGGACTAATCACGTCCGGCGCCGCGCGTGATTAGTCCCTTCGAGTATTTTTAGTCCAGCCGACGGCTCAGCCCCAGCCGCCACTCCAGCCCCAGCGGGCGCGACCCAGCCCCAGCGGACGCGGCACCCGCGGCCTCAGCTCGCGGCGGTGCGCAGGTTGCGGGCGAGTTCACGGCGCTGTGCCTGCTCGTCCGGGTCGGGCACCGGCAGCGAGGCGATGAGTCGCTTCGTGTAGTCGCTGCTCGGTGAGCCGAGTACCTGCTCGCCGGTGCCTTCTTCCAGCAATTCGCCTTGGAACAGGACCCCGATGCGATCGGAGAGCATGTCGACGACGGCCAAGTCATGGCTGATGAATAGGGCCGCGAAGTCGAACCTGTTCTGCAGATCGACGAATAGCTCGAGCACCTTGGCCTGCACCGACACGTCGAGGGCCGAGGTCGGCTCATCGGCGATGAGCAGCTCCGGATCGAGGGCCAGACCGCGTGCCAGGGAAGCTCTCTGGCGCTGGCCGCCCGAGAGCTCGTGCGGATACCTGGCTCCATAGGCGTTGGGCAGCTGCACAGAGTCGAGCAGTTCGAGCACCCGCTTCTCACGGTCCTTCGGCGTCATGTCCCGCCGATGG
Source organism: Brevibacterium picturae (assembly GCF_900105045.1). Classification (GTDB taxonomy): domain Bacteria; phylum Actinomycetota; class Actinomycetes; order Actinomycetales; family Brevibacteriaceae; genus Brevibacterium; species Brevibacterium picturae. Next base: position 2,513,026 of record NZ_LT629739.1, on the reverse strand, counting down.
ATGGCGAACGGTTCCGCCACACACTCTCCGACCGTCAGGTGCGGGTTGAATGAGGCCGCCGGGTCCTGGAAGACGAACCCGATCCGGCGCCTGATCGGAGAGAACGTTCGCTCCTTGAACCCGACCATTTCGTGTCCGAGCACCTGGAGGCTGCCCCCGCTGGCCCTGGTCAGGCCGGCAATGGCACGCCCGATCGTGGTCTTGCCCGATCCGGATTCGCCCACCAGCCCGTAGACTTCGCCGGCCTTGATGTCGAAGCTGACCGACGACACCGCCTGGAAGTCCGAGCGACCGAAGCCTCCCGGGTAGACGATATCGAGGTTGCGAGCGACGACGACGGATTCGCGTTCGTCGCGTGGCTTGCCGGAGTCCGCAGCAGCCGGGGCCTCCCCCGTGTCCGGGGCCTCCCCCGCCGAGGCGGTTGCCGGGGCGCCCTCGCCCCTGTCCTTCGCATCGGGGCTGGCAGCTTCCGCAGCCTCCGCGGCAGCGGCCTTGCGACTGCCGGCGACCGTCGAACCCAGTCGGGGAACGGCGCCGAGGAGGTCGCGCGTGTACTGTTCCTTCGGATCGTTGAAGAGCTGCTTGACCGATGACACCTCGACGAGGTCTCCGCGGTACATCACGGCCACCCTGTCGGCGAGGTCGGCGACGACTCCCATGTTGTGGGTGATGAGCACGATCGCGGTGCCCGTCTCGTCGCGCAGGTCCCGCAACAGGTCGAGGATCTCGGCCTGGACGGTGACGTCGAGGGCGGTCGTCGGTTCGTCGGCGACGATGAGCTCGGCCCCGAGAGCCAGGGCCATGGCGATGACGATGCGCTGCTTCTGCCCGCCGGAGAACTGGTGCGGGTAGTAGTCGAAGCGGTTCTGCGCGTCGGGGATTCCGACCTGTTCCATCGCTGCGATGACCTTGGTCTTGAGTTCGGCCTTGCTCGCTCGTTTGTTGTGGGCACGCAGGCCTTCGGCGATCTGCCATCCCACCGTGTAGACGGGGTTGAGCGCCGTCGAGGGCTCCTGGAACACCATCGACACGTCGGTCCCGCGCATCTTGCGCAGCTGTTCTCCGGAGACGCTGAGAACGTCCTTGCCGGAGACGATCACGGCACCCGAACGCTGCGCGGTCTCCGGCAGGAGCCCGAGGATGCTGCGCGCGGTCACGGTCTTGCCGGAGCCGGATTCGCCCACGATCGCGAGCACCTCCCCCGGGGTGACCGACAGGGTCACGTTCTTCACCGCGTGGACGTCGCCGCCGTCGGTGGAGAACGTGACATCGAGGCCGTCGACGTCGAGGATGCTCTTCGCCGCACCGGCGGTGCCGCTCGGACTATCTGTGCCGCCCGTATCGACTGTGCCGCCCGGGTTTTCTGTGCCGCCCGATGCTCCGGTGCTGTTGTTTCCCACGTTCTCACTCATCACTTGGCCTCCGCAGTCTCGTTGTCGCTCGATGAGGTGACGGCCTTCGCCGCCTTGGCGCCCTTCGTCTTCGCTTTGCGACGCACCCGCAGACGCGGATCGTTGAGGTCGTTCATCGATTCACCGACCAGTGTGATGCCCAGGACCGTGAGCACGATCGCCAGGCCCGGGAACACGGAGGTCCACCACACACCGCTGGTCACATCCGGCAGCGCCTTATTGAGGTCGTAACCCCATTCCGACGCCGAGGTGGGTTCGATTCCGAAGCCCAGGAACCCGAGCCCGGCCAGAGTCAGAATCGCCTCGGAGGAGTTGAGGGTGAAGATCAGCGGCAGGGTGCGCGTAGCATTGCGGAAGATGTGCTTCGAGATGATCCGGGTCTTCGAGGCGCCGAGGACGATCGCCGACTCCACGAAGGGCTCTGCCTTGAGCCGCAGAGTCTCCGCGCGGACGACGCGGAAGTACTGCGGAATGAAGACCACGGTGATCGAGAACGCGGCCGCGGCGATGCCGCCCCACGCACTCGACTGCCCTCCGGAGATCGCAATCGACATGACGAGGGCGAGCAGCAGGGTCGGGAAGGCGTAGACCGCGTCGGCGATGACGACGAGGATTCGGTCGAGCCAGCCGCCGAGGTAGCCCGAGATGAGTCCCAGGATGACGCCGGCGAAGATCGACATGATCACGGCCACGATGATGACGGACACTGCGGTTTGGGCGCCCCAGACCACGCGGGAGAAGACGTCGTAGCCGCCGACCGTCGTACCCCAGATGTGGGTGCCGCCGGGCGGCAGCTTCGACCCGAAGTTGCCCTCGGAAGTGCCGAGCTGGTTGAAGCCGTAGGGGGCGATCAGCGGCGCGAAGATCGCGCAGATGAGGACGATGCCGCACAGAATGAGCCCGGTGATGAGCATCCCTCGCTGGAGGCCGACCGACTGCCGCAGGTGGGAGACGATCGGAAGACGGCTGAACCAGGATTTCTTAGCTTTGCCGTCCGGGGTCTGCGATGTGTTGTCCGGGGCCTGCGTTGTGTTGTCTGGAGTGGACATCAGTACCTCACTCGGGGGTCGATGAAGGCGGCGATGACGTCGACGAGGAAGTTGGTCAGCGCCACGATGACGGCGAGGAAGACCACGATTCCCTGGACGGCGACGAAGTCACGGGCGGTGAGATATTCGGCCAGCTTGAAGCCGAGGCCCTGCCATCCGAAGGTCGTCTCCGTGAGCACTGCACCGGCGAGCATGAGCGCGATCTGCATGCCCATGACCGTGATGATCGGAATCAGCGCCGGACGGTAGGCGTGCTTGGTGACCAGGCGGTATTCGGAGATTCCGCGGGACCGCCCCGAGTCGATGTACTGCTGGCCCAGGGTGCCGATGAGGTTGGTGCGCACGAGGCGGAGGAAGACTCCCGCCGTGAGCACACCGAGGGCGACGGCCGGCAGGACCGCGTGGGCGAGCACATCGCCGAGGACTTCGAAGTTGCCGATGCGGATCGCATCGATGAGGTAGATCTGGGTGGGCGAGACCACCCCGGACATGATGTATTCGGTCTGCGTGGTTCCGCGCCCCGCGATGGGCAGGATCGGCAGGAAGACGCCGAAGATCAGTTTGAGGATCATGCCGGCGAAGAACACCGGGGTGGCGTAGCCGAGGATCGCGAGGATGCGCAGTGCGGCATCCGGCGCCTTGTCCCGGTGGTAGGCGGCGAGCATTCCCAGGGGGATGCCGAGGATCAATGCGACGATGAGGGCGTAGAAGACGAGCTCGACGGTCGCGGCTCCGTAGTTGAGGAGAATGCTCGACACGGGCTGTCCATCGGAGATCGCTGTGCCGAAATCGCCCTTGAGCAGGTTGCCCATGTATTCGAAGTACTGGACGAGAAGTGGGCGATCGTAGCCGGCGGCCTGAATGCGCTCGGCCAGCTGAGCCTCGGTCAGGCGTCCGCCCATGGATGCGGTGATCGGGTCACCGGTGATCCGCATGAGGAAGAAGACGAGTGTGGTGAGAATGAAGATGGTGGGAATGATGAGGAGGAACCGGACGAGGACGTAGCGTCCCAATCCGCCTCCCGCGGGCTTCTTCACCGCGACCGAAGTCTCGGCGGCTTCTGCCTCTGGTTCGCTGATGGCTGCAGACATGTGTTCCTTTTGGCTTTCGTCAATAGACGGCTGTGGCGTCGGTCGACGGTGATTTCATCGGGCGTCGATCGTGACGCCGCCCGGGCGACCGGGTGCCCAGGTGTCGGGACGCCGGGGTGCGAACGCACCACAAGGTGCAGGTGGGCCCGACGGGGCTCACCTGCACCTCGTGTCGACGATCAGTTCGGTGCTCGTCGGGGCATTTCCGTACGCACGCTCCCACTGGTGGCGACGCGTGTGGTTCGCGACCTCACTGGTTCGACAGGGGTCACTGGTTCGGCAGTGCTCACTTGCTCAGCAGCGCCAACCGGAACTGGAACGCGGGGTCGAGGGTGTCATCGACGCCCTTGACGTCCTTGCCGGACACCGCGATCTGACTGCCCTGGAGCAGCGGCAGAGTCGGCAGCTCTTCGGCAAGCTGCCCCTGGATCTTCTTCAGCGCTTCCGCACGCTTGCCCTTGTCGTCGATGGACGACTGGGCGTTGAGCTGCTTGTTCATCTCCTTGTCACGGTAGTGGTTGCCCAAGAAGCTCGGGGTCTCATCCGTGTCGTAGAAGAAGGGCACCAGGTAGTTGTCCGCGTCCGAGTAGTCCGGGAACCAGCCCAACTGGTACATCGGGTAGGCATCGGCGGTGCGGTCCTTGTTGTACTGCACCCATTCGGTCGACTGGAGGCTGACATCGAACAGCCCCGTCTTGTCCAGCTGATCCTTGACCAGGGCGTACTCATCGCCCGAGGAGGGACCGTAGTGGTCTGGGTTGTACTGCAGGTTGAGTTTGACAGGGGTTTCGACTCCGGCGTCCTTGAGGGCCTTCTTGGCCTTGTCGACATCGGGACCGCCCTGCCCGTCTCCGTATTCCGACTTGAGCGGATCGTCGGCGCCGGGCAGCCCCTCCGGAACGTGCGAGTACAGAGGGGTGAAGGTGTCCTTGTAGACCTGCGAGGCGATCGCCTGGCGATCGACCGAGTCCGCCATGGCCTGACGCACGGCCAACGACTTCTCTTCGTCGGCGTTCTCGGTCTTCGCGCCGAAGGGCATCGTGTCCATGTTGAACACGATGTAGCGGATCTCGCCACCGGGGCCCTTGTGGACCTTGAGGTCCTCCTTGGTGCCGAGGTCTTCGATGTCGGTAGCCGAGAGCGAACGCCAGGCCACGTCGATCTTGCCCTCTTGGACGTCGAGCTTCATGTTGTTGGCATCCGAGAAGTACTTCATCTGCACGGTTTCGGTCTTCGCCGGCTCCAGGTAGCCCTGGTAGCCGTCGTAGGCCTTGTACGTGATCAGCTTGTTGAAGTCGAACCCGGCGATCGTGTACGGGCCGGCGAAGGCCTTGCCGTCGACGATCGCCTGATTTTCGGTGATCTTGTCCGGTTCGAACACGTCTTCATCGACGATCGGTCCCGCGGCGCTGGCCAGGACGCCGGGCCAGGTCTGGTCGTTCTTGCGCTTGAGGTTGAAGATGACCGTGGACTCGTCCGGGGTCTCCACCGATTCCAGGCCGCCGAGGAGGGACGACGGTCCGTTCGGATCCTGAATCTTCAGCTGTCGGTCGAACGAGAACTTCACGTCCGAGGAGGTGAGCTCGTTGCCGTTGGCGAACTTCATTCCGTCTTTGAGTTTGACTTCGTACTTGGTCGGTTCGCTGAAGTCCGCGGACTCCGCGATCGAGGGGTTGAGTTCCGCAGTACCTGGCTTGTACGCCAGGATGAACGGGTAGATCTGCTGTTCGACGAGCGAGCTTCCGTTGTCATAGGCACCGGCCGGGTCGAGGGCGACTACCTTGTCTGTGGTGCCCACTGTGAGGGATTCACCGCCACCGTCGCCGTCTCCACCAGTGGTCGAGGTCGAGCATGCCGAGAGTAGCAAAGCGCCGGCAGCGGCGATGGCCACTGCCTTTGCACCAGTTCGACGTTTCATTGTGTTCCTTGTCATTCAAAGTGCTCTCCGTGTCGTCTTTGCTCGGAGAGATCCGCACCACATCTTACGGTTATCGTCCCAAATAGTGAACTGGCCATTATGATTCGGGGCACAATGTCATCACTTTGAAACATGTCAATGACGGCACCGAAAGCTCATCTCGACCCGGAAACTCGGGCTTCGTCCATTGAATTTGCGTCACAGGTCTCAATCCGTTTGACTTATGAGGTCAATCACAGCGAAAACTCACGTTATTCGCTGTGCCTGCACACGAAAACCGTCAGTCCCACCTCTGCCTCCCCTGATAGGAGAAGCGTGTCCGCAGTCCTCGAATGGCTCAACGGCATCATCTGGTCCTCTGCTCTCGTCTACCTGTGCCTCGGTGCCGGTGTCTACTTCACGATCCGTTCCCGCGCAGTCCAGATTCGTCAGATCAAGGCGATCTTCCGCCAGATGTTCCGTGGCAAGAGCTCCGATGAGGGCGTCTCCTCGTTCCAGGCTCTGGCGATGTCATTGGCCGGTCGCGTGGGAGTCGGCAACATCGCCGGCGTCGCCACCGCCATCGGCTTCGGCGGACCCGGTGCCGTGGTGTGGATGTGGATCTCTGCCCTGCTGGGGGCCTCAACCTCCTACGTCGAGTCCACTCTCGGCCAGGTCTTCAAGGAGCAGGACCCGAAGTCCGGCGAATACCGCGGCGGACCGGCCTTCTACATCGAGAAGGCCTACCGGCACACCAAAGCCAAGGGCCTGTTCAAGGTCTACGGAATGGTGTTCGCGTTCGTCACCATCGTGGCGATGAGCTTCATGCTTCCCGGCATCCAGTCGAACGCCATCTCCGGCGCCGTGCATAACGCCTGGGACGTTCCGACCTGGGCCACCGCGATCGTCCTCGTCATCATCATGGGCTTCATCGTCGTCGGCGGCATCAAGCGCATCGCGCACTTCGCTTCGCTGGCCGTTCCGTTCATGGCAGTCCTGTATATCATCGCTGCGATCGCGGTCACCCTCATCAACGCGGACCAGATCATCCCGGTGATCGAACTCGTGTTCACGTCCGCCTTCGGGGTGGACGCCGGGCAGGAAGCGGCCTTCGGTGGAATCATCGGCATGGCCGTCCAATGGGGCGTCCAGCGCGGGATCTACTCGAACGAAGCCGGCCAGGGGACCGGACCTCACGCGGCCGCGGCTGCCGAGGTCTCGCACCCGTCCAAGCAGGGCCTCGTCCAGGCCGGCTCGGTCTACATCGACACCCTGTTCGTCTGCTCGGCCACCGCGTTCATGATCCTCTCCACCGGCATGTACCGGGTCTTCGGTGCCGACGGTGAGACGATCATCGGCACGGGCCGCGGACAGATGGTCGAGGAGATCGCTGCGACTCCGGGCGAGAAATGGCCGCAGGCCGGTCTCGACTCGATGATGACTGGCTTCGGCGCCGGGTTCATCGCGATCTCGATCTTCCTCTTCGCGCTCACCACCATCGTCGCCTACTACTACATGGCAGAGACGAATCTCGTGTACCTTCTGGGCCGGATCAAGAACCCGATGGTCCTCGCGGTCGGCAAACGCGTCCTGCAGCTGCTGATCCTCGTCGCCGTGGCCGTCGGCGCGACGTCGACCTCGGGCAGTGTGTGGGCTCTCGGTGACATCGGCGTCGGACTCATGGCGTGGCTGAACATCGTCTCGATCCTCATCCTGCAGCAGCCGGCGTTCAAGCTCCTCCGGGACTTCGAACGTCAGACGAAGCAAGGCCTGGATCCGGTCTTCGACCCGCGCAGCCTGAATATCCGCAACGCCGAGCTCTGGGAGAAGCGCCTCGAACGGGCCCCAGCAGGCACTGCGCCCCCGCAGGGCTGATCGGCCCGCTCGGCGGAGGCGAGAGCCTCACCACGGCAAAACACAAGTGAATACGATGCGAGGTCCGGGACAATGGCGTCCCGGACCTCGCATCGTATTGCCCGACCTGTTGCCGAAGCTGGTGTCGCGCCGCTGTGCTGCAGCGCTGGTTCGGCGTGACTGCGTTACTTCATGCTGGTGCCTGCGGAGCCGAGGTTCTGGCAGGCTTCGACGATGCGCTCGGCCATGCCGGCCTCCGCCGCCTTGCCGTAGGCACGCGGGTCGTAGATCTTCTTGTTTCCGACCTCACCGTCGATCTTGAGCACTCCGTCGTAGTTGCGGAACATGTGCTCGACGACGGGACGGGTGAATGCGTACTGGGTGTCGGTGTCGATGTTCATCTTCACGACTCCGTGGCGAACCGCCTCGGCGATCTCGTCTGCACTCGATCCGGAGCCGCCGTGGAAGACGAGGTCGAAGGGCTTGTCCTTGCCCACCTGCGCGCCGACGTCGGTCTGGATCTCACCGAGCAGCTCGGGCCGCAGCTTCACATTGCCCGGTTTGTAGACGCCGTGGACGTTTCCGAAGGTCAGAGCCGTGAGGTAACGGCCCTTCTCACCGGACCCCAATGCCTTGACCGTGGCCAGACCGTCGGCGACCGAGGTGTAGAGCTTCTCGTTGATCTCGTTCTCCACACCGTCCTCTTCGCCGCCGACGACGCCGACCTCGATCTCGAGGATCGAGCGCGCAGCGTTCGAGAGCTCAAGCAGCTCCTCGGCGAGGACGAGGTTCTCCGTCAGAGGGACCGCGGAACCGTCCCACATGTGCGACTGGAAGTAGGGCTCTCCCCCCTTCTTCACGCGTTCGGTCGACAGGGCGAGCAACGGCTTCACCCACTCTTCGACCTCCTTCTTCGGGGCGTGGTCGGTGTGCAGGGCGATGTTGACGTCGTAGCTCTTGGCCACCTCGGCGGCGAAGACCGAGAACGCGATGGCACCGCGCACGCGGTCCTTGATCGTCGGGCCGGAGATGTATTCGGCACCGCCGGTCGAGATCTGGACGATGCCGTCGGAACCGGCCTCTGCGAAACCGCGGATGGCTGCGTTGATCGTCTGCGAGGAGGTGCAGTTGATCGCCGGGTAGGCGAATCCCTCGGACTTCGCACGGTTGATCATCTCGGAATACACTTCGGGGCTTGCAATGGGCATACGGGCTCCTTGATCGGTGGATTCAATGCGCTTTCGGTTGCCCCCAGACTACTCGGTCTCCGGCGGGCGACAGAAGCAGTCCCCGCCGTGCACAGTGAATTCTCGCCTCTCCTCGAAAATGCGGACAGCACCAGCGCAGACAGCAGAGGCGACCAGGATCAATACCCTGGTCGCCTCTGCTGCTTCGACGGGTCCTTCCGCAGACAGATGCCTACGGAAGGCTGGCTCCTACCGCGAGCCCTTGGGCTTCCGCTCCTCCTTGGGTGCTCTGTTCAACACACCCTTGGTCCGTGACAGCCGATAGTCGATGCGTGCATCGACCTTGTCGCCGAGGTATTCGTCGAAGTCATCGGCGATGTGCTCACCGACCTCGTGGAAACGCTGACCGGTCTCGATCTCCCGAGCTCTGACGGATTCGATCTGGAACGCCCGCACCATCGAGATCGCGATGAATATCAGGATGATGCTGAACGGCAGCGCCGTCGCCAGGGAGGCCGCCTGCAGAGCACCGAGGCCGCCGGCCAGGAGCAGTCCGATCGCCAGAGCGCCCTCGAGTGCGGCGAACAGCACACGTGACCACACCGGCGGGTTCGGGTGTCCGCCGGAGGCCAGCATGTCGACGACCAGCGATCCCGAGTCCGAGGAGGTGATGAAGAAGATCGCCACGAGGATGATGGCAATCACAGAGAGGATGCTGCCCATCGGCAGGGAGCTGAGCACATCGAAGAGCACCTTCTCCGCCACGACTCCGTCTTCCGGGTCGACTAGGCCGCCCTCGCCGAAGAGCTGTTTGTAGATTCCCGTGCCGCCGAGTGCAGCGAACCAGATGAATCCGACCACGGTGGGCACGAGGAGGACGCCGGCGATGAACTCCCGGACGGTGCGTCCCCGCGAGATGCGGGCGATGAACACACCGACGAACGGGGCCCAGGAGATCCACCAGCCCCAGTAGAAGATCGTCCAGCTGGATGCCCACTCGGCGCCTGCTTCGCCGGTGTAGGCACCGACGTCGAAGGTCATGTTGAAGAAGTTCGCCAGGTAGACGCCGAGGGATTCGATGAGGTTCTGGAACAGGAACAGGGTGGGGCCGAGCAGCAGCACGGCGATGAGCAGAAGGCCCGCCAGTGACAGGTTGATGTTCGACAGCCACTTGATTCCCGCGCCCACTCCCGAGATCACGGACAGGGTCGCCAGGAAGGTGATGACGACGATGAGTATGACCAGGAATGTGTTGTCGACCTCGCCGACCAGCCCGATTGCCTGGAGCCCCGACGAAATCTGCTGCACGCCGAGCCCCAGTGAGGTCGCGATGCCGAAGACGGTGCCGAAGATGGCGAGGATGTCGATGATATCGCCCATCCACCCTTTGACGCGGTGCCCGAGCAGAGGCTCGAGCGCCCAGCGGATCGAGACGGGACGTCCGCGACGGTGGATCGCGTAGGCAAGCGCCAATCCGATCACCGCGTAGATCGCCCAAGGATGCAGTCCCCAGTGGATGAAGGTTTGGGCCATCGCCAGCTTGGAGATATCCGCTTCGCTGCCGTCCCATCCCGGCTTGGGGCCGGATGTGGCATAGGTCAGCGGCTCGCCGACGCCGTAGAAGACCAGGCCGATGCCCATGCCAGCGGCGAAGAGCATGGCGAACCAGGAGAAGACTCCGAACTCGGGTTTCTCCCCGTCGCGGCCGAGCGTGATCTTCCCGAACTTCGAGAATCCGATCACAATGGAGAAGATGACGAATCCGCCGACGACGAGCATGTAGTACCAACCGAGGTCGGCGACGATCCAATCGTTGATGCTCGTCAGGACCGTGCTGGTGCCATCGGGCAGGAAGATCGCAAGCAGCGCAACGCCAAGAATGGCGATCAGCGAAGGCCAGAAGACGGCCGGAGCCACCATTCCCTTGCCGATGCGCACTCCCTGAGCACGCAATTTGGCGGTGATCTGCTCGTCGCTGTCATCATCGGTGATCGAGACATCGTGTGGCAGGTGCAGCCTGATCGGTTCGGGGTCTTCGAACAGCATATGCGGGCGGCGGGCATCATCTACCGGCGCCGAGGTGGGCGTTCCCCCGCCTCACCGTTCCCATTGTCGTCGGAGGCAGTCATAGGACCTTTCGGTTCGATTGGACGTAAGCGTCTACCAACTCTGCCGCACAGCACCGCCACTATCAAGTAATTCTCGGAGAACTATCGGAGAAGTCACCAATTTCACGGCCCGAAGGCCGACAGGGTCGAACGCGGCTGGTGCGGTAGGCGTCGACGGGCGGAGTCGGCCGCGGTAAGCGTCGGCGGGCGGAGTCGGCCGTGGTAAGCGTCGGCGGGCGCAGTCGGCCGCGGCTGCCGACGATGATTCAGTACAGTGGCGTCATGCAGACGAATCCGAGACCGTCAGCGGGCTCCCGTTCGAAGATACTGAGCTGGGCCCTCTGGGACTGGGGGTCGGCGTCCTTCAACGCCGTCATCATCACCTTCGTCTTCGCCCCGTATCTGACGAAAAGCGTGGCGGCGACCGAGGAGGCCGGTTCTACGGCTCTCGGATGGTCGACGGCCGCGGCCGGACTCATCATCGCCCTGGTGGCACCGGCGGCAGGCACCCGGGCCGACTCCGGCGGTCGGCACAAGCTGTGGCTGGGGGTCCACACCGGAATCGTCATTCTCACGATGTTCGGCCTCTTCTTCGTCCGCGACTCCCCCGAATACCTGTGGGTGGGACTCCTCCTCATCGCCATGGGCAACGTGTTCTTCGTATTCGCCGAGGTGTCCTACAACGGCATCATGGTTCGCATCACCCACCCTGACAACGTCGGGAAGGTCTCCGGCTTCGGTTGGGGCATGGGCTACGCTGGCGGACTCGTGCTCCTCGTCATCCTCCTCGTCCTCGTCATCCAGCCCGAGGTGGGACTCTTCGGCGCCGGCGATGAGGGTGGCCTGAGATTCCGAGTCGTCGCCGCCCTGTCCGCGGTCTGGTTCGCGCTCTTCGCCCTGCCCGTGCTGTTCACCGCACCCAGTGCCAAAGCCTCAAAACCCTCGGGCGGACACCCGATCAAGGCGTTCATCGCCGACTACGGCGCACTCGTCCGACGTCTCGTGCGGATGTGGAGGGAGGAGCACCAGACGCTGCGCTTCTTCATCGCCTCGGCGGTGTTCCGCGATGGGCTGGCCGCGATCTTCGCCTTCGCCGGAGTCCTCGCGGCGGGCAGCTACGGCTTCTCCGCCTCGGAGATCATCATCCTGGGCGTGGCGGCCAATGTCGCCGCCGGCGCAGGCGCCATGATCGCCGGATACTTCGATGACCGGCTCGGTCCGAAACCTGTCATCATCGTCGGACTCATCGTCATCCTCATCGGCGGCATGCCGATCCTCTTCAGCGACAACCCGGTCGTGTTCTGGGCCTGCGCTCTTGTCCTCAGCTTCTGCGTCGGACCGGTGCAGGCCTCGAGCCGGTCGTTCCTGGCCCGGATCACTCCAACCGAGCGGGCCGGGGAGAATTTCGGTCTCTATGCCACGACCGGTCGCGCCGTGAGCTTCCTTGGCCCGGCCATGTTCGCGGTCTTCATCTCACTCCTCGGCTTCCAGAGGGCCGGCACCCTGGGGATCCTCCTCGTACTCTTCGTCGGCCTGATCCTCATCATCCCGGTCAAACCTGAGTCCCCGGCGAAGTCGATGCAGGCACAGACCAAGCGCTGAGCCGCCTCGCAGATGTGGGAGCCTGCACCGCCGCTGGAGCCTGCGCCGCCGCTGCGCCAACGGTTGGCAAGTTCTCTTCGATAATTGAGTCTCAGATCGAAGAGAACTTGCCAACCGTTTCGCATTCTCGTGCCGAGTCCGCCTCAGTCCTGAGCAAGCAGGTCGTCAATCTGGCTCATCGCGCTCGTGGCGCCTTCGACCATGCCCATCTCGAGTACGGTCTTGAGGCCTTCGAGGGAGTCGAAGGTCGATTCGTAGGTGGCTCGCGTCCCCCCGTCGACCTCGCTGAAGGTGAAGACACTGCTGCTGCCGGGCATCGACTCATCGATGTTGAAGTCCTCGTCCGCGAAATAGTCGCGGAATGCCAATTGCCTCGGAGCGTCGACCGAGGACACTTCCCAGAGCCCGCAGAACTTCTCACCCTCAGGGCTGGTCATAAAGTAGGTGACCCGGCCCCCTGGCACCAAAGAATGGTCGACCACCGTTGCCGGATAGGTGGGCGGCCCCCAGACCTTCTCAAGCTGGCGCGGGTTGGCGTAGACCTCCCAGACCCGTTCGGGAGGTGCCGCGAAATCGGCGACCATCGTCAGAGTCAGGTTCTCTTCGTCGTGGCTGGTTTCAATGACTGGCATGACAACCCCTTTGTTCGCTTCATCGACCGGCACGCGCCTCATCGGCCGTCGACCTCATCCGAAGCCAGCAGATCGTCGATGCGCTGAACCCGCGCACGCCACATGTCCTCGAGTTCGTTCAGCATTGAAGTCACGGCGCGGATTGCACCCATTTCGACGTGCGCGATCTGCACCCGTCCGACCCGCCGCTTCGACACAAGGCCAGCACGCTCGAGCACAGCAACGTGCTTCTGCACCCCCGCGAAACTCATTTCATAGGAATCAGCCAGCTCAGACACCGAAAGCTCTTCATCCATGATTCGCCGCACGATATCGCGACGCGTGCGATCGGCCAATGCCTGGAACATCGCATCCACCTGATCGTCGAGAAGTGCTTCCATAACTTAAATCATACAACTCCCTGGTTGTATGTGAAGGATTTTTCAGTCAGCCATTGACAGCTTGTTTGAACATGCGTTTAATATTAAACATGCGTTCAACACATGACGATTCGAACTCGAAAAAGCCCAGCGCGCCCGAGGCGAAACGCACCCGCTCCCCCAATGCCTCACCGGAGACAGCGGAGAAGATCCTCACGGCTGCCATCGCAGCGTTCGCCGAGCACGGGTTCACGAAATCGACGATTCGTGGCATCGCCTCGGCGGCTGGGGTCTCCCCCGGACTCGTCATCCACCATTTCGGATCGAAGGAAGGCCTGCGCACAGCCTGCGACGATCACGTCTTCACAGCGATCACCGAGTCGAAGGCCAAGCACGCCGAATACGCTGCCCACGCCATGCAGATGATCTTCAGCGATCCCGGCATGAGCACGAAGATCGACTACCTCATGAAGTCCCTGCTCGATCCCAGCGAGCACGGTCAGCGGTACTTCGAGCACTATGTCGACCTCGTCGAGGACTACATCGCCCACGGCTTCGCCGGATACTCGTTCCGGCAGAGCGACGATCCCCGGGGGCAGGCAGCGACGATCGCGGTCCTCGCGCTCTCCCCGTCAATACTCGCCCAACGGCTGCAGATATCGCTGGGCACCGCCGACACGGCAGAGACGATGACACGCCTCGCCCCCCATCTGCTCGACCTCTACCTCAACGGCGTCCTCAGCGCGACCCCGGAGGGAGAGCCCGACCCGTCCGGTTCCCCCGACTCCCCGGAACCCACCGAACCCACCGATTCCTCTGGAGGCGATCAGCCATGACCACAACGACAAGCACCCCAACGCCCACCTCGGCGACCGCCGACCACGACACAGCGGCCATCTCCATGCAGGATGTGGTCAAGAGCTACGGCCGGGTGCGCGCGCTCGACGGACTGTCCCTCGACGTCGCGCGCGGCGAAGTCCACGGCTTCCTGGGTCCGAACGGCGCCGGTAAGTCCACCACCATCAGGATCCTGCTCGGAATCCTCAAACACGACTCGGGACGCATCAGCCTCCTCGGCGAAGACCCCTGGGCAAAAGCGGTGTCGCTGCACCGCAGACTCGCCTACGTCCCCGGCGACGTCGAACTGTGGCCCAGCCTGACTGGAGGCGAAGCCATCGACCTGTTCGCGCGACTGCGCGGCGGAGTCGACACACGCAGACGCGATGAACTCATCGAACGCTTCGATCTCGACCCGCGCAAGAAGGGCCGAACGTATTCGAAGGGCAATCGGCAGAAGGTCGCACTGATCTCCGCGCTGGCCTCACATGTCGATCTCCTGCTGCTCGATGAACCGACCGCCGGCCTCGATCCGCTCATGGAGGCCGTGTTCCAGCAGTGCATCAGGGAAGCGAAGGAGGAGGGGCGCACGGTTCTCCTCTCCAGCCACATCCTCGCGCAGGTGGAGGCCCTGGCTGATCGTGTGTCGATCATCCGATCCGGACGGATCGTCGAATCCGGAGCCCTGTCGGACCTGCGCCACCTGTCCCGGACGACAGTCGCCGTGCAGGTGGAGACCGACATTCCTCAGTTGACGACCATGCCCGGCATCCACGACCTGGTGCGCGAGGGGACACGGCTGCACTTCAGCGCCGACACCGCCGAACTCCCCGCCATCATGCGCGCCCTCGGCGAGCACGACATCCAATCGCTGACGGCGACTCCCCCGACACTCGAACAGCTGCTGCTGCGCCACTACGGCGACCCTACCGGCGGCGACCCCAACGACCCATCCGCGGGCAACGGCGCAGACCGCGCCGAGGGCAGTGACTCCGCGAGCACCCGCACCAGACCCCGCAAGGGGATCCTCACCAGGGAGAAATCATGACTCTGCTGACCAGCGCCGATGACACCCCCAACCGCAACAATGCACGACTGAACCGCACCCACCACGGCCGTCACGCCGAGAACCACGCCGGCTCCGAAATCACAGGACTGTGGACCCTGCTGCGGCTCATGGGCAGACGAGACCGGTGGCGAGCGCCCATCTGGATCCTCAGCCTTGCCGCGCTCACCGCCTACTTCTCCAACGCGATCGCTCTGGTCATGGACGAGAACTCGCTGTCATCAATGGCGGTGTTCGCAAAGAACCCTGTGATGGGGCTGATCACCGGCCCGGGCTACGGAATGGACGAGATCACAATCGCTCGCTTCGTCGTGGGCATGTACGGGGTCTTCCTCATGATCGGTATCGCAATGATGTCGATCACGACGATGACCCGGCACACTCGGGCCGAGGAGCAGACCGGTCGCGCGGAGCTGATTCGGGCGAACGTGACCGGCCGCCACACTCAGCTTCTCGCCGCGCTCGTTCTCACCCTGGTGATGAACCTCGTGGCCGGATTCCTCATGTCCCTGGCGTTCTTCTTCTCCGAAGCGAAGCCCGATCCTTTCTCCTCTGCTCTTCTCTTCGGCGCGAGCATCGCCGCGGCCGGCTGCGTGTTCGCGGCGATCACCGGTGTCACAGTGCAGCTGACCTCGTTCGCCCGCGCAGCATCGGGCATCGCCGGTGCGGTGCTGGCGGCGACGTTCGTCGTCCGCGGTCTCGGCGACATGTCCGCCGTCTCCGGAGGCGACCTGGACTGGCTGTCCTGGCTCTCTCCTCTGGGGTGGTCGCAGCAGACGGCTCCGTACACACTCGACCGATGGACTCCGCTGCTGCTGTCGGCGGCGGCCGTCGTCGTCCTCATCCCCGTGAGCCTGTTCCTCCAGTCCCGCCGTGACCTGTCGGCCGGCATCTTCGCCGACCGCCTCGGCCGGGCCCACGCTTCATCCGGCCTGTCTACGAGCACGGGACTGGCGCTGCGCCTGCAGCGTTCGAGTCTGACCTGGTGGTCGATCGGAATCTTCACTATGGCGGCCGTCTTCGGATCCTTCACCGGAGCCATGAAAGACGGGGCAGCAGGGATGCCGAAGGAGATCCTCGACATCATGGGCGGTTCGCGCGGAATCGTCGACGGCTACATCGGCTACATGGCCCTCTACTTCGCCATGATCGCCGGCGCCTACGCGATCATCGCCGCGTCTGGCCTGCGATCCGAGGAGGCAGGGTTCCGCACGGAGCCCGTCCTCGCCACAACCGTGGGTCGCGGCCGGTGGATGCTGTCGTGGACACTCGTGACCCTGCTCGGCTCACTCTGGCTGATGACTCTGGCAGGGGTGGGCGAGGGTCTGGGAGCCGCCGCTTCGACCGGTGACTGGTCGCTGATCGGTCCGGCGGTCCTCGGTCACGTCGCGCAGACCGCATCCGTGTGGATTCTCCTCGGGCTCGCCCTCGCACTCTACGGATGGGCGCCGAGGCTGCAGGGTCTGGTCTGGCTCGTCTTCGTCTACAGCGCCGGCATGGCCATGTTCGGACAGATGATGCAACTCGACGAGGCGGTCCTCGACACCTCTGTCTTCGTCCACATCGGCCAGTATCCGGCCCAGGACCTGTCCGCCGAGGCGGTCGTGGTCCTGACCGCGGCGACCGTGGTTCTCGTGGTCCTCGGTGTGCTCGGGTTCCGGCGGCGGGACCTCGTCACTGCGTGAGGAACCCCATCGCGCGGGCCCGGGTGATCACTTCACTTCTGCCTGAGACATCGAACTTGCGGTACAGAGCCGAGAGCCGATTCTTCACCGTGCCCGTGACCTGGTGCAGCTCGGTTGAGATCTGGGAGATGGACAGGCCCTGGGACAGCAGCTCGAGAAGCTGCGCTTCTCCGGAGCTCAGCTGCGGAATCGTGGCGCTGCCAACGGCAATTGATCCTACGGTGCGCAAGCGCAGTAGGAGCTCTTCGCGGCTGTGGAAGTGGCCAGAGAATCGCGCGTAGGCATCATCCCAGACTTCGTGGGAGGAAGTGAGGTCGAGCAGGCGGTTCCGATCGGCCTGGGGCAGCATGGCAACAGGCAGCAGTGAACTCACCCAGGTGGACAGATCGATGGCGGTGACGAACTCCGCCACGGCTTCGTTCTGCCGACCGATCCGCAGCAGCGCTGCCGCCTTGATAACGGCCAACTCGGCACGCCTCACAGGTGTGAGGCTGCTGTGGTAGAACCAGGTATCGACCATGGAGATGACGTTCTCCAGCCTGCCGGCGACGAGTTCGACACGAACTTTGAGCGCGATCCGCGCATCCGAGGTCTGTGACATATGCTCGAGCTCGACTTCTGCCCTCTTGAGCTGACCCAGGCCGATGAAGATCATGCTCTTGCTGGCCGCCAGCAGGTCCCGGCCGGTCGCGGACATCGCAGACGGGTCCTGATACTTCTCGACGTCGTCGTTGACGAAGAGCAGGCTCGACTCGGTCGAAGCAGTGAGGATGGCGATCGTGCGACCGATTGCAGGGAGGTAGGCCCAGAGGGACCGGTTCTCAGGATAGGCGGAGAGGCTGTCGAGCTCCTGTTCCGCCAATTCGAGGTCGAGTCTGTCAAGAGCTCGCAGCGCCGAGGCCACATGTGCGGCGGGACGGACGAGCTCTTCAACGAGAAGCGAGCTGCGCAGCTCCTCGTCCAATCCCGACAGGGCCCTGTCCGCACGGTCGTGGTCTCCGCTGACTACTGAGGCGAGTGCTGTCCATGCGGTCACTGCGGGCAGGAGGAAGTCTCCGTCGACATGGCCGCTGACCACATCGGATTCGATTTCGCCCAGTATCGAAACTGAGCGGCGAAACTGTGAACGGTGGAAGAGACTGATCGCCGTGAGCAGTCGAACGGTGAGCTGCGCCCACCGACCGTGTTTTCTCGAGGACCACGCGAGCCCGATTGAGACCGCTTCCTCGTGACGGTCCTCTCTCGTCAACGAAATCATTCGTCCCAGTGTGGAGATGAAATCGGCACGTCCTGAATCAACGGGCGACGTTCCCACCGGTTCCGAAGCCTCCCCGGACTCCGGATGTGCAGCGTTGGGCTGGGAATCTGTGGAACTGTGTTCCGCGTACGGGCTGGGCCGCTGAGGCAGATTGCCTCTTCCACGGTCGTTTGGCCCGGGGAAGAAAGCGCGCATCCGCCCAGCTTTCGTCTCCTGCATCACGACGGTGCGAATGTCCTCACCGGAACTGCCGTTGGCGAGCCGATCGAGCACGTCGTCGGTCATCGCTCCGAGGAACCCGAGGACGGGAACTTCGGAAAGCACCTGAACCGGCAGATGCCCGAATGCCGCACAGGCTGCGTGTGGAGCGATGAGGAACAT
Organism: Brevibacterium picturae; assembly: GCF_900105045.1. Taxonomy (GTDB): domain Bacteria; phylum Actinomycetota; class Actinomycetes; order Actinomycetales; family Brevibacteriaceae; genus Brevibacterium; species Brevibacterium picturae. The sequence continues at coordinate 2,494,608 of NZ_LT629739.1, read as the reverse complement.
CGGCAGACCCACGGACTCCTGGATTCGCGCCAACTGCTGCCACTGCTCGAATCGTCTGCTCAGAGTCAACACATCGTCAAGGATGTGCGCTTCGACGACCTGGGAGTTCTCAAGGTGATCGGCCAGTGCGACGACGAGCGCCGAAATGAGAGTTGAGGAGCCCGGAGACTTCGCCATTGCCAGCCGTAGGTGGCCTGCGATCAGGCTGGGAATCCGGTAGAGCCTGCGCTCATCCTCCGTGTGCACGGGGACGAGAGTGCCCTCCATACGCAAGCGCATGAGAACGCCCTCCGGATCCCTCAGACCGAGACCGAATTCGCCATTGACTCGCGGTCCCACGACAGAGACAACCATGAGCGCTGTCTGCCGCGTGAAGATGCTCAGGTGTGAGAGGATCGCGGCCTGGTACGCGTCCGAGCTCGTGAGACCGAGGTCGAAATCAGAGACCAGAGACGCCACATAATCGGCGAACACGGTCGAAGACACGTCCCGAAGCGCAGAAACCTCCGAGGGATCGGCCTCGTTGGCGACTGCGCTGGCCGCAGCACCCGCCGCTGCGCGGCCCAGGATGAGGTTGCCGCCACTGGCAGCGAAGAGCTCTGCAGTCACGGAATCGTCTTTGAGGCCCAGCTCATGAGCGAATTCCGTGGAGCTTTCGGCCACGCCTGAGGTCTGGTTCTGCTCGCCAGTCGGCTTCTTCACTCCCCATCCTCCAAATCTGTGGTCTCCTCCGTGGCCTCCATCTTCCGTTCTGCGGCATCGGTCGATGAGTTCCGCGTCCGGCCGCGTAGGTCGCTGTTCGGTGGCGAGGCAGTCCACGTTCTGAGTCCTTCCCTCGGTTGAATCGCCGATGGGCTGGTTTCGCACGCGGATTCCGTCGAAGGCTGCGAGGGTCGCCAGTCCGGCACTGGATCTCATTGTCGTCCGAGGGCGGACCCGGAAGTGAGAGAAATCGATGATGAAGCGGAAACGGGCGCGAAGATGACGGTACTCCGCAATATCCGCAAGGACGATGCTGCGGAGTCGGCTCTTTGCCCACAGCGACTGGGCCGTTGTGGGCCGCCGATGCGGTTTGCCGTCAGTATGGTGCAGTTGCCTTCGATCCTATGGACCCGGACGGGACGGCGGCATACTCTGGCTCGATGTACACGCTTCGCACAGTCTCTTCCGCAGCCTTCTGGCTCTTCATCGACCGTGCCTCGAGTCATTCCCGGCACACGGTCGGCTATCAGCAGACTCCTGAGTGGGCAACGGCACGGGGCGCTTCCTGGGACCCTGAACTATTGGGGTGGTTCGATGCCGAGGGGGTCATGCGCGCGGGCGCCGTCATCCGATATCGGAAATTGCCCGGTCTCGATCGCCGCTTCGCTTTCGTGCCTCAGGGCCCCGTCGCCGACTGGAGTGCGCATGACATCGACGATCTGCTCACCCCGTTGAAGTCCTATCTAACCTCACGACGGGTCTTCGCAGTCAGAATCACGCCTCCGATCAGTATCAGACAGTGGAATGCCTCGACGATCAGGACCGGCCTTTCAATCCCGGATATCACCAGACTCTCCGACCTCCCACCGGACCGACTCCAGCACTCTTCTGGTGATCTTGTCTCCTCACTCACAAGCCTCGGATGGCGCCGGGCTCCCAATGATGCAGCCACCGAGTCCAGCCAGCCACGGTTCAATTTCTGGCTCGACCTGGCCGGCGGCGATGAGGACGCGGTCCTCGCTTCCATGACCAAAAGCTGGCGGAAGAACATCCGCAAGTCCGAACGGGCAGGAGTGGAAGTCACCTTCGGGACTCGCGGAGACTTGGCAGACGTCCATCGGCTCTATGCACAGACAGCGCAGCGAAACGGCTTCTCTCCCCAGCCGATGGAATACTTCGAGACCATGTGGTCATGCCTCAGCGAGGGGTTTCCCGGACACTTCTCGCTGCATCTCGCCCGTCATGAGGGGTCGGCCATCGCCGCAAGTGGGACCGCCCAAGTGGGGGCACGTGCGCAGGGCGTCTTCGCCGCGACCGGAACAGAGCGGCCGCAGGCGAAGCCATCGAACGCTGTCTATTGGGCGATCGTCCGTCAGGCGATAGCCGACGGTGCCGAGGTGTTCGACATCGGTGGAGTCGACGACACCCTCGATGAATCAGATGCTGCTTCCGGCCTCGTGCGCTTCAAGGCCGACATGGGTGCGGATGCGCACGAATACATCGGAGCGTGGGACCTCCCTATCGAGCCGCTCCTCTACGCGGCTTTCACCCGGCTGCTGCTGGCTTACACGGGTGCCTCGTCGGTGCTCAGGGACGGCATGCGGACTGTGAGGAGGTCTCCTGCTCTCCTGCGCGTCCCCCAGCTCAATGCAAGAACCAAGCCCCCCGCTCACGAGAGTGCCGAAACGCGAAGCTCTTGAACCACCCGCAAACCGTTGCCATTCCCGGTGGCTAACGGACGAGTTCAGGAGCGATGACAGCATGAGATCCCGCATGGGTCGTGCGGCTTCCCGTAAGGAATCGCCGGATCCCAGTTGCAGTTGGGCGAACGCCGATAGCATTCCCATGAGTGAGCACACGTGACTGTTCCGACAGGCACCTGTTGAAGTCCATCGGCTGAGCGGCCGAAGCGTCTTGGAGGAAATCGCAGTGGCCGGACATCGTGGATCCATGGTTCTCGTGACTTTGGGAAACATCATGGTCGCAACTGCGCAGTGGTATCTGATCTGGCTGTTCGCTCGCGAAGCAGGGCCGCAAGCCGTCGGCATCTACTCATCGCTGCTCGCGTATATGACCCCCATCTTCATCTTTGCACAACTGGGGCTGCGCAATCTCTACATCACTTTGCAATCGGCGGTGACATGGTCGGTCTATCTGGCCATCCGAATCAGCGGAATCATCATCGCTGGGACGCTCGCACTCGGAGCACTCGCTGTGCTCGCTCCAAGCGCCGCATGGCCGATGGGAGTGGCGATCCTCCTCATCAAGACAGCGAACTCCGCTGCCGACCTGTACTTCGCACGGCTGCAGCGCTCCGAATGCCTGCGCACATTCGGCGTCCTCCTCATTCTCGACGCCGCATGCACCGCTGCAGTGACCACCGCCGTTATGACGTACACCGGGTCGGTTGAGTTCGCAGTCTTCGCCGCCGCAGCGGTGGCCGTGGCAAGCGCCTCAGCCACGATCCTCCTCGCACTCAGAACGACCGTTGCTCAGGCCGACGCCTCAGCCGGGCGGTTCGGTCCCAACGCTCTCACCCTGATTCGCCACGGTGCGCCTCTGGCGCTGTCCCAGGGAATCCAATCCGTTCTCACATATCTGCCTCTGGCAGTCGTCGGATGGCTGGGCAGCACAGGAGACATCGGCGTGTATTCGAGCGCCGCGTACCTGGTGACCTTCGCCAATCTTCTCGGGGCTTCGGTCCAGATCACTGTCCTCACCGACTATCGCCGTCGCTTCGGGGAGTCGGGGAAGCCGCGCTTTCGTCAGATGGTCAGGAAGAACAGCGTCATCACCGTGGTTGTCATGTCTCCGCTGGTCGCCCTCGCTGTCATCATCGGCCCGTTCCTTCTCACACTCGTCTACGGAGCAGACTTCGACATCAGCAGGCTCTCCGTGCTCTTCTTCTCACTTTCGGCAGTCATCGTTCTGCCGAGCTATCTTCTGTCTTCCCTGCATCTCGTGCTCAATCACTATTGGGTCATGACAATCGTCGGTGCAGTCTCCATTGTCGCTGTCGTCTTCGCCGGAGGGGCGGCCGGTTACGTCGGCGCCGGTCCCGTCGAAGCCGGTTCTCTGGCCGTACTCGCCAGTGCCGTCGCCCGTTACATGGGTGCGGACTTTCTGTCGTCCCATACCCTCTCTCTCCGTCGTACACCTGCTCCCAAACAGAAAGCTGGACTGCCATGACAGGAACAACCGCCAACTCCCGAGTACAGCTGCTCGGCTACTTCGGCTGGGGCAATTTCGGAGATGACCTGTTCCTCGAGACCTGCCAGGACCGAGCTTCGAGCCTGTGGCCCGCGAGCCAGGTTCGTGCTTTCGAGGGGGACACCTCGAATTTCTCCCGTCGATCGGTCAGAACTCGTGTGAGACGACTGGGGACTGCAGTTCAGGGGGCTATGTGGGCGACTTCCTTCGCCTATTGCGGCGGGTCAGTGTTTTCCGAATTGGCGGGCACCTCGGCGCTGCGCACGCGCCTGTTCAGTTCTCATCGATTTGAGGCACTCGGAATATCGGTCGGGCCATTTGCCCATGTCGACGATCACCGAGCCGTTGTGCGAGTCCTGAGCATGTTCGACAGAGTCGTCGTTCGCGATCGGGAGTCCTACGACCGGCTCTCCGGTGCCTGCGAACTCGGTGGAGACCTCGCGGCGTTGAGTCGGCGCTTCTCACCCCCATGGCTTTCCACCGACCGACCGGTCGGAGCTGGAATCACCATCTGCCCCTCTTCTGCAGCTGAGACCAAAGGCCCCCAGCTCACCGAGGCGATTGCGAACGCGCTCGGATCCACCGATGTCGTCATCACTGTCCTGGCTCTCAACTCCCATCCTCACCTGGGTGATCTCAGAATCGCCGAAGACATCGCGACCGGGCTGCGCGATCAGGGCCGGGCCGTTCGGGTCCTCGACTACGGCTCCATCGGCATCGGCGGCGTCATCGAGGTGCTGAGAAGCTCACGATTGGTGTGGTCCCAGCGACTGCACGGCGCGATCGCCTCCTACCTATCGGGCGTTCCCACTGCGATCGTCGACCACCACGAGAAGTGCGGCGCGTTCGCTCGCGACATCGGCCTCGACCAGCGCTTCCTCGTCCGCGGGTTCGAAGAACTGGCCCCCACACTCACAGCGATCGACTCCGACGATTCCGCACTGGCTGAACCATGGACTCGGTCGGCCGCTGACTACCGGGACCGGGCAGCTCGCATCTATTCGCGCGCCGCCTACTGAACGTGGCACAACCTCGTAAGAGCGGCCATCATAGTTGCGCTCGTCAGTTGATGAGAGCCTCGAAGGTGCCGAAGTACAGACCCCACGCCAGGAAACCGAGGACAATGCCCGGCCTGACGAACTTCTGCCCTCTGCCGTCGTAATATAAGATCGGCACCGCCATCAGCAGGGGTGTCAATGACCACGAATAGGCGGCGAGACGGTCGCCGAAGTAGAGGAACCCCATCGCCACGTAATAGCAGTTGAGAAGAATGTAGGCCTTCAGCAGACCCGAATACCACTCGGGGAGGAACGTGAGCTTCTTGACGGCGATATACCCACAGCTCAGCGGAATTGCGCTCAACAACCAGAAATCGAGTCGATTCGTTCCGCTTGTGTACTCGACGACCATGTCGGGGTCGGAGTATGTCTCGATATCACTGAAGGTGCTCCCCAAAGGACCGGCCAGAATCTCGTTGACACCGGTCAGATAGGTGATCGACAGCAAGCACCAAACACCCAAGAGAACCTCGATGCGCAATTTGAACAGACGCACGACAAGGATGAGAATCGCCGCCACTGCGGCCGACCAGTGGAAGAGGACCCCTATCGCCAGCAGAACCGCCACCGAGCGGAGCTTGCCTCGCCTGAAGACCAGAGCGAGAGCAAGAACAAGGAATGAGAGTGACAGACCCTGACGGAGGAGAAAACTCGAATAGTTGGTGAAGAACCCAAAGCAGAAGGTCAAGTAGAACACGACCGCTGTCATCCACCCGGAACCGAGGATCAGCCACAAAGTGATGACCAGCATAATGCTGCACACGGCCGCAGTGATCGCGAAGAATACCGCTGCGTCATGCGTGAACTGACCGATCACCCAGTTGAACAGCAGGAAGGCCGGTTCTCGGCCGTCGGTGATGAAGCTGTCGAAGGCTTCACCGAAGCTTGAGAAGCTCAAGGACTCGAATTCGAGGGCGTACCGGGATTTGTCGACCACGTCGTAGTTCCCGCTTGCAGCCACGTAGGTATTGATTGCGACCAAGGAAGCAAGGGGAAAGACCGCATTGGACCAGTGCCGGACGTAGGGAAGCTTGCCCATCACGGTAAACGCCAGGACCCAAGCTGAACAGAGGACGAACCAAGCGATCACCATGCGACTATGTCACTTTCGGACAGAATCGGCGTTCCCATACGATAAGCGAATCGATCGCCGGGACCATCTGCTCGATCATCGCGTCGTAGACAGCATCCGAGCGGTCGAAGGGGTCGACCACATCATCCGACACTGCTGCTGCCGGATCACGGACGGGACGACGATAGCGTTGGGCCAGAACAGCCAGAGAATGCCTTCTCTGCGCCGGCTGCGTCTGCCCCTCGGGTGGGACCAACGGCAGGATTCGCGCGAACTCACGAAGTGTGAAAGTGCGCCTGAGAGATGCCGGCACCATCTGCACGACATCGCTGCGATGAGACCGGTCCATGGTGAGGACCAGGTCGGCGTCTTCAATATGCTGCGGCTGCAGCCTGGTCGAGGTGAAATCAGAGATGGACAGTCCCCTCTCTTCCGCGATCTTCCTGATCTGACCGGTGACCGGACCACCTTCCCAGCTCTGGGTGCCGGCGCTGGAGATCCGGAACTGTTCCGGCGCCAGATCGTCGAGTCCAGCCCGCAGAAGATATTCGGCCAGTGGCGATCTGCAGATGTTGCCGGTGCAGACCAGAAGTATCCGGAATTGCGGATCCGTGACGTCCCATTTGCCGCTCATCGCAGTGCACCTGTCAGCCGTGCAATATGGAACATCGACCGAGAGCCGATCAGGTTGTAGGCCAGGCACAGCATTCGACGGCGTCCTTTCAGCCCTCGGATACTGACGACAGGCACCTTCGCTCTGATCTCCCGTGCGGCAGACAGCCGCTGGTCGGCAGGGAGTTCGCAGTCGCGATGGTGGAGATCTCGCATGCACGAGAGCACATTCTTGGCTCTGATGTACTCTCCCGCGCCCATGAGTTGCCTCGAGCCTGTCGACCGAGCCCATGCCCTCAGCTGATCGTTGACGTACAGGAGGTCTGAGAAACTGTCCGGCAGATATCGCTGGGTCGCGGATGCGGCACTGCCGCGACGGTAGAGATAACCGTCGATGGGCAGAACTCGCATGCGCCGCACACCCGGCAGACACGCGAGATTGAACAACAGGTCCTCCCCCATTCTGATTCCCTCACAGAAGCGGGCCCTCTGCTCTGTGATCAGCGATTGCCGATAGGCCTTGTCCCACAGCGCATTCGCGCGCTCATCAAGGATCATCTCGGCAACCGAGTTCGGCTCGAGCTCGATATCTTGAGCGGGCTGAGCGAGGAGTGGAGCCGCATCCGCCACACGCGGGCGCCCACCCGCGCCACCATGGTCTGCACCGACCGATACTTCTTCGCTGCGCACACCGAAACTGACGAGCTCTGCCCCGACTCCGACACGCACGACTGCTTCGACGAGCGTTGGGTCGGCGAATGCGTCGTCGGCATCGACGAACATCACCCACTCGCCGGAAGCAGCGGCGAGTCCTCGGTTCCGCGCAGCAGAGACGCCGAGGTTGTCCTGCACGATGAGTTCGATCCGTGGGTCCTCATCACGAAGCTCACGAACTATGCCCTCCGTCGCATCTGCAGATCCATCGTTGACGACGATGATCTCGAGACGGCGATAGGACTGAGCAGTCACAGAGTGCAGACACCCTCGAATTGACCTCTCGCCGTTGTAGACGGGAATGATGACCGAAACCAGCGGCGCCGTCATGTCGTCCCGTTCTGCACGTCGGGTTCGACCATGAGGTCGGATTCGGCTGCAGGCAGATCCTGGCGCTTCCCAAGCTTCTCCCGAGCGTTGATGTCACGGTCTCCCACAATCGATTCCTCGAGGAAGAGGCGAATCATGCCGGCCGAGTGCGAGGAGTCCAGCTTCTCCCGGTCGAAGCGCACCGGCTTGAGCAATTCTCCTGAGGCCCAGTCGACGGCGATGCGATCAGCCAATCCGGCGCAATCACCGTCGGTGCTCAAGATTGCGCCGGGAATATCGCGCACGCCCTTGACATCGAAGGCATATGCCCGGCGGCCGACTGCCAATGATTCGAGCATCACCCGGGGCAGTCCTTCCCAGGTCGAGGTGTGGATGAGCGAATGCGTCCGGGCCAACTCGGAGGATGCCTCCCCTCGTCCTGGTGCCTCAACCAGTGAGTCGATGCGGAGTTCGCGGATTCGCTCTCTGGTCGCTTTGAGCAGACTGCCTTCGCCGAGCATGCGGAGTGCGAACGGAACACCGAGCGACTGGAGCCTGACGGCAATATCGAGCGCCAGGTCAGGCCGCTTCCTTGGACTGAATTCACCGATCCAGAGGAGGCGGAGGGCTTCATCTGTCCGCGGCACAGGTGACGCCGGGTAGGCGGCGAGGTCGAGTCCGACCCCCGTGGGCAGCTGGAGGATCCTCCGTCGGGGGAACCGCTGAGCGAACCAAGCCTGGTCGTCGGCGTTGATCGTGATCACGCCTGCGGTCGTCGACAGAAGTCCTGCTTCCAGCACCTGCCATACGCGTTCGGCCGCATGTCGCCCAGAATTCCAATGCAGCCCATGACAGAAGTAGACGATCGGGGCACCGACATCGCTGCCTCGAACGATCGCAGATGCGGTCGCCGAGTTGGTCACGACGACGTCCAGCCGCTGTTCCGCCACCCAGCGTCGCAGTCCGGCCCGAGCCCGGAGGATCCCGAGCCCGGGGTGACGCGTGAGTCCGTCGATGACGGTGCAGGCATCGTCCTCCCCGGGGGTGCCTGCAGCCGGGAAGACTTCGTGACCGGCAGCTGTCCATGACGTGACAATGCCTGGGAAGAACGAATCGATCATATGTCCGACGCTGGCCAGCAGTCCTATCCTCATGATGGTCTCCGGCTGTCGGCCAGGGCCTCGGAATCTCGAAACGGAGCAGCGCCGTGATCTTCGCTGGGGCCGTGCTCGCCTGCGAGACTGTCTGCCTGGCGCGTGCGGAGCTCGTCCCCGAACCGCCCTGGCCATGTGTGTGGTCGCGGTTGGCCGTCGGCTCCCCAGATCTCTTCGGCCAGGGAGCCCAACGGACCCTCCGGTGCATGAGCAGCGCCTCGACTGCGCCGTCTGCGTTGAGTCCGGCGAAGGCTCCCTCTTCCAGAGTCTGTGGGCGGAGCCGGTCTCGACGGTGACGTTTGCGCCTCAGCTCCAACCGCTCCCGCCTCCCTACCCTCGCGCAGGGCATCACCCTCCTCGGACCGGGTTGAGTACCGCTGGTAGTAGCCGCTCATCTCGACGCCCGATCGAGGCACTCGGTTGAGGATGAGGTTGACCGGAGCGCTGAGGACGTCCAAACACTTCAATGTTTCCTGCAGATCCGTGAGTCGGACTTGGCCGACGCCGGCGACGATGAGCACTCGCCCGACCAGTTTTGCGAGAGCAAGACCGTCAGCGACTGGCAGAAGCGGAGGTCCGTCGAGAATGACGAAGTCGAACTCTTCCGTCAATCGCGCGACCAGTGTGCTCATGGCACGTGAGTCGAGGAGTTCTGCGGGGTTCGGGGCATCACCCCTGCTGTGAGTATGTACAGTTCGTCCTGCCCCCATGGTTGAAGCAGTTCGGCCACATCAACGGCGCCGAGAAGCGCGGTCGTCAGCCCGGCAGAATTCTCCAGGCCCAGCTTCTTGGCAATCGTCGGCTGTCTGAGGTCGACGTCGACAACAGCCACCCGATTCCCCGCTTGTGCGAGGGCGATGGCCAAGTTGATGCTCGTCGAGGATTTCCCTTCCTGTGCCTGCGCCGAGGTGACGAGGATCGCCGAATTCGTGTCGTCGACCTGTGCGAAGCGCAGATTCGTCCGCAAGCGCCGAAACGCCTCCCCACGCGGATCGTCGATCGGCAGGTCATCGATGAGAGGATGATCGCCGATATTCGGGTCCTCAGGTACTGCGGCGAGCACCGAGGCTGATGTGAGGCGCTCGATATCCGCACGTGTCCGCAGCTTGTTGTCCAAAGCCGACCGCAGCAGAGCCAATCCTAGGCCAAGCGCCAAACCGACTGTCACTCCGATGGCGATGTACATCCACGGCGACAGCCCGTCCGGGCGCACGGGCGGAGCCGGAGGATTGGACACGGTCATCCTGATCTGGCTGTCTTCGTCTCCCGTCGGATTCTCCATGGTGCCGATGACCTCGACGAGGCTGTCGGCGACGGCACCCGAGACCCGCGCAGCATCAGCGGGATTTCCCTCGGTGGCCTCGACCGAGATGAGGACGGTTCTCGGATCGCTGTAGGCTGCGACATGCGGAGCAAGATCCTCCGGCGTCGTACTCAGATCGAGCCGGTCGATGACCGGCTGCAGCACCGGCGCAGTGTCCGCCATGTCGACATAGGTCTGTATCCGCTCCTGGATGAAGCTCGACCCCATCTGCAGTTCGTAGGGGTCACCGGACGTTGCCACAGATACGAAAAGCTCGGTCCGTGCTGTGTATGCGGTCGGCAGTAGCGCAGACGCCCCGAACCCGCCGAGCCCGCCGAGGAGCGCGGCGACGACGAGGAGAACTGCGTTGCGACGCAGCAAGTGCAGATATTCTTTGAGCTTCATGATTCGTTCCACTCCGGTCGAGCACTGTGCGCGATCGCAGAAGGCGTCGGCACAGCAACCATGCTTGAGCTCGAACCGGCGGTCCGAGTTGAGACCAGACTATGCGCGGCGTGCCTGCCCGAGGCAGTGTTCACGCGCGTCAGTACGGGCGTCCGCATCACAAATGCGGCCCACCGCAGAGAAGCTCGTCGACAGCTTCGATCACGCGGTCGAGCTGAGCGTCGCTCAACGTCGAACCGCTGGGCAGAGTCAGTCCTGTGGCGAACAGGTCCTCCGCAACCTGCCCTCCGACCATCGGGGCGTCTCGGAAGACCGGCTGAAGATGCATCGGCTTCCACAGTGGTCGAGTTTCGATGCCCCTGGATGCCAGCCACTGCCCCAGACGACTTGCCGTGAATCCAGTGAGGGACTCATCGACGAGGATGGCAGTGAGCCAAGCGTTGTCCCAGTGAGTGTTCTCGGCTCCGAACACGGCGATGCCGTCATGTGAGGCCAGTCTGTCCGCATAACGGGTCCGGTTCTGCCTGCGCCGCTCGATCATGGACTCGAGCCGGGTGAGCTGAGCCCTTCCGACTGCGGCGAGAAGATTGCTCAGTCGATAGTTGAAGCCGATCTCCCGATGTTCGTAGTGTGCCACCGGTTCCCGCGCCTGCGAGGAGAGATAGGCTGCGTATTCGGCCAAGCGGGAATCGTCGGTCAGCAGTGCCCCACCCCCTGAGGTAGTCATGATCTTGTTGCCGTTGAACGACACCGCAGCGCATCGGCCGAGACTGCCCACCGGCACGCCCTCATGCATCGACCCCAGCGACTCCGCAGCGTCGATGAGAACAGGTACGTCGAATTCGGCGGCGATCGGCAGGATCCGTCCGTAGTCGGCCGGCCTGCCCAGCAGATCAACTGGAACGATCGCCGTCGGAAGCGTTCCACTCCGACTCGACTCCTTGAGCACTTGATGAAGAATGAGCGGATCCAGGTTCCCGTCGCTGCAGCAGTCGACGAACACGGGGATGGCGCCGCTGTAGGTGATGGCGTTCGCCGTTGCGGCGAAAGTCATCGTCGACGTCACGACGCGGTCGCCGGGCTGGACTCCCAAACCGAGCAGCCCCAGGTGAAGGGCTGCCGTCCCTGAGGCGAGTCCGACAGCGTGTCGAACACCGACCTTGGCCGCCAATTCGTCTTCGAACGCTCTGAGGTCGGGTCCTGTGGGTGCGATCCAGCCGCTGCGGAAGGCGCCGAGCAGGTACTCTTCCTCGAGTGGTCCGACGTCAGGGGTCGAGAGCAGGACGCGCTCCTGCGAGATCGTTGGTGTGGTCAGCTTGGGTTCCGCCTCGGATATCGTCATGATGCAAGCCTCAGATTCTCGTTTGTCGCTTCATCCGGGTAGAGATCGCAGTACAGGAAACCCTCGTCCTCCGGCTGCTGCTGTGTGTGCCGCGTCAATGCCGCCGAAATTGATGCTTCCAACTCTGGCGGCACCGTGCGGAATCCAGCAGCGGCGTATGCAGCGGCAGCCGAACCGACCGAAGGTATGGGGCAGAGTGCGAGGTCCGCGTTCGCCCCTCGGGCTCGGTTGATGAGCAGCCTGAGGACTTCTGCATACACGACGGGCTGCCCGGTAAGAGTTCCTCTTCCCTCTTGTGTCGGATCGATTCGGACTATCCGATGCACCTCGTCGATTCTCAGCATCGCGCACCTGCCGATTGGAGCACCGCCAACGGTGCGCACGGCCCACTCCGTGAGTTCACGGGTGCGGGAGACCGGTTCGAATATGACGAGCTCCGAGCGCAGACTGCCGCCGAAGCTGTCCGTGGTCGCCACCTCGTCGACCTCGACTCCCTGCCTTCCGAGGACTGTGCCGACAGTCCGCAGACTGACTCTCAGGTCGGTCATCAGGGAGAGTGAGTCGACGTATTCGACATCCAGATCAAATTTCTCATCCCAGGACAGCGCATTTCGGCCGCTGACCTGAGCGAGTCCGCTCAGGCCCCCTCGAACCTCATGTCGGCGCGCCTGCTGTGGAGTGTAGAGCTGCAGGTAGTCGGTGGTGAGAGGCCGTGGACCGATGATGCTCATGTCTCCGACGAGCACATTCCACAGTTCGGGCAGCTCGTCGAGGCTCGTTGCGCGAAGCAGCCGACCGAATCCGGTCAGTCGAGTCTCATCGCTCGTCCATCCGCGCGACGGGTCGAAGGGCCGCATGCTGCGGAACTTCCGCAAGTGGAACACTCGTCCGTCTTTGGTCACTCGTTCCTGAGCGAACAGGACCGGTAAGCCGTGAAATATGAGCACCAGCAATGCGGTCACAGCGATGAGTCCGGAGCACAGGAGAAGCCCGAACGCCGCGGCGATGCAGTCGAATAGGCGTTTGACCCGTTGGTAGTCGACCATTTCACATCCTCACAGTCTCGAAGTCGGATTCGGCTACCGAATCAGGACCTTGCCGGTATGCAGGGAAGAACTCTTCGTCCCAGGTCAGACCGCTCTCGTCCACGCCGGCTCGACGGGCAGCGGTCAGTCTCTCGTATTCCTCGGTCGCGAATACTCTCTCTCCGGTCAGGAACGCGACCCCACCGTCGGGAGCGAATCCACGTTTGTATCGTTCGAGGCCGTCGTCGGATCTGACGCCGCCTCCGAGGACGTAGTTGCGGTACTTCCGCTCATGCAACCAGTTCATGACTTCCCACTTGACGAAGTCGTTGGGTCGCACTGAGAAAGCGGCCTCGTCGGTGCCTCCGAGGAAGTAGTAGCCTGCATCTGCGCCGAGAAGCAGCAGGTCGACCGATATCAGCCGACCTTCGTGCTGCGCGAAGACGTAGGCGCACTTGCCGGGCAGCGCTGCATGCAGACCGGCGAAGAATTCTCGATCGAATCGGTACCACTGTGCGCTCGACCGGCGATCCATCGTGGAGAGATAGATTCTGAGGAATTCGTCAATCAACTCACCCTCGGTGTCGATGACCGCGCTCACGCCTTCTCTCTTCGCACGTCTGACATTTCGTCGAACCTTCGATAAGACCCCGGTCCAGAGCTCCTCGGCGGAGACTGTCAGGTCTCGTACGAAATTCGTCTGCCGCTGTCTCAACCTGCCCGGGTACGGAAGGAGTTCCTCGTCGAACAGTGAGCACCTGAGAAATTCGCTGACGACGTTGTTGTCCCGGGCCCAAGAATCGAAATCCGCCCAGAACCGCGCTGCCGATTCTGCTGCATCCGCAAGACCCCAGTGCAGTGGCCCGCCGTAGCCATAGGGTGAGATGATGTCTCTCAGCTCGAACCTTCCGTCCCCACCCCTCGTTGGGCCTTCGATGCTTCGCATGAAGAACGGGTAGAGAATGTGGCCGCTGTCTTCCGTCCATACAGCTGCCATCAATGTGGCCCGACCGGGGCTGAGAAGCCGGCATACGTCTGGGTGGGCGAAGGGCGACTGCATCGGCGATGCCGCCCACAGCCGAGACCACACCGACCGGTCGGCCTCAACATCCGCGTTCAGCACCGAAAGCACACCGCTCATCTCTTCGACTCCGAATCCGCGATCTGGTCCCCGTATCCACAAGAGCAGTCGGACCGATAGGTCGGGAAGAACGTCGAGTTGCAGGAATGGCCGCTGCTCAGGCGAATGTAACGCTCTTCATCGATCACCTGCTGCGCAGTGAAGTAGCTGCGCAGTCCCGACTTCGCCATCGACAGCTTGTAGCGCAGCAGACTGTCGTCGGCGGCGTTGGTCACGCCTCCGCCCAGCACATAGTGCTTGATCCCGCGGGTCTGCGCATAGAGGAATGCCTGATGCGACAGAAGGCTATTCACTCCGGTCCGCAGGCTCGATTCTTCGGTGGCGCCGAGAACCGAGTAGCCGATCTCAGCGCAATACGCCACGAGCTCTGCAGAGATCGGCCGCCCATTGTCCAACGCATAGAGATACGCCACTCTGCCTGCGAGACTGGTGTTGAGCATGTCGAAGAATTCGCGAGGATAGTAGAATCTCGCACTCGCATGATTTCGGTCCATGGTGGCGTAGTACAGGTCGAGGAAGTCGTCGAGACGTTCTCCCGTTTCATCGACGATGACGTTGATGCCGGCGGCCTCCGCCTTGCGGACGCTGCGGCGGAAGCTCTTCGACGTGTCACCGAGGAGATCTGCCTCAGTCCTCCCACCCAGCTCCTTGACGACGTGCCCCGCCTGTTCGATGCGTTGGCCGGGGTAGCTGCTCAACCCTCCGGACACAGGGTTCTCACGGTGGAATTCACTCACGATCCTCTGAGAACGAGCCCATTGACGGAACCGGTCCCAGAACGTCTCCAGCAGTGTCGCTTCCTCGGTCCCGTCGGCAAGCGAGCACAGCGGCCCGCCGTAGTAGAGCGCCGTAGTGATGTCGAAGAATTTCTGGGCGACCGACGACCGTCCGAGGACATCGGAGTCGATCCTGCGCAGAAGGAAGGCGAACAGCACGCGTGAACCGCGGCCGTCGTCGAACTCCGCCGCCAATGGCGTCTGACCGGACTCGGCGCGATCGACGAGATAGGCGGGATGGGAGAACATGTCTCCATTCGCGCAGCGACGCCACGCGCTCAGCCATTCGTCCCACGATTCTCGATCCTGGGCATCGAGGATGCGCATGCGCGCAGCTGCCGCAGAGCTCTGCTGCTTCATCATCGTTTCGTTCTCGGATCGGGCGAGAGTCTCAGACCGCATGAGGCTCACCGACCGTCCGACTCGCATCCGCTTCGATGACGTCGGTGACACTGGTGACGTCAGTGACGCTGGTGACGTCGGTGACGACCAGCGACGGGCGGCAGGACCGAGAGCAGAAGCTGTCGATCTCCTGTCTCGACGCCATATCAGAAGGCAGAGCCGCAGCGTCGAGCTCAGGAGCCTCGACACGACTGATCTTCTCGTGGATTCTCACGACTATGCCTTCGTAATCGCCGAACAGCTCCTCATCGAGCTTTTCGCCCTCACGGAGGCCTGTGAACACGATCTCCGTGTGCTGGTTCGACATCGCAACCAGGCTGCGGGCGATGTCGACTATGCGCACGGGCTCTCCCATATCAAGGACCATGACGTATCCGTCCTCACCGATGACTGCAGCCTGCAGCACGAGCTGGCACGCCTCGGGAATCGTCATGAAGTATCGGCGCACTCGGGGGTCGGTCACTGTGACCGGACCGCCTCGGCGAATCTGCTCCTGGAATGAGAGAAGTACGGATCCGCGTGAGCCGAGCACATTGCCGAATCGCACCGAAAGGTAGGTTCCTTCCGCCTCGGCGGCGAATCCGCTCACTAGGCGCTCGGCTATGCGCTTACTCCTGCCCAATTCGCTCGTCGGCGACGCAGCCTTGTCCGTGGAGATGTTGACGAAGTGGTCGACTCCGACTCTCCTCGCTGCGCTGAGCACATTGAGAGTGCCGTACACGTTGGTCTTCCACGCCTCCTCCGGAAATCTCTGCAGCATCGGCAGGTGCTTGAGCGCAGCGGCGTGGAAGACGATTTCCGGCCTGGTCTCCTCAAAGATCCGGTCGAGTGCCTGCCTGTCACGAATGTCCGCGAGCACGATGTTCGGCGAGGTCAGCAGCGCCGACCCGAAGAGATTGAGTTCTACTCCGTGCAATGCGGTTTCGTCTCGATCGAGCATGATGAGCGCTTCCGGGCCGAGTGCGAACAGCTGTCGACACAGTTCGCTGCCGATCGAGCCACCAGCACCTGTGACCAGGACTCGCTTTCCAGCGATGTTCCTGGCGATCTCAGTCATGTCGGTGTGAATCGGGCTTCGACCGATCAGGTCCTCGACCTTGAGGTCGCGGATGTCGGCGACCTCCACCCTGCGGTCGACGAGCTCGGCCAGGGGCGGAATCGTGCGCAGCCAGCGTCCGGTCGGCTCGAGCCGCTCGCGGCAGATCTGCAGGAATTGGGCATCGGAGTCGGCGATGGCGACGATGACGCCGACGGCTCCGAGCTTGTGAGCCACCTCGGCGATGTCCTCGCTCTTGCCGCGAACCCGCACCCCGTGGATGCGCAGGTAACGTTTCTGTGGGTCGTCATCGATGAGTCCGACCGGCAGATAGGACCCGCCTGAATCCGAGAGCATCTGTCGGATCAGTGATTCGGCCGCGGAACCTGCGCCGACGATGAGAACTCGCTCGCCACGGATGGGACGAGTCACGATCTGGTGAACGTAGCGGATGAGGTATCGGCTCGCCGACATGGTGATCAGTCCGGCAAAGACCATCAACAGCACGAAAGCCGTGTCTCCGAAGGTCACGAGCAGCAGAGCACCTGAGATCATCACCGTAATGGCGATGAGGCTGCCGTACTCGGAGAAGCTGCCATAGTGGTACCGGCTGCCGTAGAGTCGCAATATCGCTCCGAGAACCAGTTGGATCGCCACCGCGGCGCTGAGTGCGATGGTGAATTCACCCCCACCCACCCAGCTGAAGCCCAGAGCCAGCCACGCGAGCAGAGCACTGGATATCCAGGCGCTGATATCGATCGCCACCTGTAGCCATGTCCGTCGCTCCCAGATACCCGACGTGAGTCGTGTGAGAGCGCCGGCCCCGGTCGACCCCGCGGCCAGACTCGGTTGGGTCAATGCAGTCATATCAATCTCCGCTGTCCACGCAGCCGGCTCCGACCTGCTGCTGATAAATGTTGTGCACCGCGGAGGCTCGTGCCGACCGCGAATACTGTCAAAACTAGATCCGATCCACCGCTGTTTCGCCGCCTGCGGAGTGCATGTGCGGGGCCCCGCGACGGGGGTGCGGCAAGCCGCCAAGGGGATCGCTCAGACCGCGGCCAAGCGGGGGCTGCCGGCCAGACGTGCCACCAATTCGGTGCGCGAGGCGACGTCGAGTTTCCTGTACACGGACGTGAGACGGAGCTCGACCGTGCGCAGCGACACGAAGACTCGGCGGGCGATGTCACGGTTCTTCATTCCCGCACGAACCAATTCGACGACCTTGAGCTCTTCCTCATTGAGTTCGAAGAGCTCCGGCAGCTGTGGTGTCTCCGGTGTTGATTCGCGATCTGCTCCCAGAGGCGCTTCAACCAAACGGTCAGCACCCACCTCGGAGTACAAAGTGCCTGCAATGTGCGAATGCTCTCGAGACTGGCCGTGCGAGCCGAGCTCGGCCAAGCGGCGCGAGAGTGCCTCATGCGTCAGCGCCCTCTCAAACTGAGAATCCTGAGACGTCCATGCCCGCAGCACGCGGAGGAAGAGTTCAACGGACTTGTCCCCGGCCGTCAGCATCGCCTCGCATCGGCTCAGAGCCAGTTCACCCCAGCGGGAATCAGCACGCTCGACCTTCTTCTTCAGCTGCTGGAACACCAAGCTCGCGTGCTCTCTCCGACCTACACGCATGAGTGCCTCGATGAGGTCTGGCTCATATCGATGAATATTCGCATTCCCCGAGTTGCCTGCAAGCTCCTGGCAGCGAAGAAGGTGGCGAGAGGCGTCGGCAGGATAACCGGCTCGCAACAGGTACGAGCCTTGGAGAGCGTTGAGGGATGCGATCAGGTCACGGTTGTGCGTGCTCGCCGCATGGGCCGCCAACTGCATCTCGACGGGCTCGGCGTCACTGGCCAGCCCCTGCGCCAGCAGACTCCAGCACTTCAACATGAGCCAGCGGTCAGACCTGATCGGGGGGTTCGCACCGACCTGAGAGCCCACGGTTTCGATGGTTTCCACAGCCACACTGATGCTGCCAGATCGGATAGCGGTCTCCGCCTGCAGGTACACGGCTGAAGTCCACCAGATCGTTTCTCGCCCATGACGGCTGCGAAGCCGATCGAGGACGGCCAGAGCGGACGCATAGTGCTCAGTGATGAGGAGTCCGGAAGCAATCGAGAGCAGGTAGTTGGGATCGACCGAGTCGATCTCCCGCTCCCCCAGTTCGGCGAACTTCTGCAGTGCCAGTTCATCGTTGCCTCTGCTGCAATCGAGACGCAGACGCGCCGCGTCGTACAGCTGCTGCTCTCGAGGACCGAATCGCTCCTGCAGGCTCGATGCGGCACGGAGAAGCTGCTGCGCCTCGGCATATTCTCTGCGCTCGAGGTGGCATTGGCTGAGCACCAATTGCAGCCGTGCCACCGCGTCGGGAGCCTCATCCATCTCAGCTTTCGTCCAACTGTCCAGAAGTCGCGAAGGAACTCGCTGATGCTGAACGAACTCGATCTCAACTTTCAGCGCTCTTGCCCGAACCATGAGACCGGAGTCTTCGACCGTCGACAGGATGCGGATGTACCGAGAGGCGAAGGACAGGTCACCGCGAGCGTAGAGGGCCCCCGCGACAACGAGCAGGCGCTGCCCGATGAATCCGATATCTGGCGACAGTCTGATCGCACGCTCGGTGAACTCGATTCCTGCCTCCCGGCAGCCCTCGGCGATGAGGCTGAGACCCGCGTCTGCCAGTCTGTCAGCACCGTCGAAGCTGGAGAACGAGGCGTGCCAATCCGAGAGCGCCGGAGTCGAATCAGCGCAGAGCTGCTCGAGCCGTTCGTGGAGGGCAAGTCGCTCAGCAGCGCCCATCTGCGCATGGACGGAGGCTCGCACGATTCCGTGAGCAATGAAGATGTAGGCCCCTCGGCGCTCCAGTACCCCTCGGGTCTCCAAGTCCTCAACGTGTTCCCACAGTTGTGGGAACTGCCTCCTCAACGGGCGAAAGGGTGTCAGAGGCGCCACCGCCAGCAACTTGAGTAGGGTGACCGCTTCCGGGTCGGACTCGCCCACGATCTCACGCACCATCGGATCCACTGCCCGACCGACCCTCACCGGCATCGGCAGAGCGGTTCGCCCCAGCCTCTGGCTCGGGGTCATCTGCGCAAGGATGAGTCGGAGCGCGAGCGGTCGGCCAGAAGCGATCTGCGTCGAAAACTGCACGACCTCCTCGGCGATATGTCCCGAAGTCAGGTCATGGGCGAATTCGGTCATATCCGTCGCATCGAGCGGCCGAAGTTCGAGGCTGGGCATTCCGGACAGCGGGCTCTCCTCCGGCACCAGCCGCGCCGTGACTGCGATCCGCAGTCGCCCCGTCCGAAGTCGGCGCACGATCTGTCCGAGCACGACCTGGGACGATGTATCCATCCCATCCGCATCGGGAATGACAATGAGGGTGTTGTCAGGGATCCGTGCCTGTCTGAATGCGGTCATCACCCATTCGCTCGCTTCGGGCTCGGACATCCCTTCCGAACTCAATTCGTCCCAGAATTCGAATGCCTCGGCATCCAGAACGCTCATGGCGGCCAGTAGGATCTCAAGGCCCGAGAAGCGTGTGGCGGCTTCGGAACGATTGAAGGGCACCCAGACGACCTGGCCGACCCAATCGCGTTCGAGCGCTCGGAGAAGCGAGGATCGTCCAAAACCTATGCCGCCGATGACGGCTGCCCCTGAATTCTGTTCGAGGATCGCTTTGACCCTGTCCAACTCACGTTGCCTGATCCTGGAACTCATTGCTCGATCCTTCGCACCGCGCCGGCGTCAGTGCCTTGTGACTGTGAAATGCTCATGGTTCGATCATCGCCAAGGCACAGTCGAAGGAATAGGTGGTCGATCCTGGACATTGCTCCATCATTACTCAGTCATCACAGGGTCATTACGGGACTGCCGCTACTCAGTGCTCCAGAGAGCCTCATCCGCGTGCAGGACCGGTACTCGATCCGCTTTCCACCTGCTCAGACGCAAGGACCAGATATGGTTCGTCCGGCCGTCGCGGGCAGCGCGGCCCCCGAAATCGCCGCCTGCAGCGACGCTACTTTTGGGACTGCTCAGATTCGCTCGCACCGTCGTTTCTGTCCGCTCGGGTGGGGCGCGAGACAGGGACGATCGGGTTGCGGTCGGCTCGCAGCTCCTCGAGAGCTTCAGCGACTTGCTCGCGTCGAGTGACTCCCAGCTTCTGGAACAGCCTGTAGGTGTGCCCCTCGACGGTCCTCACCCGGACGCCGAGTTCCGCCGCGATCTCCGAATTCGTGCTGCCGGAGATGATGAGCCTGCTGATCTGGCGTTCTCGAACGGTGAGTGTAAGTCTGCCGTCACTGCCTCTGCCCGTCCGGGGCTCCGCCCCGTCAATGAGTCGAGAAGCCAGCGTGCGGCACAGCGCGACCAGGTCCGGGAGACTCCGGTCTCGGGTCGCTGCGATCTCGAGCAGAGCCGCACTGTCTTTGTCACGCAGCGCTATTCCCAGTTGACCGAGAAGCCGGAACAGGTCCCCGGTTCCGCACTCGGCCAGCAGGCACATCTCCTCGGGTTCGATCACCTCGAAGTGTCTGAACAGCATGAACCTGATGAGCGCGGCGAGCCCGAACAAGTCATCGTTCATCGCCTCGGCGAGCAGCTGTCGAAGCTTCTCGACCCACACGGTCGCGCCGGTGCGCAGTCCCTTCGCGACATGGATCATGATCACCGAACGGCGGTACTCGATGTAGGGACCGCGAGTCGGCAGCGCATCGAATCGGGCCTCGTAGTTCGCAGCGACGTCGACGTTGCCGCCCACGATGGACACGTATGCGGCCTCTGCGATTGCCAGCGCGAGAAATACCGTCTGGTTCCAGTGTTCGAGTCCTTCGACGGCTGCGTGGGATGAACGGGTCGCCTCAGGCAATGCTCCGTCCTGCGTGTGGACACGGTTCCAGACCAGGTCGCTGGGGCCGCTGCGAGCGGTGAGGTATGCGATGTCCTTACTCGGCAACTCGTTCAGAATCCGCTTGGCCCGCTCCGTGTCGCCGGCATTGGTCAGCGCACTGGCTCGGACCATGGACAAGATCATCGACCCGGTCCCCACGAAGTAGTTGCGGCCGGACTCGTGGTCAAGCAGATCAAGGGCATCCGCATTGCGGCCCATCTCGATCTGCCGGTCAACCAGTGCAACAGTCAGAAGCACGCGCAGGGAATCGGGCAGTCGCTCATCGCGGAGAGTTCGAGTCAGGAATTGCTGATCGGCCGCGCCCACAAGCAGCGGACGAGTGCCCAGGCGGTCGATGACGTCACGAGCGGTGTGCACATCGAGCCCGTTGCAGCCTGCTTCCACGCGACAGTCGGAGTCGCGGTCGATGCCGCCGTGCAGAAGCACCTTCGTTTCAAGAGCTTCGACATGATCAAGCGCGTCACGGAACCTGTCGAGGGTCAAGGTCGGAGAGCTGTGGTCGAAATCCCGGTAGACCCAGACGACGAACGCTTCGACGATGACGTCGGCACAGCAGGCCTTCTGCACAGCTTGCGCAAGCACATCAAAGCCGAGAGCCGCCTGATTCACCTCACAATAGAGACGTCCGAGATCGCAGAGCTCATGTGCCTCCATCTGATCGGTCGGCACTTCGATGAGCATTCGCAGCGCCCTCTGCCATTCACCGATCCGTGCCGCCACGCGTGCGGCGTCGATGAGGTCCTGGACCTCTGTTGCGGCTCCGCAGCCCAGCGCCCAGTCCATCCGCAGCATGCGCGCCCATTCGGACGGGGGCGACGCACTGCTGGTGAGAACGAAGTCATACATCTGCCGGCTCCGGCCGTCAGGAATCGTGTACCGAATCGTCTCGGACTTATGGTTCTCCACAGCCACGTACACGCGTCGACCCCGGTTTTCGAGCAGGATCTCCCCGGCGGCCGCAAGAGCATCGGCTGCTTCTCCCAGGCCCGCAGTGAGCATGACTTCAACATCGACTTCCCCAGCGAGGACGACGAGTTCAAGAGCGTCCCGCGTCCGCGCCGGGTACTCTTCAAGATCGATGCGCGTGACGTCGCGTGCACGTTCGTCGTAGTCGACATCGCGGCCGTCGAGGACCCAGACCCCTTGTCGGTCGTAGAACCTCTCGGTCCGATTCGTATAGCCGAGGAGTTCGACCATCTTTCCCGGCACTCTGCCCGAATGGAATTCGACGATGTCGAGAACCCCACGTGAGACGATCCCGCCGAGGCGGTGCTCAACCATCTCCGCATAGGAGTCGGAATCGAGCGGGCTGAGTTCGATGTGGTCGAGAATGTGGTCCGCGACGAGATCCTCGAACGGATGCTCACGACTGGTCGAGTCGCGTCGATGTGTCGCCACGATCTTGATATCACCATCATTGGCCAGCTGCGAGAGCACGCCGAGGCTCCGACGGTCGAGGTCGTGGGCATCGTCGACAAAGATCACGGGGGTGGGTCGGTCTCCTGTCAGCACCGAAACGACGCGGTAGAGCAGATCGCCCGGGTCCTTATCGAGGTCCACGAACAGTCCGAGCGCCCCGAAGTCGACCGACCTGAATATTCGGTTCCCTCGCAGCCAGAGGTCTGTCCCACCTCGGCGACGGTGGAGGAGCGAGGCAAGGAAGGTCTTTCCCACGCCTCCTTCACCTTCGATGAGGATTCCTCCGGAGGAAGAGTCCAACAACGAGTTCTCCATCGTTTGGACCTCGCGGGTGCGCCCGAAGACGATGGCTTCGCCGGTGTGGCTCATGGACGGTCCTCCCATGAGGCGATCACCTCGCGCAGTTCGCGTCGATTGGCCACGTGCAGGCGGCGATAGATCCTGCTGAGATGCCATTCGATCGTCCGTGCCGACAGATGCTGCATGGCACCGAGTTCCTGACTGCTGCGACCGGCCATGATCCCGTCGACGAGTTGCCGTTCGAGATCGGACAGGACCGCCGGCAGTCGTGGACCCGAGGCGCTGAATCTGATCGCCCGCAGGCTGTTGCCGATGAGGATGCGGGCGTCTTTGGCCGCCTGCTGATCGTGAGCATCGACGGCGCGGGACTGAGCCAGTTTCGCAAGAGCGGAGCAGAGGACGACGGCGCCGTACTCTGAGGCACCTCTGCCCGCCTCGATGAGAGCCGACGGTGATCCGTCGGTCATCGCAGCTGCGACAATGCCGGCCAGACGTCCCGGTCGTCCATCGATCTCCGCAGCCGCTCCTCCGAGTTCGACAAGGGCCGCTCGATGACCGAGGCATGTTGCCTCCAGCCAAGCCGAAGCGGCCAACGTCGCGGCGCCGGTCGAACGTGCCGTAACGCCGAGAGTGTACAGGCGATCGGCAGCCTCATCCGGCTTCGTCAACGCCAGGGTCTGCAGCTGGAACAGCGAGGACTCGAACTCCACCCAGTACGAATAGTCGTCACCGACCGGCGGTTGGCTGCTGCGCCTTGGCGACTCCTTGGGGACGGCATCTCCCAACAGTGCGCGCGCGAAGTCCATTGCCGCGTTGATGCCCACATAACCGATGTCTTCGCGGGTCGTCGTGATCTTCTCCAACACGGCCAGCGCTCGGGCCGGGTGGCCGGTGCGCAGGTCGATGAGGGCTCCGACGAACCCGGACAGCATCGGGCTGACGTTCTTCCACGTTCTCGCCTCCGTCCAGCTCAGCGCTGCTCGGGCCCTGTCCCAGTCACCGGCGGTGTATCTGGCGATGAAGAACTGAGGGGCCGAATCTTCACGTTCGAGACTCGTCATTCCTGGCAGGCCGAACATCAGCTCCGCCTGCTCGATGAATTTCAGCCCGGTCTCAACATTGCCGGTGAGGACCGAGGCCGTTCCGAGCACGGCGCAGGCACGGAGTCGGTGACGGGTCAGACACGAATGGTCGCGGTAGACACGTTCGGCACGTTCGATGGCCTCGGCGAATCGCCCTCCCTTCAGGTCGAACCGGGCAATTGTGACATCGAATCTGCCACGGTCGGAGGAGGCGTCGAGATGTTCGCGCAGCCAGCCGATGCGGAGTCTATCCGGCTCACGCGGGTCGGTCAGGCGCATGTCCATCGTTGCCGCTCGGGAGAGGAGCTCCGGGCTCATCTCCGTCCATCTCTGCTCAACACGATCGAGAATGCTGTCAAACGCCCTGCGCGCCGCTCTGATGTTGCCGCTTCCCTGTTGTGCACGAACGGTTTCGAGGAGCAGTTCATCAGAGTGTTCGCGCGAGCAGTCGGCGAGTTCGGCCGCACCGGAATAGTTGCCTTCCCGATTGGCCCAGGCCACGGCGGCGAGGATCTTGTCGGCTGGCTGATCGAAGCCCAAACTCAACCCCCAAGACAAGTACCCGAACAGGGCAGGCCCGTCCATCGAATCGATATCGACGACGTCGCTCAGTCCCTTCCACAGGGACAGTGAATGGGAGGGTCTGACCTGTGACTTCAGCGCGGCCGCGATCACCGGCTCGACGATCTTCACTGCGGCGTGCCGGCCCCGGGACATTCTGATGATCCCGGCATCGACCAGGGAATCGAGCCCATCGGCTGAACAGAGCTGCAGGAGAGTCTCATAGTGGACCGCTCCGGTCATCGCAACCATTTCGAGCACGGGGCGCAGCTCCGGATCGATGTTCCACAGAATACGGTCCGTGGTGCGCAGGTGATCGTGATTGAAGAGGACATGGCTGAGCAGAAGCGGATTTCCTCCGGTCTGTGCATGCAGACGGGTCACCGACCGCTCTTCGAACGGACGCGAACCGGAGGTCTCGGCCAACGCGGCCACAGTGGCCTCATCAAGACCGCTGAGGTCGACCCGGATGAGGCCGCCGGAGAGCCAGAGACTTGTGGCGAGGTCGATGGGCGGTCGAATCGACTCCGCCGCGATGAGAAGTTTGGTCCGTCCTGCCACAGCGAGTTGAGTCAGCACCGACAGTGAGGTGGCATCGACAAGATTCGCATTGTCGATGAGCACGATGGGGACCGAGTCTGAATATCGCATGCTCAGTGCCCTGCCGATCGCCGACAGTGCGGCGCCCGCGCCCACGGTGGTTGCGCTCCCGGACTGGGAGAGGAGTATCTCGAGGATTCCCAGATCCCGGTCACGCAGGGTCTCCGAACCGCGGAAGCGCAGAACAGGAGTCTCCTTGTCGAGGCGTGCCAGGGCCGTGTTCATCATCGTGGTCTTCCCGATACCGGCAGCACCGATGATCAGCGCACCGCAACCATCCGGGTCTGTCAGGGATTTGACCACGGCCGTCACTTCGTCGGTGTACCCGAGAATCTGATGTTGGACCGATCGAACAGCAGTGGACATCTGCTCAGCCTTCTTTGTACCGCTTGCAACCCACTGCGCGGTCAGCGACGGGATTACCTCAGCTTCGAGTCTCCCGTGAACATCGGCCAGCGCCTTCGGTGCCGGTCGGCCCGCATTCCGTTTGAGTGGATGTCGTTCGGCGCCGAGTGCCAAGAGCAGCGCCGATTAGATGAAAACTCCTACTATAACTGTCATACTTTACTGCATCAGACGAGAATCCGCACTGATTTATTTCGACGCAGACGAAGCACTCAACACCACTTGCCGGTATCCTTCCGCTTCCCGCTCGCCCGCAGGGGACCGCCGATTCCCACTCCCCACTTGTGAGCCTGAACACCGAAACGTACTATTGAGTAAAGTTACCGAACGATCAATCAGGAGTTTTCATGGACACCTTGCTGAATGCAGAGGAGCGCGAGTTCGCGCAGCAGATGCGTCAGTTCTATCGCACGGAGATCCCCGAGGAGCTGCGCTTCAAGGTCGCGACCGGTCAGGAGCTGACCAAGGACGACATGGTCACGTCCCAGCGGATCCTCAATCAGCACGGATATGCCGTCCCGGACTGGCCCGTCGAATGGGGCGGTCAGGACTGGACTCCTGTGCAGCGCCACATCTGGCTCGAAGAGATGCAGCTGGCCTGCGTACCCCAGCCGCTGCCCTTCAACGTCTCGATGGTCGGCCCGGTCATCGCCACCTTCGGCAGCCAGGAGATCAAGGAGCGCTTCCTTCCGGCCACTGCCAACATCGACATCTGGTGGTCGCAGGGCTTCTCCGAACCAGATGCCGGCTCCGACCTCGCATCGCTGAAAACGTCCGCGGTCCGCGATGGGGACAAGTACATCGTCAACGGGCAGAAGACCTGGACGACCCTGGGCCAGTACGGCGACTGGATGTTCAACCTCGTCCGCACCGACCCGAACGTGAAGAAGCAGGCCGGCATCTCCTTCCTGCTCATCGACATGAAGACCCCCGGAGTCACGGTTCGCCCGATTCAGCTCATCGACGGCGGTCACGAGGTCAACGAGGTCTTCTTCGACAACGTCGAGGTCCCCGTTGAGAACCTCGTCGGTGAAGAGAACAAGGGCTGGACCTACGCGAAGTTCCTGCTCGGCAACGAGCGCACCGGCATCGCCCGCATCGGCGGCTCGAAGGTCAACCTCGCACGCGCCAAGGCCTACGCTGCGGTGACGAAGACAGCACGTGGCACTCTGCTCGACGATCCGCTGTTCTCCGCGCGCCTGACCCGGATCGAAGCTGAGCTCACTGCTCTCGAGATGACTCAGCTGCGGATCCTTTCGACTCAGGCGGCTGGTTCGGACAAGCCGGATCCGCGCTCTTCTGTGCTCAAGCTCAAGGGCTCGCAGCTGCAGGAGGACATCAGCGAACTGCTCGTCGACGTCCTCGGCCCGCAGGGTCTCGACTTCGTCGCCGACCGCGTCCAGGGCGAGGGCCTGTCTGATCTTCCGCTCGGCGCCGTCGACGCCCTCCCCGCGTATTTCAATACCCGCAAGGTCACCATCTACGGCGGTTCGTCCGAGGTGCAGCGCGGAATCATCTCGAAGGCACTGCTTGGTCTCTGAGGTTCCCCAAACCCAGGACACTTAAGAAGAGGACAACAATGGATCTTGAACTCAACGACATTCAGCAAGAACTCGCCAGCACTTTGAACAAGTACCTGCGCACCGAATACGACGCCCAGGCACGTGAGGCCATCCTGGCAAGCGACGAGGGCATCTCCCGTGAAAAATGGGAACAGTTCGCAGAGATGGGCCTCCTCGGTCTCGCTATCGACGAGAACTACGGCGGGGCCGGGATGACCTTCGCCGAGGTTGCCGTGGTCTTGGAAGCCTTCGGTCGCAGTCTCGTGCTCGAACCGTTCCTGGCCACGGCCGTACTCGGAGCCAATGCGATCGCCGCGGCCGGCACCGAAGAGCAGAAGCAGGAAATCCTGCCCGCAGTCGCCGAGGGACAGACATTCCTCGCATTCGCCGCCCTCGAACCCGGCCTGCGCTACGCAATCGACACCCCGTCCACCACCGCCTCGGCGGGCGCTGACGGCTCCTTCACCATCAGCGGTGAGAAGAACGGCGTGCACGGCGGCGACGTCGCCGACCACTTCATCGTCACCGCAACCGAGAACGGCACTCTGGGACTGTTCCTGGTCGCAGCATCAGCGACGGGTGTCAGCCGCGTCGCTCACCGCCAGGCAGACGGCCAGGGCAGCGCGAGCGTGAAGTTCGACAACGCACCGGCACAGCCCCTCGGCGCCGCCGACGCACATGCCGTCGTCGCCGAGATCATCGACACTGCCAACGCCGCCATCATGGCCGAAGCTGTCGGTGTCATGGAGGCCTCGATGACCATGACCGCCGAGTACCTCAAGACCCGCGAGCAGTTCGGTGCCCCAATCGGCGCGAACCAGGCTCTGCAGCACCGTGCGGCCGACCTCTACGCGGACCTCGAGTACGCCCGTAGCATGGCACTGTTCTCGCGTCTCGCGGTCACCAACGAGGAAGCCGGCTCTGAAAAGGATCGTCACCGGGACGTCATCGCCGCCAAGATCATCATCGACGCATCGGCACGCAACATCAGCCAGGAGTCGATTCAGATGCACGGCGGCATCGGCATGACGATGGAATACCCGATCGGCCACTACGCGAAGCGGCTGACCGTCATCTCACGCACCTTCGACGATGCTGATTCGCTGACTGCCGAACTCGCAGAGATCGGCGGTCTCATCGAGCCGAACGCCGCCGACCTGAACTGAGGCGGTCAAACAGTATCGCGATTGAGGCTACCCCTCCGCCGGGTTCTGGGGCAGCCGAACAGAATCGAGCTCACAGCGTAGAGCACAGGGCGGTCCGCGTCGTTTCCAGCATTGGGATCGACACGGACCGCCCTCTCTGTGCTCTCGTCGAAGTTCTGTGTGCCAACCGTTGGGAACAGTCGGTAACTCGTGGTCGCCAGCGGCACGGACTTCGACCACCGCTTACCGACTGTTTCGACCGCAGCTGACAGGTGACCGCCACAGCGGCAGCTGCAGCGCCTGTGGCTGCCGCGGCGGCTGCGGCTGCGGCAGCCACAGCCGCCGCTCAGAGCCCCTCAGCCCACCGGCTGGTCGTAGATGTGGCGACGGATCCAGGAGTGCATGGTGATCGCTGCCGCTGCGGCCGCATTCATCGACCGGGTCGAACCGTACTGCGCGATCGAGAGCACTGCAGTGCTCGCCTCGTGCGCCTCCTCGCTGAGTCCAGGACCCTCCTGCCCGAACAGCAGCAGGCTGTTTCGCGGCAGGTCATAGGTCTCCAACGGCACCGAGTCAGGAAAGTTGTCGATTCCGATCAGGGGCACTGAGTTGTCGGTGCACCACTGCAGGAGGTCGTCGATGCTCGGGTGGTGAATGATGTGCTGGTACCGGTCGGTGACCATCGCCCCACGCCTGTTCCACCGCCTTCTGCCCACGATGTGCACAGCGGCGGCGTTGAAGGCATTAGCTGTCCTCACCACCGAACCGATGTTGAGGTCGTGCTGCCAGTTCTCCACGCCGACGTGGAATTCGTGTCGCGATGCGTCGAGGTCGGCAATGATCGCGTCGAGTTTCCAGTAGCGATACTTGTCGACGACATTGCGCCGATCGCCGTCTGCCAACAGCTCGGGATCGAAGTGCTCAGACACAGGCCAGGGGCCGGTCCACGGACCGACCCCCACCTGTGGCGCGTTCGACTGCGGCGCGCTGTCTTCAGTCACTTCTTGTCATCGGTTTCATCCGCCGAGACGCCATCGGAGTCCGCATCGGTTTCATCCGCCGACTCCTCGGACTTCGCTGCCTTCGCCGAGGTGGCGTCAGCGTCCGCATCGTCGGAGTCCGAATCGTCCGAAGCGTCCGCGTCGGAATCACTCGCGCCGTCCGAATCGCCTTTGTCCTTGGAGTCCGAGTCCGCAGCCGCTCCCTTGGCACCAGCCTTCTTTTCACTGGCTGAGCCGACGGAGACCTTTTTCGCACGCTTGCTCATCTTCACTGTCTTGCCGCC
This sequence comes from Brevibacterium picturae, assembly GCF_900105045.1. GTDB lineage: Bacteria > Actinomycetota > Actinomycetes > Actinomycetales > Brevibacteriaceae > Brevibacterium > Brevibacterium picturae. Next base: position 2,465,085 of record NZ_LT629739.1, on the reverse strand, counting down.
GCGTCCGCCGCCGGTGAGTACCGCGCGGACGTAGGCACTGCTGGCCATCGAGTGGACGATGAGTGCCACGACCGCGGTAATGGCAGCGGCGACCAGGCCTTCCCACCACTCGGGTGAGCTCCCGAAGAAGCGTCCGGCAATGCCCAGCGGCGAAGTGAACGGAGTCCACGACAGCACCTTGGCGACGGTTCCCGTTGCACCCACGATCACAGGAGCGATGAAGCCGCCCACTGTGATGACGCCGATGATCGAGACGAAGGTCTTGCGTGCCTTGCTGCCGGTCACGGTCGACGCCCACACGAGGAGCGCGTAGATGGTCCAGGCCGTGAACAGCAGGGTCAGTGCGAACCAGCCCAGGCCGGGCAGCATGGCGAATGCCAATGACGTCTTGCCGGTGATGGAGAGTCCAAGCTCGGCCACGACGATCGCGACGACCAGGTGCACTGTTGTCAGCGAGATCATGCCCGTGATCCGACCCGACGCCGAGGCGCGAGGAGGGATCGTGGCCGCGATGATCTCAGTGATCCGGTTGCGCTTCTCCAGACGCAGGTTCTGGTAGAGCGCTGCGCCGAGCGTAGTCACGACGAGCAGTGCGAACACGGCCATGCCCCACAGCAGCGGAGTGGCGACCTCGTCGCCGACTGCCGGCTCATTCAGCAGTGTCGCCTCAGTCTTCGGCGCCAGCTTCTCCAGCAGCACCTCGGGCTGTTCGTCCAAAGCGATGATCGTCGGCTGCGCCTGTCCGGTGGGGTCCTGAATGAAGGCCGCATCGACCTTGCCCTCGCGCACCAGCTTCTCTGCGGCCTGGGCGTCCTTCGCGTCGGTGATCTTCACGCCGAGCTGCTGCTCGTACATGGCGGCCTGCTGGCCCACTCCGACCATGGCCATGCTCGGAGTGCCCGACTTCGAATCTGATCCCGCGACAGCGCCGGAGATGATCGCGGCGATAATTCCGAGCACGATGACGGCACCGGTGACCAGGAAGAAAGGACTGCGCAGGGCGGTCGAGCTCTCGCGATTCGACACCAGCCACGCAGCTTGACGCTTATTCACGTCGACGAACTCGGAGACCAGACCAGTCTCGGGAAGCTCCTCGGATGAGGGATTGTCCTCGGCAAGCTCGAATGGAACCTCGTCGAGCCCCTCGGTCGCATCGTCTGCGTCGGCGCCATCCGCTTCGTCATCGGCAGACGTTGCACCCGCAGCAGACTGACCGCCCTTGCTGGACTCGCCGCCCTTGCTGGACTCGCCGCTCTTGCTGGACTCGCCGCTCTTGGCGGATGAGGCCGCGGAGCTCTTCGCGTCTGCATCGTCATCGGTCGCTGTGACGTCATCGCCGATGGGAACGCCCAGATCATCGATGCCCTCGCCTGCGGTGCCCTTCGACACCAGCGGCTCCTCCGGGGAGTCTCCGTCTGGGCTTTCGTCCTTGCCTGCCATCACAAAGCCTCCTTGTACTGCTCGGCCAATGTCGGGCGAACACTCTCAAAACTCTTCACACCATTCAGCGCTGCCACGGTCTGCGCGGCAGAGCCCGCATCGGCGGCACGGAAGCTGATCACGCTGTCCTCCGAATCGAGAACTGCGACGTCGCTGATGCCCGCGCGCTTCTCCACTGTCTTCGCAGCCGCCTCGGCGTCGCTGACCTTCACTCGGTACATCACGTCCGAGCGCAGCTCCTGCACACTGCCGGACACGCTGGTCCGGCCCTGATTGAGGACGACCACGTCGTCGGCATGGGCCTGAGCGGCCTCCCAATTGTCGGTCGCCAGAATGACGGGCACCCCGGAGGCTGCATGGGCGCGCAGCAGCGACATCACGAGCTCGGTCGACTGTGCGTCGAGCCCGGAGAAGGCGTCGTCGATGACGACGACATCGGGGTCGGCGGCCAGAGTCGCTGCGATGTCGACGCGGGCGATCTCGGTGCCGCTGAGGTTCTTCAGCGGTGCGTAACCGCGATCGGCGAGTTCGAGGCGCGAGAGCAGAGTCAGCGCATTGCGCTCGGCCGCCCCCAGCGTGATGCCGTGCAGACGCGCCAGGTAGACGATCTGATCGATCACGCGCATATTCGGGTAGCCGCCGCGTTCGGCGGGCAGATAGCCGAAGTTCTGACGATCGCCGAAGTCGAGCTCGAAGTCCTCGAGCTTGACGGTGCCCTCATCGGGCGAGATCAGCCCCATGATGACGCGAACCAGCTCGGTCCGGCCGGCCGAACGGGTTCCGACGATTGCGGTGATCCGGCCTGCCTGCGCGGTGAAACTCACCTCGTCGAGATAAGTTCGCTTTCCCTTGCGCAGGGAAACCTCTTTCAGTGTGAGCACGCGTCATCCTTACTTTTCCAGAAGCAGTACTGTGGGAGTGTCTCATCCATCGTGTTGAATCGACCTCGATGTTTCAAACCAGGACCTCGATTTCGACAGAATTGCCAGTCGAGTCCCAGCTGGTGATCGACGGAGCGCAGTCTCGCCCGTCCGATCTGGGCCGACGCCTCAGTCCAGACCAAGATCACTTGTCGTCAGAGCAGTGAGATACGGAATGCCCGTCGCCTCGACCCGCTCCTTGGCTCCCGTGTCACGGTCCATGACCACAGCCACGGCCACCACCTCGGCGCCGGCCTCCCTGAGAGCCTCGACCGCGGTGAGCACAGAACCGCCCGTGGTCGAGGTGTCCTCGACCGCGACGACCCGCTTGCCTGTGACGTCGGGGCCCTCGACACGACGGGACATCCCGTGCTTCTTCGCCTCCTTGCGGACGACGAAGGAGTCCACCGGGGAGCCGCGGACGACGGACCGGTGCATGACGGCGGTGCCCACCGGGTCGGCGCCCATCGTCAGTCCGCCCACGGCATCGATCGTCTCAAGCAGGCCCTCGGCGGCCAGGAGGTCGAGCACCACATCGCCGATCAGCGGTGCGGAGCGATGGTCGAGGGTGACCCTGCGCAGATCCAGATAATAGTCGGCTTCCCTGCCAGATGAGAGTGTCACCTTGCCTCGAACCACGGCGAGTTCGTCGATGAGGTCGAGCAGTTGTCGGCGGGTGTCTGCGCTATCGGTCATGCCCACAAGTCTAATCGGCCTGTGCCGGTGTGCAGACCAGGCCCGTCACACACCGCCACCGAGGTGCCCGTGACTGGGCTCACACCGTCTGAGCTCACCATGTCCGTGAGGTTTCGCACATGCCAACGTCCGTACAAATGTCATCAACAATCAGGTGGGGCTGTCGGAACCGCGGTCATCGGATCTAACATTGAAGATACGTGCACTCGACAAGCCCGATCAGCGACCACTATTGAAGGGATGTGAGCCCCATGGGTTTCATCGCATATTTGGTTCTCGGACTCATCGCCGGCGCTATCGCAAAGGCGATTCTGCCCGGCAAGCAAGGTGGCGGCTTGATCGCCACACTCATCGTCGGTGTCATTGGAGCCATGCTGGGAGGCTGGATCGGCGGTGCCATCTTCGGCGCCGACATGAACGAGTTCTTCTCGATCTCCACGTGGCTGTGCGCAGTCGGCGGCTCACTGATCGTGCTCGTCGTCTGGGGCTTCATCAGCCGAAAGATGTCGAAGTCGAAGACCAAGGCCGACTGACCAAGTCCGACAGAGTATATTCATCGGCTGCGGCTGACGACCCGCAGGTCGATGTCGAGGCGCCCGTCGGCTTCCGCGGCTTCGCCGCTGAGGTCGGCGGCGATGACGGAGAAGATCTCATCGACGACCTCGGCGACCGAACGGGTGTCGTCGAGGTGGGCGTCGATCCTCACCTTCACGCTGTCACGACTGCGGCTCACGTCAACACCGACCGGTTCGTCACCGGACCGCCGCAGCACCTTGGCCGCGGCGGTGGCCACCAGATCTCGCAGTCCCGGCGCCAGCGCCCTGACGCCGGCGACCGAGGTCACGGAGTCTGCCACACGCACTGACTCCGCAATCTCCTCGCCTCTGCCCTCGGCACCGGCGCCATTGGTGCGGGGCAGGCCGTTGCCTGTGGGGTTGAGGCCATTGGCCTCTGATTGATCAGTCAACGTACACATCCTCAGCATTGATATCGATCCTCACGGCCGGGATCCCCAGCTCCGCCAGAACCGCAGCGGCCACGGACCCTCGGATCACCTCGGCGGTGGCGGCGAAGGGGATGCCGGCACGCATGGCAACGGTCAGCGCCACGGTCGCCGCACTGCCCTCGGGATCCCCGGCGGGCTCGACGTCGACGCTGCGGGCCCGGATCCCGTCGACCGAGTCGACGGCAATGCGCACAATCGATCGCACCGAGGCGGTGGAGATCGAGAAGGGGTTCCCGCGACCGGTCTGGAGATGGGTCGAGGGCCCCCGATACAAGTCATCTCTGACCAGCCGGAGAATGCGTTCGCGCAGTCCAGCGGTGTCCTCTGGTTCTGGTTCGAACGTGCTCATATAGTCATCGATGACACCGCGAAGCGCAGCGTCCGACTCCGGGTGAGCATCGGCCGGGTCTGGTTCAGCGCCGGATCCTGCGACATGCTCGTTCATGTCCATCCCTCCATCCCCTCGACGAGGGCGGCTCGAGCCCTGTGGATGCGACCGCGCACACTGCCTTCGCTGACGCCCAGGGTCGTGGCCACCTCGGCGTAGCTGAGGCCCTCCATCTGGTGGAGCACCCAGGTTACTCGCTGCTGAGACGAAAGCGTCTGGAGAACTTCTGAGAAATGCTCCAGAGCGGTGCGTGCCTCAACGGATTTCTCGACCGATACCCGATTGTCGGCGTGGATCCTCATGTCATCGGGATCCTGCGCATCGGAGGGTCTGGCCATCCTCCGGCGCAGCATGTCGGTGCACTTGTTCGACGCCAGCCGGTAGATCCACGTGCCGAAGGCCGCCGGTTCGCTCAGGGTGTTCATCGACTTCCATGCTTGGACCAGCGTGTCCTGCACGACATCCTCGGCGTCCTGCCGGCCACCGAGTGTGCGCAGGCAGAACCGCAGGAGTTTTGTCTCATACCGGTCCACCAGCGACTCGAAGGCATCGATGTCGCCTTCTCTCGCACGCACGACGAGGGTGACGATATCGAAGCGATCATCGTGCCCTGTCATGTCCACATCGTATGCGACCACACCCGTCGTGAGCACGCATTCCACGCCGCAGAATGTCCATTCCGCAAGCACGGGAGAATTCTTTTGAAAACGTGCGTGAGGTTCGTCGATCACCGCCGTCTGTACTGTTGGCAGCACCGACCACACGATTCACCCCTCGCGACGACAAGGAACGAAGAATGCCCGACGACAAACCCTCCGCCGCCTCCCAGCAGGCCGGGACCGACGATTCGGTGCGCAGTCCCCTCGTCACCGAGACAGGCACCACCACGATCGCCGAGAACGTCGTCGCCAAGCTCTCGGGCATCGCCGCTCGTGAAGTTCCCGGCGTGTTCAGCATGGGCAATGCGGCCCGCCGCGCTTTGGACACCCTCGCCGACCGGATCCCGGGCTCGCAGACCAACCTCTCCGGCGGGGTCTCCGTCGAAAAGGGCGAGAAGCAGACGGCGATCGACCTCACCATCGTCGCCGAGTACGGAACCTCGATCGTCGACGTCACCGAGGCGATCCGTCGTAATGTCATCCGCACCGTCGAACAGGGCACCGGGCTCCACGTCGTCGAGGTCAACATCGAGGTCACCGACGTCCACGTCCCCGGTGACGACGATGAGCAGGACACAGCCGACGCCGGCGAGGGAGGTTCGCAGGTGTGAATGACAAAGACCCCGGGGCGCGTAATCGCGACATCCCGGGGCCCTCGCAGCACTCCCCTCGAGTACCCGGACGCATCCCCATACGTCCGTTGTGTCCACCCGATCCCCACCGGGCGAACATGATTATTGGATCACACTTCGAACCTACTTGTAAAGATTGTTCTCGCCTGTCTGCAACGCGATGGGGCCGTGTGTCGACCCCGCAAACACGACAAACCCCCAGGTCACAGCGTCTGCTTAAAATAATTCAAGACTCAACTTGATTCGGCGGGTCGAATTCGCCGCTGCCTGATCTCAGGATTCGTCTCGCCTGCTGAGAGAGAAACCGGTCGACCCCCAACGCACCAGAGAACGGGGAACGAAGCGAGCGATTCGTGCGACCGCCCGGTAACTCGCTCCCGGGATCGAGATCACCTTCCCACGTCGCGCATCGCGCAGAGATGCGGCCACGACCTCGTGCACATCCAGCCAGATCCACCCGGGGCCCGGCCGCTCGACACCGAGGCGTTCGTGGAATCGGGTTCGGATGAAACCGGGCAGCACCGCGGTGACCGTCACCGGGGCGCCTCGCAGCTCTCCGGCGAGCGCTTCGGTGAAGACGAGGGTCGACATCTTCGAGGCCGCGTACTGCCCCATCGTCGTCAGTGCGGCCATGGATGAGACGTTGATCAGCCCGCCTCTGCCACGGCTGCGCATCTGCTTGACTGCCGCCAGGGAGAGTTCGCGCACTGCGCCAGCGAGCACTATGTCCTGACCCTCGAGCTCAGAGACTTCTGACTCAAGCAACCCCTGCTTGAGTCCGTACCCGGCGTTGTTGATGAGCAGGTCGATGCGTGATGTCTCGATCACGGTGCGGACGACGTCGATGCCGGATCGGGTCGACAGATCGGCCACAACAACCTCGGCGAGGGTGCCGTGTTCGGTTCCGATGCTCGTCGCCAGCTCCCGCAGACGGGCCTCATCACGGGCCACGAGAACCAGATCATACTGATCGGCGGCGAGGTCGAGAGCGTAGCCGCGCCCCAGCCCTGAGCTGGCGCCGTTGATGAGCGCGCGCGGTCTCGTCACTTCGCGCCTTGGCCCACGCGCACCGTCAGCGACTGCGCCGCGGTGCCGATCGGCCCGTTGACGTCGCTGAGCACGCTGGTGGTCTCGCCGACTCCACTCGGACCGAACGCCACCTTCGTGTCGAAGCCGACCCACCCGGACTCGGGGACTCGAGTGAGGTGGATGGTGAGGTCGACATTGGGAAAGAACGTGGACTTCGGATCTTCCCTCACGGCCAGGCCATTGGCGGTGTCGACGAGTTTCACGAATGCTGCTGTCGCGGGGTCGTCCTCACCGTCGACGAGCACATAGGGAGAGCGGATCCAGGACTGAGCGCATCCCGGCCGAGCATCAGCGAACTGTCCGCCCTCCAACGAGGCGATGAAGCCGCCGCCCCAACGACCACTGAACGGCACTGCGGGTGCTTCCTCGGGTTCAGGCAGCGCCTGCCATTCGTCACCGACGATGGCGGAGGTGTCACCGGGGAGCAGGCGCCAGACTCTGGCGCTCACGCTTGTGCGCTCACCGTGGCGCATGCTCGCCTCGATGAGTTCGATGGTCCGCCCTGGACGGATGACGTTGACGTCGATGGTGAATTCTCCCGAATGGATGACGCCGAGAATGTCGAAACTGATCCGCGAGACCAGCTTGTCCGAGGGGAGCCGACGTTCAATCTCAGCCAACACCAGCCCGGCGGCCGGGGCCAAGTGCTGCTCGCCCGGCTGCCACGCGCCCTGGCTGTGCAGGGTCGAGACGAAGCTCTCCGGCGCCGTACGCACATAGTAGGAATCGGGGCAGGCGGCACCGTCATGGCCGAGGTGTTCGTTGAGTGCTTCAGGCATGACCCCAGATTATCGGTAGGCCACCCGCGCCGAGGCGATGGGGCAAGCGGGTGCGCCCGCTGAGCTTGGCTTGCCCGCCTGCCGAGCTTGGGCCTGCGGTCGGGACAGCTTAAGGTGGGAGGGTGAGAATCGCGAGCTGGAATGTGAACTCGATCCGCGCCCGACACGACAGAATCGGCGCCTGGCTGGATCGCTCCGACGTCGACGTCCTGGCAATCCAGGAACTCAAGTGCAAGGACGAGCAGTTCCCGAAGGACCTGTTCACCTCTCGTGGCTACGAGGTGAGCTTCCACGGCCTCAATCAGTGGAACGGCGTGGCCATCGCCTCCCGCGTGGGGCTTGAGGATCCCGAGATCGGGTTCGCCGACATCCCCTCCTTCGGCGAAGAGCCCATGGTCGAGGCCCGTGCGCTCTCAGCCACCTGCGGCGGAGTCAGGGTGTATTCGCTCTATGTCCCCAATGGTCGCGAACTCGATCACCCCCACTACACCTATAAGCTCGAATGGTATCGGGCACTGACTGCCGACATCTCGAAGCAGCTGCGCGATACCCCTGATAAGAAGCTTGTCCTGTGCGGCGATTTCAATGTCGCACCACTGGATGAGGACGTCTGGGATATCGAGGAGTTCGACGGACTCACCCACGTATCCGAACCCGAGCGCCAGGCCTTCAACACCCTCCTGGATGCCGGGCTCAGCGAGGTCACCAGGCAATTCACTCCCGGCCCCGGCGTCTACACCTTCTGGGACTATCAGCGGCTGGCCTTCCCTAAGAAGAAGGGCATGCGCATCGACTTCGAACTCGCCTCACCGTCCCTGGCCACACAGGCCGTCGGCGCGCAGATCGACCGCGAGGAGCGCAAGGGCAAGGGCGCGTCCGATCACGCGCCCGTCATCGTCGACTACGAGGTGTGATCAGCACCTTCGACACCCGCGACTCTGTCGGCGCCTGAGGGCTGGTCGCCCGCTGCCGATTCGAACTCCCTTCATCGCACAGGCGGCCCTCGTCCCTCGACCGCTTTGACGACCCCGCAGGTCGATACCGATCGATGTTGACGAAACACCACTTCAGCGGTGATCCTTAAAGATGACGTGCCCCTGCCAACTCCCCGGATAAAGCGCACCACCATTATTGAGCACGGGCTTAGTGAAAATCACATAGCCATCTCATTGGGCAATCAGATTTCAGACAAAGAAATCAGATACATTACCTAATAGTAAATAATCCCCATATCTTCATATCCCCATTGCCAGAGGTCCCCAACCATGCATGACTCCGCTGACCACACCCCGCCCTCCCCCTCGGCGACCCCCTTGTCCGGTGATGGCGCGTTTCCCGGCGAACGCGCGACGAGTGCGCGCTCGTTCGCGACCCGCCTCGCCGAGTTCGCACCCGATCTGCCCGATGCTTCGTGGAAGAAACTGTTCCTGCAGACTTCCGGCCACCTCCTGGCGGGCCAGGCCGTCCTGCAGGGCGCCGAGTCATTGGGGCACGACCTCTCAGCAGTCGACGCCGATCGCTACTCGGACCTCCTGGCTACCAACGTTCTGACTCAGATCAGACACCACGCTCCGGACAGCCCCGAACTGAGGCTTGCTCATCTGCTCTCATTCATGCGCGACATCAACGCCGACACCCTAGAAATCGCTGCAGGAGCCATGCCCCATCTGGGATCGTTCGCCATTCCGAACGATCCGGAGGATTCCGGCCCGTTCGACACCGCTGACCTCACAGCGCATCTGGTCGAAGACGGATTGCTGCTCCCAGCGCTGGATCGCACCGGCCATCACACGATTCCGCCGGTGCTGAGAACGATCATGCTCCGCCTCTACGATGCCAGGGATCGGCACAGTGAATCACGTTCCCGACGAGCACTGGGTGCGAGCGCCGCCGACTGGCTGAGTGCCCCTGCCGCCTATCACTCCGTGGGCTTCGACGAGGCTCTCCGACAGGTCGCGGATGCCGGAGAGTGGAACGCGCTCATAGACCTCTGGGCAGACCGGGGCCATGCGCTCATGGTCGATCATTTCGATTCGACGATCGAAGCGTTCTCGAAGGTTCCCGAGGCGCAGGGACAGAAGTCGGCGGTGCTGGCCGAGGCCATGGGCGACAGCCTGCAGGTCGACGAAGTGAGACGACGCCTCGGAGCCAGGAACCCACTGACCGTACTCAACGAGGTCAATTTCGAGCATGCGGCGGTCCCGACGCTCGACTCGCAGCTGGACAGAATCAAGGACGGCGACTTCACTGTCGACGACATCATGATCATGGCGATCGCCTCGATGCGACGCCAGAAGCTGCTCGGGCAGTCGGACAAGGGGCTTCAGATTGCGCAATCGGCACTTGAGCTCATCAACGACAGTCGGCACTTTCAGACCACCCCGAGCCGGCTCTGCGAAGCCCGTTTCCACCTCGAGCACGGAATCACCGCCGTGTTCGTCGGCAAGCTCACAGACAGCGTCCAACTGCTGCGCCGGTCGATCGTCATCACCGAACTCGCGACCACGTCCTCGCCCTATCTCCTGCTCCCGGCGCACGCCTACAGCGCCCTGGCACACGCGATGCTCGGCAACGGAACATCGAGCGACGTGCACCTGCGCCAGTTCGACGAGCTCATGGACCGCACCCGGTTCTCCAGCCCTCATGCGCTCACGGCCTACATTCTGGCACGCATGATTCGGGCCATGGACGCCTTGGATCTCGACGCAGCCGGTGAGCACTCCGCCCGCCTGTCCGACCCCTCATTGGGACATCACTCGTGGATCGGCGTCGCCCAGTACAGATCGCTGCTGGGCATTCTGCGCAACGATGTCGGAATCGAGGGCAAGCGCCTCCAACAGGTCATCGACGCCAACAGGTCATCCCTGCCAGCCGACGGGATCCTGCGACACACTTTGCAGCTCATGCTGGTCCGACTCCACCTGGCGCAAGGCCACACTCACCTCGCCCAGAACGTCCTGCTCGAGACCGACTCCGAATCGCCCTACATCATCCTGGCCAGAGCCCAACTCCATCTGACCATCGGCGAACACGGGACCGCGGAACACCTGGCGAACAGAGTTCTGTCTCAGAAGTCACTCGACCTGCACACCCAAGCGTCGGCACGAACAGTCCAGGCCGCCAGTCTGCTGGGCAAAGGAGAGCTGGTCGAGTCGGACTCCGTCTTCGTCGACGCGCTCGAGTACTGCCGGATCACCGCCAGCCTCACCCCCCTCGCGTTGGTGCCCAAGTCTCTGCGCGATCAGCTGATCCAGCGCAGTTCCAGCGCCGCCGAATGGAATCTGCTCGCACCGGTCTTCACGAACGGCCCTCGTTCCGACAACGCACCAGATGGCGGCCCTCACCCCGAGGACGACCGCAATGGCGGCCCTCGTTCTGAAGACGCACCCGATGACGAGCTCATCCGCGCTGCCGACAACGCCCGCCTCGGCGACGGTTCCATCGGATGGCCAGAAGGTCTCCGACCCGGTGGTCTCCAATCCGGCGAATGGCTGCGTCAGCGGCTCCTCGACCTCGGCGAGACACTGCGCCTCCGTGCCGGTCACGCGCTCCTCAGCCCATCGCAGAGGCAGCTGCTGGCTCTGCTTGACACCCAGTCATCGGTGTCCGCGATCGCAGCTGAGCTGCGCCTCGTCGAAGGCACGGTCAAGAACAAGCTGTCGAACCTCTACGCACGCCTCGGCGTCCGCAATCGCCGCGATGCGCTGGCCCGCGGCTACGAATACGGGTACCTTCCCGTCGATCACTGAGACAAGCTCGCATCATTCGCGTGGAAAGCATGGACATCCACCTCGTCTTCTGGTGAAGTTGAAACAGGAGCTAGGAAGGTGACGAGGATGTCAGCAACAGTCCGCGAACTGGTCGACGAAGCCTACGAGAGGCGCGAATCGACGTGGAGGGCCGCCCTGGAGACGGTCAACGATTGGATCGAGTCCGTGTGTTCGGGTTCCGCACTGTTGTCGGGCGAGAGAGTCACCATCGGCCACGGACGGATCAAAGACCGACTCCGGGCCGGGGAGAAGCTGCGCCGCAAGCTCGCCGATGCCAATGACGAGATCCATGAGGCCGTCGAAGTCGAGAACCAGGTCATCGACGTCGTCGGGGCCCGTGCCGTCTGCCGCACCGAACGTGAGCAGTCGGCACTGTGGGATCTCCTCACCGACAGCAACGACGAGTCGAACCTCTCTGTCGCCGAGGTGCGTGACTATTCCGCCCATCCCAAACCCTCCGGTTACCGCGGGCGACACATCATCGTCGAAGTCCCCTTCGACGCCGAGCCCTCGGTGCTCGTTGAGCTGCAGCTGCGCACAGTCATGCAGGATGCCTGGTGTGTGCTCGCCGAGGAGCACCTGTTCAAACCCGGTCAGGCGCTGAAGTCCGATGCCCAGCAGGAGCGGCTCTCCGTCATCCTCTCCGGTCTCCTGGCCCAGGCCGATTCCGTTGCGGGCTACATCGCCGACGATGTCAGCGCCTATCTGGGAATGGCGAACGCCTCGCCGCCTCGGACCGTGACGAACGTCGACGCCGCGGCCGAGGTCCCGTCGATCGAGGTCACCATCCGCGAACTCAATCATTCCTACGTCCTGGCCGCCGACGAGGTCGGCCGGCATGGGATCATCCGCCTGGAGAACCTGGGGCTCACGCCGGAGAATCCCGAGAGATCAGCCTTCCCCCACCCGGGTGACAAACTGCAGGTGACGATGGACGAGTCGAACACCACCCGCTACTTCATCCCGGTCGCCGAACAGCGCTGATTCGACGCGGCGAACGGGATGCGTCCTGAGTCGTCAGACCGACTAGACTTGCTTTCCATGGGTAAGAAGTCGAAGCGTTCCAAGGAAGATCTCATTGCCAAGCGTCTGGCACGTGCACAGGCCACGGCCTTCGTCGCACGTCCGTTCGAAGGCCTGCCGTTCGAGGCGGACCTCATCTGCCTGCGGGAGCTGGTGCCGGCCGCGACCGCCTCGGCGAAGCTGAAGGAGGAGTTCGGTGGTCACGAGATCACCATCACCTCGCTGCTGCCCGCCGCATGGCAGGCCTGGCATCGTGAAGACGGTGAGCTCCTGGCTGGCATGCAGGTGCCTGTGTCCTCGACCGATGCCTCCCGCGATGTCGCCCACGGCATCCTGGCCGCCGCCGAGGCGCAGCCGGGCACGACGATCGATGCGACCACCGAACCTGGTCAGGGTCCGCGTCTGCAGGACATCCTCGACACCGACCACCCGTTCGACATCCGTGTGCTCGAGACATTCGAGTACTGGAAGCTGCCCGAGGCTGAGACGGACTCCGATGTCGCGGCTGCTCTCGAACAGGCCAACGATTCCGTCTCACCGACGGAGAAGATCGCCTCGGTGAAGTCCGCATACTGGACCGAGATGTCGGGTCGTACCTACGTCCGCTGGGCACGCCCCGAGGGCGAGGACTCGATCGTGGATGCGCTCGCGCGCCTGCAGGTCGACGGGCTCAACGACCTCGGTGGCCCGGGCACGTTCCTCGGCTATTTCCGGGCACACGGAATCATCGTTCCCGTCTGGGAGCTCGAATTCGGCACGCAGGTCGACGACGTCGAAGAGCCCATCGCCGAGTTCGGCAAGCGCCTCGACGCGGCCGTGAACTCGTCCGAGCCCCTGAGCACCGAGGCACGCCGCGCACGCTCGGGAATCGTCGCTCGTCAGCTGACCATCCACTGAGTTCCGTCGCCCCGGCCACCGGCGAGTCTCGCTACGACCTCGCCGGTGGGTGAGCCGGACAGGAGAAGAGTTTCCATGCCCGAACAGTCGAATCCTGCCCACCCGCATGCCTCCATGCAGGGCACCCCAGACTCGGAGACTGCCCCGCGAGCGATCGCTGCCATCATCCCCGCGATGAACGAGGCCGATCGGATCGCAGCCACCGTGAGAAGCACCAAGCAGATCCCCGGTGTCGACATCATCATGGTCGTCGATGACGGTTCCGCCGACGACACCGGTGTCCGCGCTCGCAGGGCCGGCGCCGAGGTGGTCACCCACCGCAAGAACAAGGGCAAGGCCGCTGCCATGATGACCGGTGCCTTCGCGATCCGCAATCGCGAGATCTCCGATTCGGATCCCGGCCAGCACCCGGAGCACCGCGCTCTCCTGTTCATCGACGGCGACCTGGAGGATTCGGCTCTGGGCACGGCCCCGCTCGCAGCACCAGTTCTGGCCGGCCGGGCCGATATGACGATCGCGATCCTGCCGGCGCAGAAGCGCAAGGGCGGAGGGTTCGGCTTCGTCGTCGGACTCGCGAAGAAGGGCATCGCCGAACTCAGCGGATTCGACGCGACCCAGCCTCTGTCCGGGATGCGCTGCCTGAGCCGTGAGGCCTTCGACGCAGCGCTGCCCTTCGCTGCGGGCTGGGGCGTCGAGACGGCCATGACGATCGACGTCGTCAACGCCGGGATGCGCGTCGAAGAGGTCGAATGCGACCTGCACCACCGTGTCACCGGCAAGGATCTCAAGGCCCAGATGCATCGGGCGGCCCAGTATCGCGATGTCGCGCGGGCCATCGTCACTCGACGGCTGCGTGCCAAGAAGCTGCGCGCCAACAAGGAGTCTTCCAAGTGAGCACCGAGCAAGCCAGCCCCGAGCAAGCCAGCCCCGAGCAAGTGGGCACCGAGCGCTTCGCCTATCTGGGCCCCGAGGCCACATTCACCGAGGCCGCGCTGCTGAAGTATCTCGATAAGCAGGGTCTGCGAACGACGGCGAGGTCCCAGCCCATGCGCAATGCCGTCGCGGCGCTGGACTCCGTCCTCGACGGCGAGTGCAGCGCCGCAGTCGTCCCGATCGAGAACTCCGTCGAGGGCGGCGTGCCTGCCACGATCGATGCCCTGACCGATCATGGCCGGCTCCAGATCGTCGCCGAGGTGGTTGTGCCCGTGCGCTTCGTCCTGGCGGTGAAGCCGGGAACGGATCCCCACACGCTGACCTCGTTCGGCTCCCACCCTCACGGTGAGGCGCAGGTGCGGACGTTCATGTCCGCGAACTTCCCCGATGCCGTCTACCTCCCCACCTCCTCGACGGCCGCGGCCGCACGGGACCTGGCCAACGACGCCGCCGATCATGTGGCAGCGGTGTGTCCAGCGCTGGCAGCCGAACGCTACGGTCTTGAGATCCTCGCCGATGACATCGGAGAACGACAGGACGCCGAGACTCGCTTCGTCGTCGTCACTCGCCCCGGCACTATTCCTGCACCGACAGGATCCGATAAGACCACGGTCGTCGCCTCACTGCGCTCCGACCGTGCCGGTGCGCTGCTGGAGATGCTCGAGCAGTTCTCCAGCCGTGGTGTGAATATGTCGCGCATCGAATCCCGGCCCACCGGAGGCGGCCTCGGGCTCTACCAATTCTCGATCGACCTGTTGGGCCATGTGCACGAGGCCCGGATGGCCGATGCTCTGCAGGGAGTCCACCGTGTGACCCGGAACCTGCGGTTCCTCGGCAGCTACCCCAGTGCCTCGAAGAACACGGTGCCGCTGGACCCGACGACCACGGACGATTCCTTCGCGGCCGCCACTGCCTGGCTGGATTCGACGCTCAACGGCTGAGGCGCCGCTTGCTTCGCAGAAAAGAGTCAGCGCCCCGGCAGGCTCGGGGACAGTAGTCTGAGTATGCACGGGTCGCACGACCCACACATCGACGAAGGAGTCGCCCATGGGAATCACCTCTCCGAACGCCGCCCCTTGCGAGCCTTGCGACGCGATCGTCGTCGGAGCCGGTCTCGCCGGGCTGGTCGCCGCTCATGAGCTCAGCCTCGCGGGCAAAAGGGTGCTCATCCTCGACCAGGAGAATCGGGCCAACCTCGGCGGGCAGGCCTTCTGGTCCCTCGGCGGTCTCTTCCTCGTCGACTCCCCCGAGCAGCGCCGGCTCGGCGTCCACGATTCACTCGACTTGGCACGGCAGGACTGGGCCACCTCGGCGGGCTTCGACCGGGACGAGGACCATTGGCCCCGGCAGTGGGCCGAGGCCTACCTGGAGTTCGCGGCCGGGGACAAGCGTCGCTACCTCCATGACCTGGGACTGCGTCTGACGCCGGTCGTCGGCTGGGCCGAACGGGGCGGATCCGGTGCATCCGAACACGGCAATTCCGTGCCGAGATTCCATCTCGCCTGGGGCACCGGCCCCGAGGTGGTGCGGGTCTTCCGCGAGCCAGTGGAACGAGCCGAATCCGCGGGCCTCGTGACCATGGGATTCCGCCACCGGGTCGATGAACTCGTCGTCGAGGACAGCGACAATGAGGGCGGCGACAATGGGGTCAGCGGTGCGGTCGTCGGGGTTCGTGGACGAGTCCTCGCTCCCAGCCACACCGGCCGAGGCATCGAATCGAACCGCGATGAGGTCGACGACTTCGAACTCCGTGCCCCCGCGGTCATCGTCACCAGCGGCGGCATCGGACACAACTTCGACCTCATGCGTCAGTGCTGGCCAGTCGAGCGCCTCGGCGAATTCCCGCAGACGATGCTCGCAGGAGTGCCCGCCCACGTCGACGGCCGCATGCTCGCCATTGCCGAACACGCGGGAGCGAGCCTGATCAACCGGGATCGGATCTGGGCCTACACTGAGGGCATCGAGAACTGGAACCCGGTATGGCCCAACCACGGGATCCGCATCATTCCCGGACCCTCATCGCTGTGGTTCGATGCCGAAGGCAATCGGTTCCCGGCCCCGAACTATCCCGGGTTCGACACGAACCGGACCATGCGCACAATCTTGTCCACCGAGCATGACTACTCATGGTTCGTGCTCAACGAGTCCATCATCCGCAAGGAGTTCGCGCTCTCCGGCTCGGAGCAGAACCCGGACATCACGAAGAAGGACTGGCGCCTGACCCTCGACCGTGCCCGGTCCTCCGATGCCCCCGGCCCGGTGGAAGCGTTCAAGAAGTTCGGCGCGGACTTCGTCGTCGCCGACACCACCGAAGAACTCGTCGCGGGCATGAACGAACGCTCGCGCGGGCCCGTCATCGATCATGACCACCTCGTCGAACAGATTGTCGCACGCGATCGGCAGATGGACAATGCGTTTTCCAAGGATGCGCAGGTCCAAGCGATTCACAATGCCAGGAACTACCTCGGCGACAAGATCGTGCGGGTGCAGAAGCCCCACAAGATCCTCGACCCGACCCATGGACCTCTCATCGCGGTGCGTCTGAGCCTGCTCTCACGCAAGACGCTGGGCGGATTGGAGACGAACCTCGATGCCCAGGTCATCGGGGCCGGCGGCACACCGATTCCCGGACTGTATGCCGCCGGTGAGGTGACCGGATTCGGCGGCGGGGGCATGCACGGCTACAACGCGCTGGAAGGAACGTTCCTCGGCGGCTGCATCTTCTCGGGGATGCGGGCCGGGCGTGCCGTGGCGGGAAGTTCGGCACCCGGTGGGGACGGAACGAACGGCCGCGGAGCGGTTGGAATCGAAGCGACAGACATGACTCGAGGGGAGCGCTGAGAATGGCGAACACGAATCTCACGGTGCTCGTCACCGGCGGCACCTCCGGCATCGGTGCCGCACTGGTGACGATGTTGGCAGACAGAGGGTGCACGGTTCTGACCACGAGTCGCGACCCGGAGCGGATTCCGCAGTCCGAGCGGATCCCCGGGGTGCGCTATCTTCGGCTCGATTTGGCCGATCCCGACAGCGTCGAGGCATTGGACACTGAAGTCGCGAACGTCGACGTCCTCGTCAACAACGCCGGCGAGAGCCAATCCGGCCCCTTCGAAGAGCTTCCGACCGAAGCCATCGACCGCCTGTTCAGGACGAATGTTTTCGGGCCGGTGCGGCTGAGCCAGCTCGTCCTGGCCGGAATGCGCCAGCGGCGTCGTGGCCGAATCATCATGGTCGGGTCCATGCTCGCGAGCTTCCCCCTTGCCCATCGCAGCTCCTATGTCGCCTCCAAAGCCGCCCTGCGCGGGTTCGCCTCGGCCGCGCGCCAGGAGCTCTCACCGTTCGATGTGTGGGTCAGCGTCGTCGAACCCGGGTCCATCGCCACCGGAATCGGCAACCGGCGAACGAAGTACCTCACCCCCGATTCCGCCTACACCGACGACGTGACCACAATGCTTGAGCACCTCGATGACAATGAGCGAAACGGCATCGCACCTGAAACCGTCGCCGCGACCATCATCACAGCCATCGAAGCCACCAGGCCCCGCGAATTCTATGCTGTGGGCAGCAGGTCGCCGCTGCCGTTCCTGCTCAAACGGGTACTGCCGCGAGGAGTGATGTCACGGATCATTGCAGGCAAGCACGGACTCAAGCGGTGATCTCCGCCGACCGATTCGGCTACTGGAGACGTGAGGGCACGAGATGCTGGGTCGTCGAGATTCCCAGCACGCGATGCTGACGGGTGAGGTTGTAGGTCCGATCGTGCTGGAGGTATTCGACGAGGAACAGCTCGGCTCCGTTGCCTCGCTTGAAGAACGTCTTGATCTTCAGGCCCAGCTTCGCGGCGAACAGTGCCTTGTCCTTCGCGATCGCATCGATGACCACAGGCTCATATTCCATGCGGGCGAAGTGCGTGGAGACCGCATCCTTGAGCTTGTACGGGGTCGGGTCTCCGATGTTGAACGGTCCTGAGGCCGACGGCACGTCGACGCAGGCGATCGCCGCGCGCACCAGATTGTCGATATGGGTCAGGGTGATCTTCTGCCTGCCGCCGCCGGGAAGTCGCAGGACCCCCTTCTTCGCCACTCGGCTCAGATACGGCATGAGCATCGTCTCCCCCGGCCCGTAGACCGCGGCCGGTCGGAGGATGGCCGCATCGGGGCGGATCCGCATGACGAGCTGCTCGGCCAAGGCATGCGTCCTCGAATAGGCATCGTGGAAGTCGTTGGGATCCTTGGGGCCGGCTTCTTCCCACAGGTCGGCATGAGGCTCGGTGGTGGCATAGACCGTTGTCGAAGAGATATGCACGATCCGCGCCTTCGCGAATGCGTCGAGCACGTTCCTGGTCCCCGTGACCTTCACGTTGTAGAGCTCATCGTCGTCGGCGCTGACTTCAGCGATGCCTGCGCAGTGGAAGACCGCCGAGGCCTTCGCCGCCAAAGACTTCACTGATTCGGGCGCAGGTTCGGTGAGATCCCAGGTTTGGAAATTCACACCGGGGATCTCCGGGTCGCGTCGCCCCAGCGCGTAGACCGTCTCATCCCTGGTCGCCAGGGCACGGGCGATGGCGCCACCGATGAAGCCACTGGCTCCGGTCACGATTACCGCCACGTCTGATCCTCCATCATCGTCTGAAGCATCTCATCCGGTCCATCCGGACAAGCACACAGTCATAGGAAATCACACTGTCAGCCCCGATGCTGCCACTGAGGCTGCCTTCTGCCCAGAAAAGCATCGATCCCCTCCTGCGCATCGGCTGCGACGGCGTTGTGCGCCATCACCTCCGACATGCGTGCGTAGGCCTGCGCCACAGGCAGATCACGCTGTTCGTAGAACGCCGCTTTGCCTATTGCCACTGTAGCCGACGAGGCGGACGCGACCTTCCGCGCCAGCTGGGCAGTCGCCATCTCCAACTCGTCATCGGCAACCACATCGGAGACCAGCCCGAACGTCAAAGCATCGCCAGCACTGAGGAAGTCTCCGGTCAGCAACATCCGCATCGCCGTCTTCGCCGGCACCGCCCGGCTCAGCGCCACCATGGGCGTGGAGCAGAACAGACCGATCTTCACACCCGGGGTGGCGAACCGAGCCGACTGCGCTGCCACCGCCAGGTCGCAGCTGGCAACGAGTTGGCACCCGGCCGCGGTCGCCACACCTTGGACCTGCGCAATGACCGGCTGCGGGATCGACTTGATCAGCTGCATGAGCTCCGAGCAGACAGCGAAGGTCTCCTGCTGCGATTCCAACCCGGCTCCACGGATCTCCTTGAGATCATGCCCGGAGCTGAAGACGTGCCCCGCGGTGGACAGGATCACTGCACGCACATCGGTGCGTCGGCCCACCTCGGCGACGGTGTCGACGAGCTCTTTCATCACCGCCAGCGACAGCGCATTCCGGGTGTCTGGTTCGTTGATCGAAATCGTCGCGACTGCGTCGTCGGCCAGAGAGAATACAATTGAGTCAGACATAACAGCATTCTGCCAAAATATCGTTGGTCCGGCGCGGAAACCTGATGTGGATTCATTTCTGAGTCCTTGCCAGGCGCCCTTCGAGCAGACGATGTTGATGACATCGACGCCAGTGCTGCGGTGCGCACCGCGTGCCTGAAATTTCGAGGAGACGACCATGACGACCCTGTCGATGATCATCGGATTCGGTGCCGCAACCAGTGTGGTCGTCGGCCTGGGACAGAAGCTGCGCCTCCCCTGGCCTGCGCTGATGGTCGTCATCGGCATCGCAGGCGCGTTCATCCCCACTTTCGCCGAGATCACGATCGAACCCGAACTTATCCTACCCCTGTTCCTGCCGCCGCTCCTGTTCGCCGCCGCGCAGAAGACCTCCTGGGCTCTCTTCTCCATCCGGTGGCGCACGATCCTGGGCATGGCGGTCGCGCTCGTCGGGGTCACGGTAGCGGCCGTGGCCGGAACCGCGGTCCTCCTCATTCCCGGGATCACGATCGCGGCTGCGGTGGCGCTGGGGGCCATGCTGGCCCCACCCGACCCCGTCGCCGTCGATGCGGTCGCTGGCACCGTGTCGATACCTCGGCGGATCATGTCCACCCTGCAGAGTGAAGGGCTGTTCAATGATGCCGCCTCCCTTGTGATCTTCCAGACCGCGATGGCAGCGGCAATGTCCGGCACCGAGGTGGACTTCGGGCAGCTGGCTCTGTCCTTCCTCATCTCCGCGGTCATCGCCATCACCATCGGCCTCGTCGTCGTGTTCATCGTGTGGTGGGTGATGGAGAAGATCGATCACACGATCGCCCGCTCCTCACTGACGCTCATGCTGCCCTTCGGGGTCTACCTCATCGCCGAGCATTTCCACGCCAGCGGCGTCATCGCCGTCGTTGTGGCCGCCCTCGAGGTGCGCCGCCGTGATGTCGAGGGCAATTCCGCAGAACGTGTCACCCAGGCTTCGACCTGGCAGGTCCTCGAAATGCTCATCACCGGCATCGCCTTCGGCCTCATCGGCCTCGACCTGCGCATGGTTGTCGAATCCCAGCCCGATGACCTGGGTAAAGCCGTCCTCGTGGGATTGGGCATCGCGCTCGTCGTCATTGCGGTGAGATTCGGGTGGCTGCTCATCGGGACCGTGTTGGAGAACAAGCGCAGGGAGGAGGATCCGGATGCTGCGCCGTTGAATCTCAGGGATGCCACCCTGATGACCTGGGGTGGGATGCGCGGTTTGGCCACGGTCGCACTGGCCCTGTCGATTCCGGCGACCACCGCGACCGGCCAGCCGTTCCCCGGCCGCTCCTACATCCTCGTCGCAGCCGCCGTGATCCTACTCGTCACCCTGGTGCTCGCCGGCCTCACCTTCCCCACCATCGTCAACGTCCTCGGCATCGACGACGAAGCGGAGAAGGAGCGTCGCGACACCGCCGACATCGCCAAGCGAGCCTACAAGGCCGCCATCGAGCAGATCAGGGACGACGAGAGTCTGCCCGATGAGATCGCCGAACCGCTGCGTGCCAGATTCAAGGTCCTCTACGCGCAGCTGCTGGGCACCTCGGACGATCAGGCCAGCTCGGAGCAGGCGACCACTCTCAGGGAGAACCGCGAAGTCATGGCGAAGGTGCAGACGAAGGCGCTGCAGTCCGCCCGCACGGAAGTGCTCAAGGCCAGGCGCGAGCGCGGCACCGACCCGGAGATCGCCGACAGGGTGCTGCGCCGGTTCGACCTCCAATCCGTACTCCTGAGGTGACCCTCGCCGAGGCGGTCGCCGGGGTTCACCGCGGTTCGCCGACGTGATCTGTTCACCGAGGTGACCCGGATTCTCTGCTCATTCTAAAGTTGAGTGGAATAGACTCAACTTTGTCGGTGTTGGACTCTTCGAGAGCAATTCCTGTTCACGGAACCCACGGAACAGGTGCGAAGAACATTTGTGAAGGAGATGCGTATGGACGCACAGCTGACAACCAAATCACGCGAGACGGTGCAGTCCGCGATCAACGATGTCGTGGCTCGGAAGAATAATCAGGTCGAGCCCGCGCACGTCGTCGCGGCCCTGCTGGACCAGCCCGATTCTCTGGCATCGAACCTGGTCACCAAGGTCGGCGCCGATCCGCGGACAGTGCTGGTCTTGGTCCGGAAGACCATCGACGGCTTCCCCACCGTCAGCGGTCAGACCGTGTCCCAGCCGGGCCTGTCCCGCGCCGGACTCGAGATGATGAATCTTGCGCAGGAGGAGATGTCCAGCCTCGGCGATCAGTTCGTCTCGACGGAGCACCTGCTGCTCGCGGCCGCAGCCGGACAGGACGAAGCAGGCGAAGCCCTGCGAAACAACGGCGCCGGTCGCGATGCGCTGCTGGCCGCCCTGCCCGAGCTGCGCGGCGGCAAGAAGGTCACCTCGGAGAACCCCGAGGACACGATGCAGGCGCTGGAGAAGTACGGCGTCGACCTCACCGCCACCGCGCGGGAGGCCAAACTCGACCCGGTCATCGGTCGCGACAAGGAGATCCGACGGGTCATCCAGGTCCTCTCCCGCCGGACGAAGAACAACCCGGTTCTCATCGGCGACCCCGGCGTCGGCAAGACCGCCGTCGTCGAAGGTCTGGCCCAGCGGATCGTGGCCGGAGACGTGCCCGAATCCCTGCGCAACAAGACGCTGATCAGCCTGGATCTGTCCGCGATGGTCGCCGGTGCGAAGTACCGCGGCGAGTTCGAGGAGCGGTTCAAGGCCGTTCTCGAGGAGATCAAGAACGCCGATGGTCAGATCATCACGTTCATCGATGAGCTCCACACCGTCGTCGGCGCCGGCGCCACCGGTGACTCGGCGATGGATGCGGGCAACATGCTCAAGCCCATGCTCGCCCGCGGTGAACTGCGTCTCGTCGGCGCCACCACCCTCGACGAATACCGCGAGAACATCGAAAAGGATCCCGCCCTGGAACGCAGGTTCCAGCAGGTCTACGTCGGCGAGCCCAGCGTCGAGGACACCGTCGCGATCCTACGCGGACTCAAGGAACGCTACGAGGCCCACCACAAGGTCTCGATCAACGACGGCGCCCTCATCGCCGCGGCCACCATGTCCAACCGCTACATCACCGGCCGACAGCTTCCGGACAAGGCCATCGACCTCGTCGACGAAGCCGCGTCCCGCCTGCGCATGGAGATCGACTCGGCTCCTGTCGAGATCGATGAACTCCGCCGCGCAGTTGACCGGCTGAAGATGGAGGACATGGCCCTGTCCAAGGAGACGGATTCGGCCTCGATCGAGCGCCTCGGCGCCCTGCGTGCCGATCTGGCCGATCGAGAAGAGGAGCTGCACGGGCTCGAGGCCACCTGGGAATCCCAGCGTGCCGGCCTCAACCGGGTCGGTGAGCTCAAGACCAAGCTCGACGAGCTGCGTTCGCAGGCGGAAAAGGCGCAGCGTGACACGGACCTGGCGACGGCCTCGCGTCTGCTCTACGGGGAGATCCCTGCCGTGCAGAAGGAGATCGACCTCGCCGAGGCGGAGGAGGCCAATGCCGAAACCGAGACCGATCCGATGGTCAGCGATCGGGTCTCGAGCAATGACATCGCCGAGGTGGTCGCGTCCTGGACGGGCATCCCCGCCGGCCGTCTGCTCCAAGGTGAGGTCGAGAAGCTGCTGGGCGCCGAGGATGTCCTCGGCGAGCGTCTCATCGGTCAGAAGACCGCCGTGGGTGCGGTCTCGGATGCGATCCGACGCTCGCGTGCCGGCATCGCCGACCCCGATCGTCCCACGGGTTCGTTCCTGTTCCTCGGCCCCACGGGCGTCGGCAAGACGGAGCTCGCGAAGTCCCTCGCGGACTTCCTCTTCGACGATGAGAAAGCCCTGATCCGCATCGATATGAGCGAATACGGAGAGAAGCACACTGTCTCGCGCCTCGTCGGTGCCCCTCCGGGCTACGTCGGCTATGACGAGGGCGGTCAGCTCACCGAGGCTGTGCGTCGTCGCCCGTACTCCGTCGTCCTCCTCGACGAGGTGGAGAAGGCGCACGCGAGCGTCTTCGACATCCTGCTCCAGGTCCTCGACGACGGTCGTCTCACCGACGGTCAGGGGCGCACGGTCGACTTCCGGAACGCGATCCTGATCCTGACCTCGAACCTGGGGTCGCAGTTCCTCGTCGACCAGTCACTGAGCGGTCAGGAGCAGAAGGATGCAGTGCTCGGCGTCGTGCATTCGACGTTCAAACCCGAGTTCCTCAACCGCCTCGACGATATTGTGCTCTTCGACGCTCTGAGCACCGAAGAGCTGTCCTCGATCGTTGACCTGCAGATCCAACGTCTGGCGTCCCGCCTGACCGAACGGAGGATCACGCTCGAGGTCACCGATGCCGCCGAGGACTGGCTCGCCCTCGAGGGCTACGACCCTGCCTTCGGTGCCCGGCCGCTGCGCAGGCTGGTCCAGCGCGAGATCGGCGACAAACTGGCCCGCGCGCTGCTCTCCGGCGAGGTGGCCGACGGCGACGACATCGTCATCGGCCTGCCCGAGGACCCGGAGTCCAACGGACTGGAGCTGCGCCCGAAGCGGTGAGGCGTGAGTGTCCGGCCAGAGCCCCATCGAAGTTTCAGAGCTCTGCTTTAAATGCGAGCTCTGAAACTTCGATGGGGCCCTTTCTCCTGCGCGCCCGGCAGCGCGCACGCTTCAGCTCGAGGACTTCGCCTTCGCGCGTTCCATCCCTTCGGTCGTCGACGTCCACCAGCGACTCACAAACCCGTGGAGCTTCTCAAAGCTGCGGTCGCGGATGAAGATGGCATCGACTGCGATCATCGTCAGTGAGAACCAGGGCAGTCCCATCAGCAGAGCGATCCCCAAGTGGAAGGCGAGGATGCCCAGTAGACCGATGATTCGCGTATACCTATTGAAGAGCATGAACGGGAACGCGCACTGGAACAGCACCGAGGCCCAGGAGATCGCGACGACCATCGGCCCCCAGGCCGTGAGCAGATCCGAGAGGACCGGCCAGGTTCCGAACTGTGCGGTTTGGAGCGGGTTGTACACCGCGAAGCCATGCTGCCAGGCGCTGCCGCCGGCCTTGTACAGGCCACCCGACATGTAGATCGCGCACACCTGGAAGGCCAGCACGACGATCGCAAGGTTGTTGGCCATGATGAGGACCCAGCGGTAGCTGCCCCCATCGGTTTCGGGAAACTCCGGATTCTGCTGTCTCTTGCGCTTGGCGTCCAGCGACCACCGTCGAGTGGTGTCGGCGAAGAGCATCGCGATCATGAACATGCGATACGCATTGTCACCCTGATCGCCGGCGCCGTCGTTGAGCTCGATGAAGCTCACCCACGCGACGAGGTAGAACGGCAGAACGATGCGAGTCCGCCAGCCGAGGATGATGAGGATCGCGAGAACCCCCAGACCGATGATCATGGCCGTGAACAGCGGTGGAGTGGTCACCGCGCGGTGAAAGAGCGAGAACAGCCAGATGTTCGGGAAGTCACTCTTGGGCTGCGCGATCTCTCCGTTCCAGGCAGCGCCCACGCCGAAGGCATAGTGCCTGGCGTTGAAGTTCGTCAGCAGCAGGCCGAGCCCGGTCAAGCCGATGAGAATGCGGGTCACAGCGAGACCGTAAGTCGCGTGGTAGCGGCCGGTGAGCATCTCCTCGAGCCAGTTCCACCCTCGCGAGATGCTCGCAAGGACGCGAGAGGCGATCGGAATGCCCTCGTTCGACCCCGCTGCCTGATGGACGTGCCCGTCGTGCTCAGAGGTCATGTCGTGCTCGGACTTCTCATCTCGCGCAGCCTTCGCGTTCTGCGCAGCCTTCGCGTTCTGCGTGGACTTCGCGTTCTGCGTGAACTTCGAGTCGTGGGTGCTGTTCTCGGCGCCTTTGACACGGGTGTTCTTGTCACTGCTCATCTGCGCACCTCACTTCATCGGAGGCACAGAAGTACTTCGCGAATTCCTCCTGGGACTGGTGCGGTTCGGTCACCAGTGCGCGCCACCCGACCGGTACGGGTTGGATGTTCGGTCGTTCGGCATTGTCGTCGTTGCGCTGCGCGAACGGCACGACGTTCTGGCGGGCGGCTTGGTACTGAACGCGCTGGACGTCCTCACCCCAGATCGCTTTGGCCACCTGCGTGGCATAGGCCGTGGCCAAGTGCTCGCTTTCCAGGTAGTCGTCCACGGTGCCGTCGGGATCGTCGTACTCTTCCAGCTTCGACGTGAGCCGGTCGACGGAGTCATCGCCCTTGAAGTAGTCGAGTTTGACGATCGCCTTCTGATCGTTGGGCAGATCCTCCCACGACCCCTTGATGTCTGAGGCGACCCCGACGCCCAGGCCGGCCGAGCGGGGTGGGAAGAGCCTGTAGGTCGAATGGTCGAGTTCGACATCGGTTGCACGAACCCACTCGGTGACCTTCTCTCCGCCGTCGGCAGTCTCAACGACCGCGCGAACGTCGAAGTAGTAGTCGCCGTTGATCGGTTCGGGAGCGAACACGCTCCACGACTGACCCCACAGCGGAATCATGTACTCGGAGAGAAGGTTCCCCGGCATCACCTGCCGCATCGTCGATGGCGGTGCGATCCACAAAAAGCTTGCGAACAGGTGAAACGCCGTCAGCAGCATGGCAACAACCATCAGCACGCGTTTGACGGCGGGCCGACCGGCGGCCCTCGTCTCAGTCTTGTCTGTGTCCATCTCAGTCCTGGAATCTGGTGCGCCACTTTGCGAAATCCGCCTTGACCAGAAGTGGACTGCTCAGGATCTCCCCAGTGACTAGGGTGCTTTCATACAGACTCTAGGGTACGTCAGTGATTCCGGAGTTTCAGCCCGAGCAACCGCAGTCTTTCGCGAACCCACCCTGCCAGAGTCTCGATGCAGAAGTCCAACAGATCCTCTGCCGCAGCCAGTCCTTGACCGCCTCGGTGCTCTCTCCCAACTTCGGCGGCGCGAGATCGTAGCTGGCCGGTGTCTCGGACAGACGGATCGGATTGGCCACCGTCGGGATCACACGATCCCCGGCCCCCGCCTCGGCGACGGGCTCGAGACCCAGCGAAGCCGCCAGGTCGACGCCCTGGGCGATCGTGTTGATCGGAGCGCACGGCAGCCCGGCCGCGGACAGGATGTCGAACCATTCCTGGTTCGTCTTCTCACTCAGTGCGGCGATGAGTTCGGGTTCGAGTTCGGCCCGGTTCTCGTTGCGGTCGGAGAAGTTCGCAAAGCGTTCATCCTCGGCCCATTCGGGGTGACCCAGCACCGCGGCCAGTGAACGGAACTGGTTGTCGTTGCCGACGGCGATGATGATCTGCCCCTCGGCCGTGGGCATCGGCTGGTAGGGGTAGAGGCTCGGGTGGGCGTTGCCCATGGCCTGCGGAACGACACCGCCGGCCACGTACGCCGAGGTCTGGTTCGCCAGCCCGGACAGCGCCGAGGACAGGAGGTTCGTTTCCACCAGCTGCCCTTCGCCGGTGTCCTTGCGGTGGGCGAGCGCGGCGAGGATGCCGACGGTGGTGTGCAGACCGGTGAACACGTCGACGACGGCGACTCCTGCCTTGACCGGGCCCGACTCCTGCGAACCGGTGACGCTCATGAAGCCGGACAGCCCCTGGATGAGCAGGTCGTAGCCGGGCTGCGGATTGTCGCGGCCGAATCCGGTCACCGAGGCGTAGATGATGCCCGGGTTTTCGGCCTTGACCGTGTCGTAGTCGAGCCCGTACTTCGCCAGCCCGCCGGCCTTGAAGTTCTCCACCAGAACGTCGGCCCGCCTGGCCAGCTCCTGCGCCAGGCCCAGGTCTTCCTCGTCTTTGAAGTCGAGGACCACGGAATGCTTGTTCCGGTTCGCCGTGAGGAAATACGTCGCATCATCACCTCGCCGAGGCGGCGCCCAGTGCCGTGTATCGTCACCTGTCCTGCCCTCGACCTTGATCACCGTGGCGCCGAGATCGGCCAGCATCATCGTCGCGTAGGGCCCCGCCAGCACACGGGAGAAATCGGCGACGACCACACCCGCCAACGGACCGGTCCCCGACCGAGAGAAGAGTTCCTGCAGATCCTGCTGTTCCACGCGCTGCCTCCCATGGCGAGTTCGAACCCGGATACCCGGGCATCCTGTCACTCACGCCAGACTATACGGAGACCGAGAGCTGGCTTCTCAATGAGGCACCTCGCCGCCGGGCAGGTGCGGAATCCGTTGCCCTCCATCAGTCGATCCTCGCTAGACTCAAGGGCAAGCCAACGCTTCCTCTGACTCGAAGGGATGAACGATGACGTTTCACATGCCCGCGGAAACTGCCGCCCATGACCGCATCTGGATGGCGTTCCCATCCTCCGGATACGCCCTGGGCGACACCGAAGGTGAGGCAGAGGCCGCCCGCCGCACCTGGGCCGCGGTGGCACGTGCCACCAGCGAGTTCACGCCGGTGACTGTCGTCGTCTCACCGGCACAGACAGACAACGCCCGCCGCCACCTCGGCGAGGGGATCAAGCATCCGATCACTGTCGTCAACGCCGAACTCGACGACGCGTGGATGCGTGACATCGGTCCGAGCTTCGTCGTCGACGACAACGCGAAGCTGCACGCGGCGGACTGGGTCTTCAACGGCTGGGGCGCCCAGGAATGGGCGAGATGGGATCACGATCAGCACATTGGTCGCTTCGTCGCGAACCAGGCGAGCGTCCCGATCCTGGACTCCCAGTTGCGCAACGAGGGCGGCGGCTTCCACGTCGACGGGCGGGGCACCGTGCTGGCCACGCGCAGTGTGCAGTTGGATCCGGGCCGCAACCCCGATCTGACCGAAGCCGATGTGGAAGCCGAATTCGCCCGCACCATCGGGGCGAAGAAGGTCATCTGGCTCGACCACGGTCTCTACCGCGACAATCAGACCTTCGGCACGCGTGGCCACGTTGACATCGTCGCGGCCATGCCCAGCCCCGGCGTCGTCCTCATCCACGATCAGCGCAATCCCGAACACCCGGACTTCGAATTCTCTCAGCAGCTCAAGACCCGCTTCACTGCTGAGACCACCGCGGACGGTCAGCCCTTCGAGATCGTGGCGATCCCGGCGCCGGAGGTGCTGCGCGATGACGAGGACTGGGTCGACTATTCCTACGTCAACCACCTCGTCACCAATGACGGGGTCATCGCCTGCACCTTCGACGATCCGATGGACGCCGAGGCGGTCGCGGTCTTGGAGAAGGTCTACCCGGGGCGCAAGGTCGTCGGCATCGACGCCCGCGAACTCTATGCCCGCGGCGGTGGAATCCATTGCATCACCCAGCAGCAGCCCACGGTGAGCTGAGCGCAGAAGCACTGTACCTTTTCCACAAACCTGAGGCGAAATTCTTTCACTCGGGAACGGTCTGCAGTATAAGGTGGTGAACCAGGGCACAGCGCCGATGCGCACGACCGTCGACCATCGTCGGTCTTCGCACTCGACAGTGTCGAATGCAGTCACGGCAAGCTGAGAAGGAGAGCAGGAAGATGAAGAAGCGGTTGATTCTCCTGGCTGGTCTGGGAGTCGGTTACGTACTCGGATCACGCACCGGACGTCAGAGCTACGAAAAGCTCAAGGCCCAGGCACAGGATCTCTGGACCGACCCGCGAGTGCAGGACACCGTCGAGAAGGCCAACCAGTCGATCCGCGACAAGTCCCCGGCCGTCGCCGATGCAGTTCAGACGGCAGCCGACAAGGTCAACGCCGCAACCGGAAACGGTGCAGCCGGCGCTGGAGCAGGCACGGGTTCAGCGGGCAGCAAGCCCACAGGAACCCCGCCGGTCAAGGACGATGTCATCGCCGATCCCGAACGCGACCTCGACGACGAGGGCCCCGCCGGACTCTCCGAGGACACCTGACCTATAGCCTCAGGCAACAGCTGACAACGCTCCCGCACGCTGATCCAGTGTGCGGGAGCGTTGTCGTTGCCGACGGAATTCCGCGCGCCGCCAACCCGCCGACCCGCCGGCCGTAGCTGCGGGCTCGCCCTTCCCTCATAGTGTCTGAAGCAGCGATCCCGTGAGTTCCCAAAGCAGTGAACTCGTGAGTTTCTCAGAGCAGTGAGCTCGTGAGCCTGGCGACGTTCTCCACATACTTGTGCAGCAGCGGCCGTTCGCTCCACTCGTCGGCGTCGAGTTCGACCGAGTTCGGCGCATACCTCTGCGCTTCGAGCTCGTACATCCGCTGCGTGAACTCCTTGTCGACGATGAACATGGTGACCTCCATGTTCATCGCGAAAGACCGCTCATCCATGTTCGAGGATCCGATGATCGAGACCTCGTCGTCGATCATGAGGAACTTCGAATGCAGAACGGTCGGGGCGTGATAGAGGAAGATCCGGACTCCGGCTCGCACCAGATCGGCGTAATAGGACTGCTGTGCCCGCTGAGTGACCCAATGGTCGCTCGTCTCGCCCACATACAGGCGCACGTCGACTCCGGACCGGGCCTCGGTCGTGAGTGCGTGCATCAGTGATTCGTCGGGCACGAAGTACGGTGAGCAGACGACGACGCTGCGGTTCGCGTTGTAGATGAGGTGGTTGAACAGACGCAGGTTGTTCTCGTCTTCGAACCCGGGCCCCGACGGAACCACCTGTGCCTGGATGCCGCCGTTCTGCGGCGCCCGCAGCTCTCCCTGTGAGGGTTCGTCGAAGAGCTCACCCGTTTCCGAATACCAGTCCGTGACGAACACCGCATCGAGTTCGTCGACGACCGGCCCGGTGCACTTCAGCGACAGATCCATCCACTGGAAGCCCTTCCGCCGGTTGCGCCGTTTGTTGTACGACCGGTCGATGATGTTCTGCGAGCCGGTGAAGGCGACGTCGGCGTCGACGATGAGGATCTTCCGGTGGTTGCGCAGGTCGGGTCGCTGGTACTCGCCCCTCCAGGGGCGGATCGGCAGTGCCCTGCGCCAGGCCACACCCGAAGAATCGAGCCGCTTGACCAGCTCCGAGTACCCCGGATACCCCAATGAGCCCAGGTGGTCGATGAGGATCCGCACCTCCACCCCACGCTCGTGCGCGGCCAGCAGCGATTCGAAGAGCCGCCTCGTCGTGTCATCGATCGCGACGATGTAGAACTCGAAGTGGACGAAGCTCGTGGCCGCATCGATCCGGTCGGCCATCGCCTCCATGCAGGCGTGATTGTCGGTGTGGAGTTCGAAGGAGTTGCCGTGCGTCATCGGCAGTGCGCCCAGATCGTAATTCAGCTGCGCTGCCGTGCTCAACGGCTCGGACATGTGGGCGGTATCGCCGATGATCGCCTGGTCATCGGTCTGGTCACGAAAGATGTCGTTGACGAGCCTCTGCTTGTCCCGCCGCCGCTTCGGCAGCTTCGCGGATCCCAGCAGCAAGAACGCAAGAATCCCGGCATAGGGGATGAGGAAGATCGCGAGCAGCCACCCGAGGGCGACCGACGGTCTGCGGTTGTGCGGAATCCACCCCAGCGCGACGATGCGGATGATCATGTCGACTGCCAGGAGCGTGAATATCAGCCAGTTGGGCCACGCCTGGTCAATCGTGAAGAAGGGGTAGATCTCCAAACCTCTCATTTCCGCGCCCTACCGGTCTGCGGGCTGTCGGCGCCTGGTGCCGCTCGCCGACTCTGACGACTCAACTCTCAAGATTTCTTGAGGAATTCGCCGTCGTTCCTCTCTGCTGCCCATCGTATCCTGCTGCGTGAATCCTCCGGTTCCTGCCGCTGCAACCCACCCCGCTTCTGCCAGGCCCGCCGCTGCGGGGCATACTGGGAGGTGACGACCAGACCGAGAAGCGAAGGTGCTGACAGTGATTCGAGACATCTCCCCCGAGGGATCCGACCGTTCGGACCTCGCCGACTCCTCCAGCCGCGGCCCGGATGTGCCCGAACCGAGCGCCGTGCCGATCAGGCCCGCCGTCAGCGTGCTCATGATCCGCGACGGCAGCAGCGGACTCGAGGTCTTCGTCCAGCACCGGGTCTCGACGATGGACTTCGCCGCCGGCGTCGTCGTCTTCCCCGGCGGTCGCGTCGACCCCATCGATGAGCAGACCGCGTCATCCATCGATGTCCCCGACCCGCAGACTCATCAGGCAGCGTGGAAGGACTCCACCATCGCCGAGGCGGCCGATGGTTGGCGCGTCCTGCTGGCCACCGCCATGCGTGAGGTCGAAGAGGAAACCGGGGCTGTGCTCGACCCGGCCGGTCTGAAGCCGTGGGCGAACTGGGTGACCCCGGCGGGGCGGCCGAAGCGCTTCGACACCTACTTCTATGTGCTCTCCGGCGGCGACCTCGAGTCTGCGCACCACCAGACCACGGAGGCCCACACGAGCGAGTGGATGTCGGTGGGTGAGATCCTCACCGCTGAAACCGAGGAGCGGCTCAAGCTCATGCGCCCGACCCTGGTCCTGCTGCGTGAACTCGCCGCGTTCAAGACCGTCGCCGAGGTGGTCGGATTCGACCGGACCATCGACCCGGTCCGCCCGGAGTTCCCCGGCAAACACGGCTGAGCTTCCACGTCAGCTCGCCACTGCTGAGTCCCCACCGGCCACGGTCGGATCGCTGGGCGTCAGCCCTTCGCCTTCTGGGCCATGCGCGCCAACCGCTCTGCCACGACCTGGCGCTGCTCGTCCGTGCCGATGAGTGAGGCCAGCGCCTCCTGTTCGGCGTCGAGGCCCGTGGCCAGATCGGCCTCGTAGGAGAGGTCGACGAGTTTCTTCGCCCAGACGAGTGCCGAGCGTGATTTCCCAGCGAAGTCGGCCGCCAGTTCGAGCGCTCGCTCCACCGGGTCCTCGGTCACCTCTTCGACGAGACCGTTCCGCAGAGCCTCTTCGGCCCCGATGGCCTCACCTGTGGCGATGAGCTTCTTCGCCATTCCGGGTCCGACCAGGCGGGGCAGGAGCTGAGTCCCGCACATGTCCGGGATGATTCCCCATTTGATCTCCATCAGCGACAGCTGAACGTCCTGACCGGCGATGCGGATGTCAGCGCCCAGCGCGATCTGCATCCCGCCGCCGAGTGCGGGCCCCCTGATACCGGCGATGACGGGGACCTCGATCAGGGACCACACGTGCACGGCTTTCTGAGCCAGCGCTCGAGCGGATCCGAGGCGCTCACCGACGGCAACGGCACTGCCTGTCGCTGACGATGACTCCGCGCCCACCTCGGCGGTAGTCGGGGTCTCGGCATCCGCCTCGGCGGTCGTCGCTGTCCCCTCGTCGGCGAGCCGGGCCATTTCGGTGAAATCCAGGCCGGCGCTGAAGGCCCGCCCGCGACCGGAGAGGACGACGGCCCTGACCTCGGTCGATTCCTTGAGCGCGAGGCCGACCTCGACGAGGTCTTCGAACACCTCGCGCGTGAGGGAATTGAGCTTCTCGGCGCGGTCGATCTCCACATGGGCGACGCCTCGGTCGATCGCATAGGTGACGTTCGAGTGTGTCGCCTGGGGCATGATGTCCTCCGGTCCTTGAGCTGAACAATTGATCAGTTGCGTTTCTTGAACCCTATCGAAGCTCCGGTCAGGGTCAAGATGAGAACGGCGAACAGCGCGGTCATGCACATGACGACCACACCCGGCCACGCATAGTCGGTGAACAGGACTGCCGACAGCCAGGCGCCGAGGCTGGTGCCCAGGTAGTAGACGGTGAGGTAGATGGCCGCCGAGCGGGTGGAGTCGACTCCCGGCCGTGAGGCGCTGGCGGCCGCGGATGCGCCCGTGTGGCCGAGGAAGAACCCGCCGGTGAGCAGGGACATGCCGATGATGATGACGACCAAGGAGTCGACGAGGGTGAGCCCGGCACCGGCGAGCGCCGTGATCATTCCGAGCAGCGTCAGTGAGGTGCGCGAGTACTTCGTCGCCAGGCGCCCGTAGTACGTGGTGACGACGGTGCCGACGAGGTAGATGAGGAAGAACAGGGCGACCGCGCCCTCGCTCAGGTGCCAGGGATCGTGCTGCAGTCGGGTCCCGAGCATCGTGAAGGATCCCCCGAAGACGATCATGCAGAGGAACCCGGTGAGGTAGATTCGCCACAGCCCCGAGCCCAGCGGAATGATCGCTCGCCGAGGCGGCTGTCCCGGTCCCGCAGCTGCCGAGGCATCCCGTCCAGCGGTCGAGGCATCCTGCGCGGTGATTGAGTCGTCCCGGGCAGTGGCCACGCCGTCTCGTGCGGCGAGTGCTCGTGAGGTGGAGAACAGATCGTGGCGGAGCAGCCAGACGACGATGAGTCCGAAGACCAGGGAGAGTGCCGCAGTGAACGCCAGGCCACCGTGCCAGCCCAGAACCTCGGCGGCAAGTCCGGTGAGGAGCCGGGAGGAGAGCCCGCCGATCGTGTTGCCGGCGATGTAGACGCCGATCGCACCGGGCAGCGCCGCCGCCGGCAGTCGCAGCGACAGGTAGGCCATCGCGGTGGCCGGTACCGCAGCGATCGCCACACCTTGGAGGAACCTCACGGCGATGAGCAGTTCGGGACTCGGCATGAAAGGCAGGATGAGAGCGAGGAGCGCGGCCAGGACCACACCGCCGGCAATCTGTCTGGCATGCCCGATGCGCGGGGCGAGCAGGGAGAACGGGATGAGGAAGACGGCCATGGCCACATTCGTGGCGGAGACGGTCAGGCTCGCGGTGGGCGCGTCGATGCCATAAGCTCCGCGGATCGCGGGCAGGAGTCCCTGCGTCTCATAGAGGACGAGGAAGACCGAGACGCCGGCCAGGAAGACTGCGATGATGGTGCGCCGAGTACTCGTCGCGCTCGGCTCACCAGTACTCATGCCTCCACGCTATGCCGACATTGGGGAAAACCCCAATGCGCTCGTGTCCATGAGTTTCCTAGGCTGTACTCAGGTCCCCACCTGACACCCGTCCCCAGCTCTCCGTGACTCGCCATTCGAACCACGGAGGGCAGCGAATTAGGAGATGACCACGATGTCCGTGTCCTCCCTGCCCTCCGGCCC
Source organism: Brevibacterium picturae (assembly GCF_900105045.1). Lineage (GTDB taxonomy): Bacteria > Actinomycetota > Actinomycetes > Actinomycetales > Brevibacteriaceae > Brevibacterium > Brevibacterium picturae. Next base: position 2,430,526 of record NZ_LT629739.1, on the reverse strand, counting down.
CTCACCTCTCGATCTGCCGCGCCTCGACTCCGCACTGCCGACGGCCACTGCGGACTCTCCCGACTCCTCCGATGCACCCAGCAACCGCTCCTTCTTCGTCACCTGGATCCTGTCGCTGACTCTGGGTTTCCTCGGTGCCGACCGTTTCTACACGGGCCGCTTCACCACCGGTGCGCTCAAGCTCGTGACCCTGGGCGGTCTGGGCCTGTGGTGGATCGTCGATCTCGTCATCGTCATGGCCGGCGGACTTCGCCGCGGTCGCCGCCGCCTGCGCGGATACGACGAGTGGAAGGAAGTCGCCTGGATCGCCACGGGATTCTTACTCATCATCGGCTATTCTCTGCAACTCGACGAGCTGATTTCGGCACTGGTGACACAACTGTTGTGAAATTTAGCCCACCCTTTCCTGAAATCCCCGCGTTCTCGGTTTAGGCTCGCATCAAGTACAGACCGCGGACGCTCAACGAAAGGTCAGTTCCCCATGGTTAGTCAGCTCGGAGGAGACTCAACAGGAAAGCGGGTGGCTCAGGCCGCTGCAGCCGTCTCAGCGCTCGGGCTCGGTGCCCTCGCCGCCTGGGACGTGACACAGAAGAAACATTCGATTCTGCGCAACTATCCAGTCGCCGGCCACGCACGGTATCTGCTTGAGTCGATTCGCCCGGAGATCCAGCAGTACTTCATCGAACGGAACTGGGACGGGCGTCCCTTCAACCGCAACACGCGCGCCACGATCTACGAACGCGCCAAGGGCAAGCATGCCGAACGCGCCTTCGGCACCGAACGCGATGTCAATCGCACGGGCTACGAGGCCCTCATGCACTCGAATGTTCCGATCACGAACTCACCTGCTCCCCCACGGATCAGGGTCGGCGGTGCGGAATGCACACAGCCCTACGACATCTCCCTCCTCAACGTCTCGGCCATGAGCTTCGGTTCGCTCAGTGACAATGCGGTGCGCTCGCTCAACAAGGGCGCGGCCATGGGCGGATTCGCCCAAGACACCGGCGAAGGCTCGATCACGCCCTATCACCGTGAGTTCGGCGGCGACCTGATCTGGGAGCTGGGCACCGGGTACTTCGGCGCCAGAACCCCCGAAGGTGCGTTTGATCCGGAAGTCTTCGCGAGTAAGGCGAAGGACCCGCAGGTCAAGATGGTCTCGCTCAAACTTTCTCAAGGCGCCAAACCCGGCATCGGCGGCGTCCTGCCCGGCCCGAAGGTCACCGAGGAGATCTCAGAGATCCGCGGCATCCCCGTCGGCAAGACCTGCGTCAGTCCCCCGAACCACACTGTGTTCTCCACCCCGATCGAGCTCCTGCGCTTCATCGAGCAGATGCGCGAGCTCTCCGGCGGCAAACCTGCCGGGTTCAAGCTCTGTGTGGGTTCGCGCACCGAATTCCTCGCCATGTGCAAGGCGATGGTCGAAACGGGAATCACACCCGACTTCATCATCGTCGACGGCTCCGAAGGCGGCACCGGCGCTGCTCCCCTCGAATTCGAGAACCACGTCGGCCTGCCGCTGACGCAGGGCCTGATGATTGTGCACAATTCGCTGATGGGCGCGGGCCTGCGCGATCGCATCAGGCTCGGCGCGGCAGGGAAGATCGCGAGCGGCTCCGACATCGTCAAGCGACTCATCCAGGGTGCCGACTTCACGATGGCGGCTCGAGCCATGATGATGGCCGTCGGCTGTATTCAGGCTCAGGTCTGCCACACAGGCAAATGCCCCGTCGGCGTCGCCACGCAGGATCCTCGCCGAGCTCGCGCCATCGATGTTCCGGACAAGTCGACTCGCGTGAGGAATTACCACGACGGCACCGTCGCCGAGGCGGTTCGTCTGATGGCGTCCATGGGCGTCTCTCATCCGGATGAGCTGGAACCGACGATGCTGCGCCGCAACGTCTCGGAGTCTGAATCGTGGTCCTATGCCCGACTCTACGACTGGCTCAAACCCGGCGAGCTGCTCAACGGCGCTCCCGATGAATGGGCCGCGGACTGGGAGACGGCGCAGGCCGATTCTTTCGCCATCCCACACGGTCACAGCCGCTGAAGCATCGGTCGTCGAAACACTCGGCGAGACAGGAGACAACCATGCCCACCCTCGTCCTGCTCCATTCCGCGCTGGGCAAGACCCCTGGCATCGATGTGATCGCCGAGCGTTACACAGCTTCGGGTCATACCGTGTTCGCTCCCGACTTCTACGAGGGGCGGACGTTCACGGGGGCCGAGGCGGGGGTCGGCCACGCGCAGGAGGTCGGGTTCTCACAGCTCGTCGACCGCGTGGGCGCGGCCTGCGCGGATCTGCCGGATGAGATCGTGTTCGCCGGTCTCTCGCTCGGGGCCGGCATCGCTCAGCAGATGGGCAAGAACGATTCGCGGGCACGCGGTGTGCTCCTCTGCCACGGCGGGGGCTTCCCCAAGCCGACGCGGTGGCAAGAGAACGTGCCCGTCCAGATCCATTTCTCCGTCGACGATGTTTGGCGGGATGCGGGTGCGCCGGAGACGCTGATCGAATCGGCCGCCCGAGCAGGGGCCCAGGCAGAGTATTTCCTCTACCCCGGCGCAACCCACCTCTTCAGCGACCCACTGGTCGCCGACTACCGCGAGGACAGCGCGCAACTACTCTTCGACCGCACCCTGATGTTCCTCGAACGAGTCTGACCCGCGCAGCCTGCCTCCACCAGCCGCCTGGCCGCCTGGAGCCGAAAGCAGACCGCAGCCTCGAGAGTTGACCCCCTGAGCTCGACTCTCGAGGCTGCGGTCTGCTTTCGATGTATCCGACGTTCGACCGGCTTCGAGCGCCTTCATTCCTCTAGTTTACGTTTGCTGCGCTTTCATTGCGTTTAATGTACTTTGATGGCATTATGTCTTCATGGTTCAGGTTTTCGCGAAACAGGATCTACTCCGGCTCGGATTGACCGACAACGAGATCCGCATCGCACAACGATGTTGTTTGGAGAAGATACGCCGAGGGCACTTTACGGTGACTCGTCCTTGCACCACAGCAGAGCACGCGGTCCTGCACTCCGCGACCTCCTCCGACCCAGTTTCCTATCCTCAGACTTTCGGCGACATCCGCGACCAGAGCGAAAGACTGAAGCCACTGATTCGTTCACGACTTCATGAGCTCAGAGGCGATGACCTCTACTCCCACATTTCTGCCGCACTGATCCACGGCATCCATCCGCCTTTCCCTGCCACTGAACAGGCCGAGATCATCCGCACCGGATACCACCAGAACTTTCCGACACTGAGAATCTACGACCGCACAGTCACACGAGAGCACCGGGCCGAAGTCGGTGACTTTGCCGTCACCGATCTGCCTCGAACACTCAGCGACATTGCGCATGACTATCCCCTTGAGATATCAGTACCGATGATCTCGACGGGTCTGAGAGCAGGGAAGGTCGCCAAGTCCGAGCTTCTCGAGCAGATATGCGCCCGCCGTCGCGGCCGCAGAAACGCCGAGCAGGCAATACGACTCTCCGACACTCGTCACGAATCTCAGGCCGAGTCACTCTGCGCAGTGAAGTTTCACAGGTTCTCCATCAACGGAATGATTCCGCAGGTGACTATCTGTAGCCGTTCAGGAAACTTCCTGGGCAGATGCGATTTCAAGCACGAGGAGTTGCCACTGATCGTGGAATTCCACGGCCTGGGAAAGTATTACCTCAGCGAGAACGGGCCGGATCGAGCAAGCAAAGATAATCACACACGCCACATGCGTCTCACCAATGCCGGCTACACAGTCTTCAATCTGGTTTGGGCCGACCTGTTCCGGAACGAGATGTTCCTCGCCATAAAGAGCCATATTGCCGAGAGTCGACCGCATCGTCGAGAGCGGACTCCCTGAAGTCAGCTTTCGACTCTGCGGTCGACTCTCGAGAGTGAGACCGATGCGGGGCGCGACCACGCCAGGCCTGAGGCGGCGTCCGTCGTCGTTTCAGTCCATCACCAGGCCGTTGTCGACGACGAGGTTCTGACCCGTCACTGCCCGTGAGGCCGGTGATGCGAAGAACACCACCGCCGAGGCGAACTCCTCCGGTGTCGTCACGTGGCCCAGAGGAGTCTGTGCCGCGATCTGGTCGAAGACCTCCTCCGGGGTCGCCGAGGAGGCGTCGGTGGTGCGCAGCAGGCCGCCGGAGACCATGTTCACCCTGATCCCGGAGGGCCCGAGATCTTTTGCAAAGGTCCTGGTCAGCGACAGCAGCGCGGCCTTAGCCGCGGTGTAGTCGTGATAGGGCACGACCGGGTTCTGCACGAGATTCGACCCGATGTTGATGACCCGTCCGGATCCGATCTCGCGGAATCCGCTCATCGCGGCTTGAACGGTGTTGAGCGCAGCACCGACGGCACCACGGAATTGATCGGCGAAATCGGAGAAGTCGATCTCGTCTGCCGGCTGCCGCTCCTCGCCGTTGAAAGAGAAATCCACGAGGGCGCTGTTGACCACCGTCGACACGGGGGCACCGAATTCGGCGTGGGCGGCGGCGAACATTGCGTCGACGGCGCGTGAGTCGGTGACATCGGCTTCGATCGCCACGGCACGCCCGCCTCTGGCACGGACCGCCTCTGCGAGCTCTTCGGCTGCTTCGGCCGAGTAGCGGTAGTTGATGACGAGCGCCGACTCCTCGTGGGCGAAGGCCTTCGCGATGGATGAGCCCACTCCGCGTCCGGCCCCGGTCACCAGGACGATCTGCTGGTCAAGGGGCATGGCCGCTGTCGTGAATGCTTCGGCGTTGCTCATCGCGATTCTCCTTCGAAAGCTGTGCGGGCCTCCCCTTCGAGAGGCCCTGGCAGGTCCTGGCAGGTCGTTATCTCACCCTACAGTCGCCGCGCGGCCCGTGGGCCCGTCGCGGCCCGGATCGCGGCGCGGCCCGTGGGTGAACGTGATTACCGCCTCGATCCTCCATAGACTGGGCACACGACCATCGTTGTCCATCCCCCAGGAAGTCCCTCATGAGCGAGCTCGGCGCCAGCATCTCAATCGGAGTCCTCGCAGCACTCGTCGTCCTCATCGTGTATCTCATCGCGGCCCGAGTAGGCAGATGGCAGCCGGCCCCGCAGCGGCGAGTTCAGGGTGCGCAGACACCCCCTCAGCAGGGGTACGGCCAGGGCGGCTACAGCCAACCGGGTCACGGTCCGGGCGCACGGCCACGAGGCGGCTACTCCGATCAGCCGACCCGGGCCTATGACCAACCGACCCGGGCCTATAACCAGCCCGAGCGCGTCTACGGCATGAGCGAGGACGAGACCCGCGTGCTGCCCGCGGCCGGCACCGATTCCGACGAGCGCGCCACGAAGGCGCAGCTGCGGGACAACATCGGCCAGTCGGGGCAGATGGTCGAGGCGAACCGCCGTGCGGCCACCTCTTCCAACGGTGACACGCTGGCGGTGTTCACCTATATCTTCGGCGCCGCCCTCATCGCCGTCATCGCATTCGTGTTTTTCAACAATCTCCTCCTTCCCGCCACGGTCGGCGCCTTGGCCGGTGCGATCATCTGCGTGGCGCTGGCATCGACGTACACGCTGAAGTCCCTCGAGTTCTGGCCGGACAATTCGACGATCACGATCATCAACCTCCTCGTCGCCCTGGCCGCCGCCGTCGCCATGTTCATCGGCGCAGAACGGACCGAACGCGACGGATACAGCCTGGGCCGCATCACCGATTCCTTCGCTGCGCTGCCCTTCAGCGAAGGATTCACCGGCTTCGTCACCGCCATCGCCGATCGTGTCGTCGAGTTCTTCCGCGAATTCGGCTTCATGGGCTTCGTCTTCCTCCTGCTCATGGGCGCCGGCTGCATCATCGTCGTCACCCTGGCGGCGAAGTCCCTCATCGACGTCATGGACTGGCGGATCTTCGCTCAGTTCGGGCGCTTCGTCACCGACCGTCCCATGTCCCATTCGCGGGCCGTTCGCTTCCAAGCCTCGAAGGTCTCGCACACCGTCACGTCGATCATTCTGGCCGGGATCGCGGTGCTCTGCGCGACTGGAATGGCCTATGACGGATTCACCTGGTTCACTCGCTGAGAAACATCTCAGCCTCGGGGATATAAGATAGTCTCCGGACTTCCCCGTCGTGACGCGCCTCAAGGGTGCATCGCATCGGCCCTCAGCAGACTACGACGAACGACCCGCAAAGGGATGAGAACCTCAATTGGCGAATGGCAACGCAACTTTCCGGCACTCGAACGTGGCGCTTCTCGGCCTGACTGAGACCCTCGCCCCCAATGAAGTGACCTCACAAGAATTCGACGACCGCCTCGCCGATACTCTGTCCACCCTCAACCTGCCGACAGGTCTCCTCCAGCGCGTCGCCGGCGTCGACGCACGCCGCAACTGGGACCAGCCGAGCCACTTCGCTGATGGTGCGATCGCAGCCGGAAAGAAGGCCCTCGCCGAGTCCGGCATCTCTCCCGACTCGATCGGGCTGATGGTCAACACCTCGGTCACGCGTGAGCACCTCGAGCCTTCCGTGGCAGTCGGCGTCCATGCGGGCATCGGTTTGGGCCCGCAGGCGATGAACTTCGACATCGCCAACGCCTGCCTGGGCTTCGTCAATGGAATGACCCTGGCGGCGAGCATGATCGACGCCGGCCAGATCGAGTACGCACTCATCGTCGCCGGCGAGGATGCCTCCCGGGTCCAGGAGGCCACTCTGCGCCGATTGACCCGCCCGGGCATCAGCCGCGAGGAGTACCTCAACGAATTCGCCTCTCTGACCTTGGGTTCCGGTGCCTCTGCTGCCGTCCTCGGGCCCGCCGACAAGCATCCGAACGGTCACCGCATCCTCGGCGGCATCACCCGTGCCGCAACCCAGCACCACGAACTGTGCGTGGGCGATCACAACGGAATGTTCACCGACACCAAGGGACTGCTGGCCGGCGGGATGGAACTCGTCGTCGCAGCCTGGGAAGAAGCTCACGAGGACGGCTGGAACTGGCGCGACATGGATCGTTACGTCATGCACCAGGTCTCCGATGTGCACGTGAACTCGATCACGAAGGCCGCGAATCTCGATCCCGATCGGATTCCGGTCACCTACCCGGAACTGGGCAACGTGGGACCGGCGTCCCTGCCGATCACGCTCAGCCGCGAGGCATCACAACTCAAGCCCGGCGACCGTATCCTGTGCATGGGAGTCGGGTCGGGACTCAACACCGCAATGACCGAAATCGAGTGGTAGAGGTTCAATGAGATTTCCTGCACGGCCGGCTCAGACTCCCCCGAAGCTGCCCGAGTGGGACCCTGCCTGGTCCCGAATCGTCGAGGCCAGGACTCCCGACGGGCCGCATTCCTTCCACGTCCTCGACACCCTCGAGGTGCTGCGCGCCGATGGTCTCGAACCGACCGGCACGATCCTCGCCCTCCACGGCAACCCGACCTGGTCCTACCTCTGGCGCCATCTTGCCCAGGCGAGTGTGGAGACAGCGCGAACCGGGGGCCGCGTGTGGCGCCTCATCGCCCCCGACCAGCTCGACATGGGCTTCTCCCAGAGGCTGGAGCATGAGTCGCTCCCGACTCCCCACGGCGCCGAGGTGCGCCGCATGTCCCAGCGCATCGACGACTTCGACTCCGTCGTGTCTCCCCTGCTCGCCGAGGTGGCCGGCAGTGTCGCTGACCGCGACGGGACCGCGCCCAACAACGGGGCCGCGTCCGCCGAGCATCCGATCGTGACGATCGGCCATGACTGGGGCGGTGTCCTGTCCCTGGCATGGGCGGCACGCAACACCGATCTCGTCTCCGCCTCGATCAGCCTGAACACGGCCGTCCACCAGCCCGAGGACGCCCCGATTCCCGCCCCTCTGCGGGCGACACTGGCCGGGCCCATGCTGCCGACTGCCACCGTGGTCACCGACGGATTCCTGCGGGTGACGATGAGCCTCGGCGACCTCGACCCGGAGATCAAGGACGCCTTCTGCGCCCCGTATGACTCCCTGTCGCTGCGCCACGGAATCGGCGGCTTCGTCGCCGACATCCCCGTCGATGAGAACCATCCGTCCCACTCCGAGCTGCAGCGAGTGGGGGCCGACATCGCGGCATTCGACCGTCCTGCTCTCCTCGTGTGGGGGCCGAAGGACCCGGTGTTCCTCGAACGCTATCTGCGTGACCTGCGACAGCGCCTGCCCCAGGCCGATGTGCACCGTTTCGAACTGGGCTCGCACCTGGTCAGCGAGGACTACGATGTGGCCGGAGTCGTCACCGATTGGCTCAAGGAACAGTTCCCTGCCGATTCTGCGCCCGCTTCCGGCGCATCTGCTGCAACGACTGCCGAGATCACAGGCACAAATGCAGACGCACCGATAGGTCACGCCGCCCCTGCCCGCGGGGTGACAGCGATCCTCGACGCACGCCACGATGACGAGACCATCGCCTCGGTGGACTTTGCTCAGAACCCTGCCCAGCAGATCACCTGGCGCCACCTCTGGCATGTGACGACGAGCATCGCCGGCGGCCTGCTCGAACTCGGCGTGCGCCCCGGCGACCGGGTCTCCATGCTCGTTCCGCCCGGCAACAACCTCACCGCGGCCCTCTACGCCTGCCTGAAGATCGGCGCGGTCGCCGTCGTCGCCGATGCCGGACTGGGACCGAAGGGCATGACCCGGGCGACCACCTCGGCGGATCCGCAGTGGATCATCGGAGAACTGCCCGGCCTCGGACTCGCCCGCGCCTTCAACTGGCCCGGCCGCCGCATCTCCGTGTCCCCGCTGGGACGGACGCAGGCCAAGCTGTTCCAGGTCGAGACCAGCCTGACAGCGCTCTCGCGCACCACACACCACGCCGATCTGCCGACCCCGGCAGCCACCGACGATGCGGCGATCCTCTTCACCTCCGGATCGACGGGACCGGCCAAGGGCGTGCGCTACACCCACGGCGACATCTCAGCCCTCGCGGCAGTGCTGACCCGAGTCTTCGACGTCCGCGAAGGCACCGGACTGGTCGCCGGCTTCCCGCCCTTCGCCCTGCTGGGGCCGGCCATCGGGGCCACCTCGGTGACTCCGGACATGTCCGTGACGAAGCCGAAGACGCTGACGGCCGGCGCCATCTCCGATGCGATCATCGCCGGTCATTCCACGATGGTCTTCGCCTCCCCCGCCGCATACAGGAATGTCGCGGCCACCGCCTCCTACCGCGATGACGAGCAGAAGGCCGCGTGCGCACGGGTCGAACTCGTCCTCTCCGCCGGAGCCCCCGTGCCCCTGGAGCTGATGGATGCCATCGCCGAGGTGTTCCCCAACGCGAGCATCCACTCGCCGTATGGCATGACCGAGGGCCTCCTGCTCACCGACATCGACCATGACGGCGTGATCGCCGCAGACGCCACACCCAACCTCGGCGTGTGCGTGGGCCGCCCCATCGACGGCGTCGAGCTGGCCCTGGCCCCGATCGACGACACAGGTGCGTCCGCAGATGCACTGGAACAGGGCAGTGACGCGCAGGGACACCTGGGCGAATTCGTCGTCAGCGCCGCTCACATCAAATCCGGCTACGACAACCTCTGGGCCACCACCGCCGCCTCGACGCGCGACGACCTCGATGGTCGGACCTGGCACCGGACGAACGACATCGGCCATATCGATTCCGAGGGCAGGGTGTGGCTCGAGGGCCGCCTGCAGCATGTGGTCACCACACCTCGCGGCCCGGTGGGCCCCGGCGGTCTCGAAGCGCTCATCGATTCCGACAAGCAGGTCAGCCGCAGTTCGATCGTGGGCATCGGCCCCGCCGGGACGCAGTCGCTCGTGGCCGTCCTCGACGCCGAAGGCACCGAGCTCTCCCCCGGCCTGGCACCGCTGGACCTGACGTCGAGACTGCGGGAGCTCGTAGACGAGGTCGTCGGACACGATCTCACCGCGGTCCTCGTCGCTCCCACGTTCCCGACCGACATCCGCCACAATTCGAAGATTGACCGATCCCGTCTCGCGACCTGGGCCGACCACGTCCTGTCCGGCGGTTCGGTGCGCACCAAGGGCTGAATCCCGACCGTCTGAGGAGTCTCCATGAAGATCACCGTCACCGGCGCCTCCGGGCTCCTGGGCTCGTCCGTCGCCCGTGCACTGGTGGCCGACGGCCACGAGGTCACGACGCTCCAACGCCGTCCCTCCTCGGTGGCCGGTGCCCGCGACGTGCTCGGGTCGGTTACCGATCCGAGCAGTGTCGCCGAGGCGCTCATCGGCGCCGAGGCTGTTGTGCACTTGGCTGCGAAGGTATCGATGATGGGCGATCCCGGTGAGTTCGAGGCTGTGAACATCACCGGCACGCGCACGCTCGTCGATGCAGCCCTGGCGGCCGGTGTGCGGCGGCTGGTCCACATCTCCTCACCGTCTGTGGCCCACACCGGTGATTCGATCATCGGTGCGGTTGCCGGCCCTGCCTCCCCGAGCTGGCGCGAGGTGAGTACGCGCGGACGAAGGCGGCCGGTGAACTCATCGCCCTGGGTGCTGATTCGCAGGACTTCAAGGTCCTCGTCCTGCGCCCCCACCTCATGTGGGGCCCCGGGGATACGCAACTGACGGAACGTGTCATCGATCGTGCTCGGGCAGGTCGGATGCCGGTGCTCGGATCGGGTGCCCCGCTCGTCGACGCCCTATTCGTCGACAACGCAGTCGAGGCAATCGTGGCGGCCGTGGAGGCCGTCGACTCCACGCACGGCGAATCGCTGGTCGTGACGAACGGCCAGCCGCGCCCCATCGGTGAGCTCATGTCGCGGATCGCGATCGCCGGTGGCGCTCAGGTGCCGAAGCTGCGCATTCCCGTCGGCCCAGCGCTTGCGGCCGGATCGGTCGTGGAGAAGGTATGGGAGCTGGGCGAACACGACGATGAGCCTCCACTGACGAGGTTCCTGGCAGAACAGCTCTCAACGGCGCACTGGTTCGACCAGCGCCGCACCCAAGAGGTTCTGAGGTGGAAGCCGCGAGTCAGCATCGAAGAGGGACTCGAGCTCCTCGCTGCTCACTACGCGCAGTAGGCAGCGCTCAGGGCTGACCCTTCAGTGCTTCGAATCGGGCTCGTCGGTCGTGGGTTCCCTGTCGGCATGACCATCGTCGTCGACAGGATTATTGTCGGGGGTACCATCAGCGGCAGCGTCATCGGTGCCTGCCTCCTCGGCGTCTTCCAATGCGTCCACGGAGACTCCCGGCTCTCCGGTCGGAGGATTCTCCAGGGATGACCCTGTCGCTTCTTCGTCGAACTCATCCGGGGCCAGGGTGTCCGGCTCATCCTGACCTGTGTCGCTGTCGTTCGGGTCCGCTTCGATCGAGGACTCGTCCGAGCGCGGAGACGCGTGAGAGTCCGGTGACACGTCGTCATTTGAATCGACAGCGTCGCTAGTTGAGTCACCATCATCGCCGGCTGAGGATGTGGACGTCGATCGGGTCCCGTCGGTATCGGCGGTATCGGCAGTAGTGGTGGTGTCGGTGGTAGCGGTGTCGCCTGATTCGGTGTCGTCGAGACGCACACCCGCCTCGGCGGCCAATCGAGAGCGACGTTCGGCGCGTGCATTCGCCCGCTCCTCCTCGCTCATTGCCGGCTTCGCGGGTGCTGCGTCCTTATTGCTGGGCTTGACGACTTCCCAGATCAGGAGGACGACGACCATCGTGATGCCGACGGTGGCACCCATCGACAGCGAATTCCACGGGCGCGGCATCGAGAAGATACCGATGAAGGCGTTGACCCCGAACAGAGCGCCGATTCCGATGATAAATGCAACAAGGTATCTCATGGTCCCATTGTGCCTTGTCTGTGAGCACAATCAGGCGATGTCGGCACAATACCTGTCGTGATGTGCCTGAGTTCGCGCAATCTCTGCGCGGGCCGAGCAGACGTTCAGCCCGCCGGAACGCCCACCGGTCCCAGATGGGCCGGTGGGCCCGGCGCATCGGACTCAGGCCTGGTCGCGCGGCATGATGTGGATGTGGTCGATGTTGACGTGGCTCGGCAGTGAAGCAGCCCAGCGGATCGACTCTGCGACATCGTCGGCGGATAGGTTGATCTTGCCCTCGTAGACCTTGGCGGCCTTGTCCGCGTCACCGTCGAAGCGGTTGAGGGAGAAGTCGGTCTCCACCCGGCCTGGGTCGATCTGGGTCACTCGGATGGGGTCGCCGACGTGCTCCAAGCGCAGCACACGGGTCAGTGCGCCCTCGCCGAACTTCGCGACGTTGTAGCCTGCACCACCTGCGTAGGGGGTGAACGCGGCCATGGAGACGGTGTTGATGATGTGTCCCTCGGAGGCGATGAGCTTGTCGAGCAGGGCCTTGGTGACTCGGACGGTGCCGAGGACGTTGACGTCGAACATCCACTGCCAGTCCTCGAGGTCGGCTTCTGCCACCGGGTCAAGTCCCTTGGCACCGCCGGCGTTGTTGACCAGCAGATCCACGCGATCGACGTGGGCGACAAAATTGGCGACTGAGTCATCCGAGCTGACGTCGAGTTCGATGGCGGTGCCGCCGATGTCAGCAGCCACCTTCTCGATCTTGTCTTTGCGGCGGGCGGCGACGATGACCTGCCAACCATCCTGTGCGAGTGCTGCGGCTGTGGCCGCGCCGATCCCGGATGAAGCACCAGTGACGATTGCTACCTTCTGCGTGCTGCCATCTGCTTGAGTCATGGCGTCAGTGTTGCACAGGATACGTTTTCAACAACACCGTCTCACTATGCGCCCTCAGGAACGGCTCTCACGCTCAGGAAACACGGTTGCCATAACCCGTCAACGGTCCGCACGCAACCATCACGGGCCCCACAATCGGGCCGTCCCACCCCTGCGCGAGCCTGTGCCATGAGTCACAATGGAATCATGAACACGATCGCACAGAACCAGTCACCCAGCTACGACGACGTCATAGCTGCCATCGATGCCGACTCTGAGGGATTCTGGCTCGAGCAGGCCAAGAACCACATCGATTGGGTCACGGAGCCGACTCGAGCCGTCGATGATTCGAGCGCTCCGATCTACCGCTGGTTCCCCGATGGCGAACTCAACGTGTGCTTCAACGCCGTCGACCGGCACGTGGCAGCCGGGCGCGGAGATCAGGCGGCCATCATCTACGACTCGCCTGTCACCGACACTATTCGCACGATCACGTATGCGGATCTCCTCGACGAGGTCTCACGCTTCGCCCGAGCCTTGGCCGACAGGGGCGTGGTCAAGGGTGATCGGGTCATCATCTACATGCCCATGGTCCCCGAGGCGGCCATCGCCATGCTCGCCTGCGCCCGCATCGGCGCGATCCATTCGGTGGTCTTCGGCGGTTTCGCCCCCAATGAGCTCGCCGTTCGCATCGACGACACGTCGCCGAAGGCCGTCATCTCCACCTCCTGCGGGGTCGAGAAGAGTCGGGTCCTCGAATACAAGCCTATGGTCGACGAGGCGATCGACATCGCCGAGAACAAACCCGAGTTCACCGTCATCGTCCAGCGCGACGAGCACCGCTGCGAGATGGGCGAGAACGACCTCGACTATGCCGAAATGCTGGCGAACACCCCCGCTGGCATCGATCCCGTCACCGTCAGGGCCACCGATGAGCTCTACGTCCTCTACACCTCCGGCACGACGGGCAAGCCGAAGGGCATCGTGCGCGATTCCGGCGGCTATGCGGTGGCCTCGGCGTTCTCGATGCCCAGCGTATTCGGACTGGATCCCGGCGACACGATGTTCACCGCCTCCGATGTCGGCTGGGTCGTCGGCCACACCTACATCGTCTACGCGCCGCTGTTGGCCGGGGTCACGTCCGTCCTATTCGAGGGCAAACCGATCGGCACCCCCGATGCGGGCACCTTCTTCCGCATCATCGAAGACCACAAGGTCAACGTCCACTTCACCGCGCCGACAGCCATGCGCGTCGTCCGCAAGGAGGACCCGGACGGCGAGCTCATCAAAAAATACGACCTCTCCAGTCTGCAGGCGTCGTTCCTTGCCGGCGAGCGCCTCGATCCGGACACCTATGAGTGGACGACGAACATCCTCGCCGAGGCGACGGGCCGCGACATCCCCGTCGTCGACAACTGGTGGCAGACGGAGACGGGCTGGCCGATCGCTGCCAACCCTCTCGGCCTCACCCGATTCCCACTCAAGGCGGGTTCCCCGACGAAGCCGGTGCCCGGCTACCAGGTGGAGATCCTCGACCCATCCGGTCAGCCCATGCCGGCCGGCGAGGAAGGCCTCATCGTCATGAGACTGCCTCTGCCGCCGGGAACGATGGCTACCGTCTGGGGTGATGACTCCAGGTTCGTGTCCTCTTACCTGTCGGCGTTCGACGGCTATTACCTCACCGGCGACTCAGGGTATCTCGACGAAGATGGGTATGTCTTCGTCATGGGTCGCACCGATGATGTCATCAACGTCGCCGGTCACCGCCTGTCCACCGGTGTGATCGAGGCCGTCATCGCCTCCCACCCCGCGGTCACGGAGACGGCAGTCATCGGCGTTCACGATGACACGAAGGGCCAGAGCCCGCGTGCATTCGTCGTCCTCGGTGATTCCGCCGAGGCGGCCGCTCCGGAGACGGTCATCGCCGAGCTCGTGGCGCTGGTGCGCAAGGAGATCGGCCCGGTCGCAGCCTTCAAACAGGTCGACATCGTCTCGGCACTGCCGAAGACCCGGTCCGGGAAGATCCTGCGCAAAACGATGCGCGAGATCGCCGACGGAGTCGACTCTCCAGCAGTGCCCTCGACGATCGAGGACCGGACCGTGCTTGACGACCTGGAGACGGTGCTCCACCGGGGCTGAGTACTTCTGAGTACTCCATTGCGACCGGGTGCTCTCCTCGCCCAGCTGCTCACTCGCCTGGCAGATGCCTGGCCTCAGTAAGACGCCTCGGCGAGAAGCAGACATCGTGGCCCGGTAAAGGGCGTTCGCTTCAGCTTTCGGCGAGCGCCTTGAGCCTCTTCATCGATGCCAGCAGGTTCTCCGACGTCGTCGACTGCGCGCGAGGAAGCCGCCGGGGGTCTCTCAGCTCGGTCCAGTCATAGGTCTGACGAACCACGCTGGAGCTTTCTCCAGTCGCTTCGATCTCCCACGTCCACTTGTGGCCGAACGGCTCGCCGCCGATCTCGGAGGGCTTCCAGGCAATGAGCCGCCCCTCCTCGAAGTCGACGACGTGGTTCTCGCGGTCGATTCCCTTGGTCAGAGTGGTGATGAAAGAGCCGCCGGCACCGGTGACTCGCTGCCCCTGAGCGGCCGCTCCCAGGTTGTCGTTGCCATCCCATTCGAGCTGGCGGACGGGGTCTGCGATGAGCTCGAAGATCTCCGAGGCGGGGGCGGCGATCACGGCGTCCACGCTGACGACCTTGAGCGCCGGGTCGATCGTGTCGAAGATCGAGGCATCGGTGGCCTCCGAGGCAGCGGCCTCGCCGGCGGGTGCAGGTGAGTTGGATGTCGGTTCGGTCATGGTCATTCCGCCTCTTCGCTTGGGTCCGTGTCCGATGGCAGGTCCTGCGCCGCCAAAGTGCAGTCGAAGTCAGAATACACAGGTTGGACAGCCGAGGGGCCCCTGTTCGGGCTCCGGCTTCGAAATCGCTCAGTCTTCGAGCGCGCGATCTTGGCGTTCGGCTCGCAGCTCTGCGGTGCTGAAGCGCGTGAACAGGCGCGATGAATCGCTCGACAGTGACAGCAGCACGGCGACCTGCATGGCAATCGTCGTCAGCGCGTACATGTTGGTCGCAAGGTCGCGGTTGCCCGTGAAGTAGTTCGTCATCGACACGATCACGGACACCGTGGACAAGGCGAGGATCCAGAGTCGAGCTCGATTGCTGCCGCGGAACACGGAAATGCTCGCGATCACCTGCAGGCAGCCGATGAGGAGGCTGAGTCCGATGAGAACTCCCGCCGCGATCTGTGTTGCCAATTCGTCGCCGAGGGTTTCGATGTCCGCGCTGTAGTCCACGACCTCGGTCCGCAGTCCATCCCAGTCGAGCACCGTGCCCAGCACGTCCCAGGCCTGAAAGATGAGCAGGACCAGAACGAGTGCGGCACCGACAACCGTCTGCAGGGGGCGCTTGTGCCACAGGGTCTTCGTCATTTCTCTGACCGACCGAGCATCGGCGTAGATCTGGGTCGCGTCGAGTGCCAGTTCGAGTCGGTCCGGGGAGTCGGAGTCGTCGGTTGTCACCTCGGTGACTTCGATGATCGGCAGATCCCCATCGGTGATGATCGCGTCGCCGCCGTTGCGTGAGTGGTAGCCGGTGGAGAAGTCTTCGATGTGCTGGACGACGATCGCGTCATCGGCCGACGCCACCGTATCGACGATGTAGTCGCGTTCGACATCGGTGTTCTCTTCGATCTTGTGGGTGAACTGCAGCGTGAACAGCGAGATTCCGACGCTCTTGTCATAGGTGCCCGCCGCCAGCCAGTCCGCCTCATGCCCACCGGGCAGCATCCATCCGGTGGGGCATTTCCAGAATCGCACGTGGTGACGCTGCCCGGGGTCGCCGTCGACTTCCTGCTGGTAGGCGAAGTCCTGCCTCCTGCCGAACAGGAGCAGGGGCGAAACGGGCGCTTTGGGGTAGCTGGTCCTGGTCAGAGTGGATCTGATGATCTCCCAGGTCGAAGCCGGCGTGATGCCATCGGCAAGGATCCACCCCGCGGCCTTCATCGCGTGATGGATCTGCGTTTCGTCACCGCGCCATGCGAGGTTGACCGGATCGCCGAGCAGGCCGTCCGATGTCCGGGCTCGACCGATGAAATAGTTGGGGACGTAGATCTGGGAGAGGATGCGATGCAGCCGGGGAAGCGCCAAGTAGGAAACCACCACCCAGAACACGAGCAGGGTCAGCACCTGCCACCAGCCCAGTGAGAAACCCTTGAACAGGATCAGCATCGCCAACCACGTCGACGAGGCTCCGCCGAAGAGGAAGAAGAGATAGTCGAGGACTCCGGTGACTGTGAAACGGTGACGCCGGAACGCGAATGGCTGCCTCTGCCGTCTCTTCGCCTGAGCATCCGAGCGTTCGGGGCCAGGTTCGGATCCTGGTTGAGGCGTCGTGGTTCCGGAGGTCATGAGACAAGCTTAATGATCCCGGCGTCGATTCAGAGTCGCGGTCGCTGTCGCTGCAACTTCGAAGTTCTCATCGGCGCTGAGCTCGGCGATGAAGTCATCGACCTCGGCGCCCGGTATCTCGATGAGGACCTGCAGCACACGGAAGCGCACTTTCGGCTCCGGCGACCGGGCATGCCGACGCAGATCCGACATGATCCGCACCGCAACCTCGGCAAGAGCCCCTTCGTCCGGGGCATCGTTGACGAAGGCGGCGAGCGCCTCGGCGGCTTCGATGTCTTTGGGGCCGTCCATCGCGATTTCGAGCAGGTCGGACACCGCTAGCGGGTCACCCATCTGGCCCAATATCAGGGCTGCGCTGCTGCGAACCTGCAGATCCGTGTCGCCGAGGCCGGAGTGGAGGGCTGCGATGATGGTCGCCTCGGCGACGGTCCCGAGTTCCTCCTTCACCGTGGTGCGACGGATCTCGTCGAGTGCCTGGAGCGCATTGCGACGGACCTCGACGGACAGGTCGTCCATTCCCTGCGCCAGGTGACGGACCGCCTCGGGACCCGATTGTGCCAGGGCCCACCGCATGGCCCCCGCGGCATTGAGCACGGGCTCGTTGAGAACCGCCTCGGACAGGGATTCGACAGGCACCGTGCCGTCGACGCCGCTGCCCAGCGCCGCCTTGTGCCGCTGGATGACGTCGCCGGACTCGAGGGATCGCATGAGGTCGATCGTCAGAAGCAACGCCTCACCGTCGGCATGGTGGAGGCGGTCGATCTGTTCGAGGTGGGCCAGCAGCTCTCGTTCGACCGCGATGCGTCGCTGGGACGATTCGATCAGATCGCGAATCAGACGTCCAGGGTCGAATCCGGGATCGTCGAGCAACGGACCGATCTCTGCCAGCGACATTCCGAGCTTGCGCAGGCCCTCGATGTGGAAGATTCGCCCGATATCGTTCGCGGAATACTCCCGGTATCCGCTGGCGGTGCGGTCGCTGGGATCGATGAGGCCCAACGATTCATAGTGCCGCAGCATTCGGGCGCTCACGCCTGACCGTTTAGCCACTTCGCCGATCAGCATTCGCACCTCTCTCCCGCTTCCACTATAGACAGGTCACGCTGTCGCTGCCCGACCAGCAGAGCGCCGAATTCCTGAGGAAGGAGTCCGAGGTGTCGCACGCGGCGCTGCACGAGCTTGCCCCGCTCGGCAGCGCCACTTCGGTCGACCCTTCCCAAAATCGATCTATGCTGACGCCTCGGACCCCAGTGCGACCACTCGCTTGGCTTCACTCAAGGCGTGAGCGAAACCGGCGTCCGGGTCGGTGAACATGTCCCGGGTCGCCATGGCGTGTGTCCGCACTGTTTCTTCCTCTGCCTGCAGTCTTCCATCGAGCACTGACACGAGATCCTCACCCAAGGAGACGATGGCTCGGCTGAGGCTCTTCTGCGTCTCAATATCGCCCCGCCCGAGCTGCGTGACCAGGGTCGATGCCAATCGCTTTCGGTCATCACCGGGGACAAGTGCCACGGCGGCCCTC
Source organism: Brevibacterium picturae (assembly GCF_900105045.1). Lineage (GTDB taxonomy): Bacteria > Actinomycetota > Actinomycetes > Actinomycetales > Brevibacteriaceae > Brevibacterium > Brevibacterium picturae. Next base: position 2,412,016 of record NZ_LT629739.1, on the reverse strand, counting down.
CACGCACTGCGGGCCACCTCGGTGTCGGAATGAGCAATCAGCTCGGTTCCGATGATCCCGGGATCCATCGCCTCCCAGCCGCGGGGCTCTCCGATCTTCGACAGCGTGTGCAGGGCCTGGCTCTGGGCCTGCGGCACATCGGATCTCAGCTCGGCGATGAGCAGGTCGACGGCCGCCTTGGCGGGCATCCGAGTGATCGCCCAGGTGAGCATGTCACGGACGAAGAAGTCCGGATCGATTCTGCACCGCTGAATCAGGTCGCCGAGGTGGCGGTCCTCGGCTGTGATGCCGATGGACAGGGCCGCCTGCAGTCGCTGCTGCGGGTTTGCCGACGACAATGCTGCGAGGACGGCTTCCTGTTCCATCTGCGGCTGGGAGACGTGCTGCGTGGTCGTTTCCGTGTTGTGTGGTTTGGTCATTATTTCCACCTCCGTATAACCAGTGAAGGCCTTGACATCGTGTCAAGGTCAACTCCTGATCCGCATCAGTGTCGCCTCGTGGACTCGGGACATCACGCCTGCCGGAGCGGAATGGGACATGGACACGATCGATTTCAAGACGACACTGCCCAGCTATCGGGCCAGGCACAGGGTCTTCGACGCCATCGACGTGCCTCCATTGCAGTACCTCATGATCGATGGGCACGGAGACCCGAACTCATCCCCCGATTTCACCTCGGCGATCGAGACGCTGTACCCACTGGCGTATGCCATGAAGATCTTCAGCAATAACGAGCTGGGCCGCGATTACGTCGTGCCTCCACTCCACGCAGTGATGCCGAACATCAGTGCTGAGCAGCCGACCAGTGACCGCCTGAGGCGGGCGCGCTGCCTGAGGCCGGAGCACTGCTCGGCGCGGGGGCACCGCTCGGTCCCTCATCTGGCCCTCCGCTGCCTGCGCCCACGATGACCAGGATGGCAACGACGGCAATGACAATGATCACCATGACGACCAGCGCGATCACACCCGCCAAGCACCCGAAGAGCCGAGACCGTGGATTGCGGCGCCTGATGAAAACCATAGCCCGATCTTAGACCGCCCCGCGTCGACGCACCTCCACACGATGAAGCAGAGTTGGAACATCGGCGCTTCAACGACGGAGCACCCAAAAAAATTCACTGCCGTGATCGTTCTGTGACAAAAAGTACGGCGTGGATACATGCATCCTTCAGTTTGTTGCATTATCGTTATATTCATGGCTAGACAGACTCGACACTGCAACGGCTCCCGGTCCGTGCTTCGTGGTGCCCTGATCGGTCTTGGAGCAGCTGTGATGGCATTGGCCCTTGCCGCCGTGATCATCATCAACGCACCGGTCTCATTCGGTTCGACTACGATCAGGCAGATGCAGATGGCGTCCGTGAATCAACTGTCCGAGCAGCAGATCGATAATGCCCGACTCATCATCGGAATCGGTCGTGGCGGCGACTTCAACGACCGGGCGATCACAATCGCCCTCATGACCGCGCTCCAGGAATCATCGCTGCGAAACCTCGAATCGGGCGACCGCGACTCGGTCGGCCTGTTCCAGCAGCGCCCTTCACAGGGGTGGGGTGAACCGGAGCGCCTCAACGACCCCGTCTACGCCACCAAGTCCTTCTACGGAATCAACCCGGACATCGAGAACCCCGGGCTCACCCAGATCGACGATTGGCACGCGATGAGTCCCACCGAAGCAGCACAGGCCGTGCAGCGATCCGCCTTGCCTGATGCCTACGGGCAGTGGAAGTCTTTGGCCGTCGACCTCCTCGGCACCCAGGACGACGTCGAAGCCCTGAGCTGAGCGGTGAGCACTGCATGCTCGACACTGACCCTGACCGCTCTCGGACGGACCACCGCCGTCTCGCTCAGCGCAAGTTCGAAGACGACAGCTGCAGCCGCAGGCGTGAGTCCACCGGAGATTATCCGGTAATCTCTATCCATGGCCTCCACTTCAGATTCCACCCCGGTCAATGCCGCAGTCGAGCAGCTCCTGCGCAACCCCGAGGACAATCTCGAAGCCATCTCAGAGACCGCCGACCTGTTCAAGGCGCTGGCCACTCCATCCAGACTGAAGATGCTGCTCGTCCTTGCCCATGGGGAAGCGACCGTGACGCACATCGTCGAATCGACCGAGCTCTCACAGCCCCTGGTCTCCCAGCACCTGAAGTTCCTGCGCGGCCTCCACCTCGTCGGCGTCAAGCGGATCGGTCGCGAGGCCTACTACTCACTCAAGGACGACCACGTCGCCCACATCATCCTCGATGCCCTGGCCCACACCATCGAAGGCCACGAGCACTGAGCTCTTCTGGGCCGACCTGGTCCGTCCCAAAACGGCTTCGTCCGCTCCAAACCGTCCCAAGCCGCCGGAAGTCACTCAAGCGTCACCGCCGCCTGCGCAGCGCCTCCGGCCCACCTCCGACGGCCCAGACGATGACGACGACCAGCACCGCGCCGATCCACTGGGCCGGCTGCAGGCGTTCACCGGCGATGAGTGCACCCAGGACCACCGCTGACAGAGGCTGAAGCAGCATGAGCGCGGCCGTCCGCGACACAGTCACCAGCGGACTCGAAATGCTCAGCAGCACCCACGACAGTGCCTGACCGAAGACCGCCAGCGCCACCATCCACGCCCAGCCGTCCCAGCCCAGGTCGAAGTCGAGACCCCCGAGCGCGACGCCGGCGATCGCCGTCATCAATCCCGCAGCGATTGTTCCCACGGCCACGGGTGCAACCACGAAGCTCGGTGCCGCCTTCCGGCAGTGATGGATGCCGAAGATGTAGATGCCGTAGAGGATTCCCGACAGGACGCCGAAGATCGCACCACGGGCGGGGTTCGCCGCTCCCTCATCGGCGCCGAAGACGCCTCCGGTCAGCAGCATGCCGACGATCATGATCGGGATGCAGCACAGGAACAGCCAGCCCGGACGAGCTCCTCCGAGGACCCATACCAGTGCCGGAAACACGATGACCTGAACGCTGATGAGAACAGTGGAGACTCCCACACCGGCGTCGAGGACGCTCTGTGCCCACAGCACGTAATCAATGCCCAAAGCAGCGCCGGAGACGCCCGCAACGATGAGCGCCTTGGGCGGCAACCTTCCCCGTCGCCGCAGTTCGAGGATCGCCAGGGGCGCGAGGACGATGACAGCGATCCAGCAGCGCAGGAATGCCGCGGTCGGGGCACTCGCCTCGGCAAGGATGACGTACAGTCCCGCCGAGCCCAAGAGCAGCGCAGAGACGATGACGCCCAGGGTCGGAAAAACGGAAGGAGCCGCACCGGAGGCAGCCGAAGGCCCCGGCGATCCCCCGTTATGGGCCGAGGCAGAGTCTGAGGTCATCGCATGAAATCGAGAATCCGGTCGATCGCCTCGGCAGTCTTGTCCGCTCCGACGGCCAGTGACAATCGCACCGAGCGGGACCCATTGAGGGAGTCGAAGTCGTCACCCGGCGCCAGGGCGACACCGGTGGCGTCGAGAAGCGCCTGACACCAGTCGGTCGCCGTCACGATGTCGTCATTCGAACGTTGCAGGATCTCGTCGATGCGGGCATACATGTAGAACGCCCCGTCGGGCGGTGCCATATCGGAAAATCCCAGGTCAGCGGTCGCGTCGAGAACGTGCTTTCGGGCCCGGGCGAAGGACTCCACCGCCGCCTCACATTCCGCATAGGATTCCTCGGTGAACGCTGCCACGGCCGCATGTTGAGCGGGAACCGGGGCGCACAGTGACAGGTTTCCGGTCACATTCTGCGCCGCGTGAGTGAGCTCTTCGGGCAGGATCGCCCAGCCGAGTCGCCACCCGGTCATCGCCCAATACTTCGAGAACGAGGAGATGACGATGGCATTGTCGTCATGGGCCAGCGCGGTCTCACCACGCGTGCCAATGTAGCTGATGCCGTGGTAGATCTCGTCGGAGATCACCTGCACCCCGTGCTCGGCGCACCAGGAGATGAGTTCGCCGAGGTGCTCGCCCGAGATCATCGTCCCCGTCGGATTCGCAGGCGATGCGAGCATCAGCCCCTTGAGCGGGGCCTGCGCGTGGGCCTGTTCGAGGAGTTCGACGGTGGGCTGGAAGCCGTGATCTCCACCGCAGTCGAGTTCGACGATCTCGCAGTTCAAGGCGGCGAGGATGTTCTTGTATGCGCCGTAGCCCGGACGTGCCAATGCGACACGATCGCCAGCGTCGAAGCAGGTGAGGAATGCCGTCTGGAAGGCTCCGGATGATCCGGTGGTGATTGCGATCCGTTCGGCGGGCACGTCGATGTCGTACCAGTCGCGGTAATGCCCGGCGATGGCGGAGCGCAGTTCGGGGATGCCGAAGACCGGTGAGTAGCCGAGGTTCGTGCCGTCGGTGACCACCTCGGCGGCTCTCCTGCGCACCGGGCCAGGTGCACCTTGGGTCGGTTCGCCCAGGCACATGGCGATGGTGTCACGGCCGTTGCGTGACATCTCCTGGACCTTGGCCACGATGTTCATCGCAGCGAAGGGCTGGACCAGACCGGCTCGGTCGGAGACGCGGGGTGCGCTCGTGCGGGTGCTCATGGTCATTGGTCACTTCCTCTCACGTGGGACGCGTCCCATGAGGTAGAACTCGGGGTTGGGCATCATTCCGCCGACGTGCGCCATTCGGTTCGACAGTCCGAAGAAGCCGGTGATCGCGCCGATGTCCCAGGCGTCTTCGTCATCGAATCCGTGGTCGGCCAAGGCAGCGAAGTCATCGTCGCAGAGCGCCCAGGGCTCTGTGCAGACTTTCATCGCGAAGTCGAGCATGGCCATCTGACGGTCGGTGATGTCGGCCTGGCGGTAATTCACGGCCACCTGGTCGGCCACGTGGGGCTTCTTCTCCATGATCCGCAGCACGGCACCGTGGGCGACGACGCAGTAGAGGCAGTTGTTGACCGCCGAGGTGGCCGTGACGATCATCTCCCGGTCGCCCTTGCTCAGGTTCCCGGTCTCCTTCTCCATGAGTGCGTCGTAGTAGGCGAAGAACGCCCGGAATTCCGCCGGTCGGCGGGCCAGAGACAAGAAGACGTTGGGCACGAACCCCGACTTCTCGGACACGGTCAGAATGGTTTCGCGGATATCGTCTTCGACATCGTCGATGTCAGCGTAGGGGTATCGCATACTGCTCATGCTAACCGTCGCAGCAGGTCCTATGTGCTGCCGATCATGCACCGTCCTGGGGTGTGCACTCATGGTCCACGAGGCGGCCGAGGGATCGGCAGCACAGGCTGGGAAGCCGCGGTCATCACGGCTAGGGTGAGGAGCAGACATCGATGACGATCAGAAGGAGTGTCAATCATGAGCGATGAGAACACCGGCTCGACGGGTGAGATCCAGCTCGACAACGGCGTCTTCCGCGTGACCAGATGGACCATCCAACCCAATGGGGTCATCCCCATGCACAAACATGAGTATGAGTACGTCGTCATTCCGATGGTCACCGATGCGATGCACGTGCGGAACTCGGATGGCACCTCGATCGTCGCCGACCTCGAGGCGGGTGTCAGCTATACACGCGCGGCAGGGTCCGAACATGAGGTCTCGAATCCCGACGGGACCGACGACATCGTCTTCGTCGAAGTCGAGCGCCTCTGACTCCAGGCAGAGCCATCGTTCTTCAGGCAGGTACGTCCCAGGTGTGGACGGGTTCGCCGGAGGCCTGGTTCGCTACGTAGGCGTCCATCATCTGTTTGAGTCCCTCTCGGCGCTCCGGTGAGTCCGGGGCGCTGTTCGGAGCCAAACGGTCAAGCATCCTCAGCTGCCACGTCGCACCGTTGGCCCTCTTCTCGGCTCGGCCCTCGACGATCGACATGTACTCCTCGATGACGTCTTTGTCGATGCCCAGACGACTCAGCCCCCTGCGCGCCTGCGGAATGAGAACGTCGAGCACGAGGTCCGCAACATCGATGTGGCCGATCTTCGGCCAGGTCACACGGGCGCCGATACCGTCCTTGGCACACGCGAAGAAGTTCTCCTCCGCCTCACGAAACGACATCCGCGACCACACGGGACGGTTCTCCCCGACGAGGAACTCCGCGAGACCGTAGTAGAAGGCGGCGTCGGCGACCATGTCGATCGGTGTGGGCCCGGCCGGAAGCAGTCGGTTCTCCACCCGGATATGGGCACCGGAGTCGGAGGAGTCATAGATCGGGCGGTTCCAGCGCCACACGGTGCCGTTGTGCAGATTGAGTTCGTAGAGCTTCGGAGCATCGGCCTGGCTGAACTCGACGAAGTCCTTGATCTCGGGCAGCAGCGGCGGGAAGTAGCGGACGTTTTCCTCGAAGAGGTCGAAGACACTGGTGATCCACCGTTCCCCAAACCACACGCGCGGCCTCACCCCCTGATTGACGAGTTCGGGGGTGCGGGTGTCGATGGCCTGGCTGAACACAGGGATCCGAGATTCGTGCCAGAGCTTGCGGCCGACGAACAGCGGCGAGTTCGCACTCATCGCGACCTGTGCTGCCGCGATCGCTTGAGAGGCGTTCCAGGCCTCGGCGAATTTGTTGGGCGCGACCTGCAGGTGCAGCTGCATCGAGGTGCATGAGGCTTCCGGGGCGATGTCAGAGAACTCGTGCTTATACTTCTCCTCACCGTCGAGCTCGATGCGCACGTACTCACCGCGAGCGTCGACGATCGAGTTGCTCAGCGCCTCGTAGCGGTTCTCCTCGGTCATCCACTTCGCCTCGGTGAGGAACTGGGTGCTCAGCGTCGGCAGCGTTCCGATCGAGGTGACCGTCAGTCCCTCCGCCTCGGCGGCCTTCTGGGCCTTGCTCAGCCGATGCGCCACGCCCGCTTCCAGAGTCTTCAGTCCGCGCCCGGCCACCTGCAGCACGGGATGGTTGAGTTCGAGGTTGAACCCGCCGATCTCGGACTGGTACTCATCGTCGAGGCTCTCGAGGACTTTCGTGTTGCCCAGACTCGGCTGGTTGTCCGAGTCGATGAGATTGAGTTCGAGTTCCAGACCGATCGTGCCCGCGGACTTGAACTCGGCATGGCGCAGATACGTGTCGAAGAGTTCGAGGTTCTCCGCGAGCTTCTCCCGATACAGCGTGCGCTCTTCCGGCGTGTACCGCTTGGAACTGACTTCCTCACCCATGGGTCAAGCAAACCACAGACTCCGGGTTTCGCGCTCGCGCACGACCGGTCTTTTCGCGACCCGCTTCCCTCGCACCGCATCGCATGATGCGGACGTCGCAACCGCCCTTGCAGACCCCATCGTAGAATCGGGCCATGACCACCTCTCAGACCTCAGATCTCCAGTCCGCTGACCTCGTCGCGCAGGCCAATGACCGTCTCCCCCTCATCCTCGATGACATCAAGCGCGTCATCACGAAGGAGACGCCCTCGCACGACAAAGAGGCCGTGGCCGCCGGTGCCCAGGACTTCGTTGACCTGCTGCGCGAACGCCTCGGCGCCACCGCCGAGGTCATCACCGTCGACGACACCACTCATCTGCGCCTGCGCTTCGGCTCGGGCCCGGCCCGCGTCGTCCTCCTCAACCACCAGGACACTGTCTGGCCGCACGGGACACTGGACCGCATCCCCTTCTCCACCGACGACGGAATCCTGCGCGGGCCCGGCAGCTTCGACATGCTCACCGGGGCAATCATGAGCATCCACGCGAGCGCGATCCTGGCCGAGCACCTCGGCGAGGGTGGACTTGACGGTCTGTCGATCCTGATCACCGGTGATGAGGAGATCGGGTCGATCTCCTCCTCCGAGCTCATCCGCGTCGAGGCGGCCGAAGCGAAGGCCGTGTATGTGATGGAGGCGAGCGCCGGCGGTGGGCTCAAGCTCGAACGCAAGGGCACGAGCAACTACACCCTCGTCTTCACCGGCAAGGCCTCCCACGCCGGGCTCGAACCCGAGAAGGGGATCAACGCCGGCATGGCCCTGGCCCTGCACCTGCCCCTGGTCGCCGATCTCGCCGACGCCGAGGCTGGCACTTCGGTGGTGCCGACCGTGATCAGCGCGGGAACCACCACGAACACCGTCCCCGCCGAGGCGCGCGTCGATGTCGATGTGCGGGCACGCACCGCTGACGAACTCGACCGAGTCGACGCCGCCATGCGTGAATTGGCCACGCGCCCGCAGCTCGAGGGCTCGACGATCGAGATCATCGGCGGCATCAACCGTCCGCCCTTCGAACGTGAGCAATCGGCTGAACTCTTCGACCGCGCCACTGCACTGGCCGCTGAACTCGGACTGCCCGCACCGGAGGGCGTGTCGGTCGGCGGCGCCTCGGACGGCAACTTCACCGCCGGCGATGGCATCGCCACCCTTGATGGCCTCGGCGCCGTGGGCGATGGGGCGCATGCCGAACACGAGCACGCGGTCATCGATGAGATCGCCCCACGCACAGCCCTGCTCGCGGCCCTCATCGCCGATCAGCTGCGGGCCTAAGGCGAACCTCAGTGCGCTGACTCGGTCGGTCACCTGACTGGGTACCCCGCGACCCGCATGTCCTCAGGGTTCTTCGTGGTGAAGAGCCAGTCACGGAAATGCGGGTCGGGGACGATCTCGTCATGGGCGATGAGATGGTCGGGCCCGACAAGGTAGTAGTGGTAGTCGAAGCGGTCGAGGATGCGCATCAGCTGCTCGGGCTGCGCCCGGTCGTCGAGGACCTCGCACAGAATGTCCGGCTGCAGCGTGCCCAACAGTTCCCGGCCATCGTCGAGGACATCATTCTCCGCGCCCTCGACATCGATCTTCACGGTCACCTGCGGGTTGCCGGCCGGCAGATCCGGGAGGAGCTCATCGAGCGAGGTGAAGCGCACCTCGGCGCCGGAGCCGAAGTCCATCCCGGTCCCATAGAACGATGGGAGCGCCGAACCCCCGTCACCGGTGGGCACCTGCATCGTGGTGCCGGGCTTGCCGACCCCCGTCGGGTGCACACTCACCCGATCGCCGAGGTGGTTGCGGACGACGTTCTTCTCCAACCCGGCGACGACGGCGGGGATGATCTCGAAGGAGTGTGCGACCGCGGCCGGGTTCGCGGCCAGTACCGCCATCGTGAACACCCCGGTATACGCGCCGATGTCGAGGAACACGTCCGCGTCGCGGGACAGTTCGACCATGAGGTCGAGCGCGAAGGCGTCCTCTGCCTCCGTCCTCCGTCCCTTGCCCCAATAGAATTCCTTGGCGATCTCGCAGCGGAACGGATCGACGAGGTAGAAGCCAGCGCCCCCGGCACGCCCGCGCACCTCGGTGAGGCCGATCGGTGCGGGCAGCCTGCCGACCTTGATGCCGTTGATGTGCGGGGCCACGGTTCTCAGCATCGGGTGGAGGTACGGCTGAGCGAGTGCAGCCTTGACCGGCAGTTTGAGTCCGAACCACTTCTGCTTCCGACCTTTGAGCGACCGCAGGTAGTCGTTCACGTAACTCTCCCTCGATTGAGCGGGCCCTTTGGCTCACAGTACCAAGGCGATGCCGCTCTCTCCAGGGCAGAGCGGACCTGAGACGAACAATGCAGCCTGCCAATGCTCGACTCGAGGTGTTCGGTCCGCACCGTGGACTGCCAACAAGGGGTCCTGCCGATGAATTCTGAGGGAGAATAATGTTGGTCTCCCCATGCGGATTCCTCCATTCCTTTCCCTCGAAATCGGTCGAGGCCGGCGGGCGATAGGCTGAGGCAAGGATCATCGGTCGCAATCACAAAGAAGGTGCATGGCGCATGAAGCTCAAGTCAGTCACTCTCCACCAGGTATCCATTCCCCTCGTCACCCCGTTCGAGACCTCGTTCATGCGGGAGACTGAGAAGGACTGCTACCTCGTCGAGGCGAAGTTCGATACTCCCAAGGGCGAGATCACCGGCTGGGGAGAGTCCGTGGCGATGATCGCCCCGCTGTACTCCTCGGAGTATGTCGCTTCGGGCATCGATGTCACGAAGCGCTGGCTGGCCCCGATCCTCTTCGATGTCGACGACCTCACCGCGGAGACCGTGTCCTGGCATCTGCGTCACGTCATCGGCCACCCCATGGCGAAATCGGCCCTGGAGATGGCAGTCATCGAGGCTCAGCTCAAGCTCAACGACCAGTCCTTCAAAAGCTACCTGGGCGGAGTCGTCGACTCTGTGCCCTCGGGAGTGTCAGTCGGCATCCAGGACTCCGTCGAAGAGACGGTCAGGGTCATCGGCGACTACCTGGAGGAGGGTTACGCCCGCATCAAACTCAAGATCAAACCGGGCAAAGACATCGCACCGATCGCCGCAGTGCGGAAGGCCTTCGGCGATGACTTCGGCTTCCAGGTCGACGCCAATGCCGCCTACACCCTCGTCGATGCCTCCCACCTGCGCAGGCTCGACGAGTACGGACTCCTCCTCATCGAACAGCCCCTGGGCGAGGCCGACATCCGCCAGCATGGGGAGCTGGCGAAGCTGATGGAGACGCCGATGTGCCTGGACGAATCCATCGACTCCGCCGAGGCGGCCGCCGACGCGATCTCCATGGGTGCCGCCGCGGTCATCAACATCAAACCGGGACGGGTGGGAGGCTTCATCGAGGCGAAGAAGATCCACGACCTCTGCGCCGCTCATGGCGTGGCCGTCTGGCACGGCGGAATGGTCGAAACGGGCCTGGGCCGCGCCGCCAATGCCGCCCTCGCATCGCTGCCCGGCTTCACCCTGCCCGGCGACATCTCCGGATCGAATCGCTTCTTCAAAGAGGACATCACCGAAGAGATCGTCATGTACGACGGCAAGGTCGACGTGCCCACGGGCGTCGGCTTCGGCGTCTCGATCGATCCCGCGAAGCTCGAGAAGTTCCGTACCGACTCCGTGGAGATCCTGCAGCAGAGCTGAGCCGCCGTCGCCCTGGTGCGCGTGTGATCGTATGCCGGTGCACCCTGCTGCCCTCGTACCCGTGTTCCGAACTCAACAGTCGGTAACTCTTAGTCGCAGGAAGCAACGGATTCGACGAGGAGTTACCGACTGTTACGCGTTCAAGCGACCGTTTCGCGTCTCCGCCATTCATTTCTCAGGACTACTGCCCCAGGCCGACGACTCCGAGCATGACGGGCACCAGCACGACGATGAGGATGGCGCCTATGACATCGAAGGAGATGCCCGTTCGTATCATCTTCGTGATCGGAACTGCGCCGGTGCCATAGACGATCGCGTTCTGCGGAGTCGAGACCGGGAGCATGAAGCCGAAGGAAGCAGCGAAGGTGGCAGCCATGGCTGGGACGAAGGGGTCGATGCCTGCTGCCTGACACAAAGGAATGACGATCGGGACGATGACTGCAGCCGATGCGGTGTTCGACGTCGTCTCCGAAATCAGAATCGCCAGGACCACAGAGACGATGGTGATCGCCAACAGACTGGTGACGCCCATACCGTTGGCGAAACCGGTGCCGATCGTTTCGGCCAGACCGGTGTCGGCCAGAAGCGAGCCGAAGATGATCCCACACCCGAAGAGAATAATCGTGCCCCAATCAATCTTGGCTGCCTGACTCCACGTCAAGGTGGGTTGCCGACGCTTCCAATCGACAGGGAGGATGAACAGCAGCGATGCTCCGATCACAGCGACGATTCCCTCATCCAGTCGGGAGTCGAGGAATTCGTAGATGGCGGAATCGGTACCGGTGAATAACGCGGCGAACGCCGGCAGCAGCCACAGCAGCACAGTCACGCCGAAGGCGAACAGCGTGTTCTTCTCAGCGCGGGAGACCGGCCCAAGTTCCGCCAGTTCTTTGCGCACGTATTCTTCGACACCCTCGATCTTGCGAATCTCGGGCTTGTTCAGCAGCAGCAGAACAATTGCGAGGACGATGAACATCGCAACGCAGATGGGAAGAGCAACTGCCATCCACTGGCCGAAGGAGATCTTCGTCCCGGTGGCTTCCTCGATGAGGCCCCGGCCGATGAGGTTCGGTGGTGAGCCGACTGGCGTGAGCAACCCGCCGACGCTGGCACCATAGGCCAACATCAGCAGCAATGCGGCACCGACCCGCAGTCGCAGCGGGTCGAAGTCCTCCTTGACGATTCCGCGTTCCTGCATGAGCTCTGCGATCACTGCCAGGATTCCCAGCGCGGTCGGCATGAGCATCGCCACTGTAGCTGTGTTGGAGACGAAGGCGGAGAGAATGCACGTGATCAGCCCGAAGGCGATGATGACTCGGTACACGGACTTGCCGACGCCCGGAAGCGATAGGACCGTCAATGCGAGTCGCTGAGCGATGCCATGGTGCAACATTGCCTGGGCCAAGATGAATGCCCCGATGAATGTGAAGATCGTCGAGGATCCGAATGGCCCAACGGCATCGGCGGCAGGAACGATCCCCAGGACCACGACGGCACCGACGCCCAACAGTCCTCCGATGGGAATCGGCACCGGCTCTGTAATCCAGAGAACGATCACGGCCAGCAGAATCGCTGCCAGCATCTGCTGCTGATAGGACAGCCCCATCGGAATCAGAGCGAATACAATGGCCACCAGCGGAGCCAGCACGAAGCCGGAGGTCATCCTCGCACGTTCGAATTTCTCTTCCCGCGGCGAGAGCTTCTGCTCGCTCAAGCTGCGGAAGGTCTTTCCTCCCAAGAGCGCTTCGCGCACATCTGTCTTCACTGCTGACGAGCCGCCTTTGCCGCGTCCGTGCGAAATATTCACCGTCATTGGTCCTTTCATCGCTTTGGTTTCACCCTGACGGACCGTCACTAAATAGTCCAAGGCTCATTTCCAATGCAACCGATAGGATATGCCTATGGATATTCGTCAGCTTCGCCAATTTCTCGCCGTCGTCGACACCGGGAGTTTCACCAAGGCCGCCGACACCCTCCTCGTCGCCCAGCCTTCGCTTTCGCAGACGATCAAGGGACTCGAGAGAGAGCTGGGAGTGACACTCTTCCATCGCCTCGGTCGCACCGTCAGTCTGAGCGAAGCGGGAAAGGAGCTGGAGGGCCCCGCTCGTCTTGTGGTCCGCGACCTCGAGACAGCCGAGGCGCACGTGCAAGGCCTACGGGGACTGCAGTCCGGACGGATTCAGATCGCGGCCATGCCCTCCCCCAGCATTGAACCGCTGACGACGCTGATGTCGGCATTCGCACGTGCCCACCCGCAGATCGCGTTCGACCTCCATGGCACCTTCACTGTCGACGAAACAATCGAAGCCGTGCGCTACGGCCGTGCCGAGGTGGGGTTCCTCGGGGGTCGTGAGCCATTGCAGGTCAATGATCTGCGTGTCATTCAGCTTGCCGACCAGCCGCTCATGCTCGCTCACAATCCTGAGTTCTCCCAGTTCTCCGACGCTGAGGCGGTCGCACCGGAGTCACTGTCAGGGACGCGACTGGTGGTCTCGCACAAGGGCTCGCTCATGCGAGCATATGTCGATGAGCTCATCGACAGCGGAACCGACATCGACATCGCGGCGGAGGTCACTCACCGCTCGTCAATACTTCCCCTGGTCAAAGCCGGAATCGGTCATGCCGTGCTGCCGGCCTCGTGGCAGTCGTTCGCAGACGCCGGACAGGTGCGGCTGCTGCCCATCGCCAGCGCTCCTTCGCTCCATGTCTCCGCGATTGCCCGGGCGGAAGGACTGACTCCTGCAGCCGGCCGCTTCCTCAAAATGGTCCGTGACCTGGCCGCATAGTCTTGGGCTATATATCGAATCGTCATTGGGTCTTGGACTTATGGCAGGACATTGGGCTCAATTGATGTGTTCCATCATTTCTCAGATCAAGGACGAATCATGACCGAGACTCAGACCTTCTCCATCGCATCCATTCCCGGCGACGGCATCGGCGGTGAAGTCGTCGCAGCAGGGCTGAGAGTTCTCGACACTGTCGCCAAACTTTCAGGGGGCGCCGTCGATTTCGATGTCACCGAGTTCCCTTGGAGCTCCGAGTACTACCTTGAGAACGGTCACTACATCCCCGAGGGCGGTCTCGACCAGCTGCAGAAACATGATGCCATCTACTTCGGCGCAGTCGGGTCGAGCGACGTCGCCGACCACACCAGCCTATGGGGCCTTCGCCTCGCCATCACCCAGCCGTTCGACCAATGGGCGAACATCCGACCAGTGACATTCCTGCCCGGCGTCGAATCACCGCTGCGCAAGGCAGATGACACCGACCTGGACTGGATCGTCGTCCGTGAGAACAGCGAAGGCGAATATGCGGGTATGGGCGGCCGCAATCTCAGCGGGCGCGGACCCGGCAATGAAGTCGCTCTGCAGACCAGCCTGCACACGGAAAAAGGCTGCGAGCGAATCATCCGCTTCGCTTTCGACCTGGCTCGGACACGCACAACGAAAAAGGTCTCCTGCGTCACGAAATCGAATGCTCAGCAATTCGGAATGGTGCTTTGGGACGAGGTGTTTGCTCGAGTGGCGAAGGACTACCCGGAGGTGGAGACCGAAAGCGTTCTGGTCGATGCCATGAGCGCGAAGTTCATTCTGCACCCCGAAGATCTGTCCGTCGTCGTGGCCTCCAACCTCCATGCCGACATCCTCTCCGACCTAGGGTCGGCCCTCGCCGGGAGTCTCGGGTTGGCAGCAAGCGCCAATCTCAACCCCGAGCGGCGTTTTCCGTCGATGTTCGAGCCCGTGCACGGTTCGGCGCCGGATATTGCAGGACAGGGCGTCTCCAACCCGATCGGCGCAATATCGTCCGCCTCACTGATGCTCGATCAGTTCGGACTGACCGCCGAGGCGGAGGAGGTGCGGCAGGCCGTTTCGAACGTCACGGAGGCCGGGATCCTCCCCCGCGACCTAGGCGGCGACTCCACTACGGTCGAGGTGACCGAGGCGATCGTCACCCAGCTCGAAGCCATCCACGCTCAATCCACTCCATTTCCGAATCCGACCGCCGTGAGCTGAAGCATACTGAATCGCCAAAGAGCCCAACGGTCGGCATCTCAAGTGTGGGTGTGCGTCTCCTGGGCCGCGTCCGTCGCTCTGTCGAACTGGAACGTCGAGTGTTCGATCGCGACTTTGAAGTGCTCGGCGAGGCATTCCTGGAGTGCGGTGAGTATTCGCGGGGCGTGGCCGTCGTAGAAGCATTCGTCGGCGAGGACCACGTGTGCCGTGAGAACGGGCAGGTTCGAGTCGATCCGCGTCACGTGAAGATCGTGGACTTCTTGGACGTGCTCGACTCCTTCGATGTGCATCTTGACCTTGTCCAGGTCGAGCTCTCTGGGCGCGACTTCGAGCAGAATCGAGCCGGTCTCCTTCAGGATGGAGAACGCTCGGGGCACGATCAGAGCTGCAATGAACAGAGCTGCCACCGCATCGGCGCGAGTCAAGTCGAAGAGCCAGATCGAGACGGCAGCGAGGATGACGGCGACGGACCCCAGCGCATCGGCGATGACCTCAAGGAAGGCAGCTTTGAGGTTGAGCGAGTCCTCTTTGGACGAGCTGAGGATGATGATCGACACGATGTTGCCGACAAGTCCGACGGCACCGAAGAGCATCAGTTCCGGGCCCGGCACCTCAGGCGGGACGAAGAAGCGACGAATTCCCTCGATGAGACTGTAGAGGCCGAGCCCCAACAACAGAGTCGCCTGCGCTCCTGCGGCAAGGACTTCGGCCCGGCGAAAGCCCCAGGTCTTCTGCCCCTTCGGCGGCTTCCGGACCAGGGTGGCGGCGAACAGGGCGATGCCGATGCCGATGAGGTCGACAGAATTGTGGCCAGTGTCGACGAGCAGCGCCAAGCTGCCCGTCATGATCGAGCCGATCACCTGGAAGACGAAGATCACCAGGACGATGCCGAAGACGATCGCCAAGCGATGACGCGAACCTGACGTGTGCGAATGCTCGTGTGCCAAGAGAACCTCCTACACGCTCATATTAACATATGCGTATGTCTTTATGAATGAGAGGCCGGGCGGCCGCACAAGGCAGACCCGACGATGAGGCGGAGCTCAGGAAAAGGGACCAGATGCAGGATGCGTACGTGCCCGGCAGAATCTGCCGAACACGTACGCATCCTGCACATGGCTCGGGGATCGCCCCGGAGCTTCAGTGCATGTGGATCACACGGGAGGCTACTTCTCCTCGGTGCCGTCCGAACCCGAACCGTCCGAATCGCCGTCACGGCCGTCGCGTCGGCGCAGCGCCTCGGCGATGTAGGACTGCACGTCGATTCCGGTGGCCTTCTTCACGTCATCACCGATGTGGGTGAGGTCGAGTTCCCCGTTCTCGTCGAGGTAGTCCTTCGGGTCGAAGTTTCCTATCGAGCCATGCCCCTTGGAACCTCGCCCCTCTGAGACTTGACCTTCGACGACCTGACCACCGTGGTCTGCGTCATCGTCACCGCTGTTTGTACCGGCGAAGCCACCCGAGTCGTCGACTGTGGTCGAGCCATCTCCGGTCTCGGCGAAGTTCCCAGAGCGGCCGAAGCCCTTCGATCCGCCCTGGGTCTGAGCCTTGCCGACCAGATCCCCGAGGTCGATGCCGGTGGTCCCGCGCACGACCTCGAGAACCTGAGCCAGGTTGTTCGACACCGAATTCGCCAGCTTGGACTCTCCGTCGGTCGACACGATCGAAAGATCCTTGATGTTCGCATATGGGGCGACGAGTTCGCCGGCGATGTTCGGCAGGGCCTCGAGGACCTTCGACAGCACAGCGGCATCGTTGAACTTCTTGTAGGCCTCGGCCTGAGCCTGGAGGGCCTCGGCTTCTGCCTCGCCACGGGCCCTGATCGAGTCGGCCTGGGCCTCACCCTCAAGACGAATGGCCTCAGCGTCTTTGGACCGACGGTGCAGCTCAGCCGCAGCTTCGGCCCGACCCTGAGCTTCGACATCGTAGGCGCGCGCATCGGCGTCTGCCTGCTGGCGGTAACGCTCCGCGTCGGCAGGGCGCCTGACCTCGGCATCGAGCTGTTCGGCACGCAGTTCCGCGGCTTCCTTCGCAACGACGCGGTCGCGTTCGAGCAGCTTCTGCTTCTCGGCCGCGTTCGCCAACGGGCCTGCGTTGTCGGCGGTCGCCTGACGCTGGTCCGCCTCCTCCTTCAGCGCCGCACGGCGCAGGGCGAGCTGCTGCTGCTGTTCGGCGATGGCCTGATCGGTCAGAGCCTGCTGCTTCTGGGTGGACTCGTTCTGCTGCGCTTCCTCGACCGACGATGCACGACTGGCATTCGCCTCGGCGATGGCGGCGTTCTTCGCGACCTCGGCCGCCTGCGGGCGACCCCAATCCTTCAGGTAGCTGCCCTCGTCCTCGACGGCGGAGATCTGGAACGTGTCGATGACCAGGCCCTGGTTGTTCATCGAGTGCGCGGACTCTTCCTGCACCTGGGCCGCGAAGGAAGCGCGGTCCTGGATGATCTGCTCGACGGTCAGCGTACCGACGACGGCGCGCAGCGTTCCGGAGAGGATCTCTGTGCTGTAGGGCTCGATCTGGTCCTGCTGGTCGAGGAAGCGCTGTGCGGCCTTGCGCACGTCCTCCTCGGTGCCGCCGACCTTGACCTGTGCGACTCCGTGCAGGCGCAATGCGATGCCATTCATCGAGATTCCGTCGATGGCCACTGCGATCTGGCGTGACGACAGCGAAAGGATGAATGCCTTCTGGACGATCGGATAGACGACCGAGCGACCGCCGATGATGATGCGGCCGGTACCACCCGAACTGCTGACGTTGCGACCGGTGATGATGAGCGCTTCCGAGGGGGAGGCGATCTTGATCGAGCGCATGATCACGAAGAATGCGATCAGGGCGATAATGACTATGACGCCGATGACTACAGCGCCGAGAAGCAGGTCCATCAGTGGGCCTTCCATTACTCGAAGATGTTCGTGGAGGGCCGGCGGTTCATATCGGGCCCGTTGCCATCATCCTAGGCCAGACCCCCAGCCTTGCACAGAGTCGTCCATCGCCGAGGCGGCTGACCCCTGACGTCAGTTCATCGCCGAGGCGGCCCTGCCGTTCACTTGCCCCAGTCGCCGGGAGGGCCGGCCAGCAGCAGTCCGCTGAAGATGGCGATGACGACGACGATTCCCACTCCGATAGCCAGCCACGGTGAGCGGATCGCCCAGGAGGTGAGCTTCTCGAACCAGTTCCGCGGGGTCCGCCCGTTCGCGCCCAGGCCCCAGTCGCCCTCAAGCGCCCCGGCCTTGGCCACGGAGACCTCGAAGGGGATCGTGGCGTAGGGGATGATTGCCGAGCCCAGCCCCGTGGCGATGCGCTTCTTGCTCCACAGCTGCGAGGTTCCGACGCCGATGACGGCGATGACGAAGCAGATGAAGACGAAGCCATGGATCCCGCCGCCGATGCGCACACCGATCTCGGTCGTCTTGGTGACGTATTTGAGGATCATGCCGATGATGAGCAGCGACCAGGTGATGGTCTCCGCGATGGCGAAGATCTTGAAGAAGAGTTTGGGAGTCACAGAAGACCATTGTGCCCGATTCGGATGAGCGGGTGCTGAAGGCCTCCACCGACTGAGCGGGAGAGTCTCACCTCGGCGGGTGAATGGCCGCGCGGGCCGGCGACCTCATTCGGTCACCGGCCCGCGTGGCGTTCGGGGGATGCTCAGGCCCTACGGCGGCGAGCTCCCATGGTCATGGCGATGCCGAGCACGATGAGCGCTCCGGCCGAGATCACCAGAGGCAATGCCTCGTTACCGGTTCGCGGCAGGTCTCCCCCGCCATCACCGGCGCCCGGGCCATCACCCTCGGCGACGACCTCGAAGGAACCGGTCAGCGGGTCTCCGCCGTCACAATCGACAGTGACGTCGTAGGTGCCGACATAATCTGCAGCCAGAGTCTCATCGAGGCCGCGGACTCCGAACTTGGCCACGGATTCGGCATCAGCCGTCGCGGTCTGTTCGAACTTCTCGATCTTGCCGTTCTGCGGATCGACCGTCATTGTGGCGGTGGTCTCCGGGGTGCACCCGGTGGCAGCTACCTGCACGCCCCGCTCACCGACGAAGTCGTCCTGGGCGATCGTCGTCGGGTCGATGCTCAGACTCCGCTCGTCCGGCGCCTCCGTGGGATCGTCCGTCGGCGCCTCTGTCGGATCGTCCGTCGGTGTTTCCGTGGGAGGGTCCGTCGGTGGCGTGGTCGGAGGATCGGTCGGTTCGGGTGCCTCGCTGAGGTCGTAGCCGAGGGTGTGTACCGCATAGCCGATGGCCGGAGCGAAGATGTCGATGGACTCCTTGCTCACGTTCTCGATCGTGTCGGTGGGCTGGTGATAGTTGGTGTCGTGCTTCTCTCCGACGGTTCCACCGAACCATTCGGCCTCCTGCTCCGTCTTCGTTCCATCAGCCCCGGAGAACAGTCCGCTGGCGGGGATGCCGGCGAGCATGAACGCCTGGTAATCGGAGCGGCCGGAGAATTCGGTGCCGATGTTCTTCTGGTCCTGGGTGTCGAAGTAGTCGGTGAAGACCTTCTCGAGCTCAGCCGAGCCCTCCGGCACCTCGACCCCGTCGGGGATCGGCACGTCGGAGCCGTCGGAGTCGAGCGTGCCGACGATGTAGTTGTCGGATCCGATCATGTCGAAGTTCATGTACGACTTGACCTTCGCGACCTCTGATTCGCTGAGGCTCTCCACGTAATGGGCCGAACCGACGAGCCCGACCTCTTCTGCACCCCACCAGCCGAAGCGGATGGCGTTGTCGTTCTCGGTCGGCTGCTCGGCCAGAGCCTCGGCGCTGGCCAGCAGTGCGGCCGACCCGGAACCGTTGTCATTGACACCCGGCCCTTCGGGGACACCATCGAGGTGAGCACCGAACATCTGGACGTTGTCGTGATCGCCGGCCTTGGTCTCGGCAATGACGTTCCAGGTCGTCGAGGTGGTGTATTCGGTCTCGAGGGTGAAGTCCGCCAGCAGCGGCTCACCCTCGGCAGCACCTTCGATCTTGGTCAGCAGGTCGTTGCCGATGTTGTAGCTGACACCGACGGTGGGCGCACCGTTCTCGACGCGTTCGCCGAGGGTGGCGTTGAGGGTCTCATCCGGTGCGGAGGTGTCGTTGTTGTAGAGGATGACCGCTGCGGCTCCGGCATCGGTGGCCGCCTGGGTCTTCTCTCCGAAGGAACAGGTGCCGCGTGCGACGAGGACGAGTGCGCCCTCGGCGCTGTCGTCGAAATCGCTGGCCGCGCAGCCGAGCTGACCGCCGGCCAGGTCGCTGTAGTCGTCATCGACCGGCAGCGCCACCGGCAGGTCAGCCAGCGGCTCTTCGGTGCCTTCGGTGTAGCTGGCCGGGGTGACCTCGAGCTCCTCGCCGTCAACGCTGACAGCGACCTCGCCGAACGTCTGATTCTCAACCTCGAAGGCCTGCCGTTCGACGTCGAAGGCGCCGGTGGCCTCAAGCGTCTGTTCGACGTACTCAACAGCCTCTTCGTAGCCCGGAGTCCCCAACGCCCGGAAGCCCTCATCGGAATGAGAGGTCGAGATATCGGAGATCTCCTGCAGATGTTCCATCACGGCGTCGCCCGTGACGCCCATATCGGTATGCTCGGTCGGTCCCGCGTTTCCGGCCGCCATCGCCGGACTGAATCCGCCGAGAGCCAGACCGGCGGCAGCGGTGACCGCCAACCATGTTTTGGTGGGCAACTTCATAGAGTTCCTTTCACTCCTCAGGTGCCAGACGAACCATCACTGTTCTGCGCATAGGCCTGCGAGCGGGCATCTCTGACCGCGTTCGGCCATCGACCGAACGTCACCCACGGGTCATCGCAGCACACGAACAGTTGAGCGCGAACCGGAGGCACCGACGCCGCCAGAAATTCACTGCAGCAGCGGTGCCAGACTGTCGAGCTCAAGGGGAAGCTTGATTCTCACGTTTCGCAATGTCTTCGCCATTGGTAACGAAATACATGCATCTATAACGAAACGGTGACACAACTCACATTGAGCTTTAATCTAGTCCATCATCCGGGGGTCTGAGGTAACGAAACGATAACAACCGATACTTAGTCGATTGCGCAAGTGTTGAATTCAATCGCCTACTCACAGTAGAATCCGACCAGTGATGAACAACGAAGCAACGGTCCCCGACGAGCGGCATGAGCCCGATCGAAGGACAATCAGACGCTGGCAGCGATACCTTGCCAACGAGCGGCTCGAGGAGCGCGTCTACCGCGATCTGGCCGAACGTCGCTCCGGCGAGGATCGGGAGATTCTCCTCGCCCTGGCCACAGCCGAATCCCGACATCAGGAGCATTGGATCGACCTCCTCGGCGAGCGTGCCGAGAAGAAGCGCGCCCCCGACCTGATCACCCTGAGCCTCGCGTTCCTGGGCCGGCTGTTCGGATCGGTCTTCGTCCTCGCTCTGGCTCAGCAGTCGGAGACGAGCTCGCCCTATGACGACGACGAGGCGGCATCGGCTGAGATGGCCGCCGACGAACGGATCCACGCCGAGGTCGTCCGCGCTCTCGCCGCCCGCTCCCGCGCCCGCCTGTCCGGCAATTTCCGCGCCGCGGTCTTCGGCGCCAACGACGGACTCGTGTCGAACCTCGCACTCGTCCTCGGGGTCGGAGCCGCGGGAGTGGGCAACCATGTCATCCTGCTCACCGGCGTCTCCGGCCTGCTCGCCGGGGCCCTGTCGATGGGCGCCGGGGAGTACATCTCCGTGCGGTCCCAGCGCGAACTCCTCGATGCCTCGACCCCGGACCCCGAATCACGCCACGCGCTGGCCGATCTCAACATCGACGCCAACGAGCTCGCGCTCGTCTTCCGCGCCAGGGGCATGGACTCCCCCGAGGCCGACGCTCGTGCCCATAAGACGATCGCGGCGGCCAAGAACGAGAAATCGCCTCAGCTGCCCGCCCTTGATTCGGGCGTCGACCGCGACGAGCTGGGGACCGGCCTGGGCGCAGCGCTGTCGAGCTTCGGTTTCTTCTCCTCGGGCGCGCTCATCCCGATCCTCCCCTACATCTTCGGCATGTCGGGCCTGCCCGCCGTGATCCTCTCGGCCGGACTCGTCGGCATCGCGCTCCTGTTCACCGGCGGCACCGTCGGCCTGCTCTCCGGAACCGCCCCGGGACCACGTGCGCTGCGCCAGCTCGCCATCGGATTCGGTGCGGCGGCCGTGACCTGTCTGCTCGGCCTCCTCTTCGGCGTCAGCACCGGCTGATCGAGGCTGCCGCCCGATCGGCACCCTGCAGCCCGACTGCCACACTGAAGGGAACCTAGACTGTCGGTATGACAGATGCTCTTGTCCTCATCGACCCTGCCGCGTCCACCGTCGAGGTGTCTGACCTCGGCGCGCCACACCTGCCCGTCACAGATCTGTCGGCCCATCGCGGCGACGGCATCTTCGAAACCGTTCTCGTCCGCCTCGGCGGCTCGGACGTGACCGTGGTGAATCGCAATCGCCACTTCACACGGTTCTGCTCATCCGCCTCAGCGCTGGGACTGCCCGAACCGGACCCGGATCTGTGGGACCGAGCCCTCGAGACCGTCATCGCCGAGGTGCGCGCCGCCGACCCGTCCAGCACCGAGTTCGGCGTCCGCTACGCGCTTTCACGCGGAACCCAGAACCCGGACGGAAGCCAGAGCCCGCGAGGGTGGGCCTTCAACGTTCCCGTCGATGACACGATCACCCGAGCACGGGCCCAGGGCATCAGCGCCGTCAGCCTCGATCGCGGATACGACGCCTACCTCGGAAGCAAGGCGCCCTGGCTGCTCATCGGAGCCAAGACACTGTCCTATGCGGTCAACCAAGCCGCCGGTCGGTACGCGGCGGAGCAGGGCGCCGATGAAGCCCTGTTCGTCTCCCACGACGGCATCGTCCTCGAGGGCCCGACATCCAACCTCATCATTCGCCGAGGCGATCGCCTCCTCACGCCCGCCCCGGAGGCGGGCCTACTCTCGGGCACAACCCAACGCCTGGTCTTCGACCATGCCGCGGAGCTCGGGCTCACAGCCGAATACGCGGACTTCGGCCTGAGCGAGGTCATCGATGCCGATGGCGCGTGGTACGTGTCCTCAATGCGCACGGCCGTGACGCTGAACCAGCTGGACGGGAACCCGATCAAGCGGGATGAGGACCTGACAGCGCGGCTTCAGACGCTGATCATGGCCGGCTGACGCCATCGGCCGGTCAGGCCCCAGCATCAGTCGCCGAGGCATTCACTGCAGGGCGATCCGCGACGGCGCGGTATGTCGGCACGACCACCGTGAGAACCAGCGCGAGGATGCACGCCCCACACCCGATGAACCACAGGATCCAGAAGATGTCGGCGAACAGCGGGAAGAGGCCGAGGAAGAAGCTCAGCGCACTGACGACGAACAGCCCGGTGACGACCGTGACTTTCCATTTGCTGAGCATTCCTGCTCCCCTCGTGCGCTGATGACTCAATCTATCGGTCATCCGGGCACCGCGCATCCCTCGAAAGTATGAAATTCTGCCTCCTGCGTACGTGGGCGCCTCCTGCGCTAGTGTGGTCCCGTACGGATTCGCTACCCAGCGACATCTGCGCGGCGCAACAGCGTCGCAGGCACAACGTCTAACGAAAGGACACGAGCATGGGAAAGCTCGCTTGGCAGGTCATCGGCGTCGGAGCGCCCATTGCGGCAACCTTCGTGGCTCGCAAGGCGTTGACCTTCGTATGGGAGAAGTCGACCAAACGCCCCGCACCGAACAATCCCGTCGATGACGACATCTCGATGTCTGAGGCTCTGGCCTGGACCATCGTCTCGGGTGTCGGCGTCGCAGTGGCGCGGCTCGTCGCTCAGCGGATCGCCGCCACCACCGTGCGCAACGGCTTCGGCGACGAGGCTCTGCCCAAGAAGTTCCGCAAGCCGCTCGAAGAAGACGTCGACTGAGCGCTCAACCGTAGAGTCGGTCCGCTCAACCGTAGAGTCGGTCGAAGATCCCGGCCAGGTCCGTGACAGCGATCTGGCCGGGTGCCGACGACTGAGCTAGCTGCGCGAACGACGCGCAGCTGCCGAAATCGCCGCCCATAACCCGGCTGGTCCTGCCCAACCGGCCCATGGAGATGCCCAGCACGGGAATCTCCACGACCTCATCCGCCTGCGCGGTGACCCGCAGCAGCTCCGTGACATCGGCGTGGGTCTGCGGCATCATGGCAATCTTCGCCACATCTGCGCCGCTGCCAGCCATTGTGGTGAACGTGGCCGCCAGCGATTCTGCCGAGTCCGTCCCGGCGAAATTGTGGTGTGAGGCCACCACCGAAATGCCATGGTTGTGCGCCGTGTCGATGAGGTCCGCTGCCTGACTGCGCTCGATCTCGACATCGAGCGCCCACGTGAGTGCCGGCGTTGCGGTGGTGGTGGTCGGTGCTGCCGCTGTGGTCGGCGTCGGCGGCCCGGACAGTCCGGTGACGATCCTCGTGAGGATCTCTGCGTAACCCCCTTCGCTCACATCAGCGACTCCACCTTCGAAGCCCGTCCGCAATGTGATGAGAACCGGAAGCCCCGCCCTTCTCACGTGCACGGCCAAGCCCAGAATCGCCTCGGCGAGCGCCTGCGACTCAGCAGCGTCGGAACCCCTGCTCCCCTCATCAGCGATACTCGCGATCACGGGATCGATGCGCCATTCGATGACGTCGACGACTCCGGTCTCGGCGATGGCGCTGCACTGCGCTGCGATCTCCTCAGGCGAGGTCACCTGGACGGGAACGATGATGGCCGGACGCCGCGGATCGGCCGCTACAGGAGTCGCCGCCGGGATCGCAGCCGAGGTGGACGAATCGTCGGCGCCCCGGCGGTCTGCGGCATCATTGAGGAACGGCAATTGCTTCATGACCCCAGCCTAGGCGCTGGGGCCTGCGCACCAGCGAAGAGGAACAGCACGTGGAGACCAGGCACCAGCTCACCATCACTGCCCGAGACGGATTCCCGCTCACAATCCAGGTCAGCGGCCCACCCGAGGCACCGGCCCTGCTTCTCCTCCAGGGACAGGCGAACTCCCACGAATGGTGGGACGAACTGCGCTCGGACTTCGAACCGCAGTTTCGCACCATCACCTTCGACTATCGCGGCACCGGCGGCAGTCGGAGCGAACTGACCGAGCTCTCAACTGCCAGCTTCGCCGCCGATGCCGTCGAGGTCCTCGACCATCTGGGCATCACTCGCGCTGCCGTCTACGGAACGTCGATGGGCGGGCGCATCGCCCAGATGCTGGCGTTGGACTTCCCCGCCCGGGTCGCTGCCCTGGTTCTGGGGTGCACCACGCCGGGAGGACCGAAGTCCGTCAAACGCCCGCGTGAGGTGGGCCAGTCCTTGGCACGTCTGCGCGGTCGCGAACACACCCAGTACCTGTTCTCGCTGTTCTACACCCCGAACTGGACTGTCGCCGCCAGGTACAGCAAACTGCTCGGCGACGACACGATGACCACCCAGGAGTCTGCGGCTCATCTGCGCATCAGCGCCGGCCACAATGCCTGGGAACGACTCCCGGAGGTCGCGGCACCGACGCTCATCGTCCACGGCGACGATGACCTCATGAACCCGGTCGAGAACGCCGGCCTGCTGCATGAGCGCATCCCGGACTCCCGGATCCTCATCTGCCCTGGCGGTCGGCATGGCTTCTTCGAAGAGTTCGCCGAGGCGGTCACCCCCGAGATCATCGGCTTCCTGCACGACGTTTCCTGAGTACCGCCTCCTGGACTCCGGCGCATGCCCTGGTCGTGCGGATTGGAGCGATCAGCATCAAGGATCCACATAATGTAACAAAACGGATAAGGACACACCCATCTGCCTCAACCCGAGTTTGTAACAATCAAGTAACGCATAGTTCTACATCACTCCAGGTCAGAGGGCTAGTCTGACCCAAAACCCCGCGATGTCTCGACATGACTCATAGCGTAATCGCTGAACAAATCTACAATGAGGAGTGAGATATCCGTGTGCGGTGAGGCGAGTGTGCGATCGACCCTGTTCGGATCGATAGCCACCGCCGGATCGCAGAATCGGGGGTGAAGCCTCTCGTTCTTGCGGAGAGTCAAGAATGTAAGGAGGAAACACGTGAGCGTTGTCAAAGCGTCAAACGTCTACAAAGTCTTCGGCAAGCGCCAGAACGAGGTCGTCAAGCGCCTCGAAGAAGGTGCCGACCGGGATGATCTGACAAAACTCGGCACAGCAGCAGTCATCGATGCCAGCTTCGAAGTCGAGGCCGGCGAGATCTTCGTCGTCATGGGCCTGTCCGGATCGGGCAAATCAACTCTGATCCGCACGCTCAACGGGCTGTGGTCGCCGACGGCCGGCTCCGTCGAGGTTTTGGGCACCGATATCGCCTCGATCGATGCGGCCGCTCTGCGCAAGGTCCGCACCGACCACGTCTCAATGGTGTTCCAGCACTTCGCATTGCTGCCACACCGCACGGTTCGCGACAACGCCGCCTACGCGATGGAGATCCGCGGAACGGCCAAGGTGGAACGCGACCAAGCTGCGGACCGCTGGCTCAAAGCCGTCGGCCTCGACGGCTGGGGAGACAAATACCCCGAGCAGCTCTCCGGCGGCATGCAGCAGCGTGTGGGCCTCGCCCGAGCGCTTGCAGCAGAAACCGACATCCTGCTCATGGACGAAGCGTTCTCTGCGCTTGACCCACTCATTCGCCGCGAGATGCAGGAGCAGCTCGTCGAGCTCCAGGGCGAACTCAAGAAAACCATCATCTTCATCACCCACGACCTCAATGAGGCGATGTTCCTCGGGGACCGGATCGCGGTCATGCGCAACGGTCGCATCGTCCAGGTCGGCACACCGGAGGAGATCCTCACCGATCCTGCGAACGACTACGTGGCTCAGTTCGTCCATGACGTCGATCGCGCCCGGGTGCTGACAGCGAGCAATGTCATGGAGAAGGCTCGCCAGGTCGTGACCAACCAGAACGGACCTCGCGTCGCCCTGCGCAGTATGCGTGAAAGCAATGCCTCGGCCGTCTATGTCACTGACCGACACCGGAAGTTCCTCGGCGTCGTCAGCGACCGTGACTGCATCGACCACCTTCGCGGAGGCGCCAAGACGCTCGATGAGATCATCAAGCCGGCGGCAACCTCGGCGTCCCCCGATGACCTGCTCATCGAGTTGTTCCTGCCATCCTCAGAATCTCCCCTGCCGGTCCCGGTGACCGATGACGAAGACCAGCTCGTCGGGGTCGTCCCCCGAGCGACTCTGCTGGCAGCGTTGGGCAATCAAACGAGCAACGACCAGACCAGCGACGACGACCAGTCCGCAGGCAGCACGGCCGTGGAATGGACTGCCCCAGTTGACACCGGAATCATCGACCAGGTTCTCGCAGAGACCGGTGATGCCTCAGAAGCCGAAACCGCGAGCAGCAGGGGTGATCTCTAATGGAGAACATCAGAATCCCGGTGGGGGCCTGGGTCGACGTCGTCTTCGACTGGCTCAAGGAGAACCTCGCTTGGTTCTTCGACTTCATCACTTTCATCTTCACGTTCCTCATCGACGCGCTCACGAACGTGCTCGTCGACCTTCATCCGCTGGTCATCATGATCCTTCTGGCACTCATCGGCTGGGTCCTGCGATCCTGGCAGATGGCAGTGGGGTCTCTGATCACCCTGTTCTTCATCTTGACGATGGATCAATGGGTCTCGTCGATGGAGACTCTGGCGCTGATCATCATCGCCGCGGTCATAGCAATCATCATCGCGATCCCCGTCGGCATCCTGGCAGCAAGGAACGATACTGCCTCAGCCATCATCAGACCGATCCTTGACTTCATGCAGACGATGCCCGCATTCGTCTACCTCATCCCGGCCGTGACCTTCTTCAGTATCGGCGTGGTACCCGGCCTCGTATCAACGGTCATCTTTGCTCTGCCTCCGGGCGTGAGGTTCACCGAACTCGGCATTCGCGGCGTCGACTCGGAGACGGTCGAGGCCGGACAGTCCTTCGGCGCGAACCCTCGCCAGATCCTGCGAGGTGTGCAACTGCCCCTGGCCACACCGACGATCATGGCCGGAATCAACCAGGTCATCATGCTCGCTCTGGCCATGGCAGTCATCGCCGGCTTCGTCGGTGCTGACGGATTGGGCAAGAACGTCGTCGAGGCCGTCGCCACCCAGAATCTGCCTCTCGGCGTCGAGTCCGGACTCGGTGTCGTCATCATCGCGGTCTACCTCGACCGCGTGACGGCCGCCCTGGGCAATGCGAAGGAATACCCGAATTCGCTCATCGCCACACTCCGCAATCGCAACGCCAAGGCCAAGGCTGCGGGCGCAAAGGCCGATGCGAATGCCTGAGTGCCCGGTGCAGTCACAGACAATCAGAAGTCGAATACTCGAGAAAAGGAACACACCATGAAAAGAAGATTTCTCACCACATTCATCGCAGGAGTGGCAGCCCTGGGCCTGGCCATGACCGGTTGTTCTCAGGAAGCCTCGAAGGATGAGGGCAGCGGTGGCGGAGACAAGGGTGATATCAAGCTCGGCTATGTCACCGGCTGGACCGACGGTCAGAGCATCTCGCTGCTGCTCGAAGACCAGCTCGGAAAGATGGGCTACAACGTCGAAACAGAGACGTTCGCCGACGCCGCCGTTCTCTACGCCGGAGTCGCCAACGGCGACGTCGACATGTACCCCTCGTCGTGGCCAGAGGTCACGCACAAACAGTACATGGACGAGTACGGAGACAAGCTCGAAGACCTCGGCGCGTATTACGACAACGCCGTCCTCACCATCGCGGTGCCGAAGTACATGAAGGACATCAACTCGATCGAAGACCTCAAAGGCAAGGGCAAGGACTTCGGCGGAGAGATCATCGGCATCGAGCCCGGCGCCGGTCTGACCGCTGCCACGAAGAAGATGATCCCCGAGTACGGCTTGGATGACGAATACGAACTCGTCACCTCGTCAACGGCAGCGATGCTCACCGAACTCGGCAACGCCACCGATGCCGAAGAGGACATCGTCGTCACGCTGTGGCGCCCGTTCTGGGCCAACAACGCCTACCCGGTCAAGGATCTCGAGGACCCCAAGGGTGCCATGGGTGAAGCTGAGAAGCTGCACTTCACAGCAACTAAGGGATTCAGCGATGAATTCGCCGACGCCGCCGACTACATCAGCAAGATCAAACTTGATGACAAGCAGTACGGTGACCTCGAAGACCTCGTCGTCAACGAGTACGAGGACGACGGAGAAGCAGCCATCTCCGAATGGCTCAAAAAGAACCCTGATGCCTACGAAGGCGAGCTTCCTGACGAAGAGAAGTGATCCGAGCTTTGGGAACTCAATTCTGAGTTCCTGAGCCCGTGCGGAAGACCCTCCATCTCGATCTTGCGGGATGGAGGGTCTTCTACTGCAAGGATGCGGTAGCTTTGCCCTAAGAGAGGAGACACATGATCATGAGTTCGCATGATTTCCACGTCGAACTTGCCGAGCATGACTTCTCCTGGGCCGCAATGGACACACCCGTCGGTCCCATCGCAGTGACCAGCAACGGACAGTCCATCATCCGTGTCGAGTGGCCAGAACCTGACGAGGCCACCGACGACAGGACAGATCAGTCCGATACGGGCATCCATCAAGGCACGGGTGCCTCTGACCCTCTTATTGCAGAAGCGCTGCGGCAACTGCGCGCATACTTCGACGGAGCCCTCACCACCTTCGATCTGCCTCTGGACTTAGGCCCAGTCTCCGCGACCGCGCGAACGGTCCTCACCGCTCTCGACGAGACGGTCGAGGCTGGCACCACCATCACCTACGGCGAGCTTGCCCGTCGCAGCGGAACCGGCATCCACGCGCGAGGAATCGGCAGCATCATGGGGATGAACCCCCTGCCGCTGGTCATCGCCTGCCACCGCGTCGTCGCCAGCGACGGCCTCGGCGGCTATTCCGGGGGCCGCCGAGGCACGGCGCTGGGGACCAAGCGTTGGCTGCTCGAGTTCGAAGACGCCCTTCCCCCAGCACTGTTCTGACTCAGCCCTCGAAGAGGCTCTGCCCGATGTACTCCCCTTCCTTGATTCCCGGCGGGATCGCCCACACCGTCGACCCGATCGGCGTGGTCCACTCATTGAGCAGATCCACCTCGGCGAGGCGGCGTTGGATCGGCAGAAACTGCCGGTCGATATCGGCCTGGAACGAGGCGAACATGAGTCCGGCCTCCTCCCCCGCACCGGTTCCGTAGTTGAACGTGCGCCGGTGGATCTGCGTCTCGGGACCGAAACCGTCCCGTGCCCGGGCCACGTGCGAGGCCGCCGAAATCTTCGTCAGCCCGCGCTTGTCGACCGCCTCGAAGTCGGGGACATCGAACTCGTCGGCACCCGACAGCGGTGCCCCCGTGTTGAGCGTTCGTCCGGTCGCGAACTCGCGGGCCGGCCGATCGGCCTGGTCCCAGGTGTCGAGGTTCATTGCGATGTCGCGCAGCACCAAGGTTGTTCCTCCGCGCATCCACTCAGGCAGATGCGCGCCGAGGTTGTCCGGCGGTTCCCCGTGCGCGGAGAAGACCGGATCTGCTCCTCGGGTGCCCTGTCCCCAGATGATGCGGGCGAAGTCCTCGGACCCGGGCCCGGGATTGGCTGTCCCGTCCAACTGTCCGAAGAGGTTCCGTTGAGTCTGCCCTTCCCCCTGGCTGCCATAGGAACGGCGGAATCCGTCTCTCTGCCAGGCCACCTCGGCGAAATTTCGGGAATCCTTGAACAGCATCCGCCGGGCATGTGCCAAGGTCAGCGGATCGTCGCCGCAGATCTGCAGGAGCAGATCCCCGGTGCACCGCTCGGGATCAAGGTCATCGATGGGGAACTTCTCCAGCGGTTTCAGCCATTTCGGCACAGATTTCTCACCCGCCAGCTCAACGAGCCCGGGCCCGAATCCGAATGTGACGGTCAGGCGCGCCGGCTCGTGGGCGAGTTCGGGTTCGGAGTCGGCCAACGGTCCGCTGCCCTGGGTTAGGGCTGCGGCATCGGCGGTGAGCAGCCTCAGCCAGCGCGTCACCTCGGCGGCCTTGATGCCCGGTTTCAGCGTCAGCGCCAGGAAGTGCGCATGCGCCTGCGGTGGGGTTTCGATGCCGGCCTGGTGAGGGGCGTAGAACGGTTCTGTCACCGGCCCGTTGGCTCCGCTGAGATCTCGTGACGGTGCGGCCTCGGCACGATCTGCTCCACCGCCTCGGCCCACACCGAATCCCGCGACGGCACCGACGACTCCTGTTCCGCCGGCCGCGGCCGAGGCGATGAGGCGCCGGCGGCTGAAGCCGTGAGGACGGCTGCTCGGCTCAGTGGTCACTGTCGGCCTCACCAGGTGCGTAGGTCTCCTGTGCCCCGGAGTAGTCCTTGGCGATGGCGGTCACCGGGAAGGTCTGATCATCGCCGGTGACAAGTTCCAGTGAGATCTCCTCGCCGGGTTTGATGGGCTTCTTCAGTCCCATGACCATGATGTGTTCCCCGCCGGGTTTGAGGCTCAGCGACTCACCGGCCGGGATCGTGAAGTCGCCCTTCTTCTCCTGCATCGACATGCCTCCGGAGTTGTCCTCGAGCGTTTCGTGGAGTTGGACCTCATCGGCGTCGTCGTATTTCGCCCCGGCGAGGGTGATGTCCTCATCGCTGTTGTTCTTCAGCTCGCCGAAGACGGCGGTCATGCCCTCGTCGGCTGCTTTGGCCCAGGCGTTGTCGAGACTCAGGGATTCGACGCTGACTTGTGACTGGCTCGTTTTCTCGGGTTCGCTCGCCGGGGTCTGGCCACAGGCGCTGAGCCCGATCATGGCCGCAACGGACAGGGCAGCCATCTGGGTGGTGGTGTTTTTGCGCATTTCGTCTGCACTTTCAGTGTGTCGGTGCAGCCGGACGCGACCGTCGACTGTTCGTCGTCGACGGTGTTCGGCTGTCACCGATGATGTATGGGCTCGGCGGTGCATCCGCCGCTGGTGACGTTCTGAGTTCAGACGAGTGCGGGAGGTCCGCGTCGGTAGTTGGGGCCGACGACGGCGGAGGTGATGGCCTGGGGCAGGTGGAACTCGCCCTGGACGAGTCGGGCAGGGAATTCTGCCAGGACGCCGACCGCCTCGACGAGCGACCGCAGCGCGGTGACTATCGGCCCCAGCGCTAGCTGCAGGATGGTGAGGATGATGTCTTCGCCGCGTTTGAGGATCACTGCGGTGACGATGACCGCTGCGGTGTGGGCGGCCACCATAGCCAGACTCGCACTCGACCCGTCACCGGCCATGTGCGACATCGGATGGGACATCGTCGTCTGGCCCAGGTCCACGGTGCCGGTCCCGTGATTCATGTGCTGGTGGCCCATGGCCGTTCCGGTAGTCGAGGCACCGGTGGAGGCGGGTGCGGCGGTGAACCAGCCCATCGACAGGTGCATGAGGATCTGGCCCAGGCCGAGCAGTGACCCCAGAGCCAGATATCCGAGCCGCCTGCCGGCGAGGATCATTGCGGCCCACAGGACGATGACGAAGACGATCGAGATGCCGAGGAGAGAAGTCGTGCCGCCGGCGCCGACGTGCATGAGCACAGCCAGCAGGGTCGTCATGAGCGCGGCGAAGAGAGCACGTACCGACTTGTTCGATCCGGTCATGGTCCTCCTCTCAATGGGCTGCCCGCACGCATGGCATCATGGTCGATCCTCAAGGAACTCAAATCTTCTACTCAGTGTAGAACCATGATGGCGCGGACGCCAGAACGCCAATCGCTCATTGCCGAAGGAACTACATCCTCAGCCAGGTGTCGCCGGTCTTCTTGATCATCGCACCGGCGTCTTCAGCCTCGTCCAGCCAGGTCACCGGCTGTCCCTCGGCATCGATCACTGAGTCGGAGAGGACGATGACGTCGAAGTTGCAGACCAGTGCTGCCATCGCCGAGGCTCGCACGGATCCCGGCACGTCGCCGTCATCAGCGGGGTCAGGTGCACCGGCGAGGTCAGAGTCGTCCGCACCGCCCTGAGTGTCCTCGCCGTCTGCGTCTTCGCTGGTGATGTCACCACCGGCGATGACGATGCGGTCGATGGCCATGTCGTGGAGGCCCGGGGCCAGATCGCTGATGCCTTCGAAGACGTCGGGGCTCTCCGAGCGCAGCACGAGGTCCTCCTCGTCGGGCACGAAGATGGACAGTTCCTCATCGTCGATGTCGACGAGCTCATCCTTCGTCGAGGCGAAGATGAGCACACCGCCGACCGCGCGAGTGCGGCCGACGATGTCGACTAAGATCTCGGCGTTCTCGTCGGAGGTGTAGCTGGCGTCGTCGGTGTCGATGAGGAGCAGGGCATCCATGTCTCCTATCGTGCCATGTTCTCAGCCTGGATGCTCATGTCCGCGTTCAGCAGCAGGTACTCCGCGGGCATTCCCACGCCAAGCAGACTGTGCTCGTCAGCGGCGATGCGTCCCAGGGCTCGCAACGGCACCAGACTCGCGGCCTGAACCGCCTCAAGCGGACTCATGCCCACCTCGGCCACCGCTGCCATCACCGCGTCATCCATGGTCAGGGTCGATCCGGCGATGGATCCGGTCGTATCGTCCTCGTTCAGCAGCCGTGCCACGGAGTCCTCCACCTGCACCGGCAGAGTCCCGAGCATGTACCGACCGTCGGCCATGCCCGTCGCGGCCATGGCATCGGTGATCAGCGCGATCCTCCCCGGTGTCAGGTTCGCCAGCATCCGTGCGGGAGCGGGCGCCACATGCACACCGTCGTTGATGAGTTCGAGCGTGACGTGTCCCGCTTCGACGGCGGCGAGGATCGGACCGGGTGCTCGGTGGTGGATTCCCGGCATCGCGTTGAAGGTGTGGGTGAGGATGCTCGCTCCCGCGTCGAAGGCGCGTGCCGCTTCCTCGTAGCCGGCCGCGGTGTGTCCGATGGCCACGCTTACCCCCGCCGAGGCGAACCGTGAGATCGCATCGAATGCACCCGGCAGTTCGGGGGCGATCGTGATCTGGGCCAGTGCCCCGTCGGCGGCGGCGAGGATCGATTCGACGGCCTCGGGCGTGGGTGCGGTGAGCACCTCGGGTGCGTGTGCGCCCTTGAAGTCCGGAGACAGGAAGGGTCCTTCGGCATGCAGGCCGAGCACGTTCGGATTGTCTCGGACGAGCCCGGCTCCGGCGGCCAGGGAGTCGCAGAGACCTTCGATGGTGTCCGAGACGAAGGACAGGGCGAGCGCCCGGGTTCCGTGCCGACGGTGGACGCCGAGCACCTCGCCGAGCCCGGCCTCGCCGTCCTCGGCGCTGGAGCCGCCAGCCCCGTGGCAGTGGATGTCGACATACGCGGGAGTCAGGTACGCGCCCTCGGCGTTAATGATCCGCACCGTCGCCGAGGTGGCCAGGCCTTGCCAGCCCGCACCGCGGCCGCGTGCGATGACTGTCCCACCCGCCTCGGCGAGCCAATCATCGGCGAGCTCCGCGGTGAAGTCGGCTGGATTGCCGTCAAGGACGACAGCGTTATGGATGATCGTGTCCGCGGGCGCTGCCTCGGGCACCAGGGCGTACTCAGTGGTCATCGTTGCGTCTCCGACTTCACCCCAGCGTGCGGGCGCGCTCGGCGTCGATGTCGAGGACATGCAGGTCGAGGAAGGCCAGGACAGTGCGGTACCAGACTTCGGCGTTGCCGCGCCCGGTGATCCAGTGGCCCTCGTCGGGGAAGTACAGGAAGCGGTGCTGGGTCAGCCCCTCTGCGTCCAGGGGTGTCTTCGATCGGGTCAGCAGGTCGTACCAGAGTTCCTGGCCCTGTCCGATGGGCACCCGGTAGTCCTTGTCACCGTGGATGACGAGCATCGGGACCTCGATCCGGTCGGCGAACAGGTGCGGTGAGTAGGTCGACGACTGCTTCCGCATGGCCACGTCCCAGGAGGCGTTGTCCGTGGTCCGGCCCATCGAGGTCGTGTTCCACAGGGAGGCGTGTGTGACGATGCACCGAAACCGCTCACCGGTGTGCCCGGCCACCCAGTTCGCCATGTATCCGCCGTAGGATCCGCCGGCCAGAGCGGTGCGCTCGGCGTCGATGTCGGGCCGTTCGATGGCCGCGTCCGTGAGTGCGAGGATGTCCGTGAACGGTGCCCCGCCCAGTTCCTGTTGGCCGCGGTCGATCATCGACTGGCCATAGCCGGTGGAGATTGCCGGATCCGGCAGCAGTATCGCGTATCCGGCAGCGGTGAACGGTCCCGGGTTCCACCGGTACGTCCAGGAGTTCCACGATCCCCAGGGTCCGCCGTGGGCGAAGACGACGAGGGGGAACGGCCCCTCCCCCTCGGGCAGAGCCAACCAGGCGCGCACTGCGGTGCCGTCGTCACCAACGGCTGCCACCTCAGCCAGGGTGCCCACCCCATCGATGACGCTGGCTGGGTTGGCGAGCTCGCTGATCTGGCCAGAGACCAGATCGATGGCGATGGGCAGAGGCGCGACGTCGATCGCCGAGGCGGTCGCCACGACCGCCAGTCCCTGCACCTGCAGTCCCGCAAACGCATATTTCTGGCTCTCACCGCCCACCAGTCGCCGAGGCTGCTCGTCGTCGACGTCGCCGATGAAGACACTGCCCCGTCCGTGATCGTCCGCAGTTGCGACGATCGTCGAATCATCGGCCCAGACGGGGGCGAACCAGTGGTCGGCCTCGGCCCACACCGGGCTCAGCGACTCAGTGCCGAGGTCGAGGAGCATGAGCGCTGCGGACATATTCGTTGTCGATGTCCAGAACTGCTCCCGTGTGAGAAGGGCCCGGGTTCCGTCGGGGCTGATGGCCTCGATGCCGTACGCATGATCTGCAGCTGCCTCGATCAGCAACCTGGGAGCACCGTGTTTGTGCAGGTCGACCTGCCAGATCTCGCTGGCCTCGAGCTGGTCGGGGATCGGCTTCTCGATCTGGACGAGGACGAAGCGTGCCTCCTCGTCGAGAGCCCAGTCAACGAGGCGACCGGCCGGCAACGGCAGGTAGCGGAAGGTCACTCCGGTGCCGGCTTGTGCGTCATCCTCGTCGAGTTCCTCGTCGAACTCTGCTGTGAGAGCGTTCAGGTCTGCGATCGCGAGGGTCTCTCGCCCCGGCCCCAGATCATGGTCCCAGCGGCGGAGGGGAAATCCGGAGTGGAGGATGCCGCTGACCTTGGCTTCTCTGCGTTCCCGGCTGTATTCCTGGTGCTCGTCCTCATCCGCGGCCCAGGTGTGTACGGGGAGCTGCGCGACCAGGGTCTGACCTTTGACGTCGAGCCGGGAGAAGCCATCTTCGTGATCGGCGAGCTTGCGCGCCTCGCCGGTCTCCGGCAGTGCCCACAGGCTCGGGCTCTGGGCGTCCTTGCCGTCTTCGCCGATGCGTTTGGCCGCGAAGTAGATCGTTCCTGTCTCATCGATCGCGGCCGGGCCGATGGACTGGTCACCACGGGTGAGGCGCCGAGGACTGTCTCCGCCGATGTCGGCAAGGTGGGTGAGGTAGCTACTGCCGTCGGAGTTGAGGAAGGAGTACTGGGCGATCACACGACCGCTCCGGTTCGTCAGGAGGCCCTGCAGTCGGCGAGCATCGAGGAGAGTGGTCACAGCGTCGTTGGTCGTCATAGTCCTATCCTAGGATCATCGCCGTGGATCGGGAGGCAGAATCTGCCGCGATCTGTGACGACGGTCCACCCACCGACACCGGCTATTTGAATCTCGGTGCGGGAACCTTTTCGTCGTCGATGGTGACCGTCGGCAGCATCTTCTCGAACTCCTTCGCCGCTGCCGTGTCCGATTCGAGAGCGCGCATCTCGACGCCGATCTCAACGAGACGCCCATTGGTTCTGTACCCGATCCGGGCCCCATACATGAAAGTCGGCTTCTGGTCGATCGCGAAGATCTCGCTCGGTCCGAGCAGACCTTGGAACGACCAGTAGTATCCGGCGGCGAGGCCCCCTGTGCGTTCGGAGACCACCGAGGACCCCTTCTCTGAGAACGAGAACTTCTTCTTCGCCTCAACCACCGATTGCGGCGACTCATCGTAGGCTTGGGAGCAGGTGATGAGGACGACGTCGTTCTCGGCGACCGAGGTCCCACGCGAGAACGAGTGGAACCCGTCGGTGGCCGAACCCTCCGACCAGCCATCTGCCATGGCAAGACTGATGTCGACCGGACATTCGGCGCCGAGGTTGACCGAGACTTCCTTCATCCCGTCGGGGATTCCGGCGTCGGGTGGTGCCGTGGTGGGGCTCTCGCCTGCTTTGTCCTGAACGGCGACACGGACCGGTCCCGAATCCCGTTCTGCGGTGCGGATCTGCAGGGCCGAACAACCGCTGAGGACGAGACCGAGCAGTGCCGCTCCTGCTACGACTGTTCGCACCTTCGCAGCGTGTGACATCACCGGTCG
The DNA here is from genome assembly GCF_900105045.1 of Brevibacterium picturae. Classification (GTDB taxonomy): domain Bacteria; phylum Actinomycetota; class Actinomycetes; order Actinomycetales; family Brevibacteriaceae; genus Brevibacterium; species Brevibacterium picturae. Next base: position 2,374,934 of record NZ_LT629739.1, on the reverse strand, counting down.
CTCCCCGGCCGCTGCTCGCGGTGACTCTGCGGCTGCTGTGCTGAATCAGTTTGTTGTTCCGAGTTGGGCTGCTGTCCCGGGCCGGGTTGCTGCCCCGAGTTGGGCTGTGCCGGCCTCTGAGGCTGCTGCGGCCAGGCATGCTGCGGCCCCGGCTGGCTGCCGTAATGTTGCTGTGGTCTCGGCTGGCTGCCATAGGGCTGCTGCGGGCCAGACTGTGGGCCTGCTGGTCCGCGGCCTACGCCCGGGCCCGGCTTGAACTGGGAGTGCTGTCCGGAGTCCGGCGGGAACCCGCCGCTGACCGATTGCCCGGTCGAACGGTTGACCAGGTTTCCATCGACGCGTTCGAGGCGTCGCTTCGAGGTCCGCCGCGGAGTGCCCAGGATGCGTCCCTGAAGCTCGGCCTCATTGGGCTGCCGGGGAGGCAGGAATCCGGGTGTCTGCCCCGAGTCGGGAAGCTGCACTGGTTGGACCGGATGCGATCCTGCTGCGGCCTGCCCCACCTGATCGGCCATCGGCGGCACCGTCACCTGAGCGGCGTCGCCGAGGACCGGCAGCACCATGCGCACCGATGTGCCCACACCCTCCTGGCTGAACAGCTGCACCGAGCCGCCGTGGCGGGTCACGATCGCTCGGACCAGGGACAGTCCCATGCCGGAACCGGCCACCGCGCGGACGCGGGAACCTCGTGAGAGTTCGTCCCACACCTGCTCCTGCTCGGTCAGCGGAATGCCGCTGCCCGTGTCGGCCACCTCGACGACGACCCACCGATGGTTGTCGATGATCTGCTCATTGGCACGCAGTTCGACGACTTCGGCCTGAGAGGAGTACTTCAGCGCGTTGCCCAGCAGGTTGAGGATCGCTGTGAGCAGCAGATCCTCCTCACCGGCGACATCGGGCAGGCGCCAAGGGGCGCGGGCGACGGTGGCCACGATCATCCGATCCTCGGCGCCCGGTGCCGTCGATGCGTCCTCGACGGCCTGGTGGATGAGCCGATCGAGGTCGACTCGGGAGTAATCGATGATGCGGGTCTCGACGTCGGCGAGTCTGCGCAGGTCGGCCAGCAGGCGTGCGACTCGGCGGGAGGAGACGTCGACCTGTTTGGCTGAGGATTCGACCTCGGCGATCGTCCCGCCCTCACGGACGACATCCCGGATGCTCGCGGCCGAGGTGCGCAGTGCGGTCAGCGGATTCTTCAGCTCGTGGTCCAACCGGATGAGCATCCGGTTGCGTTTGGCCAGGGAGTCCTCGCTGGCCGCCGTTTCGATCGACTCCCGCAGCGCGGCCTCACGCCGGCGCAGGTATCTCCAGACGAAGAACGCACCAACGGCCAAGCCTGCCAGCACAAGGAACAGCAGAAGCAGGAACAGCCAGATCTGGACCTCGACGACCAGGAAGTTCGTCATAGGGTCCTCTGGCCCTCTTCGCCTCGGACCTCACCGACGAAGCGATAGCCCCGACCCTGCACAGTGGCGATCCACCGGGGTTCAGAGGCGTCCTCGCCGAGGACCCGTCGCAGTTCGGCGACTCGAGAGTCAACCGCGCGAGTGCCCACAGCCTCCTCGAATCCCCACAGGATCTCGAGCAGACGGGAACGTTCGATGAGTTCGTCCTGGTGAACCATGAGGTACTCCAGCAGGGTGAAGCCCTTGGGCGTGATGACCAGTTCGCGGGCCCCCATCCAGGCGCGTCTGCCCACACGATCGACGCGCAGACCGAAGCTCGAGACCAGCACGGGGGCCGTCGCCAAGGGCGGTCCGTCCGAGTGGGTACGGCGCAGGACTGCGCGGATGCGTGCCACGAGCTCATGCGGGTCGAAGGGTTTGTTGAGGTAGTCGTCGGCGCCTTCTTCGAGTGCCATCGCTCGCTCGACGGCCTCTCCGACCTGGGTCAGCAGCAGAACCGGGACCCAGTTCTCCTCCTGACGCAGTCGGCGCAGAACCTGTCGGCCGTCGGCACCGGGCATGAGCACGTCGAGGACGCACACGTCGGGATTGTGCCGGTGGATCTCGTCGAGGGCCAGCAGGCCGTCGCTGGCGGCGAGGACCCGGAATCCGGAGCGTTCGAGGAAGGGGACGACGGCGCCGAGGACATCGGGTTCGTCATCGGCGACCAGCACCAGGGGCTGGGGTTCGTGCTGATTGTCAACCGTCATTGTGGTCCGTTCCGATTCCTTTTCTGCGTTCCCACGCGACTTCTCTGGCCTCTGCCCGATCGACCGCCTCGGCGAGTTCATCTCGGTACAGCATAGAACGACGCAGGTGCTTGGTGCGATAACCGGCGCGCCCCACCATGTGCGTGGCCACGGGGATTGTGACGAGCTGGAAGGAGATGATGATCGCCAGAGTCGTCACAGTCGCCCAGTTCGGGTACTGAAGCGCAATCGCCAGGGCAACCGCGATCAGCCCCAGCACCTGGGGCTTCGCACTCGCGTGCATGCGTGAGAGGAGATCGGCGAAACGCAGCATGCCCACTGCCGCAGCCAGGGACAGCACCCCGCCGAGGAGGATGAGCACCGCAGAGATGATGTCGAGGATCATCGGCGTCCCCCTCCCTCGTCGTCGGATTCGCGAGCAGCGTCGTCTGCTTCGCGGGCAGAGTCCTCATCGTCAGTCTCGGTCGGGGTGCGTGCACCGTCGTCGGAGTCATCCGGTCCCGGATCGGGTCCGGTACCCAGGCCCTCGCCGGCTGCTCCCGCGTCGGGGTCGGCTCCTTGGTCGAGGCCCACCGTGACCGGCTCTTCGTCTGGCTGAACGGTGATGGCGTCGGGACCGTCGGGGCTGTCGTAGATTCCGCGGGCCACGTCATCGGGCCACGGCTCCTCGTTCTCCGACTCTTCCACGGGGCGGGTCTTCGCGTCGTCCTGGCCCTCTCCGTCGCCGGTCGACTCCGTGGGCATGTGCCAGTCTAAGCTGGAGAAGTCACTGAGTGAGCCCACCTCGGCGCCGGGGGTCATGGAATCGGACTTGGACACGTACCGGGAGACGCTGACGGATCCGACGAAACCGAGCATCGCCAGCACGACGAGCACGGGCAGGAGATCCGTGCGCCCGGACAGCGCCATGAACCCACCCAGACCGCACATGATCGAGGCCAGCACCACGTCGGTGGCGATCATGCGATCAAGGATCGAGGGCCCACGGACGATGCGGTAGAGGGCGATGATCGCCGAGGCGGCCAACAGGACCGACGCCACGAAGACGAGGGTGTCGAGAACAATCTGACTCATCGGCCACCTCCGTCTTCGTCGGCCAGCGGGTCGGGGTCGACCTTCAGCGCGGCGAGGTCGCGATGGGAGCCGACGGCCTTGATGAGCAGCTCTTCGATGTGGTAAACGAGCTGTTTGGCCGACAGAATCTTCTCCTCGGAATCACAGTCGAGGACGTGGAGGTACAGGACGCCCTGTGCGCGGTCGCTGTCGATGATGATCGACCCGGGGATGAGACTCGCGGTGTCGGCCACGAGCGTCATCAGCAGGTCCGAACTTGTGCGCAGATCACAGGCGATGACCGATCCGGCGCCCACCGCGCGGGGACGGAACGCGTACCAGGCGACCTCGACGGAAGCGTGGATGAGCGAGTAGAGGAACCACAGTCCGTAATTCAGCGCATGGATGATGTTGAACCGACCGGAGAGCACCACCGGCGGCAGGTAGAACACCCGGGTCACGACGAAGGCAAGGATGACGCCGGTGATGATGTGCATCAGCGACACGGAATCCCAGAGCATCACCCACAACAGGACGAGGAAGAACACCAGCACGAGCTGCTGGACGAAGCTTCTGCCCTTCGTCATCCGGGGCCGCTTGGCGTTCACTGGTCATCACCGCCCAACACAGTCGAAACATAGCTCACGGGAGACTGCAGGTTCTCCGCAGCACGGTTGGACAGATCCCACAACGGGCCCGCGAAGACCGTGAGGACGATCGACGCGACGACCACCACCGTGGTGGCGGCGACCATCGACCCCGGCACTCCGATCTGCGCCTTCCAGGGTTTGCCCGCCAGCTTGGCCTTCTTGCGTTCGGCGAACTCCGCGACGAGCTCCTCATTCGGCTCCTCCGCATCCGCGGGGTCGCGCCAGAAGGCCAGGTTGAAGGTACGTCCGATGACGTAGAGGGTGAGCAGGCTGGTCACGGTGCCGGCGACGATGAGAGTGACGGCCAGCCAGTCGTGGTCGGAGAAACCTGCCGCGAAGAGTGCGACCTTGCCGATGAACCCGGAGAACGGCGGAATGCCGGAGAGATTGAGCGCCGGGATGAAGAAGATGATCGACAGTGCCGGTGAGAGCACCATGAGTCCGCCGAGTGACCGCGTCGAGGTCGAACCACCTCGCATTTCCACCATGCCGATGGCCAGGAACAGTGCGGTCTGGACGATGATGTGGTGGACCGTGTAATAGATCGCGGCAGCGAGCCCGACAGTGGTCCCCAGAGCCACGCCGAAGAGCATGTAGCCGATGTGGGAGACAAGAATGAATGACACGATCCTCTTGATCTCCGACTGGGCGATCGCGCCTAAGATTCCGACCACCATCGTCAATGCCGCGGCTATCAGCAGCGGAACTCGCAGCGATGATTCGGCGAACAGGAGGGTCTCGGTGCGGATGATCGCATAGATGCCGACCTTCGTCAGCAGACCCGCGAACACTGCCGTCACCGGCGCCGGAGCCGTCGGGTAGGAGTCGGGCAGCCAGAAGGACAGCGGGAAGATCGCGGCCTTGATGCCGAAGCCGATGAGCAGGAGGACGTGCAGAATCATCTGCACGTCCGGCGGCAGTTCGCTCAGCCGTTCGGACAGCTGAGCGATATTCACGGTTCCGGTCGACGCATAGATGACGCCGATCGCTGCCAGGAAGATGATCGAGGACACGAGCGAGACGACGACGTAGGTCACGCCCGCCCGGATCCGCTCGGCCGTGGCACCCAGTGTCAGCAGCACATAGGAGGCGACGAGGAACATCTCGAAGCCGACGTAGAGGTTGAAGAGGTCACCGGCGAGGAAGGCGTTGGCGACACCCGCGCACAGCACCAGATAGCTGGGGTTGAACACGGAGATCGGAGTCTCGTTCGAATCGTCGTTGGCGTCCTGGCTGAGCGCGTAGACGAGCACGCACAAGATGACCAGGGAGGAGACGACGAGCATGAGCGAGGAGAGCCTGTCGGCGACGAGCACGATTCCTGCCGGCGGCTCCCACCCGCCGATCGCCACGACCTGCGGGCCGTGGGCGTCGACGCCGAAGAGCATGATGAGCGAGATGACCATGACCGCGCTGAGGATCAGAATCGACACAATGTTCTGTGCCCGCGAGTGCTTCGACAGCACCAGCGCCAGCCCTGCGCCGATGAGGGGCAGGAGGACGGGCAGCGGCACCAGCACAGGAAGGAGATCGATCATTTCTTCTCCTCCGTCTCGGTTCCTTCGGGACCTCTGCCGCTGCTGTTCGCCGTCCCCCGCGCCGAGGTGGCAGCTCCGGGTTCGTCCTCGGCCTCGCGTTCGTGGGGCTTGCCGTCGTCGTCGAGGTCGATGGCGCCGGTGATCGGGCTCTCGGCCTCGTCACCGAATTCGGTGTCGTCGTAGTCCGTGCTCGCTTCGGCCTCGGAGTCGATCATCTTCGTGATCGCCACCTGGAGGTCGGCGGTGTCATCCTGCAGCGAGTCGGCCCGGACCAGGCGCCAGGAGCGATAGATCATTGCCAGCAGGAACGCCGTGACCGCGAACGTGATGACGATGGCCGTGAGGATGAGCGCCTGCGGGAGCGGGTCGGACATGCCCAAGGTGGACAGATTCTTCCCGTCGGTCAGCGGCGGCCCTCCTCGGCCTGCGGTGAGGATGATGAGCAGATTGACGCCGTTGCCCAGGAGGATGAACCCCAGCAGGACACGGGTCAATGAGCGCTCGAGCATGAGATAGATGCCGCAGGCGAAGAGGAACCCCATCGCCAGCACCATGATGAAGGGCAGAGTCATAGCCGCCCACCTTCGGCCCCGTTGTCCACATCGAGGTGGTTGACACGATCGAGGATCGAGGAGACGGCATCGTGCTCCGCTTCGACGCTGAAGTTCTCCGACAGGTGGTAGGACTGGTTGAGCCGGTTGGTCAGCACCATCTCGTCGCGCTCCTGGTGCAGATCCACCTCGGCGCCCAAGGACCTGAGGATGTCGAGCATCAGTCCGACGACGATGAGGTAGACGCCGATGTCGAAGAAGGTCGACGTCCCGAAGGACAGGTGCCCGAGCACCGGTATGTCGCCTTCGAAGTAGACGGACTTGAAGACGGTGTCGCCCCAGAACCATCCGCCGATTCCGGTGAGCACGGCCAGGATCATTCCGGTGCCCAGCAGGCCCGACGGGGTGAAGCGGGCCGCCTCGGCGAGTTCGAATTTGCCGCCGGCGAGGTAGCGCACGACCAGCGCCAGACCCGCGACGAGGCCACCGGCGAACCCGCCCCCGGGCTCATTGTGGCCGGCGAACAGCAGGTAGAGGGAGAAGATGAGGACCGCGTGGAACACCAGGCGGGCGGTGACCTCGAGGATGATGGAGCGGTTGCGTGGGGCCAGTGTGCGTCCGGCGATGAGCCAGGAGACTCGACGCTGCGTCACGTCTTCGCGTTCGGGATCGCGTGCGCGTGCCGAAGCGTGGTAGTCACCGACCTCCTCGGGGACCGGCTGGAACCGCACCCGCCCTTGCAGCTCGGTGCCGTCGCGGCGAGAGACGAAGCGGTGAAGGTGTCCTTCGCGGCCCCGGACGAAGATCAGCCCGGCGATTCCGGTGCCGGCCGCGACGAGAACGGAGATCTCCCCGAGGGTGTCCCAGACGCGGATGTCGACGAGGGTCACATTCACGATGTTCTTGCCGTGGCCCAATTCATAGGCAAGCTGGCCGAAGTCAACGGAGACCGGTTCGCTGACACGGACCCCGGCAGCGATGAGGACGACGAGCATCATGGTCACGCCGACTGCTCCGCCGATGATGGCGCGCCAGGCCGGGGTGAAGCGCCCGGTGCTCTGACCGATCCGAGCCGGAAGCCTGCGCAGGACGAGGACGAAGACGACGATGGTGATCGTCTCCACCAGGACCTGGGTCAGAGCCAGGTCCGGGGCGCCGACGAATGCGAAGTACGCGACCATCGCATAGCCCGAGATTCCGGTGACGACCACGGCGGTGAAGCGCTTCTTGGCGCGGGTCGCCGCGACCGCAACGACGATGAGGACCGCGGCGACGATGAAGTCGAGCGGAGTGCTGAACAGGTTGAACTCGATGTTCCACGTGTCGTTCGTGATGATCGCCAGGCCGAGGCCGGCCACGAGGACGAGGTAGACCACGCTCTGGTAGAACGGCAGCGAACCCCGCTGCGTCCGCGAGGTGACCCACAGCGCCAGTCTCTCCACCCAGCTGATCATCTTGCGGTAGAGGTCGTGGAAGTCCAGGCCCGCTGGCAGCGTCGACTGAACCTTGGCGAACGAGTCGCGGACGAAGAAGAGTCCGAGGCCGACGGCGATCGTGACTGCCGACAGAGCCAGGGCCGGTTCGAGCCCGTGCCACAGAGCCAGATGATAGTCGCCGTCGCCGGGGTCGACGACCGGCAGCGTCGAGGTCCAGGCCTCGAAGTAGCCGTCGACGAGCCCGACGGCCGGGCCCAGCACCACCGTGAGGACAGTCAGCATGACCGGGGAGATGATCAGCGTGATCTTCTCATCGCGGCGGGCGATATCGTCGACGCCGTCTTTGCTCGAGAACGCGCCCCAGACGAAGCGCGCCGAGTAGGCGACGGTGAGCATCGATCCGATCATCACGCCGACCAGCGCGATGATCGATGCTTTGTCGCCTGAGGCGAGCAGGGTCGAATAGACCGCTTCCTTGGCGGCGAAGCCCAGCAGCGGCGGCAGACCCGACATCGAGGCTGCTGCGATCGTGGCACAGACGGCCACGACGGGGAAGGCCTTCCAGCCTCCGGAGAGCTTCGTCAGGTCACGTGTGCCCGCACGATGGTCGATGATGCCCACGCACAGGAACAGACAGGCCTTGAACAGGGCATGCGCGATGAGCATGGCCAGTGCGGCCTTGGTGATGTCGGGCGTGCCGAAGGAGGCCATCGTCGTGAGGAATCCCAGTTGGGACACCGTGCCGAAGGCGAGCAGAAGTTTGAGGTCTGTCTGTTTGAGGGCCTGCCAACCGCCGATGAACATCGTGAGCAGACCCAGCGTGAGCAGGGTCTCTGACCATCCGGGCAGCGTATGGTAGCCCGGCGCCAGACGCAGGACCAGGTAGATTCCGGCCTTGACCATCGCCGCCGCATGCAGGTAGGCACTGACCGGTGTGGGAGCTGCCATGGCGCCGGGGAGCCAGAAGTGGAAGGGTATCAGCGCGGACTTCGAGACCGCGCCGACGAGGATGAGGATCACGGCGGTGACGATGACGGGCCCGGTGTCCATGCCGAGACTCGCACGCTCCATGAGGGCGGAGATCTGACCTGTTCCGGTCACAGACATCAGCAGGATCATGCCCACGAGCATGGCCAGTCCCCCGGCCGTGGTGACGATGAGCGCCTGCAGTGCTGCCTGGCGGGAGCGGCGACGGGATTGGCTGTGCCCGATGAGGAGGTAGGAGAAGACCGTGGTGCCTTCCCAGAACAGGTAGAGCATGAGGAGCTCATCGGCGAGGACGAGTCCGTACATCATTCCTGCGAAGGCCATGAAGACAGCGGCGAACCGGGCCAGCCCCGGCTCATCGGCCGGGAAATAACGGGCACAGTAGACGAAGACGAGAGCACCGACGCCGGTGACCAGGAGACTCATGATCCAGCCGAGCTCGTCGAGGCGGAAGATGCCGTCGAGACCGAGGGCCGGCAGCCAGCCCATGCTCTCGACCCACGGTGACCCGCCGGGCCCGAAGATGTCGGGGACCTTGGCCAGGCTGAGGATCAGCCCGGCGAGCGGCACCAGCGCAAGGAGGAAGAACCCGTCCCGACCGAGGCGTCTGACCAGTGGGAACGCAATGACAGCAGCCCCGAAAAAGGCTCCTGTCATGACTATCACCGGCGGACACCTCCGTCATTTATAAGATTTGCCAGAATGTAGTTCTCACCAGTATTTTCTCACGACACACTGCCAATCTCCCAATCAAAGAAGCGGTTCGCGGCAGTCATTGTGAACACGTTCTGCTCGATCTCCGCCCGCATTTCGGACGAAATCCGCACCGCTTCCGTACAGGGTCTGGGCGAATCGGGAAAGTCGCCGAGACCGGAATCAGACGCTCCGCCAGGCCATCGGCGGGAGGCGATTCGGAGGCCGAGAAGCAGGCTGGTTCAGCTGCGCAGCTGGCTGCTCGTGACGAGGAACCCGGTTTCGTCCAGGCCGGTCCCGTCACAGCCGATGAGCAGTTCCGCGCCGATGCTGTCGACGAGGCCGGCAACCTCGTTGCGCATCCGCCGGAAACGTCGGGTCTGGACCGGCTGGTAACGCTTCGACTCGGTATCCATCCAGTGCACGTGGTACTCGATCAGCGGCATCTGGAGATGCTTGGCGATGATCGGCGGCACCCAGTCAGCCTCGGACACGCGAATCTCGAGCTGGCCGGCCGCCTCAGCGATCTCCCCGAGAGGGACGAGGAGCGAATAGCCGTCGAGGATCACAGGCGCCGATGGGTCGAAGAGCGGATCGTCGATCGTGGCCTGAGCGAGAACCGCCTCATCCGGGGTCGGCAGCGCCTGTTGGAAGGCATGCGGGGCGTGCCTGCGCACCAGGGACAGTGCAACGTCGGGCTCGAGCCAGTAGGACGAATAGAGGTAGAGGTCGATCTTCGCCTCCGGATCGGGCACGAGGACACGAGTCGGCAGACCCGCCTCGTCCGCGAGGCGGACTCCCGTGTGCAGGCGTGATGCGACAGACAGGATGAGGCTGAGCGTCCGCTCCTCCTCCCGGTCGGGCAGGCCCTCCGGGAACGCCTCATGGAGTCCGTCGGCGTCGCTGAACCAGTCCGGCGGTGGAACCGGTTCACGGTCCCGAGGACAGTCGACGACGACCGCGTGGTGCACCCAATCAGGCAGCTCGAGTGCGGCGATCGCAGCCGCGTCGAGGTCGACCCCCTCGCTCAGACGCGAGTGACGACTCAGCTTCAGCTGACCGTTGCCGTCCAAGCGCGGGATGATGTCGGGCAGCCGGTTATGCACGAGCGCGAGCACATCGGAGACCTCAACCCCCTCGTCGAGGAGAAGCAGATGAAAACCGCGCAGGTCCGCCGAGACATCCGTGTCACTGACACGCTCGGCAGCCTCACGCTGCATCCGCAGCTCTCGGCGAGTGGTCACATGTCCCTCCGGTAGAAGTTGAGATGCGAACGGGAAGCGGTGGGCCCCTGCTGTCCCTGATAGCGATTGCCCGTCGCCTGCGAACCGTAGGGGTTGAGGGCGGCCGAGCTGAGGCGGAAGAAGCAGAGCTGGCCGATCTTCATTCCCGGCCACAGGGTGATCGGCAGGGTTGCGACGTTCGACAGCTCCAGGGTCACATGACCGTTGAACCCGGGATCGATGAATCCGGCCGTGGAGTGGGTCAGCAGTCCGAGACGCCCCAGCGATGACTTGCCCTCCAGCCGGGCGGCCACATCCTCGGGCAGGGTGACGAGCTCATGGGTGGAGGCGAGCACGAACTCACCCGGATGCAGCACGAACGGCTCTCCCGGAGCCGCCTCGACGAAGCGGGTCAGCTCGGGCTGGTCGAGGCTCGGGTCGATGACCGGATATTTGTGGTTGTCGAACAGACGGAAATAGCGGTCCAGGCACACGTCGACGCTGGCGGGCTGGATCAGCGCAGGATCGTAGGGGTCGAGGGCGATGCGTCCGGAGTCGAGCTCGGCGCGAATGTCGCGATCGGAAAGGAGAGTCACATATCCGATGGTAGTCGCCCAGCGGTCAGGAGTGCAGTGAACTGGGTTCGCGCGGGGGCGAAAAAACTCACAGCCAGCGCAACACGCCTGTACTTGGTAACGACTCGATAACAATACACGCTGTTTTTGCTGGTTTTCTCCCGTGTGTCTCCACATAGGCGCCAGTGAATGCTTTAGAGTAAGAAACTGTACGAACCCGCGCACGATGGTGCCTTCCTCTTCTTAAGCCAAGGAATGCCGGGAGTTCCATCGCCTTTCGTGGGTTGACAACAATCGAAAGGCATTACTGTGAAGACCACGCGTCTTGTGCTTGCCCCCGCAGTAGCCGTTGCATTGACAGGTCTTGCTGGTAGCGCTCCCGCGTTCGCAGCGACAGAGTCCGCTACGGTGCCGGCAGGCCCACTCTGTGCGTATGATGACGCGCAGCAGTCAAGTGACCCCGAAACCGACACCAAGGTTCCCGACAGCTCGGATCCGCAGGCGACTCTGTCTGCCGCACAGGTGACCCGGAAAGATGTCGCGGACCGCAAGAAGGGCATCGGATTCTCCGGCACCGGATTCACCCCCGACAGCAAGGCCACCGTCACGGTCGTCGGCACAGACGGATCCAAGTACTCGCCGAAGACCAAGCTGACCGTCGACGAGAAGGGCAAGGTGTCCGGCACCTACTACTTCTCCGTCACGGATGATGCCAAGGTCCCCTCAGGCAAATACTCGCTCTACCTCACCGATGAGAAGACCGAGAAGGACTCCTCGAAGGTCTCCTTCGAGGTCGTGCCGAACGACTCTGACATCAAGGACGACGCCAAGGGCTCCGATTGCACCCCTGCAACCGGCCCCGCCTCGGATCCCTCGGAGACAGCGACCGATGATCCGAGCGAGTCCGCGAGCTCGGAACCGACCGAGACCAAGTCCGAAGAGCCGAGCGAAAAGCCCACCGAGACCAAGGAAGCTCGCAAGCCTGCTGCTCCGAAGCCGACCGAGACCGAGACGAAGTCTCCGGAACCGCCTGAGACCGAGACTTCGGAGCCGACCAAGTCCCAGACTCCCGAGCCGACTGAGACCGAGACTTCAGAACCGACGGACACCGGATCCAGCGAGCCCTCGGAGACCGCCGAGGACGAGTCCGACGACTCGGCCGAGGAAGACAAGGCTCCGGACACGACAGCTCCGGCCAGCCCCGGCACCGATGACGAGGAAAAGGAGGCCGCGACCACCGCGACCCAGGCACTCATCATCGACCCGACCGAGATCAGCTCCGAGGATTTCCTCAACGAGGGCATCAAGCTCGGCATCACCGGCGCACAGCCAGGCGAAAAGATCTCGATCACCGTCGAGCATGCACAGGGCAAGGTCGATCGCTACACGATGACCAAGGAAGCCGACTCCGAGGGCAAGGCGACCTTCGGCGTCCAGGCCAAGGTCAAGTCCGTGCTGGGAACGTACAACGTGACCGCCCAGGCGGACAGTTTCGACAAGCCACAGGGCGGCAGCTTCACCGTCGTCACCAACGGCACCTCGGTCGATGAGGATGGAGGCAACGGCAGCGACAGCGGCAATGACCTGCCTCGCACCGGTGCCGAAATGACCGGTTTGGCTCTCGGCGTCGGACTCCTCGTTGTCGGTGCCGCAGCCGTCGTCATCACCCGTCGGCGGATGACCGCCTCCGACGATCCTGCGGAGTTCTAAGATCCGTTGAACGATGAATTGTCCCTAGCGGGGCTGCACCTCGGCAGACACCAGATCGATCTCGGTCGTCTCCGAGCAGGGACAATGCTCGGTCTCATGGGCAGCACGGACAGCACCACTGAGGTGGTGCTGTCCGTTGCTGCGCGCTCCGACGTCGCACCACCACCGCAGTTCCCGACCGGAATCCGGTCGGGTCTCACGCGTGTGCGCAGGTGGGTCAGAACCTATCTTCGAGAATTCAATGCCGGATCTGGGGAGGCGGCATTGGCTCAGGCGTGTACGGAGTTCGGGGTCAAACCTGATGTGCTGAAGCGTCGGCTCGGCGAACTCGATGCCAGTGAGCGTGCCAAGCTTCGCCTGGCCGTGGCGTGGGCGAGCGGATCGACGTGGCTGACGTTCATCGACCCCTTCGCCTCCGTCCCCGGCCACGTGCGTGCTGGCTTACGCGGTCGCCTGGCCGACTTGGCCGCCGCACACGGCAGAGGGATCGTCTTCACCTCGAATACGCTGACCGATTTCACCATCGCCGAGGCGGGTGTGGCCGATATCGAGAAGGGCGAGCTCGTCGCGTTCGGTACTTTGGAACAGGTCGTCACGGAGCCCCGGGGCACCCTGCCGGCCGAGCTCAGCGGAGTCAACGTCTACTCCGGGCTTGCCCGCAAGGGCTGGCTGTCGATCGGTCACTCTGCGGTGAAGGCACGGACCGAACTCGATGGGAAGGTCTTCGTCACCCTCGGGTGGCGCAGTGCGCTCCTGTCGTTGGACGAGCACGACGAGGCGTTCACCTCGGCGACGGTGTTCGAAGCCATCGTCACCGGACTGCGCGATCGCGGCTCCTGCCTGCAGGCGAAGCTGTCGCCGGTGGACACGGAGATGGGGCTCGCCCTCGACGTGGACCTGGCCGACCTGGCCGGGGTCTCCCACGTTGCGAGCCGAGCACGTGGCCAGATCGGCGACAGCGATGATGAAGGACGCGCCAGGGCCGGATTCGGGGTTCTGCACCCCAGCCTCGGCGAGTCGATCGCCGCGCTGCGTGCCAACGTCAAGGTCGGCACGCATGTCTTCGTCGAGGTCGACACTTCGGCGCTGCACGCATACTCGGTGGAATGATCACCGCCGGCACTTGCACGACTCACCCGTCCTGCGTGTCGACGCTCCGCCGCGTGTCCTCGGCCTGTGTGTCCCCGCCTTGCCGCGTGTCCCCGCCGATCATTGGGCCGAGTGACGTGCCATTGGCATTAAACTGAAATCCCCTCATCCCCCACCGAATCAGGAGAAGCCATGCGAACCTCGCGCAAGCTTCTGATCTCGGCGCTCCTGGTCATCGTGCTCACTGTGGCAGCAGTCCCCCTCCTCAACTTCACGATCTACACGCCTGCGCGTGCCGCCGAGGCCTATATTTCAGCGATCGAGCACGCCGACGCCGAGCGTGCCTTCTCCTACCTCGCCTCCCCCACTCCGTCCTCGACCCTGGCCCTCAACCACGACGTGCTCAACGCCTCCCCTGACCTGCCGCGGGATGCTGAGGCGACGACGGTGTCGGTCGATGAGGACCACGCGAAGGTCACGCTGAGCTATGTCCTTTCCTCGCAGACGCAGACCGTGGAGCTGTCCATGGTGAAGCTGCCCGCGACCGCCGGTCTGTTCGATCGGTGGGCGATCGAGCAGGAGGAGTGGCCCACTCTCGACCTGCAGGTCGAAGGGTCGTCGACGGCGACGGTCAATGGCTACGGCGTCTCCGCCGGTACGGTTCCCGTGCTGTTCCCCGCCACCTACCTCGTCGGCTTCGATGCGACCTATCTGAAGTCGAAGCCAGAGCGTGCCGAGGTGACGGCACCGACGGACACCGCCGAGATCGCACTGTCACCCGAACCCACGGCGAAGCTGGAGCAGGCGGTGAACGAGCAGGTCACCGAGCATCTGCAGAAGTGCGTAAAATCGAAGACCCTGTACCCCTCAGGCTGCGTGTTCGGCTACGACACGGACAATGAGATCCTCGGCGATGTGAAGTGGTCGCTGGTGCGGGAACCGGAAATCGGCCTGACCGCCTCTGGCAACGACCTCGAGCTCACCCCGTCCACCGTCGAGGTGCGCATCCAGGGACGCTACCGCGACATCGTCACAGCGGCCGAGCACGACTTCGATGAAACGCTGTCCTTCACCATGGGTGGCTCCGTCGTCGTCAAGTCCTCGCAGGTCCGCTACGATCCGCGCCGCCTCGGCGACGTCTCCGTGAAATAGCCGCACGACGCGGGCCCCTCGAGCTGGCTTCGGCGCGGCTTTCAGGCGCCGCGGAGGTCGAGGGTGAGCTCGGCAGGGGCTGTGGCGACGAGGTCGACCGGGATTCCCCAGTCCTGCTGATAGAGGTGACACGCGGCGTGCAGGGGGATCTCGCCCCCGGGTTCGCCGTCGCAGGCGGCCGCCCGTGCGGTCACGTGCAGCACGCCCGACTCGAGATCGGGGTTGATGACGATGTCCCTGTTCAGCCCCTCTGCGCCTCCATTGCCGGACACGATGAGCTCCGGCGGCGTCGCCGAGACCTGCAGATACGTGGGATCTCCCCACCGGTCGTCGAGCTTCTGACCTGCTGGAACGGTGAAGCTCACGCTCACTGCCACTGGCCCTGAGGCGATCTCGGTCGAGGGACGTTTGCTGGTGAGCGCACCTTCATCGACCCGTTGCGCGTCCTTGGGCAGCTTCACTCTGGTCAGCGCGTGAGAGGCGGATTCGACGATGAGGAGTTCGGCTTCCGAGGCTTCAGCGGCCCCGGCAGACTCAAGGACGAAGATATCGGAGGGTTCGCGCAGTCCGCGGGCCAGGGTCGAGACCTCGTTCGTGGTGAAGTCGTAGCGGCGGATCGCGCCGTTGTAGGTGTCGGCGATCGCGATGGATCCGTCGGGCAGGCTCCGCACTCCCAGGGGGTGCTGCAGCCTGGCCTCGGCTGCGGGGCCGTCACGGAATCCGAAGTCGAAGAGTCCCTCGCCGATGAGCGTGGACACAGCTCCGGTATTCGGGTCGAGGCGGCGGATCGCCGAGGTCTCCGAGTCCGCGATGAACACATCACCGTCGGAGCTGAGGTCGAGGCCCGAGGTCTGCGCGAACCATGCGTTGTCCGCATCGCCATCAGTCAAGCCTTCGTTCATGGTGCCCGAGAGCAGGCGGATCGACCCGGCTTCGGGGTTGAACGACCAGATGGTGTGGTTGCCCGCCATCGCCACAACCACCTCGGCGGTGGAGGGGACGAAGAGGACGTCCCAGGGCGAGGAGAGCTTCACGTCGAGGGCGGGCCCATCGTAATGGCCGAGTTCGCCATGGGTTCCGACCACATTGTCGATCGCGCCGACCATGTGCTGGGCCCCGGTGCCGGCGACCGTCGTCACAGTTTCGGTGTCGAGATTGATGCCGCGCAGGCAGTGGTTGACGGTGTCGGCGACGACGAGGTGATAGCCGGCCTTCGCAGCCACATCATCGGGAAGAACGGTGATGCCGCCGGGTTCGCTGAAAGATGCCCGGGCGAAGTCGCCGTCGTCCGCGCCGCGGGCACCGGTGCCGATGCGGCGAACGATGGTCTGAGCCGAAGGGTCGTATTCGACGAGGCTGTGGTGCCCCGAATCGGCGACGAGGAGGTTCCCCGTCGGCAGTGCGGTGACCTTGCCGGGATAGAATAGTTCGGTCTCCGGTGCTGGTGGCGGCACGTACGGACCGTCGCCGAAGTGCAGTGTGCCCTTGGCCGAGTGCTCCTCGACGAGGCCCTCGATGATCTCACCGAGGCCGGCGCCATGGCCTTCGCCCGACAAGGTCGCGACCAGATACCCTTCGGGGTCGATGACGGCCAGAGTGGGCCAGGCTCGGGCGGTGTACGCCTGCCAGGTGACGAGGTCGGGATCGTCGAGGACGAGGTGTTCGACCTGATAACGCTCGACGGCCTGATCAACGGCCTCAACCGTGCGTTCGAACTCGAACTTCGGCGAGTGGACGCCGATGATGACGAGCTCTTGTGCGTACTTCTCCTCGAGCGGGCGCAACTCGTCGAGAACGTGGAGGCAGTTGATGCAGCAAAAAGTCCAGAAGTCGAGCAGGATCACCTTGCCGCGCAGGTCGGCCAGGCTCAGGTCCTTACCGCCGGAGTTCATCCACCGACGGCCGATGAGTTCAGGTGCACGCACCTTGACCTGGTGGGACGCCGCGGCGGAGGGCGCCGCGGTTGTTGGGGATTCCTGCGGACTGGAGTTCATAGCTCCATCTTCACAGATTCACCGCCGCGACGGGAGGCCCGGTGTCATCATGTGACCAACGCCCCAGGCGCCCGTCGTGGCAATCGCAGTGACAGATGCTGGTGATACCCGCTGCACCGCGAATCAGCAGCGGGCGCTGCGCCTCAGGTGTAGTCGCGGGCGCCGAACACGCTGGAGCCGACGCGGACCATCGTCGCGCCTTCGGCGATGGCGAGTTCGAAGTCGTTGCTCATTCCCATGGACAGTTCCTTGGCTTCGGCGGGCATGGCACCCGAACCGATGAGCTTCTCGCGCAGTTCCCGCAGGTCGGAATAGCTGGGGCGGATCTCCTCGGGCGTGCGTCCGGGCAGGCCGATCGTCATCAGCCCGCGCAGTCTCATCCGTGTGTGATCCCGGAGCTCGGCGATGAGCGCCTCTGCCTCATCGGGGGCGATACCGGACTTCGAGTCCTCGCGAGAGGTATTGACCTGGACGAAGATGTCGAGGGTCTGGTCGAGGACCTCGAGGCGGTTGTTGATCTTCGTCGCCAGTTCCAGATTGTCGACGGACTGAATGCAGTGCGCGTGCCGCAGCGTGTGGTTGACCTTGTTCTTCTGCAGCGGCCCGATGAGGTGGGCTTCATGCTCCAGATCATCGAGGTCGTCCGCCTTGGCGACCAGTTCCTGGACCTTGTTCTCACCGATGAGGGTGAACCCATGCTCGAGCGCGACGCGGATCTTCGGGGCCGGTTGGGTCTTGGTCGCGAGCATGACCTGCACATCGGCACTCGTGCGTCCGCTCGCCTCGGCGGCGGTTGCTGTACGCGCGGCCACCTCGTCGAGGTTGTCCCTGATGGAGGCGACCTGATCATCGGCCAGTGGTTCGGGTGTGTCTGGGGAACTCATGCGTCCAGTCTTACACGTACCCGCCGAAGTTTCAGGTCGTGGTCGCGGGCACGGTGGTGTTGCTGTGACGCGGGCACGGGCACGGAACGGCGAACGGTCGGTAAGTGGTGGTCGAAACCCATTCGTGAATCGACCACCCCTTACCGACCGTTGGCGAATCCGCCCGGCAGCCCTACTCCGGCAGTCCTTCGGCCCTCGCATCGATGTTCTTGATCAGCGCCGAGGTGTCGAGACCTTCGAGGCCGGCATCGACGAGCTTCTGCAGCTGAGCGTGGACGAGCTGCGCGGCCGGCAGGTCGAGGCCCTGCGTATCGGCGCCTGCGAGGGCCAACCCCACGTCTTTGTGCATGAGGGCCGTGGCGAACCCGGGCTTGAACGAGTTGTTCGAAGCCGCAGTCTCCGTCACACCGGGCACGGGGTACCAGGTGCGCAGGGGCCAGGAGTCACCGGAGGAAACGGTCGCGATGTCGTAGAAGACCTTCGGATCGAGTCCGAAGCGATCAGCGAGCACGGCGCCTTCGACAACACCCTGCAGACTGATCGAGAGCATCATGTTGTTAACGATCTTGGCGGCCTGACCGGCAGCCTCGCCGCCGGCATGGAACATGTTGCCGGCCATCGGCTCGATGAAGGTCTTCGCCTCGGCGACATCCTCATCGGTTCCGCCGAGCATGAAGGTCAGCGTCCCGGCTTCTGCACCGGTGACTCCTCCGGAGACGGGACCGTCGACGAAGCGGAACCCGGCCTTGGCCGCCTCGGCGTGCAGGGCGCGAGCGGAATCGAAGTCGATCGTCGAGGAGTCGACGAGGAGGGTCTTCGTGTCGGCATTGGCCAGGACACCGTCGGGCTCCAGGTAGACCGCGCGGGCGTGCTCTCCCTTGGGCAGCATCGTGAACACGATATCGGCACCGGCGACCGCCTCGGCGGCGGACTTCACCGGATTCACCCCGTGCTTGGCCGCCTCTTGAACGGCGATCTCCACGAGATCGAAACCGTTCACGGTGTGTCCGGCCTTGACCAGGTTCGCGGTCATCGGGCGGCCCATGTTCCCCAGGCCGATCCATCCAATCGTCGACATACTATGCCTCCTCGCATCATATTCTTCAGCAGTTGCAGTGTTTCCCCTCACATTACGCCAGTCACTGAGGCAACACCGGTCGTGCAGAATCACATATTCCGCACCGGATATGTGCGCGCACGCAGATAGGATGGAACCACTATGGCTTCATATGCACCTGGCGGGCCCGGCTCGCAGATCTCTCCCGAAGATCTGCTGACGCTGCTCGCCGTGGCCCGGTTGGGAAAGTTCACGGCCGCCGCACACAGCCTGGGCCTCAACCACACGACGGTGTCGCGACGTATCGCCGCGCTGGAGAAGGCCTACGGCGAGCGAATGCTCGTGGCCTCACCGGACGGCTGGGAACTCAGTGCCGCCGGGCGTCACCTGCTTCCTGTGGCCGAGGACATCGAGTCTGCTCTGGGACGCATCGACGCCCACCCCGGCTCTGCCCTGTCCGGGACGATCCGACTGGCCTGCCCGCAGGCCTTCGCACTCGAATTCGCCGTGCCGGCCCTGGCCCAGCTGCAGCGCAGCCACCCGGGTCTGCAGTTCGAACTCATCACTGCCACCCAACGGGCCCGGCAGTATCGCTCGGGCGTCGATATCGAGGTCGTCGTCGGCAAGCCTGATGCGCCGCGCAGCGTCGGCAAGCACATCCGCGACTACCGGCTCCAGCTCTACGCCTCCCGGGAGTACCTGCGCAGCCACACCATGCCGATGACGCTCGATGACCTCGCCGAACACCGACTCGTCTACTACATCGAGAACTCGCTTCAGGTCGACGACCTCGACGAGGCGGGCAACGCGCTGCCACGAGGCAAGGGATTCTTCCGCTCCACCTCTGTCCATGCCCATGTGCTCGCCACCTCGAACGGCGTCGGGATCGGGATCCTGCCCGACTTCCTCGCCGTGGGCAACAGTCGCCTCGTGCAGGTGCTGCCCGAAGAGTTCTCGAAGCCGGTCTCCTACTGGGCCTCGGTCCGCCACGAATCCCTGCGCAACGCAGGGGTCCGCAGCGTCCTCGAAGTCCTCTGAGTCACGCCGCGGACCAACCTCCATCAACGCTGTGTGCACTGCCGTTGATCCCCGCGGCCGCGTCACTGACCAGGAACAGCGCCAATGCGGCGATGTCATCGGGCTCGGCGAGCTTCGGCACCGCAGAATGACCAAGGAAGACCTGTTCGAGGACCTCGTCCTCGGTGATGCCGTTCGTCTTCGCCTGATCGGCGATCTGGCCCTTGACCATCGGCGTCATCACGTAGCCTGGATTGATCGCGTTGCAGGTCACACCGTGTGGGCCGGCTTCCAGTGCGGTCGTCTTCGTCAATCCCATGAGCCCGTGCTTGGCCGCCACATAGGCTGATTTGTTTGCCGAGGCTCGCAGACCGTGGATCGAGGAGAGGTTGACGACTCGCCCCCATCCCCTCTTGTACATCCCCGGCAGCGCGGCCTTCGTGAGCACGAACGGTGCTTCGAGCATGAGGGTGTTGATGAGTCGCCATTCCTCGAGCGGAAACTCCGTGATCGGGTGGATCCGCTGGATGCCGGCGTTGTTGATGAGGATGTCGACGTCAAGGTCGACTCCATTCAGCGCCGAGGTGTCCGCGAGGTTGACCGTCCAGGCCTGGCCCCCGATGTCGCCGGCGACTGCTTCCGCGGATTCCGCGTTGACGTCGGCGACGATGACGTGGGCTCCTGCTGCGGCCAGTGCCTCGCTCATCGCCTTGCCCAGGCCGGAGGCTCCGCCTGTGACGAGGGCCCGTTTGCTGCTGAGATCGACCATTGCTGTCCCTTCGACGTTTGTTCTCCATGGTGAATGCGGGCGGTGCCGACGACCGTCGACACCGCCCGAATCCGTGCATTGCTCAACTGATCAGCGGTACTGGTGGCCGGATGAGCGTTGTTGCTGACCGGATCAGCGTTTCGCCGCGTGGCGACGATCCTTGTCCGCCTGGTCGAGCGAACGCAGGTCGATGCCCTTGGTCTCCCGCGTGAACAGGAGCGCGACCATCGAAATCGCAGCTGCGATGAGGAGGTAGAACGCGATCGGCACCGAGGAATCGAACTGCTGCAGCAGAGCAGTGGCGATGATCGGTGCGAACGAGCCCGCCACGATCGCCGTGACCTGATAGCCGGTCGAAACACCGGAGTTGCGCATGCGTGTCGGGAACATCTCCGCCATGATGGCCGGCTGACCGGCGTACATCAGAGCGTGGAAGATCAGCCCGATGAGCACGGCGAGGAAGATGACGAAGAAGTTGCCGGTGTCGTACATTGGGAATGCGAAGAAGCCCCACGAGGCGGTGAGCACGATTCCGATGCCGTAGGGCAGCTTGCGCCCGACCTTGTCCGTTGCCGCCCCGACCAACGGCACGATGATCGCGTGGATCGCGTGCGCGGCAAGCAGAGCGCCGAGAATCTCGGCTTGCTCGATGTCAACGACGATTGCCAGATACGTGATCGAGAACGTGACCACGAGATAGTAGTGGATGTTCTCCACGAACCGGAGCCCCATCGCGGCGAAGACCTCACGCGGGTAGCGCTTGAAGACCGCCTTGATGCCGTAGTCGACGCCTTCATCGATCTCTTCGGACTGGACTTCGTCGAAGATCGGAGCGTCGGAGACGCGGGTGCGGATGTAATACCCGATGAGCACGATGACGGCCGAAAGCCAGAACGCGACTCGCCAACCCCAAGTTATGAAGTGCTCTTCGGTCAGTGTTGCCGTGAGCACGAGCAGCACGCCGGTTGCCAGCAGGTTGCCCAGCGGCACACCGGACTGCGGGAAGGACGCCCAGAAGCCGCGTTCCTTGTTCGGGGAGTGCTCGGCGACCAAGAGGACGGCGCCGCCCCATTCGCCGCCGACGGCGAATCCCTGAATCAGGCGCAGCAGCACGAGCAGGACCGGCGCGAAGTACCCGATCTGGTCGAAGGTCGGCAGACATCCCATGAGGAATGTGGCCGCGCCGACGAGGATGATGGACAGCTGCAGCAGCTTCTTGCGCCCGTACTTGTCACCGAAGTGACCGAATATGATGCCACCGAAGGGACGTGCGATGAACCCGACCGCGTAGGTCGCGAAGCCTGCCAGGATCGCGTTCAGCGGGTCGTCTGTCGGCGGGAACAGAATGTGAAAGACCAGTGTGGCCGCGGTTCCGTAGAGGAAGAACTCGTACCACTCGACGACGGTTCCGGCCATCGAAGCGGCGACGACCTTGCGCAGCTGTGCGCGGATCGTCTTCTTCTCGGCATTGTTCGAAGAACTCATGACTCTCCTTGATTTCCACGATCCGCATCACCGTTGAATGCGCGGATCGACTTGCTGTGGCGTCCCAGTCCGGTGGGCGACGAGCCTGCAGCCGCTGCTATGCGGCCTCAGGTCCACGCCATCGGCACGGCTGGTGCGACGCTGCGGATGAATATGATCCTTGCAACAGTCTGGGGCATAACGTGAAGGAATGGGCGCAGAAGAGGCTCGAATGCGGGAATTACTTCTGCACATTCGTGCACACGAGGTGTGCAGTCATCTGCTTCTATGGTCGGCCTTCGAATCACGCTGGGCCATTGTGGCGAGCATGTCGTTGTAGGCCCGAAGCTCAGCATCGTCGGTGCGAGCCTCGCGGCGGTCGACGCGCTTGGCCTCCCGGTCCGATGACTTCGACCATTGGAATGCCACCATGATCGCGATGAACAGGGTGGGGAATTCCCCGACGCCCCATGCGATGCCGCCGCCCAACTGCTGGTCCTCGATCGCCGAATATCCCCAGTCGGCGCCGATGTTGCCGAACCAGTCGCCTTCGATGAGGACTTCGGAGCTCATGATCGAGATGCCGAAGAACGCGTGGAAGGCCATCGTGATGAGCAGCATGAGCAGCCGCAGCGGATACGCGGGACGCTTCACTCCGGGGTCGATGCCGATGAGGGCCTGTGCGAACAGATACCCGGCGCCGAGGAAATGGATGATCATCAGCTCGTGGCCGAGGTGCCATTCGAGCGCATACTTCATCACGCCCGAGTAGTAGAAGATGACCAGGGAACCGGCGAAGTTCACGCTGGCGAAGACCGGGTTCGCGAAGAAGCGCATGTACGGGGTGTGGACGAGCCACAGCACCCATTCGCGGACACCGCGCGAGCCGTCCGTGCGGGCCTTCGTTCCGCGCATGAGCATCGTGATGGGCGCGCCGAGAACCATCGGCAGAGGCACCACCATGATCAGCAGCATGTGTTGGATCATGTGCGCCGAGAACTGGATCTCGCCGTAGACCCGGGCACCGCCGGAGGTGACGTAGACCAGGAAGATCATGCCCAGCAGCCAGCAGATCAGGCGATGGATCGGCCATGTATCGCCT
Source organism: Brevibacterium picturae (assembly GCF_900105045.1). GTDB lineage: Bacteria > Actinomycetota > Actinomycetes > Actinomycetales > Brevibacteriaceae > Brevibacterium > Brevibacterium picturae. Next base: position 2,351,838 of record NZ_LT629739.1, on the reverse strand, counting down.
CGGCGGCGGAGGTTGATGAATCCGAGGATGTAGGCCGCGGACAGGCCGACTGCGACAACGACCCACAGTGGGTCGAGTGACCATTCGGTGAAGTACCGCGCAAATGTGGGCGGGGGCGGAAGCGGCTCGCCGGTCAGGATCTCTGCCGGGCTCGGGTTGCCCACGGGCTCCTGTGAGACCGGGGGCTGGGAGCGCGACAGGGCCACAGCCAGACCCATCGTGGCCCCGAAGATGGTGAATTCGACGACGATGAGCCGCCAGAACTCCCGTGTCGCCGAGGCGACTGCTCCCAGACGTCGGATGACGAACTGGCGATGCCAGAACCCGACGAGGCCGAGCAGAATCACCGCGAATGTCTTCGCCACGATCACCTGCCCGTAGGGGCTCATGAGGTCATCGAGGTCGTGGACGCGCAGCAGCGAGTTCACCACACCGGAGTAGGCGACGATCGCGAAGGCGATGAGGGCGAAGGACGAATAGCGTTCGATCGTGGTGCGCAGCTGGTTGGAGCGGGCAAGGTCGGATCCGAGGAGTGCGATGACGAAGAGGCCGCCCAGCCAGATGGTGACGCCCAAGAGGTGCAGACCGATGCTGTTGACGGCCTGAGTGTGCCCGGAGGCTTCGGCGGAGTGGCCCATCAGCGCCAGGGGGATCATCACGCCGACGCCGAGAACTCCTGCCACGGCGATGCCGAGGTAGCTGCGGGTGCCGAAGCACAGGGTGGAGGCGACGGCGATGAGGACGACGATGAGGGTCCAGAGCTGGCCGAAGGCAATCTGGGTCAGGAACACGCCGAGCTGATTGGAGAAGTCGAGGTAGGCCTGGGCACCGACGGTGTCGACGAAGGTGAGGACGAGGACGGCCACGGCGGAGATCGTCCAGGCGACCGATGCCACCTCGGCGATCTTCAGGGTCTTCTCCCAGAGCGCGTTGAGAGGCGCCTCGTCCGAGGTGCCGGACGTCGCGGCCGCCGTGGTCGCCTTCGTCTTCCTGCCCCGCCCCTGAGTGCGCGGCAGGATGAGGAGGGCGAACATCAGAGCGCCCAGTGTCATCGCCATCGAGAGGTTGAAGACGAATTTGGCGGCTGGGAGGCCGAACCGGACGTAGGGTCCGGGGTCGTTCAGCAGTGTTGCCTCGGCCGCGCCGGTGAACAGCATCGCGGCCGTGCCCACTGCGAGTCCGCCGATGACGACGATGGGCACTGCGGCACGCGAGGTGAATCGGGTGAGAGATTCGAAGATTTGAGTGTTCACTGGTGGCAGACCGCCGCTTCATTCATGGCTCAAGGATATCGTCGGAGTCTGAAACAGAGCTAACTGCGAGCCTCGGACGTGGCTGAGATCTCGGCGCAGAGACACGAAATGACCCGGACCACATGGTCCGGGTCATTCCACGCTGATGCGCGAGGCTCAGTTAGGGCTGCCAGCGGCACCTTTCAGCTTCGAACCAGCGGACAGCTTCACGGAGTAGCCGGCCTTGATCTGGATCTCTTCACCGGTCTGCGGGTTACGTCCCTTGCGAGCGGCACGTTCGGTGCGCTCAACAGACAGCCATCCGGGGATGGTGAGCTTTTCGCCCTTGCCGACAACGTCGGAGAAGACGTCGAAGACGCCGTCAAGAACGTCCGAGACCTGCTTCTGGGTCAGTCCGGAATTCTCTGCAACTTCTGCTACGAGCTCACTGCGGTTCTTAGCCATAAAAGTGTCCTCCTTAGGACAAGTCGGTCGGTTACCGGTCCGTTTTTCCGATAACGAACTTCCTCGAGATTACCAGCTTGACTTCGTGATGCCGGGCAACTCGCCGTTGTGCGCCATTTCGCGGAAGCGAACTCGGGAGAGACCGAACTTGCGGAGGTAGCCGCGCGGACGGCCGTCAACCTGGTCACGGTTGCGCACACGCACTGGTGAGGCATCGCGAGGAAGCTTCTGCAGGCCGAGGCGTGCTTCTTCACGCTGCTCGTCGGTGCTGTCGGGATGTGTCAGCTGGCGCTTGAGCGTCGCACGACGCTCCGCGTAGCGCTCTACAATGACGCGACGCTGCTTGTCGCGTGCGATCTTTGACTTCTTAGCCATATGCGCTCAGCGCTCCTCTCGGAAATCGACGTGCTTGCGGACAACTGGATCGTACTTCTTGAGCACAATGCGATCCGGGTTGTTGCGGCGGTTCTTGCGGGTCACGTAGGTGTACCCGGAGCCGGCGGTCGACTTGAGCTTAATGATGGGACGAATGTCCTGTACTTTAGCCATCAGAGCTTCACTCCCTTGGCGATGAGTTCGCCGACGACGGCGTCGATACCGCGCGCATCAATGACCTTGATGCCCTTGGCGGACAGGGTCAGGGTGACACTGCGACGCAGAGACGGAACGAAGTAGCGCTTTTTCTGAATATTCGGGTTGAAACGACGCTTGGTGCGTCGGTTCGAGTGGGACACGTTGTGTCCGAAACCGGGGACTGCCCCGGTTACTTGGCAGGTTGCTGCCATGACTCTCCTCCAGTTCACAAGTTACCGACTCTCGAAACAAGCAGGTCAGCGTGGGATCCACGCCCGCTTGCGCCGATGTCGGAAGACATCAACAAATTTTCGCGATTGCTGCTCGGCCGGACAGTTGCCCGACCGCTGACCAGACTGTCGCCCGGTACGCGGCGTTCGCAATGAAAATTGTGTACGCCAAAACAGGTTTGCCCGTTCGGGCGAGATGTCTCACCAGCGCTGAAGCCGTAGCCTGTGAGAGATGGGCCGAAGCTGGAGTGCAGCGGTGGGTGAGCACCATGTTGGCCTTGCAGATCAATCGGTGATCGAACTGCGAGGACACAACAGATAACAATCTTAGAGAGAAACTTGCCTTCAGAGCAAATTCACTGAATCCCCGTCGCGATGGCCCGCTTACGGTATCGGAGCTGAGGGGCGAAGAGGGCATGGTGCCCGGAATCGCGGGCCGGGCACCGCTTCCACCTCGCACACATCGCGCACGCATGTTCGCGGCCATCCTCCAGCGGACAACGCATCCTGCCCTGGCTCGTGTTGAACACGTGCCGATGACGTGCCAAGGTAAGAAGATGATTGCCACCACTTCTGGCACTCAGGAGGACCGATGAGCGACGTTCCACCGAGGCCGCGAATCCGTCCAGCGACCAGTCACGACTGGCAGAAGGACCAATCGGTTCGTGCCAGCCTGACCCCGTCACAGGGGCAGGGGTCCAACCAGAGTGCTGCAGACTTCGACGACTCGACCTACTACGAGTATCTCGAGAAGCACACCGGTGACGTACCTGTATCGAGAAGTCGCTCGCGCAATGTCTTCGCCCCCGCCAATGCAACCCCGTTCCGGGGTCAGCCTCAGCACTCGCACCCAGAAACCGCGCCCACGGGCCCTCGCAGCCAGACGAACGACAGCTTTTCCCCCTCGACACAGACCGATGACGGCTCCGGCGGACCGGCGTCAGGGCAGATCCCCCTCGCGCCCACACCGGCCCCGAGAAGGGGCAACGGGGCCAAGATCACCGTCGTCATCATCGGCATCGTCATGATTCTCGGGTTGCTGGCCTTCTTCGGAGTCCGTTGGCTGGCGCCGTCGACGGGCACAGTGCCGGTCGACTTCGGCGGCGAGGACGGCGGGTCGGCCTCACCGTCTCCGGGCGAGAGCCTGGTGCAGCCGGGAACAAGCCCTCAGGAGGCGCTGTCGACCTACACGAAGCAAGGCACAGCGAAGGCCGATGAACTCGAAGGGCAGTGGGTGACACAGGTCAGCGCGAAGGACGTCGGTCTTGAGGCTGAGGGCAAGACGTGGACTGCGCAGGACATCGTCGACGAGTTCGAGACCAACCGCGTCAAATACCCGGGGGCAATTCTCATTCACAGCAGCGACTGGGATTCCTACAAGGACGACAACTACTGGGTCACGATCATCGACACGCCCTACAGCGACCCCGAGCCGGCACTTGACCAGTGTCGCTCCTGGGGCCTGGACCGCAACAACTGCATTGCCAAACGTCTGGTCAGAGATGGAAGTCCCACCGACAACAGCGCCTACCTCGACAATTAGGGCTAGAACGGCAACCTGGACGAGTAGGACCGCAACCCCGGCGTCGCTGAGCAGGGCCCGTGCCGCGACAAAATGGACACAGACAAACGCCGAAACAACGGTGGAGCGCCGTAACACCTGTGTGGACCAAGGCTTCTCGGCGCTCCATCGTTGTTTGGAGGATGGAGCGCTCTGCCCGGCACTTGACCAGTGTCGCTCCTGGGGCCTGGACCGCAACAACTGCATTGCCAAACGTCTGGTCAAAGATGGAAGTCCCACCGACAACAGCGCCTACCTCGACAAGTAAGCCTCCGCCTCACAGCCTCCGACTCATGGAGTGAGGACGATTCGACCGCGGACCTCGGCGGCCTCCATTATTCGGTGGGCTCGCGCGGCTTCGGACAGGTCCAGCACCTCGGTGATGGTCGTCGTCAGTGAGTTCGGCGTCCCTGGGGCGAGGAAGCGTTCAAGACCCTTCGCTGCGCGGGCCAGCTGCTCTGAGCTCGCGCGAGACATGACGAAGCCGATGAGCGACACGTCATTCGTATAGAGACGTCCCAGGGGCAGCTGTGTGGTGGCTTCGGCAGCAGCGGTGATCAGGATCCGGGCACCGGGTGCGGTCACCTCGGCGAGGAAGTCTCCATCATGGTGTCCCGAGGTGTCCCAGACCAGGTCGACCCCCTCCGGGGCAGCTGTCGCACAGGCGGCTGGAAGGCCGGGGTCACGGTAGTCAAGGACCACCTCGGCGCCGGCGGCTCTGAGCGCATCGAAGTCACGCGGATGGCTGCTGGCGATGATCCGGGCCCCTGCACTCGCGGCCAATTGAATCGCGGCAGTGCCAACGTTGCCTGCGCCCCCACCGACGAAGACTGTGTCTGAAGGGATGAGCCGACCGTGGTCGAACCAGCCCAACCATGCTGTCGTGGCGGGGTGGGCCAGCGCGACGAGCCGATGCGCGTGGCTGCCGGTCGCATCCGTTCCGGGCGGGGCCGGGTAGAGTCGGTCGGCCGGCACGACGGCAAAGTCGGAGTACGATCCCTGCCGCCCGTCGTAGCCCAGACTGCTGCACCACACGGTCTCACCAGGGCGGAGAGACGCTCCCACGGGTGCGCTGACGACGGTGCCCACCAGGTCCCGGCCCAGGACGAAGGGCAGCGGGGCAGTGGTGGGGAACCGTCCGGAACGCACAAAGGTGTCCACGGGATTGAGGCTGGTCGCGCTCACCTCGACGAGGTAGTCGGTGGGTCCCGGAACAGGTTCCGGAAGGTCACCGTAGAGAATCTCGTCGACCTCGCCGAGGTGCTTGACGTACGCGGCTTTCATGCCTGGTCCTGCTGACTGAGCCGATTCAGGCCAGCAGCAGTGTCGGATCCTCGAGTCCGCGACCGACATCGGCGAGGAACTTCGAGATGATCTCACCGTCGACGACACGATGGTCGGCACTCACCGACAGGGTCGTGATGTCACGCGGGACGATCTCGTCACCGACGACCCATGGCTTCTTCCGGATCTGGCCGAAGGCCAGGATCGCGGCTTCGCCCGGGTTGATGATCGGAGTGCCCGCATCGACGCCGAAGACGCCGACGTTCGTGATGGTGATCGTCCCGCCCGACTGATCGGCCGGAGGGGTCTTGCCCGAACGAGCCAGGGCAGTCAGATCCTGAATGCCCTGAGCCAGGTCGGTCAGGCCCATCGCATGTGCACCCTTGATGTTCGGCACGATCAGGCCACGCGGGGTGGCCGCGGCGACGCCGAGGTTGAGGTACTTCTTGACGACGATCTCTTCGCCTTCGAGGCACGAGTTGATCCGCGGGTTGCGGGCAACGGCCCAGGCCACAGCCCTGGCCACGAGCAGCAGGGGCGAGACCTTGATGTCCTCGCCCAGGAACTTCGTGGACTTGAGCTTGCGCACGAAGGCCATCGTCTCGGTCACGTCGACGTCGAGGAACTCGGTGACGTGGGGCATCGTGAACGCGGATTCGACCATGGCCTTGGCCATCATCTTCGCCACGCCCTTGAACGGAATCCGCTCCTCGAGTTCCCCCGTGGAACCGGTTCCCGTCGCGGGGGTCGGCGTTCCGGCCCGCGCGTCTGCCCCTGCGCCGGCGGCTGCCGCGCCGGTGCCGCTGGCGGCGGCCTTGACGTCGTCACGGGTGACGTCGCCACGCGTACCGGTTGGAACGACCGCGGCCAGGTCGATGCCGAGGTCCTTCGCGAGCTTGCGCACGGGAGGCTTGGCCAGCGGTTTGCCCGCCGAGGCGGTCGCCGGTGCCGCGGCATCAGCGGAGTCGGCCGGTGCCGACGCTGGAGGCGCTGCGGCGGCCGCTGGAGGCGCTGCCGGAGCTTCCCGTGCCACAGGCGCCGCGCCCGAGCTGGCAGGCGCCGGAACACCGGCTCCCTTGCGGGGACGGCGCTTCGACGAGGTTGCTTTGGCGCCGTAACCGACCAGTGTGGCGCCGCCATCGGCGTCGCCCCCGATCTCGGTCGAAGCCTGCGCGTCTCCTGCCTCAGGCGCCGAGGCTCCAGCGGTCTCGGAGCTGCCGGCGGAATCACCGCCGCCGAAGCGGATGATCGGAGTTCCGACCTCGACGGTCTGGCCCTCATCGACCAGCAGAGCGTCGACGAGTCCGGCCTGCGGGCTCGGGAGCTCGACCAGGGATTTGGCCGTTTCGATCTCGACGAGGATCTGGTTGACGGTGATGGTGTCGCCCGCGGCGACCTTCCATGACACGATATCGGCCTCGGTCAGACCCTCACCGACGTCAGGAAGAGGAAATTCGAAAGACATATCAGCTCTCCTTGAGTCAGTAGGCCAGTGCCCGGTCGACACCGTCGAAGATGCGATCCAGGTCGGGCATGTAGTGCTCTTCCATCCGCGAGGCGGGGTAGGGCGTGTGATAGCCGCCGACTCTGATGACAGGAGCCTCGAGGTTGAAGAAGCAGCGCTCGGACAGGCGTGCCGCGATCTCGGAGCCCAGCCCCAGGAACGTCGGCGCCTCATGGGTGACCACCAGGCGGCCGGTCTTCTTCACGGACTTCTCGATGGTCTCGAAGTCGATCGGGCTGAGGCTGCGCAGGTCGATGAGTTCGACGCTCTTGCCCTCCTCGGCCGCGGCCGTGACGACGTCCTTGGCTATCGGCATCAGTGGGCCATAGGACACCAGTGTGACATCGGTGCCATCGGAGACCACCTGGGCGTCGTGCATTCCCAGGCTTCCCCGCTCGGAGGTGTCGACGTCGCCGCGCAGCCAGTAACGGCGCTTGGGTTCGAAGAACATCACCGGGTCGTCGCTCTTGATCGCTTCCTGCATCATCCAGTAAGCATCATGGGCGTTCGACGGTGAGACAAGGCGCAGCCCGGCGTGATGGGCGAAGACGGTCTCCGGGCTCTCCGAGTGGTGCTCGGGTGAGCCGATGCCGCCGCCGTAGGGCACGCGGATGACGATCGGAACGCGCTCCTTGCCCAGCGTGCGGTTGTAGAGCTTGGCCAGCTGGGTCACGATCTGGTCATAGGCGGGGAAGATGAAGGCGTCGAACTGGATCTCGATGACCGGGCGGTAGCCGCGGATGGCCATTCCGATCGAGGTTCCGACCATGCCGGATTCGGCCAGCGGGGAATCGATGACCCGCTGCGGACCGAAGTCCTTCTGCAGGCCTTCGGTGACGCGGAAGACGCCGCCGAGTTTCCCGATGTCCTCACCGATGAGGACGACCTTCGGGTCGTCCTCCATGGCTTTGCGCATTCCGGCCGTGATGGCCTTTGACAGGGGAAGTTTCTCCATCAGGCCTCACCTGCATCGGCGAATGAGGCCTGGTATGCGAGGAATTCCGCACGTTCCTCATCGACGAGTGGGTGAGGTTCGGAGGTGACATGGGCGAACATCTCGACGGGGTCGGGATCTTCCATGGTCATGCAGTTGTGGCGGATGCGTGCGGCGAGGGTATCGGCCTCGGCGTCCACCTCGGCGAAGAATTCCTCACCGGTATCGGTGTGGTTGTCGAGGTAGGCCCGAAGCCGCTTGAGCGGATCGCGGTCCTCCCAGATCTCCTCTTCGGCGGCATCGCGGTACTTCGTCGGGTCATCGGCCGTGGTGTGGGCACCGCGACGGTAGGTGAAGGCTTCGATGAGCATCGGGCCGTTGCCAGCGCGGACCGAGTCCAGGCTGGCCCGGGCCACGGCGTACATCGCGATGATGTCGTTGCCGTCGACGCGGAGGCCGGGAACGCCGAATCCTTCGCCGCGCTTGCACAGTGGTGCCGCGGACTGGACGTGGGTGGGTTCGGAGATGGCCCACTGGTTGTTCTGGCAGAAGAACAGCACGGGTGCGTGGAATGCTCCGGCGAAGGTCAGCGCCTCGGAGACATCGCCCTGTGAGGTGGCTCCGTCGCCGAAGCAGGCGATGGCCGCGGTGTCGCGTTCGATGTCACCGGTGCCGACGTCGCCGTCCATGGATACGCCCATGGCGTAGCCGGTGGCGTGCAGGGTCTGCGATCCGATGACGATGGTGTACGTGTGGAACCGGTGTTCCTGGGGGTCCCAGCCGCCGTGGTCCTGGCCGCGGAACATGCCGAGGAGGGTTTCGGGTTCGACGCCGCGTGTGTAGGCGAGGCCGTGTTCGCGGTAGGTGGGGAAGACGAAGTCCTGGGGGCGGGCTGCCCGTCCCATTCCGATCTGGGCTGCTTCCTGACCGAACATCGGCGCCCACAGGCCGAGCTGTCCTTGGCGCTGCAGGGCCGCGCCCTCAGCATCGATGCGACGCACCAGGACCATGTCCCGGTAGAAGCCGCGCAGATCCTCATCGGTGAGTTCTGCCGCGAAGGCGTCATATTCACCGGATTCGACGCGATTGCCGTCTTCGGTGAGCATCTGGATCATCCGAGGTTCCGCTGACTGACTGTGGGCAGCCCCGGTTCCCACTGAAATGTTGGAGGTCATTCCAGTTCTCCTTTGTTCAAGGTCCAATCGCACCGGAGGTGACCAGTGGTGGACGGTGTCCTTCGAGCGGGGCCTCTGGTGTGAGATCTCGCCCTCGAGTGATGTGATTCACAGGTGTTACCACGATACCGAATCCACCGACTGCATGCCACTTCGGAAGCGTGCGTCGAGCGCCAATTGTTATGGTCGGGTTCAGCCTAGGAGGCGAAGAACGCGCGTGTGGTTCACGGCCAAAGGCGTCCATGCCGAATTGTCGATGGTCGCCGAGTTGGTCCAACGTCCGACAAATGCACGTCCGAGCAGTTCACAGCTCCACCTCGCCGAGGTTGGGCTCGGGTTTCTCCCGCATGCTTGCCTGGCTCTTGGCCACGGTCATGTCCGTTTGCGTTTTCCCTGGTAGTCCCTCGTTTCCTTGAGATCACCGGTGAAGAATCCCGAGTTCTTCGCGGTGAATCGGTTGAGGCCGGCATGGCCGGCGCCGAGCATCAGCCCGATCGAGGCCGTGTAGGCGGCCGAGGAGTGTGCGGCTCCGGCGGAGGAGAACAGCTCGTCGAGTTGGGCATCTGTTCTGTGCTTCAGGTTCGGGGCCTGGCGCAGCTGATCGGGATCGTAGTCGACGGTGATCGTCGACCAGTGGTCCTTGGCCGGGTTCTCGTTGCCGTCGAGGTCGGGCACCAGATCCTGCTCGTGCTCGATCGAGAGGACGTCGATGCCCTCATCAACCGGGAAGTCTGAGATCGGGGCGCCCACGGTGACGAGCGCGGTGACATTCACATCGGCCAAGAACGCCGGATCGGCGGCCAGCGACCCGGCGGTGATCCCTCCCTGCGAATAGCCGACGAGCATGACCTCGGCATCCGCGCCGATATTCGCCTTCGCGATGGCCTGTCGGACCATCTCCTGCATCACTGTGTCGTTGCCGGCCATGGCCTGCACGTTCGTCGTCATATCGGTGGTGTTCTCACCCGGTTCGGGCGACCAGTCGGTCGTCGCGGGAACGTAGACGATGTAGCGGGTGGTGCCGTCAGCGGCCGTGATCTCCTCGATCCTCACCTGCCCGGAGTCGGCGCCGCGGTGGACGTCGGCCTCCCTTTTGTAGAGGTCCCCGATGTCACGCGGCGGCTCGTCATGGGCCTCAGTGATGCCCTCGGCCTTCCAGACCTCCACGTCGGAGGGCAGAAGCAGCCCGAACATGTTTGCGCCACCCAGGATCCATGCCGTCATCGATGACGAGTCATGTGGCCACAGCGCATGGTCACCGTCGGCGGCGAGCGCAGTCGGCGGCAGTCCCATAAAGCCGACGACGATTCCCGGCAGCACGTGTTCGATGATGGCCCCGGAGGCATCGGAGTTCTCGAACACGAGGGCGACGAAGGCTTCTTTGGCCGCGGCCTTCGACTGGGCCAGGTCGACGCCGAAGTGCTTGGCCACGGCATCATCGAGGCCTGTGGCGTCGAGGAACGTCTGTCCCAGGTAGATCGGGACCCCGACCGCGATGCCGATCGGAATGAGCACGGGCAGGGTGATGGCGATGACGCGACCGGTGACGTATCCGAAGTAGTCGAGGAGTCCGCCGAAGGTATCGCTGATGCCCTTCTCCGCCTGCCTGTAGGCGATTGCCGCAGCCCTGACGGCGAGGACGGTGGCTTCGAGCTCGGTGAGCACGCGCGCCGACTGGTGGAGGTAGACGACCCTGGCGGCATCGAGGTTGATCGCCGTCAGCGGAGCCGGGACCTGAGTCAGGAGTGTCGCCAGATCGAAGTCGGCACGCGATCCTTCGGCGGCCAGGTCACCGATGCATGCAACAATGCGCTGAAGTTCGTCACCGCTGGCATCTGCGCGGTCGTCGATCTTCAGCTGCGGACCGCCGGCGGTTCGGGTCGCGATCATGATCGGTGCCCGGTTGTCGACGATCGCTGCGCTTCCGGAGGTCGCGGGGGCGTCGGAGGCTGCTGCGCCTCCGTTGTCCGAAGCCGAGTCAGGATCGTCGCAAGCAGAATCCGCACCGCATTGCTCTCGAGGTTCTGTTCGGATCCCACGGTGATCGTCTCGCCGTCGCGCTCCAGTGTCGGTCGGGCCCAGGTTCCGTCCACTCTGTGCAGGAACTCCATTCCGGCGACTTTGGCCTCGTTCAGGTAGGTCACGGTAAGCACGCAGTCCTTTTCGACCAGGGCGCACAGCTCCTCGGTGACCTGCGCGAGGTCGTGAGGCCGGAGGCGCCTGAGGAGTTCGAAGCCTGCGAACTCGGCCAAGCCCTCACCGCGCAGCACCAAGATGGCCAGACAGATGTCTTCGCACAGGGACACCTCGAGGTGGGCGATCTCGTCCCCGGAGCTGATGACGATGGTGATCCGAGAGCGGGTGAGATTGAGCTCGGCGGCGAAACCGGTCAGCCAGGCCGTGAGCACATCGAACCCGCGCCGGGAGTCCCTGCTCGAGGGCTCCCCCAGCATCAGCGTTTCCGTGATTCCCTTCCCGGCGCCTGGGCCGTCGTCCGATGCCGCCTCCCCCGCCGAGGCGGTCCCAGCAGCATCCCCCACCGAGGCAGTCCCAGTTCCTTCCCCCACCGAGGCGGCCCGGACAGCGTCCGCCCGGGGCATCAGTTCGTGTGGCCACAGCGTTCTCAGCCGTTCGGGAAGCCTCATGATTCGTGCGATGTCGACGGCGAACCAGCTGCTCCCCGGCCCGGCTTTCCTGGTGTCGGTCATATCTGGATCCGGCCTCCCACCGAAACGACCTGCAGATGCAGGTCGTAGGCTTCGGCGAGCTTGTCGGCCCTCTCCGCGAGGGTGATGATCGAATCTGCACACGTCAGGAGCCGATCGCCGAGCATCCGACCTGCCGGGGAGTCCCATGCCTCGACCTGCCGACAACTCTGCGCCAGGCTGCGCAGTTCGTCTGCTCGCCCCCTCCACCCGTCCCGGTTGAGTGCCAGCTCATCGGTGATCACTGTCATCCTCCTGTTCAAGTTCGCCCCGGGTCCGGTTCAGTTTTCACCGTACGAATCGGCACCTGTCACCAAAAGCGCCCGCGATCGCCCTGTGGAAACACCGTGGCGCTCCACAGGGTCTCCACGTCATAGTCACGGCGGCCTCCACAGCCGCGAGACCACGAGTCCCAGCTCCCGCCGCAGTTCCGGTTTCGACCGCCTGCCGGTCGGTTCCGCGTCCGTGCCCGGCTCATGAGAAAATGGGAGCATGCCGACCGTTTCGCTTGCTGACATCTCGCCCGCCATTGCTCTCGGACCACTCGATGGTCGTTACCGCAAAGACACCGCTGACCTCGTCGATCACCTCTCCGAGGCGGCCCTGAACCGCAACCGGATCACGGTGGAGGTCGAGTGGTTCATCCACCTGGCCCAGAACTCTGTGATCGACGGCGTGCGTCGTCTCACCGATGACGAGATCAGCGGCCTGCGCACCTTCGCCGAGAACTTCGATGCCGATACGATCGCCACACTCGCAGCCCACGAAGCGGTGACGGTTCACGACGTCAAGGCTGTTGAGTACACAATCAAAGAAGCACTAGTCGAGCTCGGCGCCGGCGATCTCAGTGAACTCGTCCACTTCTGCTGCACCTCCGAGGACATCAACAATCTGTCCTGGGCACTGGGCATCAAGGGCGCCACCGTCGATGTGTGGCTGCCCCGCGCGAAAGCACTCATCGACTCATTGGCCGACACCGCCTCGGCGCTGGCAGAGGTCCCGATGCTCTCCCACACCCACGGCCAGCCAGCGACGCCGACGACCATGGGCAAGGAGCTCGCCGTGTTCGTCCACCGCCTGCGTCGTCAGTTCGAACGCATCGAGGCAAGCGAATTCCTCGGCAAGATCAACGGTGCGACCGGCACGTACTCGGCCCACCTGGCCGCCGTGCCCGGCGCCGACTGGCCGAAGCTGGCCAGGACCTTCGTCGAGGGCAGCCTGGGTCTGACGTTCAATCCCCTGACCACTCAGATCGAATCCCACGACTGGGATGCCGAGCTCTTCGCAGACATCGCACGGTTCAACCGCATCGCCCACAATCTGGCGACGGACATGTGGACCTACATCTCGATGAGCTACTTCAAGCAGATCCCCGTCGCCGGCTCGACCGGGTCCTCGACCATGCCGCACAAGGTCAATCCGATCCGCTTCGAAAACGCCGAGGCCAACCTCGAGCTCTCGTGCGCACTGCTCGACTCGCTCGCCTCAACCCTGGTGACCTCACGGATGCAGCGCGACCTCACGGACTCGACCTCGCAGCGCAACATCGGCGTCGCGTACGGTCACTCGGTGCTCGCACTGAACAACCTGGTCAAGGGTCTGGAACGTCTCGCAATCAACGAAGAGGCCCTGACCGCCGACCTCGACTCCAACTGGGAGGTCCTGGGCGAGGCGATCCAGTCGGTCATGCGCGCCGCCGGACTGCAGGGTGTGCCCGGCATGGACAACCCCTACGAAACACTCAAAGAGCTCACGCGCGGCAAGCGCATCGATCAGGCCGACCTGCAGAACTTCGTCGCCGGACTCGGACTGCCCGAGGCCGAGACCCAGCTGCTCAAGACCCTGACTCCTGCCACTTACATCGGCGTCGCCGCCCAGTTGGCCGAATCAGAGGTCGCCGACTGGAAGGCTCGCACACAGGGCTGATCGCGGCGCACGGAACCCACTGTTACCGAACAGTAGATAATTCACTGAAACGCTACTAACCTTGTGCTCATGACGAGCACCATGATGAGTTCCGTGCGCATTCCGATTACCGAAGGCACCCACAGGGCTGCCAACGCTTCCAGGCGCTGGACGGCAGGCGAATCCGAGGCGCAGAGTCACGTTGTCGGCACTGTGCTGATGCCTCAGGATACCCCGACCGGGTTCCTCACGATCCATCCCGCCACGGCGACGCCGGCCCGCTTCTACACGAGGTTCGCCGAATACGCCGTCGGTCGTGGGCTGGCTGTGCTCACCTACGATGTGCGGGGTGTTGCCGCATCGGGTCCAGCACGCGAGCACACACAGCTGCGGATGCGCGATTGGATGCAGCAGGACGCGAATGCCGTCTCGGCCTGGGCCGCGAACGAATTCCCCGAACTGCCGAAGGTCGCTCTCGGGCACAGCCTCGGCGGTCATACCCTGCTCTTGGGCAATGCCGCCGAGGACCTGCACGGAATCGTCACCGTAGGCACGTCACGAGCGGCGTTGCGCGACATCAACCCCCTGTCCGAACGATTCCGGGTCGGTCTCATCCTCCGAGCGCTCGGTCCCCTGATCAGTCCGCTCGTCGGCTACGCACCCGGCAAACGTCTCGGCCTCGGCGAGGACATCCCGACCGCGGCCATGCTCGAGTGGGGCCGGTGGGTGCGCATGTCGGAGTACTTCTTCGACGATCCCAGCCTGGGAGCCACCGCTCGAATGGCCCGCTTGCGCACGCCCGTGCTCGCGGTCGGGGCCAGCGACGACAACTGGGCCTCACCGGCGCAGATCGACGCACTCGTCGACCATGTCCGCCTCGCCGAGATCGAACGCCGCACCTTCACACCTGAAGAACTCGAGGTCGGCCGCATCGGCCATCACGGCCTGCTGCGACGCGCGGTCGCCGAGAGCGCCTGGCCGGAGATCGTCTCCTGGATGCTGAACCGACTCCCCCAGAACTGAGCTCACACCAGGACCGCCGCACCGGCGCGGGCCGATCACCCCAGCATCAGGCCCGTCAGGCCGGGACAAGGTCCTTGTCGCGATCGACCTCGGCCAGGGGCCTGCCGGCCATATTGCGGGCGAGGAACAGGGTCGGGATGCCGGCCACCACGACGATGACAGTCGCATAGATCGCCGGCGCCAGGGTGAGACCGGTCGAGCTCATCAGAGCGGTCGCAATCAGCGGCGAGAGTCCGCCGAAGAGGACCGTGGCCACGTTGTAGCCGATCGCCATTCCGGAGAAGCGGCTGGTGCCGGTGAACTGTTCGGGAACCATGGCCGCTGCCACGGAACTCCAGCCGGCGGCCGGTACGGCGAGGAACGCGACGCCCAAGACCGCGACTCCGGTGTTCCCACCCGCCAGCAGTGCGTATGCGGGAATGGTGGTGAGGATGAAGACGGCCATGAGCAGGGCCAGAGTCTTCTTCCGCCCGAACCGGTCCGAGGCGATGCCGAAGCACGGTGTGATGACGATCGCGACGACGGCTGCGATGGTGCCCAGTGCCAGAGAGCCGGAGTTCTTCACGTCCGAGACCTCTTCGATGTAGGTCGGCACGTAGGTGATGTTGAGGAAATAACTGACCGAACCGATCGACGAGATGAGGAACGCGACGAGGATCGCGCGGGGCTGCTGGATGAAGGCGATGAGCAGCGGGGAACGACGATGCTTGACTGCCGGTTTCTTCTTCTCCGCCTGCTGCAGGCGCTTGAACGTGTCGGTCTCCTCCATCATTCGACGCAGCGGGATCATCAGGGCGGCGAGCAGGGCACCGAGGACGAACAGCACCCGCCATCCCCAGGAGCTCATCGCTTCAGCAGACAGCGTGGCAGCCAGAAATGCACCGGAGCCGACCGCGAGCAGGGCCCCGACCTCACTGTTGGCAGCGGCCCAGCTGGCCGCGAGCCCACGCCGCTTGCTGCCGGCCGATTCCATCAGGAAGACCATGATGCCCGTGTACTCGGCACCGACGGAGAATCCGGACAGACACCGGAAGAAGACCATGCCGACACCCGCCCAGATGCCGATCACCTCGTAGGTGGGCATGATCGCGATGCCGAGCATCGCGACGGCCATGAGCACGGCCGAGACGACCAGCGCAGATTTGCGGCCCACCCTGTCGCCGAGGTGGCCGAAGACCATGGCGCCCAACGGCCGGAACAGGAATCCGGCGGCACCGACGCCCAGAGTGAGCAGCAGGGAATCGGTTCGATCGCCGAAGAATTCAGTGGTCAGAATGGTCGCGACGTAGAAGAAGATCGAGAAGTCATACCATTCGACGACGGTGCCGAAGGCTGCGACCAGCATGGACCGCCGCCGCCCCTTCTCACGCTCAGGGCTGGTGGTTGCTGCCAGGTCCGACTGGGCCTGCGGTTCGAAATCTGACATCGACGAATCCATTTCTTGGGAAATGCTGCGGCCGTTGTTCCCGAACGCATCAACCTGAACTGCATCAGCCTGGGCGGAACCACCGCCGGGGTCGAACGTCGCGAACCTTCAACCCACCCTACTGCGGGTGGGAGCCGATTCCCAGGTCAGACAGGATTTCGCTGCCGTGGGCTCACTTTCGGCCCGTCCTGGAGTCCAGACCGAACAGAGAGTCGGTGAATCGGTTCCCGAACATCGCCTGCGGGTCCAGTTTCTCCCGCAGCGCACAGAAGTCGTCGAAGCGCGGGTAGAGCTCACACAGATCGTCGGCGGCCAGGGTGTGCATCTTGCCCCAGTGTGGCCTGCCCCCATGGCGCCGGCAGATCTGTTCGACGACGCGGAAGTATTCGGCGAATTCATCCTTCACGAACCGGTGCACTGCGATGTACATCGTCTCCCGTCCGTGGGCCGTCGACAGCGGAACATCGTCGGCGGCGGCCGATCTAACCTCGATCGGGAATGAGATCGTCCACCCTCTCGACTCGATGGCGCTGCGGATCTCACGGACCACCTCGGCGCCGGATTCGATGGGAACCGCGTACTCCATCTCGTTGAACCGCACCCGGCGAGGTGTCACGAAGACGTCGTATCCTGGAGCCCGATACGTTCTGTCCGAGACCGCGGACTGGGCGATCCGATTGATGCGCGGGACCAGACTGGGCACTGCGGAGCCGAGCTCGACTGCGAGCCGCAGGGCGCCGTTCTCCACGACTTCCTTGTCGAGCAGGGTGAGGAAACGGTTGCGCACCCCAGCCTCGGCGAGGTGACCTGGGCCGATCTCTCCGAGGCCGACCCTGGTGTTCGTCTTCGTCAGTGCGGTGTCGGTGTGCGGGAACCAGTAGAACTCGAAATGATCGGCCGCTCGCATCCTCAGGCAGAGGTCGGCCAGCAGTTCGTCGACATCCGCCACGACCTCCTCGGCGATGAGGTCGAAGGCCGGCACGCACTGCAGCTCGATCTCCGTGACGATGCCCAGCACGCCGAGGCTGACGCGGGCCAGGTCGAAGACCTCGGGATCACTGGTCGCCGACAGTCTGCGCACGGCCCCGTCGGGTCCCATGAGCGAGAGTCCGGTGACGGTTCCGGCGAATCCGGTGAAGCCGAGCCCGGTCCCGTGGGTGCTCGTCGAGATCGCCCCGGCGAGTGCCTGCGGGTTGACGTCGCCCTGATTGGCCAAGGCGAGCTCGAAGGGTGCGAGCAGGTCCGGGATGTCACGCAGCCGGGTGCCCGCGTGGAAGCGCACCCGCCCACTCGCCTCATCGACGGTGATGATGCCGCTGAGGTGATCGAGGTTGATCATCACCTCTTCACCTGCGGCGATGGGGGTGAATGAGTGGCCGGCGCCCACGGCACGGACCCGTTGACCGGCGTTGGCCGCCGATCGCAGAACCTCGCCCAGCTCCCCCGCCGAGGTGGGCCGAACGAAGGTGTGCGGGTGCGCGTGGACATGGCCGGACCAGTTGAGGAACAGTCGACGTGGTGCCGGCATTGCGGTTCGGTTCACAGCACCCATCCTTCCGTCCCGGTTCACAGCACCCATCCTTGACCGCGGTAGGTCGACCAGGAGTCGATGATCTCCGAGCCAGAGACGACGAGGAATTCGTTGAAGTGCTCGGCGAGCTCACCGGCTTTCGCATGCCGGAACCAGACCAGGTCGCCGATGCGCAGGTTCTCACTGCCTGGGCCGGTGAGCGGAGTCTGGACCTCACCGGCGCCTTCGAGGCCGGAGTATTCGAGCCCGGGCGGCCAGGCGATCGTCGGGACTCGGTCGGCTCCAGGCACGCCCGAGGCGATGAATCCGCCCTTGAACACGGTGACCCAGCCGGGCCCGGGCCGGCGCACCACCGGGGTGACGAAGTAGGCGGCGGGCTCGTGACGGAACTTCGTGTAGCCGTCGAAGAGCCCCGGGGAGAAGAGCCCGGAGCCGGCGGCCAGTTCCGTCAGTGTGCCTTCGACGGCGCTGGACTCGAAGGACCCTGTGCCGCCGCCGTTGACGAATTCAAGCTCGGTGAGGTCACGCACCTCGGTGACGATGTGCCTGCGGCGGACCTTCAGCTCCGCGATCGAGCGCTTCTGCATGGCGCGCACCACCGTCTGCTTGGCCGAGGTGCCGGCATCGGCGGTGCCGGCGATCTGGCCTTCATAGGACATCAGCCCGACGAGATCGACGCCGGGACGGGCGATGACTTGCTCGGCGAGTTCAACGGCCGCGGCAGGGTCCCGGACCGGCGAGCGCCTGGCCCCGATGTGGACCCTGCTGCCCAGGACCTCTTCGCCCAGACGATATGAGGCATCGATGTCGAGGCACACGCGCACCCCCGGCCCGGCACCATCTGCTGCTCTGACCCTGTTGGTCGCCTCCGTGCCGCCTGTGGATGCCACGGCGCTGCGGGCACTGTCGATGATGTCGAGGTGGGTGGGGCAGTCGATCATCAGGGTGATGTTCTCCGACGCACCCGCCTCGGCGAACAGCAGTTTCAGGCTGAGCCGGTCGACTGTGGGATAGCCGACGAGGATGTCGCGGACACCGCGGGCGTGCAGTGCCAGTGCTTCGGGCAGGGAGAAGGCGAGGACTCCGGAGTAACCGGGGTGGGCCAGCGCCCGGTCGATCGCGGCGGGGGTGCGCAGCGACTTCGAGGCGACCCTGATCGGCAGCCCCTGCGCACGCTTCGCCAATGTTGTGAGGTTCGCGTCGAACGCGTCAAGGTCGAGCACCGCCTGGGGTGCCTCGATCTCATGCACCGCGTGACGCAGTTCACGTGAAACCATAGAAGATACTGTAGCGTAAGTTAGCGGCCGTCCCGGCCGAAATCCACGCACACACCGACTACACGGAGGCATGATGAGCACGGACGTCACCAGCACCGTCACTCCCTCTGCGGGCCTCTCCCAGGTCACGGACCGGCTGCGCGAGTTCCTCGACACGGACCCCTATTCTGAGGCCTCGGGCAGCGGCGAGCGCCTCCACAACGCTGACCCATTCACCGGCACCGAACAGCCGCGTTTCACAGCCAACACCGCCGAGGACGTCGACCGGGCCTACGCCTCCGCGCGCATCGCCGGCCGCACGTGGGCGTCACGGTCGCCCGAGCATCGTGCCAAGGTGCTGCTGCGCCTGCACTCGGCACTGCGCAGGCATGAGGATCTCCTCCTCGACATCGTCCAGCACGAGACCGGCAAGGCCCGCATCCACGCCTATGACGAGATCCTCGACACCTACAATGTGTGCCGTCATTACGGTGTCACGACGCCGGCTCGCCTGCGCCCGCAGCGGCGTCGCGGTGCCGTTCCCGGCCTGACCCGCACCGAGGTCACACGTACTCCGCTGGGCGTCGTCGGGTTCATCACGCCCTGGAACTATCCGCTCACTCTGGGCGCGACCGACCTGTTGGCAGCCCTGGCCGCCGGCAACGCCGTCGTGCACAAGCCGGACAGCCAGACGACGCTGACGGCGATCATCATGCGCCGGCTCGCCATCGCCTGCGGCCTGCCCGCCGAGGTGTGGCAGCTGGTGCCCGGCCCCAGCACACAGCTCGGCCCCGCCCTCATAGCCGGGGCCGACGGGCTCTCCTTCACCGGATCCACGGCCGCCGGACGTTCGATCGCCGCCGAGGCGGGTCGACGTCTCCTTCCCACCGCCCTTGAGCTCGGCGGAAAGAATCCGATGCTCGTCCTCTCCGATGCCGATCTCCATGCGGCCGTGGACGGGGCGATCCGCGGGTGCTTCTCCTCGGCCGGGCAGCTGTGCCTGTCCTTCGAGCGCATCTACGTCCACGAGGACCTGTACCCCGAGTTCTGTGCCCACTTCGCCGAGGCGGCCCGCAAGCTCGAGCTCAGCGCCGACTTCGCCTACGGCCCCGGGATGGGGTCTCTGGCCGGGCCCAAGCAGTTCGCCCGGGTCAGCGAGCACGTCGAGCAGGCACGAGCCAGCGGTGCTCGAGTCATCGCGGGAGGCCGGCCTGTGCCGGAGCTGGGCCCGTACTTCTA
Organism: Brevibacterium picturae; assembly: GCF_900105045.1. GTDB lineage: Bacteria > Actinomycetota > Actinomycetes > Actinomycetales > Brevibacteriaceae > Brevibacterium > Brevibacterium picturae. Next base: position 2,331,795 of record NZ_LT629739.1, on the reverse strand, counting down.
TCTGCCGACAGTGCTCACCGATGTCAGTGAGGCGGCCGAGCTGTACGCCGAGGAGACGTTCGGCCCCGTCGCCGCCGTGTATCCGGTGTCTTCCGACGCCGAGGCGATCGAGCGAGCCAACTCCAGCGAATACGGTCTCAACGCCAGCGTCTACTCCCGGTCCCATGGGGTCGAGACGGCTCGGCAGATCGAGGCGGGGATGGTCAACGTCAATGAGGCATGCGTGGCGGCGTGGGGCTCGATCGATGCTCCTGCCGGCGGGGTCAAGGCCTCAGGTCTGGGCCACCGACATGGAGTCGAGGGGCTCTACCAGTTCATGCACACGCACACGATTGCCGAGCAGAGCCTGGTCCCGATCGCCCCGTTCGGCCCGCTCGATCAGACGCGGTTCGCCCGCACCCTGACCACGGCCTTCGACGTCATGCGTGCTCTGCGAATGAAGTGAGGTTCTCGCTCAGTTGAGCGCCGTGAAGAATTTCTTCGCCACTGGCACGGCCGCCTCGGCGCCGAATCCTCCATCCTCGACGAGGACGGCCACGGCCACGTCACCCTGGTATCCGGCGAACCAGGAGTGGGTGCGCGGTGGGGTCTCGCCACCGTATTCGGCGGTGCCGGTCTTCCCGTGGACCGGTTTGCCGGGAACGTCCTGCAGCGCGCTGGCGGTGCCCTTGGTCACGGCGCGGCGCATGAGCTTCTGCATCGCCCTCGCGGCATCGGCATCAAGGATCTGTTCTCGATTGTCCGCGCGTTGGTCGGGAAGGACGAGGAGCGGGCTGACGGTGTCGCCGTCGGCCACCGAGGCTGCCATCGCGGCCACCGCCAGCGGGCTGGCCACGACCTTGCCCTGACCGATCATCTGCGCCGCATGGTTGACGGGATCGTCGTCATGAGGAACGGTGGCCATCTTCGAACCGACTCCCAGGTCGATGTCGTCCATCCCCAGGTTCGATGCTGCATTCGCCACCTCGGAGGCCGAGACCTTCTTCGCGGCGTCGACGAATGCGGTGTTGCATGATTCGGCGAAGTCGTCTTCGAAGGCGACATCGCCCATAACGTGGTCCTCGGCGTTCTTGAACGTCTTTCCGTCGACAGTCGTGGTCTTCGGACAGCCCAGTGTCGTCTTCGCCGTCATTCCCGATTCCAGCAGCGCCACTCCTGAGGCGATCTTGAACACCGATCCGGGAGCGTACTGCCCAGTCAGTGCCCGATCCCAGGCCGCGCCGTCGGGATCCTGGTTGGCCACGGCCAGGACATGACCGTCGCTGGGGCGGATCGCGACAAGCGCAGTCGGCTTCTTGCCTGTTGCGGCCGCGGTGTCGGCGGCCTCCTGCACGGCGACGTTGAGCGTCGTCGTAATGTCTTCGCCGTCCCGCTTCGGAAACTCGTGGACGAGGACGGGCTCGGAATCGGCCCCTTCGGTGCCGGGCTCAGCGTCGGCGATGAAGATCTCTTCGTTGGCTGGTCCGGTCAGCTGCTCGTTGAAGGCCTTCTGCAGTCCGCTCTTGCCGACGACGGACTCACCGGTGAGCTTTCCATCGGAGGCCTCGACCTCCTCAGCATTGGCGGCTCCTGCGGTTCCCAGTGTCGCTGCCGCGAAGCCTCTCTTGATGCTCAGCGGTTGTGTTCGGGTCTTGAACACGGTTCCGGGCAGGGAGTGGATGGTGTCTTTCACCGCAGAGTAGTCACTCTCGCGCAGAGTGATGACGGGAACGAACTGATCGGGATCGGCCGCGTCGATGCGCTCCTGCAGCGATGTGAGGTCGATGTCGAGTTCGTCCTCGAGCGTGGTGAGTGTGGCCTCAGCGTTCTCGCCGTCCGTGCCCTCGGCCTCGCCGAGCTTCGCCGGGTGGATGCCCACGTCGATGACGGTGCCCTCCGCCATCAGCTCCTCATCATCGTCGCCGAGGATCGAGCCCCGCTCCCCCGGATTTTTCTTCGACACCAGGACTCGACCCTCGTCGAGGTCGGGGTGGATCGCCTGTGCAGTGAGATCTGCCGACCACAGCAGACCCTTTCTGTGCAGTGGCAGCCGAGAGGAGTACTCCCAGACTTCATCGTCCTGGTTCGTCCATGTCCAGTTCAGCGTCGCAACCGCGCCATCATCGCTCTTCTTCGTGCCGTCGAGCTCAACGGAACGCTTCTTCATGCTCTCATCGAGCGCCCCGAGCACTTCATCATGCAGCGTCTTCGATGCATCGGTGTCCGACCAGGCGGTGGAGTCGATGGTTGAGCTGTTCAGGTCGGCAGCGGCGTCGTCGGCGGCGGCCTCTGCACGCATCGGGAGGGAGAGGAAGGCGACGACGCCTGCGCCGGCCAGCAGCAAGACGATGATGGTGATGGCCAACCAGGTTCGGGACTTCTTCGTCATGAATCAATCATCGGTGTAGTCCGCCGGGAAGTCCATTTGTGGGAAGGCCACTCGTCCAGTGAGGTGGGGATCACTCGGGTGCTGTGGGGATGGCGTCCGGGTATCGAGGGGTGGTTCAGGCGTCTTCGGTGACGACGGTGTATTCGAGCACGGGCCGGCCGGCGGCTCCGTACCGGGGTCGGCGGGCGAGCATGCCCGCGTCGGCCATGGCCTCCAAGTACCGACGTGCGGTCACTCGGGAGACACCGAGACCAACGGCGACCTCGGCGGCGGATTGTCCGGGCTTGTCGCCGAGCACGGACTTCACTTCGGTCTGCACCGCATCGGGGACGCCCTTAGCGGTCGCGGTCACTGTGTGGGTGCGCAGTGCGGCGATCGCGGTGTCGACGTCGGTCTGGGTGACCTCGCCCTCGGTGCTGTCCCCGCCGAGGCTGTTGCGGAATGAGGAGTAGGCCTCGAGTTTGGATTTGAAGACGGGGAAGGTGAACGGTTTGATGATGTACTGGGCGACGCCGTAGGACAGCGCCTCCTGCACGATCTGCATGTCCCGGGCGGCGGTGACGGCGATGATGTCGACGTCGACGCGGTGGCCGCGGATAGCACGGCAGACCTGCAGTCCGTGCCCATCGGGGAGGTTCATGTCGAGGAGGACGAGGTTGATGCAGTCTGCGTTAAGACCGTAAATCTTTCCGGTCAGAGCAGCCATCGCCTGAGTGGCGTTCTTCGCCACACCGGCGAGGTGATACCCGTCGAGGCGATCGATGTACTTCGCATGGGCCCGGGCAGCGACTGCCTCGTCCTCAACCACGAGCACACCGATGCTCGACTCAGGCGTAGTTGTTTCTGACATGTTGCCAGTCTAACCAACGTCTTTGCGGGCCGGTCTTGGTTCGTGTTACAGCCTGGGCACATCCATGACGCAGGATTGGAACGCCGCCTGAAGGGCCCGGAGGAACAGTGGAACCAGCGGAGTGAGGTCTCAGCCGGCTCTTCAGCGAACAGTCGGTAGATGGTGGTCGAACAATGGCCGTTCGGCGACCACCATCTACCGACCGTTGACTGTTCCGAACGCCGCCGGACCGTCGGCGGCAGCGGAGCGGGCGATCGCCGGACCGTCGGCGGCAGCAGAGCGGACGGTCGCCGCACCGCCGGCGGCAGCGGAGCCGCCGGACCGCAGCCTCAGGCGCGCTCGAAGATTGCGGCGATGCCCTGGCCGCCGCCGATGCACATGGTCTCGAGTCCGTAGCGGGCGTCGCGGCGCTCCATCTCGCGCAGCAGAGTCGCCAGGATCCGGCCGCCGGTCGCGCCGACGGGGTGGCCCAAGGAGATTCCGGAGCCGTTGACGTTGAGGCGGTCGAAGTCGTCCTTGCCGAAGCCCCATTCGCGGGTCACGGACAGCGCCTGGGCGGCGAAGGCCTCGTTGAGTTCGATGAGATCGAGGTCGGCCAGGCTCAGTCCGGCCTTCTCGAGCGCCTTTTTGGTAGCCGGGACGGGGCCGATGCCCATGGTCTTCGGCGGCACGCCGGCCACGGCCCAGCTGACCAGACGTCCGAGCGGCTTGAGCCCCTGTGCTTCGGCGTTGGCACGGGTGGTGACGATGCTCGCGGCGGCTCCGTCGTTCTGGCCCGAGGCGTTGCCGGCGGTGACGGTTGCCTGGTCATCGCCCTTGCCGAGGATGGGACGCAGCTTGGCGAGCTTCTCGAGGGTGCTGTCTGGACGGATGTGCTCATCGGCGACGATCTGCCGTTCGGCGACCTTGCGGGTCGCGGGGATCGTCACCGGCACGATCTCTTCGGCGAAGCGCCCGTCCTCGGCTGCTGCGGCCGCGCGCTGGTGTGAGTTGTAGGCGAGTTCGTCCTGCTCTTCGCGGCCGATCGAGTAGTCGCGGCGCAGGTTCTCGGCGGTCTCGAGCATGCCTCCGGGGACGGGGTAGTTCTTTCCGCCCGGGGTGATCCTTCCGCGGCCCAGGGAGTCGGTGAATTCGGCGTTACCGCCGCGGACTCCCCAGCGGATGGTGTCGTTGTAGAAGGGCGCGTGGGACATCGATTCGACACCGCCGGCGATAACGAAGTCTCCGTTGCCGGAGCCGACGACCATGGAGGCGTCGATGACTGCCTGCAGGCCCGAACCGCAGCGACGGTCGACCTGCTTGCCGGGCACGGTCACGGGAAGGCCGGCGTCGAGTGCTGTGACACGGCCGATGCTGGGAGCCTCGGAGGTGGCATAGCCCTGCCCCAGGATGACGTCGGCGACGAGTTCGGGGTCGAGTCCGGTTCTGGCCATGAGTTCACGGACGACGGTGGCGGAGAGCTCGTGGGCGGGGATGTCGCGGAACTGTCCTCCGAATCCTCCGATCGCGGTGCGCAGCGGTTCGCAAACGACGATGTCCTGGTCCATAGTTCCTCCACTCGATTTCGCTTCAGCCGATGATGATCAGCAGCCACCGGCTCGGCACTCCCGCACAGCCTAGGCCGGATCCGCTCGACAGCGGGGAAATGTTTCATTCGTTGGGACGAAGAATCGCTGCCCGGCCGCACGATCGGCAGGTCAGTTGCGGTCGTCGTCGACGATCCGGTCATTCGCGGTCGTCGTCGACGATCCTGCTCGGGCCCGTGGGTGGGTTGCCGGACGGCGGCTGGCTCGCCGACGGTGCGCCGGCCGAGGGGTGCCCGGTCGCCTGGCCGAGCCCGTCGGAGTCGGTGGAAGCATTGTCGGGCAGCCACACCGTGAGCACGGCGCCCTTGAAATCGTCGCCGTCCTCACCGCGGCCCTGCACGTCGACGGCCCCGCCGAGGCGGCGGATGGCCTGGACGACCAAAGACAGTCCGACCCCGCGGGTGCCCGTCTCCTGCCTGCCGAGTCCCTTGTCGATCTCAACACCGTCGTGCTTGGTCGACCACCCACGTTCGAAGATTGCGTCGACATATTCCTCGTCGATGCCCGGGCCGTCGTCGCTGACTTCGATCGAGAAGCCGCCGGCGCCACCGGACCCGCTCAGGTGCACATGCACACGCTTGTCCTCGGGCAGAACATCATGCCTGCTCAGGGCGTCGAATGCGTTGTCGACGAGGTTGCCGAGGATGGTCGCCAGGTCACGATCATCCCCGCCGAGGCGGCCGGTGAGTCCCGCTGTATCGACCGTCATGTCGATGCCCACCTCGGCGGCTTGGGCGATCTTCGACAGCAGCAGTGCGGAGAGCACGGGGTGGTCGAAGCTCATCTGTCCGTCACCGGTGACCCGGTTGAGGTCGTCGAGGTCCTTTGCGGCGAAGTCGATCGCCTCATCGGTGTGCCCGGTTTCCAGCAGGGAGACGACCATGTGGAGCCGGTTCGCGTATTCATGGGTCTGGGCGCGCAGGGAGTCGGAGAACGACCGCACGGAGACGAGTTCTCCGGAGAGTTCGGCGAGTTCGGTGTGGTCGCGCATCGTCACGACCCAGGTGTCGCTGGCGGCGTCGGTGGGCTGCTGATTGACGACGAGCACCCGGTCGTCGGTGTAGTGGATCTCATCACGGGCCCACCGGCCGGAGGAGAGCAGGTCGATGAGGGCATCGGGCAGGTTGAGGTCGCGCAGTGCGATGCCGCCGATCGGTGAGGTCGCCCGGACGGGGTCGTCGGTGGCCGGGATCTGCTCGCCCGTCGAGTCATCGCCGGCGGAGGGCAGGCCCAGGAGTTCGCGCGCGTCGGCGTTGATCAGGACGATGCCCGCCGAACGGTCGACGAGCAGGAGTCCTTCCGACACGGCCTTGAGCACCGAGGAGTAGAACTCGAGCATGCTGCGCAGTTCGGTGGCGCCGTAGTCTCCGGTGACCCGACGCAGGCCGCGGGACGTCGCCCAGGAGGAGGCGATGCCCAGGAGGAGAGTGGTGATGGCGATGCCGATGAGCCATTTGCTCTGGGCCATGAAGCCCTCCCGCACCGAATCGGCAGAGTTGCCGACGATGACGGCGCCGACGACGGTGTTGGGCCCGATGTCATTCACGCCGAGGTGTTTCGCGAAGACCGGGCTGACGACGTACATCGTGCCCCCTCCGGGGCCGCCGTCCTCGAGGAAACGGACAACGGAGTCACCGTCGGCGACCTGCGAACCATCGATGGCCGTGGCGAGCTGATCGACGGAGTCATCGGGGACGTCTCCCGAGTTCGAGGACACGATCTTCGATTCGTTGCGCTCCTGGCGGTTCGACGAGCCCAGGGACGGCGGGGTGGCCAGGTAATCGATCGGGACGACCGCGGCCACATCGAAGTCGTATTCGCTCACGACGTTGTCGAGCATCGTCTCGACGTTGCCCTGTGAACCGGGGTCGATGAAGTCGGCGGCCTCGGTCTCATCGGACCCGACGAGGCTGAGCGAGATCGACATGTTGTCTGCCGCAGACCGCAGCAGGTCCTGTTCGCGCTTCTGGTTCAGCTGCGAGAGCTGGATGTAGAGGAGACTCGTGGTCAGCACCATGATGCCCACGAGCATGATCGAGTTCGCGAACATGATGCGTCCGGCGACGCCGAACTTCATTCGTCGGCTCACACGTGCCACTGGTCCTGTCAGTCCTCCCGACATTGTGGCACGCTGATCTTTGGGCATGGGGCCATTGTGCCACCCACTGCGCCCAGCCCCGTGTCAACCAGGGGCAGGACGCCCAGTCTTGGGCTGGTCAGATTCCCGGACTCGGACGAATCAGATTCCCGGACTCGGGCTGCTCAGATTCCGAGGCTGATCGGCCCGGAGGGGACGGCTGAGCACACGAGCACCTCGTCGGCGGTGATCCGCGCAGCCGGTTCCACGGGATAGATGACCGAGCCGGCGGCCAAGGACACGGCGCAGGTGCCGCATGAGCCGCCGCGGCAGGAGCTGTCGGCCCGCAGTCCACGCGCCTCCAGAGCATCGAGCAGGGTCCCCTGCTGTGGCTCCCAGAGGAAGCTGGTGCCGGAATTCTCCAGGGTCACCTCGGCGGGCGAGCACCGGGCGATGGCCTCGCTCATGCCGGTGTTCGGAGAGGCGAAGGTCTCCTGGTGCACGGCCGGGACTCCGGCCTCGTCGCTGGCTTCGAGCACCGCGGCGGTGAAGTCTGGAGGCCCGCAGACCATGACGTTGTCGCATCCTGCCAGCCAGTCGACGAGGTCGGCGTGACCTGGTCGCCCCTGGCTCGCGGTGTCGCGGTGGTGGGTCTCGACCGGGATCTGCCGGCCGTGGGCACGCTTCTGCAGGCGGTCCCACAGGCAGGCCGTCCGGTGGTCGCGGTCGACGTGGAAGAGCTTGATCTTCTGGGTTCCCTGCAGTTCGGCCCCGCGCATCAGCCCGAGGCTCGGCGTGATGCCGATGCCGGCGGTGACCAGCGCCGTCGTGCCGCCGAAGACACGGTTCGCAGTCATGGTTCCGTGCGGCCCCGAGGCCAGTACCGCTTGGCCGGGCGCGAGTTCGGCGACGGCTCGGGAGCCCTTGCCCTGAGTGCGGACCGCGATCGACACGATGTCCTCGGTCACGTCGGTGATCGTATAGGTTCGCCAGAACGGTTCGCCGAGGTCGAGGTGGACGCGCAGGTTGGTGCCGGGTTCGTCGAATTCGCGGATCCAGCCCTGGTCGTCGCGCAGGGAGACCTCGACGATGTCATTGCAGATCTGCTGGCTGCCCAACACCGTCATGAAGCGCGGGGTCCGGGCGGTCTTGACGAGCTCACGTGGAGCATCGCCTTCGATCTCGATCTCATCGCCGGTGCTGACCAGGCCCGATTCGAGGATCCGGCCGTAGACGCCGCAGTGCAGGTGTCCGCATGCCGAGGCCAGGACCCGGGGGACGTTGACGTCGACGGCGGTGGTGGCCGGGTTGACCGTGGTCGCCGGGCAACGTTCGATGGCCTGGGTGATGGCCAGACGCACCCCGCCGAGGCGGACGATCTTGCCGATGAGCGCGAACTCCGCGAAGGGTTCGAGTCCGTCGACGAGGACATTGCCGCGGAAGCGCAGCGGGTTCAGTTCGGTTTCGTTCGGCCCCAGGGCTGCCTGCCCGTCGGCGGTCTGGGAGATCGCGGCGACCGTGGCCGAGTTGATGACCGAGATCCCCGCGGCCTGCGAGTCGAACATCCCCTGGTCCGCGACGCTCAGTGCGCGCGGAAAGTCACCCTGTGGGGGTATGCGTGCAGAGAGGAAATCCGCCGAGGCGGCCCTGGAGTCCCGCTCATCCGTGCAAAACGTCGTGGACTCTCCTACCGGGGACGTCAGGGTCACGCTCGCCGTCGAATCGGCCACGGTCGTCGCAGAGGATTCCACCGCCTCGGCGTCGGTCGCAGTCGTCGCGGACTGAGCGCCCGCCTCGGCGAGGTCGATCGATACCTGCCACTTCTGCAGGTCGGTGTCGTTCTTGAGTACGGTGAAGGCGGAGTATCTGTGCCAGCTGTCCTGGGGGACGTCGAGGCTGCCGTTGGTGAACGCTGCGATGCGGTCGCCGAGGATGCCTCGGCCGGTGCGCACATCCGCCTCGGGGATCTCTTCGGCGGGGAACCCTTTGACGGGGAATCGGAACAGTCTGGCAACGCGCATGATTCGATTGTAGGAGCTTGGCGACGCGGGGCACCCACCGTGAGACCAATTGCACACTTGACCGATACCCTAAGGGGGTATACAGTATGGTCATGACTGAGCAACATGGATATACCCCGCAGAAGGACGCCCTTGCGAAGCGGATGAAACGGATCGAAGGTCAGGTCCGTGGGATCGGAAAGATGATCGATGACGACAAATACTGCATCGACATCCTGACCCAGGTCTCCGCAGCAACGGCCGCGCTGCACGCGGTCTCCATCAACCTCTTAGAAGAGCACATCGCTCACTGCGTGGTCGACGCCGCATCCTCAGGCGATGACGACGCCGCCCGCAAGAAGATCGAAGAGGCTTCAGCCGCTATCGCCCGGCTCATCAAGAGCTGAGGGCACCATCATCGGCGCACCTGTCGGTGATGACGCGCGAAGACAGGAGACACATCATGACGACCACCACCATCAACGTCACCGGAATGACCTGCGGCCACTGCGTGGGCGCTGTGAAGGAAGAGCTCGGGGCTCTGCCCGGGGTCACCGAGGTCGCCGTCGAGCTCAATGCCGGCGGATCCTCCCCCGTGACCATCACGTCTGAAGGGAATCTCGACGACACCGCGATCAGCGCGGCCGTCGACGAAGCCGGCTACGAGGTGAAGTGATGTCACGCGAGGTCGATCTCGACATCACGGGCATGACCTGCGCATCGTGCTCGGCTCGCATCGAGAAGAAGCTCACCCGCCTGGACGGCGTCAGCGCCGAGGTCAATCTCCCACTGAATTCGGCTCATGTCATCGTCGAGTCCGAACTCAGCGATGACGATCTCATGACCGCCGTCGAGAAGGCCGGCTACGGTGCCACCGTCAAAACCACCTCGGCGAGCGGACCCGAGATCGTCGACTACGACCCCCGGCACCTGCGCCCCCGCTTCATCGGATCGCTGATCCTGGCCGTGCCGATCGTGGCCGTCTCCATGGTCATGAGCTGGCATTTTCCCGGCTGGCAGTGGATCGTCGCGATCCTCGCCCTGCCGGTCGTGACCTGGGGCGCGTGGCCCTTCCACTCAGCGGCGTTCAAGGCCGCACGCGGACGGTCGACGACCATGGACACCCTGGTCAGCGTCGGAATCATCGTCGCCAGCCTCTATTCCTACATCACCCTGGGCCGTGCCGTCGCCGACGGCTACGGTTGGCAGATCCCCGGCGATTATCACGTGTGGTTCGAGGCTGCAGCCGCGATCACGGTGTTCCTGCTCATCGGCAGGCTCACCGAGGACCGGGCGAAGACTCGAGCCACCGCCGCGCTCAAGGAGCTGCTGAGCCTGGGGGCGAAGTCCGCGAGCGTGCTGCGCGAAGGCGTGGAGGTCCAGGTCCCGATCGATGAGCTCACGGTCGGCGATGTCTTCGTCGTCCGTCCGGGCGAGAAGATCGCCACCGACGGCGAGGTGGTCGCCGGCCACTCCGCAATCGATGAGGCGATGCTCACCGGCGAATCGGTGCCCGTCGAGGTCGGCCTCGGCGACACGGTCACGGGGGCGACGATCAATGCTTCGGGCGTGCTCGAGGTCCGTGCCACCCGGGTCGGGTCCGATACGACCTTGGCGGCCATGGCCGATCTGGTCAGCCGCGCGCAGACCGGCAAGCCCGCCGTGCAGCGTCTGGCCGACCGAATCTCCGCCGTGTTCGTGCCCATCGTCTTCGCCATCAGCATTCTCACGCTCCTGCTCTGGGGCCTGCTCACCGGCGACTGGGCCTTGGGGCTGCACGCCGCGCTGACCGTCCTCATCATCGCCTGCCCCTGTGCCCTCGGTCTGGCCACACCGACGGCACTGGCGGTCTCGTCCGGACGCGGTTCGCAGCTGGGCATCCTCGTCTCCGGGCCCGAGGCGCTCGAGTCGACGCGTTCGATCGACACGGTCGTCCTGGACAAGACAGGCACCCTGACCACTGGCGTCATGACCCTGATGGAGACTCAGCTCAGCGATGACGACTTCGCGATCCTGGCCAGGCTGGAGGCACAGAGTGAGCACCCTGTGGCTCGTGCGATCGTCGACGCTCGAGTCGCGACCCTGAGCGAGGCAGTCGGGGCCGCCGACAGCACAGAGGGCAGCACGGCTGGCAGCAACAGCGCCACCATCGATCGGTCCGGCATCGAGGGCTTTGACACCATTCCCGGCGGTGGCCTGCAGGCCACGATCGACGGCGCCGAGGTGCTCGCCGGTCGCCCGGATCTGCTCCGGGAGCGCGGGATCGACGTCTCATTCCCGGCCGAAGCCGTGCCCGCCGGCGCCACGATCGTCGCACTGGCCATCGACGCGCGGTTCCGCGGTCTGACCTTCGTCGCCGATGAGATCAAGACCGGTGCCGACGAGGCGATCACCGAGCTGCATTCCCTGGGCATCAACACGGTCCTCCTGACCGGGGACAATGCCCAGGCCGCCGAGGTGGTCGCCGGCTCGCTCGCCATCACCGAGATCCGCGCCGACGTCCGACCCGAGGGCAAGATCGCCGTGGTCAATGAGCTGCAGTCTCGGGGGCAGGCCGTGGCCATGGTCGGTGACGGGGTCAACGACGCCGCGGCCTTGGCCGGTGCCGATCTGGGCATTGCGATGGGTTCGGGCACGGATGCGGCGATGGCTGCCTCGGACATCACCATGGTGCGGTCGGATCCCCGGCAGATTCCGCAGGCGATCCGCTTGTCCCGGAAGACTCTGAGTCTGATCAAGGGCAACCTGTTCTGGGCCTTCGCCTACAACACGGCGGCCGTCCCGGTCGCCGCGTTCGGTCTGCTCAGCCCGATGATCGCCGGTGCGGCGATGGCGTTCTCCTCGGTGTTCGTCGTCCTCAACAGCCTGCGGCTGCTGCGGTTCCACTAGAGCCCGTCAGCCACCGAACACCGTGGCCCACACCCGATGGGTGTGGGCCCAGGTGTGTCACCCCTGGATGCGCGACTCGCTGTCGCCCCATTCCTGGTTGCGCAGTTCGAATTTCTGGATCTTGCCGGTCGACGTCTTCGGCAGCGCTTCGACGAGTTCGACCTCGCGTGGGCTCTTGTACTTCGCGATCTGCGTGCGCACGTGCTCGATGATCTCGTCCTCGGTCACCGGCTGGCCCTCACGCACGGTGATGAACGCCTTGGGCCGTTCACCCCATTTGGTGTCCGGGGCGCCGATGACGGCGACCTCGAGGACTGCGGCGTGGGAGGCGATCGCCTGTTCGATCTCGACGGTCGAGATGTTCTCACCGCCGGAGACGATGATGTCCTTCGACCGGTCGCGCAGTTCGATATATCCGTCCTCGTGCATCACACCGAGGTCACCGGAGTGGAACCAGCCGCCCTGGAACGCCTTCTCGGTCTCCTCGGGATCGCGGAAGTAGCCCTTCATCACGTTGTTGCCGCGCATCACGATCTCCCCGATCGTGGAACCGTCGGTCGGAACGTCGACGAGCTCATCGCCCGAATCGATCGTCACCACACGCACGGAATCGGCCTGGACCATGCCGACACCCTGGCGGGACAGGAGCCGGGCGCGGGACCTGTCGTCGAGACCCTCCCACGAGTCCTGCCATTCGCAGACCGTGTACGGTCCGTAGGTCTCCGTGAGTCCGTAGACGTGGACGATGCGGAAGTTCAGTTCCTCCATCTGCCAGATCAGGGTCGGGCTCGGCGGTGCTCCTGCCATCGTCGCGGTGATTCCCTGGGGCAGGGAATGCGCGGCCTCGGCGTTGATGATCGTCGACATCACCGTCGGTGCACCGTTGAGGTGGGTGACGCGGTGACGGTCGATGAGATCCCAGATCACGTCCCCGCGCACCTCGCGCAGGCACACCTGTGTTCCGCCGGCGGCGGCCAGCGCCCAGCCGGTGCACCAGCCGTTGCAGTGGAACATCGGCAGCGTCCACAGATACACGCTGTTGGTGTCATGGCCGGAGTGGAAGACCTCGCCGAAGGCGTTGAGGTAGGCGCCGCGGTGGGTGTACATCACGCCTTTGGGTCGTCCGGTGGTGCCCGAGGTGTAGTTGATGGACAGCGTCGCCCTCTCATCCTCAACGTCCCACGTGAGGTCCGGGGCATCCTCGGCGGCTTTGGCCAGGAACTCCGCCAGCGTCGATACGGCCGGCGAAGTGACATCGGGTCGGGCCACCTCGGCGGGCGTGGTCAGCGTCGTGTCCTCGACGTCGACGATGGCCTCAACGGTGTCGAGTCCGTCGAGGATCGGGGTGATGCTGGGCCACAGCTGCGAGTCCACGACAAGCAGCTTCGCCTGACTGTGGTTGCAGATGTAGCGGACCTCTTCGGGAGCCAGACGGGTGTTGATCGGCACGAGCACGCCCCCTGCCAAGGGCACTGCGTAGGCGGCCATGAGCATCTCGGGAATGTTCGGCATCAGGTAAGCCACCCTGTCGCCGGGTTCGATTCCGGCCGCGCGCAGGGCGTGCGCCCTCTGCTCCACGGCCGCGAAGAACTCCCGATACGTCAGGGACTGATCGCTGTAGACGATCGCGCGCCTATCGGGGAAGGCGTCGGCGGATCTGCGCAGAAAGGACAGCGGTGTTAGTTCTGTGTTCCATGTCTCCATGGGGAAACCCTACGTCACCGCGGTTCAGCGTCGCTGAGGCGGGCCTCAGGTGACAGTGGTCACTGCCGGGCCGGGCAACTCATTTGAGGATCGGGTAGGTCTGATCGTCGTTCTGGGTGTCATTGCGCATCACCCAATTGAGGATGCAGGCGAAGGCGCTGACCAAGACGAATGCGGCGCCAGCATAGATGAAGGCGTACCCGAAGGCGGTGCCGTCCTGCCAGGCACGGGTGACGATGATCGACAGGATCAGAACGATCACGCCGCAGACGAGCCCCACTTTGAGCGCGTCCTTATAGGACACGGTGCTGGTGGACTTCTTCTCAGACTTCGATGCTGCCATGCCCCCAGCGTACCGACCTCAGCTGAGAATCGGCGCACCGAGGTCGGCAGAGAACAGGGCAGCAACGCGAGGACGCGGCGGTTCCTGATGCCCCGGATCAGGGGCACGAGTGGACTACCTGGCCAGAACACGCCAAAATGTCTACGTGCACACCCCTATTCGGCGCCCCTCTGTTGAGGTGTCGCGTCCGCTCAGACGGAACCAGGTCTCCCCTGGTCAGAAGTCGTGCGCGCGCACAGTCACGAGAACAGTGATCGCAAGTGCTCTTGCGACGATCACACTCGCCGGCATGGCCGCGTGCGGTCCCGACAAGGGCCTGCGGGTGGAACCCGAAAATGCGACATCCCCCACTCAGTTCGAACCGGCGAAGGAGGATTCCGGGCCGTCCGATGAGCCGTTCTCCCTCAAGGAGATCCGCAGGGCCATCGTCGACTCCTCGGGAAACGCAGTGACCGGGAAGGCGCGGGAGTCCGCGAAGGTCGTCGCCGAATGCGAGGAATGCCTCAAATTCTCGACGCCCTTCCTCAGCGGGGATCGGAAATTCCAACTCGTCACTGTGGCCAACCCGCAGCAGAAGAGCGAGGTCGTCGCCGGCGCCGTCATCAGCGAGAAGGACGGCGAACCCCGACTCGAACTGATCGCCACCGGCAACCAGCTCAAACTCAGCCCAGGTAAGAATGGGACACTGGTAGTGCAGGAGGCGATGTATGCCGACGGCGACGATGCCTGCTGCCCTTCGGGATGGTCGGTGCAGGTCTTCCGCCTGCACGAAGGTAGGTTTGAACCGGGTCAACGCTTCACGCGGCTTAATGGAGAAACGTAATGCATATTGTTCTGGTTGAGGATGACGAGGTCATCCGTGAGACGACCCAGATCGGCCTGGAACGGTTCGATTACACGGTCTCGGCATTCGCCGATGGTCGTGAGGGGTACGAGTTCGTCGCTGCACATGGTGCCGACGTTCTGCTTCTCGACCTCATGCTGCCCACCATGAACGGCGCCTCGATCTGCCGAGCCGTCCGCGAGCGCTCCACCATTCCCATCATCATCATCTCCGCACGCTCCGACGCGATCGACATCGTCCAGGCACTCGAAGCCGGAGCCGACGACTACCTCACCAAGCCCTTCGACATGCAGGTGCTCAATGCCCGCATCCGCGCCGTCGTCCGGCGCTTCATCACCACCGGCACCGACAAGCTCGGCTACTCCCCCGGTACCGAGATGGACGAGGAGCACGAAACCGTGATCGGCCCCGGCGGCATGATCACCGGGGACGGCATCCCCGAGGTGCTCGGAGCCAGCCCCGGCATGGACACCCGCGAGCGCCTCAAGGCCCAACTCGAATCCGACGACACGTTCCTGGGTGCGGGCGGGAAATTCACCTCGGCGGATCTGGACGGAGACGAGCAGATGATCGGCGTCGACGTCACCGTTCCTCCCCGCCCCAACAGCTCACCAAATGCACAGTCGGGCTCTGGCCAAGGTGGCTACTCGGGTGCGGCCGAGTCGAATAATGCCAAGGTCGAACCCGATGGGGACCTCGGCCCGTTCCGGACGCGCTTGGGCTCGTTGGTTCTCGACACCGGTCGGCTGACCGTGGAGATCGACGGCGAGGAGGTTCACCTCACCCCCACCGAGCTGCGCGTCCTCCTGCTGCTGACCGAACAGCCCGAACACGTGTACTCCCGTGAGAAGATCGCCTTCACTGTCTGGGGCTACGAATGGGCCGGCGACTCCCGTGTCGTCGATGTCCACATTCAGCGCCTGCGGAAGAAGATCGGCGCCAGCATGATCGAGACCGTCCGCGGATTCGGATACCGCTTCGCGGGCTGATCGCATGTCACTGCGCTGGAAGATCTCCCTTCTCATCGTTGCGTCGGTCATCATCGCCGTACTCTCCTGCTCCATCGTGCTGCGTCAGTCTGCGGCGCGCGCCGAGGACGACCGGATGCGGTCGACCGTGACCGAACAGCTCGCGAACTCCGTCGCCATCTTCTCCGAGACCGGGGTGCTCACACTCAACGCCCGCGTCGATGACCCGGCTCTGCCCAAGGAAGCACATGCCAAGGCGCTCAAGGGCCAGAGCGTGACGATGCGCTCCGAGGTCGATGGGGAGGAGATCGTGTGGGCGGCGGCTCCGATCGAGGTCGGCGACTACACCCAGGTGATCTCCGTGCGCGCCTCGACCAAGGACAGCCAGGAGCTCATCGGGCGCATCGACCAAGCGCTGCTGGTGGGCATGATCGGCTCCGCACTGGTCGTCGGCGGCGTCGGTTCCATTGTGGCCGGGCGCATCTCACGCAGGCTGACCCTGGGCGCCCAAGCCGCGCGGAAAATTGCGGGCGGGGACACGAGCATCCGGATCGCCGATGTCGTCGACGACACGGACCAGGAGGTCGCGGCCTTCGCCTCGGCGGTGGACACTGCCGTGACCCGTCTGACTGAACGCATCGACTCCGAGCAGCGCTTCACCGCGGACCTGGCCCACGAGATGCGGACCCCGCTGACCGGGCTGGTCAACGCGGCCAACCTGCTCGAAGAGGATTCGCGTCCCGCCGAACTCGTCAAGGATCGAGTGAAGCGCATGCAGGTTCTCGTCGAAGACCTGCTCGAAGTCTCGCGCCTCGATGCGGGCCGCGCGAATCCCGAGTTCACACGCGTCAACATCGACCAGACGGTCCAGTCGCTGCTGGGAACCATGACCGCCTCCGGCGCATTGGGCGGCCATGAGATCGACACTCACCTGGCGGCGCTCAACTCGACACTGGTCACCGACGTTCGGCGGTTCGAACGCATCATCACCAACCTGCTGGTCAACGCGATCAAGCACGGCGGGGATCCGATCCGACTGGAGACGAGCACCCGCAGCATCACGATCACCGACTCCGGCTCCGGCTACCCGCCCGACATCGTCAACACCGGCCCGACCCGCTTCGTCTCCGCGGGCGGCGGCGGCATGGGCCTGGGGCTCGTGATCGCGCAGGGGCAGGCTCGTCTGCTGGGCATCCGCCTGATCTTCAGCAACGATCCGGTCAGCGGCGGTGCTCGCACCGAGGCCATTTTCCCGGACCCTGAGGCTCAGGATCAGGCGCTCCAGCAGTATCTCGAATCGGCGTGAGCGGCAGCAGCCGGCGGGAGGCGTGGTCCTCATCGCCGTAGGGCGCACTTAGGCGCGTAGGGCGCCGCGCTTAAGCCCGCAGGGCTCGAGCGTACCTGCGCCGGTAGATGATCTGGGCGAGGCGGACGGCGGGTTCGCCGAGGCGCCAGGTGCCCATTCCCGCCTGTGAGACCGAGCGCAGCACGAGGAAGACTCGGTCGTCGGGAGTGTGGATGAGGATGAATGACTCTTCTCCGGTGATCGGATGCCCGGGCAACGTCGCGTAGGTGAAGCCGCTACGTGTCTCGGACTCGAAGACCTCGATGACGCGGGCAGGTTCGGGCAGGCGGAACGGTCCCAGACGCACGAAGATCGTCGGCTCCTGGCCGGCCTGAACCCGCGGGGTCTCCGCGTCGGGGCCCGACTTCTCCGCAACGGTGCCAGGGGTGCCCACATCGATGTCGAATCCGCTGCGGACCTTCACCTTCCAGTGCAGAAGCTCTTCCGCGCACCGGTCGAAGGTGTCACGTCCGTGACCGACGAAGAAGGCCGATTCGAAGTCCCGATACCCGGCGGGACGGTCGATCCATCGGGGTGAGAGCGGCTGGGTCAGTGACTCACCCAGAGGTTCTGACAGAGTAGTCATGCCACCAACCTAACCGAATCCCGGACACACCGGTGCCAAGTTCGAGGCAAACAAGTAAGGTGCCAAGTACTGACATTCCTTCAATCGAATGTCCGCTAAGAACACGCAAGACGCTCGCCACTTACGACCATCACGTACGACCGTCACGGATCAAAGGAGAACGAAGAATGCGCACACTCAATGGGATCGATGAGATCACCTCGCTCGTCGGCACCGAGCTGGGCTCGTCCGAGTGGATGACGATCGACCAGGATGCGATCAACACCTTCGCCGATGTCACCGACGACCATCAGTGGATCCACATCGACGAGCAGCGCGCCGCAGACGGCCCCTACGGCTCGACGATCGTCCACGGCTTCTTCACCCTGTCTCTGATCCCGAAGTTCTCGTCAGAGATCTTCACCATCGAAGGCGTGTCCATCCGCGTCAACTACGGGTTGAACAAGGTCCGCTTCGCCCAGCCGGTGCCGGTGGGCTCCCGCCTGCGCGGCACCGTCAGCGTCAACGAGGTCATCCCCGGAGACAAAGGCACCCAGGTCATCCTCAAACACGTCATCGAGATCGAAGGCGAAGAGCGCCCCGCCTGCATCGCCGAGGTGGTCACCCTCCTCGTCGAGTGAGGCTACGCCATTTGCGCCGAGGCACGGGTTGCGTGTCGAGAAACACACGCGTGAACCCGTCTATTGACACTCGACCCGTTTCTCGGTTGCCGGGTGCCGGGTGCTGGCTGCCGTTCAGCTCGGGCGGTAGGCGTCGAGCATCTGGGCGACGCGGATGTAACCGAGGTGCGAGTAGGCCTGCGGGTGGTTGCCCAAGTGCATCTCCGCGACCGGATCGTACTCCTCTGCCAGCAGGCCGGTGGGTCCGAGCAGATTGTCCATCTGCCTGAACAGGTCCCAAGCGTCATCGATGCGCCCGACCTTGATGAAGGCCTCGATGAGCCAGGTCGTGCAGATGTGGAAGCCGCCCTCAAGACCGGGCAGCCCATCATCGTAACGGTAGCGGAAGACCGTCGGCCCGACCCGCAGCTCACGCTCGATCGCATCCACGGTCGACACGAACCGCGGATCGTCGGCCGGCAGCAGACCGGACAGCCCCACGAACAGGCACGCCGAGTCGAGGTCCGTCTCACCGTAGGCCACGGTGAAGGCCCCGACTTCCTCGTTGTAGCCGTTGTCGAGCACATCGTGGGCGATCTCCTCGCGTAGCTGCCGCCAGGCGCCGGGGAGTTCGCGGTCAAAGCGCTCGGCGATCTGCAGCGCCCGATCGACCGTCACCCAACACATCACTCGCGTGTAGACATTGTGCTTCGGCGGCCGCCTGGCCTCCCAGATGCCGTGATCGGCCTCGAACCACCGTTTGCTCACTGCTTCGACCATCTGACAGGTCAGACGCCAATACGAATCCGGAAGATCGCCGAGGTGCTCGCTGAGATCGTTGAGGAGCTCGGTGACCGGGCCGAAGACGTCTAGCTGAACCTGGTGTTCGGCCGCGTTTCCCACCCTGACCGGGCGCGATCCGGCGTATCCGGGCAGATGCGCCAGCACCGCCTCGGTGGTCAGAGCGGAGCCGTCGACGGCGTAGAGCGGGTGGAGCTGTTCGGGCGATACGGTGCGAGCCAGGATCCCCGTCAGCCAGGACAGGAACCCTTCGGCCTCACCGGTGGATCCGAGCGCGAGCAGGGCGCGCACGGTCATCGAACCGTCGCGCAGCCAGGTGTAGCGATAGTCCCAGTTGCGCACGCCGCCGATGCCCTCGGGCAGGGAAGTCGTCGGTGCCGCGAGCACCCCTCCTGTCGGTTCGTGGCACAGGGCGCGCAAGGTCACCGCCGAACGGATGACCTCTTCGCGGTGGTGGCTGGGGATATCAAGGGTGTCGACCCAGTTGGTCCAGAAGTTCAGGGCGCGCTCGCGCACATGGTGCTCACCGCCGGTGGCCATGTAGCGGGCATCACCCGTGCCGGTGCCACAGGCCAGGACGAGGACCACGACGCCACCCGGCATGTCAGAGGGCACGACAACCGCCTCGGCGGTGTGGGACTGCCCGACCTCGCTGATCTCGAAGTCGACGCCGGGCGCGATCAGGGAGATGGGCTCCGAGGTGCCCAACACCTGCACGCCGTCGTGGGTGGGCACCATCCGCGTCGGCACGGTCGCATAGTCGAGGCGCGGGGCGAAGCGGATCCGGGCCGCGGTGTCGCCGGTGAGCACGCGCACGACGATGGTGTCGTCACTGTTCGCGTCGACCGGGGCAAGGTAGTCGACGCAGTTCAGACCCGGCCACCGGGTCTCGAGCAGCGTGGAGTGCGTGAGGTAGCGCTGGGTCAGCGGGGCGGTGCCGGCTTCGGGGTCGACGGCGAAGTACCCCGCCGCCTCGGCGCCGAGGATCTCGGAGAACATCGACGAGGAATGCGGCAGCGGATGCGGCATCCAACAGATGCTGCCGAAGGGGTCGACCAGGGCCGTCGACTGTCCGTTGCCCAGCAGACTATGCCGGTGGATCGGGGTCGCGCGGCGGCCGAAGAGCCAGGATTTGCGCAGCTCGTAGATCGCGGCGAGGACGACGGAGACCTCGGCAGGTGAGCTGATCCTGTAATCCGCGTGCGTGTCGGCGGGTTCGCGGCCGACCTTGAGCCCCAGGTCGGACTCCCCCAGCGTCTCGAGGGCGAATTCGTCCGCGGTGTCGTCGCCGATGAACACGACCACCTCTGCCCCGGTCTGCTGCCGCAGGCGTGTGAGGGCCTCGGCCTTCGAGGAAGGGACGACCGAGAGGTCGATGACCTGCTTTCCCCGGGTCGGGAAGATCGCGTGGGCGTCGACGAGCTCGCTCACGGTCGTCTCGACCCGGTGGCGCTGCGCTTCGTCGAGTCCGCGCAGGTGAACGGCGGCGCCGGTGGTCTTGTGTTCGATGATCGTCGTCGGCAGTATTCGGAAGAGGTCCCGCCTCAGGCCGTCGAGGGCCGTGCGCTGCTCCGGGTCGAGGGTGTCGATGGCGACCGTGTCCGTCTCTCCGCCGTGGGAACCGAAGAGGTGGACCTCCCGCGGCAGCCGTGACATCGCCGCGAGATCGCGGAGGCTGCGACCGGAGATCACCCCCGCCGAGGTGGACGGGAGCAGGGCGAGCGCGCGCAGTGAGTCGACCGAGGAGTCCAGAGGGAAGGCCTGGCCGGGCAGATCGACGATCGGTGCGATCGTGCCATCGTAGTCGGTGGCGATGAGCAGTGAGGGTGAGCGAGAGACTTCGAAGAGCCGGCGGAAGAGCTCCGGGGAGAGTTCGCGGCTGGCCTCGGCCAGATCACCCAGGAGGCCCGAGGAGCTGACGGAGGCGGCGATCGGAGTCAGTGGGGAAAGATTCTCGTAGTCATGCTCGACGGTACTCATCTCACCTCGGTCTTCTCGAATTCGGCTGTGGTCGTCAGATGCTGCGGGCAGTGCGGTTCGGGCTCAGTTCTTGCCGTCGGGCTCGTCAGTGTTCTCCGACTCCGCCTCGGTGGGGGACGAGTCCACCTCGGTGCTGTCAGGATCGGCCTCGACGGGGGCCGAATCCGTGCCGGCGGGGGTCGAGTCCGTGCTGGCGGCGACCTGCTTGGCCTTGCTGATGCGCGAGTAACCGCCGATGATGAAGATGACTCCGGCGATGAGCGTGGCGACACCTGTGAAGCCGAGGATCCACAGCGCACCGAAGTCGTCGCCGAACATGAGGATCACGCCGAGCAGCACGTGACAGGCGGCCGCGATGAGGAAGTCCGATGCCATCGGGTGGGACTTGAGCTGACGGTAGTTCCACAGCTCGATGAGTCCGTGCAGCAGCGCCCAGATACTCATGGCTGCACGCAGCTCTGCCGGCTGTTCGGCGAGGAAGAGGAACACAATCGCGGGGATCGTGATGACCGCCTGACCGAAGACCGCGGTGCGCACATTCAGCGGTGAGCGCAGGGCCTGGTAGACGAGCGCGAGGGCGAAGAGCACCAGATAGCTGATGGACAGGATGTCGACGATGTCGACGCCCATGGACAGGTGCTTGGGGCTGGTCGCATCGCGGGGCCAGAAGACCGTCGCGAACCCGAAGGCGACTCCGAGGATTCCGCGGACGACCATCGGGGCACCGAGTGCCTTCGATTCGGAGATGGCCTGGGGCAGAGCCTCGGGTCGTGGTTGTGTGGGCTCGGTGCGCGGTTCGTCGGTACTCATCACGTCACCAGTTTAGGCATCTCACCTGAGTCTGTCCGGTGTTGGGGTGGACACACGCTTATCATGTCTTTACGTAATTACGTATTATATGTATTATGGGGGGCATGAACACACCCTCGCAGAGTGAATCCACGAGCGCCGTCGAGTCCCGCCTGGCGAAGCTCGAGCGCAAGGTCGCCAGCTTGGAGAGCGCCTCGGCCGCACCGCTGGATCCGGCCGAAGCCGATCCCAGCTCTGCCTCGGATCACCCCGCCCACCCGGCCGATGACGACACCTTCTGGGCGCTCAACGGCCTCATCGACCATGCCGGTGACGAAGGCGGCGTCGTCTACACCGGTCACACCACTCCCCCGGGCGCCGAGTCCCCGGTGTCCTGGCAGATGGGCCTGCCCTCGGCGGCACTCGAGGACCTCAATTTCGCCGAGGCGGCCGGTGCCCTGGCCGCACTGGGACACCCGGTCCGGCTTGAGCTCCTGCAGGCGATCTACGAGGGCACGACCACCGTGGCACAGCTCGGCAACGACGACCGGTTCGGCACGACCGGTCAGATCTACCACCACATCCATGCCCTCGCCGGAGCTGGCTGGCTCGAGAACTCGCGGCGCGGACACTGGAGGGTCCCCGGCCAGAAGATCATCCCCCTGCTCACCCTCATCCTCATCGGCACCCACTAGATGCGACCCCACTGACACTCGAACAGGACGGAATCATGGACACCGACGACGCGTCCACTGCCACCACCGAGACTCCACGCCCGCATTCGACGACAGCTCCTCCTCGGCGAGGGGTCACTGCGATCATCGCCGCCGTGGTCATCGCGGCCCTGCTCCTGCTCATCACCCCGTTCCCGCGCGGGTTCCAGGGCGAGACCACCGGCGACGCCCGGTTCGTCGGCGAGCTCGAGGACACCCTCGGCAGCAAGCGCTGGCACCATGTTGCGGCGGCGAAGATCGACGGCGATGAGGTCACCTGGGGTGGGGTCGGCGCGGACGAGAATTCCGAGTTCGAAATCGGGTCGATCACGAAGACCTTCACCGCCGCCCTCTTCGCCGACGCGATCGAACGTGGGGAGATCGACGAGGGCACCCGCCTCGGCGATGTGTGGCCCGGTCTCAGCGGTGATGTCGCCGAGGTGACGCTGGCCTCGATCGCGATGCAGCGTTCGGGTCTGCCCGCGCAGGAGCCGGCGCCGAGCGTCGGTGACGGCATCGCGAGTTTCATCTCGAGGTATATCCACACCGACCCGTATCGGGCGAGCGCGGTTGAGCTCGTGGGTTCGCTCCAGGAAGTCGAGGTCGGAGAGAAGGAGCCGGAGTACTCGAACTTCGGGTTCGCAGTCCTCGGCCAGGCGATCGCGACCGCGGCCGGCATCAGCTACGGCGATCTCGTCCACGATCGCATCGCCGAGCCACTGGGGATGACCAGCACATATGTTCCCGACTCTGCCGAGGACTTGGTCCATGGCTACACGGCCTCGGGGCTTCCGGCCGCACCCTGGACCTTGGGCGGGGCCGCACCGGCCGGTGCCATCAGATCCACCGCGCACGACCTGAGCATCTGGCTGCGGGCGACGATGGACGGGACGGCTCCCGGCGCCGAGGCGGCCGAACCGCGTGAAGACTTCGACGAGTCGGATCGCATCGGCTGGGCCTGGTTCACGACGACCGGTCGCAGCCCGCACGTCACTTGGCACAACGGCGGCACCGGCGGCTATCGGTCGTTCCTCGGTTTCGATCCCGAGTCGCGTCAGGGGATCATCGTCCTCGCCGACTCGGCCAATTCGGTCGACGATGCCCTCGATCTGATCTCGTCCGCGCACAACGCGTCTTCACCTGCTCCGGCGCGGAGTTCTGAGACAGGAGCGCGCTGATGAATCCCGAACTCTTCTCCCAGATCGCCAGCGGCGTCGTGATCGCATGGGGCGCCTTCGCAGCCTTCCGGGCCTCTCGTTCGGCGACCCGCACCGGCCTGCTGGGCAGTCTCATCACAGCGGCCGGAATGTTGCTGCTCGTGCGCCTCATCGCGGACTTCGGCGGCTGGACGGGCTGGTTCATCTACGTCTGGATGCTCTGCCTCCTCGGCTACGTCGTCGGCGTCTACCGCAGCGCATCGGTCTGGCCGGACCTGCCCTGGCGGGCGGAAGACGTGAAGACCCGTCGGTCCGAGACAACCAACCTCGGCGTCTCCAGCCTCCTGGCACTCGTCGTCACAGGCGCACTCGTGGTTCCCGGCCTTATGCTGGGCTGAGCGAGCCTACTTCCCCGAGATCGTCAGCGTGCCATCCGAATCAGACACCGAATATTCCGCAAGCGGCTCGGTCGCGGGACCAGTGAGCACCTCACCGGTCGTCGTCGAGAACTGCGAGGAGTGGCACGGGCAGGTGATTTTATCCTCGGTGACGGTGCGCACCTGGCAGCCCTGGTGCGTGCACACGGAGGAGAAGGCGTAGAACTCGCCCTCCTTCGGCTGGGTGACGACGTAGGTCTCGTCGACGACGGTGCCGGACCCGACGGGGACGTCGCCCGCCGGAACGTTGGCGTCGGTGCCTCCTGCCCCATTGGACTCGGACGGCTCGTCCGACGAGCACGCCGAGGTCAGCGCCACCGAGGAACCGACGACCGCGACGGTTCCTGCCACACTCGCTGACTTCATGATCGTGCGCCTGTTCGTCTCCACTGTGCCCCTCGGTCTTCCCACCAGTGCCCTGGTGCTCATCGGCAGCTCGTCGACTTCTCGACGGTGCGCTGCCTGTTCGACTATTGCGTTGCCCGTCCGACTTTCAGGGTTCCAGCGTAGCGCGACCCCCGGACATGACGCACAGCCGGTTCGGCCGCGTCAGCACCGTCCACTAGGCTTGTGCGCATGACCTCGGCACCGACAACATCTTCGCTCGACGTCCTCCACGATGTCTTCGGCTATGAGGAGTTCCGAGGACAGCAGCAGGCGGTCGTCGACCAGATCGTGGGCGGTGGCGACGCCGTCGTCCTCATGCCCACCGGCGGCGGCAAATCCCTGTGCTACCAGATTCCGAGCCTGGTCAGACCGGGCGCCGGCGTGGTGATCTCACCCTTGATCGCACTCATGGCAGATCAGGTCGCGGCTCTGGAGAACCTCGGTGTGCGAGCGGCGTACCTGAACTCGACCCTCGATTTCGACCAGGCGCAGAATGTCGAGCGCGCGCTCCTGGCCGGTGAGATCGATCTGCTCTACCTCGCACCCGAACGACTCGTTCTGCCGCGCACGATGGCGCTGCTCGAACGAGCCCAGGTCGCCTTGTTCGCCATCGACGAAGCCCACTGCGTATCGCAGTGGGGCCACGACTTCCGCAGCGATTACCTCGGTTTGGGAGTGCTGGCCGAACGGTTCCCGGATGTTCCCCGCATCGCGCTCACCGCCACGGCCACACCCGCCACCCACGCTGAACTCACCGAACGTCTCCACCTGGGCAACGCCGAGCATTTCGTGGCCAGCTTCGACCGGCCGAACATCACCTACCGGATCGAGCCGAAGCAGTCGGGGCGATCCCAGCTCATCAATTTCATCACCACCGAACATCCCGGCGACTCGGGCATCGTCTACTGTCTCTCCCGCCGCGGTGTCGAACAGCTCGCGGACGCGCTCGTGGCAAGGGGGATCAATGCCCTGCCCTATCACGCCGGGCTTCCCGCCGAGGTCCGCGCCGATCATCAGGCACGGTTCCTCCGCGAGGATGGACTCGTCATGGTCGCAACGATCGCCTTCGGCATGGGCATCGACAAACCCGATGTCCGCTTCGTCGCCCACCTCGATCTGCCGCGGTCCGTCGAAGGCTACTACCAGGAGACCGGCCGCGCCGGGCGTGACGGGCTGCCCGCGGATGCGTGGATGGTCTACGGCCTCGGCGATGTGGTCTCCCAACGCCGCCTCATCGAATCCGGGGACGGCGATCGGGCCTACCAGCGACGTGCGATGAGCCACCTGGACTCGATGCTTGCCCTGTGCGAGACCGTCGACTGCCGGCGCGTGCAGCTGCTGCGCTACTTCGACGAGGAATCCGAACCCTGCGGCAACTGCGATACCTGCATCACACCCCCGGTGACCTGGGACGCGACCGTGGCCGTGCAGAAGCTGCTGTCGGCCGTGATCCGCCTCGACCGGGAACGCGGACAGAGGTTCGGCTCGGGACAGGTCATCGACGTGCTGCGCGGCAATGACAACGAGCGCTCACGGGCGGCCAATCATCAGGAACTCAGCGTCTGGGGCATCGGCGACGACCTCAGCGAGACCGAGTGGAAGACCGTGGTCCGTCAGGTCCTCGCCCGCGGACTGCTCGAATCCCACGGCGACTACGGCGTCCTCATCGTCGGCGAGGCCGCCGGACCAGTCCTGCGCAGTGAGGTCGAGATGTCCCTTCGTGTGGATCCCAAGAAATCGGGATCGAAGAAGGCAGCGGCCAAGCGCCGAGGCGGTCCCGAGGTCGAACTCGGGACCGCGGACACAGCCCTGTTCGAAGCCCTGCGTTCCTGGCGAGCCGATCAGGCGAAGGAGCAGGGCGTCCCTGCCTACGTGGTGTTCCCCGATGCCACCCTGTACGGGATCGTCGAGGCCAAACCAAGCACCATCAATGAGCTCGGCCAGGTCAGCGGCGTGGGACTGAAGAAACTCGACCGCTATGGGCCCGGCGTCCTCGAGGTCCTCGAGTCCAGCGCCGCGTGACTTCCAGCGCCGCCTGATTTCCGGTGCGGCATCGGCTGCCCTCGAGACCAGTACTGGCTGACCCACCTACTCACGACGGTCAGTTCGTCTTCGTCACGGTCACGTCGATGGGTGTCGGGTTCGTGAAGATGTCGAAGACGGGGCAGTGGGCGTCGACGGTCTTCTGCAGCTCCTGGTAGGCCTCATCACTGTCGGGCCCCGTGATCTCTACGTTGACGCGGACTGCGGAGAGTCCGGGGCGCACGGTCTCGTCAGCACCGAAGAGTCCCTGCACATCGAGGTCGCCCTCTGCGCTGACGTCGAGGCTTTCGATGGTCAGTCCCAGGTTGTGTGCATAGAGCCGGTAGACGACGATCTGGCAGGAGATGAAGGCTCCCAGTGCGTACTCGACGGGGTTCGGTGCCGCATCGTCACCGGCCAGGGGCGTCGGCTCGTCCACGGTGAAGGTGTGCTTTCCGGCAGTGATGACCGAAGAGACCGACCCCTGAGCGCTTCCCTTCGCGGAGAAGACCAGCTGTGCGTTCTTCGCCGAGGCTGCGATCCGTTCATTCCAGGCCTGGCCCGCCGAGGCGAGTCGCGCGGCACGATCCTCGGCGCTGATCGCGATGGTCGAGCCGGTGTTGGTGGTGTCGGTGTTCGACGTGGTTGTGGTGTCGGTGTTCGACGTGGTTTGAGCAGTGACGGTCATGGGAACGTCCCCTTCGGTTGAGTGGCCCCTTGGTCAGGGAGTGGTCCCAGACTAGGAAGGCCGACGACCCGTTCGCCGACTGCCTGTCCGATTCCCACGCAGACCGTCACACTCGCGAAACACGACGACGCATTTCGACTCCTAGTCGCGATGCAGACTCAAGATTCGACGGATGCGTCGTTGCGTTGAGGACCAACAGGTCACGCTCTGGCGAGATCTCCGAAACACGGTTGACGTGATCCACGCCACGTAATAACCTTCAAAGGACAGTTCGTGTATATGACGATGATGTTCCTATATACGGCACTTTTAGAATCGGCGAACGGATGAACAGTCAACTGCGTGCTGTGCTGATGCGAATCACATCGCGTTGACGCCGACCGGATCGAGCAGCATTCGAGATCTATCTACTCCAGGAGGTCAGCGTGAACGTTCCACCTGAGCCCCGAAACAAGAAGCCACAGCAACCGTCGTACAAACGAAAGCGACAGCGAAAGCGACAGCAGTGGATGCTGCCCGCAGCAGGGCTGGCAACCCTGCTCGCCGTGACAGGGTGTGCGGGCCCTGGAGTGGACAGCGACGACGTCACTCTCAAATTCGCGGAAGGATTCTCTGCGAGTCACCCAATCGCGGCGAATGGCTCCATGTACTTCCTCGATCGGCTGCGTGAAGAGGGCCCTGATGTCGGCATCAGTGTCGAGTTCTACCCGAGTTCACAGCTCGGCAGCTTCGAAGATGTCCCCACCATGTTGTCGTCGGGGATTGCCGATATCTCCGACGTGGTGCCGGCCTATCTCTCTGCGCAGTTGCCGCTGTCCAGCGCGTTTGATCTCCCCGGCTACACCACCGATTCCTGCGTCGGCGCTGCTGCCGTCTCACGTTCGGTCGCCGAGGGCTCGACCGCCCGCGAACAGGAGATCGAACAGCTGGGCGTCCGACCACTGTGGAGCGTTCTCCTCACTGGCTACGAACTCATGACCTCCGAGCCTACGACCGACCCACACGGGCGCCAAGGTGCGATACTTCGATCTCCAGGAGGTGCAGTAGATCGCGTCGTCGACGCGATGGGCGCAGCAGGCGTGTCTATGCCTCTGGGCGATATGTATGAAGCAGCGTCCCGAGGAACCGTGGATGGAACGGTGGCCAGTCCCACCAGTATGGCTCCGTACAAGCTCGCAGAAGTTCTGCCCAACAGTACGATCGGCGCAGAGCTCGGTTCGGTCGCAGTGCTCTATTCGATCTCGGAACAGCAATGGTCCGAGCTGAATGACGAACAGCGAGTCGTCGTCACTGAAGCGGCAGAGGCGACGGAACAGAATCTCTGCGCGAAGCTGAACGAATTGCTGCCTGAAGCCCAGGACCAGATGGAGAAGGACGGCACCACCCTCCACCGACTCACCCCCGACCAGAAGTCCGAGTGGGCACAGGAAGTGTCGATGCCGGCCAGAGAGAACTGGCGCTCGGATCTGACAGATATGGGCCTGCCGGCCGAAGCGGTGCTCGAGGAATGGGAGGCGGCATTGCGCAAGGAGGAGAGCGCCGATGAATGACGCCGATCATAATCCTATGCTTCTGAGGCTGAATAGGTCGGGCAAAGCTCGTCGGACCTCGTTCGGCTACGAAACAGATGACCATCCCCGTCTCGACAGAGTCGAGAACGTGATCTCATACACCGCCGGGGTTACTGCCGGCCTCGCACTTGTGCTGATGGTGCTGATCACCTGCATCGAAGTCTTCTCACGAGCAGTATTCGGCCAGCCGCTCGGCTGGAATGTCTCGTTCACCGAAAGGTACCTGCTTGTCGGCAGCGCATTCTTCGGAATCGTCACGGCGTATCGCACCGGAGCTCACGTCGCTGTCACCAGCGTTTTCGGTATGCTGCCTCTCCGTGTGCAGAAGACACTGCAAATCATGACGCACGCCATGGTCTCGGTGATCTTCGCACTGCTCTTCTGGTACGGGCTCCAAGCAGCGTTGAATGCAGCGGCAACCGGAGAGATTCCGCCCAAGGGCGCGACAGAGCTGCCGATTCCCGAGTGGATCTGGCGTGCGTTCATTCCTCTCGGTTCCATCATGGGCATGACCATCGCCGTTGTCGATCTGTACCGCGAAATCACGGCTCCATGGGGAGTACTCGCAACCGACTACGATCCGGGTGACAACTTCAAGGAGGACGAAGAATGACTGCATTGGTCCTGTCCGTTCTCCTCGTCATACTGATCCTGCTGAGAATCCCTGTCACCTTCGCCATCATGATCTCGGGTCTCCTCGGCCTCATCGTCATTGGACGCGGGGACGTCATCGATGGAGTATTGGAGACAATTCCTGCCAGTTCCGTCAACAGCTTCACTCTGAGCGCCATTCCACTGTTCATCTTCATGGCGCAGCTGATCCTGCTGTCCGGTCTCTTGGACTCCCTCTTCGATGCCGCACGTTCAGTCGTCGGCCGAGTTCGCGGTGGAACAGCGGTAGCCGCCGTCGGCGCTGGGACCGCTTTCGCTGCAGTGTCCGGCTCATCGACCGCCTCGGCAGCAACCCTGGCCTTTACCTCCGTCGGGAGGATGATCGACGAAGGGTATAACCCGAAGACCGCCTCCGGCATTGTGGCAGCGGTTGGAACTCTAGCCGCGATGATCCCACCGAGCATCGCCTTGGTCTTCTATGCGATCACTGCAGAGACAAGCGTCGGCGACCAGCTCATCGCTGGGTTCCTCCCGGGCATCTTGCTCGCCTTGGCGATCATCGTGACGATGTACATCACAATCCTCAGGAAGACCGACAGCGCCCCTCGGGGTAAGAGGACCGCTCTCTCGGAGAAAACGTCCTCTATCGTCAAAGCCTCGCCCATACTCATTCTCTTCGCCGCAGTCGTCGGCTCCATCTACATCGGTGTCGCCACGCCGACCGAGGCGGCGGCTCTGGGTTGCCTCGCTGCGTTTCTGCTCGCGGCAGTTTACCGTCGAGCGACGTTCGAGGGCCTGATCAATTCGGTCATGGAGACGGTGAAGTCGACAGCCATGATCTTCGCCGTCATCATATCGGCGCACGTCTTCGGGCACTTCATCACTGAGACCAAGGTGGCCCCGACTATCGTCGAATGGATCGAAGGACTGGCCTTCCCTGCCTTCGCGATTATGCTGATCATCGGGTTGTTCTATGTTGTGCTCGGCTTCTTCATGGATCAGATCGCCATCATCGCACTGACGGTGCCGATCGTAGCGCCCGTCGTTGAGGCGCTTGGATACGATCTGATCTGGTTCGGCATACTCGTCGTCGTGCTGGCAGAAATCGGATTGGTGACGCCTCCACTCGGACTCAATGTCTTCGTCGTCTCGAAGTCTGCTGGCCGTCCGGTCGGAGAGGTCTTCCGTGGCGCAATCCCTTACGTTGTCGCCTTGCTCACGGTCGCGTTGATATTCCTCATCTGGCCGGAAATCGTGCTGTGGATTCCAGAGAGTCGTTGAGGCTCGGCTGCCTCAAACCTCAGTCTGCTGCGCCCTGCCCACTCGATCCGCAGCAGCACAGACCTCGTTCACGACGTCATTCTGCTTCTGTGCGAAACGACTGCTCGGTCCTGCAACGGTGACGACACCAGTCACACTCGGCCCGTCGAAGATCGGAACCGATACAGCATGGAGATCCGGCAGGGTGTCACCACGATTCACTGCGAACCCGTCACGCATAACTGCTAGAAGCTCGTCCCGCACTCGATCACGGTCAGATGTACGGGTGAAGGTTCTCTCCAGGTACTTCTCTCGATAGTTGGAAGCCGCATTTGCAAGAAAGCACTTACCCGCACTCGTCGGGTAGAGAGGGCGGCGTAATCCAAGTGTCGGGTGGTATCGGATCGCCATGGATGACTCGATTGCATCGGTTGTCACAATGGAGTCGCCAGCGACAGCGACGAGCGCGACCGTCTCGTCGAATTCTAAGTTGAGGCTCGCCATAGCTTCGCGGACAGCCTTGTCCGCTGCTGATTTATGCATGATGAGAGCGCCGATCGCAGCACCCATCGTATAGCGTCCGTCATCAGTCGCGTGGAGATATCCGGTCGACACGAGTCCGTGCACCAGTCCGTGCACAGAGGAGCGAGGGGCTTCGAGTTCCTTGACGATGTCAGCCATTCGCACTCTCCGCTCGGAACGGGCCACGAACTCCAAAATTCCTGTCACTCGCGAGACAGTGCGGTGTTCGTTTGCTCCAGCGACTGCCTGTTCCATCTTCTGCATCCTGCCTGTCAGGTTGATTTGCGATGTGTCGGCCCTGCGCACAGTCGGACCACACAGCATCGGGATTGGCTTCCTTGTCCGTTAGCTCTCAGGATACCGACACACATCAGGCGGAGTCGCCCATCGGAAGGTTGAGCGCCTCATTGTTCACACTTCTATGTTTCCCGAGCGACCTCGGCCCTATTCAGCTCATCGATCCTCGTTTCATCAAGGCCAAGTCCGGCAAGCACTTCTCGGGTGTCGGCACCTTTGGCTCGGGGTGTGCTGTGCACTGTCCCAGGGGTGCGGCTGAGTTTGATAGGTATGCCGACTCCGCTGTAGTCTCCCTTCTCCACCACCATCTCCCTATGACGAACGTGCTCGTCACGCAGCACCTCGCCGACATCCCGGACCGCTGAGGCCGGCACACCTCGCGCGAGCAGATCCTTTGCAAGCGCATCCTTCGAGAAGCTCACGATCTTTGCTCCCAAAAGCTCTGTGAGTTCCGCGATGTTCGTCAGCCTGTCAGAGTTGGACAGAAATCGGGCATCTTCCGCTAGTTCCGTCATCCCGAGCAAATCAGCGAGAGTTCCGAACTGTCGATCATTGCCAACACCGATGAACACGTGTCCGTCCTGGGTTTCGAAAGTGTCGTACGGTGCGACAGTCGGGTGGGCAGATCCAGTGCGAACTGGAACACGGCCGTCTGCAAGATTGGATGCCGAATGCGGATGCAGCAACGACACCGCAGTGTCTGCCAATGTGCAGTCGACGATCTGACCGCGTCCAGTTCGATGCCGAGCATTCAGAGCCAACAGAATCCCGCTGAAGGCCAAGATGCCGGTCACCATGTCTACGACTGGTACTCCGACCCGCAGCGCTGGGCCCCCTGCCTCTCCGTTGATGCTCATCAGACCGCCGAATGCCTGAGCGACAGCATCATATCCGGGCATAGCACCCATCGGCCCGCCTGTCCCGAACCCGGTGATGCGCGCTATGATCAACTCGGGAAACCGCTCTTGAAGGTGGTCGTCGGAGAACCCCCATTTCGCCAGAGTTCCAGACTTGAAATTCTCCACCACCACGTCTGAGTTGGCCAGTAGCAGATCGAGAACGCTCTGCCCGTCATCACTGCTGAGATCCAGACAGATATTTGCCTTATTGCGGTTGATCGCACTGTAGTAGGCGCTCATGTCTTCAGAGACGAATGGAGGACCCCACCGCCGGGTATCGTCACCGGTGGGGGGCTCGACTTTGATGACAGTTGCTCCGTGGTCGCCAAGCATCTGACAACACAATGGACCGGCCAGCACCCTGGACAGATCCAGAACTCGCAGACCAGTCAGGCTTTCGTCCTGATCTTCTCGTTGATTCATACTGACCCCACTGTCCCTATATCCGACTTCCTGTTACATATATACGATACATGGCTAATGTCGTGAACATCCATGTCAAGAGACAATCACCGACCCCCGGGACGCCACTGGTGGAGGTCCAAAATGGCGCTCCATGATCTGCACGTTGACGCGGACCACTGAGAACCCGGTCTCACGGTCACCTCAGCACCCACGGTCACGTCGACTCGCACTGTCAGCCGGTCCCCCATCGGGTAGAGCGAATATCATCCTTCTGGAGGACATCGTCACTGATCAGCGACCTGCAGAGTCGAGGCGTGATTGATTCCCCACAGCGAAGTCGGCTCTCGACGGCAATCCTGCTCATCTCGGCGAGCGCAGTTCTCGGCACCGTGGCGCTTGTCTTCGGGGCTGCCGTGGTCGTTGGGCTCACCGTGCAGCTCCTCGTCTTCGCCCTGCGCCTCGGCGTGCCGATACTTCTGCCCTATTTGCTCGCGCTGAGAATCTGCCTCGCACTGCTGAGAAGATTCCACGGCAACCTGTGAGGATCACTTGCCCTGCACATGACGATCAACTCGACCGCGTCTTTCGCTCTCCTCCGCGCCGCCTTCGCCTGAACGCACACATTCACGGTCGATGATGTCCGAACACCAGGCTGGTCTGCGTATGGGCGATCGTCGGATCCGAGAGGTGCTCGTGGATGAAGGCGTTCAGCCCTGTAGGATCCGCGGTGGCGATGTGGACGAGCAGATCTCGCTCCCCGGAGACCTGGAAGACTTCGAGGGTCTCGGGGGCCCGGAGCAGTCCTGCCACTATTTCGCTCAGCTTCGACCGTCCCACCGGAGTCATCCGCACCGAGATCATGCCGAACACGTGCAGGCCGAGCGCTTCGAAGTCGATCTCAGCGTGAAACCCCTTGATGATGCCCCGAGATCTCAGAGCACTGACCCGTCCCGAGCACGTGGAGGGAGCCAGGCCGACCCGGCTCGCGAGGTCCTTGTTGGAGATCCGGGCATCGGAACTGAGCTCTCGCAGGATTGCCAGGTCAACCTCGGCGAGGTGGACATCCTTCGATTGCAGACGATGATCGACGATCAATTCCGAATTCACCACAAATATCGCTCCTGGTTTCCGTTGTCTGTTCGGATACTGACGACTATATCCGCGAAATGTGTAATCTGTGAGGTAGCCAGCCGCGCCATCTCCGACCCGATGAAGGTGACCCATGATGATTTCCGAACGCAGCGCCACACTCGATCGAACAGCCTGCGAACGCCTCGACCGTGACGACCCCCTGCGCAGCTTCAAAGACGAGTTCGTCCTCCCGCCGAACACGATCTACCTCGATGGGAATTCGCTCGGGGCCCAGACGAAGGGAGCGGCCAATCGCGCTCAGGAAGTCATCGCCGACGAATGGGGCACGGGGCTCATTCGCTCCTGGAACACCGCAGGATGGTTCGACCTGCCGACGACGCTGGGCGACAAGGTCGCGGGACTCGTCGGCGGTGGGGCCGGAAACACAGTCGTCACCGACACCACGTCGATCAACCTGTTCAAGGCCGCCTCGGCCGCGCTGAAAATGCAGGCCACGGATGCACCGGAACGCCGCGTCATCCTCACCCAGCGGGAGAACTTCCCCTCCGACATCTACATGCTCCAGGGGCTGGCAGAGCAGCTCGGCGACGATTACGAGGTTCGTCTCGTCGATGACGCCGAGGTCACCGCCGGGTTCCCGAACACGATGACCGCCGAGGTGGCCCTCGTCGTCCTCACGCATGTGAACTATCGCACGGGACGACTGTTCGACATGAGCAGCACCACCTCGGCGATCCATGCCGGAGGAGCCATGGTGATCTGGGACCTGTGCCATTCGGCCGGTGCACTCGAAATCGATCTGGCCGGATCGGGTGCGGACATGGCGGTCGGCTGCACGTACAAGTTCCTCAACGGCGGACCTGGCTCACCCGCCTTCATCTGGGTCGCCGAAGCCCTGCACAACCGTGCCACCCAGCCGCTGTCGGGGTGGTGGAGCCACGCGAAACAGTTCGACATGAGTCCTGAGTATGCTCCGGCCGAGGGCATCCGGCGCTATCTCACCGGCACACACAGCGCCATCTCGATGTCGGTGGCCGAAGTCGGGCTCAACACCTTCGGCCGCGCGGACATGGCTCAGGTTCGTGCGAAGTCTCTGGCCCTATCCGACCTGTTCATCGACCTCGTCGAAGCGCGCCTGTCTGCGCACCCGGTCGAGGTCATCACCCCGCGTGAGCACGAGCATCGTGGATCGCAGGTCTCGATCTCCCACCCAGAGGGCTTCGCGATCATGAGTGCGCTCATCGAGCGCGGGATCATCGGCGACTACCGGGAGCCCTCGATTCTGCGCTTCGGGCTGACCCCGCTCTACATCGGCTTCACCGATGTCTGGGACACCGTCGAGGCCCTGCGTGACATCCTCGACAACCGCACCTGGGACGCCCCGGAACACAAGCTCCGCAGCGCCGTCACCTGAGGTGAGTTGAGCGACGCCCTGTCACCACGTATGCACCGATCCCGATCGCGCCGATCGCCAGGACCGTGCCGCCGATCGTCACGGCCTGCGGGATCGTGGCGATCGTGCCGAGCACGCCGACGGTGACACCGGAGAAGGTCTGCATTCCGGGGCCGAACGTCGCATAGGAGCCGATGACTCGGCCACGGATCTCGGTGGGTGCTTCGAGCTGGATGATCGCCATCTCCGTGGACTCGGCGGTGATCTTGCATACCCCGGCGAGGACGAGCACGCTCAGCGCCAGCCACAGATGCGAAGTGAAGGCGAAGACGACAGAGCTCGCTCCCAGTCCGGCCGCAGCGACCGCGGCGGCCGCCGGCGTTGGTCTGACCCACCCGGTGGCTTCGAGGAAGAACCCTCCGAGCACACCTCCGGCGCCGAGGGCGAAGAGCAGCAGCCCATAGGTGAAGTCGCTGTCACCGCCGGGTCCGGTGAGGATGTCGCCGAAGACCGGCATCGCGGTCTGCAGAACCGCGCCGATCGTCATCGAGGCGAGCGCCGCGAGCAGCAGCATGCCGATGATCGACTTGTTGTGGCGAACCTCGGCGAGGACCTTGAGCGACTGCACCAGGGTGGTCCTGGCCGTGCGGACGCCGCCGCTGCGCGTGTGGCCG
Source organism: Brevibacterium picturae (assembly GCF_900105045.1). Lineage (GTDB taxonomy): Bacteria > Actinomycetota > Actinomycetes > Actinomycetales > Brevibacteriaceae > Brevibacterium > Brevibacterium picturae. Next base: position 2,295,937 of record NZ_LT629739.1, on the reverse strand, counting down.
GTGAATGGTGTGAGCATGAGGAAGATCGTCAGCGGCAGGTAGAAGACGATGTTGATGAAGATGCCCCAGGTCGGACCGAAGGCGAGCAGAAGTGCCGAACCGACGACGGGCCCGAACAGGATGCCGAGGCTGCGGAAGGTCGCATTCATGCGCACAGCGCTCGGCAGTTCCTCACGCTCGACGAAGTCGTGGAGCATCATCTGCTCGGCTGGCCCCCACAGACAGCCGGCGAGACCGTGGATGACGAGCAGCACGCACGCCTGCCACAGCTGCAGGGAATCGGTGAGGAACAGGATGCCCCAGCACAGGGACACGAACATGAACATGAACTGGCCGATCTGAATGAGGCGCCTGCAGTCGAAGCGCTCCGCGAGCGATCCCGCGTAGACGGACAGCAGCAGGAACGGCAGCCAGTGGCTGATGAGTTGGAAACCGACGAGGGCAGGAGATTCGAATTCCTGCCACAGCACCCAATAGGTGATGACATGTTCGATGTTGTCGCCCATCATCGCCGTGCCCGAACCGATCAGGTACGGTGCGGTCTTCCAACTCCGCAGCACCCCGAATCGGCGTGGATGCGGGGGACTGGCGGCAGATTCGTCTCGACACTCACTCACCCGACCCATTCTGGCACCACCGGTACAGTCCAGACTCCGAAGTCGGCGCACCGTGGAACCTGATGTCGCCGAGGCGGTGCTGTCCTAGCCCGGACAAGTCGTCCTCCTTGATCCGGCGCGCCCATGGGGTGAAGATTGAAATGATCGAGGAGGATCACATGTCAGCGAACACATCCACCGCACAGCCACCACTCGCCTCCGCGCGCGAGAACACTGCCCTCATCGTCATCGATGTCCAGACCGGTGTCATGGCCGAATCCTGGAATGCCACCGAGGTGGTCGGGACGATCTCCCATCTGGTCGACAGGGCCAGAGCCAACGGCACACCGGTTATCTGGGTCAGACACACATCTCAGGAACTGCCCACGGAATCACCGCAGTGGCAGATCGTCGATGCCCTCTCCCCTGCCGACGGAGAGGCCATCGTGGAGAAAACCCACGGCAACACCTTCGAAGACACGAACTTCGACGACGTCCTCACCGCGAAGAACATCGGTCACCTCGTCGTCACCGGCGCCCAGTCCGATGCCTGCGTCCGTTCGACGATCCACGGCGGATTCGCTCGCGGATACGATGTCACACTCGTCTCTGACGCCCACACGACCGAGGACCTCAGCGAGTGGGGTGCACCACCGCCGGAGAAGGTCGTCTCCCATACGAACCTCTACTGGGGATTCGAATCAGGACCCGGCCGGACTGCCCGGGTCCAGGAATCGGCTGAGGTCGACTTCGTCGCACCGCGCACGGATTCCTGACATCATGAGTTTATGAGTGAAGACACACGCAGCATCGAACTGACCAGGATCGCCGAGAACCACTACCGCGCCACGGCACCGAGTGGGGCGAGCATCGAATTCGGCCGCGGCGAAGGCCTGATGACACCCGTCGAACTGCTGCTGGCAGCCGTAGCGGGATGCTCCTCGATCGATGTCGACACTGTGACCAGTCGGCACACCGAACCGACGAAGTTCGACGTCAGGGCCAGTGCCGACAAACTCGACGAGGACGGCGCCTCCAGAGTCGACAACGTCCACCTCGATTTCGACCTCGCCTTCCCCGACGACGAAGACGGACGCAAGGCCGATGCTCGCATCGAGAAACTCGTCGGCCTCTCCCACGACAAGTACTGCACGGTCTCCCGCACGGTCGAACACCCGACAAGAGTGGACTTCAGCATCCGCCGCGACTGACCTACAGCACTTGGCCAGGGCTCACCCTCGCCGAGGTGGTGCCTCAGCTCTCGGCCAACCGCTCCCGCTCCACGTCGATGTCGAAGTCTGCGGCTGGCCACTGCGGGTCGATGTCCTTCAGCGCATCCAACAGGAGGCGCTGGACTGCCAGTCGGGCATACCATTTGCGATCCGCAGGGACGACGTACCAGGGAGCCGACTCGGTCGAGGTGCGCTCGAACACCGTCTGATACGCCTTCATATAGTCAGGCCACAGGAGACGTTCGTCCACGTCGCCGGGGTTGTACTTCCAGTGCTTGTCAGGACGGTCCAAGCGCTCCATGAGCCTGTCCTTCTGCTCGTCCGGCGAGATGTGGAGCATGACCTTGATGATGCGCACACCCGCCTTGGCGAGTTCCGACTCGAATTCGTTGATGGCCTCGAAACGGCGCTCGATCTCCTCGTCATCGGCAAGCGAGCGGACCTTTCCGATGAGCACATCCTCGTAGTGGGAGCGGTCGAAGACGCCGATCATTCCGGGACCAGGTACATGCGAACGTATGCGCCACAGGAAATCGTGGGCGAGTTCCTCCCTGGTCGGTGTCTTGAACGAAGCGAGCTCGACTCCCTGCGGATCGACCGAGCCGACGACGTGGCGCACGATTCCGCCCTTGCCCGCCGTATCCATCGCCTGCAGCACTAAGAGGACCGACGGCCCCGACTTCGCGTCATGATGGGCGGCGAACAGCCTCTCCTGGAGGTCGTCGAGCCCACCGATGCATGCCTTGAGATCTCGCCGACCGGATTTCTTGTTCCCGCCGTAGCCCGGGATCGAACGCGCATCGACGCCGTCGAGTCGAAAGCCCTCACCCACCCGCAGAAGCAGTTCCGGATTATCCGTCCACTTCTGGTCCGTTTCTGCGCTCATGAGTTCATCTTTACAGGCAGGAGGGCTACCGTCTATATCTGCGACGGCTTCGGCGCCACTCATCTGCGCAGTTCGTTCGCCCTCAGCCGGGCTTGCGAAACACTGACGGCAGTTTCTTCATCTTCCGCTCGGTCTCCCGATACGACCGTTGGCGTGACTCCCGCCCCGAAAAGCGCAGGGATGAGGTAGAGATCGGTGCCGCGGAAGATCGCCGGGTCTCGCAGGCATATATGAATCCAGTGTCGGGAGATAGGAACTGGAATGGAGCATTGCGCACCGTTCGGGCGATTTCTGGAATCGGAATACTGAGCGCGACATTTCGCCCAAAAGCCCCTTGCCAGCAGCCTCTCAATGGCGTTTAATAATACTAATGGTACGACCATACTTGCGTTATTCGGAGCCGAATTCCCATCAGCAAGGCAACGGCCCCTATCGAACTGCAAAGAAGGAGTTGCGATGTCACGTGAACCACTGACCGAATCGTACTGGCCCAAAGAGGCCGGGGAGATCCGGGAAATTACTTTGCCCGAACTGCTGCGAGGAGCAGCGGCGGCCAAACCTGATCAGCTGGCTCTGGTCCACGGGGCCGCCGACCCGGCAGAAAGACGCGAATGGACCTACGCGGAGTTCTTGGCAGATGCCGAGGCCGCCGCCCGAGCCCTGCTGGCTCGCTATCAGCCGGGTGATCGCATTGCGATCTGGGCTCCCAACTCAGCCGAATGGGTGATCCTGCAACAGGCGATTGCAATGGCCGGCATGATCGTAGTGGCCGCGAATCCAGCATATCGCTCCTCGGAGTTGGAATACATGCTCAAGCAGTCGCAAGCCAAGGCGCTCTTCTACGCTGGCGAATACAGAGGCACTCAGCTGCGAGACATCCTCGATGAGGTCGCGCCGACGACACCTGAGCTCAAGGACCTGTATTGCCTCGACCGCTGGGACGACTTCCTCTCCACAGCCGCTTCCGAGACTGCCTTGCCGACGGTGGCTCCGAGGGACCCTGTCCAGATCCAATACACGTCCGGAACGACTGGTTCACCCAAAGGCGCTCTCCTGCACCATATGGGCATCGTCAACGAAGCGACTCTGGTCGGCGAGCGTGCGGGGAATGCCGAGGCCGGCGGGGTGTGCATCAATGCCATGCCGATGTACCACATCGGAGGCGGAGCGGTCACCGAGCTGCAGACGATATCTGCACACGGGACATACGTCGTAGTTCCCACCTTCGATCCGGCTCTGATTCTCGAGCTGTTCGAAACCTATAGTGGAACGCATGGGCTTTTCGTCCCCACGATGCTCCTTGCCCTCCTCGAGCATCCAGATCGCGCGGCCCACGACCTGTCATCTATCACCACGCTATGGACAGGGGCGGCCCCCGTGCCCGAGGCGTTGATCCGCCGCGTCACCGAAGAGTTCGGATGCCGCACCACCATACTGTTCGGACAGACCGAGATGCACGGAGTGACCCATCAGACGCGGGTAACTGACAGCCCACAGGATCAGGCAAATTCCGTCGGCCAGCCCGTCCCCGAACTCGAGGTCAAAGTCGTCGATCTGCTTTCCAACGAGGTCGTTCCCATCGGCGAGCAGGGAGAGATACTCTGTCGCGGATACCAGGTGATGCTCGAATATTTCCAGAATCCGCAAGCCACCAAGGCCACCATCAGCGATGACGGCTGGCTGCGTATGGGCGACATCGGTGTCATGGATGACCGCGGTTTCGTCAAGATCACCGGCAGAGTCAAGGAGATGATTATCCGCGGTGGAATGAACATCTACCCCCGAGAGATCGAGGAACTGCTGTTCGACCATCCGGCTATCAGCGAAGCTGTAGTCACCGGCGTTCCTCACGAGAAATGGGGTGAGGAAGTGGCAGCGGTGCTCCGACTAAAGTCCGGCCTCAAGATGCCCAGCGCCGCCGAGCTGAAGGGGTGGTGCCGCGAACGCATCGCTGCCCATAAAACTCCGGCACGCTGGTACGTCACTGCCAACTACCCCATGACCGCATCCGGCAAGATCCAGAAGTACATCCTCGCCAAGAACATCATCGAAGGCGAGACCGAGGACCTCATCGAGCTGCAGCTGGACCTCCCGGCTCAGGTTTCGAAGGAGGCCAGTGCGTAGGAAGCACTGACCCGACGGACTGTTCGATCAGCCTCGCGGACCGTCGTCGATCTCGAGCCAGCGCGATCGGACCGCTTCCTGCGAACCGATCATCAGGCTCTGCAGACGACCGGCCACTCGTCGCCCGATCCACTCGGGCACGAGCACCTCGGGCAGTTGCGGATCATAGGTCGGCAGCTTCTGCAGCGCCGAGGTGAGTCTGATGTGGGCGGCGATGAGTTCGTCCGGATCGTGGGGCATCTCCTCGGGCACCGATGCGTCGATCTCCTGGTAGAGGCCGACCACCTCTTTGAGGTTCCAGCTCCTCTCGACGATTGCGTCAAGAGACAGCCCCCAATCGGTGATCTCACCCTCGGTGACGATCGAGTGAGGACGGAGGCCGAGTTCGTCGAGCACATCCGCCACATCGTGTCCGCGCTCGGTATGCGGACTCAGCCACACTCCCGGCCAGGGCGTTCCCAGACCCGCCCAAGTCAGCCGACGATAGAGCTTGTGACGTTCGGTGCGCAGTTCGTTGGGAACCGTGACGATCAGGGTCAGCCAGCGCCGATCCCAGTCGTCAAAGGGTTCGGACAGGGCGGCCACTCGGCGAGTGCCCTCTTCGAATGCTCTGATCAGTCGCGGTGTCAGATGCCAGCGGGTCGAACGTCCATGGCGTTCGGGAAGCAGCCACTCCGCCTTGGAGGCGCGGGTGATGGCCTGCCGCGCGGTGCGCTCCTCAAATCCCAGGAGCCGCATGACCCGCACGATCGATGAGGTCCATGCCTGTCGGCCGTTCGGCCATACAAGTTCACCCAGGACGGTCAGCAGGTCCGATCGCGCCGACGTCGACAGGTTCTCGGACACAGCAGCACCGATATCCTTCATCCGCGAACGACCCTTTCCTCTGCCCGACAATGTGCGGATCGAGTCTAACGCATCGCCTTCGGCACGGACTGGTGTCGCGGTCAGCACCGCTGCAGTGGCGGTCGGCACTGCACGGGCCTCAGACTCGGGTGACGGTCGGCATCAATGTAACCGGCACTGGACCCCGATCGTCACCGGCGGCGCCGTCGCAGTCCTGACAGGACTCGATGGGCGAGCCCGAACGCTGGCGATCCCATTCCGTCTGCATCCGCTCGTCGTCCGGAACAGTGCTCAGGTAGTCATCGCGCGCGATGAGGGCTGCGCCCAGAGCCCCGGCGATCTGAGGTTCGTCCAGATGCCCTATCGACAGATCGAGTTGGCGCGAGAGTTCTGCGACGAAGCTCGCGTTCTGGGCCACGCCTCCGGTCATGACGACCGGGGTGTTCTTACGAACCTGGGCCACCAGTCCGACGGTCCTGGACGCGACCGAGCGCATGACCGCCGCGGAGATGTCTGCCGGAGCGACGTCTTGGGCCAGCAGAGAGATCACCTCAGTCTCGGCGAACGTCGCACACATGCCGCTGACTTCGGCTTCATGCGAAGTGGCGGCCGCAAGGTCGGAGATGTCGGTGACCTCCACTTCGAGTGCGCGACTGAGGACATCAAAGAATCGGCCCGTCCCGCTGGCGCAGCGATCGTTGATCGCGAACCGATCCAGCAAGCCGTCCTGTCCGATGGCGATGGCCTTGCTGTCTTGTCCGCCGATGTCGATGACCAGACGGACACCGGGCATCATCGCGACTGCCCCGCGGGCGTGACAGGAGATCTCGGTGAACGAGCGGTCTGCCAGTTCCACCAGCCGACGCCCGTATCCTGTGCTCACGGTCCGCACGATGTCCCCTCGGGTCAGGCCGCCGTCCTCGAGGGCCGCCGCAATCGCGCGTTCCACGCCCTTCTTGCTCACTGCGCCCATCTGCACGATAGACGAACTCACCGGACGGCCGTCGGGCGCAACCACAACGGCCTTGGCCGTCGTCGACCCCAAGTCGACGCCTAACGTATGCCACATCTTCGTCACATCCTTGCTCGCTGCTGATCAATCGTCTCAAGCATCGCCACGAGACCGCTCTCGAGCGTTTCGTCCTTGTAGAACGCGGCATCGGCCACATCCCCCTCGAATGAGAATGATTTGATGCCTCGCTTCTCCTCAGCGATACGTGCAAGTATCTGCTGCGGATTGGTCATCGCTCGGCAGGTACGCGTCGAGTGGAATGCAATTCCGTCGATACCGAAGTCATCGCAGCGCTTGAGCAGCAGCTCTTCCATGATCTTCAGCCCGTGGTTGATCGGGCAGATCAGGTAGTGCTGTGCCATACCCAGCAGCGGGTTCTCAGGGTCGATGAGCTGAGGTTCCTGCCAGAAGGAGTCATGGGTGTACCGGCCGGCGACGACGGAGACGTCGTACTCAGCGAACTTACGTGTCAGGAATCCGAGTTTGTTCCAGTTCATGATGCCGTCGAAGTAGACGCGGTAGCGTTCGTTCGCTACCGCCGAAACGCCGTCGCGCAGGCGCTGCTCGATCTCGTCCTTGACGCCTTGGAAGTAGTCGACGAGAGCCTGGTTGGCCGGCATGAAGTTGATCGGAGCGATGCTCGCGACCCAGTCCCAGTAGGTTGCTGGCGTCGGTGCGGCCGCACACAGCGCCATGGCCTCCAGTCGCAGTTCGGATGCCCGCTTGATGTAGCTCATGTTCTCGCTCAGCGCATCCCAGTCGAACGGCTTCTTCGTCTGGTACTCGATGAACTTGATCAGTTCCTTAAGCTGTTCGACGACGAAGAGCGGAGTCTTCTCCCACTCTTTGCCGCGCAGGTAGCCGGAGTCGGGCTTGTTGCCCCAGATCATGGGGAGCGAGACGTTGAACATCGGCAGTTCCTTGCCGAAGACCCGGTAGGTCATCGCGTCCCACTGCTGGCCCGTGCTGCATCCGGCGTAGGCGTTGACGAAGAAGTCCGGGCTGGGCAGCTTGGTGGCGAGTTCCTGCTGATCCGCGAAGCCGACGATTCCCGACTGCTTCTCGCTTGCCCCTTGCTGAGTGAGAACGGCACAGCCCAGGTGTGTGCGCGCGTACGAGCACAGTTCATTGACGTAGCCGTACTCTTCACCTGCCTGCTGGGCAGGACCTTCCATGTGCATGGCCGCCAATCGCGCGGAGAAGGCCTCGCCGTGGCACCATTCCAAACCGGCGGCCTGGAAAATCGGGTTGAGCGCGGATCCGTTGTACCAGACAACTTGCTTTCCGCGTTCCTTGGCGGTGAAGATGTTTTCCCAGTAATCGGACACCATCTTTCCGCCTGCGCGCGTGGATGTCAGCCGGTTAGATTTGTCGGGCTTCTGATCCTTCCCGCGTGGCTTCACAACGGTTGGTGAAAGTTCTATCGTCTCAGGCATTGTCGACCTCCTGTTGAGCCGTGATGTGATTGCTGTTCGGCATTGCGCGCGTCTGACTGACACGTTCGACGAATGCCTCAACCCGGGTCCGGATGGATTCCGCAGGGACTCCTTCGTGCTCGGTCTCGATCATCAGGACGGGAACCTCCCGTTCCTCGAGAGCCTTGCGGAGCTCGGGGTAGTAGAGCATGAGCGGTTCGCAGAATTTGGCCATAAGCACGATGACTCCGACCGCTCCGGTCGTCTGCAGGCCGTCGATGAGATAGTCGTCCCAGTCCACATTGCGCTGGACACGCGTTGCGCACGGCGCCGACTTGTTGCGATCGAGATACCACTGGGCCAGTGCGTCGAACGGGTCCTCGTCCTCCGGCACATCCGTGGCGATTAAGCGCCAGCCGTGGTAGAGATCGTCATCGACCGCGATGACTCCGGCATCCTCTATCGTGTCGAGCAGCTCGGGCTTCACCGGCGCGCAGAAATGACCCGAGAGGTGGACCGGCACAGGTGGCTTCTCGGTCTCGAGTTCGCCCAGTGACGGGATCAAGGCCCGCAGCAGACGAATATGGTCTTCGATGTCCATCACCATGGAGGACTTGATGAGCGCCTGCAGTTCGCTGGCCGGAATCCGCACGCTGCGATCACGCCGAGCAGAGAAGATCTCGCGCAGGAGCTCCCGATCCGTGTTGTACAGAGCGATGCTGCGCGATACCGAGTCCGGATGGATCTTGGCTCCGGAAACCTCCTCGAGCTCAGTTCGCAGGGCGTCGATCTTGTCGCGCACCTGTCCCGCACTCCACGGGTCGTCCATCGAGCTGATGAACTGTGCGAAATGATTGGGAGTCTCGGGCTTCGCCCAACGGACGACGTCGATGGCACCGAGCAGTTGCACACAGTGGTCAGCAAGCACGAAGGCGTCGAAGACATCGAGCTCCCCGGTAGCGGCCTGATCGGCCACGCTGCGGGAGTAGCTGCAGTAGAACTCCGGCAGCAGTCCTCGCCCCTCGGTAATCGGAGTCTGGCTCTCCTGAACTATCGCCGGATGCAGTCCAGCTGCGTGGGCGAGCTCGACCGGAAAGTTCATCGGGAAGGTTCCGATCACGCGACCACCGGTCTCGCGCTTCCAGTTCTCCAGGTAGGCAATGGGTTCGTCCGCGGCAAGCTTCAACGACGCGAAGGCTTTCGGTGCGACATCTCGCAGCGACGGCGCTGTCTTTGTCTTTAACATGATTCAACAATACCAACTAAGTTCCGTTTTGTGTAGTATGTCGTCACGCCATCATCCTACGAAAGGTCGCACAAACCATGTCCGCACTCAGCAATCGCTATACCGAACTCGTCGGCATCGACTATCCCATCGTGCAAGAGGGCCTCGGACCATTCACCACCGCCAAGATAGCGGCCGCGGTCTCACAAGCCGGGGGGCTGGGCACCATCTCCATGCCCGGCATGCCCGAGGATCTGAGCCAAGGCGTGAGGACCCTGCGCAGTCACATCGAACAATGCGCCGAGGCGACCGACAAACCGTTTGCGGTGAATCTCCCTGTCGGCGTCGACCATGACGGAAGGGTCCTTCCGTTCACAGACGCATATATCCGAGGCGTCCTCGAAGCACGCGACTCCGATGACGCCCTGCGCAAGCAGTTGACCGTCTTGACCACCTCGGCGGGATTCCCCGGGGACTACTGCGCGATGATCAAGGACGCCGGACTCTTTCATCAGCACAAGGTCGGGTCGACCCGACAGGCACGCAAGGCGGAGGCCGCAGGCGTAGACGTGGTGCTGGCGGCAGGTTTCGAAATGGGCGGCCACGCCCCGGCGAGCAGAATGCACACCTACGTCCTCGTCCCGAACATCACCGAAAGCGTCTCCGTCCCCGTCCTGCTGACCGGTGGCGCGCGAGATGGCCGCGGCTTGGCGGCGGCTCTGGCACTGGGCGCCGACGGAGTCGCGCTAGGCACGCGGTTCATCGTCAGCGAGGAGAACGAAGATTGGCATCCGCACTACCTGCAGGCGATCCTCGAAGCGACAGAAGGAGAGGATGTGGCATTCAATGGCGTATACGGACCCTGCCGCGGTCTTCGCAATGAGGCATCGAGGTCTCTTCTCGAATCAGAAGCGAGCGGTGGGGTCGATGAGGGCGAGAAGATCCAATCGATGCAGCGGGCGCAGAGCACAGGTGATACCGAGAACGGCCTGGTTCTCGCGGGCCAGGTGGCCTCGTCCATCAACGAGGTGATCCGGATCTCCGAGTTCGTCCCGCAGATGGCCGCCGAGGCGGTGGGCATCATCGAACAGCTCGCGGGTTCGCTGCGCAAGTAGCCCCACGGCGCTGGAGTCGCCTGGAGCCGAAAGGGGCCGACCACCGCAATTGGTGGTCGGCCTCATTCCGTTTCGATGGGCGCGTGACTCTCGGCCGGGCCGGGAACCAAGACGACTCCGCGCCTGAACTACGCCGCGCTGATCCCGCCGTTGACGCTGATGGTCTGTCCGGTCAGCCTCGCGGAGCCTGGCCCGGCCAGGAATACGATGAGCTCAGCCAGGTCGTCGGGCTCGGCGACACCGAGCTTGGCGCTCTTGGCCGCCTTCTCGAACAGGCTCTTGCTGAACCCGTCGGACAGGACGCGTTCGGCTGTCGGAGTATTGGCGATGAGCGAGGGCGTGATCACATTCGCACGGATCCCATCGCGCTTCGCTTCGATCGCCACGGTGCGAGTGAACATGACGATCGCGGCCATGGCCGCTCCCAGCACCGACTCCCCCGGTGTCGCGACCTTGGCCGCGTCGGAGGCGATGTTTATGATCGACCCCGATTTCTGCTCACGCATATAAGGCAGCACCGCTCGAGTGAAGTACAACGGCGGCAGCGCCTGCTGGCTCAGGATCTGCGAGATATCTTCGAGCGGTGTGTTGAACAGCAGCTCCGGACGATACGCCGCAGCAATCGACCCCAGGTAGACGTCGATTGAACCGAGGAACCGATGAGCCTCATCGACCACCTTGGCGACGGCCCCAGAATCGTTCGCGTCGACGGGGAAGAACTCGGCGTCGACTCCTTCTCCACGGGCACGGACCTGCTCCAAAGCCGCCTTGCCGCGATCCGGGGATCGAGACGTGAGCGCGATTCGCCGCACTCCCGAATCGACAAGTTTCAGTGCGCTGGCCAGGCCGACCCCGGATGATCCTCCGGCGATCAGCACTGCAGATGAGGACAGATCTGGCACTGCAGTATTCATTATGACTCTCTCTCAGATTCGCCGCCGGACACTTGTACGCGAACAATCACGCGGCAGGCATCTCGAGCGATCTCCGGCACATCATGCGCGACCTGGCCTCACCGTGCCAAGGTGCACAGCACCGTTCAACGCTGATACTCGGTCAAATCGCGGTACGTGGCCGAAGGCTGTGGGTTACTAAACCAATCATACTATATATTTGGTCTGGCCTTAATAATGCATTTGGCAATGACCGCATCACTCTTCCGAAGTGAGCCGCCGTCGCCGAACACGTCGCATCAGAGGCCGCACCCGACACCACCGGCGTGCTGGCCGTTGTCAAACAGATGACGGGCTACCTGGGAATCTGCGGACACACAGAGCTGTTCGGTGCCGCCAAATTGGGCGATGAAGCCAGGATCGACATCAGCACACGGCTCACGAGCGAAACCACGATCAGCCTGGTGTGTGAGGGCGGCTCCGTCCCGAAGGAGTCCGTCCCCCGTCTCATCGCTCTCCACGAGCCCGGCAGATTCCAGTTCACCAATCTGATGAAGACGTATGCGTTCGACGACATGAATATCGCATTCGGCGACTCAGCGGATGATTCGACGTTCAAACCCATTATCGTGTATTAACGATGGCGCGTGGGGCAGCTAGCGACTTGAAGTGAAGACCGTGGCAGGCGGGGGAATCCTCTTGCCACGACCCTCGGGCCAGTCACCGACGCAATCGGCGATTGCGCGAATCAGCCGATGCTAGGCCGGTAGCTGTACGACGACGACCGCGACAGTGCGAATTCGAGGATGCCGTATCCGACTTCGCCATCGCATTCGAATCGAGCGCAGCGGTCGGTCAGCGCCGAGCCCAAGGTGCGCGGAGACACCGTGCCGTCGAACGGATAGACGTCGAACTCCTCGAAGTCCTTTCCTCGCTGCTTGCCGTGCTGACCGTCGTATCCGCCGCCATTCATGAATCCTCCGCCGACACGTGCATCGGCATCGATGACATAGTGACGGCCGGTCTTCGTGGTGACATCGACGGTTCCGGACACCAGGTCATTGCCGTCGGTGAACGTCAGATCGTGCTTCACTTCGGCCACATAGTCGAGCTCACCGGACTCATGCATGATCGCACCGTCGAGGACGAGAACTCCTCCGGCCCGGTCCTCAACCAGCAGGAAGCCGACACAGTAGTCGGCGAACTGCGCCTGATACCAGATGTGCAGCCCCTGGCCGCCCGACATCGTACGCACTCCCCGGGAACGATCTCGCTGGCCGTACCAGCCGGAGACGTCCCTGTCCTGCCCATCCAGCGTCATTGTTCCCGAGTACCGTCCCGATTGGAACAAATGCTCAAAGGAGGTCGGCTCGTCGCCCTCGTTCTCAACCTCGACCCTGCCGAGCCAGTAAGGGGTGCGGGCGTGCCACTCGATGTCGAGTTCGAGGCCCGTGGGGTTCGGCCCAAGTTTCAACCCCCACCGTTCGTTGTCCTCCAGCAGCTGCCACGACAGCGGCCCGATCGACGATCCGTCCGTGTCGTCGAGATCGGTCGAGAAGCGGAGATTGCGCTGCTCGACTCCGGTGCTCAGCACGACGAAGCCGTCGAGCACATTGCGGGGCGGATATGCCCCAGCACCGAGGATGAGCGACGGTGCCGTCGCATCCGCCGGGTGCAGGTTGAACATGAAACGGTCGAAGAACCGCGGGGGCAGCTCCGCCGAGGCTGTTGTCACCAGGTCATCGGCAAATGACTGCTCGCCATTCTGCTGTTTCTCTGTACTCATGTTATCTCCAAATGTATTTCGTCGGGTGTCGGTCACTGCTGCGTACCGGCGATCTCCGCGGCTTCGGCCAGGAAGGAATCCACCAGCCCGGGCGTCAGGTAGTACGGGTCGCCGGAGCCTCCGGCAGCCTTGTCGCGGCTGTACTCGTAGAGCACCGCCAGCTTCCACAGGCTCATGACCTCGTACCATGGCAGTCGGCTGATATCTGCTCCGGTGTCTTCGGCATAGCGCTCGGCCAGTTCCTCTCGAGTCGGGTAGCCGTCCTCGAGCAGGGCTCGACTGAGTTCGGCCGTGGGGTTGAGGGCACGACCACGCACTGGTACGGAGACGAGGAAGTTTCCCAGGTCGAGCAGCGGGTCACCCAGCGTGGCCAGCTCCCAATCGAGCACGGCCTGCACCGAGGCGGTCGCCTCGTCGATGACGAGGTTGCCGATCCGATAGTCCAGATGCACGATGGCGGCCCCGGATTCCGCGGGCGCATTGTCGACCAGCCAATCATGAAGCTGTTCGAATGCGGAGTTGTCCCCTCCTCCCGCATGGTCCAGCAGTCTCCACATGCTCTTGATGTGTCGGAGGTTGAAGCCGGTCGGACGGCCGAGGTCCTGCAGACCCACCTCGGTGACGTCGACGGCGTGGAGCCGGGCCAAGGTATCGACCAGAGAATGGCCCACACTTCTGCGCTGCTCAGCTGTCGCCAGTGCCGAGGGCGTCTGCTCTGTGACGATCGCGCCAGGGGCGTAGCTCATGACGTAGAGGGGAACATCCAGCAGTTCTCCGGCCTCCGCCGTGGCGAGCACGCGAGGAACTGCGTAGTCGGCCTTGCTCAAACCAGTGAGGATGGTTGCTTCCCGCAGCACGTCGTGCGCGCCCTTGGGGATCGGCGGAGGCGGCGGCCGACGGACGACGACGCCTCGTTTCCCGTCGGAGACGAGGAAGGTCAGGTTCGAGTGTCCGTCTCCGATGGCTCTCGTCCGCACCGGTCCCTGGGTGATGCCGTGTTGGGCCAGGAACGTCCCCAACGCTTCTCGCGTGGTCTCGTCCCAGTCCCAGGACTCAGTCTCTGCCTTCGTCATCATTGCCCCTCGAACTGAGGACTGCGCTTCTCTTTGAAGGCCAGCAGCGCCTCAGGCATATCGGTGGTGCGCGTCAGAAGTGCCTGGCCGCGATTCTCAAGCTCAAGTGCAGCGGCATACGATCCGATCTCACCATTGCGCTGAATCGCACGTTTGGACATGCGGACTCCCCCCGGCGAGTTCGCCGCGATCTGCTGTGCCAGGGAGAGCGCCTCGTCGAACAGCTCCTCCCCCCGAACAACTCTGTTGACCAGTCCGATCCGCTCCGCCTCCTCAGCTTTGACGATGCGTGCGGTGTAGCCGATCTCCGCGGCCCGACCCGGCCCCACCAGCGCCGCAAGGTTGACCGAGGTGCCCAGCTCGCCCATCGACAGTCCCACCTTGACGAAGGCGGCACTGAACTTCGCGTGGGGAGCCGCGATTCGGATGTCGGCGGCGAGAGCCAGCGCCATGCCGCCGCCCGTAGCCGGACCATTCACCGCCGCGATGACTGGGAAAGGCAGATGGCGCAGAGCCTGAATGCCTCCGGTCGCGGTCTCCTGGAACTTAAGGAACTCGCGGACGCCCATTGTCGTGATGACGTCGATTTCGTCCAGGTCGAATCCCGCGCAGAATGCATTGTCCCCTGCGCCCGTGATGATCAGGGCGCGCAGATTGCTGTCGCGCAGCGCTCGTGCCACGAGGAGATGTTCGTGGAACATCTTCACCGTCTGTGAGTTCATCCGGTCGGGACGGTTGATTCTCATCACGCCGATATCGTCATCAAGGACTTCGACAGTGAGAGTTTCGAGTTCGGGCAGATTGATTGTCATAGTCTTCTCCAGTCCAACTCATTCACCACGGTAGTGCGCGGGGCGTTTTTCCTTGAATGCGTTCAGCGCTTCCGCCATGTCGTGGGTGCGTGTGGCCAGTGCCTGACCGCGATTCTCCAGTTCGATGGCAGCTTGGTACGAGCCGATCTCGGCATTGGCCTGCAGCGCCCGCTTCGACAGCTGCACCCCTGTGGGTGAGTTCTCGGCGATGCGGCGGGCCATAGCGATCGCCTCGTCGACCACCTCGGTGTCGGGATGGACTGAGGATACGAGTCCGATCGCATAGGCTTCGTCGGCCAGAACTTGGCGCCCGGTGAACGTAATCTCGGAGGCCCGCCCCGGTCCCACCAGGCGCGGCAGCAGCCATGAGGTCCCCAGGTCTCCTGCCGAAAGGCCGATCTTGACGAATGCGGCATTGAACTTCGCAGATTCCGAGGCGATTCGGACATCGGCGGCGAGCGCCAACGAGAATCCGCCGCCGGCAGCGGGGCCATTCACCGCCGCGATGACCGGGATGCGCACCGAGCGCAGTGCCAGCATGCCACGGGCGGCGCGTTCCTGTTTATTCAGCATTCCCACGGCACCCAGATCCGGCAGCTCGTCGGCGTCGGCGAGATCGAAGCCCGAGCAGAAAGCCCGGCCTGCGCCGGTGAGCACCAGGACCCGGATGTCATCGTCATCATCGATGGCCCAAGCGACACGTTCGAACTCGTCGAACATCAGGTCCGTCATCGAGTTGTAGGTGGCCGGGCGGTTGAGGGTCATGACGACGATGCCCGGCTCGGGTGAGGTCACTGTGAATGTTTCGAAAACGTGTTCGAGTACTGACACCGTTGCTGCTCCAGATTCTGCTCGACTGTCTGCTTCGGTCCTAGGCGAATTTCGGGGCACGCTTGCCGACGAATGCGGCAATGCCCTCCTCCGCCTCGCCGTTGGTGAATAGGCCTTCCTCGGAGGATTTCTCGAGAGCGATCCCTTCGGTCAAGGACATGCTGTGTGCGGCGCCCACGCATCGCGCGCCCGCCACCATCGCGGGCAGCGAGTTTCCGCTCAGCTCCTCCACCAGTGAGAGAGCCGAGTCGAGAGCACTGCCTTCGGCGACTCGCTGCACGAGGCCGATGTCGAATGCCTCCTGCGTTCGCACCTGCCGAGCCGTGAGGACGATGTCCACTGCTCGGCCGTGGCCGACCAGCCGAGGCAGGCGCTGCGTTCCGCCCGCACCCGGCAGCAGGCCGATTCCGGCTTCGGGCAGACCGAGCCGCGCGCGGGGTCCTGCCGTGCGGAAGGTGCAGGCCAGTGCCAGTTCGAGGCCGCCGCCCAGCGCCATTCCGTCGAGAGCGGCAATCGAGATCCAGTTCGCGTTCTCGATCCGGTCGTTGACGGCCCGCATCTGGTCCCCGTATTCGGCGAATGAGCGTGCATCGATCGTGCGCATGTGCTTGATGTCCGCGCCTGCCGCGAAGAACCCTTCGAGTGAGGATTCGAAGATCACGAATTTGATGCCCGGGGTGTCATCGGCCTGCTGGCAGGCCTCATCCAGTGCCGACAGGAGTTCCGGCGCCAGGGCATTTGCCGGTCCGCGACTCATCGTCACTTTGAGGACATCGTCCCTGATCACTTCCGTGGTCACCAGGTCGCTGCTGTCCGTCGAGTGCTCAGTGCTGTCTGTCATCGGTGTCATCTCCTCCGTGCTGCCGACTCGAGCGAGTCGGTTCGTCGTTCCGCGGCTGCGGGATGCTTTCCATATCTGCGGAATGGTCTGTTGTGGTCCTTCAGGCTCGTCTTGGGAAGCGGCTGAAGTCCGGCCGGCGCTTCTCCTTGAAGGCCTCCCGACCTTCATGTGCCTCCTCGGTGCCGTAGAACAGCAGATTCGCGTCGTGAGCCAACTGCTGGATACCCGCGAATCCGTCTTCCGAGGCGTGGAACGAGGCCTTCATCAGCCGCAATGCCCATGGAGACAGCTCCAGCATCTCCCGACACCATTTGAGCGTCTCCTCCTCCAGCTGTGCCAGCGGGACCACGGTGTTCACCAGACCCATCTCCAGTGCCTGCGCGGCATCGTACTGGCGGCACAGGAACCAGATCTCCTTGGCCTTCCTTGCGCCCACCAGCTCGGTGAGCAGTGAGGCGCCGAAGCCGCCGTCGAACGAACCCACGCGCGGTCCCACCTGGCCGAAGCGCGCGTTGTCTGCCGCGATGGCGAGATCACAGATCATCTGCAGGATCTGACCACCGCCGATGGCCCACCCGGCCACCATCGCGACGATGGGCTTGGGGCAGCGGCGCATCTGCACATGGAGGTCGGTCACATGGAAACGGCCGGTCGAGTTCTCGTCGAGCTTGTATCCGCTGTCGCCGCGCACCCGCTGGTCACCGCCGGAGCAGAAGGCTTGGTCGCCTGCGCCTGTGAGGATGATGACGCCCACGGACTCGTCCTCACGGGCCAGGTCGAGGGCCTGTGAGACTTCGATGAGCGTCTGCGGTCGAAATGCGTTGTGGACCTCCGTCCGGTCGATGGTGATCTTGGCGATCCCGTCGTCTGTCGTCGCATATCCGATGTCGGCGAAGTCACCCGCCGATGTCCAGTTCTCTGTCATTTCGGTCCCAGTCCTCAGGCCATCGTCAGTCCGCCGGAGACGGACAGAGTCTGTCCGGTGACGAATCCGGTGCCCTCGGAGGCGAAGAATGCCACGGCGGGTCCGATGTCTTCGGGAGTGCCCAGGCGTTTCATCGGCACGCCGCGTTTCATTCCGCCGATCACTTTGTCTGCGTTGTCACCTGCACCGTTGATGAACTTCCGCAGCGCAGGTGTATCGGTGGGTCCGGGGCAGACACAGTTGGCGGTCACCCCGTTGGTGGCGATCTCGCGCGCGAGAGTCTTTGTGAATGCGATGACACCGCCCTTCGCTCCCGAGTAGACGGCCTCGAGGGAGGACCCGACTCGGCCGGCGTCGGAGCCGATGTTCACGACCCGCCCGTAGCCGCGCTCGACCATACCGGGAACGATCGCCTTGATCGTGCGCAGATGTCCTTTGAAGTTGAGCTCGACGATCTTGGACCAGAAGTCCTCATCGGTTTCGAGGAACGGCTTGAAGTCGTCCCAGCCTGCGTTGTTGACCAGCACATCGATCGGAGCGACATCCTTGGCCACCTTTGCTGCAGCGGCGTCAACCGAGTCCTTACTGGTGACGTCGACCTGAACCGCCGAGGCGGCTCCCCCTGATGCCGTGATCTCCTGTGCCGTCGCCTCGGCGGTCTCCGAGTTGAGATCGGCGATGACCACGTGGAATCCGGCCTCTGCCAGGGACGTGGAGATGCCCTTGCCGATTCCCTGTGCACCGCCTGTGACGAATGCTGTCTGCTTGCTCATTGCTTTCCTCCCGCAAATCTGTGAATGACTTCGTGTACGTCGGGACCATCCGGGCCCGGGGCGCTGAGTTCAGAGTTCCGCTCAGCCGGCGTTGGCCGCCATCAGTGCCCCCGTCCAGTCGACGGGGCCTGCAACGATCGAGTGGCTGGTGAGCTTGCGACCCAAGACGTCCTGCACGCGCTGTGCGGCCGCAATCAGCACCTCGAGATCGATGCCCGTGTCGACACCCATCTCGTGGAACATGCTCACCAGATCCTCCGAGCCGATATTGCCGGTGGACCCCTTGGGAACCGGGCAGCCGCCCAGTTCGCCGAAGCTCGATTCGAATGATCGGCAGCCGGCTTCCAGCGCCGCATAGGCATTCGCCAGGCCCTGACCACGCGTGTTGTGGAAGTGGGCGGTGACCTCGACCTCCGGCAGTCGTCGGTTCGCTTCGCTGAAGAAGCGGGAGACGTATGCGGGGTTGGCCATCCCGGTCGTGTCGCCGAAGCCCAGCTCGGTCGCTCCGGCGGCGGCGAATTCCTCGGCCAGGTCCAGCACGCGCTCCATCGGCACCTTACCCTCGTAGGGGCAGCCGAACGAGGTGGCGATGACCGCGGAGAACTTGATGTCCTCGGACACCACTCGAGAGCCCATCGCCTTGACGTCGTCCATGGTCTGCCGAACCGTACGGTTGATGTTGGCCTTGTTGTGCGATTCCGAGGCGGAGACGAACAGGGTGGCTGCGTCGAACAGTTCGCGCACCTGCAGCGCGTTGTCCAGTCCCTTCGAGTTGGGGATGAGCACCATTCGCTCCACGTCGGTGGGCAGGTCGAGTCCGCGCAGCACCTCGACGCCGTCGGACAGCTGCGGGATGACGTCCGGGCGCACGAAGCTGGCGACCTCGATGCGTGTGAGGCCGGTGCGTCCCAGTTCGTTGATCAGTTCGATCTTGTCTGCCGTGGCGATGGTCTCCGGCTCGTTCTGGAAGCCGTCGCGTGGGCCCACTTCCCGGACACTGACGACTCGATCGTCGCCGGGAGTTTGATTCGGTGTGTTCTCCATGGGATTCTCCTTCAACTGCTGTGTGAGCTCATTGCCAGGCGCGGCGTGCGCGGCAGGGATGGACTATGCTGCTCGCCCAGCGCCGAGTGCAGTGACTCGCATTGTTCCGGGTCTGCGATACCGATCAGTGCTGCGGCGCGCTGCGAATGCGTCAGGCCGCGAAGATCCGCGACGCCGTTCTCTGTGACGACCACGTCGACGTCGGGGCGGCCGGTGGCCACGAACCCACCGCTGAGTGCGGGAACGATTGTGGAACCCGAGCGCGAAGTCGACCGCAGTGCGATGATCGACAATGTCCCTGTCGCCGAGGCTGCACGGGCGAAGTCGGCCTGCCCGCCGATTCCGCCGAGGTAGCGGCCGTCGACCATCTCGGCGTTGACCTGTCCGTTGAGGTCGACCTGCAAGGCGGCGTTGACCGCGACGAGGGAGCCGAGTCGGGAGAGCACAGCGGGATTGTGTGTATAGGTCGTTTCACGGAATCTGATCGAGCTGCGGTGCGGAAGGCTCTCGTAGAGCTCCCTGTGTCCGAGTGCCATGGCACCCACGCTCACGCCTCGATCGATCTCTTTGCGGCTGTTGGTGATGACACCGGAATCGATGAGGTCGAGGATGGGGTCGGCGATCACTCCCGAATGAATGCCCAGTTCACTGTGTCCCTGCAGAGCGCCGTAGATGGCGTTGGGCAGCGAACCGACGCCGGCTTGGACCGTGCTGCCGTTGGGGATGAGTTCGGCAATGGAACCGGCAATCGCGAGATCCACTGCATCGGGAGTGCGCACGCTGTTCTCCGGCAGGGGCCTATGCGTCTCGATGTAGGCGTCAAGGGACGCCAGGGACAGCGTTGTGGCGTGCGGGTTGAAGGGGACGGCGTGGTTGACCTCGGCCAGGAGCACGCGCGAGTGCTCGAGCAGATCGGCACCGTAGTCGGCACTGACTCCGAACGAGACCTGCCCCGTATCGTCCGGTGCGGACACTTGGAGCAGAGCAACGTCGGCGCCCAACCGTCTGTGGGCGAAGAGGCGGGGAACTGCCGAATAGTGGCAGGGCACAATGCCCAGGCGTCCGGCGCCCGCGGCGGACCGCAGAGTGCCCATCGCCCCATAGGACGTCAGATCGATGCCGGCCGGCAAGGGTTCGCCGAAGCGCGGGTTCAACGACAGCCCGGAGAATGCATGCACCGGTTCCTCTGATTCTCGTTCCTCGCACAGTCGCAGGAGTCCGTCGATGAGAGTGATCGCCTCCGACGGTCCCTGCTGCCACCACACGTGGTCTCCTGGCTCGATTCTGTCCGCCAACATGCTGACTGCTTCGTCCATCATCACTCCTTCCTCACCTCCGAGTCACTGCGCGTAATCGAGGATCACTGCACCTGATCTGCAAACGTCGTGTACCGCCGATAGCGGCTCAGTCACGAATCCTCTGCACAAGCGTCGCCGTTCCCAGGCCACCGCCGCAGCACATGGTGACGAGCCCCAGCTCGACGTCTCTGCGCTCCATCTCTGCGAGCAGCGTCGCAAACAGTCGCGAACCTGTCGCGCCGACTGGGTGACCCAGAGCGATCGCGCCGCCGTTGACGTTGACCCGATCCATATCGGGCTGCAGTTCCTTCTCCCAGGCGAGGACCACCGAGCTGAATGCCTCATTGATCTCGATGAGATCGATGTCATCGATCGTGAGATTGTTGCGCTCAAGCAGCTTCCGGGTCGCCGGAATCGGCCCGGTGAGCATGATGATGGGGTCGACGCCCACAGTGGTCTGGTCAAGAATCCGAGCTCGCGGCGTCAGCCCGTGCTGGTCGACGGCATCGCGCGAAGCCACCACGGTTCCGGCGGCTCCGTCGCAGATCGGCGACGATGAGCCTGCGGTGATCCTGCCGTCTTCGCGGAAGACGGTGCGCAGGGCCGCCAGGCTCTCAGACGTGGTTTCGGGTCGAACGGTCTGGTCGTTCGTGCGGATCTGCCCGTCGAGCTTCCACTCGATGAGTTCACGGTTGAAGCGGCCCTCGGCTATCGCCTCGGCGGCAAGACGCTGCGACCGCACGGCGAACTCGTCGAGTGCCCTGCGGTCGAGGTTCCACCTGTCGGCGATGAGCTCAGCACTCTCGCCTTGCGGAACGAAGTCATAAAGGGCCCGGAGCTCGGCCGGCCATGGCTCGCCGTAGAGCTTCGAGATCTCGCCGGGAGAATTCATGGGCACGTGCCCCATGTGCTCGACGCCGCCGGCGACCACCAAGTCGTGTGTGCCCGAGGCGACGAGAGCGGCCGCGAATTCGACGGCGGTCTGTGCCGAACCACAGCGTCGATCCAGCACTGTGGCGGGAACTTCCGGAGGATACCCGGCCTGGAGCCACGCATTGCGGGCGATATTGCGCGATTGCTCACCGAATGGCGCTGTACATCCGATGACAAGATCCTCGACCGTGTTCGCGTCGAGTCCCGTCGATTCGAGCAGCGCGGAGTAGATGCGCCCCAGCAGAACGTTGGGGTGGACATCGCGGTACCAGCCCTTGTCCTTGTGTGATCGCCCGATCGGAGTTCGCAGCGCTTCGACCAGCAGGGCCTCGCGACCGGTGTCGATGAAGGGGTTGGAGAGTGTCTTGGCCATCTCAGATCACCGTTCCGCCGTCGACGGGCAGAATCTGCCCCGTGGTGTATGAGCCGGAGTCCGCAGCCAGATAGACGAAGCTCGGCGCGATCTCCGCCGGGTCCGCCCAGCGTTTGAGCGGGATCTTGTCCAGTTGCATCTGAGAGAGCTTCTCATCGGTGCGCACCGTCTCCGTCATGTTCGTTGCCGCGAGCGGCGCGAGGGCATTGACGTTGATATTGCGCTTGGCGAGTTCGCGGGCGAAGGACTTTGTCATGCCGATGATGCCGGCCTTGGCCGTACCGTAGTTGACCTGTCCGATCGTTCCGGTCAGTCCTGCCGCCGAGGTGACGTTGATGACTCGTCCCGTGCCATCGGTCGCCAACGCGGCTAGGGCAGCCTGGGTCACGGTAAAGGCACCACTGAGATGGACGCTGAGGACGAAGTCGAAATCAGCCGGGTCCATCTTGTGGAACATCGCCGGCCTGATGGCTCCGGCGTTGTTGACGACGACGTTGAGCACTCCGTCGTTCAGGGCCGCTGCCTTTGCCACGGCAGCGTCGGCAGCACCGGCGTCGCGGACGTCGAGTTCAGCGAAATCGGCCGAACCTCCCCCGGCAGTGATGTCGTCGGCGACCGCTTTCGCCGCCGCGGCGTCGATGTCGGTGACCAGCACAGCGGCGCCGGCTCGGGCGAACTCACGCGCTACCGCCTCACCGATCCCGGCTCCGGCACCGGTGACCAGGGCGGCGCGACCCGTGAGATCGAATGGTGAACGCTTCTTGGTATCGGACATCTCAGTAGCTCCTCGGAAGTTTTAGAACGTGCGAACCCAGGTAGTTGAGAATCATCTCCTGGCTGATCGGTGCGATTCGAGTCAGCCGAGCTTCCCGGAACAGACGTGCCACCGGGTATTCCTCGGAGTAGCCCATGCCGCCGTGGGTCTGCAGTGCTCTGTCGGCCGCGTCGAAGCCGGCGTCGGCGCAGAGATATTTGGCCATGTTGGCCTCTTTTCCGCATGGTTCGCCGTTGTCATATAGCCAGCTGGCCTTGCGGAGGATGAGCTCTGCGGCCTCGAGCCGCGCCAACGAGTCAGCCAAGGGGAACTGGATTCCCTGGTTTTTGCCGATCGGCCGGTCGAACACGACACGATCGTTGCCGTATTCGACGGCAGCCTTGAGCGCGGCGTACCCGATGCCGAGCGCCTCTGAGGCGACCAGGATCCGCTCGGGGTTGAGTCCGTCGAGCAGGTACTTGAAGCCCTGGCCCTCTTCTCCCACCCGGTGGGATTCGGGGATACGCAGATCATCAATGTAGATCTCATTGGAGGTGACGGCGTTGCGGCCCATCTTCTTGATCGGGCGGATCTCGATACCTGGGGCTTTGACATCTGTAAGGAACAGCGTCATGCCGTCAGTCTTCTTCTCGACCTCGTCCGGCTTCTGGGTCCGAGTCAGCAGGAGGATCTTCTCCGACTCCGCGGCCTTGGAAATCCACACCTTGCGCCCGTTGACGACGTAATCGGATCCGTCACGACGGGCAAAGGTACTTGTCTGAGTCGTGTCGAGGCCCGCGCCGGGTTCGGTCACACCGAAGCACACGTGCAGATTCCCGTCGACGATCCGTGGGAGGGTATCGGCCTTCAGCTCATCAGATCCGTGGACGGTCACCGGGTGCATGCCGAAGATAGACAGGTGCATCGCTGACGCACCGTTCATCCCCGCGCCGCTGGCTGCCACTTCCTGCAGCAGGATCGATGCCTCCGTGATGCCGAGTCCGTGTCCCCCGAATTCGGGGGGCATCGTGACACCCAGCCAACCGCCGTCGGCGAAGGCGTCGTAGAACTCCTTCGGAAATTCCTTGGACTGATCGTGCTCCATCCAATACTGCGAGTCGAATCGGGCCGCGAGTTCGGCCACTGCCGACTTGATGGCCTGTTGATCCTCAGAGAGCGTGAACTCCATGCGCTGACTCCTTCGTCGTCTTCACAACACGTCGGTATGACACCGACCTCTTGTGTCTAGAATACTAATGGTTAGACCATTGTGCAAACAATGAGACACCGGTCTCAGGAGAGCATTCACCGCGCGATTGCGGCGACCGCTCCCGGAATAACGATAGAATAAAGAAAAGATCATACTTTTGGCCCAAATAATGTTGACCAAATAGCGAACTCACGGAGGTCCCCATGCCCGCACGACCGACTCACTCGGAGGCCGACGGCAACCAGCCTGCCAACAGCACCCTGTCTCCTCTGCAGGTCCCCAAGGCCTCGGACGTCCTCGCCACGGACCTGCGCGAGAGAATCCTCTCCGGGGATTTTGCTATGGGCTCCACCTTGCCCACGGAGCGCGACATGGTGACGCAGACGGGCATGAGTCGGACCACGGTTCGCGAAGCGCTGCGCATCCTTGAGGTCCAGGGGCTGGTGAGCATTCGCACCGGACGCGCCGGCGGCGCGTTCATTCAGCAGCCCGGGAGCAGCTCGGTGTCGGATTCCGTCGACCTCGTCATTCGCGGTCGGCAGATCAAGATGGCCGACCTGCTGGAAACCCGCGAGGCCATTGAACCACAGTGCGCGGCATTGGCCGCTCGGCACCGCACCGAAGAGGACCTGACGACGCTCGATGATCTCAACGAGAAGATCGCCAAAGCGGCGCAGTCGTCGCTCGATGACTTCCTGCAGGTCAACGTCGACTGGCACACGGCCGTTGCCGATGCCAGCCATAACGAGCTTCTGTCGGGTCTCATGCGCGCACTCCAGAAGGCCATCTACCATGGCACTGACAATGAAGGGTTCGTCAGCGAAGAGGTCCGCACCACGACGGTGCGCGCCCACAATGCCGTAACCAGAGCAATTCGCGAGGGAGACGACGACGCGGCTGTGCGTCGCATGACCCGTCACGTCCACTCCTATGCCGAGGCCATCCTGGCAGTCGAAGAACGCAAAGAGGTCGACATCGACGAATGACGTCGAATGCCGACCTCCGTCAGCGGGCAGCCCAACCCAGGGCCCTACAGAGGCCGCTCAGTCCCCCAGAATCTTCGGCGCCTCCGCGCGGTGGAAGGGATTGAACGGCTCGTTGTTGCGCGCAGGTTCGGGCTTCACCCAGGATCGGGAGCCATTCGGAGCTCCTCCGTCTACGCGGAGGACTGTTCCTGAGGTGAAGGAAGCAGCCGGCGAGAGAAGATATGTGATGGCGGCCGAGATCTCCGCCTCGGTGCCCCACCTCTGCAATGGGATCTCACCGCGCAGATCTCTCTGCATGTAGGAGTCGTCGGCCGCGTCATAGGTGTCGAGACCCGAGGAAGCAATCGACCCCGGCGCCACAGCATTCACCCGCACACCAGCATATCCCCATTCCGCGGCCGCAGTCTGAGTGAGATTCCACATCGCAGAACGAGCCGCACCAGAGTGTCCGTACATGGGCCACCCCATCCACATATCCGCCACGATGTTGACGATCGCGCCTCCGCGGTCCTCCATCGAACGGTTGAACACTTCGCGCATGAAGTTGAACCCACCCACGACGTTCGAACGCATGACGGCCTCGAAGCCCTTGGTCTTGATCGACTTGAGCTCAGCCCGATACTGCCCGCCTGCGTTGTTGACCAATCCGTCTATTGAGCCGTGAGCGGCCACCAGGCCGTCAACGACCTCGATCACCCGGGCCTCATCACGGATATCCGCAGAATGAGTTTCCACCGACCCGCCATCCTCCCGGATCTCGAGGGCAACAGCGTCGAGCTTGTCCTGCGTGCGCCCCACCAACGCGATGTGTGCACCCAGAGATGCCAGTTCGTGTGCCGTGCAGCGGCCGATTCCACTGCCGCCCCCGGTGACGATGACCGTCCTGTCCGAAAAAAGTCCCTTACGAAATGCCGAAGCGTACTTCCCCATTGCTACCCCTCTGATCACGGCATCCGAGACCTGCCCCAAGCCGAGTACTCCGCACTCGATGCAGTCCGAGCCATTTACTTCACTTTGATGGAACTATAGTATCAATTAAATGGTATGACCTAAAAGGGGGATTATGCAGGCTGCGATACTGAGCTCATACGGAGGGCCAGATGTCTTCGACATCACGGAGATTCCGGACCCGACGCCCAAGCCAGGCTGGACTACGGTCCGGCTCAAATCGGCCGGACTCAATTGGCATGACACTCTGGTGCGGGACGGCGTCTACTCATCGCCGCTGCCGATCGTTCCTGGTGCCGATGGTGCCGGAACCGTCGCATCGGGTGCGCGCACTGGCGAAGAAGTCATCATTCTGCCCTCGATGTTCTGGGGCGGGAGCCAAGCAGCACCGGCACCCGCTTTCGAGATTCTGGGCGACCATCGCAATGGGACGTACGCCCAATTCGTGCAGGTGCCCGATGACTGCATCTTTCCCAAGCCAAGCGATATGACCTGGGCACAGGCCGGCGCATTCTCCCTGGTCGGTGTCACGGTCTTCCGTGCGCTGTTCACTCGCGGACGCCTCCGCAAGGGGGAATCGCTGCTGGTCCTGGGCGCCTCCGGTGGGGTTGCGAGCTTTGCGATCCAGCTGGCATCGGCGGCAGGAGTGACGGTGACGGCCACCTCGGCGGATGAAAAGAAGCGCGAGGGCGCACGTTCCATCGGAGCGGCCACGACCCTCGACCATTCGGCCACGGACTGGACTTCACAGGCCAAGGCGGCGGCGAACAAAGGGGAAGGATTCGACCTCGTCCTCGATGCAGTGGGCCGAGTCGCCGAGTCACTCGAATGCCTGCGTCCGGGTGGAAGGTGCGTGGTGCTCGGCGCCAACGCCTCCAACTCACTCGAAGTACCGCTGCGCCCCTTCTTCTTCGCCCAGCACGAGATCATCGGAACCACGATGGGCAGCCCGAAAGATATGAACGGCCTGCTCCGGCTGATCGATCAGGTGGGCACAGTCGCGCCGATCATCGATTCGAGTTACGGCCTCGAGCAAGTGGTCGAGGCCCACGAGCGGCTGGAAAGCGGAGTTGGCTTCGGCAAGATCACATTGGACATCGAGTCCTGAGACACCGGCGCATGTCGGACGACAACCGAAGAAAGCGGTGAATGATGACAGACAATTCCGACCCAATTCGATATGAGACAGATGGCGCCCTCGCAACCATCTGGCTGGACGACCCGAGTACGCGCAATGCCCTGGGCGATGAGACGCTCGACGCCCTCCTCGCAGCCTTGGAGCGTGCCCGCGATGACTCCGCAGTGCGCGTCGTCATTCTGCGTTCGGCGGATCCGAAGGTGTTCTCCTCTGGAGGAAACCTCAAGGACTTCGCCGATGACAGGCCCGTCCTCGAGAAGCATGCGGGACTCGACCGCTTCCCACGCCTCTACGAGCTTCTCGCCCACCTTGGAAAACCATCGATCTGCGCCGCCGAGGGCGATGTTCTGGCGGGTGCCTTCGGCATCGCTCTGGCCTGCGACTTCATCGTGGCAGCCGACCATGTGAAGTTCGGCTGCCCGGAGATCAACGTGGGAGTGTTCCCATTCATGATCTCGGCCCTCATCTACCGAAGTCTTCCCCGCTCGCGTGCCAATGAGCTGATGATGACCGGTGAGCTGATCACGGCCCAGTCTGCATACGACATGAATATCGTCAGCCGGCTTGCCCCAAAGGCACAGTTCGACGCAGAGCTCGGGCGGCTCGCCGATCGGCTGGCGACTCGATCGCCGCTGCTCATGCGCATGGGCAAGCAGGCACTGACGACGACGCGTGACATGACCCTTCCAGAGGCGCTGGACCATCTCAAGGCACAGCTCGGCCTTGCACTTGCCACCGAGGACGTCAAAGAGGGAGTCCACGCGCTCTTCGAGAAGCGCGAACCGCAATGGGGTGAGCGCTGAGATGACTGCCGAGCCGCCCACAGATCAAGGAGACACAATGTCGATGGCCACTATTCACGACCGATACACGGCCGAACAGATCGAACGGTTCTATTCGCAGCGACTTTGGAAGGAGGAGACACTGTGGGAGGAACTCGAGAAACAGGTCGAGCTGCGCCCCGACAAACCATTCATGATCGACGACTCAACACAGCTGACATTCGCACAGACATGGGACCAGGCCCAGGGTATAGCCGCTGGGCTGAGTGCTATCGGCATCACGGCTGGCAGCAGAGTCGCCGTGCAGATTCCGAACTGGGTCGAATTCGCACCGATCGTCACCGCCATCAGCCGAGTGGGAGCCATTGCGGTGCCGATTCAGCCCATTTACCGCGACAAAGAAGTCGCCCACATACTCGCCACGGCTCAGGTCAGCGCAGTCTTCACCACGGGTGACTATCGCGGCTTCGACTTCGACGAGATGTACGACCGCCTAAGCAAGGACGCGCCGCTGCTCAAGGAGATCATCACTGTGCGCGCGGAGCAGAGCGGCTACGCCACACGCACGATCGACCAGCTCTCGTCCTTGACCGCGGACGAGCTGCCTGCAGAGGCCAGGGCCGACGACCCTTTCGCCATCATCTTCTCCTCCGGCACCACGTCGAAGGCCAAGGGCTGTCTCCACACACTGAATACTGCTCGCACCCCGGCAATCGTTCAGGGGGAGGCGTATCACTATACGGCCGATGACGTTCAGTTCGGACCCAGCCCCGTGACCCATACGACCGGCATCATGAGTTCGTTCCTCATGCCGCTCATCCACGGTGCCACGAGTGTGATCATGGCGAAGTGGGACCCGGCCGAAGGCATCAAGAGGATCGAACGCTTCCGCTGCACCGGAACGATCAATGCCTCCACCTTCCTGCAGGCCCTGCTCAACTCCTACGATCCCCAACAGCATGATCTGACGAGCATGCGCTACTGGACACTTGCCGGCGCCCCGATCCCGGCCGCGCTGGTGCAGCGTGCACAGGACGCGATGCCCGATCTGAGGGTGCTGAGCCAGTATGGGCGCACCGAGAACATGACGACGACGATGTGCGCGATCGACGACGATCCGTCCCGTTCGCTGACCTCGGACGGGCGAGCGCTGCGCGGCCAGGAGGTTGTCGTGCTGGGACTCGACGACACAGTACTCGAACCCGGCAGGGAGGGTGAGATCGCCTACCGTGGATCCATGTCGCTGCTGACCTACCTCGGCATGCCGGAGGAGACCGCCGAAATGTTCACCGCCGTTGGCTATTCGAAGTCCGGCGATCTCGGAATCATGGACGAGTCCGGATTCCTGCGGGTGACCGGCCGTCTGAAGGACATCGTCGTCCGTGGCGGTCTCAACATCTCGGTCCGGCAGGTCGAGGACGAGCTGGCGTCACATGGGGCCGTCGACCAGGTGGCGGTGGTCTCGATGCCTGACGAGCTCCTCGGGGAGCGAGCATGCTGTTACATCGTGCCGGCGTCGGACCACGATGTGCCGAGACTGGAGGAGATTCGGGGCTTTCTCCTCGAGCGTGGCCTTGCCATTCAAAAGGTGCCGGAACGGCTCGAGATCGTCAGCGAGATGCCCACGACGGCAACAGGCAAGATTCAGAAGAATCTGCTGCGCGACGATATTCGCCATCGAGTGTCCGGAGCATCTGTGTAGTCCAGCGGTTACGACATGTTTGTGGGGCCACGGCATTGCGCCGTGGCCCCACAAACATGCTCGGACAGGGCCCACAAGCATGCTCGAACCGCCGTGCAGGCGCTTCCATGGACTACTCTGAAGTCTTCGGCGGTCCAGCCCGAGACAGCTGTGTGTGCTGCCGGTCAGCATTCCGACCGGCAGCGCAGCACTCAGGCACCGACCTGCAGCTTCGCGGCGATTTCGGCCCGCAGAATGTGCTTCTGAATCTTGCCTGTTGCCGTTGTCGGCAGCTCTGCGACGACTTCTATGTGTTCCGGAAGCTTCTGCGTGGTCACGCCGCGATCGCGCAGATAGTCGGTGATCGTTTGGAGATCGACGACCATCCCCTCGGCCGAGGGCACGACGTAGGCACAGCACTTCTCGCCGAGGCTGGCATCGGGCATGGCAACCACGGCGACGTTGGCCACGTCGGGCGATTCAATGAGATAGTCCTCGACCTCACGCGCGGAGATGTTCATTCCGCCGCGAATGATGATGTCCTTGGACCGCCCGGTGACTCGCACGTATCCTTCTTCATTCATGAAGCCCAGGTCCCCGGACCGCGAATAGCCCTCCGGAGTGAAGAGCGCTTCGGTCTCCGGTTCGTTGTGCCAGTAGCCGAGCATGTGCGAGGGGCCCTTATAGGCAATATCCCCTTCGACACCACGCTCAACCTCATGACCGTCTGCACCCACTACCTGGACGTCAGCCGGCGGGACGGCTCCGCCATCGGAGTTGGTGGACTTCTCTGCCGGTTCGCCCAACGGCACGACGGTCGTGACGTTATTCTCCGATCTGCCGTACAGGGCCTGCACACTGCACTTCGGAATGAGCTTTTCTGCATCACGAACCAGGGAGCCTGGGATCGGGGCGCCGGCCGAGACCCAGACTCGCAGCGAGTCTACGTTGGCGGTGTCCGGATCATAGACGTGCATGAGGCCTTGGAGGAAAGCCGTGGCCGTGACGGCGCAGGTCAGACCCTGTTCCTGCACAATTCGAACGCCTTCCGCCGGGTCCCACTTCTCCATGAAGTAGGACGTGGCACCATTCAGCAGCGGCAGGAAGACGCTCGTCACAATCCCTGTGGTGTGGGTGATGGGCGATGGGCCGAACTGCTTGTCGTCTTCCGTGTACTGCAGGACTTCGGTCAGCTGTACTGCCCCAGACCGAACAGTATTCAAGGTGTGATAGCACCCCTTGGGACGCGAGGTCGTACCCGAGGTGTAGACGATCTCATAAGGGTCGTCCGGGTGAGTATCGGGGCCGGCTTCGGTCTCCAGGCTCGCCAGATCCCCTCCGGCCAGCAACGAGCCGAAGCTGCGTACCGTGGAGCCGTCAACCTCGGTGACGGCTCGGAGCACGACCAGATGCTCGAGCGAATCGACTTCGCCGAGCAGCTCCTGATACATCTCACGGAATGAGAACTTGTTGAATTCGTCGGCGAAGAAGGCCACCTTCGCTCCGGAGTTGTTGAGTACATATTCGACGTCGTTGCCGCGATAGATCGGCATGACTGGCACGATCACGGCACCGATGCGTGCTGCCGCACCAGCGATCACCGGGAACTCCACAATATTGGGCACCTGTGCCACGATGCGATCACCGCGCTGCACGCCGAGCCGCTTCAGCCCCACAGCAAGGCGCTGAACCTGCTCATACAATTCGGCGAAAGTCAGAGAGTGGGTTGAGTCCAGGCAGTACACCTTGTCCGCCCGCTGCTGTGCCTGTTTGCGAATGGTGTCGCTGAAGGTGTCTTCCACCCAGTTCCCGGTCGCGTAGTACTGCTCGATCTGCTCGGTCGTAAATCGGTCCTTCAGTGTCGGCTCGTATTCGGCCATGACGATCATCACCTATCTTCACGTGCAACGACGTCGTCGTCGTTGCGTGGATTGTCAGCGACCGCCCTATCCGGCGATCACGTCTTCTGTGTCCTGCACTGCTGAGTTGTCGTGAACTGCGGATACCTCCTGTACCTCTGAGCTCTCCTGCCCTACTGAGTCACCCGCATCGCCGCAGTGAAATGCACGGCGGGGCGACCGTCCGCGCCGGTCGCGGTGACCTGGACTGTTGCGAACCTGCGGCCCGCGTGCAGCACCTCGGAGTTGAATTTCACGTCACCGACTGCCTGCCTCACGTACACACCGCGCAGTGATTCGAGTCGGGCAGCGGTGGATCCCAGCGCGTTCATCGCTGCCAGTGACGCGGCGGCGAACAGCGCTCCGCCATGCCCCACTCCCAACGGATTCGTCATCCGCGGGCTCTGTGCCAACTTCAGGTCGTCCCCGACCCCGCGAAGCGCTACGAGTTCTTCGAAACAGTTCGGGCGCTGCCCGGTCACCTCGTGCTCGTCCGACGCGGCGGTCTCATCCCCTGCTGTGGTCGACGGCGGAGAGACGTCGATGAAAGTCGACCACAGCGTACCCAGCGCTATCAGCTCACCGGTGTCGTCGCGAACCTCACCGCGCGCAACGCCGCCTGCCGAGTCGACCGACATCATCTCTCCGGTGGCTGTCAACCTTCCGGCTGGGCTCGGATCTGCGACGAAGTCGATGCTGATCTCCGTGGACACGCCCCATTGACCGTCGGGTCGATGACCGAGAACTGCATGTGACCATGCCATATCGACCAAAGGCCCCAAAACCCCGGGGGCGAACTGACCGTCGCGAAGCCTGGACCATGGCCCCATTGTCGCTTCGGCCCGCGCGCCTCCATCGGTAACGTCCACCGCGCCAACGGCATAGTGCTCCTCGACGGGGCCGGAGCCGGTATTCAGCACTGCTCGCATCCACTGTTCCTCTCGCCCGGGGTGACGTCGACTGTGACGACTAGTCACATCTTATATGATTCACTATGTATATGGTAGTACCATTCTTCTGAATACATTGGACGAGATCTGAGGGGCATTGATCAATGGACATCGACGTCGAGAATCTGGTGGGTCGGCGTGCCGGCCAACGGTGGAACAGAGTGTCGGTGGGTGATCTGTTCGAGAGGAACACCTGGGCCCGGCCTGACCACCCCGCGATCATCGGACAACCGGATGCCTACTCCGCTCCGCAGTTCTCCACACTCAGCTATGCACAGGCGGACGAATTGGGCAACCGCGTAGCCAATGCACTGCTGGTCGACGGTGCACGTCGCGGAGATCGCGTGCTGCTCTACTGCTCCAATTCGGTCGAAGCTCTGGTCACCATGGTCGGGATCGCAAAGGCCGGCCTGGTGGCAGTGCCTGTCAACCCCATGCTGGCGGATTCGGTCCTGAACTGGGTGGTCGAACTGACCGAACCTGCCACGGCCGTCATCGATGCGGAATTCGCAGACCGCGCCGCGCCCGTGCTCGATGCCGGCGGAGTCCAAATCGGCTGTGTCATCGAGATCGGTGGATCCATATCCGCGCAGACGTCGTTCGAAGAATGGGTGCGAGATGCTTCGCCAGTCGAACCGGAGGTGGACATTCACGGTGACGATATTTGGTCGCTGGTCTTCACCTCGGGGACCACCGCCATGCCGAAAGCCTCGATGAACTCACACGTCTATTCGTATTTCTCCGCGTATTCGTACGGCATGTCTGTCACGCGCGGCCTGGGCTACGAGGATGAGCTGGTGACGATCACGCATCTGCCCATCATCTTCCACTGCGGGCACAATTCCGTACCGTTCGCCGCATTCGTATCCGGCGGCACCTTGGTTCTCGGCCGACGACCGGACAGCAGAGCCATCGCGGAGGGGATCACCAGAACCAGAGCCACGTCTGCATGGCTGGGATCACCGTCCTGGGTCGACGAAGTCGTCGAAGCAGCACTGGCAGACTCAGAGCAGCTGGACATGAGTTCCGTGCGCGTCGCCATGTTCTCGTGGGGTGCGATGCGACCCAAGATGGCCAGTCGTCTGCGCGAGGCCTGCGGCGACGACGTGGAGATGCTCGAAGTGTTCGGCCAGACCGAATCAATGTCGTGCTTCCGCTTCTGGCCAGGGCGGGAGCCGGAGAAGTTCGCGGAATCGATCCACGGGACAAATCACGTCGGACGCCCCACCCCGATACTCGCAGCCGACATCCACGATGCGAACGGCGCCTCGCTCAAGGGCCAGAGCGGAGTGCCCGGCGAAGCCGTCTATCGTTCACCCGCCATCTCCGCCGGCTACTATCACGATGAGGCAGCCACAAGAGAGGCGCTGCGCGACGGGTGGTTCCATTCCGGCGATTCGTGCACCTACAATCCTGACGGCAGTCAGGTGATGGTGGACAGGTACAAGGACATCATCAAGTCCGGCGGCGAGAACGTCTCCAGCATCAGAGTGGAGGGAGTTCTCGCAGAACACCCCGCCGTCGCCCGTGCAGCAGTGATCGCTCTGCCCGACGCCCACTGGGGCGAGGCCGTTACGGCAGTGATCGTCCTACGTGAAGGCGGCAGTGCGACCGCCCAGGAGATCATTGACTTCGCCCGCAGGGATCTCGGCGGCCACGAGACCCCGAAACGGGTGGTCTTCCGTGCGGAGATGCCCACGACCGTCGGAGGAAAGCTGATGAAGTTCCGCCTGCGGGAGGAACTGGCAGAGGAGCTGTCATGAGCGCACACGAGGGACGTCGGGACGAAGCTCGCATAGGTCCGCTGACTGGTCTGCGAGTCGTCGAGATCGGCGGGTTCGGCCCCGGCCCCTTCGCTGCGATGCTGCTGGCAGATATGGGAGCCGATGTCATTCGGGTGGACCGAACCAATGGAGCACGATTGGCTGGCCCCAACTACGACTTCCGCAAAGAGGTCATGCACCGAGGACGACGCTCCGTGGCCGTTGACCTCAAGCATCCCGCGGGCGCATCGGTCATCCTGAAGCTGGCAGAACAGGCCGATGTACTCATCGAGGGGTTCCGACCAGGCGTGTGCGAACGGCTCGGTATCGGTCCAGTCGACTGCATGTCGCTGAATCCCGCCCTCATCTACGGGCGTATGACCGGCTGGGGGCAGACAGGGCCCATGAGCCAAGAGGTCGGCCACGACATCAACTACATCGCCGCGTCGGGAGTGCTCTCACTCATCGGACGGCACGGTCAGCCGCCGACTCCTCCACTGAGCCTGCTGGGAGATTTCGGCGGAGGGGGCATGCTGCTGGCGTTCGGCATTCTCGCTGCACTCTGGGAACGAGACAGATCCGCCGAAGGGCAGGTCGTGGATGCATCGATGCTGGAGGGAAGCGCACTGCTGGGGACGGCCTTCTACGGATTCACTCAGACCGATAATTGGACTGCCGAACGCGGCACCAACCTTGTCGACAGCGGCGCCCCGTTCTACGACTGCTACCGAACCGCGGACGACAAGTGGATCGCGGTGGGTGCCATGGAGCCGGAATTCTATGCTGAGCTGCTTCACGTGCTGAAGCTGTCTGAGGATGAGCTTCCTGGAGATCAGTACGACGAGGCGGCCTGGCCCGCGGCCAAGAGGATCTTTGCCGATCGATTCGCCGAGCACGATCAGGACCATTGGGTGCACGAAGCGGCAGGCAGAGACGCCTGCCTGCAACCCGTACTGGAACCGGTCGAGGCCGCCGCCAGCGCGCAAGCCATTGCTCGCAACTCATTCAGCACGCAGGAGGGAATCACTCAGCCGAATCCTGCCCCGCGGTTCAGTCGCACTCCAGCATCAACGCCGTGCCCTCCTCCTTCTCCCGGAGAACACACCCGCGCGGCGCTTTCGGCGTGGGGCATCGCCCAGGACACGATCGATGAACTGATCGAATCGGGAGCCGTCGTCGACTCGTCCGGCTGATCGGCGGCATGCCGCAAGTTCAGTCGTCCTTACCGTCAGCCATCCAACTCCAGAGCATCGGCGAGGGTGCGATTCCATTCGTCTGCGCCGCCGAGCAGCACCGCGTCCAGACGTGCACGTTTGTAGAAAAGATGCAGATCGTGTTCCCAGGTGTAGCCGATGGCACCATGGATCGTCAGAGCGGAGTCCGCAGCTCGGGCAGCCCCGGCCCCCACCTGCGCTTTGGTCGTCGCGGAGTAGAGAAGCGACTTACTCTGCCCTGACTCCACGGCAGCCGCCGCATAGTAGATGACTGAGCGTGCCGCTTCAACATCGACCTTCATCGAAGCCGCAGCGTGCTTCACAGCCTGAAAGGAGCCGATGGGCACACCGAACTGATGACGTATGAGGGAGTATTCCACCGACATTTCCAACATTCGCTCTGTGGAGCCCAGAGCATCCGCCGACACGAGCACTGCCGCAAGCTCGTCGGCCCTTTGGATCACGGCGTCGGCATCGACCGCCAGCTCCGCGGAGGGCGCTTCGCGGAAGGCGATGTCGGCCACTTCTCGGCTGCGGTCGAGCAGTTTGCGGGGACGGACAGTGACCGCGCTGCCTTCGACCTCGACCAGACGCAGAACGAGCGTGCCGTCCTTCACCGCTGGGACGACGAGATGAGTCGCCGAACCGCCGGCCAGCACCCGGGGCACCGTTCCGGTGACTCGTCCGTCTGCGTCCACACTCGGCGACTGCGCTTCAGGGGCACCGACCGTCGCCGCCGGTCGATGACTGGAGTCCACGGCCAGCGCAAGTCCGCTGCTGAGGAGAAATTCGCCGGCCACTTGCTCATTCCCCGAGAGTGCAGGGACAGCCAGAGCCGTGGCCAACCAGCGGCCGGACGGCGCCGCGTGGCGCCCCAGAGCCTCTGCCGTCAGGGCGAGCTCGACAATCCCTCCGCCCTGTCCCCCTGCTGTTTCGGATATTCCGACTCCACCCCAGGCCTCAGCGAGCTCGCCCTCGAATCCACCCACGTCTCTGGATTCGAACCACGAACGCACGGATTCCACGTCCGCCTTGTCATCGAGCCAATCGCCGAGCGCTTCCGCGTAATCGTCCTGGTCTTCTGAAAACGACCACTCCATGGTGATCCCACCTTCCTGTGAACGAGCTGTTCTATTTTCTGGGCATCCCCAAGATGCGTTCGGACACGATATTGCGTTGGATGAATGTGGAGCCTCCCGCGATTGCGGTTCCGCGTCCCTGATTCGCCAGGCGCAGCCAATGCCGGCTCGGCGTATCGGTCGTCGCCGGATCACCACCGAACGCGTCGTGATCCGGCTCTTCGATTCCTGCGAATTCATCGTCGAGATCGTACTGTCCGTCCAGCGATTGAAGCGACAGCGCGAAGTCCGTCATATCGTCGACGAGCGGGCAGAAGTACAGTTTGCCGATCGAGGTGACCTCACCCGGCGGCTGACCATCCGCGGCTCCGGTGATCACGCGCTGGCTGATGGCACCGTGGACAACCACTCGACCATAGAGATCGGCCACGGCGCT
This sequence comes from Brevibacterium picturae, assembly GCF_900105045.1. Classification (GTDB taxonomy): domain Bacteria; phylum Actinomycetota; class Actinomycetes; order Actinomycetales; family Brevibacteriaceae; genus Brevibacterium; species Brevibacterium picturae. The sequence continues at coordinate 2,259,065 of NZ_LT629739.1, read as the reverse complement.
TCTCACCCTCGGATCCGAAGCGAGTGCCGCGCTGTCGGGCCCGCGCGCCTCTCGAATCTGACTCATCAACGTTTCGATTTCCTGGCCTGTATTGACTCGGCCCGTGGCTATGGCCACTCGCTCGAATCCCAAGGTTCCCATCGCGACCTTCCAACCGCCGTCCACGTCTCCGACCACAGCAGAATCGGGGAGGAACACCTCGTCAAGGAACACCTCATTGAACTCCGCCTCGCCCAACATGTGGGCCAGCGGGCGGACTGTCACCCCCTCCGCATCCATCGGCAGGAGGAAGTAGGTGATGCCCTTGTGCCGTTCTCCGCCACCGGTGCGAGCGAGCAGAATCGCGAACGACGCCAGCTGGGCACGTGATGTCCAGATCTTCTGACCGGTAATGCGATACCCCCCGTCGACCTTGACCGCCTTCGTACGCAAAGATGCCAGGTCGGAGCCCGATTCCGGCTCGGAGAAGAGCTGGCACCAGATGTCCTCACCCGCCAGGATTCTGCGCAGGTGAGCGTCCTTCTGTTCCTGCGTCCCGAAGTGGGCGATGGTCGGTCCTGCGAAGTCCTCGCCGATCGTGTTGAGGCGCTCCGGTGCACCCGCGCTCTGTGCCTCTTCGGTGAATACCGAGGCTCGGCGCTCGTCGATGCCCTGTCCTCCGAATTCCGGACTCCAGGACAGTCCGGCATATCCCGCTTCGAACAGCATTCTTTGGTAGGTGCGCCAGAACGGGAGCTTGGCTTCGAGCTCCGGGGGTTCAGGCCAGGACAGTTTCGGCAGGTTCTCTGCCATCCACGCCCGCACCTCTGTGCGGAAGTCAGCGACCTCCGGTGATTCAGAGAATTCCACTGTCAGCTCCTTCGCCTTGTGCGTTTACACAAACAAACTATACTATAGGTCTGACCATTAATGAATGAGAGTATTGAGGCCATCTGCTGGTGCACGATGGAGCGCAATCACACGAAGGAGCGCGGATGTCTCAGAGCAAAACGGACACAGGGCATGGGAGCGAACCCGGCACCGGAACATCACCGGAGCCTCGCGAAAACATTCGCACCGGCCCCCCGAAGCTCGTACCGGGCATGGTGATCGACGAGGTGAGATTCGCGGTCGAGCGCGGAAAGATCCGAGAGTTCGCCCGAGCCTCACACGCAGGTGATGCCATCCACACCTCACAGCGCGAAGCCGCAGAACGCGGATTGCCGGACGTGGCCGCGACTGCCACACACGTGGTTGCGTCGGGCCACTATCGCAGTCAGGCGGAAATGCTCACAACGCTCGGACTCGACATCACACGGGTGGTTGTCGGCGGTACCGGGTGGGACTATCACCGCCCGCTGGTAGCCGGTGATGAGCTCACCGGGTCCCGCACCTTGGTCTCGGACGAAGCGAAAACATCCCGGTCGGGTCGGAGCCTGCGCCTCGTCACCTTGAAGACCGACTACGCGCTCCCGGACGGCACGATTGCCGTCACTGGGCGTGAAACACTCATCGAAAGGGGCTGAACGGGCTCATGACCTCACAGATCAAGGGCGGCCGATTCGGGCCCGTCACTCAGACCGACATCGTCCGGTTTGCCGGTGCCGGCGGGGACTTCAACCCGCTGCATCACGACCCTGCCGCCGCCAGGCAGGCAGACTTCGAGGCGCCGATCGCCATGGGCCAGTTCACCGTCGCACTGCTGAGTGCGTGGCTGACCGACCAGATCGGAGTGGAGAATCTGCGAAGCCTCGATGTCGATTTCAAGGCCCCAGTCAACATCGGCGACGTCATCAACTTCACGGCCGAGCTCGACGTCGACGGTCCCGACGGCACATTGTCCGCATCCATTCGCACCACCGTGGGAGACACCACGGTCGTCACCGGCCGAACGACGTTCTCAGCCGAGCGCGCCACTCTCGCCGGCGGCGAAGGTTCCGACGCCGACCACCTTCTGGAGGACTGATGTCACAGCGCTTCGAAGCAGAGCAGGCGGCCGCTCATCCCACTCTCTGGTCTCCCAATGTCGGTACCGTTGAGTCATCGCAGATGTACGCCTTCCAACAGTGGCTCAACAAGAGCGGTGTTCGCACCGCCGGTTACCGCGAACTCCAGAACTGGTCGGTCGACGATCTCCCTGGCTTCTGGGCGGCCATTTGGGAGTACTTCGCTGTGGAAGCCAGTGCGGAACCGACCTCCATCCTGGACTCAGAGACGATGCCCGATGCCACCTGGTTCACGGGTGCTCGGCTCAACTACGCGCAGAATCTGCTGCGCAGTGCACGCTCCCGCCCGAATGACGTCGCTCTGATCGGCACGCACGAATCCGCCCCGGACACGACGTGGACATGGGGACAGCTCGAAGCCAGGACGGCCGCGCTCTCCGCCTATCTGCGGGAGATCGGTGTGGGCCCCGGCGACAGAGTCGCGGCCGTCCTACCACACCTCCCGGAGACGGTTGCAGCGTTGCTGGCAACAGCCTCGGTGGGGGCCATCTGGTCCGTCGTCAACACAGATTTCGGCGTCGCGGGCGTCACCGACAGATTCGCCCAGATCGAGCCGAAGGTCCTCTTCACCGTCGACGGGTACGAGTTCAATGGCAAGGTCCACGAACGAATCTCCACCATTCCCGATCTGCGCAGTGCTCTTCCGAGCGTCGAACACGTCATCCTCGTCGACCAGCTGCCCGAGGACGTGCGGCGGTCGGCCGACGTCAAGCTGCCGGACGAGATCGCACGCTTCAGCCAGGTAACCCAGGACGCGACGGTCGAGCCCCGCTATGAGCAGGTGGCGTTCGACCACCCGCTGTGGATCCTGTACTCCTCCGGCACGACCGGCAAGCCCAAGGGCATCGTGCACGGCCATGGCGGCATAGTCCTCGAGGCACTCAAGGCCAATCATCTGCACTACGACCTAAACGAACACTCCCGCTCGTATTTTGCGGTGTCCACCACATGGGTGGTCTGGAACCTGGTCGTCAATACGATGATGGCGGGCTCGTCCATGATCACCTACGACGGAGCACCGACATTCGGCGCCGCGGACAAACACTTCGAAATCGTAGCCGAGCACGAAGCCACATTCTTCGGCACAGGCGCAGCAGTGCTGACGATGATCGAACGAGCCGGAGTCAACCCGAGCGCCCATCTCGACCTCAGCCGCCTCGTCGGTCTGTTCGTCACCGGTTCGCCGTTACCGGATGAGACCTGGGATTGGATCTACCGGGAAGTCTCGTCCGACATCCGGGTAGGCTCGGACTCGGGGGGAACAGATGTCGCCACCGCGTTCATCGGATCCAACCCTCTCCAATCCGTCCGCCGTGGACTGCTCATGGGGTCGTACCTGGGAGTCGCCTCGGAGGCCTGGGATGAGAATGGGACCCGAATCCTCGGCGAAGTCGGCGAATTCGTGGTCACCAAACCTATGCCCTCCATGCCCCTCTTCTTCTGGGGAGATGCGGACGGCACGAAGTACCACGAGGCCTACTTCGACCACTTTCCCGGAATCTGGAGGCATGGGGACTGGGTCACGGAACACTCCGACGGCAGCTTCGTCATCCACGGCCGCTCCGATTCCACGATCAACCGCGGCGGCATCCGCATGGGATCCTCCGACATCACTCGGGTCGTGGACCTCGTCAGCGGGGTCACCGGGTCGATGGTCATCGGCGCGGAACTCGACAACGGTGACTACTACATGCCGCTGTTCGTCGTGCCGTCCAAAGGCAACCACGTCGACGACGCCCTGAAACAGGCGATCGTCACCGCGATTCGCAGCGAAGTCTCCCCCAGGTACACCCCTGACGAGATCATCGAGGTGAGCGCCCTGCCCCGCACTCGCACCGGCAAACTCATGGAGGTGCCCATCAAGACCCTGCTCCAGGGCGGTGATCCCGCGAAGGTCAACCGGACCAGCGCGGAGGATGCGAATACCATCGATTGGTTCGTCGCGTTTGCGCAAGACTTCCGAAACAGCAAAAAGTAAATATACTATTGGTATGACCAAATAATCATTCTGTGCGAAGGAGTTCACATGTCATCTGTCGAGAATTTCACCGACGTCACCTATGAGGTCGAGGACGGTCTGGCCTGGATCACGATCAACCGGCCCGACCGCTACAACGCCTTCCGGGCACAGACTGTGGACGAACTCGTCTTGGCGTTCAAAACCGCGTGGGGCGACAAGAACGTCGGCACCATCGCCCTGACAGGCGCCGGCGAGAAGGCCTTCTGCTCAGGCGGCGATCAGAAGCAGCGCATGGAGACCGGGGACTACGGGCCGTCCGAGTCCGGGCTGTTCGAAGTCGAGGCTCTCCACCGCGTCATGCGAGACGTCCCGAAACCGGTGATTGCCGCTGTCAACGGCATCGCCATCGGCGGCGGTCACGTGCTGCACGTCCTCGCCGACCTGTCCATCGCCGCCGACACCGCAACCTTCGGTCAGAACGGACCGCGAGTCGGAAGCTTCGACGCCGGCCTGGGATCGGGCTATCTGGCGCGAGTCATCGGCGAGAAGCGAGCCAGGGAGATCTGGTTCATGCTGCGGAGACTGAGCGCCGAAGAAGCCATGGACTGGGGGCTCGTCAATAAGGTGGTGCCGGCAGCCGAGCTCAAGGACGAAGTCCGTGACTGGGCCAAGACGATGAACTCGTATTCACCGACCGCCCTCAAAGTTCTCAAACAGTCGTTCAACACCGACACCGAGCAGTTCGTGTCGATCGGCAACATGGCATACACCACCCTGAACATGTTCTCGGAAACCGCCGAGGCACAGGAGGGCATCAATGCCTTCAACGAGAAGCGTCAGCCGGATTTCCGCGCACACCAGGCATAAGATTCCAGCGAGCAGGAGCAGACGGTCGTGACGATCACGGAAGAGCAATCAGCACTCATCGAGTCCGTTCGCACCTATTGCGATGCGAATACGGCCACGGTGACCCAACGCGACGCCCTCACCGAAGGCGGTACGGAATCGACATCGACCAAAACCACTCACGACATGGGCGAGCGCGGCTGGCTGGGCATTTCCCTACCCGAAGAATACGGCGGACTGGGAGGCACATTCTTCGACGAGACCCTCTTCCTGGAGGAGTCCTCGCGAGGGCTGGCCCCGATCAACGCGTACAGCACCGGGCTCACCGCAGCTCAGACCTACCTCAAATGGGGCAATGACGAGCAGCGGACCACGGTGTGCACAAACCTGGCGAACGGACGCTTGGAAGCCATCTCCCTGTCGGAGCCGGGGACCGGGTCCGATCTGGGCGCTGTGACATGCAAGGCAGAACTCAGCGGCGACGAGTACATCATCAACGGTCAGAAAACCTGGTGCACCGCAGCTCATCTTGCCGAGAACCTTTTGGTTCTGGTACGCGAGGAGACCACGGAGAAGAAGCACGAGGGCCTGACACTGCTCATGGTGCCGACCTCCACGCCGGGCGTCGAGATCCGAGGAATCGAGCTGATGGAGCCCCGCACCGTCAACGAGATCTTCTTCACCGATGCCCGCGTTCCCGCGTCCGCGGTCGTCGGCGAAGCAGGCCAGGGTTGGAAGCAGCTCATGCGCGGACTGAGCGTGGAACGACTGATCATCGCGGCAATGAGCCTCGGTGCTGCCCAGCGTTCGCTCGATGACACTGTCGCCTACGTGAGTGAGCGCAAGGCGTTCAACAAACCTCTGGCGACGTTCCAAGCCCTGCGTCACCGACTGGCTGACCTGCATACCGAGATCTCCTTCGCCCGCAGCTTCGTCTACGACATCGCACAGGCCGTCGACCGCGGCGAAGAGGACTCGCTGGGGCCGCAATCGTCGATGGCGAAGCTCAAGTGCACGGAGATCGCCAAACAGGCCGCTCTGGAAGGCGTCCAGATGATGGGCGGCAATGGCTACACACGGGAATACGGCATGGAGGGCCAGCTGCGCACCGCCATCGCACCTCCGATCTACGGCGGTGCCAACGAGGTCCAGCGCGACATCATCGCAAAGAACCTCCTGGGCAGGCCGTAGATAGGGACACCTCCGAGAAACACACCACCAGCCGAACAAGGAGACCACATGTCACACCACACCTCCCCGTTCCGGGGCGATGCACTCGCCGGTAAGCGGATCCTGATCACCGGAGGGGGCACCGGACTGGGGCGCGGCGTTGCCAAACACCTCGCCGAACACGGCGCGCACGTCCACCTCTGGGGGCGGCGAGAGACAGTGCTCGAGGAAGCCCGAGATCACGCAGCTCAGAATGCGCCCGGACAGGTCCACTTCCAAGCCGTCGACGTGAAGGACTATGCCGCCGTCGAATCCGCAGTCGATCAGATCTGGGAGAACCACGGGCCGCTGACCGGCGTCATCAACAATGCCGCGGCCAACTTCATCGCGCAGACGAAAGATCTCAGCCCCAACGGCTTCGACGCTGTCTCGTCCACTGTGATGAAAGGGTCGTTCCACACGACTCATGCCGTGGGCAAACGGTGGATCGCCGAGGAGTTGCCCGGCTCAGTGCTGTCAACCCTGACCACATGGGTCTGGACCGGCTCCGCCTACGTCGTCCCTTCGGCAATGGGGAAATCCGCTGTGCATGCCATGACGATGTCCTTGGCTGTCGAATGGGCGAAACACGGAATCCGCCTCAATGCAATCGCACCCGGCCCGATTCCCACGGACTACGCCTGGGAAATGCTCAATCCGACAGACAACTCATCGGCCGGCGCAACTCAGTCCGACTCCATACCGGCGGGACGGCCCGGCACCATGGAGGAACTTGCCAATCTTACGATTTTTCTCATGTCCGACGGTTGTGACTACCTCACCGGACAGACGATCGCAATGGACGGCGGACAGATGCTCGCCGGCCCCGGCACCTTCGCAGGACTGACATCCATGACCGATGACGACTGGGCGGAGGCCCGCGAGAAGTCCAAGGCGGCAACTGCGGCGTCGAAAACACAACGCAGCGTATAAACGCAACCTCACCAGCAGAGCCCGGGACGACCGCAATGGCGACACCGGGCTCTGCCGTCTGCGGCTTCCGCGCAAGTGTCGACAATGACAAGTGCACATAAATTATCAGTCAATAGATATTCATAATGGTCAGTCCATTATGATTTAATGGGATCACGCGCGTGGTACTTTCCCACGTGTCCGATGACGGAAGGGACAACGATGCCCCTTCACCGACAGGAGATGCCCATGACACCCATCGACTCTACGACACAACCTGGACTCAACCGTTGGTGGTTCGTCGTCACCGGCTTCCTCACCCTGCTGTTCGGCACCACCTCAGTGAATGTGCTCTTCAACATTGTCGGTGAGCCTATGAGCGCGGAATTCGGTTGGGACCGCAGCACCATCAGCAATGGCCTGTCGATCGAGACCGTGTTCGTCGGCATCAGCATTGTGGCGCTGGGCTTCCTCATCGATCGGTTCGGACCTCGACTGCCTTCGGTACCCATGGCTCTGGTCTTCGGAATCGGCCTCATGGCGATGGCGGCCCTGCCTCCGAGCAAAGTCCTGTTCTACCTGCTGTGTGTGCTGATCGGAGCGGGTGCCGGTGCTGTCAATCCGGTGGCGCATTCGACCGTCGTCAGTGCGTGGTTCAAAGACCATCGCGGCCTTGCTCTCGGCATCCTCATGGCCGGATTAGGTGCCTGCGGCGTTCTCATGCCCTACCTTGCTAACTGGGTCCTGTCATGGGGAAACTGGCGATTGACTTTTCTCATCGTCGGAGCCCTGTGCACCGTCATTCCAGCTGGCGTGTATGCGTTCGTCACCCGGATGCCCGAAACACATGATGCCAAACGTCTGGCTGCCCGCGCCCAGGGGACCACCGCCGGAGAATCACTATGGACCATCGCGAAGAAGTACCGCCAGTTCTGGTTGCTCTCCTTCTCGATCTTCCTGGTGTCATCGGCAACGTTCGGACTCATGTCCGCAGTCGTTCCAATGACCACCGATAAGGGAGTAGCCCAAGCGGCGGCCGTCACGGCGCTCTCCATTCTCAGCCTCTCATCAGTGGGCGCACGAGTGGTGACCGGATTCCTGCTGGATCGGATCTACGCCCCGATCGTGGCAGCAAGCATCTTTGCCCTCTGCGGCCTCGGCGTGTACCTGCTGATCTCCTCAAGCAGTCCTGGAGTGATCATCGTGGGTGCAGCACTCGTGGGGCTCGGGCTGGGCGCGGAAGGCGATGTGCTGGCCTACATGTGCACCCGCTACTTCCCTCAGCACTCCTACGGCCGCGTTCTCGGATTCATCTACTTCCTGTACGCGCAAGGATCCGCGTTCGGCATATTCCTCTTGGGACAGATTTTCCAGGCCGCTGGCAGCTATCAGACGGCGGTACTGCCCATCATCGGCCTGGTGATCGCCGCAATCGTCTGCCTGCTGTTCATGGGACCGTATCGCTACGCTTTGGATCACAAGGTGCTCAAGCCGTCATCAAGCAAACCGGAGGGCATTGAATCGGAACCAGATTCGGTTCCACACAACTAACCCGATACATCAATCCTCGTGAGGACAGAATCGCGTCCCAGCGGAGGGTCTGGATATCGAATGCTCTCTGAAAGTCGACCAACGAGGATCAACGGGCGGACTCTCCTCGTCGTTTTGGTGCTCCGCAGGGTGATCGCTTCGGCGATCTATCAATAACGTTCTTCGATTCGCCTGGGTGAGGACTTCATGATGCTGTCAGGCACGTCGTCTCCGATCGCTGTGTCAGGATTGAATGCATGTTCGCCGAAGCACAGCAAGCTCGAGCAGCCAGTAAATAGCGCTCCTCACGACACTGCGTCCTCGCCCTCGCGCACTTTGACGACGACCTCCGCCCACTGCACCGCGATGTCCTCGGGCGTGTCCCAATCGCCGGCGTCCTCACGTCCGTACTCCCCCACTCGCGTGGCCCCCAGTTCGGTCAGTAGCCTGTCGACGTGCTCGCTGCCCTGACTGTACGTCTCCGCATACGTCGAATCACCTCGCCCGAACATCGCGTACTGCAGCATGCTCAGGTCCGGACGGCCCGCCGACAGCGCCCTATGGAACGGTTCTGCGCTGCTGGGCATGTCTCCTTCGCCGTAGGTCGAACACACGACGAGATAGAACGCGTGGAAATCGATGGCATCGACGTCGACATCCTTCATGTTCTCCACGGAAACATCGAATCGTTTGGACAGTGCTTCCGCGATGTCGTCCGCGACGAACTCGCTCTCTCCGGATTCCGTTCCGAAGATGATGTTGATCTTCATGTCTCTCCTTAACCCATCAGTGAACCATGACCGGCCATCTCGGACCGGGGTGGCGTCCGGTCTCAGTATGATGAGCGCCAACGCATCTCGACTGGAACGGAGAATACTCGCAGCAGGAAGCCGTCGCGGCCCCCTCGGAGCCCCGCCAAAGTGCTCAGACCGATGCCACGAACGACACGCGCAATGCTCGCGAGGCGGCCTTAGGGCCCGCGCTCTATCCCATCGCTGACCACGATGAGGAGGGCGCACTACGCATCGCGAAAGACAAACTGCGAGCAGTTGGGTGCAATGTTCGAAGCCGAAAAACATACATGGGCGGTTAGGATTGCTGTTTGAACCGCCCCGCAACACCCCCTCCCCGAACCTGGCATTCCTCTGCAGCGTTGCCGCCGCCTATCCCTCCAACAGAATTTCTCGCAGAGCATCGAACACCTCGGGAGATGTACCGGCACTTTCAAGCAAGTATTCTTCGGCTGAGCCGTATTCCTTGTCGATGTGATCCCACGCAGTCACCATTGCAACTCGGGGCGTTTCGAATGCCGCCCTCACGTCTTCAACTTGGACGTTCCGCTTCGCGAAGGCTTCGCGATAGTGTTCCATTCGATTGGGCCGGTTCACTCCAGTGAGTTCGTAATCGCGAACAATCGCCTCGCGGGGCACCCCGAGAGTGTCCAGTACGAGTGCGATCGCCAGTGCCGTTCGATCCTTGCCTGCAGAGCAGTGGATCAGCAAGGGCCCGCCCTCGTTGTCGGCAATCGTCTCGACGACCGCGCCGAACTGCTTCGCCCTTCCCTCGAGCAACGTCACATAATATGCTCCGAGATCCTCACCAGAGAAAGCCGCGCTGCGACCGGTCAATACCGGCCGCAGAAGATCAGTATCGGACCCCGGAGCCCCTTCCGGAAGAGGAATCGGAATATACTTCGCATTCGTGGGTCTACTCCAGGCAGAAGGCGCGCTCTCGGCCTCTTCTTCCGCACGAAGATCGATGACCGCAGTGAGACCGATCGACGCATAGACCGCGGACTCCTCCTCCAACCACATGGCATTCGACTCGTTCGCATTGCGAAGCACCAGAGCCTCTGCTCGGTACACCCGCCGCAACGACATAGTTCGACCATCTGAAGTCGTGTGTCCACCCGCATCGCGCAGATTGCGGACGCCTGGCAGTTGGATACTCGACACTCTACTCATTGGGCGATCATCACCCTGAGAGCTCCACCACTGATCTGCTTGTCAGCGGCCTCATTGATCCTCTCGAGAGGGACCACGTCGTCGATCATCTCCTCGAGCCTCAACTGGCCGCCTCGCCACAATTCGATGAGCCGCGGAAGTTCAAATGCCATATTGCTCGAGCCGTAAAAGGTGCCACGCAGTGTCTTCTCGTCGTGGAACAACTCCACAGCAGAGAATTCGACGATGTCGTCTGCTCTTCCTGCCCCGACGACGACGACTCGCCCGCCACGCCGGACGGCGTTCCAGGTCGATCGAATCGTTCGGGATTGACCTACGGCGTCTATTCCCACATCAAAGCCGGTGGCGCTCGGCGGCGGGTATGCGTCGAATTCCTCAGGACTGAGAACCACAGTGGCTCCGAGGCGGCTGGCCAGATTGCGTCTCGATTCCTGCGGGTCGACCGCGACGATTGTAGTGGCACCTGAAATCCGGCCCCCCTGTACGGCGCTCAGCCCCACAGCCCCACAGCCGATGACGACTACACTCTCCCCGGGTGTCACCCGTGCTGCATTCAGCGCAGCACCGACACCCGTCGGCACGGCACATCCCAGCAATGCCGCCAGGTGATAGGGCAGATCCTTGGGGATCGGCAGCACTGCAGTCGCAGACACAACGGTCTCCTCGGCATACGTCGCCGTTGCCATTCCTGCTTGGACCGGGAGATTCCCGTATTGCAGATCGGCCGCTGCGATATCAATGTCTGCCGCGCGCTTGCGCTTGCTGCAGATGTAAGTCTCACCACGAACGCAGTGATAGCAGCGACCACACGGCGGCACCCACGTGAGAAGAACCCTGTCCCCGGGTTGGATGCTTGAGACAGCCGAACCCACCTCGACTATCTCACCAGCACCTTCATGACCGAGCACTGCAGGGAACTGCTGTCCGAATCCTCCAGCGGAGAGGGACAGATCTGTCTGGCAGATGCCAGCAGCCTTCAGTCGGACCACCACGTCGCCGGGACCAGGCTCGCGCCGAGTCAGTTCGGCAAGTTCGAACTTGCCACCGGGCTCCCACACCACTGCAGCTTTCATCGATTCACTCCTTCACTCTTCGCCGACGAACGGATCGCCCAAGATCGCCTTGATCTCCACGAACTCATCGAGGCCGAGCTCTCCCAGCTCTCGTCCGATACCCGACCTCTTGTAGCCCCCAAAGGGAGACACTGGCAGTTCCGGAGTCCGCACTCCGTTGACCCGTACTTGACCTGCTTTGATGCGCCGCGCAAGCCTCGCCGCGCGGCCTGGATCCCCCGACCACACCTCGGCTGACAATCCGTAGTCGGAGTCATTCGCCAGCGCTACCGCGTCTTCCTCACCGTCGTGCGCCATGACGACGAGCACAGGGCCGAACACCTCTTCGCGGGCAATTTCGGCGCTTCGGGAGACATCGGTGACAATCGCTGGAGTGAGGAAGTATCCTCTCTCCCACTGCTGCGTCTCACCTCCAGTCACGACCCGTGCACCGTCGCTGCGCGCTCTGTCGAGGAACCCTGTCACCACATCGCGCTGCGCGGCCGACGCAACCGGTCCCATCGTCGTCGCAGGATCAGATGGATCACCCACGACATACGATCCAGCCACTTCCCCGGCGATCTCCACCGCTTCATCGAGGCGAGCCCTCGGCACCAACAGACGTGTGGGTGCATTGCACTTCTGGCCTGCGTTGACGAAACAATTGCGTACGGTAGTCTGCACTGCAGTCGTCAGGTCGGCATCATCGAGCACAACGGCGGGCGACTTTCCGCCGAGCTCCAGCGCCGCACGTGCCACCTTGGACCCGGCCACTTCGCCCACATGACGACCGACCTGGAGGGATCCTGTGAACGACACGACCTCGTAGCCATCGGATTGAAGAAGCGCTTCTCCCACCACCGAGCCCTTGCCAGTGACAACGTTGAAGACACCCGGCGGTAGACCGATGGATTCACAGAGGGCCGCAAGAAACAGGGCATTCAACGGTGTGAGTTCCGCAGGCTTGAGCACCACCGAACATCCCGCCACCAGGGCGGGGGCCAATTTGGCAATGATCTGATGAACAGGGAAGTTCCATGGAGTGATCGCGACCACCACGCCGGCACCCTCCCTCACGACCGCGCTGCCGGCTGCGTCGCGTGTATCCCACGGGTACTTGCGTGCAATATCGGCATAGGAGCGGAGCACTCTGACTGGGAGATCCACCTGCCCTGTTGCTGCGTCCTTTACAGGCGTGCCGATCTCCGCACTCGTTAGCTCGCTCAACTGACTACGGTGGTCTTCCATTGCCTGCGCCAAGCGCTCGAGCATCCTTGCTCTCGCTTCGACATCCGTCGCGGCCCATACGCCGAAGCCTGCCTGCGCGGCCGCGATCGCCTCCGACGCGAAAGCTGCCGGAGCAACCGGGACAACGCCGATCACTTCCTCGGTGGCAGGGTTCACCACCTCGAATTCCGCTGCCGCTTCGGGCCTCACCCAGGTTCCGTTCACATAGAGACAGTTCGTTGGTATGACAATTTCGGCCACGTTACATCGCTTTCGTCGATCGATCTGGGGCCATTGCCGCAGGGATTCGCGTGAAATGGCTTTCACCGTCACAAATAGTGATTGACAACACGCTAGTGGACACCTAAGGTCGTGTCAATAATATGAATGCTCAGACCATAAAGCGATTTATATGCGCTCACCTGAATCCGACACAGTGTTGTGAAAGGAAAACGAGATTGTGAAAAGCACTCAGCCAAGCTCCACTGACGTCCGCCTGGAAGACGGGGTGTTCACTTTCGACCACGACCACTCCCAACCAGCTCGAGAGCTCGCCTATTTGCTGGGAGGCAAGGGCGCGGGCCTGGCTGAAATGACGAGAACACTCCAAATCCCGGTACCCCCCGGCTTCACCATCGGCCTTGGTATCAGCCAGCTGTACCGCGAAGGCGGTTGGCCCACGGGCCTCGATGCCGTCTTGTCCGATCACATGACCATGCTGGGAAGGAGTCTGGGGAGGCACCTCGGTGACCCAGTTGATCCACTCCTCGTATCTGTGAGAAGCGGAGCCCCCGTCTCGATGCCGGGGATGCTCGACACGGTCCTTAATCTCGGTCTGAATGACGAGACCGTTCTCGGATTGGTCGAATGTGCGGGAGATGAACGATTCGCATGGAACAGCTACCGGCGCTTCGCAGAGATGTTCGCTACGATCGTCAGGGGAATTCCGCCCGAAGCGCTCCCCCACGTCGACACGATCAATTCCGCCGAGGAAGCCCGCGAGAATCTTGCCAAGCTGAGAGCCGCCGTCGTTCAGGAGTCAGGTGAGGACATTCCTCAGAATCCCGAGGTACAGCTGCGTGAGACCGTACAAGCGGTATTCAGGTCGTGGGATTCACCGAGAGCCGTCGCCTACAGAGAACACGAGAACATCAGCCCTGACATCGGCACCGCTGTCAGCGTCCAATCGATGGTGTTCGGCAACCGAGGCAGCGACTCGGGAACGGGGGTGGTGTTCACCCGCAACCCCAACACCGGCGAATCGAAGCTCTACGGCGACTACCTTCCCAACGCCCAGGGTGAGGACGTCGTTTCGGGCAAAGCAATCACTATGGAAATTTCCGCACTCGGAGAGAGCCAGCCACACGTCGCCGAACAACTCGATGCGGTTCTGCGGAAGTTGGAGATCCACTATCGGGATATGTGCGATGTCGAGTTCACGGTCGAGCAGGGAAAGCTCTGGGTTCTACAGACACGAGCAGGCAAGCGCGGCGCACGAGCTGCGGCTCGCATCGCCGTCGACATGGTCGAGGACCCGGAGATAGGGCTGACGACGGCCGAGGCCGTCGAGCGAGTGCCAGCAGACCTCCGCGAGCGGGCCAAACAGGATGCAGCCGCCGATTGCCCGGCGACCGATGACTCGAGCGCCATGGCCACCGGCCTCCCCGCATCACCAGGACGTGTCACTGGGCGGGTCGTGCTGACGGCGGACGAAGCTGTCGACGCCGAGGACGATGTCATTCTGGCCCGAGACGAGACGAGCCCAGAAGACGTGATGGGCATGTCTGCATCTGTCGGCGTGCTGACTACATGCGGTGGACTTGTCAGTCATGCAGCAGTCGTTGCACGCGGCTGGGGAATTCCGGCGGTCGTCGGCGCAATGGAGCTGAATGTCGACCGCCGAGGAATTCTCAAGGATGGCGAGGTTCTGGTGGCCCCCGGCGAAGTCATCACCATCGACGGAGGCAGTGGGCAGATATGGGCCGGCGAGGTGGAGACAGAGTACGCAGCAGCGACGGACCACTCGAGAGAGATCATCCTTCTTGAGCAGTGGGCCTCCGAACTCGCCCAGTAACCCTATTGAGTCAGCTGTACACGGCGCCCTTCAGGACCGGCAGCCGACATTTGAAACATCCAGCAGATCACATCAATGGAGAGGGAAACAACATGAACCGCAAACAGGGCGAGGCCCCCACACAATCGAGCACGTTCGACGTCGTCGGCACGGGCTCGAACGTCTACGAGTCGGAGGAGCTCATTGAAGGCGTCGCGAAATGGCTCGAAACTCCTCAGGAGGTCATGGATTTCGTCTCAGAAGGCGACGTCAGCGACACCATCGTCATTGCGCGCGGTGGCACCACCACCTTTCTGACAATGGCATTGAACGCTGGCATCAAGGGCATCATCACTCTCCAGGGCGCCCCTGAGAGCCATCTGGGAATCGTCAGTCGAGAGTATGGGATCCCCGCCATCATGTCGGTGCAGTTCAAACAGGGCGTTCATACCAGCCGAGGTGAAACCATTCCTGCTGACGGTGTGCGAATTCGCATGGACGTATCCTCACGTCCGTCGGGCACGGTCAGCGTCGAAGCCGGTGCACCTCGTGAGGACAAACCGGCCGTCGAGCCGGAGCACGAGCCTCTCAGCGAGGAGCAGCAGGCCCAGATCGCGCTCCTGCTGGAGAAATTCGGCGGAGAGGTCCCTCACGGATCCGAAGGCGACACGATCATGCAGGCCGAAATGACGACTCGAGTCCTGTACGCCGATGATGATGTCAAACGAGATCTCACCCGACAAGAGGCCAACGAGGCAATCAGATATTACACCTGGAACGAATGGGATGCGCTCAGTGCTCGCGCTACGGAGGGCGAGTCCGGACTCATTCCCCGTCAGGAGTACGAGGCGATGGGAATCGCGAACTGCTGGTTCAAGCATCCCACCTGGCTGCGCACGATCGAAGATCGCATCGGCATGGACGGGATCATCGATATCGGTGCTACCGGGCGTCGAGAGATCGGCAGCAAGGTCAATATGCTTCACCTTTGGGCGCTGGCGACGGCGACGAGCTTCGGGCGCGGAATCGCTCTCGAGCTGGGCCTTCACGAGACCGACTTCCGTGCCGATCGTGTCCGCACCACATTCGGCACTGTCCGCCGACTGTACAAGGGCCTGTGGTCCGAGGGCCCGATCCTGACCTCGATGAAGGGGTATAAAGCCGAAATTCTGGAGAAATCGTGGATCGAGAGATTCACGCAGAACAGGATCGATCTCTCCGATTCGGCAACACGAGAGGCCTTTGTCCGCTTCAACGGCTCCGCTGAGCTCATGGGCTTCCTGCTGCATTTCGACAATCGCACTGGTGTATCCGACCACGGTCCGTACACGCTTCACGACGGTGGTTTCGTCCTCGTTCGCGACATCTTCCTCAATGAGCCTGCCTGGCCATGGAACAATCCGGAGTCTCCTCTCCCCTGGTCCGTCACCGTCGCGATGTTCTTCGAAGCGGGCACCCCCTTGGAGACGAAGGTCGTGGACATTTCCACTCTCTTCACGACCCCGGCAAACTACATTCCGCACATTTCCGGTGTGTCCGTGCATCAGAGGGATGCGTGGGATACTCCGATGGACGAGGTGCGCGCACTCACCCCGGAGGATATGGCACGGCTGCGGACCGAATGTGAAGAGCAGTCATCGGCTCTCTACCGCCGCATCGCAGCCATGAGCACTCGAGAGAAGGTGGAAGCCGGCGCCCTGACATATTCGACTGGCTTCGCGCTTCCCGTTGCCCGTGCCGCGGGAATGTACGACGAACTCGTCGCTGACCACGGCTTCACGACGATAGAACCGGCGCTGGAGGAAAGCTACGACACAATTGTCAGTGGAGTGGCCACCGAGTTGATTCCGCGTCTGTTCCTGACCGGGTCGTGGGGCAACCCCGTGCCGGAGACTGCGAGTGAAGTACTCTCGGTGAATGACCGATTGCGCTACCAGGTATACCACGCGATAATAGTGCGGGGATTCGCCACCGTGGATAAAATCTCCGACTGCACCGGCCTGCCCGTCGAAACCGTCACCGCAGTATTGAACGAGGCGATCAAGGCCAAACATGTCAAGCATAATGCCAAGAAAGGCCTCAACTCTCTGACAGGCATCGGCAAGGGAGCGTATAAGCTGCTGAGGCAAACAGCGGTCGACGAAGACACCAGAAGCTCGATCGCCGTCCACTACGATCGATTCCTGGAGCCGAACCGCCGGTTCAAACAGCTGACGACCGACTGGCAACAGGGCCAGACTCAAACAACGGAGAGCCGCTTCGCTTCGGTCCACGGTGAGATCACCGTTATACTTGACGGGCTCACGGTGATCGACTCTCGCTTCGATTACTACACGAAGCACTTGAGCTCTGCCGCTGATTCGTTCCGCTCCGGCGACACCGATGCGCTTGCGAAGCCGCTGACCGACTCTTATCACGACATCTGGATGGAGCTGCATGAGGATCTTCTCGCAACTCTGTCCACCACGCGAACCGGGGCCGACGGCTGAGAATCGAGAACATCCGCCCGAGAGCGAAAGGCGGGGCACCCTATCGCGAGGATGGGTGCCCCGTCGCTATTTGCCAGCAGCATTCGTTGGCCGGTGGCGAGCGTCAGCGGGAGAACTGATCGATGACACCGTAACCTGTTACCCCTTCGCACTTAATCGCCACTCCCTGCAGCGCCCGGCGATGTTGAGGGTCTGAGAGATCGAATTCGCCGAGATCACCGCTAAACCGGCGGATGCTCGGAAGTTGATCGGGGACTGTTCCGGAACGCCACTCGGGATGTGAGTATCCGATCGAATGGGGATGGATCACGCACAGTGATTCGAGGACCACGACCCGATCACGATCTGAGCCTGAGATTGCGAGTTCGGCAGTCTTCACATGATTCGTATCTTGTACATAGGAGATATCGAGGATCTTCACCCCGCCGGGAGACTGCCCGGTCCCGGCACCGACAGCGTCGACAGCAGGAGAGAGCAGCGGACACATAGCCGCATACTCTCCGTAGGGCGTGCCGTCGGCCTCCGCATGTGTCACCGCTTGGACAGCGGTCGAACCAACACTGCCTATCAGCCAGAAGAACGACGGCGATGCCGGCTTAACATCCGCGCTGTGCGCTTTCGGACCGTCCCAGATGCCCCACGAGTGGTCTCGAACGGCAGTCCAACTTTGGTCATCCATCACGATGACTCCAGCTGGTCCCGACACTGTTCCGTCCACGACGCCGCATTGGGCGTACCGCGTACGGTCCTGCACTACCCTGCGCTGCCTCGACCTCACTACGCGCTCCTCGGTGATGGCAGGACTCGTTGCGCGAAAGTCGATCGCCGCAGAGAAATCGGGGTGCCCTTCCACTATGATCTTCAGGTGCCGCATCGGCTCGAGGAACTCCAGACGCAACGGTCCGCAGCGAATGCTCTCTCGCTCTGAACCAAGCACATCGCTGATCATCAGTGACTCGTAGCATTTGCCTGTCGTCACTCCAAGCGCCGCATCAACCAGTCCCCGATTCGGATGGAGTGTGACTGTCAGCCCCACGGCCGCAGTACCGGACTTCTCGAAAAACGAAAAGTAGAAACGCTCGTATACGTTCGGGTCGCTGCTCGCCGGATGGTCGACAGGCTCACTTGTCTGGTGAATAGGATACTCGTCGAAGATCGACAGCATTCAGACCTCCTTCAGGAATTCGAGAGCACCGAGGTCCAGGACCTGCTGTGCTCCGAACGCCAACAGTCTCTTGTACATCGTATCCGTTCTGGCATCCTGCTTGACGCTGCCTGTCGGCGGAACCAGCATCAGCAGTGTGGCGAAGGCCGACCGCCGGTAGGCCTCCCATGCTCGTTCGAAGTCCCATCGCACACCATTGGCGCCCAATTCTTCGACGTGATCTCGGATCAGTTCCCGTTCATGTTGCCTCCGCAGCCGCGGATCCCACGATGTCGAGAGTAGGTAGGCCACGTCGAACATCGGCGGACCCCACCCGACGGTCTGCCAATCGAGAATGATCGCCCGACCGTCGCCCAAGAGAATATTGTCGAGTCGGTAGTCGTGGTGCGTCAGCGAGAACGGACCTGGAAGTGATCGGGCCCAATCACCGGCTCTCTCGACGAATACGTCGATGACCTCCAACTGTTCACGCTCGAATCCCCCGGACAGTCGCTTTCGCGAAGTCGACCATGACTTCTGCATGCGATCAAGAATATGAGGAATTTCTACCCCCAGCCGCTTGTGGAGCCACGGCTCTCGACTCATCTCCCCGTCAGCCCAATAGGGTGCCTGCAGGCGGGCCAGGTTCGACATCGCCCCTCGGACGGTAGAGAGCTGCGCGTTCTGCAGTTGGTTCGGCCTTTCAGTTGTACTGCTCAAGTCCTCGATCATCAGCCCGGAACGGAGTCCGTCTGATTCGATAGCACGATAAAAGCGCGGAATATCAAGCTCCAGCCGTGTCCCTAGCTGTTCGTAGAACCAGACCTCGCGTTCATACAGACCCAACTGCATGGCAGTTCGAGAGGCTGTGGGATCTTGCGACGGCAACTTGACGACGACGCTTTTCGGCCAGCGCTCCCCTCCATCCAGTGAAACACGGTACGAGTCGGCGCTTGCACCGATGCCCAGCGGCGAAATTTCACCAATCCCCGCCTCGTCGCCTAAGGCGTGCTCCAACAATCGTCGGACGTTGCTGCTCTGGCCATGACCTTCACCTTCAGAAACCACGTCAAACCTTTCGTTCAATTCTTTCGGGATCGACAAATCCCTTCGTTTCATATTAGCATATTTGGACTGACCTTTAATTTGCTACAACTATTGACACATCTGACTCATGACTGTACCTTTGGCAGTACCGAGAACCTGGGCGGACGAATCAGTCGCCCTAAGAGGCTGCTGACCTACCGATGGAGGTAATCCAGTGTCCGTTGACAACACCGTGCCGAGAATTGACCACTTAGATCTCGAGGCTTTGGGTGACGGCCTTGCGCTGGACAATCTCGCAGCTACTCGCTCCTATGATCGACCATATTGGAACCCCGAAACAGCCAACGGCCCCGGCTTCTGGACGCTCTCCGACTACCAAGGCGTCAAGGACGCGGCGAATGACAACGCTCGCCTGTCGTCAGCTCAGGGGACCCAGGTCGTCGATCGCAAGGTCGAGGGCAAATACTCGAGCATCCACAACATGGACGACCCGGAGCACGGTGAACTCAAGATGATTGCCATGAGCTTCTTGAGGTCGCGCAAAATCAAACAGTGGCAATCGGCGATCGAGGAGATCGTCGACGTCCTTCTCGACGATTCTGCCGCGCAGCCGGGAGAGTTCGATCTGGTCGACATCGTCACCGCTCGACTGCCGATGATGGTCATCGCTCGCGTCCTCGGTGTACCAAAGGAAGATGCCCCAAAGATGGTCGACTGGGCCAATCGGATGACCAGTTCCGACCCCGATGAACGCGTGGACACTGCAGCTCTCGAGGAAGCTCGCAATGAGGTCATGGACTATTTCAAGAAGCTCACAGAGGAACGCAGAGAAGTTCCGCAGGACGACCTCGTCAGCGTCATCGCCAACGCCGAGATCCAAACCGGCAAACTCTCATGGGGCCAACTGGCCGCTTACTACATTGTGCTGGTTGCCGCCGGAAATGAAACCACACGCCATTTGGTCTCAGGCGGCATTCTCGCGCTCAATGACAATCCTGAAGCTCTCAGGCAAATGCAACAAGACCACGGCCTCGTCATTCGCGCAGTCGAAGAGATGATTCGGTTCGTTTCGCCGGTGGCCGCCATGCGGCGAACAGCGCTCGAGGATATGACCATCGGCGACCAGCACATCAAGGCAGGCGACCGAGTCGTTCTGTTCTTCAATGGCGCCAACCGCGATCCCGAGGTATTCGAGGACCCCGACACATTCGACATCAACCGCCACGGATCCAACCAGCACTTGGGCTTCGGGAGCGGAGTGCACTTCTGCCTCGGCTCCCACCTGGCCCGCGCGGAGGTGCAGACATTCTTTACTCGCATGCTGGACCGCGGGTACAGATTCGACGTCGTCGGCGAACCCACCAGGGTGAGGCACTATCTCTTCACCGGGTGGAGTCACATTCCGGTCAAGCTCACGCACCTGACCTGAGAAGCGCCGCCACGGCACTCGTCTAGCCTACCGAGATATCTGCAGGAACTCATGCCATAGATCCACAACGGCCTATGACGCAGACTCAGTCGAATGCCCATCACTCTCACCAGAAGGATTCCTATGACAGCACCAACCGAATCGTCCGCTGATGAGATGGACGGGAAGATCAGACAGCTCGACGCGCTGTTCCGTCCGAAGCGTGTGGCGTTCGTCGGCGCAAGCGACAAGAATCTCTTCTCTCGTCGTGCATACACGCAGTTCCTCCGCGTCGCTCCCGACGCCGAGCTACCGCTGGTGAATCCCCGCACGGAGATCGTGCACGGCCAACAAACCGTCAAGCGCTGCGTCGACATTCCCGGCGGGATCGACTGTGCATTTATGCTCACTCCGGCGGATGTTACAGTTTCGGCGCTCGACGATGCTGCGGACGCCGGCGCACGCGCGGCAGTCATCGTCAGCCAAGGATGGGCTGAAGAGGGCCCGGTGGGAGCGGTGCGACAGGAAGAGCTTGTTGCGAAGGCTCGCTCCAGGGGTATGACCCTGCTGGGGCCGAACCACATCGGCTTCGCCAATCTCTGGGACCGGGTCGCGCCGTGTTCGCTGGGATTAGAGTTGCCGACTACGCCCGGACACGTCGGACTGATCACACAGAGCGGTGCCATCGGCTCCTCGCTCGTCACGTACGCCGCGCGCAACGACGTTCGCTTCAGCTTCGTCATCACCGTAGGCAACGAGTCGATGGTGGACGTCTCCGCAGGCATTCAATACCTCGTGGAAGACGAGAACACCCGCGCCATCGCGGTGTTCGCCGAAACCATCCGCGACCCACAGACGTTTCGCGAGGCCGCCCGATGCGCCGCGGAAGTCGGCAAGCCGATCATCATCCTCAAGGTCGGCTCGAGCCAGCTCGCAGCGGCGACGGCACAGGCGCACACCGGCGCTCTGGTCGGCGACGACCGAGTGATCGACGCGGTTCTGCGCCAAGACGGTGTCATCCGCGTCAAAACAGTTGAAGACCTCGTCTGCACGGCCAATCTAGCCGCATCTACAGGACCGCTGCGGAGTTCGGGAATCGGTGTGCTCTCTACATCCGGCGGTGCTTGTGATATCACAGCCGACCTCGGACAGGACGCCGGACTCTCTCTGCCAGCACTCGATGATGTTGCTCGTGCAAGGATCGAGAAGTTCCTACCGTCTTACGGCCAAGCCCAGAATCCCCTCGACATGACAGGAGGAGCCCTGGCCGATCCCGAGGCATGGAAAGAGGGGCTGCGTGCATTCGCTGCAAACCAACCACAATTGGGCCTGCTCGGGGTTGTCACCTCACTGCCGCGCGAAGGTGAGCAGCAACGAATAGACACCTTCAGGGCAGTCGGCGAATGCGCGGCTGAAACCGGGCTCCCCATTGCAGTATTCCCGCAGATCGATCAGGACCAGTCGGAATACATTCGGACAGTGCGCGACGAGTTGAACGTCCAGATTGTCATGCCGGGCGTGGCGCGTTTCGTCACAGCTGCGTCGGCAATCGCCCGGTGGTCGAAATGGTTGGCCGCACGTTCTGCACGAGACCCCGAGCCCCTCACTCCGCAGCCGATGGCGATCCGCCCAATCCGGGCAGGTGAGACCCTAAGCGAGTACGACGCACGGGCGCTCGTTGCCCCGGCCGGGGTCGAGTTCGTGCCCACAGTACTGGCTACAGACGTCCACGAGGCGATCGGGGCCGCAGAGGCCTACAGTGGCCCGGTCGTCCTGAAGATGTGCTCCGCTGGCGCCGCACACAAGACTGAGCTCGGCGGCGTGGCGCTCAATTTGCACACACCCGCCGAGGTGATGGCCGCATTCGACCGTCTTGCCGACCGTGCGGACCAGCATGGGTTGACTCTCCAAGGTCAGTTGGTCAGTCCCATGCGCGGGCACAGCACCGAGCTGTTGGTCGGCGTGACCCGCGACCCTTCATGGGGCTTGATTCTCGCCGTTGCCGCAGGCGGAGAACTGGTAGAGATCTTGGACGACAGCGCCCTGCGCGTCCTGCCGGTTTCGCGGAATGAGATCAGCTCGATGCTTCGCGAACTGCGGATCAGTCGAATCCTCGACGGCTATCGTGGGCGCCGATCTGCCGATTTCGACAGTGTTGTGGATGCGGTCGCCGGAATCGCGGCCGCAGCCGTGGGCCTGGGCGACAAGCTGGCTTCTCTGGAAGTCAACCCGCTTGCAGTGTCCGAAGACAGAGTCGAAGGACTCGACATTCTCATCACAACCCTTGCCGACGGCTGAGTCGAACCGGGCTCTGAACAACTCGCAGTTACACCGAATCCGCCAAACGCACAATTTGCGTCTGGCGGATTCCTTTGAGCTCCTTCGGTGTCAGACCTCGTGCCATCGTTGGCAGTCGGAGTGACTGACTAACAGCTAAACGGCAGTCAGCCCTCTTCTCGTTTTAGCCAACTGCCGCTTGAAGCGTGCTCCACGTTGTTTGATCTCGGTCCCGATCAGGAGAATTCCGACCTGCTCGCCATCACGGAGGTAGCTGACCGCACACTCACCGGTGATCTCTCCCTCTACGACCTCGGTCGAATCGGCGAGTCCCAACATTCCGTAGGACGTCATCCGGACATTTCCCTGATCCGACCAGAACCACGGCATGATGCTCACCGGTTTGGGCTCCTCGTCAGTCAGTCCCAGGTCCGACATGAGAGTGGCCGTGGCGAATACAGTCGTGTCGATAGCTGTCTGCCAGTGCTCGATGCGGAGCGGATCAGCGGCGAACATGGGATTGGCGAACCGGGCGACATCGCCAACCGCCACGACTCCCGACCTGCCGCCGCAACGCAGGTACGCGTCGGTGAGCACCCCATTCTTGAGATCCAGAGCGTTACCCGCGAGCCATTCGGTGTTGGGCACCGAACCAACCGTCTCGAGGACAAAATCAGCAGGCAGCTCTGTTCCGTCGTCGAGTTTCACGGCCTCGATGCGGTCGTGGCCGAGCATCTCCGCGATGCTCTGCCCCATGTGGAATCGAACTCCGGCTGCTTCGTGACGTCGCTGCACCTCGGCGCCCACGTCTTTGCCGAGAGGCACGACCATTGGTACCGGATCGATGGCGACGATATCGACGTCGCAGCCGACCCTCTGCGCCGTACGAGCGACCTCGCAGCCGATGAACCCGGCGCCAAGACACACGAGACGTGCGCCGGGCTTCAATTTCTCCTTGAGCGAGATGGCATCGTTGAGCGACCGTAGCACGATGCGCCCTTCCTGCGGCCCGGGAATAGACAGACGCCGGGAGCTCACTCCGGTTGCTGCTACGAGACCATCATAAGTCAACGTCTCACCATTCCTGAGAGTGAGGGTTTTCTCTTCCAGGTTCGAAAAGATGACACTGTGCCCGACTTTCCACTCGATCCCGGGGTCTTCCGCCGGCACACCGAATGAAAGTTCGTCCTGCGTGGCATCCCCCCAGAGGAACTCCTTGGACAGTGGAGGTCTGTTGTAAGGCAGGTGCTCTTCATCTGCGACGACAACGATTTCGCCTTCGAAGCCGCGCTTCCGCAGGTTCTCAGCCGAGCGCAGCGCGCTCAGCCCCCCTCCGACGATGACTACTCTCATTATGCAACTCCTTCGTTCCCGGTCTCAACGATCTCGATCAGCTCTTCGGCCCACTCGATCGCAAGATCCTCGGGCGCGTCCCAATCGCTGGCATCTTCACGCCCATATTCTCCGTATCGGACAGCACCGAGTTCGGAGAGGATTCGATCGATGTGCTCACTGCCCTGGCTATACGTCTCGGTATAGGTCGAGTCCCCTCGTCCGAACATTGCATAGCTGAGGGAGCTGAGGTTCGGACGCCGTTTCGACAGCGCCTTGTAGAAGGGCATGGCACTGCTCGGCATTCCGCCTTCGCCGTATGTCGAACACACAACGATGTAGAGGGCATTGAAGTCCAGACTGCCGATGTCGACGTTCTTCATATTCTCAACGACCACCTCATGCCTGTCGCCCAGCGCATCTGAGATGTCACCCGCGACGAACTCACTCTCGCCCGTTTCCGTCCCAAAGACGATGATGATCTTCATGCTTCTCCTTTGAACCTGAAATATCGCAGACGCTAGGTGAATGCTTGTCTTTTGATCATACCATTTTAATTTGCGTAAGTTCCAACTACTGATGGAACTCACGATCGGTCCAGACTCGGCGCGCAGGGGAGCGCTCGCCGCGCATTCGCGATCAGTCAGGCTTGCGGAACACCGAGGGGAGCTTCTTCATCCGGCGGCCGGTCTCACGGTAGGACCACTGCCGCATCGGCTGCGGCACCCGCCACTGCAGCTTCCAGGCGAGCATACGGAAGCCGAAGGCAGCGGCCGCGATGACCAGCGAGACCACTCCGCCCAGAAGTCCTGTCACCTCGGCGAGGATCGTCAGCCCGGCTCCGAAGAGGGCAGGAATGAGGTAGAGATCGGTGCCGATGAAGATCGCCGGGTCCTCACTGGCCACCGCATCGCGCATGAGCCCGCCGCCGCAGGCCGTCAGCGCGCCCATGAGCAGCGCCGCCGGGTAGTTCGCTTCCGCACCGAGGGCGATCGTCGTCCCGGTGACGCTGAAGATGGCGAGCCCGATCGCATCGAAGGTCACGATCCAGATGCGCGCACGCGAGACGTGCTTGCCGATGAGATAGATGAGCAGGGTGGCAATGAGCGGCGGAGCCAGGTAGATCGGCTGACCGAGCGCGTTGGGGACCCGATCGAGGAGGACGTCGCGGATCATACCCCCGCCGATGCCCGTCATCAGCCCAAGGACCAGACCGCCGGTGATATCGAAGCCCCGCCTGGCGGCCAATAGGACTCCCGAGACCGCGAATACAAAAGTGCCGGTGAGGTCGAGCGCAAGAAAGACCGCTTCCTGTACGTCCACGACTGCTCCCCCTCCGGCCCGTCAGCGGCCCACCCTCACACTGTGGGGTGCCCGGCCGGCACTGTCGACGCCGGGCATTCACACTCGGCGCCCGGTGACCACTGTAGCGAATGCTGCGAGGCTTAAGCTGGGTTCATGACTCATTCAATGAAGAGTGGCGGCACCGTTCCGACAATCGTCCTCGTCCATGGTGCCTTCGCCAACTCCTTCACCTTTGCACCGCTGTCCGCCGAGCTCGCCCTGCGTGGGGTACTCTCGGCCGCGGTCGATCTGCCGGGACACGGCTTCGAAGCGACATTTCCGATCGGCTACCAGGCACCGCAGGACCATGAGAACATGTCGTCCGCACCGGGACACCTGCGCGATGTGACCCTGGCGGACAACGTGGAGCACCTCGCCAATATGCTGGCCAGGGCCAAGGAACAGGGACCGGTCATCGCACTCGCCCACAGCCGAGGCGGCATCACCCTGACAGCGACGGCGAACGCGCATCCCGAACTCATCGACCACATGGTCTATGTGTCCGCGTGGGCTCCTGTCGTGCTCGAGACCGCCGAATACAACGCTGAGCCTGAGATGGCTGAGGTCGACATGGCATCACTCGCCTCGGGCATGGTCGGCGACCCGCAGGAGCTCGGGCTCCTGCGCTGCAATTTCCGGTCACGCGATACGAATCTGCTCGAGGGAATGCAGTCGCTCTTCTGCGCCGATGCCAGCCCGGACGAGTTCCGGACATTCCTCAACTCGTTCCAGCCCGATGAGAACCTCGACATCGGGGACGCATCGGATCGAGCGCAGGCCGACACCTGGGGCATTATCGACCGGACGTACATCCGCCTCAGCGAGGATCGAAGCCTGCCCCTCAGGATGCAGGATCGGTTGATCCGCGACGGCGACGATCTCACACCCGACAATCCCTACCGTGTGCGCACTCTGGCCTCATCTCACTTGGGTTGGCTGATCCATCCCGCCGAGGCGGCCGAGCAGTTGGCATCGATTGCCGCCGAGGTGGCCGAGCGTGCCGAGGGGGCCACGCTCGTCGAGCTCAGCTGAGCTGGAAGTTGTCCGGGTTCTTATATGCTTCGATCTCGATGACAGGGCTTCCCTGCCCCTTGAGCAGTTTCGAGATCGGGCACCGGGCATGGGCCCGGCCCGCATATTTCTCCGCATCGTCGGCGGAGACGCCTTCGATGGAGATGTAGGCCCGGGGCACGAAGTGGAATCCGGCGTTGGACTCACCGTGCAGGTCGACCTCGACGCGGACTCGGGACAGAGCTTCGACGTCGTTGACGGCCAGCACCACCTTGAGGGTTTCACCGAGGCAGGTGCTCCAGGCCATCGCGAGGAACTGTTCGGGGTTGCTGCCCTGATCGGTGTGTGAGGTGGGTGCCGTCGCCAGCGTCATTCCGTCTTCGACGCGCACTTCACCTGAGGTTCCGCCGAGGTTCTCGACCTTGGCCGTATAGATGGGGGCACTTGCACTTCTGGGTTCGTCCGAGTCTCCGCTTGGCGCCTGCGGCTCGGCGTATCCTGGGTTCTCAGTCATTGCACTATGCTACGTCAGCGTGAGGGCAAGATCACTGATAATTTCGTGAACAGGACGAGACCCAGGGGCGAATCCTGAGCACCGGATCACCCATCCGAATTGCTCTCTGCTCCGAATATTCGTACATGAGAAGACCATTTCGCGCCGCCCTTGTCGGAGTCGTCGCCACCCTCGTCCTGTTCGGTGCCGCCGACCTGATCGCCCGCGCATTCGGACCGCAAGCGGCACCTCTGCTGGCACTGGGTCAGACGATCATTCCGCTCACACCGACCGAAGTCGTCAAGCCTGTCATCGAACTCTTCGGCACCAATGACAAACTCTTCCTCATCCTCTCCACAGGATTCGCAGCGATGGTCCTCGGCGGACTCATCGGCTGGCTGGCATCTCACCGGCTGCGCCCGGCGACCGTGCTCCTCTTCGTGGCCGGTCTGGTTCCCCTCCTCGTCATTCTCATCCGTCCTGAGTCCAATGTCATCGACATCATCCCAACTCTCATCGGGCTCGTCCTGGGCATGGCCGTCTTCCGAGTCCTCATGAGCTCCGGGACGAGTCCGAATGAGATCGGAACGGCTCCCGCAGCCCCTCGGAAGTTTCCTGCCGCGGCCATCCCGGCCGGCTCGTCCACACCTGGGGAGAGCTCATCCGACTCGTCCGAGAAACCGGCGACATCACCATCACGGCGCCGATTTTTTGTCATCACCGGCATCATCGGAGCAGCGGGGGCCGCCGCAGTGGCGGCAGGACAGACCGTGGCCTCGTTGACTCTCGACGCCGGTGCCGCGGTTGCCAAACTGGTCCTGCCGACGCCTGCCAAGAAGGCTCCTCCGATTCCCGCCTCGGCGCACCCGGATGTGAAGGGCCTGGTCCCCTTCGTCACGGACCCGAAGGACTTCTACCGCATCGACACGGCGCTGGCGCCACCTGTCATCGACCCGCAGGAATGGTCATTGCGGATCCACGGAATGGTCGAGTCAGAGGTGACCCTGACGATGGACGACCTGCTCGATCTTCCCCTCGAAGAGCATCACATCACGCTCACCTGCGTCTCCAATCCCGTCGGGGGTGACCTCGTCGGCAACGCCACCTGGTTGGGTTACCCGGTGCGTGAGCTGCTGCGCCGGGCGAATCCGAACAAGGATGCAGACATGGTGCTTTCCCATTCGATCGACGGGTTTTCGGCCTCGACACCGATCGAAGCCCTCACCGATGGCCGGGATTCCCTGCTGGCTGTCGGAATGAACGGCAGCCCGCTTCCTCCCGAACACGGCTTCCCCGCCCGCCTCGTCGTTCCCGGGCTCTACGGGTTCGTCTCCGCCACCAAATGGGTCACCGAACTCGAAGTCACCCGCTTCGATGAGAAGACCGCCTATTGGACCGATCGGGGGTGGGACGCCAAGGCGCCCATCCTTGTCGCCTCTCGGGTCGAAGTTCCCAAACCGCTGGCGAAGGTACCTGCGGGGGATCTCGTCGTCGGTGGTACAGCCTGGGCGCAGCAGAGCGGCATCGAGCGAGTCGATGTGAAACTCGACGACGGGGACTGGACCTCGGCCGAGCTCGGCGACGAGGTGAATATCGACACCTGGCGCCAGTGGAAGACCGGATTCAGCGACGTCGATGCAGGATTGCATACCGTCACGGTCCGTGCGATCGATCAGGACGGGAACGTCCAGACTCCCGAGCGGAGGAAATCGATCCCCAATTCGGCAACCGGTCACCACCACATCCAGTTCAGCGTCGAGTAGAGCAATCCTCAGCCTGGTACCGAACCACACCACCACGGCCCCAGTCACCGCATACAAGCGGAGACTGGGGCCGATCTGCGCAGGTCCGAGGACACCGCAGAGAACTCTGGGAAAAGAAATCCCGAGAATCTTCGAGTTTCACCCATCCAGAACCACACGGGCTGCGAATACCAAGTACACAGCGAGCAATGAAGACAACTTCAGAGCTGTGCGCTGATAAGCACCACTGTTGATGCACCACCTTCACAAGGAGAAGAACGATGAAAACACTGATTCGCAATCGCGCCGCAACCGTCCTGGCAGCAGGTGCCGTCTCACTCATGGCTTTGAGTGGCTGTTCAGGCATGGGTTCGGACTCCGAATCCGGTGGTGAAGAGACCCAGGCAGAGGAATCGAGCGGAAGCACGGAGGCGCCTGAAGAATCCGGAGACTCTGCAATGGCAGGCTCGAACCTCGTCGGCCCGGGCTGCGCCGCCTACGCCGAAGCCAACCCTGACGGCGGCGGATCCGTCGAAGGAATGGCTCAGGACCCGGTCGCCACCGCGGCATCGAACAACCCGATGCTCAAGACCCTGACCAAGGCTGTCTCCGGCGAGCTCAACCCCGATGTCGACCTCGTCGACACGCTCAACGGTGACGAGTTCACCGTCATCGCACCCACCGATGATGCTTTCGGCGACGTGCCAAAGGATGACCTGGATGCACTGGCCAAGGATTCGGACATGCTGACCAAGGTTCTCACCTACCACGTCATCCCGGGACAACTGTCCCCTGACGAGATCGCCGGTGAGCACGAGACCGTCGAAGGCTCGAAGGTGACGATCTCCGGCGAGGGCGACGACCTCAAGTTCGACGATTCCGGACTGGTCTGCGGCGGAGTCAAGACCGCCAACGCAACGGTATACATGGTCGATGCCGTCATGATGCCCTCGAAGTAACATCTGAGCTTCACAGAGAGGTGGCCAAGGACCGATTCCGAGGATTCGGATCGGCCCTTGGCCACAATCTTTTCCCCCCAGAACCCGGACAACGAACAATTCTTTGCTCATCAAATGACATGATTGGTTCATGAGCTCAGATGATTCCTCGGTACCACGCCATGGACCGCCGGGTGGCGATCTCCAATCGCCGCCCGGCGTGACAACCACAGCATCGGACCCGAGCAGCGACCAACTGCTCAGGATCGCCGCCGGTGACAGGTCCGCTTTCGAAGAAATCTTCGTGGCACAATCGAGAATCCTCATGGCCGTGATCCTGCGGATCGTGAGAAGTCAGTCACTCGCCGAGGAGGTGCTCCAGGAATGCTTCACCGAAGTGTGGACCCGGTGCTCCAGTTTCGATCCCGAACGTGGGACAGGCAGAGCATGGCTGATCACGCTGTGCCGCAGAAGGGCCATCGACTGCGTCCGCAGCGTCCAGGCCCAGCAGGACCGCGATTTCGCCGACGGACTGCGTTCCTCGGCGGGTGTGGGAGAACAAGTCGAACAGACCGTCATCGACAAGTCGGAATCAGATCGCACAGTGACGGCGTTGAAGATACTTCCCGAGGAGCAGGCGCACCCTATCGTCATGGCCTTCTATCAGGGACTGACCCACGCTCAGATATCTGAGCACCTCAAGGTGCCCCTCGGCACCATCAAGTCACGAATCAGAGACGGAATGAAGAAGCTGCGAGAAGAGTTGGAGGCAGGTCGATGAACACCGATCGTGACTATCTGGCTGCCGGACTGGCTTTGGGCGGACTCAGCGAAGCTGAGCTCGCCGAGGCGCAGACTCTTGCAGACACCGACACTGATTTCCGTTCCGAGGTCGCCGAGTATGAGGACACCATGGCGCTCATGGCGGGTTCCGAGGCAACGGCGACAGGCATGTCGGACGTGGATGCACCAGAGCCCATCAGCGCGGCGACTCGGGAAGCAATCCTCGGCATCCCTAGCATGTACGCACAGGAAGGCACCGCACCCCTGCCGCACGGACAGGAGCAAGCGCCCTTCCCACAGCAACAGGCGCAGCCCGAATCTCAGACACCTCTGCGCGCTGAGTCGGACACTCGCTCGCACGGCCGAGCATCCGAGGACGCACCACCTCCTCTGGCCGACCTTGCTGAGCACCGGCGCAAACGTCGCTCCTGGGTGCCGATGGCTGCTGCGGCTGCCGCTGTCGCCGTCGCCGCTGGCGTCGGAGTGAATTCCTGGCAGCAGCAGAACGAGCTTGAAGACGACCTGGCAGCTGCGCAACAACAGATCGACGAGACGTCGAAGCTGATGCAGGCCGACGATCTGCGCTCGAATACTGCCGAGCTTCCCGACGGCGGCTCGGTCACCGTGGTGTCGTCCGAAAGCGAACAGCTCATCCACGTCACTTCGAAGGATGTCGAGGTGGAGGCCGACAAGTCCCTGCAGATGTGGGTGATCGGCGACGAGGGACCCGAGAGCGCCGGGCTGATGACCGAGGCTGCCACGAACATCGCCGATCAGAGATTCACCGCAAGCAGTCTGTTCGGCATCACCGTCGAGCCGAAGGGCGGATCCGAACAGCCGACGAGTGACCCCGTGGTGGCCGTCGATCTGTAGAGATATCGACTGATCACGTGGGCCCGACGCCGTCTTCCTCGACGAACTCAGCCGAGAGGCGCAGGCCCCGGCACATCGGATCCCCACACAGACGGATGTGGAACGCAGACCAGTCTGTCTAAGCTGGGAAGATGATGGCAGAGAACTCGACATCGCTCAGACATACGCACGGCGACGTGTATCTGGTGTTGGCCCTGGCCGCGGCCTCGATGGTCTTCGCCGTTCTGTACAACACTACGGGTTATTGGCCGTTCAAGGGACCGTTGTGGCTGATCTGCCTGATGTCTGCCCTCGTCACAGTGCCGTTGATCTGGCGCCGGCGTTATCCCAGCCAGATGGCATGGGTCCAGACGACCATCTTCGTCACGGCGCAGGTGCTGGAGATCATGGAACCCGGTGTCACCCAGATCATCGTGTTCATGGGCGTGTACTCGGTCGGTGCCTGGCAGAGCAATCGCACAGCGGCCTTCGTCTCCCGGCTCCTCCTCTGCGTGGGGATCTTCGTTTACCTGCTGGTGTCGACGGTGATGCAGTTCAACGCGATCGGCGACATGACCGTGCTTCAGTTTGCGGCGGCTTCGGCGGTCTCCTTCCTCATCAACATCGCGTTCTTCGGCGGCGCATGGCTCTTCGGCAACCGGGCGTGGAGCCAGCGCAAACTGCTCAACGAACTGCGCTTCGCCAACGCGGAGGTCCGCACTCAGGAGCACCAGCTGACCCGACAGGCCCTCGACCTCGAGCGCGTGCGCATCGCGCGCGAACTCCACGACGGCATCGCCCACCACATCACCGGCGTCGGCATCCACGCCGCGGCTGCACGCCGCAGCCTCGAGAAGAATCCCGACAAGGCTCGGGAATCACTCAAGACCATCGAATCCTCCACCCGAGAAACCGTCGACGAACTGCGCGCACTCGTCTACACCCTCCGGGACACGGACGAGGCAGTCACCGACGAGCACAGCACGAAAGGCAACCCCGGCCTCGGCGACATTCCCGCACTCATCGATGCCTCACGTCGCTCGGGACAGCGGATCGACGTCCACACCATCGGGCAGCCGCGCCCGCTGACACCAATCACGGAGATGTCGATCTACCGTGTGATCCAGGAATCCCTGACCAACTGCCGTCGCTACGCGGGCTCGCACGCCGAGGTGGATGTCCGTCTGCGATACGGCTCGGCCGAACTCGAGGTCGAGATCAGCGACTCCCGGTCCCCCGGCGCGCTGCCTGAGGAACCACACCACGATCCCGAGCCGAGCGACGACAACGCCACAGACACTCGCGTCGCAAAGCAGACGGGACTGGGCCTCGGAATCGTCGGCATGCGCGAACGGATGAGCGCCATGGGCGGCAGTCTCGAAGCCGGCCCGAAATCCCGCGGCGGCTGGCTCGTGCGCGCTCAGATTCCCTATCCTCGGAACGTCGCCGACCCCGAAGCCGCCGACTCGGAGCCAGACCCCGAGGCCGCCGGGGCCCGCACCGCTCCTCCAACTTCCACCGAATCCACAGCAAAGGCCTGAACGTGATCCGAGTCCTCCTCGTCGACGACCAGTCGATGGTCCGCACCGGCTTCCGCACGATCCTCGAAAGCGAGGACACCATCACCGTCGTCGGCGAGGCCGAGAACGGGCAGGTCGCGATCGACCGCGCGCTCGACCTCGCCCCCGACGTGATCTGCATGGACGTGCAGATGCCTGTCATGGATGGGCTCGAATCCACCGCAGAGATCGTGCGCCGAGGAGCGGCCGGAGCGGTCCTCATGCTCACCACCTTCGACCGGGACGACTTCCTGTTCCAGGCACTCGCCGCCGGCGCCAGCGGGTTCCTCCTCAAGACCGCCGAGGCGGAGCAGCTCATCGACGCGGTCACCGCACTGGCGGGCGGCGACGGGCTCCTCTCCCCCGAAGTGACCCGACGCGTCATCGAACGCTCCGTGCGCAGTCCCGACACCACCGCCTCGGCACCCCCAGAGCTGACGCTGCTCACTGACCGGGAACTCGAGGTCCTCCACCTGGTCGCCAGAGGGCTGAGCAATTCCGAGATCGCGGCCCAGCTCTTCGTCGGTGAGGCCACCGTCAAGACCCATGTGTCCAACCTGCTGACCAAGCTCGACATCCGCGACCGCATCCACGTCGTCATCTTCGCCTACGAGAACGGACTGATGAGCAGCTGACCTCGCCACGAGGCCGATGAACAGCTGATCTCGTCCGAGGCCGCGCTCGTCCGGATCAGGCTCTCCCCCACACCGCTGAGGCGAAAATAGGCCGAACGACGGATCCGCACCACCGCGGCACCGCATAGCGTTGAACCATGATCACCTTGGACACAATTTCGCGCAGCTTCGGCGACAAACAGGTCCTCCACGACCTGAGCTTCTCCATCGGCGCCGGCCGGATGACAGGCTTCGTCGGCTCCAACGGCTCCGGCAAGACGACGACCATGCGCATCATCCTCGGCGTGCTCGCCGCGGACTCGGGTCGCATCACCGTCGACGGAGAGACCATCACTCCCGCACACCGCAGCGCGATCGGCTACATGCCCGAAGAGCGCGGCCTCTACCCGAAGATGCCGATCATCGACCAGCTCATCTACCTCGCCCGCTTCCACGGGCTGAGCCGCCATTCCGCCCGTCGCCGCGGCCTCGAACTCCTCGAACAGCTCGACCTGGGCGGCAAACCCAGCGACAACCTCGAAGCCGTGAGCCTGGGCAATCAGCAGAAGGTGCAGATCGCCGCCGCCCTCATCCACCGTCCACGCGCCCTCGTCCTCGACGAGCCGTTCTCCGGGCTCGACCCGGTCGCCGTCGAACGCACCCTCGAGGTCCTCAAGGACTTCGCGGACACCGGTGCGCCCGTCCTCTTCTCCAGCCACCAGCTCGACCTGGTCGAACGCCTCGTCGACGACCTCATCATCATCGACGGCGGCCGCCTCGTCGCCAACGGCACCGCCGATGAGCTGCGCTCTCAGCGCAGCACACCTGAGTGGATATTGCAGACAGATGCGGACATGGGGTGGGTGCGCGAGATCCCCGACATCACCGTCATCGAGTTCGACGGGAACTGGGTCCGCTTCGCCGCACCGAATCCGGATGCCGCCGAGGCGGTTCTGCACCAGGCCATCACCGTGTCCTCCGTGAAGTCCTTCGCCCCGCACACCGTCGCCCTCAACCGACTCTTCCAGGAGGTCACGCAGGCATGAGCACCCACCAGGATTCGAACTCCCCCGGCGCGAACGCGCCCACCACGAATGCACGCGGCACGAATACCCCCATGAAGTCGGGACTGGCGACGACGGCCCAGACACGGCGGGCGAGCTTCACCACCGCCATCGGTCTCGTCATCGAACGCGAGATCATGGTCCGCATCAAGTCGAAGGCGTTCATGGTCTCGACGCTGCTGAGCATCGTCGCCTTCGGGGCACTCGTCGCAGTGTCGGGGACGCTGCCCTCTCTGTTCTCATCCACGGACAAGGTGGCGGTCACCTCGGCGGGGGCAGAGGCCGTAGTGGGCGTCGACGGAATCGAACGTGTCGCCGTGAGCAGTGTCGATGAGGCGAGGGATCTCGTGACGTCCGAGGAGGTCGCCGCGGCCGTCGTCGCAGACGGCCAGTCCCCTGTCGGTGTCACCGTCATCGCCGAACGCTCCGCACCCGAGTCGCTCACCGGCGCGCTCAGCCAGGTGCCGACGGTCGAGCTCCTCGACCCGGACGCCCCGGATCCGGGGCTGACGTACCTGATCGGCCTGGGCCTCGGGCTCGTGTTCTTCATGTCCGCGGTGACCTTCGGGACGACCATCGCCTCGTCGGTGGTGGAGGAGAAGCAGTCACGGATCGTCGAGATCCTGCTCGCGTCCACCTCGGCGAAGGTGCTGATGTTCGGCAAGGTCCTGGCGTGTTCGATCCTCGCCTTCGCGCAGATCGGGCTGACCGCGCTGTCCGTCCTCATCGGGGCCGCCATCAGCGGAAACGACCTGGTCCTCGGCAAGGTCACGGAACCGATCGCCTGGTTCATTCCGCTCTTCATCGTCGGCTTCGTCATGATCGCGGCCCTCTACGCCGCGGCCGCGTCGATGGTCTCCCGGACGGAGGACCTAGGGTCGACGTCGAGCCCGATCATGATGCTCATCTTCCTGCCCTATATGGCGGTCATCCTCTTCTCGTCCAATGAGGCGGTGATGGCGGTGCTGTCCTACATCCCGTTCTCCGCGGCCGTCGCGGTCCCGATGCGCGTCTTCCTCGGCACGATCGAGTGGTGGGAACCGCTGGTGTCGCTGCTCATCCTCGCCGTCACCACCGTCCTGGCGCTGCTGCTGGCCACCCGCATCTTCGAACGCTCCATCCTGCAGTCGGGCCCGAAGGTCTCGTGGAAGCAGGCACTGAGCAGGTCGAAGGGGTGAACTTCGAGGGACAACGACGGATAGACTCAACGGTGGGGAAGCGATGAACCATCTCGTCTATCCGTCGTTTCTCCGCCGTGCCCTCACACGGCTCAGCGAAGCTGCTGACGCCTGCACCGAGGACAGACAGGAGACCACACGTTGTCGAGCCCTCATGAATCTCATGGAAACCACACCTCGCCCGGCTCGGCTCTCCTCCGTTGGAGACCATTTCCCGGGCGCATCCTGGACGGTCTCACACTGATAGTCGACCCCCCCCCCGCTGCTGTGGACCTCGGGACTGTTGATGCAATGGCTGGCCCGGCAGTCAGCGAATCTCTCACCGTCTGAGCTCGACGATTTGGACGCAGATGCGTTTGCCGCACCGATGCTGCTCGTCGTCCACAGCCGGGCACCAGAACTCTCCACCGCGGGATGGACCCTTCTTCTCCTCGGCATCTTCCTGCTGATCCCGGCGATGATCTGTCTCTGCCAGATCACTGCACGAAGAGCACCACTGATCGCGATGCTGGGAGCGGGCCTGATGATTCTCGGCCTCGGGGCACGATTGTTCTACTTGGGGGTGGATGCCACCGCTTTCAACCTGGTCGAACGACTGGGACCTGGGGCAGCGACACCGTTGTTCCTCGACGGGTACGGTGATCTCGCTTATGCCTTCTGGCGAGTTCCGGTAGTCCTCTCCCTCGGAACTATTCTCGGTTCGCTCCTGATTGCCATCGCCGCCTATCGGTCGCGGTCATTGGGCTTGATCCG
This sequence comes from Brevibacterium picturae, assembly GCF_900105045.1. GTDB lineage: Bacteria > Actinomycetota > Actinomycetes > Actinomycetales > Brevibacteriaceae > Brevibacterium > Brevibacterium picturae. The sequence goes on along the minus strand of NZ_LT629739.1, from coordinate 2,222,299 downwards.
GTGCATGTTGATCCTGCCCGCCGGCTGGCTCGGCATGGGCGTTCTCAAGGAACACGAGCCCGGCTTCGGAGGACTCTGTCTTGCACTTGCGCTGGTGCCCTGCGGTGTTGCGCTGCTACGCAATCGTGAGCCGCGTTCCCGTGTCCTCTTCTCCGATGGCTCACGAGAACGGCGCCCTTTACGAGACCTCGTCGGCTGGTGACGCTGTTCGCTCGCCCCCTCGCCAGACCCTTGCGCACACCCGTGACCCGTGATTGCGTTATTCATATGAATCCGCAGGAGCTGACTCTGCCGCTGACCACCGATCGACTTCAATTGCGTGCGTATCGCGAGTCCGACGCCGAGGCGCTGCTGCCCATGTACTCGCGTGAGGATGTTTCGCAGTACCTCCTCGAAGAACCGTGGACCGCCGAGGTGGCACGAACCGAGATCGCCAAACGCATTCCGCGAACCGGTTTGGACACCGAATCGCGTGCGCTCGCGCTGGTCATCGAGACGGCCGATGGCCTCGACGATATCGAAGGCTCGGTCGTCATCGGCTGCCTCGCGCTCTGGCTCGAAGGCGATTCAGCGGAGAAGGCAGAGATCGGTTGGATCCTCAATCCGGCAGCCGGTGGCCACGGCTTCGCCTCAGAAGCCGCCGCTGCCATGCTCAACGTCGCCTTCGACCGTTACAACCTCCACCGAGTCATCGCTCAGATGGATGCCCGGAACACCGCCTCGGCGAAGCTGGCCACTCGCATCGGCATGCGCCAAGAAGCTCACCTGCGCCAAGACTGGTGGTCGAAGGGCAAGTGGACGGACACCCTTGTCTTCGGGATGCTTGGCAGCGACCGGCAGTCGGCCTGAGGCTCAAAAGTTCTCGCTGAGACAGTCATGAGCTCAATAGGGCCAGAGGAATAACAGCAACGCCGTCGCGTCGACGATAAGCTTCCTTTCCCGTATAGAGGACGATCAGATCGGCTACACGATCACCCAGCTGGCGCTTGAACCATTTCAAATGCTTGACGTGCTTGTCATCGACGTGGGCGGACAGCTTGACCTCGATACCGACGACCTCGCCATTGAAGCCTTCCACCACGAGGTCGATCTCATGTTCACCGCCCTTTGTCCGCAGGTGCCCAACCCGAGCTCCCGCTGCGTCGGCGGCAACTCGGACGCTCAGAGTCGCCAGGGACTCAAACAACGGGCCAGCCATCGCAGCTCCTTGGCTGGAGCCCAAAGCCGACGAGCTCAGCCCCAACAGTCGCGCTGCCAGGGCAGGATCGGCCAGTTGATGCTTGCTCGAATTCTGCAGCCATTTGAATGGATTGTTCATCCTCGGCGTCCACGCGGGAACTGGGTCGAGCAACCATAGTTGGGTGAGTTGGTCTCTATACGCAATAGTCGTGCTGCGTGCCGGCTGGCTGCCGTCGCCCGATGTCGTCGCATCCAAAATATTCGAATAGGACGCTGAGCTGGAGGAGGCCGCCGCATATGCGGCAAGCCACCTCCGAAGAGTTTCCGGACGACGCACTGCATATCCCTGTTCAGCCATGTCCCTGTCGATAACCCGCTGCAGGTACGCTTCCAGCCGACGAGTGGACTGACGCTCCGGCAATCGAAAGATGTCAGGAAATCCGCTCCGGACAATTGATTCGAAATACCCAGCGGCGGTACACACTGTTGTCCCAGAGATCGACCCAGCGACTCCATTCAACAACTCGCTCAGGCTCAACGTCGATTCTTCAGGGTGCCGTTCGTAGAATGCCATTGGGCGCATGCGCAATGACTCAATCCGACCAGCCCCAGAATGAGTGTCAGTGCCGCGCCGAGGCGTTGCGCTGCCAGTAAGCAGAAAGCGACCTGGTCCAGCCCCATCATCGACCTGCCGACGCACCGAATCCCAGATCGTTGGCAGACGTTGCCACTCATCGACGAGCAAGGTGCCGTTTGGCGCGTCCTCGAATAGGGGATCCGCTTCCAGTGTCGCTCGTTCCGCATCGATATCGGCTCGCCATATCTTGGTTGCGCGCCTTGCCGCAGTAGCTGTTTTCCCCACACCTTTTGGGCCGTCAATCGCTATGGCCGCTTCATACCCCATCAGCTCATCGAGCATCAGGTCCAAAGTTCGAGGCATATACTCCATGGCCTCACTCTAGCTCCTACACATTCCCTACACTACAGTTTGAAGCAGTTCTACACTACAATTAGAAGAGCTTCTACGCTACAAATGGAAGAAATCTACGGCGTCCGACGACGCAGAGTCAACGAACCGACGATGACGGCACCGACGATCCAGCAGCCAATGACGAGGACACGAAGCCAGATGTACGCGGCGTCCTCGCTGCCTGTCGACACCGCAGTCAGAGCGTCGATCGCGTGCGACAGCGGCAACCAGTCACCGATCACTTCGAGTACGTCCGGCAGCTGATCGCGGGGAAGGAAGATGCCGCCCAGCAGAATCTGCGGGAACACGAGCACCGGCATGAACTGCACGACCTGGAACTCGGTGCGGGCGAAGGCACTGGCCAGCAGCCCGAGCGCCGTACCGAGCAGTGCATCCGCAATGGCGACGACGAAGAGCAACACGATCGACTCTTCGATCTCCAGTCCGCACACCACCGTGGCAAAGCCCACCGCGATCGCCGTCTGCAGCACTGCCAGCAGACCGAAGGCCACGGTGTATCCGAGGATGAAATCACCCCGCCCCAAGGGCATCGACAGCAGCCGTTCGAGAGTGCCGCTGCGGCGTTCGCGCAGCGTGGCGATGCTCGTGACGAGGAACATCACGATGAAGGGAAACAGCGCGAGCATTGCCGGGCCGATTCTGTCGAAGACATCCGTCTCGTCGAAGATCCAGGCCACGAGGCCGATGAGCAGGCTGGGCACGACGAGCAGCAGTGCGACGGTGCGCGGGTCGTTGCGAATCTGGAGCAGCACACGCCCTGCCGTGGCCAAGGTGCGCGAAGGAGTCATCTCTTCGTCCCCCCCGGACCTCGCCTGTCCTGCGGCGGTGGGCGCGTCGCCAACAGCCTCTTCGACACAGAATCCCTCTTAGCCGTGTCGGCCTCGATGATGCGCAGGAACGCTTCCTCCGCCGAGGCGGCCCGTGTGTTCTCGAGCAGCTCGCGCGGGGTGGTTACGGCGATCACCGCACCCTCACGCATCAGCAGCAGCCGGTCACATCGCGTGGCCTCATCCATGACGTGACTCGAAACGAGCAGCGTCACCCCATCGTCTGCGATGCGGCGAAAGATGGCCCAGAGCTCGGAACGCAGAATCGGATCAAGACCGACCGTGGGCTCGTCGAGGACCAACAGCTCCGGCGACCCGAGCATCGCCGCCGCCAGCGACACACGGTTGGCCTGCCCACCGGAGAGCGTGCGGGCAAGCTGATCGGCCTGGTCTCTCAGATCGGTGCGTTCGATGACGCGCTCAACATCGGACTTCGGCACGCCCTGCACCCGTGCGAAGTAGGCCAGGTTCGCGCGCACCGAGAGGTCGTCGTAGATGCTGGCCAGCTGCGTCATATATCCAACTTTGTGGCGCAGAGGTGCCGAGCCCGCGGGCTCGCCGAACACGCTGACCGTTCCGCTGCTGACAATCTGGACACCGACGACTGCGCGCATGAGTGTCGTCTTGCCGCTGCCGCTGGGCCCGAGCAGACCGACGATGGCGCCGCGCGGCAGAGTCAGGTCGAGTCTGTCGATCACGGTCTTTCGCCCGCGTCGAATCGTCAGCCGCCGAGCCTCGATCGCGTTGCTCGTCATAAGAAGAATGAGACTCCCGATACTGGCCTACGTCAAGTGACCCGTGATACCAAAGGTCTGCGAAACAATCCGAAAACCTCGGCAAAGGTTCACGAAACGGGCCTCTGTTTGGTCAGAACCACCTCGGCGAGGGTCATAGCGTGGGTATAGCAAACGTCGTCGCGAAAGGTTCACATGTACAGGCAGTCGTCGAAATTGGCCAACGTCCTCTATGACATTCGCGGACCCGTCCTCGAAGAGGCCGAGGCGATGGAGGCCAAGGGCCACACCATCCTCAAGCTCAACATCGGCAACCCTGCACCCTTCGGATTCGAAGCCCCCGAGGCGATCGTCCACGACATGGTCAAGCAGCTTCCCGTCGCACAGGGGTACTCGGACTCCCGCGGAATCCTCTCCGGACGCCGTGCCGTCGTCCAATACTACGAGACCAGGGGCATCCACAATCTGGACACTTCCGAGGTTTTCCTGGGCAACGGCGTCAGCGAACTCATCACCCTGTCCCTGCAGGCCCTGTGCAACCCCGGTGACGAGATCCTCGTTCCCAGTCCGGACTACCCCCTGTGGACGGCATCGGTCGCCCTGGCCGGCGGCACACCCAAGCACTACCTGTGCGACGAAGCCACCGCCTGGCAACCCGACCTCGAGGATCTCGAATCGAAGATCACCGAGAACACCCGCGGCATCGTCGTCATCAACCCGAACAACCCCACCGGCGCCGTGTACTCACGCGAGACCCTGAAGAAGATCGTCGACATCGCCCGCCGCCACGGACTCATCATCTTCGCCGACGAGATCTACGAGAAGATCACCTACGACGACGTCGAGATGGTCAACGTGGCCACTCTGACCGGCGACGATGTCCTCTGCCTGACCTACTCGGGGCTGTCGAAGGCCTACCGCATCGCCGGCTACCGCGCCGGCTGGCTGGCCATCACCGGACCGCTGTCCGAGGCGAAGAGCTACCTCGAAGGCATCAAACTCCTGGCCAATATGCGCATGTGCGCGAACGTTCCCGCCCAGCACGCGATCCAGGCGGCACTGGGTGGGAAGCAGTCGATCGATGACCTCGTCCTGCCCCAAGGACGACTCGGTGCGCAGATGAACCTCGCGCACGAGGGGCTGAACTCCATCGACGGTGTGTCCGCACATCGGGCCAGCGGTGCCCTCTACATGTTCGCAAAGCTCGACGTCGACAAGTTCGACATCGTCGACGACGAACAGTTCGCCCTCGATCTGCTCCGCGAACAGAAGATCCTCGTCTCCCACGGCACCGCCTTCAACTGGTCGCGCCCCGACCACTTCCGACTGGTCACCCTGCCCTCGGTCGAGGTCCTCGATGAGTCGATCAACCGCCTCGGCGAGTTCCTCTCCGGATACAAGCAGAAGGCGAGCACCACCTGCGAACTCCCGACCGTCAAGGAGATGTCGCCGGCGGCAGGGTGAGCCGGGGTCGAGGTGAGCTGGCGTCGAGCTGGCCCGAAGCCAGGGTGAGCCGGCAGCGCAGCGAGCCGCGACTGAGACAATGGGCTCATGACGGAGCGCGAAGCGGGACCAGAGACAGTGCCGGTGGAGTCCGTCGCGCAGGCGGTCAATCTGGTGGCGCGGGGAACTCCCGTCGACCGCAGCCGGCTGGAAGCAGAACTCGGGCGGCAGCCTGTGCTCATCGACTCGCTTCTCGATCTGTCGACCACGATGGCGCGGTGGCGGCAGAAGGACCATGAGCGTGCGGCTCTGCTCGAAAGCGCCTCAGAGCTCATCCAGGTCCGGGACACGAAGCGCCTGCTGCAGAAGCTCGTCGACAGAGCCAAGTCACTCATCGGCTGCGACATCGCCTACCTCTCGGAATACAACCCCGATACCGACGAGCTCAACGTCAGAGCCAGCCGCGGAGCCATTTCCCTCCAGCTCCCAGCGCTGCGCGTGCCACCGGGTGTCGGACTCGCAAGTCGCGTCGTACGTGACCGAGCCGCCCACTGGACCTCTGCCTACGACCTGACTCAACTGCCCCACGAACGCCGTGTCGACTCCGCCGTCAAGGCAGAAGGCATGGAGTCACTCCTCGGCGTCCCCATGGTCGTCGACGGTGAGGTCCTCGGCGCCCTGTTCGCGGCGAATCGCTACCCCCACGATTTCGCGGCCGATGAGATCACCTTGCTCTCCGCACTGGCCGATCACGCCTCGGTGATCCTCAAGACCGCTCGGCTGATGGGCGAACTCGCCGAGGCGGCCGCGGCCTCGGCAGCGTCGGAGGAGCTGGCCGCGGCCAAGGCGACCACCCTGCAGCGCCTCGTCGAGGTCGAGGAGCAGCTGACCCAACTGGTGCTGCAGGGCCGCGGGGCATCAGCAGTCACCGACGTCATCTCCCAAACCCTGCACGCCGAGGTGCTCATCGTTGACAGTTGGCGCCTCGATTCCCCCGAGTTCCCTCCCGACGATGGTTTCCTGACTCAGACCGATGTGAGCAAGGACGAGATCCTGGCCGCGCTGGACACCAGTCACCGCACCGGGCGAAGTGCTCAGGTCTCTGCCGATGGGCGACTCATCGCCGCCTCGGTGGCCTCGAACAGACGCCAGCACAGCGGACTGTTCGTGCACTTTCACAACCCGCCGAAGGACGGCGACCACAGCATCGTCGCTCAGGCTGCACAGTCCCTGGCGCTCATCCAGATGAACGAGCAGTCACGTGCCGATGCTGAGAACCGTGTGCGCGGCGAACTGGCCGTCGACCTCATCGCCGACACCAGAGGCCTGGACGAACTCCGCGCACGGGCACGCTCCAGCAACTTCACCCTGCTGGGACCCTGGCAGCTGGTGGTGGTCCAGGCAGGACCCAACGACTTCGATCGCATCGGCTCGTACCTGGCCCGGGTCGAGCCTCGGATCCTCATGACCCAGCGCTCTCCGGGACTGACCGCGCTGCTGCCCCGTTCCGCACATCGGACCCGAGCGCAGATGGAACAGCTGCTCACATCCTCAGAGATCCTGCGCGACTGCCTGGTCGTCGTCTCCGACACCGGCTTTCAACGCTCAGAGCTGCGCACCGCCGAAGACGAGCTGTGGTCGTGTGTGCGGGTCCTCAATTCGCTGTCGATCACCAGCGGTGTCTGTCCTGCCGAGGACTTCGCTCCCTATACGGCGATGTTCGGCACAGCTCCCGAACACGTCGAACGGTTCATGGAGCGCATGCTCGGCCCCCTGCACCATTGGGACCGGCGGCAGTCGGCTGATCTGGTCACGACTCTGCGCACGTACTTCGAACACAGCGGAAGCATTCGCCGCACCGCGACCGCTCTCTCGGTTCACATCAACACCGTCAAACTGCGCCTCGAGCGCATCGACACGGTTCTCGACGTCGACTGGCGAGCACCCGAGTACGCGTTCCGCCTCCACGTCGCCCTCCGGCTGGACCAACTCCAGCAGAAGAACTGAGCGCAACCAAGCTCAGCCCGCACAACCAGCGTCGGCCCGCGCAACCTGGCACGCACCCGGCACACCCCCGCTCCCCTGGCCACTACATCCATGTATCAGAGATATTACTGTCCGAAACAGCTATAGGCGATCGGTCCTCGAAGTGTTTGACTGAACTCTGCGCAGAAGTACTCCGCCCAGAAGTCCTCCGCGCAGAAGTTCTGACCGACGGAGGCAACCACAGTCGGCGGACACAGATTCGACGAAGACTCAACAGGAGACACAATGGCCAAGAACAGTCGTATTGCCGGCTTCCGCAACATGTCGGTCAACGAGCGTCGCAGCGCAGTGGCCGATGCCACCGGGCTCGACGCTGAGGCCCTCGCCCAGATCGATGCGACTGCGTTCGGCCCCGAACAGGCGGCGAACCTGAGTGAGAACGTCTTCGGCGTCTTCTCCCTGCCTCTCGGAACTGCCACCAACTTCACGATCAACGGCACCGATGTTCTTGTCCCCATGGCCACGGAAGAGGCGTCGGTCATCGCCGCTGCCAGCAACGCCGCCCGGATGGCACGCCCACAGGGTGGGTTCTTCACCAGCTCGACGCAGCCCATCATGCAGGCGCAGATCCAGCTCATCAATGTGGCCGACCCGCACGCAGCCCGCTCCCGCATCCTCGAGCACCAGGACGAAGTCATCGAGCTGGCCAATGCCCAGGATCCGAAGCTCGTCGAGGTCGGCGGAGGCGTCAAGGGCCTCGACGTTCGCCTCGTCGACGCGAAGTCGGCCACCTACGTCGTCGTCCATCTCCACGTCGATGTGCGCGATGCTATGGGTGCAAACGCGGTGAACACGATGGCCGAGGCCGTCTCGGGCAGCCTGGCCGCGATCGCCGAGGGCGACGCTCTCCTGCGCATCCTCACGAACAAGGCCGATCTGCGGCTGAGCCGTGCACGCGCCGTCTTCGACAAAGATCTCCTCGGCGGCGCCGAGGTCGTCGACAACATCCTCCATGCCTATGAGCTGGCCGCGGCCGACCCGTACCGTGCTGCCACCCACAACAAGGGCATCATGAACGGCATCTCCGCCGTGGTGCTGGCCACCGGCAACGACACTCGCGCGGTCGAGGCCGGTGCCCATTCGCATGCCCTGGCCGAGGGCCGCTACACCTCGCTGTCGACGTTCGAGAAGGATGCGAAGGGCGACCTCGTCGGCAATCTCGAGATGCCGATGCCCGTCGGTCTCGTCGGCGGCGCCACCAAGGTCCACCCGGCCGCCCGGACCGCACTCCAGATCGCCGAGGTTGGCACGGCGAAGGATCTGGCCGAGATCATCGTCGCCGCTGGTCTGGCGCAGAACCTGGCGGCCCTGCGGGTGCTCGCCACCGAAGGCGTTCAACGCGGCCACATGTCGCTGCATGCGAAGAACCTCGCCGTCTCCGCCGGCGCCACTGCCGAGGAGGCCACGACCATCGTGGCCAAGCTCATCGAAGAGAAGTCCTTCCGCTTCGACCGGGTCCAGGCCCTCCTCGCCGAGCTGCGTTCCAGTGGGCAGAAATGATGGACTCGCTCCCTCAGATCTTCGCCCAGGCGAATCTGCCGACTCAGGTCAAGGTCTATGAGGTCAGCGCCAGAGACGGGCTGCAGGCCGAATCGCTCACCCTGCCCGCCGAGGTGCGGACTCAGCTCATCTCCCGACTGGGCGGCGCCGGGCTGAGGTCCATCGAAGCTGGCAGCTTCGTCTCCCCCAAGGCCGTTCCGCAGATGGCCGACACCCGCGCCGTCCTCGACGAACTCGACCTCGGCACAGGCATCTCCTATCCGGTCCTCACCCCCAACCGACGCGGACTCGATGATGCGATGGCGGCTGGGGCCAAGGACATCGCCGTCTTCGTCAGTGTCACGGAGTCGTTCTCGCGGGCCAACCTCGGCGACGGCCTCGAGGTGACCACGGCACGCAACCTCGACGTGGCAACTGCAGCCACCAAGGCAGGGATGCGGGCCCGCGGATATCTGTCCATGGTCTTCGGCGACCCGTGGGAGGGCCCGGTTGACCCACAGCGTGTGGTCACCGCCGCACAGCAGCTGCTGGCGGCGGGCTGCTCGTCGATCTCGCTCGGCGACACGATCGGCACCGCGACTCCTGGCCACGTGAGTGTTGTCCTGCAGGCGCTGATCGACAGCGGCATCCCCGTTGAGGCAATCGCATTGCACACCCACAACACCTACGGTCAAGCACTGGCGAACGTCTACGCTGCTCTCCAGTTGGGGGTCAGCGAATTCGATGCTTCTGCCGGTGGAGTCGGCGGCTGCCCGTTCGCCGGTTCGGCGACCGGAAACCTGGCGACGGAGGACCTTCTGTGGATGCTCGACGGCCTGGGGATCTCGACCGGCGTCGACGTCCGCGCGGTCGCCGAAACGAGCCAATGGCTGAGCCAGCAGCTCGGCAAGCCACTGGCCTCGGCCACCTCGGCGGCCATCGTCAATCAATAGCACCACAGCCTTTCGGCCGGTCCGGGGTGCAGTCAGCCCGGTCCGCGTTCGCACTCCAGAAACACGACTCAACAACAGAAGGTAGGCGAAGATGCCACAACTGCTCGAAGTCTGGAATGACACCGTCGACTCGAAACACCTGGTCGGCAGCATTGCCATCGGAATCGGGGTGGCGGTGCCGGCGTTCCTCATTTCCGACCACCTCTTCACGTCCACCGGCGATGCGGAACTGGGACATTCCTATGCTCTCCTGATCGGGATCGTCGGCTGCATCATCGGCGCCGTGATCGCCGGGATCCTGTTCAAGCCCAAGCGCGTGATCACTCAGTCGCAGGCCGACACCCGCAATCGGCAGGAAGTCATCGACGAGGTTGTCGAAGAGTACGGAGAACTAGGCGACCCCCGCGATCTCAAACCGGCAGTGCAGGAGGAGATCCGAGCTCTCGGACTCTTCGATGCCCTGGTCGAAAATCATGAGAGCCGATCGAAGGGTGCCCAGCTGTGAGCGCGGATCTTCTCGAACCGATCCTGTGGGCGATCGGCATGGCCCTGCTGGCCGCAGTGCTCTTCACCGGAATCGGTCTCATCTCAGGCACCGATGAGACGGCGATCGTCGCACCCCTGGCACTGCTCGTCATCCTCATCGGCGTGCCTCCGGCCGGCGTCATCGCCTTCTTCCTCGCGGCGATCATCGCCAAACACATCTCGCATGCCGTCCCGACGACTCTGCTGGGGATACCGGGCGACACCACTGCCGTGCCCATGCTGCGAGAGGCGCAGCTCCTGCGGTCTCTCGGAGTGCCTCACATCGCCTTGCAGAAGGCCATCTCCGGCGGCGTCATCGCGGTGATCATTGCGATTCCGCTGTCGATCCTCTTCGCACTCGTCCTCACCCCATTCGCCGAGGCGATCGGTGCGGCCGCGCCATGGATCTTCATCGCGGCGGCGATCCTCGTCGCGTATACCTCGAAGGGAAAGCTGGCGGCAGTCCTCGCACTGATTCCCTTCGTGCTCATCATCGTCGGACTGCAGGCGTTCATCCTCGAGCAGAAGGACGCGACGTTCACGACGTCCTTCTTCCTGGGAATCGCGACCGGCCCGCTCATCTTCGATCTGTTCTCTGCCCTGTCGCCGACGGGCCGTCGATCGATGGCGCAGTCAGGCAAGCGAGAGTTCGACCTGGCTCCCGATGTTCGCCCCGCCGGCGGCGCGAAGCTGCCGAACCCCTTCAAAGTCTTGGACGGACAGCAGCTGGCCTACACCAGCGGTTCGGCAGCCATCACCAGCGCGACCTTCGTCTTCTCGCCGGTCGCCATGGCAGTGCTCATGGGTGAGATCGCCGGCAGTCGGATCAAGAACGGCTTCCATCGACTCACGACGGTCGTGTCCGTGAGGAACGGCACCACGGAATCGACCTATATCGCCGAGACCCTGATCCCGCTGATCGCCATCGGTCTCCCGCTCTCGCCCATGGCCGCAGGCCCGGCGGCGCCATTGTTCAACGCCCCGCCCGTCTACACTCTCGATGCGGAGACCGGCGAGACGAACAACCTGCACGACCTGCTCTCTACCGGTGAGTTCGCGCTCTTCTCTGTCATCGCCGCGGTCATCGCCATTGTGGTCGCCTACCCGTTCGTGATGAAGAACGCCCACCGGGCAGCCACCTGGGTGATGAGGTCGGTCTCCCACGAGGCGATCATCGCGGGCTTCGTCGCACTCATCTGCGTCATCTGCCTCTATGAAGGCGGACTGCTCGCACTCGGTGTGACCATCACCGTGGGACTGGTCGGCGGCCTGTTCAACAGAATGATCGGCATGCACGCGGGCGTCCAATTCATGGGCTACTACGTCGCCGTCCTCACAGTTCCGGCAGTGCTGGCCCTGTGACGCACGACGTCAGGAAACGTCACAGAAATTCATAGTCTAGTAATCGGATCGACTTAGTGGGTATTGTTGGCATCGAACGAATTGCTCAACAATTTTCAGCATGCTGAAAGGTCACTACTATGCGCCAGCTCATCGTCCTCGGGCTCGTCGGCCTCCTTGCCCAACTCATCGACGGCTCCTTGGGCATGGCTTATGGGGTGACCTCGACGACGTTGCTGCTGGCGGCCGGAATCGCCCCGGCGACCGCCTCGGCGGCGGTGCATTTCTCCGAGATCGGCACCTCGCTGGTCTCCGGCATCTCGCACCACAAGTTCGGCAACGTCGACTGGAAGACGGTCTCGATCCTCGCGATCCCCGGCTTCGTCGGGGCCTTCGCCGGCGCTACCTTCCTCACCAGCCTCAACGGTGACGCGGCCACACCGTGGATCTCGGGCATCCTGCTGGCCCTCGGAATCTATGTGATCTGGCGCTTCCTCGCCCTCGGCGGCCGCCGGCCCGAATTCAAGGGACGGCCCGGAGTGAAGCTGCTCGTGCCCATGGGTCTCGTCGGCGGGGCCCTGGACTCCATCGGCGGGGGCGGCTGGGGGCCGGTCGGAACCACCACGCTCCTGTCATCGGGGCGACTGGAGCCGCGTAAGGTCGTCGGTTCGATCGACACCAGCGAATTCGTCGTCGCGGTCGGCGGGTCACTCGGATTCCTCATCGCACTGGGCTCATCGGGCATCGACTGGTCGATCGCCGCGGCACTCCTGATCGGCGGAATCATCGCCGCGCCCGTCGCCGCCTGGCTGGTCAAGATCCTGCCGGCCCGGGTGCTGGCGATCGCCGCCGGTGGGATCATCATCCTCACCAACGCCCGGACGATCGCACTGGCGCTCGGGGCATCGACCCCGACCGTGTCGATCATTCTCGCGGTCCTCGCAGCAGCCTGGCTCGCACTCATCGTGCATGCGGTTGGAGTCGAACGCCGAGTCCGTCGAACCGAGCCCCTCGCCGAGGTGGAAGCCGAAGTCACCACCGGAAGCTGAGCACCCCGGACGGCTGGGCCCCCGGCCCCGCGTGCGGCCCGCTGTTACGATGACGGCATGCGGGTCACCACGAAATCCGACTATGCCCTGCGGGCCCTGATCGAGATCGCCGACGTCGTCGACGGCGGGCCCATCAGCGCCGATGAGCTTGGCAAGCGACAGACCATCCCCAAGGGATTTCTCCAGGCCATCCTCGCCGATCTGCGCAGGGTCGAGATCGTGGCTTCGGTCCGCGGCAAGTCCGGCGGCTGGAAGCTGACGAAGCCGGCGAGCGCCACCACGGTTGCCGATGTCATCCGGGCCGTCGACGGACCGTTGGTCTCGATCTACGGTCAACGTCCCGAGGCCGTCGAGTACGACGATGCCGCCGAATCCCTCCAACAGGTGTGGATCGCCGCGCGCTTCGCCCTGCGCGACGTCCTCGAGCAGGTGACCATCGAGGCGCTGGCGGCGAAGACACTGCCCGCCGAGGTGACTGAGAAGGTCGCGATCGAAGACGCATGGACCCCGCACTGAGCGTTCACCCTCCGACGCGAACCCCGGTCACCGGCGGGCACCTGCTCACCGCCACTGTGCGGTGACGGTTCCCACGTCGGCGACCACCTCGGCGATGGCAGCATTGTGGGCGGCGACGATTGGATCGTGTCGAGCGACCTGCGCACTCGCCTCCGCCGTCCGTGCGCGGGAGACGAGGAGCACGTCGCGGCGGCAGGCGTCCATCGGCATCGGGATGACCTCGACCGTCGGGTCCTCCGGGACCGAGGAATCGGGGATCACTGCGACCGCCAGCCCTGCGGCGATCATGCGGATGATCGCCGCGTAGTCGTCCATCCTCATCCCCACCCGGGGTTCGAAGCCCGCGGTCACGCACAGCGACCTGACCACCTCGTCGATGGCGTCACCAGGGTCGATGCTGAACGCCCAGGTCTGGGAGACGAGCGAGGTGAGGTCGGGCATGCCCACGGCATCGAGTGCGATCGGTCCGACGGACTTCGGTACGCAGAGGAAGAGCTGCTCCGAATACAGGTGCTTGGCCGTCAGGGTCGACGGGATCCACGTCTTGTCGATGTCGGTCGAGACGAGCAGGGCCAGATCGAGGTCACCGGCTTCCAGTCTGGCGACGAGCTTCGCATGCTCGTCCAAGGTCACATCGAGCGCCGCGGCCGTCATCTCGGCATTCCTGCCTGCGGTCGTCGCCTCCGCGGGAGCAGGATTCTCGGAGGCCATCTCGTCGTGTGCCTGCCAGCGAGCCCGCTTCTGCAGCTGGTTGTGCAGCTTCGGAATCACGCGGGCGCCGACCGTGGGGACAGCCCCGATCCGAACCGGGACGGCCTGATCCTCTCGCCACAGCGCCACCTCGGCGCCGAGGCGATCGCACAGCCCCAGGATCTCGATCGCACGTGTCACGACGAGATTGCCCACGACCGTTGGATGCGACCCGCGGGGACTCTTCACGATCAGCGTCGACCCCAGCGCCCTCTCCAGGTTGCGCAGGTGGTGGTTGACCGTGGGCTGGCTCCACCCCAGTGCGGCCGCTGCCGCTGCGACCGAGCCCGATTCGGCAATCTCACGCAGGGCCGAGAGTCCACGGGTATCGAGAGCTTCCATCATCCTCCGCACATCAGATCAATAGTGTGTATTCATCAGTTTAGGAAACTTGGTATTCTCCCGGCAAGGGTTCACTCCCTAACCTGGATCTATGACCGTGCACCAGGATTCCCACATGACCTCCGTCTCAGATCGTTCGGCACTCCCGGGGAACGCGAGAACACACGCTCCCTATGCCGATGCACTGCAGGCGGCGGCCGAGCGTGACTCGCTGTTCCTGTCCACCCCCGGACACGGCGGCACCACCACGGGAATCTCTGCAGGTCAGGCCGAATTCTTCGGCGAGCACATCCTCTCCCTGGACATCCCCCCGCTCTTCGACGGCATCGACCTCGGCGTCGATACCCCGAAGGACGAAGCCCTGCAGCTGGCCGCCGAGGCCTGGGGCGCCAGGCGCACCTGGTTCCTCACCAACGGCTCCTCGCAGGGCAACCGCATGGCAGCACTGGCGATCGGCACCCTGGGCACGGGTGTCGTGACCCAGCGCAGCGCCCATTCGAGCTTCATCGACGGCATCGTACTGGCCGGACTCAACCCCGGCTTCGTCTACCCCAATGTCGACGAGGTCAACGGCATCGCCCACGGAGTCACCCCGGACTCGCTGCGTCAGGCCATCACCTCACACCCCGAGACGGTCAGCGCCGTCTACCTCGTGACCCCCAGCTACTTCGGCGCCGTCGCCGACGTCAGGGCACTGACAGAGGTGGCCCACGAAGCCGGCGCCGCCCTCATCGTCGACGCCGCATGGGGTGCCCACTTCGGCTTCCACCCCGATCTGCCGGAATCCCCCGTCACCCTGGGCGCCGACATCGTCATCATGAGCACCCACAAGCTCGCCGGCTCATTCACCCAATCAGCCGTCCTCCACCTCGGCGACACCGAATTCGCGAACCGACTCGAGCCCGCGCTGGCCCGCGCCTTCATGATGACGTCGTCGACCAGCGAGAACGCCCACCTCATGGCCTCGATCGACATCGCTCGCCGGGACCTCGTGAATTCGCGTGACGCGATCTCGTATTCGCTGGAGAACATCCGCCACATCCGTGCCCGGATCGAAGGCTCCGAGCACTACCACCTGCTCTCCGGGGACTTCATGAACCATGCCGATGTCGTCGACATCGACCCCTTCCGCCTACCCATCGACATCACCTCGACGGGGCTCGACGGTCATGCCGTGCGCAAACGCCTGACCGAGGATTTCGACATCTTCGCCGAGATGGCGACGGCCACGACGATCGTCGCCCTCATCGGCGTGGGCAAGTCCCCCGACCTCGGCCGGCTCTTCGACGCCCTCGATGCGATGCGCCTTGAGAACACCGAGACCAGACCCGCCGAGGCGGTCGCGGCGTCGGCCGGGGCGGTGACGGCGTCGGCCGGGGCGGTGACGGCGTCGGCCGGCATCCCCGCCCTGCCGAGTGCGGGAAAATTGGTCGCCCTACCGCGCGATGCGTATTTCGCGGATTCCGAGCTCGTTCCCGCCGCCGAGGCTGTCGGCCGTACCAGCGTCAGCTCCCTGGCCGCATACCCACCCGGCATCCCGAATGTCCTCCCAGGTGAGGAGATCACCGCAGAGACCGTGGAGTTCCTGCAGGCCGTGGCCGCGAGTCCGACGGGACACGTCCGCGGCGGCGTCGATTCGACACTGGCCACATTCCGCGTCCTCAAGGACTGACACCAGTCCGGCGCCCCGGGCCGCTCCGCCCATCTGGCTGAACTGGTTGAGTGTTCAAATAGTGGTATTGACTGCGGAAAGCCGTCTTGTCCGCTACAGTCTCGACTTGAGGATAACTTTCTCGCAGAGTGCACTTCCCTTATTCTCACTGCCGGACCCAAGGCAGTTTGCAATGAAGCAGTCGCAGACTGCATGACGTAACCGATTGGTTCAGGACCGGATGGACGCGCAAGCACATAAGCCAGGGGAAGAACTCGCCGATTTCACGGAGAACGAGCTCCTCTCGCTCATCGACGCCGGAACCGCCGGCGCCTACTCGGAGATCTACCGCCGCTACATCGACGATGCGGTCGCCAGAGCTTCATCCTCCCTGCCGGACGCCGACGCCCGGGCTGTTGCCGACGATGCCTTCCTCAGCGTGCTCAGATCCCTGCTGAACGGAACCGCCGACACTGCCGAGGGCCTTCAGTCCAAGGTGAACAACGCGATCGACGAGCGCCTCGCCGTTCGTCAGCCCCGAGCCGATTCGTCCCTCCAGGGTGCGCCTGCAAGCGACCAGGGTCAGGCCAGTGCCCAAGACGGGGTCGACCCGAATCATGCTCTGCTTGCGCAGGCGATGTCGACCCTGCCCGACAATTGGCAGCGGATCCTGTGGCTGCGAGAAGTCGAGCAGCTCCCGACTGAGGCCGTGGCGGACAGGCTGAATATCCGCACAACAGTTGTCGAACGACTCTCGAGTCGTGCCCACCAGGATCTGCAGAAGGAGTGGGATAAGGTGCGCCCCGAGGGCAGCGATGCGGCTGCCGATCGCCGTTCCGCTCTCGTTCCTGCCTTCCTGACCTCGCCGATCGTCATCGAGCGGCTCGCGGACGTCGTGGCTCACACGCCCCCCGAACCGGCAGGATTTCCGGTTGCCGGCACGGCGTCAGCAGCTGCAGCACCGGCGGTTGGTGCCGCGGTAGCTGGCGCCGCGGCACCGGAAACAGAATCGGCACCCGAAGCGTCATCGGCACCTGAAACGTCACCGCAGCCGGATGCCGACACCGCAGCGGAGGCCACGGGTGCAGCCGTCTTCGCCGACGCCGACTCAAACAACGAATCGCCTGAGTCCGCCGAAGGCGCTGAACCCGCCGAAGACACCGAGCCCGCCGGAGACGCCGAGTCCAGCCGGACCGCTTCGCTCGCCGCGGTGAGCGCATCGGCCGACCCGGCACACATCCCTGCTCAGACATCGATCGCAGCTTCCTCACGATCCGGCTTCAGTATGCCGAAACCCGTGCTGATCCCTGTGATTGCGGCGTGCATCGGCCTCCTCGGGACTCTCGTCGGCCTCGCCATTGTGCCGCACCAGGAGGAGAGTCTGAGATCCGGAGGCGGAACATCGAATGTCTCCAAGGTGGACACGTCCTCCGAGGACGAGGACTCCAGCCGTGACGAGCAATCGCCCGATGACACCGACTCACGCAAGGGAAGCCGAGAGCAAGGGTCGGAGAACTCGCAGGCGTCGGTTCCCGGTGCCTCGGATCAAGACGAGGACGAAAAGTCCTCCCCGAGCTCACAGGACGATGCTGGTCGAACAGGCGAGGATTCCCCGTCCAAGGACACCTCTGACGATAACGGCGATAGCCCGTCGTCGAGGAACCCCGATGATCCGGGCCCTTCGGATTCTGATCGTCCAGATGCGGACTCGCCATCCGACCCCACACCGTCCGAGTCCGAATCACCGTCGGATGAACCATCAGAGCCGGACGAGCCTGCACCTACGACGGATCCCGAGCCGGAGCCCGACCCCACACCGACAACGGAGCCCGAGCCGGACCCGGAGCCGACTCCGACCGATCCACCGCCAGAAACGGACGAGCCCGAATCGCCTCCGGCAACCGACTCCCCCGAGCCGGGTCCCTCGGAAACCGGAACCGACTCAGAACCGACGTCAGACGAGCCCACAACCTGAACCTCCACAGCTTCGACTTGAGATGCGGCGAACAGCCCCTGCTCGGCGCCCGCCCCAAGCCTGGCCTCCTCCGCCAGGACTGAGTGAGTGCATCTGAACCGAATTCCCCGGCAGGGGCCCTACCGAAACTGCGCCCGGGCCCCTGCAGGAATCGCGCCGACACCACGCAGGGGCCCCGCCGCTGTTCCGTCACAGCTCTGCGCCCAATAAACGCAGGTCCGCCTGACGTAAATATGATGCCCGTTCACACTTGACCCGCAGAATTCTCGACCCAGAGACAATTTTTCGTGACTCAGCTCACCGATTTTATTGACATGGGTGTTTAATCGAGTAACGATGTTCTGCATTGTCACAAACCAACCTCTCAGAATCTACGAGTTCTGCGGCTGGCAGATAACCGAATTTCATCTGAAACGAGGCACCTCTGATGTCAGAAGACGTCGAAAATACCGCGCCTAAAGCGGAGAAACCAGCCCGCCGAGAACGCAAAGCACTCAAGAAGAAGCGCTTGGAAGCCGATCACTGCATCGTCATCGAGCCGAAGTCCATCCGCACCGCCATCGGCGGCACCACGGTGGGCAATTTCATGGAATGGTTCGACTTCGGTGTCTACGGCTATCTCGCCGTGACGATGACCTCTGTCTTCACCGAAGGCATGGACAGGCAGATGGGTCTCCTCGTCACGCTGCTCGGCTTCGCGGTCTCCTTCCTCGTCCGTCCGCTCGGCGGCATGGTGCTCGGGCCTCTCGGTGACAAGATCGGGCGACAGAAGGTCCTCTTCTTCACGATGGCCACGATGGCCACCGCCACCGCCCTCATCGGCGTGCTGCCCACCGCAGGCCAGATCGGCCTGTGGGTGATCATTCCCCTCTACCTGCTCAAGATGATCCAGGGCTTCTCCACCGGCGGCGAATACGCAGGTGCAACCACCTACGTCTCCGAGTTCGCACCGGACAAGTCGCGCGGATTCTGGGCCGCCTGGCTCGATGTCGGTTCCTACCTCGGCTTCGCGGCCGGTGCGGGCACCGTTGCCATCACCACCATCATCTCCACGGCCGTCGCCGGAGACACCGCGATGGTCGACGGCGGCTGGAGGATCCCGTTCCTCATCGCCATTCCACTCGGCGCCGTCGCCATCTGGTTCCGCCTGAAGATCCCCGAGACACCGAGCTTCGAAGCCTCGGTCGCCGAGGGACTCGATGTGAAGGTCAAGGACGACAAGTACGCTCGCCACGGCCTCATCGGCGTCGTGCGTCACTTCTGGAAAGAGATCCTCATCGGCATCGCCATCGTCGCGGGTTCGCAGACCGTGGGCTACGCACTGACGAGCTTCATGCCGACCTATCTCGAGGAAACCGTCGGGGTCACGAACGTCCAGGCCGCCATTGTCACCATCCCGGTGCTCGTCATCATGTCCGCGTGCCTGCCGCTGATCGGTCGACTCTCCGACAAGATGGGCCGCAAGTTCGTCTTCCTGGTGGCTTCGGGAACGACGATCGTCCTCATGGTCCCGGCCTTCGCGATCATGCAGATCGGTGAGATGTGGGCGGTCACCATCGCCCTGTTCATGGTCGCGTTGCCTGCCGGCTTCTACATCGCCTGCCTCGCATCGACGCTTCCGGCCCTGTTCCCGACAGCATCGCGCTACGGTGCCATGGGACTGACGTTCAACCTCGGCGTCTCGCTGTTCGGAGGCACCACCCCGCTGTTCAGTCAGGCGCTCATCGACCTCACCGGGAACTCGTACATGCCGGCGTTCTACATCATGTTCTTCTCGATCGTCGCCTTCGTGGCGGTGCTCCTGATGAAGGAATCGGCGCACAGGCCGCTGCTCGGTTCATTCCCAACCGTTGCCACGCACGAGGAAGCTGTCGAACTGGCCCGCACCCAGGATGACAACCCCGACCTCGATACGGATTCCATGCCGATCCCGATCGTGAAGGTGTGATCCTGCCGGGCTCCGCTAGCGGTTCTCGGCGCGTTTGAAGTAGAAGAGGTTGTCGACGACGAGGGCGCGCGCCTCGTCGGTGCGACCCGTCTCGATGAGGCCGACGAGGTCGACGATCTGCTGCGCCGACTCGGAGTCGACTATGGTCGCGATCGAATGTGCCGCAAAGACTCGTGACTGGTCGCGCAGGCGCAGGCTGATCTCCGCAGCCCTGCGCCCGAGCCCGTATTCGAGAAGATGTTCGTGGAACAGCCGGTCGGCAGTCATGAATCCGACCGTGTCGCCGTCCACGGCTGCGGCCTGGGCATCCTCGGCATTCCGGCGAAGTTCACCGAGCGCAGTCTCGCAGGATGCTGGATCCTCGGAGACCCGCGCGCACAGGGCCTCTACCGCGGGATCGGCGAGAAGGGCCCTGATCCGGATGATCTCCTCGAGATCGTCCCTGGTCACGGGCACCAGCCGGAAGCCCCTGTTGGGCACGGCTTCGACGGTGCCTTCGGTGACCAGAGACATCATTGCTTCTCTGACCGGACTCAGCGAGATGCCTAGCTGCTTGGCCAGTCCCGCTGCCGAGTAGATCGTATCCTCGTCGAGGTCGCCGGTCGTGATCGCATGGCGAATGACGAGGAGCGCATGCTCCCTCAACGTCGGGGCCGAATCGGGTCGGGGTGGTCCCGGCGCAAGCCCCGGCCGCGGCGTCGACGGCGCTGCCGACCCTGGTGTCGATCGCTTCACAGCAGGTGAGGCTGACTCGTTACTGATCAAAATTCTCCTTGGATGACTATTGACAGCATAGCCGCAACGACTCACGATTGAGTGAAGTAATCGGTTATCGACTACTACCTTTTCGATCGAGTCGAATTGGGGTTGTCGACACCACGGTGTGGTTCCTGCGAAGCAACCACTGTCGTTCCTGCGAAGAAGGAGGAACCATGTCCCTCGATCCTCTGCTCCAGCCATTCACGTTGGGGTCTGTTCAGCTCAAGAACCGCATCGTCTCCACCGCGCATGAGCCTGCCTACACCGAGCTCGGCATGCCCAAGGACCGGTATCGCCTCTATCACCGGGAGAAGGCCCGCGGTGGGGTGGGGCTGACGATGACAGCCGGATCGGCCACGGTGTCCAAGGACTCCCCCGCCGCGTTCGGCAATGTCGACCTCTCCACCGACGAGGTGGTCCCGTGGCTGTCCGCGATCGCCGAGGATTGCCACGCCGAAGGCACCGCCGTCATGATCCAGCTGACCCACCTGGGTCCGCGCAATTCGAACTTCACGGCCGACTGGCTGCCCCTCGTCTCATCAGGGCGGCACCGCGAACCCACCCACCGCTCCTTCACCAAAGCCATGGAGGACTTCGACATCGAGCGCGTGGTCGACGACTTCGCGGCGGCAACGGCACGGGTGAAGGCGGCTGGGTTCGACGGTCTGGAGTTCCTCCACACCGGCCACCTCATCGACTACTTCTTCGCCTCCAGATTCAACGACCGCGAAGATGACTACAACGGCGACCTCGCGGCTCGCATGCGCTTCCCTTTGAGGATCATCGACGCGATGCGCGGCGCCTCAGACGGACTCGCCCTCGGCGTTCGCATGTCGGTGCTCGAGCAGTTTGAGAACGGCATCACCGAGGACCTCGCCATCGATGCACTCAAGGAATACGCCGCCCACGGCATCGACTTCCTCAACCTCAACGTCGGCACCATCAGCTCGGACAAGGAGCTCGCCGAGGCGATCCCGGGCATGGGCACACCCTCGGCACCATGGCTCGAGACCTGCCGTCGTATCCGGGAGTCCATCGACATCCCCGTGCTCCACGCGGCCCGGATCGCCGATGCGCCCACCGCCCGCTTCGCGATCGAGGACGGCTGCCTCGACCTCGTGGGCATGACCAGGGCACAGCTGGCCGACCCTTATCTCGTGAAGAAGATCGAGGAGCACCGCGAGGACGACATCCGCCCCTGTGTGGGCGCGAACATGTGCCTCGACAGCATCTACACCTCCGGTGCCGCGACCTGCATCCACAATCCCGCCAGCGGGCGTGAGGCCGATCTGCCGCAGGAGGTCACCCGCGATGTCGGCGTCGGCCCCAAGCACGTCGTCATCGTCGGAGCCGGCCCGGCAGGTCTCGAGGCCGCGCGTGTGGCCGCAGTGCGCGGACATCGCGTGACCCTGCTCGAGGCCGATTCGGTGGCCGGAGGCCAGGTGAGGATCGCCGCCCACTCTCAGCGCCGCCGCGATCTCATCGGCATCATCGATTGGAGGGTCCAGCAATGTAGAAAGCATGGGGTCGACATCAAGCTGGACACCTTCGCCGAGGAGGACGACATCCTGGCCCTAGCACCCGACGTCGTCATCATCGCCACCGGGGGCGTGCCCGATGCCAGCTACCCGTTCCGCGAGGAGGGTCCCTCCTTCGACGTCTGGGATGTCATGAATGACTGCCTGCGGAACAAATCCCGAGTCCTGGTCTTCGATGACCACGGCTTCTATCCCGCCCTCGACGCTGTGGAGCATCTGGCCCGCAATGGACAAGAGGTCACCTACGTCAGCCCCGAGCGCACCATCGGCGTCGATGTCGGTTCCATGAATTCGCCCGCGTATCTGCAGGTGTTCTCCGAATTCGGTGTTACGGTCCACCTCGGCGAAAGGCTCGCGGCAAAACCGCAGACCATCGGCAAGCTGGTCACGGCGCGACTGCGCAACGACTACTCGGGTCTCGAAACCGAGCTGGAGACCGATGCGGTCGTGGTGGACTTCGGTACGACACCCAACGACGAGGTCTATTTCGCGCTCAAGTCGCACTCGTCCAACTTCGGCGAGATCGATCTCGACGCCTGGGTCCACGGAAAGACCCAACCCGACCGCATTCATGATGGCAGCACTGCCAATCACACCGCCGCCGAGGCGAGTGCTCCCTTTGCGCTCTACCGGATCGGTGATGCCGTCGCTTCCCGCAACGTCCATGCCGCCATCCTCGAGGGACTGCGTGTGGGGATGGGGCTCTGATTGAATCTGCGCTGCTGAGGAATCAGTATTCGAGGGCTCAGTGCTCGAGGACGATCTTTCCGGTTGTCGCACGGGATTCTAGTGTTGTGAAGGCGTCGGCCACCTCGGCGATGGGATAACGCGCACCGACGTTCATGGTCAGGTCACCATTGCGGATCCAAGTGAAGATCTCATCGGTTCTGCTGCGGATCTCCGCCGCTGTGCGGACGTGGTCGGCGACGGTCGGACGGGTGAGGAACAGTGAACCCGAGGTGTTGAGCGTGTTGACGTCGACCGGTGGGACCGGGCCGCTGGCGTTGCCGACGACGACGATGGTGCCGCGGGTCCGCACGGCCGTGAGGTCGTTGTCGAAGGTCGTGGCACCGACACCGTCGTAGATGACCGTGGCGCCGAGGCCGTCCGTGACCTCCAGCGTCTTCTCGGCGAAATCCTCATAGCCGAAGACATGGGCGGCGCTGTTCTTCCGAGCAATCTCGGCCTTCTCCTCCGACGAGGTTGTGCCGATTACCGTGGCACCTTTGAGGACGGCGACCTGAGTGAGCAGCTGTCCGAGCCCACCTGCCGCGGCGTGGACCACGACGACATCGTCCGAGGTCACCGCGTGTGTGTCCGTGGTCAGATAGTGGGCGGTGATGCCCTGCATGAGGGCGGCTACTGCGGTCTCATCGTCGATGTCATCGGGGAGTGGAACCGCCTTGTCCGCCTGAACGAGAGCGAACTGGGAGAAGCTGCCCTGCCCGCCAGCCATCCAACCGACGCGAGCACCAATTTCGAAACCCTCGACGCCCTCACCCGTGGAGACGACCCCGCCGACTCCCTCGACTCCTGCACGGAATGGAGTAGGCAGCGCCTTACTACGCTGCACCACGTCGAGGAAGTTCACTCCCGACACGCTCAGCTCGACGAGTATCTGCCCCTCGCCAGGTGTCAGCTCCTCGTTGGCCACCTGGACATATGCCTCTGGACCGCCGTGCTGCTCAACCTTGACGAACGTCATCGCTGCCTCCTCGAAATCGATGTCGTGCTTTCGTTCGGAATCTGATCCGGACTATAGTCCGTATATGAGCGAGCATACCGGACCGCAGTCCGCTTATGGAAGAGCCCTTCTTCCGCTGGCGGCACCCGAGCCTGCGCTGCGCGCCGATGCGCAGCGCAATCGACGCCGAATCCTCGATGCCGCGGCGCAGCTCTTGGCCACCGGCGGCGTTGCCTGGTTGACCATGGACGAGCTGGCGCGACGTGCTCAGGTCGGCAAGGGCACCCTGTATCGGAACTTCACCGACAAGGCGGGCATCGCCTCGGCGCTGCTCGATGATCGGGTCCGCGATATGCATGCGCGGATGTTGCAGGGGCCACCTCCGTTGGGCCCGGGTGCGCCCGGAGTCGTGCGCCTGTCGGCCTTCGCCGAAGCATATATACGGCACATCTCGGCCAACCTCGACCTCGTCCTCCTCACCGAGGAGTCAAGCCCCCGCGGGCGCTTCGACCGAGCGGGCTACCCCTTCTGGCGTCGTCACGTCGAGATCCTCGTCGAAGAGGACCGGGCAGACGTCCGGGCAGAGGAGGCCCGGCTGCGCGCCGAGGCGGTGATGTCCGTCCTCTCCGCCGCGCAGTTGGAGCAGTGGCTGCGGGTCGAACACCACGATCTCGATGAGCTCATCCCTCGGGTGCAGGCGATCGTCATCGGCATCGCGGCGAGCTGAGTACCGGCACCGCTCCATGAAGAGGTGCGTCACCGCTCGACGACGAGGTCGCTCAGCGGGGTCGAGCAACAGGGCAAGAACTTGCCGGCCGCGATCTCCTTGGGTCGGATGCCGCCCGCATGATTCATCTCGACCTCGCCGCTGACCAGCACGGACTTACAGGTTCCACACATTCCCTCTTCACATGAGGAAGGAAAGACCATACCCGCTTCGACGGCCGCATCAAGGACCGTGGTCTCAGGGTCGCAGTCGACGTGCTTGCCGCTGGTCGTGAAGTCGATGCCGAAGCTGAGCAGCGGCGATCCGCCGCAGACTGCCCCTGGTGGGTGCGACGCGCCAATGCCCGCTGCCGATGCCTCAACACCGCCGGCTGTGGATGCATCTGCCGCCGCGCCCTTCCTCGCGAGTCGCTCGGCAGGGGTCTTCGCGAAGACGAAGGACTCCTCGTGGACCCGGCTGCCGAGGACACCGAGCTCGTCGAGCATGATCCGAACTGCGGACATGTAGTCGGCGGGACCACAGACGAAGGTCTCACGATCTGCCAACTCGGGGACCACCTCGGCGAGGGTCTCACGGGTGATGCGACCGCGCCGGCCGGCCCACACCTCGGCGGCGGAGTCGCGGGAGCACATCGTCACCACGCGCACACCGGGAACCTCGTCGAGCTGCTCGAGCTCGGGGCGGAAGATGATGTCGGCAGGGGTGGCCGCGTTGTGGATGAGCACGATGTCGGTCAGGGTTCCTGCTGGTCGGGCCAGCAGGGATCTCACCATCGACATGATCGGGGAGATGCCCGAGCCGCCGCAGACGAACAGGTGCTTCGCGGCTGGGTGGAAGCTGGTGCTGAACAGGCCGTAGGGGCCGTCGACGTGGACACGGTCACCGACGGCCAGCACATCATGCAGGTGCGTCGACACCGCACCGCCGTCGACACGTTTGACGGTGAGAGTGAAGGTGTTCGTACCGAACGGCGCCGAGGCGATCGAGTAGCAGCGCTCGAGGTCGAGTTCGGGGATGCGCACGGTCACGTACTGGCCCGGCTCGAAGTCGATCCTGGCCAGCCAGGGTGCGAAGAGTTCGAAGCTCTTGACGTCGTGCGTGACCTCGGTGATGGACACACATTCGACCATCCCGGTCAGCTCGGCATCGATCCCGCGGTCTGTGGCGTCAACCCCGTCGACTGTGGCGTCGAAACCGGAGTGCACTGTGTTCTGGTCGATGGTCATCGGCTCTGCCCTCCTGTGCTGTTCTGTGCTCTGTGTGCCTGCAGCCGTTCGATGTACCAGGTGCAGAATTCCTCGAGGTCGGCCTCCGTCGGGGCGTAGGGTCCGGGCAGGTAGGCCGGTGAGGAGATGCCCCGATGGGCCTTCGCGCACAGGGCCGCGTCCTGCTCGTTCGTCTTCTTCCACACGGTTGTGAGGTTCTCGACGTCGTAGTCGACGCCCTCGACGGCGTCCTCGTGCACCAGCCAGGTCGAGCGGACCAGTGTCTTATCGGGGCCCAGCGGCACGAGGGAGAAGGTGACCGCGTGGTCGCCCATGAAGTGGAACCAGGCGTTGGGCTGGGTGTGCATCGACAGCCGCCCCAGCTCTGCGGTGTCGAATTCGCCGAGGAGCCTCGCCGAGGCGGCCGCACCGTCCATCGTGTACGACTCACCCTTGCCGTCGAGCGCGGCCCGTTCGATCCGGAACCCGGTGGGGCGACCGCTGAGCTCCTCGATGAGTTCGGTCGGCAGGTTGTTGCGTTCGCTGTTGACGCGCAGTCGCTCCTCGGCGTCGAGGTAGCGCTGGTAGGCGGGCTTGAGGCGTTTGGGGATCTCCTCGGGCCTGTACCCGTAGGTCGGGAAGAAGGTGCAGGTCAGCTCGGGGTGACCGGCTTCGCAGTGGTAGCACTCGCGGTTGTTCTCCATGACGAGCTTCCAATTGGCGTGCTCGACGAGGTCGACCTGGGCGGCGACCTTGGTTCTGTCCAGGGCATGCGGTTCGAGGTAGGGCGAGATGCGGTCGGCCACCTCGGCGAAGTCCTCCGGGGGGTTCTGCGCGAGGCAGATGAAGACGAGTCCCGAGACGACACGGACGTTGACCGAGCGCAGTGAGAAGCAGGTCCTGTCGAAGCCGGAAGCTTGGACGCCTGCGGACATGAGGTCGCCCTCGGGAGAATAGGTCCACTGATGGTAGCTGCAGACGATGTTGCCCACGGACCCGTTGGCCTCGGACAGGAGGCGAGCGCCGCGGTGGCGGCAGACGTTGTGGTGGGCGCGGATCTCCTCGTCGTCATCGCGGATGATGATGACCGAGTAGTCGCCGATGTCGATGGTGACGAAATCGCCGGGCTCGGGCACCTCGGCGGCGGCCGCCGCGAAGATCCAGGTCGAGGCGAACACCGCGTCGACGTCCCGGCGGAAGAACTCCTCGGACAGATAGAAGGGAGCGTCGAGACAGTACCCGGGTCGACGCTCATCGATGAGACGATCCGGGTCGAAGGTGCTGGTCGTGGTTCGGGGATCGACAGTGGTCTTTCGGTTCTGGGTTTCGGATGCCAAAGTCATCG
The DNA here is from genome assembly GCF_900105045.1 of Brevibacterium picturae. GTDB lineage: Bacteria > Actinomycetota > Actinomycetes > Actinomycetales > Brevibacteriaceae > Brevibacterium > Brevibacterium picturae. The sequence goes on along the minus strand of NZ_LT629739.1, from coordinate 2,195,292 downwards.
GTGTCACCGCCTCGCTGCGATTGCTGTTGCTTTCTGCCAGTGTCCGCCGGAATATCTGCGAAGAAAAGCGAATCTTTTTCCACTCGATCATGCAACAATATTGCATGATCGATCAGCGTCTCCAGGTGCTTCGAGTCCTTGCCGAAGTCGGCACCCTCACCGAGGCCGCGCACCGCCTCGGCTACACCCCGTCGGCCGTGTCCCACCAGCTGCGTTCCCTGTCCAAGGACCTCGGTCTGACCATCCTCGAACAACGCGGCAGGGGCCTCGTCCTCACACGCGTGGGCCAGCTTCTGCTCGAGCGGACGCAGGAGCTCTTCACCCGGTGGGAGGAGATCCGGGGCGAACTCGCCGAGGCGGATGCGGGCAGCTCCATGCGACAGAGACGGCTGCGGATGTGCGGCTTCTCGACCGCTGCGGCGACGCTGTTGCCGCCGACTGCGGAGAAGGTGGGCGAGCTGCTTCCCGATTCGCAGGTCACCATCATCGAGGCCGAGCCGGAGGAGTGCTTCGAGCTCCTCGTCACCGAACAGGCCGATATCGCCGTTGTCGTGGCCACCGATCCGCTGCCGCCCCGCAGCGATGTCCGATTCGAGCAGAATGCGCTGGTCAGCGACCGCCTTGACCTTCTGGTCCGCAGCGATCACCGGCTGGCGACCCGCTCGTCGGTATCGCTGAGTGAGGCAGCGGAGGAAAGTTGGATCCTCGACCGTCCGGGATCGCCCTACCACCGGCTCGTGCGGACGGCGTGCGCGGCCGCCGGATTCTTCCCCGAGAACGCGCACCAGTCGCGGGAGTGGGAGACGGGCGCGGCACTGGTCTCCGCCGGATTGGGTGTGGCACTCATCCCCCGCCTGGCCAGGCTGCCCGATGGCTACGATGTGGCGCGGGTCCCACTGAGGGGCGATCCGGTCCCGTCCCGGAAGATCCTCACCGGGGTGCGCAGCGGGTCGGCCGGTCAGCCGATCATCGCCGCCGCGCTCGAGGTCCTGGCCGAGGTCGCCGCCGTCGTGGCGCAGCGCGGGGTGTGAACCTCACCGGTACATCGGCCAGCCCATAGCCGCCTGCCTGATGCGACGACGCTTCTTCGCGGTGCGGACCGCGAGGACGATTCCGGTGACGAGAGCCGCCAGTGACACCACGCCCACGATGACTGCGGTGATGACGAAACCGGAGGCGAAGTCATTGAAGGCATCGACGTTGCCGCCACCACCGAACAGGAACAGCACGCCGGGAATCATGATGATTCCGATCGCCAGCAGCGCACCGAGGGCTCCCGCCACAATGAGCAGAATCCCCGGAACCACCGAGGGCAGCCGCGGCATGGGGTACTGCGGAGCAGCGTACGGAGAAACCGGGTGCTGCGGCACCGGTTGTTGCGGCAACCCGAAATTCTGCTGAGCCATCGTCACATTCGCCCTTCGCCTTCAACCGGCTGACCACCGGTCTTCGACCTTTGACCACTGTCGCTCTCCATCGTAGACGCGCCTCGACGCTGGACACCCGTGCTCATGTGACGAGATGGTGACGCGCTCACCCGGACTTTCGCATCCTGAAGAACATTCGCATGCCGACCAGAGGTGGCATAAGGTCGATTGCAAGAAGCCAGCCCCAGGCCGAATCACGAAGGATGTGCACACCGATGGACGATGTGAAGAACCTCGACGCCGAAGCCGTCTTCGCCGCGCTGTCCCCCGCCGAGGCGGTCGCCGCCTTGAGAGAGGCGCTGGCGGGCGATTTCGACCCCAGTGACGACATTCCGCGCACGATCAGCGACATCTCCGCGGGGAACATGATTTTCATGCCCTCGGAGATCGGCAACTGGGTCGGGGTCAAGCTCGTCGGCGTCTCCGTCGGCAACAGCGAACGCGGGCTCCCGCGGATCATGGCCCAGTACCTCATGTACGACAGCACCACCCTCGAGCTGCGGACCATCATCGACGGTGCCGCGCTGACGACGCTGCGCACCCCAGCCGTGTCCCTGGCCGCGATCGAACCCGCGCTGGCCAGGTTCACCCGGCCGGTCAATGTCGTGATCTTCGGGGCCGGACCGCAGGGAACGGGACATGCCGATACGATCGCCGACGTCCTCGACGTCGAGCTTGACGATGTCACCTTCGTCGTCCGCTCCCCCGATCAGGTCACCGACGATGTCCATGACCGCGGCAGGGTGATCGAAGCACAGACCGCCGAGGTGGATGCAGCACTGCGCGCCGCCGACATCATCGTCACCGCCACCACTGCCGGCGAACCCCTGTTCTCAGCGGACCTCGTCAATCCCGGTGCCGTGGTCATGGCCTGTGGCTCCCACGACCCCCACTCCCGTGAGCTGCCGGCCGAGCTCTTCACCTCTGCGACGGTCGTCGTCGAAGACCTCAGCACCGTTCTGCGGGAGGGCGGGGACGTCGTCCTCGCGATCGCAGACGGGACGCTGGATGCGGATGCGCTTGTGACGATGAAGCAGTTCAGCAACGGCGAGGTCCGCGCCGACGCGGACCAGACGGTCATCTTCAAGGGCTCGGGAATGTCGTGGGAGGACCTGGCCGTGGCCACGAAGCTGGCCGACAAGTCGTGAATGCGTCCGACGCAGGAGCCGCAGGGAAGGCGGGCGAGCTTCGCCGCAGCATCGGCCTGACCGAACTCATCTTCATCGGGCTCGTCTTCATCGGCCCCGCGGCCGCGGTCGGAGTCTTCGGTACGCTCGATGCCAACTCGGGCGGAGCGGTCGCCCTCGTCTACATTGTGGCGACGATCGTCATGTCGTTCACCGCGGTCAGCTATATGCGGATGTCGCGGGAGATCCCGCGGGCCGGAACGGTCTTCGCCTACGCCTCGGCGGGCATCGGTCCTCGTGCAGGGTTCACGGCAGGGTGGATGATCCTCCTCGACTACCTGTTCATCCCCTCGGTGGCGTATCTGTTCACGGGCATCGCCTTGAATTCGATCTTCCCGAGCATTCCCGTGTGGCTGTTCACCGGTGTCGCCGTCATCCTCACCACCGGGCTCAACCTCGCCGGGGTCAAGATCGCCTCGCGGGTGATCACCATCGTGGTGCTCATCGAGGTCGCCGTACTCGGCCTTGTTCTCGTCCTCGGCATCATCTACCTCGCGGCCAACGGCCCCAGCCGCGACTGGCTGTCCCCGCTGACCGGGGTGGGCACGTTCTCGATTGCTGCGGTTCTGGCCGCGGTGTCCGTGGCTGTGCTGTCGTATCTGGGCTTCGACTCTCTGGCGACATTCGCCGAGGAGGCCAAGGGCGGCCCGAAGGTCGTCGGTCGTGCCACTCTGTTCTGCCTCATACTGGCGGGAGTGTTCTTCGTCGCCCAGACCTGGGTCGGCAGCCTGCTCTCGCCCGTGACTCCCGCCGAGCTCCAAGCCCACCCGGAGCTCGAGGGTGCGGCCTACTACGATGCCGTCGACGCCACTCTCGGGACATGGGTTCACTGGCTGCTGGCGCTGGCCAAGGCTGTCGGTGCTGCGTTCTCCGCGATGATCGGGCAGGCCGCCGGCTCACGCATCCTCATGGACATGGGCCGCAATGGCCAGGTCCCGAAGTTCCTCGGCCAGGTGTCACCGCGAACCGGTGTTCCGTGGAAGGGAATCCTCGTCGCGGCGCTCGGCAATGTCATCGTCGCCGGTTGGGCAACGACTCGTGCGGACGGACTCGACCAGCTGACCTCGATCGTCAATGTCGGCGCTCTGAGCGCGTTCATCTTCGTGCAGGCCTCGGTGGTCGGCTATTTCCTCGTCAAACGACAGGGTACCGAGACGCCGAGCTGGTTCACACACGGTCTGATTCCCGTCGTCGGTGCGGGCTTACTCGTCATCGTTCTCGTCAGTGCGAACCCCTTGGCCCTGGTCATCGGAGCGGTGTGGCTGATCATCGGCATCGTGGTGCACCTGGTGAGGAATCGGCGCCGGACACAACTTTCCTGATCGTCATATCTCATCATTGATCGTCGGCAGCAGGTCCAGCCCCTCGGCCACATAGCGATCGCGATCGACGGCGGGCACCATGGCTCCGCCCGTGACCCACACCAAGTGTGTGGCATTGCGCGAGCGCACACCCTCGCCGAGGTGGCCCGACGTTCGCCAGGGGACGGTCAGTCCCGCAGTCGCCGAGGGTTCGACATCAAGTCCCTCGGTCTGGTGCAGCACACCAACGCCTGCCTTGATGACCTGGTCGGTCACCGTTGCGAAGCCTGAGATCAGTGGGCTGATGACCGGACCGATGAAACGCGAGGGTCGCGCCACGGCCAGACCGTCGGCGGCGGTGGCTCCGCTGAGGCCGATGTCCTGAACGGCAATCGCGCTGTGGAGGCCGGTTCGTACCCCGAGGAACATGGCCGGCGCCTCGCTTGGTTCGACGAAGATGCAGTGCACGTCGTCGCCGAAGACCCGTTTGAGCCCGTAGGCCACTCCGCCGGGACCGCCGCCGATCCCGCAGGGCAGGTAGACGACGAGCGGGTGGTTCGCGTCGACGCTGACCTCGGCGGCCTCGAGCTGGTCTTTGAGTCTTAGAGCGGCCACCGAGTAACCGGCGAAGAGACTGCGTGAGTCTTCGTCATCGACGAAATGAGTACGCGGCGCGCCTTCGGCGGATGCACGCCCCGCTGACACCGCTGTCACGAAGTCACCCGCGTGCTCGAGAACATCGACACCGTGGCTGCGCAGCAGGTCCTTCTTCCACTGCCGAGCATCTGCCGACATGTGCACCGAGGCGGCGAAGCCGAGTGCCGCGCTGAGGATGCCGATCGACAGTCCCAGATTGCCGGTCGAGCCGACGACGATCCGGTGGGTTGCGGCGAGTCCGCGGAAGGCATCGGAGTTGTAGGTGGCGGGCTCGTTCGGGTTCAGTCCGTGGCTGGCGGCGACCTCCTCGGCGTATTCGAGGACCTCGTGGAATCCTCCGCGCGCCTTGATCGATCCGCTGATGGGCAGGGCATCATCGCGTTTGAGCCAGAGCCTGCCGGGAAGTTCGGCGCCGAGGCGGTTGGTGAGATCCGCCTGTGTCTCGGCCGCCGGAATCAGCGGGGATTCGATGATTCCATGTGCCGAGGCAGTCTCCGGGAACGTTTCGGCGAACCACGGAGCGAACCGGTCGAAGCGCTCCGCGGCGCGGTCCATGATGTCGGGGTCGACACCGATTGCCGAGCCGTCCCCGACGCCGGGGTCCTCGGCGATGTCTCGGAGAGCCACCTTTGCGGGGTCAAGGTCGGGTCGGACCCAGGTCGCCGACGCACCCGCCATCAAGGACCGGATGACCGGATCGTCAGCGTCGAACTCGACTCCGGGCGGTGATTGGGGCGACATGGGAACAGACTCCGATTCGTCGAGGGCTGGCAGTCTCAGGCTTCTGATCCTATGACCCGCCGACGTCGGCGCACAATGCTCCACCACCATCTGCAACGTCAGTGCCCGATGCAGCAGGCGCACCGAATGCTCAAGCCTCTCGTGATCCGCCAGAATGCCGATTGTAGTCCGCAGCTGCCCATCGGGTCCGTGGACTCGGATCTCTGGTCGCCCGTGCTGAGCCTGATAGATGTTCCCCTCCGCGTCGACGGCGTTGGAATCCGTTCGACACATCAGGAGAATCTTTTCACTTGATTTCGCCGAGGCTGGTCAGAGGGACGGTGGGATCACCGTCAGTCCTTTTGGATGTCCTTCGCACTCTCCAACACATCCGCGAGCTCGCCGAGCCACTGCGTGTACCCGTCATAGGTGTAGGCGCGCTTATCGTCCCAGGTGCCGAGTTGCTTGTGTTTGACCGGGAGCAGACTCTTGAAGATGGGGTTGTCCTCGTAGTCAGTCGAGGCTTCGTGGATGAGCATGACGTCTGCCGGATAGTCGCTGATCTTCTCCCAGGAGACTTCGGCCCAGCTGGTGTCTGCCCCTGAATCGGGTCCGACGAGGGTCAGTCCGTCATCGGTGAGCATCTTCGCAACCCCGAGCTCCTTGGCCGTGTAGTTGATTTCGGCGCTGAAGTTCGCGAGCAGAACTGTCATCCAATCCTTGTCGGCAGGGATGTCACGGATTCTCTGTCGAGCAGCCTCGAACTGCTTGCGCTGCTGTGCGATCTCGCCCGTATCGGTGTCTTTGCCGAGCGCACGGGCGATCGCAGCATACTGGGCGAACATATCATCCGGCGTTCCTCCGTCGAGTTTGACCGGCACAAATGGAACGAGCGCCGACACCTGGTCGCTGAGCTTGTCCTCCCACCAGGTCCACCCGTCGCCCTTGTCGTTGCCATAGGCGATGATGATGTCGGGGTTCGTCGCTGCGAGGGCTTCGAGGTCCAGCTCCATATCGGTGCCGACGACCTCTACACCCGTCTGGTCGAACGACTTCCCCGGAGACTCATTCTGGCCGAATCCGTAGACTGCCACGGGCTTGATCCCATACGGGGCGAGCGCCGCGGCGGAGTAGAAGTCCATGGCGATCCGTTCGACCGGATGGTCCAGCTCAATAGTGACTCCCTCATATCCTTCCGGGCTGTAGGAGAAGCCCTTCGACCCGGTAGTCGTTGCAGCTTCGCCCTCGGGGCTGCCGCATGCGGCAAGGGCGAACGGGGCAAGTACGGATAATGCGAGCAGTTGGCGCCGGCGCATGGATAACCTTCCGGTATTCGTCTGTGGTGAGTTGGAATCGAGCGAGAGGTGGATATTCAGCCGTTCGGGCCTCTCACCTCTGGATACATTGCCCGGCACACGGCTGAATCTCGTTCGACTCGCTGCTGATCTTCACCGAACAATGCACTCCAGAGCCTGCCGAGAACACCGTAGCACTATTTGGGCAGGCTATCCTTACTAGATTGACGTAGACTCGTGCATGAACGTTGCACCACCCCTTCTGCAGAGAGTCTCTACCTGCAGGCACCCGTACCGAGTTCCTCGTCACGACGCGGAACGAAGGAGCACCTGTGTCACCAGCGCCCATCACCGCCTTCGAGGCCACCGTCACCGGCATCGTCGATCTCAGTCCCACTTTCCGCCGCATCACCTTCGGCGGCGAGGGTCTCAAAGACTTCGGCTGCAGCGGCCACCCGCGTGACCTGCGGTTCAAACTCATCATTCCCTCGGCCGGTGCGCCGAAACCTGAGTTCGACCTCCTCCGCTTCCTCGATGAGCAAGACCCCGAATCCGGCCTGTCCTGGTATCAGTCATGGCTGCAGCTCGATCCGAATGTTCGCGGACAAATGCGCACCTACACCGTGCGCGAATGGCGCGAGGAGGATTGTGAACTCGTCGTCGATATGGTTCTGCATACCGATGCGCAAGGCCATTCGGGTCCCGCTGCAGCCTGGGCCCAGTCAGCTCAAGTGGGACACAGTCTGCATATCATCGGGCCCTCTCGTCACGCCGAGGGGCCCACTGCCGGAATTGAGTTCGCACCAGCAGACGCCGACACCATCCTCCTCGCTGGTGATGAAACCGCAGTGCCGGCCATCGCCTCGATCTTTGACTCACTCAAGGGCGTCGAAGTGCAGGGCAAGGCGATCCTCGAAGTCCCGACCGCCGAGGATGTTCTTGAGCTGGATACCCCCGCAGGGTTCGAGGTTCAGTGGCTGTGTCGCGAGGGAGCCGAACATGGTCAGCTGCTTGAACCCGCTGTCCGTGATGCCGTCCGTGTCGAGAACCGAGTCCTCGCCGAGGTGGGCGCGGGTTCCAGTGCAGGTGCGGGTGCGGGTGCGGGTGCGGGTGCGGGAGCTTCCGGCTCATTATCGATTGAGCTCGACGACGTGAACATCGACGAAGAGATCCTGTGGGACGTGCCGGCCGCACTGACCCAGGCAGCCCAGGGCAGTTCGAGTGACATCGAAAAGAGCTCTCGTCCGTTCTATGCCTGGATCGCTGGTGAGGCCGGCCCCGTCAAACGTCTGCGTCGCTACCTCGTCCAGGAGGTCGGCGTCGATCGTCATCAGATCGCGTTCATGGGGTATTGGCGTCAGGGCAAGGCCGAGGGCTGATCACGATCAGCAAGCAGCGGTTACTGCTTCCGGGCAGAACGCAACATCTGCGGGACGATGGTGAAGGCCGCGCCGAAGAGACAGAAGACGCCGCCCAGGGCTGCCAGCGGTGGTGGAACCTCGCCGAGGATCAGCCAGGCGAGAACAACGACGATCGCAGGCACGAGCAGCCCTGAGGAGCTGAGTATTCCAGCCGGCAGGAATCGGATCGCATACCCCCACAGGTTGAATGCGAGAGCGGTGGGCACCACTCCGAGGTAGATGACCTGGACGGTGATTCCTACGGGTGCCTGGGCCACCTCGGCGAGCAGGCCGGGCGCGAAGACGAGGCAGGCAAGGGTTCCGGCAAGAATGCCTCCCCAGGTCACGGTCACCGAATCACCGCGAGACAGGAAGCGCTTCTGCAGGACCACGCAGGCCGCATAGAGAATCGCCGCGGTGAGGCTGAGGAGCATGCCGCCGATGGTGAACACCCCGGTGAAGCTTGCGGCCGTGATCATCCCGATCCCGACCATCGAAACCACGATGCCGATGAGCAGCCTGATCGGCAGACCCTCCCCAAGAAAGAGTCCGGCGAAGACGGCGACGAGGAGAGGGCCGATGTTGACGATCATTGCGGCTGTGCCTGCGTCAATCGACCGTTCGGCTGCGTTGAGAACGACGGTGTAAGCGGCGAACCAGGCCACTCCCCAGATGAGCATGATCAGCCACGTCATCTTCGAGGTCGGGAACCTCGGCTTGCGAACGAGCATCCAGGCAGACAGGACGATCACCGCAGCGCCCATCCGCAGCAGCGACATCGGTCCCGGGGAGTAGTGGTCACCGGCATCGCGAATGACGACGAACGACGAAGCCCAGAAGACCATCGTCAAAAGTGCCGCAATCCACGGCATGACTCTTGGTGGAGATGATTGCGCGGCTGGCTTGTCCGTCGGTATGGGAGAGGAGGTTTGCATGCGTGAGGCGGCCGGTATGTGCGAGGCGGTCTGTATGCGTGATTCCGTCGTCAGTCGCGCGTCCAGCGGTGAGGGCGCTGCGCCCGAGGTGGCTTTGCTCGACGAGGCAGGGCCGGCCATCTGAATCGGTGGGCACTGTCCGGCGGTTGGGTTGTCCTTCATGGGTACGATTATTCTGCCGACGACAGTCAATTAAAAGCGCACACCATTGCACATCTGTGCGACGTATTCGTACAATTACCGGATGAGCAACGTCATCCAACTGCAATCGTTCAAATCTGTTGCCGCGACTGGCTCTGTGCGCGCAGCGGCTCAGCATCTCGGCATGTCTCCATCCGCGGTCAGCTATCATCTGAAACTGCTCGAGGAGAGCGCCGGCCTGACATTGTTCCAACGCCGAGGCCGCGGTCTGTGCCTGACTGACACCGGCACCGCCATCATGGGTGAGGTCGACGGAGTTCTCGAGTCATCGAGTCGATTGCAGCAGCGCATCTCAGACCTGAAAGACAATCGAATCAACCGCCTGTCGATCGGATACTTCAGCACCGCAGGCAATCGGTGGATGCCGGAGCTGGTCCTGTTCCTCGAACACAAGTTCCCGAATACGGCCGTTCAACTCAATCTGGCTGAAGATCAATGGCACGAAGATCGATCCGACATCCAGGTCATCATCACCGAAACGAAGGACCCGCCGTTTCCGCCTCAGATCAACAGCAGCCTTCTGCTTGAAGATCCGTATGTTGTCGCAGTACCCGAGAACCATGATCTGGCCAATTGCAAAGAACTGTCACTGACCGAGGTTGAGGGCTACCCGTGGATCGATAACGATAAAGGTGAGGGCCCATGCAGAATGATCCTCTTCGACGCCTGCGCGCGGGCGGGGGTTCAAGTGCAGTTCAGGCACGAGGCGCACTCTTTCGTCGCCGCACTCCACATGGTCAGCCGAGGACTGGGAATCACTCTGCTCCCCCGCCTCGGCATCGACCAACTGCCCGACGGCGTAGTTATCGTGCCATTGGCTGCACCCGAACCGATCCGCTATGTCCACGCCATCAGCGATCCTGGTCATCCGCAGCAGGACGTCATCGACGAGGCAATCTCTGCTCTCCGCGACCTTGCGAGCGACGACGCGGTCGCACGGTAATCCTGACTCGCGAGGATGCGGGCCGCGGCGACGCTATCCCTCAATAAAGCGCGCGGCAATGCTGTCATGCAGTGAAGTCGGCACGAGGGTTGTCAGTCGTCGAAGAGTGTGTCGATGACTTCTTGAGCCACGAATCTCGCGTGCAGTATCGGTCGCCTGGCCGGATCGATCGATGCAGGAGGAACCCACGCAGGACGTCCATCTCCCAGCATCACTGTCTCCCAGTCCGACCTGTCCAAAAGGTGGTGATGGGCCGAGCAGCTGAGCATCATATTGTTGATATCGGTCTTACCTTGCTGTGCCCACTCAACAATATGGTGGGCATCGCACCACCCCGGCGGGGCATCACAGCCAGGAAAAGTACATCCCTTGTCACGGGCGGTCAGAACCGCGATCTGTTTCGCATTCGCGAACCGATTCTCCGTGACCACCTGCATCGTCTTCGCCTTCTCGGAGATGAGTTCGAAGAACACGGCCCCATTCAAACCGTTACGGGCAAGTTCGCTGATGGGGACGGGATTCTCAGTACCCGTCGTGCCGGTACCGGTGCCGTTGGCAAGGTCTTCGGCCTTGGCTGTCACGACCAAAGCGTATTGTGCACCCTGCCCGGTCCGTGTCATATCGATCCTGGCGATGAGAGTCGCGAAGCGTTCATAGATCCACTCCTGAGCCGACAGCCTCTGCCCTGTCATGTCGACGAGAGTCCCGTCTTCGAGGACACCAGAGTCCGTGTCGAAGTCAGTTCCACCCGCGACCTGGTCATCAGAACCTGCAGAGTTCTGCCCACCGTTGGGCTCGGTGGCATTGTCAGCGTTGTTCGCGATCTTGGTTCTGGCTGTCAGCAGCCCATTGAGCTGGCCACCCGTAATAGGATCGAGGAGACCGACTATGTCCCAGTCACCGTTGTCTCGTGCATGCATACTGACTGTGTACATGGACCGATCCATAGGATCAGTCGGCTCTGTACCGTCGGGGTCGATGTGGGCGAGAATGCGTGCAAAGATGGCGCGCAGGTCATGGACCCTCACGCTCGGGGCTTTGTCAACGAGTGTCGTTTCGGCATAATCACGATCGTCTGGGCTGACCCACGTCGGCAACTTCTTCAAGCAGTCTTTGATGACCCTGGCCTGGTCGGCTGACAGTCTGCCGTCGTTGAAGGCATCGGCGACCTTCGGGAACAGGGGTGCTTGTGGCTGACCGGTCAGGGTCACCCGCCCACCGAGACTCTTGGCCATATCGGTACGCCGATTCGCTTCGCGACTGGTGATGTTGAGCCGGTCTTGGATGAGTGCCTTCGTCGTCTTGGCACCATAGTCGGTCGGTGTTCCCACTCGTTCACATACCGCCAAAGCCAGGGTGGATAGGGCCTCGTTGACTCGACCGAGTGCTTCGAGTCCGTCGATGAGTGTGATGGCATCATCAGGGCCCATGCGACGATCGAAGGTTCGCAGCCCATCTTTGAGCCCACTCAACGCTGTGAGGCTGTTCGTGACTTCGGGAGCGAATCGGGACAGATCTGTCCACTCTTCATTCGATAGCAAGGGGTGGGGGCTAGGACTGCTGTCAGCGGAGCCAGCAGGTTGTGGGTCGTCATCTGAAGTATCGACAGCCGGAGCGTCACTGGCGATCGCGTCGCCATCGCTGGCCTCGTTGCCATCGTCATCCGCGAACTCGCCGGCCTCCGACTCACCGAGTTCGTTCGGTTCATCAGGTTCGCCTGTCGGTACGGCCGCGAGAGATTCGAATTTCTCCGCGAGCGGGTGGCCGGTCAGATCGAGGTTGGCATCTTTGAGCTGATCGAACAAGGAGGGCGGTCCGGCCGCAGCGGCATCACGGGAACCGGGGCGTGAGTCACGCTCTTCCGGGTTCTGTGGTGTGCGGTCGGGGGTGAGAGTCATGGTACTGAAGTCCATTCGCCAACATCGTTGTTGCTCTTCCCTTAATTGTACACGCATTTCGCCCGTTTGCACCCTTAGTTTCGATTTTTGTTCGCTCACTCTTTCATTCTCGTATTAATTGATGACCCGGAAACTTGACGTACTCGCAACGCCCCAGGTCAGAGAGTAGAACGACAATCGATACCCGACAGCCCGACCTCTGCGAAAGATGAGCACAAAAGCGAGCCGCGACATTGTGTGATCACAATGTCGCGGCTCCATACCGAACGCTGACCGTCAGCTCAGATACCGATCCGGCTCTCTGACCAGTCAGAAGGCCGTCCCCTCAGATCGCGCTGAGCATCTTTCCCGGGTTGAGGATCCCCTGGGGATCAAGGGCGTTCTTCACAGTGATCTGGATCCGCCTCGAACCTTCGTCGAGTTCGTTGTTCAGCCAATCACGTTTGAGGAAACCGATTCCGTGCTCACCGGTGATCGTGCCGCCGAGCTCAAGGCCGATGCGCATGATCTCGCCGAAGATCTCCTGAGCCTTCGCTGTTTCCGCGGAATCACCGGCATCGAAGAAGACCGAGGGGTGCGTATTGCCGTCCCCGGCATGTGCGACCAGGGCTATCATCAGCCCCGAGGATTCCTGCAGCTCCTTCAGTCGATCGCAGAACTCGGGCATCGCCACGCGCGGAAGACACACATCGTCAAGCAGCTGCCCTCCCCCGTGAGCATTTGCGAACTTCTCATACGCGGGCTGAATCATCCGTCGGGCGGCGATGAGCGCTGCTGAGTCTGCGGGGTCATCGGAGTACGCGACGTCGAGTGCGCCCCAGGACTCGGCCACCTCGGCGAATTGGGCCATGGTGACCTGCGAATCCGCAGGATTCTGGTCGACCTGCATGATGAGCATCGAACCCGCATCACCGTCGAGCCCGAAGTCCCCGAACTCGTTGAGCATCTTCAGGCTGGAGGAATCGAGAAACTCGAGCAGGCTCGGCGCTCCGCCGGCGGCCATGAAGTCCGCGACCGTCTGGAGGCCGGAGCGCTCATCAGGGAAGGTTGCGACGGCTGTGAATGGATCGGGCAGCTTCGGAACCAGGCGCAGGGTCGCCTCGACGACGATGCCCAGCGTGCCCTCGGAGCCGACGAACAGGTGGCGCATGTCGAGTCCGGCCACACCCTTCGCAGTCTTCGGGCCGAGCTTCGTCAGCGTGCCATCGGCCAAGACGACTGTCAGACTGCGAACGTAGTCCCTGGTCACACCGTATTTGACGCAGCACAGTCCGCCTGCGTTGGTGGCGATGTTGCCGCCGATCGATGACAGCGCGACCGAGCCCGGATCGGGCGGATAGGACAGGCCGAAGGGCGCGAGGTGGTCCTTGAGGTCCTGATTGATGATGCCGGGCTGGACCGTGACGAGTCGTTCCGCCTCGTTGACGCTGATGATGTCTTTCATCCGCGAGACGTTGAGCAGGATCGCCCCGGGTGACCCATTCGCCCCGCCAGAGATCCCGGACCGAGCGCCCTGCGGGACGACAGGGACGCCATGTTGACTGGCAAAGCGCATGACTTCCTGGACATCGGCCGCCGAGGTGGCCCTGACCAGGGCAATCGCCCCTTCGTGAGGGCAGAACAGGGCTTCGTCACGGGCGTGGGCTTCGATGACGTCGGAATCCGTCGTCAGCGCGCCCTCGCCCAAGCGCGCTGCAAGCGCATCGAGTTCGGCGGCACTCACCGGGGTCTGGTCCTGTACTGTCATGGCATCCTTCCGAACCGCACTGCCGGGGTGGTCACGACCGCCTCGGCGACTGTTTTCCTGTGACGATTTCGTCTGCGGTTACGACTGGAGTGCCGCACCATATGACTACTTCGTCATCTCCGGATTCACTCTATCGGGCGCGGGAGCGGCCTTGAGGACGAGGGTGACGATCCCGGCTGCGACCATCGCCGCGCCCACGACCCACATGCCCGCATTCTGGGTTCCGGTGAGCTCGGCCAACCCGCCGGTGATGTAGGGCGCGAAGAATCCGGCGGAGTTGCCCAGCGAATTGATCAGCGCGAGTCCCGCGGCTGCTCCGGCGCCGGCGAGGAAGGTCTGCGGCAGCGGCCAGAAGGTCGGCAACGCGGCGCAGATGGCCATGCAGGTGATGGTCACGGCGATCATCGTCGTGAACGGCGAGCTCAGGTACAGAGCGATCGGGATCGTGACTCCGCCGATGAAGAGCGGCACCGCGACGTGCCAGACGCGCTCGTTGGTTCTGTCCCCGTGCCGGGACCAGAAATACATGGCCAGGGCACCGAAGACATACGGAATCGCGGTGATGAAGCCGATCTCGACGATCGAGTATTCGACCCCGAAGGTCTCCTGGAAGCCGGAGATGATCGTCGGCAGGAAGAAGCTCAAGGCGTAGAGACCGTAGACCATGCCGAAGTAGACGAAGGACAGTGCCCATACGCGCGGCTGGAGCAGGGATCGGCGGACCGGGTAGTGGAAGGTCTCGGCCTTGCCCGCCTCCTCGGCGTCCATTGTCGACTGCAGCCAGTTCCGCTCGTCCGGTGTCAACCATTTGGCATCGCGTGGGCGGTCGGTGAGGTAGAAGATGCACATGATGCCGAGCAGGATTGCGGGCACACCTTCGATGATGAACATGAACCGCCAGCCCGCGAAGTTCTCGAAGATCGAGTTTCCGCTCGAGATCAGCCATGACGACAGCGGCGAACCGATGACACTGGACATAGGAATCGCGAGCATGAACAGCGCGGTGGCCCGGGCTCGCATGGACGTGGGGAACCAATACGTGAGGTAGAGGATGATGCCCGGGAAGAATCCCGCCTCGGCGACGCCCAGCAGGAATCGCAGTACATAGAGCCACCCGTGGCTGGGCACGAACGCCATCGCCGCGGCCACGATGCCCCAACTGATGAGAATCCGGGCGAGCCAGATCCGGGCACCGAACTTGTGCAGAGCGAGGTTGGACGGCACCTCGAGGATGAGGTAGCCGAAGAAGAAGACGCCGGCCGCAAAGCCGAACTGAGTGGCATTCATCGCGAGGTCTTCGTTCATTCCGCCCGGGCCCGCGATGCCGAGATTGGTGCGGTCGAGGTAGTTGATGAAGTACATCGCGATGATGAATGGGATCAGCCGAAGAGTGACTTTCCTCAGCGTCCGTTTCTCCAATGCCGAATCACTCGACGATTGTCCACTCACGGGCGGGTTGGCCTCGGATGACATGTGATCTCCCTCGATCAGGCTTGAGCCTTGAGCCAGGATGATGGCCCTCGGCGCACTACGTCGAACACATTACGTCACACCTGGTTCCGGTTCCCAGGTTCTGCCGGCAAAGTTCCGAATATCGGGACGAAGGTGATGGGTCCCGGAGATTCGATCACTGCCCCTGGGGCTGGGTCACTTCGCCGGGGTCCGGCGCGGAGATGTTCACGTCGGTGTCGAAATCGTCAATGACCACAGTCGCGTCGACCCCGTCGGCGCGACTGACAAGCGTCGCGGTGTCCATCTTCCCTTCTGCTGGGATGTCGATGAGCGTCGACTTGTCCTTCTTCCCGAGTGTGTAGCGAATGAAGTCGGTGCCGTCTTTGTCGACTTCACCTTCGACGGTCACCTCACCGGCACTCATCGTTTCAACCGTCGAGACCAACCGGTCATAGTCGTAGGTTTTCGCGACCTGGTCGCCCTGGGCCGCTTGGAACACCACGTATTTGCCGATCGCCGGAGTGGCGTCGTACCCGAATGATTCCCAATACTCCTGCGGGCCTTTAATCCACAGCAGACTCGACGCTCTCACCAGTTCGATGGTCATGTCCACCGATCCGGATTCGATCGAGGCCCGACCCTCGAACGCACTGCTTTCTCGGTCAAAGAGGAAATCCGTGCTCTGGGTTCCGTCATCTGCCTTCACGGAGCCCTCTGCGTGGTAGCTTGTGACGCCTCCGAGCTCGTCTTTGAACGTAGAGAATCTGTCCATTGCCGAGGATTCGGCGTCCTTGCTGAGCGGATCGACGTGGGCGTCGACCGCGCCGTCAGAACCGGAACAGGCGGAGACGCTGAGCAGGAGGCTCGCTGCAATTGCCAATACTGTCAGTCTTCTCATTTCGCCTCCGCCACGAGCTTCGTGATGTCGATCCCGCACTCTTCGTCCACCGTCTCGGCCTGGTGCTCGTATGTAGTGTTCGCAGTTTTCGTCGCCGTCGAGAGCAGCATGAGGAAATCAGTATTGGAGACCTGGCCCCCACTGGACTTGAAGAGATCGGCGGCCTGCTTGTAGTCATCACCCGTTGCTTCCCAGTCGTGAGATGCCTCATCGGGCGCGAGCTTTCCGATATGCGCGGTCCCCGCCGCCAGCAGGTCCAAGCGTGTCCCCATATGGTTGACGATGGTCTGTTCGTTCTGATCGCTTGCCTCGTTGCTGAGGCTGATCAAGTCTTCGATGGCGCCGCAGTAGGTGTCGGCTTCGGACGGATCCGTGTACGACGGTGCTGCTTCTGTTGCCGGCGCTTCCGGTGTCGGGCTGGCCGTAGCTGCCGCGGATGACGGATTCGGCGTGGCTGCTTCCGCAGAAGGAGCGGGTTGGTCTGCCGTTGGTTCGGCGGGACTCTGACAACCGGTCAGAAGCAGTGCCGGGATGGCGACTGCGAGGGTGGCGAGGCGGATTGAGGTTGAAGACTTCACTGGGAAGGTCCTCTCTGACGAGAGACTGAATTGACGGTGGAGGTCTACACATTCGCATACTCGCAAGATCTGCGATTGAATAGAAGCGTGTTGGGAGCCAGTCCCTTGCCTGACTGGCTCCCATCACTTGGTTCCTGCTGGCCCGCAGCTGGGCGACGAGTGGAGAATCACCGCTTCAGCTGCGGACAGCAGGGTTCTTACATCCTGTTACTTCGCGGCTCGGCGGCGAGCGAAGTAAACGGCGCCTGCACCGGCTGCCAGCAGGATTGCACCGGCTCCGAGCATCGGGGATGTTGCGTCTGAACCGGTACGGGGCAGGTTTCCTGCACCGTTGTCGGATCCATTGGCTGCACTGCCTGCTGCGACGTTCGCGTTTCCGTTGTCGTCAGCCGAAGCCGAGTCATCAGACGAGGCCGAGTCATCAGCCGAAGCAGAGTCGTCGGACGAAGCGTTGTCGGCCCCGTTGTCGTCAGCCGAGGCCGAATCATCGGACGAAGCCGAGTCATCCGAGGATGCGTTGTCGGCTCCGTTGTCATCAGCCGAGGCCGAGTCGTCGGACGAAGCGTTGTCGGCTCCGTTGTCATCAGCCGAAGCCGAGTCATCGGACGAAGCGTTATCGGCCCCGTTGTCGTCGGACGAAGCGTTGTCGGCTCCGTTGTCGTCAGCCGAAGCCGAGTCATCCGAGGAAGCGTCGTCACCGTCGTCGGAGCAGTTGATGCCACCTTCGGAGATGTCAGCGAAGACATCGGCGCGCTCGAAACCAAGTTCCATGCTGCCGAGTCCGTCGGGTGCGACTACGGGCACGGAGAGCAGCTGCAGGTCAGCCTGCAGTCCGCCCATGGTCGCCGAGGCGTGGGTGCCGTCAGCGGCTTCTTCGATGTTGGTGGGCCCACCGTAGGTGATTTCACCGGAGACGAGGTCGGACAGGTCTCCCAGACCGCCGTCTTCGAGGATCTGGTCGAGCTCGATCTTGCCGCCGGGCTCGATGACGAGGTCGGCATCGCCGACCTTGACCGACATGTTCGGCAGCGAGGAGATCTCGACCTCTGCCCCGTCAGCGGCGCCATTTGCACGGGCAATCATCTTGCCCTGCGGTGCGGCATCGGTTTCGCCGCCCCACGAGACTCCGATCTCCCCATTGAAGAGATTGACGTCAGCGAATCTCCACGTCGCGGTGCTTTCGACACCGAGACCGGAATCGCAGGCAGCTCCATCGCTGTTGAGGCTCACGTCGCTGGTGCTCAGACCCAGGTTCGCTTCGCCGACAGGGAAGAGGGTGTCAAGATCGCTGGGCAGGCCCGGAACATCGCCGAGGCCGGTGATGAGGTCGAGGTCCCCAGTGGTGGATTCGGCGTTTGCCACCGTTCCGCCGCTGGTCAGAGTTCCTTCGGACCAGTCTGTCTGGGCTTTTCCGGTGAGGGCTTCGAGCGTGCCCAGTGTCGGAATCTCGAGGTTGCCGAAGTCCTGGTCGGCTTCATCCGACGGGGACTCGGTGGTCGAGTTGGCCTCTGCGCTGGTGGGGTTGAGGTTCAGCCCGACTGCTCCCGCTCCGACTGGGGCGGCACGGGAGTATGCACGAGCAGTATCGTCCTCGGCGATCGTGGCAGGAACGGCGTACTCTCCGGTGCCCGTTCCCTTGTAGTCTGCGAGTCCTCCAGAGTCTGCGACAACTGTTGACTCTGCAATGTTTGCGCGAACATTGACCATATTGTCTGCCAGCCCGACGCCGGCAAATGCACCGTAATTACGCACTCCGCCGGAGAAAGAGCCTTCCTCCACATCGGCCGCGTTTGCCGGCGCAACGGGGCTGAGCAGGGCGATGCCGAGTGCACCGACCCCTGCTGCGCCGAGGATACGGCGCAGCCCCTTGTTCTTGTTTGGCTTCATATTGCTCTACCTCTACACGTAGCGACTTTACAATTTGAGCTTTTCGCAAGTCTCCACACCCACTCGTCCCCAGGTTCAATCACTAGGATATCTGTGTTCAGGAGACTCACGAGGAACTCCAAGATGAGCGTACCAATTTAGGAATCATTTTGGTGGCTCAAAGGAAACATAATTGTCGATGAATAACTATGCCCGGCCGTTAGGCGATCAATCGCTATGAATACGGAGGTTTTCTGCATTTTCTTACATGACTATGCATTTTTATATGTTCAGCTAGTGAGACGGATATTCACACGATTAAATCAGTCAATCTCCAGCGACTTCCGAACCTGCGCGATCAGCGGTTTGTATTTTCGACAAACCTGCTTGTCGGTTTTTCATCTGCTTACGCTTGTCGATTGATCATTTATCAGACAGCAGATCAGACAGACGAGCAGCTCAAACCACCCCCGACGAAGATTCGCCCATGAGTCCCATGGTCGAAATCGCGCAATGTTTAAGAGACGGCCCGCACGTCCAGGGCCCGCCTGAGTTTGCGAACAGATCCGAAACCCGACGAGGCGGCCGCTTCGGCCAAGGAGGACCCATCCTCGAGTTGGCACTTCGCCATATCCATGCGGGCCCGTCTGAGCTCATACGACGGCGTCGAACCCTGGTCTTTGAATGCCTTGAAGAGGTAGGAGCGCGACACCTGCAGGTCCTGCGCAATGGATTCGACGGTGGTGTCAGCATCGGATGCCACTGTTCCGATCAGGGCCACCGCCCGCACGTAGACCGTTCTCAGCGATGCCTCCCGGGACTCCGGGTACAGACGCGATCCGATCGCCGTCGCCTTGGCGAGTTCCTCAAGCCCCCGCTGAACCTGAACGAACCCCGGCTCAAGGTCGTCAGCAGAACCCTGGAACAACGACGATGTCGCGGCATTCAGTATCCGCAGATGCGCCTCACTCGAGTGCCCCGCTAGCAGCTGATAGTGCTCATGCGCCTCTGCACCCCTGAAGCTGACGATCATGCATGTCACCGAGGACTCGCATTCGGCCCCCGTGAAGTCGCCGGCCTGGACGACGCCGACGTCGAAGGGCTTCAGATGCGCAACCCCAGTTCTGGAGTGCAGTGTCAGCTCGCCACGGAGACAGGCATGCAACATGACCCCATCATCATTCAGCGGCCCCTCCAGTGCGGAGTACTCGAAAACGGCGGGGCCGTGACTGTAACGGGCGACGACGAAGTCATCGGTGACCACGATGTCGCCATTGAGTCCAAGCGAATCGGGGTCCGACTTCAGGTGCCACCCCACTGACGCCAGGAAGTCGACCTCCTTGGCCCGAGTGGCCCCCACGCTCGTATAGCCCTTGGGCCGGGAGCGATCACTGTCCTCTGCCGATGATTCCATCGATGCCCCAATCAAGTTCTCGCGCGTGATCGCGTCTCACACATGCTGCAGACTACACACGTAAGTCTCAATATTTGACACCACTATACCGGGTCGCGTTCCCCGCTCGAGCGCCACACCGCCGCTCAGAACCTCCTCAACCCCGCATCATCGGCTCCGTGCCCGCAACCTCACGCAGGCGCCATGACAAGGTCGCTTTTGCTTAATTTTCCAAGCGACCTTGCTGCCATATCGGCCCGTGCGTTTCTTACATTTCTCCGTGGTTCATGCTCGCCCCGCCCCTGATCAGCTGAAACGAGCGATCGCCGATCACCGATGACGCCAGGCAGCACCCACATGGCGCTTCGCCCCGCCCCAGTTGAAACGACCTGACCATGCGGTCCCGATTCGCTTGCGCCCACCGGCCTGAGACGACTTGGAAACTCGCGCAGGGAGGCGCACGCCCGATGCGGCTGTGACGGATCTCTCCTCTGGGTCGAGGCGATATCCGCGCGCTCACGAATACACGCGATATGCTCACGAGCACACGGTTCGACCCACCCAATGAGAGAGAGACCATGCAGCCGATGTCCAAGCTCGACGCCGATTCCCTGCGCGGCTACTACCGGAAATTCGCTCGGTTCGAGGCGGCCGGCGCCTCACCGATCTACGCAGCGTGGGCCGCAGGCGTGGCCGAAGATGACGAGATCATCGCGTTACTCCTCGAGCTGCCCAAGCCGAAGCGCCAGGCCAACCTTCTCTTTGCAGCTGCCCGCCACCTCGGCGCCGGTGACGGCATCACCCCGGGTGAGCGTCCCAGCACCGCCGGCACCAATGATTATGCGAGTCTTCGGACGTGGCTGCTTGCGCACTGGCCCGCGACTCGGGATCTAATGCTCGCGCGCTCGACCCAGACGAACGAGGCAGGGCGGTGTGCCGTGCTGCTGCCGGCGCTGGCGCGGGTCGAGCGCCCGATCTCCCTCATCGAAGTCGGTGCTTCGGCAGGGTTGTGCCTCTACCCGGATCGCTACAGCTATACCTACCGCACTGATTCCGGGCCGGTGACACTACATCCCAAGGACGGTCCGAGCACGGTCGAGCTCGTCTGCGAACTCACGAACGCGCAACCGCCCGACACCATCCCCGAGGTCGCATGGCGAGCCGGAATCGATCTCAATCCCCTTGACATCACCGATGGTGACCAGCAGGAATGGCTCCGCTCCTTGATCTGGCCCGAACATGAGACCCGCCGAGCTCGCCTGAGTGCAGCGTCGGCTCTGGTGGCTGCGGACCCGCCGAGGTTGGTTCCGGGTGATCTGCTCGAGACCGTGGAAGGCCTGTTGGACGAGGCTCCCGCAGACACACAGAAGGTCGTATTCCACAGTGCCGTGCTCGCCTACGTCGCCCCAGACGAGCGCGAGAAGTTCGCCGCTCTCATACGCATGCGCGATGACATCGTGTGGATCAGCAATGAGGGAAGTGGCGTGTTGCCAGACATCGGCGCTCAGGTCGATCGCGAACCGGACGGACGATTCGTGCTCGCCGTCGACGGAGAGGCGATTGCACTGACCGGACCACATGGGCAGAGTTTCGAAGGGCAGGAGTAGCAGGCTGGAAAGCTGGGTTAACAGCTCAGGTGTTCAGCCCAATGCGCAGTGAGCAGTATTCGGTTCTCCCATTCGCAGCGACAGCACTGCACTGACAAGCTCAGCCACGCCGAGGGGATCTTTCAGCGACCGTCCGGTGAGTTCATGGACGCGGCGCAGCCGATAGCGGATCGTATTGACGTGGCAGTACAGCTGTTCGGCGGTGCGTTCGGCCGAACCCTGATTATCAAAGTAAGCAGTGAGAGTGCCGAGGATCGTCGAACGGTCGGCGGCGTTGAGCTCCAGCACTCGCCCAAGCACGTCCTCGGCCAGTCGACGTCCTTCATTCGGTTCACAGGCCAGGAATGCGTCCAGTGGACTTGAGCTGAACTCGCGGACTTCCGGTCTCCCTGAGCGCACTGCTGACAGGGCAGACCGTGCCAGCTGCAGTGCACGCGGGGTATCAGACAGTCCTCCATATGGAGGGCTGACTCCTGCGCGCACACCCGCGTCTCGCAGGACAGTCAAGGCGTCCTCATGCTGTCCTGTGTGCAGCGACACGATCCCGAGCTGCAGAGTCGGGCTCAGTCGCCAGCCGGAGACGATGCCCCTGTCCGCGAGCTTCTGTTCAACGTCGATGACACCGCCGGCGTTGGGTTCGCTGTTGTCCGCCGCAACCACCATGAGATCTGCATTCGGGGCCAGGCCGAGCAAAGTCGCCACCTCCCAGGGGCTGCAGTCCGGACTCGGCCGCCCCGCGAGCAGTGACTCGACCAGCGCGGAACGGCGTCGCCCCTCCGCGGCCAGAAGCTCTGCGGATGCTGCCCTGTAGGAATCGGTCAGAGCCATCGCATACTTATCCGCGGCCGACCACACCCAGCTTGCCACTGCGACAAGTGCCTCCGGGCCTTCGCAGCAGCCCCCTGGCCGGGTGGCCCGAACGAGTGCATCCCACAGCGTGCCGAAACTGACGCGATGCGCCTGCAGCACCTCGGCCAAGGGAACTCCCTGCTGCGCTCGGCGTCTGCCTGTCTCCTGCGGGGCAGTCATCTCTGAAATATCGTGAGCATGGATCATGGCTGCGACGGCGGATCGCAGAGTGTCATCGATGGACTGATGCAGATCCTGCTGCAGAAGCGGCTCGGCGCGCACGAAGAGCGGAATCTGGTCAAGAACATTGCCATAGGCCTCACTGACGATGCTCGGCAGCTGAGACTCAACCCAATGCGGAAGATCGCCTGCATCAGAAACAGACATCTGCCCCATGGAGTGGTTTGTCGCTGAAAGGTGCACCCTCGTACCTCATCCCCAAACTCACAGTCGAACGACGCCTACAGATCGTACAATTTTCAATCGCAATGTGCACACATGTTCCATATCGGCCGTCTCATGCGGAAACAATGACAGAAAACCTGCTGAATCTTCACATGCGGATTTGTTCCCGTTTCAGTATTTCAACTGGATGAACACTTCAGATCAACGTCGTCGAGCAGTTGTGTCACATAACAATACATCTTGTTGTCTCTGTCAGTCTTTCAAAAGGATCTCCGAAAGCCTGGACACGAACTGTACGTTTCGGCAAGATGACCTGTGGGTCACGCTCGTTGGTGAATATGCCGATTTCTGAGGGGGCGATCCACTTCACAAGCGGTATTTTGGAGGTCATTTCGTGTCTCATCACGCCCAAGCGCGTTTTTTCAGCACCTTTTCAGGTGATCACCGAAAGCGAAAGATGATCCTCGGGCGAATCCTGCCG
The DNA here is from genome assembly GCF_900105045.1 of Brevibacterium picturae. GTDB lineage: Bacteria > Actinomycetota > Actinomycetes > Actinomycetales > Brevibacteriaceae > Brevibacterium > Brevibacterium picturae. The sequence continues at coordinate 2,172,052 of NZ_LT629739.1, read as the reverse complement.
GGGATGGCCATCGGAGTCGCAGGGACTCTGCTGGCTTCTACCGCCGTATCGGCACAGGGACTTGATGCCTACGACGACGAGCCGACAGCAGCTGGAGCCAATGTCGCGGGCATGACTCTCGACTCGAAGGAACTTGTCGCGTTGGCCCAGTCCAAGGCAGGGTCCGAGTCAGATCCGGGTCCGAATCGTGAGGCCTTCAACGGCGCCGTCGGCGGCGACGAAGTCGTCGATTTCGGTGCGGGCTACGAGATCCCACTCGACGAGTTCCTCAGCTTCGGGGAAGGTGGCGCGATCCACAGCGAATCGACCGCGACAGATGCGAAGAACGGCAAGGCCGTCACCGGAATCGTCGGTGCCGATGGTGGTCTCACGCTCGATGGGAAGGACAGCGAATTCGGCACGGCAAAGGTCGACCTTCTGTCTCTGGTGGCGGCCACCGGCAAATCTGATGTCACCGAGGGCCTCATCGACCAGGCAGATCTGAACTTCGGACTCGGCGGGTCCTGGGTCGAAGCGGTCGACGGCGAGTTCCAGGATCCGGACGGTGTCGGCAAGTACGGCCAGTACCGCGTCGGCGACGCAAAGCTCGAGCTGCACTCTCCAGCAATCGAAGATGCCGGCGACGGCGTGTCGGATGCCGCTGGTCAGATGGAGGACGAGGTGACTGACGCAGTCAATGATGCACTCGGCCTCGGAAAGGCACTGCCAGGCATGACGGTCGACACCACCGTCACGAGCACCATCCAGGACGATGTGCTTGATGCGATCCTGCGTGAGCCGATCACCACTGATGACGGACTTGCCACCATCGACCTCGGTGAGGGCTCGGTCGAGGTCGACGTCGCCCGCATCGGCGGCAACGACGACGGCGTGATCGATCGTCCCGTGGGCATCAACAATCAGGATCCGAACACCGAGCTGATCGATGATGAGACCTACCCGTTCATCGCCAGCAGCATCCACGATGCCATCGAGAAGGTCATCGACGTCGCCGTGGACACAGCGGTCGAGTCACTCCGCAGCGCGAACGTCAACGTTGATATCACCGCTCTCGACGGGACCACCGCGAGCTGGGACATGGATCTCACGGGAGAGGTGAGCAACTACTCGTGTGAGTCCGCGGGCGCCACGGGCGCTGTGTCCTGCACAACGATCGACGGCGTCATGAAGACCATGGATACCGTCATGGGCCCGGTCTATGACACACTCTCGGATCCATCGGGTCTGCTCTACGATGCGTTCACCACGATCAAGACCGACATGATGACGGTTCCGATCCGCGCGGCGCTCGACCCATTCCTCAAGCTCATCGCCGACAACCTCGTCTCCCTGCAGATCAACCACCAGGAGACGACTGAGTGCACAACCGCGGACGGCTCCAAGGCCGTCAACGGAGTGAAGGTGTCCGCGCTGAGTCTCGGTGTTGCAGACGGCAAAGCAAGGATGAACTTCGGCAACGCTGGAGTTCGCACCGATACCTGTGACGAATCAGCGAAGGACGCTCCGAAGGGTCCAGTGGACCGTCACAGTGACGACACGAAGAGCGGCCCCTTCGGCTTTCTGCCGAACATGGGCTGGTGACGCCATCGCTGCGCTGTTGATGACGATGCCATGCATCGCAGTCGACGAAGACGCAGGATAGGTCGCCGATGACAAGACGAGAATGAGCGCTCGTCTTGAGATGAGATCACAGGTGGTGGCGACACAGATCATGTGCCGCCACCACCTCTCTATGCACAGAACACCACGCAGATCTGTGGACTGAACACCGCGCAGACCTGTGCACTGAACACCACACAGGGGAAAGCCGAGCTGAGCAACTTTGAGAAGACACGCCCACACGAAGAAGCGCCTGTTGGAGATCGCGGCAATGGGGCTCTGCCTCGTCCTTTTCGTGTCGGCATGCACTCGAGGTGACACCTCAGCCGCTACCTCGGCGGCCGAGGCTCAGACTGCGGACCCGTCGGCTGTCGCCGCCAGCACCTGCAAGGATCCGGCCCAGAAGCTGTCGCGGACGCTGTCCAGCGGGGCGACCTGGACGATGTGCTGGGGAGTCCATCCGGATTTCGGTCTCTCGCTGTCGGACGTCTTCATCACACCCCCGGGCAAAGACCCGATCAGAATCATCGACACGGCCTCCCTCTCCCAATTGGAGGTCCCGTACGATACCGGGAAGCGCCTGACATCCGACATCACGGCAGCAGGATTCGGCGGCCGAAAGATGAAGACACTGCAGCCCGATGCCTGCGCAGGAGACCTGCATTCGACCGAGATTCCCAATATCGGCGATGGTGAGTACGGCGATACGGAAACACGGAACGTCCTGTGCACAGAAATCATCGATGCGGGTCTCGCCTACCATTCGAGCGACCTGGTGGCGCCCGCCTCCGACCGTAAGAACGCCCTGCGAATCTCGACGGTTTCGCGCGTTGGCTGGTACGAGTACGTCTCTCAGTACACATTCGGCTCGGATGGATCGATCGATGTGCAACTGGGCGCGACCGGCGATCTGTCCCCAGTCGATTACACCGATGAGGATCATGGATGGGACGTCGGCGACCACGAGCATGCGGCGAATCACTCGCACAACGCCGTCTGGAGAATCCGCTGGGGCCTCGGTGGAGAAGGCGGAATGAGTGCGCAGCAGTTCGATGCCACCCCGACAGGAGAGTCCGGTGCGGAGTCACCCGTCATGACCGGAAAGCTCACGAACTTCAAGCACCCCACGCTTGCCCAGTGGAAGGATCGACGCTGGTGGCGGGTCCTCAATCCGAATGTCCTCAACGACGACGGCCATCCCATCTCCTACCAGATCGATGTCGGAAAATCCGACTCCTTCGAGTTCGTCGACGATGTCGAGCACGCCCATACCCACGAAGAAGAGGCAGGGTACGACGTCGGCTTCACGAACTTCGACGAATGCGAAATGTATGCCACGAATAATCGAGGCGACTGCGGTCGTGGAGTGCCGGAGTTCGTTGACGATGGGAAAGATGAGGAACTCGATGATGTGGTCTCGTGGGTCGCGGTCGGATTCCATCATGTCCCTCGCGACGAAGAGCAGTCGCCCATGGAGATGCACTGGCAGGGATTCACATTGCTGCCTCGCGACCTGACTGCTCAACGGTTCGATATTCCCGAAGGCCACGAGGAAGTGAATGGCGTTCCCGACTCCGAATGGAATCAGGAACCGATAGATTGATTAGCTACCGTTTAGTAAGCAAAGAAAGTCGCCTTCTTGCCAGAGACCTGATGATTTTCCAGTCGAAATCGTCTTGAAGAACGAGATTAGCGGCTCTTCATAAATAGGGCTGTAGGAGCCTGTCCATTCCACCGGCATGGAGTAACGACCGAATGAGGTAGTTGCTCCGGTTGCGGAACCCCAACGCGATACCGCGCAGATGCTCCAGCCTTCCATTCAACGCCTCAGTAGGCCCATTCGAGGTTCCCGGATGATCAAAATACGCCAGAATATCGGCCCGCCTGCGCTGGAAAGTCGTCCGCAGGCTGCGTAGCTCCTTCAGCTCATCCGGGATCGTTGATGCCAGTGTGTCGATGAGCTTGGCCATGACCGCCTTGCCCTTCTTCGGCGAGGCGGCATAGGCCTTGATCGTGTCTTGGTAGAACTGCCAACACACCACCAAAGCAGCATGGTTGTCAGCGGCGAAGACACTGTTGAGCCGGTGTTTCTGCTTGTCAGTCAGGAGCCCAACCCTGGTGCGGATCGTTTTTCGAATCCCGTACAGATCATCACCAGTCCGGCCCCGACGTCCATGGATCTCGGTCTGCAGCCGCCTCCTGGTCTCATCAAGTTTCGTTCCGACAAGAGCGACAACATGGAACGGGTCCATGACCGTCGTGGCTTCCGGCAGGGCGTCGGTGGCGGCTTTCTTGTAGCCGGCGAAGGCATCCATCGCGACGTGCTCGATACCATTTTGGAAGTCATCGGGTTGGCTTCGCAGCCAGTCGCCGAAGGCCTCAGCCGAGCGGCCGGGGACGATGTCGAGCAAACGTGCCGGCTGGGACGTGAGATCAACGATGACAGTCACCCACCGGTCGACGCCGCGATGGGACCAGCAGTGCTCATCGACGCCGATCGTGGACACACCATCAAGCCGGGAGGCATCGGCGATGAGGAGCTTGCGGCCGAGGTCGAGGACCGCAGTACAGACGGTGTTCCACGAGGTGGCAAGGTTCTTCGCGATGACGTGGATGCTCATCTTGTCGATGACGACCGACTTCAGCGCCCATAAACGGGCAGTACGGGACAGCTTCGACCGGCCCACACAGGCCCGCGTCGGCGTTTGGGACCACCGTTGGTGGCAGCTGGAGCAGGTGAAGGTGCGGATACGAATAGGGCTCTTCATAAATAGGGCGGTGTTCAAGAGCTGAGGCAACCTCGAACGACAACGGGACCCTGGGTGCAATGATGTAGGTGTTCAAGACTCCATCACGACCCAAGGTCCCTGATGCACAACTTTACCCCGCCCTGCCTCGACACCACACTCCGCCTGGATGAGCTCGGACTCACCGCGATCGGCCAACACCACACAAGTAGGCACTTGACCGTGTTGTGCCTGATCACCGACGGCAACGCCGACTGTCCCGAATGCCAGGCGCCGGGTCGAGTCCGATCCACACGGATCCGCCGGCTCGTCCATCCCCCGATCGGGCTGACAGCCGTGACCTTGGCCATCCGCATCCGCACGTACGCGTGCCTCAGCTGCGATCGCCGGTGGTCGCAGTCACCGTCGAAGGCGTGGTGGGCCGCTCGAAGCTTTCTCGGCCCGCACGTCTGTGGGCTTTGAAATCCGTCGTAGTCGACAAGATGAGCATCCACGCCATCGCGAAGAACCTCGCGACGTCGTGGAACACAGTCTGTTCGGCAGTGCTTGATCTCGGCCGGACGTTGCTGCTTGCCGATGCGACCAGGCTTGATGGGGTCACCACGATCGGCGTCGATGAACATTGCTGGTCCCATCGCGGTCTCGACCGGTGGGTCACCGTCATCGTCGACCTCACCAACAGGCCAGCACGGTTGATCGACATCGTTCCCGGCCGTTCGGCCGACGTGTTTTCTGATTGGCTCAACAATCAGCCCGATGATTTCCGGACCGGGATCGCCCACGTCGCTATGGATGCCTTCGCCGGGTACAAGAAAGCCGCGACCGAAGTAGTCCCGGACGCGGTCACGGTCATGGATCCCTTCCACGTTGTTGCTCTCGTTGGAACGAAGCTCGATGAGACAAGGAGACGCCTCCAGACCGAGCTTCATGGTCGTCGGGGCCGGTCTGGTGATGACTTGTACGGGATTCGGAAAACGATCCGTACCCGAGTTGGGCTGCTATCTGAGAAGCAGAAACACCGACTCAACACGGTCTTCGTCGCCGATAATCATGCTGCTTTGGTGGTGTGTTGGCAGTTCTACCAAGACACGATCAAGGCCTACGCGGCCGGCCCGAAGAAAGGCAAAACGATCATGGCCGGGCTCATCGACAAGCTGGCCGACACGATCCCGGATGAGTTGAAGGAGTTGCGGAGTCTACGAACGACGTTTCAACGCCGGCGTACCGATATTCTGGCGTATTTCGATCATCCGGGAACGTCGAACGGGCCCACGGAAGCGATCAACGGCAGGCTGGAGCATCTGCGGGGTATCGCGTTGGGATTCCGTAACCGGGGCAACTATCTCATCCGATCACTCCTCCATGCCGGAGGAATGGGCAGGCTCCTACAGCCCTATTTATGAAGAGCCACGAATAGCCAGCGTCACCGATGTCAGCCCGATGGGTGGATGGATGAGTTTGCGGATCCTCGTTGCCCGCACGAGTCCGCGCTGCTGGCAGTCTGGGCAGGAATCGTCTTGGCTGGTGAGCAGGCACAGCACAGTCAGGTGCCTGCCGGTGTGGTGTTGTCCGATCGCGGTGAGCCCGAGACCAGTCAGGGAGAGTGTGGTGTCGAGGCAGGGCGGGGTAAAGTTGTACACGAGGGGCCTTGGGTCGTGATGGAGTCTTGAATACCTACATCATTGCATCCAAGGTCCCGTACTCTTTCGCCCCGCGGTCAAGGTCCTCTGCACCGCCCTATTTATGAAGAGCCACTTATATCCAGGCAAAAAGCGGCACGTTGAGAAAAATGCTGTTCCAAGTTCGATCGATCTATCGCCACAATTATAAGCTAGAGCACGTTTCAGCCTACAGAACTTTGGGGGCTCATCGTAATTAAGAGTGTAGAACCGGTCTGAAACCACCGGATTCAAGTAGGCACCTCGCGATGTAATGAGTCAGGTTACGAAACCCGAGTGCCGATCCTCGAAGGTGCTCGAGCCGACCATTGATCGATTCGGTGGGCCCATTCGACGTTCCGGGCCTGGTGAAGAATGCCAACACGTCGGATGCGCGTCGTTTCAGTGTTCTTCCCAACCGCCTCAACTCCGTCAACCCAGCAGGCAGTCCTGCCGACAAGACATCGATGACAGCCTGCAAGAGCTTCTTGCCTTCGCTACGGTCCTCGGCCCGGTAAGCAGCCACGATGTCTTGATAGATGGCCCAGGTGACTTCGACCTCGGTGAGGTTCGCATCAGCGAAGAGACTGACAATCCGTTCTTGCTGCCGCCTTGTGAGCAGGTCTGTGCCCGTGTGCAGCGTCCTCCTTGCCCGATACAACGGGTCCTTCGCTCGTCCACGATGTCCAGTTGTCTCCTACTGGACGCGGCGGCGAACGTCATCGAGGGCATCACCAGCAAGCTTGACGACGTGGAATGGGTCCATGACTTCCACCGCATCAGGCAGTTCCTCCGCGGCTGCGGTTTTGAACCCGGAGAATCCGTCCATCGCAACGACCTCAATGCCATCACGCCAGTCTTTCGGTCGTGAGGCCAACCATTGTTTGAAGACCTGCTTCGACCGACCGGGCACCATATCGAGAAGGCGTGCAGGTCCCGTTCCCTGGCTGATCGGGGTGAGATCAATGATGACGGTGACATATTTGTCCCCGCGTCTGGTGTGTCGCCACACGTGCTCGTCGACGCCGATCACAGACACACCATCGAATCGATTCGGATCGTTGATCAGCAGCCGGTGTCCTTCGGCCAGAACCGCGGAATTCGCGGTATGCCAGGACACCGCGAGCTTCTTCGCGATCACGGACATGGTGTCGTGATCAACAACGAGGGCACGCAGTGCCCAATCGAGTCCGGCTCGAGAGATCTTGGCCCGGGCTGGTGCCGCGGTCGTGGTGTCCTGGCGCCACACGTGGCCGCATTCGATGCACTTGTAGCGACGCAGGCGAATATGCAGTGTCGTTGGCCTGTGGCCGAAGGGTTCATGTGCCAGCCGCCGCAGACCAGTGTCGCGGATATCGCCGTGACCGCCACACCGGCGGCACCAATCATCGGCCGTATTCGGTCGGCATTTCAGCACCGCTTTGTGGGCGGTGATGTGTTGGCCGATGCATGTCAGGTCAAGGGTGTCGAGGCGGACGAATGTCGTGAGGTCAGGCGTCGAGAATATAGGGTTGTCCACGTCGAGGTCTTTCGGATGGGCAGTGTGAGAACTTCCATCATCGGAAGACCTCGACGTCTATCCGGGTAGCGACTCGCTCTGTTTGAAATTCATCGGTCTACACTCTCGTTTGCGAAGAGCCACTTTGGGTGGCAGCCGCATGATCACTGGTATCTGCCTAAGTTGGTTGACAATCTCAGGTGAAAAATTCGCCAGCCGGAATTTGAGGGCGTGTGAATCATATGCTGAGAATAGCAATTTTGTCCTGAAATGTGCATTCGACATGTGTCTTCACTAAGCACTACATAAAACCTAACATCACACAAGGTAGTAAGGCCGCGCGTCGCTCAGAGCTGTGGCTACACAAAATGCTAGTCGATATGTCTCCAGAACCCCTTCTGCGAAAGTGCATCAATAACAAATCCGCCTATATGTGAAATATGATCGAACATCAAGTCGCGAGATTTTTCAGTATTTCCTTCAACAAGAGCATCATATATCTCTATATGTTCGCGATAGCTGGCGTCTGCTTGCCCCTCAATCTGCGCTAAAAACTCTGTCGGGTTCTGGCTAGCTATTCCACCAAGGATCTTGGTGAGGCGTGGAGAGTTCGCGGAAAGATTGATTATTCTATGAAATTCATTAATTAATAGTTTCAGTTGCACAGAATGCTTCTGGTGTATGACGTTCTTGGTTTCCTCAATGTTTTGGCTGAGCGCCTCTATCGTTTCGTCTGTCAAGTTGGCGGACGCCCGGGAACACAGCTCGCCCCCGATCATCCCTTGCACATAAAATTGATCATTTAGGTCCCCCCGGGTCAAATTGGCAACTGCAAAACCCCGCCTTGGTTCTTGCACCACATATCCTTCCGAGGCCAGGGTCAGCATGGCTTCTCGGACCGGCGTGATGCTCACGCCGAGTTGATGAGCTATCGGGCTGAGCCGCAGAAACTCTCCAGGTTTGAACTGACCTGAGAATATTGCAGTACGTAGATGAGATGCTACTTCGCTTCGAAGCTGGGTGCGCCCAAGCGATGGGTCCGAGAGGGTAGGCATAACCTGAGTTCCTTGTAGATTAGCTGTGCAAATGCAGTATATTTTACTCGACTACTTACATCCGCGACAATGGACGCGGTCCTGTGTGCACCTTGAACTCATTTCTTGAGAGGGGGAACAACGCTTCGGGCGTTCCTTGTTTGACAAATCCGTGAGCTGGCCGACTGGCACGCAGCGGTGAAAGACTACCTGCTGATAAGAAGGTACCTCCAGAAACTTTGGCTCTGGATTCGATCTCACCGTCACTTTGTCAGCATAGCGACAATGTACCGTTTTAGCGAATGGCCGGACAAATACACTTAATATTCAGTGCATAAGCGGTCCGAATTGAGTTAACCGTTCTGACAGATAGGCGGGGGCATTGATTGACGAATTATAGGCCGGACTATGTGAAAAGATTCGTGAAGTGTATGGTGAGCTTCCGATTGTTCCAGCTGAAATGAATTAACGAAATATCGCCATCTCTCTCTGAGCGGATTGCATGATGAACTCAATTTCCACTAAAAACCGGCTTCCGCTTTTCGGAAAATGCTGAGACCCCCTCAATATAATCATTTGTCGAATGTAGAAAAGATTGACCCTGGCTCTCGCGCTCAAGGGCATCATCTAGCTTTGGGATTGAAGTTGCGTTGATGGCGTGTTTGGTGCGCTCCAGAGCCAATGTTGCGCCTTGGGCAAATTGACCTGCACGCAATTGAGCAGTTCGCAAGTGGTCTTGATCTGCAGCAACTTCTGAGGCTAGACCTATAGCGACTGCTTCTTCACCGTAGATTCGTTCCCCCGTGAGTGCCATCTTCATCGCACGGTGACGACCGATCGAGGCGGTTACGAGAGCTGTTGCGCCGCTATCGGGCATTAGTCCAACTCGTGTGAACGCTAACATGAAGAACGCCTTACTACTCACAACGGAATAGTCGCAAGCTAACGCCAGGGAGCATCCGAAGCCAGCAGCTGCACCACCGACTGCCGCGATTGTCGGAATATTTAGATTGTAAAGTTGGTTCATTAGATCGGTGACCCGTTTTAGGTCAATTCCACTGCTACCAGCTTTTGCGGAACTAAGGTCTGCTCCTGAGCAGAACGCTGGCGTAGCGCCAGTAATCACGATCGCGCGCGATTCCTTCTCTGCCCTGTCTAGTGCAGCTATGAGGTCTTCCAAGAGTTCAGCAGTTAATGCATTTAGGCGCTCTGGTCTATTGAGTTCCAGAGTCGTTACATCATCGTGTTTTGACGCTCTTAAGTCGGTCACGTCGTTCCCCGTTCCGTAGTGATTGAAGTCTAAGGTCCATCCATGTATAATATATAAAATCACCGGATCGTGCAACCGGACACTGCAAGAGTCAGAACTCCAATGAAGGAGATGGAAGATGATTGAACCAGGCGGCCAAGCTTTGAATGATTTCTCGCGCACACAAGGCGGATCGCTCGATGGCATTATAATTGCCGACTTCAGCAGGGTGCTTGCGGCACCGTATGCAACTATGTTGCTGGCAGATCTTGGTGCCACAGTAGTGAAAGTGGAAAGCAAAAACGGCGATGATACGAGGAACTTTTACCCCCCAAACCACCGTGGTGTGTCAACCTATTACCTCTCGTGCAACCGTAATAAGAGTAGTATCTCGTTAGACCTGAACGACCCTGAAGATTTAACTACGGCAAAAAAGATCGCATCGAATGCAGATGTTTTTGTTGAAAATTTTCGTCCAGGTACTTTGGATAAATTCGGTTTGGATTACGATTCTCTCGCTCAGGATAATCGAGGGCTGGTCTATGCTTCGTTGACTGGATTTGGTCAAGGCAACAGACTTCCCGGGTACGATATCTTAGTGCAAGCTGCCTCCGGTTTTATGAGCGTCACTGGCGATCCAGAAGGGGCGCCGGTTCGAGCTGGTATTCCGTTGTTTGACGTAATTACCGGGCTCCATATGGCCATCGGGATTCTTTCTGCAATCAACCACAGGCGAGACACCGGTTACGGTCAACGTGTCACCACGAATCTTTTATCGTCGGCGCTGTCAGGAATGGCAAACCAGGCAGCGGCCTTCGTTCCAGGGGATACAGTGCCAGGCCGCACCGGAAATGATCACCCCAGCCTGTACCCATACGGCCCGATTCCAACTGGAGATGGCGAGTTAGTGATCGCATGTGGGACCGACGGACAATTTAAGATTTTGGCCCGAGTGCTTGGCCGAGACGAGTGGGTCGATGACGAGAGGTTCGCCCACACGTATCTCAGAACGGCGAACCGAGAGCAGTTGCGTCCATTGCTTATCGATGCCCTGTCTTCTAGTAGCGCTGACCACTGGTACCGGAAATTGAGCGCGGCCGGATGCCCGTGCGCACCAATTAATGACCTCCGCGGGGGGTTTGAATATGCGTCCAAGCTTGGCCTTGAACCCGTAACGCGGTTGAATGACGCTACTGGCGAGATTGACCTAGTGAGTAATCCAATTGGTCTGTCCAGGACTCCTGCTACTTACGATTTAGCTCCACCTGCATTGAATCAGGACGAGAATTCAATACTTGCCTGGTTGCAGGGACGCGCTACTGATTCGTTTTCGGATGGAGAAGCGTGTTGACAAATATGCTAGCCAATCAAATAAAGGTGAAACGGGACGAGTGATGAACATGGATTCTGTTGAATGTTCGTTGGCTGTTGAAGAGTGTGGTGACGGCATTGAATTATGGACGCTAAATGATCCCAAGGAAGGCAATCAAGTATCTGACTCGACTATGGTCGATGCAATAGTCGACAATGTGGACAGAGTCAGTCGTGACAACGAGGTCAAATGCGTAGTGCTTACGGGCGCGGGTTCAGTATTCTCAGCTGGTGGGAATATAAAGGAGATGCGCGATAAGACTGGCATGTTTTCGGGAGATGTTGATGATATCGCCAGAGGATATCGTGATGGGATCCAACGCGTTCCTATCGCGCTGTCAAAGACAACTGTGCCATTCGTTGCTGCGGTAAATGGTCCCGCCGTCGGTGCGGGCATGGATCTAGCACTAATGTGTGATCTTCGGGTTGCGGCTGAAGGAGCGTGGTTCGCTGCATCGTTTGTCCAGTTGGGTCTTGTGCCGGGTGATGGGGGCGCTTGGGTGTTGCCGCGAATAGTTGGACGCGCTCAAGCTTTAGAGGCTCTTCATAAATAGGGCGGTGTTCAAGAGCTGAGGCAACCTCGAACGACAACGGGACCCTGGGTGCAATGATGTAGGTGTTCAAGACTCCATCACGACCCAAGGTCCCTGATGCACAACTTTACCCCGCCCTGCCTCGACACCACACTCCGCCTGGATGAGCTCGGACTCACCGCGATCGGCCAACACCACACAAGTAGGCACTTGACCGTGTTGTGCCTGATCACCGACGGCAACGCCGACTGTCCCGAATGCCAGGCGCCGGGTCGAGTCCGATCCACACGGATCCGCCGGCTCGTCCATCCCCCGATCGGGCTGACAGCCGTGACCTTGGCCATCCGCATCCGCACGTACGCGTGCCTCAGCTGCGATCGCCGGTGGTCGCAGTCACCGTCGAAGGCGTGGTGGGCCGCTCGAAGCTTTCTCGGCCCGCACGTCTGTGGGCTTTGAAATCCGTCGTAGTCGACAAGATGAGCATCCACGCCATCGCGAAGAACCTCGCGACGTCGTGGAACACAGTCTGTTCGGCAGTGCTTGATCTCGGTGTATAGAAGCAGCTTTCGGTAGCGCGCGTGGAGACAACTGGTAGCACGGGTGCGGGAATCCGGTAGCGGTCACTGTCGGCTTCCCGCACCCGCGGCGGTGGTTCACGAGAGGTCGGGTACCAACGGTTCGTGGGTCTCTCGGCGCATGTTCGGACCATCGAGTTGCACGATCTCGCTAACGGAGACCAGCCGGCTGAGGATGGACTCGGCGATCACGGCGTCGTGGAGGGACTTGTACCAGTCCTCGGGGTCGAACTGCGAAGTCACGATGGTTGCTCCTCGTCCTTCTCGGCTGGCGAGGATGTTCAGGAGCTTGCTGGTCGTGGCCATGGTGATCGGTGTCGTGAGGAAATCGTCGAGGACGAGGACATCACAGGCCCGGAGACTATCGAGAAATTTCAGCCCTCCGGGATCCGAGGGCTGGTAGACGGCTAACCGGTTGCCCAGATCATCAAGCCGCCAGTAGCCGACGGTGTAGTCCTTCCGGCAGGCGGCGTTGACCAGTGCTTGGGCCAGATAGGACTTGCCGACGCTGGTTTTGCCGAGGATGACTACGTTGCTCGCGTTCTCGACCCACGTGCACGAAGCGAGCCGGTCAACGACGTCCCTGGTCAGAGTCCGGCCCGGTAGGTAGCGGATGTCTTCGACGCACGCTGCTGGATTCGGAGTGTGGGAGGCCTTGAGGAGTTTGAATACTCGTCGTTCGGCGCGGGCCGCGAGTTCGATGTCGAGAGCGTGGTGGATCTTGTGCGAAAACGTCCAGTCGTCATAGGAGGAGTCGTTGGCGATGTCGATGATGGTCTGGCCGAACGCCGTCATCCGTAGCTGCGTGAACACGGCCATGTCGTCGGTGGTGAGGTGATGATCTGACATTGGTGCAGTCCTTTCACTTATTGTTGCTGGTGAGAGTGTCGAGGCGGAACTGGTCGACGCCGGTCAGGTGGGCACGGCTAGTGTCTCTGGGACCGGCGGGTGTCGGGGCAGGTTCGTCTGGGGCCGTCGATGGTCGTTGCCTGGCCTGTGCGCGGATGGCGGTGATCTGGTGCTTGATCGCCGTGTAGCTGATCGGACGTGCCTGATCACTGGTGATGGTGGTGCACGCAGCTTCGAGTAAGGCCTGGTTGCCCCTCTTGCCGAGTGCAAGGATGTTCATGCAGGCCCGGAACCCTTGGGCTTCGATCTTCTTGGCATCAAGGAGTCTCGTCAGTGCGTCGACTGTGTGGGGTCCGACTTTCGTCGCCTGTCGCAGGAAGTAGGCGCGAGTCCACAACCCTGTGGTGTCTCCTTGCGTGGCCGGTGCATGGTCGGGGTCAGTGACGTAGGAATGCTTCTTCGCGCCCAGCCGGTGGGTAGCGATGACGCCGCCGCCGGCGAGTACGTCGAGGTGGGTGCCGACGATACGCACATCAACGATCGTGCCAGCATGAGTGGCGGGCACGGAGTACTTGATCGTGGCGATCTGGATGTGCCAGTCCCGAGAGACCTTCGCCTTCTTCCAGGTCACTTCCTGCCAGGGATGGTCGGGCAGATCGATGAGGTCGGCTGCTTCGTCTTGGGTGAACCAGTCTCGCCGGCTGCGGGCCTGGCCGCGGAATGGGGTTCGATCGTTGACCCAATCGACGCGTTCGGCGATGGCTTCGCCCAGGTCATCGAGGTCAGCAAATGTGCGGTCGGCAAGGTAGTGGATGACCCAGTTCGTGACGACTTTGACGCCGGATTCGACGTTGGCCTTCTCTTTGGGTTTGTAGGCCCGAGTCGGTACGGCCGCAGTGGTGTAGTGCTCGAGAAAGGCTGCGTAGGACTGGTTGACGTCGCGAGTCTTGTCGTAGTGGCTGATCTGGTTGGATGCGGTCGAGGCGTTGTCGGGGATGATGACCTGGGCGATGCCGCCGAAGTATTCGAATGCGCGTCGGTGGGCGTCGCACCAGGCAACCAGTTTCTCATCGAGGCACCCGTAGGCGAAGATCATTCCTGAGTAGGGCAGAGTCGCGACGAAGATCGAGACTTTCGTCGATGTTCGAGTGATCGGGTCAGTCAGCCACATTGGGGTCCCGGCCCAGTCGACTTGCATCGTGTGGCCGGGGATATGAACGATGGGGCTGGTCAGGTCGTGGGTACGGACGTGTTCGGCGATGATCTGACAGAACCGTTCGTACCTGTAGTGACGCGTCGAAGCCGTCGGTGCTGGGATGTTGAGGTAGCGGGCCCACAGCACTTTCAGTGGTGGTTTCTTCCGTCCGATGCGTGCTTGGATCACGGCATCGACGTCGATGGGCACGAAGTCTGTGTCGACGGTTTTGCGGCCATCAGCGAAGAGCCGGTCGAGGTCGTCAGCGGACAGTGCCTCGACTTCGGCTTTCGTGGATAGATCTCGGGTGTGAGCGACAGCGCGTGCTTTGGCGATTGCGCGATGGGAGCAATGGGCCATTGCTTCGATTTCGCGGTAGGAGTAGTCCTGGACGAGCAGGGATAAGATGAGCCGGTAGTCGGCCATGAGGAGGTTCCTTTCACTTGCCACGACTGCAATGTCGTGGGTGAAAGTCATCCTGCATGAGGGCGGTTTCAAGCTGTCGTTGCAACACCCGGTGATTGACCGTGTTCAGACAACAGCTTATCGAGTGCCTCAGCAGGTGTCGCCCACCCCAAACGTCTGCGTGGTCGACCATTGAGCTCAGCAGCAACTTTGTCGAGGTATCCCGGCCCCCATTTACGCAGGTTCGTGCTCTTGGGGAAGTACTGCCGCAACAGACCATTCGTGTTCTCGTTTGTGCCTCTCTGCCACGGCGAGTGAGGGTCACAGAAGTAGATATCTAACCCAGTGACCTCGCTGATACGCCCATGATCACTGAGCTCGCTTCCTTGGTCCCAGGTCAGGGACCGCTTCAACTGATCCGGCAGATCTCCCATCTTCGCGATCATCGCGTCAGCGACCTCTTCGGCACCGTGTCGACCCGGCAAATGCAACAGCATTGTGAACCCGGTGGCACGCTCGACCAGCGTCCCGATCGCGGATCCGGACTCGACCGTGCCGATGATGAGATCACCTTCCCAATCGCCCGGTACTGCCCGGTCCTCGACACTTTTGGGACGCTGGGAGATGTTGACCATGTTCGGGATCCGACCCCGGCGTTCCTCGCTCGTCCGGTGTGGTTTGCGCAGGCTCCTGCCGGTGCGTAGATGTGTGGCCAGTTCGCGTTTGAGCCCACCGCGTCCCTGGACGTAGAGAGACTGGTAAATCGTTTCGTGTGACACCCGCATCTCCGGATCCTCGGGAAAGTCCTCACACAACCGGTGAACGATCTGCTCGGGACTATGGTTGAGCTTTAATCGTGCCTGGACTTCACGACGTAGAGCAAGATTCGTCGCGAGTTTCCCGGGCCGGTGTCGGTGTCGTTTCCGGTCGGCATCGGCCTGGGACACACTGGCCCGATATGCCGGTCGGCTCGGCCGTACTGCCTCGGGAGCGCGGGGTGCGCGGGCCAGTTCCCGACTGATTGTCGACGGGTGACGACCGAGTCGTCGGGCGATGTCGCGCACACCGCGACCCTGACCTGTGTAGATCGCGATGTCTTCGCGTTCGTCGAGGGTGAGGTAGCGGGTGGAGTGTCCGTATCCGCGTGGTGGTTTCACACCTCCACGGTGACGGAACCACACGCGGCATGACGGTGCCGACGCGCCGATAGTTTCGGCGGCTTCTTCGATGTTGAGTCCAGCCCGGATCTGATCCCAGAACAAGGCTTTGACTTTCGTGGGCGTGGTTGGTTTCCCGCTGCGGGCCATAGCAGCTACCTCTCGTTCAGAGGTGTTGCGACGAACCCTTGAACCCAAGGAGTGCTACCGGGTTCTAACATACCTGCTACCACTTCGTTACACGTTCGCTACCGGAAGGCCCTTCCGAACACTCGGCCGGACGTTGCTGCTTGCCGATGCGACCAGGCTTGATGGGGTCACCACGATCGGCGTCGATGAACATTGCTGGTCCCATCGCGGTCTCGACCGGTGGGTCACCGTCATCGTCGACCTCACCAACAGGCCAGCACGGTTGATCGACATCGTTCCCGGCCGTTCGGCCGACGTGTTTTCTGATTGGCTCAACAATCAGCCCGATGATTTCCGGACCGGGATCGCCCACGTCGCTATGGATGCCTTCGCCGGGTACAAGAAAGCCGCGACCGAAGTAGTCCCGGACGCGGTCACGGTCATGGATCCCTTCCACGTTGTTGCTCTCGTTGGAACGAAGCTCGATGAGACAAGGAGACGCCTCCAGACCGAGCTTCATGGTCGTCGGGGCCGGTCTGGTGATGACTTGTACGGGATTCGGAAAACGATCCGTACCCGAGTTGGGCTGCTATCTGAGAAGCAGAAACACCGACTCAACACGGTCTTCGTCGCCGATAATCATGCTGCTTTGGTGGTGTGTTGGCAGTTCTACCAAGACACGATCAAGGCCTACGCGGCCGGCCCGAAGAAAGGCAAAACGATCATGGCCGGGCTCATCGACAAGCTGGCCGACACGATCCCGGATGAGTTGAAGGAGTTGCGGAGTCTACGAACGACGTTTCAACGCCGGCGTACCGATATTCTGGCGTATTTCGATCATCCGGGAACGTCGAACGGGCCCACGGAAGCGATCAACGGCAGGCTGGAGCATCTGCGGGGTATCGCGTTGGGATTCCGTAACCGGGGCAACTATCTCATCCGATCACTCCTCCATGCCGGAGGAATGGGCAGGCTCCTACAGCCCTATTTATGAAGAGCCACAAGAGTACCCACATCTCGTGTCAAGTTCGCCATCGGTCACCACCTCCATGTACTTTGCAAAGGACGTTTTATTGCTAATTAACATATTTGGAGAGTCGCCCGAAATCGACTGTTTCGCATATTCGGAATTTCGATAATAGCTACGTGTTCAGTCGAAGTCGGGTGTTCTCTTCTCCAAGAACGCCGTCATGCCTTCCTTCGCATCCGGGGAGAAGAACGTCAGGAGTTCGTAGCCGAGCGAGGACTCGAACGTCGGCATCGCCAAACGCAGCCAGTTGTTCAGCGAGTGTTTGGTGAACTGGAGTGCATACTTCGGTTTGCTTGCCAACCGGTCGGCCAGGGCCAGAGCCTCGTCGAGGACGTTCTCCTTGTCCACGGCCTGGGAGACCAAGCCGATGCGTTCGGCTTCCTCGCCGGTGATCTGGTCGCCGGTGAGGAGGATGTGCTTGGCCTTGGCCATCCCGCACAGCAGGGGCCAGATGATCGCGGCGTGGTCGCCGGCAGCAAGACCGATGTTGACGTGTCCGTCGGTGATCTTGACGGTCTTGCCGATGATGCTTATGTCGGACATCAGGGCGACGGCCAGTCCGGCGCCAGCAGCGGGACCGTTGATCGCGGAGATGATCGGTTTGTCGCATTCGATCATGTTGTTGACCAGTCCGCGGGCTTCTTTGAAGGTGCGCATCGCGGCGTCGAAGCTGTTGAGTTTGTCCACTTCCTCGGTGAGGTCGCCGCCGGCGGAGAAGGCTTTGCCGGCACCGGTGATGACGACGACGCGGGTGTCGTCGTCGGCGGTGATGTCGTTCCACACGGTCATGTACTCGGCCAGCAGAGTGTTGTCAGCGGCGTTGTATTTCTCGGGACGGTTGATCGTGACGAGGAGGACCCCGTTCTCTTTGTGCTCGAACGTCAGACGCTCGTAGTTTTCATAAGACACAATTTGCTCCTTATGCATTTGCGGTGGCCGGGTCGTCGATGATCGTCATCGGACGCACATTCTCGCTGATGATGAGCGGAGCTCCGGTCGCTTCCTGGACTTCCTCGATGCTCAGCCCCGGAGCGTGCTCAATGAGGACGAGTCCCTTGCGTGTGACGTCGATGACGGCCATGTCGGTGATGATCCGATTGACGACGCGGCGTCCGGTCAGCGGCAGGACGCACTGCTGGAGGATCTTGGGCGATCCGTCCTTGGCGACATGGTCCATGAGGACGACGACCTTCTTCGCGCCGTAGACGAGGTCCATCGCCCCGCCCATGCCCTTGACCATCTTCCCCGGGATCATCCAGTTCGCCAGATCGCCTTCTGCCGAAACCTGCATCCCACCGAGGAAAGTGATGTCGATCTTGCCTCCACGGACCATGCCGAAGCTCGAGACGGAGTCGAAGTAGGAACCGCCTGGCTTCATCGTCACCGGCTGCTTGCCGGAATTGATGAGGTCGGGGTCCTCCTCACCGCGGTAAGGATGTGGGCCGAAGCCGAGAAGACCGTTCTCGGTCTGGAAGACGACGGTCTTGTCGTCGCCGATGAAACCTGGGATGAGCGTCGGGATTCCGATGCCCAGGTTGACGTACTGTCCGTCGGACACGTCTGCGGCGGCACGTGCCGCGAGTTGGCTGCGAGTGAGTCGCATGGTGGGTCTCCTGAAATGTGGTCGTGGTCAGCGTTCGGTGAAGGCCGGGCGTTCGATGAGCTTGTCCGTTGCCTGCTCGGGGGAGAGCTCAACGACGCGGTGGACGTAGATGCCAGGTAGATCGATGTCCTCGGGAGCGAGTTCGCCGGGTTCGACCAGGCGTTCGACCTCGGCGATGACGATCTGACCGCACATCGCCGCGGCAGGGTTGAAGTTGCGGGCGGAGGCATTGAAAGAGAGGTTGCCGTGGCGGTCGCCGACCGCCGCACGCACGAGGGCGAAGTCGGCGACGATCGCCTCTTCGAGCACGTAGCCCTTCGGCTCGCCGAAGGTGGAGAACACTTTGACATCCTTCGGGGGCGAGGCCTTGACGACGTCGCCGTCGGCGTCGAATCGCCATGGGAGCCCGCCCTCCGCGATCTGTGTGCCGGCACCCGCGCTTGTGTAGAAGCCGGGGATTCCGGAACCGCCGGCACGCATCCGCTCGGCCAGGGTGCCCTGCGGAGTCAGCTCGAGTTCGAGATCTCCGCCGAGGTACTGGCGAGCGAACTCGGCGTTCTCACCCACGTAGGATGCAACGACCCGGCGCAGGCGGCCGTCGGCGAGGAGCCTGCCCAGTCCGACATCGTCGATGCCGGCGTTGTTCGAGAACACCTCGAGCTCGTCGACTCCGAGCTCGCGAACGGCATCGATGAGCACTGAGGGAATACCGCAGACTCCGAAACCACCGACCGCAATCGAGGCGCCCTTCGGGATGTCAGCGACAGCACTGGCCACACTACCAACTACTTTGTCCATAAGAAACTCCAATCTACAAATCCAGTGAATAAAGGGGCATTACTATAAATCGAGAAACAATACATCAATAGATCTACCGCAAATAGATGGAAAACATAAACTTCGAATCAACGGGTCTAAACACTGCCCAATGGGCCGAACACGGGCTCTCTACGGTCAAAAAATGCAGCCCTACCCTCAGAAAAATCAGGATGAGTAAAACACTTCCTTTGCCTCCACACTTCTGAACGCAATACAAATTCCAGGCTAGGTACTCCCTCGAGTAATGTCTCCTTAATGGACTGAATCGAGTTGGGAGACCGATGCGACATTAATTTCGCAATCTCCAGTGCGCGGTCTAACGACGACCCAGATGGCACCAATTCGTCGACCAGGCCCAGTCGATACGCTTCTACCGAATCCAGCTTGCTCCCACAAATCAACAGCCGCCTAGACTGCGCCGCGCCGACTCGTTGAGCGAGGGTACTCAATATTCCTCCATCGGGAAATAGACCGAGCTTGCTAAAGGGCAGATGAAAAGAACTCTCCTCGCTGGCGACAACAAAATCACAGCCAGCCACGAGCCCCACCGCGGCTCCAGCAGCGGGGCCTTCTACAGCCGCAATAGTTGGCAACGGAAGCTCCATAACAGACTGAATAAACGCGCCAACAACCCGCATTCGAACATCGCTGGCCCAGTTCGAATCCGGTGGCATACTGGATAGGTCACCACCCGACGAAAAAACCCCACCCGAACCAGAAAAGACAACACACTTAGTGTCTTTCCGTCGTCTGCTCAACGCCTCCATAACCGCGAGTCGCACATCGACCGTGATAGGATTTCTTCGGTCATAATCATCAAACTTAATACTCAGACTCTGATCGGATTCCGCGATCTGAACTCCGGGCACAACATCAGACACAATAACCCTCCAAAGAATCAAAGAACAGGACTATCAATACTCACGCACCCAAATTGAATTCATCCCAACCAATAACAGAGATCTATTTAACCGTCACGCTTTCGTAAAATTCAACCAGGTCACGAGCTGTGCGCAAATGAGCAATATCCACGTGCTGCCCCTCAAAGTCAATTGCCGAACTGCCGCTCTTTTCAGCCGCATAATAGGCCTCGATCAGCCGACGACTATAGTTGACTTCATCCTCCGTTGGCGTAAACACGGAATTAACAACCGGAACATGAGACGGATGAATAACAATCATGCCCCTATATCCAAGTTTGCGATTCGATTCCGCGAATTTGGACAACCCTTCAAGGTCACGTACGTCCTGCCAGAGTCCCGAAATCACATGACTCATGCCACTCGATCTCGCGGCCAACAAGATTCGACTCCGAAGATAAAGCGACTCCAGCCCCTCTAAACTGAACTCAAACCCTAGCGCTCGAGCCACGTCGGCATCCGGACCAGTCGCGCCGAGAAGGCTCCAAACTCTACTCGAAGCGGAAGCGATCGACTCGCAACGACTCATCCCAATGGCGGTTTCGAAGCTACATATAATCCCGATGCCGTTCGGGTCAAGACCGCGCTCGCGCTCAAGGTACGAAAGAATACCGTCAATTGCTACAATCTGCTCCGGAGATTCAACTTTCGGCAAGAATAGACCCGTAAGACCGGACACAACAATTGATTCCAAATCAACTAAAAAATCATCGGTATCAAAACTGTTCGGTCGGACCCACAGGTCGGTTCGGCCAAAACCGTTAGCTACAATCTCGGATTTCACAATGCCACGCGCGTCCTCTTTGGATGCCGGGGGCACCGAATCTTCAAGATCGAAAATAATCGCATCCGCCCCAGTATCTATCGCCTTCCTAAGCCAGCCGGATTTGTGTCCGGGCGTAAACAGCATCGACCTATATGGTTTCATCGATAATCCTCTCTCAAAATATAATATATGTTAGCTTGCAACTATTTGTGCGACTTAGACATCAACGCGGCTCTCTCGCATTCGCAAACGACGACGCCGTCTTGATTCTTGCCTGTGTGGGAAAATGTGACTATTCCGCTATCCTGTCTGCTGCGAGACTCACGGTGCGCCACTACAGTTGTCTCCACATTGACAGTATCGCCCGCAAATACGGGTGCCGGGAAAGTAATCTTTCCAAAGCCAAGATTCGCAACCGTTGTGCCAAGAGTCGTGTCAGCTACGCTAATCCCGCAAACCAAACCCAGGGTGTACAGACTGTTAACCAATGGTTTGCCGAACTCTGTCTCGGCCGCATAATGAGCGTCGATGTGTAAAGGCGCCAAGTTCAACGTCAGAGCACTAAATAGGACATTGTCCGTTTCAGTGACCGTCTTTTTTATATCGTGTTCAATAGTCCATCCAAGTTCGAGCTCTTCAAAATACTTTCCAGCCATTTGTATCTCCAAAATCTAGTCTCTGTTGCTGCATTGGATCGTGTCTACAACGCAGCGAAAACTCTGCGATTAACCTTCAAACAAACCTATTAGTAACGGATATTCAATTCCCTACTTACCCTCCCATCATAGCGTCGGGAACGACAAGAATTAATTCTGGAAAAGCGAGCAATACGACACCAAGAAGTATCAAGCTAATGAAGTACGGCATAATTCCCTTAAAGATCACAGCGACTGATTCGTTCGAATATCGGGATACAATGAATGCATTCATTCCGAAGGGAGGAGTAATCATACCAATTTCTGCGAAGAACACCACGATTACACCGAACCAGACAAGATTGAATCCGAGTGAGTCCATCACAGGAGCCATGATCGGTACTGTCAAGCCTAGAATAGCGATCTGGTCCATCAGGCAACCAAGTATAAGCAGGATGATCACAAATATGATCAATATAGCTGCAGGCGGGAGCGAGGCTTCATTTACCCAGTCAAGCAATTGTTTAGTTACACCGGAGTAGGTTAGAAAGTATCCAAATATGTGGGATCCAATGACAATCGTGGTGATCATCGCGCTAACCCGCACCGTATCCAACAGTGATTCCGTCAATTTCGACAATGGCAGGGCCTTCCGTGCCAAGCCAATCACTATGGCACCGAGTGCACCGAGTGCTGACGCTTCTGTTGGAGTAGCCACGCCCGCGTAGATGGTGCCGGTAACCAGAAGGAACAATACGAGAAAGGGACCAATGTTCTTAAGCGTTCCAAGTTTCGCCCGGCCCGAATATGCCTGCCCACTTGGCACGCTTCCCGGCGACACCTTGATCACGATCAGAAATGTAATCGTTGTCGTAATCGAGATAAGTATGCCCGGAACAATGCCCGCTATTAATAACCTACCAACACTCGCATTGGCCAAAATTCCATAAAGTATTAGCGCAATGCTAGGAGGAATCATCATCGCGAGTGTTCCAGCTGTAGCCACGAGACCACCGGAAATTTCCTTACGATAGCCTGCTTTGGTCATCTCCGGCAGCGCTGTACCGCTGAGCGTTGCCGCCGAGGCAGTACTCGAGCCAGATAGGGCAGCAAATAGCGCGCCGGCCAGGTTCGTCGCAATTCCCAGTCCGCCAGGTAACCTGCCAACCCACACCCTTCCGATTTCAAATAGCTCGGATGCTATACCCGTTTTAACAATTAGTTGCGCCATGAAAATGAACATCGGAATTGCTAGGAGGCTGTATTGAGATGCTCCGGCGTGCGGTGCCGTTTCTAGAATCCCTTGAAGTGCGCGTCCACCTCCTATCAGATACAAACCCAGGGCGCCCGAGGCCGCAATTGCAAAACCAACAGGTACTCCCAGTATTAGCAGCGCAAGGAGGAGTACCAGGATGATCGTTACCGTCATTCGCCCTGCTCCTTTGTTCCCTCGCTGCCATAATCTCGCTCGGCAATCAATGGCGCTGCTGAATTATTGTGGTCTGGCTTCGCACGTAGGCTTTGCACCAACTCAATACAAAACCGAACCGTTATCATTCCGAAACCAATGAGGAGAAAAATATCGGAAGTCCACTCCGGCCAGGGCAAACTCGGCTGACCGAGCGACTGTGTTCGAATACTCTTTTCCAGCAATGTAAAACTGTAGTAGGTTAACAACCCTGTTATTGCAAGGCATACAGTTTTATTTAATATCGTTGCAGCCTTAAGCGAATATCCTCGAATGCGATCTGTTAATAATTCTATGTAGATATGGTCTTTACGCAGTTGGGCATACGATACAGACATAAAATATGCAATGATCATTAAATATTGGACTTGAAATTCAAAGACCCACGATATGGAGCTGGTAAACAGGTTTCGACTGATGATTTCGATTGTGGTTGTGACTACCATCGCCCCAACGGCCAGTCCAGCTAGGTACGCTCCAGCGCGCTCAACATATTTCCACGCGGAATTGAGTCTGGTGTTTGGGCGCATGGGTTAATCCTGGCTAAGCTGATCAAGAGCCTGTTTCGCCTCGGTGCGCTGCTCGTCGGAGAGGTTACTGAGCCATTTTTCCTGGACCTTTTTGTGGCTATCGTTCCAATCATTTTGTTGCGAGTCGTCGATTTCAGTAACCTCTATTATTCCGTCCTTGTTCCACTTCTCACGGTTCGTGGTTTCGCGATTATCCCAAACTTCGCACAGATGTAGGCTAGCTTCTTCGCCTGCTTTCAGTATTTCACCTTGGTATTCCTCGGGAATTGAATCCCATACATCTTTACTTATCACTTCGACCGTTGGGAACGATCCCATTTTGGCACCTACGGTTCCATATTTCACTACTTCCTCAAGGCTATAGTCAGGAGCGGTCGCGTATCCAAAGACGGTGCCGTCGATCGTTCCTCTGTTAAGTGCTTCATATTGTTCGGACGCGGTAATTGAGGTGGGAGAGGCCCCAATCTGTGTGACAGATTCTTCGTACAGGCCTCCGGAAGTCCTTATTTTTAGCCCGTGTGCATCGTTAGTCTCTTCCAGTGGCTTTTTTGATGTCATTATCTCGTACGAAGGTGATACCGCGGTGAATACCGGCACTACTTCCATTTCCGCGAGCTCTGTTTCGGCAATCTTTGAACCTGGTTTGACGAGATCCCAATATCCTTTAGTGCCTTCACAAGATGTTTGAAAGAGGCCAGGTAGTTGCCCCACCGATGCAACAGGCATCTCACTTGGGTAGTACGGTGATCCAATGAGCGCTGCGTCTGCAGCGCCTGTTTGAACTAAGTTAAGAAAGTCTGAAGCTTTACCTAGCTGCTCCCCTGGATAGTGGTCGAAGCTGACGTTCCCGTCGGTGTACTCTTCGACCTTGTCCATCCATATTTTGGTGCCTTCCTGAATACCCATATGCGCTTCCGGATACCAATCCGCGGCTTTGAGAACCACCTGATCGTTGTTGGTTCCGTTGCTACCGCAGCCAGCTAGCAGGAGGGTTCCCACTGCTGCAATTGCGACTGTGTTTCGTACCTTCATCTCTTCTCCTTTGAATCTCTCGCGCGGCAGCGCCCGGTCTCACCAATGAGAACCACATTTCTACCGGACGAATATAATGCACGATATATGATCGCTCATGCATCTGCAAGAGAATACTGCGAATTAACCGTTAAGGGGCTCTTCCGGTTTCAGAGTGCGTAGCAGGGTCTCTGCACCCAGTGTGTCGGTGATGAATGAGAGGCGGGCCTTGGGTGATGATGGAAATTCTCCAAGATCCCTCACACCCAAGGCCCTGCCATGCAATCTACCTCCTCAGCCCAGTCGTGTCCTGTAGCCGATGTCATCTGCCGCACCCTCGAACTCGGCATCCACATCACCGGCGCGCACATCACCGATGACGACGTCACCGTCATCGAAGCCACACCACGAGAACCGGCGGGATTCTGCCCTGACTGCGGGGCGGAAGGACGACTGCGTGATCACGTCATCCGTCACCTGACAGACGTTCCCATCACCGGCCACCCGACCCGTTTGCACGTACGACTGCCGCGCTATCAGTGCGTTCACCCCCAGTGCCGGCGTTCGATCTTCCAGCACCCACTCGAAGCCGCCGAGCCCGGGGCGAAGACCACGAAACGCGCCACGACCTGGATCCTCAAACGCCTCATCCACGATCAGATGAGCATCCAAGCGATCAGCAAGGCACTCGGACTCGGCTGGGACCTCGTCAACCACTTGGCCATCAACGCGGCGAAGTCGCTGGTCTATGCAGATCCTGACCATCTGTCGGGCGTCCGGGTCCTGGGCATCGATGAGCACTGCTGGAAACACGTGCGCGGACAAGGCGAAGACTCTTTCGCGACGATCTTCGTCGACCTGACCCCGCTCATCGACGGAACCGGTCGAGCACGTCTGCTGGATGTGAAAGCGGGACGCTCCGCCAGAGTCGTGACCACATGGCTGAACGAGCGCTCCCCAGCATTCCGTGCCGGAGTCGAAGTCGTCACGATGGACGGGTTCGCCGGCTACCACACGGCGACTATGGAGTCGCTGCCGGAATCGACGCCGGTGATGGACCCGTTCCACGTCGTGCAGCTGGCCGGGCAGAAGCTCACTGCCTGCAGGCAACGCTTGCAGCAACAGATCCATGGACATCGTGGCCGGAAGAAGGATCTCCTGTACCGGGGGCGACGGACTCTGCTGACCCGCCGATCCCTGCTGAACAAGCGGGCAACAGACCGGCTGGAGCGGTTGTGGGCCGAGCATGATGACCACGTCGCGTTGGAAGTGACGTACCTGGTCTACCAGGACGTCATCGATGCGTACGAGCATCCCGATCGGAAGACGGGCAGGCGTCTCATGCAGGCAGTGATCGAGAGTCTGCGCAGAGGCCTGCCGAAAGGGCTTGAGGAGCTTGCTCAGCTGGGGAGGACGTTGTGGCGGAAGCAGGCTCAGGTGCTGGCGTTCTTCGACCGTGGAGGTGCGTCGAATGGGCCGGTCGAAGCGATCAACGGACGCCTCGAGCATCTGCGGGGCATTGGTCTGGGCTTCAGGAACTTCGAGCACTACGTGCTGCGCTGTCTGCTCCACTCCGGGCAGCTATCGGCCCGGGTCAACGCACTCTGAAACCGGAAGAGCCGCTTTGGCCGGTGACCTGCTGGCGTGGATGCAGACACTGGCGTTCGACGACTCAGCACCGGCTCGCAGGTGGGAGCCTAAACGACTCCGCTTCCGCCTGTTGGCTGTGGCTGGGCGGATCATTCGTACTGGACGCCGACGACTACTGCGGTTGCCGCGTAGCTGGCCATGGGACTGGTTGATCGAGACTGGTTGGACCACCCTGCGAACAGTTTGACACTCACCTTCAGCTCATCCTCAACTCAGGAGTCTTCGGAGATCCGGCGGACCCAGCGTCGGGGTGGCTTCCTGCCCTGAAATTGGGAAGACAGCCTGCTGCGGATACTCCGTATTCGGACCTGAGTTCCACAACTTTAGTGCCCCGCAAACCGGCCCGGCAGTAGCTCAGCCGCGATTTCCCGCGCCTCCCCAGTGACCTCGGGATCGAAGGTGATGTGTTGCCCACCGACCCGGCCAGTGAACTCCCGCAATGGCCGCAGCGATGTGATGATCTTCTTCAACGACTCCCCAGTCGCGGCCTGCATGAACCTCGTTACGGCCAACGCGGTGAACACCACCGTCAGGTGCGCCTCGATTGCGTCCCTGGTGCGGTGGAAGATCGGCCTGGCTCGTAGGTCCGTCTTCGACATGCGAAAAGACTGCTCTACATGCCACAGGTCGTGATAGCTACCGATGACTTCAGCGGCTGGCATGGTCCCGGCGGGAATGTTCGTCACGTAGCCTTTGAATCCTGTCAGCTTCATCGCCCGCTCATACGTCTTCTCGTCGAAGGTTTTCTCTTCGTCGGTGACCTTGACGAACCGGGCCTTCTTCGCCGGCTTGTCACCGTCGATGATTGCCAGTGCCCGGTTGCGCCGGTACTGCCACACCACCCGCCACGCGTCCGGATGTTCCTGAGCCGACCACACGGGTTCGCGTCTGACCTTCACCCGATCCGGGTCGAGTCGCTTTGTCAAGTCCCGGTTTTTGTGGAGGATGAACGGTCGTTCAGTGATCAGGCAGCATCGGCAAGCACTTCGTTGTCCTCGAAGTACTCGGCTTCAACCTCGGCCGGAGTACGGTACCCCAGCATCGAATGCAGGCGCTCCGTGTTGAACCAGTGCACCCACTGGGCGGTCGCGACCTCAACATCGTCGAGGCCCGCGAACGGCCCCTCGAGGAAGACGAGCTCAGCCTTGTACAAGGAGTTCAGCGCCTCAGCCATCGCATTATCGTAAGAATCGCCCTTGGACCCGACCGACGCTACCGCACCAGCCTCCTCAAGAGCCTTCGCGTAGCGCACCGCACGATATTGGGCGGATTCAACTGGTCGTTGCAACACTTTGAGAGAAAGGACGACCATGGGACGACCAGCAGGGTGGCTGAAGGGGCTGACAGGCAGGAACCCGATGATCTCACCAGGAGCCCCGAAGAGCAGGCGCAGTGTCGAGCGCCAGTTCTGGAAAGAGGTCGCAATCGGTGCCTCCTCAGAGGATGCTGGTGCCGCGGTTGGAGTGTCGCAGGCTGTCGGGGCGCGGTGGTTCCGCCAAGGTGGTGGTATGGCAACGATCACACTCGTCGAGCCCGGTGGCCGGTATCTGTCCTTCGTTGAGCGCGAGGAAATCGCGTTGCTACGTACTCAGAACGTAGGTGTTCGCGAGATCGCGAGGAGACTCGGCCGTGACGCCTCGACAGTCTCGCGCGAACTGCGCCGCAATGCAGCAACTCGGGCCGGGAAGCTACACTATCGGGCATCCGTCGCGCAGTGGAAGTCTGAGCTGATGGCGCGTCGACCGAAGACCGCAAAGCTGGTGAAGAACCCCCGATTGCGCGCCTATGTTCAGGAGCATCTCGATGGTCATGTGTGTCTACCAGACGGTACCGTGGTTGCCGGGCCGGCGGTCGCGGCTTGGAAGGGCCGGAACAAGCCCCATCGTGGAGACCGGGCTTGGTCGATCGCGTGGAGTCCGGAACAGATCTCGCAACGGTTGAAGCTCGAGTTCCCCGATGATGGTGCTATGCGAATCAGTCACGAAGCGATCTACCAGGCGCTCTACATCGAGGGCCGCGGCGCACTCAAGCGAGAGCTCGTCGCTGCGTTGAGGACCGGGAGGTCTCTGCGTAAACCCAGAGCCAGGGCCCAGAGCAAACCTCAGGGGCATGTCACCGCTGATGTGGTCATTTCCCAGCGGCCGGCCGAGGCCGCTGACAGGGCTGTGCCTGGGCATTGGGAGGGTGACCTCATCATCGGCACGAACCGTTCGGCCATCGGCACGCTCGTCGAGCGCAAGTCGCGCTCGACGCTGCTGGTGCACCTACCCAGGCTCGACGGGTACGGACAACAACCACGGATCAAGAACGGGCCGGCACTAGCCGGGTATGGGGCCCAGGCGATGGCGACAGCGTTGACGAAGTCGATGACGTGCCTGCCGCAGCAGTTGCGGAAGACGATCACGTGGGACCGGGGCAAGGAGCTATCAGACCATGCTCGGTTCGCGGTCGATACCGGCACGAAAGTGTTCTTCGCGGATCCGCATTCGCCGTGGCAGAGACCGACGAATGAAAACACAAACGGAGTGCTGCGGCAATACTTCCCGAAAGGCACAGACCTGTCGAGGTGGGAAGCCCAAGAGCTCGAGGCTGTCGCTTACTCGCTGAACAATCGGCCACGGAAAGTCCTCGGTTGGAAAACCCCAGCCGAAGTCTTTGCCGAGCAGCTAGAATCGATTGAAAGTACCGGTGTTGCAACCACCGATTGAATCCGCCTTGAACCCCGCGGTCCGAATGGTGGGTGAGTCCTTCAACACCTTGACCAGCCCGTTGACGTGCGAATATACCCATGTTCAGAGCGTCAAGAGCCAGGTCGGTGAACATCCTCGACGATGCCTTCCACCCCACGATCATCCGGGAGAACACATCGAGGACGAATGCGACGTAAACGAACCCGGAATCCGTGGGCACGTAGGTGAGATCGGCGACCCACAACTGGTTCGGCGCAACTGCAGTGAAGTTTCGTTTCACGAGGTCAGACGGTCTCTTCGTTTCCGGTGCGGGCCGTGTCGTGCGCGGGTACTTTCCGCGGACGAGACCGCGGACACCGAGTTCCTGGCACAGTCTCTCGACGGTGCATCGGGCCACTGGGTCGAAGGTGCGGTTCAGCTCGGCGTGGATCTTACGAATTCCGTACACGCGTTTCCTCGGATGGGCGTGAATGGTCATGATTCTCTCTTTCAGGACAGCGTCGCGGGCAGCGCGAGCGCTGATGGGGCGCTGTTTGAACGCATAGTACGACGATGGGGCGATCGGCAGTCCCAGATCGTGTTTGAGGACCTGGACGATCGGTTCGAGTCCCCACCGTTGCCGGTGCTCATCGCAGAACGCGACGATCACTTCTGTAGGCGGTCGAACTCCGCTTTGCCGAAAAACGCTGTTGCAGCTTTGAGGATTTCGTTGGAGCGGCGCAGCTCACGGTTCTCCTTCTCCAGCCGGCGGATCCGGCCTTCAGCGTCTTCGCGCTCTGGCGGAATGTCGGCGGCTTCGGCCTTGCGGACCCAGGTACGCAGGGCTTCCTTTCCGACGCCAGTCTGTTCAGCGATGCGCGCAATGGCCCCGTTGCGGGTGTCGGCGTCGCGGCGGGCGTCGAGGGCAAGGCGGGTGGCTCGGTCGCGGAGCTCGTCGGGATATTTGGAGGTCGCCATGGTTGTTGTTTGGTCCTTTCGGGATTCGTGGCTTGGTCTCCATTAAACCTTGATCCACCGATCTGCTTGATGTCCGGGGGCTCAGTCGAATTTGAGCTCGGACGCGATGAGTGGGCAGGAGGTAGTGTCCCGGTCTCTCACCGGTCTTTTCCACACTGAGCTTCCCGGAGGCTCCTCCATAACTCCGGTCTCGGGCCCTCTTCCAAAGGGCGAATTGGTCAGGTCGACACTGTCCGGGGTGGTCCCAACGCCGATTGCCAGAGTCGTGAGAACTCCGTCGCCCACGGCCAGGCTCTCGGCAGATGCAGGATCAGTTTCCTGGCCCGGTGAGCGATCCGGGCCGGGATACCGATGATGCGTGTTCGCAGCGTCTGGGCGCGTGCTTTGCTCATTCGCCCGCCGACAATTCCGGCAACAGTGCGCAGTAAGTTGTGAGTGATCGCTGCGATCGTGAGCCAGGCGGCGTTAGCGTTGAACACCCTGGAGGGCATATGCGCCAGGGCACCATTCTTCAGCTCCGCATTGATCTGCTCGATAATCGCGTGTCTGCGATGGATTTGATCAGCGGCGACAGTGTCGAAACGATCCTGATCGACGGTAGTGAAGAACGCGTGGTACCGGAATAGATCGAACAAAGCGTCTTGTCCGGCAGCGCGTTTGGTTTCGCCCAGTTCCGGGATGCGGCGGACCACAAGACGGCCCGTAGCCTGCAGCGCTTTCTTCTTTGAGGTGAACGCGGTGAACGGGATCTCAGCGACTTCGGCCTTCGAAATCCAGGCCCCGGAATCTTCGTCGTAGATCGCTTCGGGGTATTCGATGCCGGTCCAGGATTCATCGTTGATCATTCCGATCGCTGCTTTGACTCTTTTGTCCATGCGCACGGTGATCGACACATCGGCCCTGTTGTCGTGGGCGGCTTTGACTACGCCTGATGAGTAGTATGCCGAATCAGCGCGCACCAATACCGAAGTGCCAGAGTTGATTCGGGTTGTGGTGGCCAGAGCGTCGGAGACGAATTTGTCAGCACCTCGGGCTGAGGAGGTTGAGCCTTTGCGCAAGCGTTGACCGACGATGATTTGGCCGGAACTGGCAGTCGATGCGGTCGCCAATAGTGCGTTGAGTCCGCGACTGCCTTGGTAGCCGAACCCGGCTCCCTGCTTCGACGCGGAGTGAACGTCGATGACGGTGTCGTCGACATCGACGAACACCATCGCTTGTTCAGTGTCTTCGCTGGCTGGCAGCAGCGGTGTGTGCTCGTTGAGGTTGGACAGGAAACGGGAGGAGATCGCGTCGAGTTGTCTGACATGGCCGAAGGTGAACGAGCGGAGAAACGAGCCCAGAGTCGAAGGGGCGTAAACGCGGTCGAAGAGATGCTTCATGCCGCCGTGGCGGAGGATGTTCATGTCATCGATCGAGTCGGCCCCGGCAGCCATTCCTGCAACCAGTGTGGCCAGTTTCGGTGCCGGGTTCGCGCCTTTGTCAGCCCCGGTGGTGGTCACGGTCAGACGGTCTTCGGCGAGGACTGGCAGGCCGGCCTTCTGGGCCAGTGCCATGATCGGAACCAGCCCGGTGGTCGCGGTGAGGTTCTCATCGTCGAAGGAATGGGACACAGCCGTGGGTGTGTGGTTGAATAGCGGCTCTTCATAAATAGGGCGGTGCAGAGGACCTTGACCGCGGGGCGAAAGAGTACGGGACCTTGGATGCAATGATGTAGGTATTCAAGACTCCATCACGACCCAAGGCCCCTCGTGTACAACTTTACCCCGCCCTGCCTCGACACCACACTCTCCCTGACTGGTCTCGGGCTCACCGCGATCGGACAACACCACACCGGCAGGCACCTGACTGTGCTGTGCCTGCTCACCAGCCAAGACGATTCCTGCCCCGACTGCCAGCAGCGCGGACTCGTGCGGGCAACGAGGATCCGCAAACTCATCCATCCACCCATCGGGCTGACATCGGTGACGCTGGCTATTCGTATCCGGACCTTCACCTGCTCCAGCTGCCACCAACGGTGGTCCCAAACGCCGACGCGGGCCTGTGTGGGCCGGTCGAAGCTGTCCCGTACTGCCCGTTTATGGGCGCTGAAGTCGGTCGTCATCGACAAGATGAGCATCCACGTCATCGCGAAGAACCTTGCCACCTCGTGGAACACCGTCTGTACTGCGGTCCTCGACCTCGGCCGCAAGCTCCTCATCGCCGATGCCTCCCGGCTTGATGGTGTGTCCACGATCGGCGTCGATGAGCACTGCTGGTCCCATCGCGGCGTCGACCGGTGGGTGACTGTCATCGTTGATCTCACGTCCCAGCCGGCACGTTTGCTCGACATCGTCCCCGGCCGCTCGGCTGAGGCCTTCGGCGACTGGCTGCGAAGCCAACCCGATGACTTCCAAAATGGTATCGAGCACGTCGCGATGGATGCCTTCGCCGGCTACAAGAAAGCCGCCACCGACGCCCTGCCGGAAGCCACGACGGTCATGGACCCGTTCCATGTTGTCGCTCTTGTCGGAACGAAACTTGATGAGACCAGGAGGCGGCTGCAGACCGAGATCCATGGACGTCGGGGCCGGACTGGTGATGATCTGTACGGGATTCGAAAAACGATCCGCACCAGGGTTGGGCTCCTGACTGACAAGCAGAAACACCGGCTCAACAGTGTCTTCGCCGCTGACAACCATGCTGCTTTGGTGGTGTGTTGGCAGTTCTACCAAGACACGATCAAGGCCTATGCCGCCTCGCCGAAGAAGGGCAAGGCGGTCATGGCCAAGCTCATCGACACACTGGCATCAACGATCCCGGATGAGCTGAAGGAGCTACGCAGCCTGCGGACGACTTTCCAGCGCAGGCGGGCCGATATTCTGGCGTATTTTGATCATCCGGGAACCTCGAATGGGCCTACTGAGGCGTTGAATGGAAGGCTGGAGCATCTGCGCGGTATCGCGTTGGGGTTCCGCAACCGGAGCAACTACCTCATTCGGTCGTTACTCCATGCCGGTGGAATGGACAGGCTCCTACAGCCCTATTTATGAAGAGCCGCTTAACGGCGGCGAATTTCAATAGTTTAATTAGGATTGTATTTATATGTGGCCTTGTCGTGGCTTCGGTGCGTTGTGAATCACGGATGAACAATGTTTGAATTCCGCGGTAACGAAAGGCGTGATAACGTCTCACGAAAATTTTGACTTGTGCTTAGCCTTGATCCACCGTCCGGGGCTTCCTGGCGCAGCACTGTCAATGTAGTTGATGTGTGGTCGTCAGCGGGCATGGCAAAGGACCAGCCCACTCGTCTGGTACTTCCACTGACTGTTTCCTCATCGGGCCCTGCAGGGCGACTCGTGCATGGTCTCAACTCCTGCTTACGGACTCGATGCCGTCGCCCATAACCGCGACCACTGGGCCTGCCATGGCCACGATCTCGGGAGATGAATAATCAGCTTCCGTCCTGTGCTGGCCAGCCGTGCCGGAATCGCAATAATCTTTCTCAGCAGAGTCTGCATTCGCACCATTCCCATCCCCGCGGCTCGGGCGGCAGCCCGAGCAAGATTGAACGCGATGACGGCGTAGGCGAGCCAGGCCTGGTTGGCCACAAACTTCCCCGACGGCATATGCGCCAACGGTCCCTGCTTGAGTTCAGCGATGACTTGCTCGACGATCGCGTGACCGCGATGCCGCCGATCAGCCTCCACCGTCGACAGGTCACTGTTGGTGATGAATGCGTGATGCCGCCACGTGGCAAACAGTGCTTCCTGCGAGTCGGGTTTGACCTTGACTCTGCGCACCACCAGTCGACACTTCACTCGCTCATTCTTCGGACGAGACGCGAACGCGGTGAACGAGCCCACTTCGGCGACTTCGGCGTCAGAGACCCATTGGCCGGTCTCGTCGTCATAGATCGCTTGCGGGTAGGAAATCGGGCTCATCGTAATTGAGAGTGTAGAACCGGTCTGAAGCCACCGGACTCGAGCAGACACCTCGCGATGTAATGCGTGAGGTTGCGGAATCCCAGCGCGGACCCGCGTAGATGCTCGAGTCTGCCGTTGATCGCTTCAGTGGGACCGTTCGACGTTCGCGGTCGGGTGAAGAATGCGAGCACATCAGCAGCTCGACGCTTCAACGTTCGTCCTAACCGTTTGAGCTCGACAAGTTCGGATGGCAGATTCGTTGTCAGGGCGTCGATGACCGTTTGCAAGAGTCTCTTGCCCTCTTTGCGGTACGTGGTTCGGTAAGCGCTGACAATGTCTTGGTAGACGGCCCAGGTGACTTCGACTTCGGTGAAGTTCGGGTCAGCGAAGAGGTTCGCGATTCTTTCCTGCTGCTTGGTCGTGAGTAAGCTGCTGCCCGTGTGAAGAGTTCTTCTTGCCCGGTACAACGGGTCCTTTGCTCGTCCGCGATGGCCGGTTGTCTCCTGCTGAACTCGGCGACGTACCTCGTCGAGGGCATCACCGGCGAGTTTGACGACGTGGAAGGGGTCCATGACTTCGACAGCGTCGGGCAGCTCCTCAGCTGAGGCTGTTTTGAAGCCGGAGAATCCGTCCATCGCGACGACGTCGATGCCCTCACGCCATTCTTTCGGTCGGTCTTTCAACCCTTGTTTGAACACCTGCTTCGAACGGCCAGCCACCATGTCGAGCAGACGTGCCGAGCCTGTTCCCTCGCTGATCGGGGTGAGGTCGATGATGACGGTGACGTACTTGTCACCACGCCGGGTGTGCCGCCATACATGCTCGTCGACACCAATGACGCTGACCCCGTCGAAACGGGTCGGGTCGTTGATCAACAACCGCTGACCTTCGGCGAGGACGGCAGAGTTCGCGGTGTGCCAGGACACGGCGAGTTTCGCAGCGATGACGGACACGGTGTCGTGATCGATGACGAGGGCACGCAGCGCCCAGTCGAGGCCGGTTCGAGAGATCTTCGCTCGTGGTGGTGCCGCAGCTGTGGTGTCTTGACGCCAGACGCGGCCGCACTCGACGCATTTGTAGCGGCGGAGGCGAATGTGAAGCGTGGTTGGTCGGTGGCCGAAAGGTTCGTGGGCCAGCTGGCGGACGACGGTATCGCGAACGATCCCGTGGCCACCGCACCGTCGGCACCAGTCATCAGCAGTGTTTGGACGGCATTCCAGGATGGCCTTGTGCCCGGTGATGTGCTGGCCGATACAGGTCAGATCGAGGGTGTCGAGTCGGCAGAATGTCGTAAGGTCAGGGGTCGAGAAAGTAGGCTTGGCCACGTCGAGGTCTTTCGGATGGACTGTGTGAGAACTTCCATCATCGGAAGACCTCGACGTCTATCCGCGCAGCGACGCGCCGTGTCCTGGAATCACCGATCTACACTCTCTTTTACGAAGAGCCACTAATAACCGGCAATGGCTGACGCCTCTGCTTGGCTGCTTGCCGCCCGACGAGCAGCCGGCCGGGCACAAATGCTCAACGCAGGCACCTCCGGCCAGCGGGTACGAATCCCCCAGCGGTTGCGAATCCCCCAGCAAAGCTTACGCCCAGCCGACGACCAGCCGGGCCGCCTCGGCGGGAAGCATCGGGTCCACCCCGGTCAGATCGGCGAACCGACGCAGGCGGTTGGCCACGGTATTGCGGTGACAGAACAGTTCGGCCGCACTCGCCCCGATGCTGCCCGAGCGCAGGTAGGTGTGCACGGCCTCGACGAGGCGCTCGCGTTCGGCCGCACCGCAGCCGGCGAGCGCCCGTTCGACATCGGTGACGATCGAGTTCCCCGCCGCATTGAGCGCCTGAGCCGCCAACCGGGCCCACCCGCGTTCCCAGGTCATCGCCCCCACCTCGTCGCGGGTGAGGACCTGCGCCAGATCGCGGGCGGTCAGCGCCGACCTGCGCAGGGACCCGATTCCGGCGGCATTGACCAGGCCCACCCGCACCTCGGCGAGGCGACGTTCGGTCGTCTCCAACCGTGGGCCCGAGAGCTCGGATGACCGAGTGAAGGCGACGAGGGCATCGCCGAGGTGGTGCGTGAACATGGTCCCGCCCGCGCGCTCATGGTCGGACACGAGAACCCGCAGCGCCGAGGTGTCCTCACCGCGTGCGGCCACGACGAGCAGCGGATCGTCCGGATCGAGCCCCAACGCCGAGGCGATCGTGGACAGGCGTTCGTCCGTCGGGTTGAGATCGTCGAACAGCCCCGCAATGAGGCCCTGCCTGACCGAGGACTCCTCCTCGCGCATGCGCTGCTGCTCCGCCGTGTAGGCCTGCTGGACCTGGGAGACGTATTCGTCGACGGTGGAGAGCACGATCCCGGTGTGCCGGATGACGAGTTCCGCGTCGTCCTGCGTCGCGACCCTGGTCAGAGCCTCCCACAGGACGTTGAAGTCGTGCCGGATCGCTGTCATCAGTGCTTCGAGTGGGATGCCTGCGCGAGCTCGGGAGACACCGACCTCCGTGGACACCGCGACGCGGCCGTCGAAGCCACCGGCGCGCAGACCCTCGACGAGTGACTGGAACGAGACGTGTCCGGTCCGCTTCAGCTCGGAGATGGGAATCGGGGCGGGATCGTAGCCGGGGACCGTGACAACTCGGGACAGGAATCGATCGGTGAGCTGGTCGAGGTCGAGGGCGTCGAGGAGTTCGATCCACCGCCGACGGTCCCCCGGCAGCGGCTGATCCTTGAGCTGTCTCTCGTGTGTTGGCGACATGGATCCAGACTAGACGCAGAACACTGTGCAGATGCACAACGGAAGACGGAGAATCCGGGGCGAAAGTTTCTCGAAATCGTGCGATCTCACTCTGTAGTGTTCTAAGTTACAGGTTGTCTGCCCAGCCTCGTCTGCCCAGCCGACGGCAAGGCGTTCACTCGTCGGCAGATTGCCCCACACATCCAGCCCTGCACTCGATGGAGAGAAACATGAGCACCAACGACCCCACAGCGGCGTCCGAATACACTGCAACCAAGGAACTCAGCGTCAAGGATGCCAACAAGGTGGCGCTCGGCGCTCTGCTCGGCACTGCGCTCGAGTGGTACGACTTCTTCCTCTTCAGCGCTGCTGCGGCGCTGATCTTCAACGTCCAGTACTTCACCAGCGAGAACGCCACTGCCGCGGCGCTGGCATCCTTTGCGACCTTCGGCGTCGGACTCGCCGCTCGGCCCATCGGCGGACTCATCTTCGGTCGCATCGGCGATAAGGTCGGCCGCCGCCGGGTCCTCATGGTCACGATCGTGGGCATCGGCGTCGTCACCGGACTCATCGGCGCCCTGCCGACCTATCAGGCGATCGGCTTCGCAGCACCCGCTCTGCTGGTGCTCCTGCGCATTCTGCAGGGTCTGTTCGTCGGTGGTGAGTGGTCGGGGGCAATGACGCTCGTCGTCGAGAACGCCCCACTTCACCTGCGTGCGCGTTATGCCGCGATTCCCCAGATCGGTTCGCCCATCGGCACGATCCTGTCCTCGGGCGGCTTCTTCGTCATGACACTGCTGCTGTCGCAGGACAGCTTCAACTCCTGGGGCTGGCGCATCCCGTTCCTCATCGCCATCCCACTTCTCCTCGTCGCCGTCTACATCCGCAGCCGCCTCG
The DNA here is from genome assembly GCF_900105045.1 of Brevibacterium picturae. GTDB lineage: Bacteria > Actinomycetota > Actinomycetes > Actinomycetales > Brevibacteriaceae > Brevibacterium > Brevibacterium picturae. Next base: position 2,134,440 of record NZ_LT629739.1, on the reverse strand, counting down.
AGGAATCCCCGGTGTTCCGTCAGCTCGAGGAGTCCGATGAACTCGAGAAGAGCCCGATCAGCACCACCTTCCGCGACAGCTGGAAGCAGATCATCGTCGGCATGGCCGCAGCCCTTCTGGGCGTCGGCGGCTTCTACCTCGTCACCGCGTTCTGCGTCTGGTACGGCGTCAACATCCTCGGCTACGACGACTCACTCATGCTGCTGGGCAGCATGGTTGCGGCCTTCGCGGAGATCTTCATCCTCGTCTGGGGTGGATTCCTCGGTGGCAAGTACGGGGCCAGCAAGGTCATCCTGTGGGGTGGTGTCGCCTCGGCGGTGGTGTCGGTGCCGGCCTTCCTCTTGTTCACCTCCGGCCAGCCCGTGCTCGTCGTCATCGCCATGACCCTGGCGGTCGGCACGCTGTCCCTGCCCTACGCCGCATCGGGAACCGTGATGACCGGACTGTTCCCGGCCAGCACGCGCTACACGGGCGTCGCCATGTCGCAGAACGTTGCCGGCATGCTCTCCGGTTTCATCCCGCTGCTCGCCACCGGGTTCGTCGCGTCGGCAGGCGACCACTGGTGGCCGGCCGCTGCGATGCTCGCCTTCCTGTCCCTGTTCACGGCCTTCGCCGGCGCGATCGCGCCACGTCTGAGCGTCGACCTGCCCGGCTTCAAGCACTGAGCCGGCCCCACCACCTGCACCCATCATCACGGAAGGAGCCACGCGCATGTCCCGCTCGGCCGGTCACCTCATCGTCAATACCCTGGAGAACGCCGGAATCGAGCGGGTCTACGCAGTGCCCGGCGAGTCCTACCTCGACGTCCTCGACGGACTCTACGACTCCTCGATCGAGACCATCGTGTGCCGTCAGGAGGGTGGGGCCGGGTTCATGGCCCTGTCCGAGTCGCGCCTGACCGGCAGCCCCGGAATCGCCATGGTCACCCGTGGACCGGGTGCCGCGAACGCGATGATCTCCGTGCACACCTCGTACCAGGACGCCACCGCCCTCGTCCTCTTCGTCGGACTCGTGCCCATCGCCGATCGTGCTCGGGAGTCGTTCCAGGAGTTCAGCCTGCCCGAATGGTTCTCCTCGACCGCGAAGAAGGTCATCATCGTCGACGACGAGCACCGTGCCGGCGACCTCACCGCCGATGCTCTCCGGATCGCAGCCTCAGGTCGGCCCGGGCCAGTCGTCGTGGGTCTGCCCGAGGACGTTCTCGTCCGCATGACCGAGGCACCGGACACGCGGCCTGCACCGATCGCCGAGCCCCAGCCCTCGGCAGCTGATCTTGAGTTGCTGACCACGCGCATCGGCAATGCCGCGAAGCCGGCCTTCGTCCTCGGGGGCGATGGCTGGCACGAGGGCCACGGTCGGGCGCTGCTCGACCTGGCCGCCTCGGCGGGGGTTCCGGTCTTCTGCGACTGGCGCGCCTACGACGCCGTGCCCCACACTGGGCCCGCGTGGGCCGGCTGGTTGGGATACGGCCGCGCCGAGGCGGTCGCCGCCGGCTACGGTGACGCCGACCTCCTCGTGTTCATCGGTGCCACCCGATCCGATGTCGCCAGCGACGGTTACACGCGTGGCTTCGACGCCGAAACCGTCGTCGTCGGCCTCCACCCGGAGGCGACCCAGCATGCCGGGCGCATCGACCAGCAGATCCTGGCCTCCCCACGCAGCTTCGTCACGGCGCTGACTTCGGCAACGCACTCGACGTCTGCCTCGACGTCTGCTGCGATCGATGCCGCGACAATGCGCGGTGTCCGCGATGATGCGTGGATGGAATCGCGCTCGGCCGTGCAGTCCCAGGTTGCCGCACACCGGCCCGACGCCGAGGTGGCCGGGGCCGTCCCCCGAACCGGCGTCGATCTCGGGGTGGCGTTCGGGATCCTCGACGACCGCCTCGGCGGACAAGCCGTGCTCACCTACGGGGCGGGCAATGCCACGATCTGGAGCCACCGGTTCATCCGTCACCTGAAGCCGGCTAGCCTCGTCGGTGCGCGCAACGGCGCCATGGGTCTTGCCGTGCCCGGTGCGGTCGCGGCCTCACTCGTCTTCCCGGAGCGTCGTGCGGTTGCGGTCTGCGGCGATGGCGACTTTCTCATGAACGGTCAGGAGCTGGCCACGGCCTTCGCCCACGGGGCGAAGCCGCTGGTCATCGTCGTCGACAACGGCGTGTACGGCACGATCGTCCAACACCAGGTCAACCACTATCCGGGCCGGCCGTCAGGCACCCGGATGGTCAACCCCGACTTCGCGACGTGGATGTCGGCCTTCGACGGTCACGGCGAACGCGTCGAGAAGACCGAAGACTTCGAGGCCGCGCTCGACCGCGCTCTGGCCACGGACGGCCCGGCACTCGTCCACGTGCTCATTGACTCCGATCTCATGCCGCCGGCTGCCGACGAGATCGCGGTCTGAGACCACGTGCCCGCACCATCCCACCGACCGACACCGGAGGTCCCGGCGCCGCACCCCTGCAAATCCCCCAGCCTCTCCGGAAGGACGAACCCATGACCGAGACACCCGCCTCACCAGCCGACCGCGCTTCGCAGGCACCCGCAACACAGACCGACCGTGACGACGAATTCCTCGCCGACTGGTCCGTGCATTCGCGCTTCGGAGCCGTCGAGGGCACGAACGGAGTCGACCGGCAGGCGGCGAGCGCGGCCGATGGCCAGCAGCGCAAATGGTTAGCCGAACTGTTGGAGAGGCATGGTTTCAGTGTCCACCGGGATGCCATCGGCAATCAGTTCGGGTTGCTCGAGCTCGTTCCCGGCGCCCCCTACGTGCTGACCGGATCGCACATGGATTCGCAGCCCACGGCCGGACGCTTCGACGGCGCCTACGGTGTCATGTCCTCGGCCCACGCCTGCTTCGCCGTCGCCGATGAGCTGCGGGCCGACCCGGCGAAGGCCAAGTACAACCTCGCCGTCATCAACTGGTTCAACGAAGAGGGCTCGCGCTTCAAACCCTCGATGATGGGCAGCAACGTCTTCACCGGCAAGGCCGAGCTCGAGGCGGCACTGGCCACGACCGACCCGCAGGGTGTCACCGTAGCCGAGGCGCTCGATGCAGTCGGTGAACGCGGGGACTTCACCGCGCCGGAGATCGCCGCCTATGCCGAGATCCACGTCCAGCAGGGCCGCAGCATGGAGGAGAACGAGGTCACGATCGGCCTCGTCAACGCCACGTGGGCCGCGCATAAGTACGAATTCCGCGTCACCGGGGAGCAGGCCCACAGCGGCTCGACCCTGATGAGCGACCGTCGCGATGCTCTCCTGGGTGCGGCACGTCTGGTCGTCGCCGCCCGTGAACTCGTCGACGAGTTCGACGCGGGTGCCCTGCACACCGCCTGCGGTGAGCTCAACGTCTATCCCAACTCCCCCGTCGTCGTCGCGAGCGAGGTCGGCCTGCTCCTCGACCTGCGCTCCCCCAGCGCCGAGGTGATCGCCGCCGCCCACGATTCCCTCATGTCCACGGTCGCACAGGTCCGTGAGGAGGTCGGCGTCGACATCGAGATCGTCGCCGAACACAGCTGGGATCAGAACCCGTACTCCGAGGACGGGGTCGAGCTGGCACGATCAGCGGCCGAGGACCTGGGACTCACCTCGGCGCGGGTGATGACCGTGGCCGGCCACGACTCGACGAACATGAAGGACACCGTGCCCACGGTGATGCTCTTCGTGCCCAGCGTCGGCGGGGTCTCCCACAGCCTGCAGGAATTCACGAAGGATGAGGACCTCGTCTCCGGACTGCACCATCTCACCGAGGTGGTGCGCCGGCTGGCTGGTGGGGCGCTGGGGTGAGCTGAACTCGCCCGTCAATCGATCGGCTCGACGTCCTGGTTCTCGTCGACGAGTTCTTCGGCCAGCGTCTCCCACTTGTCGTAGGCGTCGGGGTGTCCTGAGCCTTGGACGGCCTGGGCCGCGGCGCCGGGGTCCATCGTCTCCCACCCCGCGATCTGGAGCAGGCCCGGATTCGGGCAGAGTGGATTGACTCCGTAGAAGGACTTCGAGGCGTACACCGAATCGGTGATCTGTTCGTGGGTCCCCCAACCGTATGACGGCCGCTGTTGGAACAAGCCGGCCGAATCCTTGTCGCCGCCGTCGAGATTGCGCAGGCTCGACTCCTGCAGGGCTGTCATGACGGCGATCTTCTGAGCCTGCTCCGAGAGATCAGAGCCCGTGCCGACAGCGATGATGGTGCGTGCGTTGTCGATCTGGACTTGCGTAAGCTGGCTGGTGTCCTGGGTGCTGGTGACTTCACCGCCGTCAGGGGCCTTGCTTGTAGGAGGAAGGGTCTCCGCGGGCACTGCGGTCGCAGCAGACGCGCCACCGGCGAGGAGGCCTGCGGAAAGAGTTGTCACCGCTAATGCTCGTGCGAGGTTCATCGGGTCTGATTCTCCTGGTGTCTGGCGTAAAGAACAAGGATAGTTGACTCGAGCGAACGGCGTGACCGGATTCCATTCAGCTGAGAAACACACGATCAGCTGAGAAGCACACGACCGCCTATTTTCGCCGCTCACGCGTCTTCTTGCGCGCTCATGGTCCAGCCTCTCGAAGGGACAATGTCTCCTGCAACGAATACGACATCAACGGGAGTTGAATTGTGGTGATCCTGCCGCGTGTCGAACTCGCATCGCAGCCCCCGGCGAGGTCATGAGGACCGACGGCCGAAAGAAGTAATCTTGCTCCATGGACTCGATGCTGCCCAAGGATGCTGCACGAGCTGTCGGATCGTATCTGCGCAGCGCCGATCGACTGCTGCCGGGTGCACTCACCGCGTGCGCAGTCAGCGGTTCCATCGCCCTGGGCGCCCATCGTCCGGGCCGCAGCGATAATCGATCTCGTCGCCGTCCTCAGCGATGAGTGGAGGCAGCGCAGCGGACTCATGGCACGCCTGCGGATCTTGCAGCTCTCCCAGCTGCCTCGCCTGACCGTGCGTGCCACACGCGGAATGGGCTTCAGCGCATGCTGCAACACCGTGTTCGTATGGGAGTCCGAGCTCGCACGACCGGTGACCGAGATCCGACCGGTCGCCTCACACGTCGGGGAGGTCTACGATTCTTACGGTGCCTTCGACGTCAATCCGGTGATCTGGAAGGAACTCGTCGACGGCGGCATCTCTATGCGCGGCGAGGACGTCTCCGATTGGGGTCTCGACCCACAGCCCGGTGCGCTTAGAAATTGGGTGGCGGATAATCTTCGCGAATACTGGGCTCCGCTTGCCAGGAGTGTAAGCAGTGGGAAACGGAGGCTGACCGCCAGTGGTGTGGAATGGTGTCTACTCGGACCGGCCCGCATGCATCACACGCTTCTGACCGGGGAGATCATCGGCAAAGAGGTCGCCGGGCGCCATGCACTCGAGACATTTCCCGAGTACGCCCGCATTGTCGCGATCGCTCTCGCCCATCTACGTGGCGCCGCGATACCGACAAGCCCGCCTCGTGGGCAGTGGCGCAACCAGACGGCACGGGCGATGCAGGCGATCATCGCCGAGTCCCTGGCGAACGACCTCCCGTAAGGTGCCCGAGAGCCGGGCCAGACGTTGTCAGCAGCCGAGCCGTATCCTCAACTCAATCGATGTCGTCGACGTCCTGGTTGTTCTCGACGAGCTGCTCGGCCAGCGGTTCCCACTTCGCGTATTCGTCGGGGTAGGCCGAGGCCTGCACGTCCTGGGCGGCTTCACCCGGGTCGATGCTCTCCCAGTTGTCGATCTGGGTGAGGCCCGGGTTGGGGCTGTCGGGATTGACTCCATAGAACGACTTCGAGGCAAAGACGGGATCCGTCACCTGTTCGAGCGATCCCCATTTCATTGAGGGGCGCTGCTGGAACGCTCCGGCTGAGTCGCGGTCCCCGCCGTCGAGATCCTGCAGGCTCGACTCCTGCAGTGCGGTCATCACGGCGATCTTCTGTGCCTTCTCCGACAGTTCCGCGCCCTTGCCGACGCCGATGATGGTGCGTGCATTGTCGATCTGCTCGGAGCTGAGCTCGTCCGGATCGTCGATGCCCACGGCCGTGCCGTCACCCTGGTCCTGACCGGGGCCCGAGGCGGTTTCGCCCGGCTGGTCGACGGCCCCTGTGATCGGATCTGCCGAGGCCGAGGTTGCCGCAGCCAGGGAGAGACCCCCTGCGATGACGGCAGCGGACAGTGCAGTCACCGCAAATGTGCGCACGCTTTTCATCAGTTCTCACTTTCCTGTTGGATCGGCGAGCGGCCCGGACGGCGTCCTGCCTTGGTTCGGCACACGTCTGTCTCCTGTCGTCTGCACAGGGGGTGTTCCGGAAATCGCCTTACACCACACTGGCGGACACAAGAAGGCGGTTCAATGCAGAGAGGCTCATAGGTGGCTTACTCTCGCCGCAACGAATCGGTGAGGATTCGTGAGCATATGTTCAGAATTCCATGGGTGCCCCGCGGCCCTATGCGCCGCCCGTACGGGCTCGTGACCTGGGTCTCGATCCGCCCATCGGGTCACTCGCAGGCGTGAGTCAGACTCCATTCAGGCGACGGGTCAATTGCCCGGACCCGGCTCTTTGAGGACGACCGCTTCCCCGATCGCCCCGTCAATCGAACAGCTCAAGCTTCGGAACTCCCTCAAAGATGGCGTCGCCGGACAACAGAGGGAAATCTTTGGCTATGGCACACGAGGCAACCCACCGATCTGCGGTGTGAATCTTCCCGTGCAGCGGGTGACCATTCTGCCGGCAGTCAGCGAACAACTGAGCGTGCTCCTCGACTACGTCGTTGTCGACATACACCGTCGGGGTCTTATCAAGAATTCTGTAGAGCGCCCCATACGCGTGCCGCTCCAATTCTGCAGCAATGTCTCTTGGACTGCTTCCGCTCTGGTTTGAAATGAGATCGCTGCGCGCCGCCCGAGCAACATCTCCCTCCACTCAGCCACCGCTGCATCGTCAGCCTTCCTCTACAAGAGTCGTACAACAAATACTCTGCTGAAGACATCAGTATCAATGAGGACAGGTGGGGAACGCTCATCCGAGTGCTGCCTCAAGATACGCGTTGGCTTCTTCTTCCGAAAGGGCAATCCCACCATCGAAATCAGGCCCAGGGGCAGAGGCCAAAATCTCCTCCGCCCCAACCACTGAATCGGCCCCGGACAGGTCGGGATCATCGGCAACTGCCTTCACCACTGCGTCCTCCAGCGAGGACACCTGCCCGTCACGCCCGAACTGCGGAGCTCCAGTGGCGACGACAGTCTGATCAAGCAATTGTCCCAGTTCGGCATCGTCTTCCACCCGCGGCAGTGAAATCTGATGCCCGACAGAATCTTCCAAGGAATAGCGGTGTGTGTTGCGGTTCGCCACGTACAACCGCCCTATGAAATGCATCGATTCTGGTCTCACCGAGAAAACGGCTCCCCATACCGACAGATCGACTTCAGACGTCTTGAACTCGCACACCTTGCCGCCATCGGCTGAAAATTCGACCGCTGGAGCCGCAGACCGCAGAGCCGTTGCCAAATTCCGAGTCGCCGTTGCCAACGAATCAGACACCCATTCTGGTCGAGACTCGTCAGCCAGTGAACGCACCAGAGTGGAGAACCGCTCATCAAATGCTTGTTCCTCGGGAACACTGAAATCGAGGCCACCGATCACACCCGACCTGTGCATGTGCACTACTGTGCTGCCTTTTCCCAAGCCGATCGTAAGCCTCGATACCTGACCAGTTCGCTTTGGAATTCTGCCGCGTTCGTCAGCGTCGGTTTCGACTCGAGCAATCTTGGTCGCCACCTCTTTGAGGCTGCCGACAAGCGCGAGCAGAGTGTCAGCATCGAGTTCTCCAGCTGGTGCTTCAGCGCCCAGAAGATGGAAGTCGAATTGAGTAGTCATCGTGATCGCCCCAATCACAGCTCGCACAGTTCCGCTGAGGCATCTCCATTGTGCCTCAGCGGTGTTCGTAGGTTTCGATGATCTCACACACCACGGACACGAGAAATCCCCTGGCCATACATCGTTGGATGGAACAGAGCATCTGGTCGTGCGGTCCACAGAATCGTTGCTGCAGGTGACTCCCTACCGCACGACCTCGCGAGAGGTGTTGTCGATGCGACGGGTCCAGCCGCGCCCGTCGAGGTGTTCGAGCAGAGGGATGACGACGCGCCGCGTGGTGCCCAGGGCCTTCCTGGCCGCACTCGTCGTGAACGGCTGGTCCAGTCCCGCGAGCAGCCTCATCGCCTGTGCCGGTGTCCGTGGTGACACAACCACACCATCGCCGAGGCGCAGGAGCCGTCCCGCGGACTCGGCGACCGCGAGCTCCCGCACTCCCAGCCGGAGTTCTCGCAGGTCGTCGGCCTCAGGTGCGGCGAAGGGATTGGCCGCCAAGCGTCGCTCCACCTCGGCGACGCCTGCCTTGGCCGGACCCAGATCGGCGATGTGACCTGGGGGCCGGACCATGCCCTTGACCGTTTCGAGGCCGGCCCGAGAGGCGATGGCACCGACGAGTTCCTGACCGCCACCGTCAGGCAATGGAGGGTCGACGCGGCGCAGCTCCTCGGCCAGTGCCTTCTCCGGAACACCGGCGGCCAGCGGCTCCGCAGCCAACTTGGTCTTCACGGTGCTGCGCGCGGCTTCGACCCACTTCTCCAGGGTCGGCCGGTGGACGAGCCATCCTCCGGCGATCTCTTCAACGCCTTCGACGACGTTGGGAAGCGTCAGTCCAAAACGCACTAGTCGTGCACGTTCAACGGCTCCGCGGCGGGCCACCTCGGCGAGGATGTCCCCTGTCTCCGGACGATCAGCCAGCTCATGGGCACGCCGGGTGCCCGCACCGCGGCGGCTCAGTTCCGGTGGGTCGACGTCGAGGACGACGACTCCCGCGAAGACATTGCGGCTGCCGGGGCTGCGCAGCACGATCCGATCGGTGACCTGCAGCGGCAAAGGGCGTTCGAGTGTGAGACGAGCATGGTCGGCGTCGAAGGGTCGCATGTGCACGGGCACAGCGGCGGTGCCGATATGGAGCATGAGTCCGTGGACGCCCTCGTCGAGTGGCTGGCCCATGGTGCGGCGCACGTCGATGATCTCGACGATCGGCCATGCATCGTCGGTGATGAGAGCGTCACCGCGGTGGATATCATCGGCTGGAACGTCGCGTAGATTCACGGCGACACGGGAGCTGGGGACGACCACCTCGGCGGAGGAGTTCCGACTCTGCAGGCCCCGGACAGCTGCTGCCTCATCCGACGTCTCCCCGACGAGGCGCAGGCGGTCACCGATGCGCAGGGTTCCGGCGGTGAGCGTGCCGGTGACAACGGTGCCGGCGCCCTTGATCGTGAAGGCGCGGTCGACCCACAGCCGCAGCCGGGTCTCGGATTCGGGGGCCGGAGCCTCGGCGGTGATCGCATCGAGTGTCTCCACGAGCGCGTCGAGGCCGGTCCCAGTGGTCGCGGAAACGGTGAGCACAGGGGCATCGGCCAGCGGCGTGCCCTGCAGTTGGACTCGGGCTTCGGATTCGGTCGCGGCAACCGACTCGGGAGCGATGTCCGTGCGAGTGATGACGACGAGCCCCCGGGTGATGCCGAGCGCGGTGATCGCGTCACGGTGGTCGCTCGACTGGGCCTGCCACCCCTTGTCGGCGGCGACGACGAGGCAGACGATCGGGGCCGGGCCGACCCCTGCGAGCATGTTCGCGAGGAACTTCTCATGCCCGGGGACGTCGACGAAGGCGAGTTCTCGTCCGGATGGCAGGGTCGTCCAGGCGAATCCGAGGTCGATCGTCAGACCTCGCTTCCTCTCCTCGGCCCACCGGTCCGGTTCCATCCCGGTCAGGGCGTTGACCAGCGTGGACTTACCGTGATCGACGTGTCCGGCGGTCGCGAGTACGTACATCTCAGTCATGGTTCGTGAAGTCCGGATCATCGTCGAAACTCACGTCACCGTCGCCGAGGCTGTCCTGCGTCTTCTCGCGTGCCCGATTCACGGCCTCGACGATTCGATCGTCATCAGCTTCGGGAACGCAGCGCAAGTCAACAAGGCATCGCCCCTGGTGAACCCGGGCGACGACGCCAGGATCACCGAGGCGGAGCACCCGAGCGAGTGCCTCGGGCAGTTCCACGGCCCAGCCGGGCAGCGGCACCCCTGGCGCTCCCCCGCCGCCGACCCGACCGTCGTGGGCGACAACGGTCCCGGAGACGAGTTCGGCGAGGCGATCGGTGCGTGTCTTGAGGCGGTCGAGGTCGATGTGCAGAGCCTCGTGGACCGGGTTCTGGGTGTTCGCGACGGTCGCCTCGAGAGCGGCGAGGGTGAGCTTGTCGGTGCGCATCGCTCTGGCCAGGGGATGCTTCGCAATCGTCTGCACAGCATCGCGGCGGCCGAGGATGAGACCGGCCTGCGGGCCGCCGAGCAGTTTGTCGCCGCTGACGATGACGACATCGGCCCCAGCGGCGAGCGCACTGGCGATATCGGGTTCCTCGGGCAGGTACGGATCAGGTTCGAACAGTCCGCTGCCCAGGTCGGCGATGAGTGGTAGCTCGTGTTCGTCGGCGAGGTCGCGCAGCTGGCTGATCTCAACCGCGGCGGTGAAGCCTTCGACTCGGAAGTTGCTTGTGTGGACCTTGAGCAGGCTCGCGGTCTGGTCGGTGATCGCCTGCGCGTAGTCGTCGAGGTGGGTGCGGTTGGTCGTTCCGACTTCCCGCAGCCGGGAGCCGGTCGTGGCCATGAGGTCGGGCAAGCGGAAACCCGCCCCGATCTCGATGAGTTCTCCGCGGCTGATGACGATTTCGCCGGGGCCAGTCAGACCCTCACCCCGCAGAGCAGTCACCGCGAGCAGCAATGCTGCGGCACCGTTGTTGACGACCAGGGCATCCTCGGCACCCGGGCACGCACGCAGCAAAGCCTCTTTGGCGCCGGTCCCCCGCTTGCTGCGGCGCCCGGTCTCCAGGTCCATCTCGACGTCGACATAGCCTGCCGCATCGGCCACGGCCTGGCGCGCAGGTTCGGACAGCGGCGCGCGGCCGAGGTTCGTGTGAACGATGATTCCGGTGGCGTTGAGCACCGGGGTCAGCGACGAAGCCGAACGAGAACTCAGGCGAGAGATGATGGTGGGGGCCACCTCGGCGACGGGGATCTCACCGGTCCGGGCAGCACTTTGAGCTTCGGAGATGATCGCCTTGATCGTCGCCTGACTCAAGCTCTCACCTGCAGCGATGACCTCAGGTAGCGCAAGGAGGTGATCGGTGCGCGGAATGCTGCGCCGCGGATCCGTATCGTCCAAAGGTAGTCTCTCCTTCACTGCGGTCGGGCCCTGCTGCGGACGCGTTCTCCGAGGTTTCAGGTGCGGCGACGTCGACGATGCTGGTGGCGGAGGCGGACGGGAATCGAACCCGCCAGACCGAGATACTCGGTCTCACCGGTTTTGAAGACCGGGGAGCCCACCAGGACTCGGACGCCTCCACGAAGAATCCTACCGTGCCTGATCGGTGGCATCGATTCGCTCTCGCTGACCTTCGCGACCCTTCTTCGGAGCTTCTCGCCGAAGACACCAACGCCGCCGAGTGCTAGCCTGAAATCGGAGGCATTATGGCTGATTTCACCTGGGATCCCGACACCTACCCCGACGTCATGGCGGAGGAGATCCCCGACTACGCACGCCTGCAGACGGAACTTGTCGCGGCGGTCGCTGAAGTCAGTCCGCGTACGATCCTCGACCTCGGTGTGGGAAGCGGGCTCACGGCCATGCGGGTCGCCGAGGCGCTGCCCGAAGCCCATATCCACGGCATCGACGAGAGTCAGGAGATGCTGGACGGAGCCGCGCGGGCCCTCGACCCCGACCTCAGTACACTGAGCCACGCCCGTCTCGAGGACACCTTGTCGGCAGGCCCGTTCGACCTCGTGATGTCGACTCTCGCCGTGCATCATCTCGACGGCGAGGGGAAGGCCGATCTGTTCACGAGGATCGGCCGGGTCCTTGTTGACGGAGGCAGGTTCGTGCTCGCCGATCTCGTCGTCCCGCCCGACCCCTCCGACGTCGTCACCCCAATCGACGGGGTCGTCGATGTGCCGAGTTCGCTCGCCGACCAGCTGGACTGGCTGAGCTCGGCCGGGTTCATCCCACACGTGACGTGGCATCACCGAGACCTCGCAGTGATTGCAGCCGACAAGAACGAATACCGTCACTGACCTGCGCGAACAGACGTTGACAGCAGCACCCGCGGTCAGCTCTGGTACAGGCCTCACATCGGTGTTAGTCTCACGGTATGGTTGCCACCCAGGAACGTCTGACTTCATTCGCCCACGGCGGAGGCTGTGCCTGCAAGATCCCGCCGGGTGAGCTCGAGGAAGCCGTCAAAGGTCTGACCGGGCAGTCAGGGCCTGATGTCCTCGTCGGCCTCGACGACGGTGATGACGCCTCGGCCGTGCGCGTCCGCGAGGATCTCGCAGTACTCTCCACCGCCGATTTCTTCACCCCGGTCGTCGATGACGCCTATGACTGGGGCCGGATCGCGGCCGCGAACGCGCTCTCCGACATCTACGCGATGGGCGGGACCCCAGTGACCGCGATCAACCTCGTCGGCTGGCCGAGGGAGAAGCTGCCGATGGAACTGCTGACAGAGGTGCTGCGCGGTGGACTCGACGTCGCCGCCCAGGCCAAGTGCCCCGTCGCCGGTGGGCACTCGATCGACGATCCGGAGCCGAAGTACGGCATGGCCGTGACCGGAATCGCTCATCCCGATGAGCTCATACGCAATGACGCCGCCGAGGTGGGCCTGCCCCTGACATTGACCAAGCCCATCGGTGTGGGCATCCTCAACAACCGACACAAACAGACGGGCGAGTACTTCGGCGAGGCGGTCGCGACGATGACCGAACTCAATGCCGATGCCGCGCGAGCGGCCGTGGCGGCGGGCGTGAAAGCGGCCACCGACGTCACCGGCTTCGGACTGCTCGGCCACCTATTCAAGATGTGCCGTGCCTCGGGAGTTGGAGCGGTCATCGACGCGGCCGCGGTGCCCCGCCTCGGCGGAGTCGATGAGTCGATCGCTTCGGGATACGTGTCTGGCGGAACCCGACGGAATCTCGACTGGGTCCGCCCCAATCTGACGACCGAGGGCTCCGTGTCAGAGGACGAACTGTTCCTCCTCGCCGATGCACAGACCTCAGGCGGACTGCTGGTCGTCGGTGAGATTCCCGGTCATCCCGTCATCGGCGAAATCACCGTCGGTTCGGGTGTGCACGTGCGGTGACGCTGCGAGCTGACGTTCGCTAGTCGCCAGTGCCTCACCACCGGCGACTGGCGAACGTCAGTGACGATCGTCCGTGGCGCTATTTTGCGGCCGGAATCGCTGATGTGCGGCGACAAGCAGTTCGTACAGCTCCCAGCGTCCGACTTCCAGCGGTTGGTTGAGCACGATACTCGCCCCGTGCGGATCGCGGTTGAACAGCGATGGGCCGTTCCCCGCTCCCGCCGAAGAGAAGACGTCGACGACCGGAAAATCCGGTGACTCGGGCTGGTTTCCGAACTTTGCTGTCGACACGCGGCTGACGTTCGCCCACTTCGCCAGGTCGACGGTCACCTCCGAGTCTTTGTCGCAACGGATGAGCTCGAACCCGTCCGGGGTCAGTTCGAGGCGATGGTCCTGGCCGTGGCGCTTGACGATCATGATCGGGAAGACGAAGGAGAAGAGGCCGAAGAGCACAAATCCCGCCAGGGCAACGAAGCCCTCGGCACCGAGCAACAGAACAAGCAGTCCGAGCAGGCCAAGGCCCACGCTGAGAACGACCGGGCGATATGCGCTGCACGGGAACCGCGCGCAATGACGAGCCGCCCGCTGTTCTCGATGACGTCCAGTCGCATCTCGACCCGCTCCGCTTTGGACGCCCCTGGTGGAAAATGCAGCGAGGACTCGTCTGCGGACGGGCCGCTCCCGGGCACTCCAGCGCTGCCCGTCATGTCGTCCATATGCACCCCATGGGTCCAGACTACGACAGATGTGACAGCGTCTCAGACTGGAGCACAATCGATGATATGGCCACCGCTCCCTGCAACTCGGTCGTGATCGAGCGGCCTGTGCTACCGCGGGCCGCTGGCCGTGATGAGTCGCTCACCTGGTCGGGGTCACGTCTTCGTTGACGAATCGCCTGAATCCGCTGAGGAAGAGCCAATAAACGATTCCATGCACAGGCGCCACGAGCAGTGCTTCCCACCACGAGAACATCCCGTTGCCCCAGCCGATGAAATCCATACCGATGTAGACACAAGGAACGAGGATGGCCACTATGACAGCCTCTTTCAGGCTGCGCCGGTCATTGAGCAATTCCTTCGCCGAGTCTTTCATGGTCCTGCCAGACTACTACTCGAGCGGTATTCCACAATCGTCCTTGGTATTAAGTGGCACGCTGACAGCAGCTCATGCCGACCGCACGCGGTCCTCGATTCCGGCGAGGATGATCTCGATACCTCTGTCATAGAGCAGCGTGTTGCGTTCGCTCCCGCTGGGATGTTCCTCGAGGAGCTCCTCCATTTGGGAACGAGGATCCTGCGGTGCAAAGATTCGTGACGGCGACAGAGCATCGAGCGCCGCGCCGAAGGCAAAGGCGTCGAGGACCTCGACCGTGGTGAGCAGTTCGTCCCTGGGGATGCCCGCCTGCTTGAGTGTGTCGATCAGCGATTCATACAAGTCCAGCGTCGCTGGCTCCTCGACGGTGACTCCAAGCAGGTAGATCATCACGCGGGGATGATCGGAATAGAGCCGCCACAGTGCATGAACACCAGCCCTGAGGTTGTCTTTCCACTCCAAACCGGTCGGGACAGCGAACTCGTAACGGCTGCTCAGCACTTCTCGCATCGCATGGACGATGCCGTCACGTCCATCCACATGATGGTAGAGCGAGGACAGGCTGACACCGAGCTTCTTTGCCAGCGGCTGGATTTTGAGCTCGTCCCCGTCATCGATCATCGTGATGGCCGCAAGGGCGATCTTCTCACGACTGAGAATCGGTGAACGTGGTCGTGCCATCTATTGCCCACTCCAGTTCGAACGAGGATGAAACGCGGTTGACATCACATCATCCTACGGGCACCATTCAAGTTAACCGAAAACATTTCGGTTAACTGATGAACTTCACTCCACGGTAAAGGGGCCGTCCCAATGAGTTCCGCTTCGATTTCATCCGCTGCCGCAGTCGAGGATCCGAGAGTCCCACTGCAGCTGCGCAACGGCAGCGCCGTGTTCCTCGTGTCATTGGCCGGGCTGATGATGGCCAACCTCGCTCCGCTCATCATGTCGGTGCTCGAGCAGGTCGGATTCGACGTCGTCGCATCCGGCAACATTCTCACCTGGACACTGTTCGCCTCCGCAGTCGTCGGTTTGGGCACCGCGCGCTTCGCCGCAGGATCGCACCGCCGGACTTTGGCAGCGGTCGGTCTCATCATCGGTGTCCTCGGGTTCTCCGTGGCATCCTTCCTCCCCTCTCCCAGCCTCGTCGTCGCAGGTCTCGGCATCGGCGGCGCTGGTGTGGGTGCGGCGATCTCCACCTCGGGGGCGGCGATCGCCGCTCTGAAGAACCCGAATCGAGTCAGCGCCACCAGTGGTGTCGTCAACCGCCTCCTCGTCATGGTGGTGCTTGCGGTCGTGCCTGTGCTCGGTCTGGCACAGGCCACCGTCTTCGGAGCCCTCGCACTCATCTCGCTCATCAGTCTCGCTGTCACGCTCTGGCTCCCCGCTGCTCCGGAATTCGTGCCTTCTGCGGTTGAGTCCGAGCCACGGGCAACAGCCTCGCCCCGACGAGTCGTGGTCGCCGGATTCGCGGTGCTCATCGTCTTTCCCCTCTGGGGGACCAGCGAAGACGCAGTCTGGACGTTGGCACCCGTGCTGGGAGACGCCGTGAGTCTGAGTGAGCAGACACTCGGGTTCGCCCTCAGCGCCGCGGCCGGCGTGGGTGCCGCTGCCATGCTCGTCGTGACTCTGTTCGGCAAACGCATCGGCCGAGCGACTCCCCTGGCAATCGCACTCATCCTCGGCGGCATCATCAAGATCTGGATCGGCATGACCGACGATCCCGGCACTATAGCTGTTCTCATCGTCGTTGTCAACACCGTGTACGCATTCGCCTTCGTCCTCTTCATCGCCACGGCTGCGGGACTTGATGCGCGCGGAACCTGGTCGGGGCCCCTCATCGGTGCCTACGTCGTCGGATCGAGCTTTGCTCCGATCATCGGCGCGTGGCTCATCGATGGTCTCGGGATTCAGATGTTCGGAACGATCATGGGAATCGTGAGCTTCGTCCTCGTCATCCCGACAGTTCTCATCGCCCGCGTCTCGACGGGTGTCGAACGCTCACTCAACCACCTTGACGGAACGCCGACACCGCGGTGAGCCCTCTTGCGGCATCTGGAAGGAAGCCATGACCACAGTTTTCACGAATGCTACCGTCTTCACCGGCGACGAGAATTCTGCGCTCCACGAGGCGGTCGCCATCAGGTGCGGCCGCGTGCTCGCCGTCGGAGATGCAGAGACGGTCAGCCAGGTCGCAGGAAAAGGTGCCGAGACCATCGACATGAACGGCACCCTGGTCGCGCCCGGGTTCGTCGAGGCCCACACTCACATGACAATGCTGGGGCAGGCTGTCGACAAAGTTCAGCTGCGTGACTGCGCGAACCTCGCAGAGATAACCGACAGACTTCAGGAAGCCCGCCGGCGGCAGCCCGACGCCGCAGTCATCCTCGGCGCCGGCTGGATGTTCTCGGCAATTCCCGAGGGATCCCCGACTGCCGAGATGCTCGACGAGGTGGTTCCCGATATTCCAGTGGTCCTCGACTCCAATGATGTGCACTCTTCATGGGTGAATACCGCCGCGCTCGAGGCCATGGGCATCACGGCGAGCACTCCGAATCCTCCCGGAGGAGAGATCGTCCGAGATGGTGACGGTCGGGCAACGGGTTTCCTCCTGGAGAATGCGGCGGTGGAACACGCCTGGACCTATCTTGATGAGATCGCGACCGATGACGATCGCGATCGATTCCTCGACAATGCCTTCCAGGTCTATCTGCAGAACGGAGTCACTGCCGCCAGCGACATGGCCTTGAACGAGGTGGACCTCGCCACGTTCCGACGCCGTATCGACCGCGATGGTCGACTGCCTTTCCCGGTCTCCGCCTACTGGCTTCTGCGCCCCACGGGTGACGCGGAGGAGGATCTGCAGAATGTGCAGCGGGCCGTAGAGGTCCGGGATCAGGTCGCGCAAGGGCCAGGCGCCGAGTGGTTTCGGATCGCGGGGGTCAAGTTCATCCTCGATGGGGTCATCGACGCCTGCACCGCTGCCATGCGAAACCCGTACGCCAATGGTCAGATTCCGGAGCCGATCTGGTCACTCGAATCGGCCAGTCCGGTGGCTGTGAAAGCAGACGCCGATGGACTGCAGCTGGCCTTGCACGCCATCGGCGATCACGCCAGCGAAATCGCTCTGGATCTCGTGGAGCAGTGCAATAGGGTCAATGGCCCGAAGATCAGAACGCCTCGCATCGAGCATCTCGAATCAGTCACCGATGACACGATCACGCGGGCCGCGGCTCTGGGCGTCGTCGCATCGATGCAACCCGTCCACTGCGATCCGGCGATCATGGACAACTGGGTGGAGATGCTGGGCGACGAACGTGCGGAGTCAGGGTTCCCCTGGCACAAGTTCCGCGAGGCAGGAGTGACGATCGCGCTGGGAACCGATGCTCCCACCGCTCCGCACCAGACGTCGCACAATCTCTTCATCGCCTTGACCACTCGGTCGGCCCTGGAACCGGGGACGCAGACCTATCACGAGGAACGCGCGTTTGCGCCGGCCTCTGCACTGACGGCACTGACTCAACATGCTGCTGAAGCAGGAGGATTCGTCGACGGCATCGGGCGAATACTCCCCGGAGGTCGCGCAAATCTCGTGGTTCTCGATACCGATCCGTTCACCGCAGACAGCGATGAACTGCTCAACTCCACGGTATTGCGCACTCTGGTCGACGGTGAGCTGGCGTGGTCCAAGTGAGCGCAGAAGCCGGTCCCGCCGAGCGTGAGGCCGGAAACGACTCTGTGCTCAGGCTATTCTCGCAACATAGGAGATTCGTCCTCCGTCAGTGAGCAGCGGCATGACCTCCTGGAACAAGGTCACAATGCGATCGGCGCTCAGGTGCGCTCGACGACGCTTTCGAATATGCCTCGTACCTGGTCAGCCTTGCCGGATGCCGCTCTGTTCTCGGCGATGATCATGATCGTCTCATCCATGATGTCACCCGTGGTCTTTCGCCGTAGTTCCGATCATCTCTACAAGGGCGCACTCGGAGAACGCCCGTCGTGGCCAACCATATAGTCACCGTCAGCGAAGCGGCAATGGCCCGATGAACCATCGATGAAGCATTTCGCGTGCACGCCGTTTGAGTCCCGTCGAACCGTTGAGACGGCGCGGACGCGATTGCTACGCTTCCCGCATGGAATCACAGTCGTACTACCACAATCGTGGTCCTACGCTGGGTGCATCTGCTCACCCGCCGTCTGGAGCCGTACCCGACCTCAAGCGTCAGGGCCACAACGACTCCGGGCATCCGAGGCTCCACGGCCTCGACGCACTGCGCGGTGGGGCGCTCCTGCTCGGCATTCTGCTCCATGCGCTCATGTCCTTTCACACCAGCGGAGGCTGGCTCATCGCGGATGTGCGCAATACGGTAGTCGCAGACACTACGGTCTATGTGATTCACCTGTTTCGAATGACTCTCTTCATGCTCCTGGCCGGGTACTTCGGGAATATGGTCCTCCGTCGCCGAGGCGCTGCCTCGTACGTGCGGGATCGGCTGGTCCGAATCTTGTCTCCTATCTTCGTGTTCTGGCCCCTGGCGGTGATCCTGCCTATGGCCGTCTTCGTCCCCCTCGACGCTGCACGCCGGAACCTGCCTGCCCCCAGCGCATCTGCAGAGGACGTCGGCCTGCTCACGATCTTCAGCCCCTCTTTCCTGTGGTTCCTGTTGACCCTGATGCAGTGCACTCTGATCGTCGTCGCTGTGCGAGCCATGCTGGTGCGCATTTTCGGCGCCGAGGCGCTCGCACGGGCAGCTTCCATCGTCGGACGATGGTTCGCCTCACCTGCGGGAGCAATCATTGCGGCTCTTCCCTACCTGATCGGGCTGCTGATACAGGGGCACAGTCTCAGTGGAATCAGGGAACCACTCACAGTAGTGCCGGAGCTGTCCTCACTGATCCCATACCTCGGCGCGTTCGTTGTGGGATGGATGCTCTTCGCCCACCGCCCTGGCCTCGTTCAAGTCAGCCGTCGGTGGCTGCTCCATTTGGTGGCTGCAGTGATTTTCACCGTCGTTGCCGCTCCCGATCTGCCGCTCCACCGCCCCTTACCCGTGGCCGCAACGCTGACCGCGCTGGCTGCTTGGGCCTGGACGTATGCGCTGCTCGGGCTGTGCACGCGCTTCCTCACCCGCGAACGGCCGGCGATTCGCTACCTCGCGGATGCTTCCTATTGGATGTATCTAATACATATGCCGATTCTTCTCGGCTGCGAGGTACTGGTCGCGGGAGCGGATCTGCCCATATTCGTCAAGCTTCTGTTCACACTGTCGATCACCTTTGCCGTCCTGCTCCTCAGCTATCACTTTTTGGTGAGGTCGACGTGGCTGGGGAAGTGGCTCAACGGCCGCCGTCACCCTTTTCATTGGAGTCCTCGTTCTGCACGGGGCCCGAAAACACCGGCGGCGAGTGAATGATCTCGGGTGCAGGCAGGTCGGCACGCCCCACCCCACACCGCCAGCTCTACGAACAACGTCTGCAGAGGTTGTTTATGCAACTGCGAGTACGACGCGAAAAACTACCTGGAGCACTTACGCCCCCGTGTAGGAGATATGACTCTCGGTAGAAAGTACCGACTCGACAATCGACCTGTCTGGTGACGAGTACTTTGACTCACGTCCCGGTCGTGATCGAGTCGTCGACGATGCCGCGGGCACGGCGGTCTTCGAGGCGAGCGCGCTGGGGTTCGACGACGTGGCGTGGGTCCTTCGTGGATTCGATTCCGGCCTCGAGCACCCCGAAACGCGTATACGCCGAGGCGGCCGCGAGTGCCGCACCGGAGACGACCGACAGAGCCCGAAGCGCAGCCCGAGTCTTCCAGTTGCGACTGCTGGACCCAGCACCTCCGGTCCCGACTCCGCCGGCCCCGGCACCCTGAGCAACCTTCTTCGCGAACACCCGAGCCCCCACTTCAACAGCAGCGGTGCCCACGGCTCCGGCGATGAGGAGCTTCTCTGCGCGGTGGAGTTTGCGGCCGGGTTCGCCGTCCTCGAGGGGATCCACCTCGGCTGGGTGCATGCCTTTCTTCATCTGGTCCATCCCGATGACATCGCCGGCTGAACCGGCGAGCGCCAACAGACGGGCGGGCCCGGTCTCACCCACAGGGGCAAGGGCCATCGCCGCTCCCCCGGCGGCCACAGCTGCCGAGGACACGAAGACAAATGACAGACCACTGCGTCCGGCGGCGTTCCAGGTCGGAACCGCGGTATCGCCGAGCAGCGCCCCTGTATATGCGGCCAAAGGAGTGGCGAAGAGCGCCGATTCGAGCGCCGCCGGGGTCTCCATTGCGTGGAGAACCCGGCGCAGTGGACCAAGCGGAAGCCGCTGACCGGTCAGCCGGTCGACCTCGATCGCGGTGAGCACGCCCGAGCCGACGCCGAATCCGGACAGAATCCAGGTGCCCAGGCTCATGGGCGAACTGACCTTGAACACGCGCATCATGTTGAGGAAGCGTTCGGGCCGGCCGAGATCGGACACGAGAGCCGCTCCACCGGCAGCAGTCGCGGTGATCGCGGTCAGCCTGGTCGCAATCCGCAGCCCCGGGCGATCACTGAACTGCGCCCCCAGTCCAAGCAACGAAGAGCCCCCGGCCAGGCCGCCGAGGAAAAGGTAGATCGCGATCTCGTCGCCCCAGGGCGGAGCCTTGACGATGGGCCGACCGTAGTAGGAGGAGAACTCGACGTCCTCGACCATCGGCATCTCACGGTTGCCCTCGGCCCCACGGTTCTTCCACCCCTGGCCACCGCCGCCAGCACCCCCGCGTCCGCCAGCACCACGACCCGAGCCACCGGGCCCACGACCACCTCGGCGACGTTTCTTCCGTCCGCGATCGAGCTCAGGTGGGCGGTAGGAATCGTATTCGGATGTGCTCAACGTTTACTCCCGAGGAACGCGAGTCCGGCTGCAGCGAACATGCCCAGTGCCGCCATGCCGGCGGAAGCGTACATCTGCGGCAGGTCCTTCGTCGGCACGCGCGGGTCCGGCGGCAGGCCGTAGACCTCGGGTTCGTCGAGGATGAGGAAGACGGAGCCGGTTCCGCCGACGCCGTCGTTCGGGTTTGCGCCGTAGAGGCGCGCCTCGGTCATGCCCTTCGCGTGGAGGTCGGCGACGCGGGTGTGGGCCTTGTCGACCATGTCCTCATGATCGCCGAACTTGATCGACTCGGTCGGACAGGTCTGTGCGCACGCCGGTTCTTGGCCGTCGACGAGGCGGTCGTAGCACAGCGTACATTTGTTGGCCGTGTTCTTGTCCGGCACATCCATGTCCGCGGCCTTGCGATCGTCGCGGTCGGTGGGTGTGTTGATCGTGCCGTCGTCACGGCGTTCGATGACGCCGAAGGGACAGCCTGCCACGCACGTGCCGCAGCCGTTGCAGACATCGTTCTGCACCACGACGGTGTCGAATTCCGTGCGGAACAGGGCTCCCGTGGGGCAGACGTCGAGGCAGCCGGCATGGGTGCAGTGCTTGCACACGTCCGATGACATCAGCCACCGGAAGTCCTCGGTGTCCGGGGGCGTCGTGTCCATGTTGGCAATGTCCTCCGGGTCGCTCGGTTCCAGAGCGCCGGGTGCAAGCAGGTCGATGCCCATCGGTGGTGTCTCGGGCAGCCCGCCACCGGATGCACCGGCTCCGGCGGAACCGGACTCTGCTGCGCCCAGAGCACCATCGAGCGGCTTGGCCTCCGACTCGTCCGTGCGGGGCCGGATCGACGGCATGCCGAGATTGACGAGCTTGCGACCGGATTCGCGGGCGGCCTCGATCCTTTCGCCGTCCTGCTCGACGAAGGCGACATGTCGCCACGTGTTGGCACCGAGGCTGCCCGTGTTGTCATACGAGGAGCCGAGGAGTTCGAAGGTCCCATCCTGCGGATTGTTGTTCCACTCCTTGCAGGCGACCTCACAGGCCTTGCAGCCGATGCAGATCGAGGTATCCGTGAAGAAGCCCTTGCGCTCGTGCGCGGAACCATGCCAGTGCCCGTCCGCAACAGCGTTGTCATCGACAGTCGTCGTCGACATCAGTCCTCCTCCTCGTTGTCTCCATTGTCCACCGTATTCGTGTCAGCCGCCTCGTCGCTTCGGCTACCCGAATCACGTGCACCCTCGCCGAGGTTGCCCTCCTGAGTGCTGTGCGCATCCTTGCCGATGTAGCCACGGTTCGGATCCCCATCGGTCGGGTCGCCGTCGTCCGCGCGATTCGCGTTCACGGTCTCGGTGGGCTCGATATCGATTCGTCCGGTCCGATCGTCGGCACTGTCGACGACGCTGGCAGCGTCGGTCGATTCGGCACTGCCGTCCGATCCCGCACTGTCGGTCGCTTTGCCGCTGTCGGTCGCTTCGCCACCGAAGGTGCGCCCCGGGGTGACACCGACGGCGGAGTCGCCACCGCGATGCGGGTGCCCGCCCTTGCTGGCCGCAGAATCAGCGGCGAGGGACTCGGCGACCACATCATCGGAGACCGTGACGAGCTGGTTGCCCGATTCGGGACTCAAGCCAGCCTCGCGCTGGTACTTCTCGACGAAGTCGACGAGCTCGGGACCGCGCGGACGCCTGCCCGGCAAGATCGTTCCGGCCACGTACTTGCTGTTCTGGATGAACACATTGGGGTCCATCGTGACACCCAGGAGGTCGTTCGCGGAGTCGCCTTCGACCGTGGCATCGCCTCCCACGCCCCAGTGGTAGGGCAGACCGATCTGGTGGATGGTCTTCCCGCCGATCCTCAGCGGAGTCATCCTCTTCGTCACGAGTACGCGGGCCTCGATGGCCGCCCGCGGGGAGACCAAGGTGGCCCACCCGTAGGGCTCAAGACCCACCTCGGCGGCGAGCTCCGGTGAGATCTCACAGAACATCTCCGGCTGCAGCTCGGACAGGTACGGCAGCCACCGCGACATGCCGCCGGCGGTGTGGTGCTCGGTCAGCCGGTAGGTCGTGAACACATGCGGGTAGACCTCGGAGCCGGGGGTGCCGGCACCGGGTGCAGACAGGTTGTCCTCGCGGCGCATGACCAGTCGCGTCGGTGAGCTCTGCTGATCGTAGAGCGGGTTGTTAACCGTCGATTCCTGCGGCTCGTAGTGCGTGGGCATCGGTCCGTCGACCATGCCGCTGGGTGCGAACAGCCAGCCCTTGCCGTCGGCCTGCATGATGAACGGATCGTCGCCGTCAAGGTTCGCAGGACCGCCATGGGGCCGATCCGAGCGTGCCGAGGGCGCCCGGTCGATCGGGAAGTCGGGCACGTCCTTGCCCGTCCATTTGCCGGTCTCCTCGTCCCACCAGACGAATTTCTTCCGCTCCGACCAGGGTGTGCCGTCCGGTGCCGCCGAGGCCCGGTTGTAGAGGATGCGACGGTTCGCCGGCCACGCCCAGGCCCACTCGGCCGCGGTCTCGTCCTGCTCGGCTCGCGGTTTGCGGCGGGCGGCCATGTTCTCACCGCCGGCATAGATGCCCGCGTAGATCCAGCAGCCGCCGGCCGTGGTGCCGTCATCGGTCATCTGGTTGAAGTTCTCCAGCGGATGCCCGTCCTTCTCTCCGCCGATGTGGTAGCCGTTGATCTCGGCCAGGACCGACTCCGGGTCGACCTCGCCCTCCTCGTCGATCGGGTAGTCCCAGGTCATGTCGAGGAGCGGACGGTCGCGCGGATCCTCAGAGTCCTTCAACTTCTCGCGCACGCGCTTGCCGAGTTCGAAGAAGAAGTCGAGTTCGCTCTGGGCGGCGCCGGGCGGGTTGACGGCCTTGTGCCGCCACTGCACGAGGCGCTGTGTCTGAGTGAAGGTGCCGGCCTTCTCCGTGTGGTTGGCCGCGGGCATGAAGAACATCTCGGTGTCGATGTCCTCGGTCTTCAGCTCACCGCTGGCGATCTCCGGACCGTCCTTCCACCAGGTGGCGGATTCGATGAGGCGGAAGTCGCGGACGACCATCCACTTGAGGTGACTCATCGCCATGCGCTGCATCCGACCGTTGGCCGACCCCACCGCCGGGTTCTGGCCCAGCAGGAAATAGCCGTCGACGCCGTCGTTGAGCATCCGGACCTGCGTCTGGTAGGTGCCGTGGGCGCCGTTGATCTTCGGCAGGTAGTCGTAGGCGTAGTCGTTGTCCTTCGTCGCGGCATCGCCCCACCAGGCCTTGAGCAGGTTGGTGGCGTAGCTGCGACCGTTGGCCCAATAGCCCTTGTGGGTCTCCGGGGTGCCGACGGCTTGGACGTACTCCTCGAAGGTCTCGTGGACGCCGGCGCTGGGCATCGGCAGGTAGCCGGGCAGCAGGTTGAACAGGGTCGGGATGTCGGTCGAGCCCTGGATGGTGGCGTGTCCGCGCAGTGCCATGATGCCGCCGCCGGGGCGGCCCATGTTGCCCAGCAGGAGCTGGAGGATCGAGGCGGTGCGGATGAACTGCGCCCCCAGCGAGTGCTGGGTCCAGCCCACCGCGTAGGCGAAGCAGGTGGTGCGGTCGCGGCCGGAGTTCTGGGTCACCGACTCGACCAGGTATTCGAAGTCGGCGGGTTTGATGCCGCAGTTCTCGGCCACCATCTCCGGGGTGTAGCGAGCGTAGTGGCGCTTGAGGATCTGGAACACCGTGCGCGGGTCCTGCAGAGACTCATCGGTGACTGGGGCCCCCGACTCGTCGGTCTGGTAGGACCAGGTCGAGTTGTCGTAGGAGTTCGTCTCCGGGTCGAATCCGGAGAAGAGTCCGCCCAGGTCTTCGGTGTCCTGATAGTTCTCACTGATGAGGTTCGTCGCATTGGTGTAGGCGCGGACGTACTCATCGAAGTGCAGACCGTCGCTCAGGACGCGGTTGATGAGCGCACCGAGTAAGACGATGTCGGAGCCAGCCCGGATCGGGACGTGCTTATCGGCAACCGCTGTAGTGCGCGTGAATCGAGGATCGACGTGGATGACGCGGGCACCTCGGGCCTTGGCCTCGGTCACCCATTGGAAGCCCACCGGGTGGCACTCGGCCATATTGGATCCCTGGATGATGATGCAGTCCGCATTCGCCATATCCTGGACGGGTTGTGTGGCGCCGCCTCGCCCAAACGAGGTTCCCAGACTGGGAACCGTGGCGGAGTGTCAAATGCGCGCCTGGTTCTCGATCTGTATCGCCCCGGCCGCCGTGTAGAGCTTCTTCGCGAGGTAGTTCTCCTCGTTGTCGATGGTCGCCCCGCCGAGGCTGGCGATCCCCATCGTGCGACGCAGCGGGTGGCCCTTCTCGTCGAAGTCCTCCCAATGCTTGCGGCGGGCTTCGATGAAGCGATCAGCGACCATGTCGATCGCGGTATTCAGATCGAGCTTCTGCCAGTCCTTGGCTCGTGGTGCTCGATAGAGGACATCGGTGACGCGTCCGTTGGCGTTGACCAGCTGTTCGCTGGCGGCTCCCTTAGGGCAGAGACGGCCACGCGAGATGGGTGAGTCCGGGTCGCCTTCGATCTGGATGACCTTGTCATCCTTGACGAAGACCTTCTGGCCGCAGCCGACGGCGCAGTACGGGCAGACCGACTGCACCACCTTGTCCGCTGTGGCGGTGCGTGAGGTGGTCTCACGCGTTTTCTGGGACACCACTGATTCGCCGCGTCCCGACGCATCGGATGAACGCAGCTGCCGGATCACCGGCCACTCGAGAGGACTGAACCGAGCCATGGCTCAACCATAGCCCCTCTCGATGGCCGGTGGTGACCAAATCGGTCACGATCTTTCGCGGTGTTTCACGAGGTGAGACGCGGTGTTCTCAGTCGGTGATTCTGTGCGCCAGAAGCACGCTGTCATCGAGTTCGGCCGGCTGGCCGTCTGGCCCTTCGACCTCACGGGTGCGCAGTTCGGCGAGATCGATCTCCCACCGGACGGGGCTGCCGCCGATGAGCAGGGCGAAGTCGCCGTTGGGACTCACCGGTTCATGGTGGTGGCCCTCACCGTGGCCCAGTTCTTCATCATAGTTCTGCGCCCAGGGCGGCATCTCGGCGTGGGAAATGAGCAGCAGTCGACCATCCGGTGCGACGTGGTCGGCCACTTTCCCGACGAGCTCTTCCCGGGTGTCGGGCAATCGGGTGTGGAGGAAACAGCCGACGACCAGGTCAAAGCCGCCTCGGCGAGGGCCATCTGTCTGCTCCGATTCGGCAGAACCGGGGCCGGATCCACTCCAGGTGGAGACGTCGGCGACCTCGAAGGATGCGGTGACGCCCTTCGCGGCTGCGGCCTCTGTGGCCCGGTCGATGGCCGTCTGTGACAGGTCGATGCCGACCGCGTCCCAGCCGTTCTCGGCCAGCCAGATGACGTCAGCCCCCTCCCCGCAGCCGACATCGAGGACGCGGCCGGGGGTGAGACTGCCGACCGTGGCGACAAGGGCCTCGTTGGGGTTGCCCGACCAGACCGCGTCGTCTCCGGCGTAGCGTTCTTCCCAGGCCGCGACGGAGTCAGGGACTCCGGCATTCGCGACCTGTTGGGGTTCGGTCACTGCTGAGTTCCCGGCTCGGGGGACACCTCGGTCGCCTCGGATTCCACGGCGCCTTCCGAGCCTTCGGCTGCTTCGGCTTCCTGCTTGGCCAGTTCCGCACGGACCTCGTCCATGTCGAGTTCCTTGACTGCGGTGATGACCTGCTCGAGCTGAGGTGCGGCGAGCGCGCCGGGCTGGGCGAAGACGACGATGCCCTCACGGAAGGCGACGAGAGTCGGAATCGAGGAGATCGAGAAGAGCCCCGCGATCTCCTGCTGGGCTTCGGTGTCGACCTTGCCGAAGGTCACGTCCGAGTGCTGCTCGGAGGCCTCTTCGTACACAGGTGCGAACTGCTTGCAGGGGCCGCACCAGTCGGCCCAGAAGTCGAGAAGAAGGATCGAGCTGTCGGTGATGGTTGACTCGAAGTTGTCTTTGGTGATTTCAATCGTAGACATTCGGGCAGTCTAAACGTCGAGGATGAATACTGTCTGGATACTGCCGCAGATCGGAACCGTAAACGGCGTGTCGGAACGGGTTCTGATCGGCCCGGTCGAGTCAGTCGGCCACACGCCGTGAACGAGCTCAGCGACTCAGTCGACGAGGCCGCTTCGACTTCGGGGTCAGATTGCATACAACCCTGAACATGGTTTCTCCGAACTTTCTGGCACCGATGGCTCCGACATTCTGTTAGAGTTAAATCGTTCCCGTACGAAACTGTGCGGAACACATGGTGCCGCGAGCGTAGGTAGATTCGCTTGGCGCCGTGCAGTTGCCAGTTGGCGCGTGTCTACCGTCCGCGCCTCTTAAGATTTTTCTGACTTTTCAATCCAGCCGTTCTGCGGCTTCCGTCCAGCACCTTCGAGTGCATTACCGATACCGAGCTTTCCCGCTTTCGCCTGAGACAAGGATTCTTCTCATCAGCACGAACTCCGGACCGTCGGTGTCTCCACAGTTTTTCGTCGGACCTGCGCTCCATGCGCAGATCATCCAGCGGAAAGTCACACAATCAGATGGTCCACTGATCGGCGATGTCGATCAATTCGGGTCCCTGAAAGTGTGAACAGCCGGGCCCACAAAGGGGTCCGACCATCCAGATCGCTCCGGCGGTCACCAGTTTAAAATAAGGATACAAAGATTATGGCTACAGGTACCGTGAAATGGTTCAACTCGGAAAAGGGATTCGGATTCATCCAGCCTGACGACGGTTCGGCTGACGTGTTCACTCACTTCTCCGCGATTGACGCCACCGGCTACCGCGAGCTCACCGAGGGCCAGAAGGTCGACTTCGACTCGGAAATGGGTTCCAAGGGCCTTCAGGCCACCAGCGTTCGTCCCCTCTGAGACTTCCGTAACTTTCCGGTCCCGGCCGGATCGCGATTGATTCGTCAATAGCGAGCACCTGTCGGGAACGTAGTTGCACTGAGTTACACCAAAAGCGTGTGTTCGCGTTTGGGGTTTGTGTTTTCACTTGCTCCGATCACGACCGCACGCTTTTCGGCGTTCCGGGGCATTGATACCGGTCGACGACAGGGGCCATCGATCCTCACTCGTGGGACGACCTTCAGTGTCGCCGTCGGCGAAGAGTTCCCCGATCCCGCTGCCGCGCACCGTCAGGTTCGGTGGCACTCCTCCGCAGTCGTCGCTCACACACGGACCAGCTGTTTGCCGAGGTTAGCGCCGGCGAAGAGTCCGTCAAGTGCCGCCGGTGCGGCCTCCAGCCCCTCGGCGATCGATTCGGCGATGATCAGTTCACCGCGACCAAGCATCCCGGACAGGTGGGCCAATGCCTCTGGGAATCTGTCGAGGTACTCGAAGAAGACGAATCCCTCCATCACGGCTCGGCGCAGGCCACGCTGCATATAGTTGCGGACCCCTGTGCTGGGCAGACGTCCGTCATATCCTGTGGCAACTGCTCCGCAGAGAACGATTCTCACATGATCGGCCAGGTTCTCGATGGCGGCTTCGAGCAGCTCGCCTCCGACATTGTCGAAATAGACGAATCAACCGTGATTTGGAGAATCGCTGCTGCGCTCTGCACGGAAGTCACCTGCAACCAAGGTTCCGGGCAGCCACCTTGTGCTGCACCCGGATTTCGCGGGCAATCGCCTGAGTGTCCTCGACCCGTTGCCACCCCCTCGCGGTGAATCATAGGCTTTCACTTATGGAATCACAGTCGTACCACCACAGGGCCGACACTGCCGCCAGCCTGCCGCCATCGCGAGCTCCACGGCCGCTGCGCTGGCTGGTCGTAGGTGTCGTCGCCAGCATTGCCCTGCTCATTGCCCTGCCCATCGTCATGATGATCGACCAGGCCGGGCTGAGGGCCGCCATCGAAGAGGACACCGGGGGCGGTCTAAATCCGGAATGGAAGGATTGGGTCCTCGTCGCGACCATCGTCTACGCGGTGGTCCTCCACCTCATCGACGTCGCACTCCTGCTCTGGCTGGTCCCCCGAGTTCTGCGCGGACGCAATTGGGCTCGCATCACATTGACGATCTACCTGGTGGTCGCCACCTATTTCAGCCTCTATTCGGCAGCTCAGGGCGCAATGTTCCTGTGGGCGGTGATCCCGACGGACATTCTGCACGTCCTCATGATCGGGCTGCTCTGGATTCCTGCCTCCTCCCGCCAGCACTTCAAACCCCAGACGGAAAGGACCTCCGGTGCCCAAGCTCATCGATCATGAGAGTCGACGCGAAGAGATCGCCGCCGCAGCGTGGCGAGTCATCGTCCGCGAGGGTGTCGGCGGAGCTTCCGTGCGCACGGTGGCGGCGGAAGCCGGGCTGTCCGTCGGGTCGCTTCGGCACGTGTTCGCCAGCCAGTCCCAGCTCCTCTCCTTCGCCATGCAACTGGTCATCGATCGCGCGGGTGACCGTGTGAGGGAACTTCCACACCGGCAGAGCCCACTCGAGTCCGCCGAGGGCATCGCGCGAGAGCTGCTGCCCCTGGACGAGGAGCGCCGCTTCGAGATGGAGGTCTATCTGGCCGTCTTCTCCGCCGCAGGGTCCGACCCTGGCCTGCAGGAGACGAAGGTCGATGCGTGGAAGCGTGTGCGGACAGCCTGCCACCTCATCATCGACCACACAGTCGGGAACGGAGCGTCGGATCCGACTCAGCGGCCTGCACAGGCCGAGTGGACCACACAGGCCGCACAGGCTGCGCGGGCTGAGCGATTCGAGACCGAAGCGACCCTTCTCCACGCCGTCATCGACGGTCTGGCCTCCCATCTGGTGTGGCAGCCTGCAGAGCTGAGCACCGAAGATGCTCGACGCGCTCTCGTCGACCATCTTCGGCAGATGCAGGCTCGGCTCTCCGCAGGTTGATATCAGGCGGGCACGGCGCTCCGGGGCCGACAGCCGGCAGATTGTCGC
Source organism: Brevibacterium picturae (assembly GCF_900105045.1). Taxonomy (GTDB): domain Bacteria; phylum Actinomycetota; class Actinomycetes; order Actinomycetales; family Brevibacteriaceae; genus Brevibacterium; species Brevibacterium picturae. The sequence goes on along the minus strand of NZ_LT629739.1, from coordinate 2,104,381 downwards.
TGCCGGGTTCTGGAGTCTGTAGCGTAGGGGCCAGGAATGTCCCGCACAGAGCAGGTGATGCCGCAATGCCCCAGCCCACAGACCCACACCCCACCACCATCGTCTTCGACCTGGGCAATGTCCTCATTGGATGGGACCAGTCCCTGCCGCTATCCGATCGGATGAGCCACGATGAATGGACTGAATTTGCCGCCGAGGCGGACTTCCCCTCGTTGAATACGCTGGCTGATAGCGGAGTGCCGATCACAGAGGTCATCGCCCGGGCATCCGAATCCGATCCACGGCATGGTGAGATCGTCGGGCTCTACTACGAGCGATTCCCCTTGTCACTGACGGGCCCGATCGACGGCATGGCCGAGGTCGTCGATGAGCTCAAGGCTTCAGGCGTCCGGCTCCTCGGACTCTCGAACTGGTCGGCCGAGACCTTCCACCACGCGCCCCAGGTCGCTCCGGCGATCAATGAGCTCAACGACATCGTGGTCTCGGGCCGAGAGAAGCTGATCAAGCCAGATCCACAGATCTTTCACCTCTTGAGTCGACGCTTCGACCTCGAACCCGAGCGCACGGTCTTCGTCGACGACCTGCAGGCGAATGTCGATGCTGCGAACCAACTCGACTTCATCGGTCTGCTCTTCACCGATGCGAAGCAGCTGCGCAGCGACCTGCGAGACCTCGGTTTCCTCGTGCTCCCTCCTGCTGACGTTGAGAACTGAGAACGGGCCGCTTTCCTACCCGCACGCGGCGAGAATGGGAAGCAATGACAAAGATGGACTGGAGGAGCACAAGACTTCGGCTCGCATCGAATCCGAGCTCACGGACATGGGACTCAGTGCTGAGCGCATCTCAGCCATGCCGAGTCCGCCCCTGGGAGGCTGCAGCAGGGGTGCAGGCGGATCAGTCGTTGACCGACCGCACCATGCGTGCAGGCGAGCCGACCACGACGGTTCCTCCACGCACATCCTTGGTCACGACCGAGCCCGCGGCGATCACCGAGTCATCGCCGATGGACACGCCGGGCAGAATGGTCACGTTCGAACCGATCCACACATTGCGGCCGATGATGATGTGGCCAGGATGCATGTCGGCGCGACGCTCCGGGTTGATGTCGTGATTGAGGGTCGCCAGCACCGTGTTGTGGCCGATGAGGCTGTCGTCTCCGATCCTGATCCCGCCCTGGTCCTGGAAGCTGCATCCGGAATTGATGAAGACTCGTCGACCGAACGTCGTGTTCTTCCCGAAGTCGGTGTGGAACGGCGGGAACATCGTGACGGTTTTGTCCACTGGTTTCCCGGTCAGTGAGGCCAACAGCTGCCGAACCTCATCGGGTTCGTGATATGAACCGTTGAGTTCCGCGGTGATGCGCAGCGCCTCTTGGCTGGTGCGGTGCATGACCTCGTGAAGGGGCGAGTCGCTGACGATGGTTTCACCGTTGTTGAGTGCTTTGACCAGATCCTTGAGTTCCATACTGGCCATCCTTTCGCGTTTCTCGCTGTCCCGCATTCTCAGTTGGAATCATGCTCACGGTTTGAGCAGGACCTTGCTCGCATTGTTCGACTTCGGGATGGTGGTCTTCAGGCCGACTCTGCGTTCTCCTTGCGTGAGAATTCGTCCTTCATCGCCGTCAACGTCCTGTGGATGTTGAGCCGCTGGAAGTCTGCGAAACTTCTGCCGCGGGTGAGCACGCGGTCGACGATCGCAGCGAACCAGTCGGGCCAGGCTGTGCGGTCATCGTTCCAGGTCTCGGTGACTCGGGTGCGCCCGTCGACGTTCTCGAACCCATAGACCCAGGTGGCGATGCCGGCACGAAGCTTCGGTGAGCCGGCACCGATCTTGCGCACGTGGAATGCGAACCGTTCACCCGGATCCGAGGCGGTAACGACGCATTCTGTGACCCAGCCTGCCCGACCTCGACGGTTGCTGCCGTCGAAGACCTCGCCCACCTGCAGCGGCCGTGCCTGCGCCGAGGTGTGTGCTCCCGTGTTCTCCGGGCTCCACCGCGACATCTGCGTCGGATCGGCCACCTGTTCCCAAAGGGTACGTGCGTCGACGTCGATGATCATGGCGTCGCTGACCTGCATTGTGCGCTTCATCTGATTCCCTTCCTCGCTCCCGTCCACCCTAGTAGAGCAGATGCGGAGTACCCTGAAGTCCATGCCACCGAACGCGACGCCTCGCCTGAGATTCCGTGAGATGTCGACGGATGATCTCGACGAAATGGCGGACCTCCTCGGTGATCCCCGGGTCATGGAGTACTACCCGCACCCCAAGGACCGTGCGGAAGCGGCCGGGTGGATCAACTGGAACCGGCGCAACTATGCCGCGTACGAGCATGGGCTCTGGATCATCGAAACCCCCGAGGGCGAATTCATCGGAGACTGTGGGCTGACTTGGCAGAAGGTCAACGAGACGGCTGCCCTGGAGGTCGGTTTCCACGTCACGCCGTCTGCGCAGGGGTTCGGCTATGCCACCGAGGCGGCCCTTGCCTGCCGTGATTTCGCCAGTTCCCATGCACTGGCGTCCCGGTTAGTCTCGATCGTCCACCGGGACAATCGGCCCTCCCAGCGTGTGGCGGCGAAGATCGGCATGAACCCTGATCGCACGCTCACGCATTCCTCGCCGGTCCACCTCGTCTACGCTATGGGCCTCTGAATCGAGAAGTTCCGTCGACGTGCCCACGCACCTGTCGCGTTAGCCTGGACTCATGAGCGTGAAGGTCACGCGGGACGAGGTCATTGCGTTCCGCCTTGAGGCGCAGAACCTGAATCGACGTGTGGACGGGCAGTCCCTGGTCGCTGCCACCGGAGTCTGCGGGGTTCAGAACAGCCCGCCCGGATCGGCTCTGCTCGCCCTCAATGCCCGAGTCTCTGGTGTCACTCGGGAAGCTGTCAACGCTGCGATCTCCGATGACAAGAGCCTGTTGCAGAGCTGGTGCATGCGCGGTGCACCGTTCTATTTTCCAACAATCGACCTTCCCATTTTCACCACCGGTGCCCTCCCGACCACCGAAGATGGACGGCGCCACTTCGTCCTCGGTGTCGAGGCCTCGCTCAACAAGCTTGAGATGTCCCTCGCCGAGGTCGTCGACCGGACCCGGAACGCGATCGGAACCGTGCTGTCCGGCCGCACACTGACCGTCAATGACCTGGGAACAGACATCGCTGAGCAGATCGCTCACGAACTGCCGAAGAGCAAACGCGCCGACTGGGAGAGTGAGGGACCGTTTGCCAAGGGCCAGCCGCTGGGAGAAGGTGTCGTCCATTTCTGCCTGCGCATCCTCACCCTGCAGAAGGTCATCTGCTTCGCCCCGAGGGAAGGGAACAAGGCACCGTTCGTACTGCTTGATGAATGGATCGACAACGACGTGCCCGAGATGGCTCCGGAGGACGCCCGGGCCGAGCTTCTCCGCCGCTACCTGCACGCTTATGGACCGTCCACGCATGGGGACTTCGCCTCGTGGCTCGGTATGCGTTCACGCGAAGGTGAGGCGTGGTGGGACCTGCTCGACGGCGAGATGACCGAGGTCGACTTCGGTCGCCGAACCTGGGTCCTGACCAAGGATCTCGATGTGCTGCAGTCATCGCCCACACCGGCGGGCGTGCGCCTGCTCCCGCCGCGCGATCTATATACTCAGGGGCGCGACCGGTCGACCATCATCGACAAGCAGTTCCATCGCGATGTGTTCAAGGCTGTCAGTGAGCCGGGGGCCGTCCTTGTCGACGGCCGGATCCTCGGCACATGGCGAGCGCGCAAGAACGGGAAGAACCTGAGCATGTCTGTCACGGCATTCGACCCGCTGTCGGCTCACGCCAGGAAGGCGGTGGAATCCGAGGCCGAGAAGGTGGCGAGCCTGCGTGGTGCCGCAGCAGTTGAGGTCGATTTCGACTCCTATTGACCGGAACCTGGAGTTCGACTTGACCGGAACCTGGAGTTCAGCGAGCGATTCCTGAGCGAACGCCACGCCCCATCAGCGCCTCACCATGGGCGATAGTCTGATCCCGCAGGGCCCGAACAACGGCGGCAACGGCCGGTCGACGCATCGAGTCGGGTCGCAGCACCATCCAATAGGGCAGCCGCTCGGACAGGGTCTCGGGAAAGAGCCTGACCAGATCATCGTGCAGGTCCGCCATGAAGCAGGGCAGAAAGCCGATGCCCGCGCTGGCACGGGTGGCTTCCACATGGACGAGGACGTTGGTCGACGACAGTCCGTCCTTCATTGTGGGGACCAGGCGACGTGGGGCGTCGAGGTCATCGACCTGGAGCATCGAATCCACGAAGTACACGAGGCGATGTTCGGTCAGCTCATCCTCGGTGGCCGGGGTCCCGTTCTCTGCCAGATAGTCCTGTGAGGCATACATACCCAGTTCGTATTCGCCCAGTTCGAACGCTTCGGCGCGATGGACTTGGGGTTCCCCGACGACCACCTCGATGTCGAGGCCCGATCTCTGCTGAAGGGCCTGTCGCGTCACAGTCACGATCTCCACGCTGAGACCTGGATGGCGCCGCCGCAGTTTGGCGACCGCGGGGGCCGCGACGTAGGCGCTGAACCCATCCGTGGCCGTCATTCGGACCACACCGGTGATCGGGTCGGGACCGCGCCCTGATTCGCCGAGGCTGCTCACCGCAATCTCCACCTGCTCGGCCACCCGCACGGCCTCTTCACCCAGTTCGGTGAGTTCCCACCCGCCGGACGCGCGTGAAAGGACCCGTCCACCGAGGGATTTCTCGAGGGCTGCGATCCGCCGTGAGATTGTCGTGTGGTTGAGGCCAAGGGTCTGTGCCGCGGTCGTGAATTTGGCCGATCGGGAAACCGTGAGCAACACCAGGAGGTCGTTCGGCTTCGTGTCCATATCTGCAATTTTAGGCATAGTTGCTGCGATTCGAGGGCTACGGACGGCAATGCCTGTGCGCGAATGCTCACCCCGCGGTCCGTCAGAATCGGTCGAATGGACCTGCGTACCGGAATGTTCCAGCCTGATGCTCGTAGTCCGAGAGCGTGCGAATCTGGAAGTAGTCACCCCAGGCGGGGTCAGGGGAAGTCGCTGCGGTCGTTGAGGCCGGGACGAATCCGAAGCGCGAATAGAATCGAGGCTCACCGAGCAGACCGACAATCGTCTCGCCTCTGGCGTCAGCAGCGCCAAGCACCGCGTGCATCAGCGCCGAGCCGACGCCGTTTCCCTGCTGCTCCGGGCGGACGCTGACCGGTCCGATACCAAGCGCCGGAAACGAACCTACGTGCGCCCGTGTCGCCACGACATGTCCGATGATCTCATCGCCATCGACGGCGATAAGAGAGAATTCGGGAATCCATGCGGGATCGTCCCGCAGCCATGAGATCAGGGTGGCTTCTCCGGGATCTCCGCCCGGCTCCACTGGTGGCGCACTGTGTTCAGCACCGCGAAAAGCGGCTGCCGTGACGTCTCGGATCGCTTCGATGTCGCCTGAACGTTCTCGTCTGATCAGCATACGACGTGATCCTACCGTGCTCCGTTGCGGAACCGTGTACTCAGCGTCTGGTCTCGTACCTGGTCAGGAGCACTCCCCCGGCAAACGACCGGGTCTCCACCAGATTCAGATTCACCCAGCTGTCGAGTGCTGTGAAGAACGGTATGCCTCCGCCGACCAGGACCGGGTAGGTGATGAGGATGTACTCGTCGATCAGTCCTGCGCGCATGGCCGTTGCGGCGAGGGTGGCACCGCCGATGTCCATGGGTCCGCCGTCCTCAGCCTTGAGACGGGAGATCTCTGTGGCAGCATCGCCGGAGACCAGTCGGGTGTTCCCATCGAGTCCGCTGATCGTCGACGAGAAGACCACCTTCGGCATCTCCACCCAACGGTGCGCGTATTCGATCTGTGCCGGCGTGACGTCGGGCTGCTGGTCGGCGGTCGGCCAGAATGGGCTCATCGCCTCCCATAGTCGTCGTCCGTACAGCGCGAGGCTCGTCGCGCCCACTCGGTCGGACCACCATTGGAACACCTCGTCACTCGGCACGCTCCAGCCAAGATCGTCACCGGGGGCAGCGACGTAGCCGTCCAAGCTCACGTTCATGGCAAAGGTCAGTTTCCGCATGGCGTTATGCCTCTCATAAGTCGGCAGCCCCTGATGCGGCAGATACTACTCCCGTCTTCGCAGTTGGCGCCACAGACCGATCACGGCGAGCACTTCGTGCCTTCGGCTCAAAGGGCCCTCACATAGACTGATTCGAGCCCGAGAAATTCGACACCGAAGAACTGGTACTAGGAGACTCATGGCTCGCAAAATCGTCGTCACCGGAGCAGCATCGGGAATTGGAAAATCAACCGCAGACATGCTCGAGGCGGGAGGAGACACCGTCGTCCGAGTCGACCTCAACGAAGGTGACGTCACCGGCGACCTGGGCGATCCCGATTCGATCGCGGCTGTGGCGACAAGCATCTCTGAGAAGACCGGAGGCGTCATCGACGGATTAGTCGCGAATGCAGGAGTCTCCGCACCCACCGAGCTCTCACCGAAGATCAACTACCTGGGCACGGTGCGACTCATCGAGGCGCTGCGTCCTCTGTTGACGAAGTCGAGGGCCCCGAGAATCAGCGCGACGACCTCGGCCGCAACACTGCAGGACAACGACCCACAGCTCGTCGATCTGCTCCTGAAGGGAGACTCCGAGGCCGCTTTGGCACGTGGGCGCGAGTTGGCAGAACAGGGACCGGAGGTCGGGTATGCGAACTACTCGAGTTCGAAGCGAGCGATGTCGAGGTGGATCCGACGAGTGGCACCGACCGATGACTATGCTGCCGCCGGCATCGGCATCAATGGTGTCGGGCCCGGACAGGTGCGCACCGGCATGACGAAAGATCTGTTCGCGACCGAGCAGGGTCGGACCATGGCCAGTGATGCTATGCCTGCCCCATACAACGGCATCGCCGAGGCTGAAGATATCGCTGCGGTCCACGCCTTCCTCGTCTCTGCCCAGAACGCTCGTATGACCGGTCAGATCCTCTTCGTCGACGGCGGCTTCGACACGCTGACACGCGGCGACGACATCTGGTAACTCGCCTGGTCAGAGGACGTATTCGAACAGGTGAAACTCGTTCAGTTCAGTGTCCTCGTAGTTGACCGTATGGCACCCGAGGTCGGTGAAGCCGTAGCGCGAGTACAGCTTCCGGGCAGGCATGTTCTCGACGTAGGTGTCTAGCCGAATCGTGCGGCATCCCTGCTTCTGGGCGACCTTTTCGGGTGGTTTTCCGTGTGCCAATGGGGGAAGTCGACTGTCGCGACCAGGTGATCGATGATCTGCTGGTAGGCCTGCTGCGCCTCAACTGTGTCGTCATGATTGCGCGGTCTCTGTCTCTGGGGGTGCTGAGGCGGGCCCGCGGAACACGGAGATGACTTCTCGTGCCGCCAGTAGGTACGCCGATGAGGAGGACGCGCCAGGTGGGTTTGGTTAGCCAGATCATGGGGCCACCCGAGGTGGTCGATGGCCGGGAGGCAACTTTGATTTGGGAGTCGGCATCGATCTGGAATTGCCACAGGTCGGCGGTGTCGTTAGCGTCACCCTTGAGCACAACGCCCGACCCCCAAGCCCCCGTTGGCACGGGCACAGGCAGGGGGCCTGGGGGCGAGATCACTCGGCTGCGGGGCCTGTTCAGATCACGCCGAGGGCGATCATGGCGTCGGCTACCCTGCGGAAGCCGGCCACGTTCGCGCCCACAACGTAGTCGCCCGGACGACCGACGTCCTCAGCCGTCTCCAGGCAGGTAATGTGGATGTTCTTCATGATCTCGGTGAGTCGCCCCTCGGTGTACTCGAAGCTCCAGGTGTCGCGGCAGGCATTCTGCTGCATCTCCAGCGCACTGGTGGCGACACCGCCGGCATTCGCCGCCTTTCCGGGTCCGAACGCGACTCCGGCTCCACGGAAGATCTCGACCGCCTCGGGGGTGCAGGGCATGTTCGCGCCTTCCGAGACCGCCTCCACCCCGTTCGAGACCAGGGTGCGGGCGGCATCGGCGTCGAGTTCGTTCTGCGTGGCGCTGGGCAGAGCGATGTCCACCGGAACGTCCCACAAACTGCCGCCCTTGACATAGCGAGCATCTCCCCCGCGGCGCTCGGCGTACTCATGGATACGTCCGCGCTCGACCTCCTTGATCTGCTGGAGCAGTTCGAGGTCGATGCCGTTCTCGTCCACGACATAGCCTCCGGAGTCCGAGGCTGTCACCGGGATGCCGCCGAGCTGCTTCGCCTTCTCGATCGAGTAGATCGCCACATTGCCGGAGCCGGAGACGCCTACCCGCCGGCCGTCGAAAGACGAGCCTCGTGCCTTGAGCATCTCGTCGGCGAAGATCGCGGCGCCATAGCCCGTGGCCTCCGTGCGGACCAGGGAACCGCCCCAGTCCAGGCCCTTGCCCGTCAGCACTCCTGCTTCGTAACGGTTGGTCAGGCGCTTGTACTGGCCGAAGAGGTATCCGATCTCGCGGGCACCCACCCCGATGTCACCGGCAGGGACATCGGTGTACTCGCCCATGTGGCGATACAGCTCGCTCATGAACGACTGGCAGAAGCGCATGACCTCGCCGTCGGAACGACCGCGGGGATCGAAGTCCGCGCCGCCCTTGCCACCGCCGATGGGCAGCCCGGTCAGGGAGTTCTTGAAGATCTGCTCGAAACCGAGGAATTTCACGATGCCCAGATTCACCGAGGGGTGAAAGCGCAGCCCTCCCTTGAAGGGGCCCAGTGCGGAGTTGTACTCCACGCGGAAGCCGCGATTGATCTGCACAGTGCCTGCGTCATCCACCCAGGGCACCCGGAAGATGAGCTGACGTTCGGGTTCGCACAGCCGCATCAGGATGCCGTTGGCTGCATATTCGGGGTGTCGATCCTGAAGAGTCTCGAGGGACTCAAACACCTCCTTCGCTGCTTGGTGGAACTCAGGTTCGCCGGGATTACGGGTCAACACCGTGTCATAGGTGTTCTGAAGCGCGGAATTGATCATTGCGGTCCTTTCGGAGTTGAGCGCGATCGTGGACGTGTCCACTATAGGGTACGTTGTGCTACTGGCGTGAGACAAAGAACTTCACGAACAGCCAGAAAGCCGTACAGCGGGTGTTTCCCGAATGCTCTGCGCAGCTCAGCCGCACTACTATGGGCTCGAACGCATCCAGGCCCGTCCTGCCGCCTACGGTGCGGAGCGCATCGCACTCACAGACCTTCTGTCAGCGGCAATTGTCAGCGGCAAACGACTTCTTCTGAAAGCATGACACCATGGAACTCAATGATCATCCGCCGGGGCATGAGCTGAGCCCGCAAGTCGAGGGTGGGCGACCGCTGTCGCCGCCGCCGAAGTCGCTTGAGCAGGCGATCGCGGAAAGCACGAGGCAGATGCGGTCTGCGCGCGGATTGACGCTCTCGGAGCTGGCGGCCCGGGTCGGTATCAGTCGACAGATGCTGTCGAAGATCGAGAACGCCCAGACTTCGGCGAGCCTCGCGACGGTAGATGCCTTGGCCAAGGGCCTGGAGATTCCGGTCACCAGTCTCTTCCGTGCCGCCGACTATGAGACCCAGGCGGTATTCGCGAAGGCCGGCCGTGCCCCTGAGACCGTGCGCCGCGGGAGCAACCTGGGGCATCACTATCTGCTGCTCGGCCAGCTTATTCGTCACCACGGTCTCTTCGAGCCACTCCTGGTGACGCTGACGGAGGACAGTCAGCCGTTCCCGTTGTTCCAACACATGGGTTCGGAGTTCGTGTACGTCCTCGAGGGGGTCATGGATTACCAGCACCAACAATCCACGTTTCGCATGGAGACCGGCGACAGCCTGCTCTTCGACAGCGAAGGAGTCCATGGCCCGGCAAGTATCATCACGGCACCGGTTCGATTCCTCTCCGTGTTCGTGTCGCAGGATCGCACATCGGACTCCGACGGCGACCGTCCGGCGACATCTTCACACTGAACAGGGCCGGAACGAGAGCGCAAGCTCCGCCGTCAGCGCGATTCACTGGAATGCAGGATTTGTTCTTCGAGATCTTCGCCCGAGTTCATCTGAAATGATTCGACTAACGGGAGAAGCAATTGTTGGTTCTTACCCAGCGAATGGGCCACCATAGCCCTGTAGGCTGCAACGGCGACAAGGCTTGTCTTGCCAACACCGTTGTCTCCCTCGAGCGACGCATGTGTATCCAGTGCACTCCAGTGTGCGTGAAGTCTTGCTACTTCTGCATCACGCCCTACTAGAAGCTGGGAACCTTCGGGTGTTCCAGACAAGGGCGGAGTGGTATCCAGATTGTCTCTGAACCCGAAATCTTCTCACATTGCCACCTGAGCCGCCTCCTCGATCGTTCAACTATTTCTGTTCGGTGATCTTAGCTACAAATAACAGGACATACATGTTGGCGAGCGAATATAGCAGCTTCGATCGCTTCCCACGCAAGTTGCAGTCATCGCTCCCCTACGGTTCGGTGAAAGCTACTCCGTTCCACTGCTCGGGCGCGTCTCGTATCCCTAGGGATAGGAAACGTCTCATCGACCCTCCGGTCTTGAACGTCCCAGTCGAACCGAATCCGCGTGTTCTAAGCACTGTTAGTCAGGCGAGCGACTCTTATATCTAAGCCTCATAACCTGACTGTTGAATCGGTGTACTCACAGTTGGATATGAGACACATTGGAGCGCTGCCGCGGCGAAACTGACTGATACGCTCGCGTATCACCTCGTGACAATAAACTGACTGACACCAATTTGACCTCCTTGCCGCGGGCGTGAGGCGAGATGATCTTTCCATCGACCACGGCGTCTCTGGAGCACGAGCTTCACGACTTGAATCTGACCGGGCGTTCGAGGCGCTCATCGATGGTGACTTTCTCGTCATCGCCACGCTCGACCAGTCAGGCCGTTCAACCCAGAACATGCGCGCTTTCGCCGAACCGCCGGGTCACCGAAAGCCAGATTCGCAGTGCGCTTCGGTTGGTCAACAGTGGTGAACCCGTCGCACTAGTTGCGCGAGATGCCGGGAGGAATCGAGTCATTTTCTATCGCCAGGCGCGTTCTCTCAGCGAGGAGTTCCTCTTTAACGATTCGAGGGCGCCATCCACAGTTGTAGAGATGCTTCGAACAGTGCACTCGGCACGCCCGCAGACTTTGGACAAAGGGCGTTCTGGGTGGCGTGTTGCGCAATGTAGGTGGGAGCCACGTGCAGGCAAATAGCGCGATGTTTCCAGTCAAGAAACGCAGTATCGATGAGCGACTCTTGCCTATGCAAAGCGGTGGTGAGGATTAAAGAGGCAATACGACAAACTCTCAATCGCCTGTCTTACGGCGGTCGTCCTTGACGTAATTCTGACTTGGTTGCGTCGATATAGTAGGCATACCGCAGTTCCGGGCATCAGGCTCAGCTGAGGTGCCGACCTGTTCGAGGCTCGAACCAGATAGCTGGAACGTCTGCGGGAGCGGGGTGCTCAACGCCGTGAACTGGGCTGTTTCCACGAAGGCTCGTGCTGCCCAGTGTTCGTTATCCTGCCGCCACGCGACACTGAGGGTGGAAGGCGAGAGCCCTGTCACGGGGACGAAGGACAGGCCAGGTCGGCTGTAGAACCGCTGGGTGGAGGCTTGAGTGAAGGCGATGCCCCTTTGGCTGAGGATCGCTTCGAAACACTCATCAACTGAGTTGACCTCCGAGCCGATGATCGGCGCTTGGTCGTGGCGAGCTTCAGTAGCCAACCAAAAGTCCCTCCACAGGTCAGGGGAATTCCGAGCTACGAAGGGCTCCTCCAGGAGCTCATCGACGTGGACCGAGGGTCGGGAAGCAAGGTCGGATGCTTCGGATACCGCCAGAATCCTGGGCTCGGTGAACAGGGTGGCCATCCGGAGACTATTGGATACCGGCAGTGGCGGCCGGACGAACGCGACGTCGGAACTGCCGTCCGCTAGCCCCGCAGTCGGGTCGTCGAAGGGGTAAGAACGCATCTCTACCTCGACACGCGGGTTACTGTGGCGATAGGACTTCATGATGGCCTGAGTGAGCTCCGCAGCGGCGTTTGCCTGGAAGCCTACAACCAGCCTTCGCTTGGGCTCTCGCGCTGCCTGCTTAGTGAGGGTTGCTGCTACCTCGGCAGCCATCAGGAGGTCCCGAGCATGCCCCAAAAGGACTTCTCCAGCGGCGGTGAGGGTCACTCCGCGATTACTTCGGATTAACAAGGGCGTGTTCACTGAGCGTTCGAGATTCCGAATTTGCACGCTAAGGGACGGCTGGGCGATGTGGAGCCGGGCGGCAGCGCGTCCGAAGTGCAACTCTTCAGCGACAGCGACGAAGTAGCGCAGAACCCGCAACTCGAAGGGTGGCTGCATGGCCTAACGATACGACTACAACCTTGCGTTGGCCAATAGCCTGTGCCTATCGCCACATTGGAAAGGAGTCTTGGACTTCGTGATCCAGACCACGCTCTACTAGAAGTGGCAAATGACACGAAATCAAATGTTAGGCGATAAGGACCACAACATGACTGCTATCACCAAGACAACGATGTCGCCTCAGGAATGGGCTGAGGCTTTCACCCAGGCCAACGATCAGGATCCCGAGATCGATGCGCACGGGAAGTACTTCACATGTTCCTACCTTTTGGACATGGAGGATCACCTCTTCGTCATACGGATGAACGCTGGCAAAGTTGCCGAGATCGCCGTTGATCCCGGTCCTCTGGACGCCGCGTACCAGTTCGCAATCAAGGCAAGTTCAGCCACCTGGCGGGAATTCGCCCAGCCTATGCCAAAACCGATGTTCCATGGCATTTGGTCTGCAACATTCCAGCGAGACATGCGGTTGGAAGGCGAAATCCTCGTGCTGATGCAGAATCTGCGTTGCGTGACCCGTCAGATTGAACTGCTCCGCACCACGGGAGTCCCCTGCCTCGCACCCTGAACAAGCCGAAGTTCCCTGTCTCAATCACTGACCTAGGAGTAATACTAATGTCTAAAATCTCACCAGTCACCGGGCACTATGTCACCATCGACGTCGATGGACTGGAATACAAGGTGTTCTACCTCGAAAACGGCACCGGCCAGCCGCTCATCTGCCAGCACACGGCTGGCGCTCATAACCACCAGTGGCGTGGACTGCTGGAAGATGAAGAAGTTACCGCCAATTACCGGGTCATCGCCTACGATCTGCCGCGCCACGGCAAGTCCGACCCGCCGGAAAACGCTGAATGGTGGAAAGAGGAATACAAGCTCACCGCCGACCACTACGCCAACTTCATCACCGCTCTATGCGACGCGTTGGAACTGGAGAACCCGATCTTCATGGGATCCTCCTTCGGCGGGAACATCGGACTGCAGCTCGCCCATCGAAGCCCGGAGCGCTTCGACGCGGTGATCTCTGTCGAAGGCGCAGACTACTCCCCAGGATTCTATTTGGACTGGTGGCACCACCCTCATGCCAACGCCGCCCAAGTCTGTGCGAGCGGAACGTGGGACCTCATGGCTCCACAATCACCCGACGCGGACCGGTGGAAGACCTGGTTCTACTATTCCCAGGGCTCCGAATCCTTCAAGGGCGACCTGCACTTCTACTCCGTGGACCACGACCTGCGCGGGAAGCTCGGAGAGATCGACACCGGCCAATGCGCTGTCGTCATCATGAATGGTGAGTACGACTACCTCACCACTCCCGAAGACGGAGCCCGGACCGCCAGCGAAATCCGAAACGCGCAATTCATCGAAATGAAGGAAATCGGCCACTTCCCGATGAGTGAAAACCACCCCGTGTTCGCGACCTATCTCAAGCGGGCGCTCGAAATCGTCAAGGACCAGAAAAGGTCTACGACGAGCGTCTGAGTCACGTATAGCAACATCGGTGGCACCTGCGTCGCCCCCCTCAACCTAGAACTGGCGACACCCACTCACTGGCGGCGAGCCGCGGACCCCTCAACAAAGCCGGTCCGCGGCTCGCACACTCCTGCCATCCGTCCCATCAAGTACCCACGTTGCTTCGCATCTGCACCTTGCCCTACCTGCCCTGACGAGGACCTCTCATGAACACACCGGACACAATTTCTACTCTTTTACCCCGGGTCCCCACAGGCCTACTCATCGGCGGCCAGTTCGTGCCGGCCTCTGACCAAGGTCGATTTAATGTCATCGACCCGGCTACTGACGAAACTCTCCTCTCTGTCGCAGACGCCACCGTCGAGGATGCAATGCGCGCCCTTGACGACGCTTCCCACGCCCAGGAATCGTGGAAACGCACCGCACCCCAAGACCGCGCGGCCGTTCTGCGCCGCGCATACGAAATGATGATCGAGCAAGCCGAAAACCTGCCCTGCTCGTCACCCTCGAAATGGGCAAGCCTCGACAGGAATCCCTCGACGAGGTTATCTACGCTGCCGAATTCCTCCGCTGGTTCTCCGAAGAAACCATCCGCGTCAACGGTATGACGCGGACTGCACCGAACGGCGACTCTCGTATCTTCACCCTGAAAGAACCGGTCGGGCCCTGCTTGCTCGTAACACCCTGGAACTTTCCCCTTGCCATGGGCACGCGCAAAATCGGCCCCGCCCTCGCAGCCGGATGCACGGCGATCGTCAAACCAGCAACCCACACACCCCTATCGATGAACGCGCTGGGGTCCATCTTCGTGGACGCGGGACTACCCGCGGGCGTACTCTCGATCCTGCCCACTAGCAACTCGCCCTCGGTCGTAGCTGCACTTACGGCAGACGCCCGCTTGCGAAAGCTTTCCTTCACCGGATCCACCGAAGTAGGAAAAATTCTCGCCGCCCAAGCCGCTCAAAACGTGCTGCGCCTGTCCCTCGAGTTTGGCGGCAACGCTCCACTGATCGTCTGTAAGGACGCGGACATCGATCGAGCAGTAACCGAGACAGTGAAAGCCAAGCTCCGCAACAACGGCGAAGCCTGCACAGCAGCCAACGTCATATACGCCCACCGCGATATCGCCGATCAGTACAGCACCGCTCTCGCGAAACGCTTCGACGAACTCGTCGTCGGACCCGGCTCGGACACCTCCACCACCGTTGGCCCTCTCATCGACCACCGTGCCGTCCGAAAAGTCGAAGAACTCGTGGAAGACGCTATCAATAAAGGGGCACGCACCCTCAGCTGCCTCGACACTCCGTCCACGGGCAGCTACTGCTCCCCAAGTGTGCTCGGCGACGTCCCAGACCACGCGCGCTTGATACAAGAAGAAATCTTCGGTCCCGTCGCTCCCATCGTCACCTGGGATGACGAAACCGCGCTCATCGCAGGCTTGAACGAATCACCCTACGGCCTGGCTGGCTATCTCTTCCACCCGCGACCTCGACACAGCCCACCGGCTCAGCGAGAACCTGCAAGTAGGCATGCTAGCCATCAACCGCGGAGTACTCTCCAACGTGGCAGCCCCCTTCGGAGGCCGAAAACAAAGCGGATACGACCACGAAGGTGGCGATGAGGGCATCGAGGAATATCTTGATACAAAATACGTCGCCCTGCACGCGTGACGGAAGCCTTAGGTCCGCTGAGTGCAGGCAACCTTTGGGGCGTGTCTCCGTTATTTATGTAGCCAAGTCAGGATCGTGCTGAAAGCAACCACAACACGATAAGTGATCGCGAGTTGGGGCTGATGCGCAAAGTAGGTTTGAGCCTCGTGCTCATGAACGCCGCAATGTTTCCAGTCAAGGACTTTCGCCGGTTTTGACCAAGGTAATCTTCCGAGGAAGTTGGGCAATCTTGAAGGCATCTCTACACCACGCTTGTAGAGATGCGTGCTACTTTGCACACGACACGCCTTTGTACATTGCACTTGTCTCCTTACGCCGTGAGCAGTGTCCAATGTAGCAGGGCATCAGTCCTATGGGCGGAGACGTGAGCGAGGAGACGAGCTGGAACACCCCTCACGGACAGCCAAGTGGACGCTATCCGATCTGCCCGCGCGAACGGCGAGAGCGTGGTCTCGATCTGTCGGCGGTTCAACGTGCATCGGATGACCGTGTGGACGCACACCAAGGACCTCGTGGCTCAAACTCCACCAACACACCTGACCCAAGAAGTAGACTTAATCGACACTACAATTCTCCACCGGAATTGACGGTGCGAGCCGCGAACCCGGCGGATAGGCCCATGCGACGCTTCGCGCTACCAGGAGCGCAGTCTGAAGAGCCTACCTTGAGGTCCTTCGTCGTGAAGCCTGAGCACAATCTCATCCTCGGAGAAGACTGGCGTGCCGTCGACGTCGGGGGGCATATCCGTATCAATAAGCGTGACGATCTGCTGTATTCCAAGATTCGAGTATTCTCGCATCACATCAAGAAGGTTCGACTTCTTGCGCTTATCCAGCGATTCGAACACCCCATCATGGAAAACAAACGCGGGGAAACCTTTACCGAGGTGTGCCCTAAGCACTGCCAGGTCGAACGCAATGCACAGAAGTTTCTTATATGTGTGACCCCGTTGCGCACTCGTAGCATTCCTTGATTCATCAAGAATCTCGGCCTCAAACTCCGGATGATACTGCTGATTCAGCGACACCGTGAGCAGTGCATTCTGATCAAGCACGTCCTCAACTATCTCGTCAAAGAGCAGCCGGATAGTCCGATAGACACTGTCAGTACCTGGACCGTTCTTCTCTTCGAACTCCCATTCCAAGGCTGATTCTAAGTGCGTCTTCTCTTCAACAGCATCGCGGATCTCTGATCGCAGCCTTTGGAGAGTCTGGAGATGCTCGCGTTGCCGGGTCAGGGAGATGACGTCCGAACGTAGCTCGACTAGCTCATCTGAGGCTTCCTTGTACTTGCGCACAACGTCGGTGTCGCTCAAGAAAGACAGAGTCTCGGATCTACGCTTGCCGAGTCGATTGAGCTCTGCTCCCACTTCCTTGAGTCGAGACTCAACTTCCGCTTTCTCCTCTAGCAGGTAGCCACGACGCTCTTCAGTAATCGCCGCGTTAAACGCGATCAACTGCTCGTAGTCACGCTTAATCTGTCCACCAAAAAGCACGCCAGCTTCCTCAAAGAGACGCGCAGCGCGCTCCGGGTCAAACGCCATCTCTCCATCATCCAGGGAAGACAGTATCTTCTTCCTGTTGTACATAAGCGTGTATCGTTCGGCGTTCAGATCGGCGATTTCCTGATCGATCTGTTCGACAAGGTCTTTTGTCTTTGTCTTGTCTTGATCACGAAAATCGAAACTATCAAGCTTTACCTGCTGCTTCTCCGCTTGCTGTCGCTTGAGAAGCAAAAGACCTTCGATCCGACCAAGATCCTCAATGGAACCCCCGAGTTCGGACTGAATAGTCTTCTCGTCCGCGCGAAGGGTATCGATCCGCGCCTCTCGCTCGTAAAAGTCAGAGATCAGCTGAGCGTCAAAACCTAGGATGTGAGCCACGTATGGCTTCCAATCCGCATGCTCGGACGCGAATCGCTTAAGTTGAAAAACGTCAGAATAATCGTCCTGGGTACGCAAAAAGTAACCCAGGCCCTTACGAAAGTCCCAAGGACGAACGGCGCTTAAATCTAGAAGGCCGTCCAGGATTGCTTTAGATCGGTCGAACGCGACTTTGTAATGATCCCATTGCTCTTCGGGCAAGTGCTGAAAATCCTGGCCAGGTGACGCATGTCGCTTAAAGCTAATCTTGGATGCTTCCTCAACCGCCCTTCGGATCGTTACGTAAGATCCTGACCCAAGTTCAAGTTCGAGATAAAAGACAAAGTCGTCGAACAGCTCCTTGTGTTTGAACAGGAACATCCTCGCGTCACGCCGCGCGAGTAGACAGAAGTCGAGGAGTAGGCCAAGGGTAGTCTTACCCAGATTATGCGTGTCCTTATTACGGTTCTCCGGTACACGGATCTCCGCAAGAACAACGTTCAGACCATCATTAAAGTCGATCGGAGTGAATGCCTCATCGCGATTCGAGTAGATTCTAGACAGCTTCATTGGGACCTACATACTCGAACGAGTCAGTCTTCGAGCGGTACTCGATGAGACCCATTAGGTAGAGAAAGTTCACTGCCGGAAGAAACAAGACATCGCCTCCGGCCACTCGTTTCTTAGCCGTAGCACGAAGGGTGTCGTAGTCTTCGAGTCGCTTGCGCTTGAGGACTTCCAGAGCTATGAGAGCAACGTTGAGCACTGTTCGGTCAGGATGCGAGTGTTTCGTCGGCCTCAACACTGTCGTCTCCCTTCGCTCCAATGTCACAGTTCCAGTACATGTAAAAGATCAATGCTCTAGTCTGACGCTTGTGTTGCCTTTGCCTCAGTATGGGGTCTCTCTCAAAGAGCAAGTCGATAAGGTAGTCCATAACCTGGTCGAAGGACTGATAGTCCTTTCGATGGGCGATGATCCGCAACTCAAATTCGTCGACTGCTGACTCATAGGCGCTAAGTAACTCATCATTTTCAGGGGCGGCGAGAAACTCCCGAATCTGTTCGGTGTCTTTCAAGTATTTACGCCGGAGCGCCTTCGAGTAATCGTCACTCATCCCGTTCAGTCGATTCTTCGTCGCCAGATCAACTCGCGGGGTGGGCGGATCATCGAGTATTGACACCATCCCGTCGCGATGCTGGGCGAACGCGGCAACGATCTCTGCTATGTCCTCCGGGCTGACGATTAGTGGAGAGTCAATGGGATCGATCCCCGCGATCTCAGGTATGCTTCTGAAGCGCTTCAGCCAAAGCTCGATCTGCTCAACCCCGCAAAGATATATAGAGCCACTGGGAACTCCGCAAGTCGAGGAGATAGCCCGACGAATTTCAGACTCTCCATTCCCGGTTAATCTTCGATTCGAGAAAAGCATGTAATGATCGAGTTCGCCCGAGTTTTTCAGTGATGTGATTCTCGGGATCTCATCGGCAACGACGCTTGTCTTGCTCGTTGCGCTGTAGAACTCAGACTCCGTGAAAGACTTATTAAGACCGTTCGTGTGTTTTGCTTGAATCACCACACGGCCTTTCCAAGGGTCCGAGATGCTCGGATGGAGTTGCGCGGTCCCTTCGAACCTTGCATCGCGTCCGCCATCTGGCCCTGTGGCAAACCCTTGCACGCTGATCCCGAGAAGCTCTTGACATATCAGAGTGACCAACGTTTCGAACTGGTCAGGGGAGAGATTCTCGTATGCGTACTTCATCGGAATCACTCCCTCTTACTTACTAGTTCGTGCTTTGCTCTTCGCCGTTCGCTCAGGTGCGCGTGTGCAGTCTCTCGTTGTCAATCCTAGCTGAGGGCGAGGATGCCCAGTTGGACGACGCGCCTTGGCGATCTCACCACTGCACCGACCGCGGCAGCTTCACCACCGGCGCAGTTCGGGCTGGGCGACCCAGCTCATCTGCCGTCGCGGTTCGCCGCCCGGTGCGGTGCTATGAGTTCGCAGGCGGGCGGCGAACCGCGGCAAGTACGTCTTCCACTGTCACAACCTCGAACACGAAGACATGATGATGACCAATTTCGAGGTCGTCTGAGATGCGGGTGGCTACGGCGGTCTCATCCGACACCGTTTGTCGCCCAGCGCCAGCACCACCCGGGCTATGGCTTGGGAGGGTGTCGGCCAGAGTTGACACCGCTTAATCTCGAGCTGAGGACCGGCTCAAGATCGTCTGTCTTGGACGTCGGTGATCGGTGGTGAGGACAGGCCGGAGCCAGGCAGTGCGGCTGGCCTTACCGTATCAGTGTTTCGCTTGAGCTCGTAGGTGTTCGGCCGTGTGGGTCCCGCCGTCCGTGATCATCTGGTCTGGTGTTCCCTCGTAGACGACTTGTCCGCCGTCGTGTCCGGCCCCGGGGCCGATGTCGATGATCCAGTCGGCCGCGGCGATGATGTCGAGGTTGTGCTCAATCACGATGAGCGTCGATCCGGCATCGATAAGCCTGTCGAGCAGCCCGTTGAGCCGGGAGATGTCGGCGATGTGCAATCCCGTAGTCGGCTCGTCCAGGACGATCGTGCGACCGGGGGTTCCGAGTTCGGTGGCGAGCTTGAGTCGCTGACGTTCGCCGCCCGAGAGGCTGGTGAGGGTCTGTCCGAGGGTGAGGTAGTCGAGTCCGACGTCGTGGAGCCGGGACAGTTTGAGCCCGATGGCGGGCTGTGTGAAGTAGTCGATTGCGTCGGTGACGCTCATCTCGAACACGTCGGCGATGTTCTTGCCGGCAACTTGATGTTCTTGGGCTTGTGGGGTGAACCGTCGTCCTTCGCAGACTTCGCAGCGGGTGATCACGCCTTCCATGAAGGCGAGGTCGGTGTAGATGACGCCGTTGCCCTCACAGGCCGGGCATCCTCCGGTGGAGTTGGGGGTGAACAGCCCGGCTGGTGCTCCGGTGGTCTTGGCGAACATGTCACGGATGAGGTTGAGCAGGCCGGTGTAGGTGGCTGGGTTGGAGCGGCGTGATCCCCGGATGGGGCGTTGGTCGATGACGATCGCGTCGGGTTCGGCGGCGGGGAGGTTGCCGAGGATCAGGCTGGATTTGCCCGATCCGGCGACTCCGGTCACGGCGGTCATCACGCCGCGCGGGATGCGGGTGGAGACGTCCTGGAGGTTGTTGGTGGTGGCAGCGTCGATGCTGATCCAGCCGTCGGGTTCACGTCGTGTGCGGGTCGCGCGCCGGTGCTCGCGGAGCCCGTGCCCGGTGGGGGTGTCGGCCTGGGTGAGTCCTTCGTAGTCGCCTTGGTAGACGATCTGGCCGCCGGAGGATCCGGCTCCGGGGCCGAGGTCGATGATGTGGTCGGCGATGGCCATGATGTCGGGGTCGTGCTCGACGACGAGCACGGTGTTGCCGCGGTCGCGCAGGGCAAGAAGCATCTGTCCGAGCGCGGCGACGTCGCGGGGGTGCAGGCCCACTGTGGGTTCGTCGAACACGTAGAGCATGTCGGCCAGGGCACTGCCGAGGTGGCGGACCATCTTGATCCGTTGGGCTTCGCCCCCGGAGAGGGTGGACGTGGCCCGGTCGAGGCTGAGGTAGCCGAGCCCGAGGGTCATCATCCGTTCCAGGTGGACGCGCAGGTTCGCGACCAGCGGTGCCACGGCGTCGCCGTCGATCTTCGCGACGTGCTCGGCGAGGTCACTGATCTGCATCGCGCTGAGGTCGGCGATCGACTTGCCGCTGATGAGACTGGCTCGGGCAGGCGCGGCGAGTCGGGAGCCGTGGCATTCGGGGCAAGGTCCGCGGGAGACGATCCGCTCGAACGCCTCACGCTGGGCGCCTTTGAACGAGTCGGGCTCGCGTTGCAGGTAAATGCGGTTGAACCGGGTGACGAGGCCTTCGTAGGCGGTACCGACTGCATCCATCCCAGCCGGCGGAGTGTGCTCCCCGGCCGGTGCATAGAGGAACAGCTCGCGTTGCTCGGAGGTGTAGTCACGGATCTTCATGTCCGGGTCGAAGAATCCGGACTTGGCGTAGGCCTTCCAGAGCCAGGTTCCCGGGTTGAACTTGGGGAAAGTGATCGCTCCCTCGTTGAGGGATCGATCGTCGTCAACGAGTTCGGACTCCACGACCGAGGCCGCGACGCCGAGCCCCTGACAGTTCGGGCACATGCCGGCGGGGTCGTTGAAGCTATAGGCGTTGGAGTAACCAGCGACCGGCTCACCGATGCGGGAGAACAGCAGCCGCAGACGTGCGCCGATGTCGCTGATGGTCCCCACCGTGGAGCGGGGGCCGCCGGAGAGGCGCTGCTGATCTACCACGATGACGGCCGAGAGGTTCTCCAGCAGGTCGACATCGGGGTGGGCGTAGCTGGGGAGCCTGCCCTGGGCGAACGCCGAGAATGTCTCGTTGAGCTGGCGCGCTGATTCGGCCGCGATCGTGTCGAACACCAGCGAGGACTTGCCTGAGCCGGATACGCCGGTGACGACCACGAGCTGTTGCTTGGGGACGTCGACGTCAATGTCCTTCAACGAGTTCTGGCGGGCTCCGCGTACGTGGATCACGTCGTGGGTCGTGGTCGTCATGACAGTCTCCGGTAGGCACGAATAGCAAGTGGGATGAACACCGCGGTCAGCGCGAGCGGCCAGCCGATGGCGAAGAGCACGGCGTGGTCGGCGATGAAGGTCACGCCGGTGAGGTCGGTGCCCGACAGCAGTTCGCGCACCGCCGAGGCGGTCGCCGACAGGGGGTTCCATTCGGCGGCCGCTCCGAGCCAGGCCGGCATCGTGCGCGGATCGACGAACACAGTCGAGAGGAACGCCACCGGCCAGATCGCTAGCTGGGCGGTCGTGGCCGCCTCCGGTGTGCCGGCCTTCAACCCGATCCAGACGCCGGCCCACAGCAATCCGAACCTCAGCCACAGCAGCAGGACGTAGGCGAGCACGATCTCGACCAGGCCGGCTTCGGGGCTCCAACCGAGCAGCAGTCCTGCGGCGGTGACGACCGCGAGTTCCACGGCGGCGGTGAGCATGTCGGCGAACACCCGTCCCAGCAGCACCGAACCGCGGGCGATGGGCAGGGTGCGAAACCGGTCGGTGACGGTCTTGGCGGCGTCTCCGGTGACAGCGGTGATCGTCGTCTCGATTCCCGAGAGCACGGTGAAGGCGAGGATGCCCGGCACGACGAAGACGATGTAGTCGCCTGTGGTGCCGGCAATCGCCCCGCCGAGCAGGCCGCCCATGAGCAGCATGACCAAGACGGGGAACAGCAGTTGGATGCTGAACGTGATCGGTCGCGCCCGCCAGTGCCGCATCGCGCGGCCGGTCAGGATGACGGCCTCGCGCAGAATGCTGCCCGTGGCCGGACCGTGGTGCTCGATCGTCGTGGCGCTCATGCTGCGTCGCCTCCTTGATGCAGATGCAGGTAGACGTCTTCGAGGGTGGGTTCGCGCAGTTCCATCCGCGGCTCTCCCACGAGTGCTTTCAAGTCCGATGGGGTGCCGGTGGCGACTACGGAACCCTCGCGCAGAATCACGACGTCATCGGCCAGTTCGTCGGCCTCCTCCAGGTACTGCGTGGTCAACAGGACGGTAGTACCCTCGTCCACCAACGAGCGCACCATGTTCCAGATCGTGCGACGGGCAATCGGATCGAGGCCGGTCGTCGGCTCGTCGATGAGGAGTACGGCGGGACTGGTGATCATCGAGGTCATGAGGTCCAGGCGACGTCGCATGCCACCGGAGAACCCGGATACCTTCTGCCCGCCGTGCTCGCTCAGGCCCGCCTGTTCCAGGAGCGTGGCTGCCCGTGACCGGGCCGAAGTACGCGAGAGTCCGATCAGCCGGGCAAACAGTTCCAGGTTTTCCCTGGCTGAGAGCACCTCGTCGAGCGCGGCATACTGCCCCACGACGCCGATCGATGCCCGTACCCGTGCAGGATCGCGGTCCACGTCCCAGCCATTGACGCGCACAGTGCCGGAGTCCATGCCCGTCAGCGTCGTCAGAATCCGCACCAGGGTCGTTTTGCCGGCACCGTTGGCCCCCAGCAGTGCGCACACCCGGCCGGAGCCGACGCGCAGATCGACCCCGGCCAACGCTGGCTTGTCCCGCTTCGAGAAGGTCTTGCGCACCGCCTCGACCCGGATCGAACCGTGTGGGCTCATCTCGACATCCATGCTGTTCCTCTCATCGCGTTCTACAGTGTATTCTACAACGTAGAGTTCGAGGAGGACAAAGATGGCCAAGCGCACGGACGTGGACGAGTTCAACCTGATCGGGCTGCTTTGGCGTGACTCGTCGGTGAGCCCACGCAGCGGGATCAGCACCCAAAGCGTCACCGCACTGGCAGTCGACCTCGCCGATAGAGAAGGCTTGGACGCCCTGACAATCCGGCGACTGGCCGAGGAAGCGGGGGTCACCGCGATGGCGCTGTATCCGCACATCGGAGGCCGTGCCGAACTCGTCGAGCTCATGCTCGATCACGTCGCAGGCGTGATCTACGAGGCCGTCACGATTCCCGAGGGCGCGGACTGGCGGGAACGCGTCACTGCGATTGCCGAAGCGAACTGGGCGAGTTGCCAAGCCCATCCCTGGATCACCGACCTCGCCGCCGGTCGTCCCGTCCCCGGACCAGGGGCCTCGACGAAGTACGAGACCGAGTTGCGCGCCCTAGACGGAATCGGACTGACCGACGTCGAGATGGAGCACACCCTCACCGCCTTGCTCTCGTTAGTGCACGGAACCGCCCGGGCCACTCTCGCCGTGCAACGCTCCAGAGCACCGGGTGAAGACCAAGACACTGACTGGTGGTCGAACATTGAGCCGGCCCTGACCGCGGCGATCGGCGACGAGGCTCGGTTCCCGATCGCCTGGCGCGTCTCACGTTCTCTCGGCGACCTGACCGGCAAGGCCAACGACCCGGAAGGTGCTTACCGGCGTGGTGTCGGCCTGATTCTCGACGGCATCGCAAAACGCCTCGACACACCAACCTCCGGCAATGGCCGATGACCCCCGGCCCGACCCAAGACGGGCGTGTCCGTGCCGGCGGGTAGGTCCAGGGTCGACCTGTACTCCGCGATCCGGCGCGATGCCCGCGCCGGGATGTCCAACCGCGCCCTGCAGCGCAAGCACGGCGTGGGGTACCGGACAGTGGCTGCCGCGCAGGCCTCGGCGTGGCCGGAGCCGCGCAAGCCACAGCCGAAGCGTGGATCGAGGATCGATCCACACCGCGGGGTGATCGATTCCTGGCTGCGGGACGATCTGGATGCTCCGCGCAAGCAGCGTCCCACCGACAAACGAATCTTCGATCGGCTTCTGGACGAGCACGACGCCCACGAAGTCTCATACGGGATGGTGCAGGACTACGTCGCGACCCGACGCCGGGAGATCCGAATCGAGGCCGGTCGGGAGCCCGCGGCAGTGTTCATCCCGCAAAAGCACCTGCCGGGCATTCGACTTCGAAGCCAACCCGAACATCGACCCCGCCGTGGTGCACACCCTTGCCAAGGGTGAATGGGTCCACAAGGGCCAGCCGCTATGTCTGATCGGGGACTCCGGCACCGGGAAATCGCACCTGCTGATCGCCCTTAGCACCGAGGCCGCCATGGCCGGCTACCGCGTCAAGTACACCCTGGCGACCCAGCTCGCCAACGAGCTCGTCGAAGCAGCCGACGAGCTGCCCCTCGCCAAGACCATCGCCCGTTACGGCCTAGTCGACCTGCTGTGCATCGACGAGCTCGGCTACATGCAGCTCGACCGCCGCGGTGCGGAACTCCTCTTCCAGGTCCTCACCGAGCGTGAGGAGAAGGCCTCGGTCGCGATCGCGTCCAACGAGTCCTTCGGCGGATGGACCAAGACGTTCACCGACCCCCGGTTGTGCGCGGCCATCGTCGACCGGCTTACCTTCGGTGGCACCATCCTGGAGACCGGCACCGACTCTTATCGCCTGGCCCAGACCACCAAGAAGCAGACGAGCTGACCGGAGGTCGTACGCCCGAGCAGTGGTGTCGACGCAGACCTACATCACCGGCGTGGATCTGGCCCGAGTGGTGTCAGAACTCACCGGCAAATGGTGTCGGACGAAACCGGCGAAGCCATGCGGCTTAGATGCAGTGGATCGCCCCGGATGCAGTAGAGGAATTAGGCAAGATGGTGACACGGAAAACAACACCACGAAAAGGGACTTGACCCGTTCAACAGCAAGTCCAAACAAGGTCGGCACCGCGTTCACCGCCGTCGTGTCAAAAGCGATCCTTGGCATATACGCGGTGCTGATAGCGCCCGCGAAATAGCTGGGTCTGCTCGGCTATTCTCTTCTCAAAAGCTCGGTACTTCGCTCTCGCGTCAGGCCCGGGAGGGACCGACCATGCTGGTGTAGTCATCAGCAAACCATACGCCTCGTGTATCCAACGGTAAGTCACCGCATATGGGGCACTACTCATACGACTGCCTGGCATTCGATCGTGCAGCCAGGCCTGCACCCAGGTGTCGCGAGAGTCATTGAGTTCGCGTACTCGATCCTCTTCCACCCGCCAGTCACGTGAGCGGTCAAGCTCGCCAGCGATCGCTGTAATAGCCAAGTGGAGTTGTCTCGAATCAGCAATGAGGCGTTGGTGGACTGTTCGCGCTGTCCTTGGTCCTACCTCAGGCGGGAGTCCGAGTTCCTTCGCTGCCATTGCCCAGGTCGCGTTGTTCATAACGATGGGACTGATGCAGGGTTTGGTGACATCTAATCTGGCTTGTACACAAGCAAGCCTGGAAGGATAGACACCATGCCACAGCCCTACCCACAAGAATTCCGCGATGACGTCGTCCGCGTCGTGATGGGCCGCGACAAGAACACAACAATTGCCCAGATCGCCAAGGACTTCGGCGTCCACGAAGCCACCATCACCAAATGGGTCCGCCAAGCCGAGATTGATGCCGGCAACAAACCCGGCAACACCACCGACGAATCAACCGAACTGCGAGAACTGCGTCGGCGGACCCGCCTGCTGGAGCAGGAGAACGAGGTCCTACGCCGTGCCGCCGCTAATCTATCGCAGGCGAATCTGCCGTCAAAAGGCTCTACCCGCTCGTGAGAGAGCTCGCCGCCGACGGAATCCCCGTTGCGGTGTCGTGCCGGGTTTTGAAGCTCTCCCGCCAGCCCTACTACCGGTGGCTGGAAGCACCGATTCCCGAAGCCGACGTCACCGAGGCGTATCGGGCCAACGCCCTCTTTGATGCCCACCGTGATGACCCGGAGTTCGGATACCGGTACCTCGCTGACGAAGCCGAAGCGAGTGGCCAGCCCATGGCGGTGCGCACCGCGTGGCGGTTGTGCTCGACCAATGCCTGGTTCTCGGCCTTCGGCAAGGGCCGGGCCAAGAACGGGAAGAAACCCGGCCCGCCCGTCCACGACGATCTGTGCGCGGTTGTCGACGCCGATGGGAAGACCAGACACGAGTTCCGAGCCGATGCCCCGAATCAGCTCTGGCTGACCGACATCTCGGAGCACCATACCGATGAGGGCAAGCTGTACTTGTGCGCGGTCAAGGACGCCTACTCGGCGCGGATCGTTGGCTACTCGATCAGCTCGAGGATGAAGGCTCGGCTGGCTGTCGATGCCCTCGAGATGGCTGTGACCAGGCGGGGTGACGTGGCCGGATGTGTGACGCATAGCGATAGAGGCTCACAGTTCAGATCGAAGAAATTCACTCGCACACTGGACCGCCACGGCATCATCGGATCGATGGGACGAGTCGGCGCGGCTGGCGATAACGCCGCGATGGAATCGTTCTTCGCTCTGTTGCAGAAGAACGTTCTCGACCGTCGCCGGTGGGCCACCAGGGATCAGTTGAGAATCGCGATCGTGACCTGGATCGAGCGGACATATCACCGACGTCGTCGACAAGCCCGGTTGGGTCGATTGACACCAGTGGAGTACGAAGCAATCATAGAGCCAGCTGCTCTCGCAGCATGACACTCACGCTGTCACCCTTCTTTGCATCAGTCCCTCTCAATGAGTGCTGATCTTTCGGGTCGAAGGGCCAGAATGGTTCACCATCACGGGCTAAAGCAGCATGTCCGCGGGCATAGCCGGTGAGAATTTCGAGTACCACTTCTTGCCGATCAAGTGCTTGCTCCTTAGCGTCAGTACCAAGGCCCTCCCAAGATGCGGTGACTGAATAGCTGACGGCTTCGACTCGACCTTCAAAAATTTCGCGGGCCGATTCCACCTCTCGCCAATCGATCTCTTCAATGCCACCGTCGATTCCACGTGTCACAAATGACGTCGGGGTCAATCCAACGACAATGCGAGGACCCTTATCGGTGAGTATCAGCGCACCCTCATACAATTCCGTACGGGTACTCACTTCGGGGCTCCGTTCCAGCGGAACTGCGTATTCTTCGACCAAGGACAATTGAAATCGATGGATACGTGTCCTGCCCAGATCAGGTGCCACATCGCAGCAGTCATGTGTCCGTCTTGGTCGTCAGAATCCAACACATCACCGATAGCCGCACCGTCGATCAGCAGCTGTGCCAGCGCAGTCCGCGCTCCTTCAATCCATTCGGGCGCTCGGCGATAGCCAGAAACCCAACGCAGATTCTGCGACTCAGAATGCGTTAACCCGTCGAATACTCTGTAGCTCCAGCCGACTACATTGCAGGCTCGCTCCGACAGAGCGGCTCGAGACAAAAACTCTGCGTCCTGACGGGTCACTGGACGAGCGTCCCAAACTGTGACTTTGCCGTCGAGGTCACGCTCCAGAAGATCAGGTACGTGCCGCACCCCTTCGCTCGAAGTGATTCGACACGGTTGCGGGACTAAGCACTCCACGTCTGATCGGCGGTCCAGCCACAAAACCAACTCAAACTCCAGCCCAGACTCAAGGGGTAAGACCCGCTTCATTGTTGCTGAGTAAGCATGGACCGGTACATGGCGCGAGTATTCCGTAGACGTGGGGCTCCGTACTGATTCGAGGCGAGTAATGTCGGGACCGCCATTAGCCCACAGCCAATTGCAAAGGGCACCACCGACTTTGAACGTCCACTGTGAGTCTGTGGTCATGAGAATGATCGATCTCGTAAACGCACTGAACACCCCACTAGCCATCGATGATCTAGCACACGCTGCGGGGGAAGAGTGACCTTTCTCTCTAGTCGAACACATTGGCCCGAGCTAGGTCAATACATGACACACCGTCTTCCGTCAAGCAAAAAACGCAGCTTTGACGTAACCAATGTATCGAAGCATTTGTACAAAGTAGAAGGCATCTCTACAGGCGCTCGCCTACTGCGGCATGTTGACGAACCGGGACTTCGCTCCCTGGAAGGCCACGGAGATGTCCGCGGTCGGACCGGCACGGTGCTTGGCGACGATGATGTCGGCCTCGCCGGCGCGTTCGTGCTCCTTGTCGTACATGTCGTCACGGTGGATCAGCAGCACCATGTCAGCGTCTTGCTCGATCGAACCGGACTCACGCAGATCCGAGATCATCGGCCGCTTGTCCGTCCTCTGCTCGCTGCCACGGTTGAGCTGCGAAAGCGCGATGACAGGGATCTCGAGCTCCTTGGCCAGCAGCTTGAGGGAACGGGAGAATTCGGAGACCTCTTGCTGACGTGATTCGACTCGTTTGCCGGAGCTCATCAGCTGCAGGTAGTCGACGCAGACCATCTTGAGATCGTGCTGCTGTTTCAGGCGTCGGCACTTCGCACGGATCTCGGTCAACGCCATGTTCGGCGAATCGTCGACGAACAGCGGGGCATCGTTGATGCGCGACTCTGTTGCGGCCAAGGTCGTCCAATCGTGAGGGGAGAGCTCACCTCGGCGGAGGTTCTGCAAGGGGATCTCCGACTCCGCGGACAGCAGACGCATGACGAGTTCGTTCTTGCCCATCTCCAAGGAGAAGAACACTGCGGCCTGACCGTTGTGAATCGCCGCCGAGCGCATGAAGTCCAGCGCCAGAGTGGACTTGCCGACACCCGGACGAGCGGCGATGACGATCATCGTGCCCGGGTGGAAACCGTTGGTGAGCTGGTCGAATTCGGTGAACCCGGACGGCACACCAGCAGTCATCCCATCGGTGTCGCCATTGCGTTCGATCTCCTGCGCGACATCGCCGAGGATCTCGGAGAGGATCACATAATCCTCAGTGGTGTGACGCTCGGTGACCTGGTAGATCTCCGCCTGCGCCGAGTTGACGACCTCATCGGTGTCACCTTCGGCGTCATAGCCCATCTGCACGATGCGAGTGCCGGCCTCGACGAGGCGCCGAAGCACTGCCTGTTCGCGCACGATCGCGGCATAGTAGCCGGCATTCGCGGCCGTCGGGACGGAGGAGATGAGCGTGTGCAGGTACGCCGCACCACCGACGCGGGAGAGGTCACCAGTCTTCGTGAGATAGTTCGCGACCGTCACAGAGTCCGCGGGTTCACCGCGCGAATACAGGTCGAGCACGGCCTCGTAGATGGTCTCGTGAGCCGGCTTGTAGAAGTCATCGCCGGCCATGGACTCGACGCAGTCGGCGATCGCATCCTTGGACAGGAGCATCGCACCGAGGACGCTCTGCTCCGCCTCGACATCCTGCGGCGGGGTTCTCAGCCCGTCATACCCCTGATTGTTGCTCAATCGTCTTCCTCTTCCTCGAACCTCGTCGGTGGACACCCGCTGTCAGCGCCCTCCAACTGTACCTGGATCGAGAACCCACAGACCCACCTCGGCGGGGATATCCGGGTGTGAGCACAAGCTCACTCCGGGATGCTCAGAAAGCCGCCCTCACTCCCGTGAACGACCTGCCGTCGCCACGGAAACGAGGATCGGCTTCGCCAGCTGCAGTCCCGATCTGATGATGAGAATACCGATGACCACTGACGCGAGAATCGTGAGGAAGGTGATCGGTTTGAGCACCAGGGCGGCCCCGGCCAGTGGCAGCACGAGGACGAGACCGAGCCCGCCGGCCAGCAGCGACACCCACATGACCGGTCCCAGAACCGCTCTCACCATCGCCCGGTGCATGGTCTCCGGTTCCATTCCCGCGGCATAGAGGTCTTGGAAGGTGTCTGCCCGGTCGTAGATGTCCGCGACCTGATTGATCAGGGCCGATACGGCGATGAGGAGGATCGAGATGGCCATCACCAGCATGACTCCGGTGAAGATGTCCTGCAGGAGGAACCGGTCGGCGTCCGTCATCTGGGCACCAGATTCGTCACCCGCGTCGAGGCCGATCTGCATGAGGGAGATGCCCGAACCGCCCACGGCCGCGACGAATGCGGTCATGGCCAGACCGGAGACTCGGCGCCAGAACCGTTTGGGTTCGTCGGAGACCAGCCGCGCGGCGATGAGTCGTTCCGGTGTCCGCGCGCGGTTGCCGCTCAGGTAGGCAAACCACCTGATCAGCAGCCCGCCGACCAGGTCGACGACAAGCAGCCCGAGGACGAACATAGCGATGATGACGGAGAGGAGGACGCCCATTCCAAGCCCTCCGCTCTGTGTCAGCGACACGGCCACCGGCAGGAGCACAATCGCGATGGCCGCCAGAACGACTTGAACCACCGGAAACTTCCGTTCCAGGGCCTTGGTGCGCACACCCAGCGGTGAGATCGCGACCTTACGCAGGCCCATCAGCGCCGCGGCGATGCATACGAGGATGAGGAATACGACCACAGCGGCCACGAGCCACGCGGGCATAAGCATGTTCTCGTACCCGATGGGATGGCCCATGAAGTGGATGAGGCTCACCGGCCACGCCAGGCCCAGGTAGCCGAGGACACCGAGGACGATGCCGCAGATCGCGGGCACCAGCGGCTCGGCCACCGCGAGGGTGACGATGGCAGAGCGCTTTGCACCGAGCAGCGACATCGTGGACAGCCGTTCGTCCTGTCGACGAGCCGACAGTGTCGCCGAGGCGGACGCCAGGGTGCTCGCCGGGATCACGAGCAGGATCGTCGCGAAGCTCGCGAGGAACTTGTACATGAAGTCCATCCCCGCCATGTCCGGGCCCGGGCTGGCCGGGGTCTGGAAGAACATCCAGGCCCCGGCGGCGACGGTGAGGAACAGGGAGGCGCAGGCGAAGAACGCGCTCATCACCAGGATCGAACTCGGCGAGGTCAGCGTTGCGCGTCCCAGGACGAGGGGAACGACTCGAGTTGATGTTGGCATGTCGATCTCCTTTTCGGTCAGGGATGCTCAGGCAGGGGTGCTCAGGCTGCGGCGGTCACAGCAGTGACCCGTCGCACGAGCGGGCGGGTGAACTGCAGCCCCAGCCACACCATCGCCACGCCGCCGACGAGCACCGATGCGACGAAGGCGATGGTCAGAGGATCGCCGAGGTCACTCGCCGAGGCCATGAGAGCTGCCAGCATTCCGCCCAGGACCAGGGACACGAGGGTGACGAGGACGATGGGTGACATGACGGCATTGACGGTGACCCGGTGCATCATTGTGCGCGTCATCCCCGCCGAGTGCAGCTCCCGGTAGGTCGATGCCCGGTCGAGGATGTCTGCGGCCTGGTTGATCGTCGCGGAGATGACGATGAAGACGAATGCGATGGCCAGAGTGAGGATGAGTCCGGTGAAGATGTCATCGGCCATGTACTGGTACGGGCCCATGATGGCCTTGTCCTCGGCGGTGAGATCTCCCTGATTCGCCCGCATCATCGCCGCGCCGGCGCCACCGACGACTGCGATGAAGGTGATCATCGCAAGACCGGCCACGCGCCGCCAGTACTGAGCGGGGGAATCGGCAATCATCGACGCCGCGATCATTGCCGTCGGCCCGCGGGCGATCCGGTGACTGAACCACCCGTGGATGCGCATGGCGAGGACGCCGATGACGTTGATGAGCAGAAGCGCGATGCCGATCGTGATGATGCTCGCAACGACGAAGACCATCGTCGGCTGATTCCGATCGAGGGAGAAGACGAGAGCACCGATCATGCCCGCAACGAGCACGACGACAGCGATGACCCGAGCCACCGGGAATTTCCGTGCCAACGACCTGGTGCGCACGCCCAGGGGCGAGACCGTGATCTTGCGCAGACCGAGCAGTGCTGCGAACAGGCAGACGAAGAGCAGCACGACGACGACTCCGGCGAGCAGCCACCAGGGCATGAGGAGTGCGGAGTACCCCAGCGGCTCACCGGTGAAGACGAGGGAGCTGAGCGGGTAGGCGAGCAGGAAGTACCCGGCGATGCCCGCGATGATCCCTGCCGAGGCGGGGATGAAGGGCTCGGCGACCGCGAGGAGCCGGACGGTGCCGGGCTTCGCTCCCAGCAGGGAGAGCGTGGAGAGGCGTTCGTCCTGCCTGCGGGCACTGAGCTTCGCCGAGGCGACTCCCAAGCTGATTGCGGGAACGATGAGGAAGACCGTGGCCAGGATCGCGAGCATGCGGTAGAGGTCGCCCACCTCGGCGTATCCGGAGACCTCGGGTCGGTCGTTGAACGCCCAGGCTCCGCCGGCGACGGTGAGAAAGAGGGCCGAGCACGCGAAGAACGCGATGGCGACGAGCTTCGAGGTGGTTGAGGTCAACGACTGCTTGGTCAGTACGACGGGAAGAATATTCATGGTCGGCATCACCGGTTGTTCTGAACGTACTGGTTGCTCTGCACGTGCTGCGCCGGCGCTTCATAGCGGGTCGGCTCCGCCTGCTGAGCCTGGTTCGCCGAATCGGAGACGATCCGGCCGTCGGCGAGACGGACGATGCGGGAGCAGCGGGCGGCCACGGTCTCGTCGTGGGTGACCACGACCAGGGTGGAGCCGCGACCGGTGGTGGAGGCGAGGAGTTCGGAGAGCACCTCGGTGGAGGTGGCGGAGTCCAGGGCACCCGTGGGTTCGTCGGCGAAGGTGACCACGGGCTGGGTGACCTGGGCGCGGGCGATGGCCACGCGTTGGGCCTGTCCCCCGGAGAGCTGTCCGATGCGTTTGCTCAGGTGTTCGGCCAGTCCGAGGCGCTGGAGCCATGCACGGGCATGTTCGGTCGCGTCGGGGCGCTTCATACCCGCCAGCATTGCGGCGAGCGCCACATTGTCCACGGCGGTCAGTTCGGGCAGGAGCAATCCCTGTTGGAAGACGAAGCCGAAGACCTCGCGGCGCAGTGCGGTGCGCCCGGCTTCCTTCAACGAGGTGATCTCCGCAGCGGAACTGCGGTCGGTGGGCAGGAGACGGATATTGCCCTCATCGGGGCGGATGATGCCGGCCAGGCAGTGCAGAAGCGTGGTCTTTCCGGACCCCGAGGGTCCCATGATGGCCAAGGATTCGCCGAGGCCGATGGTGAGGTCGACTCCGGCGAGCGCATAGGTCTGGCTGTAGTGCTTGCTGATGTTCGTCGATGTGATGATCGCGGGAAGCTGTGTGTTTGTCATGTCTCCATGTTTTCGCAATCAGCCTTGCGCGACCATGAAGTCCTCCCACCTCCTGGGCAGGGAAAACCCGACCCTTCGAGCGGGGGAAGCTGAAGGGTGAGGCGCTCCTGGACGACGATGCGATGGACCTGCGGGCCATCACCTGCCTATGGTGACCGCGTAGGGAATGGTCTCAAGGCTCCGCTCCAACCCGCGACCGCGAAGAGACAACTATGACTGGAGAAGGCAACTATGACTGAGGAGACATCATGAAGGCACAGTGGATCAGCATTCCGGTCGACGATCAGGCTCGGGCCCTGAAGTTCTACACGGACAGGCTCGGCTTCATCCCGAAGGTCGACGTTCCCGTCGGCGACGAGTTCCGCTGGCTGACGGTGGTCTCCCCGGAGGATCCCGGCGGTGTCGAAGTCGTCCTCGAACCCAAGGGCCACCCTGCCGCCGACACCTTCACCAAGGCGCTGGCCGCCGACGGCATCCCCATCAACCAGTTCGCCGTCGACGACGTCCAGGCCGAGTACGATCGCCTGACCAAACTCGGTGTCACCTTCACTCAGGAACCGACGACGATGGGCCCGGTCACCACGGCGGTCCTCGATGACACCGTCGGCAACCTGATCCAACTCATCCACCAGGAAGAGGGCGAGCCGGAGCTCTGAGGTGGCCCTTTTCAACTGCGATTGTGGACTTCAAACTGTGACTCGAGCAGTGTTTCCAGGGGAATGTGCACAGTAGCCTGCTCGAGACGGTTGCTGATGCCCTGCAGCGCAGGTAGGTGACGGGTCAGCGTCGACGCCTTATCAGAGGCGACCGCGAGCCCGGGCGCAGCCCCGATGCGCCCGGTGTGAAAGACCGGCACAGCGATCGAGCACGCGCCGAGTCGCTGTTCCTCAACCGTGGTGGAGTGACCCTCTTCCGCAACTGCGTCCAGCTGTCTCGCCAGCACACCGGGGTTGATGACCGTGCGCGGCGCTACCTGATCCATCGGTCGCTGCAGATAGGCTTCACGAACCCATGACTCCTCGTCGGCGAGGAGGACCTTGCCGACCGCCGTCGAATGCATCGGGACTCGACCGCCGACACGTGAGCGTTCCGTACCGTAGACGCGATCGATGTAGAGCACCTCACGACCATCGCGAATGGCCAGTTGTGAGGTCTCTCCGGTGAGGGAATAGAGGTCTTGGATGAATGATCGGGCCGTTTCGCGCAGCTGATGGTCGACGTTCTGACCCATCTCCCAGAGGGACCGAAGCCGGACTGCCCCTCCGAAGTCGCTCGCGGAGCACGCGCCGCCGATCCTCCGTCACATGTCAGTGAATTCCCCATCCTGACGGTGAACCAGGCACGCGTCATCGATTACTTCGCCGAGTGCGCAGCTAATGGTCCCGCAAAGATCAACGTCAACTACGGTTTTGAGGTTCTCGACCTGACCGTCCATGACAGCGGAGAGTATCCGGTCGAAGTTCATTTCATGGATGAACGCGGCACCGAACGCACAGTCCGGGCGAAGTACGTGACAGGCTGCGATGGTGCGCGCAGCAAGGTGCGCGACTGCATTGACGTGGAGGTCGCCTCCGACCCGACGGCTCAGGCCTGGGCTGTCATCGACATCCTCGCCAACACCGACTTCCTGGATTTCCGCACCAGGAGTGGAATCCAGTCGGACGAAGACGGGTCCATCCTGCTCATTCCGCGTGAGGGTGGATTCCGGACCCGCTTCTACGTCTCCCTCGAAAGCCCGACCCCGGAGACCCGAGACAGAATTCTGGCCACCACCGCAGAAGAGGCGATCGAGCGTGCCAACCGCATCCTCAATCCCTATTCGGTCGACGTTCGCGAGGTGACCTGGTTCAGCATCTACGAGGTCCGTCACACCGTCGCTCAGAGTTTCGACGATGTCGCCGCCCAGAAGAATCCGGATCTGAATCCACGGGTCTTCATTGCCGGCGACGCTTGCCATACCCACAGCGCCAAGGCGGGCCAGGGCATGAATGACTCCATCCAAGACGGCTGGAACCTGCCTGGAAGCTGGGTCAAGTACTCGAAGGTCGCAGCGACGAATCCCTGCTTCAGACCTATAACGACGAGCGTCAGGATGTGGCCCAGAAACTCATTGACTACGACAAAGAGTGGTCGGCCATGATGTCCAGGAGCCCCGAAGAGATGGAGACTCCCCAGGAGATCGTCGACTTCTTCGTCGACACCGCCAACTTCCCCGGCGGATTCGACACGAAGTACGCCCCTTCCAGGCTCATCGGAGCCGACGCCCAGCAGGATCTGGCGCAGGACTTCCCGCTGGGCATGCGATTCAAATCCGCGCCCGTGTCCCGAGTCGCAGATACGACCACGGTCCACGTCGGCCACCCACTTCCGGGCCGACGGACGTTGGCGGCTCTATGCATTCGCCGACGCCGACGGAAGCGCCGTGGCCGATCGTGCCTCCTGGCTGGAAGACTCGGAAGACTCACCTGTCAATCTCTTCAGCCCGGAAAATACCGATATCGTCAGCGTCTTCGATGCCAAGGTGATCTATCAGCAGAGCTATCACGACATCGACCTGGCAAAGGTGCCCCGTCTCTTCTTGCCGAAGGTCGGCCACCTTCAAATCATCGATTGGGAGAAGGTCTACTCCACCATTGAAGACGACGATATCTTCGACAACCGCAGCGTCGACCGTTCGGGTGCCCTGGTCATCGTCCGTCCTGACATGTACGTGGCACACATTCTGCCCTTGAGTGCTCGGGCCGAGCTCACCGAGTGCTTTGCGCAGAGCATGGTGCGGGAGAAGGTACTGACCATGGCCTGACCCGGTGAGAGCAGCCCTGCAAGGAAGAGACCATGCCGGGGTAGAGGACCTCCGCCCTGGCATGGAGGCCCTCAGCTCTGACCCGGCCGGCAGATTCCGTCGAGAACAAACCCAGTTCGCCGATCGTAGTCCGCCCTGGAGGGGCGAATTCCAAACTTGAGGGCCAGTGAGTTGTCTACGGCCATTGCCTGGAAGTCATCTGGAGTGACCCCTTCGGAAAGAGCACCCGTCGCCCGTCCCTCCTCCACCAGTTGCTCGTGGAAGCCTCCCCCAGCGCGACAGAGCTCCATGAGCGGTTCCGAGTCGGGGAACGCCTGTAGGAGAACGTCATTGACCGCCGGCAGTCGGTACTGAAGATCTCGGATGGCACCGACGTAGAATCGGATCCGCTCTCCGACGCCGCACACGGAACGAGCGTCATCGATGATGTCCGTCAGCTGGGTCGAGACGACTTCGTCGATGACGGCATCGATCAGCCCGATTCGCCCGCCGAACCTGTTGAAGATCGTCGCCTTGCTCACCTCGGCGGAATCGGCAATGTTCTCCAGCGGTGCAGCAAGCCCCTCGACGCGAAACACATCGATCGCGGCGGCGCGGATCCTCTCGACATTCCGGCGGGCATCCATGCGCAGCGTCGGCCCGGAATCCCTACCGCCCATCCTCAGCCCCTCTTTGCTCGAACATAACTTGACTCACTCAGTCAGTTTACCGCAGAGTGGATGTCGGCACTAAGTTGACCTCTTAGGTCAACTTAAGGGACGTGTCCTCTATCAATGCCGGTCATCTGACCGGACTTCAGCGAAAGGCCATCACCATGATCATCGTGACCGGAGCGACGGGGGCCCTCAACGGGGTCACCGTGGACCGCCTCCTCGACGAGCTTCCCCCAAGCGACATCGGCGTCAGCGTGCGCAAGCCCGAACACGCACAGCAATTGGCTGACCGAGGAGTTCGCGTCAGACAGGGAAGCTACAACGATCCCGCCGCCCTGAGACACTCGTTCGCCGATGCCGAGCAGGTACTTCTCGTCTCCTCGAGCGACGTCACCGCGGATGTCAACGCTCAGCACAGGACAGCCATCGATGCCGCAGTCGAGGCCGGTGCCCAACGGATCCTGTACACGAGCTCTCACGGGACAGGCTTCAACACCCCCTATCCGCCTCTGGCGATCAACGCTGCCGCAGAGCAGCACCTGGCCGAATCGGGCGTGGCATGGACAGCTCTGCGCAATGGATTCTATGGGGACCTTAGTCAGCTGCTCGGCCCCTGGCAGGCAACGGGCACGATCGCCAAGCCGGCGGATGGCCCGTTCTCATGGGTCGACCGGCGCGATGCCGGCGAAGCGGCTGCGAGGATCCTCACAAGCGATGAGCCGTTCGACGGCCCAGTCGATCTCACGCCGCCTACATCGGTGACTCTCGCCGACTTCGCCGAACAGGCTTCCGAATTGTCGGGCCGACACGTCGAACGCATCGTTGTCGACGATGAGAAATGGGTGGTTGGAGAAATAGCTGCCGGGGTGCCGGAGGCCGCAGCACGCTTCACTCTGGCGATGTTCCAAGCAACGCGAAGCGGTCACTTCGCACAGCCCGGTCTCACTCTGTCCCGCCTCCTCGGACGGGAACCTCGCAGCATCGCTGATCAGCTGGCGGCGGAGCAGTTCGTGAAAACGCGGTGACCTGACCCGCCGACCGCTGTGGCCCGGGCGCTGTGCTCCGAGCGCTTCAAGGACTCAAGCCGGCAGTTCCGCCATCGACCAACTCGTTGCGGATGTCGACCTTGAGAACCTTGCCGACCTTGGACCTGGGAAGATCACTCCAGGCGTCGATCCGCTTCGGAGTCTTGATGCTGCCGACTCGTGCTTTCACATGATCACGTAGATCCTCCATCGTCACCTCACCGCCTCGGCGAAGCTGGACCACAGCGGTGACCATCTCACCCCAGTGCTCATCAGGCAGCCCGATGACCGCGCAGTCCTGCACATCGGGCTGGGACAGCAATGCCTGTTCCACCTCGGTGGAGTAGACGTTGAACCCGCCGGTGATGATCATGTCCTTGGCCCGATCGACGACGAAGAGGTAGTTGTCCTCGTCGAGGTATCCGATGTCACCGGTGTGATGCCAACCGAATCGCGTCGCCTCATCGGTCGCCTCTGGATTCTTGTAGTAACCCTCCATGACAAGAGATCCGCGAACGACGATCTCGCCGCGTTCGCCTCTGGGCAGGATCTCGCCGTCGGCAGACATCACCTCCACCGTGCACAGCGGGGAAGGCCGGCCGGCCGAACTCAGACGCCCCTTGGCCAAGGACCCGTCGGGCAGAAAATGATCCTGAGGTGCCATCGTCGAAATCATCATGGGTGCCTCAGTCTGCCCGAACAGCTGAGCCATGATCGGTCCGATCCTCTCGATCGCCTCCTCCAAGCGCACCGGCGACATGGGCGCCGCCCCGTACCACAGGCATTCGAGGGAGCTGAGATCCGTGGAGTCGAGACCCTCCTCGGCGAGGATCATGTACACGATCGTCGGCGGCAGGAACGAGTGGGTCACCCCGTGCTCTTCGACCTTGGCCAGGAACGCTGCGACATCGGCACCGCGCATGATGACGATCTCCCCACCGAGGGAGAGGATCGGAAAGCACAGGACCCCGGCGGCGTGCGTCAGCGGTGCCATCGCAAGATAGACGGGCCTCTTCGCGAACGGATAGGACATCAAGGTCAACGCGGTCATCGTCTCAAGGTTCCGATTCGACAGCATCACCCCTTTGGGACGCCCGGTTGTGCCCCCGGTGCCGACGACCATCGCCAGATCCCCCACGGGTGCGCCCGAAGCCTGCCGGTTCCCTCCGGCGCCGAGGAACTCTTCCCACCCGAGGACCCCTTTTTGTTCGCCATCCAGGCACACCCAGGTGCCGACCATCGGAAGGTCGGCTCGGATGCGGTCGACCAGCTCCGCGTAGGCGCTCGCGAAGATCACGACCCTGCAGTCTGAGAGCTCCAGCAGCTCGCGGTTCTCCGAGGCCTCGTTGCGAGGATTGATCGGACACCACACCGCACCGATCCGGCTGATTCCGAAGACGCAGGTGAAAGCCGTCGGATCATTGCCAGAGATGATGGCGACCTTGTCCCCAGGTTTCACTCGTCTGGCAGCGAGCCCGGCCGCGATCTCTGCAGACAGTGACTGCACCTGTTCGTAGCTCAGGGTCGCTCCGTCGGTGGTCAGGCATGGAGCTTTCGGGTCGATGGAAGCGCCCTTGTCAAGGAAGTCGGAGAGTCTCATCATCGTTCCTTCGCGTCGGTTTCGGACTGTCGGTTCTCGGCAATCAGATCGTCATCCTCAGTTCTGGACCGTGAGCACCGGTTCGGCAACCAGCCCGAATTCCTTCAGCACACCCAGGAGTGCTTCGTGACCGAATGCCTGACAGCCTGAGGCGAATCCCACCCGCCGAGGTGCCTGTTGGATCAGGTGGTAGGCGAAGTAGGCCTGCAGCAGTCCGGTCTGCTGATAGTTGCTGTTGCCGTGGATGACGCAATGTGCCCGCCCCAGCGGTCCACTGGCATGAACCGAGTCCAGTGACTTGTTCACCAGCGGGTTCTCCCTGGGCGGCATCTCACTCATGACTTGGGCGGCAGTCTCGGTGAGCACCTTGTCGCGTTCGGCATCGGACATGTCCTTGGTCTGTTCGAGCGCATTGGCCACGATGACCGGCACACCTTTCATCAGCGCGGTGTTGAATACGCCGCCCTGTGCCTTGACGTTGGCCACGCGCGGGTCATTCTTGAACCACACCGGGTGGCTGGTTCCACCCCAGGGGAGTGACTGTGCCAGCTCGTGCTGACCGGGAACGACGAGCGGGACCAGCCCCTCGTTGGGGTCGAATTCGCTGTAGGCATTGCGTTCGAGGTAATAGGCCTTCGAGGTCGCGGCGTTGACGAGGATCGTCTGCGTCGAGGCGATCGTCGGGCTTCCGCCCCAGAACACGGCGATGTCCAGGGTGTCCAGACCGGGCTTCTCGAGGCACAGGTTGGCCGCGATCTCTCCGATCGTGTACATCTGCGCCAAGCCCGGTGAGAGCAGACGGTTCTTGTCCGCGAATTGCTGACCGTACTGCTCCTGACAGGTGATCAGCCAATCCTGCTCTCCCGAGGTATCGGAGTAGTGGACTCCCGCAGCCAGTGCCGCTTCGACGACGGTGGGACCGTACTTGCTGAACGGGCCGACGGTATTGATGACAACCTCGGCGCCGGAGAAGAGCTCGGTCAGTGCTCCGATCTCGTTGTCGACGGCCTTGACCTCATAGTCCGCGGTCTCGATACCGGGAACATTGGTGTCCATCGATTCCTGCAGGCGCTGCTCACTTCGTCCGGCGGCGATGAATGGGACGCCGTACTGGCGCAGATACTCACAGACGATTCGTCCTGTGTAACCACTCGCTCCGTATACGACGATGGGTTTCTTCTGCTCGGGCATCATTGTCTCCTTTGAGTAGATGGTGGTCAGTTATGTCGATCGTGTGCTGAGGTGTGCTTTTGGGATGTGGATAAGGGATCGAGGCGGTAAGACGGCCGTCTCGGGCGGACGTCACATACCCATGCCGCCATCGACCTGCAGAGCGGCTCCGTTGACGAATCGCGACTCATCTGAGGCCAGGAACATGAGTGCGTCTGTGATGTCCTTCTCTTCTCCCAGACGCCCCGAAGGAGTCAGATCGACGACCGCGGCAACGGCGGCTTCCGGGCTGTCGAACAATCGGAGTTCCGATACGTCGTTGGCCAGGCCTGCACCCATCGCGTTGGGCACCAGACCGGGGAAGATGCAATTGACACGAACCCCGTATCCGAGCTTTCCGCTCTCCATAGCGGCGACTCGGGTCAATCGGTCGATCGCTGATTTCGTCGCGGAGTAGACCGAGATTCCGGGGAAGGCGATCGTCGCCGCGACCGACGCCACGTTGATGATCGTTCCTCCGCCTTCAGCGGCTCCGCCAGGTCGCATTGCCCGCAGACCATGTTTGAGACCGAGGACCGTTCCGAGCACATTGACGTCGAGCATCTTCTTGGCATCAGCAGGGTCGATATCGGTGATCAGACTGGTGATCTCCAGTCCAGCGTTGTTGATGACGATGTCCAACCCGCCAAATGCGTTGACCGTTGATTCGATCGCGGCCTGCCACGAAGCATCGTCGGTGACATCCAGCTCGGCGAAATGGTGGCCCTCGCCCAGATCCGAAGCGACCTCGGCGCCGCGCTCCTGCAGATCAGCGATGGCGACCTTGGCTCCTGCACCGGCGAGAGCACGGGCGTACGACTCGCCCAGGCCCTGAGCTCCACCTGTGACCAACGCTCGACGCCCGGTCAGATCGTATATTGACATGTTCGGCTCCTTTGCCTGCGATTCATGGGTGAGACAAGCGTCACATTCATTCTTGACAAGTGTCAAGACCAACTGTCCAGACCATTGAGTCAGACCATTGAACAAACAATGCCCTGCAGATACCATCAAAATGTGGCAATCACTCAGACACCGCGGAATCCTGCCCGGAGCAGACGGGGAACGGGCAGTTACGACGAGCGTCGAATCAAGCTCGCAGAATCCGCGCTGAAGACCCTCGGGGAGCTGGGTTATGCCCGAACGAGCCTGCGCGACATCGCCGCGAACTCCGAGTTCAGCCACGGTGTGGTCCACTACTACTTCCGCGACAAGACCGAACTCATCGTCTTCTGCGTCCGGCATTACAAGACGCAGTGCATGCACCGTTACGATTCGGTCGTGGAGGCCTCCACCACAGCAGATGAGCTGCTCACCGGATTCGCGGACAAGTTGGTGGAGACAATGACGGAAGAACCGTCGATGCACCGCCTCTGGTACGACCTGCGCTCCCAGAGCATGTTCCAGGAGGAGCTGCGCGAAGATGTCCACGACATCGATCGTGGTCTCGAAGACATGATCTGGCGCGTCGTCTCCCGCTATGCGGACCTCAGTGACAGCCGCCCGATGGTCGAATCGAGGGCAGCCTACTCAATGTTCGACGGCATCTTCGAAAGCACTCTGCGCGATTTCCTCGCCGACCGTTCAGGTGCGGTCGACTGGATCAGGGCGCAGGTGACGAGTCTGCTTCCGGCACTGTGCGCACCCGTGGACTCAGCCTCGAGCTGACCGCCCGACTGCCGTGGAGACGACGAAAATCACGGCAGCAGCACGATGATGGTGTGGATGACGAGGCCCACCAGGGCACCGATCACGGTTCCGTTGATGCGGATGTACTGCAGGTCTTTGCCGACGTAGAGCTCGATCCGCTCAGAGGCTTCCTTGGCATCCCAGCGTTCGATCGTATCGGAGATGACGCTGGCGATCTCGGGACCGAAACTCTCGGCCAGGTCTCCGGCTGTCGTGGCGATCCGGTCATCGATCTTCGCGGCGAAGTCCGAGTCGTTCTGAAGTCGGCCGGCGAATTCTCCGATCAGCTCCGAGATGCGACCGCGCACCTCACCGTTCGGGTCGATGATGGCTTGGCGCAGGAGCTGCTTCAGGCTGCCCCAGATCTCGAGCACCGAGTCGATGACCCCTGACTGGCTGAGCAGGTCGTTGATGATGACCTCTGCCTTCTCCGACAGTGGAGTCTCGGAGTTCAGGTCATCGGAGAGGTCGACGAGCCAGGCGTCGAGGGCCTGACGTGCCTTGTGGTATTCGTTGTCACGCACGTCGGCGACCCAGCCGAGGACCTCTCGCTGCAGTCGGTTGGATAGCTGCTCATTGACGAAGTCGGGGACCCACGATGGGGCCCGGTTGTGGACGATCTCATCGATGACCTGCGGATTGTCGCTCAACCATGAATACGCCTCGGCGACGATGAGGTCGACGAGCTTGTGGTGCGCACCGTCGAGGACGATCTGGCGCAGCAGCTGGGCCAGCACCGGGGTCTTGCGGGTCGCGACCAGGCGGGGGATGATGACGTTCTTCGTCAGCGCCACGACGGATTCGTCGTCGATGCGCGCCAGCACGTATTCGAGCCCACTGGCGGCACGGTCGACGACGAGGTCACGATTGTCAGACCTGCCCAGCCACTGCCCGGCACGATGGGACACCTCGGCGGAGCGGATCTTCGTCGACACCGCCTCGGCGTGGAGGAAGTTCGCAGCGACGAACGCGGACAGGCTCGCGCCCAGCGTGTCCTTCTTGCGCGGAATGATCGCGGTGTGCGGGATGTGCAGACCCAGAGGGTGGCGGAAGAGTGCGGTGACGGCGAACCAGTCAGCGATCGCACCGATCATCGCGGCCTCCGAAGCGCGGGAGACGAAACCCCAGACCCCGGTGTTCTCGGTAAAGATGTGGGTGATCAGGAAGATGAGGGTGGCGAGGATGAGCAGCGACAGTGCAAGTGCGCGCATCTTGCGCAGACCCCGCGCCCGTTCCTGATCCTCCGGCGTCAGTTCACTCGGACCGCCGAAGCGCGGCACGGATGGTGCTTTTTCGATCGACATCGTTACCCCCTGATCATCGACTTTAGCGAAATACCCGCCCGACATGCGCATCGGCAGGCTGTGCCGAAGCTGGGAACCTGAGCCCGGGCCCAGTTGTCCGAGCTGTGTTCCCGCTGACGAGGGCCGCGTCGGCGGGCCTGAGGCAGACATGCCCTGTTGCCGCTCGGGGCCATGCGGCCGGTCGGCCCCTGTTGCCAGCCGCCTCAACGTGTTGGTATGGGGAGCAGGTACATTCGACGATTTTCAGGAGGATGACATGGCGGAGAATTTTTCTGTCGGCGATCATGTGGGGTGGAACTCGGAGGCCGGCGAGGTCTCGGGCACCATCACAAAGGTCCACACCTCAGACTTCGAGTACAAGGGGCATAGTCGTCGCGCCTCTCAGGATGAGCCGCAGTACGAGATCAAGAGTGATAAGACCGATCACATCGCCGCTCACAAGGGATCTGCGCTCCACCGGATCGGCGACAAGTGAGTGCTGCGCAGTTTCTCACCGTCGGACATTCGAACCGTTCCCTCCAGGAGTTCATCGAGCTATTGACGGAGAACGCCGCCGAGGTGGTCGTTGACGTCCGCAAACTGCCCGGCTCGAATAAGAATCCCCAGTTCAATGCCGATATACTCATCGATTCCC
This sequence comes from Brevibacterium picturae, assembly GCF_900105045.1. Lineage (GTDB taxonomy): Bacteria > Actinomycetota > Actinomycetes > Actinomycetales > Brevibacteriaceae > Brevibacterium > Brevibacterium picturae. The sequence continues at coordinate 2,059,826 of NZ_LT629739.1, read as the reverse complement.
TGGCCGAATCGGGCATCGAGCTGCGGCGGCTCGAAGGTTTGACCGGCAGGCGGCCCGTGAACCGTGATATCGACTTCGAAGTCAACGGGTGGTGGACGAACCGCAGCTTCCACAACTATGCCGATCACACCCTGACCGAGGAATTCCGGACCGACTTCGACGAGTTGATCGAGTGGTGCGAGACGGGCCGCTGTGTTCTCATGTGTTCGGAGGCCGTGTGGTGGCGCTGCCACCGGCGCATCATCACCGACAACCTGCTCGCCCACGACTTCCCGGTCACGCACATTATGGGCAGGAACCAGACCACTGCCGCGGAACTGAGCGCCGGCGCCGATGTCGCTCAGGACGGGAGCGTCACCTACCCGGCAACGGACTCAGCCAACCCTATCGGTGAACCCACTGATTCATAGGGATTCGTGGACGATCGCAGCGATTCGTGGGGATGGGCAACGATTCGCAGGTAACAGAACGTCGATTTCGCACGCTCGAATCAACGTTCTTCTGCCTCCAATTCGAGCGTTCCCCCGATAGGCTCACTTCATGGCATATTACGAAGAGCGCCAGCGGGCAGAGTCCTTCGGTCAGGCCGCTCGGAACTACGATGCGTTCCGCCCGAAATATCCTGAAGCCTTAGCTTGTCGCCTTTGATGCGAACATTACTTTGGGCTGCCCTTCCCTTTGCAGCAAGGCTAGCCCTTGACTGAAATATCGTCCTTTCGGATCACAATCGTTTGGCCGTCCTCAGCCATGCCGTCGATAGCCTCCTCCACGTGCACGGCCAACAGCCGCCACGCTGCATCGTCAGATGTCAACCCGGGCTGTGCCCAGATCGTCTCCGGATGCTGCCCGGCAATATCATTGATTCGCTCTTCCAAGTCCGCTTGAGTGGACTCAACAACCGCCGATTTGGGCAACACCGGATCGACGGTACGCAGAGCAAAAGACGTCTGGCTGATGCGTTCCACGTGACCGAAAGATTCCAATGCCGCTGCGAGGTCATCTAGGGTGGGTTCTATCATTGCGTCACTTCTTTACTTGCGCGGACGAGCGGTAATGACATTGTAAGAGTCTGCGGCAACCACAACCAATGGATCGTAGGCCCGCAGAACTGACATTCGAGGAATCATTGGTCTAGTCCCGAAACTCGTGGCTGTCGATGGTTCTCAACCACTCGGCGCAGTTGACCATGGAGCCGAAAGAACGGGACCGGATGTTCGCCGAAATGACTGCAGCCATTCTAGACAGCGGCCTCACTGCCCACAACGAGGCGCAGCTTATTCTCGCTCGCCCTTCAGACTGACACTATTCCTGAGCTCACATCCTCCTTCGCACCCGAACACCACACCAAACAGTCTCGAATGGCGAGAGCAGCTGATCTCACTGACATTTCGGGCGTAGTGTGGCGGGGTCTGGTCACCGCTGTCCCGCACGGAAGGGACCCGACCAGGTTTCCACCGCAGGCTGACCGGACGGTTTATCCCCGTACAGTCAGGAGCAGCCGTGCCAGCACAACCGGCCGAGGCCACCATTTCCGAGATCACCGATCTCATCACCTTCGACACAACGAGCCGGGATACGAATCTCCCGCTCATCGACCACGTCGAGGAACGCTTCACGGCTGTCGGCATTCGGTCCCGGCGCGTACCCAACGCCGATGGCACCAAGGCGAACCTGCTGGCCACACTGCCTGCCGCCGACGGTTCGACCACAGGAGGAATCGTCCTCTCCGGGCATACCGACGTCGTTCCCGTCGACGGTCAGGACTGGTCGAGCGAACCCTTCGCCCCGCAGATTCGTGACGGCAAACTCTACGCGCGCGGCAGCGCGGACATGAAGTCCTTCATCGGAGTCATCCTCGCCAAGCTGCCCGAACTCACGGCCGCGAATCTCACAGAACCCATCCACCTGGCCTTCTCCTATGACGAGGAGATCGGGTGCGTCGGTGCCATCGACCTCGTCGACACCATCACCGAGGCGGGACTGACTCCCCGCGGCTGCATCGTCGGCGAGCCCTCGAGCATGCGCGCGATCCGCGGCCACAAGTCGATGAACGTCTTCCGCGTCGACTTCCACGGCATCGCGGCGCACTCCTCCCTGACTCCTGAGGGCGTGAACTCGATCGCCTACGCCGCCGAGTTCGTTGCCTTCGTCCATGCCGTCGCCGCCGAGTTCAGAGATGAGGGTCCCTTCGACGAGAACTACGTCGTGCCCTTCACAACGGTCACGGCCAACACCATCTCCGGTGGCATCGCCATCAACACGATTCCCGCCGAGGCGAGCGTGCAGTTCGAGTTCCGGTCCCTGGGCTCCGTCGACCGGAAGGCCCTCATCGAACGATTCCGCGCCGAGGCCGATCGTCTCGCGCGGCAGATGCAGTCGTTCAATGCTGCTGCCGGCGTCGACTTCACCGTGGAGGCCGCTGCCCCCGGTTGCGAGACTCCGGCCGATGCCGACATCGTCTCCCTCGCCGCGAGGTGGGGCGCGATCACGACCGATGACAAGGTCACCTACGGCACCGAGGCGGGGCTGTTCTCCGACGCCGGCATCCCCACCGTCGTCTGCGGACCCGGAGACATCGCCCAGGCGCACGCTCCTGATGAGTTCATCGAACTCGAGCAGATCGCGGCCTGCGAATCGTTCATCGACAGCCTCGTCACCGACCTCAGCGAGACGGCCGCAGCACCCGCTGCGCCGTCGTCGTCCACCACGACCTCCACCGCAGAAGAAGGCATCTGATATGAGCTCCTCCACACAGAGTTCGCCCCCACCACCCGTGATCGAGGCGACTCCGGAGCGTCTGCTCGCCGCGCGGAAGGCGGTCATCTCCAGCTCGATCGGTGCAGCGCTCGAGTGGTTCGACATCATCGTCTTCGCCTCGTTTGCGGTCGTGATCTCCGAGATCTTCTACCCCGAGGGCGACCCGGTCTTCTCGCTCATCCTCACCTTCGCCACCTTCGCGATCTCCTACCTGGTCCGACCCATCGGCGGCCTCGTGCTCGGACGGTTCGCCGACCGGCACGGACGGAAGCCCGCCCTGACGCTGACCCTGTTCCTCATGATGCTGGGCACCCTGCTCATGGCGGTGGCGCCCACTTACTCTCAGATCGGGATCTGGGGTGCTCTGATCATTCTGGCGTCCCGGCTCCTGCAGGGTTTCTCCGCCGGCGGCGAGTTCGGCACGGCCACGACCTTCCTCGTGGAGACCGCACCGCACCGGAAGATGTACTACGCCTCCTGGCAGATCGCGAGCCAGGGAGCGTCGATGGCTCTCGCCTCAGCGTTCGGGTTCGCCCTCAACACCTATCTGACAGACGACGCGCTCCACTCCTGGGGTTGGAGAGTGCCCTTCTTCATCGGTCTGCTCGTCGGGCCCGTCGGCCTCTACATCCGCTCCAAGCTCGACGAGACCGAGGAATTCACCTCCCGTCCGCCCGCCAAGTCGCCTCTTCTCACTCTCTTCGCCCACCATTGGGGCCGCATCCTCGCAGCCTCGGCGTCGGTCGGAGTCGCCACGATCTCCGTGTACATGATCCTGTTCATGCCGACCTTCGCCACGTCCAATCTGGGCATCTCGCCGACGGCGGCCTACCTCGGCGGCATTGTGGCGGGCCTCATCTGCCTCATCGGTTCGCCTCTGGTCGGAAAACTGGCAGATCGCTTCGGTCCGGTGCGGATCATGACCATTGCCGCGATCGCCGCCCTGGTGCTCGCATGGCCGCTGTTCCAGCTCATCGTCACCCAGCGCAGCGTTACCGCGTTCATCTTCGTCATCGCCGTCCTCGGCGTGATCATGGCCTTCTACTTCGCCCCGCTGCCTGGCATGCTCTCGACGCTGTTCCCCGCCGAGATCAGGGGCACGGGGCTGTCAACGGCCTACAACCTCGGTGTGACGCTGCTCGGCGGAATCGCCCCGCTGGTGCTCACCTGGCTCCTCGACATCACGGGATCACTGAACTCGCCGAGTGTCTACTATATGGGCGTCTCGGTGCTCTCGCTCATCGGCCTGTTCTTCATCCGAAAGCACTACGGACAGCGTTGAGGCAACGTCGTGGAGGCGCCTGCCTCCGGTGGCAAGCCGCATAGTCAGCCTGCTCGCACCACCACCGTGGCCTGCCCAGGGGACCCCGACCTTGATATCCTGACGCCATGTACTGACCGTTGACTCCCCGGGAACATGAGGTCGCGCTGACGATGGTCCGCCACGCTCACACCTCACCTGATGAAGAGGACCGTGCCGCGTTCACCAGAGAGCAGGAAGAGGCCTGGGATCCTCCGGCTCTCATCACACAACAGCAGCGTGTGACCTGGGAGAGCAATCTCGCCGAGGTGGTCGTGACCAACCCTGCGACTGCGGTTCCTGCCCGTCGATCGGGATGCGGCCGGTGACTCGCGTCGATGACGACAGCAGAGACGACACCGGTGGGCGGGGAGATTTCGCGAAACGAGTCCTCCTCGACGCCACCGTCGACGGGTGCATACTGCTGCTGTTCATCGATGACGACAGCCCCAGCTATCTCGAATTGGCTCCTGCCGATGAGGAGATCTTCGCGGAATTCCCGCCACCCGAGCGCATTCTCTTCTGAAGACTGCTGATCGCCGAAGCACACTCAGCGCGCCACCCCGCGCGCCCTGCGCGCCCCAACGCTGAGAGCATACGAAAACGTCGAGGGGACACTGTATAAAGTGTCCCCTCGACGTTAAGGTCTGCTTTCGACCACGAGTCTGGCTGACCACTGGTCCGCCGGACTCGTTAGTGAAGAAGCCGAAGAAGCATCAGGCCTTGCCGACGACCTCGAACTTGGCGTCCGCGGTGATCTCGTCGTTGACGCGCACGGTAGCGGTGTAGCTGCCGGAGGTCTTGACGTGGGCAGGCAGTGCAACCTGACGACGATCGAAGTTGTGTCCGGTCGCGGTATGCAGCGCCTCGGCCACAAGAGCCGGGGTCACGGCGCCGAAGAGGCGGCCGTTCTTGCCGGACTTGAGCTCGATGCGTGCGCTGGAGGATTCCAGCTGACCCTTGACCTTGACTGCTTCATCGTGGTCGGCGATCTGCTTGGCCTGACGAGCCTTGCGCAGAGCAAGGACGTGCTTCTCAGCACCGGCGGACCATGCGGATGCCCAGCCACGGGGCAGGAGCAGGTTGCGGGCGTATCCGGCGCGAACCTCGACGATGTCGCCTGCGGCTCCCAGACCATCAACTTCCTGGTTCAGAATAACTTTGCGATTAGGCATGTTCTCTCCCTCCGATCAGCGAGCAGTGCTCGAGTAGGGCAGAAGTGCCATCTCGCGGGCGTTCTTGACGGCCTTTGCGATGACGCGCTGTTCCTGCACGGTCACGCCGGTGACGCGACGAGCACGGATCTTGCCGCGGTCGGAAATGAACTTACGGAGCGTAGCGGTGTCCTTGTAGTGGATCTTCGCCGCTTCGCCCTTCTTGAGCGGATTAGCCTTCTTCTTGATAGGCTTCCGGATCTCTGGCTTGGCCATGAGTATCTCCTGATTTACGAAATGTCTTGAACGTGTTTAGAACGGTGGTTCATCGGCGCCCGGGTTGCCCCAGCCGCCGTTGCCGCCCTGTGGACTCGATGATGCCCATGGGTCGTTCGCCGGTGCGTTGTTCCCCTGGCCGTAACCGCCCTGGCGCTGACCACCCTGCTGCATGCCGCCCTGTTGTGGGTTGCCCTGCTGCGGGTTGTTGCCCCAGCCGGAGGACTGCTGCTGACCGAAGCCACCCTGCTGGGGGCCTCCGCCCTGCTGTCCGCCGAAGTTACCGCCGCCGGAGAATCCGCCTCCGCTGCGTTCGTTCTTCGTCACCTGAGCGGTGGCGCGTCGCAGGCTGGGGCCGACTTCGTCGACATCCAGTTCCATGACGGTGCGCTTTTCGCCCTCTTTGGTTTCGAAGGTCCGCGACTTGAGGCGGCCCTGTACGACGACCCGAGTACCGCGCTGCAAGGATTCGGCTACGTTTTCGCCCATCTCACGCCATACCGAGCAGCGAAGGAACAGGGTTTCCCCGTCCTTGAACTCGTTGGTCTGACGGTCGAACATACGCGGCGTCGAGGCCACGGTGAAGTTTGCGACTGCCGCACCGTTGGGTGTGAAGCGCAGTTCGGGATCACTTGTCAGGTTCCCGACAACCGTGATGACTGTTTCGCCTGCCATTGACTGCTCCTTGAAACGAGGTGCTTGACGCTATTACTTGGCGTCTGGGCGGAGGATCTTGGTGCGCAGGACGGACTCGTTGAGTCCGAGCTGGCGATCGAGTTCCTTGGTCGTTTTAGGCTCTGCGTGGAAATCAACCACGACGTAGAAGCCTTCGGACTTCTTCTGGATGTCGTAGGCGAAGCGCCTGCGTCCCCAGATGTCCACGTTGTCGACGGTTCCGTTTTCAGCCGGGACAACCTTCATCAGTTTGTCCACGGTGTCAGCCAACGTCCGCTCTTCGGTTTCGTTGTCAAGAATGAGCATGAGCTCGTAATGACGCATGTGTCACCCACCTCCTCTGGTCTTTGCGGCCATGGTCGTTCCATGGCAGGAGGGTATATGCATGTCCGCTCCGTCCCCCACGATGGTCGTGAAATGGGAACAGACCTACACAGTCTAGTGGAAGCGCGCCTGTGGTGTCATGTCGAACTCCCGTGCTCTTGGCCACTGGTCTTGCCTTCGACATCGTCGACCCGCCGAGGTGGTTCGACCGGGACCAGGCGACCGCGGATCCGGCGCCGGTAGAGATTCTCGCCTGCGCAGATGACGACGGCGATCAGGGTGAGCAGTCGCAGGAGGGTCAGGAGCGCGATGAAGACTGGTTCGAGGCCCTTATCCGGTTCGATTGCTGCCACGTCGCCGAGGTGGATTGCGATGGCAAAGGCCGTCTCGGCCAGAGCCCAGGTGATGAGGATCCACCAGCGGCGAACAGCGAGGGCGAGGAACGGCAGGATCCACAGGCTGTCCCAGGGCATCATTCCGGGCGCCAGCAGCAGGCACCCGCCGATCAGCAGACAGGCGGCGACGGCTGGATCGAGGCCGGTTCTGCGCACCATGTACAGGGAGATCGCGACTGCGGCGATGACGCCTGCGCTGCCGATGATCCACACCGGCGCCCACACCTCGGCGGTTCCGAGGCGGGCCATGACCAGGATCGAGGCGAACGATCCTCCGTCGACGGCGTCGGTCATCCAGTGCACGATCCGGTCGATGGCGCTGCTGTCGATGACGAGGATGAGCGCCGAGGTGATTGTGGCGGCGGCGAGCATCATCCGCGGATCTCTGGGCCTCAGTCTTCCTGCCGGGCGTGGCCCGGTCAGGCTGAGTGCGAGTAGAACCAGCAGGGCAAGCGGGTTGATGAAGGCGGCTATCCCGAGGAGGACCCCGGCCAACCACGGACGCTGTGTCACCGGCGACGATCCGACGAAGATGACCATGGCCCAGACGCTCAGCGCCAAAGCCACCGGGTCCAGGGTCGAGCCCAAGGTGAAGAGGATGACCGGTGAGGCGAAGGCCGCGACCAACCAGGCGCGCTGCCGGGCGAGGACCAGCAGTGCGACGCCCAGCGCGGCGAACGCGATCACATTGATGATGAGGACGAATGCCATGAAGACGGAGACATCGTCGGTGACGAGCTTGAGCAGTTGGACGAAGCGGGCGTCGATCGCGGACAGACCCGCCATCCCACCCTGGGAACGTCCCAGTGCTTCTTCAGGGTTGACCTTCCCGAGAAATGCCATCGACAGCGGCCCCGCACACATCCTCGCCGAGGCGGACGGCTGTTCGTAGCCCGAGCTCAGGCACGGCCCCTGCAGCGCGAGGGCGAGGAATGTCATCAGGCCGAGGATCCCGGCGAAGATGTAGGCCTGGCCGCGACGGAACTGCGCCCCAGCTGATGCGAGGTGAATGCCCTCCGGACCGCCGAGCAGAGGCTCGGCGATCCGGGTGCTGCGCTTAGAAGGCATGACTAGAGGTTACCGGCCTGCGGGCCGGTGGATGGACTAATCGGCGTCGCCGTCCGATCCTCCGAGAATACCATCCTCATTATCGCCCGGTGGCTCCGGATCGTTGGTCTCTGGTGGTGGCTCCGGATCGTTGGTCTCTGGTGGTGGCTCCGGGTTATCCCCATTCGCACCATCGTCAGAGGAGCCATTGTCCTCGCGACCGTCGTTGGAACCGTCGGAGTCCTTCGAGTCCTTAGAATCTTTGGAATCCTTCGAGCCGTCCTTCTCGTTATCCTTGCCATTGTCTTCGTCGTCCGTCGGCTCATCGCTCGGTTCGTCGACCGGGGCCTTGTCCTCGGAGTCGTCGCCACCGCCGTCGCCACCGTTGTCGCTGCCGTCCTCCCTGGGCGCCTTCGGTTCAGGCTCGGGCGCGACCGGCTCATTCGTGTTCTCAGGCTTCGGCTTATCTGGCAGTTCACCGCGTTCGGGGAACTGCTCAACCTTGGTTCCCTCCAGAGCGGCCTTCATGTATTCCGTCCACACCTCGACCGGGAAGGAGCCACCGGTGACCGAGCTGCGTCCACCGTAGGCACCGATTGACTTCTGCTTGCCATCAACCTCACGGTAGAGGACCACCGAGGTCGCCAGGTTCGGCGTGTAACCAGAGAACCATGCAGCCTTATTATCTGTGGTGGTACCGGTCTTGCCTGCCGCAGGGCGGCCCAGATTCTGTGCATAACCGCCTGAGCCGCCGGTGATGACGTGGGTGAGCGCATAGGTCGTCTCGGCCATGACCGCCTTATCGAAGACGCGATTGCCCTTGGTCTCTGACTTGTAGACCTCTTCGTCGTCCTCACCCTGAGTGACCTTCTTGATCGAGTGGGCATCATGTTTGACGCCGTTCGAGGCGAATGTCGCGTATGCGTTCGCCATGTCGACGACCTTGACGCTGGCCGTACCGAGCACATTCGACATATTCGGAGTCAATCCGATTGTGCAATTGCGGGTATCACCGGTCTCCATCTGCATTTCCGTGCAGTTTCCGCTGAGTCCCGCTCGCTGTGCAACATCGACTGTCTTTTCGGGTCCCACCTGGATATTGAGCGCCGCATAGGCAGTGTTGATCGACGACTCCGTTGCCTTGAGCAAGGTCACCGGGCCATAGCTGGCACCACCGTAATTGTGTGGTGTCCACGAGATGCCCTCGGAGTTGAATGTCGTCGGGCTGCCCGGATATCTGTCGGTCAGACGAACGCCGTTCTCCAAGCCCGCCACCAGCGCAAAGGGCTTGAAGGTCGAACCGGCCTGGGCATGGCCCTGAGTCGAGACGTTGAACGCCTGGTCCAGATAGTTCTTTCCGCCGTAGAAGGCTTCGATGCCACCGGAGTTCGGATCGATCGACACCAAACCAGCCTGCAGTCCCTCGGGCTGATCGGGCGGCAGGTCCTTGATGGCCTTTTCGGCCTCCTTCATCCGATCCTTGTCGAAGGTGGTGGTGATGTTGTAGCCGCCCCGGTCCAGCTGGGCCTCGGTGATGTCGAGTTTCCGCAGAGCCTCACGACGTACGTATTCCCACATGTAGCCTGTCTGGCCCTTGAGGGACTCTTCCTTGTTCGCCTCCTGCACCTCGGGCATTTCGACCTTGGCAGCCTGCTCCTCGGTGATGAAGCCCTCATCGGTCATCGACTTCACAACATAGTCGAAACGCGCTTCGTAGGCTTCTGGATTGTCTGCCGGATCGGCAGCACCGGGACGCTGAATCATCGCGGCGAGCAGTGCGGACTCGCTGACATTGAGGTCCTTCGCCGACTTGTCGAAGTAGTTCTGGCTGGCGACCTCGATGCCATATGAGCGGCGTCCCAGGTAGATCGTGTTCAGGTAGTTCGCGAGGATCTCGTCCTTGCTCTGCTGCTGATCGATCTTCAGCGAGATGAACATTTCCTTGACCTTACGATCCATGGAGTGCTCATTCGTCAGATAGAAGTTCTTCACATACTGCTGTGTGATCGTCGAACCGCCGCCGGCGTACTGGTTCGTGACGACGCCGAGAACTGCACGGGAAATACCCGTGATCGAGATTCCGCGGTTCTCATAGAACGAGGTGTCCTCGGCGGCGATCGCGGCCTTCTGCATCGGCTCGGAGATCTCTTCGATCGGCACCGACTTGCGATCTTGGACCTTGTACTGGCCGATGGGAGTCTTGCCATCGTTGTAGTAGATGGTTGAGGTCTGACCTGTGGCCTCGATATTGGGCTCAGGGACGTCGGTGACGGCGTAGCCGATGGAGAACAGCACGCACAGGGCGATGATGACGCTGAGCCCGCCCACGACGAGCAGCCGGATGCTGGGCAGAAAACGCGTCCATCCGCTCACACCTGTGCGCGGATAGTTCAGAATGTTCTTTGTTTGTCCCTTAGCCACCCAAGGTCCTCCAGGTCAGTTAGCCTGCCGCATTGCGTGGCGACGAGGTTCGATAAGGTCACACGTGAGCTTCAGTGTGGCACGCATTCTTTGGAACGGCATGAAAATCCCCTGAATCCAGCGGCCACTCATCCCATACATTACTTGGAAGTGCAAGTGAGTAGCAGTGCATATGCACTCTCACCAGGGATTTTACCGTCCGCCTTGGTCATCAACCACATCCAGTGCGGAATTGCTCACATTCAGCCACATATTCGACTATCAGCTCTTGAGGTCGAAGTCCGTGTCTGCGTACTCCTTGCCTTCGACGGCCGGCTCACCGCTGAACGGGTGCAGCTGGTCCTCGCGGGCCCGGAGCTCGACGCGTCGGATCTTGCCCGAGATGGTCTTGGGCAGCTCGGAGAACTCAAGCCGGCGGATCCGCTTGTAGGGGGCAAGGTGCTCGCGGCAGTAGGCGAGGATGGCCCGAGCGGTGTCCGCGTTGGGCTCGAATCCGCCAGCGGGAACGACGTAGGCCTTGGGCACCGCGAGACGGACAGGGTCCGGCGAGGGGACCACAGCCGCCTCGGCGACGGCCTCGTGCTCGATGAGCACGCTCTCGAGTTCGAATGGGGACAGTCGGTAATCACTGGCCTTGAACACGTCATCGGCACGTCCGACGTAGGTGATGTAGCCGTTCTCGTCGCGTTCGGCCACGTCACCGGTGTGATAGACGCCGTCGGCAAACGCCTCGGCGGTCTTCTCCTCGTTGGACCAGTAACCGCTCGTGAGCCCCAGCGGTCGAGGATCGAGGCGAAGGCAGATCTCACCCTCGTTGCCCTCTTCACCGGTCGCGGGATCGATGAGGACCACGTCGTAGCCGGGCAGCACCTTGCCCATGGAACCGTATTTGAGCTCCTGATCAGGGGAGTTGCCGACCTGCAGGGTCGTCTCCGTCTGGCCGTAGCCGTCGCGGATGAGCACACCCCATTCCTGCTTGACCCGGTCGATGACCTCCGGGTTGAGGGGTTCGCCGGCGCCCAGGGCGATCTTCGGCGGGGTCTTGAGGTGGCTGAGGTCGGCCTGGATGAGCATGCGCCACACGGTCGGAGGGGCACAGAAGCTGGTCACACCGACCCGATCCATGGTCTCCATCAGCGCATTCGCGTCGAAGCGTGAGTAGTTGTAGAGGAAGACGCAGGACTCGGCGATCCAGGGGGTGAAGATGTTCGACCAGGCGTGCTTGGCCCAGCCGGGGGAGGCGACATTGAGGTGAACATCGCCGGGAGTCAGTCCCATCCAGTACATCGTGGACAGGTGGCCCACGGGGTAGGACACATGGGAGTGGGCGACCATCTTCGCCTTCGAGGTCGTGCCCGAGGTGAAGTAGAGGAGGAGCAGGTCATCAGCGCGCGACGTGCCCTGCGGGTCGAAGCCGGTCTCCTCGTCGTCGGCGTCGACGTAGCTGTAGTCCTGCTGACGTGTGGCGTCGTCACCGACGACGATGCGCACCACCTCGGCGTCGACATCGTCGAACTTCGCAGCATCGGCGGCACCGGCGATGACGAACTCGGCCTTGCCGCGCTCGACCCGATCGGTGAGGTCGATGGGGCCCAACTGAGTGGTCGTGGGCAGGAGGACCGCGCCGAGCTTGATGCCGGCGAGCATGGTCTCCCACAGCTCGACCTGATTGTTGAGCATGATCATGACGTGGTCGCCGCGCTTCACACCGGAGCGGCGAAGGAAGTTGGCCACCTGATTCGACCGGCGGGAGAGCTCGGCATAGCTCCACTTTCCCTCGGTGCCATCCTGCTCGACGATCCACAGAGCAGGGTTGTCGTTGCCTTCGGCGACTTTGTCGAACCAGTCGATGCCGAAATTGAAGTGGTCGAAGCGCGGCCACTCGAAGCCGTCACCGGCTGCCACGGCATCACTGCGCAACTCGATCAGCTTGTCTCTGGCTGCACGGAACTCATCGGTCACAGTCATCATGGTCTCCTCACATCGTCGCCCGCGCCACACCATGTGACGACAAGCACAAACATACGCGATTTACGAAGCTATCAGTTGACGTGCCGATGACAACAGGCGGGGGTGGAGCCTAGGACTCCTCGCCGGGCTCAACCTCCGCGGGCCCGTTCTCGGCCCACCACTGACGCAGAACCTCTTCGGCGCGCTCAGGTCCCAGCGGGCCGTGCTCCATCCGCGCCTCGAGAAGGTGCTTGTAGGCCTTGCCCACCAGCGGCGAGGGTTTGATGTCGAGGATGGCCATGATCTGGCGACCGTCGAGGTCGGGGCGGATCGCCGCCAGCTCCTCCTGTTCGCTCAGCTTCTGGATCCGGTGCTCCAGATCGTCGTAGGCGAATGCGAGCCGATCGGCCTTCTTCTTGTTCCGGGTGGTCACGTCTGCCCGGGTGAGGATGTGCAGGCGGGAGAGCAGCGGACCGGCGTCGGTGACGTAACGGCGCACCGCGGAATCCGTCCATCCGGCATCACCGTAGCCGTAGAAGCGCAGGTGCAGCTCGACGAGGCGGCCGACGGCCTTGGTCGTGTCCTTGTCGAAACGCAGCGCCTTCATCCGCTTCGCCGTCAGCTTCGCGCCCACCGCATCATGGTGATAGAAGGTGACAGCACCACCGGGGGCGAATCTGCGGGTCGCGGGTTTGCCCACATCGTGCATCAGCGCCGCGAACCGGACAACGAAGTCCGGCACGCCGAGGCGGTTAGGATCCTCAGCACTCATCCCTGCCTCGCGCTGCTTGGCCGCATACTGCTCCTCGAGCTCGACGGCCTGGCGCAGCACGGTCAGCGAATGCTGGTAGACATCCTTATGGCGGTGGTGCTCATCGGTCTCCAGCCGCAGACCGGCGACCTCGGGCAGAACATGGTCGGCGACATCGGTGCGCACCAGCAGATCGATGCCCGCCGCCGGATCGATGCCGGTCATCAGCTTGAACAGCTCCACCTGGATGCGTTCTGCGGAGATAATCGCAATCCGATCGGCCATGTCACGCATCGCCGCTTCCACCTCGGCGACGGGATCGAGACCCAGCTGAGCGGTGAAGCGGGCCGCGCGCATCATACGCAGCGGATCATCGGAGAAGGAGTCCGCGGCAGTGCCCGGGGTGCGGATGACACCCTCGACGAGGTCGGTGAAGCCGTCGAACGGGTCCACGAAGGTCATCGACGGCAGACGGATCGCCATCGCCCCGATCGTGAAGTCACGTCGGATGAGGTCAGCGTCGAGATCTGTGCCGAATTTCACCGTTGGTTTGCGCGAATCCGGGTCGTAGGCCTCGGCGCGGTAGGTGGTGATCTCGATCTGCACACCCGATTTGATGGCGCCGATGGTGCCGAACTCCCGGCCGATGTCCCAGTGCGTGTCCACCCAGTCGGAGATGAGGGCGAGGATGTCGTCGGGGCGCGCATCCGTGGTGAAGTCGAGATCGGGCATCGGGCGGCCCAACAGTGCGTCGCGGACGGAGCCGCCGACGAGCGCGAGTTCGAATCCGGCCGCGGCGAAGCGCTTGCCCAAGGGCCCGAGGATATTCTCGAGCTCATCGAGCTTGTCGTACAGACGGGCGTGCGCGGTCTTCGGGTCCACCGAGCTCCTTCGTGTTCTACCGTGCCGTTCCGATCGGAGACGACTCATCTACAGCCGAGTCCAGCCTACCGGGAGCGCGTCCGACGAAACTTCCAAGAATCGCCTACTAAGGTAGGAGAATGACCACACCGATGCCCAAGCCGGGACCCAGGGCGTCCCGTCGCACCACGGTAGAGGAGATCTCCGCCGGGGGCATCGTCGTCGACTTCACACGCCCAGAGCTGACCGTGGCCGTGATCGCCCGGATCAACCGGGCCGGACGGATCGAATGGTGCCTTCCCAAGGGACACCTCGAAGGGCTGGAGACCCCCGCCGAGGCGGCTCGACGTGAGGTGGAGGAGGAGACCGGTATCCTGGGGCAGATCGTCTGTCCCCTGGGCACCGTCGACTACTGGTTCACGGTGACTGGAATCCGGATCCACAAACTCGTCCACCATTTCCTGCTGAGTGCACGCTCGGGGACTCTGACCGTGGATAATGATCCTGACCAGGAAGCGATCGACGCCGCGTGGATTCCATTCAATGATCTGCGCTCTCGCCTCTCGTTCGCCAACGAACGTCGCATCGTGTCCGCCGCCCGCCCGATGGTCGCCCGATTGGAGCAGTGAAACCCATCAGTCATATGCGTTTCCTTCTCGCCCTGCTGAGCAGTGTCCTTCTGCTCGCAGGGTCCGTTTTCGCATACCCGCTCCTGGGTTCGACGCCCGCAGCCGCCACGAGCGCCAGTGCCGCCGGTTCGGCCGGCAGCGGTTCGACCGACGCTGAGGGCAATTCACCCGACGGGACCACATCCAGCGGAGACGACGTCTCCATCACCCTCGACGAGGTGACCCCCTGGGTCGATGAGAAGGGCACACTCACGGTGCGCGGCACGATCACGAACCCCACGGATCAGGCGATCTCCAACCCGGATCTGCATCTGGCGATGTCCACGGACAAGCTCGATGCCGGACGCCGGATCGAGAACTGGAAGACCGATCAGTCCCAGAACCGCACGATCGCCGACCTCGAGGAGAATGGTCCCGACGCCCGCAAGAAGGCAAAGGAATCGGGCGAAGCGACCGATCCGATGACCACGGTGGATGCGGATTTCGACGATGAGATCGCGGCCGGATCCACCTCAGAATTCACGATCTCCGTGCCCGCAGAGCAACTGGGGCTGCGGAAGTCATCCCCGGTCTCGAACTGGGGTCCACGCGGCCTGAGCGTGCAGGTGGGCGATTCCACTGGACGGCTCGCCTCCGCGGTCGGCTTCTCCACCTGGTACCCGAGTCCGGAGTTCGACAAGACCAAGGTCAGCATGCTCGCACCGGTGACGTTGCCGGACCACACCACCGACGGCATCATCGATCCCGACCAGCTCGAGAAAGCCATCGGCAAGGGCGGTTCCCTGTCCGCGATCATGAAAGTCCTCAACACGCCCGGAATCGGCATCGCCCTCGATCCCCGGATCATCGCCTCCTTCGAGTCCGCTCTGGCCGAACTACCTTCGGAGAACGACGGAGCAGGTTCCGAGGAGACCGAGAAGCCCTCCCCAGAGGGTTCCGAATCCGCAACCACGGGACCCGATGCCCACGAGACCGACCCCGATGCGAACTCCAATGACCAGGACAGTGCCGATGGACTCAGCGCCGAGGAGGCCGAAGCCGACGCAGAGCAGCGTAAACTCCTCGACGCCTGGTATCACGACTTCCTCGAGGAAGCGGAGTCGCACACCGTCATCGCTCTGCCCTACGGCGATCCCGACCAGGCCTCGCTGGTGGACAGCGACCTGAAAAGCCTGGGCGCGTTCGCGCAGAAGCAGAGAAGCCTCGTCACGGATGTCCTGCCGGAGGCCAAGACCGATATCGCCTGGCCCATCGCCGGCTCCGCACAGCGCGATCAGCTCAAGGACTTCGCCGAGGCGGGTGATGAAACCGTGATCCTCAGCAATGCCCAGCAGCCCTCGCTGTCCGGGGTTCACGACGACGCGCATTCGACGACCCGCATCGGCTCGGATGGGCAGTCGTCGATCAACACCCTGATCAGCGATTCGGCTCTGGCGCAGCAGAGCGCTCAGATCATCGGGTCCCCGCACCCCGCCTCGGGCATCTCGGAACTGGTGGCGACGACTGCCGCGATCCAAGCGGAGTCACCCTACCGGACACGACATCTGCTGCTGCCCATGCCACGCACTGCAGCCTCGGTGAACTGGGAGAAGACGGTGGAAGCCGTCGCGGACGCGCCCTGGGTCGATCCGTCCGGTGTCGATGAGCTCCTCGCCACCGACGTCGCGCCCCGCGGTCTGCTGCAACCGCCGAAGGACCCGAAGAGCATCGGAACGAAGGCCGTGGCGAGCCTCGCGCAGACACGGGCCACGCAGAAGGAGTTCAACAGCGTATTCTCCGATCCGGGGAGTGCGAACACGCGACTGGACCGGGAGCTGCTCAGCTGCACCTCGGTCGCGTGGACCCTGGGCGGCAACGCCAAACGCTGCGCCGACGATGCCCAAGCCGCGAACGAGAAGATGAGGAACAGCATCTACCTCGAGAAGGGCTCCTCGGTTCTGCTCGTCACCGGTGAGGAGACGACGATCCCGGTCACGATCGTCAACGATTCCCCCGCCGACGCGACAATGAGCATCCGGATGAAGGCGAAGACCCCACAGCTGCGGGCCGAGCCCACGGAGACCGTCGTCGTGCCGGCCCAGGAGACCATGCGCGTCGACGTTCCCGTCGAGGGCATCGCCAACGCCGACGTGCCGACGACGATCGAGATGATCGCCGCCGATGACTTCGTCCTGCCGAATAGCGAGACGCTGCTCGTCAGGGTGCGGGCCGATTGGGAGAACATCGGCACGGCCGTCGTCGGATTGGGCCTGACCGCCGTCTTCGTTATCGGCTTGATCAAGACGATCTCACGCGGACGCAGGAAGATCCCCGAACAGCAGCTGGCCGATGCGATGGCTCGCGCGAAGAACGACGAATCGGAATCGAGGTAGGACTTGTCCAATCTTTCTTCATTGGCCAAATCCTCGGCCATCATGACCGCGGGGACCCTGACCTCGCGCGTATTGGGCCTGGTCAAGGCGTCCCTGTTGGCAACAGCGATAGGAATCACCGCGGTCCAGGCCGACGCCTTCGACGTCGCCAACAAGGTGCCCAACACCCTGTACATGCTCCTGGCCGGCGGTGTGGTCAACGCCGTCCTCGTCCCACAGCTGGTGCGGGCCTCGAAGAGGAAGGACGGGGGCGAGGACTTTACGAATCGCCTGCTGACCCTGTCGTTCCTCATCCTTGCGGTCGTGAGCATCATTGCCACGATCGCCGCACCGGTTCTCGTCTGGCTCTACTCCTCGGGGTGGGGACCGGACCAGATGGCGCTGGCCACGGCCTTCGCCTTCTGGTGCCTGCCGCAGCTGTTCTTCTACGGCCTCTACACGCTCCTGGGCCAAGTGCTCAATGCCAAGTCCTCATTCGGCCCGTATATGTGGGCACCGGTGCTCAACAATGTCGTCGCCATCGCGGGTCTCCTCGTCTTCATCATCGTCTTCGGGACGAATGATGCTTCCCCTCATCATCTGAGCACCTGGACTCCGGACAAGATCGCTCTCATGGGCGGCTCGGCCACCCTGGGTGTCGCCGCTCAGGCACTCATCCTGATCTGGCCGCTCAAGCGCATCGGCTTCAAGTACCGGCCGACCTTCGGCTTCCGCGGAGTCGGCCTGGGCACCGCCGGCAAGGTCGCGTTCTGGACCTTCGCCGCGATGCTCATCGGACAGTTGGGATTCCTCGTCATCTCCCGCGTCGCCGCCGGAGCGTCGGTGCCAGGGGAGGGCAATGCCTCGAACGCCGCTTATACCAACGCCTATCTCGTCTTCATGCTCCCGCACTCACTCATCGCGGTGTCGCTGGCCACGGCTCTCTTCACCTCTCTGAGCAGAGACGCGGCGAACCATGACACCAAGGCGGTCGTCGGCGACTTCTCCATGGGCGTGCGCATGGTCGGATTGATCAATTCCTTCGCGGTGGCGGCTCTCGTCGTGCTCGCCTCCCCGGTGGCGATGATCATCGCCGGCGATGGCCGCCAACAGGCCATGGCCGTGGGACTCGTCATCATCACCATGGTGTTCGGTCTCATTCCCTTCAGTGCCAACTACCTGGCACAGAGGGTCTTCTACGCCTATGAGGATGCGAAGACTCCGTTCCTCATCCAACTCCCGCAGGTGATCTTCCAGTCCCTGGCGGTGCTCTCGGCCACGATCTTCCCGAAATCGGTCACGGTGGCCATCATCGGTCTGACGATGAGCCTGGGATACCTGTTCGCCATGATCCTGTCATTCTGGCTTCTGTCCAAGCGCCTCGGCGAGATTGATCTCCGCGCAATCCTGATCGCTCATATGAAGTTCTTGGTAGCAGCGTTGGTTGCTGGATTGGCCGGTTACGGGCTTCTCTTCTTCTTCCCGGACTTTGCCCTGGCCGGCCGGTGGCAAGCATTCGTCTCCACCGCCGGCGTCGGGACTCTCATGCTCATTGTCTTCTTGGGAGCATGTTATTTGCTGAAAGTCAGAGAGTTGCATTCGATTATTGGCGTCGTTGCTGGAAAACTAAGAAAATAATCTGCGCATCGAAGCCCCTCTGGAGGTGGTCACCCTGATCGATATCGAACCCGGCATGGTTGTTGCCGGTCGTTACGTCGTATCAACGGTCGACCGCTGGTGGCTCGAGGACAAACCGCAGGCGGGCGCCGTGTGCACGGCCCTCGACGCCATCCTCGATGAACCGATGCTCATCCACGTCGCCGATGCCGATGGATCCACGGATGTGCTCGAGGCAGCGCGGCGGGTCTCCATCCTCGGCGACCATCGCATTGCCCCGACTTTGGATGTCGGTCATTCGGAGGGACTCGACTATGTCGTGTCCAAACGCATCGGCGTCACCTCGCTGGGTGAGATCCTGCCCAAGTCCCCGCTTCCCATCGATGCCGCCTGTGCGCTCATCGGCGAGATCGGAACGGTTCTCGTCACAGCCGCCCGACGCGGTCTCTTCCACATGTTCCTGCGCCCGAACACGGTCGGGATCACGACCAAGGGCACCGTCCTGGTCTCGGGTATCGGCATCGACGCCGCTCTGGCCCTGGGCACAGGACTGATCCAACCCGAGGATTACACACCGACGAAGGCATCTCGAGCGGATGCGCTGGGCCTCATCCGACTCCTCTACGCCGCTCTCACCGGTTATTGGCCCGCCGATGATCCATACAACGGGATACCCGCCGCGGGTCGGGAGAATTCCCGCATCGCCAGAGCCAAGTCTCTCAACCCCGATATCTCCAATGAGCTCGACGATTTCGTCAGCGGTATCCTCACCGGATCCGATCCGGGGCCAGGTTCCGTGGCCGAGGTGCTGGGCTACCTGGACGAATGGGATGCCGAGCTGCTGCGTTACGTCAATCGTGCCCCGGTCGTCGACAACGACAGCGTCTTCGACCAGTCACCACGCAGCTTCGACGAGGCGACGAGCCTGCCCACACCTCGATCGACGTCCATGGGTCCGAGCACTGCGAACACAGCCAGCGATGATCAGGTCAAGGCCGCTCTGGTTCGCATCGGCATCACCCGTCCGGGGACCCGTGGTCTGGCCGTAGGTGACGGCGGCAAGACCACAGGACAATATGCAGACCGAATGCAGATGCGGGAGGCTTCAAGCTTCCCGATCGGCAAGGATCAGCTCGACAATGCCGCCCAGGACTGGGAGGAATGGGAGCCTGAGCAGACCTATTCGCAGTACTCCGCATATGCAGAACACGAGTACGACGATAATCTGACCTCACCGATCATGAATCGTGACGACCCGGATTCTGACCCCGACACCCAGGCACTCAACGTCGTTTCCGAGGATGGCGCTGAAGAAGTCGAGGACGACAACGACACCCGCGTCATCATGGATGATGAGGATGATGATGGGTCGTGGTTCCTCGGCGGGATGTTCGAGACCAACGAGCAGCAGCGCGAACACCAGCTGCGCGAATACGAACGTGAACGCCGTATCGCCAAAGCCAAGGAAGACGAGGCACGCCGACGCATCGCTGCCCTCGAGGCGGCCTCGAACACCAAACAGCAAGAAGCCAACGCCGCCACGCCGCCCAAGGAGGTCCGCAGGCTCTCACCCAATTCGGTTGATGAAGCAGACGACGACTCGACCCGTTCCACGGCACCTGTTGCCGCGGTCTCACCGAAGCAGCGCTCCGACGACAATTCTGCCGCTGGTGCTGGGACTGGTGCCGCGGTTGCCGGCGGGGCAGCTGTCGGCGCAGCAGGGGTGGCTGGGGCTGTTGGGGCTTCCGAGACGGTCAGTTCCGAAGGCAAGAAGAAATCTGTCGGCAAGAAAGAGTCTGCGACGGCAGGGACCTCGACTGGCGACGCGGCTGCGGACTCCTCCAGAGGTGCAGCAGCTGGAAGTTCGGCCGGTGGGGGCTCAGCGGCTGGAGGTGCTGCTCGCGTCGGTTCGGGCGAATCGGCGAACAATGGCGACGACTCGGATGATGATCCGGCGAACTCACGAAAGCCGTTCGCGTGGCTGGTCCTTGCACTGGTGGTCGTCGCCGCCGTCGTGATCTCGATCGCGGTCTTCAACTTCAATTCCGGCGACACCCAACCCGAGAAGGTCGCTGAAACGTCGACCCCGGCTCAGACCGATGACGGCAAGGACAAGGAAAAAGAAGAGAAGACGGAAGAGCCCAAGCCAGAACCGCCGAAGATCGACAAAGTCACGGTGATGGATCCCGAAGGCGACGACGAGGAGAACAACGACGGAGCCAAAGACGTCGTGCCCAAGACGAAGGGGTCATGGGAGACCGACCGTTATAATTCTGCTTCGTTCGGCAACCTGAAGTCCGGTCTGGGCCTGCTCTTCGAACTCGAAGACAAGACAACGGTGAAAGAGGTCGAGGTCAAGTCGTCGAACTCGGGCGGATCCTTCGAGATTCGCGACGGTTCCGACCCTGAAGATTCCAAGAAGGTCGGCGAAGGGGAGTTCGACTCGGACGGGGTGACGATCAAACTTGACGATGACGTCGAGACCGACAATCTGATCCTCTGGGTGACCGAGCTTCCCCAGGACGAGGGCGGTTTCCGCGCCATCATCAACACCGTCGATTTCAAGTAGCAGCCCCAACCGGCCACATGTTCCTCTGTCGCACGAGGCAGACATCTGTTCCGAAAAAGACGATGAGCCGCGCCTGCGAGCAGGTGCGGAATAGTCGCAACCACCGTACCGTTACACGTACGATAGGCAATCTGTGCCGCCGTTGAGTGGGGCACTGAGAACACAGCGAGCAGAAACAGGGAATTGTCACATGACTGATACACAATTGGTGATCATCGGGTCGGGTCCGGCCGGGTACACCGCTGCTGTCTACGCGGCTCGTGCGAATCTTTCGCCCGTGGTCATCGCAGGTTCCGTGACGGCCGGTGGCGAACTCATGAACACCACCGACGTGGAGAATTACCCAGGATTCCCCGCTGGCGTACAGGGGCCGGAACTCATGGAGAACATGCGCGAGCAGGCTGAGAGATTCGGCGCCGAGGTGATCTATGACGACGTCGCAACTCTCAATCTAAATCCCGGCGCGCATCAGATCGAGACGTCGCTCGGTGCCAGATACACGGCTCAGGCCGTCATCCTCGCCACAGGCTCCGCCTACCGCGAGCTCAACCTTCCCAATGAGAAGAAACTGTCCGGCCACGGCGTCAGCTGGTGTGCAACCTGTGATGGATTCTTCTTCCGAAACCAGCACATCGCCGTTGTCGGCGGTGGTGACTCCGCCCTCGAAGAAGCAACGTTCCTCACTCGATTCGCGTCCAAGGTGACTCTGATCCACCGTCGCCAGGAGCTTCGAGCTTCCCAGGCGATGCAGGACCGGGCAGCTGCCGATGAGAAGCTCGAATACGTCCTCGACAGTGAGGTCGCCGAAATACATGGTGAAGATTCGCTGACGGGTCTCACGATCCGTAACACTGTCACCGGCGAGACCTCCGAGCTGCCTGTTACCGGCATGTTCGTGGCAATCGGCTCCGATCCTCGCACCAGTCTCTTCGACGATCAGCTCTCGCTGCGTCCTGACGGATATCTCAATGTCGAAGGACGCACCTCGAAGACGGCAGTCGAGGGCGTCTTCGCCGCAGGCGACGTCATCGATTCCGTCTACAGGCAGGCCATCACAGCTGCCGGAACAGGTTGCTCCGCTGCCCTCGACGCCGAGCATTACCTCGGCAATCTGGAGGCTGTGACCAAGCAAGCTCAAGCCGTCCCCGAGGCTTCGCAAGTCACCGCACCAGTCGCCTCCTGATAGTCCCTCCGCCGGGGTTATTCGTTCCCTGCTAGACGCGCGATATGTGTGGCTGTGTCAGGCTGGCACACAACGAAGGGGAATGAAACCGGCACTACCGCTGTTTCCGCTAGAGAACATTGTTAAGAGAAAGGTTGCTCATGTCGACAGAAGTCACTGATGCCACGTTCGAAGAGACCGTTTTGAAGTCAGACAAGCCAGTGCTCGTCGATTTCTGGGCTCCCTGGTGCGGCCCCTGCCGTATGGTCAGCCCGATCGTTGACCAGATCGCAGAAGAGAACACCGAGAAGCTCAACGTCGTCAAGGTCAACACTGACGAGAACCTCGAGATCGCGAGCAAGTACGGGATCACCTCGATTCCTGCGCTCTACGTCTTCAAGGATGGTGAAGTAGCCAAGACCATCATCGGCGCTCGGCCCAAGCCGGCGCTGGAAGATGAGCTCTCCGACTTCATCTGATCGAGTTCCAAGGCGCCTGTTGTACGATCAACAGGCGCCTTCGGTCTATCCACATGGCAGACAGGAACCATTTCAGAACTTCGCACAGCAGATTGGCATGGCATTGACTCACAACCCAAACCCGCAATTTTCACGCGGGGACAGCTCTGAGGTGTTGCCCAACATCAAATCTCAGATGGCTCGCCTGGGACTCAATGTCGGTCAGGTCGAATCGTTCGAGTTCGATCGGGCTTTCGAACTCGGTGTTCGCCAGTTCCAGCAGGTGCGAGGAATCCTCTGCGACGGTGTGATGGGCACTGAGACCTTTTCCGAGCTCGAGCGGGCTCGCTATCAACTAGGTGACCGAGTACTCCGCTATGACCCCGTCAGAGTCCTTACAGGTGATGATGTACTCAAAATGCAGCGGACCCTCGCCGGGCTTGGGTTCTACGCGGGCCGCATGGACGCAGAATATGCGGCAGTCACGGAGTCCGCAGTCAAAGAGCTGCAGATGAGTCTCGGGACGAAGGTCGACGGTGTGGCAGGGCCGCAGACCTTACGCGGACTCGACGCCATCGATCGTAAACAGGACACCGGTAATCTCTTCGCCCTCGAAGAACGAGCACGTGTCGCTGCATCCGGAACATCGCTCGCTGGACGAACGTTTGTCATCGAGGCTGCAACTACAGTTGTAGATTTCGAGACATTGCCGATGACCCCCGAACAGGCCGACACCGAACGCGCCATAACTACCGATATAGCAGGTCGCCTTGCTGGCCGTCTCGAAGCTGTCGGCGCCGGAGCCGTTGTTCTCCATGGCGACGCGGTCGAAGTCAACACGGCCGACCAGCTTGGTGCATCCGCGGTTATCACTGTCACTGCCGACATCAATAAGTCGAAAGACGCAAACGGGATTGCAACCTTTTTCTTCGGACATGAGACGCATCCCGATATCAACTCACCTACCGGTGCGCGCCTCGCACAACTGATCCAGAGTGAGCTCGCAGCACGAACGGGGATGAGGGATTGCAGGACCCACGGCCGGACCTGGTCCTCGCTGAAGCGACTGCGTACTCCCAAAGTCCACGTCGTTGCCGGCTACCTCACCAACTCTGACGACCTCGAGAATCTAGAGGACGCCAACGTTCGCAATGCGATTGCCGATGGGATTGCTGCCGGACTGCAGAGGCTGTATGTCCGTGAAGACTCAGATCCCGAAACGGGCACACTTAGCCTCGCGCAGATCAAAGCATACAACTGAGAATTCAATTCCGGTTGTTTCACGTGAAACCAGCAGAATGGGCGGTTCGTCTCCGATACTGTGGACTGTCCGTCGTCTAGTCGGATTGCTAGGGACCAAAAGACGGTTGGCCTTCGAACTCATATCCCGACCGCATTCTCCCCGCGAATTGCCCCCTGATAGCGTCGGGAAGAGATTACGTCACTCAGCCTAGAGACAGTGCCAGTACTTACGGTCGAGCGCGTCAATGAACGGGCGGAGCGTTAGCGCAGCAGCCATGATCGGCAAAGCCATATATCGAATAGCTTCCAATCGCCTCGTACTCGAGCCGTCGACACGCACCTACGCAATCGCGGGATCCGTACTACGATTGACTGGGCCTGCAAACGACTCACTACTACAGAATCCCAGCACGCTAGACGGCCGGCGGGAAAGCATCGCAGACAGTACCAGCCTAGGAGCACTATGCATTCTCAGGTGCCCGGGGTTTGCTTGGAAGTCTCTCTCGACAACTTACCGTGAGTATCGATGACAGTTTCACGTGAAACAGGTCCCCTAACGCTATGGAACAAACGCGGCTGAGCGCAGAACCCGCTTCGACCCCGTATTCCGGTGAATACACAAATGCTGTTCTGAAAACGATGGTCATCCAAACGAAGACGTAGGTGCATGCGCACTATTCGGCAGCATCTCGGTGCAGGTGAGAATCGTTCGTTCGACTCCAAATGCGTTTCACGTGAAAATCACCTCCTACTACTCGTCCCATCGAATTCGCCCTAGAAGCGCCCGCCGAAGCGGTCGGACAGTTGGGGTGCTCACTCAGAATGTTGAAAATCGAAAACAACCTGTTTCCCTTAGCTGCCTAAGGAATGCAAAAGTCACAGCATTAGAAGACTTGCACGGGTTTAATTTCATGAACATCGCGTTTCACGTGAAACCGTTGGTTCAATACTTCGCTAGGTATATGGTTATCCCCTGGATCCTGACTTGAGAGTTCCAAGCAGAAATCTCTATGCGGAACGCCCCTACATGCACCTAGAGTCGCCATAGATATGATCATCGTTGATATTCGCAGGGTCCTACTCCGCCTTCCTCGTGACACCGCCCGCGGAAGGTAGGCGATCGCTCCCGACCTTATAGATCGCTTCGTGCTCAGGTTTCACGTGAAACACCCCAACATTCTCGACGCGAACATGCCGGCGACGGGCTCTACCCCGACCAGATTTGAGAGCCGTCGACGGATAAGCACGCCGCTACATTTTCGATACAAACGGATCTGAAGCCGACACCGCTCGGAGTCCAGCGCTGTCCTTCAAGATGCAAATTGGTCCAGCCGTTGATTCGAGCCCGCAAACCACCTTCGTTCCACGTGAAACAACGAGCTCGACAACTCCGCTCGACCTACTAGGTTCGAGGTAAAGCCAACTTCTGGCTAGACGACTTACAGATCGCATTCCGCTCGTTCAGAGGCGTGGCACGATCTGAGTAACCCACAATAGTCAGAAAGTTCCACGTGAAACAGGTGCCAACCTGTCCGTCGCATCCCCCGGTCGGGTTAGCTCAGACCGGCTCGCCGCGGCCTCAACGTCTCACCACGGATACGACAAACGCACGGACCGCGGTCGCGACTTTCAAGTTATCAACGTGAATACGCCGCGAGTCTTGCACTGGCAGAACGTCGTTGCGAAGACGCTCCCTGTCATTCTGGCACGACCGACGCGTTCTTAGGCCGGCTCGGGAATTGCCTGAGCAACAGGAAGCAGATCAGGCTTTCGGTCCAGAATGTAGAAAGACAAGGTGTTAGGGAATTGGTTTCACGTGAAACATAGCCTCAGAATCCATAGTTGCAAGAGGGTCAGACCGTTCAGTTACGTTGTCAGGTTCCGACTAATAAGGATCTGCAACTTAGCCTCCTCAACTTCGTACTTTCGGACTACGCGCGGATGAGTGCAGTTGCCTTCCTAACAAAAGCGCGAGAAAGGTCGAGGGTTGTTCGTATTTGAATCCCGAACGTGCTGCTTAGCTCCCGCAGCTGGAGCGATGGCAACCCTGCACACCAGTCCTATACGACGATTGAACAGCGACACTGGACCCCGATGACACAACGACCTTAGCAATCAGTGACGTGTTTCACGTGAAACCAAAGGATCCGAGCGGTATCGGATCCACAAAGAAGCTATAGGAATACGCGTAATCGCAACATCGAGTTCCTTGCAGCCGGTAGACCTCTATTGGAGATTCGTTCCCTTGCGCCCCGTCAGATGAGCGTTTGATAGCCTGCACCAAATTCCCTCAGCAGCAGACTTGGGCGATCGGACCAATCCAGTTTGGACCCGCACCCGAATCGTCTGGAGACTGAACCTAGTACCGATGCCTTCCATGGCGGTCAGAAACCTATACGCGACGCCGATGACGACAACTCGAGGGTTGACGACATGCCCTGCGGATTCCTGGATACGGCGACCACGCTAATGCTTCCCGCTCAGCCTGAAGTTGAGGTAAAGGGACGGGCCAGGCGCCAGCTGGTACTTGTCAGAATACCCCGGTTGCGTCGGATAGGTCGGACAGCAGGTGCTAAAGGCTACCGAGCATCCGTACACGCTCGAGCTACAGGTACAGGACAAAAGCCACCAGATTGAAAGCGAGTAGTGCGATCTGCATACGGGCCGGGACGGACCGCGGAGCTGGACGAGGCGGCTCTGTCGGACGCAATTGGCGCCCAAAGCCTCCAACCAGCCCAAAAGGTCGTTTCACGTGAAACGTAAGTCATGACGCACGACGGTTGGTATGACTCACCAAGTGAGAACGGGAACAACACGATATTCAAGCCAATCAGATTGCTGTCAAACGGCAACACTGAAGGATTGTCGCTTTGGTCGGTTCTCCGACTCGAGGGCTCATGGACCCCATTTCTGTCGCAGGCACCAGCACAGTGTCCTTCCCTCAGTGTCGTTCGTTCACACTATACATATAGAATCCGTGGCACTCACAGAACGCTATTGTTTCACGTGAAACCAGGTCGACAATCACGCGACCCGGGACAGCGCAAGGTGCAGATTGCAAGTATCGCGACCCCAGTGGAGACGTTCGATGCGATTGGCGCGATAACCCTCCGTGGAATTCACAAACCAGCAGTCCCATCAGGAAAAGACGCATAGAATGCTACATCACTAGAAGGATCCGGAAACATTGAACCAGGAGGCTGGAAGTGAGCAGCAATAAGGCGGGTGAGACAGCCCGAGGACTATCTCACCCGCCTTACAGTGTTAGGGTCAGAACAAACTACTCGGCCGGGGATTCCACACCGAGCAGGCTGAGGATGCGATTAAGATCGTCCTGGTTAGCGAACTCCACGCTCAGTTTCCCCTTCTTCTTTCCCACAGTGATGTTGACCTTCGTCTCCAAACGATCGCCAAGACGATCTGCGACCTCAATGAACTGAGGGGCCACCCGAGTCGTTGCACGTGAAACATTCATGGAGTCGCCGCGATTCAACAGAACCACAGCTTCCTCAGACGCTCGCACAGATAAGCCTTCGGCGACGATGCGCTGAGCAAGGACTTCCATGTGTTCCGGATCGCGGAGACCGAGAATCGCTCGAGCGTGTCCTGCCGAGATGACACCGGCAGCTACACGCCTCTGGACCAGAGGCGGCAAACGAAGCAAGCGCAGAGTATTAGAAATCTGCGGTCGAGATCGCCCGATACGTTCGGATAGTTCCTCCTGTGTACAGCCGAAGTCCTCGAGCAGCTGGCCATACGCCGCCGCTTCCTCCAGCGGGTTAAGTTCTGCACGATGCAAGTTCTCGAGAAGCGCGTCCCGCAGCAGGTCAGTGTCATCGACATACCTGATGATCGCAGGAATCGTTGAAAGACCCGCATCCTTCGTCGCCCGCAGACGACGCTCACCCATAATGAGTTCGAAGCGTTCTCGATCGCTGGGCTTCTGGCGCACGACAACTGGCTGCAGCACGCCGATCTCACGGATGCTGTGGACGAGCTCGCTGAGCTGATCTTCATCAAAGAACGTGCGCGGCTGTCGAGGATTAGCGTCGATACGATCAACATCGATCTCGCCGAATTCAGTATCAGGGATCGAATCCACTCCAGCGATATCAGAATCAGCACTGGGCGCCTCAACATCAGCCTCCACACCTTCGGCGGAGTCTCCTGCCCGAGCGGGAGATTCCGAACCCGGAGTCACTACCTTCGTAGTATCTGCTGCTTGCGAGTCTTCGGCTTTCCTAGCCTCGTCGAATACCTCATTGCCCGACCTGTAGACCCCGGGATGAGTCTCAGACACATCGTCGGGCTCTGACGGAATCTCCTCCGTGGAACCGATAGTCGGGTCGGTCGAACTCGCTTTCACCGATGGTTCAGCGGGTGCCACGACCGACGCGTCTGATTCTGGAATGCTCTGATTATCCGGCTCCGGCGTACGTTCGCCCCGTGAACCTTCGTCCGGTTTAGAACTCGGCAAAGAATCTGCAACTGAACGACCAGCCGCTTCAGCGGGCTTCTTCGCCGGACTCGAGCTGGCTGAACCGCCGCTCCTGCGCGTGGCCGACGAGCCTTCAGACACTGTCTTTGTTCCCGCCGATTTCGAGCCGGGTGTCTTCGCACCGCTCGTCTTCGTCGCGGAGGAATCAGTCCCCGTCGATTTGGACGTCGTCGACGTGGAGCTGGCTTGCTTCGCCCCTGCGGAACTGTTCCCCGAAAAGGTCTTCTTGGCCCCAGCTTGAGAACTGCCGGGTTTGGACGAAGTCGAGCTGGATGTACTCTTCGCGGGAGCAGCCTTCGCTGAGGAGGTTTTCGCGGGCGTGCCCTGCGCAGACGAGCCTTTCTTGGAAGGGGTCTTTGCGGGAGCAGCTTTCGCAGTCGAACTCTTCGCTGGAGCAGACTCGGAGCCACTTTCTGCCCTCGTGGACGTCTTCGCCGACGATGACCCAGCTGTGGTTCCGGACTTGGGCTTTCGCCGGCGGGACGACTGCATAGACGCTGCAGGATCCGTCCGAGCGGCACGGGGTGCCTTCGCCTCTTCTGTACCCTGATTTGCATCTTCAGCTTCACCGCCGGAGAAGAATACGTCTACCGGACGATCGCTCTCCGCCGCATCCGGGATCAAAGCGCCAAGCCCACGGCCCAAACCACGCTTCCTGCGTTCAGCCACGATCTACTCCTCGTTGTGCGATTTCTTCGGCAGCTTCCCGATAGGACAAAGCGCCACTGGAATGGGGGTCGTATGAAATGACTGTCTGTCCAAAACTCGGAGCTTCAGAAATGCGCACGGAGCGTGGAATCGAGGAAGACAGGACCTGCTCGGGGAAGTGGGTACGAACGTCATCTGCGACCTGAGCACTGAGGTTGGTCCGACCGTCGTACATGGTGAGCAGAATCGTACTGATCGCCAATTTGGGGTTGAGATGCTTCTGGATGAGCTGAATGTTCTTGAGCAGTTGACTCAAGCCCTCAAGAGCATAGTATTCACACTGAATCGGGATGAGAACTTCCCGCGCCGCAACGAAAGCGTTGACCGTCAGCAGACCCAGGCTCGGAGGGCAGTCCACGATGACGTAATCCACACGGTTACCCGCCGCTGCCTCTTCATCGAGATAGACACCCAGAGACCGCTGCAGACGCTGCTCCCGTGCGACAAGGGAGACCAGCTCGATCTCGGCCCCCGCCAGGTCGATCGTCGCAGGAACGCATTTGAGGGTCTCGAAGTCCGGGCATTGGGCAACCGCCTCGCGCATGGGGACATCGTCAATGATCACGTCATAGATGCTGGTGACTTCGGAATAGTGATCGATACCCAGCGCCGTGCTCGCGTTGCCCTGTGGATCAATGTCGATGAGCAGAACGTTGAGGTTCTGGTTCGCCAGCGCAGCGGCGATATTCACCGCAGTGGTCGTCTTCCCGACTCCGCCCTTCTGGTTGGCGATCGTGAAGACCCGAGTAGAGTCCGGTTTAGGAAAACTCGCCTGGGACAGTCGATCGGCGCGACGGTTGTCGCGCGCGATTGCAGCACCTATGGGAGACGACTCGTCCATGATCGGCATTCGGCGCACTCCATCATCCATTGGTTTCACAAAGCTATACTCAGCCTAGACCAAATCTACTTCGTACTATTTCTTAGCTATCTCGACGACACGGCTGGGGACATCGAGGATCCCACCGTCGACGATGTGAATCTTCGGTTGGGTCAGGCGGTAGCGTTTCAACAGCTTCTTCGTCTTCGCCAATTCGGCCTCGACCGAAGCACCTTTGAGCGCGAGGATGCGTCCGTCTGGTCCCATCACTTCGTGAGTCCATTCGATGAGAGTCGTCATCGCTTTGACCGCACGCGCAGTCACAACGGTGAACATCTCCTCATCGACGAGTTCTTCGACCCGAGCGCGAACGATGCGCACATTGTCCAGACCGAGATCGTCGACGACCATCTTCAGCCATTCGACCCTGCGCTCCATCGGTTCGATGAGCACGATCTGGGCTTGGGGACGAAGCAGGGCAATCGGAATCCCGGGCAATCCGGCACCGCTGCCGACGTCACCGACGACGTCACTGTCATCGATGAACTCGGCGACAACGGCACAGTTGAGGATATGCCTGGTCCAGAGTCTGTCGATCTCACGAGGGCCGATCAGTCCCCATTCGATGCCGGTGGTCGCCAGATGCTGCGCATACTGCTTCGCTGCTGGGTAGGCAGCTCCGAAGTACTCTTCGGTACCTGGTGGGGGAACTTCGACAGCGGAAATGTCAGTCATGGGCCGGACGGACGAGCACATGCCGACCGT
This sequence comes from Brevibacterium picturae, assembly GCF_900105045.1. GTDB lineage: Bacteria > Actinomycetota > Actinomycetes > Actinomycetales > Brevibacteriaceae > Brevibacterium > Brevibacterium picturae. The sequence goes on along the minus strand of NZ_LT629739.1, from coordinate 2,029,096 downwards.
CACCCTCGCCTTCGGACTCCGAAACCAATCCGGCTTGAGCCACCTGATCGTGGATGATCTTGCGTTCGAAGCTGTTCATCGGCTTGAAAGCGAACTCATCGCCCGATTCCTTGACACCCTCGATCGCTCTCTGAGCCTTTTTGATGAGCTCATCGCGACGACTGTTGCGGAAACCATCGATGTCGAGCATCAGCCAGGATCGCTGCCCGGTGCTCGTCTGGACAGCCAGGCGGCTGAGTTCCTGCAGGGCGCCGAGGGTCTTGCCATCTCTGCCCACCAGCGTGCGAAGGTTGGAATCTTCCTCGTCCTCGCAGACGACAGACAACTGCGCGCGTCCATCTCCGACGTCGATGTCGATGTCGCCATCGATGTCAGCCAAATCCATCAGTTCTTCCAGGTAGTCCGCCGCGATCTCTCCCTCTTCTTCGAGGAGCTCTGCTCTCGTCGGCTTCGCAGTCTTCGTGTCACCGTTGTCCGCGACGCCCGCGTCAACACCCTGGTCGACGTTTGCATCAACAGTCTCGTCGACGCTCGCATCGACATTCTCTTCAGTCATGGTTCTTCCTCAGCGCTTCTTGTTCTTCTTGCGGTTCTTGCTCACCGGCTGCTGCCGCTGACGACTCTGGTTCGGGGCCTGCTCAACGGCAGTGTCCGTGCCACCTTTGACCTCAGGCTGCTGCACGGCCTTGCCCTTGCGTGCCTTCCGTTCCAGCATTTCCTTCTCGGCTTTGGAACCGGGGGCCGGCATATTGTGGATGACCACAGCCTGCTGGCACATCGTCCACGTGTTCGAGACCAACCAGTAGAAGAGAACACCGAGCGGGAAGTAAATGCCGCCGATGCCGAACACAAGCGGCATCACGTAGAGCAGCATCTTCTGCGACTGCATCATCGGGTTCGCCATGGCGGACTCCGACATGTTCTTCGCCATCATCTGCTTCTGAGTGACGAACATCGTCGAAGCCATGATGACGATGAGCACGCCGGTGAGGAGCTTGACGCCGAAACCATCCGACATGAATGTCGCGGACAGCGAGATGCCGAAGACCGACGACTGCTCGGCCTGCTGAGCCAGGGTCTGGGTGAACCCGCCGATCGCGTCGATCTTTCCCGAGGCAACGTCGGGCATGTTGTGGATGACGCGAAAGAGGGAGAAGAAGATCGGCATCTGCACGAGGAGAGGCAGACACGAGGCCCAGGGGCTGGTCTTGTTGTCGCGGAACAGACTCATCTGCTCTTCGGCCATGGCCTGACGCGAGTACTGGTCCTTCTTGCCCTTGTACTTAGCCTGCAGGCGCTGAATCTGAGGCTGCAGCAGCTGCATCTTCCGCTGGGACTTGATCTGGTAGACGAACAGCGGAATCAGGATCGCACGGATCACGAGAGTCAGTCCCGCGATCGACAGCACCCAGGTCCAACCATTGGCGGCCGGCAGACCGATCGCAGTGAAGATCTCGTGGAAGATCGCGAGGATCCAAGCAACTACCCACTGCAGCGGGTAGAGCAGCTTGTCCATCCATTCCATTCAGTACTCCTCGTTACAACGATTCTTCACGATCGTTCATTTTGCCATTGTTCGCAGGTCTTCGCGAGACAGGACCGACGGTCCCGATCCCGTGCTAGCCGGAGGCATCGACCTCGCAGCTGTCCGTGGTGCACAGATGCGCTGAACATCCGCGGCACACACGCCGAATATTGTCAGCAGCCCTCGTCGTTATTCATCGAAATTGAGCGGGCCTGGCGCGCTGAACCGGGAACATGGTCCACCCCGCCATGGGAAAAGGGATTGCATCGCAGTATTCGCCACCCAGTTAACACCATTCCCTTGAGAACTCCGTGTATCTCGAAGGCCTCCAGGCCGTACATCGAGCAGCTTGGATAGTACCGACAGACCTGCCCGTACATCGGAGACACCACAATTCGATAGGCTCTGATGAACCATACGAATGGCATGCGCGGTCCGATTCGGATCACCCACCAGGCTGTGGGCCAGAATCCCGCCGGCCTGCGGGGCACCTCCGATGGGTGCTTCAGGTCATGTTCGGCGTCCACGGCTCTCTAGCTTCTTCTGCGCCTTGTCCATGAGCATCGTGACTTCGGACTCGAGCTGTGCAAATTCTGCTTCGGCGGCTTGGGGCAATGCTCTGACCACGAACAGAGCGCCTGGCGCCAGACTGTCGAGTCGGACCCGCATGATCTCTCGGAGACGACGTTTCACTCGGTTCCGGACAACGGCGTTTCCAACGGCCTTGGATACGATGAAACCCACGCGTGCAGCGTGGGAATCATCACTATCTATCAGGCTGTGTGCCATCAAATGGCCCGAGCGCACGCGGACACCAGCTTTGAAGACTCGTCTGAAGTCGTCGCCGCTGCGGATCCGGTGAGCCGCGGTGATCACACTTATGCCGAAACTTCGGCACGTCCCTTGCGACGACGTGCAGCCAGGATCGAACGGCCGGCACGGGTGCGCATGCGCAGACGGAAGCCGTGCTTCTTGGCGCGCTTGCGGTTATTGGGCTGGAAAGTACGCTTACTCACTTCAAGTCTCCGATTTCTAGGTTGCGGTCGAACGACGGTGCGTTCTCACAAAAAACGGCGGTGAGGTTGTCGACCGCCGAGCACTCCTGTGCATAAGAGCCAAAAGATATTCAAGATAATCGGATGAAGCCCGGTACACAGGACACTCCATCTTAGCGAAGGTCAAAGTTGCTGGTCAAACTCGATGCCAATGTTTCACGTCCCCGTCGCAGACTGTTCGCAACAATTCATCCCCTGCACGTCTGAGGTCTTCCACAAGTAACAAGCGTGTAGTTTTCCACATGGTTATCCACCCATGTGGAGGATTACTGGGATGACTCGCCAGTTCTCCACAAACTGTGGAAAACTATGTGGAAGTCATACACAGGTGTGGACCACGCCAAGAGGAAACTACAAAGACGGAGGAAGATTGACGGAGTCGAATTCCAAGAATGAGCTCATCAGCCAATGGCGGACGGTGGTCTCGACCCTGGATCAGGACGCCAGTCTGACCGCCCACCAGAAGGGCTTTCTCTCTCTCGCTGTGCCCAAGGCCCTCGTCGACAACGCACTGGTCCTTCTCGCCGTCCGCGATGAGCACACGCGCAGAACCATTGAGACACGTCTTCTCGGTCCACTGACCAAGGAGTTCTCCCATGTACTCGGTTTCGAGGTGACATTCGGGTTCGTCGTCGATCCGGAACTCGACGTACCGATCAGGTTCGAAGATCTCATCGGGGAACCCACGCCGGGATCACCGATCGAGATCGATCCGGAGACGTCCACCTCGGCGATGGGATCCACCGGATCACCGGCCAATGCACCCGCACATGGCCCCTCTCCTCAGCTGCAGACGCCTCCCCCCTACGACCGCGCGCCCCACCCGCAGCCGCAGACACCCAGATACGACGCCCCCGGGCCGGCACCCGACAACGGTGCACCTGTGGAAAGAACGACGCGAGAGATGAAGATCGCCGAGGCGACCGCCGCCCAGTCCACTCCACCGGTCGAGGTTCCCGGCGTCGCCCAGCTCAACCCGAAGTACACCTTCGACACCTTCGTCATCGGTGCATCCAACCGCTTCGCACATGCTGCGGCCTTCGCCGTGGCCGAGGCACCGGCCAAGGCGTACAACCCCCTGTTCATCTACGGCGATTCCGGGCTGGGCAAGACGCACCTCCTGCACGCGATCGGCTACTACGCGACGCAGCTGTTCCCCGAGATCCGAGTGAAATACGTCTCGAGCGAAGAGTTCGTCAACGACTTCATCAACACGATCGGTTCGTCAAAGACCTCGAACTCTCTGCGCCCGGCGTTCCAGCGCCGCTACCGCGAGGTCGACATTCTGATGATCGATGACATCCAGTTCCTGCAGGGCAAGGATGCAACGGTCGAGGAGTTCTTCCACACATTCAATGCTCTGCACAATGAGGTGAAACAGGTCGTCATCACCTCCGACCAGCCGCCGAAGAAGCTCAAGGGCTTCGAAGAACGGCTGCGTTCACGCTTCGAATGGGGCCTCCTGACCGATGTCCAGCCTCCGGACATGGAGACGCGCTTCGCGATTCTGCGTCACAAGGCAGCCGGCGAGCACCTCGACGTTCCCAATGACGTCCTCGAATACATCGCCTCGCGGATCTCGTCGAACATCCGTGAACTCGAGGGGGCACTGATTCGCGTCACCGCCTTCGCAAACCTCAACGATCAGCAGGTCGACGTCAGTTTGGCCGAGACCGTCCTCAAGGACTTCATCACCGAAGACGACACCCCGACCATCACCGCCGCCGACATCATGGGCCAGACCGCCGCCTACTTCAGCCTCACTCTCGATGATCTCTGCGGCACGTCCCGGTCTCGGACCCTGACCACCGCTCGTCAGATCGCCATGTATCTGTGCCGTGAGCTCACAGAGCTGTCGCTGCCGAAGATCGGTCAGGCCTTCGGCGGGCGCGACCACACCACCGTGATGCATGCGAACAAGAAGATTCGAACTCAGATGGCCGAGCGACGGGCGGTCTACACTCAGGTTACCGAATTAACAAACCGCATTAAACAGCAACATCGCCTATAGAACACGGTATACACATGTGTGGATAACCATGGGGACAAACCGCGTAACCTGGGGATAGAATGGTGGATAACTCCACGAGGTGAGTGGACGGATGTGAACTACATGGATGTGCTTACCCAAGCGCCCACCGAAGGATGCGTGAGCGTGCACAGGGGATCCACACCCCTGGGGATCACGCGGCCCTTGATTACTCGGGCGTAACCGATGGTTGTCCACAAACTCCACAGGTGCTAATACTTCTACTCTATGAATTGAAGTTGTAAGAGGGTGACCGCCACCGACTGCATCGGCTCGGTCGGGAAGCTCTCGAGCACGAGCTCGGACGGAGCTTGGGACCTCGTCGGTTATTCGAACACAGCGTTACGGTCGATTCTCGAATGCGAGATCTCCGAGGTCTCGGTCGGCGCAGCGCCTGTGCTCGACCATGATGTTGGCTGCCCAATGCCGGGAAGCTGAGATTTCGGATAGGCTGTGTAAAGTTTTCCGAGCAACCTCACGCCAGTGTCTTGAGTACGTCGGGTGGCCACCCCGAAGGAGTAAAGTGAACGCCGAAGCATCTCCCCTGAAGTTCAAAGTCAATCGCGACGTCCTTGCCGATGCAGTGACCTGGGCTACCAAGACTCTCCCCAGTCGTCCGTCCGCACCGGTTCTCACCGGCATCCTCATCACCGCCGAGGCTGGTGGGACCGTCCGTCTCTCCGTCTTCGACTACGAAGTCTCATCCCGAGTCGAGATCGCGGCCGATGTCGTCACAGCCGGCACCGTGCTGGTCTCCGGACGACTCCTCGCCGATATCTCCAAGGCGCTTCCGAATCAGGAAGTCACCCTTGAACAGATCGATTCGAAGGTCGATGTCACCTGCAGCTCGTCTCGCTTCTCGCTGATGACGATGCCGGTGGGAGAATACCCAGCCCTGCCGCAGGTCCCCGACGCTTCGGGAACCGTTGCCGCCGGCGAATTCCAGAACGCCGTCTCTCAGGTCACGATCGCGACGTCGAAGGATGACACACTGCCGATTCTGACCAGCGTGCGCGTCGAGATCGAAGGCGAAAAGGTCACCCTCCTGGCCACCGACCGCTATCGGCTCGCCGTTCGTGAGTTCACCTGGAACCCCGGCCGCCCCGACGTCTCCGCGGTCGCACTTCTGCGCGGACGCACACTCTCCGATGTGTCCAAGTCACTCGGCGGCGATGTCACGATCGGTCTGAGCAGCGATGCGGGCAAGGACCTCATCTCCTTCACCTCGGCGGGACGAGTCACGACATCACTGCTCGTCGAGGGCGAATACCCCAAGGTGCGGTCTCTGTTCCCCGATTCAGTGCCGATCCACGCGATCGTCGAAACGGGTGTGCTGCGCGAAGCAGTCCGTCGTGTCTCCCTCGTCGCTGAACGCAACACTCCGCTGCGGTTCGAGGTCAGCGATGGCATGCTCACCCTTCACGCCGGAACCGGTGACGATGCTCAAGCATCGGAAGCCGTCGAGGCAGTGCTGCAGGGCGAGTCGATCACCGTTGGCTTCAACCCGCACTACATCGCCGAAGGTCTGGCAGCGATCGAGAGCCCGTACGTGAACTTCTCGTTCACACAGCCGATGAAGCCCGTCATCATCTCAGGACAGAAGGATCTGGAATCGTCGGCCGACGAGTCGTATCGATACTTGCTCATGCCAACACGTATCTGAATGTGGATATCCCGACTTTCACTGCGCAACTACCGGTCCTATCCTGAACTCGACCTCGAGTTCGAACCCGGAGTCACCACATTCGTGGCCGACAACGGGACAGGCAAGACCAATATCGTCGAAGCCATCGGGTATCTGGCCCATCAGCGCTCTCACCGGGTGGCCTTCGACGCGCCGCTGGTCAATGAGTCCGCGCAGACGGCAACCGTATCGGCTCTGGTCAACCGCGATCAGCGGCATGCCACAGTCGAAGTCTCGATCCAGTCGAAGGGCGCCAATCGGGCACGGGTCAACCGGTCACCTGTGAAGATGAAGGAGATACTGGGACTCGTCTCCTGCGTCGTCTTCGCGCCGGAGGATCTCAGCCTCGTCCGGGGCGAACCAGCGGAGCGACGGTCCTGGATCGACACCTTGGTCGTGTCGCGCAATCCTCGCTACGCCTCGGTGATCACGGATTTCGAGCGTGCGCTCAAGCAGCGGAATGCACTTCTGAAACGTCTGCGCGAGGAGCGCGACCCAGGTCTCGAGGCAACCTTGGACATCTGGAACATGGCCTACGCGGACTCCGCCTCAGAGCTGGTGTTCGGTCGGCAGAAGATCCTTGCCGACATCGTTGAACCGCTGCAGAACAACTTCGCCTATATCGCTGCCGATGCGCGGCTGGAACGGCAGGGAATCAAGGCTCGCTACGATTCGCGCATCGACTATTCGCAGGTCGAGTCCGCGGCCGAATGCAGAGAGCTCCTGCTGGCCGCCCTCGAACGCAGACGTACCACTGAGATCGAACGCGGACTGACCCTGCACGGTCCCGGCCGTGACGATCTGGCGCTGACGATCGGTGATCATCCGGCGAAGGGCTACGCCTCACATGGCGAGACTTGGTCGCTGGCCCTGGCGATGCAGCTGGCGGGGTGGGATCTGCTCAGTTCCGATGCCGGGTCTGCTGCCGAACAGCCGGTCCTCGTCCTCGACGACGTCTTCGCCGAACTCGACACCGGTCGTCGCAGCCGACTGGCATCGCGGATCACCGAAGCGGAGCAGGTCTTCATCACCGCGGCCGTCGACGGAGACCTGCCCAAGGGGCTGGAGGGGCGAAAGATCGGGCAGGAGCGTCTGCTTCCATGAGCGGCATCGAAAAGGACACCTCTACTCCGGTCGCGGCCCTCGAAGCCCTCGACCGGGTGCGACGGATGGAGGCGACCGAGGCGAAATTCGTCCGCAGCCGACGACGGTCACGACTGCGTGGTGAAGCCGTCTACACCTCGGCGGGCAAGGACAAACGCGATCCCGCAGCGATCTCATCGGCACTCGGAAAACTGATCTCCGCCCGCGGCTGGTCCTCGTCGATCGACATCGGCAAGGTGCTGGGCCGGTGGCCCGAGCTGGTGGGAGAACAGGTGGCGATGCACTGCAAACCCGTCGACTTCTCTCCTCCGCTGCTCATCATCGCCGCGGATTCGACGACCTGGGCGACACAGTTGCGGGTGCTCAAACCGACCATCCTGAGAGCGTTGGAGGCCGGGCTCGGTTCGCAGACGATCACGGAGATCGAGATCCGCGGACCGCGGGGACGAACCTTCAAGAAGGGCCGGCGCAGCGTATCCGGCCGCGGACCACGCGACACCTTCGGCTGAGTCGACGAGCTCACCCGAACGAGGCGGTTCGGGCGGGGCTCGGCAGGTGAATTTCTGAGTCTGTGCGAAGACAGAACGCGAAAAACGATAGAAGGCCTTAAACGGCGATAGCCGGTCCCGTTCGTGCCCGGGGGTACATCTGAGGCTTCGAAAATCCGGAAATGCACCTTAAAGGGCCGCTTACGGGCATTTCTGGCCTCGGCGCGGTAGAATGGGAAGCTGTTAGCGCCCACCCTTACAAGGAGTCATATGACGACCGAGGATCTGCCCCATTACGATGCCGGGGATATTACGGTACTCGAGGGTCTCGAAGCAGTTCGCAAACGACCTGGCATGTATATCGGTTCGACCTCGGAACGCGGTCTCCACCACCTGGTTCAGGAAATCGTCGACAACTCCGTCGACGAGGCGATGGCCGGGTACTGCGATCACATCGAGGTGACGATCCTCACCGACGGCGGCGTGAGAGTCGTCGATGACGGGCGCGGCATGCCGGTGGCGATGCACCCCACCGAAGGAAAGCCCACCGTCGAGGTGATCCTCACCATTCTGCACGCTGGCGGCAAGTTCGGCGGAGGCGGCTACGCCGTGGCCGGTGGTCTCCACGGTGTGGGTTCGACAGTCGTCAATGCGCTGTCCGAGCGTCTTCAGGTCGAGGTCCGCCGCGATGGCTACGTCTGGAACATGGACTTCGAACGGGGTGTGCCCACCGGAGAGCTCAGACGTGGCGAAGAGACATCCGAGACCGGGACGATGGTGACGTTCTGGCCGGACTCGACGATCTTCGAGACCACGGACTTCTCCTATGAGTACCTGCGCGCCCGCTTCCAGCAGATGGCGTTCCTCAACAAGGGCATGAAGATCAGTCTCACCGACGAACGCCACGCCCAGATCGAGGACAACGTCCAGATCGACGAGGACGAAGAAGCAGAGGCGAAGCCGCGTGAGGCTACGTACCACTACGAACATGGTCTGCTCGACTACGTGCAGTACCTGAACTCGACGAAGAAGACCGATCTCGTCCACCCGGACGTCATCGTCTTCGAGGCCGAGGAACCCGAAGAGACGCTCTCTCTCGAGATCGCCATGCAGTGGACGACATCGTACAGCGAATCGGTCCACACCTACGCCAACGTCATCAACACCCATGAGGGAGGCACCCACGAAGAGGGCTTCCGCACGGCGCTGACCTCGTTGATCAACAACTACGCTCGTGAACAGAAGCTCCTGCGGGAGAAGGACGCCAACCTCACCGGCGATGACATCCGTGAAGGTCTGACCGCAGTCATCTCGGTCAAGCTCGGCGATCCGCAGTTCGAGGGCCAGACGAAGACGAAACTGGGCAACTCAGAGGTCAAGGGCTTCGTCCAGCGGGTTGTCCGCGACGAACTCGGGCACTGGATGGAATCCAATCCGGCGCAGGCCAAGGACGTCGTTCGCAAGGGACTCCAGGCATCCCAGGCGAGACTGGCTGCGCGCAAGGCCCGCGAAGCCACCCGCCGCAAGGGACTCCTCGAGTCCTCGGGCATGCCCGGCAAGCTCAAGGACTGCCAGTCCAAAGACCCGACGATCTCCGAAGTCTTCATCGTCGAGGGCGATTCCGCAGGCGGCTCCGCAACACAGGGGCGCAATCCGAACACCCAGGCGATCCTGCCGCTGCGCGGCAAGATCCTCAACGTGGAGAAGGCACGACTCGACCGGGCTCTGGGCAACAACGAAGTCCAGGCCATGATCACCGCCTTCGGCACCGGCATCGGCGAAGAGTTCGATCTCGACAAGCTGCGTTACCACAAGATCGTGCTCATGGCCGACGCCGACGTCGACGGTCAGCACATCACGACGCTGCTGCTGACGCTGATCTTCCGCTACATGAAGCCGCTGATCGAGCACGGCTACGTGTACCTAGCGACTCCTCCGCTGTATCGGCTCAAGTGGTCGAACTCTCCTCACGAGTTCGCCTACACCGAGAAGGAAAGCGATGGTCTCCTGGCAGCTGGTCGAGCGGCGGGCAAACGCCTGCCCAAGGACATGGCGATTCAGCGCTACAAAGGTCTGGGCGAGATGAACTATTCGGAGCTGTGGGAGACCACGATGGATCCCGACCACCGGTTGCTCAAGCAGGTGTCGCTCGACGATGCGATCGTCGCCGACGAGATCTTCACGGTGCTCATGGGCGATGACGTGGATTCGCGCCGACGCTTCATCCAAGACAACGCGAAAGACGTTCGCTTCCTCGACATCTGATCCTCACCGTCGGTTCCCCGCCGCTGCCGGGAACCGACGGGCATCCAGACTCTCATGAACTCATTCACCGCCCTGCTGCGCGGGCCAAGACACAAGGGAAGAGCCCACATTGGCTGACGAAAACGACATCGGAACCGACATCAACCGTATCGAACAGGTTGATCTCAATCTCGAGATGCAGAGGTCGTACCTCGATTATGCGATGAGCGTGATCGTCGGACGTGCACTGCCCGACATCCGTGACGGGCTCAAGCCCGTTCACCGGCGTGTGCTGTACGCGATGTTCGACGGCGGCTACCGCCCGGACCGCAACTTCTCCAAGTGCTCACGCGTCGTCGGCGACGTCATGGGCCAGTACCACCCGCACGGCGATACGGCGATCTACGACGCGATGGTCCGGCTCGTGCAGCCGTGGACGATGCGCTACCCGCTCGTCGCTGGACAGGGCAACTTCGGCTCACCGGGCGATGACGGCGCTGCCGCCCCCCGTTACACCGAGTGCAAGATGGCTCCTCTGGCCCTGGAGATGGTCAGGGACATCGACGAGGGGACCGTCGACTTCCAGGACAACTACGACGGTCGCAACCAGGAGCCGACGGTTCTGCCCTCGCGGTTCCCGAACCTGCTGGTCAACGGTTCCTCGGGTATTGCCGTGGGCATGGCCACGAACATTCCTCCGCACAACCTCCGCGAGGTCGCGGCCGGTGCTCAGTGGCTGCTCTCCCACCCCGAAGCCAGCAAGGAAGAAGCCCTCGAAGCACTGCTCGGCATCGTCAAGGGCCCCGACTTCCCGATGGCTGCGACGATCCTGGGCCGCAAAGGCATCGAGGACATGTACCGCACCGGCCGCGGCTCGATCACACAGCGTGCTGTCGTCGAGGTTGAGGAGATCCAGGGACGCACCTGCTTGGTCGTCACGGAGCTGCCGCATATGGTCAACCCCGACACCCTGGCCGCGAAGATCGCCTCCTACGTCAAGGACGGCAAGGTCGCCGGCATCGCCGACCTCCGTGACGAGTCCTCGGGACGCACCGGACAGCGTCTGGTCATCGTGCTCAAGCGCGATGCGGTGGCGAAGGTCGTGCTCAACAACCTCTATAAGCACACCTCACTGCAGGAGAATTTCTCTGCGAACATGCTGGCGATCGTCGACAGCGTGCCGCGCACCCTCAGCCTGGACTCCTTCCTGCGCCTGTGGGTCAAACACCAGATCGAAGTCATCGTCCGTCGCACCGAATTCCGTCTGCGCAAGGCCGAGGAGCGCGCGCATATCCTGCGCGGCTATCTCAAGGCACTCGATGCCCTCGACGAGGTCATTGCTCTGATCCGTCGTTCACCCTCGTCGGATGAAGCTCGCACCGGCCTGATGGAGCTCCTCGAAGTCGATGAGATTCAGGCCAATGCCATTCTCGATCTGCAGCTGCGCCGTCTGGCCGCCCTGGAACGTCAGAAGATCCAGGAAGAGGCCGAGAAGATCGAGCAGCAGATCGCCGAGTTCAAATACATCCTCGCGACCCCCTCTCGGCAGCGCGAGATCGTGTCCGAAGAACTCGAGGAGATCGTCGACCGCTACGGTGACGATCGCCGGACCAGGATCCTGGCCGGATTCGACGGCGACGTGTCAATGGAAGACCTGATTCCGGAGGAAGAGGTCGTCGTCACCATCACCCGCGGCGGATATGCCAAGCGCACCCAGAACCACCTGTATCGCGCTCAGCACCGTGGCGGCAAGGGCATCAAGGGCGCAAACCTGCGCGGAGACGACGTCGTCGAACAGTTCTTCGTCACCTCCACGCACAACTGGCTGCTGTTCTTCACGAACACCGGCCGCGTCTACCGGGCCAAGGCCTATGAACTCCCCGAGGGGTCGCGGGATGCCAAGGGCCAGCACGTCGCGAACCTGCTTGCTCTGCAGCCAGGAGAAACGATCGCCAAGGTGCTCTCGATCCGAGACTACGAGGAAGCTGACTTCCTCATCCTGGCCACGCAGTCCGGCGTCGTGAAGAAGACCCGTCTGAGCGAGTACGACTCGAACCGTACGGGCGGCGTCATCGCGATCAACCTCCGTGAGTACAAGGGGCAGCCGGATGAGCTGGTGTCGGCGCGGATCGTCAGCGCCGAGGACCATCTGCTCATGATCTCCCGCAAGGGAATGTCGATCCGATTCGCAGCCGACGACGACTCGATTCGTCCCCTGGGTCGAGTCACCGGCGGCGTGACCGGAATGAAGTTCAAGGACGATGACGAGCTGCTGACCATGGATGTCATCCAGCCGGACACCTTCGTCTTCGTCGTGACACAGGGCGGCTATGCGAAGCGGACTCCGGTTGACGAATACCGCCTGCAGGGCCGTGGCGGTCTGGGAATCCGGGTTGCCAAGATCACTGAACAGCGCGGAGACTTGGTGGGCGGACTCATTGTCGACGAGGGAGAAGAGGTCCTCGTCGTCATGGAACGCGGTAAGATCGTACGGTCGAATATCGATGAGGTTCCGGCAAAGGGACGCAACACGATGGGTGTGGTGTTCGCGAAACCGGGCAAGAATGACCGTATTATCGCAGTAACGCGTGGACCCGAGACCGTGGTCGAAGAGCTAGACGAAGAAGCTGAGGAACCGGAGGGCGAGGACGCAGAGCCTCAAACCGGCGGCGAGGATGTGGAAGAGTGAGTGACGACAAACAGCCAGGCTCAGGAAAGGTCATACGCACGTCCAGTGGTTCCACCCGCTTGACGGCAGGATCGTCGAAGAACGCGGATAAGGCTGATGCGACCGGCTCCGGCGAGTCGAAAGGTCCCGGCAACTCGGGCACAGCACCCGATAAGACCCGCGTGGTGACTCCTCCTGCTCCCAAGGCCTCACCGAAGCCCAACAGGGCTCCTTCGGCCGGGCAGCCTGCGGGCGGTTCGGCTGCGGCTGGACAGCCCTCTGCCGGGGCCGCCTCCGGCGGCTCCGCTGCCTCAAGCCAGGCAACCGGATCGCAGAAGTCCACTTCGGGAAACGGTTCGTCCACCTCGGCGATGGGAGCAGCCGCCAACACTGTTCGCGCCAGCTCCGGCAGCGTGAAAATGGGCGTCAAGAACATGGTCGACAGCGGCAAGGGCAACAAAAAGAAGAAGGGCCCGCGAACGGTTCGCCTCACCGTGTCAGCGGTGGACCCGTGGTCGGTCATGAAGATGTCGTTCCTCATGTCCGTGGCCATCGGCATCGCCACCATCGTGGCTTTCATCGTGCTCTGGGTCGTCCTCCAGGCCACAGGCGTCATGGGCGGCCTGGAAGACACGATGACTGAGCTCGCAGGTGGCGAATCGGCAGAAAAGATCATCGGCATCTTCGGATTTGGTCGGGTCGTCGCGGCCGGCTTCATCATCGCAGTCATCAACATCGTGCTGATGACGGCTCTGTCTACTCTCGCCGCGTTCATCTACAACATCGGATCCCTCATCGCGGGTGGATTCCATCTGACCCTGACCGACGACTGAGACCGACAGCAGCCCGCAGCGGCTCTCATCTACTCCACAACGCTCCCGCTGTCCGACGGCGACCCGGATGCCTTGAACCGGAATTCCGGGTCGTCGCCAGACAGCTCACGGTCTGCATTCGGCGTATGATGAGCTCATGTGAGGCGAGTCACTGTCAGCCGATTTGTGTTGGAATGACCCGTTGGGTATCGTTTTACCTCGGGTTCACCCCCTGAAAAGGGCCTATAGCTCAGGCGGTTAGAGCGCTTCGCTGATAACGAAGAGGTCCCTGGTTCAAGTCCAGGTAGGCCCACATCCTTTCGAGGAGGATCATGAAGAAATGGATTCTCAGCGGTCTCACACTTGTGGGACTCGGAGTATTCTTCCGGTGGCGGCACAGCAATCAGAGTGCCCAAGCCGAATGGTCCGAACACACCGACTCGGTGTGAGGGCGAGTCCCTTTTGGGGGTATGGCGCAATTGGTAGCGCATCTGCTTTGCAAGCAGAGGGTTAGGGGTTCGAGTCCCCTTACCTCCACCAGATGACGAAGGCTCCGGACCGAATCGGTCCGGAGCCTTCGTGCTGAAACAGCTTCTCTCTTTCCCCGAATTGTGGGGATATCCATATATCTCACGGCACGCGGAATAAGCTAACCTTGATTGCCGTTGACTGCTTTGTCGACGAGTGCTTCTGCCCTGCCCAGGCGGCTCATTCTCATCTCTGATCGGAGTATTTCCTTGTCCCGCGACAGCTCACAAGCCCACGCACACGAGACGCCTGATTCCTCAATCGATCCTGCCGGTATGCGGGTGATCTGGCTGCTTCTGGTGGCCGCCTTCGTCGCGATCCTCAACGAGACGACGATGGCCATCGCCATTCCCGAACTCAACGCTTCGCTCGGAATTCCTCCGGAACTCGGACAGTGGCTGACCAGCGCGTTCATGCTGACCATGGCCGTCGTCATTCCCACGACGGGATTCCTGTTGCAGCGCTTCACCACGCGTCAGATCTTCCTGGCCGCGATGATCCTGTTCTCGTCCGGTACTCTGATCTGCCTCGTAGCTCCAGGCTTCGCCGTCCTGCTTGTGGGGCGCGTCGTCCAAGCCGCGGGCACCGGCATCATGATGCCGCTGTTGATGACGACGATGATGAATGTCGTCCCACCGCATTCGCGGGGTCGGATGATGGGTCGAGTCGGCCTCGTCATCTCGCTGGCCCCTGCAATCGGTCCGACGATGTCAGGCATCGTGCTCGATTCGCTCGGATGGCGTTGGCTGTTCGCCATCGTCCTGCCGATCGCTCTCGTCGCCCTCGGGCTGGGTGCGAAGTGGATGACCAACCTGGGTGAGAGCACCCATGCGCCCATCGACATGGTCTCCGTCGTGCTTTCTGTCTTCGCCTTCGGCGGAATCGTCTTCGGCCTGAGTCAGTTCGGCGGCGGTCAGGGCGGCGATGGTGGAGGTGCCTCGACCACCTCCGCGTGGACTGCCATTGTCGCCGGGCTGGTGTTCCTGGCCCTGTTCGCCTGGCGTCAGCTGATGCTGCAGAAGGAGGACCGGGCGCTGCTGGACCTGCGTGTCTTCTCCGCGAAGAACTATGTCATCGCGGTCATCATCATGGCCGTCGTCTCGCTGGCCATGTTCGGCACCTTCTCCCTGCTTCCGCTGTACCTGCAGAACGTCGCCGGCCTCAACGCCACCCAGTCGGGCCTCGTCCTCCTGCCGGGATCCATCCTCATGGGCGTTCTCGCTCCCATCATGGGCCGCATCTACGACGCGCGTGGACCCAGGACCCTGCTGATCCCAGGCTCGGTCATGATCGCCGCATCGATGTTCTCCTACTCCATGGTTGGGATAGGCACGCCCACCTGGGTCCTCGTCGTCATCCAGACCGTCATGTCGCTGGGACTGGCGGCGTCGTTCACACCGCTGTTCTCGGCCTCGTTGGGGTCGCTGGAGCCCAAACTGTACTCCCACGGATCGGCCGCGCTGAACACCATGCAGCAGGTGGCGGGCGCAGCCGGTACCGCGCTGCTCATCTCCATCTACTCCTCCGCCCTTCACGCCGGTGAGGCAGCAGGACGTTCCGTGGCGGAGTCCGGTGCCCCCGGAGCGCATAACGCGTTCCTGCTGGCCGCGGTCATCGCTCTGGTGCCCGTGGTGCTGTCATTCTTGATCAAAAAGCCCGAAGACCAGAACGATGCCCCCGCCGAGGCGACTGCTTCGGCTGCGGAAGCAGGCGTCGAATAGTCTGAGACTGAGTTGATCCACGGTCCTTGGATACGTGCGAACGTGGCGCAGTGTGCAGGGTCTGAACTAAAGTCGTCGTCGTGAATTCGAATCGATGGCAGCACATCATGGAATGGCCACTCGTAGTCGCCGCGCTCATCTTTCTCGGCGCCTACAGTTGGCAGGTGATCGGACAACCTACCGGCACACGCGCCGATATCGCATTGGCGTTGGTCGTCATCTCGTGGTGCGTCTTTCTCATCGACTACGTGATCAGCCTCTACCTCGCTGAAAGCCGCTGGGCCTGGTTCCGTCATCATCTCTTTGATCTCGCCGTGATCGTCCTGCCGTTGCTGCGGCCCCTGCGCGTGCTGCGCGCCATCACGGTTCTGCACATCCTCAATCGAACCGTCGGCACCGCCGTACGCGGTCGGATTCTCATCTACACCGCCTCGGCGTCAGCACTGCTGGTGTATGCTGCGGCACTTGCGGTCCTCGACGCCGAACGTGGGACCGACTCAGCGATCAATTCCTTCCCCGACGCGATCTGGTGGGCCTTCGTCACCGTCACCACGGTCGGCTATGGAGACATGGCACCGGTCAGCGGCTTCGGTCGGGTGCTCGCTGTCTTCCTGATGCTGGGTGGGATCGCCCTCCTCGGTGTTGTCACCGGGACGCTGGCCTCCTGGATCGTCGAAACGGTGTCGACGGATGCGGAGCAGAACCAATCTGCCACCGTTGCCCATATCCATGCCCTCGAGGAGACGGTCGAGGCGCTGGCACTTCGGGTCGAGACCTTAGGCGGGTTGGCGAAGACAGGTTCGGATTCGCCGTCGACGCTGAGTCCGAAGGAGCCGGGAGGGTGACGATGCGTGCGGACAGGACGGCGGAATTGTCTTCCGATTGCGCATAACGTGCTGAAGCGAGTAATATCGGCCTGTACTCGGGGGTATGGCGCAATTGGTAGCGCATCTGCTTTGCAAGCAGAGGGTTAGGGGTTCGAGTCCCCTTACCTCCACCAGAAGATCGTTGTTCAAACCGACGACATCACCGGTTTGAGTTCCAGATTCCGCCGTCCGTCCTTGCTGGCGGACGGCGAGGGTCTGGACGTCGGGGTTGAAGAACACGTTGAACGGGATGCCGGGGGCGCCGTTGATGGTGTCGTCGTCGAGGACGATGAGCTTGTCGAAGAAGGCTTGGTTGGCGATCCGGCGTAGTGAGTCGTCGATGCTCATGTAGATGGCGTGCATGTCGCCTGCGAGGGTGAGACAGTCGTCCAGGTGTGCTTTGGCTTGTTCGTACTCGATGTCTCCGGCGTTGATCTGGGCGTCGAGGAACGCGATCCGTCGGGCGATGCGGTCCTGCTCGCTCCTCAGGAGGTCGAGGGGGACGGCGCCGGCGTAGTGGGCCTGCATGAGTTTCTGGCGTTCATCGCGGAGTGCGTCGCGTTCGATCTTGTACGCCTGGGCTTCCTGTCTGGCGACTTCGTGGAGCCGGTCGAACTCGCTGGTGACCAGCTCGCGCAGCGCATGAAGGACGTGTTCGGGTATCTGCACGTGCCGGTAGTAGTCCTCGACGGCGGCTTCGATGTCGGGCACGAACATGGACTTGCGTTCGCAGTTGGTGCGCTTGGCGTGCCGTCCGGTGCACATGAAGTAGGGGTAGACGACCCCGCGGCGGCTCTTGGCGTTGGTCAGCGTCAAGCGCGAGCCACACTGCCCGCAGTAAAGGGTGCCTTTGAGGTAATGGTCATGGGACTGGGTCTTCTCTCCGGAGGTCTGATGGGCGGTGAGCACGGCCTGCACCCGGTACCAGACCTCGGGCGCGACCAGCGGTTCGTGTAGGCCGTCGTAGCTGGCGCCGCGGAACCGGACGCTGCCCTTGTAGTAGGGGTTGGTCAGCATCTTGTGGATCGTGGACAGCACCGGCGCCTTGGACGGCCGCTTCGGAGTCGACACGGTGGTCAGGCCACGATCGATGAGTTCCTCGCGCAGGCTGATCGTGGAGTAGTTGCCGGTGGCGTAGGCCTCGAACGCCCACTTGACCAGCGGTGCCCGCTCGGGGTCGACCTCGACGGTGCGGACTTCCCGGCCGAGTTCGTCACGGCGGGTGACGTTGAGGTAGCCCATCGGGGCTTTGCCGTTGGTGCCGCCGCCCTGGGCTTTCTGGTTCATGCCCTTGGAGACTTCACCGGCGAGGTTGCGGGAGTAGAACTCCGCGATGGTGGACATGATGCCGTGCAGCAGCATCCCCGAGGGGGTCTCGTCGATGTTCTCGGTTGCGGAGACGAGCATGACGCCAGCCTCTTTGAGGGCCAAGTGGATGGTCACGTCGTCGGCGCGGTTGCGGGCGAGCCGGTCGACCTTGTGGACGATGCAGTAGGCGACCTGGTGGGTCTTGACGTACTCGATCATCCGCATCAGCTCAGGCCGGTCGGCCTTGCGGGCGGACTCGCCGGCGTCGATGAACTCTTCGCTGATGATCGCGTTCAGTTCGCGGGCCGTGCGCAGGTTCGCCTCGCGCTGCGCGGGGATCGAGAAGCCCTCGTCCCGTCCGCCCTTGGAAGCCTGCTCCTTGGTGGACACGCGCAGGTAGGAGACCGCGAGGGTGGTGGTCTCACCGACGCGATCCAGAGCTTCGGTGGCAGATGGGCGTGGTGTCGTGGTGGTCATGGGTCGTGTTTCCTTCCCCAGTGAGTTGGGGCCAGCACGAGCGGCCGCGGGACCGCTGGTGCGGTGCGACTCGTAAAGGGGAAACACGACCCGGCGGCTCCGAGGGAGCTGGCCGGGTAAGCCACGAAGGCCAAACAGGACTGCGCACCACGACCGAACCCGTGGGTTCAGCCGTTGGCTTCTTGCTGTTCTGATTCTACCTCGTCGCCTCCGACGGGCCCATGACCGTGACGCTGGGGCGGGGATGCATGCCCGGTGCTGCCTGGTTCAGGGTGGTGTTGTTCGGTGCGGGCGAGTGCCATGCCGATGAAGAGCTGGGCGAGCTGATGTAGGTCCGGGCTCTGACGGGGCTCGGCAGCGATGCGGTAGTCGCGCATCCTGGCGGGCAGCCGCTCGTCCCTGCCGTGTATCTCTCGGCGGGTCATGTGAGTTCTCCTGTCTGCTCGTCGAGGGTGCGGAAGAACGCCTCCTCGGCTTCGCGGCGGGCTTCGACCTGCTCGAACACGAACTGCACGAAGTCCTCGCCGCGGTCGGCGATCAGCATGTCCTCCACGGGCGGTGCCGGGTCTTCACCGGGCCATACGGTCTGGCGGGTGGTCCGGTCGCGGTCCAGGCGGGTGCCGGAGGCGGCGACCCACTCGCGCAGCCGGTTGCGGGTGTCGGCGAAGTCGCGGTGCCACCCAGCCGGTGCGGACCCGTTCTGCTCGGGGTCGTAGGCGCACAGCCAGTGGATGTGCAGCGCGGACAGTTCCCACACCAGCTCGGGGTGCCGGTGCCAGAACGGCGGCAGCACACTTGCGGGAAGCCCGTAGGTGCGGCGCAGCCACACCACCCAGTCGTTCAGCGCCAACCACTCGGCTTCCAGGTCGTCGGCGCTCAACAGGTTCCAGTTCACCGGGTGCGGCGGTTCCGCCACATCATCGACAGAACCATCGGCCTCGGCGTCGGACTCGTGGTCAAGGTAGTCGGGTTCGTCCGGCTCGGGGGTGTACTCATCCATCGTCAGCATCCCCTTCCGGTCACATGCTCACGGCCGCAGGCGACTGCGAGACCGGGCGGTGCTCGGGTGCGGTGAACGCGGCCGCGTCTCGCTCGGCGGCTGCACGCCGTGGGGTGCGGTCGACGTCGTAACGGGTGCGGGCCATGTCGTGCCCGAGCCGGCGGGCGACGAACTCCTCACCCTCCACAGCCTGCCCGTCGCGCTGGTAGCTGTACTCGCGCACGTACCCCTCGGCGACGAACTTGTCGCCCTTCGCCAGTCGTTCGTGGCCCTGCTCGGCGGCGGCCTTGAACGCGACCAGGTTGTGGAAGGTGGTCTCCAACTGCGTGAACGACCCGTCCTCCTCCTGCCGGTAGTGCTCCTTGCCGACCTTCATGAACAGCCGGGCATCACCGTTCTCGGTGCGGGTCAGCTGCGGGTCCGATGCCACGAACCCTGAGAACGACTCTTGTGTGCGGATAGCCATCAGACTCTCCTCCTGACACATCACGCGACCCCACGTGCAGGACCGCTCGTGCCAGACAGGTGCACCCACACGTCCACGCGGGGGTCAGGAGCCCGGGCGGCGCAGCAGCGCTTCGATCTCGGCCCGGTCGGTCTTGAGTTGGGCGGCATCAGGACGCGAGGGCCAGGCGTTCAAGTCGGTGACGATCGGTGGCGCAGAGCGCAACAGGGTCACACCGATGCCGAAGGGCAGTGCCAGCGCGGCACCCTCTACCTGCTCGCCACCGGAGCCGGAGCAGGCGCTTCCGCCGCACTCGTAGGCCAAGGGGGTCTTGCCGTAGGCCTCGACGAACACCGCCGATAGCCGTGACCGTGATAGATGCACTTCACTGGCTAATGACTCTAGGGTCCATCGCCGGGCGATGTCGGCACGCAGTAGGGCTGCTGCCTGATGCGCCTCGGCACGCAGCGGCGCGAGATACCGATAGCGCGGCAGGCCGGGCCCGTTGGCCTTCCTTTGGGTCGGGGACCGCCGTGCCGGGGTGGTTTTCACATAGGGCGTGATGACGTCGAGAACCGCGAACAGCAGCGCCTGCATCCGGTAGAACTTCTCCGGCGACGGACCATCGAGGCTGAGCGACACCAGTTCGTCCAGCCACGGCATCAGCATCCCAGCACGGTCTTCACCCAAGTGGAGTATCTGAGCCGGTTCGGAGTACAGCTCGTCGGCGAAGTCCTGTGCGTCCCAGCGATCAGTGAGCAGCGCGGCGTGCTGCCAGAACACCTGGTCGATCACGTAATCCCGATCCAGGTAGAGGGTGGTGACGGTAATCGAGCCCTCGGGTTCACTGCCGCACACGGTGTTCGCGGCCAGGGCGACGATATCGCCTACCGCGACGGGCTTCTCGCCGAACTCGCTGAGCAGGATCGCCGAGCCATGGCGGACGAAGATCAGCCTCACGCAGTCATAGGCGACGGGTGCGATCGGCGCGTGGATGGTTTTGCTGCGGGCAATGATCGGTTGACAGTCGCGGCGGCCTGCCAGGAGCGCTGCGTGCTGGGGGTGCGTGCCCGACGACATGACAGGGCCGGGTCAGACGCACTTCATCGCGCAGACGGACAGCGCAAGGTCGATGACGAGCCAGCCGACGATCGGGCCCACCTGGACGTGGCCGCATCTTCTCGCAGAAGCGGCCACGTCCGGGTAGGCATCGCGCTGAGGCATGCTCTGGCTTGTCGGACTCTATGCGCGTCGGTTGTAGGCGATCAGTGACAGTGGGGCGAACACGACGACGAATGCCGCCATCCACATCAGGGTGAACATCAGTGGCTCACCGACGGGGCCGCCCATCATCAGCCCGCGCACGGCGTCGACCAGGTGCCCGATCGGGTTCCACGAGGCGAAGGTCTGCATCCATCCCGGCATCGTCTCGACCGGCACGAAGATGTTGCTGGCGAACGCGAGCGGAAGGATGATGACGGCGCCGAGGCCTTGCACTGCCATCGGGTCTTTGATCGCCAGGGCGAGGAGGATCAGCGCCCACGACACCGCGAGGGCGAACGCGAGGGCGAGAGCGCATCCGGCGAGCACCGACCACACGCTGGTCTCGAATCGCACGCCGAGTAGCAGCCCGAAGCCGATCAGCGCGGTGAGCGAGACGAGCTGGCGGACGATGTCGCTGCCGATGGCCCCGATGAGCGGAGAGATACGGGCGATGGGGAGGCTGCGGAAGCGGTCGAAGATGCCTTCGGAGAGGTCGGTGCTGAGGGAGACGCCGACGCCCATGGTGGCGAAGAGCGTCATCATGCCGAGGATGCCGGGAAACACGTACTGGAGGTACTCGCCGGTGTCGCCGGAGATGGCGCCGCCGAAGACGTAGCCGAAGAGCACGAGGAAGATCGCGGGGCCGATGATGACGTCTGCGAGTCCTGCCGGGTGACGGCGGAGCTTGATGATGCCGCGTCGGGAGAGAGTCGCGGATTGGACCAGCACCTGCCCGATGCTGACGTGCTTCCTCAGCGGTGTGTGGCTTGCGGGGAGCGCCTGGGTGGTCATGCTGCTGCCTCCTTCTCGTTCTTCTCGTCGGCGGGGGTCGCACGGTGTCCGGTGAGAGTCAGGAAGACGTCATCGAGACTCGGAAGGCGCAGCGAGAGTTCGCTGACTCCGATGTCGGCTTCATCGAGGCTCCGCACGATGGCGGGCATCACCTGCCCATCGGTCACGGCCGCGCTCAACTGTCCGGTGTGCGCATCGACGACCGGGGCGGCGTCGATGATGCTCTGGACTCGGTTCGTTGCTTCTTCGAGCTGGCTGGGGTCGCTCAGACGCAGGTCGAGCGTCTGGCTTCCCATGCGCCGTTTGAGGCTGTCGGGAGTGCCGGCTGCGATGACCTTGCCTGCGTCGATCACGACGATGTCGTTCGCGAGGTGATCGGCTTCTTCGAGGTACTGCGTCGTGAGGAGCACCGTGGAGCCTTGCGCGGCGAGTCTGCGGATCATCGCCCACGTCTCGCCCCTGCGGGCGGGGTCGAGGCCGGTGGTGGGCTCATCGAGGAACACGACCGCGGCTTCGCCCATGATGCTCGCCGCGAGGTCGAGACGGCGGCGCATCCCGCCGGAGTAGGTCTTCGCCGGCTTGGTCGCGGCGTCGGCGAGTCCGGCTTCTTCGATGAGTTCGGAGGCACGGGCTTGGGCCTGTTTGCGGGACATGCCCAGCAACCGGCCGATCATGGTGAGGTTCTGGTGGCCGCTGAGGTCCTTGTCCACCGAGGCGTACTGGCCGGTGAGCCCGATGAGCTGCCGCACCTGGTAGGCGTCTCGAACGACGTCGTATCCGCAGACGCGGGCAGTGCCTTCATCGGCCTTCGTCAGGGTCGCGAGGATGCGCACCGTGGTGGTCTTGCCCGACCCGTTCGGGCCGAGCAGCCCGAGCACGGACCCGGGCTCCACGGTGAGATCGATGCCGTCGAGCGCGGTGGTGTCACCGAATCTCTTGACGAGGCCGCTCACCTCGATTGCCGGGCCGTTGCTGTACTGAGCCATGCGCTTTCTCCGTTCTTCGTCCTGCGCGGCTTGAGCCCGCGCCTTCTTGCCTGCGGCGCTGTCCGCCTCAGAGCCGATGTGCTCCCGCACCGCGTCAAGGAACCCCTTGGCCTCGTCGGTCCAGAGGTAGATGCGGTCGATGACCTGCTCGCCGCCCTTCGGTGGCAGACCGGGAAGGGTGATGGTCGTCGGTCGATCCAGGACGACCTCGATGTTGGTCTGGTCGGTGATGTTCATCACCAGGGATCGGCCTTCCTGGTCATCGATCACGCTCGGGGTCTTGGGCTCGTAGTTGCGGTTCTTCAGCCCGACCGAGTACACGTCGTCCCAGGTGACGTGAGCATCCATGTCGAGGCCGTCTCGGACCCGGATGCCCTCGCTCCCGACCGTGTGGGGTCGCATGAAGTGGGCACACAGGAGCCCGGTCATCCAGACCAGTCCCCATATGCCGATGATGAGCAGCGGGATTCTCACCCAGAGCCACTGATGCACGATCAGGTCGATGATGAGGATTTCGACTGCCGAGAGCACGATGAAGATGACGAGAATCGCGAGGCTCTGAGCGTGGTAGTGGAAGCCCTTGGCGTCGCGGGCTTTCCACGGCTTACGGGCGATCGCGCGACCGATGGCGGCGTAGACGATCTTTTCCATCCCCGCACCGCGAGCCAGGAGCGCTCGGGCTCGACTCGGTTCGGTCTGCGGGGTGCGAGTGGCGGTGTTCATCAGCCGTCCTCAGCGTCCGCCTGCTCCGCACTCACCAAGGTGGCGAGGCGGGCGATGATCGCGTCGATGCCCTGTTCGAGCGCATCGAGATGCTCCGGCGCGACGGCGTCGCGCAGTTCGGCCTCCAGATGGGCGTGTTCCTCCTGCATCCGGGCCATCGCCGTCTCACCGTTCGGGGTGAGTGTCACCAGCACGGCACGGCGGTCGGACGGATGCGCAATGCGCTGCACGTATCCGTGCTGTTCCAGCGCGTCCACGAGGCCGGAGATGTTGCGAGGTGTCACCGACAGCGCCGCGGCGAGGGTCTGCTGGGTGGATGGCCCGCTCAGTGCCAGCGTCCACAGGACAGCGACACGTGACTCGGTGAGCGGAGTGCCGGCGAAGGCTCGGTCCATGTCCTGCTGGAACATGCTCGTGATGGCCATCAACTTGTCTACAATCGAAGTGCGCATATCGTTACCTTACTACATCATGTAGGTAGGTAACCAAAATGAGATGCTGGTTCGGCTGCCAAGACCCCATTGAGGACGGCAGACGTCATGCGAGAGTCCCTGCTCCCAAGTGCAGTGAGTTGCTCGTGCGGTTGTGAGACCGTGTGAGAGATCGGTGGCCCCCACGAACGCCCACGAGCCCTCCATGAACACTGGCGCCGCATGGTGGAGTTCAGGAGGCACAGGCGTAGGACTCGTTCTGCCTCATCCACGAGTCACGACGCCCGTCCAGCGAGGCCAACCACCTGATGCGACAGCGCGATCGTTCCGCGCCGCCCCGCATTTGTCCTTCCAGGGGCTGCCACGCCTCTTGCAGGTCGAGGCTGTCAATCAAGGTTGGCGTCGGTGTCGAGGCTGCCTGGCTCCGAGCGCGCTTGGATCGGTCGCTGGGCGCTCACCTGACTGTCAC
This sequence comes from Brevibacterium picturae, assembly GCF_900105045.1. GTDB lineage: Bacteria > Actinomycetota > Actinomycetes > Actinomycetales > Brevibacteriaceae > Brevibacterium > Brevibacterium picturae. Next base: position 2,004,478 of record NZ_LT629739.1, on the reverse strand, counting down.
GAACGAGGCAGCGGTGACGGTCTCGATGCGGGTCATGTCGGCTAGCGACGGCTACCAGTACCCACTGCCGCACGGTCGCTGCGGCCGATGGTGACCGGTCACTCTCGACAACACTGACGAGGTACTACGCCGAGGCAGGCAACCCGCGGGGGCAACGATGGCTGCATCTTGTCTGCTCTTGCTCAGCGTATCGCTGGTGCTCACGGGAGAGGTGTCAGTGGCTTGGTGGTGTGGGCAGGCCTCGGGTGAGCGCGTCGAGCATGGCGGCGAAGGTTCTTTCGTGGTCGGGTTGCTCGGCGCAGAGCTTCTCGGCGGCGATCCAGCCCCACACGGTGAATAGGACGACGGAGAAGGAATCTCGCGCCTGTTCAAGGGTCAGCTTGTGGCTGACCATCACGGCTTCGGCCCGGTGTTGCAGTTCCTGGTAGGTGCTCGTCTCGCGGGGGAACTGTGCGAGCACCTCGGCGTCGGCGACCGGAAGGAACTCGGCTCGCAGGAGCCGCCCGAAGTTGGCCAGCCAGGCGCGCCAGGCGGTGGTGGGGGCATCGGCGATCCGGGCGAGGACTTGGTCGAGGAGGTGGTCACTGATCAGGTCGAGCAGGCCATCGCGGTCGCCGACCCAGCGGTACAGGGCCTTGTGGGTCACGTCGAGGCGCCGGGCCAGACCTCGCACGGTCAAATCGTTCGCCCTGGACTCCAGTGCGGCGCCGACAATCGCCTCGACCGAAAGCTGGGCCGGGCGCCCGGGGCCACGCGCTAGTTGTTCCTCTGTCACAGGATCATTCTCTCATCAATATTAGTCTCCAGTGGGTACTAATAGGGTACGGTGGTGAGTACGGGCCGCGCGCATACCGGTGGACGTGGCCTGAGAGAGGAGACGAACGATGACGGATCGGCAGTGGACGCATCGGGTTCTGGATGACCCGGCTGACCTGGACGCGACGCCCGCGGCGCTGAGTGCGGCCGAGGCACAGCCGTGGGCGAACTTCGTGGTGTTCACCCCAGACCGGCTCCCTGCGGGCACACATCTGAGTGAGCAGTCTTTGCGTCGCGAGGCGCCACCGGGACGGGTGGGTGACTCGATGGCCGGAAGGACGCCGTGGAGTGCGAACAATCCGGCGGCGTTCCGCTTCGAGGTCCGCGGCGACGGCCGTCGGCTGCGGGTCAAGCAGTTCCTCTACGACTGGGCGTTCCCGGCACTCGACCACCCAGCGCTGTGGGAGAGCCGCACCAGCGCCGAGCGCCTCGATGAGCACCATCTGGTCTGGCATGGCATCGACTACATGGGCCACCAGGGCGCTTCGGCGAGGATCGCGCGAACCATGATCGAGCTGTCGGTCCTCGACGGCACCTTCACCCGCGAGGAGATCACCGATCTCTACCGCTCACTGCGCCCAGTTGACTCGGAAGCGGCCACCGCGATCGCAGCCACCCCGTTCGCCGCGCTGAGCTACTGGGCGCGCCGCCCCGAGGCCTCGGTGATCGCCGTGCCCCTAGGCTTGTGGAACCTCCGCCAGGAAGACACTGCCACCCTCACCTGGCGCCCGATCCAGGACGGGCACGCTCCGTTCGGCCCATCCGCGGTCCCGCACCGGCTCAGTGATCTGGTCCTAGAGTCGACAACCACCCACCACGGCCACAGCCCCGTGGCCTCGGAGCACCTCTACAGCGGCGGACCCGACCGTGGGCGAGAACTGCGCCTTCACACCCTGAACCCTGAGCACCTGCCGAGGGCGATCGAGCCCGAATCCCATCCCGCCGAACACGAGGACATCACCGTCGCCGGGCATCACGTTCGACTGGCGTTCATCGATAACGCCTACGGACCCTTCGACGCGGTGCTCGACGACGCGAACGGGAACCCGACATGGCGACTGCTGGCCAGCGCCCACACCCACACTGATCGCCGCTGGTTCCTTCGTGTCCTCGACGACCTGCTCGACGTCACCGACTCGGCGCCCTGACGGGACCCTGGCCGTGATGCTGACTCGACTACACGGATCGACATGCTCGCCCCAGACGACACCGGACCGGGGCGACTCCTCACATGCGCGGGCGGACCGGTGTTCGCTGAGACCACTGTCTACCGTCGGCGACGCGAGCCGGAGGCCTACGACTGGTGCCGCCTCGGATTCATCCGTGAGGGCACCGCATGGCTCCTCAGCACGGACGGGAGCGAGCACGTACGGGCCGGCCACGCCATTTTCACGGGACCGGGCGTGCTCTGCGGTATCGAGCCCGAGGACGTGACCGCGATGAGCACGGTCTACCTCCAGCGTGACTACTTCGCAGACCTCATGACCTGGCACCGCCCAGGAGCCGTCTGTCCCTGGACACGAGAATCAGCCTGCCCCGACAGCTCTGTGATCATTCGGTCACTGCACCCCGGCGCGGTGAACATCGAACCCTGGCTCGACGAGCTGGTGTCGCTGAGTCACCAGAGCGCGACCACGCGGTTCTACCGGCGCCAAGCGCTCGTGTCAGGACTACTTGACATCCTCATCGAGGACCATAGTGGCCCGGATAAGCATGGGCCCTGGGCACCGGTGGCGGCGCACGTTCCGGGATTGTCGCGACGCCCTGTGGTGCTTCGCGAGCCGGCGCGGCAAGCGGCGTACCTGCTGGAAAGCGACCCGGCCAGGCCATGGTCACTTGCCGAACTCGCACGGTCGGTGCACCTGTCGCTCTCCCAGCTCACACGAGTCTTTGCCGCCAGCTACGAGCTGACACCGATCACCTATCTGGGCCTGGTGCGCGCTCGCCGATTCGCCCACCTGTTGCGCACCACCAATCTGCCGATCACGACCGCAGCCCGGCAGGTCGGATGGAACAGCCGCGGCCACGCCGCCCGACACTTCCGTCGCTACTTCGGCACCACCCCCAGCGAGTATCGCCGCGCCCGTCTCGCACCCACCCGGATTGCGGCATGAACCGGGCGCAACCGACCGCCGCGCCCGCCTTGTGGTTCGGCGCGCTATGCGTGTTCTTGGTCGCGGTCAACCTCCGGCTGCCGATCACCGCCGTGTCCCCCGTGCTGGACCAGGTACAGCGTGACGAAGGGGTCGGCAGCGGCGCGGCGAGCCTGCTGGTCTCGATCCCCGTCCTGTGCTTCGCGCTGCTGCCCGCGGCCGTCGTCCGCTTCGGGCGGCGGTTCGGGCTGACGAGCGCCGTGCTCGTCTCGCTCGTGGTGATGGTCGCCGGGTTCGGGCTCCGACTGGTGCCCGACCAGGTCGGGCTCCTGGCCGGGACGGTGGTCCTCGGTGTGGCGATCACGGCGGGCAATGTCCTGATCCCGCCGCTGATCAAACGCGACCACTCCGGCAGTTCGGGTTCGCTGACTGGTCTCTACAGCCTCGGCCTGTACTTCGGCGCCGCGCTGGGCGCCGGGCTGACCGTTCCCCTGCAGCGAGGGACCGGGCTGGACTGGCGGTCGACGATCACGCTGTGGGTGGTGGTGCCCCTGGTCGCGCTGGCCGTCTGGGTTTTCCGCGCCCGGATCTCGTCGGGGGGCCACCGGCACCGTTCTCCCAGCGGGGTCACGCCCGGCCCTGCGACCGCCGCTTCCCCCTGGCGGCATCGCACGGCGTGGGCGGTCACGCTGGTGTTCGCGATCCCGGCACTCATATTTTACGCTGTGTCCGCCTGGTTGCCGACCATGCTGGTCGATGAGACTGGACGTGACCCCGCCGCGGCCGGCGCGGTACTGGCGGTCGTCAACATCGCCGCGATCCCGGCCGCGCTGGTTGTCGGGATCGCGGCCAACCGGACCCGGCGACAGACCTGGCTCACGGTCTTTACGGGTCTCCTGCTCGCGGTCGGGATCGTTGGGTTCCTCGTGGTCCCGGCGGCGGCACTGACCTGGGCAGTCCTGCTCGGGGTGGGCCTCGGTGGCGGGACCACACTCGGGTACGCGTTGCCATTGCTGCGTTCGTCGGGCACCGCGGCGGCCGCACGGCTCACTGCAATGGCCCAAACGGCAGGGTTCCTTCTCTGCGCCATCGGGCCGGTCGCAGTCGGTCTGCTGCACGACCTCACCCACGAATGGTCCGCGGGCATGGTGGTCCTGGCGCTTCTCACTGCCGTCTACATCGTCGCCGGCTTCGACGCGGGCCGCGACGTCTCGATTTAGGTGATCTGGTGTGCCGTCGGCCCGGGGGCCGCGGGGACGGTCGACCGCCCCCGGCGTGCCGGCCCAGAACAGCCGGGACGACGGGACGCTCGCATCTGGAGCGAAAGGAGCGACAACCGTGGTCATGTCGCGTAGGAGACGATGGTCTCTGCTTGCTGCCGTCAGCAGCGCCCTGTTGCTGATCGCCTTGGACAACTCCGTCCTCTACACCGCGCTGCCCACCCTGACCCGTGAACTCGGCGCCGACGGGTCGGCGAGCCTGTGGATCGTCAACGCCTATCCAGTCGTCATGGCCGGGCTTCTGCTTGGGGCTGGCACGCTCGGTGACCGGGTCGGCCACGTGCGGATGTTCCACACCGGTCTGGTCATCTTCGGCGCCGCCTCCCTGGTGGCGACTTTCGCACCCACGGCCGGAGTGCTGATCGCTGCGCGGGCCCTCCTGGCGGTCGGCGCAGCAACCATGATGCCGGCGACCTTGGCACTGATCCGCGTGACCTTCCACGTCGAACGAGAACGCAACATCGCCATCGCTGTGTGGGGCACCGTGTCGATCGTTGGCGCAGCCCTTGGCCCTATCGTCGGCGGTGTTCTGTTGCAGGCGTTCTGGTGGGGCGCGGTGTTCCTGATCAACGTCCCCATCGTTGTCGCCGCGCTGACGGCCACCGCGCTCATCCGGCCCAGCAACGATCCCGATCCGGCCAAGCGCTGGGACCTGACCTCATCGATCCAGGCGATGATCGGGCTCATCGCCATGGTCGTGGCGATCAAGGAGTTCGCCGACCCCGGTCCTGCATGGTCGCTCATCGCTGTCGCGGTGATGGTCTCAGCCGTCGCGCTCACACTCTTCGCGCGTCGTCAACGTCGCCTGCCCCATCCGCTCCTGGACTTCACCATCTTCACCAACAAGGCCTTCACGGCCGGGGTGATCGCGGCGGCTGTCACCATGTTCGCCATCGGCGGTGTTCAGCTTGTCACCGTCCAACGCCTCCAACTGGTGGTCCAGTTCAGCCCCATCGAGTCCGGGCTCGTGGTCAGCGCTATCATGCTCGGCTCTGTTCCCACCGCTTTGCTGGGTGGCGTGATCCTGCACCGCTCCGGGCTACGCCTCCTGATTTCCGGCGGTCTCGCCCTCGCCGGACTCGGGCTGACCCTCAGCGTGATGACATTCGCGGCCTCTCTGCTCGCGCTCGTGATCGGGCTGGTCATCAGTGGGTTGGGGCTCGGCGCGGTCATTGCGGTCGCCTCCACCGCCATCGTTGGCAACGCACGCTCCCGACAAGCCGGCATGGCCGCCTCGGTTGAAGAAGTCTCCTGGGAGTTCGGCAACCTTACCGCTGTCGCCGTCATCGGCACCCTAATCGGTCTGGTTTACAGCGCAACGATCCGCCTCCCGCCGAGTGCGCCCGACGCCGCCAGAGACAGCCTCACCACTGCCCTCGCACTTCCCGAGGGCACACCCGAATTGCATGAGGCCGCGCACGCTGCGTTCGACACCGGCTACCTCGTCGTCATGATCGTCATCACGGCCACCGTCTTCGCCGGCGCCCTACTCACCCGCCGTCTGCTTCGACACCACGGACCAGGAACACCGTCGTCTATCCAAGATGACTGACCCCCGAGCGGTTTTAGAGAACGGTGCATGGACTCATTCGGGTTGACCACCCCGAACGCCACCCGTGCGCACCTGACCGGCATGACGGTCTCGATGCGGGTTATGTCGGCTGGCGACGGCTACAAGTACCTGTTGCGCACGGTCGCTGCGGCCGATGGTGACCGTTCACTCTCGACACCGCTGACGAGGTACTACGCCGAGGCGGGCACGCCGCCAGGCCAGTGGCTTGGGTCGGGGGTGGCCTCCCTCGGCACGGGCCGACTTGCCGTGGGTGATCGGGTGTCGGAGGCCCAGCTTCAGCTCTTGATGGGCATGGGCCGGGACCCGCTCACCGGCGACCCGCTCGGTCTGGCGTTCCCTGCCTACAAGTCTGTTTCGGAGCGGATCGAAGCCCGCGTGGCTGGTCTCGACCCGGCGATGAGTCCTGGTGCGAAAGGTGAGGCGGTCGCGCAGATCGAGGCTGAGGAGAGTGCGCGTGGGACGCGGCGGGCGGTTGCGGGGTTCGACTTCACGTTCTCGGTTCCGAAGTCCGCCTCGGCACTGTGGGCGGTTGCTGATGCTGGGACGCAGGCGTTGATCGGTGAGGCGCATCATCGCGCAGTTGCGGAGGTGGTTGGGTTCATGGAGCGCGAGGTTGCAGCCACCCGCACCGGCGCAACCGCCGGCGACGGAGCTGTTGCGCAGGTCGACGTCACCGGGCTGGTGGCGACGGCGTTCGATCACTTCGATTCCCGTGCCGGCGATCCTCACCTGCATACCCACGTCGTTATCTCCAACAAGGTCCAGACCGTCTTGGATGGGAAGTGGCGGAGCTTGGATGGGCGGCCGATGCACGCCGCCGTTGTCGCGCTTTCGGAGTTGCACGAGGCGGTGTTCGCCGATCACATGACCCGCGCCTTCGGCGTCGAATGGGAGGCCCGTGACATGGGCCGGGACCGCAACCCGGCGTGGGCAATAACCGGTGTGCCGGAAGAGCTGGTTCAGGCGTTCTCCACCCGCGCCCGGCACATCGACACCGAGACCGACCGCCTCATCGCCGAATACGTCGACAGGCGCGGGCGTCGGCCGTCACCGGTGACGATCATGAAGCTGCGCGCCCAAGCCACCCTCAGCACCCGACCGGCCAAGGAAGCCCATTCACTCGCCGATCTGACCGAGCAGTGGCGCACCCGCGCCACCGGCATCCTCGGCCAGGACGCCACCACGTGGGCACGCACTGTGACCGACAACGAGACGCCCCTGCTGCTGCGAGCCGACGACGTGCCGCTGGAGACCATCGCCGAACTCGGGGCCGCAGTGGTCGAGGTCGTCGGTGAGAAGCGCTCGACCTGGCGCCGTTGGAACCTGATGGCCGAGGCGTCCCGGCAGACGATGGGCTGGCGCTTCGCCTCCATGCAGGACCGGGAGGCAATCGTCGGCATGGTCGCCGACGCCGCCGAGAACGCGTCGCTGCGACTCACTCCACCCGACCTCACTTCCAGCCCAGCCGCCTTCCGGCGCGTGGACGGCACCAGTGTGTTCCGGCCCAAGCACTCCACCGTGTTCTCCTCCGAGCTGTTGCTCGCGGCCGAGGACCGGCTGCTCGACCGATCCCGTACTTTCACCGCCCCAACGGTCCCGGTCGGCACGGTGGAAACGATCACCTCCCGCGCCGATGCCGAGGGACGGATGCTCGGCGAGGACCAGGCCGGCGCCCTGATGAAGATCGCCGTCTCCGGGCGGGTGCTCGACGTGCTCGTCGGCCCGGCAGGTGCGGGCAAGACCACGGCTATGTCGGCGTTGCGGAGGGTGTGGGAGGCCGAATACGGTTCCGGGTCCGTGGTCGGTCTGGCCCCCTCCGCAGTAGCAGCGCAGGTCCTCGCTGATGACCTTGGCGTCGCGACGGAGAACACGGCGAAGTGGTGGACCAGCCACCTCGTGCACGGGACGACGTTCGAGGCCGGGCAGCTCGTCATCATCGACGAAGCATCCCTGGCAGGCACCCTGTCCCTGGCCCGGATCACGCACCTTGCGGAGCAGGCGGGCGCGAAGGTGCTGCTGGTTGGTGACTTCGCCCAACTCCAGTCCATGGACGCCGGTGGCGCATTCGGACTGCTCGTGGGAGACCGCGACGATGCGCCCGAGTTGGTCGATGTCCACCGCTTCGCGAACGCCTGGGAGAAGACCGCATCCCTTGCGCTACGGCATGGACGTACTGAGGTGATCGACACCTACCTCGACCATGGCCGCATCCACGAAGGCGACGCCGAGGCGATGACCGATGCCGCTTACGCCGCATGGCGTGCCGACCGCAACTCCGGATCGGTGTCAGTGCTGATCGCCGAGACCCGCGACGTGAACACGCTCAACACCCGTGCCCGCGCGGACCTGATCCTCGACGGCACCCTCGCACCCGGCCGCGAGGTCGAGCTGAACGACGGCACCACCGCCGGGGTCGGGGACACGGTCATCACCCGTCGCAACGACCGGCGCCTTCGCAACGGCAAGGACTGGGTTCGCAACGGCGACACCTGGACTATCAAAGACGTGCGCGACGATGGCTCGGTCACGATCCGTCCCACCGGGCGCAAGTTCGGCGGGTCGATCGTGCTGCCGGCGTCGTACGTGGCCGAGCATGTCGATCTCGGGTACGCGGTCACTGCACATCGGGCTCAGGGTGTCACGGTCGATACCGCGCATGTGCTGGTGAGGCCGACGACCACGCGGGAGAACTTTTATGTCGCCATGACCCGCGGCAAGCACTCCAACCAGGCGTATGTGGTCCTGGACCGCGCGGACGATGCCCACACAGAGCCGCATCCAGGTGACAACCCCGACGCCACCGCGCGCAGCGTGCTCTACGGCGTCCTCCAGCACGTTGGCGCAGAGCTGTCTGCCCACGAGACCATCACCGCTGAACACGAGCAGTGGGGCTCGCTCGCCCAACTCGCGGCCGAGTACGAGACCATCGCTGCCACAGCCCAACGCGATCGCTGGGCGACTTTGATCCGTGCCTCGGGTCTCACCGAGAGTCAGGCCGATGCCGCTGTGGATTCGGAGGCGTTCGGAGCGCTCACCGCCGAACTGCGCCGGGCCGAGGCCAACCACCACGATATGGACCGTCTGCTCCCGCGTCTGGTCGCGGCACGCGGGTTCGATGACGCAGACGACATCGCCTCCGTCCTGCACTACCGCGTCGCCCGCGCCACAGCACGGCCCGCCGGCTCGGGCCGCACCCGGAAGGCACCGCGACTCATCGCCGGCCTCATCCCGCGCGCCAGCGGCCCGATGGCGGACGACATGCGCGAGGCATTGGATGAGCGGCGAGAGTTGATCGGAACACGCGCCGATGCCGTGCTCGACACCGCACTGGACTCGAAGGCGCCGTGGACAAAGCTGCTCGGCGTGCCTCCTCGCGACCCGAGGAAAGCCGCGGCCTGGAAGCGTGCCGCACGCACTGTCGCCGCGTATCGGGACCGGTACAGCATCACCGACGACTCACCCGTCGGGTCGGCACCGGAGACGACGGCGCAGAAGATTGACGCGGCTCGCGCAAAGGCCGCGCTTGATCGCGCCATTCAGTTGACGCAAGCTCCTACTCGTGAGGAAGATATCCCCCCTCAGCGCTCAGTCACCCAAGATGCGCACCGGCTGGTGTAACGACCGATGAGGGCTCGTCCTCTTCTTGGCCAGATACTCGCAATTCTTCAGGTAGCAAGTCGCTGTACTCGTCACGAACGTACTGGAGTCCTTCGGTAATCGAGGGGTCGTGCTCAAGCGCATGTGTCATGAACTCCAGCCGTCGCTTGTTTTCGTCGATGACTTCGCGCCAGCGTCGGACGTAGGCGCGCACGAGCGGTCGCCCTTGCTCCTTCTGCGGATCGAAGAACAGGCCGATATCCGGATCTTCCCCGGTGATTCGGCGACGTACGAGGTCGTCATAGTCGGTCACGACCAGGATGATGTCCCAGCTCGTTCGGTCGCCGGTGAAGGCAGCGGTCGACAGGATCGCGTTGGCGTAGTCCTCGACTTGATCGAGTTCCCTACGCGATGCGGTGATGTCCGGAGCTTTCAACTCGACCACGAGGTGCCTGATCCGGTCGTGCTCCTTATTCCTGGCTGCGAGGTGTAGGTCGGTGCGCCCGGTCTTGCCATCCCACCGACGAACCGTGGCAACGTCCTTCGTCGGAAGGCCGTCGAGCTTGAGATGATTTCGCAGCAGCTCGGTCAGGCTCCGCTCGGTACTCATGAGGTGATAGGACTCACCGAAGACCCATAGTTCGTGTTCGAGCACCTTGTGAAGATGGTCTCGTTCACCCACCTTTCCGGAATCGTCCGGATCAAAGAGCAGATGCTCCAGCGCAACAAGAAACTTGTGGCGGCTCGCGACCACGTTGGCCGATCGAATGATCGCGGACAGCGTGGTCTCGCTCAACAGCTTGGTGAGTGTGTCACGATCAGCTTCATTGAGGGCGACAACCTCATGCAGGATCGTCGTCAACTTCTCCGGATCGTGGCGTATCGCGTCGCGGAGCAGTTCGAGCGTCAGCTGCGCTTGGTTCTTGGTCTTGGAGATGTGAGGCACAAGAGAGCCGGACACGACGTCGAACACGGCTCGTTCCGCGCGCTCCATATCGTTCGCGGGCTCGCTCCTATAGGGGTATACCCCGGTTTCCTTCCAGTGCTCGACCTGTTCGCGTCGTCGTTCACGCCGACGCGCGTTGAAGTGGTCGCGAATCGCCTCCCGAGCCGCGGTCCATAGTTCACCGACTTCATCTGGCGCCATGTCACCAAGGCCAAGTGCGGAAAGCTCCTCAATGCCGAGCATGTCCCATGTCACGTAGGCGGAGTAGGCGAACTGGCTTTCGAAGGCGGAGCCTGAGGTCTCGAACGGGAAGTGATCGGCATCGGGACCGAAGTAGACAGCGCGGTGCTTGCCGGTGCGCCATTCGATGATCCGCATGGTGGCCCGGTGCGCACCGTTCTCACCAAAGTCGAGCGGCAATGTCGCGTCGTCGACTACCTCTTGTGATGGGTCCAATGCAGAGCCGTCGTAGACGATCGTTAGCGACGGATCGTTGAGGAGGAGCGGTGCGAAGTGCGATCGCAGCGTCGCAATTACGTCATCGGCGTCAAGCGCACCCAGCGACCGTTGCTCATCGTTGCGAGCAGTCACAATGGTACCGGTCGCAGCGGCGGTGAACGGAGCAGTATCCCACCGAAACCGGTCACGACTGCTCCGGCTACCGGTGATCGTGATCTGCTCCCGCTGGCCGGCGGTGTTGTCGCTGATGCTGACCCAGCTCACGCGGGACCCGAGCGCGAACGCGCGCAGGCGCCCTTCGCCGAGCTTCCCGTGCAGTTGCCTCTTGCCGTTCTTGGACTTCTCGCTGAGAGACTTCCAGGAGCCCCCGATGCGACCAAACGTCGCGGCAACTTCGTCGGAACTGATGCCGTGACCGTCGTCTTCGACACGCACCTGGTCGATGGCCTCCATCGAACTGCGTTCCATGTCGACTGTGACAGTCGTGGCCTCGGCGTCGACCGCGTTCCATATCAGTTCAATGACGGCACGTACGGGGTCGCCCTCGTGCGCGAGACGTGCGACGTGATCGTCGCTGGCGGTGAGCACGAGGTCTTCCATGAGACAAGACTACTGAAGGACACCGACACAGCCCCACGTTCTCGCCTGGTGCCTCTGCCCAATCGGCGGAGGCCGCGATGATGCTGGCGAGCACGGCGAGAACACCCTCCGCCCCCGTCCCCCTTCCCTTCTTCCATCCCTCAGAGATCGGGCGTAACCTCGTAGGTGAGGCGGATTTCTCCTCTGTAACGCGCCGCTCGCGGTAGGCCCCTGGGTCACTCTTCAACGCACCGCCTCGCTCGGACATAGCTGTGCGATGGAGAGGAACGAGACCATGATCCGCCTGATCTGGACCGCGAGCATCCACACCCGGTGCTTCTTGCGGCGTTACATGCCAACCAACATCCTGCTCGACGCGATCCGCACTCGCCGGGGGTTGAAGTGGGGCGTTCCCGCGATGCTACTCGCCGTGCCGTACCTGCTGATCGCGAGCATCTGCGTCCAGTTCATTGAGGACGGCGGTCCCGGCTGGCTTCACGTGGCCGTGCTGTGGGCGATCTGGTGCGCGTTGAAGATGCTGTTGATCGGCCCGATCAGCCTCGTCCTGCTGATCCGCGTCCGCATCCGCGAGGCAGTCGCTGCCCGACGCGAACCTGCCGGTAGTGCCTACACGACCGACGCTGACGCGCATCGTGCGCCGGCTGTGATGGCCTGACAGCCGAACACCCCGGTTCCACGCGCTCAGACCTGCTCGCGACGACGGCCACGGGGCCGGATCGTACCTCCGCAAGCGAGCACGGCGGCCCGGACGGCCTCATCGCTGATCCCGAGCTGTGCGGCGACTTGGGCCAGCGTCAGGCCGTCCGCGTATAGACCCGCCGCCTCCGCGCGGATTGCGTCCGAGTGCGTGGAGCGACGCGCTTCAAGTCCGGCCCGCTCGGCGATCGCGCGAACCGAACTCCTATGCACGCCGAACCTCGCCGCCAATTCCCGAACTGGCACGCCAGTGGCGTAACAGGCCGCGACCTCGGCTCGATTCGAGGCGCTCAAACGGGTTTGAGACTGCCGCGAACTTTCTCGCACCGGACCGCGCTGATCGGCGAATCGCGCCCCCGAAGCTTGACGCCGACGACGTTCTGAACCCTTGAGAACACGGGAAATCAGCGTACCGAGCGGCTTGCTAGGGTTTGAGAAGTACCTACGGAGGCCCACTCGAGAAGCTATTGAGACAGCGCTCGTAAAGAAGGTCCCGCCGGCAACGATATGGACGTTGCCAGCGGGACCTTCATCTATTCAGTTGTGAGGTCTGGTCCTCAGGCGTGGACGCGGATGAGGTGTTCGTTGGTGAACGCCTGGAAGGCCCACTGTGCGTTCTCGCGGCCGTAGCCCGAGCGGTTGATTCCGCCGAACGGGTACTCGGGTCCCGATTCCATGTGGGAGTTGATCAGCGTCATGCCGGCATTGATCTTGGCGCCGAATTCCTCGCCCTTCTCGAGGTCATCGGTCCACACCGAGCTCATGAGGCCGTATTCGGTGTCATTGGCCAAACGCAGCGCATCCTCTTCGTCCTTAGCCCGGTAGACCATGACCGCGGGGCCGAAGAGCTCGTTGCAGCCGAGGTCCGACTTCGGATCGATGTCGGAGATCACGGCCGGCGACATGAACCAGCCCGGACGGTCGAGCTTCTTGCCACCGGTGTGCAGCGTGGCACCATCGGACACGGCCTTGTCGATCATGGCCACGATGTCATCGCGAGCACCCTCGGAGGAGACCGGGCCCATGCCGACCTCGGGGTCATCGAAGGTCGAGACCTTCGTCGCCTCGGCGGCCTTGACGGCCTCGGCGAGGAATTCGTCGTAGAGGCTATCGACGACGATCATGCGCTTCGGCGAGGTGCAGACCTGGCCGGCGTTCGCCAGGCGCAGGCCGACGAGCTTCTTGGCCAGTGCCGGAACGTCCTTCGAATCGAGGACGACGGCAGGATCATTGCCGCCGAGTTCGAGGACGGCGCGCTTGTAGTACTTCGCGGCGATGGAGGCCACGGAGGCGCCGGCACCCTCGGAGCCGGTGAGGGAGAAGCCTTTGACGCGGAAGTCCTTGAGGACCTCCTCGGCGTGGGAGCTGTCGAGGTAGATGTTTTGGTACACGCCCTTGGGCAGACCCGCCTCGGTGAGGAGATCTTCGAAGTACTGCGAGGACTTCGGGCAGATCGAGGCCTGCTTCATGATGATCGCGTTGCCGACCATGAGGTTGGGCAACACGAAGCGGGCGATCTGGTTATAGGGGAAGTTCCACGGCATGATGCCCAGCAGAACGCCCAGCGGCTGGTGGCGGACGTAGCTGCTGGCCGCACCCGCTGCTGCGAGGTGTGTGGGTGCCAGGTGGGTGGCGGCGTTGTCGGCCATCCACCGTGCCGTGCGAGCAACCTTGTCCACCTCACCGAGGCCCTGCTTCTTGACCTTGCCCATCTCGCGGCCGATGATGTCGGTCATCTCGTCGGCATTGGCATCAACGAGGTCGGCGAACTTCCGGAGGATCGTCGCGCGCTCATGGAGCGGCGTCTCCTTCCACGAAAGGTGAGCCTCGTGGGCACGATCGATGTAACCGGGGATCTCTTCCTTCGTGACGGAAGCGAACTCTTCCTCAACCTCACCGGTGTTGGCGTTTGTCACTGCGAACTTGCTCATAGGACGTCCTCTCGTGAATAGATTCACCTAAGTATGACAACACGCGGAAAGGCCCGGCAATTCCCTCTCCATCGTGAGACAAGAGGGCAATCGGGTCGAACTGTGGGGACCCGTCTTCGCATGAAACGGGTGTGGCTCAGTCCTCGGTCGACGATGTCACCTGAGCAGCCGCCTCGGCGGGGACGATTGTCCTCTCACGTGCCTGACGATTGCGTCTGACCGCGAATGACAGGGCGGCAGCGACAGCGCACATCACGGCCCCGCCCCACCAGGCATAGGTGTATTCGCCGAAGACATCGCGGATGACACCGGCGCCGAAGGCTGCAGCCGCGGCGCCGAGCTGGTGCGCTGCGAAGACCCAGCCGAAGACGATCGTGCCTCGATCGCCGAAGACCTCACGACACAGCGCCGAGGTGGGCGGAACGGTCGCGACCCAGTCGAGGCCGTAGATGACGATGAAGAGCACCATGGACGGATGCACGATGTCCGAGAGCAGCCAGGGCAGGAGCAGGAGTCCGACGCCGCGGAAGGTGTAGTAGGTGAGCAGAAGGATGCGCGGGTCAAATTTGTCGGTCAGCCACCCGGAGAACACGGTTCCGGCGATATCGAAGATCCCGACGACCGCGAGCAGGCCCGCCGCTGTGGTCGTCGGCATGCCGTGGTCGTGTGCGGACGGGATGAAGTGAATGCCGATGAGACCGTTGGTCGTCGCCCCGCAGATGGCGAACGCAATGGCCAGAGCCCAGAACGATCGATGTCGAGCAGCGAAGGTCAGGCCGGCGAAGGCGCGCTTGGCGGCTCCGCCTGTGGGCCGCTCGTCGGGCATATAGGTCTCGGGATCGGCGCCATAGGGCAGGACACCGCGGTCCTCTGGACGGTCGCGGAGGACGAACCACACGACCGGCACGGCCACGAGAGCCGCTGCCGCGATGAGCAGAGAAGCCGGACGCCACCCCGTCGACTCCGCGATCGCGGCGACAGGAGGCAGGAAGATCAGCTGGCCGGTGGCCGAGCCGGCGGTGAGTATGCCCATGACCAGTCCTCGGCGGCGGATGAACCACCGATTGGCGATGGTTGCGGCGAAGACCATGGCCATCGACCCAGTACCCAGCCCGATGAGCAGCCCCCAGAAGACGAGCAGCTGCCACGAGGCGGTCATGATCACGCTGCCCCCGGCGCCCGCTGCGACGAGGATGAGAGCAAGCGCCACGATCTGGCGGATTCCGAAGCGATCCATGAGTGCCGCGGCGAATGGGGCCGTGAGCCCGTAGAGGATGAGATTGACGCTGACTGCCAGGGACATGACGCTCATCGACCAGCCGAAGTCATTGTGGAGCGGGATCATGAGCGCGCCCGGGGCTGCCCGGAAACCTGCCGCGGCGAGCAGTGCGAGGAACGCGACTGCGGCCACCCACCAGGCGGGGTGGATGCGGCGACGCTTGCTCGTCATGGCGCCAGGGGGGCCCACTGGAGTGGTCGACATCGATCCCTCATACTTTCTTGAAAGAAGTTATACTGGAGGCAGTATAACCAGACTTCTCTGAAGAAAGGTAACGCTCATGGCGTTGAGATCCGACTGGTCCGAGGCGCTCTGCCCCGTCGGGCGCTCTCTCGACGTGCTCGGCGATCCCTGGGTGCTGCTCATCGTCCGCGACGTGCTCCACGGACACGGACGCTTCGACACACTGCGCGAGAATCTGCGGATCTCCGAGGCGGTCCTCAGCAGGCGTCTGCACTCGATGGTCGAGGCCGGTCTGTTGGAGAGAGTCGACTATCAGGATGGGGCACGCACCCGTCAGGGCTACGCCGCCACTGAGGCCGCGGCCGATCTGCTGCCGATCCTTCAGCAGCTCGTGGTCTGGGGCGAGAAGCACACCACTATGCCGACCGGCGGCGCACACATGCCGATGATCCACGACACCTGTGGGCAGGAGACGACCCAGGGTGAAGTCTGCAGCTCCTGCGGCGAAGTCCTCGTGTCCGAGGCGATGACCTGGGTCAAGCCCTGGAAGGTCGAGAAGGGCGGCGAGGGTCAGGGAGGACAGAAAGGCACCCGTGAGAAGCTCCAGCCCGCGGGGACGCTGGTCTAGACTGATTCAGAAACGCCGAAGTGATTCAGAGACGCCGAGGAGCAATGATGCCCCAGCACCGCCGACTGAAGTACTTCGTCGCACTCTCAATCGACGGCTTCATCGCCGGCCCGGATGGCGGCGACCCCAGCGGATGGTGGCCCATCACCGATGACTACATCGACTTCATTCGCACCGATTATCCCGAAACCCTGCCTGGACCAGCCAGAGACGCGATGGGAATTGCGGGCCCGGGACTCCACTTCGACACAGTCATCGAGGGACGCCGGTCCTTCGAACTCGGCCTGGCCACAGGACTGCCCGACGCCTACCCTCACCTGCGGCATCTCGTCGTCTCTTCGACGCTCGGGGCCTACCCGGAGTCCGCTGTCGAAATCGTCAGCGATGATCCCGTAGGACGGGTCCGCGATCTCAAGGGTGAGCAGGGCAAGGACATCTGGCTCGTCGGCGGCGGAACGCTGGCCTCGAGCCTGCGTTCGGAGATCGATGAGCTCATCATCAAACTCGGTCCTCTCACCCTCGGCACGGGTGTGCCGCTGTGGGGCTCTGAGTCCGACTTCAACACGGAGATCTGGACGAACACCGAGGTGCGAGCGTTTCCCGGCGGAATGACCTTGTTGCGGTTCGAGCGGGCCGGGGACGACCGACAGACGGTCGTCGACTGAGTTGACTCAAGACCTGTCCGGGGCGATGTGCACTGTGAATGGTCGTGTAGCTGAGTAATAGGCAGCTGTCGTGCCGGTGGCTCCCATGCCGCTGGCTCGGGCCGGCTCATAGGTTCGCACGTCGCTACCGCCCTGCCACTGATTGACCCACACGACGCCCGCGGGGATGCTGGCAGCCAGAGCGATGTGATCGGCATTGCGCGAGTACACCGTGGCAGCCAGTCCGAATGATGATTCCGACGCACGCTCGAGCCCCTGGGCGAATGAGGACACGACCGAGACTGGAGCGATGGGACCGAAGGTCTCCTCACTCATGACCGACATCGAAGAGTCGACATCGGTGATGACAGTTGCCGGATAGAAGAACCCGTGCCCGGCGGGGACTTCACCTCCTGTTCGCACCGTGGCACCTTTCGCTACGGCATCGCTCACCTGGTCACCGACGATGTTCCGCTGCCTCTCGTCGACCAGGGGTCCCATCATCACGTCCGCCTGCAGGCCATCGCCGAAGGCGTACGCTTCGGCTGCCTTGACCAACTCGACGACGAATTCCTCAGCAATGGCCTGATGCACGTAGATGCGTTCCATCGATGTGCAGATCTGTCCCGTATTGACGAACGAGCCGAAGGCCACCGCCTCAGCGGTCGCCCGAACATCGACGTCTTCGTCGACGATGACGGGATCCTTTCCACCCAGTTCGAGAACTGCACGGTGCAGTGCCTGTCCTGACGCGGCACCGACCTTCCTCCCAGCGGACACTGAACCGGTGAAGTGGACCAGATCGATGTCGTCGTGGCCTGCTAACGGTTCACCGGCGTGGACGTCGCCGAGCACGAGGTTGAGGACGCCGTCGGGAAGGTCGAGCAGTTCGAACAGTCGCACTGTCGACAGTGGTGAGCGTTCCGAGGGCTTGATCACTACAGTATTTCCGGCCGCAAGCAGGGGGCCCAGAGCGCCTAGAACCATCGTGACGGGGAAGTTCCACGGTGTCACGACGGCGGCCACGCCGACCGGTTGGCGGATGACTCGAGTGCGACCCCCGTCGGGATCGTCGGTGGAGGCGTCGAATGCGTATGTCAGCGCCTCCTGTGCGGAGGCCTTCAGCCCGCCAACGCCGGCCGCGATGAAGCTGCGGCCGATGCCCACGGGTTTGCCCATCTCGCGGCATTCGAGTTCGGCCAGTTCGTCGGTGTGTTCCTCGATCCGATCCGCCCATCGGATGATCCGGGCCACGCGGTCCTCGACCGTCAGTGCCATCCACGCGGATTGGGCTGTCTTCGCCGAGGCGACTGCCAGGTCGACGTCGGCTGCCGCCCCTTGCGGGAATTCGGCGACCGATTCCTCGGTCGATGGATTGATCACAGTCAATCGGTTCGGGTCCTGGGAGCTGGTCCAGGTGCCGCCGATGTAGTTCTGCAGTGTCTTCACAATTGTCGTGTCTCCTCTGAAGATGGGAAAAGGTTGGTGGCTGCGCCGGAGTCAGCCCGTGCCCTGGTCAGTCGATGCGGTCGGCCATCAGCTCGCCGACCATGATCGATGCCAGGTTCGTGTTGGCCCGTGGCACCGAGGGGAAGATCGATGCGTCGACGATGTAGAGGTTCTCGATCCCGTGCACTCGGCAGTCGGAATCGACGACGGTGGTCGGATCATCGGCACGTCCCATGCGGCAGGTGCTCGTTCCGTGCTGGGCATCGGCGACAGTGGTCAGCAGGTGGGCATCCAGTGCGTCATCGTCGTCGAGGACAGAGAAGAGTTCTTCATTGCAGTCCTTCACGGATCCTCCGAGGATGGCCTGCGTCGCGTCCTGTTCGAGCAGTTTCACTGCGGCCCGGATACCGGCACGGAGTCGGGCACGGTCGCCAGTCTCGGAGAGCATCCGTTCTGCGACCGCAGGTTGTGCGTGGGGGTCAGCTGAAGTCAACGTGACCGTGCCGCGGGAGTCGGCCTGGTTGAGCCAGACCCCGAAGGCGCCGTATTCGGCGCCTGTGTTCGCCGTCGCCATGGAGATCACGCTCTGGTTCATCGAGACGAACATCAGATCGTTGTATCTAACTATCTCGGTCCCCTCTTCTGGGCCGCTGGACCAGCGCACGCACACATTCGTGTGGCGATCGTCCGGTGACGAGATGCCCGAGGAGTCATTGAGCGGAAGGGTGATAGACGCCATCGCATGGTCCTGCAGGCCCTGTCCCACAGGAAGGTCGGCGAGGACGTCGATGCCCAGAGACTCCAGCTGGTGGTGTGGGCCGATGCCAGATCGTAGGAGGATCGTCGGTGAGTGGATGACCCCGGCGCTGAGGACGACGGTGTCCGCATACCGAGTCTCGGAGTTCTCCCCGGTGAGCAGGCTGACACCGACCGCGCGCGAGTTCTCGAAGAGGATGCGGTCGACGGTCGCCTCGCCGAGGATGGTGAGAGTCGGCAGCCCACGTGCGCCTTCGAGGTAGGCGTCGTTGACGCTGACGCGGCGCGAATCATGAGAATTGATGGGGTATGGAGAGACACCTGTCGCCTGCGGTGCATTGACATCGGCGGCCCAGGGGTGGCCGGCGGCCAACGCTGAGTCGGCCAGTGCCGTGTCCACTGCGCCCCACCTGTTGCGCGGCGCGCGGTAGATGGGAGTGGGCCCGGAATCGCCGTGAAATTCGTACGCGCCGAAGTCTTCGTCGTTCTCGAGTTTGGAGAAGTAGGGCAGGACCTCAGCACCCGACCACCCCTCGCACCCGGACCTCGACCATTCGTCGAAATCCTCGAGCGGCGGACGGATCGCAATCTGCCCGTTGACCGACGAGCTTCCTCCCACGCCCTTTCCTCTCCAGTACATTGCTTCGGGCTGAGAATCGGTGCGGGTTGCGTTGAGACCGGTCCACATCATTCCTTCTATGGCGTCGGGTTCCATGATCGCGACTGCAGGGTTCGGTGATCTCCACGCCTCGTGCATCTCTGCCGACCGATAGTCATGCCCGGCTTCGATGAGGAGGACACGCTTCCCTTCCTCCGCCGATCGAACCGCGAATGCCGCCCCTGCTGAGCCGGCGCCGATGACGATGATGTCCCAGTTGTCTTCTTTCACGTCACATCTTCCTTGAGAACGGGTAGCTTGGGAGTGGGTGGCGGATTGTTCCGCTCTTCAACTACAATGACGTACATCACAACATTCAGTCAACAGTGAATGTTCATTCAGTAATGAATTGTTATGAAGGAGTTCGACGTGGCGGCGCTCGCAGACACAGATGACCGGGCAGCGAAGGCGTCGCTGATCGAGAGTTTCAGTCATCGGATCGGCGAGGCCATGAACTGGCCCCCGATGGCAGGTCGCGCGGCGGGCGTTCTCATGCTCAGTGATTCACCGCTGAGCATGGCCCAGCTCCAAGACGCTCTCGATGCGAGCAAAGGCTCTGTCTCGGAGACCACGAGGTTGCTCATCGACAACGGCGTGATCGAACGGTTCAAAGAACCGGGACAGCGGCAATTTGTCTATCGCTGGAGGTCAGACGCGTGGATCGGATGCCTGGACCACCAGTATCGGGCAACGACTCAACTGCTGGATTTCGCGGAGTCGGTGCAGGATCAGGGCAGAACGTTGCCACATGTCCAGCGTCGGCGGGTCGAACAGATGGAGGCGTACTACCGCTTCATGACCGATCGGCTTCAGCAGCTGCTCCGGGAGTACTCCGAATCGGAGGCGTCAGGCGACAGCGTCTGAGGATTCTTCAGGGGTCGCGACACCGATACGAGCGGTCAAGACTCGTTCGACTCGGATCGCAGCCGCGACGACGATGAGGGAGGCCAGCGCGAGGACGATCGCGACGACGACGGGAGCCTTGAACCCCCATCCGAATGCGATGACTGCGGCGCCGAGGGCAGGCCCGACGGCATTGCCGACGTTGAACGCCGAGGTATTCACGCTGGCCGCCAGGGTCGGCGCCTGTGTGGCGATCTGGAATACCCGGGAATTGAGCGCCCCCGCAATCGAGAAGCCGCTGGCACCGATGAGGACGATCATGACGATCGCCGCCCAGCCGGTATCGGCCACCAGCCACAGAGCGAAGAGACTCAGTGCCAGGGCCGTGAGGCTGCCGATGATGTTGCCGAAGATGTTCCTATCGGCGAAGCGTCCGCCCACGATGACTCCGACGAAGGCACCGATGCCGAAAGCAGCCAGGACTCCGGGGACCTGGTCGTGTGAGATCCCCGCCACTCGGGTGAGCAGCGGCGAGAAATATGAGAATGCGGCGAAGACCGAGGCTTGGAAGAGTGCGGTCGTTGCCAGTGCCAGCCAGATTCGTGGGCCCTTGAACGCTGCGAGCTCGGCCTTGAGGAGAGTGGGCAGGTGTTGGCTTGACTCGGTGTCTTCATGCGCCGGGTTCCGAACTGTGAGCGCGATGAGGACCGCGGCGAGTGCGGTGACGATGGCGACGGCCCAGAAGGTCGCTCGCCATCCGTACTGCGTACCCACCCAGGTGCCCAAGGGCACGCCCACGAGGTTGGCAACGGTCAGCCCGCCGACGAGGCTGGCCAGGGCACGACCATGCACCTCGGCGGGGGCGATGCGCGTCGTATGGACAGCGGCCACTGCCCAGAACCCTCCGCAGGCGATGGCCGCCAGGACGCGGGTGACCATGAGGATCGAATAGCTCGGCGACAGCGCGGCCAAGATGTGCAGTGCGGAGAACGCAATGATCGAGATGATCATCGTGGCCCGACGGGGAAGCTTGAGCGTCAGCAGCGCCATGGCCGGTGCCCCACCGATCATCCCCACCGCGAATCCGGTGATGAGCAAGCCGGCCTGTGGGATGCTGACCTGCAGATCCGCACTGATGGGCTCGAGGATTCCGGCGATCATGAACTCGCTGGTGCCGAGGCAGAAGATCACTGCTGCCAGAAGGTAGACCTGAGCTGGGACACGGACTCTTGTCTGAGTCGAAGTCGTCACTGTGCGCTGCCTTCGGTAGAGATGAGGTGTCCGGGCGCTCTGCCGTCATATGTGTGGGGTGCCGTGTGGTTGTGAAGTGCTGTGATTCCCTCGGGTGTGCACAGTGCTTCGATGAACGCGTTCGCCTGAGCCTGGACGTTGTCAGCAGGCATGACCCGAGCAGCGATCCTCAATCCGGCGAGGACGCTGTGGATGAGCTCCGCGTGCACTTTCGTGTCGACATCGGGGCGGATGTGGCCCTCGACCTGTCCGCGCTCGAGGACGATGCTGTAAGTTTCCAGCCAGGCCCGGCGGTCGGGATCGAGGATCGTGCACACCGCGTCGACGTCGCGTCCGAGTTCGGCCGCGGTGTTGGCCGACAAGCATCCGATTCGCTTATCGTCCTCGCACTGTTTGGCCAGTTCCCCGCCGAGGCGGTGCATGATGAGCGTTGGAGCCGGTGCTGTTCCTGTGCGCAGCTCCTCACGAAGCGAGGTTCCGGAACCTGTGTATTCGCGCAGTGCCCGCAGGAACAGGGCATCGAGGCTGTCGAAGGTGTTGTAGAAGCTTGAGCGGCCGATGTTCGCACGTTCGCAGACCAGGCCGACGTCGGTGCCGGTGTAACCGTGTTCGCTGAAGACGGCGATGGCGTCCTTGATCACCGTCTGCTCGTCGAAGGTCTTCTTCCTGCCCATGGTGCGAGCCTAGAGTATTTTGGACAGTTCTGTCCAATAAACTTTCGGAGCGCGTTCTGGGCTGTTCTGACATCGCTGGACGCTGACAACAGGTGTAGCGTGACGGCAAGGAACGCAGGAAGCAGCTTCGCGATGATGATGCGAACTGGAAGCTCGGAATCTTCTACTTCTGTCCTCGGGACCCTTCGTTCTTAATTCCGAAGCGTGTCGGCATCGGATGGTCGCTCAACTTCGGGAGTCCGTGGTCGCTGCTGTTACTCCTCGTCGTCGCGGTACTGGTGTGGGGCGTCTTCTTCTGAAGAGGAGTTCGGGCACCGAAGGCGTCGGGCAGACAGGGTCCAATAGATTCCTGCGCTGCGCCCACGTACTACTTTCTGCGTGATGAGAGCACGCAGAACTCGTTGCCTTCCGGATCGGCCAGGACAACCCAGGGTTCGTACTCGGTCTGGCCCACATCGGCTCGGTGGGCGCCGAGTGCGAGGAGTCGATCCACTTCGGCGGACTGGTTTTCGGGACGGAAGTCGAGGTGAAGGCGATTCTTCACGGTCTTGGTCTCCGGGTCGACTCCGAAGAGAAGGCCTGGGAGAGAGTGTTCCTCGGCTCTGATCTCCACCTCGTCCTCGTCCTCATAGATGACAATCCATCCGAGAGCCTCCGCCCACCAGTGGCCGAGCACATGCGGATCGTGGGCATCGACGACGAGCTGTTCCCATTCCAGTCCCATGTCCACAGACTAATGTGTCCATATTCGACTGTGAATGGCACTATGCTGCTTCAGGCACCGACATCCTGCAGGTGGTGCTTGAGTTCGTGAAACCCATAGCGGGTCAGCGAGGTCACCGTGAACTCGCGTCCATCGGAGCGGTAGCCGGTGCGTTGCCACTGTTCGTCGGTGATCTGAGCCAGATCAGCCGCATAGGCCAGCGCGGCCGCTCTCAGCTCAACGGCCACCTCGGCGGGATTCTGGTGTTGGTAGTCGGACTCGATGGCCACGGCATCGCCGTCGAAGTTCGGCAGGGTCGGAGCCGACTGCGAGACGATCAGCTGCGTGCGTTCGCGGAACAGATCGAGGATATCGCGCACATGAGCCGCATATTCCACGTCCGACCACCGGTCCGGTCGGGGCCGAATGTCGGCATTCTCCCGGGCCAGGACCTCGTCCCAGGCCTGCGCGGACGCCGAGACATAGCCAGGCACCGCAATGACATCCTCATCGCCGGTGAACCCGCACTCGGCGCACCCGGCCTCGAGCACGTCCGCCCAATCTCGAGTGTCCGGTTCGATGTTCTGTTCGTTCGGCTCGGCGCCCTGCTTATGAGGCGTGCTTGTCTGCGCCTCTGGCCCTGTCTCGCTCATGTCATGCCTCTGTCCAGTCGTGATGGTGTTTCAGCCGCGTTCTGCACGCTGTCTTAACGCGTGCGGCGACTATTTCTCGTCGAGCACCTTCTTGAGTACCGTCGCGTCGCTGATGTCATCGCGCTTCGAGGCGGTCAGGAGGGTGAGTTTATTCTTCTGCGCGTAGTCCTTGAGCTGTGTGAGGGCCTCGGCATGGTCATCATCTCCCAGTTCCTCCCGATACCGCCGGGAGAACTCGTCGAACTTATCGGGATCGTGTGAGTACCACTTGCGCAGATCGGTCGAGGGCGCGAGATCCTTCAGCCAGTCATCGAGTGCGGCCTTGTCCTTGCTGACTCCGCGCGGCCAGACGCGGTCGACGAGGATTCGAGTTCCGTCACTGTTGACCGGATCATCGTAGATCCGCCGAACCTGGACCTGATGCTTGTCTGACATGATCGTCCTCCCTCTCTGCCGTACTGTGCCGTGTGCCGTACTGACCTGTCTGCCGGTCTGTCGTGCTGATTTCAGTCTAAGACGGAAGAATCCAGACGCAAGAGGGCAGAGCACCGCCCCATCTCTGGTCTGTTCGCGCGTAGACTCAAAACGCTGAACACCAGTGTGATGATGCGAGGTGACGATGACCGATATTGCGAGGATCAACCGGCTCTTGCCCGACCAGGTGAAGGGTGTGAGCCTGCACGATGCCTTGGCATTTCCCAGCGAGGTCGATCTGTGGGTGCGGGCAGTGTTCGTGGCTTCGGTCGATGGCGCCGGGACCATTGCCGGCCACGTCGGGAAACTGGGCAACGACATCGACAGACAGCTGTTCGCCCTCAACCGGGCCTTGGCAGATGTGATCCTCGTCGGTGCCGGCACTGCCAGGACCGAGGTCTATGGTCCTGCCGAGGATGATCCGCAATGGCGGCATCTGCGTGAGAACCGCAGTCCCACGGCACCCATGGCGGTGGTTTCGCACAGCCTGGACCTCGATTTCTCAGCCCCACTGTTCACCGAGGATCCCGATTCTGCGCCGACGATTCTCATCACCTGCGCAGACGCTCCCGCTCAGGCACGTGCACAGGCTTCTGAGGTCGCCGAGGTGATCGTGGCCGGTCGCTCGTCGGTGGACCTGAGCGCGGCGATCGCTGAACTCCGGTCGCGTGGGTTCGCTCGGATCGTGTGCGAGGGCGGGCCCCAGCTGTTCGCCGATCTGCTGGAGGTCGGGGGCGTCGACGAACTGTGTCTGACTCGCAGCCCGAGGCTGGTCGCCGGGACGGAGACAACCATCCTGCGCGGCGGCCAATTCGATCCACCGGTTGAGCTCGAGCTGGAGTCCCTGTTCGGCACCGACGACGGATTCCTCTATCTGCTCTACCGGCCGGCGGGGTGAGAGCCCGAGGCGGCACAGACCCGGCGAGCATTAGGCCAGGTTCACCCTCTTGCGCGCGCTGTCGCTGAGGTTGCTCAGCACCACGGTGTGAACCTGCCGGTCGATGTACTGGCCGAGACTGACCTGCGTCTGTTGGAAGTACCAGTGTTTGAGCGCCCACATATGAGCCAGCGTCATGAGATCGTGTCCGAGCGTGCCCGCATCGACCTCGCGCAGGTCGCCCGTCTTCGCCGCCTCGTCGACGACATCGATGAGCGGCTGCAGGGTGGCCAACTCCTGCGACTGGATGGACGCCAGACTGCTGCGTGAGAGCGACCGCGAGGACTGATAGGTCAGAACCACCGCCTGCCGATGGTCATCGACGACCTGACAGAACTCGGTGAAGGCCGCAATGATCCGGTGCACGGGATCCTCGGTCACGTCGATCGCCGCGGGCACGCGCAGCCGGAAATCGTCGAGAACCAGGGAGATCGCGGCCAGCACGATCTGCTCCCGATCCGAGAAGTACTTGTACAGCAGTCCGACGCTGACGCCCGCGGATTTGGCGATCGCCTGCATCGACACCGCGTGCGAACCCTTCGTCTGCATGAGGCTCACGGCTGCATCGACGATCTGCCTCTCACGGAATTCCGCGCGAGCACCGCGAACTACGGCGTTGATATCCTGAGTCTCACTTGTCATGTCGGCCGACCACTTCCTCCCGCAGCTTGAACTTCTGAATCTTACCGCTCGGCGTCCGCGGGAACTCATCGAGGACCTGCAGCGTTTCGGGCCAATAGTGTTTGGTCACGCCCTTGGAGGCGAAGAACTCACGCAGCTCGTCCAAGGTGAACGAGTGGCCTTCTCGCAGGGTGACCACGGCACACGCGATCTCCTGCAGACGAGGGTGGGGCACCGCTACGATCGCCACCTGGGAGACGGCGGGATGCTCGTACATGATGTTCTCGACATAGGCGACGGGAATGTTCTCCCCGCCGCGGATGATGATGTCCTTTGAGCGACCGCCGATCTTGATGAACCCTTGAGCGTCCATCTCCGCGATATCGCCGGTGTCCAGCCACGCACCGTCGAAGGCCTCATCGGTGAGCTTCGGTTCGCTGAGATACCCGACGAACAGGAATGGGCCCTTGACCTGGACCTTTCCCTCGGATCCGGCGGAGACCGGTTCGCCAAGGGGGTCGACGATTCGCACCTGCATGTCGCCGAGCGCGCGACCGTCGGTACTCGTGACCTTGTCATCGGAGTCTCCGGGAGCGGTCATGGTGACAAGACCGCATTCGGTCTGCCCCCAACCGCCGAAGACGTTGAGGTTCGGGAGCAGTTCCTTGGCCTCGTGGACCATGACTCGCGGAATCGGGGCACCCATGCAGCAGAAGTGCTTGAGACTCGACAGGTCGCGGTCCGTGGTCTTGGCGGCCTCGATGAGATCGTGCAGGAACGGGGTGGCACCCGAGGTGTGTTCGATGCCGAGTTCCTCGATGAGCCGTGCGAACTCCTCGCCGTTCCACAGATCTTGGAACACACCGGAGCCGCCGACGAGCAGCGGGAGGCAGACCCCGTACATGTACCCGGTGAGGTGCCCGAAGGTCGAGGCCATGTGGATGACGGAGTCGGTCCCGAGGCCCAGGTGGTCGGGCCATGGCAGGGAGGCCGAGAGCACCGAATTGTGCGTGTGCATGACCCCCTTGGGATCACCGGTCGTGCCCGAAGTGAAGAGGATCAGACCGACATCGTTGGGGTCGGGGCGGCGTGCGTCCCAGTCGATGCTCGCCGCTGCCTCGGCCGATCCTGGCGAACCAGCTGACCGCGGTGAGCCGCCCGTCCCGCGGCCCAGGAAGTCACTCCACCGTTCGAGTCCCTCGCGGGAGGTGAAGGGTTCTTCGCCGGGTGCGTCGAGGACGATCGTGTGGCGCAGGTCCGGCAGACCGTCCCGGAGACGGTCGACCATGTCCGGGTAGTCGAACTTGCGGAACCGGTTGGGGACGAAGAGGACCGTGACTGCGGCCTTCTGTGCCATGTATCCGATTTCGCGATCGCGGTAGATCGGGATGAGGCCGTTCGTGACTGCCCCCGCTTTGAGGGCGCCGAGGTGGATGACGAGCCATTCGTACCAGTTGGGAAGGTGGATGCCCACGACCTCACCGGTTTGCACACCGAGGTCGACGAGGGCTCTGGCACACGCCTCGGCGTCGGCGGAGAGCTCCCGATACGTGTGGCTGCCATAGGGATCGCGGGAGACGACCGAATCGGGGCGTTCGGCCGTCCAGTGCTCCAGATGATCGAGCAGCGTCTTGTTCTCCCAGGCGCCGGTCGAGGTGTGTTCCTTGATGAGGGCGTCGGTGAGGGTCGTGTCGAATCGGGTGGGCATGTCAGGGCTCCTTTGCTCTGGTCTCGTGCCGGTGATTGCGGATCGTTGCGGTGACTCGCTAAGAGAGGCTCAGGCCATGGTCAGCCCTCCGGAGACGGACAGGGTCTGCCCGGTGACGTAGGTGGATTCGGGGAGGGCGAAGAAGGCGACGGCATTCGCCAGGTCGTCGGGATGGGCAAGGCGACGCATGGGGATCGCCTTCTCCAGAGCGGTGCGCAGCTTCGGGTTGTCCTCGGAGATCTCAGCGAAGAGAGGAGTGTCGGCTGGTCCCGGGCACACGCAGTTTGAGGTGATGTTGTGTCGTGCGACTTCACGGGCGAAGGTTTTGGAGAAGGAGATGATGCCGCCCTTGGCCGCCGAATAGACGGCTTCTCCGCTCGAGCCTACGCGTCCGGCATCGGAGCCGATGCTGATCACGGCTCCCGATTCGGCGGCGATCATGTGGGCTGCGACCGACTGCGTGCAGTTGAGAGTGCCGATGAGGTTGATGGCGATGACGCGGTCCCAGGTCTCGGCCGTGGACTCCATGAAGGGTTCGACCTTGTCCCAGCCGGCGTTGTTGACGAGGACGTCGATGCGGCCGAAGGTCTCGATGACCCGAGCGGTCATGGCATCGACCTTGGCCCGATCGGTGACGTCGACTGCGACGCCGATGGAGTCGTTTCCCAGCGCCGAGGCGGTTTCCTGCGACTTCGTCGCGTCGAGGTCGGCAACGACGATGGTGGCCCCGTCCGCGGCGAGGCGAGTGGCGATGCCTTTGCCGATCCCGGAGGCGGCGCCGGTGACGATGATGATGCGGTTGTCCAGTGCAGACATGAGGTGTGGTCCTTTCGGAAGGTGTCTTTGTCGGATGTGTGACGGTGCTCAGGGTGCGTAGGCGCGTCCGGCCGATTCCCGGGCGATGACGAGTTTCATGATCTGCGCGGTTCCGTCCCCGATCTGCATGCCGAGCACGTCACGGAAGCGCTTCTCCACGTCACGATCCTGTGTGTACCCGTTCTGTCCGTGCAGAAGGAGACATTGGTGGATGGCATGGTAGGCCTCGAGCGGGGCCCACCATTTGCACATCGCCGCCTGCGAGGTGTGGGGCAGATCCTCGTCGCCGAGCCAGAGCGTATTCAGGCACAGGAGCCTCGCGGCAACCATCTTCGTCTCCGCCTCGGCGAGGGGAAATGAGACACCCTGGAACGTCGACAGCGGCTGGTCGAAGGCCTCCCTGTCCTTGACATATCCCCAGGTGTCCTCGATCGCTCGGGTGGCACTGCCCGTGCATTGCAGACCGATGAGGGCACGGGAGAAGTCGAATCCCTGCATGACCTGGGAGAACGCTGCTCCTTCGGCACCGAGGAGGTGATCGGCCGGGACCCTGACATCGGTGAAGTCGACGGAACCGCGGGCCACCGCAGACTGTCCCATATCGGTGATCGCTGTGCGCGTCACTCCGGGAGCGTCGAGGTCGACGAGGAAGGCGGAGATGCCCTTCCCCCGCTTCGCATCAGGATCGGTGCGGGCGAAGATGACCGTGGCCGTCGAGGTCAGCGCCAGTGACATGGACTTTGTGCCGTTGATGATCCAATCATCACCGTCACGCGTGGCAGTGGTCTGAGGATTGCCGGCATCGGAGCCGGCCTCGGGTTCTGAGAGGCCGATGGCCACGGTCTCGGCACCCGAGGTGATGAGGCGGCAATAGTGCTCGGCCACCTCGGCGCTGGCATTGCGGGCGATGACCTGTCCCATCAGCGATCCCACCACCTGCAGGTATGCCACGTTGAGGTCGCCTCGGGCGATCGCCTCGGTGACCAGCCCAGCGGCTACCTTCGACTGTCCCCGCCCGCCGAGGTGGGTCGAGAGCTCGGGCGCGATGAGTCCGGCACTCCCCAATTCCTGGGTCACATCGGTGCCGATGCGTCCGGCGGCCTCTCTGTCGCGTGCCTCGGAGATGAGGCGCTCTTCGAACGTCGCTGCCGCAACGAGCAGTGTCTGGGCTTCTGGAGTGATTGCGAAGTCCACTGTGATCCTCTGTCCTGGTGGGCTGGTCGTCGTGTGGGCCGGTTCCTCTGATTGCGTGTGGTTCAGTACGCGTTGTCGAAGCTGCTGAAGTCCGGATCGCGTTTCTCAGCGAAAGCGGCGGCACCTTCATGAGACTCCGGTGAGTGCGCGTAGAGGTCGAGGGCGCTCATGGCCAGATTCGTGAAACCGGTCTGCATCTCGGAGTCGGCATTGAACGACTGCTTGAGGAACCGCAGCGCAGTGGGTGCCTTGAGGCCGAGGGCACGGGCCCGTTCCTTTGCTCGCGGCATGAGTTTCTCGGCGTCAACGACCTCATTGGCCAGGCCCCACATCTCGGCCTTCTGGGCATCGATGAGTTCGCAGAAGTACCACATCTCGCGTGCTCGCTTCTCGCCGACGATCCTGGCCAGGAAGGCTGTTCCATATCCGGCGTCGAAGGATCCGACTTTCGGCCCGGCCTGTCCGAAGCGGGCATGGGTGGCGGCGATCGTGATGTCGCAGAGTGTGTTGAGGACGTTGCCGCCGCCGATGGCGACACCATTGACGGCGGCGATGATCGGCTTCGGCACGGACCTCATGGTCTTGTGCAGCTCCGAGATGCGAAACATCCCGTATCGGCTGGGGCCGTAGTCGCCGGTCTTCGCCTTCTGCTTGACGTCGCCTCCGGCACAGAACGCCTTCTGTCCCGAGCCGGTCAGGATGATCGAGCGGACCTGGTTGTCGCCCCAGGCCAGCGTCAGTGCCTCGATGAGTTCGTCGACGGTCTGCGAGCGGAAGGAATTGAACGAGTCGGGTCGATCGATGGTGATGACGGCATAGGTTTCCTCGACCTCGTAGAGGATGTCTTCGAATTCCTGTGCGGTTCCCGCAGATTCGTGTGTGTTCGGCATCGTTGCCTCCTCAAGCTGGTTTCCCCGGCCATTCGCAGTCACCGCGAGAAAAATGAATCTATGTTCACACCCAGTGAACAGTAGTTCAGAAGGAAGGTCAATACCCTGTCTCGATGATGTTTCGCAGGAGAACCGATATCACTGCTGCGGAATCGCGGGAGCACGCGGTGCGGAGTGCGAGAATGTGATGATAGAACCGTGCCTCGTGATCCTGTGGCACCCGTGCACTCTCGACAGGACAGTGATGACCCAACCCCGCGAGATCGGACCGC
The DNA here is from genome assembly GCF_900105045.1 of Brevibacterium picturae. Taxonomy (GTDB): domain Bacteria; phylum Actinomycetota; class Actinomycetes; order Actinomycetales; family Brevibacteriaceae; genus Brevibacterium; species Brevibacterium picturae. Next base: position 1,973,854 of record NZ_LT629739.1, on the reverse strand, counting down.
AGCCCGCTGCCGGAGCGGAGATCGGCTCCCTCATCGGCGGAGCATTCGGCCTTGTCTTCCTCATCATCAACAGCTCGTCGTTCTCCACTCTTGGCCGAATCCTCGTCCTCGTGACGGGAATCGCGGCCTTCGCCGTCATCGTGTTCCTCGCCATCCGGAGACTGGGCAGCAAGAGGCGGGCTCAGGTCTCCCCCGCCGGGTCGGCCGAGTCGGCACCACGCCGGGCCGTGCCCTTCGGGCGCAGCTATTGGATCATCGTCGCGGTCGAAGCGCTGGCACTTTTCGGCGGTTCCAGGCTGTTGAGCGGTCTCGGACATCCCGAGCTCGGAGTGGCCTGGGTGGCATTCGTCGTCGGCACCCACTTCTATGCGCTCGGCCACGTGTTCAAACTCAACCGATTCCATATTCTCGCCACGGTCGTCACACTGTGCGGCATCGCTGGCTTCATCGCGTTCTTCGCTTCGATCCCAGCATTCATTCCGATCTTCAGCGGAATCTTCTCGGGATTCGTGCTCCTGGCGTTCGGCCTCTGGGCGCTCGTCGCGGTCGACGGCCGCTGAATCATCGGTTGCGCTGACCAGCGAGCGTCATAGTGGGCAAACGGTCGATTTTCCGTTCAGAATCGACCGCCAGTCCACTATGACGAGGCGATTGCGCCGAGGCGCAGCGTCGCAAGCGTCCTTGGCCTCCTCGGGGTCTGCTGCGACGGAGTGCCGCGTCCTGCTGAGAGCCTGGGGGTTACACCGCCGCCGCGCCCGGTGCCCGGGCCTGGGATTACTCCGGGGGCGCGCTCGGTGTCTGGGCCGGGGGCGGGGACTGGACGCGTGGGGCCGGAAGCTCCGGGGGTGTGGCCGCGGGCGTCTCCTCCAGGCTTGCGAGCACCTCGGCGATGGCACGGTCGAGCTGCAGATCGTCCTCGCCGAACAGCTGCGAGGGATCGTGCTCGACCTCGATGTCCGGTTCGACACCGTAGTTCTCCACACCCCAGCCCTTGCCCTCGAGCCAGAAGGCGTAGCGCGGCTGAGTCACACCGGTGCCGTCGACCAGATCATAGCGACCGTCGATGCCGACGACTCCGCCCCAGGTGCGGACTCCGATGACAGGGCCGAGTCCCTTGGCCTGCACACGCGCGTTGATGATGTCACCGTCGGAGCCCGAGAACTCGTTCGCGAGGAAGGCCACCGGCCCGCGGCGGGTGTCCTCCGGGTCGGGAAGCATGGAGTCGTAGCTCCTGGAGGCGTTCCAGGCGATGACCCTGTCGGCGAAGCGTTCGGCGACCAGGGCACTTGTGTGACCGCCTCGGTTGAAGCGGACATCGGCGATGACGCCTTCGGCAGACATGGCCTGGCGCAGGTCGCGGTGCAGCTGCGCCCAACCGCCGGCCATCATATCGGGGACGTGGACGTAGCCGATGCGACCACCGGACTTCTCCGCCACGTACTCCCGCCGGGAACGGACCCAGTCCTGGTAGCGCAGCTTCTCCTCATTCGCCAGGGGAATGATGGCGACCACTCGATCCTTGCGTCCCCGCTGCAGGGTGAGCTCAACGATCGAATCCGCCGCTCCCACCAGGTGGGCTGCCGGACCGCGGACGTCATCGACGGACTGACCATTGACGGCGACGATGAGATCACCCTCGCGGGCACCGACACCGGCCTGGCGCAATGGCGACCTGGCAGCTGGGTCACTGCTCTCACCGGGCAGGATGCGGGCAAGTTTCCACCCCTGATCGGTGCGTTCCAGATCCGCGCCCAGGAAGCCGAGCTTCTTCGACTGGTCACCGGGCGGGGCGGACGGAGAGACATAGGCATGCGAGGTGTTGAGTTCGCCCACGGTCTCCCACAGGATGTCGACGAGATCATCGTGGGTCAGCGCCTTCGCGGCGACTCGGCGCCAGCGCAGGGTCACGCCTTCCCAATTCACTCCGTTCATGTCCGCGCGCCAATAGTGGTCGCGCATGATGCGGGAGTTCTCCTCGAACATCTGCAGCCATTCGGCCCGCTGATCGAGTTCGAACCGCAGACGGGTGAGATCCACGGAGACCGAATCGTCGTCATCGGCCTCGACCTTGCGGGTGGCCGGTCGCACCGCGACGTCTCCATCGGCGGTGACGATGATGAGCTTGCCGTCACCGGTCGCCGCATAGTCATCGGCCTTGTCGACGACGGTGGAGACCTTGCGCTTGGCGAAGTCGAAGTACTGGACGACTTCGCTCGGCTTCTCACCGGCATCCCCGGAGTGCTTGTCGCCGAGTTCACCGTCTTCGGCATCACCGGTGCGCATCCACAGAACGCCACCCTCGGCGGCCTTGAGATTCCGGAAGACACCCGAGGAGACGGGGAACGCGACGATCCTCTCCTCTGCCCCTTCCAGTTCGACCTCGTCGGTGACGACGGTCTTCTCCGCCTTGGCCTTCTCTGCCTTCGCGGCGTCTTCGGTGACCTCGCTGATCGCCCACCCGCCGGCACTCGGCCCGAAAGGTGCGGGCTCCGTCGAACTCAGCGGCAGCAGCCACGGCCTGGTGACACCGTTGAACGACAGGTCGAAGGAATGCTGATTGTAGGAGGGATCAAAGGTCCGATCCGACAGGAACGCAACGTATTTGCCATCGGCTGTGAACGCCGGTGAAAAGTCGTTGTACTTCCCACTTGTCAGTGCCTGACCTGAACGGTCGGACTTGGTGTCGACGATCATCAGCCGCTCCAGCATTTCCTCGCCCTGGGTCGGCTGCGACCACACGAGATAGCGGCCGTCCGGTGAGAACCGAGGAGTTCTGGCCTCACCGAAGCCCGAATGCCCCACCAGGCGGGTCCTGCCGTTGCCGACCTCGACGAGGCGGATGCTGCCGTCGTGGGAGATCGTGGCCAGGGTCTTCCCCGCCGGGTCGGAGGCCATGTCGAGGACACGTCCCAGGGCTCCGGCCCCGATTCGCCGAGGCGGCTTGTCACCGGAGACCGCCCGGACCTCGATCGAGTCCTCACCTTCGACATCGGTGATGTACGCGGCCAGTCCGGTCTGTCCGAGCACGACGGGTTCGCGGGTGCGGATCGATGAATCCGCGCACAGCGCCCGCGCGGGTCCTTCGCGATGGGCCAGCCAGAAGGTCTTTCCGCGCCATTCCACCACCGAGGCATTGCCGCCGTGGTCTGGGACGACGGTCAGTGTGCTGGAAGTGGGATCGATGTTGAGCGGCTGCACCCCGGTGCCGGGAAGCTGCACCTGCAGGGTCCTGATCTGCGCATCGAGGCTGTCGAGGATGCGAATCTCCCCGTGGCTGTGCCACACGATGCGGGTTCCATCGGTCGTGGCATCGCGGACATAGCCCTCGGCCTCGGTCTGGAACGTCAGCTGCCGAGGTTCTCCGGCCGCGGCCTGGTCCGATCCGCCGCGCGTTGCCCCGGTCTGCGTCGCGAGACCGTCCCAGATCCACAGGTTGGCCTGCTCATGCGCATGCTCAGGGAAGGTGGCGGCCCGGTCCGAGGTGAAGAGCAACGAGTCGCCGACCCAGATCGGATCGGTCAGCGATGCCTCCTCTTCGCGCAGCAGACGCTGCCACTGGGCACCAGATCCGGCGGCGTCACCGGATCGATCGAGCCACAGCCTCGGCGCGGTGCCGCCGCGATAGCGCTTCCAGTGCGCGGGGGGACGAGAAAACGGTGTGGACAGAGCGGTGACACCCGAGTGGTGCCTGCCCAGGCCCGAGGCCCGACCGAGTGACAGGCGTTCGACGCTGCCGTCGAGGCCCACGGACTTCACCACATGATTGCGGACCTCGAACTCACCGGCATTGGACCCGATGAGAATATGGTGCTCATCGGCCCACCCGAGCATCGTCGTCGTCGATCCACCCAGCCAGCTGAGCCGTCGCAGGGCCCCGGACGCCACCTCGGCGAGCATGAGCTCAGGGTGTCCGTCACGGAAGGACACATAGGCGATATGTGTTCCGTCCGGGGAGATCCGCGGGCTGCGGACGGGAACGTGATCCGAGGTCAGACGCCATGCCCGACCGCCGGATGACGGGGCGAGCCAGACGTCGTCGTCGGCCGTGAAGGTGATGAGATCGCCATGGATGTGTGGGTACCGGAGGTAAGAATTCGAAGTCACGTGACCTACATTACAAGCTTGCGCGCCGAGGTGACGCGGCCCATGCGGCGCGGTCGGCGCCTGACCAATAGAATGGTGACATGCCATCATTGACTTCGCTTCTCAACGATCGTTTCGCACTCGCCCTCGAACTCTCCTTCGGCGAGGATTTCACGCGACGCGACCCCGTGATCAGAAGCAGTCAGTTCGCCGACTTCCAGGCGAACGTGGCGCTGCCGCTGGCGAAGGAGCTGAAGTCCAAACCACGCGACATCGCGACCACGATCGTGGACAACCTCGACCTCGCCGACATCTGCGAGCCTCCGGAGATCTCCGGCCCCGGATTCATCAACCTCACCTTCACCTCCGAATTCCTGGCTTCGACCCTCAACCAGGGTGGCGTGGTCGAGGCCGAGTCCGAGGCGAGCGGACAGCGCATCGTCATCGACTATTCGGCGCCGAACGTCGCCAAGGAGATGCACGTCGGCCACCTGCGGACCACCGTCGTCGGCGATGCTCTGGCTCGCACGCACGAATTCTTCGGCAACACCGTCGTGCGCCAGAACCACATCGGTGACTGGGGCACTCCGTTCGGCATGCTCATCGAGCATCTCCTCGACGTGGGCATCGAGTCGGAGACGGCCCAGGACATCTCGGCCAATCCGAACGCCTTCTACCAGGCCGCACGTGCGAAGTTCGACAGCGACGAGGCCTTCGCCACCCGCGCCCGGGCCCGCGTTGTCGCGCTGCAGGGCGGCGATGAGCAGACCCTTGAGCTGTGGGAGCGCCTCGTCGGCTTCTCACGGATCTACTTCAACCACATCTACTCACTCCTCGACGTCACCCTGACTGATGACAACCTCGCAGGTGAGAGCATCTACAATGATGACCTCGCCGCGGTCTGCCAGGACCTCGAGGACCAAGGGCTGGCCCGCATCAGCGACGGTGCCCTATGTGTGTTCCCCGAGGGCTTCACCGGCCGCGACGGCGATCCGCTGCCGCTCATCATCCGCAAATCCGACGGCGGCTACGGCTATGCCACGACGGACCTCGCGGCCGTCCGCCACCGCGTGCGCACCCTCAATGCCGACCGTGTGCTCTATGTCGTCGGCACCCCGCAGGCCATGCACTTCGAGATGGTCTTTGCCATCGCCCGCGCCGCCGGCTGGCTGCCCGAGGGCGTCGAATTCGAGCACGTGAAGATCGGCAATGTGCTCGGCGATGACGGGAAGATCCTGCGCACCCGCTCCGGCGCCCCGCTGCGCTTGGCTGAACTCCTCGAGGAGGCGGTCGCCCGTGCCAAGACCACCCTCCAAGAGTCGAATGCCGAGTTCGATGCCGAGGAGGAAGCCGTCGTGGCCAAGGCCGTGGGCATCGGAGCGGTGAAGTACGCCGACCTCTCCGTCGCCCACGACACGAGCTACACCTTCGATCTCGACCGCATGCTTGCCCCCATCGGCAACACCGCACCCTATCTGCAGTATGCCGGCGCACGGATCCGCTCGATCCTGCGCAAGGCGGACGGGGATGCATTCACGACTGCGCCGATCCACCTCGGCGAGCCTGCCGAACGTGATCTGGGTCTGGCGCTCCTCGGACTCTCCGATGTCATCGCCGAGGTGGTGGCCGGGTCCACGCCGCACCGTCTGGCCACGTACCTCTTCGACCTGGCCCAGTCATTCACCTCGTTCTACGAGCAGTGCCCGGTCCTCATCGCCGAATCCGCCGAGATGCGCGATTCCCGGCTGCGGCTGAGCCAGACCGTCCTCGAAGTGCTTGAGGCCGGCCTCGGGGTTCTCGGCATTCGCGTGCCCGAGCGCATGTGAACCAGCCGGATCCGTCCGTCGCCCGGCGGATGCTGCCGTGGATGGTCGTGGGCATCGTCGTCCTGGCGATCAACCTGCGGGCACCGATCATCGCTCCGACGGCCGTCCTCGGCGACATCCAGGACGATACGGGGCTGAGCGCGGCGGGGGTAGGTCTCCTCACAGGCCTGCCGGTGCTGCTGTTCGCCCTCGTCACCCCTATTGCGGGCAAGACGATCGGGCGGTTCGGTGCGGAGGCGGCCGTGCTGTCCTGCCTCACCGGTGTCCTGCTGGGAACCGTGCTGCGCTCGATCGGGCCGCCCTGGCTCGTGCTCGCGGGCACCGGAATCATCGGCTTCGCCATCACCTTGGGCAATATCGCGGTGCCGGTGATCATTCGGCGCGAAGTCCCGTGGAGTCAGGTGTCGATGGTGACCGGACTGTATTCGGCCACCATGAATGTCGGTTCCATGATCACCCTCCTCGGCACGGGGCCCTTGGCGGCAGTGATCGGGTGGCGGTGGGCCGTGGCCATCTGGGGCGGTCTGGCCGTGCTCGGACTCGTCTACTGGCTGTTCGTGATCCGGCTGCGGGTCAGACGCAGTGCGCTGTTCGCGGCCTCGGAGGAAGCGTCAGCGGCACCGGAGCCCGCTGAGACGCGTCGACCCTGGCGCGAGGCCCCTCCGGAATTCCGTGCCATCATCGCGCTGCTCGTGATCACCTTCAGCGGACAGTCGATCGCCTACTACACGACCACGACATGGCTGCCCTCGATCCTCTCTGACACAGGAGGATTGGACTCGGCAGCCGCGGGCGGCACAGCCTCGCTGTTCCAGGTCGCCGCCATTCTCGGAGCATTCGGTGTGCCGCTGCTGGCGGCTCGGACCAAGCCCTGGGTGCCGGTGGCGATCATCGCCGCACTGTGGATCTCGCTGCCCGTCGGGCTGCTGTTGGCCCCGAGTTCATACGTGCTGTGGGCGATCACCGGCGGAGTCGCACAGGGCGGCGGATTCACCGCGATCTTCTCCATCATCGCTCGCACCGCCGGAAGCGACCGGGAGACTGCATCCGCTTCTGCCCGGGTGCAGGGCGGCGGCTACCTCGCCGCCACGCTGGCCCCGCCGTTCGCGGGCTGGTTGGGCAATGTCACCGACGGCTGGACGGCCCCGATCCTGCTCATCTTCGCAGCGACTCTTACGTTCACGATCTCAGGACTGCTGGCGGTTCGGATCTCCGGCCGGTTCCGAGGCGGCGGGTCGGCCAGCAGGCGTGAGGTTCTGGGCGAATAGGTTCGCGATGAATATAGGTTCTGGATGAATGACGAACGGCTCCCGTCGCTGGTGTTCTCACCGTTTCCTGTGAGTGGACTTCAGCGGCGGGAGCCGTTCAATCTGTCTGTGCCGGTCAGCTGACCGGCAGATCAGAGCAGATCAGTGCTTGGCGTTCTTGTCTTCTTCGGTCTCGGCGGATGACTTCTCCGCGGCTGACTTCGAATCCTCGGCCGGCTTGACGACGGTCGCCGGTGTGGCCTTGGTGTCCTTGGCCTCGCTCGCGGGCTTCGGGGTCGGTGTCGTGGCAGCGGCCGCCTCGGCGGTCTTCGAATCGGGCACTGCTGTCTGCGAGACCTCGGGTGCTGCTGTCTGGCGGGAAGCGGGTGTCGAGCCCACCGGACGGGCATCTTCCGGACGGTTGTTGGGCAGCGGTGTCGACCATGGATCCTCGACCGGCTGTGCCTTCTTCCACACGTAGTAGCCGATTCCGGCTGCCGAACCGATGACCAGAGTCCACACGACTGCGGCCTTGCCGCCACCGGACTTGCGTGTGGTGTCCTTCTGGATGCGCTTTCCGGCGTTCGTGAGGGCCTTGCGAGCCTTCTTCACGGCCTTCTTGTCTCCGGTCAGGCGCACGGCGAGATCGTCGACGAGCTGCGGTGTCTCAACAGTTGCCAGCGAGTTGGCGGCGTTCGACGCGAACTTGCCGGCGCGTTCGGTGGCCTCTGGACGGTAGGCATCGAGCTTGTCCGCCCACGCGTGAACCTGTTCGTTCGCCTTGTCTGCGAATGCTTCGACTTGGGGGCGTGCCTTGACGGCAAGACCCTCGGCACGATCGGCAAGGGCCTCAACCTGCGGTCGAGCCTTCTCTGCAAGGGCTTCGACCTGAGGGCGTGCCTTGTCAGCGGCTTCGCGGAGCTTTGGACTTGCGGCCCCGCTGGCATCGGCCAGGACTCGGAGTGACGTCTTCTTCGCGGAATCGAGCTTCGAAGTGAACGGATCTCGAGCTGACTTCTTCGACATGAACATTCCCAATCCTCTTTGTCGGGGTCAATTGATCTGTCTCAGTCTAAGGCCTAGGTGCAAGCTGCCGGACACCAGGCTGTCATGAAATTGTCTGCAGAAACGCTGACAGAGTCCGCAATCCGAGGCAGGAGAATCTGCGGAAGCAGTGAGGGCGTGAAAGAATGCCCCTATGACTACAGCTTCTACGCACACAGCGATCCTGCACACCAACCACGGTGACATCACCATCAACCTCTTCGGCAACCACGCCCCGAAGACCGTTGCCAACTTCGTGGAACTGGCCAAGGGCGAGCGTGAGTTCACCGATCCTGCGACCGGCGAACCCACCAAGCGTCCGTTCTATGACGGCCTCAACTTCCACCGCATCATCTCGGACTTCATGATCCAGGGCGGCTGCCCGCTGGGCACCGGCACCGGCGGGCCCGGTTACACCTTCGACGATGAGATCCACCCGGAACTCCAGTTCGATCGCAAGTACCTGCTGGCCATGGCCAATGCCGGCAAGCAGATGGGACGCGGCACCAACGGTTCGCAGTTCTTCATCACGACCGCCGAAACACCGTGGCTCAACGGCAAGCACACCATCTTCGGCGAGGTCGCCGACGAGGCCTCGCAGAAGGTCGCCGACGACATCAACAATGTCCGCACCGCTGCCATGGACAAGCCGGTTGAACCAGTCGTCTTGGAATCGGTCGAAATCAGCGGCTGAAACCGATTCGCCGGTGAGCATGCAGGCTGACAGCAGTCAGTACGCGCACGCACTGAACTGAGTACCATGGTGTGATGGACACACCTCAGGAGGGCTCGGCACGGGAGACCGGCCGGGCCCTTTCTGTGTCTCCGCCGCTTGTCACCCGCACGATCATGATCCTCACGGGCGTGGTGTTCCTTGCCCAGCTGCTGCCTGGCCTGGATCTTGTCCACCGGCTCAGCTTCGTTCCCGCACTGGCACTGGAACAGCCGTGGCGGGTGCTGACTGTGGCGCTGGTGCACGAACAGCCGTCACCATTCCATCTCCTGGCCAATATGATCGGCCTGTTCTTCTTCGGATCATTCGTCGAGCGCGCCCTTGGCCACTGGCGCTTCCTCATCCTCTACCTGCTCGGGACGATCGGCGGATCGGCGATGGTCCTGGTCCTCGCGAAGCCCTTCTCTCTGGACTGGGTGACGAACAACATCGGTGCTTCCGGCGCGGTCTTCGCCATCATCGGAGTCCTCCTGGTGCCGACACGGAAGCTCGACCGCAACATCACCGGAGTCGTGCTCTTCGTCGCTCTCAACTTCGGCTACGGATTCCTCGTCGCAGGAGTGTCCTGGCAGGCCCACCTCGGCGGACTCATTGCGGGCTTCGCGCTGGGCTGCGGTGCTCTGTTGGTGCCGAAGAAGCAGTCGCTGTTGGTCTTTGGGCTTGCGACCCTCGGGCTGCTGCTGCTGATATTTGCCGCCGGTGCGTGGCGGATCAGCGATGCCTGGCAGATCGCCGCCATGTGATGCGCACCGATCACGGGCGTGTGGCGCGACAGATCTCCGCAATGGGGCGCGACTGCTCTCGACCATGTGGCGCGCACCGATCTCCGTACCGCTGGCCGCCATTCCAAGGACTCCAGCGACTCTCAGGCTTATATCAGACTTCGGCGGATAATGGGCACCTTCGATCCCTCAGATTAGTTGTCCACAGCCCTTATCCACATGGTGGATAACTTACATGCGTGTATTTACCCAGGTCACAGGCCCAAAATAAGTTATACACAAGCGACGCTCCCGGCTTGGGTATAACTTCGACCCTGTGGACAAGGTCACCGCGATGGCAATGGAACTGCCAGCAGCCGATGAACACCGCAGCTGCAGGTGGGACGCGCGAGTGACCGGCAGGTGGGTCGCGCGAGTACGCGTGGACACCGAATACGCCACCGAAAAACGGGCGCTGCGTCGACTATCGGGTTTTCACACCCGTGCGTCGACACAACGCCCGTTTTTCGAAGACTCCGTCTGCCTGCGGATTACCGCCAGCGGGTGGACATGATCAGCCCCGCCACGAAGAAGCCGAATCCGATGAGGATGTTCCAGTTGCCCCACGCCTCGACCGGGAAGGCTCCCTGCGAGACATAGAAGGTCACAAGCCAGATCAGGCCGATGAGCAAGAGACCGATGAGCACCGGCAGGAACCAGCTGGGGTTCGGCTTGATCGTCTGCTGACCGGACTGCGAGGTGTATGTGGCGGTCTTGCGGCCCTGAGGTCGCTTGGCCGGATTGCCTGAGCGTGAGGTGCGCTTGGCCGAGGACCCCTTGGCTGCAGATCCCTTGGCCGAAGAACTCTTGGCAGACCCACCCTTGGCGGTCTCGCTCTTCTTCGACGACTTGCTGTCTTTGTCGTCTTCGTCCTTGCTGGCCTTGTTTTTGCTGTCCTTGTTGGCTGCGGCGGTCTTCTCGGACTGTGCGGCCTTCTCAGCCTTCTCAGCCTTCTCAGACTCATCGGCGGCTTCGTCGGACTTGTCGTCGGAGTCAGCGTCGTCCGCCGTCTGTGCCTCAGCAGCGTCACCGTCAGAATCAGCAGCGCTGTCGTCAGCAACGACATCGGACTTGTCGTCACCGTCGTCCAGGTCGAGGAGGTCGCCCTCGAGGCTCTCGTCCTTCACAGCATCTGGCTGCTCGGACTGCGGATCCTCGACTGTCTCGACGTCGTCATTGGGCTGGGCCTTGGTTTCGACATCGGCCTTCGACGACTTGCGAGAAGTGCGCTGGGGGCGCTGGGTCCGTCCGTTGGACTTGGCCACGAGTACTCCTTATACGGCCGACCATTGCTGAGGCCACCGATTGAATGAATAGGGACAATCGCACATCAGTCTACTCGTGACATCCGGCAGTTTTAAAAACTCCAACTACCCTGAGAACGACCTGTTTGTGCAGTTTCATACGATAAAGTGCAATACGGTGTCCCCGCTTGCCCTCTGGGCGAGCCCCGGATTTGAAACAATAGGCACGGTGCAGCAGTGGTGAATAGTCCCTCCTCGGGTAACGAATCAGACGCGAACGCGTCCTCGCGACCCACTATTCGTCCTGCTCAGAGACAGAATTCCACGCACCACCCAGCCGACGAACGACACCTTTCTCAGGGCGGGTACGGCGGCCCCGACGCAGGCCCGTCCACTGAGCCCATGAGCACAGCATCCGATCAGCCACTTCCCAGCCGCCGTGAACTTCGACGCCGTGAAGCCGAAGCCGCCGCCGCAAACGGTGCCCCGACGGCCGTGTACTCCGATGCCCCACCCGTCCACCAGGACTCCACCCAGAGACTGCCGACGGTCAACAGCGAAGCGGACCCCCGCCTCGGCGCCCATGCGAGTGCGGCCGCTGCCGACAACGGCGGACAGCGCGATGGAGGTCGTCGCACAAATCGTCGCAGGCAGAAGCCGGAACGTGAACCGCTGGGTCCCGTTCGCGGCACCATCCGCACCTTCGGCGAACTCTGCATCACGGCCGGGATGGTCCTCATCCTGTTCGTGGTCTGGCAATTGTGGTGGACAGACATCGAAGCCAACCGCGACAACGAGCAGCTCGCCGACAAGCTGGCCGAAGACTGGTCGAACCAGGACCCCAACGAGCTTCCCGCCGACCCGGAGGAACCGGTCGTGGCGGATCCGGTGGAGAAGAACAACGCGTTCGGCATCTTCTACATTCCGCGCTTCGGCGACGACTACTATCGCACGGTCGCCGAGGGCGTCGATCTCGAACCCGTCCTCAACCGGATGGGCGTGGGCCGGTACCCGAACTCGGCGATGCCCGGCGAGGTGGGCAACTTCTCGGTCGCCGGCCACCGCGTCACCTATGGAAAGCCGTTCAACCAGATCGCGCAGCTGCGCCCTGGTGATGAGATCATCGTCCAGACCAAGGACGGCTTCTACACGTACACGTTCCGCAACTTCGACATCATCCTCCCCGATGCCGTCGAGGTTCTCGCGCCGGTCCCCAACGAACCCGAATTCAAGGGCAAGGACCGGATTCTCACGATGACGGCCTGCAATCCGATGTTCTCGGCCAGGGAGCGCTACATCGCCTACGCCGAGCTCACCGAATGGACCCCGGCCGCAGACGGTGCACCGGAGTCCATCAAGGATTCGAAAGCCTACGACAAGGTCAGCAAGAATGGTGGTGCCTGAGAATGTATGGTCTGATCTGGCGACTGCTTCCCGGCAATTGGTTCGTCAAACTCATCTTCGCCCTCATCCTCATCGCGGCCGTGGTGCTGCTGCTCATGCAGTACGTCTTCCCGGTCGTCGCCCCTTACATGCCCTTCAACAACGCAACTGTGACTGATGGAAACGGTGGCCAATGACAAAGATCCTCGTCGTCGACAACTACGACAGCTTCGTCTACACGCTCGTGTCCTACGTCCGTGAGCTCGGAGCGCAGACGCAGGTCATCCGCAATGACGATATGTCCGCCGAGGCTGTCGTGGCCCTGGCGGCCGACTTCGACGGTGTCCTCCTGTCCCCAGGTCCGGGTGTGCCGGCTGAGTCGGGAGTGTGCCCGGATCTCATCTCCTGGGCTGAGACGTCCGGAACCCCGGTGTTCGGCGTCTGCCTGGGCCATCAGGCTCTCGGCGAGGTCTTCGGCGCCACGGTGACCCATTCGCCGGTGCTCATGCACGGCAAGACCTCGGTCATCACCCATGACAGCCAGGGCATCTTCTTCGGCTGTAAGAACCCTCTGACCGTGACCCGCTACCACTCGCTGGCGATCGTCGACGAGACCATCGACGGCGAGAAGTTCATCGTCACGGCCCGCACCGAGGACGGTGTCGTCATGGCGATCGAACATCGTGAGCAGCCGTTGTTCGGAGTCCAGTTCCACCCGGAGTCGGTGCTCACCGAATGCGGCTACCTGATGCTGGGCAATTGGCTCGAGGTCTGCGGAATCGAAGGCGCCGCCTCGCAGGCTGCGACGATGTCTCCGATGGCCTCGGCGATCGCGGCGAAGTCCGTCCCGGCCGGCTCCTCGGCTTAGGCCCTTCCGACAGGACCCTCTCACATATTAGGATCGTGACACACTAAGCGATCCAGGCCCGCGAAGCACCGACGAGGCACCCCGAAATCCCGCCGAGGCGGCTGTGGGCGGGCAGGCGGAACCGAGAGGACCACTGATGTCAGAGTCGAGTTTCATCCGGACCGAACCATTCACCGAGCTCACCGTGCTCGAAGCCTCCCAGATACCCACGGCCGTCGTGGAGGCCAGGAACGTGTCGATGGAGGATCTTCCCGCACTCTTCGACAGGACATTCTCGGGGCTGTTCCCGGCCCTGGCCGAGGCGGAGAAGGAGATCGCGGCTCCCGCGTTCGCGTTGTACACGCGCCCGCCCAGCGTCACTGTCGACTTGGAGATTGGCCTGCCGCTCACATCAGGGCTGACGCGGGCTCTGCCTCTGGGCGAGGGCCTCATTGCGATCCCGTCTCAGCTGCCAGGAGGATCGATCGCGGCTCGGTCCCACCTCGGCGGCTACGACGGCCTGGCAGAGGCATGGGCAGCGTTCCTGAACGAGGCCGTCGACGCCGGCCACCACCCGGGCCTGCCGTACTTCGAGGTCTACGTGACCGAGCCGAACCCCGACATGGACCCGGCAGACCTGCGCACGGACTTGTTCTTCACCCTGTCCTGAGGACTCACTCTGCCATGAGGGCGCCGTTGACCGGTTCCCGGCTCCGCTCGTGGCTCAGTTGGTGACTGAGCTGGTGACTCAGCTGGCGTCGGAGTAGCCGTTGAACCAGCTGTCTCCGCCGCCGATGGCGTTGTCGTCGTCCCGGCCGTTGTTATTTCCGTTGTTTCCGTTATTACCGCCGTTGCCGCCGTTGCCGCCGTTGCCGCCGTTGCCGTTGGCATTGCCGTTGTCGTCGCTGCCGCCGTCATCACTCGGTGAGGTGGGTATTCCTCCTGGCACCGACGGGATGGACGGGGAGGGCTCCGGCGGCTTCTTGGCCACCATGATGGTGATCTCCGAGCGCTGTTTGACGTCGCTGCCGCCGGCCGATGACTGTTCGAAGACCTTCTTCGCTTCCTCATCGGCAGTCTCGACCTCTTCGGTCTTGCACTTGAGCTGGTAGTCGTCGCCTTCGAGGATCTTGCAGGCTTCCTTCGCGGTTTTGCCTGTCACGTCGGGGACTTCGACCATTCCCGAGGACACGACGAGGTCGACGTTCGAGTCCACATCAACCTCGGAGCCGCTGCCCGGCTTCGTCTCGATGACGACGCCCTTTTCCACGTCCGGAGAGTTCTGGGAGATGTGCGTGCCCGCCTGGAGCTTGCCGTCATTGAGGATCTTGCGGGCGTCCTCCTCTGCTTTACCGGAGACATCAGGTACCTTGACGCTCTCGGGGCCGGAGGAGATGATCAGCTTGACGACGCTGTCCTGCTCCACCCGTTGACCGCCGGCAGGGTCGGTCTTGATGGCTTTGCCCTCGTCGACGTCGTCGCTGTACGCCTCATCTCGGTCGACTCTTAAGCCCTGTTGGATGAGGGCGGATTCCGCCTCGTTGGCGTCCATGTTGGCCACGTCCGTGACCTCGACCTGGATGATGTCCGGTGGTTTGTTGATCTCGTAGACCCACAGTGCGATGGCGGCCAGAGCCAAGAGTACGAAGATGCTGCCGATCCAGATCCAGGCGCGCGACCGCCTCGGCGGCGGTGCTTCGTCCTGCTTGGCCATGATCGTCGATACGGCACCCGTTTCGGGGTCCACCTCGGGATCCTGGGCGTACTGCGGGGGACCCATCATGGCCCCGGCCATCGGGAACGCCTGAGTGCGATCCGCGTCCTCGTCGAAGCTCAGGGGTCGAGCGTCACGGGCCGCGAGGACGTCCTCGCGGAAGATGTAGGCATCTTGGTAGCGCTCATCGCGATCCTTGAGCAGAGCGTGCATGAGGAGCCGGTCGACCTCGGGGGGAACGTTGGAATTGTAGAAGCTCGGCGGCTGCGGCGTCTCACCCACATGCTGATATGCGACGGCCAACTGCGAATCGCCGACGAACGGAGGTCTGCCGACGAGGAGTTCGTAGAGCAGGCAGGCGGTCGAGTACAGGTCGGAACGAGCGTCGACGACCTCACCGCGGGCCTGTTCGGGGGACAGGTACTGGGCGGTGCCCACGACCGACTGCGTCTGCGTCAGACCGCTGTTGTCCTTGAGCGCCCGCGCGATGCCGAAGTCCATGACCTTGATATCGCCCTCGGGGGTGAGCATGACGTTGGCGGGCTTGATGTCGCGGTGGACGATGCCGTTGCGGTGAGAGTACTCGAGCGGAGCGAGCACACCGGCGACGACGTTGAGTGCCTCATCGATGGTCAGGGTGCCGTGTTCGTTGAGCACCTCGCGCAGGGTCTGGCCCTCGACGTATTCCATGACGATGAAGGGCACGGAGACGGTGGAGCCACCGGTCTCGACGAAGTCCTCTTCACCCGAGTCGTAGACGGCGACGATGCCCGGATGGTTCAGCCCTGCCGCGGATTGAGCCTCGCGCTTGAGGCGGGTGTGGAACGAGGGATCACGAGCGAGATCGGACCGCAGAAGCTTGATCGCAACGCGACGACCCAATCGGTTGTCGACGCCCTCATGGACTTCTGCCATGCCCCCACGGCCGAGGAGCGCACGAACTTCGTACCGCCCCGACAGCACC
Organism: Brevibacterium picturae; assembly: GCF_900105045.1. Taxonomy (GTDB): domain Bacteria; phylum Actinomycetota; class Actinomycetes; order Actinomycetales; family Brevibacteriaceae; genus Brevibacterium; species Brevibacterium picturae. The sequence continues at coordinate 1,958,008 of NZ_LT629739.1, read as the reverse complement.
TTGGGTTCATTCATTCTGGTCCTCCGCTTGGTTCACCCACGTCGTGGGAAAGTACTCCGCATGTCAAGTAGATTACTCGTCTTCTCAGCGCATGATGTCAGCCAAAGATCCCCTCGTCCAAGTTCTCGCCTGCACCCGGATCGCTGCCGCCGCCGGTTGGGTTATCTCCACCGCCGTCGGAGTCCGACGCGGTATCGCTTCCGCTGTTCGAGGAGCTGTTCGAGGTGGAGTCGCTGTTCGAGTTCGAACCGCTGTCCTGGTCTGAGCCGTTCGGATCGCTGTTCGAGCTGGAGTCGCTGCCTGGATCGCTGGACGAGGTATCGCCGGAATCGCTGCCCGAACCGTTGTCGGCATCCGCAGTTCCGGTGTCGTTCGAATTGCTGTTTTCATCGCTCGACGAACTCTCGTTGCCGTCGTCGGTGCTCGCCCCGTTGTCACCGCTGGTCTCTGACGGAGACGGAGTGTTGGAGGGCTCCGGCTCCTCGGTTTCCACCGGCTCTTCGGCCGGGCCCGTGGAGATGTAGAGCGTGACCGTGTCGCCCTCTTCGAAGGTGTAGCCATTGTCGCCTTCGCCCACATCGGCGACCGTGCCCGCAGCGCGGGAGGACTCGATGTTGCGGGTATCGGCCTCGAGACCCTGCTGCTCAAGGTTCTGAACCGCGGAGGATTCGGTGAGTCCGATGTAGTCGTTCTTATCGATCTCAACCGTCTGCGCCGTCTCTGAGGTCGTGGCCTGGCTGGAGGTCGGTGACGGTTCGGGTTCGCCGCTGCCTCCGCCGAGGAAGAACCACAGCAGAGAGCCGACGGCGATGAGTGCGATGATCGCTAAGATCCAGATGAGGGCGCGGCCCTTCTTCGACTGCTTCTCGTCGAGATCCTTGTCCTCCGCATTCTCCGCATCCAGCTCGCTGCCGTCGGCGGCACCCGCGGCACCGGCCGCTCCGGCACCGGCCACACCTGCGGCTGCGGCCCCCGGGTAGACACGAGTCTCGTCGTTCGACGCCGTGACGGGCATCGCCTTGGTCGTCGGCACGGGTTCGGGATTGTTGAAGACCTGGGTCAGCGCCTCGGAGGCGGCATTGCCCAAACGCATCTGCGGCAGGATCTCTTCGGCACCGGCCACATCGCCGGCGGACAGCGCATCGGCCGCTCGAGACACAGCCACGGCATCCGAAGGCCTGCGGTCGGGCTTCTTCTCGAGCAGGCAGTCGACGAGGCGGCGCAGCGGTTCAGAGACCGTGTCCGGCAGCGGCGGATGCTGCTGGTTGACCTGGGCGATGGCGATCGCGACCTGCGAGTCCCCGGTGAACGGGCGCTGCCCCGCCAGTGCCTCATAGGCGATGATACCCAAGGCATAGAGATCGGAGCCGGGTCCCGAGCCCTTGCCGGTGGCCTGCTCGGGCGCCAGGTACTGGGCGGTGCCCATGACCTGCCCGGTCTTCGTCAGAGGAGCCTGATCCGTGACGCGGGCGATGCCGAAGTCCGTGATCTTGACCCGGAAGTCGGGGGTCATGAGGATGTTGCCGGGTTTGACGTCACGGTGGATGACCCCGGCCTTGTGCGCCGCCCCCAGCGCCTGCGCGGACTGGGAGACGATGCTCAGCGTATCCGCCTCGGACAGGGGTGCGCTGCGTTCGATGATCGCCGACAGCGCCTCACCGGGGACGTACTCCATGACGAGATAGGGAGAGCCCTCTTCGTCGCCGTAGTCGAAGACGCCGGCGATCCCGGGATCGGAGACGCGACCCATGTTCTGCGCCTCGGCACGGAACCGGGCGAGGAAGGTAGAGTCGGAGAGGTACTCGTCCTTGAGGATCTTGGCCGCGACTTCACGGCCGAGCACGGAGTCCTCGCCCTTCCAGACCTCACCCATGCCGCCGACGGCGATGCGAGAGGTGAGCTTGTATCGGTTTCCCAACAGGGTGCCTTCGACGGGTCTCATTTTTCGACCACCGCTTCCATCATGTTCTTGGCGATCGGTCCTGCGACCGTCGCTCCATAAGCTTCGTTGCCCGCGTTTCCGCCGTTCTCCACGACGACCGCAACTGCGACCTTCGGATCATCGGCCGGGGCGAATGAAATGAACCAGGCGTGCGGAGCCGCACCCGGGCCATGCTGTGCGGTGCCGGTCTTCGCGGCGACCTTCGTACCGTCCATCTTGGCCACCGAGGCAGTCCCGTCCTCGACCACGCCTTCCATCATCGTGGTCAGCTGGTCGGCGGTCTTGCCCGAGACGGGGCGCGACTTCTCTTGCGGACGGTTCTCCTTGATGGGCTCAAGCGTGTTCGCATTGAGGACCCGATCGACGAGCTGCGGCTTCATCATCTTTCCGCCGTTCGCGATCCCCGCCGTCATCATCGCCATCTGCATCGGCGTGGACCGGACCTCGTACTGACCCAGCGAGGACTGCGCCAGCTGGGGCGGGTTGAGATCCTCGGGGAACGAGGACGGGCTGACCTTGAGCGGAATCTCCATCTCCTGGCCGAACCCGAATTTCTGCGCCTGTTCCTGAATCGCATCCTCACCCAGGTCCATGCCCAGCGAGGCGAAGGAGGTGTTGCAGGATTCGGCCAGCGAATCCGCCAGGGAGGGGTTTCCGCCGTTGCGGCAGGCACCCGGATGGGAATTGCTGATCGTCGACGTCGTCTGCGGCAGGTCGAGCTCCGCCGGACCGTTCAGGGTCGAGTCGGGCTGGTAGTCGCCGGACTCCAGGGCGGCCGCGGCCACGAGGACCTTGAACGTCGAGCCAGGCGGGTAGAGGTTGCCGCCGATGGCCCGGTTGTAGGCCGGATTGTCTTCGGCATTGTTGAGCTTCTCGAAGGCAGCCTGAGCCTCGCCCGCGTCGTGGCTGGCGATGGGATTGGGATCCCAGCCCGGCGTCGAGGCCATGGCGAGGACCTTGCCGGTCTTCGGATCGATCGCGACGGCAGCACCGTTCTGATTGCCCAAACCGTCCCACGCGGCCTGCTGGACCTCCGGGTCGATCGTGAGCTCCACGGCCGCTCCGCGCGGCTGCTCGCCGGTGAAGAGGCTGCCGACCTTGTCGTAGAACAGGGCATCGGAGTCGCCGGAGAGGTAGTCCCCGGTCGCCCGCTCCAAGCCGGAGGCCCCCGAGACGATGGAGTAGTACCCGGTCATCGAGGCATAGGCGCGGGGGTTGAGCCCCTCCGAACCGTATTTGCGCTGGTACTTGTACTTGTCGTCGACGGGTTCGGAGTACGCGATCTTCTCACCGTCTACGAGGATCGGCCCGCGATCACGCGCCAGCTGGTCGAGGATGCGACGGTTGTTGAGCGGGTTGTTGTTCAAGGAGTCGGCGGTGACGAACTGCACCCAGCTGGTGGAGCCGAACAGAAGCGCGAACATGACGAACCCGACGACGGAGATGTGTGTCAGTGACTTCTTCATCGTTCACCTCCGGTCGTGCCCAGATTGGTTGTGGGGGCCTCATCGGGCCCGGTGGAATCGAGATCGGCCGCGCCGAGGTTGGTCGTCGGCGCTTCGTCTGAGCCCTCGACACCACGTTTCGTGTCGTTGTGGTTCCCGGCTTCCCGCGCCGAGGCGGTGCGCTCGTCCGGGTCCTCCGTGATCTTGAGGACACCGGTGTGGAACTCTTCTACCGGTCGCCTCGCATTGTCGGAGATGCGCAGGAGCAGGGCGATGATCATCCAGTTCGCGATCAGTGAGGACCCGCCCTGGGCCAGGAACGGCGTGGTCAGACCCGTGAGTGGGATGAGGCGGGTGACGCCGCCGACGACGACGAAGACCTGCAGGGCGATCGTGAAGCTCAGCCCGGTGGCCAGCAGTGTGCCGAAGCCGTCGCGCAGCTGCTGGGCAGTCTTGATGCCGCGCTGGAAGATGAACAGGTAGCAGAGCAGGATGACGAAGAGTCCCGCCATGCCCAGTTCCTCGCCGAGGCTGGCATAGATGAAGTCGGATTCTGCGTAGGGGACCATATTGGGTCGGCCCTCGCCGAGCCCGGTCCCGGTCAGCCCACCGTTGGACATGCCGAACAGGCCCTGGACCAGCTGGTACGAACCACCAGGGGATTTGTTGTATTCCTCGGCGGTGAGCGCATTGAGCCAACCGGAGACACGCTGCTGGACGTGGGAGAAGAGAAAGGTCGCGGCGACGGCGCCGGCGGCGAAGAAGCCGAGGCCGAGGATGATCCAGGAGACCTTGCTGGTCGCAACGTAGAGCATAGCCACGAACAGGCCGAAGAACAGCAACGAGGTGCCCAGGTCCTTCTCGAAGACGAGGATGCCGACGCTGGCCACCCAGGCGATGACGATGGGTCCGAAGTCACGCAGACGCGGGAACCGGATGCCGAGGATCTTCGGCCCGGCCAGGACCAATTGGTCACGGTAGGACACGAGGTAGCCGGCGAAGAAGATGGCCAGCAGGATCTTCGCGATCTCACCGGGCTGGAAGGACATCGAACCGACGCCGATCCAGATGCGCGCACCGTTGACCGTCCTGCCGAGGCCCGGAATCAGTGGGAGGAGGAGGAAGATGAGCGCAGCGAACCCGGAGACGAAGGTGTAGCGGCGCAGCCACCTGTGGTCGCCCAGGAAGATGATGATGCCCACGGCCAGGGCCACGCCCAGCGTCATCCAGATCAGCTGTGACACTCCGCTGTTCTGGTACTCGTCCCGGCCGAGGTCGACCCGGTAGATCATCGCCAGGCCCAGGCCGTTGAGCAGGACCGCGATCGGGACGAGGACGGGGTCGGCGTATTTGGCCTTCCACCACACGACGACGTGGATGATGAGGCCGAGTGCGGCCAACCATGCCGCGTACTGGTAGACATTGGCGGGGATCGTGTCCTCGACGCCGAGTCCTACGAGGGCATAGGCGCTGGTGGCCACGGCGATGGCGAGGATGAGCAGGCCGAGTTCAGCCAAGCGATAAGGCCGTGGCCGCGCGGCTTGATTGGGGTTCTCGGACATCACTGAGACTCCTCAGTGATGGCATCACTGGGATCGACTGTTCGAGAGCTCGGCGGCGATGGCGCGGGATCGCTGGGACTCGTGGCGTCCTGGACATTGCCCGAGACTCCGCCCGACCGCTCGGCTTCCTGGCGCAGGTTCTCGATGATGCGATCGGCTTCGTCACGGGAATCGGCCTGGATGGAGCTGCGCAGACGGTCCTGCGAGAAGCTGTTGAGGGTGCCGACTTCGATGTCGGTGGTGTCCTCGAGCTGGCTGAGTTCGATGGGCCCCAGAGTCGTGTCGAGGCCTCGGTAGAGGGTGACTTTCCCGTCGAGGTTCGTCAGGTAGTAGTGGTTGTTCATGTAGTTGTAGGCGAAGATTCCGCCCACGGCGATCGCGATGATGACGATGGCGGCGATGATCCACCCCAGGTAGGACCGTTTTTCGACCTCGTCGTCGTCAGCGTCGAGGTCATCCTCCTCTGTGGGTTGGTCCCTGTCGGATGTCTCCGTGGCCGTGCGCTGTGAGGGTGGGATCACCTCGGCGGTGGGCTCCTGCTTGTCGGAGTCGGACACCGCCTGCAGGGGCACGGTGTCGGTGGGGAGGTCACCGTCACCGTAATGGGGCTGTGTCTCGGCGGGGGCCTCCTCAGCGTCGGTGTTCGTGCCGATCGCCGCGTACTGGGGGTTGACGTGGACGGAGCCGACCGAGTTGCCCTGCACGGTGTCGACGGTGCCCTCGAGCACGTCGCCGATGACGACGGTGACGTTGTCGGCACCGCCCCCGGCCAGGGCCAGGTCGATGAGTTGGCGGCAGCACTCATCGGGGTCGGAGACGTCGGTGAGGAGGCGTGCGATGTCGTCGACGTCGGCGAAGCCGGTCAGCCCGTCCGAGCAGAGCATCCAGCGATCGCCGACGTGGGCTTCGCGGAGGGTGAGGTCGAGATCGGGGGAGGCGCCGACGTCGCCGAGGACCTTCATGACGACCGACCGCTGTGGGTGGGTCTCCGCCTCATCAGGGGTGATGCGGCCTTCGTCGACGAGCATCTGGACGAAGGTGTGATCGTGGGTGACGGTCTGCAGTTCGCCGTCGCGCAGCACGTAGCCGCGGGAGTCGCCGATGTGGGCTAGGGCGAAGCGATTGCCCGGAGCCCGCAGCAGGGCGGTGACGGTCGTGCCCATGCCGGCGAGTTCGGGCTGTTCGGCGACACCGCGGCAGATGCGGTCGTTGGCCTCGAGGATCGAGGTGCGCAGGATCTCCAGAGCGTCCTCGCCGCTGGGTTCACGATCGAGGTCGGCCAGGCGGGAGACCGTGATCGCCGAGGCGACGTCACCGCCTGCGTGACCGCCCATTCCGTCAGCGATGAGCAAGAAATTCGGACCCGCATAGCCGGAATCCTGGTTGTTCTTACGCACCAGCCCGGTGTGAGACCGGGCTGCTGAGCGGAGGGTGATCGTACCTTCGGTCGTCACGATTGGGTCTCCAGCGTCGTATGGCCGATGGTGATCTGGGTGCCGATCCGCAGGCTGATCGGCGAATGCATGGGCGAGCCGTCGACGATCGTGCCGTTCGTCGACCCGAGGTCCTCGAGGACCCAGGAGCCGTTGGCGGCCACGATTCGCGCATGGTGGCTGGAGGCGAAGTCATCGCTGATGACGATCGTGTTGTCCGGCGCGCGCCCGAAGGTCACGGGTGCCCCGGAGAGAGTGACCAACGTTCCGGCCAAGGGCCCGGCGGTGACCCGGACGGAGCCCGGATGAGCCTGTGGCCGTGCTGGAGCGGGCGCCGGTGCTGGCGTCGGTCTGCTCGGTGCCGGCGTCGGAGCCGCGTTACGGGAGGCCTTGCCGCCTCGGCGGGATTTCCGGGGCCCTTTCTTGGGGCCGAAGATGTCGCGGCGCAGCACTCCGGCGACGCCGAAAACGAAGAGCCAGAGGATGATGAAGAAGGCGAACCGGAAGACGGTGACGGTGAACTCGCTCACTGGGCATCCTGCTCGATCTGGTGGTAGCGGACTTCTGCGTCTCCGGCCATAAGGACGTCACCGTCGGAGAGGTTCGCCGAGGTGAGCTTGCGTCCGCGCAGAAGGGTTCCGTTGGTCGATCCGAGGTCGCCCGCGACCGCATGATCGCGTTCGACGGTGATCTCGAAGTGCCGACGGGAGACGCCGGGGTCGTCGATGACGTAGTCGGAGCTGGACGAGGAACGGCCGAAGACGTTCGTGCCCTGACGCAGGTCGTAGGTCTGTCCGTGGATGATCACGCTCGCGGCGATCGTACGGGCTCGGGCTGGAGTCGCCTGTCGCACCGGAGCCGACGGCGGTCTGCTCGCGGCTGCCGGTTCGGGAGTGCGTCTGGGAGGAACCGGACGGGATCCGGAGTTCGCCTGTCCTTCGCCCACGATGTTGTGTGAACGCGAGACCGGATCGTAGCCGACGCGGTTGGCGGGTTGGGCTGCGGGAGATCCATCGGGTCGTTGAGTGCTGGAGACGACACGGTACATCCCGGTGTCGAGGTCGTCGGCTTCGACGAATTCGACGGAGACGGGACCGACGAAGCTGTAGGCCTGCTCGACCGCGTGATCGCCGATGACCTGTCGCAGGTCGGAGCGGAGTTCGTTCTCGAGGCCCGAGAGACGGTCGAAGTCCGTGGGAGAGAGCTCGATGCTGTAGTGGTTGGCGGTCAGTGTTCGTCCGCGCGAGACCACTGCGGCCTTGTTATCGGCTTCGCGTCGCAGAGAGCCGGCCAGTTCGACCGGTTCCACCTGTGAGCGGAACGCTTTGGCGAAGGCGCCGTTGACGACATTCTCCAATCCCTTCTCGAAACGATCGAGAATCCCCATGGCACCTCCTCATCCAGGTGTCGTGCGCGTGACGAACCGTTCGCCACCAGCCCGGACTGTGTGTCCGAGCGGGTCTGTCTCGGTGCATCCGGCCCCGGAAAAGGACACCGAGACGGAGACACCAACACCCAATCCTAACGCGGTGAAGCTCTCAACTCACGTCACTGGGCATTTCGGGGCCGAGGTCTGTTCGGATTCCCGGCAGTCGTCCAGCTTAGGCAGGAGGGCTGAGTACTCCATGAGCCTCTCACGAGCACTGATGTCATGGGAAATGAGTGGCGAGTCACGAAAGTGGGCGGCAGTGAAGACAAGGAATGTGAACGTCGACACGTTTCGGGCGTTTCCGATCGTCTCGGTTTTATGATTGCCGGTTGCGATGCTAGAGTTTTCTCTTGTTCGCGCGAGTGGCGGAATTGGTAGACGCGCTGGCTTCAGGTGCCAGTGATCGCAAGGTCGTGGGGGTTCAAGTCCCCCCTCGCGCACAGCGGACAACAGCCCTTCACCGGGACCCTTCGGGGCCAAGGTGGAGGGCTGTTTCGTGTCCGGAGAGTCAGACCTTGCGCAGGCGCATAATCAGCTCATCTGCGGCTGAGAGCTGGCGGTCGAGCTTCTCGCGGCGCTGCTGTGCATCTGTGAGGAACGAATTCAGAGTTGCCCGCGCTCCGGCGTCATCGGGATCACCGGCGAGCACATCCGCCGCCGCCAGCACCTCACCCATCTGCTCCAATGAGAAGCCCAGGGGCTTCATCCGACGCACCAGGAGCAGGTGTTCGACATCTGTCTCCGTGTAGAGCCGGAAGCCGCCGGACGTCCGGTCGCTCGGCGACGCCAAACCGATCTCGTCGTAGTGACGCAGAGTCCGCAGCGATAGTCCGGTGCGGTCGGCGACCTCGCCGATGTGGATGGTTGCTGCCACTTTCACACTCCTCGATTGGCCCTCAACCCTACCGTAACGGTAGGTTTGTCGGAGGACGTGCTTCTCGTCCGCCTCGGCGCGCTCGTGCCACCGTCAATCAGCATTCTCTCACTCCGCCTGGAGGTCGCATGTCCGTGCAAATGCGCGAAAAGGACCGCTACCGTCCACGACCGACCGTCATGGACGCGCTGCGTTACCCGAAGCTGTTCACGAAGGAGACCCTCGCCGGAATCGTCGTGGGTCTCGCTCTCATCCCCGAAGCCATCGCCTTCGCCCTCGCCGCCGGCGTTCCCGCAGAGGTCGGCCTGTTCTCCGCCATCGTGATGGCCATCTCCATCTCCTTCCTCGGCGGGCGTCCCGCGATGATCACCGGTGCGACCGCCGCCGTCGCTCTCGTCGTCAAGCCGGTCGCCGAGCAGTACAACGTCGACTACCTGATCGCGGCGGTCATCCTGGGCGGCATCTTCCAGGTGATCCTCGGCGCCTTGGGCGTGGGAAAGCTGATGCGCTTCATCCCGCGCAGCGTGATGGTCGGCTTCGTCAACGCGCTGGCGATTCTCATCGCGCTTGCCCAGCTCGAGCATTTCAAGGGCGCCTCGTGGATGATGTATCCCATGATTGCGGTCAGCCTGGTGATTCTGTGGCTGTTCCCGAAGCTGACCAAGGCCATTCCTGCTCCATTGGTCGTCGTCATCGTGATGACTATGGTGGTCTGGCTGTTCGGATTCGATGTCAAGGACGTCGCGGCACTCAGCGGTGAGGAGGGACTGCCCGGTGCCCCTCCGCTGCCCTTCTTCCCGGATGTGCCGCTCACCGTCGAGACTCTGCAGATCATCGCTCCCTACGCGCTCGGTGTGGCAGCGGTCGGGCTGATGGAGTCGCTGATGACTGCGAAGCTCGTCGACGAGATCACCGACACGCACTCCAGCAAGACACGCGAGGCCATGGGCCAGGGCGGTGCGAACATCCTGTCCGGGCTGTTCGGCGGTATGGGCGGATGCGCCATGATCGGTCAGACCATGATCAACGTGCGCGCCTCCGGTGCCCGCACCCGCGTGTCGACCTTCATGGCAGGGGTGTTTCTGCTCATCATGGTCTGGTTCCTCGGGCCGATCATGAATCTGATCCCGATCGGTGCGCTTGTGGCGATCATGTTCATGGTCGCTTTCCTCACCCTCGACTGGCACTCGATCGCGCCCTCGACGCTCAAGCGGATGCCCAAGAGCGAGACGATCGTCATGCTCGTTACGGTGATCCCGGTGCTGATCACCCACAATCTCTCCATCGGAGTCATCATCGGTGTCTTCGTCGCGGCGATCCTCTTCGTCCGTCGCGTCGCACACTTCACCTCCGTCTCCCGCACGCTCAGCTCCGACGGGAAGACGGCGCATTATTCGGTCGACGGCGAGTTGTTCTTCGCGTCATCGAACGACCTCACGACGCAGTTCGAATACGCAGATGACCCGGAGAAAGTCATCATCGACATGTCGAAGTCCCACGTCTGGGACGCCTCGACGGTCGCGGCGCTCGACGGGATCGAGCAGAAGTTCCGCGAACACGAATCCGACGTGGAGATCGTCGGATTCAATGACGCCAGCAGTGACTTCCACGGGCGGCTCACGGGGAATCTTCCCTCGCACTGATATCGGTGCCGCAGCAGTCGTCGATCTCGCGCTCACCCGTGAGGGCAGATAATGGAGTGGCGCAGCAGGCGTCGCCTCGCCAGGCTTCGATGCCCTCCCTGGTGGCGAAGACGGCGATGACGAGTGCGGCAACGGAGTCCGCCCATGCCCACCCGAGGATGCTGTTGAGCAGCAATCCTGCCAACAGGGCGGCGGAGAGATACGTGCAGATCAGGGTCTGTTTGGAATCTGCGACCGCCGAGGCGGACCCGAGTTCGCGACCCGTGCGACGTTCGAACCAGCTGAGGAAGGGCATGACGAGAAGACTCAGGGCGGCGATGACGATGCCGACGGTGGAATGTTCCGGATCGCGCAGGCCGGCCAGGGAAGCGATCGCATCGACGCTGACGTAGATCGCGAGGGCGAAGAAGGACACGGCGATCACGCGCAGGGCTGATTTCTCTCTCCGCTCGGGATCGGGCGCAGCGAACTGCCAGGCCACGGCTGCTGCAGAGAGGACCTCGACGATTGAGTCGAGGCCGAAGCCGATCAGGGCCGCCGACGAGGCAGCCCCGCCTGCAATGAGGGCCACGATGGCTTCGATGACATTCCAAGTGATGGTGATCGCCACGACGATCCTGATACGGCGACGCAGGATCAGGACGCGCGGTGGTGCTGTCGCTGAAGCGTTCATGCGGTGGTCGTCCCGGCGTTGGCATCGACGGGTGCGGTCTCGCAGCATCCGGGCACGGTGCAGGAAGGGTTGAGGCAGGGAGCATTCTCATCGACGGCGAGTGTGACATCGAGCAGGGAACTCAGTGCCGCGCTGATGTGAGGATCGGAGATCTCGTACCTGGTCTGGCGACCTTCTGCTTCGGCGACGACGATCCCGCATCCGCGCAGACAGGTGAGATGGTTCGAGACGTTCGTGCGAGTCAGACCCAGGTCACGGGCGAGCTGTGCCGGGTATCCGGGAGACTCCAGCAGGGAGAGCAGAATTCGTGAGCGAGTCGCATCGGCCATGGCGCGACCCAGACGGTTCATCACGTCGACGCGAGAAGCAATAGTCAGCATATACTGACTATACAGTGGTCGCTGACCTATTGAAACAGTGCTCAGTGAGAGTGCGGAGCAAGGAGTTGGGACTGAGCCTCGAGGTAGGCACGCTCGGCAGGGTCGGTAGTCAGCTCGATGGCGCGGCGATAGGCGAGGTGGGCCTCCTGCGTTCTCTTGGATCGGGTGAGAAGGTGCGCGCGCAGTGCCCAAGCGGGCTGGAATGCCGCGAGGCGTCCGGTGAAGGAGCCGCTCAGTCCGTCGAGCTCGCCAAGACCCGCCTCGGGGCCGTCGATCTCTGCGATGACCGCGGCCCTCGAGACAGCCCCGCCGAGGCTGGGCGCGATCTCCTCCAGATCGTCGTGGAGTCGCAGCAGCATCGGCCAATCGGTGCTTCCGCTTCGGACGCCGGACATGTGGAGGATCTGGATCGCCGCCTGCAACCCGTAGCGACCGATTTCGCCGCTGCTGTGCACACGGCGCAGATGGTGCTCCCCGCGGGCGGTGAGAGTGGCGTCCCAGTCGTCGGGATCCTGCTCGCCGAGGGGAACGAAGACCCCGGATCGGCTGCGGCGGGCCGGGAACCTGGCGGCAGATAGGTGGATGAGGGCGGCGAGTCCATGCGTCTCGCCATCGGAGGGGCAGAGTTCGGTCAGCAGGCGTGAGAGATAGAGGGTCTCGCCGATGGTGCCATCGCGTGGTTCGCTCGCCGCATGCACCCAGTCGATGGCGAAGGCACCGTAGATCGCCTCATGGATGCTGGGAAGACGAGCCTCGAGCTCAGAGGGGTCCGGCAGGCCGAATCCGATGCCCAAGGACGCGATGCGCTTCTTCGCCCGAGTCAGCCGCGCAGCGACCGTCGCGGCAGGCAGTGCCATGCCGGCGGCGATTTGCTTGCCGGTCATGCCCATGACCGCAGAGAGCATGAGCAGCGGCCTGACGCCCGGGTCGATGTCCGGATGAGCGCACGCGCCCAACAGCTCGAGGCGACGATCGGGCAGGGCATCCGGCTCCGGTGATACATCCGTCGCCTCATGGACTTCGGGGTCCAAGGCTGCCGAGGTGCGGGCTGCGGCCGATTTCCACACGTCGCGTCGTGCATTGAGGGCAACCCGGTAGAGCCACCCTTCGGGGTTGTCCGGCACCCCCTGCTCCTGCCACACGCGAACTGCGCTTTCGAGGGCCGAGCTCAGGGCATCCTCGGCGCCGGCCAAGTCCCCGTCGGTGACAGCTATGAGGGCGATGATCCGCCCCCAGCCGTCTTGGGAGACGACCATCGCCTGCTCGATCGGGTCAATCGCGTCAATCGGGTCGGTCGGTTCGGTCATCGGGGCCCCTGATTCAGGGCTGCACCCAGTGGCCGTCTATATAGGAGACCGCCGCTGCTCGGACCTCGACGACTCCGTAGCTCGTCCCGGGGAACTTCTCCGCCCAGGCCAGAGCCGCGTCTCTGCTCACGACGTCGATGACGAAGACTCCGGCGAGGGCTTCCTTTGTTGCGGCGAAGGGGCCGTCCTCGATGACGACGGAGCCACCTCGGCGGGTGACGGTGGTTGTCGCCTGCTGCGGTTCGAGCATCTCTGCGGCGATGAAGACGCCTGCCGAATAGAGGGCGTCGGCGTAGTCGGACATCAGCTTCTGCATCTCGGCCATCACCTCGGCCGAGGGATGGGGGCCGCCTTCTTGGGGTTCGGGGGCGTGGAAGACCAGTGAGTAGCGCATGATGGAACTCCGTTCATCTCAGGTGCGATCGCGTTTCGGTCGCTCATCATTGAGACGACCGAGTGCACGTCGATTCGACACGTCTGAGAACAATTATTGCCGGAATTCGTCGAAGTGGGTGAGATTTGCCCCGTCGGTGTGCGACGTTCACCGGCTGCGGGAGAGCCTCAGCGCTTCGTAATGGTGCGGCGCAGCAGCGGAGTCACCCGATATTCCACCATCTGCTTCATCGACACCAGCGTACGTGTGCGTTTGACGCCGGGGATCGACAGAATCCGCCCGGCGATGCGGTACAGGTCATCGGTGTCCCGGGCGACGACCTGGATCATGGTATCCGCTGTGCCCGAGACCCCGATGACCTCGAGGACCTCCGGGATCCGGGCGAGCTCGGCGCCCACCTGGTCGAGCTTGCGCTGCTTGAGGTTCGCCAGGACGTGCGCCCTGAGGGGGTAGCCGAGGCCTGCGGTGTCGACTCGGTGGTCGAACGAATGCAGGCCCTCGTCCTCCAGACGTGTGAGTCGCGCCTGAGCGGTGTTCCTCGCTACCTGCAGTCGTTGGGCAAGGCCGGCGATCGTGGATCGCGGCTGCCGCACGAGCTCGAGCAGGATGCGAGCATCGAGGGCATCGGCGATCCTGCGTGTCTTCTCGCTCATTGTCTGTGACCCCCATTACATGCTCGAAACGTTCAGCACAGTCTACTGTCGGAGCGTCGAGAATGAGCAATCTGCTCAATCTCAAAACTGACTATTGAGCATTTCGGTCAACCACGGTGGAATGGCTTCACCGTCGATCATCAACGTGAGCGACGTCAGGTTCGACATATCCCGTCGGAGACCTACTGGGCGATCCCGCTCACCGGGGGCGGGTGCACTGAGCTCACCGGCTCAGCGCACCCGCCGCAGATATGGATCCATACGCACACGTCGAACGCACGCTTCGGGAGGACAACCGTGACCATCAATACAGAATCAGACGTCAGCACGGGCACAGGCGCCAGTGCGGATGAGGGCTTGGACGCCGCACCGTTCGCAGGCGACACCTCACCATTCGGGGCCGCGGCATCTCAAGCTTCGACGTTCGAGCCCCTCGATGAGATCCACGATCGGATTCTGTGGCTGTCGACCTCGATCATCCACCATGCCAATCGCGTCCGTCCCAACCGCAGCGGGCTCAAGGTCGGCGGGCACCAGGCCTCATGTGCCTCGATCGCCTCCATCATGACCGCTCTGTGGTTCCACGAACTGCGGGCAGAGGACCGGGTGAGCATCAAACCGCATGCCAGCCCCGTCTGGCACGCCATCAACTACCTCTTCGGTGAACTCGACGAAGCGGACATGACCTCCCTGAGGGCCTTCGGTGGTCTGCAGAGCTACCCGAGTCGCACCAAGGACCCGGTGCCGGCCGACTACTCCACCGGTTCCGTCGGCATCGGCGCCACGGCACCCATCTGGGGCTCGATCGCCCGACGATACGTCGACTCGAGCCTCAAGCCCATCGGCCTCGGGCGGCAGTACTCCCTGGTCGGGGATGCGGAACTCGATGAAGGTGCCGTATGGGAAGCTGTCATCGACCCCGACGTCAAACACCTCGGCGAGATCGTCTGGATCGTCGACCTCAACCGACAGTCGCTGGATCGGGTGATTCCCGACATCGCCGCCGGTCGCATCGAAGCGATGTTCGACGCCGCCGGTTGGCAGGTGATCACCGTGAAGTTCGGACGCCTGCTCGAAAACCTCTTCGCCGGTCCTGGCGGGCCTGAGCTGAGACAGCGGATACTGACGATGTCGAACCCCGAATACCAGCGCCTGCTGCGCTGCTCCGCAGCTGAGCTACGGGAGCGACTGCCCGGCGACGGGGAGGACGCGGCGATCCTGCGGGATCTGGTGGGCGGTCTCGATGACGCAACGCTGACGGATGCGATCAGGAACCTCGGCGGGCATGACATTGAGGCCCTGCTCGATGCCTTTGCGCGGATCGACGATTCGAAGCCGACCGCGGTCATCGCATACACGATCAAGGGGTTCGGGCTGCCGAGCTCGGGGCATCCGCAGAACCACTCGGCGCTGATCAGTGACGAGGAGTACGCGGCTCTGGCGCGGCGCAGCAATCAGGATACGCAGGCACCGTGGACACGGTTCGACCAGGATTCTGCCGCCGGGCGGATCATCGACGCGAGTGCGAAGCGGTTGGCACGTCCGGAGTTCCCTCCGGTTGCCGAAACCGAGCTGCCGCGCGACCTCGAGAGGGCGCACAAGGGCACCTCGTCATCGCAGGCGGCGCTGGGACGCGTGCTCATGGATCTCAGCCGGCAGTCACCGGAGACGGCCCGACGGGTGGTGACGGTCAGTCCCGATGTGTCATCGACGACCAACCTCGGCGGGTGGGTCAACAAGGTCGGAGTGTGGAGCTCCGAGGCCGGCCGCAACTGGTTCGCCGACGACGCCGAGACGATCCTGCAGTGGAACGAATCGGCCCAGGGTCAGCACATGGAACTGGGCATCGCCGAGACCAACCTGGTCGGACTGCTCGGGGAACTCGGCGCGACATGGAGTCGGTGGGGAGAGCCGCTCTTCCCGATCGGCGTGATGTATGACCCCTTCGTCAATCGTGCCCTCGAACCGTGGATGTTCGGCATGTACGCCGGCGGGCAGTCGATCCTCGTGGGCACTCCCTCCGGCGTGTCCCTGGCACCCGAAGGAGGCGCGCACCAGTCGATCACGACTCCCTCGACGGGCATGGAAGTGCCGGGACTCGTGACCTACGAACCTGCGTTCGCGCAGGACGTGGAGTGGACCCTGCTCCACTCTCTCACCCGCTTGGGCAGGCCCGATGGCGAGTCGGCCTACCTCCGACTGTCGACCCGGGCTGTCGACCAGTCTTTGGCCGATGTGCCCACGGATTCGGTCGCACGTCAGCGTCGCCGGGAGCAGGTCATCGCCGGTGGATTCAGGCTGCGAGCGACCAAGCGACCCCGAGTCCAGCTTGTGGGAATGGGTGCCATGATGACGGAAGTCCTGGCTGCCGCGGATCGGCTGGACGCTATGGGTGTGGACGCCGATGTCGTGTGTGTGACCAGCCCCGGTCTGCTCTACCGGGCTCTGCGGGCCTCACAGGGATCCAGGCGGTCCGGGAGTGCAGCTGTTGCTGCGGGCCCTGCAACCGGTCCGGGATCCGAGTGGATCCTCGATCAGGTGTTCCCCGCCGAGCGCGCCGTGCCGATGGTCACGGTCCTCGATGGGCACCCGCACACCCTGTCGTTCCTCGCCACGATCAACAAGGTCGACCATGTTGCGCTCGGCGTGAGCAGCTTCGGGCAGTCCGGCGACATCGACGACGTCTATCGCTATCACGGGATCGACACCGACTCGATCGTGTACGCCGCCCTCGACGCGAGCCGGAGCTAGGGTCTCGCGTCGAGGTCTCGGGGGAGAGCGGCCGTGTCCACCCCTCGCAGTACTGTTGGGGTATGACCAACCCTCCCGCCGCCATGCCAGCGTGGTGCGTGATCGGGCGAGCTCCCGACGCTGACCTCGGCGGAGTGCGGGGTATGGGGTCCAAGATCGCCGTCGTCGACCTCGACGGTGCCCGCACACGGATCGGCAGCCACCACCTCGACGTGGATGAGCTGCCCGCATTCGTCCGTGAGCGCGAAGCACAGAGCCGCCCGAGGTGGGTCTTCAGTGACACTCCGAACTGGTACCCGGCCCTGCTGGCCGCCGGTGTGCGCATCGAGCGGTGCTCTGACCTGCGGCTGACCCATGCGATCCTGATGCGCTCGGAGCTCGTGGCCGACCGCAGCGCCGTCGCCGAGGCTGATCAGTGGGACGCGGATCCTGTGAGTGCACCGGCCGCGCCCGAGGCGGAGGCTCTCTTCGAGGTCACCGAACGACGAAGCCACATCAAGCAGGTCCCGCACGACATCGAGTCCGCGCTCGCCGAATTCGCACGCCAGTCGACGGCACTCGAGTCCGCATCCGATCCGGGGCGACTGCGACTGTTGCTCGCCGCGGAATCCGCCGGTGGACTCGTCGCCGCAGAGATGCAGGCGGCCGGGGTGCCCTGGGACGTCGACGAACACGATCGCATCCTCGCCGAGGAGCTCGGGCCCCGGCCGATGGGGGACGCGAAGCCTGCCAAGATGCTCGCCGTGGCCGATCAGGTCCGGGCCGCTCTCGATGACCCGCGAGCCAATCTCGACTCCCACATCAAGCTCCTCCATTCCCTGCACAGCGCCGGAATCAACGTCGCCTCGACCTCGAAATGGGAGCTGGCCGAGAGCGATCACCCGGCCATCGCGCCCCTGCTGGAGTACAAGAAGCAGTCACGTCTGCTTGCGGCCAACGGCTGGCATTGGCTCGACGAATGGGTCAGCGAGGGCCGCTACCGTCCCGTCTACGTCCCCGGAGGAGTCGTCACCGGACGGTGGGCGGCCAGCGGCGGAGGTGCGCTCCAGATTCCGCGCCAACTGCGACCTGCCCTGCGGGCGGACCCCGGCTGGCGGCTGATCTCGGCCGATGTCGCCCAGTTGGAACCACGCGCGCTCGCCGCCATGTCCGGCGACCGAGCCATGGCCGAAGCCGGACGAGGCCGTGACCTCTACTCGGGTCTCGTCGACGAAGGCATCGTCGCCACCCGGCAGGAGGCGAAGATCGCCGTGCTCGGGGCCATGTACGGATCCACGACCGGCGACAGCGGGAGACTCGTGCCCCGCCTGCGCACCAGTTTCCCCGCCGCAATGGGTCTCGTCGATTCCGCCGCCGAGGTGGGGGCCGCCGGAGGTCTCGTGTCCACCTGGCTGGGCCGGACGTCACCGGTGCCCAGCCAGGGGTGGCGCCGACTTCAGTCCGCGTCGAACCAGTTCGACGCCACGCCGGCAGACGAGAACCGGGCCCGTCGTGCCGCGGGTGATCAGGGACGATTCACCCGCAACTTCGTCGTCCAAGGGACCGCCGCCGAATGGGCACTGGCCTGGTTGGCCGACCTGAGACTGCGGCTGGCTCGATTGCCGGGAGTCGATGAGGGGAACCCGGGAGCCACCTCGGCGGGGGAGGTCACGGGGCACATGGCCACCGCATCGGGGCCGGTATTCTCTCGGCGGGCTCACCTGGTGTTCTTCCTCCACGATGAGGTCATCGTGCACGCGCCGGCCCAGCACGCCGAGGCTGCGGCGGCCGCGATCAGGGACGCGGCCGCCTCGGCGGGGAAGCTCCTGTTCGGCGATGCACCGGTCGACTTCCCGCTCGACCTCACGATCTCAGAGCGGGCGGCGAAGGGATAACAGCGAAGGGATAGCGGGCGGTCCGGGGGCGGGGGTTGTCGCAGAAATCACGTGCCGGCCCGGAATATGCGACGGATAAGAAGTGCTGCATGTAAGGTATCGGCGGCCTCCGCAACGGAGTCGTCACAGCACAGAGGAGTTTTCATGACTTTCACCGTCAAGGCACTGCAGAAGACCGGCCCCGACCAGCCCTTCCGCGTCGCGAACATCGAACGCCGCGACCCCCGGCCCGATGACGTGGTCATCGACATCAAGGCCGCCGGAATCTGCCACAGCGACATCCACACCATCCGCAACGAATGGGGCGAGGCGCACTTCCCCCTGACTGTCGGCCACGAGATCGCCGGCGTCGTCGAGGCCGTCGGCTCCGATATCACCGACTGGAAGGTCGGCGACCGCGTGGGCGTGGGCTGCATGGTCAACTCGTGTGGAGAGTGTGAGGAATGCCGGGCCGGGCAGGAGCAGAACTGTCTCAATGGCCAGGTCGGGACCTACAACTCCACCGACGTCGACGACACCATCACACAGGGCGGCTACGCCGAGAAGGTCGTCGTCAACGAGCGCTTCGTCTGCCGCATTCCTGACGCTCTCGACTTCGACGTCGCAGCCCCGCTGCTGTGCGCCGGCATCACCACCTACGCACCGCTCAACCGCTGGGGCGCAGGCGAGTCCAAGGACGGCGCACCCAAGAAGGTCGCCATTCTGGGACTCGGCGGACTCGGCCACATGGGCGTCCAGATCGCCGTCGCCATGGGAGCCGATGTCACCGTCCTCTCCCGCACTCTGAACAAGGAGAAGGCGGCGCTCGAGCTCGGCGCGCAGCAGATGCTCGCCACGACAGAGGACGACTTCTTCAGCGAGCACCGCGGAGAGTTCGACCTGATCCTCAACACGATCAGCGCAGACATTCCCGTCGACAAGTACCTGAGCCTGCTCAAGCCTCGCGGAGTCATGACCGTCGTCGGTATGCCTCCGGAGAAGCAGCAGCTGTCCTTCGCTTCCGTGATCGGCGGCGCCAAGGTGCTGGCTGGTTCGATGATCGGTGGCATCGCCGAGACCCAGGAGATGCTCGACTTCTGCGCGAAGCACGACATCGCAGCGAAGATCGAGACCGTGAGCATCGACGAGGCGGATGTCACCTATGACCGCGTCGTCGCCGGTGACGTGTACTTCCGTGCCGTCATCGACACTGCCACATTCGACGGCGCCGAGGTGGCCTGAGCCTCTCAGAGCACTGTGGCCGCGACCGCGATGAGCGTGAATGCGGCGACGATGACCACCACGCGGACGTAGTGCAGCCTGTCCCAGCGCTGATACTGTTCCCGCCAATCCTCGGGATGATCCTCTGCGGTCCACGTCAGTGAGCGATTGTTGATGGGCACCAACAGCAGGACCGACATGATCACGCTGATCGCCAGCAATCCTGCTGCGATGAGCGCCATGGTGGCGGTGGGCATCCCCCACGAGACCGCTGTGAGGGCGACGGTGAGGACGAGCGAGCCGATGTACCAGAACGGCATCGCTCGTCCCATCATTCTCCCGCCGTCCGCTCGTGCAGCCAGCGAGGCTGCGACCGGCAGGCGGTGCGTGATCGGATTGATGACGAAGGCGACCGCGAACTCGACTCCGACCATGAGGCCGACGACTGTCGTGGTGATGACGGCGAGAACGGGTGTCATGGGAGATCCTCTCTCCTAGCGTTGCTAGAATATCTAGCAGTGCTAGAGTATGCCTTGTCACGGCGAAGCACAAGAGGGGACTATGGCAGATCAGGCGAAGCGGCAGCCGGATGCGAAACGGCAGGCGGACCGACTCACGCGCGCTGAAGAGCGGCGTCTGAGCATTCTCGCGGCCGCTCGCGAGCGCGCCGACGAGGACGGGTGGGCGTCGGTGACCACCCGTCATCTCGCCGAGGCCATCGGTTATTCCCAGCCGGTGCTCTACGGCCATTTTCCCGGCGGCAAGTCGGAGATCATGCTGACTATCGCGCTCGACGGCTTCGTCGATCTCAGGGATCGGTGCCGATCGGCTGTCGCCGGCAAGGTGGGGGAGCAAGCAATCGCGGCCGTGGCGCACTCCTACCTCGAATTCGCCGATGAGCACCCCGCGGTCTATGAGGCGATGTTCCGACAGCCGATCGACGCACGCTTTGCCGAAGAGGGCAATGAGACGCAGCTGCGTGAGGCCTTCGACGCTCTGGCCGACGTCATCGGTGACGCCATCGGCACCGAGGTGTTCTGGGGTGCCCTGCACGGCATCGTCCTGCTCGAGCGTGCCGGGCGAATGCGCCTCCAGGATCGTGACCGGCGAATCGAGGCGCTCAGCACCCGATTCGCATCACGGGCCGATTGACCTGGAGTCCGGGGAGCGGGACCCCTGTGAGTCGACATCCGGCTCTGACCGAGCACCAAGGGTGCGACGGTATTATTCTGACAATGACGGATCAGCAGCGGCGGATGGGCAATGCTCCCCTCGCGCTGTTGATTTTCTACACGCTGTTCATCGCGTTCGTCACGCTCACGCCACAGCAGCTCGACACCAGTCCCGAAGGCCCCATCGGGCGCCTGCTCGAATTCTTCGCCACTCATCGCGCAACTGAGTGGCTGACCTATGAGCGCGTCGAGAGGCTGGCCAATGTCGCCATGTTCGTCCCGTTCGGATTTCTGCTCGCGCTGCATCTGGGGCGTCGCCGCTGGTGGCTCGGCGGTGTCATCGGTGCGGCCTTCAGCGGCGCCATTGAGGTGTTCCAAGGCACCGTGCTCTCACAGACGAGGTTCGCGACTGTCAGCGACCTGATCACCAACACGGTCGGGGCCGGGATCGGTGCCGTCCTCGCGCTGATCCTGATGCTGTTGCTGCCTCCCGAGGAGAGGGGGCCCGTCGACCGCGTCGTGCGGTAGCAGCCGTTCGCCGCCTCGGCGCTCAGCCGGCCTTCGGATCGAGGGCGGCGATACACAGATCCAAGGCCTCGCCGAGGTTGTTCTTCTGTGTGTCATCGAGCGTCGAGACCATGAGCGCTGAGATCGTCTCGACCCGCGATACCGCCTGATCGAGGGCGTCCTCACCCTCCGGAGTCAAGGTCGTGGGCAGAGCCCTTCCGGTCGACGCCTTCCTCGGTCTGGTCACCAGCCCCCGGTCCTGCAGTCCGCGCAGCAGCGTGTTCATCGTCTGCCGAGTCACGAAGGCCCCGCGAGCCAGTTCCGAGTTCGATGCGCCCGGTGCCCGCCGCAGCAGCTCGAGGCAGGCGTACTGCGGGGTCGACAGGCCGATTGGCCGCAGGGCCTCATCCATGTGTGAACGCAGGGCCGACTGCAGATGCTTGAGTTGGTAGCCGATCAGCGCTTCGAGCGCCCCTGGTGGACTTGAAGCGTCTGGTGTCGCTGGTGAATTACCCTCTTGACTCATGTAAGTATTCTGACATACATTGATCATGTCAGGACACTGACATGGAAATCGAAAGCAAGAGAATGGAACGATCATGACTGTCACAGGACCGGACTTCATCGCACTGCAGGTACGAAACCTCGAGCGGGCGGCTGAATTCTACGAAACGCGGATTGGGCTCAAGCAGGTGCCGGCAGCACCGCCCGGTGCAGTCCTCTTTGCCACCTCACCGATACCCTTCGCCGTCCGTGAGCCGTTGCCGGACGTCGATCTCGACTCGGTCGAACGACCGGGCACCGGAGTCGCGCTGTGGTTCGGCTGCGATGACTCACAGGCACTGCACAACAGCCTCGTCGAGGCAGGGGTCGAGATACTGCGTGCCCCCGCGCCGAGCCCCTTCGGCCTGACCTTCACCTTCGTCGACCCCGACGGCTATGCGGTGACTGTCCACGACGCGAGCTGAGCACTACTGCTTGCGGTCGGCTGAGTCCTGGCCTGAGCTGTTGGCGGCGTCGGTCTCGGCGGCATGTGTCTCATCTGGGCTGATGTCATCGTCGCTGGTGTCATCTGCATCGGTGTCATCGGCACCGGTGTCGTCGTCACCGTCGAATGCGGAGAAGCTCGGAATCCACCAGGAGACCCGCGCAGCGTAGTCATCGAACTCGGCGCCGAAGCGCTTCCGCAGATCGGCCTCCTCGTGCGGTCGAATCAGCCAGTTCCACAGCAGTGCACCGGCGATGGCGTAGGCAATGACCATCCAGGAGCTGATGAAGAGCCCGATTGCCACGCCCTGGGTGGTGCTGGCGATGGCCATCGGGTTGCGGACGAAGGCGTAGGGGCCCCGCATCACCAGGTGGTTGGCCATCGCGGAAGGCAGCGGAGTCCCGGAACCGAAGTTCGCGATCGTCCGTGCCGACCACACGCCGAGGACGCTTGCGAAGGCGAGAAGGGCGAAGCCGGCCACGACAACGAGGATCGGGAACTTCACGGTCAGGTTCCACCGTTCCTGGAACGCATTGATGATCGTGGGCAGGACGATGAGGAACACTCCCCAGAAGACCACAAGCTGGATCATGGTTCTGACCAGCAGCTGAGACCTCACACGCGTGTGAGAGCTGCGATAGGAGAACAGTCCAAGGAGGAGGCGGCCGGACGAAATTCTGCCGCGGAGCATCAGGGTACCGGCGATGACGCTGCCCACTGCGGCGCCAATCATGAGGACGGCACCCAGGCCCGCCTCGGTGGTGACAGTGGCATAGATGATCATGCCGACCGCGACGAGGGTGGTCCAGGCAGCGGCGGCCCACACAGCCCAGCGAAGATTGAGTGCGGCCAGAGCAGAGCCGAGGACGAAGAGCGGGACGCCGATGGCGGAGACGAGCAGCGGATCGAGGCTCCCGAGCGTCGCGTCGCGCAGCGCCGGGAGTGTGATGATGCCCAGCCACCAGGCGGCACCGGCGAGGGCCTGGAGGGCGAAGTACATCCGGCCGTGGAAGATCCGCAGCGGCTTGTTCGCTGTGTTGCGCTTGTTGTGCCTGATCCCGGTGACCGGCTTCTTGTCTGTTCGGCTCATGCGAACGCCGTCCCTCGGAAGCACACGGTCGTCGTTCCGCCGACCCAGAGCTCATCGTCTTCATGGGAGATCGAGATGACTCCGGCCCGCCCGAGCGCGGTGCCCTGCGTGACGGTGTACTTCGCCGGTGCGAGTCCAGAGCCGATGAGCCACTGCGCGACCGAAGCGTTGAGACTGCCCGTCACAGGATCCTCGGCGACGCCGGCGCCGGGGACGAACGCGCGGATCTCATACTCGTGTTCGGAGTCCTTCGGGTGGGGGCCCAGGACGCCGAGCTTGGTATCGGGAATCTGCGAGAAGTCCGGTACGAGGTCGAGGACCTGCTGCGCGCTCGCCAGTCTCACAGCGGCCCACCCGGGTCCGTTGTCGACCCATTGATGACCGAGGATCTCACCGCGGTCCACGTGGAGAGCTGCCGCGATCTGCTCGACGAAGCCCTCGTCGAGGTCACCGGTGCGAAACGGCTCGGGAGCGGCGAAGGACAGGGTCTGGCCACCTCGGCGAAGGTGGACGAGTCCGGCACCGCACTCCTGGACCACGGTCCCCTCGCTGCGGGGGACGCCGCCGGCCTCCAGCCAGGCGGCCGCAGAGCCGAGGGTGGGGTGGCCGGCGAAGGGGAGCTCACGGGCGGGAGTGAAGATCCGCAGGCGGTAGTCAGCCTGTGGGTCGCTGGGCGGGAGGACGAAGGTGGTCTCCGACAGGTTCGTCCAATTCGCGATGCGAGCCATCTCCTCATCGCTGAGACCCTCGGCGTCGAGGATCACGGCCACAGGGTTGCCGCGGTAGGGCTCGCTGGAGAAGACATCGACTTGGGCGAAAGCTCGATTATGTGGCAAGAGGGGACTCCTTCGTTGAAAGGGCGCTGTTCTGTGAGGGGTGCGCACTTCCTATGGTAAGGGGACAAAGGTCCAGGTCGTGGATCAGGCCCCGCCGCGTCGGGGAGTTGTGGTAAGGCGTCTTGCAAGGTGGCGCCGGAGCTCGCCTCCGCGCCGGTGAAGCCTAGTGCGCCGGGGCGGGCGGGAGACCTACCGGCTGAGGGCGGCGGCGATCCGGTCGGGAGACAGGGCCGCGTCGATGGCCAGGTGCGCCGCACCCAGAATGGCGGCATCTCCGGCTGCGCGCGATGGGGCGATCATCAGATGCTCGGTCGACAGCGGGATCGAGCGCGCGTAGACGACCTCGCGGACCCCAGCCACGAGGTGTTCGGCCGCCTGCGCCATAGTCCCGCCGATGAGGATGAGTGAGGGATTCATCAGGCTCACACAGGTGGTGAGGACCTCGCCGAGGTCGCGGCCGGCCTGGCGGACGGCCTGAATCGCCTGCAGGTCGCCGGCCTTGACGAGCGCCACAACGTCGGCCGGAGTCGTTGTCGCCACACCCGATCCTGCCAGGGACCGGGCGATGGCACGTCCCGAGGCGACCGCTTCGAGGCATCCGCGATTGCCGCAGGCGCAGGGAGTATCGGCTGCGCGCGGCAGAGCGACATGGCCGATGTCTCCTGCCGCCCCGTGCGAGCCGCGGCGCAGCGAGCCGCCGGAGATGATGCCGGCGCCGATGCCCGTGGCGACCTTGACGAAGAGGAGATCCGTGGTGTCCGGCCAGGCGAAGTTGCGCTCGCCGAGGGCCATGATGTTGACGTCGTTGTCGACGAGTACCGGGGCGGTGAACGTCTGCTTGAGGGCACCGGGAAGATCGAAGCGATCCCAACCGGGCATGATCGGCGGATTGATCGGGCGGCCGGTCGAGAATTCCACGGGTCCGGGAAGCCCGATGCCCACCCCGACCACGTCCGCAGCACTGCGATCGGCCGTCTCGAGCAGGCGCAGCGCCGAAGCGGTCAGCCACTCGATGGCGCTGACGGGGCCGTCGGAGATCTCGCGTTCCTCGCCGAGCTCCGCGAGGACGGTGCCGGTCAGGTCCGTGACGGCGAGCCGAGCGTGTGAGGCGCCGAAGTCTGCGGCGACGACCACCCTGGCCCGGGGGTTGAAGGCGAATTGCGAGCTCGGCCGCCCGCCCGTTGAGGCTGCGTCACTGACGGGGGTGATGAGCCCGAGGCCGAGCAGCTGGTCGATCCTCTGGGCGACGGTGGGGCGGGAGAGGCCGGTCGACTTCGCAAGATCGGCCCGAGTCCGCGGCTGCCCGTCTCGCAGCAGCTGGAAGAGCCCGCCGGCATGCGACAGGTCGGGTGCTTGCGAAGCGATCACCTGGCTCATCCTTTCAGTAAAGCACATCCGTAAAGACTGTCACCAAAAGATGACGATTGAGGACCTACTTTTAAAAAAGTCTTGACAAAAGTAGGCAACCCGACATCAGAATGGTTCATGGACACCGTTGCCCAGGCTTTCGCCCCTCCACCCCGTATCGGGATGCTGGGAGGCGGCTTCATGGCCCGCACGCACACTCGGGCCGCCCGCACTGCCGGAGCTCACCTCGATGTGATCGCGAGCTCGACAGCGGCCCGAAGCCGGAGAGCTGCGACGGAGCTCGGCTACGAAACCTCCACGGCCGGCGACGATTTCTTCGATCACGATCTCGATGTCGTCCATGTCTGCACCCCGAACACCTCCCACGCCGAACACGCACTGCGGGCACTCGACGCAGGATTCCAGATCATCTGCGAGAAGCCCTTGGCCACCGATTCCACCGCCGCGCGCTCCATCGTCGACCGTGCGCAAGCACTCGGACTGAGCGGAACCGTACCGTTCGTCTATCGCTATCACCCGATGGTCCGCGAGGCCCGTGCCCGCATCCGGCGAGGCGAGGCAGGGGCGCTGCTGACCATCGATGCCAGCTATCTGCAGGATTGGCTGCTGAGTGCCGAGGACGACAACTGGAGAGTCGACGCGGAATCAGGAGGACCCTCCCGTGCGTTCGCAGACATCGGCTCCCACCTCGTCGACCTCATCGAATTCATCACCGACGAACGCATCGTGTCCTTGACCGCAACGACGAGAACCGTTCACCCTCGCCGAGGCGGAGCTGCCGTGACGACGGAGGACACAGTCGCGATGACGGTTGAGATGAGCGGGGGTGCTATCGGTTCGGTCCTCGTGTCCCAACTGGCGCCGGGCCGTAAGAATGGTCTCGTCATTGAGGTCGCCGGTGCGCAGGAGAGCCTGCGGTTCGCCCAAGAGCAGCCGGAGCAGCTGTGGGTCGGCCGCCGTGCCGGCAGCCAGCTGCTTATGCGTGATCCCGACACTCTGTCTCCCGACGCCGCCCGACTGTGCACGGTTCCGGCAGGACATCCGCAGGGCTATCAGGACGCGTTCAACGCGTTCGTCGCCGACTCCTACGCAGTCTTCGCCGGTGAGAAACGCGAAGGTGTGCCGACTTTGGCCGACGGTGTCCGCGCCGCACTCGTGACAGAGGCAGTGCTGAGATCGGCGGCCGAGCGCACCTGGGTCGAGGTCGAAGCGCCATGACCGGTGATTCGACTCCCAGCACACCGGTGCTGAGCGCCACAGGAATTCGCAAGCAGTTCTTCGGAGTCGAAGTGCTGCACGACATCTCGATCGAGGTGCGAGCCGGCACAGTCCACGGTCTCGTCGGAGAGAACGGTGCCGGCAAATCCACGCTGATGAAGATCATCGCCGGTGTCCACCGCAGGGACGGCGGTCAGCTGCGCATCGACGGGGAGATCGTCGACTTCTCCCACCCTGTCGATGCTGGGAAAGCGGGTGTGGCCACCGTCTTCCAGGAGTTCAATCTGCTGCCCGATCGCACCGTTGCGCAGAACGTCTTCCTCGGTCGTGAACCTCGGAAGCGCGGCTTCGTCGATGTGGCCACGATGCGCACCAGGACGCAGGCCCTCCTCGACGACCTCGACGTGGAGGGAATCACCCCCGATGCCAAGGTCGGCTGGCTGACCGTGGCCGAACAGCAGATCGTCGAGATCATCAAGGCACTGTCGGTCGATGCCCACGTGATCTCCATGGACGAACCCACCGCCGCGCTGTCCGAGAAGGAAGTCGCTGTGCTCTACCGGATCGTCGAGACCCTCAAGTCCAAGGGTGTGGCGATCATCTACGTCTCGCACCGGCTGCAGGAGGTCTTCGACCTCTGCGACACGATCACAGTGCTGAAGGACGGTTCACTCGTCACCAGCCGACCGAGCGAGGAGATGGATCAGGCGGGACTCGTGCGCGCCATGGTCGGCAGACCCATCAGCACATTCTTCCCCGAACGCGAGGCGGGAACCCAGACCGGTGCCACCGTGCTCTCGGTGACCGGAGCAGGAAACGAGCAGCTTGACGACATCACCTTCGATCTGCACGCCGGTGAGATCCTCGGACTGGCCGGGCTGCAGGGTTCCGGTCGCTCGGAGCTCCTGTCAGCCATCTTCGGCGCCGAGCCCTTCACCCGCGGTACGGTGCGCCTCGACGGCGAGGCGGTGAGGATCACCACCGCCCGACAGGGCGTCCGGCGCGGTCTGGCCCTGGTCACAGAAGACCGGAAGGGCACCGGCCTGGTGCTCTCGCAGTCCGTGATCGACAACGCACTCCTGGCGATCCGTTCGGTCTTCCCCTCCCGCACTTCCGGGATGCGCGCGAAGATTCCCGGAATCCTCGAATCCCTCGAAGTCATCAGTCGCAATGCGGACCAGGAGGTCCGTGCACTGTCGGGAGGCAACCAGCAGAAGGTCGTGTTGGCCAAATGGCTGGCCACATCCCCACGTGTGGTGCTGCTCGACGAGCCGACCAGAGGAATCGACGTCGGTGCCAAGATCGCCGTCTACCGCCTGATCCGCAGCCTCGCCCGCCGAGGTGTCGCGATCGTCCTCGTCTCCAGTGAGCTTCCCGAAGTCCTGGGAATGTCCGATCGGGTCCTCGTCATGTCCGATGGCCGATTCGCCGGGGAACTACCGCCGAGTTCCACGGAGGAAGAGGTCCTGGCCCTGGCCACCGGAACCGAGAACCAGGTGATCGGCGACGATGCTCGGCTCAGTGAGACTACGGAAAGCGGCGACGATGCTCGGGTGGTGGGGGAGCGATGAAGTCTCGTCTGCGCCGGCTCGACACCACCGCGCTCGTCTATCTCGCGCTCATCGGAGTGCTCATCATCGGTGCCGTCCTTATCGCCACGACCGGCCGCAACTTCTTCAGTCCCGGCAACATCCGCGACATTCTCACCGGCATGAGCGTCCTGGGGTTCGTGGCCATCGGACAGACTCTCGTCATCCTCGGCGCGTCCCTGGATCTCTCGGTTCCCTATGTCATGTCCTTGGCCAGTCTGGTCGCGGCGCAGACGATGAGCGGTGACGATGCGATGGTGGTCCCTGCGGTGCTGCTGACCCTGGTGGTCACCGCCGGCATCGGTCTGGCCAATGGGCTCATCGTCACCGTCCTGGGAGTTCACGGATTCGTTGCGACCCTCGGCGTCGGACTGATGCTCAAAGGCTATCTGGACACGACCTATCAGGGCACCGAGGGCAGCGTTCCCTGGTCGTTCCAGCTCTTCGGCGCCACCGGCATCGGTCCGGTCCCGATCTCGACGTTCATCATGCTCGCCCTGGCCGGGCTCGTGGCGTTCATCCTGGTCCGAACCAGGTTCGGGCACCATCTGTTCGCTGTCGGCGGCAACTCGGAGGTCGCTCGGCTCTCCGGAGTCCGGCAGCGTCTGCCGCTCATCGGCGCGCACATCGGCAGTTCCGTCTGTGCCGGGCTGGCGGGCCTGCTGCTGGCGAGCCGTTTGGGCGTCGGCAGTCCGACGGTCGGTTCACAGGGCAGCTACGACTTGCTGTCGATCGCGGCGGTCGTCCTCGGCGGAACGGTGCTCATGGGCGGCCGCGGATCGATCTGGGGCACCATCGGCGGTGTCGCGATATTCGCGGTCCTCGACAACCTCATGAGCGTCATGCAGTTCAACCCGTTCCTCAAGGACGTCATCCGCGGCCTCGTCATCATCATCGCCTTGGCGCTCTACGCTCGCCGCCGAGTCATCGCCCGCCGAGTCCGCTTCACCCGCTCACCCACCGACTCCACCACCGCGGCAGGACCCGCCCCCGACCGTAACCCTGCGCCGGACCATGAGCGGAGCCAAGGATGAATCCGAGAACTCCTGAGACCCACCTCGGCGATGGGGGACTTCGTCGACTGCTGGGGCGTGCGGCAGATCCGCGCGGCGCCGTCGTCGTTCTTCTCATCGCAATCCTCATCGCCATCGTCGTCCTCAATCCGGGTTTTGCTGAGCCCGGAGCGCTCATGCGCTTCATCCAGCGAGTCTCGCCCGTTGCCATCGTCGCCATCGGTCAGTACTTCGTCATCGTCAGCGGTGAGTTCGACCTGTCGATGGGAGCAGTGGTCACCGCGCAGGTGATGACCGCGGGCCATCTCATCGGCGAAGACGATTCGAAGACCGTGCCGGTGCTCATCATCATGCTGATCATCGGAATCGTGGTCGGCATCGTCAACGGGCTGGCCACGACTCTGCTCAGGGTCCCCTCGTTCATCGTCACCCTCGGTACGATGCTCCTCATCCACGGCGCAGTCATGTGGTGGACGGGAGGGGCTGCGACGGGCAACCCGGCCGAGTCCTTCCGACAGCTCGGACGGGGAGGGTTCGAGGGTCTCCCGATCCTCGATCTGCTGCCCTACGCGGTCCTCATCCTGCTCGCCGTGATCGTATTCGGGGTCTGGATCTCACGCAGGCCATTCGGCAGGACACTGGTCGCCATCGGCGACAACGCCGAGGCGGTGGCCTTCGCTGGAGCGAACGTATGGAGGACGAAGACGCTCGCCTTCGTCCTGTCGTCGCTGTCGGCAACGGTGGCGGGAGTTCTTCTGGCCGGTTACGCCGGGGTCCACCCCTCGGTCGGCCAGGGCTACGAGTTCACAGCGATCACTGCCGTGGTCCTGGGCGGTGTGGTCCTCGGCGGTGGGCGGGGAACCGTTGTCGGCGCACTGATCGGGGCCTTCACACTCGAGTCGCTGTTCACTCTGCTCAACTTCACCTCGGTGCCGGCGACGATGCGCGACGCGATCCAGGGAGCGATCATCATCGCTGCGGTCGCATACTCCGGGGTGGTCTTCGCAAAGAAGCGCAAGCGACCTGCCGCCTCGGCGAATACCACCTCGGCGAACGAGCCGCGGGACCCAAGCACAACCTCGGCGGGGGAATCTTCGCCGATCCAACTCACCGGCGGCGACGGAGCCGCACGGGAATGACAAGGGAGGCAACATCATGAGAAGAGGACTGAGGAGTGCGATCGGCATTGCCAGTGCTGGCGCTCTCATCGCATTGGCGGGGTGCACGACCGACCCTTCGGTGGAGCCGGCGGAAGGAGACGGCGGTGCGCAGGAGGAGGCGCCGGCCGAGGAATGGTTCGACCAGGAGGTCTACGACAAGCAGTTCAAGCAGCGTGAGGTCGAACCGGAGGGCCCGGACGACAAGCCCTACCTGCAGATGATCAACCCGGAGATGAAGGACACCTCGGAGTTCAAGTCCGAGGGCGGGAAGAAGATGTGCTTCGCCAACGCCTCGATCTCCAACCCCTGGAGGCAGACGGGGTGGATCACGATGAACGAGCAGCTGAAGGAGCTGAAGAAGAACGGCGTCATCACGGAGATGGAGACCCGCGACGCCCAGGACAACGACGACACGCAGATCGCCGACATCGACTACTTCATCGCCGAGGGCAACTGCGACGGATTCATCATCTCCCCCAACTCGACGGCTGCGATCACGCCTGCGGTCGAGCGGGCATGCAAGACGGACAAGCCCGTGATCGTCTTCGACCGCGGAGTCGAAACGGACTGCGCCGTGACATTCATCCACCCCATCGGAGGCTTCGCCTGGGGCATCGACACCGCACAGTTCCTCATCGACAATCTCAAGGAGGGCGACAAGGTCGTGGCGCTGCGCATCCTGCCCGGCGTCGACGTGCTCGAACAGCGCTGGGCCGCCGCCGACAAACTCTTCTCGGAGGCCGGGATCGAGGTCGTCGACTACTTCGCCGAGGGTGACCCGGCCGAGATCAAGAAGGTCGTCTCGGACGAGCTGGCCAAGGGCGACGTCCAGGGCATCTGGATGGATGCCGGCGACGGTGCCGTGTCCGCCATCGAAGCCTTCGAAGACGCCGGAAAGGACTATCCCGTCATGACCGGCGAGGACGAGCTGAGCTTCCTGCGCAAGTGGAAGGAGACCGAGATGACCGCGCTGGCTCCCGTGTACACGAACTTCCAATGGCGGACCCCGCTGCTGGCCGCTGAGAAGATCTTCCAGGGCGAGGAAGTTCCGAGCGAATGGGTCCTGCCGCAGAGCCCGATCACGGCCGAGGACCTCGATGAGTACCTCGAGCGCAATGAGGGAATGCCCGATGGCCACTACGCGAAGTTCGGCGGCGAAGATCTGCCCGGCTTCCCGGAGGTGTGGCAGGAGAGGGTGATCCCCTGATCCGGAACGGAAGATGATCGGGGAGGGGCCATGATCGACGCACGAGAGAACGGAAGTCACCCGCATGGGAATCACGTCAGCACTCGTGAGATCGGCGTCAACACCTGGGTGTGGACGTCGCCGCTGACGACCCAGCGCCTCGGCGAACTGGCAGACCGGGCCCGCAGCTTCGGGTTCGGTCTGCTGGAACTGCCCGTGGAGACTCCTGGCGACTGGGACCCGGGCACCGCCGCCGAGGTGCTCGCCGGGTTGGGCATGGGCGCGCGGATCGTCGGGGCGATGGGCCCCGGTCGTGACCTCATCGATCCGAGGTTCCGCGGCGATACGCAGGACTATCTGCGCCACTGCGTCGATGTGGCTCTCCAGGTGGGCTCACCCACCGTGGCCGGACCGTTCACGGCTGCGACCGGTCGGGTCTGGAGGATGGAGGCGGGCGAGCGTGCCGCGGTTGTCGAGACTCTTCGGGAGGCGCTGCGACCGGTTGCCGACTATGCCGCCGATCGTGGAGTGAGCCTCGCCGTGGAGCCGTTCAACCGCTACGAAACCAGCCTCATCAACACGGTCGATCAGGCCCTCGACGCGCTCGAACCCCTGCTGGGCTGTGGCGTCGGACTGGCGCTGGACAGCTATCACCTGAACATCGAGGAGCGCTCGCCGGCGGACGCGATCCGGGCCGCTGGGGAGCACTGCCGGGTCGTGCAGGTGTGCGGCAACGACCGTGGAGCCGTGGGCGGAGACCACACCGACTGGGACTCCTTCTTCGACGCACTCGACGACATCTCCTATGCGGGACCTCTGACTCTGGAGAGCTTCACCGCAGACAACGACACCATCGCCGTGGCCGCATCCATCTGGCGACCCCTGGCCAGGACCCAGGACGAACTGGCGCGGACCAGCGCCGAGTCCCTCACCGAACTGCAGCGTCGGCGACTTGCCGAGGGCGAGCTGGCAGATCCCAGCGTTCACACTGAAGAGGCCGAATACTCTGATGAGGCCGAACACTCTGCAAAGGAGCAGCGATGACCGAAACTTCGCACCCCGTCACCCTATTCACCGGCCAATGGGCCGATCTGCCGTTCGAGGAGGTGGCCCGGCTGGCGGCGTCCTGGGGCTATGACGGACTGGAGATCGCATGTTCGGGCGATCACCTGGATCTGGCCAGGGCCGATGAGGATCCGGCGTACCTGCAGTCACGTCTCGACATATTGGACAGGCACGGTCTCAAGGTCTGGGCGATCTCGAACCACCTGGCGGGTCAGGCCGTGTGCGACGACCCGATCGACTTCCGTCATCAGGCGATCGTGCGCGACTATGTGTGGGGCGATGGCGAGGCCGAAGGCGTGCGCCGGAGAGCCGCCGAGGACATGGAGCGGGCGGCCCGTGTGGCCCGAAGGCTCGGCGTGGACACGGTCGTCGGGTTCACCGGATCGAAGATCTGGCCGTACGTGGCGATGTTCCCACCTGTCCCCGCCGACGTCATCGATGCCGGCTATGAAGACTTCGCCAACCGGTGGAATCCCATCCTCGATGTCTTCGACGGTGAAGGTGTGCACTTCGCTCACGAGGTTCATCCGTCCGAGATCGCCTACGACTACTGGACGACGGTGCGGGCGTTGGAGTGCATCGATCACCGGGAAGCATTCGGCCTCAACTGGGATCCGAGCCACCTGCTGTGGCAGGGGCTGGACACGATCGGGTTCATCACCGATTTCGCCGATCGCATCTACCACGTCGACTGCAAAGACACACGGCTCCGGCCTGCGAGCGGACGGAGCGGATTCCTCGGTTCACACCTGACCTGGGGTGATCCTCGGCGTGGGTGGGACTTCGTGTCGACAGGGCACGGTGACATGCACTGGGAAGATGCGTTTCGAGCGCTGCGGTCGATCGGGTACACCGGCCCGATTTCGATCGAATGGGAGGACGCCGGTATGGACCGGCTCCATGGTGCCGCCGAGGCGGTCGTCCGTATCCGTGAATTGCTGTGGAAGCGCCCGGAGGTTTCCTTCGACGCCGCATTTTCGAATCAGTCGTCATAGTGGGCACTGCCAGCGGGCGACGTGACGCTACTGACTGGCGAAGGCCAGCGTTCCGCCGAGGCCGATGAGCATGCCGCCGCCGATTCCGCGGATACGCGACATCCGCCTCGGCGAGCGGGCGAACCAGCTTCGCGCCGTGCCGGCGATGAAGGCCCAGGATCCGTCGGAGAACAGGGCGAGGGCCTGGAAGAGGAGACCGAGGATGATCATCTGCAGCGGCACATGCCCGGCCTCGATCGAGACGAACTGGGGCAGGGCCGCGACGAAGAAGATGATCGTCTTCGGGTTCGAGATGCCGACGATGAGGCCCTGCATGAACATCGAGCGGTAGCTGAGCTCACGCCCGGCGGGGACGAACGAGGCTGCGGCGGTCTCGGGATCAACCGCGGAGTTCGGATCAACCGCGGCGTCGGGTTCGAGTGATACGGATCTGTCGTCGGCATGCGAGGCCGACGGGACCTCGGGCACCTCATTGCCGTTTCTGCGATGTCGGATTCCCTGAACGCCCAGGTAGACGAGGTAGCCGGCGCCGAGGATTTTCACGGTCGTGAAGATGACGACCGATTGGGCGACGATGGTACCCACTCCGAACGCCACGGCCACGATGATCGGAATGATGCCGACGCTGCCGCCGAGCACGCTCGTCAGTCCCGAGCGTCTGCCGTGTGAAAGTGATTGGCCGACGACGAAGAGCACCGTCGGTCCGGGGATCACGATGATGACGAGGGCGGCGGCGAGAAAGGCGAGAAGAGCGTCGGTGGTCGGCACAGAAGAATTCTATGGTCGCGGCCGAAGCGCGGGTAAGGGGCTGACGTGGAGAGTTCGATCACATGCCGGACGGTCTGCGGTTATACGGTCGTTCGGTTCTGACGGCCGACCCTGAGGGCGCGGCCCCGGTTCCGAGGGCCGACCCTGAGGACGCCACTCAGACTCGGTTCCTAGACTGGGCCGCTATGAACGAGCAGCTGATGGCAGTGGGACCGGAATCGGCGGAGGTGCGCGCATGGACCTGAAACAGGGAGTATCGACCTGGTGGGATGCCATCACGTCCGGATTCGGCCGCCAGGACGGCTTCGAGCCCGATGCCGTGCAGCTGCTGTTCGTCCTCGGAATTCCGCTGGTCGTGACGCTGATGCCGGGGATCTGGCGCTTCTTCGGCATGTTCGTCACCTTCGTGCACGAACTCGGCCACGCCTTCGCTGCGCTGATGACCGGTCGCGTCGTCAAGGGGATCTCCCTGAACTTCGACCACTCCGGGCAGATGAATTCCTTCGGCAAGGTCGGGTTCTCCGCCACCTGGTCGGGTTTCTGGGGATACCCGGCACCCGGCGTCCTCGGACTGGTCCTCATCACTTCGGCGACCCAGGGATGGGCACCATTGGCGCTGTCGATCGGTGCGCTCATCCTGCTCGTCGCCCTCATCTTCATTCGGAACCTCGCCGGCGCCGCGATCGCCGTGGTCACGGCCGTGGCCGCACAGCTCGTCGTCGTGTTCCTGCCGGTCGAATGGATCTCCGTGTTCGTCGCCGGCCTGGGAACGGCCCTGGCGATCGGCTCGCTCAAGGACCTCGTCAAGGTCATCCGCGTGCATACCCGCCGGCGCCGCATCCAACAGTCCGACGCCTACATCCTCGCCCAGGGATCGAGCCTGCCCGCTGGGGCCTGGCTGACCTTGTTCACGCTGGTCATAGTCGCCTGTGCGCTCGTCTCTGCGTACATCCTCTACTCGGCATCCACGGTGTCGGTCGGCTGATCCGGGCCCACTTCGAGTCGCTTGCGACCGAGGGTGAATGCAGGTCAGTGGCGACTGGCAGAATCGGGGTATGGATCTGAGCCCGAAATATGCTGCTGTTCTGTTCGACTGCGACGGAGTTCTCGTCGATTCTGAGCGCCTCACGAACACGGTTCTGTGGGAGATGCTCAATGAGCTGGGATGGCAGATTTCACGCGATGAGTGCGTGTCCCGGTTCGTCGGGAAGATGCTCCGCGATGAGGCAGACGTCATCGAGGAGCATTCCGGTTACCGCATCGACGCCGAGTGGCTCAGTCGGTTCCGTGAGCGTCGCAATGACGCTCTCGAAATGTCATTGGAGGCAATCCCAGGAGTCGCCGAGGCGGTTCGTGCCCTTGCCGTCGCCTACCCTGGCAGGCTCGCGTGCGCGTCGAGCGCCGACCGCCCCAAGATTAACCTGCAGCTGCGGAAGATCGGACTCTTCGACGTCTTCGGCGACCGGATCTTCTCCGGAATGGAGCTGCCTCACTCGAAGCCGGCTCCGGACGTGTACCTGGCGGCCGCTGATGCCTTGGGCGTCGACCCGGCCGAGGCCGCAGTGATCGAGGACTCGCCGACCGGTGTGACGGCCGGCGTCGCGGCGGGTGCACACGTACTCGGCTTCTGTCCCGACTCGCCTGTCCATCAGCGGCCCGAGGTGCTGACGGAATTCGGTGCTGATGAGACTTTCGATGCCATGGATCAGTTGCCGGGACTTCTTATGCGGTGAGAGTGGGCAGCCGGGACTTCCGATGCGGTGAGACCGGGCAGCCGGGCCGAGGCGCTGCTGCTTCGGCAAGGAGTCTTGGTGCAGCCCGAATGGGCACGCCGATCTGTGTTTCGTTCATGAGATCCACTCACATGCATTCAGGCTCGAATACATTTAGAACACGAATAGGTTTGTTACTCAATTGTGATGGTAATAATCGGCGCCAGTAAGTAGAATTGAGGTACGCACTCACACCGACGTGAAGAGCAGGTGACCACAGTGAAGCGCCCCTCCGGACCCGACAGCACCGCTTCCGAACCTGCCCATGATCCCAAGGATGCGTCTGCAGGCGAGAGTCGCAGGAGCAATTCCACCGCAGGTTTCGATGATGATCCGCCAAACTCGGGACGTCGCCTTCGCATTGCTCCGGATTCACCCTTCGCCGATGCAGCCGCGGTCTTTGCGGCCAGTGATCTCGCGCAGCTGTCCGCTCTGGACGTCTCTGCCGAACTGTTCTTCAACGAGGCGGTCGAACATCTGCATCTGTACAATCCCCGCCCTGGCGAACCGTACGCCCACGCAACGATCGCCGAGACGGTGCGCAGGTTCCAACGCGCCGCGAAACGGCCGCGGGCGAGAAGGGCAGAGAATTCGAAGGGAAGGAAGAATCGGCTGCCCAACTTCCCTCGCTTCAGGCTGGATCAGACCTTCTACAACTGGGTGCACGAACTGTCGCAGGCAGAGGATATCGCGGAGTTCACGACAGTCCTGGGCACCACCACTGCTCGCGCATATATTCAGATCACTTCGGGAATGCTGCTAGTGCACGGGTTGCCCAAGTTCTTTGCGCGGTGTGTGGCCGGGGACTTCACCATCGAACATGCGAATGCCACCGCATATGCGTGCCGCGACGTGAAAGTCGAGAATCTGCCACTCATCGACGAATACCTAGCTGAACGCCGGCCCGACATCACGATCGAAACCTTCAAGAAATCCCTCGGCATGAAGATCGCTGTGCTCGAGCCCCTCGAAGAACGTGTCGAAGAAGCGAGCAAGCGCCGACGCGTTGACATCACAACTGCTCCCGACGGAACGGCATACCTCACGCTGACTGGGCCGGCACCCGAATTGCAGGCTTGCTACATTCGGATCGCAGCATTTGCGAAGGCTATTCGGTCGGGGAACATCGCTCCATTCAGCGACCAGGTGGAACCGGGAATGTCGATTGATGACGATCGCGGCATCGCGGCCCTCATGTTCGACATCCTCACGCGGACATGCCCTCAACTCAACATACAGGTGACTTCGAATAACACTACGACCGGAGAGACCTCGACCCGCGAGGTTCCGTTGGACCTCCCCGATGGTGCCTCCTTGACCCCCGCTGATGTGGTCAACGCAGTGAATGCGGGCCTGGCCAGCGGAGTCTCGGGCAGTGATGACGCGGATAGAGGCAACGCGGGTAGAGGCCACACGGGCGAAGACGGCCCGGCCTCGGACGGCGAGACCCAAGCAGAGGTCGTTCTGAGGATGCCGACCCACGGACAATGGCTCGATTCGCAGGCGAAGATGGTCACCACGGTTCCATTCCTCACTCTCGCCGGCGAATGCGAATTGCCTGGCGTATTCTCAGACGGCTCACCGATCCCAGCTGACACGGCTCGACGGATTGCCGGACATTCGAAGACCTGGACCCGAATGCTCACCGATCCTGCCACGGGGACTCCGGTCGATGCCAAGGCCAAGACCTATCAGATTCCCTCGAATGTCCGGCAGACGCTGGTCGCGAAATGGCGGACATGCACAATCCCAGGGTGCATCGGTCGCGCGGAGAACACGGAGATCGATCACATCATCCCCTTTGACCGCGATCACCCCGAAAAGGGAGGACTCACTCGTTTCGGCAACTTGCATTGTCTATGTAAGCTGCACCACCAAGCCAAGACCGATCGCAAATACTCGGTGCGCATGTCCCGCACCGGCGTTCTGGAATATGTGTTTCTACATGGCATCACCACTGAAGTCGCTCCCGGTGACCATCCGATCAACGCAGCCCACGCAAAACTGTTCGATGAGATGCGTCCACAGGATGCCAAATCAGTCGATCCTCCCGAACCGAGAGATCGATCTGAAGATCAGCCGATGCACGGTGATATACGTACAGCTAGGAAGCGGCCGGGGCCGAAGGCGACGGGCGAACAGCCCGGGTGGGTGAAGAACAGCTCGATGCTCAGTCCACTGGCAAAGAAGAACGAATGGATTTGGGACTCAGGAGGACCGCCGCCGTTCTAGCACCTGAGCTGGAGAGCCGTACCGAAAGCAGAGCCGCCGGTGATGCATGCGCATGCATCACCGGCGGCTCGAGCTGACTGGGAGGCTCGTGAGGGAGTTCAGTCCTCGTTCTCTCGGATCACTCGTCGCACATCGTCTTGAGTCTGCGCCTCGCCGTTGTTGATCGCCTCGACGACCTTCTCGTGCTGATGGTCAGAGACGACGGGGATCTCCTCCCCGTTGCAGTCGACGATCTTCCCATCCTTGACGGTGTCGCCTTCGGCAAGCAGCGCCTCATGGTTGATGAGTCGATCGAGCTCGTCTCTGCGTATGGCACGACCGGTGCCCGCGACGAACACCGAGCGATCGGTGCGGTCCTTGCTCTTGACGCCGATGTGGTTGAAGACCAGGTTGAGCAGCACAGCCATGAGCGTGGCCGAGGAGATTCCCGAGTGAAGGATGATGCCGACCCACGATGGGAAGGAGTTGTAGAAGTCGGGCTGGACGACGGGGATGATGCCGAACGCCAAGGAGACGGCGACGAGAATCATGTTGAGGTTGCCCTCGTACTCCACCTTGGACAGGGTGCGGATGCCCGATGCTGCGACGGTGCCGAAGAGGACGATGCCCGCGCCGCCGAGGACGGGAGAGGGGATCGCGGCAACGACTCCGCCCATGACAGGCAGCAGGCCGAGGATGACGAGAATGACACCGCCGGCGGTGACCACGAAGCGGGACTTCACCCCGGTGATCGCCACAAGCCCGACGTTCTGGGCGAAGGCCGACTGGGTGAAGGAGTTGAAGATCGGGGACACGGCCGAAGACAGCATGTCCGCACGCAGGCCGTTGGAGATGCGCTTGGAGTCGACCTTCGTCCTCACGATCTCACCCACTGCGATGATGTCTGCGGTGGTCTCTGCGAAGGTGACGATGATGACGATGAACATCGAAATGATCGCCGCCGCGGAGAACGTCGGCATGCCGAAGGCGAAGGGCTCCGGGAACGCGAACACGCCACGATCGAGCACGTGGGAGAAGTCCGCCCAGCCGAAGATGAGGCAAATGATCGTTCCGACGACGATCGCCAGGAGGATCGACAGGCGGGAGACCATCGCCACGGGAATCCGGCTGAGGATGAGGACGATGGCGAGGGTGCCGACGGCGATGAGGATATTGCGACCGCTGCCGTAATCGGGCGCCTCGGCGTTGCCGCCCATCGCCCAGCCTGCAGCCACCGGCATGAGGGACAGTCCGATCGTCGTGATGACCGTACCTGTGACGACAGGTGGGAAGAACTTCACAATGAGCGCGAACGCCGGTGCGACGATGAGGCCGATCACCGAGGCGACGAGGACCGCGCCGAAGACCTCCGGGAGCCCGTCACCCCCAGCGAGGATCGACGTCATGGTGGCGACGCCGGCGAAGGAGACGCCTTGCACCAGCGGCAGCTTCGACCCGAAGAACGGAACGCCGAATGACTGCAGGATGGTGGCCAGACCACCCATGAACAGACATGACGCGATCAGCACACTGATTCCACCGCCATCGAGCCCGGCGGCCTTGCCGATGATGAGGGGGACGGCGATGATGCCGCCGTACATGGTCAGTACGTGCTGAAGGCCGTACGCGAATGAGGTGCCGACCGGAAGTCTTTCATCTTCCGGATTGGCCGAATCGGACCGGTTCTTCTCGGGCGACTGCTTCGATACCGACATCTATCTCTCCGTTGAGTTCTTCCCTGAGCGACAGCCTCGGGCCCTGCCCGGATGGGCAATATGGGTGGTCGACTGCAAGTGAGGGATCGGTTTCAATACTTCCAATATGCGAAAGGTTGTTTCCTTATCGCAAAATGCTAGGCGAATCGTCCGAGGATGGCAACTTCGTTTCGTGATCTCTCGCACATGCTAGAGTGCAGTCTTGCCGGTGCATGCCTCGGGGGACAAATCAGTGTCACCCGAGGTGCAGATTATGGGATGTATTCCACGAATTCCCCAGACCGCATCGGACGGCGGAGCAGCAGACGCCGAGAAACCTGAGCTGGTGGCGATTCGCCCCAGTCGTGTCGCCGCACAGCGGTCGAACTGATGGTTCGACCGATTCAGCACCGAAAGGCGGCACCAATGACCACAGGAATCGGCTCCTCAGCAGCCAGCAGACAAGCAGCCAGCTGTCCAGCAGCCGGGAACCCGACCGGATCCACGATGTGGCTGCGCAATCCCATGGCCGTCCACCTCGGGCGCGATGTGGATTCGAAGCAGGCCTCGGGTGGAATCGTCGTCGATACGGAATCCGGAACGATCATCGAGCTTGTCTCCGCTGGCGGTGAGCCCACCGGAGGCCGACAGGCCGTCGCCGAGGTGGTCGACGCGAGCCAGCACGTCATCACTCCCGGACTCATCAACACCCACCACCACTTCTACCAAACCCTGACCCGGGCCTGGGCTCCCGTGGCGGACCTGCCGCTGTTCGGCTGGTTGACCAATCTCTACCCCGTGTGGGCCCGCCTGACACCGAAGGCCCTCGAACTGGCCACCACCGTGGCCATGGCCGAACTGCTCGAATCCGGGTGCACGACCGCGGCCGACC
Organism: Brevibacterium picturae; assembly: GCF_900105045.1. GTDB lineage: Bacteria > Actinomycetota > Actinomycetes > Actinomycetales > Brevibacteriaceae > Brevibacterium > Brevibacterium picturae. The sequence goes on along the minus strand of NZ_LT629739.1, from coordinate 1,916,924 downwards.
ACCACTACCTGTTCCCGACGGGGATGGACGATGCCATCGACATCCAGGTCGAGGTGACCAGACAGCTCGGCATGCGCGCCATGCTCACCCGCGGATCCATGTCCTTGGGAGAGAAGGACGGCGGACTGCCTCCGCAGCAGACTGTGCAGGATCCGGACGTGATCCTCGCCGACTCCCGTCGCCTGGTCGAGGCGTACCACGAACGTGGCGTCGGGGCGCAGGTCCAGATCGGCTTCGCACCCTGCTCGCCCTTCTCCGTGACCACCGAACTCATGCGCGACAGTGCGATCCTCGCCGAGGAACTCGATGTTCGCCTGCACACCCACCTAGCAGAGACCCTCGACGAGGAAGAATTCTGCCGGGAACGATTCGGCCTGCGCACCGTCGACTACCTCGAATCCGTGGGGTGGCTGAGTGACCGATCGTGGTTGGCCCACGGTGTGCACTTCGATACGGATGAGATCACCCGCCTCGGCGAGGCCGGGGCTTCCGTGGCACATTGTCCGACTTCGAATATGCGCCTGGCCTCGGGCATCGCCAGGGCCGTCGAACTCGAAGATGCGGGTGTCAATGTGGGGCTCGGGGTCGACGGTTCGGCGTCGAATGATGCCTCGAACCTCATCCGCGAAGTTCGTCAGGCACTCTATGTTCAGCGTCTGCGCTACGGGTCGGAGGACGTCACCTCCACCCGCGTCCTCGACTGGGCCACCCGCGGTTCCGCGGCGGCGCTGGGGCGGGCGGACATCGGACGCATCGAGGCCGGCAAGCAGGCGGACCTGGCGATGTTCCGGCTCGACGGGCTTGCCTTCTCCGGCTCACACGATCCGATTCCGGCCCTCGTTCTCTGCGGAGCGGAGAAGGCTGATCGGGTCATGGTCGCCGGTCAGTGGCGTGTGCTGGACGGCAATGCCATCGGCAGGGACGGTGTGCAGCTGGACAAGGAGGCGCTCATCGCGGCCCACCAGGAGGAGGCCCGCAAGCTCGTGGCCGGGTGAGACGCAGTTCCCGTGTCCGGCCCGGCTTCCGCCTCAGCCCCAGTGTCCGATCCGGTCGTGCTCGGCTTCAGTTCTGCGGTTTCCGAAACACTTCGCGCATGTGATTGCCGGTGAGGAAGTCGCCGACGCCGATCATGATGAGACTGAAGACGATCTGCTCGGTGATCATCCACACCGGGTAGAGGCCGGGGATGGCGGCCATGACCAGGGTGATGACCGGGAAGATCTGGGCGAAGAGGCGCAGCCGCTGGTACCCCCAGTAGTAGCCCTTCGTCGAGCGCCAGAAGAAGTAGAACAGGGTCGCGGTCATACCGAGGACGACGACAGTGCGCATCCAGACTGCGAACGGCACGGGTTCGCCCGCGCGGGCGATGATGACGGCTGCGACGACGGCACCGAAGCCGAGGACGAGTTCGACGATGAGCAGCCACGTGATCCACGCGAACGCGCGCTTCGTCTTCGGATGGGCGAGTCCTTCTGCCGGGACGAGGAGCCCGGCCTTGCTGCCACCCGCGATGCGGTCGATCTTTGCGAACAGATTCTCGAAGGCCATGCTTTCAGGCTAGCGGTCGAGAGCGTCGCAAGCCCGCGAAATCGGGGGTTGTGAGGGTGTGAAGGCGAACATCAATCAAAAGTTGGGATAAGAGTTCAATCCTCTGGGTCAGGATACGCAGGCCGAATCTTGATGAAGTATAAGCATGAAGAAAATATTCAACGCGGCATTCGCATACATGATCATCGGCGTCCTCTCCGGTCTGTTCTACCGGGAGTTCACCAAGGCCAACGATTTCACCGAAGGAGGCTTCACCCAGCTCAGCGTCGTCCACACCCACCTGCTGACGCTCGGCTTCATCGTTCTGCTCATCGTCCTCGTCCTCGACAAGGTCTTCGGCCTCTCAGGCACGAAGATGTTCTCCTGGTTCTTCTGGACCTACAACGCCGGCATCATCCTCACCGCCGGCATGATGGTCTGGCACGGAATGCTCACCGTCCTCGGCCAGGAATCCAGCGCCATGATCGCCGGCTTCGCCGGACTCGGACACATCGCACTCTCCGTCGGCATGGTCCTGTTGTTCCTGACCCTGCGGAAGGCCATCGTCGCCGATCGGTCCGTTACCGCCGACCAGAGCACCGCATCCGCATCGATCACGAGCTGATCAGTGGACACGGCATCACCATCGGACACGGCATCACCGTCGGACACAACATGATCGGCTGAACACACACCCTCGCCGAGGCGGCACTTGGGGGCCCGCGCTCAACGACGTCATCGTTGAGCGCGGCCTCTATTCGTGCGCCGGTCAGTCTTCCTGAGTAGTGAGCGTTGGACCGAGTGCCGTCGGTGGTTGAATTGCGCAGCGCGAACCGAAGTGAGCGAGAATCGTGAGCATGAGCGAATTGAGAATCCTTGTCATCGAGCACGAAAAGGGTGCGGGCCCCGAGCGGTTCGGCACGTGGCTGATCGAGGCCGGCGCCGAGGTTGATGTCCTTCGCCCCTACCTCGGCGATGAGATCCCTGCCGCGCTCGACGGCTACTCCGCGCTCCTCGTCCTCGGCGGATCCGCTGGGCCACTCGAGGATACGGCCAATCCCTGGCTGCCCCAGGTCAGGGACCTGCTGCGGCGATCGGCTGCGGGGGAGTTCCCCAGCTTCAACATCTGCCTCGGCGGGGAGCTGTTGGCCGCCGCCACCTCGGCGGAGATCATCCGACGTCAGCGCCCGCAGATCGGAGTCTACGATCTGCACACCACCTCGGCGGGGGAGAGGGACCCCGTGTTCGCGGCCATTGCCAGGGAAGCGGGGGAAAAGACGATTCCGGCGGTCCTCTTCCATCAGGAAGAGATGGAGCTGCCCGACGGTGGCGAACTCCTGCTGACGGGATCTGACGCCCCGGTCCAGGGCTACCGGGTCGGCGAATTCGCGTGGGGCACCCAGTTCCATCCCGAATCCGATACCGCGCAAGTCGCACAGTGGCTGAGTTCGGACCCGCTCCGGCTGCCCGACGGCAAGACCAATGACTCGATCAGATCCGAGGTCGCCGAGGCGGATGCCGAGCTGGTCAGAATCAACCGGGCACTCGCACACAGCTTCGTCGACTTCCTGCGCGGGCTCCAGCGCCGGTGACTTCTGGGGTTGTTGAAAGCTGAACGTCAGCTGACAGGCTTCATCGTTCTTGCTAGGTTGTCATCAGGCGCCGGTGCCGGACCGATCCTCCGGACGAATCGCTAACAAGCGCCCGTGAGAATGAATCCCATAATTGAAAATTCCGTCCAGATCCACGACACCGTTGTCCTGGATACCCTTCCGATCAATGCAGATCGGCCGACGCTCACCTCACCTGCTGCCGACATCCCGGCGGCAGCAGACATCACGGCCGCCTCGGGCATCGACCAGGCGATCGAATCGTTCATCGGTCCGATAGCCCAAGCCTTCAGCAATGTCGTGTTCTTCGAACTCTCCGTCGGCGGAGTCGGCATACCCCTCATCGTCGTCTGGCTCATGGCAGCCGCAGTCTTCCTCACCGTCTACCTGCGCTTCCAGCCCATCAGGGGATTGAAGTACTCGGTCGGCATCATTCGCGGGCGCTTCACCCGCAAAACGGATCCGGGCCAGGTATCGAGCTTCCAGGCCCTCGCGACCGAACTCTCCGGGACGGTGGGACTGGGCAACATTGCCGGTGTCGCTGTCGCGATCACCATCGGCGGACCCGGTGCCGCCCTGTGGATCATCATCTTCGGCTTCTTCGCCATGACCGTGAAGATGGCCGAGGCGACCCTCGGCGTGAAGTATCGGAAGATCCTGCCGGACGGCACCGTCTCCGGTGGGCCGATGTACTACCTCCGCGACGGTCTGGCCGAGATCGGGCGCCCGAAGCTCGGCAAGTTCCTCGCGGGCTTCTACGCCATCGCCACCGTCATCGGAGTCATCGGTGCGGGCAATCTGTTTCAGGCCAACCAGGCCGCGGCGATCCTGGTCAAGGCCACGGGCGGGGACAGCAGCTTCCTGGCCGACAAGCTGTGGCTCATCGGCGTCGTCGTCGCGACGCTGACGGCTCTGGTCATCCTCGGCGGGATCAAGAAGATCGGCCTGTGGACGTCGAGGCTGACTCCGATGATGGCGATCCTCTATTTCCTCAGCGTCATCGTCATCCTCATCATGAATGTCGGCGAGATCCCGCATGCCTTCGCACTCATGTTCAGCGGTGCCTTCACCCCCGACGGTCTCACCGGCGGCGTCATCGGTGTGGCCATCGTCGGCATTCAGCGTGCCCTGTTCTCGAACGCCGCAGGCATCGGTTCGGCGGCTATGGCCCACGCAGCATCGAAGACGACGAAGCCGGCCACCGAGGGCTTCGTGGCGATGTGGGAGCCGCTCATCGACTCGGTCATCGTCTGTACTCTGACCTCCTTGGCCATCATCACCACCGGACTCTACGGATCGAGCTCGGAGGATGGAATCGGTCTGACCTCCGAGGCGTTCGCGACGGTGGCCGGATGGTTCCCGATCCTGCTCACGATCTGTGTGGTGCTCTTCGCGTTCTCGACGATCCTCGCGTACGGATACTACGGCCAGCAGGCCCTGGGGTATCTGACGGGGAATTCGAGGAAGGCCGATAAGGCCTATCAGATCTTCTGGATCCTGGCCGTCATCGTCGGCGCCTCCATGTCACTGGAATCCGTCATCGCGTTCTCCGATGCCATCTTCTTCCTCATGGCTTTCCCCAACCTGCTGGGCCTGTACTTCCTGTCGCGAATTCTCCGGCTGGAGGTTCTGCGCCTGCGCAAACGCATCGATGCCGGGGTGATGCGTGAGATCACGCCGGCCGAACTGCAGGTCGGCATGGGCGACCATGAACCGACTGCGGAGCAGATCAGAGCCGCCGAGGCGGGGCGCCGGCGCAAGCGTGACAAGCTGCGTGAGGTGCGTGATTCCCTCAAGGCCAAGAAATTGGAGCGGGCGAAGCGGGAGGGCTGAACTGTCGAGGCATGCACAGGTGCGACACGCGCGTACACAGAGAGATCTGATCGCTGCATAGAATGGCCGTCGAATTCACATGGCCTCTCAGAGCGTACCGTTGACTTGACCGCCTGTTCGTTTCCGCAAGCCCTGTTGCTGGTGAAAACATCCTGGTTGACCAGGGATTCAACCGTGTACCGCCTGCGTATCGGTGCCGAATGGTCCCTGGGGGATTTTCAGCGGGGCAAGACCCCTCGGTCGGCGATGGCATGGAAATGGGTCTCATCGAAGTGTTGACTCGACGTCCATGACCGATATACTCCCTAGTAACACCTGCCAGTAACATACGTCACAACCACGACTCGGACACAGCAGTCGATGTCGCCAGGAGGACCAATGAAGTTCCCGAAGTTTCGCAATCTCCGCAAGATCGGTTCCTCGCATGCCGGACGCATTGCGCTCGTCGGAATCCCAGCGGGCATCGTCTCCGCAGCGCTGATGGGCGGGGTCGCCCAGGGGGCCGTACCGGTCTCATTCTCGGTATCGGGAAGTCAGTTCCAGATCAGCTCCTCGCAGCTCGAGGGAGAAGGATTCTCCCAGTACAGCGGAATCGCGAAGGGCACCGAGGGCAAAGATCACCAGGTCGTGATCGCCAATATCGAGAAAGCCACGCTCGCGGATCTCTGCCAGTCGGTGGTCACGGAGACTCCACTCGGCAAGGTCGGCCTGCTCATCAAGGCCGGCGGCGGCGAGGAACCAGCATCCGCGACAGGCCTGCAGATCGGTATGACCGAACTCATGGGAGACGCGAAGTTCAAGAATATCCGGATCGGCGTCGATGCATCCGAGGTCAACACCGAAGCCAAGGGAACCAAGGGCGACTTCGCCCAGGACTCCGACACGATTTCGATCGATAAACTGGAGCAGAGAGCCTGGAGCACCCAGGCTTCGGTATTCACCCTCAAGGACATGTCATTGGAGATGACCGACGGATCCGAGAAGTGCTTCTGATGAAGGAAGCAGCAACGAGTGATCAGCCAACCGTCGAACAGCAGCCCGTCGACGAGCAGGCTGACGAGCAGCGGACCAGGACCAGCCTATTGGCATTGTCCCGGCGCAGCCGTCGCGGCGCTGAGCGGGAAACGGCTGAGCGGGAAACGCCCGACACGGACCACTCCGAGCAGGAGAACATGAACCACTCCGAACAGGACAATGACGGTTCGGATCGGGACAGCGCTCAGCAGTCTTCCGGATTCCGGACCTGGTATCTGCAGCGACCCTTCATCGGCGGTGTGCTGGTCGTGCTCGGCGGAATCGAACTCTTCTTCTCCGGTCAGCTCGACCTGGGAAACATGAAGATTCAGTTCGGCATTGAGGGGCTGCAGGCCACGGTCATTCCGATCGCGCTGGTGCTCCTGGGGCTCTTCGCGATCTTCCGGCCCACGCACCACATGTTCTATGGTCTGATTGCACTCGTTCTCGCGGTCTACTCGCTGATCGGAGTGAACCTCGGCGGGTTCATCATCGGCATGCTTCTGTCCAGTATCGGGGCAGTGCTCGTGGTCGCCTGGATGGGGCCACGCGACCCAAATTCCCGTGCAGAGAAGGTCAGGGCCAAGAAGGCGAAGAAGGAAGAGAGGGTCAGGGCCAAAGAAGCCAAGAAGGCTGAGAAGTCTCACGCAAAGGAACCGGACACAATCGCGTCGGGTGCCGAACGGAGGCGAGACGAGGAATCTGCGGGCGAAGAGGGAGACTCATGAGGACGCCCCGTCGCGCCACGGCGTCGCTCGTGGCGGTCATCGCTTTGGCAGCCGCCTCGACATTGGGTGCGACGGCCTCTGCAGCGGCCCAGTCGAATCCGCTGTGCAGCCCGTTGATCGGGTGTGACGACTCGGATTCGCCTGGCAAGGACAAAAGTCCGGCGCCATCGACGCCGAGCTCGCCGGACACTCCGACCAAGTCTCCGACAGAGCCAGCGACGCCGGAACCCACCGAAACGGGTATACCGACTAAGTCTCCGTCGGCTCCAGCGACGCCGGAGCCCACCGAGTCAGGAACGCCGTCTGCAGAGCCGACCGCTCCTGTCGAGGCGACGAAAGACGACGACGCACCGGTCTTCACGGATACTCCGGCGTCAATGGGATCGGAATCGCTGTCGTTCAAGGGACTCAGCGGAATCGCGATCGTCGATGTTCCCACGGCCGATGGGGGGACTACCCGCACACTGAAGATCTCGGCGGACGAGATCAAGATCGAAGGGTTCTCGCTCACGGTCAGCCCGCGGGAAGATGCCGGAAAGGGCGGGCTGGTGACCAAGGCCGACACCATGACGCTCAAGGGAAACGTCGATGTGTACCTCGGGTCGATCACGGCCACGACCAAGAACGGTGACTCCCTGACAATCGGCACCGACACACCGCCGCCACTGGACGACGTTGAGCCGGGACTGCTCCGAGTGACTATGGGTCTGGTCGGCACCATCGCCGATTCGATCGAATACACGAACACTGACCAGGCGATCGTCGAACCCTGACTCGCCTCGCGCAGCCTTCGAACACGCTGCCCATCGACGGGCCCCTGCCTTCGGCCACCTCACGGTGCTGGAAGACAGGGGGCCTCGTGTGTGTCGCAGCAGGTGGACTCTGTCGGACCGGCTGAAAGGGCGGAGCGCGATGACAAAGCTCTTGCTCATCGGGGGAACAGCCCTCGTCGTTCTGGGTGGGCTGCTCGCCGGAGGTGGTTGGTTCCTCAACACGTTCACAGGAGAACCCGCCGATGCCGATATCGGGGCCGGCATCATGGTGCTGGCCGGGTTCACGATCGCGGGGCTGGGGGCACTGGTGCTGGTCGCAGGAGCGATTGCAGCAGGTATTCGGCCCATAAAGCGTCGAGCAAGGACATGAGTTGAGCATCCGACCGGGTGAGCATCCGACCGGCTGACTAGCCGATCACCGCACCGGAGCGTCCGGGCCGAGCGGGATGCCCAGGCCCCACCAGAGGAAGAACAGCAGGCTCCACATGATCGTCATGCACACCGCTAGCGGCAGCGTGTGGGAGGCGAGCGTGCCGATGCCGGCCGACTTCTGATAGCGCTGCATGAACCCGAGCGCGAGGATGAAGTAGGGGCTCATCGGGGTGATCGCGGTCGAACCGGAGTCGGCGATGCGGAAGATCGCCTGCGAGGTCTCGGGCGGGACCTCGAGGAGCATGAGCATCGGCACGATGACCGGCGCCATGATCGCCCACATTGCCGACCCGGACGTGATGAGGACGTTGACGACCGAGAGGACGAGCAGGACGAGGATGAAGACCACCCAGGTGGGCAGGCCTAGTCCCGTGAACAGCTCCGAGGTCGACACCGAGACCAGCATGCCGATGTTCGTCCAGGCGAAGTACTCGAGGAACTGAGCGATCGCGAAGAACAGGACGAGGACCGGGGCCATGGACACGATGCCCTGGCTCATGAGCTTGGGAACGTCGGCGAACCTCTCGATCGTGCCCTCGCGGAAGCCGTAGACGATTCCGCCGACGCCGAAGAGCATGGCGATGATGAACGCGATTCCGGTGAGGAACGGTGACTCGCCGATCGGCCCGTCTCCGCGCAGCGGTGCGTTGTCCGGAACCACCAGGATGACGACGAAGATGAGCATCGCAATCACAGCGAACATCGCGTACCGCAGAGCGGAGCGCTCCTTGTCCGTGATGACGAGGTCTTCGTGCTCGGCGTCCTCGTCGGCCTCGAGGTTCTGGCGCTTCATGAGCACGAGCTCGGTGACGATGGTGATCACGATGGCCAGCAGGATGGAGCTGGCGATGTTGAAGTACCAGTTGCCGATCGGGGTGACGATGTAGTTGGGATCGATGATGTTCGCCGCCGCCGAGGTGATTCCTGCGAATATCGCGTCATTGGGCGTCGGGATGGGGCTGGCGTCGTATCCCGAGGCGATCGAAGTGTAGGCGACGATGACACCGAGGACGGGGGAGCGCCCGACCGCTTTGAACACCATGCCGCCCAGGGGGACGAGGATGACGTAGGCCGCCGCCGAGGCGACGTGGGAGACCGTTCCCATGAAGGCGACGGTGAAGACGATGAGGGACGCGGGGACCTTCGCGATCGAGACCTTCATCGCCGTCGACAGCAGTCCGGTGCGCTCGGCCAGTGCCACGCCCATGATGACGACCATGATCGTGATCAGCGGCGGGAAGGACTGGTAGGCGTCGAGCGAAGTGCTCACGGCCATCGCGATTCCCTCGCCGCTGAGCAGGTTGTTCACCGGGGTCCATTCCCCGGTGCCGGGGTCGTTCACCCCGACTCCCATGGCGGAGAGGATGAGGCTGAGGACGGCGAGGATTCCCGCGAGGATCCAGAACAGCCAAAACGGGTGCGGCAGTCTGTTGCCGACGGTTTCGATGACGTTGAGGAATCGGATGACTGCCGGGAGGCGTTCCTGAGTGGGCTTGTCGGTGGTGGTCGTTGCCATGACTGGCTCCTGTTCGTCCAGGTGAGAGGAGGAGCATTTTGGGCACGACTCGGCTGTACCCGTGAACTCCATCGGTCAGAGAGGTGGGACTGAAGTGAAATGGTTCTGCTGTGGCGAAGAGATGTGAAAGTGGTGGTGAGGAAGCCCGGGCGAGGGTTGCTTGGACTAGCTGAGGTCGGCTGTCATAGTCGCAGCATCTCCCGGGAGTAGGCGACGAGTTTCGCAACGATTTCGCCGAGGATGTCGTCCCCGGCCGTGGCCGTGGCGGTGCGGGGATCCCCGAGGACCCCGTTCTCGGAGTACTGGTCAAAGGTGACGGCACTCGCCGGTGACTTCGTCCGGCTCAGCCGTGCCCGTGGTAAGAGATCATCGAGGGCAGTGGCTCCGGCAGTGAGGCGAGGGGAATCGACGAGGCGGTCGTCGATGGCCAGCATCTGTGAGGTTTCGGATTCCCCGGAATGCCCGCTGACCTCGGTGCGCGGCAGTATTGCGGTGGCCTCGGTGGCCAGGGCGCTGACCGGCGAATAGGCGAAGGTGAGATTCGGATGCGTTCCCAGCAGCACCTGTTGGGCGACGCCGAGGGCGGCCATGTTGCCCCCGTGGCCGGTGATCACCAGGATGCGGGTGAAACCGGAGTCGCTGAGTTGGCCGGCGACCGTGGTGACGATGTCGACGAAGGTCCGCGGGTCGAGTGTGATGGTGCCGGGCAGGTTTCCGTGGTGAGGGGACACCCCATAGTCGATGCTCGGGATCACAAAGGCTCTGCCTGCCAACTCCTCCGCCACGGCCGTGGCCACATGCTCGGCCCGGATGCTGTCGGTGCTCACAGGCAGCCCGTCCCCGTGCTGCTCGCAGGCACCGACAGGCAGGATGAGGAGGGAGTCGCTCTGCTTCGCGAGTTCGATCTCGAGAGAGGTCAGTTCCCCGTACTGACGGACCTGCGGGCGGATCTCGGTCACGGTCTGTCGGGTCACTGCTCGTGCCCGTCGATGGTCGTCGGCTCGGCAGGTGCCACAGCCTTGGCCGGTGCCACAACCTCGGCGGCGGTGGTCTCCTCGGTGTCTGCACGTTCTGACCAGTCGGCGAGGACTGCCGCCTTGATGCTCTCGAGGTGCTTGCGCGTCCGGTGCGATGCTTCGAGGCCGTCGCCGCGCTTGACGGCGTCGAGGATGTCGGCGTGCTCGTCGTGGTCGCGGAGTCGGTCGTAGGTGAAGCGGGCCGCTTGCTGGGTGCGCGAGTGGATGGCGAGAAGAGACACGAGCATCTCGTGCAGCGCCCGATTCCCCGAAGCCTTGGCCAGCTCCACATGGAAGTGTCCGGCGGGAACCTCGGTGTGCAGCTGCAGGGCATTGTCGACCGCCGTCTCCATGGTCTGCACGGACTCCTCTCCCTGCACGCTGGCCGCTAGTTCAGCGATGCCGGGTTCGATGGCGATGCGGGCATCGAGCAGTTCGATGGCGGCCGCGAGGTCGACGGGCACATAGTGCGGGTTGTCGAGGATCCTGCGGTTGATCGCTTCTCGTACGTAGGTCCCCGAGCCGTGCTTGAGCTCGACCGACCCCGTGGCCTCGAGGCGGCGCAGGGCCTCGCGGACAGTGGGGACGGTGACCTCGAAACGCTCGGCCAGGGCTCTGGCCGAGGGCAGGGGCTGTCCCGGCCGCAGGTCCTGCGAGCGGATGGTGGTGACGATCTCACGGGTGAGCCGTTCGACGAGTCCGATGGGTTGTGTCATGGCACTCTCCTTCAAGTGTTTAAGTCATCTAATCACTTAGTGAATTGCGTGTCAAGGGTCACTCGTGAGCGGTCGTTCGGACGGCCGTGTCGGCTGCTTGGGTGGTGTCACTTCTGCGCGGGTGGTCCGTGAAGAAGTCCCACAGCGTCTCGGTCGCGGAGAAGTCCTTCGTCACGTAACCGCCGCCACTGTACATGGTCTCACCTGGCCAGACGTGCCCGCCGTCGGCGACCGAATAGAGCTCGACATCGGCTCCGCCTCGGCACTCCTGCCACTGCGTGCGCACGATCTTCTCACCCTTCCGTCCGACCTTCTTGTCTTTCGAGCCCTCACAGCCTGCTGCCTCGGCCCAGGGCTTGAGCCAGTTGCGCACGGAGGGATAGGTCTCTCCCTGGCGCTCGCCTCCCTCGTAGTGCATGGTGGCATCACCGGTGCCGTGGATGGCGAGCATCGGGGTCGGCTCGGAGTAGTCGCAGCCGGCGAAGGACTGCGGATAGTAGGCGCCGGCGACGGTGGCGAACGCGGAGAATCTGTCCCGCAGATTGCAGGCGAGCACCGAGACCATGCCGCCGCCATTCGACTTGCCGGTCGCATAGACGCGGCTGAGGTCGATGCAGAATTCGTCCTCGATCGAATCCAGGAGATCGGCGACGAACCGCACATCGTCGGCCTCGCTGGCATACGGAGCGCCCTGCCAGGAGCGCTTCCCGTCCGTGGGGACGCCGTCGGGGAAGACGGCGATGGCGGGCAGGGTGGGCAGTCCCGTGTAGTTCTGGAACTCGGCACCGTCGGAGCCTCTGCCGTGGAAGCCCAGGACGAGGGGAGTCGGGTCGGTGACGTCGTAATCGCGAGGGATGTTGATCCGGTAGGTTCGTTCGTCGCCCGCCGAGGTGATCGTGGCCTGATCGTTCCCCGGCTTCTGTTCCACCCCGCACCCAGACGACGGGTTCGCCGGAGTGGAGTCTGCCGCCGATGGTGACGCGGCATGGGCGGCTGCACGGGCGCTGTCGGCGTGCGGGAGGAGTGTGAGGGCCAGACTGAGCAGGATCGTCAGTGCCAGGCCGATGGACAGTGTGCTTTTCGTCGCTGAACGCAATGTTCTTCCTTTGATCGTCGGTGATCGTGGCGCCACTCTACACTAGTCATCTAATCACTTAATGACTTGTTGGGATGGCGCGGCGGTCGAACGGTGCGCAGGGGCGGCGTGGCACCAGGCCTAGATTGCGCTGTGCCCCTCGGGTGGTGGGTGGAGCTCAGTCGGTGCTGTTGCCGGCGAGGGTGGACCAGTTCTCGCAGGTCAGGGCCATTGCGCGGTCTGCCTCCCCGGCGCGGACGGCGGCGATGATCTCGGCGTGCTGCTCGGGGGAGGCTGAACCCGTCACGGAGTCGAAGTGCAGGTATTCGGTCCGACGCAAGGTTGCAGTGACGACCTCGAGGTGGTCACGGATGAGCGGATTGCCGCTGCGAGACAGGGCTACCTCATGGAATGCGTCGTCGGCGGCGATGGCCGCATCGATGTCCGAAGCCCCCGGCGTCGCCTCTCCCAGTGCCGATCTCAGGTCTTCGTTGGCGGTCTCCATATCGGCAATGTCCTTCGCCTCCAGCTTCGGGAAGGCGAGGCTCATCGCGAGGGCGTGCAGCTGGGCTGCAATCTGCCGGGCGTGGACGACCGCCTCCGGATTCTCCGGTGCCACACGGGTCATCCGACCCGGCTCGGCGACGATCAGGCCCGCCTGTGCCAGGCGCTGAAGTGCTTCGCGGACGGGAGTGCGGGAGACCTGCAGCCAGGCGCCCAGCTCCTGGTCGCGCAGCTGTTCCCCGGGTGCCAGCTGGCCGCGGACTATGGCATCGCGGATCGAACGGTAGACGTCGTCGCGCAGCAGCCTCCGCTGGGGGATCGGGGTATCTGTGGGAATCGGCACTCTCGACCTCTCTCGGACCCGGTGTGGATGCAGTACTGGCGCAGAAGACAGTCCTGGCATGTGGGACTGCCCGTCCGACCCATTGTAGTCCCCATCAGAATGCAATATATTGCATATCGCGAGCATCGTTCGGCCGCACGCAACAGCCCGTACCACTACGTGAGCGCAAAGAGTCGCATCACCCGACGAAGAGGACACGACGCCATGGCGATCACCGATTTCGAGCGCTACCCACTGACCTTCGGCCCCAGCCCGGTCCACGAACTGAAGCGACTGAGCGATCACCTCGGCGGGGCCCGGGTGTGGGCCAAACGTGAGGATGTGAACTCCGGGCTGGCTTTCGGCGGCAATAAGACCCGCAAGCTCGAGTACATCGTTCCCGACATCCTCGCCTCCGGTGCGGACACGCTCGTCTCGATCGGCGGGTACCAGTCGAATCACACCCGACAGGTCGCAGCCGTCGCGGCTCACCTCGGACTGAAGTCGCGCCTCGTGCAGGAGCGCTGGGTCGACTGGGACGATCCGGTCAACGACACGGTCGGCAACATCGAACTCTCCCGCATCATGGGTGCCGAAGTGCACCTCGACTCGGCCGGATTCGACATCGGCATCCGCTCCAGCTGGGAGAACGCCATCGCCGAGGTTGAGGCCGCAGGCGGCAAGCCTTACCCCATCCCGGCCGGAGCCTCCGAGCACAAATTCGGGGCCCTCGGCTTCGTCAATTGGGCCTACGAGGTTGCCGAGCAGGAGAAGGAGCTCGGCGTCTTCTTCGACACCATCGTGGTGTGCACGGTCACCGGTTCGACCCATGCGGGCATGATCACGGGATTCGCGGCACTCGAGGCGGCTGGGGGACCGAAGCGCCAGGTCATCGGCATCGACGCTTCCGCGACCCTGGAGAAGACCCGCGACCAGGTCAAGCGCATCGCGAACAACGCCGCAGAACTCATCGGTCTCGGCCGGGAGATCACCGATGCCGAGGTCGACATCCGCCCGGGCTGGGAGGGCCCGGCATACGGCATCCCTGACGAGTCGACCGTGAACGCGATCCGCACCACCGCGGAACTCGAAGGCGTTATCCTCGACCCGGTCTACGAGGGCAAGTCGATGGCCGGACTTCTCGATCTCGTCGGTCAGGCGGATGCCGATAGGCGCAATGCCGGAGGCCGGGGCGCCGTGGGCAAGGATTCGACGGTCCTCTACGCCCACCTCGGCGGGCAGCTGGCGCTCAACGCCTACAGCTCGATCTTCTGAGTTGCGCCGAAATCGTGAGCGTGCCTACTGAGGTTTGCGGATTCCGTGACGAACACCGCGAAATCCGCACAGCCTCGGCGAGGTGACCAGGCCGTATCCGAGACTGATGATTCGCCCAGGTTCCGCCACTTGTTGCGCACGTCACCTGTTGATAGCGTGAGAGGCAAGCATACGCGATCCGTCGATTTCGACGGCGAACAGCGATGCAAAACGCCTTATCCGGCACCATCAGGGTGCCACTAGTCAAAGGAGTCTGGAATGAGCAATGTAGGCAGTGCTGCAGGCGGCTACCGTGTCGAGAATCCGGCCACAGGCGAAGTCCTCGAGAAGTTCGACACCGCCACCGACGCAGAGATCGAAGAGGTCCTCGATGCAGCTCACAAGGGCTTCCTGAGCTGGCGCGAGAAGACGATCGAGGAACGCGGAAAGATCGTCAACAAGGTCGCAGCCCTGTTCGGTGAGCACAAGGACGAGCTCGCGAAGATCATCGCCGAGGAGATGGGCAAGCCCGTCGCCGAAGGCACCGAAGAGGCCGAGTTCTGCGAGGAGATCTTCAACTACTACGCGGACAACGGCCCGGAGTTCGCCGCCGACGAGCCCATCAAGTCGATGTCGGGCGGCAAGGCATTCATCCAGCGCCGCCCCGTCGGCCCGCTGCTGGGCATCATGCCATGGAACTTCCCGTACTACCAGGTCGCGCGCTTCGCAGCGCCCAACCTCGTCCTCGGCAACACGATCATCCTCAAGCATGCCGAGATCTGCCCCCGCTCCGCGGCGAAGATCGCCGAGCTCATGAAGGAAGCAGGCGTTCCCGAGGGCGTGTACAACAACGTCTACGCCACGCATGAGCAGATCGAGACCGTCATCGCCGATGATCGCGTCGAAGGCGTGTCACTGACCGGGTCCGAGCGCGCCGGTTCGGCCGTGGCCGCCACCGCCGGCAAGAACCTCAAGAAGGCCGTGCTCGAGCTCGGCGGTTCCGACCCCTACATCGTCCTCGACACCGACAACATGGACGAGGCCGTCGACACCGCATGGGGCACCCGCCTGTACAACACCGGCCAGGTCTGCAACGCGAACAAGCGCATGATCGTCATGGACGACATCTACGACGAGTTCGTCTCCGGACTGACCTCGCGTGCACAGGCTTGGACGAAGGGCACTCCCGCCGAGGCGGGCGACGGCAAGTATTCGCCACTGTCCTCACGTGGAGCCGCAGAGAATCTGCGCAAGCAGCTCGACCGTGCGGTCGAGCAGGGCGCAACTCTCGTCGGCGGCGAACTCGCCACCGACGGTTCCGCCTATGTCTCGCCGGCCGTGCTGACCGGGGTCACCTCTGACATGGATGCCTACCGCGAGGAGCTCTTCGGCCCGGTAGCCACCGTGTACAAGGTGAGCAGCGATGACGATGCGCTCAAGCTGGCCAACGACACTCGCTTCGGACTCGGCGGCGCAGTGTTCGCCAAGGACGAGGAGCGTGCCGCGAAGCTCGCACAGCGTCTAGAGGTGGGCATGTCGAACGTCAACACCCCGGGTGGCGAAGGTGCGGAGATTCCATTCGGCGGCACCAAGCGTTCGGGCTTCGGCCGCGAGCTCGGCCCCTACGGCATGGACGAGTTCGTCAACAAGCGCATGTACTACGTCGCTGACTGAGGCCCACGAGCACACCTCTCGCCGATAAACGGGTTGAGTGCCGAGACGCGCCTGCGCACGGGCGTGCCTCGGCACTCAGCCCGTTTTTCGATGCTGGGACCTGTGCTTGCGGGCACGTTGGGTGAGGTTCGTCGGGATCTCGACACTCGGCGGAGGCGCTCGGTAGCGTCTGTGGCGTCCTTGACCGATGAGTGAACCCACGAATGAGGCGAGACGGATGCCCAGAACGCTCATGCTCGGCCTGTGCGCCGGGTACTTCCTCGTCCTCCTCGATGTGACAGTCGTCAACATTGCGCTGCCGCAGATCAATGCTGATCTCCGTGCGGGGCAGGCGGGGATGGCCGGGGTCGTCAATGCCTACACCTTCGTTCTGGCCGCGCTGCTGCTGGTCTTCGGGGCGGCGGGTGACCGGTGGGGCCAGCGTCGGATCGTCATGTTCGGCTTCCTCTGCTTCTTCGTCGGCTCGCTGGCCTGCTCGCTGTCGCCGACGATCGAGGTCCTCGTCGTCTCACGGGCTGTTCAAGGGGTGGGTGCCGCCGCAACGATGACGGGAACCCTCGCCATGCTCTCGGAATCGGCGGCGGATGAACGTGAGCGAAACAAGCTCGTCGGGCTGTGGGCTGCGTTGGGCGGGATCGCCCTTCCCTTCGGGCCGCTGCTGGGTGGACTGCTCGTCGATCTGGGCAGCTGGAGGGCCGTGTTCTGGCTGAATCTGCCGATTATCCTTGCGGCGTTCATCCCGATCATTGTGGACTCTTCACGGGCGAGGGCAGCGAGACTGGGACCTGGTGGATTGGGACCTGGGCGCGTCGAGCCTTCTGAGTCAGCCTCGTCCCCGAGCCCCGCTGCCTCTTCGGGTACATCGCGGATGAGGCTGGTGACGGCCTGCATCGTCGCGGGACTGATGAACTTCTGTATTCTCGGGTCCCTGTTCCTGCTGACTCAGTTCTTCCAAGGCGATCGAGGGCTGAGCCCATTCCAGGCGGGGCTGGCGACTCTGCCCGCGCTGCTTCCGATGCCGATCTTCGGGGCACTGTCGGGGAAGGTCAGCAACCGCCTCGGCGTCTGGAAGACAAGTGCACTGGGGCTCATTGTGGCCGGCGTGGGGCTCGGTCTGATGGGTCTGACGATCTCTGGGCCGGGACTGTGGGGTCTGTGGTCCGCGCTCGTCGTATGGGCGATCGGGGTCGGGATCCTGACCCCTGCGATTGTGGCAGCGGCGATGCATGCCCTGCCGCAGAGGCCGGGATTCGCCTCGGGTGCGGGAAGCACGGCGCGCAACCTCGGCGGAGCTCTGGGAGTGACGGTCTTGGCTGCCCTGCACGAGGTGGACACCGGTGTCCTGATGGCAGGGGCCGGTGTCGCCATGATCGCCGCCTCGTTCATCTGCATCCAGGTCCAACGCGGGGGGACTCAGGTATCGACGGTCCGCCTTATGTCGGCCGGGAGTGAGGGGAGCGGCTGGATCCCACGGTCGAGATCACCTCTGTCGGATTGAGCCCGGTGTCGGTGAACCAGCGGTGTGCCGCCTTCTCGGCGAGACCTTCGGCCTGATCGACGAGTGCTCGGCCGCTGTCGGTGAGGGCGAACTCGCCGGACTCCGTACGCGAGAGCCAGCCGAGCTTGACCAGAGGCAGGCTGGAACGCACTGCATGCGACCGGGACTCGCCCATCGCCTCGGCGATGTCCTCCCGGGTCAGCCCCTGCAGCTGCGCGCCGATGATGCGCAGCCGGCGAAGGTCATCCAGGAAAAGCCCCACGCGGGAGAGCACGGTGCCGATCGCGGTGTCCAGTGAGCTCTTCGCCCAGGCCAGGACCAGTGCGGCCTCGAGATCGGGTGCTGCGTCCGAGGTCTCGTGCTCCGCATGCTCAGAGTTCATCGGCGTGCCCCCGAACGCACTTTGACGTCCTCGATGCACACCGAGGAGACATCGACGATTCTGCCGCCGAGGCCACGCGCGGCGAGGTCGGCATCGGAGAGCTCCTCGGCATGGATGCCGGCGGCCACCTCGGCGTCATCGGGGCTCGCTTCGTCGATGGTGAGCAGAAATCGGTGCTGATAGTTCACCAGTTCGGGTGTGTAGAGGAACGTTCCCTCCGGCGTGAAGTGCGCGGCGAACATATCGTGGTCTTCCTGCGCAGCATGCAGGGACGCGCGCTGGGTGTCGTCGAGGTCGGTGAATCTGCCGCGGACTGTGGTGCGGAAGTTGCGAATCATGAATGTGTTCCCTCTGGATCTGCGTTGTCGGTGCTGCGCGTGGCGTGGTCGAACAGGGCGATGATCTCACCTGCATCGATGCTGGTGTGGGCGGGCACTGCCGTGTCGAGGACCGAGCGCAGCGACAGGGCCATCGTGGTCGCGTCGAAGATGCGCATCTCTCCTCTGCTTTGGCCCTCCTCGAAGAGTGCCACGAGGTCCGCGACAGAATCGGCCGAGCGCTGACCATAGGACGCCGAGCGCCGATCGTGGTGCTGCGTGTGGTCGGCCTTCCTTCCGAGGTAGCCCACGGCCGCGATGATGGCCGCGGCCCGAGTCGGTTCGCGCCGGCAGTAGTCGATGTGCGTGGATATATAGGTGGCGAGCCGTTCATTGGCCGACGCCCGCGACGCCAGCGCCCGAGTGAGCTTGGGCCCGAGGTCGTCGATCACGAACTTCATGACCGCGGAGGCGAGCTCGTCCTTGTCGGCGAAGTTGCCGTGGATTGCTCCGCGGCTGAATCCGGCGTTTTCGGCGACCGCGATGAGGGAGGTGCCGCGGACGCCGTGCTCTGCGAACAACTGTGCCGCCGATTCGATGAGGCGTCGGCGGGTGGCCTGCTGACTCTCTCTGCGCGTCAGGCGGTGATGGCGGGATGTGGTCATGAATTCAGAATACTTTATAGTATTCGAATACAGCAAAGTATTTGGACACGACGGTCCGCTGAGAGCGATTCGACCACGTTGTACTGTGGGAGGGGCGGCCGGGGCACACCGACACGGACTGTGCTGATGCGGATTGCCCCGGCACCGGTTGCACCGACCCGCTGGCTCCGACGCGGTCTGCCACGAACATCAGGAGGTTCATACGTGCCGATCACCTCGATGATCCTCGACGTCGCCGGGAGAGACCCCGAGCAGCTCGCCCTCGTCGGTGCCGACGATTCTCTGACATACTCCGAACTCGTCGAGGACTCCCGCCGGATGTTCGCCGCCGTCGACGAACTCCATCGCGCACAGACCGAGCCGCCGACCTCCGCGCCGGAGACCGACGGCATCCCCATCACCGCTATCAGCACCACCTCGGCGTTTCACACCTCCCGCATCATCGCCGGGCTCGCCGGATTCCGCGCGGTGTCCGCGACCATCGACCCGCGCTGGCCTCTGACCCACCAGCTCGGCGTCATCCGCACCACCGGGATCGGTGTCGTCATCAGTGACTCGCCCGCCCTCACCGAGGCGCTCGCCGCCTCCGCCTGGACCGGCACAGTCATCAGCCTCGCCGACTTCCGCGCCCGCGAGGCCGCCATCAGATCGGATTCGTCTGCGCACCCCGCGTGTGCAGATTCTGCCCGCGCGCCCACCGTCCGCGATGAGTCCGAACCCTTCCTCATGCTCTTCTCATCGGGGACGACGAGCAGCCCGAAGGCGTTCATCAAGACGCGCCGGCAGTATCGGGACAACGTCGCCGTCTCCGCCGCCCACCTCGAACCGCTGCCCGGAGTCGCGACGCTGGCACCCGGCCCGGTGTCCTACAGCCTGACTCTCTACGCCGTCATCGAGAGCCTCGCGACCGGCGGCAGTGTGCACGTCGCCGATGAGTTCGATCCGATCGCGATGGGCAGACGCATCGCAGCGGAGGTCATCACCCGCGTCGTCGCCGTCCCCGCCGTCGTCCGCGCCCTCGCCGAGGCGGCTCGCCGTGACCCCGAACGTTTCACCGGGCTCGATCTCGTCGTCACCGGTGGGGCCAACCTGCCGGCGAGCATCCGCGACCGCCTCGGCGAGATCCTTCCGGATACCCGGCTGATCAGCTACTACGGTGCCGCGGAGATCGGATTCATCGGTGACAGCCGCGAGGGAGACGGCACCTGGATCACCATCTATCCGAGCATCGGCGCCCAGATCCGAAGCGACCTCCCCAGCCCGGGCTCCGGGAGGCGTGAGCCCGGACAGCGAGAGTCCGCGCAGCGTGAGTCGGGCACAGAGGTCCCCGAGGGTGAACTCGGCACACTGTGGATCCATGCCGCGGCCTGCTCCTATGGCTACGTCACCGGCACCACTGAGGCGGTGCTGCGCGGCGCGGACGGCTGGGCCACGGTCGATGACCAGGGGCGCATCGACAACGGTATGCTGCAGCTCGCCGGCCGGGCCGGGGACATCGCGATCACCGGTGGTCACAAGGTGTCACTGCCGGAAGTCGAGCGGGCGTTCGAGACCTATGGCCACCTCGGCGAGGTATGCGCAATCGCCCTCGACGACCCTGCGTTGGGCAGCATCATCGCACTCGTCGTCGAAGGAGATGCGCCGGCGGCGGAGGCCGGCTTCAGTCCGTCACAAACGGGTGCCAGCAAGACCGCACTCATCGACCACGCACGCGCCCGCCTGGCACCCCAGTTCGTTCCACGTCGCATCTATCGGCTGGAGCATCTGCCCAGGACCGTCGGCGGGAAGATTCGGCGCGCCGAAACCGTTGACCTCATCATGGACGGACAGGGACAGCGACTGTGAGCGCATCGAGACCCGCGCGTCGGGGCGCACAGGACGCACGTCGGGGCGCACAGGACAACGAGGGCCGCCGCGTCGTCATCACCGGTCTGGGCGCGATCACCCCCAGCGGCAATGACGTCGACTCCCTCTGGGGTTCCGTGGTCGGCGGCCGCAGCGGGATCAGCCGGCTCGAGGGCGAACGGTTTGGGGATCTGGCCGTGCGCATCGGCGGCCAGGTGAAGGACTTCGACGCCGAGGCGATCCTGCCCCGAGCGCTCGCCCGTCGGCTCAGCCCGGTCCAGCATTGGGCGATCGCCGCCGCCGACCAGGCACTGGCACAGGCGGGGGTGGCACACTCGAACGCGCCGGCGCCCCGGAACGCTGCGGCGCTGCCGAATGCTGCGGCGGATTCCGACGAGGCCGACGGTCTCCCCTGGGACCGAACCCGAGTCGCCGTCATCGCCGCCACCGGGTCCGGGCCCGTCGACGCCATGCAGAACGCCACGCGCTCACTGCTCGATGGAGGCCCCCGCTCGGTTCCCCTGACACTGGCGATCCACGGTGCCCCCGACTCGGCCGCGGCACTGCTGAGCCAGCGCTACGATTTCCGCGGACCCGGACAGGGTGTTTCGGCCACCTGCGCCAGCGGGGCCATCGGCCTCGGCGAAGGAATGCGGCGCATCCGCCACGGCTACGCCGATGCCGTGCTCGTCGTCGGTATGGAGGACTGCCTCAACCCGGTCAACCTGGCCTCGAATGCGAACATGCGGGCACTCGCCGCCGGCTTCGAGGACGATCCGGCCTCGGCCAGCCGCCCCTTCGACAGTGCGCGGACCGGGTTCGTCATGAGCCAAGGCGCGGGCGCCATTCTCCTCGAGTCCGAGACCGGGGCCGCTGCTCGCGGAGCCACAATCCTCGCCGAGCTCGCAGGTTTCGGTGCCGCCAGCGATGCCTACCACCCGACGAACCCGCACCCAGATGGTCGAGGTGCCGCCTCGGCGGTGAGTGTAGCCCTGGCCGATGCCGGGCTCGAGGCCGCCGACATCGATCACATCAACGCCCACGCCACCGGCACACCCGCCGGTGACGCGGCAGAGCTCAGCGCCTTCGACACCGCCCTCGGCGCGACCGCGCGCTC
Organism: Brevibacterium picturae; assembly: GCF_900105045.1. Taxonomy (GTDB): domain Bacteria; phylum Actinomycetota; class Actinomycetes; order Actinomycetales; family Brevibacteriaceae; genus Brevibacterium; species Brevibacterium picturae. The sequence goes on along the minus strand of NZ_LT629739.1, from coordinate 1,895,106 downwards.
GATTCCGATCAGCGCCACGAAGTCGTCCACCGGCCACCTCCTCGGTGCCTCGGGTGTGGTCGAAGCGATCGTCGCCATCCGCACGATGGCGGAGCAGAGGCTGCCGCCGACGCTCAACCTCGGCGATCTGGAATTCGAGGGGTGGGATATCGTCGCTGATCAGGCCCGTGCTGTTGGTCATACCGGTGGTCGTGAAAGCGGGTCCGACGACGGGCCGGTGGACACGGTGCTGTCGACCTCGTTCGGCTTCGGCGGGCACAACGGCGCGATCATTCTGCGCAGGCCCCACACACCGGCGTGACACTGCGACCGGCCGACCCCGACCCACTGGGCAACCCGACCCCGCAAGCAAGGAGACATGATGACCGACCGTGAGACCCACCTCGGCGAACTGGTTGAGAAATACCTCCCCGCCGAGGTGCTCGAACGCTTCCGCGAACGCGCCGGCGTCTACGACCGCGAGAACCGCTTCTTCGACGAAGACCTCGAGGACCTGAAGTCCCTGGGATACCTCACCCTGTTCGTGCCGGACGCCTACGGGGGTCCCGGGCTGAGCCTGCACGAGGTCTCGCGCCTCCAACAGCGATTGGCCTCGGCTGCCCCGGCTACGGCCCTGGCGATCAATATGCACCTCATGTGCACCGGCGTCGTCAAGGCTCTCAACGACCGCGGCGACGCCTCCCTGAACTGGGTGTTCGAGGAGGTGATGGCCGGGGAGATCTTCGCCTTCGGCATCTCCGAACCCTCCAACGATTGGGTGATGCAGGGGTCGAACACGGAAGCCGAACCGACCGCCGACGGCGGCTACCTGCTCACCGGCGTGAAGATCTTCACCTCGCTCTCACCGGTGTGGACGCAGCTCATCGTCCACGGAGCGATCACCCACGACGACGAGGGCATCGCCGGCCCCGATGCGGACGAACCCGCCGAAGGAGAATTGGTCTACGGCTTCATCGAACGCGGCGCCGAGGGCATCACGGTCTCCGACCACTGGGACGTCATGGGCATGCGGGCCTCCCAGTCGCGGGCGACGATTCTCGACCAGGTGCCCATGCGCCCCGAACGGGTCTCGCGAATCATCCCGGCAGGCAAGCACCCCGACCCGCTGACCTTCGCGATCACCAGCAACTTCCAGCTGCTCATCGCCTCCGTCTACGCGGGTGTGGCCGCCCGCGCACTCGAACTCGGTGCCGCTGGGCTGAAGAAGCGCAAGTCTGCGAAGGCCGGAGTCACCTTCGCCGAGGTGCCCGAGACTCGCGCACGTCTCGCCGACGCGCACCTCGACTACCTCGCAGTTCCTGCCATGCTCGATGCTTACACCAGGGACTTCGACGCCCTGATCGACCATGGTGCCGGCTGGCCGCTGCGCTTGGTGGGAGCGCGGATCAAGGCCTCCGATGCGGCCCGTCACGCGGCCGAGACCGCACTCATGTGTGCGGGCGGCGGAAGCTTCGACAACAGCCACGAACTTTCGCGCCTCTACCGGGATGCGACCGCCGGACTGTTCCACCCGCCGAGCGCCGACGCCGCCCGCCCCATGTACGCGGCGGCTCTGCTCGACGACTGAGGACGCCGGCCCGCTGTGGTTGTGGGGCGGGCGCGGGGCAGCACGGACCTGCACGTCGATCGCCAGGACGTGAGTGTCGGCGCGGGTGAGCAAGTGGGCGAGAACTTCGCTGGGGCCAACGGTTAGTCCGAATATGCCGTCGCCGGCGACGACATATTCGAGCTTGGCGTTGATCGAGGTGGGAACCTACGGGCCGAAGTGCTCGTTTGCGCGTCTCAGGGGCCAGGGAAGTGCGGCGCTGAGCGTCGTGACGTGACACCATAGCGGCAACGAACCCAGCTGCAGAGACGGAGCATCCAATGGAGGAGAGAACACCGACGATCGTGCGCGCAAACTCGATCGTTGCCCAGGAGGACACGCGGGCAGGCGCCGGGGACTCCGTGCCGTCGCCCGAACCTGAGGCGTTCGCGATCACCGGTGAGACCATCAGCGCGACCGGAACGCTGACTGAACTGCGCGACAGATTCCCCGGCGCAGAGGTGCTCGACTTCAGTGATTCGACCATCATCCCCGGTCTCAACGACGCCCACATCCACCTGGCCATGACCGCCGGTGATGCACTCCATCTCGACCTGTCCCATGAAGCGGTGGGAGACGTTCCCACCCTCTTGGACACGATCGCCGCCGAGGTGGGGGCAACCTCGGCGGGGGTATGGGTCAAGGGCAGCCGCTACGACGATGAGAAGACCGGGATCGTCCTCCGCGACGAACTCGACCGGATCGCGCCAGACACCCCGGTTCTCGTCAATCACGTTGCTGGGCACTGGGGAGTGGTGAATTCCGCCGGCCTGCGATTCCTCGGCATCGAGGAGTCCTCACCCGACCCGGGCGGCGGGCGCTATGACCGCTATTCCGATGGGCGGCTCAACGGGAAGCTCATCGAGCGGGCGCTGATGAACGTGCTGATGCCGGCCACCGCTCGCGGCGACCGGTTCATTCCCGGCGACACGGTCGAGGACCTGCAGCTCGGTGCCGCACGGACGATCGCGAAATGGAACGCCGCGGGCCTGACCTCGATCTGCGACGCGCTCATCAGCCCCCAGGACATCGGGATCCTCTCCGCCGTGCGCGCCGACGATGCGCTCAGCCTGCGCATCGGCATGCTCCTGTCCATCGACCACTATGACAAGGCCGCCGAACTCGGAGTCGGCAGCGGCTTCGGCGACGACAGGCTCAAACTCATCGGCGTCAAAGCCTTCCTCGACGGGGCGATCGGCGGGCGGACCTGCCTGCTCTCCGAACCCTTCACCGACCCGAACTATCAAGGTGTGCAGACGTCCTCGACCGAGGAGCTGCGGGCCAACGTCGAACGCGTCCACGCCGACGGCAACCGGATCGGCGTCCACGCCAACGGCGACGCCGCGATCAGGCTCGTCCTCGACGCCTTCGAAGACGTTGCTGCCCGGATCCCGCGCCCGGGCCTGCGGCACCGGATCGAACACTGCAGCCTCATCGACGACGACATCCTCGAGCGGATGACCCGCCTCGGCGTCATCGCGGTCCCCTTCGCCGGATACCCCGGCTACCACGGCGGGGCTCTGAACTCCTGGTACGGGGAGGAGCGGATGGAGAGGATGTTCGCCCACCGGGCGTTCCTCGACACGGGGGTCACGGTGGCAGGATCCTCGGACTATCCGTGCGGGCCGTACCAGCCGCTGTTCGGGCTGCAGTCGCTGGTGACGAGAACCGGAGTCGACGATGGGGTGACTGTCGGAGCCTCGCAGAAGGTCACGGCAGCCGAGGCGCTGTCGATCTTCACGCTCGGATCCGCCGAGGCCTCAGGGGAGGAGTCCTACAAGGGCAGACTGGCCCCGGGATACCTCGCCGACTTCACCGTCCTCGGAGACAACCCACTGACCATCGACCCGCACGGAATTGCGGACATCGACGTGCGCGCGACCTATGTCGGGGGCGACGAAGTGTACGCGGGCTAGGAGACTGCCGCATTCAATCTTTTCCGGCATCGACGAATTGGTTGCCACCGGCAGCACTGGGGGCTGCCGCCCTCTAGCTCCGCACCTAGTTGTCAGATATAATCGACATATGGTCATGGTTCGGCGGACGCAGGTATTCGAACGGTGGCTCAATGGTCTGAAAGACAAGAGCGGACGGTCAAGAATTCTGCTCCGACTTGATCGGCTCGCTCATGGCAACGCGGGGCCAGGCACAGGGTCTACTTCATGCAAAATGGCGACGAGTTGATACTTCTGCTTTGCGGCGGAGACAAGTCGAGTCAGAGCAAGGATATTGCCGGTAGTCGGCATTATTCGCTTAGGTCGAGTTCCTTGCACTCCCGGGTTCTCAACTCCGGGTATATTCCCCAGTCGGCTCGCGTGTTCGATGAGTGACGTAGCGCAGTGTTGACAGTCACTCCGGTGATATCCGCGACGATGCTCGCTGGCAGCACCTGCACGAGGTGATCGAGTCGGGCGCGTTTGATCTCTCGAGCGTGAAGCCCGTGCTTGGCCAAATTGAACCTGACGCTGGCATCGCTTAGGTGCTGTTGCGGCATAACGCCCTCGAATAGCCAGCCGGGCGGCGCTCCGGCATAAGGCGGGCGGTCGCACGTGTCGTCGAGGAAGCGCACAAGGAGTTCGGCGACCGGCGGAGGTAACACGACCGGGGTGCTGCCGAACTGAACCTTGACGTTTACGCCTGTTGACTGGACATCGTCGCGTCTCAGACGCACGGAGTCCCTGATCGGCTGGGCGAACACAAGAAGGAACAGCCCGATGATCCGACTCGACATCGGTGTTGAGTCATCCTGGAGGAGAACATCGACCTTCTCCCAGATGGCGTCCTCGGCGATGGTCGCCGGCGATGCTGTCGACTGGGCACGAGGCACGTCAAGGTGTTGGGTAATCCGGTGTCGGACCACCCAGGCAAGAAATCTTCCGATGATCAGGTTCGGGTCGTGGTGAGCGAGGTAACGATCGACGGCCACCTGGTTGAGCGTGGGGAGTTTCAAGTTGTTCTCACCGAGCCAAGCAAGGAAGGCGGCAATCTTGCGAAGCTCGGTGGTTCGGGCGTTGGCCACTCCCACGCTGATGGGGCTATCGAGCGGCCTGCGGCGCAGCTTCCGCAGTGTCTCCCAGTTAAAGAACCGGGTGATGATGACGCCGTGCTCAGCCGGGAGAGCTTCGATGAGCGCCCTACTTCGGAGCTCCAGATCGTTGAGTCGGACGTCGATCTCAGGCAGGGAACCGGCAGCGATCAGCGTTCGACGGAAGTATCGGATACGAGTCGACTGCCCTAGCTCGTTGAGGGTGTCGTGGCTAATGGATTTCGCGCCCCTCGCCATGGCTCGAAGCGTGCGATCAATCGGTTCGTGGCGGAGCCACCGGACTGCCGTACGTGGGTCCCTGGCGCTGAGGAGGTGATTGCGCAATGGCACGAGTAGCGGATGCACACAACCGTTGGCGTCAGCGAGGACATCGTCGAGCCGGTCCTCGAGGCGGCAGCGCCCGCAGTGCGATCCGGTCAGGTGTTCCTCGCTCCCGCATCGGTCGCATCCGAAACGCGACGGAACACCCGCGCACGCGGCACACACGATCTGGCCGTCACCTGAGCGGAAAGCCAGAACCTTCATCTGGGCGCACAGCGGGCAAGGTGCTGCGTTCCGGCACAAGCGGGAGTAGCAGGCGTTGCAGATGCGCTGTTCGAGGATCTCGTACCTGGCCTTGACGTCACGGCCACACGAGTCGCATCTACGCTTCGATCCAAGACTCATGCTGGCATTTCGCTCACTCTGGGGGGCGGCGGAGCTTCGCAGGGATTGGCCGCAGCGTGCCAATGGAAGGCCCAGAGCTGCGCGGCTCACCGACGGCACGAGGCACACGAGCCGTAGCAACCGGTGCGACCTCGATGAGGTCGTTGGGCGTGCAGTCGAGAATGCGGCACAGCGCGGCGAGGACTTCGATGTTGAGGCGCTCCGGCGTCTTCGAAACGAGACGGTAGATCTGCTCGCGAGACAGCTGCACGCCCTGCTCGCGAAGCGGTTCAATGAGGTCGGTGGTCTGGAACATCCCAGCGGCGGCCATCACCTGCCGCAGCTGCCAGGCGATTGGGCTGTGATCAGCGGTTGTCGGCATCATTTCCTCCGTAGATTCGGGCCAGTGCTCGGGTCACCATGCGGGTCTTGTAGTCATCGCCGAGCGAGGTGTAGATCGCGGTGGTGGACGCGTAGGCGTGGCCTACTTGATCTTGGACGAACTTCTCCGAGTACCCCCACTCGATCAGGTTGGTGACGTAGGTATGGCGAAGCGCATGCACGCTAAGCTCCGGTGGAAGACCCAGCTGGTCGCGGAGGTCCGCGAACCTCGAGTTGATGTAGCGGACACTGACTCGGCTTCTGCGCTCCGTGGGCCAGAGCATGCCTGGTTCGTCGGTGAATCGGGGCCGTGCGTGATCGACCCATTGCGCGAGCCCTTCGGTCACCCAGCCTAGCTCCGGGATGGTCAGGACCGATCGTCGGCGCGGCCCTGAGCCACGCGAGCCCTTGCCCCAACGAACCTCAACGGCACCGAATCGGCCGAACCGAGGAGTTGCGCCATTGGGGCGCAGGTCCGCGACATCGAGCCCGGCGACCTCGGCACGACGTAGCCCGTAGGCGTAGATGGTCTTGAAAATCTGAGCGTCCCGCAGTGCAGCAAGCGCACCCTTCCGCCCCTGTCTGAGGATGGTCTCGACCCGGGCGTCCGCGGCGACGAAGAACTGCTCGAGCTCGTCGTAGGTGAGCGCTCGGCGTTGCGCACGCCCTTCATAGTCGACGATGTGCGCGGCGGTATTCCACTCGTAGCAGATCTGCTGAGGCGCCTGACCGAAGCGACGCTCGCACTCGGACGCCCACTCGTAACGTCCGTCACACAAGTAGTCGCAGAAGAGACGAATGATTGCCTGGAACGCACGGATGGTCGACCGCGCCGCAGGGCGCGTTCCCGACTTCGCATTCGTCGTATAGTCCTCGACATCACCAACTGACCACTCCCACGGATAGCGCCCTGTGAATGCCTCGAATCGGCGGATCACGAGCACTCTGCTGTAAATCGTTGAAGCCGCAAGCCCTCGACTGGACTGCTGATCGCTCCAGCCCGCCAGCATCGCATCGTAGACAAACGGCTTCTCATCCAGCGGGCGCACGTTCCCAAGCAGCCGCAGAGCGGTCGCGCCGCCATGTCCAGAACTCACAACAATAGTATTGCATTCAATGCATCATTGATGCACCTATATGTGATACTGAAAGGAAAGGCAGGGACGGCGAGAAGCTCGGAAGAATTTCGTCGACGGGGCATTTAACGATGTCAGAAGCCGAACGTTAGCAAGCTCGCATGCGGGCTGACGTGATTGGCAAGCTTGCTGAGCGTGAAAGTGCTGGACAGGCTACTGCTGAAGAAGCGGACCTCAGGAAATAGTCCGATCTGACAGCTGTCGTAGTGGCGCCCGAGCGTCTTGCGCACCCCGGGAGCTCGGAGTCTCGACCGTGGAAGTCACTATCTGTGGACTCAGGAGTTACGACCCACGCCCGCCCTGAGACGCAGTTGGTGACGTCTGAGTGGCGACGGACCGACCGCCTCGGCGCACGGCTTGTGGCAGTAACCGCGCCGGAAAGCTGAAGAGAGCGTCGACGATCGTGACACTGCGCAGGGCGGCGAGCAGTGAACAAACCACAACCGATGCCAGGAAGCCGAGCACCGCTGCATAGGGCCCACTGAAGTTCGTATCCACCAAGCCTATGATGATGGGGACCTGGACGGCGAAGTGCGCCGTGTAGAAGATTACGCCGTGGCGGCCGACCCACTGCAGCGGCAGGAAGACCCGGTGGCCGGCGAACATAAGCGCAGCGGCCACGGCCGCACCGACCGTCGGGACGGAGACATAGACGAAGACGAACGGATTGGCCTCCGGGTTCGTGGACAAGCCGGCGACGTTCCGGTTGACCCATCCCGCTGCCAGGAAGCAGAAGAGGACAATGGCGCGGTCCCACGAAAATCCCGGCTTCTCCTCGGCAAAGGCTCGGCCGCAGGCGGCGCCGGCGAAGAACCATACGGCGTAGATGCCCAGTCGCATTGGTTGACTGCCCTCCTCGGCGACGATTCCGAGGACGATGAATGCCGTCAGGGCAACAGCGAGCATCGCTATCGGCGGCATCCATCGCAGTACCAGGGCGACGGCGAAGTACACCATGAGGTAGAACATGAACCACAGATAGTTGTGCGGTCCCCAGTCAGTGAGTCTGAGCAGGCTAAGGTCGGGGGCCTGCACGAGAGCGATGAGCTGCCAGACGAGATATGGCCAGACGAGATTCGTCCACTTGCCCCAGATGTACGGCCCGACCGGCTTTTCCAGGGCGCGGGGAAGGAGCAGGCCAGAGAGGAAGAAGAGTGTCGGCATGCGTAGGCCTTGCAAGGCGACGGAAGTCTCCCAGATCGGTCCGTGTTGCACGCGCTGATCGTCGCCGATGACTAGGGCATGCCAGACCATGACGAGGAGGATGGCGACCCCTCGCAGGGCGTCGATCCATAGTGCTCGCGGGGGCGGGGTGTTTCCGGGCATGAAGTCCTCTCGCCGGCGGGAGTCGCGGTTGTAGCCACATGGGTCTCTAAAGAAGCGAGGGGCAACGCGCAGAGCACCTTCTGCATGGCCAAATACACTACCAACAATGACGTTACGGTAGGGTTGATGCAAATTGCGAGCACAGAGACGGGGACTAACGTGCACATCGGTGAGATGGCAGAGAAGTCAGGGCTATCCTCACAAACCCTGCGACGCTACGAAGACATGGGCCTGCTTCCGCCGACCGTTAGAACCGAGGGCGGATTTCGGGTCTATACCGACGACGACTTGCAGCGCCTGATGACAGTCCGGCAAATGAAGGCCTTGAATTACTCGACCACCGAAATGGGTGAAATGCTCACTCTCCTCGAGACTGTCGACAGCGACGCAGCCGAGGACCAGCGAAGCCAAGCACGGCTGCAACTGCTCGCGCTAATCGACGATGCCACCACCAAGCGAAACAAACTCGCCCGGCAGATAGAGCGCGCCGACGAGTTCCTCAGCATCCTCCGCACACGACTTACTTAAAGTCCAGCACCACGGTCTGAGTGACACACCCCAGCTCAGGGTGTCTCGGAAATCTATAGTTTACTAAGACTGCCGATCGGTTTGGCCGTGGTAAACTTTGCGGTCCGAGCTCAAGGGGCAAGGCATGTTTCGATAACCCGTCTCGACGGATAATGTCTTACCGAGGTGACTTTTCGGTATTTGTGAGTCATTTTTGAAGTATGAGGCTTCTGGGATACACGAGAGGCAGTACCGCCGGTCAGGATGCGCAGCTCCAGCTCGATGCACTCGTTGGTGCCGGAGTCCAGAAACGGGACGTGTTCTCTGATGTGACTTCCGGCAGTAAGACGGCGAAACAACGACCGGGAATGAAACGGTTATTCGATTATGCCGAACATGGTGACACCGTCGTCGTGTGGCGCATCGATCGCCTCGGCCGCTCACTCCTCGACGTTCTGGCAACCGTGAACCATCTCCGCGACCGGGGAGTGAAGATCAGTTCTATCTCAGACAATATTGATCCCGAGACGTCATCGGGTCGGATGATGCTAGGAATGCTCGCCACTCTGGCTGAGTATGAACGTGAGCTCATCACCGAACGTGTCAACGCAGGCATCGTCGCAGCCAAGCTCAACGGCGCCAAGTTCGGGCGGCCGCCGCTCGACCCGGACGAGATCGCTGAGATGCTCGCGATTGCCGAGGATGCCCGAGCGAAAGGTCGAACCGCTGAAGATGCAGCACGCTTGGTGGGCTGGTCGAGAGCGACCTTGTACCGACACCGCCAGGCCTCCGGCACTCACGCCATCTTGGCTGAGCCAGGGTGAGGTGGACGGGCGAGAGAAGCGGCGAATACTTCAAGCCTTCATTGAACGGCTCAGCATTGCCCGGCGGCCAATGAGCGTTGCCACTCTCCACCGCATCTCAGCTAAAGAAGCATATCGGTTGGGGACATGCACTAGTTCTGAATTTCGGTCCAGAGTGCACGAACATGGACATCGATGGCGTCGACGATCTCGCGAACGGCATCGCTGTCTTCTTCAGATGGGTCAGAGAGCTCCCAGTCATGGTAGTGCTTGCCCGGATAGAGAGGGCACGCATCGCCACATCCCATAGTGATCACATAGTCGGCAGCACGGACGACGTCGTCGGTCAGTGGTTTCGGGAATGCCCCGCCGAGGTCGATTCCTCGCCTATGGAGTTCGGTAACGACAAGTGGGTGAACCTCAGCACCGGGCAATGATCCGGCAGAACGCACCTCGACTTCGGTGCCGCCATAGTGGGCCAAAAGGGCACTGGCGATTTGTGACCGGCCAACATTGTGGACGCAAACGAAGAGGACTTGAGGAACGAGTTTCTCGATCCTTCCGTCCGCTAGCGCCAGTGCACGTAGGCGACTGGCAGCAAAGCGTTCGGCCAGGATGACAAGGTACTCGCGCACCGTCGCCGTTCGCGACAAGGCTGTATAGGACTCATAGACACATCGCTCTATGGTCTCGGCGGAGAATATTCCGTCATATTTGCGGGCGAGATCATCGACGGCATGCTGGAGGACGTGGGTATCAAGCAGCGGGGCACCGATAGGCATGTCCGGGTCCTTTCAAGGGTGCAAAGTGGATTTTTCAAGGCGCGAGGTTCTGGGCCGACGGTGGGATCAGTGCCATGACGTACTGATCGTTTCGTGAAATGCCATGATGCTTTTGGTTGTCTGCCTGGCGTCGTCGAGGAGGTAACGACACCGGGCAAACGGTTGCCAATGGGTGTACGGGAGTTACCGTCGGTGGCTGCGAGGTTGCCAGCCGGGAGGATTGCCCGGCGACGTCACGCGTGGCGTGCAGTTGCAGTCAGGCATCTGTACTTCGACGCTGAGATTGATCGTCAGCGGGGAGCCGTCGACGGGGTTCGACACGGTGATCTGCTTCTCGATAAGCTGGGGGGTCTCAGACATATCAGCCTCTCTCGGTGGTGGAATTCGTGTGGTCAGCAGCACGAGGAAGTGGGTGCGGCGCCGATGGCCACTGGTTGCGGCATGGCTGGTGCATCGCAGGATCCTCCCAGGTCGGTGGTGCACACCCCTGTTTCGGGAAGGTTGAGGTGGACATCGTCGGCCGCAGCGCGGTCACCGGCAAGAGCAGCGGCGATGGAGCGGACCTGTTCATAGCCGGTGGCCATGAGGAACGTGGGTGCTCGCCCGTAGCTCTTCATTCCGACAATGTAGAAGCCTGCGTCGGGGTGGGCCAGCTGTCGCTCGCCATGGGGTGCGACACTGCCGCAGGAGTGGAACTCCGGATCGATGAGCGGCCCCAGCTGACTGGGTGCCTCAACGGCGGGATCGAGGTCGAGTCGCAACTCGCTGAGGATAGACAGATCCGGGCGGAATCCGGTGGCCGGCACGAGCACGTCAACGTCAAGTTGACTATCCCCGTCCCTGCCTGTGGCCGAAATATTCAGGTGGTTGTCGGAACTGTCGAAGCCGGTGATGACGAACGACGTATGGACATTGATTCCGCCGGATTCGACGAGTGATCGCAGACGCGATCCGAGTGCTCCGCGAGCAGCGAGATCGTCATTGTCTTCTCCGCCGTAGACGTGGGAGACATCGGCAGAGCGCACAGCCCAGCTGATACGTGTCGTGGGTTCTTCTCGTGCCAAGTCGGCCAGCTCGAGCAGGGTGTTCGCTGCGGAATGTCCGGCACCGACGACGAGGACGTGGCGGCCGGCGAACCGGTCTCTATCGATACCGACCACAGCCGGCAAAGGGGTGACGATGAGGTCACGGGCCACGGCCTCGACCTCACCAGGTGCTGGAAGGCCGGAGCGCCCCAGCGGGTTCGGCTGTTCCCAGGTGCCCGATGCATCGATGACGCTGTGGGCGAGAAGGTCTTCGCTGCTACCGTCGGAGTCGGTGACTCGGACGAGGAACGGGGTGGCGTCCCGGTCGGCGCTGCGGGTTTTATCGATTCCTTCTCTCGACACGGCTACGACCCGCGAACCGGTCTTGACCGTATCGCCGAGGGCCGTGGCCAGTGGGGTGAGATAGTCCTCGATGAGTTCGTGGCCGGTTGGTAGGGCGTCGGGATCGGGTGATTGCCAGCCTGTGGTGGCGAGTAGCCTTTCGGCGGCGGAATCGATGTTGTACCGCCAGGGAGAGAACAAGCGGGTGTGACCCCATTGCCGGATAGCGGCGCCGATGGTGTCGCCGGCTTCGAGAACCAGAGGGGCGAGTCCGCGTTCACGGATGTGGGCGGCGGCGGCTAGACCAACGGGTCCTGCTCCGATGATGACAACCGGCAGTTCCTGGGTGGTGGTCTCATGCATGGGATATCTCCTCAAGGACGGGTGTTGCTGGGGTGTAGGTGGCCAGGAAGCGTTCGGCATCGAGTGCTGCCGCGCATCCGGTGCCGGCCGCGGTGATGGCTTGGCGGTAGCGGTGGTCAACGGCATCTCCGCATGCGAATACGCCGGGAAGGTTCGTCATAGTCGTGGGTGCATCGACGAGGATATAGCCCTCAGCATCGAGGTCGAGCTGGCCCCTGACCAGGTCGGTGCGAGGCAGGTGGCCGATGGCGACGAAGACACCAGTGGCTTCTATCTGGCTGGTGGCTCCGGTGACCGAGTCGGTTACGGTCACGCCAGTGACTTTCTCGCCTCCGTCGAGGCTGGTGATGTGACTGTTGTAGACGAAGCGAATCTTCTCATTCGCCTGTGCTCTCTCGGCCATGATCTTTGAGGCCCGCAAGGTCTCGCGTCGGACGACAATTGTGACTGTTCGGGCGAATCGTGTCAGGAACAGCGCTTCTTCCATCGCTGAGTCTCCGCCGCCGACGACGATGAGGTGTTGGTCGCGGAAGAAGAATCCGTCGCAGGTCGCGCACCAAGACAAGCCGTGGCCGGTGAGTCTCTTCTCTTCTGGAAGTCCCAGTTCTTTGTACGCGGATCCGGTCGCGACGATGACGGCTGGGCTGTTGTAGGCCGCACCCGTCAGGGTGGTGACTGTCTTGATGTCTCCTGTGAGGTCGACTGCCGAGGCATCGTCGTATTCGATGCGGGCACCGAACCTGCGAGCCTGTTCGCTGAGGTCCATCATCAGGTCCGGGCCTTGGACGCCGGAGGGGAAGCCGGGGAAGTTCTCGACATCGGTCGTTGTCATCAAGGCTCCACCGTGGGTGACCGACCCGGCGATGACCCGCGGGTTCAGTCCCGCGCGGGCGGCGTAGATGGCTGCGGTGTATCCGGCTGGTCCGGACCCGATGATGATGAGGTCATCGGTTGTACCGGCATCAGTGCTGGGGGTGTATGTCATGGGTTGGGCCTTAGTTCGATGGGGTCGCCGCCGGCGACAGCTCGGAGATGAGTTGCTGAATTCGGCTCTTGATGTCGTCGCGGATAGGACGAACTGCGTCGATTCCCTGGCCTGCAGGATCGTCGAGCTGCCAGTCTTCGTAGCGTTTTCCGGGGAAGATGGGGCAGGCGTCACCACAGCCCATGGTGATGACGACGTCGGATTCCTTCACCGCGTCGGTAGTGAGGATCTTCGGGGCGGAACCGGTGATATCAATACCGTCTTCGGCCATGGCTTGAACCGCGATGGGGTTAATGCTCTCGGCCGGTTCTGAACCTGCCGAGAGCACCTCGATTTGTCCGTGAGACAACGCTTCGAGGTATCCGGCTGCCATTTGCGAGCGGCCTGCGTTGTGGACGCAGACGAAGAGGACGGTGGGGGTGGTTTCAGTCATCAGCGATTCCAATCAAGAATTTTTGAGTAGCTCGGTCATCAGGGTGCGGATGTGGTCGTCGATATCGTCGCGGACAAGTCGCATGCGCTCGATACCGTCGATTCCTCGTTCGGAGGGCTCGTCGGTCTTCCACGTTTCGATCGGTGCTCTCATGCCCGCGACTGGCTCGACATGAGCGTCGGTTCCGAGGACGATGACACGATCGACGTGCGCCAGCAGGTCTGGATCAATGGGTTTGGGAGAGTCGTGAGTCATGTCTGCGCCCACCTCCGCAATCGCCTCGGCGGAGAGAGCATTGAGGCTGGTTCCGGGTGTGGTTCCAGCCGAATGCACCTCGATGGTTTGTCCTGCGTGGTGTCGCATCAAGGCCGCAGCCATCTGCGATTTGCCACCGTTTTTGACGCAGACGAAGAGAACACTGGGTGTGGTGCTTGTCGATGATTCAGTCATGGTCGAGCTCCATTGGCATGAGTTGGGACAGTGGGGTCATTGGGAAAGAGTTTCCGTCCGGCCCACAGGGCGACGTAGACGAGTCCGACGAGGACGGGGACTTCGATGAGTGGACCGACGACTCCGGCCAAGGCTTGGCCAGAGGTGACGCCGAAGGTGCCGATGGCCACGGCGATGGCCAGTTCGAAGTTATTGCCCGAGGCAGTGAAAGCCACAGTCGTCGATTTCGCATAGTTCAGCCCCGCAGCCCGAGACACCAACAGGCTGACGCTGAACATGAGGACGAAGTACAACAGCAAGGGCACCGCGATGCGAACGACGTCGATGGGCTGAGAAATGATCGCCTCTCCTTGGAAGGAGAACAGCAAAACGATGGTGAACAGCAGACCATAGAGGGCCCAGGGCCCGATCTTGGGCAAGAACTTCTCTTCATACCATTGCCGACCTTTAGCCTTCTCGCCGAATGTCCGGGTGAGGAACCCTGCCAGGAGAGGGATTCCGAGGAAGACGAGGACGGAGAGGACGATGGCCCAGACCGAGAAATCTGCCGATGTTGTCGGCAATCCCAACCATGAGGGCAGGACTTGAAGGTAGAACCAACCGAGCGCCCCAAAGGCGACGACCTGGAACACGGAATTGATGGCCACGAGTACCGCGGCGGCCTCGCGATCACCGCACGCGAGATCGTTCCAGATGAAGACCATGGCAATACACCGGGCAAGGCCGACAATGATCAGGCCAGTGCGAAACTCAGGCAGATCAGCCAAGAAGATCCAAGCCAGGGCGAACATGAACGCCGGACCGGCAACCCAGTTCAATACCAGTGACAAGACGAGTAGTTTCCGATCACCAGTTACTCGCTGAGTCTCGTCGTAGCGGACTTTTGCCAGCACGGGATACATCATGACCAACAGGCCGATAGCAATCGGCAGTGACACCTCGCCGATTTTCACCGCTTCAAGCGCAGTATTGAGGCCCGGGACGAAGTTCCCCAAAAGCAGGCCAACGGCCATGGCCAAGAGAATCCAGACCGGCAACCACCGGTCAAGGAAAGACATCTCCTTCAACACGGGTGTCGAGTCTGTTGTGGTGGTAGTCATCCAAACCTCTTCATATTGATGTGCATCTAAGGGAAGACTATAAGCATACATCGATGTTCGTCAATGTATGATGGTGTCATGACTATTGCAATTGACGACACGAAGGTCTTCGACGCCTCGGCGGAAGAGTGCTGCTCATTGGCTGCAGCTCCTATTGAGGTGGCAGGAGCCGAACGGATGGCGATGAAGCTCAAAGCGCTGGCGGATCCGATGCGCCTGCGGGTAATGTCGCATGTGGCTGCGCAAGGGTGTCAGTCAGTGTGCGCGTGCGATCTCATCGATGTTCTCGACATCAGTCAGCCGACGATCAGTCATCATCTTAAGAAGCTCGTCGAAGCAGGTCTTCTGACTCGGGAGCAGCGCGGAAAGTGGGCCCATTACACGGTAGTTCGCGAGGCCTTCACTGAATTGCGACAATTCCTGACCCTGAACTGATGCACCTCGGCACCTCCACATCGATGCGGAATGTTGATGTTGTCGTCGTCGGCGGCGGGCAATCGGGACTGGCTGTTGGATACTATCTGCGGCGGGCAGGTCTTTCCTTTGTCATCCTCGACCAGCAGCACCAACCCGGTGGTGCTTGGCAACATGTTTGGCCCTCACTGCGACTGTTCTCTCCGGCTCAGTATTCATCATTGCCGGGCCGAATGATGCCTCCGGCACACGGTGAGAATCCTGATGCTGGACACGTCATCGACTACTTAGCCGACTATGAGAAGCGCTACGGCCTGCCGGTTGAACGTCCCGTCGAGGTCATGCACGTCCTTCCAAACCGGACAGGGTTTAAGGTCCTCACCGATTCAGGCGAATGGGAGGCCTCGGCAGTCGTCAATGCGACGGGCACATGGTCGCAACCATTTTGGCCACGCGTGCCGGGCCAGGAGACTTTTCACGGAACCCAGATCCACAGCGCTGCCTACCGTGGCCCCGAACCGTTCGACTCCCAATCAGTACTGGTCGTCGGCGGCGCCAATTCCGGAGCACAGATCGCGGCCGACCTTGTTGACTCTGCCAAGGTCACTTGGTGTCTGCGGGGCGAGCCGCACTACCTTCCCGATGACGTGGACGGGCGTGAGCTTTTCCGAGTCGCCACCCGTCAAGTGCAGGCGAAAGCGGCTGGTGAAGCAGATCCTGGCGGAGTGGCCAACCTGGGCGACATCGTCGTCGTGCCACCGGTCAAAGACGCTCGCGATGCCGGCCTGTTGGTCGCGTCCCCAATGTTTAATCGCTTCCTCCCCGATGCTGTGGCCTGGCCTGATGAGAGTAGGCGGCATATTGATTCTGTGATCTGGTGCACTGGATTCCGTCCAGCTCTGCGCCATCTGCGCGACCTCGATCTTCGTGAACGCGACGGCACCATCACATTGACCGGTACTACGGCGACTCACTATCCGGGACTATATTTTGTGGGCTACGGCGACTGGACCGGACCGGGGTCCGCCACCCTCATCGGCGTCGGCGCCACAGCAAAAGCCACCGTCGCCGCCATCGCGGATACCGTGTGCTGATCCGTCATGCAGGTACCGAAAGTGTGCTACCGCGTTCGTAATGAACCTGACCGTATTGGCGGTTTCGTCGATCGGCACAATCGTGTCGGTGTTGTCCAAAGTGTCGCCCCTGTTCTCCGACAACGGAAGCGCACTGCTCAACGATCTATAGGTCGCCCTTCTCGGAGATGTCGCCAGCGTGCTTTCGGTCGCTACAGCGCCGGGCGCTTCCGTTTGCAAGCACGACTGCGCAGAGAGTCTATTCCCTGTTCGAGACCGGAGTTCCATAACGTCTCGCTTGCTCAAGTCTGGGCTCACAGCGCCGGCGTTGATGTTTCACTCGATCCGCGTCGAAGACTGCAGATCTTTAGCTGTCATGTCGGTGCTCGGGGTCGATGTCCGTGCCGTAGACGAGTATCTTGGCACCGCACCGATACTCTTGGTCATGTGAACGAACCCCGGACCACCGACCCTGCCGTGTCAGGCGTGCCGCTGCCGCGATCGACGGCGGAGGAACTTGCCCAGACACTGCGCGCGGTCGCGGACCCAACTCGTCTCCAGCTCTTGAGCTTGATTCTGGGTGCAGAAGAAGGGCGAGCCACGGTGGGTCAGCTCGCGGAGGTACTTGGCGTCTCTCAACCGACAATCACTCATCATGTCAAAATCCTCGTGGAAGACGGACTACTTATGCGCGAACGCGAGAAGAAATACATCTGGCTATCCGTTGCTTCGGAACGCCGAGCAGCCCTCGAAGATCTCCTACGATGACCCCGCGCCTAGGACGGCCCTTAGAGCCCAATGAGGCGAAAGAGCGTGCGCGTCAAGCCGCCGTTCTCGGAGACCCACTGGCACTGCGTGTCCTCAGCACGATTGCCTCCGGCGACGATCCGTCACACCTGTCCGAGGAATTACGCGCATCAGGTCGAGAAGTGGAGGCTTCCCTCGCGGCACTCAGATCGGTTGGTATGCTGAGCCTTGGGCCAACAGGTGACGCTCTGACAGCGGAGGCCTGGGTACGGTACGGGCGGCTTCTAACCAGCTGGAGGTCCGCATCCGACATCGACGATGCTGCGCCTGTTGAACCATTACCAGAATCGATCGTGCACGTCGCTAGAGACCTGGCCTACCGGTTCAGTTCCACTTTCAATGAGCAGACGGTGGTTCGCTATGTGCTGGAGAGTTATCAACTGCTCAACGCTCGCGCGAAGACTCGTGCGCACCTTCCGGCGCTCACAGCACGCTATGCAGCAGATCGGCTCGATGCGCTGGCCTCGGCCCGTGGCATAGTGCTGCGAGGGACTCCGGAGGTGCTCTTCGTCTGTGTGCGCAATGCGAGCCGCTCACAGATTGCAGCTGCATATTTGAGTCATCTTGCAGGATCGAGCGTGCATGTCCGCACGGCTGGCTCTTCGCCGGACGAGCAAATCAATCCACGCGTCATCGCTTCACTGCGAGAGGCAGGCATCCCACTGCCTGATGAGTACCCTAAGCCGCTCACGGATGAAGTCGTTCGCGCCGCCGACTACGTCATCACCATGGGATGCGGGGACGCTTGCCCCGTGTACCCCGGCCGTCGATACATGGACTGGAGCCTCGACGACCCGACACACCTTGACGAAGCTGGACTTCGAAGGGTTCGAGACGACATCCGATCCCGAGTCGAGCAACTCATTGAAGAGATGGGCCTAAACCACTGATCGCGACGTATCAACAGCGCCTGTGTCGTCAGCTTCTCCTGAGGTCATCACTAACGGAGGCATCGCCTGTGGCAGGGCTGGGCGACGAGTTTTGGGCATCACATGACTACCCGCATGCCGCCGTATCCCGGGCCTATCCCTCTTGATTGAATGCACTCTGCCCGGGGCTGTCGATGACGAGTGCCGACTTCGCCAGAAGATTCAGGAACACCAGTTCTGCCGTGATTCGATGGCGCGACTCGACTGGGCACGAGGTCAGTGGTTGCATTGAGTCGGCCAATGTACCTCGGAGATTGGCTAAGCCGTCGTCCTTCGTTACCGGGTGCGCTCGGCAGTGTCTGCAGGAGACGCTGCAATCGATCAGCGGTGAGTGGCAGCACGACGATGGCACGGGCTCCCAAGCGAAAAGCCTGTCGAATCAGTTCGTCGTCTGTGCCAGGAGCGATTCCGAGAAAAACACTGCGCTGACGGATCGAAGCAGCCAGCTCGACGGCAATAGTCACTGCTTCAGCAGGGAGGTCGGAAGAGACAATCAGCATGGTGTCGGGCTCGCGGGCGAGACCGGCGAGGGCATCTGTGACGCGTGTGCATAGGGTGACGCTTGCCCCGATGTATCGGAACTCTGCCGCGGCTGCCCGCACTGCTTCGTTGTTTCCCAGGACAAACAGGCGACGTTGCCCATAAACGACCTGGCTCACCCAAACCTACCTGAGATGTAGTCCTCGGTGCGCTTGTCTTTCGGATTCTCGAATATCTCTGCCGTTCGGTCGAACTCCACCAATACGCCGGTGCGATTTCCCGTCGTCTCTTCGGCGTGTGCGGTGAAGAATGCTGTGCGATCGGCGACTCGAGCCGCCTGCTGCATGTTATGAGTGACGATCACGATGGTGAAGTCTTCTCGTAGTTCATGCATGAGGTCTTCGATTCGCATGGTCGCGATGGGATCGAGTGCCGAGCACGGCTCGTCCATGAGGATCACTTCGGGCTTGACCGCAATGGTTCGTGCAATGCACATGCGCTGCTGCTGTCCACCTGATAGTCCGAAGGCGGGGGCCTTGAGCTTATCTTTGACCTCGCTCCACAGCGCCGCCTTAGTGAGGGATTCCTCGACCAGGTCATCCATTGAGCTCACCGACATTCCAGTGACTCGGGGGCCGTAGGCGATGTTGTCGTAGATTGACTTCGGGAACGGATTGGGCTTTTGGAATACCATGCCGATGCGCCGTCTGACCTCAATAGGGTCGACTCCCTTGGCATAGATGTTCTGACCCATGAAGTTCACTGTTCCCTCAACGCGTGCGCCGTCGATCAAATCGTTCATTCGATTCAGGGATCGCAGCAGTGTCGACTTTCCGCAGCCGGATGGTCCGATCAGCGCGGTTATTTCATTCCGGTTGAACTCGAGATCTACTTCCGTCACAGCACGGAACGCTCCGTAGTAGACATCGAGGTCTTCGCAACCGAGGAGTTGGTTTGATACGGGAGGAAGGTTTCCATGGTTTGCAGCGTGAAAGTGTGGGCGCGGCTCGGGCGACGAGCTGGACTGAGTAGTCATGTCACTCATGGTCACCACCTTTTCTGGTAGGCGTTGCGGATATAGATGGCTAAAGCGTTCATGAGAAGAAGGACAATCAGCAGGAGAACACTGGTGGCCGCGGCGAGCTGATGGAATCCTTCCTGTGGCCTTCCGGTCCAGTTGAATATCTGGATCGGAAGCGTGGTGTAGCCGCTGAGCAGCCCATTGGGGTCGAATGTGATGTATACCAGTGCCCCAAGGACGAGGAGTGGAGCTGCCTCTCCGAGTGCACGGGAGAGTGCGAGAATCGAGCCGGTGGCAATCGATGGGACCGATGCAGGTAGCACTTGACGCCACACTGTCTGCCATGGTGTCGCTCCCAGCGCCAGTGACGCGTCACGGATCTCTCGAGGCACCGCGCGCAGGCCTTCCCTGGTAGCCATGATCACCACGGGGAGAATGAGGAGTGACAGCGCGAGAGCACCGCCGATGACGATGTTCTTGTTGTCGACCTGCAACATAGCGAGAAACCCCAACGCCAGGAGGCCATAGATGATCGACGGTACGGCAGCGAGGTTCTGGACGTTGAGCTCGATCAGACGGTTCAGCCAGTTGTGTTTGTCTGCGAACTCTTCGAGGTGGACGGCGGCAGCGATTCCCAATGGAAGAGTGAGCACTGCAGTAGTGATGATGACCCAAACAGAGCCCAGGATAGCCGGTCGTGCGCCGGCTTCTTCGGGCCGTGAAGACGGGTACTCCGTCACCAAGTCCGAACTCAGCACCGGGAGCCCTTCGACCAGGATCGTCACCAGGAGCGTGACGAGGACACTGAAGGCAACCAGGAGCGATAACCACAGCAACCCGAGGAAGATCAGCGGGCGCGGCGCCCGCTCGGCATTTCCTCCCAACTTCAGAGGGCGAATGTCGCTTTCTGAGGTTCGGTTGTCAGCCTTCATCAGTAGACCTCTCGATATCGTCGAACGAATCCGATACTGATGGCGTTGATCAGCATGGTGAGGAGGAACAGCAGCAGCCCCACGGCGAATAGAGTGTTGTACTCAAGACTTCCCACACGGGAGTCTCCGAGCGCGGCATTCGCGATGAAACCGGTCATTGTCTGTCCTTGGTCCAATGGGCTAGCGACGATCTGCGCCTGATTTCCCGCCGCGATCGCGACGATCATCGTTTCGCCGACTGCTCGTGAAATACCGAGCACGACGGCGGCGACGATTCCCGACAGGGCAGCCGGGAACACGACACGCAGGGAAGTCTGCATGCGGTTGGCTCCAAGTGCTGCGCTGCCTTGGCGCAATGCGCTCGGTACCGAGGACATCGCATCCTCTGCTAGCGAAGCGATGGTAGGCACGATCATGACTCCCATGACCAGTCCTGCGGACAGGACGCTAAAGGCCTGTGTAGGTAGTCCCAACCATTCTCGTAGAACGGTTGTTTGAACGAATTGCAGTGCAAAGAACCCGTAGACGACCGTTGGCACGCCCGCGAGGATCTCGAGCATCGGCTTGAGGATCTTGCGAAGACGCGGGTGAGCGTACTCTGACAACAGAATCGCGGCCCCGAGACCAAGGGGTACGGCAACGATCAGCGCAATCATTGTCGTCCAGAGCGTAGCGGTGATGAGTGGAACGACGCCGAATGATGCCTGGGCGAAGCGGGGAGCCCATCGCGTGCCGAAGAGGAATTCTATGATGGAGACTTCGCTGAAGAACGAGATCGACGGTATGACGAGCGCGATGAGTATTCCAACGGTCGTGGCGATGGTGAGAATCGCGGCTAACCGCAGTACGAGTTTGATCACCGATTCGGACCATCGGCGGCGCGCGGTAAAGAGGACGGGGGCCTCGCCGTCCGACCTTGTGGTCGGGCGGCGAGTACCGGCTGAGGTGATAGTCATAGTTATGCAGGCGAATGTGCTCAGCCGAGGCTGGCGAGCTCATCCCGTGCAGTGGTCACTTGGTCCTCGGTGAGTGGGACGAAGAGCGCTCGATCGGCCACGTCGGTGGAGTTCTCAACGTAGAAGTCTACGAATGACTTAGCCGCTTCGTCTTCACTGTAGGACGAGTTATTCACGTAGATGAACAGCTCCCGGCCTAGTGGAGTGTAGCTGCCGTCCTGAACGGTTTCTGTGCTGGGAGTCACGTCGTCAACAGAGGTCGCCTTGATGGCCCCCTCGTTTTCTTCGACGTAGCTGAGCCCGAGGAATCCAACGGCTCCTTTGGCGCCAGACACACCTTGGATAGTGATGTTGTCGTCTTCGGACGGGCTGTAGTCAGTGCGAATCGCTCCCTCTTCGCCATTGATCGCCTCAGTGAAGTAGTCGAACGTCCCGGAGTCGGTACCGGCCCCGAACAAGGTCAGTTCCTCGTCAGGGAAGGATGGGTCGACCTGGTTCCAGTTCGTAATCTTTCCTTCAGACTCGGGTGCCCAAATCTTTTGCAGCTGCTCCACGGTCAGATTCGTCGCCCAGTCGTTTTCTGGATTCACAATGACGGAGAGCCCGTCGTTTGCGGCGACGATTTCGGTGTACTCAACACCATTGGATTCGCAGTCCGCAATTTCTTCCTTCGAGATTGGTCGCGATGCATTGGAGATATCAGTCTCGCCAGCGCAGAACGATTTGAATCCACCGCCGGTTCCTGATGTAGAGACTGACACGTTCACTCCCGGTTCAACCTCGCGGTACATATCCGCGGCCGCCTCAGTCAGTGGGGCGACGGTCGATGATCCGTCTGTCGTCACCTCGCCAGACAGGCCGCTACCGCCGTCGGATGAGCCGGCATTCTGCCCGCCGCATGCGGCGAGGGCCAGCGCGGCAGCTCCGATAAAACATGCGGAGGACAATTGTGCAAAATTCTTCTTCACGTTCCACCTTCAGTTGGGACCCCTCAAGGCCATCACAGATCGCCACAGTGCAGCAGTCAGATAGTTATTCATCTATACGTTTCATATTGAAGATCGCCTATATGAATGTGAGGTGAACTGAACGTGGCTTGGGACTGAATCCTCTTTTGCGCTGACTGGAAGTCAATGTGGGCGAATGCGGTGTATGTGGATTCAGTCCAAATCGCGTTTGGTCTAAATTGGAGTGCTACGCGAACGATTTTCGGCCAAGTGCGGCGATTCTCTTCAACCGCAGCCGCGCTAGACACTTTTCTTGTGTAGGCCGCCACTCGCGCATCTTCGACAAGGTCACCGGAGTGACTTTTCGTTATTGGCCGTCCTCCAAGCGAGTCCTACCAACAGGGATCGGGCTTCTGCCGTTGAGAACGTGAGCTAGCCGGTCGCGTCTGGCGTTCGTCGCTTGCTCCGGCCTCATTCCGGCCGGAAGTCGAGGATCAGTTACTGACAAGCTTTGCTGGGCGTAAAATGTAGTTGTTGAGGTTCGGAGACATGCCCGGGCCGCAACGTTGTCAGGCCCTGACCGGGCCGATCAAGCGGGCATCTTCGGATGTCCGCTTGATCTTTAACTCACTTGAGGGGGCCTCGGTCTTTGAGGTCCTCAGGAGTAAATGTTCCGGATTGCATATTAAAAGTTGGGCTTCGGATCTATTGTGGGAAAGTGACCTCTCCTATCAGGCGCACCCACGATGACGTCGGCAGAGACAACAGGGACGAAAGTCCCTCCTCTGAGAGTGCCTCCGGCCGATCGCTTGCCGAGCAGCCGCTGCCCGGCAATGACGAGCGCTGGGGCAAGATCCTTTCCGACCTCGACGTCGACGACCTCACCGCCACCTTGATGTCACGAGCCATAGCCAGCGGGAGTCACTCATCTCCGATAGCCGACGTCGACCTCCGCCAGGCTGCTCGACTGTCGTTTCAGACCCTGATTGAGAATCTGCGAACAGGTGGGTGTTCGTCTTCTGCTCCAATGCCAACAAACAGCGAGCCCCCTCTCGCCCGACCTGGTCCTCACCTGACGGCGAACCGGCTGGCAGGTGGCCACTACCTCACAGTGTTGTGGGAAGGGTTAGTCGGTGCGGCGAAACACGACGATGCTGAACTCCTCATCCGTCATACGTCTGAAGTATTCAGCACCGTCGTCGCCTACACCCTTGAGATCTCAGCCACCGCACATTAGGAGACTAAGGGGTCAGTGACCCTGGCCAAGGCCGCCGGTGAGGCGGGTATGGAAATCATCGGTATAGTCGTTCATTCCGATGATCTTGACTCTCTTACCCTGCTGTTCGTACTTCGTTTCGACAGCATCGAGTGTTGCCACGGTCGACGCGTCCCAAATGTGTGACTGGGACATGTCGATGACCACGTGATCGGGATCCTTCGAGTATTCGAACAAGGTCGTAAGGTCATTGCTCGAAGCGAAGAAGAGTTCGCCAGTGACGGTGTATTTCGCCTCCGCACGTCCCTTGAACTCACCGAGCTCGCGTTCGACAGAGACGAAGTGGGCCACACGACGAACGAACATCACCGAGGCGACGAACACTCCGACGATGACACCGATGGCGAGGTTGTGAGTAGCGACGACAACGACGACCGTGACGAGCATGACGAAGTTCTCGCTCTTGGGCAGGCGCTTCAGGGTCGAAATCTTGATCGAGTGCCAGTCGAAGGTACCGACAGAAACCATGATCATCACAGCCACGAGCGCAGCCATGGGAATGATCGCGACGACATCACCCAAAGCAACGACGAGAATAAGGAGGAAGATGCCAGCCAAGAACGTCGAGATCCGAGTCCTGGCTCCAGAGGCCTTGATGTTGATCATCGTCTGACCAATCATCGCGCAACCGCCCATACCGCCGAAGAATCCCGACAGAATGTTCGCGGTTCCCTGACCCCAGCCTTCTCGGGTTTTGTTCGAGTGCGTATCGGTGACGTCGTCAACGAGCTTCGCAGTCATCAGTGATTCCATCAATCCGACCAGGGCCATCGCCAGGGCGGTGGGAGCGATGATCTGGAATGTCTCGAAGCTGATCGGGACGTCGGGGAAGAACAGCTGCGGCAGACTATCGGGCAGATCGCCCTGGTCACCGACGGACGGTACGTTGATCGCGGCAATGATGACAGCGGCGGTGACGATGACGATCGAGACCAATGGCGCTGGAATGATTTTGGTGATCTTGGGCATGAAGACCATGATGAGCAGGCCCACTGCAACGAGTGGGTAGACCATCCAGGGAACTCCGATGAGCTGTGGCAGCTGGGCGGTGAAGATCAGGATGGCCAGGGCATTGACGAAGCCGACCATGACGCTGCGCGGGATGAACCGCATGAGCTTGGCAGCGCCGAAGAGGGCGAGGACGATCTGGAAAACACCGGCCAGAATGACCGTGGCGATGAAATAGTCGAGCCCGTACTCGTGGGCAATGGGGGCGATGACGAGTGCGATAGCACCGGTAGCGCCGGTGATCATGGCAGGTCGTCCGCCCAGGAAGGCAATAGAGACGGCCATGATGAAGGAGGAGAAGAGTCCGACACGGGGATCGACGCCAGCGATGATGGAGAAGGAGATCGCCTCGGGAATCAGCGCAAGGGCCACGACGAGGCCTGCAAGTGCCTCACGGGTGAGGAGTTTGGGCGACCGCAGAGTGGTCCACACCGAGGGTTCTGGTCTGTACCGTTTGGTGTCGTCGGTTTCGACAGTGACAGTGGTCATCTTCTACCTTCCGGGCAGTAGTGTGCTTCGTGTGCAGAAGCGCGAACAGTGATCAAACGGCGAAGTTGTCAGCAGTGTGACGTGGTGCCTGTCGGATCAGGAAACTCAGAATGAAGGGGCCTGGACGACCCGAACGATTTCCAACTCTACCGTGACGTGAGAGTCGATGCTAATTCGCCGTCTGTAATGTGACGAAAGACAAATTTCGGGGCGACGAAAGACACACGAAGAACTGTGCGGCCATGGCCAAAGATCATGCGGCGATCGGGCTTGGCGCTCAACCGGCCATCAATGGATCGTTATGACGAGGTTGAGAGGTGAAAACGGTGACGATGGCGATGCCGATCGGAATCACTGCCAGCAGGGCCGCTGGGAGCGCGAAACTGCCGGTGAGATCGGTGCCCAGTGCCAAGGCGTAGGGGCCCAGGGCTGATGCTCCCAGGCTGATCGCGGTGGCCAGTCCTCGAATTGCCCCGATGTTGGTCACTCCGTAGTAGCGGGCGAAGGTCGCTCCCTCCATACCGCGCAGGCACCCGCCTGCGGCACCGAGGATGAGGCCATAGCTGATGGCCGTCCATCCGGGAGCCACCAGGGGCAACATGAGCAGCGCGGCTGAGGTGGTGGCCATGGAGAAGATGATGAAGATCTTGGGATTCATCGAGTCGATGAGAGCACCGATGAGCAAGGTCGCCAACAGTGCCGCGACGGTCTGAGGAATGAAGTTCGCCGCCGCCTCGGCCGGGCTCAGCCCTTGTCCGCCGAGGACCGCGATCTGATGGAAGGCCAGGGCGGTGCTGAGCATCGACGAGCTGGCCACAGCCGCAGCGAGAACCCAGAACATTCCGGTTCGTCGAGCCTGGGGCAGCGTCCAATCGCTTGACGGTCTCGCATCGGCAACCTGCGCGCCGTCCGTGTCTACAGACGTCTCCGTGTCACCCTCTATTGAAATGACGTCAGAGGCGTCTGGGCTGCCAGCTGTGGACTCACGGCGGCCAGTCGATCGGACGAATAGGATCGCCGGCAGGGCCACGACGATCACAGCAAGGGCCTCCCACCGCCAGGTCTGTGCTGGGCCCACTGCGGTGATCAGGCGCTCCAGGGCGACCGGCGCCAGGGAAATGCCTGTCGATCCGATCGCCGAAGCGATTCCCAGCGCCAGGCCCCGACGGTGATCGATGGCTCGGGAGACGGCGGTGACCACGGTCAGGCTCAGTGCCCCTTGCCCGGCCATCCGAACTCCAATGTAGCCGAACGTCAGCCCGAACAGTTCGTGGGCAAAGCTCAACCCCACCAGCACGATCGCGAACCCAACGGCGATGACAGCCATGACGACGCGAGCGTTCCAGCGGTCTGAGGCCTTACCGATGAGAGGCTGGAACGCGGCACCAATGAGAGTGGCGGTGAGATAGGACAAGGACAGGGCGGTTCTGTCGATTCCCATACTCGCAATAAGCGGCTCAGTGAACACCGAGAGGCCGGCTGTTTGTCCAGGTGCGGTCATTGCAGAGATGACTCCGCCGGCCACGACAGTGACAATCCAGGCCAGGCCGATGGACCGATGAGCTGAACGGCGAGAGTCGAGTGAGGAAATGAGTCGGGAGAGCCTTTCGTGCGGTCATCGGTCGAGGGGGAATCTGATACAGCAAACTCCACCGCTACGTGAATGTGCGTGCGGAGAATCCTCGAGATCGTGGATAGCCCGACCCCCCGAGGGCGGTCGGCTTCCTCAAGGGATCGGGCAGTCAGAAGGCGGAGCAGGCTCGCCTGGATCGGTGCAGCACCTTCCCAGCAACACTACCGTAACGGAAGGTTTGCCGGATGGCAACGTGAGCCGGTCATCTTATCCTCGAACCCAAGTGGAACTCTCACGTAACGTAAGGTTAAACTGGAATTCGATCTCGGTTGCTGCCCGTTTCCATGGCATCGACTACCACCAATCGGAACAGCCATAGTGCGGTTCCACTCAACAAAGAAAGACCTATTCTTTGGCTTCTTCTACGCGTACACTCACCGCTCCTTCCACACTCCATCCTGGAGGCCTTCGGGTCACACCATTGGGAGGACTCGGTGAAATCGGGCGCAATATGACGGTCTTCGAGCACCGAGGAAAACTGCTCATCGTCGATTGTGGTGTCCTCTTTCCGGAAGAGCACCAACCAGGCATTGACGTCATCCTTCCCGACTTCACCTCCATCCGAGACCGCCTAGCTGACATTGTCGGCATCGTACTCACTCACGGCCACGAGGATCACATCGGCGGGGTGCCCTACCTGCTGAGAGAACGTCCCGATATTCCCCTCATCGGCTCCGAGCTCACTCTGGCTTTCATCACATCCAAGCTCAAGGAGCACCGGATCACGCCGCAGCTGGTTCATGTCGAGGCCGGTGACCGGCACGACGCTGAACCCTTCGGGCTCGAATTCGTCGCCGTCAACCACTCAATCCCTGATGGCCTTGCCGTGGCCATTCGTACCGGGGCCGGCCTCGTTCTACATACTGGTGATTTCAAAATGGACCAGTTCCCACTCGATGACAGGATCACCGACCTGCGGCACTTCGCCAAACTTGCCGATGAGGGCGTTGACCTGTTCCTGGCAGACTCGACCAATGCTGAAGTCCCCGGGTTCACCACCTCCGAGCGTGAACTCACTCCAGCCATCGATCATGTTTTCGCCACGGCACCGAAACGCATCATTGTCTCCAGCTTCGCCAGTCATGTTCATCGCATCCAGCAGGTCCTCGACGCCGCGCACGCCCATGGACGTAAGGTCGCCTTCGTCGGTCGATCCATGGTCAAGAACATGGGTATCGCCCGGGACCTGGGATATCTCACGATTCCGCGTGGACTCATCGTTGACTTCAAGAAGCTGCAGACTATGCCTGATGAGAAGGTCACGATCGTGTGCACCGGATCGCAAGGCGAACCGTTGGCGGCCCTGGCGCGCATGGCCAGCGACACTCACCAGATTCGCCTCAATGCCGACGACGTTGTCCTCATGGCCAGCTCCCTGATCCCCGGCAACGAGAATGCGATCTACGGCATCATCAATAAACTCACGGACCTTGGGGTCCGGGTCGTGCATAAAGGCAATGCCAAAGTCCACGTCTCTGGGCACGCCTCTGCGGGCGAGTTGATCTATTGCTATAACCTCATCAAACCAACCTCCGTGATGCCCGTGCACGGAGAATCCAAACACTTACGAGCCAATGCCGATCTGGCGATCCGAACAGGAATCACGCCTGACAACGTCCTCATCGCAGCTGACGGCTACACGATCGACCTCGTTGACGGTGCTGCTCGGATCTCTGGCAAGGTCGAGGCTGGATTGGTCTATGTCGATGGCGACACCGTTGGCAAAGTCACCGAAAAGACCCTGGGAGAGCGCCGACTACTCCAAGAAGGTGGAGTGGTCACCGTCGTCGCGATCGTTGACGCCGATACTAATACATTGGCCGAACCACTGGAATTCATCTCTCGCGGATTCATCCACGACGAGGCAATCTTCAACTCGGCTGCGAAGAAGGTCGACTCAGCCTTGGCGAAGCCGGCGACGTCTGAGATTGACGACACGAACGGTCTGGAGACCCTGATTTCCGCCACGATCAAACGCCATCTTGTGCGAGCCTATCGGCGGGCCCCTCTGGTGACTGCTGTCGTCATCTTCGCCTAGACAGCCTCCTGAACTTCAATGACGAGGAACTGACGGAGAGGCGAGATGACAGCGAACCACGCAAACGGACACACCCACGACGACGCCGTCGAGGCGGTCAGGCAGGGGGCTCGCCGCCGCACCTTTGCCGTCATCAGTCATCCGGATGCTGGCAAATCGACCCTCACTGAGGCACTTGCCCTCCACGCTCATGCCATCAGCGAGGCCGGTCACATTCATGGCAAGGCCAGCCGCAAAAGCACTGTCTCCGACTGGATGGACATGGAACAGGACCGAGGCATCTCCATCACCTCGGCATCGCTTCAACTGATGTATCGCGATACCGTCCTCAACCTGCTTGATACCCCAGGCCACGCAGACTTCTCCGAAGACACCTACCGAGTCTTGGCAGCAGTCGATGCTGCCATCATGCTCATCGATGCCGCCAAGGGCATCGAAACTCAGACGATGAAGCTCTTCGAGGTGTGCAGACATCGCGGCATTCCCATCATCACAGTCATCAACAAATGGGATCGCCCAGGTCTGGATCCCCTTGAGCTCATGGACGAAATCACTGAGAAGACCGGCCTCGAACCGACCCCTTTGACCTGGCCGGTGGGGATATCGGGAGACTTCCACGGGTTCCTTGACCGAGAAACCGGCGAATATGTTGAGCTCACAGCCACCGCTGGAGGTGCACAGATTGCACCGGAGGAGCATTTCGCACCAGACGAGGCCGCTGCACGGGTCGGCCAGGATTGGACGACGGCCCTCGAAGGGGCGGACCTGCTCAGCGCATCGGGCGACGATCACGATCAGGAGACCTTTCTTGCTGGCCTGTCCACACCAGTGATCTTTGCCGCCGCGGTTCGCAATTTCGGGGTACGACGCCTCCTCGACATCCTCGTTGACCTCGCCCCAGCACCTGAGGCTCGAAACACCGCCAACGGCGAGACTCGTGCTCTCGAAGAACCGTTTAGTGCCTTCGTCTTCAAGCTTCAATCGGGCATGGATTCAGCACACCGTGACCGCCTAGCCTATATGCGCATCTGCTCAGGAATCTTCCGACGCGGCATGAACGTGACCATTGCCCGCACGGGCCGCGGATTCGCGACCAAATATGCCCAGCAGACCTTCGGTCAGTCTCGCGACGTCGTCGATATGGCGTTCCCTGGCGATGTCGTCGGTCTCGTCAACGCCTCAGCATTGACGATTGGCGATACCCTCTACACGCAATTGCCTGTTGAGTTCCCGCCGATGCCTACCTTCTCACCGGAGCACTTCGCTGTGGCCCGGGCTTTGGACAGCAGTCGCTATAAACAGTTTCGTCGCGGGATCGCCCAACTGGAGGCAGAAGGTGTCGTTCAGGTGCTTCGCTCAGATCTGCGTGGAGACCAGGCTCCCGTCCTCGCCGCTGTCGGTCCCATGCAATTCGAGGTCGCAGACCACCGACTGCGCGGCGAGCTGGGTGCTCCGATCCGCTTGGAGATGCTGAACTATTCGCTCGCGCGTCGTACGGATGAGCGATCGGCGGGCACTCTTAACGCCGAACGCGGTGTGGAGGTCCTCGAGCGGGCAGACGGTGAGCTGATCGCGGTGTTCAGCGACCAGTGGCGCCTGCAATCGGTGAGCCGAGCCCACCCCGATCTAATGTGCGAACCGTTCATGGCCGCAAAAGACTAGCGTCGGCGTCCCCTGACACGGTTGGTGTCTGCGTCTCTTGAGTGCTTGATTCCGCCAGCCCGGAGAGGAAGTCGTCTTCGCCGGAGAAGACCTGCTCGAGCAAGTGTTGGCATCTGATCGCACGTGCTGCGTCTTCGGCGAGGACGCGGGTTAGGAACTCGGCGACCTCGACGCTATTGCTGTTGTTGATCGCCTCGATTTCACGCCCATGATCGGAGGCGAAGCTGCGTGAGTGTTCATACAGCGAGGACAGTACTTGGACAGTTGTTTCGTTAATACGAGGATTGACAGGCAAATCGGCCTACTTTCTGTAGTGATTTCACGTGTGTGATGAGCGTGTGATGTCAGACGTCGACAGGCATTTCAGGAAAGACCGTCCAGAGGTCACGGACGGTGCGGAAAGAGGCATCTGGGTCGACCTGCGACAGTGTCTCGAGTACCTCCTTCCGAGCGTGGGCTGTGCGGGCGGCCTCAATCAACTGAGTCGAGGAGACCGAGGTCGATCCAAATGCAGACGATATGGCGCGTACCAGTTCGAGACGAGTGACCGGATCCATAGTGAAAACCTCCTAAGTCGTGGGACAGGTCCAGGCTGTCCCGGCAAAGACACCGCCCGGTAGACGGCGAAAGCGATACGGAGTCAACCGCTGCCGTTGCCCTCATCAGTGCCAGGGGGTCGGTGAGCAACGCGGTTGCCTATGGTTTTAACTTTACCCTTACGTTAGTGTTGAGTCGAGAATGTGGTCGTCTCGCGACCTGATGATCGTAGAATGTATCGACAGGTGCGAAATCATGAACTCGGGGCAAAGTGTGCGCCGCCAGGAGAATGCGAAAGTGTGGGTGGGTAGTGTGACCGATGGCCATGTAATGCACATCGGAGAGGTGGCAGACCGGGCGGGCCTGTCACTGCGGACGATCCGACATTACGACGAGATCGGCCTGGTCGCTCCTTCTGGGCGAACCGACGGAGGATTCAGACTTTATTCTCCCGCCGACCTCGGGCGTCTCGTTCTCATCAAGAACATGAAGCCCCTCGGATATTCTCTCGAGCAGATGTCGGAGTTGCTATCGGTCATCGATTCGCGCGCCTCTGGAGCCGGCACTGGTGCCGAGGAAGCACTGGAGGCCTTCCGGCGGGACGCCGTGCAGCGGCGGGAGCGTCTCGTGGTGCAGCTGGCCAAGGCCGACGAATTCATCGCCGAACTTGGAAGCGTGTAGAACCCCCACACCTCAGAGCGCGCTACCTACGGCGGTCCGACTTCAACTCTACAGTTACGTGAATGTAGAGTTGTAGGTGGATACCCCCGTGGAACGGAGCACTCATGACAGAATCCCAGATGGAAATTGAGGAGCGACAGAAGCTGGCGGCAACTCTTGCCCTCATCGACACCGAACTCGTCCGAGTCGCCGATCAGATCGCGACGAGTGATGCCACGATCCAGTCGCAGAAGGAACTCATCTGGAATAACCAACGCGATATGGACGCCGCGGAGAAGGCAAATATCCGCACACTGGTCTCAACGGCCGTCGGCCTGGGAGAGTACACGGTAAAGACGCGCAAGAGGATTGAGAAACTTCAGGATTCTCCTTATTTCGGTCGTGTCGATTTCACCCGCGACAAGCCTGAGCGCACAGGTTACTCGGCGGATGCCTCCGATGAATTTCCTGCTGAGGAGATCTACATCGGCGTCCACAATTTCTATCGCCCTGGTACCAAGGACATCCTCGTACACGACTGGCGGGCGCCTGTATCGAGCCTGTTCTATGACTACGAGTCGGGCCCAGCATCTTTTACTGCCCCTGCTGGCCAGATTGATGGTGAAATCACTGGCAAACGGCAATACAAGATCGCCCAGGGGCAGATGGAATATGTCATCGAGTCGGCTCTCAACATCGACGATGAGATACTCCAGCGAGAACTCAGCCGCTCCGCCGATGACAAAATGCAAAACATTGTCGCGACCATTCAACGTGAGCAGAACGCGATCATTCGCAACGAGGCCGCTGAAGTGCTCATCCTGCAAGGCGTGGCTGGGTCCGGCAAGACATCGATCGCTCTTCACCGAGTCGCCTTCTTGCTCTACCGGTTCAAAGAGAGCCTCAACTCGTCGAATGTCATGATCCTCTCGCCCAACAAGGTCTTCACCGACTACATCTCCGGAGTGCTGCCGGAACTGGGTGAGGAACAGATCGCTGAAATCGATTTCGGGACCCTGGCAGAGAAGTATCTGCCTCCCAAACTGGGCTTCCAGACTTTCAATGAGCAGGTCTCTCACGTTCTCGAGCATCCTCACGACGCGGCGTCCGATCGCATGCGGCACAAAGCCGGAGCTGATTTCGTCGATGATCTCGAAACCTGGATTCACACCGAAATCGCCACCACACTCGCCCCGAGTGCGGTCAGCCATCGTGGGGAGGAGATTTCGGCTGAGGAGATGGCCGAAATCTTCGAACGATGCAGTTTCCTGCCCGTCTTCGCTTGTCTCGAACGCGCGGCGAAGATTGCCGTGACCACTCTGGGACAGCGTTTTAAGAAGGATCGTCGCGGGTGGAAGACCGCTGACGAACGGGAAGTCAGGAAGCAGGTTCTCGGACTGTTCCCCTACAAGGACCCGTTGTCGATGTATAAGGCGTTCCTGGCCTCACGCGAAGAGAAGGGGCTGTTTGTCATGGCCGGGCGCAATCGACTCGAATACGCTGATGTCTTTCCGCTTATTCTCACGCGGCTGAGGACGACTGAGTTTGAAACCTATCAGAATATCCGCCACTTACTCGTCGATGAGATGCAGGACTACACGCCGGCTCAATACGCCGTAGTCAAAGCGCTTTTCCCCTGTCGCATGACGATTCTTGGCGATGCTGATCAGAAGGTGAACCCATTCAGCTCCTCGAGCCTGTCGACGATCCGCGAGATCTTCCCCGAGGCCAACTGTTTGGAGATGTATCGCAGCTATCGCTCGACGTCTGAGATCATTTCCTTCGCACAGGGCATCTCACACAATGATCGCCTCGAATCGGTCGATCGGCACGGCCGACCCCCGGAGGTCATTCGCACCGAGGACACACTCGACGAGGTGGCCGTGATCACGAATCTGATCGATTCCCACTCGGCAGGGCCACAGCAGTCGCTGGGCATTGTGTGCCGAACAGTCGAACAAGCCAGGGAATTGCATGATGCGTTGAGAGAGGCAGGTGCTGACATGACCTTACTCGACTATGACAGCGAGGAGTTCGCAAGCGGAGTGGTCATCACTTCGGCTCACGTGGCCAAAGGTCTCGAGTTCGATACGGTGATTGTGCCTGGCGTGTCCGCTGACAGGTACACGTCCGACGTCGACAAAAGCATGCTCTACATCGCCTGCACCAGAGCAATGCACGAACTATACCTCACCTATTTCGGCGAGCTTTCGTCCTATCTCGCCTTTGCCGAGCCGACGAATGACAGAACAGTGTCTACCCGAGGTTCGTCGAGACAAGCAGCCGTCTTCGGATAGGGCACGAGGGCCCTGATGACACCGTGCCTGTCTCCTTCGCAGGCGTAGAATTTCACAAGATGCAGACACACGTGGTCCCGGAGGAGTCAGGGTGCGCCCAACTGGACTGATCGACAATTCAGACAAACGAGCCAGAAGCGAAATCACTTCAGTGTTTAAACGACTTGAAGACGGATTCCATCAGCAAGACGCCGATATCTTCGATGCCCATTTCAGTCGAGACGCCGTCCAAGTCACTGCCGCAGGTCAAAGAATGACTGGTTGGGACGCGATCCATAGCTATCACAAAGAACGCTTGGAAGGGCACGCGCACGGTCTTCACGTTGCCTTGAAGGTGGAGAGCATTGGCTTCCTCGCCCCAACGATTGCAATCGTGCACACGCTTCAGGAGACGACTGCGGGTGAAGGTGATGTGCGGTGTAACTCGGGCACGTGGACGCTGATCGAGCGCGCTGGCAAGTGGTGGATCTGTGCAGTCCAGCAGACCAACGTCGTTGCCCTGCCCTCTGAGTGGAGTGCTCATTCCGACAGCGACGTCCGATAAGTGTGGTGGAACAAGCAATTCGGGACGTTGAGATCTCTGATGTTGATCCTCCCAGCAAGGGGGCAGAAGGAGCATCGGAATCGGCAGCTTCACTCGAGTGCGCCGGAATGAGTCGTGATTCAAATTAGACGGGTCTGCTCGCAAACATCAAAGGATGTTCGTGCCCATGCACTAGCCGAAGGGTTCGACCACGTCCGGCGGGATTTATCACCCCTCCTTACCTCAGTCCCTTTAACCCTATGTGACATTCCCCTCTGAGGAGGAGCGTTGACTGGTGAAAGCTAGACTATTGCATTAGGTGAATAATGCTCAGACTGCCGATGCACGCGAACTCGCCGCACAATGGCGAGCCCACCAGAAAAAGGAGGACAGCAATGACTGAGGAAGGCGAATACCCGATTTTCGACGCAGCTGACTACATCAGCAGCACCGATGATGCGGCGATTCTGCTGACGACTGCGCTCGAAGACTCCG
The DNA here is from genome assembly GCF_900105045.1 of Brevibacterium picturae. Classification (GTDB taxonomy): domain Bacteria; phylum Actinomycetota; class Actinomycetes; order Actinomycetales; family Brevibacteriaceae; genus Brevibacterium; species Brevibacterium picturae. The sequence goes on along the minus strand of NZ_LT629739.1, from coordinate 1,860,020 downwards.
CGGAGGACGCTGGTGCTCTCCCCGCCGCGCTGGGAATACTTGCGCGCTCAGGAAACATGAGTGAACTTGCTCGACGAGTGGGCATGAGCCGCGACGGCCTGTACCGTGCACTTTCTGCGGATGGAAACCCAACCTGGTCGACGGTATTGCGGGTCACGCAAGCGCTCAACCTGCGACTGGAAGTGCATCAGGGAATGGAGTCTGCTTGAGCTGACGTCTCGCAGCGGTGCCTACCGACCCCTGGCCTCGGCATGCGCTTTACGCTCTGCCGCCGGCACCCACCGTGGGTCCGGCTTGGCCACGGTGACGATGACGACGACGATGAGGTTGGCCGCGATGGCCCACAGGCCGCCGTTGATGCCCAGCAGCGGATCGTTGCCCGTGTAGTGCAGGGCGACCATGGTCACCGAGCCGACGATGAGTCCGGCGGCAGCGGCCTGCTTGCTCATCCGCGGCCAGTAGAGGGCGAGGAGTGCGGCGGGCACGACCTGCGCGAGACCCTCATAGCTGAGCACGGAGAGCTCGACGAGTGCATCGGGCATGAGCAGACTCATCACCAGTGCGATCACACCGACGACGAGGCACACCCACTGGGACAGGGTCTTCTGCCGCAGGCCCCGAGCCGCGAGCTGTTCCTTCGTCATCGAGGCGGCGTTCTTCGGGCCCGAGAGCCCACCGCCGAGGACGGTCCGCCCCCACATCGAGCCGATCGAGAGCATGTACACGCTCATCGGCACGATGGCCGACAGTGCACCCGCGACTCCGATGACGGCGACGAGCGGGGCCGGCAGCGAGTCGATGACCACGGAGAACAGTGCCAGGTCCGCGTCCTTGAGAGCGGGGATGACGAACAGTGCCGCCACGCCGACCATCATCGGCACGAGGAGCAGCAGCTGGTACCAGGGCAGGATGATCGAGTTGCGACGCAGGGCGTTCGCCGAGGTGCCGGACAGGTAGCCGGCGATGGAGGTGGGGAAGACGGTGATCGTGATCCCGTTGAGGATGATCGTCGAGATGAACCAGGCGCTGCCGTAGATTCCTTCCCCGGCGCCGGGGAAGGTCAGCCACTGTGATTTCTCGGTCACGAGCCGGTCGAGGAGTTCGCCCAAGCCGTCGAAGTAGTGCAGCGGCACGTAGATTGCGAGGAAGGCGACGGCGAGGATGACGAGGCCGTCCTTGAGAGCGCTGACCCAGGCGGAACCGCGCAGGCCGGAGAAGAGGATGAACGCCTCGGCGACGATGAAGGAGATGATGGCGGCGACTTTGAGGTCGATCGCCCCATAGCTCATGGCGTTGACGACGGCACCCATGCCCTGGATCTGCAGCTGGATGTAGGGAACGATGAACACGGTCGCGAGCACGGCGACAAGGATCGCCAGACCCCGCGAGCGGAAGCGGTGTTCGACGATGTCGGAGAGGCTGACGAGTTTGTGCCTGGCCGCATAGGTCCAGAACAGCGGGCCGACGAGGTAGGCGACGACGAGTCCGACGCTGAGATAGCCGATGAGGTAGAGGATCGGCACACCATAGGAATACGACCAGCCGGCTGTGCCGAGGAACGAGAAGCTCGTATAGGTCTCGCCCGCCATGAGCAGGAGGATGAAGACGAACCCGAGTCCGCGACCGGAGACCGACCATTCGTCGAGGGACTTCTCGCGTCCGCGGCCGGACCAGACGCCGATGCCGATGGTTGCGAGCATACTGAGGCCGAAGATGATGCAGGCGATGACGGCAGACGTGCTCATTTCTCGGCCTCCTCTCCGCTGGTGGTCGAGGCTTCATCGATTGGGTAGTCCTCACCGAAGGCGACATCGGAGGGGATGTGTTCGGGCAAGTCACGGCGGTAGTAGCGATCACCTCGGGCGGCAATCCACACGAACAGCCAGGTGAGGATCGTGACGGCGATCGTGTAGGTGACGATGAACGGCACGCCTAGGATGCGCGGTTCGACCGAGTTCGCGACGAATGGTGTGAGGAGGTAGCCGACGACCGGCACGATGAGGAGGAGCAATGAGAACCGCCGCCGAGGTGGCCTCGACGGCGGTGACGAATCGTGAACCCGTGGCATGCGTGACCTCTTAACCTTCGAACTCTCTGGCGGACGGACAGCGCCGGTGAACGTGCTGCCGGTGGGCGGACCGAGCCAGGCTAGTGGGGCGAGTCACGGCAGGTCGAGGCCGTTCCGAAGTGTGAAATCCGCCGGCCGTAGCGGCAAGCCATGTTGCTTGATCTCCGGGCGTGAGAATCGATAACGTCCTTGATAGAATGGGCGACATGTACCTCGGTATTGCTTCGTTCAAGTTGTGGGACCGCCGCTGACGGCGGCGGGACCTTCCTGAATTCTCGTTCGCCGTCCTGGCCAATCGCCGGACGGTCCAATCGTGGCGTCCGGCTCCATGACGAGCTGAGAGAACACAATGCCGATCACTTCATCCCTGAGAAACCGAACTCTGCCCGCAGGTTCGGCCGCCCACATTCGCGCCGAGGGCCTCCACGTCGCCCTCGGTGGCCGCACCATCCTCGACCGTGTCGACGTCACGATCTCGGCCGGGTCGCGCCTGGCGATCGTCGGTGAGAACGGTCGGGGCAAGACGACCCTGCTCCACACCCTCGCTGGCGCGCTGACCCCGGACAGAGGAACGGTCGTGCGTGCTGGCACCGTCGCCGTCATCGAACAGGATCTCGACGCTGACAATGACAGGACCGTCGGAGATCTCATCGACGACGCCATCTGCGAAGAACGTGCCGCCCTCGAAGCCCTCGAGTCGGCGACCGAACAGATGGCCCGCGGCGTGGTCGGGGCAGATGACGCCTACGCCGAGGCACTCGAACTGTCGATCCGGTTGGATGCCTGGGACGCTGAGAGGCGCATCGACATCGCACTCGAGGGGCTGAACGCCTGCACGGATCGTCACCGCACTCTGTTGAGTCTGTCCGTCGGGCAGCGCTACCGGGTCCGTCTGGCCATGGTGCTCGGGGCGAACACCGATCTGCTGCTGCTCGACGAACCGACCAACCACCTCGACGCGGCAGCGCTCGAGTACCTGACCGGGTGCCTGCGAGACCATCCCGGTGGAATTGCGGTCGTCAGTCATGATCGAGCACTGCTGCGGGATGTGGCCTCGACCTTCATCGACCTCGATCCCAGCCGTGACGGGCTGCCCCAGACATATGCGGGTGGCTACGAAGGGTGGCTCGAGGGCCGCCGAAGAGACCGCGAACGCTGGGAGCAGGACTACGCCGCCGAGGTAGCTGAACACGCGCGCCTGACGCAGGCGGCAGAGGACGCTCGTGGTCGGCTGTCGACCGGGTGGCGCCCGCCCAAGGGCACCGGCAAACACCAGCGGGCGACACGAGCCGACGGGATCGTGCGGGCCTTCAACCGTCGCACCGAGGACCTCGAGGCTCATCGGGTCACCGTGCCCCAGCCGCCGATGCGTCTGCGGTGGCCGGAGTCCCGGACTCGAGTCGGCAGCCGGATTGTCGCTGCCGATGACATCACTGTGTCCGAGAGGCTGTCCGTGCCGGTGTCGGTGGAAGTCGAGGGCGGTGACCGGTTGGTCCTCAGCGGTCCGAACGGGGTGGGCAAGTCGACGCTGCTGGCGGTGCTCGCCGGCCGAATCGAGCCGAACGGAGGCACAGTCTCCCGGCATGCGGGTTCGCGCATCGTGTTGCTGTCGCAGGAGGTGCCCGAATGGAACTCGGCGGCTCCGGCACATCGTGTATTCAGCGACCACCTCGCCAAGAACGGTCGAACCCGCGATGACGCGCCATCCTTGTCGAGTCTGGGCCTGCTCGATGCGGCTTCCGCAGGGTCACCGGTGGGACGTTTCTCCCAAGGACAGCAGCGGCGGCTGCAGCTGGCGATGTGCCTGGCCGAACGGCCGGACCTGCTGATGCTCGACGAACCGACGAACCACCTCTCGTCATCACTGGTCGACGAACTCACCGAGGCGGTTCAGGCCACCTCGGCGGCGATCGTCGTCGCCACTCACGACCGGCAGATGCTCAGCGACCTCGAGCCCTGGCCGCGTCTGAAGTTGGGTGGCTGACGCGGCCGCGCGAGGACAGGCCCGACCGCGCGCGGACGCGTCAGTTGATCACAGCTCCGGCAGCAGCGAGATCGGGTTCTCGATGCAGTCCGCGACGAAGGTGAGGAACCGGCTCGGCTCGGCACCGTCGCATGCGCGGTGGTCGAAGACGAAGGACAAGAACATGACCTTGCGGACGGTGAGCTCGCCGTCGACGGCCCACGGGCGTTCCTTGATCCGTCCCAGGCCGAGCATCGCGACCTCTGGGAGGTTGATGATCGGGGCGGATCCGTCGACGCCGAACACGCCGTAGTTGTTGAGCGTGAATGTTCCGCCGGTCAGCTCTTGAGAGCTGAACTTGCCGGTCGGTGCCTTTCCGACGGTCTCGGACACGGAATCGCGCAGCGCTCGCAGGCCCATCTGGTCGGCGCCGTGGACGACGGGAACCATGAGGCCCCGCGGCGTCTGGGCAGCCAGGCCGAGGTTGATGTCGCCGTGGGTGACGATCTCGTTCGCCTCGGTGTCGATAGTGGAGTTGATGATCGGGAACTTCTTCAACCCCGCGACAACGAATCGGGCCACAAGCGAGAGCAGGGAGTACTTCTCCCCGGTCCTCGCCTCGAGCGCACGCTTGGTGTTGAGGAGTTCCGTGGCGTCGACGTCGAGCCAGATCGTGGCCTCGGGAATCTCCTGCCGCGATTTCGTCAGCCGTTCGGACACGACCTTGCGCAGCCCCGTGATCGGAGTCCTGGTGTCGCGGTTGCCTGCGTCAACAGAAGCCGCGGCTGCTTCCCCCGCCGAGGTGGTGCCCGGCAGGTCGTCGGTGCCTGTCCGAGTCGTGTTCGACGTCCCCGCGGGGACGCTTGCCGTGCGCCCGGAGGTGATACCGGGGCCCGAGGCTATCGCTGAGAGCACATCGGCGCGGGTGACGACCCCGCTGGGCCCGGTGCCGGGCAGGTGTTTGGCGCTGATCCCGTGGTCTTTCGCGAGCTTGCGCACGATCGGTGACGACACGGGAGAGACTCCGGTGTCCGAAGCCGTCGTGGATGCAGCCTCGGGTGCCGGGAAAGTGGCGGCCGAGGGCTGCGGGGAGACCTGTTCGGTGGGGGCCGGTTGCGCAGCGGTCGGTGGCTCGCTCTGAGCCCCGAAAGACCGCTTCTTCGTCGATCGGGCCTTCGGCTCGGAAGTTCCATAGCCGATGAGGTTCGCACCGCCACCGGCGGAATCGTCGTCCAGGTTCGACTTCGCGTCCGCACTCGAATCAGCACCTGCCTCGGCGACGGACAGCAGGGCCTGACCTGCCGACACGGTGTCACCGGCGCTCGCATGCAGCGCCTTGATCCGCCCCGCGAACGGGGACGGCAGTTCGACGACGGACTTGGCGGATTCGACCTCGACGACCATCTGATCGACGTGAACCTCGTCGCCGACGTCGACGAGCCAGCTGATGAGCTCGGCTTCTGTCAGTCCTTCACCCAGGTCGGGGAGGATGAAGTCGCGCACGGCCGTCGTGGAGCCGGCAGTCCCGGTCACACTCGTCTCGGCACTCATCACAGCTCCCAATCCCAGGATTCGAGGGCGTCGAGAACGCGTTCGGCGGTGGGCAAGTAGTACTCCTCGAGCTTCGGGGACGGGTAGGGCACGTCAAAGCCGGTGATCCGCAGGACCGGGGCCGACAGGTGGGTGAAGTTGGCCTCTGTGACGCGGGCGGCCACCTCGGCGCCGTAACCGCCGAACTGGGCGGCCTCGTGGATGATCGCTGCACGGGACGTTTTGCGCACGGAAGTCGACACAGTCGCGTCGTCGAAGGGCGACAGGGTCCGCAGGTCGATGACCTCGATCGACAGTCCGTGGTCGGCACCTTCTTCGGCCGCGGACAGAGCCGTGCGCACGGTGGGCCCGTAGGCCAGCAGTGTCACGTCGCTGCCCTCGCGCACGACCTGCGCCTGGTCCATCGCGGCGGTCTGCACGGGCAGGCGCAGCTCGTCCTTCATCCAGTAACGGGACTTCGGCTCCATGAAGATCACGGGATCGTCGGAGTCGATCGATTCGCGCAGGAGTGAGTAGGCGTCGGCCGGGTTCGACGGGGTGACGACGGTCAGGCCGGCTGTCGACGTCCAGTAGGCCTCAGAGGAGTCCGAGTGGTGTTCGACGCCGCCGATATCGCCGGCATACGGAATCCGGATCGTGATCGGCAGGCTCACGCGGCCCTTCGTGCGATTGCGCATCTTCGCGACATGGGACACGATCTGCTCGAACGCGGGGTAGGCGTAGGCGTCGAACTGCATCTCGACGACCGGGCGCATCCCGGCCATCGCCATGCCGATCGCGGTGCCGACGATCCCCGATTCCGCGAGAGGGGAGTCCCAGACCCGTTCGGGTCCGAATTCCTTCCGCAGGCCTTCGGTGACACGGAAGACCCCGCCGAGGCGACCGACGTCCTCACCGTAGACGAGGACGTTCTCGTCGGCGGCCAAGGAGTCGTGCAGGGCCTGGTTGAGTGCCTTCGTCATCGTCACGGAGACCGGCGCCGGAACCTCGTCTGCTGTGGTCATAGCGGTGACGGTCATGACTGAACCGCCGCTGCGAGCTCAGCCTCGAGAGTTTCCTGCTGCCGGGCGAGGCTGGCGCGAGGGTTTGCGTAGACGTGGGCGAAGAGTTCGGCCGGGTCGATCTCGGCCTCGGTGTTCATGGCATCGCGGACCGCCGTGGCGAGCACTTCTGCGCTGGCTGCGATTTCTTCTGCGCCGTCGTCGTCGAGGACACCGGCGGAGCGCAGGTGCTTCTCGAGACGGTCGATGGGGTCGAACTGCTTCCAGTGCTCGACCTCTTCTGAGTCGCGGTACTTCGTGGGGTCGTCGGAGTTCGTGTGCGACTCCATCCGATAGGTCAGGCACTCGATGAGGGTGGGGCCCTCGCCGTCCCGGCCGCGTTCGAGTGCCGCAGTCACGGCGGCGAATACGGCCGCAATGTCGTTGCCGTCGACGCGGATGCCGGGCATGCCGTAGCCGGCGGCACGGTCGGCGAGCATCGTGGCGTTCGACTGCTCCCGCAGCGGGGTCGAGATCGCGTACTGGTTGTTCTGCAGCACGAAGACGGTGGGAGTCTGCCACACCGAGGCGAAGTTGAAGGCTTCGTGGGTGTCGCCCTCACTGCTGGCGCCGTCGCCGAGGAAGGTCAGAGTGCAGGCGTCGGTGCCCTTGAGCTTGGCTGCCATGGCGAAGCCGGTCGCATGCAGGGTCTGTGTGGCCAGCGGTGTCGCCGCAGGTGAGGTGTGGTACTCGTTCGGATCGAACCCGCAGTGCCAGTCGCCGCGGAAGGCGGAGAGGATCTCGGTCACGGGCACGCCGCGGGTCAGCAGTGAGGCGGTGTCGCGGTAGGTGGGGAAGAGCCAGTCGCCCGGTGCCAGTGCGGTGGTGGCACCGACCTCGATGGCTTCCTGGCCGGCGGCGGACGGGTAGGTTGCCAGGCGCCCCTGCTTAGTCAGGTGGGTGACCTGAGCCTCGAAGCGCCGGACCTGCACCATCTTCTGGTACAGACCGAGCAGCGTGCGATCGCTCGGGATGCTTAAGCCCTCGGTGGGGGCATCGGTGGGCTGACCGTCTGCACCGATGAAGCTGACAGGCTGCAGCTGGGGCAGTGAGCGGCGAGAGGTGGGAACGTCAATGGTCATGGCCCCATGGTGGCGTGACCCGAGTCACCGATCCAGGGTCTGCGAACAGGTTCGGACGGGGCGTGCGTTTGCGTCGTGAAGAGCGGACGAAAGGGCCGTTTCGTGCAGGTCGGGCGGACGTTTGGCCGCTCAGATCTCGCCCCAGCGGTATCCGCGAGAGGTGAACGCCGCGGCGACCCTGTCCTTCTTGCCTTCGACGTCTCCCTTGTACGCCTGGTGCCCGCCTTCGGTGAGGATGGTCAGCTTGCCGCCGTCGAAATAGGCGGTGGAGTAGGCGGCGCGGGAGATCCGCAGCGGATGGTCATCGGCCCTACCGACGAGGATCCGGTCGTCGTCGACACTCAGGGGAGTGGTGGAAGCGCTGATGACGAAGGTCGCGATTGCTCCGAGAACCCCACCGATGATCGGACGGGCGATGACCACCCAGGCCTGATCGAACTTGCTGAGCTTCTCGACGACATCGCCGAAGGGAATCGGAAACCGCGCTGCGAAGGCGCCCACTGCAGGGAGGAAGAATCCGAGGGCGACTCCGATGCCGACGCAGACGAGGCCGATGACGAGAATGTCGGCTCGACTGAGCGCGAAGACGTCGGCGGTCGAGCGGTCGTTGTCGGCGCGTGTCATGGTCTCTCCCTGCTGTGGCAATCATCATTCCTCGCCATCGCGATGGAACACTAGTGTACCAAACTGGAACAATGCCGTTCCATGAGAGAGAATCGAGACAGATCGACCGGATCGGAGTCGACATCTCAGAACGAAGGGTGGGGCGCGGATGACGAAGGGGATGGGGCGGCTGGGCAAGGAGGCCCTGGTCAGGGAATCGATGGCGATCCTCGCCGCGAATGCGACGGCCTCGATGTCGGATGTGGCGTCCGAACTCGGTGTCGGCAGGACCACTCTGTACCGTCATTTCGGGGACAGGGAAGCGATGATCGCCGAGGTGGCCCGCCTCGGCGCCCGAATGTTCGGTGACGCACTGATGAGCGCTCGTCCTGCAAGCGGGCCCGGGCTCGATGCCGTCGAGCGGGTGTGTGCCCAACTGTTCACGGTTCCCGACGCGCTCACGCTCATGTTCGCCGACGAGCCCATCATCACCGACGATGTCTTTGCCGAGGTGGAACGTGAGCGCAGGGCCGAGGCGGAGAGTGAATCCGACGCTGCGCCAGGTTCAGCAGACGATGGCGACGTCCTCGAGGCAGTCATCGCCAGGGGGCAGTCCGATGGATCCATCACCACCGAGGTGCCCGTCGTGTGGGCTGCGATGTACGTCTTTCTGACGATCGGCTCGGGGCACCTCTTCAGTGTCACGGCAGGTGAGACCGGACCGGATGGGAGGGCGCGCGCATTGGCACTGACGGTCCGGGCCGTGAGGAAGACGCTCGGGTCAGAGAGGGCGATCAGGGAATACCGGAAGGACTGAGTCGGAGAATCAACGTCTCCGACGATTCGGCGTCGTCAACGAATGAGCGCGGTCGACGATTCAGTGACCTGAGCCCGGACGGTGTCCTTCTGCCTCATCGAGGATGAGCAGCGAACGCGACGACACCACCCCTGGGACTTCGTGGATCCGGCGCAGAATGACCTGCGACAGTGCGGTGTTGTCAGGGGCGTTGACGGTCACCAGGGCGTCGATGTCACCGCTGACGGCCTGGACCTTCTCGACGAACGGAAGTTCGGCGAGCTCATCCCTGACCTTGGGCCAGGGTCGATCGCCGATCTTGACGACGACCACCGCGGTCACGGTCATTCCGAGGGCACTGCGGTCCACCTCGGCGGTGAATTTTCTGATCGCACCGGATTCGATCAGTGCGGAGAAGCGCTTGTGGGCCGCCGATCGGGAGATGTGCACCTGCTCGGCGAGCTGACGGACGCTCAGGCGCGAGTCGTCGACGAGGGCAGCGATGATGCTGCGGTCGATATCGTCGAGGTCGAATGCCACGAGGCGCTCCTTCAACGTTGATGCGGGCGGATCCGCCAGTCGTTTCCTGGTCACAGTCGGCGTCTCCAGTCTAAAGCCCGTTCTGTGACCTCGCTCATCATGCCTGGCTCAGTCTGCGATGACCTCGTGGACCGGGATGCGATCATGCTGCGACACCACAATTCTTTCGATCGTTCGTACAGTAAACGTGTTGCGTACGGCACACAGCACGTAAGATGATTCACTGAGTACTTCTCCGGGCTTCCTCGCGGACCCCGGGTGTCGAACGAAATTGCGCTGGCTGTAGATTATGAGACAGAAGTCTCACAGCAGCCGGAATTGCCCCATGGAATAGGAGTCATCCTTGAAGATCGCGGTGTTGGTCAAAGAGGTCCCGGACACATACGGGGATCGGAAACTGAATTTGGAGACCGGTTTGGCGGATCGTTCCGCCTCGGAAGCGGTCCTCGACGAAATCGGCGAGCGTGCGCTCGAAGTCGCTCTCTCCTATAAAGATGGCAGTGACGGAACCGAGGTGAGCGTCGTCTCGATGGCACCCGACACCGCGACCGCCACGATCCGCAAGGGCCTGGCCATGGGTGCGGACAATGCCGTGCACGTGAGTGATGAGGAGCTCCTCGGCGCAGACCTCGGGCTGACCTCGGAAGTTCTGGCAGCGGCCATCCGCCGCGGCGGCTTCGACCTCGTCATCACCGGAAACGTCTCCACCGATGGCAATGGCGGCATGATCCCGGCCATGCTCGGCGAGCACCTGGATTTCCCGCATGTGACCGGCCTGAGCGCGGTTGAGATCAGCGACGGCAAGGTAGCAGGCACCCGTGGGGTCGAGGGCGGCAAGCAGGAAGTCAGTGCGCAGCTTCCCGCCGTCATCTCCATCACCGAGGCGCTTCCCGAGGCCCGTTTCCCGAACTTCAAGGGCATCATGGCCGCGAAGAAGAAGCCGTTCGAGGTCATCGGCCTGTCCGACCTCGACGTCGATGCCAATGACCAGTCCACTGCACGATCGATCATGGTCACGGTGGCCGAGAAACCGCCGCGTGAAGCCGGAGAGAAGATCGTCGACGAAGGAAACGGTGGAGCAGAGCTCGCCGAATTCCTCATCAAGAACCGCCTGGCCTAAGGAGAGTCGATATGTCCGAATTCCCACAAGACTCCATTCTCGCCGTCCTCACCGCCGATGCCGAAGGCCAGCTGGAGAAGCCGGCCGCTGAGCTCCTCGGCGGTGCTGGTGAGATCGGTACCCCCGTCGCACTGGTCCTCGCTCCTGCCGGCCAGGGCGAGTCTGCCGCCGAGCAGGCCGCATCCTTCGGTGCCGTCCAGACACTCATCGCCGAGGTTCCTGAGGGCAATTCCGCGCTCGGAACCTTCGCCGTCGACGCCCTGAGCGCCGCGAGCGACCTGGCCGCGCCCGATGCCATCCTCATTCCACACTCGATCGACGGTCGCGACATCGCCGGACGTTTCGGCGTCCGGTCCGGTTCGGCCGTGTCCGTCGATGCCCTCGGCGTCGAGCGTGACAGCGAAGGCATCGTGGCCAACCACTCCGTCTACGGCGGCGGCTACACCGCCTCGTCGGCGCCGACCTTCGGTGCCCCCGTCATCACCATCCGCCAGGGATCCATCGAGACCCGCGGGGAAGCCCAGTCCGCGAACTCGCAGGCACTCGAGGTTGCCGATTCCGGCAAGCGCTCGGCCCAGGTCGAGTCCTTCGAAGCCGTCGTCGAGACGTCTTCGCGTCCCGAGCTGCGTGGCGCCTCGAAGGTCGTCTCCGGTGGCCGTGGTGTGGGCTCGGAGGAGTCCTTCGAACTCGTCGGCGAATTCGCCGATGTCCTCGGTGCCGCTCTCGGTGCCTCGCGTGCGGCCGTCGATGCCGGATACATCGCCCAGTCCCACCAGGTCGGACAGACCGGTGTCTCCGTGTCGCCGCAGCTCTACGTGGCACTCGGCATCTCCGGTGCGATCCAGCACAAGGCCGGCATGCAGACCTCGAAGACCATCGTTGCTGTGAACAAGGACGGCGAAGCGCCGATCTTCGACATCGCCGATTACGGCGTCGTCGGCGACCTGTTCAAGGTCGTGCCGCAGTCGATCGAGACCTTGAAAGAGAACAAGTCCTGATATGGCCACGTATTCCAGTTCGCTGCGCTCGGGCCTGCCCAGAGAGCCGGGCGGTGAGCCATGGCCCCCAGAGGGAACCATCGGCGAGCCGATCGAGCCGGGCACTTCCGCTGTCTCGGTTGAGTCGGCCGAGCCGGTCGAATCCGTAGACGCGGCCGAGCAGGTCGACACCGACCAGTCCGTTGCGGCCGAGTCGCCCGCCGAGGCTGAACAGCCGACCGCCGTCGAGGCTGACGCTGCCGGAGAGTCGGAGGAAGCCGATGAGTCCGGCTCCCTCGGCGCCGGTGCTGCAGTCGGCGCGACCGGTGTCGCTGCCGGTGCAGCGGTTGGAACAGTGGCCGCCGCATCCGATACGGATGCGGACTCAGGTGACGCTGCTGAGCAGCCGTCTGAATCAACTTCTGCCCAGTCGTCCGCTCCTGCCGCCGAGGCGAGCATCGAGGTTCCGCTGCGCCGTGGCCTGCCCCGCGTTGCCGGTGGTGACCCTTGGCCCCCAGAGGGCCTCGCGCCTGCCGGTGTGAAGGCGCCATCGAATTCGGAAGCTGCGTCAGCAGCCCCCGAGGCCGAGCCCGCAGCTCAGTCCGACTCTGACTCCTCGTCTGTTGCTCCGGCTGCTGCCGGTGCCGCAGGTGCGGGAGCAGCAGTCGCTGGTGCAGCCGTCGCGTCCGATGCCGACACTGAGCCCGCATCCCAAGCGTCCGCGGACGCTGAGCCGGCTGACTCCTCTGCGGCGGCTGGGACTGCCCCCGCCGGGGATGTTCCGCTGCGCCGCGGTCTGCCCCGCGTTGCCGGTGGCGACCCTTGGCCCCCAGAGGGCCTTGCCCCTGCAGGTGCGAAGGCCGCGGCTGCACCTTCTGCATCTCCAGCCGCGGCCGCACCTTCGACTCCACCTGCAGGTGAGAGTGCTCCTGCGGCTGATGGTGCTGCGGGCTCGAGCACGTCCGCGGGTGGAGAAGCTCCAGCCGCAGATGATGCGTCCACGGAAACCGACAAGTCATCGGCTGCTCCGGCCGCCGCTGCGACGGCCGGAGCTGTCGGCGCTGGTGCTGCTGCCGCCTCCGGGAAGAAGTCATCCGGTGAGCTCAGCGATACTCCTCTGCGACGAGGACTGCCTCGCGTGGCAGGCGGGGACCCATGGCCCCCAGAAGGATTCGCTCCTGCCTCGACCGATTCAGCTGCGGCCGAATCGAGCTCGACGGCTCCGGCTGCTGAAAGTGATTCGTCTGTCGCCTCGGCTCCAGACGAGAAACCATCTGAGTCTTCCTCGGCTGCTCCAGCGGCAGCCGCAGGAGCAGCTGCCGTCGGTGCCGGTGCAGCCGGTGCCGCTGTCGCAGCCTCGAGCTCGGGCGACAAGTCCGCGCCTGACGAAAAGCCGGCGGCCACCTCGGCGGACCCGAAATCGACGAGATCCGGACTGTCCAAGTCGACGGGACCTGCTCAGAGGAAACCGATGGGCAAACCCGCCGCCAAGGCGACGGACAAGCCGACGGCGAAACCCGCAGCGAAACCGGCAGACAAACCTGCCGCGAAGACGAGCTCCGCACCTGCCAAAAAGGCTCCGGCCGCGAGCTCAGCGGCCAAACCCTCGCCGGCGGCCGCCTCGGCGAAAGCATCGGGAACGGCCGCGAAGAAGAAGGAACCGACGATGATCGGTTCGAAGTCCGTGGGCCAGTGGGCGAAGCTCGGTGGCCTGGGGCTCGGCGGACTCATCGTCGTTGCCGGCATCTTGGTCCTCGCGGCACGCGGGCTCACGACCCTGCCCGGTGTGCCGGAGTTCCTCGAGAAGTATCCGGGCGAGTACGCTCTGCCGGAGTTCGTCGATGACGGGTTCCCGGCGTGGGCGAGCTGGACGCACTTCCTCAACGTCTTCTTCATGGTCCTCATCATCCGCTCGGGTCTGCAGGTGAGATATCAGCAGAAGCCGCCGGCCTTCTACACCCCGAAGAAGGGTGGTAAGAAGATCAGCATCAACCTGTGGTTCCACACAGGCATTGATCTGTTCTGGCTGGCCAACGGCGTGGTCTTCGTCGTGCTGCTGTTCGCCTCCGGACACTGGGCGCGGATCGTGCCGACGAGCTGGGAGGTCTTCCCGAACGCCGTCTCGGCGATGCTGCAGTACGCGATGTTGGATTGGCCGACCGAACACGGGTGGGTCAACTACAACTCGCTCCAGCAGCTGATGTACTTCCTCGTTGTGTTCGTTGCGGCTCCGCTGGCTGCGATCACCGGTGTGCGGATGAGCGAATGGTGGCCGAAGGACGCTGCCAAGCTCAACAAGATCTACCCGGCACCGTTGGCTCGTGCGATTCACTTCCCGACGATGATCTTCTTCGTCGTGTTCATCATCATCCACGTGTTCCTCGTGTTCGCCACGGGCATGCGTCAGAACCTCAACCACATGTACGGGGGTTCGGATGATGTGAGCTGGGTCGGTTTCATCTGGTTCGTGGCGTCACTGGCGGTCATCGTCGGCGGCTGGTTCGCCGCCAGGCCGATGCTGTTGGCGCCGATCGCGAATATGTTCGGCCGCGTCAGCAGCCGCTAGCAGAATATGCGCTGCCGGAGAGACTCCGGGATGTGGCCGGAAGCGCCGGACGAGGAAGGCCCCTGCAGGACGAGAGCGTCCTGCAGGGGCCGAATCGCATACAGCCCGATCACTTCTTGTGCCGACGGCTGCCGCCATGCCAGTCCTCCTGCTGACCAGCGGAATCAGTGTCGACTCCGAAAGCAGCAAGCTGCGGTCGCTCCCGCAGACTTCGTTTGAGCTCCGAGAAGCCGGGAAAGCTTGCCAGTCCGACGACATGGTCCCAGAGTTCGACGGCCGAGTCGTCATCGGGCAGCCGACTGATCACCGGTCCGAAGAAAGCCACCCCTTCGGGCGGCGAGAAGTGGATGATCGGCGTGCCCACGTCCTTCCCTGTCAGCGCGAGAGCCTCATCCGTCTCCTGCTGGATCTCAGCGTCCCAGGTTTCGTCGTCGAGAGCCTGCGCCAATTCCACGGGCAAGCCAGCCTCGGCGAGGATCGGTTCCGCGAACTCCCGCGTCCCGCGCTCTTCACGCAACTCGCCTTCGGGTCGGTGGGTCGGCCAATCTGCCGCACCATCGAAGATGTGCCTCCCCATCGCCGCATACAAGGCACCCAAGGAGTCGCGGCCGTGTTCAGCTCGAGCCCGAGCTGCGACTCTCAGAAGTCGGAGTCCGGCCGTATGCCCCGCTTCGTATTCGCGTGGAAACTGCGCATCGTAGTCAACGTCGGCATTGATCAGACGCAATGAGATGAATCTCCAGTCCACGGTGTAGTCACGCTGTGCCTGCACCTGCCGCACCCATTTGCTCGTCATCCAGGCAAAAGGGCAGACCGGGTCGAAATAGAAGCGTATGTCGGCATTCATGCGGCCAACACTGGCACCGTGAGATGACCGGCGTCAATCCTTCGCCTGATGCTGGACAGGAGCTGGTCCTGACGTCGGCTCATGCGACCCTGGCTGCCAGGACGGACGAGAGATCGGTCAAGTCGGTGACGGTGTTGTCCGGTGGAGAGAAGCAGTTGGGGTAGGAAGCGCCCGAGCGGTTGAGCCAAGCCGTTTGAAGGCCTGCCCTTGCTGCACCGTGGATGTCCCAGGGGTGGACGGCGACCAGCATCATCTCCGACGGTTCCGCGCTGCACGTGAGTACAGCGTAGTGGTAAGCAGCCGCCGCCGGTTTCCACGCCGGTGCGTCTTCGACCGAGAGCAGTGACAAGAACGAGTCGCCGATCCCAGCGCGCTCGAGGAGACTCTCAGCAATCGCGGTGGAACCGTTGGACAAGGTGATCAGTCGATACCCGGCCTGACACAGACCGCGGACTCCTTCGGGGACGTCCGGGTGCACACGCAGCGATGCCATGCCGGCCATGATGTGCTCCACCGCCTGACTCCGGTCCCGGTCGAGGTCGACGCTTGTCAGCAGGCGGTGCAGCGCGTCGGTGCCCAATTCGGAGAATCCGACGTTGTCGCCGGCCGCGGTCAGGGCAAAGCCGTCTCTGAGCAGGGTGGTGAACCAGAGCTCGGCCAGCGCTCCGGGCGCGCCGACCTCCTCGAAGAGCCCGGCCAACGGTGACATGTCCGACAGGGTTTCGTTGACGTCGAAGACGATGGTTGAGGGGCTGGTGCTCACAACGCTCTCCTTCACAGCACGGGGACGATCTCAGCAACCCCATTCTGCCCGAACCTCAGGACGCGCGACAGGCATCGTGCAGACGAGTCGGTTCGGCCGGACCCTGCGCTCGAGAACGCGAGTGAAACCTGGCCGGTCGGCAGATGGATCCGATGAGCACTTTTCTTGGGAAACACTCTTGACCCCGGCACTCCAGCGGCTTACTGTTTATGCAACAGGGTTGCAATGGCTGCAACTTACTCATATCAGTCACGATGATGGAGAAGACAAAGATGTCGATATTCGCTCCCATGAGATCGGCGGTGTGACCATGACTCAGATCTCGGCTCCCGCCACCTCCCCCTCGGTCAAACAGAAACGTGTCCTGCGCCGTGTCATCTCGGCGAGCTTCATCGGCAACTTCGTCGAGTGGTTCGACTACGGCGTCTACGGATACTTCGCGGCCACGATCGCACTCGTCTTCTTCCCCGCCTCCGAGGGCAGCATCGCTCTGCTCTCAACCTTCGCGGTCTTCGCGGTGTCCTTCGTCGTCCGTCCGATCGGCGGGTTCATCTGGGGACACATCGGCGACAAGATCGGTCGTCGATCGGCGCTGTCCGTGTCGATCCTCATCATGTCGGTCTCGACCTTCGCCATCGGCCTGCTGCCCAGCTACGCCATGGTCGGTCTGTTCGCGCCGCTCCTGCTCCTGCTCGTCCGCCTCGTCCAGGGATTCTCCGCGGCTGGCGAATATGCGGGCGCCTCGGCATTCCTCGTCGAATACGCACCCCCGGGTCGGCGTGGTATCTATGGGGCAGTGGTTCCGGCCAGCACCGCTTCCGGGCTCCTGCTGGGTTCCGTACTCGCTGCGGTCCTGACCTCGGTGCTCACCGACGCGCAGTTGGAGACCTGGGGTTGGCGGCTGCCGTTCTTCCTTGCGGCTCCCATGGGTCTCATCGGCCGCTATATCCGCACGCGACTCGAAGACACCCCGGCCTTCCGCGAGCTGGCCCAGGAGGACGAAGTCATCAAGGCACCGGTCTTCGCAATGTTCCGCGACCATTGGCGCCCGCTCGTCATCGCCATGTGTGCGGTTCTGCTCAATGCGGTCGGTTTCTACGTGGTGCTCACTTATATGCCCACCTACCTCACGACGGAATTGGGGTACGGTGCCACCGAATCCTTTGTCGCCACGACGATCGCACTCCTGACGTACATCGGCTTCATTCTGTTGACAGGGCTGGCCTCGGACCGGTTCGGGCGCAAGCGGATGCTCTTCATCGCCTCCATCGTCTTCATCCTCTTCACTGTGCCGGCGTTCATGTTGCTCGGTTCCGGCAGCTTCACCGTCGTCGTCCTCGTCCAGATCGCGCTGGGCGGCATGCTCACCCTCAACGACGGGACGCTGCCGACCTTCCTCGCCGAGATGTTCCCGACGCGGATCCGCTACAGCGGTTTCGCCGTCAGCTTCAACCTCTCGAATTCCCTCTTCGGGGGCACCGCACCATTCATGGCCACCCTGCTCATCGGTCTGACGAATTCGCCGCTGGCGCCCGGCTGGTATCTCATGGCTGCCGCCGTCGTCTGCCTGGGCGCGGTCCTCTGTGCCAAAGAGACTTTCCACAAACCCCTGCGCGAAGTCTGATCCGCGCAGACGCACCCCTCCCGGTTCACTCGCAACGCACCCCGACCCACCCACGGTTCACCCACACGAGAAGGAGATCTCATGACCACTACAACCACCGACACCGCCTCCGTCGCCGATCTCGAGCGCCTCAAGGTCCTCCACAACGGCTCCAAGTCGACGCTGACGTTCTCTGACGCAGAGATGGAGCGTCGCCTGACCGGGCTGCGGACGATCATGGCCGAGACGGAACTCGACGCCGTCGTGCTCACTTCGTATCACAACATCAAGTACTACTCGGACTTCCTCTTCACCTACTTCGGTCGCTCCTACGCGATGGTCGTCACCCCCGATGACTCCGTGACGATCACGGCCAACATCGACGCGGGCATGCCCTGGCGGACGAGCTATGGCGAGAACATCGTCTATACGGACTGGCGCCGTGACAACTACCTCTACGCCATCCAAGAGGGTCTGCGTCAGCGCGGCATCGCCGCCCCGAAGCGCCTCGGCGTCGAGGACGACAATCTGCCGCTGGAGAATCGCAACAAGATCCAGGCGGCGTTCTCCTCGGCGAGCCTCGTCGACATCTCGCAGGCCGCGATGCGTCAGCGCATGATCAAGTCGGGCGAGGAGATCGAGGTCATCAAGCACAGCGCTCGGATCGGAGACCTCGGCGGGGAGGCGATCAAAGCCGCGATCACCGAAGGCATCAGCGAGTACGAAGTCGCCCTCATCGGCACCGAGGCGATGGTCCACGAGATCGCCAAGACCTTCCCCGACCAGGAGGTCCGCGACACCTGGGTGTGGTTCCAGTCGGGCATCAACACTGACGGAGCGCACAACTGGGCGACGACGCGGAAGGTGCGCAAGGGAGACATCCTCAGCCTCAACTGCTTCCCTATGCCCTCGGGCTACTACACCGCCCTCGAACGCACCCTGTTCTACGGTGAGCCAGACCAGGCCTCGCTCGACCTGTGGAACGTCAATGTCGAGGTGCACAAGCGGGGGATCGAACTGATCAAGCCCGGAGCGGTGTGCAAGGACATCGCGGCCGAGCTCAACGAGATCTACTTCGAGCACGGCCTGTTCCCGAACCGCACATTCGGGTACGGTCACTCCTTCGGCGTGCTCAGCCACTATTACGGCCGCGAAGCCGGCCTCGAGCTGCGCGAGGACATCGACACCGTGCTCGAGCCGGGCATGGTCGTGTCGATGGAGCCGATGATCACCGTCCTCGAGGGGCAGCCGGGAGCCGGAGGGTACCGCGAGCACGATATCTGCGTCGTCGGCGAGTCCGGGTCTGAGGACATTACGACGTTCCCCTTCGGACCCGAGCACAACATCATCCCGGCCTGAGCGGTACGACCCCTCACGCAGGAGCTGAAGCAGGAAGGACCGGGTCGCTCCCGGGAACGTCCGCGGGCATCGTCAGTCGGTGCCCGCGGACGAATACACTGACATCATGCCTCGACAGTCTTCCGACACCTCCCACCGCGGTGCCTCCGTCATCGAGAACACGGTGTCGATCCTCCGCTGCTTCTCCCCAGATAGGCAGGAGCTCGGCGTCACTGAGATCGCGCCGCGTGTGGGTCTGCACAAAAGCACCGTGTCCAGAATCCTCACCGCACTCGAAGCCCAGGGCATCGTCGAGCAGGAATCCTCACGCCGCTACCGGCTGGGACTGGGAATCCTCGCGATCGCCGGGCCCCTGCTCGCCGACCTTGATGTCAGGAGGGCCGCCTATCCGATTCTGCAAGACCTCACCCGCCGGACCGAGGAGACCAGCGCCCTCATAGTGTGGAACGGGGCCGAGGCGATCACCGTCGAGCAGATCCCCAGCCCTCAGCAGGTCAAACACACCTCGAGTCTGGGGTCGCGGTATCAGACCGCCTACAGCGCATCGGTGCAGGTCTTCCTTGAATTCGCTGAGTTCGATGAGGTCCAGGCGCTCGCCGACAGCGACTCCCTCCTCGGTCTGGACTCCAACCCCGAGAACTTCGACGCTTACCGCGCGCTCCTCGGGGAGAATCGGCAGCGAGGCTACGCGCTCAATGATGCCCACACGTCGCCGAACGAGGTCGGAATCGCAGCCGGAGTGCACGACCATCGCGGAGCGCTCGTCGCAGCCGTTCTCATCGCCGCACCCAAGTTCCGCACCGATGCGGATCAGATCGCGGAACTCGGTCAGTGCTGCGTAGATGCCGCTCGCCGGGTCTCGCAGCGTCTGGGTGGAAACTGACTCGCGGCGGACACTGACTCGCAGTGCTCGACCTGCCACGAGCCAGCTCGATTCACAACGACTCAGCTGGACCCAGGCCGATCCACCCCGGGCGTCATCGCCGGCTTCGCTCCAGGACTCACCGCAGGGCTGCGCGCAGGGTCCTGTCGAAATCGCGGACATGGTCGGCGGCAAGTTCCGCCACCGCTTCCTCGTCGCCCTCGACGATCGCCTCGAGCAGGTCGATGTGCTCACGGATATGTCCGATGAGGTCGGGCATGCGCGGGATGACCAGGCACCAGATCCGCGTCGCCAGATCGTCGAGGCGCACGAGGGTCTCCGTGAGATGCGGATTGTCGACGGAGCCGTAGATGAGGCGGTGGACAGACAGATCGTGCTCCATCAGAGTCCGCTGGCCGACGTCGGTTCCGAGCTCCCGCAGCTGAGAGATCATCGCGGTGAACTCCTCGCGTCGGGTGGCCTCGAGGTTGGCGGCCGCCTTGCGTGCAGCGATGGGTTCGAGGACTTCGCGCATCTCGGAGATCGTGCTCAGATCGGTGAGATCGACGTTCGAGGCGAAGGTGCCGCGGCGCGGGAACGAGACGACGAGGTGATCGCTCTCCAAACGTTTGAGCGCCTCGCGGATCGGGGTGCGGCCGACATCGAGCTCATCGCTGAGCGTGGCCTCGTTGATGGCGTCGCCGGGCGCGATGTCGAGCATGATGAGCCGGTGACGAAGGGTCTCGTAGGCGTGGTCGGAGAGTGACCCTCGGTTCGACTTCGGGGCTGCCGATGTGCGCATGGCTCAACTCCTGAAAAACCTGTTGCATTCCGTGACTGACACTGCTTAGAATACAGGAAGACAACTGATATATTAGTTGACGATCAATGATCGAAGGAGATCACATGACACAGCAGATTGCGGATCGAGTCGACCCCTCCGATGCCTCCGCCGTCATCGCCGACGCCGGCTTTCCCAGCCGGGAACCCGTCGAGCTGAGTACGCCCATCGCAGACCTCGACCCACAGATCGCGGGGTTCATCGACGCCGAGCTCGCCCGTCAGCGGGAAGGCCTCGAGATGATCGCCTCCGAGAATCACACCGCGTCCGCCGTCATGGCCGCACAGGGTTCGGTGCTCACGAACAAGTACGCGGAGGGCTACCCCGGTCGTCGCTACTACGGCGGCTGCGAGCACGTCGACGAGATCGAACGTATTGCCATCTCCCGCGTCAAGGAGCTCTTCGGAGCCGAGTACGCCAACGTCCAGCCTCACTCCGGAGCGCAGGCCAACGCCTCGGTCATGCACGCACTCATCCGTCCCGGCGACACAGTGCTCGGCCTCGACCTCGCTCACGGTGGTCACCTCACCCACGGGATGAAGATCAACTTCTCCGGACGCCTCTACAACATCGTCGCCTATGGCGTGCGCGACGACACCCATCGCGTCGACATGGCCGAGGTCGAGCGCCTTGCCCAGGAGCACAGGCCCAAGCTCATCGTCGCCGGCTGGTCGGCCTACTCTCGTCAGCTCGACTTCGCCGAGTTCCGCCGTATCGCCGATTCGATCGATGCCTACCTGATGGTCGATATGGCCCATTTCGCCGGACTCGTCGCTGCCGGCCTCCACCCCTCGCCGGTGCCGCATGCCCACGTCGTGACGTCGACGACGCACAAGACGCTCGGCGGGCCACGCGGTGGCATCATCCTCTCCAACGATGCCGCGATTGCGAAGAAGATCAATTCCGCGGTCTTCCCCGGTCAGCAGGGCGGGCCCCTCGAGCACGTCATCGCGGGCAAGGCCGTGGCCTTCGGCCTCGCCGCCACCGATGGTTTCGTCGACAAGCAGCGACGGACCCTGTCCGGCTCGTACGAACTCGCGCGCCGCCTCGGCGAACCCGATGTCGCCGAGCGGGGCATCTCGGTCGTGACAGGCGGCACCGACGTCCACCTCATCCTCGTCGACCTGCGCAACTCCGTGCTCGACGGCGGGCAGGCCGAGGACCTCCTCGCCGAGGTCGGCATCACCGTCAACCGCAACGCCGTGCCCAACGACCCGCGACCGCCGATGGTGACGTCGGGGCTGCGCATCGGCACTCCGGCGCTGGCCAGCCGCGGATTCGGCTCGGCCGCCTTCGCCGAGGTCGCCGACATCATCACCCAAACCCTCATCGCCGGAACTGCAGAGGGTGGAGCCGCTGCCGAGACCATCGCTGCGCTGAGCATTCGAGTCTCCCGACTGGCCACCGCCCACCCGCTGTACCCCACCCTGACCGAGATCGGAGCACACTGATGGCTGACCTCCCTCCAGAACACCCCGACTTCCTGTGGCGCAATCCCGAGCCGAAGAAGTCCTATGAAGCCGTGATCATCGGCGGCGGCGGTCACGGCCTGGCCACCGCCTACTACTTGGCGAAGAACCACGGGATGACGAATATCGCGATCCTCGAGCGCGGTTGGCTGGCCGGCGGAAACATGGCCCGGAACACGACGATCATCCGCTCGAACTACCTCTGGGACGAGTCGGCGGCGATCTACGAGAAGTCCCTCAAGCTCTGGGAACAGCTGCCCGAGGAGCTCGACTACGACTTCCTCTTCTCCCAGCGCGGAGTGCTCAACCTCGCCCACACCCTGCAGGACGTCCGCGAGTCCCAGCGTCGGGTGAATGCGAACGCGCTCAACGGCGTCGACGCCGAATGGCTCGACCCCAAGCAGGTCAAGGAAGTCTGCCCGATCATCAACATCGGCGACGACCTGCGCTATCCGGTCATGGGCGCGACCTTCCAGCCGCGTGCCGGCATCGCCAAGCACGACCACGTCGCGTGGGCCTTCGCCCGCAAGTGTGACGAAATGGGCGTCGACATCATCCAGAACTGCGAGGTCACCGGCATCGAGCGCATCGGCGACAAGGTCGTCGGGGTCGAGACCACCCGCGGCAACATCGCGACCGAGAAGGTGGCCATGTGCGTGGCCGGCGATTCCTCGGTCCTCGCCGACATGGCCGGAATCCGTCTGCCGATCCAGTCCCATCCGCTGCAGGCGCTGGTGTCCGAACTCTTCGAGCCGGTCCACCCGACCGTCGTCATGTCCAACCACGTCCACGTCTACGTCTCCCAGGCGCACAAGGGCGAGCTGGTCATGGGCGCCGGCGTCGACTCGTACAACGGATACGGACAACGAGGCGGCTTCCACGTCATCGAAGAGCAGCTCGCCGCGGCAGTCGAACTCTTCCCGATCTTCGCCCGCGCCCATGTGCTGCGCACCTGGGGCGGCATCGTCGACGTCACCCTCGACGCCTCACCGATCGTGTCGAAGACCGAGGTCGCAGGACTCTACGCCAACTGCGGGTGGGGCACCGGAGGCTTCAAGGGAACACCTGCCGCCGGACTCACCTTCGCCCACACCATCGCGAACGACGAACCGCACCCGCTCAACGCCCCCTACGCGCTCGACCGGTTCGAAACCGGCCACCTCATCGACGAGCACGGCGCAGCCGCCGTGGCCCACTGACCGGATCGACTCAGGAAGGACGACCATGCTTCTCATCGACTGCCCGCACTGCGGGCCACGCGACGAAACCGAATTCCACTACGGCGGACAGGCCCACGTTGCCTACCCAGCCGACCCCCACGCACTGAGCGATCGGGAGTGGGCCGAGTTCCTCTTCTATCGAGACAACGACCGCGGCCTCTATGCCGAGCGGTGGAGCCACAGCCTCGGCTGCCGGAAGTGGTTCAATGCCGTCCGCGACACCGTGACCTATGACTTCACGGCCATCTATCCCATGGGCGATCCGCGCCCGACTCCAGCAGAAGGTGAGGCCGCACGATGAACTCCCCACACACGAGCTCCGCGGACACCGGCACACGCGCGGACACCGGCACTCGGCGCATGCCGCAGGCCACCGGGATCGACTCCTCACGTCCCGTGCGCTTCACCGTCGATGGGCAGGCCTACTCGGGCTTCGCCGGCGACACGATCGCCAGCGCGCTCATCGCCTCCGGCCGCATCGACTGCGGTGCCTCGACGTACCTGGGACGGTCCCGCGGGATTCTCAGCGCCGGCATCGAGGAGTCCAACGCCCTCGTCCGCGTGCAGCCGCGCGTGGCCGGTGATGTCAGCGAATCTATGCTTCCGGCCACCCGTGTGCCCATCACCGACGGACTCGAGGCCGATTACCTCTCGGGCCTGGGCATCCTCGACCCCGGTCAGGACGAACTCGTCTACGAGCACAAGCACATCCATGTCGACGTCCTCATCGTCGGCGCCGGGCCTGCTGGCCTGGCCGCCGCCCGGGAGGCCGGCCGCTCCGGAGCCAGGACGCTCCTGCTCGACGACCGGTCCGCTCCCGGCGGCTCGCTGCTCTCTAGCCCGGGACGCAGTGTCGAGGGAGCCTTCGACGAGTCCATCGACGATGTCTCCGCGGCCGAGTGGATCGAGACCACCGTCAACGACTTCGCCGAGGCGGAGGAAGTCACGTACCGTCCGAACACGACCGTCTTCGGCAGCTACGATTCGAACTTCTTCGTCGCCCTCGAAGACCGGACACGCGAGCTCGTCGAGACCGAGGGCACGGGCTCCGACGCAAGCGCCGGCTCTGCCGACAGCCACCGGGACAACACCGCCTCCCGCGCAGGCACCCGGCAGCGGGTGTGGCACATCCGCGCCAAGCAGGTCGTGCTCGCCACCGGAGCCCATGAGCGCCCCATCGTGTTCGCCGACAACGACCGACCGGGCATCATGCTCGCCTCGGCCGTGAGGACCTATCTCAACCGCTTCGGCGTCGCCGCGGGCCAGCGCATCGCGATCGCGGCGACGAACGATTCGGCCTACGAACTGCTGGCCGATCTGCACGCGGCCGGAATCGACGTTCCGGCGATCATCGACTCCCGGACCACCGCCTCGGCGATGGCCGAGAGAGTCGTCGACACGACGGGGACCCGGCTCATCCTCGGCTCCACGGTCACCGGCACCGCAGGCGAGGGCCCGGCGGGGCGCATCAGCCGGGTCACCGTCGCAGCCCTCGATGAGGACGCTGTGGCGGCCGGTCACGGCGAAAACATCGACGTTGACCTGCTGGCCGTGGCCGGAGGGTTCTCCCCGGTCATCCACCTGCACGGACAGCGCAGGGGCCCGATCGTTTGGCGCAGCGACATCGCCGCCTTCGTCCCGAGAACACCGGTGCGCGACCAGTTCACCGTCGGTGCGATCAATGGTGACTACTCCCTCGAAGCGGCTCTCAAGGACGGTGCCGAGGCGGGCAATGCGGCAGCCGACCGCACCGGCTTCGCCGCCGCGCTCACCGTTCCCAAGGCCGCGGCGATGACCTACGCACCGGCGCGTCCACTGTGGCTGGTCACCTCGGCCGAGGACGATCACACGGCGCTGACGACGCACTTCATCGACTTCCAGCGCGATCAGAGTGTGGCGGACGTGCAGCGGGCGATGAACGCAGGCATGCGCTCGGTCGAGCACGTCAAGCGCTACACCTCGATCTCGACAGGAGGCGACCAGGGCAAGACGAGTGCGGTCAATGCCATCGGTGCCATCGCCAGCATCCTCGGCGAGACCGACCTGGGCTCGGTCGGGCACACGACCTTCCGCGCTCCCTTCGCCCCGGTGCCCTTCGCAGCATTGGCCGGCCGGCGGAAGGGCGAGTTGTTCGATCCGGCGCGCATCACCGCGATCCACCCCTGGCACGTGGCCCACGGAGCCGAGTTCGAAGACGTCGGACAGTGGAAGCGGCCCTGGTACTATCCCCGCCCGGGCGAGGACATGGAGGCAGCGGTGCTGCGCGAGGGCAAGGCCGTGCGCGAATCGGTCGGCTTCCAGGACGCCTCGACGCTGGGCAAGATCGAGATCCGCGGCACCGACGCCGGCGAGTTCCTCGGCCAGATCTACACGAACGGCTTCAAGAAGCTCAAGGTCGGCAAGGGACGCTACGGTCTCATGTGCAAACCCGACGGCATGATCTTCGACGACGGCGTCACCCTGCGCGTGGCCGAGGACCGCTACTACATGACCACGACCACCGGCGGTGCGGCCACCGTCCTCGAATGGCTCGAGGAATGGCACCAGACCGAATGGCCCGAACTCGACGTCGTCTTCACCTCGGTGACGGAGCAGTGGTCGACCGTCGCGGTCGCCGGCCCCAGGTCGCGAGACGTCATCGCCAAGATCGCCCCGAACCTCGACGTGTCCAATGAGAACTTCGAGTTCATGGGCTTCCGCGAGACGACCCTGAACAACGGGGTCCCGGCGCGCATCTGCCGGATCTCCTTCTCCGGTGAGCTGGCCTTCGAGGTCAACGTCGAGAACTACTACGGCCTGGCCGTGTGGGAGGCCGTCGCCGAGGCGGGAGCCGAGTTCGACATCACCCCCTACGGCACCGAGGTCATGCACGTCCTGCGTGCCGAGAAGGGCTTCATCATCGTCGGTCAGGACACCGACGGGACCGTGACCCCGCAGGATGCGGGCATGGAGTGGATCGTCTCGAAGTTCAAGGACTTCATCGGCAAACGCTCCTACTCACGGATCGACACGGCCCGCGAGGACCGCAAACACCTCGTCGGGGTCCTTCCCGTCGACGGCACGACCCGGTTGGCCGAAGGTGCGCAGCTCATCACCTCGGGCACCCCGGTGACTCCGGAGGCCGGGCCCGTGCCGATGATCGGCCACGTCACCTCGTCCTACATGTCGCCGAGTCTCGATCGCCCGATCGGTCTCGCCTTCGTCGAGAACGGCCGGAACCGGACGGGTGAGATCATCCAATCGCCGGTTGCAGGCGGCCTCGTCGACGTCGAGATCACCTCGCCCGTCTTCTACGATCCAGAAGGGAACCGCCGTGATGGCTGAAACCACCCACACCACCGAGCAGCGCCAGAGACAGCTGCGCAACGTCGAATCCTCCGCCGAGGCGCTCGATGCCCTCCGCGTCTCACCCGGAGCCCACCTCGCCGAGGAGATGGCCACGGCCACCAAGGCCGGCGGGGACGCTGTGGGGCTGCGGGAGCGAGCGTTCGCCGTCCAGCTCGGGTTGCGCGCCACGCCGGGAACCGCCTCGGCGCAGGCCCTCGAGTCTGCTCTCGGAATCACCTTGCCCAAGCAGATCGGCGAGGTCACCGGTGACGAAGCGGGACTGTATGCGCTCTGGCTGGGTCCCGACGAGTTCCTCGTCGTCGACGTCTCTCGGCGTCAGCGGCCCGGGGAGACGCTCATCGCCGAGGCTTCCCTCGAGGGGCTGCCGGGACAGGCCGTGGATCTGTCCGCGAATCGCACGATTCTGGAACTGACCGGGGCGAAGGCCCGTGAGGTCCTCGAGAAGAGCGTCCGCACCGACCTCCATTCGCGGGTCTTCGGCGTCGGCACGGCGATCTCGACCCAGCTGGGGCCGGTGCCGGTCATCGTGCACCACTCGGCGGAGCTTGAGTACCGCGTCTACCCGCGGGCGAGCTTCGCGGACTTCACGGTCCGCTGGCTGCTTGACGGAATGGCGGAGTTCCTCACCTCAGGGGGTGGCGCGGGCTTCGCCGGCAGCGCGAGTGCCGAGGCCGAGAGCAGCGACTGATGGCACTCGGTGTTCTCGACCTCTTCTCCATCGGCATCGGCCCTTCCTCCTCACACACGGTGGGGCCGATGCGGGCGGCAGTGCGCTTCGTCGATGAGCTGAGCGCCGACGGTAAGCTCGAGCGGGTCGACAGGATCACGGTCGGCCTGTTCGGGTCCCTCGGTGCGACCGGGATCGGTCATGGATCGGACTCCGCGGTCCTCGCCGGTCTCAGCGGAATGGAACCGGAGACCCTCGACCCGGACAGGGTGGCACCGCTGGTCGCCGAGGTGCGAGAGCAGGGCCGACTCCACCTCGGCGGACGGGTGGTCGTCCCTTTTGATGCGGAAGCGGATCTCACCCTGCATTTGCGCGAATCCCTTCCCGGCCATCCCAACGGAATGCGGATCAGCGCCGAGGTGGACGGTGTCGTCATCGACCGTGAGTACTACTCGATCGGGGGAGGGTTCGTCGTCGCCGCCGACGAGATAACCCTCGAAGCTGCGGACACCCGCGATCGCCTCCATTTCTCCACGGCCGATGAGCTGCTCGACCTGTGCCGCGAGCATGATCTTTCCATCGCCGAACTCATGGCCGTCAACGAACGCGAACGTCAGGACGAGGAGCTCCTGCGCAAACAGCTGCTCGACATCTGGGCGGTGATGCGCGAATGCGTGCACAACGGATGCACCCGGAATGAGAAGGAGCTGCCCGGCGGACTGAAGGTGCGCCGACGTGCGCCGGAGCTGCGCGCGCGGCTCGAAGATGCCGAATACCGTGCCTCGGGGTCCCTCGACGCCCTCGAATGGGTCAACCTCTATGCGCTCGCCTTCAACGAGGAGAATGCCTCGGGCGGGCGGATCGTCACGGCACCGACGAACGGTGCCGCGGGGATCATTCCCGCGGTGCTGCACTACATGGACCGGTTCGTCGTCGGCGACGGCCAACGGGCGAACCAGGATGGATGGGCGAGCCACAGTGACCGGGCGAGCGACGATGCTGTAGTGGAGTTCCTGCTCACGGCCGGTGCGATCGGGATCCTGTTCAAACGCAACGCTTCGATCTCCGGGGCCGAGGTCGGCTGCCAGGGCGAGGTCGGCTCCGCGTGCGCGATGGCGGCGGCGGGTCTGTGCGCCGTGCTCGGCGGCAGTCCGGAGCAGATCGAGAACGCCGCCGAGATCGGTCTCGAACACAATCTGGGTCTGACCTGCGACCCTGTCGGCGGCCTGGTTCAGGCTCCGTGCATCGAACGCAATGCCATCGCCTCGGTGAAGGCGATCAACGCGGCTAGGCTGGCCATGCACGGCGACGGCAGCCACCGGGTGAGTCTCGACCAGGCGATCGAGACGATGCGCCAGACCGGCGCGGACATGAAATCGAAGTACAAGGAGACCTCACGCGGCGGACTTGCCGTCAACGTCATCGAATGCTGAGCTCCACCGATTCACCAGCGAATCCCGACTTCAGAAAGAACAGAGGCATGCAGGACTACATCTTCACTCTCGAATGCGACGAACGCCCGGGCATTCTCCATTCCGTCACCGGTGCCCTCCTCACTCATGGGGGCGACATCAAGGAACTCAAGCAGTTCGACGATCAGTACGCGCAGCGCCTCTTCCTTCGCATCGACTTCAGCGTCGAGGAGGGCTCGAACGGCGCGATCGACGGTCTGCGCCAGGACTTCGAGGCCATCGGCACCGAGTTCGACGCCCGCTGGCAGATGTGGCCGCAGGGGGAGAAGCGGCGGGTCCTCATCATGGTCTCGAAGTTCGAGCACTGCCTCAACGACCTGCTCTTCCGCGCCCAGATCGGTGAACTTCCCATCGAGATCGCGGCCGTGGTGTCCAACCATGCGGATCACCGGGAACTCGTCGAATGGCACCACATTCCGTTCTTCCGCATCCCGGTGACCAAGGAGACGAAGCCCGAGGCAGAAGCGAAGCTGCTCGAACTCGTCGATCGCTTCGAGGTCGACCTCGTCGTGCTCGCCCGCTATATGCAGGTGCTCTCCGACGATCTGGCGCGTGAGCTCACGGGCCGGGCGATCAACATCCACCACTCGTTCCTACCCTCGTTCAAGGGCGCCAAACCCTATCACCAGGCCTGGGAGCGCGGGGTCAAGATCGTGGGCGCGACCGCGCACTTCGTCAACAGCGAACTCGACGAGGGGCCGATCATCGCTCAGCAGCTCGTCGACGTCGACCACTCCTTCGGCCCGCAGGATCTTGTCGCCGCCGGCCGTGACGCCGAGTGCAAGGCCCTGTCCAATGCCGTGAAGTGGCACGCCGATGGACGTGTATTCCTCTCAGGGAAGAGAACCGTCGTGCTGCGGTGAGGTGGGTTCCGCGACGACGCTGAAGGTGTCCATCCGCGAGTCCTGTGCCCCCCGAACATATCCTGAGGGGGCAGCCGCGGTCGTGCGGAGGAAATCGACCACCTCGACGCTGAGCACCTCACCTGGAAGAACATTGGGCACACCGGGCGGGTACGCGGCCAGAGCATCGGCTGATACCCGGCCGACCGCCTCGGCGAAGGGCACGGTCTGCGGCGTCGCGAAGTAGGCATCGCTGATTTCCATGCCCTTTTCGCAGCTGCCGGGCAGAACGATGGGACGCTCCGGCTCGGACTCGGACCGCGGCAGCTCCTGCAGCGCCGTCCAGAAGCGGTCGACATCGACGGGCGAGGTGGCGCCGATGAGCAGCAGCAGAGCCGAGGGTGTCGCCAGTTCGCAGTAGATCCGGTGGTCCCGGATGAGCTGATACTGGGCCTCGGCGCCGGTGATCCCGGCACCGCGGGTGTCGATGACGACCTTGAACGGATCGTTGTCGATGGAATCATGACCGCCGAGGATGTCGGGAGTCGCATCGCGGAACCTGGAGTCGTTCTTGACCCGGGCGCGGATCTCCTCAGCCGTGGTCAGCGCTTCTTCGATCGCCTCGGGGTGGGTGACGAGGTGGCGACGCGCCTCGTCGAGGGAGGAGAGCAGAATCGCACTCGACGAGGTCGACTGATACGAGCTCACGACCCGATCGACCAGCGTCTCGATACGCTGAGCCTGCGGGCCGTGACCGAGGTGGACCATCGCGGACTGCGCGAGCGAGCCGGCGCCCTTGTGAGTGCTGGAGATGACGAGGTCGGCGCCCAGGCGCACCGCGTTGACGGGCAGCTGCGGGTGCATGCCGAAGTGGGAGCCCCAGGCCTCATCGACGATGAGGGGTACATCGTGAGCATGGACCACCTCGGCGATGGCGGCGATGTCGGCCACCGCGCCGAAGTAGCTGGGGGAGACGAGATAGACCGCGGCGGAGTTCGGGTGCTCGGTCAGGGCGTATTCGACCTGGGCCGGGGTCACACCGTGGGAGGAGCCGAGCCCGGGATCGACGCGGCCGTGGATGAAGTGTGGGCGCAGTTCAGCGTGGGTGACGCCGTCGATGACGGAAGAGTGGACGCTGCGCTGGAGGACGAATTCGCGTCCCAAGCCGCGCACAACGGTCGTCGCGATGTGGTTGCCGCCGGATGCCCCGTTGGTGATGAACCAGGTCCGTGTCGCGCCCCAGGCCTCGGCGGCGAGCTGCTGCGCGGCGATGATCGGCGTGACGCGGTCGTGGTTGATCATGCGCCAGTTGTCCTGGTCGATGCCGCTGAAGAGCATGGGGAAGTCGATGCCCATACCGGCCTCGCCGATGACCTCGGCCAGGCCCGGAGCATGTGAGCCGTTGCCCTGGTGGGCGGGAACGTGCAGGCGCTGCCAGTCTTCGGCGGCCAGGGAGCGCAGAGCTTCGGCGTACGGTGCGGTGTGCTGGCGGGGGTCGATCGTGGTGTCGGCGTGTGTTGCCGTGGGGACGGTCGCGGTGTCCGTGGCGGGGGTGGTCGCTGTGTCGGGGTGGAGTCGAGTATGGGCGCGCATGGCGCCCACACTATGGATCGAATCCTGTCTACGATATAGCAAGAAACCATTCACGGTGACATAGTGTCTATATCATGATGACTCTGCAGCAGTTCCGGGTGCTCCTGGCCATCCGGGACGAAGGAAGCCTCAATCGTGCCGCCGAGGTGCTCGAGCACGGGGTTCCGACCGTGACCCATCATCTGCGCACCCTCGAATCCCATCTGCGCATCAGGCTCGTCGACCGGGCGCGGAACGGAACTCGACTGACGCCGTTGGGGGAGTCCTTCGCCGAGGAGATCGAACCTGTACTGGCACGCATCGACCGGGCCGAGCAGCTCGTCACCGCCCAGCGCGATGCCGGCGTGGTGTCCCTGCGCATCGGATCATTCTCCTCGATCGGTTCGCGCCTTCTGCCCGCCGCGATCGCCGGACTTCAACAGAGAACGTCCGTGCGTGTCGAGGTCGTCGAGGCCGAACCCAGCGAAGTCGTCCGGATGCTGCACGGCGGTGAGGTCCACGCCGGGCTCATCTACGACATCCCCGAACTGCCCGAATTCGCCGGTCCCGAGCTGCGCCTGCGCACTCTCCTCGACGAGCCCTACCGGGTCATGGTCGCCCGCGACGGGGAGCTGGCGGGGCAAGAGGTCCTCGATTTCGGCACGATGAGCGAGGTCGACTGGGTGTGCAGTCGCAACGAATCCGACGCCTCGGTGCGGGTGCTGCGACGGATCTCCCGGGGACTGGGATACGAGCTGCGCGAACTCATGCGCAGCGACGATCTCTACATGATCCATGGGCTCGTGGCTGAAGGGCTCGGATGCGCATTGACCACCGAGGTGGCCGTGGACACCGATTTCGACGTCGTCTTGCGGTCCGCTAAGCAGGACCTCGGTCAGCGTCGGGTCTCGTTCGTGACCAGGCCCGGACCCAATCCGGCAGCCGTCGGCTGGCTGGGCGAGATCCTCGGATCGGTGGCCGCGAGACTGGAGGCCGCCTCGGCGGGATGAACTCCGCTGCTCGGCGACGTGCGAATCGCGGAACTTTTGGTGTGAAATCAGCGTTCGGAATCGCATCAGAAGTTCCTCCATTCGCGGCGTCGCAGTGCGATTTGCGAAGTGGCGGTGCGGGTCAGAGCGGTCTGCCGGTGACCGGGACGTCGCCGGTGGGGTCGCTCAGGGATCGGCCTGGGTGCTCAGCGCCTCGGTGATGGTCTTGGCTTCGCGGCGGAGCAGGGCGACGAGGCGTTCGACGCGGGGCCCAGTCACACGATCGGCAATGCTCGCGATCGACAGGGCCGCGCGGGGGCGGCTGCCGCGGATCCGCAGCGGTACGCCCACCGCCCAGGAGCCTTGGGCGAAGAGACCAGGATTGTGGACGAAGCCGTCGACGCGGGCCCGGTCGATGATGTCGCGCAGCTGCGTGACCGAGACCTTGGGATACCGTTCGGCGAAGATCTGGGCATTGGCCTCGAACTGGGCGTCCACCTCGGCGGGGGAGAGTTCGGAGAGAATCGCGAGGCTGCCGGCGCCGATGCCCAAAGGATGGCGATCGCCCACGGACAGAGCGTTGTTCAGTATCTCGCCGAAGCCTTCCTCGCGCCTGGCGCAGATCGAATAGCTGCCGGTGCGCAGGGTGAGGAAGGCTGTGTCGCGGCTGAGCTCGGCCAGACGCAGCAGGCTCGATTCCGATTCCGTGACCAGCGGGTCGACGGACTTCTGCGCGAGCTGACCCAGGATCTGCGACTGCACTCCCAGGCGGTAGCCGCCCTCCTCGAGGCGCTCGACATACCCCATGGCGATGAGCGCCTGCAGCATCCGATGGACGCTGGCCTTGGGGCGGCCGCTGATCGAGGCGACCTCCGACAGGCTGGCACCGCTGCCGCGCTCGCCGGCAATGAGGCCGACGAGGTTGAGCAGCGACAGCGCGCGCTGGATGCTCTGGGCGCCAGTCCCGGGTTCGAGATCATCGACGGCGTGGGCGACGTTGAAGGAGGCGGACCGGCGGAGGATCTTCCCACGCATCTTCATGCGGTGGTCGTCATGGGCTTCGTCACCGTTGTGCATGACTCCATTATGGTCCCGCTCCGGGTGATGGTCAGATTCCCGCGTTCCTGGTGTCTCGGGTGTCCCGACGGTGGCTGGGGAGGACGCTGGAACAGGCGGGGATCGAGGGCCCGCGGTCCAGGATGTGGAACGGGACCCTGCTCACCGGCACCCACCTCGGCGAGGTCAAGTCCTAGACTGGGACAGCTTCGCAGCGGAGGACGGCTCCCGACGAGGGGTCGCCCGTGTGGAAGCGACCTGACGACGAAGGAAGCGAGTGTGAACACGGTGGGCGAAACGGTCCTCAAGCTGGACGATGTGACGTTCCGACGAGGGGAGACGAAGATCCTCCACGGCATCGACCTGAGCATCGGTCGTGGTGAGCACTGGGTTCTCATCGGCCCCAATGGGGCCGGGAAGTCGACCATTCTCAGCTTCGCCTCGGCGCAGGTCTTCCCGACCTCGGGGGCGGTCGACATCCTCGGGCAGCGCATGGGCCGAGTCGAACTCCAGGCCCTGCGCCGTCATATCGGACATGTGAATCCGCGCCACCCCCTGCGCTCGAGCCTGTCCGTGCGCGAGGTCGTCCTCACCGGTCTGACCGGCACGATTGAGAGGCCCTTCCGCTGGGAACCCAGCCCCAACGAGGTCGCGAAGGCCGATGATCTCATCGCCGAGGTGGGTCTGAGCTCCCGCGCGGTCGCGGGGTGGAAGGTCCTGTCCCAGGGCGAGCGAGGCCGCGCTCTCGTGGCCCGAGCGCTCATCGCCGACCCGCAGCTCCTGCTCTTCGACGAGCCGACCACCGGCCTCGACGTGGCCGCCCGCGAACAGCTGCTGGAGACCATCGATTCGCTCTCGGTGACCTCACCGGAGCTGACGACCCTGCTGGTGACCCACCACCTCGAGGAGATCCCGCAGTCCACGTCCCACGCGATGCTCATCTCCCACGGCCAGCTCACTGCATCGGGTGACATCGCCGAGGTGCTCACCACCGATCAGGTCAGCGCGGCCTTCGAGCACCCGATCGACGTCGGCTTCGCCGACGGTCG
Organism: Brevibacterium picturae; assembly: GCF_900105045.1. GTDB lineage: Bacteria > Actinomycetota > Actinomycetes > Actinomycetales > Brevibacteriaceae > Brevibacterium > Brevibacterium picturae. The sequence continues at coordinate 1,825,755 of NZ_LT629739.1, read as the reverse complement.
CTTTTCGGCCCGTGCGATTCGCGAGCGTGCTCTGGCAGTGGGGTAGCGACTCGCGAGCGGGCCCGGCTGTTGAGCGGCTCTCATCCCGCGCGATCCGCGAGCGCCGGTCACTGCGGTGTTGGTCCGCGTTCCGTGCCTGCCCATTGTGATTGCGCGCACACACCATGCGGCTTAGGCTGGAGGCATGAAGATGAGTACCGTGTGGAGCATCGTAGGCGCAATCATCGCCATCATCATTGCATGGTGGGTGGTCAACATTGCGTTCTCGATCGCATGGTTTCTCGTCAAGGCGATCATCGCCGTCGTCGTCGCGGCCGCCATCTTCGGCCTCATCAAGGCATCTCTGAAGTCCAAGGATAAGAAGCGCTAGTGGGTATTTCCGTTGATTCGTCGGTGGTCAGGCGGCTTGGGCCAGATCACTGGTATCGAGTTTTCGGATGAAGTTGTTGATATCAACGAAATCAGCCGGGCTGATGGCTTTGCGTTGCCGGATCGAGAAGCAGATCTCGACCTGATTCATCCTTCCCCAAATCTACGGTCAGTCCCTGTGGGTCGTCCTGCATTCCGATGCCGTCGCAACCACGATCGTCCAGGTGCTGGCCGGAATCATCGGCGTCGTCATCTCCACGGTCGCGACCACGGAACTCGCTCTCCTCCTAGCCAAAGGACAGCGGCTCGAGGCATCGGCTCGGACGCGCGGAGGACCGGCACAATGGGGAAATTCAAAGGCCCCAGTAATTGCGGGGATCCGGGCGGCGCGGAATAATCGGAATCACCAACCCGGTCATTCGAAGGAGAATCCTGTGGCGCAGTCGATCGCAACCTATGTTTTACTGCCCGGCAGCACAGCTGATGCGATGGAGCACTGGCACTCCGTCTTCGGCGGTGAACTCAACATCACGCGCTATGGCGACACCCCGATGGAGGGAATGCCGTTCGAACCCGATCCGCAGGCGGTCGCCCACGCCACTCTCGACACTCCTGCCGGCTCGATCGCCGGAGGCGATGCGCCGCTGGACGGCAAGGACTATGCCGTCAGGCACACCGCCTATTCCTTCCTGTACACCACCGATTCGGCGGACGAGGCACGCGGATACATCGCTGCCCTCGTCGATGGCGGCGGAGAGATCGGGGTACCGTTCGGGATCGCTCCCTGGGGCGACTGGTACGGTCAGGTCTTCGATCGCTTCGGCGTGATGTGGGCCTTCTCCTGCGCGGACGCATAGGAGAACCTGCCGTCAGGCCGCACAGACGAATCAACGGAAATACCCACTAGCACTGGCCGACTATGTGATCCGATGCGGATGAAATGGTCTGTCAGTGCACACGAAGCGAAGGTGCTTCAGAGATCGCCGAGGCTGGTGTTCGCCCCGCACAGAACGACGCAGACCTTCTCGTCGGGTGCCGGAATGTAGCTCCCGGAGCCGGCTGAACCGTGGATTCCGGCCAGTGCCGTGGCTGCGGCATGCTCGAGCGCCAATCGGTGCTCGCCCCACAGGTGATTGCGCGCGGCGATGATCTGCTCATCGTCGACCAGCACCGAGGTGACCAGGTCGTTCTGCGCAGCCGCCACAGCAAGAGGTGTGGCGTGACTGGCACCCAGAGAATCCGCCGCCACCGAATCGACCGGAACGTCGACGGGCTCGCCCGCCTCCAGCGCCGCGTTCAGTGCCCGACAGTTCGCAGGCTCGACTGCGACCGTGCGCACCCCGTGGAACGTTGCGGCCGTGGCCACTCCCGCGAACAGCCCTCCTCCGCCGGCGGAGACGACGATCGTGTCCAGGTCGGGGATCTGCGAGAGGATCTCGGTCAACATCGTCCCGGCACCGGCGGCGATGAGCGGATGATCGTAGGCGTGAGATGCCAACGCACCGGAGGACTCGACGAACTCCTGGCAGGCCAGAGCCGCCTCGGCGTATTCCGAACCGGTCAGACGCACCTCGGCGCCGTAGTCGCGCAGCCTCTCGACCTTCACGGCGGGAGCATTGGTGGGCAGGAACACGGTGGCCGGAACACCGGCATCGCGTGCCGCCCAGGCGCAGGCCAGTCCCGCGTTGCCGCCCGAGGCGATCGTCACCCCGGCCTCGGGGAACGTCCCCTCGGCCAGGTGAGTCTGGATGAAGTTCTGCGCGCCACGGGCCTTGAACGAACCGGTGTACTGCATGAACTCGAGGGCGAAGTGCACGCCCGACCCGGTCGGGTCGATGCTCGGCGGGGCGGACCACGTCGCGGCGGTCGTGGTCGGTGCCTCGGGAGCGTTCCCCGGCCGAGCCGACGCCACCGTCACCGGTCGCACCCGGCCGGAGATCCGCGCGGCGGCCGCTTCGATATCGGGATAGGACAACTGCGTCACTGTCGCCTCCTCAGGGCTCATGATGTCTTCGCGTCTCCAGCCTAAACCTTGCAGCAGATGCGATCAGCCAGCTGAGTGCGTCCCCGAGTCCACTCAGCTCCTGTGCTTGACGACGCCGAGCTCGACGCCCTTGGGCTCCTTGACCAGGCTGACGGCGATGAGCGAGATGACGCAGACGACGATCATGTAGACGGCGATCGACAGGGACGACCCGGTGGCGGTGAGCAGGGACTGTGCGATCGTCGGGGCGAAGGCGCCACCGAGGATCGCACCGATCGCGTAGCCGATCGACACGCCCGAATAGCGCACCTGGGGCGGGAACATCTCCGCGTACATGGCCGACATCGGTCCATAGGACAGACCCATGCCGACGGTGAGGACGAAGATGCCGATTCCGTACATCCAGATATTGGCCATGTCGATCATGAGGAAGGTCGGGATCAGCCACACGATGAGGAGGATGTAGCCGATCTGGAAGGTGCGCACACGACCCAATCTGTCCGACAGTGCACCGCCCCACATCGTGAAGACCAGCCAGCCGAAGCTTGCCAGAGTTGTGGCCAGCAGCACGGGCGCTCGGTCGAGGCCGACAGCGCCGCCCTCTTCGATGGGCCGGGAGGCGTAGGCCGCGAAGAACGCGATGATCATGTAGCCCACAGCGTTGTTGCCGATGAAGATCAGCGCGGAGAGGATGACTTGCTTGGTGTTCTTCTTGAACAGGGTCGACAGTGGCGCCGAGGACTCCGCGCGGCGTTGGGCGAGCTCGGCGAACACGGGGCTCTCCTCGACCTGTCGGCGAATGTAGTAGCCGACGAGGACGAGGACGACCGAGAACAGGAAGGGGATTCTCCACCCGAAGCTCTCAAACTGCTCGGGGGTGAGCAGCGTGGTCAGGATCCAGATCACGCCGGTGGCGAGGATCATGCCGACGGGCACACCGATCTGGGGGTAGGCGCCGAAGAGTCCGCGCTTGCTGATCGGAGCATGCTCGACCGAGAGGAGGGCTGCACCGCCCCATTCTCCGCCTGCGGAGAATCCCTGCAGGATGCGCAGCAGTGTCAGCAGGATCGGGGCGCCGACCCCGATGGCTGCATAGGTGGGCAGGAGTCCGATGAGCGCTGTGGCCGCGCCCATGAGGAACAGCGTGATGACCAGAACCCTCTTGCGTCCGATGCGGTCGCCGAGGTGGCCGGCGATGATCGCGCCCAGTGGCCTGAACAGGAATGAGATTCCCAGAGACGCCCAGGCCATGATCTGACCCAGTGCCGGATTGTCGGAGGCGAGGGGTGCGAAGAACTGGGCGGAGAGGATGAGGCCGGCGGCCTGGGCATACACGAAGAAGTCGTACCACTCGATCGTGGTGCCGACGAGGGTGCCGGCCAGAACCTTGCGTTCCTCGCGGGTGATCGAGGCGGGGGCTGCCGCTGCGGGCGAAGATGTGGACATGAGAGAACTTTCCCTGGGTGACGTGTGCTGCGGAGCGGCGGTCCTCGACTCTGAGTGATCGCCGACGCTTCCGCGCAAGTGACTGAATGGTCAGTAATTACCGTCAATCGTAATGCACGTGGTGATCGGTGTCACTTTCCGGATGGTCGGCTTGCCGGTGTCGGTGCGGTGTACGACCGCGATCCGGTGCGGTCGGCGTGACACGGGCAGTGCGATCGACGACCGCGATCGGTGCGGTGCGTGGTGCCGTCGGCGCGATTCATGCAATGACAATAACCGACCAATTGGTTAGTATTGCTGACAGGAATCGGCAGCGGTGCCGAAGATGGCCGCCGTGCACCGGGAGACATCGTTGAGCAGGGAGACCAGACATGACCGAGATTCTCAGTTCGTATGTGGCAGGCGACTGGCACACCCCCAGTGGGAGCCCCGACAGTGCCCGAGCCGTCCACGACGCGACCAACGGACAGGTTCTCCACCACGTCTCCTCGGCCGGCATCGACTTCGCCGCCGTCAATGAACATGCCCGCGGCACCGGAATCTCCGAACTGCAGAAGCTGACCTTCCACCAGCGCGGTGTGATCCTGAAGAAGCTCGGCGCCTACCTCATGGAGCGCGCCAAGGACTACCACGAGATCTCGTTTTCCACCGGCACCACGAAGCGCGACGGGTTCGTCGACATCGAAGGCGGCATCGGCACCCTCTTCACCTATTCCGGCGTCGCCCGGCGGCAGATGCCCAACTCCACGGTCCACCTCGACGGGGGAGTCGAACGCCTGTCGAAGAGCGGCACCTTCGTCGGCCGCCACATCCTGACCTCCCGACAGGGTCTGGCAGTCCAGGTCAACGCCTTCAACTTCCCCGTCTGGGGCATGCTCGAGAAGTTCGGGCCCATGTTCGTCGCCGGCATCCCGGTCGTCGTCAAACCCGCCACCGACACCGCCCACCTGACCCGAGCAGTGGTGGCCGACATGATCGAATCCGGGTTGCTGCCGGCCGGTGCCATCCAGCTCATCGCCGGTGACGTCACCCCGCTCTTCGACCATCTGGCCGAACAGGATGCGATCGCCTTCACCGGTTCCGCGGCCACGGCCAAGCACCTCGGCGGCCTGGAATGCGTCCGCGATCGCGGTACCCGATTCTTCGCCGAGGCGGATTCCCTGAACTTCTCCCTGCTGGGCCCCGATGCGGGGCCGGGCACCGAGGAATTCGACCTCTTCGTCTCCGGTGTCGTCGCCGAGATGACGATCAAGGCCGGCCAGAAGTGCACGGCGATCCGTCGCACCTTCGTTCCCGAACAGCATAAAGAGGCCGTCGCCGAGGCGCTTGTTGCGAAGCTGGAGACTCAGGGCGTCGGCGACCCACGTGAGAAGTCCACCCGGCTGGGCCCGGTCGTGTCTGACAAGCAGCGGACCGACGTCCTCGATGCCATCGATGAGATCACCTCGGCGGGGGCCCACGTCCTCACCGGCGGACGCGAAGCCTCCGATGAACTGGCGCAGAACCTCGGTGGAGCCTATGTCGCGGCCACGATCCTCCAGGCCGACGATCCGTGGGTCGATGCCGTCCACGACATCGAGGCCTTCGGGCCGGTGACCTCGCTGATCTCCTATTCCTCCACCGAGGAGGCAGTCCGTCTGGCCGCTCGCGGGCGCGGATCATTGGTCGGTTCGGTCGTCACCCACGATGCCGGGTTCGCCAGCGAATTCGTGCGCCAGGTCGCCCCCTGGCACGGACGCATCCTGGTCCTCGACCGCGACGACGCCGAAGAATCGACCGGGCACGGTTCGCCCCTGCCCACGCTCATCCACGGCGGTCCGGGACGCGCCGGTGGCGGCGAGGAGATGGGCGGACTGCGCGGCATCACACACTTCATGCAGCGCACCGCGATCCAAGCCTCCCCTGACATGCTCACCGCCATCGGCGGCGAATGGGTCGCCGGCGCTGAACGCCAGCTGGGCCAGCATCCGTTCACGAAGACCCTCGCCGATCTGCGCGTCGGCGATGCCCTCGAATCCGAGCGGCGCACCGTCACTCTTGAAGACATTTCGCACTTCGCGGAGTTCACCGGTGACACCTTCTACGCCCACACCGACGAGGAGGCGGCGGCCGCGAACCCGTTCTTCCCCGGACGCGTGGCACATGGCTACCTCATCGTGTCCTTCGCCGCGGGCCTCTTCGTCCAGCCGGACCCGGGCCCGGTGCTCGCGAACTACGGTCTCGAAGGACTCACATTCATCACACCCGTCTCACCAGGGGATTCGCTCAAGGTGACGCTGACCGCCAAGCGCATCACTCCGCGTGAGACCGACGAGTACGGCGAGGTCCGCTGGGACGCCGAGGTGGTCAACCAGAACGACGAACCGGTCGCCAAATACGACGTGCTGACGTTGGTCACGAAGGAGTAAGGGGCGCGTTCAGGCTGTCGTGCGGACGCTTCATCTTCTCTGATCGTCCTCAGAGCACAAACGGTTGGCATGTTCTCTTCGATCTGAGCGTGGGAATCGAGAAGAACATGCCAACCGTTTGAGGTGTGCGGGGTATGCGACGTGGGCTGAGGCCCCTGAGACCCACTGGCGCGCCCCGGCTGCAACCTCGCGAAGGCGAGCGGCGCGAATTCGCCGACGTGCCGCCTTCAGGCCTCGAGGCCGTTGAAGGCCATCGAGGTCACTGCGTCGGCGATGGTTTCGGGGTCGACCGGGTAGCTGGGGCGATACCACTCGGTGATGGAGTTGACCATGCCGAAGAGCAGGCGTGTCATCAGGCCCGGGGTGAAGTCCGAGCGCAGACCGCCCTCGTCGATGGCTTCGGCGACCAGAACCCTGATCTTGTCGTCGATCTTCCTGCGCTGGTCGAGGGCCTCGATCTCGACGGCCGAGTTCCCGCGGACCCGCAGCAGCAGAGTCACGGAGTGGTGATACTCGATGAGGATGACCACGCTGGCATGAACGGCGGCACGCAGACGCTCGAGGGCATTCAGCCCAGTCCGCTGACTTTCGGCCTCGACCGCGGAGTCCAGGGCCCCGATGCCGCGATTGATCGCCAGGTGCAGCAGCTCTTCCTTCGACTTCACATGGTGGTAGATCGCGGACTTCGTGATGCCGAGCTCACGCGCCACGGTGTCCATCGACGTACCGTCGTAGCCGCGGGAAACGAACACCTCGGTGGCCCTCTCGATCAGCGTCTCCCGGTCGTAACCGGGGCGTCCACGTCTGGTGCGCTTGGGCTGTTCCGGTGCGCCAGCCTCGGCGTCGGTGGTATTCGTCTGCGCCGACGAGTGGGCCGCGACACCCGTGTCTGCGCTCACGGCAGGGTCGACACCGGACTCCAAGCTCGGTGTCTGTGCAGGTGAGGTCGCTTTCGGCATGCGCACCAGTCTAACCGCTCTGCAATGCGGACGCCGCGGCCGGTGCAGGGTCATCCGCCACAGGACCTCGCGCCATGGGGTCGATCACCTGAGGCCCTCGCGGCGGTCGATGATGCGCTTGAGCTTGCCCACCGATCGGGGCAGCTCGCCGGGCTGGAGCACTGAGACGGTCGAGGAGACGCCGAGGCGCTCCTTGATCCGGGCGGTCACGAGTCCATTCAGCCCATCGAGTTCGACGGCGCCCACACCTTCGCGGGACTCGACCTCGACGGTGACCTCGTCCATGCGGCCGGGGCGGGTGAGCACCAGCTGGAAGTGGGGGCTCAGGTGTTCGAATTCGAAGAGCACGGACTCGATGTTGGCCGGGTAGACGTTGACGCCGCGGATGATGATGAGGTCATCGGAGCGTCCGGTGATGCGCGAGATGCGACGGAAGTTCGGGTTTGCGGTGCCCGGCAGCAGACTCGCCAGATCGTGCGTGCGGTAGCGGATGATCGGCAGGGCTTCCTTTGTCAGCGAGGTGAAGACGAGCTCGCCCTCCTCGCCGTCGGGAAGGGCGTCACCGGTGTAGGGGTCGACGATCTCGGGGTAGAAGTGGTCCTCCCAGATCGTCGGACCGTCCTTGGTCACGGCGGACTCGCAGGCCACGCCGGGGCCCATGACCTCGGAGAGGCCGTAGATGTCGACGGCGTTGATGTTGAAGGACTTCTCGATCTCCTTGCGCATCTCGTCCGTCCACGGCTCGGCGCCGCAGATCGCGGTCTGCAGACTCGTCGTCGTGGGGTCGATGCCCTGCTTGTGGAACTCGTCGAGGATGGTGAGCAGATAGGTCGGTGTCGCCGTGATGATCTCGGGCTTGAAGTCCTGGATCAGCTGCACCTGCCGCTGGGTCTGGCCGCCGGAGATCGGGATGATGGTGAACCCGTGGCGCTCGGCACCGTGGACGCCGAGGCCGCCGGTGAACAGTCCGTAGCCGTAGGCGTTGTGCATCATCTGTCCGCGCTTGCCGCCTGCGCCGAGGATCGAGCGGGCGATGAGGCTGCCCCACTTGTCGAGGTCGTCCAGCGTGTATCCCACGACGGTCGGCAGTCCCGTCGTGCCCGAGGACGCGTGGATGCGAGCGACGTCTTCACGCGGAACGGCGAACATGCCGAACGGGTAGTTGTCGCGCAGGTCCTGCTTGTTCGTGAACGGCAGCTTCGCGATGTCGTCGAGGCTGGTGATGTCCGCGGGGGTGATATCGAGGTCGTCGAAGGCCTTCCGGTAGAACGGCACATTCTCGTAAACCTTCGTGACCGTGGTTTTGAGGTTGGCGAGCTGGTCGGCGCGCAGCTCGTCGAGGCTCATGCGCTGGCCGGCATCGAGATCATTGGCAGTCATCGTTGTCTCCTTGGTCAATTCTGTTGTGCTTCGCAATTCGTGGGCGCCGAGGTGGGGCGTCGTTCCAGCGTCGTTTCAGGGGACCGCCGGGTGAGGTGTCCCGGGGTTCAGATCAGGGTGAGGTCGTCGGCTGTGCGGAGGCGTCTGCGGTCGTCGGTTGCGGTGCAGGCAGGGTGCGGGAGCGGCCGCGGTAGACGGCGACGATGTCCTCGCCGCGGGTGACCTCGATGTCGTAGATGCCCGAGCGGCCCTGTTTGACGATCTCCCGGCCGCGGGCGATGAGGTGATCGCCGAAATAGGTGGGCTTGAGGAAGTCGATGTCCCCGCCGGAGGCTACGGTGATCGAGCCGGGGTAGTTGCAGGCCATCGCGAAGGTGGTGTCGGCGAAGAGGAAGATGTAGCCGCCATGTGTGATGTCATGGCCATTGGTCATGATCTCGGTGATCGTCATCGAGCACTGCGACCAGCCGGGGCCGTGATCATCGACGGTGATGCCCAGATGCTGAGAGGCGCGATCGTTGGCGAACATCGCCGCGGCACCCGTGCTCGGCTCAACTCCTGTGCTCGGTTCGCTGCGTGTGGACTCCGCTGTGTCGATGACCTCGGTTGGTCCTGCGTCCTCGGGTGACCGGTGGCCGGACTTCTCCATATCGCGCTCCTCGTCGAGTGATGCTTCTGCAGCGGTTGGTGCACGTGGGATGCACGTGGGAGATGGCGATCTCACCCCAGAGATTCCGGAAACGGCATCTACAAAGATTAAACGACCATCTGGTCAATAAATATCGTTGTGATCGGCGACTCTGTCAAGTCGGGCGAGCACGAACGTCGAAACATCGGTGCAGCGCCGAGACTACTGTGCGTGCGCCGTTGTCTTGGCGCTGCACCGATGTTTCGAGTGAAGCATTGATGGGTGGTGCGCCGCGGGTGTCGGTGTGGCGTGCGTTTTTGGCGACAGCGTTCGGGTGTAAGCGAGTCTCGGTGCGCAAGCCGGTTCGTCGACGGGGGCTAAGCACGTTGCCGGCGAATGTGCTGCAGCGGACATGGGAGTCTCGGCAGGAAGGGTGGTTCGGGGGCCTGTGCGGTCATTCCCGGCCCACTGAGATGTGCCTGAGCGCGAGCCGCTGCGCATTGCACCCCGGCGTGCGGTGTGCCACACTGATAGAGAACAATACAGAACAAATGGTCAGTAAATGCTTGCTCCGGGCCGATGGTCGAATCGAACGGTCGGTGCGCAGCACACAGCCCGGGCAGGGCGCATCCAAGGGTGGAGTGGTCATGACAACAGAAGTCACCGGGACACCGGACGAAACAGAACTCGAGGCGCAGTTCGCCGACACGATCGGTCGTAAGGACCGGATCGAACCGCGCGACTGGATGCCGGAGAAGTATCGCAAGACTCTCGTGAGGCAGGTTGCTCAGCACGCGCACTCTGAGATCATCGGCATGCAGCCCGAGGGCAACTGGATCTCCCGGGCGCCCTCGCTGCGCCGCAAGGCGATCCTGCTGGCCAAGGTCCAGGACGAGGCCGGTCACGGTCTCTACCTCTACTCGGCCGCCGAAACCCTCGGTGCGACTCGCGACGAACTCACCGAGAAGCTCATCGCCGGCAAGCAGAAGTACTCATCGATCTTCAACTACCCGACGCTGTCCTACACCGACGTCGGCACGATCGGCTGGCTCGTCGACGGTGCCGCGATCTGCAACCAGGTGCCCCTGTGCCGGACCTCCTTCGGCCCCTACGGCCGCGCCATGATCCGCATCTGCAAGGAAGAGTCCTTCCACCAGCGCCAGGGCTACGAACTCCTGATGACGATGATGCGCGGTACCGACGAGCAGCGTGCCTCGGTCCAGGAGTCGGTCAACCGCTTCTGGTGGCCCTCGCTCATGATGTTCGGCCCACCCGATGACGACTCACCGAACACCGAGCAGTCGATGGAGTGGGGCATCAAGACCCACACCAATGACGAGCTGCGTCAGAAGTTCGTCGACATGTCCGTCCCGCAGGCCGAGGCCCTGGGTGTGACCTTCCCCGACGACGGTCTGAAGTGGAACGAGGAGCGTGGACACTACGACTTCTCGACGCCGGACTGGGACGAGTTCTGGGCCGTCGTCAAGGGCAACGGCCCCTGCAACGACCAGCGCGTGAACCACCGCAAGCGTGCCTGGGACGAAGGGGCCTGGGTGCGCGAGGCTGCGCTCGCCTTCGCCGAGAACTCGGCCGCCGGAGCCACCGATGACGCCGCACCCACCGATGACGCCGCACCCACGAACCCCGCAACCACCGCCGAGGAGGCCGCCAAATGAGCGCAGAGACCAACCCCGGAACCGCCGCCCCCGGCACGAGCGTCCGCGGCGAATGGCCCCTCTACGAGGTGTTCGTACGCGGCAAGCGCGGACTCAACCACGTCCACGTCGGATCGCTGCACGCAGCCGATGATCAGATGGCCGTCCACCACGCCCGCGACGTCTACACCCGTCGCAACGAAGGCGTGAGCCTGTGGGTCGTCCGCTCCTCGTCGATCACAGCCTCGAGCCCCGACGAGAAGGACCCCATGTTCGCCCCCAGCGGCGACAAGGTCTACCGCCACCCGACCTTCTACGACATCCCCGACGATGTCCCCCACATGTGAGGAGGCGACGATGACTGCACACAGCACCAACGAACCTTCCATCAACGTCGACCACGACGAAGCCGGAGCCCACATCGAGCACGGCCAGTCCGAGAACGCCTACTCGGGCCTGCTCGTCAATGACGCCAGCTGGGCCTTCGGCACCGACTTCGAAGACCCCCTGGCCGGCGTCGACACGACCGTTCCCTCCGGTGTCGACGCACACGAGCTGGCCGTCTACTGCCAGATGCTCGGCGACGACGCGCTGATCTTCTCCCAGCGGATCTCCGAGTGGTGCGCAGGCGCCCCCGACCTCGAAGAGGACATCGCGCTGGCCAACATCGCCCTCGACCTGCTCGGCCAGTCCCGACTTCTCCTCGCCCGGACCGCTGCCGCCGATCCCACGCTGGTGCCGCAGCTGCCCGAGGGCTCTCCGGTTCCCGATGAGGACAGGCTCGCGTTCTTCCGCGAGGATCTGGCGTTCCGCAACGTCCGACTCGCCGAGGTGCCCAACGGCGATTTCGCCGAGGCGGTCGCGAAGATCCTCATCTACTCCACCTGGCGCCTGGCGATCTTCGAACGCCTCCAGTCCAGCAGGGACTCCGTGCTCTCGGCCATCGCCGTCAAGGGCGTCAAAGAGATGTCCTACCACCGTGACTTCGCCGGGCGCTGGGTCCTCACTCTGGCCCGCGGCACCGAGGAGTCGAAATCTCGTCTGCTCTCTGCGCTCGACGGACTCTGGCCCCTGTGGGACGAACTCTTCGAGACCCACCCGATCGAAGCCTCGGTCGCGGCCGCCGGAATCGGAGTCGATCCCGCCGAGGTGGCCGATGAAGCCGGAGCCATCCTCGACCAGGTCTTCGCCACTGCCGGCATCGACCGCCCCGAACGGGGCGCGCTGGCCGGCGTGCGAGGACAGAGAGGCCGCGACGGACTGCACACCGAAGCACTGTCGAAGATGCTCGCCGACATGCAGGTCGTCGCCCGGCAATACCCGAAAGGACAATGGTGACCGCAACACTTCAGACCCACATGTCCACCACCGGCCACGACGGTGACGACCAAGGCACGCAGGTGCCCGAGGCCGAACACCGCACCCCCGCCGAGGCGCTCGTCTATGCCCGCGCAGCCGCAGCACGCGTCACGGATCCGGAGATGCCGATGCTCACGCTCGTCGACCTCGGCGTGCTCCGCGACGTCACGATCGAAGACGGTCGCGTCGTCACGACCATCACCCCCACGTACTCGGGCTGCCCGGCGATGGCGACGATGCGCGATGATCTGCAGCGCGAACTCCAGGACGCGGGATTCGAAGGCGCCGAGGTGCGGGTGTCCCTGACACCGGCCTGGACGAGTGACTGGATCACCGAGGAAGGGCGAAGAGCACTCAAAGGTGCCGGAATCTCCCCACCCGGGCAGGCGCCTCGGAAGACGGGGCCCGTGGCCCTGACGCTGATGCCCACGAAACGGGCCCTGACCTGCACCTTGTGCGGCTCGGCCAATGTGAAGCTGTCCTCGGAATTCGGTCCGACGGCCTGCAGGGCGATGTACCAATGCCTCGACTGCCTCGAACCGTTCCAGCATGTAAAGGAGATCTGAGATGACCGAAACGATCAATCAGAGCGCCTCCCGGACCGCCTTCTACCCGCTGACGGTGAAGTCGGTCGACCACCTCACCGATGACTCGGCGGCAGTGACCTTCGACGTCCCGGCCGAATACGCCGACCTCTTCGACTTCGCCGCGGGACAGTCACTGACCCTGCGCCGGATGATCGATGGTGCCGAACACCGCCGCTCCTACTCCATCTGCGCCCCGGCCGGGACCGATCCGCGCATCGGTGTGCGCGAGATCCCGGAAGGACTCTTCTCGCAGTGGCTCGTCAACGACGTCCGCCCCGGTGAGACCATCGAAGTCCAGCCGCCCAGCGGCAGCTTCCAGGCCGATCCGGACCTCGGCGGTCGACACCTGTGCATTGCCGCAGGTTCGGGCATCACTCCGATGCTCTCGGTCGCCACCACCGTCCTGTCGAATCCGGACGCCTCGGTGACCATGCTTTACGGCAACCGCAACACGAATACCGTGATGTTCACCGAGGAGCTCGCCGACCTCAAGGACTCCCGCAATCAGCAGCTCGATCTCATCCACATCCTCTCCCGCGAGCCCCGGGAGGTCGACCTGTTCTCCGGTCGCCTCGATGAGGAGAAGCTGCGCCAGCTGCTGACCAGCCTGGTGCCCATCGGCGATATGGACCACGTGTGGCTGTGCGGGCCCTTCGGTATGCTCAGCGACGCCCGGAAGGTTCTCGCCGAATTCGGAGTGCCCAAGGATAAGATCCACTTCGAGCTCTTCTACGTCGACGAACCGCCACCGGAGGTCGTCCACGCGGACAAGGTCGTCGAGGGCGCCACCAGCGACGTCACGATCGTCCTCGACGGACGGCGTTCCACCTCGGCGATGTCGCAGGGCAAGACGATCCTCGACTCCGCGCAGGAGTCACGCTCGGATCTGCCGTTCGCCTGCAAGGGCGGAGTGTGCGGCACCTGCCGCGCCAAGATCTGTGACGGCGAGGTCGACATGGTGCGCAACTACGCCCTCGAAGACTCGGAGGTGGAGGCGAACTTCGTCCTCACCTGCCAGACCTTCCCCGTCAGCGACGAGGTCACGGTCGACTACGACTCGTGAGACGAGTTGTCTGCGAGTCGAATTCCACGTATACGCACACGCCCCGAGACTTCTGAGCGTCTGACATTCTCAGCCGATACGCTTGAGGATTGTCGACGCCACCCCGCACATCACACCTGAGGAGACCCATGCCCGAGGCTTTCGTCCTTGACGGACTGCGCACACCCATCGGCCGCTACGGCGGAGTCCTGGCTGATCAGCGACCCGATGACCTCGTCGCGACCACGCTCAAGACCGTCGTCGACCGGTCGGGGATCGATCCGGGCGACATCGACGAGGTGATCCTCGGATCGGCGAACCAGGCCGGTGAGGACAACCGCAACGTCGCCCGCATGGCAGTGCTGCTGGCCGGTCTGCCCGAGTCCGTTCCCGGCTTCACCGTCAACCGTCTGTGCGCCTCCGGGCTGACCGCGATCACGACGGCACGGCAGATGATCGCCGCCGGTGACGCCGAGGTGGTCGTGGCCGGTGGGGTCGAATCGATGACCCGCGCACCCTGGGTGACGGAAAAGCCCCAGCGCCCCTGGGCGAAGCCGGGCAGGTCCTGGGACACCTCGATCGGCTGGCGCTTCACCAACCCGGCCTTCGGCGAGGACACGACCTTGTCGATGCCCCAGACCGCCGAACGTGTGGCTGAGCAGTGGAAGCTGGGCCGTGAAGAGCTCGATGCCTTCGCCTATGCCTCCCATCAGAAGGCACTGGCCGCGCAGGAAGCGGGCAAGTTCGATCCCGAGATCCTGCCCATCGGCGACGTCAGCGCCGACGAGGGCCCTCGTGCGGAAACCACCCCGGAGAAGCTCGCCAAGCTGCGGGCGATTCACGGACCCGGAGGAGTCATCACCGCCGGCAACTCCTCGTCCCTCAACGATGGTGCCGCCGTCGCGATTCTCGTCAGCGAACGCTACGCGAAGAAGCACGGTCTGAGCCCCAGGGCCCGCGTCGTCAGTGGTGCCAGTGCCGGCGTCTCTCCGGAGATCATGGGCATCGGGCCTGTCCCGGCCACCCGTAAGGTGCTCGACCGTGTCGGCTGGAGCGTCGACGATCTCGAGACCGTGGAGCTCAACGAGGCCTTCGCCTCCCAGTCACTGGCCTGCATTCGCGACCTGGGCCTCGATCCGGAGATCGTCAACAGCTTCGGCGGTGCGATCGCGCTGGGCCATCCCTTGGGCTGCTCGGGCGCTCGCATCACCCTGACACTGCTCAACCGCCTGGAACAGGCCGATGCCAAGCGCGGACTGGCGACGATGTGCGTCGGCGTCGGCCAGGGTTCGGCCCTGCTGTTGGAGCGAGTATGAGTGGGGGCGACACCGCCGGGGGCGATTCGACCAACGGTGCGGACGGCGCGAACTCCCCGCTGCTGATCGAACGCCATGCCGACCGGGTCATCATCCGGCTCAACCGACCCGAGGTGCGCAACGCCATCGACCAGAACATGGCCGATGCCCTCCACGCGGTGTGCGCCGAACTCGAAGCCGAGCCGAAGGTCGCCATCCTCACGGGCTCGAATGGTGTCTTCGCCGCCGGTGCCGACATAGGCCAGTTGTTGGGCCGTGGCCGCGAAGAGGCCCTGGCCGGCATCAACTCGAAGGTCTTCACCCGCATCCAGGAACTGCCGATGCCCGTCATCGCCCTCGTCGAAGGCCACGCGCTGGGCGGCGGAGCAGAGCTGGCCTTCGCCTGTGACTTCCGCATCGGGACACCGACGACGAAGATCGGCAACCCCGAGACAGGACTGGGCATCCTCGCTGCGGCCGGAGCCGCCTGGCGTCTGCGTGAACTCGTGGGGGAGCCTCGCGCCAAGGAGATCCTCTTGGCGGGACGGACTCTCCAGGCCGAAGAGGCCAAGTCCATCGGCCTGCTCAACGACGTCGTCGACCCCGAGGACCTCGAACTCGCCGGTGAAGCACTTGCCGATCGGATCGCGAGCTTCGCACCGTTGGCCGTGAGGTTGAGCAAATCGGCATTCCACGCTCCACGTGAAGCCCATCCGCTCATCGACGATCTGGCCCAGGCCGTGCTGTTCGAGACCGAGGAGAAGCACACCCGGATGGAGGCCTTCCTCGCGAAACGGGAGGCGAAGAAGCGGAAGAGGGCCGAAGCCGTGGCCACCGAGGCGATGGACGAACAGGACGTTCCCCGACACGACGAAAGAGGCACCACCGAATGAGCGAGCAGAGGGCTCGCGAACCTGACGCCGTGCACACGCCGAACCCGACGGCGGGATCATCGCCGGACTCAGCGGCGGGCGCAGACAACGCCGGCCCCCAGGTTCCGGAAACCGTCGGCGTCTATGGCGGGGGCCGGATGGGTGCGGGCATCGCCCACGCCTTCGCCAGCGCCGGAGCCCGCGTCATCATCATCGAGAACACCGAAGAGACCGTGGCCGCAGCCAAGGAGCGCATCGACGCCTCGGTCGAGAAGTCGAAATCCAAGGGCCTCGACGTCACCGGCACCGTCGAGGTCGTGCGGGACCCGACCCTGCTCGACCAGGCACTCCTCGTGATCGAAGCCGTCCCGGAAAACGTCGAACTCAAACAGACGATCCTCGCCGCCATCGCAAAATACGCTCCGGCCGCGAGCATCGCCACGAACACGAGCGCACTGTCCATCGATGAGCTCGCCGCCGCACTGCCCCGGCCCCATGCGCTCATCGGACTCCACTTCTTCAACCCGGTCCCCGTCAGCGACCTCGTCGAGGTCGTCGTCGGCACCCACACGCAACCGGAGCTCGTCGGCGTCGCGAAGTCCTGGGTCGCGGGACTGGGGAAAACGGCGATCACGGTCAAGGACTCACCGGGATTCGCCTCCAGCCGCCTCGGCGTGGCCCTGGCGCTGGAAGCGATGCGGATGGTCGAAGAGGAGGTCGCGAGCCCCGAGGACATCGACAAGGCGATGACGCTGGGCTACCGGCACCCGGCCGGACCGCTGCAGACGACCGACATCGTCGGCCTCGACGTCCGCCTCGGCATCGCCGAGCACCTCGAGACGGAACTGGGCCCGCGATTCGCCCCGCCGCAGCTGCTCAAAGACAAGGTCGCATCAGGTCAATTGGGTCGAAAGTCCGGCCAGGGATTCTATACTTGGTGATCAGGCGGACAACAACCCCGCTTGCCGCACCGTCAGCTGCAGCACCCTCAGCTGCAGCACCGTCATCTGCAAAGGAGCACACGTGACCGAGATCCGACTGTCCAACCGGGGAAACATCGCAGAGATCGTCCTCGACGGCCCCGATTCCCGCAACGCCCTCGACGCGGACAACCTCCGTGATCTGGCCGCAGCGGTGGCCAAGGTCGCCGAGGCGGTCCCGAACGTCCGTGCGCTCCTGATCAGGGGAGAGGGCAAGGTCTTCAGCTCCGGTCGCGACATCTCGGCCGTCGACGTCGAAACCGATGACGCACACGCGTTCCTCGCCGAAGCCTTCACCCCCGTCTTCCAGTCCATCCGTGCCTTGCCGATCCCCGTGATCTCACAGGTCCAGGGTGCCGCCCTGGGACTGGGCTTCGGCGTCGCTGCGGCCGCGGACATCATTTTCGCCGCCGACAACGCGAAGTTCGGCTCGCCCTTCGCCGCGATCGGCGCGATGCTCGACTCGGGTGCTCACCACGTGTTCCTCGACCGGGTGGGTTACCACCGGACGATGGACCTCATCATCACCGGTGATTTCATGACCGGCGCTGAGGCGGCCGCTGCCGGCATCGTCTCCCGCGCGGTCCCGGCCGAGGAACTGGCCGAGTTCGTCGAGTCGAAGCTGTCGACGATCGTGACCGGCCCGGCCGAGGCCTTCGCCATGGAGAAGGGCTTCGTGCAGAAACTCGCCGATGACCGCCCGACCCTGGCGCAGGTGCTCGCCGAGGAGGCCAACCTCCAGGAGACCGCCCGCCAGACCCCGGACTATGCCGAAGGCTTCACCGCCTTCCAGGAGCGACGAGCACCGAACTTCGGGTGAAGATCTGCCATGCGGTGTCCGTGCGCGGTCCTCGTCGGGTTTCGACTTCCGGGCACCGCGTCAGGCATCGACGCGGTGTATGCCCAGGTCCGTCCGCCCGGGGACGAGTTCCTCGCGCAGTGCCCGCCCGGGACGGTAGTCCCCGCTCATCATCGTCCGAAACGGAATCGGCGCTTCGTCTGCGAGGTTCGCAAGTCGATGGGTGAAGCGGTCGATTTCGTGCTGGGCTTCGTCCGGGCTGAGGCCATCGGCATCGGGAATCGTGTGCAGCGCCAGGGGTTCGATGCCTGCGTAGAACAATGTGCCGTGGGTGACTCCGAAAAGAAGGGAATCGAGGTCGCCTGCGATGCCCCTCGTGCCGACGGTTCTGAGATCCTCACCGAGGGTGATGGTGAGGAGCGCGCGCCGACCAGCGAGCAATCCGCCACCGTATTTCCACGGGAGTCCGGTTTCCGGATCGGTCACATTGAATCCGAAACCGGATGAGAACACCCGGTCGAACCACCCCTTGAGCATCGCGGGAACCGAATACCACCACAACGGGAATTGAAAGACGATGAGGTCGGCGTCGAGCAGCTTCTGCTGTTCGAGAGCGACCTCATCGGGAAGTTGCCCTTCGGAGGCGGCCTGCGTCCACCGGTCGAGGAAAGGCGAGTCAACATCTGCGCGTTCGCCGAGATCGGCGCGTGACAGTGCGGGCTCGAACCCCATGGCATAGAGGTCGCTCGTGACAACATCGTGGGTGCGTGCGAGTGCAGTTCGACCGGCGTCGAAGAGTGCGCGATTGAACGATCGGGCATCGGGGTGGGCGTAGACGTACAGTGCTTGCGGCTTCGTGGTGGTCATGCAACAATCTCAACACCCACCCAATACTTTGGGAAGTATGCACTTTTAAGTCCTATACCGACAGTTTGGATAGTATTGATATGAGAACCGCTACCCAGCTCGCTTTGGACGTGTGTCCCGTCGAAGTGACGGTCAGCGTCATCGGAGGGTCGTGGAAGCTCACGATCATCCAGATTCTGCTTCAGGGGACCAGGCGATTCGGAGGGCTTCGCCGAGAGGTCGGCGACATCACCGACAGGGTCCTGACGCGTCAGGTGCGTGAGCTGGAAGCCGACGGCCTCGTCCACCGTGAAGTCTTCGCCGAGGTTCCGCCCCGAGTCGAATACTCGTTGACGGACTGGGGTAGGTCTCTGCAGCCGCTTGTTGAGATGATGGACGACTGGGGGCATCGCTGGGCACTCGCCCAGACGGATTCCGAAGAAGCACCCTGAGCCGAGGTCATTGTCCGGGCTGGACCTCGCCTTCGACAACCCACTTGTGGTTCGTCATCGTCATGTCGTCCGTGTCGACGTCGACCATGTAGACGGTCTCCTCGGTCGAGCTGTCGATCGATGCTTCAGCACCCTTCATCCCGGGCATATGGTCGGCGTTGAGAACCACCTCGGTGCCGTCTGCCAGAGGTGCCCTGTCGGGATTGTCGAGTTCTTCGTGCACGACCCATTTGTGGTCTTTGACCGGGTCGCCGCCGTCGGTGGGCGTGTAGCTGACCGAATAGGTCGTGGTGTCGAAGGCGCCTGAGATCGTGGCCTTCGCTCCGTTCATGCCCGGCATGTGGTCGGCGGTGAGAGTGACTTCCTCGCCGACGGAGTACGTCGGGTCAGAGGCCTCTTTGATGCCCTCTGGCGGCTGGCCGCCATCGGTGGCGTGCTCGTGGCTTTCGCCATGATCCTCACTCGATGCCGACTCAGACGGTGTCTCATGTTGTGAATGTTGGGCAGCCTTGTCGTCTTCTGGGCTGCTGCATCCCGATAATGTCAGTGCCGATGCGGCTGCAACCGCGGCGATGGTCGTCAACGGTGTGGATCTCTTCATTCTTCTCCTTCAGTTTCCCTGGCCATGACGGTCCGATCGCGGGCTGCACGAGAGTGCCCGATGCCGACGCTATACCTAGAGGGGGTATAGTTGTCAACGTGACTCAGACAGAGACGATGCGTGTAGTGAACCTGAGGCGAGTCATCGCCATTGCTGCTCTGACCTTGCTATTGGCAGGTTGTGGGACCGACGATTCGGGCTCCGGGTCAGGAAGCGATCCGGTGTCGACGGGGGACTTCCTCTCCGAGCACGGTTTGGACGGGATGGGTGCCGTTGAAGTCATTGATCATCTTGACCGACTTTCAGTGACGGATCGCTCGAGCGATCTCATGGCGTCGGTCTACCCCGATGAGTTGGTGCTGGTCGGTGAAGCGCAGGAAGTGACTTTAGATCTGCCGGAGGAGAAGGCCTATGTCTCGATCGCTCCGTACGCGAACACTACTCACGACTGCTTCTTTCACAGCCTGACGACCTGTCGTGGAGAGCTTGGCAATGAGGAGGTCGACGTACAGATCACCGACAGCGCCGCCGGCGAGGTGGTCGTCGACGATCAGGTGAGAACGTTCGACAATGGCTTCGCCGGGTTCTGGGTCCCGAGTGACATCGAGGGAATCGTCGACATCGCCCACGGCGGGAAGTCCGGTTCGGTCGAATTCTCCACAATGGATGACGGTGCGACCTGCATCACCGATCTTCAGCTCTCTTGATCTGAAGTTTCGGTTTCTCGGGCCGGATCAGTCCTCGGGCTTCGCCTCGTTGT
The DNA here is from genome assembly GCF_900105045.1 of Brevibacterium picturae. Classification (GTDB taxonomy): domain Bacteria; phylum Actinomycetota; class Actinomycetes; order Actinomycetales; family Brevibacteriaceae; genus Brevibacterium; species Brevibacterium picturae. The sequence continues at coordinate 1,805,333 of NZ_LT629739.1, read as the reverse complement.
CTGGCGAGCCCTCGACCTTTGGCGAGACCTCGCCTTCGCGTCCGCCTTCGCTCTCTGAGTCGGCTGGGTGTTTCTGAGCCGACTTCCACCGTCGGAAGGTGAGGATCGTCAGCACGATGACCAACGCCCACGAAATGCCGACGGCAGTGCCTGTGATGATTCCGGGACTTCCGATGAAGGCACCAACCGCGACAAGGGAGAGCTGTCCTGGCAGTGCCGAGACAGCGGTGGCGATGAGGAACGTGCGGCTCCTGATGCCCAGCGCCCCGCTGCCGTAGTTCACCGGCCAATAGGGGAATCCGGGCATGAGGCGCAGGGTGCATACCGCATAGAAGCCGCCGTTGGTCAGCCGGGATTCGATCGCCTCGGCGTGGTTGCCCAGCAGCTTCATGACGGTGTCGCGTCCCAGAGCTCGGGAGATCCAATAGCCTCCGAAGCACCCTGCCAGCACGCCGATCATCGACAAGATGGTGCCGAACACCAGCCCGAACGCCAGCCCACCGGCCACCGCCATGATGGTGACGGGGATAGGGGTGGCCGCGACGACTGCGTAGAGAAGGATGAAGATGCCGAAGCCCCAGAACCCGGCATCCGCGATCTGCTTTTGGAGTCCGTCGAGTGAGGGCAGGTGCACGTTGAATGCCAACCACAGCCCAGCGAGTACCGCCAGGGCCAATGCCACGTTGCGCAGGATCGAACCCCATGGGACTCGGGACTCACCGTGAGCCCCCTGGGGCGGTGCGGAGTTCTCATCGGAGGGCATGGCTCGATCCTACGTGTCTGGGACGGTGGGCAATGAATCGACCATGCTCAGGACGAAACCGAGAGCCACCTCGGCGCGGGTGGGGGTGTGGTCGTCAGCCGGTGCTGCGCCGTTCAGCGTGTCTGCGAGCTCCCATGCCGCCGCTCCAGTCGGGCCACGCCCACTGGAACGCAGAGGATTGCGATGCTGATGAGAAGCAGGATCGGCAGCCACCAGGCAGGGAACGACTTCAGAGCAATGTCATGGGCGCACGAACCCGCGGCCAGGCCGAGGCCGAGACTTCCGAAGAGTCGCAGGACGCCCCACCACGCCAGGTCATCGCGCACCCCAGCGGTGGTGATGTCGACGATCAGTGCACCGAAGGCGAGGACAGAAGTGCCGGTCATGAAGAGGAGAAGGGCCGGCGCACGGTCTGCGGGGGTTCCGCCTGTGCCGCTGCCGGCCACACCGGTAGTCCACGCGGTGAGGAAGGCGAGCAGGACGACCAGGCACCACAGGGCAATGGAAACGACCCTGACCTTGGACTTCTGTGCGAAGAATCCGAGGGCAGGATCGTTGTGGCTCATGTGCTGAGAGTAGCCGAAGTCGTGGATCCTCAGCTGGTGAAGATCGCGACGGCCTTGACCACGGTCAGGGTCAGGCCCCAGACGAGGCCGCCGACCACGACGACCGTGAGGGTCGATCCGACCGCCTTGTAGGCACCGCCGACGGGTGACTGCGGTGAGCCCTCGGCCGGGACATGTGCTGTGGGTGCGGAATCGCTCATGGTGTCAGTCCCTTCCTTTCAGTTCTCGTCTTCGAGGGCGGCGGCCTGTTTGGCCTTGACCGTCTCTTCGCGTTCGAAGTGCCTCTTGCTGACCGGCCGGATCAGGGCGTTGGCGATGAAGCCGATAGCCAGCGCCCCGACCATGATGAACATGCCCGGGGTGTAGAGCTCGGGCCCGGTCTTGCCTGCCTTCTCGCCCGCCTCGACGACGGAGTTGACGATGAGCGGTCCGGCCACGCCCGCAGCGGACCATGCGGTGAGCAGGGCGCCGTGGATGGCTCCGACCTGATAGACGCCGAAGAGATCCTTGAGGTAGGCCGGGACGGTGGAGAAGCCGCCGCCATAGAACGAGATGATGACGAGCGTCGCGAGGATGAACAGGATGAGAGAGCTGCCTCCGAAGAGTGCCACAGCCAGGTAGAGGACGAGTCCGCCGCCGAGGTAGAGCATGTAGTTGTTCTTGCGACCGAGATAGTCCGAGGTCGTCGACCAGACAAAGCGACCAGCCATGTTGCCGATCGAGAGAAGACCGACGTAGCCGGCTGCTGCCGCGGCCGTGATGCCGAAGTAGGCCTGCGCCATCGGGGCGGCGTTCTCGAGGATGCCGATTCCCGCAGTGACATTGAGGAACAGGGCGACCCACAGCAGCCAGAACTGCGGGGTGCGGATCGCGCTGCGAACGGAGACGTTGCCCTTCGTCTGCATGGGCTTGGAGGTCGCCTTGCTCGGGTCGAAGTTCTTGGGAGTCCACTCGGGATGGGGGACCCGGATGACGAAGGCTCCCGCGGTGATGACGACGGCGTAGACGATGCCGAGCGTGACGAAGGTCGGCGTCAGACCGGCGACGAGGTTCTCCCGTTCGGTGCCGCCGCCGTAGAGGCTCATCAGCTGGTTCGACATCGGGCTGGCGATGAGCGCACCGCCGCCGAAGCCCATGATCGCCAGGCCGGTGGCCAGGCCCGGACGGTCGGGGAACCACTTCATCAGCGTCGAGACCGGGGAGATGTAGCCGATTCCCAGACCGATGCCTCCGATGACGCCGTAGCCGAGGTAGACCAACCACAGCTGACCGATCATGATTCCCAGCGAGGCGATGAAGAAGCCGATGACCCAACAGGCGCCCGCTGCGACCATCGATGCCCGCGGGCCGTTCTTCTCCACCCAGGGACCGAAGACGGCCGAGGAGATGCCGAGCATGAGAATCGCGATCGAGAAGATCCAGCCGATCGAGACCTCACCGGCGTCGAAGTGCGTCATGAAGGGGATCTTGAACACGCTGAATGCGTAGACCTGCCCGATGCACAGATGGATTGCCAGGGCGGCCGGCGGGATCAGCCACCGGTTGAAGTTCTTTGGTGCGACGATCGCCGACCGAGAGAGGACCGAAGCCATGAAGGATCCTTAGGTTTGTGTGCTCTATATACGACCATCGTCGGTCGCACGTGCTGTGAGGACGAGCGAATCATAAAGACACGCTTCTTTCCCCTACACACTAAAGCGCACACACGGATTTGGCGAGGAACACTCAGAAATTCCCCAAGGATGAGACTCGCAGCGATCTCGAAGCGATAGAGCCCCGCTCGGACGGCATCCGACAGTGCTGGCTGTCAGTGTCGTCCGAGCGGGGCTCGTCGAGTGGTCGGAGATCTGCGGTCCGTCAGAGGTTGATCGTGACGTCGCCCTTTTCGCGCAGTTTCTTGGCGTACTTCTGAGTCGCCTGCGTCGACTTCTGGCTCTTCACCTGCTTCTCGAGCTGCGGACGCATCTCCTCGAGCGGTGGGACCTCCTGGGCCTGCTGGCCGCCCTGCTGCGCCATCTGCTCCTGCTGGGTCTTCGCCTGCTGGTAGGCCTGGCCGATCTCTTCGCCGCTGACCTTGAACTCGCCGTACTCATCCTTGATGAGGTCTTCGATCGACAGCTGGGTCTTGAGTTCGGAATGGACCTTCTTCTCGTCCATGCCCTGCTTCTTCATGGCCGCGAGGAAGTCCTTCTTGCTCATCTGACTCGACTTGGCGGATTCGCCGAGGGCTTTGTCGATGTCCTTGTCGGTCACCTTGATGCCGCGCTCATCGGCTTCCTGGCTCAGCAGTTCGGTGCTCACGAGGTTCTCGGCCGTCTGGGTCTTCAGCTTCTTCTCGTCGACCTGCTGACCGGACTGCTGTGACTGCATCTGCATCTGCTGGTACTGGGTCTCGTAGAGAGGAACGAAGTCGTCCTTCGTGATCTTCTCGCCGTTGACTTCGGCGACGACATTGGGAATGCCGTCCGTGTTCGGTTTGCCGTTCTGGGCCTGGGCCTGGTCTTTGCCCTGGCCCTGCTCGGCTGCGGCGGAGGTCTTCTCTTCCGCTGGCTTGTCCTCGGGCGAACCGCAAGCGGCGAAGGCCACCACGGACACGGACAGGGCAAGGCCCAGCAACCACTTGCTCTTCTGCACATTCACTCCTGATGTCGGGATCAGCCTGCCAGGCTAACAGTCGCGATTCACCGAAGTATGTGTGGAGCATGAATGTCGCTTGGCAAGCCGAGTTGGGACGGTTCGGCAGAAGCGTTCCACCGCTTCGGAGCCGTCTTCGCCTTGTCTCTATGTCAGCGGCTGCGGATAGACTCATGAGGAATCAGGTGTGCGGCCGGCTCTCACGGAGACCGGGCCACGGACGAGAGGTTCAATCATGGAATCGAGATTTCGCGGTGTGTTCCTGACCTGCGCGGACGCCGAGGTGACGGCTGCTTTCTACCGAAATGTGGCCGGGGTGCCGTTGGAGGCAGTCGGCAGCGATGAATACACCTACTGGATGCTGGACCTGGATGGCGTTCAGATCGCCCTTCACGATGCGAAGGCGTTCGCGGACTACAGCTTCCCGCCCAACTCGGAGTCCAACCTCACCCACCTCTACTTCCGGATCCCCGATCTGCAGGCGTTCCTCACCCATGTGCAGGACGTGGGCGCCCCGCTGATCGATGTCGACGACGTCGTGGCCACGGTCGAAGACCCCGACGGCCGGAAGGTTATGTTCGGCACGGCCTAACCGGCCGACAATGGTCAGTGCTGGTCAGCGCATCGGCTCGTACGCCGAGTAGACGACACCGCTGGGAAACGACTTCGAATCGACCAGCTGCAGCCGAGGCACTCCTGCGTCATCGGGGAAGAAGCCGCGTCCGCGCCTCTGCCACGCCGGATAGGTGAACATCCGGTACTCATCGACGAGTCCGGCGGTGATGAGCGCATGCGCCAGGGTGATGCTGCCGGTGACGATCACGTCCCGGCCCGGTTCATCGCGCATCGCTGTCACAGCCTGCAGCGGATCCGTGCTGATGACGGTCGAGTTCTGCCACTCCGGGTCGGTCAGCGTTGTCGAGACCACTCGCTTGTCGACCTGGTTGAGATGATCGGCGACCCCGGTGACGTCATCGCTCTGGTGCGGCCAGTAGCCGCGGAAGTCTTCGAAGGTCTGCCGTCCGAGCAGCAGCACTTCCTCGTTGGCTGACTGCCGCATGAGTTCTGCTGACAGCTCCTCGTCCTGGGCCTGCGGGTCGAACCAGTCGTCGAGCATTTCGACTCGGCCGTCGAGGGTCATGTTCTGGGTGATGATGATGCGCACGGCGGTCTCCTCGTCGAGTGTCGTCACTCACTACGGTACGCACGACGGGACCCGAGGTCCATGGTCGCGTGCCGAACTCATGGACCTCGGGCTTCTCGGGAGCGACGGCGCTGGGTCATCGCAGAACGGGGTGATCAGGCGTGGGACTCGGCGTGGTCTGCGATCTCGACCACATGCGATTCCGGTGCGCTGCGCTTGATCAGCAGCACCACGTTCCGTCGCCGCCAATGACAATGCAGTCAGACCCGATTCTCAGTAGGGTCTGCTGATCAGTGCGGTCTGAACCTCAGTAGAGTCGGACTCACAGTTCATTCGGCCCGAAGGAGAACCGCGTCCATGTCCGCATCGCCATCCGTATCATCGTCCGCCGCTGCCCCAGATTTCCGCACCGAAGCCCGTAGCCTCCACGACGATCTCGTCACCTTGCGCCGCACCCTGCACGCCAATCCAGAGCTCGGCTTCCAGCTGCCCTTCACTCAGAAGACCGTCTTGGATGAGCTCGCCGATCTGGGCCTCGAGATCACGACGGGGGAGTCGCTGAGCTCGATCGTTGCCGTGCTCAAGGGAGAGCGCCCGGGACCTGCCGTGCTGCTGCGTGGGGACATGGATGCCTTGCCCGTGGCCGAGGACACCGGCCTCGACTATGCGTCGACGAACGGCAATATGCACGCCTGCGGCCACGACATGCACACGGCAGGCCTCGTCGGTGCGGCTCGTCTGCTCGCGGCGCACCGGGACGAGCTGCCTGGTTCCATCGTGTTCATGTTTCAGCCCGCCGAGGAGGTTGAGGGAGGTGCAGAACCGATGCTTGCCGAGGGTATGCTCGAGGCCGCTGGGGTGCCTGTCATCGCCGCATACGGAATCCATGTTGAGGCCGACAAGCGCGGAAGGTTCACCACCAAGGGCGGCCCGCTGATGGCCGGATTCGCCGACCTCAATCTGACCGTTCACGGCGCCGGTGGCCACAGCTCCCAACCGCAGGCCACCCGTGACCCGGTGCCTGCCGTCGCCGAGATCGCGCTCGCCCTGAACACGATGACGACCCGCTCCTTCGACATCTTCGATCCCGTCGTCGTCTCCGTGACTCAGCTCGAGGGCTCACAGGCCAGCAACATCATCCCGGACACCGCGAAGCTCACCGCCTCGGTCCGCTACCTCTCCGCGGATTCGATCGCTCTGCTGCAGCAGCGTGTGCCCGAGATCGCCGAGAACATTGCCCGGGCGCACAGGTGCACCGCCGAGGTGGACTTCAGAATCGGATTCCCCGTGACCGTGAACAATCCCGCCGAGTCCAGACTGGTCATCGACCGCCTCGGCGAGGTCTTCGGCACCGAGCAAGTCGAGGAGATGGCCGTGCCGCGGATGGGCTCGGAGGACTTCTCCTACGTGCTCGAGAAGGTGCCGGGTACGTTCGTGTTCCTCGGAGCAACGCCCGAGGGCGTCGACCCGAGCGCGGAGACGAACCATTCGCCCCGGGTGGCCTTCGACGACGGGCTGCTCGGCGACCAGGCCGCGGCGCTGGCGCATCTGGCGTTCACGCGTTTGGCGGACGAGGTGCGCTGAGGCGCCAGCGGGGCAGAGGCACCAGCTGCGCTGAGGCGCCAGCGGGGCTGAGGCATCAGCTGCGCTGAGCCTCTTGGCCTGAGCTGCCCAGCCTGCCTGCGTCCCACCCGCAGCCCACCCGCAGCACACCCGCGACGCCGAAACACGGGTGCCGCGCCGAGAAGCGGGCGGGGCGCGGGGCCCTGGCTCCGAAACACGGGTGCTGCGCCGACACTCGGGTTTGCACCCATGTGTTTCGACGCAGCGCCCGTGTTTCGGCGGAGGTTCCTGGTGGCGCTGGTGGCGCTGCTGGTGCCTCAGGCCTTGATCAGGCCGTGGGGGTCGAGGACGAACTTCTTCGCCACACCTGAGTCGAAGTCGGCGTAGCCCTGCGGGGCATCCTCGAGCGCGATCGGGGTGGCATTGACGTTTTTCGCGATCGAGACTTTGTCGTTGAGGATCGCGTGCATCAGGCCGCGGTTGTACTTCATGACCGGGCACTGACCGGTGACGAAGACGTGTGACTTCGCGAAGCCCAGTCCGAAGCGCATCGACAGGGATCCTTGCTGGGCCGCCTTGTCGGCCGCTCCCGGATCGCCGGTGACGTAGAGGCCGGGGATGCCCAGGCTGCCGCCGGCCCGGGTAATGTCCATGAGCGAGTTGAGCACAGTTGCCGGTGCCTCTGTGGCTGCATCCTTGCCGTGGCCGCGCGCTTCGAAGCCCACAGCATCGATGCCGCAGTCGACCTCGGGAGTGCCGAGGATCTGCTCGATCTGATCCTTCGGGTCGCCCTTGGACACATCGACGGTCTCACAGCCGAAGCCGCGTGCCTGGGCGAGCCGGTCCTCGTTGAGGTCGCCGACGATGACGACCGATGCGCCGAGCAGCTGCGCCGAGGTGGCCGCGGCGATTCCGACCGGACCTGCACCGGCGACGTAGACCGTCGAGCCGATCGTGACTCCGGCGCCGACCGCGCCGTGGAAGCCCGTGGGGAAGATGTCGGAGAGCATGGCCAGATCGAGAATCTTCTCCATCGCCTGGTCCTTGTCCGGGAACTTCAGAACGTTCCAGTCGGCGTAGGGAACGAGGACGTACTCGGCCTGTCCGCCGACCCATCCGCCCATGTCGACGTAGCCGTAGGCCGAGCCTGGGCGGTCGGGGTTGACGTTGAGGCAGATGCCGGTCTGGCGTTCGATGCAGTTCCGGCAGCGTCCGCAGGAGATGTTGAACGGCACGGACACGAGGTCGCCGACCTTGACGAACTCGACATCAGGGCCGACCTCGACGACCTCGCCGGTGATCTCATGCCCGAGGACGAGGCCCTCCGGAGCGGTGGTGCGGCCGCGGACCATGTGCTGGTCGGAGCCGCAGATGTTCGTGGCCACGGTCTTGAGGATGACGCCGTGGTTGACCTTGCGGCCGACGTTTTCTGGATGGACGCCGGGCCCATCCTTGAGGACGAACTCGGGATACTCGGTGTCGACGACCTCGACCTTGCCGGGACCTGCATAGCTGATTGCCTTGTTGCTCATCGTTGAGTCTCCATTCGAGTGAATGTGGAAGCGGCGAACCTCAGGAGAGCCGACCGGCCTCCTGAAATACCAGTCTTTCATCAGACGTGACTGCAGTCTCGCCGTTTGCTCGTGCGTCTGTCAATAGCCGTCTCGGACGTCAGCATCAGCTGTCTCAGAAAGCGCGGAGCAGAGCCCTGATGGCGTCCTATTCGCCGAGGCGAGTCGCCAGAATGTGCTGAGAGGTCGACCGCAGATGCCGGAGGGATTCCCTGATCAGGGGCGAATTGCGGCTGCCCGCCCGGACCGCGGCGACGATCTTCCGGCTGAGTCGGCCCGGCCCGCTCAGGCGGACTCGGGTGACATTGTCCTCCCCGGCGAGGCTGACCAGTCGAGGCAGCAGACTGACGCCCACACCGACACCGACGAGTGCCGCCTGCGTCTCCCATTCGACGGATTCGTGCGAGATCCTCGGGGTCACGCCGGCCGCGGTGAAGGCGGCGATGAACAGCGCGTGATAAGGCGATCCGGGCACGGCGGTGATCCAGTCCTCGGCGGCCAGTTCGGCCAGCGTCACGGATTCGAGCGTGGCGACCCTGTGGTCGGAGGGCACCATGACGTCGAGCGGATCATCGAGGAGGTCGACCTTCTCGAACCGCGGATCGTCCTCGACCTGGACATCGCCCTGCATCGACACGACCACGGCGAGGTCGATGCGCTCGGCGATGAGGAGTTCGAAGCAGCGCGTCGGGCTGGCCTCAGTCACGTGCACCGAGGACTCCGGATGCGAGGTGCGCAGGTGGGCCGCGAGCGGGGCGAGCAGATTCGACGATGCCGTCGAGAAGCCGCCGATGCCGAAATGTGTGGGGGACTGGTCACCGGCGCTCAGCGACGAGGCGCGGATGTCCTCCCATTCGGCGATGAGCCTGTCCGAGCGTCGCACGAGATGTCGACCCGTCGCCGTCAGTCGAAGCCCGCGACCGTCCCTGGTCAGCAGGGTCATCCCGAGGTTCGCCTGGAGTTCGCGCAGCTGCCCGGACACTGCGGAGGGCGAGTATCCGGTGAGCTCGGCGGTGGCGGCGACGGTGCCGCAGGCGGCGAAGGTGCGAAGCGTGATGAGACGCGGATCGATCATGGCACTATTGTGCCCGAGATCATACGGAGAATCCGCTCATAATCCACCACAATCTCGCGCTTTTCCTGCAGTGTCCACATCGCTAATGTCGTGGGTGACAGCACGGATCAAGGTGCAGCACACATCAAGGGAGATGGAATTGACCGCAGTGAATCTGGCGCCGACGAAGCGGGGCTTCCCTGCCGGCTTCAGCGAAGAGAGGCTCGACGAAACTCGACAGCTCCTCGATACCCGACGCACCGGCTTCTCCCTCGAGGCGCCGTTCTACACCGATGATCATCTCTTCAACCTCGATATGCAGGCCATCTTCGGGCAGAGCTGGGTCTTCGCCTGCAGCGTCGCGGAGATCCCCGAGCCCGGTGACTACGTCACGCTCGACTACGGTCCCTACTCCCTAATCGTGCTGCGCACCGACGACGGCGGAGTCAATGTCCTCCACAACGTGTGCCGCCACCGAGGCGCCCGAGTACTGACCGCGGACAACGGGACCACGGGCAACCTGGTCTGCGGCTACCACTCGTGGACCTATTCGCCCGAGGGCGACCTCATCCACGCCTCGGCGCCGGGCGAGATGGAATTCGACAAGGCCTGCTATTCACTCAAACGTGCCCACGGAAAGATCGTCGCGGGCCTCGTCTTTCTGTGTCTGGCCGAGGAACCCCCTGCCGACTTCGATGACACAGCGAGGATCTTCGAGCCCTATGTCGCCCCGCATGAACTGGCTAAGACGAAGGTGGCCTATCAGCAGAACATCGTGGAGGAGGCCAACTGGAAGCTCGTGATGGAGAACAACCGCGAGTGCTATCACTGCGACGGCCACCCGGAGCTCGCCTGTGCCCTGTTCCCGACGTGGGGACTGACCGATGAGACGATCCCACCGCATCTCGAGGATGTCTGGGACCGCAACCAGCAGGCTCAGGCCTCACTGGAGTACCGGTGCCGCCGCTACGGACTGCCCTACGAAGTCGTCGAGGAACTCGATACTCGCGTTGCCGGCATCCGGATCTCACGCGAATCCCTCGACGGACAGGGGGAGTCGTTCTCGGCCGACGGCCGACGCCTGGTGAAGAAGCTCCTCGGCGACCTTCCCGATTTTCGTTTGGGTCGCTGCTCGATGCACCTGCAGCCCAACAGCTGGTTCCACCTCCTCGGCGATCATGTGGTGACCTTCACGGTGCTCCCGATCAACGCGCATCGCACGCTTGTGCGTACCACCTGGCTCGTCGCCGATGATGCGGTCGAGGGCGTCGACTACGACCTCGAGACGCTGACGCATACGTGGAAGCAGACGAACCTGCAGGACAAGAACTTCGTCGAGCTTTGTCAACGGGGAGCGATGAGTCCGGTCTACGAGCAGGGCCCATATATGAAGAGCGAATATCAGGTCGAGGCCTTCATCAACTGGTACGTGACTCGGATGCGGGAGCACGTGGGATGAAGCGCCTCGCCGACCCCATGACTCCGCTGGCCCAGCGGATCCGGGGCCTCGAGATGCCATGGAACCGGGTGCTCTCCAGCACGACGGGACCTGCCGGTGCCGCCACGGCGCTGGGCCCCTGGCACCCGCAGGAGTTCTCTGCCGAGTGCGTGGAGACCATCCCCGAGGCGGGCGACATGATGGTCTTCGTCTTCCGGCGGATGGACGGCGCGCCACTGGCATTCCGGTCGGGTCAGTACATCAACATCGACTTCCCCGTACATGGTCCGGATCTCGAGCCGGTGTCTCGCAGCTACTCGATCTCGAGTGCGCCGACGGAGCCGTGGACGTTCTCCATCACGATCAAGCGCGATTCGAAGGGGCTCGTCTCGAGGTGGGCGCATGAGTCCATTCGCCCGGGTACGGTCCTCGAGATGCTGGGCCCGGTGGGAGCGTTCCACCTCGCCGACTACGATCGACGAGCCCGCTACCTGCTGCTCGGGGCCGGTGCCGGCATCACCCCGCTGATGTCCATGGTGCGCACGATCCATTCGCTGCCGGGTCAGGCCGATGTCGTACTCCTTTATCACGGCTCCGCACCGGATCGCTTTGCCTTCAGCGAGGAGCTCGACTTCCTGGCAAAGGCCGACTTTCGGATCGAAGTCATCTACACCCTGGGAGACCGGGCGCAGACGGTCCGGGCACAGGCGGACCGGGAATCGGGGGAGAGGTCGGCCGGATCCGCACCTGCCTGGACCGGGAGAGTCGGCAGACTCTCGACCCCACTCCTCGAAGAAGTCGTGCCCGACGCCAACGGGCGGCAGGTGTTCGCATGCGGACCCGAGGGATACCTCAACACCGCGTCCGATTGTCTGCGCGAGGTCGGCGTGGACGAGACCTCGATCTTCATGGAATTCTTCTCCGGCGACCGGGAGACCCGTGCCGAATACGCCGAGGAAGTCGCGATCGCCGGCGAGATCGCCGAAGAGATCGCTTCGGCCAGCGAGGAATACTACGAATCGCAGCCAGCCGCCTTGGAGATGTACGAACCGGAGTACACCGCCGAGGGCCCCGTCGAGGCCGCCGGAGCGCCGCTCGAGGCCGTCGACGCCTTGGCCGAAGTCCCGGTCGAGCCGGAGGTCGAGGTGGTCGTGGCAGGGGTCGAGACTGCGACGGTCGTCGACCCGGCGACCTTCGCTACCGTGGGCGAAGGTGAGCACACGATGGCCTTCGTGCGCACCGGGCTCAACGTTCGGGTCGGCTCGGAGGAATTCGTCCTCGACGCCGCCAGGCGTGCGGGAGTGAAGATCGGGGCGAACTGCCAAGAGGGCATGTGCGGCTCGTGCAAGGTCGTCAAGCTCGATGGAGACGTCGACATGAACCACCAAGGCGGCATCCGCGCGCGGGAGATCGACGCCGGGAAATTCCTTCCCTGCTGTTCGACGGCGACGAGTGACCTGATCATCGACGCCTGAGTTCGCGCACCAACTGTGCACCACCTCAGTCTTTTCACTGCACCACAAAGGAGTACCCAGTGCCGATTTCCTCACCCTCCTCACCATCCTCACCTCGGGTCGTCATCATCGGAGCCGGCATCGTCGGAGCCAACCTCGCGGACGAACTCGCCCAGCTCGGCTGGACCAACACCCTCGTCCTCGAACAGGGACCCTTGAACATCCCCGGCGGTTCGACCTCGCACGCACCAGGTCTCGTGTTCTCCTCGAACGGGTCGAAGTCGATGACCGAGTTCGCGCAGTACACGATCGAAAAGCTCACTTCGTTGACCGGGTCCGATGGCCGGGGCTCGTTCCTGCCCGTCGGCGGACTCGAGATCGCCACCCAAGAGGACCGGCTCCAGGACCTGCATCGTCGCGCCGGATGGAACCGGTCCTGGGGTGTTGACGCCGAGGTGGTCGATGCGCAGGAATGCCTGCGGCTGTTTCCGATGCTGGGGCCTGACAAGGTCCTCGGTGGGCTGCTGACCCCGGGTGATGGGTTGGCGCTCGCCGCCCGCGGCACCCAGCTGGTCATGGACCGGGCTCGGGCCGCCGGCGTCGAGTTCCGTGACCGGACCACCGTGACCGGCATCGAACAGTCCGGCGGAAAGGTCACGGCAGTGCTGGCCGGGGACGACAGGTTCCCGGCGGACATCGTCGTCTCCTGCGCCGGGTTCTGGGGTCCGAACATCGGTGCGATGGTCGGGACGACGATTCCTCTGCTGCCGCTGGGCCACCAGTTCGCGTGGACGACCGAAGTGCCGAGCCTGGCGGGCAAGAACGAACAGCCGGCAAGAGCCTCGGCGCCCATCCTGCGCTACCAAGACAAGGATCTGTACTACCGCGAATGGGGTGAGCGGATCGGCATCGGCTCCTACGCCCACCGGCCGATGCCCGTCGACCTCGACACGCTGCGCACCTATTCGCCCGATGAGATCACCGACGAGGTCATGCCCTCGAGTCTGGACTTCACCCCCGAGGACTTCGCCCGCGAATGGGAGGCCACCAAGGAGCTGCTACCCGAGCTGGCCCAGACGCAGGTCCAGCGCGGCTTCAACGGCATCTTCTCCTTCACCCCCGACGGCGGATCGCTCGTGGGCCAGTCGCGAGAGGTCGACGGATTCTTCGTCGCCGAGGCGGTCTGGGTCACCCATGGGGCCGGCATCGCTCGCGCGGTGGCCGAGCTTATCGCCCTCGGCCGCTCGAACACCGACCTGTCCGGCATCGACCTCAACCGCTTCGAGGACGCGCTGACGACACCCGAATACGTCAGTGAGACCTCCCAGCAGAACTTCGTCGAGATCTACGACGTTATCCACCCGCTGCAGCCACGCGTCTCACCCCGGGATCTGCGGCTCAGCCCCTTCAACGACCGGCAGAAAGAGCTCGGCGCATTCTTCCTCGAGACCAATGGGTGGGAGCGCCCGCACTGGTACGAGGCAAATGCGTCACTGCTCGAAGAGCTGCCCGAGGAATGGAAGGCGCCGAAGCGTGAGGGGTGGGCGGACATGTTCCACTCGCCGATCGCGGCGGTCGAAGCGTGGAAGACGCGCACGAATGTCGCCATGTACGACATGACCGCTCTCAAACGCTTCGAGGTCAAAGGCCCCGGCGCCGGCGAGTTGCTGCACGGACTGACCACCTCGTCGATGCTGCGCAAGCCCGGAGCCGTCAGCTACACCCTGCTACTCGACGACGAGGGTGGCATCACCAGCGACATCACCGTCGCGATCCTCGATGAGCAAACGTATCAGGTGGGCGCGAACTCCAACATCGACTTCGCCACCATCACCCGCGCGGCGCGGGAACAGTCGACGGCAGATCCGAGTAAGTGGGCGACCGTGCGTGAGACCACGCAGGGAACCTGCTGCATCGGACTCTGGGGACCACTGGCCCGGGAAGTGATCTCGCAGGTCAGCAACGACGACCTCAGCAATGACGGGCTCAAATACTTCCGCACCAAGCAGATCACCATCGGCGGCGTCCCCGTCACCGCGATGCGTCTGTCCTATGTCGGTGAACTCGGGTGGGAGCTCTACACCTCGGCTGACCTGGGGCATCGGCTTTGGGATGTGCTGTGGGAGGCCGGCCGGGAGTTCGGACTCATCGCCGGTGGTCGCGAGGCCTTCAACTCGATGCGCCTGGAGAAGGGCTTCCGCTCCTTCGGCTCAGATATGACCAGCGAGCACGAGCCGGTCCAGGCAGGACTCGGATTCGCGGTCAAGGCCTCGAAGACCGACGACTTCCGGGGCAAAGCCGCGCTTGAGTCGCGGGCCGCTGCTGCGACGACGAAGCTGACATGCCTGACGCTGGATCGGCGGGAAGACGTGGTGCTGGGGAGTGAGCCGGTGTATGTGGCGGGAGGTTCCGCGGGCCGGACTGATGCTGCAGGTTCTGATCATGGAGCTAGTGGCGCCGTGAACAGATCCGGGAAGGCCGACGGCTACGTCACCTCGGCGGCCTACGGATACTCGATCGGGCAGACGATCGCCTACGCTTGGTTGCCGAACACTCTGAGCGTCGGAGACGGCGTCGAGATCGAATACCTGGGACGCAGGCTGCCGGCGACGGTCACCGCCGAGCCGATCTTCGACCCGGAGATGACGCGGCTGAAGGGGTAAGTCGCTGCGCTTCTGAGGGCTTGAAGTCGTGAAAGCCTGCGCAGGCGCGGCCCGGTTGGCTACTTCGCTCTCACCGAGACCACGCCGCTGCGTCGACACACACGGGCGTGCACCGGAGCCCCGACGCAGCGGCGTGGTTTCGACGTGGCGGTTTGTACTCCCTCTGTTTCTTGGGGGTGGTGCCGCCTGGGTGAGACACTCCTCGTTCCATATGGTGGATTCGTATTGACCAATAACTGGGACTGACGAAAGTATGACAGCAGGAGTTACTGTCGACTGTCCCACCTCGGTGGCGGATCCAAAGGAGTGTCCATGCCCAAGCCTGCGATCATCGGTTGGTCCCACGGAAAGTTCGGACGTTCCGAATCGCCGCTTCCTGAAATGATGGCCGATGTCGCGCGCGATGCCATCGCCGATGCGGGCCTCGAGCCGGCCGACATCGACGTCATCCATGTCGGCGTCTACAACAACGGTCTGTCGAAGCAGGGATTCGAGGCGGCACTTCCCGGAGTCGTGTTCCCCGAGCTCGCCCTCACCCCGGCTCATCGGCACGAGAACGCCTGCGCCACGGGCTCCACCGCTGTCTTTTCCGCCCATGACTCCATCGCTGCCGGCCGGCACAAGACCGCGCTGGTCATCGGCGCCGAGCGCATGACCCAGGCATCGGGCCACGACGTCAACGAGGTCCTGCTCAGTGCCAGTTACCGGGAAGAGGAAGAACACTACAAATCCTTCGCCGGAGTCTTCGGCGAGATCGCCCGCCAGTACTTCGACCGCTACGGCGACCATTCGGAGACACTCGCCAGGATTGCCGCGAAGAACCACGCCAACGGCTCCCAGAATCCGCTGGCCCACATGCAGAAGGACCTCGGCTTCGACTTCTGCAACGCGGTCTCGGAGAAGAACCCCTACGTGGCCGAACCACTGCGCCGCACCGACTGCTCGATGGTCTCCGACGGGGCCGTCGGCATGGTCATGGCCGCCGAGGATGTTGCAGCCTCGGCCCCACAGGCGGTGACCTGGCGCGGCATGGGCAACGCCAACGACGTCCTTCCCCTGTCCCAGCGCGACCCCCTGGAGATGGCCGGCGCTCGCCGAGCCATGGCACAGGCGCTCGAGGCAGCAGGAATCGACATTTTCGACCTCGACCTGCTTGAGACCCACGACTGCTTCACCATTGCCGAACTCCTCGAATACGAGGCCTTCGGGCTCGCCGAACCCGGCCAAGGCCACCGTCTCCTGACCGAGGGCACCACCGCCGTCGGCGGTGCACTGCCGGTCAACCCCTCGGGCGGACTCAAGGCCAAGGGCCACCCAATCGGCGCCACCGGCGTCTCCATGCACGCGCTCGCCGCCGCCCAGCTCACGGGTCGCTCACCAGGCATCCAAATCCAGGATCCGGAACTGGCCGGGGTCTTCAACATGGGCGGAGCCGCCGTGTCCAACTTCGCCTCAATCCTCGAGCGCGCGCACTGATGCGGGCCATCTCCCAAACCTCACCGGCCAAGGACTTCACACCGACACCTCGGCGCGGGGTCAACGTCTCCCGCTTCCTCACCCAGACGGCACGCCGGATCCCGGACCACACCGCTGTCATTGACGACGACCACTCGGTGCGCTGGACCTGGAAGGACCTAGACGACCGCGCCGAGGCTCTGGCCCGCACGCTCCAGGCCAGTGGTGTGGGCAGGCGCGACAGTGTCCTCCTCGTCTCGGCCAACCACGCCGAGGTGGTCCAATCCTTCTGGGGCATCATCCGTGCCGGAGCGGTCATCGCCCCACCGAATGCCGCACTGTCGACCGAAGAGCTGCTGAGCATCAGCGCCGATGTCGCCCCCGCCGCGATCATCGTCGACCGAGCCCACGCTGACTTCGTCGAGGCCCTGAAGCAGACGGGCTTCACAGGAGCCGTGCTGTGGATCGGGGAGCTGCCTGCTGGACCATCCGCATCGAGCGGACCACTTGGCGTCGAGGGGACAGGCTATAAAGGGTCCGCTCGACGGGAAGTGGTCCGCTCGAGCGCAGACGAGACAGCCGGGGACTTCGAGGTCGAGGAGGATGACCCCTGCTGGTACTTCTTCACCTCAGGGTCCACGGGCAAACCCAAGGCGGCGACGTTCACGCACCGCCACCTCGGCGCGGTCCTGATGAATCATCGCTGCGATCTCTTCCCCACCGAGGACGAGAACGGGGCCTCGCTCGTGCTCGCACCGCTCTCGCACGGGGCGGGGATCCATATGCTCGCGCAGGTCTTCGGCGGCACTCCTTCGATCATCCACCCTGGTGGCAAGGCCGATCCGGCCACTCTGTGGGACTCGATCGACGGCTATACGATCACGAACGCCTTCACCGTGCCCACTATCCTCAACCGCATCGTCGCAGGATTTCCTGCTGACCGTGGGCCCACCGATCATAGCCTCAATCGAATCGTCTACGCGGGTGCCCCAATGCTCGCGGCCGACCAGTCCCAAGCGTTGGAACGCCTCGGGCCCTGCCTGGTGCAGTACTTCGGCCTCGCCGAGGTGACCGGTGCGATCACGGTCTTGCGCCCCGAGGAGCACGGTCAGATCCCCGTCGACTCCGCCGGCATCGGCACCTGCGGTCGTGCCCGCACCGGCGTCGACATCGTCATCCTCGACGAGACCGGTGCCGAGCTGCCGGCAGGTGAGCAGGGTGAGGTCTGTGTGGGCGGGCCCACCGTCTGCGCCGGGTACCTGGGCCGCGCCGACGCCAACGCCGAATCCTTTGCCCACGGGGTCTTCCACACCGGCGACGTGGGCTACCTCGACGAGCGCGGCTTCCTGTTCCTCACCGGCCGAAAATCCGATATGTACATCTCCGGCGGGTCCAACGTGTATCCGCGTGAGATCGAGGAACTCCTTCTCACCGACGCCGAGGTGGCCCAGGCCGTTGTCGTCGGCGTGCCCGATCCGCAGTGGGGAGAGATCGGAATCGCGATCATCGAGCCGACGGTCACCGATGCAGATGCGGCCGAGCGGCTGCGCGCTCTGTGCAAGTCCACGCTGGCCCCTTACAAGGTGCCCAAGGAGATCCACTTCGTCGAGACGATGCCCGTCACCGCCTACGGGAAACTCGCCCGCAAGGAACTCAAAACCGAATACTCTCAAGGACGGGGGAGCGCACGATGAGCGATCTGACCGGCAAGACCATCATGGCCATCGGCTGCGGCACCCCTGACGGGCAGGTCAACAACGGCTTCGCCGCAGCGAAGGCGTTCTTGGCCGCCGGGGCGAAGGTGTGCATCGTCGACCGGGACTCGGCCGCCCTCGAGCATGCGCGTGCTGCGCTCGGGTCCGCGCACGCGACGTCGGACAACCTCGGCGAGGCCGATCCTGACGCTGAACTGGACTCACGGGTGACCACGGTCGTCGCCGATGTCGGTGACGAGGACTCCCTGTCCGCAGCCTTCGACCACTGCGCGACCACCCTGGGCGATCCCACGGTGCTGCACTACAACGTCGGCATCGTCGTCAACGGGGGACTCGACTCACTCGAGACTGCAGCCTTCGCGAAAGCTCTCGACATCAACCTCACCGGGGCATTCGCGGCGATGAAGCAGGCGCTGCCGTACATGCGCCGCGCCGGTGGCGGGTCGATCATCACGGTCTCCTCGGTGGGTGGAATGCGCTACATGGGTTACGACTACCCCGCCTATGCGTCGTCGAAGGCCGGACTCATCGAACTCACGAAGGTCGTCGGGGCTCAGCACGCGGCCGAGGGTATCCGCGCGAACTCGATCGCTCCCGGCCTCATCGAGACACCGCTGATCCACAACTCGATCAGCGGCCACTATGACTCGATCGAGGACATGCTCTCCGCCAGGCACGCACTCTCCCCGACGGGACGGATGGGCCAGCCCGAGGATATCGCCAAGCTCGCGGTGTTCCTCGCCTCGGACGATTCGAGCTACATCAACTCCACGCTCATCCCCGTCGACGGTGGACTCGTGCACAACGCCGGAACCTAGCTCGTCCACCATGCTGGGACCTGAGAAGGGCCCCACGATCTGACACGACAGCAACACAGACAGGAACAACTCAATGATGGAGGCAAAGGTGCCGACAACACCGACGAAGAGGACCATGCTCGGTTGGTGCGCCGTGCTGGTCACACTCGTCCTGCTGGTCAGCGGGTGCGGAACGAACTTCGGCACGACCGACGACGGGAAGCAGAAGTACCGGTGGAAGATGACCGTCACGACAGGCTCGACGAGCACCTGGTACTTGGCCGCCGAGAGGTTCGCCAAGAGCCTCGAAGAGGAGACGAACGGCCGCATCACCCTCAAGGTCTTCGGCAACGAACGTCTCTCCGCCGGTGAGGCCACCGCGGGTGTCGAACAGCTCATGGACGGGGCGAAGGACTTCTCCTACAACTCGCCGATCATCTACTCGGCCGTTGACCCACGCTTCGGCGCGGTCACCGCTCCTTTCATCTTCGACACCGTCGAAGAGGGACAGGAAGCACTGGCTGGCCCCGGCGGAGACGTCTACGCCGACTATCTGTCCGAGCACGGCGTCCACCTCCTGGGCTTCGGCGAATCGGGGATGCGTCAGCTCACGAACTCCCATCATCCGATCCACACCCCGGATGACCTGCATGGGCTCAAATTCCGCATCCCCGGCTTCGGTCTCTACACCGACCTCTATCGGGCACTGGGCTCGAATCCGACGACGATGCCCTTCGGCGAGGTCTTCACCGCGCTGCAGCAGGGTGCCATCGACGGTCAGGAGAACCCGATCGACGTCATCCACTCCGCCAACCTGCAAGAGGTCCAGCCCTATCTGACCCTGTGGAACTACTCCTACGACCCGCTGGTCTTCGGCGTCAACGAGAAGCTCTTCGAGTCCCTCGACGCCGAGGACCAGGAGCTCGTGAGTCGTCTGGCCGAGGACACCAACGAGTTCCAGATCAAGGAGAACCGCGACCGGGAGAAGGAGCTGATCGCCGAGCTCGAGGACAGCGGCATGGAGGTCAACAGACTCACGGATTCGGAGAAGAAGGAGTTCCGTGAGGAACTGAAGCCGCTGTACGCCGAATACCGCGAGGTCTGGGGCAAGGACATGTCCGAAGCGTTCATTCCGGAAGGGCTCTGAGATGAAAATCGTCAAATGGTTCGAAGACTGGGTCGTCGTCGCCTCGTTCATGGTCATCGTCGCCGTCACCTTCGTCAACGTCGTCTCCCGCTACACGTTCCAAGCCTCCCTGGCCTTCAGTGAGGAGATCACGATCAACCTCCTCGTCGTGCTCACGATGATGGGCGCGGTCGTCGGCATCCGCCTCGGCGCGCATCTGGGCTTCACCTACCTGGTGGAGAACGTGAAACCGAGGGCGCGACGGGCTCTGATCATCATCGGCACCACTCTGATGATCATCTTCCTCGCCGTCCTCCTCATCTGGGGCACCGAGATGATGATCAACCAGGCCATCCGCGGCCGGGCGACTCCGTCGCTGGGCATCCCGCAGTGGCTGTTCACGCTCTCCATTCCGCTGGCCGGCCTGCTCGGAATCGTCCGTACGCTGCAGGCCGCGCGCGCATCGCTTCACGAGGACACCTCCGCCGAGGCGATCGCGCAGCGCATGGCGCAGGAAGCCGCCCCGGTCATCGACGACTCGGAACTGAGCGGGCACGCCCATTCGACTGGCACCACCGACCGTGAGGGAGGCCGCAAATGATCACGCTGCTGCTGTTCGGAAGCTTCTTCCTCTTCCTCGCCCTGGGTATCCCGGTGGCGTTCTCCCTCGGACTGGCCGCCGTCACCGTCCTCATCACCACCGATGGGTTCCAGGTCCTGGATGTGGTGCCCTCGGTGATGTTTCCCTCGATGAGTTCGGGCACGCTGTTGGCGATTCCGTTCTTCATCCTCGCTGGCATCGTCATGCAGTACACGGGCATCTCCCAGCGCCTCGTCGATCTCGCGTTCTTAGTCTTCGGACGCTTCAGCCACGGCCTGGCGGCGGTGACGATCATCTCCGCGTTCTTCTTCTCCGCGATCTCCGGATCGGGACCGGCCACGGTGGCCGCGATCGGTGCGATCCTCATTCCCGCGCTGGTGCGCAATGGGTATCAGAAGAAGCACGCGGTCTCCCTCGTCGCGGCCTCGGGGTCGATGGGTATTGTTGTTCCGCCGTCGATCGCGTTCATCATCTTCGCCGTCGTCGCCTCGGAGTTCGGATCGATCTCGATCACCCGATTGTTCATCGCCGGTATCGTGCCCGGCATCATCATGGCCGTGGCGTTCTTCATCGCCGCACTTTTCGTCCCCCGCGTCCGCGAACTCGCCGGCCTGCCCGTGAAATCGGGCCGGGGACTGCTGGCCGCAGGCACCGAGCCCAGCACCACCTCCGGCGCCGAGGCGGTCGTGACCTCGGACTCGACCGCTACGGCCTCGGCTGCTTCGTCGGCGACAGCGGGTACCGGTGCGACGAAGACTCGACTGCTGAAAACCGGCAAGGCTGGAACGCCCGTTTCGGAGACCGGCTCCGGGATCGGCACGGGCGGAGTCACCGGCACGGGAGCGACTACCGAGGGCAGCTTCGGCGAATTCCTCGCCGCCCTGGTCAAGGCCATTCCCGGCCTGCTCATTCCCGTCATCATCCTCGGCGGCATCTATGGCGGCATCTTCACCCCCACCGAAGCCGGTGCCGTGGCGTCGGTGTTCGCCCTGTTGGTGGGTTTCTTCGTCTACCGCGAACTGAAATTGCCCGACCTGCCGAAGGTGTTCTTAGAATCGGGAGTCTCGACGGCGGTCATCATGTTCATCGTCGGCGTGGCCAGCCTCTTCTCCTACGTCATCACCGTCGAGGGCATCGCCGAGACCGTGTCGACGGCGGTGCTGGGAGTTACGGACAACAAGTTCGTCATCCTCGCGGTGATCACGATCATCCTGCTCATCGTCGGCGCCTTCGTCGACGCGATCAGCGCCTTCTACCTGTTCATTCCGATCCTCGTACCGATCCTGTTGGGAGTCGGCGTGGACATGACCACGATCGGTGTGTTCATGACCGTCAACCTCGCCATCGGCCTGTTCACCCCACCGGTGGGACTCAACCTCTACGTCGGAGCCGGCATCGGCAAGATCAGGATCGAGGAGGTCATCCGCGGAGTCATGCCCTTCCTCATTGCCGCGATCATCGCCCTGCTTCTCATCACCTACATTCCCGCGATCTCGAACTGGCTGCCCGACCTCCTCGGCGTCGGTTAAGTCCGGGTAACCCGCCACCGCCTGTCTTTCACACCCTTCGAAGGAGAATCATGGAACCCAATCTGCTGACGAACAAGTCTGCCCTGGTCACAGGGGCAGCTCAGGGTATCGGCTTGGCCATCGCCACCGCCCTGGCTAAGCGTGGAGCATCGGTCGGGATCGTCGACCTCCAGGGCGCCGAGGTGGCCGCGGCCAGTCTGTCCCAGCAGTTCCCTGAGCAGACCTTCACGGGGTACGAACTCGATGTCCGCGACGCCGAGGCGGTTACCGCTGCTGTGGCCTCCTTCGTGGAGGCCTCCGGTGCGATTGACATCCTCGTCAACAATGCCGGTACCGCCGCCCGAGTCGGAATCGATGAGATTACGGCCGAGCAGTGGCAGCGTGACTTGGACACCAACCTCGGCGGGACGTTCAACTTCATCAAGGCCGCAGTGCACCCGCACATGCTTCATGCCGGGACGGGGTCGATCGTCAACATCTCTTCGATCTCGGGGATCAATGGTGGTGCAGTGTCCGATGGTGAGGCAGGGGCCAGGTCAGGGCCGGCGTATGCGGCGAGCAAGGGCGGGATCATCGCACTGACGAAGTGGGTGGCCAAGGAGTACGGGCGGCAGGGAATCCGCTGCAACTCGGTGGCACCTGGCCCGGTCGAGTCCGCGCTGACCGCAGGTCAGGCCTACGACACCTCGAATCAGGCTCTGGATCGCATGGGCACACCGGCTGAGATCGCCGAGGCGGTCGCCTACCTCGCCAGCGATGGTGCGGCATTCACGACAGGACAGATCCTGCGCATCGACGGTGGGGCCGTGATGTCGTGACTGTGAGTCAGCCTTCGGCCGAGCTTGCTGTCCGCAGCGTCGGGTTCACTCCGATCAAGGGGACACGGCATTTGGCGCAGTCGGATGCCGAGTTCGACGAGTGGGGGCCGGTGGGCGACCGTCGGTACTGCCTCGTCGACATCGACAAACAGCGGGTGCTGCGGACCGTGCAGAACCCCTCACTTGTCGGCATCCTCGCCCAGTTCCATGGTGCCGAGCTGGAGGTGACGCTGCCCGACGAGCGGAGTGTCTGTGCCGCGCCGGAGGCCTCCGGCGAGACGCTGACCTGCGATTACTGGGGTAGGCAGGTCGAAGCCGAACTGACCCGAGGATCGCATGATGCACTGCTGTCATCCTGGTTGGGCGAACCGGTGCGCCTGGCGAAGGTTCCGCGTGGAGACGTCGTCTACGGCCAGCCGGTCACGCTCGTGACCACGGCCTCAATCCGCGATCTCGGGGAGCAAGTCGGGCACCCCGATCTGCTTGCCGAGGCGGCGAGGTTCCGGGCGACTGCCCTAGTCGATACCGATACCCCCTATATAGAGGAGACCTGGGCCGGGCGGGAGATGCTGCTGGGCGGGGTTCGGGTGCGGATCGGGGAGGCGATTCCGCGCTGTGCGGTCATCGACCTCGATCCCGTCACCGGGGAGCGGGGCCCGAGGGTCTTGAAGACCCTGGCCGAGTACCGCGGTGGCAATGACAAGGGAGAGCCGTTCTTCGGTGTCTATGCGCAGGTGGTGGGTGGGGCGCAGGGTTGAGGGAGATGCGGGGCGGTCTACGCCTACCCCTGTCAGCCTGCCTAAGCCTGGAGAACGAAGAGTTCGAAGGTCACCGCCACCGGGTTCGCCCGGGCAGCGAGCACTCCGGCGTGGACGTCTCCGGCGACATCGACGACCTCCGCTTCGAATCGCACCCGTGGATCCTCACCCAGAGCGCCCTTGATCGACCCTGTCAGGTGCGTGAACTCGACCGCCGGCCATGGTGCTGTCGCGTCTGTGAACACGGCACCGGTGGTGCTGCCGAGGCTGGCCCGCACCTCGGCGGAATCGAATCCTGCCTCACGACAGACGGACGCGATCGCCTCGTCGATGAGTTCGCCGGGACGCACGCGGGAGATGACCGCGTCGGCCGGCTCCTCTGTCGGAGGACCAGTCGGTGCCGACACCGGTGCGAATGCCGAGAACCCGGTTTCCGGGTCGGTCTCGCTGAGCTGCTGCGCATCAGTGAGAGCGAAGGCACGCAGGCGCATGCCCGTCGGGCCGACACGGGTGCCGGGCAGCAGGTGACCGCCCCTGGTCACGCCCTCCTCGGTGATCCAGGAGGCGTGGATATGGCAGAAGGCAGCACCGTCCCTCGAGCCCACCGTCGCCGAGGCGTGATTCAGCGTCGCCGGATCCTCGCGGTGGAATTCGGACGTGAAGGACATGGGGTGCTCGGCGTCGGGCCCATAGGCAGGGTAGACATAGTCGATCCGACCGAACTCTCCATCGACGAACTCCACCATGAGTCCCTGAACGTCGAGCGATTCAAGGAGGCCGGTCACGGAGTCGAAGAGATCATCGCCGGCGGCGAGATCGACGAGATGTTCGCTATGACGGGTCGGCACCGAGACGATTCTCGGACTCTGCCGGGGCCCGGCATGGATGACGATGTCACCGGGCTCGCCGAGGCGGTAGCTAGGAGCATCGTGTTCACTGGTGGTCTCGTGTGGTTGCGCAGCGTTGCTCATGGTTGGCCCTCCAAGCTGGTCACGGCCTCGGCGATCTGGCGTGCTTCGTGCTGGAGCAGGGTGGCGAGTTCGAACACGCGGGCTCCGGTCATCCGCTCCTCGATGCTGGCGATCGACAGTGCCGCCCGCGGTTGTCTGCCCGTGATTCTCACCGGGACCCCGATCGCCCAGGAACCCTGAGCGAACAGGCCGGGGTTGTGGACGAAACCGTCGTGACGGCCTCGGCGGATGATGTCCTTGAGGTCGGGAACGGACACCTCGGGGTAGCGTTCGGCGAGAATTCGAGCGTTGGCGTCGAAGCAGGCGTCCACCTCGGCGTCGGTGAACTGAGTCATGATCGCAAGACTTCCGGCGCCGATGCCCAAGGGGTGGCGATCACCGACGGCCAGGGCATTGTTGAAGATCGGACCGAAGCCGTCTTCACGGCGGGCGCAGATCGAGTAGCTGCCGGTGCGCAGCGTGAGGAACGCGGTGTCCTGGGTGAGCTCGGCGAGCCTGAGCAGACTCGACTCGGACTCTTCAAGGGCGGGCTCGGCGGACTTCTGCGCCAGCTGACCCAGAATCTGCGACTGCACGCCGAGGCGGTACCCGCCGTCCTCGCACCGTTCGACGTATCCCATGGTGATGAGGGCATTGAGCATACGATGCACGCTGGCCTTGGGGCGTCCGCTGATGGCCACGATCTCACCCAGGAGCGCGCCGTTCGGTTTCTCACTGCCGATGATGCCGACAAGACCTAGCAGCGACAGGGCGCGTTGGATGCTTTGGGCTCCGGTGCCCGGGCCCTGGTCGTCGACGGCGTGAGCGACGTTGAACGATGCGGACCGGCGCATGATCCGCCCGCGCATCTTCATCCGATCGAGATCATGTGTCTGCGCTTCATTGCCCATGCTGACGATTATCGGCCGTTGCCGGTGAAGGGCAGGAGGTGAATCCATGATGTGGACCGGTGACGGGTGCGAACGTCGCGATGATCCCTATCCCAGCATCCAGTGAACCGATATTTCACCAGCTGATCGTTCCACATTTCACTGGTTCGTGGCTCCACATTTCACCGGTTCTGCAAGCAGCATGGGCACAGAAGTTGCAAGAAAACGTGTTGCATAGGCTCTCCTGTGGCGATCTACCTCGGTGCCAGTCGCCTGCGCAGGGCCTGGATCATCAGGCCGAGACCTTCTGACTCCCGCTGCGGATCGGCTGCGAGGATCTGAATGTAGCGGGCATCGAGTCCCGGGTCCTCGAGTTCCACGGCGGTGCATCCCGAATGGGAGAGGTTGTCCGGAATCGTCCGCTCGGCCATCATCGCGATCATCGTCGTGCCCGACACGGCTCGCATCGTGAGAACGGGACAGGTGGCTTCGATCGTCGGCGAGAACACCTGCCCCTGAGCGCGAACGGCCTGTTCGATCCTCATCCTGGCCGTGTTGCCGGCGGACAGTGTGGCGATCGGGTAGTCGATCAGATCACGGATGTGGAGACTGGACCGCCGGGCCAGCGGATGCTTCTTGTCGAGGACCGCAAAATTCCGGGCCCGAACCTGGTCGATCTGCCTGACGCCGGGAATCGAGTCAATATTCTGATCGGATACGGAGAAATTGACGCACAGATCCGCCTCCCGGTTCTTCAGCACCTGCAGAGCCTCGAGGGAGGCGCGGTCGATGACCGAGACCTGCACCTGATCAGTGGTGGTCATAACCTGATTGATGGCATCGGCGACGACGGTCTGACCCAGTCCTGTGCTTGTGACGATGGTGATGGTCTCCACCGCTTGGGAGTAGGTGCCGAACGAATCGGTGAGCAGCTCGGACTCGGCCATCATCCGTCGTGCGAAGTCAGCGACAGCCAGGCCCGGACCGGTGGGCATCACTCCGGTCGCCGAGCGTTCGAAGAGTGTCGTACCGTAATGGTCTTCGAGTGTTTTGATCTGTCGGCTGGCAGTCGAATGGGAGACGAACAGCGCGCGTGCGGCGAGATGAATCGACCCGTATTCGACCAATGCCAGCAGTGTATTGAGGCTGCGCAGGTCGGGCATGCGATCATTTTAAGCGGAGTGGTGCATGACATGCACACTTGCCATGTGCGATTCGCACTGGATTCCGGACAGATCTGTCTTTCCATCCGAGCAGTTTTCGGCCAGTCTGCATACATGACCTCAGACCACAGCACCGACCGCGACGAGGCGGCACCGACAGACATCGCACCATCCCACGCATCAACCGACGTCACACCAGCCGAGTCATCCACCGAGGCGCGTACCGCAGACCGTGCCGCCGTCACCCGACGCGCCGGAGAGTTCGTCCGCAGTGAGGACTTCTTCGAGCTGCTGGCGGCCCGAGTCGCCCGCCGCACCGAAAGTCAGGCAGCCGGCAACGGCGCAGCCGCACACGCCTACCTCGCCGAGGAGATCGTCCCGGAGCTGACAGCACTGGCCTTCGCCACGACGATCCACGACAACCCTGAGTCCGATGAGCATCCGCTGCTCATCGCCTCACGCATCGAAGATCCCAGCCTGCCCACGGTCCTCCTCTACGGTCACGGCGATGTGCAGTTCGCTCACGACTCGCAATGGGCAGACGGGCTCGACCCGTGGGTGCTCACTCGTGACGGCGACCGGCTCTACGGGCGCGGCAGTGCCGACAACAAGGGGCAGCACACCGTGAACTCGCTGGCTCTCAAGACCGTGCTCGAGTCACTCGACACCGGCACGGGCGCTGGCGCTGGCACGGGTGACGGTGGACTGGGATACAACGTGAAGATCCTCATGGAGACCGCTGAGGAGGCCGGGTCTCTGGGTCTCAAATCCTTCGCCGCCGATCACCGGGCCGCACTCGCCGCCGATCTCTTCCTCGCCTCCGACGGGCCCCGAATCGCCGCGGAGCACCCGACGCTCTTCCTCGGCTCGCGCGGGGCACTGAACTTCAGGCTCGTCGTCCATGACCGCGAGGGTGACCACCACTCGGGAAACTGGGGTGGGAAGCTGCGCAACTGTGCCACCGTCCTCGCCTCCGCCATCAACTGTCTCGTCGACGGCAACGGGGTCATCCGGATCCCCGCGCTGCGTCCTGAGGACCCGCCCGCCTCGGTGCTCACAGCCGTCGCGAAGCTGCCCGATGTGGTCGAAGAGGGGTCACCCGAGGTCGATCCTGACTGGGGAGAGCCCGGGTTCACCTCGGCGGAGAAGGTCTTCGCCTTCAATGTCATCGAGGTCCTCGCCCTCAAGGCCGGGAACCCGGACCAGGTGGTCAACGCGATCCCGGGTGCGGCCGAGGCGCACATGCAGCTGCGCTTCGTCGTCGGCACCGACATCGACGACTTCGAGAACACGGTGCGAACCCACCTGGAGGCTCAGGGCATCCACGGGGTCGACGTCGTCTTCGAGCACTGCATGCCGGCGACGCGACTGGACCCGAACGCCCGCGTCGTCGCCGCGGCCGCGGAGTCGATCAGGACAACGACCGGCCTCGAGGCCGCGATCGAACCGAACCTGGGCGGAACCATTCCCAACGACGTCTTCGCCGAGGTACTGGGCCTGCCGACAGTGTGGGTGCCGCATTCCTACCCCGGATGCAATCAACACGCACCCGACGAGCACGCGTTGTATTCGATCCTCGAGCAGGGGGCCGAGATCATGGCCGGAATGTTCTGGGACCTGAGGCAGAATCCGGACGACTGGTTCACCTCGAAGGAGACCTCACCAGGGAGAAACTGATCATCACGGCCTTCAAGGAGCTCGGCGTGAACTGATTCGTGCAGGCTGTGGAGTGCAATTCGCCGAAAAACGGGACCCGTTTCGAGTCGCGGGTTTCCACGTAAGTTTCTCGACGTTCAACCCGTTTTTCGTTGGTAGGACCGAGGTGGGCCCAGTTGGAGCGTGATGAGTTTCATGGGGGAACAGGGAGTCGCAAAGTACTTAACTGGTAAAGTATATGTCTGTCGGCATGAGCGTTGGACGCTGTCGACTTCGGTCGGATCGAGATGGGATGAGTCGCGCCATGAGTACTGGACGCGAGTATCCTCCGGGCGAACGGGCCGATTACATCGATGAGGTTCGTGGACAGTGGGAGACGATCTTCCCAGGACTCGACACTTCGATGGTGGCCGTCATGGGGCGGATCGCTCGCATTGCGCAGATCGTTCAGTCTCGAAGCGATGCAGTGCTCGCCGCCCAAGACATCTCCCGAGCTGAGTTCGACGTCATCTCCCTGCTTGCCCGGCACGGTGGCACGCTGTCACCGACGCGAGTGTCGACGGAACTGATCATCTCCGGCGCCGGCGTGACCAAGCGCCTCAGGTGCCTCGCCAGCGCGGGCCTCGTCTCCCGGGTTCCGGACCCGGCAGACGGCAGAGGCTCGCTCGTGCAGCTGACCGCCGAGGCGTGGGAGCTGTTGCGCCCGATCCTCGAGTCCGTCCTCAGCTTCGAAGACCGACTTCTGGCCGACATCGATCCTGCGGCCAAGGATCAGCTTTCGACCAGTCTGCGCGAGCTCCTGCTCATCATCGAAGCAGACACAGCAGACAGCTAGACAGCGGGACGGCTGACTGCCGAGCTCGTCAGCGCCCAGCACGATCGACAGCATCGAACATCAGGCACCGACGCCGCTACCCACCATCACTTGCACCCCAGCCCAGGAGGCACCCGAAAACTGTGAAGACCTATGCCCGCGACTTCTTCCGCATCCCCTCACCGCGTGGACACCGCACGCCTGCGCTGAGGGTCGCGGCGGGCATCGGCATCCCACTCGTCGCGCTCGTCTTCATGGGCCGAACCGATCTCACCGTCTTCGCGGTCTTCGGCGCTCTCACCGGTGTCTTCGGCCGCGTCGAACCTCACTGGCTGCGGCTGAAGCACCAGACCTTCGCGGGCATCCTCATGAGCCTGAGTATCGTCGGCGGCGTCATCTGCGGCGGTCTCGGAACCAACGGCTGGGCGCTGGTGGGCATCGGCACACTCATCGCAGGGGTTCTGTCGATCGTCGCCGATGTTCTCCGGCTGCGTCCCGCCGGGCCGCTCTTCTACATCTTCGCCTTCATGGCCACCGCCTCCGTGCCCTTCGACGGACGCCTCTGGGATGCCGCTCTGACCGGAGTCGCCAGCGTGGGTGTCGCCCTCATTCTCGGATTCGTCGGCAGGCTCTGGGCCCGACGGACAGAACCCGACCGTCAGCTGACCGAATCGCCTCTCCCGCACTGGTCGCGGATCTTCGCCCAGTCCGGCCGCTATGTCGTCGCGCTCGGGTTGGCCGGTTCCATCGGAGTCGCGTCTGGTCTGGGGCATCACTATTGGGCCATGGTCGCGGCCGCTGCGCCCATCTCTGCGATCGGCGCTTCAGGCGGCCTGGTCCGCGCCGTCTACCGCATCATCGGCACCTACGCCGGCGTCCTGCTCACTGCTGCCCTGTTCACCTTTCAGTGGCCCCCACTGGGACTCGCGTTCCTGATCGCTGCCCTGCAGTTCGCCGGTGAGGTCTTCGTCATCAGCCACTACAGCATCGCGCTCGTATTCATGACGCCGGTGGCGCTGATGATGACCGAGTTCCTCGCACCCGGGCCCACCGGAATCCTCATTGCTGATCGCGCCCTTGAGACGACGATCGGTGCGGTCATCGCCTTCTTCGTCATCCTTCTCACCACCCGCAAGCAGCGTGCGCGCGAACGCGAGATGGCGCTGGTACAGGCGAACTGCGCCTGCAAGCGAACTGAGCCTGCAGGCTAACGGAGGCTGCAAGCGTGCGCGGGAGGAATCAGGCGTGCACGGGGGAGGCGGCCGCCTCGGCGAGGGCCCGCTTCCGGGAGCCCCGGTGGCCGATGATGGTCACGACGGCGATGGCCGCCGCGACGATGGCGATGCCGATCCACTGATTGATCAACAGCGTCGCGGCGCCGGCGATGGCGCCGATGAGGATGAGGAGCACGGCGAGCGCACGGCGGACCCAGCGCACACTGTCGCCACCGGCCAACCGCGAATCAGACGCCAAACCGACGATGGTCGAGGTGACGACGACGGTGGTGACGTCGGCGATCTTCATCCGCCGGGCCGCTGCCGCCTGCGCGCCCATGAGGGCCGAGAGCACCGAGGTGAAGATCGTTCCGGCCAGCCCCACCTCGGGCTCGGGAATGAGTGCGACGTAGACGGCCAGACCCGCACAGCCGACGGCCACGCCGGCATAGATGATCGTGGTGCGCACGTGCCAGTCCTCGCCGATGCGGCCGAGGACGCGCCCGCCCAGGGCCGCGCCCACCATGAAGAACACGAGCGCCAGTGCCGGGCGCAGGACCGGAGTGTCCTCGGCGCCGGCCAGGCCCATGCCGAGGATGACGACGTTTCCCGTCATGTTTCCGGTGAAGACCTTGTCGAAGCCCAGGTAGCCGATCGCGTCGACCATTCCGGTCGAGAATGTCAGCACGAGCAGCATGGCCAGATCGAGTCGACGTGTCATTGCGGTCCTTTCCGATCACGAGGCTTCCGTCCGGTGAGCGGGTGCGCATCAACCGATGCGCCCCGCTCTCACCGGCAGAAGTCGTGAGCGATCCCAGAATTCGGGAACTTCTCCACAGTTGTATACAAAACGTTAATTAACAATTAGATTGTATGCAAACACCAAAGCTGATGCTCTGATTCGCTCAGCTGCTGAGATTGATGCTCACATGGGAGTGCGCGTGAAAAAACGGATAATGGCGGTGCTCACCAGCGTCGTCCTACTGGCTGGGTGCATTCCGGTCCAGCCGCTCGGAGAACCACCCGAACGGCCCGATGTGAAGTCGGTCGATGCTGACGCTGGGGAGTTCAAAGAGGGCGGGAACCTCGTCATGGCGCTGTCGTCCGAGCCGGACCGTCTCGACCCGACGACGTCGTCCTCCCTCTACACCCGCTACGTGATGCAGACGATGTGTCAGAAGCTCTACGACATTGATGCCAACGGTGAGATCACACCGATGCTCGCGACCGCACTGCCCAAAATCTCCGAGGACGGAAAGACTGTGCGGATCCCGGTCAAAGACGGAGTGAAATTCGCAGACGGAACCGACTTCGACGCCGAGGCGGTCAAGACGACCATCGAACGCGGCCTCAACCTCGAAGAGTCCTCCCGTTCCGCCGAACTCGGTCCGATCAACGACGTGAGCGCCGTCGACGACCACACCCTCGAAGTCACCTTCGATGAACCATTCGCGCCATTCACTGCGGCACTTGCCGATCGCGCCGGAATGATCATGTCCCCGACTGCCCTGGATGAGAGGGGTGAGGACTTCGGCGATCACCCGGTGTGCGTGGGGCCGTTCAAGTTCGAGAAGCGCATCGCGCAGACCTCGATCAAGGTCGTCAAGGACCCCAACTACTATGACGCTGACAAGGTTCACCTCGACTCGATCACCTACCAGATCATGTCGGATGCAAACATTCGCGCAGCGAACATCCGCTCGGGCGATGTGCAGGTCGCAGACACCATCTCACCGCAGGATGTCGACGCCCTCAAAGAGGAATCCGGAATCGGGCTCCTGCAGTCGAATTCTCTGGGATATCAGGGTCTGACCGTGAACATGGGGTTCGGCGACAATCCGGAGAACTATGAGACACCGCTAGGTCAGGACCCCACAGTGCGTGAGGCACTGTCGATGGCCATCAACCGCAAGGCGCTGGTCAATACGGTCTTCAACGGCTGGTTCTCACCAGCATGTTCGGGCATTGCCCCCGACAGTCCCTTCGCCACCGAGGCGAGCAATGAGTGTGTCGACTACGACCCAGAAGGTGCCAAGAAGCTCCTCGAAGACGCCGGAGTCGAACTTCCGCTCAAGGTGAATATGAAGGTCTCGAACACGCAGGACACGCTGCGGTTTGCTCAGGCAGTGCAGGCCGCCACCAAGGAAGCAGGCTTCGAGATCTCGATCCAGCCGATGGAATACACCGCACTGCTCGATTCCCAGGACCGCGGCGACTACGAATTGCTGCAGCTGGGCTGGTCGGGTCGTGTCGATCCCCACGGCAACCTCTACACCTTCCACTACCCCGGAGCAGGCAACAACGTCACGGGAGTCGACGACGACAAGCTCAGCGATCTGCTCACTCGCGCCAGCGAAGCCACTGACATGGATGACCGTAAGAAGCTCTATGGGCAGGCATCCCAACGGACCGGCGAGCTCAACTCGATCATCTATCTCTATCGACAGAAGAACCTCACGGCCTTCACCGATGATGTGTCCGGCATCGACGTGTTCTCCGATGGCGTCGTCCATCTTTCAGAAGCCGGATTCCTGGCGAAGGAAGGTCAGTGATGACTCGGTTCGTGCTCACCAAGATATTCCACGCGATCATTACGTTCGTGCTCTCCGGCATCGTCATCTTCTTCGGTGTCCGCATGCTTCCCGGCGACCCGGCCCTGGCAATGGCAGGTGAGGAGGCAACACCCGAACGCCTGGGCGCGATCCGTGCCGACCTCGGACTCGACCAGCCGCTGCTCGTCCAGTTCTTCAAGTTCATCGGCGACATCGTCACCGGCGACCTCGGCGAATCCACGCGAACCGGCCTGGCCGTGACCGAAATGATCGCCACCACCCTCCCGGTGACCCTCTGGCTCTCGCTCTACGCAATCGTTGTTGCCGTCATCGTCGGCATCGCACTGGGCATGATCGCAGAGCGCTTCCGCGGAAAATGGCCCGAGTTCGGCAGCAACTTCATCGCCCTCCTCGGGCTCTCGGTTCCGAATTTCTGGCTCGGGCTCTTAGCGATCATGGGATTGGCCGTGGCCCTTGGCTGGTTCCCCGCCTCGGGGTACGTCGACGTTCTCTCCGACCCGATCCGCGGCATCTACTACCTCACCCTGCCCGCGGTGATACTGGGCACCAGCCTCGCCGCAGTCATCACCCGCCAGACCAGAGCTTCGATGATCGAGAGTATGGGCACCGACTACGTGCGCATGGCACGGGCCAAGGGACTGTCGAGACCGCGGGTGCTCTTCCGCTACGGACTGCGCAACTCGCTCATCGTCCTCGTCACGATCATCGGACTGCAATTGGGCGGACTGATCTCCGGGGCAGTGGTCACAGAGAAGATCTTTGCTCTGCCGGGGCTCGGCAAGCTCACTCTCGATGCCGTCTTCTCCCGCGATTATCCAGTCATCCAAGCGGTCGTCCTCGTCATCACGGCCTCCTACATTCTCATCAACCTGGCCGTCGACATCCTCTATTCGGTCATCAACCCACAGATCCGCGTCAGCGAGGATGCCTCATGACCACACCCATCGTCACCAACACCGATAAGAAGACCCAGGGCCTTGACCCCGAGTTCCAAACTTCGAACAACCGCGCCTGGTGGCTGCTGCGCTCAATCCTTTCCAACCCGCTGGGACTCATCGGCTCCGTCATGGTCGCCGTCGTCGTGCTCATCGGAGTCTTCGCACCTCTCATCGCCCCTTATGGATTCGCGCAGACGAACTTCCAAGCGCCGTTCCAAGTTCCGGGCACAATCGGCTATGTCTTCGGCACCGACGACCTAGGTCGTGACATCCTCTCCCGTCTGGCCTTCGGCGTCCGCGCCTCCTTACAGGTCGGACTCCTGGCTGTTGCGCTGGCCGTGGTCGTCGGAACACCACTGGGACTGATTGCCGGATACTTCAGAGGTCTTGACGCGATCATCTCCCGGCTCACCGACGTCACCCTGGCGTTTCCGTTCCTCATCATCGCCGTAGGCCTCGCAACCATCTCCGGGCCCAGCCTGGCCAATGCCGCGATAGCCTTGGGAATCTCCCAAGTGCCCACGATGATCCGAGTTGTCAGAGGCGAGACGATGCGGCTGAAGTCGGCGGACTTCGTCAAGGCCGCCATCGCCACCGACGCCTCGAAGACACGTATTCTGGGCATGCATATCCTGCCCAACATCGCCTCGGCGATCATCGTGCAGGCCACCGTCATCATTCCCACCGCAGTGATCGGAGAATCGATTCTCTCTTTCCTCGGCCTGGGCATACAGCCGCCCTCTCCCAGCCTGGGCATTATGCTCTCCGACGCGCAGCAGTACATTTTCCGTGCGCCGTCGACGGCTCTATTCCCCGGTCTTGCGATCCTGTTCATCTGCTTGGCCTTCAACCTCTTCGGGGACGCCCTGCGCGACGCCCTCGACCCCAACTCGAAGAAGGGACACTGACATGACGTTCACCCCACCCGCTGCCTTCACCACCCGGCCCACCCTGGAAGGCCACTTCGGCATGGCCGCCTCCACCCACTGGTTGGCGACGGCCGCCTCGCAGGCCGTGCTCGAACGCGGCGGCAACGCCTTCGACGCGGCTGCAGCCGGAGCCTTCCTTCTCCACGTCGTCGAACCTCATCTCAACGGCCCCGGCGGTGACATGACCGGAGTCTTCGCCACCGCCGAGGATCCCGCGAACCCGCAGATCATGATGGGTCAGGGCCCGGCACCGGAGGCCGCAACCATCGCCCACTACCGCAGCGAAGGCCTCGACATGGTCCCGGGCGCCGGAGCACTCGCGGCTGCAGTCCCCGGAGCCGTCGACGCCTGGCTCAACCTGCTCGAACACCACGGCACCTGGGAACTCGCCGAGGTCCTCGACTTCGCCATCGACTACGCCGAACACGGTCATCCCGTCCTGGCCCGGGTCGTGGGCACCATCGAACGCGTGCAGGAACTCTTCACCGAACACTGGCCGACGTCTGCCGCCCAATGGATGCCCGAGGGAAAGATCCCGGCGGCCGGCGACCTGATCTTTAATCGTCCCTACGCTGAAGTACTTAAGAAGCTCATCGCCGCAGGTGAAGGCGTGGAAGGTCGTGCGGCGAAGGTCGCTGCGGCACGTCAGGAATGGAAGTCCGGGTTCGTCGCCGAGGCGGTTGCGAAGCTCACCTCCACCCCGCACCGGCATTCGACCGGCGGTGACCACGCGGGTGTGATGACGACCGCGGACTTCGCCGGATTCGACGCCCACTTCGAGACCCCGGTGACGATCGACTTCCGTGGTTACTCGATTGCGAAGATCGGAGCCTGGGGCCAAGGCCCTGTGCTGCTGCAGACGTTGAAGATCCTCGACGGCTTCGACGACGAACACCTCGATCCCTCGACCGAAATCGGTGCCCACACGATCCTCGAGGCCCTCAAGCTCGCGATGGCCGACCGCGACACCTACTACGGCGATGCCGAGATCGACCTCGACTGGCTGCTGGGCGAGGACTATGCTGCCAGCCGCCGGGTCCTCATCACCGACGAGGCCTCTCTTGAGTTCCGTCCCGGACCCAACCGCGAAGGAACTGCCCCGACCTTCACCCCGCCTCTCGTGCTCGAGGGCGCGGACAAAGAAGCCATGGCCAAGGCGGGCATCGGCGAACCGACCGTGCAGAAGAACGGCGTCAACAACGGCGACACCTGCCACATCGACGTCGTCGACCGGTGGGGCAACATCATCTCCGCCACCCCCTCCGGCGGGTGGCTGCAGTCCTCCCCTGTCGTCCCGGAGCTCGGCTTCTGCCTGGGCACTCGCCTGCAGATGATGTGGCTTGATGACAGCGCACCTTCAGCACTGACCCCTGGCAAGCGTCCGCGGACCACGCTGACCCCGACCTTGATCTCCAAAGACGGCCAGCCGATCATCGCCCTCGGTTCACCCGGCGGAGACCAGCAGGAACAGTGGCAGCTGCTGCTGATCCTGCGCATGCTCATCGGCGGCTACGCACCCCAGCAGGCGATCGACGCACCTGCCCTGCACACCACTGCACTGGCGGGATCGTTCTGGCCGCGCACCTGGGTACCGGGTGGAGCGGTCGTCGAGGATCGCCTCGGCGAGGACGTCATCAACGGACTCATCAGCCGCGGTCACGTGGTGACCAAGGCCGGCGACTGGGAACTGGGCAGGCTCTCCTGCGTGACCCGCGATCCTGGCTCCGGACGTGTCACTGCGGGGGCGAACCCGCGTGGTGCTCAGGGGTACGCGGCAGGCAGATGATGACTACTGTGACCACCGGCGGTGGGGAACCGTCCGAATTCGTCCTCGAAGTCTCCGGTCTCGAGGTCTCCTACGAGACCCCAGTCCTCCACGATGTGGGATTCACTCTGGCGCCGGGGGAGCGATTGGCGCTGGTCGGCCAGTCGGGATCGGGTAAGTCAACGACCATCAGTGCGATCCTCGGGCTCCTGCCCGGGGCAGGCCATGTCAGCTCCGGATCCGTGGAGTACCGCGGCGAGAACCTCGTGTCGGCAGATCCACTGCGCCTGCAGGCGCTGCGCGGCCGTTCGATTGCCCTGGTGCCGCAGGACCCCATGGCCAGCCTCAACCCGAGCATGCGCGTGGGCGATCAGATCGCCGACGCGCTGCGGACATACGGAACGTCGAATTCCGCCGAGGTGACCCGCAATGTGGTGCGGCTGATGACGGAAGCGGGGATCCCCGACGCGGAGAACCGGCGACGGTCCTATCCGCACGAATTCTCAGGTGGTATGCGGCAGAGGATCCTCATCGCGATCGCACTGTCCGGCGAACCCGATCTCATCATCGCCGACGAGCCGACCTCAGCTCTCGACGTGACGGTGCAGAAGCAGATCCTCGATCATCTGCAGAAACTCGTCACCGAAAGAGGAACCTCGCTGCTCTTCGTCACTCACGACCTCGGCGTCGCGGGGGAGCGGACGGACACCATCCTCGTCATGAACGAAGGCCGCGTCGTCGAACGCGGGACTCCGCAGCAGGTGCTCGGGAACCCTCAGGACGAGTACACGAAGGCCCTGGTCAAGGCCGCACCCAGCATTGTGGTCGAGCGGGAGGCGAACCCGACGGCGGCAGCGCCGGCGACGGCAGCGCCGGCGACGGTTGCTGCAGCGTCGGCGACGGCTGCTGCGCGGACCGGCTCTGGTGATGGTCAGGACGGGACCACCTCGGCGAATGTGCTTGAAGTCAACGACCTGCACAAGGTCTACAAGCTGCGCGGCCGCGGCAAAGAGGTCCACGCACTCAACGGCGTGAGCTTTACCGCCAAGCGTGGGCAGACGACTGCGATCATCGGCGAGTCCGGGTCGGGTAAGTCGACGATCGCGAAGATCGTGCTCGGTCTGGAGAAGTCCAGCAGCGGCGAGGTTCTGGCCGGGGGTCGCAACGTCGACGCCACTTCCAAAGTCGAGCGCAGCATTCTGCGCCGCTTTAGCCAGCCGGTGTTCCAAGACCCGTTCTCATCGCTGAACCCGATGTGGGGCATCGAGCGGATCATCCGTGAACCTCTCGATGTGTTCAAGATCGGCTCGCAGGCCGAGCGGAAGAAGAAGGTCGCCGAGGTGCTCGATCAGGTGGCTCTGCCTGCCTCAATGCTCGAACGCCGACCGGCCGACCTCTCGGGCGGGCAGCGCCAGCGGATAGCGATCGCCCGGGCGCTGATCAGCGAACCCGAACTGCTCATCTGCGATGAGGCGGTGTCGGCACTTGACGTTCTGGTGCAGGAGCAGATCCTCGAGTTGCTGCGCCAATTGCAGTCGGGACTGGGTGTGAGCTGTCTGTTCATTACGCACGATCTTGCAGTTGTCGCGAACTTGGCAGACGATGTGGTTGTGATGAAGAGCGGAGAAGTCGTCGAGGCCGGCGCAACGAGAGACGTCATCGACCGTCCGGCAGCGGAGTACACACAGAAGCTGCTGGCCGCCGTGCCGGGGGCTGGTCTGCTCAATGCCTGACCCCGATTCCTCGCCGTCTGACGCCTCTTCGCCGTCGAATGCTGCCGCGACGCCCGGTGCGCACTCGGTGGCCGGGGCTTCCAAATCGTCATCCGCCCACTCGACGTCGAGCAGCGTCAACGTCGGCGCGAAGATCCGCCATGACATCATCACGGGTGTGCATCCTCCTGGCGGCAAGCTTCGCGAGGCGGCCTTGGCAAAGCAGTATGAGGTCTCACGCATCCCGATTCGCGAGGCGCTTCGGTCCCTTGAAGCCGAGGGGCTCGTCGAGTCGCGGCCCTACAGCGGCAGCATGGTCGCCCCGTCACCGATCGAGGACGCTGAGGATCTGTTCGAGATTCGCATCGTCCTGGAATCCGCGACCGCCAAAAGAGCCGCGAAGCGCGCAGCGCAGCAGAGCAACGGTGAGGCCCCGGACGAGCGTTGGCGGATGATTCGCAAGGAGATCAACGAGATCCTCGCCGCCGGTGACATCGTCATCGGGCAGGAACGCTACGAAGATCTCGCGGTGCTCAACATGCGCTTCCATTTCGCAGTCGCCGAACTCAGCGGCAGCCTCTCCTTCGTCAGCCTCCTGCGCCAGATCTCGGGCAAGATCGAATGGCTCTACTCCCTCAACGTCACACGCCGAGGACCGCAGGCGTGGCCCGAACACCGCGACATCATCGCAGCCATCGATGCCGGGCAGGAGACGAAGGCCGCCGAGGTGATGGGACAGCACGTCCGTCGCAGCCGAGATTCGTACTTTGCCATGATGGCCGACAGGCCGGCCTAACGGCTCAATACGCCTAGCCGAGTTCAGCCAAGGCGACCGCTGGCAATGAATTCCGAGAGGCGTTCCCGGTAGGGGATCGTGTCGATCCCTGCCTCTGTGAGCCATTCCGGCGAATAGTACTTGTCGAGGTAGCGCTCGCCGGGGTCGCAGATCAGCGACACCAGACTTCCCCTCTGCCCGGCCGCCTTCATCTGCGACACGATGCGGAATGCGGCCCACAGGCCGGTGCCGGTCGACGCCCCGGCGCGACGCCCCATCAGTTTCTCGAGCAGCTGGATGGAGGCGATGGCGGCAGCATCTGGAACATGCATCATCCGATCGATGCTCGAGGGGATGAAGCTGGCCTCGACCCGCTGTCGTCCGATGCCCTCGATCCGGGATCCCTGATCGGTCGTCGCCGCCGGATCATGGTCGCGCCATCCGGCGAAGAAGGCTGAATTGTCAGGATCGGCCACACAGATGCCGGTGGCCCGGCCGGTGTAGCGAACGTATCTGGCCAGGGTCGCCGAGGTGCCGCCCGTGCCGGCGGTGGCGATGATCCAGGACGGTTCAGGATAGGTCTCACTCGACATCTGATCGAAGATCGACTCGGCGATATTGTTGTTGCCGCGCCAGTCCGTGGCTCGTTCGGCATAGGTGAACTGGTCCATGTAGTGACCGCCGGACTCCGCAGCCAGATCAGCGGCGACTGTGTAGACCTCGTTGGCGTTGTCGACGAAATGGCAGGTGCCGCCGTAGAACTCGATGAGGGAGATCTTCTGGGCGCTGGTGGACCGAGCCATGACGGCGATGAAGTCAACGCCGATGAGCTGTGCGAAGTACGCTTCGGAGACTGCAGTCGAACCACTGGAGGCCTCCACGACGGGACGACCGGAGCGAATCCAACCGTTGCACAGAGCGTGAAGGAAGAGTGACCGGGCCAGACGATGTTTGAGGGATCCGGTGGGATGGCTCGATTCGTCTTTGAGGTAGAGGTCGATCCCCCATTCGGCAGGCAGGGGCACGTGCAGAAGGTGCGTGTCAGAGGATCGCTTGGCATCCGATTGGACTGCCTTGATCGCACCTGTCAACCAGCGGCGCGCTTCCGGATCGTAGCGGTCGATGTCGTCTTCGGCAGGTGCGATCAGGCTGTCGTATGTCTCGGTCATGCCATCGAGCTTATGGGACAAGTTCGCCGCTGACGATCACAGTCCCGCAGCGAGCATCCTCTCGAGTTTGTCGTAGCCTTCGCGAATACCGTGTTCCATGCCCGAGGCGACCATGCCGTCGCGGGATTCGACCGAGTCGAAGATCGACGTCGAGTTCAGACGGGTCCGTCCATCGCCGAGGTCGGTGAGCCTGAGGATTTCGAGGCTCACGGCATCGGGGAAGCCTTCGAAGGTGAAGGTCTGGACGATGCGCTCGTTCTCCCGCACCTCGTGGAAGGAGCCGAAGAATCCGTACTCGCCGTTGTCGTCGCTGGCCAGGTAGCTCCAGTGCCCGCCCGTGGTCGCATCCCACTCGCGGATCCTGTTCGTGATCGTGTCCGGTCCGCACCATTTCACGAACAGTTCGGGGTCGGTGTGTGCCCGGAACACCTTGTCCGGGGATGCGGCGAAATCCCGAGTGATCGACAACGCCTGGCTTCCGTCGGGGACGTCGAGCTTCAGGGTCGAATAATCGGTGTCTGTGGTGGTCATGTCATGCTCCTTTGCGTGATTGATGTGTCGGTGCACCAGCTGTCTGCGATGCGTTCTCGGATTCCCTCGCTGAGGCGGCGGCAGAGTCCGTATTCATCGTGTCCTTGTCCGCGTCCTTCATTGCTTCCAGGACCGCGTCGAGGCGTTGGTAGCGTTCTTCTGCCTGTTGTCTGTATCTCTCGATCCATTTGGTCATCAGATCGAACACATTGTCTTCGAGGTGGACCGGTCTGCGCTGGGCCTCCCGGGTGCGAGTGACCAGCCCCGAATCCTCGAGCACCTTGAGGTGTTTCGACACGGCCTGGAGGCTCACGTCGTAGGGTTCGGCGAGCTCGTTGACCGTGGCGTCGGCGACGCTCAGCCTGGCCACCATGTCTCGGCGTGTGGGGTCGGCCAGGGCGGCGAACACCTTTGTCAGTTGGTCTGACACAGAACCTCCGATCTGTATTCAACCGTCTGGTTGAGTATCACTATAGGCCGACACAAACATGTATTCAACCATTGCATTGAATAATGTTTTTCGCAGGCGTTCGCCAACGCGACTGGTCAGTGCGGATGTGCCCCCTGGGCGGGTCCTAAACGTGGGGGGACAACGAATTCCGCGGACGCGAATTCTGCCGTGCACCACCTCGGCGAGGCAGGACTGTCGTATGGTCGCTGTATCGAAAGTGCCGGATCAGGACGGGCGGTCATCACCGATGATCGACAGCCCCGGTGCTCATTGGCAGGAGAGACGACGAAGTCTGGAGAATGACAATGGCAACTTTGCGACAGCAGCTGTTCCGGGTGAAGCCCGTCCCACAGCAGGGAGAGAGTCCGGAGAGTGACCTCAAGCGTACGATCGGCCTGTTCTCTCTGACCATGATCGGCGTCGGATCGACCATCGGCACCGGCATCTTCTTCATCCTCTCCGAGTCGGTGCCGGTGGCCGGGCCGGCGGTGATCTGGTCCTTCGTCATCGCCGGACTCGTCGCCGGCCTCGCGGTCATCTGCTACGCGGAACTGGCCGGCAGCGTGCCGGTGTCCGGCTCCTCATACTCCTATGCCTACGCAACGCTCGGCGAGCTGCCGGCGATGGGGGTCGCCGCCTGTCTCCTCCTGGAGTACGGCGTCGCGGGTGCCGCGGTCGCCGTCGGCTGGTCTCAGTACGTCAACCAGCTGCTCTTCAACCTCTTCGGGTTCGAGATTCCCCACGCTCTGGCCTACGCCCCGGAAGAAGGTGGGGTCGTCAACCTGCCGGCCATCCTGCTGCTGGCCATGTGCTGCTTCCTCCTGGTCCGCGGCACGGGCGAATCGATCGTCATCAACACCATCATGGTCTGCACGAAGATCGGCGTCCTCCTCTTCTTCGTGCTTGTCGGAGTCACCGGCTGGAACGTCGACAACTTCGCGGACTTCGCGCCCTTCGGCTTCTCCGGAGTGGTGGCAGGCTCCGGCCTGATCTTCTTCAGCTATGTCGGAATGGACGCCGTCGCCACCGCCGGTGATGAGACGAAGAACCCGAAGAAGACCATGCCCCGGGCACTCATCGCGGCCCTCCTCATCGTCACCACGGTCTACGTCATGGTGGCCATCGCAGCACTGTCGGCTCAGCCCTGGCAAGAGTTCGAAGGACAGAGCGCCGGCTTGTCGGCGATCCTCGAGAACATCGTCGGT
This sequence comes from Brevibacterium picturae, assembly GCF_900105045.1. Classification (GTDB taxonomy): domain Bacteria; phylum Actinomycetota; class Actinomycetes; order Actinomycetales; family Brevibacteriaceae; genus Brevibacterium; species Brevibacterium picturae. The sequence goes on along the minus strand of NZ_LT629739.1, from coordinate 1,762,949 downwards.
GCCAAGTGGCCCGGCACCGTCGTCGCCGCCGGCGCCGTGATCTCGATCTTCTCCGTCACCCTCGTCTCGATCTACGGCCAGACCCGCATCCTGTTCACGATGTCGCGTGATGGGATGATGCCCAAGCTCTTCGGCGACGTCAATCCGCGCACGCTCACCCCGGTCAAAGGCACGATCGTCGTCACCGTGGTCATCGCCATCCTGGCCGGGTTCATCCCACTGAACTTCCTCGCCGAGATGACGAGCATCGGCACCCTCGTCGCCTTCGTCGTCGTGTCCCTGGCCGTCATCATCCTGCGGGTGCGCGAACCCAACCTCGAGCGCGGCTTCAAGGTGCCCTTCTACCCGGTCCTGCCGGTGCTTGCGATCATCGGCTGCCTGTGGATCATCAGCAACCTCCAGGTCATTACGATCGTGGTCTTCCTCATCTGGACTGCAGTCATCCTTGGGCTGTACTTCATCGTCGGCCGTAAGAACTCGGTGCTCGGCAAACAGCGGGCAGCACATGACAGCATGGACGGATCCGATTCCACAGGAGGAAACCAATGAGCATCGTCGTCGGCATCGCACCAGGTCAGGACAATAGGGCTGCAGTAGAACTGGGAATCGTGCTCGCGCGGTCCTACGGGCACCGACTCGTCGCGGCGGCCATCGATTCCGCTGCCTTTCCGATGAGTCCCGTACACTTCGAGAGCGAGTACCAGAAGAAGCTGCGCAGTGTCGCCGAGGTTGCCCTGGACGATGTGCGGGCGATCCTTCCCGATGACATCGAGTCCGAATGCGTCATCCACGGTGCCCGTTCATCGCGACGGGGGCTGCTCGAGATGTGCCAGAAGGAGAATGCCTACCGGCTCGTCGTGGGTCCCGCCGCCGATGGGAAACCGGGGCGGATCGCACTGGGCTCGGTCTCCACTGGGCTGCTGCACAGCGCCAGCCTGCCGGTGGCGCTGGCGCCCGTGGGATACCGGGCGGCACCGGGCGCTCGCCTGCGGAGGATCACTGCCGCATACAGCGGTTCGTCCACCTCGGCGGACCTCATTCTCGGGGCAGCGATGGTCTCTGCCGAGTCCGGCGTGCCTTTCCGCATCGCTTCCTTCGCGCCCCGGTCGCGGGTGGTCTCGGCGGCGGGTGTGGGACTCGACGTCGAGTCCGGTGTCATCGACGAATGGGCAAAGGTGATCCGGCGCGACACCGACGAGATCCTGTGCTCGATCGATCAGCTCCAGATCAAGCCCGGCGAGACCGACGTCGCCATCGGGACTGGACCGGATTGGGCGAGTGCGCTGACAGCCGTGGAGTGGGAAGATCCCGAAGCGATGATGCTCGGCTCCTCCGGTCTCGGGGCACTCAAGCGTGTGTCGCTGGGCAGCCACGCCATGCGGATCCTGCAGCACTCTCCGGTCCCCATCGTCGTCGTGCCCCGGCGGGCGAAGTCGGACTACACGGCCTCGGCCGTCTGAGTCGACGGGAGAAGTCGACAGGGGAATGGGGCTGGGAAACCCCGAGACAGGAGGGTGGCGATGCGGGTGGGCAGGCCGCCTTTTCCGTAGTGCGGAAGAAGATGTGCGACCATCCACAAAACAGACGTCCAATACTTGAACGATTCCAACTTACGATGCGAGACGCCATTACCGTGGGGACCTCAGGCTTGCACTGCACATTCGTCCAACGACGGCCGAATGCGCAAGCCTGACGAACACGAGAGGAACCGTATGGAATTGCTGCGTTTGGGCCCCATCGGCCACGAAATCCCAGTAGTGCGCGACAAGGACGTCCACTACGACCTGCGCCCCCTGACCACAGATATCGACTCGGAGTTCTTTGCCGACGACGGCATCGGAGAAGTTCGCGCTGCACTGGATCAAGGTGCACTCAAGCCCCTTGAGGGAGCGGAGGATCGGCGCATCGGTGCGCCCATCTCGCGCCCCTCGGCAGTGGTGTGCGTGGGCATGAACTACGCAGCGCATGCCCGAGAAGCAGGAGCCGAACCGCCCGAAGCACCTGTCGTCTTCTTCAAGATGCCCTCGACGATCGCCGGCCCCTACGATGAACTCGAACTGCCGCCCTATGCCACGAAGGCCGACTGGGAGGTCGAGCTGGGACTGGTCATTGGCACCCGAGCCTTCAGAGTCGCCTCGGCGGAGGACGCGTATTCGCACGTCGCTGGCTATGTCCTGGGCAACGACCTGTCCGAACGCCGATTCCAGATCGACGAATCCGGCGGTCAGTGGTCGAAGGGGAAGAATCTCCCCGGCTTCACGCCCCTGGGCCCGTGGATCAGGCCCGCCGCCGAGGTGGAGCCCGAGTCACTGCGACTGCGCAGTTGGGTCAATGGCGAGGTGCGACAGGATTCGTCGACGAGCGACCTGATCTTCGACGTCGGGCAGATCATCCATCAGCTCAGCCAGACGATGCCGTTCGAGCCCGGCGACGTGATCCTCACCGGCACACCGCAGGGTGTGGCGATGTCGGGGAAGTTCCCGTACTTAACCGATGGCGACGTCGTCGAAATGGACATCGACGGCCTCGGCCAGCACCGGCAGGTCGTGTCTGTCACGCAGTGACCGACCTGATGCGATGCGCCGCGCAGCCCGCGCGGCGGCAATGCAACAGCACAGTGGAGGGGCGGTGATATCACCGCCCCTCCACTGTGCTGTATCAAGCTTTCAGGCTGAGAGAATCAGTTCTCCTGGTCGAAGCCGCCCTGTTCCTGGCCGCCTTCGTTGCCGCCGAAGTCTCCGCCGCCCTGCTGCTGGTCGCCGCCGCCGAAGCCGCCCTGGTCGCCACCCTGCTGGTCGCCACCGAAGTCTCCGCCGCCCTGCTGCTCCTGGCCGCCACCCTGCTGGTCGCCGCCGCCGAAGCCGCCCTGGTCGCCGCCTTCGTTACCGCCGAAGCCGCCACCCTGCTGGTCGCCGCCGAAGTCTCCGCCGCCCTGCTGGCCGCCCTGTTCCTGGCCGCCTTCGTTGCCGCCGAAGTCTCCGCCGCCCTGCTGCTGGTCGCCGCCGAAGCCGCCGCCCTGCTCCTGGTCGCCGCCGCCGAAGTTCTCGTTGCCCTGTCCGTAGTCTTCCGACATAATTCACTCCTTGTTGATGACGTACGGCCGCGTCCTGCGGCTTGGTTGACAGTCTCAAACATCAAAAGTCTTGACACAAGGGGGAGCAAGGAAAATTGCGCGAAATTGGCTCAAGTCTCAGAGGCTGTTCATTTCCTGGCGATCTTCACAGGAATCTCTGAGAAGACCGTCGCAGTGAATGACGTTTCAACAAGATAGGGTCATCGATTCCAACATTCGGTCAGTCATCCTGTCAGCAGGCGCACACTGAGAACCATCGTTGAGACGGCGTCCTGAAAACCGAAATGTCGCAGTTCACCTCGCCGACCTGGCACTATTGCACACAGGCGTGACTCGGCATTGACCAGCGGGGAATGAGAGCGGTCGGCACAAGCCAGCCCGACCAGGGACAAGCCGCCTCACCCCGGCACCTGCCGGCAGCCAGATCCGAGACCGATCGACGAACAGGAGCATCGAGATGACAGCACGTCGTCTTCCACTGACCGGTGTGCGAGTCCTCGAACTCGGCAACTACATCGCGGCACCCACTACAGGCCGCATGCTTGCCGATTTCGGCGCGGAGGTCATCAAGATCGAGCGCCCCGAGACCGGCGACGAACTGCGCAATTGGCGCCTCAAGCAAGGCACCACCTCGATGCTCTACCGCACCATCAATCGCAATAAGAAGTCCGTTGTGCTCGATCTGCGCTCGGAGGAAGGCAGGGCCTCGGCCCTCGAGCTCGTGCGCCGCAGCGACATCGTGCTCGAGAATTTCCGTCCCGGGACCATCGAGAAATGGGGTCTGGGCCCCGAGGTCCTCGAAGGGGCCAATCCCGACATCATCCTCGTCCGCATCTCCGCCTTCGGCCAGACCGGACCCATGTCCGAACGCCCGGGATTCGCCGCCGTGGCCGAGGGCTACTCCGGGTTCCGGGAACTCGTCGGCGACCCCGACCGTCCCCCGGTGCGCGTGGGCGTGTCGATCGGTGACTCCATCGCCGGAATGCAGGCCGCGTTCGGTGCCGTGATGATGCTCTTCGATCGTCAACGCCAGAAGATCACCGGTGCCGCCGAGGCGGTCGTCGGCTCCGATCACAGCTTCGAGGGCAGGGGTTCGCTGGCCGATCGCACGGTCGACGTGGCATTGAACGAAGCCATGTTCTCCGTAATGGAATCTCTCGTCCCCGACTACTCCGCATTCGGCGAGACGCGCACGCGCACCGGAGGCCGGATGGAGGGCATCGCCCCGTCGAACGGCTACCTCTGCGCCGGCGGAAAGTCCGTGGTCATCGCCGGCAACGGAGACGGAATCTACAAACGCCTCATGGACGCCATCGACCGTCCCGACCTCGGCGAGGACCCCGAGCTGCAGACCAACGCAGCTCGATGGGAGCGGCGCGAGGAGCTCGACGAGGCCATCGGCGCCTGGTGCGCGCAGCGCGATGTCACCGAGGTTGTCGACGCTTTGGAGACAGCTGGAGTTCCCGCCGGCCCGATCTACACCGCCGAAGACCTCGTCGCCGACGAGCAGCTCGCCGCACGCGACATGATTCAGCACCTCGATGTCTCGACCGGAGAAGAGACCTTGTCCGATGTCGCCTTCCCCGGCATCACTCCGGTCATCGGCGGTTCATCGATCCCGATCGACCACCTCGGCCCGGACTTGGGCGAGCACACCGACGAAGTGCTCGAGCAGCTCGGAGTCCAGCGGCCCGAACGTGACTGAACACCCGCCCGCCCGACTGGCTACACACATGAGACTGACTACACACGTCTGAAGAGCAGAAACGTCATGTCCCATTAGCCGGGAGTGATCGTCTTCGCTTCATTGGTAATTCTCACATAGCGAGCAGTTCGCGTCCGCGCTCACCGCAGGGATGCTGAGGGCAACTATGGTGAGGGCAGACGGCAACATGCGAGGAAGCGTGAAGCCGTTCTCGTCCCGCTGGTCGGGAATGAGGCAGGTCAACGAAGGAGCTCTCACCATGGTTCGGCCCACATCGGTCACGATTCTCGACACGACTCTGCGCGACGGTCTGCAGATCGAAGACGCCATCGTTCCCACCGACGCCAAGGTCGCACTCGGCGAGCAGCTCATCGCCGCGGGCCTCAAGGAGATCGAGGTCGGATCCTTCGTCAATCCGAAGAAGGTCCCGCAGATGGCCGACACCGGCGAAGTCCTGCAGCGCCTCCAGCTCTTCGAGGCAGAGGGCGTCGACTTCTTCACGCTCGTCTTCAACCTCAAGGGCGCCCAGCGCGCCGTCGACGCCGGAGCGAAGAACATCAAGCTCGTCCTCTCCGCCTCCGAGGGCCATTCGCAGGCGAATTCCGACGCCCCGATCGCTCAGGCCACCGATCGTCTCCTCGAAGCTGCGGCCTTCGCCCGTGACTACGGCGTTCGCTTCGACATCACCACTGCGGTCAGCTTCATCTGCCCCTTCGACGGCATCACCGACCCGGACCACCTCGTCGAGGTACTGCGCCCCTTCGTCGATGCCGGGGCACATGGCATCGGGGTCGCCGACACCATCGGAAACGCCAACCCCTCATTGGTGGCCAGGAACACCTCGGCGGTCATGGAGGCATTCCCTGACAAACCGGTGAGCCTGCACCTTCACGACACGTACAACTTCGGCATGGCCAACGTCATCGCCGCACTCGATCTGGGAGTCTCGAACTTCGACGCGGCCATGGGCGGACTGGGCGGCTGCCCCTTCGCCCCAGGTGCGGCCGGTAACATCGGCACCGACGACCTCGTCCACCTTCTCCATCGCGAAGGCGTGGCCACCGGCGTCGACGTTGAAGCACTCTCAGCAGTCAGGGATCCGCTGACGGCCGCCGTCGGCCACGAACTGACCTCCAGTCTGTCCGCGATCCCCGCTGTCCCGGCGGCATTCCATGCGTGACCAGGCTGAATCCTCCACCGTCGACGCCCAGACTCTGCCGCTGGCGGGCATCCGCGTCATCGAGTTTTCCCACATGGTCATGGGTCCCAGCTGCGGAATGATCCTCGCCGACTTGGGCGCCGAGGTGATCAAGGTCGAACCGCGCGGAGCCGGGGACAAGACCCGCTATCTGCCCGGATCCGGCTCGGGGCTGTTCCCCGCTTTCAACCGCAACAAGCGCTCCGTCCAACTCGACATCGCCGAGGCGGCCGACCGCGACGTCGCCCTGTCCCTCATCGATTCCGCCGATGTTCTCCTCGAGAACTTCCGGGTCGGGAAGATGGAATCCATGGGCTACGGCTATGACGAACTCGCGCAGCGCAATCCCCGCCTCATCTACTGTTCCCTCAAGGGCTTCCTGGCCGGGCCCTACGGTCAGCGCACCGCCCTCGACGAGGTCGTGCAGATGCTCGGCGGGCTCGCCTATATGACCGGTCCGCCCGGACAGCCTCTGCGGGCAGGCGCCAGCGTCAACGACATCATGGGCGGCATGTTCGGTGTCATCGGTGTGCTCTCGGCACTGCGTGTGCGTGAGCGCACTGGGGAAGGACAGGTCATCAACTCGGCCCTGTTCGAGAACAACGCCTTCCTCGTCGGCACGCACATGGCACAGGCTCAGCTCAGCGGGGAACCGCTGCGGCCGATGCCCACCCGCAGAGCCACCTGGGCCGTCTACGACATCTTCCGCGACAAGCACGATGATCAGATCTTCGTCGCCGCCGTCAGCGACGGCCAATGGCATGATCTCTGCGATGAGTTCGATCTGAGGCACCTGTCCGGTGATCCTGAGCTCGAGACGAACCAGGGGCGAGTCGACCAGCGCGATCGCATCCACACGCAGCTGCAGGCGGCACTCTCGCGGCTCGACCTCGCCGAGATCGAGGAGAAGTGCACGCGCAGGGGACTGCCGGTCGCTCCCGTGAACACCCCCGCCGATCTCACCACCGACGCCCACCTCGTCGCCTCCGGGGCTCTGGCCAGCACGGGGCTGCCCAGCGGAGACCAGGTCGATGTTCCCCTGCTGCCGTTGACCTTCGGCGGCCGTCGGCTGGGGCTGCGCAGCGATGTGCCCAGACCCGGAGAGCACAACATCCGCTACCGTGACGGCCCACCGGATGCCGCTGAACAGACTGAGCCGATCGACTCAGATACCGACGTCGGCGAGTCGAAGACGCAGTCCCAGTAGCACCGCAGAGTTCAGCACGACCACGGACCTCAGCACACAACTGCACCACCACAGACCTTGGAAAAATGAAGATGACAGTTGCATTCGAAGGAGAAGCAATGCGGTCAACGGCGATCACAGGACAAGGACGGGCCACCTCGGCGAGGGGGAGGAAACGGGCACTGAGACCCGCACTCACGGTAGGCGCGGTGCTCGCATCACTGGCGCTCGTGGCCACGGGCTGCGGCAACAAGGCTCAGCCGCCGGGAGAGGGCGGCGACTACCCGACGGGCCCGGTCACGGTCAGCGCTCCGGCCGAACCCGGCTCCGGCTGGGACACCACGGCACGCGCCCTCGTCGAGGCCCTGCAGAAGGAAGAGATCGTCTCTACGCCGCTTCCGGTCAAGAACCAGCCCGGCGGTACGGGCTGCATGTGGATGACGTCGATGATGCAGCAGGAGAAGGGCAAGGACGACCAGATCGCGATCACCTCGCTGGCCAGCCAGACGATGAAGGCCCGCGGGCTGTGCGAATTCGGCCCGGAGGACACTACACTCATCGCCACCATGTACGTCGAGGACTTCATGGTCGTCGCCCCCGACGACGGTGACATCAAAAACGTCGAGGGCCTGGTCAAGGCGCTGAAGGAAGATCCGCAGAAGGTCACCGTGGCCGCCTCCGGCGATGACACGCTGCCCTTTGCACTCTTCGCCAAGGAAGCCGGCATCGACCCGGTCGACATCAACTTCGTCAACTACGAGGGCGGCGGCGAGCAGACCACCGCGATGCTCAACGGCGATGCGAAGGTCGCCATTGCCGGGCTGAGCGAATTCCGTTCCGTGTTGGAATCCGGTGACATCAAGCCGCTGTTGACCTTCGCGAAGGAGCCGCTCGCGGCTCCGTATGACTCGGTTCCCACCGCTGCCGATTCCGGCTACGACGTGACCCTGGGCAACTGGCGAGGCGTCTACGGCCCGGCCGAGATGCCGCAGGAAGCCGTCGACTACTGGGCGAAGGCGCTCGAAGAGGTCAGCAACTCGGCCACATGGAAGGACACGGTCGAGAAGAACCAGTGGGCTCCCGAGTTCCTCACCGGCGACGACGCCCAGAAGTACGCCGACGAGGCCGCCGCCACCGTTGAGGAGGGCGTCAAGGAAACCGACCTGGGCACCAGCAAATGAAGACGTTGAGTCCGGCACGGCGAGGTGATGTCATCACCGGCATCGCCGTCACGCTCGTCGGCACGGTCTACTACATTGCGACGTTCTGGATCCAGGAGACGAGGAACATCATCACTCCGGCGACCTTCCCCGCGATCGTGGGTGTTGCGCTCATCGTGCTCGGCCTCTTCCTCGCCGGTCAGGCACTGTACCGGAGCCGGAAGCTCGCCGAGGTGGCCCCTGGTGGGGCTGCCCCGGCGGGCGGCGGGATCGATGGGACAACCTCGGCGTGTGTTAATGCGGAACACGGAGCCACCTCGGTGGATGACGCTTCTGCGGATCCGGCTTCGGGAGACGAGCGCACAGGGGCCGTCATCGACGCTCCCGAAGAGCCGAAATCGAAGCAGGTCGTGCTGCAGTTCGCGCTCTTCTTCGTCTACCTCGGAATCCTCATCCCGGTCGGCTTCCTGCTCTCGACGGCGGCCTTCCTGATGACGATGACCAGCATCTATGCCCCTCACAGGTGGGTGCGCAACCTCATCTTCTCGGTGCTGTTCTCCGTCGTCATCTACATTGCGTTCGTCTACGGGCTGGCCGTGTATCTGCCCGTCGGAATCCTGGGATAGGGGGCGAACATGGACACACTCATCGATCTGGGCGGCGGCTTCGCCTCGGCGCTGGAGCCTCTCAGCCTGATTTTCGCCCTCCTCGGCGTGCTGCTGGGAACCGTCGTGGGCGTGCTGCCGGGCATCGGACCGATCTCCGCGATCGCCATTCTCATTCCGGTGTCCTTCGGCATGGAGCCGGTGCACGGACTGATCCTGTTGTGCGGCATCTACTACGGTTCGATGTACGGCGGCTCGATCACCGCCACACTCATCAAAACACCGGGTGAGATCGCCAGTGCGGTGACCGCCATCGAAGGTTACGAGATGGCTCGCCGAGGTCGGGGCAAGGCCGCACTCGCGACCGCCGCGATCGGCTCATTCCTCGCCGGCACCCTGGCGATCATCGGGCTGACATTCCTCTCCCCGGTGCTGGTGAAACTGGCGAACGTCTTCGGCTCCACCGAATACTTCCTGCTTATGGCAACGGCTCTGCTGCTGGCGTCGACGATGTCGTCGGGATCGCGGGCCAAGGCGCTCATCTCGATCTTCATCGGACTGGCCGTGGGACTCGTCGGCCTCGACTTCCAGACGGGCCTGCCGCGCCAGACCTTCGGCATGAGCCTGCTCTCCGACGGGATCGACTTCACGATCTTCGCGATGGCGCTCTTCGCCATCCCCGAAGCGATCCGCAACCTCGCTCTGGGACGCGGGGCCAAGGATGAGATCCAGAGTTTCGGCAACGACAGATGGATGACGAAGCAGGATTGGCAGCGATCATCCATGCCCTGGGCTCGCGGCTCGGTGCTCGGTTTCTTCATCGGCATCCTGCCTGGAGTCGGACCGTCCCTGGCCTCGTTCATGTCCTACATCATGGAGAAGCGGATCTCGAAGCGGAAGGACGAGTTCGGAAAGGGCGCCATCGAAGGCGTCGCCGGGCCCGAGGCTGCGAACAACGCCGGTGTCGGAGGAGCGATGATCCCGCTCTTCAGCCTCGGCATCCCAGGATCCGCGACCACGGCGCTGCTGCTGTTCGTGTTCACCATGTACGGGCTGCAGCCGGGACCGCTGATCTTCCGCGACGACTCGGGACTGATCTGGACGATCATCGCCAGCATGTACATCGGCAACGTGGCACTGATCATCCTCAACCTGCCGCTCGTCGGACTCTTCGTCAAACTGCTCAAGATGCCCAAGGAGATTCTGTTCTCCTCGATTCTCGTCCTCGTGGGCATCGGCGCCTACGCGATCGAATTCAGCCTGTTCGGACTCATGCTGCTCGGCATCTTTGGCGTCATCGGCTATCTCATGGACAAAGGTGAGATCCCACTGGCGCCGTCCATCCTGGCCCTAGTTCTGGTGCCGTTGCTCGAAGACAACTTCCGGCGCATGCTCCAGATCTCGGGCGGATCGTTCATGCCGTTGCTGACCCGGCCCGTGTCACTGTCGATCGTCATTCTGATGGTCCTGGGCATCGTCGGTCCGGTCATCTTCCGCTGGTGGGTCCGTCGGCGCCAGCTGCTGGCCGATGTGAGTGTGGGGTGAAGGGACAGATGATTCAAGAGAACGAATGGAAGGTTTCATGAGGGAGAGCTCCATGACTGACATCTCTGACACCTCGGCGAAGGAGATCGGCGTCATCGATCGCAGTGCTGCGATCCTCACGGCACTGCAGGACACCCCGATGTCCGCTGCCGAGGTATGCCGTCGCCTGGGCTACTCCAAGTCCACGACCTATCGGCTCCTGGCCGATCTGCGCACCCACCGGTTCATCGTCCGCGACACCAATGGACTGCTGCGTCTGGGACCGTTCCCAGGCCGTCGCAGCATCGCGACGACGAATTCGGTGCTCGAACACCTGCGGACTCTGACCAGCGAATCGGTGCAGCTGTGGGTTCGCGTCGGCGAGGACAGAGTGTGCGTACGCAACGTCGAAGCCGACCATGAACTCCGCGTCTCCCGCAGCGTCGGCACCGTCCTCCCTCTCGTCGACGGCGGCTCTGCCGCGCTGGCGCTGTGCGGGCCGGGCAACCCGCAGGAGTTCTACGCCACGAAGCAGGCACGCGTGAAGGGGACCGCCTCGGCGAGTGTGGCCTTCACCGTCGGTGGAGCCATCCTCGCCCTCTGTGTGTCCTACCCTCTGACCCGGGAGCCGGACAATGTCGCCGGCGTCTACCGGACCGTGCTGGGTCAGGCCGCGGTCGAGCTCAAGACGCTGCTCGAGGATAGCGAAGAGTTCGCAGTTCTCAGGGATATCGCGCGGTTGGCGCTGGGGGCACGTCGGTCTGAATGAGGGGTGGTGGGGCATGAGGTGCTGCTCGGGTGCGGCCCCCCGCCATGTAGAGCGCCATGCCCGATCCGGCGATGGGTCCGAGTACGGTGCGAGAAGCATCGCGCATGACGTCAGATGAACAGTGATCCCGCTGCCTCTGCCGGCCCCTCTTAGTGTTGTGCTCATCATCGCCTCCAGCCGGTGAGCATGTGAGGAGAGGAACACCCATGGGATCACGAATCACAGCAGTCGTCGGCAACCCCAATCCCGGATCGAGGACGCGTCAGATCGCCGAAGATCTTGCGGAGCGCATCGCGGCTCTGACCGGCGCGGATACCGGTTCGACCATTGAGTTCGGCGAGGTGACCGATGAGATCTTCGAGTGGGAGTCGTCCAAGCTGAGCGCGCTCACCGACCAGCTGCAGACTTCGACCTACGCCGTGATCGCGACGCCCACGTACAAGGCGAGCTGCACCGGCCTGCTCAAGGCGTTTGTTGACCGCTTCGACGCCGGTGGACTGCACGGCGTCACTGCGATCCCGGTCTTCACCATCGGTTCGCCCGCACATCAGCTGGCCGTGGATTTCACACTGAGGCCGCTCCTCGTGGAACTTGGCGCCAGTGTTCCCACCGCTGGTCTTTCATTCCCGACGGCGAAATTCGACGAGCGCGCTGCGATCCTCGATGAGTGGGTGGAGAAGCAAGCTGGCTACCTGCCGGAGGTGAAGGCCCGAGCCTGATCTCCCGACACAGGGGCGTCGGGGCTCCGTGCCGGGAGACCAGCAGGGGTCAGTCGACCTGAAGCTCTCCCATCTCGTCCCAGCCCTCGCCGTCGATCTGGCGAGAGATGATCTTCGGAGTGGACACGAGGGCGCTGTTCATCGGTCCGCCGTCTGCGGTCGCCTTCTGGAAGTGGTCGGACTTCACGTGCGCTTCGGCAGCGTCGTCATCGAAGGCTTCGACGAGCACGTATTCATTGGGGTCGTCGAGGCTGCGTGACCAGTCGAACCATTTGTTTCCCGGCTCGGCTCGCGTCGCCTCGGTGAACTCCTTGGTGATCTGCGGCCATTCCTCGGCCTTCTCGGGCTTGACCTGGAACTTGACGACGATGAAAATCATGTGGATCCTTTCGTAGCTGATTGGGTCGGCGGGGTCTTCGCCGACACTGGTGCTGGTTGAGGTGCGGTGTGTCTCAGGAGAACTGCATGCCGCCGTCGACGAGCATGGTCTGGCCGGTGATGTAGTCCGAGTCCTCGCTGGAGAGGAACGATACGAGGTTCGCGACATCCTCGGGAACCGATACACGTCCGAGGAGGATGTCTCCCGCGTACTTCTTGATTGCTTCCCCTTTGGCCAATCCCTCCTGTTCTCCGAGCTTCTCATCGATGAGATCCCACATCGAGGTTCCCACAATGCCTGGTCCGTAGGCGTTGACGGTGATCCCGTGTTTCGCCCATTCCATCGCGGCGCCCTGCGTCAGTCCTCGCACAGCCCACTTGGTGGCCGAATAGGGTGAGAGCAGTGCGAACGGGCGGAAGGCGACGATCGACGCCGCGCCGATGATCTTTCCGCCGTTGCCCTGTTCGATCATCTGCTTGGCAGCGGCCTGGTAGGACAGGAACACGCCGGTGATGTTGACGTTGAGGATCTTCTCGAAATCCTCCTTGGAATAGTCGATCAGGGGTTCGACCTGGGCGATGCCGGCATTGGCCACGAAGACGTCGAGCTTTCCGCCCACTTCGACGGCGGTGGCCACCAGTGCTTCGACCGAGGCCTGATCGGTGACGTCGACCTCGGCTCCGGTGGCCTTGCCGCCGGCGGCTTCGATGGTCGATACCGTTTCCTGTACCCCCTCCTGCATTGTGGGAAGGTCGGCCACGATGACGTGATGTCCATCGGCGCCGAGGCGCTGTGCGATGCCCTGTCCGATTCCTCGTGCTGATCCTGTGACGACGGCGATGCTGTTGGTCGTGTTCATAGTTGTACCCCTTCACGTCTCGTCCTTGAGTGAGCAAGATCAGTCTGTGTGGGAACGGACCGAAGAGAACACGGGCGTTCTCATGTGATGAGAAACTGAAATGGGTGCCTCAGGAGGCCTCTCGGCGGGTGCCGCTACGCAGATACCTCGAACACAGTCCGGCATGTTGACGCAGGGTCGACTCGAGTACTTTCATGCGTCCGTTCGCCTTGCTCGACGGGGTGCTCACAGCAATCGCTCCGACCTGCATGCCGGTGCCGTTGCGGACGGGAACCGCGGCGCAGGTCTGCCGTGGCAGGAACTCGTCGTGCTCCCACGCGATGCCCCTGGTGGCCACCTCTTCCAGATGGATGTCGAGGAGATCTCGCCGCACGATCGTATGCGGAGTGAGCACCTGCATCCCACGCGCATCGAGGTACTCGGTGCGCTGGGCCTCGGGCATGGCCGAGAGCAGGATCTTGCCGAAGGCGGTCGCGTGGGCAGCCTCATGGAAGCCGAAGCGCAAGGGACGGAGCCGCGGATGCTTCTCGCAGTCGGAGGAGTAGGTGAGCAGAATGTCCGACCCGCGATAGATCGCGAAATAGGCGGCCGTGCCCAAGCTGCGATGCAGCTCATCGGTGATCTGGCGGATGGGGTGCGGTGCAACGAGACGCTGCTGGAAGGAGAGGCCGAGTTCAAAGCACTTCGGCCCGAGCTCGAAGCACTTGTCTTCCTTGAGATAGGCGAGGTAGTTGCAGTCTTCGAGTTCGTGGAGCAGGCGATACACCGTGGGAAGAGGGATCTCCAGACGGTCGGCCACGGTCTTCGCCGAGGCGCTGCCGGAAGCGGACACCGCCTCGAGCACGGAGAAGGTCCGATGGATGACTGCACTGTTCGACATTTGCGCTCCTATGATTATCGCCTCGCGAGAATAAGGATAGCGGCTGGTGTCACGGATCACATAGGTTGCTTGTGACCGGTTCGGCAAAGGTGCCCGGGACCAGCGAGACATCAGCACCGGGACACCAGAAGAGGAGCAAAGGAGCACCAGATGGCATTCCCCGCCAAATTTCCGTCGCTGAATGCGATGGAGATGACCGATGAAGCTCGGCGAACACTCGTCAGAGTTCTGCGTGTGGCGTTTCCACATGAGAATTTTCCCGATGGACCCTATGAACGGACCGCCGACAAGATCCTCGTCGAAGCCGACGCTGAGACCTGGTTCCGGGTGGCACTGATCCAGGGTCTGCAGTCACTTGATCAGCTCTCGGACAAGAGCTTCTGCTCACTCAATGACGACGAAGCCCTGCGGGTGCTGCGCCGGGTCGAAGGCACGGAGTTCTTCGGATTCGTTCGCCGCACCGCGGCACTCGGCCTCTACGACGACGAAGAGGTGTGGGAGATCCTGGGATACCAAGGACCGTCGTTCGACCTCGGCGGCTATGTCAATCGAGGATTCAACGATCTGGACTGGCTGCCCGAACCGCGCATCCTCTATCCGGAAGGCGAGGACCTGCCGGAACTCGGCCCGGGTGCGCACCTGGGACCGCAGACGGTCAACGTGGCAGACGAATCGACGAATCAGCCGAGCGCTGAGCAGGCCGACATGGGCGAGGTGAAGAGATGATGGCAGCGAAACCAGCGTCCGGTGGCAGTGTCACCGGCTACAGCATCGACCAGAACGACGAGGCAGTCGTCATCATCGGGTCAGGCGCCGGAGGTGGCACCCTCGCGTATGAGCTGACGGCCAAGGGAATTCCCGTCGTCGTCCTCGAAGCAGGTCCCCATCTGGGACATGACGATTACGTCAACAACGAATGGGAAGCGTTCAACCAGATGGCCTGGCTGGATCCGCGGACGACGACAGGATCATGGCGAATCGCGCAGGACTTCCCCAACCTGCCGGCATGGATCGTCAAGGCCGTCGGAGGCACGACGACCCACTGGTCCGGAGCCACCCCGCGTTTCAAGAATCATGAGTTCCGTGCCCGCAGCGCCTATGGACGCATCGAGGGAGCCAATCTCCTCGACTGGCCGATCACGCTCGAAGAGATGGCTCCGTACTACGACCGAGCCGAGAAATCGATGGGTTCGACTCACGTCCACGGACGTCCGCCCCTGCCGGCGAACAACAACTACAAGGTCTTTGCCAACGGCGCCAAGGAAGTCGGATACCGCTACTACGCCACCGGCCCCTATGCCACCAACGCCGAAGAGTACGACGGCCGACCGGCCTCGATCCAGGACGGATTCAACTTCCAAGGAGACAAGAACAAGTCCAAGTGGTCGACCTTGGTCCGTGAGATTCCGCGAGCAGAAGAGACGGGACTGCTCGATCTTCGTCCCGATTCTCAGGCCGTGCAGATCACCCACGACTCCCAGGGCAATGCCGATGCGGTCCTCTACCTCGACGGGGACGGCAACCTGCAGCGGCAGGCCGCCAAGCTGGTGTGTCTGGCCGGCAACTCGATCGAAACACCTCGACTCCTGCTCCTGTCGGCGACGCCGAGCTTCCCCGATGGTCTGGCCAATTCCTCGGGCCAGGTGGGACGCAACTACATGCGCCACCTCACCGGGACAGTGTGGGGGCACTTCGACAAGCCCGTGCGAATGTACCGGGGCGAGACCATGGCCGGCGTCATCGCCGATGAGTCGATCCACGATCCCGACCGCGGATTCGCAGGAGGCTACTACATGGAGACGATCGCACTGGGCCCGGCCTTCATGTCGGCATTCGTCGAGCCCGGTGCCTGGGGTCCTGACTTCGCCGCGCTCATGGATCGCTACCTCAACACGGCCGGCATGTGGATCGTCGGAGAGGACCTGCCGCAGGAGTCCAACCGGATCACACTGAACACCACGGTCAAGGATCAGCATGGTCTTCCCGTACCGAACGTCCACTACGACGATCACGTCAACGACCTGGCAATGCGTGAACACGGCTACGCTGCAGGTGAGAGCGTCTACAGGGCGGTCGGGGCGCAGACCTCGCATCGGACACCGCCGTATCCGTCGACGCACAATCTGGGCACCGCGAGAATGAGCGAACGACCTGAGGACGGCGTGGTCGACAAATGGGGTCGCTCCCACGATGTGAAGAACCTCTTCATCTCCGACGGTTCGGTCTTCACCTCAAGCGCGGCGGCCAATCCGACTCTGACCATCGTCGCACTGGCGATCCGGCAGGCCGAATACATCGCCGAACAGCTGCGGACTCAGCAGCTTTAGGAAGGAACCACATGTCCCTGCTTTCTCCCGCCGACACGGGACTCATCGATCATCTGCGGGCCGCAGCCGATGAGGTCGGCACCCGCGCCAGCGACCGGCTGGCCGCCGCACACGACGCTTCCCATTACCTGCTGACACCGCAGGCCGTGGTGAAGCCGAGGAACCGTGAGGAGGTGGCGGCACTGTTCTCGGCTTCGCGGCGGAGCGGGGTGCCGATGACCTTCCGCTCCGGTGGGACCAGCCTGTCCGGGCAGTCCGTCTCGGACGGGGTGCTCGTCGACACGAGAAGGCATTTCAGGGACATCGACGTCCTCGACGACGGTGCCCGGGTCCGCTGCGGACCCGGGGCCGTGGTCAGGGCTGTGAACGCGCGGCTGCTGCGGCATGGGCGCAAACTGGGGCCGGACCCGGCCAGCGAGATCGCCTGCACCATCGGCGGAGTCGTCGCCAACAACTCCTCCGGCATGGCCTGCGGGATCGAAGCGAACACCTATCAGACGCTTGACTCGGCCGTGCTCGTCCTGCCCAGCGGAACCGTTCTCGACACCTCGGCGGCAGACGCTGATGGGCAGCTGCGGAGACGGGAACCAGCTATCCACGCGGGTCTGGCCGAACTCCGAGATCGGATCCGGGCCGACACCGAGGCGGTCGCGCGGATCACGCAGCTCCACTCCATCAAGAACACCATGGGCTACGGCCTCAACTCGTTCCTTGACCACGATGACCCGGTGCGCATCCTCGAACATCTGGTCATCGGCAGCGAGGGGACACTCGCCTTCGTCGCCGAGGCGACCTTCCGCACCGTGCCGCTGCTGGCCCACGCCTCGACAGGTCTGCTCGTCTTCGACGATCTGCCCACGGCCACCTCGGTGCTCCCGGAGATCATCGCCACCGGTGCTGCCACCGTTGAGCTCCTCGACGCCACGAGTCTGCGGGTCGCCCAGCGAGACGAGAAGTGCCCAGAAGAGATCCGGGACCTCGACGTGGACTCGCACTGCGCCCTGCTCGTCGAATTCCAGGAGGAGACGGAGGAAGGCCTCGGCCGGGTCGTGTCTGCGGCGCTGCCGGTCTTCGACGCATTCTCACTGAGCCGACCAGCCGAGCTCACGATCGATCCGCGACGGCGATCGGCGCTGTGGCACACCCGCAAAGGGCTGTTCACAGCCGTCGCCGGCAACCGTCCCTCGGGCACCGCGGCACTGCTTGAGGACATCGCGGTTCCGGTCGACCGCCTCGGCGAGACCTGCACTGCTCTGAGCGAGCTGTTCGACCAGTACGACTACGCCGATGCCGTGATCTTCGGGCACGCGAAGGACGGCAACATCCACTTCATGATCACCGAGGAATTCGGGAGTGGAACCGGCGGCGAGGACTTCGACCTCGGTCGGTACGCGGCATTCACCGAGGAGATGGTCGACCTCGTCCTCTCACGTGGGGGAACGCTCAAGGCCGAACACGGCACCGGGAGGATCATGGCACCGTTCGTCAGGCGCCAGGTCGGTGACGATCTCTACGCAGTGATGACACGGGTCAAGGAGCTGGTCGATCCGCAGTCCCTGCTCAACCCGGGTGTCCTGCTCAGCGACGACCCGAAGGCGCATCTGCGCGATCTCAAGACCACACCGACCACCGAGGCGGAGGTCGACCGCTGCGTCGAATGTGGGTACTGCGAACCCGTGTGTCCCAGCCGCGATCTCACGCTGACCCCGCGCGAACGCATCGTTCTGCGACGCGAGATCGCCCGCGCCGAGGCGGCAGGGGACGAGGAGCTGACCCGGACCCTGCGCAGTGAATACGACTACGACGGGGTCGACACCTGCGCCGTCGACGGCATGTGCCAAACGGCGTGCCCGGTCTTCATCAACACCGGGGATCTTGTGCGCAGGCTGCGGCAGGAGAACACGAACGCGATCGAAGAGACGGGCTGGAACACTGCCGCCAAAGCGTGGGGGCTGGTCAGCTCTGTTGGGGGAGTTGCATTGAGCTCCGCGAAGGCGATGCCTGCGCAGCTTCCCGCGACGGCCACGGGCATCGGTCGCAGACTTCTGGGTGATGACACTGTGCCCAGCTACTCCGCTGATCTTCCGGCCGGAGGGTCTAAGCGTGTGGCCGTCTCGGCGTCGAATCCGGACGTCGTGTGGTTCTCCAGCTGCACGAACACGATGTTCGGGCCCGAAGACGGCGGCAGAGGTGATGGGGTTGCCGGTGCCTTCCGCCGCCTGTGCGAACGAGCAGGGATCTCGCTGCGTACGCCGCGGGGCATTCCCTCTCTGTGCTGCGGCACCCCGTGGAAGTCGAAGGGGATGGCCGAGGGATATGCCACGATGCGCAAGTATGTGCGCAGAGAGCTGTGGGCGGCCACCGATGGCGGACGGATCCCCGTCGTCTGCGATGCGTCCTCCTGTACAGAGGGACTGCGTGTGCTCCTCGGCGACGCGACCGAGTCGACCGACAAGGACGCAGCGGAGGATTTCGAGATCATCGACGCCGTGGCCTTCGCCACGCAGACTCTGCTCCCTGCGCTGCAAGATCGCGGAGCACTCTCGACCGAACACCGTCTGCTCTCGATCACCCTCCATCCGACATGTTCGTCGACCCAGCTGGGAATCAACGAGGACCTGAGCGCGCTCGCCGGGTCCATCGCGGAGGAGGTCAGCGTGCCCGATTCCTGGGGCTGCTGTGCCTTCGCAGGGGACCGGGGCATGCTCCATCCCGAGCTCACCGCTTCGGCGACGAAGGACGAAGCCGCCGAGGTTGAGTCGATCGGCGCGGACATTCACGCGTCGACGAACAGGACGTGTGAGATCGGGATGACCCGGGCGACGGGGAAGCCCTATCGCCACATCCTCGAAGCTCTCGACGAGCTCGTGGGCCGAGCCTGAATCTGATGCAGCCCGGGGTTCATCCGGATGCCGGGCATCCCTGGCGTCGGTGAGCCGCGTGTGATTCGATGCACATATGACTCAAGCATTGGAATCGCATCGCGCTCGCCTCGCCGCCGGAGAGATCTACAACGGGCTGTGGATGATGTCGACGAGCCAGGAGCTGGCGAAGGTCGGATCGGCCGCAGGCTATGACTATGTGTGCCTCGACATGCAGCACGGTTTCACGCGCCCGACCGACGTTCTGCGCCTGACCGATGCCATCCGGGCCAGTGGATCCGCCCTGGTCACGGCAAGGGTCTCGGCGAACCGCTTCACCGAGATCGGCATGCTCGCCGACGCTGGCGTCGAAGCCGTCATCGTTCCGCTCGTGTCCAACGTCGCCGAGGCCGAAGCTGCCGTTTCCGCGCTCGACTACCCGAGCCGCGGCGGTGACCGCTCCTGGGGTCCGACCGCCGAACTCATGCACAAGGCGGTCCAGGACACCCGAGACGAGCGTCCGCTCTTGTTCGTGATGATCGAGAACAAGGAGGGTCTGGCCAATGTCGAGAAGATCTGCGAAGTCCCAGGCATCGACGGCGTGTACGTCGGTCCCGCCGACCTCGCCTTCGCCGTCGACGCACTGCCCGGTCAGCCCAATGACGCCCACGCCGAGGCGCTCGTGCGGATACGCACAGCAGCCGACAAAGCCGGCATCGTCCCAGGCATCCACTGCGGTGACGGTACGGAAGCCAAGGTTCGGAAGGAACAGGGATTCCGCTTCATCACCTCGGCGGGGGATATCGGTGCTGCCGGCCGCGCGTTCCGGGAGGATCTGGCGACGGCGCGAGGCTAGTCACCCCTCGATATCGACCACCGTCCGCAGTCCGCTGCTGGGCTCGGCGAATTCCCGCGCCAGGTCCGACAGTCCGATCGGGCCGCCGAGGATGCGGTCCCACGGCATGTTCCCGCCGTCTGCGGCCAGGAAGTCCACGGCTTCCTGCAAGTGGTGTGGTTCGAAATTGTGCACACCGGTGATGGTGCGCCACCCTCGCACAAGTTGTTCGGGATTGATCTCGATGTTCGGTCCGGGACTCACACTTCCGGCGAGAACTGCGGTCCCGCCGGTTCCCAGGCTGGCCACGCAGGTCTCCACGCCAGCGGTGGTGCCGGAGAGCTCGAGGGCGACATCGACGTCTGTCGGCACCTCCTCTTCCAGGATCGTGCTCGCCCCGGCGAACAGGGCAAGGTCCTGGCGCTGCGGCGTCGGATCGAAGGCGAGCACCTCGGCGGCACCGCGGGACTGCGCGGCGGCCACCGCGGTGAGCCCCAGCATTCCGAGTCCGTTGACGAAGACTCGACGGCCCCGCAGGTCACCGGCGGCCTCGAGCATCGCCATGACGGTGGCGACAGCACACCCTGCCGTGGTGGCCACGGCGTCTGGCACAGAATCCGGCACTGGGACGACTGCCACGCCGGCCGGCAGGTGGATGTGGGAGGCGTAGGTGCCCGATAGTGCCCACCCGCTGTCGGTGGATTCGTGCCCGACCTTGGCCACCGACTGACATTTTGCGCTGAGCCCGCGCCCGCAGTTCTCGCAGGTCCCGCACACCGAGGTGACCGAGAAGACCACACGCTGGCCAAGCGGGAGCCCAGCCCGCGAATCCTCGACCACGCCGACACCCTCGTGCCCGAGCACAGAGGGGCATGCTCCTGGCCGACGCCCACGCACGGTGTGCCGATCCGAGCCGCAGACGGTGGCGGTGGTCAGGCGAATGAGGCTCTCACCCTCGGCCAGTTCAGGGCGGTCGAAGGACTGGGTCTCGAACTGATCCCCGCCGAGCCAGACGACGGCTTCAACCGTGTCCGCGAAGACCTCAGCATCCGCCGAGGTGTCGGCCGGGGAAGCCTGAACCGGTGACTGTGCTTGAGCCTGCGTTTGAACCTCCGCCGTCACTGGTTCACCGGGGCCGAGGTTGCATCCGAAGCTGGCAGGTCGACCAATGCATCGGGAAGCCCCGTAACGGAATCGAGCACCAGGTGGGCACCTTCGGCCGCGAAGTCCTTCCGGCTCAGGTGGCCGGTGAGCACACCCACCGCGGTGACTCCGGCACGCAGCGCCGACTGCACATCCGCCGAGGTGTCGCCGACGCTGACGACCGCGGCCGTGTCTTCGACACCGAGTTCCTTCATGACCGTCTCGATCATGTCGGGTGCTGGCCGTCCGGCCTCGACCTCGTCGCCGCAGGAGGAGGCGTCGAAGGTCTCGCCCTGCTGCCATCCCATGGAGGTGAAGATGAGGTCGGCGATCTCCCGAGCGAATCCGGTCGTCAGAGCGACCTTGATGCCCTGCTCGCGCAGAGTCGCCAGCGCCTCCTCGATCCCGGGCAGCGGCTTCGGCGGATTGTCGGTGTAGGTGCGGCGCAGTTCCTGCCGAAACCATTCCCAGGTCTTCTCATGGAGTTCGTCATCGACCTCGACACCGCCGAGGCGGAGCAGATTTTCGATCGCCCACTTCTTCTCCGTGCCCATCCACTTCTGAAACACCTCGTCCGTGTAGTTCGCACCTTCGCGTTCCGTGGCCTCCCGCAGAACGCGGTAGACCTCGTCACGGTCGTCGATGGTGGTGCCGGCCATGTCGAAGATGGCGAGTTCAATCATGCTGTTTCTCCTCTTAACTGGGACAGAGTGTGTTGGGTCGGGTATGTGAAACGGGGTATGTGAAAACGCAGAAGCGCCAGCTGACGGCTGGGCACCAGCGAATGGCTGGGCGTCAGCGCACGGCCTTGCGCAGCCACATCGACAGCGCTTCGACGGCCAGGACGACGGCAACCATGAGGATGAGGACCATGGTGACCACATCGAACTGGTTGACGCGCGAGGCATTGAGCAGCAGGAACCCGATGCCTCCGGCGCCGACGACTCCGAGGAGCGTGGCCGAGCGGATGTTGTTGTCGAGTAGGTACATCGTGTGGGCGACGAAGGCCGGTGCCGCCTGGCGCAGTGTGGCCGAGAAGAACACCTGTGCCTCGCTGGCACCAGTGGCCCGCATCGCCTCCTGCACCTGAGTGTCCGTCTCCTCAAGCGAATCGGCGATGAGCTTCGAGAGCAGGCCGATCGCCCCGATGGACAGAGCCAGCGTGCCGGCGACCTCGCCCAGACCGGAGATGACGACGAAGATGATCGCGAGAATGAGCTCGGGAATGCCGCGCACGATCACGATGATCACCCTGAACGTCTGGTGCACATAGGCATTCGCCACGGCATTGCGGGCAGCGAGGATGCCGATCGGCAGTGCGAGAACAGCACCGATGAGCGTGGCCGCGAGCGAGATCTGGATCGTCACCAGCAGCTGTTCGAAGAGGTTGGACATGGACCCGCCGGCCGATGGCGGGAAGAACAGTGCCAGGGTCTGCGGCAGGTCGAGGATCCCCTGCGCGAGTGCCGACCAGGACACATCCACGCGCCACAGGGCAGCGACAGTGAAGACCACGATCAGTGCGATTGAGAGGAAGCGTCTGATCCGGGCCGAACTCCACGGTGGTGTCAGGTGGAGATCGTTGACACCGGACTCGCGGCCGTGGTTGAGCAGCCGATCGACCCAGGTGCCTCCGGTGATCCTCTGCCCAGCCGATCTCATCAGCGCAGCGCGAATAGCGCCGGAGACGAGCTCGAGGCCGATGCACAGCAGCAGGACGAGCACCGCCAGAGCCATGCCCCGCTGATAGTCCAGCGTCCGCAGAGAATCGGCGATCGCCAATCCGATGCCGCCCACGCCGACATAACCCAACAGCACCGAGGTGCGCAGATTGATGTCGAACCTGTGCAGCGCCGTTGCGATGAGCTGGGGCATCAGGGTCTGGGGGATGGCCGCCATGATCTGCTGTGCGCGACTGCCGCCGAGGGACTCCACGGACTCGCGTGGGCCGTCGTCGAGTTCTTCGATCGCGTCGGCGTAGAGTTTGGCGATCATGCCGACCGAATGGATGCCCATGGCGATGATGCCGGCCGTGGCTCCGAGCCCGAACATGCGCAGGAAGATGATCGCGAGCACCAAATCGGGGACTGCCCGAGCCAGCACCGTCAGTGCGCGAGCAACCCACTGCGAGGTGACACCCCACCGAGTCGGTCTGGCCGCAGCTAGAGCCACGGGAACGGAGAGTGCGACCGAGAGGAGCGTGGCAAGGAAGACGATGGCCAAGGTCTCGAACACCAGGGAGAGGGTCTCTGCCACAGGTGGGAAGTCGAGGGGGAACATGCGGGCGAAGAAGTTCACCGCATTGTCGAAGGAATCGACGATCGTCGCAATATCGATGCCAAGCGCACCGACGGACCACACGCCCCCGACGACCAAGGAGATCATGACGAGCGCGGCGGCGAGGCTGGACCCGGCCGGACGCGGACGTACTGGGACCTCGCGAACCTCAGGTGGGGCCTCGGTGAGCATGGACATCAGCGGGTGACACCGCTCGACATCGGGGTGCGGACGGAATCGGAATCGGAAGTGGACGTGGATGCGGAACCTGCCCCAGCCTCGGCGTCGGAGATGTCCATGCCGGAGACACTCGAATAGATCGTCGAAGCCTCTTCAGCACTGAGGCCCTGCGTGGTGCGGTCGAGGACCGCCTGGCCGTTGCGCAGGCCGATGATCCGATCGGCGAACTCGATGGCGAGCTGAACCTGGTGGAGCGAGGCGATGACGGTGAGGTCGTCCTCCTCGGCGATCTGGCGCAGCAGGTTGATCACGTCGAGCGCGGAGACGGGATCGAGCGAGGCCACCGGTTCATCGGCCAGCAAAACCGTCGGGTGCTGCATGAGCGCCCGGGCGATGGCCACGCGCTGCTGCTGACCGCCGGAGAGTGTATCCGCACGCTGATAAGCACGATCGGCCAAGCCGACCCGGTCGAGCTTCTCGATGGCTTCGCGGCGCACCGACTTCGGGTACATCATCAGCGAGATGCGCGGTCCCTTGAGTGAACCGAGCTGCCCGGCGCAGACATTCTCCAACACAGACATGGGGCCGACGAGGTTGAAGGACTGGAAGATCACGCCGATGTTCCGGCGCAGCTCCCGCAGCCCTCGTTTCCCCACCGAGTTCACGTCCTGGCCCAGGACACGCACCGTGCCCGAGGTGGGGGAGTGCAGGCCGTTGATGTGGCGCAGCAGCGTCGACTTGCCCGATCCGGACAGGCCGAGCAGAACGGTGACCCGGCCGGTGCGGAAGCCGACGTTGACGTCGTCGAGTCCGAGGACTCCGCCGCCGAAGTCCTTTGTCACATGGTCGAGTTGGACTGAGTAGATATCGTCGATCTCTCGCTGGAGTTCAGTGGTCATGAGTGCGTCTCCTAGCCGACGTTCTTGCAGGCATCTGCCTGGGTGGCATCGCAGATGTCGCGGATGGAATCGAAGTCTGAGTCCTCGACGGGCTTGTAGCCGTATTCGATCTCCTCAGGTAGGACGCAGTCGTCCTCGGAGGAGCAGATGCCGGCGTCGACCATGGCCGGAACGTTGGCCTTCTCACGCAGGATGGTCGTGATCTGCTTGGCCAGCTCAGGGTCCATAGACTCGTTGTTGACAGCGATCGGGTCCTCGGTGATGGGCTCGGACTCCCATGCGGGCTCCAGGCTGCCGGGCTTGACCTGGTCGGATTCCTCGAGCGTCTTGAGCATGGTGTCGTGGGCGAAGGCCGCATCGCATTCGCCGGAGTCCAGGGACAGCAGCGAGGCGTCATGACCGCCGGTCAGGACCTGTTCCATGTCCTTCTCCATGTCGAGACCTTCATCCATGATCCCCTTCATCGGCACGAGGTAGCCCGAGGTGGAGGCCTTGTCGACGAAGCAGACCTTCTTGCCCTTGAGATCGCTCAGGCCCTTGATGTCCGAGCCCTTCTTGACGTAGGCAAGCGAGGTGTAGGCCGGATCCTTCTTCGGATCGCTCGTCGGAGCAGCCGCGGGCTCCATGTCGATGCCGGAGTCCTTGGCGATGACATAGGCGAACGGACCGAACGAGGCGGCATCGATCTGGCCGGCCCGCATTCCTTCGATCACCGCTGCATAATCGGAGGCATTCTGGAACTCGACCGTCTTGCCGGTCTCCTCCTCGAGCAGTGCGGTGACGTTTTCGAAGGTCGATTCCAACGTGGACGATGACTCGGCGGGGACTGCGGCAAAGGTGATGGTGTCGCCGTCGTCGCCGGAGGAACCGCAAGCGGCGAGCAGCGGGAGTGCGAGCGCTGCGGCCGTGAGTGAGCGGACGGTGCGGGAGCGGAAGCGTGGGAACAGGGCCATGGGCGGCCTGCCTTTCGAGTGGTCGGGGTGATCGCTTGGTTTCATTCTTCGACATCTCGAAACAACATGTCTATACAATTCGATCCTGTTCACTGATCGGACATGACAACTTCATCGGCGGTTGGGGCGAGGGACTGTGAATGTGGTGCCGGTCTCGTTTGCGAGGCGCCCGCTTCCTCGCCGAGGATGCGGTCCGCGATCCCAAACGACAGAGTCATCCCGATCCCCGAGGTGACCACGGCGACCGTCGTTCGCGCGTCAGGGCGCTCGAGGATCAGGTTCGTCTCGGTGCTGTCGGCATACTGGCCCAGCCACCGTTGGCGAACCACGGGTTCATCGATGCCGAGAATGCTGGTCGCGCGATTAAGCAGCAGATCCCCGACGCGTGCGTCGATGAATGGTTCGGGGCTGAGGTCATAGGCGTGAGAGTCGCCGATAAGCAGTCCGCCGGGGATATCGGTGACCATGAGGTTGGCGATGACGTCGACGAGCCCCGGCTCCCGCTCCGTCAGATCCTCACGCAGTGCCGATGCTCCCGGCATGGCGGCGAACCCGTCGTAGCGGGCCAGCGAGGTGCCCGTGAGCATGGCGAACCCGCTCGGGATTCGCTGCGGTCGCTCGATCAAGGACATCACCAGGGTGCAGATTCGCACCCCGTGCGCCTCGGCGATCTCCGGGAACAGGGAGGTGAGCTGGTAGCCGGGGCAGACGACGACCTGCTCACCGTGGACATCGCCGCGGTTGGTGGACACGGTGCCGTCGGCCACCTCGGTGACGGTGGTGTTCCATGTGAACTCGACACCCTCTCCGGCCAGCCAACTGGCGAGGGCTGGAGCGGCCTCGCGTGGGTCGACGCGCATGTCCAGTGGCAGATGAGCCCCACCGATGGCGCCCAGGCTCGGGTTCCCGATGGCCGCCGCCACCTCCTCGGCGCAGAGCATCGTCGCCTGATCCGGACCCCGGTGATCGGCGAACTCCTGGAGGACGCGCAGTTCCGGTTCGGTCATGGCGGGGATGAAGGACCCGGTCTCTGCCGCCCAGATCCCGGTCGCGGCGGCGGCTTCCAGCCAGCCGTCTCGAGACGCCATCGCCAGATCCTGAGAGTCGTCGGCCTGCCCGGTGAAGCAGGCGTGCCCGAAGTTCTGGATCGATGAGCCCACGGGGCGGGCGGAACGGTCGATGACACGGACGCTGCGGCCCTGACGGTGTGCGCGGAATGCGGTGGCCAGGCCCAGGATTCCGGAACCTACGATGATGAGATCAGTTTTCGACATTCCCCCATCTTGGTCGCTTGTTGTCGTACGATGAACACATGTATGTACAAGTTTGGCGATTGTTCACCTGAACGTGACGTTGCGCTTCTCGGCCGGCACTCCCGGTTCATTCGCCCCGAATAGGAAGGAAGAGACGCCGCCGATCGGAGAGCACGACGACCTCGAGCAGCACAGCACCACGGCAGCACAGTTGGAAGCACGTGTCCCCATCCCCGACCCCGACGAGGCCAGCACACATGACTCAGCAGCGCACGCGACAGCAGTACGACGAGATTGCCCACTATCTGCGAACAGCGATTCGCGAGGGGTATTTCCAGCCTGGCGACGAACTGCCCTCGGAAGCCGAGCTGACCCGGAAGTTCACCAGCTCCCGCGGCCCGGTTCGACAGGCGATGTCGACACTGCGGACCGAAGGGCTGATCTCCTCGGGTCGCGGACGTCGGACGGTCGTGTTGGACAATGTGCCTACCCAGTCCTTCGACGACATCATCTCCTTCTCCCAGTGGTGCCACAATGCCGACATCGTGCCAGGCCAGCGCACCCAGTGGGTCACCCGCAGGCCTGCCGAGAAGTCGCTGGCCGCGAGCCTGCGGATCCCAGACGGTGACCCGGTCGTCTCCGTCTTCCGGCTCCGCCTCATGGACGATGTGCCCACGATGGTCGAGCGCCTGAACTATCCCCTCGAGTTCGGGCGCCACGTCCTCGCTTTCGATACCGACTCCGGGTCGATCTACCAGGAACTCATCGACCAGGGCGTCGACATCAGCCGCACCTCACGAACCATCGATGCGATCGGCGCCAACGAAGACGATGCCGCACTGCTCGAGGTTCCCGTCGGCACACCGTTGCTGCGGGTCCGGCGTCGGGCATTCACCGGCGCGGGCGCACTGATCGAGTCCTCGGACGACCGTTACCTCCCGTGGAAGGCCAGCTTCACGATGAACTCCACCCGGGGAAACCCCAGCTCGATGGCCCTGACGTCGACCAACCTCGGCGACATCTGAGGTTGACCGCTCCGGAGTAGGCTCACAACCAACGCATCGTCTGCTGGAAAGGACCGATCATGGCCGAGCACAATCACGACGTCGATTCGCACGAGCACGTAGACCTCCTCGTCATTGGCTGGGGCAAGGGTGGAAAGACCCTGGCCGGGACCATGGCCAGAGCCGGCAAGCGCGTCGCCGTCGTCGAGCAGTCGGATGCCGTGATCGGGGGATCCTGCATCAACATCGCCTGCATCCCCACGAAGATCCTGGTCCACGACGCGGAGAACAAACGCGATGACGACGACACTGACGAGTACTTCGCGAAGGCTGTGAAGCGCCGCGACACATTGACCGGGGCGATGCGGAAGACGAACTTCTCCATGCTCGACGACCTCGACTCAGTTCTCCTGGTCTCCGGTCGTGCCGAGTTCACTGGCGACCGCGAAGTCCTCGTCACCGGCGGTGACGACACCATGCAGATCACCGCGGACACCGTCGTCGTCAACACCGGCTCGCTCGCGAACATCCCACCCATCGACGGGGCGAAGCTCGGCGGTCGCATCTACGATTCGGAGGCCCTGCAGCACGTCACCCCGTTCCCCAAGCGCCTGGTCGTCGTCGGCGGTGGGTACATCGGACTTGAGTTCGCGTCGATGTTCACTCACTTCGGCTCCGAGGTCACCGTCCTCGACCGGGGCGAGCGTCCGCTGGCCAATGAGGATGCCGACGTCGCCGAGGTGGTCGCTCAGTCCCTGGCCGATGACGGAGTCACGATCATCAACGAAGCATCCGTGACCGCCGTCGCCGATGGAACCGATCAGGCCACCGTGACCTACGAGGTCGGTGGCGAAGAGAAGCAGATCGACGCCGAGGCGGTCCTCCTGGCCGTCGGCCGCGCGTCGACAAACGAGGGGCTGGGGCTGGGCAAGGCCGGCATCGAGACCGACAAGCGCGGCTTCATCACCGTCGACGATCACCTGCGCACCTCGGCCGAGGGCGTCTTTGCCGTCGGTGACGTCAACGGCGGACCGATGTTCACCTACATCTCCCTTGATGACAATCGGATCCTCGCCGATCAGCTGCTGGGCGAAGGCAAGCGGACGACCGCGGACCGCAGCGCCGTGCCGTACACGGTGTTCCTCACCCCGCCCGTGGCACGTGTGGGGCTGAGTGAAGACGCCGCCCGCGAGCAGGGCTATGACGTCAAGGTCGGAGCAAAGGCGATGGCCGACATTGCCGCAGCACCCAGGGCGAAGATCGAAGGCGACCCGCGCGGCATCGTGAAGTTCGTCGTCGATGGGGCAACTGACCACATCCTCGGCGCCGCTCTTGTCCACGTGCACTCGCAGGAGGTCATCAACACCGTGGCCCTGGCGATGCGCCACAATGTCACCGCCACCGAGCTGCGCGACACGATCTACACCCACCCCTCGGCGACGGAAGCTCTCAACGAGGTGCTTGGGGTTGTGAAGTAACCGAGCACTGCAACAAGTGGAATATTCCGCCCAGAATCAGGGTTGGCGATGAATGGCACATGCCGCAGATTCTGCACCGTAGAGAGATTGATAGATGAGCACTTTAGTGATTGTGGGAGCAGGACCAGGGCTCGGCCTCAGCCTTGCTGAGAAGTTCGGCAAGAAGGACTTCAACGTGGCGTTGATCGCCAGGAGTCAAGACAGCCTCGACAAATTCCAGACCTCCCTGTCTGAGATGGATATCAAGAGCGCAGGCTTCGCTGCCGACGTCACGAACGAACAACAGATCGCGGATGCATTCGCACAGGTGCGAGAAACGTTCGGCCCCATTGATGTGCTCATCTACAACGCCGGTGTGATCGCCCCGATGTCCGCCGCTGAGACCACGGCCCACATTGCGAATCAGCACATGCAGGTGAATATCATCGGCGGAATCTCCAGCGCACAGCAGGTGATTCCCGAAATGGTCGAACGGCAGCAGGGGGCGATCTTCTTCACCGGCGGTGGAGCTTCCGAACTGACCGTGACACCGATCCTCACCACGTTGAGCATCGGCAAGTCAGGACTGCGCAGTTACGCTCATTGCCTCCACGAAGAACTATCGGACCAGGGCGTGTACGCGGGGATGCTGTCGATCGCCGGAGTGATCGAAGAAGGCACCTATTTCTCGCCGGATAAGATCGCGGACGAATACCTTGATATGTACGAGAAGCAAGATGTCGCAGAGCGCTTCTACGTCGATGAATCGGAGGATTCAGACGCCGTCCTCAAAGACACGTACACCAGTGAGGGCCACGCCTGAGCGCTCGGCTCGGCTCCGTCCCTAGCCCGTGACCGTGACCGCTAATAAAGTGGGTTCATGGCGCATCCGCAGATGTTCGATGACGATGACCCGCAGTTGGCCCGCCTGAGAAAGGCCGCGCTGAGCCTTCCCGAGGCGCAGGAGAAGACCTCGCATGGGCGGCCCGCGTTCTTCACGAAGAAGATCTTCGCGCACTTCGGAGGCACTCGGAAGCTCGTCACCGGTGGGATGGAGCAGCATCCGCAAGCGCTGCTCATCTTGCCCGATCCGATGGACGCCGAGGTGCTGATGGAGCGACCGGATGCCTTCGTTCCCATGTACCTGGGTCCCACCGGTTGGATCGGCTTGGAACTCGAGACCCTCGACGATGATGACCTCAGTGACCTGCTCACCGACTCCTACCGGAATACGGCACCTGCCGGTCTTGTCCGCAAATTGTCCGTGAAAGACTGAACTGCCCGCGAAGGACTAGGCAACCCCTCGTCCGCCAGCTGGGTACTGTGACGCGGCCAGCGAGAGGCCGGATATTCTCGGACACATGAACAACCGCATCGTCATCACCACCGACTACCTCCGCCCGGGCGACACCGTCGACACGATGCTGCGAGATCGCGGCCTCGAACCGGTCTACTCGCCGGCGGGCGGAACTCGCACGGACGAAGAGAAGTTGGCTCTGTTCGAAGGAGCCGTCGGTGCAATCGCTGCGAGTGAACCGGTCGCGCGTGACATGCTCGCGACCTCCCCAATGCTGAAGGTCATCGCCCGGGCAGGGGTGGGCTATGACAACGTCGACATCGATGCGGCGGCCGAGCTCGGCATCCGCGTGTGCAACACACCAGGGGTCAACCACCACGCCGTCGCCGAGCTGGCGCTCGCACTCATGCTCGCCTGCGCTCGCCGACTCAACACCGTGCTGGCTGGAGTGGACGACGGCGGATGGCCACGCGAGGCCGGAACCGAACTGCGGGGCAAGAGTCTCGGCGTCATCGGATACGGACCCAGCGGCAAAGCGATCGCTGCCCTCGGTGTTGCGCTGGGAATGCGAGTCCTCGTCTCCACAGCCCACCCCGACTCCGAGCAGTCATCGGGCATCGAATTCGCCGATTTCGACACGACAATCAAAGCCGCCGACTACCTGTCTCTCCACAGCAGAGCGGGCAAGGGTGACCCGATCATCGACGCCGCGAGCCTCTCTGCGATGAAGAACTCGGCGATCCTCATCAACACTGCACGCGGCTCCCTCGTCGACGAAGCTGCTCTCGTCGAAGCGCTCAAGACAGGCGAGATCGCCGGCGCCGGACTCGACGTTCTGCAACGCGAACCCATGGTCGAGGACAACCCGCTGCGAACGATGAGCAACGTCGTCATCACCTCCCACCTCGCCGGGCAGACGCTGGAGGCACGCGAACGCGCCGGGGTCGCGGCGGCTCAAGCCATCATCGATGTCCTCGACGGAAAAACTCCACAGGGCACAGTCGTCTGAAGCGGCACACCCGTTGATATGTGAGCGGCGAACCACCTGGCATTGACAGACAATGCCCAACTAGATGCAAGACCCAGCATCACACTGGAACCCGTGACTGGGTGAGTATTGTATAAACTTACAAGTCAAAATGACGGAACTAGATAGTCATGAGTTGCTATATGCAATGAAACGCTTGCAGTGCGTAGTTCATATTCAACAGTTGAATTGGGAGGGCCGTAGACGTGGTTGAGAACAGCTTGGACCGCTTGCTTGAATCGGAGCAGATTACAGGGGATTTGGATCAGTTTTTGGATGAAGTCATGGATCTGATGGAAGCTGTCGTGATCCATTTAGAAAAAGGTGAGCAGGTTTCGCCAGTCGCCGGGCGGGCATTCCGGAATCACCGGAGAGTCCTAGATAACGAGCATGCCGCCGGCAGGGCAGTAGACGGGAACTCGGGTGCGGTTGATCAAGCTATTTTGTCCAAGCTTAGAGAGAGCTTCAACTATCACAACTCTCGCCGCGGAATCCTAAAAGGGCTGCTCCAATCAGACGCTGAGGAGCTGGAAAAAGCAGGTCTAGTGGGAGCAGATTTAGAGCTGAAAACCGCCGGTTGGCGTAGGGCAGCCCGCTGGTTTCTGAACGACGGCACCCGAAAATCTCTCGCTTCAGTATGGCGGTGGGCG
The DNA here is from genome assembly GCF_900105045.1 of Brevibacterium picturae. GTDB lineage: Bacteria > Actinomycetota > Actinomycetes > Actinomycetales > Brevibacteriaceae > Brevibacterium > Brevibacterium picturae. The sequence continues at coordinate 1,730,729 of NZ_LT629739.1, read as the reverse complement.
AATTTGCTGTTGGGAAGTGCTTCTGCCGCGTTCCCAGCTTTCGAAGCAGTCAAAGAACTAAAAGATGTGTTCCACAATCTATACAAAGACGTGACTGCGTGAGGGGCTGAATAGATTCTTCAGCCATTGACTCCAATGACAGATCTGCGAATTGAATTGACGGTTCAATGTAGGTTTTCCAGCCCCTGGCCGGAACCACCTCAGCGGTCATAGGGTTGGGGCATGTCCACTTCAGAGCACAGCTCAGCGATTCCGACCCTCGAACTCAACGACGGGGCCAGCGTCCCGCAGATCGGCCTCGGCACCTACGCCATGCACGATGCCGAGGGCGTCGGCGCGATCATCGCCGGCATCGACAACGGCTACCGACTCCTCGACACCGCAGTCAACTACGAAAACGAGCGCGAAGTCGGCCAAGCCGTCATCGACTCCAAAGTCGGCCGGGACGAACTCTTCATCACCAGCAAGGTCCCGGGCCGTCACCACGGCTTCGACGAAACGATCGCCAGCACCGAGGAATCCCTGGCCAGGCTCCAACTCGAGCGCCTCGACCTCCACCTCATCCACTGGCCCAACCCGAGCGTCGGCAAGTACGTCGACACCTGGCGCGGCCTCATCGAACTGCGCGAACGCGGACTGGTGACCTCGATCGGAGTCTCGAACTTCACCGAGGCGATGCTCCAGGAGCTCATCGACGAAACCGGCGTGACACCGGCGGTCAACCAGATCGAACTCCACCCCTACTTCCCGCAGAGCAAGCTCATCGAATTCCACAGATCCATCGGCGTCCAGACGGAATCCTGGTCACCGCTGTACCGCGACCAGGGTCTGTTCGACGAAGCCCCCATCGCCGAGGCGGCGGCTGCCCACGGAGTCGAGCCGGCTCAGGTGGTCCTGCGCTGGCACCTCGAAGTCGGCAGCCTGTCGATCCCGAAGTCGGCCAACCCCGACCGGCAGAAGCTCAACGCCGATATCTTCGGCTTCAACCTCACCCCCGCCGAGGTGGATGCCATCTCCGGTCTTGAGCGCGGTCGGATGAAGGGCAGAGACCCGCTGACCCACGAAGAGATGTGAGCGTTTTCCGCGGCTAGTGCGACTGAGCCGCTGTGAACACTTCGCCCAGCCCCATGCGGCTCGGGGTCGGCAACGACCGAGTGGCTGGGGAACCCTGTGACTCGAACGACTGGACCAGGTACGCGATGAGTCGTCGCGAAAGGTCCTGGGCATGCTCGGGCGGAGCCTCGCTGACGCCGCCGTTGGCTAGGAAGATCAGCATGAGATCGCTGGGGTCGAAGTCAGGTCGGAGCCTACCTGCCTTCTGAGCACGTTCCACCAGGTCGGCGAAGACGGCTTCCGCATGCATGCGCTTCTCATCGATTCCTTGACCCTCGGTAAATGCCGAGAGAAACGCCTCGGTGAACCCACGGTCCTCGATCTGCATCCGGCCGAGAGCTTTGACGAATGAGCAGAATCCGCGCCACGGGTCAGGATCGGCCGCAGCCTTGGTGAGGACCGCTTCGCAATGAGTGAGCTGGGTGGCGAACACCTCGGTGATCAGGGACCGGCGGTCGGGGAAGCGTCGGAACAAGGTTGCCGCGCCCACCCCTGCTCGGCGAGCGATCGCCGTCATTGGCACATCGATGCCGCGTTCGGCGAAGAGTTCCCGAGCCACCGTGAGAATACGTGCCCTGTTGTCGGCGGCATCCGCACGCAGCTTCTGCGCGGGCACTTGTTGAGTTTCGATCTGAGTCGTTTCGGCCATTTCTTCTCTCACTTCCGGAAAAACGGAATGCGGCGATGGAATCACTGCTTAATCTACATGTAAGTGGAAACCACCTTCCACATATTGTGGATAGTTGACGAGCGCCGAACGGCGCAGAGAAGAGACGCAGACATGAAGATTCTGATGTTCGGCCGCGGAGTCATTTCGACACTGTACGGATGGGCCCTGGAGAAGGCAGGGAACGAGGTCGACTTCTATGTGCGCCCCGGACGTGCCGCCGACTTCGGCTCCTCGGTCGACGTGGACATCAGGGACGGCCGTGCCTCTAGTAAAGGGAAGCCGGTTCAGGAGAATTGGCCCATCACGCTGCGAGAGGACCTCGAACCGGACCACGACTACGACCTCATCATCGTCAGCGTCAACCACGACCAGCTGGACAGCGCAGTCGACTTCCTCCAACCCCGAGTCGGCCGAGCCACAATCCTCATCTTCAACAACGTCTGGGCCGACCCTGCCGCTGCCATCTCGCGGCTGCCCCGCGAGCAGGTCACGTGGGGATACCCTGGTGGCGGAGGTGGCTTTGACGTCAGCACCCTGCACGGTGGATTCGTCAAAAGCATCTTCCTCGGCGATATCGACGGGTCGAGCCGCACCGACCGGCACCGCGTCGTCCGTGAACTCTTCACGGACGCCGAATTCTCAATCTCCGACATCGCAGACTTCCGCAGCTGGCTCTGGTTCCACTTCATCCTCGACGCCGGAATCATGGTCGGATGGCTGCGGATGGGAAGCTTCGACGCACTCGTCCGATCGCGCCCCGCACTGAAAGAAGTCGTCCGTCTCATCCGAGAGATGATCCCCGTCCTCACAGCGAAAGGCGGGACCTCACGGTTCGGCGCAGCAGCAGCAAGATTCATCCCCGCCAGCGTCATCGGTTTCGCTATGCAGAAGCTGCTGACCGGCGACAACCTGTTCACCTTCATCATGACCCAGGCCCAGAACACCGGACACAACAACTACAAGGCGCAGGCAGATTACCCTCGCGATGTCCTCGCCGACGCCCGTCGCCTCGGAGTCGCGGTTCCTCGACTGGAAGCCAACGAGTCGGCGTTCCGGTGATTTCCAGCAAATCCGCCATCGCCGAGGTGGGCCCGCCGATTGTGTGAGAATGTTCCCTGTGAGCTCGGAGCCGGAGGACCTGCATGCGCCGCAGTACCAGCGTGGACTGAGGCACCAGCGTTCTCTGCGGGGAATCGCGGCCGCTGTCTTCGCCACGTTCGTGGCACTGGCCTCCCACATGATCGGCGGCGGCGCGCTGCCTTCAACCATGGGCGTCGTGGTGCCCTTGGTACTGTCGATGCTGGTCTGCGTTCTGCTCGCCGGTCGCAGACTTTCCTTGCCCAGACTGTCCCTGTCTGTGCTGGTCAGCCAGTCGCTCTTCCACCTGCTCTTCTCAGTCTTTGCTCCGATGACTGGGAGCCACAGTCCTGCGAACGCACTTGAGCGACATGCGATGCACCATTCGGGTCCGAAGGCCATGTCCGGATCCGTCTTCGCGTCAGATGCCGGGGCCAGCATGCATGCGCACGCGTCACCGGGAATGCTGTCGGCACACCTCGTCGCCGCTGTCCTCACAATCGCCATGATCTATTGGTCGGAAGCGCTGCCGGCGAAGATCGGCAGTTTCCTCCGACTCGTCATCCACGCGCTCCTGCCCACTGCGGTTCGACCGATGCCGGTTCCGAACGGACCGAAGCCCCACCTCGGCGTCGCCCGAATTCTCCCTCGCTACCTCGGTGTTCTCCGTTCTCCTGTCCTCACCAGAGGACCACCCGTGGCAGCTTTCTGACCCCACCATCTTTGACCTCAGCGTCGGCGGAAATCCGCTGGCGCGCGCTCGCCTGACTAAATTTCAGGTTCGCCGAGCGCTCTTCACAGAAAGCTTCACCATGACCACACCTCTGTCATCCCTGCCCGAAAACCGGCAGGACCATCCGCGACCGCGCGGCACCAGTTGGCTCGGCCAACTCCTGCGCCGACTCCACTTCTACACAGGGATCTTCGTCGGTCCCTTCATTCTCATCGCCGCACTCAGCGGCGCCCTGTACGCAATCAGCCCGCAGATCGAAAAGGTCGTCTACGCGGATGAACTGACCACCTCGGCGACGGGCCCCGCCCTGCCGCTGGCTAACCAGGTCACGGCCGCCACGACCTACACCGGGGGAGCGGAGGCCATCAGCGCGGTGCGCCCGGCACCGAAACCCGGCGCCACGACCCGGGTGATGTTCGATGACCCGAACCTGGGCGAGAGCGAATCCCGGGCGATCTTCATCGACCCCACCACCGCCGAGGTGAAGGGGGACCTGACCGTGTACGGAACCTCGGGATCCCTGCCCTTGCGAACCTGGGTCGATCAGCTGCACGGCAGCCTCCACCTCGGCAATTTCGGGCGGTACTACAGCGAAATCGCCGCGTCTTGGCTGGGCATCATCGCGGTCGCCGGACTGTGCCTGTGGGTAATGCGCGCCCGGCGGGCAAGGAAGGCCACTGCGCTGCTGCGGCCGTCGATGAAGCACAAGGGGCTGCGCCGCACATTCTCCTGGCACGCCTCGGTGGGGGTGTGGGCCGCGATCGGGATGCTGTTCCTGTCAGCAACCGGCATCACCTGGTCCCAGCTAGGCGGAGACAATGTGACGAAGCTGCGAGCGGCACTGGATTGGTCGACGCCAGCGGTCTCGACGGAACTGGGTGGAGGCTCCGCCGAGTCCGGCGGTGGTTCGGCGGGGGAGTCGGACGTCGGCGGTCACGCTGGACATGAGGGGCACACCGGGCACGAAGGCCACGCGGGTCATGGTGGCACGGATGCGTCGGATACTTCCGGAGTCGATCCCGCGGACTTCGACATGACCCTGGCTATGGCACGCGACATCAACGTCAACACTGGCCTCGTTGAGATCCTGCCGCCGGCCGATGATGATTCGGCCTGGGTGGTCCAGGAGATCCAGCGCAGCTTCCCCACGGAGATCGATGCCCTGGCGATCGATGCCGAGACCATGGAGATCACCGATCGTGTCGACTTCTCCGACTACGGGTTTGCCTCGAAGCTGGCGCGGTGGGGCGTCGACCTGCACATGGGAACGATGTTCGGTCTGGCCAGCCAGATCGTGCTCGTCGGCCTAGCAATTGGGATCGCGTCGATGGTCGTGTGGGGCTATGTGATGTGGTGGCAGCGCCGACCGAAGCACGATCCGAGCCGGAACTTCGGCGTCACGCCTGTTCGTGGTGCGCTGGCCAACGCACATTGGTGGTCGGTGGCTGCGGTTGTGCTTTCGGCTGTGGCGATCGGGGTATTCCTGCCGATGGTGGGGATCAGTGTGCTGGGATTCCTTGTTGTTGATGGGGTGCTGGCTCTATGGGCGAGGGGGCGGCAGGCGAGGTAGTACACTCCTTGCCGGGAACACCACCCGGCAAGTCCACGAGATTCTCCGCGATCCCGGCAAGATACCGCGTCCCGAGAGGCGTGAGCGAGAGGTCCTTCCGTTTCGCTCCCGTCCTCGGGGCGCTGGTATCGGCACTGGCCAGGAGCCCAGAATCCTGCAGCCGTTTGAGGGTCCTGTAAAGACCGCGCTCGGTCACGTGCCAGCCGGTGGCAGCGGTGACTTTCTCAGCAATGGCGGCGACTCCGATCGGCTGATGCTCGGCGACGATGGTCAGTGTGACCGGTGTGAGCATTGACTTCTTGTAGGTCTCGACCCAGCTGTCGACCTTATGGCTCAGCCACTCTTCGCTTTCAGTGAGCGGCTCTGTCGCGTCGCCATGCTGCGATGCCACCTCAGTCCTCCCAGCCGCGGCCGAGCACCGAGCCGAGGAGGTGAATGAGCAGTCCGAGGCCCCAAACCGCACTCATCACCAAGGTTGCTCCGAACCACGAGGAGCCGAGGAGTGAGTGCGCCACTGCCTGGACATCGTTGTCGCTGCCGGCGACCACTGCACGGACGACGGCGTGGGCGTTGAAGGATGTCGTCACTGCGACATAGGCGATGACATGGGCGATCACGAGTCCGAACCGCACATGCAGCAGCTTCCGGCGTTTGATCACGATCCATACCGCAATGCCGATGGCGACGACCGCGGTGAGGGCGCCGGCGAGGATCGTCACTGCACCGCCGGTCAGTGCGACGACGAACTGGATGATGATCATGGCGGCTATGAGCGTCAGAGTATAGGGCAGTAGGAGAGAACGGGCATTGGCTGTCTGCGGTGCCTGTGCTGTTGTGTCCATACTGGTACTGTACCAATGGTTCAATACCCAAGTGATGAGCTTCGGAGGAATTTCCGAGGTCGACTACTGGCGTACTCTGAGAACATGCCCCGCCACCTGCTCACGAGCACCCCTCCGGAGCCGCACCGGCCCGAATCCGAAATCCCCGTCGACTCGGCTCAGCCCACGAAGCAGCGCGCACCCATTCCCGCACGTCGCTCTCTCATCGCACTCTTCGCCGTCCTTTTGGTCGCGTGGGTGGCCATTGCAGGAGTCGGTGGCCCCTACTTCGGCAAGATCTCCGAGGTCGCCACGAACGACCGGTCCTCCTTCCTGCCTGAATCGGCCGAGTCCACGAAGGCTCAGGCGCTCATCGACCAGTTCAGTGACCTCGACTATGTCCCGGCCATCGTCGTACTCGAAGACAAGGACGGGCTGAGCAAGGACAGTACGACTGACCTCGAAGACCTGGCCGAAAGACTCGACGACGAGGGATTGTTGGCAGCCGACGCCTCGCCGGTCATCCCCTCCGAGGACGGCGATGCGCTCGAACTCATCCTCCCGGTCTCGACAGACACCACGGCCGATGACGTCGAGCAGATCCGCTCGATCATCGCTGGAACATTCCCAATCGCGACTGCCGCTGACAGCCCCACCGGCGACGCCAACTCCATGCCCACCTCGGCGGATGTGTACGTCACCGGTCCGGGCGGATTCTCCGCGGATCTCACCTCGGCGTTCGCGGGCATCGACGGCATACTCCTGCTCGTCGCGCTCATCGCGGTCTTCGTCATCCTCATCATCGTCTACCGTTCGCCTCTGCTGCCGGTCATCGTTCTGTTCACCTCGGTGGCGGCGCTCTCGGCCTCGATCTTCGTCATCTGGCACCTCGCGGATGCGGGAATCCTGCTCATCAACGGCCAAGTTCAGGGCATTCTGTTCATCCTGGTCGTCGGCGCCACCACTGACTACTCCCTCCTTGTGGTCGCCCGCTTCCGTGATGCGCTGCTGACCGAACGGGATCGAGTCAGAGCCGGACTGGCTGCGTTCAAGGGCGTCGTCGAGCCGATCGCGGCCTCTGGTGGGACCGTGATCGCCGGTCTTCTGGTTCTGCTGCTGACCGACCTGGCCTCGACTCGTGCGCTCGGCCCGGTGGCGGCGATCGGCATTCTGGTGGCGATGCTCGCGGCGCTGACATTCCTGCCCGCGGCTCTGATGGTCATCGGCCGGGCCGTGTTCTGGCCCTTCCGCCCGCAGGTGCGCACAACCAGCTCCGCACCAGCGAAGAAAGGTCTGTGGACTCGCATCGCCGAGGTGGTCGCTAAGCGTCCGCGCATCATCTGGATCGGTCTCGTCGTCCTCCTTGCCCTCCCGCTCATCGCGTTCCCCCAGTTCAAGGCCTCGGGCATCGCGCAGAGCGACTTCGTCCTCGGCGACTCCGAGGCCCGTGATGGCCAAGATGTGCTGTCCGAGCATTTCCCGGGCGGATCCGGCTCACCCACACAGATCGTGGTGGCGAAAGACCAGCTCGAGGATGCGGCGAAGGCGGTCGGCAGCCTCGGCGGGGTCGAATCGATGACCGTCGTCGCCGAAGAGTCACCCAGCGGGACGATCGCCATCGACGATGACGGGCAGCTGCAGGCACCGCAAGGTCAAGCACCGCAGGGCCAGGGCGCACCCGACTCGACCTCGACGCCTCCACCTTCACCCCCGGCACCTACCGAGGTCGACGGTCAGGTTCTCCTCGAAGCGACACTGACCGACCCCGCGGACTCCCTCGCTGCGGAGGATACGGTCACGAGCATCCGCGACGTCGTCCACGAGGCCGACTCCGAGGCCCTGGTCGGCGGGGAGACCGCGGTCGACCTCGATACGAACACCACCGCCGAGGCGGACCGGGCCTTGGCGATCCCGCTCATCCTCGTCGTCATCACCATCGTGCTCATCCTGCTGCTGCGCTCGCTCGTCGCCCCGCTGCTGCTCGTGGCCCTGACGGTGCTGTCCTTCGGCACGGCGCTGGGAGTCTCCGCGCTGGTCTTCAACCACGTCATCGGCTTCCCCGGTGCCGATCCCTCGGTGCCCCTGTACGCATTCGTCTTCCTCGTCGCGCTGGGCATCGACTACAACATCTTCCTCATGTCGCGTGTGCGGGAGGAGTCCTTGCGGGTCGGTACCCGCAAGGGGGTGCTGGAAGGGCTGGTGGCCACGGGCGGGGTCATCACCTCGGCGGGGATCGTGCTCGCGGCGACCTTCGCGGCACTCGCCGTCATCCCGGTGATGTTCCTGTTCCAACTGGCCTTCATCGTCACCTTCGGCGTCCTCCTCGACGCCATCCTCGTGCGCTCACTCGTCGTCCCGGCACTCGTCCACGACATCGGCCGGAACGTCTGGTGGCCGTGGCGGAAGCGGATTCCGCTCGACGTTCGAACCACAAGGGATGGGCAGACCGGCTCCAGACGTGCACAATGGAAGTGACGTAGTTCGAGGAGGCTGGAGCATGTCCGAAACAGTGCAGGATTCCACCGGTGCCAAGGTAAGCGTGGAACACGACGAACAGAACTCGGCGTTCGTGGTCAGGGACGACTCCGGGGAGGTGGCCGGACGAGCCCACTACCTCGCCGGTCCCGGTCCGGGGACCGAGAGGATCATGTATCACACGGAAGTCGGCAGCGAATTCTCGGGACGAGGCCTGGCGAAGATCCTTGTCTCCCATGCGCTCAAAACCAGCAGCGACACAATGGTCACAATAGTGCCGGTCTGTCCGCTGTTCGCCGAGCGACTGAAAGAGCATGGCAACGACTTCCTCGCCATCGGAGGCCGGTACCGCTGGGCCACCGAGGCCGACGTCGAATTCGTCAAGCAGAACATCTGAATCCTCCTCTGCGCGGCTTCGGCCCAACCGCCCCGGCAACCTGACCCCCGCTGGCATTCCGAGCACAATGTGCAAGACTGGCGGTGTCTGAGCTGGGACGCTGCGCCTCGACGTGTGTCCCGATCGTGAATGCGAGGGTGGGGGTCGATATGAGCAACGTGGAGACGAAGCCGGAAGAGGTCGTCTGCGGCCCCAGAGGGCTTCCGGGACCCGACTGCGCTCAGGAGGGCAGGGCCCCGGTCGAGATCCTCACGGCCCGCGATGTTCCCTTGGGCGGACCGCGTGCCATGACCGTGCGCAGGACCCTGCCGCAGCGCCAGCGTTCGCTCATCGGCCCCTGGTGCTTCGTCGACCACTACGGCCCCGACGATGTCTCGACCTCGGGCGGCATGGATGTCGCCCCGCACCCGCACACGGGCCTGCAGACGGTGAGCTGGCTCTTCGAGGGCACCGTCGAACATATCGACTCCGGTGGCAACGCAGGCATGGTCCTACCCGGGGAGGTCAACCTCATGACCTCTGGCCGCGGAATCTGTCACTCAGAGGTCTCGACCGAGGACACCACGGCACTGCACGGCGTCCAACTGTGGGTGGTCCTGCCCGATTCCGTGCGCCACAAGGATGCCAGGGACTTCGAGCACTTCGCCCCCGAGGTCACCTCCTTCGACGGTGGTGAGATGCTCGTCTTCCTCGGCGAGCTGTGGGGGACGCGCTCACCCGTTGCCACCTATTCCCCGCTCATGGGCGCCGAGGTGCGCCTGCGACCCGGTGCCACGCTCGACCTGCCAGTGAATGAGAGCTTCGAACACGGAGTCCTCGTCGACTCCGGCGACATCACCGTCGAAGACGTCCCCCTGCCCACAAATGCCCTCGGCTACACCGGTGTGGGCCTGTCCGAGATGCGCATCAGCAACCGCGCCGAGGCCGATGCCCGCATCGTGATCATCGGCGGCGAACCCTTCGACGAAGAGATCCTCATGTGGTGGAACTTCATCGGCCGCACCCATGAGGAGATCGCCCGATACCGCGAGGAATGGCAGGCCGAAGGCGAGCGTTTCGGGGCCGTCGACGGATACGTCGGCAAGGGCGGTCCCGGTCGCAACGCCGAGGGCATGTCCAGGCTCCCCGCGCCGAGGTTGCCCGACGTTCGCATCAAAGCGCGCAGAAACCCGCCCCCGCACGTCCAATCCTGACCCGAACCCCCAGAGCCTTTGTGAAGCCCGAACCCGAGAACAAGGAGCCTCAGCAATGAGTGAAGAACTCAAGGACAAAACCGGCGAGACCGTCACCGTCGAACACGATGAAGCCCGCGGCGCCTACGTCATCAGGGACGCCGCCGGCACGGACGCCGGTCGCGCCTTCTACCTCACCGGAGCCGACGGGGAGCGGATCTTCCATCACACCGAGGTCGATGAGGCCTTCGGCGGGCGCGGCCTGTCCAGGGTGCTGGTCGCCCAGTCCTTGGAAGGCAGTCGTGAGCACGGCGTGACAGTGGTGCCGGTGTGCCCGCTGTTCGTCACGAAGCTCCAGCAGACCGGTGACGACTATCTGGCCCGCGGCGGACAATTCCGCAAGGCCACCGGTGCCGACATCGACCTCATCAAACGGGAGGCCTGAAGAGTGTCACGCGCCAACGTCAACCGTCCCTACATCGACAAGGTTCACCCCGAGGTCTACAAGGCCATGATTCAGGCAGCGGCCGCCTCACGGAAAGTTGCCCGCGCTGAGGGCCTGAGCGATGGACTCCTCGAATTGGTCAACGTCAGGGTTTCGCAGATCAACGGCTGTCGTACCTGCTTGAGCATCCACGCGCCGGCGGCCCGGAAAGCCGGTGTCGAGGAACTCAAACTCGACCTGCTGCCAACCTGGCGTGAGGCCGAGGTCTTCGACGACCAGGAACGTTCTGCGCTGCTGCTGGCGGAGACGCTGACGATCATCGACAAGGCAGCCGATCGCGATGCGCTCGCCACCGAGGCCGGCGAGTACCTGTCCGCTGAACAGATCTCTGCGGTCGAATGGACGGTGACGCTGATCAACGCGTTCAACCGCATCTCAATCGCCAGCAACCACCCGGTTGCGCGCCCGCGCACAGAGACCAGCTGAGCTCGTGAGATACGTTGATCGCATGAACGACACAGTGATGCCCCACGGCGATTTCCGTTCCGACACTGTCACCCGACCTTCCGCCGGAATGCGCAAGGCCATGGCCGACGCCGAGGTGGGCGATGCCGTCTACGACGAAGATCCGACGACCAATCGGCTCGAATCGATGGCCGCCGAACGTTTGGGCATGGAAGCGGCCCTCTTCTTCCCATCGGCCACGCAGGCCAACCTCGCCGGGCTCATGGCCCACTGCGGGCGCGGTGACGAATATATCGTCGGTCAGACCGCACACGCCTATCGCGATGAGGGCGGGGGAGCGGCGGTGCTGGGATCGGTCCAGCCGCAGCCGTTGCCCAACGAGCCCGATGGGATCATCGATCTCGATGCGATCACCTCGGCGATCAAACCCGATGATTTCCACAATCCGATCACCCGGCTGCTGACGCTGGAGAACACCTTCAACGGGCTGCCGCTGCCTGCCGACTACATCGAGGGTGCGACAGAGCTGGCGCGCAGCCACGGTCTGGCGACGCACCTCGACGGGGCACGGGTCATGAACGCAGCCGTTGCCACCGGCGCTGATCCTTCGGCGATCGCTGACCGGTTCGACTCGGTCTCGCTGTGCCTGTCGAAGGGCCTCGGCGCCCCTGTGGGTGCGCTGCTCGTCGGGTCGAAGGAACTGGTCGGGCGGGCCAAGCGCATCCGCAAGACTCTGGGCGGGGGCATGCGCCAGACTGGAGTCCTCGCCGCGGCCGGCATCTTTGCGCTCGAGCGCAATGTGGACCGCATGCGTGAAGACCACGACCGGGCGAAACGACTGGCTGAGATCTTCGCGGACTTCCCCGAGCTGGGGGCAGGCGAGGCACGCACGAACATGGTCTTCCTGTCCCCGGACGGCGTCGATATGGACGCCTTCTCCACTTTCTTCGCCGACCGTGACATCATCACCGGCAGTGCACACGGGAAGCTGCGCTGGGTCACGCACCTGGATATTGACGACGAGGCGATTGAGCGTGTCCGGCGAGCGTGCAAGGAGTTCTTCGGACGGTGACCACGGCAGTCTGGAGGTTCGCGACTCAGTTCCTCTGCGGTCCGTCGTAGACGCGACGACTGAACACGATGATCAGTGTCAGGGCGAGCGCCACGATGCCGGTGATCGCGAACAGCAGCGTCCAGCGATTGTCCTCGCCGAGGGATCCGCCGACTGCAGTGCCCAGTGCGCTGCCGGCGAAGAGGAATCCGGCGAAGAGTGACACCACGGTTCCGCGTGCCTGCGGCAGGACCCCGGTGGCCCAGGTCTGCAGCGAGGAATGATGGAAGGACCAGGTCGTTCCCAGCAGCAGTGCTGCGATGATGACCGTCAGCGTCGACAGATGGATGGTGAGAAGTCCGAAGGCGATCACCGTGGCGGTACCGCCGATGGCGATGAGCCGCGGCATGCTCAGACGGCGACTGAGGGCCTTGACCATGCGGGTGGTGATGATGACGCCGACCCCGTAAGCAGCGGTGGCAAGGCCGGCGATGGCCGCGCCGATGCCCTGTGACTGCAGGGCCGGTGCGAGCAGCGTCAGCACGCCGAGGACTACAGCACCTTCGATGAAAGCCAAGGTGATGACGATGAGAACCCACCGATGAGTGATCGCGGCTCGGATGGCCGCGAGGACTCCGCCTTGCTCCTCACGTGGTGGTTCCGGCAGTCTGCGAAGTCCGAGGGCGCAGACGATCGCGAGGACAGCGGGGATGGCGAAGACGATTCGCCAGTCGGCGAAGTGCGCGAGGACTCCGGCCAGAGCTGTGGCACTGGCGGTTCCGACGGCGATCGCTGCCATGAGATCGGTCAATGCGGGCTGCCGATGCGCCTCGGCGACTGTGTCCCCGACATAGGTCATCGAGGTGGGGACGACGGCTCCGTAGAATGCACCTGACAAGGCTCGGGCAATGACGAGGATCGTCAGATTCGGGGCAAAGGTCGCGACCATTCCCGCCACGGCTGCGGCAAGAAGTGTTGCCTTCATCAGCCGGACGCGCCCGAGGCGGTCGGAGAGCACTCCCCACACCGGCTGACTGATGCCGTACGCCAGGAAGTAGGCACTGGCGATCGTCAGCGCCTCGGCGAGAGTCGCACCGAGGTCGTGGGCGACGAGCACGACGAGGGGGCTGATGGCGAAACGATCGAAGCTGCTGACGAACGCCGCCACGGAGACGGGAAACGGGGGACGCGTCGGACCATGTGGAACAGCGGCAACACTCACGATGGATCACTGTACTCCGGGCAGAGGAGGCCGTCGGGACTGCTCGCGTGGCGAGAAACAGCGCGAGAGCCTGCTGGTTACTGCAGGACTGCCAGCAGGTCGGCCTGGATCAGGGCACCGCGATCCAGTTGGGCCGCCATCACCTGACGAGCCGGCCGACTCTGAGGTTCGGGGAACATTGCCTCCCATTCCTCGTTCAACGCAGCCCGATCACGGTAGTCGACGAGGTGGACGGTGAGTTTGAGGATGTCGTCGGTGCTGCCACCGGCCATGTCCATGACGCCGCGGACCTAGGTGAAGACATTGGCCACCTGAGCGGCCAGGTCGCTTGGCAGGTCCCCGGTCTCGGGATCTTTGCCGGTGAGCACGCCGGAGGCGAGGAACGGACCGATGCGGCTGGCGGCGGGTATCGGATTCTCGTGACTGATTCCAGGCGGATTGATGCTGACGCGTTGGGGCATTCCGTCGTTTTCCTTCCTGTTGTGCCGTCGGCCGTGATGGTTGCGGCAAAATACTGGATGGTCGGGCGAGGGATTCGGTTCAGTTGATGATCTCGGCAGTCTTGTCCTGGGCAAGCTTGGCGAGGTTGTCGCGCCAGGTCTGGAGTTCCTCTGGGGTCAGTCGCTTCCAATCGGTGACCTCACGAAGAATTCGCAAGGGTGCAGTGCTTCGGTAGGAGCGGGTGGGGTTTCCCGGGAACTTCTTGTCGGTGACGTTGGGGTCGTTCTCAAACTCCCCGGTCGGCTCAACCTCGTAGACATGAGGGGTCTCATTGAGGGCGACGAGCTCCGCGGCGAGTCCGGCGCCATCGGGCAGGGCAGTGAAATAGATGTGGTTCATGACGACCTCGGGGTGGTAGTTCGAATTGAACCCCGCTGTCAGGAGATCACCGGCCTCCAGCTGCGCCTTGGTGCCATGGAAGAACGGTCCATTGTCGAGTGCGTCAGTCATGCGTCGAATATACAGACGGAATCTGCCAACGGAGCCCAGGCCCAAACGATAGAATGAACTCAAGCAGGCATCTCCGACATTGCTGCAGGGTGGCTTCCCGGGTACTGAGACCAGACCGTGGGAATCTCACAAATCGGCCATACTCACCTGAGCGAACGACGTCCGTGCGAACGACGCCAGTGCCGTCGTCGACGAACACACGTGAAGGAGCCCCACCCCGCCTATGTCCGCCGAGATCACACCGCAGACGAAGGGCGCCACCACCTCGGCGCCGGCAACATTGACCGGACGACTGCGGCTGATTGGACCGGGCATCGTCCTGGCCCTGGCCAGCGTCGGAGCCTCGGACATGATCACGACGATGAATTCCGGGGCCGAGTACGGGCTCGCACTCATCTGGGTCTTCACCGTCGGCATCATCCTCAAGTTCGTGCTCTCCGAAGCGGTCTCCCGGCTCCAGATGAGCGGTGACCGCTCTCTGCTGTCGCACCTGACCTCATTCGGCGGTCGACTCTTTCCGACGTTGTTCCTCATCGCCGAACTGCTCGTCGGCCTCTTCTTCGGCGCCGGGGTCATCGCCGTGACGACGAACATTCTGCAGGCGCTCTTCCCCGTCCTGCCGTTCTGGCCGACCGCTGTCGTCGTCCTGCTCTCGGCTGCGATCCTCGTCGGCATCGGACGCTATGGGCTGGTGGAGAAGGCGATGATCGGGTTCGGCGTCATCATGTTCTTCGGCATCCTCGCCCTCGCGATCTCCGTGTTCCAAGGGCAGGAAGCGCAAGCCGTGGCCGTCGAGACCATCGCCCCGACCTTCCCGAACGGGTCGATCATCACCGTCATGTCACTCATCGGCGGCGTCGGCGGGGCCACTGGAATACTGGCCTACTCATTCTGGATCCGCGAGAAGTCCTGGCGCGACGCCGAATGGAAACCCGTCGTGCGCATCGACCTGTTCATCAGCTATGCACTGGTGTTCGTCTTCGCCGTGGCGATGAGTGCCGTTGGTGCCTTCATCCTCTATGGGCAGGGGTTCACGATCGCCGACAACGGCTCGCTTTTCGCCATTGCCGACAGTCTGGTCACCCGCATCGGCGAACCGGGTCGCATCGTCTTCCTCATCAGCTTCCTCGCTGTGGTCTACACCAGTGTGCTCGGCGGGTTCTCCGGCATCGCCTATGTCACCGCCGACTGCATTCGGGTGCTGCGCCGCTTCCCGTATCAGGACAAGCCCGAACACGAGATGTCGGCGAAGTCGGTCGAGTTCCGTGGCACAATCGTCTACCTCTCCATCGCGACTCTGGTCATCATGGGCCTGGGCAAACCGGTCACCCTGGTCCTCGTCTACGCCGCGATCAGCGCCTTCATCCTGCCCGTGCTCGCGATCGCGCTCCTCGTCATCCTCAACCGTTCATCGGTGCCGGCGGCGCTGCGGAACAAGGAGGTGTCGAATGTGCTGCTGACGATCTGCTTCCTGCTGTTCGGCTTCCTCGCCGTCCTCCAGGTCAAGGAGTCGGTGATGGGGCTACTGGGCTGAGGCGAGGCTGGGAAACCCAACCCGACAATTGGCGGGTGAAGGATCGGTAATCGCGTTGTCGTGGCGGTAGCGGCACCGAGTCGGAGTCTGCATACTTAGAGACATGACACGACGACGGTCACGATTCGACGCGGAACTTGCCGCGAGTCTGTCCGTCGTCGGTGGGGTCTTCCCGCCGACCATCACCCCGTCTCTCATCGATTTCATGCGCATCTCCTATGCGTCCGAGCCTCTCGCGGAGACTCTCAAGGGGCGCAGTGTCGAACATTCAGAACATCAGGTGATCGGACACCATGGCGAGGCGATCACCGTGTCGGTCTTCAGGCGCGCGGGTGACACGGGGCGCCGCCCCACGATCGTCTACGCCCATTCCGGTGGACTGATGTTCGGTGACCGCTTCAGCGCACTCGGACTCAACCTCGACTGGGTCGAGCGCATCGGGGCCATCCTCATCAGTCCCGAATACCGCCTCGCCCCCGAATTCCAGGATCCCTACGCCCGTGAGGACATGTACGCCAGCCTGGAGTGGACGGCTGAGAATGCCGAGCGTCTCGGGGTCGACCTCGACCGACTCATCGTCGCCGGAGCCAGCTCCGGAGGGGGACTGGCCGCCGGAATGGCGCTGGCGGCCCGCGACCGGAGCGGACCGAAGCTCAAGGGCCAACTGCTCATCTACCCGATGCTCGACGACCGCGGCATCACACCGTCGACCCATCAGTTCGACGGCATCGGCGTCTGGGACCGGGTGAGCAACGAAACCGGATGGCAGGCGATGCTCGGCGATGACTTCCGCACCGAGGCGGTCTCGCCCTACATCGCACCATCGCGTGCCAACGACCTCACCGATCTGCCGCCCGCGTACATCGACGTGGGCTCGGCTGAGATCTTCCGGGACGAAGCCGTCGCCTACGCCTCGGCCCTCTGGAACGACGCCAGCGAAGCGGAGCTGCACGTGTGGCCCGGAGGCTTCCACGCCTTCGACATCTTCGCCGCCCATACACACCTTGCGCAAGGAATGATCAGCACCCGAATGGCCTGGATCGAGAAGGTCCTGGCCGACTGACCGAAAGGCACAACCATGTCCCAGAACCGAGCTGTCAATGATGCCGTTGCTCGTGTGGCCTCAGAGAAGGTCGAGAGCGGCGGGGTCCCCGGCGTCGTCGCCGGAGTCACCACCGACAAGGAGACCATCAGTCTCACTGCTGCAGGAGTCCGCTCCCTCGACGATCCGCAGCCGATGACCACGGACTCCGTGTTCATGATCTTCTCCACGACGAAGGCCCTGACCGGCACCGTGGCACTGCAGCTGGTGGAGTCGGGCGACCTCGACCTCGACGCACCGGCCCGCGAATATGCCCCCGGCCTGGCCGATGTGCAGGTCATCGAGGGCTTCGACGTCGATGGCTCCCCGATTCTGCGGGCTCCGGCAAGCGAACCGACGACCAAGCAGCTGCTGCTGCACACCGCCGGCTTCGGCTACGACTTCTTCAACGAGAAGTACGAACGACTCGCCCGCGAACACGGCCAGCCGAGCATCGTCACCGCCACCAGGAAGGCGTTGGAGACTCCGCTGCTGTTCGATCCCGGCACCCAGTGGGAGTACGGGTCGAACATGGATTGGGCCGGCCAGGTCATCGAAGGCATCACCGGAAAGACTCTGGGTGAGGCGATGCGCACCCGAGTCCTCGAACCGCTGGGCATGGACGACAGCACCTTCCGTCCGACCGCGTCGATGCAGGAGCGGCAGGCCACGATGCACCAGCGCACCGACGGCGAACTCGCGGCGACCGACTTCATGCTGCCCGAACCGGAGGTGGAGATGGGCGGCCACGGACTCTTCTCGACCGTCGATGACTACCTGAAGTTCATCAGGATGTGGCTCAACGACGGAGCAGCCGACGACGGAACCGTCGTCCTCCGCCCCGAAACGGTGGACATGGCCACGCAGAACCACCTCGGCGATCTTCGGGTGAAACTGCTGCCCGGAGTCATCCCGAGCTTGTCCAACGATGCGGAATTCTTCCCCGGCATGCCGAAAACCTGGGGATACACGTTCATGATCAACGAGGAGGACGCCCCGACCGGACGCCCGGCCGGCGCCGCCGCATGGGCGGGTCTTGCCAACCTCTACTACTGGTTCGACCGACAGAACAAGATCGGCGGGTACTGGGCCACACAGATCTTCCCCTTCGCAGACCCCGAATCCGTCGGGGGGTATCTCGAGATGGAGACAGCGGTCTACGATGCTCTGAAGGGCTGATTCGCATCGCGGTGCGAATCGACTCCGCGATGAGACGAACACCCGCAAGGAGGCGATGACGTGCAGGAACTGTTGGGTCGCATAGCCAACCTGGACCCCCAGGCGAGTCTTGGCCTGCGCGTCATCGCCTGCTTCGACGAACTCATGGTCGGCGAGGTCAATTCCCGTGCCCTCGCCGCGGCCGCCGCGGCCCTTGCCGGCTGCCCGGCAGGGTTTCGCAACGGCGACAGGAGCAGACAGCTGCGCATCGATCCGTCAGGGAGCCCGGGCGCGGGTGCCCGCCCCGCCGAGGTGAGCGCACTGGTCCTGCCGGATGCCTCCGAGGTCTGGCTCGAGAGAGAGGGGCAAGCCCTGCCGAACGACGACCTCATCCTCGAACGGTTCGGCCTGGCCATCGGGGTGAGGTTCGGATTCGAACGACAGCAGCTGGAGACTCCGCGGGACGTGGCGCTCGCATTGGACACCACCGCGCCCACCGAGGAGCGGGTTGCCGCGGCGGTTCGGCTCGGACTCGTGGCCGGACACGGGTACCGGGTGCTCGTCGCTCCGTTGTTTGCCGTCTTCGACAGACGTCCCGCCGGTCCCACCGATGTCGTCGCCAGCGAGTACGGCGCCCTGCAGGTCCTCATCGTCGCCGACCAAGCTGAGAACATCGCCGTGACACCGGCTGGCCTTGGCCCCGTCGGCTTGATCGGCGACCTGCCCCGTTCGCTGCGCGCCGCCGTGGTGGCACTGCGTCTCAGCCGTCCTCCCGAGGAGGGCCTCGTGCGCGCGGAGAACTTCGGCGGCCTCGTCGAACTGCTCGCCGAATCGCCCGACGCTGTCGACCCCGATGCCGCCCGCATCGACGAGATCATGGAAGCACCGTGGGCGGAGTCGACGGTGCGTGTTGTCCTCGAGGCACCGACGATCAGGCAGGCGGCCAGAGACCTCGGTCTCCATCACAGCACCGTGCAGGGCAGAGTCGAGCAGCTCGCTCGCTGCCTCGGCTACGACCCGCTCACCGGGTACAACAGAACCCGGTTGGGCATCAGCGTGCTCAGGTGGCGGCTGCGCAACTCCCACGTCCTCGAACTTCCCGGGCCTGTGGGCTGAAGGCTGGCACTACTCCCTCCCGGAGCTGATCCACGTCGGATTGTTGACGATGTTACGGCTGCCCTCGACCAATGACCGGATGGAATCGAGCTGAGTCATGTCATCGGCGTCGAGACGCAGATCCACGGCCCCAAGGTTCTCCAGCGCACGCTCGGGTTTGCGCGAGCCGGGAATCGGAACGGCGGAGACTCCCATCTGGGCGGCGCGGTGGAGGAGCCAGGCCAGTGCGACCTGAGCGTTGGTGGCGTCGTGACGTCGAGCCACCTCGGCGACGATCTCGACGATCTTCTGATTGGCATCCCACGCCTCGCCCATGCGGGAAGTGCCGCCGCGGAAGTCGCCGGCGACCTGCTCCTTGGTCAGCGTGCCGGTGAGGAAGCCGCGGCCCAGGGGGCTGTAGGGCACGAAGCCGACCCCGAGCTCGGCACAGGCAGGAACGACACGGTCCTCGACGTCGCGAGACCATAGGCTCCACTCGGACTGGAGAGCGGCGATCGGGTGGACCGCGTGCGCTCGCCGCAGCTCCTCGGAGGTGACCTCCGAGAGGCCGATGTGGCGGATTTTGCCCGCCTCGACCAGCTCGGCCATGGCGCCGACGGTGTCCTCGATCGGAACATCGGGATCCGGGCGATGGTGGTAGTAGAGATCGATCGTGTCCACGCCGAGGCGGGCCAACGATGCATCGCAGGCTGAGCGAGCATATTCCGGGCGTCCATCGGTGCGTTTGGCCGAGGTATCCGTCCCATCACGAGGCGCTGTGATGCCGAACTTCGTAGCCAATTGAACCTCGTCACGGCGCTTGGCCAGGAACGGTGCGAGCATCTCCTCGTTGGTTCCGGCCGGACCTGTGGCGCCCTCGCGAGGTTTGCCGTAAACGTCGGAGGTGTCGAGGAAGGTGATGCCGGCGTCGACAGCTGCACCCAAAGTGGCGCGGGCAGCGTCATCGGTGGTGCCACCGTAGACGTGGGACAGGGCCATGCAGCCGAAGCCGATGGGGGAGACAGCGAGGTCGCCGAGGTGGGTGGTGGTCATGATGGGTCTCCTTCTGAGGCGGTGGTGCGGGTGGGGTTGAGTGCCGTTGTTGTGTCGTAGATGCAAACCTACGGCTGTGAGTGCACTCTCAGTAAAGGGGGTATGGGAGAAACTCATTGCGAGCCTCCGATAGCGGTGCCTGAAAGCTCTCGGTTTTTCCTTGAATGTCGTCGCTTGCAGTTGGGATACTTGGACCTATGTCCGCGTCGCAGCAGTCCCTCCGTGCCGTCGTCTTTCTTGGGTTGAGTGTCGATGGCCGCATCGCGCGGCCGGACGGGGACCTGGAGTGGCTGACCAGCCGTGGCGCAGCCGCCGGGGATGCGGGTTTCACTCCGTTCATGGAGTCGGTTGACGCGGTGGTGATGGGCCGGAAGACCTACGAGGCCATCGCTTCCTTCGAAGACTGGCCCTACCTTGATCGCCCGATCCATGTCATCAGTACGAGCCTCGCCACAGACGCAGACTCTCGCATCATCGTGGACCGCTCGCCTGAGGAGGCCATTGACGCATTGCAGCGGGATGGTCGTCGGCGCGTCTACGTCGACGGTGGGGCGACCGTCCGGTGGTTCCTTGCCGCCAAGCTTGTCGACGAGCTCACGCTCTCCCAGGTACCTGTGCTCATCGGCGATGGGCCGTCACTGTTCGGGTCACTTGGCGGAGACGTCGATCTCGAGCACGTGCGCACCACAGTCCTCGACGGCGGGATGGTCCAGACCACCTACCGCGTCGTGGGCGGACCAACGCCTCACGCGTCCGAGTAGGACGGTCTGATCGGGAAGCATCGTGTGCGTCCCGGCACATCATGACCGACGCCCCTCCACACTGCCCGACGACAGCAGGTACGTGAGCACATCGGTGACCGTGATGACGGCAGGTCTGCCATCGACGCGCTCGACCAGTGCCAGTTGAGTTCCCGCCGCCTTCATCGCACCGAAGGCGCGACCGACAGTCATTGGTGCCGGCAGCACCTCGACCGGGCGCGTCACCTCGGTGATGGTGTCCCCGCCGGCGAGGCCGAGGACATCGCGGACATGGACCACGTGAGTCGGTGGTTGCCCAGACACAGTGTGCACGAGGATGCGTCGGTGGCGATCGCGCTGTGCGGCCTCACGTACCTGAGTCACCGTCGCACCTGGTCCGACAGCAGTCGGCTGACCACGTTCTGCCACCAGTTCGCCGAGGCTGAGCTGAGTCAGCTCGAGAGCACCGAGCAGTGCATCTGAGGACTCCCGTTCGATGGTTCCCGCCTGCGCCGAATGGCGCAGCAGCTCCCGCAGATCGTCCGAGGTGTGGCCCTGATCGACCTCGTCGACGGGTTCGACGCCGACGAGTCGCAGGCAGGCGTTGGCCGCGTTGTTGAGCACGTGGAGCAGGGGTCGGGTGAGGAACATGAACGCCCGCATCGGCAGCGCGAGTAGGATCGCGGAGCGCTCCGGGTGTGCCACTGCCCAGGACTTCGGCGCCATTTCACCGACGACGAGATGGAGGAACGTGACGACGATGAGGGCGAGGACGAAGCCGGTGAGATCGGCGATCCACAGCGGCAGGCCCATAGCCTCGGCGACCGGCGTGATCCAGTGATGGACCGCGGGCTTCGTGATCGCGCCCAGTGCCAGGGTGCACGCCGTGATGCCCAACTGGGAGCCGGCGAGGAGGACGGAGAGCTCGGTGGAGCTGCGCAGCGCTGCCCGCGCCGAGCGGTTGTCGGCTGCTGCGTCTTCCAGCCGGTGGCGTTTGGCGGCGATGAGGGCGAATTCCACGGCGACGAAGAACGCGCTGAGGCCGATGAAGAGGACAGTGAGGGCGATGATGACCCAGGGATTGCTCATCGCTGAACCTCGATTCCGATCCGCAGGTTCGAGGGCACGTGGGAGGCCACCTCGAGGACGTCGACGGTGAGCCGGACCGGACTCGGCGGTTGTGTGCCGGCGAGCTCGGCTGGGTCGACGGGCAAGGTGATCTCGATCCGATCACCGACCTCGGGGAAGCCCTTGGCCTGTTCGATGACAAGGCCCGAGAGCGTCTGCGCCGAGGTGACGGGCAGTTCGCGTTCGAGCGCGCGGGACAGCTCATCGAGGGGCATCGTCCCGGGAGCAGTCCAGGTGCCGTCCTCGGCTGCGACGATCTCCTCGATCGCCTCATCGTGTTCGTCGACGATGTCACCGACGAGTTCCTCGCCGAGGTCCTCGATCGTGACGATGCCGGAGAACCCTCCGTACTCATCGACGACGCAGCCCATTTGGGCCCGATTCTCGTTCAGGGTGCGCACGGCGTCGGGCAGGGGCAGAGACTCGGGAATGAAGACCGGTGCCTCGAGGAGCCGGCGCAGCTCGTCATCATCGTCGGCGGAGAGGACGTCGAGGAGATCGATGGTGCCGACCACCTCCTCGGCGGCATTGAGTACCGGGTACCGGGAATGACCGGTCTGCATCAGGGCTCGCACCTGATGAAGCGGCGTGTCCTCGCCGATGACAGCGGCCCGTGAGCGGGGCACGGTGGCGTGGTCGACCCTCTGTTGTGGGAAGTCGAGGATACGGTCGAGGATGAGGGAATCCTCGTCGACGAGGTCTCCTCTCTGGCGTGAATCCGCGACGATGTGTTTGAGATCGCGGCTGGTTGCGGAGTGGTCGACATCGTGGACGGGCTCGATTCCCAGGACCTTCAGCAAGGCGTTCGATGCCTTGTCGAAGATCGTGATGAGCCAACCGAAGACGGCGAGATAGATCGCAGTCGATCGCGCAAGCCAGATAGCCAAGGGCTCGGGGCGGGCGATCGCGAGGTTCTTTGGGAACAGTTCGCCGAAGACCATCTGGATGATCGTCGCCACAAGCAGGGCGAGCACGGTGCCGATGACGACCCCGGTGCCCGCGGGGATCGACGTGCCGCCGAGAGCCTCGCCGACGGCCGTGCCGATGAGAGGCTCGGCGACATAGCCGACCAGAAGCCCGGTGACGGTGATGCCCAGCTGAGCGCCGGAGAGCATGAACGAGGTGCGGCGAGTGATCGTTTGAGCGCGTGCCGCGGCTTTGTCACCGGCTGCCGACCGGGCGGCCAGGCGAGAACGGTCGACGGCCATATAGGCGAACTCCTGGGCCACGAAGTAGCCGGTGGCGACCGTGATGAGGAGGACGACGAGCAGGCCGATGAGAAGCGAGAGAAGCCAGGTCAACGGAGTTCACCTGCCCGCGAGGGATGTTGCGAAGAATTGATACTGTCAGTGATGTCCCAGCCGGGACTTCGATAGTCGTCCATGTTCCTTCCGGAAGTCTGCATGTAGGCGGCTGACTACGATTATCCAGATGAAAGCTGGCAGCGCGCTGTGGGTGGGTGCTGCGACGAGGAGACGACCTTCGCCACACTTCCATGACCACTGAACACTTTTGGTGCAGGTGACCAGTCTGCAAACTGGCCACCTGCACCACAAGTGATCGATCGTCCTCGGGCCCTACGTCCTAGGGCGCTACGACCCCACGAATGCCGTGGCGAAGAACGGAACGAACGTCACCAGCGCCAGAGCAGTCAGCAGCACCAGCGCACTCGGGATGGCGGCCTTGGCCACGCGCATGACGCTCATACCCGACATGCCGGAGGCGACGAACAGGTTGAGCCCCAGCGGCGGCGTGATCATGCCGATCTCCAGGTTCATCACGACGATGATGCCGAAGTGGATCGGGTCGATGCCCAACTCCATGGCGATCGGAAGCAGGATCGGGGCCAGGATGAGGATCGCCGAGGACGTCTCCATCACACAACCCACGAACAGCAGCAGGATGTTGACCAGTATGAGGAACTGCCACGGCTGCAGGTCCCAATTGGTGATCGTCTCCGAGATCGATCCTGGGATCCGCTCACTGGCGAGGACGAAGGTGAATAGGATGCCGTTGGCGATGATGAACATGACCATCGCCGAGGTCTTCACCGATGAGAGCGTGACTTCCCACAGCTGCGAGATCTTGATCTCGCGGTAGATGACCAGCGAGACCACCAGGGAGTACGCGACTGCGACGGCCGCCGCCTCGGTGGGGGTGAACCATCCGGAGTAGATTCCGCCGAGCACTAGGAATGGCAGTGCCAGCGCCAGGATCGCGTCACGGAAGGCCTTGAGTTTGTCCGCGTTCGACAGTTTGAAGCCCTCTCCGGCGTTGCCGTACCCCTTCTTCCAGGCGACGAACACTGCCATGCCCAGAAGCATGACGCCGGCGAGAATGCCCGGCAGAATTCCTGCCAGGAACAGGTCACCGATATTCTGCTCGGTGGCGATGCCGAAGACGATGAGCGGGATCGATGGCGGAATGAGAATTCCCAAGGACCCCGAGGTGGCCACGAGTCCCGTGGAGAACTCCTTCGGGTACCCGTTCCTGATCATGGCCGGGATCATCAGCGCACCGACGGCAACGACTGTGGCCGGGGATGAGCCGGAGACGGCTGCGAAGAACATGCACGCAAGCACCGTGGTGATCGCCATGCCGCCGCGCAGGTGACCGACCATGGCGGCACCGAAGTCGGTCAGCCGCTTGGAGATTCCCCCGCGGGACATGATGTTGGCCGCGAGGATGAAGAACGGGATCGCCATCAGCGGGAACGAGTTCAGGGCGTTGAAGAGCCGTTCCGAGACTTGGGTCATGGGGATGAGCGTGAAGTAGTAGAAGTAGACGAGGCTGGTCAGGCCCAGGGCCACCGCGATGGGCGCCGAGGTGACGAGCAGCAGGATGAGGACTGCAATGAGAACGAATGTTGCTTCGAGCATCAGCGATCCCCTTCCTTCGTGTCGTCGATGGCGATGTCGTTCACGTCGATGCCGACCGCTGCGGCTTCCTCAGCAAACACGTCCTTGTCGAGTTCTTCGGCCGGGGCCTTGATGGCGCGGATGAGCATCTCGGCGGCACGGATGAAGAACAGCGTCATCCCCACCGCCAGCGAGAGCTCGACGACCCACAGAGGCAGTTTGAGCGCGGGCGTGATCGTCGTCCGTGAGAAGGGCTCACTGATGAGCGCCCAGGACAGGTAGGCGATGAAGCCCGCGTAGATCAGCGTCATGAGGCCGCCGAGGACGACGAAGAACTTCTTCTTCTTGCCATTGAGCAGCGTCGGCATGATGTCGACGGCGACGTGCTCGTTGTGTCGCAGGGTCACGACCGCACCGAAGAAGGTCGAGCAAATGATGAGGTAGATGATGGCCTCTTCGGACCAGAAAAGGACATCACCGGTGATGTTGCGCAGGAGCACGGCGAAGACCGCGAGTGCTGTGGCGCCGATGAGACTGGCGCCGGCCAGGAAGTTCTCCACCCGGCTCAGATACTTGTCGAAGGTTCTCATCGTCACTCCCGTTCCTTGTCACGCTGCAGGAGCTCATCGATGACCTCAGAGCCGATGACATCCCGGTACTTCTCGTACTCGGAGGGCACGACCAGGTCCTTGAACGACTGGCGTTCCTTCTTCGTGGGCACGACGATCTTTGTGCCACCGGATTCTTCGATGAGCCGCTTCGACTCCGCGTTGACCTTCTGTGCTTCCTCCCGGTTGAACTCGGAGGCTTCATCGGCGGATTCGTCGACGACGGCCTGCAGGTCGTCCGGAAGTTCGTCGTACCAGCGCTTGTTCACGGTGAGGATGTAGCCGATGTAGCCATGGTTGAGCTCGGTGACGTACTTCTGGACTGTGTGCATCTTCTGCGACTCAATGTTCGAGTACGTGTTCTCACCACCATCGATGAGACCCTGCTGCAGACCGTTGTAGACCTCGGCGAAGGCCAAGGGAGAGGGGATCCCGCCCCAGGTCTCGAACTGGGTGCGCAGAACGTCCGAGGGCTGGATACGATACTTCTTGCCCGTCATGTCCTTAGGCGAGAGCGTTGGGTTGTTCGAGTGGATCTGCTTCATCCCCGAATCCCACAGGCCCAGAACCTTCAGCCCGTTGGCCTCGAGATCGGGATTGGCGTAGATCGCCTTGCCGATCTCCGTGTCGGGGCTGACGATCTCGGGGATCTCATCTGGGTGATCGAAGATGAACGGCAGATCGAGGACCTGCAGGCTCGGTGCGATCGTGGTGAACTTCGCGCTCGCCGGGGCGAGCATCTGCACGGCATTGGACTGCAGCGCCTGCATCTCGTCCTTGTCGCCGTAGAGCTCGGAGTTCGGGAACACCTCGACCTTGATGCGGCCTTCCGACTTCTCCTCGATCTGCTTCGCGAAGAAGTCGGCGGCAAGTCCCTTCGGCGTACCCGTCGAGGTCACATGGGCAAAGCGCAGTTCGAACTTCTCCTGCGTGCCGCTGCGCGCGGGATTGCACCCGCTCAGGGCCAGTAGGCAGATCGACAGGCAGGCAACCAAAGGTTTCCACCCGGATCGTCGTATCGACGTCATCGTCAGCTCCAGTTATCGAGATCAATGTCGTGTCAGTCTCCGAGGCGACGAGAGCAGACATCGCAGTCTGCTGCACACCTGCACGGCAACGTGCCTTGGTGGTCACCGTCGGAGCCAAACGATTTTGAGCTTAGACGAGTATCAGTCGATTTCCAATATTATCTGCCAAACAATGCATTATTTCTTGAGATGTGGGAATCCAAGGGCCTGTGCGGCATGAGAAAGATCGGCGGGTTATTCGCAGCCGCCGATTGGCAGGAGGAGTCGCGAAGGGGAGCGGGGTTGCTCAGTCCGCGTCGAAGTCGAAGGGGTCGGCGATCGGTTCGCCTGTGGTCGACTCGGCCAGGCGGAGGAATCCGTTCGTGATGTGATCGCCGAGGTGGGTCGCCGCTGCGTCGGGATCGATTCGTTTCACGGCATCGACGATGGCCTGGTGCTCACTGTGGACTTGGTTGAGCCGATCCGAGCTGTCAAGGGTGAGATCCCAGGGAAACGCCCGCCACCGCGTGGCGATGTCATCACGCAGGGCAGGCAGTCCGCATCGGTCATAGAAGAAGAAGTGGAACTCCTCGTTGCGGGTATTGCGGCCCATGGCATCGCCTTCTTCGCTGGCGGCATCCAACGCCTCGAGGAGTTTCTCTGCCTGGCGCAGCTCGTGGCGGGAGATCCGTGTCGTGGCGCGGGCGATGGCGAAGGTCTCGGTCAGCTTCCGGGTGATGAAGAGAGACTTGAGTCGGTCGATGTCGACGCCAGCCACACGGACACCGCGGTGAGCCTCGGAGGACACAAGGCCTTCGGACTCGAGAATCCGCAGGGCTTCGCGGACAGGGGTGATCGAGGCGCTGAACCAGTCGGCGACCTGGTCCTGGCGCAGACGCTCGCCGCGATCGAGTTCGCGGCCGAGGATCTTCCGGCGCAGGCCGAGGACGATTTTGTCCCGCTTCGTCGAAGCCGACTCTTGATCCATCTGCCGTTTCCCTTCGTTCTGCTCGTCGCTGCCACTGCACGTGCTTACGGTCGTCACGTCTGACTGATGAGTCTATCCTGATCAAGAGATTCTATCGTTAATAATGCATTCTAAGCACGAAGATGTATTATTTAGACGTCAACTCGTGAAAACTCGCTGTGGAGGCCCCTTGCACGCTGAACTTCCCTTATCCGGGATCACCGTCATCAGTTGCGAGCAGGCTGTGGCCGCGCCCTTTGCGTCTCGGCAGCTCGCCGATCTGGGCGCTCGTGTGATCAAGATCGAACGCCCCGGAAACGGGGACTTCGCTCGCGGCTATGACACGACGGTCAACGGAATGGCGAGCCACTTCGTGTGGCTCAACCGCAACAAGGAGAGCCTGAGCCTCGACCTCAAACACCCGGAGGGTAAGAAGATCCTCAAGGATCTCGTCGCCGAGGCCGACGTGTTCATCCAGAACTTCGCTCCCGGCGCCGCCGAGCGCTTGGGCTTCAGTGCCGAAGAGCTGCGCGGCATGAACGATCGACTCATCTACGCCTCGATCTCCGGATACGGACCAGACGGGCCGTACAAGAATGCCAAGGCATACGATGCGCTTGTGCAGGCCGAGGCAGGTTTGGTCTCCGTAACGGGGACCGAGGATCATCCCGCGAAGACGGGAATCTCAACGGCGGACATCTCCGCTGGCATGTACACATATTCCGGCATCCTCACCGCGCTGTTCAACCGTGAGCGCACCGGTGAGGGCGCCACGCTCCAGATCAGCCTCTTCGACTCCCTCGTCGAATGGATGGGCTACCCCCTGTACTTCACCCACGGCGGTGGAACCCGGCCCACGAGGGCAGGAACCTCGCATGCGGCTATCGCCCCGTACGGTGCCTTCACCTGCGGTGATGGCACTCAGATCATGCTCGCGATTCAGAACGAACGTGAATGGAAGAGCTTCGCCACCCACGTTCTGGGTCGGGACGACATGGTCACCGACGACCGCTTTGACCGGGCCGCCCACCGTTATGCCCACCGCGATGAACTCCAGACGATCATCGAAGGTGTCTTCGCTGACTTCACCGGCGCGCACTGCGATGAGCTCCTCGAAACGGCCAAGGTCGCCCACTCGAGGCAGCGGGATATGACCGAGATCGCCGATCACCCTCAGCTGGTCGAACGCGAGCGCTGGCAGGATGTCGGGTCTCCGGTCGGACCGATTCCGATGCTCGTGCCCCCGGTCGGCATGTCCGGGGTCGAACCTCGGATGGATCCGATTCCCGACGTAGGTGACCATACGGACACCATCCTCGGCGATCTGGGATTCAGTCCTGAGAAGGTTGCCGAACTCCATCGCGAAGGAGCAGTCTGATCACCATGGCCGAACAACCTGACACAACACCGGCCTTCGCGTATACGTCTCTGCTGCCCACCAGCGGTGCGGGCCCGGCCATGCGCCGCCTCGACATCGACGGTGTGAAGCAGATCCACGCCGAGGTGGCCGACGAGTCCAGATCCTTCCTGCAGGTCGCGCCCGCAACGCTCACCAACCTCGCCGAGGTGGCCTTCAAAGAGGTCTCGCACTACCTGCGCACCGACCACCTGGCCAGCCTGCGCGCCATCATCGATGATCCGGAGGCCAGCGCCAACGACGTCTTCGTCGCCCTCGACCTGCTGCAGAACGCTTCGGTCTCAGCCGGGGAGATCCTGCCGATGTGCCAGGACACCGGTACCGCGATCGTCTCCGCCAAACGCGGCCCCAATGTGCTCACCGATGGTGACGATGCGAGGCACCTCTCGGCCGGCATCCACAAGGCGTACGAGGAACTCAACCTTCGCTACTCACAGTTGGCTCCGGTCAGCCTCTTCGAAGAGAAGAACACGGGCACCAACCTGCCCGCACAGATCGAAGTGGGCCTCAGTCCAGACGATGACTATGAGCTGCTGTTCATGGCCAAGGGCGGGGGAAGTGCGAACAAGTCCTTCCTCTACCAGGAGACGAAGGCCGTGCTCAACGAGTCATCGATGCTCGACTTCCTGGCAGAGAAGATCTCGACGCTGGGCACGGCAGCCTGCCCGCCCTACCACCTCGCAGTGGTCATCGGCGGACCCTCGGCGGAGTTCACGCTCAAGACCGCGAAACTAGCCAGCGCCCACTACCTCGATGACCTGCCGACGGCCGGGGACGCGAGACTGGGCCACGGGTTCCGGGACACGGACTTCGAAGACACCGTGTTCAGGCTGACGCAGACGCTCGGGTTCGGGGCACAGTTCGGCGGTAAGTACTTCTGCCACGACGTGCGCGTCGTCAGGCTCCCGCGCCACAACGGCTCACTGCCGATCGCCATCGCCGTGAGCTGCTCGGCCGACCGGCAGATCATCGCCCACATCAACGCCGAGGGTGTCTTCATCGAAGAGCTCGAGCACGATCCCGCTAGGTTCCTGCCCTCCATGGGCCGGGTCGAAGAGATCGAATCCGGCAATGTCACCGAGGTGGACCTCGACCGTCCCATGCCCGAACTCCAGTCACAGTTGAGCCAACTGGCTGTAGGGGACAGGCTCTCACTGTCCGGCACCGTGATCGTGGCCCGCGACATCGTCCACGCGAATCTGCGGCAGCGGTTAGGCGAGGGTGGCGAATTACCCGACTATTTCAAGGACCACCCCATCTACTATGCGGGACCGGCCAAGACTCCCGAAGGAATGCCCTCGGGATCGTTTGGACCGACCACCGCTTCACGGATGGACACCTATGTGCGCCAGTTCCAGGAAGCCGGCGGGTCGATGATCATGCTCGCCAAGGGCAACCGCTCGGCGCAGGTCAAAGACTCCTGTGCGGAATTCGGCGGGTTCTATCTCGGCTCCATCGGCGGGCCCGCGGCCCGTCTGGCTCAGGACTGCATCACGGATGTCGAAGTCCTCGACATGGAGGACCTCGGGATGGAAGCAGTCTGGCGGATCACAGTTGAGGACTTCCCGGCCTTCATCATCACCGACGACAAGGGCAACGACTTCTTCGACAGCACTGGACCGGATACGACGATCGGGCTCGGGCGGACGAGAACAGCCAAGGACGGCGCCCGGCTGGACTGAACCGGCCACGGACCACCACGAACACGGCCACGTCGGGCCACCTCGGCGAGGCAGACAATCACAACTTCAGCAGCAGAGGATAAGGACTTCGAGATGGCAGTCAGCAGCGAAGAGCAGATGATGATCGACACGGTCGCCGAGTTCATCGACCACGACGTCAAACCCCACGTCAACCGGGTTGAGCACGCCGACGAATACCCGGAGAAGTGGATCCAGACGATGAAGGACATGGGCATCTACGGACTCGCGATCGACGAGCCCTGGGGCGACGGCAAAGTCTCGACCGAGGCGTATGCGCTCATCACGCAGGAACTGGCCCGCGGGTGGATGTCCTTAGCCGGTGCCATGGGCGGGCACACCGTCGTGGCCAAGCTCATCGCCGAATACGGCACAAGCGAGCAGAAGGACAAGTACCTGCCGCGCATGGCCACCGGTGAGCTGCGCGCGACCATGGCCCTGACCGAGCCCGGTGGTGGCTCTGACCTGCAGGCCATGCGCACCTCGGCGGCCAAGGACGGCGAGGACTACGTTATCAACGGGTCGAAGACCTGGATCACCAATGCCCGCAAGTCCGATCTCATCGCACTGCTGTGCAAGACCGACCCGTCCGCCGATCCACGCCACAAGGGCATCTCGATCATCCTTGTTGAGAAGGGCGAGGGTTTCACGGTGTCGAAGAACCTCTCGAAGCTCGGTTACAAGGGTGTCGAGACCTGCGAACTCGTGTTCGAGAACCTGCGTCAGCCGCAGTCCCAGCTGCTCGGCTCGGTCGAAGGTGTGGGCTTCAAACAGATGATGAAGGGCCTGGAGATCGGCCGCATCCAGGTGGCCTCCCGCTCGCTGGGCGTGGCCCAGGCTGCCCTGAATGACGCGGTGAAGTACTCGCAGGAACGCGAATCCATGGGCAAGCCGATCTGGCGTCACCAGGCCGTGGGCAACCAGCTGGCGAAGATGGCCACGAAGCTCGAAGCCGCTCGGCAGCTCGTCCTCCACGCAGCGAGGACCTACGACTCCGGTGAGCGCGTGGACATGGAGGCCGGCATGGCCAAGTACTACGCCTCAGAGATGGCCGCCGAGGTGGCCCTTGACGCCATCCGTGTCCATGGCGGTTACGGATATTCCACCGAATACGACGTCGAACGCTACTACCGTGACGCCCCGCTGATGATCGTCGGCGAAGGCACCAACGAGATCCAATTGAACGTCATCGCCAAGCAGCTCATCGGCCGGAATAAGGCCTGAGAGGGAGACTCACCATGACGCACAAACCCAGGCCCAGGCCGAATACCCCGCACTTCATGACCGAGGAGCGGCTGGAGATCCAGGCGCTCGCTCGCGAGTTCGCCCACGATGTCGTCCTCCCGCTAGCTAATGAGCTCGACCCCATCGAAGGGCAGTTCCCGGACTGGTTCATCAAACAGATGGCCGACATGGGGTTCTTCGGCATCCTCATCCCCGAAGAATACGGCGGTCTGGGACTTGGCGTATTCGAGTACTGCCTCGTCGCCGAAGAACTCTCCAGAGCCTGGATGTCCGTTGGTGGACTGCTGGCTCGGGGCAACGGGATGGGCGGTGGCTTCTCACCCGAGCAAGAAGCCCGGCTGCTGCCGAAGGTCGCCACAGGTGAGTATTTGGGTGCGTTTGCACTGTCCGAGGCCGAGGCAGGGTCCGATGTTGCCAACATTCGCTGCAAAGCCACCCGCGCCGATGACGGAGGCTGGGTCATCAACGGCACGAAGATGTGGTGCACGTTCGCCGATCAGGCCGACTATGTCATTCTCTTCGCGCGCACCTCGACCGACGAAGAGAAGCGGCACCGCGGAATCTCAGCATTCCTCGTGGAGAAGAACCGCGGTTCCTTCCCTGAAGGGATGAGCGGGACTGCTGTGAAGAAGATCGGCTACTTCGGATGGAAGACCTGGGATCTGGCCTTCGACGACTTCCACCTGCCAGCCGAAGCACTGCTGGGCGAGGAAGATCGTGGCTTCTACCAAGCCGTCTCAGGTCTTGAAGTCGGTCGTGCGCATACGGCGGCTCGGTCGATTGGTTTGGCGCAGGCGGCACTTGAGGACTCGATCGCGTATCTCAAGCAGCGGGTCCAGTTCGGCCACCCCTTGGCCGATTTCCAGCATCTGCGGTTCAAGGTCGCTGACATGGCCGCCCAGATCGAGGCATCCCGGGCACTCATGTATCACGTGTGTACGCAGATCGATTCTGGTGCACGCTGTGACAAGGAAGCTGCCATGGTGAAGTACCTGGCGGCCGAGATGGCGGAGAAGGTGACCTCGGAGGCGGTGCAGATTCATGGTGGTGCCGGGTACACGAAGGACTTTGCCGTGGAGCGTCACTGGAGAGATGCGAGGTTGACGAAGATCTTCGAGGGCTCGTCTGAGATCCAGATGCGCATCATCTCCGATGAACTGTTAGGACGTTGACATGACTGAGACCAACCTGCAGGACTGGGTCGGCCGATCCAGCACCGAAGAAGACATTGCCTCTCCGACCAGCGCGGCCCGACTGGCCACACTGCTTGAACAGGACGTTTCCGGAGGCTCGGGCCCACAGAAACTGTTCCCCGTGGGACACTGGTTGCACTTCGCCGAAGACGACGTTCCGATGAGCGAGCTGGGAACAGACGGTCACGTGAAGCTCGGCGGATTCATGCCCCCGGTCGGACTGCCCAGGCGCATGTGGGCCGGCAGCAAGCTCGAATTCCATGCTCCGATTCTCGCCGGGCAGAAGTTGTCGCGGACGACGACCATCGAATCGATCACGGAGAAGACCGGCGGCAGCGGTTCCCTCTGCTTCGTCGTGCTGCGCCACGAGGTCTCCGCCGATGGAAACCTCGCGACGACGGATCGACACACGATCGTCTACCGGGAAGCCACCTCGGCGCCAGAAGGATCCACGGCGGCACCAGCGCGTGCGGATTCCCCGGCACCCGAAGGGTGGGACTGGGTGCGCTCGGTGCGACCCAACGAGGTCACGCTCTTCCGCTACTCAGCTTTGACATTCAACTCCCACCGCATCCACTACGACCACCCGTATGTGACGGGCGTCGAAGGGTATCCGGGACTCGTCACCCACGGCCCGCTGACGGCCACGCTTCTGCTCGACGCATTCATGAAGAACCATCCAGAGGCGAGCGTCGCCACTTACGACTTCCGCGCGAAGTCACCCCTGTTCGCGAACGAGCAGATCCACCTCGTCGGTCGCAGCACCGGAGCGAACTCTCATGAACTCGAAGCCATCGGACCTGATGGTCAGACCGCGATCGCGGCAACTGTGACGACCACGGAAAGCTGAGGAGCTCCCATGTCTGAGACACGACCGGCACCACTGACTGGATTGAAAGTCGTCGAGATCTCTGCCTTCATCGCAGCACCTTTGGGTGCGATGACCCTGGCACAGTTGGGTGCCGACGTCATCCGCATCGACCCGATCGGCGGCAACATCGACGCCAACCGCTGGCCGATCAGCGATGACGGCACGAGCATCTACTGGGCGAGTCTGAATAAGGGCAAGCGCTCGGTCACCCTCGATCTCAAGTCCGAAGAGGGACAGAAGATCGCCACCGACCTCATCGCTGAGGCGGGCACCCTGGTGACGAACCTGCCCGCTCGCGGATGGCTGAGCTACGACAATCTCGTCCAGCACCGTGAAGATCTGGTCATGCTGCGGCTTAACGGATCCCATGATGGGAAGCCAGCCGTGGACTACACGATCAATGCGGCCAGCGGGTTCCCGATCATCACCGGCGATGACGAGCGACCGGTCAACAATGCGCTGCCGGCTTGGGACGTCATCGCCGGCCTGTACATTGCCAATGGCATTACTGCCGCGGAGCTCGATCGCCGGACTTCGGGCAAGGGGCAGGAGATTAACCTCGCTCTGTCCGATGCGATGCTCGCAACCGTGGGCAACCTCGGGTACATCGCCGAGGTGCAGTCGACAGGTTCAACGCGGGGGCCGTTGGGCAATGGGCTCTATGGAGCGTATGGGCAGTCGTTTAAGACCTCGGACGAACGCGAGATTATGGTCGCCGTCATCTCGAACAAGCACTGGCGCGGGTTGGGTAAGGCGACAGGACTGAGCGAGAAGCTCGAGATGATCGGGCCGATGCTTGACGTTGATCTCACGACCGAAGGCGGTCGGTTCGAAGCCCGCGAGGCCATCGATGCGGTGCTGCGCCCGTGGTTCGCTGCACACACCGTCGCCGAGGCGGCTTCTGCATTGGCAGGCGCCGGAGCGCTTCAGGGCGAGTTCCAGACGTTTGAGGAGCTGGTGAACAACGATCCTTGGTGCTCGTTGGAGAACCCTTTGTTTAGTGAGATCGAGCAGCAGGGAGTCGGTCGCGTGCTGGCGCCGCGGGTGCCGTTGTCGTTCTCGGGGACGCCTGCCAATGTGGCACTCCCTGCTCCGCAGTTGGGCGGGGATACGGAGAACGTGTTGGCAAATGTGCGTGGCTTCAATTCCGAGGGGACTGCGGAATTGAAGACTGGCAATGTTCTCGACTGACTGCGGATGTAAAGTTCGAGACACTTCTATTGGTCAGGAGTAACTTACAACTGCCGCAGGGGCGGTGTACGGCTCAACTATCGATTCTCAGTAGAACGTTTTTGTTATCAGATCGGCGCGAACGATCGTCGAATGAACCGCAGGTACGGAAGCCAAGTTAGTGGTGGGACACCACTCTTCTTCAAATGTTGAGTCAGAGACGCGCGGCGGGTAGAACTATTACGCATCTCGAACGGACACCATTCAAGAAGATGACGGAAAGCCTGAAAATTCTGAACTCGAGTGGGCCTCTGCTCTCCTTTGGGATTTGACAAAAACCGACCCAGTCAGTGCACCTAGCCCTTACGGGGGCCGGTTCCGTGCGTGGACCCAAACTTGGGCGCGCCCGGCGTTTCGTACGAAGTGATGTTTTGGGTTATGTTCGAGGTGCAGAGATTTCGAAAGGTGAAAAATTGAATGGCCACTGAACCGCTACGCGCGCCGTTTGGCGACTCTTCAGGGAGGTTGCGCGCATGTTAGACACCTCGCGATGGCCAATTGAGATGTTGGATGTCCTTAGAGCGGTACACCTGGACCCGAAGAACGTTCGCCTTGAGACTGCGGACGCCAAGGTTGAGGCCGATATCATCGAGGACTTGTTCGTCAACGAAGACGCGCTTGGTCTTGTCGAAGGCATTTGCAAAATTGGCTACTTGACGCACGAGACACCCGTGGTGTTGAAGCGTCAGGGAAAATATGTGATGGTCGAAGGCAATCGCCGGCTGGCAGCGCTTAAAGCGATTCAGAACCCAATGCTCGTGCCGGATTTCCAGGCTAGAATCTCCGCTCACGCCTCCTCTTTGCCGGACCGGTCAACGCTCGCGAAGGTGCGAGTTATGGTTGCTCCCAACCAAACCGAGGCAGATCAACTCATTGCAGCTATACACACGGGAAATCTGCGGAAGCCGTGGAGTCCCAGCCGGCAGGCCGCCTTCTTCCAAGCACAAATCGACTCAGGACGAGACCTGGGTGAGCTCCTAGATCGCTATCCGACCATTGATGTTCGGAAATTCGTTTTCCGGGCACACATCATGAATCTGTTCAAGTCTGTCAAATATGATGACGCTGAACTCCAGGACTTCCTCGCAACCAAGAAATGGTCGAGGGGGTTGTCGACGCTTGCTCGCATTTACGAGTCCAAGGATTTCCTTGCGATCACTGGAGTCGCGATGAACGCGAATGGCGACGTGTCAAAGAAAATTTCCAACACTGTGTTCAAGGATATTGCTACGGAAATTGTTCGTGGAATGTACGAGGAGAATATCAATACACGCAGCCTCAATTCCGTAAGCAGCCCTCGATACACGCAGTTGATGAAGGAGCTGCGGCAAATCGTTGAGGACGCCAACGAAGCAGACCCGAGCGTGAGCGGAGATCCAGTGCCGGGCCCGCGCGGAGACATTAGCCCGACAGAGGCCTCACCGGAAGGGGCTCCGGTGGAAACCGGAGCATCAAGTGCGGAGCCTCCCCGATCTGCACAACCAATTGATGCTGTCTCAACTTCCAAAAGTAGAGCTCCCGCCAAGCGGCCCGCACCTAAGAAGAAGCCGCGCAACCTCGATCTCGGACAGATAAAGGCACCTGAAGGTTATCCTGAGGCGCTTAAGAGTCTACTCGGAGAAATGTCTGTGGTTGATGTGCAAAAATTTCCAAACGGTACCTTTTTGATGACACGCGCTGTGTTAGAAAAGTCGATTAAAGCATTTGCTGAAGCGAAAACTATCGATATAAAATCCACGGGGAATAACCAAAATGGAAAGGTGCAGCTCGGACACGCACTGAACTGGCTATTGGACCACGTGAAATCTAACGGTCCCACCTATCTAATACAGGTAATCGAAGGAGTGCGGACAGGAAAACTCGTTGAGTACGTGAACTCAAGCGATTCTCTCAATGCGATCAACCACAATCACCATTTCATGGTCGATTCTGATCAGGCATTTTCGATGTGGGCGTCGATCGACTCCGTTATGAGATACCTGATGAAGCCATGAGCCGCGCAGGAATTACTGCTTCAACCCGCCGACCGAGAGTCTCTCCTCTGAGGTATCCCGGAGGCAAGTCTGCGCTGTACTCACGGCTCCGCAAACTGATCCGAGACATGGATCTCGCCGGCTGCACATATGTCGAACCATATGCTGGAGGTGTTGGGGCCGGACTCGGCCTACTTGTGACCGGGCAAGTGGAGCGTGTCGTGATTAACGACCTCGATCCGGCCATTCACGCCTTCTGGGCAACTACGCAGAACGATCCAGGCTGGATCATAGAGCAGATTCGCAAGGTCGAACTGAATGTCAGCGAGTGGCGCCGGCAGCGGGAAATCTACACCGCGGCGGACACGTCCGACATGGCAAAGCTCGGATTTGCAACTTTCTATCTCAATCGAACGAATAGATCAGGAGTGCTGAACGGAGGTCCCATTGGTGGGCTCGATCAGACAGGCAACTACAAGATCGACGCGAGGTTTAACCGAAACGGACTGATAGAGCGATTCAGAATCCTTGCTCTATACTCGGAAAACATTGTAGCTACGTCTCGCGACGGTATCGAAGTCATCGACGAATACGCCAGACGAGACGACACGTTCATATACGCTGACCCCCCTTACTTTGAAAAGGCGGGATCGTTGTATCTCAATGCATTCGCGGCAAATGACCATGAGAAATTAGCCCACGTTCTGAATGAACATTTGGGCTCGCCATGGCTTCTTACTTATGACAACGTTCCCCAAGTTGCGCAACTATACGGAGCGTGCAGGAGACGAGAGTTTGAGCTGAACTACTCGGCACACCGAGTTGGAAAAGCTACCGAAATTGCTGTGCTTTCTGCCGTAATGCCTGACGTCGGCGAAGGCTGGGGCCTACCGTCCGCTACGGCTGCCGAATGACGGTCGTGAACACTGGAGATGTCCGTCGTTCTGCACTATCAAAAGCCAGATAGGCTGTCAGTGACTTAGCCACACAAGTAGGAGCCCTGGCAATGAAAAAGGAAATCAACGTCGTCGGAGCTGTCGTGACCAGCGGGGGAAAAATACTCTCAGCTCAGCGGAGCGCGATTATGTCTCTGCCAGGCTTGTGGGAGTTCCCCGGCGGCAAGATTGAACCAGGAGAGACCCCTCGTGCTGCTCTGGTGAGAGAGATGCAGGAAGAACTTCTGTGCACGGTCGATATTGGCGACCAGGTCGCTTCCACGCGATACGAATACGACTTTGGATTCGTCACTCTGACGACCTTCTATGCGACGTTGGTCGACGGTGAACCACAGCTCACCGAGCACTCAGAAATCCGGTGGATCGATGCCGCTGATTTGGATTCGGTTGAGTGGGCTCCCGCCGATGTACCCGCAGTCGAGACGATCATGACTGCATTCTTAGCGCAGGAACGTTAAGAATGGATCTCGTTCCTGACCATATTCGGCACGACACGTCGTTCGGATTCCTCGACAAATCTGTTGCGGCAGAAAAACTCTTCAACCCGATGCTGGTCTCGAACTTCGAGTCCAACACCATGTACAAGACCATCCTTGAAGAACTGCGAAGGTCGAAAAGCTTCACCTTTTCAGTCGCGTTTGTTAGTCCGGACGCGATCGCTTCGTTGAAGCAGCCGTTGATCGAATTCCCGGGACGCGGCCGAATCATCACGTCCACCTATCTGGGCTTCAACTCTCCAGAATCATTTCGCGAACTGGCAAACCTGCGAGACCTCGGGATCGAGGTATTGGTTTATGAAAATGGACGACAAGGCTTCCACCCGAAAGGCTTCATTTTCGAGCAAGAACATGGCACGACCGCCATCGTCGGTAGTTCCAACCTCACATCACTAGCGCTCAAACGCAATCATGAATGGAATCTCAGATTCTCGGCTTTGCCTGGCGGTGACATCGTTGAGCAGCTAAGTGAGGCAATCGACGTCCAGCTGTCGTCATCGACCATACTCACTGACGCGTGGATTCGACGGTACGAAGAGCAGTACGTCCCGCCCAAGCCGACGCGGCCCCTGTCCGGTGTTCCGGTACCTGGGACGGGCGAGCTTTTTCAGATCCGTGCAAACGCTATGCAAGCGGAAGCGCTGGAGGAGATCGCGAAGGTGCGACGGTCCGGTGAGAAAAAGGCTCTGGTGGTCTCTGCGACGGGAACCGGAAAGACAATCCTTGCGGCCCTCGATGTGAAAGCAGTTGATCCGAAGAGAGTCCTGTTCGTCGTCCACCGTGAACAGATCCTGGACCGTGCGATCGAAGAATTCAGTAAAGTGCTCAATCTGACCATTGCTGACATCGGGAAGTTCGTCGGAGCGCGGAAGGAGCTTGACCGTCGATTCGTATTTGCGACGGTTCAATCGCTCGGAACACTGGATAAGCTTGGGCAAATCCCTCGAGACTATTTTGACTACATCCTGGTTGACGAGGTGCACCGGGCTGGTGCCACTATGCACCAGAATATTATTGGGTACTTTGAGCCAGACTTCATGTTGGGGATTACAGCAACGCCCGAGCGCACTGACGATTTCAACGTGTACAGCCTCTTCGACTACAACGTGCCCTATGAAATTCGACTGCAGAAGGCGCTCGAAGAAGACATGCTTGCGCCCTTCCATTATTACGGAGTGACAGACTTCGAAATAGACGGCGAAGTCGTCAGCGACGCTAGCAAACTCAGCACACTGATCGCGCCAGACCGAGTCGATCATCTTCTGAAAGCGATCGAAACATACGGTCACGTCGGAGACAAAGTTCGCGGCCTCATGTTCTGCAGTCGCAAAGACGAAGCGATCGAGCTATCGTCGTTGCTCAATCAGCGGCAGGTCCACGGTCGCCAGCTTCGCACGAGAACCCTGACCGGTGACGATTCCGTTCCAGTCCGCGAGGCAGTAGTCAGACAACTGGAGTCGGGAGAGCTTGACTACATCATCACGGTCGACGTGTTTAACGAAGGGATCGACATCCGCACGGTGAACCAGGTCGTGATGCTGCGCCAGACACAATCGAGCATTATCTTCACACAACAGCTTGGTCGTGGTCTACGTAAAGCTGTTGGCAAGAGCCATCTCATCGTTATCGACTTCATCGGCAACTATGCCAACAACTTTCTAGTCCCGATCGCGCTCTTTGGCGATAGCAGCCTCAACAAGGATTCGATCAGGAAAAAGATGATTGAAGCTCAAGACGTGGGTGCTGTCTCGGGCCTCTCAAGTATCAACTTTGACGCCATTGCCAAAGAGAGAATCTTCCGATCGATTGCAACGACGCGACTCGATAGCCTTAAAAATCTGAAGCAGTCATTCAGAGACCTCCATACCCGACTTGGACGCCCGCCTCGACTCATCGATTACGCCCGGTTCGACGTTGTTGATCCGGTAGTCATCGCAGGTGCGAAGGGCAATTACTGGGACCTGCTCAATAAGTTCAAAGTCGTCGACGAAGTTCCGAACCCGGCTGAAGATCAGGCACTGACATTCATCAGCTCTGAGTTTCTCAACGGTAAGCGACCACACGAGCTGCTTCTCTTGCAGCACCTTCTTGATACGCGATCGTCCACTTCGGAGATTGGTCTTCGACATCTACTAGAGAGCGCAGGAGCTAGCTCGGACCAGGCGACAATCACATCGCTGGAGCGTGTGTTCAACCTAGAATTTTTCACCGAAGGTGACCAAAAGAAATACGGATCACCAATTCTCGAATGGAGCCAAGAACGAATTTCTTTCACCAGCGAGTTCGCTTCAGAGCTAGACGAGAGTCCGATGTTTACTGAACATGTCAAAGACGTCGTCGACACTGGCCTGTTTCTGTCTCGTCATCGCTACCGGTGGGACAAACAACTGGAAGTGGGCAAGAAGTATTCGCGAAAGGACGTCTGCCGTCTCCTCAATTGGCAGAGCGATCAAAAGGGCACGATGTACGGGTACAAAGTTGACGTGTACTCGAACAGTTGCCCAATCTTCGTTACTTATCACAAA
This sequence comes from Brevibacterium picturae, assembly GCF_900105045.1. Lineage (GTDB taxonomy): Bacteria > Actinomycetota > Actinomycetes > Actinomycetales > Brevibacteriaceae > Brevibacterium > Brevibacterium picturae. Next base: position 1,689,731 of record NZ_LT629739.1, on the reverse strand, counting down.
GACGATGAAGTCTCGGCCAGCACTTCGTATGAGGATTCGTTCCTCAGCGAGAGCACTCTTCGTTGGTTCACCCGGAGCAAGAGAACTTTGCAGAGCAAGGAAGTTCAGGCGATCGTCGGGAATCATGTTCCCCTCTACCTATTCGCAAAAAAGGACGATGCAGAAGGCACCGACTTCTACTATTTGGGTCAGGCTACGTCGTCGAATCCTGAACAAACGAAAATGCCTGGCGATGGCGGCAGGAGTCTCGATGTCGTCACCATGGATCTGAGCTTGGTGTCTCCAATCGAGCTGGCTCTCTACGACTATTTGACGACTGGACCAGCTCTGTCCAGTGAAACTCAAGATCCGCAGTCCACGTTGGAGCCCGAGGACGAAACCCCCAATATGCAATGCGAACAATTCATGGATAAGGAGTCCGCGACCACTCTATTCTGAATAAAACGGGCGCCGCGAACTTGCAAGCGATTGCCGTCGGGCACTTCGCCTGCAACCTCTCCTACCCGACATCGGAAAATCAGACAGTGACCATCTAGAACGACTGTTGGAACTCGCGAACGAGCGTCACTAGGCTCAAAACGACATAGCCCCACGCTCGCCGACGCTCAAAGCCCGGGGGCTGCTCGCACGCGTAAAACTGCTCGTGAGAGCACCCAAAAATGCCGAGGAAGTCATGTCCGAATTCCAGACAGTCGATGCCACTGGCGCTGTCGAAAATCCCAGGGATGGGCGAAGTTGGTGGTCAGGCGGCGCGAAGCCGCAGCGCCTCCCAGGCGAACGTGGCCACCCAGTGCGAAGACATGTACTCGTCTGACACTGACGCGCCCAGCCCACGGGCCATGAGCAGATCGACCCGAGTCAACATTCCCGTCGCCTGATCGGCAAGCTCAATATCGTCACCTTCGATGCCGATGCGTTGCAAGAGTGGTGCCAAGCGCATGACCGATGCCGCCACCGACAGCCCCAGACCGTAGAGGTGACTCTGTTGCCCGTCTGCGGGGTGGAGAACTTCTACCGGAGTCAGTGTTGGCGAACCTGGTGTCAGCTTGGAAAGGAAGCCAGGCAGCCACGCTGCCAGCTCGTCCTCAGTGAGAACCTCGGCCATGAGATCGGCCTCGCAGAGCCCGGGGGAGAGGAAGTCATGGCCGCTGCGCTCCTGACGGAAGTTCCAGGCTTGGTCCTCGGCATAGAAGCGGCGGGCAGCCTTGGCGATGGCGTCGACGACATCACTTCGGTCCTGTGTGCGGGCACCGATGAGGATGCGGCGCAGAGCGAACGCCGTGTTCGAGTGGACCCCGTGGCGTACCGGCTCGGGGACCTTCGGCAGCCATTCGAGAATCAGGTCGAAGACGGTATCGGTGAGGACCTGGGTATGTTTTCCCAGCGTTCGCAGTTCAGAGTTCTCACTGGCGTTGAGAGCCCGGTTGAGGTCGATGGCCCATGCCCAACCATAGGGTCGTTCCCAGCTCGGGTTATCTCGGAGGAAGCCCGCCTCGGCGCGCATATTATTCTCGCTGAGGTGGGTGGAGAGTGTCTCGATGGCTTCGTCTCGCCAATCCGCACTACGGGCTGACTTGGTACCCAGAAGTGACGCCAACAGGTAGTGCATGTGCACGCTGGAGTGCCAGTCGAAGGAGTTCGCGAAGGCCGGGTTCTTCTCGCTTGCCGGCACGATGTCGATCAATCCGCGTGCGACGTGGTGGGCGGCGAACGGATATTCGCGGGTGATGTTGGCCAGGGCCACCTCGGCGAAGGGGCGGACGAAATCTTCAGGTGTTGGCATTGATCCTCATCAGCTCGGGGTCCCTATTTTACTTCGCCGAACAGCGCAGACGACTAGGCTGGGAATACAGGGAGCAGGGCCAGCAGGAGGCAGGTGAGCCGTGACGACGACACCCCGAGTTTTCGGCAAGACCGTCGATGAGCACACTCGATGCGTGCACTATTCGACCGAGCTCGACATCATCGCCATTCGCTTTGCCTGCTGCGACCGGTACTTTCCCTGTCATTTGTGTCATTTCGAATGTGCTGAACACTCGGCCCAGCAGTGGCCCCGCGAGCAGTGGAATCAGAAGGCCATTCTCTGTGGACAGTGTTGGACGGAGCTGACGATCGACGCCTACCTGGGTGTGAGCGCGTGCCCGGATTGCGCGGCACCATTCAATCCGCGCTGTGCGGCACACGCGGATTTCTATTTCAGCTCCCAGTAGAGGCACCTCTGCGCCCCGCCTGACTGCACATGTGGTGTCACTGCGCGCGTAACCTGGCAGGAGCACGCTGCACTTGGAACCACTGATTCTCCATATCAATGAATGATTCGAGAGGTGACGCAAGATGTCTATCGATGCCTATATCTTCTATAGCGACGGAAAATGCGCTGAAGCCTTCAAGCGATACCAGGAAATCTTCGGCGGCGAATTGACGATCATGCCGATGAAGGACGTGCCCGAAGACCAGCGGATGCCCGGTTCGACCGATGACACGGTCATGCATGCCGCCTTGACCTTCGATGACACGCTGCTCATGGGATCCGATGACACCACGGGCGATGGTGGCCCCAGGTTGGGTATCGCACTGTCCTACACGGCCGCCGATCTGGCGACTGCTGACACGGTCTTCGCTGCGCTGGCCGACGGCGGCGAGATCCAAATGCCGCTTGGTCCGACGTTCTGGTCCGAAGGGTTCGGCATGTGCCTCGACCGGTACGGAGTGCCGTGGATCGTCGATACCGCCCAGTCTTCTGACGGTCCTGGGGAGTGACTGGCCGGGGAAGAGTAACTATTGTCGAATCATGAGCAGAGCTGAGAGCCTGCGGCAGTCCGCGATGGTTGAAAGGCAATGATGGCCAACGACAGCACTCACTGGATCGGTGCCCCGTTCTGGATCGAGACTCTCCAGCCGAACGTGTCGGAGGCGGCCGAGTTCTATACTCAGCTCATCGGCTGGGCCGTCGAGGACCCCGGTGAGAACGACAATGTGCTCGTGGCTCGGTTGGATGGGCAGAGCGTCGCTGGTATCGCTCAGGCACCGCGGGCAGTTCCAGCCGGGTGGTTGATCCACATCCTCGTCGACGACGTCGATGCCTCGATCGCCGAGGCTGAAACCGCGGGTGGAAGCTGTCTCCTGCCGTCTTTGGAACAGAATTCGGGTGGACGAGTCGCGATCCTCGCAGATCCAAGCGGCATCCCCTTCTGTGTCAATGATGGCCAGGGCGTCGAGGGGGCCGAGATTGTCGGCGAGACCAACTCCTGGTCAATGTCCTCGCTCCACAGCCCCGACGCTCGAGCGTCGCAGGATTTCTACGGTGCGCTTTTCGGCTGGGAACTCCACGAGGTCTCGGGTGCTGCTCCCTTCTCACGGTGGAGTCTCGACGGGCACACTATCGGTTTGCTCTCCGACGCAGGCAATGCGCCCCCTCACTGGGCAGTCAACGTAGCCATCAGCGACGCAGACACCACCGCAGCGCTCGTTGAGTCGCTGGGCGGCACGGTCGTGCTCGAGCCCTTCGACACCGAGAGCCACCGGAACGTCGTCATTGCTGACCCAGCCGGCGCTGTTCTGGCCTGCAGTGCCGAGCACTCGAGCTGATGAAGCTGCCGATCACCACGGCACCGTGCCTTCGTCGCTGGTGAAGGTCCCTGTCGGGCCCTCGGTTCCGCGCAGTGCCACGGTGACGATATGGGCCGCACCCTGTTCGACGGTCTTCGTTCCCTGGAAGGCGTTGAGTGCTGTTGACGTCATTCCCGGGTCGACGGTGTTGACCGGGATGCCCTCTGAGTCGAGTGCCGTGGCGAAGGCCAGGGACACTGCGTGCAGGGCAGTCTTAGTCACGGAGTAGAGGCCGAACATCTGCCGATGCGGGTTTTCAGGATCGGCGTTCGCCGCCAGCGAGCCACCGCCGCTACCGACGTTGACCATGCGCGCCCCGGGCGCGGCGCGCAGCAGCGGAAGAAGAGCTTGTGTCAGCGCGATGACTCCGAAGACATTGATCTCATACATATCCCGCACTGTCTCAAGCGGCGCATTGGTCACCAGTCCGGAGCGGGCTCTCTCAGGCAGCGGTGTGCTGCGATCTCCAAGGAACGACACTCCAGCGTTGTTGACCAGCAGGTCGAGGCGGCCGTACTCCGCGTTGATGTGTTCTGCGGCCGCACTGATGGAGTCTTCGTCGGTGACGTCGAGCTGGAGGGCGGTGGCGTGGCCGTCGATCTCGGCAGCAGCCCGACGTCCGCTCTCCTCGTCTCGGGATCCCAGCAGGACGGTGAAGCCCGCGGCTGTCAGGTCCTTGGCGACCTGCAGGCCGATTCCTCTGTTCGCGCCGCTGATGAGGGCGACTGGATGTGATGTGGGCGTTGATGGGGTAGTGGTTTCTGTATTCATGTCTTCTAATCTGCCTGGTTCTTTTCGTACTTGTAATAATGCAGAGTCCGCAAATGATGCTCTATAGTTCAGGCATGGCTGGTGATCATCTCTCAGAAGTGCTCGACCTCATCGCGGTGCGTGGTGTGGTCTCCGGTGGTGCTGCCGTCAGCGGCCAGTGGTCGGCGGAATCAGAGGTCGACGAGGAACTGAAATTCTGCGCGATTGTGCGCGGACGGGCCACACTGAGCACCGATGGAATCGAGGCTCCGGTCACGCTGGTTGAAGGAGAAGTGGCGATCCTCAATGCCCGGTCGTGGCTCTGCCTGCGCGGGGGCGCCGGTGACGGGCCGCTGACCCAGGTGGCGCAGCCGTCGAACGGTGAGATCGCTCGCCTCGACGTCGCTGACCCTGAGAATTCGGACATCTTCATCGGCGGTCGGATCGACCTTGATTCCGCCGGCCATGAGCTCCTCTTTGATGCGCTGCCGCCGGTGGCCCACATCCGGACCTCCTCCCCATCGTCCTCGCGCGTGAGCGGGACCATCGATCGCCTCTTCGAGGAGATCTCCTCGAAACGACCCGGCGCGGACTTCGCCGTCCGTGAGTACAGCCAACTGCTCATTCTCGACGTCCTGCGGGCGTTCGCCGATCAGCCCGCCGTTCCATCGGGATGGCTGAGGCTGCTGGGCGACGATCGGCTGAAGCCTGCTCTCGACCTCATCCATGAACGCCCCGAGGTAGCCTGGGGACTCAACGACCTCGCCCAGGCCTCAGCGATGTCGCGCACGGCCTTCGCCGTTCGCTTCCGCGAGGTCGCGGGCATGCCGCCGCTGACCTACCTCGTGCGGTGGCGGATGCTCTTGGCCAAGCGCGAACTGCGCTCAGCCGACTCGCGAATGCGACTGCTCGCCCTCAAGCTCGGGTATTCCTCGGAGAGTTCCTTCAGCTCCGCGTTCAAGCGCAATGTGGGCGAATCTCCTCAACGGTATCGGACGCGCATGCTTGCTCTGCAGTCTCCGAAGAAGACTGCGGCCCACGTCTGACCCTGCGTCAGTGGGGTCGCATGGCCTGGGAGACGCACTCACGCAGCAGCCTCCGACGGGAGGAGTGCGCCTCGGCGGGTTCACTGCTGTCGGCGGCGTAGACATTGCTCACCGGCGACCACGCCATCGACATCGCGATGACCATCGCCATGATGTCGAACGGGTCGCCATCCCGGACCTGGCCCGACTTCTGAGCAGCGGCGATGGCCGAGAGTTTGTGGTCATCATAGTCATCGTGGGCTTCGGAGAGGTGGCCCGTGGGTCGTCTCTCCAATCGCGTCCAGGTGGCCAGTCGGATGAGGTCGGGGCGACGGAGGTATTCGTCGTAGAGGCGCACAGCCCAATCGGCGAGGTCCTCGGCATCGATGGGCGCCGTGTTGGTGATGCTGTCGAGGGAATCGAGGAAGATGGCGTCGAAGAGCTGGCCCTTGTCGCCGAAGTAGGAGTAGAGCTGAGCCTTGTTCGTCCGTGCGGCCGACACGATCCGGTCGACGCGGGCCCCGGCGATGCCGTGCTGGGCGAACTCCTTGGTGGCGGCGTCGAGGATGCGCTGGTAGGTCGCCGCCCCGCGGGGGGTCTGGGGTTGTTCGGGCATGCAAACACAGTATCAAACAGACCAGTTGGTTTGCTTTACAGGGAGGGTGGCAGTACGCTGAATAGACCGAATGGTCTATTCAGGGAGATCTGTGATGCGAACGACCACTGGATGGCAGGCGACTGGCTCCTCGGAATTGAGTGCAGGTCTGCTGGAGCGGCGCGAACTGCGCCCGGATGACATCGCTGTGAGGGTTGACTACTGCGGGCTCTGTCACAGCGACCTGCAGGCACTGCGTGACCATGATGGTCACTCGCGCCTCGTTCCAGGGCACGAGTTCACCGGCGTCGTCACCGAGGTCGGGCTCGAGGTGGCAGCTTTCTCCGTCGGCGACAGTGTCGCGGTGGGCAACATCGTCGATTCCTGCGGTCAGTGCCGGATGTGCCGGGCTGGACAGGAGAACTTCTGCCACGAGTTTCCCACCCTGACCTATGGAGGGAAGGATCGTGTCGACGGATCGACGACCCTGGGCGGGTTCTCGCGGGAGTACGTTGTCCGCGAAGATTTCGCCTACCGACTTCCCGAGGGGCTGGATCCAGCCGCGGCGGCACCGCTGATGTGCGCGGGCATCACCGTCTGGGAGCCGCTGCGCGCGTTGGATGTCGGGCCGGGTGTACGTGTTGCTGTGGTCGGGCTCGGAGGCCTCGGCCATCTCGCAGTCAAGCTCGCGGTCGCACTCGGTGCCACCGCGACCGTGATCAGCCGCTCCTCGGACAAGGCCGACGATGCCGGCCGACTCGGCGCGGATGGGTTCATCGTCTCCACCGACTCTGCGCAGATGACCGCGGCGAGGGAGAGTTTCGACGTCGTCATCGACACCGTCTCGGCACCACACGACATCGCACCCTATCTCAAGCTGGTCGGGCTGGACGGGACTCTCAGCGTCCTCGGCTATCTGGGTGCGCTCACCGTGGAGGTCGCCGACCTGCTCATCGGCCGAAAGAAGCTCAGTTCCGCAGGCAGCGGGGGTCGACCTTCGACCGCTGAAATGCTGCAGTTCTGTGCCGACAGCGGGGTCGTCCCCGACGTCGAGGTGCTGCCGTCCTCACAGGTCGATACGGCGCTTGAACGACTCGCAGCAAACGATGTGCGGTACCGATTCGTCCTCGACATGTCCGACCTGGATTGATCCGGCAGGATGGCGTCATGACCGAGCATCCCCAGCACCACCCGCTCATCCTCGCCGATACTGCCGAGTGGCGAGACTGGCTGGCGCGCAATGACGGCACATCAGACGGCGTGTGGCTGCTGCTGGCAAAGAAGAACGTCACCACGCCGACATCTCTGAGCTACCAGGAGGCTCTCGAAGAAGCCCTGTGCAGCGGTTGGATCGACGGACAACGTCGAAAGTTCGACGAAACGACATTCGTCCAGCGCTTCACTCCCCGCCGCTCCCGCTCGAACTGGTCGAAGCGCAATGTCGAGATCGTCCAACGCTTGAGCGACGACAGACGAATGCGGGAGCGCGGTGCCGCCGAGGTCGCTGCTGCCAAAGCGGACGGACGCTGGGCCAATGCGTACCTTGGGCAGGCGCGGGTGACCATTCCCGATGATCTTCGTGATGCTCTCGCCAGAGCGCCAGAGGCCCACGCCGCGTTCGATCGGTTCACTCGTGCAGAGCGGTACTCAGCAATGCTGCCGATTCTCACTGCCCGCAGCGACGAGACAAGGGCCAGGATCATCGCTCGACTCGTCGACCGCCTCGGCGAGGTCGACCAGTGACAAGGCTGAGGCTCAGCCCTTTCGGCCCCGGTGGTTCGCCTCCGGCAACTCAACATACGCGAGGTGCTGGTCTGCCGAATAGCAGACGATCTTGCCTTTGTGATTCTTGGTTTTCCTGAGGATCCCTGCCTCGGCGAGCTCGACGAGAGCCCTATGGGCAGCAGCGCGAGAGACTCCGTGCTCGACCGCCACCGAATCGATGGTGATCACCGGCTCTCGCGCTAAGCAGTCGAGGATTTTGAGGATGACCGAACCGGCCCTCGGGTGGATCGGTGACTTGCCGATTTCGCGGCGGTGCTCGGCGAGATCGAGGCGAACTGTCTGATCCAGCGCTTCGATGTCTTCGGCCAGGAGGACAGCGCTTGCGGCGGCCGCTTCGACCGCCTCGGCGAAGGAGATGACCCACTGATCAAGGTCGGCTGGGTCTTTGCGATACGCGTTCAGGCCACCGATATAGGCGTTCGTGTTGGCCGCGAAGACCGTGCTGATCGGCACGAGCACAGTACGGAGTGCATCGGAACGTTTGAGGACCGTGTGGACGAGCGCTCGCCCAGTTCGGCCGTTCCCGTCGGCGAAGGGATGGATCGTTTCGAACTGAGCATGGGCGATTGCGGCGCGGATGACCGGATTGCCCTCCGTGGCCGTGATGAACGCAGCCAAATTCGCGACGAGCCGTGGAACCTCAGCTGGTGGTGGAGGTACGAACTCTGCGCGCAGCGGGCTGTTGCCCGGGCCGCCCACCCAGTTCTGGGCTTCTCGCAGTCCAAAGGCAAGCCGCGGCTCGATCGAGTGCTGGAGGTCTTCGATGTCCTTGACGCTGATCGCCCGAAGTGGGTCGGCGATCTCGTCGATGGCGTTTTCAGTTGCCCGTACGTTGGCGATGACATCTAGGGCCACACGATCGCCGTACTTCAGACGCTCAGCGATGGCCAGTTTCTTCGGACTGAGTCGATTGCCCTCGATCCACGAGGAGGAGATGCTTTCGGACCGGATAAGCAGATGGTTGAGGTAGGTGCTGCCCGACGAACTGATCCGCTCGTCGAGTCGAGCGAGGACGACCGCCGCTTCCTCGGCTGCATACTGTGCTTTGGCGCCGAGTTCTGGGAGCGTGATGGCAAGCTCATCGGGCAGATATGCGCGGTATGTACTTGAGGCTCTGTTCTTCTTGCTCAGCCCGGCTGGGTTCGGAGGAGTCCATCGGAGTTCGACGGTGTAGGGCATGGACTGGTCTCCTCTCGGGGCAGGGTGGGCATATGTGTGAAAAGTACAGCTTAATATTTACTTTAATGTACTTAAAGTAAATATTTGTAACGAGTGTCTGACATTGTTGAGGCGGGTTGCACGTTTTGGATAGGTAGCTGGCATCGCAGTCCGACCCCTCGAACAGCCCCCGAATATCCTCGGCCGTATTCTCCTCGATCGTGCCCTCGGCAACGTAGCGGTAGACCATGACGTTCTTCGTCTGTCCGATACGGTGGGCTCGGTCGATCGCCTGCTTCTCCGTCGCGGGATTCCACCACGGGGCGTGATTGGGTATGACAAACAACTTGATATTCTCGGTGACTGGACCTTGATCGAGACCCCCGGGGTGAACCAGCCACTGACCGATTGAACTACACGGCTTACCGTCTTGGGCGTGCTCTCGATCGGTTCACGGAGAACTTGTCGCTCTCCCATGGGGTGACGTTGTCCCAGTTCCTCGTTCTCCAGGTCCTGGGAGAGGGGCTGCCGCTCTCCAACGCCCAGCTGGGCCGACGTACTTTCGTCAGCTCCCAGGCCGCACACCTCGTGGCGAACGAGTTGCTCGAGCTCGGTCTGGTAAGGCGCGGAAGCCACCCAACTAACCGCCGGATCCGCCTGGTCCAGCTCACGAAAACCGGCTGGGATCTCGTCCAGACCTGTACCCAGGAGCTTCGCGACCACCAACGCCGTCTGACGGAGGCCGTAGGTGAGGACCTCGGCAATTCCATCGTCGCGGTGCTTGACCACGCGGCACGGGAGTTGGCGGGTGGGTACTTCGGGGATGACGAGGCGGAAGCCGAAGCGGTCACCCGCCGCCAGCTCACCAGCCGCCCGCGACACGTCCCTTCCCGGCTGGCGGCCAGCCGCTTGAAGGCCCTCGATCGTGAGGCGAACGGCACCCCGCCAGCCTGAAGAGGTACCGCCGCCTACGATTGAGGCCGTGCCCGCAGCCCAACCAGTACCGCACAGGCCAGGACGCTCGCCGACGAGACTCCGAGCGCCACCCGTCCGGAGCTGGCGTCGATCACCCAGCCCATCGCCAGCGCCCCGAAAGGCACCATTCCATAACTGCCCAGGGTCACCCAGGACATCATCCGGCCGATGAACCTCGGCGGCACCGATTCCTGGGCAGCCGCATTCACGATCCCCTGATAGTAGCCCAGACCGACCCCCAGCGTGGGGGCAGCCAGCAGGAACAGCGTCAGCGTCGGAGCAGCGGCGTTGACGGCCAGTGCAGCGCCGAACACGGCCGTGGCCAACACCAGAGACCGCACGCTCACCCACCCCCGGCGGGCCGCGAATACACCACCGGCCACTGCTCCTAGGGACTGATGCAAGGATCGGTGACGACCTCGCCAGCTTATGGGTCATCGAAGGCACAGGAAGCTATGGAGCACTGCTAGCCGGTACCGTCGCACGAGACGGATACGAAGTCATCGAAGCACCCAGAGTCACCGCCTACGCTTCAGCACGGCCAGGGCCGGTAAATCCGACCCGCTGGATGCCGCTGCCATTGCAACAGCCAACCTGCCGCTTGACCGAGCAAAGTCGCGAATCCCACGCCACGATCAAGGAGCACGAGCGAGTCTGCGTGTCCTGCTCGCGGCCAGAGAACAGATGACCGACGAACGCACTGCGAAAGTCAACGCGCTCATCGCTCTATTACGCAGCGTCGACCTCGATATCGACGCTCGTCACGCACTCACGCCCGACCAAATCACGACGGTGGCACACTGGCGTACGCGTCGTGAGGAGCTGTCGGCCTCGACGGCGCGAATCGAAGCCACCCGTTTGGCCAAACGCATCACGACCCTCGATCTCGAGCTCAAAGACAACCATGTGCGCATCACTGAAATGCTCCCGGCCACGCCCGCTGCCGCGCTATTGGAAGAGACCGGGATCGGACCGGTCAATGCTGCAGTCGTCTACACCGTCTGGTCGCATCCGGGGCGGGTGCGTTCCGAGGCTGCGTTCGCCGCCCTTGCCGGAGTCAATCCCATCCCAGCGTCGTCGGGAAACACTGTCAGCCATCGGCTCAACCGTGGTGGCGATCGTCGTCTCAATAGTGCACTGCATATGGCCGTCGTGGTCAGGATGGCCCACGATCCCGGCACTCAGGAGTACGTTGACCGGCGAACGACGGAGGGCAAGACTCCACGAGAGATTCGTCGGTGCCTCAAGCGCTATCTCGCTCGTCACTTGTACCGAGCACTCAACGCACTTCATGCCAGCACTGAGACCAGTCCCGAGGTGCATTGACTGATATAGAAGATTCGGATCATGATGACTGGGGGCATAAATCATGCCGAGGTCCTCAGACCAGCGACCCCTCCTATCCTGACGGATGTTGGGGCTACTTAAAAGGTAACGGGTCGGCAGACAATTCGTCAGGGATATGGGCAAAGCAGCGGCCGGCAGCGCGAACTTTTCTACACGAGCCGGCAGGGCCAGACAGTGCCCAATGACGTTCCACTGTCGTCGCCGCTCCCGACCGGCTCAGTCTGGCTCAGACCGATGCGGTGACCGGGCCATTGCCCGGCAGTGCGGTCCAGGCCGCATAGGACCCGTCGAGTTCGGCGACCCGGTGTCCGGCTCGCCGCAGCGCACTGGCGGTGACGCTGTTGCGCTTGCCGGTCTGGCAGTAGGTCACGATCGTGCCCGAATTCGGAAGCCGGTCCTGTTCCCAGAGGGCGCGGCCGCCGCTGAGCTGCTGCGCTTGGGGGAGATGTCCCTGGGCGTACTCATTGGCATTGCGCACATCGAGCAGCAGGCTGTGCTCGAAGTCCGGCAGATCTTCAGGCGAGATGACTTCCGGGATCGTGAGGTTGAGTCCCTCGAGTGAGGTGATGTAACCGGTGACGGTGTCGATGCCGACACGCATCAGATGTGCCCGGAATGCCTCGGCTCTCGCGTTGTCACGGGCGAGGACGACGAGCGGTGTGGAATCGACGGTCGGATCATAGACCCAGGCGCCGAAGCTCGCGGCCTTCCCGAGCCCGGGGAGGTTGAGCGAGTCGGCGACTGTGCCTCCGTGAACCTCGTCGTGACTGCGAGTGTCGACGAAGACGGCCTCGTCGGCCTGCAGCGCCGAACGCAGACCCGCGGCCGAATACTCGGTCAGCGGAGCCGCTGTGCCGAAGAGCTTCGGCCCTTCACGATTCTCGACCTTCATCCGGGCGAAATAGGCATGGGCGTCCGGCTGGCCGGCGAGCAGTTCGTCGATGAAGCCCTGCTCGTCGTTGTTCTCGACGAATTTCGCCCACCACGAGAAGTTCCGCTCGTATCCGACGGTGCTCGTCGGGACTGCGCCCAGCGCCTTGCCGCAGGCGCTGCCGGAGCCGTGGGCCGGCAGGATCTGCACGTAGTCGGGCAAGGACAGCAGTCGATCACGGAGGCTGGCGAACAGCTCCTGTGCTCCGGCGAAGCGGGTGTCGACGCCGTCAGCGGCCTCATCGAGCAGATCGGGCCTGCCGATGTCGCCGACGAAGACGAAGTCACCGGTGAGCATGAAGCCTGGGGCATCGGCCTGCGCCCCGTCGGTGACGAGGAACGACAGGTGCTCGGGGGTGTGGCCGGGAGTGTGCACAGCCATGAGCGTGATGTTGCCGAGGACGATCGTGTACCCGTCCTTCATCCGCTCCGCCTCGTCGAAGGCGTCACCATAGGTCCAGTCCGGTCCGCCCTCGTCGGAGACGAGCATCCGCGCCCCCGTCGCCGCGGCCAGCTCTCGGGTGCCCGAGAGGTAGTCTGCGTGGATGTGCGTCTCGGCTGCCATCGTGATCGTCAGGCCATGCTGGTCCGCGAGGCGGAGGTAGTCATCAATATCGCGCCGAGGATCGACGACGATGGCCTCGCCGCTGGCCTGGCAGCCGATGAGGTAGCTCGCCTGAGCCAGGTCTTCGTCATAGATTCTTTCGAGCAGCATCTGGGGCCCTTCCTTGTCCGATGTCTCTTGTTCTGTGTGTCGGCCGCCGCATCTCAGCGGCCGAGGAGGCGAGCGAGGAAGCCGACTCTCTTGTTCGTGCGAGCCGTTTCGACCTCAGCGTTGGTGTGCTCGCCGTTGCACCACTGTCCGTTGGGCACGGACTGCTTCACTGATTGGATGTGGTTGCCGCATCCGGCCCAGGTCGTCTTCTCGCAGACTTTGCACGTCACTGCTCTGCACATGGTGGCCTCTTTCATCGCTGTCATCGGAAAGTGTTCGGGATTCTGTTTTCGGATACCCCGGTGGGTATGACTTCAATATACCTATGGGGGTATACTGATTGTCAACTCGAGTACAGAACGACCACGATGGAGGAACGCTCATGACCGACCAGACTCTGCCCGCAGGACACCCGGGAACGAATGCCGAGGCCGAGGCTGGGGCTGAGCTCGCCGGCGCGACCGCGACCAGCACTGGAGCGACCGGACTGGAGCCGGCGCCTGAGAACGTCCTGTCGAATCCGGCGGCACAGAAGAAGATCGTCAATCGGCTGCGTCGCGCGCAGGGACAGCTCGGTGCTGTCATCAGCGCTGTCGAGGATGGGTCCCATTGCCGCGATGTCGTCCACCAGCTTTCGGCCGTGACCAAGGCCCTCGACCGTGCCGGCTTCCTTGTGATCTCGACTGCGCTGCGCGAATGCCTCGACGACGAGACGGAGGACCGCGCGCAGGTCGACGAATTGGAGAAGCTCTTCCTGACTCTGGCTTGAGGGACTCCCGCCCTCACTGGGAACGCAGACCCGCCTGCGCTGAGGAGGTAGCTGCGCTCAGCCCGGGTCGGCTTCTGTCTCCTCGTCCTCTTCGTCCTTGCTCCCGCGATCGAAGAGGACGATGAAGGTCGCTCCCGCCAAGACCAGCCCGGAGACGATGACCGCGATGGGTCCGAAGTCGAACGGCAGAACGCCGCGCAGGATTTCGCGCACAGTCGAACTCGGATCGGCAAGTGTGGCGGCAACGAAGATCGCCACGAGAATCGAGACGCCCAGTGCTGCGAGCCGATTCCATCTGCCGCTGATGCGTCCGGATAGGAGCCGTCCGGCCTTGATGATCCTGCCGGTACGCAGGATCCTCAGAGCGCCGACGAGCCGGATGATGCGGAACAGCTGAACGGGCCCGAGGGCGAAGACGACTCCGATGACCACGAGAACCGTGAGCACCACCAGCCACAGGTGCCGTTTGAACCAGGACTTCTTGCTCGGAGTGACGAGGAAGAGGATGAGGGTCTCCCCGACGAGAACCAAACCGGAGAGGAGGTTGATGACTCTTCCTGCATCGCTCCACGGCTCGGAGAGGAAGGTGAGGAACACGGCGGGAATCGAGACGAGTGCGGCCACCAGAACCGGCACTGCCAGGCGTGCCTGCCAGCGCTGCTCTCGGGCCGCCGCTTTCGAATCCTCAGTCATCGTCACTATCAGAATAGTCGGTCGAGGTACCCTCATGAGCGAGAGCCCTGGTGCGGTCGACGGCTGAGCCCCTATCCCTCGAACAGTCCCCGAATATCCTCGGCCGTGACCGTCTGGCTGAACGCCTGACCATCGAAGTTCTGCCCGTCGGTCATGAGGGAGTCGAAGAGTTCGGCCTTCTTCTTCTGCAGGGCCAGGACCTTCTCCTCGATCGTGCCCTCGGCAACGTAGCGGTAGACCATGACGTTCTTCGTCTGCCCGATCCGGTGGGCACGATCGATCGCCTGATTCTCCGTCGCCGGATTCCACCACGGGTCCATGAGGAAGACATAGTCAGCCTCGGTGAGGTTGAGTCCGAACCCGCCGGCCTTGAGGCTGATGAGGAAGACGGGAGCCTCGCCGGTCCGGAACGCTTCGACGACCTGGCCGCGATTTCTCGTGGAGCCGTCGAGGAGGACGTAGGGGACACCTCGGCGAGCGAGGTCTTCGGTGATTTTGGTCAGGAACGAGGTGAACTGGCTGAACACGATCGACCGATGGCCTTCGGCCACGACATCCTCGAGTCGGTCCATGAGGGCCGCAAGCTTACTCGACGGCACACCCTCGTGTTCGCCGTCGACGATGCGCGGGTCCAGGGCGAGCATGCGCAGCAGGGTCAGTGACCGGAAGACGATGAAGCGCTGCTTGTCGTAGTCGCTGTCGATGAAGCCGAGGATCTTCTTCCGCTCCTTCTGCAGCACCCGATCGTAGAGTGTGCGATGCGCGGCATTGAGCTCGACATTGATGACCTGCTCCTGCTTCTCCGGCAGATCCGCAGCAACGAGATCCTTCGTCCGGCGCAGCATGAACGGTTTGATCCTTCTCTGCAGGCGTCCCATGCGTCCCGGGTTCTCCCCGCCCTCGATCGGTCGGACGTATTCTTCGTCGAAGCGGTGTGCACTCGGAAACAGACCGGGCGCGGTGATGGCGAAGATGGACCACATATCGCGCAGCGAATTCTCCATGGGAGTGCCCGTCAGCGCCAGGCGGAACGGGGCGTTGACGGACTTCGCAGCCTGGTGGACCTGGGAGGAGCTGTTCTTGACGAACTGTGCCTCGTCGAGAACAAATCCCGCCCACTCCAGGCGCGAGATCGGGTCCTCGTCCAAGCGAAGCATCGCATAGGACATGACGATGACATCGGCACCAGCGGCCACCTCGGCGAGGGGCTTCTGCCTCTTCCTCGTCGACTCTGCAACGACGCGAACGTCGATGTCGGGGGTGAACTTCGCGGCCTCTTTCGCCCAGTTGTCCACCACCGAGGTGGGGGCGACGACGAGGAACGGCAGGTGCGGCCCCGCGTCACTCGACGCCGCGGCCTCGGCCTTGACGTGGACGATCAGTGCCAGCGTCTGCAGGGTCTTGCCCAGGCCCATGTCATCGGCGAGGACCCCGCCGAGGTGGCATCTGTGCAACAGCGCCAACCACCGGAACCCCTGCACCTGGTACGGGCGCATGGTGACACCGCCCAGGGCCGGCACCCGAGTGGCGGGCAGCTGGTCGAGGTCAAGCAGGGCCTGCGCGGATTCCCGCCATGACTGGGCCGGCAGTGACTCGTCGGCTAAGTCCTCGAACTCGGCCCACAGGCCCGCGTGCAGGCGGGCGATCTTCGGGGACTCGGGCTCCCACTCGGGGATGAGATCAGCCTCGGCCAGCAGAGCCTTGATCTTGTCGAAGGCGGGTTTGTTCAGAGACAGGAACGTGTCGTCGACGAGTTTGATCTTCTTCGTGCCCGACGCCAGTGCCTTGAAGAGTTTGACGAAGGGGACAGGATGGCCGTCGACGCTGATCTGGAAGCCGAGATCGAACCAGTCGTTCTTCTCCGACTCGACCGAGGTGATGGTGATGTTCGGTTCGCCGCCGAGTTCACGGTAGGGCTGCTTCTTCCCGCGCGTGATGACCTTGACGTGCTCGATCTCCTCGAGCTCAGGTAAGGCGTTGACGACGAAGTCCGCGGTGTCGACGTCGGTCAGCTCCATGTCGCGCGGATGGCCGGGCGGTTGGGTCTCGGCGAGGACGGATTCGACCTGCCCGAGGACGCTGCCCTCGTGCTCAAGGTCGCGATTGTCGCGCGGGTCCGGGGTCGCCATGGTGGGCGGGTTTGCTGTGCCGCGTGTGCCTGCTGTGGCGCGCCCAGCCGCGGTGCTGCGAATGGCCGAGGTGCCGAGCTTCGACAGGGGGACCACGGGCAGGGTCCGGCGCGGCCCCGTGTACTCCCAATACCACTGCAGGCTCAGGTGGTCCTTCGCTCCGTAGACCATGAAGAGCACCAGCTGCGGCTGGCTGAATCGGGGGAACTTCACGGTCTCGTCGGTGCTGACGACCTCGGCGGAGGTGCGTAGAAGTGGGTAGTACTCCTCGAAGAACTCCTCGGACTCGCTTGCGGGGATCGCGATCGGGCCGGGTGCTGCGAAGACTGACAGTGCCGATTGCGCCGTCGCTTTGGCGGCTGGGGCCAGGGTCACGGTGAAGCCCGAGCGCAAGTCGACGCCGAAGAACCCGTGCATCCAGATCGGCTTGGTCAACCCCGGCGAGAATTCGCGTTCATCGATGCTCACCCGCGGCTGGACCCGAAGTTGGTTCTTCACGCGATTGACGTCGATGATCGCCTTCGCCTCGCGCCCGATGTGCACGTTCATGCCCTGATTGACTCCGACGAGTTCGATCCCGAGCTCAGTGGCCTGAGCGAACATGTCCCACAACAGTGGAGTGTGAAAATCGCCGAGGTTGTACGGCGCACCATCGGGCGTGAAGTCCGTCTTGTCCCGGGTGCGCAGTCCCGCGAGCTGAGTGAACCATTCCTGATGGCGGGGGTCGACGCTGAACTGCCTGGCCATGCGGTCGATGGTGCGCCAGGTCAGTGACTTCTTCACCCAATTGCCGGATTCACTGAGGACAAGCGGACGGATCGCTAGGCTGGGATCGGTCCCGGGGGAGACCTCCTGCTTCTCCAGAACGACCGTGTGCTTCGGCTCGAACCAGGTGCGGGCCACGACCTCGACGAGCTCGAATCCCAAGGCCACGGGCGTGTAGGACTGCGGGGCCACCTCGGCGAGGGAGGCGAAAGCGTCACGCCAACCGGCGGTGTGGTGGGACGAGGTGTGGTTGCTGTCGGGCACCGTGCCATCTTCTCATTCCCGACTGACGTGGACGGTGATGGCATCGGCTGGCGGTGGTCACATGTCGGTGCTTTCGTGATGCTCCTACGTCAGGGGTGGGCGGTAACATCGGCGGCATGGATGGGAACAATGATGTTTGCGCTGAGTTCTTCGACACCTACACGCGGGCACCCCTCGACCGGGATGCCGCTGCGATCGCCGACCACTATGCCGTGCCGGCACAGATCGAATTCCCCGGTCAGCGCTTGGCTGTGACCGATGAACGCCAGACTGTGGAGTTCTTCGCCGGAGCGTTCGGCCAATACGAGAAGGTGACGGACATCGACGTCGCCATCAACGTGGTCGCCGAAACCGGTCACAGCATCTGGGCCGACGTGACATGGGACTATCATGGCGATGCTCCCAGCGAGCGGAACATGTATCAGCTCGTTCTGACCGGAAACGAGTGGAAAATCGGTGTCCTTACTCCGCTGACGTTGGCTGGGGAGGGGTGACGATCAGGCATGGCCGATTATCCCGAGCTGCTGCACACCGTCATCAATGCTGTCGAGCCGCGACGGCTCGCCGAGTTCTATCGGCAGCTGCTCGGCTATCGCTACCGCCCGGGAGACGAGCCTTCTGTGGGCACCGACGCGGATGACGCCGATTGGCTGGTGCTCACCAATGCTGAGGGCCGCCGAATGGTCGCCGTCCAGCAGACAGAGAGCTTGGAACCCAGCACGTGGCCGGATCTCGCAGTGCCCATGCAGTTGCATCTCGATTTCACCGTTGTGGATCAAAAAGAACTCGTCAGACACAAACTGCGCGCCCTGGAGTTGGGAGCTCGCCTGCTTCTCGACCGCGCCGAAGACGAGGATGAACCGCTCTACGTGTTCGCCGATCCCGCTGGCCATCCGTTCTGCATCTTCGTGCACTGATCTGATGCACCAGTTCGCCAGCCAGACGAGTCAGGGGTTGTATAGCTCGAACTCGTCCGGCGCATAGTAATCCTGCGCGCCCACGCCGGTTCGCACGAGGTACTTGCCCGTCTCCTCATAGAGGTAGACGACGGTACCGACGCTGTGTGCCATTGGCCCGCTGGTGATTTGGACGGTGTCGCCGATATTGAACTCAGTCATGGTTCAGTCTAAACACGAGCAGGTTCCAGCTGCCTGGTCAGAGGTAGTCGAGCCGTCGTCAGACCAGACGATCGGCGAGATCCTCGAAATCGTTGGCGACCACATCCCAGTCACCTACTGGTTCTAGGTCGATCGTCTGGCCCGGCCCGTGCTCAGTGGGGCGATGGACGAACGCGGTCCGCAGTCCGACCGCCTGGGCGGCAGCCAGATCACTGTTGTGCGCCGCGACCATCGCCACCTGATCGGGTTGAAGTCCGAGAATCTCCACGGTCCGCAGGTAGGCTGCCGGTTCCGGCTTGTAGGCACCGGCGACCTCGGCGCCGAGGATGGCATCCCACGGCAAGTGGGCACGTTTGGCGACATCGAGTGCCAGACGCACATTGGCATTCGACAGGGGCGCGATGATGAATCGTGTCTTCAGGCGCGTCAGTCCGGAGACAGCGTCGGGCCAGGGGTCCAGGCAGTGCCAAGTGAGGTTGGTCTCGTCGAGGACCGACGACGGAATCGTGCTCGGCTCGATATCGAGACGGTCGAGCACGGTCTCGAGATTCTCCCGATGCAGTACGTCGAGGCGTGTGAACGGCCTGCTTCCGTTGCGGATCTGTTCCATCGCCGGCTGATATTCCGCCCGCCACATGTCCGCGAACTCATGCGCATCGAGCGACGGCAGATAGTCGCGGAGGTGGGTGGAGACGCCCGTTGCCACGCTCTCTCGCCAGTCGACGACGGTCCCGAACATGTCGAACACCAGGGCCTCGACCTGGGCGAATGCTGCATCCATGACTTCACACTAGACCTCGTGTCACCGATGGCCAATACACTTGTCACTATCCGATACTGGCGCAACAGCGGCGAGAGGAATGTCCCGTGGGGTGGAGCACGAGCGAGTTGGCACGGCTGACCGACACCACGGTCAATACGATCCGGCACTATCACAAGCAAGATCTGCTGGCCGAGCCCGAACGTGCCAGCAACGGCTACAAACAGTACGACGGGACCCACCTGCTGCGTCTGCTTCAGATCCGTCGATTGCGCAGCCTGGGCATTCCGCTGGAGAAGATCAGTTCGATCAACGGTGACCAGGAGGTGCAGAGGCAGGCTCTCGAAGAGCTCGATGGTGAACTCAAGACTAAGATCGCCGAGCTTGAAAAGACCCGTGACGAGGTCGCATCGCTCATCGAGCACGGGGCACCGATCGACACAGCGACCGGATTCAGTGACGTCGCCGCCACCATGACTGAGGCCGACCGTCGACTCATGGGTCTGTACGCGCGACTCTATGACGACGACACGATGAGCCAACTGCGCGGCATCATGGTCGGCACAACCCCGGCAGATCGAGAGTTCGACGAGCTGCCCGAAGACGCAGATGAGGCCGCCAAAGCCCACGCCGTCGACGCGATCACGCCGATGATGACGAAACACCTCGACGACGACCCCTGGCTGCTCGAACTTCAGCCGAAGGTCCAGGGCGGCGATGCCGATTTAGGGTGGTCGGCGATCGTCGGTGCCATGATCGAGCTCTACAACCCCGCCCAGCTCGAGGTTCTACAACGGTCAGTCATGCGAGTCCACGAAGAACGCAAGGAACACGGCGACGGTGCCAACGACAGTGGCCGCGAGTAGGGAACGGCCACCTCGGCGAGGGGATTTCTCAGTCCCGTTTCCTGTGAATATCCAGTGTTCGATCCTCCGGG
This sequence comes from Brevibacterium picturae, assembly GCF_900105045.1. Lineage (GTDB taxonomy): Bacteria > Actinomycetota > Actinomycetes > Actinomycetales > Brevibacteriaceae > Brevibacterium > Brevibacterium picturae. Next base: position 1,669,407 of record NZ_LT629739.1, on the reverse strand, counting down.
CTTGACCCTGTTCTGAGAACACAGTTTCCACTGGAAGTAATCAATCGGACCACTTCCAGAGGACATCATGAACACCGTCATCACATTTTTCCAGGACCTTGCCTCCCAGGTTCCCGAGTTCCTCCAGCCGGTCATCATCGCGCTCGCCGGTGCCGTTCCCTTCGTCGAAGGCGAGGTCTCGGCCGCCATCGGAGTGTGGGCGGGCCTCAACCCCTTTGTCGCAGGTCTGGCGGGAGCGATCGGCAACTTCCTCTGCGTCGCCGTCATCGTCGTGCTCGGCGCCCGCGCCCGAGCGGCGATGGTAGCGCGACGGCAACAGAATCGAACCCGGGATGCCGCTCTCGCTGCGATCGGTGCACCCGGTCGGGAATCGTCCGGTGCCCCCGGTCAGGAAGCGTCCGGTGCTGGGCAGACACTGGTATCTGATGAATCGTCCGATTCCGCAGCAGTCGCTGATTCGCAGAAGCCGCAGTCAAAGGGACGTGCACGCTTCCTGCGTCTGCTCAACCGGTTCGGAGTCCCGGGAGCAAGCCTGCTGGGCCCGGCGGCGATCCCGACCCAGATCACGACGACGATCCTTGTCGGCGCGGGCGTGAAGCCCTCATGGATTCTGCTCTGGCAGGGCATCGCCATCGTCGCCTGGACCACGCTGATCACCGCATTCGCTGTCGGGGCACTCACACTCGTAACCGGCTGAGCCGGCTCACACGAATCCGCAGCCCCTCGACGAACGGAAAGGACGAACCATGACCAGCGCATACCGACACCGGAAGGTCCTCACCAGCTCGGCCCTGATGGTGGCGGTCACGGTGCTGCCCCTGGCGATGCCGTTCTCGGCCACACTGCTGGGGTGGGCGCTTGAGGTACCGATGCGACTGGCATTCTCTGAGTCGCTGTTGGCAACCCTCGGCGTCTTCGTCGCCTGGTTCGTCATCTCCCGTCTCATCGACGTCATCCTTGACGGCAGCGACATCGGCGGCACACTGTCCGGACGTCTGATTTCGGCCGTCACCTCGATGGTGCTGTTGAGCGGCGGCTACTTCCTCATCGTCGACTCCGCTCTGGTGTCACTGCTCATAGCCGCGGCCGTCTGCGGCCTGCTGTTCGCGATGAGCGCGGAAGCCGACCGCGCATTCGGGGCCCCTCAGGGCAGGCATCGCACGTAAGATGACGGTGATGACTGACACCGACAGATCCCACACCGCTGCCCCTGCCCTCATCGGGGCGCTGCTCCACCTCGCCGCCAAGGATGCGGACCTCGGCTCAACCGCCTCGTCCGCGCTGAGTCCCCAGGACAGCGAGATCCTCACCGAGGTTGAGGTCGCACTCCGCAATCAGATGTCGGACGAACACGGTGTGAAGCAGGCCCTCGCCGAGGTGGCCGGATCCATTGCGAGCGTGCGTAGTTCTCCCCGCCCGGTGTCGCTGACTGCGGCGAAATACGAGAAGCATCGCACCGCAGCCCTCAGGCAGCTGGGCGTCGCCTCGGCCAAGGGCGCGAGCGTATGGCCGCCGACCAGTCAGACTGCGGTCCAGCGTTTCGGCTCGTGGAATGAGGCGCTCAAGGTCGCGGGTCTGGCGACCAGCGCTGTCGGTCGCGCACGCGGTCAGCTGCGCTTCGATGAGGCCGCCTATAATAAGGCGATTGCCGCATTCGTCGCCGACTGTGACGACCGGGATCTCGGCGCCACCTACAAGGCCTACGGGGACTACGCCGCCGAGCACAAGGGCGAGGTGCCCTCGGCCGCGGCGGTGCGGAAATTCTACGGAAGCTGGAACGCGGCTCTCGCCTCGGCGGGGTGATCTGCTGACGACGTCCGCGGAGTTCGTGACGATTTCCACTGAACTTCCGACGAGGTCGACGGAACTCCTGACGAAGTCGACGACGCATGATTGTCGGAATGCACTGACTACGAGCGTGTTAAAATCGTCGGGTTGCGGCGGAGACAATGCCGCGCTGTTAGGAAATTTTACGACCTGAAGGACATCGAAGCCCTTGATCGCACAAAAACTCGCGCGCGGAATCGCCGTGGTCGCCGTCTCCGCTGTAGCACTGACGGGTTGCACTTCGCCCTCCGGCTCGGACTCGGAAGATTCGGGTTCGAATGACTCCGCAGGCAAGGACGCCTCCGGTGCCGGTGTGGCCAAGGTGAACTTCGATGAAGTCATCGTTGAGCAGGATGTGAAGATCGGAGGCTCGTCGGAAGCGACGGCGACGATCGGGGTCCTGTCTCTGAAAGTCGAGGGGGAGGTCCAGACGCTGCGTTTGGCGGTCACACCTCATATCAAGGGAGCCGAGGACGACGAGCGCTTCAGCGTCTACGACATCTGGAACGAGAGCAAGTTCAGTCCCCAGCTCGTCGACAAGGGCAACCTCAAGGTCTACTCGCCGATATCGACCTCCTACGAGCAGTGGACCTCTGATTCGGTGCAGACAGAGACGAAGAACGAGACGCCGATGGAGGTCTGGGCCGTGTTTGCCGCGCCACAGGATGACATCGACTCCTTCGACATCCGACTTGCAGACTCCTGGCCCGTCTTCACCGATGTGCCGGTCACGCAATGATTATGGAACAGGCGAACACAACGACTCCCAGGCCCAGGCTCGCGGCTGTCGTCGGAATCGTCGGAGCCAGCGCCTTCCTCGGCGTGGGTGTCCTCGCCGGTGGCTCTGCTGCCTCGGCTGCGGAGACCGAACCGACCTCGCCCGCGGACTTGCCCGAGCCCACGTCCAAGCAGCTGTCAGGATCGGTTCATACTTGGGAGCCCAACAACGTGCACCAGTGGGACCTCGAGAACGCTGTCACGGAGCTCGCGACCGAAGGCGAAGAAGGTTCTGACTCCGTCATCACGCTCTCCAGCGATGTCCTCTTCGAGTTCGGCAGCGCGAAGATTCCCGACAATGCAGCCGAGGCGGTCGTCAAGACCCTCGAGAAGGTTCCCGATGGCACGAAGGTTGATATTTCGGGCTACACGGACTCGGTGGGCGACGACTCGGACAACCAGAAGCTCTCCGAGAAGCGCGCCAAGGCCGTCGCCGAAGTGGTCAAGGACGCTCGGTCAGATCTGGACCTGAACGTCGAGGGCCATGGCGAAGACGACCCTGTGGCCGAGAATAAGAAGGACGGCGAGGACAACCCCGAGGGGCGTGCGAAGAACCGACGCGTCGAGATCAGGTACGCCAGCAGCTGACGGGACCTGCGGCTGTGAGGAAGATGGCCGCGGTCGACGTCATCGAGAATCCGACTGCATTCAGACTCCCTGAGCGACCGCCTCGGCGATCGGGGTGTCACCGTCATGGAAGTTTAGCGTCTTGCCGATGACAGCGGGCTCATCGAGTGCTGCGGCGATGACATGTGCGACGTTGTCACGCGACGTCGAGGGCACGTCCAGGTCGCGGGTCTCTCCGGTGCTGTCAACGGTGACCGTCTCGGTTGCCGGGTCCAGGGCCAGGACCGATGGGCCGAGGACCGTCCAGTCGAGGTTGGTCTTCGTCCGCAGATGTTCGTCTGCCTGCGACTTCGCGTTGTAGTAGTAGGCATACATTTCGTCGCCCTTCTCCACACCGGGAACCTCGCCGTCGACGAGGCGGGAATTGAAGTAGGACACCATCACGAATCGGCGGATGCCCGATTTCTGGGCGGCATCCATCACGCGGATGGCAGCGTCGCGATCCATCGCCCAGGTGTGATCCTCACCCGATCCGCCAGCACCCGCAGACCAGACGATTGCGTCGCTGCCGGCCACCACCTCGGCGATGGCATCGGTGTCGAGATGCTCGACATCAGCGACAACCGGCGTCGCGTTCGCGGCCTCAATATCGGAAGACTGCTCCTCCTTGCGGATGACCGAACGGACCGTGTGGCCGGCCTTGCTGAGCAGCGGTGCCGCAAGCAGTGCTACTTTTCCGTGGCCGCCGATGATGGTGATTGTCGACATATCTGCCTCTCAAGTGGTGGAGTGCGATTCGTTGGTCTCACTGGTATCAAGGCAGATGAGCGTCGGTGTATTCCGCAGGCAGGTCGCGGCGATGCTTCGGTTGGCGAGCAATGCTTCGGTCGACGAGTGGAATGTGTTCTCGCGGTGCAGACTCCCAGGCGCGGGCTGCCGAGTTACCTCGCCGCAGCGAACCTCTCTAGCCGATCGCACCCCTCATTGATGGTCTCCGGGGACACGGAGAACGTCAGCCGCAGGTAGCCCTCGCCCTGGGCGCCGAACGCCGAGCCGGGGATCGTTGCGAGCTCCTGTTCCTGCAACAGTCGGATCGCGAGTTCCCACGAGCTCAAGCCCCACTCGGAGATGTTGACGAAGGAGTAGAACGTCGCCTCGGGGCGGATCAGCGACAGACCGTCGATGGCGTTGATCCGCTCAGCAAGGAGATCCCGACGCTCGACATAGGAGGAGACCATAGTCGCGACCGGATCCTGAGGCCCGGTGATGGCCGCGACCGCAGCATCCTGGACGAACCCGGGCAGGCTCGAGGTCAGCCCCTCCTGGAGGAAGGCCATCGGCGCGATGACATCGCTGGGGCCGATGAGGAATCCGCACCGCCACCCGGTCATTGCATAGGTCTTGGAGAAGCTGTTGACGACGAGGAACCGGTCGAAGCCATCGCGCACCTCGGCGATGGAGGTGAACTGTGCATCATCGAAGACGATCTCGTCGTAGACCTCGTCGGAGATAATTGTGAACCCATGCTCGTCTGACAGGTCGACGAGCGCCTCGAGATCCGCCTGATCCATCACCGAACCTAGTGGATTCGAGGGGCTGTTGATGATGATCGCCGCGGTCTTGTCGCTGACAGCTGTGGCGACATCGGCCGCGCGGAGCTTGAAGTCGTTGGCCTCCGTCACCGGAACTGGCACAGCGACCCCGCCGAGGCGGTGGATCTGGCCCACGTAGTTCGGGAAGCTGGGGTCGGGGATGATGACCTCTTCGCCGGGGGAGACGCTGACGTCGAGGGCGAAGGTCAGCGCCTCCATCGCTCCGAAGGAGACCATGACATTGTCCGAGGTGACCGCCCGGTTCCAACGGGCGGTGTACTTCTGCGCGATCGCGGTGCGTAGGTCCGGGATCCCTGCGTTGGCGACGTAGCGGGTGTGGTTGTCCTGGATGCCGCGGATGCCTGCGGCTTTGACGTGCTCGGGGGTGTTGAAGTCGGGTTCCCCGACGGTGAGCTTCACAGCGTTGGGGTAGTCGAGGGCGAGATTGAACATCTTCCGGATGTCCGAGGCGGGGTAGGTCGCCGCCATTTCGGTGACGCGGCGGTGCTCGTGAGTCATCATGCTCCTGGTTCGTGTCGTGAGTTAGGCATCATTCGTGCATGCCGGCCAAGCGGGAGCCGAACCGGGCGAGCAGGCTCGTCTTCTGTGCGCCCGTGATGCGTTCCCACTCGTCGGCGATGTTGAAGATCTTGTACATCGAGCGGATGCCCAACCAGCGGATCGGCTCGGGCTCCCACTGCCCGGAGTAGTGGTCGTTCCACGGCAGCTTCGTCAGTGCGGTCGAGGTGCCGGCGGCCCGGTCGAGCAGGGTCTTCGCCGCCAGGTGTGTGGCCGTGACCCCGTGCCCGGCGTAGCCGCGGGCGACGGCGATGCGCTGCTCGGCATCGAAGAAGATTCCGGCGCACCAGTCCCGCGTCACGCCCAGTGCCCCACGCCACGCATGCGCCACTTCGAACTCGAGGTCGGGGAAGAGGGAGGACAATCGCGCACTCAGCAGCTCGACCACCTCGGCGGGGACCTCGCCGTCACCGGGCAGTCCCGAACCGAACTCATAGGGTGCCCCGCGACCGCCCAGGGCGATCCTGTCGTCGTCGGTGCGCTGGGCGTAGATGAAGGTGTGCGCGGTGTCGCCCAGGCATTCGCGCCCGTCCCAGCCGATTTTCTCCCACGCTTCAGCCGGCAGTGGGTTCGTCGCGATCATCGACGAGAACACGGGGATGACCTGGCGTCCTTCCAGCCCGGGCAGGTCACCGGTGACGGTGTCCGAGTAGCCTTCGAGGCACACGAAGATCGTGTGCCCGGTGACCGGGCCCCGATTCGTCGCGACGACGCCGGTGCCGATATGACCCGCCGAGGTGTCCTCGCAGATCGTCACGCCCTGTTGGCGGAGAACCTCGGCGAGACCACGGGTCAGCAGTGCTGGGTCGATGCGGGCGGTGCCGGGGAAATACACGCTGCCTTGGGCGTTGTCGACGTTGATGTGGGCGCGGGTCTCCTCTGCGCTGAGGAACTGCATGTGCTCGGGGTCGTACCCGTACTGTCTGTCACCCTCGTAGAGTTCGCGCAGTCGGGACATCCCGGCCTCTGTCTGCGCGATGTCGATGTGACCGCCGCGGACCTGATGGGCGTCGATGGCCTCCCGGTCGAGGACCTCGAGGACCTCATCGATCGAATCGAAGAGCATGGATTGGAAGGACCTCACGGATTCGACCCCCGCCAGCCCTGCCGAGCCGACCGGGCCGTCTGGGTCGCTGACACGGGCGCGGTCGACCGCCTCGGCGTACTTGGTCCTGTTGCCCGGCAGCAGTGTCGAGAGCCAGCCGCCGTTGCGGCCGGAGGCTCCGTAGCCGATGTGTTTGGCCTCGACGATGGTGATCTGCCAGTCGGGGTGGGCCTGCCTGGCGTAATAGGCGGACCACAGACCGGTCATGCCGCCGCCGACGATGACGAGGTCTTGTTTATCGGTGGGCAGTGGGGACGGAGTGGTGGGCTCGGGTGGGTACTGGGTCAGCCAATGGGAGGCCTCACCGTTGAGGTAGGACATGGAATCAGTTCTATCCCACGCCTGGAGCGAAGTAAATGGTTGCAGGGTGGCGTATTGCCATATGAAATCCGTATACGTCGCGCGTGGATGGATAGACTGAGCCCATGAGCGCAATGGTGCCGATCAGTACCCACGATTTCCCCCTCGATCATGAACGCATCGAAGAGTGGCAGGGAGTGGGATCGACCACCTCGGCGACGGGGAATGGGGACGCGACAACGGCATTCGCAGAACTCGGTACGATCGCGGGGGCCGACTACGGACTGTGGGAGATGAGCACCGGCGAGATGCGCGACGTCGAGGGCGACGAAGTCTTCCTCGTCATCAGCGGCAAGGGGCGCATCGAGTTCGACGAACCGGACGTATCGCCGGTTGAGCTGGCACCTGGCATGTTGGTCCGCCTCGAGGATGGGATGAAGACTCGCTGGTGCGTCGATAAGGCGCCCCTGCGCAAACTGTTCATCGCTCCCAGCGAAGAGTGATGCGCTTGGCCTGACGCTCAGGCTCCCGTCCGATGTCGCACCCACACATTGGGCTCGATGTAGACGGCCGTGCCATGCTCGACATCGCAGAGAACTGGCGTGAGTGCCTCCGGCACGTCGACCGGACCTGAAGTGTTCATCGGCAGTCCCGTCCAGCTTCGCCATTCGTCGAGCGTTCCGGCGATCGCCATTGAGCGGCTCGCCACGCTGTCGATAGTTCCGCCGGCGCGGATATGGGTGCGCAGCCATGGGTCGACGGGCAGGCCGTCCTCCCTCGTCCGATAGGCGTAGGAACTCATCAATTCACGGATGTCGTCCTTGCCGTTGGGGCGGACAGGGACGAGGAGCTCGGCGAAGCCGAGACTCTTCGCCTGATCGCGCAGCGCGATGAGGATTCTTCCGGACAGCCCCAGTCCCTGCTTACCCGAGCACACGAAGATCTCAAGCGCGGCCATCTTGTTCGGCGAACCACCGAGCAGCTTCGTATGGATTCCGCTCCGGATCGCTCCGTCCCACCCGTCCGCGGGCAGCTCGTCGCCGTCGAACTGGAAAGGGATCGCATGCGCTTTGCCGAGGATCTCATCGTCTGCGGTGTGGGCGATGAGCAGGTACTCGTCGAACTGAGTGAGCACGTCCTGCTGGTAGTAGACGTTCCCGAACGGGTCGTGCCTCATGAATTCCGGCCATGTGTTCTCCAGACGGAGGAGCTCGTCCTTGAGATCCGGTCGCTGTGCCAGCGAGGAAATTGTGAGGTCCATGGTGCTCATCCTATGGTCGGCGCGTCCCTCCCTGCAGGCCCATCGGCCGTCATCCGGTCGCAGGAAAATGCTGTGCACCGTTGACTGCGTCATCTATCGTGTTGAGTACGATCGCCGATCCGGAATCCAGGACCTCGCCCGCTTGGCGCGGACATCCCACCCGCATAAAGGAGCCGACAATGAAGACTGCTCGACGTTTGGACAACCTGGGCACCGAGACCGCGTTCCGGGTGGCCCAGGCCGCCGCCGACTGGAAGGGTCAGGGCAACCAGGTCTACCCATTCCACCTCGGTGATCTCAATTTCCCCATGGCCGCCCACATCGTCGAGGCCATGAACCAGGCCATCAGGGACGGGAAGACCGGGTACTGCCCGGGTCCCGGAATTCCGGAGCTGCGCGCGGCTCTGGCTGGCGACATCGGATCCCGGAGAGGCATGACGATCGACCCCGCCGAGGTGGTCGTCACCACCGGCGGGAAGCCCGTGATCACGAAGTTCCTCCAGGCCGTGATGGATCCCGGCGAAGGCGTGCTCTACCCCAACCCGGGGTTCCCGATCTACGAATCCCAGATCGAATACCTCGGCGGAACGGCCCTGCCCTACCGGTATGTGCCCACCGACGACGGGTTCGTCATCGATCTCGACCACCTGCGGGCCTCCATCGACGACTCCACCGTCGCCATCATCTACAACGATCTGCAGAACCCGATCTCGGCCGAATCAACGGATGCCGAACGCGAGGCGATCGCCGCGATCGCGCAAGAGTTCGACCTCTGGGTACTCTCCGACGAGGCCTACTTCGAGATGCGCTACAAGGGCCGGTCGAAGTCCATCGCCGCACTTGACGGCATGCGCGAACGCACCGTCATCCTCTACACGTTCAGCAAGAAGTTCGCGATGACCGGGTCTCGGCTCGGCTGTGCAGTGGCCCCACCGGTGGTCGCCGAGGCGATTTCGACGATGAACACCAACGACGAATCCTGCACCACCCAGTACGTCCAGTGGGCGGGCATCGCCGCATTGCAGGGACCGCAGGATTCGGTCGGGAGGATGCTCGAGGTGCTGCGCAAACGTCGTGACGCCACGTGTTCGATCATCAACTCGATCCCCGGAATGAGCGTGGCCGTGCCCGGCTCGACGTTCTACGCCTTCCCCGATGTCACCGAGGCGATGGAGGCCAAGGGTATCGCCACGCTCGCCGACTTCTCCACCGAAGCGCTGCACAACACCGGCGTGTCCTTCTGCACCCGCGAGCACTTCGGCCGCAAGCAGGGCTGGGAGAACCGAAGCTACATTCGTCTGGCCTACTCCGGCATCGGCGAAAACGAGATCACCGAAGGCCTGGGCAAGCTGCGCGACTGGATCACGCAGGGCTAGGCACTTCGCGGTCAGCCCGCTCGTGATCGTGGGCAGGTGGTCGAAATTCCCGCGAGGATCGACCGTTTGCCCACAGCGACGGGACGGGGCGCTGAGAGAAGCGCCAGGTCGCCGGCCGGTCGCCGGGTTACCGGCAGGTCGGCTGGACCACGCGGGGCTGGTCATTCGGTGCGGACTGCTTCTCGGCCGGGGATGAAGGGCGACTCCTCGGGTTCGGGGTGCCTGATCCTCTGAACGATGATGATGGCAAGTCCCAGCACGACTGCGCCGATCGCTGCCCACACATTGGTGCGCAGGCCGAGGACGACGAAGCTGGGGTCAAGTCGGATGGACTCCCACACGATGCGGCCCGCGCCGTACCAGATGAGGTACATACCGAAGAGGCGTCCCCACTGGAAGAACAGGTGCCGGCCCAGCCACAGCAGGACCAAAGCGCCGAGGCTGTTCCAGATGACCTCGTAGAGGAACGTGGGATGGAAGAGAGTGTCGGCGGGCAGCCCGGGCGGGAACGACGGATTGTTCGGGTCGATCTCGAGCCCCCAGGGCAGAGTCGTCGGCAGGCCGAAGAGCTCCTGGTTGAACCAGTTGCCGAACCGTCCGCAGGCCTGGGCGAGAATCAGTCCCGGCGCGAGAGCGTCGAGGAGCGTCGTGAGCTTGATATTGAACCTGCGGCACATGATCAGGGCGCCGACGATGCCGCCGATGAGCGAACCGAAGATGGCGATTCCGCCTTCCCAGATCGCCCAAACGGACCCCGGTTCGAAGATGTTCCACGGGTTGCGGCCTGGCCCGAAGTAGTCGGTGTAGTGAGTGACGACGTGGTAGATCCGTGCCCCGACGATGGCCAAAGGGACGGCCAGGGTCGCGATGTCGAGCACCTGCCAGTCGGGGACTCCCCGCTTGGTCAGACGGTGATTGGCCATGACGATGGCGATGATGATCCCGGTGAGGATGCACAACGCATAGAAGTGGATCGTCAGGGGGCCCAGCTGGAAGCTGGAGACGCTCGGACTCGGGATCGAGGCCAGGACATCGTGGGACAGCGTAGGCGGGTCATCGACCGCTGAAAAGGCAAGCACGGGCCCAGTCTATTTCCAATAGATGCAGGACCGAAAGTTGAGCGACTGCCGCAGCCTGCACATGGGAAGATGAGAGCTATGGCGCTCGACTTCACTCTCGTTCAACTGCGGTACTTCCAGGAGGTGGCCCGCCGCGAGAACATGACCGAGGCGGCCAAGAATCTCAACGTCACCCAGTCGGCGATCTCGACGGCCATGGCTCAGCTCGAACGGACCTTGGGCATCGACCTGTTCATCCGCCAGAAGAACCGTTCCGTGGTGCTCTCAACTGCGGGACGACGTTTCCTCTTCGAGGTCAATCCGTTCCTCGAATCCTCCGACGCCTTGGGAGAGACCGCACACGGACTGGCCCAGTCGCTGAGCGGAAATCTCACCGTCGGGGTCTTCTCACCCATCGCCCCAACCAGGCTGCCGCTCATCCACGCCGAGTTCGAGAAGCGCTACCCCGAGGTGCGGGTCAACTACTTCGAAGCCGACCTGCACGAATTGCAGACAGCTGTGATCGCCGGCGTCTGTGACATCGCCCTGACGTACACGCTGGGACTGACCGACCGCTTCGACTCATTCCTCGTCGACGTCGTCGAACCGCACGCGCTCGTGTCACTGAACCACCGCCTCGGCGGGGGAGCCGACGGGCCACGGCCGATTCGCCTGCGCGAACTCGCAGGGGAGGACTACATTCAGCTCGATATGCCCTTCTCCCGGCAGTACTACGATGAACTCTTCCGCATCGCCGGCATCGTGCCGAAGGTGCGGCACAGCTTCGCCGGCTACGAGACCGTGCGCTCGTTTGTGGCCATGGGGCATGGCTATTCGCTGCTGAGCCAGAGCGTGTCCTCGGGAACGTACATCGGTTCGATGACGGTCGACGTGCCGCTGCTCGACGAATTCCCGAGCATCGATCTGGCCATGGTGTGGCCCAAAGAGGTGCGTCTGAGCAGGCGTGCCCGAGCCTTCAGCGAACTGACCCGCGAGATCCTCGGGTCACCAACCGCGGACTCATAGATCGAACTGATGCCTGCGTTCAAAAGTATCTGTTGGACTGATGCATAAGACCGGGCAAGAATGGTTCCCACATTGAAGGACACAGCAAGGGAGCTTCTATGTCCGCGACACATTCGACGTCCGCGACACAACAGACCGGCACGTCCACGGGGCGGTCCGGCAAGTCCACGAGCATGCAGAAGAAGGTGCTCGTCGGTGGCAGCATCGGCCAATTCGTGGAGTTCTACGACTTCACTCTCTACGGACTCTCGGCCGTCATCCTCTCCGAGTACTTCTTCCCGAACGGCGACCGGGTCACGGGCCTCCTCGTCATCTTCGCCACCTTCGGCGTCGCCTTCGTCATGCGCCCCCTGGGCGGCCTGTTCTTCGGCGCGCTCGGTGACAAGGTGGGCCGGCGCAAGACCCTGACGATCACGATCTTCCTCGTCGGATGCTGCACCGCGCTGATCGGCATTCTGCCCGGCTTCGGACAGATCGGCTGGTTCGCACCTATCCTGCTCATCCTCGCCCGGCTGGGCCAAGGATTCTCCGCAGGAGGCGAATCGGTGGGCGGACCCTCCTTCGTCTACGAACACGCACCGGTCGGCAAACGCGGACTGTGGATCAACATCACCCTGGCCGCAACGGCTCTGCCCTCGGTCTTCGCCGGCGGCCTCATCCTGCTGCTGTCGACTGCGATGAGCGACGCCTCGTTCGAGTCCTGGGGCTGGCGCGTGCCCTTCCTGCTCGCCCTGCCGCTCTCTGCCGTCGGTCTCTGGATCCGCTCGCGGACCGATGAGTCCGAACTGTTCAAGAAGACCGCCGCCGAACGCCCCAAGGAATTCAGCCCGATCCGGGACTCCTTCCGAGAGAACTCCGTGGGGATGCTCCAGGTCTTCTTCGTCCTCGGGCTGACCGCCCTGGGCTTCTACATGCTCTCGGCCTACTTCGTCACCTACATCCAGACCACCGGCGACCTCACCCGAGAACAGTCGCTGGCCACGAACGCGATCGCCATGGCCAGCTACACGATCTTCCTGCCCATCGCCGGAGCCATCGGCGACAGAGTCGGACGCAAGCCCATGCTCATCGCCGGCTCCATCCTCCTGGCCATCACATCGATCCCCGCCTTTGGCCTGGTCACCAGCGGCAACATGGGCCTGGCGTTCCTCGGACAGACGATCTTCGTCATCTCCCTGTGCTGCTACGGCGGAGGCTGTTACACCTTCTTCTGTGAACGCTTCTCCACGAAGACCCGCTTCACCTCGGCGGCGATCAGCTACAACATCTCCTACGCCATCCTCGGCGGAACCGCGCCGTTCGTCGGCACCTGGCTCGTCGACATCACCGGCGTCAACACCGCACCCGGGTTCTACATGACCATCTGTGCGGTGATCGTCCTCGTCCTCATTTTCGTCACCCGCCTCCCCGAGACCCGGGGGCGGCTCGGCTGACCCTAGGGTTACGTCGGTCTGCATCCCTGAAAGCGTCCAGCAAGAGAAAGAGACACGCACCATGACCTCACCCTCCACAGAAACCTCGACCGCATCCCCTGCAAGTGAAGCACCCGCGAACGCGGCGCCCTCGACCGTGGCGCCCTCGAGCGACGCCACTTTCCTCACCGACTTCCACCACGTCGCCACGATCGGGGCCACCGACAAGGACGGCGTCGACCGGCAGGCACTGACGCCTGAGGATGGCCAGACGCGTGATTGGATGCGCAGCTGGGCCGAAGGCAATGGCTTCGAAGTCCGTGTGGATGCGATCGGCAACATGTTCGCCTGCCTCGAATTCGTCCCCGACACCCCCTTTGTCCTCATCGGCTCCCACCTCGACTCCCAGCCACTCGGTGGTCGCTTCGACGGAGCCTACGGCGTCATCTCCGCACTCTTCGCCGCCCTGCGCGTCAAGGAGAACGTCGCCGAATCCGGGCAGGTCCCGCGCTTCAATCTTGCCGTCGTCAATTGGTTCAACGAGGAGGGCGGACGCTTCGCCCCCTCGATCATGGGCAGCTCAGTCTACGCCGGACTCTTCGACCTCGACGAGATGCTCGCCGTACGCGACCTCGAAGGTGTTTCTGTTGCCGAGGCGCTCGCCGCCATCGGCTACAACGGCATCGACACCCCACCCGAGGCGATCTCCTACGCGGAGATCCACATCGAACAGGGCCGCATCCTCGAACGCGAATCCACCCACATCGGCGTCGTCGAATCCAGCTGGTACACGCAGAAACTCGACATCGACGTCATCGGCGAACAGTCCCACACCGGCGCCACGGCCATGGCCGATCGCCACGACGCCCTCGTCGCTGGATCCAAAGTCGTCCTCGCCGTCGCCGAGGTGGTCGATGAGTTCGAGGACGAAGCGCTCGTGTCGTCGGTCGGCCAGCACGTCGTCGAACCCAACTCGCCCATCGTCGTGCCCCGCCGCGTGCACATGGTCGCCGACCTCCGCTCATCCGACCCAGCGGTCGTGGTCGCCGCCCGCGACACTCTGCGAAACCAGATCGCCGACATCGCCCGCGACCACGACATCACCATCAACGTCGAGGACTTCGACATCCGCGACAAACGCCACTTCCCGGAGACCGGCGTGGAACTGGCGGAGAAGGCCGTGGCCAATGAGGGGCTGTCCATCCGCCGGCTGGAGACCATGGCCGGCCACGACTCCGTGGCGATGAACCACCGTGTACCCGCCGTCATGATGTTCGTGCCCAGCGTCGACGGCGTCTCCCACTGCGAACGCGAATTCACCACCGACGAGGACATGATCCGCGGCTTGCGCGTCCTCACGTCCGTCGCCACCGAACTCGTGGGCGGAGAACTCAGTGAAGAACGCGACGGTGAGATCTGGGTCGGCGAGTCCGTCGCACCCGCACGGACATCATCCGAGGCTCAGGCACGGACGACGTCCGACGCACAGTCTGCGGCGAACGCATGAGCCCGGCATCCTCCTCGTCGAGGTCCGGAACCACAGTCACCTGGGCGTTGAGCGCCACCGACGCACTCGCGAAGTTCCGGTCGAAGGAACTCTCCCCGGTCGACTACCTCGGCGCCGTCATCGGCCGCATCACCTCAGAGGATGAGCGCATCAATGCGGTCACGGAAGTCCTTGAGGAAGCGGTCACCTCGGCGAGGGCCGCGGAACATTTCTACGCGAATGCCACACCCGATGACCTCGCCGAGGCGACGGCCCACCGGCCGCTGCTCGGACTGCCTGTGATCGCCAAGGAGAAGCACGCGATCAGCGGTCGCACGCTCACCCAGGGCCTTGCTCACGAAGGCGACACCATGGCGAGTGCCGATGCCGTGATCATCCGCCGCATCCGCAAGGCCGGGGGATTCGTCCATGCCCGGGCGACCTCCCCGGAGTTCAGCTGCGCGACGATCACCCACTCACCGATGTGGGGAGTCACCCGCAATCCGTGGAACCCCGAGCTCTCACCAGGTGGGTCCTCGGGTGGATCGGGTGCGGCCCTGGCAGCCGGATTCGCGCCCTTGGCGACGGCCTCGGACATTGCCGGATCGACCAGGCTGCCTGCCGCATTCACCGGCACCGTCGGCTACAAGGCTCCCTATGGCCGGATTCCGGGAGCCCCGCCTCTGTCCGCCGACTGGTATCGCGGAGATGGGCCGATGGCACGTACGGTCGCCGACACTGCACTGCTCGCGCGAGTGATGGTCGGCGTCGACCCCAGTGACCACGCGACGATCGATTCTCCCGGTTTCCTCGACGGGTTCGACGCTGACTCCGCCGAGGTTCTCGATTCATTGGCCGGAAAACGCATCGCTGTGTGCCTGCAGCTGGGGGACTTCCCCGTCGGCGAGGACATCCTCGGCAATACCCGCGCAGTCGCCTCGGCGCTCGAGGCAGCCGGAGCCGTCGTCGAGGAGATCGCACTGCCGTGGACGGCGGAGCGAATCTTCGAAACCGCGTTCACCCACTTCGGAAACATCCTCGCCCCTGCGATGCGAGCCGCGACGCGCGGGCACGAGGACACTCTGGCCGACTACACGCTCCAGTTCATGGCCGACGCCGAGGCGGTCGCTGCCCGCCATTCGCAGTACGAAGGACTGGTTGCGGAAGCTGCGATCCAAGCGGAACTCGCCACCGCAATGGACGGATTCGACGTGCTTCTCGCCCCCACCTCGGCGGTGGCGGGACTGGCTGCCGACGGCAGTTATCTGGGCGGGATCACGATCGATTCCACGGGCGTGGGACGGGACGGTCGTGGAGCGGCGTCGGACTCGGCGGGCGGGGTGAGTGCTGGAGGATACGACGCGGGTGGGTCAGGTACGGGCCTCGACCACTATTGGCAGTCGCACATGACGATGCCATTCAACATCTGCAATCGGGTGCCGATCGTCAACGTGCCCTCCGGCATGGCCGACTGCGGGATCCCGACCGGAGTGCAGGTCATCGCGCACCCGTTCGACGACCGCAGCGCTTTCGACGTGGCTGCTGCGGTGGAGCAGCTGGTGCCGTGGGAGGGCCTGGCGCCGGGATGAACGGTGCGGATCGACGAGCATCTGGCACGATGGGAATCGTGAACGAGAATCACGGAGCACATTTCGGGCATGGCGCGGTGGAGCGCTTGGAGGGGACTCTCGAGGCAGTCGAGGGCATCGGGCGAGATCTCAATGCCGTCACCTCGGCGATGGCCGACCGTGCACGCACACTTGCACGGAAGTCAGAAGCCCGTGCTGCGGCAGGTGAATCGGAACGAAGCCTTGAGGGGATCCCTTTCGCGATCAAGGACGTCATCGACGTTGCGGGATTTCCGACGACGATGGGGTCGAAGGTCAGCAGCGGACCGGATCCGAGCACAACCGCCCCTGTCGTGGACCGCCTGGAGAGGGCCGGAGCGCTGCCGGTGGCGAAGACGAACTGCCAGGAGTACTCATACGGCATCCTCGGTGATGAGAGCGCCTTCGGCCGGGTCGTCAATCCGATTGGCCCGGCGCTGTGCACCGCCGGGTCGAGCTCGGGATCTGCGGCCCTGGTCGCAGCTGGCGTGGTTCCACTGGCCGTGGGGACGGACACCGCGGGATCGGTGCGCATTCCGGCAGTGTGCCAGGGCATCATCGGGTTCAAGCCGACGTTCGGCGTTGTGCCGACAGAAGGTGTGTTCCCGCTGTCGCCGTCCTTCGACACGGTCGGACTCTTCGCTCGGGACATCTCATTGCTCACCTCGGCGTTCGCGGCCATCTCTGGGAACGGTCGAGGGGACAGCGGTGGCAAAGCGGTGCAGGCGGAGACACCCACAGTCGACACCAGCCTTCTGACGACCGCCGACGAATCGGCGGACGGGGCACGAGCGTGGACCGAACAGCACCTCGGTGACGTCAGAACCACCTCGGCGAAGTCTGAGGAATTGGTCGAGATCATCGAGCGGCTCGTCGGGATCTACGACATCGTGCGGCGCTACGAGGCCTACGTGCTGCACAGTCAGTTCGCCGACGAGCAGGGCGAGGCGTACCAGCCCGGAGTGTGGGCGAAGATCATGTCGGGCCAGACGATCACCGAGGGCGAATACCGAGAGCAGGTCGCCGCGTTGGAGGAGCTTCGCGCAGAAGCAGTGGCAATCTTCGATGATGTCGACTATATCGTCACACCTGCGATCGAGGGAGAAGCGATTCGCTGGGATGAGATCGGGCAGGAGTCTGCGGCGAAATTCATGCGCTATGCGATGCCCTTCAACGTGTTGGGGTGGCCGGCGGCGACATTGCCGATCGGGCCGGTGCACGACGGGTCTTGGGGCAGCGGGTCATCGATCGGTGGCTCGAAAGCTGGAGCAGAGTCCGAGGCGGACCCGGACTCCCGACCCGAATCGGTCCAAATCGTCGGCCGGCCGCACAGTGATGAGATGCTCCTCGAGTTCGTCGCCGGGTTCTGAGCCAAGGTCAGCAGGGTCGGCGGACGGAGTCGGTCCACGGGCGAAAGTACGAGTCGGCCAGGCATTGTCTCGGCTAAGGTGAAAGGAACCACCACCAGCTCGATCGAAGCGGAGCCGTCAGACCATGAGGCCCACGCACAGTCAGATGATCACGATCTCCGACGACACGCGCGCGAACGTGGCCATGCTGCCCGCGCTGGTCGTCGGCCTCGTTCTGGTCCTGGGACTGGGGTTCAGCCCGCTGGGTTCCGAAGCATCGCAGCTGGGCGGCGTCGCTGAGAAGCTCATTGCTCTCTTCCTCGTGGCCTGGCCAGTCTTCTCCTTCGTCTACCTGCTGTGGACTCATGCCGGCCTGCAGGAGCTGAGCCAAACGGAGCTCATCGTGCACGCTAAGTGGGCGATCGCTCGCAATCGCATCTGGTGGAGACGGTACCTCAGCGGCGGCGGAGCGGTGTCGTGGGCAACCCTGGCAGCCTATGTCGCGATCGTGCTCAACATCTACCTCGTCACCATGGGCTCGGACGAGAACCCCAGCATCGCTGTGGCGCTCGGCCTCGCGAACGTCGTCGCGTCGTGGGCTGTCATGGTGTATTCGTTCGCGCTCGAATACATGCGCTTGGATCTCAGCGGCGGGGGGAGTGCAGGCGAAAGGCAACTCGAATTCGATATGGACGAGCCGAGTAATTTCAGCGACTATCTGACGTTTTCTGTGCTTTCGTCCACGATGACTGCGGCGCTGCCCGGAAAAGCCGTGACACGCGCGGGGTGGCGTCTCGTGCGCAGCAATGTCATCGTCGCATTCGCATTCAACTCGGTCGTCGTGGCGACGCTGGTGTCGATGTTTCTGTCGTACATCACCGTGTGAGCAGAGAGAAGCTCACTTCGCCGATCACCAGAAGCGCCCCGATGATGGACGCGCCCACCGCCATGCGGTAGAGCACCCGGCGATTGGCGCGACGAATGACCAGGTTCGACAGCCACAGGCCGGCGACCATGAACGGCAGCAATGTTGCCGCAGCGAGCAGATGTTCGCTTCTGACCTCACCGCCGATCGTCAGCCCGGTCAGTGACAAGATGCTGCCAATCGTGAAATAGGCGCTCATCGTTGAGCGCATCGGCGATGGGTCGAGGGACCGAAGCACAAGGGCGATGGGAGGACCACCGATGCTTGTCGCCGTGCCGAAGACTCCGGAGACACTGCTGGCAAAGAATATGTTCCGCCCCCGGGCTTCGGGAGCCCACCCCACCAGGCTGAATCCAACTCCTCCCAGCACGGTGATCGCCAAGAGGAGCGACAAACCCTCATTCGGCAACAGCACCACAGCGATGGTGCCCATGACTATTCCTGGCAAGCGCCCGAGAACTCCCCAGCCCACCAGCTTCCAATCGACGTCGGCACGCTCTCGCAGAAATGCCGTCAGTGACGTGAGAACCGCAAGCAGAAGCAGCGTGGCGGGAAGCAGATCCGATTCGAGGAGGACGAGCACTGGGGCGGTGATCATACCCAGACCGAACCCGATGGAGCCTTGGACGCAGGCTGAGCCCAACACCACTGCACCGATGATGAGGTAGTGGACCAATTCCATCGAAACTCTGCTCCTTCGCAATGTGACACTGAGGCTCCTCAGCGCCGTCGAGTGAGACAGCGGATCACTGCACTTATCGACTGATCTATCTCACACTGTGCCACCTAGGTGCGCAGAGTGAGCTAATGTCCCGGCATATGGACGCACTGGTTGCGCAGAATACGCATATATGAGTTAGTCTCTACGTAGACCGCGCAGCACGGTGGGTGTGAATTCACCTGAGGAATCTGTTTTGATTGTGCAACGGTCTCACCCGACCAATCATCTACACACTGGAGTGCTCGCCATGGCCACTGACGTCCATAGCATGAACAGTCGTTCCCCCTCGTCGAAGCCGAGCCAAATACCTCTGCCGCGCGGACTCGGGCTCGTCACCTCGGTGGGGCCGGGCCTGGTGCTCGCGATGTCGTTCCTCGGGACGGGCGATCTCGTCAGTTCCTCGGTCTCGGGCGCTTCCTACGGGTACGCGCTGCTGTGGACCTTGATTCTGTCTTTAGTTGCGCGCACCTTCATCATTTCGTCCATTGCGAAGTACACGCTGATGAACAAGCACGGGGACAGCCAGATCCTCGACGGATTTGCCCGTCTGGCTCCTGCGCTCCCCGGCGTCATGGCGGGAGTCGTCATCATCGCCGGTTTCATCACCCAGGCGACCTTCGTTCTCGCGGCGTCTACCGGTCTGCATGAGCTCACCGGAGGTCAATGGGGTGGAAGCTGGGGACGCTTCTTCTGCGCACTGATCATCGTGGCGCTGACCCTGTCACTGGTGATGCTGCGCAAGCAGTTCGTCGTCCTCGAATACTTCGCGCGCTTCGCATCGGTGGCCATGATCGTCGCGTTCATCTACGCGCTCATCAAGATCGGCACCTTCGACATCGAGGGATTCGTGCAGGGTCTGGCGTTCGAGGTCCCGCCAGAGCAGAACACCTCGGCCTTCGCTCCCATCGTCATCGCCTCGGCGACCATCGGCACGATCGCTGGCAATATGCCGAACCTGCTCTACTCCGGGTTCATGCGCGACAAAGGCTGGGTGGGGCCGAAGTATCGGCGCATGCAGCAGTTCGACCTCATTGCCGGCATGGCTCCGCTGCTCGTCATCAACCTTCTCTTCTGGATTGTGGCCGCCGAATTCAGCGCTGCACATGAAGGCTTCTCGATCTCCGACGAGTTCGACCTCTCTCACATGCTCTCCGTCGCGGTCGGCCCGGCGGGCCCCTTCCTCCTGTGGATGTGCATCTTCTTCGCCGCGATGACGAGCTTCCCACCGCAGTCCCGCGGCTTCGCACAGCTGGCCATCAACGGCATCAACCATTCGGTGCCCTCCATGCGGAAGTATCTGGGTCGTGATGAGGAGAATCCCGCCTTCCGGTGGATCCAGGCGATCGTCTTCATCATCGTTCCACTGGCATCCACGATTCCGGGCGCACCCGACCTGATCTCTCTCAACATCGTCGGCACCGCGATCTCGACCGTGCTCAGCCTGCCCATCATCGTCGTCTGCATCCTCCTGCTGACGTCGAGGAAGAAGCACATGCACAACTACGCGGTGAATCCGAAGTGGCAGACAGCAATCCTCGCTCTTCTCGGCCTCATCGCGATCATCGTCGGAGTCCAGATCGCCATGCAGATACCGTCAATGTTCGAAACCGCATTCGGGTGAGCCGAACTGATCTCGACGGCAACACCACACCGACTTGGACAGCACCTTCGACCTGGACAGTAACTAAAAGGAACAACGCATGAACCTGCTCGCGAATCCGACGCTCGAACACGTGCCGGCCCCACCTGCCGATGGCAGGCTTCGGTACTTCGAAGGCACCAGTCACGCAGCGACCGTCATCGATACGGATCGTCGATCCAACCATGCCCCGACGATTCTGGCGCTGCGAAGCGGGGGACTGCTCGCGGCCTGGTTCGGCGGCAGCGACGAGGGGAACAAGGACATCGATGTGCTCGTGTCCAAGTTCGACCCGAACACCGCAGCATGGTCGGAATCGATGGCCGTCACTCATGACGAGATCCGCTCCGACCAGAATCCCGGTCTGTTCGAGGCTCCGGGTGGAGCGGTGTGGCTGGTCTACACCTCCCAGCTCTCACGGCAGTCCGGCGTTCCGGAGACATTCAACCTGCAGCACACCTCGGTGGTGAAGGTGATTCGAACGGATGACGACGGTGCTACCTGGTCGGAGCCGGAGTTGCTCTTCGACCGTGAAGGCACTTTCTGCCGCCAACCCATCCAGGTGCTCAGCGACGGCAGGTGGGTTCATTCCCAATGGCTGTGCTTCGATGATGAGTCGAAGAACGGCTCGGATCAGCCAGTTCTCCAGATCTCCGACGATGAAGGTGTCACCTGGCGGCAGGTTGAGTTTCCCGATGCCGCCGGTCGGGTTCATCCCAACGTCGTCGAACTCGAGCCGGGCCGGCTCGTCTGCCTGTTCCGCTCACGGTTTGCTGACTGGGTCTACCTCAGTCGGTCCGAGGACGGCGGCGACACCTGGACCGTGCCCGAGGCGACCGAGGTTCCGAACAACAACGCCGGTCTCAGTGCATTCCTGCTTCCCTCCCGAAGGCTGGCTCTGGTCTCGAACGAGCACCAGGTCGCCGAGGAGCCGGGGGACGTTGTGTGGCCCTATGAGCGGATGAAGGTCGTCATCGCGGTCTCCCAGGACGAAGGACGCACTTGGCCCGTTCGCCGCGAGATCGAACCCGGTGACGGTTTCACCGGTGCCGGCAACCTGCGCAGCAATCGCCGTCAGGAGTACCCCCACGGCATCGTCGATTCCGAGGGTCTCATCCACGTCGTCTACGCATACAGCTCACGTCGAGCCGTCCGGCACGTGGTCTTCGCCGAGGACTGGATCTCCGGTGTCGAGGACCAGGTCCACACCGATTGCAAGCTCTGGGGCTGAGCGCTTGTCGTCACTCCATCAGACGAACGAGCTCCCTGCCCGATAAGGGTCAGGGAGCTCGTTCGTCGCGTGCATGTGATTCTCAGTCGCCGGGAGGGTGCCCGGCGCCCATCGCGTCGACCGTGACCACCCGGATTCCCCGGGCCTCGAAGGCTTCGATCTGCTCAGCCGCGGCGGAATCATCGGTCACGAGGGTCCATCCGCTGCCCAGATCCGCCCAGGCATGGAAAGGACGCTGTCCCAGTTTGGCGGCGTGGGCGACGACGAAGACATGCGCAGCCCGTCTGCTCATGAGTTCCTTGAGGCGGACCTGCTCCGGCGACGCCTCGCACACGCCGTCCTCAGCGGTGACGGCGTCCGCGCCCAAGAAGGCGAAGTCGAAGGTGAACTTCTCCAAGCCGACCTCGGTGATCGGACCGATGAAGCCCTGGCTGATCGATCGGTAACGGCCGCCGAGCAGCGTGAATTCCACACCTGGGGAGTCCGTCATCTGCTGCAAAGAGGTGAGGCCGGTGGAGACGACGGAGAGTGGGGTGGTGTCGCGCAGAACTCGAGCGATCTGCGCGGTGGTGCTGCCGGCGTCGAGCAGCACGTGTGAGCCCGCCGGGACCTGGTGAGCACACCAGGTGCCGAGCGCCCTTTTGACCTCGGGGGCCTCATGGGAACGTTCGTCCACGGTGCTTTCGGACTCCGCGGGAACGGCGATGACTCCACCGTAGGTGCGCGTCAGTTCACCCGATTCGGTGAGGCGGGCAAGGTCGCGACGAATCGTCGAAGCAGTTACCCCCAGCATTCCCGACAGTGCCTCGACACTCATCTCGCCCTGGGTCCGAACACGCGAGATGATCTCTTCGCGTCTATCGCCTGCGTTCATCTCTCTCCCGCTGCATGCATTCGATGGTTCTGCGCGATGTGCTGTCCGCGCCGCCCGTCAGTGGATGGCTCTTAGCTGTGTGGCCACTGTATCGCGAGAGCTCGCGACTGCTGGAATCTCAGACAGCGGCCAACGCTGCCGCCTGGCGCAGGGCCTCACTCATGCTGGCGGTGTCGACCTTGCCGGTGCCGGCGATGTCGAAGGCCGTGCCATGGTCCACGGACGTGCGGATCACGGGCAGGCCGACGGTGATGTTGACGCCGGCCTCGATGCCCAGGACCTTGATGGGGCCGTGGCCCTGATCGTGATACATGGCAACGATGAGATCGTAGTCGCCGCGACCCGCGAGGAAGAATGCGGTGTCGGCTGGAAGCGGCCCGACGGCATCGATGCCGTCGTCCTGGAGCGTGGCGATGGCCGGGACGATCTTCTCCTGCTCCTCTCCGTATCCGAACAGTCCGTTTTCGCCCGCATGGGGATTGATCGCGCAGACACCGATATGGGGTCGTTCGATTCCGGCCCTGATCAGCGCTTCGTTGCCTCGTCGGATGGTGCGTTCGACCAGACCCGGCTCGATCTTGGCGACGGCGTCGATGAGTCCGATGTGGGTCGTGACGTGGATGACGCGCAGTTTGGGTGAGGACAGCATCATCGAGACCTCGTCGGTGTCTGTGAGTGCTGCCAGCATCTCGGTGTGCCCGGGGTACAGGTGACCCGCCGAGTGCAGGGCTTCCTTGTTCAGCGGTGCGGTGCAGATGGCCTGCACCTCCCCGGACATGGCCAGGGCCGATGCTCGTTCGATGTAGCGGAATGAGGCGTCGCCGGCGATGGGTGACAGCTCTCCCCAGGGCAGATCGGCAGGCAGCAGGCCGAGGTCGATGACCTGAATGGCCCCCGGAGTGTCCTCGGCTTCAGACGGTGAGCCGATGACGCGAACGTCGACATCCGTGTCAAGGACCTTCGCGGCGTGTTCCAGCCTGGCGGCGTCCCCGATGATGACAGGGCGGGCCATGGCGAGCACCGTGGGATCGAGGCAGGCGGCGATGCAGATCTCCGGACCGACTCCGGCCCCGTCTCCCATGGTCACTGCGACGGTGGGACGCGAGTTCATTCGTTCTCCTTCGTGGTTCGCGAGAGTGCTCGCGGGGATGAGGCTGACTGGGTTGAGGTCTGTGTCAGGGCGTCGTATATGTGTGCAAGGGAGGATTCGTCCCCCTGGCCGCCTGGTCGGGTGACGACTCGACTGAGCTCGGTGCGTTCACCTGAACTCGCCGAGGTGGCCCCGACCTGTGAGAGGACTGCCCCCGGGTGGATCTCCCGGATGGCATCCAGGGCATGGATGCCGAGGCGGTCGAGTAAGGCCCGTGCCGTTTCGCCGCCGGTGGCGGCGAGGTGCACAGGGCCGAAGTTCGTGAGGGAATGTGCGATCAGATCGGCCAACAGTCCGGGAAGCGGACGAGGATCGACCGATTCCCCGGAATCCGTGAGTCGAACGACGAGGTGGCCCCTGCCCAGCCCTGCACGCACCCGGTCGGCGGTGGCGGCCAGGACTCCGGCATTGTCGGCCCACGCCGCCAGCTCACTGGCCGGAATATCGACCACATCCACAGTTGCGTGGGATCGAAGGTGGGCAAGCTGGTCGTCGATGCGATCGGCCGCAGTGCCGAGTGCGAAGAGGATCGGAAGGTCCGACGCGTCTGACGGGGCGGACGATGACCTGGAGTCGCGCTGCGAAATATCGGAATCTGGCTGCGAGGTCCCCGAACCAGCGGTGGGAGCGAGGTGATCGGACCGAGTGTCCGCGAAAGCCCGGGCAAGTGCCGCGGAACCGACGATGACTGCCCCGGTGGACTTCGCAAGTGCGACGATCTGTTCCAGATCCTCCATCGACTCGGCGTCGGCGGTGATGAGGCGTGCAGAACGGAACCAGGCGGTCAGCTCCTGTGGTTCACTCGCGCGCAGCTGCCCCAATTCAAGGTGGGCGGGCTGCTCAGGGCAGAGGTCGCTCAGGCTGGCTGGAGCCGAACCGTCCTCGACGCTCCAGGCTCTGGTCTCGTCGAGTCGGACCCCGTCCATGAACGGGACTCCGCCGACGACAGTGCGGTTCTGCTGGGGGAGTGTCGGCGCAAAGATCACGGGCCCGGACGAGTGGTCTATGGCTGCCGACAGGTGGGCAGTGATGTTGCCGCGCAGCAGTGAGTCGATCTTGATATATGTGAAACGTTCCCTCGCCCGCAGCACATCGAGTGCAGCGTTGGTGCGCGAGACCGCATCGGCAGGGCAGAGGTAGCGGCAGTCGAGGTCGACGGCAATGTCCATCGGTGATTCTGCGGCAAGGTCGTGAAAGCCGTGAGATGACAGCGACGAGTTCGAGCCGGTGAGGAGGACGCGGACCGGGGAGCCGAGAGTCGCTGCTGCCTCGGCCGCGCCGCTGAGGTCGTCGGCAAGGACGAGTAGGCCGGAGTCGGCAGATGGCATGGCACTCCTTTGCGTCCGGTCCGGCTGGGGCTTCCAGACTGACATGCGTGCGTGAAATGCGCAAATCGTTGCACAGTGCGCGCAGAAATGAGATGATTCGATCACATGGATCGCATGATTGACTCGACGAGGAGAACCGTATGACAGCAGACAAGAGCCTCACCATAGACGGTGTCCGTGTGCCGTTGTCGCCGCTCGTGCTGGGCACCATGACCTTCGGCGACACCGTCCCGGAGGCTGTTGCCCACGAGGTGATCGAGGCGGCTCTCTCTGCAGGAATCACCGGCATCGACACCGCGAACGGCTATGCGAAGTCTGCCACGGAGGGGCTCATCTCTCCCGTGGTGAAGAAGCATCGCGACCAGATAGTGCTGGCGACCAAGGCGGGCATGCCTCACGCTGACGCAGGCGATCACTCGCCGCTCTCGGCCGCCGGGCTCAGGGCCAGCGTCGAGGGTTCGCTGCGCCGCCTCGATGTCGATTCCATCGACCTCTTCTACCTGCATCAGCCCGACCGAGCAGCCGAGCTGGGCGAAACCATGGACACTCTCGCGCAATTGCACGCCGAGGGAAAGATCACGGCGCTCGGCATTTCCAACTTCGCGGCCTGGCAGGCCCTTGACGTCATCGCGACTGCCGCGGCAGGCGGGGCTCCCAGGCCGGTCGTCGCGCAGAACGTCTACAGTGTGCTGGCCCGGCAGATCGAAGACGAGTGGCTGGAATGCGGTGCCACCCACGGCATTGCGACGATGGCTTACAATCCACTGGCCGGTGGTCTCTTGGCGCGGCGACCGTCGACCGCAGGCACGCCCGATCGCTTCACGGGCTCGGTGCTGGCGCAGATGTATTCGCAGAGATACCTCTCGGATTCGGTTCTGGCCGCAGTCGAGTCCTTTGCCGCAGTGGCTGACGGAGCCGGGATCCCGCAGGCGGAACTGGCACTGAGATGGGTGGCCGGGGCGCAGGGGATCGATTCCCTCCTGCTGGGAGCGAGCCGTGTCTCGCAGCTCGAAGCGAACATCGCCGCCATTGCCAAGGGCCCGCTGTCCGAGGACATCCTCGCCGCGATCGACGAGGCCACAGCCTCCGTCCGCGGATCGCAGCCGAAGTACAACCGCTGAATCGCGTTCACATCATTTCGAAGGGAAAACCCATGTCCCCAATCACAGGCATCCTCGCCGCAGTCGCCACGCCGTTCGATGACGACGAGCAGATCGTCGAATCAGCTCTGCGTGCGCATGTGCGCCGTCAACTGGATGCTGGCGTGCATGGCATCTTCGCCTTGGGCACCAACGGCGAGTTCTATGCCCAGTCATCAGCGGAACGTGCCGACGCGACCCGGATGGTCATCGACGAGGTGGCCGGGCGGGCGCCCGTCGTCATCGGTGCAGGAGCAGCGACCACTCGTGAGACCGTCGCCATCGCCCAGGATGCGGCTGACGCCGGAGCCGATGCGCTCTCGATCATCACCCCCTATTTCGCGGCCGCCTCGCAAGCCGAGATCGCGAACCACTTCCGTGCGGTGGCGGAATCCGTCGATGTTCCGGTCGTCGTCTACAACATCCCCGCGCGCACCGGCAATGCGGTAGCGCCCGCGACTCTTGAAAAGCTCGCCGAGGTGGACAACATCACTGCGGTGAAGGACTCGAGCGGGAACTTCGACACTATTCTCCAGTACCTCGAGCGCACGGATCGGGAAAGCTTCGACGTGATCTCGGGCAATGATTCGCTCATCCTGTGGACGCTCATCGCAGGCGGGGCCGGCGGCATCAGCGGGATCGCGAACATCTACCCGAAGACGATGGCCTCGATCTACGACCTGTTCCTCTCGGGAGATTCGTCCGCGGCCCGGGCCGCACAGGACAGTATCCGTCCGATCCGCAACTGCCTGGCTCTTGGCAACCCCAACACCGTTGTCAAATACGCGGCGAATGTGCGCGAGTTCGGCTTGGGCCCGGCACGGGCTCCGTTCAATGCTCTCTCCGACGAAGCCAAGCGCCAGATCGAAGAGACCGTCGCAGGCGATCTGGAGCGCGGACTGGCCTGATCGCCGGACTGCCCGAACATTGGGGTCCGCGTCGGCTGCAGACGCGGAGACTCCGCTCCAGTCCATCCATGCACAGCTGAAGGGCCACACGAATCGTGTGGCCCTTCAACTGTTGGCTCCTCTATAGTCAGCTGTCGACGAGGCATCGATCAATGTTTTGTCGAGACCTGAGACCGAGCCGAGTCTCATGGAGCTGAGTGCTGTTCAATCGACTGTGTGTTCGGGAGCCCGCCCCTGCAGCACGCGCACGACATCCTCGACGGCCCAGGTGCCCATGTTGGCGTTCGCAATATCCGAATAGGCACCGATATGCGGAGTAGCTATGAGATTGGGGGCGTTCATCAAAGGGTCGTCGAGACCCGGCGGCTCGGCGGCGAAAGCGTCCAGCGCTGCGAACGACAATCGGCCGTCATGCAGCGCCGAGGTGAGGGCGGCCTCGTCAATCAAACCTCCGCGAGCTGCGTTGATGAGACCGGCTCCCTGCGGCATTGAGGCGATGTGCTCGGCCGACAACAGGGGCCCCTCGCCGCCCGGCAGATGGAGTGTGAGGAAATCGGACCCGGCAACTACCTCGGCGAGGCTCAGGGGCTGCGCCCCCGCCTCGGCGATTGCGTCGTCAGGCACGAACGGATCATATGCCGCGATGCGCAAGCCGAATCCGGCGGCACGCTTGGCGACGGCTCGGCCGATGCGGCCGAAGCCGAGAATGCCCAGCTGCTTGCCCGTGAGTTCGCTACCGAAGAAGACATCCCACTGGCCGCTTCTGAGCGAGTCCTCGGCCTCTCGGATGCGCCGGGCGCCCATGAGCAGAAATCCCATGGTGAGATCGGCGACCGCGTCGGCATTGGCCCCGGGCGTGTTGACGACGGTAACGCCAGCGGCGGCTGCGGCTTCGAGGTCGATGTTGTCGACTCCGGCGCCGTGCTTGGCGACGACCTTGAGGTCGGGGCAGGCGGCGAATACGTCGGCGTCCATCTGATCAAGACCGACGAGGACCGCCTCGGCGCCGGTGAGGGCTTGAATGAGCTCCTCACCGGACTTGGGATGATTCTCACTGCGATTATCGAGATCCAAGCCAAGGGCCTCTGCACGGGTGCGGGGCGAGTCTGATCGTTGTGCGAATGATGGGGTGAGGACTGTGAGTCGCATCAGGCTCCGATCTCGATTCCGAAGGTCTCGAATATTGAGTAGATGCCGAGCAGCCCGATTGCTAACGAGGCGAAGATCAGCATCACAGTGAAGAAGTTGTTCGACTTGAACTCTGCCGGGACCTCACGAGAACGCAGGTACCAGACGGCGATGACAACGGCCACGAGGAAGACGCCGCTGGCGACGCCGCCGATCTGAACCATGATCACGGGCGACTGGATGATGAGATAGCTCAGTGCCCAGATGATCGGGAACGCGACGGTGAGAACGCGGATGATCCGTGTAC
The DNA here is from genome assembly GCF_900105045.1 of Brevibacterium picturae. Taxonomy (GTDB): domain Bacteria; phylum Actinomycetota; class Actinomycetes; order Actinomycetales; family Brevibacteriaceae; genus Brevibacterium; species Brevibacterium picturae. Next base: position 1,640,735 of record NZ_LT629739.1, on the reverse strand, counting down.
GAGTGCGCAGATTCGTCCAGTCGAAAGCGCCGAGGATGGAGACCGTGTTCGCCCACAGTCGCGGAACACTGGCAGAAGAGGCGATGAAGGTCGAGAAAAGGACGGCGAATGCGCCGATGAGGAAGATCCAGTGCCCGGTTTCGCCCATGGTTGAGGAGTACATCGACGACAGAGACGTGATCATGTCGTTGCCCTCGGGGACGAGGCCCTGCGGGTGGAGGATTGCCGCACCGATCACGTAGAACGACATCGTGCAGACGGTCGAGACGATCCAGGAGACGAGGACATCGGTGCGCATCACCGAGATCCATCCGCGCGCACGACGTGCACGTTCGTCTGTGCCGTCGTTCGGTCCGGTGTAGCGAGCGTAGCCCTTTTCCAGACACCAATACGTGTAGGTGGTCATCTCGTCGGCACCCACGCCGGTGATGCCGAACATTGCGACAGCAAAGCCGAGCGTGCCGGCCGGGATGGCGAAGGTGAGTCCGGTGAGTACGTCCGTGGAACTGTATGCGAAATCGGTGAACGGCAGGGAGAGTGCGAGTCCGACAGTGGAAACAGTGAAGATGATGACGGCAGTGACAGAGAACTTCTCGACGATGCTGTATTTGTTCGTCACCAGGAGGGAGATGACGACAGCAAGAGAGACGATGGTCCAGAAGATGAGTGAGGGTGTGGACAGCGGCTCTCCGAAGACCGGGAGCATGATGGACAGGGCGGCAACGGCGCCGCCGATGATCCCTCCGCGTTGCAGCACCTTAGCGAAGTCCATGAGGATCCAGAGGAGATTGATCCAGCCAGCGCGGCCGATGAGGCGGGGGCCGACATGCCCGTAGCCCTCAAGCGCGGGTTTGCCCGAGAGGATCGTCCATTGGGCGAGTTCGAGCTGAACCCAGACCTTGACAGCGGTGGAGATGATGACGAGCCAGAGGAGGACGAATCCTGCCTTGGCTCCCAAAGCCGTGGTGGTGATGAGTTCGCCGGAGCCGATGACGGCAGCAGAGATGACAAGGCCGGGACCGAGGTATTTGAGTTTGCCCGCAAATGTCGTCGGCGGTTCGAGGGCGTCCCGTGGGTCGAGATGATACGGGTCATCGTTCGTGCTGGCCGCTGTGGGTGTTCCCGGTGATCCTGCGGAGGGCTCTCCTGGAGCGGTGCTGTTCGTTGTCATTCTCGGCTTCCTCGCGCGATATACGGTCCAAATTCCATAGTCGAATCCGCTCGCTGCGGGCGGGCAGTCGGACTTGTCGACTGCTGCATGAACAGCATTCTGTAGCGCAGAGCGCGCAGGTTGCGGGACGATCGATGGGTCAATCCTGTCATTAATGCGTGATGTACGCAACACGGCTGCATGAAATGCGCAGGGTGATTTCGGTTGGAAAGGAGGCGGGGTGCCGGAGGCGGCGATAGACAGGGAGGCGCTGAGTGTCTGGCCGACGAAAAGCGCGGCACCGTCTGTTCAATGAACAGGCGGTGCCGCGCTGGTGTCAGCTCAGCGGAGGTCAGAGCCTCCAGCAGCTGTCGAGAGGCGCCTTGTCATCAAATGTCCGATTCGTGAATATCTCTATGCGAGGCAGTGCGGCGATGTATCCGCCGATGTGTGTGGGGCCGAGGTTGTCCTCGAACGCCACTCTGTTGCCCGCGTCGCACCACGTCGAGGCAAGTTCACGACCCAATTCGAACGGCACCACATCGTCGAGGCGACTGTGATTGACCAGCACCGGCACGTCGGGAATCTCTTCCTGCCCCAGGCGCTGTTCCTCGACAACGGTCATGAACTGTTTGTCAACGAGGTCTTGGAATGAGCTTCCATCCTTCGTCAGCGTGGTCGTGTCTGTGAAGGCATTCGACAGCTGGGCTTCTGCCGTGCACTGGTGTGATGTGCTTTCGACCGCGTCGAGCCCCTTCTGGTTGAGGTGTTCGGAAAGGTCGACTCCAGTCTGTTCCGAGAATGATGCGACGCCATAGAGCAGGAGGCCCGTGTACACGCTCGAGAGCTCGGAGAGAGTTCTGTAGAGATCCGTCGGTACGGCGCCCGCCGACGCGGAAGCGATATTGAGATCGGGTGCCCAGTCGTCGGCGAGCTCCAGCGCTGCAGTGGTGGCATGTCCACCCTGCGAATAGCCGCGCAGCTGGAGCTTCGTCTGCGCATCGATTCCGCTTCCTTTGACCTCCTGAACGGCCTTGGCGGCATCGAGCACGGAGCGGCCCTCCTCGGCGCGGTTGAGATACCGGTGGGAGCCCTCGGTGCCGAGGCCGACATAATCCGCGATGATCACAGGTCGCTTTGATGCCAAGGCGGAGGCAACGGAGATGCCTTCATATTCGGTGCCCATGCTCATCTGTCGGCTGGGCGCGCACTTGTCGGCGATCCCCTGAGTCCCGGGTGCGATGACAACAGCATCCTTCGCCGGTGCGCTTGCGCCTTCGGGGGTGAGTAGGGTGGCGGTAGCTGCTCGCGCGTTGCCGTCCTCGTCTGTCGTTCGGTACATGTACGTCGTGGTCTCTGCGTCGTGCTTGATGAGTTTGACCGGGTCGAGATAGAAATCCGATGGTGCCTGTTTGACGACGCCGCCGTTCTTCTCCGGCAGTGTCGCGGGAGTCTCGTAGAAATCTTCTGGAACTGCAGTCGAGGGCAGGTCCTCGAGTGCCGCGGCGTACTCGACGTCAGCGGTGGTGATCTCATCGGACTTGTCGACGGCGGTGCGGGCCTGTTCGACGCTCACCCCATCGGGAACATTGCTCTTGTTCAGGGAGCTGGAATCCTCGGCCTGCCGGTCTTCGATGATGCTCGTGGCTTCTTCATCCGTCTGCGGGACAAGCGATTGAGCGTGGGCCGGTGCTGCCGCAGTGCCCCAGGTTAGTGCCAGGCCTGTGAGGGCTGCGGCGCTCAGCGTTGCGATGCGTCGTGGATGTGGAACCGATCTCTGACGGGAGGTGCCCATGTGTATAGTCCTTTTCTGTCGTGTGTCTCGGCGTTGAGAGTGCGCGGACAGTGGTGGCGTCGCTGACCGGTCAGACGAGGGTGGCGTCGTCGCGGCTTCCTCTGTACTTCATCTTCTCGGTGACAGACATCACAACCCTACTCGATAGTAGAACCTATGAGTAACATTATTTTTCGATCAAACGAGCAGTCGGATAGTCGGATGGTTCATCGCAACCAGACGGCGGAGTCTCACCAGTGCGATCGGCAAGGAAGGGTGCCGTGAGAACAGATAATGTGTATTGGCTGACTTCGAACGGGCCGCAGCCCATCGAGTTCATCGGAATATGACGACACGGAGGGCGACTGAGCATGGACCATTTGGGAATCGTTTCATTGATTCCGCCGCTGTTGGCGATCCTGCTGGCGGTGCTCTTCAGGAACGTCGTCGTTGCCCTGTTCGCTGGGATCTTCGTGGGCCTGTTGATTGTCATCGGGCCGAATCCGGTCACCACCACCATGAGCCTGGTCACTGATCATCTCGCTCCGGTCATCACCGACAGCTACAACGCAGGAGTCATGATCCTCCTGTTCTTCATCGGTGGGTTCGTCGCACTCGTCGAACGTTCCGGCGGCGGAGCCGCTCTGGCATCGAAGGCCGCGCGTCTCATCAACTCTCGAGGCAAGGGGCAGATCTCAGCATGGTTGGGCGGACTGATCGTCTTCTTCTCCGACTTGGGGACGCCGCTCATCGTCGGACCGATCTTCGAGAAGATCTTCGACAAACTCAAGCTGTCCCGCGAGAAGTTGGCCTGGATCATCGATTCGACCTCGTCGCCGGTGGCCGTGCTCATTCCCTTCATCGGGTGGGGCATCTACATCATGGGTCTCATCCGAGAAGAGTTCGACAGGGAAGGTCTCCAGACGTCTGAGTTCACGGTTTTCGTGCAGGCGATCCCCTTCCAGTTCTATGCGATTCTCGCTGTGACAGCCGTCCCCGTCGTGGCGCTGACACGGACGGACTTCGGCGCGATGCGGCGTGCCGAGCAGCGTGTGCGAGACACCGGTGAGCTGCACTGGCCCAACTCCAAGCCCCTGCGGCAGTCGGAATCCTCGACGGTTGAGGGGATGGCCACAGAAAGCCGCCCGATCGTCATCTGGCTGCCGCTGCTCGTCCTCTTCATCACTCTGTTCTCGATCCTCACGACCCTGGGATTCCCCGCCGATCCGGTGCCAGGCGAAGCATTCCGGGCCGCACTGAGCACGGCCTATCTCTTCGCCGCGCTCGTCCTCATCGCGCTCATGCTCATCTTCAGGATCAACCCGATCGGGGCGATCCTCGGAACCTATGTCAAAGGTATGGAGAAGATGATCAGCGTGGTGCTGATCCTCGTTTTGGCGTGGACGCTCGGGGGCCTGCTCGAAGAGATGGGGACTGCGAACTTCCTCGTCGAGATGATGTCGGGGGTCGTGCCCGCCGCACTCGTGCCGGTTCTCGTCTTCGTCTGCGCGGCGGCCATGTCATTTGCCACAGGGAGTTCGTGGGGCACTTTTGCCATCATGATTCCCTTGGCGATCCCTGTCGCGTTCGGGCTCGATGCGGCCGTGATCGTCTGCATCGGGGCTGTCCTCTCGGGCGGAATCTTCGGAGACCACTGTTCGCCGATCTCGGATTCTACGATCCTCGCATCGACCGGTGCTGGAACGGACCTCGTCGACCACGTCAAAACCCAGCTGCCCTACGCGGTCATCAACGGGGCAATCGTCGCAGTCTCGTTCGTCGTGGCAGGCTTCCTCGACAGCCCGTACATCGTCGTCTTCAGCATCTCCGCGATGATCATCGTCTACCTTGCAATCTCGCGCGTGAGCTCAGCGCGGAAGTCGCGTGCTGTGAATGCGGAAAGCCCGACCGCCGCCGAGGTTGACTGACCTCGGCCCTCAACGACGAGCATGGCGGTGGAGTACGGTCCGGCCGGCAAGAGCGAGAAGTCCGCGACCCTGACCCCTTGACCCCGTGGAGAAGGTGCTTCATCGCGATCATGCTCATGTGATGCGCCGATCAGAACAATGAGTCGATGGCTGAAGATCTCCGACAAGACGCGATGTCATTTCAGCTGAAAAATCGCTGCAGCTGGGATAGCGTCTGCAGTGGCTGGGCGACGGGCAGCTCTGTTCGGCGGAGACGAGAAGGAGAGCAGAATGAACACTGCAACAGGCTGGGAACGGCATCTGTCCTGGCTGGTGCCCCTTCTGCTCATCCCACTCTCGATCTGGATCTTCGGACTCATCGCCGAGGCGATGCTCACCAACTCGGATTCGGAAAACACCGCCTCGGCGATGTGGATCGGTGTCATCTGCGTGATCTGTGCCGTGGTGGCTCCGGTCGTGCTCTTCATCATGACGATCATCGGCATGCAGAAGACCTACCGGACAAGCAGGCTCTATGCGCGAAAGATGCGCAAGCGCAATGAACGCGCGGCACGGGCGATGGAAGCGCAGATCGTGCGCGAGGGAGGACCACGGTGCGATGCGACCGCACGCGCGGCGGCTCGTGCACGAGCAGCACAATGGTATGAGAAATTCCTGCGCGGCGACGAGCCGGAGCATGCCCGCAGCTTCAATCTCAATCTCGCGCAAGGCGAGCGAATCTTCGACCAGTTTCGGGCGAAATATGCACGGTACTACGGAATGGACGTCAGCTATCAGACCGGAGGGGTCTTTGCCATGGGCAGCCCTCTCTTCGTCACAGGTGCCCTCATCGGATCGGCGATCGGCAACGTCAACACACGCTCGCGGGCGCAGCAGATGGCAGCCGCACAGTGGCGTGAGATTCAGTATGTCGACGTCTTCGTCACCGATCGGCGCTTCATCATTCCGGTGGGTGGGCGCACCCTGTCGTTCTACTACAGCGGAGTCGTCGCGTACTTCCCCGAGCTCGAGGCGATGACCCTGACCCTCGACTACGGTGACCAGACGCAGCCGATGCAGCTGTTCTCACCAAGCGTTGCCTCGGCATCAGTGCTCATGATTCATCAGTTGCAGGGTGCTGATGTGCTGCGAAGTCATCCAGCGGTCGAAGTCGTTCGGGCTCAGGCCATCTCTCAGTGAGGCGGCTTCTCCTGCAGACCAACCTCTGCCCTGTAGTCCCCGGGCTCGAGGAAGCGGGAGGCGAGGCTGTCGAGGAAAGTGATCAGTGCTCCGAAGGTGTAGTGGGATGCGAGTGCTGCGACTGCTGATCCGGTTCAGAGTCTGATGTTCAGTCCAGTTCGAAAGCCGTGGATAGAGGCATGTATCCGGTTGACTCGCCTTGCTCGATGGCATCCTGAGTGACCATGAGCAACCCTTCGAGGATGGCCTTCAGCGCACTGGGCGAGGTCGCGCGAGACTTGGATATGTTGAGTACCGCCCGGCGTCTCAGGGCGTCTCCGGCGACATGGAAATGAGGAACTGTGCCTGCTTTGTCCGCAGACAGCGGCAGGATCGCGAAGGCGGAGCCGGAGCGAGCGATATCGAGCATCGTCGGCAGTGATTCCAGATCGGCCACGATCCTCGGGTTCAGTGCTCTCCTGCGGAAAGCTCTGTCCACCAGGCTCCGCAGATTGCTGCGCAAGCCTGGAGCCACCATCGGCAGATCCGCGATATCTTCGAGCCGCACAATTCCGTTGTGTGCATATGCCGAGCACAGCGGACCGAATGCGAACATCTCCTCCTCGAAGAGCGGGATCCAGGTGACGTCCTGTCCCGTTTCGAGCAAGGATGCAACAGCGGCTGACACGTCGCGAGCAGTCGTGCTGCCGCCGGCCTCGACCATGCCCTGGCCCCCGGCACTCGTCTCTGAATCCTCGACGTAGTCGTCGTAGGAGATGGCGAAGTCCATGCGGCCGTTCTCAAAGAGCTCGCGCAGGTATCCGCTCATCGATTCGAAGAGTTCGAGCCGGATACCCGGGTGATTCTGCAGTGTCCACCTCACCAGCGGTGCGGCCAGATGGCTTGCGGCTCCTGTTGTCACTCCGACGGAGACAACGCCTCGAACGTCGGTGGCAGCAGCGACCGATGTGGAGAGCTGATCGAACTCACGAACCAGTCTGAAGGCGTCCTTGTACAGGGCTTGGCCCGAAGACGTGGGGCGTATCCCTCGATTGCTGCGCTCGAGCAGGATTGTGTGCAGGCTCTGCTCCAGCGCCCGCATCTGCTGACTCAACGCCGGCTGGCTCATGTGAAGCGACTGCGCGGCTCGAGAAAGGCTGCCGGACTCGATGACAGTGATGAAATACCGCAGCTGCTGGACTTCCATCGACTGTCATCCACCCTTCATGCGTTCGCTTCACGCGGCATTGTGCCCTGCAGTGCAGAGACGTCGCCTGGAGCCAATCCTATCTCGCTGAACAATGGCACCGGTATGGTCGCCGCGGCATGTGACGGTGCCGCAATGGCCTGCTCAGGGGAAACGATGATGGTTCCTGCTGCCCACCTCGGCGGTGGTACCGGCGTCAGAAGAACGGTGTGAGCAGGCAGACGATCAGCAAAGAGATGACAGAGGCCAAGGCGGTGACGAACGTCAGCGACTTCAGCGCGCCCTTGGTCGTGACCTGCATCATCGTCTTGAACATCCAGAAGAAGTTGCTGTTGACCTGCAGAGCGAAGAGTGCGCCGGAGCCGATCGCAAGCCCGATGATGATGGGGGAGACGTCGAGCTGACCGACGATCGGTCCGATGATTCCTGCTGCGGCGATCGCCGCGACCGAGATGGAGCCGATCGCCAGATGCAGGACGGCGGCGATGAGCCAGGCGATGAGGACGCTGACGATGAGCGGCGCCGCGGAGTTGGCGGAGAAGAGTCCGCCGAGGACGTCGGCGAGGTTCGTCGCGCTGATGACTTCGCCGAGGGCGCCTCCAACACCGGTGATCAGGAGGATCTGGCCCGTGGTGCTAAATCCCTCCTCCATCGAGGAGTTGGTCTTCTCGCGACCAATGAAGATCTGGGACAGGACATAAGCGATGACCAACCCCAGGAACAGAGCGAAGACGGGGTCGCCGATGAAGTCGGTGACAGGGGTGCCGGCGCCGAATGCGTTGAGGATGGCACCGGAGGCGATGAGGACGAGCGGAATGTAGACCGGGCTCAGAGCCAATGCCAGATGCGGCTGCCGCGTGCGCACGATTGTGTCGCCCGAGGCGTCGGAGGTGGACGCCTCAGCGTCGGAGGTGGACGGCTCAACCGCTTCCTCATCGGTCTCTGGGTTCCACAAGCCGCGATTGACGAGGAAAGAGTAAGCAAAGACCGTCATCAGCACCGTGGACACACCGACGACCAGACCGATGCCGAGCATGTTGGCCAGCGGGATGTCTAGGAGTCCTGCGATCGAGATGGTGCCGAGACCGGGCACGACGAAGACGTAGCCGACGAGAATGCCGGCAGTGACGGCACCGGCCATGATGCCGAGACCGCGGCGCCCGAGAGCGGGGGCGGCGTTCCGGGCCAGGGGAGAGGCGAGGACAAGTTGCACATCGACATAGATGGAGGGGAACACGGAAGTGAGAGCGGTGGCCAGCGCGTAGGGCAACTTGCGCGGTCCCAGCAGTCTCAGCAGAAGTTCGACGAACCTCTGCAGAGCTCCCATATTGAATAGGAGCGCTCCCACCAAGACCCCGAAGCCGATGAGAAGACCGACTTCGGCCATGATCGCGCCGAATCCTTCGACGATGGTCGTCAGCGTCTGCTCAAGACCGAGGCCAGCGGCGATGCCGTAATACAGTGCGCCGATGACCAACGAGATCACCGGGTCGACCTTCAACAGGATGATTAGGAGAACGACCGCAAGGATCGCGATGGCTGCGTGCAGAATGACCAATGTGTGTGCTCCTCGTCGAGCGGGACCTGGTTGACCATATCATTCGACCATTTTGACGATCAAAGCGGTAGTGATGATCTCCTTAAGGCACTATAAGCAGAACCTATCGCAGGGAGGATGTGCGCGGCGTCGCCCAGATCATCAGGGTCCGAAATATCGGACAGAACTTGATCCAGGCCACTTCCGTCTTGGCTCTTAGTCGACAGAATGGTTTGTGTAGTCAGAGATGGCAATGCAGAGGACCGAAGCCCAGACCCCACGATCGGGCGAAGCGAATCATTCCGGTCCCTCAGACACAGCGACAAGGAGAGCCCCATGACCACAAAGCAGACTTTCACTCAGCACGACCCCTCACGTGTGATCCGCGCCGACCGCGGCACCGAGATCACCGCCAAGTCCTGGCAGACCGAGGCACCCAAGCGCATGCTCATGAACAACCTCGACCCCGAGGTTGCCGAGCGCCCCGAAGACCTCGTCGTCTACGGCGGCACCGGTCGCGCAGCACGCTCGTGGGAGGCCTACGATGCGATCGTTCGGACCCTCGACGACCTCGAGGACGACGAGACTCTCCTGGTCCAGTCGGGCAAGCCGGTCGGTGTCATGCGCACCCACGAATGGGCCCCGCGCGTGCTCATCGCCAACTCCAACCTCGTCGGCGACTGGGCCAACTGGGAGCACTTCCGCGAGCTCGAGGCTGAGGGCCTGATGATGTACGGCCAGATGACCGCCGGGTCCTGGATCTACATCGCCACGCAGGGCATCCTGCAGGGCACTTACGAGACCTTCGGTGCCATCGCTGAGAAGCGCTACGGCGGAACACTGGCCGGCACACTGACCATCACAGGTGGCTGCGGCGGCATGGGCGGCGCCCAGCCTCTGTCGGTGACCCTCAACGGCGGCGCCTGCCTCATCATCGACGTCGACAGAACCCGTCTCGATCGCCGCCAGGCCAAGCGCTACCTCGACGAGGTCGACACCGATCTCGACACAGCACTCGCCAAGGTCATCGAGGCCAAGAAGAACAAGCAGGCACTGTCCGTCGGACTCGTCGGCAATGCTGCTGAGGTCCTGCCCCTCATCCTCGATCGCGACGAGGCTGCAGAGGTCGACATCGTCACTGACCAGACCTCTGCCCACGATCCTCTGTCGTACCTGCCCATCGGCGTTAGCGTCGACGACTGGCAAGACGAGGCCGAACAGGACGCGGAGAAGTTCACCATCCGCGCCGAGGAGTCCATGGCCAAGCATGTGCGTGCCATGGTCGAATTCCAGGACCGCGGCGCCGAGGTCTTCGACTACGGCAACTCGATCCGCGACGAAGCTCGCAAGGCCGGCTACGATCGTGCTTTCGACTTCCCCGGCTTCGTCCCCGCCTACATCCGCCCGCTCTTCTGCGAAGGCCTCGGACCGTTCCGCTGGGTGGCACTGTCCGGCGATCCCAAGGACATCGAAGTCACAGACAAAGCACTCAAGGAACTCTTCCCAGAGAACCAGCACCTCCACACCTGGCTCGACGCCGCCAACGAGTACGTCGAGTTCGAAGGTCTGCCGGCTCGCATCTGCTGGCTCGGCTACAAGGAACGCCAGCAGGCCGGTCTGCTGTTCAATCAGCTCGTCGCTGAGGGCAAGATCTCGGCCCCGATCGTCATCGGCCGTGACCACCTCGACTCCGGGTCGGTTGCCAGCCCCTACCGCGAAACCGAATCCATGCTCGATGGCACCGACGCCGTGGCCGACTGGCCGCTGCTCAACGCCATGGTCAACGCCTCATCGGGTGCCACCTGGGTCTCCATCCATCACGGCGGCGGCGTCGGCATCGGCCGTTCCATCCACGCCGGTCAGGTCTCCGTGGCCGACGGCACCGAGCTGGCAGCCCAGAAGCTCGCCCGCCTGCTCACGAACGACCCGGGCATGGGCGTCATCCGCCACGTCGACGCCGGCTACGACCGCGCCTCCGAGGTCGCGGGCGAACGCGGCCAGCGCGTTCCGATGATCCCGGAACTAGACAAGCGCGACGAGGAGTCCGCCGCGCAGTAGTGCGCGGGGCGCTGCGGCGGGTTGGCCGCACCGCGTTGGCTCGTATGCGCGTGAGTCGGCTGCGCGCAGGGGAAGGGGATCGATCGAAGTTTCATAGCTCAGCTTCAAAGAGGGGCCCTGAAACTTCGATCGATCCCCTTCTGGCAGTTGTCCAGTCCTGTCGGCGGGCAGTGCATTCAGCAGCCTGAGCGTGCGGCATCACCCGCTTAGTGACTATTGAGTCATGACGATTTCCGACGCCCCGACCGACGACTTCACCTTCCCCGTCGACGAACTGGTCGGACTCCCCTTCAACCGCGCCCAGTCCAATCCGCACGGGCCCTGCCTGAGCTGGCCCGAAGGTCGCTTCGACAACTTAGAGTTCGCCTCGGCGGTGGCCACGACCGCGCGCATTATGAGCACGCAGCATAAGATCGGCCGCGGCTCGGTCGTCGGAGTGCTGCTGCGCAACGTCCCCGAGGTCATCACCACGATGTTCGCCACCTGGTCGCTCGGTGCCGCGCTGACCCCGATCAACCCGGCACTCACTGACGACGAGGTGAACTTCCAGGTCGAGGACTCCGGCGTTGCGCTTCTCGTCGGCGACCCCCGCGCCGAGGCGATCGCTGACGGCCGTGGGATCGGCTTCCTCTCCGTCGGCGACGACTGCTTCCGCGGCGGAGATGAGCCGACCGGCGATCTCGACGTCCGCGAGGACGACGGATCCCTCATCATCTACACCGCCGGCACGACCGGCAAGCCGAAGGGCTGCGTGCTGGGTCAGGCGAACATCTCGGCCATGGTGTGGTCCATCCTCAACGGGCTCGAGTTCGGCGAGAACGTGCGCAGCCTCCTCGTGCTGCCCCTCTTCCACTGCAACGGCCTGCTTGCCGGCACGGTGTCGCCACTCATGCTCGGCGGCAGTGTCCACGTTCTTCCGAAGTTCGATCCGAAGAGCTTCTGGGAGGTCGTCGAGGCGGAGCGTCCCACCTACGTCTCCGCCGTGCCGACGTTCTACTCGATCCTCGAGGCCACGACCAAAAGGGCGGTTGACACTTCCTCCCTGCGGTTCGTCATCTGCAGCGCAGCCCCGATGTCGCCCGATGCGATCACCCGCTTCGAGACCAGGTTCGACGTCACCATGCTCGAAGACTATGGCCTCTCGGAATGCTCGGTGGCCGCAACACTCAACCGCACCGACGGCACCCGTCGCCCCGGCACAGTGGGCACCGCGCTGCCCGGGCTGCGCGTGGCGACAATGGACCCGGGCGGCCAGCTGCTGGGAACCGGGGAAGCCGGAGAGGCCGTTGTCGCCGGAAAGACGATCATGCAGGGCTACCTCGGCCGTCCCGAAGCGACCGCCGAAACCCTCAAGGACGGCTGGCTGCACACCGGTGACGTCGGCTATCTCGATGAGGACGGATTCCTCACCCTCGTCGATCGATTCAAGGACATGATCATCCGCGGCGGAGAGAACATCTACCCCAAGGAGATCGAAGACGTACTCTTCAGCCATCCGCAGGTCACCGAGGCGGCAGTCGTCGCCAGCCCCGACGACAAATACGGCGAAGTGCCTGTGGCGCACGTGGCGTTGCGAGAAGGCGCCGCGACCACCGTCGAGGAGCTGCACGAACTCCTCGAGGCGCGTCTGGCCCGGTACAAGGTTCCGGGCGAGATCCACATCGTCGCCAGTCTGCCGAAGAACTCGGTCGGCAAGATTTTCAAGGGAGACCTGCGCGAGACGTGAGGGCGTGAGGTCCACCCGCGAAAGGGATCGATCGAAGTTGTAGAGCCGCACTTGCAAACAGGGCTGTATAACTTCGATGTAGCTTCATGCGGCTCTGCCGTGACACGGCTGCGGGCAGTGAGTCGGCCATCACGAACTGTCCGAAATATCGGACGAATTTCACCGAAGACGGTTCAGCGGTGAGCTCACGGAGTCCATACTGAGAAGGAATCACTCTCGACCGTGAAGGACCCTCCCTTGCAGCTCATCACCGGGATCAGCGAACTCGTCGTCAACGACCTCGACACACTCGGCGACCTGAACGTCATCGAGGACGCCGCTGTGCTCATCGACGATGGCCGGATTCTGTGGTCGGGGCCGTCTGCTCAGGCAGACACCGAACTCCAGGACCACCTCGGCGATCGCGATTCCACACCTGCCGAGGGCTTCAGCGACGATGACATCGCCAACGGCACCCTCACCTCGGCGAGCGGGGGAGTGGAATTCGAAACGATCGATCTGGGCGGCAAGTCCGTCATTCCCGGGTTCGTCGACAGTCACAACCACCTCATCTTCGCCGGCGATCGCTCGGCGGAGTTCGCTGCGCGGATGGCCGGGGAGAAGTACTCGGCCGGCGGTATCCAGACCACCGTCGCCGCCACCCGCGCTGCCAGTGACGAGGAGCTCGAGGCCAACCTCGTCCACCTGACCAGCCAGGCGACCCGGCAGGGCACGACGACCTTCGAGATCAAGTCCGGCTATGGGCTCACCCTTGAGGATGAGCTGCGGGCGCTGCGAATCACCAACCGGCACACCGAGGAATCCACTCTCATCGCCGCCCACGTCGTCCCGCCCGAATACAAGGAGAACCCGGAAGCCTACGTCGACCTCGTCATCGACGAGATCATTCCGGCCGCGACCGGACAGGCGAAGTGGATCGACGTGTTCTGCGAGAAAGGCGCCTTCACCGAGGAGCAGACCCGCCGCATCATCGAAGCGGGCAAGTCAGCGGGCATGAAACCGCGCCTACACGCTAATCAGCTCACCGACGGGGGAGCTCTCAAGCTCGGCGCCGAACTCGGCTGCGTCTCCGTCGACCACGCAACCTTCGCCTCGGACTCCGACCTCGCGGCACTCGCCGAGGCGGGAACTGTCGTCACACTGCTGCCGAGCATCGAATTCTCCACCCGCCAGCCCTACCCGGACGCCCGCCGCTACGTCGACGCCGGCGTCAGCCTGGCGATCGCCACCGACTGCAACCCGGGGTCGGGATTCTCCAACAGTGTTCCCTTCGCCATCGCGATCGGCGTGCGCGACATGCACTTCACGGTCGAGCAGGCCGTCTGGGCCGTCACCGCTGGTGGAGCCAACGCTCTGCAGCGCAGCGACGTCGGCCACCTCGGCGCGGGCGCCCGCGCCGACCTCGTCATCCTCGACGCCCCCAGTTACCGCCACCTCGCCTACCGGCCCGGCGTCCAGCTCGTCGAACGCGTGTACCGCGGTGGCGAACTCGTCGCCGACAACAGACCGCAGGTCTGAACCACCGCGGGCCGACCCCGGCCCACCCACGTCGTCACCGTCTGATGACACCACACGAACGTATAACTCGCTCAACCGAAAGGTCCCAGATGCCAGTCTCCATCGATCTCGATCCCGATACCCTCACATTCGCCCAGGTCGTCGACGTCGCCCGCCATGACGCGAAAGTCGCCCTGAGCGAGACCACCCTTGCACGGGTGAACAAGTACCGCGAAGCCATCGACGCACTCGCCTCGGCGGAGAAGCCCGTCTACGGCGTCTCCACCGGGTTCGGGGCACTGGCCCAGCGCCACATCCCCGCCGAACTGCGCACCCAGTTGCAGAAGTCACTCATCCGCTCCCACGCCGCCGGCGTCGGCGACCCCGTCGAGCGTGAGGTCGTGCGCGCACTCATGCTCCTGCGTGCCCGCACCCTGGCCACCGGCCGTGCGGGTGTGCGCGCCGAGGTGCTCCAGACCTACGTCGACCTCCTCAACGCCGGTATCACCCCGGTCGTCCACGAATACGGTTCCCTGGGCTGCTCGGGCGACCTCGCCCCACTCTCTGCTTGCGCCCTCGTCGTCATGGGCGAAGGTGTGGCCACCGGACCCGACGGGGTCGCCGGACCGGCCGACGAAGTGCTGGCCGCGGCCGGAATCACCCCCGTGACCCTGGCCGAGAAGGAAGGTCTTGCGCTGGTCAACGGTACCGACGGAATGCTGGGCATGCTCATCATGGCCCTTTCCGACCTGGAGAACCTGCTCACCGCCGTCGACGTCTCCGCGGCCATGAGCATCGAAGGGCTCTTCGGCACCGATGCCGTCTTCGCACCCGAACTCCACTACGCGCTGCGCCCCCACGACGGCCAGTCCGCCGCCGCCGCGAACATGCTGACCTCGCTGAAGGAATCCGGCATCACCGCCAGCCACCGCGATTCGACCCACCTCGTCCAGGACGCCTACTCGATGCGCTGCGCCCCACAGGTCAATGGTGCCGCCCGCGACGCAGTCGGGTTTGCCACCCAGGTCGCCGAACGCGAACTGCGTGCGGCCATCGACAATCCCGTCGTGCTCACCAACGGCATGGTCTCCTCCAACGGAAACTTCCATGGCGCGCCCCTGGCCCACGCCCTGGACTTCCTCGCCATCGTTGCCGCCGATGTCGCCTCGATGTCCGAGCGCCGCACCGACCGGATGATGGACGTCACCCGTAACCAGAACCTCACCCCGTTCCTCGCTGACGACGCCGGCGTCGACTCGGGCCTGATGATCGCTCACTACACCCAGGCCGCAATGGTCTCCGAGGCCAAGCGCAACGCCAGCCCCGCTTCGGTCGACTCGATCCCGTCCTCGGCCATGCAGGAGGACCACGTGTCCATGGGCTGGTCGGCTGCCCGCAAGCTGCGCAAGGTCGTCGACAATCTCGCCAGCGTCGTCGGCATCGAGTTCTACGCCGCCTCCCGGGCCTGCGATATGCGCGAAGCAGCACCGGCCCCTGTCACCGGCGCCGTGATCTCCGCGATCCGCGAAACCGTGCCCGGCCCCGGCCCCGACCGGTTCCTGTCCCCGGAGCTGGCCGAGACGATCGCCAAGGTCAAGGACGGCTCCCTCGTGGCCGCGGCCGAGTCGGTCACACCGCTGCAGCACACCGTCACCGAGGCTGCCGGCACCTGGCTGCCCGAGGGCGGGTCACCAGCGGTCAACGACCCCAAGTTCACCGCTTTGGGCAACCTCGACGCAGCCGCAGAAGCCTCCGGCACGGACGCGGCAACGACCCACCCCGACGGCACCGGCCAGAACAGCGCGGGCCAGGGCGAGGCGAACTGAGATGAGCGACGTCGTCTCCCTCCTGGCCCAGATCGAGGACACCGGCCGTGACACTCGTGGTCCCGGATACCAGCGGGCAGGGTTCTCGAACACCGAACGCGAACTCCGTGACTGGTTCCTCGCCGAGGCGGCCCGGCGTGGCCTCGACACCGAAGTCGACGACAACGGCATCACCTGGGCGTGGGCGACCGCGCCCGGTGACAACGCCGTCGTCACCGGCTCCCACCTGGACTCCGTCCCCGGTGGCGGAGCGTTTGACGGCCCCCTCGGCGTCGCCTCGGCGCTGGCGGCCTTCGACGAACTCAAGACATCCGGAGCCCTGGAGCGAGCGAAGCGTCCCCTGGCGCTCGCCGTCTTCCCCGAGGAAGAAGGCTCACGCTTCGGCGTCGCCTGCCTCGGATCGCGCCTCATCACCGGCGCCATCGAGGCCGACCGCGCACTGGGTCTCACCGACGCCAATGGTGACACCTTCGCCGACGTTGCCCGCGGATACGGGCTCGACCCGAACCGCATCGGCACCGACAAAGCCCGGCTGGAGAAGGTCGGATCCTTCATCGAACTCCACGTCGAGCAGGGCATCGGACTCATCAACACCGACCAGGCGGTGGCGATCGGCTCGTCGATCATCGGCCACGGCCGCTGGCACTTCGCGTTCTCCGGTCAGGGCAACCACGCCGGCACCACCCCGATGAGCCACCGCGCCGATCCTGTCGTCGCGGCCTCCCGCGTGATCGGCGATATTCCGACCCTAGCGGCCGCCACTGACGCGAGTGCCGTGGCCACGGTCGGCCGGACCCTCATCCACCCGGGCGGGACGAACGTCATCGCCTCGGGCATGAGCTTCTGGGTCGACATCCGTCACGCCGATGATGCGGTTGTGAAACAGGTTCTGGAAGCGATCTCACAACGCGCCCGTGAGCATGCCGAGGGCGCCGGCGTCGAGGTGAGCATCTCCCAGGAGTCCTACTCGCCGACGACTTATTTCACCGCCGAACTCAACTCACGGCTGACCTCCGTGCTGCCGGACGCGCCGCTGCTGCCCTCGGGTGCCGGACACGACGCGGGAATTCTCGCCCCACACGTGCCCTCCGCAATGCTCTACGTTCGCAACCCGACCGGCGTCTCCCACGCACCCGAAGAGGCCTGCGAGGACGATGACCAGCGCGCCGGAGTCTCCGCGCTGGTGAAAGTCCTCGAAGGGGAACTCGAGGTGGCATCATGAGCACGCGCTTCTGGTGCGAGACCGCCTGGGTCGACGGTCTGGTTGCCACCGGTGTCCTGCTCACCGCCGATGACACGGGCACCCTGACCTCGGTCGAGACCGGAATCGACACCCCGCCCACCATCGCCGAGGTGGTCCCCGGGTTCACCCTGCCCGGTGGAGTCAACGCCCACTCCCACGCCTTCCACCGCATCCTGCGTGGCCGCACCCACGGCGACGGCGGGACCTTCTGGACGTGGCGCGAAGTCATGTACTCCGTGGCCGCGAAGCTGAGCCCCGAGAACTACGAGACCGTGGCTCGTGCGGTCTTCGCGGAGATGCTCGCCGGCGGCTACACCTCGGTGGGGGAGTTCCACTACGTCCACCACGCACCCGACGGGACACCGTACGGTGGGGACGATTCCACTCGCGCACACGCGATGGAACGGGCGCTGGCACGGGCGGCCGCCTCGGCGGGGATGCGCATCCGACTCCTCGACACCTGCTACCTCACCGGTGGCATCGACACCGATCTGTCTGCCGAACAGGCCCGCTTCGGTGATGGAACCATCGACGGCTACATGGACCGCCACGAGGCCTTGTCCGAGGCCTTCGCCACTGAGTTCCCTGTCGGTGCTCCTGGTGAGAGCTTTGTTCATGTGGGATCGGCGATTCACTCGATCCGCGCGGTCCCGGCGGCGAACCTGCCCAGGTTTGCCGACCTCGACGGACCCGTCCACGTGCATCTGTCGGAACAGCCGGCGGAAAACGAGGCCAGCCAGGCTGCCTACGGCACGACACCGACGCAGGTTCTCGCGCGATCCGGAGTCGTCGCTTCGAACCTCTCCGCTGTCCACGCCACCCACCTCAGCGAGGACGACATCGCGACCCTGGGCGGGGCCGAAGCCAGCATCGTCATGTGCCCGTGCACGGAAGCCGACCTGGCCGACGGCATCGGCCCGGCCCGCGAACTCGCCGATGCCGGCGCCACGATCTCGATCGGCTCCGACCAACACGTCGTCCTCGACGCACTGCGCGAGATCCAGAGCATGGAAGCCGGGGAACGCCTGCGGTCGGGCCAACGGGGACGATTCTCACCGGCCGAACTCATCACGTCACTTACCGAAGGCGGGGCACGCAGCCTCGACCTGCCGGTCGGCGAACTGGCAGTCGGCAAAGCATGTGACTTCATCGCGGTGGCCACCGACAGCATGCGCACGTACGGGTCCGCGGGGGAGCAGATCATCCTCTCGGCCACCTCGGCGGATGTGTCCATGACCGTCAGCGGGGCTCAGGTGCGCGTCCGCGACGGCGTGCACACCGAATTGGGGCCGATTTCGGAGCTGTACCGGGCTGCGTTCGCGGCCCTCGGGATGGAGGACTGAACCGTGGCTGAGGTTCCGGCACTGCGGCGTTCGATCGCGATTCTGCGGCATCTGGCCTCATCGAATCGTCCGATCACCGCCGGTGCGCTGGTGCGGACGTTGGAGATCCCTCGCTCGAGTGCCTACGAACTGCTTACTGTGCTCGAGGAGCTGGGGCTCGTCGTGCGCACCGAATCCGGTTACGCCCTGGGCGCCGGCGTTCACGAATTGGGAAGCTCCTACCTGCGCACGAACCCCCTGCAGCGCTTGGCCCAGCCCATCGTGCGGCAGTTGGCCGACGACACTGCGGCGACAACACAGCTGGCCGTCATCCGCGGCTGGGAGACCGAGTACGTGCTCAAGGAGCAGTCCCTGAAATCGGTCGCGGTCATTACCGCCACCGGCGTGCGCATGCCCAGCTACCTGACCGCGACCGGTCGGGCGATCCTGGCGAATCTGCCCAAGTCAGAGGTGCTGGCGATGCTCCAGTCCGAGTCCGGATTCGTCACCCGAACCGGGCGGGGTCCGACCACGGTCAAGGCACTCAACGCGATCCTGGCGCAGGACCGGCGGATCGGCTGGGCGATCCAGCACGGCGAGGTCACCCCCGGGATCTCAACGATCGCGGCTCCTGTCTACGATGTCCTCTCCCGTCCGGTCGCTGCGATCGGACTCTCACTGGCCAGCGAGGCGATGACCGAGGACACCGAAACCGCAGGACTCGCGGACAAGGTCCTTGCGGCCGCCGCCGAGGTGACCGCGAAGCTACGGTGACCTCTTAAGCAGAACGATCGAGCGGACCGCTCACTCAGCGTGCTCAGATTCCCAGAACGTGCCTCTTGCGGGCGACTTCCTCGACGATCTGATGGTCACTGCGCAGCTCCTTGATCAACGCGACGCCGAGGATGACGACGATGATGGAGAACGGCACCGCAGAGAGCATCGCCGCCTGCTGAAGCGCCTGCAGCCCGCCGACGAGGAGCAGTACGATGGCGCAGGCCCCGGTGAGGAAGCCCCAGGTGGCGATGACCGGCCGGCGCGGTTCGAACGATCCCCCTGAGGACAGGGAACTGAGGACGAAGGTGTTCGAGTCGGCCGAGGAGACGAAGAACAGAATCACCATGATGATGGTGAAGATCGAGGTCAGAAGCGTCAGCGGAAGCTGATCGAGCAGGCTGAAGAAGGCAGTATCGAGGTTTTCGGCAGTCGCCTCTCCGATCTTCGCCCCTTCCATGTCGAGCTTGATCGCGGACCCGCCCATGATCGTGAACCAGACGAAGAACACGGCGCTGGGGACGAGGAGGACGCCGGCGACGAACTGGCGGATCGTGCGACCCTTCGAGATCTTGGCCAGGAAGATTCCGACGAAGGCGCTCCATGACAGCCACCAGGCCATCATGAAATAGGTCCAGGAGAGCATCCATTCGCTGTCCGCGGCGCTCGAGGGCGTCATGAAGCTCACCTCGAGGAAGTCTCCAGCGAAGGAGCCGACCGAGCGCACGAACAGATTCGCCACAAAGCCGCTGGGGCCGGTGATGAAGACGAAGAGTCCGAGCAGAGTCGCCATGGTCAGAGTGATCTGCGAGATGTACCTGATGCCCCGACTGACACCGGTGAATGCGGAACCGGTGAAGAGAAGTGTGAGCACGGCGACGACCACGATCTGGAGGACGATCGTCGCGTCGATGCCGAAGATCGTGTTGAGCCCCTCACCGATCTGAGAGGCGCCGAGGCCCAGCGACGTGGTCGTTCCGAAGAGCGTGGCGATGATGGTGAGGATGTCGATGAACTTGCCGACCCAGCCATCGACGAGCCGACCGAGTACCGGCCTCAGCATCGTGGAGACCAGAGCCGGTCGTCCCTTCCTGTGCGTCGAATAGCCGATCGCCAGACCGAAGACTCCGAAGATGGCCCAGGCCTGGAAGCCCCAGTCGAGGTAGGAGAACTGCATGGCCCGGATCGCGGCATCCATGGTCTCCGGCTCGGCCAGGCCGTGTGGAGGAACCATGAAGTGCGACATCGGTTCGGCGACGCCGTAGCTGACGAGTCCGATCCCCATCACTGCGGCGAGGATCATCGACAGCCACGCCACCGTGCTGTACTCCGGCAGCGAGTCCGCTGACCCGAGCCGGATCCGTCCGAACCGACTCGCGGCGAACCACACGAGCATGACGATCGCAGCGAAGGGCACCACGAGGTATATCCACCCGAAGCTCGACGACACGGCGGTCATCGCTGTGGTCATGATGTCGCCGAGGCTGTCGGGGGAGACTGTGGCCCAGATGACGAAGGCGATGACGAAGGCCACCGCCCAGAAGAAGACGCTGCCGACCGGGCTGCGGCGCGCTGTTTCTTCAGATTCGCCTGTCTGCTTCGTTGCAGTCTTCACAGAGTCGGGTTCAGGCTCCGGATCCGCACTGGGATCAGGCTCGGGATCGGAGTCAGGCTCCGAGTCGGCTTCAGCCCCGGGGTCAGGCTCCGGTTCAGGTACGTGGTTGTCCAGCATCGTCATCGTGGTCTCCAAACTCAGGACAGCCTCGGCGGCGGGCATGAGCATTCGTCAGGGGGCGGTGGGGGTGGGGAAAGGCAAGAAACAGGCTCCGCGAACTGAGGTGTTCGTGGAGCCTTGTAGGTGACGAGTGTATGCGCTTTCGTCGGAAAAGGCCGCCTCGCTTTGGGGCCTTGGCGAAGAGTGTGAGGTATCTCGCCCGATGCACCGGCTCATGTCTTGCCCGTGAGCAGGCGGGAAGCTCACGCCAGCCGTTCGAGAATCTCGACTGCCCGATCAGCCCCATTCTCGGCTGAGATCGCCCGCGCCAGGCGCGCAGAATTGCTGCGGTAGGACTCCGTTTCCACAAGATCCGTGATCCGTTCGGCCAGAGCGCTTGCCGTGATCTGGGCTCGGGGCAGCGACCTCGGTCCGGCACCGAGCTCGTGGACTCGGTTGGCCCAGAAGAACTGATCGCCGAGGAACGGGCAGATCAGACTGGGACAACCAGTGGCCAGCCCGATTCCTGTTGTGCCTGCCCCACCGTGGTGGACGACTGCGGACACGCGGGGAAACAGCCAGTCATGAGGCGCTCCGTCGATGACGAGAACATCGTCGGTGCTCTCGGCGGCGATGCTTCCCCACCCTGTGGCGATGATTGCCCGGGCACCGGTCGATTTGAGCGCCGAGGCGATTGCCGCCCCACGTTGGTCAGATCCCTTGACGAAGCCCATGGATCCGAACCCGATGTACACGGGAGCTTCTCCGGCGGCCAGGAAGTCTCTGAGCTCGTGTGGCGGCTCCCATGTGGTCCCGCGTCCGGTGAACCAATACCCGGTGACATGAGCCGTCGACGGATAGTCGGGTGGTACGGGAACGACATGCCGCGAATACGGGTAGAGGACGTCCACGGGTCTGCCGTCGGGTTTGACCAGAGGATTCGCCCACCGTGACAGTGCCGGGAGACCGAGCTTGTGCCGAAAGTCGTTGACCATGCCGCCGTACATGAGCGACTCGGCACGATTCAGGGCATAGCTCCACCGGTTCAGCCGCGGCCCCAGGTCCCGTGGAACGAACGGAATCGGATAGGACGAGGTCGGTGTGTAGAACGGAAGAGGAAGTGACAGCACCGCCGGAACTCCGAGGCGCTCAGCCAGGTGCGGTGCGCCGAGGCATTTCGGATGGTAGACGACGATGTCGGGGTTGGTCCCGCGCACGGCTCGGAGCTGATCGTCGAAACTCACCCGGATGCTCGCGGTCATCGCCTTCGCCGCCCTCTGCAGGTCTGCAGCACTGGCCATCGTCGGCAGTGCGTCCTGCATGACTTCGAGCATGAGCGAATTGCTGGGGACGAAATCAAGACCCAGTGAGCGCACGTCGTCCTCGAAGCCTGCTGCGGTGGCGACGGTGACTTCATGTCCAGCGGACTTCAGCGCCGATGCCAAGGCGATGTACGGTTCGACGTCACCTTTGGTGCCGAACGTCAGTATCAGCGCCCTCATACTCACAGCGTAGGTCGTCGAACGGCGCAGGTAAACGCCTCAGATTTCGAGCGTGAGCAGGTGGTAGCTCATGGTCTTGCCGTGACCATCCAGATTAGGCGAACCCGTGACCCCGCCGCCGAGCAGCCCGGAGAGCACGAAGCTGAAGGATTTCAGAGTCGGCAGGTCACTGCGGCGGACAGCCTGCAGGTCGAGCCCGAAGTGGTCCGCGACGCGATCAATGCTGAGTTCCTGGTCGAGGAGGTCGTAAGCGGCCTGGTCGTGGGCGATGACACCGAGGATGAGGGTATCGCCCTTGTCTCCGGTGCGCACCGATGCGAGTTCGTCGATGGTGGTCATTCGGATGCTCCCCTCCGCCGCGCCGATGGGTACTCGGCTGAGCTGTCGTCCGGGTGGTGGACGCTGGCGAACTCGACGCCCACCGACTCCTCGATGATCGACCGGTCGACGCTGCACGACTTGACCGAGACGACGCTGTGTACTGACTTCCGAGCACCGCCGCCACCGGCCGGCCCATTCGTGTACAGCGCCTCGACCTCATCGCCGATGATCGCAGCATCCTGGCGGGTCGCTGCGCTTGCGACGATCCGCAGACGCACCTCGGCGGGATTGTCGACCTTGACGAGACCACGGAAGGCCGCGGCCATTCCGATGTATTCGACGAACACCGAGTCCGGGTCGAGGCCGTAGAGCACCTCAAGGCGTTCGAGGACGATCGATGCCGCCAGCTCGGCACGCTCCTTCGAGCGCAGACCGCTGTAGGTGATCTGTCCTTCGCCCTGCCACCCCGAGTCATATCCGAGCGTGACCTTGAGATCAGAGGGCCGTGCCACACCGGTCCCGCCGGTCACACGCACACGGTCGGCCTCCACCTGTTCGAAACTCACGCGGGAGAAGTCAGCGGTGACATCGGGCGTGATGTAGGCGCTGGGTATGGCGACCTCATAGAGGAGCTGCTCGGTGCAGGTGCGAACGGACACCTCGCCTCCGGGGCCGTTGAGTTTGCTCAGGACTGCCTGCGCATCGGCGTCGACATCGGCGAAGGGGAACCCGAGCTCGGCCAGACCCGCGACGGGTTTCGTCACCGGGTCGGCGAAGTACCCGCCCGTCACCTGTCCGGCGCATTCGAGCAGGTGGCCGGTGACCGTGGCACGGCCGATGAGATCGGCATCGCTGTGATCCCAGTCGAAGTGGTGCGCCATAGCGCCGACGTAGAGCGAGGGGTCCGCGACTCGACCGGTGATGACTATGTGTGCACCGGAGTCCAGCGCGCGTCGGATGGGCTGAGCGCCCAGATACGCATTGGCCGAAATCAGCTCACCGTCGGCGGCGGATGCCGACTGTCCTGTTTCCCAGGTGAGCGGATCCTGACTCTCGACGATGCCGAGGACGTCATCACCGGCGACGTACGCGACGGGCATGTCGACGTCAAGGGCACGGATCGCCTCGGCGACGGCATGTGCGGCGGCCTTGGGATTGGCGGCACCGCCATTGGTCACGATGCGGGTGCCGTTGGCGGCACAGTGGGCGGCGACGGAGACGATCCGGTCGACAAGAGTCGGGTCGAAGCCCGTATCCGCGGCGTCTCGCTCGCGCCGTTGAGCCGCGGCCACGGTCCTCTCTCCCAGGAGCTCGAAGACGAGGAAATCGAGCTGACCGTGCTCAGCCAGGGCGATCGCGGGATCGAAACGATCACCGGCGAATCCGGCACCGGCACCCAGCCGCACATGGTCCGCGGGTTTGGGCGACGATGAGAGCTCGGACGGACTGGACAGTTTCAGGCTACCCACAGGGGAATCACTCCGATCACGATTGCGGCGGCGAGGACGATGATACTGACCAACCAGGCCCAGCCGAACAGACCGAGGATGTGCTTTCCGATCGGCACGTTTGCCAATCCGACGAGCAGATAGAACGACCCGGTCAGAGGGCTGATGGGAAATCCGAGGGTCTCTTGTCCGATGATCGAGGCCTGAGCGAGCACCACAGGATCGATGCCGTAGTTCGCACCGACGGCGGATAGGACGGGGAGGACGCCGAAGTAGTAGGCGTCGGGGCCGAAGAAGAGGCTCATGGGCACGCCGAGGATCGCGACGACGATGGGTAGGATCGGCATGATCCCCGCCGGCAGGACCCGGACCGCGGAATCGGCCATCGACTCGATCATCCCGCTCTCGTCGAGGACGCCGAGGAGGACGCCGGCGGCCAGGAGCGTGCTGGCCATGAGCATGGCCGACTTCGCACTGATGTCGAACTGCCGCGACTGGTTCTCCAGGCCGCGAAAGTTGATGATGAGTGCGATGATCGTCGCGACGAGGAAGGCGATGGCCGGGGAGACGATGCCCCACATCAGCACGGCTAGCGTTGCGAGCAGGATCAGCCCGTTGACCCACAGCGGTACGTTGCGGAAATCCTTCTCGACGACAGAGCCGTCGGCGTCGTCACCGGCGGCAGAGCCGTCACCGGTGGCGTCGTCGTCACCGACGGTCCCGACGTCGCTGGCGCCGGTGACGGCGGTGCCCTGGTGTTTGGAGTCCACCATCGCCGAGGCGGTCCGTGGACTCCCGTCGTCGGTGCCCGAAGTGTACGCGGTGTGGTCACTGCCGTGGCCGTGGACCGCCTCGGCGAATTCGGAGGGCTTGCCCCTGGCGATGCGGCGGGCCTCTCGGGTGCCGAGGAACCAGGCGACACCCAGCGCGGCGACGACGCCCACGATCTGCGCGGGGATGAGCGGTGTCCACACTTCGTTCGCTTCGACGCCCACGGTTGCCGCGGCACGGGCGGTCGGCCCGCCCCAGGGGAGCAGGTTCATGGCACCGGCGCCGAGGCCCACGCATGCCGTGAGAATCAGGCGGCTCATGCCCAGGCGCTGGTAGATCGGCAGCATGGCCGGAATGGTGATGAGGAAGGTCGTCGCGCCGGCACCGTCAAGGTGGGCCACGCTTGCCAGAAGGGTCGTGGCCACGGCGACGGCCTTCGGAGATGATCCGCCGAGCCGGACGATCCTGTCGATGAGAGGGTCGAAGAACCCGACGTGGCGGAGTATGCCGAAGAATACGATCGCGAACACGAACATCACGACGACGCTGGCGACACTGGTGATGCCAGCCAGCGCGAACTCGCTGACTTCGGATGGTGAGTTGCCCGCAACGAGAGCCGCGACGATCGGGACTCCGGCCAGCGCGACGATGGGTGAAACCTTCTGCATGAGCAGCAGAGCGAGGATCACCAGCATGGACACGTATCCAATGAGTGAAAGCACCTTTGATTCCTTTCTCAGATATCGACTTCCATGATCCACGGTCATTTAAGGGCTCGTCCAATACCGATTCGCTCTACACTGATGACCTATGGTTATCAATCTGGCGATGTACCACCTGCGCACGATCGAAGCGCTGCACCGACTGCGCAGCTTCACCCTCGCCGCCGAGGACATGCAGATCAGCCAACCGGCGGTGAGCAGGGCACTGGCTGAGGCCGAACGGCGCATCGGCGGCAGGCTCTTCGACCGCAGCACGCGCTCGGTTGGGCCGACCCACCTCGGCGAGGAGATTTCAGCTCATGCGGCGATGGCCGTTGCCACCTACGACGAAGCACTGATCCGGATCGCAGGTCACATGAACGGCGATGACGGAACTGTCAGGGTGGCGTGCCTGCCGTCGGTGACCGCGACTCTGCTGCCATCGGTGATCTCTCACTTCCGCAGTGATCTCACCCGGGTGGGACTCGACATCCACGATGAGCCGCAGGAGAACGTGGCGGAGAAGATCCTCAACGGCACCGTGGACTTAGGGATCTTTGCACTCGACTCGAGCATTCCGGACGAACTGAACGTCGAGGTGGTCGCGCAGGATCGGCTGGTCGCGATCGTCCCAGCTGGGCATCAGTTCTCCTGTCGTGAGTCGCTGAAATGGGACGACTTCGCCCGGGAGAGGTTCATCGGGTTCGATTCAGTGACGAGCATCGGCCCCTTGGTCGCACATGCCTTCGCGAAGTATGACGTCAGTGTCGACATAGTGCAGACGGCGCGCAGCATTCCCGCTGTCGGCGGTCTGGTCGCTGCCGGGTTGGGTGTCTCTGTTGTCCCCGAGATGGTCGTTCCGCTGGTGGCTCTCGACGGTATCGAAAGCATCCCGGTCAACCCGGCCATCGAGCGCACACTGGTTGTGGTTCACCGCAAGCGCGGCCCATTGCCAGACGTGGCCGAACGTTTCCGGCAGAGTCTGCTGTCGTAGAGAGGGCGACAGAAGGCGACACTGAGCGAAGTGTCGCTGGGTGGCACGACTCGTGAGGTACAGCCCTTCCGCGGTCCAAGGCTCAAGCGCGCCAAGTTCTCAATTTCCCTGCGATAGCGGCGGGCTCCATACCACCACTCGCGACCGAAATGACGAGATCGTAGGCATCATCATCGGGCGCGTCGAATTCGAAGCCGTTGAGATCGTAGAAGACCGCAAGGCTGAGCCAGCCCAGCCGCTTGTTGCCGTCAACGAGAGGATGATTTCGAACGATCGACTCCAGCAGAACAGCGCCTTTATCATCTACGGTCGGATAGACCTCAGTCGCCCAAAGCGTGGTAGCAGGTCGATGCGCAGCAGAGTCAAGCAGACCGAGGTCCCGTACCGGTCCGACGTTGAGGTCGGCGACCAATTCGAGGAGATCTTCGGTTCGAAGGTAGACAGTCACTTGCCGAGCCGGTCAAGCAGGTCGCCATACCGTTCGCGGGCGCGCTTCGAAGCCGCACTGACCTGTGCCTCGTGGCCTCGTCGCTCGGCCATCTCGTGGATTGCATTGATGACGATGGCCTGGCGGCTCACTCCATCCTGTTCGGCGAGGCGAGCTAGAAGCTGTTCGTCGTCCTTGTTCAAACGCAATGTCATTGCCATGTATTAATGATACCAAGGTGGTAGCAAGCTTGGCTAGAGCGTTTGATGGAGTCGGCTCTGGCCATCAGGGTCGCGCCTGTCCTTAGATGTACGGCTTCGTGATGAGTTCCAAGTACATCCCCGATGGGTCGAGGAAGTAGACCCCACGGCCACCGTGCTCCGTATTCGTCTCGTGCAGGCGGGCTCTCTGCGGGTCCGCCCAGTAATCGAGACCGCGTTCGTCCAGCAGTGCCACCGCTCGGTCGAAGTGCTCGTCCGTGCAGAGGAAGGCCATGTGGACGGGCAATATCTTGTATGCCGGAGGTGGCGCGGCGAACTGCAGCATCACTCCCTCGGAGAGCGTGATGTTGGAGAAGACTCCCCACGACTGAGTGTGCTCGGCTTCGAGGAAGTCGACGTAGAACTGCGCCGACTCCGCTGGATCGGCGGCGGCGATGATGGTGTGATTGAACGTTGCTGACATGATGTCCTTTCGAAAAGTGGGCCCGACTTGGTTGCGGGCATAGTGAGCTGGAGCTCTGTGAGGGAGATCTTTTCGAAAGGGGCGGGCCGCGAATTCTGCATTCGCGACCAGTGCGGCTCAGCGGTCGACCGGTTTACCGATCCGTGAGCGGCTGAAAGCCTGTCCGGTCATAGGTGAAACCCTACTCGGTGGAGCATCATTTGGGGAGTGGCAATTTCAACCGAGAGCATCAGATAGAGGCAAGGGCATCGACGGTAGGGAAAACCGTACGCTGATGTACTGGGCGCCCTCTGTCATGCGGGTTCGCAGCGGACGAGACTGAAAGCCATGAACATGATCAATGGCAGATCACTCATCAACGGCACATCGCTTTTCTGGCTCATCTGCATCTGGTACCTGCTCGTGGTGCTTATCGCGGGTGGCCTCCAGATCCTGCAGCTCATCTGGGCCATTGATCCGTTGTTCATCGTCATCGCTCAGTTTGCTCCGGTACTCGGTGTGCTCGGGGTGCTGGTCTTCGCACATGTGCCATCGGAGCAGAGACCGTTCGTCCGCTCATTGCTGCCGGGTGCAACCGACCGGAGGCGCATGCTTCGGCATCTGGTCATTGGCATCGGTGTGACGTTTGCCTTCGGCCTCCTCATCGTCGCGGCGGGGTGGCTGGGTCAGGCTTTGCGCACCGAGACCCCGTTCGGATCTGTCGGACTCTTCGTGGCGTTTCTCGTACTGCAGACAGCCGGGTCGATCGGTGAGGAAGTCGGATGGCGCGGATTCCTGCAGCCAGCGCTGGAGACAAAGATGCACCGGCTCTGGGCCTGTGTTCTCATCGGCGCCCTGTGGGCTGCCTGGCACGTGCAGAACATGGTCAATCCCCTCGCCGCCGTCCTCTTCAACCTCAGCTGCATCGGTCTGTCGATCATGTTCGGCTACATTGCCGTGGGCAATATCTGGCAGCGCGGCCTTATTGCGGGGGTGATGCACGGAATCGTCAATATCGTCACGTTCCTGGTCATCGATCCCGGATATGCACTGGTCGGCTCACTGCCGTTGTCACTGATCTTCCTCATCCCTTTCGGAGCAGCTCACATATGGATGCGAAAGAACTTCCCCGTGCATCACGAACCCGTCATCACCATCGAGGAAGAGGACCGGTCACAGCGCCACGCGCAGTGACTCTCAATGCTCCACGTTGGTTTAGTGGTCGCGCCGTTCCAGCACCACCGCCACCTCGAGATGTTTCGTGTGAGGGAACATGTCGAAGACCCTCGCCCGTTCGACGGCGTAGCTGGGCATCCGATCGAGGTCCTTGGCCAGGGTGAGCGGATTGCAGCTCGAGTACACGATGTGCTCGATCCCAGAATCCTCGAGCGCCGTCGACAGCCGAACCCCGATCCCTCGCCGAGGTGGGTTGACGATCACGCAGTCCGGACGTTGACCGGCGGCCAGGTTCGCCTCGGCGAACTCCGTGGCATCACCGGCGATGAACTCGACCGTGGCGCCGGATTGCGAGTCGAATCCGAGTTCGGCGGCACTGATCTTCGCGGATTCGATGGCCTGCTCGCTCAGCTCCACACCAGTGACCCGGCGGCTGACCGCACCGCCGCCGTCGCCCACGCCGGTGACCGTGCGCGAAGTCTGCTGACCGGTCGCCCCCGCGCAGTGCAGCGCGAACCCACCCACGCCGCAGTACAGATCCCACAGCGACGCCGGTGCAATCTCGTCGACCCAGGCCGCAATCTGGTTGTAGAGGGAGATCGCCACGTCGGTGTTCGTTTGGAAGAAGGACTGCGGCCGCAGATGCAGGTCGACCCGGTCGAGGTTCATGCGCAGAGAATCACCAAGCAGCATCTCTTCGCGACTGCCCTCGAGCACGGCCTTGTGCTCTGGCAGCAGATTGACGGAGACGACAGTCGCCGCCGGAGCCAGCTCAATGAGCTGCTCGCGTCTGGTCCGCAGTACGTCAAGTCCGTGCTGTGAGCGGACGACGAACCTGATCATCAGATCCCCCGACGGGGCCGCAGTGATGTGGACGAACTTCAGCTCACCTCGGCGAGCGTTGACGTCATAGGGGTCGAGACCCGAATCGTTGAGGAACTGACCGATGACCGGGATGATCGCGCGGATCTGCGGGGCTTGGATACCGCACTCGCGCAGGTCGACGCCGTAAAAGCCCTGATCCAGGATGCCCAAGGTGACAGAGCCGAGCGAACCACCTACGGCGAGCTTCGCCCGGTTGCGGAAGTCGCGGTCGGCACCGACAACAGAAGGCAGCCAGGCAGCAGGGGAGTGGTTGGCCAGCACCTCGCGGCACCAGGATTCCTTGTCAGCGACCTGTTGCGCGTGCGGTGTCTCGATGAAGGTGCAGGAACGGCACAGTCCGTCGTTGAAATAGTGGCACTCCAATTGCCCGTTGTCCGCCGAGGTGGGGGTGAGGGGCAAAGACGTCATGCACCCATTTTACGGCCTCGGCGGAGGGCAGGAAGCCCAACCGCAGCGCCGTTGACGCGGTCTCGCCATCCCCGTAGACTAGGAGTAACCAAATCGATTTGGCCTATTCGAGTGGAACCCTCCGCGCGATATCGTTGACCACGAGGAAAGCAGGGTCGCCGAGGCCCCTGTGACGACGAAGGATGACATGACCAAGCTGCGCACTATGCACCAGGCCCCGACGCTGCTCGTCCCCGAACAGGTCCTCCTTCCCGAAGGCCCGCAGCGCCATCATGCGGTGCTCGTCGCCGAGGGGCGCATCGTCGACGTCGGCCCCCTCGAGGCCATTGCTGCCGCTGCACCCGCCGACGCCTCCCGCATCGAACTGCCCGGGCGGCTCCTCATGCCCGGCTTCATCGACGCGCACCATCACCTCACTCAGTCCTTCGGAAAATCGCTCGTCTTCGGTGAACCTTCCGAGATCTTCCAACGCGTCTGGGTCCCGATGGAGGCGAACATGGACGTCGAGGCCATCGATGTCGCCACCCGACTGGCCGCCTGGGAGTCCCTGCGCGGCGGCTTCACCACGGTCGCCGATGCCGGCACCCGCGCCGGCGTCGACGTCTCCGCCATCGCAGACGTCACTGCCGACGTCGGACTGCGGTGCGTGCTCGGCGTAATCTGCAATGACCTTGGCGGGGGTACGAAGACCGCTGAAGTCGCCGAGGTGGTGGCGGCCGCCCAGCGACACCTGAGCAGGTGGGATGCCGATTCGCTCATCCACCCCTCCCTGGCTGTCTCGATTCCCGAGGTGGCCTCGGACGAGGCACTGATCGCGGTCACGCGGTTGGCGCGAGAAGCCGGAGTTCCGTTCCAGACCCACCTCAATGAGCACCTCGCCGCAGTCGAACGATCCCTCATCGCCAACGGAGAGCGTCCGCTGGAACGACTGGCCCGCCTCGGCGCCCTGGGACCCGAACTTCTGGCCGCACACGCAACGCTGCTGACTCCGCGCGAGATCCGGGTCCTGTCCGAGCGCGGAGGAGCCGTCGCCTACAACCCGGTCGCGAGCTCCTGGAAGGGCAACGCCGTCGCCCCTGCGCTCCTCATGCACGAACTGGGAATGCGCGTCGGGTTGGGCACCGACGGCACCCGCTCCGATGCCTTCCGCCTCCTCGATGCAGCAGAAACGGCACAGAGGCTCACCGGCGGAACCACTGTCGGCGACTCCTCGGGCGGCGGTGGCTGGACCTGGCTCGAACAAGGACTGCGCGGCGGTGCCGACGCGGTGGGCTTGAGCGGAGCGGTCGGCGAGATCGCACCAGGGGCGCTCGCGGATCTGCTCGTCATCGACCTCGAGGTACCCGAGTTCGTGCCCTCGTGGGACGTGCCGTGGGAGCTCGTGCGCATCGCCAATCGCGACCAGATCGAGGCCGTGATCGTCGACGGCAGACTCCGCCTCGAGAAGGGTTGGCCCGTCGATTGGGACGGGCGTGCCTTCCTCGAGCGTGCCCGCGAGGTCTCACATCGGGTCGTCGCCGATTCGCCGATCACCCTCATCGACCCGTCGGCGAGTGAACACCGCGCCGCTTGGATGAGTGAGCACCGGCTGTGACGGTCCTCGGCCTCTCGATTCTCGCCTTCAGCGTCGTCGCCGTCACCGTGCTGCTCTCTGCTTTCGTGCAGGGGTCCACTGGCATGGGCTTCGCGATGATCACGGCCCCGGTCGTCAGTTTCATCGATCCGAGCCTCATCCCAGTGATGCTGCTCGTGCTGATGATCCCGCTGAACTTCTACGTCGCGGCCCGGGAACGAGCCGACATTCACTGGCACGGGGTGAAATGGATCAGCGTGGGCCGCTTCGCCGGCACGTTCTTCGGGCTGTGGATCCTCGTCATCGTCAACCTCCACCAACTCGCCCTGCTCATCGGTTGGTCGACGTTGGTGGCCGCCGTCGTTGCGCTCCTGGCCCCGAGGTTCACTCCCAACAAACCGGCCCTGGCCGTCGTCGGACTCATCACGGGTGTCACGGAGACTTCGACGGGCATCGGCGGACCGCCCTACGCTCTGGCCTACCAGCACAGCCCCGGCCCGGAGCTGCGCTCGACGGTGGCGGTGTGCTTCCTCGTCGGGGAGGTCATCTCCCTCATCGTCCTCGCCATCAGCGGGCAGGTGAGTGGGCCCGTCATGCTCTTCACCGTGGCCATGCTGCCCTTCCTGGCCATCGGATCCTTCCTCAGCAAGTACGTCCACCACCGACTCGACGGCCCGGTGCTGCGCTACATCGTCCTGGGTTTCGCGATCATCTCCGGGGCCATCGTCATCGTCCAAGCGTGATCAAGAGATGAGGGAAAGTGGGGGAATGACGCCTGCGCCCCTGCGCCGACCACCGATAAACGGGCTGAGTGCCAAGAAACGCCTGCGCGCGTGCGTGCCTCGAACGTTACCCCGTTATTCGGCGTGATCGTCCAGTAGGGTGAAACTATGGGGACAGCGTCGCGCCCGCAGCGGGCCACCATTGCCGATGTCGCACGTGAGGCGGGAGTCTCTCGTACGACTGTGTCCCATGCCCTCAACGGTCTGGGCAAGGTCAATTCGGAGACCCGGGACAAGGTCAAAGACGTTGCTGCCCGCCTCAACTATCGCCCCAGCGTCCGTGCCCAGGGTCTGCGCTCCGGTCGTTCCCAGGCGCTCGCTCTTCTGTCCTCGATGCCCTCGGCGGTCTCTGCCGGGCCCTCGCAGTTGGGGTTCTTCACCGAGCTGGCCATGGGATGCGCACGGACCGCACTGCTCAAGGGCTACGTCTTCGTCCTCGCACCACCGGAGGGCGACAACAACCCGGTCGATCGCCTCGACATCGACGGCGCGATCCTCCTCGAACCCACCGCGGACGATCCGATTGCCGCAAGCCTGAGTGACCGCGACATCCCGTTCGTCGCGATCGACGGCCCGGCGGATGAGCGGACTGTGGACCTGCACCATACGCAGACGGCGGAACTGCTCATCACCCACTTGCTGACGAGCGGGGCGAAGCATCCGGCGCTCGTCGTCGGCACCAGCGTGCGCGGATCCCAGACTGCAGCTCGGGCCGCCTATCTGGCAGCCGCTGAGCGTGAGGGCTTCGACCCGATCATCGCCGAGGCGGACGAAGGCGGAGGAGAGGACGCCGGGTTCCGTGCATCCGAGTCAATCCTGGCTGAGCATCCTGAAGCCGATGCCTTCTTCATTCCGATCGACACCTTCGCGACCGGTGCTGTGCGGGCGGGAGCGCAGGCCGGACGTGTGATCGGCCGCGATCTGCTCATTGCGACACGGTACGACGGTCTGCGAGCACGCACCAGCGTCCCGCCTCTGACGGCTGTGCACTTGGGCTTGGACGAGATCTCAAGCCAGGCGATCGAGCGACTCGTCGCGATCATCGACGGTTCACCGCAGACCGGCGTGGACGATCCGACCAGTGACGACCTCTCCGGCACCGGGGGGTCAAGTGCGGCTCCGACCCTCGTCATCAGGGAATCCACGGCCGGACCGGCGAAGTAGCGGAGCGCGCCGAAGGCTGCCTCAGATCCGGTAATCGCCCGGGCGCTGATCCAGCTTGCTGGGATCATCGATCGGAGTTCTGCTCTTCGGGTGCCGATTCCTCTTGCCCGTGTGGTGGAAGAGGAGATTGAGCAGAACAGAGACGAAGGCCGCCATCGCCACTCCGCTGCCCAACAGCGAAGCCGCATTGGGTGGCAGCTGAGAGTACATGCCGGGAATGAGTACCGGCAACAGACCGGCTGCCAGGCCGACCGTGGCCGTGATGAGATTGCCCGTCTGGTTGAAATCGACACGGGCGAGCATCTGCACGCCGAGGACCGCGATGATCGCGAACACCACGACCGCGGTCCCGCCGACGACCGCCGAGGGAATGCCATTGAGGATTCGAGCCAGCGGACTGACGCCGATGATGAGGAGCAGGACGCCGGCGAAGGCGGTGACGAATCGGCTGCGGATGCCGGAAGCGCGAACGATGCCGACATTCTCCCCACTGGTGACCATGGCAGGTGTGCCGAAGAGTCCGCCGAAAATTGTCACGATGCCATCTGCGCGGATGAGTCGGGGCACGTCCCTGCTCGGGTCGACCTTCTTCTCGACGATCTCTGAGTTGATGATCGTCTGACCGGTTGCCTCGGCCATGGAGGCCAGCGCCCACAGCAGCATCGGGATCGCTGCGATGAGATCGAACTTCGGGGCACCGAAGGGGAAGAGCGAGGGAGCAGCGAGCAGGGGGCCGCCGGCCTGTGCGGAGAAGCTCGTCGCACCCATGAATGCCCCGACGACGGTGCCGCCGATGAGTCCGATTGCGATCGAGAGCTTCGCGAACATTCCGCGCAGGAAGCGGAAGCTCAGCACGGTGATGGCGATGGTGACGAAGCCGAGGAACAGGTTCTGCGGATCCCCGAAGCCTTCGGCATCGGCTTCGCCGACGATGAGCTTTCCTGTCACCTGGACGAGGTTGACCCCGATGACGATCACCATGATGCCGATGACCAGAGGAGGGAAGAATTTGAGCAGTTTGACGAAGAGTGTCACTGCGAGAATGTAGAACACACCGGTCAGGAGCACCGCTCCCACGGCGGTCGCCACGTCAGTTCCCTGCGCGATCGTAATGAAGAGAATGGTGGCCGCACCACCGGGCAGCATGACGAAGGGCAGCCGGACGCCGATCTTCCAGATCCCGACCGACTGCAGGATCGAACCGAGGCCGGAGAACACGAAGACTGCAGACAGGACCGCCGAGGTGATGTCTTCCGACAAGTCAAGTGCAGTGGCGATGAGGAAGACGGAGGAGATCGGTGTCGCCACCATGACCAGTACGTGCTGGATGGCGAACGGGATGAGCCGGTGCATCGGTCGGAGCTGATCAACGGGGTGAACGCCATCAGTTGCTTCGGTTGGTGCAGTCATTGGGCCTCTCCTTTGAAGCGCGTCATGTTCAGCCCTTGTCATATCAGCGGCCAAATCGATTTGTTCAATCGTCCATGGCGACTGGAATCATGTCAAGGGGCAGTCTGAATGACGGACGCGTTCGCAGGGATTTCTACCTCTGTCTGCACCGAATGGTGTGATGCGGAATCAATCCGCCACAGCCTCGCCCCGGCGTCAGGCGAAGGCGAAACCGAGGATCATGAAGATCGCGAAGGAGACGAACGGGGCCAAGACGGTGATGGCGACTGCAATGATTCCCTGAGTTCTGCCTCGACCGGTGGCGGCAGAGACGATGCCCATGATGAGGCCGGTGATGCCGATCGCGGTGCACAGGGCCTGGAGGCCGAACAGTGCGATCGCGAGGTTCCGGTACCAGCTGGGAGTGTCGGTGAAGTAGTAGCCGTACTCGATCTCCATCGGTCCGAGGGTGAGGCCCAGGACGAACGACGCGATGAGGGACAGTCCTGCGGCGATAATCGCGACAACCATCGCGACCTTGCCGAGGCGCGGACGGTTCGCGCCTGCCGGCGGAGTTCCGTCATGGTCGGTCTCCGTGCCCGATGAGGCGGGTGTGTGGTCGACGACGTGCGCGTGACTCCCCAGCGTTGTGGTGTACGGCTGCTGCGCGGCCAACTCGTCATCGGTGGGCTGGGGATACATGAAGTCGGGGGAGGTCATGTCTTCGACACTATCCACGCCGACCAGTGCCGGCCTATGCGGCTTCCCGGTCACCGAGGTCGGGAAAACCTGACCATCTGCTGAGGGCGGGAATCTACCGCTCGGCAGCGATGTGGAAGCGCTTCTGCGTCACCTCGATTGGGGACCTGCGGGCCGCCAGCCGGTCGAGTGCGACGAGATTGTCGGCCACCGTGAACCCGGGGACGTCCCAAGGGATGTAGGCGAGGTACTCGATGACCGCCTCGACGTCGGCGAATTCCATCGTGCCGGTCCACTCATCGGCATCGGTGATGGTGAAGCCCTGCGACTCGAGCTCGTCGAGGCGTGGTCCGAGCCGATTCTCCGGGGCTTCGGGCCGGCCATCGAACCAGAGCCGGAATTCGGAAGCCTCCGTGCCGTCGACCTGCTGAGTGAGGAACCGTCCGTCTGGTGCGACGACACGGGCGAGCTCGGCCGGATCGTAGCTCTCATGCCGGTTCATCACGAGATCGAAGAAGTCGTCGGACCACGGCATGGGCTCGCCGGTCTCGCTGTCGTACTCACGGACCTCGATGCCGTATTCCTCCAGCGCCGAGGTGGCCACCGCCAGGTTCGGCTTCCACCCTTCGCTGGCGTGGACCGAGGATCTGCGGCTGATGAAGCCTCCTACGGTGCTGACACTTTTGACGAGTTTGCTCAGGCGCTCGCCTCCGCCGGTTCCCATGTCGAGGCACGGCTGCAGGCGTGCCATCGCCTTGGCGCAGGTCAGGTCAAAATCCCAGGGCGGTTCGTCGGCGACGAGGCGCGAGCCGAGGGCGGCGAAGTCCCACCCGGTCATCACCGCTGTCTCGTGGATCCATTGCCATCGGGCGTATCGGTCCTCTGCAGATTCGGCCACGCTGCCAATCCTTCCGTCTCGGTGCCGTCCTCTCGGCCCTGACTCCACTATGAAATCTCCGAGAAGGGAAAACAAGCAGCCGGGCACGCCGGTTCGAGAATGATCGGAAACTGCAACAACTCAGACGCAGAAACAGCAGCACCTCAGACGAGGAAGCAGAAGACGAGGACGAGGATGTTGAGCACGAGCATCCCCAGGCAGTTGAGCCAGAAGTCGCGGCCGACATATCCCGCGCGCAGGTGGGCGCCCGCGGCGGTGAGGAAGTAGGCGATGAGGCCGACGATCGCGGCCAGGCCGACGCCCGGGATCCAGACGCCTGCGACCAGCCCGGCAACCGCGAGGAACTTCACGACCGCGAGCAGCCACCACCAGTCGCGAGGGAGCCCGACTCCGTCGAGGCAGTCGGCGATGAACGTCGGCGGTCTGAACGTCATGAGGCCGTCGACGAGGACGATGAAGGCCATCACCGCCACCGGCCACCATGGTTCGGGGAGCAGGGTCATGTCGTTCTCCTTACTGTGGGCGCAGAGTCACACCGGCCTGCGCAGTTGGGTGTGGAACGCGATGCTGTGTGAGAGCGCCTCGGTCGCTTCGTCGAGGCCCATATCGCTGGCCGCCCACCGGAACAGGATGCCCAAGTAGGAGTCGTAGAGCGCGGAGGCGCTGGCCTGCGCATATGCTGTGCTGATTCCGATCGAGACCAGACTCGAGGACAGTTTGTCCTGCAGGTCCGCTGCCAGCATCTCGAAGACCTGTGGTTTGCCGACCACGCGCATCAGTGCGGCCGCGTAGTCCCGGGACAGGTCTTCGTGGCCGGCGAAGAACTCAAGGAAGGGCAGGAAGATCTCCAGCAGATGATTCTGCACCGCCGAGGTGGCCGTCGGCCTGACGCCGGTTCGTGTCGGGGGCGCTGCCCCGGCTCGTGCCGAAGCTGCTGCCCCGGACTGGGTGCGTGTTCGGGTCGGCAGGACATGGGTCCCGGACTGGAGCTGTCCGATCCAGAGGTCGTAGCAGCGGACGAGGAGGACATCCTTGTCGCCGGCGGCCATCACCCTGCCCACCGACACCTCGGCGCGCTTGGCGATTCCTCGGACCGTGGTGGTCTTGTAGCCGAGTTCGAGGAACAGATCGGCGGCAGCGAAGATGATCTTCTCCTCGGTTCTCAGCCGCCGATCGGTGCGTGAGTGAACATGTTCAGTGACCATAGTCGCATCCTAAGCCTTTCCGTGTTCAGTTACCAGATTCAGACACAGGGTGCGGTGAAATGAGCAGGTGTTGCCCGGAAGGGAAAGTTAATGTACCTTAACTTTATGAACGTCGATCCATCGAAAACCGGCAGCCCCGAAGTCTCCGCGACGCGCCCGAAGAAGGTCTCGACGTTCCTACTCCTGGGCCCGGCCTTCGTTGCCGCGATCGCGTACGTCGATCCGGGCAATGTCGCGGCCAACCTCACCGCCGGCGCCCAGTATGGATACCTTCTCGTGTGGGTCCTCGTCGCGGCCAACCTCGTCGCCGTCCTCGTGCAGTACCTGTCGTCGAAGCTCGGGCTGGTGTCCGGGCAGTCGCTGCCGAGTCTTCTCGGTGACAGGCTGAGTCGACGCTCCCGGCTGGCGTACTGGGCGCAGGCGGAAGTCGTGGCCATCGCCACGGACCTCGCCGAGGTGATCGGCGGTGCCATCGCCCTCAAGATCCTCTTCGACCTGCCGCTCCTCCTGGGCGGAATCATCGTCGGAGTCGTGTCCCTGTTCCTGCTCTCGATCCAGTCCACCCGCGGTCAGCGCCCCTTCGAAACGGTGATCATCACCCTGCTCGCAATCATCGCCATTGGCTTTCTAGCAGGCCTGTTCGTCGGCGATGTGAATTGGGGACAAGCGGCAGGTGGAATCGTCCCCAGGCTCGAGGGCACGAATTCGGTGGTGCTCGCGGCGAGCATGCTCGGTGCAACCGTGATGCCCCACGCGATCTACCTGCACTCTGCGCTGTCCGTCGACCGGCACGGCACGGCTCCGCGGGCCTCGATTCCCCGGCTGCTCAAGGCCAGCCGCTGGGACGTGGTCCTCTCCCTCGTCATCGCCGGTTCAGTCAACATTGCGATGCTTCTCCTCGCCGCGTCCTCGCTGCGCGGTCAGGACGGCACCGACACGATCGAGGGCGCGCACGCGGTCGTGACGGCCAACCTCGGCGAGCTTGTCGGCCTGTTCTTCGGCATCGGACTGCTCGCCTCGGGGCTGGCCTCGAGCGCCGTCGGCTCCTATGCGGGGGCCTCGATCATGCAGGGGCTGCTGCGGGTCAACGTGCCGATCGTGTGGCAGCGGGCGGTGACGATGATCCCCGCGCTCATCATCTTAGGCATCGGTGCGGATCCGACTTGGTCGCTCGTGCTCAGTCAGGTCGTCCTCAGCCTCGGCATCCCGTTCGCAATGATTCCCCTGGTGAGGCTGACGATGAACCGGACGGTGATGGGGAAGTACACGAACACGCGGATCATCACGGTCATCGCGATCGCAGCCTCGGCGCTCATCATCGTCCTCAACGTCGTGCTTCTCGTGCTGCTGGCCCTCGGCATCGACTGAGGCGGGCGCGCACACGAACCTGAGCCCCGTCCTCAGCCGTCGCGCAGGTCCGTGGGCTCGACCATGGTGCGCGGATTCGACCGGACCCACCACGGCCGAGGCTGTCCTTCCTCCCGTGCCTGGCGCCGTTCCGTGCCGGTGGCGTAGCGGTATGCGAAGATCCGGACTCGGATGAGTGCCGGTGCCTGGCCGTCGAAGGGATCGGGACCCAACTGGGTGCGGATCTGTGCATCCCCGGAGCCGATGCGCTCAATGAGCCGAGAGAACCAGGACTGTCGGTAGTCGCCGAGGGCTGCGAACCACATCAGCCAGTCGAGGCGCAGATGATAGGGCGCGACGCTCGGTGAGCGGCGGTGCACGTCACCGGGTTTGCCCTTGAACACGTAGGGCCGCCAGTCGCCTTCCGTCATCGTCGCTTCGGGATCGAGGGTGCCTTCGATGATGATCTCGTCGCGGGATTCGGTCATCGAACCGAAGGCACCATAGGCGTTGCCCAGACCCCACCGGTTGAAGCTTGCGTTCATCAGCTGACCGGGCGAGAAGAGGTTGCGTAGGGCAGGGGCGTTGAGCACGCACTGCCAGACGACGAAGACTGCGATGAGGATCGCCCACCATAGGGGGAAGTCGGACGAACCGACGGCAGCGGTCGAAGCGGACGCATCGGCCGCCTCGGCGCCGGATGAAACGGGCCAGCCCCATCCGGGCCACGGACCGCCGACGATCCAGGCCAGGAATGAGTCGCTGATCCCGGCGAAGGCGAGCAGAATCGTCGCCCAGTTCAACCACGCATAGTTGCCGGTGACGACGAGTGCGAGCTGAGTGATGATGATGGCGACGGCTGCGAAGGAGGCGATGGGCTGGGGCAGGAACAGCAGCCACGGCGCGATGAGCTGGACGACATGGCTGCCCAGGGTCTCACTGCGATGGACCCACCCGGGCATCAGGTGGGCGCGGCGGCTGAACGGGCCCGGCATCGGCTGGGTCTGATGGTGGTAGTCCATGGCGGACAGGTCACGCCAGGAGCTGTCCCCGCGCATCTTGATCATGCCCGCACCGAACTCGACGCGGACGACGAACCAGCGGAGGAAGACGATCATCAGCAGCGAAGGTGCCACCTCGTGGGAGCCGAGGAAGCCGACGAGGAACCCGGACTCGAGCAGGAGCGACTCCCAGCCGAAGCCGTAGAAGCGCTGCCCGATGCTCGAGATAGAGAAGTACAGCCACCACATCAGCCCGAACACCGGGATCGTGGTCCACGCGGGACCGGCCTGGGGCAGTCCGATGACGACGGTCACGGCTGCCAGCATGCCGACGCCGCAGACAATGCGCAGCCGACGGTCGGTGTAGGTGAAGTGCTTCCAGCGGAACAGGCTCGGTGCCTGATCCGAGGTGGTGAGTGCAATGAAGCGCGGAGCCGGGGTCAGCCCGCGCTCACCGAGCAGAGCCGGGAACTGGTTCCAGGCGCTGAGGAAGGCGATGAAGAACAGAGTCGCGACGCCGCGCTGCAGGACCTCGCGGGCGATCGTGTAGTCCTCGGCGGC
Source organism: Brevibacterium picturae (assembly GCF_900105045.1). Taxonomy (GTDB): domain Bacteria; phylum Actinomycetota; class Actinomycetes; order Actinomycetales; family Brevibacteriaceae; genus Brevibacterium; species Brevibacterium picturae. The sequence continues at coordinate 1,599,906 of NZ_LT629739.1, read as the reverse complement.
CAGGAATGACAGCACTGCGGCGATGTCCACGGTGTTCACCTCCCGGTTCTCGCGTCCGCGTGGGTCTCGCCAGGCCCACGCCGTCCCTTTCCCCGACTATGGTGCCCGGAGCGCGATCGCGCAATACCCCGAGGAATGCGCCGAGGCTGGCCCCAGTGCCGGGGACAGCCTCGGTTCAGGTTCGGCTATTTTCGCAGCCGGCAGAGGTTCAGCGCATCAGCGCCCGTCGTCTGCCGTCGCCGGTTCGGCTTCGCCGACCTCCTCGATTTCCTCGACCTCATCGGCCGAGGTGGGCACGGCCGGAATCGAATCCGTGGCCGGGGGAGTCGGCGGGGTCACGACCGACTGATACGAGTGCTCGTGCGAGTAGGCGAGGAACGACAGGTGGTTCTCGTAGCGGTCGAGGACGTCGTCGATGATCTGCTGCCCGCTCAGCCCCATGAGGTCATAGCCCTCGGAACCGGTCTGCGTGAACACTTCGATCCGGTAGTACACGTCATCGCCGCGCGGGGCATTGCGTCCGCCGAACGAGGGAACATTGTGTTTGACAGCGGCGACCTGATAATGGAAGTTGCGCTGCTCGCCCATGTCGACGATGAGCGTGGACTCCGTGATTCCCGATTCCGGGCCCGCCTCCTGAGTCAGTTCGACCGTGTAGTCGAGTTCGCGGAACTCGGCGGCCACTGCTTCGAGTGCAGGCTCGACCACCTCGGTGACGAACCGGTCGACGGACTTCTTCGATGGGTAGGAGCGCAGCGTCGCCAGGCGCTGACGCCAGGTCTTCTCCGGAGTCCTGCCACCGTGGACGGCCGTGGTCCGACGCTTGCGGGTCCGGCCCTCCCTCTCGGCTCGCTCCATGCGCAGCACCTTGGAGAACGAGGCCATGACGAGGTAGGCGATGATCGTCACCGGCAGGGCGAAGATCAGCGTCGCATACTCCATCGTCGTCACCCCTCCCGCGACGAGCATGGCGATGGTCAGCACGGCGGTGACGACGGCCCAGAAGATCCGCAGCCATTTTGCGCCGTCCTCCTCGGGGTTGGGGATCGTCGACGAGAAGTTCGACATCACCATTGCGCCCGAGTTCGCGCTCGTGAGGTAGAAGAGCAGACCCGAGAGCGTGGCCAAGCCGATGAGGAAGGTCGAGCCCGGGAACATGTCGAGGAGGGCATACCACCCCTGTTCGGGGGAATCGATGGCCAGTTGCGCGAAGTCCTCATTGCCGTTGAAGACCTCGGACAGGGCAGAGTTGCCGAAGATCGAGACGATGATGAAGTCGCAGATCACCGGTGCCGTGATGGCCGCGATGACGAACTCACGCAGGGTGCGTCCGCGGGAGATGCGGGCCAGGAACAGTCCGACGAAGGGGCCCCAGGCCAACCAGAACGCCCAAAAGAACAGTGTCCAGGCGCCCATCCACGCAGAGCCGTCATCGACGTAGGCGAAGGTGGCCAGGGTGCGCTCGGGCAGGGTGAAGATGAAGCGGCCGATGTTCTCGACCAATGCGTTGAGCAGGAAGGCGGTCTTGCCGGTGATGAGGATGTAGAGCATCATCGCCGCACAGGACCAGAGGTTGAGCTCGGAGACCAGGCGGATGCCCTTGTCCACACCCGAGGTGCAGGCTGCGATCGTCATGACGACGGCGACGAGGACGAGGGCGATCTGGAGGGCGAGCCCCTGGGGGAGTCCGAAGAGTTCGGAGAAGCCGACGTTGAGCAGGACGACGCCGATGCCCATCGAGGTGGCGACACCGAAGACGGTGCCGACGAGGGCGAAGATGTCGATGACGTCACCCGTGGCGCCGCGCACGCGCTTGCCCAGCAGCGGGTAGAGAACCGCACGGATCGACAGAGGCATTCCCCAGCGGTAGGCGAAGTAGCCCATGGCCATGCCCAGCAGCGAGTACATCGACCAGCCGGCGATGCCGTAGTGGAACATCGTCCACACCACGGCGTCCTGAGCGGCGGCCGCCGATTCGGGATCGGCGTTGACCGGCTGGAGGAACTGGGTGATCGGTCCGGTCACCGAGTAGAAGAGCATGTCGATGCCCACACCCGCGGCGAAGAGCATGGCAACCCAGGTGAAGAGCTTGTACTGCGGGCGGGAGTGGTCCGGTCCCAAACGGACGGAGCCTTCCTTGGACAGGGCGACCCACAGAACGAAGGCGATGACCACGGTGACCGTCAGCACGTAGTACCAGCCGAGGTTCGTCGCGATCCAGTCGACGATGGACTTCATCGTGGTCTGGGCGAAGTCGGGCATGAGCATCGCCCAGATGGAGAAGCCGAGGATCACGGCCGAGGAGATGATGAAGACCTTCCAGTTGACCCGAGATCCCCGCTCGTCTGTGAGTTCGGCGGGGCCGCGGCTCATCTCCGTACTGGAGATCGGAGGGCGCTTCTCCGGGTCGACGTCTCGGGAGGGCCTGTCGGTTCCGCCGAAGCGCTCACGCTCGACGATCGGCCGTTTCATCTTCTCATCGTTCGGATCCTGCACGCATAACCTCCGGTCGGAAACTGTGGACTCGCCCAAAAGGGCACCGATCCATCCTAGGCTCTCGGAATTTTGCCATTGACTCTGCCCCTTGCTTTCAGGACGAAGTCGCTACTTGCAGGTCAGGCGTGAGGCCCGGCAATCACGGCGAGGGCGCGTCTGCGATGGTTGTGTTTTCAACGACGTAATTGTCCCGATCGCGTCAGACGAGTGACCGCAACAGCGAAGGCCCGAGACTGTCGGGGATCTCCACCGACGACACGCATCACCGGATGATCATGGAAGTGCGCAGTGGTCATCAGGTCGCGCCCCACGCGCTCCGACCGGGCTCCGGCCAACTGCCCGGGTCCAGCCTGTTCGAGGATGAAGGTCCTGTCGGTTCCGAGGATCGAGGCACGGACGAACCTCTGATTCGTGGCGATGAGGAGCTGCGGTTCCGGTGTGCGCTCACTCTTGAAATACGTGAGCACCGTCTCGTCGGGCTCGAGGACGTCGAACGGTGGTCCGCCGGGATAGGACGTCCCCGGAGCTCCCGGACGCATGGAGTCGAGGTGTTGAGCACGGGATTCCGGCCACAGCGCCGAGGCAGGACGGCGTGCTTCCCAACGGGCGACTCGCGAAAGGGCCCACACCAGGGCCCCGGTCATGGCGAGCAGGCTCAGCGGGAACGCGATGACAGTCACGAGCAGCGCGAGGCTCGTCGGCCGCGATGGCAGAAATGCAAACCCGGCAGTGATTCCGAGGCCGACGATGAACATGGCGACGATGAACATGGCGACGAGGATCGTGGCGACGAGTCCGGACCGGGTGCGATGGAATGCCTCGGCGCAGGCAGCGATCGCGAATCCGATGTTCGCGGCGCTCCAGCAGGCGAGGAAGACGACGATGGCTGGCAGGGGCGAGGCCAGGTAGTCGCCCCACACTGTTTCCGGCGTTCCCGGGACTGCGGCGATCGCTTGCCAGATGAACACCGCGGCTGCGGCGAAGGCAGCAGGGAGGGCACCGCAGACCACTGTCGCGAAGAATGTGTGTGTTCTTAACCTCATGCTTTGCAGTCTTACAGCTGCGGTCGTCGCAGGAGGTGCAGGATTGTTCCAGATCTGTGTCGCCTCGTCAGCGGCGAACCTGTCCCGTGCGCGCCAGCAGGGTGACCGCCTCGGCAAAGGTTCGGGACTGTTCGGGATTGCCGCCGACGACGCGCATGTCCTGGCGATCACGGAAGTGTGCAATCGTCACGAGATCGCCTTGCACCCACTGCGAACTTGCCCCTGCCAGCTGTCCGGGGGCCGCCTGTTCGAGGACGAAGGTTCGATCGGATCCGAGGATCGAGGCTCGGGCGAATCTCTCATCCGTGGCGATGAGCATCTGCGGCTCTGGAGTGCGGTCGCCGTGGAAGTGCATGAGCAGCTTCTCGCCATCGCGGAGCATGTCGTGCGGTGGCCCGTCGGGGTGCGGCTGATGCTGCTTGTTCTGGTGGCCGAACCGGGCCTGACGCCGTCGTTCCCGGGCAGTCAGTCTGGGGTGGGTCGCATCGTAGCGGGACACTCGGACGATGGCACACGCGCGGGCGCCGAGCAGAGCGATCAGACTCACTGGCAGCGCGATGACGGCCACGGTCAGTGCAGAACCGGTCGGCTGATCCGGGAGGAAGAAGAAACTGACAGTGATGCCGAGGCCTGCGAGGAACATGACGATCATGGCTGCGAGGAAGAGTCCGTAGAGATCACGGTTGAATGCCTCGGCGATGGAGGCGAACACGAACCCGACGTTGGTCGCGGCCCAGCATAAGAAGAAGAGGGCGAGGGCAGGCAGCGGTGACGCGATGTAGTCGCCCCAGACCGTTCCCAGAGTTCCAGGGAATTCGGCGAACGAATGCCAGATGAACACCGAGGCTGTGCAGAAGGCTGCGAAGATCGGTCCCACGGACAGCACCTTGTACCAGGCCTGTCGAACGAAGCCGGTGAATGAATCGGCTGGCCTGGGAATGTGCGCGTCGGTGGCCGCGTCAGCGGTCTTCTCTGAGTCATCGTCGTCGAAGAAGACGATCGCGATGGAGTGGTAGAGGCCGAGCATGCCGAAGCACGCGGTCGCGGCGTCCTTGGGGTCGAAATCTCCGACGCGGCCGGCCCGGGGGTCGATCCCGGCGTTCGTGAGGGCGAAGACGCCCAGCATGAAGAGAGTGAGCGCGACAGCGTAGACCAGGGTCGTGCTCAACTTATGCGTTCTGAACCTCATGCTGTGATTCTTTCACTTCGGTTGGCCGCACGACGCGACGGAATGTTCCAGTTCTGTGTCGGAGTCATGCCCGGCCGGCGGCCAGGCACGAGCTGGGCCGGTGTTCAGATTCTGGCTGGGCCGGCGGCAAGCGCCAGCTTCCGTGATCCGATCAGCATCGGAATCGTCACCAGGAGGGCAAGGACGGCGACGAGAAAGCCAGCGACGGGATCGGCCGATTCAAGCCAGCCGAAGGCCATCATGATGCCGACGCCGAGGGCGAGGAAGAGAAGGAGCGAGAGGAGCGCGAGGGCGATGACCCGGCGCACGAGCATCACCAATGACAAGTACGCGAGTCCGATGTTCGTACTCGCCCAGGCCGCGGCGAAGGCTGCGAAGAAGGGCAGTGGGCTGGCGGAGAAGTCTGCCCATATGGTGCCCGGAATGCCCGTGTCGACGGCGAAGCCGCGAGCGATCAGCATTGCCAGAGACAAGCAGGCGCCCTGGACTGCTCCCATCGTCAGGATGCCGGACAGTGAATACTCGTTGAGCACCATCAGGAACGTCGGACCAGACTTCTCGCGCATCTGCCGTTCGTGCTTCGAGGACCAGCGTCCGAAGGAGATCGCGACGGAGAAGATCGAGAACAGTGCGAGGAGGGCGAAGGCGAGTCCCGGTGCAAGCGAGGGATCGGCAGTGTCGTCGGCGCGCAGCGGTTGGCCGGCGTTCATGGCCGCGAAGAGGCCGATGAGCATGGCCGCGGAGATCACACCGGTGGTGATGGTGCGGCCGAGGTGCATGGTCATTGTCGTCTGCTCCGCTGGGTCTGTTCAGGTCTCATCCTCGACCTTAGACGAGGGATCCGTCCTGATCCCATCGGCTACGCTGATTGCATGCGTGCAGGCGAAGTGTCCGAGGTCAGCCAGGACTACCTCAAGGCGATTTGGTCGGCCCAGGAATGGGGTGGGACGGCAATGACCGCGACCGAGTTGGCGAACCGTTTCGGTACCACGAAGGCCAATGTCACCGAGGTGCTCAAACGTCTCGACGAGCTCGGCCTCATCGTCCGCGTGCCCTACCGTCCACCCGTCCTCACCGCGCAGGGCGAGACGATTGCCCTGTCGATGGTGCGCCGGCACCGGCTGCTCGAGACCTTCCTCGTCGAATCCTTGGGCTATGGCTGGGACGAGGTCCACGACGAGGCTGAGATCCTCGAGCACGCGGCCTCGAATCTGCTCATCGACCGCATCGATGCGTTCCTCGGCCGCCCCCAGGCCGACCCACACGGTGACCCTATCCCGGGTCCCGATGGGCAGGTCGAGTCCCATGATTCCTCGATCCTCCTCGCCGAGGCGGGTCCCGGGACATACGAGGTCATTCGAGTCTCCGATGCCGACCCCACAGTCCTGTCCCACCTCGCCGAGGTGGGGGTGCGGCCGGGGGCGAACATTGAGGTTCTCGATCAATTGGGTGCAATCCAGATCCTGGTCGCGATCGGAGTCGACCCTACGGGGACGATGCCGGGTGGTCCGATGCCGGTCGGGATCGACCCGGCAGCCGCCTCGGCGGTGTACTTGTCAGTGAACTGAGCACACCGACGAGGACGCAGGCGTTCTCGTGGTTCTGCGGCATCAGCTGCGGCCGGCCACCTCAGCTGCGATAGGTCAGGTCAGCGAACGTGAGTACCAGCTCTGCTGCGGTTCCCGGAGAGAACCCGTCTGTGAGGACCAGTTGCGGCCACTCCTTCCACAGCTGGGTCTCGAAGGGAATCCCCGGAACGCAAGCGCGTTGCGAGATCTGCCGATTCTGCGGGTGCCAGAGGAAGGAGTCGGGGTCGATCGCCTGCAGAGAATTGAAGAGCGAGTTGTAGAGAACTGGCGTGAAGTCGATGGCGCGTGCCTGCTCGGCGGTTCTCACCCAGTCTGGTCCGGCATGGGGTTTCCCGTTCTTGATGTCTGCGAGCGCGAGTCCCTTGTAGCTGGCCGGCAGCGCCTGAGGCGAGTGACTGAGGAGAGCGCGGGCCCATTGGAGGGACTCTTCTGATGAGAATCCTGGCCAGCTTTCGTTGGTTTCACGTGTCATGACGGCACCGTTTTCTCGGGAGCGCGTCGCCCCCGGATCGAATCTTGCCGATGCCACGTGGCATCGGCCCGTTCTTTCCCTGGGGCACCCGGTCGATGACGGGTTGCCGCGTGGCCGGCCAGGTACCGATGGCCACGACTCGTGAACGTGTGAACAATCCTACTCGTCCGTCCTGACACGGGACTGGACCGACTGCACCGGCGTCGTTTTGGCACTTCACGACAATGGCCCGGATCTGCAGCCGTGCAGATCCGGGCCACCGAGCGATTCGATCTCGTCAGTCTGCTGGAGGCACGAACTCAAAGACGGCTCCGAGACCGTTGTCGGGGTGGTAGTTCCATGACACGGTAAAGGTGTCCCAGTCAGAAGTCTGCGTTCCATCGAGTGCCCGAGTCTGGCCCATCCGAGAGGTGACCGAGTCAGGCATGTCGAGCCCAACTCCGACGCAGTGCAGATCAGTGACGTCAGGTCCGTCGTACTCACCGACACCGTCGAAGGTGATGCTCATTTCGTCTGAACTGAGAAACGCGCCGTCGGCCGAATCCAGCGAGCAGACCTCGTAGACTTCGGCAATCAGATCTGCTTGTGCTGCTTGTTCACTTGATTCCACTGCAGCATTGATTCCGACGATTCCTCCGACAAACCCGGCACCGATGACCACTCCGCCGAGGCCGAACCAGATGTGACGCCTGGACTTTCGTGGACCATCGGGGAAGGGGACATGTGGCTTGAACTGTGGCTTCTGAGGGAAGTTCTCGTTGTTCTGATGAAATGGCGGAGTCGGGGGCGCGGTCGTCATTCTGTGTCGGGCTTTCTACTGGAGCGGCAAGCATCTGGGTAGCTTGCTTCCATCACTCGGCAAGGTGTTGTTGTTTATAATTAAACTTCATTCGAAGTTCCCAATCAAGCTGGACGCTTGTGATGAGGGCCGCTTCACAGTTTCCGACGGTTGGAGCGTCGCGACCGGAGCCGAAACGCACGGCGGCCCGGACCAATGCTTCTGCTATTGGACCGGGCCGCCGTGATGAACGGAGCGAATCAGCCGAAGAACGTGCGCAGGGTGAGGACGCCGATGGCGCCGATGGTTGCAGCAGCGGGCAGGGTGATGACCCAGGCCATGGCGATCGGTTTCATCAGCTTCCAGTTCGCCGAGCGGTTGACCAGCCCCACGCCGATGATCGCACCGATGAGGATGTGGGTGGAGGAGACGGGCAGGCCGCTGACCGAGGCCGCCATCACGACGCCCGCGGCGGCGAGTTCGGCGGCGAAGCCGGATGCCGGGTGGATCTCCGTGAGCTTGGTCCCGACCGTGGCGATGACCTTGCGGCCGATGAACCAGAGGCCGGCGATGAGGGCGATCCCGCAGGTGAGCATGGCGGCAAAGGGGACGGTCGCCTCGGAGCTGATGGTGCCGGTCTTGAGTACGTCGAGGACGGCGGCGAAGGGTCCGATCGCGTTTGCGATGTCGTTGGAGCCGTGGCTGAAGGCGAAGGCGGAGGCGGTGAACACCTGCATCCAGGAGAAGAGGATGTAGGTCGCGCGGGGAACGGTCTGCTTGCGCAGGGTCTTGGCGAAGACGAAGACCGCCATCCACACGGCGAGGCCGATCATCGCCATGACGAGGACGCCGCCGACTGTGCTGATCCCCACCTCGAGGTTCTTCAGGCCCTTGAACAGGAGCATCGCGGTGATGACGACAGCGGCACCGGCGGCGATGAGTGGAACCCAACGCTGCAGCGTGGAGTGCGAGCCGATACTCGCGTCGGTTGAGGTCGCGGCATCGCGTTCGATGTCCATTTCGGCCTCAGCAGCATGATTGTCGCCGCCGGTCGGGGCCAGCATGTGCGGTTTCAGGGTCTGTGACAGGGCATCGCCGAGGACGTGCTTCTTGATCGCGCCGTAGATGAGGAAGGAGACGAGGCCGCCGAGCGCGGGTGAGAGGATCCAGGAGATCGCGATCATGCCGACCTCCGACCACTGCACCATGGCGAAGCCTCCGGCGCCGGTGACGAAGCCGATGGTCAGGGAGGCGCCGATGATGCCGCCGATGATCGAATGCGTGGTCGAGACCGGCCAGCCCATGCGGGTGGCGATCAGCAGCCATACTGCCGCGCCGAGGAGGGCGGCCATCATGATGTAGACGAACTCCATCGGGTCGAGGGAGACTGCGCCGAGGTCGACGATTCCGCTCTTGATGGTGTCGGTGACCTCGCCGCCGGCCAGCAGTGCACCGCTGACTTCGAAGACTGCCGCGACGAGGAGGGCCTGCTTCATCGTCAAGGTGCCTGCGCCCACCGAGGTGCCGAAGGCATTCGCCACATCGTTGCCTCCGATATTGAAGGCCATGAACGCGCCGAAGATGATTGTCGTGATCAGCACCATGCGCGGTGCGCCCTGGCTGACATAGCCGAACGACCACAGGGTGAAGGCGATGAGACTGATCGCGAGCAGCAGGCCGAAGGCCAGGTGCCAGCGGCGATCATTGCTGCGACCGACAGTGTGTGCCGGTGTGAAGGTCTCTGAGGCCAGAGCCTGGGTCATGCGCGTCTCCTAGCGAGGATCATGAGATGTATTTCCACCTGTCTCCAATGATTCGCACTCTGGATGTCCGCAAGGTTAAGGGAAAGGTGAACGGCAGATGAATACGTGCATCGCTACCGAGGAACAGTAGATGCACAGTAGTTGTAGTTTGCCCGGCGTTCACATAAAGTTCCAGGTCAGATGGTATTCGCGGATCGGCGCTCGCCGACCAGGCAGTCCTCGCTGCCGGGCAGATTTCGAGTTGTGATGATGGACACGCGGGCACGAGTGCTCGTGCCCGCGTGTGATGTGAGCCTCCGTTCTCGGCCTGAGTCGTAGGCCGAGAACGGAGCCTCAGCCTCGGCGTCGGGGCAGATTCCACCGCGGTTGGGGCTGGGACGCCTTGGCGTGCTGCGGCATGAATCCGCGTTCGGCCTGCAGATGGCCCTTGTCATGACTCTTCGCCTTGGCCTCAGGATCGACTCCTGGGATCGAGGCCTCGAGCTTCTTAGCCGCCCGGTCACCGCCGACGATGGGGAGCTCGCCTGTGATCACGGGTTTCTCCGCGATGGTGGGAATCTCTCCGGTGGCGGCCGGAATGGTTGGATTCTTGTGGTCCTTGTCGTTGTGCATGGTGTTTTCCTTCTCCTGTGGTTTCCTGTTCTGCTTCTGTGCAGCTGAGGGATTTTTGGTGGTGGTCTTGGCAGTGGTGCTCAGGGCTGAGTACAGTCCGGCCCACTGGTCTGGATTGAGGTCTCGTGGCAAGGTGTCTCCTCTGAAGTCGTTGCGGTCCATGGTCGAGTGCAGCGTGGCGCGGTCAGTGAGATTCATTGTTGTGAGAATTCCTTTCATTCCACGTCCGCGCCCGGTGAAGGCTGCGCGGACGAACTGCTGGTAATCGGACCTGTGCCGCTTGGGCACGAGGCTGGTCGTCAAGCGATCGATGGTGAGGATTCCACCGTCGACGCTGGGTTTCGGTGTGAAGGCGTGTGCTGGTACGCGTTCGATGAGGCGGAAGTCGAACCAGGGGGCCCATTGGGCAGTCATCATGGTCGAGCCGCCGACACCGGCGCGCTTGCGAGCCACTTCCCATTGCGTGAGCAGGATGGCGTTCTGCCATTTCTTGGCGTGAAGGATTCTGCGCAGAATGGGTGTGGTCAGGTGGAACGGCAGGCTGCCGACGATCACCGGCTGATCGAGTCGGGATGTCAGAACATCTGCGTGCCTGATTTGGGCGCGGGGGAATGAGTGCTCAAGGTGTCTGATCCTCGTCTCGTCGAGTTCCACGAGCGTGAGCGGTCTGCCGAGTCTGTACAGCTGAGCAGTCACCGCGCCGGTGCCGGGGCCGATCTCCAGGATGGGGCCGGTGGTGGCGCGGGTCAGGTTCGCGATCGTGTGCAGGGTTGCGTCTGAGTGCAGGAAGTTCTGGCCGAGTTCGTGTCGGCCGCCGAATGATGAATGAGGTCGCATGGGCGCGCTCCGGAAGTGAAGAAGGGAGCACCCAAGGCAGCGCAACGAGCGGTGACTGACGAGTCAGAGGATTGCGGCTTCGCCCCGGATGCAGATGAGTGTCCGGGTCGACAACGCGCTGCTACAGATCCTGCTCAATCGGCTCGGCGGTGGCAGGTCCGGCGACGGACCAATGCCGCCGATCACACGATGAAGTCAGCGGATCACAGAAAGAGAATCGAGCGCGCTGTCAGGCGCGGCGATTGCGAATGTAGAAGCTGAGCGCTGTCATTGCGCCGCGATTTAATGTTCCCATGCTGAATAAGATAGCACGCGGCTGTGCCGGTCAGCCAGGGTTTCTCCGAATTCATCGGAATTCTGGTCGAGGAGCTCAGCACCCGGATCGGCTCAGTTCGCCGAGGCGGCGGCTTCGACGTTGAGCTGCCAGGAGACTCCGTAGCGGTCGTTGACCCACCCGAATGTGCCGAAGCCGTAGTCGCCCTTCGGCATGAGGGCCTGGCCTCCGGAGGCCAGGCCCTCCCAGAGATGGTCGAACTCCTCAGCGGAACCGACGCGGATGAACAGCGACATCGACGGAGTGAAGTCGAATTGGTGCTGCACCGAGCTGTCGATGATGTTGACCTGGTGGTTCGCGATGGCGAAGGTCGCGAGCCGGATCTTCCCATCCATCTCCGGAGTCTCTTGCCCATAGCGGTCGACGAAGACCGTCGCACCGTCGAAGAGTTCGACGTAGAAGTTCATGGCCTCTTCGGCCGATCCGTTCTGAAACATGAGGAAGGGGGTGATCGAACGCGTATCCGCCATGGTGGTTCCTATCGCCGAGGTGGCCGTATCCTATTCGATGACTTCGCCGCTGATGACGTCGTCGCCACCATCCTCAGGTGGCCTGCGGTGCGGATCCTGTCGGATGGCCTGCGCTGTCTTGTGCAGTCGCCAGCCGAGCGCGACGAGGGCGATGCCGACGAGGACAATGAAGGCCGCGAGAGTGAAGATGAGCGCGGTGATGCCGGCGTCGGGCGCAAAGAGGAAGAAGCCGCCGAGGATGATTCCGACAACGCCGATGAGTGTCAGCACCCACCACGTCCGCACACCCATGCTGCGAATGAACAGAGAGGCGGTGACGGCGAGGAAGCTGAAGAAGATGATGGCGAACCCGGTCAGTATGGTGACGAAGGCCGCGAAGAACATGGGTGAGAAGAAGATCAGCGCGCCCAGCAGGATCAGCAGAACGGACCGGGCCACCAGGCTTCCCGAGCGCCCGCCCTTCGGGGCGAGGACGAAGGAGGACACGGCGATGACGGCCAGCCAGACAGCGAAGATGCGCACAACCACCTCGGCGGTGGCACCGGGCCACACCATCATCAGGAGCCCCACGAGGAAGGCGATGACTCCGTTGACGATGACTGTTCGGCTGGTGCGCTTCAGGTCCATGACTCCAGCGTAGTCATGCGGGATGGAAAGTCGCTGAGCACTCAGACCTTGCCTCCTTCGTCTGTTCCGTCTTCGTTCGGGACTGTCGTCTGTTCGCCGTCCCCGGCTGGACCAGTCTCAGCTGGCGCATTCCCAGCTGGATCAGTCGCAGCTGGGACCGTCTCCGGTTCCGTCAGCTTCACCGAGGCGGCCAGTGCCCGCATCATCTCGTCGAGGTCGGCCGAGGTCTGCGCTGCGTCGCCCTCGCCTGTGGCACCCGTAGTGTCCGCTGGGGCAGCCGCAGCGGGCACTGCATCCGAGCCGCTGGCGCCCCCAGCGCTGCTGCTTGCCTTGGCGGCACTGCCTGCGGCGGGAGTGTTTCCTTCGAGGAAGCGCAGGAGCTCTACGGGGAAGGGCAGAACCAGTGTCGAATTCCGCTCGGCGGCAACTTCGACGATGGTCTGCAGCAGACGCAGCTGGAGGGCCGAGGGCGTGTCCGCCATTGCCTCCGCAGCTTGTGCCAGCTTGTTCGAGGCCTGGAGTTCGCCGTCGGCGATGATCACGCGTGAGCGGCGTTCTCGTTCGGCTTCGGCCTGGCGTGACATCGATCGCTTCATCGACTCGGGCAGAGCGACGTCCTTGATCTCGACGCGGTCGATGTGGACACCCCAGTCAACGGCTGGGTTGTCGATCATGATGGCCAAGCCCTGGTTGAGGCGCTCCCGGTTCGTGAGCAGATCGTCGAGTTCGCTTTGGCCGATGATCGAGCGCAGAGACGTCTGCGCGACCTGCCCGACGGCGAGCTGATAGTTCTCGACATCGACGATGGCACGCCTGGGATCGACGACCTTGAAGTAGATGACCGCATCGACCCGGACCGTGACATTGTCGCGGGTGATGCCTTCCTGCGCTGGGATCGGCATGGTGATGATCTGGAGGTTGACCTTCTCCAGTTTGTCCACGAACGGGACGATGGCCGTCATGCCCGGCTGCTTCGCTTCGCTGGTGACCCGCCCCAGCCGGAACACGACACCGCGCTCATACTGTTTGACGATCCTCAGGCTGTTTCCGGCGCCGATGGCCCCGAGCACGATCAGCCCGAAGATGATGTAGAGGATGAACATCTGAATCGCCTCCTTCGACGATTGCCTGTCCATTCAAGATTAGCACCGGATTCGTCAGATGAATCCGGTTCGGTTACAATGCCGAGCCGAAGTTCGGGAAAGGTCCAAGAAGCGGGAACGCTTCAACAAGCGAGAAGGCTTCAAGAAGTCGGCGCAGTTTCCCGCTCACGCGCCAGCAGACGCTTCCCTGCCGGATAGGCATCCAGTGAGCGCGGGAGCCGGAGACGACGACCCGAGGCGTACGTGGCGATGACCGTTCCGGTGTCGGGTCGGTTCGGGCCGATGCCGTGGGCCTCGACTCCGATTCTGCGCAGGGTCTGCTTCGCCACCGGAATCGGGGAGTCGAAGAGCGTGATCGCTCCGGCCCGAGCGGCCATGATCCGCTCGGCGACCAGACCATAGTGGGTGCAGCCGAGCACGATGGTCTCCATACCGGGGTCCATCTGGGCCAGGGCCGCATCGATGGCGGCGTCGATGGTGGGCAGGTCGGCGGCATTGATCGCCTCGGCGAGGCCCGGGCATGCCACCTTGGACACGGCCACCTCGGCGGCGAAGGTGTCGATGAGGTTCTGCTGGTAGGCGCTGCCCGTCGTAGCCGGGGTCGCCCAGATGGCGAAGTCCTGCCCGGTCCCGGCCGCCATCTTCACGGCCGGGACGGTGCCGATGACGGGAATGTCGGGTTCGTAGCGGGCGCGCACAGCTTCGAGGGCCTGGACAGATGCGGTGTTGCAGGCGATGACGATCGCATCGGGATTCCACTCGGCGAGCACCGCTGCCGAGTTCAGGGCCCGGGCCTCGAGCGCTTCGGGACTGAGGCTGCCGTACGGGGTGAAATCCGGGTCCATCGCCAGGATCAGGTCCGCGTGCGGAGCCAGGTGGAACAGCGCATCGGCGGTGCCGAGCAGCCCGAGTCCGGAATCGAGCAGACCGATACGCGTCATGAATCCTCTTTCGGGTAGGCGAATTCTCTGATTTCCTTCAAGTGCGCCTTCGTCAGGCCCTGCGCGAATTCAGGAGCAATGAGTTTGAGCCGGTTCGCCGGATAGTGCTCGACGAAGTAATCGTGCGTATCCGGTGCTGCGAGATCGTCGTCGATCCAGACGGCCCGACCGTGTTCGTGCTCCGCGAGCCAGTCCTCCATGGCGCGGGCCTTCCACCACAGGTGTGGGTCGTTGGCGTATCGGTTGTGGCTCGCATCGGGCATCTCGATGACCTCGAAGGAGTTGCGCAGACCGAACTTCGGCTCCAACTCGGTTTTGCACCGCTCGGACCAGGTCGACAGCCACACGATGTCGACATCATGGGTTTCGACGAGACGATCGAAGAAGGCGATGACCGCGGGCTTGTAGTGCAGCTCGTAATGCCAGGCCTGCAGCTTCTTGCGTCCCTCGGTCATGATGCGCAGCTTGGGCACCGGGTAGGAGTTGAGCACTCCGTCGACGTCGAGGAAGACAGTGACATGCCGTGCTTGTCGACGTGCCGGTGTCGGCGAGGCGGATGCAGCTGCCATTGTTCCTTCCTGGGGAGTCGAGTTCCGGTTAGTCTGAGAACAGACGGCGTCGGCCTGGGACGGGCCGACGAGTTCCAAGAATACCGCTCGAAACTGAAGAAGGACGAGCACCCTATGTACACGGAGATGCGCATCCCCAAGCTCCGCGCTTCGCTGTGGTCGTCGGCCCCCGACACCCGCCCGACATCGGCCCTCGCCGAGGTGGCTGTGAGCGTCCCGTCCGAGCCTTCCCTCATCGTGCCCGATGGCTGCATGGATCTCATCGTCATCGATTCCCGCGTCGTCATCGCTGGAGCAGACTCCACCGCAAGAACCTTCCATTCTGCGTCGACGAGTGGTGCAGCGGATCCGGTCGTGGGTCTGCGCTTCGACCCCGGAGTGCTCCCGCAGCTGCTGGCCACCTCGGCGGCCGAACTCGCCGACACAGTGACCCCTCTCGATGCTGTGATGACTGCAGGCAGCCGCGCAATCATCGCCGAACTCGGACCTGGCGTCGAGCAGCGGCAGCTGGTGGACATCGCCGAGATGCTGACGGCTCGGGCCGACATCGACTCGACGCCGCTTCAGCTGGCGGGTCTGCTGGGCGTGCGTGCGGAATCACCAGCGCCGGACATCGCCGAGGTGGCCGCACAGTTCGCCTACTCACCCAGACAGCTGCGGAGGCTGTCTTCCGCATGGTTCGGCTACGGACCCAAGCACCTGTCGAAGGTCCTGCGCTGGCAGGCCGCGCGCGCACTCATCGACGCAGGTTCCACCCGCACAGCGGCCGCAACGGCGACGGGTTACGCCGATGCAGCCCATCTGTGGAGAGACGAGAAGTCACTGCTGGGCCGGTGAACCCAGTGCTGCGAAGAGATCGACATAGTTGTCGTCGGGATCGGAGACCACGGCGTACCTCTGGCCCCAGAACGCGTCCCACGGTTCGTGGACGACTCCGGCCACGGGATCTGAACCGGCACCACCGGCACTACCGGCAGTGAGCTGGGCAAAAGTCGTATCAACCGCCTCGGCGGTGGTGCAGTCGAAGGCCAGGGACATCTTGTGGCCACCGGTCGGCCAGGTCCATTCGGGATCGATGCTGAGCATGACCGCCTCAGTATCGAGGAGCAGGCGGAGGCTGCCCGAGGAGAACTCCGTGTGCGGAGCATCCGCGCCGCCGTCGACGAGGTCGAGGCCGAGCGAAGAGTAGAACTGCACTGCTGCGGACATGTCTGCGGTGATGATTGAGATCGCGTCGAGTTTCATGTTCTCAGGCTATGGGCACGAGGCCCGGTCGAGCATGAACAGAACGGCCATCTTCCCGCAGAATCACCATTCCTCCGATAGCGTGACTCCTGCGACCAAACACAATCACGCATCACGGGAGGAGCGAGTTGTGGGGCACGATGCCGTACTCACCAGTTCGCAGATCTTCGACGCTGACGTCGAGGACTGGCGGCAGTTGGCAGGGCCGATCAGGGCCAGATTCAGAACCGACGAATTCGGCCAAGGTCTGGCCTTCGTCAACGCGATCGGGGAGGCAGTAGAACTGTCGAACCATGCCCCCGACATCACTCTGACGAAGACCGGTGTCACCGTGACTGTGAGCAGTCATGACGTCGGCGGTGTGACCGACCGGGATATCACTCTCGCTCGAAAGATCAGCACGATCGCCGCTGAAGCGGGCCTGACTGCTGACACCGCAAGCCTGATGCAGGCCGAATTCGCTCTCGACACGAATTCAAGTGATCGAGTGTCTGACTTCTACGCGGCACTCCTCGGCGGTCAACCTGCGGGAGTGCATGCGGGTGGTGACCTCGTCGACCCAACTGGTCAGATGAATACGCTGCTGTGGTGGCAGAGGCCACGAGACGACAGCCAGTTCCCTCTGCCGGAGTCAGCCGTCCCGCAGAGTTGGCATCTCGATGTCTGGGTGAGCCATGACGAGGCCGAAGGGCGGATTGCTGCAGCTATCGCTGCGGGCGGCCACCTCGTCAGCGACACAGCTGCTCCGTCCTATTGGGTTCTCGAGGATCCCGACGGCAACCGAGCCTGCATCTGCGCGCCGATGGTCCACTGAGTGATCAGTCGGCTTCGGCGAGATATTCCCCGAGGATGCTGCGGATGCCCTCGGGGATCGGCGAGGGCTTGCCGGTCTCCCGGTCGATGTGGACGAGGACGACGTCGGAGTTGAACACCTTCTGGCCGCTCTGGTCACCGCGCGTGTGGACGGTGAAGGAGGTGTTGCCGATCCTCTTGATAGTCACCGTCATTGTGAGTTCGGGGCCGTACATGACGGGGAGCAGGTAGTCGATCGACTGGTTGGCGACGAGCATGCCACCGCCGGTCAAACTCCCGGCCTTGGCCTCGTGGAGCCACCTGATGCGGCACTCCTCGATGAGGGTGATCATGCGGGCATTGTTCACATGACCCAGCAGATCCTGATCGGACCAGCGAACCTCTGGGGAATACTCGAATGTCTTCACGGACAACCTTTCGACTCATCTGCTTCGGAGACTCTCCACCTCCGACTATGGGACGCTACCAGGGCGACCGGACGATCCAGATCACCGGGACCTCTTATCGTCGGGTGCGGCCCTGCTGCCTCTTCGGGCCTGATCGATCGTTCTATAGTTAAACAGGACAGATCGACGAAAGGAAATCATGACAGTGCTCAAAGACGTGCGTGTCCTCGACCTCGGCGGAATCGGCCCCGGCCCCTTCGCCTCAATGATGTTGGCAGATATGGGCGCCGAGGTGATTCGCCTTGATCCGCCGAAGACAGCCGGCCAGCCCATGAACCCTGTTCTCGACCGTGGCAAAAGGTCGATGACCGCAGACTTCAAGTCCGAAGCCGGCATCGACCTCGCCCGGTCCCTGGCTGCGAAGTCCGACATCGTCATCGAAGGCTTCCGCCCAGGCGCCGCGGAACGCTTGGGCCTGGGCCCTGACGATCTCCACGCGCTCAATCCTGCCCTCGTCTACGGCCGCATCACCGGCTACGGACAGGACGGACCGAAGGCGCAGAAGGCCGGGCACGACCTGGGCTACATCGCCTCTGCCGGACTGCTCAACCAGCTCGGTCGCGCTGATGGGCCACCGCAGTTCCCCGCAAACCTCATCGGCGATTTCGGTGGGGGCGGCATGCTCCTCGTCGTCGGCGTTCTCGGCGCCCTCACCAGTGCCCGCACCAGCGGCATCGGCACCGTCGTCGACACCGCCATGATCGACGGCGCGAATCTCCTGTATTCGATGATGCATGGCTTCTCCGAGGTCGGCATGTGGCGTCACGACGCACGCGGGCGCAACCTCCTGGATTCCGGAGCACCGTTCTACGACGTCTATCCCACCGCCGATGACAGGTACGTGTCCGTTGCCTGCATCGAACCGGCCTTCTTCGCCGAATTCATCCGCACTCTCGACATCGAGGACCGCCTGCCCGAACCGCTGGGCGAGATCAACCATTGGCAGCCGAAGCACTGGCCCCTCATGCGGCCAGTCTTCGCCGAGGAGCTCGCCTCACGCACCTTGGCTGAACTCGAAGAACTCTTCGCCGACAGCGACGCCTGCGTCGAACCGGTCCGCACCATGGCTGAGGCGAAGACCGATCCTCATAACGTACAGCGGGGGCTCTTCTACACCGATGAGGCCGGAATCGAGCAGCCCGCACCGGCACCGAGGTTCGGCCCGGCAACCGTCGCCACCTCAACCGGAGCGGCCACCTCAACTGTGCCCACCTCGGATGGCATGGCCAGTGCAGGCCAACCTCGGCGGGCGCCGGTCATCGGTGCCGACACCGACTCGGTGTTCGCCGAATTGGGTCTGTGAACGAGCTCAGGGGCTGAGGTCAGCCGCGCCGGTTCCTGATCTCCTCGTTGACCGCGCCGATGACCTCGTGGAGGTCACCGATGATCGCGTAGTCGGCACGCTGGACCATCGTCGATTCTTCATCGGTGTTGATTGCGATGAGCGTCTTCGCCCCCTCGATTCCGGCCATGTGCTGGATTGCGCCGGAGATCCCGCATGCGATGTAGACATCCGGTGTGATCCGGCTGCCGGTCTGGCCGACCTGCTCTGTGTGGGGGCGCCAGCCCAGACCCGTGACCACACGAGAAACGCCCAGCGCCCCGCCGAGGTGGTCGACGAGCTCGAGGACTTCGCCGAATCCGTTCTCCGAACCGACCCCGCGACCAGCACCGACGACGGCGCGGGCCTGGGTCAGGCCCGAGGTGTCATTGTCGTCAGCGGTCTCGACCTCGGTGCGAACAACGCGAACGCGCAGATCCTCTGCAGCTGTTTCGGGGGAGTGGGTGAAGATCTCCGGCGTCGTCGGCGTGGTCTCCTCTGGGTTGCAGGCGTGACCGGCGAGGGTGAGAACCTGCAAGTCACCGCCGACCTGAAGACGTTCGAACGCGGCCCCGCCGAGCACCTGCCGCAGCAGTCCTTCCTCATCGGCGGCCACGACATTGGCCGCCATCCGCTCCCCGGTTCTCACAGCCACATGGGTCATGAGCTCCATTCCGCGCGGAGTGCCCGAGGCCAGAACCGCCCCGGTCTCCGGCGCGATGTCGACGAGGGCCTGCGCCCAAGCCGGAGCCGAATAGGCCTCGAGATCCGCAGTCTCGAGGTGGTGGATTCGGTCCACGCCGAGGGCGGCCAACTGCTCGGTGGCGGCCTCGGTAAGCGCGCCGATCACAGCGGCCTCCACTCCTGCCGAGAACGAGTCGGCGGCGAGGACGTCCGCGTTCGTGCGGGCGAAGGTGAGCGCCTCGGCGGAGGTCAGCGCCACCTGACCGCTCTCATCGGTCTCGACGAATACGAGAGTCATGACCTGATCACTCCGATCTCTTCCAGCACGTCGACCAGGGCCCCAGCTGCATCCGGGCCCTCGCCGAGGATGGTGACCTCATTCGCTGTGTCCGGTGGCAGCTCGAGGCCGATGCGCGGATTTCCGGCACCCGGTTCGGGTGCCACATATTCGGCGATGCGAGCCTTCTTCGCCTTCATCCGTCCGGTGATCGAGGGATAGCGCGGGTCGACGCCGCCCTCCTGGACCGCGATGACGGCGGGCAGTTCGAGAGAGAAGATCTCTGTGCCGGCCGGCCCGATCCCGCGTGCCTCGATTGACCCGCCACCTGAGCTGCCGGACCTGTCTGAGCCGGAACCCGTGCTCGCGCTCAGCGTCTGGATCCCCGTCAGCACCGGGTATTCGAGGTCGTAGGCCAGGCGGATGGGAACCTGGAAGTCGCCGGTGTCGGCGGCATCATTGCCCAGCAGCACAAGATCGAAACTCTGGCCCCCTTCGGCGCGGTCGCGGATGACGTCGCCGATGACCTGGGCGATGTCCTCGGGCCCGAACGCACCCGGATCCTCGGTTTCGATGAGGATTCCGTCGTTGGCGCCCACGCCCACGGCCGCGCGCAGCTGTTCGACCGCCTCGGCGGGGCCCAAGGTCAGTACCGTGACCTTGCCGCCGGTGGCTGCGGCCGTCTGGATGGCCAGCTCCACCGCGCATTCCTCATGCGCCGAGGTGGTGTGGCCCAGGCCGGAGTCGTCGATGTCCGTGCCTGAGGCGTCGAGCGTGATCTGGCCAGAGATGTCGGGGATGCGTTTGATGCAGACGAGGATGTCCATGACCTACCTCCTGATGCTCTCGTTGCTGGGATCGAACAGAGGGGTGGCGTCGATCGAGGCCACCGTCACGGGGTAGGCCTCCTCCATGTAGACGACGGTGAGCTGGTTGCCCAGGACCGCCTCGGCGGGAGGGAGGAAGGCCATGAGCACATGCTTGCCCAGGCTCGGGGCCGACCCCGCCGAGGTGACGAAGACGTGGTGCCCGTGCCCGTCGATGAGCGGCTGCCCGTCTTGCGATCGGATGGGTTCCCCACCGAGCATGTAGCGCTTCTCGCCGCTGGCGCTCGTGTGATCGTCGACCGTGAGAGAACACAGGATGGCCTTCGGATCCTCCTCACGGTGACGCAGGTGGGCATCGCGGCCGACGAAGTTCTGCGACTTCACCTTCGGCCGGGCCATGCCGACCTCGATGACACTGCGCTCGGAGTCGAGTTCGGCACCGAAGGCGCGATAGCCCTTCTCGATGCGACCGGTCGTGCCGTAGACGCCGAGTCCCACCGGCGCGAGGCCGTGTTCTGTCCCCGCCTCGGTGAGGACGTCCCAGAGTCTGAGTCCGGATTCCATGGGGATGTAGAGCTCCCAACCCAGATCGCCGACGTAGGAGATGCGGGAGGCCAGGACCTGCAGCGAACCGACTTCGATGGTCCGGGCTGTGCCGAACTTGAAGCCTTCGTGGGAGACGTCTGCGTTCGTGACCTGGGAGAGGATGTCGCGTGCTCGTGGTCCCCACAGGCCGATGGTCGTCCACGAGGAGGTGAGCTCGGCGATCTGGGTGCCGGTCGCCGGGAGCCGATCGGCGAACCATTTGACGTCGACCATGCCGTGGGCGGCGCCCGTGACGACGCGGAATCGGTCGTGGGCCAGTCGCATGATGGTCAGGTCCGAGCGGAACCCGCCGGTCTCGTCGAGGACCGGGGTGTAGACGACTCGACCGATGCTCACGTCCATCTGGGCCAGCACGATGGATTGGACGGCATCGAGGGCTGCAGGTCCGAATACGTCGAAGATGACGAAGCTCGAGAGATCGACGAGTCCGGCGCGCTCGCGCAGTGCGAGGTGTTCGGCATTGATGATCGGTGACCACCAGCGGGAGTCCCATTCGGCTGTGCGGTCCATGACGCGCTCGCCGAATTCCTCGAGCAGCGGCGCATTCGATTCGTACCACTGGGGACGCTCCCAGCCGGCGACTTCGAAGAAGACGGCGCCGAGTTCCTTCTCGCGCTCGTGCATGGGGGAGAGGCGGACATTGCGGTCGGAGTTCCACTGCTCGCCCGGGTGGACGATGCCGTAGGTCTTGATGAAGGCTTCCGAGGTGCGGGCGCGCACGTGTTCGCGCGTGCGTTGGTGCGGATGGAAACGGGCGATGTCGGCGCCCTGGACGTCGACCTCCGGACATCCGTTCGTCATCCACTCGGCCACGGCTCGTCCCACGCCCGGGCCTTCCTTGACCCACACCGCTGCCGCCGACCACAAGCCCTTGACCTCGGGTGATTCGCCGAGGATGGGAGCGCCGTCGGGGGTCAGGGACAGGAGGCCGTTGATCGCGTAGCGGATCTCGACGTCGGGGTTGGACAGGACATCGGGCATGAGTTCGAGGGCCTGTTCGAGCTGCGGGTCGAAATCGTCGTCGGTGAAGGGCATCTCCGTGGGGGAGAGCTTCGCGGCCTCGATCGATGGGATCTCGTCGGGTTCGTGGAGAATCGCCCGGTGAGCGTAGGAGCCGATCTCCATGTCCGAGCCGTGCTGCCGTTCGTAGCAGAAGGTGTCCATATCGCGCACGATCGGGAAGGAGATCTCACCCGTCTGCTCGGCCAGTTGCGGAACCGGGCCGACGCTGATCATCTGGTGCACCGCCGGAGTCAGCGGGATCGCGGCACCGGCCATGGCCGCGATGCGCGGACTCCAGACTCCGCAGGCGATGAGGATTTTATCCGTCTCGATCGGCCCCTTGGTCGTGTGGACGCGTGCGATCGCCCCGTTCTCGACGTCGATGCCGGTCACCTCGGTGTTCGGTGACACCGTGAGCGCGCCCTTGTTCTGTGCGGATTCGCGCATCATCGTGCCAGCCCCCACGGAGTCGACGACGCCGACCGTGGGTGTCCAGAAGGCGCCGACGATGACGGACGGGTCGAGGAAGGGGACCTTCTCAACGACCTCTTCGGGAGTGACCAGGTGGGATTCGATGCCCCAGGCCTTCGCCGAGGCCATCCGCCGTTGCAGCTCCTGCATGCGCTCCTGGGTGCGGGCGACTTCGAAGCCGCCGGACTGCGTGAAGACGCCGAGTTCCTTGTACTGGCGCACGCTGTCGAGGGTGAGGTCCGTGATCTCGCGGGAATGATCGACCGGGAAGATGAAGTTCGAGGCATGTCCGGTCGAGCCGCCCGGATTGGGCAACGGGCCCTTGTCGACCTGGACGATGTCTCTCCAGCCGAGCTCGGCCAGATGATGGACGAGGCTGTTGCCGACGATGCCTGCACCGACAACAACGACACTGGCCTGGGTGGGAATGGAAGCCACGGGAGGCTCCTCTCCGAAGGCTTCTTCGCCTTCAACGACACATGTTGCGTACTGTGCAACGTGACGCACTATGTGAAACTGGGTGCTTTGATCGTCCTCCGCCCGCCGAGGTGTGTCAAGGGTTCTATCCGACGACTGGTCGTCAGCTCTCGCGCCAGCCGGACCCTGACGAGATGTCGGCGGCCGCAGCCGCCAGCAGGTCCTTGGCGGCACAGGGATCACGCGCCTAAGGCGAAATGCGCCTGTCCTGTGACGGCGCGTGCTTTAAGTTCGTGACCCGCACTGTCCTCTCGCGCCCGGAGCGTCGGGCCGCGATTTAGGCAAGTCTCGATCGGACCCTTTGCTGGGACAGCTGGCCTCGGCTGTATGGGCGGCAGATGCGCTGCCGCGTGAGAAATTAGCTCCGCAAAAAGCGTTGTTTTTGATGTGAAGATTTGATCGAGCGGAAGGGTGCCCAGTGGGCTGGACCGGTCCGCCCTCTGACAGCATCTTCCCGTTTGGCTGGGGTCCTCCGGTAGCCGTCTCTGTGCCAGCCTCAACCGCTACACGCACGGGTCCCTATGGGTCTACAGGTGCGTCAAGTATTTCGTATTCGTCGCGGCAGTCAGTGTCGATTACAGAAACTCCCATGCTTTCCAGCACTTTTCTGAATGATGTCTCTTCATGCACCTCACCTTCCGCTTCTCCCGCTGCACCAAATACTGCGAGGGCACGCGCGCTTAGCCCTGGGGTAAATCTAGGGTGGTACCAGACTCCCTCAAAACCTGCATTCTGCAGGTCATGGGCCCATTGTCTAGTTACGCTGTAATTAGGCATCGAACATAGTTCGCTGGAAACTCCGAAAGAGAAAGCGCCGTCAGTGGAGACGTGTGCTGCCTTGATCGGGTCTGGAAGCACTAGAGACGAAACAACGCGCGATTGAGCGAAGTTCGCAGCAACCACCCCTGTTTTCATTATGTCCGGACCGATAGATTCACGGGCGGCGACTTCGTTGCTGTTCGCCAAATAGCAGGTTCCCATCGGCTGAGACAGGTTGAATCGAGAAAAGGAGGCAGAGTCGAAGAACCAGGGTTTGTACTTCTTTTGGTGGGTGCGCCTCCATCGGGTGCCCTGCTCGACTCGGCGGGCGGGGAACTCCGTGAGGTCAACCCCCTGTCTTGGTGGCTGCTGTGCGGGTTCGTCGCGATCCATAGATCGATAGTGTCACATAGCCCAGCGTGCGGCGGTGCGTTTGGCAATGCGAACAGCGGCTGCTTTATTACCTACATCAAGCAGGTCAAGAGGAGTTTGATCATCAAGCTCGAGCACGGGAGTGCGCAGCCATTGAGCAATAGTGAATGGATCGACAGATGCGCGGAGAATTTGAACGATCTCCATGACATCGTCGCGGATCATCTTTCCGTCGAACTGAAAGATGGGGAACAGGTTATCTCCCTCTACCTTCAGTGCTAGGAGTTTGTTTTCAGCAACTCTCTTACTTATCGCTGCGCGTCCGATGTTCCACATCACCGTAAGCGCCTTCGTGGTGTAGAGAGGCCCAACGATTCTGCCGAACTCACCAGCCGTGCGCGGTACCATCGCAGCCATACTTGCGCCCAGGGACACAGCGTCTTTCACACCTTCGATGTCGGTGTCAGGGAGTTTTTCAAGACCGCGCTGCACGCTGGCGAGAATTTCTTGCCTGTTTCGAGCAGCTGCCTCAGCAGTCATGGCTTATTCCTCGTTCAGTTCGTTATTTCGTTCGATTATTTAGTGTCAACCTTGTCAACTAGGACTATGTATTACACGATGTCACCTGTGCCGGGGAGTGTCAACCTTGTCAACTAAGTAGGCATCTGGAAGGCGTACCCAATTTATGTTCAGAACGACGAAGGAGCGCACGCTGGCAAGTGCGTTACGACATCGATGACCGGACACAGGTACCTACTGGCTCCGACCTGTGACATCCAACGTCCAGCAACAACCTGGGCCTTAATGTGAGGCACCTCGGGATCGGGAGCCGCCAGTCAGCCTTCGCGCCAGCCGAACCGTGACGAGATGTCAGCGGCCGCCGCCACCAGCAGGTCCTTGGCGGCATCGACCTTCTTCTCCGTGAAGCGGAACCCCGGTCCCGAGGCAGAGATTGAGGCGATGACATCGCCGTGGGCATTGTGAATGGGCGCGGAGACGGCGGTGAGGCCGACCTCGAGCTCATCGGTGACGATCGAATGCCCGGCGGCGACCACCTCGGCGATTTCGGTGAGCAGGTGGGGGATCGAGGTCACCGTGTGCGGGGTGTAGGTCGGCAGCTTTTTTTCGAGGGCGGTGCGGATGCCCGCCTCGCTCAGTCCTGACAGGAGGACCTTGCCGTTCGATGTCGCGTGCAGGGGGATGCGCTGGCCGACCCAGTTGTGGCTCTGGACCGAGGCGTTGCCGGAGACTTGGTCGAGGTAGAGGGCCGCGCCATCGGAGAGGACGGCGACGTTGATCGTCTCGCCGGTGCGCTCGGCGAGGAGCTTCGCGATGGGGCGGGCTTCCTGGACGATGTCGAGACGTGCGGTGGTGGCGCCGGCGAGGCGGAGGATGCCCAAGCCCAGGCGGTACTTGCCGCGATGCTGGTCCTGTTCGACGAGACCGCGCGCCTCGAGCGTGGAGACGATGCGGGAGGCGGTCGATTTGTGCACGCCGAGTTCGGCGGCGATGTCGGTGACGCCGGCGAGGCCGGTGCGGGCGATGACCTCGAGGATCGTGACCGCGCGGTCGACCGACTGCACGGAGCCGGAATTCGTCTCGCTGTTGCTCATTTCGAAACTGTAGCTCACATGGCACAACACGGACAGGCCTGAATCACGTGTGCTGTAGGGTGAATGCCGCCGGAGTGCCGATGGTGCTGCGGCCTATCTTTCCCCGACGGAGTTGAGCGCTATGACCAATGGGACGCAGTCGATCGATCGTGCGGCAGAGATATTGTCGCTGGTGGTGAAGGCGGATGCCCCGATCTCCTACACCGAGGTGGTGGAGTCGACGGAGCTGGCGCGCTCGACGGTCTCACGTCTGCTCTCCGCCCTCGAACGCAACGGGCTGGTCGAACGTGACGGGGACGGGCTCTATCGTGGAGGTTCCCTGTTTGCGACCTACGCTTCGCGCTTTGATCGCGTCGAAACGCTGGTCACGGCGGCTGATCCCACACTGCAGCGGCTGAGCGAGGAGACCGGCGAGACGGTCAACCTCGCCGTCCCCAGTGCCACGGGCGTCGTGCAGGTCGCCCAGGTCGATTCGACCTTCGTTCTCGGCGCCACGAACTGGGTCGACGTAGAGGTGCCACCGCACTGCTCGGCGCTGGGCAAGATCATGTACGCCTTCGACATCATCCCGGTTCCTGCCGGCCGTTTGGAACGTCGCACCCAGTACACCTTGGGGTCGCGGAAAGATCTCATGGACAACCTCGCCGAGGTGCGCGAACGTGGGTACGCGATTGTGCACGAGGAGTTCGAAGAGGGACTCGATGCCCTGGCCGCACCCGTGTACGGCGTTGACGGCAGGGTCGTCGCAGCCGTTGGCATCTCGGGTCCGACCATGCGCATCGCTGACCACCACGAGACCGTCGGCAAACTCCTCGTCGACGAGGCGGGTCTGCTCTCCCGCAGTCTCAAGCGCAAGGTCACTCACCGGTAGATTGTCTCCGTCGGTACATCGGTTTAGGAGCTCATGTGTGCCGAGTCGGCGAGGCAGAGGCGATCAGATCCGGCCGAGTTTGAGGTGCAATAGGGGGTGACAGCTGATCTGACTCGCTAAGCGCGATTCAGGCGGTACTCGTGGATGCCCTCTATCAAGCCCCGGGTTTGACAGAACGCACCTTGTTCAGCCTCCACTCGATGACGAGATTGCCCATGAAGAAGGGATTCGTTGGCTGTAGGGCCCCTTCGAGCGTTCGACTACTTCGGGAACCAAACACTTCTGCTCTGGTTTCAACCAGGGGCAGGGATCAAAGCCAATCGTTCTCACGGGCATAGCGGGCAGCGTCATGGCGAGTACGTGCATTCGTTTTGCTGATCGCATTGGAGAGATAGTTTCGTACGGTGCCCTGCGCCAGGTGCAGTTGCTCGGAGATGTCCGCCACGGAATAGCCGTTACTGGTGACTCGAAGTACGTCGATCTCTCGATCAGTGAGCGGACAGTCATCCATGACAGCTGCAGCAGAAACATCCGGATCTATCCAGCGGCGTCCCTCGTGGACAGCGACGACGACCTCGACGATCTGTGCAGGGTCCGCCGACTTGCTGACGAATCCTCGGATGCCTAAGGAGAGCGCTTTGCGCAACACACCTGGTCGAGCATGGCGGGTCAACATCAGCACTGCTTGTTCGGATCGCTCCTGGCGAAGCGCTTCCACTGCATCGAGGCCATCACTGCCTGGCATCTCAAGATCTATCACAAGGACGTCAGGCAAATGAGCCAACACAGTTGAGACAGCCTGTTTGCCGTCTGCGGCTTCTGCCACGACCTCAATATCACCTTCGAGGGGAAGGAGTGATGCGAGAGCTTTGCGCAACAGGGTTTCGTCATCGGCGAGGACGATAGAGATTGTCATAGTGATTTCCTCTCCTGGGTGCCAGGAAACTCTGCTTCCGTGATGAACTCATCGTTCTCGATTCGGGCTATCAAATGGCCGTCTGCCTCGTTAATTCGTTTTCGTAGTACCGCCAAGCCATTGAGGTCTGGGTCCACAGACGTGGATAGGCCGTCGTTGGTGATGAGGATACTCGCAGGTGTGAGAGTGATATGCACTTGATTGGCTTGAGCGTGTCGGAGAATATTTGTCGTTGCCTCCCGAAGCACGAGACTACTCAGAGTCTCGACAATCCCCGTAGGCGTCCCCCCATTACGGACGCTGACGTCAATGTTGTCTGCTTCGAAGAGCTGTCGTGCATTCTCCAACTCACCTGCCAAAGTCAGATTGCGCTCACCGTGAGCCAGCGACTTGGACTGTCCGATCGTCTCCAAGAGAAGTTCCTGGATCTGAGCAATCTCCACCTCAGCTGCATCTGGATCAGCACGGAGCAAGCGCTGTGCCAATGCAGTCTTGAGTTTGACCACATGAAGAGTGTGGCCCTGTATGTCGTGAAGGTCAGCAGCAATTCTGAACCGCTCTCGCAACACTGCCAGGTTTGTGTATGTCTGGTGGCCTGCGTCAAGTTCGACTAGCAGGTTCCATGACACACGTGTACCCCAGAAAGCCAATGCCCAAATGGCAGGTAGCAACACGGCCAAGCCTACGTAGAGCAAGGTCAACTGTGACTGTGTGATGGAGACGAGCAAACCGATGGCTGCGCAACCCATTATGGTGCCGGTGCTAGCGAATAGAGAGATGTTTGTCTTGCCGCGAATCATCGCCGCTGCAGGAATGGCAACGGCTACAACGGCCCCTGGTGAAATGTGCAGAAGCGACGATATCGTCCAGGTCACAATGCCCACGGACAGCCCGAGGGTCGCTCTTGTTCCAGCGTAGGTCTGCTGCCAACGAAGGACCGGCGGTAACGTGAGTCCTGCCGATGGCAGGAGCAGCAACGGGTGCCACCAAGAGTCAGCGGCAGATGCAAGCGTGGTCAACCACGTTACTGCCCAGGCCACGATAAACCCCTGGCTGACCAATACACGCATGCGCGCGAGAGTTCTAGTCGGGCTGGTCGTCTCCGCAGGGACAGTCATGCTTCGTCGTCCTCCGAGTGGGGGGAGTCGGAATCGTTGTCGCTGTTCTTGCCGACAAATGCAAGCGCTATTGCAGTGGCAACGATGGTTCCGACGAGAGCGAAGATCAACCATCCAGCGCCAATCGATTGTGGCGACGGAAGGTTGGAAGCAATCCAACCCGGAACGATTTTGATCCCAGTGGGAAGATTTGCCAGTATCCAGACTCCACCGATCGCTCCGGAAATAGAGAGTATCGCGAGAAGGGCTACCTGAACCTTGTTCATCTGCTTCCTTCCGCTGCCATTCCACCAGCCTTCCATGTCTGATGGCACGGAACAACTGACGCAGCGTCATATTCATAGACGGTCCGGCGCCTCACCCGGAGAGATTCCGTCATTTGGACGCGGTTAGTGCAGTTCTGGGTAATCGCAGCGTTTCGTTTGCATTTAACAACCGATACGCCGACTCTGGTTCTGCGCAAAATATGGTTAATCCACCAGTCACTGCCGATGCAAAAGTTGACGGAGACAATAACGCCGGCTGGCGGTGCGGAGGACCATGAAGTCTCCACACCGCCAGCCGGCTGGGGTGGTGTCAGCTCGACATGGCGACCACACGTGCCTTCAGAAGGCCGTCAACGGTCTCATCGGATTCAAAGGACGACGTCACGTCGTTGCGCTCGGAATCGTGGGATCCGAAGGCCGCCGTGATACATGTGACCGCTGTTGTCGCAGTAGTCGTCACGGGGGTCGCAAGTACGGGCTGGGCGTCGATGTTTCGACCAATCCGAGTGATTTCGGCTGAGTCGGCGAAGCGGGTGATGCGGTTCTGCATGATTGTCTGTCTCCTGCTACTATATGTGCGATTTAAACGGCCGGATTCATTACCTCCCGGATACAACAACCGTATCGAAGCGCGAGGGGAGTTTGAATCCATAAAACTATGGATAAATCACTGCTGAGCACCCGATTAACTAGCTCACCGGTAGTCGATTGTTATGACACACTGTCACATGCTCAATGAAGCAAAGTCATTTCGAATAGTGATGCATGACGACTGTTAGTGCTTCCGGCTAAGAGATCAACTAGATACATGACCTCAAACACACTGATCGAAGCCAAGGAGCTCTCAGTCCGATACGGAGATTTCATCGCGGTCGACAGACTCTCCCTCGCGATAGCCCAAGGAGAGCTCTACGCATTGCTCGGGACCAACGGAGCGGGCAAGACTTCTACGCTGGAGACGTTGCAAGGTCACCGCGGGCCCTCTAGCGGAAGGGTCGCTGTCTTCGGGGCGGATCCGCGTGACATTAAGAAAGTACGCCCGCGCACTGGCATCATGTTGCAGGAAAGCGGCTTCGCTCCGACCCTCAAAGTGGCGGAAACGGTGCAGTTGTTCGGTGACTTAAGTGGTCGCATTGACGATGCGCGGAGAGTTGTCGATGTTGCAGGCCTGTCAGACAAGGCGAACGTGCGCGTCTCACAGCTCTCGGGCGGAGAGAAGCGCAAACTCGACTTCGCTACCGCTATTTTTGGCAATCCTGAACTTATCTTCCTTGATGAACCGACAGTTGGTTTGGATATCGGTGCGCGAGATCAATTGTGGGCGGCCATTAACGAGATCCGCGATCAAGGTTGCACGATTGTCCTCACAACGCATTACCTCGAAGAGGCAGAGCAGTACGCCAACCGCATCGGGCTAATGCACCACGGAAAAATCCAGATGGAAGGATGCTTCAGCGACTTAGCCAGCTCGTTTCCCGCGAAGATTCACTTCGAGGCAGCAGCGGAGAAGGCAGCGATCCCGTTTCCAGTGGAAGCCGAGGGGCCATACGCCTGGGCAATTTCCACCGAGAATGCTGAGCGCGACGTCTTCGAATTGCAGTCCTGGGCGCGTCAGCAAGGGATCGGCATACACGGGCTCAGTGTCCGACGCGCCAATCTCGACGACATCTTCCGCACACTCTCACACTGATCAAGGAAGCAGTATGTTCACAATCGCAAAATATGAAGGCATTCAGTTGCTTCGAGATCCGCTTGTGCTCTTGATGTCGACGCTGATTCCCCTGGCAGCCTGCGGATTCATCTATTGGAGTTTGGGAAGCGCCAATATCGCTCTTGCTGCTGTCTTCGTTCCGTTCTTCATGGGGTCGTTCGTGATCTATGGAAGCTCAGTGACGACATTGGCCGCCCGCCGACAGAACCTCTTCCTCAAGCGCCTCCGGTGCACTTCTGAATCGTCGGCCGGAATCGTGATTGGGCTGATCCTCACATTCATTCTTTTGGCAGCAGCCGAGACGATCGGGATGATAACGGTGTTCTCCATTCTTCAGACGCCTCCATCCAACTTCTTCTTATTCATCGTCGCAGTCACTTTGGTGCTGGCACTCTATGTCGGTTTTGGTCTAGCTACTGCAGGAGTGACAAAGAGTCCTGACAGCGCTCAAGTGACAACTCTCCCGGTCGCACTCGGTGTCATGGGAGTCGCATTCTGGGTTGCTGTTTCTGGTACCGAGACACTGACGCTGCTCAAGCTAGCACTGCCCGGAGGGGCCGCGGCCGAGCTCCTGCTCGGTGCGTGGCAGGGAACTCAATGGCAGGAAGCGGCAATACCTTTGATCGTCACTGTGGCCTGGACAGCAATCGCCTTCGTCGCATCCAAATTCTTCTTCAAATGGGAACCGCGCCGCTGAGATTGCCAACGGATGAAAGTGGGATGATGAGATGACAGCTACAACCTCGCAGGCTTCACATGAAGTCCATTTTGGGCATAGCCCCTTCACTAAGGGAAGTCGGCTAGCAGCGATCGGGAGTCTTCTCGGTGCACTCGAAGAACTCTCGCGGCCAGCCGATATGGCGGATAGGCATCTGTTCGCCTGGCCTATTCGCCGCACGGCGTTGCGCGCGTTCGGTAAGAAGAGAGCCCAGCCGCTCTTGAGATGCTTTGAGCATCCCCGATATCAAGTATTAGTCGCAACGCGAGCCGTTGCCGCACTCGGAGTGATCGCCGCGCCATCGCGTTCTAGGATCCGCGCGGCATCCTCATGTGTGCTCACCGCCCTCCTGTTGGCGAAGAGCTACAGAGGAAATTACGGTTCCGACGGGTCCGACCAAATGTCGATGATAGTGCACACAACTTCTGCCGTCGCGCAGCTCCCTGGCATTTCGCCAGCGCAGCGCACTGCCCTTGAAAGCTTTGTCACCTTCCAAAGTGTCCTGTCGTACTTCGTTGCCGGTAGCGCGAAGGTCCTGTCCACGAGCTGGCGTGACGGCTCAGCCATCGACGGCATATTTCGCACTCAAACCTACGGGGATGAATGGCTATACCGGTTTGTTTCAGCACGTCCGTGGGCGAAGAAGACCCTAGCCTGGTCGGTTACCTTAGCGGAGACAGCATTTCCCCTGGTGCTCGTCCTTCCGCATGGACCTCGGCAGTGCCTCATACTTCTGGCAGCGGGATTCCACGTTGGCAACGCAAGATTTATGGGGCTGAACAGGTTCTTCTGGGCATTTCTCGGTACCTATCCTCTCGTTGTTAGCACTGCGCGAAAGATCAAGGCTATCGACCGTGGAAACAAGGAGTGAGCCATGCGGAGTATGAGGACGAGTTCAGACGGTCGAAGGCTGGTCAGTCCATCGGACGGTTCCGCACCTGGGCATTTCTGCAACGCACAGGAGTTGCAGATACATGTTTGCCGTCATGATGCTGGTAATGGACGTGGCCCATGGGCGGTACTCGAATCTGCGCTGGGGTGTCCCGCGACAGCGTGGGTCCTTGTGCAGAGAGCCCTCGCTGAGCGGGGCATATCATCCCTGGCCTATGACCGTCCAGGGATTGGGTTCTCCGGCGGACGCAGGCCAGACAAAGCGGTGAAACACGCGAGTCGTCTGGCATCGGTTCTCGCTGCGGAAAATATAGGAGAAGCGGTCTTCGTCGGGCACTCGGTCGGAGGACTACTAGTGCGTTCCCACGCTGCACAGCATCCCGAACTCGTCAGCGGCCTGGTGTTGATTGACTCGAGCCATCCGAATCAGCAGATGCGCTCGGTTCGTCAGCGCGAAGTAATGTACCGTTTAGAAGCTCGAATGTTGCGAATGTTGCGAAACCCACCACCGCTGAACGAAACCCCCGCAGAGTACGCCCCATTGACCGAGCCATATGCCAGCCTTACACACCACCGGGGGAATTCTCCAGCTGGCATTCGCGGAAGCAAGGCAGAGCTACGAATGTGGCGAGGAAGCTGGGCCAAGGAAGCAGGTAAATCCACGGACTTCGGTGATCTGCCCTTAGCAGTTGTCACCGCGGGGTTGACGGCAGAGAACGATCCTGCCCACATGGTGCTGCAGACCGAACTGTCGCAGTTATCCGACAAGGGGCACCACTTGGTAGTGGAGGGTGCCTCTCACCAGGGGCTCATCATGGAACCCGAGTACGCGGAGCTAGCCTCTTCTGCCATTGCTGGGGTGGTTGCCGAGGCCACATTCACCACGAGAAAGGTTGGGCAACAGTCTTGAAAACTAGGACGAGTTCGATCGTTGGGACCGGCGCGATGACGCTTCCGCTTGTCGCGTGGGCAGGCTTTACTGTCGCTGCCCAGTTCAATATTGGCCGTAATCTACTCCGAAAGATTGATCCTACAGGGCTACTGATACCAGATTGGAGATTCTTCGCGCCTCATCCGGCTGAGCATGAATACCGCCTTCTATACAGAGACATGGGCGGGGACGAGGCACTGACTTCGTGGCAGGAGATTGACCTGAGTATGAGGCGGTCAGCCCTGCACCTTGTGTGGGCACCGCACCGACGGTTGGAGAAGGCATTGTTTGACGCCACGAGCGAACTCTTGAGTGTCACGGAAAGCACTGACGATCTCAACATCATCAAACTCAGCACATCGTATCTAGCACTGCTCAACGTTGTGACCTATCAAAGCCAGCACGAAGCAGGAACGGACCGTGTTCAGTTCCTCATCATGCGTGCGGCTGAATACGAGGCTTCCGTGATTCCCGACCCGGTTTTTCTATCCGATTTTCACCGACTGAGGGAGAATGTATGAGTGCAATAGACGCGTCCACCGGAGTCTACGGAGATGAGCTTATCGACGTATACGACCTCCTCTATGCGAACCTACCGGACGTGCATCAGCTGCCGCCCTTCCTCGCTGAAATAGTCCCCAGCGCAAAGAATGTGCTCGAGTTCGGCATCGGGACGGGGCGCCTGGCTGCTCCTTTGGCTCGGGCCGGGTACGAAGTCAGTGGGATTGAGAGTTCGGCCAAGATGCTCGATATTCTGAAAGAGAGAACGAATCATCTGAGTGTGACTGGCCACCGCGGTGACTTCCGAGGAGCCGTGGTTGACGGGCGATATGACATAGTACTGATCGCGACGAATACCCTTTTCATGCTCTCGGGAATAGACGAACAGGGCAAAGCACTTGCCCAGGCTGCTACTCAACTTCAGCCGGGCGGTCGACTAGTGGTTGAGACCTACGACCCTTTCATTTACCAACGTCAGACAGAGCCCAGCTCTCTGACGATACCTCTCGATGCCACGACACTGCTGACCAGTACGACAATAGTGAATCGACTTGAAAACCGTGTGACTGTACTACGCTCTGTTACCTCGCCCAACAAGGTAAAGTCATTTCCAGAAGAGAGCTACTGGCTCGCTCCGCGGGAGCTCACGCTCGTCGCAGAAAGGGCAGGTCTTTTCCTCGTGTCTCGGTACGCCGATTTCGCGCAGTCCCCTGTCGCCGAACACACGACATCCCTTGTTTCGGTGTTTCGCCGGGCAGACGATCCAGGGACGCAACAAGAGAGATGAAAAAGCTAGCTGTAATAGGGCCCTTGTCGCGACCTTCTGTGATTGCCGGGGCAGCTTCAGCGGCCAAAGATATGAGCATCGACTTGATCATGGTCAACAAGGCTCAGCGCATTCCCGCGGACTGCGCAGCTCTTTTAATCGATGTCGACGAATGCCCGCAGGCTCTCGAGGAGCTTGAGATACCCAAACAGGTGAACCTGCCGCCGGTGATCCTAGCAGCCAGGCGTCTTGAGAGCGTTCCCGATGCCATGACCAGGATAGCGGCGGCGGTTATCTGTTCGCCATTGGACTATTCGGAGCTGCTGAGCGCAATTCACGCGGTGAGGGAACCGAGAACGTATATCGCTCGAAATCACATTGCACGGAACTTGGCCACGGCCAAAGGTATTGCGTCGCTAACCGAGCGTGAGCTTGAAGTGCTGCTATTGATTGCTCAGGGATGCTCCGACACTATGATTGCACGACGCCTTTACGTCGAAGTGTCGACAATCCACTCACATACCCGTCATCTACGGGCGAAACTTGGAGCCAATAACCGGACTCATGCAGTCGCCCTGGCCGGTCAATACGGCCTCTTGCAGGCGTCTGGACTCTGGTAGCTCGCACGGTTCGTTCGTCTACGAATGCGCGCCATTTCCGAACAGGGCATGTTCGGCGAGTCGTTGCGGTGTCCGAGGCATCCGGAAAAGTGTGTGGGCTACACTCGCCCTTCCGTTCCTTTGATCGACCATGACTGAACACCCGGCATCGCGGGTTTGACCATTGTGGAAGAGTACGCCGCCACGGAGCACGAACCACCCTGGGGACGGTGGCATGGACGAGGTGTCCTCTGCATATCTGAGGAGGTCGTCTCCTCGTGACCAGAGGCCGCCGGCTGACGCGTAAACGCCACGACCCAACTGCCAAGGTCTACGCGAAATACCCATTGTCGTGGGGTAAGAACCGAGCGGTGGACATGTGGTCAATGACGGATATCTGGATGCTGGCAGCAGATGCGTGCGAACGAGTTCAAACCATGACCGTCCTGTCGCTTCTTCCAAAGCTAGCCCCAACAAGGCGTATCCGAGGTTGGAATAGTTGAACTTGCCGGAAATTTCCTCATTCACCGTGATCCGTGGAGCGATCTCGCTCAGAAATCGAGTACGGTCGCAACCTGTGCTCGGATCCCGAACCAGCCCCGTGGGGGCTCCTGCATGCATTGGCGGCAGTCCCGCGCGATGCAGGGTGAGTTCTTGCAAACTTGTGTGTTCAAGGCTGGGTATCGGGAGTAAATCTGCGACAGAGGTGCGCAGGTCAAGTACGCCGTCAATCGACAATACCTTCAGCAACCCTGCAGTTACTGTCTTGGTGACCGATCCCCATTCAAGGTGAGCATCCGCAGAGTATGCGCGGTGCTGAACCTTCACATCTCGACGGCCATGTTCGTATAGACCGACGAACGCACGGCGGGTGGATGGGACGCGAGAGTTCATATTATGTCTACTTAATCAGCTGCGGGTTGGGACTTCGGCGTGTCTGACAGGCTGAGTCCAGGAAGGTTGCTGACAGGCCTGAGGCGAAAAGGGCTAGGAGAGACTCGAATTCGGCCCGTAGTTCTCCTTCAACTGTCAGTTGAGACTGCCTCAGTCAGGACAAGCGATCAGAAGATGAAGATCGAGGATACGCGACCGCAACAGTCAGTGCGGGTGCTTCACAGTGCGCAGTGCTCGCCCGAACCATCTACCGGTCGACTTCCCGAATGCAACTCGGTGAAACGAGGTTTATCCGATCGGTCGAATCGTTGTTGTCGCGAAACATAGTAGCTCCTGAACTCGCAGTTTCTGATAAGGCGTAGGTTTACTCGGTTGTATATCAAGGCTAGGGACGGCAAAACTACCTACACAATCCCGATTTTTCTGGATATTTCGACTCGGGTCACAATCCGTTCCGGTAGGAGCGCGGAACCACGGGTATGACATTCGGACTTCAAATGGATGACTCACCATCCTTACGCATCAGTCCCAGTCTTCCTATGGTGGAGTTACCAGGATCCATGAAAGGGAAGGAGCACGTCATGAAAGTTCGAACCACTGGGCTGATGATTTCAATGCTATTGGCTGCCGGCGTCGTTGTGCTGGTCGCGATAGAAGGACTTCGAACTGGTCGACTTACAACGGATAATTCAATGTTCAACAGTGCTGTCACCTCGAGTACTGGTGATTCGTTCTTGCTTCCCACTGCGGTTCTCGACAACGCGTGGTGGGTGCTAGTGCCGTTGATCGCATGGATCACGATCAGTGCGCTCCTGGTAGGAAGAGCCCAGCGGAGCAAACGGACAGCGAAATAATCTGGGTGCCCCGTTTGGATACATTTCGGTCACCCGCAAGGACGCGTTCTCCATTGATGGAGTCCTTGCGGGTGACCAAGATGTCGAGGCCGTAGACCGTGACCTCCGGAATTCGTTCTGAGACGCTGAGCTCCCGAACTAACCCAATGGTCGATCTCTCAGGCTCAGAGCAGAACACCCACCTCGCGCTTCTTCGCATGTCAGCGGATCAAGCTACGTCCCCCTGAACGCGGGTGTGAAGTGTGACAGGTCGACTCGAGCTTCGTCGGATGAGCACGGCCTCACGGGGGCTCGCGGGGGAGGGATGCCGCAGCGACTACCGTGTTGGGAGGCGCCCCGGGGAATTACTGCACACTTTCCACCTCGTCGACCATGCCGAGCTGCTTGCGCCTCCAGATCTCCGTGTCCTTGATCTGGTTGAACGTGTAGATGTGGAGTCCGGTCACGCCCAGGGCCGGGTTATCCAGGACAGGTGCGAGTTTGTCGAGGAACTTCCGAGGGTTGTACCCGCCGGGCTTGGCCATCCGGGTGAAGGTGGCCGTGTTCTTGCGCAGGAACCGCGTGGATTCGCCGACCCCGATCTTCGATGCGACCCGGGCCAGCTTCGCCAGCTCCACTTTGCCTGCGATGCCGAGGACGAGTGGCAGATCGATGCCGCGCGCTCGCACCCTGGCCAGCCAGGTGGCGATGGTTCCGGGGTCGAAGCACAGATTCGATACGAGGTGGGTGGCGTAGTCGCGTTTGTCCCACATCGCCTGGATGGTGACGTCATCGGGGATGAGTGGGTGAGTCTCCGGGTAGGCGCTGACGCCGAGGTGCTGGATCGGTGCGGCCATGCTCGCGAGGTCGATGATGAGGTCGAGTGCACCCGCATAGCCGCCGGCCGGAGGCGTGGCGTCGCCGGCGGGGACGAAGATCCGATCGATGCCGGCCTGCGTCAGACGGTCGACGATCTCCTCCAGCTCGCTTCTGCCCTGGACCATCCGTGCCGCAATATGGGGCACCGCATGGAAGCCGAGCGCCTGCAGCTGTTCGGCGGTGGACAGGGTCGCTTCGAGGGTCAGCCCGGTCGAGGCGGTCACAGTGATCACACGGCCGGGTGCGACGTACTCGTGGACACGGTCGACGACACCCGCGGTGGGAAGGATTTCATAGCGCGCGGATTTCAGCAGCGTGGTCAGAACTTCCTGTGACATCCCATGCTCCTTTGAGAGGATCCCTGGAAAGTGGCCGACGGCTGATGAATCTGGATGGAAACCCTTGCTTCCGTCGACACTTCAATTCTACACTGATTGTACCCATCATATGGGAATCGAGTTCTACAATGTAGAACCTTTTAGCAGGGGGAACACCATGGACAACAACGTCCCATCAGTGAACCAAAGCGACAGACAAGTCCCGATCAACCTTCGCCAATCAGGCCCCACGCCTGTCGAGATGCTCATTGACACCAGGGTGCGAAAGTCCCCGTACTGGGAGCTGACTATGCAGGAGGGGTGCTGGCGAGCCTCGATCTACAACCGCATGTACCACCCGCGTGGCTACGTATCTCGCGAAGATGGCGGGATGATGGCCGAGTACCAGTCTCTCGTCAACGACGTGACCTTGTGGAACGTCGCCGTGGAACGGCAGATCCAGGTCAAAGGGCCCGACGCCGAGGCGTTCGTGAACTATGTCATCACCCGTGACGCGACCAAGATTCCAGTCATGCGCGCCCGTTACGTGATCCTCTGCAATGAAGCCGGAGGCATTCTCAACGACCCGATCCTGCTGCGAGTGGCGATCGATGAATTCTGGTTCAGCCTCTCCGA
Source organism: Brevibacterium picturae (assembly GCF_900105045.1). Lineage (GTDB taxonomy): Bacteria > Actinomycetota > Actinomycetes > Actinomycetales > Brevibacteriaceae > Brevibacterium > Brevibacterium picturae. The sequence continues at coordinate 1,561,323 of NZ_LT629739.1, read as the reverse complement.
CACCGACCTCATGCTCTGGCTGCAGGGCGTCAACGTCGGCAAGGGCTTCGACGTCACCATTGCCGAGATCGATGTCTCGCCGGTGCAGGTCCAAGGACCGAAATCCGTCGACGTCATCGCCGACCTCGTCGGTGAGGAGGGACGCACGCTGCCCAGCTATGGACTCATGGAAGCCCAGGTCGGCGGGCACGACGTCATCATCTCCCAGACCGGGTTCACAGGGGAGAAAGGCTACGAGATCTACCTCAAGGACTCAACGAAGTACGCCGAGGACATGTGGAATGCCGTGCTCGCAGCCGGCATTCCCTACAACCTCAAGGTCGTTGCTCCCAGCCACCACCGCAGGATCGCCGCGGGCATCCTCTCGTGGGGCCAGGACATGGACTTCGAGACCTACCCCTTCCAGGTCAACCTCGCCTACCAGGTGCCGAGGAAGAAGGAAGCCGACTACATCGGCAAGGCGAAACTCGAGGCGGTTCGTGAGCAGATCGCTGCCGGCACCGCACCGTTTAGGACTCAGCTCGTGGGCCTGCTGGTCGGTGGAAAGCCGATCACGGACTACGCTCCCGACTTCTGGCTGGTCAGCGCCACATCCGGTGGCGACCCGGTCGGGTACGTGACGTCGCCCTGGTACTCACCGGAGCTCGAAGCCAATATCGCGATGGCACATGTGCCGGTCGAGGGCAGTGCACTGGGAACCGAGTACTGGGTTCAGCTTCCCGAACCCTTCGCCGACACCCCAGGTGAGCCCGTCCGCGCAGAGGTGGTGGAGATGCCGTTCCGAGCGAGCGTCAACCCCAACCAGCGCGAACGCCTGAAGATGAACGGCCTCGACGCCGCCGTCTGATCCGCGGTGGGCTTCTGCCTAGCGGCGGGACTCCGCCGCGTGGTGTCATCCCCCGATCCGAGCGCGGTCACTGCGCGACATGCCAGTGGCCGCGCTCGCCTCTGCCCCTTCGCCCTTCAACTGTGCACCCCGCACCCGTAGCTCCATTTTCTACCCGCACCATTACTTCTTACCCGCAGCCTCAATGACAACCGGTGGTTTTACACGCGGCACCGGCAGCGCCAATTCATACATGTGCACGGGGGTGATTTGCTGCTCGTGGTGAGGGGTAGCCCACCAGCACGGGCGGCGCAGCGTCAATCCGATCAGCACAGCCCTCAATCACAGCCCTCGAGCAAAGAAGTGCGGCTACCGGAGATGTCTCCGATAGCCGCACTCTCACGAAGCGAGAACTGTTCGCTGTTGCTCTTCAGCCGCTCTTTGGCGGGCTGATTCTCATCACGTCACTTCTTGCGCAGGGACTTCACCTTGGCGAGGAGTTCGGTCTCTGCGTTCGGTCCGGCTTTGATGCCGGTGGGCAGGCGGAACATGAAGAAGATTCCGACTGCGAGCCAGAGGCCGAACATGGCCCAGGACTGCCATGCCAGCTGTGCAGACCAAGTGGTGATCGGCAGGTAGAGGACGAAGAGGGCCAGGGTGAGCACCGCCGAGATGACGCCGATGATCATGCCGCCGTTGCTCTTGCCGCCGACGCGCAGCGGACGGTCCATCGCCGGTTCGCGCTTGCGCAGGATGAGGAATCCGATGCTGACGAGGAAGTAGGCGATGACGATGGCGGGTGAGCCGGCATCGACAATCCAGCCCAGTGCCGCTGAGCCGAGGAACGGAGCCAACGCAGAGAGAATGCCGATGAAGATGATCGCGTTGACAGGAGTGCGGTAGCGCGGATGCAGCTTGCCGAACCAGGCGGGGATCATCCCGGCGACGGCCATAGCCCACATCAGGCGGGAGGACCCCATGAGGAACGCATTCCACGAGGTGATGATGCCGGCCAGGCCACCGGCGATGACGAGCTTGCCCCAGAACGCAGAGTGGAACATCGCGGCCAGAGCATCCGCAGTGACGAGGTCGTGGGTGGCGAGTTCCGAAGCAGGCATCGCTAGGGAGGTCATCCAAATGATGATGATGTAGAACGCGATCGCCATGAGGACTGAGATGACGACGAGCTTGCCGATCTTCGCCGGTGGCAGTTTGATCTCTTCTGCCGACTGCGGAATCACGTCGAAGCCGACGAACAGGAAGGGCACGACGGCCACGACTGCGATGAAGCCGGCGCCACCACCGGTGAAGAGTGGCTCGGCATTGGCGACCTCGCCCCCGACCAGGCCACCGGTCAGCAGCAGGAAAGCGACGATGATGAGGAACGAGACCACGAATGTCTGGACCAGAGAGGCGAGCTTGACGCCGCGGATGTTGATCCAGGAGATGATGATTGCGGTGACAGTGCCGACGAGAGCCCAGGTGAGGTACACGTCGAAGTCGGCGACGGTCCACAGCTTGAAATGTTCGAGGTTTGGGAACAGGTAGAGAGCGGTCTTCGGCACCGCGACCGCTTCGAACATGACGACGCTGATGTAGCCGCCGGTGATCGCCCACGAGCCAAACAGAGAGACACGAGGACCCATCGCCCGGATGAGGTAATTGTGCTCACCACCGGCGTGCGGCATGGCAGCAACCAGCTCGGAGTAGACCGTGCCGACGAAGCACATGATGACACCGCCGACGACGAAGGCAAGGATGGCACCCAAGGTTCCGGCACCGCTGAGCCACTCACCGGTGAGGACGACCCAGCCGAAGCCGATCATCGCTCCGAACCCGATGAACAGGGCATCGACCGTTCCGAGTGCCTTGACGAAGCCGTGGCCCCGGTCGTCGATTTCCGTATTCTGCTGCGTCATTGCGTGCCTCTCGTGTCCCCGCTATTACAGTTCTGCACAGTAGCAGTAAAACCGAAAGTTCCGTGCCAGTAACCTTCGAACGGATGCAACGGCCGTTTCAGAGCCCCCAGGAACCGCCCTCAGTCGCCGAGGTCACCTTGCCAAAAAATAGTTTATGTATCTCTCTTGAAACTCCAGATTCCGGTTCACTACGCTGGCACAGCCCCCGCTTCACCACCCAGCACCACCCAGCACATCGGCACTCCCCGGCCGTGGACCATCGCCAATCACTCAGGAGAGACTGTGCCCACATGCACTGCCCGATCCCCACGACCCGCAGTCCACGAGCAGCACTCGGAGATGCTCCAGGCTACGTTCGTCCCTGCCGAACACGGCTTTGCCTGGTGGGGGCCACCGAACACCGCCACGTGGATTGCTGACCTGGGTTTGCCTCGCGGACGCAGTGTCTGCCTGCGATTGGCCCAGCCATCCGGAAGCGGAATCGCCGTTGACGATGTTGACGTCCACATCACCGATCTGCTCACCACAGTCGATGCTCTGCAGTCACTGGTTAGGTCGGAGGCCCTGGCTCCCTCGGCTCGCTCGTGGAGTGAGCTCAGCGCACATCCTGATGCACTGACCACGTTGCCGCTCGCGGCGCATGCAGTCGTCAACGAAGCAGAGACTGCGATGATGACGGCAGAGGCTTCGATTCGACGGTTCCGGCAGGCATTGAGTACGGGGTCCATCTTGCAGGACCGAGGGTTCACAGCCCGTCTTCGGCCCTATCAGGCGCACGGGATCGCGTGGCTGCGCGAACACGCCGGCGCTGGAACCGGTGCCCTCCTCGCGGACGAAATGGGGCTGGGCAAGACTGTTCAGGCCATCGGCCTGCTTGCCGCACGTGGTTCGGAGCTGCCGCACCTGGTGGTGTGCCCGACCTCGTTGGTCAACAACTGGCGCAGAGAGTTCGAGCGATTCGCACCGCAACTCCCCGTGCGCACTTTTCACGGTCCAACCCGACGGCTGCCGGCCGACCTTCTTCCCGGCGAGGTCGTCCTCACCAGCTACACACTGTTGCGCTCCGACGAAGATCTCTCGGCTCGAGCCTGGGACATCGTCGTCTTCGACGAAGCACAGAATCTCAAAAACCCCGGAACCAAAGTGACTCGCACAGCGAAGAGTCTGCAAACTCACGCCAGAATCATGCTGACCGGAACGCCGGTGGAGAACAGTCTGGAGGAGCTGTGGTCGATCTTGTCCATCGCGGACCCGACGATCCTGGGGCCTCGAAAGCGTTTCAGGCAGCGCTTCGTCAATCCCATACAGAATGGACGGTCGACGCGCGCCGCGAACGCGTTGACAGAGCTGATTGCACCTCATCTGCTCAGGCGGACGAAATCTGCCGTGATCGATGAATTGCCGCCGAAGGTGAACACGACGCTCACCTGCACGCTGACTCCAGAACAGATCGCACTCTATTCCGCGGCGGTCGACGATGCCTTTGACCACGGCTTCGGCTCCGGATTTGAGAGGAACGGTCGCGTGCTGACACTGCTCACCGCGCTCAAGCAGATCTGCAACCACCCCGCGCAGTACGAGGCTCGTGCGGTGACAAAGGGAAAGGGGCGAATGGCTCTGGCCGCCACAGCTCGAGATACCACCGGCGATGAGACCAATGACGTAACCAGCGACGGAACCAGCGGCGGAACCAGTGACGTAACCGAAGGCTCCTACTTCGGCCGATCAGGAAAATTTGATCGCGCCTGCGAAGTGCTCTCCGAAATCGTTGCGAACGGTGAGCGAGCAATCGTCTTCACCCAGTACCGGGCGATGGGAGACCTGCTGTCAGCAGGCATCGCCGACTACTTGGGCAGCGGCCCGGTACCGTTTCTCCACGGCGGAATGCCGATTGCGCGACGCGACAAGCTCGTGCACCGCTTCCAGACGGATGACGAGGCACCCCCGATTCTCATCCTCAGCCTGCGAGCGGCAGGCACCGGACTCAACCTGACCCGAGCATCACACGTTCTCCACTTCGACCGGTGGTGGAATCCCGCAGTCGAGGAGCAAGCCACCGCCCGCGCTCATCGCATCGGCCAGCACCGCGTACTCAATGTCCATACCCTCATCGCCGCCGGAACGATCGAAGACCACATCGATGCGCTGCATCGGAAGAAGCAGGGGCTTTCCGAACTCGTCACCGGGGACTCGGAGCAAGCACTTGCGACACTCCCCGATGAACAGCTGTGGGATCTCTTCGCCCTGGATGGAAAGGATCTGAGCTGATGGCGAGCATCGATTTCGGCGCAACCATGTGGGGCCGAAGCTGGCTGCGTGTCGTGGAACCGATCAGCGGCACACCTAGCCCACAGCTGCCCCGCGCCAGACGAATGGCCCGTGATCTCGATGTTTCGGTGGGAGAAGCGCCCGGGACGATCTCCGCCGAGGTGGTCGAACGAGGATTGACGCTTCCCGTCGAGATCACAGTTCCCACGTGGACCAAAGGTGCGGGTGAAACGGCTGGGGAACTGCTGCGTGTCCACGGTGGAGGTGCTGTCGGGGGTGAGCTGTCACGGGAGCTGTTCGATGACCTTGTGAAAAGAGACGTGAGTGTTTCGGTTCCGCTCGACCAACTGGAATTCCGGTGTCACTGCAGGTCACGAGCCACGCACTGCGTACACGTTCTCGCGTGCATCTATGCGGCGGTGCTCGCGATCGACGAGCGACCGATGATCGCCTATGAGCTGCGCTCGTCCCAAACGATGGATACGGGCAGACTCGACGCCGACTGGGTCAGGCTCGAGGCACTGAGTTCGGTCGGCTTCTACGGCTAGGCTGACACAGGTCTGCCCCCACCGATCGGTGAGGGCAGACCTGTTTGGAGATCACTCGCCGAGGTCGACGACCTCGAACTCGAGAAGGTTGGCCTGCTCCGAGACGGGCTCCTTGCTGTTGGTTTCGTGTGCGGGCTGGCGGGCCTGGCGCCAGTTATCGAAGTCTTCACGTGTGGCCCACTGCGTGTAGACGAAGTACTGGTCGCCGCCGGAGACCGGACGCAGCAGCTGGAAGCCTTCGAAGCCGGGTGAGCCGTCGACGGAGTGCTTGCGTGCCGCGAAGCGCTTCTCGAGTTCACCGCGTGCCGCCTCGGGGACGGTGAGGGTATTGATGGCGACGACGGACATGCTGGCTCCTAAAGCTGGGGAACAATTATCTGCAGAACAACGGTTCACAGACCGACGGCGAAACCGTTCGTGTCTTCCTCGAGGCTACGACCGAAATCTGGATCCGAGCTGAATTGTCCACATGAGACCGCGCCGCGTCTCAGCGGCGTGAGATGAAAGAGGCCGCCGCCCTCAGAACGCCGAGTGGGGTGCGCCGATGCCCGGATCGATCTGCGTGGGCCCGTTGGAACTGGGTGAGATGTCGACGTCGAATATCGCTGTCGGCAGGTACACGGTGGCACACGCATTGGGAATGTCGACGACGCCGGAGAATCTGCCTTCGATCGGTGCCGCGCCGAGCAGCAGATAGGCCTGCTCCGGGCTGTAGCCGAACTTGGCCAGGTAATCGATGGCGTGCAGGCACGCCCGCTGGTAGGCCAGATGGGAGTCGAGGTAGCGCTGCTCACCGTCAAGCGTCACCGAGGTTCCGGAGAACGCCAGCCATTCGGAGTACTGCGGGGCGGTATTGCCGGGTTGGAAGATGGCGTTCTCGCTCACCCCGTAGGTGTCCATTCCACCCTTGATGAGATCGACGCTGATGTCGACGAAACCACCCATTTCGATGCCGCCGCAGAAAGTGATCTCACCATCGCCCTGGCTGAAGTGGAGGTCGCCGACGGAGAAGTTCGCGCCGTCGACGAACACCGGGTAGAAGACTCGTGTGCCCTTGGTGAGGTTCTTGATGTCCTGGTTGCCGCCGTTCTCCCGCGGGGGAGCCGTGCGTGCACCTTCGGATGCGACGCGGTCGAACTCCGCATCGCTCAGCGAGCCGAGGATCGCACCCTGAGGTTCAGGAGGCAGGGCCAGGGGTGGTTCGCGGTTCGGGTCGGTGGCGATGAGGGCGGCCTCGCGGGTGTTCCACTTGCCCAGCAGGTCCTTGCTCGGGGCGGTGCCCATGAGGCCCGGGTGGACGATCCCGGTGAAGGAGACACCGGGGACGTGGCGCGATGTCGCGGTGCCGCCGGAGAAGTCCCAGACTGCTTTGTAGGCGTCGGGGAACTGGTCGACGAGGAACGAGCCGCCGTTCTTCTTCGCGAAGATTCCGGTATAGCCCCAGCCCTGCCCGGCAAGCGGTCCCTCCTCCTGCGGGATCGGCCCGACATCGAGGATGTCGACGATGAGCAGATCGCCTGGCTTCGCACCCTCGATGGCAACGGGACCGGAGAGGGCATGGACGATGTCCATCGGTGCATCGCGGATGTCATCGGCACTGTCATCGTTCTTGATGGCGCCGTCGAACCATTCGCGGCAGTCCAGCCGGAACGATTCGCCCGGCTTCACATGCACGGCTGCAGGAATGTCAGGATGCCAGCGGTTGTGACCGGTGACCGCCTGGGCGGTGAAGGGCTGAGTCGAATCGAGTGGAAATACATTGTCCGGCATTGTTCTTTCCCTTTCTTGGAGCTCCGCCCGGAAGCCGATCGACCTCAGGCGCGGGGAAGCTTGACCTCAGGCGCGGGGAAGCTTCGCGTGCCGCGGATCCCGACTCACCGGCTGCGCACGGCGACCAGAGGAGGGAACGCGCGAGACGACGGGTGGTGACTCTGCGGTCTTCTTCGTTGCGTCGATGACGCCGAAGGCAGTGCCGGAACCGGCGCCGAGGTGGGGGGCGGTGAATGCGGAGACGGCTGTTCCGCAGCAGTCGGGGCACGTCACGGATTCCGGTTTCCGGCTCATCGGAAAGACCTGTTCGGTGTCGCCGCAGGTCGTGCATCGGTAGACGTAGGTGGGCACTGGATCACTCTTCTCGAAATCATTGCCGACATATGAGTCTTTATGCATTCATACACTGTCACCAGGAAAGACTCAAGGGTGTTGGCGAGAATTCATTGCTCGGTCACTGCGATTTCGGTGAAATGGAGCTCGGGGTCGTGGCGCTTCGAGGCACGTCGGATCCGTTCCGCGGTGAGCCTGCTGATCTCGGGGAAACCGTCTTCGGAATCCGCGTCCACGAGGCTGCGCGCATTCTTCGACAGCAGGGGTTCTGGGGTTTGGACGAGGATGAACTTCCGTGAGCCTTCGTCGCGCTGGTTGGCCGCCATCACCGCCTGCGCGGTCGTGCCGGAGCCGGCGAAGAAGTCGAGGACGATGGCTTCAGGGTCGAAGAAGGTCTGTGAGGCCACGAGCGTCTTGACCAGGTCGACGGGTTTCGGATAGCTGAAGATCCCACCCAGCCCGAGGTCTTCGAGGTCGTTCTGCCCGCCCAGGGCCTTGATGATCGAGTAGAGCTTCGAGCTCGCCTTCTCAGCAGGCGTCACGCGCACGACCGCGTGCTTTCCCTGCGCTCCCCATTGGCGCAGGACGTACTCGCCCGTGCCCAACTTCGCGTCCACCTCGGCGAGCTTCTTCGCACCCTTGACCTCGAGGATGTCCTCGTACATCAACCGCCGCTCCTGGCCGCGGGCGTAACGGCCGAACCCGGCGCGCAGCACATCCGTTTCAACGAGCATGCGTCTGCCGTCGATGATCTCAAGCTTCGCCGGTGCCTTCTTCTCAGTCAGGAACGCCCCCGCCTGACCACCGACTCTGCCCCACACATGGACGTAGTCGTGGCCGCGGACGAACGAGGGCGAATTGCCGCCGCCCTTCGCACGCTGATGGATGAGGGTGCCCAGCGAATTGTCCTCACCGAAGATCTCGTGACCCAGCAGCTGTGCCCACGCGCTCTCACCGTCGTCGAGGTGGATGAAGATCACCCCGTCATCGCGCATGAGTTCGCGAGCGAGCATCAGGCGGGGAGTCATGAAGTTCAGCCAGCTCGCGTGATCGTGCCCGTGATCCTTGTACGCCAGCGCATTGCCCGTGTTGTACGGCGGATCGATGTAGACGACCTTGACTCGCCGGCGATGCGTGGCCAGCAGCCCGGTCAGCCCCGGCAGATTGTCCCCGACGACCAGAAGATTCTCATCGACGCCTGGAACATAGGTGTCACCGTCGCGAATGAAGTGCGGACCGTCGCCGAGGTGGCCGGAAGCGTCCGCGTCACCGGAGATCAGGCGTCGACCGAGTGCGAAGGCGGCGTCCTTGCCAGTCCAGTTCAGGGCCGTCGACATCCTTCTCCTTCGCCGCGATCGGTGCCAAGATTGTTGTATGAGTATTTCACGAGTAGCCGTGGTCGGTGCCGGGATCGTCGGCGTGGCGCTCGCCCGCGAGATCATCAGCAGACTCCCCGAAGCCGATGTCACCGTCTTCGACAAGGCCGAGCAGGTTGCCGCACATCAGAGCGGACACAGCTCGGGAATCGTGGATCCCGCCCTCGACGCGAAACCGGGGTCATCGGAAGCGAAGCTCGCTCGCCGAGGTGTTGAGCTACTGGTCCCGTTCGTGTCCGAACGCGGCATCCCCTACCGCGAGTGCGGCCAACTGCTGGTTGCGCAGAACACCGACGAGGCCGACCGACTCGAGGAGATCCTCGCCCACGCCGAAGCGAACCAGGTCCCGGGAGTGCGTCTGCTCGACCGCACGGAGATGCGGGAGATCGAACCCAACGCCAGGGGAGTGCTCGCCCTGTATTCGCCGCACACCGCCGTGACCGATTACGCCGCTCTGACCGAGGCACTCGCCTCCGATGTCAGTGCCGCCGGCGGGGCTTTCCGCTTCGGTAGTGAGGTCACCGGCGTCGACGTGATGAGCAACGAGGTTCGCGTCCGCATGCGCGTGGCAGCGCCCGAGCGCAGCGAGCCCGCTGCCGACTCCGACGATGACTCCGCTTCAGGCTCCGATGCTTCCTCTGCAGTCCGCGACGCTGACTCCGCCGCAGAATCCGACGGCGATATCGACGATCAGGTGCACGAGGCTCCGCGGACTTATCGCGGGGATAACACCGGCGGACCGGTGATCGACTTCCGCGACGAGCTGCGTAGCCGCTTCGGCTCTCAGGACTGGTTCAAACAGGTCGAAGACACGATCGACAGCCTCAGCGACCGGTTCACCAATCCCGCCTCGGGACGCTCTCGCCAGTCGGGCGGGGGCGAACCCCGGCACACTGGTGCAGACGAGAACCGGGAACCTGCCGGAGACGAACGCGAACAACCAGCCCGCGTCGAGGACGCCGAGGTCTTCGATCTCGTCATCGTCTGCGCCGGCCTCCAGGCCGATCGTTTGGCAGCGGCGGCCGGCTTCGACGAGGAACCTCGCATCGTCCCGTTCACTAGCGACTACTACGCCGTCGACGACTCCGCCGAGGTGGTTCGAGGAATCATCAGCACAGTTCCCGATCCGGCCTCCCCATTCTCTGATAAATCCGTGGTCAGAGGCATCAACGATGGACTGATCCTGGGCCCGAACACCTTCGTGTCCCTGGGCCGCGAACGCTATGACAAGCACGGCTTCGACCTCGGCGATGTGGGATCGACCGTCGGGTTCAAAGGGTTCTGGAAATTCGCGGCGCAGACCGCGAAGACCGCCGCGCGCGGCGCCAAACCGGGCATCAGCACCTCCGCCTTCGTCGAAGGGATCCAGAAGTTCGTTCCCGCCGTCAATGCCTCGTACGTTCGCCCGGGCACACGCGGCATCCGGGCTCAGGCGATCAATGCCGACGGCTCGTTGGTCGACGAACTGCGCGTGACCACGCGCGGCAGGCTCACCATGGTCAGGAGCCTGCCGAAGTCAGGGGCCACCTCGGCGCTGGCAGTGGCCGAACATATTGCGGACCAAGTCTTCGGCGCGTCCGACGATTCGACGAACTGACGGACCCACCTTCGATGGGGTAAATCGCCTCAGCCGGAGTGGCGTTCGAGGAACTCGTAGACCTCGGTGTCGTCGACACCGGGAACGGCACCAGGCGGAACGGCCGCCAGCAGGGAGGCATGCATCTGCGCCGAGGGCAGCGCCTGCTTCTCCCACTTCTCGGCCAGGTCCTCGGGTGCTTGTCGGCAGCAGGCGGGATCCGGGCAGGCCGACTTTGAACGGATCTGAGATTCCCGACCTTCGAACCACTTCACGTGGGCGAACGGGACTCCCACGCTGATCGCGAAGTCACCGCCGGGCAGTACGCGTGCGGTGCACCAGAACGAACCTTCCGGGGTGTCCGTGTACTGGTAGTACGGGCTGAACCTGTCCGCGACGCGGAAGACCGTGCGGGAGGTGAAGCGTTTGCACGCGAACTGCCCCTCGATGGCGCCGAGCGGATCCGTGGGGTAGGGCAGGCCATCGTTCGAATACGCCTTGTGGATGGTTCCGGAGCGGTGGACCTTCATGAAGTGCACGGGCAGCCCCAGGTGCTCGGTGGCCAGATTGGTGAATCGGTGGGCGGCCATCTCGTAGCTGACGCCGAACATGTCGCGCAGATGCTCCACCGAGATCTCGCGCTTCTTCTTCTCCTCGGCGAGCATCGGCACGGCCGAACTCTGCGGAAGTAGCACGGCCGCCGCCAAGTAGTTCGCCTCCACGCGCTGCTGCAGGAATTCGCTGAAGTCCTTCGGGGAATCGTGGCCGAGGACGTGCGCGGCCAGGCTGGTCAGCAGATGCGAACGAGGGTCAGCCGCAGCATCCGCATTGGGCAGGTACAGACGATTGTTCGCGGTGTCGGAGATCGACCTGGTCGATGACGGCAGGTCGGAGACGTAGTGGAGGCTGAAGCCCAGCTTCTCCGCGATCGTCGCCGTCTGCCGCTGAGAGACCGTCCCCGATTCGTAGTCGGCCAGACGCAGGAGCTCGGCGGCCTGAGCCTCGAGGTCGGCGAAGTAGTTGTTCTTCTCGCGCATGTTCTCGCGCAGTTCCCGGTTGGCCCGACGAGCCTCCTCCGGGGTCGCGGCCCGGCGTTCGAGGACTTGGCCGAGCTGTCGCTGCAGACCCACGATCGCCTCGAGAGCGTCAGGCGGCAGCGACTTGATCCGCACCTGCGGCAAGCCCAGAGAGGAGTACATGGGCGAGGCCTGATTGCGTTCGGCCTCGAGCTCGAGGGCCTGCCTGCCGTCGACGGGAGTGGGGTCGATGAGCTCGGCGACCTCGGTGTGCAGGGCCTTCGCGATCGCGGACAGGAGGGTGACAGAAGTTTCTCGCTTACCGTTCTCGATCGTCGAGATCTGAGAGGCTGCGCGCCCCACTCTCTCGCCCAGCTCGCTCAGCGTCAGCCCGCGCTGTTTGCGAAAAAAGCGGATTCTTCTGCCGATGCTGAGTGTGTCTGCCTCGTGCTCGGCAGCTCCCAGATCCGTCTGATTGCTCGTCATTGCGGCCCCTATCGATGTTGTGTGCTGGTTCACACGCGCTTGCAATCAGTATGACATAACCACGAAATTTCTAAAACCGGAAAATAGTCGATTATTCCTAGCGAAAACCTCTATCGACCCCCTTGCAGTCACGGCAGACTGATCTCACCAACCCCGAACGAGTAGGAGTGAATGACAATGACTGACAACACCACGCAGGCCGACTTGCACGATGCTGAGGCCATCCGTCGCGACTGGGCGGCCAACGCCCGCTGGTCGGGAATCGCTCGTGACTACGAGCCCGAGGATGTCGTCAAACTGCGCGGTTCGCTGATCGAAGAGCACACACTGGCTCGCCACGGTGCCGAACGCCTGTGGAACCAGGTCTCTTCCAGCGACATCAAGTCCGGCGAGTACGTCAACGCACTCGGTGCGCTGACCGGCAACCAGGCTGTTGAGCAGGTCAAGGCCGGTCTCAACGCCATCTACCTCTCTGGCTGGCAGGTCGCCGCCGACGCGAACGCCGCCGGACAGACCTACCCCGATCAGTCGATCTACCCGGCCAACTCGGTGCCGCAGGTCGTGCGTCGGATCAACAACGCACTCATGCGCGCCGACCAGATTGAGACTTCGGAGGGCAACAAGCAGGTCGATGACTGGTTCGCTCCGATCGTGGCCGACGCGGAAGCCGGATTCGGCGGTTCGATCAACGTCTACGAGCTGATGCGCTCGATGATCTCCTCCGGTGCTGCCGGCGTGCACTTCGAGGATCAGCTCGGTTCCGAGAAGAAGTGCGGCCACCTCGGCGGCAAGGTTCTCGTTCCGACCTCGCAGCACATCCGCACCCTCAACGCGGCTCGCCTGGCGGCCGACGTCGAGAACGTGCCCAGCCTCGTCATCGCCCGTACGGACGCAGAGGCAGCCACGCTCATGACCTCGGACATCGACGAGCGCGATCAGCGCTTCGTCACCGGTGAGCGGACCTCTGAGGGCTTCTACAAGATCAGGAACGGCATCGAAGCAGGCATCGCCCGCGGACTGTCCTTCGCTCCCTATGCGGACATGCTGTGGATGGAGACATCGACACCTGACCTTGAGGCTGCCAAGCAGTTCGCGGATGCGATCCACGCGGAGTACCCGGACCAGAAGCTGGCCTACAACTGCTCACCCTCGTTCAACTGGCGCAAGCACCTCGACGATGCCACCATCGCGAAGTTCCAGCGCGAGCTGGGAGCCATGGGCTACAAGTTCCAGTTCATCACCCTGGCCGGCTTCCACGCGCTCAACTACTCGATGTTCGATCTGGCTCACGGTTACGCCCGCAACCAGATGACGTCGTACGTGGAGCTGCAGGAACGCGAGTTCGCTGCCGAGGAGCGCGGCTACACCGCGACCAAGCACCAGCGTGAAGTCGGAACCGGTTACTTCGACCTGGTTTCGACCGCACTCAACCCGGAGAGCTCGACGACTGCTCTGACCGGTTCGACCGAATCCGCTCAGTTCAACTGAGCCTTCGGTGACCCGACCGGTCACGCGACGACTGACACCGCAGACGCCGGTGGACTGGTCGCTTCGTTCCCGGTCACCTAGTACTCGGCGCGGATCGACAGCGTTTTCACGGGGTTTGCACTGTTGATCCGCGCCGGCACCCCGGCGCACACCACAACCAATCACAACCTCGGCGACACCAGCAGTACCGATTGACCGCAATACAGATCACGCACCAACGCAACGCACATCAGCAGCACACATTCCGACGGGTGAGGAGAAGCCCCATGTCTCACATCAAGATCAACGCCCCCATCGAACCCGGCTTTGACACAATCCTCTCGGAGTCCGCTCTCAACTTCGTCGCGGCACTCCACGATCGCTTCAGCGACCGCTTGGGCAAGCTGCTGGGAGTCCGCGGCCGTCAGGCGCAGAGCATCCGGAACGGCACGTTCCCGAGGTTCACCCCCGATACCGCAGGCATCCGGGCCGACACCAGCTGGAAGGTCGCCGGCGCGACCGGCGCTCCGGGTCTCGAGGACCGACGCGTCGAGCTGACCGGCCCCGTGTCCGAACCTGAAGTCGTTGCAGCGCTGAACTCCCGTGCGAAGGTCTGGCTCGCCGACCTCGAAGACGCCACCAGCCCGACCTGGGCCAATGTCATCGGCGGACAGCTCAACCTGTTCAACGCCATCCGCGGCAACCTGCCGGGCGTGAACAACCGTGTCCAGCCCACCATCGGCCTTCGCCCCCGCGGCTGGCACCTGCCCGAGAAGCACCTGCTGCGCGTCGATGACCAGGGCAGGCAGAGCGAGACTTCGGGCGCCATGGTCGACTTCGGCCTCTACTTCTTCCACAATGCCCGCCGACTCGTCGACAACGGTTCCGGGCCTTACTTCTACCTGCCGAAGCTCGAATCCTTCCGTGAAGCTCGTCTGTGGAACGAGATCTTCGTCTTCGCCCAGGACTACATGGGCCTGCCTCAGGGAACCATCCGGGCCACGGCTCACATCGAAACGATCACCGCCGTGTTCCAGATGGAAGAGATCCTCTGGGAGCTGCGCGACCACTGCGCGGGCCTCAACGCTGCAGGCTGGGACTACCTGTTCTCACTGGTGAAGAACTTCCGCAACTCCCCGAAGTGGGTGCTGCCGGATCGCGAACACCTGACGATGGGACTGCCCCTGCTGCAGGCGTTCGCCGACCGGCTCGTGTCGACCTGCCACCGCCGCGGAGCGCACGCGATCGGCACCATGAGCAACCTCATGACCACGCACCCGGACAGGGAGTTCGTCGCGGCCGAGCTGGAGCAGATGCGCGAGGACAAGGCTCGTGAAGCCTCGCGCGGCTTCGACGGCACCTGGGTGGCTGAGCCCGGTCTGGTCGACGATGCGCTGGAGGTCTTCGATGCGGCACTCGGCGACAAGCCGAATCAACTCGACAACCGCCGGGTCGACGCCCACGCTTGCGCCGAGCACATGCTCGACGTCTCGGGACTCGACACCACCGTCACCGAGGAAGGCGTTCGCCTGAACATCCGCGTGGCCATCGGCTACATGAACGAATGGCTGGGCGGCAATGGCAACGTCGCACTCGAGAACCTGCTCGAGGACGCCTCGACCGCGGAGATCTCCCGGTCCCAGATCTGGCAGTGGATCCGCCACTCGGTGACCCTGGACAACGGGAAGCAGCTCACCCGCGATCTGGTGGAGCGCTACATGGGCGAGGAGCTCGCGGTCATCGAGCGCCATCCCGCCGATCACTACACCGAGGCGGTCGAGATCTTCCGCAAGAGCGCGCTCGAAGAGGACTTCCCGGAGTTCCTCACGATGCCCGCCTACAGCGACCACCTGGTCGACCGGGTGTCGAAGGGCACCGTATACGCGGCCTGATCACCACCCTTCAGCTACCCGAACCGACAATAGCTCCCCGTGTGCACGGAGCTATTGTCGGTTCGGGTAGTTTTTGCGTCGCGCCACGGTGGGCGGGCGCTCAGCTCCACTCCGCGGGTGGCCAGGGCTGGCCATCGGCCTGGGCATTGAGCTGATAGGCGATCGCACCGTCGATGGACTCGCGAATGATGTCCGCGTGCCCGGCGTGGCGAGCGATCTCGGTAGTCAGATGATTGAGGATCCACCGGACGTTCATGACGAAGTCCTTCGGCATCCACGGATTTCCGGGCGTCGGCACCACGGTCCCCAGGTCGGTTCCGTTCTCCGCGACGGACCGACGGGCCGCGTTGATCTCGGTCAGGCTCTTCTCGAAGATCGCAACCACCTCGGCGATGGTGAGGTCGGGGAGACCAGAACCGTCGAACATTCCGTTGAGGCCGAGCCCGTCATTGATCGTCGGATACTCCTCCTCACCGATGTAGCGGGTCGGGTCCTTCACCTGCTGCAGCCAACCGTTGATGACCTGTGCCGCATGGGCCAACAGACCTTTGATGCTCAGTGAGCTGGCCGTCGGAGTGCTGCGGGCCTGCTCATCGGTGAGGTCGAGTGCTGTGAGTTTGAGCTGAGTGCACTGCTGCTCCAGGTAGGAGAACAGGGCGTCGGCTTCGGTCGTGACGGACGGGGCGAAGAATGACATGGGAGCTCCTGATCATCTGTGGTCGATCCGCTCGTTCGGATCGATGAGACAAGTCTCCAGTCGAACGCGGACGTATAATGTCCGCTATGACCGCCGACTCACGTCTGCTTTCTCTGCTGGGAATGCTCGCAGCGGGACGGACCTGTTCCGCGCGCGAATTGGCCGCGCACTTCGGGGTCACTCCTCGTTCGATCCGACGCGACATCGCGAGCTTGCGCGAGCTCGGCTATATCGTCGAGTCCCTCCCCGGTGTTGCCGGCGGATACAGAGCGCAGTCGCGCACCCTCCTGCCCCCGCTGCAGCTCGAGACCGGTGAAGCACTGGCCACGGCAGTCGGCCTGGCCCTGCTCAACGGCGCCGGATTGGGCACCGCGAATGCGGACTCGGCCACCGTGAAGCTGCGGGCGATGCTGCCTGCCACGACGCGCGAAAGCGTCGGGGACATCAGCGCGGCGGTGTCCGTTCTTCCCGGTCATGAGCCCGGGGTCGATATGAGCGCTGTGATGACGACCGCCTCGGCGATTGCATCTCGCAACGTCCTGACATTCGCCCATGAGAAGCGACAGGCCTCCGGATCCGAGACGTTGCGGCGCAGGGTGGAGCCCGTGCGGATGGTCGTCCTCGGCGCGCACTGGTACCTCTACGCCTGGGATCTCACCCGAAGCGATTGGCGGGTGTTCCGACTCGACCGGATGAGCGAGGTCCACGAAACGACGTTCGCCTTCGCTGACAGGGACCATCCCGACGCCGAGGCGGCCGTGAGTTCCGCCGTCACCACCGATGCGTACCGCCACACGGTGGTCTTGGAGGTGGATGCCTCTGTGCCCGAGACCAAATCCTGGTTCCCGACGAGGACGGCGACGATCACGAAGACCCGCTCCGGTTCCCGTATCGAATTCGGAGTCGAGGACCTGACCTGGGCGGCGGTGATCACTGCGGCGACTCCGGTTCCCTTCCGCGTCGTCGAGCCGCCGGAACTGCTGAGCGCGCTGCAGGAGCTCGGAGAGCGTGCGACTCGTGTGAGCCGGTCCGGCACGACCCGCCCCGCCTGAGCAATGACGTGCGCTGGTGGCTGAGAAACTGTGTGCCGGCGGCTGAGGCACTGTGTGTGCTAACGGATACCCGAACCGGCAAAAGCGTCGTGCAGGCGGCGCGGTCTTGCAGGTTCGGGTAGCCGGTGCGGTTCGATGACCGCTGGGTGTCCTCACGGTGATACGGGAATGAATGAATCAGAGCGGAGCTAATACACTAGTCGATATGACGATTCTCATTGGCTATCTTCCTGCTCCTGAGGGTGAGGCGGCTCTGCGCGCGGGTTTCGCAGAAGCCAAACTTCGGTCGAGCAACGCTGTCGTGATCAACTCCCAACGACGCGGAGCCAGTGGAACCCCGACCGAGATCGACCAAGACGTCATCGACCGCATCGTCTCTCTCGGCAAGGATTCGGACGTCGAGGTCGAGGTGCTTCAGCCCGATCACGAGGACGACCTGCCGGGAACGCTGAATGAACTGGTGGAAGAGCACGACGCTCAGCTCATCGTCATCGGCCTGCGCAAGCGCTCGGCGATCGGCAAGTTCATCCTCGGCTCGCAGGCCCAGCGAATCCTGCTCGAGGCAGAGGTCCCGGTCCTCACAGCCAAGGCCTAACGCGCGGGTTCGAGACCCCAGCCCCAGGCGAGCAGCTCCGGCAGTGACACGCCTTGGGCGTTGCTGAGGTCAGCGATCTGGGTGCGGCAGGAATAGCCGTCGGCGAGGACGACCCGGGTGCGGTCACCGTCGCCGGCTACTTCTCCTGTCCCCGCAGCTCCTCCCGCTCCGACTGCGTGCGGTTCCTGATTGCGCAGTGCTTCCTGCTCGCGCAGTGCCGGGAGCAGAGCCACCTCTGCCACCGCGACCGAGGTCTCGTAGTGGCCCTCTTCGACTCCGAAGTTCCCGGCCAGACCGCAGCACCCACCCAGGAACGTCGACGCGGCACCGGTTCTGGCCAGCAGCTCCTTATCCGCGGCGTTGCCGAAGATCGCCGACTGATGGCAGTGCGGCTGCACGAGCGTCTCGACTCCGTCCAAGCGTGGCAGTTCGGCACCCATGCTGAGCAGGTACTGGGCGAAGGTCTGCACGCGTGAGGCAACCCGGGCCGAGGCCTCATCGGCCAACAGCTTCTGCGAATCGTCCTTGAGCGTCGCCAGACACGAGGGTTCGACCCCGATGATGGGCACATCCCCGGTCGCATCGAGGGCGCTGATCGTCGCGCCCAGATTCGCCTTCGCCGCGTCGAGCTGGCCCGTTGAGATCAGCGGCAGTCCACAGCACACGGTCTGGTCGATGACGCGCACGGTGACACCCGCACGCTCGAGCACGGCAACGGCGGCGGCGAGGATGCGCGGCGCGAAATGATTCGACCACGAATCGGCGAACAGAATCACCTCATGGGTCTTCGACCGTGGGCCCACCGATGTCGCATCCGACTGCGCGGCACCTGACTCCGGCGTACCCGAATTCCCGGGCCCCACCTCGGCGGCGGTGCCGTCAGCGGTCTTCCACCACTTCCGAAACGTCGTCGACGCGAACTGCGGGATGGATCTGCGAACGTCGATCCCGGCCAGCTTCTTCGCCACGGTCGTCAGCCCCGGCAGGCCCGAGACCCGGTTGACCACGGGAGCCAGCGGCGTGACTACGCGCGCCAGCTGCGGCAGGAAGCCGAGCGAATAGTGCTTCATCGGGCGCAGTCTGCCCTTATAGGACTGGTAGAGGACCTCGGCCTTGTACGTGGACATGTCCGTGCCCGTGGGGCACTCGGTTCCGCAGGCCTTGCAGGACAGGCACAGGTCGAGGGCGTCGGCGACCTCGGGGGACTGCCACGAGGAGTCGAGGAGGTCGCCGGACACCATCTCCTGCAGCACCCGGGCACGTCCGCGGGTGGAGTGCCGCTCGTCGCGAGTGGCCTGGTAGGACGGGCACATGACCTCGCCACCAGCGGCGGAATCGGCGCGGCACTTGCCGATGCCGGTGCACCGATGCACGGCAGAGGCGAACCCCGCCGACTCTCCCTCGTAGGCCATCGCCAAGGTGCCGGGCAGCTCCTCTCGCAAGGGCAGCTGGGTCAGTCGCAGCGACTCACTCAACGCATCCGGATCGACGATGACCCCGGGATTGAGTAGATACTGCGGGTCGAAGAGCTCCTTGACCTCCTTGAACAGGTCGATCACCGCCGGGGGATAGACGAGGCGCAGCAGCTCGGACCGGGCCCTGCCGTCGCCGTGTTCACCCGAGACCGATCCGCCGTAGCGCGCCACGAGCTTCGTCGCCGCGACCATGAATGTGCGCATCACCTCAGGGCCATCGGGATCCTCAAGCGGGAAATCGACGCGCATGTGCAGGCAGCCGTCACCGAAGTGACCATAGGGAATTCCCCACAGACCATGCTCGGTGAGCAGATCCATGAGATCACGCAGATAGTCGCCGAGGTGGTCCACCGGAACCGCGGAATCCTCCCATCCGGCGTGGGCGTCGCGTCCGTCCGGGGTGCGGGAGACGAGGCCAGCACCATCGGCGCGGATCCCCCACACCTCGGCGGCGGCCTTGGCGCCGAGCACCGCAGAATCCACTGCGTTGGACTCCCTGATCAGGCGCTTCGTCTCTTCGACGAGCTCGGCTTCGTCCTCGCCGGTGAGTTCGACGACGAGCCAGCCGGCGCCTTTGGGCAACTGGGGGACCGCCTCGGCGCCCTTGGTGTCGATGACTCGATCGAGCATGCGCGAATCGAGGCCTTCGCAGGCCGCGACCGGGAAGTCCTTCAGCAGCGGAGCATCATGTGCGGCGGCGACCATGTCCTCAAATCCGAGCACCACCGCCGAGGTGTGGGTCGGATCCTTGACCAGGCGCATCTTCGCGGCCAGCACGATGCCCCAGGTGCCCTCGGTCCCGGCGAAGGCCCGACGCAGGTCGAAGTCGTTCTCCGGCAGCAGCGCTTCCAACCCGTACCCGGAGACCTGCCGAGAGAAGGTGCCGAGATTCATCCGGATGGTGCCCAGTTCCTTGCCGACGAGTTCGTGGAGACGCGGGAACTGCTCGGACGAATCGGTGTCGTCGAGGGTGACGATCGTGCCGTCGACGAGCATGACCACCAGCGCGAGGATGTTGTCGCCGGTGCGACCGTAGCCCAGCGCTCGTGGCCCGCAGGCGTTGTTGCCGATCATCCCGCCGATCGTGCAGCGAGTATGGGTGGAAGGATCCGGGCCGAAGCGCAGACCGTGTGGCCGCGCCTGGGCTTGCAGGTGAGCGTGGATGCATCCCGCCTGGACCCAGGCGGCCTGCGCATCGGGGTCGAGGGAGAGGACCTCGTTCATGTGGCGGGAGAAGTCGAGGATGATGCCCGTGCCGATCGCATTGCCCGCGATCGAGGTGCCCGCGCCGCGACTGGTGATGGGCACGCCCAATCGGCGCGCGATCGTCAGTGTGCGCGAGACGTCGGCCTCGTCGTGCGGGAACACGATGACCTGCGGCACCAGGCGGAACAGAGAAGCATCGGTGGTGTAAGCGGCACGGTCGGTGTCATCGACGCTGAAGTCACGGACCCCCGAGGTTCGGAGCTCGGTCGAGAGAACATCGGCGAGGGACATCTCTGTCTCCGCAGACTTCCGAGGTGCACTGGAGCTGTGAGCCAATGTGGTCATGTCCGCATTGTGCCACTTCAGCTGCCAGTCGGATACTCCTTCAGCCGCGGGTGGGATGGTGCCCACTACGGGCGGGATGTTCCACCGGCGGGCGGCAGGATCCTTGGAAACGTTATTAAAACGTTACATCGAAAGGTTAAGATACTGCATCAATTTCTTTGATTCGGGAACTATTGGCTTATTTTCATAGTGGTGGTATTTAATGGAACTACATCATTAGCTGGCATCGAGCCACAGTCGTAAGTAAGGGAAGAAACCATGTCGCGTCGTGCCCGTGAATTAACCGTTGATCAGACAGCCTTAGTTGGTGCAGTACGAAAGGTTTCTCGTCAGCGATCCAAAATCAATACCGATTACGTGATGGCGATTCTTCGCGCTCGTGAAGAAGGGGCAACCTTCGGGTCCATCGCGGAGGCCGCCGGAACCTCATCACAGGCGGTGCAGGAGATCGTGCGCAGGCATGGTCAAGTGCAGCGCCCCGAAAGTGCAAAAGCCGCACCAGCCCCCGCGAAATAAGGTCGAAGCATTGCCGCAGAAGCGTGTGCCGACCGATGGCGCGCCGAGGTCGTCGTCCCGACTGTGGGTCACAGTGACGTGATTCGCACGGGCGCGTGCTTCGGGTGCTCAATGGTGACCCGAGTCATTCTTTTCATCACCATTTGATAACAAGAGTTCTTTATTGTGGAATTCATGTGAAAAGCGTGCACGTGGCATTAATGGGACGGGCGCGCTGGGGTGGTGGAGCGCCTGCGGGGTCGAGTGCTCATGTGATCGAGATGTCGGACCTCAGCTTGTCCGGTTCGGCTCGGGCTCGAGAAGGACAGTGGTGCGAATTCGACGTCGTGACCTCGACGGAATCCGGCCTCAATGCGGCTTAGATACAAGAAGTACACACTCGCGACAGTATTGCAGTGTTGTTACATAAAAGAGCTGGTGAGAGCCGACTAGAGTTGAACTATGAGCTCAGAGACCGACCTTCTGCCCAGTGATGTCAGCGATCTGCCATTGATCCGAATCGCTTCGGATCTGTCCATGATGGCGTGGGAGCAGATGGTGGCCTGGCGCGGCTCCCTCGGCACGCAGCTTGATGCCTCGGTCGTGGATACGAAGACCTCACCCAACGATCTCGTGACTCTCGCAGATGCGCAGATCGAATCACTCGTGCGCGGGTACCTGGCGAAGGTCCGCCCCGGCGATGCCATGGTCGGTGAGGAGGGGGCTCCGGCACTGGACCCCACCGAATTCTTCGACGCGCAGTTCCTGCGCAGGCTCAGCAGCTTTGATCCGAGCGGCAATGATCTCATCGACATGAGTGATCGCAGTCAGGATGCGACTGACAGCAACCGGCCCTTGGAATGGCATGTCGATCCCATCGATGGAACCGTCAACTATGTCCGCAGCATCGAACACTATGCGTTCTCCGTCGGCGTCTGTGAGTCCGGCGAAGTCCATGGGCGGGGCCTGGACGAGGACCGCTGGCTGATCGGTCTCGTCGCCTCGCCGGGGCTGAATGCCACGTGGTTCGGGGTCAAGGGGCGCGGTGCCTATCGTGTCGAAGGGCGCCTGTCGGAGGCCGGCGCCGGAACCTCGAAATCCCGCATCCCTGCCAAGCGACTGCGTGGCACGCCCGCCGGGCTCTCCGGGCGACTGCTGGCGACCGGTTTCGCCTACACCGGTGACAATCGCGGGCCGCAGTTGGCGAAGCTGTTCACGCTGATGGACGGCTATGACGACATCCGCCGCTGCGGATCGGCGGCCATCGACCTGTGCATGCTCGCAGAGGGCAGGGTCAACAGCTATGCCGAGCGCGGTCTCGGGATCTACGACTACGCCGGTGGCGGCGTCATCGCCGAAGAGTCCGGCGCTTATGTTCACCGAGGCGGCTCCGGTGGCCCCACAGCGGCCGCGGAGTCCGAGCGGGAAGTTCGTCGGCTCATCGCCTCGATCTGATCGACTGTCCCACCGCTGACCCGGCTGCTTCACTGCCGGGCCAGCGTCCTGCGCTGAGCCGCGCCGCGACTACCTGCGTTGTCAATGTGAGATGAATAACGTTAGATTACTGTCACGTATACCGTGAAGCTTAGGCTAAGCTAATTCACGGTTCGTGTTCATTTGTCATCAATGACTTTTGCAGGAAGTAGATCATCATGGTTTCGTCTCGCCTCCGTTTCAGCGCCCTGGCCGGCGTGGTCGCACTCGCCCTGGCAGGCTGTGGCCAAGCAGCCGCCGACACCAGCGCCGAGGGCGACGCCGGCAGCACCATCGACATCGAAGACAACAACGGAACGCAGACTGTGGCCAGCCCACCCTCCTCGGTCGTCGCCACAGACAACCGGACCTTCGAAACTTTGGATACCTGGGGCATCGAACTCAGCGCCGGTGCTGTCTCCCTGATGTCCGAGGACCTCAGCTACACGAAGGACGACTCGGTCCTCGACCTCGGTTCGCACCGCGAACCCGATCTCGAGAAGATCGTCGAGGCCAAGCCCGACCTGGTCATCAACGGTCAGCGATTCGCCCAGTTCCACGACGAACTCGCGAAGCTGGCGCCCGACGCCACGGTGCTCGAGCTCGACCCGCGCGACGGCGAAGACTTCGGATCCGAACTCAAACGTCAGACGACCACCCTGGGTGAAGTCTTCGGCAAACAGGACGAAGCGAAGAAGATCATCGACGACTACGACGCCTCGGTGAAACGAGCCAAGGCCGCCTATGACAGCAGTGACACGGCCATGGGCCTCATCACCTCGGCGGGCGACATCGGCTATTCCGCACCCTCGACCGGACGCACCGTCGGACCGGTCTTCGACATCCTCGGCCTCAGTCCTGCCCTCGAAGTCGAGGAGAGCAGCGAAGGCGACAAGGGCGATGACATCTCTGTCGAGGCCATCGCTGAGTCCGACCCGGATCTCATGGTCGTCCTCGATCGCGATGCCTCCTTCGCCCCCGAGGAGCGCGATGAAGGTTCGGCGCCTGCTGCCGAGGTCCTCGAGGACTCCGAAGCTCTCAAGGACGTTCCCGCGATCAAGGACGACAAAATCGTCTACTTCCCGCAGGACACCTACCTCAACGAAGGCATCCAGACCTACACCGAGTTCTTCAACGACTTCGCCGACAAGCTTGAAGCGCAGAAGTGACACCTCCCAGCCGTAATTGAGAACGAGAATGACGAGTACGCGCAAGGGCTCTGCCGATCACACGGCCGCCCCCACCTCGGGGGCGGCCGGCGTCGCGACACCCGAGGCCACCTCAGCGAGCAAGGGCTCTGCCGAGGTGAAGAGCCCGCTGTTGAGCTGGAAGCTGGCGGTGGGCGTCGTCGGGGTCCTGCTGCTGCTCGTCCTCTCCCTGCTCACCGGCGTCTACGACATCTTCGGCGGTGACGGCGGGGCCGAGATGTTCCAGATCACCCGTGTCCCGCGCACCATCGCACTCGTCCTGGCCGGTGCGGCGATGGCGATGTGCGGCCTGGTCATGCAGCTGCTGACGCAGAACCGATTCGTCGAACCGACGACGACGGGCACCACGGAATGGGCGGGGCTGGGGCTCATGCTCACCGTCATCGTCTACCCGGATGCCTCAATCCTGGCGCGAATGATCGGCGCCATCATCGCCGCCTTCATCGGCACGCTGGTCTTCTTCCTGTTCCTGCGCCGGGTCTCGCTGAAGTCATCGCTCATCGTGCCCATCATCGGCATCATGCTCGGCGCAGTGGTCGGGGCGATCTCGACCTTCATCGCCGTCCAGACCGATATGCTCCAGAGCCTGGGCATCTGGTTCGCCGGCAGCTTCACCTCGATCTTGCGCGGCCAGTACGAGATCCTGTGGGTCGTCGTCATCGTCGTCATCGCGGTCTTCATCGCCGCCGACCGGTTCACCGTCGCCGGCCTGGGCAAAGAGGTCGCGACGAACGTCGGACTCAACTACAGCCAGGTCATCCTCATCGGCACCATCCTTGTGGCCATCGCCACGGGCGTCGTCACAGTGGTCGTCGGCAGCCTGCCGTTCCTGGGCCTCATCGTGCCCAATATCGTCTCGATGATTCGCGGCGACGACCTGCGCAGCAATCTGCCCTGGGTGTGCCTGCTGGGCATCGCGATCGTTACGATCTGCGATCTCATCGGCCGAGTCATCATCATGCCCTTCGAGCTGCCCGTCTCCGTCATCCTCGGAGTCGTCGGTGCCGCCGTGTTCGTCGGGCTTCTCCTGCGACAGCGGAAGCGGGGCTGAGGCGCACCATGAGCGCAGAGACGACAGAATCCACGACCTCCCCGACGACGAGTCGCTCGGATCAGGGGAAGACAACCACGTTCTCGAACGCCCCGTCGAAGACGGCGACGCATGGGACCACGCCGACGAAGCGACAGACCACGCCGACGACGAAGCGGCAGACCACGTCAGCGTCGGCACCGAACGGAGAGCAGCCTCGGCGATCTTCCGGCTCTTTGGGCACTGCCAAGGCCAGGTGGCGGTACTGGTCGATCATGATCGGCCTCATCGTCGCCTCGGCGGCCATCGCTCTTGGCCTCCTGGCCTGGGACAACCCGATGCCGATCACTGACGACGGATTCTGGCTCATCGCGCAGATGCGGATGAAGAACCTCGTCGTCATCGCAATCGTCGCCCTGTGCCAGGCATTCGCGACCGTGGCCTTCCAGACAGTGACGAACAACCGGATCATCACGCCCTCGATCATGGGCTTCGAATCCCTGTACGTGGCCATCCAGACCGGAGCCATGTACTTCGTCGGAGTCACCGCGATCGTCGACCTCAAAGGACTGGTGCCCTTCACCGTGCAGCTGCTGCTCATGGTCGGGCTCTCGCTGGCACTCTACGGCTGGCTGCTCTCAGGCAAGTACGGCAACATCGCGATCATGCTGCTCATCGGGGTCGTCATCGGCGGCGGGCTGGGATCGATCGCGACGTTCATGCAGCGGACCCTGACGCCCAGCGAATTCGACGTCCTCGCGGCCCGCCTCTTCGGCTCGGTCTCGAACTCGGACTCCAGCTACCTGCCGGTCTCCATCCCGCTGTGTCTGTTGGCCTGCGCTGCGATCTACATGATGTCCTCGCGGCTCAACGTCCTGGCTCTCGGGCGGGATACGACCAGCAACCTGGGGCTGAACTACAAGTTCGAGATGATGAAGGTCCTGTTCTTCGTCTCGATCCTCATGGCCGTGTCCGTGTCGATGATCGGCCCGATGATCTTCCTTGGCTTCCTCGTCGCGATGCTCGCCTACCAGTTCTCCGATACCTATGACCACAAATACGTGCTGCCGATGGCGGCCCTCCTCGGGTTCGTCGTCCTGGGCGGGGCGTACTTCATCATGAAGAACCTGTTCTACGCCGAGGGCGTCGTCTCCATCATCATCGAGGTCATCGGCGGCGGCGCATTCCTCATCGTCATCATGAGAAAGGGACGACTGTGATCACCCTGAACCAGGTCCGCAAGGCCTATGGCAACGACGTCGAGATCGGTCCCGTCGACCTGCAGATCCCGGCCGGGGGAGTCACCGCGCTGGTCGGACCCAACGGTGCCGGGAAGTCGACCCTGCTGACGATGATCGGACGTCTGCTGGGCATCGACGACGGTGCGATCGAGGTCGCCGGATACGATGTGTCGTCGACGAAGTCGAAGGATCTGGCGACAATCGTGTCCATCCTGCGCCAGGAGAACCACTTCATCACCCGGCTGACGATCCGCCAGCTCGTCGGATTCGGCCGTTTCCCCTACTCCAAGGGGCGCCTGACGACTGACGATGAGGAGATCATCTCGCAGGCCATCGACTTCCTCGAACTGGCCGAACTCGAGGACCGGTTCATCGACGAACTCTCCGGCGGCCAGCGGCAGCGTGCCTATGTGGCCATGGTGCTGGCTCAGGACACCGACTACGTCCTGCTCGACGAGCCGCTGAACAATCTCGACATGAAGCACTCGGTGCAGATGATGCAGCACCTGCGCCGGGCCGCTACCGAGATGGGGCGGACCATCGTCATCGTCCTCCACGACATCAACTTTGCCGGCCACTACGCCGACCACATCTGTGCGGTGAAGACAGGCAGCGTCGTGGAGTTTGGAACACCTGCGGAGATCATGACCGCCGAGGTGCTCTCGGCCGTCTTCGACACCCCGGTCGAGGTCATCGACGGGCCCCGGGGACGGCTTGCCGTGTACTACTGAGGTTCGCAGCAACTCGCCTTGGGGTGTGGCTTCGACGTGCCCAAGACGCGACGTGCCCGGTGCGCCGGGGCGCTGTTGTTCTGGGTGTTTTGCGGCGCCGATCACTTTTGATGCAGAAGAGCAGTTTGCAGACTGGCTACGTGCACTGAAAATGATCGGAGAGTGCATGAAAGGCAGTCGGCGGCACCGTGGCAATCGCTGAGATCTGTAGGTCGAGGTGAGCTGAGAGGAACATTCCGTGCGAATCAGGGCAGCGCGCTTGTGGAAAACCCGACGACTCGCGTTCGAATCGGCTGTGGATGGCTGACGGTTTTCCACAGGCACACAATTCGCCCTGGCATTCTCTGAGCACTGCGACCCATGCTCGGTAGATGTACAACATCGTCTACTACAAGGACCTCGTATCGGCAGGAGTGTCGACTCGAGTGATTCGTCAAGCTCAAGAATGCTGCATGCGACGCCTGTGTCGCGGCGTGTACACCGTCCTGCTGGACTGCTCGAATAACGCCCACCGAAGGATCGCGCGGTTCATCGACGATCCGAGCTGGACCGAGCTGCACTCGCAAAAGACGCCAGCCCAGCTTCGGGATGACTTCTCTTACCAGGAGCAACTTCGCCGACTGCGCGTTCTCAGCTATTTGAGATACCGGAGCGGCGATACTGTCTGGGGCACCTCGGCAGCACTGATACACGGCATTCCACTCTTCGGAGTGAAACCTGGCCCGATCTTCGTCGTTCACCCCACCAGTGGTTCCCGGTCGACCGAGATCATTCGAACGGTGCGGACAGTCGACAGGGCAGACCAATGTACTTTCTCCCACCTTGTGATCACACGTCCCATCAGAACTTCTCTGGATCTCGTGCGCCAAGAAGGACAACAGGCTGGGTTCGCTGCGATGGAGGCGGTGCTTCGAACCTCTATTTTAGGAGCCGAAGCGGAACGCGGCCTTCGCTTCGGCTATCCGTCTGGGTTCCGGGAACTTGCGCGTAAAACCGTTGTGGAGAACTGGTACCCCGCAATTGCGCGTCTTCCAAACGGTCACGCGACTGCTCGACGCATGGCTGACTCACTCAATCCGATGTCCGAGAGCATCGCCGAGAGCTTCTGCTCGTTCGACCTGCATGCTCTCCAGATCAGCGGATTCGAGCAGCAGATAAGCATTCGCGACGACAGAGGCTTTGTCGGCCGTGTCGACTTCGTCCACGAGGAGACGAAGACGATCATCGAAGTCGATGGCATCGGCAAGTATCTGGCCGAAGGCCGAGAGGCCATGAACAAGGAGAGCGATCGGCACAACCGTCTGCTGTCCATGGGCTACACGATTGTTCGTATGAGGTTCAAGGACCTTCTTCACCTGAACACATTCGCAACGAAACTGTACGCCCAAGCTCCTGGGTTGAGGAGATTTGCGGGTGCCGTCCGGTGAGTTCATGCGCCGTCGAAGCTGAGTTCATTGGCGCTGTGGTGGGCAGTCCCTTCGTGCGGCGGCCAGTGATCTCCGATCGTGCAGCTCCTATCTCACGCTCGTGCGGGCCCAGCCGTCGGCATGGAGTCAGTCGCAGCCGCCGAGTCGTCAAAGCCGGACGCCGCCTGCGGTGCTATTGGCCCGTAGCGGGCCGATTCCAATTCGTTGCCTTTGCCACCTTTGGTGCAGGAAGCCAGTCTGCAAACCAGCTGCCTGCACCAAAGGTGATCGACCAGTGCGCTCAATGTGGAAAGTTGCGCGCTTAGCTTCGGCCGACGCCCGTACGGGCGCGCAACCGTCCGCACCTGATCGCACGGGCGCGCACGGGCAGGCTGGTTGTGGGCTGCCGACACCGAGCTGACGCCACGGCCAAGGACGCGCTGATCCGTGACGAGCCCCGCTGAGGACTTGACTGCCCCCGAGCGATGGGTAAAGTAACTGGCATGAGCGTATTCTCGCGGGTGAGACGCTGCTTCCGGGCGTCATTCGAGGTGCCCGGCCCGGGTCTCGAGTGCCCGGTGTGACAGGCAGCTTTCACATCACCTTTGCGAATTGATACATACCTTTCAAGTGCACCGGGGGATAAGTGTTTCTCAGTTTGTACGAGCAAGAGCGTCTGATGATCTACACGGCCGGCAAGCTGGCCCTGGAGCGCAAGGACCGCGGTCTCAAACTCAACCTGCCCGAAGCGACAGCCGTCATCACCTCCTACCTTCTCGAAGGAGCAAGAGACGGAAACAGCGTCGCCGACCTGATGGAATCGGGCCGCCACGTGCTCAGCAGAGATGACGTCATGGAAGGGGTACCGGAAATGCTCACTCAGGTTCAGGTCGAGGCGACCTTCGCCGATGGGACCAAGCTCGTGACCGTGACAGGACCGCTCCAATGATGAGCAACGAACACGGACCGGCGGGATCCGGACAGGACGACGAGAAGCGGGTAAGCAACCCCAACCCGTTCGAGAACGAGGAGCTCCAGCCCGAGTATCGCACCATCGATGCCGAGCATCCCAGCGACCACCCCGGACGCGACTACGACGACGTTGCGCCGACAGTGGTCCAAGAGCCGGGAATCGACGAGCGTGAACGCCACCCCTCCTCTGGCCCCAGCGGTCCCAGCGAGCCCAGGAGACCCGGATCAGGCTCGAGGCAGGGCCCGCGCGAGGAATACGCAGCTCCGGTGACGTCCGCAGACAAGGTCATCCCCGGACAGATCTTGCTCCGCGACGAACCCGTCGAGATCAATGTCGGCCTGGCTGCGACGACCCTGCGCGTGGCCAATGTCTCCGATCGCCCGATCCAGGTCGGGTCGCACTTCCATTTCGCCGAGGTCAACCCCGGCTTGGAATTCGACCGCGAACGGTCCTGGGGCAAGAGACTGAATGTGCTCTCCGGTGGCGCGATGCGCTTCGAACCGGGAGCCGATGAGGAAGTCGAACTCGTTCCCATTCAGGGTGCACGCATCGCCCTGGGGTTCCGAGGCGAATGCAGAGGAGAGTTGGATGGTTGACATATCGAGGTCCGAATACGTGGCATCGTTCGGCCCCACCGTCGGTGACCGAATCCGACTGGCCGACACCGACATCGTCATCGAGATCGAGAAGGACTACTGCGTCGGCGGCAACGAAGTCGTCTTCGGCGGCGGCAAGTCCGCCCGCGAATCGATGGCCCAATCATCCCGGACCCGCGCCGAGGGCACCCCTGACCTCGTCATCACCGGCGTGATCATCCTCGACCACTGGGGAGTCATCAAGGCCGATGTGGGCGTGCGCGACGGCAGGTTCGTCGGCATCGGGCGCTCCGGCAACCCCGACACCATGAATGGGGTCGACCCCAACCTGGTGATCGGCCCGAACACGGAGATCGCGGCCGGCAACGGACTCATCATGACCGCCGGCACCATCGACACCCACGTCCACTACGTCGGACCCGACATGTTCCAGGTCGGACTCATGGCCGGAACCACGACGATGGTCGGCGGTGGCACGGGTCCGACCGAAGGTTCGAAGGCCACACTGGCCACACCCGGTCCCTGGTGGCTGGCGCGGATGTTCGAGAGTATGGACCCCTGGCCGGTCAACGTCCTCTTCCTGGGACGCGGCAACACGATGAACGACGAGGCGCTGCTCGAGCAGGTGCGCGGCGGTGCTGGTGGCTTCAAGATCCACGAGGATTGGGGCGCGACACCGGCCGTCATCGACAAGGCTCTGAGCGTGGCCGATGACACCGGAGTCCAGGTCGCCATCCACTCCGACACCCTCAACGAGGCCGGCTTCGTCGAAGACATGCTCGCAGCCGTCAAGGGACGCACCTTCCACGCCTTCCACACCGAGGGTGCCGGCGGTGGCCATGCACCTGACATCATCACGATCGCCTCGGAGCTCAACGTCCTCCCGGCCTCGACCAATCCGACGCGACCCTTTACGACCAACACCGTCGACGAGCACCTCGACATGGTCATGGTCGCCCACCACCTCAACCCGCAGGTGCCCAACGACCTCGCCTTCGCCGAAAGCCGAGTGCGAGCGGGAACCATTGCCGCCGAGGATGTTCTCCAGGACATGGGCGCACTGTCGATCATGTCCTCCGACGCCCAGGCCATGGGTCGCATCGGTGAGGTGGCCATGCGCACCTGGCAGACCGCTCACCAGATGAAACGTCTGCGCGGGCCCTTGGAGGGCGACGTT
Organism: Brevibacterium picturae; assembly: GCF_900105045.1. Taxonomy (GTDB): domain Bacteria; phylum Actinomycetota; class Actinomycetes; order Actinomycetales; family Brevibacteriaceae; genus Brevibacterium; species Brevibacterium picturae. Next base: position 1,530,146 of record NZ_LT629739.1, on the reverse strand, counting down.
CGGGCCGATAACAATCGGGCCATGCGCTACGTCGCGAAGTACACGATCAACCCGGCCATCGCCCACGGCATCGACGCCCACGTCGGCTCGATCGAGGTCGGCAAACTCGCCGACTTCGTGCTCTGGCAGCCTTCGATGTTCGCGGTCCGCCCGCACACCGTGTTCAAGGGCGGCATGGCGGCGGTGGCGGCATTGGGCGACCCGAACGCCTCGATCCCGACCCCGCAGCCGGTCTCGGAGCGGATGGGCTTCAACTTCCGATCCTCCGCGGCGGCCGCGACGAGCCTGGCGTTCGTGTCCGAACGAGCGATCGCCGACGGCATCGCGGACAAGGTCAACGTCGACAGACCCTTCGTGCCGATCACCTCGACCAGGGAGGTCACGAAGGACGACATGATCCACAACTCGGCGCGTCCGACGATCGAGGTCGACTCCGACACCTACGCGGTCACCATCGATGATGAGCTCATCGAACACGAACCCGCGAAGTTCGTGCCCATGGCCCAACGCTATTTCCTGTTCTGAGAACAGGGATGATACGAAGCACCTCACGCGCAACCCTCCTGATGCTCGGCGACGGGCGACTTCCTTCGGGCGGGTACGCACACTCCGGCGGGCTCGAACAGGCCATCCGACAAGGCTGGGTCACAGACACCGCTGACCTGCACGCTTTCCTGCGCGGTCGCCTGCACACCACCGGACTGATGAACGCCGCCTTCGCGGTCTCGGCCCGACATATCCTCGGTGACAGGCACACCGGCGCCGAGGTGGGGGATCGTCCCACTGATACGACCGCGGACGCGGCACTCGGGGAAGAGATTGCGGAGTCACTCGTCGTTCTCGACGCGGAGCTCTGTGCCCGCACACCCGCCCCGGCCCTGCGCACGACGGGGGAGTGGTTGGGGACGCTGATGCTGCGGTCGATGCAGCGGATCCATCCGCATCCGCTGCTGGAGAACCTGCCGAAGGGACTGCAGCAGCCACTCGTCAATGGGGCAGTCGGTAGAGCCTTGGGACTGGGGGCTGCGGAGACGGCGGCTGTCGTGCTCCACGAAGCAGTCACCGGACCGGCCACCGCCGCGGTCAAGCTCATGAGCATCGACCCCTTCCAAGCCCACGGAGCCATCCTGTCCCTAGGCGAGGAGCTTGACGTCGCCGCGGAGGCAGCCGCCGAATACGAACTCACTTTGGCCCGGGACCTGCCGGCGCTGAGTTCGCCCCTGTCAGATTTTGCCGCCGAGATGCACGTGAAGGACCATGTTCGACTATTCGCATCCTGAGGCCAGGAGCCCCGGCACCGTGTCCTCTGCCGACGTGAAATCCAATGGCCCCAGTGGCATGACGTGCCGGGCCTCCGTGGCCACCGAGTTGAGCGAGCCGGGCCAGCCTGGGACACGCGTGTCGGGCCTGCGCGCCCAGGCACCACTCGTGCCGCGACCCACCGGCGCCAGCGGCCACGAACCCTTCATCGACCGGGACCCGAACGCCGCCCGCATCGCCCTGACCTCAGGAGCGGCCGGACCCCTCGGCGGAGACCACTACCGCTTTGACGTCACCGTCGGCGACGGTTCGAGCCTGCTCATCCGAGAGGTCTCGGCCACCCTGGTGCTGCCCGGCGTGCACGGTCACCCCTCACTGCTGGAATCACACGCCCACGTCGGCGACGCCGCAGCCCTGGTGTGGGTCCCCGAGCCGGTCATCGCCGCGAAGGGATGCCGCCACACGCACACCGTCGACATCGACCTCGCCGCCACCGCACGACTCTTCTACCGCGAAGAACTCGTCCTCGGCCGCCACGGTGAAGACCCCGGCGACCTCAGCTCCGCACTCACCATCCGCCGAGGCGGAGCTGCGCTGAGCATCCAACGCTTCGACCTGGGCCCGAACAGCCCCGGCTTCAACTCACCGGCCGTAGCCGGGAGCAGTCTGGGCGTCGGCTCCATCGTCATCGTCGATCCCGATGGGGGACTGCCGAACGAGACCGTGGTCATCGACCCGCAGACCGCGATTCTGCCCGTCGACGACACCTGCGTGCAGATCACCGCGGTCGGGGCCGACGCCCTGGCCCTGCGCAAGCGCCTCGACACCGCACTCACGCACATCGGTGAACCCTGGGGCCGCGAGCAGACCTGGTCGGCGGTGCCCCGCTGAGCCCCGTACGCGCGGCGGCACCGAGCCACCGACACACACGAATCCACAGAGATCCATCGACCCACAGAGACCACAACGAACAGGAGAGACAATGAGCACTGGAAAACGCGCACTGCGTTTGGGCATCGCCGGACCGGTCGGCACCGGCAAAAGCTCCTCGATCGCCAATATCTGCACCGCGCTGGCGCAGGAATTCCGCATCGGCGTCATCACCAATGACATCTACACCGACGAGGACGCACGCTTCCTCAAGGCCGCAGGCGTGCTGCCCGACGAACGCATCCGCGCCGTCGAGACCGGCGCCTGCCCGCACACCGCCATCCGTGACGATGTGAGCATGAACCTGCTCGCCGTCGAAGCACTCGAGGAAGACTTCGACCCTCTCGACATCGTCCTCATCGAATCCGGCGGCGACAACCTCACCGCAACGTTCTCCCCGGCACTCGTCGACGCCCAGCTCTTCGTCCTCGACGTCGCCGGAGGCGGTGACGTCGCACGCAAGGGCGGACCGGGAATCGGTCGCGCCGATCTCCTCGTCATCAACAAGATCGACCTCGGACCGCACGTCGATGTCGACGTCGACCTCATGCTCGACGACGCGAAGAAGGCCCGCGAGGGCGGGCCCGTGCTCGGAGTCTCCCGCAAGGTTCCCGACACCGTTGATGCCCTGGCTGCCTGGGTCCGCGAGGTCCACGCCCGATTCGTCAAGGGCGACCACACCCCGGTCGACCCGGGCCCGATGGCACCGCACTTCCACGCCGACGAGGACGGCGAGGGCTACATGCACACCCACGCCGAAGGCGAAGAGGCCCATCAGCACTGACAAGAACCAGCACTGACAAGAACCAGCATTGACAAGAACCAGCACTGACCGAAGGAGAACGACCGACCACCCACGGTTCGGCCCGACCATATGAAACGACGACACACCTCGGCGCTGGTGGCATCACTGGGAGCCCTCGCGCTCGTCATCTCCGGGTGCGAGGCACCCAGCGGAGGTGATTCGCAGCTGGTCATCGGCACCGAGAACATCGGCGGATACAACCCCGTCAACGGCTACTCGGTCGACGGCAACTCTCCCTTCTACGACGGGCTGCTGCGTCTGCAGGAGGACTCGGGAGAAGGGGAGATGCCGGACCTGGCACCGGCGCTGGCGGCCAAAGCACCCACGGCGAACGGTGATTCGACCGAATGGACGGTGAAGCTGCGGGAGGACGTGAGCTTCTCCGACGACTCCGCGTTCGACTCCTCCGACGTGGCGGCCACCTATCGGGCCGTCATCGACCCCGACTCTGCCTCGGAGGTCGTCGACGCATTCCGGATGATCGAGGACATCGAGACCCCGGATGAGTCCACGGTCGTCTTCCACCTGGCAGAGCCGACACCGACCTTCGCCTCACGGCTGACCTTGGGAATTCTGCCCAGCGAAGCCATCGAGAAGGGCACACCCGCCGCGGACTGGGCCGTCAACAGCGCCCCCGTCGGCACCGGGGCCTACGTCCTGGAATCCCTGACGACCGACACTGCGGTGATGGAGGCCCGCGACGACTACTGGCGCACGACGCCCGAGCTGAAATCCGTCACGGTCCAGGCCTATGAGGACTCGTCTGCGCTGGCGGCAGCGGTCGCCGACGGCAAGGTCTCCGGGGCCGCGGTGCCCCCGCGCTCGGTCGACACGATCGCCGGTGAGGGCCACGAGATCGTCACCGCCAGAACCGCCGACTGGCGCGGACTGACCTTGCCCTCTGACAACCCCTTCACCGCCTCGGCGACGGTGCGCAAGGCACTCAACATCGCCGTCGACCGGGAGAAGATCGTCGACGAGGTCCTCGCCGGCCATGGCACCCCGGCCTCGACCCCGGTCGGTGAGTTCTACGGTGACGCCTACGAACCTTCGGCCGAGTTCGATCTGGACGTCGAGGCCGCAGAAAGAATGCTCGACGAGGCCGGATGGACCAAGGACTCGGACGGGCTGCGTTCCAAGAACGGGCAGAAGGCATCCATCCCATTCACCTATCCCGCGGGGGACTCCGTGCGCGGAGACATCGCCGCCGAGGTCGCGGCCCAGCTCAAACCACTAGGTATCGGCGTCGAGGTCGAAGCCGGCGAATGGGACCAGATCGAGAAGGCCATGACGAAGCAGGCCATCGCCTACGCCGGCGGGGAACAGCCTTACAATATCGATCACCAGATCAGGGCGGCACTGCACACTCACACAGACACCTCAGGGGTCTTCGACAACCCGTCTGACGTGGAAGTTCCCGGAGCGGATGAACTCCTCGACCATGCCGCGAAGGAAACCGATGAGGCGCAGGCGAACGCCGACTACCGCAAGGTCCAGGACCTCTACATGGACGACCCCAGCTACCTCATCGTCGCCTTCCTCGAACACACCTATGTCGCCGACACTCAGGGCTGGGACGTTCCGGACACCACCTTCGAACCCCACGTCCACGGATCCGACTGGGGTCCCTGGTGGAACCTCGCGGAGTGGACGAAGAGCTGATGAGCGTCACCGTCGGATGACTCGGACTCAGGCTTTGACCAGGACTCGGATGACTCGGATGCGGGCATGAGGGGCACCCTGACCAGGAACACAGCGCGCCGGTGCGCGATCATCGTCGGGGGAATGCTCGTCGCGGTGCTGGCCGCTGGTGCGGGTGTGTTCGCCCTGGCGGCGGCCTCACCGGCGAACCCGCTGGCGCACATGATCAGCAGCTGGGAGTTCGCCTCCGCACAGGCTCGGGCCGACCTCGAGGCCGCCTACCAGTCGGGAGGCTGGCTCTCGGCCTGGTGGCACTGGCTGGTCACGGCCGTGACCTCGGGCGACCTGGGCTATTCCCGGATCCTCCACTCCCCGGTCGCGGAGATCGTGACCTCCCGCGGACTCAACACCATCGCCGCCAGCCTCACCGCAGCGGCCATCACCGTGATCGTGGTGGGCGTGGTTGCGATCGCCCTGGCTCGTTTCCCAGGATTGGCCCAGAGTTTGAGCGCCTCGGGCCTCCTCGCCGCCTGGCTGGCCGTCCCCTCGTTCCTCATCGCGCTGATCATCGTCGTCATCTGGGGTGCCCAGCTGCCCAACCCCGCCACCAGCGCCCCGATCACCCTCATCCCCGGGGTGGCGATCACCATCGCGCTCGCCTGGGCCGCCCCGCTCATCGCGGCCGCCCGATCCGCCGCCGCCGAGGTGTGGTCGACTCCGTGGGCACGTGCCCTCATCGGCCGCGGATTCTCCCGCAGCGCCCGGATCCGCACGGTTCTGCCCACCGTGCTCGGTGCCGTGCGCAGCCCCGCCCTGGTCTACCTGCCCACCATCGTCGTGGGCGAGGCCGCCGTCGAGGCGGTGCTGGCCTACCCGGGGTTGGGCAATGCGCTCGTCCAAGCCGCCGCCGGAGCCGACCTGCCGCTGCTTGCCACCGTCACCTCGATCGCGGCGGGTGTGACCACCGGACTCGTGCTGCTGGTGCGCACCGCCACAGCAGGTTCCCGTTCGGGTGCTTCTCACGAAAGTGAGGCTGCGCGCAATGCTCACCGAAGCGCAGTCGCGGGCGGTGGTCGGTCATGAGAGCTCGAGTGCCCATCCTCGCCATCGCGGCAATCCTGGCTCTGCTCATCATCGGGCGCTTCCTGCCGGTCCAGACCACCGACTTCGCGAACTCTCTGCTGCCGCCGGGGGACGGCGGAGTCGCAGGGACGGACCATTACGGACGCAGCGTTGCCCGGACCACGTGGACCGCGGCCGGGGGATCGGCTCTGGCGGCACTCATCACCGCCTCGGCGACCACGCTCATCGGGGCTGCGATCGGACTGGTGTCCACTCTCTCGCGGGCACTGTCGACAATCTCGACTACGCTGCTCATCGCCACCGTCACCGTGCCCTCGATGCTGCTGACCTTCATCGTCGTGGGCATCCTCGGCGGGGGTCGGGAGGCGATCATGGTCACGGTGGCGCTGACGCACTGGCCGATCGCGGCCCAGCTCATCGGGCCGAAGATCAGCGAAGAGTGGAACTCCGGGTGGGTTCGCTTCGACCGACGCCTCGGCGTGACCCGCAGCCAGATCCTGGCCTGGCATCTGGTGCCGGCCGTGTGGGGTCGAGTGGCCGCGGCCATGGCGATCACGTTCCCCTCGGCCGTCGTTCACGAGGCCACCACCTCCTTCCTCGGCATCGGAGTCGATCCCGCCGCGATCTCTCTGGGACCGCTCATTGCCTGGGGTCGCAATGACATGACTGTGGGAGCATGGTGGACGCTGCTCGTCCCGACCCTGGCGCTCATGCTGCTGCTTCTGCCGCCGACGATCATGTCCCGACGACTCGGAGAGAGGCCGCGATCACTGTGAACACCATCGCCCTGACCCACTGCTCTCTGCGACTGCCCTCCGGCGGAGCCCACATCCTCTCCGACCTGACCGTGACGCTGCCGCTGGGGCGCATCACCTGGCTGGTGGGAGAATCGGGTGCCGGGAAATCCACGCTCTGCAATCTGCTCGCCGGCCTGACGCCCACCCGAGCAGACGTCACCGGTCACCTCGATATGACTGGCGGCTGTCAGGACAGTCGGGCGGCGGGACACCGCGTCGGGGTCGGAAGCGAACGCATCAACGGCAACGTCGGCAATATTGACATGGGCACCCGCCGAGGCAGGAAGCAACTGGCAAGACTGCGAGGACGGGGCGAACTCGCCTGGGCCCCACAGAACGCCATGGACACGTTTCCGCGGCATCTGCGCCTGAGGCAGTGGTTTCACCGCGCGGGAATCGACAACCCTGACCTGAGCCCCTACGGCCTGGCGAACACGATGCTGGAGAGATACCCCCACGAACTCTCCGGTGGGCAGATCTCCCGAGTGTCCCTGGCTGCGGCCCTGGCGCACACGCCGAGGCTGCTCGTCTGTGACGAGCCCACGGCCGGCCTCGATCCCCGGCAGGCCGATGCCATGGTCGCCATTCTCGACGACTGCGCTCGCACCGGCGCAGCCGTTTTCGCGGTCACCCATGACCTGTCGGGCATGGCCAGGAACGCTCGCCCTGACGACCATGTCGCCGTCATCTTCAACGGACACGTCGTCGACACCTGCACCGTCGACACCTTCCTGCGAATGGGCGCCGATAACGCATACAGCCGGGCACTGGCCGCAGCCGCACCGGACGCGGGAGCTCACCCGCTGCCGCTGACTGAGGGCCACCTCGGCGGGCAGAGTTATCGTGACGGCGACGAATTGCGCAGATTAGATGGGGCTCTTCTCGGTGGCAACGATGACTGGGCACAGTCGAACATGACCCGACCGGAAGAGTCTCTGCTGGGCGAGACTCGGGCGATGCGGGGTGGTGCCGATGGAGCTGCATGAGCTCGAGATGGACTACGGACGCACTCGGATCGGACCGGTCAACGCCGATTTCCCCGCTGGGAAGGTCACCGTTCTGCGGGGCGGATCCGGCAGCGGCAAGACCACCCTCTGTTTGACCATGACTGGATTCCTCACCCCCACGGCCGGGCGCATCCTCGGCGAGCCCGGGGTGCTGGTGCCGCAGAACCCGCGCGAATGGCTCAACCCCAGACACACCGTCGACGAGGTGATCGACCGGACCGCTCGCATTCTCGGTCACAGCCTTGGAGAGGAGGAGCGTGTGGAGATTCTGGCTCGTGCACTGCTGGGGCCCGAGCTGCTCGCTCACAGGTGCGGTGAGCTCTCGGGCGGTCAGGCAGCCCGGGTGTGCCTGGCCCGAGCCCTGGCCAGCGGAGTCGACACGATCGTCTGCGATGAGCCGACCGCGGCACTCGACGCATCGAACGCAGCGAGGTTCGCCAGCCTGATCAGCGCTCTCGCCGAGGCCGGGCGCACGGTCGTCTGGGCCACACACGATCTGCCCTTGGTGATGGCGACCAACGCGGGCTGCGGCTTCGTGTCCCTCGATCGCGCCCGGTGAGCTCAGCTGCGCGTGACATCCCTGAGGGCAGGCTGGACCGTCACCCACCGGCGGACCGCGACGACGAGCAAGGCGATGAGGCCGATGATGAGCAGACCATCGGCGGCGATGTAGAACAGGTGCAGGTTGGAACCGCCGTCGTCGGTTCCCGCGAGCACGGCGTCGGTGCGCGTGTTGAGCAGAGGTCGGATCACAGCGACCTTGGCGATGAGGACGACGATCACCGCATACGTCAGCTGCCGGTATCCGGTGCCCACATGTGATTTCAGTGTCGACCACAGCAGGATCACGGCGAGGACGATCTCAACCCAGTTCATGGCGGTGAAGACCAGACGGCCGATGCCCAGCCCCAGTGGGATCGTGATGCCTGGTGCGGTGAACTTCAGCGGTGCCTCGATCAGCGAGACGCCGATGATGAGACCGAGCCAGATGGCGGGAAGAACGATGCGGCCACCTGCGGAGAGCCGAGTGTCCTGAGAACTGAAAACATTGGCCATGCTTCGGATTCTACTCCCGGTAGAACACGACTGGCGCACGAGTCGAGAAACCCCTTGCACCCATGCCCGGCACACGCGTCCTTGAGCTCTAGACTGGTGCTCATGCGTCTGTTCTCCAACGCCGTCGTGCGAACTTTTGCTCCCTCCTCTTCGGGGTCGGATGCTGCCACACTAGCCGCTGCCACTGACACGGTTCCCGACTCGGTCACGGCTCCTGACTCGATCCTCGTCAATGGCGAGACGATCGTGGCCGTGGGCACCCGAGCCGAGCTGCTCGACATTGCAGCCTCGGAGTCCTCGACGACGGCGGCGCTCGCTTCGGCGGGAGGGATCGGAGCCACCACGGTGATTCCGGGCCTCGAAATCGAGGAGATCGACTGCGGTGGGCAGGTCCTGCTGCCCGGCCTCGTCGACGCGCACATGCACTCGGTCCACTACGCAGACTCCCTGACGGACCTTGATCTCTCGAACGTCAGATCGTTGGCCGAGGCGGTCGAAGCCATCCGTGAACGCGCCAGCCGGACACCGTTCGGACAATGGGTGGTCGGCTCCGGGTGGGACCTCAACAAATGGGATGACCCGCGCTACCCCGACCGAGACTTGCTTGACCAGGTCGTTCCCGACCATCCGGTGGCGATGTGGTCGGTCGATCTCCACACGCTCTGGACGAATGCCCACGGTCTTGAGATCGCCGGCATCGATGATCTCACCGCGGACCCGTTCGGCGGAGAATTCGTGCGCGACGATGAGGGGGAGCTGACGGGACTCGTCCGCGAAGACGCCACCGACCTGGTGGCCAGATTCATTCCCGAACCCACTCGAGAGGAACAGGTCGAGCGACTCGACCGTACACAGAAGCTGTTCCTCTCCCAGGGGCTGACAGGAATCCACGACTTCGACAGCATCGCCTCAACCTTGGGGTGGTACGACCTGCGGGAAGCCGACCGCCAGCACATTCGAGTGACGAAATATCTGCGCGGTCCAGAGGTGCCCTGGGCGATCGAGACCGGATGGCACACCGGCGACGGCGATGGTTGGCTGCGCCGAGGTGGTCTGAAGCTCTTCTCCGACGGAGCCCTGGGATCGCACACCTGCCACATGTCCTCCCCCTTTCCCGAGCCGAGCGCCCACGGTGACGACGTCTCGGATTACGAGGCCGTCTCGGACGAGTCGACTGACTCGGGCGAGCAAGACTCGCGAAACCTCTCCGCGCAGGAGTCCTACACCTATCCCGGCACCGTGCCCGAGGACGTCCTGAGCAGCGAGCCGGCGGATGCCAACTACGGGATCGCGCAGATGTCAGAGGACGACCTCTTCGAAAACGCCCGGCTCGCCACCGAGGCCGGGATTTCGGTTGCCATCCATGCCATCGGCGACCAGGCCAACCATCATGTGCTCAACGTCTTCGAGCGCCTCCGTAAGACCACGAAGGAGGCCGAGGAACACTTCGAACGTCCCCTGCGTCACCGGGTCGAACACGCCCAATTCATCCAGCCGGCCGATGTCGCCCGGTTCGCCGAACTGGACGTCATCGCCTCCATGCAGCCTCGCCACTGCATCTCTGACCTGCACCTGCTTCATCTCATTGACGAATCCGCGCAGCTCGCTGCCTATGCCTGGCCGGATCTGCTCGCTGCCGGTGCTCATGTGGCGTTCGGCTCCGATGGCCCGGTCGAACCAGCTAATCCCTTCGCGGCGATCTATGCGGCGATGACCCGGGCGAACATCTCCGGAGAGGCGAGTACATCTTTCCAGCCCTGGCGCCGACTCTCCGCAGTGGAGGCCTTCCGGCAGCACACTGTGGGGCCGGCTTACGCGGCGGGGCTCGAAGATCGGCGAGGTTATCTGGCGCCGGGCATGGACGCGGACTTCATCGTCGTCGACACCGACCCCTGCGTCGCCGAGGGGCTGAGCGGCTCCGGGGGTGCAAGCGGTAGTGCTGCAGGGGCGCAGGGCACTTCGACCGATCTCGATCACGACGGGCTGCTCGGCTATGAGTCCGAAGAGGCGCTCTTCGCCCACGCCGAGGCGATCCGCGACACCACCGTGGCACTGACCGTGGTCGGCGGCCAGGTGAAGTACCGGGCCTGAGGCGGTCGAGGCGCGAACCTCGCCTCTGCCGACTTCCCTCGGTTCGCGTACCTGCCGCCTCCAGTTCGCCGGCTACTGAACTGCCGTCCCATCCATGGCGATCATGGTCGTCGCGGGAATGGTCGACGCAGCCGGTGCGTCTCGGATCTGACCGCTTCTGCCGCTGGTGGGCATGGTCGTCTTCGGCCTCGCCAATCTCCCGCGCAGACGCTCGACCTGCGACTGATCTCACCTCGGCGAGGGTGTGGGCAAGATCCAGCGAGCGGGTGGGCAATATTTGGCGTGAACAGAACGGCGATTTTCATGAGGGAAATCGACCGTCTGTTCACGCCAAATCAGCCTGGGGTGAGGTGGCATGCGGCGCTGGCCGCTGCTGTTCAGTGTTGCAGGGGGCTCAGATGTGGCGTCCGCCGGAGATCTCGGTGACGGTGCCGGTGAGGTAGCTGGACAGGCCGGAGGCCAGGAACAGCACCACCGAGGCGACCTCTTCGGGTTCGCCGGGGCGGCCCAGGGGGATCTCGGAAAGCTTCGAGTCGATGGCGTGCTGGGGCATCGCCGCGGTCATCGCGGTGTTGATGAACCCGGGCTGGATCGCATTGATGCGGATGCCCTTGAACGCGACTTCCTTGGCCACGGCCTTCGTCATACCGACGATGCCTGCCTTCGCCGCCGAGTAGTTCGACTGGCCGAGCATGCCGACCTTGCCGCTGATGGAGGAGACGTTGATGATGGCGCCGCCGCGGTCCTGTTCGCGCATGAGACCGGTGGCGACCTTGAGTCCGTTCCAGGTTCCGCGCAGGTGGACGGAGATGACGTCGTCGAACTCCTTCTCGGTCATCTTGCGGATCGTGGCGTCGCGGGTGATGCCGGCGTTGTTGACCCAGATGTCGGCGCCGCCGAAGGTCTGCGTTGCCGCCTCGGCGAGTTTCTCGGTGTTCTCCAGAGAGGCCACATTGCACACGACTCCGGCGGCAGACTCTGCGCCGCCGAGTTCGTCGACGGCCGCCTGCAGGCTCTCTTCATTCATGTCGCCGAGCACGATCTTCGCTCCGGAGTTCACGAGGGTGCGGGCCATGGACAGACCAAGCCCCTGGGCTCCGCCGGTGACGACGGCGACCTTGCCGGTCAGCAGTCCGGGGATCTCGGAGACAGCCTGGACGGTGGAGGCGGCGGTGGTGGAGTCAGTCATAAGAGCTCTCTTTCGTGGATCGTGATGTGCGACGTGCGTGACTTACAGGTTGAACTGTGGTTTGTGGGCACCCTTGAGCAGCTGCCGGGCGACGACGACGCGCTGGACCTCCGAGGTGCCCTCGTAGATGCGGAAGAGTCGAGCGTGACGGTAGAAGCGTTCGACCGCGGATTCGCGCATATAGCCTGTGCCGCCCTGGATCTGGACACCCTTGTCGGCGATGCGACCCAGCGCCTCGGAGGCGAAGAGCTTGGCCGAGCTGGGGCCTAGCTTTCGGTCCTCTTCGCTGTCCCAACGTTTCGCGGCAGCGAGGACGAGGGCCTTGGCCGCGGCGGTTTCGGTGTACATATCGGCGAGCATGGCCTGGACCAGCTGGAACCGGGCGATGGGCTCTCCGCCCTGTTTCGCCTCGGCGGCGTAGTTCACGGACTCATCGAGGATGCGGGTGGCCTGACCCACGCAGATCGCGGCGATGTGCAGGCGACCCTTGTTCAGGGAGGCCATCGCGGCGTAGAAGCCCTTCTCCTCCTCGCCGCCGATGAGGTTCGCGGCGGGGATGCGGACGTCGTCGAAGAAGATCTCCGAGGTCCACGCTCCGGCCTGTCCCATCTTGTTGTCATGTGTTCCGACCGTGACACCGGCCGTCTTCGTCGGGACGAGGAAGACGGAGATGCCCTTCGAGCCCTTCGCGTTCGGGTCGGTGCGGGCGAAGACCATGAGCACATCGGAGGACTCGGCGTTGGTGATGAAGCGCTTGCTGCCGTTGATGACGTAGTCGTCGCCCTCACGCACGGCGCGGGTGCGCATGCCCGAGGGGTCTGACCCGGCCTCAGATTCGGTGAGAGCGAATGAGGCCACGACCTCGCCGGAGGTCAGCTTCGGCAGCCACTGGCTCTTCTGCTCATCTGTGCCGTAGTTGACGAGCACCTGCCCGGCGATGCCGTTGTTCGTGCCGAAGACGGACCGGAAGGCCGGTGTGGTGTAGCCGAGCTCCATCGCCAGCTGCGCGTCCTGTTCGGCATTCATGCCCAGGCCGCCGTATTCCTCGGGCAGCGCCCAACCGAAGAGTCCCATCTCGGCAGATTCCTTGATGATCGTCTCCGGGATGGCGTCGTCGGCCTCGATGTCGAGCTCGATGGGCACGACCTTCTCGCGGACGAATTCGCGGACGATCGACAGGACGTCATCCAGTTCCGAGGTATCCATTCTGCGTTCTCCTTGTGTGTTGAGACAGTGTGGTGAAGACGGTGTTGTCGCCGAGGCGGCGGCTGGGCCCCGTTGTTGCCGAGGCGGGCTAGAGGCTGTCGATCCAGGCGCGGACCTGCTCGGAGTCGGCACCGAGCTCAGGCGGCGCGAGATCGTAGGAGACCTCGGATTTCGCCAGTCGGATCGGATTGCGGATCGTGGGAATGACGCGCTCGCCCTGACCGGTCTCGACGATCGGTTCGAGGCCGAGGTCCCGGGCACGCTCGACTCCCTGGGAGATCGAGTTGATCGGGGCACAGGGCAGGCCGACTGCCGTGAGTTTGTCGAACCATTCCTGGGCCGTGTGGGCTTGGAGAGCTTCGAGGAGTTCGGGCTCGAGTTCGTCCCGGTGAGCGTTGCGGGTCTTGGCCTTGGCGAACCGTTCGTCGTCGGCCCAGTCCGGTCGACCGAGGGCCGTCGCGAGCGTGGCGAACTGACGATCGTTGGCTGCGGCGACGATGAGCTGACCGGATTTCGTGTCCATCGGCTGGTAGGGGTAGAGGCTGGGGTGGGCGTTGCCCATTCGCGTCGGCGTCACACCTGCGGCGGCATAGGCTCCGGACTGGTTTGCCAGGCCCGACATCGCCGAGGACATGAGGTTGGTTTCGACTAGCTGTCCTTCGCCGGTGAGGTTCTTGTGCTGGATTGCAGCCATGATCCCGATCGTCGTGTGCAGACCGGTGATGACATCGAAGACCGCGACGCCCGCACGGTAGGGGGAGCCGTCGGGGCTGCCGGTGACGCTCATGAAGCCGGACATCGCCTGGACCAACAGGTCGTAGCCGGGCAGTGCGTTGTGGGCACCGAAGCCGGTGACCGAGGCAAAGATGACCTCGCCGTTGGTCTCTTTGACCGAGTCGTAGTCGAGGCCGAACTTCTTCAGGCCGCCGGGCTTGAAGTTCTCGACGATGATGTCGGCACGAGCGGCCAGCTTCTGGGCGACTGCGAGGTCGTCAGCGTCAGCGAAGTCGAGGACGATGTCGTACTTGTTCCGGTTGATCGACAGATAATAGGTGGCGTCCTCATCGCGGGCAGGTGGGGCCCAATGCCGGGTGTCATCCCCGCTGGGACCCTCGACCTTGATGACCGTGGCGCCGAGGTCGGCGAGCATCATCGTGGAATACGGGCCGGCGAGGACGCGCGAGAAATCGACGACGACCTGGCCCGACAGCGGGCCGTCGCCTTCACGGGGGAGGAAGTCAGCGATGGATTCCGTGCGGTCGGTCGGATCCGATGTCCCCGCTCCGTGCCGGGACGAGGATTGTTCCTGCTGGGACGAGGGTTGGGCCGCAGCGGTCTCGCCAGTCATCTATGAAAGCTCCCGTTGGTTCTGATTGGTTCTGCGTATTCTGACCTTCGTCGTGATTCTGAAGTTCGTCAGAGTGTTTCACCCCACAATATAGCAACATGAGCAATAATGAGAAGAGATTGTTATCTGAAACGATATTTAAGCGAGTGCGTGTTGGATGCGGCCGCGGGGGCCGGGAGAAGGAGGCATGATGGAGATTCAGCAGGTGCGCGCCTTTCTGGCTGTCGCCGAGGAGCTGCACTTCGGTCGTGCCGCTGAGCGCCTCGGAGTGCTCCAGCCCCCGCTGAGCAGGACGATCAGGGCTCTCGAGGACGACCTCGGCGTCTCGTTGTTCCAGCGCACGACCCGCAATGTGCGGCTCTCACCCGAGGGTGAGGCGCTGGTCGAGCCGGCACGGAAGATGCTCGAGTATCAGAGCCTCGCGGTCGACTCGGTGCAGCGTGCGGCGTCGGGGGAGACCGGGCGCATCAGTTTCGGCTTCGCCCGGTCCTCGTCCCGGTCCTTGGTCGCCAGCCTGGTCACAGCCTCGCGGGAACGCAGCCCAGGAATAGTCTTCAGCCTCGAGTCGAATGTCTTCGCCGAGGAGGGGCTGTCGCGACTCGTCGACGGCACCCTTGATCTCGCGCTGGTGAGATGGAGCAAGCAGCCGCCGGGAGTGACGGGTCGAGCGGTGATGATCGAGCGTCTGTGCGTTGCCTTACCTGATGGCCACCGTCTGGCCGGCCGATCCTCCATCCGAGTCGAGGATCTGGCCGACGAAGACTTCATCACTCTGCCGGCACATCCCAGCTCGACCCTGCGTGAGAACACGATGCGCCTGTGCCACGACGCAGGCTTCACGCCTCGCCAGGCGCAGACTGCCCCCGATACCCAGACGATCGGCGCACTGGTCGCCGCAGGGCTGGGAGTCTCGATCACCTTCGACTCGGTCTCCGCGAACACGCGTGAAGTCGGCACGGTCGCCGTGCCCCTCGATATTCCCCAGGACCCATCGACGCTGTACCTGGCGCACCGAAGCGACCACGGCAAGCCGTCGTTGGATGCAGTGCTGGCCCTCGCCGAGGAGGTTCTGCCGACCGTGGAGTGATTGCTGCGGGTGCCGCCGACGGCTGGCGATCGGCGGCTGGCGACCCCGCCCCCGCAGGCCTCCGTCGCGGAGACCTCACAGCTTCGCGTTCCACGCATCGAGTCGTTCGCGCAGCAGCTCCGCCGTCATATCAACCCGGCCGATGCCCAGGTAATTCGGCAGCCAGGTTTCGACGCGGTCATGTGCCGATGCTGCCGCCTGCACATCCCAAGTGCCGATGTCATCGACCGCGGCACCCGACAGTCGCTCGTACTCCTCGAGAAACAGTTCGGCTGCGCTGGGGGAGCCGAGGAGCACAAGGTCCTGCCGGCACCACGCCAGGTCCACCCCGCGCGGACCCGAACGCGCGCCCGACCAGTCGACGACTCCGGTCAGACGGCCGCCCCTCCACAGTGCATTCCCGCACCAGAAGTCCGAGTGGATGAGCACGGCGTCGCTCATGTCCAGGTGGTCCCACTCTCGTTGAGCCCGCTTGATGATCGGAGCGTGTCCGCGAAGTGGTTCTGCGGGGGTCGGTCGCAGCCCGCTGCCGTCGAGTTCATGAATGCGCACGAGCGCGGCCGCCATCTCCGTGGCCATCGTCAGCGGTGAGAGATCTGGGGTCGGTGCACTGCCAGCAACGCGTGAGGTGACGATGACGGGATCGTCGAGCTCAGCGGAGGCCGCCACCAAGTGTGGGACCCATGCGCCGAGGGAGGAGAGCCGTCCCAATACTTCGGCTTCTCGCACGGCCGCGTCGTGGTGCGCTGGAAAGGCGCGGACGACCAGTTCGCTCTCGCCAGTTGTGGTCAGGAGTGTGGTCGCATGCTGGCCGCCGGTGAACTCTTCGACGAACGTCAGCTCTCGACCGAGCAGCGCTGAGGCCGACCTCATTGCGCGCAATTGGGCTTCAGTCATGAGAGCCGTGCCGTCGATCTGCGAGCAGACGCTTCAGACCCTCGGCGTATCGCCTCGCGTGCCAGCGGAAACAGATCCGCAGGACCCAGGTCGAGGGTGTGCTCCAGCCGGTTCATCCCAAACTCCTCGTGCTTCCGGGCAACTTCTCCTTGTGATCGGCGCCCGCTCCTGCCTACGATACAAACACAGTACTGAGCGAACGCTCGGTTTCCTTCACGAACGACGGAGTTCTTTCATGACAGAGCAGGCCAGCAGGGACGCGCAGAACCACCTCGGCAAGCGATTCAGCGGTCAGGTCGCACTCATCACAGGTGCCAGCCGCGGCATCGGACTCGGCATCGCGAAGCGACTGCAGGCCGAGGGTGCCGCCGTCGTCCTCACCGCACGCAAACCCGAGGCCCTCGCCGAGGCGGTCGCGCAGTTCCCCGACGGCACTGCCCTGGCCATCGCCGGGAAGTCCGACAATCCCGAGCATCGCGCGGAGGTCTTCGACACGATCGCGGAGAAGTTCGGCCGCCTCGACGTGCTGGTCACGAACGTCGGCATCAACCCGGTCTACGGGCCGCTCATCGACATCGATCTCGACGCTGCTCGAAAGATCCTCGACGTCAACGTCATCGGCACGCTCGCCTGGGTGCAGGAGGCGGTCCATCACGAGAAGCTCGGCTTCCGCGAGAACAAGGGCCGGGTCGTGAGCATCTCCTCCGTCGCCGGTCAGGTCCCCAGCCCCGGCATCTCCTTCTACGGCATCTCGAAGGCAGCGGTCTCCCACCTGACCAAGTCGCTTGCCGTCGAACTCGGCCCGGACATCCGCGTCAACGCCGTCGCCCCAGCCGTGGTGAAGACGAACTTCGCTACAGCGCTCTACGAAGGAAAAGAAGAGGAAGTCGCCTCCGTCTACCCGGCCAAGCGACTCGGAACTCCCGAGGACATCGCCGGCGCCGTGGCCTACCTGGCTTCTTCCGACGCGGACTGGATCACCGCGCAGGTGCTCACCGCCGACGGCGGCGTCATTACCGCCGGCGGAAACGCCTGAGAGGCACAACCGACACGACCCCAGGGTCAGGCACCGCAGAAGTGCCGTGGGGTCGAGAATTTCGCGTGAACAGAAGTTCGATCGCAGCGAAGAATTACACACTTCTGTTCCCGCGAAATTCTAGGATGGGTGAAATTCCTGTGGGGCTGTGGAGTGGGCGGGCCACCCGACTAGGCCCCCACCGCCTGACCAGGCCCCCACCGCCTGACCAGGCCCCCATCACGGTGTTTGTCCACCGTTAGCGATACCACTAGACTTGGCCCCGTAAGTGCATGGCCATCAGTGACCACGCACGCAGACAAGTTCATAGCCACACAGGTTATAGGTATATAACCACATAAGTTCATACTGCCGTTAAGACATGACGTGGGAGAGCTGCTCGGTCGCCGCAACTGCTTCAGTTGCCCAGCTTCACTGTGCAGCGCCGTAGGTGCAATTCCCTCCCCGGGAAACTCTCAGGCCCAGTACCACCGATTGCAGGCATATCTGAAGGAGCCGACTCCGGCCCGCCGCGCGCCCCGTGCGCAAAGCGATATGGAGACGCGCGTCCGACAGAACGGGGAGGACCACCACTGCTCAGTGCGTCCTCCGTAGGCGGGCGCGACACCGACCCGAGGACGGCAATGACCAGTTCACTCGCCCACACAAGTTCACTTGCGCACACCACGGTGCCCACTGGGGACACCGAACGCCCCTTCTCCGACCGGCACATCGGCCCCCGCGCCGACGACACTCAGGCCATGCTGGCCGAACTCGGCTACGACTCCCTCGAAGCGCTCTCGTCCGCAGCCATCCCAGAATCCATCCAGATCGACGGCCTCGACCTGCCCACGGGCCGCTCCGAAGCCGAGGTCCTCGATGACCTCCGCTCCATCGCCTCACAGAACATCATGCGCAAGCAGATGATCGGCCAGGGCTACTACGACACGATCACTCCGGCGGTGATCCGCCGCAACCTGGTCGAGAACCCCGCCTGGTATACCGCCTACACCCCTTACCAGCCCGAAATCTCCCAGGGCCGCCTCGAAGCACTGCTGAATTTCCAGCAGGTCGTCCAGGACCTCACCGGTCTCGACATCGCCAACGCCTCCCTGCTCGATGAGGCCACCGCCGTCGCCGAGGCGGTCCTCCTCATGCGTCGGGCCGTGAAGAAGGGGACAACCGTCGTCCTCGACTCCGAACTCCATCCGCAGACCATCGCCGTCGTGCGTGCCCGTGCGAAGGCCATGGACTTCCGCGTCACCGTCGCTGACTTGGCCGAAGGTCTCGTGGGCGAAGACATATTCGGCATCGTCTGTGCCCAGCCCGGGACCACCGGCGTCATCCGCGACTTCACCGAAGCCGTCGACGGTGCCCACGACCGCGGCGCGCTCGTGACCTTCGACGCCGACCTGCTGGCCCTGACCCTGCTCAAGGATCCCGCCTCCCAGGGTGCCGACATCTCCGTGGGCTCCGCCCAGCGCTTCGGCGTCCCTCTGTTCTTCGGCGGACCCCACGCCGGGTTCATGGCTGTGAAGTCCGGCCTCCAGCGCCAGCTGCCCGGCCGCCTCGTCGGAGTGTCCAAGGACGCCCAGGGCAAGCCCGGCTACCGGCTGGCCCTGCAGACCCGCGAACAGCACATCCGCCGCCAGAAGGCCACGAGCAACATCTGCACCGCTCAGGCACTGCTGGCCAATGTGGCCTCCATGTATGCCGTCTACCACGGCCCCATCGGCCTGACCCGGATCGCGTCCCGCATCCACCGCTTGACCCAGGCCTTCGCCACAGCTGCGAACACCGCACCCGGCGCCGAGGTGGTCAGCCGTGACTTCTTCGACACCGTGGCCATCCGCGTCAACGACGCCGAAGCAGCCCGAGTCGTCGCCGAACGCGCAGGCTTCAACATTCGCGTCATCGACGACTCCACCATCGGCGTCTCCTTCGGTGAACCTCATACGGTCACCGATGCCAACGGGCTGCTCGAAGCCCTGGGAATCATCGCCCGGATCGACGAAGCGAACTTCGAAGCCGCCTCGGCGGGGACATTCGGAGCCAACCACGTGCCGACCCCGACCTTCGACGCTGCCTTCCACCGCGACACCGAGTTCCTCACTCACCCGATCTTCAGCGCACACGGTTCCGAGACGTCGATGATGCGCTACCTGCGCACCCTGGCCGATCGCGACCTGGCATTGGACCGGACGATGATTCCGCTGGGCTCGTGCACGATGAAGCTCAACGCCGCGGCAGAGATGGAACCCATCACCTGGCCGGAATTCGCGTCCATCCACCCCTTCGCCCCGGTCGAGCAGACCCACGGTTGGCGCACGCTCATCACCCGCCTGGAGAACTCGCTCGTCGAGGTCACCGGCTATGACCGGGTGTCTCTGCAGCCCAACGCGGGCTCCCAGGGTGAGCTGGCCGGGCTGCTCGCGATCCGCAACTTCCATGTCGCCAATGGTGACAGCGACCGCGACGTCGTCCTCATCCCGCAGTCAGCTCACGGCACGAATGCTGCCTCGGCGGTGCTGGCCGGGCTCAAGGTCCAGGTCATTGCGACGGCCGACGACGGATCGGTCGATATGGCCGACCTCGACACGAAGATCGAGAAGAACGCGCAGAAGCTCGCCGCCATCATGATCACCTACCCCTCGACCAACGGCATCTTCGAATCCGAGGTTCGTGAGGTCTGCGAGAAGATCCACGCTGCCGGCGGACAGGTCTACGTCGACGGCGCGAATCTCAACGCCATGGTCGGGCTCGCAAAGCCCGGCGAATTCGGCGGCGACGTCTCCCACCTCAACCTGCACAAGACCTTCTGCATCCCCCACGGCGGTGGCGGGCCCGGTGTGGGTCCGGTCGCGGTACGCGAACACCTCGCCCCGTACCTGCCCGGCGATCCCACCTCACCGGAGCTCGTGGCCGGGGAAGAGGACGCTCACGAACTGCCGATCTCGGCCTCGATGTTCGGCTCCGCCGGCGTTCTGCCGATCAGCTTCGCCTACCTTGAGCTCATGGGCGGCGACGGACTGAAGGAAGCCTCCCGCATGGCGCTGCTGGGCGCGAATTACCTGGCAGCGAAGCTCCATGACGTGTTCCCCATCCTCTACTCGGGTGAGCACGGACTCGTCGGACATGAGACGATCCTCGACCTCCGTGAGGCAACGGCGAAGTCCGGGGTCACCGCCGAGGATGTGGCCAAGCGCCTCATCGACTTCGGCTTCCACGCACCCACCCTCGCGTTCCCGGTCCCCGGCACTCTCATGGTTGAACCGACCGAGTCCGAAGACAAGGACGAACTCGACCGTTTCATCGAGGCCATGCGCGTCATCCGCGCCGAGATCGATTCGATCGGCGACAAGTACTCCTACGAAGAGTCGCCGCTGGCCGGTGCCCCACACCCGGCCACCGTGGTGATGGATGACTGGGACGGAAAGTACTCCCGCGAGACTGCCGTGTTCCCGGTCAAGAGGCTGCGCCAGACGAAGTACTTCCCGCCGGTCAGCCGCATCGACGGTGCGTACGGCGACCGCAACCTGGTGTGCTCCTGCCCACCGCCAGAGGCCTTCGAAATCTACGAGGAAGAGGACGACTGATGAGTACTGAGAATTCGACGCGCGAGACCCCGCTGCACGGAATCCATGCCCAGCTGGGTGCATCCTTCACCGACTTCGGCGGCTGGGACATGCCGCTGAAGTACGGCTCGGAACTGGCCGAGCACCGTGCCGTGCGGGAGGCCGCCGGAATCTTCGACCTCTCCCACATGGGCGAGGTCCGCCTCACCGGCTCCGACGCCGCCGCCTTCCTCGACTACGCCCTCGTGGCCAAGTACTCGAAGATGAAGATCGGCAAAGCCAAATACGGTGTCCTCGTCAACGACGCCGGTTACCTTCTCGACGACCTCATCACCTACCGGATTGCTGAGGAAGAATTCCTCATCGTCCCCAACGCCTCGAACACCCCAACCGTCGTCGCGACCCTGAAGGAGCGCCTGCAGAACTTCCTGCAAGTCGAGTCTCCGGGCGCCGACGCCAAACTCGTCGACGAGTCCGAGGACACTGCGCTCATCGCCGTGCAGGGTCCGAACTCCGAGGCCATCATCCTCCGTGCCCTCGACGAGGGTGCCCACGGGGAATTCGGGCCCAGCACCACCTCGGCGGATGGATCGGCTGCCACCGATGCGGCCGTGACCGGAGCTGCGGACGGTGCGGACGGTTCCGAGGTGAACTCCACCGGCATCACCGTCGGCGAGGCGGTCCGGGAGCTGAAGTACTACGCATGGATGCCGCTGACGATCGCCGGCATCGACCTGATGCTCGCGCGCACCGGCTATACCGGGGAGGACGGCTTCGAGCTCTACATCCCCAACATCGCGGCCGAGCGCCTGTGGGAGACCCTGACGACCGCCGGCGTCGATTACGGCCTTGTGCCCTGCGGCCTGGCCTCACGCGATTCGCTGCGGTTGGAAGCGGGCATGCCGCTCTACGGCAACGAACTCGGCCTCGAGACCACACCCTTCGACGTGGGACTTCGTCGCATGATCGGGTTCACGACGAAGGAGAACTTCGCCGCCCGCGAGGCATTGGCGAAGCTGGGCGAGACCGAACCGCCACGCGTGCTCGTCGGACTCACCTCGAAAGGCCGTCGCGCAGCACGCTCGGGGGCAGAGGTATTCGCCTCGGCGGACGAGGTCGGCGCCGAAGGCGGTACGACGGTCGGGACCGTCACCTCCGGACAGCCCTCGCCGACGCTCGGGCACCCCATCGCCCTGGCGTTCCTCGACCGCGGAATGGCCGATCCGGGCACACCCGTCTTCGTCGACATCCGCGGCAAAGCACACGAGTTCACCGTGGCCGCATTGCCGTTCTACAAACGCGGCGAGAACTGATCCGCCGATCGTGATGTGGTGGCCCCGGTGGCTCGTACACTGGGGGCACCTGCTCACCCACAACGCTGTCAATCAAGCAGAAAAGGACAACCATGGCGCAACTGCCCCCGCTCCCAGACAACTTCACGTACTCCGCCGAGCACGAGTGGATCAATGCCGGAGCCGACGCCATTGTCGGCAACACGGTCAAGATCGGCATCACCGCGGTCGCCTCTGACGCCCTCGGCGAGGTCGTCTACGTGGACCTGCCGGAGGTCGGCGACACTGTCACCGCAGGTGAGACCTGTGGTGAGGTCGAATCGACCAAGTCGGTCTCCGACCTGTACTGCCCCGTGACCGGTGAGGTCACCTCCATCAACGAGGCGACGACCGACAACCCGGGTCTGCTCAACTCCGACCCCTACGGCGACGGCTGGCTGTTCGAAGTCAACGTCACCGAATTGGGCGAAGTGATGGATGCAGCAGGCTACGCAGAGGCCAACTCCCTCTGACACACCCTCCGACCGATGGGACCGACCACGGCTGGATTGTTCTGGCCGGACCGGGCTGGAGCCTCCAAACTGACGGGGCTGGAACCTCCAGTCCTGGGTCGGTCCCATCGATCACACGATAAGAATCGGAGTATCTTCCATGCCACTGAGCGTCTTCGATCTCTTTACCGTCGGCATCGGCCCGTCGAGTTCCCACACCGTCGGCCCGATGCGAGCGGCATCGAGCTTCCTCACACTTCTGGGCGACAAGCTCGGATCCACCACCAGCATCAAGGTTGATGTCTTCGGATCCCTTGCCGCCACCGGTGCCGGACACGGCACCTTCGACGCCATCCTGATCGGACTGGAAGGCTGTTCCCCCGAGCACGTCGAAGCCAATGAACTCACCGCCCGCCGGACCCGCATGTCCGAGACCGGCACGATCCTCCTCGGCGATGCTGTCGGGGGCGGTGTCGAGATCGCCTTCACCGAAGACGATATGGTCAAACGCCCCCTGACCATCCTGCCCCGCCACACCAACGCCATGACCGTCGCCGCATTCGACGCCGACGGCCAGACACTTGCCGAGGAGACCTATTATTCTGTCGGCGGCGGGTTCGTGACCTCCGAGACCGATTTCCTCGAGAAGGAACTGGCCGCCGAGGTTGTCGACGATGAGCCGGCCGAGGATGAGAACGATGACCCCTCGAACGCAGACGAAGTCGCCGGTGGTGACCCCGAGTTCGCCGTTGCCGACTCTGTCATCGACGCCGAGCTGCAGTCCTACAGCGAAGAGCTGCCCTACCCTTTCCACTCGGCGGTCGAGCTCCTGCAGCGTTGCCACGACAACGACATGTCGGTCGCCCAGATCATGCTCGGCAACGAGAAATCGATGCGCGACGAGAACGAGATCCGTCACGGTCTCCTCCACATCTACTCCGTGATGGAGGAATGCGCCTCGGCGTCCCTGGACCGCTCCGGCTACCTGCCCGGCGGGCTCAAGGTGCGCAGGCGCGCCCACGACTGGTACCTCAAGCTCAAGGCCGAGGACCCGGACCGCGACCCGGGCTACTACCTGGAGTGGGTCAACCTCATCGCCATGGCCGTCAACGAGGAGAACGCCTCGGGCGGACGCGTGGTCACCGCGCCGACCAACGGCGCGGCCGGGATCATCCCTGCTGTCCTCCACTATGCGTTGAACTACGTGGACTCGGTGACCAAGGGCGGCGAGGCCGCCAAGCACGCGGCAATCGTGGACTTCCTGCTCACCTCGGCGGCGGTGGGTGTCCTTTATAAGGAGAGAGCGTCGATCTCCGGCGCCGAGGTGGGCTGTCAGGGAGAGGTCGGGTCCGCCTCGTCGATGGCTGCCGGAGGCTTGGCCGCCATCATGGGCGGAACCCCCGAGCAGGTCGAGAACGCGGCCGAGATCGCCATGGAGCACAACTTGGGCCTGACGTGTGACCCGATCTCCGGGCTCGTGCAGGTCCCGTG
The DNA here is from genome assembly GCF_900105045.1 of Brevibacterium picturae. Lineage (GTDB taxonomy): Bacteria > Actinomycetota > Actinomycetes > Actinomycetales > Brevibacteriaceae > Brevibacterium > Brevibacterium picturae. The sequence continues at coordinate 1,505,885 of NZ_LT629739.1, read as the reverse complement.
CATCGAACGCAACGCCATCGCGGCAGGCAAGGCCATCAACGCCTCGAGGATGGCGCTGTGGGGCGATGGGCAGCACAGGGTCAGTCTCGACGAGGTGATCGAGACGATGCGCCAGACAGGCGCCGATATGAGCTCGAAGTACAAGGAGACAGCGCAGGGCGGCCTCGCCGTCAACGTCGTCGAGTGCTGAGAGGCTTCAGCGACCGCGGGTAGGTCTGCGGGCTGGGGCTGGGGCTGTTGCAGCTGGGGGCGGGGCTCTTGCGGCGTCGTGGGGGTCCTGTGGCTGGGGTTTCCGCGCCTGGGGTTCCTGTGAACTCCAGGGCCCATGTCCCCAGAACCCGCGCGGAGTCGCTGACTACGCGCGGCGGAGCGCCCACGGCCCGCTGTGCCTCTTCGAGACCACGGCTGTGTGAGGCTGTCTCTCCTCGAGACCACGCCTGCGTGCCGAAACCACTCCGCGTACACCGGCGTCTGGACGCCTAGGCGTTGTATCGGCCCTGGGTGCCTCCTCCAGCATCATGGGAGCCTGCTGCCACTTGGGCGCACACCCACACCCACACCCAGCCACCTGAAAATCACCCCCGCCACTCATTCCAGCCACCCGGGCACCAGTCTCCAGCGGCTGCGAAAAGTCATCCCCAAGTCACGACCCCAGACCTCATCGAAACGTGGAACAAGTGTGGAACCGCTGTTCCAAAAGTGTTGAAATATAACGAAACGATAACGAAGCACTGCCCCGGAATGAGCGCGGAGGAGCGCCCTGGCGCATCCCAGAGATGCCATGGGGAAGCCCCGGTTCGCTACGTGGGGAACACGCGCGGGAATCGCGACTGAATGTGGCTTGTATCGCCGTTTTCGGAGTTGACGCTCATTCTCAGGTCGTTAAGTTTGATGGCGTGAGAAACGCAGTAGCTGAACCTCAAACGGAAACCGATGTCCGTACTCCAACCATGGAGGACGGACAACACATGTGGAGACTGGCTAAAGATTCGGCCGTTCTCGACCTCAACTCCTCGTACTCCTACATCCTGTGGTGTCGTGATTTCTCGGCCACCTCGACAATTGCGCGAATCGGCGGAGAGCCCGCCGGCTTCGTCACCGGTTACACCCGCCCGGATCGGCCTAACACGCTGATGATCTGGCAGGTTGCTGTCTCATCTGACTTCCGCGGACACGGATTGGCGAAGACCATGCTCAACGAGCTGGCTGATCGCACCAATGCGCTCCGCCTCGAGACGACGATCACCGATGACAACGACGCGTCGAACCGTCTGTTCCAGTCATTCGCTGAGCAGCGTGACGCAAATTGCGAACGACGTGCGCTGATCACCCCGGACCTCTACCCGGACGGCCACGACACCGAATTTCTGTACGAAATCGCACCGCTCTGATGCACCGCTTCAAAGCAGCACTGTAAAGCGTGCTGCCACCAGGCGCACGGGGGGAATCAGATGGTTCCGTCCAAGGACGCCGACTGGCGACTGCCGTACCCGAAACTGATCGGTCGCGGCCACCGCCTGAAGCGCTTGCTCACGAGGCAGGCGCATCCTCCAGAAGTCGAAAGGACTCAAGAGATGACCGACACACCTAAGACAGACAAGCCCGACATCTTCGATACCCGCGAATCAGAGGTGCGAGGCTATTCGCGCTCCTGGCCCGCCACCTTCGCCAAGGCATACGGCGCGAAGCAGTGGGGCGAAGACGGCAAGGAATTCATCGATTTCTTCTCCGGCGCCGGAGCTCTCAACTACGGTCACAACAACCCCGTCGTGATGAACCCGCTGGTCGAATACCTCCAGTCAGGTGCAGTCCTGCACTCGCTGGACATGAAGACCCCGGCCAAGCGCGAGTTCCTCGAAACCTTCCAGGATCTCATCCTCAAGCCGCGCGGCCTCGATTACACTGTGATGTTCCCCGGACCGACGGGAACCAACACCGTCGAGGCTGCCCTCAAGCTGGCTCGTAAGGTCACCGGCCGTCAGCACATGCTCTCCTTCACCAACGCGTTCCACGGCATGACGCTGGGATCGCTGTCGGTGACCGGCAACTCGATGAAGCGCGAAGGCGCAGGCATCCCGCTGACCAACAGCTCGAAGATCCCCTACGACGACTACTTCGACGGAGAGACCCAGGACTTCCTGTGGCTCGAGAAGGTCCTCGAAGACTCCGGCTCCGGCGTCGACAAGCCAGCAGCTGTCATCGTGGAAACGGTGCAGGGCGAAGGCGGCCTCCGCGCCGCTCGCGCCGAATGGCTGCGCGAGCTGTCCAAGCTGACCAAGAAGCACGACATCCTCCTCATCGTCGACGACGTCCAGGCCGGCTGCGGCCGTACGGGATCGTTCTTCAGCTTCGAAGATGCCGGCATCGAGCCCGACATCGTCTGCCTGTCTAAGTCGATCTCCGGTTCGGGTCTGCCAATGGCACTGACCCTGTTCCGTCCCGAGCTCGACGTCTGGGAGGCCGGCGAGCACAACGGAACTTTCCGCGGAAACAACCCCGCATTCGTCACGGCGACTGCCGCGATCAAGAACTTCTGGGCCGACAACACGTTCCAGAATGAATTGGCCGACACGATCGCCGCACTGCACCAGCGCCTCGACTCGATCGTGGAGAAGGCAGAGGGAGCATCCATCCGTGGACGCGGACTCCTCGCCGGACTGCACTTCGAGGACGATGAGGTCGCCGGCAAGGTGGCAGCAGAAGCCTTCGACAACGGGCTGCTCCTTGAGACCTCGGGTCCCAAGGATGAGGTCACGAAGATCATGCCTCCGCTGACCATCTCCTCGCACGATCTGGAACAGGGCCTCGACATCATCGAGGCTGCTGTGCTGAAGTTCGCTCCGGCCGCAGAACCTGCGGCGGTCTGAGCCCGCTCCCAGCTGAGCGCGAGAGACTGAAAACTGAGCTTCGGTTCGCCGAGACTCAACCATGAAACTTCAATGACGCGTTGCCGGTGGATCGGTCGATTTCTCGATTGATCCACCGGCAACCCGTCTGATATCCCGATTGAAAGGACCACGAATGTACGTAGTCAACCGCGATGACCTCAATGACACAGACCGCGACATCAAGTCGGAGACCTGGCGCAGCCGCCGCATGGTGCTGGGCAAGGAACGCGTCGGATTCTCGCTCCACGACACCGTGATCTATGCGGGCACCACCTCGACCTTCCACTACCAGAACCACATCGAAGCCGTGTACTGCGTGCAGGGCAAGGGTACTCTGACCGACCTGGAGACCGGGGAGACCTACCCGTTGTCAGACGGCACAATGTACCTGCTCAACGGAAACGAGAAGCACACCGTCGTTGCCGAAGAGGAGCTGCGCATGGCCTGCGTGTTCAACCCGCCGGTCACCGGCCGTGAGACCCACGACGAGAACGGCGTCTACCCGCTCATCGTCGAAGAGGACTGAGATCCTCCCGTGAGCTGAAAGGCTCCATTCGCCGAGGTGGCCGATCGTTTCGTCGGCCATTGAAGCGTCGTCCGGCCTCCGGGCACAAGGAGTGGTGGTCACGGAACCGAGAGAAGCCCGCATTGAGCGGGGTTGTCCTCGGTCCCGTGGCCACCTTTCTCGTGTATGGGCACTGTGCGAGCGAGCAGAGAGCTGAGTGCGAGTGATGTGCCCTGTGCGCGTTGGCGGTCGTGGGAGAGGCGTGGATCGGTGTTCAGGAAGCCTGTGGGATGTCCACAGGAGCGACGTCAGTCGCTCTGTGTGAGCTGAAGGTGCGCCGATAGGCGCCGGGTGGCACGCCGTATTCGGTCGCGAAATGGGTTCGCAGATTGGTCGCGCTGCCGAGTCCGACGCGCAGGGCGATGGCGTCAACGGTCAGATCCGAGCTCTCGAGAAGCTCCTGGGTCGCTTGTAGCTTCTCCCGACGGAGCCATTCCTGCGGCGAGAGATTGGCACGACTGCGGAAATGCCGGTTCAATGAGCGGACGCTGACTCTGGCGTAGCGTGCCATGGCTGTCACGGTGACATCGGCGAGATTGCGTCGCGCCCAGTGCTCGACATCGTCGTCCTTCGACGACGCGGTGTGCGGTCGGTAGCGAATGAACTGAGACTGGCCCCCGTCTCTGTGCGGCGGAATCACGACGCGGCGGGCCACTTCGTTGGCGATCGCAGCACCGAAGTCCCGGCGAACCAACTCCAGACTGAGGTCGATGGCGGCTGCGCTGCCGGCCGAGGACCATACGCCGTCGTGGACGTAGAGCACGCCCGGATCGACGGTCACGCTCGGAAAGCGGCGAGCCAGATCCTCGGCGTGCATCCAATGCGTCGTGGCGCGGCGGCCGTCGAGAAGACCGGCTTCGGCCAGGACGAACGCCCCGGAGCACAGCGAGACGATCCGGGCGCCGCGGGCGTGCTCCCGGACCAGTGCCTCAAGCAGTGCGGTGGGGGCGCCGTCGTGGATGTTCGCGCAGGCCGGGACGATGATCGTATCTGCGTCGCTCAGCGCGTCGAGCCCACGACCGTTGGGCACCTGCATCCCGAAGCCGATCGTGGTTTCCGGCGAGGTGCCGACGAGCTCGAATTCATACCAATCAGGAGTGAGGTCACGCCGATCGACCCCGAAGATCTCGGCGGCTCCGGCCAGCTCGAAGAGTGGTACTCCGGGCATGGCAACGATGACAATCCGGCGCGTGTCCGATTTCTTTCGCATAGCGACGAGTTTGCCACTCACGGTGGGGGCCGTCAATGGACAACTCTTGAGTTATGGACAAAAGCAAGGCAAACACGGGCCAACTGACTGCGCACATCGGCTTATGGCAGGGAGTCGCCCTGTATGTCAGCGCGATCGTCGGTGCCGGAGTATTGGTGCTGCCCGGCCAGATCGCGAGCTCTGCCGGACCGGCATCGCTGGTGTCGTGGCTGGTGGCGTGTCTGATCGGAGCGCTGCTGGCACTGCTGTTCGTCGGACTCGCCCGCAGATTGCCGGGAGCGGGAGGAATCGCCACCTATGTCGGCGAGGCCTACGGTGCGACCGCGGGCGGATTAGCCGGGTGGGTGTACTTCGTCGCAGGCGCCGTCGGGCAGACGATCGTCCCGTTGACTGGCGGATACTACGTGGCTGAGGCGTTCTCGCTCAGCAGCGGCTGGGCCTACCTCGTCGCGGCGGGGATCCTGGCGGTGGCCGTCGGCGCCAACCTCGCCGGTGCGAAAGTCAGTACGGGTGCGCAGCTGGGCCTGGCTCTATCCGTGTCGCTGGCGCTGCTGATCACCATCGTGGCGGCGATACCGCGCATGGACTCAACCCAGCTGACTCCGTTCACTCCACACGGGGTGCCCCCGATCGGCAGCGGAGTCATCGTGCTCTTCTTCGCCTTTGCCGGGTGGGAGGCGGTGGCTCATCTCGTCGGCGAGTTTCGCAGGCCCAACCGCGATGTTCCCCGAGCAGTCGGCATCACGATCGTCATCGTCACCGTGCTCTATCTCGGGACCGCCGCAGCCGTCGTGTTCACAGGAACATATGGCTCGCCGGAGACCGACCGCATCGCGATCGGGCTTCTGCAGGAAGAGGCATTCGGCGGGCATTCCGCTCTGGCTGCGGCCATCATGGCCGTCGTCATCAGCCTGGGGACCACCAACGCGTTCATTGCAGGTGTGTCCCGACTCGGCTACTCCCTGGCCAAGGAGAAGTGGCTGCCTCGTCCGGCGGCATATGTGTCCAACTCGGTGCCTGTCGGCGGGGTGCTGGCTGTGGCTCTGATCGCCTTCGTCGGCCTGGGGCTCGCGTGGCTGATGTCCTGGGGTACGGAAACCCTGGTGGTCATTCCCTCGACCCTGGTCGTCTTCGTCTATCTGGCGGCCGCCGTCGCAGGAGTCAAGCTGCTCAAGGGCAGGGAGCGTGCCGCCGCAGCAGTCTCAGTCGTGCTCATTGCTGTGGTCGTGCCCTCGTCGCTGGGCTATGTGCTCATTCCACTCATCGTGATCGGGGTGGCTCTGATCATGCGGTTCGCGCTCAGGAAGTTTGATGGTCCCGCCGCACCGACTGCAAGTTCGAGCGCGATTGCGAGTGTGCGGTCGCGGTTGCGTGAGGCTATGAAGACTGGGGAATGAGCTGGGCGACAAGAGCCACCTCGAAGTCGGTCAGGCGCTGACCGAGATCACTCTCGGATGGTCAGTTCTGCCCCGTGCATATAGCCGCGGGATCCTTCGAACGGACCCAACGCTTCGTCGACAGGCAGCCCCAATGCGCCGAGATCGGCGGTCTGGCTGCCCCCGGCTGCCTTCGCCGTGAGATTTTGGCCGTACCGGAGTCGGCCGATGTCGGCATCAGTGACCGTCCAGATGACCACCTGTGGTGGATCATCATTGGTGAACGTCAATCGACGGGCATCGGCCGTGACCGACCACCCGGTCGCCTCGGCGAGGGATTTGGCCAACTCCGTACGATCCACAGCCATGGTAACTTCCTCCTAGGTATAGAACAGTGACAACCACATCGGGCGCCCCAGAGAAGGGGCGCCCGATGTGCATTCAGGATCAAGGTGCCGACAGCATCACTCGTCGTCCGGGCGAACCTTCCTGCCGCGGTCCTGCCAGAACTTCGCCGTGGTGACTTCGTCTGTGCCGTCCCAGGCGTCGACGTCGGTGTTGATGCGCTTGAACGTGGGCAGATCGGAGCGGTGGAAGACCGGCTCCAGGCCCTGTCGACGCTGCTGTTGGTAGTTCTTCAGCAGGTTGAACACCAGCGGTGAGAGCATCAGCAGAGCGAAGAGGTTGATGAGGGCCATGATCGCCATAAAGATGTTTGCTGCGGTCCAGACGATGTCCAGTGCGGCAATCGCACCGAGGAAGACCGACACCATCACGATCAGCTGGTACACCCGGAGGGCGACCTTGCTGGTGGTCAAGTGCTCGATATTGGCTTCGCCGTAGTAGTAGTTGCCGAGGATGGACGAGAAGGCGAAGAGGAAGATCGCGAAGGTGAGGAAGTGGATCGCCCACTGGCCAAGCTGCCCGCTCAGCGCCGTCTGCGTCAGCTGGATTCCCTCGCCGGAGCTGCCATATTCGGGGTTCGAGAGCAGGATGATGAATGCGGTGATCGAGCAGACGAGGATCGTGTCGAAGTACACGCCCAGGGCCTGGACGAATCCCTGCTTAGCTGGGTGGGAGGCCGACGCCGTTGCGGCGGCGTTCGGAACGGAACCGATTCCGGCCTCGTTGGAGAACAGACCGCGCTGCACGCCGATGAGCATGATCGAACCGAGCGTTCCACCGGCGATCGAGTTCATGCTGAACGCATCGGTGAAGATGGTGACGATCATATCGGGGACAGCGCCGAGGTTGAGCGCCACGACGATGATCCCGACGATCAGGTAGAGACCGGCCATGATCGGCACCAGGTATGCGGAGACGTTCGAGATGCGCTTGGCTCCGCCGACGAAGATCGCATAGGCGCCGACGGCGATGACCGCACCGGCGATAGCGGTGAATGCGAAGTTCGAATCCTCGATGTTGAACGATGCCCCGACAGCGTCAACGATCGAATTCGACTGCACCGTGTTGAAGACAATGCCGTAGGTGATGGCGACGATTATGGCGAAGAGCACACCGAGCCATTTCATGTTCATCCCGTGTCGGATGTAGTAAGCCGGGCCGCCGCGGAAGTCCGGACCATCCTTCATCTTGTAGACCTGGCCGAGCGCGGATTCGGCGAACGCCGTGGCACCGCCGACGATTGCTGTCAGCCACATCCAGAACATCGCTCCGGGGCCGCCGAGCGAGATGGCCAGGGCCACCCCGGCGATGTTAGCCGTGCCCACCCGCGACGCGGCAGAGATAGAAAAGGCCCGGAACGGTGAGATGTTCCTATTGCCCTCGGAATCTCGTCCGCCCGGCTCGGCAAGTGTGCGGAACATTTCGGGGAGTAGCCGCACTTGGATCGCTCCGGTGCGGATCGTGAAATACAAGCCAGTGGGAATCAGCACTGCAACGAGTACGTAGGACGATACGGAATCAATGCCGTCGAGTGCGGTCTGCAACATCTCCATGGAACTGAGCCTCCTTCGGCAATCATGCGGTCAGAGGTTCGGGCGGATGATTGCCTGAACGTCCGCTGTGTACCTCTTCAGTCTGCCACTAACCCACTCCTGCAGTGCACAAGCTCAGGGCGTTTGGCTCATTGAAGACAATGAGACGGTCGGACGAGCAGACGGAATCACGGCCGCACGTCGGTGAAGCTGATGCTTGGCCCAGCCAGGGTTCACGTTGCGTCTACCCAGGCATCATCCGGCCATTGCTCTGGGTGCTTAGTCTGATCCGCAACGAACTGCATCATCGGTCGCTCACCGCCGTCCTGAGCCGCCGTCAGCCGAGGAGTCCCCGACATGCCCATCACTCTCTTGAATCACTCCGCCGCCGAGGTCACGCACACTCGTGTGCCCCCGCTGGTCATCGCTCACCGTGGAGCGTCCGTGCAGTATCCCGAGAACACCATCCCCGCCTTCGTCGCCGGCATCGATCAGGGTGCGGACATGATCGAGATCGACGTGCACATGAACCGGGAAGGCGACCTCATCGTCATCCACGACGACACGTTCGATCGCACGACGAATGTCCGAGCCCTTCACCCTGACCGTGCTGATGTCTGCGTGGGCGCCATGACGACTGCCGAGATCGCTGCCCTCGACGCTGGCAGTTGGAAGGGGCCGACCTTCGCCGGGGTCGGAGTCCCTCACCTCGCCGAGGTGCTGGAGCTGGTGCACGCGACGCGCACCGGCCTTCTCCTCGAGGTCAAGCATCCCGCTCAGTATCCCGGAATCGCCGAGGCGCTCGTTGAGTCGCTGACGGCTGTGCCCGATTATCTGGACCGGGCTTTGGCTGCGGGAATGCTCGTCGTCCAGTCCGGCGACTGGGCCTTCGTCCGCGAATTCCACGCCCTGGCACCTGAGATCCCTGTCGGTGTGCTGGGCAGACCCTGCCCGGACGAACTGCGCGACTTTGCTACATGGGTCGATCAGGTCAATCCTCAGTACACTGCGGCCGATGCCACGTTCCTCGGCCACGTCCACGAACTGGGAATGTCGAGTCTGGTGTGGACCGTCGACAGCGTCGAGGACATGGAGAAGGCCGTCGACCTCGGCGCCGACGGCATCATCACCAACCTGCCGGATCGCCTGGTCCAGGTCGTCGAAGACCTCTGACTCCCGCCTGCGCTCTGGTTGGGTTTTCCTCCCGGCGGCGTGAGGATCGACTCCTGATGCCGACCGTTTCGTGCGCCCTACGGTGGAGGCCATGGTCAATTTCATATCCTCGGCGCAACGCCTCCTCGCCCAGGTGATCATGCCCGTCCTTGCCCTGGCGGTCTTCATCGGTCCCATACTCGGGCAGGAAAATCCCGCGACGCTGCTCGACGTCTTCGGCCTCTGGCCGGCACTCATGATTCTCATCGCAGCCGCCGGACTCGTCGGAGTGGTGCTCATTGTCGCCCGCCTGCGGGCATTCGGCGCCCGGCCCCGCCCGTCGAGTCAGGAGTCCTCCCTGGTGGAATGAGTCGCCGGTTCTCAGCGGAGGCCTTCGGATGAGACGCTGGGACCATGGCCAATGAACTCGCGTCGTCCACCAGCCCGTACCTGCGCGCCCATGCCGACAATCCCGTCGATTGGCGGATGTGGACGAAGGACAACCTCGCCGAGGCGGCCCGTCGTGACGTGCCCCTGCTGATCTCGATCGGCTACTCCACCTGCCATTGGTGCCACGTGATAATCGAGTCCCTTCAGAATCAGGTTCTGACTCCCGAGCCCCGTGTTCTAGGCGTATTTAACGCCATCTAGCTCTTCGAGAGCTACAGGGACTATCATCGATTCTGCCCTCTAATGCATCACGTAAATGCATCACGAAGTGCACATCGCGGTCTGCTCAGAGTAGGCCGCGCACGACAAAGGGACCACAACCATATGGTCGTGGTCCCTGCTGTTTGAGTCAATCGTCGTTCAGGAAGTTCGAGCGATCAGTCTATCTAACTGCGCACCTTGCGAGGCCTGTGAATCTTCGGCGGTGGGAGCGCTGCGGCCAGACGTTGTTCGAGGTTGGGCCGGGTTCGTCGACTCCGGCAGGACCCTCCAGGCCGCGATGAGAGCCGCCAGCAGGATCGGCACGTTGATCCAGAACACCCACTGCCACTGCGCCAGGTCCACGAGCCCTCCGCCGACCAGGGGGCCCAGGGCGGAGCCAGTGCTGAAGCCAGCGGTCCAGACTCCGTAGGCCAGGGCCCGCATGCGGAGCCCGGGAAACGTCACTCGGATGATGGCGACGGTGCCGGCGATCAGCAGGGCCGAGCCGATGCCCTGCCCGATCCGCGCGGCGATCAGCACCGCACCAGTCGGCGCGAGTCCGGCGAGCATCGCGCTGACGATCGCCACGCCCAGGCCGAGGAGGTAGATGCGTTTGCGACCGTAGCGGTCAGCCACGACTGCGCTGGGAATCAGTACAACTCCGGCGGCCAGGGGGTATATGTCGGCAGCCCACAGCGATTGCATGGTGCTCAGGGACAGCGCGTCGTTCAGTGTTGGCAGGGCTACGGTCACTTTGGTCATGTCCGTGCCGCCGACCAGCATCACGGTGCCGAACACTGCCAAGACGCCAATCAGGGTGCGGTTGGGGGTGGGGGGTCTCGCATCATTCATCGTCAGTGCCATTCGAAGGTTGGGATCAGGGTGTCTGGTTCCAGTCTGGGAAGCACCGACCACCCGTGTCCAGGTTCCGTTTTTCACCAGAATCATGCACGATAAGTGCATGATTGATTCGCGGCTCAACCTTCTGATCGCCGTATGCGAGTACGGCACCGTCACCGCTGCCGCCGAAGCGCTCTACCGCAGTCCGTCGGGAGTCTCGAAGCAGCTCAAGGAACTCGCCGCCGAATTGGACGTCGACCTGCTCGAACGCCACGGCCGCCGCGTGAGGCTGACACCGGCCGGGCAGCGCCTGGTCACCCACGCCCGCGCACTCAACGCGCAGTGGGAGACCGCGCTGAGCGACACCACCGCTGCTGCCCGGCAACTCTGCGGACCGGTCACCCTCGGCGGGTTCCCCACGGCAATCTCCTCGTTACTGACCCCGGCCGTGGTGCGGTTGAGAAAAGATCATCGCCTGCTGCAACCGGTCATCAAGGAGGTTTTCTCGAGTGAGACCCTGACCGCACTGGAATCCGGGACCATCGATCTCGGGCTGTTCGTGGCGGACGAGGCCACCAGTCACGTCGCCGACAGCCACGTCGAGGTGATCAGTTTGCTTGACGATCCGATCGATCTGCTTGTGCCCGAAGATCACCGGTTCGCCCACAGCACCGGAGTCAGTTTGGAGGACGCGGCAGACGAGGAATGGATCTCTGGCCACGCCCACCAGGACGCCTACATCGAACTGCTGGCCGCGACTCGCGCCATCGGGTACGCCCCGCGAGTGGCGCATTTCGCCCAGGAACTCACCGCCACCACCGCCATGGTCGCCGCCGGTCTCGGCATCTCCGCCGTCCCGCGGATCGCCATGTCCGGCTTACACCCGAGGGTGGTCCAGATCCCCCTGACCGGCGACCAGATGCCACGACGTCGGATTATGCTCGCCCTGCGTCGTGGATCCCACGACAACCCGCGCATCGCCACAGCCATCACCGCCCTGCGCGACTCCGCCACAGGCTCCGAGGCCCTGCAACCCCACGGGTCGGTCAGACACGACACGATGCCCACTGACACCTGACCCGTAGTCAGTGACCATATCAACGCTCGAAGTTCGGCGGTCGGCGCAGGGCTATCGAACCGACGTTTCAACGGGAACGTCGAATCGATACATCAGTGGCTCACCATTCGTGAGGCCGACGAAAGCAGGACGACCTACTGGTGTGTACCCGGCTCTCCACGCTTGGTCAGTGGCCTCGTCATCAAGCTTGATAACACTTTCTCCACGTTGGTAGACGGACTGAATGCGCTTGGCTTCGATCTGATCAGTAGCAGCAATCTCAACTCTCAACATCGGCATACGACGACAGTAGGCCGGTTCCCTCTGAACGTTCCCGTGGGCCGAACCTGACCAGTTCCTGTAAATGCAAATGGGCCGTTTTCGGAACAAGAAAGCCTGATCGCCTACGATGCGGTTTACCTATTGCTGCGCATCGTCCCGATCCCCGCCTCACATCCAGTCTCGGTGCCCTCACAGGCAGGTCTGCTCCCTCGAGGCAGATACGGACCAGCACGGACACGGCAGCGCGGGTCATCCGGACGTTGCTGCAGGTCTCTCAGTGCTTCGCGACGTCGCGAATGGCGACCAACGATCCGGCTAAATGCTTATAAGACGACGGCTCAAGTGGACGTTGTGACGAGGCAATAGCCTAATGTTCGAGTGAGCAGGGCAGGAGATCGTTCGGCCATGTGGTGACAGAAGCCGAAGCCATAGTCGGTGACGATGTCGGCCCGTCGCTTCAGATCGCCAGGGAGCCACCAAAGTTTTTTCGGCGCGCACAGGAAAGTCGAGTTCGCTGTTTATGGTGAGCCCTTCTGCTCATCAGGGTAGGAGAGCGGACTGAGCTGTTTCATTTGGTCTATTCGACGAAGCGGCCGCGCGATACCGCTGAACCAAAATGCCGAAATCATTCGACGGTCAACATAATACCGACGTGACTCAATCGTCGATCGCGACGTGCGAGCACGAGGACGCGCCACGGGTGACCGTCGATCCCGACGACCCGGCGCTCGACGACGACCGGGTCGCGGTGCTCTCCTGGTGCCACGCGAGCACGCATCCAGACTGGCCGACGAAGGGTTTCGATCCCGCAGCCGCCCTGACGCCCGAGACACGCATGAGGATGGGCGGCGACGTACTTGTCACTGCGTGGGCCGCGCGGCAGCGGGCAAACGCGCCCCAAGTCGGCACATACGAGGCCGCGGTCAACAATATGCTCAGCCGGATGCGCGATCAGCCCAACCACGGCCGCCAGTTCTACCTCTACAGGGTCTGTCTCGACCTCGAGGTCATCGTCCTCGACGAGATCTGCCCTGCGGAGAGGACGTTGCCCTTTACCTCAACTACCACGAGGATCCCGGCTTCCAACCGGTCGCCGTCCCGATCCCGGATGCCTGGGACGCCGACTGTGCGAATGAGGCCGTTGCGGCCCTCGAGAGTGCTTCGGACGCGCGGGTCAGGGGGGGGTGCCCCTATGTTTTTCGTCAAGGGGTAAAGGTCAGGTTTCTCTAGAATATTCGGTCGGGGTCGAGGGGCAGGGGTGATCTGTCCGGGAACTGTCTCCCGGACTGATCAGGCACTTCGCTTCGACACGGTTCAGGCAGCGGTGGCCACCTCGGGTGCGTGGAAGTAGGTGCCATCGCGCAACATCGCGTACAGCACGTTGCATCGCCTTCGTGCCAACGCGATCAACGCCTGATTGTGCTTCTTATGCTCGGCACGCTTCTTGTCGTAATACGCCCTCGACAATGGGTCCTTCAACGCCGCGAAGGCCGACAAAAACAGGGCCCGTTTGAGGATCTTGTTACCCCGCCGCGACGAGTGATCACCCCGAATCGATGTCCCCGACCGCCACGTCACCGGCGCCAGGCCGGCATACGATGCCAGGTGTCCGGCAGACTCGAAGTCCTTACCCACCACCTCGGTCAGGATCCTCGCCGTCGTCCTGACGCCGACTGCCGGCATCGACGTCAGGAGCCCGAAAAGCGGATGCGCCTGGACCAGCTGTTCGATGCGTACCAGCACTTCGTCCCGTGACGTGCGTGTCTTCGCCAATGAAGTTGCCAACTGCGGCAGCACGAGCCCGGCCGCGTCGGTGCCCGACACCACGACCGTCTGCCCGTCTAAGGCGGTGAAGATCGCTGCCGCCCACCGTTTCCAGGCCCGCGGTGCCTGCTTGCGCAGGAGAGTCTCGACTCGGTGTTTGCCGGCGTGCCGCAGGGCCTTGGGCGTCGGGTACTTCGCCAATAGCGCCAGCATCGCTGGGTGGTCCAGGTGCGGGCCGATGGCGGTCTCTAATCCGGGGTGGATCTGGGTCAGCAGGCCGCGGATCCGATTCGATGTCGCCGTGGCCTGCTTGGCCAGGTCATCGTCGTAGCCGCACAGCATCGACAGTTCGGCGACGTTCTCATCGGCAATCCGGATGCCCCGCAGAGTGTGGGGCATGGTCCGGGCGGCCTCGGCGATGATCGCGGCATCCCTGGCATCGGTCTTCGCCTCACCAGGGTGTAAGTCGGCGATGCGACGCATCGCCAACCCCGGCAGGTAGGCAACCGGGATTGCCTCGGCTTGAGCCACCGCCACCGGCAGGGCCCCGATCGTGGCGGGCTGGTCAACGACGACGAGCAACTGCCCGTGCTTACGCAGTCGGGTGATCAGGGCCTTCAGTTTCGTTTCGTTCTGCGGCAGCGCCTTCGACAACAGTTGTTTTCCGTCGCGGTTGAGGGCGACGGCGTGGTGGTTGTGTTTGCCGACATCGATGCCGATGAATACGTCGATGTCAGCGTGGTTGGTGATCATGTCACTCATCTTCTTCGACTCATGTGATCGGATATTGGTTGTGGTTGGGCTGGCCGGTGATGTTAGGTGTGGCTCCAAGGTTCGGCATCCACGTTACGGTCGGGCTCAAGGCATGTGTTCTGCCAGTGGTTCTGGCCCCTATCAGCGATTTCCCTGGTGCCTTCGAACCCCGGTGACTACACCCCCCTGATCATGGTGACTGGGGGACTAAATCATGCCGGGATCCTCAGGCCAGCGACCCCTTCTATCCTGACGGATGGTAGGGCTACTTAAAAGGTAACGGGGACCGGAAAGCTGAGCGGCTCAGGAGGCCGGCTGGATCTCGCTCTCGACGACCCACTTGTGGTTGGTCATCGTCATGCCGTCGGCCTCGTAGTCGACCATGTAGACGGTCTGGTCGGTGGAGGAGGCGATGGTGGCCTTCGCGCCCTTCATGCCCTTCATGTGCTCGGCCTCCAGGGTGACCTCGGTGCCGTCGGCCAGGCGCTGGTCCCCGGCGTCCTTGAGCTCCTCCTGCACGACCCACTTGTGGTCCTTGACGGGCTCGCCGCCGGTGGTCGGGGTGAAGTTCACCGCGTATGTGTACGTGTCGTAGGCCCCGGCGATTGTGGCCTTCGCTCCGTCCATGCCCTCCATGTGGTCGGCGGTGAGCGTCACCTCGGTGTCGATCGGGTATTTAGGGGACGCAGCTTTCTCGATACCGGCGGGAGCGGGGCCTCCGTCCATCGGGTGCTCCATCCCGTCGTCGCTGCCGGTCGAGCTGCTGCTGCCGTGGTCCTGGCTGGTCTCCGAGGGCGTCGCCTGGTCCTGGTCTCCGCCGGTGCTGCAGCCGGTGAGCACGAGCGCTCCGCCGAGCACTCCTGCGGCGATGGTCGTCATGGGGTGCTTTCGCATATGGTCTCCTATCCATTGTGTCTAACCTGACCAACCTTATACCCCTATAGGGTACCTCGCCAAATGGTCGATAGGCCTGCACGGCGAGCCGGTGGCTCCGACCCGGCGGCGGAGACCGCAGCAGTAATGTTGCAGTCCCCGGCGCGTCGAAGGGTCAGGCCATGTTGGCTGCGTACTTGGCCGGGTCGGAGTCGAAAGTCGGTCCGCAGCCGGCGCAGCAGAGCCAATAGCGCTGCCCGTCGTAGTCGCGGAAGAGGCCCTGTGCCTCGGCCGCCTTCTTGCTGACCGGGTTGCCGACCATGACAGGGCAGGTGGTGGTGTCCTGGCCGCCGTCGGCGAGGAGGTCTTCGCGGCCGTCGGCCTCGACGGCGGGGCGCTCCGCGCCGGTCGTGCCGCAGCAGCCGGAGCCGGCGCTGGCCGGTGCCTCGGCGGTGGATGCCGCCTGGGCAGGGGAGGTGCTGCAGCAGCTGGCGGGTGCCTGGGATTCGTTGTTCATTCTCGGTACATACCTTTCGTGTTTTCGTGTGGGTGCGATGAGTGCCGCGGCCTCACTGCTTGGCGACGCTGCGGAACCCGCGCAGGCGGAGGCTGTTGCCGACGACGAAGACGCTGGAGAACGCCATCGCCGCGCCTGCGAGCATGGGGTTGAGCATGCCCAGCGCCGCGACCGGGATGGCCGCGACGTTGTAGGCGAAGGCCCAGAACAGGTTGGACTTGATCGTTCCCAGGGTCTTGCGGGAAAGCCGGATCGCGTCGACCGCTGCCCGCAGATCCCCGCGGACGAGGGTGATGTCGGAGGCCTCGATGGCGACATCGGTGCCGGTGCCCATCGCCAGGCCGAGGTCGGCCTGCGCCAGAGCGGGGGCGTCGTTGACGCCGTCGCCGACCATCGCCACGACCTTGCCCTTCTCCTGCAGGCGTGTGACGACGTCGACCTTGTCCTTGGGCAGGACCTCGGCGACGACCTCCTCGATGCCGACCTCGGCGGCGATTCGCCGGGCCACGGCCTCGTTGTCGCCAGTGAGCAAAACCGGCGTGAGGCCCAGGCCCTTCAGGCCCTGGATCGCCTCGGCGCTGGTGGGCTTGACCGCGTCGGCGACGACGAGGATGCCGCGGGCCTGTCCGTCCCAGCCGACGGCGACGACGGTCTTGCCCTCGTCCTCGGCTGCGGCCTTGGCAGCGGCGACATCGGGGGAGAGGTGCTGGGACCAGTCGGCCAGCAGGGACACCCGGCCGACGAGCACGCCGCGGCCGTCGACGACTCCCTGGACGCCCTTGCCCTCGATGTTGGCGAAATCCTCGGAGGTGGGCAGCTGCCCGACCTCCTGGACTGCGCCCTTGGCAATGGCCTGGGCGATGGGGTGCTCGGAGGCGTCCTCCAGAGCGCCCGCCAGCCGGAGCACCTCGGCACGATCGGTACCGGGCTCAACCACCACATCGACCAGGGTCATCTTGCCGGTGGTCACGGTGCCGGTCTTGTCGAGGACGACCGTGTCGACCTTGCGAGTGGACTCCAGGACCTCGGGGCCTTTGATGAGCACGCCCATCTGCGCGCCGCGGCCGGTGCCGACCAGCAGTGCGGTCGGAGTGGCCAGGCCGAGGGCGCAGGGGCAGGCGATGACCAGGACCGCGACCGCGGCGGTGAAGGCGGCGGAGGCGGGGAATCCGGCTCCCAGCCATGCGCCGAGGGCGATGACCGAGATGGCGATGACGATTGGGACGAACACGCCGGAGATCCTGTCGGCCAGGCGCTGGACGGCGGCCTTGCCGGTCTGGGCGTCCTCGACGAGTTTGGCCATCTGGGCCAGCTGGGTGTCGGAGCCGACCCGGGTCGCCTTCACGGCGATCCGTCCACCGGCGTTGACGGTCGCGCCGGTGACCGGGTCGCCCGCGACGACCTCGACCGGCACGGACTCTCCGGTGAGCATGGACGCGTCCACGGCCGACGTCCCGGCCACGACCGTGCCGTCGGTGGCGATCTTTTCGCCGGGGCGGACGACGAACTCGTCGCCGACGGCCAGCTCGGAGGTCGGGATCTTCACCTCGACCCCGCCGCGCAGAACCGCGACTTCCTTCGCGCCGAGCTCGAGCAGGGCGCGCAGCGCGGCACCGGCCTGGCGCTTGGAGCGCTTCTCGAAGTAGCGGCCGGCGAGGATGAACATCGTCACCCCGGCCGCGGCCTCGAGGTAGATGTTGCCCGCGCCGTCGGACGGAGCGATGGTGAACTCGAAGGGATGCGTCATGCCTGGCGTGCCGGCGGTGCCGAGGAACAACGCGTAGAGCGACCATAGGAACGCCGCGGTCGTGCCCATCGAGATGAGGGTGTCCATCGTCGCCGTGCCGTGCTTGAGGTTGACCCACGCGGCCTTGTGGAACGGCCAGGCGGCCCACACGATCACTGGCGCGGCCAGGGCGAGGGATGCCCACTGCCAGTAGGTGAACTGGAGTGCGGGGACCATCGCCATCGCGATCACCGGGACGGTGAGCACGATCGCGCCGATCAGGCGGTGCTTCAGCGATGTCAGCTCGGGATCGTCGTCTCCGCCGTCGTCTGTGGTCGGGCCCGACACCTGCGCGTCCTTGGGCTTCGGTGGGGCGGCGGTGTACCCGGTCTTCTCGACCTCGGCGACCAGCAGTGCCGGGTCATAGCCTTCCGGGACGGTGATCTTGGCTTTCTCGGTGGCGTAGTTGACCGTGGCGGTGACGCCGTCGAGCTTGTTGAGCTTCTTCTCGACGCGGTTGGCGCAGGGGGCGCAGGTCATCCCGCCGATCTCGAGCTCGATGCCGGCGTCCGCTATCAGCGGCGATGGAGTGTTCGTTGCAGCTTGGGTGCTCACTGCATGTCCTTTCCTGTTGCTTCTTCGTCGATGGTCTGGCTCTTTGGCGGTCAGTGGCCGTCCGAGTGCGATTCCTCGTCTGTCTGGGTGGCGTCGCTGTGAACGGCGTCGACTACGAACTGTGCGGTGTGGACCTGCCCGTCGATTTGGAAGTCTAGGTACAGCAGGTAGCGGCCCGCGGTCGGGACCTCTGCGCCGAACCCGACGTCCGGGCCGCCGGTCGACCCAGGCTCAGGCTCGTCACCGGCAGGGTGCACGTGCAGGTAGGCGAGGTCCCCTTCGCGCAGCGCGACCAGGTGGCCGAATGCTCCGAGGTAGGGCTCGAGCGTGGTGACCGGCTCGCCGTCGCGCTTGACGGTGACCGCCAGGTCGCTCGTGGTGCCAGCCGTGAGGTCGCCGTCGAGAGTGACAGTGAACCCGTCGACCTCGTCGGTGCGCGTCGGCTCGGCCGTGACCGAGGTGTAGTCGCCCGCGACCTCGACGCTGCGGGTGAGCGTGACGCCCTCGGCGTCCTGCCCGGCGGGGGTGAAGTCGGCGTAGGCGCGGTAGGTGCCGGCCTCGTCCCAGGTCCACGGTATCGACCACGTGCTGGTGCTCTTGTCCAGGACCGGGTGCACGTGCCGGAAGTGCGTCCCGTCAGTGCGCACCACGATCAAGTGCAGGTCCTTCTCGTGCGCGACGGTGTACTCGGTGACTGGCTCCCCTGCCTCATCGAGGATCCGGAAGCTTAGCGTGCCGGAAGCGTCGGTCCCTGCCGGTGCCTTCACCGGCGAGAGGGCGTAACCGTCGGCGCTGGCCGAGACGCCGTTCACGGCCTCGTTTGCGGACTCCTGCACGGATCCGCCGTGGCCGTCGCCGTGCGTGCCCTTTTCGCTGCTTTGTGCCCAGGCGGTCACGACGCTGTCGGGGACAGCGACACCGGCGAGACCGAAGGCCCCGCCGAACGCTACCACCAGTCCAGCGCCGTAGGCCGCGAGCCTGACTGGTGCTTTCATCAGCCGCGCACCGCCGAGTAGCCGGCCTCCTCGACCGCGGCCAGGACCTTAGCGTCGTCGACGTCGCCCTCGGCCGTGACCTCGAGTCTGCCCGTCTGCGCACTGACCTGGATATCGGTCACGCCGGCGATCTCGCCGACCTCCTCGCGGACCGACATCTCGCAGTGCCCGCAGGTCATGCCCGTCACCTGGTACTTGTTCACAGCCATCGGAATTCCTCCTCGCTTCGAGATACCCCCAGCGGGTACCTGTATGAGTACCATATACCCCCTCTGGGTATTCCCGCAAGACGAGCGCGATCGCCAGCGTGGTCGTCGACGAGTCCCAGTGGCGGCATGGCGATTGTGGGGGCGGTACACCACAGGGGTAGGGTAAAGCTTGTGTTGATCGCGATCTCCGAATCCAGGCGCAGCATGCGCAGGGTGCCGCTGCTGATCGCTCTCGTGACGCTGCTGATCGCCGGGCTCCTCGGCATGCACGCGCTGGCCAGCGGATCCATGGCCGCGACTGCCGCCGTGACCTCGTCGGGGCATGCGCCCTCGGCATCGCCCGCCGTCGCGGACCAGGCGGCCGCCGCCCCCGTGTCAATGACGTCCGGATCTCACGGCACGGTCCACGGCTGCGCGGACGCCATGAGCGGCGGCTCCACCTGCGTCTCCGTGCCGACCGACAAGAGCGTTCCGGCCCTCCCAGCCCCGTCCACCGCGAGCCTGCCCGGACCCGTCTTCGCAGTCCTGTCGATGCCGCCGCCCGAGACGCCTCGCCGGCTCGCGCTATCGCACCTGGAGCTGTCGATCTGCCGGACGTGAGCAGCTAGGAGCCCGATCCGGCGCTCCTCGCCTCCTCGGCGGGCCCCTGACCCTGCCGTACCTGCCACAGCATCGCACACCCATAGCCCTGGTCCTCTTCCGAGGGCCTACGCCGCCTGCGTCTCCGATTACCTGTGATCGTCGAGCGCAACCGGCTCGATGCCGTGGCACCGCTCACCATCGACACAGAAGGACTTATCAGCCATGCACTCCAATCTGAACCGCCGTCAGATCCTGTCCGTCGGCGCACTGACCCTCACCGCCGCCGGACTCGCCGGATGCACCTCCACCACGAACAAGACGACCTCATTCGTTAAACCCGGCAGCGCCGCGGTCACAGCGACCGAGGCGAAGCGCCGCCGCACAGGGACCGTCGTGCAGCGCGCGCTGACCGCTGAGCCGGTCACGCTCGACTTCGGCGGGAAGACCGCCAAGACCTGGGCGTACCGCGGAGCCTCCGCGACTAAGCCGCTGCGCGGCAAGGTCGGCGACACCCTGAAGGTGGCGCTGACCAACGATCTCCCGGATCCGACCAGCGTGCACTGGCACGGGCTGGCTCTGCGCAACGACATGGACGGCGTGCCCAACCTCACCCAGGAGCCCGTGCAGCCCGGCGCGTCGTTCGCCTACGAGTTCACGCTGCCCGAACCGGGCACATTCTGGTTTCACCCCCACGTCGGCGCTCAGCTCGACCGCGGCCTGTACGCGCCGCTGATCATCGACGATCCGAAAGAGAAGGCCGATTACGACAGGGAGTGGGTCATCGTCCTCGACGACTGGCTCGACGGTGTCACCGCGACACCGGACAAGGTCCTCAAAGAGCTGAGCCAGGGCATGATGGACCACGGCGGCACCGGCCACGGCGGCATGGACATGGGGCCAATGCGGATGGGCAACACCCTGATGGGCGCGACCTCGCCGCTGCTCGGCGGCGACGCCGGCGACGTCTACTACCCCCTGTACCTGATCAACGGCAAGCCCGCGAACGACCCCCAGACCTTTACGGCGAAGTCCGGGGAGCGGATCAGGCTCCGGATCATCAATGCCGGCGGCGACACCGCCTTCCGCTTCGGCGTCGCCGAGCACCCGCTGACGATCACCCACTCCGACGGCTTTCCGATCGAGCCGTTTGAGGCCGAGAGCGTCGTCCTCGGGATGGGGGAGCGCTACGACGCGGTCATCACCGCCGGCGACGGCGCGTTCGCGGTCGTCGCCGAGGGCCTGGGCAAGCAGGACCAGGCCCTCGCCGTCCTGCGCACCGGATCGGGCAGTTCCCCCGCGAAGGACGCGAAGCTGCCACAGACGAAGAGTCCTGCCACGGCATCAGACATGAAGACCGCCGGCGCGGTCAGGTTGCCGAAACGCGCCGTCGATCGCACAGTCGCCCTCGAGCTGAGCGGAGGCATGGAGAAGTACGACTGGGCGATCAACGGCAAGCGCATGGACATGGAGCAGCCGATGCGCGACGCCCTTGGCATCGTCGAAGGGGAGCGGGTCGCGCTCGAGTTCAGGAACTCGACGACGATGTGGCACCCCATGCACCTGCACGGGCACACCTACCAGCTTCCCGGCGGCGGGCCGCGCAAGGACACCTCGATCGTCCTGCCCGGCAAGACGCTGCGCGTCGAGTTCGATGCCGACAACCCGGGGCGGTGGCTCACGCACTGCCACAACGTGTACCACGGGGAAGCCGGGATGATGACGACGATCGCCTACCAGGAGAACTGAGGCATCGGGGCCGCGCCTCTCTTCGGGTGCGCGGCCTGCGCCGCAGCCGTACTGGTCGGGCCATCGGAGCGCGCCTCAGGCCGAGGCGGAAAGAATGCCACGGGACCCTGGAGCTGGTCCCGTCGCGGGGCTGGCCCGACCGATCGGGCGACCTGGAGCCTCATTCGCGCCGACATGACGTCGGCGTAGCTTGGGAGCGACGCGCGGATGCACCCGACACGGCGCATCGGAGCAGGCAGCGCAGCACACGCCGCGGTCGGTGACTGTCTGACAGCGTCAACAGTGGTTCTGAGCATAGTCATCGTGACTCCTTCGTCGTGGTTCGGCGGCGTCTTCGCGGGACGGGTCAGCCGTCCTCTCGGCGCTCCTACTGCGCGTGTCGGCGTTCATGTCCGGCGGACCCATTCGCCCGCCGGACACGAAGCGTCGGGATACATCACGACTCCTGAGCATTCTCCTTCTCGGCCTCGTCGTGGGCCTGCCCGGTGGGGCGGATGTGGCGCAGCCCGGCGGCGGCGATGACCGCGGCGACGGCAGCGATCGCCGCGGAGGTGATCCCGGCGGCGTTCAGTCCGCTGGTGAACGCCTGCTGGGCCGCGGTCGCCAGTGCCTCTCCGACATCGCCCGGCAGCTGCCCGGCGGCGACCATGGCCCCATCGATTCCGGTCTGCGCCGCGGCCGCCGCCTCCGGCGGCAGTCCATCGGGCAGAGAGCCGGTGATCTGGCTGCGATAGGCAGCGATCCCGATGCTGCCGATGACCGCGACGCCGAGTGAGATGCCCAGGTCGTTGACGGTCGTCGCGAGCCCGGAGGCACCGCCGGCCTTCTCCGGCGGGACCGAGCTCACCACCAGGTCCGTGGTCAGCGCCATGGACGGCGCGACCCCGGGGTAGGTCACGACGAAGCTCGCGATCACCAGCGCGAGGCCGGTGCCGGCGTCGAGCTGAGTGAACAGGATGTAGCCGACGACCTGGGTGAGCAGGCCGACGGCGATCACATTGCCCGGCCGGAATCTCCGGGCGAGCATGGGCGAGAGGGTCGAGACGACGATGAGGACCGCCGCGGCGGGCAGGATCGACAGCCCAGCCTGCATGGGCGAGAGTCCCTGGACCTGTTGCAGGTACTGCGTGAACAGCGAGTACACACCGCCCAGTGCCGCGGCCGACAGGAGGAACACGGCGAGTGCTCCGCTGACGGTGCGGTTGGCGAACAGGCGGACGTCGAGCAGGGGCTGGGTCGCGCGTAGTTGCCGGATCACGAACCACAGCCCTATCAGTGCCCCGGCGATCAGCAGGCCGATCGAGGGACCGGCCGGCTCTTGAGTGGCGAAGCGCTTGACGCCGTAGATGATGGCCAGCAGCGAAGCGACCAAGAGCAGTGCGCTGAACAGATCGATCTTCGCGGTCGGATCCTTGTGCTCGGGCAGCAGCAGCGGCGCGCCGATGGCCACCAGCGCCATCACCGGCACCGCGACCAGGAACGTGGCCTGCCAGCCGAAGACCTCCAGCAGCAGGCCGGACAGCAGTGGGCCGAGGGCGACGCCGGCCGAGATCCCGCCGGCCCACACGCCGATCGCGACCCCTCGCGCCTTCGAATCGGCGAAGAGCACGAAGATCAATCCGAGGGTGGACGGGAGCATCATGGCTCCTCCCGCACCGAGGACGGCGCGCCAGGCGATCATCAGCTCGGGACTGGTCGTCAACGCCGCAGCGATGGACACGACCCCGAACAGGACCGCGCCGATCACCATGAGCAGGCGCTTGCCGATCCTGTCGCCGAGGACGCCCATCGCGACGAGGAACCCGGCCATGACGAAGCCGTAGATGTCGAGGATCCACAGCAGCTGCGCGCTCGTCGGCTCCAGGTCAGCGGCCATGTTTGGGGCCGCCAGGAACAAGATCGTCAGCATCATGAACAGCAGCGTCGACGGGATCACGAGGACCGCCAAGCCCCACCACTGCTTCGCCTCGGTCCGGGGCGCAGGTGCATTCGTCTCAGACATGGCGCACCTCCTTGTCTTTCGTCGTCGTTCTCATGGCTCTCCGGGTCCTTTCTTTCTCGACAGGGCCGTCACGGGCCGGGAGGCCCTCAGTCGAAGTCAAGCATCGGTGTACGACTTATAACCGCTATAGTAGCTCGTATATTCCCGTACGAGTTAAGAGGTGGGGCATGCCGAAACGCAAGGGCGCGGCCGGCGCTGGCGGGCAGAAGCCAGTGCGGCACGGAAAGACGGCCAACCAGCGGGCAGACGCCCAGCGCAACCGGGCGAAAATCCTCGCGGCGACTCCGGACGCGCTCCGGAAGGACCCCGATGCCTCCGTCGCCGACATCGCCGCCGAGGCAGGCGTCGGCCGGATGACCCTCTATGGGCATTTCAAGACCCGGGCCGAGCTCATCGACGCGACGCTCGCCGACAGCCTTGAGCGGGCCGAGGCCGTCCTGGCCGATGTGCCCCTCGACGGGGATCCCGGCGGGGCCTTCGAGGCTTTGATCACCTCGAGCTGGATGCTCCTGGATCGCATCCGCGCCGTGTTCGTGGTGGCTCAACGCGAGCTGCCGCCGACCCGCATTCGGGAGATGCACGAGAAGGCCGAAGCTCGGATGCGGGGCGTGGTCGAGTGCGGCCAACGCGAAGGCGTCTTCCGCGTCGATCTGCCCGTCACCTGGCTCCTCGCGGTTACGCACCTGACCATGAACGCCGCGGCCGAGGAGACTAACGCCGGCCGGCTCGACAGCGATGACGCGGCCCGCGTCATCGTCGGCACCCTGCGCTCCGCATTCGCCGCCAACGGTCGCTTCTGACCCATCGAATCGCCAGTAAGGGCACCTCGTCGTCCTCGCGAGCCGAACGTGGAGCGACCGGCGGCGTCTCGTGCAGCACTCAGCGATGCGCAACAACGGCCAAATATGAAAAATATCTGCGTATGGACGTAGATAAGCAGATGTGCGGGTTGGACCCCGAGGGCCGGTACGTGGAACTCGCGGTCGAGATGTTTGGGCTGCTATCCGATGCGACCCGGGTAAGGATCATCTTGGGCCTGCGGCGCGATGACGAGTTGTCGGTGAACCGGATCGCCGAGGTCGTTCGCAAGTCTTCGGCGGCGGTCGCGGCACCTGGCGAAGCTGCGGATGGCTCGGATCGTGTCGACCCGGCAGGAGGAAGACCGAGCAGCTCTACCTGGCGTCATTCCCGTCAGCTTTACCGGACGTGCGTAAGGGTGTGCGGGTCGGGGTAGGTTTCGCGGGCAAATCTATGTGAGGCACCGGAAACAGTTCGCGGGCGTATTGACGTGAGGCGTTACGTGCGTCGAGGAGAATGAACCTCCCTGTCATTCCGGGCGGGGCTTCTTGAAGACTGGCGCTTGTTCGCTGGTCACTTGGCGTGCTGGATTTCGCTTTCGGTGACCCATTTGTGGTTAGTCATCGTCATATCGCCCATATCGACATCAACCATGTAAACGGTTTCATCAGTCGAGGAATCGATCGTTGCCCTGGCCCCTGTCATGCCGGGCATGTGGTCGGCGTTCACAACGACCTCCGTGCCGTCCTTCAGTGGAGGCTTGCCTGGATTCTCCAATTCTTCCTGAACGACCCACTTGTGATCAGTGACTGCGTCACTGCCATCGGTCGGTGTGTAGCTGACAGAATAGGTCGTGGTATCGAAGGCCCCCGAGATCGTCGCTTTTGCTCCAGCCATCCCCTCCATGTGGTCGGCAGTAAGTACGACGTTTTCACCCATGGCGTATTTGGGATCGGCGGCTTTCTTGATGCCTTCTGGAGGCTGACCGCCATCGGCTGCATGGGCATGACTCTCACCCGACGGGGATTCGGCGGCTGTCTGAGACTGGGAAGGTTGTGCGGACTGTTCTTTGTCGGGGCTGGAGCAGCCTAACAGTGCCAGGGCTCCTGCAGCCGCCATCGCGGCGATTGACGTCATCGTATTGAATTTCTTCATGTTATCTCCTTTGCATTTCCAAGCCATGCCGGGCCGAAGTGGTCATGCTGAGTATGTGGCGCGCTCAAGCATGGAAACGCTCCACAAGCGGTGAAGTCTCAACCCGCAAGGGACCGCAAAGGTCACCACGATGCCTCGCGAGTCTCAGAATATACCCTAGGCAGGTATTGTGACGATGACGTGAGAACACCGCGCAGGGGTGCCCAGTCCCGTGCACGTTCACGAAAGCCAAGCGCAGGACGTGGTCCCTACGGATGATCACACCCCGTCTCGCTCATCGAACATGGTGGCGGCGATCCCACACCCGCAATTTAAGTGCAACGGGGAGGAGTGCTTCGGTCCTTCTCGGGTCGGAGGGCAGAGTCGTGAGTTTCAGCGGTGTCTTCCGTCGCTAGAACTGCATGGGCCCTTCTAAAACCTTCCAGAGCAAGCCGGCAGCGACCCCGACTCCGAGACTGGCAAGGGCTGCAGTGGCGGCGGTCGCCGCGGGCCATCTGGTTGTCCCTCCCGCCGGAGGGAACCGGGTGGAGTTCGTGGACGGGCGCATGAACGCAGGGCCGAACCAGCGGAGGTAGTAGAAGAGACTGAGCAAACTGTTGACCATCACCACCAGTGCCAGCCAGCCGTGGCCCCCATCCCAGGCGGCGGTGGCAGTGGTGAACTTACCGACGAAGACCGCCAACGGTGGGATACCCACTAAGCCGAGTAGCGAGACCACCAACGTCACTGCTAATCCAGGTCGGGATCTGGCCAAACCACGGTATGCGGTCAGCTCTCGGAGGGTGGGAAGAGCTGCGGCGACGGCAAAGGCACCAATGTTGGCAAGGGCATACGCGGCGAGGTAGAACAGCATCGAGGGCAGGGCAAGATCGCTGTGTCCGATGGCGGTGATGGGCACGAGCAGGAACCCGACCTGGGCCACTGTCGACCAGCCAAGGAGCCTGCGTGGATCACGTTGCCAGTAGGCGGCAAGGTTGCCCAAGAACATGGAGGCTGTGGCCAGAACCGCTACAACGATGGGCCAGGAGTCGTTTCCTGCTGACACTGTGTCCACGAGCCGGTAGATGGCGATGAGTGCCCCAACCTTGGGCACAGTGGTGAGAAAGGTCGCTGCTGTAACACCCGTGCCCTGGGCGGCATCGGGTACCCAGAAATGGACGGGTACCCCACCTGCTTTGAACAGCAACCCGGTCAGCACACACAGCGCACCGACACCAACTGCCGCCGAGGGTGCCGTCGGAAGGGTCTGTGTCAGCAGGGCGTAGTCGGTACCACCGGCCAGGGCGTAGAGCACGGTGACACCGAGCATGAGGATGATTCCAGACAGGGCTCCGAGGAAGTACGTCTTCATAGCGGCTTCGGCCCCGGCCGCCCCGCCGGTCAGTCCCACGATCGCGTAGAGAGGGATGCTGGCCAGCAGGAACCCGACGATGAGGACGAGGAGATCGGTGGCCCCGGCCAGCACCATCACCCCAGTGGTGGCGAAGAGGAACAAGGCGTACGTGTCCGATTCCCGAGGCGAGCCGGCAAGCTCTCCGGAGGCGACCCCTAAGACCAACAGGGTGGCCAGAGCGGCGATGACTCGCCCGGCACCAGTGGCAGTATCGACAGCGAAAGTCCCGGCGAACGCAGCGTGCGGAGGCCCGGCCATGGCCAACGCGGTGACGATCGCGGCACCCAGCAGGGCCAGGGCAGCTACCGTGCGAGAGACCCATTGCCGGTGGCGGGGTAAGAATGACCCGCCGAGGAGGACGACGAGGCCGCCGACGAAGACGATGATCTCCGGCAGCAGCAGGCTCGGCTGCATCTGCATCGACGCGTCCACCGTTTACCTCCCGACCAGAGTGACGAGAGCGGCCGAGGCGGGCTCGATGACATACAGGAACGTCTGGGGCACGACGCCGATGAGCAGTGATAGTGCCAGTAACGGACCTATCGACCACAGTTCTCGACCGTTCAGGTCGCTAAATCCTGTTGAATGGCCGTGGGTGGGGCCGGTGAAGACTCGCTGGAGCGCCCGCAGGAACAATGCGGCTGTGATCAGGATTCCCAGCAGAGCAATGGCGGTGATCGGAGCGACCGCGATGCTACCGGCAAAAATCTGGAACTCGGCGATGAACCCGGAGAGTCCAGGCAGACCCAGAGACGCGAACGAGGCGATCGCGAACAGTGCCGCGTAGCGAGGCGCAGGGGCTGCCAGACCACCGTAGGAGCCCATGTCGTAGGTTCCGGCGCGAGACTGCATCACTCCGGCCAGGAGGAAGAGGGCAGCGGTGATCAGACCGTGGCTGACCATCTGGACGACGGCACCGGTGACGGCCACGGAACGGGCTTGGGCACTGTCATCGATGACGAGACCGACCGCACCTAGGGCCAGGACGATGTAGCCCATGTGGTTGACCGAAGTGTAGGCGATCATGCGTTTGAGGTTGGTTTGAGCCAGTGCCACGAACGCCCCGTAGAGGACCGAGATGATCCCGACGATGATGATGACCCAGGCCCAGGACCGCCACGCATCGGGCAAGATCGGCATGGCAATGCGTACGAACCCGTAGGTGCCCATCTTCAGCAGCACACCGGCCAGCACGGCCGAACCGGTGGCGGGGGCATCGGTGTGGGCCGGGGGTAACCAGGTGTGGAAGGGAACAGTGGGCGTCTTCACCGCCAACCCCACCACGATCGCTGCCAGCACCAGCCCACCGGCCACCGGATTGCCCTTCAGCGGGGCGGCTGCGACGAGTTCGAGAATGTCGAAGGTGTGGGGGTCGGAGAACACGTAGAGGCCGATGAAGCCCAACAGCAGGGCCAGGGACCCCAGGAAGGTGTAGAGGAAGAATCTCAGCGCCGATCGGGCAGCGTTGCCGTGGCCCCATCCGGCGATGACGAAGTACATGCCCACGATCGACAGGTCGAAGAACACAAAGAAGACGATGAGGTCAGCAGAGATGAATACTCCGAGACTGACACCTTCGAGGAACAAGAACAGTGCCGAGTGAGCCCGTGCTCGCTGGGAGTTCGTCAGCGCGTAGATGGCAGCTGCGAGAAAGACCACCGCGGTCATGGCCAGCAGGGGCAACGACAGCCCATCGACACCGATATGATAGCTGCTGTTGACGCCCGGGATCCACGGGATTTGCTCGTCGAAGGCCAGCCTGTTGGGCCCTGGGTTCTCGTATCCGGCCCAGACGATGCCGATGAGAATGAGTTCGACGGCGCTGACGATCACCCAGATCCAGCGTGCTGCTGCGGGCCTGATGGCAGGAACCGCGGCGACGACGGCAGCGACGACCAGGGGCAGGAAAACGATCAGACTGAGCATGTTCATCCCATCATGGTGGACAGAGACCAGATCACGGCACCGGCGACGAGCACCGCGATGGTCTGGAGGAAGTAGTGGTGGATGGCCCCGGTCTGCGGGATCCGGGCCAACTGTCCCAGGCGGCCCACCCGGTCGGCGATGACACTAACACCACGGTCGATCCCGTGGTTGTCGGCCCAGGCAGCAGTCCGTGCCAGCCGGCCAACACCCCCGGCCAGGACGGTGACCGACCGATCCAAAACGTGGTCATCGAAGAATGCCAGGGCGCGGGCCAAGGCCAGCGAGGGGCGGACAATGACGACGTGCGCGGCCGCCTCCAGCCCAAACCAACCAAGTGCCCACCGTGGGTGCGGGGCACGCAACCACACCATGAGTACCACCACGACCACAGCAATCCCGGCCGAGACAGCCAACTCCACGACAGAAACGACACCGCCCCCACCCAGGGCGGCGGCGAGGACACTGGACAGTGGGGGAAGGGCAAGGGCACCAAGTGTGGCCGCGCCGAGCGCGAGGACGACCAGTGGAGCCTGCTCCAGGCCCGTGACCGTGCCGGTTCCATGGTCCCGGGCGTGCCTGTGAGTGCCGCGAGACCACATGATCCACAGGATCTTACCCGCATAGGCCGCCGACACGGCTCCCGCGACCAGTCCTGCTGCGTAGAGTAACCGAGAAGTTTCGAGAGCGGCGGTGAGCACGGAATCTTTCGTCGCCCACAATGACAAGGGAGCGATTCCGGCCAACGCCAGCGCCCCAACTGTCGCGGCCACCCCAACAATCCGCCATCGTCGGGCCGCTCCCCGTAAGTTCGTCAGCTCCTCGGTTCCCAATGCCTGCAACCATGCGCCGGCGACGAGGAACAACAGGGCCTTGACCGATGCGTGGGCAACCAAATGGGCGGCTCCACCGCTGACGGCACCAACTCCGGCGGCGAGGACCACGAAACCCAGTTGGGCAACCGTGGAGGCAGCCAACAGTTGTTTGAAGTTCCGCTGCCCCAAGGCCACGAACCCCATGAGCACAGCGGTGGCCACCCCGACCCAAGCAGCCACCGGACCGGCCCACCCGGTGGAGGCCAGCAACGGTTGGATGCGCAGCAGCAAGTATCCCCCCATGGCGACCATCGCCGCCGAATGCAGTAAAGCACTCACGGGGCTCGGGCCCTTCATCGCTCCTGAGAGCCAGAAAGAGAACGGCAGCTGCGCGGCCTTGCCCAGAGCCGCGACCAGGATCCCGGCGGCGATCACGTGCCGCCACGGGGTGGCAACTGAGGATAAATCGGCAAGTCCCATGCCGACCCCACCAGCCAGAGCGGCCCCGGCAGCGACGTAGAGACCCAGGTCAGCGCTACGGGTTGTGATGAAGGCAGTCAGGCCCGCTGACACACGGTCGCCATCACGCCACCAGAATCCGATCAAGGCATAGGACGTCGCACCCATGAGCTCCCAGGCAAACAAGAGAGCCGGGAGGCTGGCTGCTGTCGCGGTGACCAGGGCGGAAGCGGAGAAAATGAGCATCAACCCGAAGAACCGCGACCGAGACTCTCGGATCGTGCCGGCGGCGAAGACCAGGACCAGGAACGTCACTGCCGCAATCATGGGCGCGATCAGGCTCGCGAGAGCGTCGACGTTCAACGCGAAGTCGGCTCCGGCGAGGAACGGGTAGGACGCTGCCGGGCGGGTGAGAGCAGTGATGACCGCCAAGATCGTTGACAGTCCGGCCGTGACAAGTGCGATCGAGGCCGCACTGCGGTTGGCCCGGGGGGCCATGGCGAGCACAGCGCCCACGACTGCTGGAAGCACGACCATGGCCACGAGTGCCATCTGGGGCCCGGTCATTGGGAGAGCTCCTGTGCCATATCGGTCATATCCGTGCCCCGGCGGCGGTGTAAGAGCGTGGCTATCGCAAAGCCCATCGCCATCTCGACTGTCATCGCCGCCAAGATCACCAGCAGCAACACCTGCCCCGAGGGGGCGGGTGCCAGGAACCACCAGAATCCACCGGCGGCCAGCAGAACCCCATTGATCATCAGTTCCAGGCCCATCATCACCATCACGATGACCTGTTGAGACAGGGCCCCGTAGAGGCCCACCGCGAACAATGCAGCGGCGACGACCAGCACGGCTTCGAGAGTCATTGCTTCCCACCTCCCGGCTGGGCGTCGTTGACTCGACGGTGGCGCAGATCATCACCGAAGCGGTCATAGCGAGTCCGGTGAGAGGCCAGGACGACTCCGGCGACGATTGTGGCGACCATGACAGCGCCGACGACAGCCATGACCAACATCTTCTCGCCCATGATCTCCAATCCGAGCGCGTGTGTGAGATCAGCAGGCGGGCTACCGCGACGCTGTGGCCACGGGATCAGGAGAGCACCACCTGCTAACAGCACGAAGACACCGACTGACGTCGCGATTGCTGTCTTCTTCCCGTGAGTCATGTCCATCGGCATCAGTGCTGGATTCATCCCCATGAACATCACCATGTAGACAGCCATCACCGCCATCTCCATGACCATCATGAGGATCGTGATCAACCCCAGATAGTTCTGCTGCAGCAAAAGAATTTGGACACCCACGGCAATGAAGGACACCGCCAGGGCATACGTGGCTCGGGCCATGGAATTGACCACGAACACGGCCAGGCCGGTCGCCACAGCGATCACGGCGAGGACCCAGAATGCGATTCCAATCAGCATGCTTCAGCCTTTCCAGACAACAAGAACAGACACGACAAGATCCTGGACAACGATGGCTGGGAGCAGGAGTGTCCACCCGATCGTCATGAACCGATCGGGACGCATCAGTGGGATCTTTCGCCGCGACCACACGAGCACGGCCAAGACGGCCAGGGTTTTAATGAGCACCCAGGTCCAGTCTGGCAGCCACGGTCCAGCACCGCCGCCGAGGAACAGTGGCACCGAGAACGCCGCCCCAGCGGCCAAGAACAGGTAACGCCCGGCGTGGAAGACTAAGCGGTCGACCGCAGACAATTCGGTGCCCGCCCCACCGGTGATGTCTGTGGCCACGGCCGCGGCGAACGGTCCCCACACGGAGAACCCCATCACCCCGATCAGGTAGATCAGGAATGCCACAGGCATCCACACCACGAACCACAGATCGTCGTCTTGCGCGGCGGCCACCGCCCCGACATTGAGGCTGCCAGCAGCGATCGCCGGGGCCACCAAGGCAAACATCAACGGCAGTTCGTAGGCCAGCCCGTGAGCCAGGAACCGGTAGCCGCCGATGAGACTGTATGTCGAATTCGCGCCCCACCCCGTCAACCACACCAGGGCCCACACCAAGACGTCGATGGTGTTCAACCACACGACCCCGACATCGAGATCAGCAAGTGTCCATTGGCCCAGGGGGATGACAGCGACCATGAAGAACGCGCCAATGAACATTCCGACCCCACCAGCGCGCCACAGCATCGTGTCGGCGGCCACAGTCGTACGTCGGCGTTGTCGCAGCAACCGGGCGAAACGACCGGCTATCGTGGTCCACCCACCGCGAGCCCCCTGGGCCCGCGCGGTGAGTCCCGTATCGAGGGCGATCGCGAAGACCGCCAGACTGCAGAGAATTGCCCCCGCGACCACTGCCCACCCAGCAGAAACGGTGACCAGTCCGCTATCAGTCATGCCTTACCCCCTTGGGTGGTGGGGTGAAGGCGCAGGTTCACACTGGCCACGGCCAGCCGGAGGGTTGCCAGTTCCAGCCCGGTGACCAAGTTCGGGAGGACCTGCCACGAGACGTCGTCGTCAATCATCGGGCCCGCCCCGCCAACGGCGGCCTGGATACGAGCGAGGGTGCGAAGCATTCGATCATAGGCATCGCCCCGGCAACTGGCTGGCAGAGAGTGTCGGTGAAGATCGACCTGTTCGAGGACGAGGACTCCTTGCAGGGACCAGCGCAACAACCATGATCTCCTGATCGTGCGGATCAGTCGTTCGAGACGATCTAGGGCGGCAGTGTGATCACCTCGCAACAGGCAGTCCCTGGCCTGGCGGGCACGAGCGGCGAGGTCGTCGGCCCCGGCCAGGGCCAGCAGCGCCATCACGTTATCGCACAGCAGTGCAGCCCTGAGATCCGGGGCAAATACGTGCAAGGAGTGTTCGTGATCGCGACCGTCAACGATTGAGGCCTCAGAGTCAACGACCACATCACCTTGGAGTGTGCAGTCAAGGACCAGGCCGGCCGGCCAGTAGGCAAGCACGGGGCCCAGCGGTAGATGCAGGACATCCATCTCAAGACCGTCCCGATCCGGCCCGCCTTGAGCCAATGGGATGCCGCCGGGAGACATATCCATGCCACCGTGACCGCTGTGATCCATCCCCCCGTGGCCACTGTGATCGTGACCGCTGTCCTCCAGGCCGCTGTGGTCCATCCCACCATGACCGTTGTGGCCGCTGTGGTCCATGTGGTCGTCGCCGTTGTGGTGCATGTCAGCGTGGCTATCGTGGTCCACCTCGTCGTGGTCCATGCTGTCGTTGCCGCTATGGTTCATGTGGTCGGCACCGCTGTGATCGATCTCGCCGTGGCCGTTGTGGTGCATGCCAGTGTGGTTGTCGTGGTCCATGCCGTCGTGGCCACTGTGGCTCATGTGATCGTGACCGCTGTCCTCCATGCCGCTGTGGTCGTGACTGCCGTGACCGCTGTGGTCCATGTCGTCGTGGGGAATCTGAGGTTCTTGTGCCCGCTCCCGCGCATCCTTTGCGTGCTGGTCGGTGTCGACGTAGAGGGTTGCGGCGTCGTTAAGAGCAGAACTGACAGTGCTGGATGAGCACATGTTGGCTCGGACTCGGGGCCCGGGCATCTGCTCCCAGAGTCGGTCCACTAGTGGTGTGAGCTCGGGTCCGGGAGTGCCACAGACTGCGAGTACGTCCGCATCTGCCGGTGCCCAGGCACGCCGCCAGCCTCGCCGCAACATCTGGTCTTCGAGTTCGACCCGCGTCAACCACTGTCCCGGGACCTCGACGATGAGGACTCGGACGGCTCGAACAGCCAATTTCGCGATGATCGCGGTCATACCCATCGGAAGGCACCTTCCCTCCAGGCCCATGCGACGGCAACCAGGAGTGCGCCAAGAAAGAGAAACATCTCTATCACGGCAGAGATCCCCTTCTCAGCCACGACGATCGCCCACGGATACATGAACAGCATCTCGACATCGAATGCGAGGAAGACGATCGAGGCCAGGTACCAACGCACATGATACCGAGACAAAGCGTGTTCCTGTGGAATCCACCCCGACTGAGCTGGAAGCACAGTCAATGGTTGAGCCAGTACACTGACAGCCCGGTGTAATCCATAGAGGAGAACGACGGCAACTATGGCGACCATGCCCATACCCACTATTCCGTCCACTGGCTCCCGTCCTTCCACATCGTTGAGGCAAACACAATCGTTGCGGACCACCCGAACGAGGTGGCCTCCCAGTAGGGTCAGCTACGCATGAGCCGTCCGATGGCCTCGGAGACTTCGTCGAGTTTCTCTTCGGCCTCGGCCCCGCCGGTTTTGGCGGCATCGGCGACGCAGCTGCGTAGGTGGTCGTCGAGGAGCCCGCGGGCAACATTGCGTAGGGCCGACTGGATGGCCGAGACCTGGGTGAGGATGTCGATACAGTATTTCTCCTCATCGACCATGCGTTGAATACCCCGAACTTGCCCCTCAATGCGAGACAGGCGTCTTTCATACTGCTTCTTATCCTGGATGTAACCGTGCTGGTGGCCAGCGGTGTGGCAGTTGGCAGTCTGGTCGACTTCCGGCGTTTCGGGCAGGTCGCCGTCGGCGACGACGGGAACATCATTTGTGGTCATTGGTGGCTCCTGAGGTTTCATCTGCTGTTCGGTTTCCCTGCTAGGTATCTGAAGGTCAGGCTATACCTATAGGGGGTATAATGTCGATAGTGACTGCGCTCCGGCGTGAGGAAATTTGGGTAGGACCTTTGCCGCGTCGAACCGATAGTGTCAGGGATTCCAGCAAGGGGAGGGAACTGAGGAATGAAAGGTCAGGTGCTCTACAACCGAGACTGCCCGAATTGGCAGTTGGTCATCGCACGGGTCAAACGCGTTCTCACAGACTTGGGCCTGAAAAGCGGTGTTATCGAACCGATATTGATTGATACCGATGCTGCGGCCAGAGACTACGGGTTCGCTGGCTCGCCCACGGTCTTGGTCGATGGAGTCGACCTTTTCGCATCCAGGGGTCCGGCGGGCGCGTTTGCTTGTCGCGTGTATCCGACCGGCGACGGTCTTGCTGGGGCACCGAGCGAGCAGCAACTCAAAACCGCCATTGAGGATGTCAGAGGCCAGTGATCACGATGGCAAAGACTTGACTGCCCGTGTCGGTGCAGGAGGCACGTGTGCCACGACACCGGTAACTGCATCTGGCACGGCTGATTCCTCAACGGCAGCCGGTCGAGTCAGAGTTTTGGGTTAGTCAGCGTCGATACGGGTATCGCCGACGACCGAGATTCAGGGAACGGCAGACGGCGCTGGGGTAACGATGACATCGCCGACTCCAGGCAAGGCATCCCTGATTGAGGTTTCGACAGTTCGCTGGAGGACTTTGAAGTCGTCAACTGTCTCAGCGTCGGTAGCGATGATGTTGGCTTGGAGATTCAAGCGGTGACCGTTCCATCGGAGTCGTAGCTCGGTGACATCGAAGACTGTGGGCAGTCCCCGGATGGCATCCTCAGCGGTCTCCGTCAGGTGGGGGTCGACTCCATCGAGGAGTCGGTGGCCGAAGTCTTTGGTGGTGGTGATCAGAAGGACGAAGATCGCCAAAGAGGTGATGATCCCGATGGCAGGGTCGGCCCAGGGCAGACCGAGGCCGACGCCAATGACGCCGACGACGACGGCCAGTGAGGTCAGTCCGTCAGCGCGGGCATGGATGCCGGGGAACGAAGAGCCCGTAGATCACACCCCTGAGTCCTGTTGGATGGTCGTGATGATAGTCGTCGTGGCTGTGCTCTGATGTCGGACGTGCCCATGCTATGGCTTCTCGTGGGGAGTGGCGCTCAGGTGATGATGATTGCGTCCGATGGTGTGTTCGGCCTGCTCGATGGCATCGACAACAAGACGGCGGGCGTGTTCGTCGGTGAGTGAGTAGAAGACTTTTGTGCCTCCATACCTGCTTGTCACCATCCGTGACATGCGCAATCGGGCCAAGTGCTGAGATACCGAGGTCGGAGATTCATCAACGATGTCGGCTAAATGGTTGACGGAAAGTTCCCCGGTCAACCAGTGTCCGTCATCTGGCATATCGAGACCGATAGCTGAGACGTCATACGCAGGACGCCCCACATTGCGAATACTGGCCTTTGAGACACAACAGTCCCTCAACGACGAATCGAGATGATGTGAAACGACTAGCCATCGCCACGGCAGTCCTTGTACTGGCACTGACCGGATGCTCATTGTCCGACGCGGACCCGCCGTCCGAGACAGAACAAGCAGCACCATCGGACCTTCTTGCTGACTACGGCCTGGCCGAGATGGACGCCATCGAAGCCATCGACTATCTCGACAGGATCAAGGTAACTGATCGCCCCACTGACCTGATGGCGTCCGTCTATCCGGACGAGCTGGTGCTCACTGACAAGGCGCAAGAGGTGACACTGGATATGCCCGAGGACTCCACCTATCTCTCTATTGCCCCATATGAGAATCAAAGTCACGAGTGCTTCTACCACAGCCTGACAACCTGTCTTGGTGAGCTTGGCAATGAGAGTGTCGATGTTCGGATCATCGACGACTCCACCGGCGACGTTGTTGTCGACGAGAAGGCGACGACTTACGATAATGGGTTTGTTGGCTTCTGGGTGCCCAGAGACCTCGAAGGCACCATTGAAATCAGCCACGATGGCAAGGTCGGAAAGACCACCTTCTCCACCACCGAAGATGGCGCTACTTGCATCACTGATCTCCACCTCGCCTAGTGCGAAGTCCACATTGAGGCTGCTTGCTTGACTCAGTTTCAGGCGGCCTCAAAGCCCACCTTCTTCAACATACCTGCGCCTCGCTCTACCACTTGAGTTGCTTGGTACCTTCGGCTCGAAGCTCACCAGTTGGAGAGACATTGTCCTTTTCAGGAGTCGGCTACACGGTTGGTGCGGTGATAGTGGGGGATTGTGCTGGCGGCCGGTGAACGCCGATGGTTCAGCAGTCGTTTGCGCAACCTGCATGTGATCAGAAGTCGGTTGCGCGAAACCTCGCGGCGATTGTGAGTTTCAGCGACGATTCTCTGTGAATTTAGTTGCGCTGCGGCGTCAGTATCAAGAATTTCTCGATGACGCGAAAAGACACTGCAATGAGAGCACAGTCGTGCCCCCATCGCAGTGTGTGAATTGATGGTTCGAAGATGATTCCGATCCGGTCCTACGGTCTCCCTTGGTTGTGTGGCAGCAAATTAAATCACTGACCCGAGGACTCAGTTACCTTCAATTGTTCGAAAAGTGAGGCCGGGATGCGGTTTTGGACCGAATGAGGTGGATTTGCGCGGGAGGCAGACCCCTGCAAGCGCGGCTGATTCGAGCTCCTCTCGAGTCGGCGGTGTCGTCAGCACGGCCACCCCACTGTTTTCTAGCACTCGTTGCACAGCTGATTGAGCGGTGTGCTCGTAGTTGATGGTCTCCGGATGATCGGGGATCTTCCACAAGTCGTCGATTAGCGCATCGTGCAAAACGGCGAGATGCATGTTGCGTAATGAGGCGGGAGAGTCCCGTTGCACTTGTTTCAAGTAATCAAGGTGGGGGTCGGTGGCGATGTATGCCCCGTGGGAAGTCACGAGGACAAATGCAGGTCCGATGGTCGCCTGCTGGTTCAGGCTAGCGATCCAGTCGTCGACCCCGCCGGATAACGACTGCACTTTGAACTGAGTACGTGCCGTATCGAGGGCCTGACAGGGGTCTGCCGAGGGCAACACTCGGTGAATGGGAGAGAGCTGCATGGGACTTGTTTCAATATCGACGAGAAGAGCTGGAAAATAGTCCCAGGCTCTCCCTTCGTTTGAGCGTTGTAGCTGTAGCGCGGCCGCGTGTCTGTGGTGGCCATCAGCGATATGGGCCGGTCGGGTGCGAAGTTCCTCGGTAATCGCTTCAATCCAGTGGCCGTCAGTGATGGGCCATAGTCGGTGCAACTGCCCATCGGCTGACAGGATTTCCATTGCTGGTTCCCTTGTCAGGGAATACCTGATGCAGCCAGTCGTGGAACCATCACCAGAGAACCCGAGAAGCACGGGGTCAAGGTTCATCCCAGCGCCTTCCATGAGCTCGGCGATTGCATTGACTTTCTCAGGAATCACCTGCTCATGTGGGCAGAGGTCGCTTTGCACATGAACCGCGGCTAGAACGCCGCGCTGGACACCCTGCGGACCTGTCTGTTCGTAGACGTAGAATGACGAGTCCCGATCCTGGACTACTGCACCGGTTTGTTGCCATGCGGTGAAAGTATCGGCGAGCTGGCTTGGTGTTCCGTGCTGGGCCCATGGTGTGAAGCTGCTGGGTTTGGACGTAACGCGGTGGTCCTCGGTGAATCGCCAACCACGGAAGGGGACAACGTGGACTCCGGTGCTGTCTCGATGGGGCGAATCGCCCTGGGCTTGTTGTATATTTTCTGGTCGTTCATGGAGATTGCTGCTGTTTAACATGTAGTCCTCACGAAGGCTTGTTATTCTGCACGTACTGTCCGGACAACCAGGGCGAAGCTGAGCGAACAGGCTCCGGCCATGATCAAGATGACGGCTGGGATCGGCAGAGCGTTCACCAGCGGGCCAGCCAGTAACGGCCCGGCGGATTGGCCAATGAGTAGAAAACTATTGGCGGCACCGATGGACGAGCTCTTCTGGGAGTCCGGCGCGTGCTGGCTGAAATGATGGAACAGTGATTGTGCCAGGGCTGCGAAGCAGAATCCCTGCACGAGCCGAATCGGGAGCATCAGGAAAGGCGACAGAGGCAATGCGAGCAACGCGATGCTCACGGCGCAGCCTCCGATCGCGAGCGAAAAGGCGTGCAGCGGACGTTTAGTGGAGTCGTTGCGACGCCCCCACCAGAACGATCCTGCCAAGGTGCCCGACCACATCACAGAGTGAAGGACCCCCACCCAGAGGCTCGCCGAATCACCGCCGTCGACAATACGATCGACGTGTAGCGCATATACGGGGATCAGACCGTAAACTCCGAAATAGACTGTTGCCGCGGCCAGCGCCAAAGTGATGGCTCCTGGCACTTGACGCAACAGCCCATGCTGGAGAAACCTGCCACCTTGAGCGAGGTTGCTGGTGTTTCGTTGGCCCTCGGGCTCGCGCAGCCCGAGGGCGCAAATGATAGCCAGTGCCGTAGCCAAGGCCGCGATGATGAACATCAGCAGCTTCAGCCCGCCGGTACCGACTAGCAATCCTCCTGCAATGGGACCTGCCAGCGCACCGGCAGCAGTAGCGCTGAAGGATTTACCTAACGATGATCCGCGCTTTTTATTCGACCCGGTTGACCCAGCAAATGCTGCAGCGGCTTCTACCACCCCGCCGAGAGATCCTTGAAGCAGTCGCCCGGCCACAAGAGCCAAGGGGGCAACGGCGGTGGCCATGATGACCATGGCCACCGCCAATCCGAGCAGCGCCCGAACCACCATCCATTTGCGGCCGATGCGATCGCCCAGCTTTCCCCATAGCGGGGTCGCTACCGCCAGGGCCAGGGCAGGAGCAGCAATGGCCACTCCCGCCCATGTCTGCGTCTCGGCAGTACCGCTGGTCCCAATCTGATTCAGGTAGAACGGCATGATCGGGACCAGCATCATCAACCCAGCAGTGTTGACGAATTGCCCCACCCACAGGAAAGCCATATTGCGCGAATCGTATCCGCGCAGTTCCCATCGCAGAGACTTCCGGGTGACGAGTTGCTGTGTCGTCACAACGAAGCGGTCGTTGCCGACTCACGCTGCGGGGCGGGGAGGTTGGCCACCCAGTCGTCGTCATAGACCATATCCAGGTACCGTTCTCCGCGATCGGGCAGAACGGTCACGATTCGGCTACCGACTGGCGTCCTGGGCAGCAATTCCTGCAGCGCGGCCACAACTGCCCCCGAGGACCCTCCTCCCAAGACACCTTCGGTGGCCACCAAGTGCCGGCACCCCTGGGCGGCACTGGCATCGTCGACATGGATAACGTCGTCAATCTCTGACGGGGAGAACAATTCCGGCACACGGCTAGCCCCATATCCAGGGATTTCTCGGGAGGCAGGAGGCGCGCCGAAGATGACCGATCCCACGGCGTCGACCGCGACCACTTGCATGTTCGGGAACTTACTGCGCAGGCGTCGCGCCAATCCCAGAATTGAACCCGTGGTCGATACTGCCGCAACCAAGTAGTCCACTGGTTCCTCGATCGCGTCCAGGATCTCTTGGCCTGCTGTTTCGTGGTAGGCACGCCAGTTCAGTTCATTGGCGTATTGGTTGACCCACACCGTGTCGGGGTCGCTGGCAGCGAGTTCCTGAGCTCGCCGGACTCGGCTATCAAGGTACCCGCCGTTCGCGTCGAGTTCGGTCACAAGCTCGATGTCGGCACCAACGGTTGTGAGCAGTTGGAAGTTGGTCGGGGTGGTCTTTGGGTCCACTACTGCGGTGAATTTGAGACCGTTCAGTTTGGCCATCGTGGCCAATGCGATGCCGAGGTTGCCTGAAGTGCTTTCAACCAGGCGCATCCCAGGGCGCAGCAGTCCGGAGCTCAATCCTTGTTCGATGATGAATCGTGCAGGCCTGTCCTTCATACTGCCTGCCGGGTTGAGCATTTCAAGTTTGGCCAAGACTTCTCGGGAGGGGTCGGGGAAGCATCGGTCCAATCGGAGCAGGGGAGTGTTTCCGACACAGGTCATCAGGGAGCTGTGGATGTTTTCGGGCATGACTGTCTACTTTCGTTCACGTGGTGCACTGTGTTTCATAGATGGCGAAGAGCGGTGCGTTAGATACGCACAGTCCTTCTAAATCCGTTGAACACACAGCTCGCAAACGAGATCAGGAGCACGTCTGACCTGGTCAGAGAAATCTGGCAGGGGATAAGTCAGTTCGATCGGAGGGGCGACTTGCAAACACGGTAAGGCCGGTTCCGGCGCGATTAAGGTCGTATCGCCCCTCAGCGCGGAGGACTCGTCGCATTCGAACTCGTGGCCGACGTCGAAAGCAGTAGCCAGCGGAGAATCAGGAGCCGATTCGTCGAACACAGAGCTCGTAGCTGTGGGAGTCTCGGCCGAGCTTTCAGCGTGGACGTCAAAAGCACTGCCAGCGTGGTCCCCGTGTGACAGGTGACTGCTGTGCTGGATAGCCGTCAGATGCAGTACGAATGCCACTGCTGCGAGCATCACAAGGAGCTGCAGCACACGCTGCACGCCCAGGGTCACGTTCAGATTCGCTTCACGGCGACGAACGGTCGCAAGCAAAGTCTGCATCGAATTCATGGGCACTCCTCTCTTAGCATCAGGGCCGCCCTCGGGCGACCAGCACATAGTGCGTTCAGTCGTCCCAGTCAGCAGTTCGTGCTTATCAATAAAACAAGCCACGATGATTATATTCATGCCAGGTTGAGAGAATGCTCGGCCCGAGCTGTACCCAGTCTCTGATAGTTAACTTTGCGTGAAATGTCCATGTGAACTACATTTGGTCCGTTGCGTCCGCGAATCCGTACCTACGGCCACGCAGAACACGCGATGGCACCAAAGACTGTCCCGCACAAGGTTCCGTTCGCGTGACTGCTGGTACCGGTGATGTGAATAGTGAGTTCAGCGCGACCAGCGTCGGGGACGCGTAATCAGACTGTCCAAGTCACAGTGATTCGATCAGGGTCTCGTGGTTACGGGCTGTTTGGCGACGTCGATACAAGGTTGTTCGCGACCACCCCACCAGTCGTGGGGCGTCTTCAGAGATCACGCGTTTCTCCGCGACTAGATATCAGAAGCCAACTGCACTCGGAACGGAGACGTGCCCGGCTGTGCCTCACTCTGATCAGACGAGGCTGGCCGAGTAGTCCCAGAAACAGTGAACAATCAGGATGAGAATCCCGAGTCACCAAGCAGTAAGGATTGCCCTCGCGGAACTCGATAGTGCGCCTGACTCAGAGTGATAAAGAGTGAAGCAGGCGTTGGAGGAACTGGACTGTGATGAGCCAGACGATTGGAGTCGTTACAGCCCACACGATCATGCAATACGGTCGCAATGCACCGTTGACGTAAAGACACTGATAGATCAACCAGTGCACGAACACCATCGCGAATGTGACACCAACCTGGATGCCGATCCAGAACCACCGATGGAAACCTCCCCCACTCCCGGCAATCCCGATAATTGGGTTGGGACGGCCGAATGCCTCTGCCTGCGGCGTGTTCATCACGGTTCCACACAGCACTATCGGGGTATTCAAATGCCACCCAGGACTTGATGCCACGCCGTACTTCGACCCCGCGCCGATCGCTGAGATCACGATGACGCGTACTGCGATCGCCAAAGCGCACGGTGGAGCAGCCACGAGTACAACCAGGGCGCGCTGAATCCAGCTGGCGGATCTTCGATGACGACTTCGAAGTCGGGAGCAGCGCGAACTACTATTCGACAACATGTAGAATGGTGTTGGGTTTTTCCGCATTAAAGGAGTCAACATGCGACACACGCATGCACAGCGATCTCGAATCCATTCCCTCTCTCGTTTGGCTTATGGGAGCGCTGTTCTCGCGATCATGCTGGCAGCGATCACCGGATGCGCTCCCGCTGTCAAGGACGTCGAGGACGCTTCTGGGTCAAACGACAAGGGGTACGTGTCGGGCACGGGAGTCGTCACCCAAATTCCCCAATCGAAACGCCCAACAGCCGTGAAGCTGGCTGGAAACACGACGAACGGGAACGCCTTCGACTTGCAAGAATGGCAGGGCAGCCCAGTCGTATTGAACTTGTGGTACGCAGCGTGCCCACCGTGTCGAGAAGAGGCACCAGACCTTCAGAGAAGCTACGATTCGTTCCGCGACGAAGGAGTCCGTTTTCTTGGAATCAATGTCAGAGATGAGGCTCCCGCCGCGGACGCTTTTGCTCGGCAATTTGGCATCACCTACCCCTCGATGCTCGACAAGGAAGGTCGGGCTGTGTCAGCACTGAGCGGCCTCTTGCCGCCCCAGGCCGTGCCGTCGACGGTGGTTCTCGATGCCAATGGTCGTCCCGCCGCTCGTGTCGTCGGGATCGTCGACCGCTCAACTCTCGACGGTCTGATCGCTGATGTACTCGACGACAAATCGCAAACGTGATGGCGACAATCGGCGAGCAGTTCTCGCAGATAGCGACCTCCGGCCCGATGCTGCTGGCAATTCCGATTGCTGTGGTTGCCGGAGTGGTTTCCTTCCTTTCGCCGTGTGTGCTGCCGCTCGTTCCCGGCTACATCGGCTACGTCACTGGCCTTGCAGGAAAGTCGCTCGAAGAACAAAAGACATATCGCGTGCTCGGTGGCGTATTCCTATTCATGCTTGGCTTTTCGCTAGTCTTCGTTGCGATCGGACTCGTATTCTCTCTGACGGGAATACTTCTCAGCGCCTGGGCAGACGTCATTAATCGCATCATGGGCGCAATCGTGATCATTGCTGGGATCATTTTCATGGGCGGCTTGAAGTTCGCCCAGCGTGAGTGGCGTATTAAAAGTCGCCCTCAAGCCGGGCTGTGGGGCGCGCCGCTCCTTGGTGGTGCTTTCGCGTTCAGTTGGGCCCCGTGCATGGGACCGACATTGGCTGCAGTGCTTGCGTTGACGACCAGTTTTGGACCGACCGGTACCGATGCCATGCTTCGAGGGACAATACTGACCCTCAGTTATTGCCTGGGTCTTGGCATTCCCTTCCTGCTTGTCTCGTTACTGCTGATTAGAGGCGGTGGCCGCATGAGGTGGGTCAAAGATCATCATGTCGCTATCACCCGAGCTGGAGGCACTGTTCTTATTGGAATAGGAGTACTGCTGATCACCGGAGTGTGGACTCAATGGGTGAATGGACTGCAGGGGCTCATTGGTGGATTTTCCACCGTGGTCTGAGAGGCTCGATGAGTCCACTGACAACAGTCTCTTAGCCGCG
This sequence comes from Brevibacterium picturae, assembly GCF_900105045.1. Lineage (GTDB taxonomy): Bacteria > Actinomycetota > Actinomycetes > Actinomycetales > Brevibacteriaceae > Brevibacterium > Brevibacterium picturae. Next base: position 1,461,787 of record NZ_LT629739.1, on the reverse strand, counting down.
TGTCGAGCCACACTGTCAGTTATCAAAAGCAGCTTGCTCACTTGTCTGTCAGTGTCTATCCCGTGCGCAGGGCCGAACGTTCAGAATTGCGATACCGATGGATTACCGCCTACCGACCGGGGGTAATTCCATCGCTGTGTCAAGCTCCGGGTGCGTTCGGATTGTGTTGACTAGCAACAAGATAATGGCGGCTACAGAGCTAGTCACGTCGACTCGCGTGGCGACCCCTCCGGCCAGAAATCATGCCGAGCAGACTGCTCAGCTCCGAAACCCTTAAGGCGCAACAAGTCAGTATGTAGGCGAGGAGCATGGAAGGGACGACCGCAAGCATTGTGAGGAAGGCACTCCCTCGACTGGCATCCAACCCGGGTCCCACCAGCGCAAGCACGGTCCACCCGGCTCCAGTTGTTACCACTGCAGCGACCGCGAACTTCAGATGGGCGATCAGCAGAGACCGGCCCCCCAGATGGCGAATTCGACGACGCAAGTGGAGAGCAGTCAAAACCACAGCCAGGAGATAACCGAGGCTCATCGAGGCCCCGATCCCAGCAACTACCAGCTCCTGTGGGAGGAACGCCGACGCGGTAACTCCGCCGGTAGTGAGCAGGACTTGGAAAACCCTGATAAAAAACGGGGTGCGGGCATTCTCGTAGGCATAGAACACTCGTTGGAATAGGTAGCTGGCGCTGAATGGCACTAGACCGATCGCCATGGCTTTGATGACCAATCCGATGGCGTCTGCCTGCTGACTGCTACCGCCTCCCAACACCATCGCGACCTGGTCGGAGAGCACGATGAGAGTCACCGAGGCGAACACATTGACTAATCCGACCACTCGGACGCTTTTGGTCAAATTCCTGCGGATACCGTCGGTGTCGTCGTCGGCTACAGATCGGCTGAGTGCGGGCAGCAAGGCAGTCGCCAATGAGACGGCGACGATCGAATGGGGAAGCATGAAGACCAGATAGGACAGAGAGTAGGCAGCGTTGGAGGCGATTGCTTCCTCGCCGGCACTCGTTGCAGTGGATGCCACCTGGGAGATCACGATGAATCCGAGGTGTCCTACGAGTAGTGAAGCGAAAGCCCAGCCTGCAACCCGGGCGGCGTTGCCCAGCCCTCTACCGCGGAAACCAAAGGTAGGTGTGTAGCGAAACCCGATGCGTCTCAGCGACGGGATCAGAATAAGTGCCTGGCAGGCTACTCCCGCCGTCGCACTGCCCGCTAAGAGTGCGATCTTTGCTGCATTCCAGCTGCTGATGGGATGTTGACCGGTCTCGCCGGGACCGAAGAGGGCGATGAAGATGATCAGACCGATCATGGCTACTAAGTTGTTCGCAACCGGTGCCCACATATAGGGCCCGAATGACGATCTGGCGTTGAGCACCTGCCCGAGTACCGTGTAGAGGCCGTAAAAGAAGAGTTGCGGCAAGCACCAGACGGCGAAGGCGATCGCAAGTGCGGTCTGCTCGGCAGGCCAGGTGGGAGCTGAGTAGATTCGAATGAGCACGGGCGCACACAATGTTGCGGTCACTGTGAAAGCGATCAGCATGAGCAGGGCAAAAGTCAGGAGCCGGTTGACGAAGTCCCGACCTTCGTCGTGATGTTTGCTGGCGGCTACGAGCTGGGGGACGAAGACCGCGTTGAGCACTCCACCAGCCAAAAGCATATACAGCGTATTGGGGACTTTGTTGGCGACGTCGAAGGCGTCTGCAGCTCCCCCGATCGTGACGCCAACTGCCATCGCCAGCAGGATGACTCTGGCGAACCCGAGAATCCGTGACACCACTGTGCCAATGGCCATTACAACCGACGATTTTGCCAGTGGTGAGTCCTTTACGTCAGCCATCCGTCCTCTTCAACTCATCGTCACGATTCCGGGCAGCAACCCGGTCGTCTACAAGAGTAGACGATTTGTGTCTACAGCCGTAGACTTGCTCTCATGAGCACTCCTCCAACTCTTGGATTACGGGTACGGGCGATGGAAATGTCCGATCTCTCCTTCGTATGTGCATCGATGCGCGCGTATTTGCCGGGCGGATTCTTCGCTGAGCTCGGTGACGGCTTCCTCTCGGCATATCTACGCACATATGCGACCAGCCCCTCGGGATGTGCGCTTGTCGCCGAACTTGATGGAAGGCAGGTTGGGTTCCTCGTCGGCTCGGTGGATCGCGAAGCCTATCGTCGCCACGTGATGCGCGCAGACCGCGGTCGTCTTCTTCGGAGGGGAATTGTCAGCCTGGCTCTGCGTCCAAACCTGGCGATTCGTTTCGCCCGCACTCGAATGAATAGATATCTGCGAGGTCTGCGGCGATGTTCCAGAATCGACTCTGCTTCTCCCACTGAAAGTCGACTCGGAATCCTATCCCACATCGCGGTAGCAACCGATGCCCGCGGTGTGGGCTGCGGTAGAGATCTCATGGACAGTTTTCTGGGTGTCTGTTCTGCTCACAACACACCGCGCGTTCAGCTGTTTGTGGACCCGTCCAACACTGGGGCGCGGAAATTCTATACTACCAACGGATGGACCAATGCCGACCAGCAAACCGATGCCGACGGCCAACACTGGAACACCATGGAAATGACGCTCGAGACGTGATCACCCCGATCCGGAATGCAGCGCTACTGATTGGCGGGGCATGCCTGAGCGTGTCAGTCCTCGGGTGCACAAACATGAATACTGCCGACCAGCCAAAACCAGAGTCCTCAGAGTCGTCAACAATCTCTGCACTACCTGATCCAACGCCCTTTACAGTAGAAGAATACGAACCGGCAGCCGAAATGAAACGAACGGCAGTCGATTTTCTGGAATCCGCGCTCACAGTCGATGTCAATGATGCAGCGGTCCCCGCTCGCGAACGCATCCCTTCCGAGCTCGCAAGCGACAAAGCAGTTGATGACCTCGCACCGCTGCTTGGAAACGACTCGATCTCGACAGAGGTCGTGTATCCGCAGCTCGGAGGTCTCACACAAACGAAAGCCTCAATCATCGCCCTGGTTGACACTCAACGGTTCGAGAAACATCAGATTGTGCGCACCACCCGTGTCCTTGACCTCAGGTTGACGCGCTTCGACGGCAATTGGAGAGTCACAGCAGTCAAGTCGACGGGAGGAGACTTAAAGGGATCCGGCCCGACTCAGCCGACAGATTCATCAGAGCCGTCTAGTGAGCTCGTGGCTCAGGTGCTGGCCGACGACAACATCACTCTTACCGATACCTCGATCCAAGACCTCCTTGACGGAGACACCGACGCAAGAGTCCTGGAAGTTGTTCGAGACTTTGCGCGCGACCATCAGCTCAGTGTCGCCGTCCTTCGCACTGGGCACCCTCGAGATGTTTTTGGTACTGACCGACAGAGCAACCACACCCGCGGGAAAGCAGTCGACATCTGGAAGATCGATGGAAAACCCGTGTCGTACTACGCTGAGCAACCGGCTGATGACAATCCGGCACGAGGACTCATGGAAGCTGCTTTGGCAGATGGCAGTGACGAGGTCGGTGGACCCTGGGCATTCGCGACCCGCGACGGCGCAACCTTTTCCAATACCGTTCATCAAGATCACATCCACATCGGCTACGAGAACTAATAGCCCTTTGCTCTACACTGGTAGACGGTTCGTCTGAAAGGGGCGCTCTTCGATGACGCGTAGAAAGCTTGGCCAGTTGGAGGCTGAGACCCTTGCGGTGCTCGCTGGACAAGACCGCCCGGTGACCATTCCAGCTTTGCTTGAAGGTCTCGTAGGGCCTCCGGCACGCACTACCGTCCACACTGTCCTCGCCCGTCTCATCGATAAAGACATGGTCAAGCGAACGCTGCAAGGCAGACGCTATATGTATGAACTGACCGTTGACGAGTCAGAGCTCGCCGCGGAGAAGATGTTTTCCCCGCTCAGGTCGGCGAACGATCCAACGCTTGTGCTGAGTCAGTTCGCTCGTGGCCTTGACTCCGATGAATCCGAAATGTTGCGACGAATACTACGCGACAGCCCAGAGACGTCATGACAGATTTGACCCTCTTCCCTCTACTGGGCTTGGCAGTACTGACATACGTCGGCTCCTGGTTCAGCCTGCGGACGCACCCGGCATGGACTGCCCGGACGTTGGCGGTGTTGGCGCTGGCCACTTTGGTGTCGCTGGTCGCTGTGGCGTTGACGGCAATTGCCACCTTCTTCACCCAATTCGTTCCCCACCATGTCGTCCACTCCAACCTCATGCTCAGCCTGATCTCTGCGCATGGGGGAATCAGTTTCGTGATGGGACTGCTGACTCTGTGCCTTGTTCTTCTCGCCAGCATTCGCTTGGTGGTGTCGTTAGTGAAAGTGATGAAGGAGCGCACACAACTACCTCGCGGTGGAATAGTTGCCGACGGCGAGCCGTTCGCGCTTGCCATTCCCATGCGAGGTGGGAGGATTCTCATCTCCACCGCACTCAGAGACCTCCTGACGCGGGAGGAGCTGGCCGTTGTTTATCAACATGAGCAGGCACATCTGGATCGCAAGCACCACGTGTATATGGGACTTGCCCACGCTTTGGTGACTGTCCTTCCTATTCTGTCCCGGCTTGAACCTGCGATGCGACTGGCCGTAGAACGATGGGCCGACGAAGAAGCTGCAACAGTTGTTGGTAACCGTTGTCTCGTCGCTGAAACCATTGGCAAAGTAGCACTCTCCCGCACGACCTCGAGCTCTGCCAATGAACTTGGCGTCGCGGACCATGAAGTCAGCCGGAGAGTTCAAGCGCTCCTGGACCCGGACGCATCACACGGACGGTTGCAAGGGACAGCGGTCTTGGGCGGATCGGGTCTCATTGCGAGCGGACTGGCAAGTTCACCATTGCAGCTCCACCACCTGATGGCATTAGGAACCCTTTAGCACCAATGCCTCTTCAGATCGGTGAGAGGACGAATATTCACTGAGGGTCCCTTTTCCGAACAGAAGTTGGACTCAACATTGTGGCGGTGGTTTTGTTCACCGTCTCCTGGTCGTGGGCAGGGCAACAGATTTGCTTTCTCGCACACTGCCCGCGGGATTCGCGTTCGTCGGTTACGAGCGCGAAGCCAAGACTGCGGATCCGTGAGCGGTGCCTCCATAGCTCCAGCCGGGACAGCATACCAGCCCAAAATTCTGACTAACGCGGGCCTAGCCATGGGAGCAATTGTCCCAATAGCTGTCATCGGGACAATAGTGAATGTTCTTTTTTGGTCTCCTAGTCAGCCACACAAACGGTTACGCTCTGGTCGGTCCACTCGGAATGGTTCTCGTTCCTGAAATTTGTGACGAAAAGGAACCCTTCACCTGGCTTATGGGTCTCGGGATTGTCCTGATTGTCGGTGGCGTCCTCCTCATCGAACTCGGTACCTCACACTAACTGTGAGTGCGCCTCGATGCGAGGCGGCCACGACTAAATGGTCGATGACTCGCTCGTTGACATCATCATCGTTGATCAGCACGACTGCGAGGTTGCCCAAAACCACTTTGGCGACCTCGCCGCCCAGCTCGGCCCTCTCAGAAATTGTACCCACGATGCGATCCCTTGCCTTCTGTATTGAGTCAGACGCATCTATTGGTAGCGAAGGGTCCAATGTGAAGATCATGAGCGCTCGGAATATTTGCCGGTACCGGCCCACTAGCTCGGTACAGTACACAGTGGCCGTTCTTTCGCCGTTTGGCGTCAGCTTCGCCTGAGTATTGACGAGGTCAAGGATGCGTTCGGCTACGCCGATGATGAGTGTTGAGCGGGTACGAAAATAGTTCGACGTCGATCCGATTGGAATATCAGCCAATTGATCGATCCCACGGTGAGTCAGGCCTCTCATTCCTGTGGTCGCAACGGTGTCAAGGACCAATGTCGAACGCGGGAGCAATCGCCGCCCCTTCCTGAATGTGAAAGTCTGTCATCAAATGTCGATGCGAGTGAGCAACCGGCTTTAACCCACGGTGCTCGTAGCCAGCTTAGTGCCGTGATCTCACCGCACAAGAGGCTATCTCACGAGCTGGTAAACGAGCACACGAGATTAGGTGCGGCTGCGCAGCGTGATTCTGATTGTGTCGACGTATATGAGTTGGAGACCTCGAGATCAGGCTGAGGTCGGGGAGACTGGCTCGAAGCGCAGCCGTTGGTTGTCGCTGATACACGACTGGAGGGCCCATTCGCTCTCCGCTGGCCAAATACGTGGCGTTGCTGCCCGTGCGGTGACGGTCGCACTGTCCCAGACGTTGACAGTTCGAAGGATGCTGCTTGGGGATGTCTCCTCTGATGACGACTTCACTGTTGACTCAAGGTACGGGTGACTGCAGATCAACGGCCCTTCGTGTGCACCGATGAACAATAGGCTGCCCAGTGATTCCGGAGAAGAAGGACAAGGTCGCAGCCCGAACGGAGCGTGGCCAAGGTGATGGGAAGCCTTCGATACTCGATTTCGTGGTGAACAAGAACCGGAACGTCGTGCCGCAGTCGTGTTCAGCGCCATCCTGAGCTGGCTCCGTCAATAAAGGAGACACGCCCTAACACCGTTGGCAATGGTGCGTGGATGTAGACCGAAGCGACAGTCATGATCACACCGGTCGGATCTTCGATTGCGGCCACGACTACTTCGCCATCAAGGCTTTCGTCCTTAGAATCGATCCACATGAAAGTGTTTTTCGCATGGACACGATGTGAGTGGGAAATCATCAGCACCGCGTGGGACTCAATGCCGTCCGGCCTACGATGAATGAGCCGATAAGAATGATCATCGGCGAAGCGCTCTAAGCTCTTGAACGCCGTATTTTTTACCTCGCTGAGGCCGATGATGTCAGGGCTGTTGCGCGCTCCAAAACCAATGATGCGAACGAACCGTCTACGAGAATCTGCATCTCCGGCCGCCAGTCGATCTGTGTTCCAAAAGTGAAGATCCATACTGTCATTAGAACTTATGTTCTAACAACTTCCCAGGGTTTCATGTCACTGTAGTGAGATGGAAACTGCCGTCGCGCTGCCTTCACTCTGGATCGATTGGTGCACCGTCACCGGAACTCCGGCGTTACTTCGTGATGAGGCGACAATCTCCCGATTCATCCACCAGGCGCATCCGTCGCGATCTGTTCTCAAGGCCCTCCATCCTGTAGTGACAACGAGAGCCCCGGCGTGGCCGGCAACACTGCGTGAGGATCCGAGTGCGTTGCGTCTACTGCTGCGGGCCGGAGCGCATCTCTCGCGAGGAAGAGGTACCGCGTGGTCGACTCGGCTGAGGACCCGCAGACTCCTCTTCGCTGCGGTACTCATCGCGCCTAAGGGCCAAGGCGGTCTCGGTCTCACCAGGGCCACAATTCGCTCACTCACACCCCATCGCTTTGAACAGCATCTGCCGGACCTCGAGACCTCCGTGGAACAGGTCGAATGTGTGAATTGCACGGTGTGGGCCTGGCTCGACGTTCTCGGGGCCAATAGTGACTGGAGCCGTGGCGGCGTCCGCAAGCTCATCCACCAACTCGACCAACGCACGAACTGCGCTCGACATCAGGGTGCAGCACCCAGCTCAGCCTGGAAGAACTGGCCCAACTTTGCCAACCTCCTACCGGCGATCGATCGCTGGGGGTGGGTCGAGCCCTACTCATCAATGCACCCGTCGTCGCTCTCAACGCTCATTAAGCAGCTCGAGCTGCTCTATGAGACACCACCCGAACCTGTCGAGGATCCACTGCCTCTGCCGCCGGTGTCTGCGTCCAGGATCAGCCCTGAGGAAGAAGCGAGGATCCTTGCTCGCGCGGACGAGGTCAACGCTCGGGTCGCTGCTCTACTTCGCGAGTACGGCTGAGTGAATGGAAAACCCAAGATGATGTATACCAGGGCGGTAAATCACTGTTCGACTACCGGTCCAAAAAGAAGATCAAGTAGCCGGCTTCCCTTCCCACCAAACATCATCAGGATGCAACCAGACACCGAGCGTGCTGACCCTTCGATCGTGCAGGCGGATATATATCGCGGCACCGGGGTCAAGGCGTTCCGCTTCCCCGTCGAGCCATTCTTCACCGTCCTCGGCGAAGACAACACGAGCGCGGACAGGAATAGGCGAACGATCAGGGCTGCCGCGTGCAGGGAGGCCGTTGAGAATACCTTGCCAGTACTTCCATGTCGCCGTGCCGTGTGGCTTGGATTCGCTCATACGTTCTATTATGCGCCCGACGCTCTGGGTGTTAAACCCGTGTCTGGAACAAGCGTCTCGAATCCTCAAGAAATGCAACTAGACTCACCGCATGGGAACTGACTGGGAGAACATTTTGGGAACCAAGGGTGACAACCTCGCTGACTCTTACGATGAGCAGGCTTCAATGTGACTATACGAAGATCACCTTGCTGCAGCACCGTCTGCAAATTTTGCCAACTTAAATGACGACCTTCTCTTTCCACTCAAAGAAATCTGATCAGATCAAGCGTCTGTTCACATAGACTCCAGCCTGTTCACGGACTCACGCAGTGCATCTTCGCCGGCGCGAACATAATGGTTGAGGACTGTCGTCAACTTGTCGCCGAGGTACTGTGCGACGACCTCCCATGACTCGCCGAGCTCGTCATGAAACCACTTCGTCGCTGCATGATGGCGGAGGTTGCGATAGACGATCGTTTTCGGCCAGGCGTTGTCTGGATCGTGTTCATCAACCCACTGCCTGATCACGTGCCAACGGGCATTATGCATCTCTGGTTTCACAGGCAAGCCTGTCGCTGTATCGACGAAGAGCCACTGCTCGTCAAGCGGGTCCACCGGATAATTCCACCATGCCAATCGTGCGCTGGCCTCGGCCGTGGCCAGATCGGCCCGCCTCTGACGCTCGTCCTCCAGGGCATTGATCACCCTCTGCAACGAAGTATTGGCATCGAATCCCAGTAGCCGCTTGACCCTCGGCAGAATCTCACCGTGCATGAGCGACTTGGGTAACGGAACCTCATGAAGAACATGATTCTTCACTGGCCCACGAAACCCCACTGAATGCCGTGGTGTCGTCCAGCTGCCATTGACCTGGATGTAACCGCGATCGAAGAACACATCAATCGCCCTCAGCGCGTTCTGCTCTCCCAGGCGTAACCCTCCAAAACCAGCAACCCGGATCTTGGTCCCGAAGAGAGGCAGACGGGTGAGCAGAGGTTCAGTCCCATCGGCTCCGCAGAGTGTGTCCGCTGCTGCGGCCATGGCCAGTACCTGCCGTGTCTCCGGACGCCGCCGTGGATCGACATAGTGTGTTGTTGCCCCATGCAGAACCGTTGACTTACCAATTTCCAAGCCGTCCAGAGGGTCAATGCTCCGGTCGAGCCAGCCTAGCCGCCAAGCGAGTTTACGCATTGCAGCCAGTACACCACGAAGGTCTTCGCGCCCACGCATCGAGTGGATCGTCTGCGACCCCTTCTCCATTACCCGGCGGCTGTCTTCGATTCGCCACTTCGACACAATGACGTCACCGATCGCCGGAAGGATATGAGCATTGATCCGCGACTCCCGCCCCTGGATCGTACGAACGGTTCGGCCACGCTGCTCACTGTCGGTGATGTACTCCTGCGCTAGTGCGGCGATCGTACGTCGGGTCTTCTCCGGTGCACCAGCTGGTATAGATTGCTCGGTGTCCAGGGCCGCCTCGACCGCAGAGAAGAGGACACGGGCCTCTGCTTCGGAACTGGCCCGTCGGATGGTCCGTTTCCACTCGTCGTCCACGAACGTCTTGAACTGAACTTTGAATCCCGTCCCGCCCGGGGCGGGTCCGTAGAGGCGAACACGCCATGGTCGACCACCATCGGTTCTCCGCTCCCTACCCTGAACTAGTAGCGTAGATTTCCCACGAGCCGCCATTCCGACTGTCCTTTCGAGGATGTGACTAACGCGCTCAACGGACACCGCGAAACGCCTGCAAAATGCTTAATGCATCACATCAGTGCATCACGAGCCGAACAGTGATGCAAACTATCACTGGTAAGGAGTGACACGATATGGTCAATAGACTCGCCACAGTCACTAGCCCCTATCTCAGGCAGCACAAGGATAATCCGGTTGATTGGTGGCCGTGGTCCAAAGAAGCATTTGCCGAGGCCAGGCGGCGTGATGTACCAGTTTTATTGAGCATCGGCTACTCCACGTGCCACTGGTGCCACGTCATGGCCCACGAATCCTTCGAGGATGAGGCCATCGCAGGCCTCATCAATGAGAACTACCTGCCGATCAAGATCGATCGCGAAGAGCTGCCCGACATCGACGCCTACTACATGAACGCCCTCCAAGCGATGCGCGGCCAGGGTGGATGGCCGATGACGATCTTCGCCACCCCCGAGGGCAGCCCCTTCTATGCCGGCACCTACTTCCCGCCGGCCCCGCGCGGCAACCTGCCCGCGTTCACCCAGGTGCTCTCGGCCGTGTCCCAGACATGGACGGATCGCCGCGCCGAGGTGACCGAGATGACCCAGCGCATGGACCGGGGGCTTGCCGATATGGCCAGCGCCGTCTCAGACGCACTGCCTGCCGAGGCCGCGTCCGAACTGCTGAGCGGTGAGGAACTCGATTCGGCCGCCGAATCCCTGCTCGATTCCTACGACCCGGCCTGGGGCGGGTTCGGCAAGGCCCCGAAGTTCCCACCGCTGATGAACCTCATGCAGCTGTTGGCCACGTTTGTGCGTTTGGGTGGAACCACCTCGGCGCGGGGCGAGAGCGCGGACGGTCGAGTGGGAGAGGCGCTCGCTCCCGGGGCAGTCGACCGGTTGGGCGCCGACGGACACCTCGAGGGCGAACTCGTCCTCGACTGCCTGATCGCGGTGCGCAGCACCTTCGCGCGGATCGCCAGCGGCGGCATGCGCGACCAGGTGCGCGGCGGCATCGCCCGCTACAGCGTCGACCGGCAGTGGTTCGTGCCGCACTTCGAGAAGATGCTCTACGACAACGCTCTCTACCTGCGCGCCGCCGTCCAGTGGGCGAAGGTCGAACGCGCACTCAACCCCGCGTCGAAGTGGCTGGCGCTGGCCGAACGGGAAGTCACCGACACGGCAGGCTTCCTCATCGCGGACATGTCCGATGGCGACCGCTTCATCGCCGCGCTCGACGCGGACTCCCTCAACGCTGCCGGCGTGCTGGAGGAGGGTGTCGCCTACGTCGTGACACCGGAGGAGTTCGCCGAGGTGGGGGAGGAGGGACTGCTCCAGCTCGTCGATTCGCCCGCCGCAGGCGAGTTGTCCGGTTCCGTCGTCGCCGCGATCCGCATCATCGACTGGTTGGGCATGGACGACGTGCCCTTCGACGAGGAGCATCCGGCTCCGTGGACCACCTCGGCGACGGCTGCGCAACGAGACGGGCTCAGAGAGATGCTGGACAAGCGCGCCCAGCCTGCGCGGGATGAGAAGACGATCACCGAATGGAACTCGCTGGCGATCACGGCACTGGCCGAGGCGGCGCTGTACACCGGTGCTTCCGAAGCGGTGCTGCACACAGGTGGGGCGGGGACGACTGATGTGGCGGGCGCGCCCGGAGACTCCGCGGACACTGATTCCTCGGAGGACTGGGGGAGTACGGCCGTGCACCTGTGGGGCGCGATGGTCGAACGTTTCGGCGGCGCCGGTGCGCGTATCGATGTCCGACGCAGCTTCACCGGTGACACTCCGGGGCCCGGCCAGGCAGGCCTCGCCGACTGGGCGCAGTTCATCGCCGCAGGCATCACGGTTCGTCAGCTTCCGGAGTCGTCTGTGCGAGTCAGCGATCTGATGTCGCTGAGTGCCTCGATGTTCGCCGACTTCACCGCCGAGGGCGAGACGCTCGAGGTCTTCGACTCCATGGGCGATGAGATCTTGGGTGTGAGAGCCTCAGATCCGGTGGACAATACGGTGCCGTCCGGCAGATCCGCCGCGGCGGAAGTTGCTCTTCTGCTCGCCGAAATCGGCGTGGACGGCAGTGCTGAGAGTGGCCAAACTGGCAACGCTTCGGTCAGCGCCTCTTCGGGTGGCGCCGCTCCGGCGGACGACTTGAGTACGGGCGGACTTCTTGACCTGCGCGACCGCCTGCTCGGGGTCTATCGGGCGCTCGCCGGTCGAGCACCTCGCGGCTGCGGCCATGCGCTGTGGCAGTCAGAACGAGCACTCAATCCGGTTCGCGTCGCCACGCGAGATGCCGAGCTGAACAGGATCGCGACCAGGCATCCTGCGGTCACGCTCATCACCGCTGAAACAGGCGTTCCTGCCGAAGACGGTTCAGAGGTTGAGGTGCCCGACGGCACCGCCATCGTCTGCCAGGGAACGCAGTGCTCGCTGCCGGTGTCTACGGCCGAGGATCTGATTGCACTGCTGGGCGCATAAGTGACCAGGGTTGTTGAGTTCAAGCGTCACTCGACGAGGCGCAGTCCCCGGAAGCGGTTGAGAGCGGCCGCGATCTCCTGTGGCCGGGGACGAGAGACATGGCCAGGGTGGTCGCGGTTACCGGTCAGACCGTCGACTCCCTGCGCATCGAGCATGTCCTCGACCTCGGCCAGAGCATCGGTGAGTGAAGTTCGATCGTCGAAGATCTCGGCCATGTACTCGAGCGCCTCGGCGATGCCCGTCGTCTGCTGCGGATCGATGAGCTGGGAGACTGCGGCCAGGTCGATGAAGGCCTTCCCGAACTGGACCTGCCCCAGCCCTTTGGCCTTCGCTGATTTCGTCTTCGAGCTGGGACGCAGTGCGGTGGCCGTTGGAATCCGCGGTCGAGGCGCAGCGAACATGTCTCCGGAGTCATCTGCTGATTCGTCTTCGCGGTTGACCGGACTGGCTGGGCTCGCGGCGTCCCGATCCGCTGGACTCGCACCCTCCAGCTCTGCCGGGTCCACGCCCACGAGTTCATGGGCTTTCTCGGTGACCTCCTGCGGCACATAGGCGTCGAGGGCGATGACGTGGTCGGCGACCTCGAAGAAGGCACTCGATCCGCCTGCGACAAGAACTGTGGACACTCCTCGGCGGGTGAACAACGGCCGGATTCGGTCGACGAATGGGGTGATGGGTTCGCGCTCGGCCGGGATCAGCGCCCGCATCCGCTCGTCGCGGATCATGAAGTTCGTCGCCGAGGTGTCCTCATCGATGAGCAGCGAACGTGCCCCGACCTCAACGGCCTCGACGAGGTTGGCCGCCTGCGAGGTCGAGCCGCTCGCATTCGTCGTGGTGAAGGCTCTCGTGTCAGTACCGGATGGCAGATTGTTGATGAAGGGCGAGATGTCGTCGCCGGTCACGGCACGACCGTCCTCGGCCCGGATGGAGGTGGCACTGGGTTCAGTGATGACCCATTCCCGACCGTCGCCAGCGATGTGCGGGTAGACGCCGCGCTCGAGGGCGCGCAGAATCGTCGACTTGCCGTGATACCCGCCGCCGACGATGACCGTGACACCACGGGGGATCGCCATGCCGGTCAGGCTGCGCCCGCTCGAGAGTGTGACGGTGTGCTCGAGCGAACTCGGACTCGTGAAGGCCACGGCGCGAGAGTCCATCGGCAGGTCCGAATCACCCGAGCGCCGCGGCAGGATCGCACCATTGCCGACGAACGCGAGTAGATCTTCCTCGCCGAGGTGGTTCTGCAGTTCCAACTGATCCCGGTGGAGTTGGACATGCTCGCGCAGGGCATCGCTTGAATCGTCTTGGGCATCGTTGCCGGAATCGTCGCGGGTCGGACCGTCGCTCGCCTGAGCGGAGGTGGCGAGATTGGCGTGGACGAACATGGCCTGCGCGAGCTCGGGCACATCGCGTGTGAGGATGTCGGCGGCCTGGTGTCCCAAGATGCGCCTGCCGCGGGCCGGGAGGTTGACGAGCAGGCGTGCCTCGAAGCCCTCGTCATCGATGACGACATTGGTGCGTTCGAGCACCTCTTGGCCAGGTCGTCCGAGGATGATTGCGTGCCGGTCGGTGCGGTGCAGGAACGAATTGCCGACACGGAAGAGGAAGTCGGAGACCGCGATGCGATCTGCCCGTTCGGTGGTGATGTCGGTGGGGAACCCCGCCTCGGCACGGTTGATTCTGATCCGAACCTTCGACGGGGAGGCGAAGGGATCGACCTGGACCCGATCGATGAACACGGTGACGGGCCCGAACTCGTAGCGGCCGCGGATCTGCTTGTAATTTCCGTAGCTGCGTCCGTCGAGGCTGTGCAGGGTGGAGGAGAGATTCGATCGTTGGGAGTTCATCCGTGGAATGCTACTTGATCGAGGTCAACAGGGGCGAAGGAATCGTCGTGTGCTTCGCCCTGCGATCAGTCGCGCGTGCGCCCCAGATAGAACTCTGCGGCGTTGTCCCAGAACACCGCGGTGAGCTCCTCGGGCGACAGAGTGGCGCGGATGACCTCGAAGTCCGTGTCTTCGAACGGTCGGGGAGCGCGAGTAGAGGGTAGGTCTGTTCCCACCATGAGTGCTGAGGGGTCGACGTCGACGATCGCTCGCATCGTCGTGGCCGGGTCGAGTTCGACGCGGCCGAAACCGGTCGCCTTCACTTTGACGCCGCGTTCGACCAGCCGCAGCAGAGCAGGCAGTCCATCGCTGTGCATTCCGAAGTGGTCGATGCTCGCGGCGGGCAGTCCGGCAATGCGGTCTCCGAGATCCGCATCGATGCTGCGGGCATCGATGTAGAGCTCGGAGTGCCATCCCACGAGATCATGGACTCGTCGGGCCATGTGGTCGAGATCGTCCAAGGCGGAGGATCCGCCGCGAGCGACGTTGAACCGCAGCGCTTTCACGCCGTCGCGGTCAAGCTCAAGGATGCGGTCATCGGAGGTGTCGGCCGGAAGCTGAGTGACTCCGACGAAGTCGGGACCCAGAGTGCTCAAGGCGTCGACGAGGAAGCACTGGTCGAAGCCTTGGAACGACCCCGAGACCACTGCTCCACCAGCAATGCCCAGGCCACCGATGCGCAGCAGATAATCCTCGACCGTGAAGGGGTCCGGCAGGTATCCGTGATTCTCGGTCAGAGGATGTTTCGGGTCGATGATGTGCAGGTGCGAGTCGAAGACCGGAGTCGGAGAAGTCATGGCCCCAACCTATCTCCGCATTCGACAGGCCAAGTTTCAATCTCAATTGGTGGTCGCTCGGGCGGTCGGCGGCCCCTGCAGACCCGCGATCACCCCTGCAGGAACGCCTTCGCCGCGGCGCCCAGGGACACGACATCGCTGATGGCGACCATTTCGCGGGCCGAGTGCATCGAATACAGGGCCGGGCCCACGTCGACGGTGGTCATGCCCAATCGGGTCGCGGTCAGTGGGCCGATCGTCGACCCGCACGGCATCGCGTTATTGGACACGAAATTCTGGTACTCGACCCCGGCCGCCGTGCACGCCTGTGACCAGGCTGCTGTGCCCACGGCATCCGTGGCGTAGCGCTGCTGTGCATTGATTTTGAGCAGCGGACCGCCGCCGAGGCGGGGACGGACGTGGGGATCGTGTCGTTCCGGATAGTTCGGGTGGGCGGCATGCCCGGCGTCGGAGGACACGCAGATCGACGACGCGAGCGAGGCCAGGTAGTCGCTGCGCGTCGACTCCGGGAACAGGGAGGCGATGATGCGCTCGGTGACGTCGGCGAGGAACGGTCCGCAGGCACCGGACCGTGAGTTCGACCCGATCTCCTCATGGTCGAAGCCGGCGAAGAGGGCGATGGAGTCCAGCGCGGCAGCATCGACGTCGATCAGCGCGTTGACACCGGCGTGGACGGACAAAAGGTTGTCCAACCTCGGCGAGGCGAAGAACTCCTCCTGGGCACCGAACGTCCCGGGTGTCTGAACGGGGATCGTGTAGACGTCGTGTCCGACGACCTGCTCAGGATCCACCTCGGCGGAGGCAGCGAGGAGCTCGATGACATCGGCCTCGGCGAGCTCGGCCAGACCGATGATCGGAGTGGTGTGGCGCTGCTTGTCCAACGTCAGGCCGTCATTGACCTGCCGGTCCAGGTGGATGGCCAGCTGCGGGATGCGCGCGATGGATGGGGTCTGCGCGAGGACGACGGACCCGTCGGCGAGGCTGAGCTGCCCGGCCAGTGCCAGTTCCCGATCGAGCCACGAGTTGAGCAGCGGACCGCCGTAGACTTCGACGCCGATCTGGCGGGTTCCCTCGACAGCGAACTCATTGCCGGGTTTGAGTTTGAAGGCCGGGGAGTCGGTGTGAGAACCGAACACCCGGAACCCGGGAACCGCGCCCGAGGACCCGCCCGCGCCAGTGGCCGCGCCCGGGGCCGCACCGGAAGTATCAACTGTGCTTGCCGGTGTCCGCCATGCGATGATCGCGCCGTCACGGATGACATAGCAGCCCTGTCCAGCTTCGAGCGACCATTTCTCTCGCTCATGGAGTCGGGTGAAACCTGCGGAGTCGAATCGTGCTGCCGCTGTGTCGGTGGCATGATAGGAGCTGGGAGATGAACTGATGAAGTCCGTCAGATCGGCTGCGACCTGGGTTTCCGTACGTGGTATCACGGGCGATGCACTCATTTTCACAGCCTATCGTTTGCGGTAGCTTTGGCCACAAGGGCATTGGTTCTCTTAGTCCGCGTCGACATGGCAGCGGGTGAGGGGCCGGAGCCGCAGCGGCCACCGACCGCTCGGGCTTCGTTGTTCATCGCCCGGGAACCAGCACCGAGAAGTAATGCAATGCAAGGAGTGTTCGAAGTGAACCAGTTCGTGACCGAGTGGAACACATGGCGGGATTCTAGGAACTCGGCGCTGGCGACTCCCTTCGGATGGCTGAGCGTGACCGGCCTGCACTGGCTCGACGAAACCACCACCTGGCCCGACGCTCCCGGAACCTTCACCGTCGAGGACGATTGGGTCAGCGTTGCCCTTGACTCCGGGACCAAGGCCGGGCCTGCTGCCGCGACCTTCGACCTCATGAGCAAGTCCGCCGAGGCGGACCCCACCGCCAGTGCTGCGTCTCCTTCCAGTTCAGCTTCGGTTCCCAGCGACACCACGGTTCTGCCGAAGATCCCGGAAGTCTCCGGGCCCGAGGTGAGGGTCGAAGAGAACGGATTCAGCGCGAAGCTGCCTACCGGCGGGTCCCTGCAGTGGTTCACCGTCGGCCATGTTCTCTACGAACTCATCGATCGTGCCGGTCGGATCGGCATTCGGGTGCGCGATTCCAAGTCGCCGCTGCTGGGCAAGTTCTTCGAAGTTCCCGTCTTCGACCCGAACCCGGACTTCGTGTTCCTCGCTAAGTTCACGCCCTTCGAAACCGCTCAGGTGCATACGATCAAGACTGCGCAGGACGACCTGAACGTGGAGACCGCTGCGGTCGGCGTCGTGTCCTTCACCAGCGAAGCTGGCGAGGTGAAGCTCCTGGCCACCGGCAACCCTGCCAGCGGCCTGCAGCTGGACTTCCACGATTCCACGAATGACGCCACCACACCTGCGTGGAGAACCCTCGACCTGGGCATCCCGAACCAGGACGGCTCGCTGGTCGTCGATTTCAACCGTGCCGTCGACTACCCGTTCGCATTCACCGCCTTCGCCACCTGCCCTGCTCCGATCGCCGGCAACGTCGTCCCCTTCGACGTCACCGCGGGGGAGCGCACCCCACCGTTCTACTTCTCGGAAGCCGGCATCAACGTGCCATTCCTCTTCTACGTATGGTGGGACGAGGACAGCGCCAAGGTGACCCGCCCGTGGTACGAACGCTTCGGACTCGACATCACGCTGCTCAACCCGAACCACGATGACGTCGCGCGATCCCTGGTCGGCTTCGACGGTGTCGCCATGTCCGGAGCCGAGGTGACCCCACTGTCTCGCAAGGCGCGGTCGCGCTTGATCAAGGTCGCGACCGAGGCCCTGACGTCCCGCATCCCGGTGATCGGCATCGGCGCCTATGCGGAGTTCGTCATCAGGGCGCAGCGTGAACTGCGCGAATCCGAGGGGTACGTCGACGGCATCGAGGACGAGTACGCGGGCACGGACGGCAGGCTGCTCATCGTGATGAACAACGAGCTGGCTCCCAAAACGGCTGGATTCGACGTTGTGCACACCGATGCGAGCGGACTTCTCTACGTCGAGATGCCCTATGACATTCCGCTGGAGTCGGACTTCAATGAGATCGACGAGTTCGAGGCAGCAATGGACGCCGACGCCCCGATCAACAGTTGGCAGGAGTTCGACTACCGCATGGTCAGCCTCATCCGCCAGCACCGCTGAGGCGCCGCGCCTCCCACCGCCTCTCACCCTAAAACTCCGTGACGTCACTATTTGCGCCCGGCGCCGCGCGCAAATAGTGACGTCGGAGCGGTCTAGTGACGGCATGAACCGCCGGCGGCCGCGCAATTTCGGCATCTGAGCATCTCAGCAACACGAAGGGCGCTGGGCAACCCCAGGAAAGGTTGCTCAGCGCCCCTCGCGTTGCCGGGTTGCCTCGTTGGCACGAGGCTGCCCCGCCTACACGCTGCGCTTGCACGCCCCGCCTGCGCGCGCCGCTCTCACCAGATGGTGACGCGCTCCTCGGGAGCCAGGTACATGCCGTCGGACTCTTCAACCCCGTACGTCTCGTGGAAGGCGGTCATGTTCTTCACGACCTGGTTGCAGCGGAACTCCTCGGGTGCGTGCGGGTCGATGCTCAGGCGACGCACGCGCTCCTCGGTGCGCATCTTCGCCCGCCAGGCCTTCGCCCAGGCTTCGAAGAACGTCGCGGCCTCATCAGTTGATGGCACCCGTCCCAGCTCCAGCTCGAGCGCCTTCCAGCCGATGGACAGTCCGCCCAGGTCGCCGATGTTCTCACCCACGGTCAGCGCACCGTTGACGTGCTGCGATGGGTCGAGTCCCGCCGGGACCAGTTCCTCGTACTGGGCGATGAGCGCATTGGTGCGTTCCTCGAAGCGTTCCCGGTCCTCGGCCGTCCACCAGTCGACGAGGTTGCCGTCGCCGTCATAGCGTGAGCCCTGGTCGTCGAATCCGTGGCCGATCTCGTGGCCGATGACCGCGCCGATGGCACCGAAGTTCGCCGCCACATCGCCGGAGGCGTCGAAGAACGGTGGCTGCAGGATCGCGGCCGGGAAGACGATCTCGTTCATCACCGGATGGAAGTAGGCGTTGACGGTCTGCGGCGTCATCAGCCATTCGGTGCGGTCGATGGCCTTGCCGATGCGCTTGATCTGACGCGCGTGCTCGGCACGGGCACTGCGACGCACATTGCCCACCAGGTCCGAGGAGTCGATCGCGGCCGGGTATTCGCGCCACACCTCGGGGTAGCCGACCTTCGGAGTGAACTTCGAGAGCTTGACCAGAGCCTTCTGCTTCGTCTCCTCGCTCATCCAGTCGAGTTCGTTGATCGACTTGTCGTAGGCCTTGATGAGCATCGCCACGAGGTGATCGATCGCGTCCTTGGCCGCCGGCGGGAACTCCTGCGCGACGTAGAGTTTGCCCACAGCCTCGCCGAGGAGGCCCTGGACCAGTCCGACACCGCGCTTCCAGCGATCCCGCAGTTCAGGGGTGCCCGACAGAGTGCGGGAGTTGAAGTCGAAGTTCTCCTCGACGATCTCATCGCTCAGGAGCGAGGCGGTGGCGGAGAGGACGGAGAAGCGCAGCCAGGTCTTGATGGTCTCGATGTCGGTGCGCTCCCACTCTTCGGCCATGCCGGTGATGAAGGAGGGCTGGCCGATGATCAGGTAGGACAGCTCACCGTCGACGTCGGCGGCCAACGTCGAGAACCAGGAGCCGAAGTCGAAGCCCGGGCCCAGCTCGCGCAGCTGTTCGAGGGTGACCTTGTTATAGGTCTTCTCTGCATCACGGCAGGCCACGCGGTCCCAGTGGTGGCGGGCAAGGGCGGTTTCGAAGGCCATCACCTTGGCGGCCACCTCGGCGTCGGAGATCCCGCTCTTGGTGCCCAGCCCACCGAGGGCGGACATCTTTCTCACATGGTCGACGAACTTCACGCGCACCTCGGCGTGGTCGTCGTTGAAGTAGTAGTCCTCGTCGGGCAGGGAGATGCCGCCCTGGTGGAGGTAGAGGGCGTAGATGTCGGAGTCCTTCGCGTCGGCGGTGACGCCGCCGTCGAGGAGGCCTCCGATGCCTTCGGTCTCGAGGCGGCCGAGGAGGTTGGCGAGTTCAGACTTGTCCTCGGCCGCGTCGATGGCGGCGAAGGAGGAGTCGAGGGGGCTGACTCCGAGTGAGTTGATCTGGTCGAGGTCCATGAACGAGGAGTACAGGTCGGCGACCTTCTGGCCTTCGCTGCCCGGCTCCTGCGGGGAGTCGGAGACTGCGGTGATGATGTCGCGGACCTTGGTCTCTGCGGTGTCGAAGAGTTCGCGCATCGCACCGTCGCCGGCACGGTCGTCGGGGATGGTGAACGAGTGGATCCACTCGCCGTTGACGTGGCGGAACAGATCGTCCTGAGGGCGCGGTGAAGCGCTCGATGTTACAGATGTCATGGTGCAACAGTATCGTGATCGGTAGGGAGAATGGTCAGGATTTTCCGGTGCGCATGCGCTGGTGGCCCACCGCAGCTGTGGGTATCGGATCGACGAGGAGGAACGCGCAATGGTGGCATCCGTGGTGTTCGTGTGCACGGGCAATATCTGTCGTTCGGTCACGGCCGAACGCGTGCTCCAGAACCACCTGGAACGCAGCGGCGCCGAGGCGGTCGTGGACTCCGCCGGCATCAGCGATGAAGAGGCCGGCAACCCCATCGACCCCACTCAGGCACGGGTGCTGAAGACCGCCGGCTACCGCACCGAGGATCACGTGGCGCGTCAGATCACCTCCGAATGGTTGGCCGAACGTGACGTGGCTATCGCGATGACCCGCAGGCATCATCGTGCCCTGCAGAACCTCATCGCAGACCTCCCCGCCGAGGTGCGCCCGCAGCTGCGTATGCTGCGCGAATTCGATCCTCGGGTGGCTGCGGAGAAGGCAGTCGATGCTCCCGCACCGGATGTTCCCGACCCGTGGGCGGGGCAATTGAAGAATTTCGAAGAAACTCTTGAGACAATTGAAGTGTCCGTGCCGGGAATCACAGACTATCTGCACTCTTTGGCCGAGCAGACTCGGTGATACTGAAGGTAATTGTTGAAGGAGAAAACTGACATGACTCGAACCACGTGGTCCGCCCTCAAGCTCGGCTTCGCTGCCCTGCTGGTGGCTACTTTGAGTGTTTTTGCTTTTGCCCCGGCCAGTGCTCACGACCAGCTCGTATCCTCGAACCCCGAGGATGGAACGACGGTCGACCAGCAGCCTGAATGGATCGAGATGACCTTCTCCGGTGAAGTCCAGGAGGTCGGCTCCGAGGTCAAGGTTGTCATCGACGGCAAGAACGTCTCCGCAGGTGAACTCGCTGTCGACGGCAAGAAGCTCACCGTTGCACTGCCCGACAACCTCAAGCCCGGCGACTATACGGTCACCTGGCGCGTGGTGTCATCGGACGGTCACCCGATCTCCGGCGACTTCGACTTCACAATCGCTGACGCCGAAGGTGCCGGCGGCTCGGTCGAAGAGTCCTCACAGGCCGGACTCGGCGGCGGCGTCGTCGACGAACCGGGCAAGGACACCGAAGAGCGCGGCGAGATCGGCGAATCGACCGGCAGCGATTCCGGCATGTCGACCCCGATGATCGTGCTGCTCGGAGTCGGCGGCCTGGCGATCATCGTCATCGTCGTCCTCCTCATGCGCCGCAAGGCCCAGGGCCTGCCCGGCACCACCAAGAGCGATGACTCGGGAGACGGGCCGAAGGGCGAGTGATCCATCGATAAGACGCGTGCACGGCACGCAGTCGACAGAGCAGGGCCTCGGGAGTGATGAACTTTCGGGGCCCTGCTCTGTGCTGGTGGTGCGGCGTGGGCGTGCTGGCCTGGCCGGCCTCGTGTGCCTGGTACGCCTCGCGCGCCTGACTGGTTGCGCGTAAAGCCGGATGGCCTGGCTGCGCGTGCGTCAGGCGGCTGTGCGGCTGCCGCGCGCCCGGTCGGAAAGCAGACCGATGAGTACCGCGACACACCCGATCGCTGAAATCGCGAGGGCCAGAAAGATGCCGTCCGCGCTCGGGTGGCCATCTGCACCCAGGTGCGCGGCGAGCACGGCGCCGGAGATCGCACTGCCGAACGAACCGCCGACAGTTCGCAGCACCTGATTGAAGCTGACCGCGCTGCCCAGCTCCTCTGTTGCCACGGTTCGGGCGATGAGCGCCGGCATCGCTGCATAGGTGGTGCCGACACCCATGCCGACGACGAACATGCCGACCAGGATCTCCCACAGCTGAGTATGAGCGAAGAGCAGCAGCAGCGATGACGCGGTGACCAGAGTCGCGCCCAGCGGCAACAAGGTCGTCATCCGAATCCGCTTCGTCAGATGCCGCACAAGACGGTTGGCGAGGAAGCTTCCTACCGAGAACGGCAGCATCACGAAGCCGGCCCAGAACACCGGCAACGCGACTCCGTAGCCAGTTTCGCTCGGTGCCTGCGCGATGATGCTGCCGATCGACAGCACCATATACATCACCGTGCCGAGAGTGATGGCCGTGAGGTTCGCGACGAGTGCGTCTGGGCTGCGGAGGACCCGAAGATTGATCAGCGGATGCTTCACCCTCAGCTCGAGCAGGACCCAGATCGTGAGCAGGATGATCGCGACCGCGAAGCAGCTCAGGGTGGGCAGGGTGGCCCAGCCCCAGATCTCTCCTTCGCTGACCCCGAGCAGCAGCGCCGCGAGCCCGAACGCGAGCACTGTCGCACCTGGAACGTCGAAGCGGACTCGCGGAGCCTGCGTGTCCGGTCCCGATGGGACAGCGACGATCACCACGACCATGGCTGTGGCGACGAAGAGCGCAGCGAACCAGAACGCGAACTGATAGTCGAGCGATCCCGCGATGAGTCCCGTCAGGGGGTACCCGATGCCCATTCCCGTCGACACGGTCACCGACAGGCTGGCGATGCCGCGCGTGCTCTTCTCCGTAGGCAGATAACGCCGCGCCAGTGCGATCGTCATGGGCACGATGCCGTAGCTGAGTCCTTGCAGCGCACGTCCGATCAGGAAGACGGCGAAGTTGGTCGCAAGAGCGGCGATTGCCGAACCGACCAGGATGATGGTGAGAGCGCCGACGAGGAGCCTCTTCTTGTGCGGGCCATCGCTGAGGCGGCCCATCACCGGGGTGACGATCGCGCCGACGAGCAGATTGATCGTGAGCATCCACTGCGCGGCGCTGATCGAGACGTGGAACTCTGCCGAGATCGTCGGCACGAGCAGCATGCCCAGCGAGCTGACGATCGCCGTCGACAATGCCGCATAGATGAGTGCGGGCAGCAGCTGTCCGCCAGGTTCGGGTTCACTCATCGGCAGCCTCCCGCATGAGCTTGCGCAGCACGGGCACTGCCGCTGACAGCGTCGCGCGCTCGGAGTCATCGAGATGTTCGACAAGGGCGTCGGCAAGCCACCGGGTACCGGCCTCGTGTTCGCTGTCGAGCGCGCTGCGCCCCGTCTCAGTGATCTGGACGCGGACCTTGCGACGGTCGACGTCGTCTCGTGCGCGGGTGACATACGACAGTGCTTCCAGTTCTCGCAGAGCCACGGCGACTGCCTGCGGAGTGATCCGCTCTGCTGCTGAGAGCTCGGACGCCGTGGCAGGGCCCCGCTCGTTCAGGTGGATGAGGATCCCGGACTTTCCGCGAGAGGTCGTCCGTTCCGAGTAGAAGCGGCGGATGAGTGGACGGAGCGCACTGCGGAACTCAGCAGCAAGGTTCGGATCGGGCATTACTTCATTGTACAAACAGATTGATCAATCTACTTGTCTAGTTCGGAGGAGGGGGCGAAGAATGGGCGCGAAACGATGAGGCGAACGGACCGGCATGGGAGGAATAGAACCATGACGCTTTGCTGTTGTCCCAGGTGGCTGATCTTTGAATTAGCTCGTTCATCTTTGAACTGTCTCAACCGAAGGGCTATATCGCTTTGTCCGTTCCACTGAATATCCTCGACCTTGTTCCCATCCGTGACGGATCCAATGCACGTGAGGCCATCGATGCCTCGATGAGCGCGGCACGGGTCGCTGATGAGGCGGGTTATCGGCGTCTGTGGTTCGCTGAGCACCACAACACCATGGGGCTGGCCGCGAGTGCCACGGCGCTGCTCATCTCGCAAGCCGCCTCGGTGACCGAGAAGATCCGTGTGGGTTCAGGCGGAGTGATGCTGCCCAACCATGCTCCGCTCATGGTTGCCGAGCAGTACGGCACTCTGGCCAACATCCATGGCGATCGCATCGATCTGGGGTTGGGCCGCGCGCCGGGCACCGATGGAATGACAGCGCAGGCGCTCAGCCGTTCCTCGGCCGAACCGCAGTCCTTTGCCCAGAACATCTATGACATGCAGGGCTGGTTCAGCTCCGAGGGTAAGGCTCATACGGCGCCGATCGAATCCGCTGTCTCTGCCAACACCGAAGTCCCGATCTGGGTGCTGGGGTCGACGACGAACGGTGCCGCGATCGCCGGTCAGCTGGGATTGCCGTTCTCTCTGGCCTCACACTTCGCTCCTGACCAGATCGATGCCGCGGTCCGCGTCTACCGCGAATCCTTCACCACCGAGGCTCCAACCGCGCAGATTGACAAGCCCTACGTCATGGCTGGGATCAATGTGCTGGTGGCTGAGACGGACGAAGAGGCCCAGCGCGAGTTCACGTCGGTGAAGCAGATGTTCGCCGACATCGGCCGCGGCCGCCGTCGACAGCTGCAACCACCTATCGATCCAGCAGAGGTAGAGGGAGGTGGTGAGAACCCGATGCTCCAGATCAGCGCCGTCGGCTCACCCGAGACTGCGACCCGTCAGATGTCGGAGTTCGTCGAGCGCACCGGGGCAGATGAGCTCATCACCGTCACCTACGCCTACGACCCTGCAGTGGCGGAGCGTTCACTGAAGCTGCTCGCCGACGCCTGGTTCTGAGCGCGGATTCTCAGCACCCTAGCGAAAACTCAGCTCAGTTCACCTCAGCTCAGTTCGCCTCAGCTCAGCGAGAGGGCGGGCTTGAGCCGGTCCAGCTCGGTCCACGGCGTCTGCTCCGCAACGTGCGGACGCAGGGTTCTCAGCGGTCTCATCATATTGACGCCCAGTGCTGCGCAGATTCGTCCTTGCCGGCCATAGACGGCTGTGAACCTGCCATCTGCGACGTCCCCTTCGATGACCTCAAACGAATCCGCTCCTGCAGTGAGGCCGTGAATCTGGATCTTCAGATCGTATTGATCGGACCAGACGTATGGCACGGAAGGGGGCAGAGCAGGCTGATCGAGAATTGCGCGAGCGACGTTCATCCCGTGCTCCGTGGCATTCGTCCGGTGCTCGAGCCGCACATGCCGATCAGCCTCGGGCCTCCACCAGGCAGCAACGTCCCCGGCAGCCCACACGCCGGGCACCACTCCACCGTGCTCGTCGCACGCGATGCCGTCGCTGATCGGAATGCCGCTGGTCTCAAGCCACTCGACATTCGGGTGGGAACCGACCGACATCAGAATCTTCTCAGCAGGCAGGTGTCTTCCGTCGTCAAGGGTGATCCCGCTGGCTGTGCCCTCCGGAGAGACCGTGACACCCTGAGCGCGACCCTGCTCCAGGTGCACGCCATTGCTTCGGTGTCGGTCCGCGAGCAGCCCCGCGACGTCCTCGCCCAGTGCCGCGGCAAGCGGAATCACCGTGGAACTGAGCAGAGTGACGCGTGTTCCCAGACTGCTCGCAACGGCGGCCGTTTCGGCTCCGAGGAAGCCACCGCCGACTATCAAGAGTTCAGAGCGGTCGTCCAAACCATCGCGCAGACTCAATGCGTCGTTGACAGTGCGCAGCACGTGTGCGCCGTCGACCTGATCGCTGAGTGGCAGTCGTCGAGAGCGGACGCCGGTGCAGACCACCAGCTCGTCGTAGCTGACAGCCGAACCGTCATCGAGGAACACACGTCGTGCCTGCGCATCCAGGCTTGAAGCCCGGCGGCCGAGCAGCCATGTTGCCGCCAACTCTGCCAATGCTTCGGCGGAGCGGAGGTGCAGTCGTTCCGGCTCCCATTCTCCTGTGAGGAACCGCTTCGACAGCGGTGGCCGATCATAGGGAGTCGTCTCTTCGTCGCCGACCATGGTGACCGACCCGGTGAAGCCACAGCGTCTCAGATTCTCCAGCACGCTGATCCCGGCTGCTCCGGTGCCGACGATGACGACGTGGCGCTCGGTCATTCCTCGACCACGATTGCCGCGGCCGGGCAGAGCGCCGCCGCATTTCGGGTGTTCTCGTACTCGGACTCCGGAGGCTCCTCCTGGAGCAGGACCACGATGCCGTCGTCGTCTCGCTGGTCGAAGACCTCTGGGGCTGCCAGCACGCACTGGCCGGCCGCGCAGCACCTGTCTTCATCGATGGTTATTCTCATTGTGTATTCCTTTCGGTCGAGCCGCAGTGCACCTCGGCAGTTCGGTTGTGTGGGGTGATTCAGAAGGTCACGGGCAGTTCCCGGACCCCGTAGTTCGTCCCGAAGGCATCCATGGGGACGTCACTGGGGTCGACGGCCAAGTGGAGGTCGGGGAAACGTTCGATGAGTTTGGGCAGCACCGTCTTGAGCTCTGCGCGCGCGACGTTCTGACCCAGGCACTGGTGAACGCCGTAGCCGAAGGCCAGATGGCGCGTGGTCTTGCGGTCGAAGTCCGGTACGTCCGGATCGGTGAAGACCCGAGGATCACGATTGGCAATCGGCATAGCGACGACGACCAGGTCACCCTGTTTGATCTGTGCCTCTCCGATTTCGACATCTTCGAGGGCCACACGTCCGAGCCCGAACTGAACGATGGTCAGGTACCGGAGAAGCTCCTCGATGGCCGGACCGATCTTCTCCGGGTTCTCGCGCAACTCCTCCCATTTGCCCGGATGCGTCAGCAGGGTCATGATCGACAGACCCATCATGGCAGCGGTCGTGTCGTGGCCGGCGAAGAGCAGAAGAGCACAGATGCCCGTGAGGTCCTTGTCGGTGAGGATGGTCTCGCCCGATGCGGCGATGCGGATGAGTTCGCTGATCAGTCCGTCCGACTCCGGCTGGCTTCTCTTGGTCTCGATGAGCTTTGAAATGTAGCCCATCAGCCACTGAGCTCCCGCGTCTCGCTCTTCGCGGGATCTGCCCATATCCATCATCGCCTCTGTCGCGCCGTGGAACCCGTCACGGTCTTCGTACGGCACACCCAGGATCTCGCAGATCACCAGGCACGGAATCGGCAGGCAGAGCGCCTCGATGAGGTCGACCGGCCCAGATGTCGACGCAATCGCGTCGAGGTGTTCGTCGACGATCCGATCGATGTACGGTTGAAGATTCTTCGCCACAGCCTTAGGCGTGAATTTCCCTGTCAGCAGCTTGCGGTAAGCGCCGTGATCCGGTTCATCCATCATCACGAACAGCGGAGGCAGGCCGCTCTCATCGGTGCCGGCGCTCTCTCCTGCTTCTCCTTCAGGATTATCGTGTCGCGGGCGGTGGGAGCTCATACGGGGGTCGGAGAAGACCTGGCTCCCCTCATCGAACCGGGTCACCAGCCAGCCTTCGGAGCCGTTGGGGAACCGCACCCAGTGGACAGGCCGTTCCTCTTGGAGTGCCTGGTACTCCGGTGGTGGATCCAGCGGCGACTCGGCATCGCGCACAGTGGGCATGGGGGTCGTTGTCTCAGTCATGTGATGTCCTCTTTCCTTC
Organism: Brevibacterium picturae; assembly: GCF_900105045.1. Taxonomy (GTDB): domain Bacteria; phylum Actinomycetota; class Actinomycetes; order Actinomycetales; family Brevibacteriaceae; genus Brevibacterium; species Brevibacterium picturae. The sequence goes on along the minus strand of NZ_LT629739.1, from coordinate 1,434,206 downwards.
GGTGGTTGGTGTCTTCTCGGGTCGGGTTCTCAGTGAGCCTGGTCTCGGTTGCTGTGTTCGGCGAGGGCGGCGGCGACACCGCGGTGCACGCTCGATGCGCGCCCCCAGCCGACGTAATAGGCGAGTTGGAGCACAGCCTCATTGAGCTGTTCGCCGGACAGTTCCTGGTTGGCCAGGGCACCGCGGACCTGAATTCGGATGAGATCGGCGTCGCCCAAGGCTGCCGTGGCTCCCAGAACGAGGAGGCGGCGGTCGCGGATGGAGAGCTCGGGGCGGCTCCAGACGTCTCCGAAGAGATGCTCGGCGGTCTCCTTCTCGAAAGGCGTGCCGGTGTTCGGCATGGCCTGGCTGAATCCTGAGCCATAGACCGCATCCATCATCTGGTGGGCATCATCCTGGCTGCCATTCTCGGCGGACGCTTTCGGGTCATCCAGCCCAAGGGTGTCCGTCGCCTTGTCCTGCGCCACGTCAACCAGCGGCATCTGCAGGCCCGAGGATGCCGCCAGCTCTTTGGCAGCGGCGAGGTCCTTGGCCATCAGCGGACGAATCTGCTCACCGACAGCGGCAGCGGCACTGGTCTGCTGTTGACGCAGCAGCATCAGTGCAGTGGTGCCGTCCGGGTCGGCGGTCTCGATGACGTCGATGAGAGTCTGCGGGCTGACCCCGGCGGATGCGGCGAGTGAGGCAGCTTCGCTGACAGTGCGCCAGCTGCCGTAGGTGATGACGTTCCGTGCCAGTTTGGTAGCCATCCCTGCACCCAACGGGCCACAGTGCACCACTGCCTTGGCGAAGCCCTCGAGAGCTGGGCGGGCGTGTTCGACGGATTCCTCATCGCCGCCGACCATAGCGACCATTCCGTTCTCGGCGGCCTTGTCACCTGGCGTCACTCCGCAGTCCAACAAAGTCACGTCGTATTCGGTGCAGAGCTCGGACAATCTGGTTACAGTTTCCAGGCTGACCGTGCTCAGCAGGACGACGATGAGACCGGAGTGTGAACCGGACAGCAGGCCGTCCTTGCCGTTGAGCACGTCCAAGGCCTGATCGGCGTTCACGACGGAGACGAACACGATGTCGCTAGCTGTCGCCACAACCGCAGGAGAGGCAGCCAGTTCAGGGGTTCCGGGCAGGTCGGCTGCCTCTGGTCTGATGTCGTAGACGAGAGGAAGGTAGCCGCTGCGGGAGAGGCTGGTGGCGACTCCTCCTCCGATCATTCCGAGCCCGATCACGCCCGTTCGAAGGGCGGGGAGGTCATTGCGAGGCGCTCTGTTCATACACGTTCCTTCGGGTACGCGGCTCTCGCAGTCTGCTGCGATGGTTCGTTCGGAGAGCCGTTGTCGACAGTCGTGAACCTATAACCTAACTAAGTTCAGTTAAACTGTAGACCCACCCGCTGGCGACAGCAAAACTTGCCTGGTGAGGGCGATCGTTGGGGGCGGAGTCTAGTATTCGCTGAGCAGGCTGCGGAGGCGCCGGGCGGCCGAACTGTCCATCTGCTTGGATCGGTCGGTGAACTCGGTCCCGGGGGCCACGACTGTCGAGTCGATGAGGCCGTCGGCGATGTCGAGAACGATCGGTTCCAGAGCTTCGTCGTCGAAGAGGCTGTGTGCGAGAGACAGGGTGCCGTGCACACCGGACCATAGGGTCTGCACCAGCTGATCGGCAGGCAGGGACATGGGGCAACCCGCCTGTTGGCACCGGGTGACGGCTGCTCGGAGGCTGCCTGAGACGACGCTGGCCGGGTGGTGCCGGACCCGGTCGGTATCGGCCTGCGGCTGTCTGGTCTCGTAGAGCAGGCGGTAGTGTCCGGGGTTTTTCAGACCGAAGAGGCAATAGGCATGCACTTGGGCGCGCAGTCGTTCGACCGGTCCTTCCTGATCCGCTTTCTCGTCGGCGATTCGCATCTGGGTGGCCAGCTGTTGGTACTTGTCGGACAGTGCGGCCCAGACGAGGTCGGTCTTGTCCTTGAAATGCATATAGATGCTTGGGGCGGCGACTCCGGTCTCAGCCGCTACAGCCCGAATCGTCAGACGTTCAACACTGCCCCATTCGTCAAGGAGACGATTGACGGCATTGAGGATCTCTTCGCGAAGCTTTCCGCCCTCACCCCGACGATGGCGCGTTCGTTCTGTCGCCATGCTCCGCCCCTTTCAGTGAACTCTCGATGTAAGCATCCTCCCATGCCGGTGGACGCTTGGGCCCGTCGGCGGGCGCTTGTCGTGGTCGGTGCCGGCCCCTTACCTCACCAGCCGCACATACGCCGCCAGTCCGGTGTCCTCCTCGGTCAGGGCCCTCGCAGTCGAGAGGATCGTTGTCTCCATCGCCGAGGCGGCTCTGGTCGGCCGTACGTCCGCTCGGGTGGCGAGGCTGACCGTCCGCGACAAACTCGGCTCCAGCAGCTGTGCCGAGGTCAGGCGCGGCCGATCGACGAGGACCATTGCCGGGACGATTGCGACCCCCAGTCCGCGTTCGACGAAGCGCAGCACTGCGTCCATCTCGGCTCCCTCGACGACGATGTTCGGTGCCAACCCGGCCGCATCGAAGGCCGCCGAGGTGGCCTCGCGCAGATCGTATCCGTGATGGAACAGCACCTGGGGGAGTGCCGCGACCTCCGCCAACGTGACCGTGTCACCGGGCAGGAGTGGAGCACCGCTGCGGCTGTCGCCCGACCATGAGGTGCTGCCGCCGGAACGGCGGTCCGCCCCCGCAATCACCACCAGGTCCTCACTGAGCACTTCCCGCATCCGCAACCTCGGCATCTGCGCGCTCGGAGTCAACGTCCGCGTGATGAGTGCAAGGTCCAGTTCGCCGGCACCCAGCGCCTCGATGAGCTCACGCGACCCCTTCTCGACAAGCTCGAGCTCGACCCCGGGATGCTCATGATGGAAGCTGCTGATCGCCTCGGCGACGAGGCTGACGCACAGCGTCGGAGTCGCGCCCAAACGGATCCGCCCCTTGCGCAGCCCGGCGAGCTCATCCATGTCACGACGGACCGCCTCGGCGTCGGCGAGCATTCGTCGAGCGGTCGGCAGGAGAGTATCGCCTGCGGCGGTGAGACTGATGTGTCCATGGGCGCGATGGAAGAGTTCGGAGCCGAGCTCCTTCTCCAGCGTCGAGATCTGCCGACTCAATGAGGGTTGGGCCAGGTGAAGCGTGGCAGCGGCCCTCGTGAAATGACCGGTGTTGGCGATCTCGACGAAGCTCGCGAGCTGTTCCAGATTCATGTTCATAGCGTATCGCTATCAACTCAAGCGAAACAATACATTGGACGCATGAGGCGGCCGAACCTAGCGTGGAATACATGAACTCCACACAGGGAAATGCCCACGCACACGAACACACGATCTCCACCTCGGTGCTGGTCATCGGCACCGGCGGATCCGGCCTGCGCGCCGCGATCGAGGTCGCCGAATCCGGCACCGACGTCCTCGCCGTCGGCAAGCGACCCAAGGACGACGCGCACACCTCGCTGGCCGCCGGCGGCATCAACGCGGCCCTGGCCACGATGGACCCCGACGACTCCTGGCAGCAGCACGCAGCCGACACGATCAAGGAATCCTATGACCTCGCCAACCCCCGCACCGTCGAAATCGTCACCCAGGGAGCCGGGCAGGGAATTGCTGACCTGGAGCGATACGGAATGGACTTCGCGAAGGAGGACGACGGTCGGATCTCGCAGCGCTTCTTCGGCGCCCACACCTGGCGTCGCACCGCTTTCGCCGGCGACTACACGGGACTCGAAATCCAGCGCACCCTCATTCATCGTGCCGAGGCCCTGAATGTCCCCATCCTCGACCGCGTCTACATCACCAAACTCCTCGTCGCCGACGGTCGCATCTTCGGCGCATTCGGCTTCGACATCGTCGACGGCTCCCGCTACCGCATCCATGCCGACGCTGTCATCCTCGCCGCCGGCGGACACAACCGGATCTGGCGCCGCACCTCCTCTCGCCGAGACGAGAATACCGGCGACTCCTTCCGCCTGGCAGTCGAGGCCGGAGCCCGCCTGCGCGACGCCGAGCTCGTCCAGTTCCACCCCTCTGGCATCATCGAACCCGAGAACGCCGCCGGCACCCTCGTCTCCGAAGCCGCACCTGGTGAGGGCGGAATCCTACGCAACGGACTGGGGGAGCGGTTCATGGAACGCTACGACCCCGAACGCATGGAACTCTCCACCCGCGACCGCGTGGCACTGGCCGCCTACACCGAGATCGCCGAGGGCCGCGGTACGGAAAACGGCGGCGTCTGGCTCGACGTCTCGCACCTGCCGCGCGAGACCATCATGAACCGCCTGCCGCGCGTGTTCCAGACGATGATGGAGACGCAGATGCTCGACATCACCGTCTCCCCGATCGAGATCGCCCCGACCGCTCACTATTCGATGGGCGGGGTGTGGGTCGACCCGGCCGAGCACAGCACCGACGTCGAGGGACTGTGGGCCATCGGCGAGGCTTCGTCCGGGCTGCACGGGGCCAACCGCCTCGGCGGCAATTCGCTCATCGAACTCCTCGTCTTCGGTCGCATCGTCGGCCGGTCCGCCGTCGCGTATTCGGCTGATCTGGGGGCGCAGGTGAGGTCGCAGTCTGCCATCGCCGAGGCGCGGGCTGAGATCGAGGATCTCCTCGCATCCGAGGGCACGGAGAATGTTCGAGCTCTGCAACGCGAGGTCCGCAACCTCATGACCGAGCACGCCGGTGTCGTTCGCGACGAAGCCGGTCTGCTGGCCGGACTCGAGAAGCTCGCCGACATCGAGTCGCGGATGAATGACGTGGGCATCCACCCGGACATCGCCGGATTCTCCGACCTGTCCCACGCCTTCGACCTCAAATCCTCGGTGCTCGCGGCCAGGGCAACTCTGGAGTGCGCGCTCGAACGCAGGGAGACCCGCGGTTGTCACAACCGCAGCGACTACCCCGAGCAGGATGAGAACCTGCAGGTCAACCTCGTCTGGTCACCAGCGACCGGAGTCGTGAAGGAGAGCATTCCGGCCGTCGACCCCGAGGTCGCCGAGCTCATGCGCACCGAGGAGATCAGCCAGGTCGGCAAGCTCGTGGAATAGGAACACACTCAACCTCGGTGACGTCACTAGTTGCGCCCGGCGCCGCCCGAAATCAGTGACGTCACCGAGGTTCAGCTCGCCGCGGGCTCGACAACGGCGTCGCGTCACTACCCGGAGTGCCGAATCATCTCGTTGCAACGGGGCGTTTTGGCACTCGCAGGGTGGTGTAGAGGTCACAGTGTGATGTCGAGGCTTGCCAGGACTTTCTCGTCGGCCAGCACATCGACGGAGGCGAGCCTGCCGTTGGCGAAGCGGAACAGGTAGATCGCGCGAGGAATGCCGTCGGCGACGTAGGCGGCAGCGGGGGCGCCGGCGATATGGACCAGCTGGGTCGCGTGCGCACGGCCATTGAAGACTCGGGCCACGGCGTCCGGACCGGCAACTTCGCGATCGAGGAGTGGGGCACCGGAGTCTGCACCCGCTCCAGCCAGCCTCAGGGCCGCTGGGTCGCTGCGCAGTTCGATCTCGGGATCGAGGAGTTGGAGCAGACTGCCGAAGTCTCCCTCGCGGGCCGCGGAGAGAAAGGCCGTGATCGCAGACTCCTCTCCGTGGCGAACGTCGGCAATGTCGACCCCACGCAGCCGTGCACGTGCACGTGCGCGGGAGGCGAGCTGACGAGCCGCGGCAGGACTGCGGTCGACGATGGGCGCAATGTCGCTATAGGTCAGAGCGAAGAAGTCGTGAAGGACCAACGCGAGACGTTCCAGAGGCCCCAGCGTGTCGAGCACAATGTGCAGGGCCGCCGAGAGCTCGTCTCGAATCAGGGCACTGTCCTCCGGACGGTCAGCTTCTTCTGCCGAGTACTCCCACTGCAGGTCTTCGCGTCTTGCGACGTCGCGGCGGATGAGGTCGATGCACACCCGAGAGATCACGGTCGTCAGCCACGCCTCGACATTTTCAATGGCCGCGGTGTCTGCCCGCTGCAACCGGATCCATGTCTCCTGCACAGCATCATCGGCGGCCCACGGGGATCCCAGAGCACGGTGAGCGATGGCGAACAATTTGGGTCGATGCGAGGTGAACTGATCGGCCACCTCGGCGAGGGACTGAGGTGTCGACTCCGATGTCATAGCTATCCTGCCGGTGATGACTCGTCACATTTCTGCCTCGGGGAACGACTCACAGGCAAGACCGGCAGACGTCGGTCCGATCATCACACGTACCAACATGAGCCAAGGAGCAATTGTGACTGTTCTGTCGACATCCATTCTTGACGAGCTTCGAGCCGCTGTCCAGGGCCGCGTCTGGCTTCCCGCCAGCACCGAGTTCGATGAGGTCCACCGACCGTGGAATCGCGCCATCGACCAAGACGTCCTCGCCGTGGTCGAAGCGAGTGGCGTCGACGACATCAGCAGCCTCGTGCGCTTCGCCCGGAGTCGGGGCCTGTCGATCGCCACTCAGCCCTCCGGTCACGGCGCGACCGGACGGGCAAGCGGAGCGATCCTGCTGCGGACCACCCGTCTCAATCAGATCGTCATCGACCCCAAACAGCGAACGGCCATGATCGGCTCCGGGACGCGGGCCGGGCAGTTGCAGGCCGCAGCGGCCGATCACGGACTGACCGGACTTCCGGGCAGCTCACCAGTGGTGACGGTGGCCGGGGTCGCACTCGGCGGCGGCCTGAGCTGGTTCGGACGGTCCTTCGGGTGGGTGGGCGACAGTATCCGCGCCTTCGACATCGTCGACGCGGAGGGCCGGGCCCGCCGCATCACCTCGGATACGGATCCCGAGCTGTTCTGGGCGCTGCGTGGTGCGGGCAGCGAGCTCGTCATCGTCACCGGTCTTGAGGTCCAGCTGCATGAGGCTCCGGAGGTGTTCGGCGGGCGTCAGCTCTGGTCGGCCGCCCATGCCCGCGATGTCGCCGAGGTGTTCCGGTCGTTGACGGCGACCGCGCCGGACGATCTGAACCTGTGGCTGGAGCTCCTCAGCTTCCCGGGCGCCGACCCGATGGTTGCCATCGACTCGACCTACCTCGGGACGGAGGCCGAGGTCCGCCGTCTCATGCGCGCGACCGAAGCATTGCCGACGCCGCTCTCCGACACTCGTGCACCGATGAGCGTGGCCGATCTGGGAACGATCACAGCCGAGCCGACCGAGCCCGTTCCCGGCAGCTCCCACGCGGAGCTGCTCACGACTCTTGATGACACGGCCCTCGACGCTCTGCTTAAGACGCCCATCGATCCGCTGCTATCGGTGCAGGTCAGGCACCTCGGCGGGGCGCTCGCCCGCCCGACCGACAATCCCCACGGGGCGCTGAGCGAACCGTTCAGCGTCTACATGTTCGGACTGCCCGTCACCGAGGAAGCCGCTGAGTCCATCACGAAGAAGCAGGCAGATCTGGCGCGGGCTCTGCCGACGACCGGGCGCAAACCCGTGACGTTCCTCAGCCCGAGCGAGAGCCTTGCCGACGCGTTGCCGGAATCGGCCTTGGCCCGGTTGCGTCGTCTCAAGCAGGAGCGGGACCCCGAGGGCGTCTTCGTCGGGAACTTCCCCACCTTCGGGTAAGGGACGCAGCTGTGGCTCGGGTGCCGCGCCGCCGTCACTACCCGGAGTGCGAAAACACCCCGCTGCAGCGAGAGGTTTTGGCACCCCAGGTGTGGGCAACCGAACTATGCGGGTCCAGGACTGGCCGCCGAGGTGAGCACCGCCAGGCCGACGGACATCCCGGCAGCACCAGCTCAGTTGTCGTCACTCACGCATCGCCTACATGTAGCGCTCATTCATCCCTTTGCGGCGGGTGGTTTTGCTGCTGACGGTGCGGGGTTCAGTCCTCATCCTCGACGTCGGCCGCCCGGGCAGCCTCGATGCGGGCCTGCTTGAGTTTGCGCTGGCGAGAGATCGTCATGGCCACGATGGCGATGGCCACTCCCACGAGCCCGCCGATGACGATGGAACTGCCGTTGGCGCTCTCTATGGTCGATCCCAGCCCTGCCGCGAGCAATGGGTGCCCGGTGATCTGGTGGAATCCCATGGCGAAGACCCAAGCTACCGCGAATACGCCGCATGTGACGTAGGAGATGATGAGCCGCCTCGGTGAGGAGAGCGCCGTTGCGAGGTCAAAATCGACGTTCTCACGTTTGCAGTAACTGGCCACTGCGAAACTCAACACTCCTGAGCCAAGCAGCAGAGGAAGGGTCCAGAATCCTGCTCCGATGACTGCGAAGAGAACGGCGAGGGCAAGGAAGACGTAGATGGTGAGGACCGACCCGAACATATACGCCCGGAGGATGACATCGCGTTCTCGTTCATCTCCCATCGACGGATCGTTGATACCCGCGATCCGGTCGGCCAGAGCGTTTGGCCGGTGAGCCTTGTGAGTGTTGCTCATGATTCCTCCTGAAGCGAGAAGATCTCTTCGACTGTGGTTTCGAGAGCGTGGGCGATCCGCAGTGCCAGGAACACGCTGGGTGCGTAGTCGCCACGCTCGGTGGCGATGATCGTCTGACGTGATACGCCCGTGAGCTGGGCGAGCCGAGCCTGAGTGAGGCCGGCAGCCTTGCGAACCTGCTTGAGGCTCGAGGTCTGAACTTCCATCCTGCCTCCTGATGCCGCGAATGCCGCCAATACAATGTCAATGATCCTTTACATAAAAAGTAAAGCACTCTTGACACGCTGATGTCAAAGATCTTTGACATTGCACGTGCGTGGGGAGGCGCATGCGAGTCGATGAGCCATTGAGCGCATCACTCTGGTGGGTGGCATGGTGTCGGTTGATGCATCTATCAATGTATGCATCTGTTAGCGTGGAGTCATGAACGATCTGCTGACGCTCCCGTGGGAAAGCACCGACGATTCATCACCGATCGCAGCGCGGATGGCCGCGTGGGCCGCCCGCGAAATCATCGAGCAACGCTACGAGCCCGGCCAACTCCTCACCGAGGCCGACCTCGCCGAGGCCCAGAACGCCAGCCGAACCCCGGCGCGCGAGGCGATGCTGCAGCTCGAACGCTGGAGGTTGGTCCGCCTTGTGCCGAAGAAGGGTGCGATCGTCACCACCGTGACGCGCCAGGAGCGCCGAGATCTGCTCGCCGTGCGCGCGATGTTCGAAACCGACGCCGTCCAAGCGCTGACCGCCGACAGCGACTTCGCACCGCTGGCGGCAGATCTGCGAACTCTTCTCGATCGGCAGCGAGAGGCGTTGGAAGCCGGGAATCCTCTCGATTTCGCCAGCTTCGACTACGCCTTCCACGCGCGCATCATCCGCAGCGGAGGCAACGCCGTCGTCGAGGAAATGCTGACCACGATGGGCCCGCGTCTGGCCCGTCTGACCTACCAGGTGGTCATCGATCAGCCCAGCTCGCTGCGCACCCTCTTCGATGAGCACGCCGAACTCACTGACCTGGCCGAACGTGGCGACGCCAAGGAATTCGGCAAACTCGTTCGCCTGCACATCACAGCCTCGCACTTCCCCCAGAACAGCAAGTGATGAAATCCGATCCCGCGTCGACGGCGCAATCGTCGCCAAACGAAGCCCCACAGCCCCACCCTCGCCGAGGCGCTGCCTGGCTTCGCGTCGTCCCCGCCATGTTCCTGCTCGCCTGGGGTGGCAATCACTTCACTCCTCTCGTGCACATGTACGAAGATGATGGTGGCTACGCGATCTGGCAGGCCAATCTCTTACTGGGCATGTACGTCGGGGGACTGGTCCCCGGGCTCCTGGTCGCCTCGGCGCTCTCGGATCGACGCGGACGCAAACCGATACTCATCGCCGGCACGATTGCGGCGATCCTCGGCAGCCTCCTCCTGGGCATCGGTTTCGAACTCTTCTGGCTGCTGTGCATCGGCCGCGTGCTCGCCGGAGTCGGCGTGGGCGTGGCCATGTCGGTGGGCACGAGCTGGATCAAGGAACTCTCCGCCCCGCCCTTCGACCATGCAGCCGGGATCACCGCCGGCGCTCGCCGCCCCGCACTCACGCTGACTCTGGGATTCGCCGTCGGCGCCGCGGTCACCGGCAGTCTGGCTCAGTGGGGTCCGATGCCCCAGACGCTTCCCTACGCCGTGCACGGACTGCTCAGTGTCGTGGCACTTCTCATCGTGTTCACCGCGTCCGAGACTCTGCCGCGGGGCCGCCGGTCGAGCCGACACTGGTGGCGGGGCTTGAGGATTCCGCTGGTCGGTCACAGCACCTTCATCAGGCTCATCATCCCCGCAGCGCCCTGGGTCTTCGCTGCTGCTGGTGTCGCCTACGCGGTGATGCCGGCGCTGGTCCAGGGCGAGCTGGGGGAGTGGACGACCATGTACGCGACCGTGCTCACCGTCGCCACCCTCGGCGCCGGGGCGCTGGTGCAGAACCTCGTCCCACGCATCAACAGGTGGACGGGCGGACGTGCGCTGGTCGTCGGGCTCACGCTCATGACCATCGGCATGGGTCTTGCGGTCGTCGCGGCCCTGGTCGCCGATCCGGTCGTTGCCTTCGTCGTCGCCATTGTCCTCGGCGTGGCCTACGGCATCTGCGTGGTGGCCGGACTGGTCATCGTCCAAGCCATCGCTGAACCTGCGGACCTGGCAGGGATCACCGGCGTCTACTACTCACTGGCCTACTCCGGATTCCTGCTGCCCACGGTCCTCGCGGCCCTGTTGCCGGTCATGTCCTACGCCATGTCGTTGGGTGCAGTTGCGCTGGTCTGCCTGCTCAGCCTCGGTGCGGTATCGCTGGCATCCGCAAGGTCAGCGTCGAGGAAGTAGTGTGCGGCATGAAGAGCGCGCCGACTCGACGGCCATCCGTGGAGTTGTGACCCCGGGTATCGTTCCTCAGAGAAGGGGTTGGTCCAGAAGGGCACCGGCGAAGGAGGCACCGTGGGTCTCAACGGTCACACCATACAGAACAAGGCGCGAGAGGTTGCCCGCGGATTGCCGGGCACCAGCAGCGGCTATCCGTTCACGAAACATCTGCAGGTGTGGAAGGTCGCGGGGAAGGTGTTTCTGATCGTGACGGAGGACGACCCCGGTCTGGAGATCATCACCGTCAAGGCTGAGCCCCACCATGGTGATGCTCTGCGGCGCGAGCACAGATCGATCAGTCGGGGACACTATCTCGACAAAGACCACTGGATCTCCATCGGATCCGGCACAGGCATCACTCAGGCCGTGGTCGAAGAGCTCGTCCAAGACTCCTATGACCTTGCCCGGGAGCAACTGCCGCTCAAGGACCGCCCGTAAGAGCACAACCACAGTTGCGCCGAGGCTGCGAAGATTGAACCATGAAGTTGGAGGTGACATTGTGAGTCAAGAACCGCCGTCTTTGTTTGAGCCTGACGACGTGGGCCGCCCCCTGGCCGATCGTCTGCGCCCGGAGTCCCTCGAGGATGTCATCGGGCAAGACCATCTCCTTGGGGATGACGCACCGATTGGTCGGATGGTCGCCGAACGCAGGCTGGTCTCGATGGTGCTGTGGGGGCCGCCGGGTTGTGGGAAGACAACCATCGCGCGGCTGCTGGCCGAACGCACCAACCTCGTCTTCGAATCGGTTTCAGCGACCTTCTCCGGTGTCGCCGAACTCCGCAAAGTCTTCCAAGCTGCTGCCAAACGGCGCGAGGTGGGTCAGTCCACCATGCTGTTCGTTGACGAGATCCACCGCTTCAACCGCGCCCAGCAGGACTCCTTCCTGCCTTATGTGGAGGACGGTACGGTCGTGCTCGTCGGCGCGACCACGGAGAACCCCAGCTTCGAACTCAACTCAGCTCTGCTCTCCCGCTGTCAGGTCTTCGTCCTCAAGCGCCTCGACGAGGAAGCGCTGACCACACTCATCGCACGGGCAGAGGAAACCACAGCGAGAGAACTGCCGCTCGATGTGCAGGCACGACATGCCCTGGTGGCGATGGCCGACGGCGATGGTCGATACCTGCTCAACCTCATCGAACAACTCCAATCTGTCAGCGGGAGGCTCGACACCTCGGGCCTGGTCGAGCTGGTGCAGCAGCGCGCACCGATCTACGACAAGGCCCAAGAGGGGCATTACAACCTCATCTCCGCGCTGCACAAGTCAATGCGCGGCTCGGACCCCGACGCGTCGCTGTACTGGCTGGCACGAATGCTCGAAGGCGGGGAGGATCCCCTCTACATCGCCCGACGGCTGGTCAGGTTCGCCAACGAGGACATTGCGATCGCCGATCTGCAAGCCGTCCACCAGGCTGTGGCCGCATGGGACGTGTACGAGCGGCTCGGGTCTCCCGAAGGCGAACTCGCCATCGCCCAAGCCGTCGTGTACCTGGCGACCGCACCGAAGTCCGTCGCGGTCTACTCCGCGTTCAACGCCGCAACGAGGCTGGCGAAGAAGACCGGCTCACTCATGCCGCCGGCGAATATCCTCAACGCCCCGACGAAGCTGATGAAGAACCTCGGCTACGGAGAAGGCTACGAGTACGATCCGCACACGCAGGGAGGCTTCTCCGGGGCCAACTACTTCCCCGAGGACATGGAGCCGGAGAGGCTGTACAGGCCCACCGGCAACGGCTACGAACGCGTCATCGGAGAAAAACTGTCCGAATGGCACCGGCTGCGCACTCAGAAGCGGGCGCAGGAGGAAGCCGACGACGCTTCCGAAACGTAGGGGCCACCTCGGCGACCGCACTCGCAGACCACAACAACTCGCAACGACCGGATAGGGATCGACGCCATGCTCGGACAATCACGCCAGCACACATCACCAGCCATCAGCGCCTTCGTCGGCATCATGGGCAAGAGGCATGTGCTCACCTCGGCGCGCGCCACCGAACCGTACGCCAAGGGCAATCGCTTCGGCGGCGGCAGGGTGCTCGCCGTCCTCAAGCCGGGCAGCCTCGTCGATATGTGGCGGGCCCTGCAGGTCTGCGTCGACCATGACCTCATCGTCATCCCACAGTCCGCGAACACCGGACTCACCGGCGGCTCGGGGCCCGGCGATCAGGACTACGACCGTGAGATCGTCATCATCTCCACCCTGCGCATCAACCAGATCCACCTCATCAACGACGCCCGCGAAGCAGTGTGCCTGGCCGGCTCGACCCTCTACGAACTCGACGACAAGCTGGCACCCCACGAGCGCGAACCGCACTCGGTGATCGGCTCGTCCTCGATCGGGGCCTCGGTCGTCGGCGGCATCGCGAACAACTCCGGCGGAAGCCAGATCCGCAAGGGACCGGCGTTCACGAAGAACGCGATCTTCGCCCGGGTCAACGAGGACGGCAAGGTCGAACTCGTCAACCATCTGGGCATCAGCCTCGGCGACGATCCGGCACACATCCTCGACAGACTCCAGCGCGGCGACTGGGACCCCGCGGACGTCACGCCTGCGCCCGAGGACACCACGGAGACCGAATACGGCGAGCACGTCCGCGAGATCACGAACTCACCGGCCCGCTACAACGCGAACCCGAAATTCCTCTACGAGGCATCAGGGTCGGCCGGCAAACTCATGGTCTTCGCCGTGCGCACCCGCACCTTCCCCCAGCAGAAGGACTCGACGACCTTCTACGTCGGAACCAACAGCCCCGCCGAGCTCGAGGACCTGCGCCGGGCGATACTGACCTCGGACATGCCCCTGCCGATCTCCGGTGAGTACATGGGACGACCCTCCTTCGACCTCGCAGAGAAGTACGGCAAGGACACGTTCGTCTCCGTCAAGCACGCCGGCAGTCGCGAGCAGATCAAGCTCTTCGCATTGAAGAACTGGGCCAACGGAGTGTTCGCGAAGCTGCCGTTCTTCGGCCAGACCGTCGCCGATTCCATCGCCCAGGGTGCCTTCAGCCTGCTGCCGCAGCAGCTGTCTGACCGAATGCTGAAGTACCGCGACCGCTTCGAACATCACCTGCTGCTCGTCGTCAGCGGTGACCAGCAGCAGAAGACCGAGGAGTTCCTCACGACCTTCTTCGCCGAGGCGGGCCATGACGGTGACTTCTTCATCGCCACTGCCGATGAGGCCCAGTCCGCTATGCTCCACCGGTTCGGTGCCGCCAGTGCCGCCACACGCTACTTCAATCTCAACCGTGACGATTCCTCGGACATGATCACCTTCGACGTGGCTCTGAAACGAGATGACGATGATTGGCTCGAGGTGCTGCCGAAAGAGATCTCGGATCAGCTGCACATCAGTTCCTATTATGGTCACTTCTTCTGCCACGTCCTCCACCAAGACCATGTCGCGAAGAAGGGCGTCGACCCGGTGGCGCTGAAGAAGCAGATGATGGCACTGCTCGAGGAGCGCGGAGCCGCCGTGCCCGCCGAGCACAACTATGGGCGCCTCTATCATGTTCCCTCGGAGATGGAAGCCCACTTCAAAGAGCTCGATCCCTGCAACGTCTTCAACCCAGGCGTGGGTGAGACCTCGCCGCATAAGAACTGGGCGTGAGCCTCTGGATCTGAACCGTCACCGGAGTACTGTTTGACCATGACACGCGGACCAGTGATCGAAGTGCACAGCGAGAAATCGATGATGCCGCCGAACTTCAGCGGCTGTGCGGCTACTGGGCTGACGGATTCGAGCGGCGCGCCCAACAGCGAACCATCAACGATCTGCCATCGGAGGTCAAAACGATCTCCGGCACACGCTGATGCACGAAGAACTCGGGTTCGACCGCTCACGCTGGCTCCAGGCTTGGCCGATTCTCCAATTGGACTGCTCGCCCGGATTCTGGAACCTGACCTGCTGGCATCAGATATCTGCGACTTCCTGCGTCCACTGCCCTAGCTCCGCTGGGGTTCTGCGAAGGTGCTTAGGCGGGGTTCTCCGCGGACTGTTTGATGCGGAGGGCCTCGTCGAGGGTCTGGCCGTCAAGGATCTGCTGTCGCCACCAGTTCATCGCTTTGAACATTCCGGCTCCGATTGTGCCGACAATGCGATCGGATTCGTCTGTATAGGCGGCAACGAATCGTCGGCCCTCGAGGTCTCCCTCGACCACCTGAAAACTGCACTGCTGGGAGGGGAGGCCGAAGCTACGCAGCTTGAGATCGTACTGGTCGGACCAGAAGTACGGAACAGTTTTTGTTGCAGTGGGGGCGAGTTCCAGGATGTCGTGTGCGCAGGAGCGAGCGTGCTCGTTCGCGGTCATCCGATGCTCCACGCGCACGTGACGTTCCAGTATGGGGTCCCACCATGCGGCGACGTCGCCGATGGCCCAGACGTCATCGGCGGCGCGTCCGCTCGCATCACAGCGCACCCCACCGGCTCCGTAGTCTTTCGGTGCTGTCAGGGGGACCGAGCTCGAACGCAGCCATTCAACGGCTGGACGGGCTCCAACGGCTACGAGTGCCGCATCCGCATGTACTGTTCTTCCGTCGTCGAGTGTGACTCCGGTGGCCCGCCCGCTTCTGTCCTCGATGGAACTGACACCGTGCCCGAGCTCAAGGTTCACGCCATGATGCCGATGAAGGTCGGCGATCATGGACCCGACCTCGTCGCCGACCACATTCTGCATCGGCAGTTCGAGAGGATCGATCAATGTGACTTCTTTGCCCAGCGAACGGGCTACGGCGGCCACTTCGGCGCCGAGGAATCCGGCGCCGATGACTGCGAGGTGTTGAGACGTCTCCAGCTCGGATCGCAGAGCCTGGGAGTCGTCAAGAGTACGCATGACGTGGACTCCCTCGAGCTGGTGTCCGAACGGCAACTCTCGCGCGGTGACTCCGGTGGCCACGATCAAGGCGTCATAAGCGACCTGCTCGCCGGACTCGAGGGTGACCTGATGCGCTTCGACGTCCACCGAGGCAGCTCTGACGGAGAGGTGCAGCGTCACGTCGGCAACTGCGAACTGTTCACTGGTGCGCAGCTGGGCTTTTTCGGGCAACCAGGTACCGGCCAGTATCTGTTTGGACAGTGGCGGTCTGTCGTAGGGTGCGTGGCGCTCTTCGCCGAAGATCAGAATCACTCCGGTATGGCCTGCAGCCCGCAGAGCATCGGCGGCAGCGATCCCCGCAGGGCCAGCGCCGACAATGACGACCTTCTTCGCTGAAACGTCCTTCGTCACTTCTTGAGAACGCGGATTGCGGAGGCAGGACACAGTGCTTCTGCCTCCTTGGCGGAGCCCTCCTGCTCAGGAGAGGGGTTCTCCTCGAGCACGAAAGCCACTCCGTCCTCATCACGCTGGTCGAATAGGTCCGGAGCGGTGAGGACGCAATTTCCGGCCCCAATGCACATGTCTTGGTCCAGTTCGATTCTCACCAGATCCTCCTAGGTTGACCGTCATCTAGTCTGCAGGCGACTGATTCAGGGGTAGAACATCACTCACATTATAGATGCCGCGAACTGAGCCTGCCCTGGCACTATCCCGCAAAGTGTCGCTGAGTCGCGGCGACTGAGCGCTGTCAGCCGAGCGCGGCCTGCCCGGCGGACAGGACCCAGCCGAGGGTGCCGTCGATCTCCTGGAGCAGCTCTTCGCGAGGCGGCTGGTAGTCGCTGATGACCCAGTTGACGACGATCTGCAGGCCGGCACCGACGAGCACGTCGCCGAAGACGCGCTGCTGCCCCGGGGTGAGCTCGGGCCCGGGCATCGTCGCCGACAGGCGGCTCGAGAGCTCGTCGCCGATCGCCCGTCCATAGGAGCGATACAGCTCGTCGATGCGCGCGCTGACGCCGAGGACTTCGAAGAGGTGGACTCGTGCCTTCACGGGATTGGCCTGCGCCCAGGTGAGGAAGCCCGAGATGAATCCGCGCAGAACCATCAGAGCCTCGTCCTCGTCTCCGGCGAGCACCGAGTCTCGCAGATCGGCGACCACCCGTTCGTAGACCTCGCAGAGGAGGTCCTCCAAGGTGGCGAACGATTCGTAGAAGTAGCGCTTGTTGAGGCCCGCCTCTTCGCAGATCGCACCGACAGTCGTGGCCCGATACCCCACGGTGCCGAAGAGCGACGTTCCGGCAGTGATGATCTGCTCGCGGCGGGCGCTCTTGCGCGCCTCGCGGCTGGCACCGGCATACGGTCGTCCCTGATCACTCACAGTGTGATCTTGACAACAAACGACGATGATTGCAAACTGGTACGACTTCGTACCAGAAAGGCCGAGAATGAATTCCAGCACATCAGGCGATGCCGCGCTCAACAGTGCGCGGCGTGAGCGGGACCTCGCTGAGCTCTCTGACGACGAGGAGGTCGACCTCGTCGTCATCGGCGGTGGGGTCACCGGTGCCGGTGTCGCCCTCGACGCGGCGGCCCGTGGGCTGAGCGTCGTGCTGGTCGAGCGCAAGGACCTCGCCTCGGGCACGAGCAGCTGGAGTTCTAAGCTCGCCCACGGCGGACTGCGCTACCTGGCGAAGCTCGACTTCCCGATCGCCTGGGAGTCGGCCGTCGAACGCGGTCACCTGATGAGCCGCATCGCCCCGCACCTGATCCGCCCGCTGCAGATGCTCTTCCCGCTGCACCCCGGCGTCAGTCGCTTCGACGCGGCCCTGACGGGTGCCGGATTCTTCGCCGGAGACGCGCTGCGCGTGCTGGCGCGCACCTCCGAATCGCTGCTTCCCCATCCCAGCCGCGTGTCCACCCCGACGGTCAAGCAGCTCGCGCCGGGCACGGCCACGGCCGGACTGCGCGGCGGGCTGCTCAGCTGGGACGGTCGGCTCGTCGACGACGCCCGTCTCGTCGTGGCCATCGCCCGCACGGCCGCCGCCCACGGCGCACGCATCCTCACCTACACCGCCGCGACCAGAATGGAGCGCGGGCAGGTCCACGTCACCGACCAGCTCACCGGTGCCGATCATACGATCCGCGCGAAGCAGATCGTCAATGCGGCCGGCGTCTGGGCGGACACGCTCTCCGACGACGTAGAGCTCGCCCCGAGCAAAGGCTCGCACCTGCTGGTTCCCGCCGAGCGCATGGGCCATCCGTCCGTGGCGATCACGGCACCGGTGCCCGGCCACTTCGGCAGATTCGTCTTCGCGGTTCCGTGGGACGACGGCCTCGTCATGATCGGCCTCACCGACGACCCGCACACCGGGCCGATCCCCGAACGCGCCCGCCCGGACGAGGACGAGCGCACATTCCTCCTCGACACCATCAACGCCGTTCTGCAGAAGCCTCTGACACCCGATGACATCGTCGGCAGCTACGCCGGATTCCGGCCGCTGCTCAAAAGCAAGGGCGACTCCAGCGCCGACCTCTCACGCAAGCACGCACTGCTGCGCGACCCGGACACCGGCATCCTCACGATCGTCGGCGGCAAACTCACCGGATACCGGCGCATGGCAGAAGACGCCGTCGACGCAGTGGTCAAGGCCGGAGGGCTGAAAGCTCGGCCCTGCAGCACGACGACGCTCGGCCTCGTCGGTGCTGGCACACCGAAGTCCGGCCTGCCAGAGCGGCTGGTCCGGCGCTACGGCACGGACGCCGAAACGGTGGCGGCATACGGCGCCGACGACCCTGCCCGGAACGAACCGGTGAGGTCGGGGATCCCGTTCACGCCCGCGGAGATTCGGTTCGCCGTTGACCACGAACTCGCCGTCACCGTTGAGGACGTGATCGACCGCCGGACCCGGTGGGGACTCGTCGACGCCGACCGCGGTGACCTTGCCGCCGCAGTGCGCAGACACGCTCCAGAACTGATCGAGACCACACAGGAAGAAGGCTGACCCTCATGGACAATACGCAACCGCGCATGCGCTGGTGGGGCTGGGGCGAGGACGGAAACGACGGCCCGATCACACCCGGGGCCAAGAAGATGCTGACCAAGAACTGCGGCTGGCCCAAAGGCGTCCACAATCCGCCGGTCGAACTCGAATCCGTCCAATTGCCCGAGGCCGACCTCCCGGACAGCTCGCGCACGCGCTTCGAAGAGCTGCTGGGCGCCGAGTTCGTCCGTGATGATCACGCGACCCGCGTCTCCCATGCTGCTGGACGCAGTCTGCCCGACCTTCTGCGTCTGCGCAGTGCGGAGTTGCCGTTCGCCCCGGACGTCGTGCTCTACCCGGCATCCCACGCCGAGGTGGACGCACTGCTGGCCATCAGTGCGCAGGAGCGCATCGCGGTCGTTCCCTTCGGTGGTGGTACCAGCGTCGTCGCCGGCATCGACGCATTCCGTCCGGGCTTCCGCAGCTGCGTGTGCATCAGCCTGGCCCGACTCGACCAGATCCTCGACATCGACGAGGAGTCGCTGACGGCGACCGTGCAGGCCGGGGTCTTCGGCCCCGATCTCGAAGAAAAGCTGCAGGCCAGTGGCTTCACGCTCGGCCACTTCCCGCAGTCCTTCGAATTCAGCACCGTCGGAGGATGGGTCGCCACACGCTCGGCCGGTCAGCAGTCCACCGGGTACGGTCGGATCGACGAAAACGTGTTCGGCCTGCGCTGTTCCACGCCCAGTGGTCCGGTCGAGCTGCGCTCGACTCCGGCCACGGCGGCTGGGCCCAATCCGCGCCAAGTCTTCATCGGCTCTGAGGGCACGCTGGGCATCATCACCGAGGCCACGCTGCGGATCAAGCGTCTGCCCGAGGTGACGCTGCCCGACGCCTGGTTCTTCGACGACTTCCATTCGGGTGCGAGCGCGTTGCGCGAGATCGAACAGAGTGGCCTGCGTCCCGATATCGCGCGTCTGTCCGATCTCAATGAGACGGCGTTCGGTCTCGCGCAGCTGGGCAGCGACATCCAGCGCAAGGGCCTTCTCGCCTTTCTGCGCGCACGAGGAGTCACGACCCCGTGCATGCTGGTGCTGCGTTACGACGGCCGCAAGTCGGATGCGAAATCGCGACGGGCCGCCGGACGCGAGATCGCCAAGAAACATAAGGGTGTCACCATGGGAGGTGCGCCCGAGACCCAGTGGGAGAAGCACCGCTTCTCAACCCCGTACCTGCGCGATCAGCTGATGACCGAGGGCGTCATCGTCGAGACGATGGAGACGGCCGCGCCGTGGAGCAGGATCGAGTCCTTGCACGACACGATCAAGGCCGACGTCGAGAAGGCGCTGGCCGACCGAGGCACACCGGCCTTGGTGCTGTGCCACATATCGCACCTCTACACCTCCGGTTGCTCGCTCTACTACACCGTCTTCGCCCAGCAGCAGGAGGGCCAGGAGATGGAGCAGTGGAAGGCACTGAAGACCGCGGCAGGTGACGCCATGGTCGACAACGGCGGAACGATCACTCACCACCATTCCGCCGGCGCGGACCATGCTCCCTGGCTCCCTCGGGAGACCGGCGAACTGTGGCTGCGGATGCTGCGCGCAGCCAAGGCCGAGGTGGATCCGGAGGGCATCATGAACCCCGGCAAGCTCATGCACGGGCCGAGCGCGCTGTGAGCACCGCATCGCCACAGAGCTCGGCATCGTCACGGGCGTCGGTACCGGTCATTCTCAACCCCGTCGCACGCCACGGCGCTGTCCAGAAGCGGATCGAGCCCTTGCAGTCGGCCTTTGCCGCTCACGGCCTCGAGGCAGTCCTGGTCGAAAGCACGAGCGAGCAGAACGCGACCGACCTCGCCGCGGAGTTCGCGGCGCGGGGCGCACCCATTGTCGTGTCACTCGGCGGTGACGGTCTGGTGCGCGCCGTCGCCGCCGGGCTCGTCGGCACGCGCACCTCGCTGGGCATCATCGCAGGTGGGCGCGGCAACGACTTCATCGGCAAACTCGGCATCCCAAAGGACATCGCGGCCGCCGTTGCCATCGTCGCGAACGGTCGTGACCGCACCATCGATGTCCTCGACCTCGATGGACAGATCTGCGTCGGCAATGTCAGTCTCGGCCTGGACTCCACAGTCCAGGAATACGCCGACTCGGTCCGCCGCATCAAGGGCCACTGGGTCTACCTGTACGGCGTCGTTCGCGCGATCATGCCACCACGACGCATCGCCCTGGCGCTGACCATCGATGGCGAACAGGTCGAATTCCGAGGATTATCAGCCGGGTTCGCCAACTCCGGTCGTTACGGAGGCGGACTGAAACTCTCGCCCGAGGCGAAGCTCGACGACGGTCTCATCGACGTGGTTCTGCTCAAGGACGGCTTCCTCCCGAGGCTGGCCGCGGAGCTGGTGGCGTTTACCGTGGGCAAACACACCGTGGGCAAACACAAGCTGCACCCGCACATTCACTTCGGCCACGCTCGCGAGGTTCATATCGCCGCGACCGAGGGTGCCGAGCCGGTCGAGATCGTCGCCGACGGTGATGCAGTCGCACAGACTCCGGCCACGGTCACGATTCGTCCGGAGTCGCTGCAGGTTCGCGTCCCGGCAGCTGAGGCGCAGTAAGGGACGGTGCGCAGAGTTAAGGGGGCAACCCGGGAGCGCCATCGCCTACATGTAGCGCTTAATCACCCCGTGGCAGTGGGGTGTTTCAGAGCTCAGGGTGCAGAGTGCCACCTGCGCCCCGCAATGAGGACCATCTGCGATGAGGACCGCCCCGCAACAAGGACCGCCCCGCGACGGGGATCGCCAGGTGCCGCCCGTTGCACGGCCGCCGACTGAACCGCAGCACTACCCCTCACTCCGCGACGTTCACCCGTCGCCGCTCCCTGTTCGACCGCGCCTCGTGGCTCGACCGCGTCGGGTTGAGCAGCTTCAGCAGTGACAGTGCCAGCAGGGCACCGACGATGGCGCAGCCGGCGGGCAACAGCATCGCGGTCTTCGCATTCGCGGCGTCGATGATGTTCCCGGCGATGGCCGACCCGAAGGCCACGCCGAAGCCCAGGGACGTGCCCAGCCAGGCGAAGGCCTCGGTCAGTCGCCGAGGTGGTGCCAACGCTTCGATGACGGAGTTCGCGCCGATGAGGCTCGGGGCGATCGTGAAGCCGACGAGGAACAGGATGATCGTGTAGGAGACCATGCCCTGAGCCAGCATCATCGAGCAGGCACCGATGGCCAGCAGGGTCACGGTGATGCCGAAGCGGTGGTGCGTCGCCGAGTTCCAGTTCCGCGATCCGTAGAGTCCACCGGCGATGAGCGACCCCAGGGCGAAGGCGCTGAGCAGGATGCCGGCCAGTGACTTCACGCCCTGCTCGTCGGCGAAGGCCACGGCGATGACGTCGATGGCCCCGAAGTTCACTCCCAGGAACACATTGACGACGATGATCGTGAAGATGCCCGGGTTGGAGAACACATGGCCCTTGGCTTCCGTGGAGCGTTCGATCGGCGGGGGCTCGGTCGACTTCTGGACGTAGAGCAGGGCCGAGCCGATCCCGGCGGTGAGCATCGAGAGGATGATGCCTGCCGGCGGGAACACGGCGGTGGCGAGCACGGTGGCGACGACGGGCCCGGTGACGAAGAGCAGCTCATCGGCCACGGATTCCCAGGAGAACGCGGTCTGCAGCTTCTTCGGCGAATCCACGATGTGTGACCAGCGGGAGCGCACCAGCGACCCGACGGAGCCGACAGTGGCCCCGCTGATGCCGGCGAAGACGAAGATGAAGCCTGTCCACCAGTCGGCGTAGACGGTGACGATGAGCATCAGCAGGGCGATGAGGTGCGTGATGACGATGGGCACCATGACAGCGGCCTGGCCGCGGCGGTCGACGAGGCGCGCGATCCCGGGGCCGGCAAGAGCTTGGACGATCATGTACACGGCGGCGACGATGCCTGCCAGACCATAGGAGCCGCTGACGCCCTGGATGAACAAGACGATTCCCAGGCCCAGAACTGCGATGGGCATACGTGCAACAAGACCGGCCAAGGAGAACTTGAGGGCACCGGGAAGAGACAGAATTTCCCGATAGTTGTTGAACACCAGGAAAGTCTACCCAGCGCGCGAGACGTCCACCATACGGATGCGGAGTTATTACCGGTGAGTCGAGTCACCTCGGCGAGGGTGCGGCCGGATTGGGCACCCAAGGTGTCCGGGAGAATGTAACGGAAGTTATACAATTGCGGGGATTGCAATCTTTTCCCCGCCGGCGTTCCCGCCGCATTGACTGAAACCCGGAGTGCCGATGACGGACAACAGCAGTTTCGATGATCTGTTCGACAGCCAGGACGACCGACCGCAGCGCCCTCGCCGCAAAAAGAAGAAGGTCTGGCGCAAGGTCCTCGTCATCCTGCTCGTGATCGTCATCCTCGGCGTTCTCGGTGTCGGCATCTACCTGTGGAACATCGGCCGCACCTTCGACAACAATGCGAATCAGCTCACCGACGAACAGATCTTCGGCACGCAGCGTCCCGATGACAGGAAAGAGGAGGGCGGCACAAACATCTTGCTGCTGGGCTCCGATGAGCCGATGGACGAGGTTGACGTCAACGATTCCCGCGGACTGCGTTCGGACACGATCATGGTCATGCACCTGCCCGAGTCCGGCTCGAAGGTCCAGATCATGTCGATCCCGCGCGACAGCTGGGTCGACATCGAGGGCCACGGCAAGGCGAAGATCAACTCCGCACTCTCCTACGGCGGACTTCCGCTGGCCGTATCCACGGTCTCGGACTTCATCGGCACGGACCTCGACCATGTGGCGATCATCGACTTCCAAGGCTTCAAGGCACTGACGAACAGCCTCGGCGGGGTGACCGTGAACTCGGAGCAGAGCTTCGAGAAGAACGGGTACACCTTCGAAAAGGGCGAGAACCTTCTCAACGGCGACGAGGCACTGACGTTCGTGCGCGAGCGCAAGTCCTTCAAGGACGGCGACTTCCAGCGCGCGCGCAACCAGCAGGCCTTCATCAGGGGCCTGACCAACGAGATCATCTCCGCCGACACCCTGTCGAACCCGGTGAAGATTCAGAACATGGTCGAAGACTTCTCCCCGTACATGTACGTCGACTCCGGCCTCGACGCCCAGTATATTTCCGCCACGGCCTTCGGTATGCGCGACGTCCGCCCCGGCGACATCGAGTTCTTCACCTCCCCGACAGCCGGAGTCGGCACCTCGAACGACGGTCAGTCGATCGTCAACGTCGATGAGGAGGAACTGGAGAAGGTTCAGGACGCATTCGAGAACGACACCCTCGGCGACTATGTCAAGAACGCGCCGGAGTCGCACCTGTAACTCTCCCGAATGACCAGCCGCCGAGGTGGCTCCACCCACCCGTGCACACGACGAACCCCGCCCCTGGGCTTCCAGAGGCGGGGTTCGTCGCACCGGGTGCCGTCGTAAAAGCGTCTAGTTACCTATTCGGCGAGCGCGATCTTGTGGACTCCGTCGTGCTCACCATATTCTCCGGAGAAGTCGCCATGGTCCCGACTGCTAACTCAGGCCAGAACTTGATGATTCCCAAGAAACGAACGGGGAGTGGCACTGGTGGTGAGTCTCTAGAGACGAAGTTGGTTTTCAACTCTAAGGCACAGTGGTCAAAGCCGAGCCAGGCTTAAGATCGGTGGGCCCGTGTATCTATTGGTACGCCCAGAGTGGGAACATGATTGCCCAGTGTTCATGCCTGGTGCCGCGACGCGGTATCGTTGTCGCGATCATCATGGAACTCTAAAATCACGCCTACTCGGACGGCGGAGTATGTGATTGTGAACTGATGCGGTGGGAGGGACAGCGTCCTGCGGTATTCGGTACGAATTTCAGACGCTACCCGGTCATCAAGATTGCGCTGTGGCCGCTCGTAAGGTTATGCGTTGTTTGAGAAGTTCGGGCGCTTGGCCGGGATTATCGGCTGCTCGCCTGGGAGTCGAGCAGCAGTACTGCGGAACGCCTCGTAGACGAAAGGGAACAGCGTGGGCAGAGCGCTGTCTTCCATGAGGTCAGCAAGGTCTTCACTGCCGATTTCCGGCAGGGGCCCTTCATAGTCTGCTACGGCTTCGATACTGATTCTCATATCGGAGGTGGTGTGGCTGATCTCGAGTTTCACACCAAAGCCTGACGTGTCATCGGCCTCATTACTCAGCACTTGAAGCTCGACTTTGGGATCATCACCGTCCTGCACGTCGAACTCTTGGCCGAACAACGTTTTTGATTGGGCGACGACACCTACGAGCGACACGTTTATCAGAACCGCGGTAGCCGACTCATTCCTCGGCATACTGCACCTCCAGTTGAGACGCACGTGTTTTCCAGACCTCTTGGTCGTGAGTCTGCAGTGCGCTTTCGGTACCCGAAACTGGCTTGTCGCTCCGAGAAAGACCCGCGATCCACTGTGTGCCGTGCGCGATAGTTTTCGGGGATGCATCCTGGACAACATGAGAAATTGATGCGCCCACAGCCAGTGCGTAGCGGCGGACAGTTGACATGTGCGGGTCGCCGCCGAGGCGCTCGAAATTAGATATGGCTGCTTGGTCACGGCCGATTGCTTCGCCCACGGCAGTCTGAGTCAGCCCTTTACGCTTACGCATCGCGACGAGCTCGTCGAGCAGGCATTCATCTTGCTCGGCGAGGCGAATTGCGAGAGCGTCTTGTGGGGCCGGTTCCTCGAGCCCAAGAAGTTCGGTCAGCTGATCGTTTGTGTCCATGTTATGAGCTTAACCTCATATTAGAAGTTTCGAAAACAATTCTATTGATCTTGTGATGCAAGCCACTCATCGAGCCGGTTGCTCGACAAGATTATCTCGTTATTCTGTATGTCTTTGATCTCCTCATCGGTACCAGATTTTCGCCAGAACCGCAGCGCGACAATGATCCCGAGGTGGTTGGGAGGGGTCGAGACGAAGAGTCTGTATTGTCGGCGATCTATCAATAGTCGGACTTCTCCGACCTCACGATGAGATTGCAGGGGGATCTCAACCTCTCCGAACCGAGCACTCCGTTCGGACACTCGACGCATGATTGCTAGAAGGTCGCCTAGGAGCCCCGGGTCGATTTTTGCTGCCGATTGAATCTCGGACTTCACTTTGTCGTGGTATTTCCACTCGAGATTTGGTGAACCACCATCTATGACTTGTAGATGGCGATGCTTACGCTCCATGAAACTGGCTTTCAGCTCTTGCGGTTAGCGGCGCCTCGTTAAGTGTTGTGATAGTGGTCTTTTGGGGTGCAGGCGGTCTGTCGGTCGCAACCATGACCACTCTCCTGTGTTTGATCTCACTATTCCTGTCAGATGATGTTACCCGAAATGTGCTGATCGTCGCGGCCAACTATTGCTTGGGCCCGGCGTCAGCGTTGGGCTTATAAGGATTAGTGAGTTCTCTCAGCGCGCGGCTTTAGCAACTTTAGGTGGGTTTATTAAGATGAGATAAACCGACCCGGACGTATCAGTTGCGGCCGCGGGCTTTGCTGGCGCGCGGCTCTCCTTCGCCGAGGTGGCCCCGCCCACCCGTGCACACGACGAACCCCGCCCCTTGAGTTTTAAGAGGCGGGGTTCGTCGCACCCATGGTGGGTGCCTGGGTATCAGTTACCGAACTGTACCTTGTGGACTCCGTGGGGTGCGCCCCATTCGCCGCCGTTCGAGACTTCTTCGTTGGCGACACCGACGGACATGGTCTCGCCTGTCGCGGTGTTCTTATAGGTCGAATAGATCGTTCCCGCGGCTCCGTCGCTGCCTGTTCGAACCCAATGCTTCGCATTCTCAGCTCCGTGCTCGTTCAGGGTCTCGACGACCTCAGGCGTGGCGAATCCTTCGACCCGCTCGGTGTTGTCCGCGCCCCAGACTCTGACGAGCTCATCGGCGTAGATGCTGGTGTCCGTCGGGTAGTGAACTGACTGCGGTGAGGCGTCTGCTCTGGTGACAGCTGCGGGAGCTGCCAGTGCGGGGCCGCTTGCCAGCGCGATTACGGAGACTCCGGCGACGGCGGCGATTGTCAGGGCTGCTGCGCGATTGCGAATGGTGGTCTTCATGATGTGGCTCCTTCTTCTTCTTCGAGGGATGTCTCCTGCGAGTGATGTCTTCTGTGCCAGATGCCACCGCGCCACCGCGCGGGTGACACATCAGCAACGCGGCCCAGTATTGCGTCCGCGCTTGAAGTCAGAACCACAGCGGCTGAAAGGACGCTTCGATCGAGTAACAGCTTGGAGACGAGAAGTTTGCAGTCATGCGGCAGCGGCCGAAACTTGTCGGGCAACGTTTCACACACGGCAACATCCATTGCCTGATAGTGCGGTCCGCCGCAGTTCTCGGCCGAGTCGACCCGACCATGACGAACGGTTATTACCGAGCACCGTTTGCTACGTTTTCGTCCGAACAGTGAAACGCGATCGTAATCGGGCCTCGCCGAGGTGGTTCAACGTGACCGTCGATCCCGCAGACCAGCACGTGATCCGTCCCGCCTCACCCCACTGGCACTTCCCGTCGTCTCCGCTGTCCGCGCGTGAAATACGCACCAGCCAACACAGTCGCGATGACAAGCAACCCAAGCGCCCCGACAAGTGCTGCCGTGAGCCCAAGCAGAGCCAGCAACCCACTGGTGGCCATGATCCCCAACGCGTTCGTCGTGCGCAGCAGCGCGAACATCTCCGCCCGTCGCTCCTCCGGGGACAAGCTGTCTAGTGCGAGGAGATAGAAGGTGTCGAGCATCGGCAGGAACCACCCGACGATGAGGGCTCCGGTCAGCGTCAGTGCGATATGCCCATCGACGAGGAGCAGCGCGAAGGCGGCAGTGGTGAAGGCGAAGAAGGAGGTGACCTTCCAGCGTCCGGGCATGCGGTTGCGGATGCTTACCCACACTCCGCCGAGGACTGAACCGATGCACATCGCCAGAGCGAACAGGAAAGCCCAGGCCGGGCTGAGCCCGAATGACAGCGCAAAGGACACCGCTCCCACCTCGATTCCCGCGATCGAGGCTCCGGTCGCTCCAGATGCGAACAGCCAGATCCACACCGCACCGGGCACAGGGGTCCGACGCCCCGACCCCGCCGCAGCGACAGGTGCCGACCGTGCCTCGGGAATGTTCGGGATGAGCAGCATCGGTCCGGACCCGAGGACAGTGACGACAGCCATGGCCGCAACCGGTGACCAGGCCCCAAGCAGCGAGGCGAGGACCGGCGAGGTGGCGAATGCAACCTCGTTGAGGGTGGCAGCTATCCCTAATGCGCGCGGCATCCCCGCCGGGGCGACGAGGTGGTTGAGCAGTGTGCGCATGTACCCGTAGGCCGCACCGTTGACCAGGCCGGCCACGACGACGGCGATCATGAGGTAGACGAACGGCGCCGAGACTGCGGCCAAGATCGTCACGGCGAGCAGTCCGAGGGTTCGGAAGGCGATGAGCGTGCGCAGGTAGCCGACGCTGCCGAATCGCTGACCCATGCGAGTGATGGGAACGGATCCGATAATCTGTGCCGCCGTCATCGCGAAGACCAGCGCGGCCCCGGACTCGGCGGACCCGGTCAGCGGCAGCGCGAGCAGGGCGAAGGCGATGGGCGCGGCCGCCTGCGGAACACCGAAGGTCCCGTACCCGATCTGCCACCGCAGCACATTGACGCGTGACCGTGAAGGACCGCGCTCTTCCTGCGATGAACCTGCCCCAGAATGCGTCATCAGGCGCCGATGACCACGCGGATGAAGTCGACCGGGGCCTCCTTGCCCGCGGTGTAGGAGTAGGACTGGTCGGTGGCGATTCGTATCGACATTTCAGCGGTGAGCTCCATGGTCTCGCCTGTGTGCGCAAGTTCAAGCGTCCCGGACAAAACGTGGAGGATCTCCTCGGCTCCGGCACGGTCGGCCTCAGCCTGATACCGCACGCTCGGACCCAGATGCCACCGCCACAGTTCGGTGCCCGGAACAGAAGAGGCGCCGAGAATGTACGCGGTACTTCCGTCCGGGCCTTCCCAGGCCAGGGTATGACCACCGCCCGGAGCAGACAGCTCGGAACTGCCGAGGTTCGCGGAACTGTCGACGCCCGCCGACGCACCCGCCAGCCCCGCCACCGGCCCCGCCGCCGACGCACCAGTGCCGCTCAGCGCCAGATCAGCAAAGCTGACTCCGAGGGCGTGGGCGATCCGGTCGATGGTGGCCAGACTCGGGTTCGCCTGGCCCAGCTCGATCTGCGTGAGCATGCGCCGGCTCAATGAAGCCTCGTCGGCCAGCCGTTGGATGGTCCACCCCCGCCCCTTGCGAAGGTCACGGACCCGGCGCCCGACGCGATCGAGGAAGATCTGGATGCGAGGACTCTTCGTTGACATGGTGAGCACTATACTGCACTCTGGGTTTGAGCACTATATTTCTCGAGCGAAGGATGTCAGGTGGCACAGATCGAAGCGTTCGCTGTCGAGCAGTGGATGAATGCCTATGAAGACTCGTGCCGTTTCAACCTCGCCGAAACCTGTGTGCGGTCGCTGACAGTGAACGAGCTCGTCGACCTCACCGGGGACAGGGCAGCCTTCTGGGAGCAGCTCGGCAGGACGCAGCTGACCTACGGACCCATTACCGGCAGCCCGCGGCTGCGAGAACTCGTGGCCGAACTCTACGAACACAAGAGCGCCGACGACGTCATGATCACGCACGGGGCGATCGGTGCCAACTCGCTCGTCTACTCGGCGCTGGTCGAGGCCGGCGATCATGTCGTCACCGTGGTTCCCACCTATCAGCAGCATTACTCGATCCCGGAGAGCATGGGCGCCGAGGTTGGCCTCGTGCACCTGCGAGCAGACGATGACTGGCTGCCTCGCCTCAGTGACATCGCTGCCGCAGTGACGGCTGAGACGAAGGTGATCGCGCTGAACAACCCCAATAACCCCACCGGTGCGCTCATTCCCCGCACACAGCTCGAAGCCATCGTCGACATCGCCCGTGAGGTCGGGGCCTGGATTGTCTGCGACGAGGTCTACCGCGGAGTCGATCAGGACGACGACGGGTTCACCGCGTCAATCGTCGACCTCTACGAGAAGGGGATCTCGACCGGCAGCATGTCGAAACCCTATGCGCTGGCGGGACTGCGGCTGGGGTGGATCGTCGGACCCCACGACTTCCTGGAGTCGGTCGCGACCCACCGTGACTACACCACGATCAGCGTCGGCCGCATCGATGACGCGCTCGCCGTCGTGGCCCTGGAGAACAGAGCCACGATCCTCGCCCGGTCGCGAGCGACCACCCGGGAGAACCTCGCCATCGTCGATGCTTGGGTGAGGGCGCAGCCAGGCGTGAGCTATGTGAAGCCGCAATCGGGAACCACGGCACTCATCGGCTACGACGCGGCCATCGACTCCTACGACTTCTGCCGAAGACTCCTCGACGAACACGGAGTCATGTTCACCCCAGGAGACGCCTTCGACATTCCCAGAACCGTCCGCATCGGGTTCGCCGACGACACGGAGACGCTCAAGACTGGACTGGCGCTGACCAGCGAGTTCCTCAACAGCCTTCATTCCCGTCGAACGTGACCCGGGCCATATGAAGACTGGGTTCGAAGTCCTAGAGTGGGCCCTGAGGTTCATCCCATTCGTCACTTCGAGGAAGTGGGCGACCCGATCAGAGAGCGGAGGCCCGCATGACCTACGTGATCGCACAGCCGTGCATTGACGTCAAGGACAAGTCGTGTGTCGACGAATGTCCTGTCGACTGCATCTACGAAGGCGAGCGCAGTCTCTACATCCACCCCGACGAATGCATCGACTGCGGTGCCTGTGAGCCGGTCTGTCCCGTCGAGGCGATCTTCTACGAAGATGATGTCCCCGAGGAGTGGGCGGACTACTACACCTACAACGTCGAGTTCTTCGACGAACTCGGTTCGCCAGGAGGCGCGGCGCAACTTGGCAACACCGGTCGGGACCACTCAGGCATCGCCGCTCTGCCGCCCCAGAACCAGGACGTCGAGCTGTGACCAGTCAATGACTTGAGGCGACCATCCCAGCTCCGAGCTACTCAAGCTCAGCCCCTACTCCAGCACCCCGTCCACCAAGGTCCGAGCATCGTGCTGGACGGCCCGCAGGTGGTCCTCATCGCGCAGCGACTCCGCGTAGATCTTGTACACGTCCTCCGTGCCGGAGGGGCGGACCGCGAACCAAGAGTTCTCGGTCGTGACCTTCAGGCCGCCGATGGGTGCGTTGTTTCCCGGCGCCGAGGTGAGTGTTGAGGTCACCGGTTCACCGCCGACGGTCTTGGCCTTCACCTGGGAGGCATCCAATGCCCCCAGTTTCGCCTTCTGTGCCCGGGTGGCCGGCGCATCCTGGCGGGCGTAGGCGCTGGTGCCGAAGTTCGCGGCCAGTCCCGCGTAACGCTGGGACGGGGTCTGCCCGGTCTTCGCCGTCATCTCCGCGGCCAACAAGGCCATGATGATGCCGTCCTTGTCCGTTGACCAGACCTTGCCGTTGCGGCGCAGGAACGAGGCTCCCGCGGATTCCTCACCGCCGAAGGCCAGCGTCGAGTCGAGGAGCCCGGGGACGAACCATTTGAACCCGACGGGAACCTCGAAGAGCCGGCGACCGTGAGCGGAGACGATGCGATCGACGATCGAGGAGGTGACCAGGGTCTTGCCGATGCTCGCATTCGATGGCCATTCGGGTCGGTTGTCGAGCAGGTAGTCGATCGCGGTCGCCAAGTAGTGATTCGGGTTCATCAGTCCCGCGTCGGGGGTGACGATGCCATGACGGTCGGCATCGGCGTCATTGCCCGTGGCGATGTCGAAGTCAGTGCGGGAGGCGATGAGCCCGGCCATCGCGTAGGGGGAGGAGCAGTCCATGCGGATGCTCTCGTCCCAATCGAGGGTCATGAACGACCACGCCGGATCGATCTCCGGGTGGACGACCGTGAGGTTGAGGTCGAAGTCTTCGGCGATTGCGGCCCAGTAGTCGACGCTGGCTCCGCCCAGGGGGTCGGCGCCGATCTGGATGCCGGAGCTGCGGATGATATCGAGGTCGATGACCGATTCGAGGTCTTCGGTGTAATTCGCGATGAAGTCGAAGTTCTCGGTGTTCTCCAGGTGGAAGGCCCGCTGGAAACCGGTGCGTGGGACCTTCTCCCACCCGGCCTCGAGATAGGAGTTCGCGCGATCGGCGATCCACGTCGTCGTCTCTGAGCCTGCCGGCCCGCCGTGCGGTGGGTTGTATTTGATTCCGCCGTCGGAGGGCGGGTTGTGGCTGGGGGTCACGACGATGCCGTCGGCCTGCGGATCCGTCGCGGACTTCCCGGCGTTGAAGCCCAGGATCGCGTGGGAGAGCACCGGTGTGGGGGTGAAGCCGTCACGCTCATCGATGAGCACGGGCACCTCGGCGGCGGCAAGGACCTCGAGGACGGTGAGGAACGCGGGCTCACTCAGCGCATGGGTATCACGGCCCAAGAAGATGGGGCCGTGGATGCCCTGCTTCTTGCGGAAGTCGACGATGGCGGCGGTGATCGCTGCGATGTGGGCTTCGTTGAACGCACGGTTGAAACTCGAGCCCCGGTGACCCGAGGTTCCGAAGCTCACGGCCTGAGCGGGCACGGAGGAATCGGGGACAAGGTCGTAGTACGAGTCGAGAAGTGCGGGGATGTCAACAAGGTCCCGATCCTGGGCCAGCTGGCCGGCGCGAGTAGTCATAGTTCCACCTTGCCAAATCCGAACCGATGCACACAGTCCTGAGCCTCCAGTTCTTGCATCGTGGACGGTGAGCGTCCGCCAGGGTGGGAGCCAGGGCGAAGTTCCGGTGGCCAGGGCAGCGATTCCGCCGATGTGCCTCGCCGAGGTGATGCTCCTCTTCGGGCGTGGTGCCAACAAGGTCATGATCCTGGGGCAGCAGGCGGCGCGGATAGGAGTTGATCGAGTCACCCTGGGGCGCTTGTCTGGCAGGGGTGCCCTCACAAGACTGCGCCACGGAGTCTATTCTTTGCCCTCAGCTACCTTCGAGCCGTTGCAGGATTCCGGCAAGTTGGCAGTAATCTCATCTATCTGTCAGTGAAGTGACAGTGGCCTCGTCAACCTGTCAGAAGATATCGATGGGCACGGGGAAAGAGTGGAACTTCCGCGAGGTATGTAGCCAGTGGGATTGCCTTTTGTCCCATCTGGATCGAGGAACCGGGGTAGTGCCTGCGGGACGAGTCGCAAGCAGCAAAGTTGCCTCTTCGATGCTCTCGACAAGAACCGCAGTTTGATCGGATCTTAGGCGAATGAGCTCTTGCATCTTATTCAGTGAGGATGCCAGGTCTCAGGTGAAGATCGGTTCATGGTGTGCGATTCGATTACGTAGCCTCCGAATATCTTCTAGATCCTGTCGTATGCGGTTACGCAATTCAGCAGCGTCGGTGGTGGCTGCTGGGAGGAGATCGTTTATACGGGACGTCCATAAGCGTTTGTCGTGTCGAGAGGCGAAGAGATTCTCCCAGAATGCGAACTTCAGCTCTGCGATCACTTTCCCTGTGCTGTCTAAAGATTGACGAGTTGATACGAGGTCTGTGTTGGGGCTGAAGCGCCTCATCGGCTGCGTTTCTCGTAGAGACTTCTGCGAAGTGAAGGAATCATCAAAGCTGAAGATATCCGGGCGTTCCACACGTAGAGGTCGAGCGCGAGAGCGGTGTCGTCGTGGGCAGCTTCCATGTAGGTCGACATGCGCGCTGCGGATAGGGTTTCTGTCACAGTCTTCGCTGCTCGTCTTGCACCCTGCATAAGGACTAGTGTGGTGGAACCACGAGCCGAGAGACTCGATGGTCTGCGTTTTGACGCATGTCCTCGCCTCTCGGACAGAAGATTTAAAGGGGTCCCGCTATCGGCGGGACCCCTTGTCTGTGCGTTCATAGTCTGTGCGTTCATATGTCAGTGGTCAAAGACATACTCGAAATATGTGGGTTCGGATACGGAACAACAACGGCGACGATTCCAGTTACGGCAAGAATGTGTGTACAGTCCCGGCGTGTCGTCCCGATTGTCGTTGCGCTTTGTCCGTCTCCGCGGCTCGATCAACAGTTCGCTCGAATATGTCGTCGCCGGCGACGATGTTTTCGGGCTGCGCGATGGATCGAGCGGCAACGGCAGCGTCCGCATTGTTCAGCAGTTGAGTATCAACGCATCCCGATTCGTCGATGTATTAGTTCACGAGACTCAACTGCGAAAAGCAGACCGCTACTTCACCCAGGGCTCCTCGCCGGTCTCGGACACGATCGGCTTGCCGTGGTCGAGGTTCCATGACCCCATGCCCCCGGAGACGTTGTAGGCGTCGAAGCCATTGGTGTTCAGCCACGCCACGGCGCGGTTGGAGCGGCCACCGGTGCGGCAGATGACGTACATGTCGTCATCGAGGGGGAGATCGTCGAGGCGGGTCGGCAGTTCGCCCAATGGCACGTGCACCGCACCATCGATGTGCCCGGCCTCCCATTCGTCGTCCTCGCGGACGTCGATGATGGCGGCACCCTCGGGGATCTCGTTCACGGATACTGATTCTTCATCCATGTCCCCAAGTCTAAGCACGCCCGCCCACACCGCGCACCCCGTCCACGCCGTGCATCCCGCCCACACTCAGCACGCCCGCACCCCCAAACCAGCCCACGCCAGACCCCACTGGCCCTCTCACCACCACGGGGCTGTTGCTCGCCGGAGACACATGTGAGAATGAAGGAACAGTCACCACGCGACTACGGTGCAATGGATCGTCAGCGAAAGGATCGATGATGAGCAGAGACACGAGCAATGAGTCGGGCGGCGAGAAGAAGATGCGCGATGTCGCGGCGAAGCTCGACGAGAAGACCGAGCCCCTGGGCGGCACGTCTCAGGTGGAATCGCATGCGAAGGTCGGCTACACCGAGGAAGACGTCGAGAACCGGGCGAAGGACGCCGCCGATCAGGAGGGCGTGAACCTCTACCGCAATCCCGATGGCTCGCACACCGCCGTCGACGAGTCCGCGATCGACGAGGCCGAGACCGAGGATTCCGCCCGAGACGCCGACAAATCGGCAGACGACAAATCGGCAGAAGACAAGTAGACGACGAACTGCTCGTCCCGGGCCGGCCGAGGTCGGCTGAGACTGACTTCGGCGCCCGGGCATAGCATGGAGACATGGCAAAGAGGATCGTCATCATCGGAGCAGGGCTGGCCGGAACCACCGCCGCCCGCGAGTTCAGCGAACGCGGTCAGGCGGTCACACTCGTCGACCCCGCTGCGGGGGAGACCAGTGAACGCCCGCCGCTGTCGAAGCATCTCTTCGACGACTCCCGGTACCATCTGCCCTTCCACCTGAAATCAGGTGAGCTCATCACCTTCGTTCGTGACAGAGCCACAGAGATCACCCTCGCCGAGGCGGCCGCTCAGTCCCAGCAGGCCGGTCCCACCAGCGCCGACTCAATAGCAGGCACCGTCCACCTGGTGACGGGGGAGAGACTGGACTTCACCCACTGCATCCTCGCCACCGGGATGGAGGCGAATCGGCCAGAGATCCCCGACTACCCGGATGCCCTGCCCGTGTACAACCTCGCCGAGGCCGAATGGATCCGCGAGTTCGTCGCCGAATCAGACGGACCACTCAACGTCGGTGTCCTCGGCTCGGGGTACTTAGGGATGGAGGTCGCGACCTCGGCCGTCGCTGCCGGACATGAGGCCACCGTTTACCTGCGCGGCGATGAGCCGCTGCGCAAGCAGCTCTCGGCCCCTGTGCGACAGGCGCTGTTCGAGAGGCACAAGGACGCGGGCGTGAAGTTCGTGGCCCACACCAGCAGCCCGGATGAAATTCAGGCGAACACCCACAACCTGTTCGTCACCAGCGTTGGTGCCCGCCCGGCACTCATTCCCATTGACGGTGACCGACCCGCCGAGGCGTGGGAGGTGAATGAGAAATTGGCAACATCCCACGCCGGAATCTGGGCGGCCGGTGACTGCGCTCTCCTCACCGCCGGACCCTATGCCCTCGACCACCCGTGGGCCTGCGAACCCGTGGCCGAAAGCCACGGAAAATACCTCGCCGAACAACTGACAGGCACGACCGAGGAAGCCGAAGAACCCTGGAGAGACGTCCCCTGGCATTGGAGCTTCCAAGGCCCCGAGAAGGTCTTCACTGCAGGCCTGACCAGCCCCGATGCCACTGACACGATCATCAGACACGACCCGAGCGGCAGGAAATTCCAGGTCTTCCACTTCGACGGACCGAGCCCCGACGCAGCACTCATCGGCGTCGAGACTCTCAACTGGCCGCCGATGCAGGCCGCCGCCCGTCGCGTACTTGCCGGTAATAACAAACCGAGCCGGGCCCAGATCGACGACCCTGAATTCGATTTCAAGGCTCACAGTCGACTGTGAGAATCGGCTGATCTCATCACGTAGACTTCCTGTGTTCGATCCCAGTCGCCAACGAGAGAACTTCTGTACATGGATATGGCTAAGCTAGCTGACGAGCACGGGCTCGCCAGAGTAGGCGGGCGGCCGTCACTGCCCCAGTACGTCAAGCAGCTGATCACTCGCAGCGACTTCACCTTCACCCTTGCCAAGTACAAGATGCAGAGTGAGAACGAACGCAACCGCCTCGGAATGCTCTGGGTGCTGCTGCGCCCTGCATTCTCCGCACTCATCTACGGCACGGTCTTCGGCGTCATCATGCAGGGTGCGACCGCTCGCCCGGACAACTTCGCTCCATTCGTCGTCATCGGCGTCTTCGTGCTCGAGTTCTTCAACACCTCGATGAACGGCGGCGCGAAATCGATCATCTCGAACGCGTCCCTTGTCCAGTCCCTTCCGTTCCCGCGCATCGTTCTGCCCATCGCCACGGTGTTTCAGAATCTCCTCAACTTCATCCCCACCTTCATCTTCATGGCGCTCTTGGTCATGCTGTTCGGTGCCCGACCCGACTGGGATTGGTTCCTCTTCATCCCACTGGTCATCCTGTTCTGGATCTTCAACCAGGGCGTGGCCTTCATCTTCGCGCGTGCCACTGTCCACTTCCGTGACCTCTCCCAGGTCACACCGTTCATTTCGCGCATGATCTTCTACACCTCCGGTGTCTTCTTCGAGCTCAAGACCATGGTCGAGAAGATTAACCCTGCCCTGCAGCCGTTCGCCGATTGGCAACCGCTGAATAACGTCCTGTCGATCGCCCGCGGCATTCTCATGAAGGATGGCGTAGTTCCCTACGACTACTTCTGGCACCTCGCCATCTGGGCCTTCGGCATCTTCATCATCGGCTTCGTGTTCTTCTGGCAAGCCGAGGAGAGGTTCGGTCGCGATGAGTGAAGAGAATCTGGTCGATACCGGCAGTCGTCCCGACGTGACGAAGGACCACCCGCCGGTCGTGGTCTGTGACAACGTCCACGTCCGCTACAAGACCCTGGCGACGGGCAAGAAGCTCAAGCTCGGCAGCAAAGACGTGATGACGAAACGGCGCGGGCTCCAGGAAGTTCATGCTCTCAAGGGCGTCAGCTTCGTCGCCCACAAGAACGAGTCGATCGGCGTCATCGGTTCCAACGGCTCGGGCAAGTCCACGCTCATGCGCTCGATCACCGGCCTGACCCCAACGTCCGAGGGTGCGATCTATGCGAGTTCGAGGCCGAACCTCCTCGGTGTCGGTGCCGCACTCATCCCCGATCTCTCCGGTGCCCGCAACATCGTGCTCGGTTCCCTGGCGCTGGGGCTGACCCGCGCCGAGGTGGAGGAGAAGTTCGACGACATCGTCGAGTTCACCGGGCTGCGCGATTTCATCGACCTGCCGATGCGCACGTATTCATCGGGCATGTCCCAGAGGCTGAAGTTCGCCATCGCGACCTCGGTCCAGCACGAGATCCTCATCGTCGATGAGGCGCTCAACGTCGGTGACAAGAAATTCCGTGACCGGTCCGAGGGGCGGATTCGTTCGATTCGCGAGAACG
Source organism: Brevibacterium picturae (assembly GCF_900105045.1). GTDB lineage: Bacteria > Actinomycetota > Actinomycetes > Actinomycetales > Brevibacteriaceae > Brevibacterium > Brevibacterium picturae. The sequence goes on along the minus strand of NZ_LT629739.1, from coordinate 1,396,716 downwards.
CTGGCACGGTCTTCCTCGTCTCTCACTCGATGCGCACGATCAAGGACACATGCAACCGTGCGTTGTGGATCGAGCAGGGCGTCCTCCGCGCTGACGGTCCAGCCGCTGACATCATCAAGGAATACCAGAACTTCAATAAGGCGGAGAAGGAAAACGACCAGGACTAAGGGTCGGGTCGACGACCGTGGCTCCACTCTGGCCCGGCCCGCCGGCCCAACACGCTGACCTCATATAGTGACCCGAATGTGTCCACTATTCGATCCCGCAGGTGAGAAAGCGGTCATATGGGCTGGTGGTGCGATGGCCTCGGACGTTGGTGTCCAAATGTGATTGACAAGGCGAAATCACAGGAGAAAACTCTTCACAGAAGATTTGCCGTCACTCTGTTGGGAGGCAAAGGTGCCCTCACAAAATCCCCTGTCATCGGGCCCGCATACGAGCGTGACAGTCGTCCATGACAAAGGCCTCAAACGCGATATCGGCAAGACCGGTCTGCTCTTCACCGGAGTCGGCTCGATCATCGGATCCGGTTGGCTCTTCGGCGCCTTCGACGCCGCGAGCATGGCCGGCCCCGCCGCCGTCCTGTCCTGGGCCATCGGAGCCATCCTCATCATCTTCGTGGCTCTGAACTACTCCGAACTCGGTGTCATGTTCCCCGTCGCCGGCGGTGTCGTGCGCTACCCGCACTACGCCTTCGGCTCGTTCGCCAGCTACACGAGCGGGTGGATCACGTGGCTGTCGGCGGCGGGCACCGTCGGCATCGAGGTGCTGGCAGCCATCCAATACGCCTCGAGCTACATGCCATGGCTGATGGAGACCAAGGATGGAGTGCTCGTACTCACTGTCCCGGGCATCTTCGTGAGCATCGCAATGGTCGCGGTGTTCTGCGTCATCAACATGTTCGGCGTGAAGTTCTTCGCCCAATTCAACAATGTGCTCGTGTGGTGGAAGCTCGCCGTCATCGTGCTCATCTTCGTGGTTCTCGTGATCCTGGCGTTCAACCCCGGACACTTCCATATGGCCGAATTCGGCGGTTTCGCCCCCAACGGACTCGCCCCGATCTTCGCCTCCCTGCCCGCAGCGGGCATCGTCTTCTCCTATCTCGGCTTCCGTCAGGGCGTGGAATTCGCCGGTGAGACGAAGAATCCGCAGAAGAACGTGCCCTTCGCGGTCGTCGGTTCGATCGTGATCACCGCCATCATCTACATCCTCCTGCAGGTCGCCTTCATCGGTGCGATCCCCACCGAGCTGCTCAAGGACGGCTGGGGCGGGCTGTCGTTCTCGAACTCGGCCGGCCCGTGGGCGGAGATCGCGATCATGCTCGGCGCCATGTGGTTGGCCGTCATCCTCTACATCGATGCCGTCGTCTCCCCGGCCGACACCGGCCTGATCTTCACCGCACTCAGCCCTCGCCTGTCCTATTCGCAGGCACGTGTGGGCAATGCACCCTCGGGGCTGACGAAGCTGAACAAGCGGGGCATTCCGTGGATCGGTCTGCTCGTGACGTTCATCGTCGCCTGCTTCCTCTTCTTCCCGTTCCCATCGTGGGCGAAGATGGTCGGCTTCATCACCTCCGGCACCGTCATCTCCTTCGGGTCCGGACCGGTCACGGTGGCCGCCCTGCGCCGTCAGTTGCCGGATCAGGAACGTCCCTTCCGCCTGCCTGGAGGCGACACTCTGCCGTTCCTCGGGTTCCTCGCCGCCAACCTCATCGTCTTCTGGACCGGGTGGGACACGAACTGGAAGCTGTTCCTGGCGATGGCGCTCGGCTACGTCGTGCTGGGTCTGCACTATGTCTTCAGCGACCGCAGCAAGATCCCGCCGCTGCAATTCAAGTCCGGCTGGTGGATGCTGCTGTGGGTCGGCGGTCTCGCCGTGCTCAGCTACCTCGGCGACTACGGTGAGGGCGCCCTGGGCGTGCTCACCTTCGGCTGGGGCGAGCTGGTCTGCGCTATCTTCACCGCCATCGTCTTCGCCGTCGGCATCAAGACACGGCTGAAGTCGGAGGAAGTCATCACCAACGTCGAGAACACCAAACAGGTCAGCGCCGAGAAGATCGACGGGGAGGAGTGACACCGCAGGCGAGGTCGGCCACCTCGACCTCGCCTGCGGCGCCATGGCCGTCGGTGATTCAGCCGGCAGAGCCCCTCTGCTCGGCGAACCGGTTGAAATAGGTCAGTGACTCGAACACGTCAACAGCGTCGGGGTTCGCCACCTTCTCCAGCGCATGGCCCTGGATGAGCCGTTTGACGGGGACTTCGAGCTTCTTGCCCGTCCGGGTGTGCGGCACTGCCGGCACCTCGATGATGTCATCGGGAACATGCCGCGGGGAGGCCTTGGTGCGCAAATCCCCAGCGATCCGCTCACGCAGCCCGTCATCGAGGGAAACTCCGTCGGCCAGGACGACGAACAGCGGCATCCAATACCCGCCATCCGGTTGCTCGGCACCGATGACCAATGACTCGGCCACCTCGGGGATGCCGTCGACGACGTCGTAGATGTCCGCACTGCCCAATCGCACACCGTGCCGGTTGAGTGTGGCATCCGATCGTCCCGAGATGATGACGCTGCCACGGTCGGTGATCGTGATCCAATCACCGTGGCGCCATACTCCGGGAAACATCGAGAAGTACGTGTCCCGGTAGCGCTGCCCGTCGGGGTCGTTCCAGAACTTCACCGGCATCGACGGCATCGGTTCGGTGATGACCATCTCCCCGACCTCGTCGATGAGAGGCTGGCCGTCATCGTCCCAGGACTGCAGGGCCACGCCGAGGACCGGCGCCGACAGCTCGCCCGGCCACACCTCGAGATTCGGTGCGGAGCCGGCGAACCCGCTCACCACATCCGTGCCTCCGCTCGTCGAGGCCAGCTGCACGCCCTCGCCGACGGCGTCGCGGACCCAGGGGAAGCAGTGGGCGGGCACCGGTGCCCCGGTGGCGCCCATCGTGCGCAGAGGAGACAGATCCAGTTCCTCGCCGGGTTTCAGTCCTGCCTTCATTCCAGCGAGGAAGATCCCCGGACTCACGCCGAGGACGTTCGCCTCGGTCTCTGCGGCGATCTCCCACAGTCTGCGTGGGCCGGGGTAGAGGGGGCTGCCGTCGAAGCAGACGGTGGTCGCACCCGCCACCAGCGCCGAGGCGACAAGGTTCCACATCATCCAGTTCGTATTCGTGTACCAGAAGAACCGGTCACCGGGCCGCAGGTCGAGATGCAGTCCGAGCAGCCGCAGATGGTCGACGACGACGCCTCCGTGGCTGTGCACGATGCCCTTGGGAATTCCCGTGGTGCCCGAGGAATAGAGCACCCACAGCGGGGTGTCGAAGTCGACCCGCACGAACTCCGGCGGTGTATCGCCGCAGGCGATGTCGTCCCAGGAGACGAGATCGGCGATCCGGTCGTGTTCGTCCAACGGCCCGACGCCGAGGTTGTCGACGCCGACGACGGCCCGCAGCGACGGAATCCGTGTCGCCAAGTCCGCAACCTGGTCGCGGCGGTCGAAAGCCTGCCCGTTCCAGGAGTAGCCGTCGGCGGCGAAGAGCATGCTCGGCTCGAGCTGCCCGAGCTTCGCCGCGGCTCCTTCGGCCGCGTAGTCCTGGGCGCAGGCGGACCAGATGGCGCCGATCGAAGCGGAGGCGAGGAAGGCGATGAGCGTGTGGTGGGTGTTCGGCAGATACCCGACGACCCGGTCTCCCTGCTTCACGCCACGCTCACGCAGCCATGCCGCCACCGAACCGACCTGGCGTCGCAGCTCACGCCACGTGACCTCGAATCGGTTCCCGCCCTCGGTGACGGTGATGATCGCCGGTTGGTCGACGAGTCGTTCGTCGAGCGCGGCGCGCAGCGCGTGTTCGGCGTAGTTGACGCGTGTGCCTGGGAACCATTCGGCACCCGGCATCGACCTGTTCGCCAGCACCTTTGTGTAGGGCTCATCGGCGATGACGTCGAAGAAGTCCCAGACAGCACCCCAGAAGCCGTCCAGATCGCTCACCGACCAACGCCACAGGTCGTCGTAGCTGACCATGTCTTGACCCGTGCGCTGGTTCGCGAGTTCGGTGAATGCGTGTATCTGCGGGCGGGGCGTCTGGTCGGGGTTCGGGCGCCAAATCGGTTCAGCGGTCAAGTCTTCTCCTCAGCTCCACACGCCACGGGTGTCGTGGACGATCTTCTGCGCCAACAGTGTCCGGTCCAGGCGGATGAACTCGTTGTGGTCGACGAGGAGGAGCACGATGTCGGCTGCGCGAACTGCCTCGTTCATCTCCGTGAGTGTCACGTTCTCGCGAGTGTCCAGTTCGGCCGGCAGTTCGTCGATGTTGGGTTCGACGGTCATGATGTTCGCCTGCGGAAGCTGATCGGCGAGATCGCCCACGATCTGGCGGGCGGGGCTTTCGCGCAGGTCGTCGATGTTGGGTTTGAATGCCAGCCCGAGTGCAGCGATCTGCACATCGTTGATGCGCTTGGCCTGGGGGAGGAGCTTGTCGAGGACGAAGCCGGGCTTGGCATCGTTGACTTCGCGCGCGGTCCTGATCAATGACGAGCGTTCGGGCGCAGTGGCCACGATGAACCACGGGTCGACGGCGATGCAGTGCCCGCCGACTCCTGGGCCCGGCTGCAGGATGTTCACGCGGGGGTGGTGGTTCGCCAGTTGGATGAGTTCCCACACGTTGATGTCGAGACCGTCCGAAATCATCGACAGTTCGTTGGCGAAGGCAATGTTGACGTCGCGGTAGGCGTTCTCCGTCAGCTTCGCCATCTCTGCCGTCCGGGCATCGGTCATGAGGAACTCGCCCTCACAGAAGAGTTCGTAGAGTTCGCGCGCTCGTTCGCCGGCCTCACCGTTGAGGGTGCCGATGATGCGGTCGTTGGTGCGCAGCTCGATCATGATGCGCCCCGGCAGCACACGTTCGGGGCAGTGCGCGAAGTAGATCGACTGTGAACTTCCCGGCTTGAGTGTCAGATCGGGGCGAGCCGTGAGAATCGTATCGGCGAGATACTCGGTCGCACCCGGGGGAGACGTCGACTCGAGGATGATGAGCTCGTTGCCCTCGAGCAGCGGTGCGATCTGCTTGCCTGCTGTCTCGATGTAGGACAGGTCCGGCTTGTGCCCCTCGGCGAAGGGTGTGGGGACCGCCACGATGTAGTTGTCGGCGTGTGGAGTCTCGGTCGTCGCCTTGAGGAATCCCTGGGATACGACACCAGCGACAGTGGTGGCCATATCGGGTTCGACAAATGGCACCTGCCCGGCGTTGATGACGTCGACGGCATCCTGGTCGATGTCCACCCCCACAACATCCGCGCCAGAGCTGGCGAGTACCGCGGCAGTCGGCAGGCCGATGTAACCGAGTCCGATCACGGCGACCGAAGGGCGGTTGTTGAGGGCGATGGCGTTCATGGATGGTGCTCCAAACGGTTGCTGAACAGATTCCGATGTTACCCGAATTGCAGAATAGGCAACTACATCAGAATGGTCGATGGAAAGACAGTGTGTGTGGCGATCGGGACAATAGTGGGTGAATGAGCGGTTAAGCGTCGATTGGCGGTGCGAGATTGTGTTCCAAACGTGATGGGATAATGGGGGCGCGTCCGCGTGTCCGCGTCGCCCAGTCCTTTTTGACCAGGAGTGCTTTTGATCCCCACAGTCCTCACCGTCTTCGGCACCAGGCCGGAGGCCATCAAGGTGGCACCTCTCATTCGTGCCATTGAGGCCAGCAATGCCTTGCTCTCCCGCACGCTTGTCACCGCCCAGCACAGGGAGATGCTCGATCAGGTCAATGATCTCTTCGGCATCGTTCCCGACACGGACCTCAACATCATGGCCAAGGGCCAGACGCTGAACGGAATCGCCTCCCGCGTCATCGGTGAGCTCGACACCGTCCTGGCAGAGGAGGCCCCGGATGCGGTCCTCGTCCAAGGCGACACGACAACCGTGATGGGAGCCTCGATCGCGGCGTTCAACCGCGGCATTCCGGTCATCCACCTCGAGGCCGGACTGCGCTCGGGCAATCTCCAGAGCCCCTTCCCGGAAGAGGCGAATCGCAAGCTGACAAGCCAGCTCTCAGCACTGCACCTCGCACCGACCCCAGGCTCGCGGGACAACCTCCTCGCCGAGGGCATCAGCCCGGACGATGTCGTCGTCACTGGCAACACCGTTATCGACGCCCTCCACCTCGCCGTGGACATGAATGTGGCACCGACCGACCCCATCGTCGGGGACTACGTTGCCGCTGATCGGCCGAAGTTGCTGGTGACCACTCACCGTCGTGAGAACCTCGGTTCGGCGATGGAGAACATCGGAGATGCCCTGGCCGAACTCGCCGAAGACCGGCCCGAGCTCCTCATCCTCCTGCCCGCCCACCGCAACCCACTTGTGCGCGAAGCCGTGCTTCCTCGAGTCGAGAAGTTCGACAACGTCCTCGTCACCGAACCACTGTCCTACGGTGAGTTCACCACGGTGATGGCCGCCTCCGATGTGATCCTCACCGACTCCGGCGGCATCCAGGAGGAGGCTCCCAGCCTCGGCAAGCCCGTGCTCGTCATGCGTGAGAACACCGAACGTCCCGAAGCCGTCGACGCCGGTTCCGTGAAGCTCGTCGGCACCGACAGGGATCTCATCGTCGCCGAGGTGGCCGGACTCTTCGATGATGTGCTGGCCTACGATTCCATGGCCAAAGCGGTCAACCCCTACGGTGATGGTCGGGCGGCCGACCGGTCCGTTGCCGCCATCGAAGAGCTGCTGGGGGTTGGAGAGCGCATCGGCGAGTTCGCCCCGTCGAGTCTCCACTACTGAACCTCGATCGTTTTCTGGTCAGATTGTGCGCCAGGCGCTGAACTTCCGATGCACTCGACTGCTCGGTCCCTTCTCCCGGGTGAAGACGAGTGCTCTGATTCGAGTCCCGGCAGGCACGTCTGCTAAAGAGAATCGCGCAGAGCGACGATCGTCGTACCATTTCTGGCCAATTTTGGTCTGTTCCTGATACAGGTAGACCGCCCATTCGACCGAGTTCGCAGCGGCAGAATTGCAACGAATGGTGACGACTGCCTCGTCGGTATGGGGCTCGAGGTCGACGTGGAATACCAGAAGCTCATCGCGCGCAACTCTCACCGGTGGGGCGGGGGCCGAGTGCCATGACCCGACAGCGGATAGAACTGAGCCGTTCGCGGGCAGACCGGAAGTGAACAGCACCGAGTCATAGGGGGTATGGCGACCGGTGAAGACTGCCGTCATGGACTCCAACTTCGCAGCCGTGTTTCCCGCGACCAGTCTCCCCTGTGCGATGAGAGTGGGAATGAGTGCATGCAGGTTCTCCAATGGTGTGTCAGCAAGATCGGACAGCTCACTTGCCGAGCTCGCGGCCAATGACGCCGCGGCACTGGTGCCGTCGAAAGGCGCGATGGGGTGCTTGGGATCGGAGAGAAGCGGCGTGGCCGCTCTGAGTGCGGTATCAAGGTCCTCCCCCTCGAAGAAGTCCCGATGATCGGCAGGGACATAGGGCGCTGTGCCGTGTCGGCGAACCTGTGCGGTGAGCGGGAACGGTTCGGGCCAGTGACCGTCGTCGAAAGCGAAATCGTTGAGCTGAGGATAGGTCATCCGAATGATGTCATAGGCGACCCTTCCGCGGTTCCGATCGTCCGGGTCGATGAGACGTGAGGCTTGAAGGAACTCTGGCTGCGCAAGCGGATAGAGCTTTAACGAATTCCTTGCGAATTGCTGATTGATCTGCCCGAAATGGTCTCTGTTGCGAAACGCCGCGTAATGCATATTCAGCTGCTCCGACATGGGCAGATCCGCGTCACGATCCAGGCTGTCGGCGAATGCCTCTGCGGCTTCTTCGGCCATGTCCTGCGGCAGATATCCATGGTGTGTGACCAGTGTGGGAAAGAGTGCGCGCGCGTCTGCTGCCACGGTCTCGGGACGGTCGTCGAGTGCGCCGAACGATGGATGGTCCCGCATATTCTGGTAAGCCCGTCTCAGCAGTTCACCGGAGCCTCCGTGGACTTCGACCCGCAGTGCATCGGGCCACGTGGTTGCTCCGCTTCCCGCCCATGCGAAGCGCGCCCCGGCAACGTGGCTTTGAAAGATGTCCAAGCTTGTGTGGGCATCGTGCCTGACACCGGTGATTCCGCTCTCTCGAGACCACTGCATTCCGAGGTGGCGACGCAGTTCGGATGCAATGGTGAGGTCATGTTCCAGCACTTTTCGCGAGCTGGGTTTCCGACTTCTTCGCGGATCGGCAGTCATCATGGTGAATTCGCGGTGGACTCCGGCAGAGACCGTCATCGCCATGGCCATTCGTGAGTCGCGGCCGCCGGAGAGCGCGTGCCGCTTGTCGGGCACCTGGCTGTCCGCAAGCAGCCGGATCTGCGCCTGCGCTCGCGCGATTCCTGCCTCCAGCAGGTCGTCGTAGCCTGCATCGGAGGCGGCGGAGAACAGATGCTTGTGCTCCTCCTTCGCACCGGCGTGGTCGACGACCAGCTCGGCGCCTGCAGGAAGCGATCGGACCCCGGCGTACATGGTGCGGTGCGAGAAGCTGCTCTGCATCATCGTGTGTGTGCTCAGCAGGTGTGAGGCCGCGATGGGCCAGTCGATGTCGACCGGGCGGCCGAGGCGTTGGAGTTCGCCGACAACGGAGGTCTGATTGTCTCCGATGACGACGATCTGATCATCGCCTCGGCGAAATGAGGAATAGTACAGGCGATGGTAGCCGAGGGGATCGGTGATGATCCGATAACTGTCGTCGCTGGCACGGTGGAAGAGAAGGAACCACTGCCCGGACTGGTGACGGACTGCTTGGCTTCTCATGCCGTCCGGCAGGCCGTGGTCGAGGGAGATGACCGCGGAGTCGGTCCACAGCACACCCCGCCCGTAGACAGCCCGGTACTCCCTGTCGCCCGACGACGGAGAAGTGGTTCGGGCAGGTCGGTGAGAATCCATGGCAAGGGTGAGAACGACTCCACGATGCTTCAGCTTCTGCTCGATGAGGTTGTCAGTCATACGGGGGAACTCTCGATCTTCAGGGCCAAAGAATGCATCGACTTGTATCGTCCGGCGAGCTGCGAGGTCGGCACTCCGGAGTGAAGCACACGGCCGATGACTTCCTCACCTTCGTGAGGGTTCTCAGTGAGATAGCGTGCGATGAAGCTGAGCTGGTCCATCTGCAGTGCGCGGATGCAGCCGGTAATCGTCGTCGGTCCGCCAGCTCTGACCCTCTCCAGTTGGGTGATGACGCCGAGGCGCTGGTCGACGGCGAAGTCCCGGGTGAGTTCTCTTCTCGAGACCGAATCGGGTCGCATGTGCCGAACATACGCGGAGTCGGGTGCCGTATCGGCAGGAACGAGTTCGAGGTCGTGCAGAAGGAGCTGGCTCATATAGGCGACGTCTTCTCCGCTGCGCAGACCTGTCGGATACTGGATCGACCGTGCGACGCGGGAAGGAATGAGCTTGCATGCGTTCATGCCCAGCAGGCCGGAGGCTCGGTTGAGACCGATCCGTCGGCCGGAGAGATTGGCCAATCGGCGGTTGTTCGGGAGATCTGTCAATGAGATCCCCTCCGCGGTGACGTCGCGCAGCGGGGCTGCGACGACGAGGTCATCGCCGGCCGACAGCCACATGTTGAGGACATAGTTGTGCTCGATCTCGTCATCATCGTCGACAAACGTCACATAGTCCCGAGTGATCAGTTCCAGACCCAGATTGCGCGCTGGTGATGCCCCTTCGATATCGGAGTGCGCATACCGGACAGTCAGCTTCGGATTCGCCTCGGCAAACGCCTCCACCACCGAACGAGTCCCATCCTCGGGTCCGTTGTGAACGATCACCAGTTCCATGCGGGACGGATGCATCGTCTGTGCAGCAACCGTGGCCAACATGGTCGGCAATCGTTGAGCACCGAGCCTGGTGGCGACGACCAATGAGACCCCGTCAGAGGCGGTGATCCGCAAGCGGGCCGGATCGACCCGAACACCATCCGTGCTCTGCCCGGTTGGCCGGCGGCGCTCGAGATCAGAACCGACAGTTCCCACCCCGACGGCGGCCAGGGCCGCACGGAGTTCAGGACCGTTGCCGGTCATGAGTGAGGAGGAGCCGACACGGGTGATCGAATTCGGATTGCGCGCCAAAAGCTCGAGGGCGAACAGGGCGCGCGTTCCTGTCAGGGCATCGGCCTTCTCTGCGGCCGTGGTTGCCGAGCGTACACCGCCGACATTGGACTCGCTGTTGAAGATCCCGAGGACACCGAAAGAACGCGCCAGATCGAACAGGCTGCGGATCCGCTGTGTGAGAGTGCCGGTTCCAGGCATCGAATGGGGTTCGGCCAGTGCGCTGTCGTCGACGATCAGTGCGTCGAACGACGGATCAAGGTCAGCTGACGAGTTCAACGACATCGCCTCGACCACTCCGTCTGCGGAGTTGAGGCGGTGAACGAATCGCTCATCGGCCAAAACCGCCAGGCGCAGGGTTCGGTCGCCACCGGCAGGTGACGGCATCGGAGAGTTCAGCGCGCCGAGAGGATGAGAACCATTCAGCGACGCGGATAGCTCCTCGATCTGGTCCACAGTGCGGGAGTCGAACCGCACTGTGTCGGCAGAGGCAATGCCTGTCCGGCGAACGGCTGACATGTCGACACGATTGCGGATCTGTCGGTGCAGAACTGACGGTTCCTCAACACTTCCTTGCGCTTCGGGAACGAGCACCGCTGCCGCGCGAGAAATGAGCAGACCGATGAACTGCGTTCTGATGTCGCCCGTGTAGGGGTTCGAGCTGATCGCTTCGACTGCGTTCTTCGTCGACTCGACCGGCGGTGCCCAGACGAAGCGTCGTCCCATTCGAACTGCCGCAATAGCGGCGGGCAGGGCGGTATGCCACGGCCCCTCGATGAGTACCTGGCTCGATTCGAATCGGCCCAGGTGGTCGCGCAGTTCGGAGGCGACCGCTTCGACCCATCTGTCGAAGCGCAGACCGTGGCGCACAGCCACATAGGCATCACGATGGTCTTCCAATACATCGGTGACGATCGGACCCGAGTGCGCCGCTGCCGAGCGAGCAGTGCCGGCTGCAGTTCGGTACGCGGCGACACGAACGTCGTCAGCGAGCCTCTCACCCGTGTATCCGAACGGAACGATGCCCAGAGACGCAGGCACGACAGTGGGATCGGTGACGAGGGACGAGCCGCTGGAGCCGGTGGCCAGCGCAGAGATGAGAACGTAGGTCTCGGTGCCCCCTCCTTGCTGTGATGTACGCGCGCACTGACCCGTTGGACTGTTGGGGGGCAGCAGTTCGGTGCGCCGAGTATCGAGCGCGAGCACCCCGCGGACGAACAGCTCCAGGTCCTTGAGCTTCGACGCATCGTTCTTCGTGATCTGAATGTTTCTGTCCAGAGCACCTTTGGCTTCGTCGAACTCTCCGGCAGTGACCAGGGCGTCGACCTCGCTGAAGACACTCCCCGTGACACCGCTGGGAACAGAGGCCGCGGTGGTTCTTGCGGCTCCGCTGAAGGTCTCGTGAACCACAGATCGCCAGCGGTGTCCGACCGTGTCGGAGCGATACCGTTCGGCGTGCTTCTGCGCTCGTCCGGCCGCTGCGGAATGCCCATCCGCGGTGTCATTGTGGGCGAGGATGTACTCATGGATCTCGTCTGTTGACGCAAACGTCCATTCCTCGCCGATGATCTCCTGAGCGCCCTCTCGTTCCCACGCCAGAGGCACTGCCCCCGATGTCGCCCCTTCGATGGCAGCGAGGTGGAAGGTTTCTCGACTGCTGGGGGAGAGGATCCAGCCGATCTTGCGCAGCCAGTTGCCCATGTCGGGCGCGAATGGTTCGAACGCAATCGCACGCTGGAGTTCGGGCCGTCGGCCGAGGCGAGTGTAGAAGTCGCGATAGGCGTCTTGGTGGGCGGCCTTCTTCCATTCCCACGAATAGTTCCAAGGAGCGTGCCCGCGGATGTGCAGGATATAGCGGTCATCGATTGCCGTGAGACGCTCCAAGAGGTCAAGCGCACGATCGGGTCGTTTGAGAATCGGAACCATTCCGACCAGGCCGAGGTGGAAGCGTGCGTCGTCGTGTTTGGGACGAACGAGGTCGAAGGGATTCACTGAGTTCGGGATGACGACCAGCTTGTCGAGCGGCCAGCCTCTCAGCTCATGTGCTCGCCGGCGGTAGAACTCTGAGGGCACGACGACGGCAGCGACTCTGTCGATGTCGAGCTCCGCGATCCAGTCCGAGTTCAGTTCGAATCCGTGCAGATGAACGATCAGCGTTTGGTGGGAGGCCACCTTCTGGGAATACCAGATCGCGTTGTACACCGCGAACTCGGCCAGTATGACCTCTGCCCATTCCACGTAGGGCCGACTCTTCTTCGGTTGTGGGTGTGAATGGTGGTCGAAGAGATCGAATCGGACATCGAAGCTGGGATCGGAGAGGAACGTCTCGACGAGGTCACCGGCGAATTTGAAGTCGCTTCCGGCGATGACCATTTTCAGCGGTCGGCTGTTCACAGCTGCGATGGGTTCGACCGCGGCTTCATCCAGTGGATCAAGTGATGGCTGGAAATCCTCGGGCACCAGATCAGCCGACACCTCATCACTCGAATCCGGCCAGCTCGAATCCGGGCCATTCGAAACCAAGCTAGTCGAAGCAGACCCGCCGGCCGGATCGAGATCGGTCGTCGACCGTCCCTGAGCCTGAGCCAGGAGAAGTCCGTAGTGTCGGGCAATGGGATCGCTGGGAAGGACGAGCGATCCGCTGGCGGCCCCGGCATTTGAAGAAACAACGCCGGGGAGTGTTCTGAGAATCCCAGCACGGCCGTACGACTGTGCGCTGCCGGGGTCCGAAGCGGTTGATAGTCCCGCGGCGGACGGATCGTCGTGTATGTGGATGCGAGGAATCTGACGACGTTCGCGAAGCGCGGAGCCGAGGTGCTCGAATGCTTCGACGTCATGATCGGCAAACAGTCCCTCATGGATGTGCAGTGCCGCTGCTTCGCTGAGGTCTGTCGATTCGATTGAATGGGAGAGTTGCCCGAACAGGGGAAGAATTCGTACCTTCGAGGACGCAGCGGGAAACTCGGAGTCCAATGTCGATCGTTGGATCTCGTCCGCGACGAGTATTCGGTTCGACGTTTTGGCGATCGTCGCGAGATCAGAGAAGTCTGCGTGGTCGAACCGTCCGCCGGTATAAGGGTGATCCAGGGGAATCGTCCATAAGCGCGTGTCGATGTGTCCCGACCCAGCGACGAAACGGCTGAGGGTGCGCCCTTGCACCACCACGATGTCGGGGGTGAGCTCGGTGGTGGAGCGAACGATCGTGCGCGCTCGGAAGCGCGGTGCGTGACCGTGTTCATCGCGATGGTCGGCCGGGACATCCCCCGGGGAGAGGATCTGCCCGCCAGCTCGCCGGATGTTTTCATAGTCGATCGCGGCGTCGACTTCCCGGACGAGCACATGAACGACCCACCCGCGGGCGATCAGTGCTGCGACGAGGGAATCCATCCACGCCTTTCCCAACGGATCGGCGTCGTATCGGATGTCACAGGCCAGGAGGGCCGTCAGTGTTCCGGCCTTCATCGATTTCCTCCAGTACTTCGGCGCGGGTTCTCACCTGTCGCCAGGTCCACCAGGAGCGACCACAATGGCGACTGATTCGCTCCTTCTTCTATGTCAGCCTCCGAGACCTCGGCGAAGTTCGCCGTGCACGTCGACAGCACCCGGTCACCCATCGTTCCCAAGCGGGTTCCGTTCGGAACGAACCATGTTTGATCTCCACGTGCACGAAGCAGTCTGCCTGCTTCGAAGATCTCCTCGGCGAGGTGACGGGACTGATGGTCGTCGGCACCGAGCCAGGGCCCGTGGCTGAAGGCGACCGCGTCGATGATGAGGAGGTCGATCTCAGGTAGCGAAGCCATCTCGGCGAGAATGCCCGGCATTCCCACAACGGCCGGTCGAATCGTGAGCACGTCACGTGCGAGTTCTGGAGTTCCGACGATCAGTGCGGAACCCGGATCCACGGTCGGCGTCGAGTGAGTGAGCCGACCGAGGCTGGGTCCATCCGCAGACTCTGGCACGGGAGGTGTTGCCGCGCGACCGATGGCGGTCAGAGCGGCTCCTCTGTTGTCCGGAGGACCGGTTTCGACGGTCGTTCTCATGGGGCTCGTGCTCATAGGACGGCACCGTTTGGGAGCGGCATCGTGGTCGCCGGACCGAACTTCTCTTCCACCATGGTCCAAATCGCTGCGCGGGCCGCATGGGTGTCGCCGATCGGAGTCCGGACATCGAGGTTCATCGTCGAAAGCACACTTTCCTGTTCGACGAGAGCCCACACCCGCGCCGCGGATCCGAGGTAGTCGCTCCACTTCGACGGCAGATAGGGATTGACTGAATGTCCGGTTCCTGATTGTGCATCGGTGACAATGAGGTAGTCGAGTTTCTGGGTCACAGCGAGAAACCTCAGATAGGGTAACGAGCTGTTGAAGACGACCAGGTCCTCAACCCCGCTGATTCCGACTCCGTCGAGTGTTCGCTGTACAAGCAGGTCGAACTGGCTGCGGGAGAAGCTTGCCGGCTTCACACCTCCGGCGGATTCGGGGATGTAGTTCGTGAAGACGTGCAGACGAGCACGTGACCGGACGGATTCGGGTAGAGAACGCAGGGCATGGGTGATCTCGGTGATTCCTCGCGCGGTGTAGAACTCTCCGAAGTACCCGAGGTGAAGGTGATCGTCATCGAGCGGGTAGTCGACATGTTCGAGATCGTAGAATCCCGAATCGAGCGTCGGGTGGTGCGAGACGGTCGATATCGAGGCGACTCGTTCCCGCAGTTGTGGGCGGCGAATCGATTCGAGCATGACGAGGCGCTGGTGTTCGTTGGTGAAGATGATCTCGTCCGCATAGGCGTACACCAGAAGTTCGGCGAATCGGAAGATCGTGAGGTCGAGCTCGTCGAGGGGACCGAAGGCGCGTTCCCATTCGTCGATGAGGGGCGCGGTGAACGCATCTCGCGGCAGACTTCCTCCTCGAGAGGCGCCCTCGACGTCGAGCGACAGAGGGTCTGAGAACTCCGCGGTCCACGGCAGATCCGGCTGCATGAACTTCACTCTGGCACCCGCATACAGCGCCGGGGCCCACATGGCACGCGTGTACAGCCGTCGGTAGTCCGTGCGGGTTCGCATGCGCTCGCCGGCCGCAGCCGCGGCCCGTTCGGCGAATGCTCGGAATGATGGCCACGACGCCCACGAAGGTGTCAGCGGCAGGAATTCTTTGGACACAACGTACGGACGCGAAATCGACTCGACCGTGGGATCCTGCTTCTTGTGCTGGAGGAATGAGCACGCGATGACGTCGAATGCTTCGGAGAACACTCGTAAGCGCTTGGATGCGACAGTTGAACCGGTGTCTTGGAACGGTGAGAAGTTGTACAGGATCGCCAGTGACTCGGCACCCGATCTGATCTCATTCCAGGGGAAGTCGTAACCGGCTCCGGCGAAGGTGAGCGAATCGCAGAGTTGGCGTCGCATCGTCCCTCCGCAACCGTAGAGTCTCGAGGTCTCCTCCAGGGCGTCTGCAGTGAAGAGGTACACGGTCGCAGCGTCTGCGCCACTGACCGAGGCTGCTGCACGATGGATGGCGGCGACCGTAGCCACAGCGGCCGTGGCATGGGATTCGATGCTGCCGCGCGTCAGGGCTTCCGCCGGCTCTGTGTCGAGGGCCGGTGGAGTATGCCGACCGGCTTCTTTGATCACGGCAGTGCCTGTCGTCTCGATTTCTCGACTCGCCAGCGCATAGGCCCAGGCCCTGAGGCTGTGTTCGCCGCCCGCAGCGGCCTTGTCCGGGAACGAAAGACCGTGTGGCAGGCAGAGCCTGGCAGAGTCGGAGGAACGCACAAGGTCGAAGAGCTCTTGCCGTGACACCGGGGTCGTCGGCAGCACGACTTCGGTGCGTCCGCGCATGAACGAAGCGGTCGGTTCGTCTTCGTGTGCACTGTCGACGCGCACGAGGGCAGAGGACGCGAAGTTCACTTCCCAGCACTCCCGTGGCTCGCCTTCTCCGTTTCTCACCGGAACAGACAGAGTCTGTGACACCTCAACGCTCACATTCGCGGTTCGGCGGTCGCCGGTGAGGCTGATGGCTCATCATGAACGGTGACGGCATACTGCAGCAGGCGCATCTCACGGCGCAGACTGTGTGCCAGTCGGACAAGGTCATCACGCACTTCATCCTGTGGTGGTTCTGCTTGTGCATGCGCGCGAATGACCGCGAGATCGGCAGCCATGGTTTCGAGGTGTGTTGCCAGGTCCGAGCCGGCATCGGTGTTTCCACCGCGGCGCGCCACAGAATCGCGCAGAGCCCGTGCACCCGAGTTGAGGGCTCGCGTCTGCATATGCACGAGACCGACCGCAGCAATCATCCAGGCGCTGCCGAAGAGCGCGACGAGCAGCCAGACCTCGATTGCAGCGCAGATGAAAGCCAGCACGGGCAGAACGATTCCCGCGGCGACCAATCCTCGATAGGCCAAACGATCTCTAGAGCTCACCGAACAGCCTCCTGGGCACATATGCCGACTGGACAATTGGTGAGACCACCGGCGGTTGTCGGCGACCCTGTCCTCGGTGATTCGTCCCCACAGAGGTGAGGCAGAAAGCCCGGACCCGAGGGGAACGCGTTCAGTCTATGAGCGCCCAAACTCTCAAACGGCCGGATTCGCGCCCTGTCGCCGAAGGTTCGATCTGACTTTGCCAGTTGTTCACCTGGTTCGATGTGCCCGTGGTGACGGGGCGGGTCGGGACACTCATCAGAAGCAGTAGTGGCCCGGCGCATACCCGAACGAATGGACGTCTCCATTGGCCAACAGCAGGTTGTCTTCGACAGTCCAGGTGTGGGCGTGCGAGCCGCGGACCTGAACGAAGTTGAACCGGTCGGCGGAGTAGATCCGCGCACCGTCTGCAAGGAGCCGCTTCTGCAGGTCCGTATCCTCACCCAGGGTGCGTTCGGCGAAAGGGTGTGCCGTCAGCGTCGATCTTCGTGTCATCAGCGTCGGTCCCATGACGAGGTCCGTAAAGCGATGCTCACGTTCGGGGAACCGGCAGATGACGATGTCGCTGCCGCGGATGTGGAGGTAGTGCGCCTGTTTGCCGACGAGATCCGCGTTCGAATAGCGCATGGCCGCAAGCTGATCCGACAGATAGTGCGCCCCGTATACGTCGTCGTCATCCATCTTCGCGATGACCTCGCCCGACGCAGCCTCCACTCCCCGGTTGAGGCAGACGCCCAACGGCTGCTGGGCGCTGACTTCGACGATCTGCAGATTCTCGATCCCCGCGTCCCTCGCCCGGGAGCGAAGATCCGAGCTCACCTCGAATCCGTGAGCAACGAGGACGAGCTCCTTGTCCGCGTGTACCTGAGCCGCGTGGGTAGTCAGCACCTCGCCGAGGTGCTCCGGCCGATTCGTCGAGACGACCGCTGAGACCGAACGCGTGAAGGGTGGCTCATAAGGCAGTTCGAGGGCATCCATGACGGTCATCGCCCGATGGCTGTAGGTGTGTCCGGCCCAGATCCGTCGCTGGGCCAGATGCGCGGTGCGGTCGCGTAGCTCGGGGCTGCGGACGTAGGCCCGCAGCGTCCATTCCGCTTCTTTCTCGGTCTCCGGCTGGGGAACCTCCTCGGTGGGGAAGAACTCCCGAGTCGCCGCACTGGGAGTCGTCACGACCGGGGTTCCGGCGGCAGAGATCTCGAAGATGCGGCGGGCGCACATGCTGGGAGAGTCGACGACCGAATTCACATTGAGGAACACCTTGAAATGCTTATAGGCGGTGAGCAGGTTCCGATAGGGAAGTCCGCCGACAACACGGTCGGCCAGTGATCCGGGGAACTGGTAGCGCTCGTCATCGCCGAGGAAACGGGAGAAGATCTCCAGCCCGTGCCCCATGCGGCCCGACACGGCCTCGGCGGCACCCAAGAGCAGATCCATCTGCTCACGACGTTCGGGGTATTTGTGAGCGAAGTACATTCCGGCGAAGGCAATGTCGCGAGCCGCGAAGTTTCGGGCTGGTCTGGCCGGGTTGTGGATGGCGGGCTGGGCTGCGAAGGGAAGAGCGGCCACCCGGTCATGGCCCAACAGCGCTTCGTAGTCGGGGACGAGCCTGACATCGCTGGTGAATACGACGTCGACGAGCTTCGCCAAGGGCAGGAAGTCCTCGAAGTGAGGCGGATCTTCCTTGTTCCAGAACACGGTCGGCAGACCGCGACGGCGACATTCCGTCAGCAGCTCGACGACGTCTTGTCCAGGGCCCGAGGGGCCGTTGAGTTTGAACTTCCAGTCGCCGGAATTGCCGTTCCAGGCAGATTCGACGAAGACGAAGTCGAGACCTTCGAGCTCGTTCGCCCAATCGGCGCGTGTGAGTTTCGTGGTTGACCATTCGAAGCCGAAGCTTTGGGCCGAGAACTCGTCGAGGATGACTCCGACGCGGGTGTGTGCGAAAACCGGGGTGCGATCGGGGACCGGCAGGGGAGGAAACAATTCGGCCAGAACCTCTTCGGACAGCGTCCCTGTGGCGATCCGCGGGGAGGATTCTGCCGTGCCCTGCGTCATCGAGCGGCGGCGCTTCCACGCAGTCAGCTGGGACAACCCGCCCTTTCGCCAGTGCCACAGTGCTGTTCTCAGGGTGTGAAGCGGCGTTGTGGCCAAATTGCATTCCTCTCATCGGAGACTCGCGCTCCACTCAGCCAAGCCGGCTTGTACCGAAGCAAAATTCGCAATCGAATCTTAATGTTGGCACCACTGATCATGAATGAATCCTGTCAGTTCCAATAGTACAATCGGGGAGTTGGAATGCGCTGGCTGCGGCCACCGAGACGATGGTCTGAGCGACAGGCTCACCCCGAAGCAGTGCGCGTGAGTCGAGTGAAATGAGAACTGTGGGAAGCACCTCCGGACCCATTCCCTCACGCACCCCTCTGGCCAAGGGCATCATCGCATCCGTCCTCTCATTGACCGACGGCGTCGTCTTCGCCTTCCTCGTCGTCGTGATGACTCTTGTCCGCTACGACTTCCACATGGACCGAGTCAACGTCCCGGGCATGTTCGTGTGCTCGGCCATCGCCCTGCTCGTGTTCCTTGTCTGCGGTCCTCTCGCCATCTATCAAGGGCGGTACCGTCGAGGTTCGACCGACCAGTTCGCGGCCATCGCGGGGACCGTGGCGCTGGGCGTCGGCCTCATGTGGGTCGCCGAGTTCGTTTTCGCCAGTCGCCTGTTGATCCCTACCAGCGTTCCGATCGCGGCCGGAGCCATGATGGTCGTGGTCAAGAGCCTGGAGAATTGGGTCCGTCGCAACCTGCGCCAGCGAACACTCTCAACCTCCGGGGCGTCGCGACCGACGCTCGTCGTCGGGGCGGGCAGCCAGGGGACGCTGGCACTGGACATGATCGCCCAGGACTCCCGCAGCGAATACGCGGCCGTCGGGATGCTCGACGATGACCCGAACAAACGCCATCTGCGCTACAACGGCATCCGCGTGCTCGGACCGATCTCCGACATCGCGAACCAGGTCGATCGCACCGGCGCCAGCGTCGTGCTCATCGCCATCACGGACCTGCCTCCGGAGGATCTGCAAGAGATCGCTTCGAATCTCGAGTCCCGACCGGTCGAGATCAAGATTATGCCCCGGCTCGCAGTCTCCGACTACAGCCGACCGGAACCTGATTCGCTCGACGTGGCCGACCTGCGCCACCGCAACTTCCGAGATGTCAGTCTCGAAGACCTCATCGGCCGCAAACCGATCACGACCAACGTCGAGGACATCGCCTCGGCGATCACCGACCGCGTCGTCTTGGTCACCGGGGCCGGAGGGTCGATCGGCTCCCAACTGTGCAAGCAGGTTGCCCGGTTCGACCCCGCCAGGCTCATCATGACCGACCGCGATGAGTCCGGTCTGCACGCCACCCAGCTCGGACTCGAAGGCTCGGCCCTGCTGACCAGCGAAGACCTTGTGCTCGGCGACCTTCGGGACCCGGCCTTCATCGATGCTCTCGTCGCCGAGGCGCAACCCGAAATCATCTTCCACGCGGCAGCGCTGAAACACCTGACGTTCCTCGAGCGCTTCCCGGAACAGGCCGTGCGCACCAACGTCGGCGCCAGCCTCGACCTGCTCGACGCAGCGGTGGCCAACGACGTCGAATCCTTCGTCCACATCTCCACGGACAAAGCCGCGGGAGCGACCTCGGTGCTCGGGCGGACGAAGTTCTCGATCGAACGCGCAGTCGCCTCGGTGGCGGCAGAATCCGGCCGGAAGTACATGTCCGTGCGCTTTGGCAATGTGCTCGGCTCCCGAGGATCCGTGCTGGAGACCTTCGTCGCGCAGGTGGCGGCCGGGGATCCGGTCACGGTCACCGACCCAGAGGTCACCCGCTACTTCATGACCGGCGACGAAGCCTGCGAACTCGTCCTGCAGGCGGCGGCCATCGGCCGACCTGGTGAGACTCTCGTCCTCGACATGGGCGAGCCGATCAAGATCGATGACCTGGCCAACCGCGTCATCGCGCTCAGCGGTCGCCCCGATGCCCACATCGTCTACACGGGACTGCGGCCGGGGGAGAAGCTGACCGAGGCACTCCTGTCTCCGGGCGAGGAGGACGTTCGTCCCACTCACCCGCTCATCACGCAGGTCCCGATCACTCCGATCGACCTCGATGCGCTGAGGCGACTCGTCGACGCTTCACGGGATGCCGGAGTCTTCACTCATCGCACGGAACTCGAAACCGAACTGACCCGGATCGTCAGCACGCCGTCTGCCACGAACGCCTCCGGCTTCGCGATCACAACGACGACGGTGACAATTCCGGATGCCGGGGCCGCCAACTGATGAATCTGCTATCGCTGGTGATCTTCGTCGTGGCCGCCGTGGTCACGACGGTCAGCGCTCTCATCGCCTTTCCGCTGCTGAGACGTGCAGGCGTCGTCGACGTGCCCTCGCATCGTTCGTCCCACACCCAGTCGACGGTGAGAGGCGGCGGCGTCGCCATCGGCTGCGGAATCACGGCGGCGACGGCACTGGTCATGATCTGGAACCTCACACAGCATGGCGTCTACGGTCTCGGCAGCATCGTGCTGCCGATCGGCTTCCTGGTGCTGACCTGGTGCTATTCGGCGATCGGCATGAGCGATGACCTCGACTCCCTGCAGCCCATCGGCCGCCTGGTCGGACAGGTCGTCCTCGCGGTGGTCTTCAGTGCCTGCATCGCACTGTTCTCCACACAGGGAATCGCGCACATCATCGCCTTCGCCATCATCGGCGTCACGCTGGTCAATGCCGTGAACTTCGTCGACGGACTCAACGGCTACGTGACCACATGGTCGATCATCACCGGTGCCTGGTTCGCCTTCGTCGGCTCCTGGATCAGCGAGAGCGATGTCATGCTCCTCTCTCTGGCCCTCGCTGGCGCAGCAGCGGGCTTCTTGCCGTTCAACCTCGGTAGGGCGAAGGCCTTTTTGGGGGATACCGGAAGCTACGGCATCGGAGCTGCGGTCTTCGCCATCGCTGTCTGGCTCTTCGTCCTGGGCGTGCCGATCGTCGTCATCATCGCGCCCATGATCTTCGTCCTCTTCGACGTCGGCCTCACCCTTGTGCTGCGGCTCTTCAAAGGAGAGAACATCTTCCTCCCTCATCGACACCACATCTATCAGCGGATCCAGCAGGCCGGTTGGTCTCACGGACGCGTGTCTGTCTTCCACGCCGCACTGAGTGTACTGGCCTGCATTCTGGCCGTCCCGACCCTGATCGCAGGCAACACCGCGGCAACGTATCCAGCGCACGTGTTCTGGGCCGGACTGCTGGCCCTCTATGCCTTCCTTCCGCTGTGGCTGCGCAGACGGAGTCCCGCCGAGGTGGTTCCCGCATGAGGATTTTGCTGCTCAGCCATTACTACTACCCGGAGGTCGGTGCCCCGCAGCGTCGGTGGCGGATCCTTGTCGATCACCTCCGCGCCGCCGGTCATCAGGTCATCACCGTCGCCCCACATCCGCACTACCCATATCCCGATCGGAACGGATTCTTCGGATCACGGGTCGGGCGGGGGCGGACCCGAGTCGACGTGCGCCTCGGCGGCACCTGGGACACGGGAATTGACGGCGAAAGGATCCTGCGTGTTCCCTATCTGCACAGCGGTTCGTCGATGGCCCGACAGATTCTCGACCAGACGGTGTCGGCGACCGGTGCCATGTCCGCTGTCGTCGACCGGCTGCGAGGCAGAATGAGGCCTGACGTCATCGTCTCGACAACCCCTGCGCTGCCGTTCCTGCTCGCCGGAGACTCCCTGTCCCGGATTCTGCACGTGCCGCACGTCGCCGAGGTGCGGGACGCCTGGCCAGACCTCATCTCGGAGATGAATCTGGTCACCGGTGCCCTTGGAAAATACCTGCCGAAGAAGCTCACAGGAGCCGTCGAGCACAAACTTCTACCCGGCCTCCTGACCCGTGCTCAGCGTCGAGCTGCAGTCGTGGTCGTGACCACGGAAGGCTTCAAACGTCGTCTGGAGGAGCGCGGCGTCACCGCCGAGGTGGTGCGCAGCGGAGTGTCTCCGGCAGAGCTCGCCGGTGCCTCGGGGCTCACCGCGACGGGCGCAATCCCGGTGATCTCATCGTCGGTGGAGAACCTGAGCGGGGTCACCGTCTCGAAACCTGCCACGGCACGGGCCGGACTCAACCTGCTGTATGTGGGTACCGTCGGCCGCTCCCAGGACCTCAGCACTTCGATCCGGGCCATGGCCAGCACCGAGGGCGTGCGCCTGCGGATCGTCGGCGACGGTGTCGACACATCTGCCCTGCAAGCTGTGGCGGCAGAACATGACGTGCCCGTCGAGTTCTTCTCTCAGCACGCCGGTGCCGGACTCGCCGCCCACTGGGAATGGGCGGATGCCGGACTCGTCAGCCTCAGCCCGCTCGAATCCTACGAATACACCGTGCCCTCGAAGCTCTACTCGCTCATGGCACGCCGGATCCCGGTCCTCGGCGTCGTCTCGGGCGAGGCCGCCGAGATCGTTAGAAGCACCGCCGCTGGTGAAGTGGCGCGTCCTGGAGACGTCGCCTCGGTAGCCGCAGCCATGACGGCCATGCGGGAGCGCATCGAGGCCGGTGAGAAATTCGGCACTGCTCCCGCTTCGGGACAGGAGCCTCGAGAATGGGTGCTCCGGCACGCCTCGGCCGCGGCCATGGGACATGGCTACGAACGAATCCTCACTCGGGCGGTCTCATGAACCTGTCCTTCCTTGCCCGTCAGCTCACCAACGTGGCCTCGACGACCGTCGCCCATGTCAACGATGATCGTGTGTTCTTCGGCATGCAGCTGGCCCGACGACTGCCCGGCCCGGCTTCACGTCTCGTCGGCCGCGCCCTCGGTCTCGTGCCCGGGGACGCCGGCCAGGCTGCCTCTGCATGGCTGTTGGGGGAGGAGACGAAGGCGAAGAGCCTCGTGTCGAATTGCCGGACGCCATCGCGGCTTCTGGGGGAGATTGCTCTCAACCTCGGCCTCCTCGACGAGGCCGAGACCATTGCGCACTCGGTTCCCGGTGCCGCCGCACTGAGTTCTCGCATCTGCTGGACCAAGGGCCAGATCGACGAGGCGATCAATGTCCTGCCCGATGGTGCTCGTCGCACGCGACTCGTCGATGAGCGTCTCTGCCTGCAACCGGGCTGGTGGCCCACCACGGCCCGACATGCCCCTGCCACGACAGCAGGCTCAACAACTCCCACGGCGGAGGAGTTCACCCGGCCCGCGGCTCTGCATGTGCTGACGAATTCTCTGCCGCACACCCGTTCCGGCTACGCCTACCGCTCGCACGCCATCCTTTCCACTCTGCAGGAGGCCGGGCACAAAGTGGCAGCCGCCACCCGGCCCTCCTACCCGGTGACGATCGGACGGGTGAGCTCAGATTCGGTTGAAACCGTCGACGGCATCGACTACCTGCGGCAGGTGCCTCTGCGCCCGCTGCCCACTCCCACCGCTCGGCTGAGCGACCAGGCAGATTGGCTTGCCGCACAGGCGGAGGAACGTGGAGCCCAGGTCCTCCACACCACCACGCACTACGTCAATGGTTTGGCCACCGGAGCAGCAGCGCACGCTGCTGGCCTGCCCTGGGTCTACGAGGTTCGTGGTGTGCTCGAGGAAACCTGGGCGGCAGGCGGATCCACTACTGCAGAGCGGAAGGCCCGTCGAGCCAGCCAGCGTTTCGAACTCATGCGGGCCAAGGAGATCGAGGTCGCCACGGCCGCCGACGCTGTCATCACACTCGGTGAGACTATGCGTGATCACCTCATAGCGGGCGGAGTTCCGGAGGAGAAGATCACCCTCATCCCAAACTCGGTCTCCGACGCTGTTGTCAACGCGGATGTCTTGCGCCCCCCTGCCGAGGTCAGGGTCGGCCTCGGGCTGCCTGACGCGGGCATCTGGGTGGGAACCGCTGCCTCGATCGTCGGCTATGAAGGGCTCGACGTCCTTGTCGACGCGGTCATCCTTGCTCGCGCCAAGGGCATCGATCTGCGGCTGCTCATTGCGGGAGACGGTGTCGCCCTGCCGGAACTGCGGGAACGTGCAGAGATCCTGGGCGAGAACGCGGTCTTTACGGGGCGGGTGTCCCAGGCCGAGGCGATTGAGTATCAGCTGGCGCTCGACGCTATCGTGGTCCCTCGGAAGAACGAGCCGGTGTGCGAACTTGTGACCCCGATCAAACCGATCGAAGCGATGGGCCTGGCCCGTCCGGTGATCATCTCCGACCTGCCGGCGCTGAGGGAATTGGTTCCGGACGCAGCAGGGCTTCGCGTCACCCCGGAGAGCCCTCAGGAGCTGGCAGACGTGCTCTCTCAGTTGGCCTGCGATCATGGTGCGAGGAAGAGATTCGGACAGAATGGACGTGAACATGTTCTCGGGACACGGAGGTGGAAGGACATCGGTCGTCGATATGGCCAGGTCTATTCCCAGCTCACAGGAGCTGGTTCGAGGTGAGTGAGACGACGAACCGGAGCGACCCCGCAAATCCGCTCGGTCTGAGCACAATCCCTTCTGTCTCCAGCGAAGGGCTCGTCCCTGTCGGAAAGCGCACCAGCCTGCGCAGCTATCTTGGAGCGCTGTGGAACCGGCGGCACTTCATCCTGGCCGAATCCCGGGCCAAGATGAGTGGCTCAACGAGGAAGAACGTCCTGGGCTATGGGTGGCTGTTCCTGAACCCACTGCTTTCTGTGCTCGCATTTTGGTTCATCTTCGGATTCATTCTCCAGTCGTCCCGCGGCATTGAGAACTTCATCGGCTACTTAGTCATCGGCGTCTTCTTTTTCCAGTTCACTGGCAAGTCGATGACGGGCGGTACCGGGGCGATCCGTTCGGGTGCATCGATGATCAAGGGGTTCCAGTTCCCTCGCGCTGCTCTGCCGATATCTGTCGTCGTGCGGAACTTCCTCGACTTCATCCCCAGCGTGGTCGTCATGGCCCTCCTCATCGCGGTCATCCCGCCGGCAGAGGTGATCACCTGGAGAATCGCCCTCATCATTCCGATCATCATCTTGCAGACGATCTTCAACGTCGGACTCGCCTGCTTCCTAGCCAGAGTTGGCCACAAGATCCCGGACCTCACGAACTTCATGTCCATCGTCAGCCGCTTCTGGCTTTACGGTTCCGGAGTCTTCTTCTCCATCGAGGACCGACTGTCCGATCATCCGACAATTTTGGCTGTCATGCAGTTCAACCCGATGCACGCATACCTGACTCTGACTCGGGACTCACTTCTCTATGGCGTCGATTCACCGCTGTGGATGTGGGTAATGGGAACCGTCTGGGCCGTCGGCTTGCTCATTGCCGGATTCCTATTCTTCTGGCGAGGGGAGGAGAGCTATGGTCGACTCTGAACTCGAACATCCGAACATCATCGCTGAGAACGTCCAGGTCCGCTACACCGTCAACACCAATGATCCCGGTCAAAGCTCAAAGGGGCTGCGACGCGTTGGCAACGCCATGCTCGGGCGCCGGGGCCAGACAACCGTGCGCGCACTGCGCGGAGTCAACTTTGTCGCCCGTGAAGGTGAGATGGTTGGCATCGTCGGTGCCAATGGCTCCGGCAAGTCGACCTTCCTGCGCAACGTCGCGGGAGTTGAACAGCCGGATCGTGGTCGCATCCTTGTCCGCTATCAACCTCTTCTCCTCGGCGTGAGCGCAGCTCTGCAACCCGCGCTCTCCGGCAGTGAAAACGTTCGCCTGGGCTGTTTGGCCATGGGACTGTCCCCAGAGGAAGCGGCTGAGGCGTTCGACCATGTCGTCGAACTCTCTGCGCTTGGCGCTGGCATCCATCGACCGATGGGCACGTATTCGTCCGGTATGGGTGCGAGACTGCGATTTGCAATTGCACTGGCGGCACGGCCGAAGATCCTGCTCATTGACGAAGCGCTCTCCACCGGTGATGCGACCTTCGCCGAACGCAGCGAACGCGCCATGGACGAGCTGCTCGCAGAAGCCGGCACGATGCTCCTTGTCAATCACGCAGCCAAGGTGATTCAGGAGCTGTGCACGCGTGCAGTGTGGATGCACAAGGGAGAAATCCTCATGAACGGCCCCGCCGAAGCGGTCGCCGAGAAGTACCGCTGGTGGGCGTGGAATGTGGCTAAGGGCAAGGAGGACATCGCTGACAAGCTTCTTCATGATGTCGTCAGCAACGCTGTTAAAGAAGAGATCCACGTCCTCGAACCCGAACTCATCAGAGATCCGATTCCACGTCATGCCGCGCGCTCAGTGAAGAAGGCTGTAGCCGTTGCCAGACATATGAAGCGCAAGGATGTGGTTGATGAAGTGGAAGAGACTTCTGCACCGATGCTAGCTGTAGCAGAGGCTCAGATTTGGCCAGGAAATGGTGCGCCAGAGCCTCCCAAAGCCAAGTTCCCGTCGCTGCCGAAACCTGCCTCACAGGCAGTGAGTGCCCCGCGCATCCATGACGAACCACCGCCTCTCCGGCTGCGCCCGAGGGACAAACGAGTGGTCCTTCGTGCCGCTGACCCGAAGGATCGAGCCTCGTCTGTAGCGTCCGCCGATGATTTCACCGGCCGTAGGCTCGCGTCTCGCGCTCGCAAGATCGCCGATGAACGGTATCAGGAGCGAGAGAGGCTTCGTCAAGAGGACGTTGCACCAGCGTTCGGCCAGGACTCGGGCCGATGAAGATAGCGATATTCGGCTCCTGTGTCAGTCGTGACACTGCTGAGTTCATTCCCGATGCTTCGGTACTTGCCTACGTCGCTCGACACTCCGTTACTAGTCTGGAACGACCGCACGGGACGATGGGCGTCGACATCAGCGGCCTGAGTTCGGCGTTCCAGAAACGCATGGTTACCAGCGACCTCAGGGGCAACGGGATCGAGCGGATCACGAAGGAAGCTGAAGATCTCGACCTCGTGCTCATCGATCTCGTCGATGAACGCCGAGGGTATTGGCAGTTCCGCGATGGGACGACAATGACAAATTCACTTGAGCTCGAATCCTGCGGAGCAGTGCGTGACGTACGTCGCCAAGGCGCGCGCCTGGTCGAGTTCGGCACCGACGAACACTTCGAGAACTGGCAGACAGGCTTTGCCGCACTCATCGACGGGCTGAAAACGGCGAAACTCTGGAACCGATCTATCCTGCTCGATATCGAATGGGCCGGTGCGGTGGATGGGGCTCAGCATCCGCGAGACGACAGCTTCTCCCGGATCGGCCGTCGATGGCGACGGTTGCAGCGGAGATCTCGCGATGCTGCCAGGGGTCTGTCGAGAGGGCGAGGCATCGGCGACGCTTGGACGAGCCTGCGGACGGTCAAGCCGACTGAGGCTGAAGAATTTGCCGACCGTGCTGCTGTGGCCAACGCTGACTATGTCCGCTACCGGAAGTCGGCGCGAACTGTTTCCGCAGCAGCTGTTAGCAGAAGGAGCAGTGAGGTCCGCATCGACCGTGAGCACAAGTGGGGGCCACAGCCCTTCCACTTCCGGGCATCCGACTACCAGTCGATTGTCGAAAGCGTCCTCGGACTTTACGCGGAACAAGGGGGTGAACGTTCGTGAAGGAACAGAAGTGGCGGAAGGCCCTCTGGCATCTTCGCCACGGCGGCCTCGACGGCTTCCGCAGATATCGAGAAAAGGTCGCGGAAGAATCGACGGTAGAAGGCACATCCCAGGCGGTCCGGTCGAAACATGCCGACGGTCCAGAGCTGAGCGTGGTCGTCCCCGCTTACAACGCCGCCAGCTTCATCGAACGATGCCTTAACAGCATTCTCCAGCAAGACGGTGTGAACCTCGAGGTCATCGTCGTCAATGACGGATCGACCGACGAAACCGATGATGTCCTGAGCTTTGAAGCGAGCTGCGACAAAAGGGTGATCGTCCTCGACACTGAGAATCGAGGGCCTGCCGAGGCGCGGAACCAGGGGGTAGAAGCTGCTCGGGGTTCCTTCCTCGCGTTCGCCGACGCGGACGATGAGGTGCTTCCCGGCGCCTATCGCCTGATGCTCGACTCCCTTTCGAGGACGGGGTCGGACGTGGCAACCGGGTCCTATGTTCGTCATGGGGCGACAGGTCGTTCCCGTCCAAAGATTGCCACGCGAGTCCATGCTCGTCGGCGCTTGGCCGTGCGACTCGAGGACATGCCGGAACTGCTGGAAGAACCGGTGTTGTGGAACAAGGTCTACCGGCGAGAGTTCTGGAATCGTCATGTCGGAGAGATGGTGAGCTACGCCAATTATGAGGATCAGGAACCGGTTTACCGGGCGTTCATCGCGGCCGCTGGCATCGATGTACTGACGGAGGACGTCTATCTCTGGCGTCTGGCCGATGGCAGACAGACCAGATCCCGGCGGAAGGGTAGACTCACTGACCTGCGTGCCAGATTGACAGTGATCGAAGCACTGTCCGGAACACTGGAATACGAGCCTGAAGCGGTGCGCGATCGCGCATATGCGATCTGGCTCGGCCGTGATCTGGCCATGCACGCACAGTTCCTAGACACTGCCTCGAAAAAGTTCCGAAAGGCACTAGCCGCCGCGGCATCACGGCTGAAGAAGACGATGTCGAAGAGCTCCTGGGACCTGATCCCGGCTCAGGAACGTCTCTTCATGCGAGTGGTTGCAACCGGACGGCTTGACGACATCGAGGAGATCCTCGGCACCCGAGCAGAAGAGACCACCGCAGTACCTCTCGAGCAGGTCGACGGCACATGGTTTGTCGCACCGACATACGTCGGGCGGCTCGAAACGCGTATTCCTCGACGCCTCCTCCGGGCTAAAGCGGTCGACTTCGACCCGCAGGTGATCATCCGAAACGCACGGTGGATCGACCAATACGTCATTGAACTGCAAGGTTGTGCCTATATTCCCGGAATCGCCCCGGACGACGTCGACGTGCGAATTCTGGGATTCATGGACGGGGCAGTGGTCGCTGACACTCCGGTCGAAAGCGTGAGTGATAACAAGATCGATCTGGAGGTCGGAGATCCATGGCGAAGTTATGCCCACGGAGGCTTCCGCGCACGGATCAGCGTCGAGACGCTTGCCGACATCTCTTCGCGAGGAATCGACCTGATCGGGCAGTTCGACATCGACGGCGTCCAGTTGCGTGTCCCCGCACAGTCGGCGGCTGTCGTGGGAATGATCGCGCCCAGCCCGATAGCCCGAGTCAATCGGGTGACAGTCGTCGCCGACAGTCATGATGAGCTCTCGATCCGGCCTGTGGACCTCCCAGACCGTCCGATCCTGGCGAAAAGTGTCTCAACCCAAGGCAGAAACGTAACCGCCACTTTGACTGGAAGTGCCGACGTCGATGGCCTGGAGCTGCGCAGCGGTGCAGAGCGAATCCCGATGCGCGCGCAGGGCCCGGCGATTTACACCGGTTCGCTTTCGGAATTGCCCGAACAACTCCACAAAGGTGGAGAACGAACCTGGTCAATCATCGCTCGTACCGACCGTGACCAAGTAGACCCGGTTTACCACGAAGCCGTGGACTACCTCCTGCCGGACACTTCATGCGTACGTAGCTCGGCGAACGTCGAAGGCGAAGTCCGTCTGGACCAACGCTACAAGCGCGTCTCCGTCACTGGCGCGGCGAGCGACCGCGACCGACTGCTTGTCACTGGAAGAATCGATCCGCCAGAGAAGCTGAGTGTAGTGCTGAGGTCGTCGGATCAGACGATCGCACCAGACGAAACAACCCTCCATGCTGATGGCACCTTCACTGCCGTCTACGACCTGACGACCGAGGGCGCTGAGGGCGGTACGGTCGCGGCTATGGCCGGCGGCTACCATGTCCGATTCGGTTCCTCGGCCGATCAAGCGGAAGGGTGGGCACGCGTCGCAGGCACACTGGCGATCCGACCCGTAGACTGCTTCACCGAGTGGAACACAATTCGTCTCGAAGGGCGTAGTTCCGGGGCAGTAGCCGTCACAGCATCACCGCCATGGTCGACCCAGGAGAGGACCAAGGTCGGCAGTTTTGCTCTCCGTGACCGTGACTGGGGCCCCTTGACCGACGGCATCGTCTTCGAGTCGTACAACGGGAAGTCGGCGAACGATAACCCGAGAGCGTTATTCGACGCCATCCGCGAAGAAGATTCCGCAATTCCACTTTATTGGTCCGTCCGTGACCGCCGAGTCGACGTACCAGACGGTGGAATCCCAGTCGTCGAAGGCACCACAGAGTGGCATCGCGTTTTGGCAACAAGCCGAGTGTGGATCAACAACAACAATTTTCCCTATTACGTTCGGAAGCTTTCCGGACAGTTCTATCTGCAAACCTGGCACGGTACGCCTATCAAGAAACTATTGTGGGATATCCCTCAGAGGCGAGTGCCACTTACATATCGACGGCTAATGCGCAACGAAGTAAGGCAGTGGGATCTATTGCTTGTACAGTCAAAGGATGCAGAGCAAGATCTCCGGACCGGTCTCGGCTACCCTGGTCAGACGGAGTTAGTCGAATATCCTCGAAATTTGCGATTGGCTAAGGGACCGATCGTTCAGAACAGTCTTCGTCACAGACTTGGAATCGACGATAACGAACGAGTGATCCTGTACGTTCCTACTTGGCGCGAGGCCGATCGCTACGGTGGAGATTCAGCATGGCCGGACTTGATCGATTTACATGCTCTTTCAGAACAAACGGACAGCACAGTCCTTGTGCGTTATCACCACATGACAAGATTTCGGGAGGCGAATCGGCACCAAGTCATTGATGTCTCCGAGGAGCCCTTCGTTGAGGATTTCATGACCCTTGCAGATTTGCTCATTACCGACTATTCATCAATTGCCGTCGACTTCTCGTTGACCGGTAAACCTGTGATCCACCATGTTCCTGACTTGTCGAGCTACGCTGAAGAGCGTGGATTCTATGATCGGTGGAGTAACACCGTGGCTCGGGCAGTCAAAGACCATCGAAGTTTGGTAGAACTTGCAAACCAATTACTGGAAAGTTCGCCGCTAAACGGCCCTGCTATACCTCAAGAGATTAGGGCTGCCTCCTCAGTTGAAAAACTGCGGAACATGATTCTCGCTAAACACGATACGCAAACAAAAATGGAACCCGTTGACAATAAAAGCAATGCACAAGCGCTGCTGCCCCACAGAGAAGGAAACTCACAGTGACAACCGCCTCATCAATGCAGAAGACCGCTCGCCGCAAGGTGCGTCAGGTCGGATCTTTGGCTAAGAACCAGCTCGTGAGAGCGACAAGACGTTTCAACACATCACTTGCAGAGTCGGAATCGGCGGAAAAGGTCCAGCTAGCATCTGCGATCACCGATTTTCCTGCTAACCCGCAACTTTCTGTAATTGTCCCGGCTTACAACGTGGCTAAGTACCTCGAAGAATGCGTCGAATCGATCGCAGCGCAGTCATATATGAACTGGGAAATGCTCATTATCAACGATGGTTCGCAGGACAAGACCGGGTCGATAGCCGATCGAGTTGCTGCCGTTGACGGACGAATCCGGGTTGTGCATCAGGAGAATCAGGGGCTGGGCGCTGCAAGAAACACTGGGATCAAGAAGTCCCGCGCACCCTATATGACCTTTATTGATTCTGATGACCTCGTCGCACCTCAGGCGTTTCGTCTGATGATGGAATCGGCTGAAGAGTCAGGTTCTGATGTGGTCATAGGTTCCATCGATCGGTTCAACTCCACTCGTCACTGGGTGCCGTTCTGGGTCGACCTTGTACACGATGAGCGTCGAATCGGTATTACCGCAAAGGAACTGCCCGCTGTGATGTGGGACGTGTTTGCCTGCAATAAGATATTCAAACGAACTACCTGGAATGACAACGTGGGTGAGTTTCCTACGGGAACACTATACGAAGATCAAGAATGCACTGCAAAGCTATTTGTTAACGATGCTACTCTCGACATTCTGCCTGAAACCGTCTACCACTGGCGACACCGAGAAGATGGTCAGTCAATCACTCAACAGAAGTCAAACATAGACGATCTTGCGCAACGAATACATGTCGCGGAGCGCGTCGAATCTATTGTCCACAATTACACGACGACTTATGTCGAGTACTGGTACAAGAAATGCCTTGGCGAGGATCTGTTCTACTACTACCGCGAAGTACCGCGGACAGGCCCGGAATTCTTTGAAGTACTCAGTAGAGGGGTTAGGGAATTTTATGACGTTGCTCCGCGCGAGGCTATCGCGAGCATCGACCCGCCTCGTCGGTGGTTGGCTTATCTCGCTGCATATGGCACGCGCGAGGACATGTTGGAACTGCTTACTGCGTTTGACACTTACCGCACCTACTACACCGCGGTGTACGAAGAAGGTGAGATCAGAGCCCATGTTCCGCAGCTTGAGCGATTGTTCAACTCCATCCCGAACGACCTGCGGTTGGTTAAACCTGAACATTTGAAACCGCAAGTGGTGCTTACTGCTGTTGATAGCGACTACAACGGCGCACTGACTATTGAAGGCTTCGGGTATATTCCGAACCTAAACTTCGACCTCTCATATGCGGTGGAAATGCAAAATGAACAATTTAGCCTATTTGCAGACTCTGTCGTCATCGACGAAGATAGCCCGGGTGCGTACACTGCAGACCCGTATAACCCGCATTCTAGGTCCAAATTCCGAGCAACCTTCACCAGCGATCTTATTAATAGGTCATTCGCTTGTGTAGGTCAGACTGAGGGTAATGAACTAGATCTGATCGTTTCACTTTCGGCAAAAGAACACAGCTGGGAAGTTAAGAATCCTAAACGTTCTGCCGAAGGAATTGGAGGCTGGCCTGCGCCCACCGAGATGACAACCGGAGGGCATCGATTCGTGGTGGTAGGTGACTCGAGTACAGGCACGACGTTGAAAATGCTGACTCCTCGATTCAAGGTTTTGGCTTTGCGGTTCTCTGATGGGAGCATTCGCATAGATGCCGAACAGTGCACCTACAATCGACTTCCGAATCATGCTCGGTTCGGTCTCGAAAACGCCTGCGTCCGTATAAAGAGCGGGAGTGAGGTATTAACTTCCGGTCTCGTGCACGGCGATGCATCGGGATTTTACGCGACATTGTCTACAAAAGATCTAAATGTTCCCCATCAGAGTCAATTTTCACAATCCTTGAACGTCGATATCATTTGCGATGGTAAATTTGCTGCTCCTTTGGCTGTATCTCAACAGCTAATAGACAATCTCGAGCCGCAGGGACTCGTTGCCGTCACAAGTAGTGGTTTTGGATACCTGGGTATGAAGCTCTCGTCGGTGAGTACTCTGGTTGAATCAGTGGTTTGTGACCATGAGTCGAACGAGATTGTATTCTCCGGCCGGCACTTCGTCGCTAAAGACGAGATTCGTACATATGTCCCGTCTCTCGCTCTGGTTAGTGCGGATGACACGATCAAATGCACGGACCTTCGATGGCACCAGGGCACGGGCTCCTACGTTGCGCGGTTCCGGTTAGTAGATAGAGGTGGAGAAATCCTTCGCCCGGGGAGGTTCATCCTTCAGAGCCTGATGCCGACAAAACAGAACAAACCGGCAACTCTATGGGTCGGCACTTCTTCAGAACTTGAAAGGCAGTTGCCTAAGGACCTAACGTCGAGAGCTCACAATCTTCGATTGACTGCAGTCGGAAAGAGTCGTGCCCTGGAAATTACCCTTACCGGGCCCGGCAAGACTAAAGACTCTGAATCAGCATTCCAGGTTCGGTCTCGATCACTGGCGCACTTCTCTGACCCTGACCGGGCGGTCGAGCCGGGAACCGTCTTCTTCGAGTCTTTCAGCGGTGACTCTGTGACTGACTCTCCGAAGGAGATCGACAAAGTGTCAGCTACGCATTTTCCTGAACTCAAGCGATTCTGGTCAGTGAGAGACCTATCGATAGATGTTCCGGAGGGCGCCGTGCCTCTGGTGGCTGGGACGGACGAGTGGATGTACAGGTTGGCGACAAGCTCCGTGATTGTCA
This sequence comes from Brevibacterium picturae, assembly GCF_900105045.1. Lineage (GTDB taxonomy): Bacteria > Actinomycetota > Actinomycetes > Actinomycetales > Brevibacteriaceae > Brevibacterium > Brevibacterium picturae. Next base: position 1,362,297 of record NZ_LT629739.1, on the reverse strand, counting down.
ACAACAATAACTTCCCCCACTATTTCCGCAAAGCCAAGGCACAGAAATACATACAAACTTGGCATGGGACACCGTTGAAGAAGATTGGCAACGATGTTCCGGGGGCGAGTTTATCGCTCCGGTATCGAACGCTGATGACTAAAGAAGCTGAAACCGAATGGGATCTCATGCTCGCACAGAGCTCGTGGGCAGCAGAAACTCTATCATCGGCCTTCGCCTTTGACGGGCTGGTCTTTGATGCTGGATATCCACGTAACGACGCTTTGGCAGATAAATCTCGCATGGTCAAGAGTAGAAGTTCCGTGAGGGAAATGTACCGCATCGGCGAGAGGCAGACTGTCATTCTGTATGCCCCTACTTGGAGGGATGATCTCAAAGACTCGTCAGGAAGATACAGTCGAATCGACTTTCTCGGAATGGACAACACCATCAAGTCACTAGGTAGCGACTATATAATCTTCTATCGAGGACACGCGAATTCCGCGCATTCTCGCCAGGGACCGCTGCCTTCGGGGGTTATTGACGTTACTGGACATAGCGATGTCAATGAACTCATGGCAGCTGCCGACCTGATGATCACCGACTACTCATCGATCATGTTTGACTTCGTGGTCACCGGCAAGCCAATCTCCTTCGTCGTTCCAGATCTGGGCCGGTATCGGGATGACACGCGGGGGTTTTACTTCGATTTCGAACGAGAAAGTCCTGGCCCGTTATTCAGTAATGGAGAACAGGCGGTGCCTTGGATCAAGTCGGCGGCTGAAGGCGCAATCACCAACTCCGAAAAATATCTCAATTTCGTCGGACGATTTGCCCCTTCTGACGATGGGCGAAGCGCAGAACGGTTCATGGACGAATACGCGAACTTGTTCGGAATCGGCAGTTTGCGAAAGGAAGTATAATGGAAACCATCTGGTTGTACTGGGAGAATGTGTACTCGGCCTCGATGCCTGACTATATTCAGCTTTGCATGGAGACTATTGAGGCTCAGGCCGGCGACTGGGACGTGGTGCTCCTCACTCCTGAGAATGTGAGAGAGCATATTTCTGGGCTCAGAGATGATTTTTTCGATATTCCCGAAGTGGCACACAAGGCCGACTACATTAGAGGCGCGGTACTTGAGCAGTGTGGTGGCTTGTGGATGGATATTGACACGATCGCTTTGCGCCCTCTATCGCTCATCACTGATCTGCTTCCCCTCCATGGCGCAGTGTTCTATGGCTGGCAGTCATTTCAGCCGAGTATTGGCCTGATCGCATCAGAACCGGGCCATCCGTTGATTGCGCAGTGGAAAGCACGCATGGACGTAGCCCTTGATTCGGGCTTGTCACAAAAGTGGTCGGGCATCGGGTATGATCTGCTTTGGCCATTGGCTAAGACGATCCCTTACACCCATATAGCTCATACGATTTGTGCCCCGACTCACTACACAGAGACGGCGAAATTTGTTGAAAATCTAGAGCCAGATGAAGTGCTGAAGGCCGAGACCGTAGTCATGCAGCTTTACAACAAGATGTTCTTCAAGATCTATGGATCGATGGGACGCGACGAGATTCTCGGGTCCGACTCACTTATCGCCAAATGTTTTGCGATAGGTTTGCAAGCCGATCCGAAGTGGCAGATTCTCGCCAAGCAGCTGACTCACGACTCTTCGCTTCGGGTAAAATCTCGAGATCGGGCAGCAAATGGTGAGGGAAATATCGGGACCATCTATGTAAATGAGGCGTTAGAGATGTACGAGACCAGTTAATTCCCGCTTGAGGCCCTGATCTAGCGGTTCATCGAAAATGAGAGTGTAGAACCGGTCTGTATCTGCGGGACGCGAGTGGGGGACTGATAACGGGTTAGGTGACACCTGATTTGGCTTGTTTACAGGCAAGTCTGGACGGGAGTGATGCAAGGAAAGGTGACATCTCAATTGTTACCTTTCCTTGCATCAGTCCCATGAGCTCACACAGTACTGCGCGGTGATTTGTTGGCGGCCATGGGAGTCTGCCCATAGACGGACAGTGGAAATGCCCGCGCCTGGCCAGAAGGGAAATATCGGGCAATGGTGATCAGGCGAGCGATTGTGGCATGCTCGGCGTCGATAGTCCTGCTGCTCAGTGCCTGTACCTTCGGGTCGTCGTCCGACGAAGCCTCGACACCCGCCGAGCCGAGTCCGAAGCCGACCGTGTTTGAGCAGAAGTTCTCGTCAGATACGCGAGGTGAAGCGGCGACTCTCTCACTCTCAGGCAAGAAGACGAACAAGAACTTCCGCGTTGACAACATCGGCCTCTCGCTCGAATCCACAGTGCTCGCCGACAGGCGGTTGGACCCCGAGGCCTCCAATCTTGACTATCTGCTCAATTCGCTGGGTTCTCCTGCGCTGCGATTCGGCGGAAACGAACTCGACAGACGCTTGTTCTGGACTTCCGATCACGCATCACCCTCTAAATCTGATCAGGTGGTCGTCACGCCTGAAGACTTGAAACGACTGAAGAAGCTCGTCGATGTCACTGGATCAACGGTGACGATGGGAATTCCATTGGGCACATATGCCCCGAAGCAAGGTGTCGATATGGCCGTTCACACTGTCGACATCCTTGGCGACTCTTTAGTTGGTCTGGCAATCGGAAATGAACCGAACGGGTACAAGGTCAAGGATGTGCCGAACGGTGCCGTGCGCGGGAACGATTGGAACAAGGAGAAGTACGTCCAGCAGCTCGAAGCCTATGCGAAGGCAATCCATGCCAAACGCCCCGATGCCCCGATCATCGGCCCTGAAGTCTACGACGGAGCCTGGATGGACGCTTTTGCCCATTCCGACGTCAAGAAGAAGTCCGCGATCTCTCAGCACTGGTACCAGCTGCCCGAATGCGAATCCGAGAAGGTACCGGGGCGCGGTCCTGAGGCGCAGAACCTCGTCGACCCGCTCGCAAAGAAGTCGGCGCAGAAGAATCTGGGCATCGGCAAGGACCACGCCGATGATGCAGGACTGCCGCTGTGGCTCGAAGAAACTGGACCCACCAGCTGCCCGGGAACGAATGACACCTCACTGACGAACGCCTCGGCGCTATGGGCTGCTGACTACACACTCTATGCCGCACAGCTGGGGGTGGAGCGGATGGCAATGCATTCGATGCTCGGCGCCTGTGAGGGTGGAGCGCCGATGTCGCTGGTCTGCGACCCCGCCGACCACGGCACACGGTCCGATACCTTCCAGGGCCGGCCCCACCTGGCCGCGATGCGCCTTCTGGTCCCGAGCACCGGTGGAACCTTCACGAGGACCGCTGTCAAAGGCGGTGGGAACATGAGCGCGTACACCGTGAGGAAGAACGAGGGGGAGACTCTCGTGACCACGGTCATCAACGCCAACGACGCGGCAAAGTCGGGCGGAAACCCTGTGAGCTTTCAGATGCCGAAGGGATTCTCCGTCGAGAGGGCCTCGCAGATCTACGGGCCGTCGAACGAAGCGAAGAACGCCACCTCGGTGATTCCGTCCAATCCGCTGCCGGATGATATCCCGTACAGCGGGGGAGAGAAGTCCGCCGAGGCGAGTGCTTCAACGAGCACGGGTGCAGACGAGCTCAAAATCGACATCGCGGCCAGCTCGGTCACAGTATTCATCATGACCAAGACATAGACCGGGCCTCAGTACCCCAGCGACACCAGGTAACGGAAGAATTCGGGCAGATCGTTGCCGGCCAGAGCGTCCTTGAGCGCGGGCATCGCCTCCGGATCGAAGTCGACGGTCACGGTGCCGCCCTCGTCGCGGCGGGAGTTGGTGGGGACGGTGACGACGGCGATGTCATCGTTCTGCAGCTGGCGGAGGCTGTTGGCCAGCTTGCCCAGCTCCAGTGTGGTCAGGTCCGCATCGTGGTGGATGCCTGAGGCGAATTGACCCAGCACCTCTGCGCCCTTGTTCGGATCCTTTGCCAATCCGCCCGACTTGAGAGCCTGGAAGAGTGCACGCAGAACCGCGCGCTGATTGCGGGTCCGGGTCTGACCGGCATCGTCGACAGGATCGGCAGAGGTGAAGATGCCGGTCGTCGAGCTGTCGAGGTTGTTGGTGCCCTCGATGAATTCGGTCTGGCCCGAGCTGAAGGCGGTGCGGCTGTAGACCGGCAGGGACCCCAGTTCATCGACGACATTCCCGAGCGCAGAGACCTCGAGCTCGGCCACGTGGTCGATGCGAATGCCGAGGAACTCCTCGGCGATGGCGACTATGACCGGCCACCCGCCGTCATCGGCGAGGGCGGCGAACGTCTGGCCCGATTCGATCTGCGTCGAGGGGTTGATAGTGAGGACGGCGGCGAAGTCACTGCTCGCAGGAATGTGGATGACGGCGAAGGTATCACCCTGGCTGGCCCGCGTCTGCTGCCCGTCCGGGGTGGTGACGCGCAGCAGGAGTGTGCGTGCGTCGGTCGCCTCCGGGCGGATGTCCTCAGGCGGGTAGATCTCTGCGTCGGGGAGAATGCGGGCGGAATCGTCGAACTCGGCTCGGGCGCTGCCCAGGTCCTTGATGGAACCTACGGCCGAGACCAACTTCTTCAGCTTCGCCATTGCGGTGCGTCTCCCTCGGTGTGATCAGTACTCTGCCTGCAGTTTCAATCATAGCTGGGAGGATGCGACAGATGTTGTGCGGGTGGTACGGAAATGGAGGGCCACCTCGGCGGTTATCTCTCGACGTTGCCGGTCAGTGACCCGTACAGGGTCAGAGCCATTGCGAGAAGCAGAGCGATCGCGGCGGCGATGAAACTGCCGACGATGGTCTCACTCAGTGCGAGGGCAACCAGGGCGGGACCGGCGATCTGGCCGAGGCTGTACCAAGTCGTGAGCTTCGCGGCAGCGGCGGTGATGCCCATCTGGGTGCCCTCGCCGATGGTCATCATCACCGCCCCGACGAAGGTCCCACCGAACAGTGCCGCGGAGATGAGGAGCAGGACCGGGTTGGTGCCGAAGACCGCGAGAACGGCACCGCCGACCTGCAGGCTGTAGCACACGACGAGGCCGCGGCGGGTACCGATGCGGGCGGCCACGTTCGACCAGATCAGCGGTGAGGCAGCTGTGGCGATGCCGGCGACGACCCACGTCGACGCGGCGGCCGTGTCCCCGAAGACAGGTTTGGCCAGCACGACCAGGTAGGTGCCGATGATGATGTAGCCGAAACCTTGGAAGAAATAGCCAGCGGTCAGGACCATCATGGCGCGACGGACGTGCGGGGCAACGGCGGCGGACTGATCGTGTGGGGCAGCCACCTCGACGGGGCGGGAAGCATGTGTGGTGTCGCGGCGTGTCGGCAGTGGCCAGGTCCATGCGATGACGGTGAACACGGCACTGAACAGGGCACAGATCATCCAGAGTCCGCGCCAGTCAACGAGGCTGCCAGCGCTGAGAACGATGGCTCCGGAGATGAGGATGCCGGTGCCGATTCCCGCATAGACGAGGCCGGAATCGGCAGGTCTGCGGGCCACGAACGGGATGCGCTGGGTGATGCAGACGAAGATGAGGCCCGAGGCGATTCCGGCCAGCGTGCGCACCGATCCCTGCCAGATCAGATTCGACGTCAGAGGGATGGCGGCCAGGCACAGGGTGGAGACAATCAGACTGGACCGGTAGACGCCTCGGGTGGGTTCAACCCAGCCGCGGGCAATGACCAGGGAGCCGATGAAGTATCCCACGTAGTTGAGTGTGGCGATCCAGGCACCTGGAGCCGAGCTCCAGTGCAGTGCCGCGACCATGAGGGGGAGGACGGGTGTGTAGAAGAACCTGCCCATTCCCATGGCCAGCGCCAGCCCGAGGGTGCCACGGATGGCGGTGGGATTCATGGCACCCGGGGAAGTGGCCCCCACTGCTGCACCCGCTTTCGTTCGGAAATGTGTGGTCTCGTGACCTCAGCATGTCACCGATTCGATTCGGGTGGTGCCAATGCTATGGCGCGGGTGCCGACGCTCCCGTGATGGGAGAGTGTCGGGGAGAATCAACGCCCACACGAGGGAAACTGCAAGCATCCGGAGCACCGCGTGTGCACGATGCGCCGTATTCACCCAAGGCAAACTCTGCATAATGTCTTCAGCCTCAATTGGGACGAAACGTCGCAGCTAGGTCCCAGGCGGGTGGCTGCTGGATTGGTGTGGGGGCCATGGAGTAGGAAGCACGAACTCCGAACCGAGTTATATTGATATATTCGGGAATACCGACATCGGGGTTGACTCGAATAGTGAGGGGACGTGCAATGCGGCCGCGCAAGATCTCGGACAAATTCCGGCAGCGACTTCAGGTGAATTACACGCAGTGGGCGGTGGGAGCAGGCTTCTTTCACTCACAGGAGTTTTCTGTCGACGACTCCGTGGGCGGAGTTACGTCTGTGTTAAATGTCGTATACGACTGCGGAAGTCACCGAGGGAATGCCATCGTTGAGCGTGAGTTGGACGAGTACGTCAGCAGGCACAGAAAGCAGCTAGACGTGCTGTTTATTTCCCACTTCGACCGAGATCATGTCTCGGGGTTACCGCTGATGAAGAGCAAGGGCATCGTCGCGAAGCGCGTAGTAGCGCCCCTACTCGACATCGACGAACGGCTGATTGCCTTCGCGAAGTCAGTCAGCCCTGACAATGCTGCCGCGCCCTCCGGCGCCGATCTAGAGTTCTACGGGCGTCTTGTCGTTGATCCCCGGTCAGTACTGAACGAGGTGGCAGAGCAAGTCGAATTAGTCGAACCGGGGCCCGGGCCGGATGACCAACAAGCCCTGGACGATTCACTGTTGCCCGAAGACGCCGACGGGGGTATGAATCTGCTGTTCAGGCGTACACCCAGCCAGCAGCTAATGCAGATCTGTGCTAATCCCCCGAGCAAGCAGGGCTCAGGTCAACCTGTCTGGGAGTTCCGGTACCACGTCCTGCAGCGGGTCCGGCGGCAGCGGCCCGTCTTTCGTGGTGCCCTAGCGGGGGAGCTCGGCATCACTTTAGCCGAACTTTCGTCCCTGCTGGCCAGTCCAAAAAAGGTTCAGGATCTTGTTAGTTCCCGCCACACTGAGCTTCGCCGCGCCTACGATTCCCTTGCCGGCATGAAGAGCCGGAATGACACATCGTTGTGCCTCTACTCAGGTCCAGCCAAAGCCCCCGGCACGTACCAAACATGGCGTAGCAGAGGCCAGCATTATCACGTGGATCGTCCCGAGGTGGGCGCGTGGGGCATTCTGCCGGGCTGGCTAGGAGCGGGGGATGCACCGTTGGCCGGGACATCCGAGATGGACGAATTCAACAAGGTGTTCGGCGGACGTAAGGTACACGTGGGGACCCTCGCGCTGCCGCATCATGGATCACGTCACAACTACCGCGACGAAATATTCGATAAGTTCACACAGGCACCCACCTGCGTCGTCGGAGCGGACGGACTCTATGGACACCCGAATCACCAGGTGGTGCTAGCGGTGGCCCGTTACGGAGGTACGTTGATACCAGTGACGACTATGCCTGCCAGCCGGCTAGACGAGGCCTGCACCATTTTCTTCCGGGCGTCGTGACGTCGTGACGTGAATGCTTTCGCTTAGATTGGAGTGGCAGTGAGACTTACTGTGATCAGATACATTCGTCAGCATTCTCACTTCCTGTTCGTCTGTGCCAATGTTCTTGGCGAACTAGGAATGTTGAAAAGTCAGGGCTGTGCCGTTTGACCTGGGCACTTCCACACGTGCCGACAAAGGACACTCGTCGAACAGAACCGGTTTCGATTTGAAAAGCAGCCATTTCGACGGTGCGACTACCAACTTGGTCGTCAGGGTCAGTGATTCTCGTCGGATGCTTGGGCGTGAACCCCTGGAAGTGGACACGTCAATGTGTACTATCAGGCGGCAAGATCCATCATAGATGCACAATCAAACTCGAAGTCAACCGGTGCTCGATAACCCAGACCCGAATGCCTGCGCCTCGAGTTGTAGCGAATCAACCACCGGAACACCTCACGCCGACATTGAGCCGCCGTGTCCCACCGCTTCGCGCCCTGTAGCGTCTCCCGCTTCAGAGCCGCGTTCACCGACTCCGCCAGAGCATTGTCAGCACTCGACCCGATCCTGCCCATCGACTGGACCACACCTAACCGGCGACACGTCGCCTGGAACGCCGAGGACGTATATTGACGACCATGATCCGAGTGGAAAATCGTATCGTTGAGTGTTTCTCTGTCGTTTATGAGGTTCCCCGCAAGTCGTGGACACGTGTGCTACGTCACGCAGCCTGCGTAGACGCTTCCTTCTCCACCTGACCAGCCTGCCGACCAGCCAGAAGATTGCCTTCGAACTCCACCGGCGGCACCATCCCTAACGCGGAATGCAACCGTCGTCGGTTATAGACAATCTCGATCCACCGAGCGACCTCGCGCTTGACCTCGGTCCGCGTCTGCCACACCCGACGATCGAAGAACTCCGACTTCAACGACGACCAAAACGACTCCGACATCGCGTTGTCCCAACACACCCCGGTGCGCCCCACCGACTGCTTCAACCCCAGCTCACCGGACGCGTGATACAGCTGCGTTGACGTGTATTGTGCGCCGCGGTCAGCATGAAAAATCACGTCATTCGGAGTCATCGCTCGTAGGGTATGAGCCATCCGCAACGCCCGCTCAACCAGGTCGGAATCCTGTCGGTCATCCATGGCCCACCCGAGCACTCTCCTCGAGCATCCGTCGCGAATCACGCAGAGGTAGACGAACCCCTCCCACGTGCGCAGATACGTGATATCGCTGATCCAGACAGCATCTAAGTCGCCCTGGTCCCAAACCCGTTTGACGAGATCAGGAATGTGATAAGTGTCCACACCCGGCAACGTCGTCACCGGCTGGAACTTACGAGGGCTGACTCCCTCGAGGCCTTGGCGTCGCATCGACGCAGCGACCGTCTTCTCATCCACGCACCGACCTTCACGAGCCAGTTCCGCTGTGACTCTGGGTGCCCCATAGACATCGTCAGAATCGGTGTGGACCTGACGGACCTGTGCGTCGAGGTCTCGCTGCACCCTCGCCCGCTTAGACGGACCTGCCGACCGTCGTTTCATCCACGCATAGAACCCGGACTTCGTGACTGCGAGGAGGCTGGCCATGCGACGCACCGAGTAATTCGCCTTCTCCGTTGCCATCAGTTCGAACTTCTCTTGTTTCGAGGCTTCGACGCGAAGAAGGCGGCCGCTTTTCCCAGAAACTCGTTATCTTGTTTAAGCTCGAAATTCTCCCGTTTCAACCGTGCCAGTTCACCACGTTCGTCCTCTCCCAGAGGCCCGGTTGACTCGCCTTCGCCGCGGAGTCTGTCCTTCTCGGCCTTGACCCAAGTGCCCAGGGTCTGCTCGCCGACTCCGAGCTCCTTCGCTACCGCCGCGATCGACCGACCCGTGCTGATGACGAGATTCGCGGCCTCGATGCGGTACTCCGGCGTGTACGAACGCCGCTGTCGCTTCTGATCTGACATGTTGAACATCCTTCCAGCAGGACCTGAAATCCCGCTACCTTGGGTGTCCACTATTCGAGGCTAACCTCATTTACTGCACTGTACAGCGCGTCTTCGACGAGGCTGGTACGCATATGATCAGCGATCGACCAGCCCACGATCCGCTTCGAACACACATCGATGACCGTGGCTAAATATAAGAACTTCCCCTCCGTCCCGTATGGCAAATACGTGATGTCGCCAACGTAGGTTGTGCCTACCTCGGCGGCCGTGAAGTCCCTCTTGACCAGGTCCGCGAAGACCTGCGCACCAGGATCCTTGACCGTGGTGATGTGAGGTTTGCGCAGATGCACGCCGACGATGTTGTTCGCCCGCATCAGCCGGGCGACCCGTTTATGGTTGACCGGCCCGTCGACGTCCGGGTCCTCGGCGAGCTCGACCGTCATTCGCCGGTATCCGTACGTGTGGTCCCATTCCTCGTGATGGTCCCGGATCCTCTCCACCAGCGCCTCGTCGGCAGCCTGGCGGGTGACCCTCGCCGACTGAGTTGCCCGCCATTTGTAATAACTTGAGCGCTGGATGCCCAGCACTGCACACATCCGCTTCACCTCGTGGGTGCCACGGTAGTCATCAACGAACTGGAAGCGGATCACCAGCTCGTCTCTGCCGCGAAATATTTCGTGGCCTTGCGCAGAATCGCCCGTTCCTCGGCTAACTGATCGTTCTCGGCTCGTAGACGCTTCTGTCGCTCGAGCAGGTCCGCGTTTTCCACCCGCAGACGGGCGATCTCGTCCTCGGTTGCCTCTGGGTGATCAGCCGACCCTGTCGGCACCGCTCCAGCGGCTTTGCGCGACTGGTACACCCACGTCTTGACTGCTCCCCTGGAGACGCCGAGGTCGGCCGCGACCTGGGTATAGGACATGTCAGGATGAGTCTCATACAGCTCGACGGCGTCGGCTTTGAACTCATCGGAGTACTTCTTCTTCGGCATGGTTTCTACTCGCATTCTCCGGCCCATTATGGGCCAGTCTCAGCGTGTCCACCACTCAGGGTTCAGCCCCTCCTCCCGGCGGCGCTGACCTCGGGCGGTCAGGTGCTGCTTGCCGAGCTCGATGGCGGGGTGCTCGAGAGCCTCTACCGTTCGAACTCGGCCCGCACCTCGGGCGACTTTCTCGACGAGGCGGACTTCGACCGATTCCGTCGACGGCTGGATTCCATCCGCCGGGTCGGCTTCGCGCTCAATCGGGAGCGTACCGAGCGGGGCGTCGCCGCTCTGGGGATGGCCGTGCGGGAGGCCGATGGAGAGGCGGTGGCCGCTGTGAGCATCTCCGTGCCCGCCCGGCATGCCGGGATGCTCGATGCGCCCGACCTCCACGCGGCGCTCGGACGGGCGTGCCGGGTCGGGGCGTAAGACTGTGAAGGGGTCGGCGACGTACAGAGCTGATCGAGAATTGACCCCCGGGTCGACCATGTGTGACACTTGTGACATATAGAGGAGGCCGAGTGAGTTCGGCTTTCCCTCCTATTCATTCAGCAATTCGAGACTGGCGGAGACCATGCCCACTCATACCGTCCCATCTTCGGCGACTCCTGAAGAGACTCTTGCCGAGATCGATGCATTTGCCGGTTCCCTGACGAATGACGCCGCTCGCGAAGCTCTCGAGACACTCGCGAGAACCTTGCGTTCGGGCAACGACGTTGTCATGGCTACATCTGACGATGCCGTCACCACCTCGGCTGCCGCGAAGATGCTCGGCGTCAGTCGGGCTCATCTGTATAAGGTCCTGGACTCGGGCGCGCTTCCGTTCACCGTCGTAGGAAAACGCGATCGGCGTATCGCGATGTCCGACCTGGCGGCATTTATTGACAAGACTGAAGAAGCTCGGAAGTCGGCGGCTCGTTCCGTCGCCCGGCGACGGGATAGTCGAGCACTGTCACTTGACGAGATGGATTGAGGGACCCTTCGCATGTCAGTGGGCGGCGGTTGTATGTCAGTGGCCGGCGCTAACATGATCGCGTGGACTATATACGTCGTGTGACTTTGCGCTGCCTGTGTCGGGACCTCAGCGAGGACTGGGGTGATACGTCGCAGTTTCGCGACTTTCGTGTCCTGTGGGATGTCTTGCGTTCTGACTGCAAGGATTCCGGAGTCGCCGACCTGATCGAATCTTTGCCGACGGTGGGGATGGCTGACCATCCATTAGTCCGCAGTTTCAGTGCATCATTCGAAGCCGGCGGTCACACTGTCCGAAGGGAAAGTATCAGTGGACTCACTTCGCCGCATTGGTGGAAACAGAAGGTGTCTCGCTGGCGAGGCGCGGCTACCGATTCCGATCTCATCGGAGAGGGCGAAGTGTGGCTCTGCGCCGGCGGATTGCGCGCGGCTGGTGATGACCGCGATTTCTATCGTTCCTTCATGAGCCGAGTTGCGGCGGGAGGCGCGGAACAGTTCTTGCCAGATGAGGACGACCGTCGACTCCAGCGCGTTGAAACGAAAATCGCACGTAGGGAAGCTTGGGCTCGGCAAATCCAGCTCTCGGTTCTGGTCTGTCTCGAACGTGCTTACCAAGTGGGCATTCCTGTCCCATTCCACGTCCCTGCCCCATCTCCCTGTAAAGTCGAGTCGCCATTGCTTCACTTGGAATTCGACTTCGCCCGCGAAACAGTTGAGGGTGAGGAACTGAATGAGCTCTACCTGCGGGTCTCGTCTCAGGATCTGTCCAGGTTGAACCTCGTGGAGGAGGCAGTCCACTTGGTACAAGAAGCAGTGGAGCCGATTGTCGATGAGTGGAGATTACTACCAGGTCAGGGGAACGATCTCCACTGGTCGGTGATTGTGTCCCAATCCGTCATCAATGCATCCGCCGAGGCAGTCGAGCTCGGCGAGCTACCCGAATCAATAGCTGAATCAGGCCTTCGCTTGGCTGTGCGCGCACACTATGCGAAGAAGCATTCGATTGTTGACGCGACCATCGACGGTGAACCTGTCAGGGGTCTGTGCGGGATGTGGTTCGTTCCGACGATGAATCCAGATCATCTCGATGTCTGCTCCGTCTGCGCCGACGCATACCGAGATATGGACTCGGGCAACGAGATATAGCCTCGGATCATCACGTCGTCCTACGTATCTGTAGGCCTCAATTCAGACGTCGGCCGCCTCGGCGAATATGTCGCTCCTTCGCACTGTGGATCACCACGGGTGCCGATATCCTCGCAGTGAGGAACATCGGCACCCGCGGTGGAGCGCTTCTGGAGTGCGGGCAGGTCAGTTCACGGAGACCTTCGCCTTCTCGGTCGGTTCGTCCTCGGTGACCTCCGGCGCACCGTGGGCATCCGGTTCGAGGGATTGCTCGTCGAACGGGGTGGAGCCATTCAGTGCCGCGCGTGCCTGGTCCATGTCGATCTCGTTCGTCCACTTGCCGATGAGCAGGGTGGCCACGGCATTGCCGGTGAAGTTCGTCAGGGCACGGCACTCGGACATGAACTTGTCGATGCCGACGATGACGCCCATGCCGTCGAGGAGTTCGGGGCGGTGGGACTGCAGGCCAGCGGCCAGGGTTGCCAGTCCCGCGCCGGAGACACCGGCGGCACCCTTCGAGGCGATGATCATGAACACCAGCAGCGAGATCTGCTCGCCCAGGCTCATCGGCATGCCCATTGCGGTGGAGACGAAGAGCGAAGCCATGGTCAGGTAGATGGCGGTGCCGTCGAGGTTGAACGAATACCCGGTGGGCACTGTGATGCCGACGACGGGCTTCGAGACTCCGGCGTGTTCCATCTTCGCGATCAGACGCGGCAGTGCCGACTCGGAGGACGAGGTGGAGAAGATGAGCAGGAACTCACGCGCCAGGTACTTCAGCAGCAGGAAGATGTTGAGGCCCGTGACGATCTTGAGGATGGAGCCCAAGACGATGACGATGAACAGGGCGCAGGTGAGGTAGAAGGCTCCCATGAGGGTGGCCATTGCACCGATTGCGGCCCAGCCGGTCTTGCCGACGACTGCGGCGATGGCACCGAAGGCGCCGACGGGGGCGGCCCACATGATCATCATCATGAGCTTGAAGACGACGGCCTGGATGTGGCCGATTCCCTTGAGGACGGGCTCGCCGGCCTTGCCCATGGACTGCAGGGCGAATCCGACGAGGAGCGCGAGCACCAGGGTCGGCAGGACCGGGATGGACCCGGGGATGAGGCTCATGAGGAAGTCGACGGTCCCGCCCGATTCTCCGCCGGCGGCCGCCTCGTAGGGTTCGAGTTTCAGGCCCTCGCCGGGGTGGATGAGATTGCCGACGACCAGCCCGATGATCAGGGCGAAGGTGGCCATGATGAGGAAGTAGACCAGAGCGATGCCGCCGACCTTGCCGACGGTCGCCGCACGGGCCACGGACCCGACGCCGAGGACGATGGTGCAGAAGATGATCGGGGCGATGATCATCTTGATGAGTGCGATGAAGGCCTTGCCCAGCGGTTCGAGTGCCTTACCGGCTTCGGGGGCGATGAGTCCGATGGCGGCACCGGCGAACACGGCGATGATGACCATGATGTAGAGCCAGTGCGTACGGTCCTTCTTGCGCTTCGGTGGGGTGGGACCCGCCTCGGCGACGGTGTTGTCTGATGGCAGCGTTGCCATGTCTCCTCCTTGAGTGGATGTGCTCGCGGCATCTGGCCGCGAAGAATTTCCCACTTATCCTGGCAGGGACTGTGACGGCTGTCTCGGTTGCGTTCATAGTGTTCATGGACACAGCCGGCAGGTCGGCTAATGTGGGGCTGTACGTCATGACGATATGAAGGGACAGCACATGAAACTTGATACAGCACTTCTGCGCGCCATTCCCGGTGCGTTCATTCTCAACTCCGGCATCAGCAAGCTCGGCATAGACGACGAGTCCGCCGCCGGTCTGCAGCAGATGGCCGCCACGGGTGTCCCGTTCGTGGAGGAAATGACCCCTGAGCAGTTCGGAAAGTTCCTGTCCTATGGTGAGATCGCCGTCGGCGCCGCACTCCTGTTGCCCTTCGTCCCCACCCGCATTGCCGGAGCCGCGCTGACGACGTTCTCCGCCGGGCTCGTCGCGAACTACTTCTCCATCGAATCGATGACCCAAGACGACGGTATCCGCCCCTCCGAGGAGGGCACCGCCGTGGCCAAGGACACCTGGCTGGCCGCGATCGGCGTGGCTCTGATGCTCGCGAGCGGATCGAAGAAAAAGAAGAAGAACAAGAAGAAATAGTCGTCGAACGGAAGTGACCTGGTGAGGAGAACCGGCGTGCCCGGCCGTGTCCGGGGCCGAGGCGGACCGCTGGCACGCCGACTCTTCTTCCTCCAGCTGGCACTCATCGTCATTGTCTGCGCCGCGCTGTCCGTCACCAGCTACGTCTCGACGCTGGGCTCGGCCCGGGAGGCGACCTCGGAGCGGGTGCTGTCCATCGCCGAGACCCTGGCCCATGACCCCTTCGTCATTTCTTCTGTGGAAGGATCGGATGCTTCGGCGAAGCTGCAGCCCTATGCGCTGACCGTGATCTCGACGGCCGATGTCGACTTCGTGACGATCATGGACCGCGACCGGACTCGTTACACGCACCCGGATCCCGACCAGCTGGGCAAGGACTATATCGGCAGCATCGACCAGGCGCTGGCCGATGAAAGCCAGGTCGAAGTATACGTGGGGACGCTGGGGGAGTCGGTGCGGGCGATCGTGCCCATCACCGACTCATCCGGCGAGGTCACAGCGATGGTCTCGGTCGGGGTGACGCTGAAGACGCTGTCGGTGGCCCGGGCCGCCGCACTGCCGCAGATCATCACCGTCGGACTCGCCGCGATCGGACTCGGCGGGCTCGGCTCCTGGGTCCTCAGCCGCTACCTGCGCCGAGTGACGCTGGGCTACGGGCCCGAGCAGCTCAAGTCCCTGTTCGCCTTCTACGACTCCGCGTTGCATTCCCTGCGCGAGGGCCTCATCCTCGTCGACGATGATGGGCGCCTGGTCCTCTACAACGATGAGGCCGCCGAGCTCTTGGGTCTGCCCGACCCCGATGAGCGCACCCCCATTCCCCTCGCCGAGGTGGCCCTGCCCTCGTCCGTGTCATCTTTGTTGTCGTCGGGTCGGGATGCCGTCGATGAGATCCACCTGACCCGGGATCGGGTGCTGGTGGTCAACCAGAAGCAGGCGAGCCAACCGGAGCGCGGAGGATTCAGGTCGGGAAGTGTTTCCAGTTCCGGAGGTGGCTCCGGCTCCGACTTCGGTGGGACCGTGGCGACCCTGCGCGATCGCACGGACATTCAGGAGCTCACCGGCGAACTCGAGACGATGCGGACCCTGTCCGAGGCGCTGCGGGCCCAGACCCATGAGCATTCGAACCGCCTGCACACGGTGGCCACGCTCATCGAGCTGGGGCGCTCCCGTGAAGCCCTCGACTTCGCGGTCCGCGATCAGCAGGAGTCGCAGAGGCTCACCGATTCGTTCGTCGATGCCCTCGATGAGCCTTTCGTCACGGCCCTGATGATCGGCAAGGCTGCTCAGGCCCACGAGCGCGGAGTCGAGCTCACTGTCACCGCTGCGGGGGAGCTGCCGCCCCATAGCCTCGACGCCCGTGACCTGGTCACCGTCGCCGGCAACCTCCTCGACAATGCCATCGATGCCGCGGCGCCCTCGGAGGAACGGCATGTGTGGGCGGACTTCGCCGCCGCCGAAGGGGAGCTGATCATCACGATTGCGGACTCCGGGCCGGGAATCGACACGGAGGAGTTCGACGCCATCTTCCACCTCGGCGCTTCTGGGAAGGCTGCTCCGGCTGGATCCGGCGGCCGAGGTTTCGGGTTGGTGCTGGTGCGCCAGGCTGTGACGAGACTCGGCGGAGATCTCGAGGTCGAATCCGACGGGGGAGCGATCTTCACGGTGACATTGCCGCTGACTGAAGGAGGTAACGATGGCGAACAATGATGACCTGCGGGTGCTCATCGTCGAAGACGACCCGATGACCGCCGAGGCTCACGCGGACTTCGCGCGCCGCGTGCCCGGATTCGTCGTCGCCGGCACCTGCCTGTCCGGCCACGATGCGCTCGAGAAATTCGAGGCTTTGGCGGTTGCCGGTGCTCCGGTCGACATCGTGCTGCTGGACATGAACCTCACCGATTCGCACGGAATCGACGTGGCCCAACGAATGAACGCCAAAGGGTACGGTGCCGACATCATCGCGATTACAGCGGTGCGCCACCTGCAGGTTATTCGGTCCGCGATCTCGAGCGGGGTGACGCAGTACCTGATCAAGCCGTTCACCTTCACCATCTTCCGCGAGAAGCTGGAGAACCAGCGGGACTTCCGCCTCAACCTTGACGGTGCCGGTGCCGGATCCTTGGCCACACAGGCTTCGGTGGACAACGCGCTCAGCGCCCTGCGGTCCGTGTCCTCAGGTAGGTTGCCCAAGGGGTTGATCGAGGAGACTCTGACGGCGATCTCCGGTGTTGTGCGGGATGCTGACTCTGCTGTGTCGGCCACCGAGGTGGCAACGACCTTGGACCTCTCTCGGGTGACGGTGCGCCGGTATCTGGAGCATCTGGTGAAGACGAAGCAGGCGGTCAAGCAGCCACGGCACGGGACGCCGGGGCGGCCTGAGTATGAGTATCGGTGGGTGTGATGGTTATGGCCAGCAACGATCCGTTCGACAATGCTTCTGTGGCAGCACGACTGGCAGAGCTGCCCTTCGTTGCGAATGCGCAGGCGCTGACGGTGAGCACCTCGGGCGGGGAGTTCGCCGGTTTCCAGGCGACACCGGCTCGTTCAGATCCGCGGCTGGGAGATGCGCTGCTGCTGCACGGGTGGCCCGAATACGCCTCCTGCTGGGAGAGGACAGCCGCGCTGCTCTTGGAGCAAGGGATGAGCGTGTTCGCCTATGACCAGCGAGGATATTCGCCGGGAGCGCGCCCGGAATCTGTTGACGAGTACACGATGCCCCATCTGGTCGCGGATCTCGACGAGATCTCACGCTCGGTGGGACTGGGCCGCTTCCACCTCATCGGCCATGACTGGGGTGGGATGGTCGCGTGGCATTACGCTGCGAACCATCCAGAGCGTCTGCTGACGAACACCGTCGTCTCGACTCCACATCCGATTGCCCATGCCAAGCAGGTGCAGGCGGATCCGGATCAATACGAGCGCATGGAATACATGCGCGCGGTCCAGGACCATCCGGACGGAGTTGCCCGCACTCTGCTGCGCAATGACGGAGAACGACTCATCGATCTCTACGCTGGTGACGTACCTGATGACATGGCGGCCTCCTACGTAGCGCGCTTGAGCGAGCCTGGAGCAATGGACGCGGTGCTGAAGTACTATCAGGCGGCGGACGGCCGAGCTCGATTGTCGAGCACTCCAGTCACCGTGCCGACAACCTTCGTGTGGGGCAGCGAGGACATCGCCTTCCCTCGTGCCACTGCGGAGCGTAGTGCTGAGTATGTGGAGGGCCCATACCGATTTGTCCCCCTCGAAGGCTCATCCCATTGGCTCCCAGAGTCTAGCCCGGAGGAGATTGCGCGGACCGTTCTTGAGTGGGTTCGGGAACACGTCGGGGAGTAGCTGTTTGCTGGGGCGGCCGTTCAAGCGGCAGGCAATCCAGGTGCTCGGTGGTAAGAGCGCAGTAGTTACGTCGCCAACCAGGATTGTGCCTACGCGAGTGGCGACTATGCGAAGTCCGGAAATGAAATTGGGAATTTCCCAATTTCCGGTCTAGAATTGGACTATGAGTTCTATAGGAGACAGAGTCATTGCAGTCATGCGGAAACGTGGCATGGCTCAAAAGACGCTGGCCGAACATACTCAGATGACACCCGACGCGATGTCGCGAGCGCTTCGTGGGCAGAGAGGTTTTGCCGCAGTCGAGCTTGCAGACATTGCGCGGGCTCTCGATGAAGATGTGTATTACCTGATCACGGGCGAGCTCGATCCGGCTCGGCTTAACTTTGCTGCTCGGCATAGATTCGACCATGAGACAAAAACACGCTCAGTCGACGGTCTTGAAGAAGATAGAGACGTCCTGATTAAGATTCAGACTGCCTTCAACCTGGCCGGGGAGCTTAGCGCAACTTCGAAATTGCCTGCGGATCCAGCGAAGTTCCGGGAGATTCTCGGTCCAGGATTCGTCGAACGATTTGCAGATAAGCTCGAAGTGCTCGGCGTGGATGTTGTCGTTCTATCGGAGCTGACTACTGCCTACTCTTTCACCGTCACAGGCCGAAAGGTCATTGCCGTCAATGGTTCAGGCAATTGGTTCAATGAGAATTGGTCGATCGCCCACGAGCTTGCACATCATGCTCTTGGTCATGAAGACGTTCGCCCTTGTAGCGATAAAGTCGATGTGTTTGAAGCGAAGGCTAATAACTTTGCCGCTCAATTGCTCCTCCCAGAAGAGTCAATGCGCGCATTCGATTGGCAGTCGACACTGTGCAACGACTTAGCTGACTTTCTATGGGAGTCGGGAGTGTCAACGGGGACGGTGAAAGCTCGGTTGAACAAGCTTGGCATCGTTCCATCGCATGAGATTTCGGCAGCGCTCGAACTCAAGACTCAGGGCGTCCTGCGGAAATACTGGAGCAAGAGTCGACACGTACAGGGCCCGGACAAAATCACTGACCGAATGGCTCGCGCGAGTGCGCGCTGCTTTCCCACATGGTTGCGATCTGCTCACCTGCAGCGGATCGAATCCGGCAAGCTGAACAAGAGCTATCTTGCTTGGATGCTTGGTACTGATGAGGCGGAACTCGAGGTTCCCGACCCAGCTCCTATGACTCCCATTGAGGGCGATGAGTTGCTATCGCTTCTTAGATAAGGCTGCTGGATGTGGATTCAAAACCCCTGTTCTTCTTCCATGACACCAACGTCCTCATCAACTTTAGTCTTTGCGATGAGATGGACTGTCTGAAGGAAATCCTGCAGGGTAAAGGCACCTGGACAGCAACTGTCCAGCGTGAGTGCGATGGTCGTGGACCGTCGAATTATGGGATATCGGGCCTTGGCTACGCGGCTGAGCTTGTGCTCGGCGAACCGGTCTTTCCCAGCGACGACGAGCATGTTCAAATTCGCCGACTGCGGTGGGAGATGGCATTTGCAGAGGCGCTCGACGTAGATCTCGCTGAACAGAATATGAAGAATGGCGACGACAAGCACTTAGGCGAGGCTGAAACAATCACCATTATCCAGCGTCGCATGCTCAAGGCGATATTTGTAACAGATGACTTCAGGGCCAGACCGTTTGCGGAGGGAATCAAGTGTATTGACACTTGGTCATTGGTGAGTGTCGGTCTGAGGCTCGAAACTTTAAATGAGGAGCGGGTTCGTGCGATGCGTGAGCGGCTCATGAGTCTCAATAGGATCTCCCGTAATCACCGCAGAGAGATCTTCGACGCGGTGAAATTTGAAGAATGGATTGCGGGATAGATCTACGGCCCGTAGCTCTTCAATGGGAAGATGATTCACAAGACATAAATACCAGGCGCCGTCCCTTGGGCTCGCCGGAAATGGCAAGTGAGTTGAGACTGGTCATGGACGCCGACCGATGCGGCCGCCTCGGCGACGTTGAACGGTGGAGAGATGAGCAAGATGCGTGCGGTAGTCCAGAACGAATTCGGCGGGCCTGAAGTCCTCACCCTGATCCACGACGCACCGATCTCTGAACCCATTCACACCGAGGTTCAGGTGCGCGTCAGCCATGTGGGAGTCAACCCGGTCGACGGAAAGACTCGTGGCGGAGCATCCGTGGCAAAGCTCATGGGCGCTTTCCCCATCACCGTCGGATGGGATATTGCCGGTGAGGTCTCCGCCCTGGGCAATGGGGTGAATCGCTTCGCACTAGGTGATCGCGTCTTCGGGATGCCCCGTTTTCCCTACCCGGCCAACGGGTATGCCGAATTTGTGACCTCACCGTCTCGCCACCTCGTGCGCATTCCCGATTCTCTGGATTTCGCGACTGCTGCGTCGATCCCTCTGCCTGCCACGACGGCGTACCAGATCGTGCACGAAGCCGCGGATGTGCGCAGCGGGCAGACCGTGCTCGTCCTCGGCAGTGGTGGCACCGTGGGTACCTATGTCGTGCAGATGGCGAAGAAGCTGGGCGCGACTGTCATCGGTCACGCAACGGGAGAGAAGCTGAAACATCTCGAGTCTCTCGGTGTGGACCGGGCGATCGACTATGCGAGTGAGGAATTCGACGACCCCAACCTCGGTGCCGGAGGAATCAGTGATGTCGACGTCGTCATCGACCTCATCGGTGGGGAGTTCGCCCTTCGCGCAGTTCCACTGACCAAACCGGACGGGATCGTCGTCGGAGTACCCTCGGGGCAGCAACAGGGCCTCGACGCGGCTGCCGCACAGGCGGGCGTCCGCTGGACGAACGTCATCGTCGAACCGGATCATGTCGCGCTCGAATACGTGGCTGAGCTCATCGAAAACGGGGAGCTTCAAGTGCCAGCTCCGGCCACGGCCCCGCTCGAGGACGTTGTGGAGGTTCACCGGCAGATGGACTACGGCCAGCTGCCTAAGACAGTGCTGACGATATGACCGATTGACGGTCACACCTCCGCGGTTCGCTCGTGCCGTGCCACACTGATCTCATGACGGACGTGAATGCGATGTCTTCGACGGAGAAGATCGAACGCGGTGCCACCGCCGTGCACAAGGTGGGTCTGCAAGGGGCGGCGATCGATGCGCTGCCGGCAGAAGCAGTTCCTGCGACTCGGGCAGAGGCCTACGCGATGCAGACCCGCTATGCCGAGTTGGAAGGGCAACCCACCCGCGGGTGGAAGATCGCGGCGACGAGTGAGGCCGGGCAACGTCATATCAACGTGGAGGGCCCGCTGGGTGGTCGCGTACTCGCCGACCGTGTACAAGGAGACGGGGAGGCCGTGTCGCTGAGTGGTAACTCGATGTGTCTGGCCGAGCCGGAGTTCGTGTTCGTCCTCGGCACCGCGCTGCCTCCGCGCACAAACATTTACACCCTCGACGAAGTGATGGAGGCGGTGGCTGCGCTGCACTTCGGCATCGAACTGCCAAGTTCCCGCTTCACCGATGTCACCACAGCCGGTGCACTGCAGATGATCGCCGACAACGCCTGCGGACACCGGTTTGTGCTGGGGCCTGAAGCGATGGACAGCTGGACCTCAGCGGATCTCTCGGAGGTGTCGATGACAGCTGAAGTCGACGGCCCATCAGGGTCCCGAGCCTTTGAGGGGGTAGGCAGAAACGTTCTCGGTGACCCAGCCGCAGCACTGACCTGGCTGGTCAATGAGCTCTCCGCCGTCGACATCGGTCTGGCTGCAGGGGACTTCATCACCACAGGTACATGCAGTGAGCCCATCCCAGTTGAACCGGGTGATTCTTTGTCTGCGAGGTTCGATGGTCTGGGCGTTGTCACCGGCACTTTCGTAGTCTGAGCTGGGGCGTCGTAGAGCCTCAGGCCGCGAAGACGCCCGGTGTTGTTCCCAGCGTCCGGCGGAAGTGCCGGGTGAGATGGGATTGGTCGTGGAAGCCGGACTGGGCGGCCGCCTCGGCGGGGGAGAGCCCGGACAGGAGAAGCCTGCGGGCGCGGTCGACGCGACGGCCGATGACGTACTGGTGCGGGGCGATTCCGTAGGTCTGGGTGAACACCCGGACCAGGTGACTGCGGTGGGCACCTAAGTCAGCGGCCGCCTCGGCGATGGTGAAGGTCTCCTCCAAGCGATCATCGAGCAGGTGACGCAGACGACGGGCCAGAGGCGTGTCAGAAGCAGTGTCGACCGGTGACTTCAGATGCGGCTGTACGAGGTCACGCAGCGCGAGAACTCCGCACTCGGCGGAGAGGACATCGGCCGGGTCATTCAATGCGGCATGGATCTGGTCGACGGTCGAGGTGACGCTCGGGTCGAAGAGCGTGGGTGTCTCCGCTGCGGCCTCGATGGCGCCCAGGGGCAGCCATTCGGGTTCGAGGTAGAGCACGCGTTTGCGAAACGGAACATCAGGAGTCGCCGAGCGGCCATCGTGGGGCACCTGCGGCGGCAGCAGCGTCACCGTCGAGTTCGACGTCTGGTGCTCGTGGCGATCCAGGTCGTAGGTCACGGTTCCCTGATCGACAAGCAGGACGGTCCATGAATCATGAGTGTGCGACGGGTAGGCATGATGCTCGAACTGTGCGTGGAGCACCTCCTGCACCAGGGGCACATTCGGGTGCCACGCGTGGATCACATCAGCCATGTCACAAACGTACAAGACCCACCTGTGGAATTGAACAAGAGTGGGGGCATGCACGAAAACACGAACACAGCAGAGACAGCCGCAGGCACCACCGATACGGTCAGTTCCGCCAGCGCCGAGGTGGTGCGCTTCGACACGAAGGTCGTCGTGGTCCTCCGCGATGACCTGCTGCCCTGGCAGGAACTCAACGTCACCGCGTTCCTCATGTCCGGCATCGCGACCAGCGAACCGGACCTGGTGGGGGAGAACTACCGAGACGCCGACGGCAACGACTACCTTCCGATGCTGCGCCAGCCAGTCCTCGTCATGACCGCCGGTGCCGAGGTGCTGGCCAAGGCTCGAACGAAGGCGCTGGGTCGGGGAATATCGACGGCTGTGTACACGCAGGAACTGTTCTCGACCGGCCACGATGCCGCCAACCGTGAGGCCGTGGCTGCGGTCGCGGCCGAGGACCTCAACTTAGTCGGCATTGCTCTGCGCGGGCCGAAGAATGCGGTGGATCGGTTGGTGAAAGGCGCGCGGATGCATGGGTGAGGCGGGGTTGCTCTTCTCTTTGCAGGATCACGCGCGGTAGACTAAACGAAGCAATCGAAATTACTTGCGATTGATGCATAAAAGGAGAGGCTCATGTCCGCAACAGAATTCCTCGCATCGTCGACCTACAGTGCTAGCGATACTCGGCAAGTCGGCCGCGTCTACGACATGCTCACTGCCGAAGAAGCGCACAACCCTATCCCGCGCTATTATCTCGTCGGGGCAGAAGATGACAACACGGTTGAGCTTCCCTCCGAGGTCTACCAGGTCTTGCGCAGTGTTGTGGAGGCGATGCAGAAGGGCTTGTCAGTGACAATCTCGCCCACCTCGCAGATGTTGACGACTCAGCAGGCCGCCGACCTATTGGGGATCAGCCGACCGACGCTGATTAAGGCGCTCGACGGCGAAAAACTTCCTTACACGCGCTCGGGTTCGCACCGCCGTATCGCTCTCACAGATGTTTTGGACTATCGCGAGGAGCGCCGTCGAAAACAATACGCTGCCATCGATGCGCTGTCCGTCGACGTCGACGAGACGGCGGATATCGACCAGACCTTGGCTGAACTTCGGGAAGCGCGTAAGGCAGTGGCTGCGAAGCGTCGATCAGCAGGGTGATCTGACATAGGATCAATCCATGTTTGCCGCGGTGCTCGACACGAGCGTGCTCTGGCCTAGCCTGCAGCGCGATTTCCTGCTGTCGCTTGCGGTTGAGGGTGCTTACCGACCCATGTGGAGCACAGTTATCCTCGACGAACTTGCCCATCATGAGGCTAAGAAGTTGGTCAGCCGGGGATCGGCGGTAGACGACGCTGAACTAGCTGCGCAAAGATTGATCGGTCAAATGTCGCAGTCGTTCGACGACGCGCTTATTCTTGGCTGGGAACCGCTGGAGGGCACATACGGTTTGCCAGACCCCGATGACGAGCACGTTGTAGCCGCAGCAGAAATGGGCAGTGCCGAAGTCATCGTCACCGAGAACCTCAAAGATTTTCCAACTGCCAAACTGCCGGCACTCATCCGCGCAGTCCCTGCGAGGGAATTTGCCTACGACACCGTGCGACAGCACCTGACGCAGGGGAGCCTGGCCGTGATTGCTCTATGCGAGCGTAGCGGACGGCAGGGCCCAAAACTCTCGGTGTCAGATCTGCTGACAATCCTCGACGAGCGGTACAAAATGACGGCAACGGCAGAGTTGCTGTCCATGGCACCAGGGTTGCGGGACATTCTGCATTGAGAGAACTTCGGCTGAGTGGACGCTGGTGTCGCTGTCCAGGTAGGTGCTCCTTGTCGGGGTGTCCCTGCGGGGACCGCGGTACGCCGTGATTCGGGTGACCATGGGTGCACGCATGCACGAGTGAGAGAGCGAGCGGACTTCAGCGTCTCTAGCCTCGATCCGTTGAGTTGCTCTGCCGAGCTTCGGAGGCCAGGATGTGTGCATGGACGAGTCTCGAAGTGACCGCAGCGGCCAGCTGGCCGGATGCCGGGTGGTTCTGACGGCGCAGCGGAAGGCCGAACAATTTGCTTCAGCCCTCGAACGTCACGATGCGACCATCGTGCACGCACCCACACTGTCGGTCATCCCGAACATCGATGACCCCGAGCTCGTCGCACGCACGCGTGCCCTCATCGACACCCAACCCGACGTCATTGTGGTCACGACCGGTGTCGGTTTCACCGGTTGGGGCAATGTGGCCGAGGAAGCCGGCCTCTTCGAGCAGTGGCACGCGATGCTCGCCAGTGCCCGAATCATCGCCCGTGGACCCAAGGCACGCGGTGCGATCCAGGCCGCCGGGCTGGAAACCGCCTGGGTCGCCGAATCCGAAACCAACTCCGAGATCAGACAGGCACTGCTTGACGAGGGAGTGAACGGCGTCCGGATCGCTGTCCAGCATCACGGGGCAGGCGACGACGGTTTGGATGAGACCTTCTCCGCTGCAGGCGCCGATGTCTGCTCGCTCGTGATCTATCGGTGGGGTCCGGCACCCGACCCGGATGCTGTGGTCGAGGCTGTCCACCTCGTCGCGAGTCGCCGCTGCGATGCTGTGGCATTCACCTCGGCGCCGGGCGCCACCGCGTTTCTCGAGGTCGCACGTGACGAAGGCGTGCTGCCGCGGGTCATCGACGCGTTCAACGATGAGCCCGGCGTGCTCGCTGCGGCGGTCGGCAACGTCACTGCGGCACCGCTGTGGGACCACGGAATCAGAACCGTGATCCCCGACAGGTTCCGCCTGGGTGCGCTCGTGCGAACGCTGGTCACCGAACTCACCGACGCACGGCGTGCTGAGACAGACGATCGCAGATGAGGTGCGCGTCACCTCGGCGTCACAGCTCTCGCTCAGGGGGATCGAAGGACGTATGAACTTCGGAACAGGCAGACGGGTCCAACCGCACGGCTACGCCGTTGCTCAGCTTCACTCCGCCTGGCCGTGGTGGTCCAGATACACAACGCTCATGGTTCGCCTTCTTGGTCTGCGGGCTGAGTCCTCTGCATGGACTTGAATCGGTTGAGCCCGCTGATGATGTGGGCCTTGCTCACCGCGGCCACCCATTCCTTGTCCTCGGCCTGAGCCGCAGAGATCAGCTCGTCGTGATGGTTCATGCTCAAGGACACGCCGCTGTCCGAATACGAGGAGAAGAGCTTCGCCACGATGATAGGAATCATGAGGTTGAACGTGGTCGTGATCAGTGATTGGGCCGCACTGCGGCGGATGACGATGCCGTGGAATTCGTTGTTCACCGGAGCGATTCGATGCCGTGTCTCCGGATCAGCGGCCAGACTCTTCATCTCGTCTGCCAGTTCGGACAGCGTGGTGAAGTCGTCTTCAGTCAGCCGCCCAACGCTTTCCGACATGACATAGGGCTCGATGACCGCACGAGATCGGTAGATCTGTTCGATCTCCTCGGCATCGTAGCTGCGAACACGCGTGCCTCGGCGGGGCACGACCTCGACCACACCGACACCCACCAGCTCGCGGAATGCTTCGCGAATGGGGGTCCTGCTCACGCCGAGGCGGCTGGCAAGATCGTTCTCACGAATCCATGAGCCCGGTGGCAGGTCGCCGGAGATCACCAGCCCGAGAATGCGCGAGCTCACCTCGGTCCAATGGGATTCGCCGAACTGCGGTGGGTGGACGTCCTCATTCACAGCCATGCGGCATCAGTCCCATGTTGCGTTGGCAAGATCCTCGCGGGTGCCTCCACGGCTGACGAACGAGCTGACTGGGAACTTCGTCTCCTCGATGAGACTCTCAGAAATATGTCTGACACGCTGCAAGTCTATGCCGGTGGAAATGCCCATTCCATCCAGCAGGTGGATGAGGTCTTCCGTTGCCATATTGCCCAGGACCGTCGGATCGCCGGGGAACCACATGTCGCCCCCGAGACCGGCCACCGAGGACTCTATCCAATCCACGCCGGCGGACAGTGCGGCCAGGGCATTCGCCGGAGCGAACCCATTGCGGTTGTGCAGATGAGTGCCGATCTCCAGACAGGAGAAGTCCCTCTTCGCTTCGCTGATCCCGGCGAAGACCTCGAGCGGGTTTTCCTCGCCGGTCGTCGTGGCGAGGTAGACGCCATCAGCGCCCACGTCGGCGGCCTTTTGAATCACTTTGTCGCGTGCGGACTTCGACACAGGTCCGAAACAGGGCGAGAAGAACGCGCAGGCGACGGCGACGATCAGTCGCTGACCGGAAGCACGCGAGACTCTTCTGATCTCATCGAGCTGATCCAACAGCCCCGCAGTCGTCGTCCCCTGGTTCTTGCGCGCCATACCGTCCTCAGCCGGGATGACGAACGCCAGCTCGTCGAGTTCGCACTCGGCGGCACGCTGAGCTCCCCGGGCGTTGGGGACGAGAGCGCGGAAGCGCACATCGGGCGGGCGGGGGATGTTGGCCAGGACTTCCTCGGCGTCGGCCAGTTGCGGCAGAACCTTCGGGTGGGCGAAGGAGGCGACCTCGATTTCCTTGAACCCCGCGTCGATCATGTCGGCGACCATGTCGATCTTGCGGTCGGTGGGCACGGGCTCCTCGATGGCTTGGAGGCCGTCCCTCAACCCCACCTCGACGATGCGTGCGCGATCTGGCAGGTTCCACATCAGCGGATCACTCCCTTGTCTCTCAGCTCTGCGAGGGCATTCTGATCGTATCCGACCTGGAAGAGCACCTCCTCGGTGTCCTGGCCGAGTTCGGGTCCGACCCATCTCACAGCGGTGTCCGTTCGGCTCAGTCGGGGAAAGGCATTCTGCATCGTCACCGTCCCGTAGTCGTCGCTGTCGACTTCGACGACCGATCTGCGCGCCTTGTACTGGGGGTCGTTGAGCATGTCTTCGACGCGAAAGATCTTTCCGACCGGAACGGAATGCTCGTTGAGCAGATCGATGAGGTCATCGGCCCTGAACTGCAGCGAGAATTCGGCGACGAGCTCATCGAGCTCCGCCTGGCGCTTGCCCCGGGCGATGTGGGTGGCGTACTCGGGGTCGTCGGCGAGCTGAGGGTTGCCCATCGCTGCAGCCAGACGCCTGAAGACCGTGTCCTGATTGGCGGCGATAATGAGCCACTGGCCGTCAGCAGTGGGATAGACATTGCTGGGGGCGATCTTGGGCAGTGTTGATCCGCTGCGTTCCTTCTGGATCCCCTCTTCGGTCCATTCGGGCACCAGCGACTCCATCATTCCCAGTACCGATTCGTAGATGGCTGAGTCGACGACCTGGCCGAGCCCGCTGGTGTGCCTCTCCTGGAGGGCCGCGAGGACGCCGATGGTTCCGAACAGGGCGGCGAGAGAGTCGCCGATGGAGACTCCGACGCGTGATGGAGGGGTGGACGGATCGCCGACGACGTAGCGGAGGCCGCCCATCGCCTCCCCGATCGATCCGTAACCCGCCTGCTTGGCATATGGTCCGCTTTGGCCGAACCCGGACACGCGCAGCATGATGAGGCCCGGATTGCTGCGGCTGAGCTCTTCGTGGCTGAGCCCCCGCTTCTCGAGAGATCCCGGGCGGAAATTCTCGACCACGATGTCTGCGGATTCCGCCAAGGTACGCGCGGCCGTTTGACCTTCGACTGTGCGCAGATTCAAGGTCACGGACTTCTTGTTGCGGGCCAGGACCGACCACCACAGGGAGGAGCCTTTGACTGTGGCCTGCCCCCACTGGCGCATCGGATCGCCGTTCTTCGGGTCCTCGACCTTGATGACCTCCGCGCCGAGATCGCCGAGGAGCTGCCCGCAGAACGGCCCGGCGATGAGTTGGCCCATCTCAAGGACTCTGATCCCACGCAATGGGCCAGTGGCTGAATGTCGTGGTGTCTCTACGTTCACTGGTTCTCCCTCGAAGCAATAAGTTGCATACAATCGTCCGTCCTTCTGCTGTATGCTGTCATGTGTTCCCAGCAATAGAGCCGATCTCAGAAACACCATACACTTAACTGTATGCAATCAAAGAAGTTTGTCTACCAAGTAGGACCGGAGCAATCATGACGAGCCGAGAAGTCAAAGAAGACTCTGCGCAGGCGGAGAGCCTCCAGGAGAACAAACAGCCAATCGACCGAACGATCATGGGGCTGCCGGTCCTGGCGTTCATTCCGATGGCGATCATCGTGCTCATCGCGGTGAGTCTCACAACCGAGGGCACGGGAATGACGGCAGCCTTCGCCGTGGTTATGTCCCTCGGCGGAGTGCTGATGTGGGTGGGGAGTTCGATTCCCTACTTCAAGCTCATCGGCGGCGGGGTGATCCTGTGCATCCTCGTGCCTGCGATCTTCAAATACTTCGGCGTCCTACCCGGACCGATCGAGGGGCTGGTCACCAGCTTCTATGATACCTCCGGATTCGGGGAGTTCGTCGTGGCGGCCCTCATCACCGGCAGCATCCTCGGCATGCCCCGTGGGCTGCTCATCAAGGCTGGCGCTCGAATCCTCATCCCTATCATCGCCACGATCGCGGCCTGTTTGGCTGTTCTGGGTCTGATCGGGACGATTACGGGCGTGGGCGCGGGTTATGCGATCTTCTTCGTCGCCGGACCTGTGCTCGGTGGCGGCGTCGCTGCGGGTGCGATCCCAATCTCGGAGATCATTGCTCAGAACGGAGACCAGCCTGCCTCTGCCTACCTTACTGCTCTCGTTCCGGCCGTGGCCGTGGCCAACATCATCTGCATCATCGTTGCAGCGGTGCTCAACGCTGTGGGGAAGAAGCAGGGGCATCGGCTCCGCGCCTTCAACGGAAACGGAGTGCTCGCACAGGGAGTCAAGCTTCCCGAGGGGACCGCCGAGAATCTCACTTCACCCACGGCCGCAGTCAAGCTGGCGGCCACCGGCTTCTTCCTGGCCGGTGCGCTCTTCGCCGTGTCGAATCTTCTCAGCGATCTGATGCCTGCCCTGCATGCCTATGTGTTCCTCATCGTCATCTGCGCACTGATCAAGGTGTTCATCCCCCTGCCCGATTACGTCGAGGCCTCGGTGGACCTGTGGTACGTCTTCGTCGCCAATGCGATGATCCCTGCAATCCTGGTGGCCCTCAGCATTATCGCCATCAATATCGAGGAGGTCCTCTCGCTGATCTCCGACCCGGGGTATATCGCGATGACGCTGTTGACCGTGGTGATCGCGGCAGTGGTTGCCGGGTTCGTCGGCTGGCTGGTCAAGCTGTATTGGATAGAATCCGCCATCTCGGCAGGACTGGGGCTGGCCGACTTCGGCTCCAGTGGAGATCTGGCAGTGCTGCAGGCATCGCAGCGATTGAACCTGCTGCCGTTCCTGTCGATCTCATCGCGCATCGGCGGCGGGATCGTCCTCGTCACACTTTCGGTGCTGGCACCGTACCTGCTGTAGGGCACGACCGGCCGCGCTGCTCATCGACACAGGCGCCTCGATCCTCACGCCTGCGTCTTCGCCGTCTTCGTCGGCGGTTCCCTGCCGAACCTCTACGGTGTCGAATCAAACTGCCCGGCGAGCTCTTCGGTTCCAAACGTCGGCACACGTTCATGACGACGATCAAGGTCATCGATTCGGTGGTCTCCGGCAGCCTGGCTCCAGTGATAGCGGTGCCCACTGTGCCCCGGAGACCCGCGGACGCGACCTGATCGCCGAGGTGGATGCGGTTGACGAATGTGGGCGACACCATGCCAAGACGCAGGACGTGCTGGTCTGATTCGAACCCGATCCACCGTGCGATCAGCTGTCTTCCACCAGGTGGCCGGTGACGACGATGTTGTCTTCGTAGTGGCCGGTCTGTTCGTTGAAGTCGCCGCCGCAGGTGATGAGTCGGATCTCTGGACCCTCGGTGTTTCCGTAGACCTTGTAGTCGGGGAAGGAGTCTTTGCCGTAATCGGTGACGTCATCGATGCTGAACGTGGCTTCGGAGCCGTCTTCGCGGGTGACGGTGAGTGTGTCTCCACTGTGGAGACCGCCGAGGTCGAAGAACACAGCGGGCCCATCTTCCGCGGAGTCGACGTGGCCGACGATGAGTGAGGGGCCGACTTCACCAGGCGTGGGCGAGCGTTCATACCAGCCTGCGGGGGCATCCTTGCCCAATGGTGGGACTTCGAGTTCGTCGTTGTCCGTCAGGCCCAGTTCCATGATGCTGGTGTCGACATCGATGGCCGGAATGCTCAGCTGT
Organism: Brevibacterium picturae; assembly: GCF_900105045.1. Taxonomy (GTDB): domain Bacteria; phylum Actinomycetota; class Actinomycetes; order Actinomycetales; family Brevibacteriaceae; genus Brevibacterium; species Brevibacterium picturae. Next base: position 1,331,523 of record NZ_LT629739.1, on the reverse strand, counting down.
GTCGGTGCGGAGGCGTCCATTGCCTTGTCGGGTGCTGCCTCTGGCTTAGCATCGGCCTCAGCGGCTGCATCGGCATCAGGGGTTGACGGAGCCGGTGACTGTGCACTGGATGAGCCGCTGTCGGTCTCTGCTGCGGCAGTGGGGCTGCCGGACTCTGCATTCGGCTGCGGTGGTGATTGTCCGCGCACGAGGCCGACGGTGATGAGTATGGCCGCGACGACGAGCAGGGCAAGGCCCACCACGGCCCATGTGCTGATGCCGCGGCGATGCCTTGCCTGCTTGCCAGTCATGACTGGTGTCGTCCTTTCTGTTGTCGATCAGTCTGTGTCGATCAGTGAGCGCTGTTCGTCTTCTTCTTCCGCGAGATTGCGAAGGCCGCACCCGCTGCGACGAGGATTCCGCCGCCGGAGGCCAGCATCACCGTGTCATCGGTGCCGGCAGTGCTGCCGCCGCCTGTGTCGGGTCCGCCCTTAGGTGGCTGTCCCATCTGGCTGTCGGCAAGAGTTCCGCACAGAGCCGGGGCGGTGGCGGCCTGCGGGAGGCTGTCATCGAGTGGGCTCTTGGCGTCCTGAACGTCCTTCGGGAGGTCCTCGGGGTTGAGGCCGTGGACGACGACGGATGCTCCGCCATTCTTAATGGCATCCACGGTCTTGTCATCGAGATCGATGGTGCGCTCGTAGGTTGCCGAGCCACCCTTGATACCGGCATGCTCGACATCGACGGCGGCAGCGGCACTGGTGTCACCGGAGTCCGTCAGGGTCGTGGAGACTTCGCCGTAGGCGGCACCACCTTCGGGAGTGTTGACGATTCCGTCGCCGTCCTCATCAGCCGAGGCGGTGGGGCAAGTGCCATTGCCGCCAGCTTTGACGTGGATGTGCTGGACGTGGGGGTACTTCCCGTCCTGGAACGTCTCGGCCAGACCTTCGACGTGTTCCGTGATCATCGCTTTGTTGCCCTTGAGGGTGATCATGATGTCACCGGAGGCTCCGCTGTCGTTGACCTCGTTCAGGTCGGCCTGGTACGTCCAATTCTCACCGGAGTCGCTGCCGCTTGCGGTTGCCGCGGCTGCTGGGCCTGCTGCAAGACCGAAGGCGGTCTAGGCGAGGACCGGAGTGAGCATGAGCTTCTTTGCTGTGCGCATGATGTGTTCCCTTCTGCGTTATCTCTGTGGACAGTCCCGTTCGGGGCCGTACAGTGACGATTCGGAGCAGTCGGCAGTGCAGATGGGTCAGCCGAGAGGTTTTTTTGCACCAATCCCCATCGCTCAATCAGGCTTCGGGGATGACCGCTGCCATAGCGATGTCCCTGGCACTTGTTGTGGGACAGGCGAATTAGTGGCGATCGAGCCCGAAGCCGGTGCCGGTGAGCTCTTCGGAGACCTCCCACAGGCGACGCGCGAGAGTGGGGTCGCTGGCGGCGGCGGATCGGCCGACCAGTGTAGGAGAGCCGCGCAGCTCGCCACGTCCGTCGGGGCCGATGTAGCTGGCTCCCGGCAGGTCCTGAGTCGCTGCGAACAAAGAGGGCAGAGCCCCCTGTTCGCTGGTCTGAGCAAAAACGCGCCCGGCAAGGTTCGCCGCCGCAACGAGCGATTTGGGCTGCCCCTTGGTGCCGAGGCTCGTGGCAGCATAGCCGGGATGCGCGGCCAGCGAGCGGACGGTCGAACCGGCCTGCTGCAGGCGTCGTTCGAGCTCGAGCGTGAACAGCAGGTTGGCCAACTTGGACTGCCCGTAGGACGCTGCGAAACCGTATCTGCGCGTGCGCAGGGCCAGATCGTCGAAGTGGATCGTGCCCGACTTGTGTGCCCCCGACGCGACCGTGATCACCCGGTCGGTGAGGTGCGGCAGGAGGAGGTTGGTCAGGGTGAAGTGGCCAAGATGATTGGTGCCGAACTGCAGGTCGAATCCGTCCTTGGTCGCAGATCCTGCGAGTCCGGCGACCCCGGCATTGTTGATGAGGATGTCGAGCGGGTTGCTCCACGACTGCGCGAAAGCTCGGATTGAACTCAGGTCAGCGAGATCGAGTTCGCGGACCTCGGTGCTGCCTCCCATGGCACGAGCCGCTGCCTGTCCGCGTTGCGTGTCGCGAACGGCCAGAACGACGTGCGCTCCTGCTCGGGTGAAAGCGGCCGCAGTCGCGGCCCCGACTCCGCCGTTGGCTCCGGTGACCATCACCGTACGTCCGTCCATCGCGGGCATGTCAGCTGAGGTCCAACGATATTTCACCATCACTCGACCCTACTCGGTGATCCGGGGTTCGGCTGCGACTCAAGGCAGTGTCCACATGTGCGACCACCTCCTCGACGGCCGACTGCGGGCAGTGATCTCGAAGAGATGAACGTCTGTCCGTTCACGGTGCCATCGCGACACGACGGTTCAGGTGGTCGGCCTTGGCGTTGCGAGTCCGGCGGGTGGGGGAGGCGAAGGCCGTGGCGATGCTGCGAGCCTCATCGAGTCCGGCGGCGCGATTCTCGGTGTTGCCCGGTGCCTCGATGTCCGGGATGAGGTGGGACTCGACGTCCGTGATCCCGCTGTAGGCGAAGACCCCGACATCGAGTTGGGTGCGCATGGCGTCCTCATACCCGTACTTGTCATAGGTGCGCTGTTTGGAACCGCCGATGCCGATCAGTGCCGTCGGAACGTGGGGGAGGAGCCCGTGCAATGGCTGCATGCCGCGATCGGCCACCCCGGCACCGTACTGGTAGGCCCATCCGCCGGTGAAGACGCGTTCGATCCACCCCTTCATCATCGCCGGCATCGACCACCAATAGACGGGGAACACGAACGCGAGACTGTCGGCGGCTTCGACTCGCCGATGCATGCTTTCAATGCCGTCCGGGATGTCTGCACCCCAGAAGTGCTGATGATCGGCCTCGGCGAAGCGCGGATCGAAACCTTCGGCGTGCAGGTCGAGGACGTCGATGGATTGGCCTGCCGCGCGGAACGGCTCGTGGAAGGCGTCCATCACCTGGCCGGGGTAGCTGGAGCGGATCGGGTGGGAGAAGACGGTGAGCAGGTGCATGGCGGAGCCTCCGAATTGTGCGGGTGGTGCAATTGTTCGTACAGGTGCGATGCCGCAGTCGCTTCAGCGCCGACCTCGAGCATCGTTCATGAGAATTGCGGCGGCTTCCCTCGCCGAGGTGACCGCAGCGGTCCCCAGATACGACGCCGTTGAGGTGGTGCCTTCGAAGAGAACGAGGATCTGGGTCACGGTGGCATCGTCCTCGCCGACAGTGATGTCGTCTCCCAGGTCCTCGCCGACGATCCGGGCGATCATCGATCTCAGCCGTCCGCGGTAGCCGGCGACCTCCTCGGCGATCTCCGGTGTCGATTCCCCGGCCTCGCCATGGGCGCGAAGGAACAGACAGCCACGGGATCCCTCGGCCTCGACCCATTCCTCGAGGCGGACGAAGAGCTCGTCGACGCTCGCCGCTTGGCAGTGAGCGAAGAACCGGGAGGTGCGGGCCTTGAGGACGGCGACGACGAGGCCGGTCTTGTTCCCCACGTGCTTGTAGAGGGTGCGCGTCGAGACCCCTGCAGCTGCGGTGAGATCATCCATGCCGGACGCGGCGAAACCGCGGTGGTCGAAGACGCGTTCTGCGCTGGAGACGATCTGTTCTCGTGAAGCTGTCATGCTCTCAAAGTACAACGATCGTTTTACATTCGCAAGCTAGGACAGCGACACCGCCGCCGCAACGGTGTGGCAGGCGTGAGCGAGACCGCCGTGGTGGGGTGTTGTGCCGATCTGACTGGCGGAGTAGAACTGGATCAATGACGGGAACTTCAGAGACACCGGCCATGTCGGCGGGGCAGCGCCGAATCCTCGCCGTGATGCTGGTGCCGATGTTCATGTCTCTGCTGAGCGTGTCCATCGTCAACGTCATCCTGCCGGATATGCAGAAGTCGATCGGGGCCTCGAACTCCGCGATCCAATGGGTGCTCTCCGGCTACACGCTGGCCTTCGGTGTGCTGCTCGTCGCTGCCGGTCGCGCCGGTGACCTCTTCGGTCGGGGCAGGCTGTTCGTCGCCGGAGTGAGCGTCTTCGCCCTCGGCTCGCTCATCGCCGGCTTCGCTCCCGACCCGGTGATGCTCAACGTCGCACGCATCGTCATGGGCATCGGCTCGGGACTGCTGAGTCCTCAGGGCGTGGGGATGCTGCAGCAGTACTTCCACGGCAAGATCCGAGGTCGTGCCTTCGGCATGTTCGGCACGATCGTCGGTGTCTCCGTCGGCATCGGGCCCGTGCTCGGCGGCGGGCTCATCGCGCTTCTCGGCGAGGAGTGGGGATGGCGATCGGCCTTCCTCATCAATGTGCCGATCGCCGTGGCCGCCATCGTCCTCGGCCGATTCTGGCTGCCGCCCAGTGCATGGAGAGGCAGCGCAGCCGATGCCGATCATGCCGATGGCTCCGCCAAGGCGCGCGCCGACTTCGATCCGGTCGGCCTCGTGCTCCTGTCGCTGGGCACCCTGTTCGTCATGCTTCCGTTCCTCGAACGCTCCGCCGGCGCCTGGATCTACGCTCTGGTCCCCGTAGGTGCCGTCGTCATCTGGCTGTGGGTGCGCTGGGAGGGCCGATATGCCCGCCGAGGCGGTGCCCCGATGGTCGACATGATTCTGTTCCGCACCCGCACATTCGCCTATGGCGCTTCCCTGACGTCGATGTATTTCGTGGGCATGCCCGGAGTCTGGGTCATCGTCGCCCTCTATCTCCAGAACGGCCTCGGCTTCCCCGCACTCGAAGCGGGACTGATGGGTCTGCCCTCGGCGCTGTTGGCAGCTGTCAGTGCCCAAGCCTCCGGCCGTGTGGTCCTCACCTACGGACGCAAGATGGTCGTGCTCGGAGTCGGCATCGCCATCGTCGGAGTCGTCGCCTCTGCATTGATCGTCCTCGCTCACGAAGACCTGGGCATCAGCATCTGGTGGATGCTGGCGAGCCTGGGTCTGACCGGGGTCGGCCAGGGCATGGCGATCAGTCCCAATCAGACCCTGACCCTGGCCGATGTGCCGGTCGAATATGCGGGAAGCTCCGGTGGGGTGATGCAGACCGGGCAGCGCGTGGGAACGGCGATCGGCATCGCGATCGTCACCGCACTGTTCTTCGTCGTCCAGGGGATGGCCGGTTATGGGGCCGCGATCGTCGCCGGATTCGGATTCATCGCCGCGGTCATGGTCTTCGCCGCAATCATCGGAATCGTCGACCTGGCCCGCCGGCGGGCGAAGGACCGGCAGAGGGCCGCAGTGGCAGAAGGCTGAGACTCGGAACACGACCTTCCGGATTCAATTCACCCAGGTCAAAGGTATTGTGAACATGCCTCAAAACGGGGCGGTAACCTCGGCGAAGGTGACTTTTCAGGGTGGACAGCAGTGACTCATCGGCTATGCTGGCCGAGTTGCACAGTGCGTTTCTTGAGGTCGGAACTCGGCCGACTGCGAACCGCTCGTGCCCTGCGCAGCCACGCACAGTCCTTCACAAAGGGCGCGAACCACACTGCGCAGACGTCACCGCCCCATCCATCTTGGTGACAGCTCTTCGATTCGACCGCTGCCAGATATGCCCCGTGGTATGGCACCGCGGTCTGACGAACACCGATGGCGGCATCGCTGCGATGCCGGCCGTCACGAGACCACGAGGATCAAACATGACGACAACGACCGATACATCTACCGCCGCTGCCGCACAGAACTCGCTGCCGCCGATCACCGATGATGAGATCTTCGCCGGGCACGAAGGCGGCAAGCTCTCTGCCGAGCTCACCCGTCCGCTCGAAACCCAGCGCGATCTCTCGATCGCCTACACCCCGGGTGTTGCCAAGGTCTGCACCGCGATCAAGGACGAACCGGAACTGGCGCGGACCCACACCTGGACCGGTCGCCTCGTTGCCGTCGTCTCCGACGGATCGGCCGTGCTCGGCCTCGGCGACATCGGGGCCAAGGCATCCCTGCCGGTCATGGAGGGCAAGTGCGCCCTGTTCAAGCGTTTCTCCGGACTCGACGCGATCCCGATCGTCCTCGACACGAATGACGCCGACGAGATCGTCGAGACCCTTGTCCGCATGGCCCCGTCATTCGGCGCGGTCAACCTCGAGGACATCTCGGCGCCTCGCTGCTTCGAGATCGAGGACAGGGTCAAGGCCGCCCTCGACATTCCGGTCATGCACGATGACCAGCACGGCACCGCCGTCGTCGTCCTCGCCGCGCTGACGAATGCGCTGCGGGTGGTCGACAAGTCCTTCGACTCCATCAAGGTCGTCCTCTCCGGAGCAGGCGCTGCCGGAGTGGCCGTGGCCAAGATCCTCGACGATGCCGGAGTCAAGGATGTCGTCGTCCTCGACTCCAAGGGAATCATCGACTCCGAACGCGGCGATCTGACCCCGACGAAGGAATGGCTGGCGTCGAACACGAATCCGCGCGGCATCACAGGCGGGATCGACACCGCTCTGGCCGGTGCGGATGTGTTCATCGGCGTCTCCGGCGGCACGATTGATGAGAAGCACCTGCCGCAGATGGCCGAGAATGCCGTGATCTTCGGCCTGTCGAACCCGAACCCGGAGATCACCCCGGACATCGCAGAGAAGTACGCCTCGGTCGTCGCCACCGGCCGCAGCGACTTCCCGAACCAGATCAACAACGTCCTGGCCTTCCCCGGAATCTTCCGCGGAGCCCTGGACGCCGGGGCCACCGACATCACCGATGAGATGAAGCTCGCCGCTGCGCGTGCCGTCGCCGATCTGGTCGGCGACGACCTGCGCCCGGACTACATCGTCCCCGGTGCCATGGACGAGCGAGTTGCTCCTGCCGTGGCTGCTGCGGTCGAGACCGCTGCCAATGCCGCTGGAGTGGCGCGGGGATAGAGGTCCGCTTCTGAGCACCACTTCAACAGGGGCCGGGTTCAGCCATCGATTGGTCGAACCCGGCCCCTGTGTTGTGACAGTGGAACTTGGAACACTCAGCTGGTGAAGCGAGGCGCGCGCTTCTCCAGCATCGCGGCCACAGCTTCATGATGATCGGGCTGGAAATGCGCGTTGGCCTGCAGTGAGGCGCATTCCTCCAGCATCGACTCGAGTGTGTGGCGCTCCGAATCGAGGAGGAGCTGCTTGGTCGCCCGGACCGAATACACGGGGTTGGCCACAATGCGTCCGGCCAGCTCGAGAGAGCGTTCGATGAGGTTCTCGGCAGAGACGACGTAGTTGACCAGGCCCCACCGTTCGGCGGTGACCGCATCGACTCGATCGCCGGTCAACGCCATCTCAGCGGCTCGAGCGGATCCGATCAGGCGAGGGAGGAACCAGGCACCGCCATCACCGGCGATGAGCCCGAGCTGGACGAACGACTCGGCGAACCACGCCTGCTCGGCAGCCACACGCATATCGCACATGGTCGTCAGGTCCATGCCTGCACCGACCGCGGGCCCATTGACCGCGGCGATGAACGGAACGTCGACGGACCTCATCGCCAGAGGAATGCGCTGGACACCGTTGCGGTAGCCCTCGCGGATTTCGTCGAACTCTCCGCCGAACATGCCTGACTTATCGGCCATCTTCTTGATGTTGCCGCCGGCAGAGAACGCCTTGCCCTCACCGGTGAGGATCACGCACTTGACCGACTTGTCATCACGGATCCGATCGATGTTGCCGATGAGCGCCTCGATCATCGGCTCATCGGTGATCGGATTGCGCTGCTCGGGAAGATTGAGGCTCCACAGCTCGATGGCGGGCGCCGGCTGTGTGACCAGGATGAGGTTCTGGGATTGTTCGCTCATGACATGCTCTTTTCTGTTTGTTCTGCTGACGCTGCGGGCAACTCAGACTCTGCTGTGACCGCGCCGGAGTTCTGCAGGGCGGCGATCTGCTCCTCATCGAATCCGCATTCGGCGAGGATCTGCGATGAATGCTGACCCGTCCGGGCCGGGCGAGTGGGCGTCGGTGCCTCCTGGCCCGACAGGACAATCGGATTGCGCACGCCCTTGAACCCCGATTCGTCTTCGAAGAACAGCTTCCGGTGCTTCACCTGGGGCTCCTCATACATCTCGGGAACCGTATTGACCGGGGCGGCAGGAATTCCCTGCGCCGCCAGGGCCTGCAGGAGATCCGCGCGCGGCTGGGCCGCGACCCGTGGCTGCAGGAGTTCCTTGAGTTCGGCGCGGTTGGTGCTCCGGGCACCGTTGCTGGAAAACCGCGGATCGTCGACGAGTTCCATCACACCAAGATACCGACAGATCTTGGCGAACTGGCCGTCATTGCCCCCGGCGATGAAGAGGTCGCCGTCTGCGCAGGCGAACACCTCGTAGGGAGCCACCGTGGGATGAGCGGCACCGGTGCGATGCGGGGTGCCACCACCGTAGAGCCAATTCGAAGCTTGGGGAATGAGCATGCTCACGGCACTGTCGAGCAGAGTCGAGTCCAAGAGCTGGCCTCGTCCCGTCGACTCCCGCTCGCGCAGGGCCAGCAGAATGCCGGAGAAGCTGTGCAGAGCGGTGACCATGTCGACCGCGGGCATCCCGAGGCGTACGGGTGAACCATCGGGTTCACCGGTGACGCTCATCAGCCCGCCGTACGCCTGCATGACAGCGTCATAGCCGGGCTGTCCGCCGAGGGGACCATCGATTCCATAGCCGGTGATCCGACAGTGGATGAGGCGGGGAAAGTCCTGTTCGATCCGGTCCGGGGCGAAGCCCCATTTGTCCAGGGTGCCGGCCTTGAAGTTGTCGATGAGGACATCGGCATCGGCGAGCAGCTTGGCGAGGACGTCCTGGCCCTCGGCAGATTTCAGGTCGAGGCAGATATTGCGTTTGTTGCGATTGAGCGCGTTGTAGTAGCCGGTGGTTCCGTCATCGGCGAAGGGCGGCCCCCATTTGCGAGTGTCATCCTGCGCAGGTCCTTCGACCTTGATCACGTCGGCACCATGGTCAGCCAGATACTGGGCAGCCAGCGGCCCTGCCATGATGCGGGACAGGTCGATGACTTTGAGTCCGTCCAAGATCATGATGCGACCATCTCCCACACAGTGTCCTCGTCGGACGTGACCAGTGCGGACAGGCTGTCGAGCAGACCCTCGGAGGAATCCATCTGCCGTCTGGTCTGCAGCACGCCCCTGGTGTATCTCTGCAGGGGATGCTCGAGTGTTGTGCCGATAGCACCCAGCGCCTGGTGCGAGTTGCGCACGACGACCTCGATGGCATCGAAGGCGGTGAGGCAGCCGGCCACGATTTCGAGCCTGGCAGCAGAGTCGAGCTGCTGGCCAGATGACAGGTGCTGGAGTGAGCTCGCGGCCGCCGAGGCGACCATCTCCGCGTTCGCAGCCGATTCGGCCACAAGCTTCTGAACGGCCTGGAACTTTCCGACGGGACGACCGAACTGCGTGCGTTCGGTGGCATAGCGCACCGTCATCTCCACGATCTCGGACAGCTGCGCCGCCGTCACCGCCAGGGCGGTTGCCTGACGGACTCCTGCGATCCATTCGCTTGCGTGTGCAGAAGCATCCACCCAGTCCGGCGCCGAGGTGGTGGTGATCCGGGCGGCCGGTGAGCCGTCGATGCTCACGATCGGTTCCGAGGCCCGGACGTCGGTGATCAGTGCGATCTCCACTCCGACGTCGGTGGCACGATGGGTGAGGACCGCCTCGGCGTGGGTGGCCCACGCGATGGGCTGGCCCTGGTCGATCGCGGACCACGGCACGAGCAGTGTGCCTGCTGGCAGGGTGCCGTCGAGCTCGGTGCCGGCGACCAGTCTGATCGGGTACAGGTCGAAATCGGCGGTGGGGTAGAAGATCCCCGCGTGCGCCAGCCCCACCTGGGTGCCAATGGTCGCGGCCAGGACTTCGAGGTTGTCGGAGTCATCGGACTCGCGCGCGATATCGGTCAGACCCGCCTCGGCGAGCTTATCCAGCAGCGAAGTCAGATCGGGTGTCTCAACACTCGTGTGAGTGAGTCCGGCATCGTCGACGATGCTCGCGGCGAGCTCGCTGACTTGGTCGAGGTCATCGGTGAATGTCATTGCTTAACTTCCTTTCAGCGCAGGCCGAGTTGGCGGGCGATGATTCCGTCGAGGATCTCCGTGGTGCCTCCGCGCAGAGTGAATCCCGGTCGCTGCAGAATGCTGGCCGAGACCATGGAGTCCAATCCGGTGGAGCCCTCGAGGCGCACCCTGTCGGCGGTCTCGGCGATATCGCCTTCGAGCTTGGTGCCGAGGACCTTGACGATCGCAGCCGCGGTGTCGGGTGTCTCGCCGCGAGCCAGGGCATGGGCGATGCCGAATGACATCGTGCGCAGCCCGATGACGCGGGCCAGGTGGGGGAGGAACGCCCGCCGATGTTGTGAGGCCAGGCCCTCGGCCAGCAGCGGATAAGTGGAGAGGACGCGCTCGGGACCGCTGCGTTCATAGGACAGCTCCGAGGTGACCTGCTCCCACCCCTTGCCGATCGTGCCGAAGACGTGATCATCGGCGACGAAGACCGAATTGAGGACGACCTCGTTGAAATGCTGCGAGCCGTTCATTGAGGTGATGACGTTGACATCGACGGCAGGGTCCGTGAGGTCGACGATGAACTGGGACAGGCCGGCGTGCCGGTCGGAGGTGTCGAGCGCCTCGGTGCGAGCCAGGACGATGAAGCGGTCCGCGTGGTGAGCCCCGGAGGTCCAGACCTTGGTGCCGGTGACCTCCCACCCGCCGTCGACGCGCACTCCTTTGGTCTTCACGCTGGCCAGGTCCGAGCCGGAGTCAGGCTCGGACATGCCGATGCCGAAGCTGACATCGCCGGCGGCGATCCGGGGCAGGTAGGTCTGTTTCTGGAAGTCGGTGCCGTATTTGAGGATCGATGGTCCGATCTGCCGGTCGGCCACCCAGTGGGCGGCGAGGGGAGCCCCTCCGGCCAGGAGCTCCTCGGTGACGACGAAGCGTTCGAGGAAGGTCTTGCCGTGGCCCCCGTGGTCGGTGGGGATCGTCATGCCCAGCCATCCCTGGTCGGCCAGCTTCTTCGTGAAGTCGGTGTCCCAGCGTGTCAGCCAGGTGTCGACCCAGGGCGTGAAGTTCCCGGAATCGCGCTCGCGCTGAAGGAACGCTCTCACCGCATAGCGAAGTCGGGTCAGCTCTTCGGTCTCATCAGCTGGTGCGGGAAACAATCCGGTCAGCATTGTCATCTCCTCATAGACTGCGTTGTCTCGACCATCCTACTACATAGTGCCGTATCCAATTACGTATACCCGTAACTAAAGTGAGAAGGGTGAAGTATCCTGAACCCATGACGCCGCAACACGACAACTCCTCGCCCGTGGCCACGAACCGGCCGAACCATCGAATGGTCGATCGGGTGTCGGCGATCCTGGAAGCGGCGGCACGGAGCCGAACCGGCCTGACGCTGACGGAGCTGGCCGGTCATATCGATGCGCCGTTGTCTTCGACCCAGGGGTTGGCGAACGGTCTGGTCGCCACCGGTTACCTCATCGAGCGCGAGCGCAGCTACTTTCTGGGCCCGGCGCCGTTCTTCCTGACTCGCATCGCGGGATCGTCTCCGGTGGATTCGGTCTCGCACGAGCACCTGAAGGAGATCCATGAGGCGACCGGCCACACCGTCGTCCTCGCCATTGCCGTCGGCGATGGCCTCTACTACGTCGACCACGCGGCCGAGTCAGCTCGCTACAGCTACCTGGCAGAGAACTTCGTCAAACGTTCGCTGATCCGCGCCTCCTCGGGGTGGATCCTTCTCAGCGGAATGTCTCGCCGCGACCTGTGGAGCTACCTGTCGATGCTTCCCCCCGAGGACGAACCCTTCGCCGATGAGTTCCTGGACTCGATGAGGCAGATTCAAGCTGACCAGATCGTCGTTGCACCCACTGTCTCGACCTCGGGCATCGAGGGCATCGCCACCTCCGTGACCGCCGACGGTGAGACCATCGGCTCCGTCGCGGTGATCGGCGACCACGAAGAGATCCTCAATGATGCCGACACCATCTCGTCGATCCTCCTCAAGTACCGCAGTAAGTGGGCGTCGTGAGCCCCGGGCCTCACTTCATGTAAGTGGGGAACCAGAGGACGATCTCCGGCCAGACTAGGAACACGAAAGCGACGATGAGCATCGCCACGAGGTAGGGAACTGCGCCGAGGAACACCTCACCCACCGGTCGACCCGCCGATCGTGCGACCACGAACGCATTGAGGCCCATGGGCGGAGTCACCAGCCCGATCTCGGCGAGGAGAACGATGAAGATGCCGAACCAGACGGGATCGTAGCCGAACTGTTCGACCAGCGGCAGCACCACGGGGACCGTCAGGGCCAGGATGGCGATCTGATCGAGGAAGAAGCCGAGGATCAGATAGAACAGCGAAATGATGAGCATGACGGCGAACGGCGAAATAGGCAGGCCGGACATCCAGTCGACGAGGTTCGGTGCCACGCGGGTTTCGACGAGGAAGTGTCCGAAGATCTCCGCACCCATGATGATGGCCAGGATCATCGCACTCGTCTTCGTAGTTTCGACGAATGCGGCGACCAGATTCTCGAGACTGGCCTTCCTGCGGATGCAGAGGAGGATGAAGGCCGCGATGCAGCCGATGGCCGCCGATTCGGTCGGGGTTGCGATGCCGAAGAAGACCAGGCCGATGACGACGGCGAACAGGGCGAGAACGGGAAGGGCGTTGACCGCGGCGCCGAACTTCTCCCGCATCGTCGTCGGCACCCCACCGGGCATCGCCGACGAGTTCGACAGCCCAGTGATGTACATCGTGACGATGAGGACGGTCGCGATGATGAGGCCGGGGATGATCCCGGCGATGAGCACATCGCCGACTCCGATATCGGCCGTCACCGCATAGAAGACCAGAATGATCGAGGGCGGAATCATCGCGGCCAGCGTCCCGACGACGGCGACCAGGCCGGAGGCCGTCTTCGGGGCGTAGCCTTCATCGATCATCTTCACGGTGGAGGTCTGGCCCAGTGTGGCCGCCGAGGCGGTGCTCGAGCCCGACACGGCAGCGAAGATCGCTCCGGCGGCGACCGAGGCAACACCCGTGCCGCCTTTGGCCCGGCCGACGATGACGCGTGCGGCCGTGAACAGGTTGTCCACGAGCCCGGATTTCAGCACCAGGTTGGCCATGAAGATGAACAGGGGCGCGGCAGACAGCGAATAGCTCATCACCGCCGAGGCGGGTGCGAATTGAGAGACCCCGTTGAGGAGTTCGAAACCGCCGAGGGAGAGCAGGCCGACGACTCCCGTCGCCAGAATCGCGAACGAGACCGGGACGCCGATGACGATGAGGACAAGGAGCAGGAGCAGAATCAGTGCGATGGTCATCAGAGTGCTCCACCTTCGGTCTCGGTCTGCCGGTTCGGGCGGGTGACATCGGTGATCGGGCCGCTCCAGTCGGAGCAGAGCTCGCGAACGAAGTCGATGAGGACAGTGGCGATGAACAGGGCGCTGCCGATCGGCACCAGCGACTTCCACAACCCATAGTTGAGCGGCAGTTCAGAACCGCCCACCGCTGGAGTCTCGTTGAGTCCGAAGGAGATTCCGGCGGCGACTGCGCCATTGACCAGAACCGGAAGCACGGCCGTGATGATCACCGCCTGGGACAGGAGCTGGACGAGCTTCTTGGTCCGGTCAGGAAGCCGATCGTAGATGGAGGCCACGGCCACGTGGCCGGCCAACCGGTAGGCGACGGTGACGCCGAAGAAGGCCAGGCCGACCATCAGATACTGCTCGGTGAAGTTGACGTTCCACCCCAGCGGTCGGTCGAAGAAGTAGCGCATGAAGACCTCGATGCCGGTGAGGACGGACATGACCGTCAGGATCACTGCCGAGATGAGGAAGGAGATCATCGTGATCGTCTGTTGGATTCGTCGCAGGGGCAGGGGTGCTTCACCTGATCGGTATCCGGGCAGTTGGGTCAGCGGACGGAAGACGGATGTGAAATCGGGCATGGTCAGATCCTCACTCGGCCGTGGGCTCGTCGTTGTCGTATCTGGCGATCGCGGTCTCATAGTCCTCGACCACCTCGGCGGCGGGGAGCCCGCGTTCTTCGAGGTCATGGCTCCAGCCGTCGATGACGGGCTCGACCATCTTGTTCCACATCCCTCGTTCCTCATCGGTGACGTCGTGGAACTCCACGCCCTCGTCCTTCATCTGATTGAGGCCCTTGATCTGCGCCTTCTCGACCTGAGTGGCGGCACCTTTTTGGGCAGTCGCTGAAGCTTGGGTGATGAACTCGCGCTGTTGGTCGTTGAGCTGGTCCCAGGTGTCGATCGACACCGCATAGGTGACCGTGAACGCGCCGAGGCGGGCGCCGTTGGTCGAGTAGTCGAGCACTTCTCCGAGCCGATAGGAGGCGACGGAGACCGGGCTGGCCAGGGTCCCGTCGACCGTGCCGCGTGAGATCGCTTCGTACATCTCGCCCAAGGGCATGGACACTCCCGCGGCGCCGACGAAGTCCACTGCTCGGTCTGCTGCACCGCCGGTGCTGCGGATGGTGGCTCCGGCCATGTCGCTGGGCTCGGTGACCTGGATGTTCGCGGTCATCGCTTCGTAGTGGGGGATCGATGCCGCCCAGAGGGCGCGGATCCCGCGTGGCTTCCATTCGGTGCGGTAGAGGATGCCGTCGTCGTCGAGCAGGTCCATGATCGCCGATGCGCCGGCGTGGGCATTGCCGACGTAGCCGGGGAGGTCGCCGATGTTCGAGAGCTGGAGCTCGGGGCCGACATAGGCCGGTGAGACAGGTGCGATGTCGGCGACTCCCGAGCGGAGGATGCTGACCATGTCCTTCTGATCGCCGAGCTGGCCGTTGGCGTAGTACTCAAGGTCGATTCCCAGGGCCTTGGCCTCATCGGATTGGAGGGTGTCGATCAGTTCGTTCGTTCCGCCCAGGGCGAGCGGGTGCGTCTGCGGGAACGAGTCCGCCATGACCAGGGTGACGTCATCAGGGCTGTCCGCCTGGGCGGCGCAGCCACTGAGCAGGACAAGGGACGCGAGGCCTGCCAGCAGGGTTCGCTGTGGTTTGCTGCAGGCGGGCCTGCGGGGACGGCGCATCATCGAGCTCCCGAAAAGTTGCGTACTTATGAATACCTCTACGTATATCAGTTGTTAGAACACTATTCGAGACGTCTTTCCATGTCAACGGAGGTTGGGGCTGTGCCTCTGAGCACGCGAACGGGCGCCAGCGCAACAAAGTGCGCTGGCGCCCGTTGGAGTGTTCTCGGTGCGGTGAGGTGGTCGCCTCAGGAGTCGTCGGTCATCGAACCTGAATTGTCCGTGCTTGGTCCGAAGGCGTCGCGGGCGCGACTCACCGCCGACTGGGCATCAGTGGGTGCGCTCTGCGCTGCCTTCGACACGGCCTGCTTCTGAGACTGAGGTCCGTTTGCACCGTGCAGGCCCTCGGTCTTCGCTGCGTCCTCGGAGGCATTGGCCGCAAACAGGGTGTTCCTGATCTCCTGGGTCATCTCGCCCAGGCCGCCCGGGTTTGAGGGCATGAACAGCACGTTCGAGCGGCCCTCCTGGGCGACGTTCTGCATGGTGTCGAAGTACTGGGTCATCATCAGCAGCTGTTCGGCGGTCCTGTCGATGCCGACTTCCTGCAGCTTCGAGTACTGTTCGGCGATGCCTTCGGCAATGGCCTTGCGCTGGGCGGCCACACCTTCACCGTGCAGGCGCATCGCCTCGGATTCGGCCTGAGCCTGGGTGACTCGTTTGATCTTGTCGGCCTCGGCCAGCGACTGCGCGGCGACCTTGTCACGCTGCGCGGCGTTGATCGAGTTCATGGAGTCGCGGACCTTGGAGTCAGGGGTGATGTCTGTGACCAGGGTGCTCACGATTTTGAACCCGTACCGTCGCATCGACTCCGAGAGGCGACGTTCGACGTTCTCGGCGATGTCGTCCTTCGACTCGAAGGCCGTGTCCAGGGTTAGTCCCGACAGGGCGGAGCGCACGGTGTCGAAGACGTAGGACCGGATCTGCTCCTCGGAGTTCGCCAGCTTGTAGTAGGCGTCGGTGACGTTGTCTTCCTCGACGACGTACTGCACGGCCACGGGGACTGTGACGAAGACGTTGTCGCTCGTCTTCGACTCGATGTTGACCTCGAGTTGTTGGACTCGCAGTGAGACCGGTTTGCTGGTGGTTTCGACGAGGGGCATCTTGAAGTTCAGGCCCGGCTTTGCGACCTTCTTGAACTTGCCGAACCGTTCGACAACGACGTTCTCCTGCGTCTTGACGGTGAAGAACATGCTGGTCCTCAGCTTGCCGAACAGCAGTACGGCGAGGATGAGGACGATGATCACTACGGCGATGACGCCGCCGGTGAGGATTTCCATGGCTGCTCCGAGCTTTGTGGGTCCGCTGCTTCTTACAACTTCTGTTGCTCATCCACTCTAGTCGTGATCAAGGCTGCCGCGCGAGGGGCGAGGCCGCCGCGCAAGGGGAGCGGCCCACGGGCCGCCCCTCGCTCACTGCGCGGACTTGACCTCGACTCTCAGTTCGGGATGTTTGGTAGGCCGCTCATCTGCGGGGAACGAGTCGACGATCTGATCGACGAGTGGCTGCATGAAGTGCCGGCCGAGCTGACGCACCATGGCGGTCACGACCTGCTCGACGCGGTCGCGGTTGGCTGAGGCATGCCCGGACCGGCGCATGGTGTCGATACTCTCCAAAGTCAGAGACGCCAGACGTGAGATGAGCGTTCCATTGGACGGCAACTCCACGATCTGGCGGCGCAGGTAGTCGACGACGAGCGGGTTGTCGTTGAGCATCTGTGCCACGGTGTCATCGCGAGCCGTGACGTCGGCGACACTGTCGCCGGAGCGAGCGTCGGCGCGATCGAGTGCGGCTGCGAAGAGCCCCACGATCCACTGTTCGACCGCGTCCTGTGCGCCTTCCTTCGACCCGAAGTAGTGACCGATCAGGCCGATGGCAACGCCAGCCTCTGATGCGATGGCGCGCAGCGGTGTGCCGGCGAACCCATTGACCGCGAACTGGTGGAGGGCGGCGTTGCGAATGCGGGCGCGACTCGTGAGGTCTGTGTGTTCGTCGTCGGCAAAGCCTTGGTCGTCAGTCGCTGCAATCTCATCCGACACAGTCTCGTTCCGTTCTTCTCGGCTGTCCCCGGCAATTCTCGCATGCACAGCATTGAACAATCTTTCAATAGATTATACAGTCATTCAATAGGGGCGAAACATTCGTCTCTGTGCAACGGGAGGAAACTCAATGAACGATCGCGAACCGCTGGCCGGAGTCACGGTCATCAACCTGGCGGTCAACCTGCCGGGACCCTTCGCCGCTGCCCGCCTGTCGGCGCTCGGGGCTCGGGTCATCAAGGTCGAGCCGCCCTCGGGTGATCCGGTCGCTCAGGTCGTGCCCGCCTACTACGAGGAGCTGTCCCAAGGCCACGAGGTCGTCACGATCGACCTCAAGGACGACGAGGGGATCGCACAGCTCGACGCACTCGCCGCAGTCGCCGATATCCTCATCACCGCGATGCGACCGCGCGCTGCCGAGTCACTCGGACTGCCCGGCATCGTCAGCCGATATGGCCTCGTCCACGTCGAAATCGTCGGGTTCGCGGGGGAGCGGGCGAACGTTCCCGGACATGACCTCACCTATCAGGCCGCCCACGGAACGCTGGTTCCCGGCAGCACTCCCAGGATCCCGGTGGCCGATGTTCTCGGCGGCGAAAACGCTGCGACCGCAGCACTGGCCGGCC
The DNA here is from genome assembly GCF_900105045.1 of Brevibacterium picturae. Lineage (GTDB taxonomy): Bacteria > Actinomycetota > Actinomycetes > Actinomycetales > Brevibacteriaceae > Brevibacterium > Brevibacterium picturae. The sequence goes on along the minus strand of NZ_LT629739.1, from coordinate 1,313,852 downwards.
TGCGTCAACGCGAGTCGCAGACCGAGGGCAAGAGCACCGGTATCGTGCGCCGAGTCGTCCTCGATGACGCCGCAGCCTGGGCCGCAGGGCCGGCCCGGCACGGACTTACTTCACCCGGAGGCCCGCTGGGTGGAGGCTCCCCGTTCTACCGGACCTATGACACCGCAGACGGAGTGATCGCCATCGGCTGCATCGAGCCCGTCTTCGTTCAGGCTCTGGCTCAGCACGTCGGCAGTGACAGCGCAACCCTCGAGGCAGCCTTCGCCGCAAAGCCCACGAGCGAATGGATGGAACTCGCCCACGCCCACGACCTGCCCTTCGAGCCCGTCGCTGAGGCCACGGCCCCAGCCGCAGTCCCCAACTGACCGACTGAGACTCCAGCTGATCACTGCGGTCCCGGGTGATCTCTCGCAACGACGGCGAACACACCACAAAGGAGAGCAACAATGATTCTCGACGGATACCGCGGAACCTGGGAAACGCAGGAGACGGACGACCTGCGCGAACTCGTGCGCAACTTCATGAACAAAGAGATCGTGCCCAACCAGCACACGTTCATCGACGACCACCAGGTCGACCGCGAACTGTGGAATCGGGCCGGAGATGCGGGATTGCTGTGCATCTCCATTCCCGAAGAATACGGTGGAGGCGGCGGCACCTTCGCCCACGAGGCGATCATCCTGCAGGAGCAGGGATTCGCCGGCGATGCGGCCTGGGGCAACAGCGTCCACTCCACGATCATCGCCCACTACATCAACGCTTTCGGTACCGAGGAGCAGAAGAAGCAATGGCTGCCGCGCATGGCCACGGGCGAACTGGTCGCGGCGATCGCCATGACCGAACCCGGGACCGGATCGGACCTGCAGAGCGTGAAGACGAAGGCCGTGCGCGATGGCGATGAATACATCATCAACGGCTCGAAGACCTTCATCTCCAATGGCACCCACGCAGACATCGTCGTCATCGTTGCCCGCACGAGTGAGGATGCCGGTGCCAAAGGAGTCTCCCTCATCGTCGCCGAGGTGGCCGATCTGCCGGGATTCTCCCGCGGACGCGTCCTCGACAAGGTCGGCCAGCGCGGCCAGGACACCAGGGAGCTGTTCTTCGAAGACATGCGCGTGCCTGTCGACAACGTCCTCGGTGGGGTCGAGGGGCGCGGGTTCCTTCAGCTCATGCAGCAGCTGCCGCAGGAGCGTCTGGCGATTGCCGTGGCGGGGGCGACGACGACCGAGGCCGCCGTGCGGGAGGCAGTGGCGTACGCGAAGGAGCGTGAAGCGTTCGGGCAGTCGATCCTCAAGTTCCAGAACACGAAGTTCGTCCTCGCCGAATGCGCGACAGAGGCGCTGTCGACCAGGACCTTCGTCGACCACCTCACCCAGCTGCACATCGACGGACGTCTGACGACCGAACAAGCCTCGGCCGGCAAGTACTGGGCAACGGATGCCCAGGCCAATGTCATCGATCGCTGCCTGCAGATCTTCGGCGGCTATGGATACATGCTCGAATACCCGATCGCTCGCATGTATGCCGATGCCCGAGTGCAGAAGATCTACGGCGGCACGAACGAGATCATGAAGGAACTCATCTCCCGCGGGCTCTGAGTGGCTGTGGTGGTGTCGGGTTGAGCTAGTCGGGCTTCTTCGCGGGCTCACTGCGGGGACGGGTGACGGCCAGCACCAGGGCGGCGACGAGGAGTGCAAGCGACAGTCGCACGATTTCTCCGTTCTGTGGAAGTACATCAGATGTCAGACGTATACTGGAACCTCGGTGCGGATCTATCGGTGGAGGGCGATTATGACGGGAACATCAACGATGAGCCAGAAGACGACGACCTCCGATCGGATCAAGGATGTCATCCTCTCAGACGGACTTCGCCCTGGCGACCTCCTGCCCACCGAGGGAGAACTGTGCGACCGCCTCGGCGTCTCCCGATCGAATGTCAGGGAAGCCATCCGCAAGCTCTCGACTCTCGACATCGTCGACGTCCGACACGGGCACGGCACTTACGTCGGAGAAATGTCGCTGGACGCACTTGTCGAAGCGTTGGTCTTTCGCGGGGTGCTCAGCCCCGGCGATGACTTGCGGGCCCTGCGAGACGTCGTCGAAGTCCGTGCAGCCCTCGACTTCGGAATGGCAGAGGCGATCGTCACCAGCCTGGCGGGCACGACGAACCCCAAGCTCTCGGGTCTGGTCGACGAGATGGTGGCCATGGCGCAGGACGGGAAGTCATTTCCCCAACAGGATCGGGCCTTCCACACGGGGCTGCTGGAGGCCTTGGACAACTCGCTCGTCGGACAGCTCGTGGCCGCCTTCTGGGATGTGCACACGGCAGTGCTGCCACGACTCAACGTCGCAGTCGCGGCCGATCTGGAGCAGACGGCCAGAGCGCACGGGCAGATGCTCGAAGCCGCCCAAGCCGGAGACGTCGAAGCCTTCCACGCAGCGATCACAGTCCACTACGATCCGATCGCCCGCGCCCTCGACCGAGACGTCAACTGAGCCAGCATCGTCGAGGACCTTTAGTCAGGCAGAACACAGCACACAGAAAGTGGAGAACTGATGGAAGTCATCATCGCCGAGGACCAAGAGCTGGCAACCCTGGTGGCCGATGCCATCGAGAGACTTCTGCGGAGCGTTCCCGCGCCTGTCCTCGGCCTGGCCACCGGGTCGAGTCCACTCAGTGTCTACGATGAACTGACCCGACGCCACGAACAGAATGGACTGTCGTTCGCCGAGGTGCGCGGATTCATGCTCGACGAGTACGTCGGGCTTCCCGCCTCGCATCCGCAGTGCTACCGCAATGTCATCGACACGGAATTCGCCTCTCGCGTCGACTTCGCCGACGACGCCGTCCAAGGCCCGGACGGCACAGCCGCGGACCTCGTTGCCGCCTCGGCGGACTATGACCGTGCCATCGCCGAGGCTGGAGGAATTGATCTGCAGATCCTCGGAATCGGCACCGACGGTCACATCGCCTTCAACGAGCCCGGATCATCCCTGGCCTCACGCACCCGCGTCAAGTCGCTGGCCAACCAGACCAGGATCGACAACGCCCGCTTCTTCGACGATGAGGTCGATCAGGTGCCGCAGCACTGCCTGACCCAGGGACTCGGCACCATCATGGAGGCTCGTCACCTCATGCTCATCGCCACCGGCGGACAGAAAGCGGAGGCTGTGCACCAGATGGTGGAGGGACCGATCTCATCGATGTGGCCGGCAACCGTGCTCCAAATGCATCCCCATGCCACGGTCCTCGTCGACGACGCGGCCGCCTCGCGACTGCAGCTCGGCGACTATTACCGGCAGACCTACGCAAGCAAGCTGGACCAGCAGAGGCTCTGAGCCGCAGCCCGAGCTGCGACCGTCAGCCCGCCGCTGCCGTCACGACGTTTCGCAGGCGTCGACGAACCACGATGTGATCGTGGCTGGGTGGGTGATCGCCGTTCCCACCACCACCGCCTCGGCGCCGGCTGCCAGTACTGATGCCGCGTCAGACGGTGAGTGGATGCGGCCTTCGCCGACGAGCATCGGGCCCAGTTCTGCCTCCCGGATCTGCTGCAGGAGCTCAAGGTCGGGACCCGTCGTCTTCGGGCGCTCGCCCGAGTAGCCAGCGAGGGTGGTGCCGATGAAGTCCGCACCGGCCTCAGTCGCACTGCGAGCATCGTCGAGACTGCCGCAGTCGGCCATGACCAGCGCATTCGTCTCCTCATGCAGGCGGTCGATGGTCTCAGTCAGGGTGAGACCGTCCGGACGCTGCCGCCGGGTGCCGTCCAGGGCCACCACGTGAGCTCCGGCCAGTGCCACGGCGTACGCGTGCTGATACGTGGGAGTGATGACGACCTCAGAAGCACCGTCCTTCCACAGGCCGATGACCGGTGTCTCGACCGCGGAGCGCGTGGCTTGAATGTCGCTGAGGCCCTGAACACGCACTGCCGCGGCACCGCCGGCCACGACGGACGCCGCGACCTGAGCCGTGGTGCGGGGGTCGCGCATGGGCTCTCCGGGATAGGCCTGGGCCGAGACGATGAGGCTGCCCCGAAGGACATCGCAGATCTCCTGCTTGGTGAACATCACTCTGTCTCCTCATTGGTGCATGCTTCCCCGGTGTCTGTCGACCCGGTGTCTGTCGACCAGAGACTGGCCGCTCCGAGCAGAGCGGCGTCCTGCCCCAATTCTGCCGGGCGAAGTTCAAGCCCGCGAACGGCGGGGATGAGTTCGGACTCGAAGGCCTCACGCAATGGCTGCCGCCAGTGATCTCCGGCTCCCGCGAGGCCACCGCCGATGACGATGGCCTCTGGGGACAGGACATTGGCCAATCCGCCCAGAGCCGATCCCAGCGCGCGCCCCGCCTGAGCGAAAGCCTGCTGCGCGATCGCGTCGCCAGAGCGTGCGGCTTCTGCCAGCTGACGAGTCGAGGACACGTCGTTCCGTGCGGAGGCCACGCTCGAGCGTGAGCCGGCACCACCGCCGGCACGACGATACGCCGCGAGGATTGCGGGACCCGAGGCGATTGCCTCGACGTGTCCCTCCCCGCCGCAGGGGCAGGGCAGCCCCTGGGCGGCAGCGACGGGGATGTGACCGATGTGGCCCGCCGCCGAGGCGCGCCCGGTCAGCAGACGTCCTTCGGTGATGAAGCCACCGCCGATTCCCGTTCCCGCGGCCACGAGCAGTGAGCTGCGGGTGCCTCGGGCCGCTCCCGCGAACGATTCGCCGAGAGCATGGGCATGGACGTCATTGACGGCCCGAGCTTCGAATCCGAGGCGATCGGTGAGTTCGGCGGTCAACAGCGTCCCTGCCCAGCCGGCAAGCGAGTCGGTCGCTGACACCACTGTTCCCGTCTCGGGGTCGATGACTCCGGCCGATCCGACTCCGAGCCTCCACCGGAGGGTGGCACTGCCGGGCACTTCAGCCTCGGTGTCCCGGAGTACTGAACGGACCACCTCGGCGATGGAATCCAGGACGGCCACTCGACCCTGGGTCGCGGGGGTCGGCGCCTCCCGGATATGACCCACGGTGTCGTCGATGACCGAACCGGCGCGGATCTTCGTGCCGCCGACATCGACGGCGACGACGGCGGTCGAGGTCACAGAAGCCCCTCGGCGGAGATGACCTCCCTGACCCGCCGGGCCTCTGCGTCGTTGAGTGCCAGCATCGGTTCGGTCATGCGATTGGAGCCGATGACGCCCATGACCTGCAGTGCAGTTTTGAACGCGCCGAGGCCGGCGGCACCGGGTGACACACGTCCGGGGGTGGCGGCACTGGTGATCTCGAACAGCCGTGCCAAGCGGTCCTGCTCGGATGCGGCAGCGGCCCAGTCGCCGGATTGGGCAGCGTTGTAGAGGCGAACGTAACCGGCAGGATCCACGTTGCCCAGTCCGGGAACGATCCCGGCGGCGCCGCCGAGGAGTGCGCCGTCGGCGACCGCCTCGTGGCCGGTGAAGACCGCGAACTCGTTCAGGTCCCGGGTCTGAAGCAGCAGCCGACGGAAGGCGACGTCATCGGCCGAGGAGTCCTTTACGCCGGCCAGGATGCCCTCATGGGCAAGCCGGACCGTGACCTCGTGAGGCAGCTTGGAATGGGTGCGCACGGGAATGTCATAGGCGAAGACCGGAACATCGACCCGCTCGGCGACCGTGCGGAAATGCTGCTCGATCTCGCCCGCGTCCGAGAGTGCGTAGAAGGGGGTGGTGACCACCGCGGCGTCTCCGCCGATCGACAGGAGCCGCTCGGCCTCGTCGAGGACGCGGTTCGTGGACTGTTCGCTGATCCCCACCAGCACCGGAACCCGTCCCTGCGTCGCGTCGAGGGCTGTGCGCAGCACCTGCTCGCGTTCGCTCGAGGTAAGGTAGGGGACCTCGCCGGAGGAGCCGAGGGCGAAGATGCCTTGCACCCCACCCTCGACGAGGTGGTCGACAAGGGCGGAGATGCCCTCGAAGTCCAGCTCTCCGCGCTCGGTGCGCGGTGTCAGCAGCGGGGGGATGATGCCGTGGAATTCACTCATTACTGTGTCCTTGCTTGATGTTGTTGCTGTCGCCCGCCGAGGCTGTCGCCGGGGAGGTTGAGGTGCGACGTGTGTACTGAGCACGTTTGCCATAGATCGTCAGGGCCGTCACATCGTGGTCGTCCCGGCCTGTTCGGGTCCCGGTGAACAGGGAGATCACATAGCCGAAGATGAGGGCTCCGATGAAGGCGACTGCGGAGACGGCGAACGGGGTCAGGCCCGCGATGTCCTGGACGTACCAGGCGAGTCCGGCGCCGAGTACCAGTCCGCTGAGCACGCCGGCGGAATTGGCTCGCTTGGTGAAGATTCCGAGTGCGAAGACACCGGCGAGTGGAACCCCGAACAGTCCGGTGATGGACAGGAAGAGGTCCCAGGTCTGGGCCTGGTCGGTCGCGGACAGGTAGAGGGCCACCGCCACCGAGATCGCCCCGACGATGACGATGGTCAGGCGGGCGAAGCCGACTCCGGTTCGAGCCTGGCCACCCTTGAGTGGGAAGAACCGATCACGGATGTCGACGGTGACGCAGGCAGAGATCGAATTCAGGCTCGAGGAGATCGTCGACTGCGCGGCAGCGAAGATCGCGGCGATCAGCAGACCCGAAATGCCTGCCGGCAACGCGGTGACGGCGAAGTAGGGCACCAGCGCGGATGTGTTGAAATCGGTGGGGAGAGCCTCGGCGTGCTGATAGTAGCTGTAGAGGACGGTGCCGATTCCATAGAACAGGGGAATGGTCAGCAGGGCCAGGAAGCCGTTGACGGCCAAGGAACGTATGGTGCTCTTGGGCGAATCGGTCGTCTGGTAGCGCTGCACCACGTCCTGGCTGGCGGTGTACTGGTGGAGGTTGTTGAAGACCGAGCCGAGGAAGACGATCGGGATGGCCGCTGCCGCTCCACCGAACTTCCAGTTGTCGGCCGAGATGAACTTGTCGTCTGCCGCCGCATCGGCGGCTACCGTGGCCAGACCTCCATCAAGTGCTGCGACGCCGAAGATGAGGATCACGGCGGCGCCGACGAGGAGGATGATGCCTTGGACCACATCTGACCAGATGACGCCTTCAATGCCGCCGAGGAACGTGTAGATCACGGAGAGCACGCCGACCGCGGCGGCGACCAGGACGGGGCTGATGTCGGTGACCGAGCTGATTGCCAGTGTGGGCAGGTAGATCACGATGGCCACGCGACCGATGTGGAAGAGCACGAACAGGACCGACCCGAGAACTCGGATGGTGGGTCCGAAGCGTTCCTCGAGGTACTCATAGGCGGTGGTGACGTCGAGCTTGCGGAAGAAGGGGATGTAGAACAGAACGAGCAGGGGGACGATCGCGAAGATGGCGATATTGCCTGCCGCATAGGACCAGTCTTTGAGGAAGGCCTGCTCTGGTGTGGACATATAGGTGATGGCGGACAGAGTCGTCGCATAGATGCTGAAGCCCGCTGCCCAGGCCGGGATGCGCCCATTGGCCTTGAAGAAGGAGTCGGTTCCGGCGCTCGCCTTACGGGTGAACCACACCGCGATTCCCAGCGTGGCCAGCAGATAGATGATGATCACGGCCCAATTCAGGCCGCCGAGTCCCGGAGCGTCCATGCTCCCTCCTCACATAAGACCGAACGGGAGGGCGTCGATGCCATTCCCGAGTGACACATAAGACGTATGATGTCCTACGTTGCAAATGTACTGGAAGGTGTTCCTGTGCACAAGCGTTCCTGTGCACGAGCCTTCCTGTGCACGAGCCTTCCTGTGCGTGAATTCGAGGTGGAGCGCCTCGATCAATGTGGCGCCTGAATTTGTCCTCGCCGGCGACGACAAATTCGGGCCCCACATTGATCGAGCGGACCGTGGCGCGATGGTTCTTCCTGTTCCTGTGCAGGGGCCCTCCTGGAGACGGACCCCGCGGCATTCGGCAGTTCGTCGGTGCCTGAGCAACCCATCAAGAGTCGCACCCCGGGCATGTGGGAAGATTGAAGGCGTGTCGAAAATTCTTGAGATCCTGACCCCGGAGGGCCTGCCGCCGCTGGCTGAACGCCCTGGTGTCTCCTTCATCATGCCGGTCCTCAACGAGGCCGAGCACATCGCCAAGGCGATCACGACGATCCTGGCTCAGGACTACGACGGGGACAAAGAAGTCGTCCTCGCGCTCGGACCCTCGAACGACGACACGAACCGCATCATCGCCGACATGGCGGCAAACGATCCACGGATCCAGACCGTCGACAACCCCCAGGCCGCGACGCCGATCGGCCTCAACCTCGCCATTGCCGCGACCCACCACCCCGTGATCATCCGCGTCGACGCACACTCCGGGCTGTGCACCGACTACACGCAGCAGGCCATCGACACCCTGCGCCAGACGCAGGCCGCGAACTGCGGCGGGCTCATGCTCGCCCGCGGCCGCACCTCCTTCCAGAAGGCCGTCGCCCGGGCCTATATGTCACCGGTCGGATTGGGCGGTCCCGCCTACCATTCCGGCGACGAAGCGGGTGAGGCCGAGTCGGCCTACCTCGGCGTGTATCGGCGTGAGGTCTTCGACCACCTCGGCGGGTTCGATGAGGGCATCAAGCGTGGCCAAGACTGGGAACTCAACCTGCGCATCCGCACTGCAGGCGGGCGCATCTGGTTCAACCCGGACATGGAGGTCACCTACTGGCCACGCGATTCCTGGTCGAAGATCGCCCAGCAGTTCTGGGCCACCGGCATCTGGCGGGCCGAGCTCATCCGTCGCTACGGATCGGCCAACTCGCTGCGCTACTTCGCGCCACCGCTGCTGATCCTCGGCATGGGCGCCAGCGTCATCGAAGCACTCCTGCAGATCACCGGGCGGACGAAGACCTGGCCGAAATTCCTGCGTCGTTTCACCTCTCTGGTCCACGTGCCCAGCCTGGGCTACGTGTCGGGAATACTCGCGACCGCCTCGGCGGCCAAGGACTGTGGGCGACGTGAACGCGCCTGGTTCGGACTCATCCTGCCGACGATGCACCTGTGCTGGGGCGCCGGCTTCCTGCGTGGCCTGGTCACCGGCGCCGGAGCAACGAAGGACGGCAGTCGTTGAGCAAGAAGAACCGCAGATACGGTCGCAACGAACGTGACCAGACCCGCCGCGCTCAGACCGGCAGCGCTCAGGGGGATGATCAGTCGCTCGAGAGTCAACGCGCTCCGGTGCCCGAGCATCCGACGCCGAAGAAATTCAACGCGCCTCTGTGGGCCGGCATCGTCGTCGTCATTGCCGTCGTTGCCGTACTCGGGTTCAACATGTTCAGCAGCAAGGACCACCTGACCGTGGACTCGCTCAACCAACCCGCGGTCGCCGCCGTCGACGGCGGTTCGAAGGTCTACCCGGCGAACTCGAAGTTCGCCTTCACCGAGAATGCGAAGTTCGGTTACCTTCCTGCACCGACCTTGTCGAAGCTGAGCGATGACACCATTGTCGCCGCGAATCCGGAGACTGCGGCCAAGGACATGGGACTCAAGGACGACCTGACGTCGCTGGATCGTGACTCGTTCCTCAACCAGACCATCAAGCCCCCGCGCAAGAACACCGCACCCGGCGAACCCATCACCTGGGACCAGATGGTCGACCAGATGGCCGGAGCCACCGTCTTCATGCCGGCAGTGGAGTCGCCCGAGGTGGCGACCCCGGTGCTGGAGAAGATCGCCGAGGCGGGCATCGACGAATCGACGATCGTGCGGACCTCGAATGCCGAGGTTGCGAAGGCGGCATCCGATGCCGGTGTGGCCGCGATGTTCACCGGCGACGTGACCGCCTCGGGTGCCGAGTCGCTTTCCTCATCGGGATACACGATGATCGCCGTCGGCGCAGCATCGGCGGACGAGTGGACCGGCACGGACCTCAAGGTCTGGGCGACCGGAGTCAAGGACGAAAAGCAGCTCAAGGAACTCGCCGAGGCGGGAGTCTTCGGTGCGCTGAGCACCAACCCGTACACCATCCAGCCCTCGGATGTGAAGACCGACTGATACTCTGCACGCGACCAACGATCAGGAGATGACATGACACAGCCCATCGGCAACCCTTCGCACATCGGCAATCTCGATGCTTCGCAGCTGGGACCCCAGCCGACGTACCTGCCCGAGGATCATGCGGACGTGGAGGCGAAGAAGCGCCTCGACGCCGGTGAGGAGCCCATCGACATCGTCGCCGAGTTGCCCGCCTCATCTCTGGCGTGGGCGATCCTGGCCGATGAAGCCCATGGCGAGGGCCGCCTCGTCGACTCCTACGCCTATGCCCGTGTGGGCTACCACCGCGGACTCGATTCCCTGCGTGCCGCCGGCTGGCGCGGCTCCGGCCCGATCCCGTGGAAGCACGAGATCAACCGCGGATTCCTCCGTGCGCTCAATGCCCTCGGCCGTGCCGCCGGTGCGATCGGCGAAGGCGAGGAGGCCGCTCGGATCGAGGAGTTCCTGCGCTCATCCGACCCAGCTGCCATCGATGCGATTGCGGCGGGGGAGTAGGGGCAATAGCCTCAGTGACCGAAACTGATTCCGGGAGTATGGGCGGTACTTGGCTGCTCAGCGAGTGGCGAGTTTCCGTCCGTGCTCCAGCTGAGAGACTCGGCCTCTCGAGATGTCCAGTGCGGCGGCGGCTTCGGAGACGCTGAGACCCCGAGAACGTAGATCGAGGACGACTGCGCGCGACTTTCTGCCAGCTTCGATCTGCAGTTCGGCAGCTCTGCGCCCCGTTTCCTTCATGTATCTTATTTCCTCGGCAAGGTTGGAGTCGCCGAGGACTATGTTGATCGCCCACTTCAGCCCGCCGCTCACCCACGGCCCTACTACCACTCCCGTCGATGCAGCCGCCAGCATCAGTGTGCCGAGCCCATGGCGAGGGTGAGAAAGGGACTCTTCGGCCCGATGAAACTTCGGGAGAGCCGGACGTCACCTCAACGCGGCAGCAGGCCGCGTTGAGCTAGAGCAGTATTCAGCTCTTCGGAGATTCTGTCGTGCTCCGACTCATCCCAGTGCAGCGCAGTCGGAGTGTTCTGGAACAGTTCGACATGCCATGCGCCGTTGCTGCGTCGGGCCACCAGGGACTGGCGTGCGTTGGCATCAGGATTGATCTGAGATGTGCCCGGCGGGACCATTCCCACATCTGCGTGGAGGACGCGAACATCTCCGGTCCCGCGCACGCTCCGAATGAGCGTGACGAATGGCGCGGTCGGATGGTCTGCGAAGATCGGCGACAGATGATCGAGGATAGAGGACGGTCCGTCGGCCAGGCTTCCATCGAATCCGATCATGACGCCATCGTCTGCAAAGCACGCTGACAATGCGTGGGCGTCTCGCTCGTTCCACGCCATCAGGAGCCGCAGATAAAGCGCACGAACGTCTTCGGCTGACATGTGGGACCTTCCGTCGGCTCATCGCACAGAGTGTTTGACGGCAATTTTAACTGACGCTTCAGCCCAGTTTGGAGTACGAGCACGCTCGGTCACCACAACCGGGAGATCCGCCGCCCCGCCCCTGCCTCGACGGTCGCCGGCACCAGCGTGCTGAGCGCGTTGAATAGGCTGGGTGCCCACCGGCGTTCCCGAACGTGCTGGTGCTCGGGGAACTATTGCATCCCTGGCTTCCATTCACCGGCCTACTCGACCGGTGAAACCTTCGGCAAAGTGGCAACCCAGCCACCCTCAGCCAGAGAGGACCGCAACCCCGCCCTCGATGTCCTGGGCGGCGAAGACGGCGTCGAGAAGGCCAGGGAAGCGGGCGTCGAGATCGTCCTTGCGCAGTGAGTTCATGATCGACGTGCCCTGGTACTCCTGGCGGATCACTCCGGCTTCGCGCAGCGTCCTGAAGTGGTAGGTCGACGTCGACTTCGATACCGGCAATTCGAATGTTGCGCAGGCGTGGTCGTGGTGCGAGGTATTCAATCGGCAGGCGATATGCCGACGAACAGGGTCGGCAAGTGCGGCAAGCACGGTGTCGAGCCGCATCTCGTCCCGCGCAGGATGGTCAAGAGTTCGCATTCCTCGCCTCCTTGTCCGTATCTCACGGTGATTGTCTCGTCACACTGATCCGCTGTTCTTTGATTGTACGGGGTTCATAGTAGTACGGTAAATATCGAACTACGAAGAACCTCGTACTTCACCTCGAGTCTTTCGACCGTGGCTCGAGCCGATCACTCGCGACCAAGGGGTCATATGTCCCATCTGCTGTTCGAACCGCTCACCCTGCGTGGCCTGACTTTCCGCAATCGGAGCTGGGTGCCGCCGATGTGCCAGTATTCCGTGGACAAGCAAGACGGCGCGGCCACGCAGTGGCATGTCGTCCACTACGGTGCCATGGCCCGTGGCGGCGCAGGAGCAATCATCGTCGAGGCCACGGGAGTCACCCCGGAGGCACGGATCTCCGCCGAGGACCTCGGCCTGTGGAATGACGAACAGCGCGACGCCCTGACCCCGGTCGTCGACTTCATCCACTCACAGGGCTCGGCTGCGGGAATCCAGCTCGCTCACGCCGGCCGCAAGGCCTCGGTTCATCCGGAGTGGGGCACCGATGGCGACGGCAGCCTGACCGAGAGCGAAGGCGGATGGCAGACACTGGCTCCGTCGACGATCGCCTTCGACGGACTGGCCGAACCCCGTGCCATGAGCGAAGCGGAGATCGACGAGACCGTTGCCGCCTTCGCTGCCTCGGCCCGCAGATCCATCGATGCCGGTTTCGACTTCGTGGAGATCCACGCCGCCCACGGCTACCTGCTCCACGAGTTCCTCTCCCCGTTGTCCAACACCCGCACCGACTCCTACGGCGGCAGTCCGGACAACCGTGCCCGCTTCCTCCTCGAGGTCGTCGATGCCACCCGCGCCGAGGTGGGCGAGGACGTTCCCGTGTTCGTGCGCCTGTCCGCGACGGACTGGGATGAAGGCGGGCTGAGCCTCGACGACACCGTCGAGCTGTCCGGGTGGCTGAAGGACCACGGCGTCGACCTCATCGATGTCTCCACCGGCGGCAACGTCATGGCCACGATTCCCGTCGGCCCTGGTTACCAGACGACTTTCGCCGAGGGAATCCGCGAGCGAACAGGTATCCCCACGGCCGCGGTCGGACTCCTTACCGAGCCCTTCCAGGCCGAACACATCCTGGCCACCGAGCAGGCCGACGCTGTGCTCCTCGGGCGGGAGTCGCTGCGCGACCCGAACTTCCCGATCCGGGCCGCGGACGCACTGCGATTCGAGATCGACTACAAGCCGGCCCAGTACCACCGCGCCTACAAGTAAGGCCACCGGCGACAGGCAATCGACACCGGTGCGGGCAGAGGGGCAGCGCGGTCACACCAGCCCGCCGATCCACAGCCCCAAACCTGCCGCTGCGGTGGCGAGGGCGAGTGTGCCGAGCCCGCTGACCAGGCCGGATGCCCACTGCCGTTCCTGAATCAGGCGGATGGTCTCGAAGCTTGCCGTGGAGAACGTCGTGTACCCGCCGAGGAATCCTGTGCCGATGACGAGATGCCACGCCTCGGGCAGAATCTGCTCGCCGGCCGATCCGGTGAGAATCCCCAATGCCAGTGACCCGCTGACGTTGATGCCCATAGTGGCCCACGGGCCGCTCGCGCGTGACTTGATGGCCCCGTCGAGCACCATTCGCGCCGCCGCTCCGAGGCCCCCGGCTACAGCCAGTGCGATGAAGACCAAGGGCGTCATCGCGCACCACCGTTCAGCGTTGCGTCCGGGTTCTGCCGCGCTGACCTCGCGCGGGACCGGCCATGCAGCACCGTCGCCGTGGTGATGCCCGCCCCCGTGGCAGCGCCGCCGATGAGGACCGTGCCCAGTCCGTAGGCGATCGAGATACCGACACCGCCCTCGCCGAGGAGGCCCGCCGTGGTCACGGCCAGTGCACTGTAGGTGGTGAAACCGCCCATGAATCCGGTGCCGACCATGACTCGAATCCGGCGCCTGAGCCCGTCATCGGGGCCCATGCGCACCAGGGCGTCGAGGAGCAGTCCGAGCAGGAACGCGCCGCTGACATTGATGGCGAAGGTTGCGTACGGGATGCCGCCCGCCGGCGGAAATGCGAGCGTCAGCCCCTCACGTGCGGCGGTGCCGATCGTGCCGCCGCCGACGACGAGGCACAGATAGGGCAGGCGGAGGTGGACGGGTGTGGTGTTGAGGGTGCTGCTCACGAGTCTCTTCTACCTTTCGGGCATGCTGACGCCTGTCGAGGTAGGGACTGTTGTCGGTGAACCGAGGTTGGGTACGGCGAGCCCCACCGCCGTGACGCGCAGGCGTCGCTCTCATTCTGCCACAGCCGGCGCTGATGCTCGACGGTGTTCGGCACCGGCTTCACAACCGGATCCCAGCGGGTCGGGCGGTTGCTCGCTGACTTAGAGTTGGGTGCATGGAATCCCCGATCCAGCGGTATTTAGAGGAGCTGCTCAACGAGGTCAGCGGCAACGTCATGGGCACGCCCTATTCGATCCATCCGCCGGGAGGTGCTCCGGACCCGCAGGACTTCGGCATCTGCCTGGCCACTGTCGACGGGCATGTGTACTCGGTCGGCGCCTCGGACAAGGCCTTCTCGATCCAATCGATCTCCAAACCGTTCAGCTATGGTCTGGCGCTGGCCGACCACGGGATCGACGCTGTCGATGAGAAGGTCGACGTCGAGCCTTCCGGGGACCCCTTCAATGAGATCTCCCTGGCGCCGGAAACAGGGCGGCCCGCAAACGCGATGATCAATGCCGGAGCACTGGCGGTCGTGTCCATGATCAAAGGCAGCGGCGGGAAGTCCGCCCCGCGGCGCATCATGGACCTCTACTCCAAATGTGCCGGTCGACGACTGTCCGGCAGCAAAGCGGTCTTCGACGTTGAGATGCGCGACAGCGACCGCAACCATTCGCTGGCCTACCTGCTGAGCTCGTTCGGGATCATCGACGACAACCCGACGCGGGCACTGGAGAACTATCTGCGTCAGTGCTCGGCCCAAGTCACGTGCCGGGATCTGGCGATGATGGCGGCGACTCTGGCCAACGGCGGCACCAACCCGAGCACCGGTGAGACTGCACTCGAGATCGAACAGGTCGAGCGAGTGCTGTCGGTGATGATGACCTCGGGGATGTACGACGATGCCGGTTCCTGGGTCAGCAGTGTGGGCATGCCGGCGAAATCGGGCGTCGGCGGTGGAACGCTCGCTGTTCTGCCGGGACAGGCGGGACTGGCCGTGTTCTCACCACCGCTGGACGCGCACGGCAGCAGCGTGCGTGGATCCGAGACGTGCCGCAGGCTCTCCACCGACATGGAGATGCACTTCGTGCGTGCCGCGACCAGCGGCAACTCGACGGTGAGGCCCGGAGTGGGAATCACTCAGCTGCCCTCGCGGATCCGTCGCACCGAGGAGCAGGCCGAGATGCTCGAGCACTTCAACGAGAGGTGCCAGATCATCGAGGTCACTGGAGACCTGGCCTTCGCCGGCACCGAATCACTTGTCCGTGCCGTCAGCGATCTGGACGACGAAGTGGCTCTCGTGGTCATCGATATGCAGCAGGTCAACGAGTGCGGCTCTCTGGCCGTGCAGATGCTCGAGACCCTTGAGCATCGACTGACCGCCGACAACCGACAGCTGGTGCTGATCGAGCGCCGAGGACTCCTCGACAACACGCAGCTGTCTGCCGAGCCCGGAGTGCCGATCTTCCTGAGCCGAGGCGGCGCGGTGGAATACTGCGAGAATCGGCTCCTTGCCGCCTTGGGCACGGACATCGGCGAGCCGAACCGCGTGCAGGTTCCGGACAGCCCTGCTCTCGCCCCGCTGGACGAGGAGCAGCGGACTCGGTTGGTCAGCTATATGGAACCCCGGAATCACGATGACGGTGACATCATCCGCCGCGTCGGACAGCGATTCGGCGGTGTGCACTTCATCGTGTCCGGGCAGGTCAACACGATCGCCACGGATCCCCAGGGCGATCGGGTCCGACTCAACACATTGAGCGCCGGAATGACCTTCGGTGAACTGGCTCTGGGCAGCGATGACCGTCAGGAGACCACGGAAAAGGCCGTTGGCGCCGTCGAACTCCTGGTGCTGACCCCCGAGGCGATCGAGGCTCTCGAAGCCGACGACCCGCAGCTGGCTCTGCTGCTGTGGCGGGCGCTCACCCGCGATGCCTACCTGTTGGTGGACCGTTACCTGCGGGAAACGGCAGTGCGCTTGAACTACTGACTATCCGTCTAGGCTGCTGGCCATGCCGACTGCAGGACGGACGCGTCGCGATCTCTGAGAGGGAACTTCGGCCCAGCTGGGAGTGTTCCTGAACTCGGCTGGGAGTGTTCCTGAACTAGGCTGAGAATCTCGTGACCTATAGTGGATGTGACATTGCACTGCAGTAGACAACGCAGTCCACGCTGTCGATGAGAAGGAGCACCTATGGGATTTTTGGAGTTCCTTGTCAAACGTGCCGATGACATGCTCGAGCTCGGCCTCCAACACGCAGTGATTGTCGGCGCTGCAGTGATCATCGCCACCGTTTTGGGCGTAGCTCTTGGCGTTCTGACCTATCGACACGAACGCGCCCGCGATCTGGCGTTGGCCCTGACCGGATCTTTTCTGACCATCCCGTCCTTCGCGCTCTTCATCCTCTTGCTGAGCCCTTTGGGGCTGGGGTGGCGACCTGTGCTGTTCGCGCTTGTCCTCTATGGGCTGCTGCCGGTCGTGCGCAACACCATCACCGGACTGCGCGGAGTCGATCCGGCAATTGTCGAATCGGCCAAGGGCATGGGGCTCAGCCGCCGCCAGCGCCTCCTGCGCATTGAGCTGCCGCTGGCGTGGCCGGTCATCATCACCGGTGTCCGGGTGACCACCCTGGTGCTGCTGGGCATCGCTGCCATCGGCGCGATCGTCAACGGCCCCGGTTACGGTGAGCTGATCTTCACCGGGCTGGCCCGAGTCGGCACCCCCGTCGCAGTCAACCTGGTGCTGGCCGGCACTGTCGGCGTGATGATTCTGGCTGTCCTGTTCGACCTCATCTTCTACGCAATTCAGAGACTCACCACTTCGCGAGGTATCCGATGACCCAGACAACGAATTCCCCCTCGCCCGAAGCCGGATCCGAGCCCACCGTCATGATCCGCCTCGAGGGACTGACCAAGCGCTTCCCGGGACAGCGGGCGAACGCCGTCGACGAGCTCACCTTGGACATCCATGAGGGCGAGATCGTCGTCCTCGTCGGTCCCTCCGGCTGCGGCAAAACCACCACGATGAAGATGATCAACCGGATCATCGAACCGTCGGCGGGGCGCATCATCCTCAAGGGACAGGACGTCACCACCACCAACGCCGATGAACTGCGTCGACGCATCGGTTACGTGATCCAACAGGTCGGTCTGTTTCCGCACATGACCATCGGCGAGAACATCGCCACAGTGCCCAAGCTGATCGGCTGGGACGCCAAACGCGTTCGCAGCCGAGTCGACGAATTGATGTCGATGGTCAACATGGACCCCGACCAGTACCGCGATCGCTATCCCAAGCAGCTCTCCGGCGGTCAGCAGCAGCGCATCGGCGTCGCTCGTGCGCTCAGTGCCGATCCCTCCGTCATGCTGATGGACGAGCCATTCGGTGCCATCGATCCGATCACCCGCGACCGGCTGCAGAACGAGTTCCTGCGTCTGCAGTCAGAGGTGCGCAAGACGATCGTGTTCGTCACCCACGACATCGACGAGGCGATCAAGATGGGTGATCGGATCGCTATCCTGCAGGAAGGATCCCGGATCGCCCAATACGATACGCCCGAACAGATCCTGACCGCACCGGCCAACGACTTCGTCAAGGACTTCATCGGCTCCGGTGCCTCACTGAAGCGACTCAACCTCTCCCGAGTCAGCGAGATCGAACTCAGCACCTGGCCGACAGTGACCGCTTCGGACTCGCACGACCGGGCCCATGAGTTGCTCGCCGCCTCCGAACACAGCGCTGTTCTTGTGCTCGACGGTGAAGGCCGACCCGTGCGCTGGGTCGGGGCCGATGATCTTCGGCGCGATTCAGAGGCTCGGCTCGACCAGGTCGGCTCTGTCCCCCAGGCCGTGATCGAACCGCGGGCCACACTCAGCGACGCGCTCAACGAACTCGTCTCCGCCCGCTACGCCGTCACGGTGGTCGTGGACGAGCACGGACGCTACCAGGGGGTGGTCGACATTGACCAGATCAACGAGGCGATCCGTACGATGCGCAGTTCTGCCGTCGCCGAGGCGCGCACCGAGTTCGCCTCGGAAGGGGCAGCTCCAGGTGCGGCTGAGTCGGGCGGCTCCTCGGGGGCCGACCCTGCGGAGGAATCCTCATGAGTACCGCGGCACCCGAGAACAGTGCACCTGAGAACGGTGCGCCTGAGAACAGTGCACATGAGAACAGGGTCGACAGCGGAGTCGTCACTCAAACTCCGGCGGCTGCCCAGCGGCGGACCTGGATGGGCTACCTCACCGTTCCGGTGATCCTCGGCCTGGCCTGCCTGGGCCTGTTCCTCTACGTGCAGAGCAGGGATCTCGACTCGATCGAGCAGCGTTCCCTCAACTTCGGGGCGATCACCGCGGCGTTGCAGGAGCACATCGTGCTCACCGCAGTGTCCACACTGGTCACACTGATCATCGCGGTGCCCCTGGGTGTGCTGCTGACTCGACCGCTGACCCGACGGATCCGCCCATTCATCATCGGCGCGCTGACCATTCTGCAGGCCGTTCCCACCATCGCCATCCTGGTGCTGCTGGCAGTGGCGTTCCTGTTCCTCGGGTTCCCGGCGGCAATCGTCGGTCTCGTGCTCTATGCCATCATCCCCGTCCTGCTCAACACGATCGTCGGCCTCGAGCAGGTCGACGAGAACGTGCTGGAGGCCGGTCGCGGCATGGGGCTCTCGCGGATGCAGGTGCTGCGTCGGATCGAACTGCCGCTTGCGGTGCCGGTCATCTTGGCCGGAGTGCGCACTGCATTGGTGATCAACGTCGGCACCGCCACACTGGTGACCTACATCAACGCAGGTGGATTGGGCGACATCATCGTCGCCGGCCTGTCCACCAATCGAGTTCTCGTGCAGATCGTCGGTGCTGCCCTCACCGCAGTGCTCGCGCTGCTCATCGACTACATCGCCGGAATCGCAGAAGACTTCCTGCGCCCCAAGGGCCTGTGAAAAACGAGGGCAATGAGGAATCCGAAGCAGGCAATGGCCCACTCCGCGGCGCCGACCAAGAAGACAGATAAGAGTAAGAGAGGGAACGTCATGTTCAGGAAATCGATGTTCAGCACCGCGATCGGTGCGGCGGCTGCTGCCACACTGCTGCTCAGCGGATGTGGGGACAGCGGGGGAGAGAGTCCCAACGCGGGTCTGCTCGACGGAGCCGAACTCACGGCGGGTTCAAAGGAATTCACCGAATCGATCGTACTGTCGCAGATCACCTCGAAGGCGCTCGAAGACGCCGGCGCATCCATCGAGGACCAGACAGGAATCTCCGGCAGCGCCACCGTGCGGGAGGCACTGGAGAGCGACGAGGTCGACTTCTACTGGGACTACACCGGCACCGGTTGGGTGAACATTCTGGGCAACACCACCGAAGACGTCCCCGAGGACCTGTTCAAGGCGGTCTCCGAAGCCGATGCGAAGAACGGCATCGCCTGGCTGGATCCGGCCCCGTTCGAGAACACGTATCGGATCGCGGTCAAAAAGGACTTCGCTGAGAAGAACGGCCTGGAGACGATGTCCGAGGCCGCCGAGTTCATCGGTGCCAACAAGGACCAGGGCAAGGTCTGCGCGGCCAGCGAGTTCATCAACCGCGACGACGGTCTGCCCGGCCTCGAGAAGGCTTACGGGTTCGAATTCACCAATGTCGTGGAACTCGACCTCAACCTGATCTACACGCAGGTCGGACAGAAGTGCCAGTTCGGCGAGGTGTTCTCCACCGATGCCCGGATCAAGGCCAATGATATGAAGGTCCTCGAGGACGACAAGGACTTCTTCGTGCAGTACCAGGGCGCGATGACCTTGCGTCAGGAGACTCTGGACGAGTACCCGGAGATCGCCGATATCATGGCCCCGATCTCGAAGAAGCTGACCGACGAGGTGATGATGGAGCTCAACGGCCGCGTCGACACCGAGGGCGAGATGCCCGAAGACGTTGCTCAGGAATGGCTCGAGGAACAGAACCTCATCGCCAGCTGATCCCCGCCCGACCCAGTAGAGTCCCCAGGCCCGTGATGTGGAGGCCTGGGGATTCTATTCGCCAGGCAGCAGACTCAGGCGTCGACGAATCTGCCGACCGTGGCCTGCGCATTGACTCCCTGCAATGAGGCAGCGAACATCCGGTAGTAGGCGAGTTCCTCGAGAGTGCGCAGAGGGGGTTGCAGCACATCGGCTTCGGCCTCGAAATCCTGAGGCGTGACCGTGGACACGAAGTGCTCACGCAGCACGTCATTCATGCCGGTGCCTTCTCCGAACTGTTCTTTCCGTCGCCACAGCACCTCGTCGGGCAGCCAGCCGTCGAAGGCACGACGCAGCAGCCACTTGGCCGGGCGGTCTCCTGTGACCAGCTTCCACTCCGGTGCCAGTGCCATCGCCAGCTCAACCACATCGAGATCCAGGAACGGCAGACGGGGCTCGACTCCGAGAGCGCCGGCCACTCGGTCCACCCGCTGCAGGCCGCCGATGTGCATTCCCTTGAGTGTCTCGAGGAGCTCGGCATGCAGCTCCTCACCCACATCGTGACGACCGTAGTGTGCGTATCCGGCGAAGAGTTCGTCGGCGCCCTCCCCGACCAGCACGATCTTGACCTGGCGTGCCGCCAGACGGGAGACGAAGAAGTTGGGAACCGCGGAGTGGACGAGAGTCGGATCGAAGGACTCGAGGCCGGCGATCACCTCAGGCACCACCTCGATCGCATCCTCGGCGGTGTAGACGAGCTCACGGTGGTCGGTGCCGCAGTGTTCGGCGACCAATCGGGCCGCGTGCAGATCGCCGCTGCCTGCCAGACCGACGGCGAAAGTCTTGAGTCTGCGTCCGGCTGCGGCGCTGTGGCGAGCGGCGATTGCAGTGATGATGGACGAATCGACCCCGCCGGAGAGCAGCACTCCGACCGACTGCCGACCGGCCAAGCAGCGCTCGACGGCCCGGATCAGAGTCTCGCGGAGGGCATCGAAGATCCACTCGGGCGGATCTTCGTGCGGGGCGCGACTCTGCAGGAGCACGGGTGCGGCGCCTGGGAACTCGCGAAACGCCTCGAGACCGCCGTCCGGTGTCCAGACATGTCCTGGAGGGAAGGGTTCGACGTGTGCTCGGAGGCTCTTGTCGAAGGCTTTGATCTCCGAGGCGAAGACCGTCGTTCGACCGTCTTTCACCCAGTACAACGGCGACAGCCCCAGCACATCCCGGCCCACGGCGAACTGGCCGTCTGAACTAGCGATGACCAGGGCGAACGGTCCCCACAGCCGTTCGAAGGCGCCAGGCCCGTGGTCCTCGAAGGCGACGATGGCCGCCTCCAGGTCGGATTCGGTGGAGAAGCGGTCGGCACCCAGTCGGGTGCGGATGCGGCGATGATTGTGGATCATTCCGTCCCCGACGAGCCAGATGTCGCGATTCGCACCGCCCGACAACGGCTGGTCCCCGGCCTGCGGATCGACGATCGACAGATAGCGGCTGCCCAGCCAAGCCTCATCCAGCTCCTTGTGGCCCGAACCATGCGGGCCGCGATGGGCGAGCCTCTCCACCATGCGCGAACCCATTTTCGAATCGAATCGACCGTGAGCCGCAACCAAACCTGACATGACCGTCCTCTCGTTCGACTTCCAGTCTATGTCCTCTGCAGGCCGGGTCGGATCTGGGGAGCCCTGCCCCGGCGCCGAACCTCGCCTCGGCGCCGAACGGCGACGTCAGCGCAAGGCCTTGCCTCAGCCCTCGCGGATCGTCATCCGGCTCAGCTTGTCTCCGGCAATCGCGAAGGTGAACGAGGATCGACCGTTCGCCCACGTTGAGCGCCAATCGCCGATGACGGTGACCTCATCGCCGTCGGCCGAGACCTCTTCGGGAGTGAGGACGCCGGTCGCGCCGATGAACTCCTTGTCGCTCCAGGCCTTGATGGCCTCGTGGCCGGTGAATTCGCGGCCCCAGTCATCAACCGTGCCGTCAGCGGTGAACGCGTCGAGGAAGCCCTGCTCGTCGTGGGCATTGACGGTGTCGATGAAGGTTGCAACGGGTTCGGGGATCTGCAGATCTGACATGGGTGCTCTCCTTGTTGGTTGACTGTGTGCTGTGCGGTTGGCGCGTGTGTTTCGCTGGTTCGTGATCGGCGGGCCCGAGACTCGGCTCACCGGGTGGTGTATCCGCCGTTGGCGAAGATCGTCTGGCCGGTGATCCACCAGCCCTCGGTTGCGAGGAATCGCACGATCGGAGCAATGTCCTCGATTTGGGTGAGCTGGTTGCCCATCGCCTGCGATTTATGGAACTCTACTCGCTCGGGCGTCTCCTGCCCATAGAAGAAGGGCGTGTCCATGGGCCCGGGCGCGATCGCCGTGACCGAGATTCCGCGCTCCGCATTTTCCTTCGCTGCCGCCCGTGTGAAGTGCTCGACCGGGCTCTTCCCGCCGGCGTAGGTCGAGTATCCATCGGTGAACGCCGCGAGCAGCGCGGTCACGATCGTGATGATCTTCCCGTTGTCGGCCAGGTGCTTCCCGGCCTCCTTGATGAAGAAGAACGCGGCCTTGGAGTTGATGTCGAACATCGCATCGTACTCGTCCTCGGTGGTGTCCGCCATGGGTTTGCGCAGCACCTTCCCCGTCGTGTTGATCGCAATGTCGATCGTCCCCAGCGCCGAGGTGGCATCGGCGAACAGCTTCTCGACGTTGGCGGGCCGGGTGAGGTCTCCGGTCAAAAGCACCGCTTTCGCCCCGCTGGCTTCGACTGCGGTCAGCGTCTGTTCGGCCTCGGTGCGGGAGGACTCGGAGTTGTAGTGGATCGCGATATCGGCTCCCGCCTCGGCGGCCTGCCTGGCGATGAGCCCGCCGAGGTTCTTGCCGCCTCCGGCGATGAGCACTGTCTTGGCCTGAAGTGATTGATCGGTCATGGCATCTCCATATGTATCGGTGGTACATCTGACTATATCGAGACTACACGATAATATAGCGATATGACAGAGAATGCGTCGCTTGATACACGGACCCGGCTGCTGAACGCGGCTGCCGACCTCATCGCCGCGACGCCCGGCGAGGATTTCTCACTGCGAGCAGTCTGCGACGCCGCGGGCGTGAAGATGCCGACCCTGTACCACTTCTTCGGCAGCAAACAGGGACTCACCGAGGCCGTCATCGAACACGGCTTCGACATGTATCTGTCGGCCAAATCCGCCTCGGAATCCAGCGGTGATCCGATCCAGGACCTGCGGATGGGCTGGGATGCTCACGTCGCATTCGGTCTGGAGAACCCCGGCTTCTACACGCTCATGTACGGCAAGGTCAGGCCCGGGTACTCACCGGAGGCGCAGTCGAGGCCGAGCGAGATACTGCGCTCACTGACCTCGCGGGCCGAGGCCGAGGGTCGTCTGGTCGTCGACCATGAGCAGGCCGCGGCCCATATCCTGGCGACAAATATCGGCGTGACTCTGCGCCTGATCATCCAGGGCAGGGACGATCCCGAACTCTCGGCAGGGGTCCGCGAAGGCGTGCTCGCCGCGATCACCGGCACAGCGCAGACCGACGACGGGGAGCGCCTGGGGCACTCGATCATCGAACGCGCGGCCGCGAACCCGGACATCCTCGGAGCAGCCGAAACTGCGCTGCTCATCGAATGGATCGGCCGCCTCGGCGAAGGTGAGGTCAGGCGATAGAACGCCGGACCTCGGCGTGCTGCAGAGAACTGCCTAGTGGCGGGCCCGTGAATGTGGCGGCCGGTGCTTGTCGACGGCGGAGCGCAGACGCTGGAGGCCTTCGTCGATGCGATCGGGGGCATTCGAGGCGAAGCACAGGCGCAGGGCATTCGTGAAGGATCCCGCAGGTGAGAATGCGGGCCCGGGGATGTAGGCGACTCCCTCTTCCAGCGCCACCGGCAACAGGTCCTCAGTGTTGATCGTCTCGTCTTCGAAGGTCACCCAGAGGAAGAAGCCGCCATCAGGGTCGGTCGACCTGACCTCGTCGCCGAAGAGCCGCTCGAGGCCGGTGGCCATGGTCTTCTTGCGCTCGAGGTAGGCCCCACGCAGATAGTCGACGTGATCGTTTGCCCCGCCTTCGTTCAACCACTGGGCGACCATGTGCTGGGTGGGCACACTCGTACACGTGTCCATGGTCTGCTTGGCATTGATGACGAGTCCGCGGATCTCCGGGTCGATGTCGAGCCAGCCGATCCGCAGGCCCGGGGCGACGAACTTGGAGAAGGTGCGCACACCGAAGATGAGCGGGTCATTGGGGCTGAGCTGGCTGAGCGTGGGGATCGACTCCCCGGAGAAGCGCAGAGTTCCGTAGGGGTTGTCCTCGAGGATGACCGAGTTGTGGCGGTGAGCGAACTCGAGGAGCCGCTGTCGCCGCTCAAGCGACATCGTCACCCCGGCCGGATTCTGGAACGTGGGGATCGTGTAGATCACCGAGGGGGCACGGCCCGCCCGGGCGACGAGTTCGTCGAGCTCATCGACCATCATGCCCTCGTGGTCGACAGGGACCTCGACGACCTCCGCCTCATAGCTCATGGCCGTTGCCGAACCGTTCGTGTAGGTCGGTGATTCGCAGAACACGAGGTCACCGGGGCTGACGAAGAGCTTGAAGCCCAGGTCGAGGCCCTGCATGCCCCCGGAAGTGATGACGAGGCGTTCGCGATTGCCGAAGTGTTCCTCGGGGATCTGAGACGTGTCCTCGAGGTATTTCAGCAGAGCATCGATGAGAACCGGCTCGCCCTGGGTCTCGCCGTAGGTGAAGCTCTCCGGGGAAAAGACGCTCTTGGCGATCCGCGCGAATTCCGTGGAGGGGAGCATGTCCGGTGCGGGCGCTCCCATCCCGAATTTCACGATGTCATGCGTGTAGGCGGCCAGCAGCGTGGTCGAGGAATCGATGACCGATCCGACGAGGCTGTCGGCGCGAGTGGCCAGCGGCAGGGCCTGATTCGATGAGGATGATGATGCGGGCGAACTCACGGTGGACATGACAACCTCCAGCAGGCGTGTGCCCCCGGACCTCGACGTCACCGGCGATGTTTAAGGAGCATGATGCCCGAACGACGGTACTAGTAGTGGACTCAGCATAAGTACGACTAGCTCAGCGGGGCAAGAAGTATGGCTGGGTCGGTGAGTCGAGAGGGGTAAGGGCGGACCGCCTCGGCGTGGGCGGACCACCTCTGCACACTGCCTCGGCGGGGCAGGACGGAGGCCTCTGTGCTTCAATAGGTGTCGATGATGAGTTCGACTACTGCCTTCGGGTAGTCGGGACTTTCCAGGTCTGCGCCGTGGAGGTAGTTCTTCGCTTGGACGAATCTGGCCTGTGGGATTCCCTGAGCCATCTGCCGTTGCAGTTCGCTGTCGAAGACCGGGTCCCGCGTTCCGCCGAAGACCAGAGTGGGACAGTCGATGGCGTCGAGGATGCCGCTGTTGTCCACCTCAAGGATTCCTTGCAGAATTCGCTGCAGACGATCAGCATTTTCAGGGCGTGACACCGCGCCGAGGATCGGCTTGAGTGCGGGGGCCGCCCAGCGGAAACGCTCAGCACTGCGATAGGTCTTGACAGTGATGTCCCATCCGAACTCAGCCCACCGGCCTTCGCCGATCAGAGACAACCAGCTCTCGATGACGGCAGCGGCGTCGGCGTCGACTTTGTGGGCCGTTGAAGCCAGCACCAGGGCGCGCACCAGATCCGGGCGGTGGGCGGCGATCGTCTGTCCGATCGGGCCTCCTGCGGAATTGCATTCGAGGATCACCGGACCCAGGCGCAACTGGTCCAGCGCCTCGATGTAATCATGTGCGTGATCGGCGATGTCGTAGTCGACGGGAATGTCCTCACGTCGGCTGATGATGTGCATGTGCTGATGGGGTGCGCGCCGGCGGTAGAACCAGGCCATGCTTTGGGCTGCTTCGTAGGCAGTCGTGATCCCGTCCCCGGCACCTGGGATGGTGACGACAGGTGTGGGGCCGCAGCCCAGCTGAACTATGGGCATGAGCGAGCCGTTGCTCAGCTTCAGCTTCGTCTTGTCGAAGGTCGGCCCGAACACATCGCTTCCTCACGTTGGACGGCATTGAGGGTGGAATCAGCATAGGGAGGACCACCTCGGCGGGGCAAGGGCAGCGGACCTTATCGATGGGGCCACGGCCCTGGGTCCGTTCGCCAGGGCCGTGGCGCTGGCTCTGGCTCGGTGGGGGAGTCGCAGACGCCGCGCTAAGTTGGCATCATGGCCAACGCAGGCGAGCACGACATCAGGACCGCGCCCATCGATGAGCAGCTGCCGGCATTGGTCGACGAACATCGTAGGCATCTCCTCGGATGCCTTGAGGGAATGAGCGAAGAAGAGGCGCGGCGCTCCTTGGTGCCCAGCCGGACGACACTGCTGTCACTGGCCAAGCACGCGATCTTCGTCGAGACGGTGTGGTTCGTCGAGACGGTGTGGTTCGGCGAAGCGGTGACTGGACGGTATCGGACCGAATACGGGCTGCCGAGCGACTCCGGTGACTCGTTCATCCTCGACGACGAGGACACGGTGGCCAGTGTCACCCGGACCTATTGGCAGACCGTCGACCGATCGCGTCAGGCAGTGGAGTCGATGACTCTCGACACCGTGCTCACCGGTCACAGGTCCGGGCCACTGCCGCTGCGCTGGGTCTATCTCCATATGCTGCGTGAGTTGGCACAGCACTGCGGGCATGCAGAGATCCTTCGGGAGCAGATCATTGCGCAGCGGACGCGGAAGTGAACGCATGCCGAGCCTGATCGCGGTCGCGTCATGGTGACCCAGTAGACTAATGCGGTAATGACATCCCCGCTTTCACTTTGAGGTGAACAACTCTCATGCCAGCAATCGTTGTCGTCGGCGCTCAATGGGGCGACGAAGGTAAAGGTAAAACGACCGATATCCTCGGCACCAGCGTCGACTACGTGGTCAAGCCCAACGGTGGGAACAATGCAGGCCACACGGTTGTCGTCGGCGGTGAGAAGTACGAACTCAAGCTTCTGCCGGCAGGCATCCTCTCACCCAACGTCACCCCGGTCATCGGCAACGGCGTCGTCGTCAACCTCGAGGCTCTCTTTGAAGAGATCGAGGCCTTGGAGACCCGTGGGGCAGACACTTCGAAGCTGCGAATCTCGGCCAATGCCCACCTCGTCGCGCCCTACCATCAGACCCTGGATAAGGTGACCGAACGGTTCCTGGGCAAGCGCGCCATCGGCACGACAGGCCGCGGCATCGGACCGGCCTACATGGACAAGATCGGGCGTCTGGGCATCCGCGTCCAGGACATCTTCGATGAATCGATCCTGCGCCAGAAGATCGAAGGCTCGCTGCGGCAGAAGAACGAACTTCTCGTCAAGGTCTACAATCGTCGGGCCGTCGACGTCGAGGAGATCGTCGAGTACTTCCTGCCCTTCGTCGAACGCCTGCGCCCCTATGTGGCAGAGACCGAGCAGCTGCTCAATGACGCTCTCGATCGTGACGAGGTCGTCGTCATGGAGGGCGGTCAGGCCACGATGCTCGACGTCGACCACGGCACCTACCCGTTCGTGACCTCCTCGAACCCATCCGCAGGCGGGTCCTGCGTCGGCTCTGGAGTCGGACCCACGCGCATCAACCGCGTCGTCGGCATCGTCAAGGCCTACACCACGCGTGTGGGTGCTGGCCCGTTCCCCACCGAGCTCTTCGACGACATGGGGGAGTACCTGCAGAAGGCCGGCGGTGAGTTCGGCGTCAACACCGGACGCCCGCGCCGCTGCGGCTGGTACGACGCGGTCATCGCCCGCTACGCCGCACGCGTCAACGGTTTCACCGACTACGTGCTGACGAAGCTCGACGTGCTCACCGGCATCGATCGCATCCCCGTCTGCGTGGCCTACGAAGTCGACGGAGTCCGACAGGACGAGATGCCGATGTCGCAGACCGAGTTCCACCACGCCAAGCCCATCTTCGAATACTTCGACGGCTGGGCCGAGGACATCACCGAGGCTCGCACGTTCGAGGACCTGCCGGAAAACGCGCAGAAGTACGTGCTCGCGCTCGAAGAGCGTTCGGGCTGCCGGATGTCGGTCATCGGCGTCGGCCCCGACCGCGAGCAGTCGATCGTCAGGCATGATCTGCTGGACTGAGCAGTGTGTCGTCCTCGCCGAGGGCCGACCGCAGCTGCGAGAGCAGACTCCCTGAAGTCGCCCTTCGCAGCTGAGGTCCGCTCTCGACGGGGATGTCTGCTCTCGACGACGAGGACCGTACGAGGTCAGCGAACTCATCTCATTTTCGCAAGATTCGTTGAGAATGCGCCTTGTTGACTGCTAGCGTCGACAGCTATGTTCACCACGCTGTTCGCACCGACGCGAACATCCGCCTCGATGCCGCCGAAGCACCAGTTGCGAAAGCCGCTGGCCGCCGCGCTTGCGCTGATCACCGCCATGTCGACGACGGCCTGCATGCCCGACATCGACCGCAACGAGGGCTTTCCGCCACCGCGAGTGACCGCCATCGCGGCAGGTTCGCCCGGTGGCGGGCTGGATCTCGCTGCCCGAATGACGAAGGACGGTCTCGAAGCCGCCGGCGTCGAAAGTCTGATGACCATCGAGAATATGGGCGGGGGTGGTGGCAACCCCGCGAGGGCAGCGGTCCTTCAACGTGAAAACGACGGGACCAGCGTGGTCTTCGAATCCAATCGCGTCTTTCTGTCCCACGTCACAGGGACGACCGACATGTCGCTCGAGGACTTCACTCCGGTCGCGCAACTGACCACCGACTACGAAGTCTGGTTGACCAAGGCAGGCTCAGAGTTCGACTCACCGAAGATGGTCCTCGACAGTGTCAAAGACAATCCGAAGTCAGTGAAGTTCGGCATCGGCACTGTTCCCAGCGATGACCAGCTCAATGTTCTTCGCCCGGCCAGCGAATACGGGATCGATGATCTGGAGTCGTTGAACTTGGTCGCGTTCTCCGACGGAGGCGATCTCAACAACGAACTCCTGGGCGGTCGTGTCGATGTTGCCTCAACGGGACTCTCCGAAGCGATGGAGCTCGTCGAGTCCGGAGATGTCGAAATCATTGCCGTATCCGCCCCTAAGCAACTCACGGACGGTCCAGCCAAGGGGGCACCGACCTGGCACGACCTGGGCATGGACATCACCATCAATCATTGGCGCGGTGTCTTCGGCCCAGCAGGCATGTCAGACGAGGCCATCCGCTGGTGGCAGAAGTCGCTCAAGAGCAGCGTCGAGTCCGAAGAGTTCCAGGATCAAGCAGACGCTCTGGGCATCGATCCCGCCTATATGCCGGGTGATGAATGGTTGGATTCGGTCATCCTGCCCGAGAAGGACGAGTCGACCAAGGTGCTCGAAAAGGTGGGGTTGGCGAAATGACATACGAACCGACACAGACAGAATCTCCCGACCCATCCGAGGGCACAGCCCCCGGCAGCACTCCCAATGACAATGTGCTGCCTGACAAGACAGGGCCGGAGCCCGGGAGCACCACCATATCAACGGGGGTCGCGTCGGTGCTTCTGGTGGTGATCGCCGTTTGCTATCTGGTCAACGCCCTACTGCTGCCCAACGCCGAAACCGACGAAGGCATCGGACCCAAGACCTTTCCAGTCGTCGTGGCAATCGTGCTGATCTGCACTACGGCGCTCGGTGTGCTCACGCTGGTGCGCAGACGCGTCGAAGTGCGGGCGGTGTCAGCGACCGAGCTGTTGCGAGTCGCGATCTGCGTCGTGCTCTTTGCGCTGTTCACCGCCTCGATCTTCCTGATCGGATTCGCTGAGGCGGCCGCAGTCTTCTCTGTACTGACCACCGCATTCGTCTTCGGAGTGCGGCTGTCACTCAAACGCGCCCTGTGGCTGCTGGTCGTGGGACTGGCCATCGGGCTCGTGCTCTTCCTCGTCTTCGACGTGTGGTTGAACGTGCTGTTGCCAGTCGGTTGGATCGAATACCTGCTCTTCGGAGGTCTGAACCTATGAACTCGTGGACCGAACTGATGGGTGCTTTGGGCTCGATCACCACTTCGCCGATCCTGCTTCTCGTCATTCTTGTCGGCGTGCTTCTGGGAACCGTTGCCGGCCTGCTCCCCGGGGTCGGGCCGTCAACGGCGATCGCGCTGCTCCTGCCGGTGGCGATCACGATGCCCGCCGAGCTGTCTCTGCCGTTGATGGTCTCCCTCTATCTGGGTGCGGAATACGGAGGTCGGATTTCGGCGATCCTGCTCAATATCCCGGGCGACCCGGGGGCGATCATGACCACCCTCGACGGTCATCCGATGGCGCTCAAGGGCAAAGCCGCCACTGCCCTGTCGATCTCAGCGCTCGCCTCGTTCATGGGCAGCCTACTGGCGTTCCTGGGACTGGCATTCATCGCAGGACCGATGTCGGAGCTGGGACTGGCGTTCGGCCCCGCCGCGTACTTCGCCGTGGTCGTCATGGCGCTTGTGCTCAGCGCCACCCTGGTCGGCAACGCTCCGATGCTCGGCCTGACCGCTGTGGTCATCGGTGTTGCAATCTCCACAGTCGGCATCGAACTCCAGTCCGGTCTGCCGCGATTCACCTTCGGAACCTTCACTCTGCTCGAGGGGATCGAACCGATCGTGGCGATCATCGGCGTATTCGGTGTCGGTGAGATCCTCGCCAGCACCATGATGGGCAACAGCGGCCCGAGTCTGTCGCGTCTCAGTGGCCGTTTCCTCCCGACCAAAAGTGAGCTCAAGCAGGGAACATTGCCAGGGTTGCGCGGATCGGTCATCGGATTCATTGCCGGAGTCCTCCCCGGCGCAGGCACAACGATCGCCGCGTTCTTCTCCTACGGTCTGGAGAAGCGACTGGCGCCCGCCTGGGCGGGGATGGGCAGAGGCGCAGTGCGAGGGCTCGTCGCACCCGAGGCGGCAAACAACGCTGCCGTGTCGGGATCCATGGTCCCGCTGCTCACCCTGGGCATCCCGGGATCAGGCACAACCGCGGTGCTGCTGGCGTACCTGATGATGTATGGGCTCAACCCCGGACCTGGTTTCTTCGAGGCGAACCCGGCGCTGGGCTGGAGCATCATCGGAGCGCTCCTGATCAGTGCCGTCCTCGGCGTCATCATCAACATCACAGCCTCGCCTCTGCTGGCCAAGATCCTTGCAATCCCGATGCCCTACATGGCGCCCGTCGTTCTCATGCTGGCTCTGATCTCGTGCTACAGCATCAACAACACCGCGACCGACGTTTACATCGCCCTGGGCTTCGGCATCCTGGGTTATGTGATGCGATTGGTCGGCATGTCACCGGCACTGCTGGTCATCGGGCTGGTCCTCGGGGAGATGCTCGAACGCAATCTGCAGCAGGCACTGGGTCTGACCGGTGGAGACTTCGGCGCAGTCATCTCCCAGCCGATCGTCATGGTGTTCCTGGCCGTCGCCGCTCTCTCCTTGCTGACCGCACTGCCGTGGAAACGGATGTTGGGGAGGCAAGGCGCTGTGGATGAGAAGGAGTCAGTGAGTAAGTAGATCATGCTGACTCGGTGATGATACTGATGGAGGGCATCTTGGAACAGACGGAAGGACACCACATGCCGCACGAACCGCGATTGACCGAAGCCGCCTATCAAGGCCCCGCCCTCGAAACCGACCGTGACTTCTACTCAGCGATCGGGGGCAGTGCCGACGACCGTCGCGTGGTCGAGGAATTCACGATCCCGATCCGTTCTGGACAAGCGTGGGACGTGCCTGCCGGGCACGTCTGCCGGATCTCAACCGTCGACGGGCCTCAAGTCGGCGACCTCAACCTGTGGAACCGTCACGACCCCCGAGAGAGATTCTGGGCATCACGGACCCGCCAGCTCCAGGCCGCGCACCTGTCGACGTTCGACCGCCTGTGGTCGACCCTGCCGTTCCTTCGACCGATGGCCACGATCGTCGGCGACACCTTGGCCGACTATGGAACAGATGCCGAGGGTGGACGCCTCCACGACACATTGGGCACACGGTGCGACCCGTATGTCTCCACGATGCTCAACGGCGTCGACTTCGACTACCACTGCCACTCCAATCTGGTCCGCGCTGTCCTCCCGTTCGGGCTGACGGAGTTCGACGTCCACGATGTCCTCAACATCTTCCAATGCACGGGCCTGAACGACAATGACGAATACTTCATGAAGACCTGTCCCGCCCAGCCGGGCGACCATTTCGAGTTCTTCGCGGAGCAGGATCTGTTGGCAGCGCTCTCGACCTGTCCCGGGGGAGACCTGTCCAAGCCGATGTTCGGCGAGGGCAACGAAGACCCGGTCGAGACCTGCCACCCGCTCAAGGTCACCGTCTACGCGCTGCCGGAGAACCTCCTCGGCGACTGGAGCGAACCGAGCTCACCGAACTACCGGGGTGGGCACGGACTGAAGCCCCAGACCTGGGTGTGAGCTCAGGCGATCCGGGCGTCGGCAGGATGAGAGCGCCCGCCACCAAACCATCGCAGCAGCGCCGCGCACAAGGCCAGAAACGCAACGAACGCCCCGTACCAACAGGCGGTTGCGAAGAGTCCGATGGCGGGGACGAGGATCCCGGCGATGACGACCGGAAGTCCGAACGCAAGGTAGCAGACGACGAAGACCGCGGCCATCACCTCGGCGTTGGCCTCGGACTTCACGACTGCTTGGATGGTCTGCAAGGCTCCGGGGAATGCGGTGCCGAAGCCGGTTCCAGTGATGACGACAGCAAGGCAGTACAGTTCGGGCGAACTGAGGGAGAGCGCCACCAGCGTCAGGGTGCTGCCGACAGCGAGTGAGATCGTGCCGTAGAGGGTGACGGTGCGCGCGGATCGATTGCGCATGAAGAATCCTGCCAACCCTCCGGCGCCGGCGAGCATCGTGACGATGAGACCGCTGAGCAGGTGGGAACTGGAATGGAACTCGGTGGTGATGATGTTGGCGCCGAGGGAGAGGTATAACCCTCCTGTGGCCCAGCCGGCGACGAAGGCCGGCACCGCGAACAGGAATGCCTTGCGGACTTCCCGCGGCAGGGCCGCTCGCGGCAGCAGTGATGCCCAGGCTCCTCGGCGTCGGGCCGAGGTCTCCGGCAAGACCCAGATGATGGTGGCCAGCAGCAGATAGGTGCACACGAGGGTTCCGAAGACCACTGCGGCGCCGCTGCCGTCGACGAACAGGGAGAGAGTCGCTCCCGCAAACAGCCCGCCGATGGCCAGGCCTGCCATCGCAGAGATTGCGTTCCACGAGGAGGCAGAGCCCGGCTTGTGCGGCAGTTCCAGATCGACGACCGTCGCCGAGAGGGTCGACAGCAGAATTCCACTGGCAATTCCTTGGACGACTCGGGAGAGGATCAGTGCCGCAGCACTGTCGGCATGCCAGAACAGAACCATGCTGATGGCAAGCACGACGAAGGCCGCGCAGATGACGGGACGACGTCCGATGTGATCGGAGAGTGCGCCGGCAGTGAGCAGTGCAGCCAGCAATGCCACGGCATAGGCGGCGAAGACCACCGTGATCATCACCGGAGCGAAGCCGAACTCGTCCTGGATAACGGGGTAGAACGGCGACGGAGCGCTGGCGCCGGCCATCATTGCCGAGGTGGCAATCAGGACCAGGCGCAGACGCCAGCGCTCGCGCGACCACCAGACATAGGTGGGTGCCGGCTGAACTGCGGGAGCAGGAGCTTCTTCCATAGTGTTCGAAACTTTTGGAACCATTCTTGGAGGCTATACGACATTCTCAAACAGTTCAACTATTATCGAACTATGGTTGCCAATGAGAAACTGCCGCATCCCGATCGTGAGGACATCGAACTGACGTCTGTGCTATTCGCGCTGAGCGACGAGGCCAGACTGGCTCTGGTCCAGCAGCTGCGATCCGGGCCGCTGGACATGGCGAACTGCTCGGCGCTGGATCCGAACGCGCCGAAGTCGACGCGCTCGCATCAGGTCAAGGTGCTGCGCGAAGCCGGTGTCATCATCAGCGAACTGCACGGGCGGAACCGTCGCCTGACACTGCGTCGGGACGACATCGATGCCCGTTTCCCGGGCCTGCTGGAGTCTGTGCTTCAGGAGGAATCTGCTCTGCAGGAGTGACGGTGCTCAGCGCACAGCCATGTCCCAGCTGTCGTCGGGCAGTGCCTGACCGGTCTCCAGGTAGGACTTGAGTCCGGCGAGAACCGCGGGCCAGCCCTTCGAAACTCCGGTGTGCAGGCCGGCGTCGGCGAAGTTCGTGTGGGTGACGGTCAGTTTCACCACTTCGCCGGACTGCTCGATAAGGTAGGAGGCGACGGAGCCCTCGTCGTCGAGGTCCTGGTCGATGGGTTGGAAGGTGAAGACGAGTTTTTTCGGTGGATCGGTCTCAAGGATCTTGCCCCAGACATCGGCTTTACGGTCCGGTCCGCCTTTGTGATGAGCCCATGACGACCCGACCTGCCAATCGGAGACGACGGCGACATCGTCCCAGTACAGGCGCGTGATCTCGGGGTCGGTGAGCGCGTCCCACACCTGCTGCGGAGTGGCTCGGATATAGGTGACATAGACGAAATCGGGAAATTCTTCGGTGGTGGTCATGGCTGTCTCCTCAGCTCTTCTCTTGACGGCGTCGATGACGTCGAAGTGGTGCTGGTCGAAGTCGCGGGTCCATCGATTCTGCATCTCATGGATCGGGTGCGAGTTCAGGTAGTGTCGTCGTTCTCGTCCGTGGCGGACGATCGCGACCAGGTCGGCGTCGACGAGCAGATTCAAGTGCTGTGTCACTGACTGTCTGGCCATCGAGAGGCCTTCGCAGAGTTCGCTCAGTGACTGCCCGTCCTCTTGGCGGAGGACGTCAAGGAGTCGTCGGCGGGTTGGGTCGGCGAGGGCTTTGAATACTTTGTCGAGTGTGTCGGCGTCGGTCACATCTCTAATATGCAGGTATTTACCTGCATATGTCAATGGGTTGGCGGCAGCAAACTGAAATAGGGTTCCCAGTCCCTCAGTCATAGGATCGAATCAGACAATGATTACGCCTGCGCGGCACACCAAGGAGGTCGACACATGACGCACGTTTCGCTTCTCAGTCGGTATGCGGATCGGCTCGGGTTGAGTGATTCCGCCCCCGAATTACACCGACGTGCTCAGGGATCTTGTGCGCAGATTTTCGAACTTCTCGACGAGATCCTGGTCGCGCACACGCACTCGATCTGCTTTGAGAATCTCGACGTCGTTGCCTTTCGCGCCAGGGGAGACCTGGAAGCCGTCGCCATCGACGTCGACGGACCCGCGGGCAAACTGCTCACTGATGGTCGGGGCGGATACTGCCACGAGCATGCGTCACTCATCCGCGGGGTCGTCACCGAACTGGGGCTGAGGGCACACCCGATTCTGGCCCGAGTCCACCTCGGCGACGGGCAGACGGCACCGGGAGCACTGACTCACCAGGCGACCATCGTCGACCTCGACGGCCGTCGTTTACTCATTGATCCCGGCTTCGGCGGGGGAACACCGGAAGCTGCGCTCGAACTCTCCGAATCCGCTGCGGCCAGAATGACGTCCCACGGCGAACACCGAATCGTCCCCGCGAGGACTGCTCTCACGCCTCATCTGCGCGCCGACAGCGACTGGGTGCTCCAATCACGAACGCGAGATGACCAGGACTTTCGCACCGTCTATGCGTTCAGCGAAGTCCCTCGCCCGCAGGCCGATCTCGACCTGGCGAACTGGTTCACCTCGACTAAACCCGGGGCGCGGTTCACCGGTCCGCCAATTCTCGCTCTGCCGCTCCCTGACGGCGGCAGGGTCACTTTGGAGGGGCGCCGACTGCGGCGCATGATCGGCGGTGTGCGACCCGACCGACACGAACGGACCCTGTCTGATGCCACGGAATTCGCCGAGGTGCTGTCGACTGAATTCGGACTCGACCTCGACAGGGAATTCACTGACCTGGTGTGGAGCGCGACCGCTGAGGGGTGAAGTGCCCGGTCTGAGGATCTGCGGGCAGACCTGAACAGCGGCCGGTGGACCAGGCCCGTGTCAGACCCCGGGTCTACACTGCTGTCATGTCCGCGGCGACTCGGGATGACCTCATTCGCAGGCCACACCCGCGCCTGAGCCCCTTCGTGGGTGACTATGTCGCCTACGACGTTTCGGGCGTCCCGGCCGGGACACATCTCGGGCTGCCATCGGGCACCCTGACGTTCATCGTCTCCATCGACGAACCGCTGCACCAATACGACGCGGCAACCGAAAGCACCGAGTCCTTCGACGTACTGCTCGCAGGCCTGCATCTGCGGCCCACCCTCATCAGGCACAACGGCGCAATGGCCGGAATCCAGATCAACTTCACCCCCTTCGCTCCTCGCATCCTCTTCGACACCCCTGCCGTCGACCTCGCTCACCGCACGCACGACCTTGCCGAGATCTCACGCCCCGTCGCCGCCGAGCTGCACGAACGCGTCAACGAAGCCACGACCTGGTCTGCCCGCTTCGACGCCATCGACGAGGTCCTCGTGCGCGCCGTCCACGAAGGCACCCAGCCTCGGCCCGAGGTGGTCAGCTCCTGGAAGCAGATCGCCCGCAGTCACGGCGGGCTGCCCGTCTCACTTGTGGCGAATCGGATCGGTTGGAGCAGACGCCACCTCAACGGAGTGTTCCGTGCAGAATTCGGCATCGGACCCAAGGAAGCGGCGCGGGTCATGCGATTCGATCGGGCGAGACGAATGATCTCGGCGCAGTCTCGAACGTTGGCAGATATCGCCGCGACCTGCGGTTATGCCGACCAATCCCATCTCAACCGCGACTTCCGACTGCTCACAGGGACCAGCCCGTCCCTGTGGCTGACCCAGGACCCCGTGGTGCGGCAGGACCGAGATCGCTGGTCGCTGGATCGGTAAGCGCCGCCTCGGCGAGCGTCGGTGCAGCTGCACCGACGCTCGCCGAGGCCCGCGCAGTTCCCAAATGTCCAAGCCGCCGAGGTGGCGCCGGGGCCACGATGGTGTGGACCGATACGACGAGGAAAGGACACATCATGTCAACGACCACCGGAACCAATGTCTGGCCGACATTTCGCTACCGAGATGCAAAGGCCGCGATCGCGTTCCTACAGGACGCCTTCGGCTTCGAAGTCGCCGCCGAATACACGAACGCCGATGATCCCGAGCGAGTCGACCACGCCGAACTGCGTTGGCCAGAAAGAGGGGGAGTCATGCTCGGTTCGGTCCGCGATGACGGCGGTGTCATGACGAAGACCGGAGTCGCAGCCGGCTCGGTCTACATCGCCACGGGCCGGGTTGAGGAGCTCTATCATCGCGCGATCGCAGCCGGTGCCACGAAGGTCATGGGGCTGACCGAACAGGACTACGGATCCAAGGACTTCAGCGTCACCGACCCCGAAGGTGTGCTGTGGAGCTTCGGGACGTATCGGGGTGCGGGCGCAGATCAGGAGTGATGCCCGAGCACTGCGTCGGCCGCTACGTAGAGAGTCTGCGTCTCCAGCTGCGCGAGTGAGTCCTCGGCAGGCAGAGCCCGTTCGAGGGCGATGCCATCGAGGACGGTGCACAGGAAGCGCGCAAAGCGTGGGATGTCGCCTCGGTTGGGGATCCCGCCCTCATCGGCGAGCACGCGCAGCCAATCCTCTGTTCTGCGTTGCCCATCACGCTGAATAGCGAGGTACGTTTCGCGGACCTGTTCGTTCTGGTCCGCGACGATGAAAGCAGTGCTGACCGCCGTCATCGCCTCGCGTGCTTCAGATCCGGCTCTGGCTGTAGCCAGCACTTGACGAAGGCATTCGACCAGCCGATCCCGGGCAGGAAGTGTGGAGTTGTGGATGTCGGTGTCGGGCAGCATCCAGTCATAGGCGCGCCGCATGACTTCGTCCCGCAGTGCCTGCTGGGTGGGGAAGTGGTGGCGCAGCGACCCTGTACTCACCCCTACTCGCGCAGCGATCGCCCGTACGCTCAGCTTCGCCGTTATGCCGTCTTCGGCGATGATGTCTGCGGCTGCGGCGAGTATTCGCTCACGGGTGTTCGAGTACTCACGTTTACTCATTCACATACCGGCTTCTTCTCTGCGATTCATCCGACCAACACACTGTGTTAGTGTACAGGTGTTTCTACCAACACGCCGTGTTGGTCCTGTGTCGAGTGCCAGGGAGGGCCCCAGATGTTTCAGCAATGGCGCAGGCGGCGAGCGGTCAGACGAATCGAGCCCGGTGATGGGAGGCTCGTGCAGAGATTCCGTTGGTGGCAGCTGCTGGGCAGGTCACTGTTCCACCTGGACATCGCCGATGCGGCTGGATACTCGGTGAAGTACACGGTGGATGCGCGGCAGTGGAAGACTGACGAGAACGGCTATATGAAGGTGTTTCTCTACCGCAATGGCCTGCAGCACGCAGTATCCCGAGCCCCTGCAGTCTTCCCTGTCGAGGGCGGAACGATAGAGGTTGCCGCCAGCAGTTTCGGTTTGAAGCGCTGCCACTTCGTGTCCAATTCCGGAGCTGAGCGGCAGCTGCACCCCGATGCTCATTCCGCAGAAGGCCGTCGAGCTCATCTCGACGAGCGCC
Source organism: Brevibacterium picturae (assembly GCF_900105045.1). Lineage (GTDB taxonomy): Bacteria > Actinomycetota > Actinomycetes > Actinomycetales > Brevibacteriaceae > Brevibacterium > Brevibacterium picturae. Next base: position 1,275,249 of record NZ_LT629739.1, on the reverse strand, counting down.
GGCCACAGCTGAGCCGGCTGATCGGAGTGGTCTCAACTGTTGCGCTTCTGGTCGGCGTCGGCTTGCTGCTGCAGCAGATCGCCGTGCCGATCTTGAGAATTCCGCCGATTGCTGAACAGATCGGACCCGTCGAGCCGTTGATCAACCTTCCCCTATGGCTGTCGATCAGTCTGGGTCTCGTTGCCGCGCTCGCCAGCACAGAGAGAGCACTGCGCATGCGCTATCGGTGGTGGCTCGACGCGGCTGGGAACTGATCCTGCAGGTGCCGCCTCACCTGCGGATCATGTTGACTACGCGCGTCTCGCGCTCACACCCTCAGCCCAGCGGTAAGGCTGCGTCGCAAGAAGCGCGCCGATCGAGCGGCGGAGGCGGGAGACTTCTGCACGCACCGTGACCAGGTGCTCGGCATCACCATAGAGCGTGCGGCTGAGATCGGCAGCGCTGATCCCAGATGGCCCCGCCGAGGTGATCGCGGCGAGGATCTGCGCACGCCGTGGCGTGAGCGGAACCCTGAGCGGATCACCACCGGAGTTGATCTCGAGCACCGCGGGTTGGCTTGTCTGTCGCAGCGTCACCGAGACCTGTGACTCGTCGACGGCCCCTGCCGGTCTCAGCAGCCACCCGCCGGTGATCTTCTCCGGCCGGCACAGGCCAGCGCCGGGGATGAGGATCGTGCGATCAGGTGCCGGCACTTCGATCCGGTCGCGGCTGCGCACACCCTGCTGGTAGGCGACCCAGCCATCGTCATCGACGACCAGCGCAGGACCGTGACTGCCGCTGAGGACTGTCGACATGCGATTGCGCAGGCTGCTCAGCTGCTCCTGCTGGATGAGCGAGAGCCTCGCCTGCGCCAGATGGACGGCAGTTGTGACCAGAGACTGCACGGCAGGATGGAGGGTGAGTGCTGGCCCGCTGATGTCGACGACGCCGAGCAGGCTGCCATCGATGGGATCGTGGATGGGAACCGCACTGCAATACCAGGGATGCTGCGACGTTTCGAAGTGCTCCGCGGAGAACAGCTGGACCGCGGCCTCCTCGGCCAGAGCAGTGCCGATGGCATTCGTGCCCACCTTGGACTCGGACCAGTGGGCGCCCTCGACGAATCCCAGCGAATCCGCCTGACGTCTGGCTGCGGTGGCGCCATCTCGCCACAGGATCACGCCCTCAGCATCGGCGACGACAAGGATGAAGCTGCCTGCATCTGGCATCCTCAGCAACACGGATTTCAGCTCCTCGACGATGAGGCGCAGCTTCGAACGGTGCCTTCGGGATTCCACATCCGCCTCGGCGGCGAAGATTCTGCGATTACTGCCCGCTGGGTCGAGGCCCAAGCGCAGCATTCGATCCCACGAGCGCGCAACGAGCGCTCGCGGCTGCTCCGGCGGCGATGCGCCGGTGATCACGGCATCGTGAATGCGTGTCAGATCTCTGGCGAGATGCGCCAGATCCGGCTGAGGCATATGACGAGTATAGGTGCGGTCGTCGGCACTGACCATGCAACTCGATGCAACTCTTCCGCGGCTGTTCTTGGCGGTATAGCTTGAGGACACACAGCTCAACGAAGAGGAGTGACATGACAACGACAATTGATCGCACGCAGCTCACCGCCGATGACATCGCGACCGAATGGCTCAACGAGTTCGAGTCCGCACTGCGGGCGCGTGACGTCGAAGCCGCAGTGGGACTGTTCGCCACTGCCAGCTACTGGAGGGATCTCGTGTCTTTCACGTGGAACCTCAATACGGTAGAGAACCATGACGGGGTCAGGGACCTGCTGACCGTGAACGCGGACCGGGTCGCACCATCAGATTTCGAGCTCAGCGATCCCGCCACCACCGCCGACGGAGTCACCGAAGCTTGGTTCACCTTCGCCACCTCTGTCGGCCGCGGCAAGGGTCTGGTTCGGCTCATCGACGAGGACGGGGCCAAGGCATGGACCATGCTCACCTCGTTGCAGGAACTGACAGGCTATGAAGAGCCTCGCGGAGACCGACGAGTCAAGGGGGCCGAGCATGGCGTCGATCCTGAGAGGAAGAGCTGGTCGGAGAAACTCGCGGAGGAGGACGCAGCCTGGGGAGACACCGCACAGCCGTACACTCTCGTCGTCGGCGGGGGACAGGGCGGCATTGCGCTCGGCGCTCGCCTGCGTCAGATGGGAGTCCCGGCGCTCGTCATCGACCGGTGGGAGAGGCCGGGAGACCAGTGGCGTTCACGGTACAAGTCACTGTGCCTGCACGACCCGGTCTGGTACGACCACCTGCCCTACCTCAAGTTCCCCGACAACTGGCCGGTTTTCGCACCCAAAGACAAGATCGCCGATTGGTTGGAGTTCTACACCAAGGTGATGGAGATTCCGTACTGGTCTTCGACAGCAGCCACCTCGGCGAGGTACGACGAAGAATCGCAGCAGTGGACGGTCGAGGTCGAGCGCAATGGTGAGAAGGTCACTCTGCACCCGACACAGCTCGTCATGGCCACGGGCATGTCCGGCAAGCCGAATGTCCCAACGTTCCGCGGTGCCGATATCTTCAAGGGCGAGCAACAGCACTCTTCGGAACACCGTGGACCAGACGCCTACACCGGTAAGAACGTCGTCGTCATCGGCAGCAACAACTCTGCCTTCGATATCTGCGGAGCGCTCTACGAACACGGTGCCGACGTCACGATGGTGCAGCGCTCGAGCACGCACATCGTCAAAAGCGACTCCCTCATGGAGATCGGGCTCGGCGACCTCTACTCGGAGAAGGCGCTGGCCAACGGCGTGACGACCGAGAAGGCCGACCTCATCTTCGCCTCCTTGCCGTATCGGATCATGCACGAATTCCAGATTCCGCTCTACGACCAGATGAAGGAACGCGACAAGGACTTCTACCAGCGCATGGAAGACGCCGGTTTCGATCTCGACTTCGGCGACGACGAGTCCGGGCTCTTCCTCAAATACCTGCGCCGCGGCTCGGGCTACTACATCGACGTCGGCTCGGCAGAACTCGTCGCCGACGGCAAGGTGAAGCTAGCCAAGGGAGACGTCGATCATCTGACCGAGGGCTCGGTGGTGCTTGCCGATGGGACCGAGCTGCCTGCCGACCTTGTCGTCTACGCCACCGGATACGGCTCGATGAATGGCTGGGTGGCCGATCTCGTGGATCAGGAGACTGCGGACAAGGTGGGCAAATGCTGGGGCCTCGGCTCCGATACCACCAAGGACCCTGGCCCGTGGGAGGGTGAGGAGCGGAACATGTGGAAACCCACTCAGCAGGAGAACCTCTGGTTCATGGGCGGCAACCTCCACCAGTCACGGCACTACTCGCTGTACTTGGGGCTCCAGCTCAAGGCGCGCTATGAGGGGTTGGATACCCCGGTGTACGGGTTGCAGGATGTGCACCACCTGAGCTGACCTCGTTGTGTGCCTGCCTAAAGTGGTCGAAATGGGCTGATTCCGATTGTCCGAATCAGCCCATTTCGACCACCTAAGAAGTTCTGCCCTGTCGTGACATTTCAACTCGGGGGCTGAGAGTGCTGCTGATGGCCGAGAGCGCTGCTGATGGCTGGCTCGAGATGCGAGATCGCGAGCCGTCTCATTTTGGACTGCCTCAATGCGAATCATGTCAAGCCCAGAAGGCGGCGGATCTTGGCCTGGAGCAGGCGATAATCGGTCCGGCGGGTCACCTTGAGCACTGTCCAACCTGCGTCCCTCATCGCTTCATCGCGTTCGATGTCTCGAGCCCACTGGGTTGGAGATGACCTGTGGTGATCGCCTTCGTACTCGAGCGCGAGACGTGCATTCTCGTAGCCGAGATCGGGCTCTATGTCGCCTCTGTCCAGGTCACTGCTGATCTTCGGGTGAACAGTCGGTTCGGGAAGTCCGACGGAGACGATCCATAGGCGCAGGTCGGTCTCAGTCGGGGAATCGACACCGGGCCGGATCAGATCAATCGCATCACGCAGGCGACGACGCGCCCTCAGCCTTTTGCGCTGCCCCACTCGATCAGTCAACGTGTCGACAGTCAGCTGAGGCGGCCCGTGCCACCGGCCGACAGCCGCATCCCCGACTTTCACCAGATCTCGGATCGTCAGGTCAGGCGCGATGGAGATGAAGACGTCGGCGGGAGCCAGTACAGGAAGATCGAGCCACCTTGCAGCGGTGATCTGCTCGGATCGACGAAGTGTGACGTTCGGCAGTCGGACCCGCAACGCCAAATCTTCTGTGCACAGGCTGAGGCGGGGATCTGTCCTGAAGTTCGCCGGCATCGGCCAGCCGTAGATGCGGGCCGCTGTCGCATGATCGGCGAGCACCTGATCGAACTTCATTCGGGCCGCTCGTAGGCGTAAGGAGTCCCATTCCCAGCGGTCATCGGCCCACCGTGGTGTGCGGCGGCTCTCGAGAGTCTCCCGGTCCATGCGCACGCCTGGAAGTATGATCGGGCAGCGTTGTGTTCTGAACAGGTAGTGGCGGGTGATCCCCAGAGCCTCTGCCTCACTTGCTGCAAACAAGCGTGGATAGTCGCGCATCTCCCATCTGCTGTCGTTGAACATGATTGCTATCGTGCAGCATTCTCGCCCGGAAGGGGAGTGCTGTTTTATGCCCTGTGGACAGAGAACGGCTGTCCACAGGAATCTGCGCGCAAGTGACTGTCAAGAAGGTTGCCCCTGCTGCCGTAGAAATTGCTCAGCGTGGCCCTTAGGTGGTCAGAATGGACACGTTCTGGGCTGCGGAATCTGACCGTTTCGACCACCTAAGGCGCATGGCTGCGCGTGGAGGCTCCGCATGTGCGGACGAAGTTCGCCGAGGCTATCCCCTGTCCACGGGGTTCAGGGTTGCTGCACCGGTTTGTTGTCTACAGTCCCAACCGCGCCAGCACGTTCTTGACGTGTTTGAGAGCCTCGTCCTGGGAGAGGCTGAAATTCTGATTGAAGTACATGCCATCGCCGATGAGCTGAACCGTCATCGCCAGATCGGGATCACCGAGATGCTCATTAAGTGCGTCGAACCATGCTTCTCTGGTCTTCCGCAGTGAATCCTTCGCTTCGTCATTCTCCTGCGCCAGGCAGCTCGCCGCGATGAGGCTGCGGTCCAGGGGCGTACCGGTCTCGGCTGATGTCTCGAGATAGTACATGTGCAGGCGGTCACCGGCAGCCTTCATCGATGCAACGTCCTCGTCGACAAGTCGGTCGAGTCGTTCGAGGCTTCCCTTGATCAGCTCCGCCTTCGAACCGTAGTGGTAAAGCAGGCCTCCCTTGGACACGCCGGCCTTCGCCGCGACCGCATCCAGGGTTGCGCCGGAGATGCCCTGCTTGTCGAGGAGGATGTCGAAGGCGTCGAGAAGTCTCTCTTTGGTGTCGGAGGGGTTTCGTGCCATAGCGCTGAGCCTAGTCGAAGCCCGCAGGCCAATCATTGTGTGCGGCTCTTCTTGCTCACTGTACCGTCCAGACGGTACAGTATATTTCATGTTCACCACACAGGCACCACAAGTGCGCGCCGGCCGGCGCGAATGGGCTGGTCTGGCTGTGCTGATGATCCCTGTTCTGCTCATCTCGATCGACAACACCGTCTTGGGTTTCGCGATACCGGCCATCAGCACCGGCCTCCATCCCACCGGCACCCAGCTCCTCTGGATCGTCGACATCTATGCACTCATGCTCGCGGGACTCCTCGTGGCTATGGGCAGCATCGGCGACCGGGTCGGCCGCCGCAAACTGCTCGTCATCGGCGCTATCGGCTTCGGGCTGGCCTCGTTGCTGGCGGCATTCTCCACCTCGGCGGAGATGCTCATCGCCTCCCGTGCATTGCTGGGCATCTTCGGAGCCACCCTCATGCCCTCGACGCTTTCGCTCATCCGCAACATCTTCCTCAACGCCAAGGACCGCCGAGTCGCTATCGCCACCTGGTCCGCCATGTTCTCAGGCGGCGCCGCACTCGGTCCTATTGTCGGCGGCATCCTGCTCGAGCACTTCCACTGGAGTGCGATCTTCTTCATCAACCTGCCGCTGATCGCGATCTTCATCCCGGCTGCCATCGTGTTGCTGCCGGAATCGCGTGACCCGAACCCGGGTCGAATCGACCCTCTGTCGATCGTGCTGTCCATGCTCATGCTGACCCCGCTCGTCTACGCCATCAAGCACGTCATGGCAGACGGAGTGGACCTGCTGTTCTGGGGCACCATGACTGTGACCGTGCTCGCGGGAACCGGGTTCGTCCTGCGCCAGCTGTATTCCTCGCGCCCGCTGCTCGATGTCAGGCTCTTCACCAACAAGGTCTTCACCTCGGCAGTGGCGTCCAACCTGCTCAGCGTCATGGGTCTGGCCGGGTTCCTCTACTTCGGCACCCAGCTGCTCCAGCTGGTCCTCGGGCTGTCCCCGGTCGAGGCGGCGCTCGTCCTCATCCCCGGCCTCATCGCCGCGATCATCTCCGGGTATGCGGCGGTGCCTATCATGGCGCGCTTGCAGCCGCGCGTGGTCGTTCCCTGCGCGCTTGTGCTCAATGCGTTCGGCCTCGGAATCGTGGCCTTCGCTCCCGAGCATTCGGTCGCGGGCATGCTCATCTCCTTCCTCATCCTGGGCATCGGCATAGGTACGGCCGAGGTCATCACGAATGATCTGATCCTGTCCGCAGTGCCTGCGCACAAGGCCGGAGCCGCCTCGGCGATCTCTGAGACGGCCTACGAATTCGGATCGGTCATGGGAACTGCTGTCCTCGGCGGACTCTCGACGATGGTCTTCGGCTCCCACCTGCAATCCACGCTGGGCGCCAAGGCGAGTGGGCCAGAGTTCGAGACTCTCGGATCGTCACTCGAGCACGCGGGTGCTCAAGGCGGTCACCTCGGTGACCAGCTCGCCGAGGCGGCTGTGGCGTCCTTCGACCTCGGCGTCCAATGGGCGGCGGGAGCTGCGGTCGTGCTGGTGCTCATCGCTGCTCTCCTCACGTCCTTCGGCCTCAAGGGTGCGGGCCGGTCTCGAGACCTCAGCCGGAAGGTCGGGCCCCCGGTGGGGCGGAATGCGAACGTCTCTCCACAGTGAATGCGCCGGTGGCCCGGACCGAAGGGGATTCTCCTTCGGTCCGGGCCACCGAACGCGCCTGGCGTCACATCCGCCACGTCGCCTCACATCATGAGCTGACCGATTCGCTGTCGTGCGATGCCGCGTCGACGGTCTTCTTCTGCCGTCTGCGCGCCAGCACACGACCGATGCCCGTGTAGAGCAGCGCTGCGATGAGGAGAGCGTAGAGGACGATCGTGATCGGCGAGGACACGAGGACTGAAACGTCATTGCCCGAGGCCAGCAGTGCATCGCGCAGGCTGGATTCGGCCAATGGGCCCAGAACCATGCCGATCATCAGCGGAGCTAGCGGCACACCGTAGCGCTTGAGCACGAAGCTGATGATGCCGATTCCCAGCAGGATCATGAGTTCGAACTGCGACGCCGAGGTGGCGTAGATGCCCAGTCCGCAGAACACCGCGATGCCGCCGTAGAGGTAGGGGTCCGGGATCTTGAGCAGCTTCGCCCACAGGGGAGCGAAGGGCAGGTTGATGATCAGGAGGACGATCATGGCGATGAAGAAGCTCGCTAGCAGACCCCACACGAGCTCGGGGGACCGGTCGAAGAGCAGCGGTCCCGGTTGCAGACCGTACTGACGGAACGCCGCCAGCATGATCGCAGCCGTCGCGGAGATCGGCAGACCCAGGGCCAACAGGGCACCCATGGCGATACCTGTTGTGGCAGAACCCGCCGCCTCGGGACCGGCCAGTCCGCGGACGGCGCCCTTGCCTCCGAACTGCGGATCCTTGCGTCGGGAGTCGAGTTTGCGCTCGAGACCATAGGACATGAACGTCGGCACATCGGCACCGCCGACGGGAATCACACCGAAGGGCAGACCGATCGCGGTGCCGCGCAGCCAAGCGGGCAGTGCCTCGCCGAACTCCTTGCGCGAGAGGAAGGGCCGACCCGAGGAGTTGATCGTATTGTCGGTGACCTTGCGACGGATCCGCGAGGCGATGAAGAAGACCTCGCCCAATGCCAGGATCGCCACTGTCACGGTGACCAGGGAAACGCCGTCGAAGAGCTCGGGAACACCCATGGTGAAGCGCTCCGTGCCGGAGACCGAGTCGATGCCGATGACCGAGAACCCGATGCCGAGCACCAGCGCCATGAGGCCCTTGAGTACCGAATCGGCGACGACCGAGGAGGTGGCGACGAAGGCGAAGAGCGCGAGAGCGAAGAACTCGGCGGGGCCGAAGTTCGTCGAGAAGTCTGCCAGGGCAGGGGCGACGAACACGACGAGGAAGCAGGAGACGAACCCACCGATGAACGCACCGATCGCGGCCGTGGCCAGAGCCTGCGGCGCTCGCCCGTTGCGCGCCATCTTGTGACCTTCGAACGTCGAGGCGATCGCTGAGGCCTGACCGGGGGTGTTCATCAGAATAGCCATAGTGGAGTCACCGAAGAGACCACCGAAGTAGACGCCGGCGAACATGATGAATGCGCCGGTCGGGTCGAGGGCGAAGGTCATCGGCAGCAGCAGCGCCACAGCCATCGATGAACCCAGGCCCGGCAGCACGCCGACAGCGGTGCCGAGGAAGCAGCCGACGAGAACCCAGAGCAGGTTCATCGGCGTCAGTGCGTGAGCGAAGCCTTCGAAGAGGGACATGAGTGCGTCCATATCAGAAGCCACCTCCCAGAATTCCCGAAGGAAGGTTGAGTCCCAGCAGCACCGCGAACGCGAGGTAGACCAGGGACGAGAAGGTCAGAGCCATGGTCAGGTCGAACAGGGGCCGCTTCGACCCCATCGACCTGGCCACACACCAGAACAGAAGCGCCGCGGCGAGGATCCACCCGGCGAACTCGAGGATGAGCGCGAACGCGGCGAAGCCGCCCGCACCCCAGGCCAAGGACACGAAGTCACTGTGTGTGCGGTGCGAGGAGTCCTCGGTACGTGCCTTGGCCAGAGCCTGGCGGTCCTGGACCGGTTCGTCCTCCTCATGCGGATCGAGGCGCGAGGCCGACACCGCCGAGGTGACAGGTGTCGAAAACGCCTTGGCCTCCTCTACCTCGGCGGGGAGATCATCGTCGGCGTCGACGGGTTCGGGATTGCGGATATAGGCGATCGTCAGCAGGATCGTGAGGACGTAACCGGCGATCATGATGAGCATGGGGAAGAACTGCGGCCCCGGCTGGTCGGCGTCCTCGGCGACGTCCATCGTGATAATGCCGATGAGCAGATAGGTCGAGAATCCGGCCATGATGAGAGGAATCAGGAGACCTGATCGCCCCTGCCACCAGGTTCCGGCGCCGAGGTGGGCCGTCCTGGTTCTCTTCTTCGTTGACGTCTGAGTGCTCACAGTCCCAACTCCTTCAGCAGCGTCTCGATCCGGGAGGTGTCCTCTTTGATGAATTCTGCGAACTCATCACCGGTCAGCCACACGTCTGTCCATTTGTTGCGCTCGAGGGCATCTGCCCATTCCGCGCTGTCGCGGGTCTGTTTGAGGATGTCGACAAGCTGCGAGGTCTCATCCTCAGTGATGCCGGGAGCACCGAGCCAGCCGCGCCAGTTCGTCAGCGTCACCTCGTAACCCTGTTCGGTCATCGTGGGAAGGTCCTCATAGCCTTTGATGCGCTTCGGTGAGGCCACGCCGAGGGCCTTCACGCGGCCGGCTTCGATCTGGTCCGAAACCTCGTTGAAGCCACAGGAGGCGAAGTCCGTCGTGCCCGAGAGCAGCGTCTGGATCGCTTCACCGCCGCCGGACTTCGGAATGTAGGTGATCCCCGAGGCGGGGATGCCCGACAGCAGCGCCAGCTGAGCGATCGTGAGGTGATCGACGGACCCGGCCGAGCCGCCGGTCCAGACGAAGCCCTTCGGGTCCTTCTTCCACTTGCCGATGACCTCATCGAGCGTGTTGTACGGGGAGTCAGCGGCGGCGATGAGCACGTCGTAGTCCTCTGCCACACGGGCGAGCAGGGTCGTGTCATCGAAACCGACCGGCGACTCGTTGAGTGCAATGCCGCCGACCATCGCGGTGCCGGTGGCCAGAATGGTGTCGGCTCGGCCCTGCATGGTGGTGAACTTGCCGAGTCCGATGGTGCCACCGGCCCCGGGGATGTTGACGACCTGGGCGTTGTTGGCCAGCTTATTCACACGCATGGCCTGCTGCGTCTCTCGGGAGAACCCGTCCCAACCGCCACCGGCACCGGCAGGTGCGATGAGCGTGAGGTTGGAGGAGAGATCACCCTTGGCCGATGCGGCCTTGACCGAATAGGTGGTGGCCGTCCCAACGGCTGCCACCGCGAGAGCACCGTAGGCTATTCGGCCGAACATGCGGCGAGTCGGATGCGGCGGCCCGGACCGTGTATCTGCGCCAGGATCTGAGGCGGATTGGTTCGTCATTGACCAAACTTTCATATCTGTTGTGAATTACATGTGAGGCTCGTCATAGCTTAGGTTGACGAGCGTCACATTACGCGCTTGTGTGCACTGATCGCGTTCTGCTCATATTTCACCTTTTGTGCATTGTGCTCACCCGGGTATCTCGGGTGACACGAGCGCACCCTTGACCTGTGCTGCGGTGTCAACCCTGAGGTGGCTAGGCTGGGGCCATGAATGACACTGCTTCCAGCGCCCCCGTGGCCAAGAAGATCCCTTATGAACGAACCCACCACGGCCACACCTTCGTCGACAACTACGAGTGGATGCGCGACAAGGAATCCCCAGAGGTCATCGCCCACCTCGAGGCCGAGAACGACTGGACGAACGCCCAGACGTCCCAGCTCGAACCGCTGCAGGAATCGATCTTCAAAGAAATCAGGACCCGCATCAAGGAAACCGACATGTCGGTGCCGACCAGGCGCGGGAGCTACTGGTACTACTCACGGACGAAGGCCGGACTCGACTACGGAATCAGCGTTCGCGCCCCCATCTCCGAGGCCGCTGACTGGACCCCGCCCGAAGTCGGCGAGGAGCCGCTGCCCGGCGAGGAAGTCATCTTCGACTCGAACACTGCGGCCGAGGGCCAGGAATTCTTCTCCCTCGGCACCTTCTCTCTGACCGATGACGGCCGGTATCTGCTCTTCGGCGTCGACAACTCCGGCGACGAACGGTACACCCTAAGGATGCGGGACCTGAGCACAGGTGAGGACCTGCCCGACACCGTCGAAGGCACCTTCGCCGGAGCCTCGATCGACCCAACAGGACGCTACTTCTTCTATACGACCGTCGACGAGGCCTGGCGTCCGGAGAAAGTCTGGCGCCATGTCGTCGGCACCGACAGCAGCGACGATGTCTGCATCTTCCATGAGCCCGATGAGCGGTTCTTCGTTGGTTCGGGATTCTCCCGTTCACGCAAGTACATGTTCATCGTCACCGGGTCGAAGACCACCACAGGCTTTTGGTCACTCGAATCCGAGGACCTCGAAGCCGCACCGCAGGCAGTCTGGCCACGGGTCGACGGGGTCGAATACTCCGTGGAGCACGCTGTCATCGCCGGAGAGGACCGCTTCCTCATCACCCACAACCAGGAACGGGCCGACTTCGACATCATCGACGTTCCCGTCTCCGATCCAGCCGGCACTGCGCGCGAAACTGCCGACGCCTCCGACGACCCGCGCGCCATCGCCGATCCGGAGTCCATCGGCCGCCCACTGCTCGACGACGTTGACGGGCTGCGCATCGAAGACGTCGATGCCTTCGCCGACTTCATCGTCATCAGCTATCGCCGCGGTGGATTCGCCCGAGTCGGCATCATCGAACTGGACAGGCGAGAACAGGCCACCTCGGTTGAACAGCTCGCCTCGAGTGGAACCTCCAATCCCGACGACACCGCCTCACCGTATGGCCGACTGCAGGAACTTCCCTTCTCGCGAGAGACCGGAACCCTGGGATTCGCCGGCAATCCCGAGTTCACACAGACGAGCATCCGACTGCTCTTCACCTCCATGTCCACGCCCGCTGTGATCTATCAGCACAGCGTGGCAGACGGCACTGACACGATCCTCAAGCGTCAACCCGTCCTCGGCTCGGTCGACCTTGATCGCTACAGCGAATCCCTCATCTGGGCCCGCGCCGAGGATGGAACGCAGATTCCGATCTCTCTGGTCTACCGCACCGACCTCGTCGCGCTCGCCCCCGGCAGCACCGCCTCGGCGACGGACGGCCGACCTCAGGACGCGGCCCCGGTCGATCCCGCACCACTGGTGCTCTACGGGTACGGCTCCTACGAGATGAGCATGGATCCGCACTTCTCCGTCTCCCGGCTCTCCCTGCTCGACCGCGGGGTCGTCTTCGCCATCGCACACGTGCGCGGCGGCGGCGAGATGGGCCGCCACTGGTACGACCAGGGCAAGACCTCGGCGAAGAAGAACACCTTCACCGACTTCATCTCCGCTGGACGCCACCTCGTTGCCCAAGGATGGACGAGGCCGGAGAAGCTCGTGGCATCCGGGGGATCGGCCGGAGGTCTGCTGATGGGGGCGGTGACGAACATGGCACCGGACCTCTTCGCCGGAGTCAGCGCCGAAGTGCCCTTCGTCGACGCACTGACCTCGATCCTCATGCCCGAGCTTCCACTGACCGTCATCGAATGGGAGGAGTGGGGAGACCCCCTCCATGACGAGCACGTGTACGAATATATGCGCTCCTATTCTCCGTACGAGAACGTCGCCGAGGCGGACCATCCGAAGGTCTTGGCCGTGACCTCACTCAACGACACCCGGGTCCTCTACGTCGAACCCGCCAAATGGGTTGCCCGTCTGCGTGAGGTCGGTGCCGATGCGCTGCTCAAGACCGAAATGGTCGCCGGTCACGGTGGTGCATCGGGACGATACGATTCCTGGAAGGAAACAGCCTTCGACTTCGCCTGGATCCTCGATGTGCTGAGGCGAGCGGATGTCGAAATCGAAGCCTGAGGCGCGCTGAGACGTCCCCGCGGTGACGCCGTCCGGGACGCTTGGACGGCTGATGCGCGGCATCGGAGGACGTTTGTCGCGACAGATAACGATACTGGGACGATTGTCTCCAAAACCCTGTTTTGGTCGGCTGTGTCAGTGGCGCCCCATAGAGTGGTTGTCATCACAGTCGACCCCAGGCGGCTGCGGACTCAGAATGATCTGAGCCGCGGTCAGTGCGTGGTTCGACTGCAGTTCCACGGAGAGTCCCACCGACGGGACCGATCGGGGACAAGTGACTGGATTCGTCCCGGTTCGGCGCAGTCGAACCGGTTTTTCAAAGGGGAGAAGAATGCGTCTCAGGCGTCTGGCCACAGCGATTGTGGCGGTGAGTTCGGTAATTGCGGTGTCAGCATGCTCAGGCGGAGAAGGTGCCAGCGGTGACGGAGAGGGCGGCGATTCGTACGCGATCGGCATCTCCCAGCTGGTTCAGCACCCGGCACTCGACGCGGCCAGCGAAGGCTTCAAGAAGTCCTTCAAAGATGCCGATGTCACCGTCGAATGGGACGAACAGAACGCGCAGGGCGAGCAGGCCAATGCCACGACCATCGCGCAGACCTTCTCGAACCAGGACTTGGACTTGGTCCTTGCCGTGGCCACTCCCGCAGCGCAGGCGGCTGCGCAGGCCATCACCGACATGCCTGTGCTCTTCACCGCCGTCACGGACGCCGAAGAGGCAGGACTCGTGAAATCGAACGAGGCTCCCGGAGGAAACGTCACTGGCACCTCCGATCTCAACCCGGTCGCCGATCAGCTGCAGCTGGTCAAGGATCTCAAGCCCGACGCGAAGACCGTCGGCATCGTCTACAGCTCCGGCGAGGTCAACTCGCAGGTGCAGGTGGAACTGGCGAAGGAAGCCGCCAAGGACATGGGCATCAAAATCAAGGAAGCCACGATCGCCAACTCTGGTGAACTGGCCCAGGCAGTGAACTCACTCGGTGACGTCGACGCCTACTACGTGCCGACCGACAACAACGTCGTCTCCGCCGTCTCGACCATGGTCCAAGCCGCTGAGAAGAACAAGGCGCTGCTGGTCGGATCGGAAGCCGGCCAGGTGGAACAGGGCGCGGCGATTACCCGGGGCATCGACTACACGAAGCTGGGTGAACAGACCGGCAAGATGGCACTGAAGATCCTCCAAGACGGCGAGAAACCAGCCGATATGCCCGTCGAGACCAGCTCCAACCTCGAGCTCGTCGTCAACCCGAAGGCAGCCAAGGCTCAGGGCGTCGAAATCCCGCAGGACATCATCGACGAAGCCGACACAGTCATCGAATGATCGTCCCCGTCGCCGGCCGGAGCTCGTGACCGGTCGGCGACACCTACCCATGCGTCAAATCACCACCTGATCGGAAACACATGTTCGGAGCACTGGAACTCGGGCTCATCTATGGAGCGATGGCGCTCGGGGTCTACCTGACCTTCAAGGTCCTCAACTTTCCCGACCTCACCGTCGACGGAAGCTTCACCACAGGCGGCGCCACCGCAGCATCCTTGATCATCGCCGGGGTCAACCCCTTCCTGGCGACCTTGGCGGCCATCGGTGCAGGGCTCATCGCCGGCTATATCACCGGGCTCCTCCACACCAAGGGCGGCATCGACGGACTGCTGGCCGGAATCCTGACGATGATCGGTCTGTGGTCGATCAATCTGCGGATCATGGGCAAGGCGAACCTCCCGCTCCTGCGAGAAGACACCGTATTCACTCCGCTGCGGGAGAACATGCTGTTGGGCACCTGGGTCTCCATTGCCGTACTCCTCGCATTCACCCTGATCCTGAAATTCGCCATCGACTGGTTCCTCACCACCGACCTGGGGCTGGCGATCCAGGCCAATGGCAACAATCGGCAGATGATCCGCAGCCTCGGCGTCAACACCGACAACACGACGATGCTGACCCTGGCGCTGTCCAACGGCTTCGTCGCACTCTGCGGTGCCCTCGTCGCCCAGTACCAGGGCTTCTCCGACGTCAGCATGGGTATCGGCCTCATCCTCGTGGGACTCGCCTCGGTCATCCTGGGCCAGGCCGTGTTCGGCAGCCGCAACATCTTCATGGCCAGCCTCGGGGCTCTGCTGGGATCGGTCATCTACCGGCTCATCATCTTCTTGGCGCTGCGTGCCGGCCTCGACACCAACGATATGAAGCTGACGACCGCACTGCTCGTCGTCCTCGCCCTGCTGCTGCCCAGATGGGGGTTCCTCAAACGAATACCGTCGCTGAGATCCCGCGGCAACCGGACCTCGTCGAAGGCTCCGGCAGAACCAGCAGACGATCCTGCCAACGAAGCGGGCGCACAGGTGCCCGTCGGCACGGTCGATGTCCCCGCCGACACCCCCGACGTCCCCGCGGGGACGTCGGCGAGAGCCGCAGGATCGTCTGCCGCGACAGAAGCGAAGGAGGACTGAGACACATGCTGAAGATCGACACCATCTCGAAGACTTTCTTCCCTGGGACCGTCAACGAACGCAAGGCACTGCAGACCCTTTCACTCGAACTCGAGGAATCCGACTTCGTCACCGTCATCGGCTCCAACGGAGCTGGCAAGTCGACGTTGCTCAACACAATCTCGGGTCGACTCCCCGTCGACTCCGGATCGATCACGATCGACGGCGCCGAGGTGGCACGGATGCCTGAATACAAGCGGGCCAAGTATCTGGGCCGGGTGTTCCAGGACCCGATGGCCGGCACCGCCCCGGACCTCACGATCGAACAGAACCTGTCCTTGGCGCTCAAGCGCGGTAAGCCACGTGGGCTGGGACGAGGAACCACCTCGGCGAGGCGGGACCTGTTCAGAGAGGAGCTTGCCACTTTGGAGCTCGGCCTGGAGAACCGGCTGAAAACGAAGGTGGGTCTGCTCTCCGGCGGACAGCGCCAGGCGCTGAGCCTGCTCATGGCCGGTTTCACCCAGCCCCGCATTCTGCTGCTTGACGAACACACTGCAGCCCTCGACCCACAGCGCGCGGCCCTCGTGACGGACCTGACGCAGAAGATCGTGTCCAATGACGGGCTGACCACACTCATGGTCACACACAACATGGAACAGGCGATCGCCCTGGGCAACCGCCTGATCATGATGCACGAAGGCGAGATCATCTATCAGGCCTCGGCCGAAGAGAAGAAGACGCTGACGGTGAAGACGCTGCTGGGCGAATTCTCCAAGCTCAAGGGCGCGACACTGGGGGACAGGGCGCTGCTGAACTGACCTGCCGCGGGTCACCGGCGAGTGATGAACTCCCCGATGTCGGCTGCGACCTCGTCGGGATATTCGCCGGTGACGGCGTGCGAAGCGTCCTCGTAGACGCGGACCGCGCCAGTGCCCAGGCTTCGTTTAGCCGTGGCAGAGGCAGTTTCCGGGTCATGCATGACCGAACGTCCCGCAATGATTGCGAGCACCGGCATCGGCAGGTCGGACAGCTGTCCCTCGGTGATCCGCGACGGTTGGGGCTTCTTCATGGCGTAATGGTGCATCCCGGACTCAATCATGTCGGCTACCGGGACATCCTCGACCTCGATGCCGCCGGCCGTATACGAATTGAACGCATCCCGTCCGGCCTTGGGCATCCATGGAACGGTTGCGGGGATCGCCCGAAGGATCGTCTCCACTGGGATGCCGTCGAAGGTCTGGACAGGGTCGATGAGGGTCAGCGTCCGCACGTGCTGCGGGTGGCGGATGGCGAGATTGGCCGCCGTCCATCCCCCGAGCGAGAGCCCGACCAGGTTCACAGAATCCTCTGGAAGCGCAGCGATCGTCTCAGCGAGCCAAGCGGCCTCATCCTCGGTACTGGTGATCGGTGAACTCTGAACGCTCCGACCCGGTTCACCAAGGAGATCGAGGGCGTAGACATCGGCGATCCGGAGCAGAGACGGCATGTTGCCCGCCCAGACCGGAGTCGACGAGGCGGTTCCGGGCAGCAGCATCATCGGCTCGGCGTCGCCGGTTCCTTCGAAGCGGTAAACCCGGACGAATCCGAAGTCGGTGCGTATGTCCATGGTGTCTGCAGGCTCCGGCATGCTGGAGAAAGCCGCGTTGTAGGCGGAGTCGAATTCTGCCTCTCCCTCGGCGCTGTCCCAGTGGCCGACGGGCGAGGGAGCCCGGAGAAAGTACCCGATGGCAACCGCGGCAACAATGGCCGAGGCCATCGGCACGAGCACCCGAGGGCGCAGCATTCGGCGTCTGGGGGTTTGGGTAACGTGATCCGTCATCAGCACTCCTCTACCGATCGGTCAGTGATTCAACCGTATAGTATGATCGCAGCATGGGACAAGACTCGGCAGAGGAGAAGACGAAGGATCGGCAGTCGACCTTCACACAGCGAGCACGGCGCGCGCAGATCATCGACGTCACGATCGAGCTGCTCGCCGAGCACGGATTCTCCGGTGTGTCACTGTCTCAGATCGCTGAGCGCGCAGGGGTGACCAAGCCGACTGTCCTGTATCACTTCACCGACAAGGCCACTCTTGTCCGTGGCGCCTATATGCATGTGCTGGACGCTATGGTCGAATCCGTCGGAGAAGCAGTCGCCTCCGCCGAGGTGGCCGAGAGGCCGAGTGTTTATGTGCGATCCATAGTCGCCCATTTCGTCAGCCATCGCAGTCACTCCCGACTGAGCATCGAAGCGCTGGCCCAGGGCGAGGCAAGAACAGACAGTTCCGCAAGGTGGAAGCCTGTGGCTGAGCTCCTCAAATCGGCACGCGAAGCGCGCGGAGCGAAGAGTACGTCCGATTCGCGGACCGCTGCACTGATCATCGGCGGAGCCATCGATGCTGTGGTCGCCGAAGCTTTGGAAGATCCGCAATTCGATGCCGTCGCCGCAAGCGAGGAGATTGTGGAACTGATCGAGGCGCGCTACCTGGCTGGCTGAGTCTAGTCGGCTGAGACGGGGAACTCAGTGCCGGGCGGTGGCTGGGCTCACCCTGCCCGCATCTCGCGGACTTTACCAACCGGAAGGTAAAGTAGAGGCATGGTCAATGACACACGTGCGCGCATTCTGCAGGCTGCGAAGACCCTGGCCGAGAGCCATGACGCCATCCAGGGAGTCACCATCTCGCTCGAGTCCGTCGCTCAGGCCGCGGGCCTGACGAAGCCGGGGCTGATGTATCACTTCCCAAACAAGGAAGCGCTCATGCTCGGCCTCGTCGATCACGCAGCGCAGCAGTGGCATCAACGACTGCACAACCATACCGGCAGCGAGCCTGCCGAGCTCTCGGCTTTCGAGCGGCATCGCGCCTACGTCTGCGTCGCGACCACGGCTGAGGTGTCACGGGCCGACTATTGGATCTTCTCCGATGCGCTCTATCACCCGACGCTTGCCGCGTCGTGGGACGGTTATCTCGGCCCGTGGTTCGACACCACCGGACTTGGCGCGAGCGCTCGCGGCCTGCTGACGACGGCGCGATTCTGCGCCGACGGCGCCTGGATGTCAGAGGCCACCGGAGTGTTCCCCGCCGATGACCTCGCAGAGGTCCGGCGTCATGCACTCGCCCTCGTGGACAGTGCGGAGACTCCACAGGAAGAGACTTCACAGAAAGAAACAACGCAGGAGGTGGAAGCATGAGGAAGAAATGGGCGTTGCTGACCGGCGCCGTCATCGCCGAGGTCGCCGGAACGCTGATGCTGCGAGCCACGATCGAGAATCCTCTCTGGATCCCCCTCGTCGTCATCTCCTACGCGCTGGCATTCACCCTCCTTGGGTTCGCCCTCCGCCTGGGCCTGCCGATCGGAGTCGTCTACGGGACCTGGGCCGCCTTCGGCGTCGCACTCGTCGCCGTTCTCGGAATGGTCGTATTCGGTGACACTCTGAGCATCGGAGCCATGATCGGGATCGCAGCCATCATTGCCGGCGTCGTCCTGATCGAGACCTCGACCACGGAGAAACCTCCCGAAGCAGGCATTGAGGTGAACGCATGAGCTGGTTCTGGCTGCTGCTGTCAATCGTCTGCGAAGTCGGCGCCACCCTGAGTCTGCGCGCCAGCGTCGGAATGCACCGGAAGCGCTGGCTGATTCCCGTGGCTGCGGGCTACGCCTTGGCGTTCTTCTTCCTCAGCCTCACCCTTGCCGCGGGGATGCCGCTCGGCGTCGCCTACGGCCTGTGGTCGGCCATCGGCGTCGTCCTGGTCTGCCTGCTGGGGCGTGTGATCTGGAGAGATCCGCTGACCCGACGGATGCTGCTGGGAATCGGCTTCATCGTCGTCGGCGTCATCCTCGTCGAAGTCAGCTGAACTTCCTCACCTTCGCCGGGAAGTGACAGGATTCCTTTGAGAAGCTCACAGGAAGCTGTTAGGGTCCGAAGCTATGGCACAGACAGGTATTTCCGGGGCAGACCTCTGTGCTCGGACCCTGTCTGCGACTCGAGTCGCGCCCCATCCCACTGTCGGCTTCGCCGATGATTCCTGGGAGCGCGCAGCGATCGGGTGGTGCGGTTCGGAGCCATAGACCTGTCTGGCAACTTGCGACCATCTGTTTCCACAGCAATCGAGAAAGGGCCATCGCCGCATGTCCGATGACTCCACACCTGATTCGGAGAAGCGCAACTCCGATGACACCACGGTGCCAGAGACCGCTAACTCCACGCCAGACGCCGACACCACGCCAGACGCCGACACCTCCACGCCAGACGCCGACACCACGGCAACGACAGCGACGACCCTCGGCTCAGACGGCTCCGGCTCTCTGCGCCCCGAGCGCCGAGCCTCACGCGAAAAGTTCAAGGCCGATGCCAGGCGCGTGAGCAAAGAGACTGGCAAATCCCTGGGCAAGCTGGACTACAGCCGACCTCGCCGTCCGGGCGAGGCCGAGCCGGAGACCAATACCCAGTATCCGCACAACACCCACCCGATTCTGGTCCCGGGAATCGCGATCGACGAACAGCGTCGCCACTATTCCCTTGACAAGATCATCTTCGCCATCGCCGGCACGCTGACAGTCGCCTTCGTCATCTGGGGCATCGTCGATTCGGACGGCGTCTCCACGGTGGCCACAGCCGCCTATGACTGGTCGACGTTGAACGTCGGCTGGCTCTTCAACCTCGTCGCGATCATCATTCTCGTCGCGCTGATCATCCTCGCGTTCTCCCCCTACGGCAAGATTCCGCTGGGCAAGGACGACGAAAAGGCTGAGTTCAGCACCTTCTCGTGGGTGGCGATGCTCTTCGCCGCCGGCATCGGGATCGGCGTGCTCTTCTTCGGACCATCGGAGCCGCTCACCTACTTCGTGTCCCCGCCGCCGATGACGAACGCTCCCGAAACCACCGAGGCACTGCACGGCGCCATGGCCCAGACATACTTCCACTGGGGCTTCCATGCGTGGGCAATGTACGCCCTCGTCGGCGGGGCGATCGCCTATGCTGCCTACCGGCGCGGTCGCTCCCTGCTTCTGTCCTCGATCTTCCAGACGCTCTTCGGCAAGCGCCACACCGAAGGCTTCGCAGGAAAGCTCGTCGACATCTTCGCGATCGTGGCGACCCTGTTCGGCACCGCCGCGGCATTAGGCATCGCTGCGATGCAGATCGGCTCCGGCGTCAGCATCGTCAGCGGCGTCGGCGAGATGACGAACAACATGCTCGTCATCATCATCCTCGTCCTCACTGTCGGCTTCGTCATCTCCGCAGTCTCCGGTGTCTCAAAGGGCATCCGGTACCTGTCGAGCATCAACATCGTCCTCACCGTAGGAATCGTGGGCCTCGTGCTCTTCCTCGGACCGACACTGTTCCTGCTCAACCTTCTCCCCTCGGCGATGATGGAATACCTCGGCTCGCTCTTCGACATGATGGGCAAGTCACTGTCCTGGGGATCGGAGACACAGGAGTTCCAATCCGTGTGGACTGTCTACTACTGGGCATGGTGGATCTCCTGGTCGCCGTTCGTCGGCACATTCATCGCCCGCATTTCGCGCGGGCGCAGCATTCGGCAGTTCATCCTGGGCACGATCTTCATTCCCTCGACGCTTCTCTTCGTGGCCTACGGCATCATGGGCGGAACGTCGATCTGGATGTACAGGGAAGGTGCGGCCGGATTCACCGACAGCATGGCCGCCCCCGAGGTGTTCTTCACCCTCATCGACAATCTGCCCTTCGTCGAGTGGCTGCCCTTCGTCGCGATCGTCGTCCTCGCCATCTTCTTCATCACATCTGCGGACTCCGCTTCGATCGTGATGGGAATGCTCACGAGTCGCGGCGACCAGGAACCCAGGAAATGGGTTGTGGTCTTCTGGGGTCTCGTGATGTCCGGCATCGCCGTGGTCATGCTGCTGCTGGGAAATGCCAATGCACTGGAAGGCCTGCAGCAGCTCGTCATCGTCACCGCAGTCCCGTTCGCCGTCATCATGCTGTTCATCATCATTGCCTGGTTCAAAGAACTGCGCACCGATCCGCTGGCACTGCGGCGACAGTACGCGCAGAACGCTGTGGACAATGCGGTGGTCGAAGGTGCCGACCGATTCGGTGACGACTTCGCCTTCCAGGTCGTGCAGACCGAACCGGGCGACGGCGCCAACGGCGGCATCGACTCCGAGCATGGGGACTACACCGATTGGTACCAGCGCACCAATGCTGACGGCGAACCGGTCGGCTACGACTACGAAACCGGACAGTGGGCCGATGGGTGGACCCCGGAGGAAGGTATCGCCGAGGTGGACGACACCGAAGCCACCACCGCCGAGGCGGACGCGAAGTCCGGCACCGCCTCGGCGAGATCAGACGCTGAGGGCAAGTCGGAACCCCGTGTGACCGAGTGATGTGTCCGGTGTCGCGGCCGTGCGCGCCGAGGTCCGATACCTCCGGCAATACGAGTCATGGCACATATAGGACCCGCCGCGCAGGACGGGACGAGGGTCGTGGGCACTGAACTCGCTGCTCGTCCACTCCCACACATTGCCGGTCGTATTGTGCAGACCGAATCCGTTGGGCCGATACCAGTCGGCGGGCACGGTCCCGACCGGCTGGGTCGGCCCATCCGGGAAGACACCTGTGAAGGTGTTCATCCGGGCTTCGCCGCCGGGTTCGCGCACCGCACCCCACGGGTAGGGCTGCTGCTCGAGGCCGCCGCGGGAGGCGAACTCCCACTCGGCCTCGCTCGGCAGTCGGGCGCCCACCCACTGCGCATACGCCTCGGCGTCGGTGCGGGAGACGTGGGTGACCGGATGGGTGGCCCAGTGGCTGAGAGTCGCGCCTTCCAGGGTCGATCCCGGCACACCCGGAACATCAGGCACACCCGGCACACCGGCCGTGCCGGTGATCCCGGGCCCGGCGGGATGGAACCAGGTCGCCCCTGTGACCTGGCGCCACCAGGGGGTAGCCTGCACAGCAGGGGAGGTTTCGTGCAGACCTTCGGCCAGCAGGCCAGTGAAGACCAAGGAGTCACCATGAGTTTCGGCATCGGTGCGATGACCCGTCGCTGCGACGAACGCGGCGAATTCTGCGACCGTGACCGTCGTCGCGGCGATCGCGAAGCCGTCGATTCCGACTTCGCGGACCGGGCCCTCGCCGTCGTCGGGGTAGGCCAGCGGATTCTCGCTGCCCATGAGGAACGTGCCACCGGACAGCCCGATCATGGCCAGATCCTGCGGGGCCAGAGCCGCGAGCTCGGTCAGCAGCTGACCATCGGGACCGGGCGCTGCGGTCGATTCCCCGCCCGGCGATCCCACCTCGGCGGGGGATTCTTCTTCCTCAACACCCACCTCGGCGGGCCGAGTCTCGCTCTGGCTCGCTCCGACGGGCGAGTTCCGTGCTGGACCGCAGCATGAGGCCATAGTCGCCACCTTCAATCCACATCTGAGAAACAGCTTCCCAGGAATCTGTTCCATCTGACACACCTGCGCAGGTTGTCCCCACAGGCGACTTCGCAGACCATGCTTTCACACGCAGACCTGACGTTTTTGAGAAAGGACGTGACCAGCATATGCAACCGCCGAACATCGTAGTGATCCAGGCCGACCAGATGGCCGCACAGGCGCTGGGGGCCTACGGCGACACCGCCGCACTCACCCCGAACATGGACTCCCTGGCCGAGGACGGAGCCGTCTTCGATCGCGCCTACTGCAACACCCCGCTGTGCTCACCCTCGCGGGCATCGATGATGACAGGTCGGATGCCTTCCGACGTCGACTGCCTCGACAACGGCGACGACTTCGCCGCCTCGGTGCCGACCTTCGCCCACCGCCTGCGCAAGCTCGGCTACCACACCGCGCTCATCGGGCGAATGCACTTCATCGGCCCCGACCAGCACCACGGGTTCGAAGAGCGCCTGACCACCGACGTCTACCCGGCCGATCTCGACATGGTCCCCGATTGGAAGCGTCCCCTGGATCAGAAGCTCCAGTGGTACCACGAGGCCGACCCTGTGTTCACCGCAGGTGCGGCGAAGGCGAACGTCCAGCAGGACTTCGACGACGAGGTGATTTTCCGGACCCTGCGCCACCTCAATGGCCGGGTGCGGGCCAACCAGGCTGCCGGTGAGAATCAGCCGTTCCTCATGGTCACCTCGTTCATCCACCCACACGACCCATACGAACCGCCCCGGGAGAACTGGGATCGCTTCGCCGAGGTGGACATCCCCGATCCGGCCCACCCCGAGGTTCCCGACATCGCCGTCGACCCGCACAGTCACCGGCTGCGCACCATGAGCGGACTCGACAAACGGGAACCGGGCACCGAGGACATCCGCCGGGCGCGACGTGCCTACTATGCGGCCGTGAACTACATCGACGACCACATCGGCAAGATCCGGCAGCGTCTGCGCGAACTCGAGCTCGAGGACAACACGGTCATCATCGTCACCAGCGACCACGGAGACATGCTCGGGGAGAAGGGCCTGTGGTACAAAATGTCCCCGTACGAGCAGTCCTCCCGTGTCCCGATCATCATCAACGGCCCCGCCGAGGCGGTCACCCCGGGGCGGTATGCCAACCCCGTCAGCCTCGTCGACCTGATGCCGACGCTGCTGGACCTGGCAGGCTCCTCGGATCCGGACGCGACCGGTCTGTCCCTGTTCGAATCCGCCCGACGGGAAGCTGCGGGGGAGACGGGGCCTGAGGATCGTGATGTCATCATCGAGTACTTCGCCGAGGGCACGTACCGGCCGCAGGTCACGCTCATCCGCGGCCAGTACAAGCTGACGATCTGCCCCGGTGACCCGGAACTGCTCTTCGACCTCGACTCCGACCCCGACGAGCTGGTCAACCGTGCCGGTGACGCCGAGTACGCGGAACTCGTGGCTACGATGCGTGCCGAACTCGACTCCCGTTACGATCTCGAACATCTCGAAGAGCATGTGCTCGGCAGCCAATCGAGCAGGCAGCTCGTCGCCGATGCGCTCAAGGTCGGAACGGTCCGGCACTGGGACTACGATCCGGAACCCGAGAACGGCTACGTCCGCGGAGACTTCTGGACCGCGTTCAGGTACGGGAAGATCCCCGACACCACGGCCTGAGGAATGCCATCGGGTCGGGCGCCGACAGCACGTCTGGCGTCCGTCCCGGCGCCCAGTCCCGCCTCGGCGAGGATAATTCATCTGACATTGGGCGAGTTGCAGGTCACACTTTCAGTCTCGGGTGGCATCATCTGAAACAGGAGGGATGTCATGACCAACTTCGAGTGGACATCTGAAGTCCCGCTCGCCGCCGAGACCACATATCTCTGGCACGCACAGCCCGGAGCACTGACTCGGCTGTCCCCGCACTGGGCCCAGGAGATCGTCGAGGAGAGCTACCCTCCGATCGCACCCGGCTCGGTGGCGCAGGTCAAGACCAGCGTGCCCGGCAGCTACGGTCTCGTTCGCCGCCCATTCAGCTCGGTGCATTCGGAGGGACCTTCCCGATTCTCGTTCGTCGACGAACTCAAGAAGGGTCCACTGAGCCAGTGGAAGCACACGCACGAATTCTCCTCTGTCGCCGGAGGAACAAAGATCGATGACCACATCGAATTCTCGATGGGACCGGCGGGCTTCGACTCGATCGACCGCACCCTCATCCACAACCTCGAAGCGACCTTCGAAGCCAGACACACGCGCATGCTCATGGACATCGAATTCCTGGAACGGATGAACGCACCTCTGCTGACGCAGAAGAAGGGCAAACGCATCCTCATCGCCGGCAGCAGCGGACTCGTCGGGCGGCAGGTCGCGGCACTGTTCTCCTCCGCGGGTCACTTCGTGCGACTTCTCGTCCGACGCACCCCGAAGTTCGAATACGAGTCCCACTGGAACCCGGAGTTGGGGATCATCAACCCGCGCGACCTCGCGTGGGCGGATGCGGTCGTTCACCTCGGCGGCCGATCCATCGCCACTCGGTTCACGAAGAAGGCGAAAGAGGAGATCCGCTCCTCACGCATCGACTCGACGACCCTGCTGGCAGAGACGATGCGCACTCTGCCCGAGGCGAAACGACCCGAGGTGTTCGTCTGCGCCTCTGCGGTCGGGATCTACGGCTCCCACGCCGAGGTGCCCGTTGATGAGACCGCTCCGGCTGGGGACGGATTCCTTGCCGAACTGTGTCAGGAATGGGAGGCCGCTGCTGCCCGGGTCGAGGAGCTGGGCATTCGCCGGGTGTCGATCCGCTCGGGCATTGCCCTGACTTCGCTGAGTGGTTTCCTCAAACTTCAGACGCCCCTGTACTTAGCCGGTGCCGGCGGCCGGCTGGGCAGCGGTGAACAGGGCCTGGCCTGGGTCTCCCTCGACGATCTTGCCCGGTCGTATGTGCATGCGGTGCTCACCAACTATGTGCGTGGTCCCGTCAACGCAGTGGCCCCGGACATGGTCTCCCAACAGGAATTCGCCGAGACGCTCGCCGCCCACCTGCATCGACCGGCCCGAGTCCCGACCCCCGGCTTCGTCACCGAACTGGTCCTCGGCGCCGACGGAGCCAAGGAACTCGCGTTGGCTGACCAGAAGGTGCGCCCGGAGAGGCTGGAGGAGACCGGATACCAGTTCGCCCACCCCACGCTGACCGACTGCCTCGAGGAGGAACTCGGCAGCGGAGCGTGAAGTGGGCGAAAAGTCTCAGGTGAGGCTTGCGAGCCTCGGGATGCCCTGAGCTCAGAGTCGCTTTCCGGCGATCTGGGCACCGGCAGTCAATGACTGCAGCTTCGCGATGGCGATCTCAGGGTGGACACGTCCGCCCAGCCCACAGTCCGTTGAGGCCATGACATTGTCGGGACCGACGAGCTTCGCGAAGCGTTCGATGCGATCGGCGACGAGTTCCGGGTGCTCGACGACATTCGTGGAGTGAGAGACGATGCCCGGGATGATGTACTTGCCCTCGGGCAGCTTCGTGTCCTCCCAGATCCGCCATTCGTGCTCGTGGCGGACGTTGGCGGCTTCGAAGGTGATGCCGGCAGCATTGAGCGTGAGCACCTGGTCGACGATCTCCTTGAACGGCAGATCGGTCACGTGCGGTCCGTGCCAGGAACCCCAGCAGGTGTGGACGCGCACCTGGGCTGGATCGATGCCGCGCAGGGCGTGGTTGAGGGCATCGATGCGAACCTGGATGAACGACCGGTAGTCGGCGAAGGACGGTTCCGGGTTGATCTGGTCGAAGTTCTCGGCCAGGGAGGGATCGTCGATCTGGACGGTCAGACCCGCCTCGGTGATGGCGAGGTATTCCTCACGCAGCACATCGGCCCAGGCCCAGATGAACTCCTCGTCGGTCTTGTAGTACTCGTTGGCGATGCGCGACGCCGAGCCGGGGGACAGAGCGTTGATGTAGCCGTCGCGTTCACCGTAGCCGGCGGCCGCAAGACCTGTCTTGAGGTTGGCGATGTCGCTGGCGACCTGGTCGTGACCTACGTAGCTGATGGCGCTGGTGGCCTTGGGAAACTGGGGCTGGTCGCCGGTATCCGTGCCGGCGTTCGCATCACCGTAGACGCCGGGGAAGAGGTTGCGGTCGCGGCGGTCGCCGAAGCTGGTCAGAACCGTATTGCCCGGTTCTGAGCGCACAGCCGGGGCGTCCCACTTGTCGACGTTGTCGAGTTCGAGTCCGCCGGTGCGGGCGAATGAGTAGTGCCACCAGGCGCCGTAGTCGAAGTCCGCGGCCATCGAATGACCGTACTCCCCGTCGTTGGGGTTCGAGATGCCCAGATCCTTCTGGCGCTTGACGAGGTCGGTGACGCTGGCGGCGAGGAGCTCGTCGAACTCCTGTGTCGCGGCGTCCGAGACCGTTTCGCCGGCCAGACGGGCATGGTTCTGAGCCTGCTTGACCTTGTTGGCCTCGATGAGCTCGGGGGTGCGGGGTAAGGATCCTGCGTGCGAGGTGCGGATCGTGGCCATGGGTGACTCCTCTGGGTGTTCGGCGGCAGTTCGGTCGAATCGTTCTCTCTCAGGCAATCACATCAGCCGCCGCCCATGCGAGGGAGTCGTCATGTTCGGTCACGTGCTACAGCTTTCATCTCGCGAAATGAGGGCGGCTGTCGCTCTCCCTGGCCTACAGTGATGACATGAGTCAGCAGGCTTCCTCGGCAGATGGCCCCTACTCGCCGAATCGGTCCGGCGTTCCATCTGCGTGGACTCCACCGGGGTATGTGCCCGCGGCGGGCGGTCCCGGATGGACGGCGCGAATCCTGTTCTGGGCCGCTCTGGTCATCGGCTCATTGCCCGAATTCGTGATGATGCCGATGATGGTCGGCGGGGCTGGTCCCGAATTCTTCACCCAGTATTCGACCCTGATGATCCTGGTGGTGATCCTCGAACTCGTCTTCGGCCTCGTCGCGCTCCTCATCGTGAAGGCCAGTCCGATGAAGTTGCGACTGTTCGGAATGGGACTGCTCCTCTTCATCAGCATCTACGCATTGGGCGTGCGGTACCTGATGCCGATCATCGTCACTGGTGTTGTCGGCAGCTTCACCCTGGCGATGAACATCCAGAGCATCATCTGGACCTTCCACGGCGGTGTCATGCTGGCCGGAACCCTCATTGCCTGGAACCTCGCGCGCAACAGAGTCTGGTGGACCAACCTCATCGCCGCCGGCTATGCGTTGCTGATGGGGCTTGTTGTGGCCTTCGTCGAATGGGCGCTGAATGTTCTGGGCTCGTCATTCGCAACGTCAATGGTCCTCACGCAGCTGCTCGCACTCGCGGCTGCCCTCGGCGGTCTCGGACTGTTGCATGTGGTCGGTGACCTCGCGAACATGGGCATTGAGCGCCGAAGGGGTCGGGCGCCTGCAACTGAGCCATAATCGTACGACTCGTCCGAGGGTGAAGGACACCTTCGCTGTATTTCGGCTCGGCCGAATGTCCCGGCGGACAGATGTGCCCATTGTCCTTTGGGGTCACGCGCTCCGTGATTCAGTGCCGGTTGAGGTGCTGAGCGCGGCGCGGGGACGATCGCTACAGCAAAGCGATGCCGTGGTGTACATCGAGATCGCGGCACCCCGAGCGCGCGGCCCGTCGAGTATCGGTATGAGCGAGGGATGGAACGCACACCGACTGCCGAACCCGCCGTCGACGGACCCTGCGGCATCGGCACCGAATCGGCCGCGTTCGCCGCAACCGCACCCGGTCTGGCTGTCCCGCAGCCTGCTCTGGGCGGCGCTCCTCATCGACTTCGTGCCGATCCTGGTCACGACCCCGATACTCATCTCCGGCACCGGCACCGGCATCTGCATCATCGTGCAAGCGCTGGCCATGGTGCTGACGTTCGCAGGCCTGGCTCTTCCACCTTCTCGGCAGAATTCCTTCAGCCATCGTCCCAATGCCCGCCCTGCTGCCTCAGTTCGGCGGATACGCCGGGCGCGCCCCCTCAATGGGCAAGCGCACCAGCCGGTCAGCTATGGCACCGGCCACGCGCAGCCCGGCGCCCATGCCGGACCTGAAGCGAATCAGTCAGCGCACAACAGATGGCAGCCATCCCAGCAACCACCCTGGCATGAGAAGCTGCTGTGACCTGACCGGACACGATCGGCCGTGATAGACGAGCGTGATACCGTCCGAGGCAAGAACAGATTCGCCACGCGTGGAGGAACAGAATCTCGGTGCTGTCGTACATCATCGTCGGCGAGGTCCTCTTCTGGGTGCTGCTGATGGGCGGTCTCGCAGTGCGGTACCTCCTCGGAGGGCGAGTCGTTTCCAGCTTGATGCTCGTGGCCACGCCTGTCGTTGACATCGTCATCATCGTGTTGACCTACCTCGATCTGGCAGGTCATTCTCCGGCAGACTTCAGTCACGGACTCGCGGCTTTCTATGTGGGGTTCTCGGTCGTCTTCGGTCCCGACATCATTCGCGGCCTCGACCGCCGGTTCACTCGCCGATATTCCAAACAATCCGGAGTCCGGACGACGTCGGCGCCGCAGCGTTCGAGCTTGGCAGACTGGTATCGTTGCCTGTTCGCTTCGGGCATCACCCTCGCACTGCTGCTCGTCGGAATCGTCGTCGCAGGATTGTCTGACTCGTTCTGGCTGATCTATTGGCTCATCGTGGTGGTGTTCACCGCAGTCACATGGGCAGCCCTCGGCCCGGTTCGTGAGAGTCTGAGAAAGCGCAGGCGTCGCCGATCTACGCACTCCGAGACCTCACCCACACAGGGTGAATGCCGAAGGGACCACGGGCCTTCGAACAAGCCGCGGGGTCACGGCTGATTCGAGGACCGGTGGTCCCTTCGACGATGGAAAATGCTCAGCCGAAGTGCTTCGGCAGCGTCCCTTCGTGGGTCTCGCGCAGTTCGTCGAGGCCGATCTCGAAGTGATCGACGACCTCGAGGACAGGTGCTTCGTCGCCGGTGTCGGTCATGCCGATGCGAATGAAGGGGAAGTGCCTCGCGGTGCACATGTCCTTGAACCGGACCTCTTCGGACCGTGGCACGGCCACGATCGCACGGGCCGTGGACTCGGAGAACAGTGCGGTGAACACATCGATCTCGTCGCGTTCGCACACCTCGTCGAGCCAGATGCGGGCACCGGTTCCGAAGCGCAGGCAGGATTCGATCAGCGCCTGTGACAGGCCACCTTCGGACAGATCGTGCGCGGCATCGATCATTCCGTCGCGTGAGGAGTTGATGAGGATCTCACCGAGTTCCTTCTCCACGCGCGGTTTGTACTGCGGTGGCACGCCGCCGAGGTGGCCTGCCGTCACGTCGGCCCATGCCGAACCGTCGAGTTCGGCTTCGGTCTCACCGAGCAGGTAGATGGTCTGGCCCGGTTCCTTCCAGCCGCTCGGAGTGGCGCGGGTGACGTCGTCGAAGACGCCGAGCACACCGACGACCGGGGTCGGGTGGATCGCCACGCCGCCGGTCTGGTTGTACAGAGAGACGTTGCCACCGGTCACGGGAATGCCCATGTCCTGGCACGCCTCGGCGAGACCTTCGATGGCGGCGGCGAACTGCCACATGATCTCCGGATCCTCGGGGGAGCCGAAATTGAGGCAGTCGGTGACGGCGCGGGGAATCGCGCCGGCAGTGGTGACGTTGCGGTAGGCCTCGGCCAGTGCCAGCGCTGCGCCGCGAGCCGGATCGAGGTAGCAGTAACGGCCGTTGGCGTCGGTGGCGATGGCAACGCCGAGCCCGGACTCCTCGTCGACCCGGACGACTCCGGCATCGTCGGGGAAGGCCTGCGCGGTGTTGCCCTGGACGTACTTGTCGTACTGGGAGGTGATCCAGTCCTTCGACGACAGGTTCGGTGCACCGGCGAGCTGGAGCACGGTTGCTCGCAGCTGCTCGTCACCGGTGGGCTTGACCAGGCCGGCGGCTTCCACGGTGTTCGCAGCCACCTCGGCGGTCCAGGAGGGTTCGGTCATCGGACGGTCGTAGACGGGGCCATCGTGGGCGACCGAGCGTGGTGGCACATCGACGATGACGTCGCCGTGCCATTCGATGATGAGGCGTTCGGAGTCGGTGACCTCGCCGAGGACGGAGGTTTCAACGTCCCATTTGCCCACGATCGCCAGGAAGTCATCGAGACGTTCGGGGGTGACCACGGCCATCATCCGCTCCTGCGACTCCGACATGAGGATCTCCTCAGGGGTCAGGGTCTCATCGCGCAGCAGCACGTCGTCGAGGGCGATGTGCATGCCGCCGTCACCGTTCGATGCCAGCTCCGAGGTCGCACAGCTGATGCCGGCAGCGCCGAGGTCCTGGATGCCTTCGACAACTCCGGCGTGGAAGAGTTCGAGGCAGCATTCGATGAGGACCTTCTCGGCGAACGGGTCGCCCACCTGGACGGCGGGACGCTTCGACGGTTTCGTGTCGTCGAAGGACTCTGAGGCGAGGATCGAGGCTCCGCCGATGCCGTCGCCACCCGTGCGGGCACCGAAGAGGATGACCTTGTTGCCCTTGCCCGAAGCATTGGCCAGACGGATGTCCTCATGGCGCATGACGCCGACCGCGAGGGCGTTGACCAGCGGGTTTCCCTGGTAGACGGAGTCGAAGACGGTCTCGCCGCCGATGTTGGGCAGGCCCAGGGAGTTGCCATAGTTGCTGATTCCGGACACGACTCCGTGGAGCACGCGTGAGGTGTCGGGGTGATCGATGGCGCCGAAGCGCAGCTGATCCATCACGGCCACGGGGCGCGCGCCCATCGAGATGATGTCGCGCACGATTCCGCCCACACCGGTGGCAGCACCCTGGTGCGGTTCGACGTAGCTGGGGTGGTTGTGGGACTCGACCTTGAAGGTCACGGCCCAGCCGTCGCCGATGTCGACGACGCCGGCGTTCTCGCCGATGCCCACGAGCAGGTGCTTCTTCATGTCCTCAGTGACCTTGTCACCGAACTTCGACAGATGCACCTTCGAGGACTTGTAGGAGCAGTGCTCGGACCACATGACCGAGTACATCGCCAACTCCGCCGAGGTGGGCCGACGTCCCAGGATTTCGCGGATCTGCGCGTATTCGTCGGCCTTGAGACCGAGATCGCCATAGGGCTGGTCCACGTCGGGATTCGCAGCGGCGAACTCGACGGTCTCCTTGACCTTTTTGGAATTGGCCTGATCGGTTCCGACCTGCTGGGATTCGACCTGCGTGGAATTCGCAGAGTTGAGGTTACTCGACATGTCCTCTTAACGGCCCTTTCATACGACACGGCATCACAGCCAATCTTAGCCGGGGTGCGGGGGAGGAGGGGAAGTCGGTCTCATCAATGGCATTCACCGCCGACTTCGGTGGGACCCAACCGCCGACTTCGGCGGACACATTCGCCAATTAGAATATGGGCCATGGCAACTCCCAAGATCGTTCTGTTCTACGTATTCACTCCTCTTGCCGATCCCGAGGCGGTCAAACTGTGGCAGCACACGCTGGCCGAGAGTCTCGGGCTCAAGGGCCGCGTGATCGTGTCGAAGGACGGCATCAACGCCACCATCGGCGGCGACATCTTCGACGTCAAACAGTATGTGCGGGCCACGAGATCCTACGAGCCGTTCAAGAAGGCCGACATCAAATGGTCCAACGGCGAAGGCGACGACTTCCCACGGCTGAGCGTCAAGGTCCGGCCCGAGCTCGTCACCTTCGGCACCGATGACGAGATCACGGTGACCGAAGCGGGAGTCGAGGGCGGCGGAGAACATCTCAAACCGGGAGCCCTACACAAACTCCTCGACGAACGCGGCGATGACGTCGTCTTCTTCGACGGACGCAATGCGATGGAGGCCCAGATCGGGAAGTTCCGCGACGCTGTCGTGCCGGAGACGGATACCACTAAGGACTTCCTCGAAGAGATCGAATCAGGTAAGTACGACGACCTCAAAGGCAAACCCGTCGTCACCTACTGCACCGGCGGCATCCGCTGCGAGGTTCTGTCCGTGCTGATGAAGAACCGCGGCTTCGAAGAGGTCTATCAGCTCGACGGCGGCATCGTCCGCTACGGGGAGACCTTCGGCAACACCGGGTACTGGGATGGTTCCCTCTACGTCTTCGACAAGCGCATGCACGTGGAGTTCGGCGATGGAGCGGAATCGATCGGTCACTGCGTCGCGTGCGAGAAGGCGACTCCGAACTTCGTCAACTGCGCAAACCTCGACTGTCGCCTGCAGTACCTGCGGTGCGAGGACTGCTCCGAGAAGGACCGGCAGCCCTACTGCCCCGACTGTGTGCAGGCCGGAATTCCCGCCGAGGCGACTGCCGGCTGAGCAGGTCCGATCCGTCGGGCCGCCTGGAGAGTCGACACCAGCCACCCGACCCTGCAAAAGCGCGGCGCGTACGGGTGGTCCAGTCCACTACAGGTGGCTGTTGTGGGTTCGGGTGGCTTTCAGCGCAGTAGGCTCTTCGTCGCGGCGCGGATGTCCGTCCACTTGAAGTCGAATCCTGCTTGCTCCAGTCGCTCTGGCAACACCCATCTGCTCTTGAGTACCAGCTCCGACTCCTGCCGCAGGACCACCATTCCGATCTCGAGCAGCCATCGAGGTGCCGGAATCCCGATCGGCATACGCACGCCGCGCCGCAGGGCCGCCATCAGCCTGGTGTTGTCCGAAACCCCGGGGCTTGAGATGTTGAGGGGACCGGCGACCTCGTCATGGTCATCGATGAACCGGATCGCACGCACCACATCGTCGATATGCACCCAGCTGAACCGCTGCTTCCCATGACTGAGTGGATGACCGCGCCAGATTCTTTGGCCCGAGGCATCGGGCCCAATACCTCGATACCGCGTGTGGCCGAACCACCGTCCTTCCAACTGAGGTCCGCCAGCACCGAACCTGGCTGCCGTCGCGAGCATGTTCAGGGCCGCCCCGTCCCCGAGCACGATCGCCATGCGCATCGCGACTCTTCTGGTCTCCGGCAGGTCGCCACGGAAGAACTCGCGCTCCCAGCCCTTGGCTACGTCAACAGAGAAACCCTCACCGATATCACCATCGGCCTCAGTCTGTGGTCGATCCATGGCATGCCGGTAGATCGTGGCCGTGCTCGAATTGATCCACAAACGCGGAGGCGCCGAGGCGGCCCTGACCGCATCGTTCAAGGTCCGAGTCGTCGCGACTCGTGAGTCCCAGATCTCCTGCCGGTTGTGATCGCTGTATCGACACCCCACGCTGCGGCCGGCGAAGTTGATGAGCAGATCAGCACCATCGATCGCCGCGGCGATCCCAGCAGGGTCGCTCCAGGAGATGTGGTGACGGGAGGATGCTGCCCGGCCGATGGTGCGCACCCGATATCCCCACGACTCGAGGGGAGCGATGAGCGCTCTGCCGATGAAGCCGGAGGCTCCGGCGATGACCGCCGTGGGTGCTGCGTCGCTCTCGACACGTCGTGGTTCGTTCTTGGGAAGGTGAGAAGCCTTTTCCGCAGTCATGAAGCGACCGTAACACCGGCGGAAGCAGGCAATGGCGCGGGCTTTGTCGGGCGCAGCCCTGACGTGCCCGGAGCATGTGGTGGGCGTCACTGTCAGTTTTCTGGTTTCGAGTTGCACCCGGTGGCTGGCCTGGTCTAGAGTTGTATCTCGTTGCCCCGCAGAAAACGAGTTCTTCGAGAATGGTTTTCACCGGGTGTGACCAGCACAAACACAGTTTGGTTTGGTTCACACGAAGGAACGTTGGGTAGCGAAAAAATGTGAAACTGACACCCCTGGTGAACGCGCCTCTTTTTTTGGTGTGGTGACGGGTGAGTGTTTGTGGTTTGAGAATCCAATAGCGTGTTTGTTTGAACAGATAGTGATGCCAGAAACATTTTTTCTGGTAAGACAATCAAGCAATCAGAACTGACTGGTCACCCCTCGCCGGGTGGCCCGAACATGTCTGGTTGTGTTTTTGAGTCAGCATTGATCACCCCGTGATGGTGTTGGCTTGTCTTGCTGGGATTTTAACGCAACATAATTTTTTTATGGAGAGTTTGATCCTGGCTCAGGACGAACGCTGGCTGCGTGCTTAACACATGCAAGTCGAACGCTGAAGCTCTGGTGCTTGCACCGGGGTGGATGAGTGGCGAACGGGTGAGTAACACGTGAGTAACCTGCCCCTGACTTCGGGATAAGCCCGGGAAACTGGGTCTAATACCGGATATGACCGTTCCTCGCATGAGGGATGGTGGAAAGTTTTTTCGGTTGGGGATGGGCTCGCGGCCTATCAGCTAGATGGTGGGGTAATGGCCCACCATGGCGACGACGGGTAGCCGGCCTGAGAGGGCGACCGGCCACACTGGGACTGAGACACGGCCCAGACTCCTACGGGAGGCAGCAGTGGGGAATATTGCACAATGGGGGAAACCCTGATGCAGCGACGCAGCGTGCGGGATGACGGCCTTCGGGTTGTAAACCGCTTTCAGCAGGGAAGAAGCCCCTCGGGGTGACGGTACCTGCAGAAGAAGTACCGGCTAACTACGTGCCAGCAGCCGCGGTAATACGTAGGGTACGAGCGTTGTCCGGAATTATTGGGCGTAAAGAGCTCGTAGGTGGTTGGTCACGTCTGCTGTGGAAACGCAACGCTTAACGTTGCGCGTGCAGTGGGTACGGGCTGACTAGAGTGCAGTAGGGGAGTCTGGAATTCCTGGTGTAGCGGTGAAATGCGCAGATATCAGGAGGAACACCGGTGGCGAAGGCGGGACTCTGGGCTGTAACTGACACTGAGGAGCGAAAGCATGGGGAGCGAACAGGATTAGATACCCTGGTAGTCCATGCCGTAAACGTTGGGCACTAGGTGTGGGGGACATTCCACGTTCTCCGCGCCGTAGCTAACGCATTAAGTGCCCCGCCTGGGGAGTACGGTCGCAAGGCTAAAACTCAAAGGAATTGACGGGGGCCCGCACAAGCGGCGGAGCATGCGGATTAATTCGATGCAACGCGAAGAACCTTACCAAGGCTTGACATACACCAGACCGGGCTGGAAACAGTCCTTCCCCTTTGGGGTTGGTGTACAGGTGGTGCATGGTTGTCGTCAGCTCGTGTCGTGAGATGTTGGGTTAAGTCCCGCAACGAGCGCAACCCTCGTTCTATGTTGCCAGCACGTGATGGTGGGAACTCATAGGAGACTGCCGGGGTCAACTCGGAGGAAGGTGGGGATGACGTCAAATCATCATGCCCTTTATGTCTTGGGCTTCACGCATGCTACAATGGCTGGTACAGAGAGATGCGAGACCGTGAGGTTTTAGCGAATCCCTTAAAGCCAGTCTCAGTTCGGATCGTAGTCTGCAATTCGACTACGTGAAGTCGGAGTCGCTAGTAATCGCAGATCAGCAACGCTGCGGTGAATACGTTCCCGGGCCTTGTACACACCGCCCGTCAAGTCACGAAAGTCGGTAACACCCGAAGCCGGTGGCCCAACCCCCTTGTGGGGAGGGGGCCGTCTAAGGTGGGACTGGCAATTGGGACTAAGTCGTAACAAGGTAGCCGTACCGGAAGGTGCGGCTGGATCACCTCCTTTCTAAGGAGCACACATTAAGATCCTCATCGCAGTACCCGTACGTGGTACTGGGTGAGAGCTCAAGGGTGGAACATCATCTATCTGGCTCGTTGACACAGCGTCGCTTCGGGGTATGTGCCTCGTGTGACGGTGAGCGTGGGCGAATAGGAACTGACACGTTATTGGGTCCTGGAATCACAAACCAGCCAGCAATGGTTGTGTGTGTGGTTTCATCCAACGGACCGACCTAGTCCGCGAGTCCTGCGCAGCGCGCAGGGTTTGCGGGGTGGTGTTTGGTAGTGGTTTGAGAATCGTATAGTGGACGCGAGCATCAACAACACAACTTTGTTGTGTTGTTATGTAATGTGATTTTTCTTGTGAAATCTTTAGTGTGAAATTTTCGCACACACGCATGATGACCATGAATGTGGTTGTGGTGAGTGTGTAAGAGCGCATGGTGGATGCCTTGGCATCAGGAGCCGATGAAGGACGTGGAAATCTGCGATAAGCCTCGGGGAGCCGATAAACGGGCTGTGATCCGAGGGTGTCCGAATGGGGAAACCCCGCCGCATGAGAGTGTGGTGACCCGCATCTGAATATATAGGGTGTGTGGGGGGAACGCGGGGAAGTGAAACATCTCAGTACCCGTAGGAAGAGAAAATAAAACATGATTCCGGGAGTAGTGGCGAGCGAAACCGGATGAGCCTAAACCGTGTCAGTGTCAAGCGTGCTGGTGTTGCTGAGACGGTGTTGTGGGGTATGCGTGATTTGGTCCAGCATGGCCAAGACGTTGAGTGTGTTGCGTGTAGTCGAAGCTGGTGGGAAACAGTACCGGAGTGGGTGAGAGTCCCGTAGACGAAACATGTGGCCCCGGCGTTGTGCATATGCCCGAGTAGCACGGTACTCGTGGAATGTCGTGTGAATCTGCCAGGACCACCTGGTAAGGCTAAATACTTCCTGATGACCGATAGCGGATAGTACCGTGAGGGAATGGTGAAAAGTACCCCGGGAGGGGAGTGAAAGAGTACCTGAAACCATGTGCTTACAATCCGTCAGAGCCTCCTTGTTGGGGTGATGGCGTGCCTTTTGAAGAATGAGCCTGCGAGTTAGCGGTGCGTGGCGAGGTTAACCCGTGTGGGGTAGCCGTAGCGAAAGCGAGTCCGAATAGGGCGTATGAGTCGCGTGTCCTAGACCCGAAGCGGAGTGATCTAGCCATGGGCAGGGTGAAGCGTGTGTAAGAGCGCGTGGAGGCCCGCACCCACTTCAGTTGAAAATGGAGGGGATGACCTGTGGTTAGGGGTGAAAGGCCAATCAAACTCTGTGATAGCTGGTTCTCCCCGAAATGCATTTAGGTGCAGCGTTACGTGGTTCTTGCCGGAGGTAGAGCTACTGGATGGCTGATGGGCCCCAACGGGTTACTGACGTCAACTAAACTCCGAATGCCGGTAAGGTTCAGCGTGGCAGTGAGACAGTGGGGGATAAGCTTCATTGTCGAGAGGGAAACAGCCCAGACCATCAACTAAGGCCCCTAAGCGTGTGCTAAGTGGGAAAGGATGTTCAGTTGCGAAGACAACCAGGAGGTTGGCTTAGAAGCAGCCATCCTTGAAAGAGTGCGTAATAGCTCACTGGTCAAGTGATTGAGCGCCGATAATGTAGCGGGGCTAAGTACACCGCCGAAGTTGTGGCAGCATCCCGTATAGCCGTAATGGTGGGGTGTTGGGTAGGGGAGCGTCGTGCTGGCAGTGAAGTCGCCGTGTGAACGAGTGGTGGAGCCGGTACGAGTGAGAATGCAGGCATGAGTAGCGAAAGACGGGTGAGAATCCCGTCCACCGGATGACCAAGGGTTCCAGGGCTAGGCTAATCCGCCCTGGGTAAGTCGGGACCTAAGGCGAGGCCGACAGGCGTAGTCGATGGACAACCAGTTGATATTCTGGTACCGACGCACAACCGACAATACTAAAACATATGATACTAACCACGAGAGATGCCCTTCTGGTCTTCGGACTGGGTGTTGGTGTTGATTGTGGGACCTGAGTGTGGAGTCGGTAAGCGCGAGGTGTGACGCAGGAAGGTAGCCAGGCCACGCGATGGTAGTCGTGGTCTAAGGTCGTAGCACGTGGGGGTAGGTAAATCCGTCCCCGCATATGGTGTGAGAGCTGATGGGCGCCCCACTTTGGTGGGGTGATCTGGTGATCCTATGCTGCCGAGAAAAGCATCGGCGTGAGGGTGTGTGTTGCCCGTACCCTATAACCGACACAGGTGGTCAGGTAGAGAATACTAAGGTGATCGAGAGAATCGTGGTTAAGGAACTCGGCAAAATGCCCCCGTAACTTCGGGAGAAGGGGGACCATCCCGGTGAACCAGACTTGCTCTGGGATGTGCTGGTGGTGGTCGCAGAGGCCAGAGAGAAGCGACTGTTTATTAAAAACACAGGTCCGTGCGAAGATGTAAGTCGATGTATACGGACTGACGCCTGCCCGGTGCTGGAAGGTTAAGAGGACTCGTTAACCCCTTTGGGGTGAAGCGGAGAATTTAAGCCCCAGTAAACGGCGGTGGTAACTATAACCATCCTAAGGTAGCGAAATTCCTTGTCGGGTAAGTTCCGACCTGCACGAATGGCGTAACGACTTCTCTGCTGTCTCAACCACGAACTCGGCGAAATTGCATTACGAGTAAAGATGCTCGTTACGCGCAGCAGGACGGAAAGACCCCGAGACCTTCACTATAGTTTGGTATTGGGATTCGGTGTGGTTTGTGTAGGATAGGTGGGAGACTGTGAG
Source organism: Brevibacterium picturae (assembly GCF_900105045.1). Lineage (GTDB taxonomy): Bacteria > Actinomycetota > Actinomycetes > Actinomycetales > Brevibacteriaceae > Brevibacterium > Brevibacterium picturae. The sequence goes on along the minus strand of NZ_LT629739.1, from coordinate 1,236,303 downwards.
GCTACGACGCTAGTTGTGGTGGAGTCGTTGGTGAAATACCACTCTGACTATACTGGATTTCTTAACTTCGGACCCTGATCGGGTTCAGGGACAGTGCCTGATGGGTAGTTTAACTGGGGCGGTTGCCTCCTAAAGAGTAACGGAGGCGCCCAAAGGTTCCCTCAGCCTGGTTGGCAATCAGGTGTCGAGTGTAAGTGCACAAGGGAGCTTGACTGTGAGACGGACGTGTCGAGCAGGAGCGAAAGCTGGGACTAGTGACCCGGCCATGGCTTGTGGAAGCGTGGTCGCTCAACGGATAAAAGGTACCTCGGGGATAACAGGCTGATCTTGCCCAAGAGTCCATATCGACGGCATGGTTTGGCACCTCGATGTCGGCTCGTCGCATCCTGGGGCTGTAGTCGGTCCCAAGGGTTGGGCTGTTCGCCCATTAAAGCGGTACGCGAGCTGGGTTTAGAACGTCGTGAGACAGTTCGGTCCCTATCCGCTGCGTGCGTAGGAAATTTGTGGAGGCCTGTCCTTAGTACGAGAGGACCGGGACGGACGAACCTCTGGTGTGCCAGTTGTACCGCCAGGTGCATGGCTGGTTGGCTACGTTCGGGAAGGATAACCGCTGAAAGCATCTAAGCGGGAAGCCTGCTTCGAGATGAGATTTCCAACCCCGTTTTGGGGGTGAGGTGTCCTATAGATTATGGGGTTGATAGGCCGGGTATGGAAGCACTGTGAGGTGTGGAGTTGACTGGTACTAATACGCCGATCACTCATCCAACACTTTTTTGGTGGTTGGTGTGTGCGGGTAACACTGTAGGTTTTACGAGACGTTTTTACGGGTCACATTATGTGTGGTGTTCGCGTTCGCTGTGCGGTTCTTGGACTGCTACCTGCCCTTTGAGATTGATGAAGTCTTGGGGTGGTGGTGGTTTGTTGGTTTTGCGGTGGTGATAGTGGTGGGGAAACGCCCGGTTAACCGTTCCGATCCCGGTAGCTAAGCCCATTCGCGCTGATGGTACTGCAACTTGGTGGTTGTGGGAGAGTAGGTGACTGCCGCAATATTCTTTGAGAGGGGAGGGTCATTCCGTTTTGACGGGGTGGTCCTCTCCTCTTTTTTGTATTCATCGTGTTTCTGGGATCGGTGCAGGGGGCTTTCCCTATTCGGCAGGGGAGTTTGCCTCATTAACATCGTCGGGCCGTCGTTCTACGGTGAGAGTATGCCTGACAACCTGCGATATAGAAGTAGCCCTGAAGCTGAACAGAATCACAATGAGTACAGCCGAACTGATGACGACACCTCACCAACGGACTCGGGCACACCAGCGGGTCGCAGCACCAGCAAACCGCGGTTGATCGCACTTCGAGTCCTCTGGGCCGGACACTGGCTCCTCCGCCTCTGGCTGGCAGGCTACCTGCTCATCTACGGCTGGTCGAAAGTTTTTCTCATGCAGATGGGACAGGCGGACTACGCTGATGCTCTGATCCAATACGGCGAGATGAGTCCCATGGGACTGCTCTGGCGTTTCATGGCCTTCTCCCCGGCCCTCCAGATCCTCGCCGGTGCTGCGGAGGTCGCAGCCGCTGCATTCCTGCTGTTCCGGCGCACCGCGTGGCTGGGAGCCCTCCTCGCCGCGCTCGACATGGCAGTTGTGTTCCTGCTCAATCTGACCTTCGACGTGCCCGTCAAACAGCTCTCAGGCATCATGGCGCTGGCGGGGATCATTCTCCTCATTCCCAACCTGCCCCGCTTGTGCCGCTTCCTGGTGGGCAAGCCCACGGGTGCCCCCGTTGCAGGCTGGATATCGAGGAACCGGATCTTCCTGGCTATCACACGCTGGACCTCGCCTCTGTTGGCGATCGCAATGCTGGTCGGCTCGGGTGCCGTGCTGGTAAACATGACCGACTGGGGCAGGTTCGATGAGCCGAGCGAGATTGCAGGCGTCTACAGGGTCTCGGGCGAAGGGCGATCGGACTTCAGCGACTCCCAACTCACCCAGGTGGCCTTCGGCCAATTGACGAAGGACGGGACTGCCGCAGTGAGCCTGCGATATTCGGATGGCAGCCTGCAGGAAGGCACCTACAGCATGGACAGCGACAACGAGGTCACGCTGAAGCTCTATGCGAAGCAGGAAGGTTCACAGGGCCTCGACAGAGACTACGTGCACGAAGCGACTCTCGCCTTGTCCACCGACGAGTCCGGCGAGGTCAGATTGACCGGCCAGAGCCTTGATACAACCCTGAAGCCTGATCCGGAACGGCGGTACCTCTTCGACCGCGACTTCAGTTGGGAACCACGCGTACCCATCAATCGATGATGGGTACGCGGCACGAGCAGATCAACGTCCGAAGAGCTTCGAGAACAGCCCCTTCTTCTTTTTCGGCTCCTCGGACTTGGGCTCTGTTTCAGCCGCCTGGCCTTCGTCGAGCTGTGCTTCTGCCGCCGGCGAGGCCGCGGGCTCTTCCTCGGACCCCGTCGGCTGTTCGGACCCGGTGTCAGACGTGGGGCCAGCGGAAGCGGACTCCCGTTCGTCACCGGCGGCCGCCTCGGCGGGGGATGTTGTTGGGGTGGTCGAACGAGGCGCTTCCGTCGCGGACTCAACTGGTGACGGCGAAGGCGTCGAGGCGGCGTCTCCCGTGTCGGCGGCAGCGGGTTCGGTGACATCAGCCTGCTCAGCAGTGGACGGTTCAGAGACCGGACTCTGTGCGGTGGCAGCCGAGTCCGTAGCAGGGGAACCAGCGGCGGCCGCAGCCGGCGAGCTCGGCCCGGTGGCCTGTGCATACTGCTGTGCGGCCTCGCCCTCGAGAGGTGCCCCAATCTCGCAGTTGGAGATCCGGTTCTGCTCGTCAAAGGACAGGTCGGCCGAACCATCGGCGAAGAGCAGCCGCAGGCCGGCCTCGGGCAATGCTGTGGTGGGAATGCCGCGCTTGGCCACATACGCCTCGAGCGCGACGCGATGGTCAGTCACAGTCGTCTGCGTCAGCCCCTGCATGAGGGCCCGCACCGAGGTCTTGACCTGAGCTTCGGGCAGGGTCAGCTCCGGAGCATCAACAAGCAGCCAGACAGTGGTTCCGGCGCCCGCGGCGGCAGGGTAGTGGGCCCACTTTCCGGTGGCCTCCTTCGCCGCCAAGGTCAGACGCAGAGCCAGCTCTTCGTCGAGCTGGAGTTCCTCCGTGACCAGCTCAGCGACATCCTCGGCGGCACCGAACTTGCGAACGTCGTGGGCGAGACCGACGACGGTCTCGGGGAACTCGTTGATGTTCTCCCACCCCCACAGCCACGTGTTCTGCGCCTTCGACTCCGAGCCGAGCAGGTGCGGACGACCACGCAGGACGGTCCCCTCGGCCGAGGTGAAGGTCAGATGCGGATCGGAGGTGAAGTCGACCTCCCATTCGGCATCGGCGATGAGGGCGCCGAAGTGCGTCTGCATCTCGGTGGAGAAGAAGACGGCGCGATTGACGAGGTCCTGCAAAGTTGTGCTCATGATTTCAAGACTAGAGGTGTCCGTGCGATTAGCGAGGAGGCACGCCCAGCCACCGGTGAGGTCGGCCCCGGTTTCGGCCGCTCGTGTCAGTGGCGCGTGGTGAACTGTCACGACAGAAGAAGCAGTCCAGATCTATTGCTCGGGAGGTCAACGCATGTAAGATTGCCTGTTGCGCTTTCGTATAATTCAACGCCGTTTTCGCGAACTACTGAACTCACTGGACTTCCACCGTGGCCCTATTACGCCTGTCCCTGAAATACGCTCAATCCTATTGGCTCTACATCGTCTTCGTCATAGTCCTGCAGTTGGCCGCCACCATCGCGGCCCTGTTTCTGCCGAGCCTGAACGCGCAGATCATCGACCAGGGAGTCGCCAAAGGCGATACCGACTTCATCTGGTCGACCGGCATGACGATGATCATCGTCTGCCTCGTCCAGGTCGTGACCGCCGTGACCGCGATCTTCTTCGGCGCCCGCACCGGCATGGGAGTAGGCCGGGATCTTCGGCGTGCCATCTACCGCAAGGTCGACGAACTCTCGACGCTCGAAGTCGGCGGATTCGGAAGCGCCACACTCATCACCCGCAACACCAACGACGTCCAGCAGGTCCAGATGCTGGTGCTGATGACCTTGAACTTCATGGTCTCCACTCCGATTATGTGCATCGGCGGAATCATCATGGCACTACGCGAGGACGTGGGACTGTCATGGCTGGTGTGGGTCTCCGTGCCGTCACTGTTCATCGTCGTCGGCATCATCGTCTACCTGCTGATGCCGCTGTTCCGTCGTATGCAGGAGCAGGTCGACGGCATCAACGGCGTCCTCCGCGAACAGATCACCGGCATCCGGGTCATCCGTGCGTTCGTGCGCGAACCCTTCGAAACCGATCGCTATGCAGACGCCAACCGCGCGCTGACAGAAACCTCCGTCAAGGTCGGCAACCTCTTCGTGCTCATGTTTCCTGCGATCATGATGATCCTGCATCTGGCCACCGCCGCCGTGATGTGGTTCGGCGGTCACCGAGTCGACGCCGGCCAGATGGAAGTCGGATCGCTGACGGCATTCCTGCAGTACCTCCTGCAGATTCTCGTGGCCGTCATGATGGGCGTGTTCATGATGATGATGATTCCCCGCGCCGTCGTCTGCGCCGAACGCATCTCCGACGTCCTCGACTCGACCACGTCCATGATCATCCCGGATGGAGTCGACGAACTCCCTCGCCGAGGTGAGCTCGAGTTCCGCAATGTCACCTTCGGTTATCCCGGGGCTGAGGTTCCCGTCCTCGAGAACCTCAGCTTCACCGCGCAGCCGGGAACGACAACCGCGATCATCGGTGCCACAGGTGCTGGTAAATCCACCATCGTCAACCTCATCCCGCGTCTGCTCGATCCGCGGTCGGGTGAGGTGCTCATCGACGGTGTGCCCGTCAGTGCGTTCAACAGGCACCAGTTGGCGCAGCTGGTGGGTCTGGTGCCGCAGAAGCCGTATCTGTTCTCCGGCACGATCGCCTCCAATCTGCGGTTCGGAAACGAGTTCGCCGATGACTCGGAACTGTGGGACGCACTGACCACGGCTCAGGCCGCGGACTTCGTCGCCGACAAGACCGATCAGCTCGAGGCAGGCGTCGCTCAGGGTGGCACCAACTACTCGGGCGGACAGCGGCAGAGACTCTGCATCGCCAGAGCTCTGGCGGCCAAACCGAGGATCTTCGTCTTCGACGATTCGTTCTCCGCTCTCGATGTGGCCACTGACGCGCGCCTGCGTAGCGCCTTGAATGCGACGACCGGCGATTCGACGGTGGTGGTCGTGGCTCAGCGGGTCTCGACAATTCGAGACGCCGATCAGATCATCGTCCTCGACGAAGGCAAAATCGTCGGCCGGGGCACACACGAGGAACTCGTCGATTCGAACGAGACCTACCAGGAGATCGTCGAATCCCAGCTGGCCACGGAAGGGGTGAACTGACATGGCGAACAAGGAGTCCAAGGAGTCGACGACATCGAGCACCTCGGCGGCAACTGCGACGACCGACCCGGATGCGGCGCAGACGGCCGACGAGGAATACCTGCCCCGCGGCGACGAGGGGGACATGTTCGACGACACCCCAGCCAGGAAGGCGAAGCACTTCTGGCCCTCGGTCAAACGACTGTTCGGGCTGATGACAACGGAGAAGCTCGGCCTCATCAACGTCGTTCTGCTCGTCATCGGTTCGGTGATCCTCACTGTCATCGCCCCGAAGGTGCTGGGCAAGGCCATGGACATCGTCTATTCCGGTGTCATCGGGTCGCAGCTGCCTGCAGGCGCGAACATCGACGACATCATCGCCGGCGCTCGAGCAGAAGGCAGAGACGACTTCGCCAACATGCTCGCCACCGCCGACGTTGTTCCCGGGCAGGGCATCGACTTCACCGCGCTGGGCCAGATCATCATCATCGTGCTTCTCATGTATCTCGTGGCCTCGATGCTCATGTGGGCGCAGGGGTACATCCTCAACGCTCTCGTCATGCGGGTCGTCTACCGGCTGCGCGAAGACATCGAACGCACCATAAACAAGCTCCCGTTGCGATACTTCGACACCAGGCAACGCGGTGATGTGATGTCTCGGGTGACCAACGACGTCGACAACATCCAGCAGGCACTGCAGCAGGCCTTCTCTCAACTCGTCCAATCGGCTCTGACCATCGTGGGCATCGGCGTGATGATGTTCATCGTGTCCTGGCAGCTGGCGCTGCTGGCACTCATCGCGCTCCCACTGTCTGCGGTCATCGCCGGCGTCATCGGCACCAGATCGCAGAAGATGTTCAAGGCGCAGTGGAAACACACCGGTGACGTCAACGGACACGTCGAAGAATCGTTCTCCGGCCTCGACGTGGTCCGTGCATTCGGCCGCGACGAGATCATGCTCGAAGAGTTCGACCGTCGCAACGAGTCCCTGTACAGAGCCTCGGCGGGTGCTCAGTTCGTTTCGGGCATGATCATGCCCGCAATGCAGTTCGTGTCCTACCTCAGCTACGTCCTCATCGCCGTGGCAGGCGGCCTGAAGGTGGCCTCAGGGCAGATGACTCTGGGCGACGCAACCGCCTTCATCCAGTACTCCCGTGAGTTCTCCCAGCCGATCTCGGAGATGGCAGGCGTGGCGAACATGCTGCAGTCCGGCGTCGCCTCAGCTGAGAGGACCTTCGAACTTCTCGATGCAGAGGAGGAAGAACCCGATGGCGCCCAGGAGACGCTGCCGCAGCGCACTCCAGGCAGGGTCGAGTTCTCCGATGTCAGCTTCCGCTACACCGAAGACACTCCGCTCATCGAGAAGGTCTCGTTCACTGCCGAGCCCGGCCACACAGTTGCCATAGTCGGACCGACAGGGGCAGGCAAGACCACCTTGGTCAATCTCGTGATGCGCTTCTACGAGATCACTGGTGGCCACATCTTCCTCGACGGCACCGACACACGGGACCTGACCCGAGCGGATCTGCGCTCGCATGTGGGCATGGTGCTGCAGGACGCATGGCTGTTCGAAGGCACCATCCGCGAGAACATCCGATACGGCCGACTCGGCACCACAGACGAGGAGGTCATGGATGCGGCACAGGCGACCATGGTCGATCGCTTCGTGCGGCAACTTCCCGAGGGCTATGACACAGTCATCGACTCCGATGGTGGAAGCGTTTCTGCTGGTGAGCGCCAGCTGATCACAATCGCACGGGCATTCCTCGCCGACCCGTCGCTGCTCATCCTCGATGAGGCGACTTCCTCGGTCGACACCCGCACCGAGGTGCTCGTCCAACAGGCCATGGCTGCGCTGCGCACCGACAGGACATCGTTCGTCATCGCGCACCGCCTGTCAACGATCCGCGACGCCCACACCATCCTGGTGATGGAGGACGGAGCGATCGTCGAACACGGCAACCACGATCAGCTGCTGGCAGCAGAGGGAGCGTATTACCGTCTCTACATGTCGCAGTTCCGTGGGGAGGACGCTGAAGAGCAATTCACCGCCGAGGTGCTTGCCGAGTCGGAAGCAGATCCTGGAATCCTCGTCGAGGATCGCACCACTGCGGACGGCGCTGACGGGGTTGACGTCGCTGACAGGACTGACCCCGCTGACGGCGCAGAGGACAATGCCGAACGCGGCGTCGACAACGCTCCTCCGGCCCCACGCGGGCACTGAGCGACGACACGGTCACAGTCTCCTGAACCCATGCTGCCGACTGTTCGGTCGCACTGGGTGAATCGGTCCCTGCAGCTTCGGTTGCAGGGACCGAACCCATGTGCGTCGAAGGTAACGATTTTCGGGTGGCAACGACCAAGTCTGCGCAATCGTGACATAGGACATCCCCGCCTCTGCCACCGTCACGCGTCGCTGGATCAGAAGTGAAAGACATGGTGGCTGGGGGGAACAGAACCCTGAATAGCAGTGACCGATCGCTTCCCGAGTACGCGCGATGTCTCAAAGGGGTAACCATTCAGAGGTTTCCCAATCACATTTCCGTCATGAACTAAAAGACCAAAAGTCGTCGCTTGCTGACGGCGAACGTATGGTCGCTTCCATAACTGCACACGGCAGCCACTCTGGCCTCTGGAAGGATCATCATGAAACGGCTGGCTCTCGCAGCAAGCATCGCATTGGCGGTCTCCACCATCGGAGTCGGCCCGGCGGTTGCGAATTCTCTGGACACCCCGCCCGAACTGACGACCCAGGAGAATGCACAGTCCCCAGGCGCCGAGGCTGAGAATGTCACCGACGCTGTCGATCCCGGCGAGAACGGCAGCCCTGCCGACCAGGGTGGCGACGATGCGCAGGGCGACGCGGGCCAGGGGCAGAACGGTGGTCACGACGGGGTTGAGACGGCCGACCCCGGCGCACCGACCTCTCCCGGCGAAGACACTGCCGACTCGGACGGCGATAAAGACGACGCAACCGAAGACGCGAGCGATGACGGTTCCGACGGAGCCGAGGAATCCGAGCCGATCGAGGCGGACTTCTCGCTCGAGAAGACCACAATGACCGCCGAAGAGATCGGTGATCCGGAAACGGGGATCCGTTACACGATCGACTCCCTCAAAACAGGTGATGTCGTCACCGCCGAGCCCGGTGAAGACTCATCCACCACAGTTGAGGAAGACGGCACCTTCAGCGGAGCCATTATGGGCAATAGTGAACTCAAGACCGGTGACACACTCGACGTCACGGTGACCGTTGAACGAGAAGGCCAAGAGTCGAAGACCTTCAGCGGAAGCGTCGAGGTCGTCGCGGCAGACGACGAAGACGAAGACGAAGAACCCCCGAGCGCGGAGCTCACGGTGTCTCCCCAGAGTCAGGGCCTCCATGAGTTCCTCACCGACGGAGTCAGCCTCATGCTGGTCAATTGCGTCGTCGACGAAGAGGTGACCTTCCGCATCAGCACGCAAACCGACCCCGACACCACCGTCTGGGAAGACACCCAGATGGCCGGCGAGGACGCTGCGGGAGCCAGCACTTTCGTTCCTGACGGTGAGGGCGGAGCCGACTGGGTCGGCGACTACCTCGTCACGGCTTCATGCGGTGACCAAAGCGTCGAGACAACCTTCACAGTGACCGCAGACGACAGTGCCGTCGACCCCAAGCTCGCCATCGACCCGGAGACGGTATCCGGGAAGGACTTCGTCAATCGCGACAAGGGCGTGACCATGACCGTCACCGCATGCGAACCCGGTAGTGACGTCCAGTTCAAAGTCTGGGGTCATGAGCCCAGCGAGAAGCTCTACGACAGAACAGTCGAGGCCAACGAGAACGGCGCTGCATCGGTCCAGGTCTATGGCCTCGAGAACAATCCGGACGCTTATGCCGGCACATACAAGGTCATCGCCGTCTGCATGGATCAGAGCATGGAAGGCCAGTTCGTGGTGACCGGAGGCGGAGCCGGTGACCCTGACGGGGGGTCGGATGATTCCGGTGAGGCAGGGAATTCCGGCAACGCCGGTTCGATGCCGCGCACCGGTGCCGAGCTCACCGGTCTCGGAGCAGGGGCGGTCCTCATCCTGGCGGGCGCAGCGACAATCATCTCCGCCCGCCGTCGCGCACAGTTCGGATCGTGATCGGTGACCCGTCGGGTTGGTGAACACTCCCGGCCCGACGGCGCGAAGCGACACCGAGAAAGGGCATTCGGCCCTGGAACACCGGCCACACGAGCCGGAGCTCCGGGGCCGATGCGCGTGCACAGGCCGTGACCGTCCCAGTGCTTCAGGACCATCTCACGGGCATGCGGGATGAGTCTCGTCCAGCCCTCGTCGGGAACTGTGCGCCGGTCATAGATTGACGGTTGTGGCGGCAAGGCTGCTTCCACGAATATTCACGATCGGTGAGTTCCGGCCCGGAAGCACCGGCACTAAGCAGGAGGAGAAAATGTCCAATCCCGGTCAACCCATCATCAAGCGAGGATCCCAGGGCGACGTCGTCAGGAGGGCACAGCGAGCTCTGCGCAGAGTGCCGGATCATTCGGTGGCAGTCGATGGAATCTTCGGAGCCGTGACAGAAACAGCAGTCGAGAACTTCCAGGACGGCGCCGGACTCGATGTCGACGGCATCGTCGGCGACAAGACCTGGGAGGCACTGCCGAACGGAGGAGCGATGCCCACGCTCAAGGTCGGCTCGTCTCATGGAGCCGTAGCGGACCTGCAGAAAGTTCTGCACAGCGGTTCTGTTGAGGGAGACTGGCCCTCACCCGGGGAGCCCGACGGCGAATTCGGGTCCGCGACCAAGACGTCCGTCGAAGGGTTCCAGAAGTGGGGCGACGTCGACATCGACGGAATCGTCGGTGACGAGACCTGGTCGGTGCCCTTGCACGCCGCATCCGCGACGCTTGAGACAGCCGTCGGCCTCAAATGGGCCGACGGCTGAAGAGCGCGCCGGTGACTTGGCTCAGCGGCCCGTGACGAGGGTGCGCACGGCTGAGGAGAAGAATCCCTGACCGTCGATGCCGCCACCGTCTTCCGGTCCGAAGCCGGCTTCAACGGCGTGTTCGGGGTGGGGCATGAGTCCGACCACGTTTCCGGCATCGTTCGTGATGCCGGCGATGTCGCGTAGGGAACCGTTGGGATTGGGGCCCTGGTAGCGGAGCGCCACACGGCCAGTGCCTTCGAGCTCGTCGAGGACCTCTTCGGTGGCGACGAACCCGCCCTCACCGTTCTTCAGCGGAATCCGAATGGTCTGACCCTGTGAGTAGTCACCGGTCCAGACGGTATTCGTGTTCTCTACGATCAGTTCCTGGTCACGGCAGATGAAATGCTGGTGGTCATTGCGGATGAGGGCACCGGGCAGCAGATGCGATTCGCAGAGGATCTGGAAGCCGTTGCAGATGCCCAGGACCGGCATGCCGGCGTTGGCGGCCGAGACGACGGATTCCATGATCGGAGCAAAACCCGCGATCGCACCGCAGCGCAGGTAGTCCCCGTAGGAGAACCCTCCGGGCAGAATGACACCGTCGACACCGGCAAGCGTGGAATCGGCGTGCCAGAGGTTCACCGGCTTCGCGCCGGCAAGACGAACGGCACGTGCGGCATCACGATCATCGAGCGTACCGGGGAACGTCACAACACCGATCGAGGCTCCGGACTCAGCACCCGCCTCGGCGATGGTGGGGTCGGTGGCGACTGCGGTCATCAGGCTTCCTCGATGGCACGAACGGCCACGACATTCTCGATGACCGGGTTGGACAGGAGCTTCTCTGCAGCTTCACGAGCCTGGGCGAGAACCTCCTCGGTGACCTCGCCTTCGACTTCGAGCTCGAAGCGCTTTCCCTGTCGTACCTCACCGAAACCGGTGAAGCCGAGTCGGGACATTCCACCGGAGATCGCCTTACCCTGAGGGTCAAGAATCTCGGGTTTGGGCATCACCTCAACGACGACACGTGCCATGCGTGTTCTGCTCCTTCAAGAAAGTGTTCGGGAGTTCCTCCCGCGCTCGCTCAAAGTCTATCAAGCACGGACGGAACTCCCGCCTTCGGTCCGAGCTGCGGACGCCACGAACCGGACGCCACGAATCGCGGACCCCACAGTCAGCCTCAGGAGTCGAAGCCCATACCCACCGCGTCGAGTGCCTTGAGCAGCGGACCACGCCGGCCTTCGTTGCCATCGGCCTTGATCATCGCATTCGTCGTCATCTGGATGCCCAACCAGGCCACCGGCTCAGGAGGGAAGGGCAGGGGCAGCTTGCGCACCATCTCCAACTGGGTCAGTTCCGTATCCTGCCCGGTCAGCAGGTCGAGCATGACGGTGCCGGCGAAGCGCGAGGCGCCCACACCCAGTCCGGTGAAGCCGGCGGCCATGGCGACTTTCTTGCCGTAGGCCGTGGCGAAGAAGGAGAAGAACCGCGAACAGGTGTCGATGGGTCCGCCCCATTTGTGGCTGAACTTCACTCTGTCCAGTTGGGGGAACGTCTCGTAGAAGTGCTCGGCCAAGGTCTCGAAGGTCTCGGCCCGCTGATCGTACTTCCACGAGACCTGCCGACCGTAGTGGTAGACGGCGTCCCATCCGCCGAAGAGGATCCGGTTGTCTGCCGAGAGTCGGTAGTAGTGGAATCGGTTCGCGCAGTCGCCGATGCCCTGTCTGCCGTTCCACCCGATCGATGTCAGCTGCTCATCACTCAGCGGCTCGGTCATCAGGGCGTAGTCGTAGACCGGGACGGTATGCAGACTGACCCGTTTGAGGAGCGAGGGGAAGACGTTCGTCGCCAGAGCCACCCGCTGCGCCGTGATCGTCGAGGAGCTCGCGGGTCCGGACGCGGTCGCAGAGTTCACTCGGGTCGTCACCTGCACCGTCGACGTCCGGTCGCTGACATCGGTGACCTTCGTGCCTTCGAAGACCTCGACGCCGAGTTCACGGATGACCCGCAGCAGTTCCCAACACAGCTTGGCGGGGTTGACCAAGGCAACCTCCCGAGAGTCCCAGAGAGCACCCTTGTACGTCGGTGACTTCACGATCTGCGCCAATTCCTGCTGATCGTAGAAGATGAAACCAGCCTCGGGGTCGTGTGCTTCGCGCAGCTCCGGAACCTGGTAGTCCTCGGTCGCGACATCGAGTTCACCGGTGCGTTCGAACTCGACATCCATGTCGTACCTGGCCACGGCGGCCTCGATCGCGTCGAGGTTCTCCCGCCCCAGCTGCGCCAGTCGCTCGTTCTCATCCGGCAGATGCGATTCGCCGTTGTCATAGCCGTGGGTGAGGCTGGCGGCACAGAACCCGCCATTGCGCCCCGAGGCGGCCCACCCGATCGTGTTCGCCTCAACCAGGACGACGTGGCGATCGGGATCGCGCTCCTTTGCCTGCAGAGCCGTCCACAGGCCGGTGAAACCACCCCCGACGATGACGAGGTCGGCCTCGAGATTGCGGGTCAGCGGCGGCAGAGGCTCCGGCCGCTGCTCGGAATCGAGCCAGAACGGAACGGTCGAGGCGTCGGCCAGTGCGGCATTGACGTCCATGTCACTTCTCCTTCTGCCTTGCGGCAAATGTCAGCTGTGTGCAGGTGTGCGGGCCTCGCGGACTCCGGGCCCGCCTCGGCGAGGGGGTGGGAATCATCCGGCCATGGTCTTGATGATCTCCGTCGAGCTTCCCCCAGTCTTGCGCAGAGCCAGGGCGCAGACCCCGAGCGCGATGAGGGTGAGCAGGAACATGAGAGTCGAGATCGCGGCGATCTCGGGCCGCAGCGCCACCTTGACCGCAGCGAAGATGTAGACCGGCCACGGTGTCGAACCCGGCAGCTGGACGAAGCTCGAGAGGATCGTGTTGTCCAAGCTGAGTGTGAACGACATGAGGGCGCCGGCAAAGATGCCGGGAGCCGCGATCGGCAGGGTGATGTCGCGGAACCTCTGCCACGCGTTGGCACCGAGGTCGGCTGCGGCCTCCTCGAGCTGCTGGTTCATCCCGGCCATTCGCGCCCGGATGATGAAGGTCACGACGGCCATCGAGAACATTGCGTGCGAGACGATCAGGCGAACCAATCCGTCGTTGAACGGGGTCAGCCCCCAGTCCACGCCGAGCGTGACGAACCACGGCAGGAAGGCGATGCCGTCGACGATCTCCGGGGTGAACAGTGTGGCACCGAGAACGACGGTGAGTCCCACGGCCCACCACACCCCGCGCTTGGCACGGGCGAGGGCGACGCCGCCGATGGTGCCGAAGATGGTCGCCACGATCGCCGACCCGACGGCGGCCTGGAGGCTCGTGAACACGGTGGCGACGATGACGTCGTTGTCGAGCCCGTTGGCATAGGCATTGAAGCCGAATTCGGAGAAGTTCGCGAGCACCTTGCCGTTGTTGAACGAGTAGGCGACGATGACGGCGATCGGCAGGAACAGGTAGATGAAGACGAGGATCCCCCATGCGCTGAGGAGCCTGTCGGTCAGCGGTTTGCGGATCGTATGGGCCATGTCATGCCCTCCCGTTCGAGATCGGAATACTGTTGGCCTTCGCCGCGATGAGCTGCCCGATCTTGAGCAGAGCGAAGCCGAGGCCCACGACGACGACAGTCGAGGCGATGAGGACGACGGCCATGGCCGAACCCAGCGCCCAGTTCTGAGCGGAGTTGAACTGTTCGGCGATGAGCTGGCCGATCATCGACCCGCTCGCCCCGCCGAGCACGGTGGCGGTGATGTAGTCGCCGTTGAGTGGGATGAAGACGAGCAGGCAGCCCGAGATGACGCCCGGCATCGCCATCGGCAGTGTCACCTTGAAGAAGGTCTTGACCTTGTTCGCGCCGAGGTCGTAGCTGGCCTCGCGCAGCTTCGTGCCCGACCGGTCGATGGCCACGAAGAGCGGCAGGATCATGAGCGGCAGATAGTTGTAGACGACGCCGATCTGGACCGCGGTGTGCGTGTAGAGGATGTCGATCCTCTCCTGAGTCAGCCCCAGCGCCATGAGCCCCTCGGAGAAGAAGCCCGTGGGGGAGAGGATGATCTGCCAACCGAGCGTGCGGACGAGGAAGTTCGTCCAGAACGGCACCATGACCAGAGCCAGGGCGAGGCTGCGCCGGGCTGGGGAGATCTTCACCGCGATCCAATAGGCGAAGGGCAGTGCGATGAGCAGACAGATGAACGTGCCGAGGAGCGAGATCCGCAGCGTGGCGAAGAACGTCGACACGAAGGCCGGGTTCAGCGCCTCGGGGAACCGATCGAAGCTGAGCTCATCGGTGGCCACCGCCGTGTAGATGTCCGGCTTGTAGCCGAAGCTGAAGAAGAACACCATCGCCACGGGGATGACGAAGAAGAAGATGACGTAGGCCCACGTGGGAAACGACAGCGCCGCGGGTCCGAAGATTCTGTTGCGAAGCGGAATCATGCTGCTCCCGACCTCCTTTTGGCCTCGGTGAGGATGTCGACGCGTGCCGCCATTCCCTCATTGAAGATGCTGGCCTCGAGTCGATCGAGAACCTCCTGGTCGGGGAAGATGAGATTGAGGTAGTCGAGCTCGGCCTCCTTCGCCTTCTCCTCCGTGCCCTTGACCCCGATCGGATAGCCGATGTATTCGATCTGGGTCATGGTGTTCTCGGGAGAGATCATGAAGTTGATGAACTCGTGTGCGGCATCCGGATGCGGTGCCCCGGTGGCGATCGCCCAGCAGTCCATCCAGAGATTCGCCGAGGGGGTCGGGAAGACGTACTCCCAGTCCTCCGGGTTGTCGACCTCGTTGAAACCCTGACGGGCGTCGCCGTTGTAGGACTGCATGAGGTCGAAGCTGCCCTGGATCATTCCCGTCGAGGCGCTGCCGAAATAGGCGCGGACATTGGGCGCGATCTCGTCGAGGATGATCTTCTTCGCCTCGGCGAGCTCCTTCTCATCGGTCGTGTTCAGGCTGTGCCCGAGGGTCGCCAGCGTGATCGCCGTGACCTCCCACGGATCGGAGAGCAGCGATGTGCGTCCCGAAGCCTCACCCTGGGCAGCATCGATGAAATCCTGCCAGGAGGTCATCGTGCGCGAGATGACATCGGTGCGGTAGGCAAAGCCGGTTGTGCCCCAGGCCTTGCAGATCGTGTACTCATTCCCGGGATCGAACTCCTGGTCGATGAAGTTCGGATCCATGTGCGAGAAGTTCGGAATCAGGGACAGATCCAGGGGTTGGAGCAGGTCATGGCTGGCGAACCGGTCGATCTGGGAGCCGGTGGGGACGACGACATCGTAGCCGGAGGTTCCGCGGCTGGAGGACAGCTTGGCGATGAGCTCCTCGTTCGATCCGTAGGAGTCGACCTGCAGGAGCACATCGAAGTCGTCGCGGAACTTCTCCAGCAGATCCGGAGAATCGTAATCACCCCAGGTGTAGAGGTTGAGCTTCGATTCGAGCTCGCCGTCGGTCGCCGGTGAGGCGGCCATGCTCGTATTCCGCCCGCAGGCGGTCAGAGCCCCGAGGCCGAGGACGCCGAAGCCGGCCAGAGCCGCTCGTCTTGTGATCCTTTCGACCTTGCTGTGCGGAGCGAGGACGCTGATCGGGGAGCGCTCACTCATCGGCGAACACCGCCACCGCATCGGAGTCCCAGGACAGCGCAACCTCGTCGCCCTGCGCGAAGATCCGGGCACCGGCCGCTGGGACACGAGCGAGGACCTCGTCATTCGATCCGGACCGCACCATGTACTGCACGACATCGCCGAGGAACGAGGTGGAGATGACGGTGCCCGGGGCAGTGTTCGGCGTCGTCCCGGCAGCGGGATCGGCCCCGGCGACTCGCATCCGCTCGGGACGGATGGCGGCTCGGACCGTGTCACCTTCGCGCAGGGCTCCACCGCCGGCGGAGGAGCCTGCCGTGGCAGGTTTGGACTCGATCGCGCTCGTGTGCATCACCGAGTTCTTACTCGTCAGGGTCGCTCCCGCGTCGTCGACCTCGGTCACGCTGACCGGGATGAAATTCTGTTTGCCGATGAAGCTCGCGACGAACCGATTGCCCGGCTCCTCGTAGATCTCCTCACCGCTGCCGACCTGCTGGATGACCCCCTCGTACATGACGACGATGCGGTCACTCATCGCCAGTGCCTCCTGCTGATCATGGGTGACGAACACGAAGGTGGTGCCGAGTCTCGCATGCAGGCGCTTGAGCTCGAGCTGCATCTCCTCGCGCAGTTTGCGGTCGAGAGCCGACATCGGCTCGTCGAGGAGAAGGACCTGTGGGCGGTTCACCAGGGCGCGGGCGAGGGCGATGCGCTGCTGCTGACCACCGGAGAGCTGTTCGGGTTTGCGCCCCGCGAAGTCCTCCATCTGGACCAGCGCGAGAACCTCACGGACCCTCTCGGCGATCTCCGGCTTGGGGACTTTGGCCTGTTTGAGTCCGTAGGCGATGTTGTCGGCGATGTTCATGTGGGGGAAGAGCAGGTAGGACTGGAACACCGTGTTCACCGGGCGCCGGTGCGGCGGGAGGCTGACGATGTCCTTGCCCGACAGAAGGATCGCCCCGTCTGTGGGAGTCTCGAAGCCTGCGATCATGCGCAGCAGGGTCGTCTTTCCGCAGCCCGAGGGGCCGAGGAGGGACAGGAACTCGCCCTTGCGCACGGACAGATCAAGACGTTCGATCGCAGTGGTGTCCCCGAAGACCTTCTTGACTCCTCGAACCTCCAGGTGCCCGACCTGCGGGGGAGCAGATGACTCTGGCGTGACTGTCGTGGTCATGATTGCCTTTCAGGATGTGTGACTGGAATGGACTCTGGGGCGGTGGCAGCGACTGTGGCTGAGCCGATGCCGTCGTAGACGATGCGGCCGCCGGCGACTGTCAGTTCGTTGTGCACCTCGACGAGTCTGCCCGGGGCGATGTCGAAGGGGTTCGCACTCGCCAGCGCGAGATTGGCGACCTGGCCGGTGCGGATGGTCCCGTTGGTGTTCGAGCGCAGCAGGTGCGCGGAACCAGAAGTGTAGGCGCGCAGCGCGGTGGTCAGGTCGATGGCCTGCTCGGGCAGGAGCGGTGCCGGGTCGCCCGCGTCCGGGTGCGAGCGGTTCACGGCAACATGGATCGCCTCCCACGGGTTCGGCGTCGAGACCGGCCAGTCCGAACCCATGGCCAGGTGGGTCCCTGCCTTCGCGAACGACTTGAATGGATACAGCCAGCCGGTGCGTTCGGCACCGAGGTAGGGAATGTTGAGGTCGAGCAGCTGCTGGTCGTAGCAGGCCCACAGCGCCTGCAGATTCGCGGTGATCCCGAGCGTCGCGAAGCGGTCGACATCAACGGGGTCGACGACCTGGACGTGGGCGATGTGATGGCGGCGGTCGCTGTGGCTTCCGACGGCTTCGAATGCGTCGAGGGCGGCCTTGACGGCGGCATCGCCGATCGCATGGCAGTGGATGTCGAAGCCTGCCGCGTCGAGGGCGGCGAAGGACCGGTGGAGGTGCTCGCGGGTGAAGTAGCTGGTTCCGAATCCGCCGCAGGCGCAGCTGTACTCAGCGCTCATTGCGGCTGTCCGGGATTCGACGATGCCGTCGAGCATGAACTTCACCGAGGTCGTGCGGAACTGTCCCTGGGTTCGCCGCTGCTCGAGCAGGGCTGCGACCTGGGCGTCGATGTCCTCGACGTCACGGGGCCACCACAGGCTGCCGACCACCTCGGCGGACAGATCGTCGGAGTTCTCCGCATCGACATAGGCGTCGAAGGGGGAGCGGTGGCCGGAGTAGTCGCCGACGATCGCATCCATCCATGCGGTGACGCCGAGGCCCTGAAGGTAGGACTGCCCGGCGAGCAGTCCGGCGCGAATGGCGGAGTCGGAGGCGGCGGGGACGATCCCGGAGACGATGTCCATCGCGGATTCGTGCAGGCACCCTGTCGGTGCGCCGTCCGCGCCCTTCTCGATCACGCCTCCGGGCGGGGTGGGGGTGGAGGCGTCGAGGCCGGCGAGGTCCATGGCCCTCGAGTTCACCCATGCCGAATGATGGTCGGCGCTGAGCAGGATGATGGGGCGCTCGGGACTCAGCTCGTCAAGGATAGCAGCGGTGGGTGCACCGCCGGGGAAGTCGGCCATCGACCACCCGCCGCCGGTGACCCAGTCATCTGCCGCTTCCGGAGCGGTCGCGGCTAGGTAGTCCCGGATCACGTCGAGTGAGGCCTCGAGCCCCTGCGCTTCGCTGAGGTCACAGGCCAGGGACTCCTGTCCGCCGAAGGTCGTGTGCACATGGGCGTCGACGAACCCGGGCGTGATCAGTTTCCCGGTGGCCGTGATGGTGCGTTCGGCAGGTTCGGCGGCCGCGCCGATGCCGATCTCGGTGATGATGCCGTCGCGAATGCTGATGCGGTTCGCGGGCAGGACGGCGTGGCCGTCGAAGATGCTGACGTCGAGAACGTCGAGGTTCATGGTCCTCCCGACTTCTTTGTCGAAGGTGAGGCGGCAACGCGCCGGACGCGCTCGCCAGGATGTCATTGTATGTGCACCGGGACTCAGGACGTGAAGACGGTGTCCTGCCATTCGTGGTGCGGGTCCTCATGCTGATCGATGAACACGTGCTTGACCTGCGTGTACTCATCGAACGAGTACTGGCTCATGTCCTTGCCGAACCCGGAGGCCTTGTATCCGCCGTGGGGCATATCGGAGACAATCGGGATGTGTTCGTTGATCCACACGCATCCGGCCTCGATGTCGGCAGCGGCACGCAGCGTCCGGTTCGTGGTCGTCGTCCAGGCGCTCGCCGCCAGCCCGTAGGGGGTGTCGTTGGCCAATTCGATCGCCTCATCATCGGTGTCGAAGGCGAGAGCGACGAGAACGGGACCGAAGATCTCCTCGCGCCACACCTCGGAGTCGGTGTCGATTCCGCTGATGAGCGTCGGCGCGTAGTACGCCGTTGTCTCGGTGTCTCCGGGCAGAGCCTCGCCGAGGTGGTTCGACGTCGGGATCTCACCTCCGCAGTGGATCGTGGCCCCGGCTTCGCGGGCGCGGTCGACCATGGCGGCAACCCGTGAGCGGTGGGTCAGTGAGATCAGGGATCCCATGTCTGTGGCTGGATCGGTCGGGGTGCCGACGCGGACGCCGTTCATGAGTTCGGTGACCCGGTCGGTGAAGGCCTCGAAGTGTTCGCAGGCGACGATGGCCCGGGTGGCCGCGGTGCAGTCCTGGCCGGAGTTGATGAGCGACCCGGCGACGGCACCGCGTGCGGCGGCCTCGATGTCGGCGTCGTCGAAGACCACGAGCGGTGCCTTGCCGCCGAGCTCGAGGTGGACGCGGGAGCCCTTGGCCGAGGCGAGTTCCATGATGCGACGTCCAACCTTCGTCGACCCGGTGAACGAGGACATCACCACGTCCGGGTGGGTGATGAGTGCTTCGCCTGCTTCAAGGCCGTCACCGGCGATGACGTTGATGACACCGGGGGCGAAGCCTGCTGCCGTGGCCGCCTCGGCGAGGATCAGCGAGGTCCCGGGAGTCATCTCTGAGGTCTTGAGCACGATGGTGTTGCCGGCTGCGACGGCGGGGAAGACCTTCCACGCGGCCATCTGCAGCGGGTAGTTCCATGGTGCGATCGAGCCGACGACGCCGAGGGGTTCGCGCCGGGTCATCGACGTCGACTTCTCCCAGTAGGTTCCGGCGGCCAGGCCGGTGAGCTGCCGGGCGGAACCGGCGAAGAACTTCGCATTGTCGATCGAGCCGGGCACGTCGAATTCCTTGGCCAGGCGGATGGACTTGCCGGTCTGCAGCGATTCGAGTTCGGCGAGCTCATCGGCACGAGCCTCGAGCTGCGTTGCCAGTGCCAGCATCAGCTCCGCGCGCTCGCCGGGAGTCAAGGCTTTGAAGGCGGGGTAGGCGGCCTTCGCCGAGGCGACTGCGTCGTTGACGTCGGCGGCGTTCGCGAGCGTGTACTCTCCGGTTCGCTCCCCAGTTGCGGGATTGACGAGGGTGAAGGTCTCGCCGCTGCCTTCGTAATAGGTGCCGTTCCAGTAATGCATATGTCACTTCCAACCGAGTTGCACGTCAGTGTGTGGCTTGTGCGACATGATGTGTCGCCGGTCACTGTTCACCACACCCTAGCGGAACCAGTAAGTGGTTTCCACCGATTTCGTTGCGTGAGACGAACTGACGCTGAGAAAGACTCGTGCAGGATTGTGAGGACCGCTGATTCAGTGTTGATCTGTGCGTATTTCGCGGGCGGGAACGTGTGGCTGGTATACAGCAAGTTGGGTGGGTGACACAGCACCCCAGCGCAAATGGGCACCGAAACAACGCCGCACCGCCGGGACACACATGCGTGCGCAATGGTGTCGGCGGTGCGGCGTTGTTTCGGTGAAGCAGTGTTGCTGAGCTGACGAGGTCAGGCTGTGATTGGCCTCATTAGCCGGGGAACTTCTGGCCGGTGAGCTTCTCGAAGGCCTCGATGTAGCGGGCGCGGGTCTTTTCGATCACCTCGGCGGGCAGGGCTGGCGGGGGAGTGTCCGAGGACTTGTCCCAGCCGGACTCACCAGTCAGCCAATCGCGGACGAACTGCTTGTCGAAGCTCGCCTGCGGCTGACCCGATTCGTAGGACGCCGCGTCCCAGAAGCGTGACGAATCCGGGGTCAGCACTTCGTCGCCGAGGACCATCGTCCCATCGGGCAGCGTCCCGAACTCGAACTTCGTGTCGGCGAGGATGATGCCGCGCTCACGGGCGATGGCCTCGGCCCGCTGGTAGATCTCGATAGTCAGGTCACGGGCCTTCTCAGCCGCCTCGGTGCCGATGGTCTCCGTGATCTGGGCAAAGCTGACGTTCTCGTCGTGGTCTCCCAGCTCGGCCTTGGTCGCCGGCGTGAAGATCGCAGGTTCCAGACGGTCGGCTTCGATGAGACCTGCCGGCAGCTGGATTCCGCACACGGAGCCGGTGGCTTTGTAGTCGGCCATGCCGGAGCCGGTGAGATAGCCGCGTGCCACGCACTCGATGGGCAGCATCGACAGGTTCTTCACGATGAGGCCGCGGCCGGCCACGGCCTCAGGGACGTCGGAGCTGATGACGTGGTTGCCGATGACCTCGGAGAGCTGGTCGAACCACCACAGACTCAAGCCGGTCAGGACCTTGCCCTTGTCGGGTATCTCGGAATCGAGGACCCAGTCATAGGCGGAGATGCGGTCGGAGGCGACCATGAGCAGCTGCTCGGCCGAGGCTGCGTCGTCGGCATCGCCGGGGATGTAGAGGTCGCGGACCTTGCCGGAGTACACATGCTTCCAGCCCGGGAGCCCGGGAGCCGTGGAATCGTGTCCCGCTGAGACGTTCGAGTTCGGTGCCGGTTCCTCGACGGGGAACGGCAGCGTCGGCTCGTCCCCCGACACGGCATCCCCCGACGCCGCCCCTCCCGACGCCGCAGCGGCCGCACCATCAGGGGCCGGGTAGATGTCGGCGACGGTGATCTGACCGCGAGCAGCCACCTCGGCGATGTCGGTCCTATGCTGTTCACCGTCCCATTTGACCTCGGTCGCAGCGGCATAGGCCTTGGCCCTTGCCTCGTCGAGGCCCGAGCCCAGCGAGACGATGGAGAGCACGCGGCCGCCGGCGGTGACGATGTCTCCGGTCTCGGCGACGTCCTCGGAGATGACGGTGTCCTCCGGAGCGAACCCGGCACCCGTGTCTGTGGCCCGGGCGGTCCCGGCGTGGAGGATGTGGACGTCCTCGAGCCCGTCGGCCGTGTTGAGGCCGCGGATGATGTCGCCGGTGCGGGGAGTGCCCGGGTAGTTCTCGGCGGCCATGACCACGGTCACCGAGGTGCGCGGATCCCACTCGAGTTCGCCGACCTCGTCGAGGCGACCCTCGGCAGCGGCGAGCATGGTCTGTCCCAGCGGGCTGCGCAGACGGGCGAGAACGGACTGGGTTTCGGGGTCACCGAAGCGCACATTGAATTCCACGACCCGCAGGCCCTTCGAGGTCAGGGCGAGTCCGCAGTAGAGGAGGCCGACGAAGGGGGTGCCGCGGCGGGTCATCTCATCGACGACCGGCTGGGCGACGGTGTCCACGATCTCATCGACGGTGCCGGCCGGGATCCAGGGCAACGGCGAGTAGGCGCCCATGCCACCGGTGTTGGGCCCCGTGTCCCCGTCGCCGATGCGCTTGAAGTCCTGGGCGGGAGCCAGGGGAAGGGTGTGCTGCCCGTCGCAGAGGACGAAGAGGGAGACCTCGGGGCCGTCGAGGTAGTCCTCGATGACGACACGGTCTGAGACCTCGAGGCAGGAGCTGGCGTGGGTCAGCGCCTCGGCCCGGTCGGAGGTCACGACGACTCCCTTGCCGGCGGCCAGGCCATCGGCCTTGACCACGTAGGGGGCACCGAAGTCGTCGAGGGCAGCGGCGGCCTCGTCGGGGGTGTAGGCGACCACGGCGCGTGCGGTGGGCACATTCGAGGACTCCATGACCTCTTTCGCAAAGGCCTTCGACCCTTCGAGGGCCGCGGCCTCGGCGCTGGGACCGAAGACCGGGAACGAGGCCTGCCGGAGGGCGTCTCCGACACCGGCGACCAGCGGCGCCTCGGGGCCGATGACGACGAGGTCGACGTCGAGCGTCTCCGCCAGCGCAGTGACCGCTGCGGAATCGTTCATATCCACGGCTTCGGTGTGCGCGATCGCGGCAATTCCGGGGTTGCCGGGCGCGGCGATGACGGCGTCGACCTGAGGGTCGCGACTGAGAGCAAGGACGAGGGCGTGTTCGCGGGAGCCCGAACCGATAACAAGAACCTTCACACCACCAGCCTATAAGGTCGTAGGCTTGACTGCGTGTCTTGTTCCACATTCGCCTCCGCCGACGCCGCCGAATTGGCCGCCGTCGTTCGCAGTGGATTTCTCGAATCACGCCATATCGGTTCCGCCGTCGTCCTCGATCCGCAGGGATCACCGCTGATCAGCCTGGGTGCTCCCGAGGTCCCCGTGTTCACCCGGTCCAGTCTCAAACCGCTGCAGGCCATCGCCGCAATGAATCTGGGTGCTGCGGTGACCGGAACGTGGGCGGCGCTTGCCACCGCATCCCACAAATGCGAGGCCGGCCACGCCGAGGCGGTCGCCGGAATGCTCGAATCCGTCGGTCTCAGCCCCGCCGACCTGCAATGCCCCTCCGCACATCCCGCCGACGGAGCCTTCCGACGAAGCCTGCAGGCAGACCCGAAGTCGCCCCTGTACTTCAACTGCTCCGGCAAGCACGCAGCCTTCCTCATGGCCGCGCTCGCCTCCGGTGCCGACACGAACAGCTACCTCAATCCCGCTCATCCGGTGCAGACGAAGGTCGCCGAGGTGGTCGAAACCTTCGCCGGCGAGACGCCGGCGGCCGTGGGCACCGACGGCTGCGGTGCCCCGGTGTTCGCACTCAGCCTCGTCGGCCTGGCGCGGGCGATCGGCCGCGTGGTGCGGCTGGGCAGCGCAGTCGAGGCACCAGGCGACGAGAACCCGACGGCAACCTCGGCGACGGAGCCCTATGCCTCCTATGCGTCCGAGGCCCGCACCCTCGTGGACGCGGTTTTCGCCGAACCCTGGGCGATTGAAGGCCACGGGAGACCGAACACGAGCGTCATCGACCGCCTCGGCGTCTTCGCCAAGGGCGGGGCCGAAGGCGTCATCGTCATGTCCACGAAGTCCGGGTACTCGGTCGCAGTCAAATGCCTCGACGGATCATCCCGGGCGACGGGACTCGTGGCGCTGACTCTGCTGCGCAAGGCGGGCGCGATTCCAGAGATCGGCGAGGAACTCCTCGCCGAGGTCATCGAGGCGATCACCGACCCCGTCACCGGCGGAACCGAGTCCGAGGGGCGGACGGCGGTTGTCGGACGGGTCATCGTGGGTGAAGATATAGCGAAGATCAGGCAGAGGGAGAGTCACTGATGGCGATTCGCAGAAGGATCGACCCCGACGAGGGCCGCAACGCCCTCGAGATGTGGGCGGCGCATTCGAATGCCGACGCGGCACCGGCGGACCGGTCGACCCTGGCTACCGCGGTGAGATTCACACTCGAAGAGCTCGCTTCGCGGGCAGAGGGCAACAGCGTCGAGGTCCGCGTCCCGCCCTTCGGCGTCACCCAGTGCATCCCCGGGCCCCGGCACACCCGCGGGACACCGCCCAACGTCGTGGAAACCTCGGCGCAGGTGTGGTTGGAGATCGTGACCGGCAAGACCGCATTCTCCGCAGCACTTGCCGAAGGCTTGGTCGACGCCTCCGGCACCCGCGCCGACATCAGTGACTTCGTTCCCCTGTACACATCGGCAGAATTGGAAGGTCGGCGATGAACGCCCAGATCACCCAGACCACCTCTTTCATCGGTGGACGCCATGTCCCCACACTGACCACCTACGCCAACGTCGACCCGGCCACCGGCGACCACCTCGGCGATGTCTCCCGAGGCGGGCCCGATGAGGTCGACCGTGCGGTCAAGGCAGCGGCGAGGGCACAGCAGGAGTGGAAGCGCTCGAGCACCGAGCAGCGCTCGAAACTGCTGGTCACCACCGCCGAGGTGATTCGGGCCAACCGTGATGAGATGGCCAGCCTCGAGTCCGAGGACACAGGCAAACCGCTGACCCAGGCCTATGCCGACGTCGATGTCTGCGCCCGCTACTTCGAGTTCTACGGCCACACCATCGAGTCCTACTACGGGCACGCGATCCCCATGACCGAGGACATGCACGTCTACACGCGACGCGAACCCTACGGTGTGACCGGGCACATCGTGGCCTGGAACTATCCGCTCCAGCTCATCGGCCGCGCCGTCGCCACCTCGCTGGCGACCGGCAACTGCGCCGTGGCCAAACCCGCTGACGAGACCCCGCGCTCGACGGTCCGGCTGGCCGAGCTCATCCATTCCGTCGGTTTCCCCGCAGGTGCGTTCAACGTGGTCACAGGCTTAGGCGCCGAGGCGGGTGCGGCGCTGGCAGCCCACCCGGGCATCGCCCACCTGGGCTTCGTCGGCTCGACCCAGACCGGGTCGCAGATCGCCCACGCCGCCGCCGACCGGGTCATTCCCACGGTGCTCGAACTCGGCGGAAAATCAGCGAACATCGTCTTCTCCGACGCCGATGTCGACGCCGCGATTCCGTCCCTGCTCCGTTCGATCATCCAGAACGCCGGTCAGACCTGCTCGGCCGGGTCCCGCCTCATCGTCGCCCAGAGCAACCACGCCGAGGTGGTCGAGAAGCTGGCGGCCGCGATGGAGAAGGTGACCATCGGGTACGGCCCCGAGGACCCGATGCTCGGGCCGCTGATCTCGACGAAGCAGCAGTCCCGCGTCGAAGGATTCCTGTCAGACATCGGCAGCGCCGAGATCATCACCGGCGGGACCCGACCCGAGGGCCTCGCCGACGACCTCACCGGTGGCGCCTTCATCACTCCGACGCTCGTGGACAACGTGTCTCCGGGCTCGACGATCGCGCAGGAGGAGGTCTTCGGTCCCGTCGTCGCCGCGATGACCTTCAGCGATGAGGAGGAAGCGATCTCCCTGGCCAACGGCACCGACTACGGCCTGATCTCTGCTCTGTGGACGCAGAACCTCTCCCGAGCCCATCGAGTCGCCGCCGAGGTGGAGGCCGGGCAGATCTTCGTCAACACCTACGGTGCCGGTGGGGGAGTGGAGCTGCCCTTCGGCGGGGTCAAGAAGTCCGGCTACGGCCGCGAGAAGTCCATCGAAGCCCTCAACGAGTACACGCAGACGAAGACCGTCGCAGTGAAGCTGTGAGGTCGTGAAGCTGTGAGCAGGACGGGCCGCAGCCGTCGATGACTCCTACAGTCCTCGGGCTGGTGCTGGTCGCCTCGGTGGCCCATGCCCTGTGGAACATTGCTGCGAAGTCCGTCTCCGGCAAGGGCTACGCCTTCGTGCTGGCCTATCACGGGCTCTCGGCGATCCTATTGGCCCCGGTCGCGATCTGGCTGCTCGTCTCCGGCGCACATGAGCTCAGCCCGAGTCTGCTCGGTGCCGCCGCGCTGAGCGCGATCTTCCACATCGCCTACTCGGTGTCCCTGCAGTCCGGCTATGACCATGCGCCCCTGGGCGTCGTCTATCCCACGGCACGCGGAGTCGGGCCGATCATCACGATCATCATCGCCGTCCTGTTTCTGGGCGAGCGGCCCAGCGCACCAGAGACCATCGGCGCCTTCATCGTCCTCGCCGGCATCGCCGTCGTGACCGTGCGACCGCGAGGCGCAGCCTTCGGCGCGTCGAGGGGCAGCCACGGCGTCAGCCACGGCGTCAGCCACGGCGTCAGCCACGGCGTCGGTCGGGCGACAATCGGCTACGGCGTCGGACGTGGTCTGGCCTGGGGCGGGCTGATCGGCACCTTCATCGCCTCATACACCTTGTGGGACGACTTCTCCGTCAACCACATCACCGACTCTCCGCTGCTCTACTTCGCCGTCTCCGAGGCCTGCGTCGCAGCCATCATGGCCTTGGGCATCGTGACGATCCCCGGCGGTGCGGGGCGTCGCGCGGACTTCATGTCGATCCTGGCCGGCCACAAACGAGCCCTGGTCACCGTCGCCGTCCTGTCCCCGTTGGCCTACCTGCTCGTCCTCTTCGCCATGCAGCAGGCGCCGGTGTCCCTCGTCGCACCCGTGCGGGAGACTTCGATCATCGTCGGCACACTCCTGGCCTGGTGGTTCTTCGGAGAGAAGAACATCGGCATGAAGCTCACCGGCGCGGTGGTCGTCGTCGCCGGAATCAGCCTCATCGCCCTGGGCTGAAGCCGCTGCCCGAGACTACTTCCAGCCGGGGCACAGCAACCCCGCAACCCCGCAACCCCGCAGCGCCCCAGCGACTCAGCGCTTCTTCGTCGACTTCCGGCGGTTGACGCGGACGACGCGGGTCGGGCACACCGCGTGTGAGAGGACTGCCTGGGAGGTCGAACCGAGGATCGTGGAGACGAAGCCGCCGCGGCCGCGGGAGCCGATCATCATGAGTTCGGCGGTGTAGGTGGCACTGATGAGCACCTCGGTGGCGGGGGCATCGAAGATCGACCAGCGAACCTCGACCTCGGGAAATTCCTCTCTGAGTGACTCCACCGCTTCCTCCCGCGAGGTCACGGCTTCGTCGTACATCTTCTCGAGATGGGTCTCGCTGGGCATCCATTCCGGCGAGAGGACATGAGCGGCCGTGATGCCGACCAGGTGCAGGGGCAGGCCATAGATTCGGGCCTGCACGGCGGCCTCGCGCAGGACGGGCCCGTCGGTTTCGAAGGGGTCGATCGCGGCCACGACCTCACCGGTGAAGTCCGGCCGCCTGTCGCCCGACTCGGCGGTGGCCGTCTGCGCGTCGGAGGAACGCACCGGCAGGTCGACCGGCAGCGGCCTCTCGGGCAGCGGGCGGTCTGGCCAGGTGCTGGGGATGACCACGGTGGGGCAGTGCGCGTGGGCGGGCATCGCCAGCGCCACGGACCCCAGCAGTCGGCCGGCGAAACCTCCGCGACCGCGGGCACCGATGACGGCCAGATCGGCGTTCTTCGAGTTCTCGACCAGCGCACCGGAGGCGTCCCCGGGGAAGACCACGGTCGACACCGGCACCGAGGCGTCGGTGACGGTTTTCGCGCTGTCGTCGACGAGCTGCTGCACCGACCGTTTGATCACCGTGTCGAAATCGGCCGGATAGACGATATCCGCCTGGGTCATATTGACACCGGGAACGGTGTACGCCGCGACGAGGCGAATCTCCGACATGGTCAGCTGCGCATGTTTGATCGCCCACTGCAGCGCGCATTGACTGTTGGCCGAGCCGTCGACTCCGACGATGATCGTATGAGACATGTCCACCCCTATGTGAGAAGTCCTTCCGTGCCTGACCCCAGCTTATGGGATCGGCCGGATAACTGCCTGGGAGCCCGTTTAGGAGTTGTCGACTAGACTGTCCGCGACTCGAAACGCGGGCACCACTGACCCGCTGCCGAACCTGATACCCGAGGAGATCATGAAGGACCAGATCGACGTCGCAGTTCGTCGCAGCCCCAAGTACTCGGTATTCATGGGTATCGGCGCGATCCTCGGTGTCCTCGTCGCGGGTGTGCTCACGCTCTTCGTCGATCCCGAAGCGATGCCCGCTGGCTACACCGTGGCCAAGGGGGCGGGGCTTCTGCTCCTCGTCCTCGCCGTGGGCGGACTGTTCATCGGCGGAGTCGTGGCACTGATCCTCGACTGGACGGGCCGGAGGAAGTCTCACAAGTACCGGGTCGACGCGGAGATCGACATGGTCGATGATCCGAAGGAGATCGCACGTCGTCGGATCGCCGAAGCCAACGGCGAAGATCCCGATGCGGACTCAGACACACCACCTGACACCGACGCCGAGGTGGAGGGCAGTGCCGATGACGAGCCCCGGAACGGATCCTCGAGTACCGGAGTCTGAAGCTCCTTCGAATACCGGAGTCTGAGCCACCTGTGAAGTGGAGCTCACCGATGTGAGACAATCTTTCACGTGGCAAGAGGAGACGGGCAACTAACGCACGAAATCGACCCCCTGGACCGCGGACCTCAGGATGCTTGCGGAGTATTCGGAGTCTGGGCACCGGGCGAGGAAATCGCCAAACTCACCTACTTCGGGCTCTACGCTCTGCAGCACCGCGGGCAGGAATCCGCGGGCATCGCGGCCAGCAACGGCAGACAGATCCTGATCTACCGCGACATGGGCCTGGTTTCACAGGTCTTCCATGAACGCGACCTCGAACTTCTGCAGGGCCACATCGCGCTCGGGCACACCCGCTACTCGACGACGGGCTCACCTTCATTCGAGAACGCACAGCCCACGCTGGGGCCCACGCCGTTCGGAACTGTGGCGCTGGCGCACAACGGCAATCTGACGAACTTCGACGAGCTCGAGGCCCTGGCCGACGGCCGCCGCGATGACGCGAACAAGGTCGTCAAGGACGCGACGAAGAAAGACAGCCGGACCCGGCCGTTCCGCGATTCCTCCAATGACACCTCCCTGGTCACTGAGCTGTTCGCGACCGAAGAAGGCGAGAACCTCACGGAGGCAGCACTCAACCTCCTGCCCAAGGTCGAAGGTGCGTTCTCACTGGCCTTCATGGACGAGAACACCCTCTACGCAGCGCGTGATCGCCACGGTGTGCGGCCGCTGTCGCTGGGTCGCATGGAGAACGGCTGGGTCGTGGCCTCAGAGACCTCGGCCCTCGACATCGTCGGTGCTTCCTTCGTGCGCGACGTCGAACCGGGCGAACTCATCGCCATCGACGAGGACGGTCTGCGCTCCTTCCGATTCGCCGAGCAGGACCAGGCCCGCTGTGTATTCGAGTACGTGTACCTGGCCCGGCCCGACAGCGTGCTCAACGGCAAGACCGTGCATGCGGCCAGAACCCAGATGGGTCGCCAGCTGGCCGACGAATACCCCGTTGACGCGGATCTCGTCATCGCCACCCCGGAATCAGGGACACCGGCGGCCGTGGGCTATGCCGAACAGTCCGGCATTCCCTTCGGGCAGGGGCTGATGAAGAACGCCTATGTCGGGCGCACATTCATCCAGCCCTCGGATACTCTGCGACAGCGCGGCATCCGCCTCAAACTCAATCCGCTGCGGGAGAATATCGAGGGCAAACGCCTCGTCGTCGTCGACGACTCGATCGTGCGCGGCAACACCCAGCGTGCCCTCGTGCGGATGCTGCGTGAAGCCGGAGCGAAGGAGATCCACGTGCGCATCTCCTCACCTCCCGTCAAGTGGCCCTGCTTCTACGGCATCGACTTCGCGACCCGGGCCGAGCTCATCGCCAACGGTCTGAATATGGACGAGATCCGTGACAACCTCGGCGCCGATTCCCTGGGCTACATCTCGCTGGACGGGATGGTCGAAGCCACGCAGCAGGAGCGCAGTCAGCTGTGCACGGCCTGCTTCTCGGGCGAGTACCCGATTCCTGTCAACGACACCCCCGCCGACAAAGGATGTTGAGTTGAGCACCGATCCAGCTAAGTCCACCACCTACGCCGCAGCCGGCGTCGACGTCGAGGCCGGTGACCGCGCCGTCGAACTGATGAAGTCCGCAGTTGCGGCCACGCACAACGCGAATGTCGTCGGTGAGGTGGGCGGTTTCGCCGGACTCTTCGACGTCTCCGTGCTCAAGGACTTCGACCGTCCGCTGCTGGCCTCGTCGACCGATGGGGTGGGCACGAAGGTCGCGATCGCGCAGGCCCTCGATAAGCACGACACCATCGGATACGACCTGGTGGGAATGGTCGTCGACGACATCATCGTGTGCGGTGCGAAACCGCTGTTCATGACCGACTACATCGCCTGCGGCAAGGTCGTGGCTGAACGCATCGCCGATATCGTCCGGGGCATCGCCGAGGCGTGCGCCAGTGCCGATGTCGCGCTCGTCGGCGGGGAGACCGCCGAGCATCCGGGCCTGCTCGGAGTCGACGAATACGACGTCGCCGGCGCCGCCACCGGAGTCGTCGAAGCCTCCAAACTGCTGGGACCTGAGAAGGTCTCGGCCGGTGACGTGCTCATCGGCCTGCCGTCTTCTGGCATCCATTCGAACGGATATTCACTGGTCAGGCACGTCATCGCCGAGGCGGGGTGGGGTCTGGACCGGAATGTGCCCGAATTCGGTCGCACCCTGGGGGAGGAGCTCCTCGTCCCCACTCATGTCTACACCGGCGAACTCAACGCCCTGTTCTCCGCCCTGCCGGATGCTGTGCATGCGGTCTCGCACGTCACCGGCGGGGGACTGTCCGCCAATGTGGCGCGCGTGCTGCCCAAGGGCCTCGTAGCCAAGATGTCGCGGACCTCGTGGGAGATTCCTCCGGTCTTCTCCACTCTGGGCGATCTCGGCGGAGTCCCGCAGGAGGATCGCGAACGGACCTGGAACCTCGGCGTCGGCATGGTGCTCGTCGCCTCAGCGGCGTCCGTCGACAGCGTGCTCGCAGCCTGCCCCGGATCATGGGTGCTCGGTGACGTCAGCACCGACGACGGTTCACTGGCCTCGGAGCTCGACTACGTCCAGGGCGCCAAGGGCGTCGACGGCGGAGCCGCCATCCTCGGCTGAGGGGTGGCTCGCACGTCGCTATTGGCGGCTCGCGACATTTCCTCTTAGCTCTGAAACGCCTCGCGGGCTCCAAAGAGGCCCCTCAGTTCTAAAACGTCTCGTTGCAGAGGTTGTCAGTGGAACTGCGGGGGCGTGGTGGGTCTGTGGCGGCTCAGCAACTGTAGGAGCTGGAGCCACAGGTATGAGATGCCGCTGGCTGTAGGGCGAACGCCAGCCGGGCCAGCAAGCCCCACTCCAGCAAGTCAGCGCGTCGTCACATCAGCGGGCCGTTGGCACTCAGCTGCCGTTCGCGGATCGTCAGCTTGCGGAAGATTCCATCCGGGCAACGCAGAAGGCGGAGGCCGCAGCCTCCGCCTTCATGCTCTAGCGAATCCGATGCTCAGCTGACTGAGCTCCGATCACATCAGTGCTGATCGCTTACGATTCGCGCTGTGTATAGTCGTCGTCTTCGTCGTCATCATCGTCGACGTTGTACTTGTCGGCGTAATCCGAATAGTCCGTCTCGTCGTCGTACGGATCTGACGAACCGGACGTCGGCGACTCGGAACCCAGTTCCTGCTGGAGTCTATTCAGGTCGGTGTCCGGGCTGTAGTATTTCAGCTTCCGGGCTACCTTGATCTGCTTTGCCTTTGCGCGGCCGCGACCCACTGGCGTGACCCCCTCCGTCGTCATGTGGGGCGAAGCGCCCCGGACTAGATCTCTGCTATGCGCTTAAATCCTACCTGTTCGTAGTGGGAAGTTCCATTTTGAGGCCCGACCTTGGATAGGCTGAACCCATGTCCTACAGTCGCGATTATGTTGTCACTCTGCGGATTTTCGAACCCACAGTGGTTCATTCCGAATTGCAAGACGAGCAGGTGGGAGACAACCGTGCTCGGGTCGAGGAGCAGGTCTCCAGTGACGCCGATCAGCGCTTGATCTCACTGCCGCCGAGTCCTGTGGCCGAGTCATTTCGCAACACACCGATCTTCCTTCCGGCGTCTCAGACTTCGGACGGAGTGGATCGATACTGCCCTGCGCAGGAGGACATCCGCGGGTGGGAGGCGCTCGAATCTCTCACCGAGCACACCTCGAAGGCGACCCTGGACATCATCGCTCCGAAGTCCGCTCGTCGGCGCGCGGCCAGCCGGCGCGCCGAGTGGCTCCAGGATGCGAAGGACACGCGGGTCTTCACCCGGGTCTCGGCCTGGGACGTGCCACCGTCGTGGTGGCTGTTCTTCTCTCTGAGCGAGGACCAGATCATCACGAATGAAAGCGATGCCGGGCTGAGAGTGCTCATCCGTACGGATATTTTGGCCGCCTCGGCGAGGATGGAATGGGCGGCGGAGACCGTCGCCGACAAGTCCAAGGTCGTTGACATGGTCGAGCAGACATCGATTCTGGCGCAGTGGGTCGACAGCTTCGACATGAACTCCGTGCTCGAGCTCGACCTGGGCGGGATGAGCGATGTGCTCTGGCCCAACGAGGCGCCGGAACTCGTCGACTCGTGGGCGACGGCGCTGAGCAACGACGATCCGGAGTCCGCGGTCGCCTCCTTCCAGAAGTATGCCGCGATGTGGGAGCAGCTCAACCTCTACGCTCGCAGTTCCTGAGTCCCGAACAGATCGTCGCCTGAGTCCCGCAGCAGGGGAGGACGGCTACGATGGTCTGCGTACCCGCGGCGTCGAGAGAATGAACCACACAGCGCATGGATGAGAAGAAGCGTCGACTTCTGACGAACAGGAAACCGCCGGCGGACGCAGCTGCCTCGGCGGGCTCAGCGACCGCGATGAAGCCGAAGCCGATGACGAAATGGTCGATCATGTGGCGCCTCGGGGCGACCGCGATCGCCCTCGTGATCCTCACTTGCGGGCAGTTCCTCAATACCAACGACTTCTTCCCGCTCGGATCGCTGACGCAGTACGCCACCGCCAAGGACCTCGACGGTGAAGTGAATTCGACGTGCATCGAAGCCCAGTTCCCCGGCGAGGACGAACCGCGCAGACTCGGCTTCAACACGGCCACGGTCGGGATCGAACGCGGTGACATCGAGTCGCAGCTCGACCGGGTCATCGCCCATCCCGAACTCCTGCAGACCTTGGCCGATTCCTACGAGCGCCTCCACCCCGATGAGCCGAAGCCGGAGACGATGATCCTCTGCCGCAACGTGACTCAATTGGAGAACGGGCAGAGCGTCGGCGAGCCCGAACACAAGATTCTGGCGACCTGGGAGGTGCAGTGAACAAGCCCGCGAAACCCGCACCGAAGACCCAGACCCTGACGGGCACCCCCGCCGAGGCGAAGGTCGGCAATCCGATCATCCGCTGGTTCACGCCCCAGATCTCTCTGGCCCGGGTCGCGATTTTCCGCGTCTTCGTCTACGTCTTCGTCATCATCGACGTGCTCACGATCTCAGCCGACGTCATCCCACACGGATGGACCCCTGACCTCTACCAGCCGCTGTGGCTGGCCAGGTTCCTCCACATCCCACCGGTCAGCGTCCTCGGCGCACAGATCCTGCTCGCCGCGATCATCGTCTTCTCACTGCTGGCGGCCGCCGGAATCCTTCAGCGAATCAGCGGGTGGATGGTCGTGATCACCTTCGGGCTGTGGATGTTCTACACCCAGGGATACGGCTACGTCGCCCACGATCACATGGCACTCGTCATCGCCGTCGTCGTGCTGCCGACGGTCGGGATCGCACGATTCCGGGACGTGGGAACCACCTCGGCGAAGGCAGGGTGGGCACTGCGGGTCGTGCAGATCTCCGTCGTCCTCACGTATTTCTACTCGGTGGTGATGAAGTGGATCGCCTCGGGCAACATCGCCGACTGGGGCAACGGGGCCGTGATCGTCTGGGCGCTCATGCGTCGCGGTGCCGAATGGTCGAAGCCGTTCCTTGAGATGCCGGGCCTGCTCATCGCCGGGCAGTGGGCGACGCTGGTCTTCGAGTTCCTCTCGCCGATTGTGCTGTTCCTCAAGGGCAGATGGCTCTACGGTGCTGTTGTCTTCTTCCTCCTCTTCCACCTCATGACCTACTTTGCGTTGGGCATCCACTTCCTGCCGACGGTCATCTGCTGGGCCGCGTTCCTGCCCTTGGAGAAGCTGATCCCGAAGCGGTTCGCCGCGAGCACGAGGTGACGGCGGACGCTGCTGAGACTGACCAGTGGTGACGCCTGTGCGTCCCCGCAGGGACGCACAGGCATTGTGTCACGCGCGTTCGATCGGCAGCCAGAGCTCGGTGGTGGCCGTGCTGAAGTCCGCTGCCCGGTCGATGATCGCAACGATCGAGGGCCCGGGCCGCAGCTGCCACGGATTCGACGGAAACCACTCAGTTGCCGTCGCCGCCCAGGTCGTCTGCAGTGCTTCGGGAAAGCGGCCGGCAGTGGTGAAGACCGCCCAAGTTCCCGCCACGACGTCGATGACGTCGAGGTCCTCAGGCGCCGAGGCGGGTGTCCCGACCGCGACGCCGTGCAGGTAGGTGAGCTCTGTGCCCTCCCGGTAGTCCGGGTCGACATCGGCTGTGACCTGAAGCAGTCCGGTGGGCTCTGCGTCGCTGAGGGATTTGAGGCGAGCGTGCTCATCCGCAGGCAGAGATTCGATGTGCTCGCGGATGTGCGGGTTCTCTCCCTCGTGGATGAGGGGCACGCGCTTGGCGTGGCCGATGAGTGAGAACGCCGGTTTGTCGGTGATTCGAGTGTCCATGGAAGAACTCCCTTCGATCGTCAGGCGGAACCTGATGGTTGATTGACTGCGAAGGGGGCCACCGTCGCGCCGAACCGCTGACGGGCTCACGCCGTGGACGGAGTGGAACGCTCGCCCGAAGGCCTCGGCCGATCCGTATCCGAAGCGGACCGCGATGCCCAACAGCCCCCGGCCGGCCGCCACATCGGCGGCAGCCACGGTCATCCGGCGACGTCGAACGTATTCCGACAGCGACATCCCCGCCAGGGACGAGAACATGCGCCGCAGATGGTATTCGCTCGTGCCGAGTGTCCGTGCCAACGATTCGACATCGAGATGCGAAACCCCTTCGCCTCCGACAGTGCTGCCGGTATCGGCGAGGTCCGACTCGATGAGGTCGATGAGCGTATTGAGTTCAGCGATCACGGTGTCTCCCTTCACTCATCAATGGTTCCGCGCAGGCGGTGTACACCGCCCGACAATCTCTGCCCGATTCAATCATGTGCGCGTTGTTCGTGAGTCAGCACAGCGATGCACCCGACTGCGGGACTGGCCATTTCACCCCAAGGGTGGTGCCAGATCGCCTCCGCGGGCTTACGGTCAACATATGACCGCCGCACCCAAAGGCGCCCCAGCGTC
Source organism: Brevibacterium picturae (assembly GCF_900105045.1). Taxonomy (GTDB): domain Bacteria; phylum Actinomycetota; class Actinomycetes; order Actinomycetales; family Brevibacteriaceae; genus Brevibacterium; species Brevibacterium picturae. The sequence continues at coordinate 1,200,649 of NZ_LT629739.1, read as the reverse complement.
GGAGCCGCCGACCGCGCTCGCCGTCTCGGCGGTGCTCGCGGGTGCTCTGTGCCTCTCGATCTCCGCGATTCTGGTCAAACTCGCCGGGGTCGATGCGGCGACGACGGCCGTGCTGCGGTGCGCGATCGCCGTCATCGCCCTCGTGCCTCTGGCGCTCTTCGAACGCCGACGCCACGGTGGGCTCTCTCGAGCAGGGATCCTCTGGGCGATCGCGGCCGGCATCGCGCTGGGGATCGATTACATTGCGTGGACGGCGTCGATCTACCTCGTGGGCGCGGGCGTCTCGACCGTGCTCGTCAATGTCCAAGTCATCGTCCTGCCATTGCTCGCGCTGCTCGTCGATCGTGAGCGTGTGAGCGCACGTTTCCTCATCGCACTTCCGCTGATGCTCATCGGCGTCGGTCTGGTGGGAGGCATCGTGACACTGACCGAGGTGGGCGGCAGTGCCGTCCTCGGCACCGTTCTCGGCACCGTTCTCGGTCTGATCGCGGGAATCGGCTGTGGGGTGTACATGTTCCTCACCCGCCGTGGGACCAGGCGCAAGGCCGAGGGGACACTTCAGCCGTTGGCCTGGGCGACAGCCTCGGCGGCGGTGACCTCGGCAATCATCGCGCAATTCACCGGTGGCCTCCACCTGGCCGGGATCGGCCCGAAGTCATGGATGTACCTCATTGCCTTGGCCGTGCTCGGGCAAGTGGTGGCGTGGCTGCTCATCAACAGGGGCAGCGTCCGATTGGTGCCGACGATGACGGCGAGCCTGCTGCTCATCCAACCCGTGCTCGCCCTCGTGCTCGCGGCGCTCATCCTCGGCGAAATGCTCACCCTGGGACAAGCGATCGGTGCAGGCCTCGTTGTCCTCGCGGTGGCCGTAGCCAACGGGGTGTGGCGACGGCGAAGGAAATCCCACGCTGCTCGGAGTTCAGGGGACGAGCTCAGGGCGCCAGGCTCGGTGCCTCGGCGATGCCGAACCGTGTCTTCAGCGCTCGCTGAGCGGCGAACCAGCCGTTCATGCCGTGCACGCCGGGTGCCGGTGGGGTCGCCGCCGAACATAGGTAGGCGCCGGGGACGCCGAGGCTGTAGTTGTCCCAGCTCATGCGCGGCCGGGCCATCATCCGGTAGAAGGAGACGAGCCCGGTGGCGATGTCGCCGCCGATGTAGTTCTGATTGTGGGCTGCCATCTCCGATGCGGGGATCGAGTTGTAGGACACGATGGTGTCGCGGAAACCAGGGGCGAAGCGTTCGATCTGCTTGATGATGTATTCGGCCGGGTCGATCGGGCAGTCGAAGGGGACGTGGCAGTACGTCCAGAGTGGGCGCAGGCCGTTGACCTCACGCGATGGGTCGAACACGGTTGGGTCGGAAACCAGGCTGACCGGGTGGGCAGGCATGCGTCCGGCGATCACATCCGCCTCGGCGGCGGCCATCTGCTGCCGGGTTCCGCCGACGTGGATGGTGCCAGCCCGAGCGGTCTCCGGATCAGTCCAGGGCACAGGGCTGTTGAGGACGAAATCGACCTTCGCAGCGGCGTTGCCCTGTTTGAAACGGCGCAAGGACTTGTCGACATTGACTGGCAGGAGTCCGGAGAAGATCTGTGCGGCATTCAGTGCCGAGGTGTCGAGGAGATAGGCCCGGGCCGCCGGCATATCGGAGACGTGATCGATGCGCGCATTCGTCGTCACGGACCCGCCATGGGCCTCAAGGTCGGTGACCATCGCGTCGATGATCGCCTGCGAGCCACCGACAGGGGATGGCCAGCCACCCGCGTGGGCGACGGTCGAGAGCATGGTGGCCGTGGCGGCCGTGCCCATGCCAGGAAGTCCGCCGATCGCATGTGCGGCAACGCCGGTGAAGAGGGACTGGGTGGATTCGTGGGAGAGCGGAATGTTCCAGGCCGGGCTCGCCTGGGACAGCAGTCGCAGTCCGAACTTCATTACATTGGCGATGCCGGGAACATCGCGCAGTGTCTCCGGGACGGAGCGTTTGTCGCCGAGGGAGAGCCAGATCGCATCATCGACGCGATCGAGGAGCGGGGCGAAGAACCGTCGCCATTCGGGTCCGGCCGCGCCGAGGCGGTCGACCGTCGCGTCGAGATCGTGGAAGGCCAGCGCTGTCGGCTGATCGTCGAGAGGCTGCGCGTAGGAGACCTCCGGGGTGGTGAACTCGAGGCCGCGGGCACGGAGGTCGAAATCGACGAAGAACGGGCTCGAGATCGCCAAGGGGTGCACGGCCGAGCAGATGTCGTGGGTGATGCCCGGAGCCAGGCCCAGGTCAAGGGTGCGGGCACCACCGCCGATGGTCGACTGGGCCTCATGGACCTGCACGGACAGACCTGCCCGAGCCATGGTGACCGCGGCGGCCATGCCGTTGGGGCCGGATCCGACGACGACGGCATCTACCTCAGCGTTGCTCATGGGGTCAGTCTAGGGGAGAGGGGTGACACGACCATTGCGAGGACGGACTATCTCCGTGACGCACAATCGGTCTACCCCGGTGTGAGGATGCCTCTGATCGCGGGGTGAACCAGATCTTCGTTGTCGAGGATCCATCAATGCCGACAAGCACTCGTTCGCCACTATTGACCTCGCGCAGCAGTGAGAGCAGTTGGTGGAGAACTACGCGACGGTCTGGCATCAAGTGCGGGATACAGTCAACGCGGCAACCTCAGCGGTTATGTACTCGGCGATCCGGTCAGCGGCAGCGGTGCGCCCGGCCGCGCGCTGGCTATCTTCGACGCTCGGGTTGTAGTTCGTGTTGGTGTTGATGTCGTAGATGACCTGGCGGTCATCGGCAGTCTCGATGAACTCGATTCCAGCGATGTCGATGTGCAGTTCGCTCAGGAGCGTCTCCAGCCTGCCGATGAGAGGCGTGCGCGCGGTGATGTCCTCACGCAGGGAGAACGGGTCGACCGGTGTGGCAGAAACGCCGGGGATCTCGCATGCTTCGGCGGGGCACAGTTCGAAGGACCCATCGGAGACATCGACTCGCACCGCATAGTGGAACCGGCCACCGATGAATTCGGCACGGGTGACGAACGGCTGCCCCGGCTGCACATACTCCTGGACCAGTGTGATCCCGTCGATCGGCTCGTTCGCACCACCTGGTGCGAAGTCACCCGCAGCCTCATCGAGTTCGGCATGGGACTCGAAAAGGCGCACGCCAAGCCCCTTGCCGCCCTGGTTGTGCTTGGTGATGAAGGGCGGGACGAAATCGCGCGCCGCCGTGGACAGCGCAGCACTGCCGAAGACCGCCGAGGTGCGCGGGGTGTCGAAGCCGCGAGTGGCAAGCTCGCGGTGCTGGCGGATTTTGCTCACTTCGAGTTCGTAGACGTCTGCGCCGTTGATGACGGTGCGCCCGGCGGTCTGGAGCCAGGCGAGCACCGCACGCCCGTAGTCCTTGACGTGTGGATCCGTGCGAGTGTGCGCCGAGGCGGACAACCGCGACCAGAACAGGCCCTGCGGCGGCTCCGCGGTGAGATCGATCGAGGCTTCAGGCAGCAGCCATTCGACGAAGCTGATGCCTGAACGTTCGAGGGCCCGCGCAAACGGCGCGATCCATTCGGGATTGTCATGAATGATGTAGACCGCCGGAACGTCCGTTACGGGAAGCAGCTGTGTGCTCATCTGTATTACCTCGCATCCTTCAACGACGGCGAGGGGTGACTGGATGCACCCGCACACCCGTTCTGCTCAACAATCCTAATCCGAGCGACCTCGTCTATGCCAGGGATGCAGAATGTGAACCGAGTGCTCCAGCTTCACCGAGTTTCGTTCATAGCGTACGCCTCGTCGAAGAAGGCCAGCTCGAGGTCGACGCCACGGTGCCAGATGTGAGTCAGTCGGCCTCGCACCGCGGCGGATTCTGCGTCCTCGCCGGTGGGGAATACCCGCTCAAGTTCGTCGACGAGGAACTGCACCCAGGCCCGGAAGGCGTCACCGCGGTGCAACTCGATCCACCCGGAATGGACCCGGCGTGGAGGCATCGTATCCGAGCGCTCGCCCCAATCGAGGTAGAGCCATTCGGCGATGACGAGCACGACGAGCAGTTCTGCGTAGGAGGCCGAGTCGACGGCTTCGTCCATGAGGTCACGGAAGCCCTCGGTCGGCTCAGCCAGCTGGGGGTCAGCGTAGTCGGCGGCAGGGACACCCACCTCGGCGAAGGCCATGAGGAAATACGAATCCTCGTCGGCTTCGAGGAAGCCGAGCTGCTTGGCGAACCGCAGCTTGGACCCGAGCGCATCGCCGTGAGCGACGCACGCACCGAGCATCGAGAGGAACGATTCGAAGAACTGGTAGTCCTGAATCAGGTACTGACTCATCACGGAGTCATCGACTGTCCCGGCAAACAGTTCGGTGACGAATCTGTGCCCGACTGCGGCCTCCCAGGTTGGAGCAGTTTCCGCTCTCAGGCTCGCAACCGGTCCATCCGCGGCCAGTCGAATGCCGCTGTTGGTGGTGTGCCTCGTGTCGACATCGGTCATCGGTGTCTGTCCTCACTTCCTCCGCCGGTGCTTACCGGATCAGGTTCGAAGGGTCTGCTTGCGCACTCTCAGCGCCAATCTCATTGCGCTCCCCTGTGGTGTTTCGAGCCTAGCACCGACCGGCGTGTGGGCCTTGGCGCAGGCCCAACGGTCGACAGGTCCTCCTGTCTGCGTTCTTCACCGTGTCAGGCCCGCGGCGTAGACTTCCACCATGGCTATCGCAAAACAGCCCGTCGTCGTTCTCGACGCTCCTGACGCACGCGAACTCGCGGAGTTCTACGGTGAACTCCTTGACTGGCAGGTCAGGGTCGATGACGATGGCACCTGGGCAGAGATCACATCCGATTCCTGGCCGCCGATCTGCTTCCAACAGGTCGACGACTACCACGCACCCAGCTGGCCGAGTCAGGCCCACCCGCAGCAGATGCACCTCGACGTCGTCGTCGATGATCTCGATGTCGCCGAGGCGGCTGTGGCCGAACTCGGTGCAGGAAAGGCAGCCGAACAGCCGGGGGAGACCTTCCGCGTCTTCCTCGACCCGGCAGGTCACCCGTTCTGCCTCGTCCTGAATTGATGTTCTGACCGACATTGATGCTCTTGGCAGGTGGTGCTGAGCCGCGACTACAGTGATCACATGCGCGTGATCACCTCATTCGACGACCTCGATCCGGTTCCCTGGGTCAACGGAGCGGGGGAGACGACCGAGCTCGTCTCACTCGCCGGTTCCCAGGCCCTGACTCCGGACCGTCTGCGGTGGCGTCTGAGCATCGCGCGCCTTGACCGCCCGGCCGAGTTCTCCCCGTTACCGGGGTTGGCCCGCACATTTCTTCCCATCGGTGCCGAGGTGGTCCTAGAGATTGATGAACAGGTCCAGTCGGTGACGCCGGCAGCGCCGGCGAGATTCCGTGGAGAGCAGAAGGTCTCTCTCGTCGGGTTGGAAGACCCGTGCTTTGCTCTCAACCTCATGGTCGAAGTCGATGATGCGGCCGGAGCCGGAACCGGAGCCGGAACCGGCGCCGGAGGCGAGCGGGATGCATTGGAGATGTCGACACGGTTCACCGGTCGCGGGCTGTTCGCGGTGAGCCTGAACTCCGTCCCCGGCTATGCTCGCTTCCAGCTGCTTCGACTCGACGAAGCAGAAGTGCTTCCGGACCATTTCGATGCAGCCGTCCTGCACTGAGTGATGCCCACCTGGTGGTGCCCGCCCGAAGGCGCTCCCTGCGGTGACGGCGGGATCCTGCCTTGCTCCTGTGCAGACCCGGATTTCATTCCTGAAAAGATGGTGTCAACAGGGGTGTTCGCTGCGTCACACGACAGGTCATCATCGCAGGTCAGGTTCGTTAGTGAAGGGTGTGGCTCACAGCTTTGTCCCAGGCTGGGCTGGTGCGGGTCAGGATACCCGCACCTCCGCGTCAGATACTGATTCCAGGCAGCGGTCACTGGAGGAACTTTGGCGTCGAATCAGAACGAGACACATGTGGCGAACGAGCAGAATCGCACACAGTCGGGACACGGACGAACAGCATCGGAGCACGAGGCAGCACCACCTCGAAACGGTGAGTTCGAGGCGGTGACGTATCCATCGCAGACTCTTCCACTGATCACCGAAGAACTCGCAGCCACACATGTGACCACGCCAGTGATGCCGCCCAATCCCATCCGTCGCGACACCGTGCCGGAACCAGAAGTTCAGGCTGAGGGCACCGCGAACCACTACCAGCCAACCGCGGTGTCCGCAGCTATGCCAGTCGATGGCGAACCCGGTGAGCGTGGGGAGGAGAATGGCAAGGCCGAAAAGAAGAGCGAAAACAGGGTCTCCGCGACTCAGCTCCTCGCCGGCGCCGCGGCTGCAGCCACCTCATCGGTCATCGGCGGACAACTGGGTGTCGCCGGGACGGTCGTCGGTGCAGGGGTCGCCAGCATCATCACCGGCCTCGCAGTGACCCTGTATACGAGCAGCCTCGACAAGGGCAAAGAGAAGATCAGGGAAGTCGGCACGAAACTCGCCCCGGCCGTCAAAGCGAAGTCACTCGGCGCCACAACGCAGCGATCCACCGCAGGCGGCGAGATTCAGGAACCTGGAACATTCGGCCACCTGAGCAGTAAGTCGGCGCCTGGCAAAGCGGCCGATCGCACGAAAACCGACAGCGAAGTGAAGAAGACCTGGTGGCAGAGGCTGCGCCGCAAACGAGTGCTCTACCCGGTGACCATCGGGGTGGCGACATTCGGAATCGGACTGGGTGCCGTGGTCATGGCCGAATCATTCACCGATGCCGACATCTCACCCGGAACCTCACAGATCTCACGATCCGTGTCCGGAAGTTCCGGGACCGGTGATGAAACCGACACGTCACAGGATGGCGGCGCAAACCCCGGTTCCGGTGCAGAGCGGGCGGGGACACAGCCCGATCAGAACTCGAATCCGGGAAGCGGAAACGACGGCTCGACGACGAGCCAAGGACAGTCCACCTCGGCGAGCGAAGGAAGCTCCACCACATCTTCGACGGCTGATCAGACAGGGTCTGACCAGGGCACCGATGCCAGCTCTTCCACTGCCACCGGCGACGAGAGCACAGGGGGAGGAAGCGATTCGAGTTCATCCAGCAGTGCCGGAACGGACACCTCCGACGGGGCAGCGAGCTCCTCGGGCGCAGGTGCGAGCTCTGGCTCGCAGGATGGTGCGGGAAGCTCCGGGGCCGGCAGCTCAAGCTCGGGCGGTACGGGCGGTGGGTCGAGCAGTGAGGGCAGCGGGTCCGGATCAGGCTCGGCAGGCGGTGGAAGCGGGGCAGCAGTCGAAGGCTGAGGGCCAGGAATATTTCCAGGGACCGCCTCGGTTGAACCAGGCAGGGAACCTGGATAGTGTGAAATTCGGTTTCGACAGTCTTCTGCACGCTGCCAGGAACTCGATATCAGGGGAGTCGCGGTCGCCCTTTCGCTGCATCGCCCATGACGGTTGTTGTTCGTCATATGATGGATGAAGTGGACCGGGAAGATAACTCCCTGTCGCTCAATCGGTTGAAGGAGAAGCTATGACAAAACACGCTGATCATGAACATCCAGGATTCGACGGCACGAAGCCCTCGACGACCGAATCGGGTGCCCCTCGAGAGTCCGACGCGCATTCGCTGAGCGTCGGCCCCGACGGCCCACTTCTCCTCCACGACGTTGCACTCGTTGAGAAGTTGGCTCGGTTCGACCGCGAACGCGTCCCCGAGCGCAGCCCCCACGCCAAGGGTTCCGGTGCCTTCGGCGAACTCGAGATCACTGCAGATGTCTCCAAGTACACTCGGGCGAAGTTCCTGCAGAAGGGCAAGAAGACCCCGATGCTCTCTCGGTTCTCCACCGTTGCCGGTGAGCTCGGTTCACCTGACTCCTGGCGCGACGTGCGCGGTTTCGCGCTGAAGTTCTACACCGAAGACGGAAACTTCGACATGGTGGGCAACAACACCCCCATCTTCTTCGTCCGTGACCCGATGAAGTTCCCTGATTTCATCCACTCGCAGAAGCGCACACCGGATTCGGGTCTGCGCAGCAACAACATGCAGTGGGACTTCTGGTCACTCTCGCCCGAATCAGCACACCAGGTCAGCTACCTCATGGGACCTCGGGGACTGCCGAAGACCTGGCGGAACATGAACGGCTATTCCTCGCACACCTACATGTGGGCCAACGAGGCCGGCGAACGCTTCTGGGTCCAGTACCACTTCCACACCGACCAGGGTGTGGAGAACATGAGCAATGAGGAAGCTGGCCAGTTGGCCGGTGAGGACGCGGACATCCACCGCCGCGACCTGTTCGACGCGATCGAGCGCGGCGACTACCCGTCCTGGACCGTCTACGTCCAGATCATGCCTTACGAGGAAGCAAAGACCTACCGCTTCAATCCCTTCGACCTGACCAAGACCTGGTCGAAGAAGGACTACCCGCTCATCGAGGTCGGTAAGTTCACCCTCAACGAGAACCCGAAGAACCACTTCGCCCAGATCGAGCAGGCAGCTTTCAGCCCCTCGAACACCGTGCCGGGCACCGGAATCTCGCCGGACAAGATGCTCATGGGTCGTGTCTTCTCGTACCCCGACGCACAGCGGAACCGCATCGGCACGAACTTCAACCAGCTGCCGGTCAATGCGCCCGTCACGAAGACCAATTCCTATGACAAGGAAGGTCAGATGGAGTACCACCACTCAGGTGATGCTCCGAACTATGCGCCCAACTCCTACGGTCGCCCGTACCAGGCCGAAGAGACTCCGGTCGAGGCCCGTTGGGAATCCGATGGTGAGCTGGTCCGCAGTGCCGCTACTCTGCACTCAGAGGATGATGACTTCGGACAGGCGCACACCCTGGTTCGCGAGGTCTACTCCGAAGAGGAGCGCCAGGGCCTCATCGAAACGGTCGTCGGTGCTCTGAAGGACGGCGTGGAAGAGCCTGTGCTGACCAACGTATTCAAGTACTGGCGCAACATCGATGAAGAGGTCGGCCGCGCAATCGAGGACAAGTACAAGTCCGAGACCGCGTGAGTCGAGAGTCGGTGTGAGTCGGGTGGAGCGACCTTCGGCGCGACGCTGAAGCCCTCACCCGGCTGCTAGCGGCCAGACACGTAGACGACCCGGTTGCCTCGCTATGAGGCAACCGGGTCGTCTGCATCTGTGGCCCCAGTCGCGGTGGCGGTGGCGGCCGGAGTGAGAGCTGTGTCTTCCGGCGACAGGTGGAGAGCGGGTGGAGAGCGGGTGGAGAGAGCACTCCTCTGGCGAACTCTCCCCGCGTCGATCAACTCTGCGGTCGAAAAAGTCGTCACTGGCGACGACCTTTTCGACCGCAGAGTTGATCGAGAGGAAACCCGTCGTGGGCTCAGCTTGCTCAGTCGTCGATCTCGTCGAGGAGCTTCTTCTCGTCGATGGCCAGCTGCTCCTTGTCGAGGTGCTGCATGAAGTGCTTCTTGCCTCGGGCGTACCAGAGGACGACGCTGATGACGAGCACTGCGAGCACGGCGATGGGGGAGTAGTTGAACGTCGAGATCGTGATCGGCAACGTGGGCGGGAGGACGAACAGGATGCAGATGAGGATCACCCAGACGACAGCGACCCACCCGATGACCGCGCTCCAGCGACCCAGATTCCACGGACCCGGCTTGAACGAATCGCCCTTGAGCCGTCGCAGCAGGACGGGTGCGACATAGGCGATGTAGAGCCCGATCACCGCCACGCTCGTCACCGCCAGATACGCTGTTTCGTTGAACAGCGCCGGTACGGTCAGGACCGAGGACAGCACGATGCACAGCCAGATCGAGTTCGTGGGTGTGCCGGTGCGCGGGTTGACCTTCTTCCAGTGCTTGGATCCGGGGATCGCATCATCGCGGGAGAATGCGTAGCTCATCCGCGAATTCGCCGTCACCGAGGCCATGCCGCAGAAGAACTGAGCGCCGCAGACGATGAAGAGCAGGAACTTCGCCATCGTCGGGTTATTCAGGGCATCGAGGAAGACCTGAGCCGGTGGCAGGCCAGTCGCCGTGGCATTGAGAGCGGTGAGTCCTGCTTCCGAGCCGTCCTGGATGGCGGCCGTGATCGAATACAGCAGAATCCAACCGCCGATGATCGAGATCAGCACGCTCATGACTATGCCCTTGGGTGCGGCTATCGAGGCGTTCCTGGTCTCCTCGGCCACGTGGGCCGAGGCGTCATAGCCGGTGTACGTGTACTGAGCCATGAGCAGGCCCATGAGGAAGACGAACGGCATGAACGTGAAGCCAGTCTCGTTGTGCCAGGCCGTCATGGTCCAGCTGAACGACTGGTGCTTCGTGGGCATGATCCACAGGGCGCCGACGATGATGAGCACGCCGACGATGTGCCACCAGGCTGAGACACCGGACAGCAGATTGACGAGGTTGACGCCGAAGGTGTTGAGCAGGCCGTGGATGACGATGATGACGAGGAACAGCAGGAACGTGTTCAGCGCCGTGGGCACGACGCCGAAGGTCAGCGCAGCGAAGGCCATCATGGTCGTGGCCGCGCCGTAGTCGATGGCGGCGGTCACGGCCACCTCGCCGAGGAAGTTGAACCACCCGACGTACCAGGCCCAATGCCGTTTGTTGCGTTTGGCCAGGCGCCCGGCCCAGAAGTACAGGCCGCCTGCCGTCGGGTACTTCGAGCAGACCTCTGCCATGGCCAGTGCCACGCAGAGGACGAAGATGCCCACCAGCGGCCAGCCGATCGTGATCGCCGCCGGGCCGCCTGATCCCAGCGCAATGCTGTAGGAGGTGATGCAGCCGGCGAGGATCGAGATGATGGAGAAGGAGACGGCGAAGTTGCCGAAGCCCGACATGCCGCGTTTGAGTTCCTGTTTGTATCCGAGCTCGGCAAGACCGGCTTCGTCATCGCTGAGGGCCGGACCGGCAGCGTCGTGTGTGTTTTTGCCGTCAGGTGGCGGGCCGGATGACGGATCGTTGGGTGGAGAGGCTTCATTGCTCATGGAGAACACCGTTCTTCTCGAAATGATTGCTTCCGCTGACCAGCCACCCGGCCGACTGAATCGGACCGTCGGTCAGAACCCGTACGGCCCAGTCCGTGCGATTCGAATCGGTCGTCGGTGACCGATCAGGATCGTCGGAATCCGACCGTTGCCCGGGCGCAGACACCGGGGCTGGCGTGTGCACGTCCGTGTGGAACGCGGCTGTGGAATGTGTGCGGAAGTCACGAAAATAGTGCGTGACGCGGTTCACAACTCTGTTCTGACGTTGAGCCTGTCACCGTGCAAATGGTTTGTCAATAGGTATTTATGCAGACCCCAGGGCGGCGTTTCAGCAAATTTCGTCCCACCTATTGCGCGCAAATGGTTCGGTGACATACCTTAAATGGGAAAGTCTTCCTGAACCGCCGCAAGCCACCAATGCCGCAACGATGCGTGAGAACCGCAGGGCTGTGCGTGAGTGTCGCAAGGATGCGAACGCGGTGCCACTACCGAGAAGAGGAACCATGAGCGTGACTTCATCAGATATGACCCTGGATCAGCTGAAGGCAGAGATCGCCGCCGGCCGAGTCGACACCGTGCTCATCGCCGCCACAGATATGCAGGGCCGGCTCCAAGGCAAAAGGATCACGGGCCGGTTTTTCCTTGACGAGGTGATGGACCACGGCACCGAGGGCTGCAACTACCTCATGGCCGCTGACGTCGAGATGAACACCGTCGACGGCTACGAACTCACCTCCTGGGAACGCGGCTACGGCGACCTCATGTTCGTCCCCGACTATTCGACCCTGCGGCGCATCCCCTGGCACCCGGCGACGGTCATGGTCCAATGCGACCTCGCTTTCCTCGACGGCTCGCCACTGAGCGTCTCACCACGACAAGTGCTCAAGGCCCAGCTGGAGAGGCTCGAGGAACTGGGCTATTTTCCCATCGGTGCGACAGAACTCGAATTCGCCCTCTACAACACCGGCTACCGGGAGGCGATGGAGAACGACTACCGCAACCTCGAGGCCGCCAGCGCCTACAACATCGACTACTCGCTCTTCGGCACCGGCCAGGTCGAAGGATACCTGCGCCGCCTGCGCAACGAGATGGACGAAGCAGGCCTCTACACCGAAAGCGCGAAGGGCGAATGCAACCTCGGCCAGCTCGAGGTCGGCTTCCGCTACACCGACATGCTGACCACCTGCGACAACCACGTCGTCTACAAACTCGGCGCGAAGGAAATCGCCGACCAAGAGGGCAAGTCGGTGACCTTCATGGCCAAACCCAACGACCGCGAGGGCAGCTCCTGCCACATTCATATGAGTCTGCGCGACACGGACGGAACACCGGTCTTCCCCACCGGCCACGGCACCGAGATGTCGACGACGATGAAGCAATTCGTCGCCGGCGTCGTCGCCACTCAGCACGACTTCACCTACCTCTACGCCCCGAATGTGAACTCCTACAAACGCTTCGCCGACGGCTCCTTCGCTCCCACCTCGGTGGGCTGGGGCTGGGATAACCGAACCTGTGCCGTACGCATCGTCGGCCACGGCCCCGGCCTGCGCTTCGAACAACGCGTCCCCGGCGCCGACGCCAACTCCTACCTCGCGACCGCAGCCCTCATCGCGGCCGGGATCCATGGACTCGAGAACAAACTCGAACTGCCCGAAGCCCTCGCCGGCAATGCCTACACCCAGGACGTGCCGAGCATTCCACGCCGCCTCCACGACGCCGTTGCCGCCTTCGAATCCTCCGAGGTCGCCCGCCGGGCATTCGGCGACGAGGTCGTGAACCACTATACTCACGCGGGCCGTGTGGAGATGGCGGCCTTCGATGCAGCAGTCACTGATTGGGAGGTCCGGCGTGGCTTTGAACGACTCTGACCCGACCATCGAACGACCAACCCGCGATCCAGGTACCCGTCGACCGCTCATCGGCCTGCCCACCTACTACGGCCGCGGCCAGTTCGGAGTCTGGGATCGGGACGCGGCGTTCCTGCCCAGCGTCTACGTCACCGCCGTGACCCGCGCCGGTGGTCGCGTCGTCCTCCTGCCCCCAGAAGACCCCTGGACCCCGAACGAGGTGGCCGAACTCGATGGCATCATCCTCACCGGAGGCGATGACGTCGACCCGGCCCTCTACGACGCCGAGGCCCACCCCCGCACCCAGGTGCCCAACACCCGCCGCGACATCTTCGAAACCACCCTGTACCGGCATGCCCGGGCCGCGAATGTCCCGGTGTTCGCGATCTGCCGCGGCGCCCAGATCGTCAACACGGTCCACGGTGGAACCCTGCACCAGCACCTTCCCGACCTCGAGGGCTACGGTGCCCACGAGGCGCAGAAGAAGGACGAATTCGCCGAGGTGGCTGTGCGGACCGCACCCGATACCGCCGTATCCGGCCTGATCGGAACCGGGACTACGGTCCGGTGCCATCATCACCAGGCCATCAACAACCTCGGTGAGGGAATGATTGTCAGCGCGCGCTCCGAGGACGGCTGCATCGAGGCCTTCGAGACGCCGGACGGTTCGATGCTCGCGGTGCAGTGGCATCCGGAAGAGACCCTCGAGGATCTGCGTCTGTTCACCAGCCTCGTCGCGGCCGCCGCCCAGCGCGCGAGGACAACGAAGACAGTGCCGACGATACAGACAACTGAGGCACCCACACCCGAGACGAAAGCGGAGGCCCACCGATGACCGAAGTGATCAACCCCGCGACAGAGGCGCTCATCACCTCGGTCGATGCCCACAGCGTCGAATCGGCGCAGGACGCAATCGGTCGGGCCGCAGACGCCTTCACCCGCTGGCGGGCCACAGATCCGGCCGAACGCGCCGAACTCTTGCGCGCATTCGCCCGCGCCGTCGATGACGATATTGAGAATCTCGCGCAGCTCGAGGTCGCCGAGGCAGGGCACACGATCGGCAACGCACGCGGTGAGGCAGGCAACGTCCGCGACGTCCTCAACTACTTCGCCGGCGGGGTCGAGCGCCACCTCGGCGATCAGATTCCCGTGGCAGGGGGAGTCAACGTCACATTCAACGAACCCCTCGGGGTCGTCGGGATCATCGTGCCGTGGAACTTCCCCATGCCCATCGCCGGATGGGGTTTCGCGCCCGCGCTCGCCGCGGGCAACGCCGTGGTCCTCAAGCCCGCCGAGCTGACCCCGCTGACTGCGATCCGCCTCGGCGAGCTGGCCCGGCAGGCCGGGATCCCCGACGGTGTCTTCCAGGTCATCCCGGGCACGGGGTCCGTGGTCGGACAGACGTTCACCGATGATCCCAGGGTCGCGAAGATCGTGTTCACCGGATCGAGCGCGGTGGGCGAGAAGATCATGGCCGACGCTGCGACGACGATGAAGCGGACCACGCTGGAACTCGGCGGGAAGTCCGCGAACATCGTCTTCGACGACGCCGACCTCGAACTCGCCGCAGCCACCGCACCCTACGGCGTCTTCGACAACGCTGGCCAGGACTGCTGCGCGCGCTCCCGAATCCTCGTCCACGATTCAGTCTTCGACCGGTTCATGGAACTCCTCGAACCCGCGGTCTCCGGTGTCGTCGTCACCGATCCCAGCCTCGAGGATGCGGAGATGGGACCGCTCATCTCCTCCGGCCACCATGAGAATGTGGCCGGGTTCCTCGACGGCGTCGACATCGCGTTCACCGGCAGCGCCCCCAGCGGTGCCGGCTACTGGATGGCACCGACAGTCGTGCTGCCGAGATCACCGCGTGATCGCATCGTCACCGAGGAGGTGTTCGGGCCCGTGGTGACCGTGCAGCGCTTCCGCGACGAGGCCGAGGCGATCAACATGGCCAACGATTCGCCCTACGGTCTGTCGGGATCGATCTGGACCCGCGACGTGGGCCGGGGACTGCGGGCTGCCCGCGGCGTCGACTCGGGAGCGCTGTCGCTGAACTCCCATTCGGCAGTGCGCTATTCGACCCCGTTCGGCGGGTTCAAACGCTCCGGCATCGGCCGCGAACTCGGTCCCCACGCGATGGACTCGTTCACGGAGACGAAGAACCTCTTCATCGCCACCGACTGACCGGTTGCAACCACCCCACGCACTCTCACCACCAACGGGCAAAGGACATCACATGAACGAGACAGCAGCGACGGACTCGACCCAGATCATCTGCCGGCGTCTTCCCGGGCGCACCGCCGTCGTCACCGGCGGCGCCAGCGGCATCGGTCTGGCGACCGCGAAGCGTCTCGCCTCGGAAGGGGCGAACATCGTCATCGCCGACACCAACGCAGACGCAGGAGCAGCCGCCGCCGAGGCGGTTGGGGGCCTCTTCGTCGCCACCGACGTCACCGACCAGGACCAGGTGGAGAACCTGTTCCAGACTGCCTTCGACACCTACGGCAGCGTGGATATCGCCTTCAACAATGCGGGAGTCTCCCCACCGGCCGACGCTTCAATCACGGAGACCGGCCTCGACGTGTGGCGCAAGGTCCAGGACATCAACCTGACATCCGTCTACCTGTGCTCCCAGGCGGCGCTGAAACATATGCGCAGACAGGGGCACGGCTCGATCATCAACACGGCCTCGTTCGTAGCGCTGATGGGTTCGGCGACCTCCCAGGTCTCCTATACCGCGTCGAAGGGCGGGGTGCTCGCCCTGTCGCGTGAGCTCGGCGTGGAGTTCGCGAAGGAAGGCATCCGCGTCAACGCCCTCTGCCCCGGGCCGGTCAACACCGAGCTGCTGAGGGAACTGTTTGCCAAGGATCCGGAGATGGCTGCCCGTCGTCTGGTGCATGTGCCGATGGGACGTTTCGCCGAGGCTGGCGAGATGGCTGCGGCAGTGGCCTTCCTGGCCAGCGACGATGCCTCGTTCGTCACGGCTCAGTCCTTCACCGTCGACGGCGGCCTGACCAACGCCTACACGACCCCGCTGTGATTGAGGGTGGCATGATGTCGAGGGACACGGCACTGACATGAGAAGACGGGAACCCGAGTGACTCAGGGAAACGAGGCCCAAGCCCCCAGCAGCCAGGTGACGGCGCTGCGCGCGATCGCTCCGGCCCGCTCCGGCAACATCTTCGAGGAGACGATCGAGTGCCTGCTCCAGATCATCCGCCTCGGTATCATCCCGCCCGGCCAACGCTTCCCGCCCGAACGTGAGCTCGCGGAGCAGTTGCGGGTGTCCCGGGCGACCTTGCGCGAGGCGATCTCGGAACTGCAGACCGCCGGATGGGTCAATGTCCGCCGAGGTCGTGGCGGAGGAACGTTCGTCTCCCGCAATCCGGCCGAGGCCTGGGGGCACAGCACCGCTCATGCTTCGGGCGCGGATGAGTTTGCCGGGTTCTCACCCGCCGAGGTCGAAGACACCCTGACCTGGCGCCGTGTGATCGAGATGGGCGTCGCCGAAGTGGCAGCCGGGCAGGATCTCACCGCACCCCAACGAGGTCAGCTGGCTGCGGCCATGGACACGAGCAGGCAGTCGAACCTGGACGAGTACCGGCGACTGGACTCCCAGCTGCACCTGACTTGGGCGCAGGTCACGGGGTCGCCGAGCCTGGTGCGCTCCATGGTGGAAAGTCGGACTCGGGCGAATAAGCTGCTCGAGCGGATCCCCATGATCGAACCCAACCTGGCCCATTCACACGACCAGCATCAGCGAATCCACAACGCGATCCTCGCCGGAGACTCGACTGCAGCCCGCTCGGCCATGGCCGAACATCTCGACGGTACCGCGGCACTGCTGCGCGGTTTCCTCGCCGCACCTTGATATCTCAGCTACCCTCCGGCCGCTGGGCAACCCAACTACGGGGTGCTCAGCGACCGAAGGGTTGCTGACGTTGTGTGCACTGTGCGGGAGCGTTATTCAGCGCCATTCAGGTTGCCGTCGCGCGAACGCCTGGAGGAGTGGTCGTCGCGCGAACGCCGGAGGGTTGCCGCGCTCGCCGACCAGCGTAGGTGGGCAAACCGAGTGCGTGAGTTGACCCCGTCAGCTCTGCCGGCTGTTCTCCTGCTGACTTCGCTGGGCGATGCGACCTCCGGCGAGGACCATGTCGACCTGTCGGGGCGAGAGCGTGTGCCGGAATTCGAACTTCCGTCCGGCCACCTCGGCGGTGATCGTCTCACCGGCACCGAGCTCGTCACGTAGGCCGCGGAACTCAAGGACGTTCCCCTGCGACAGGGCCTCGTAGTCGTCCTCATTGGCGAATTCGAGGGCGAGGACACCGAAGTTCGCCAGGTTCTGCCAGTGGATCCTCGCCAGGGATTTGGCGACGACGATGCGCAGCCCCAAGTAGCGCGGGGCGATGACGGCGTGCTCACGTGAGGATCCCTGACCGTAGTTCTCCCCGCCGACGATGGCGTGCCCGCCGTCGTGGGCGACCGCACGCGTGGGATAGGTGTCGTCGACCTGGATGTAGACGAACTCGGAGATTTTGGGAATGTTGCTGCGATACGGCAGAACCCTGGATCCGGCGGGCATGATCTCATCGGTGGAGACGTTGTCGCCGACCTTGAGCATGATCTCGAGATCGATGTCGTCGGGAAGCGGTTCAAAGTCGGGCAGGGAGGAGATGTTCGAGCCCTTGACCAGCTCGACCTCCCGCGCCTCCTCGAGCGGAAGCGGCGGCACCAGCATGGACCGGTTCGCGGAGAACTTCTCCGGCAGCCTCACCTGCGGGTAGTCCATGTCGAGGTCCCGCGGGTCGGTGATGCGCCCGGTCAGAGCCGCGGCCGCCGCGGTCTCGGGCGAGCACAGCCAGACGGCGTCCTCATCGGTGCCGGAGCGGCCCGGGAAATTCCGGGGCATGGTGCGCAGACTGTTGCGGCCCACGGCCGGTGCCTGGCCCATCCCGATGCAGCCCATGCAGCCGGATTGGTGGATGCGGGCACCCGATCCGACCAGTGAGGTCAGCCAGCCGCCGGCGATGAGATCGGCGAGGATCTCACGCGAGGTCGGGTTGACGTCGAGTGACACCCGGCCGTCGAGCCGCCTGCCCTCGAGGATCTGGGCGACGACGGCGAAGTCGCGCAGGCCCGGGTTCGCAGATGAACCGATGACGACCTGGAAGACCTCCTCATCCGTGCATTCCCTCACCGGCCGGACATTGCCCGGCGAGGAGGGAGCGGCGATGAGTGGTTCGAGCTGGGAGAGGTCGATCGAGTCGTTGAGGTCGTATTCGGCCCCCTCGTCGGCGACGATGCGAGTGAAGTCCTCGCCCCTGTCGCTGGCTTCGAGGAAGTCCTTGACGGCGTCATCGGCGGGGAAGACGGTCGCGGTGGCACCGAGTTCGGCGCCCATGTTCGCAATCACGTGGCGGTCCATGGCGGTCAGGCATTTCAGCCCCTCGCCGTGGTATTCGATGATCTTGCCGACGCCGCCCTTGACGCCGTGACGACGCAGCATCTCCAAGATCACGTCCTTGGCCGAGACCCAGGGCGGCAGTTCGCCCGTGAGTTCGACGCCCATGACTTCGGGTGCGGCGATATAGAGGGGATCGCCGGCCATCGCCATGGCCACTTCGAGCCCACCGACGCCGATGGCCAGCATTCCCAGTGCACCGGCCGCGCAGGTGTGGGAGTCGGAGCCGATGAGGGTGGTACCGGGTTTGCCGAACCGTGACTGGTGCACGGGGTGGGAGACGCCGTTGCCGGCGGGGGAGTACCAGAGGCCGAAGCGCTGCGCGGCCGAACGGAGGAACATGTGATCCTCGGGGTTCTTCTCATCGGTCTGCAGCAGGTTGTGGTCGACGTATTGGACGGAGGTGTCGGTGCGGATCCGGTCCAAGCCCAAGGACTCGAGCTCGAGCATGACTAGGGTCCCGGTCGCATCCTGGGTCAGTGTCTGATCGATGCGGACCCCGATCTCGTTGCCGGGCGTCATCGTCCCGGATTCCAGATGCGAGCCGATGAGCTTCTGGGCGACATTCTCAGCCATCGTCAACCTCCTACAGCAGTGGTCGAAAAACATGGCGGCGCACGCAGCCACGTGGTCTGTCCACGTTAGCCCCCGAACCCGGGACCGACAAGAGCCGTGCCACTTGATGGCCAAGGGCGCATACTGGGCGTATGCCCGAATTGCCCGAGGTCGACGCACTGGTCAGGTTCCTGCGCGCAAATGTCGTCGGTGACTTCATCACCCGGGCCGATGTCGGGGAGCTGAGCATCCTCAAGACCGCCCATCCGCCGTTGGCGGCGATCAACGGACTCGAGATCAGCGGGGTCTCCCGGGTGGGCAAGGCCCTCATCGTCGAGTTCGACGGGCTCGACCTGGTCTGTCGGTTCGCCCGCGCCGGCTGGTTGGTCTGGCATGACGTGGTGCCGACGGGACCGGTCCGGATGGGCAAGGGCCCGCTGGGTCTGCGCCTCCACTTGGCCTCCGGCGCCGGCTTCGACCTGAGCGAGGCAGGCACGAAGAAGAACGCTTCGGTCTCCCTCGTGACCAACCGCGCCGAGGTGGCCGCCATCGACAACGCAGGACCTGACGCCTTGTCCATCGACGCAGATCAATTCACTGCGACGCTGGCTGGTTCGACGTCCCGGATCAAGACCGTCCTCGAGGACCAGGCGCTGATATCCGGCATCGGTAACGCCTACTCCGACGAGATCCTCCACACTGCGCAGATCTCCCCCTTCGCCCCGGCCCAGGGCGTCGATGCGCCGGCGCTCCTCGAGACGGTGCGCGAGGTCCTCGGCCAGGCCCGAGACTCGCTGATCGATCTGCCTCCGGCGAAGGTCAAGGCAGCGAAGAAACGCGGGCTCCGCGTCCACGGTCGCACCGGCCAGGCCTGCCCGGTCTGCGGCTCGACCATCGCGGAAGTCTCCTATGCCGACAAGTCACTGCAGTACTGTCCCGGTTGCCAGACCAGCGGGAAGAAGCTCAGCGACCGCAGAATGGACCGGCTGCTCAAATAGCGTCTCATTCGCATTCACAGCTCGGAATTATTTTCTCCGCTCCCGTCGTTGGACCACATGGATGACCACGTGCGAACCTTCGTATGAACCGGCGTCCGACCCCGAGACGACACAGGAGCACCATGACGCAGCAGGTACAGATCCCCGGCACCGATCTCTCCATCTTCCCCATCAACCTCGGCACCAACACCTTCGGCTGGACCGTCGACGAAGCGGGATCGCATGCCGTCCTCGATGGATTTCTCGCAGCCGGCGGCAACTTCCTCGACACTGCTGAGTCCTACCCAGCATGGGTGCCCGGCAACACCGGGCGAGAGTCCGAGACCATCATCGGCACCTGGCTGGCCGCCCGCGGGAACCGCGATAAGGTCGTCCTCGCCACGAAGGTCGGCGACCACCCGGACCACAAGACGCAGGACCCCGAATACATCCGCACCGCCATCGATGCTTCCCTCGAACGCCTCCAGACCGATCACGTCGACATCTACTACGCCCACCGCGATGATGAGGTGACACCCATCGCCGAGGTGGCCCGGGTCTTCCACGAAGTCGTTCGCGCCGGTAAGGCCAGGTATGTCGCCGTATCCAACTACTCGAAGGACCGTCTCGCCGAGTGGCTGGCCGTGGCAGAGCAGGAGAACCTGGCCAAGCCCGTGGCGATCCAGCCCCAATACAGCCTCGTCAAACGCCACGACTACGAGGTCGAGCTGCAGCCGCTGGCACTGGAGCACGGCCTCGGCGTCTTCACCTATTTCAGCCTCGCCGCCGGATTCCTGACCGGTAAATACCGCACCGAGGCCGATCTCGAGGGCGCGAGCCGCGGCGGTATGGTCCAAGGCTACTTCAGCGCCGAGGGACTCGAAGCCGTCGACGAACTGGTCGCGGTGGCCGGTGCCCACGGCGTGGAGCCGACGACGGTTGCCCTCGCCTGGCTGCTGACCAAGGACGTGACCGCCCCGATCGTCTCGGCCCGCACGCCGGACCAGCTCGATGCCTTGATGGCGGCCCCGGAACTTGAGCTCACTCACGATGAAGTCACTCGTCTGGATCAGGCTTCGGCACCCTTCGCCTGACCAAGAGCGGTCGCATCGCGATCAGGCCGAGGATCGGACCCGGCAGGAGCAGCCATACGGCGGCCACTCCGATGCTGGCAATGAGGCTCTGCAGGATGACGATGCTGATGACGCTGACGGCGAAGCCGAGGGAGTTCATCGCCGTCAGTCCCGTTCCCGTCAGTTCGGCCGGAGCGTATCGGGCGGCGAGATCCGAGAACTGGGGAGAGTCGGCGATGACGAGGAAGCCCCAGAGCGCGAGTGCCGCGATGAGGAGTGGGGCGAGGTCGGGCAGCAGCGGGTAGATCAGGCACATCAGACCTGATCCGGCGAGTGCGACTGCAGCGACCGCAGCGCCGCCGGTCCTGCGACTGATGATTCCGCCGATCACGCATCCGACAACGCCGGCGGCGATGACGAGGAAACTCGTCGTCGCCAGCCCGGTGGGGCTGTGTTGATCGGCCAAAGCCGCGATCACGAGCGTCGGCACGACGGTCCAGAAGGCGTAGAGCTCCCACATGTGGCCCACGTACCCGAAGACGGCCGCGCGAAACATCCGGTCCCGGAACAGCCTGCGCAGTGCTGAGTCCGCGGCGGTCTTCGCCGGCACGGGACGTGTCGCCCCAGTTTGCGCGGTCACCGTCGGCGCGCTCGCCTGCGCCGCTCCACGACCGGAGAGTCCCGCCTGGCGACCGGAGAGCCCCGTACCGCGACGGGAGATCGTTGCGACGAGTCCGGCTCCCAGGACCGCCAGAGCCGACGAACCCCACATGATCGATTGCCAGGGCAGAGAGGCACCGACTGCAGACAGGAACTGCGGCATCGCGGTGCCCAGGGTGAGCATGGCCACGAGCCAGGCCAGAGCCTGCGCGGACTTCGCCTGAGCCCGTTTGACGATCATCTTCATCCCCATCGGGTAGATGCCCGCGAGGCTCACTCCGACTAAGAAGCGCGAGATCCAGACGAGAACGAGGTCCGAAGGGCCCAGCGTCCACACGAAGTTCAGTCCAGCGCCGACGAGGCTGGAGACGATGAAGATCCGCTCGGGCGGGAATCGGTCGGCAATTCCGGTCGTCGCGCTCAGCAGAGTTCCGGCGATGAAGCCGATCTGGGTTGCGGCGATCAGCCACCCGAACTGCGCCGGTGTCGAACCGAGCCAGGTGGAGAGGCCGTCGACGGCACCGTTGGGACTGAACCACAGGGAGGTTCCGAACCATTGCGCCAGTACGATGGCCACGATGGCGGCCCCTGTGCCGCGGCCCACCCGCGATTGCGAAACAGTCATTGTCTCCCTCGACGATCATGCCTACCCGGTTCGCTGACGAACCCGTGCTTCGCTCAGGTTCCCTGACGAACCCGTGACTCACTCAGATTCGCTGACGAACGCATGAAGCGATGACAGCTCATGGTGTCATGCACCGCTGTTCGGGGACACCCCATGGGCACGCATGGCCACCTCGGCGATGCGGGTCAGGAAGACCGTGGTCGATGTGCGCTCTGGGGCGGGGGTGTGCACGCGTTGGACCAGGGCCTCGGTGATCCCGCCGACGATGATGAGACTGGTCAGGCCGCCATCGTCTGGCCGCAGCGAGGATTCGGACCCGTGCAGGTCGAATACGGACTGCACTCGCTCGAATGCGGCATCGACGGCGGCGGCGAGCATGCGCATCGTCTCTCGGCGTCGCGCCTCGAGGGACTCGTTGACGCCGACGGCTTCGACCTCGAGGACACGGGCCTTGCGCTCGTCGCTGAGCATCGGCATGAGGGCGGTGGCGACGATGTGGATGGTCGCGTCGAGGAGGCTCGACGAGGTCGGGATCGTCAGCGTCGCCAGAGCTTCGCCGATCTCCGCGTTGAGGACGATGTAGAGCTGTTCGAGCAGTGCCTCCTGAGCCGACAGCGCCTCCTGCGATGAACTTGCACCCCTGGCCGGGAAGAGTTCGTAGAAGGATCGACTCGAAACCCCGGATTCCTGGCACAGTGCCTGGATCGACGTTCCGCGGAAGCCGAGCGTTCCGTACAGCTCGAGGGCGGCCTCGAGAAGCCGCTCACGACGGGCTCCATCACGGTCGGCACGAGAGGTTCCACGCCACAGCCCCGCCGAGGTGGTGGTGGAGAAATCCTCGGTGACTCGATCATTCATTGTTCCAGTGTAGTGAAAATTCTGATTTTAGATGGCATGATGTGTGACATGCCTTACAATGTCAGACAGAAGCATCAAGCTCCGAAAGTGACCACCGAGATCCCCGCCGACCCTGCACTGCCGCAGGTCTGCGTGATCGGAGCCGGCGCCTCGGGAATCGCGGCGGCCAAGGCCCTCTACACCGCGGGCGTCCCATTCGACTGCTTCGAGAAAGGCAGCGAATTCGGCGGTAACTGGCTCTTCGACAACCCGAACGGCGTCAGCGCCTGCTACGAGACCCTGCAGATCAACACCTCCTGCCCGCGCATGGCCTTCTCCGACTTCCCGATGCCGGCGGACTACCCGCACTACGCCAGCCACGATCAGGTCTATGCCTACTTCCGCGACTACGTCGATCACTTCGGCTTCGACCACACGATCACCTTCAACACCGAAGTGACCCAGGTCCGCCGAGGTGAGAGAGGCGGTTGGGACGTCGACATCCGCTCCACGGCCGCCTCCGAACATACTCCTGCTGGCAGCAGTGAGTCAGCAGTGACGGAGACTCGCCATTACGATGCGGTGATGGTCGCCAACGGCCACCATTGGGACGCGCGCTGGCCCGACCCCGGCTACCCGGGACACTTCGACGGCGAGCAGATCCACGCCCACGACTACCGCAGCGGGGACCAGCTCGAGGGTCGCGACGTCGTGGTCGTCGGCGCCGGCAACTCCGCAATGGATATTGCGGTCGAGGGCTCTCACCGGGCGCGCAGGGTCAACCTCTCCATTCGCCGCGGCCAATGGGTGATGAAGAAGACCCTCTTCGGAATGGCCGCCGACCAGATCGCCCTGCCAGGCTGGGCGCCGTGGTGGGCGACGGGTATCCGACTCCGTCTCGCCGCGCTGCTCTCCGGGGGTCTGCGCAGATACGGTCTACCCACACCAGGGCACAAGCCAGGCCAATCGCATCCGGTGCAGTCGGACGCGATCAGGGACCGCCTCGGCGCCGGTGCGATCACGACCCGACCGGGGATCGAACGACTCGATGGAGATCGAGTGGTGTTCACCGATGGGAGCCAGGCTCCGGCCGATCTCATCGTCTGGGCGACGGGCTATCGGGTGAATTTTCCGTTCTTCGATTCGGATCTGATCTCTGCCGAGGGCAACGACCTGCCGCTGTTCAAGCGCATGATCCATCCTGACCAGCCGGGTCTGTTCTTCATCGGCCTGCTCCAGCCGGTCGGTGCCGTGATGCCGCTG
Organism: Brevibacterium picturae; assembly: GCF_900105045.1. Classification (GTDB taxonomy): domain Bacteria; phylum Actinomycetota; class Actinomycetes; order Actinomycetales; family Brevibacteriaceae; genus Brevibacterium; species Brevibacterium picturae. Next base: position 1,176,409 of record NZ_LT629739.1, on the reverse strand, counting down.
GCCGAGGCGCAGAGCAGGATGGCCGTCAAGGTGCTCACCGGGGAGTACGAGCTGCCGAATCGGGCGGAGATGACCCGGCGGATGCATGAGGACGATCGTCGGAACAAGCGGCAGTTCTATGATTCGCCCCGGCACACGATGCAGGTCGACTTCGACCACTATCTGCTGGAGCTGGAGCGCGAGATGCGAACGGGGCGGCAGCGCGACCCTCGCAGGGGAAAGGTGGCGGCATGAGTGACAAGCGGACTTTGACCGGACAGGTCGTGGCCATCACCGGCGGGGCCCATGGCATCGGCCGGGAGATCGCGGCCGAGTTCACGGCTGCCGGGGCGCAGGTAGCCATCGGCGACATCGACCTCGACGCCGCCCAGAAGACTGCCGCAGAACTGGGCGCAAAGGCCTACCGGCTCGACGTCACGGACCGCGATTGCCTGAACGCGTTCCTCACCGAGGTGGCCCATGAGCTCGGCTCCATCGACATCTTCGTCAGCAATGCGGGCCTGATGTGGGTCGGTCCCTTCGCGCAGGAACCGCACTCCGCGGCCCGGGCGCAGATCGATGTCAACCTGCTCGGCGTGATCAATGGGATCAAGGCCGCGGCCCCGGCCATGGTCGCCCGCGGTGGCGGCCACCTCATCACCGTGGCCTCGGCGGGGTCCATCCTGCCCACACCGGGGGAGGCGACCTATGCTGCCACGAAGCACGGTGTGCTCGGCTACCTCAAGGCCGTCCGCGCGGAGATGCGCGGCACTGGCGTTGTGGTCACGGCGATCATGCCCGGAGTCGTCGACACGGCGCTGGCGGCAGGAACGTCGAGCGGTGCGGCGAAACTGCTCACGTCCGCCGAGGTGGCCCGCAGTGTGGTCAAGGCCGCTGCCCGGCCCCGGTTCGAGGTCACAGTCCCCGGCTTCATCGGCCCGGCAGTCAAGGTGGCCAACCTGCTGCCGCTGGCGGTCCGCGACCGACTCTTCGGGGCGATGGTGCCCAACCAGCTGCAGGCTCGCGCCGCCGCGCGTCAAGAGTACCAGGCTTCGTTCACCGACCCGGTGCAGTGATCCTCTTGGCTCACAGACCTCGGTGATTCAGGCGACGATCTCGTCCTTGGGTTCGACGGTGTGGGCGACCGCGGCACCGATGACGGTGCCGATGGCGATCGAGAAGAAGGTTGCGCCGGCCGCGAGTAGGCTGCCCGCAACACCGCCGCCGTCTCCGAATTCGAGCTGGGAGGCGTTGAGCAGGCCGAACGAGCCGGGTGCGACGATGAGGAATGCGGGGACGTAGCTGATTCGCCAGATCGGTCCGCGCGGCAGGCGAGAGAGGATGACGGCCACCAGTGAGGCGGTCAGCGCCCCGGCAAGCCCACCCACGGCGGCACCGAATTCGGCTCCGATGCCCAGCTGCGCCAGCGCAGCCGCCGCGATCGTGAGAACGATCGGCACCGTATGTTCGAGCGGGGTGTAGAGGTAGATCATCAGCCCGATGGTGGCGGAGAGGACGCCGAGGGCGGAGAGCTGCCAGGTCGAATCGGCCAGCTGAGTGTTCTGCAGCGCCTGGGGTCCGGTGCCGGTGATCGCGGCCGCACCGGCGACTCCGGCGATGAACATCGCCAGCTGCACCGTGGCGGAGACGAGCCGTGAGCTGCCGGCCGAAAGTGCCCCGGCAGAGATCTCCGTCAGCCCGGTGACCACGGCGCTGCCCGGAAGCAGCAGTGCGAGAGTGGCGACGATCGTGCGCAGAGGACTCTCGAGCCAATCGAGTCGGTAGCCGATGAGCATGATGGCGGAGACGATGAACGCGGAACTCACCGGCAGCAGCGGACTGAGATTGGGCCAGCGGCCGATGACTGCGAGGATACCGGCGACGATGAGTGAGCCGAAGGCTGCGAAGGCCAGATTGACCAGACCGGGTTCGAGCAGCAGGCACAGTCCGATGCCGATGGGCACGGCGCCGAGGCGGGAGAGCCAACCGGGCCAACGCCGCGGTGCAGCGTAGACCTCGGATTCGATCATCGACTTGGCGGTTTCGACCGTGAGTCGCCGGGCCCGCAAGGCGTCGACGATGTCGAGCAGCTTCGCGGTCTGATCGAAGCGCAGGTCCGGGCCGATGCGTTCGAACTTCGTCGAGTCCCCGGACCCGGAGGTGAGGAACAGGCCGCGGGGAAGAGCGGCGACGCGGAGTTTTCTGATGCCCATGGTGCGGGCGAGACCGGTCAGGGCGTCCTCGACGTCGACGGAGGAGATCCCACCCGCAAGCAGCCCGGCCCCGATGGTGACCAGCAAGTCCTGGGCGGCAGCAGGTGAATCGGTGTCCTCGGTCACTGACACACCCCTCTCGTTCGCAGTCCGGCCGACGAGATCGAAGACTACCAGCAGGCGCCTCAGTGGCGAGCTGGCGTTACTGCCCCGGAGCGGTGATCCCCTCGACCGTGGAGCCGACGAGGACAGCTGCCGCGCGTTCGGCGATCATGATCGTCGGGGCATTCGTATTGCCCGTGGGTATCTGCGGCATGATCGAGGCGTCGGCGATGCGCAGTCCCTCTAGCCCGTGGACCTTGAACGACTGCGGGTCGACGACGGCAGTATCGTCCTGTCCCATCCGGCAGGTGCCGACCTGGTGGTGATAGGTCACCACAGATCCCCGGACATAGTCCTCGAGATCCTCATCTGCCACCTCGGCGCCGGGGAAGATCTCCGTGGGCTGCCACGAGGCCAGAGCATCGGCACGACCGATCGCCCGGCACTGCTTCACCGAGGCCACGAGAGCGTCGACATCGGCCTGTACGGACAAGACTTTCGGGTTGACCAGCGTCGGATCCTGCGGATTCGGGCCGCTCAGCGTGACCTCGCCACGGGACTCGGGGCGGACGAGTCCGCCCTGGAGGGTGAAGGCGTTGTCCGGCCCCGATTGCACGTTGGGGGCAGAATCTTGAGCGTACATCGGTACGGAGAAGAACAGGGGCTGCGTGTCGGGCACCGGAAGGTTAGGCTTCGACTTCCAGAACAGATGCACCTCGGCCGGCGCCACCTCACCCATCGGTACCGGCTCGGATCCGGTGGTGAAGATGACGGGGGAGAGCCAGTGATCCTGGAGGTTCTTGCCCACCCCCGGCAGGTCGTGGATGGGATCGACTTCGACCTCGCGCAGCTCCTCGGCGGGTCCGATGCCCGAACGCAGGAGCAGTTCCGGTGAGGCCAGCGCACCCGTGGTGAGGATGACTTCGTCGGCGGTGACCTTTCCCACCCGACCGCGGAAGTCCACCTCAAGACCGGTGACGGTCTTGTCCTCGGTGAGGAGCCGACGAGCATGTGTCGAGGTCAGAATCGTGAGATTTCCGTCGCCGAGGTGGGGCTTGAGGTAGGCACGCCAGGTGTTCAATCGTTTGCCGTCGCGGACATTGAGTTGGATCCGGGAGATGCCTTCGACGCTGCCGGAGTTGTAATCCGGGTTGTAGTCCAGGCCAGTCTGCTCACCTGCTGCGACCATGTCCTCCTGGATGGGGTTGCGTTCGTAACCGATGCGCACGTCCATCGGGCCGTCGGTGCCGCGTTCGTCAGTGATCTCACCGTCGTAGGTCTCGATGGCTTTGAAGACGGGCAGTACCTCGTCCCAGGACCAGCCGGGGCAGCCTGATTCGACCCACTGCTCGTAGTCCCAGGCGTCGCCGTGGACCCAGATCACGGCGTTGAGGGCGTTGGAACCGCCGAGGACCTTGCCTCGCGGCAGGTGGATCTTGCGATTCATCGCGTCCGGCTGCGGGGTCGAATAGTAGTCCCAATCCTGAGCCGAATGCCAGAGCAGACCGAGGGTGTTGAGGTGATCGATGTTCGGGTTCGTCTCGTCCCCGCCGGCCTCGATGAGGCAGACCTTTTTGCCAGCGTCGATGAGTCTGCGCGCGATCACGCAGCCGGAGGATCCCGCGCCGACGATCACATAGTCGAAGTGCTCGGTGGGGAAGTTTTCGCTGTGCTCGGTGATCGAGCCCGGCTGACTGACTGTGCGGTTATCGTCGGTGGCGTTCATGACGTCAGACTAGTGACCTGGTTCACTGCCCGATAGGGGTGGGTGGGAACTCTGCGCGCACAAGCAAGACGAGTCACCTCTCGTGCGCGCAGGGTCAATGCGCACATGAGTGATTCTTCTGGTTTTGGGGAGCGGACAGCCACACTGCCTCGGCGGTCAAAGCCCTATAGTGGCCATCAAATCACCAGATCAACCAACACAGGAGGCGCAATGCTGTTCGTTGCACGCATGGACGTCGTATTTCCCGAATCGATGACCGACGAGACCAAAGCCGATTTCCAGGTCAAGGAGAAGGCCTATTCGGCTGACCTCCAGGAGCGCGGAATCATGAAGGGCATCTGGCGTATCGTGGGCGAATACTCCAACATCTCGATGTACGAGGTCGACGACCTCGACTTCCTGCACGCAACCTTCCAGGGTTTCCCGATGTTTGCCTACATGAACGTCAAGGTCACGCCCCTGGCGAAGCACCCCAACGCCACGACGGATGACTTCTTCCGCCAGCTCTGAACGTCAACCGCCTTTCGCGCCGACTGACGATCACGCTTCATAGACCAGATTTCCTTCGAAGTATGTCTTCACAACCGTGGTCTCATGCAAGTGTGCTGGTTCGGCGGCGAACAGGTCCCGGTCGAGGACGATGAAATCGGCCGATAGTCCGGGTCGCAGCATTCCCGTCTTCTCACCCAGGCCCATGGCCTGGGCAGGGTTGCGCGTGAATGCAGCGACCGCCTGCTCGACTGTGAGTGCTTCGCCGGCGTTGAGCTGACCAGGAACTTCAGGGGCCGGATTCGCCCTCGTGATCAGCGTGGCCAGCCCGGTCCATGGGTCCGGGGTGGGCGCGGCGCAGGGCCAATCGGAACCGCAGGAGACCAGCGCCCCGGATTCGATGAGTCGACGCAACGGCCAGGACCGTTCGAACGTCTCGACAGGAACCTGTTTGGCCATCGACTCCTGCATCACAGAAGGAAACCACAGATAAGGAGACGCGTCGGGGACCACCTGAAGCTGCGCGAAACGAGGGAGATCATCATCGTGGACGTACTCGACATGGGCGATGTGGAATCTGGTGTCCCACCCTCGCTCCTTGCGAACCATCTCCACGGCGTCGAGGATCATCCGCACGGCTCCATCGCCGGTGGCATGCAGCTTCGCATTGAGGCCGTGATCGGCCAGCGCGAGCAGTGATGCGATGAGTTCGTCCCGATCCCACAGCGGCTCGCCGGTGAAGTTCGGATCATCGTCGGGATGATGGCACTGATACGGATTGACCAATGCCGCGGTTCGCGTCATCGGCACACCGTCGAGCACATATTTTGCGAAGGTCGGATGCAGATGGTCCGAGTGGTTCTCATCTCCGACCCGGTACAGCTCTTCACCGGTGATGCCCTCCTCGAGGAATGGCTGGGCCGGCATCGACGCCACAACGTGCGCTGTCAGATCGCTTGCCTCGTCGAGGTCCCGCAGCGTCCGCAGGGCGTAGTCCATCGTCGCGGATTCCTGGACGGCAGTCACCCCGTAGGAATTGAGCGTCTGCACGGCTGTGCCGATGGCCTTTGTATGGAAGTCCGCCACGTTGTCGATCGCATCCAAGACGGCAGCCTCCGCCGGGCTGCAGGCCAGCTCGGTGAGAACGCCGTTGAGCCTGCCCTCGCCGTCCCGGACGAACGTTCCGCCCTCCAGGTCGGGGGATTCCTCACTGATGCCGAGGATTTCGAACGCGGCAGAGTTCACCCACCGGTTGTGCATCGTGTCATCGCGCAGGAGCACGGGATGACCATCGGCCGCCTCGTCGAGGGTGTGCAGGTCGTGATGGGTGAGATCGTCCATCACGGTCGAGCCGACGATTCCGCCGACCACCCACTGGCCAGCCTTCAGCTCAGACTGCCACTCGCGGACCTTCGCCGCGATCTCAGCGACGCCGTCGCTGGGCAGCACCTGCAGTTCGAACGCAAGCTGGCGCCCTCCGAGCCCGAGGTGGGCATGGACGTCGACCAGGCCGGGCATGGCGAACCGACCTTCGAGGTCGACCACCTCGGCGACGGCGGTGACGGACGAACGCACCTCGTCAAGCGCTCCGACCGTACGAATCTTCCCAGCGACGACGGAGAAGGCCTCGACGAATGGCTGCTCAGGATCGCTCGTGCAGATGCGCCCATTGGTGACGATAAAATCCTTCACGCCTCACCCCTCGCAGCAGTCGCCGGCGGACTCGCCGCAGTGCCCGCCGGATGCCGGGGCGGGGACGTCGAGGACAGGGGAGCGGTCGAAGAATCCTTCTGGCCGCAGTTTGAACCCGACCGTGTCCACGGGCATGATCGGCCAGTCCTCGACCCGTGGGAAGTGCGTGAGGCCGAAGCTGTGCCACAGCACGATGTCCTCACCGTCGACGTTTCGATCGGCGGCGGTCCACGCCGGCAGTCCCGCATGCCCGGGGTGTTGGTTGGGGAAATCACCGGTCGGATAGCGCTCGTCCTCGTGATACTGCGAGACCCACAGCGCCTTCGACGCGAATGTCGCCCGGCGGTGGATCGACGAATCCTCGGCCGCCAGCAGAGTCGGCAGTCCCGTCGGGTGGAGTTTGTAGCCGACAGGTTCGCCGAGGCGGTTGACCGATTCCGGGTTCGACACCACCCAGGTCCGAGCTTTCGACTGATCCGCGTCGCGCTGGGCAGCCAGTTCCGTGCCGAGGACGGTGCGCTTGCGGCTGAAGGCATTGCCACGCGGATTCGTCTCCGAGGTCGGCAGACGCACCACGTCCTCCTCCTCGACCCGGCATTTGCCGCCGTCGAGGGCGAAGTCGAGTCGTGCCCCGAAGAGGTGCTGGTGGAACGGGGCACCTAAGCCGGGTGCGATTTCGGAAGCGAAGTCCGTTGATCCATTCGGCAGTGCCGAGGTGAAGACGACGCCGGTGGCCTTGGCCTCGAACTCGATCGTGCCGTCAAGGTAGAGATACCAGTAGAAGCCGTAGTCGTAGTTGCCCACGGTGGTGAAGAAGGAGACGACGAACCGGCGATTGCGCCTGGTGTAGGCCACGTCCGACCACAGGTCATAGTGCTTGGCCAGGATCGACGCGTCCTCCTCGTGCATACAGACGCCGTTTTTGATCTGCCGAGGTTCGCCGAGGTTGTTCGCCACCCACGGGGAGAGATACGTGATGTCGCCGAGGCAGTCACACCCCAGTTCCAATGAGTTCGCCCACTGCCCGACGAGGTATTCGCCCGTGTCGAAGTAGTTCTGCCAGGACCGCACAGGTGAGGGGTCGCCGTAGGGGACGACCATCTCTGCGATTGCGGCTCGGTCGAGGATCGTGCGAGTGCGCTCGCCGTCGGTGAAGGCGATGTTGTGCAGGATGAGACCCTCGCGCATGTCGAAGCCGACATCGAAGGACCACTTCTCCCACTCGATGTGATTGCCCTCGGTCAGGGTGAAGCTCGGGCCTTCGGGCTGGGTGATCTCGATCGGCTTCTGTGTGGTGCGCACCGGACCTGTCAGCTCCGGGTCCGTGTAGTTTCCGTGCTCGGTGGGCACCGGGACGTCCTCGAGGTCGAGGATCTGGTCAACGGTCTTGTTCGTCACGTCGACATAGGCGACGAGTCCGTCGATGGGGCGCGCCCACGCGGAATCACTCTCGTGCTGTTGGTGGAAGGCCAGTCCGCGCAGGATGCGCCTGCCCGACTCCTCCGGGTATTCGAAGACCCCGGCCGACAGCGGTGCGACCCGAACCTCGGCAACGGGCAGACCCCGCCGAGTCAGGATCTCCTGCCATTTCGGATCGGCGGCGAGGACTTCCTCGACGAGCTCGAACTCCTCTTCCATGACGGGGAACTCGCCCTCGGTGGTGGAGTCCACCTCGGCGAGGGAATCAACTCTCGAATGGGTCGCGGACACGATGATGTCGTGAGCCGTACCTGCGGTCTTGTTCAGGATGAGGGCACGGAAACGGCGATCGGCCTCGGCGGCGGACTGAGTCTGGCCGCGGACGGGATCGAGCAGGCCGACGTAGCTCAGACGAGCCTCGGCGGGGAAGTGCCCGGCCTCGCGAAGGACCGAAGTCACGGTCGCGATCTCTGCCTCCGTGGGCAGCGAGAACGGCGTGAGTGCGGTCGGTGTGGAAGGATCGGCAGGAGCGGAATGGCAAGACATGGGTGCACCTTTGCAACGTCATCGGTGTGTGTGTTTGTTCACTTAATAACCTACGCTTGTAGAAAATAAAGTCAAGAGCGGGACCGGAGGATGTATGCCCAAGATCGTCGATCACGATCAGCGTCGGCGCGAGCTCGTCGAGGCGACCCTGCGCATCATTCTTCGCCAGGGGCTGGCCGGAGCGACGATGCGCGATATCGCCACCGAAGCCGGATTCGCCAACGGCGCGATCAAGTCCTACTTCGCCTCCAAGTCGGATCTGCTGGCCGCCACCTACCTGTTCGTCTACGAGGCCACCAACCGCCGCGTCGAACTCTCCACCGTGCACGTACGCGGCATCGCCGCACTGCGGGCCTTCGCCGACGAGGTCCTCCCTGTCACCCCCGAGCTCCACGATGAGGCTCGCGTCGTGCTGTCGTTCCTCGCCGAGGTGGCCCAGAGCCCCGAACATGCCCGGACCACCCGGGAGACCATGGCGCTGTGGCGGACCTGGATCCTCGGCTGGCTTCGCCAGGCCGACGTCGATGGAGAATTGGCCGCCGAGGTGGTGCTTGAGCCTGCCGCCGATGTTCTCCTGACATATCTGCTTGGTGCCCAGACCACCGCAATCATCGGTGGCGACTCGTTCGACTTCGCAGGCTTCCGCACGCAGCTCGACTATGTGATCGGCCGAATGTCGGCCGAGCGATCGGGCGAAAATGACCAATTGGTCGGTAAATCCTGATGGACTCGTGACTCCCTGCGCAGTTGGGGATAGAGTGAGCGCCAAGCGGTTGGGCGATGCTGACGTCGACGACCGGTTGTTTCTGAGAAGGACGAAGATGTTACTGGAGAGCACAGCCTCAGACTTCGACGGGTGGCAGGCCCTCGTCTCGGACTCGTTCGTGCCGCTGGACACCGAACCCCAGCGCCGCGGCGGTTTCCGGGGAGCGATCAGTGCCCGCGATTACGACTCCGTCGTCATGTCCCATATCAGCGCCAACCCTCATGCCGTGTTGCGCACGTCCGAACTCATCTCCGCCGATTCGCTCAGCAGTGCGGCCGGGGCCAGGGCGGATGCCTCAACGAACTACTACAAGGTCTCGCTCCAGCTCAAGGGACACGGGATGCTCATCCAGGACGGCCGCGAAGTGTCCCTGGCACCCGGATCCTTGGCGATCTATGACACCTCGCGTCCCTATACGCTGAGTTTCGACTGTGATTTCTCGTCCTATGTGATGATGTTCCCGCAGTCACGGGTCAACCTGCCCACCGACACCGTCGGCCAGCTCACGGCCACCTCGATCGGTGCCGATCATCAGCTGGGTGCCGTTGCCACCCAGATCATCACCCAGGCCGGAGCCATGCTGCCCACGCTGAGCAAGTCCATCGGAATCAGGTTGGCAGGCAATGTCGTCGACCTGCTCACCACCGTCATGGCCGATGAACTTGCCGAGACCGATGAAGCGCTGGGGGAAGGGCGGCGACTCTGGTCGGAGATCACCGCCTACATCGACGCGAACCTCGCCGACCCGCAGCTCACGCCCACAACGATCGCTGCCGCACATTTCATGTCGGTACGCGCGCTGCACCAGGTCTTCGAAGGCAGTGGAGAATCGGTGTCCGGTGAGATCCGTCGCCGCCGAATCGCGGCCTGCCGCCACGACCTCGCTGATCCGCTTCAGGCTCACGTGCCGGTCGCCGCGATCGGAGCCCGGTGGGGTTTGAGCGACCCAGCGCATTTCTCGAGGCTCTTCCGCAGCGTCGTGGGATCGCCTCCTGCCGCATTCCGTCGGGGTTCGCTGAGCTGACTGCGCCGATCGTCAAGAGTCCTGCTCGCAGAGCCAAGACACCTCAGTCCTCAGTGAGAGAGCCTGGAGCTACATTCAAACTCTGAGGTGGATCACATGGACGTGAAACGCGAACCCGACAGCCCACAATCGCGAACCGCGGGCGCAGCACAGCAGGCGGGCGCCACGCAGCGGGCGGGCGCACCATTGGAATCAGCAGCCGCACCATTGCAGGCAGCCGGTGCGGGGTTGAACTCCCGCCGCATCGGCACCCTCGCACTCGTCTTCATGATCATCGCCGCCTCGGCGCCGCTGACCGTGGTCGCCGGCGGTGTCCCCAGCAACTTCGCGGTCACCGGTCTGCTCGGCATCCCACTGTCATTCATCGTCCTCGGCGTCGTCCTCATCCTCTTCGCCATCGGTTATGCGGCGATGAGCCGGCACGTGCACAATGCGGGCGCCTTCTTCGCCTATATCTCCAAAGGACTGGGCAAGCCGGTTGGCATGGGTGCGGCACTGACCGCGCTGGTCGCCTACAACTCGATGCAGATCGGCATCGCCGGAATGTTCGGCTTCGTCTTCTCCTCCTTCCTCGATTCGCTGTTCGGCCTGCAGATGGCCTGGTGGATCTGTGCGCTCATCGCGTGGGTGATCGTCGGACTCATGGGCATCAGCCGCGTCGACTTCTCCGCGAAGGTCCTCGGCATCATCGTCGGCACCGAATTCCTCGTCGTCATCGTCTTCGACATCATTGGTCTCAGTCACAGCCCGGAAGGCATCACCGCCGACGGAATGCTGCCCGATCAGCTCTTCGCACCCGGAGTCGGCGCCGCACTGGCGTTCTCGATCGCCGCATTCATGGGCTTCGAGTCGGGCGCGATCTACAACGAGGAGGTCAAGGATCCCAAGCGCACGGCAGGGCGAGCGACGATCATCGCGGTGAGCATCATCGCCGTCTTCTACGCCTTCTCCGCCTGGGCGATGACCGTGGCCGAGGGCCCCTCGAGCGTTGTCGGACGGTCCCAGGAGTTCGGTCCCGATCTCATGTTCGTCTTCCTCGGCGAACACGCTCCGGTGTGGTTCGTCGACCTGTCCAACCTGCTCTTCCTCACCTCACTTCTGGCCGCCCTCGTGGCCTTCCACAACATCGTCGCCCGCTACTTCTTCGCGCTCGGCCGCGACCGGGTGCTGCCGACGTTCCTCGCCAGAACCTCCCGCCGCTCGGGTGCACCCGTTGCCGGATCCCTGGCCCAGTCAGGACTTGCGCTCATCGTCATCCTCGTCTTCGCGATCGTCGGCGCCGGCAGCGAGGATCCGCTCTTTCCCGTCGTCACCCTGTTCACCTGGCTGACGAACATGGGCGCCTTCGGGCTCGTCCTCCTCATGGCGCTGACGGCGCTGGCCGTGATCGGATTCCTGCGCGCTCACTCAAACGAGTACACGCTGTGGACGCGCGTCATCGCACCGGGACTTTCAGCCATCGGCCTCGTCGTCCTCTTCGTCTCCATCGTCATCAACTTCAACGTCCTCATCGGCCTCGAAGGCACCTCGGTGCTCTCCTGGCTGCTGCCGGCCATCGTGCTCGTACCCGGCGTCCTCGGCACCATCTGGGCCTTTGTCCTGAGGTCGAGTCGCCCACAGCTCTATGCAGGCATCGGCACAGGTGGAAGCCTGGGCTGAAGCCATCCCCGCAACACTCATTCCACCCCGAGAAAAGGAGAATCATGAGCACCGACCTCACCACGTTCGCAGGACTGCTGTCGACCATCGAAGACCCGAACGGACGCGAACTGCTCGACCCCGCCACCGGCGAGGTCGTCGGCCGCACCCGTGAGGGCAGCACAGCCGACATCGACACGGCCGTCGCTGCCGCCCGCAAGGTCCAGTCCGACTGGGCGTCGCGGTCATCGGAGGAGCGCAGCGAGCTGCTGAACAAAGCCGCCGACGCTGTCGAAGCCTCCGCCGAGGCGCTGGCCGAGCTGCTCTCCCGCGAGCAGGGCAAGCCGCTCAACGGGCCCAACGCCCGCTTCGAGGTCGGGGCCTGCGCCGTCTGGTTGCGGGCCAATGCTGCCTTCGAGCTGGAGCCCGAGGTCCTCGTCGACGATGAGGAGACCCACGCCGAGCTTCACTACGCACCTGTCGGCGTCGTCGGTGCCGTCGGTCCCTGGAACTGGCCGATGATGATCTCCGTGTGGCAGTTCGCGCCTTCGCTGAAGATGGGCAACACCGTCGTCCTCAAGCCCTCCGAGTACACGCCTTTGTCCGTGCAGGCGCTCGTCGCAGTCATCAATGAGGTTCTGCCCGCCGATGTGCTCACCGTCGTTCCCGGCAGCGGCGAGGTCGGTGCGGCACTGACCTCCCATGAAGACATCGACAAGATTATGTTCACGGGGTCGACGAAGACCGGTCAGGCCATCATGCGCTCGGCCGCCGATACTTTGGCCCGTCTGACCTTGGAGTTGGGCGGCAACGACGCAGGCATCGTGCTCGAGAACGCTGATCCTGCCGCCATTGCCGGCGACCTGTTCTGGGGTGCGTTCATTAACACGGGTCAGACCTGTGCGGCGATGAAGCGCCTCTACGTGCCCGAATCCCTCTACGACCAGGTCTGCGAAGCCCTCGTCGAGGTGGCCAAGCAGTCACCGATGGGCGTGGGCCTGGAGGAGGAGAACGTGCTCGGACCGCTGCAGAACAAACAGCAGTACGACATCGTCGCCAAGCTCGTCCAAGCCGCCAAGGACTCCGGCGCCCGAGTCCTCACCGGCGGAGACCCTGCCGCAGACCAGCCGGGATACTTCTACCCGACCACACTCGTCGCCGACATCGACAACGACAATCCCCTGGTCGCTGAGGAGCAGTTCGGACCCGTTCTGCCGATCATCAAGTACACCGACTTGGAGCAGGCCATCGGCTGGGCCAATGAGCTCGAGGTGGGCCTCGGCTCTTCGGTCTGGGGCAGCGACCTCGAGGAATGCAAGAAGGTCGCAGCTCGTCTCCAGGCCGGGTCGACGTGGATCAACAAGCACGGCGCAGTGGATCCGCGCATCCCCTTCGGCGGCGTGAAGAAGTCCGGCTTCGGGCTCGAGTTCGGTCTCGAGGGCCTCAAGCACGTCAGCGTTCCCCACGTGATCAGCTGGTAACACCTGCTCCGCCGGCGCGGCTCCCGCGAGTCCGCAGCTGGCCCGTTTCCCTAATACTCCTCGACGTCACTGTTTTCGCGTGGCGCCGGGGAGTTTTAGTGACGTCGGGGCAAATCAGCCCTCACTCGCCTCAGGCAGGATCTCCTGCACGATCTCGACCACCCTGGCCAGGGCCTTCGAGGGATTGTTGCGGCGCCAACCGAGCGCCAATGTGAACGCATCCCCACCCTCGGCGAGGCGAACATAGGTGACGCCGTCGATGCGGATGTGATTCGAGGACTCGACGACAATCGCGATTCCGACCTGGGCGCCCACAAGCGCGAGCAGACTGTAGGGGTCCGGTGCCTCCTGCGCGATGCGCGGAAGATAGCCGGCCTGATCGGCCAAGCGCATCATCGCCTCCCGCACCTGCGAACCGTGCGAAGGCGCATAGGTGATGAACGGCTGCTCCCGCAGGTCGGCCATGGACACGCTGTCTGCGTCGGCGAGCTCGTGGCCGGCGGGGACCGCGACCATGACCCGCTCCTGCCGGATGACGTGGACGGCGATGCCTGCAGGTGCTGGCGGGGAGATGATCCCCATATCCATCGTGCCGTCGCGAACGGCCAGCGCCGATTCCCCGGAGTAGGTCTGCGGGTGCATCTCCAGACTGATGCCGGGCTGGCGGTGCGCGACCTCTCGGGCGAGCAGGGACAGGATCGAATAGCCGCTCGTGCCGCCGAACCCGATCCGCACTCGGCCGACCACGCCCTCCTTCGCAGCCCGAGCGATTCGACGCGCACCCTCGACTTGAGCCTGGATTGCGCGAGCTGGTTCGAGCAGCGCCTCACCTGAGGAGGTCAGTCGCACCCGGCGGGTGGTCCGTTCGAACAGCTGCACGTCGAGGTCTTTCTCAAGCGAGCGGATCATCTGACTCAGCGCTGGCTGGGCGATGTGCAGGGTCTCCGCCGCTCGTCCGAAGTGCAGCTCCTGTGCCACGGCGAGGAAGGCCGAGAAATGCCGCAACTCCATCCCATAAGCCTTCCTCTGGGGGGCGGTGAAGCTTCCATCGCCCGATGCTGAAACTCGATTAATAAATAATTCCAAATAATAACCTAGAGATTACGTCTTGGACTCTGAGTAATACAAGTGCAACAGTGATGACTGGCACAGATAGAGCCACCAACTCCAGCAACGAGAGAGAAGACATGAGCAACCTTGGATCAGCGCCGATCCCCGACACGGACGCAACACCCGCACCTTCAGTCGATCCCAAACAGGGTCGCCGCGCCGGCACCGCTGCCTTCGTCGGCACCACCATCGAATGGTTCGACTTCTACATCTATGGCACCGCCTCGGCGCTGGTGCTGGGCAAGCTCTTCTTCCCGGAAGTCAGCCCAGCGATGGGCACACTCGCCGCCTTCGCCACGTTCGCCGTCGGCTTCATCGCCCGGCCGCTCGGTGGCGTCATCTTCGGTCACTTCGGCGACAAATTCGGTCGGAAGAACACCGTCATCACGACACTCCTGCTGATGGGAATGGCCACGGTCGGTGTCGGCCTCCTGCCCACCTACGAGCAGATCGGCTTCATGGCTCCGATTCTCCTGGTCCTCCTTCGTATCATCCAGGGGGTTGCCATGGGAGGCGAATGGGGAGGTGCGGTCCTCATCGCGACCGAGTTTGCTCCGCCGGGTAAGAAGATCATCTACGGTGCCTTTGCGCAGCAGGGATCGCCAGTCGGCAATCTGTTGGCTACCGTCTCCTTCCTTGGTCTGACATATATGAGTGCCGAGAACTTCGGTGCTTGGGGCTGGCGAATTCCCTTCCTGGCCTCGGCGATCCTCATCCTCGTTGGTCTCTACATTCGGCTTAAGATCACCGAATCTCCTGAGATGATTGCTGCGACCGAGAAGGCGCCCCAGAAACGCACCCCGATCGTCGAGCTGCTGCACGACCACTGGAAAGTTGTTGCCTTGGCGATCGGTGCCGTTGTTGCAGGCGTGGCCATCACCTACGTCAAAACCACGTTTGCTTTGTCCTGGGCGACGACTGAGCTGGATTTCGGTCGCACCGAGTTCCTTCAAGTCATCACCGTTGCCCTCATTGCTCAGGTGATCATCCAGCCCTTCGGAGCCATTCTCGCGTCGAAAGTCGATGCTAAGAAGGCGATCCTCATCATGCTGTTGCCCGAGCTGGTTCTGCTGCCGGCGATGTTCCTCCTCATCCAGACCGGGAATTTCTGGTTGGCGATGTTTGGCATGGTGCTGGCGACCGCGCCACACGCGATGTACTACGCAGCTCTGGCCGGCGTGCTCGCGCAGCTGTTCCCCACCACCATCCGCTACACCGGGATCTCTGTGGCCTATCAAGTTTCGACGGCTCTGTTTGCTGGCACTGCGCCCTTCCTCAGCCAGGCTCTTCTCAGCGCAACCGGATCGATCTGGGTCGTGGTCTGCCTCGGCCTGGGGTACGTCCTCATCTCCATCGTGTGTATGTCTCTCCTGTTGCGCGGAAAGTCGTGGATCAACCGCGAAGGAGAAACCGGGCATCTTGCAAAGACAGGAACCACCCCGGCGACTCCCACGGATTCCGTCACCACAGCATCCACAGCGAATCATTGATCGACACTGATTTGACCGCTCAGAGCAGCAACCACTGATGATCAGAGAAGGAACCATGAACTACGTCGACCTCGATCCCGCCCTGCAGCCCCTCATTGAGTCCTACCTCGGCACGAGCGATCAGGAGCTGATCGCCCCGGTGCTCACCGCACTTGGCGCCGACGCCGCACAGCGCCTCGCCCCACTGGCCGACATCGCCGACAAGAACCCGCCGACACTCGAGCAGTTCAATCGCGAAGGCGATCGCGTCGACTCCATCGACTACCACCACAGCTACCAGGAACTGCAGAAGGCGGCCTACGAGGAATACGGCCTCTCGGCACTTTCTCACCGCGGCCTCCACGGTTGGGACGACGTGCCGCCTCACCTGGTGAAGTACATCCTCTCCTACGTCTTCGTCCAAGCCGAGTTCGGTCTGGCCTGCCCGGTTTCGATGACCGACGCCGCCGCGAGGACCCTGCGGAAGTTCGGCGAAGGGGAGGAAATCGCCGAGGCGATCGAACGGTTGATCTCGACCGATCCGAACCGTCGGTTCACCGGAGCGATGTTCATGACCGAGATCCATGCGGGCACCGACATCGCCCAGACCGAGACGGTGGCCGAACGCGACGGCGAGAACTGGGCCCTGTCCGGGCGCAAATGGTTCGCCTCGAACCCGGACGCCGACATCATCCTCACCCTCGCCAGATTCCCCGGTGGTGACGACACCACACGTGGCGTCGGACTGTTCATGCTGCCTAAGCACCGCCCGGACGGGTCGAAGAACTCCTATGTCATCGACCGGCTCAAGGACAAGCTCGGTACCCGGTCGATGCCCAGCGGCGAGGTCACCCTCGACGGTGCCTATGCCGTCCAGGTCGGAGCGCTCGAGCGCGGATTCCGGCAGATGGCGGAGATGGTCAACACCTCCCGCCTGTCCAACGCGATGCGCGCCACCGCCCTCATGCGCCGATCGGTCAACGAGGCGCTCGCCCACGCCCGCAAACGCGTCGTCTTCGGCAAAGCCCTCATCGAAGCACCCCTGATGCGCATGACCCTGCTGCCGCTGCAGGCCGAAGCCGAGGCCGCCCTCGGACTCGTCTTCTATGCCGGTGACATACTCCAGAAAGCCGATGCAGGCGATGCTTCCGCTTCCGCGCAGATCCGCGTGCTCACCCCGCTGGCCAAGCACTACATCTGCAAACGCGCTCGCTTCGTCACTGGCGAGGCGATGGAGGTCCGCGGCGGTCGCGGCTACATCGAGGAATTCCCCGACGCCCGCCTCGTCCGCGACTCCCACCTCGGCTCGATCTGGGAGGGCTCGAGCAACGTCATCGCCCTCGACGTACTGCGCTGCATGCGCAAACAGAACACGCACCAGCTCCTGGCCGAGACGATGACGCAGAAGCTGAACACCATCACCCTCGCCGAGGCGGGCCCTGAGATCCGTGAGCTTCTGACCAGGTGGACGGCGATCGTCGACCGTGGCGACGTCATCCTGGGTGCCGAGTCTTATGCTGCCGAGGCTCTCGTCGGCGGTTATGCCGACGATCTGGCTCAACTGATTATGGCCACCCTTCTGCTCGAACAGGCCGGTGCCGAAGTCACCCGTGACGACAACTTCCGCAAGCTGCTCGTGGCCAGGACCTTCATCGGCAGCAACGTCACTGCCGATGAGAATGCCGTGGTCGACACACTCACCCATTTCGAGGACATCGTCGATGGGCGGATGGTGGCCCGCGACGCTGTCTTCGCCGAGGTCGTCCCCACACCCGCACCCGTGGCCTGAAGCCACAGAACACCGGAGCAAGTCGTGAGAACCACAGAAACCGAATCCGCACCCGATACGAGCACCGCAACAGGTGGGACCTTCGAAGGGCCGCTCGCCGGCGTGCGCGTCATCGACCTGTCGAAGATCCTTGCCGGACCCTATGCCACGATGTCGCTGGCCGACCTCGGCGCCGAGGTCATCAAGGTCGAACACCCCGATGGGGGAGACCCGACCCGTGCCTGGGGCCCACCCATGGTCGGCCCCGATGCCACGTACTTCCATGCCGCGAACCACAGCAAGAAGTCCGTGACGATCGACCTCAAGTCCGATCGTGGACAGGCGCAGGTCCACAAACTGTTGGCAGACGCCGACGTCCTCGTCGAGAACTTCCGGCCCGGTAGCTCACTGCAGACGATCTTCGACTATAAGGAACTGGCAGCGAAGTTCCCGCACCTCGTCATCCTCCACATCTCTGCCTACGGCGATCACGGGCCGATGCGCGATGAACCGGGTTATGACATGGTCGCCCAGGCTCGCGGTGGTCTCATGTCCCTGACCGGTGAGGCAGGGGGACCGCCGATGAAGGCCGGATTCGCCATGGGTGACCTGGGTGCAGGGCTGTTCGGAATTATCGGTATCGTCTCCGCACTCTTCGAGCGCAGCCGAACCGGGAAAGGTCAGTACTTGACGACCTCGCTCTACGAAGGTCAGCTCGCTCTGCACGTGAACTGGGCGACGAACTACTTCGCCGACGGGAAACGCCCGCACGCGCTTGGCTCCGGGCACCCCAACCTCGTGCCCTACCAGGCCTACCCGGCCGCCGATGACTACTTCGTCATCGCCATCGGCAACGACTCTCTGTGGCAGCAGCTGTGCACCGCCATCGGCCGACCAGGCCTCGGCGAGGACGAGCGATTCGCAACGAACCGGGGACGCGTGATCAACCGCGAGTACGTCAATGAGGAACTCTCGAGAACCCTGCGGACAAAAACCGTCGACCACTGGTGCGCACTGTTCTCCGCCGCCGGTATCCCCGCTGCACCGATCAAACACCTCGACGAGGTCTATGCCGATCCGCAGACCGAAGCCCTCGGGATGGTCCAGACGGTCGACCATCCCACCGCCGGACCAATGCGGCAGGTGGCATTCCCCGTCAACTTCAACGGACTCCGCCCACCCGTGCGCTCCGCGCCACCAGAGCTCGGAGCCGATACGGACGATATCCTCGGCGCCGCCGACCACCCGCACCCAGCCACCACAGGAGCCTGAAATGACTACGACCGCCACCACGCAGGACGCCGCCGACCTCGACAATTCCGACCTTCTCAACCTCGTCGGCCTCTTCAGTGAGACCGAGATCGAACTCCGCGATAAGGTTCGTGGATTCGTCGATGCACGGATCCGCCCGAACATCGCCGACTGGTACGAAAACGCGGTCTTCCCCCGCGAGATCGTGGCCGAGATGGGCGACCTCGGGCTACTGGGCATGCACCTGCACGGCTACGGCTGCCCGGGACGCTCCGCGGTCGAATACGGCCTCGCCGCACTGGAACTCGAAGCTGGCGACTCGGGACTACGGACCTTCGTCTCCGTGCAGGGGTCGCTGGCGATGTCCGCGATCCACAAATTCGGCTCCGAAGCGCAGAAGAACCGGTACCTGCCGGGGATGGCCAAGGGCGAGATCATCGGCTGCTTCGGCCTGACCGAGCCCACCGCCGGATCCGACCCGGGATCGATGGCGACCACGGCAACACGCAATGACGACGGTTCGTGGACCCTCAATGGAGCCAAGCGCTGGATCGGCTTGGCCTCCATCGCCGATATCGCCGTCATCTGGGCCGCGACCGACGAAGGCATCCGCGGGTTCCTCGTCCCCACCGACACCATGGGATTCACCGCGACCCCGATCGAACAGAAGCTGTCGATGCGCGCCTCCATCCAGTGCGATATCGACATCGTCGATGTCCAACTGCCCGCCGAGGCGGTCCTGCCCGATGTGCGTGGACTCAAGGGGCCGTTCTCCTGCCTCAACGAGGCACGCTACGGAATCATGTGGGGCGCGATGGGCGCCGCCAGAGACTCCTACGAGGTGGCTCTGAAGTATGCGCAGGAGAGGATGCAGTTCGACAAACCGCTCTCCGGCTATCAGATCACCCAGCAGAAGCTGGTGAACATGGTCCTCGAGATCCAGAAGGGTATCCTCGTGGCCGTGCAGACCGGTCGCCTCAAAGATGCAGGCACGCTCGACCCGATCCAGATCTCGGTCGGCAAACTCAACAACTGCCGCGAGGCCATCACTATCTGCAGGGAGGCCCGTGCCATGCTCGGCGGCAACGGCATCACGCTCGAGTACTCACCGCTGCGGCACGCGAACAACCTCGAATCGGTGCGCACCTACGAAGGCACGGATGAGGTCCACACTCTCATCCTGGGCCGTCACATCACCGGTGAGCAGGCGTTTCGGTGAGCAGCTGGGGCAGTCAGGCGAGGCGGCGGGAGAGGCGCACAATGCCTCTCCACACCCGGCGCATGGATTCGTCGTGGCGCTGCAAGGAGTCTTTCTGCCACTCCGCGTGCATCGCGAATTCGTCGATGAAAAGCTGCGCTGTCGAGGGTAAGCAGCGATCGACCTCAGAGACGGTGCATCGAAGTCCCCGCCACCCACACCTCGGCGGGGGTGCGCAGGACCGAGATATCGGCATTCGGGTCACCGTCGACGAGGACGAAGTCGGCTCGGGCACCCGCGGCGATCCGCCCGCGATCACTCAGCTCGAGCGCCTCGGCGGCCGAGGTCGTGGCCGCAAGGAGTGCCTCGGCAGTCGTCATCCCGGCGGCGATGAGGAAGTCGATCTCGTCGTGCAGCGAGGGGCCGTGGGGACCGGAACGAACGGAGTCTCGTTCGCATCGGTGCCGGCGATGACGGTGATCCCAGCGCCGACCGTCACCCGGACATTGCGCAGTACAGTTATTTCGCCACTGTAAAGATTCAGGCTTTGGTGGCGAACAGACTGCGGACCCGCGACCACCAGTAGTCGAAGAGTTCGCGTCGGCGTCGTGAGCGTTCTTCGCGCAGGTCCTCCTGCATGTGGATCTCATCCATGAACAGCTGCGCACTCGCCATGTCCCGGGTCGTGACCCATTGGCCGTTGCCGATCATGATCATCGCCTCCTCGCGTACCCACTTCCCATTATACCGCGCGAGGAACCACTGGCTCTACAGCGGAAACTCCACCCCGGTCAGCTCCTCCGACACCTTCCACAGGCGACGCGCAACCTCGGCGTCCTTGGCCTCATCAGAACGGTCGACGAGCGTCGGCTGTCCCGTGGTCTCCTTGAGGCGTCGGGGGCCGACATAGCTGTTGCCCGGGATATCCGCTGTGGCCGCGCACAGTGTCGGCAAAGCGCCCTGCTGCTCGTTCTGCGAGATCAGACCGATCACGGCCTCGGTGACGGAAGCGAGTACGCGGCTGCCCTCGCGCTTGTACAGGTTCGTCGCCGCCAGCCCCGGATGGGCCGCGGTCGCGATGACCGATGACGAGGCGTCGGAGAACCGTCTCTGGAGTTCGGAGGTGAAGAGCAAGTTGGCGAGCTTCGACTGACCGTAGGCGGCCATGGGTTTGTAGGGCTTGCGCTCCCAATTGAGATCATCGAAGTCGATCGTCCCCGAACGGTGCCCGATCGAGGAGACAGTGACGACGCGGTCGCGGATCTGGCCGAGCAGCAGATTGGTGAGGGCGAAATGTCCGAGGTGGTTCGTCCCAAACTGCAGTTCGAACCCGTCAGCGGTCCGCCCGAGGGGAGGGACCATGATCCCGGCATTGTTGATGAGGATGTCGATCGGGTCGGTGAAATTCTCGGCAAACGCTTTCACAGAGTCGAGGTCGGCAAGATCGAGACGTTGCACATCGACGATTCCACGCATCGACTCGGCCGCAGCCCGTCCCTTGCCCAGATCGCGCACGGCAAGCACCACTCGAGCGTCCATGCCTGCGAGCATGGATGCTGCCGCCCGGCCGATTCCGCTGTTGCCACCGGTGATGACGATGGTGCGGTCGGCCGCGGATGAAATGTTGTCATCGAGCCTGGTGCCCATGGAACCTATCGTAAGCCCAAGTGAGGGCCTCCACGGCTCCTCGCAAAATGTTAGGGTAGCCTTCGTGCCGCAGACTCCCTCATCAGGTTCGATTCTCCTCCGCAGAGCCGCCCGTCGACGCCTCGGCCTCCTGCTTCCCGGCGTTATCACGATGTCGCTGTGGCAGGTCTGTGAAGCGCTCGTTCCGGTCGCCATCGGCATCGTCGTCGACGTCGCGATCATCCCGCTGTCCCTCCCGATGCTCATCGTGTCCATCATTGGCATCGGCCTGCTGTTCACCGTGCTCAGCCTTGGCTACCGCTTCGGCGCACGACTGTGCAATTCTGCCCGCGAACACGAGGCGCACGCCCTGCGCGTCGAGATCACCCACGCCGCGCTCACCTCGGCAAACCTCCCTCCGGACCGCGCTTCCGGTGAGGTGCTGTCAATCGCCTCGGCGGATGCGGACACGGCGGCACAGTCCTTCGCCCAATTGGGGCGGGGAATCGCCTCGGTGCTGGGCATGATCACGGCTGCCGTCTTCCTCCTCATCGCGGACCCCGTGACCGGCCTCGTCGTCCTCATCGCCGTACCCATCGGCCTCGTCATCGTGGCCCTGCCCGGACGGTCCGTGTCCACGAAGGCCAGTGCACAGCTCGAAGCCGTGGCACGAGCAGGAAGGTCAGCCTCCGACCTCATGCACGGGCTGCGCGTGATCAAGGCCATGGGCGGAGAATCCTGGGCTGTGAGCCGCTACCGGCACACCTCGGACGAGGCTGCCACCGCCGGCATCGCCACCGGCGAGAGGACCGGACGACTCGCCGGTCTCGGGGCCCTGGTCATGTCGGTCGTGCTCGCGATCGTCCTCATCGTCGCCGGTCTGCGCCTCATCGAGGGACAGATGAGCGTCGGTGCGCTCATCGGCATCCTCGGTATGACCGCGTTCCTCACCGAACCGATGCGAGCCCTGGCCGAGATCGTCGGTCTCTTCGCCCAATCCCATGGTGCCGCTCAGCGGATCTCCCAGCTCCTGACCGACATCGACGGCGAGGATGCGGCACCGACGGCCGCAGCGACCGCAGACAGCCAGGCCACCGCACCGACCGTCGCCATCACCGAGGAGGCGATCAGTATCCGCGACTGGAGCGTGGGCGAGGACCGCACGGTCGACTTCACCACAACCTTCGGTTCACTGACCTGCATCGTCACCGAGCAACCCGAGGCGGAGACCGCACTGATCGCCGCCCTGGCCGGCCATGCGCGAGGCACCGGAGTCGGGCAGATGATCGTCTCACCCCACACGGTCGACCTGTTCGAGGGAACGATTCGCTCCAACATTACGATGATCCTCGGCGCCGATGATGTCCCAGTGACCGCCGAGGTGCTGGCTGCCTCGGGTGCCGATGAGCTCCTTGGTCTCGTCGACGCCGGACTCGACCACCGAATCCAGGAGCTCGGCGGCAACCTCTCCGGAGGACAGCGCCAGCGAGTGGCGCTGGCCCGAGCTCTGCACGCCGACCCCCAGTTCCTCGTCCTCCACGAACCGACCACCGCGGTCGATGCCGTCACCGAAGCGCGGATCGCAGCCGGACTCCAGGACCTGCGCAGCTCGCGCGAGGACGCAGCCACCCTCATCGCCACCAGCTCCCCGGCGTTCCTCGCCGTAGCCGATTCCGTTGTGTTCGTCCCGGCCACAGGTCCGGCCCTGATTGGAAAGCATGCCGACCTCCTCGCCGCCGCAGACGAATCCGCGAGCAACACCTCCACCGACGAATCTGTCGACCGCATCTCCGCCACGGCCTACCGAAACGCGGTGACCCGATGAGTGCGACCCCGGAGCAGACTTCTCAGACCACACTGTCCATCGCCACCAGGCGCCGTTCTTTCGTCCATCTGGCTCCGTCGCTGCGCGCCAGGTGGGGTTGGCTCATCATCCTCATCGTCGCTGGCATGGCGAATGCTGGTGCCGGCCTCGTCGGACCCTGGGCGATCGGCCGTCTTGTGGACGAACTCCCCGCTGGGGCAGGTTCTGACCTCGTCATCGAAAGCGCGATCGCCGTGGCCATTGCCGGTGTGATCATGGCGCTGGGCACCTGGATCGGGGCGTGGGCGCTGGCCCATATCGCGATGCCCGTCGTCGGTGACCTGCGCACACAGGTCGTCGAATCCGCGCTCACCCTCGAATCACAGCGCGTCGAATCCACCGGCACCGGCGACCTGGTATCCCGCGTCGCCGACGACTCCCGCAAGATCAGTGAGGCAGCCGCGCAGGTGCTTCCGCTCGTCGTGGAATCACTGCTCATCGTCATCGTCTCCGCGGCCGGGCTGGCCGCGATCGATTGGCGGCTGGGCATCGTCGGGCTCGTCGCGCTGCCGATGTACTGGCTCACGCTGCGCTGGTATCTGCCCCGGTCGGAGCCGATCTACAAGGAGGAGCGCGCCGCGTTCGGTCGTCGCGCAGGACGCCTGCTGGGCGGTCTCACCGGTGCTCGAACCCTGCGTGCCTACCGGGCCGAGTCCGGGGAGCTGGCTCGCATCGACTCCGCTTCCGGGCAGGCCCGCGATCTGTCGATCGGCGTGTTCAGTTTCCTCACCCGCGCCTTCTCACGCAACAACCGCGCCGAGGCCGTCGTCCTCTCCCTGCTCCTCATCGCCGGATTCGCTCTGGTCTACTTCGGCGAGACCACCGCCGGCGCCGTGACCACCGCGGCCCTGGTCTTCCACCGCCTGTTCAACCCCATCGGCGCCCTCGTCGGGCTCTTCGACCAGATCCAATCAGCAGGTGCCTCGCTGACTCGTATGGTCGGCGTCATCGATGAGGCAG
Source organism: Brevibacterium picturae (assembly GCF_900105045.1). GTDB lineage: Bacteria > Actinomycetota > Actinomycetes > Actinomycetales > Brevibacteriaceae > Brevibacterium > Brevibacterium picturae. The sequence goes on along the minus strand of NZ_LT629739.1, from coordinate 1,152,088 downwards.
CAACCTCGCCGAGGCGGTCGACCGACATCAGCATCGACCGTCCGGCCCTGGTCCTTGAGGACCTGTGGTTCACCTACGATGAGGACCCGGAGCCGAGCAACCACGTCCTCAAGGGCGTGAGCCTTCGACTCGAACCCGGCGAGGTCGTCGCCGTCGTCGGCACCACGGGGGCCGGGAAGTCCACACTCGCACGGATCGCGGCCGGCCTCTCCGCACCCACCCACGGACGGGCCGGACTCGCAATGAGCACAGCCGCCTCGGCGAGGGAAGCGAACCAGCCAAAGTCACTGACCAAACTGCCAGAATCGGTCCTGCGCTCGCACATCACGATGGTCGCCCAGGAGGTCCACACCTTCAACGGAACCCTGCGCGAGAATGTGGCTCTGTCGGTCCCGGATGCGACGGACGAGCAGATCACTGCCGCTCTGGACACGGTCGGTGCCGACTGGGTCGCCGAACTCTCCCGGGGATTGGCCACCGGAGTCGGCGACGGCGGGGCCAGGCTCACCGCCGTCCAGGAGCAGTCGATCGCACTGGCCCGCCTGGTGCTCGCCGACCCGGATTTCGCCATTCTCGACGAGGCGACGGCTGAGGCAGGATCGGCCGGGGCCCACACGCTCGAACTATCGGCCAAGGCCGCGCTGGCCGGACGTGGAGCCCTCGTCGTCGCGCACCGTCTCAGCCAGGCCGAGACCGCGGACCGGGTCCTTGTCATGGATCACGGGAGGATCGTCGAAGAGGGCGCGCACGAGGGCCTGGTTGCCGCCGGTGGCCGATATTCCCAGCTGTGGGCGGCCTGGTCGGCGTGAACCCGACGCTCAGCTCAGCCCCAGCACCGCCGTGGCGATCGAGAAGTAGAGGATGAGGCCGGTGGCGTCGCAGAAGGTGGAGATGAACGGGTTGGAGAACACCGCGGGGTCGGCACCGACTCGCTTCGCGATGATCGGCATCAGTCCGCCCACGGTGGCGGCCATGATGCACACCGACAGCAGGGTGAGGCCGATGACCAGGCCGATCGCCCACCCGTAGACCAGACCGGCGACGAGGAACCCCAGACTGCCGAGCACAGCTCCCAGAAGTGCCCCGACCCGCAGCTCGCGCCAGATGACCTTCCCGAGGTCGCGGATCCTCACCTCACCCACGGCCAAGGCACGGGTCACTGTCGTCGCAGCCTGATTGCCGGTGTTGCCGCCGGTGCCTGTAAGCAGTGGGATGAAGAGGGCGAGGATGACGACCTGGTCGAGCCGATCCTCGTAGACCTCGAGAACTTGGACGGTGAGGATCGCGGAGACCGCGAGGACGAGCAGCCACACGATGCGGCTCTTGACCAGGCGCAGGATCGTGCTGGAGAGGTAGGAACGGTCCAGAGGCTCGGAACCGCTGGACCGGGCAATGTCCTCAGCGTCCTCCTCATCGACGATATCGAGGACATCATCCATGGTCAGAATCCCGACGAGACGATCCTCCTTATCGACGACCGGCATCGCGATGAGGCGGTGGGAGAGGAATTCGCGGGAAGCGACCTCTCGATCGGTCAGCGCCTGCGTGCTGATCGACTCCCGCACCATGTCCCCGACCAGGGCCGAGTCTTCAACAGCGATGAGGTTGCGCAGGGACACCACGCCGAGAAGGACACGACCGGAACCGACGACGGGCAGAAGGTAGACGGTCTCGGGGCCGTCGATGCGGGCGCGGACGACCTCCATCGCCTCGGCGGCGGTCCAGTCCTCATGGAGGCTGAGCACCTCCGGGGACATGTACCGACCGATGGCAGACTTCGGGTATCCGAGGACGGCGGTGGTCATCTCCCGTTCCTCGGCGTCGAGGCCACTCATCAGCCGACGGACGACATTGGCCGGCAGCTCGCCGAAGAGTTCGGCGCGGTCGTCGGGGTCGAGGCCCTCGACGATGTGGGCGATCTCCGGTTCGCGCAGGCTCTGGATCAGCTCCGCCTGGTAGCCCGGGGGAAGGTTCTCGAAGACAGCGAGGGCGTCGTCCTTGTCCAGGATGCGGAAGAGCACCGCCGACTGCAGCGGTGTGCTCGTGTGGACGAGGCGAGTCAGCTCGGGCAGAGGAACCTGCTGCACCAGATCGGCGATCGTGTCCATTGCAGACCGGTCGATTCGTCCCGTCAGCGCGGATTCGAGGCGGTCGGCCGCCGAGTCATCGACTGTCATATCTGTCATGACTGCTCCTTAGTATCCGCCGTCCAGGTGATCGCTGTCCACCATATGCCACCGCGCGAGCCAGGCGGCAATACGGCCTGACCTGGGCGGGTACGGGGCACCGGTCTTCATCGGAGGATTCCTCGGCCTGGCGCTGTCAACGATCGTCGGGGTCAAACGAACACTGGCAGTCTCCTGACCTCGAGGACGCTTCGGCTCACCCCGAACCGTGGCAGTCTTAGCATGGAGGCATGAGCAGGAGCTACCCGGAATCGGCGCCGAACATCGCCGCACTCGCCTCGGCGATCGCCGATCCCACGCGAGTGATGATCTGCACCAGCCTCCTCGATGGCAGGGCCTGGACCATGACCGAGCTCTCCCGCGCCCTGGCCATCCCGATGTCGTCGACCTCGTAACACGTGAGCATGCTTATCGACCGAGGGGTGTTGGCCGAACGTCGCCAGGGCAGGCACCGCTACGTCCAGCTCGCCTCGGCCGACATCGCCGATTGGCTCGAGCACACGGGTGCCCTGGCAGACGGGCGGATCGAATCGGCGCCGTCGTTGGCCGCGAAGACCCGTGATCGGCACCTCCTCGAGGCACGCACCTGCTACAGGCACATCGCGGGCAGGCTCGGGGTCCAGATCTTCGCAGCCCTGACCGCGAGAGAGTGGATCGACGAGACGGTGACCATGACTGCTGCTGGCCGTGAGTCCATCGCCGAGGCGTGGGGAATCGACGTACCGACCGCACCGCCGTCGTCTCGCCCGGTCACACGCAGCTGTCTCGATTGGACGGAACGGCGGACCCACCTCGGTGGGTGGCTCGGTGACGAACTGTGCCGAGAATTCCTCGAACGCACGTGGATCGTCCGGCGCCGGAACAGTCGAGCACTCACACTCACACCAACCGGTCGGGACCGCCTCGACTGGATTCTTGCCACAGAGGTGACACAGCTATGAATGCCTTCCGCCAACTGCCCTTCCACCAACTGCACCGGCCGGGGGAGCCGTTCGTCCTGCCCTGCGCCTGGGACGTCGCGAGTGCCTGTCTGTTCGCCGAGGCGGGCCGCCCGGCCATCGGCACGACCAGTCTTGGTGTGGCCGCCGGCATCGGCGCCGCCGATGAGGACCGCGAAACGCTGACCGCAATGGCCGATCTGATCGGAAACATCTCACAGGTACTGCCCAAAGCGCTGCTCACCTGCGACTTCGAGGATGGGTACAGTGACGACCCGGGTGCCGTCGTCGACAATCTGCGGGGGAGCTTCGCTGTCGAGACCGATGCAACGAGACGGCAGGACGATGCACTCGCAGTCACCGGAATCAACATCGAGGATTCCGCCCGCGGTCGCCTCGTCGCACCGGAGGCGCTCGCCTGCAAGGTCAACGCGATCAAGGAGGCGTTTCCGGGGCTGTTCGTCAATGCCCGGATCGACACGTACTGGACCGGTCAGGACAACCTCGGCGACACCCTTGAGCGGATGCGCTGCTATGTCGATTCCGGGGCCGATGGGATCTTCGTCCCCGGGGATCTCGACCTGGATGTCATCACACGGATCGTCGAGGCCTGCCCGGTGCCGGTCAACGTGCTGGCCAGCCCACGGTTCTCACGCAACCAGCTGGCCGAGTCAGGTGTGGCCCGGATCAGCACGGGTTCCCTGCTGTATCGAACGGCGATCTCAGCAGCGGTGCAGTCGTTGGAAGGGCTGGCCGGAGACCGCCCGGCTCAGACAGCGAACGTGCTGTCCTACCTGGCGTTCTCCGAACGATCCACTGCTCAGTCTTCGTCGTAGTTGTCGTCGATGACCTCGGGCATGCCGTCGATGACGGCGACCTCCTCGGCCCCGTCATCGGCGAGAGCGTCGACATCGAGGTCATCGCCGGCCAGTTCGGCGACTTCATCCTCGTCCTCGTCTTCGGTGACCATCTCATCGCCGGGCCGGTTGCCCAATTCGGCGGCTGTCGCGGAATCCGTGGAGAACTCATCGGGACTGTCCGGGGAATCGAGCTCGTCCTCATCGGCATCCTCGAGGAGAGCGTCGTCGGCGCCTTCGATGCCGGTGCCCTCGGGGCCGTCTGCTCCGGGCTCGACCGATGGTGCGGATGCCGCATCGGGTTCGGCGTCGGCGTCGAGTTCCATGTCGACGTCATCGGCTTCGGCCTCAGCGGCACTGAGTTCAGGATCGTCCAGCTCGTCGGCTGTGGGCTCGTCGAATGTCGGGTCGTCGAGGGCTTCGAGGGTGGGGTCATCCATCTCAGGTTCACCCATCGCAGGTTCGTCCTGCCACTGTCTCGGATCGTTGGGATTGTCGCTCATGCTCGCTCCTTCGGTGGTGGTCGATGTGTGTGCCTGTCGATGCCCACATTGTTGCACGAGCTGAGGCCTGTGCACAGGTGTTCTGGCTCTCGTCGGTGTCGTGGACGTCGCTGCGGTCACCGTCGGTCGTAGCGTTCCTTCCACGTCTGCCAGTCCCATGTGTTCAGGAACTCCCTGGCGGCGGTGTCGCCCGAGTCGATGAGGTCGAGCTTGTCGGCCCGCGTCAGAGCGAAGTCGGTGCTGCTGTGATCGGCGGTGTCGACGAAGATCGTGCGATCGGTGACTGAGGGCTCGTCGATATGGCGCCGGTCGTGGGCGTTGATCATCGTCGACAGGAGCGAGACGGCATATTGGTAGGTGTTCGCGTTGGGTCGCCACTGGGTTTCTGCCGTCGTCCTGGCCGAGAGCATCACGCCCAGCGTCGGCCAGCGTGCTGGCCGCGCATCCTTGCGGTCGAAGATGTCGACGGGGAAGTTCGACAGCAGTCCGCCGTCCGCGCCGAGCACCGAAGCGCCGCCGGCGACACCCGAATCGGCTGGCAGTGAGCGGGGTCGGAAGAAGAACGGCGTCGCGGCGGAGGCGCAGACCGCCTCGGCGACCGACTGCGAATCCGGATCGACGCCGAGGGCCTCTTGGTAGTCCCAGGGCAGGCGCAGCATGCGGCCGCGGGAGACGTCGGAGACGATGACGACGAGCCGGTACTGCCGCTCCGGGGGCAGCGCGCTGTGGGGGTCGTGCAGGCGGAGGTCTCCCCATGTGCGGATGCCCTGTGCGGCGAGGGCGTCGGCAAGGAAGTCGTGGAGGGCGGTCCCGAGATACATGCCCTTGTGGAACAGCAGTCCCTGGATCTTCCCGAGCCACGGCACGAGGTCGAAGACCGGGTTGAGGTCTTCGAAATCGGTGAAGTCCTTGCCGAGGATCGTCTCGATGAGGTTCTCGGGCGGAATGCCCGCCGTGGTCAGTGCACCCACGATGGCACCGGCCGAGGTTCCGGCGATGCGGTGGATGGAATAGTCGGCCGAGCTCAGCGCATTGACCGCACCGACGAGGCCGGGAAGTTTGGCTCCTCCGCCCTCGAGGACCAGGTCGGTGACGGCCATGACGTCCTCCTTCTCAGCAGCCTCGGTGTGACGGCGAGTTTCGTGCCGTCGTTCCTCTTCTCATTGTGCACCTGGAAGGAGCGGGGGCAACGAGAGGATCGGGCCGTGTCGCTTGTCAGCGCCGTGCGGGTGCCGAGGCAGGGTCGGCATCATTGAGCTCGGCGGCAGGTGATGCAGTGTTCTTTTCTGCGACCGCGGGCCGTCGGCCGGTGAAATGATCCATGGTCTTATTGACGCCGAGGAAGTCCATCACCTTGTCGAACACGCGTGTCGGCAGCAGCCGTGCCCCTGGCAGGATGCGGACCAGCGAAGGCATGACAAGCTGCTCACGCCCTGATTCGACGGAGTCCAGGACGTTATCGGCGACGTTGGTCTCCTCGAGGATGGGCAGAAGAAGAGGGAACTTGGTTTTGACGCCTTCGAACATGCCGGTGTTGATGTAGAAGGGGCAGACGACGAGGGTTTCGACGTTGCTGCCATCGGCGCGCAGTTCGGCGCGAAGAGACTCGGTGAAGCCCACCGCAGCGTACTTGCTCGCCGAGTAGTCCGTCTGCCTGGCTACGCCGACCATTCCTGCCGCGCTTGAGATGGTGACCACTGTGCCCCGGTCGCGCTCGAGCATTCCAGGCAGGAAGGCACGCGTCACCCAGTACAGGGCGAGGGTGTTGACATCGTAGACGCGGCGGATTGCGGCTTCATCGGCTTCCATCAGCTTCGTGCCGGTGACGATTCCGGCGCAGTTGATGAGGACGTCGACTGGCCCGGTGTCTTCTGCGATGGCTGCGACCTGGTCGGAGTCGCCCACATTGACCGTGAACGAGCGGGCGTGCGATCCGGTCGCCACGATCTCATCAACAACACGCTGTCCGCTCTCTGCTGAGAGATCCCAGATGAGGATTTCCGCGGCTCCACGTGCTGCGGCGTCGAGGGCCATCAGGCGTCCGATTCCGCTGCCGGCACCGGTGATCAGAACCCGCGCACCGGCGATCTGTGTTCCACGTTTCATGTGGTTGCTCCTTTGCATCATGTGGTCTCAACGGGCATCTCGGTGAATGTGAGTTACCGAACAGTACGTTAGTACATGATGGAGGAAACTGCTCCCTCGGCGCAGAAGAACCCCTGAACTTCCGTAGAAATTCAGGGGTTCTTCTAACTTGTGGCTCCGACCGGCGTCGATCCGGTGACCTTTCGAGTAAGAGTTCCGCTCTATCGGGGGTTTCTGCGGATTGCCATGGACTTCGGTCCTGCCTGGTCAGAGGTGTAATCGGCTGTCACCGTCTACTACGAGCTGTCGTTGAATCTGCGGAATAGATGCGGGGTTATAACGCAGTCAACAGACCGATTGCCACTGCGGCACACGACGCTAAGTGGCTCGGTCGCGTTCGCCTCAAGCTACGGAGTATGGAGCAACTGTGCAGAAGACATCCTCGTTTACCAGGCAGTCGTTACTTGCGGCTATAGGATGGTCCAGGAGGAAGCCCCGTATGTTCGGCGGCGCAGACGGGCCAGCAGGGGGAGAAAATGACGTCACAGACAGCGAAGTCAACTTACAGCCATTTGCGGACAGCAAAGAAGGCCAAAGAAGACGAGTTCTACACGACGCTGACGGATGTCGAAAAGGAGCTCAGGCACTACCGGAAGCATTTCAAAGGAAAAGTTGTCTATTGCAATTGCGACGATCCTCGAGTTTCCAACTTTTTCACTACTTCAGCCACCCGACGCCCCGCACCTTCAAAGTTGGGCGTCACAGCGTTTCAGGCACAAGATAGGAGCTTCCAGTGACACAGTCGTTAACTGCTGATACAACATCAGGTCGAGGTCGTTGACGAAGGCGTGGGCTACATCGGCACTGGGTCTCACGCCGGTGTAATTTCCCGGCCTGGTGATGATCGCTCGGGAAAGCTCCTCCGAGCCGAGGTTGCTGGGCTCGCTCACGACGTGGGCATCTGTTAGATATCCATCGATTCAGCTCTGGACGTGTTTGTGCAACCTGAGTGTGCCCTCGGATAGTGATGGTCGTGAGTGACTGTGCGCACTTCTGACGGCAACTCATACCTCAGGAGTGTTGTTGCTCGATTCGGATTAAAGCAGATCGAAGTATCGCAATCTCCGCAGGTTCTAAGCGCCATGAGGTACTTTTGTCTAGCGCTCTCGACATCTCAGCATCCAAATGCCTGATGGCACCGAGCGCCGCCTTCGCTTCAAAGTTTGAATCAAAGTACAGGTCAAAGAAGATCTGCCACCTGTTTCGCTGTATCTCGGCCATCAACTCAGGATCAGCCCCTGGATAAGCAATGACGTCAGGGCCCAACTGCGAAGCTGCGCAACGTTCGAGGGCAGTGCGAGCCACACGGACCTGTTCTCGAACCAACCGTCGTTCTTCTCTTCGCGACGTAAACCACGCCGCCAATAACCCACCTGACAGTGCACCAATAAGTGAAAGCACTGGGCCGAGCCATGTCCAGTCCAACTCCGCTCCTTCGCCGACAAGATAAAACTACCATTGAGTCTACTTCCCCTCCCACCACACATTGCCGGGACGTAGCCATACGCCGAGTGTTGAGTAGCGCATGCCTTTGTGCGCGGCAATGATCGCGCCATCGAACGTGAGCTGTGTCGACAGCTCCGGCCTGAAAATAAAGCGCCCCCGTCGTTAAACGACGGGGGTTGGCTCAATTTCTGTGCGAGGAGTCCTGCCCTCGCTTCTGTCAATATTATAGCCCCAGTGACCGGGGTTCAGTGCTTCAACGATTCTGAGTACATGTTCTCGACGATGAGTCCAGCATGAGTGTCTGCGCAGTCGTGTGGTGCGACCGGGCCGCAGTAGCACGTGGTGTGTGTATGAGGTGCTATGCAAGGTACAAGCGTGGCCTCGGCCAACGAGACGCGGCGATACACGACGCGGGAGACGAAGGAACGGGTACGGTTCGAAGCGACGCAGCGTCGAGCAGCTGGTGAGGGCATCGCTGACATCGCAGTTTCGCTGGTCGTCAATGAGTCGACGATGGGCAAATGGCTCCGGGAATGGGGAGTGCGGCCAGCAGCCGGAAAATACGGGCAATCGCTGGCGCAGAATCAGTGGAAGCGGTGGACTCGTGAAGATGCCGCGATTGCATATACGCGCACCGATCTGTCGATCGCAAAGCGCGCTGAGCTCCTGAATCGCTCATACACGGCCGTGGCCGGATTCGTCCGCGACTATCGGCAACGACCTGGCGACCCATATGGGATCAAATAGAATCAACTGTCCAACCCAGCACGCTCGGATCTTAGCCCTGGGAACTTCGCCGTTGATCAAACAAGCCTACCTGCGATTGGAACTGAAAATGACCGACGAACACGAGGTGAGCGCTGCCTTCACTGCCGATCCGGCAGACCTGGCCAGGACGATCGTCAGGCAGCCAGGGATGTACATGGGCGAGGCCGGGTGCCGATGTCGTCCGCGCATTCGTCGGTGGTCTCGAGCTGGCCGTGGTCATGGCCCGCGGCACCTCCCCGTTGAGCGAGGACGACCACCGACACGCACGCGACCTCCCGGACGGCGACTGCTCGGATGCGATCTGGGAATTCGAGCCCATGCTCGTCGCGCTGCTGACGGGGATCAAGAACAACACAAGCAGAACTGCGGAATGAGATCGACGTGATGAGTGAGTCAACGGAACCCTTCGAGCACTGGTGCGAAGTGTGTGGGAAAACTGAGCAGCTCACCTCCGAAGAGGCGTTCGGGAAGGGTTGGGACTTTCCGCCTCGCATGGGCCAGTGGGGCGTCATCAGCCAGCGCACCTGCGGTACCTGCCCGATGACCGCCACCGTCTGGTGGGCAGTGGCCATGGACGGCTATGACGCGAAGCAGCTCAGTCCGGCGCAGCAAGAAGTCGCGGCCCGGATCATGACAGAGAGGCCCGACGGAGAAGGACAGACAGAATGACTCAGCGGGTGAGGTCCGATGCCCCAGCAGCAGAAAGTCTGCTGATCCGCCCGCCGGGCTGAGCGAGGTCGCTAGCTCAGGCAATCAAGGAGTTCGAGGAGTCCGTCGAGGAGGTCAAGCGCCGCTGCAGCCGGGCGTTCTGGCCGCTGCTCATAGCGAAGGCGGAGAATCTCTACCGTTCGCTGGCCAAGATTGGGCCTGCAATTCCGGCAGTATCACTTCATCTCAGCGGCGTCGTGGTCGGAGCGCCGATTGAGCCACTGCGACATCCTGGCAAACCAACCAGGTTGCCTGGTCCTGCCTTCCATCAGTGCTTGTTCGTCCTTGAAACAGTTGATCTCGGGCGACGGGTAGTGGAAGAACTGTGAGTCCCACCCGTCCGGCTTCTGTCCTTCCGCCCACCACTGGTATCGGACACCGACTGAACCGACGTAGGCTGCCATCACCCAGCCTCTGAACTCGGTTCGCTCGGGATCGGTCCAAACGCAGTCGCCGCTCATAGTCAACCCTTTACTAGCGACGCGGTGGACGGAGTCTGTCGTCACGAGCGCCATGTGGGCATCGGGCATATCGGTGGCCCCGTCCATGAATGCCCGAAGTGATTCGGGCACCCGCAATCCGGACCGGACCATGCGGCATCCGAAGTGCTTGGTGTAGTACCTAGCGAGGTCGAGAGTGTCCTTCGTCCAGGTGTCTCCGTATATCTCCTCGAAGGGGACGCCCGGCATGATTCGCACCCAGGTCTCGTCCAGATAGTCCGAGAATTTCGAGTATGCCCGATCGAACGGCTGGGAGCGATCATTGTTGCAGGTGCCGCACAAGGACTTTGGGAACTTCACGACACCATAGCGGTCACGCTTGATCCCACGTTTACCACGGATCTCTCGCATTCCCTCGTCGCCGACCCAGACCAGATAGTCATCACGCATCAGTCTGGTCAGATCGGTCTGCTTGTACTTGTGCTCGCCGGTGGTGGCAGGACGTTCACGGCACCACCAGCACAGCCCGTCCGAACGCACCTTCAGATGGTCGAGCGCCCCAGGCGGCAACCAATCCTGCGATGAATTGGCACCCTTGTCCATGCGTGTCCTCCCAAGCTGGTTACGTCCGAGTGTTGCGATCAACACACGAACTGTCTAATTCTGATTTCTCAAGAGTTTCATACGGTCCTGACATATCAGCTGTTTCGAACCGTCTCGCGGACACCACCTAAGTAGGACTTAATGAGAACTGACCAGCGGTTCCACGCTGGCGCTCGGGTCCGGGAGTACTGTCTCGGTGGTGGGGGCCTGGCACGTACAACCGCTACGGCAGTTCACTCCGGCTCTTCATCTCGTCCTGGACTAAGACTGCTCGAGAAGGATCGACTGTGCTGGTGAGCCATGTTGGTGCTTGTCAGTCAGAAGCATTGGCGCTGGTGGCGCGTTGATAGCGATGAGGTTCGTTTGTGCTGTAGCCCGAAACGACGGACGAAGATCGACAAGTGACAACTCGCGACCGCTGCAAGTCTGACTCTGCCTATGTTGCTAGATTCGCTGACCACACCCCATGAATACAGTGTCGCTCACCCCAGACACGGAGTGCCATGGGTATCGCCTGGGGATTTCTGGTAAGGGCTTTTATCAGGGCATGGACAACGTCGACCGTCGCGTGAGCCGGAGCATCGAGGAAATCAACACCGGCAAACCAGCATGGAAGAATGGGGGCATCACCGTCATCTGAAAAATGAGGAGCTCTTACATGTTCAACCGATTCCGCAGCCCCCTCGACGTCGCATGCGGACCACAAGGAAGAGCCCGGTGGATCCGGTCCCTCGGCTCAGACTGAGAGGATCGTACGCGCACTCTTATCGGCACCCGAATAACCCCTCCCGGGCTCTGTTGGTAGCTGAGGACTGGAAAGACGTTCCAACGAGTCTTTCGAGAGATTCATGGGTCAGAACTCGCGAACGGGAGCCTCAGTACCCTTCGTAGACGTCGGTAACTTCAGCCGTAGGTTCAGATGACCGACTCACAGTCTGGACGTCAATTTCGGGCTGATACGAAAACTCTGATCCGTCCAACGTGAAAGTCTGGATCTGAGGCTCATCTTCGATGCCAGTCACCTCATACGTAATTTCCCACTGACCGCTGGGGACTTCCGTACCAACGTAGCTCGGTTCAACGCGCAAGTTGACGTTGCACCCCGCTGAGCCGAAGCACTCCTGCTCTTTCACGATCAGCTCAACTTCGAAATCGCTAGCCACAGGACTGTAGTCAGGCTCCACCTCGGGCGAGTCCTCGGTGTCTGCTTCCTCGCCCAACGCATCCGGTGAGTCGAAAGCAGACTGCGGCGAAGCCGACTCATCCATTGAGTCTGTCGTGTAGTAAACGAGGGACGTACCGCCAATGCCGAGACCGATACCGACAACAAATGTGAGGGGAATCAGCCAATAATTCCGCTTCGAGCGGCGGTGCTGCTTCGGGGGGAATTGCATGTCCTGAGTCGGAGGCAAACTGGTCATTGGAAACGTTCTTGGGGGTAGTGACTAGAGGGAGTCGGATAAGACGCCCTATCGAATACATTTACTACGTCATCCTTTTTATGTAGCTTCATTCTCCGGGAGTGCTTCTTCTTGCGAGACCAACCCATTACAGACCAATTTCCGATACATCAGTCACGAACTCATAGTCCCACTCGTAACCTTCTTCGTCGGAGATATCAAGAAGCTCATTCCCGTACTCTGCGATCTCCTCATACTGTTCATCAGTGTCCTCATCCAGAGCCACATCGATATTGAGAGTCGCCACTCCGAGATTGAAGTCAGCTAGCTGTGTTGCTCCGCTACAGGAGAGATCGTCTTCAATGTCACCAATGAGATCTTCTCCATCATCCGAGAGATCGTCGATGTAGCTCTTCTGGTCAGGAGCATCCCGAGCGGCTACAACTAGCTCCCATCCCATGGACAACTGAGAACCGACCTCCGCCACGGTGAAGCACGGCCAGTTGTTCTGTGATTGCACTGGAGGCCCGCTGTAATCCGCAATCGGCTCAACCGCTTCTTCCTCCGTCGACTGAGCTTCGTTGCTCCCCGGTGCTTGTCCGCAACCTGCCAATGTCAACGCAGCGGCCACCATGACCGCGCAAAGCTTTACGCTTTTCACATGTTCTCCCCTAGCCTCGATTTTTCACGACTGGCTGTCGTTCATGATTCCGGCTCCGTTGCCGCGTGCTGACACTGATTCTGCCATTCGAGCATGACACGATCGCCGTGTGTCGCCACGGCGTGGCGGGGATCCAACCCCAGCCCTTTCCTCAACTCGAACGAACACGGACACCCAAGCTCTATCCTGGGGCTGGCCCCGGCAGACTCCGCAACAGGTCGAGGCCAGCAACGATGGCCCCGGCCCAGCGGGCAGTTTCTTTCATATGCACCACGGTCCGCCTGGCTGTCCTCGCGATCGTCGCCGGGACTGCGTAGACGTGCATACGCAACTTCTTTGGTTCCCACCGGCGGATCTCGTGGTCCGGAAACGCCAACAACGACTTCCACGCCTCGATCTCTCCAGCCAAAGCGATGACAGCCAACCAGATCTGGTTCTGATCGAATCCCTTCAGCGGGAAGTTACGTAACCCGGAGCCCTTGGCGATGCGGATCCGATCCTCACACCGAGCCCGGGATCGGTGACGGACTTCCAGATCCGCCAGCTGAGCGCCTGTCGTGTTCGTGACGAACGCGGTGACCCGATACCCGTCGACATCATCAAAGCGCAACTGCGCGCCCGGATGAGGACGCTCACGGCGGACAATGACTCGCATTCCTTCCGGCCAGCCGGTCAGGTCGAGCACCCCTGTCAGCTCGGCCACATCAGCACCGTCGCGGGGGTCCCCATTGGTGTCATAGGCTGGCTCCCAAGCACCGAGTTCCGTCAGTTGGCGATACAGTTCTGGAGTGTGTTCTGGCAGCATCCACCCCACCGAGTACGACAGACGCCGCTTCGTGAGGAACTCAACGAAGTCGTGGGTGCCCCCAGCGGTGTCGGTGCGGATGAGGACACTCTTGCCCGGGCGAGGGTTGGCCCCGGGCAACTGGTCGAGAATGAGTTTGACCAGGCTGATGTGATCAGCAGCGGTGTTCGATCCCGCGTTGCCAGGACGCAGCAACTCGGCCACGGGTTCACCAGTGCCACAGTCGCCGTGGTCGATGAAGGCGAGCAGGGGATGAAATCCGAACCCTTTCTTGTAGGTGGGTTTCGCGTTTTCTTTCTCGCTGTGTGAGGTGACGAGACTGGCATCGATGTCGATGATCAATGGATCCTGGGCATCGGCGTTGTGGTTCGGGGCGTGTGGACCGGCCAGTTCCCACACGCGGGTCCGGGCTGTCGCCCGCGCTTGGTTGATGCCTGCTAGCGCCTGGTCGACGTCGCTGGCCAGGGTTTGGACGATCCTGGTGATCGTCGGATTCGATGCCACCGGCCCGTACAGATCAGGTTCGTCGCGGACCGCTGTGGTATCGGACAGGGCGTCACCACCGAGTCCGAGAGTGATCGCGAGATCGAGAAGGACCTTGGCTGGATCATGAACGGCGAAGGGCTTCTTCCACGGTGCCAGCGCCGTTTTCAGATGGTGGTCGAGGCCGCTGGTGTGCACGGTTTCGGTGAGCAGGAGGCCACCGGCGTGGCCGAGGGCGTTGCTGGGTGCGTTATCGATGTGCAGGCGGGGATAGGTGCGGGTAGGCTTCACTCTGAGAGTGCTCCTTTTCCAGAGAATATTGATGTCGTCGCAAACATCATTATCCCTGGTCAGGAGCACTTTTCTTCTCTCTGTCCGGGTCCTGGACGCTCCTAATCATGAAACCCCGAGGCTAGTGGAGCACAGTGCTCCAGGCGGGCGCTGAGCGTATCCGTAGTTCACGACTCCACCTCACCAGTATTGCCAGGATCGGAAGACGACGCATTCACTTTCTCGGCAAACGTCCGAGCCTTTGCAGTGTGCTTCGCGCTACCACTGATCGTTCCAATGATCTGGTCGTCACGCTCCAACACCACGTGAATCTCATTTTGGTTCTTACGAATCAGCGCACCTACGCCAGCACCGAGCGGCCCGAACAGCACGCCTCCGGCAACAACACGTTTTGCGCTCACATAGGTTCCGACGTTCGCGCCGTCCTGCACAGTCGCCGTAAGTCCAGCTGTGGGCAGCTTCTCGAAACCTGTCTTCGTGCGGTACTGAATGCGGAATCCGTCGAGGAACGAACCACCGAATGATCCGTTGTATTTCTGAGACGGCAACTCCGACTTGAACCATGACTTGAGCTTGGACACGGTGACTCTCCTAATTGGCGTGTGTTACTTAACGAGGTCCGACATGTCCTTGGGGAAGCCTGGTGCACCGAGTGCATCCCACGCCTGGTTGAGTGCGCCATCGTCAAGGGACCACACCGCCATACCGTCATCAATGAAGTACTTACCCAGAGGTGCCTCTTCTGCCACACCCTCCATGAAAATTTCCGCCTGCACGTCGCTGCCCGAGACCATCACACCAATACTTTTGGACTCGCAGACCCCAGTTGCATACTGAGCTATGCCTCTGTCGATGAAATCGTTGTCCCAGTCGCATTCTTCAAACCAGACGTCGAGATCTTTCTGAGCGGCGACAAGACGCTTCGTGAGTGGGTCAACGGGGTCCGCCTTCTTCGGCTTCACCGTCTCAGCTTTGGATGAGGGCTTGGGCTTCTCCACCTTCGGAGACTCGGCCTTCTTCGGTTCCGGTGCCTTCGTTTCCTTTGGCTTCTCTACCGGCTCCTCGGCTCTCGACTCGTCGACCTTCTTAGCCGCCTCCTGTGTGACCTCAGCAACAGGTTCAGCTTTGTACCCGTTTGCCATGAGGATCAACCCAGAAACCAACAGTGCCGCGAACACTGCAAAAACGAATGTTCCTGCACCAATGAAAACTGCGGCGATCTTGTGGGACTTCGCCCATGCGGTAATCTTCTTCATGACGGCGCTCCTATTCAGCGTTGTCGTGCGGGTCACTCGGTTGCTTCGGGTGGCCCGCTCCTATTTAGTATTTTGAAAGTATCACTGACGTTGTTGAATCAGAAACGAGTTATCACGAATTCTAGGAATCACCTGTAATTCGTTACCAGAATGTATCCATGAGCGCAGAAAAAGAGGCAGATTGCCCGAACGCTGACCCAAACAACCGAGGCGAAAGCGCCGCCCCGCGACGAAGCCAAGCGCCCCGAATGGCGACGTCACGAACGTCCTGTCCCGCAATAGCGTGGGCTATCGAACCGACGTTTCAACGGGGACGTCGAATCGATACATCAGTGGTTCACCATTCGTGAGACCGACGAAAACAGGACGACCTACAGGTGTATACCCGGCCTTCCACGCTTCGTCAGTGGCCTCGTCATCAAGCTTGATAATTCGTTCTCCGCGTTGGTAGACGGACTGAATGCGCTTGGCTTCGATCTGATCAGTAGCTGCAATTTCAATTCTCAACATCGGCATACGACGACCGTAGGCCGGTTCCCCCTGAACGTTCCCGTGGGCTGAACCTGACCATTTCCTGTAAACGCCACCGGGCCGCTTTCCGACCGCGTCAGACTGATTGGCGACAATGCGACGTGAGGGCTAAACCGCTTCGGAGACCTCGCGGACCGCGTTTTACTGTTCAGTCGCGACTCTAGAAGAAGCAACACGGGCTCGATTCTCATCGACGCCGCGATCTGCTAAGCACGCTCGCTCGTGACGTTGCTGCTGATACTCTTGTGAATGTGAGTTGGCAGCAGCGATTTATTGACCCCCGGCCGGGAGACGGCCGCGGGGTCCTTCACGCGCGCCGATAGTCGCCGGGTCTCCGCAGGCACGGTCGGGGGAATCAGTACATCCTTCACGGCCTACCTGATTTCGGAGACTCACCATGTCCAACTCGCACCTCACGCCCACCCAGATTCAGCGCGCGCTTGCTCTGCGCGACCTCACCGACCCCGACCAGGGCGAACACGCAATCCAGCAACTCCTGACCTCAGTCGTTTCGGCCCTACGGGACCGATGGAACTGCACCGTCCGCTACGTGCGCAACCCGCCCGTGGTCGCCGTCAGGGACAATTACGACCGCCTCGGGTATGACCCCGCCGACGTCACCCGTGATCGTCGGTACACCCGTTATGTCAGTCCGACGGCCATGCTGCGCAGTCACACCAGCGCTGAGGTCCCGGCCGCTCTGGAATCATATGCTGCTCGCGACGGAGTCGACGAGCTCCTCGTGGTTCCCGGACTGGTCTATCGCCGCGACGTCGTTGATCGCAGTCACGTCGGCGAACCGCACCAGGTCGACCTGTGGCGCATTCGCGAGACTTCAGACACGAGCGATGAGGACATGCTGGACATGATTGAGAGCCTCGTCGAAGCCGTTCTTCCCGGGGCCGAGTGGACAGTCACCGACGCGGTGCATCCATACACTATCGGTGGCCGCCAGATCGATGTCCGACTGGATGGCGAATGGCTCGAACTGGCCGAATGCGGCCGCATCCACCCCGGTGTTCTGCGCAGTGCCGGTCTCGACCCACTGCGGTGGTCAGGATTGGCCCTGGGAATGGGGCTCGAACGGGCGTTGATGCTGCGCAAATCCATTCCCGACATCCGGTACCTGCGGGCCACCGAGCCGCGCATCGCCGAGCAGATGCGGCACCTGGATCCGTGGCAGCACGTCTCACCGTTGCCGCATGCGCGACGGGACATCTCCGTTGTGGTCCCGGATGACGAGGACGAGGAAACGTTGGGTGACGTCATCCGTACTGCCCTGGCAGATGGTGCTGAGGTCATCGAGTCTGTCGAGGTGCTCAGCCGGACTCCCCATTCGGATCTACCCGAGTCGGCTCGTGACCGGCTCGGTACCCAGCCGGGCCAATGCAACATGCTATTGCGAATCATGCTGCGACCGATCGACCGGACGTTGACCTCGGAAGAAGCCAACGAGCTCCGCAACGACATCTACCGCGCAATCCACTGTGGGCCGGCAATGGAGATCATCTGACCGACTCTGCAGTCATTTCATGTGACTACGTATGATCTGTACGAAGTGTGGAATCACGCTTCTCCTGAGAACCCAGGGCCCACATTGCTATCGAGCAGAAGGAATCAGTATCGGACGTCTGGCAGCGAGCGGTCACTGCTCCGATACTGTGAATGCCACGATGTCGATCGTGCTCGATTCCTGCAGTCCCGGGTAGTGCAGATCGAGAGCAGCGTTGAGGTCGGTGAGCGTGTCGAAGCCATCCCACTTGGCGTCGTCGTCGGTGAGCCCGCTGCGGGTCACAGATCGGACGTCGGTGACGGTCGCGGCGATGCTGACGACCTCGCCGCCGTCCTTCTCGAACACGAGGTCTGCCTGCCCCGGGCGGAAGGGGTCGTCGATCCTGATGGTCTGGCGCTTCTCGCCAGCTCGGATCGCGGATTCGTATCCCTCCCACATGTAGATCCGCTGCGGACGCTCCGCGTCCCGCCACTCGTAGGCGAAGGGCAGGAGCTCCTCAGCAGTCCGCGCTGTCAGGCCGTTAGCCTCTCGCACCACGAAGAGGATGGAAGGGGAGAGGTCGAGGATGATCTGTCGGCACTTCCCGCAGGGGGCGATGATGTCGCCGGTCGGACCATACGCGGCTGCGACCGCGACGATCGGGTCATCGGGGACCGTGGAGGCATGGTTGGACAGAGCGGCGACCTCGCCACACGGGCCGCCGAGGAAGTGGTACGTGTTGAGGCCGAGGACGACCTGTCCGGATTCCGTGAGCAATCCGCCGGCCACGGTGTGGTCGGCGTCGTCATTCCACCGTCGCGCGTGGTTCATCGTCGCGTGGGCAAGTTCTCGCAGATCCTCGGTAAGCACGCCTTCACGTTACCGAACAGTGAAGGAGCGCCGCCAGCTGCTACGGGCAGGTCGGCAACCACTCAGTAGGGTGGGGTTCTCCTTAGCGGCACGATGTGCGTCTCCTTCTTCGTCCACACACTGGTGTTTGGCTCGCTCGTCATTGCCACTTAGTGCGGGTCTGTCTCAGTGGACAATGAGCCTCCGATGGTCGTACCCGATCGAGTCGTCGTGTCTAAGGACGGTCACTCATCGCCGAATTGCCGAATTTCCTGGCGACTTCGACTCACAGTGTGAACACGTCGACCAGGACTGAGGTCGAAGGCTCGGGTCTGCATGCAGTTCCTGTTCACCGGTCGACCCTTCATTGTCGGTGGTTTGAACCTGTTGGTTTCATGTTTGATCGGCTGGGTCAGATGTGCTGTGAGACTTTCCTCGCTTGGAGTGGCGAATGAAGATGAGGGCTATGGTTGTGGCGAGGAGTGCGAGTGCCGCGTCGAGGAGGTAGCCGGATGTATATATCGCGGTTTGAAATCCTCCATCGCTTGGGTGGAGGTTGCGTCCGATTGAGGACGCGATGGCGACGATGATAGCGATTCCGAGGGCGAATCCGACTTGTTGGGCGGAGTTGATGAGCCCCGAGGCTGCGCCGTGATCGCGGGTCGGCACCCCGGTGGTGGCGGCGATCATGGCAGCGGTGAATCCGATGCCAAGACCGAAGCCGGCCAGGGCGAACCCGGGCAGGACGTTGAGCAGGTAGCTGCCAGCGGACGGTACCGGGCTCAGCAGGAGTGCGCTGATCCCAATAAGAGCCGAACCAAATGCGAGGAGGTAATTGACTCCGATTCGGTGGACCAGTCGGGAGGTCATACTCGCGCCGACGACGACGAGAACACTATTAGGCACGAACGCGAATCCTGTCTGCAGCGGCGAGTATGAGAGAACGTTCTGCACGTACAAAGTAGTGAAGAACAAGTGCGAGGCAATGATCGAGTTCAAAATGAGCACCACGATGTTGGCCACGGCGAGTCCGGGCACCCGGAACAGTCGAAAGGGAAGTATTGGATGAGTCGTTCGTTGCTCGACGACGATGAAGACGATGATCAAGACCACGACTCCCAGCGACATCCCAAGTGTCGTAGGCTCCAGGCCGAGCTGTTCGATCTGGGTTGCGGTGTAGATCAGTAGGCCCAACGCGGCGGTGATGCAGGTTGAGCCGAGCAGGTCGAGGCGTGTGTCTGGGGAGGCTGTTGTGCACGCGTGCATGATGCGTGGTGTGGCGATCATGATGGTGATGCCGACTGGGACGTTGATGAAGAACACCCACTCCCAGCCCAACGCGGAGGTCAGCAGTCCGCCGAGGACCATGCCGGATGCCCCCGCAGCCCCGCCTGTGGCACCCCACACTCCCAACGCTGTGTTACGTGCTTTTCCTTCGGCGAACTGCGTTGTCAATAGAGCCAGAGCCGCCGAAGACACAATGGCGCTTCCCACACCTTGTAACGCCCTTGCTCCCAGCAGTAATCCGCTCGTGCCCGCCAGACCGCACGCCAGTGATGCGGCGGTGAATACCAGCAGTCCGATAAGGAACAAGCGGCTACGGCCGAATATGTCCGCCATCCGCCCGGCAAGGATGAGGAATCCGCCGAACGTGAGCGCATAGAGGGAGATCACGTACTGAAGATGAGCATCGGAGTGAAAGTTCAGGTCTGCTCCGATGGCAGGCAGTGCCACGTTCACGATGGAGGTGTCGAGCACGACCATGAACTGTGCGCCGCACAGCAGCACAAGGGTGAACACGCCTGCAGAGCCGGGAGAAGAGCGGGGCCCGTGCGGGTGCTGGAGTCGCTTGCCCATCCCAGTCACTCCGCCCGAGGTTCGTCGTGCGAGCGGGTCGGATCGCTGTTGGTCTCTTCTGACTGGCGTGATAGCAGAACGATAGTTGCCGAGGCCGCGCCGAGGACGGCAACTCCGAGCCCCCAGGCCCACCCGGTCTTGGTCATGCCGACCAGGGCGTCGACCGAGAAGTCACCGGGGCCGTGAGTGGCGATGCCGACGGCGACGACGCCGATGACCAAGGCATACTCGTAGCCGCCATTGTCCGCCCACAACCCATTCTTGCCATGAGCAGCCACAGCAGCATTGACCATGACTCCGACCACTGCCGCCGTGGCCAATGGCGTGGCCACTCCCACGGCAAGAGCACAACCGGCCCCGAGTTCGCTCAAACCCGCCAGCACCGCCATAGCGCGTCCAGAACGGTATCCCATGGCGGCGAACTGTCGTCCCGTCTCGGCCGGCCCGGCCCCGCCGAACCAACCAAAGAGTTTCTGAGTTCCATGGCCTGCCAGCAGCAGACCGACAACGAGTCGAATCATGAGCAAGCCAATGTCACCCATCGAGCACCTCCACAACCTTATCCGGATTGCTATCCGATTGCTACTATACGGATAGCTATCCGTATGTCAATGGGTTGCCGTACGATGAGCACGTAAGACGATCACGGACAGAGCAAAGGTGACGGCAATGAGCACGAGTGCCTCCGCAGGCGAACGAACCGGCGCACCGACTTCGCGCGCCGAGCGAGCCGACGCGGCGCGGAACCGGACCAGGATTCTCACCGCCGCCGAGGAACTCGTCGCGCTCAAAGGTGTCGGGGCCTTGACGATGAACGAGGTCGCCGCGGCCGCTAGCGTCGGGGTCGGCACTGTCTACCGCCGCTTCGGTGACCAGGGTGGACTGGTCGAGGCCATGATGGACGAACGTGAACACCGCCTTCAGGACGCGATGACTAGCGGGCGACCGCCGCTGGGTCCCGGCGCGCCCGCAGTCGAACGCATTCGAGCGTTCCTGCATGCTTACGTTGATCTCCTCGAGACCTATGGCTCATTGATGGCGGCAGCCGAGGCCACAATGTCACCCGATCGCCGATATCGAAGCGGCCCCTACACGGCTCATCGTCAACATCTCATTGCGCTGATCCGGCAGGCCCGGCCCGACGCCGATGCGCCCTACCTGGCTCAAGCCCTACTCGAACCACTTTCTGCAAGCCACTACACCCACCAGCGTGAGCGGCAAGGTATGAGTCCAGAACGGATCAAGGCCGGGCTAGATGACCTCATGGCGGGGTTGCCCCCCGTTCGGTTTGCCTGAGCCAGAAGCACCGTCTACTTCCCGATTGCGCTACCTCTCCCATCGACGACGCCCGCCGGCACGAACATTCTCAGGGGCAACGATCTGGTCAGATGCTCCCCTTACGTTCAATCACCAGAATGCGAGCTTCGGGAGCGGGATGGGCTACGTGCTCGTCGCCGGATTCGGCGTAGCAAATTCGGCCGGGAGTGAGTAGTTCGACCCTCTCGTTGCCCTCAGAGCGGTAGTGCATGTCAATCGTGCCGTCCAGCACTACGAAAACTTCCGGTCCGTCGTTGATATGCCAAACGTATGGCTCATCGGTCCAGTGCAGCCGGATCGATGCGTTGTCAATCTCGGCCACATCGAGGGCACCCCACGGGCGCTCGGCGCTGAAAGAACTTGCATCTATGAATTGCATAAAAATCTCCTGTTCAGACGTGGGGCAGAGACCACACCACATTCTGGAGGGCCTTATCCCGTGCTCGGAGCCGCAGCCGAAGAAGCTTGCGGTCATGTGCGCCTGATTGGCTAGGCACGTCATTCAGTGTGGCCCGTCAAGAGCCCACCGGCGATAGGCAGAAATGCATCATTTCAAAAGTATCCTGCCATACTGATGGCATGCACCTTGTCGTCGCCTTCTGCCTTCCGGACGTTGTCGCCTTCGACCTGGCAATCCCATCGGAAGTCTTTGGTCACCACGACGAGCGAAATCGCTACACTTTCGTCACGGCAGCTCTCGAACAGGGTCCAGTCCCGACAACAAGCGGGTACGATATCCATGCCAACCACGGGATAGCCGCTCTCAAAGATGCCGACACCATAGTGATTCCCGGTTATGCACCGCACGACCCGCCGACCACTCCTGTGATAGACGCATTGCAAGCTGCCGCCCAGCGCGGCGCGCGTCTCATCTCGGTATGCACGGGGGCATTCGCACTCGCTGCCGCCGGGCTGCTCGACGGCCGTCGCGCCACCACACACTGGCGTGATTCCGGCGAGCTTGCCGTACGGCACCCGAAAGTCAACGTCGATGCGGACGTGTTATACGTCTGCGAGGGCCAAGTGATGACCAGTGCGGGCGTTGCCGCCGGTTTAGACCTTTGCCTGCACCTGGTTCGACTCGACCATGGCGCTGATGCTGCTTCTGATGTCGCTCGCCGAATGGTGGTCGCCCCATACCGCGAGGGCGGGCAGGCCCAATATGTCGAACGCCCGACTCCGACCACCGCACCCGGATTGGCTGCAACCTGCACTTGGGCAC
Source organism: Brevibacterium picturae (assembly GCF_900105045.1). GTDB lineage: Bacteria > Actinomycetota > Actinomycetes > Actinomycetales > Brevibacteriaceae > Brevibacterium > Brevibacterium picturae. The sequence continues at coordinate 1,129,330 of NZ_LT629739.1, read as the reverse complement.
TGGCACGCCTTGCCGATCCGATTTCTGTCACCGCGATGGCCGCCCATGCCGGCTGGGCACCGCGCACGTTTGCTCGCCGCTTCCTGTCCGAGACCGGGACAACACCGCTCCGGTGGCTCACTGCGCAACGACTACTCGAAGCTCGCCGACTGCTCGAAACCACCGATTTGCCTGTCGACCAAATCGCCAGTCGCTGCGGGCTGGGCACCTCTGCAAATCTGCGCCTGCACCTGGCTCGCGACGCCGCGACAACGCCCACTGCTTACCGGCGAACTTATCGCGGGTCCCGCTGAATGTCCCTTCCTGTCCATGGAGCCTGCCTCGATACGGGCCGAAACAAAATCGGGGCCACTACCGCCGATCGCGGTGACGATGTGCTGCTTTGCCGTCTCCAGCAGGATCGAGTCAATTCAACCATGCTCCACGTCGGGGTCCACACATTTCCAGGCGGTGGCGAGATCCTCGAGTTGGTCAGTGCTGAGGTGTTCGAGAAATCGGTGGCGAACACCTGCGATGTGGGTGCGATGCGCCTGTGCGAACAGTCGGTAGCCCTCAGCGGTCAGCGCCGCCGAGGATCCGCGGGCGTCACTTTCGACGCGTGATCGCTGGACCAGTCGACGTCTCTCGAGGGAGCCAACGATCCGGCTGAGACTGCTGCGTGGCTGCAGGACGATGTCGGCCAGTTCGCTCATGCGCATCGATCGGTCTGGCGCGGCGGCCAGGGCCACGAGCACGTCGTAGTCGGCCATCGACAGATCGTGGTGAGTGCTGAGTTGCTCGCCGAGGTCCCGGCGGAGGCGGTGCGTCAACCGCAGCATCCCCCGCCAGGCTGCCAGCTCGCTTGGACTGAGCTCCTCGCCGGCTTGGCTTCGCTGTTCTTCGCGTGCGGTTGTTCCATGTGGAATCATATGGCTAGTCTAGTTGTTCCACATGGAACTACAAAGTCGTGGGCGGGCAGCGCCCGTCGCACGGAGAGGAGCCACAAGCATGACTGATGTGAAGAACGTATCGACGATCAGCGCCGAGTCGGCGCAACTGATCATCGCTGCTGCCGATGAGGCTGCGCTGGTGCAGGCGCAGCTGCGGTTCGCGATTGCAGTGGTAGACCACGCGGGCGTGCTGAAGGTGATCGTGCGCCAGGACGGCGCGAAGCTCAATGCGGTGCAGGTGGCCCAGGACAAGGCCTACACCGCCGCCGCCTCGCAGATGTCGACCGAGCAGTGGTCGAAGGCACTGGCCTCCGATGCCGTGCTGGCCGCTGGCGCACCGACGGGCATCGACCGGCTGGTGTCCATGGGCGGCGGGCTGCCCATCGTGATCGACGACGAGGTGGTCGGCGCGATCGGCGTCTCCGGCGGTCACTGGAGCGACGACGTCCGCGTCGCCACGGCCGGATTGACCGCACTCGATCGATCGCAGAACGGCTTGGGTGAAGGGAGGGGTTCCTGATGCCTGTGGCTGTCTTCGTTCTCGGGCTGACCGTGTTCAGCCTGGGAACCACGGAGTTCATGGTCGCCGGGCTGCTGCCCGAGCTGTCTGCTGAATTCGACGTGACGGTTTCCCAGGCGGGCTGGCTGATCTCGGTGTTCGCCCTCGGCGTGGTCATCGGTGCCCCCTTGATCACCGCCGCGACCACTCGTATCCCCCGCAAGGCCGCACTGATCGGGTTGCTGGTGATCTTCATCGCCGGCGAGGTCGTCGCCACGCTCGCCGGTTCGTTCGAGGTGCTGATGGCCGCCAGGGTGGTGACCGCGGTCGCGCACGGTGCGTTCTTCGGCATCGGGGCAGTCCTGGCCGCAGATCTGGTGGAACCTGAGCGGCGGGCGCGGGCGATCTCGATCATGTTCGGTGGCCTGACGATCGCCACGATCGCCGGGGTGCCGTTGGGCACCTTCCTCGGCCAGCAGATCGGGTGGCGGGCTGCTTTCGGCGCGGTCGCGGTCCTCGGCATCGTCGATCTGATCGGCGTGGCCACCCTCGTGCCGAAACAGCCCGCCCAATCAGGTGGTCTGGACCTGCGCCGGGAGCTGTCCGCGTTCGCCAACACCCGCGTGTGGCTGGCACTGGCCACCACGATGCTGTCCCAGGCAGGGCTGTACACCGCCTACACCTACATTGCGCCGTTGCTCACCGACGTCACCGGCTTCGCCCCCGGCTGGGTGGCCCCGCTACTGGGCCTGTTCGGCGTCGGCACCTTCATCGGCAGTCTCATCGGTGGCCGACTCGCGGACCGGTCCCTGATGGCCACATTGTGCCTCGGCCTGATCGGCCTCGCAGCGATCCTGGCCGCGTTCACGCTCACCGCTGGTCACCAGGTCGCGATGGTGGTCACCCTCGCTCTCTTCGGCGTCGGAGCGTTCGTGATCAACCCGGCCCTTCAGACCCGCGTGATGAACCTGGCCGACCATGCACCGACGCTGGCCAGCACGAGCAATATCTCGGCCTTCAACCTGGGCAACGCGCTCGGGCCATGGCTCGGTGGACTCGGCATCTCCTCCGGAGCCGGCCTCCTCGCTCCGAGCTGGATTGGAGCCCTGTTGGCGCTGGCCGCCCTTGCCGTTGCTGTGGCCTCTCTTGCTGCCGACCGCCGTGTCCGAGCCTGGAGGAGTTCGAACACTCCAACGCCCGAGCACGACTGAACCAGCCGCCGGGGTCATCGCGATCACGCAGACCATCTTCCTGGCCTCGTTAATCGGCATCGGAAAGCTCGTTTTCGGACTGCCCGGCATGCTGCCCGGCCAATACATAGGCATTGTGGGACTGCTCGTGGTGGTGACGATCCCGGTTGCCGCCGTCCAGTCCGCGCTTCGATGTCCCTGCAGTCGTTCGCTGCCCTGATCGCGGTCGCGCTCGTCGCCGCAGGCATCTCGCTGGCGGTGCTCAACATCGGGATTCCGTGTGGGATCGCCTCGCCCTACGGACTGGCCACTCGCACGACTCGGCTGAGCACAGGCATATTCGCCGACGCCAGCACCATCACAGGCGGCGACATCGCATCGATCCTGGTCACCGGACTCAGGTCAATCTCACGCATGTTGGAAGCTTGACAGTCCAGTCGCAGTCAAGCGAACCAAATCGCCACGCAGGGGAGGAGGTCACGCGTGTAGTTGCGCTGACTTGTCCTGGTGGTCGAGGTGGGTCTGTAGTCCGTCGAGCAGTGTGCACAAGCCGAAGTCGAAGCTGGAGTCGTCAACGGTGGCCGGGTCGGCGTTCGACAGCGCGGTGTAGCGCTCCAGCAGCAACGGGTAGTCGGCGAGATCGGGCTTGACCTGCTCGAGCAGGTCGGCGGTCATGGTTGAGGAGTCGTCCAGGGTCGGTGAATGGGTATGCCCCCAGGCGTCGCCGATGACGAAGGAGAACACGGTCGCGCCGGCCCAGTCGAGGTCGAAGCCCTCGAATCCTGCCTGTCGGCAGACGACGAGCAGGTGGTTTTGGAAGCGCCGGAGCGCGGGCCCTTGAGTGTTCGGGTAGGCGGCGAATGCACCGGTGAGCCATGGATGGCCGGTGAACATCGTGCGGAGCTCCCGGGCGGTAGCGGCGAGTCGCTCACGCCAAAGCGCGCTGTCGTCGGTGCCGAGCTCCAGTTCGGCGAAGACGGCGTCAGCGGCGAGACCGACGAGGTTGTCCTTGCTGCCGACATGCCAGTACATCGCATTCGCCGAGGCCTGAAGCGCCGCACCCAGCCGCCGGGTGCTCAGTGCATCGAGCCCCTCGGCATCCAGGAGGGTGACGGCGGCGTCGATGACGCGCCTGCGGTCGAGTCGTTCGGTGGTCATGCTCCAACTCTACGACCCACTTGTGCGGTGCGCAAGTTCCTTGTACGGTGCGCAAGTAAGCACTTGCGCACCGTACAAGGAAGGACATGTGATGACAGAGCCACACGACAGCAACCCCATAGCCGACACAGGACAGCGGGTGACCAGGCGTTCCTGGCTGACCCTGCTGGCGGTCGCGCTGGGGATCATGGTGATCCAGCTCGACGGCACGATCGTGTCCGTCGCCAACCCGTCGATCGCCGCCGACCTGGAAGCCACGCCAGCGCAGATCCAGTGGGTCACGACGGGCTATCTGCTGGTGTTCGCGGGTTTGCTGATCCCTGCGGGCACGGTGGCCGACCGGCTCGGGCACAAGCGGCTGTTCCTGATCGGTGTCGGCGGCTTCACGCTCGCCTCCCTGCTCTGCGGACTCTCGATCAGCGTGGAGATGCTCATCTCCGGCCGCGTCCTCCAGGCAGTCTTCGCCGCCGCGATCGGCCCCGCCGGACTCGCGCTGATCCGCACCGCATTCCCCGCCGACGCACTTCCTCGCGCGCTGGGAGTTTTCGGCGCGGTGACCGCCGCGGCGCTGGCCTCGGGACCACTGCTGGGCGGGGCATTGCTGGCCGTGGGGAGCTGGAACCTGGTGTTCCTGGTCAACCTGCCCTTCGGGCTCCTGGCCGTCGGAGTCGGGGCTCGGGTGCTGCGCCACTCGCCGCCACAGTCACGCGAACGGCTCGACCTCGCCGGAGCGGCGACGCTCGTGGCATCGATGGTCGCCGTGATCTGGGGCATCACCGCCATCCAGGATAACGGGTGGACGACGGGCACGATCGGCTTCCTCATCGGCGGTCTGGTGCTGCTCGCGGCCTTCATCGCCATCGAGAGCCGGGTGTCCCGTCCGCTGGTGCCGCTGACCCTGTTCCGGGACCGGACCTTCGCCATCGGGTGCGTGCTCAGCGTGGTGACGATGTTCGTGTTCTTCGCGATCATGTTCTACCTGACGTTCTTCTTCCAGGGTGTCCAATCCAAAACGGCGGTGGCCACCGGCCTGGCGATGCTGCCGCTGACGGCGATCTTCACCATCGCCTCACCCCTGGCGGGATGGACGACCGAACGCCTCGGCAGCCGGGGGACAGTGCTCATCGGTGCCGGTGCCATCACCGCCTCCCTGGCCATCCTGCTCGGCCTCGACACCGACTCGTCCGTGTTGTCGCTGGCCCCTGCGCTACTGCTCGCCGGTGCCGGTGCGGGATTCCTGCTGGTCCCGGCCATCAACCTCGTCGTCGGCAGTGCACCGGAGGAGAAGTCCGGTGTGGCCTCCGGCATCCAGCAGGCCACTCAGCAGCTGGGCGGGACCCTGGGCATCGCGGTCTTCGGCAGCATCATCTCCACCCTCGTTGCCCAGACCTTCGCCCAGGCCGTGCAAGCGACCAATGCACCCACTGAGGTCGCGGGCGACCTCGGATCCGATGGCGGCTTGCTCGAGAGCATCGCCCTGGGATTCCCCATGGGTGCCCAGGAACAGCTGCGCGAGCAACTCGGTGGCCAACTCGCAGGCGAGGTCACTCAGGCGGCTCACCTGACGTTCCTCAACGCCCTCGACACGGTGTTCACCGTCGCCATTATCACTGTGCTCGCCGCCGCGCTTTTGTCGCTGTTCATCAAGAAGCCGCGCGAAGAGCAGCAGGCATGACCGTGTGGACCTGACCGTCGAGAACTACGCCTCGTCGTCAGTGGCCCGAAAAATTCCGCTGGCTCCCCATGCCTTGCGGTGGGGCCATCCGCGAGGATCCTCGATCATCTGCGCTGCGGCTGAGGTTGGATCGCGGTCGACCTGCCTGCTGGCTGCGGGAGGGGACTTGTGCTCGAGCCGGACGGTGACCCACGGCAGCACAGTGCCGACGAGCCATCCGGTGCACAGGGTGATCAGGATCGTGCCGAGACCGAGCGTGCCCCCGACAGACCAACCGACGAGGGCCACGACGATGTCGAGCCCGGTCCGCACGGCCGCAACCGGTTTCCCGGTCACGTGCACGAGGCCGGTCATCAGCCCATCACGCGGACCGGACCCGAACTGTGCTCCGAGATACAGGGCGTCGAAGAAGGCGAATCCCACCAGCCCGATGGCGAAGGCCGCCATGCGGGCACCGAGGGAGTCGAGGTCGGGCAGGAGTGCGGCGGTGGCGTCAGCGGCGACTCCGACGATCATGACGTTGAGAACAGTTCCGATGCCGGGAGGCTCGCGCAACGGGATCCAGGCCAGGAGCACCACCGCCGCGATGAAATTCGTCGTCCACCCGAAGGAGAGCCCGGTACTCTCCGCGATCCCCTCAGCCAACACGTTCCAACTCGCCGCCCCCAACCCGGACTCGACGAGCAGCATCACGCACGCCCCGTATCCGATCAGACCGACCAGGAGTTGGGATACCCGGCGGGTCAAGTTGCCGGCCCGAAGCTGCTCACGCGGCCCCATTCGGACCAGAGGTCTCGCTGCACGTCGGGACCGTCGGAGTGTTTGGAAACGAGAGGCCATACGTGCCACTGTCGACCGTACTGGACTTTATTTCCATAGCCAGATGGGCGATGCTGGCATGATGAGGGTGGAAGCAAGCGCACTGGCAGTCCTGCTCGGACAGTGGCACCCCGAGTCGGGACCCGCGCATCGGGCACTGTCCGAGGCTCTTCAACGCCTCATCGTCGACGGCCGTCTCGCCCTCGGTGTCAAGCTTCCCAGCGAGCGGACCCTGGCAGAAACCCTGCGTGTCAGCCGGACGACGACGGCGACGGCCTATCGCAACCTGGTCGCCTCCGGTTTCCTGCAGACCAACTCCCGCACGCGAGCCGTCGTGACACTGCCGGCAACGGCCCTGGACACCTTGAGGCCGCACTGCGTCGCCGACGTCATCGACTTCTCGTCGGCGTCTCCAGCGGCACCGGGCGAATTGATCCACGCCGCGTTCCGCGCAGCGTTGGACTACATGCCCCGCCACTTCGCCGGGAACGGGTATGAACGCGCCGGAGTCGGGGAACTGCGCCGCGCGATCGCTGACCGCTACCGCCAACGGGGTCTGCCCACCGGCCCGGACCAGATCATGGTTACCCACGGAGCCCAGCACGCCCTCGCGCTGGTCACGCATGAATTGCTGCCTCGCAATGGTCGAGTGGTCATCGAGCATCCCACCTACCCCAACGCGATCCGCGTCTTCCTCGACCGTTCCGCGCGCATCATACCGATCAGCGTCGCTGAGGGGTGGGACGCCGAGCGGTTCTCTGCCGCCAACCGCTCCGCGGACCTGACCTACCTGATTCCGGAGTTCCAAAATCCCACGGGCCTCACGATGGGAGAAGACGTGCGCCGTTCGATGCGGCTGTCGTCGCCGACCATCGTCGACGAAACCCTCCTCGACGTCGAAGCCGGGCTGCACCCGTTTTCCCCCGTGACGCCGCTGGCCGCCTACCACCGGCAGGTGGTAACCATCGGGTCGCTGTCCAAAAGCGTCTGGGGAGGCCTGCGTGTCGGCTGGGTACGGGCCGGCACGGAGCTCATCGATCGGTTGGTTCGCTCCCGCAACCTGTTCGACCTCGGCAACCCGGTCCTCGAGCAGCTGGCAGCAGTCGAGCTCATAGCAGGAGGCCGGACCCGCGATGAAGGTCCCCGGCTGGCGCGGCACTGCGCGCTGAATGCTCTGGGCACAGCGCTGTCGACGCAGTTGCCGGATGCGACGTACTCCATCCCTGCTGGCGGGGTCGGTCTCTGGGTGCGCTTGGCCGAGCCGGTTAGCACGCGATTGGCCAACACCGCCCCGGATCACGGGCTGCTGCTCGCGGCAGGTCCACGGTACGGGGTCGGGGGCGCGTTCGAGCGACACCTGCGCCTGCCGTTCACGTTGCCCGAGAACGAACTACGCGACGGCGTCGACCGACTCGCTGGTCTCTACTCGGAGGTCCTCGCCGGACGAACTGGCCACCATCCGCCATCATCGATCGCGTAAGGACGCACCCTTGGCGTGGCCTCGACCGAGAAGGAGTAGTCCGACCCTGGCACTGGTGCGCGGTCTGACGGTAGGTGGGGCAACAGATTTGCTCAGAATTCGGATGTCGCTCCTTCAGCGGGGTGGCCGAGCGGGTGGATGCCAAGGATCGTGTGTGATGGCGGTACCAACCGTGCCGCAGCCTGTATCTTGACGGAGTCGAGGCCGCCGAGGAAGACGGTCCCGAGCGCGTTCTCAGCGGCCCACAGGTAGACGTTCTGGGCAATCAGGCCGGCCTCGAACCAGCAATAGCGTTCACCCCGGCCTGCTTCCTGGGTTGCGAACGAGTCGTTGGCGGCGGCGAGGTCGGCCGAGAGCAGCAGCATGGCAGGGCAGGTAGTCAACCAGTCTGCGTCGAGGGATCCGCGTGCCAGGAGGGCGCGGTGATCGCCTTCTTCACGCTGGACCAGAGCATGCTCTACGGGCAGGTAGCGGGAAGCGGCAGGTGCGAGACCATCAACGGCGGCGGCAATCACGGTGACCACGATCCCGTATCTGGCGTGTGCCGAACCGTAGGGCCGCTGGTCGGTGGATGCGCAGCCGATCGCTGCTCCCAGGAGCCGGCTGAGAGTCTCGAGATCGATGTGAGCCGGCCGGTACGACTTGGTCGACCCGCGGTGTCGCAGAAGTTTTGCGAACGGACGGTCGTCCTGCGGCGGGTTGAGGACAATTCTGAGCTCGTTGTCGTGCTTGCCATTGACCGGATCGCAGTCAGAATCTCGTGACAAGTCCTCCTCCATTCGTCAGGCCTTCCATCTTCTCACGAGTCGGCTCATTGGTGGTCGGCATTTTATAGCGCTGCTATCACCCGTAGACACGGCGGGACGTGTAAGCGATCGGGCATTGTCCGGTCGTCCGGTTAAACTGCGGGGGTGTCGATCACCTGGTCGCAAGTCCTCGCCTGGGGGATGTAGCTGCATCTGCTCGACCCCGTGGGAAGCGGTTCGGTCGCGGACGTGGTGCGACTCCTTGGGGCGGTGTTGGCGACGGATGACGGCTCGGCTGAGTACGCAGTCGGGGCACGCCGGGTCCGATCGCATGCCGGAGAGCTCGGGCGCGCCCTCGCCGGCGGAGAGGTCATCAAAGTCTTCGCCTTCCGAGGTGCGAGGCACTACCTGACACCGGAGGACGGCGGAGCCTATCTCGCGCTTCGGTCGGCCGGACGGCAGTGGGAGCTGCCGAGCTGGCAGAAGTACTACGAATTGAAGGCAACCGACTGGCCCGGTTTCCGTGAGACGGTGCGGGAAGCTCTCGAGGAGGGACCGCTCACCATCGCTGAGCTCGGCACGGCGGTGACGCGCCAGCAGACGTACCGTCACCTGCGCCCTGTTTTCGACGATGGTGCTGGCACGCTGATCAAGCCGCTCACCTGGCAGGGCGACGTGAGCCTAGGGCCACAACGAGACGGGAAGCACTCCTTCCAGCGGCTTGCCGATATCGCGCGATGGGCAGGACTCTGGGACCTCGACGAGGCCGGACCACACGCGATCACGTCGTACCTGCGCAGCTATGTCCCGGCAACCCATGACCACATCCACTATTGGCTGGGTGAAGGACTCAGCGCCGGCCGCAAGCGCCTGCAGGGTTGGCTCGCGGAGATGAAGGACCAGCTGGTGGCCGTCGATGTCGAGGGCGAGACCGTCTACGTGACGAGTGAGGACGTTGACGCGCTGATGGAGGCGCGCCCCACTGAGGCTGTGCAGTTCCTGCCCGGCCACGACCAATGGGCAATCGGGCCGGGCACCAAGGCCGAGCATGTCGTCCCGCCGGCACACCGTGCTTCGGTGACGCGCAAGGCGAACATAGTGATCGCCAGCGGCGTCGTGAGCGGAACGTGGGTGGCCAAAGACGGCGAGGTGGAGGTGCTGTGGTTCGGCGAGTACGGCGCGCCGCCCCGCGAGGCGTTCGAGGAACAGGTCGAGCGATTGGCGACGACGATCGGTGGGCCCCTGCGGCCTATCGTGAAGGTCGCGTGACGATCGTTTCCCCCTGGTGAGCTGCATCCACGCTCGCTCTTCGCGGTGCCCGTCTGAGAGTTTTGGATTAGCCTGCTCAGATGCGGGTGTCGCGGCGTTCGAGGATCCAGGTCGTGACCGTTACGAGCGCAACGGCCAGGATCGCAGCGGCGATGAGGATCGCGACGACGTCGCCGCCGGTGATGGTGCCGGTGTCAGCGAACATGCCGGTGCCAAGCTGGGTCGTGCGCGTGGCGAGCCCGTAGGGCGAGGCGATCGCACCTGGGACCTCGATCATCAGAAGCGCCAGCGAGATGCCTGCGGCGACGAGCGCGACCGCGATCGGGGCGGCGAAGGAGCGCAGAACCATCGACAGCGCGGACTGGACGGCCGCGACCGGGATGGTCGCGACCACGAGCAGCCCGGTGATGCCGACGTACTGGCCGGGCAGCATGCCGGGCAGCCCGAACGCGAGCTTTCCGATGGCGACCACCGAAACCAGGAGGATGATCTGCATGATCGCGGTGAGTCCGGCGACGACGGCGGCTTTGGCGATGACGATGCGCAGCGAGGAGGTTGGTCCGCTCATCAGGGCGTTCCAGTTGCTGCCGCGGTGCTCGGCCCGCCAGACCAGGGAGCCGAGGATCGCGACCCCGATCGCTAACGGGAACAGGCCGTAGAAGACGACGGACTGGACCCAGACTGTGTGCCACCCGTTCTCCGGCTGCCCGCCGCGGGCCAGCTGGGTCGCCGCCCCTGCGAGCACGAGGACGATGGGCAGGAGCACCACGACTGGCCAGGCCAGCCCGCGCTTGAGTTTGATCAGTTCGGCGTTGAGGGCACCCATGTCAGGCCTCCTGATGGTCGAAGCGGTAGGTGATGATGGTGAACACAACGCTGGCAACCACGGCCAGGGCGGCGATGCTCGGATACGGCAGCGGCAGGGCGACGAAGCCGCTGCCCCGGTAGTCGGCAGCCATTGCGAGCGCGTAGTAGCCCCACGGCGTGAGGTGCGCGGCGACGGCGGGCAGTCCTTGGGAGAAGACGGCCAGGATGGTCCCGAGGATCCCGATTCCGAGGGCGACGAGTTGGTTGTCGATCTTCGCCGAGACCAGGATGTGGCCGGCGAGGACGACGAGGTTGACGGCGAGCATGCACCCCGTGAAGCCGGCCCAGTGGACGAAAGGGACAGGCGGGATGATCCCGACCAGCAGCTTCCCCGTCGCGAGGACCAGGAGGCTGGTGCCAATCGTGATCGCTGTGACGATGAGTCCCAGCGCGATGAATTTCGCCCGGCACATGCCGCCCGGGGTGAGTCCGGAGGTCGCCTGCAGCAGCCACCCATTTCCCTGGTGCTCGATGTCGATCTGGCGCGAGGCGAGCACCGCCAGCAGCAGCGGGAAGACCAATGGGATGCCCAGGGACATGCCTGCCAGCAGCCCGTTCCAGGCTCCCGGTGCCTCAGGGCTGAACGTCGGGCTGGACACCACGGTGTAGAGCGAGAGCCCGAGCACGGCGACGACCATGACCACGGCGACGAGACCGACTCTCAGGTGCCGCATCTTGGCGAACTCATTGGACACGGCGCGGGTGTTCACAGTCCACCTCCGGCAGTGAGGTGCATGAAGACGTCTTCGAGGCTCTGCTCGTCGCGGGCCACTCCGTAGACCCCGATTCCCTCGCCGACGAGTGCGGCGACGACGCCGGCGGTCTGCCGATCGTCGAGGCCGGGCACGGCGACCTCGCCGGCCTCGGTGAGTCGGGCGTTGAACGAGCCCAGCGTGGCGGCAGCGGCCTGCGGGTCGGTACAGGTGATGATGACATCCGGGGTCGAGGCCACCATCAACTCCGAGCGGGTGCCTTGGAAGATCATCCGCCCGGCGGAGAGGACGCCGAGCATGGTCGCGGTCTTGTCGATCTCACCGAGCAGGTGCGAGGAGACCATGACGGTCACCCCGTCACCCGCCAGCCGTCGCAGCAGGGTCCGCATCTCCTCGATCCCGGCCGGGTCGAGGCCGTTGGTCGGCTCATCGAGGATCAGCAGCCGAGGTTGCCGGGCCAGGGCCATCGCGATGCCCAGGCGCTGCTTCATGCCCAGGGAGTAGTCGCGGACCTTCTTGCCCATCTGATCCTGCAGCCGCACGGTGGCCACCGCGACATCGACCTGCTGCCGGTCCAGCCCAAGCAGTCGCTGAACCAGGCGCATGTTCTCCGCACCGGTCAGGTGCGCATAGCCAGGCGGCGACTCTATCAACGAGCCGATCTGGCCCAGCAGACTCCTTCGGGTGCCACGGGTCATGGGCTGGCCCATGATCTCGACGTTGCCGCTGGTGGGCTGGATGAGGGAGAGCAGCATCTTCATCGTCGTGGATTTGCCCGAGCCGTTGGGGCCGAGGAACCCGTACACGCAGCCCTCGGGGATGGCCAGGTTGAGGTTCTCGACGACGGTGCGATTGCCGTAGCGCTTGGTCAGGTTCTCGGTGGCAACGATCGTGGAAGACATACCTCTACGATCCCCAGATCACGGCCGGAAATCGTCTGGCTATAGGCGTATCTTCCGGCTATGTCTCACGAGGTACATCCCTGTGCTCGTATGCCTGAAGTGATATCCGGACAGTCCGGGTGTCTCAGTGCTCGCCGGCCTCGACGAGCCCGCTCTCGTAGGCGAGGACGACAGCCTGGACCCGGTCTCGCAGGCCCAGCTTGGTGAGGATGCGGCCGACGTGGACCTTGACCGTGCCCTCGGCGAGCACCAGATGAGCGGCGATCTCCGCATTCGACATCCCGCGAGCGATCAACTGGAGGACCTCATGCTCCCGCGGCGTCAGTTCCTCCAACCGTCCACCGGGGGCGGGGTTGCCCGCCAGCTCCAGTCGGGACCGGGTGAAGTGGTCGAGCAGACGCTTGGTGGTGCTCGGCGCGACAACGGCGTCGCCATTGTGAATGTGACTGATCGCGGCCGCGATGTCTTCGACCGGCGTGTCCTTGAGCAGGAACCCCGAGGCACCGGCCTGCAGGCCATCGTAGGCGTACTCGTCGAGGTCAAAGGTCGTCAGGATGAGCACCTCCGGCGCACCCTCCCGCTCCCGGATGCGGAGGGTCGCCTCCACGCCGTTCATCCGCGGCATCCGCACGTCCATGAGCACGACGTCCGCCTCGACCTGCCCCAGCAGTTCAAGCGCGCTGTCGCCGTCGTCGGCATCCCCGACGATTTCGATGCCCGGCTGGGACTCCAGCACCATCCGCAGTCCCATCCGAATCATCTCCTGGTCATCGACCAGCACCACCCGAACCGTCATGGTCCTCCCTCCACCGGCAGCACAGCCACGACTTCGAAGCCGCCGGCCTTGCTCGGACCAACGCAGAGCCTACCGCGGTGCGCGGCCACGCGTTCCCGCATGCCGACCAGGCCGTGCCCGCTGGCCTGTTCGCTCTCTCGTGTGCTTGCGCCCTGACCATCGTCGACGATACGCACCTCCACCTCAGCCGACTGGAAGCGAAGCAGCACGGCGACACGAGAGAGGTCCGGTCCGGCGTGGTTACGCACGTTGGTCAACGCCTCCTGCACCAGCCGGTAGATCGTCAGCCCCACGCTATCCGGCACCGAGACCGGCTCACCCTCGACGGTCAGAGCCACCGGCAGACCAGCGGCACGGGACTGCTCGATCAGGGCGTCGAGCTGCGCGGTGCCCGGTTGCGGGGCGTGCGAGCCGGGCTCGTCATCGCGCAGCACCCCGAGCATGCGCCGCATGTCCGTTAGCGCCGTCCGGCCCGTATCGCGAGCGGTGAGCATCGCCGACTTCGCACGCTCCGGCTCCGAGTCGACCTTCGCGGCGGCACCGTCGGACATGAGCACGACGACACTGAGACTGTGCGAGACGATGTCGTGGATCTCGCGGGCAATGCGTGCTCGCTCATCGGCGACCGCGATCCGCGCGTTCGTCTCCCGCTGGCGCTCAGCCTGCTCGGCCCTCTCCCGTAGTCCGTCCATGTACTGCCGGCGGATCCGCACCAGTGTGCCCCACGTCCACACCCACAGCGTCACGACGATCAGCACGCCCAGCTGGCCGACATCGATGAAGTCATCGCTCAGCCGCGGGATGACAACCGCCAGCAGCCAGCCGACGACAACGAGCGCTGCAGGAAGCGACACGGTCCAGGCGTAGCGCGTGGCGACGGTGTAGACGCCGAACAGCAGGATGATGTCGGCCATGATGATCGGCGCGCCGAACAACAGCTGAGCGCACGCGAGTGCCAGCATCGCGACCAGAACGGCGAGCGGAAAGCGACGGCGCAGAATGTAGATCGCGCACATGACGAGCGACAGGACCGTCAGCGTCGCGTAACTTACCGGATCGTCGATCAGGTGCAACGCAGACGCCGGCATCGTCGGCAGGTTGTACAAGAACACACCGAACGCGACGAGCAGATCGACTAACCACATCCGCTCCCGAAACCACGACCCGGGGGACGGGGACACTCCCGGGGCCACCGAGTCGCTGGAGGGGCTCGTCGCGTTCGCCGGTTCCGGAGGTTTCATGCCATCCAACGCTACCGCCAGAGACTGTGTCCAGGCGACATGCTCCATGCGTGAAGCAAAGGAATACGACCACAGGCATGGGGTAAAGAGGGCCCCGACCGACCAGCGTGTCTCTCAACTCTCGGCAGAGGAGGGTGGATATTTTGTGTCCCAGTCCCGGGGCAGGGCAGAACTGCTGGAGGTCCGCATTTGACTGCGTTCGCCGAAGACCTTGCTAGTCTGGCAGTAACGACCTACCTGATCCACAGGGGAGTCCGCGCTGACTAGCGTGTCCGATTCGCTTGGAGGTCGTCGTGTCCGACACTATTTTCTCATCCGGGATCGTCCCATTGTGGGACATGGTCGATGGCCCTATGCCGCGGGGTGTGCTGGGTCTGGGCGACCCCGACGTTCACGTCCTCGACGGGACCCCGACGATGTTTCTCGGCGGGTTCTCTTCGTCATTCCGGAACCGCCTGTATGTCGCGACCCTCGCTCCCGAGGAAGACCCTGCACGCGCATCGTGGTCCGTGGATCTCGATGACCGCGGCCGTGCCCGTAGCCTCGCTCCCGACCCGCCGAAGGACGCGTGGGATTCCGAAGGGATGCACACTCCCTCGTTCGTGCCCGCCGTCGGTGACCAGCCCGCCCGAATCTATTACACCGGTCGGGCATCGCGGAAACAGTACGGTCCCCGAAGCAGCTACGCGCTCGGTGCGTTGGAGCTCATCGGCGGCGAGTGGGTTCGGCGCGAGGAGCCATTGATCCGTGGTGTGGCACCTCGCTCGAGTGTGCTCGAACCCTTGGTCATGCACGATCGCGGACGCTATGTGATGTGGTTCCAAGCGAATCCGCACGAGATCGGCCCGGGCGAGCTTCCGGACTACGAGCTACAGGTGGTCGAGAGTCCCGACGGCGTGTCCTGGTCGGACCCGCAGGTGTTCGCGACGCCGAAGGAAGGGTTTTTTGACAATGCCGTCACCCGCACGAAAGACGGTTGGCTGATGGTGCTCGCGCGAGGATCGGACCTGCATGGCATCGGAGGGCTCCCGGCGCAAGGACTCTGGGTCAGTACGGCGCGCGAACTCAGCCCAGATCGAGCGGCATGGTCCGAGCCGCGACACGTGCTCAACACCGGCGATTTTGGGATGCCCGCATTCCTCGCCCGGGGCGCATACGGCCCCGGCATCCTGCACGACGTCGATCGCGACCGGACTGTCGTGTACGTCACCGGCGTGCGTGAAGCGCCGAAATGGCCGGTTCTCCTCGCTCGTCGAATCATCCACGGCCAGCGCCCCGTGGTCCCCTCGCCGTTCTACCTCTCCGTCGCCGCGATCGAACTCGGCGACTGAGAGCGACCGCGAGTAACAGGCGGACCCCGTCAGTGGCGCGTGGTTCGATCCGCAGTCCTCCAATGCATAGCGAGCGCCATCGCCATGGATGCTGGACAGCGGGCAGGTCCTGTCTTGCGGGCTCATGGGGCGCGTTCGCTGGCGTCAGTCCGCAGCTGAGGGCGCTGAGGTGGAGGTGGTGCGCGTGTAGGTGAGGATGACGACGCCGCTGGGCGCAACCACACTGTCGGACAGCTCGAACCGTGCGAGGTGGCCGCGGTCGTCGAACATGCGCTTCCCAGCGCCGAGGACGACCGGGAAGAGCAACAGGCGGTATTCGTCGACCAGATCGTATTCGGCGAGTCCACGGACCACGGCCCCGGAACCCAACACGACGAGGTCGCCATCGGTGCGGTCCTTGATGTCCGTGACGGAGCGAGACAGATCACCCGTGACCAGCTGGGAGTTCTGCCACGCGAGATCGTCCAGGGACGACGAGACAACGTACTTCGGCATGCGGTTCATGGCCGCGATCGCCGGCTCGGATTCGTCCGCCGGTGCCCAGGCGTCGGTGAGGATCTCGTAGGAACGGCGGCCCAGCAGCATGCTGGCAGCGCCGACGGTCGCGTTCTGCATGAAAGCGTTGACGGTCTCGTCGCTGTATGGCGGTACCCAGCCACCGTGCGCGAATCCGCCCTCGCGGTCCTCGTCGGGCGACAGCGGCGACTGGATGACGCCATCGATGCTGACGAAGTTCACGACGACTATCCGACCCATGGTATGCCTCCTCAAGCTTAACGACGCCGAACGTTCTTCCGGTTTGGCAGCCAACGACGACTTCGTATCTGACACTACGGGGTCTAGGTGATCTGACTGTGCCGATCTTTCCCGCGAGGATGGAGCAAAGGGTCGCGCGCGGGTTCTTCAGTCGCGCATGCTCCCTATGTGACGACGAGGTGCGATTGCAGATGCATATGGAGTCTATGACGCTGATCGCGAACCGGCGGTCCACACGAGAAGTGCCCCGATGGCAAGGATGCAGCCGGCGACGGCCCCAATGCCTGTGAACCCGCCTGGCTGCAAGAGCGCCGCGATCTGCGGGCCGATGCTGGTGCCGAGGAACATCGACGCCGTGTACAGCGCGGTCGATGCGCCGATCGCGCCGTCGGCTCGTTGGTGAATGAGTTCGACGATCGCCGGGGCGGCTGCCGCGATTCCGCCGACGAAGACCAGTAGGGCGAGGGCCAGGACAATGACGTTCTCGCCCAGGACCGCCGCGACGGCGACCGCAGCACCAGCGACGAGCAGGGCAATCGCCGCGCGGTGGCGGGGTGCCCATCGTGACAGGAAACCAGCCAGCAGTGGTACCGCGATCACCGCCGGCAGGGCGCTGGCGCGCAGTATGAGGATCGCGTTCGGATTGCCGGCGATGGCGGCTGGGCCGGCAAGTTCGAGGCCGGTGTAGACGATGACGAAGCTGCCCATCAAGGTCAGCGTCGCCGCGTAGAGGCCCAAGAGTGCCGGGCGGGTGAGCAGCCGCCGCATCCTGGCCAACGCGCCCAGCACGCTGTCGGCCCGTTCGCCGGTATCGGGGCGCAGTCCGCGCCAGGCGATGACAGCAAGCCCGGCCAGGAGGACGGTGGAGGCGATGAAGATCGACTGCCATCCCCATGGCGTGAGGATCTGGGCGGCGACCTGCATGAGTACTGCCGCGGCCAGGCCCGCACTGCTCAGCGCGCTCAAGGCGGCCGGGCGGCGGGTCTGTGCGATCTGGTCGGCGACGTAGGCGAAGCCGGTCGGCGCGAGTGCGGCGACTGTGACTCCCTGGACGGCCCGTAAGCCGATTGCCACTGGCAGGGTCTGGGCCGTTGCGACGGCTGCTGTGGAGGCAGTTGCGGCGATGAGGCCGATGAGGATGACCCGTCGTGGTCCGAAGCGGTCGGCGCAGGGCCCCGCAAGCAGGAAGCCCGCGGCGAAGCTCAGGCTGAACGCCGTCGCCAGCCACGCCGCGGCGGATGCGGACGTGCCGAGGTCGACGGCGATCGTCGACAGCAACGGCAGGACGATGTAGGTCTGTCCGATGCCCACGATGGCCGTGCTGACCAGTATCGCGACTGTCCGGAGAACGGGCGCACTGTTCGGGGTCGAGGCGGAAGTTGTCATGCCGTCCACCATGCCAACCAACTAGTTGGGTGTCAACCAACCAGTTGGATTGTGTGGTAAGAATGGAGGTATGGCACCTCGAAACACGACCCGGGATCTTCTGCTCGCCTCTGCGCGAGAGGAGTTCGCCGATCATGGCATCGCCGGGGCGCGGGTCGATGCCATCGCGGCCCGGGCAGGCGTGAACAAGGAGCGCATCTATGGTTACTTCGGCAGTAAGGAGAAGCTGTTCGATGCTGTCGTCACCGAGGCCAAGGCCGAGCACGCCCAGGGACTCGGCCTGCCCGAGGGCGATCTCGCCGAGTATGTGGGCAGGCTCTATGATTTCCATCGCAACCATCCCACGCTGCGCCGACTTATGCTGTGGGAGGCGCTCTACTACGGCGACCGGCCCGTTCCCGACGACGATGCCCGCACCCGCTCCTATGAGGCGAAGGCTAACGCTCTCGCCCAGGCACTTGGACGGGATGCTGATGAACAGACTGCTGCGACGCTGATGACGCTCATCGGCATGGCCGCCTGGCCGCACACCATGCCGCAACTGACGCGATTCCTCCTGCCGGACGCCACTGACGAGCACCGGCACGAGGTCATGCGGGCGCGTGTCGTCGAGTTCGCGCGGCAAGGGCTGCGCAAGGCCTGACCAGCGGGTTGATGAGTCTCGCAGACATCTCGTTGTCGAGAAGAGACTCAACTGCCAGCGATGGGCATTTGATGGACGTGTGACGAGCACAGGTATGCCCCAGCGGGGATTGCAGTATCGTGCCCACAATGATGATCGGCAGGCGGGCTGATGAATGCCCTTTACTCGTTGAGGGGCCGTTGTTCGGTTCCTTCGCCAGCGGTCAGGAACAGCAGGTCGCTGGGCTCGTGCACGATTTGGCGGTGCCAGACACCGCAGGGGTTGACGACGCTGTCCCCTGGGTCGCGCAGGTGCACTACGAACTGGGCATCGCGGCTCGTCAGGGGCTCTGGCGTGGCTGGACGCCGTCGAGTATGACATCCAGCCCTTGTATGAACCAGTCTCGTTCGCCGGCGGGGAGTGGATGCGCGATGAGTCGGCTCAGACGAGGGAAGTCGCCCAGGTCGACGTCGTGGAGCCGGTGCTGCCACGTGCGACCAGGGTCGTCTCCGACTTCTGACTGCCGGTCGCCGAGGACGACGCGCGCGCTGCCCTGGACGTAGTTGTTGATGGTCATGACCACGCGTGCAGCCGCGTCCGGTGGGAGGTCCGCCTCTTCCAGCGCCGTCAGCGCCCATTCCATGGCCGCCAGTGAGGCGGTTCCGAAGGGTGGGGTGACGGTGGCGGTGGCCGTGAGCATCCACGGGTGGGCCAGGAAGGCTGCCCAGTCCTGGCGGGCGAGGACATGCATGGCCTCCCGCCAGCCAAGCCCATCTTGGTCGGGGTAGGCATATTCCCCGGTCACCTGCTCGACCATGGCACCGATCAGCTCGTCCTTGTCGGCCACGTGCCGATACAGCGACATCGCTCCGGCACCCAGCCGAGCGGCGACACGCTTCATCGTCATCGCCTCCAACCCCGCCTCGTCGGCGATCTCGATCGCCGCAGTGACGATCCGCTCGCGTGATAGGGGCCCGGACGGGCCGACTCTCGGACTCATCTGATCACCTCCGCAGCCCAGTCTAGCGCGTTGCGTATCTCATACGCTACGCTCGATGCGTACGCAATACGCAACGTGATCGAGGAGACGCACCATGCCCACCCGGACCTCTCATTCGCATGACCGGCGGTCGCGGTGGCTCGGCTTGGCCGTGCTGACGCTGCCGGTGATCCTGACGTCGATGGACATCACGATCCTGCACATCGCGATCCCGACCATCACCCAGGAACTGACGCCGACTCCCAGTCAGACACTGTGGATCCTCGACGCCTACGGGTTCCTGCTGGCCGGCCTGCTCATCGTCATGGGCAACATCGGTGATCGCATCGGCCGACGTCGGCTGCTCCTGATCGGTGCGGCCGTGTTCGGTGCGGCTTCAACGCTTGCGGCGTTCGCTCCGGGCCCGGAGATACTCATCGCCGCCCGTGCCCTGATGGGGATCGGCGGGGCAACGCTGATGCCCTCGACGCTCTCGCTCATCCGCAACATGTTCACCGACCCGGCCGAGCGTACAAGGGCCATCGGGATCTGGACGGCGAGCCTGTCCGGCGGCATCGCACTGGGCCCGATCATCGGCGGTGCGCTGCTCGAGGCCTTCTGGTGGGGGTCGGTCTTCCTGATCAATGTGCCGGTCATCGTGCTCTTGCTGGTGCTGGCACCCCGGTTCGTGCCCGAGTACCAGAGCCCGGCCTCGGCGCGGCTGGATATGCTCAGCGTCCTGCTGTCCTTCGCCGCGATCCTGCCGGTCGTCTGGGCGATCAAGACCGCCGCCGAGGAACTCGCCTTCACTGCCCCTGCTGTGGTCGGGCTAGTCGCCGGCGTACTCGCCGGCACTGTGTTCCTGATTCGGCAGCGGCGTCTCGAAGAACCGTTGGTCGAGGTCGGCTTGTTTGCCAACCCGCGTTTCAGCGGTGCCGTCCTGGGAGCTGGACTGGCGATGTTCTCGCTGGTCGGAGTCATGTTCTACAGCGCGCAGTACCTGCAGCTTGTCGCAGGACTGTCGCCGCTGATCGCTGCCGTGGCGATGCTGCCGATTATGGCCGCCGTCGGAGGCATGTCCGTTCTGGCTTCTGTGCTCGTACCCCGCTTCGGATACCCCCTCATCTTTGGTGCCGGAGCTGCCGTAGCAGCCGCAGGCATGTTCACGTTCAGCCGGGTCCCGGTCGACGATGGCTTGATTCTCGCCATAACCGCTTCGGCCTTCATCGGCGCAGGCATCGCGCCGATGATGACCCTGGCCACCGACGTGGTGGTCGGCTCCGCCCCGCCGGCCCGATCCGGTGCAGCCTCCGCCCTATCCGAGACTGCCGCGGAGCTGGGTGCTGCGCTTGGTATCGCCGTGCTCGGCTCGATCGGCACCGCCCTGTACCAGTCCCGAGTCCTCGACGGGGTGCCCACCGACCTCCCGACCGAAGCTACCGGAGTCGTCAGCTCCAGCCTTGGTGCAGCTCTCAGTGTCGCCGAGCAGCTACCAGCCGATGCCGCAACTCACCTCAATGAGCTTGCCCGCCACGCCTTCACCGACGGACTCGGAGCCGCCACGGTCACGGGAGGCCTCGTTCTCATCGTGACTGCTATCGCGTGCCCGATACTGCTCCACAGGGGAAGACCCCAGACTCGGTCCACAGACGGAACCGCCGAGACGGGGCAGCAATGATGAAATGTGGAACTGTTGCGCAAAGTGCTGTGGGAAGAGGAGTGGGTTAACTGCGGGCTAACTCGCGATTCACCATGCTCGTCAAGCATCGATCGCATAAGAGCGGGCGATGAGATCTGCCATGGCGCTGTGAAAGTCGTTGCGCCGGCTCTGGCTCCATCCCGCGGTGAGCTCGGTGAGGACCTGCTCCTGCCAGGCATGGGCCTTCTCCAGCGCGACGATTCCTTCGGAGGTCATCGACGCCTCGCGCGAACGACCGTCTGCCGAGCCTGTCATCATTTCCAGGTAGCCGGCGGCGACTGCGGTCTTGATCATCCGGGATGCTCCGCTCTGGTCGATGCCGAGTTCGCGGGCGATGGCATTGACAGTTGCGGGTTCGTCTCGCATCGCCAACGAGTTCACGGCCTCGGTCACCAGTACGAGCCGCCCCTGTTCAGCGACCGTCGCGTCGCCGGATGCAGCCTGTCGTGACCAGTGCCGCACGAACGTGAACAGAAGTTGCCCTGTTCCGAGCGTGCTCATTCTGTCGCGGCCATCTCGCGGCAGATGTAGGCGAGCTCGAGCGCTGACTTCAGGTCCGGCACCCGCAGCGCGGCGGTCACCTTCGTCCCTGTCACGCGGAAGACCGTCGCCACGCGCGTGGGCTTCTGATCGTCCGGCCACGTCGCGTCCTCCTCCACCACCATGAGCCGCTCGCTGATCGGGTGCCAGGAGCGGGGCACGAGATGTATCCCCGATCGCTCGACCCAGTCCGCGAACTGATTCGGCGAGATGGGGCCAGCCCCTTTGGGTCCGAGGACAACGACCGGGTCGCCCACAGCCGTCGCCGAGCGGCTCAGATCGCCGGCGTTCACGCCTGCGTGCCACTCGTTGATGGCCTCTTCCAGTGTTGATTCCACGACCACAGTGTATGCGATACGCATATATCTGACGAAAGGTGACTATGCTTGCTGGTCGACAGTGGTCCACGGATGTCGGGTCTGTTCCGGGCAAGTACCCGATGCTGTCTCGGCTGCAGGCACAGACTGGCGAGCATATAACACGCATGGTATATTTGTAGCTATGTGGAGCGTAGTCGACCACCCGGACGCCGAGGACGAGCATAGAAAACTCAGTGCTCGAGAGGCCGTGGCAGTCGACAACGCGATCGCGAAACTGGAGCTGCTTGGACCGAAGCTGCCATTCCCGCACAACAGTGGGGTGAAGGGAGCCGATAAACTCAGAGAGCTACGCCCTCGGGGCGGGCGAAGCATCACACGAGCCTTGTACAGACAGTTCGGCGACACTTTCGTCGTCGGGGCCTACGGTCCCGAGGCGGAGTACGACCCCAAAGGCTTCGTTCGGGCATGCCGGGCCGCCGAACGACGATTAGACCAGATCGAGGAATGAAGGTGATGATCATGAAGCTGTCCGACTTGAAGAGCCACGGCGAGATCGTCCGCGAGCGCCGGGAGACTGATTCTGAGTACGCGGCCGAGGCCGATCGTCTCGCGCTGGCGAACGAGGTGAGCCTGGCGGTCGTTCACTACCGCAGTGAGCAAGAACTGACTCAGACAGCGTTCGGGGTCATGCTGGGTTGGAGGCAGCCGCACGTGGCACGACTGGAGGGTGGTGACGTCGCACCGTCGATCGAGACCCTGGAGCGCCTGGCCCGCGCCGGCGTAATCGAGGTGCACATCGAGCAGCAGCGTACCTACGTCCGCGAGCTCGCCACGGCATGATTTCATCGAAGTGACTCGAGGAGGCACCGTTCCGACCTCGGTGCAGAGGAGTCTATCGAAGCACAAACGCTCCTTGAAGCACACCTCAGTATGCCCGCTCACGCATGAAACTGAAGGTCAGCCCGCGTATATACTCTGGGTCACACCCCTCCGGGTCACCACCGCTAAATGCTCAGGTGGTGCGTCCTGTGTCCGCCCAGGTGCGAAGCGTTTTCCAACAACTAGCGACACTTAGTGTCTAACCGCCGTACTTGAGTACATCGCGGCTGAACAATCGCCGCGTGAGGCGTCACAGTGCCTTGACCACGCTCGAAGTCCGGTGAAGGGCCGGGGGACTGGGGCCGAGCTACGAGGGCCGCTCGTGGTCATCAATGACGTGCGTTGACAGGCCGGTCTCGCCCGGGCGGACCTCTGGGACCAGTTCCCATTCCTCGGTGTAGTCGCCTTGGAACTGTGGACGGTAGTGAATGGGCTGAGTCTCAAATAGCTGGTCCAACCGATCGTGCAGCGCATGTTCCATGTCTGCGTATGACTCGTTATCCGTGAAGTCGGCGCTGGGGAAGGCCATCGGCGGCAACACGACCATGCCGGTGTAGGCGAAGGTTCCGTGCAGGAGCCCGAACAGCAGCTCGCACAGTTCCCCGCTCTTGCCCCTCGGTCCGATCGCGCGCGGTCGATCGCCCAGAGTGACCAGCACCAGTACGCGCTTCCCCTGGAATGGGCCCTTCTCGAACCGCAGCCGCTGCCCGGTATCCGGATCCTTGCCGAAGGCGAACCCACTGACCAGCACCCTATCGAACCATCCCTTCAGGATCGCCGGCACGGCATACCACCACAACGGAAACTGCACCACCACGGCATCGGCGTCCTGGAGCTTCGCCTGCTCTCCCCGGACGTCGGAGGGCAGACTGCCTTCGATGTATGCCCGCTTGGTGTCGCCGGTCGGGTCAAACCGCTGGCCGGCCTCGACCAGCCCGTCGCCGCGAACGACGGGATCCCATCCCATCGCGTAGAGGTCAGACTCCACCACGTGGTGGCCTGTCGATTTGAGATGCTTGATTCCCATCCTGCGAAGCTGACCATTCAGGGAACGGGGTTCGGGGTGGGCGCTGAGCCAGAACACTGTCTTTGGGTCGTCCATGCGTTCCATCCTGACAGCCAACATCCACTGACGGTAGTACAGTCAAGAGTGGCCATAACGGCCGAAATTAACAGTGCGAAGGGACACCAGGTGCGGAAACCGGTAGAAACCGCGACCAGGGTCTGCCCGGTGGAGGTAGCGACAGCGGTGCTGGGTGGGGCCTGGAAGCTCACCATTGTGAAGCACCTGCTTGAGAAGCCATATCGTTACGGTCAGCTGTGCCGGGCGCTGCCCTTGGCACCGCCCCGTAGCCTCACCCGTCAGCTGCGCGAACTCGAAGAAGACGGCATCGTCCGGCGTGAGGTCTACGCCGAGGTTCCACCGAAAGTCGAGTACTCGTTGACGCCACTCGGTGACTCGCTCG
This sequence comes from Brevibacterium picturae, assembly GCF_900105045.1. Lineage (GTDB taxonomy): Bacteria > Actinomycetota > Actinomycetes > Actinomycetales > Brevibacteriaceae > Brevibacterium > Brevibacterium picturae. The sequence continues at coordinate 1,105,068 of NZ_LT629739.1, read as the reverse complement.
CGCCCATCGTCGACCAGATCAACGCCTGGGGCAAGTCCTATCCGCAATAGCGACTTCAGAGTCTGCGAACGCCAAAACGATTTGTCAACGCCACTCCTTCACGTTGCGAGCCGCCGGAGTCAGCGCCCTGGCCAGTGCTGCGATGAAGCGGGGGAGAGCGTCGGGGTCAGCGGCGGCGTGCACGGGGTTGAGTTCCCCGATGGACAGTGCCCGGCAGTTTGGGTGCCGCCACAGCTGGGCAAGAGCTTGTTCGAGTTGCTCGATCGTGGAGCCGCTATTGCGGCCGTTGACGTTTTCGGCCATGGGCGCGTCGATGAAGTCGAACACATCAACATCAATATGCACGGCGAACGGTCCGGGCAAGAGGGCCTCCTGTGCTGCGGCCGCGGCCCGGGCTGGTGCCTGCATGAGGTCGGCCTGTGGCACGACGTGCAGGCCGAGTCGCTCGACCTGCGTCCGTTCCCAGTCGGTGGCCTGGGTCGCGTCCACGCCGAGGAAGGACAGCCGGTCCGGTCGCAGCAGCGGTCGGGGGCCGAGGGCGGCGACCAGTTCGTCTGCGGCCCCGTCCAGGTCCAGAGCGTGGGCTAGACCCATCCAGTCAAGTGCTCCCTCGGTGGTGCTGTCGGGGGTGTTGAGGTCGAAGTGGCGGTCGATGTAGACCAGGCCCGGTTCGCCACTGGCGCGCCGCAGGCCGGCACAGGTCCCGAGCGCGACCGTGCAGTTCCCGCCCAGGACGAGGAGCCGCTCATCCGTGGTGAGCAGATCGGCGGCTGCCGTTGTGAGTTCCTGCACGGACTGCACGACCTCGGTCAGGTTCTGGGCGAAGGGTCGGTCGCGGTCAGGACTCCACGTCTGCTCGGTCAGGTCGCCGCGGTCGCGGACGTCGTTGCCCGCACCGGTGAGCGCCTCGATCAGACGTGCCGCTCGTAGCGCCGTCGGCGCTTGCTCTTGACCGGCCGAGTAGCTGCCCGCGCTGCTGGGAACGCCGATCACATTGATCACGGTCATCAGTCCTCCGTTTCGGTTATGTTCTGCCGTGTGCAGTGTCGTTTGCGTTCTGCGGGACCTATGGTCGGCCCGTGGGTCAATATTCCATTCTGCACACTCGTCCGGTCGGTGGCCGGAGACTTCCGGCGTCGGAGACCGGCCACGGTGCCGGCGCTGGCAGCGCCGACGCAGACGAGTGCGAGCCACTGCAGGGCGTCCAGGTGCTCGGCCAGGATGATCGTGCCGGCAAGCCCGGCCGCGGCGGGCTCGAGGCTCTGGAGGATCCCGACGATCCGCGGCGGAATGCGGCGCAAGGCCACCAGTTCAAGGGAGTAGGGCAGTACCGCGGCCAGGACGGCCACGATCAGCCCGACGCCCAGCACGCGGGCGTTGAGAAGGGCGGTACCGCTTTCGACGATGCCATTGGGCACGGTCAGCACGGCGGCCCAGGTGACGGCCCAGACCAGTGGCGCGGCCGTGACGTTGCTGGCACCGGCTCGCCGGCTCAGCAGAAGATACGTGGCCATCGCCGCCCCGGATGCCAGGGCCAACAGAATGCCCGGCAGCGCGTAGTGGGCCCCCGCCGGGGAATGGAACAGCCAGACGCCGAGACAGGCGAGGGCGGCGAACCCGATATCGAGCAGGCGGCGAGAGGTGAGTAGCGCGAGCATGATGGGCCCGAGCAGCTACAGAGACGTTGCCAGCCCCAGTGGCAGGTACTGCATCGCCGGATAGACCAGATTCATCCCCGCGATCGCGGTGCCGAAACCAAGCACCAGGACCACGTTTGTGCGACCGCGCGGCAGGGCAGGGCGGTAGATCAGCAGGAGGACGAGTGCGGCCAGACCGAGCCGCAAGGCGACAACGCCGCCGGGCCCAACCGGCCCGAAGAGGCTCTTGCCGATCGCCTGGCCGAACTGGACGCTCAGTACGCTGCACAGCACCAGCAATGGGGCGGGAAACCTGGTCATATGTTCAGTGTGGAGAACGTGGTTTGTGTAGGTCCAGCGATCCTTTCTGAAAGAAAACACCTAGAATTGCTACATGATCGATCTCCGCAGACTGCGCGCGCTGGCGGCGGTGGCCGAGCACGGAACGGTCACCGCGGCGGCGACGGCTCTCAATTTCACGCCCTCGGCCGTGTCCCAGCAGATCGGCCAGCTCGCCCACGACCTCGGCACCGAGCTCCTCGAACATCAGGGACGACGCGTCCACCTCACACCAGCCGCGCTCATCCTGCTCACGCACGCGAACACTATCCAAGCGCAGTGGGAACAGGCGCGAGCCGAACTCGCTGCGACCACTGACAGCCTCCGCGGAACCCTACGGATCTGCGGGGTCTCCTCGGCGATCGCGGCGCTGGCGGCCCCGGCGACCACCTGCCTGCAAGCACGGCACTCCCACCTGCAGGTTCTGCTGCGGGAAGAGGAGAGCGCTGACTGCTACCGCCTTCTGCTGAGCGATGAGGCCGATATCGCATTGGTCCTCCCGACTCTCGATGCGCCACCACCGACCGACGAACGGTTCGAGCAGCAGCCCGTCCTCAACGACCCGCAGGACCTCCTCCTGCCCGTCGGCCACAAACTCGCGCAAACTGGGGGAGTGAACCTTGCTGACGCCGGCGAGGAGTCCTGGATCGTCAAGCGTCACGACAACGACAGCTACACCCTCCTGTCTGTGGCCTGCGCCGCAGCTGGGTTCACCCCGAATATCACGCATCAGGCTAAGGAGTGGTATGCCGTCTCCGCGCTCGTCGCAGCCGGACTCGGCGTGTGCCTGCTCCCGCGCATCGTCCCGATTCCTGCCTCACATGCTGTCATCCGAGTGCCTTTGACTGGTCCGTCTGCCCCCGGTAGGCAGATTCTTGCCAGTGTCCGCCGTGGCAGTAGTAATCATCCCGCCATCGCGGCAGGTGTGTCCGTCCTGCGCGACGTTGCGAATGACTGCCGGTAATCCGACTAACTGCTCATAACCCGATGGTTCAGCGCGTCTCTGTGGCGAGGAAACCGCCGATTGCTCGTGCGAGCAGGGTACTAGTTTGCTCGACCATGTGGTGACAAAAGTCGATTCCATGGTCGGTAACGGAGTTGGCCCAGTCTCGCCAGGTCCGCAAGGGACCGTCATAGTCTCGTCGACGCGGGCGGATCCTTCAGCGAGCCGTGATCACTCCGGAACTGGCGTTTGCTGGTAGGAGGCGAGTGCCCAGCCGTCGTCTCCCCGGACGTATGTGCTAGCCATCCACCCGATGAACGCAGGAGACGAGTCCTCGCGGTACGCCTTGCCGCGGTAGACCAACACAGCGGCGGAATCTCCGAGCGGGATCAGCCGTTCCTCGTCAATTTCGTAGGTGCGCCACGGCGGCGCTTCGCTGAGCGAGTCGACGACGTCTTGTCGGCTGAACACCTGGCCGTGAGCCAGGACCATTACGCCGTCGTCGGTCATCAGGTGACCGTAGAAGTCGGACCCACTGCCGTTGCACAGCGACTGCCAACCCTGGTGTTCCAAGTCCAATAGTTCCTTAAAACTCATACCACCACGATAGTCGCCGTTTAACGGGGCGCGGGCTTCCCGCGTTCGAGTGCTCGCAGGGGGATCGGTTTACGGCACGGGATACCGCTGCCGGAAAACTATGGCATCCGCAGCGGCCTGACATATTGCGCGCCCATGCGGAAGCGAATCTCTGCGATCCTCGATCCACGTCAGAGCAGAGGACGCGGCCCTGGGAAGGTCAGTGGATGCACAGATAGGCCGCGGCGATGCTCCCGGCTCCGTCGCATCCATTCCTGTGTGCCAGCGGGACGACGTGGTGTCGCCACCAGGCGGCCGCGACCGCAGGGTCAAGGGCACCCTCGTCCTCGGCGACGGCGGTGCTGCCGTGCTGGGCGCTCCAGCGGCGCGCGGCAGCCGCGAGCACCTCGTAGTCGGCGGGGTCATCGAGCCACACGTCGCGCAGAGCCGGGTCCGGCAGCGGCACGCATTCCAGGAAGCGGCGTTCGGCGGCCTTGACCTGCAGATCCGTCTGCGTCAGGCACGCGCAGGCGAAGGCGACCGTGCAGACGGAGCGGACGAGCGCGTCGACGGCGAGCTGGTCCCGGGCTCGTGCGATCGAGACGCGGTGATGTCCGTCGTCGACGAAGTACAGCTCGCCGACCCGGACCAACGACACTGGGGACAAGCCGGCCGCGCCGGCACGAGCGAGGCGTTCCCGCCGGTCCCGCAGGGCGGGGTTGAGGGGCCGGAACAACCGGTCGAAGTCCTCACCGCGCGCCAGGGTCCCGACGATCGACGCGACGGGAACCGTGTCGGCTTCTCTCCGGACGAGACCCTGCGGATGGTGCGGGCAGCGTCCGAGCACCGCCAGCGCCTCGTCCAGCCTCAGCAGCGGCTCCACGTCCGTGGCGGCTGAGGGCCGAGACCACCACCTCCGCCACCGCGAGCCCAGCCCACGCGACTCGTCTCGCCGTGTCCGACCCATCGATCCATCCTCGTTCCGCTGTTCCATGTTCCGACCGGCCGTGTCACCGCCGCCGAGGACCCGGACCAGTACTGTCTCGTTACAGTCTGGTCCTCTGTATGACCAGATGGAAGCCGACGCCGTGCTCGGCGGTGCAACGCCAGTCAGACCGGTCCATCTCACCAGTCGTCACCCGTAGGCGCTTCCACGATGTCTGGCTCACCCTCTATCAAATCTTGACGAGTGAGATCGTGAACCCGGGCAGACACGTCCATCGGCGACGGAATCATGGCGATGCTGACGCCGGTGCACACCCCGGGCCACCTGTGGAAAGCGACTTATACTTCTCGGGATGCAACCCCGTTCAGCTGGAGGAGCCAGGCTGGCATTCCATGGGCGATGTCGACCCTTTGCTGGCCGTGCAGAGCCGTCAACGGCTGTGCCGCTGGCTCGCCGACCGGCACACGATCGGCGTAGGCGCACACTTCCCCGAACTCCACCCTGACAACCTCGCCACGACCAGGTGGAATCCGACACTGTCCCGATGACGGTTCCCGTGCTGAAGCGGGGATAGCTCATCGGGACTCTACAGCGAGAAAGTCGCCGAGCGCTCGTGAGAGCTGGTTGGGAGCTTCTTCAGCCATGTGATGACCGGAGTCGATGCCATGTCCCGTGACGTGGTCGGCCCAGTCCTTCCAGATCGCCAGCGGATCTCCGTAGAGGTCCTCCAGATCGTCCTGGAAGGACCACAGCACCAGCAGCGGCTGCCGTGCCCGTCGCCCCGCTGCCCGATCAGTCCGCTCGTGGTCGGCGTCGACGGTGATTCCGGCCCGGTAGTCTTCCAGCATGCCGCGCACGACGTCCGGGTCGTGGATGGCGGACTGCCACTCGTCGTAGTTCTCCTGCCCCATCGAGTCAGGGTCGCCGCGATACCAGGCGTCCGGGTCGGCGGTGATGACCGGCTCGGGCAGTTCGGGCTGGGCGAAGAAGAACCAGTGCCACCACGCCGTGGCAAAGCGGGCGTCGGCGCGGTTGAGGTGCTCGCTGATCGGCAGGCAGTCCAACAACGCCACGCGAGTAACTGAGTTTGGGTGGTCCAATGCCATCCGCAGGGCGTTATAGCTGCCCCGGTCGTGGCCGACGACGGCGAATCGGTCGTGGCCCAGCTCGTGCATGGCGGTTACCAGGTCCTGGGCCCCGGCCCGCTTGGAATGAGCCGAGTGGTCCGGCATCGGTGCGGGCTTGCCGGATCGGCCGTACCCGGGAAGGTCGGCGCACACCACCGTGAAGCCCTGCTCGACGAGCTGCGGTGCGACCCGATGCCAGGTGGCCGATGTACGGGGGTGGCCGTGCAGCAGCAGAACAGGCGGGCCGTCACCGCCGTGGCGGACGAACAATTCCAGTCGGCCGGCGTCGACCATCTCGGCCCTGAACTCTTCGAACATATCTTTACTCTGCTTCGCGGAGGACCGATGCGCAAGGGATCATGTGGGCCCGCAACCGTGGCTTTGCGGACACAGGTGAAAGTCCGGGCCGCCGTCGTCAAGAATGCACATGAGATGATCGAAACGATGGGACATGCCGTAATCATCGCTGACACCGATGGCGAGGTCAGCCAATTGAATAGGGGAGCGGAGACGCTCTTTGGATACCGCGCGGATGAGACCATCGGTAACAGCCTCGATCTGATCGTGCCCAAGCATCTGCAAGAGGCGCATTGGGCTAGTTTCCACCGCGCCATGTCAGAGCCGCCGATCAAGGATCTCGCCGCCGACCTCCGAGCCCGTTGCTCCGACGCGGTGAAGTGAAAAGCTTCGCTGGCAGGTTGCTCGTGCTCAGCGACGGCTTGGGCACGGCTATCGGAGCGATAGCGATCTACGCAGCTAACGGCACTACGGGCGTTCACCCGTTCGGATAGCCCAACCGGGCCCTTAAGCGGAGGACGAATTCTCACGGTTACTGATTGTCCTATCTCCTGTCTTGGTTATCGCGCAGGCTGCGACGGACAGCCCTGACCAAGAGCGCCCCGATGGCGAGAATGCAGGCAGCGGCGATCCCGCGATTATGGCAAATCCACCGGGTGCTAACAGTACGGCGATCTGCGGTCCGATGCTGGTGCCGAGGAACATGGAGGCGGTGTACAGCGCGGTCGATGCGCCGATCGCGCCGTCGGCTCGTTGGTGGATGAGTTCGACGATGGCCGGGGCGGCTGCCGCGATTCCGCCGACGAAGATCAGAAGCGCGAGAGTCAGGATAATGATGTTCTCGCCCAGGACCGCCGCGACGCCTACCGGACCGCCGGCGATAAGCAGGTCTATAGCCGCGCCGGGGCGGGATGCCCATCGTGACAGGAAATGAGCCACCAGTGGTATCGCGATCACCGCAGGCAGGGCGCTGACACACAGTATGAGGATCGCGCTCGGCTTGCCGGCAACCGCGGTGGAGCCTGTGAGCTCGAGGCCCATGTTTTCTGAGTTGTACAGCATTCGCCACTCGAGGTCGTGTATGGCCCGAGCACGCACGCTCAACTCAGCAACGTACCGATCGAGGCGATGAATCCTCCCGATAGAAAGGCACTGATACCGATGACGAGAGGTCGATTGTCCATGGTTGTGCCTTCGCCGAGCGCGTGATGAGTGACCGCGTGCCCCTTGCCACGTCGCAGCAGGGCTCGGTTGACTGGCAGGGCGACGAAGAATGCGACGGTCAGTGCAAGCGCCATGGAGACCCAGAAGATGGGGTTGAGCAGGCCGGCATCCATGGCTCCGGGAATGACCAGCATGACCAGGTTGTCCACGATCTCCATTGTCACGATGGACAACGTATCGGCCGCGAGCACCAGGCCCAGGGCCACGGAGAGGGCGATGCCGCCGCGGACCAGGGGAAGTGCCGACAATGAGTACCCGAAGACGAATGCCAGCCCAATGGAGACAGCTGTGGTCGGCAGGTTCGTCCATCCTGCTGCGGTGCCCACCAGGAGCCCGATGATCTCCCCGATCGAGCACCCGGTCAGGCAATGCAGTGTCGCCCCAACCGCCATGCCCGACATGTCATGCGGATGCCCCGCACTCTGCTTGTCGTGTCCAGTGTTCGTCTGGTCGTGGTGCGCGTGCTCCTCGCTCCTGTCGTTTTCCATCGAACTCCTCCTCGATGCTTCCTTCGGTTGGCAAGCCCGCTCTCATTTTCGTTGCCTGGTTGTGGGTGTTCGCCCTCATGCTATCTCTCCAAAACCCCTGGAGTTGGAACTAGGGGAGGGCGAAAGATATCTTTCAGATCCTTTCGAACCGGGCTAAGCGATTTCGTTTCCGACAGCGCGGCAACAGCAACAGAGTTCGGAACGTTGCTGGGCGACAAATCTCCACCGTGAATACCTGAGTTACCTGAATTGAGAGATCCGACAACTTAGCTACTCACGAGGCCAGCCACACTGTGGCATTATGAAGTAGATATGTTTGAAGGTATCGGTGCATGGAAGGCAGGATATAGTTCCGGCTTCACATCATGACAACCAAACAACCATGGACGCTGTCGATGTTTGCGGCAGGCTCCTGATCAAAATTCAGTGCGGTAACACTGGTGCCTTCGAAGAACTTTTCAACAACCACTCGCGAATCCTCATGGCCACCATTCTGCGGATAGTGAAGAACCGGGCTTTGGCCGAGGAAGTTCTGCAGGAATGCTTCGCCGAAGCATGGATTCGCTGTCACGGGTTCGACCCGCAACGGGGAACCGGTCGGGCATGGTTAGTCACCCTCAGCAGGCGGCGCGCAAACATGGCTCCATGTGATTCGTGTTCGCAACCTTCAATCACATCCCGAATCATGGTCGACGGCACGCGTCTCTGCATTAGCTGTGTGAACCGTCTCCCACAGAACTTCGGCACATGCGCGCGATGTGGCCGAACAAAACAAATCGGCTCAGAACGACCTGAGGGAATTCTCTGTCGCACGTGCCGAATGAAGGAACGTAGCGGCACTTGCACCCGTTGCGGCCACGTTCGTCCCTGCCGCTTCGCGGGCACCGCACGAGCCATCTGCGAGAACTGCGCCCTGTCGAAAGAACCCTGCAGTCAGTGCCGGCGTAACAAAGTTCCAGCGAACCGCCTCGCCGATGGTGGTTCGCTGTGTGCGACGTGCTCGCCGAAAGTCATCGAAGCCTGCGCCGATTGCGGGAAGGACCGCCAGGTCCGTGCCAGGGTCGACGGGGCGCCCTACTGCTGGGAATGCGGTGAACGGAATCCGCTGTTCCATCAGAACTGCCTCCGATGCGGCCGCTTCGAATACCTGTCCAAGCTCGGACTCTGCCCGTTTTGCAAAGCCGCGGACCTCGTCGACTCGCTGTTCGAAGGCGGCCCGTCGCCCGTTGCAAACGGGCGAGACTTGCTGCGTGAGGCATTACGTGCGGCCCCGCCACAAGCGGTTTTTACACTATTCCAGCGGCGCAAATCGGTCGCAGTGCTTCGATCGTTGATCGCTCATCCTGGGGGAATTTCCCACGACTCTTTGTCCCAGGTTGCCAGTGGCAGCGCGGAAGTCGTTGTTCGTGCGTTCCTCGTCGAGCATGGTGTGCTGGCCTGGCGGGATGAGAACTTGGCGAGGCTCGAAGCGTGGATTGCGGCCACTGCCGATGAGGTAGCTGATCCATCGGAGCGGCGTGCCTTTCTACAATTTGGCCGGTGGAGACACTTGAGTAGGTTGCGGCGGCAGATGGATCCCGCCGGAAACGGCCAGGTGAGCGGGATCCGCACCGAGCTGGGACACATCATTGAGGTCATTGGCTGGCTACGCTCGCGCGGCAGCTCGATCGAAGGTGTCAATCAATCGTTGGTCGACAACTGGCTCTCCCGTGGGCCGGGAACACGAATACGGGTCAAACACTTTTTGACATGGTGTTATGAGAACAAGCTTGCCTCAGCTAAGGTCACCATCCCGGCCTCTCGTGCGACAGCACTCACGGTTGCCGGCTTAACCAGCACTGACATTTGGACGGTACTGGACAAGTTCCTGGACCCCTCGAAAATGATCAGCGGCCAGACCAGACTCGCGGGGTGTCTGCTATTGATCTACGGTATTCGACTTGGCCGTGTCGCTGAGTTGAGGCTGTCCGATCTTCGCGAACACGACGGCAAATACAGCATCCTGATCGGAACGCATCCGCTTGAGCTTCCTTCGTCACTGGATATCGCGGCAATCCACGCTCAACACGATCGATCAGCTCCCCGGCTGACGACACCCGCAATGGAAGACGACTGGCTATTCCCAGGAGGCGTCCCCGGACGACACCTCACACCCACGTCATTAGCGGCTCGCCTCCGCAAACTCGGTGTCCGCAATCCGACGAAATTCAGGAAGGCAGCTCTGACGCCTTTGGCTATCTCGCTACCAGCACCGGTTCTCTCGCGGCTTCTCGGCCTGAGTATCTCAACGGCAACGACTTGGACCACCGCTGTTTCGTCCAGCAACGCCTCCTATGCCGCTGCACGTCTATCCACGCCACCTGGGGAGTGAAGCCACGGAGAGGGCTTCCTGTCATGCCCGTCTCAACCGCAATAGTCAGTGGCGCTCACACCACTGAATACTCAGCCGGATACTGGCAAAAAATATAGGCGTCCCTCTGATGGGCAGACATCCGCCGTACTGACGTCCCCCGTCATAGAATCCAGGCGATTTCAAGAGATGATAGCGGCCCACCTGTATCCGATCAGGAATGGCTCCATGGGCAGCTCGGCCAAACTTGCGTTCTAACTGGCTGCGTCAAACACTCGTGTTGCGCTACGTATGTGTCCTTCGGCGAGGTCCCGAGCAGCGGTGACTTCGCCGTCGGCGATTGCTTTCGCAATTAGTTCGTGCTGACTAGCTGCTTCACGGGCCCACTCTGTGTGCTCGAGATTGAGTGCTGTGGACACAGAGAGTCGCGCTATAGCTCGACGGTGGGCATCAGCGAGGAACTCATTGCCACTAGCTTCCACTACGAGGCCATGAAATTGCATGTTCGTTTGCGTCGCAGCCAATGCATTGCCACCATCGACGGCAGCAGTAAATTCACCCGCGACATCCCTGAGCTCATGGAACCACACAGGGGCGATTAGACCTACTCGCGATCGTTCGGCCGTAAGTTCGGCAGAGAATCCTTCGAGGTTGCGTCGGAAGTCGAACAGACGCCGCATCGAATCGTGGTCCAGTCGCGCAACAACAACACCCCGTGCTGCCGGAGTGACAAGACCGTCGGCGAGCATGCGTCCAAGTGCCTCTCGAACGGGCGTTCGGCTGACGCCTAGCTCTTCGGCGAGGGCCGCTTCGGGTAGCCGGTCCCCCGACGCGTAGGTCCCGTCAAGGAATCGTGCCCAGAGCGCGTCATAAACCGAGCGGGCCGATCCGGTGTCTACTTGGTCGACTTTGTTCATTACTGAAGCATACCTCGCACACACTAATGCTGTTTGCATCCAGTGCATACACTGGGTACGATCATTGTCGGAGGTAGGTTAATGGAATGGAGTTCGGTGGTGTCGATGGCACTTGCAGGGACCGCTGCGGGCGCGATCAATGCGATTGCGGGCGGCGGCTCACTTGTGACATTCCCAACTCTGCTTGCTCTCGGGTATCCACCGGTAGTCGCGAATGTGACCAACACAGTGGCCGCACTGCCGGGATACATTGGAGGTGCATGGGGGTATCGACGCGAACTCTCCGGCCTGCGCCGCCGCATCTTCACTCTTAGTGCGGTAACCGTTTTGGGTGCACTACTGGGATCAGCACTGCTTCTATTGGGGAATGAGCGGACTTTTACCGCAGTCGTTCCGTGGCTGGTGCTGGCTTCGACCCTGCTGCTCGCGGTTCAGCCCTACCTCACCCGCCTGATGGAACGGGGCAATGATCGCGGCACAGAACCTGCGCCTCGGCAGAAACCACTGCGCTGGGCGGGCCTGGGGCAGTTCGGGGTGGCCGTCTACGGGGGCTACTTTAATGCCGGACTCGGAATCATGATGCTCGGCGTGCTCGGCTTAGTCCTCCACGAGCCGCTGCAACGGCTGAATGCGCTCAAGAGCGTGCTCTCCGTGGTTGCGAGCACCGTTTCTCTCGTGTACTTCGCCATCTTCGCGACCGTGTCCTGGCCAGCCGCTGCCGTGATGGCAGTGACGGGCTTACTGGGTGGTTGGTTCGGCGCCGCAATCGGACGTCGCCTCCCTGTTCCTTTGCTCCGCTGGTCAGTTGTGACCTTCGGGCTAATCGTATTTCTCGTCCTTATGGAGAATCATGCTTCCTGAACGATCTAACCTGCTGCTACGCAACGCCTACGTCCTACCGTTCGATCCAGATATCCCAGAACGAGAATCGGATGTCCTCATCCGCGACGGGGTGATCGAGGACATTGACCACGGAATCGATGTGCCCGACGGTGTTGATGTAGTCGACGCCACAGGGAGCCTGCTGCTACCGGGGTTCATTGATACACACTGGCACTTGTGGAACTCGCTGCTGCGAGGCACTGTCGGCGACGCACCGGGCCGCGACTACTTCTCCGTCAAGCGCGGTCTCGCGCCTCATTTTAACGTCGACGACTTCTACTGGTCTGCTCGATTTGCCCTCGCCGAAGCTGTACAGAACGGCATTACGACGATACACAACTGGGATCACAACGTGGTAGACGCTGACGACGTCGACGCGAATCTGCAAGCACAACTCGACGCGGGGTTGCGCGGACGATTCTCCTACGGCCCCCGGGACTCGTCGCCTGCAAACGAAGAAATGGTTTTCAGCGGCCTCGATGCCGCCCGTGAGCGCTGGTCGACGTCGCGGCTAGATGACCGAATCCACTTCGGCGTCGCATTGCGCGGCCCCTATCGCACCTCCACCGAGTTATCGGGTTCAGAGTGGCAAGAGGCACGTGAGCGCGGAATGCCCATCACGATGCACTGCGACCGGTGTATGCGGGAAGCTGACTGTCAATCTTGCGGACTGACAAGGCTGGAACAGGAAGGCCTCCTCGGGTCCGATGTGCAAATAGTCCATGCGGTCCACGCCTCACCAGAAGACATCGAGGCTATCGCACGCACGGGTACGAAGATCTCCGTCAGCCCCCTCTCGGAGATGCGCACAATGGGCTTTCCCCGGATCACTGAATTCCTTGAAGCTGATGTGTTGACTTCCGTGTCGATAGACACACTAGCGATGCCGGCGAACGCTGACATCCTCAGCACCCTGAGGTCCCTGGTGTCTGCCGAGCACGCCCGCACGGGACGCGCGACTCTCACGCCCCGGATTGCGCTGGAGATGGCGACCATTCGGGCGGCCCGAGACCTCGGCATTGACCACATTACTGGATCCCTGCGCCCCGGTAAGCGCGCCGACCTGATCCTTCTTGACCGCGCCCACACGTCCATGCTGCCAAGCGGCGATGTCACCGAGAGCCTCGTATATCACGGAACATCTGCGGCGATTCATACCGTTATCTGCGATGGGCGGATACTGCTGCGCGATCGGGCACTCGTGCAGGAATCCGCACAGCACGCCATTGACTCCGTGAACCAACGCCGAGATGCTCTGGTCGATCGCGCCCGCGCGGCTGGCACGTGGAGCAAGTGACGAATCCCTGAAACGAAAGGCAATCAACGATGATCCGCCAAGACCGAACGCACATAGCCAGTCAATCACCGAACGGACATAACACCGCAAGCAGAGTCCCCTGGGTGATCGGCCCTCGAGCCGCAGTGTTCATGTTTCTACTCATTTTGGTCGCCTATTCGGTCAATGCGATGGACCGCATGGTGTTTCCGGTCCTCCTCCCCGAGGTGCGTGCCGAGTACGGCTTCGGCCTACCAGAGGCTGGCCTGCAGTCCACGCTATTCGCACTGGGTATGGGGCTGACGGGAATACCCGCTGGCATCGCACTTCGTCGATGGAGCCGAAAGAACGTAATCATCCTCGGCACCATCGTATTTTCCGTCGCGACTATCCTCACCGTGGTGAGCTTCGGTTTCTGGGACATGCTCCTCTGGCGTATCCTCTCTGGCGTCGGAGAGGCACTCCAACTCGTCGCGATACTGACGATCGCCTCCCACGCGTTTCCGAAACGGCGCGGCGTCGCGATCGGTTCCGTGAACATGGCATTCGCTACCGGCTCCTTAATCGGCCCGAACATCGGTGTTTTCTTGCACCAAGTCTTCGATACCTGGCGCGCACCGATGATCGCGTTCGGGGTGATCGGGATTGTCGCGGCACTGCTCGTGCTGGTGACCGTGCGCACTGCATTCACTGAGCAACGGTCCGTCAGCGAGTCGTTGCACCATGTCGGCGGCGCCTCGAAGTTCCTGAGCCACAACCCGATGATGCTCGCGGCTATCACGGTGCTATTCGGACTGATCGACTTTGGATACATCGGAATGTATGCAAGCTTCACGATCGAACACCTCGGATTCACCAGCACGGACGCAGCACTGGCTGTCGGACTCTCCGGACTCGCCGCGTTCGCCTCGCCGTTAGGTGGATGGATAGTCGACAAACTGACTCCGCGCCTTGCCCTTTTCTCACTGAGCGTAGCGCAAGCTGTGTGTGGTGTCGCTCTCTTCGTAGGACCCTCGGAAATTACTTGGCAGGCCACCTGGTCATTCCTCTTCGGTCTGGTCGCGAGTTCCGGAATCTACGTCGGTCTTGCGGCCGCGCTCGTGAAGAGCATGGACGAAGCCCATTCGTCCCGTGCATCAGGTCTGTTCACCAGCTGCCTCTACACAGCCGCTGGATTCGCCGGTCTCCTGTTCAGCCTGATCGTGGGCGTCGTGGGATGGAACGCCGGTGGCCTGATTCAGATCGCCGGGCTGTCGATCGTCTCAGCAGCCCTTGCACTCATGCTCCGCGACGCCGACTTCAGTCGACTCACACCCGCCAACGAAACCAGGAGTGACACGTGAACCCGAAATGGTCCATCAGCCCGAAGCTCATCCCTATCCTCGACTCGCAGAAGGGATTCCCAGTTCGCCGGATCTACTGCGTCGGTCGCAACTACGTTGACCACATACAAGAGATGCGCGAGGGCGACGAACGCGACGACCCGTTCTTCTTCCAAAAACCCGGCGATGCCGTAGAACTCGACGGTGCGAAGATCCCCTATCCTCCGGCCACCCGAGACCTGCAATACGAGGGAGAGCTCGTTGTCGCGATCGGTCATCGGTTCCGTAACCAGGGTGCCACAGATCCGATGGAGGCTGTCTTCGGTTTCGCAGCAGGCATCGACCTCACCCGCCGCGACTTGCAAAAAGCCTCTGTCGCGCAAGCCCGTCCCTGGGAGCCGGGAAAGTCATTTGACCGCTCAGCGCCCTGCGGGACGATCGTTCCACGCGATAGCGTTACTGGCATTGACGCCGGAACGCTCACCGTCGACATCAACGGTGAGGAGCGCCAAAAGACCAGATTTGACCTGATGATCTGGGCAGTACCGGAGATCGTGGCGCAACTGAGTGCGCTTTACACCCTTGAGCCTGGCGATCTCATCTTCACCGGCACTCCGGCAGGGGTATCCGCACTTAACAGCGGAGACCGGATCCACGTCGAGATCACTGGACTACCATCGCTGACCATTTCCATCACCGACCAGGAGGAATCATGAGACCGAGCGACCGTCTCGACTACAGCGCGATTTCCGAGCGCCCACCGCGGACGTTGCCAAACGGCAAGAAGGTGGCCGTATGGGTCATTGTCAACATAGAGGAATGGAGCGACGAAGAGCCCATGCCCCGCACGGTGCTCTCCCCGCCAGCCGGAGGCGTCCCGACGCCGGACGTGCCTAACTGGTGCTGGCACGAATACGGCAACCGTGTAGGGTTCTGGCGACTGTTGAAAGTGCTCGACCAGCACGGAATCCCGGTGGCGCTGGCGGTCAACGGTAGCGCGGTGAACTCCTACCGGGCCATCTCAGCGGCGGCAGTCGAACGCAACTGGGAGTTCGTCGGCCACGGGTACGGGCAGAAGAACATGCAGAAGGTGGCCGACGAACGTGAAGACATCCGACGCACTACCGAGGCAATCCGTACTGTGACCGGCAAGGCTCCGCGTGGCTGGCTCGGCCCTGGTCTCACCGAGACCTGGGAGACGCCCGATATTCTCGTCGAAGAGGGATACCAGTATGTCTGCGATTGGGTCCTGGATGATCAACCCGTTGAGCTGCGGACGCGCACTACGCCGATCACGAGCATCCCTTATACGCAAGAGTGCAACGACGTTGCGATGATGCTCATCCAGCACCACCCCGCACGGGAGTACCTCCAGCGAGCAACCGATCAGTTTGACCAGCTCGCCGACGACGCCGATGACTCAGCTCGAGTGATGGCGCTGGTCATTCACCCCTACATCATGGCGGCGCCGCATCGTCTCACCTATGTTGATCAAGCTTTGGCACACATTCGTGAGGATGAACGCGCGGTGTTCATGACCGGTGAGCAGATCCTCGAGTGGCACCGAGGGACGGCTCCAAGGTAGTCGTTCGACTTCGAACAACGCTCCGCATACGTTCAAGTGGCACCGAAATATGCGGCCCAGGCGACGGCAGCAGTCTCCATGACTAGGACATTGCTGCCGTCTCTAGCCCAACATCACATCGCCCGAGTTTTCGTGACTCGCCGACTCTGACACCGATGTGGACACTCAGTGCCAATGCAGTTCTGGAATCTGTGCTCTACCCCAATTGGGCTGACGCGACCTCGTACCTTCATTTTCCTGCGACACAACATCAACAACAGAAGTTGCGGGGCTCTTAGCGGCGAACACCACAATAAGCTAGATCCATCTCCGGGTGACCCATTTGACGGAGCGAATTTCGCCTATCCCGTCGAACTGATCTTCGGAGCCATTATCTACCGTCCACTAACCGGTATATCGGCCATCGCCGACCGTTCATAACAGCAAGGAATCTCTCATGCATGAATACATCGATGCCGGTCTCGAGGCCCACTGGTCGGAGACGCTGGCCGACGTAACAGGGATACTGAAACCTCCGTTTGCGCCGCTCGTACGGACCTCGGGAATCACCATCTACACTTCCGGACAGACATTTCCTGTTATTGGCTCCAACAACCCTGTGCCAGCCTCCAAAGCTAGCTTAAAGGAACAGACGAGGGCTTGCTTGGAGAACATCGACAATCTCGTTAGGGCCGGCGGCGGGGCCCGAAGCGACATCGTCAAGGTTACGATCTACAACACACGTATGGATCAGCAGGACGTCGTTAACACCGTCTATACGACCTTCTTCAACGCCAGCTGCCCGACGCGCACCCATGTCGGAGTCTCCAGATTGGCAGACCCGAACCTGCTTATTGAGATTGAAGCTGTTGCCGTCGTGGAACCCTAGTTCCGGCTCCCAAAGAACGGCCGGGGTGCGCGTCAGGGTCGAACTGCCAGTTTGAGGCACCGATTGAGCACGCTTTCCGCCACCGGTTAGCGCGACGCAGCCTTTCGTTAATGCTACAGGGTACAAAACTCCGAAAGTCCTATGGTGAGGAACTCCGACGCCCTCTGATATCGGAGCTACCCAGTACTACGCGACTCTGCATGTCCTGCCGGGACCCGGCCTGTCCGGACAAGGGGAGTAGGGCCTTGCAGTGGTGGGGGCCCGGAGATCGAACCTCGAAATGGTGTCCCAGAAATGCCTCGTCCTGGACCGATATTCGGAGATGATTGATCATGATGAACAGCGATCAAGCATCGTTGTCCTACTCTCGATGCTTCTCAGGCCCGCTTGCCCTAGTTGTTGCGGGTCAGGAGGTTGTTGACAGTCGCTGCGCAGTGGTGTCGCGCGTCGTTGGGTCCCACAGTCCCTTTGCTTCGCCGTCACGTAGGTGCCTGTTGTAGATGTCGACCTTCCACTCGATCACTTCTCGGCATTCCTGGAGTGCCTGTATCTGGGAATCGACTCGCTGCCGGTGCGCGTCGAGGAGTGCGAGGCGCTCGTCCTCGTTTCCTGGCCCCAAACGCACCAGCTCGGCGAAGTGCTTCAACTCGGCCAGAGGCATGCCAGACTCACGGAGCTTGACGCAGATCTGTAGCCAGTCTACGTCGACGGGCGTGTAGATCCTTCTGCCGCCAGTAGTGCGTGACACTGGCCCGATCAGGAGTTGCTGCTGCTCGTAGTAGCGCAGGGCGTGCACGCTCATGCCAGTGCGTTCGGCAACCTCGCCGATGGACAGCCCCTGAGCTGTGGTCACTTCTGATTGCATGGTGCGCACCGTCCCTCTTGGTTGACCTAGAGTCCACTCTAGATTCTAGCGTTGTACGCATGAACCATCTAAATCAGCAATCCATTCATTCCGGATACACGGCGACCTCGACCGCCCAGGACGTCATGGCTGGCATTGACCTGCATGGCGCGACAGCTCTCGTCACCGGCGGGTACTCCGGTCTCGGCTTGGAAACCACCCGGGCGCTGGTGGCTGCGGGTGCTCGTGTGGTCGTGCCGGCTCGACGTCCCAGGCTTGCGCGGGAGCGGCTGGGCGAGCTTGAGTGCACCATCGTCCCGATGGACTTGGCGGATCTTCGCAGCGTCCGAGAAACCAGTGAGCAACTGGTAGAATCAGGGACGCACCTGGACCTCGTCGTGGCGGCGGCAGGAGTGATGGCTTCACCACAGCGCCGCGTCGGACCGGGTTGGGAGAGCCAGTTCGCGATCAATCACCTTGGCCATTTCGCTCTGATCAACCTGCTCCGACCGCTCCTGGTCGAGACGGCCCGCGTGATCTGCTACTCCTCGGCCGGGCATCACGTGTCTGACATCCGCTGGGACGACCTGCACTTCGAGGCTAGCTACGACAAGTGGCGGGCATACGGTCAATCGAAGACCGCCAACATCCTATTCGCAGCCCAACTCGACCAGCTGGCGCAGTCTGACGGGATTCGCGCGTTCTCGTTGCATCCCGGACCGATCCTCACTGAGCTCCAACGAGACCTCACCCGCACCGAGCAGATCGAACTCGGTTGGGTCGACGCCGACGGCAACATCATCGGGCGCGGCTTCAAGACACCGAGTCAGGGAGCGGCCACTGGCCTATGGGCGGCGACCTCGCCCAGCCTCAGCAGCCTCGGCGGGACGTACTGCGAAGACTGCGACATCGCCCGCATAGCCGACCCCGCTGGGTCGATGGACGATGGCGGTGTTCGTGAACACGCGCTCAACCGTGAAAGCGCCAGCCGACTGTGGCAGCTGTCAACCGATCTGACCGGTGTCCATTCGGGTTGGACCGCCGCGTCCATAAAGTGACTCACGCGAACGCAGCCCTGTCCTTCGAAGGTCGCCGGCGTCTCATTGAACGGTGCAAAACCCGCCCGATCGCGCACGTCGCGGCCGAGATGGGAATCTCACGGGCATGCGCCTCCAAATGGGTGAACCGGTGGCGCACGCATGGCGAGATCGGCCTGCTCGACGAGCCGTGGAGCGACCCGATGCCACGTGGCCGAGGTGCGGGGGTGGCCGTGCAGCAGCAGCAGAACGGGCGGGCCGTCGCCGCCGTGGCGGACGAACAACTCCAGTCGGCCGGCATCGACCATTTCAGAGCTGAAGTCTTCGAACATACCTTCAGTCTGCTGTGCGGCAATCCGATGCACAAGGGGCCATGAAGCCGAGCGTTCGTATAGGAGTCGTGTTGCCGGACAGCAGATTCATCCCCGGGTGACAAGAGGCTATCGACTTCGCGCGTAGTGCTGTCGGCCTCTGTGGCGGTTGCCGCAGTCGGCTGAGCTGCACCATCGGCGGTTCCGGGCGCGGCTGGTGTCGACGAAGGCCCACCCGCATGTGGCGTCGGAGCATTGGCCGATCCGGCCGGTGGGATGCGTGAGCATGTCGAGCAGGTCGAGGGTGACGCGTCGAGCGGGAGTGTGTTCATCGAGGATCACTGCGGCCCACTGCGCGGCGTCGTCGGCTGCTTGCAGTCGGCAGTGGGTCAGGGCGGCGATGACCAGGGGTGACAGAGCCTGGACATCGGGTTCGGCTGCATCGACGACGTGCTGCCAGACGCTTTGGCGCAGGTCGACCAGCTCGTCGATGAGGGCGCGGCCCCGGTGCGGGTGGGCCGTGAACGTCTGGTCCAGCTGATCGGCTTCGGCCTGGTCGAGGACCCCGGCGCGCACGCACCACGTCAGCGCGTCGTCGGGCTCGAGCAGGTGTTCCTCCCGACGATCGGACACGGGCCGCCAGCTGACCGTGTTGGCTAGGTCGAGGCAGGGGCGCCCGCCGATCAGGGGGATGGTGGCGGCACGTGATTGTGATGGCAAAGGCAGCCTCGCTCGCGACTCGATTTCATCTTAATGGTCTTGACACATCATAGGTGTTAGGTAGCGTTGACGTCGAGGGGAAGTGATCTCGTGACTGAGGGACGCATCGCTGGGCTTCGCGCATCTGCCGTGATCGCTGTGCCCACCGCCGGTATCGGCGTCAGTTTCGGCGTCCTCGCCGAGCCGATGATTGGCGGGCTGGACGCGACTGACGATCGTCAGACGTTACTGAAGGGAAGTCTCAAGAATATACGAACGATCTTCTCACGACCCGGAATGCCGCTGCTGTTCGCAATGCAATGGGCTCCGATCGGCATCTTCGCGGGGGCTGAGGGTCTCTTGGTTCCTTTTGTCACTCAACAGTGGAATGGGTCGGTCTCTCCTGGTGCATTGATGGTTGCACTACCGATCGGAATGTTTGTCGGTCAGGGTACGCTTGGCCGGCTTTTGACGCCACACGCTCGGCAACAACTCGTGTGCCCACTGATGTGCGTGATGGGAGCACCGCTAGCCCTGTTCGCCATCGTCGATGACCTTTGGATTCTATGGGTTGCCCTGTTTGTGTCCGGAATTGGTTTTGCGTACAGCTTGGGCCTGCAGCTGCCGTTTGCTGAAGCACTCGGAGGGCCGACGCGCGGCCAGGGATTCGCACTACTCGGAGCAGGACTTATGACGGTCCAGGGAATCGGCCCGGCGTTTGGTGGTGTTAGTGGCGAACTATTCGGCGTTGGAATGACCATCACTGCTTGTGGAAGTCTGATTGTGATAGTCGCAGCCGTAATCTATCTCACTAGAGCCTGGCCAGGGAGATATCGGTATAGATCTGAGGACGCGGGAAGATAATTCATCTGGGTCTTCTCCCGCTCATAACTGCGACCCCAGTCTCCATAGCTTATTTTCCCCGCTACGCGCGCCAAGTTATGGATTACCTTGCTCGCAGGCTAGTAACCGGTACCCTACTCCCTGCCCAGGATTTCATGTCACTGTAGTGAGATGAAAACCGCGGTTGCACTGCCTTCACTCTGGATCGATTGGTGCACGGTCACCGGAACCTCGGCGGCTTTTCGTGATGAGATGACGCTCGCACGGTTCATGCGACAAGCACACCCGTCACGATCCGTCCTCGCCGCGCTCCGGCCGCCTGCGGTCAAGGTGCGAGCCCCGGCATGGCCGACGGCTCTGCGCGAGGACCCGAGTGCGCTACATCAGCTGTTACGAGCTGGCGCTCATCTTTCGTGGGGGAGGAGCATCCCGTGGTCGACTCGGCTGAAGACCCGCAGGCTTCTCTGTGCTGCGGTACTCATTGCGCCTGAGACCCAAGGCGGTCTTGGGCTCACCCGAACCACAATACGATCACTGACACCTCATCACTTTGAACAGCGTCTGCCTGACCTCGAGGGCTCCGCGGAACAGGTCGAATGCGTGAGCTGCGCAGTATGGGCTTGGCTCGATGTCCTCGGGGCCAACAGCGACTGGGGTCGTGGTGGCATCCGCCAACTCATCCACCAACACGACCAGCGCACGAACTGCACTCGACATCAGAGTGCGGCACCGAACTCAGCCTGGAAGGACTGGCCGAACTTCGCCAACCTCTTGCCTGCCATCGACCGCTGGGGATGGGTCGATCCCTACTCATCAATGCACCCATCGTCGCTCTCGACACTCATCAGGCAACTCGAGCTGCTCTACGAGGCACCGCCAAAATCTATGGAAGAACCACTGCCTCGACCACCAGAGGCTCCACCCAAGATCACCCCTGATGAAGAAGCCCAAATCCTTGCTCGTGCTGACGAAATCAACGCCCGGGTCGCCGCTCTACTCCGCGAGTACGTCTGATTGAACTGGCCGATCCACTAGGACTGATTTCGGCGGCGGCAATGACGACGATGGTCCGGCGAGGCGCTGCTGCGTGCAGGCGAGGGCGCTTACCTCTACGGTGAGTCAGTGTTGGCACTGTTTGGACTCGCCGATGTGAACCCTCGGCAGATCAAAGTTGCGGTACCTCGACGTGCCCGGCCAAAGCTGCCCGATTTCATCGAACTGTCGCAGGTGAAGGGTGAGGTTCGGACTACCTTCTATGATGGGCTTGAATCTCAGCCGGTAGCCGATGCACTACTTGAATGCCGCGGAAGTATCGAGAACTGGCGTCTTCTGGATGCCTCGATCCAGGCGCGGAACCAAGGGTTATTGACCACAGTAGAGGCGCTACAAGTGGGGAATGGACTAAACACCACCTGAGAAAGATGAGGACCAGCCCTGGGCCTACCGAAGTAGGCGGAACCGGTCGTGATGAATCAATACTACCGTGTGTCAGGGTCTTGACGCCAAGCACGCTGCCGAGGCCTCAATATGGAAGATCGGTTCGTCGACGATAGATGGCCGCTGGGGACCGAGTGTGGTGCCTCGTAGACACCACCTAAACGAGACGCCCACGCCACCTCTTGGAGCGTGGGCACCTACGTCTTAAAAACCCAGTCTCATAAGTCCGGGTCTCAAAAGGGACTTGTCGAGACGTTCATTCCTCAATCCAGGTCTCCCGGAGATCCCTGAGCCAGACGTCCATCGCCTGCCAGAGACCGCTTCCCGTCGTGACCTCCATCTTCGAAATCCGATGGCCGTCTCGCGACACGAAGACGTCGACCGAGGCAATGTCACCATTAGGCGTGACGTCTGCGACGGCCCTAATGAGTGGGTCTTCTGCGAGAGTTGCTTCAAACGTCTGGGAGTTGCCAAGTTCCGTGAACTCGCCGATGACCGCATCTGCGAAGGCGCTGGCGTCGACACTCTCCTGGATCCGGTCGAAGCGATCGATCTGGGCGTGCATCTGTTCGGTGTCGTTGGTGTTCATTTGAGTACCTTTCCTTTGTAGCGGTAGTACGTGGCCTTCGACCACCTCTGAGTCTGTGCGGCCTCGGCGACGGAGAGACCTTCTTCGTCGACTAGGCGATTGATGATGCGCAGCTTCCGGGCGACTGCCACCGGGTCGGCTGGCGGCCGTCCGAACTGCACCCCGCGGGCGCGTGCAACGTTGACCCCGGCCTGGACGCGTTCTTGGATGAGCTCTCGCTCGTATTCGGCGAACGTCGCCATAAGGTTGAGCATCAGCCGACCTTCTCGGGTCGAGGGGTTGATGCCATCGGTGAGAGAGCGTACCGCGATGCCGCGCTCAGTCAGAGCGGTGACGGTTGTAATCACGTCGATCATCGACCTGCCAATCCGATCGATCCTCCAGACGATGAGCTCGTCACCATCCTCGAGCCGATCATCAAGTGATGACCAGCCGGACCGGGAACTCGTGGTCTTGGAGCCCGAGATCTGATCAGAGTAGATGTGGTTCCCGTCGACGCCGACATCGTTCAACGCCCGACGCTGGAGATCGTCGTCCTGCTTGTCCTTCGTGGAAGTGCGCGTATAGCCATAGATCATCTCTGAGTTCCTTTCGTAGAAATGAATCAAGTGGTCAGTCACCGAACTCGACATCATCGGTGGGGGTGTTCTCTCGAAGTTCAGCTGCTCGCTGTTCAATCTGCCGGATCAGCGTCGCGCTCCGTTGCGCCTTGGCACCCCTCTCTGTGTGCGGGTTGGCCCGCTCCCACTTCTCGACGAGTGGCTGAAGGGTTCGGTTGTACTGCTCGAGCTGCGTGGCGGCAATAAGGTAATTCTCTCGGTCCTGGGCCGCCTGTGCGAGGAGGCCCTCGAGTTCTTTTCGCTGGCGGTCCACCGCAGACCAGGCCGGTGCGAGAGTTGCTGCGATCCTCTGCTTAACGATCTTGTCGTTCGCAGCTGCGGCTGCCTTGACCCCGTCCTCGCGGCCCATCTCTTCGACATGCCGGCGCAGAGTCGGAAGCTCCGATTCGCGGGCTTCGAGGTTGCGTTGGCGCTCGTCGAGATGCTCGGCACGGTCCGCCAACTGGTCCCTGAGGTCCAGAAGTGATGTATCCCATTCGTTGAGCTTCTCGTGGTCTTCGACAGCCCGGTCCTTGAGAGTGTCGACATGGCGCTTCGCATCCATCGTCTGTCCGTACTCGTCCTTGCCCATGCCGACGAGATGACGCGCTTCGTCGAAGTCAGCAGAGATGTCGTAGCCGAGATCGAGGAGGTGCTGCTTGAGGCCGGCGTGGTACTCGCGCAACTTCGTCGGACCGCTCTTCTGCTTCCCCTTGTCGTCCTTAACGTCACGGTGCGAGAACCATGCCCGGGACGACTCCACCCGGAGGGCGTCCTCATCCTTCGGATCCTCGGCAAACGTATCTGCGAGGATCTGCACGTGCGGGGTGGACTCGCTGTGCTGAATGTCGTAACCGAGGACGGCCTCGGTACCGCCAGGAATCGCTTCGTCCGTCAGGTACTGGACGACTTCCTGGAAATAGTGTCGAGCATCATCTCGATCACGCGCGACCCAACGGCTACGCATCATCGGATCGCCGTCGGCATCCACCACTGGTTCGCCAGTCTTCTTGTCCAGAACGGGATAGTAGCCCGGGATCTCGATGCACATCGACTTCGGCAAATGCGAGACCAGAAGTGACGTCGTCACGGTCCCGCCCTTCATCTTGCCCGTCTTCGGGTCGAGCTTGTCATCACGGAACTTCCGCTTCACCCGACGGACCCGGTCCGCTCCGTAGTCCAGGACTTCCTGACGGTCGGCACAGGCCCTGAAGCCTCCGGCTCCGTCGTTGACCATGGCCTCGTTGAGTACCTCGTCAGCGATGACGATGTTCGGATTCCTCGTCGCCCAATACGCGATTGAGTCCTCGTCGAGCTCGCGCATCATCTCGTGCACGATCGCGCCTCGCTCACCAACATTCTTCGTGTGCTGAGCGTGGAAGCCCGTGCGTCCGATGACCGTGTCCATCACTTCACTCCTCAATCGTGTGCTTTGGTGAAAACCGACTCACGATGGGCGGGGACCCCTCCTGCTTCGCAGCCCCGCACATCTCGAGCCGACACATTCTCTTGTCCGGCCACTCCTGCCCATTTCTTCGTTGATGTGAGACGAAGTGGGCCTCGGAGTGGCCGGACAAGAAAATGTATTAACCCCGTAAGACAACTTCCGCTGCGCTCCAGTTGTCCGGGGCCCTCCGGGAGCCGCTGCGCGGGCAAACAGCGAAGAACCGAGCAGCACGGTGCCTTCATCGCCGCCCCACTGGGACGGCGATTGCGGCACGGCGACGTGCGCGACCAAGTCATTTGCCGAACTCCAGTCGCAGTTGAACGATGCGCCTGTGTGGAACGCAACACGTGCCAACTGTCGAAGGAAGCGAGCACTGTTGGCGGCACCCGTGATGCCTTCGACCGTTCCGACTGGAGCCTGGAACGACCAATCAGCGGCAACCAGGGCATGACCCTGACCCCTTGAACTGGCCGTGGACTGAACGAGGGCTCATCATGGCCTTCCTGCGTGCTCAAAAGGGACGTCTGCAGGACGCGGGAATTGCCCCTCAGTTCCAGTGGACGAATCGAGGTCTCACTCGGGCCTCTCAAAGTACCCTCGAGAGACGATCTTCGGACATCAGCCGGACCCGCCAGCTCATCTTGTTCTTGTGGCCTGTTCGAGGTCTCACGGGTGTCCCTATCGCGGCTCATTGGGGTTCCGTTCGAGTCGGCCGAGAGCCCCCGTGCCGCCACCGGCGTGATCAAGTGCTTGCAGCACAAGTCGCAGCTCGACAGAGTCGAGGCCCGTAATGGCGTTGCTAAGGTCGACTGGTAGATCAATGTCAGCGAGGCTCGTGGCGATGGCCAGCACACGTCTCTCCCCGCCGCTCAGGTGTCCACTCTCAGCCACAGTGTGCTTCGTGTAGAAGTACCAGTGGCCCTGTTCATCCCGACTGATCCAGGGGCCGTCCAGCAGGCTGCCGTTGAGGGCACCGATGAGCAGCTCGACGGAGGCCTCCAGTGCGAGATCGCCACGTGCCCATGCACGGAGGTGGCCGATGCGCTCGTCTGGACCATGCGTCGTGTTTTCATGCTTATTGTGGGGATTCACCGGGTCCTCCACCTCGGCCGACTTAGAGGTCAGACTAAGGAAGTTCGCGAGTACAGTGCCCTGCTCAGCGGTGAGACGCGGCCAATCCGCTACCTCGCGCTCGGCCAGTGCACTGAAAGAGTCGTCGCGGGCGTCAGAATCCTCTGAGGCTCTCTTGTCGTTGAAGTTAGTCATGATGCATTTCTTTCGATCGCCACGACGGGCTGGCCCAGGTCAGCAAACTCGGTAAGCACCTCGTCGGCGCTGAGCACCTGGTTGTCGACCATTCCGCTGGCGACCCTGGTGCCGACCGCATGGATGGGCTCGGTCTGTCGCTGCTCGATTTCACGAACGACATGCGAGCGCTTTTCCGGCTCCACGAGGCGGGCGCGCTCGAGCGCCTCGGCGATCCCGAGACGGACGCGCTCGACCTCGACGAACTGATCCAATTCTCCGCGGCCAAGGGCGAATCGAGTCGACGCCTGAATCGAGAACTCGTTCGCTTCGACCGGCACGACCACGGGTAGCGACAGGAAGGACTGCTCACGTGCATCAGAAGCGATGACCTTCTCATACGCTTTCTCCAGCTCACCGCGGAACTCAGCAAACGGCTCGGTGCCGATGATCACCGTGTGCCGGTGGATCAACTGCGTGGGCCCGTACTTGGTCGGCAGTGTGTGTGGCGCAGGGGTGGCACCGAGCACAGCGAGCATTTCTCGCACTCCGCCAAGGCGACCCGACTTGTGCCACATCCTCATTCCGTAGAGTGACTCACCCCAGCTCTCCAAACTGCTCGACATCAGCAGAACGTCCTCGCCGTCGTAGTCATCGACGTTGGAACCGACCAACCGGAACATCCGGCGATCGGCCGAGAGCGTTCGCGCCAGTGCCTCCGCCAGGCGCAGACCGCTGGGGTGCTGAGTCGAGGGCAACTCGAGATAGAAGTTGACTCGGACAGGAGGAAGTTCCTCAGAACCAAGACCGGCAAGGTACTGGTGCCGAGCGATCCGGACGGCACGATCATTGCTCACGCCACGACGGCGCGCGTCCATGGCAGACAGCTGACCGTCGAGAACACCTGCGATGGCCTTATTGCGTCCCTTGCCGCCGCTGCGAGCCTCCGCCTTGAGCTCACGAGACCGAAGCCCCGCTTCCCAGTCCAACCCGGGTGAAGCGACAATCGCCGACCTGGGGTACTGGGCCTTTTCCGGGTGATTCTCATGGGTGAGGTACAGGACACCGTCCAGGAAGCCGTCGTGACCCCCTTCGAGCTTTCGGACGGGTTCACAGCGGGAGAACCATGACTCGAACCGTGATGCAGGGAGATCCTTGGCGGTCTGCAGAACGATCTGCCAGTGAGATCCGGATGCGCCCGAACCGCCAGCGGCAGGATCGTCCTGATCATGCAGGGCGAGAGCCCATGCCTTTACCTGTGCACGCTCGGTCAGGTTCGCGATGAGAGTCGATTGCTGAGTTGCGGCAGTACCGGACAACCGGGCAGTGGGGATGACCACCATGATGATGCGGGCCGTTTCCTTCGGCTTCATCTTGCGCATCAGGCACCTCCAGTCAGAGGGTGCAGGTTCGAGGTTCGTGCGTGGCCAAAGTCTGCACCCTGGGGTGCGGGGTGCAGGTCCGTTTGCACCCAACTTGAAGCCGAGTTCCAGATGTCTGCACGCGTCAGGTAAATGCAGTGTGACCTGCAAAGACGCTCAAAAGAAGAGGGAAATGAAGAACACATTCCTGTTTCAGGGTGCAAGGGTGCAGCCAAAGTATTCGAGTGCTTAAGCCACAATGAACCAGAAATCACGTGGTACACGCGGAACGGCGGTACACGCCTGCGCTGACCAGCGGAAACGTTGTACCACGTGGTGTTCCACGGACGTGGTACACGTGGTACAGCCAGGGGCGATGCGCTGTTATCGCGCGGCCCCGGGTGCCCGCTGCCACGAATGGAGCAACGGTTGGCTGTCGAGGTCCCAGGCTTCATTACGCCACCCCCTCGGCGGGCTCAAGGTGTGCCTCGACCCAGGCATCGACATCTGACTGCCTCCAACGCACCGCACTCCCGAACTTGACCGCCCGGGGCAGTGACTCTCCGTTCGAGCGCTTTCTGTAGATCGTCGAGACAGACATGCCCGTCTGGGCCGACAGGGACTTAGCGTCGAGCAGAGCGTTGTCTGCTGCGTGATCTTCGTTCATCTTCCTCACCTCACATTAATACCAGGTTTCTGTAGCTTGTGATCAACGTTAGCACAGGTTACGAGTTGCTGGTAGTCTGTGGCATATGGAAGCAAAGACCTACGCAAGCGCCATCGGAGAATTTGTTCGTACCTATCGACGGGACCACGCCCTCACGTTGGAGGCAGTCGCCCGTCGCGGACGAGAACATGGAGCCACTTGGAGTCTCTCTAGCGTCCAGGCCATCGAGGGAGGGAAGGCCTCGCCGACGCTGCCGACCATGTTGACCCTCGCCCTTGTGCTCGGGGAGCTCAGCGATAGGTCACTCACGCTTGATGACTTGCTCGGAGACGCCGAGGAGTTTGACCGCCCGTGTGTGGGCCGTTCTGAGCACCCGGTGAAGAGGTCTTTCGTCGCACGGGCCCTCACTGGCTCAAAGGTGGAGTTGACTGCGGCCGACACTGCCCCCGTAATCGATGGTCCATTTGGGCCAGCTTCGGGCGACGAGGTTGGGAGCAAGCGTTTGAAAGACCGTCAACGAGAATTCGTCGTCGATGACGAGGTCGAAGAGGCTGTTCGTCGTCGAGGGGGAGCTCCGCTGTCAGCCGCGGAGATCGCAAGTGCTCACGCTCAGTTGGTCGATGAGTACCAGATGCCGCCAGAGCCTGATTGGGACGCGGAGGACGTCCTGCCTCCGAGTCAAGCCGAACAGCGCGCGGCCAAGAAGCTGGAGATGGATCCGGACGACCTCAAGCAAATGGCCGAAGAGCTCTGGGGTCGAACACTCGAAGGCGAGTCGGCCCGCCGCGTCGGCCCAGATAGCACGCCACAGGCCCGAGGACGGGTCACGCGTGTGCTCGTCGAGGAGATCCGTGCTGCCCTGGAAGAGGATCGCTGATGGGGCGTCCTCGTCAGAGCATTGGAACCTATGGCACGATCAACGTGACTGAGCTGCGGCCAGGCAAATGGCGGGCACGAACCCGCTACAGGTTTGCCGATGGCAAGGCCAGACAGGTCGAGAAGTACGGCACCACCAAACCCAAAGCAGAGTCCTTCTTGAAGCAGTCGCTTCTCACCATCGAAGCTGGCCGTGGTGGCGAACTGAGGCCGACGACGCCACTACGGATTCTTGGCCAGATGTTCCTCGAGCATAAGCGTGGCCTGGAACGCTCCGAAGGCACCCTTGAGACCTACGGCTACGCCGTCACTGCGCATATCATTCCCAGGATTGGCGACCTCACCATTGCCGAGGCAAAGCCGGACCGGTTGCAGAAGTTCCTCAACACAGTGCACAAAGAGTCTGGTCATGGGGCGACGAAGAATTGCAGGTCCACGCTGAGTGGAATGATGTCGCTGGCGGTGAGCAACGGAGCCATTTCTCGTAACCCGGTGCGTGATGTAGAGCGGATTGCCCAGCCAAAGGGCAAGAAGGGAGCTGCCGCTGTTTCTCCAGACGACCTTCCGGACCTTATGGGAAAGCTTCGGCAGGCTCCCACCCTCGTTGAGCAGGACACCGTCGAGTTGTTGGATTTCATGGTCGCGTCGGGGTGGAGGGTAGGGGAGGCTTGCGCTTTGAAGGCTTCGTCAATTGACTTCAGCGCCGGCACGGCAGAGGTGGTGGCGACCAACGTTCGTGTGAAAGGGCGGGGAATCGTCCGGCAGACGGTGCCAAAGACTGATGCGGCTTGGCGCGTCACTCCGTTGCCTGGACCAACGATGGACCTTCTGCGCCGCCGGTACGAGCGGTTGAAGGCGGACACAACGTTGCTTTTCCCGACCGCGGTGCTCACATTGCGGGACCCCTCGAACACACAGCGTGAGCTTCGGGACGTTCGCGACTCACTGGGGTACCCGAAACTTTCAACCCACTCGTTCCGCAAGACGGCGGCGACGATGCTTGACCGTGCCGGGATGTCGGCGACCGAGATCGCGGCCTTCCTCGGCCATGCGAACCCGTCGATGACCCAGGATGTCTACATGAATACACTCAAGGGCAGCACCCGGGCTGGTGCAGTGATGCAGGATCAACTTAAAGGGCTGATCTGAAAGTGCGGGGTTTATGCGGGGTGACTGACTGTTAGAAAAAGAAAACCCCCGGTTTCCCGGGGGTTTCGTGGCTCCGACCGGCGTCGATCCGGTGACCTTTCGATTTTCAGTCGAACGCTCTACCAACTGAGCTACAGAGCCAGGCCGGCAACATACCGAAGTACGCTGAGAGAAACAAAGGCCCTTCCGAAGAAGAGCCTTTGTGCTCCGCGACCCTGACCGGACTCGAACCGGCGACCTCCGCCGTGACAGGGCGGCGCGCTAACCAACTGCGCTACAGGGCCTAACTGGTGTAACTATTCTATCCGTTGTGGTGTCGGACTTTCCAATCCTACACCGTACCCCCAACGGGATTCGAACCCGTGTCGCCGCCGTGAAAGGGCGGTGTCCTAGGCCTCTAGACGATGGGGGCCCAGGTTGTCCTCGGATTCCCCCGGGGCAACGACGTTAAGCTTATCCCAACCGTTTCGGAGAATGCAAAACGATATCGAGTGTCCTCGGTCACACCGATTCTGCGGCTGTCTCCCGCTCCGCCGAGCCCCTCAGTCAGCCGCCCCGTGCCGACACCGCCAACGCCCTCAGCGCGCCCGAAGGTCACCCCGTTAGGCTGGCGGCATGGAAGACCTCAGTGCAGAAGAGTTCGAAGTCATCCTCGATGAGGCACTCGACCAGCTTCCGGCGGGCGTGACCGACGAGCTCGACAATGTTGCTCTCTTCGTCGAAGACCGGCCCGAGGATGGGAACACGCATCTGCTGGGACTCTACGACGGGACGCCTGTGGGGGAGCGCGGCAACTCCGGGCTCGAGCTGCCGGACAACATCTTCCTCTACCGTGACAACCTCATTGCCTTCGCCGACGATCGTGACCACCTGCGAAGCGAGATCGTCATCACGATCGTTCACGAGATCGCGCACTTCTACGGAATCGATGACGAGCGTCTCCACGAGATCGGCTGGGGCTGAGCTCTACAACCTCCGCAGTCGACCGTGAGCACCGGCGTCACCCCAGGTCGTAGGTGGTATCTGTCACTTCAGTGTGTGTCATTGATTGGCGCTTGAGCCGCGACTTCGCTTATTGTGGGCGGGTACCCATCAGCACTCGATACAACATTCCGTCCGTATCGACGCGGGAACACAGGGGTCAACAGCCCCCGGACAGAAATGTTCCGCGTGTCCCCGCCGATTTACGGGCAGGAGGCACGACCCCCATATGACAGTGGCATCCAAACCGACAAGCGCGGCTACCCCGGCCGTCCGCGTACTCAACCTGGCAGGCATCGATTACACCCTGCACAGCTTCGATCACGATCCGAGGACCCGCCGTTACGGGTCAGAGGCCGCCGATAAGCTCGGCGTCGGCTCCGACCAGGTGTTCAAGACCCTCATGATCCAGGTCGACGGCGCACCCGTCACCGCTCTGGTTCCCGTATCCGGGCAGCTTGACCTCAAGGGCCTGTCCTCCGCACGCGGAGCGAAGAAGGCTCAGTTGGCGGGCGTGGCCGAGACCGAGCGTCGCACCGGCTACCCGGTCGGTGGGGTTTCCCCGTTCGGCCAGCGCCATGCTGTTCCGGTCGTCATCGACCGCACTGCGCTCGAGCACTCCTCGGTCTTCGTCTCTGCAGGTCGGCGCGGTCTCGAAATCGAGATCCGACCCGAAGATCTCGTCATGTTGACCAATGCTCAGGTCGGGAAGATCGCAACGCTGGACTGAAGCGTCCGGCACTGATCACACCCATTCGACATCACCGACGGACGGTTCTGCCTGTCCGGCGGTGATGTCTGCGTACATCGCCAGGGCAGCGTCCACCTCGGCGACGGGGGTCATCATATCGACCTCCACCTGCGCGCCGTACTGAGCTCGCGTCGTCCATCCGCGGTTCCCGGCGGCCCGCTGAAGCGCATTGGCCTGGGAGTAGTCGACGTCGGCGCGCACGGGCACCAACTCATGCTTCGTCACGACGCGACCCGTGTCCAACGCCGCCGAGGTGGCCTGGCCGTAAGCGCGGACGAGTCCTCCCGCACCCAGCAGAGTTCCCCCGAAATACCTGGTCACGACCGCGACGACGAAGGTCAGCCCATGACCGGTCACGACGTCGAGGATCGGTGCCCCGGCCGTGCCCGCCGGTTCACCGTCATCGCTGAACCGCTGTGTGCGCGAATCGGGATCGAGGACGAACGCCGTGCAGTGATGGCGCGCCTTCGGATGAGCGTTCCTGCGCTCGGCGATGACTTCCCTGGCCTCTGCCTCGTCGGCGACCGGTGCGACGAAACCAATGAAGCGTGACTTCTTGATCTCGATCTCGGCTTCGGTGGGGGCGGCGATGGTGCGGTAAGGCATGCCGATCACTCTACCCAATGCCACGGCCGCGAACGGTCTCGGCAATTGTCGGAATCTGATCTACGATGAGCGGACAAGCGCGCAACGCGCGCGGTGACGCGACGTGGAAGTCGCGTGGCGATTGCCTGAACAATGGTGAAAGGGTGATGTGTTGTGCAGCAGCTCAGCGACGCTGAAATCTCAGCGATCAAGGAAGAATCGGCCAAGGCCTACGAACTCGATCGGGCGCACGTCTTCCACTCGTGGTCGGCCCAGGAACTCATCGATCCGATGACCGTCTCCCGGGCACAGGGTTCGCACATCGTCGACGGGGAAGGGCAATCCTTCCTCGACTTCTCCTCCCAGTTGGTCAACACCAACATCGGGCACCAGCACCCGAAGGTCGTCCAAGCCATCAAGGACCAGGCCGACCTGCTGTGTACGATCAGCCCCGCCCACGTCAACGCCGCCCGCTCGGAGGCCGCCCGACTCATCACAGACCGCACCCCTGCAGGCCTTGACCACGTGTTCTTCACCAACGGCGGAGCCGACGCCAACGAGCACGCGATCCGCATGGCCAGGCTGCACACCGGCAAGCACAAGGTCCTCTCCCGTTACCGTTCGTATCACGGCGGCACCGAGACGGCCGTCAACGTCACCGGCGACCCGCGCCGCTGGTCCAACGACCGCGGTGACTCCGGAGTCGTCCACTTCTTCGGGCCCTTTCTCTACCGGTCGGAATTCTCTGCCACCACCGAGGCGGAGGAGACCGAGCGGGCGCTGCGCCACCTCGAGCGCACCATCGAACTCGAAGGCCCGTCGACGATAGCCGCGCTCATCCTCGAGACCATCCCCGGCACCGCCGGCATCATGCTCCCCGGCAGCGACTACATGCAGGGCGTGCGGGCACTGTGCGACAAGCACGACATCATCTACATCGCCGACGAGGTGATGGCCGGGTTCGGTCGCAGCGGCAGATGGTTCGCCTTCGAACACTTCGACGTGGTGCCCGACATCATCACCTTCGCCAAGGGCGTGAACTCCGGCTACGTGCCCCTGGGCGGAGTGATCATGGACGATGCGATCTACGGCTCATTCGCGCAGAAGGCCTACCCTGGTGGGCTCACCTACTCCGGCCACCCACTGGCCTGTGCCGCGGCCGTGGCCACGCTGAAGGCGATGGATTCCGAAGGCATGATCGAACACGCCGAGCGCATCGGTACCGAGATCATCGGGCCCAGGCTTCGCCAGATCGCGGAGAACTCGAAGCACGTCGGCGAGGTCCGCGGAGTTGGCGCGTTCTGGGCGATCGAACTCGTCTGGGACAAAGAAATGCGCGAACCGTTGGCCCCATACGGCGGAGGCTCACCCGAGGTCGCCTCGGTGGTGTCCGCGCTGAAGGAACACGGAGTGGTGCCCTTCAACAACTACCACCGCCTCCATGTAGTCCCACCGATCAACATCAGCGAAGAGGACCTGGAAACCGGCCTGGGCGTCTTCGAGAAGGTCCTCACCGACCTCGACTTCTCCCGCTGAAAATACCCGACGTCACTAATTGCGCCCGGCGCCGGGCGCAATTAGTGACGTCAGGGAGGTTTAGCGGGCGTCGTGGGTGAACCTGCCGCCGAGGACGGTGGCACGGACTCCGATCTGTGCGATCTGGTTTGGGGCCACCTCGGCGGGGTGGGCATCGAGGGCCACGAAGTCCGCGAGCTTGCCGCGTGACAGGGTTCCCTTGTCAGCACCCTGCCCGGAGGCCTCGGCCGCGACCGAGGTGTAGGCGGCGATCGCCTCGTCGGGGGTCAAGCATTCAACGGCCGACCCCATGATGTCGCCGTCGCGGGTCTTGCGGGTCACGTAGGCCTCGATGCCGCGCAGCACATTGCCGTCGGCGCAGGGGCGATCCGAGCTGCCAGCGAGCAGGACACCGGCGTCGACGAAGGACTTCGCACGGTAGATCAGCGACCGGCGTTCGGGGCCCAGTGATGCGTTCATTCCGTCGCCGATCCCTTCGGCGAATGCCGCCTGCGGGGTGACGACGATGCCGTTGTCGGCCAGCGTGGTCAGGTGCTCGTCGTGGACGAGGGCCGCGTGCTCGATCCGGTTGGGCACTGCCCGGCGCCCGTGCCTGGTTTGGGCATCGACGATGTTGGCCAGGGCCGCATCCACGGCCGCATCGCCGATGGCATGAACCGCGACGGACCACCCGGAGGCGTAGGTGTCGAGAATCTGCTTGCGCAGCACCTCGGCGTCGTCCTGCAGATAGCCGGGATGATCCTTGCCTTCGTAGTTCTTCCGCAGCGCCGCGGTCTCCCCGCTGAGCGCGCCGTCCATGAAGAACTTCACCGGGCCCAACGATATGAATTCATCGCCGAGGCCGGTCCGCACTCCTGCATCGAGGCCGATCCCGAAGCCGTCGGCGGAGTTCGCCGCGATCTCGTGAAGACCGTCGGCCTGGGGCAGGAGCTGGGCGCGGGCACGCAGCTTGCCCTCTTCGCGGGCGCGCAGATAGGCGGTGATCTCGATGGGGGAATGGCCGATCCACCCGTACGCGATGCCGCAGTCGCCGAAGGAGGTGATGCCCTCCTTCGCATAGTATGCGGTCGCGAGGTCGATGGCTTCGACGATCGTGTCCAGCGAGTAGGGGCGGATGAGGTCCTGGACGAGCCCCTGCGCGGTCTCCTCGAGCAGGCCCGTGGGTCGGCCAGCTGCATCGGTGACGACCTTGCCGCCGACAGGATCGCTGAACCCAGGTTCGAGGATGCGGGCCCGCTTCATCGCCGCGGTGTTGACGATCGCCGCATGCCCGGAGGTCTGGCGCATGAACAGCGGGCGGTCGCCGGTGATCTCATCGAGGCGGGAGAGCTCGGGGTACTGCCCGTCGTAGTCGCGGTGGGCGTAGCCGGTGGCGTTGATCCACTCGCCCGACGGCGTTGTCGCGGCCGCCTTCTCGAGCGCGGCGTAGACATCGGGCAGACCCCCCGGCAGGGCGGTGACGTCGATCGAGGCCAGGGTGAGCCCGAACCATGCGGTGTGGCAGTGGACGTCGTTGAAGCCGGGCAGCACCGTGGCCCCGCCCAACGATTCGACCCGATCCGCAGTGACGCCGTCGAGTTCTTCGTCGAAGCCGATGATGCGTCCGGCGAAGACGCCGATCTTCTGCGCCCGCGGACGTGCAGGATCAAGCGTGTGGGCGTCGAGATCGGTGAAGATCGCGTCGATATTCATAGAGTCACCTTTTGGTTCGCTGGGGCGGAAGAATCAGTGGGAGCGAGCGCACCGTCGCACTCACACTCGTGCTCCGCGGATCGCGGGGTCGGTGAGGCAGCGGACGAGGGCCGGTCCTTCATGGGCCAGGGCCTTCTCAAAGGCCTCCCGGAAGTCCTCGGTGCGTTCGACTGTCAGCCCCAGTCCGCCGAAGGCCGTGGCCAAGGCTGCGAAGTCGGGGCTGCGCAGGGCCGTGCCCGTGGCGCGGCCGGGATATTCACGGTCCTGATGGCCGAGGATCGTCCCGTAGACCGAGTTGTCGTTGACGACGACGGTGAGGTTCACCCCGTACTGTGCGGCGGTTGCCAGCTCCTGGCCGTTCATCAGGAAATCCCCGTCCCCGGCGATGCAGAATACCGCGCGTTCGGGATGGACGAGTCCGGCGGCGACAGCAGCGGGGAGGCCGAATCCCATCGACCCGTTCCGTGGCCCCAGCGCCGAGGGAAACCCATGCGTGGGCAGGAACCTGGTGGCCCAGCCGGAGAAGTTCCCGGCACCGTAGGTGATGATCGCATTGTCCGGCAGCAGCTCCCTCACATGGACGAACGCCTCGTCCATGTCGACGAAGGAGGCGTCCCCCGCCGAGGTGGGCCCACCGGTGATCGGGACCCTCCACTCATCGAGTTCGGCGCGGGCATCGCGGATCCACTCGGGCAGCGGCACCGGCTCGTCGTTGCCGGTCAGGTGCTCATCACCGGCGGCAGGCTCATCGATCGAACCGTCGGAGGACACCGAGTAGGCTCTGGCGCCGTCTTCGGTGAATAGGGCCTGGGCGAATCGGTTGACCGGAGTCACAATGTGCTGGTCGAGGCTGCCGAAGTGCCCGTGGGCATCGGCGTCGGGGCCGATGACGACGGTCTTCACGTCGGTGCCGATCGTGAAGCCGTTGGTGGCCACATCGGTGCGGACACAGCCGAGGAAGATGTGCAGGTCAGCCTCGTCGAAGGTCTTCTTCGCGACCTCGGATGCACCGAAGCCGAGGATACCGAGGAAGTTGGGGGAGTCGTGGTCGACGCCGTCGTAGGCGCGGAAGGTGCCGATGACGCCGAGGCCTCGGTCGCGTGACCATTGGGCGATGCGCCGCGAGGTCGCCGGTGACCAGTCCTCCCCGCCGATGATGAGGACGGGCCGGTCGGCCTGCAGGATGCGGGCCCGCAGCTCGGTGACGTCACCGGCATACGGGGCAGCCGAACCATGCGTGCGCGGGGGCAGGGCTGTGCCGCTGCTGGCCTTCGCGAGGATCTCCTCGGGCAGACCCACGACGACGGGACCGGGCCGGCCGGTCACGGCCGTGTGCATGGCGTCGGTGACCACCTCGGCGGCCTTGTCCGGGTCATCGAGGGTCAGCACCTTCTTCGTGGTGGTCGAGAACCAGCCGTTCACATCGAATTCCTGGAAGGACTCACGGCCACGCTGAGCGATGGGGATGAGGCCGACGAAGACGACCAGCGGCGTCGCATCCTGGTAGGCGGTGTGAATGGAGACCATGACGTTCGAGGCTCCGGGGCCGCGGGTGACCATGGCGATCCCTGGGACACCTGTCATGCGGCCCTCGGCCACTGCCATGTAGCCGGCTCCGCCCTCTTGGCGGCAGACGATGGGGGTGATGGTCGAATCGTGGAGGCCGTCGAGCACGTCGAGGTAGGACTCGCCGGGGACCAGGTAGGAACGCTGGACGCCGTGGGCTTCGAGCTCGTTGACGAGGAGATGGCCGGCGGAGAGTGGCGAGGAGTTGTCCATGGCTTCATGCTTATCATTCTTTTGTCTCATGTGGGTGGGCTGTTGAACATTCGGTCGTGCAACGCCGTATGATCTTGGCACAACGGATTCCGCAGGGATCGCTCGACAACGAGATACTTCATCGCCAGGAGGCTCAAGTATGACCGGCACCGACTCCGACGAATATTCGGC
This sequence comes from Brevibacterium picturae, assembly GCF_900105045.1. GTDB lineage: Bacteria > Actinomycetota > Actinomycetes > Actinomycetales > Brevibacteriaceae > Brevibacterium > Brevibacterium picturae. Next base: position 1,067,692 of record NZ_LT629739.1, on the reverse strand, counting down.
ACAGGCAGCATTCATGCCTGGACCGTCAGCCGCCGGAGGGACATCCCGAAAACGGTTGGACTCCGGAGAATCGGAGAGCGGATTCCGGTCTCGGCCCAAGGCGTCCCAGCTCGAACGTGACCCGGGAATGCCTGCGAGCACCTGGCGTCTGCGCTCGGATGCCTGGGAGTACCTGAAGTTCGCGATCAAGCGTCTGGCCATCAGCGGCGGGGACTTCTCGATGATCGCCGCCGACGGTGAGGTCTGGCGTTCGCTGCGCTCGCTGAAGACGATCGAACTGTACTGGGGCGGCTTCGGGCAGCGCTACGTCGAGGACATCGCCGAGCTGCTCTCCAACGGGGAGTTCGATCGGGCCCACGACATGATCACACGGGCCGTCAACCGGCTGCGCGGGACCACTGTCCCCGACGTCTCCGAGGACGACCTCACCGAGGAGGAGCGCGCCGAACACAAGGACCGACAGGATCCGCGCCCCCGCTTCGAAGTTCTCATCGTCGACGAGACCACCGAGGGCGGTCGTGATGAGCTGCACACGGATCTGCTCAAACTGCGCAATGCCTCTGACCAGTTCATCTACGACTACGTCATCGTCCCAACAGCCGACGACGCTGTCGTCGCTGCACTGACGAATCCGAACCTGCTCGCCTGCGTCATTCGCCCCGGCTTCACCGACCGGACCCGGCAGGTGCTCAGCCGTGATCTGCGCAAGGCCGTCGAGTTCGCCCACGAGGGCACGACCGAATCCCCGACGATGCCGATGAGTCCGCTCAACTCGGTGCGCAGAGTGCTGCGTCTGGCAGACACCATCGCCGGCCTGCGGCCCGAGCTCGACCTCTACCTCATGGCCGGTGCCCACATCGAGAGCTTGGCGGGGGCCCTGACTCATCGGTTCCGCCGTGTCTTCCGCCGGGAGGACCAGTTCGAGCTGCACCTGTCATTGCTGCGCCGTGTGCAGCACCTCTACGACACTCCGTTCTTCACCGCGATCCGAGAGCATGCACGCCGCCCCGCCGGCGTCTTCCACGCCCTGCCCATATCGCGCGGCGGCTCGGTCGTGGGATCGAAGTGGATCAGTGACTTCGTCGACTTCTACGGACTCAATCTGCTACTGGCAGAGACCAGCGCCACCTCGGGTGAGCTCGACTCATTGCTGGCTCCCGTGGGCACCATCAAGAAGGCCCAGTCCCTGGCAGCGCGGGCGTTCGGCGCCAAACGGACCTACTTCGTCACGAACGGAACGTCGACGGCGAACAAGATCGTCCACCAGGCTGTTGTGGCACCCGATGAGGTCGTCATGGTCGATCGCAACTGCCACAAGTCCCACCACCATGCGCTGATGCTCACGGGAGCTCGGACCGCATACCTCGAGGCCTACCCGCTCAACGACGTCGCCTTCTACGGTGCCGTGCCGCTGAATCGGATCAAGCAGCTGCTGCTGGACTACCGGGCCGCCGGTCGCCTCGACGAGGTGCGGATGATCACCCTGACCAACTGCACCTTCGACGGAATCGTCTACGACCCGGAGAGGGTCATGGCCGAGTGCTTGGCGATCAAGTCCGATCTCGTGTTCCTGTGGGACGAGGCGTGGTTCGCCTTTGCCCGCTTCCACCCGGTCACCCGCAAGCGCACCGCCATGGTCGCCGCCGAGCACCTGGAGGACCGTCTGGCCAGCGACGCCCACGCCGCGGCGTACCGGGACCAGCAGAAGCGGCTCTTCGATGCCGAGACCGGGGAGCCGGCCCCCGACGAGGTGTGGCTGAACGAGTCGCTGCTGCCGCCGCGGGATGCGCGCCTGCGCGTGTATGCGACCCAGTCGACGCACAAGACGCTGACCTCGCTGCGACAGGGATCGATGATCCACGTCTACGATCAGGAGTTCGCCCACGGCGCCGAGGAATCCTTCCACGAGGCTTACATGACCCACACCTCCACCTCGCCGAACTACCAGATCCTCGCCTCCTTGGACCTGGGGCGCCGGCAGGTCGAGATGGAAGGGTTCGCGCTCGTCCAGAAGCAGCTCGACCTGGCGATGAGTCTGGCCTCGGCGGTCTCACGCCACCCGCTGCTGAAGAAGACCTTCCGCGTGCTCACCGCCGCCGACCTCATCCCCGAGGAATATCGGGAGACCGAGCGGACGATGCCGCTGCGCGATGGCCTCGCGACCTTCTGGAATGCGTGGGCGAAGGACGAATTCGTCGTCGATCCCAGCCGCATCACCATCGAGATCAGCGGCACCGGAGTCGATGGGGACACGTTCAAGCACGAACACCTCATGGACCGCTACGGCATCCAGGTCAACAAGACGAGTCGCAACACGGTGCTGTTCATGACGAACATCGGCACCTCCCGCTCGTCCATCGCCTACCTCATCGAGGTCCTCGTCAAGCTGGCAGGCAAGTTCAACGATCCGCACGAGGTCCAGCCCCAGGACGCCCTGACCGAACCGGCCGCCGTGATGCCGCCGCTGCCCGACTTCTCCGCCTTCGCACCCGAATACGCGGCCGAGGTTCCCGCCGAGGATCCGTCGAAGCAGCTGCCCGACGGTGACCTGCGCACGGCCTACTATGCGGGGCTGCGTCGCTGGAACATCGAGCATGTGCTGCCGCACGAGCTGCGCCGCCGGGTCGAGTCCGGTGAGGTGCCGGTCTCCGCCGGTTTCGTCACCCCGTACCCACCGGGATTCCCGGTGCTGGTGCCCGGCCAGGTCATCACCGCCGAGGTGCTCGACTTCATGTCCGCTCTCGACACCAGGGAGATCCACGGCTACGACCCCCGCCTGGGCTACCGCGTCGTCCTGTCGAAAGATGCGCTCGAGGCCAAGAAGAAGCAGGACTCGAAGGGCTGAGGACCGATGCGCACGAACCGTCTCATCCAGACCGTCGAAGACCACGCCGAGGGTCTGCCGGTGCGGATCGTCACCGGGGGAGTCGGTGCCTTCCCCGGGCCACGATGGACGAGCGCCGGGACTGGTTCATCGCCAACTCCGATGACCTGCGCACCTTCCTCATGTGCGAACCCCGCGGCAACGGGTGGCTCTCCGGTGCGATCCTGCAACCGCCGACGCGTGATGACGCGGACTGGGGTGTCCTGTTCATCGAAGTCACCGGTGTGCTCCCGATGTGCGGGGCCGGCACCATCGCCGTGGCCACCGTGCTCGTGGAGACCGGAATGGTGGCCGTGACTTCGCAGGTGACAAGGGTGCGTCTCGACACCCCGATCGGCCTCATCACCGCCGAGGTGGCCGTGCAGAATGGTCAGGCGGAATCGGTGACCATCGTCAATGTGCCCTCCTATGCCCACGCCCTTGATCAGATCGTCGAGGTGCCGGGTCGCGGTGAGCTGTCATGCGATATCGGCTTCGGCGGCAACTTCTACGCCTTCGTGAACGCGGCGGAAGTCGGCACCGCCGGCGTTGCGGGCACCTCGAGCACGGGCATTCCGTTCGATCGCGACCGCTCCGAGGACTTCATCGCCGCGGGCCGGGACATCATGGCAGCGGTGAACGAGCAGATGGAGCCGGTCCACCCCGTCACCGGGTATCGAGGTTGCGAGCATGTGGTGTTCCTGGCACCGACAGCTGCCGAGGGTGCGACGGCTGCCGAGGCTACGACGGCTGCCGAGAGCACGGCGACATCCGCAGCCGACGCCCGCCACGTGCTCATCAACGCTCCTGGCTGGCTGGATCGCTCGCCCGGCGGAACCGGGACGAGCGCTCTCATGGCCGTCCATCACGCCCGCGGTGAGTTGGGGCTGAATGCAGATTTCGTCAACGAGTCCTTCATCGGCACCTCGTTCACCGGCCGCCTGGTCGAAGAGACCGACGTGGGTGGCCACACGGCCGTCATCCCCACCATCACTGGCCGCTCCTGGCTGACAGGCACGGCTCAGTACACGCTCGACCCCACGGACCCGTTCCCTCACGGATTCGTGCTCTGAGCCGGCGACTCCGACAGCCTCCCGCATCGAGCGGACCAGTTGTCGCCGAGAGTACCGACTATAACTGGTCCGCTCGATGACAACCGGTCCGCTTAATGACAACCGGCAGGTGGCAGGCGACCCGGCCCGGACGCCGTCCCAACGGCCTGCGCTATCCCAGCTGCCCAGGGTTGAGCACGCGGGCGAGGAAGTCCTTCGTGCGCGGCTCCTGCGGATTGCCGATGACCTCCTTGGCAGGTCCGGATTCGACGACGAATCCGCCGTCCATGAAGAGCACGCGGTCGGCGACCTGCCGGGCGAACTCCATTTCGTGGGTGACGACGACCATCGTCATGCCCGCCTCGGCGAGTTTGCGCATGACTTGGAGGACATCTCCGACGGTCTCGGGGTCGAGGGCCGAGGTAGGCTCGTCGAAGAGCATGACGTCGGGGTCCATGCTCAGGGCTCTTGCAATTGCTACCCGCTGCTGCTGGCCGCCGGACAGTGACGCGGGCTTGGCCTCGATCTTCTCGGACAGACCCACCTTCGCCAGGTTCGCCTCGGCGACCTTGTCGGCCTCGGCCTTCGAGCGCCCCAGCACCTTGAGCTGGGCAACAGTGAGATTCTCCCGAACGGTGAGGTGGCCGAAGAGGTTGAACGATTGGAAGACCATGCCGATGCGAGTGCGGGCGGCATCGATATCGAGGTCGAGGTCCGTCATGTCCATTCCGTCGACGACGATCGATCCGCCGGTCGGGGTCTCAAGCGTGTTGATGCAGCGCAGCATCGTCGATTTGCCGGATCCGGAGGGCCCGACGACGCAGACGACCTCGCCCTTGTCGACCTCGAGGTTGATGTCGGTCAGGACCTGATTCGAGCCGAAGCTCTTCTTGAGGTTCTTGATCGAGATGATCCTGGTTGCAGTCATTACTTTCCTCCTGGCTCGCTGGAGCCGTATTTGCGTTCGAGCACCCGGGACAGATACGACAGCGGGATCGTGATGACGAGATAGCAGACCGCGATGACGATGAACGGGGTGAGGTTGGCCGTGTTGACGATCTCCGCTCGGGCCAGCGCGGCCAGCTCGCGTCCGTCGACCGAGGAACCGAGGATATAGGCCAGCGAGGAGTCCTTGGTGAGCAGGATGAGCTCATTGGTCAGGGGAGGCAGGATGATGCGCATCGCCTGCGGCAGGACGATCGTGATCATCGCACGAGTCGACGACATGCCCAGCGATCGCGCAGCTTCGACCTGGCCCTTCGGTACTGCTTGGATTCCCGCGCGGATGGTCTCGGCCATATAGGCGGATCCGACGAGGGCGAGGGCGATCATGATGGTGATCAGCTGCGGCAGTGCGAAACCGGGGAAGGCGACCGGGAGGCCGAAGCCCATGACGAGGAAGACAACGAGGGCGGGCAGGCCGCGGAAGAACTCGATATAGGTGAACGACAGCCACCGGTAGACGCCGATCGAGGACAGGCGCATGAGTGCGAGGATGATCGCCATGGCCAGGCCCAGGACGAACCCGAGGAAGGTGAAGACGATGGTGTTCTTCAGCGCCTTGGTGATGACATCGGGAAACATTCCGATGGCGACATCGAGGCGGCCGAAGGTGTCGACGAGGGTGGGCCAGTCTGCGACGAATGCGATGACGACGGCGATGACGATGAGGATGCCGTATTGGATTCCGCGCGAGAGTTTTGCTTTCTGGCGCCTGCTCATCTTCTTCTTGGGGAAGGAGGCTGCGGAGCCGGTCGGGCCCCGGTCCTCGGTCGCAGGTGTGGGAGACATGGGTGACGTCCTTCAACTGTGTCTGCGGATCTGCTGGGTCTCGATCCGCGTGTGCTGATCGTTTCGATTCGGTCTCGGAGGTGTTTGTTCCTCCGAATGCTCATGCGAGAAGGCGGTCAGCCTCGGCGAAGGTGCCGGGGCGGACCGCCTTCTCGTCAGCGATCACTTGGGGGCGTCGCCGAACCACTTTTCGTAGATCTTGTCGTACTCGCCGTTGTCCTTGATTTCCTTGATGGTCTCGTCGACGGCCTTCTTCATCTCGGTGTTGCCCTTTTTGAAACCGATGCCGTAGTGCTCTCCGGTGTCGATGTCGAAGCCGACCGCGAAGCCGTCGTTGGTTGCGGCATAGTCGTAGAGGACGCCGTTGTCATTGATGACCGCGTCGGCCTGGCCGTTCTTCAGCGCTTGGAGGGACAGGGGCAGATCTTCGTAGGTGATGACCTCGGCATCCTTGAAGTTCTCCGTCGCATAGGCGAGGCCCGTCGTTCCGGCCTGAGCCGCGACCTTGAAGCCCTTGAGAGCGTCGGCATCCTTCGCGGTCTTGTCGTCCTTGGTCAGGATCGCCTGGTTCGCTGCGAAGTAGGGTTCGGAGAAGTCGATGGCTTCCTGTCGCTCAGGCGTGATCGTCATGGCAGCCGCTGCGACATCGCACTGGCCCTGATTGAAGGCGGCGCCGGTGGTGATGGTTTCGAAGGGGGTGTTGACGATCTTCTGCTCGACGCCGAGCTTCTTCGCCACAGCGTCGACGACGTCGACGTCGAAACCGACGACCTCGTCGTCCTTCTCGAACTGGAACGGCTGGTAGGACAGGTGGGTGCAGGTCGTCAGCTTGCCTTCTTCGACGACGGGGACTCCGCCTTCGGCTGTGGCCGCGGCTTCTTCGCCGCCTCCACCGCATGCGGACAGGGCGAGCATGGCGCCGGCGGCCACTGTGGCCAGGGTCAGGCGTCGTTTCATCATTCCTCCAGAAGTGTCGGTGACATCAATGTCACAAAACAGGTGTCGCTTCAGACCAAAGTCTGAACGACGTCTGGAAAGAAGCGTACCGTGCCCTGGATCACACTTATGACCAACTCGGCCCCGCCGAGGCGGTCGTTGCCAAATCGTAGTGTTGAAGTCCCGTTCCGGTGGCAGCCGGGGCCGGCGCCGTCTTCAGGTATCTGCTCTGTGCAGGTCCGAATGGAGGTGGTGAGTCATAGCCTCACCGACGGCGGCCATGGAGAAGTCGACCGACATCTGATTCTTCGTCAGTCGGTAGGTTCGAGCGGTTGCCTGGACTGATTTCGCCGAGGTGGCCACGAGGACCTGCGGCGACGCCAGCTCGAGGAGCAGCTCGTCCTCAGTTGAAGTCAGGGTGCCTTCGGCCAGTTCGGCGTGCCCGGTCGGTTGGGCCAGAACGAACTCCACGGTCGAAGGAGTGGGGCTGCGCAGGAATCCCGTCTCCATGTGCATGGGCTGGCCCTCGGGCGACCAGGTTCGCTGCTGATAGACCAGGAAGGGTTTGGCGACCTCGCTGAAGACCAGTTCTTCGGTGTAGCTGAAGGGGTCGATCGTGGGGTAGTGGCCCGATCCGGGGCCCCGCCAGGTGCCGATCAAGGGCTGCAGCTGCGGCGGAAGCGCCACGGTCGTCCTCTCCGGGCCGATTGTCTGGGCCGATTGTTCTCGTCTCGATCCTAGGGCACGCCGTGGCTGGGGAGCCAGGGGCCCGAGGATCGAGACGTCCGCTGCCTCAGCTCAGCTGATCCTCGAGATCAAGCTGTGAGGTGTCCTTGGCCAGGAACAGTGCGATGAACGTGAGGATCGCCGCGCCGATGATGTAGAGACCGCAGTAGAAGATCGTTCCGCCCTCGGCCTGCCACAGAGCCACCATGGCGAACGGTGCCGGACCCGCGCCGATGACGCTGGACATGTTGTACGACACCGCCGATCCGGTGTAGCGGACATTGGCGGGGAACAGCTCGGGCAGGTACGCGGCCATCGGACCGAACGTCAGCCCCATGAGGATGAATCCGATGATCAGGGCGATGATGACGCCTACTGTTCCGGCGTTGAACAGGGTATTGACGACGATGCCGTAGGCGGCGATGAGGATCGTCACTCCCATGAGCATCTTCCTGCGGCCCAGCTTCTCCGCGAGAGGTCCGGAGACCACGGTGAAGATGCCGAAGAACACGACGCCGATGATGAGATAGGTGAGGAACTCGTTCTTCGAGTAGCCGAGCCCCGCGACAAACCCGGTGGGATCGAAGGTCGTGCCGGCAGCCTCGGCGGCGGCCTGCGCCTGCCCAGTGGTGGCCGGGGACGTGCCGTAGGTGAGGGTGAACGCGGTCATGAAGTAGAAGATCACGTAGGTCGCGAACATGATGAAGGTGCCGAGGATCAGCGGCTTCCAGCTCGACCTGAACACGCGGCCGATCGGGGCCTTCGAGATCTGCTGCTTCTGGGCGACCAGCTGGAACGCAGGAGTCTCCATGAGCGACATGCGAACGTAGAGGCCGACGGCCACCAGCAGCGCCGAGAGCAGGAAGGGCACGCGCCAGCCCCAGGCGAGGAACGCCTCGGGGGAGGTCCAGGCATTGAGTCCGACGAAGAGCAGATTGGCGATGATGAAGCCGACCGGTGCGCCCAGCTGCGGGAAGGTCCCCCAGATGGCGCGTTTGCCCTTCGGCGCGTTCTCGGTGGCCAGCAGCGCCGCCCCCGACCATTCGCCGCCGAGGCCCACACCCTGGCAGAAGCGCAGGAGGACGAGGAACAGCGGGGCCAGGACGATCCAGCCCGGTGTGGTCGCAGTCGGGAGGAGGCCGATGAGGAAGGTGCCGATGCCCATGATGAGCAGCGATGCGATGAGCGTCTTCTTCCGGCCGATGCGGTCACCGAAGTGGCCGAAGATGATCGAGCCGAGGGGGCGGGCGACGAAGGCGACGCCGAAGATCGCGAAGGAGCTCAGCAGCTGAGTCGTCGAGGTCTGGTGGGGGAAGAAGAGGGCCGGGAACACCAGCGAGGAGGCTGTCGCATAGGCATAGAAGTCGAAGAATTCGATCGTGGTGCCGACCATCGAGGCGGTGAGAACCTTGCCCCGGGTGTTGTTCTTCCGAGTCGCCGCGATGACATCGGCGTCGGTTTCGGATCCGGGCTGCGAGTTCGGGGAGCCCGGCTGTGTATCGGTGGACATTTTCTTTGTGCTCCGCTGTTGATGAGATACGAAGGCACGGGCGGATGGTGCTCGTGTCAGATGAAAGTCGCCGGACACAGGGTGAACGACGACCGTACGACACTACTCCTGTCTCACGCAGTGCGACCCGAAGGTATCAGAAGTTGAGATTACTTGTACGTCCGAGTGATCTGCACGACTCAGTCCCCAAGTCGCGGCACGACTCAGATGCCAAGCCCCGCCGTCCTCAGACCTCAACGGTCGAGCGGTTCGCGGTGCTGCCTCGGCGGAAGGCGATTGCGATGATGAGGACGATGAGGCCGGCCAGGCACAGGCCGACGCCCACCCAGGCCGGGGCACGGAAGCCCAGACCTGCGGTGATGACGATGCCGCCGAGCCAGGCGCCGAGGGCGTTGGCGAGGTTGAACGCGGCGTGGTTCATGGCCGCCGACAGGCTCGGGGCGTCGTGGGAGTCACGCAGCAGACGCATCTGCAGGGCGGTGGTGATCATCGAGCCGGCGATGCCGATGAGGAAGAGCGCGATGATGGCGACGGCAGCGATGTGGGTGAAGGCGCCGAAGGCGGAGAGCACGATGGCGGAGAGGATCATGCCGCCGATGCCCGAGCGTTCGATGGATTTGTCGACGAGTGGACCGGCGATGAGCGAGCCGGCGGTCATTCCGAGGCCGTAGACGGCCAGCACCCAGGGGATCGCGACTTCGGGGACACCGGCGACCTCGGTCATGGTCGGGGTGATGTAGGTGTAGACGGCGAACATGCCGCCGAAGCCCACGGAGCCCGCGAGCAGTGTGAGAATGATCTGCGGCCTGGCCAGTGCCTTCATCTCACCGCGAGCCGAGGGAACGCCGCCGAGCTTCACGCGGGGCACAGCGACGGCGACCATGATGACGCAGAGGATGCCGAGTGCGGCGACCAGCGCGTAGGCACTGCGCCAGCCGAACATGTTGCCCAGCGCCGTGGCGATGGGGACGCCGACGATGTTCGCGATCGTCAGGCCCAGCATGACGCGTGCCATGGCTCGCCCGCGGCGGTTCGGGGGCACGAGCGAGGAGGCGACGATCGCGCCGATGCCCAGAAAGGCACCGTGGGGGAGTCCGCTGGCGAAGCGGGCGATGTTGAACAGGGTGGCGTCGGGAGCGAACATCGAGGCGACGTTGCCGAGGGCGAAGAGTCCCATCAGGCCCAGCAGCAGGCTCTTGCGATCCATGTGCGCGGCGATGGTGGTGATCAGCGGTGCTCCCACGACGACGCCGATCGCGTAGAAGGACACGGCGTGGCCCGCCTGGGGCACGGTGATGTCGAGCTCGCGGGCGATGTGGGGCAGCAGACCCATGGTGGCGAACTCGGTCACGCCGATCGCGAATGCGCCGATCGCCAGGGCGAAGACGGCGAATTTGTAGACTCGGCGTGGCACCGGAGCGTCGCTCATGGAGTCCCTTCGGACGAAGTGGGTGGATCGAACAGCCGCGGCGCCCGAGGTCGCAGACGCGACCGGGCTATGCGCCGCAACCGAACAAGCCTATTGCCCATCGTCGGCCACCGACAGCCCCACAGACGCAATGTGACGATTCGAACAGCGCCGGCGTCTCAGCCCTCATCGTCAATCTCGGCCAACGCCTGCGAGGCCACGGAGAACGCGGTGTTGGCACTGGGCACCGAGCAATAGATGGCGGACTGGAGCAGGACTTCCTTGATCTCATCGCGGCTCAGGCCGTTGCGCACGGCGGCCTTGACGTGCATAGCGAGCTCGGCCTCATGGCCGCCGGCGATCATCGCGGTCAGCGTGATCGCCGAGCGCATGCGCTTCTCAAGTCCCGGGCGGGTCCAGATCTCGCCCCAGGCGTAGCGGGTGATGAGGTCCTGGAAGTCGGCCGTGAAGTCATCGACCTTCGCATTCGCCCGGTCGACGTGGGCGTCGGAGAGAACCTGCCGACGCACGGTCATTCCCGCCTCGCGGACCTCGTCGCGGCTGGCCTCGCGTGGGCCTGAAGCGGTGGGCAGATCCGCCGAGGCGGCCTCCGAGTTCTGCGCGCCCGTGCTGTTTCCGCCCGCAGCGTTTCCGGTCATGAAGTCGTTCAGCAGGCCCGCAGTGACTGCCGGTGCCTCGGCAGGAACGAGGTGGGCGGCACCTTCGATGACTTCGAGGAGGGCACCCGTGATGCCGTTGGCGATCTCCGCGAGCTTGGTCGGCGGGGTCGGCCGATCTTCGGAGCCGGCAACGGCGAGGATGGGGATGGCGATCTCCGACAGGCGCGAGCGGACGTCGAAGGAGGCCAGCGCGTGACACAGTGCTGCGTAGGAGAACCGGTCGGCGTCCTGCAGGGAATGCAGCAGTGCGGACGAGGCCTCTGGTTCGCGAGTCATGAAGCCCTCACCGAACCAGCGCTGGGCCGAGCCGATGACCTGTGTGGGCGTGCCCGAGGTCGCGACGACCTCAGCGCGTTCCTCCCAGCCGCTGGCCTCACCGATCTTCGCGCCGGTGCAGAACACGGCGGCGCGGTCGAAGCGGTCACCGTGGTCGAGCGCCAGCTGCAGGGCGATCGCGCCACCGATCGAGTCACCGGCCAGACTGATCCGGAGGTCGCCTGTGTCGGTGGAGCCGGCAACGTCGGGAAGCACACGGTCGATGGTGGCCAGCACCGCCTCGGCGAGGTCGTCCATCGTCAACTTGGGAACTGCAGGCGTCCCCGCGGGGACGTCGACCGGAGCAGAACGACCGTGGCCGGGCAGGTCGATGCCGATGACCGTCGTCTCCGGGTCCACACCGCCCAGGTGCGTGGCGGCGGACTGCCACAGCGCGCCCACCGAGGTGCCCAAAGAGGGCAGGACGACGAGGATGCGCGGATTCGCGGCGGCAGGGGTGGTCGGTGCGGTGAGGACGGTTGCGGTGAGTTCCACGTCAGGTCACTTTCTCGAGGCGAAGGGGAGGAGGCCCGGGGACACGGGCTCGGGTCCGTTGATGGTGTCAACGATGGTCTGGCGGATGTCCTCGGCATCACCGAGGTAGTTCTCCGGGGAGAAGAAGCCGTCGAGGTCGACCTCAGCTGGGTTGCCCTCGTTGCTCGTCTCGTCCTGGGTGGCAGGGTGCTTCTCCAGTGCCGCTTTGAGTGCGGCCACAGGATCACCGCCGCCGGCGATGATTTCCTGGATCTCGGCCTTCGCCAGGCGGTCTCCGAAGGCGATGGTGAGCCGCTCGGCAAAGATCCCGGGGCTGGCAGTCTCGACGTTGGTTCGCATCGCTTCGGGGTTGACGCTCAGGCCCTCGCCCATCGTCTGGAGCATGATCAGCGAGGACACGGCCAGGCCCATGAGCTCGGACAGGGCCGGCCATTCGGCGTGCCAGGCGCCGTCGGAGCGTTCTTCGATCGCCTCGGCGGCGGTCGAGGTCAGTGTTGCCATGAGGCCGGGAGCGCGCATGCCGTTGCGGTGGAGGAGGACCGCCGAGGTGGGGTTGACCTTCTGCGGCATCGCGGAGGACCCGCCGGTCGCCGCCAGACTCAGTTCGCCGACCTCGGGGCGGGTGCCGATGAGCACGTCACGCGCGATGGAAGCCCCAACGGTCACGCATTGGGTGAGGTGGGAGGCCCAGTTGAGAACTCGGACACGGTCGGTGTGCCAGGGCACGGGGACGCTGGTGAGCGCGGCGTCGGGACCGCGCAGCTGCACATGGAACTGCCGGAGCAGAGCGTCGGTCTGAGGTCCGGCGAACTCGCGGATCGCGGCCCGAGTCCCGGCGGCGCCGCCGATCTGCACGTAGTCGATGCGTGGGGTGAGGCTCTGGACTTCCTGGACCTCCGCGGCCCAGGCAGCAGCCTTGAGCCCGAAGGTCGTCGGCAGTGCCGGTTGGGTCAACGTGCGGGCCAGGCACACGGTGTCGGCGTGGGCGTCGGAGAGTCCGACGAGCAGCTCGCAGATGACGTCGAGGCGCGCATGCGTTTGGCGAGCGACTCGCGCCATGAGCAGCCCGAGCGCTGAATCCATGACGTCCTGGCTGGTCAGACCCTTGTGCAGGGCGCGTGAAGCGTCGTGGCTGAGGCGTGATCGGACGGCTGCGAGGAAGGGGATGACCGGGTTGCCGCCGGATTCGGCGTCTGCGGCGAGCGTTTCCAGTTCTGCGGAGTCGGCCAGCAGCGATCGGGTGGTGGCTTCGATCCCGGCCACCGCCTCGGCGCGGGAGTCGGCGGAGATCAGCCCGGCATGTGCCTGAGCGTTGATCCAGGCCGATTCCACGTCGCCGAGTGCGGACACAAGGGCGACATCGTCGATGGCCTCGGCACCTCGCAGATCGCCCGGGGCGAAGAGGAGACGCGTATGGGCAACGGTGTCAGTCATTGTGTGTCCTCTCTTATCGCGGCAAACACGGTTGAGTATTCTGTGCGGCTCTCCTCAGTCTGCGTGACCGAGGAACGTCCTCAGTCTTCGTGGCTGGGGAACCGCAGGAACGGTGTTTCTTCCTCACCCTGCAACCGTATGTCGAAACGCAGTGATCCGTCAGCCTCACGAGTGGCAATAAGACGATCTCGCTCGGCCGGCTCAAGAGAGGACAGCAGCGGATCGGCAGCCAGCGCGGCGGCGTCCTCGGGGAGATAGATCCTGGTGAAGAGCCTGTTCAACAGTCCACGAGCGAAGACGACGACGCTGATGAACGGTGCCTTGCCCGCCTCGGTGGGGCCGGGATTGAGAGTCGAGAAGACGAATCGTCCCTGAGGGTCGACCTCGTTGCGGCCGAAGCCGGTGAACGTGAAGCCGTCGCGGCGCAGCGAGCCCGAATTTCGGGAGACGGCACCGTTCTCGTCCGGTTGCCAGATCTCGAGGATGGCATCGGGGACGGGTGTGCCGGCTCCGTCATAGACGTTGCCGTGCAGCTGCACGGCACCGGCCTTGGCAGGGGGAACGAGTTCGTTGTCGCCGGGCCACGGCATGGCGTAGCCGTAGAACGGGCCGACGGTCTGGCCGGGTGTCGCGGTGAGCTTGTCGTCAGTCATCGTCCTCTTCTTCCATCCAGGTGCGGTTGGCTCCGGTGAGCACGATGTCCCAGTTGTAGCCCATGAGGAATTCGTGCTCGGTGATGTCGTGGTCGTAGGTGGCGACGAGACGGTCGCGAGCTTTCTGGTCCGTGATCGACTGATAGATCGGGTCGAGAGCGAACAGCGGATCGCTGGGGAAGTACATCTGGGTGATCATGCGCTGAGTGAATTCGGTCCCGAAGAGCGAGAAGTGGATGTGGGCGGGCCGCCACGCATTGTGGTGGTTCTTCCACGGGTAGGGACCGGGCTTGATCGTCGTGAACGAGTAGGAGCCGTCGTCGCCGGTCAGGGTGCGCCCGACACCGGTGAAATTCGGGTCGATCGGGGCCGGGTGCTGATCGCGTTTGTGGATGTAGCGTCCGGCGGAGTTGGCCTGCCAGATTTCGACGAGTTGGTTGCGCACGGGGCGGCCGTTGCCGTCGAGGACGCGGCCGGTGACCTTGATACGTTCGCCGATCGGTTCCCCGCCGGCCTGGATGGTCAGATCCGACTCGAGGTTCGCCAAGTCACGGTGGCCGAAGGCGGGGGAGAAGAGCTCGATGGTCTCCGGGTCCGTGTGCCGGGGGTTCTTCGTGGGATGCCGCAGAATCGATGACCGATACGGCCGGTAGTCCAGACGGGGCTGCGTCTCGGCCGGTGCCCCCGCAGAGACTGCGTTCTTGTGTTCGGTCTCGATCGTCTCGATCTCGGCAGACAGGGTCTGCTGTGACTCGGCCGCATCATCTGGGCCGGAGAGTTTCTGTGCACCCATGGTCGAACCTTTCTCGAAGTGTGCTCGTGAACAAATGAGTTGTGTGAAATCCGTGAAAAATCGCCATCAGGCGGCTCAGCCCTTCGGCCAACCGGTGTAGCACTCGGCGAGGTAGCGCCGGCCGTGCTCGGATTCGAGGATCGAATTGAGCTCGCCGAGGCTGCGCTTCGTTTCGAACGCATCCTGGCTCGGGTCGGAGTGGAGCATCCGGGTCATCTGGTAGGAGAAGTTCTGCGCCTTCCACACACGTTTCGTCGCGGTCTGCGAATACCCGGTCAGCGCCTCGGCGTCGGAATCCTTCAGCGCCGAGATCAGCGCCGGAGCGAGCACGGACACGTCGGCGAACGCGAGGTTGAGGCCCTTCGCCCCTGTCGGTGGGACGGTGTGGGCGCTGTCGCCGGCGAGGAACAGGGAGCCGTGCTGCATCGGCTCGGTCACGGCTGAGCGGAAGGGCAGGATGTTCTTGTCGATGATCGGACCCGTCTTGAGCTCGAAGCCGTCGGGCCCGTCGACTCGGGCCTGCAGCTCTGCCCAGATGCGGTCATCGGACCACTCGGCCGCCTCGGTGTCGGGGGAGGCCTGGAGGTACATGCGCTGCACGGACTCGCTGCGCTGGGAGATCAGCGCGAAGCCGCGCTCGGAGCGGGAGTAGATGAGGACCTCGTGGCTGGGCGGGGCCTCGCAGAGGATGCCGAACCAAGCGAAGGGGTACTCGTGGAAGAAGCGCTGCTTCGTCGCGGCCGGGATCATCGCCCGGCAGGGGCCACGGGACCCATCGGAGCCGATGACATAGCGGGCTTTGATTCTCAGCTCGTCACCGTCCTCGGTCGCCGCTGTGACCCAAGGCCGCTCGGTTTCGATATCGCCGATCGCGGTGTCGGTGACCGAGTAGAACGTCGGGCGTCCGGTGCGTTCACGGGCTGCAGAGAGGTCGACGAAGATCTCGTTCTGCGGGTAGAGCCAGACGGATTCGCCGATGAGGCTGGGGAAGTCGAAGGAGTGGCTGACGCCGTCGACGCGGATGTCGATACCGTCATGCCGGTGCCCGTCGGTGTGCACCCGGGATTCGATGCCTTCGGCCTCGAGCATGCGCACGGACCCGGCTTCGAGGATGCCGGCACGGTGAGTGTGTGCAATGTCGTCGCGGCTGCGATTGTCGATGACGACGGAATCGATCCCCGCATTGTGCAGTGTGTGGGCGAGCAGCAGCCCGGCTGGACCTGCTCCGACGATCGCGACGTCGGTATGGAATTCTGGCACCTGGGCCTCCTTGCCGTATTCGTCCTCTCAGTGTGCGCCCAGTCACTGACACGAGGCGAGGGACTTATCAATGAATGAGAAATCGGATCGTGTGAGCTTCGGGTTCGGCAATGAATATGGCAGCAATGTTGACGAACGGCGAGATTGTTGAGCAAAATGGAGCCTGTTGCGTCCGATAAGGACAGATTGAGCGTTTCTGTTGCCCCACCTCGGCGACATATAGCTCAACACATACTCGAATCATTGCGGCAATCAGTCGCCCACCAGCAGAAAGCACATGAATGATCATCACCGGATTGATCGTCGGTTTGGCACTCGGATTCGTCCTCCAGCGAGGACGATTCTGCGTCACAGGAGCCTTCCGCGATCTCACTCTGACCGGGAACACGCGGTGGTTCTCGGCGCTCATCCTCCTCATCGCTGTGCATTCGATCGGGTTGTTCCTGCTCAATGCGCTCGGTGTCATCACGTTGGAGTCTTCGCCGTTCCCCTGGCTGGCCACGATCATCGGCGGCCTCATCTTCGGCTTCGCCATCGTGCTCGCAGGCGGATGCGCCACCGGCACCTATTACCGCGCCGGCGAAGGGCTGGTCGGCAGCTGGTTCGCGCTGATCTTCTACGCGCTGACGTCTGCGGTTATGAAGCTCGGTCCTGGTGCCTCGTTCACCGAGGGGCTGCGCTCGATCACGGTCGAGAGCGGCACGCTCCAGGCCTCGACGGGGCTGAGTCCGTGGGTCTTCGTCGCGATCCTGTCGGCGATCGCCGTTTGGGTCACGGTCCATCACAACCGAAAGAACACGACTCCACTGGCGACCCTGCCGCCGCTGAAGAAGGGCCTGGCACACATCCTCACGGAGAAGCGCTGGAACCCGTTCGCCACGGCCGCGGTCATCGGCATCATCGCGACGATCGCCTGGCCTCTGTCGGCAGCGACCGGACGCAACTCGGGCCTGGGGATCACCACCCCCTCGGCGAACCTGACGGGCTACCTGGCAACCGGCGATGCGTCGCTCGTTGATTGGGGCGTCATGCTCGTCATCGGCATTATCGTGGGATCGTTCATCGCGGCGAAGGCCTCGGGCGAATTCCGGATTCGGGTTCCCGACCAGGGCACCGTGGTCAAGTCGATCGTCGGCGGAGTCGGCATGGGCGTCGGCGCAGCGATCGCCGGCGGCTGCACCGTCGGTAACGCCATGGTCTCGACCGCACAGTTCGAGTACCAAGGCTGGGTCGCGACCTTCTTCATGATCGTCGGCGCAGGAGTCGCCGCGAAATTCACTATCAAGTCGGGAGCGCGGACAGTGGCCGCGCAGCCCGCAGAAAGCAGGAGTGTATGAAACAAGTACTGGAGACAAATGGGCTTGTCTGCCCGTTCCCCCTGGTCGAGGCCAAGGATGCGATCGGCGAGCTGACGAACGGCGATGAGCTTGTCATCAACTTCGACTGCACCCAGGCCACCGAGGCTATTCCGCAGTGGGCGGCGGAGAACGGCTACCCCGTGACCCACTTCGACCGCACCGGTGACGCCAGCTGGACGATCACAGTACAGAAGCCCTGACCCGCTGTAGACCACCTCCCCTCGGCACCCCGAGCATCCCGTCCGCATCGGCAGTCCTGCGAATCCGCAGGGCTGCCGATGTCTTTGTAGTGTGATGTGCTCGAAATTCACCGGAAAGTGGTTGAAGAGTCTTTCATGTGCCGAAAAGCACAGGCGTGATAAATGACGTTAGTGTAAAAGTAATTGTATGATAATGATCAAGTCACCATTGATGGTGTTTTGTGCACATACGTGCTTTTACAAGGAGTCTCAATGACGCAGTCCTCGACGCGCTCGCGCAAGTTCAAAGCCATCCTCGCCGGTGGCATCGTCCTCGGTGTCGGAGCAGCCGTGACGCTGGCCGCCTGGACGGACAACGAATGGGCCGAAGGAACCTTCGGCGCCGGTTCATTCAATGTGCAGGGAAGCACCGACGGAACCGACTTCACCGATCACGAGAGCTCCGACGGTGCCGCACCGTTGAGCTTCGACCTCGACGGCGGTGACAACCTCTCTCCCGGTGACACCGTGGCCGCGCCCTTCGTCCTCCGTCTCGACGGCGAAACCTCCTACGATGCAAGCGTCGTGCTCGAAAACGCTACGGGAGGTGGCGACAACCCGGCGGCGCTGACCTACGGAATCGTGACAGTCGACAACGCTGCTGCCTGCAGTGCAGGCGCGACGGGCACCTCGATCGTTCCCGCCGGCACGGCGCTCGGTTCCACCGCCGGTGCTCAGGGCTTCGACCTCACAGCAGGTGCCGATGCAACCGAGGGTGCACCCGTCACGCTGTGCTTCAAGGTCACGGCCGACGACTCGCTGACGCAGGGCCAGAGCACGAACGCGCAGTGGCAGTTCACCGCTACCTCGGCTGAATAGTCACACCCGCCTCCGTGCGCTTTTCACTGGGTCCATTGCGCGCCCCCAATCCGTCTGAGCGGGTCTCTCCCGAGGTCCGCTCAGACGGTCGACGGCAGAACCTGGCACGCGAGCAACGGCAACGCCGCCTGCGCAATCGCCGGATCAAGGCCGTCCTCGCAGGAGGCCTGGTATTCGGCATCGGTTCGGCGGCCACCCTGGCGGCGTGGACCGACACCGAAGAAGCCTCGGGGTCATTTGAAGCAGGCACGTTCAACATCGAACTGGCCGTCGACGGCTCCTGGAACAACACCTCGGAGATGAATTTCGACGCTGCCGGGATGTACCCGGGGTCGAAGGTCTACGCGCCGGTGTTCGTACGGACCACCCCGGACACCACCATGAACGGTGAGCTGATTGTCTCGAGCGCAGGGGCGGGGAACTCGACCGGCATCGCAGGGTCTCTCGAATACCGCGCGGTGACCGAATCGATTGCTCCCGGTCAGGAGGGATCATTCAGCGATGGATGCACCGCCTCGGCGTTCGAAGGCTCCTTGCCCTTCATCTTCGGCAGCACCGGATCCCATGAGCCGCTGCTCACCGGTGGCGACGGTGACGGCCCCCAGGATCTCCACGCAGCCTCGGCCGACGTGAGGGCTTACTGCTTCGAAGTCACCCTCCCGACAGACACTCCGAACGACGCCCAGGGCACTTCGGCGGAGAACACCTGGACTTTCGGCGCCGAATCCGTCGAGACCCCCAGCGATACCGGGGCATCATGATGGCACAGAAGCGATCGCACAGATCGCCCACGTCAGGCAAGAGGACCCCGGCCTCGTGGCTCGGCGGAGCACTGCTCAACATCCTCGCCGCCCTGGGGGTTGTGTGCATTCTCCTCGTCATCCTCAGCTTTGTCTTCAACGTGTCGATCATGATGTTTCGCACCGGGTCGATGAGCCCGACGATCACTGCCGGTTCAATCGCCTTCGTCCACGAGATCCCCGCCGAAAAGATGGAAGTCGGAGACGTCATCACCGCCGATCGCGGTGAGAAGGTTCTGCCCGTAACGCACCGGGTGACATCGATCCTTGGCGCAGAGTCCGGCCAGGTCACCTTCGAGATGAAGGGCGACGCCAACGAAGCGAAAGACCCCGAGCCCTACACGGCAGAGACCGTGCGAAGAGTCATGTTCTCGATACCCGGTGTCGCCCCGGCCATCCAGTCCTTCCGCGATCCCTTGGTGCTCGGCGGCATCACGATCGCTGCCTCTCTGCTCGTCGTCTGGGCCTTCTGGCCCAGGCGCGAAGAGGACGAGGATGGTGATGAGATCGCCGAGGCGGGCGAGGGTACGCGCGCCAAGGCCGCGGCCGCACTGCGCCAAGAATCCCAATCAGCCGTCACCCGCTCACCGAAGCACGCGCTCGCCCTCCCCGTCGCAGCATTCTTATTGGCAACGAGCAATGGTCCGTTCGCCGCCACCGACACCACCACAACCAACACCGCCGCCGAGGCGCGCGGTCAGTACCTGCGGATGCGCGCCGTCGGTGACGAATCGAAGATGCTCAATCTGAGCCCCGGAGCCTCTGTGAACTGGACCGTTGACGTCTGGGCAGATGCACCAGAACCGGGAACCGTGGAGTTGGAGATTGGTTCCGGGCAGCCGACAGAGACGATTGCCGAGGAACTGCTCGTCAACGTCTATTCGTGTGCAGAGATCGTGCCCATGAGCCAGTGCTCTGGTGGTGCAACCGAGCTGCTTCACCACACCCCCCTCAACGAGCTCGGCGCAGCTCCTGACAATGACCGCTACCTGCTCGACATGCCCAGTGACGAGAAGCGCCGTGTACAAGTGACAGTCACCCTGGCCCGGAACGCCGACGCCGAGGCCGTCGCCGGCCAGCGAAGCAGCGTGCGACTGACCGCGATCGGCCAGGGAGAAGAGGTCTCACTCGGCCCCGGTGATCCCGGCGATCCTGATGATCCGAGCGATACCGGTCCTGATGCCCCCGACGTTCCCGACGACCTCCCACGAACCGGAATCGAAGGATGGCTATGGATCCTGCTGATCGCCTGCGCACTTATCGCAGCAGGGTCCGTCGTCGTCGCACGAACCCGAAGCCGGAGGAAGTCATGACTCAGTCGCGCAGGCATTGGCCGCTTCGAAGTCGGCGGTTCCGCGCACTCATTGCAGGGCTCGCCCTCGTCATGCTGGTACTCGGCCTCTCGGGCGTGCGTTCCACGATGGCCGGGTGGACCGACTCGGAGGAGGCGTGGGCAGAGTTCGCGGCCCCGACGATCCCAGGGCCAACCTTGACTGAACCCTGCGAATTCGATCCAGGCTTCCTCGGTGTTGGGGCCGAGGTTGAAATCTACTGGCAGCTGCCGACGGGCTATCAACTCGATGACATCGCCGTTGAAGCATCCACCAGTGGTCTTGGCTCCGTACTAGCCCCACTGACCGGGTTCAATCTTCAGTCGAACACCATCTCTACCGGCAACGGCACTTATACAACAGAAGTGCCCACCCACCTCCTCGGCGGCCTTATTGGTCTCGGAAGCGAACTGGAAATCGCATTCCTGGTCGAGCACGAAAGCGGATGGCAATCGGAGCCCGCCTCCGTCGCGAGCAACGCTGGGCTGATCGGTGCAATCGGCGGAAACTGCCGCAACCTGACTTAAAGCCCCACCACAGTCTCCGCCCCATCCGCCACGGTCAGCCGCAATGCCGTGTTCTGCTCGATGAGGCTCCAACCCTGGTGTTCGAGGCCCGAGGACGACACGATCATCGCCCCGTCATCGAAGCGCTGCCAGCTCATCCGGTAGTAGTGGTCCTTGTGATCGGGCGGCAGTTCGCCGTCGGTGCCCGAAGTATCGAAGTTCTGATAGGGAATCGGTGTTCCCGCGGTGGCGTGGACGACGATCATCTCGTCGGCGCTGAGGACGAGCAGGTTGATCCCCGGATGGTCGAAATCGGCCCGCAGCATCCGAACCGTCGCGATGGTGGCGTCGAACAGGCTCTCGCCCTCGGCCACGCGTCGCAGGATAAGAGCGAAGATGATCGCGGTGTCCGTGGTTCCGCCGATGCGTTCCACCTCTGCGGCCGTGGCGTATTCGCGGAGGCGTTCGATTGGATGGATGGACCCGTTGTGCGCCAGAGCGATGTTGTCGGCGAGGAACGGGTGCGAATTCTCAGTGAGGCCGACAGCCCCGTTCGTGGCCATGCGCAGGTGAGTGATCCGTGAGACCGTCGGGCGGCTGGTGAGGACTTCCGTGAGATGGCTGTCGTCGGCACCCTCGTACGGGGTGCGATACCTCTCGAGGCGACCTCCCCGAGACACAGTGTCTTGGACTTCGGGCCCCATGTCGAATGTGCCCGAGGTGGTCCCCTGTGGGCGCGCCGATTCAGCAGAATCTGCTTCTGGCCGGATCCACGCGGTGCCCCAGCCGTCGTCGTGCAGCCGACCGAGATTCTGCCACTGCCGGCAGTCGTCGGTGCCGATGAGGTCGGCCGCGCTCACCGGAGTGGGGGAGATGTAACCGAGAAGTCTGCACATGGTTCGTCGTTTCCTTCCGCAGAATACCGTCTGCCCCGCCGAGGCGGCTGTGTCATGCCAGCCTACGTCCGTTCTTATTAACACTTAGACCGTTAAGTGTTAATAAGAAGCATTGGTGCACTCAGATACGAAGGTTGGGCCAGTCCCTCGGCCCCTGTCGCAGTCCTCCCCGGCTCACTAGACTCGAACCATGAAGATAACGGTACTTGAGGGAGACATCACCGAGGCATCCGTGGACGCGATCGTCAATGCCGCGAACTCAGGCCTGCTGGGCGGAGGTGGCGTCGACGGAGCTATCCACAAGGCAGCCGGACCCGAACTGCTCGAGGCCTGCCGCGAGGTCCGCCGCACCAGCCACCCGCGTGGACTTCCCGCAGGCCAAGCCGTCGCAACAGACGCCGGCGGGCTCGAAGCCAGGTGGGTCATCCACACCGTCGGCCCGAACCGTCATCTGGGCGAGGCCGATCCTGAGGTGCTTGAATCATGCTTCGAATCGAGCCTCAACTTAGCCGTTGAACTCGGTGCCGCCTCGGTGGCCTTCCCAGCTATCGGCGGGGGAGTCTACGGATGGTCGGCCAGGGACGTCGCCGAGGCGGCCCATTCCGTCATCGTCGACGGCCGGGAACATGGACGCTGGGAGTCGATTCGCGAGGTCAATTTCGTCCTCTTCAGCGACTCGATGACGAGCGTGTTCTGCCAGGTCTTCGACCACGATCAATGGTGATGGCTGCGGTTATCCTGGACGCATGGGTGCAAGCTACGAAGAGACGATGATCGTCCCCATCGCTGCGGCCGATGTCGGGCAGAGGGCATTCGAGGTGCTGAGGCACCTGCAGGGTGCCGCCGGGTCGATTGCAACCACGCAGCCCGGTGTGCTCAGTGCCTCGTTCAGGGCGACGTGGAGAAAATGGGGTGAGAAGGTCATCGTCCACATCGATCAGGCGTCGGACGGCACCGTCGTGCGCATCCGCAGCGCCTGTGCCTTTCCCTTCCAGGTCTTCGACTGGGGAGTGAACAGGGGAAATGTGCAACGGATCAGAGCCGGACTCGAATCTCCGCGCAGGACGGAGGTCCGTTGATGGTCAAGGTCCACGACGTCATCCCCGACATTCCGGTGTCAGACATCGACGCGGCCCGAGGCTTCTACGAGGACTTCCTCGGTCTTGGAAATGAGGAGTTCAACCTGGGCTGGGTGGCTCGCTTCACCTCGGCGGAGACCGGAGCTCATGTCCAGCTCGTCACCGAGGACGCGACCGCCCCGCTCATTCCCGTGCTCTCGCTCAAGGTCGATGACATCGATGCCGCCTACGCTGAGGCGGTTGATCGCGGCTTCGACATCGTCCATCCGCTGACCACCGAGGAGTGGGGCGTGACCCGCTTCTTCGTCCGCGACCCCGACGGCAACGTCATCAACATCACCGCGCACCGGGAATGAGGAAGCAACGCTGCCGTGGTGTATCCGCCGTCAGCGCTCGAGACCCGCTGCGAACCCCCGTGAGTACGCATCGAGTAAATCCTCGGCAAACGGAGTCCGCATATGTCGGATCAGCGTCGAGCGTTGCGCTTGGTCGAGGACGATATCGAGTACGAGCTTGCCATCGCGCGGCGTGAAAGGCTTTGCGGCGATGCGAGCGTAGTGGTAGCTGGCCCCCGAAATGATATCGGCATCAGTGGCTTCGAGGGCGTCTTCGTCATTCCAGACTTCATCGTCGAAGGGGCTTTCGGACAGTGAGCTGAGGATGACGGCGAGATCCAGTCCGTCTTTGGGATTGTCATCGTGCCGTTCACTCCAAGCGAGAATCTTGAGGGCGGTCAGAGCAGCGGGGGATGCAACGTGGACTTCGGTGCCTTTCGGTAGACGCACGAGAACGGAGGTTGAGTGCGCTTCTCGGATGCCCGTGACGTTGAGGCGACTGCCGTCATTGAAGCGCACGGTCCTGTCAGACTCGTTCCCGCCGAACGGAATGATGTCGACTTCGATGCCGAGGACCTTGAATTTATGTGGCGCCGATCGTTTGCGAGTGATCAGCTGGGACAGCTCCTGGAACTGAGCATCGGTACGAACGGCTACGGCGATATCGACGTCGTGAGTGGCGCGCACCGGCAGCGTTTGCTTTCGCGCGTGTATGACGAGATCTCTCGCTGCGGCACCGATGACGAACATTTCTGTGCCTGACTTCCCGCACGCATTTGCCAGTTCGGCAAGAACTTCTTCGGGGACGGGGATGTCGGTGTGGCCGGTGAGATCGAGCATCACATGTCCTCGAAGTATTCGGAACGGATTTCGTCGATGCGAGGGTCGTCCTCGAGGAGCAGGTCGGCTCGTACGAGGAGCCGGGGTGCCTTTTGGTTGAAGGGCGGGACTGGGGGAACCTTCCAACAGGCCGGTCGAAGGCGAATCATGCCGTCGTCGGCCCGGCGGAGACGTCCTTGCTGGATGAGTTCCCGGCGGGCACGGGCGTCGCCGTCGAAGTGGATCAGCACAGAGGCAGGTCGGATGGGTGCGCCGAGGCGGGCGGCCGCTGCTTCGGAACCCAGCAGTGCGTTCGGGGGGAGGGGCGCTTCAAGCAGCTCCGAAGGAGTCCTCCAGACGGTACTGGTGAAGCGTTCCTCCGGCCAGATGCTGGGCTGCATGGCAGTGTAGGCGGAGATCCATTCGCGTTCCAATGCTGATGCTCTCAGGAGCTGGTTGTGTTTCCCCTGCAGCATTGGGGGAGTGCGCTCTCGCAGCGCGCGGACGACGCGATTGACAGTGCCCAAGGAAGCTCCGGAACTCGCCGCCAGAGCACGCTGGGAGGGGGTGACGCCGAAGTGGTCATTGGCAGTCAGGAGGGAGTACGTCACTGGTATGCCCGCACGGGTGAACGGGGCTGCAGTGACGACAGGAGCCTTATCGGGACTGCGCTTGCCAGTGATCTCGATGATCAGTCCGTCTGCACGCAGTGAAGCATTTCCGGCTGCGTCCACGTATCCGCCCCAGCCGTGGTCTTCGAGTTGCCGTGCGCGGGTGGGGACGACCTGCTCCGTGATGAGGACAGTCTTCCGGTCGTGAGGAAGCATCGCCACATCGGCCTTTGTGACAGTCGCGCTGGCCAATGCCTGGAACTCGTGTCGCTTGCCGTCGGCACCGATCAGGAGAGTGCCGGAGACGGCATGCCCGTACTCCTCTGAGCGGCTTTTCCATTCGGCGTGTGCACCGAGTTCGCCGAGGTGGCTGATTGCTCGCTCGACGAACTCGGGGGTGCGGTAAGCCGAGTGTTCAGATTTACTCATATGTTCAGAATACTTGAACATTGGTAACAATTGAACACCTCGCCGCCGGAGCAGACCCTATTGCAACTGGCTCAGCATCGACCTGGAGCCTGTGACTCAGACAGCCGTGTAGCCACCATCGATGAGGTAGTAGGCACCGGTGACGAATGAAGCATCGTCCGAGAGCAGGAAGTTCACGACCTTGGCGACCTCCTCAGCAGTGCCCAAGCGGCCGAGCGGGTGCTTGGCCTTGAGACCTTCGAGGGTCTCGGCATCCATGCTGTTCTCCAGTAGCGGGGTCGTGATGTAGCCGGGCCCGACGGAGTTGATGCGCAGCCCCTGGGCGCCGTATTCGGCCGCGGCATTCTTCGTGATGCCCACGACTCCGTGCTTGGCGGCGGTGTAGGCGCCGTTGTTGATCGCGGCGACCGATCCGTGGATCGAGGCCATGTTGACGATCGCGCTGTCCTTGGCACCGGTCTTGAGCATTGCCGGGATCTGGTGGCGCATGCCGTAGAGCACGCCGTTGAGGTTGATGTCGATGACCTTGTCCCAGTTGTCCAAGTCGGTCTCTCCAGCAGGGGCCGGTGCTCCGCCGATGCCTGCGTTGTTGACGGCATAGTTGAGCCCGCCGTAGGTGTCGACGGCGAACTTGACGACCTTCTCCGAGTCCTCCTTCACGGCCGTGTCCTGCTTGATCGCCGAGGCGGTGCCGCCGTCGTCCGTGATCTCCGCGGCAACGCGCTGGGCGGCGTCGAGATCGATGTCAGTGACGACAACCTTCGCGCTCTTGGCGGCGAGTTCCTTGCTGATGGCTTCGCCGAGGCCGGAGCCTCCGCCGGTGACGAGTGCGACCTTGCCTGTGAAATCTGTCATTGCGATGACCTTCTTCCATTGTCCGACGGTCCCAGGCATTGGGGCCTTCACCAGGTACAGCGCAGTCTCGGGCGCGGAAATTCCGTCTATTTGGTCACCTTGTCTACCTCGCCCCCTTGCCGACAGACGCACCCAATGCTTGAATAACAGAAAAGTGATTGTGAATTGCAATTACTCATATTCAAGGAGGAGCGATGGGAAGAGTTACGTGGGGTTTCACGAGTTCACTCGACGGGTTCATCACCGGCCCGAATCACGACATGTCCTGGATGCCCGGACTCGGGGCGCTGTCCGAAGGCACGGTGGAAGATCTTGCCTCACAAGTCGCTGTCATCATCTCCGGCCGCCGCGGCTACGACGCCGCGAAGGCACAGGCCGCCGAACGCGACGAACTGACATCCGAAGCCTATGGCGGAGCTTGGGAAGGCACCGAGTTCATCCTCACCCACCGTCCCGAGGAGCTCGCCGACGATAAGACGATCACTGCTCTGAACTGTTCCATCGCCGAGGCGGTCGATCGAGCCCAGGCCATCGCCGGTGATCGTGATATCCAGATCATCAGCGCCGACATCGCCCGGCAGGCGCTCGAAGTCGATCTCATCGACGAGATGCAGGTCTTCGTCGCGCCCATCTTCCTCGGCGACGGCACTCGTATCTTCGACGTCCCCGGCGGCAGACGCGTCTATTGGGAGCTCATCGCAGAGGATGAGGCCAACAAAGACGCCTGGTTTCGCACGTTCCGTCCGAAGCGTCGGTAGAACTCCTCCGCTGCGTCGGGGGACCTCACTCCTGCCGAGTGCTCAGGTCCCACAGGATGCGCAGGGCCTCCTCGTCGAAGTTCTCATCCGTGCTGTGGGGCTCCTCGCCGTCGTGGACCTCGGCGTGCAGCTGCTCCATTCTGCGATCAAGCTGGTTGGCCACCTCGGCGGTCTGGGTGAGCTCCTCGATGAGCCGATCGGGGACTTCGCCGTCGAACTTGTAGTGGATCTTGTGTTCCAGACTCGCCCAGAAATCCATCGCGATGGTGCGGATCTGGACTTCGCAGATCACTGCGGTCGAGCCGCCCCTGAGGAACACGGGCACTTCGAGGATCGCGTGCAGGCTCTTGTAGCCATTGGGTTTCGGGTTCGCGATATAGTCCTTGATCTCCACCACCCGGACGTCGTCCTGAGAGGTCAGCATGTCGAGCACATCATAAGTGTCGGCGATGAAGCTGCAGGTGATGCGGATGCCCGCAATGTCGGTGATCTGTGTGCGGATCACATCGATGTCGAGTGGAAGCTGCCGACGAGTGACCTTTTCCAGCAGACTCCGCGGCGACTTCACCCGTGAGGCGATGTGTTCGATCGGGTTGTAGCTGTGCATGTGGAGGGATTCTTCACGCAGAATCGAGGTTTTGGTCAGCAGCTCGTCTGTCATTTTCAGTAGGCGACTGCACTGCCTGCCGCATGAAATCGGGCTTTGTGCACCCGACTCTTGACATTCGGATGTCAGAAGCCCTGTGCGCAATACAACACTTTGATCAGAAGCCAGCTGCACGAAAATTGCTGCCACGGCGTTGTGTACGTCGACTGAGTTTGAAGGAATTTCGTCGAGCTCGGCATTCATCTCGACGACGTGTCACAATACTGCTTCTCGACACTGTCTGTGAGACGTAGAATAATTGACGGATTAAGTGACAAGATGTGGCGCGGGATGAATGGTTAGCCGGTGTCGGTTTCAGAAGGTGATTGCACATTTTTCAGATGTCGACTGCATTCCCTTTTATACGGCCGGATTCAGACCGTGCGGGACTCGCTCTGTGACAGTGACAATACTGCCGGTGCGCGAGCTGCCAGCACTGAATCGAATACTCAAAGGCCGCAACGCTTTACATTGACGCTCATCGATGCATTCCTTAGGCTCTATATTGATAGTTCTCAATTCAGGGAGGATGGCTATGAATTGCTGGGAACACGCGGCAGCAAAGCACATGCCGGTGCGGGCGGTCGCCATGTGCGTCCATTGCGGAGCAGGCGTATGCCTAGAGCATGCGACGGTCTGCGAAGAAGAGCGTACCCGTCGAAATGGCACCGGGGCGCCTTCGAGGCTAATGCCTAACGGTCGGGAAATCTGTTGCTCAACATGCCACGCGGCATTCTCTGAAGCAGTCCCTTCGCATGAGGCAGCACTGCTTCGGTAGGCCTTGAGGGTGAGTCAGGTGCCAAAGCGCGGAGCGAGTCCGCTTCTGGTGGGCTTCGCGTTCGGCATGCGGAAGCTCGGACGGGACGGACAATTGCATTCTGTATTGATATGCGTCAATATAGATACATGTCGATTCAAGAGTTAGTGATTGTCGGGTCTGGCCCTGCCGGCTATACCGCTGCTGTTTACGCAGCCAGGGCAGGTTTGTCACCGGTGGTTCTCGCCGGTTCAGTCACCGCTGGCGGATCACTGATGACCACGACCGAAGTAGAGAACTTCCCTGGCTTCATCGATGGAGTCCAGGGCCCAGAACTGATGGAGGCAATGCGTGCTCAGGCCGAACGGTTCGGTGCACGCATCATCTTTGATGACGCCGTTCGTCTCGATCTGACTGGGGAAGTCAAGACCGTCGAAACCGGCCTGGGTGAAACATTCCACGCCCGCGCGGTCATCCTTGCCACAGGATCGGCCTACCGCAAGCTCGGCCTGCCCGAAGAGGATCGATTGACCGGCCACGGCCTGTCCTGGTGCGCAACCTGCGACGGCTTCTTCTTCCGACAGCAAGAGATCGCCGTCATCGGCGGCGGAGACTCTGCCATGGAAGAGGCGTTGTTTCTGACTCGTTTCGCCTCCAAAGTGACAATCGTGCATCGGCGCGAAGAGTTTCGCGCCTCGAAGGTCATGGCCGACCGAGTCCTGGCCAACGAGAAAATCGAGGTCGCCTGGAACAGCGAAGTCTCCGAGATCGTCGGTCAATCCCAAGTCGAGGGGCTGCGACTGCGCGATACCGTCTCCGGAGCCGAACGGACCCTGCCTGTGTCGGGGGTATTTGTAGCGATCGGCCATGATCCGCGCTCAGAGCTCCTGACCGGCCAGATCGCCCTCACCCCCGATGGATACGTCCAGGTCACCCACCCGTCGACAGCCACGAACCAAGACGGAGTGTTTGCCGCCGGTGATCTCGTCGATAGCCGCTACCGGCAAGCGATCACCGCTGCAGGCACAGGCTGCTCAGCAGCCATAGATGCCCAACACTTCCTCTCTGCCACACCCGCCATATCCCACACCGAAACATTGATGGAGGTCCCAGCATGAGTACGACGACAGTCACAGACGCCACATTCACCACCGAGGTCATCGATTCCGACATCCCCGTAGTCGTCGACATCTGGGCGACGTGGTGCGGACCGTGCAAACAGATCGCACCGATACTCGACCAGCTCTCCAACGAATACGAAGGACGAGTCAAGGTCGTCAAGATCGATGCCGATACCAATCCCGAAGCGGTCACAGCAGCCGGAGTGACATCCATTCCTACGCTCGGCTTTTACCGTGACGGCCAACGACGCGACGTCCTCATCGGTGCACACCCGCGCCCAGACATCGCGACCAAGATCGAGGAGCTCCTGGCATGACGAGAGACACCACCACACAACAGACGGCACCTGCACGCCTGTCGACACTGGATAAGTGGCTGCCGGCCTGGATCGGCCTGGCCATGATCGCAGGCCTCCTTCTTGGTCGGCTGATCCCCGGGGTCTCTGAGCTTCTTTCGCATTTGGAAGTCGGCGGCATCTCAGTACCCATCGCCCTCGGCTTGCTGGTCATGATGTACCCCGTCCTCGCTAAAGTCCGTTATGACAAGGTCGCCGCCGTCACCGGCGATAAGAAACTGCTGATCTCATCATTGGTACTCAACTGGCTCGCCGGGCCCGCAGTGATGTTCGCCCTGGCCTGGACGTTCCTGCCCGACCTCCCCGAATACCGCACAGGATTGATCATCGTTGGCCTGGCCCGCTGTATTGCCATGGTCGTGATCTGGAACGACCTCGCCTGCGGTGACCGAGAGGCAACCGCTGTGCTGGTCGCGATCAACTCAGTCTTCCAGGTCGTCATGTTCTCAGTCCTCGGCTGGTTCTACCTCACCGTCCTGCCCACTTGGTTGGGACTTGATACACAGGGCCTGGAAGTGTCAATGGGTCAGATCGCTCTCAACGTGCTCGTCTTCCTCGGCGTTCCGCTGATCGCCGGATTCGCCTCCCGGTGGATCGGCGAGAAACGTCGCGGCCGTCAGTGGTACGAGGAGAAGTTCATTCCCCGAGTGGGGCCGTGGGCGCTCTACGGTCTGCTGTTCACGATCGTGCTGCTCTTCGCGCTCCAGGGCGAGCAGATCACCAGCCAACCCTTGGACGTCGTTCGAATCGCGTTGCCGTTGCTGGTCTACTTCTCGCTGATGTGGTTCGCCGGGCTCCTGCTCGGCAAGAGCCTCGGTCTAGGTTACGCTCGATCCACAACACTGGCGTTTACGTCAGCGGGCAACAACTTCGAACTCGCGATTGCCGTCGCCATCGGTACCTTCGGTGCCACCAGTGGACAGGCCCTGGCTGGGGTCGTCGGCCCCCTCATCGAGGTCCCGGTTCTGGTCGGCCTCGTCTATGCCTCACTCTGGGCCGCGAAGGCATGGTTCCGCACTGACCCCTACGCTGTGGAGGCGAGATCGTCATGACTGAAACCACTATGATCCCCACTGACGATGAAACGTGTGCCCCCGACCCGTCCCACGCCATTGCTCTCGACGTCGCGACGACGCTTGCCGGCACACTCAAGGCACTCGCTGACCCTCTGCGGTTGCGGATGCTCTCAGCAATCGGTACCGATCCACGTGGAGAGTCATGTGTCTGCGATCTCGCTGAGCTTGCCGACGTTTCCCAGCCCACCGTCTCTCATCACTTGAAAGTACTGAAGACAGTGGGGTTGCTCGAGTCTCAACGCCGCGGGACCTGGGTCTGGTATTCCATCGCTGCCGGTCGCCAGGCCGCTGTGAGCGCTCTGCTGGAAGGTTTCGCCCCTGCCGTCATCGCACCAAACCCGCCACCTGAGGCGACAGTGGCTGTCAGTGCCTTCGACGTGGACGCCCACATCAACCATTTGGCCACCGACCTATCGGCAACATCAGCTGGTGTGTCGCCAGAGACTGTCACCGGCATCGTGCGCGATTCTTACACGGCGCTGGCCCGATCAGCGAAAATCACTCGCTACCTCGTCCCCTTGACCGAGCGCTTCGCGAAGCAACGCTTGGCTGACATCACCCGAGACCGAGCCAGCGCGCCGCCGCAGGTGCTCTTCATCTGTGTCGCCAACGCCGGCCGATCCCAACTCGCCGCGGCCCTGACACGCCAACTCTCAGGAGGCCGCGTAATCGCCCGATCCGCTGGTTCGACTCCGGCGGCAGGACTCAACTCGCATGTTGCCGAACTCATCAGCGACATCGACGGGGAGAGCGTCGAGGAGTTGTTCCCGAAGCCACTGACCGATGACGCAATCCGTGCGGCTGATGTCGTGATCACGATGGGTTGTGGCGACGTCTGCCCCATCGTGCCCGGCCTCCGCTA
Organism: Brevibacterium picturae; assembly: GCF_900105045.1. GTDB lineage: Bacteria > Actinomycetota > Actinomycetes > Actinomycetales > Brevibacteriaceae > Brevibacterium > Brevibacterium picturae. The sequence goes on along the minus strand of NZ_LT629739.1, from coordinate 1,036,123 downwards.
CGAGGATTGGTCAGTCGCCGACCCAGCATTGGCCTCCCCCGAGGGCGTGGCACTCATCCGCGATGACCTTGCGACCCGCGTCCAGGCCCTACTTGATTCCCTCACCAACTGATCGAAAGAGAGACCACCCCTATGGCTGACCACAAACCCTCTGTCTTGTTCGTGTGTGTCCACAATGCTGGCCGTTCGCAGATGGCTGCCGGCTACCTGCGCCATTATGCGGGCAACCGCATCGAAGTCCGCTCAGCAGGATCCGTCCCGGCCGAACACATCAACCCCATCGCAGTCGAGGCGATGGGCGAAGACGGCATCGACATCACCGCCGAGCAGCCGAAGGTGCTGACGAACGAGGCCGTGCAGGACTCAGACGTCGTTATCACCATGGGCTGTGGCGACGCTTGCCCCTTCTTCCCGGGAAAGCGCTACGAGGACTGGGAACTCGATGACCCGGCAGGCCAGGGCATCGAAGCGGTTCGCCCGATCCGCGACGACATCAAGACCCGCATCGAGGCACTGGTGGCTGACCTACTCGGTCAAGGCTGATGACAGATGTCGTAGTCATCGGCGGTGGGCAGGCAGGTCTCGCCGCTGGATACTTTCTTCGCAGGACGGGTCTCGAGTTCGTCATCCTCGACGACCACACCCACCCCGGAGGAGCCTGGCAGCACGGGTGGCAGTCATTGCGTCTGTTTTCACCGGCCGGGTATAGTCCGTTGCCGGGCTGGCCGATGCCTGCGCAGAAGGGCGAGTCGTTTCCCACCGCTGGCCATGTGATGGACTATCTGACCCGATACGAACACCGCTACGATCTGCCAGTTCACCGACCGGTCCACGTCAGCAATGTCTACCAAGACCGGGGACAACTGTTCGTCGATACCGATACCGGCACCCTGGAGACCACTGCGGTCATCAGCGCCACCGGAACATGGCAACGCCCCTATGTTCCGGCCTATCCAGGCTGTGAGGATTTCACGGGACGACAGCTGCACACCGTGGAATACGATTCGCCCGAGGAGTTCACCGACCAACGGGTCGTCATCGTCGGCGGTGGGAACTCCGCCGCGCAGATCGTCTCGGAAGTCTCGACCGTGGCGCAGACACTGTGGGTGACGCAGCGCCGACCACGGTTCATGCCTGATGACGTCGATGGACGAGTCCTCTTCGATGTCGCCACCGCCCGCGAGGCGGCCCGGCGGGCCGGGCGCGACCACGATGGTGTGTCGGGCCTCGGCGATATCGTCATGGTCCCGCCCGTTCGGGCTGCACGCGATCGTGGTGACCTGAACGCTTCGCCGATGTTCGAGCGATTGACCTCGGCTGGGGTCTCGTGGGCCGACGGTAGTGAGTACAGCTGTGATGTCATCATCTGGTGCACCGGCTTCAAACCACACCTCAACCATCTCAATGGGCTCGAATTGACCTGGGAGAACGGGCATCCAGTCACCGTGGGCACTCGAAGCATCGATGTTCCTGGTCTGCACCTGTTGGGGTATGGCGATTGGACGGGGTTTGCCTCCGCGACCATCATCGGTGCCGCCCGCACAGCGAAGTCTGTAGTCGCGGACGTGAACGAATACGTGCGAAGCACTCAAGCACAGTAGCTACCGCGATACCAATACGGATCGAGTACTACTTCGGCTGGCAACACCGTGGACGAGAGAACCCTGGAACCTGACATCATGATCGAGTTGTCAGCCCGACAGCACCAATAAGCAGTATTGCCATCACAATTGCCATAGCAGGATATCCGCCCAGCAGACCTGCTAAAGCGGGTCCGGCCACAGGGGCAAAGGCACCGACAAACGTCATCGGTGCGGTGAAGACTGCGTTGATCGTCCCGAAGTTCTTCGTCCCCCACCTGTCCGAGACTGCTGTGGCCTGAAGCAGCGTGTGACAGCCCCGCACTGCACCGGCAAGGACCGCAACCACGATTAACAGCCATGACGGACCAGGCACGAGAGCCAGCGTCAACAGGCTCATTGCACCAATAGCAAAGATGGTGACCGTGCGTGTGCGTGCCGAGGTCGATCGTGCGAACTGGGGGTATCCGATCCTGCCCACGACCTGTCCGGCACCGATGAGCCCGAGGGCCACAGCGGCGAGTGAATAGCCCATGCCGCGTTGAAGAAACAGCGGAATGATGTTGATCGTCACCGCGAACAAAGTGAACGTGGCCACTGCCATGGCGATTTGCAAGATGATGAATTTCGGTGTGCGAGTCACCTGCCTCACCTCGGCCTTGGATACCGCTGCCGACTGGGAGACAGCGTCATCGGACCAGCGCCCATTGAGGAAAAGCGCATGCAATGGCACTGTGATCACAGCCAGGATACCGGCCATCACCACGTAGCTGCCGCGCCAACCGAGACCATCGATGAGGGCGACCACCAAGGGCGCGAACACCGTCGATGCTAGTCCTCCGACCAGGGTGAGCGTCGTCAACGGTCGGACACGATCGGCTCCATACCATCGAGTGATGACAGCAAATGCTGGAGGGTAGAGAACCGCGGACTGTGCAAATCCGGCAATGATCCACGCGGTGAAAAACACGGGAAAAGTCGGCGACCACGCCACTAGCAACAACGCCACGACACCGATGACCGAACCAACTGTCATGACCGTTCGCGGGCCGTTGGCATCGAGGATGCGCCCGACGCGAACACCTGCCACAGCTGAGACGATGAGACCAGCAGAGAGAGCAGCAGTGATCGCTGTGGGGCTCCACCCTGTGTCCTGGGAGATCGGCGTTACCGCGACTGGAAGCGAATAGTACAGTAACCCCCAGCTGGTGATCTGCGCGGCAGACAGCGCGGCAAGACCACCTCGCGGTCGCCCAGTCACCGGATTCGTCACGCGGGAGAGAGGAAAGCAGCCAGCTTTTCCAAAGTACTCGCCTTGATCGAATAGTACGACCAAACGCCGCGCTTCTCGCGGTCGAGTACCCCGGCATCGACAAGGATCTTCAAGTGATGGGACACGGTTGGCTGGCCCAACCCGACAGGTTCGGTGAGGTCACATACGCACGCCTCATTACTCACATTCGCCGCCACCAGCGACACCAGTCGCAATCGGGTCGGATCCGCCACAGCCTTGAGGAGCCGAGCAAATTCCACCGCATCATCCTGGCCCAAAGGTTTCATCGTCAACGACGGGCAGCACGAGAGCGGCTCTGCGGCCGGGAGGGTCTGTTCAATCATCACGTCTCCATTATGCCAAGACATTGACATTTGTCGATACGTGGTGCTTGAATACATATCGACACACATCGATGTTTGTGGGTGAGAGCTTGAAGCCGCGCCGGCAGTTGTCCACGAAGATTCTTCGTGGGCATCGCCACTACGGACAAGTAGTCACTCGCCCGATTTTCACCGATCAACTTGCCACTGTCGAGAAGGAGAATCATCATGCCTGAGAACTCAACCGCCACAGAGCTCCCGGTCGTCATCATCGGAGCTGGCCCAGTAGGCTTGGCCGCTGCTGCACACTTGTCCACTCGGGGGATGAAACCACTGGTCTTCGAAGCCGGTGCTACACCGGCAGCAGCAGTCAGCGAGTGGGGCCATATCGGTCTGTTCTCCCCATGGAAGTACAACATCGATTACGCCGCTCGTGCTCTCCTTGAAGCCACTGACTGGCAAGAACCCGACAGCGACTATCTGCCGACAGGAACTGAACTCGTCAACGAATACCTGGCCCCTTTGGCCGCGACTCCACAGCTGCGCGATGCAATCCACACACAGACCCGCGTCATCGCTGTGAGCCGAGTTGGTATGGACCGAACACGCACTCCAGACCGCGATGGCACAGCCTTCCTCGTCCGCACCCAGAGCGCCGACGGAGTGATCGAAGATCATCACGCACGTGCCGTCATCGATGCTTCCGGCACCTGGTCAACCCCGAACCCGCTCGGCCAAGCGGGCCTTCCTGCCATCGGTGAGACCGCAGCAAGGGAAGCAGGGCTGGTCACCTCGCCACTGCCCGATGTCCTTGGGCGAGACCGGGACGAGTTCGCCTGCCGCCACGTCCTCGTCGTCGGTGCCGGGCACTCGGCCGCAAATACGCTGCTGGCTCTGGGGGAACTCAACGAAGCAGAACCGACCACACGCATCAGCTGGGCAATTCGCGGAGCCGACCCCGCTAGCGTCTATGGGGGCGGCGACCAGGATGGGCTCCCGGCTCGTGGGGCACTGGGCACCCGCCTGCGCCACCTCGTCGAAACCGGACGCATTGACGTCCACACGTCAGTGACCATCACCGACCTCGACACCACGGACGGACTCACCGTCTCAGGGACCACACCCGACGGGCCGGTCTCCCTCGACGTCGACCGAGTCGTCCCGACCACCGGATTCCGGCCGAACCTCGACTTCTTGCGCGAGATCCGCCTCGAACTCGATCCGGTTGTTGAAGCACCGACGAAGCTGGGACCACTCATTGATCCCGAGTATCACAGCTGCGGAACCGTCCCACCTCACGGTGCCAATCTCCTGGCACATCCAGAAAAGGACTTCTATATCGCGGGCATGAAGTCATACGGTCGCGCGCCCACATTCCTCATGTTCACCGGATACGAGCAGATCCGCTCCATCGTCGCAGCCCTGGCAGGCGACCAGGCTGCCGCAGACAGAGTCGAACTGGTTCTGCCCGAAACCGGCGTATGTTCAGCCGACATCGGGTCCTCCTGTGACGCACCTGTTGCCGATACTGCCGAGGCAGAATCGTGCTGCGGCGCGCCCGCAGAACCGGTCTCGATTGGTATCCCCACCGGACTGGAACACGGACGCAGCGCATACCAGGAGACACGATGACAACTCCACCACGTGTTCTCTTCGTCTGTGTGAAAAACGGCGGAAAGTCCCAAATGGCCGCGGGGCTCATGAGCGACCTCGCCGGCGACTCGATCGATGCGGTCTCTGCCGGAACGAAGCCCGGCATATCACTCAACCAACTCTCGGTGCAGTCGTTGGACGAGCTGGGCATCGATATCAGTCACGGCAGTCCAAAGCCTGTCAACGAGGCTGATCTCGAAGCGGCCGATATCGTCATCACCTTGGGACGTGAAGCAACCGTGGAAGTGCCTTCGGGTACAGAGTTGGAGAACTGGGATACCAACGAACCATCTGAGCGAGGAATCGAGGGCATCGAACGCATGCGCCTCGTCCGCGACGACATTAGGAGACGTGTCGAGAAGCTTCATTCGCGCCTCGTGTCATGAGTGACATCCACATTCGAAGGATGGTCGGCCCCGATTGGTCTGGGGTTAAGGATGTGTACGTAACCGGCATCGAGACCGGGCATGCCACCTTCGAATCAGCGCCGCCAGCCGCCTGGGACGACTTTTGTGCCTCCAGGCGGCTGGACCTGTGTCTGGTCGCCGTGGATGCTGATAGCCAGATCCTGGGGTGGGTTGGCGCTGGACCGGTATCGTCTCGCAACGTCTACAAAGGCGTCGTCGAACACTCGATCTACGTGGACCCCGATGCTTCCGGCAAGGGTGTAGGCAGCCGACTGCTGTCTGAGTTCATCAGTGTCGCTGACCGCCTCGATATCTGGACGATACAGTCCGCCATCTTTCCCGAGAACGCTGTCAGCCTTCGGCTCCACGAGCGTGCTGGCTTCCGAATTGTCGGGCGGCGAGAACGTATTGCTCAGATGACCTACGGGCCACTTGCCGGGCGTTGGCGTGACACCATTGTCGTCGAGAGACGCCGGCCCTGACCTCAATTGACTATCGTTTGATAGCCGACATGACGTCACGGCCAGCGTCTCGCAGCTCGCCTGTCGGTGAGACATGCCGATATAAGGTTTGGCGACTAATGTCGAGCTCCTGACACAGGGCACCCACATTTGTTCCTGGCTGCCCCATAGAAGCCATCGCCAGGCGCACCTTAGCCGGAGTCATTTTGTAGGGACGACCACCGTTGCGTCCCCGCGCTCTGGCAGATTCCAGACCGGCTTTCGTACGTTCGGAGATGAGTTCGCGCTCAAACTCAGCCAGTGCAGCAAAGATCCCGAACACCAGCTTCCCTGATGCAGTCGTTGTATCGATGGCCGCGCCTTGGCCGGTGAGGACTTTCAACCCGACGCCGCGGTCAGTGAGGTCGTGAACGATGTTGACTAGATGTCGGAGGTCACGGCCGAGCCGATCGAGCTTCCACACAACCAGGGTGTCTCCTGAACGTAGAGCCTTGAGACATGCGATCAGCTGTGGTCGGTCGTCCTTCTTGCCCGAAGCTCTGTCCTCATATAACTGCGCATCATCGATGCCAGCAGCAGACAACGCGTCCCGCTGGAGATCGGTTGTCTGTGAACCGTCAGCCTTCGAGACTCGAACGTACCCGACCAGCATCTACACACTCCATCACTTAAACGTTCATTTACGTGACAAGTCGGTGGACCTTTCACCGCTCATCACAAATTGTCACTCAACCCTGTGAGCTTCAGCGGTAAATGGCGGTGATTGTTCATCGCATATTGGCGTTAGCTGCCGATGACAAGGATGCTCGCAGCGGCTTCGACGACATCGTCAGTGATTGTCTCGAGCTGGTTGATTTTCATGACTCGCTTGATCTGTGGAAACAGTCGCTCGAGCAAGCGGAAGTTGCCGCGAGTGATGCGCTCGATAGCTGCGACGGGACTGATGCAGGGTTAGGTGACATCTAATCTGGCTTGTTCATAGGCAAGCCTGGAAGGATAGACACCATGCCACAGCCCTACCCGAAAGAATTCCGCGACGACGTCATCCGCGTCGTCCAGACCAGGGATTCCAAGACGACGATCGGACAGATCGCCCAGGACTTCGGGATCCACGAAGGCACCATCAACAAATGGATCCGCCAAGCAGAAATCGATGCCGGCAACAAACCCGGCAACACCAGCGACGAGTCCGCCGAACTACGAGAGATGCGTCGGCGCAATCGTCTGCTGGAGCAGGAGAACGAGGTCCTACGCCGCGCGGCCGCCTATCTGTCACAGGCGAACCTGCCGTCAAAAGGCTCTACCCGCTCGTGAGAGAGCTCGCCGCCGACGGGATCCCCGTCGCGGTGTCGTGCCGGGTACTGAAGCTCTCCCGCCAGCCCTACTACCGGTGGCTGGCCGCGCCTGTCCCTGATACCGATCTCGTTGAGGCATATCGGGCCAATGCGCTCTTCGATGCCCACCGTGATGATCCCGAGTTCGGGTACCGATACCTCGCCGACGAAGCCGAAGCGGCCGGCCAACCCATGGCGGTGCGCACCGCGTGGCGGTTGTGTTCGGCCAATGACTGGTTCTCCGCCTTCGGCAAGGGCCGGGCCAAGAACGGGAAGAAGCCGGGACCACCCGTCCACGACGATCTATGCGCGGTTGTCGATGCCGACGGACGGACCAGGCACGAGTTTAGAGCTGATGGACCGAATCAGCTGTGGTTGACCGACATTTCGGAGCACCATACGAATGAGGGCAAGCTCTACCTCTGCGCGCTCAAGGACGCCTACTCGTCACGCATCGTCGGCTATTCGATCAGCTCGAGGATGAAGGCGCGCCTGGCCGTTGATGCCCTCGAGATGGCTGTGACCAGGCGTGGTGACGTGGGCGGATGCGTGACGCACAGCGACCGCGGCAGCCAATTCAGATCGAAGAAATTCACTCGGGCTTTGGCCCGTCACGGCATCATCGGGTCGATGGGACGAGTCGGCGCAGCGGGCGATAACGCGGCCATGGAATCGTTCTTCGCCCTGTTGCAGAAGAACGTTCTCGACCGTCGCCGGTGGGTCACTCGCGACCAGTTGAGAATCGCGATCGTGACCTGGATCGAGCGGACATATCACCGACGTCGCCGACAAGCCCGGTTGGGTCGATTGACACCAGTAGAGTACGAAGCAATCATAGAGCCAGCTGCACTCGCAGCATGACACTCACGCTGTCACCCTTCTTTGCATCAGTCCCACCGCTTGAGCGTCGGTGAAGTCATCCATGTCGAGCGTTGCCCCGAGACGCCTCCATTGTCTTTCAAGAACGAAGAGGAGTTCGTCGCGGCCAAGTGAACGGTAGTTGTGGGAAAATCCGAGACGTGAGTACAGCTGTGGGTAGTGGCGAAATCGCTGATCGATTCCTGGCATGCCGATGAAGATGATCGCCAGCTCGTGCCGGTCATGCTCATCGCGCAGGAGCTCCAACGCGGTCGGAGTCAACCGTTCTGCCTCGTCGATGATGACTAGTTCCACCAGCTTTGTTACGTCACCGACGCGGATGCCGGTGACCTTCCCGATTGCCCGTAAATGCTCGTCAACACAGCTACCGACCCGCATCTGTAAATGTTGGATGTCGGTCATGATCTGTTTGTGCCGAGGTAGAACTTCAGGGGTGTAGAAGATGGTTCGACACCGGTGAGCGGTGGCGTGGACTTTCGCGTCGTCTTCGGTCCGGGGTCCCCACTCGTCGACGAAAGTGCCGACTTCATCCCAGTGGGCGTATCGGCGGGCTGAGAGTGTTTTGCCGACACCTGCTTCACCGTGGCAGATGCCGATGGTCTTGTCTTTGCGCACTGCGGTAGCGAATTCTTTGAACCGGCGGTGTTCCTTGGTGATGATGAAGTCTCGTGCCATTACTCGTCCTCTTCATAGGTGCGCAGCTTCGACCGCCGACGCGAAGGTTCGTTGATGTGTTTCGGTTCTTTCCGGTGTGCGATTCTGGGAATGCGTTCGTTGATGTCTTTGCGCAACTGGCGGCGGTGTGCCCGGCGGGCGGATTCGACTTCTCTGAGGCTGAGTCTCTGGTTCGGGTTCGTTTGATCGACGGCCACGCAGATGAGGGTGTCGCGTTCGTAGACGCGGATCTCTGAAATGTCGCGGGGATCGTAGCGGATCGTCACTGGTTTCCCCACGAGCGGGGCAAGCGTGGGTGACAGATAGCGTTGACCTTGGAAATGGATGCCATCGCGGCGGACGGTGCGATGTTTGGGCACGGTCAGCAACAGTCCGTCGAGTTCGGCCAGTGTCTCGGGCATTCGCGGGAGCCACCCTTGACCGGTCCAGGCTGATTTGGGGCTGGCGTTGATCTCTCGGTGCGGGCGTTCGTTGTATGCCGAGATGAAGTCACCGATCGCCTGATCCAGGGCGGGCAGGTCCATAGAAGGCGTCGGCTTCTTCTCGGGGCCTCCGGTGTATCCAGGCAGAATGGAGAGGAGTTCGGTGTTGAGGGTGCCGAAGAAGCGCTCGATCTTGCCGCGGCCTTGCGGACGGGCGATGGTTGAGTAGACGATCCGGATTTTCAACGCGACGACAGTGTATTCGAGGTGGTGACTGGTGAAGTCGCTGCCGTGGTCGACGTGGAGGACGTCGGGGATGCCGCACATGGCCCAGGCGGGGTCGTCTTTGCGCCAGATCGCTTGCCGGAGTACTAACGCGGTATTCATTGCTGAGGGTGCTCCGGTGAAGACCATGTATCCACAGATTGCTCGGGAGCAGTCATCGATGATTGTCGTCAGCCACGGGCGCTCCGGGCGTCCACTGGCATCGGTGATGAGGATGTCGAGTTCCGTGTGATCGGCTTGCCAGGTGTCATTGGGGCGCTCGGCGGTGTGCCGGTAGATGAGTTCGTACTGGTCCCTGTATGCGACAGGACCATCGAGGGCGAGAGTCACCAACGCCGGATCCAAGCCTTCCAGGATTGAGCGCACCGTCCCATAGCTTGGTGCCGCTTCGCCTATCCGTTTCGCCTCTTTAACCGTGAGACGGTGGAGAGTAGCGATGCTCGGGCGTGGCCGGGTGAGGCCGAGTCGTTCGATGAACGCTTGAAGTACAGGATGGGTACGTCTGGAACCAGTATCCTGTCGGGTCTGCGGTTCGAGAGCGGCGATGCCACCGGTCTTGTATTGCTGGTGCCAGCGTTGCAAGGTGCGCAAGCCGAGGCCGGTGTCTTGGGCCAGAGTTGTCAGAGCGATGTCGTCTTCGACGTGGAGCCGAAAGATGCGCCACTTCTACGGCCCGTCCATTTCACACCGGTTTAGTCAGTGTGTCGTGGGTGCCGGCGGCTTGACGGTGTCGGTACAAGGTGGCTCTCGACCAGCCCACCAAGCGTGCTGCGTCTTCAGCGGTGCGACCTTTGGCGCGGGCGTCTTCGGCGATCTCGAGCTTCTGGGCGATCTCGTCCGGGTCTACCGGCGGCCGCCCGAACTTGGTGCCGTTCTGCTTAGCTGCGGCAATGCCTGCATTGACGCGTTCAGTGATGAGTTCTCGTTCATACTCGGCCAGGGTAGCGAGCATTCCCAACATCATCCGACCCGATGAAGTCTCAGGGTCGATGTTGTCCGAAACGGAACGGACCTTCACTCCCTGGTCTCGGAGATGGTTCACGGTTGCCAGAACGTCCAGGAGTGATCGGCCGAGCCGGTCGATTCGCCACACGACGACAGTGTCGCCGTCTTCGGCATAGTCGAGTAGTCGTCTCATGCCGGGGCGCTGTTTCGCCGTCTTACTACCGGAAGTAACATCAGAAAACACGTCCCGCTTTTGAACCCCAGCACCGACGAGTGCATCGAGTTGAAGCTGCGCATCCTGTCCGGCGGTACTGACTCGTGTGTATCCCAGAAGCCTCATGCTTCAAGAATGACTCACAAACACCGAAAAGTCACGACTGTAAGACAGTTTGCGGTGAGACAGGTTATCGAGACATCCTCTGCCTCGTGAAATCGGGCGGCGAGAGATGTGAGTCGCAGCGGTAAGTGGCGTGGTTCTCGCGTCGGTAATTGTCGGCTACGTCGTTTGCGCTTTAGTGGCGAACCAGTTACATCCGTGTGAGCGGGTGACGGGGCCCTCAGAGTCCGAATGCTCCGCCGCTGATCAGGATGAAGATACCGAGGCCGATGAGGACAATGGGGAACAGGATGTGTTCCCAGCGTTCAAGGACTTCGGCGATCGGTGGGCGGGTGGCGACGAACTTGGCCAGCATTACCAGCACCGCGACCAGCGCGAGGAACACGATGCAGTAGGCCACCACCCCGGCCGGGCCCACGTTGAGGAAGACCGGGACGTAGACGCCGATGTTGTCTCCGCCGTTGGCGAACGTGACCCCGGCCACAGTCCAGACTGCGACGTTCTTGCCTTCGATCTCGGCGTCATCGTCATCGCCTCCGCACCGGGCCTGCCAGGCAGCCCACAGCCCCAGCCCCAGGGGGATGAGGCCGAAGTACGGGATGACCGCTGGAGGCAGGAATACTCCGGCCCCCAAGGAGACGAGCACGGCCGCACCCAGGATGCCCACGAACCCCAGGTACTGGCCGGCAAGAATTCGTGCGGTGGTTCCGCGCTGCCCGGCGCCGCGGGCGAAGAACAGGGAGAGCACGATGATGTCGTCAATATTCGTGGCGATGAACAGGCCGATCGCCTGTAGGGCCGAGGTCAGGATCACGTGCCCACCTTTGCTATACCGCATCCGGGAACCGAGCAGGCGGGATCAATGCACGGGGCGTTCTCGTCCACCGCGAGAGTGACGTCGACCAGTGCGGTGAGCGCCCGCGCCAGGTGCGGATCGGCGATCTTATAGCGCGTCTTGCGCCCCTCGGGCTCGGCGACCACGATGCCGCAGTCGCGCAAGCATGCCAAATGGTTGGATACGTTCGAGCGGGTCAGCTCCAGATCGCTGGCTAATTCTGCCGGGTAGGCCGGTCGATCTAGCAGCGTCAGGATAAGTCGTGACCTGGTTGGGTCGGCCATCGCCCGGCCCAACCGGTTCATCACGTCTAAGCGAGAAGTAATAGTCAGCACTTAGTGAACTATACAGTGGTGGCTGAACCACCGTCAATCCTTGCCCACTTTCCGGTCGTCCCAGTTCCTTGGTAGTGGGACACCAAGGACGAGCAACCTCATCGATCGGGCCAGAGCCTGATTTTCCGTCCCATAAGTAAGGCCCAGATCAACGTCCCATCCATTCCGTACAGACACGAATATTGGTACGCTGGGCGCATGGAGTTGGGATACGCGCGGGTTTCGACGGTCAAACAAGACCTGTGAGCTTCAGAGTTGAATGGCGGCTTTTTATCAACACCCAGTGGCGGTCGGTTTTGTCCGCTCATTGGAGGCGAGGTACTTGACCGACGAATGAATAGGTATCTATAACCACGAACGGCCCACGGTTCCTTCGACAAAATGACACCGTCAAGTTACTGGGAACGCTGGACCGCAGAGAACCAATTAGCTATTGCATAGCCACTGGACTGCTAATGGGGGCCCAACCAGCACCACCCGACGACACCGCGGAGATGTTGTGTGTCGAGAAGTCTCAAACCCAGACTGTCGGTCGCACCTCCCTATTGTTGCCGATGCGGAGAAGCGTGCTCATGCTTATCACCGGCATTGAACATCAACAATGTTCGCGGCCTTGGAAGTTGCTTTAAGGCAGGCCACCACGGCGGTCAACATGGCGTCGAGAACAGAATTTCCTGTCGCTTTTGCACCAAATCGACAGGGCGTACCCGTGCTAGGAGCTGGATCGGGTCATGGACTATAACGAGACTCACACGAGGGCCGAGATACGAGCATTCGATGAGATTCACCCGCGGTTGCATGTTGGACCCACGGCGACGTCGAGGCCCCCTGGTCGAACCTACCCCGGTTTGCTAACATGTGTGGAGTGAGCTTAAAATTGATGCCCATCGATTCGGTCAATGATGCCGAACACTTAGTTTCTTTTCTTTCCAGCAATTTCTTTCCCTTTCATCTTACTGCCGCCCCAACTGAGGAAGAGGCGCGAGATCGGCTAGCCAACGGGGTGTTCTCCGAGCCAGACAACTTGGCCTATTGGATCGAGCTCGATGGCGTACGAGTCGGCTTTATCAATTTTCAGGAAGTACTCGACGGCACTCCGATGATTGATATCCGCCTGGGTGACCCTCATCGAGGTAGGTCAATTGCCGTCGCTGCCCTTGGCATAGGAACGTCCGAAGTCTTTAATAAGTACCCGGACGTGAATCGAATTGAAGGTAATACGCGTTCTGACAACATTGCGATGCGCAAGGTGTTTGAGCGAAATTGTTACGTCAAGGAAGCTCACTATCGCAAGGGCTGGCCGGTAGTCAACGCAGATTCGTTGGACTCAGTGGCTTATGCGATTATCCGCTGCGACTGGGAGTCGGGCTTGACGACTCCGGTCGATTGGAACTCCTGACCTCTCGTATGCCTACATCATCTGAACCAGCGGATTCCGTGTCCCCACGCCCAATACTCAATGGATTCCTAGGTCTTCCTACGTTCGATGCAACGCATATACAGGCTCAATTCAATCAAGTAGACGCGGTCATTATTGGGTTGCCGTGGGACGGTGGGACAACGGGGCTTCCGGGACAACGCCACGGTCCGGAGATTGTACGAAAGTTCAGCCCTAGTCTTGGGTTTAGCCTGGATAGTGAGTCACACTTGCATGGTGTGCGCGATCCACTGAGTGGAGCTGAGATCCTTGGACGGCGGCAAATTTTCGATCTCGGAGATCTCGGCGGGATTCCTCTCGACCCTCGCATTGATCGGGCGTCCTACTACCAAATAGCGCAGGAAACTGCCTATCGCGCCGCGCGAATCGCGAGTGTACCGGTTTTCATTGGTGGTGATCACAGTGTTACCGCAGCAACGGTGACTGGGGTATCGCGGGCGCTCGAGGGGCCGTTACACCTCGTATGTTTCGACGCGCACTGCGATGTGGGTCCAGTGTCTGAGAGCGTTACCAACTACGGACAACTGACTCACGCGAACTTTGTGAACTACCTTGCGACGACTGGCTCGATAGCTGGAGCAGACATCGTAGGGGTCCGTGCCCCTCTCCCGGGGAGCCATTTTCCGCTTCCAAAAGGCGTGCATTGCCGATCCTCTGCTACAGATCTGCCCGATATGGATGCTCCTACTTTCCTTTCTATCGATATGGATGTTTTGAGCCCCGAAGCGTTTCCTGCGACAGGACATCCTGAACCAGGCGGGAGTGGATTAACCGAGCTTGTCCAAGAAGTCAACAGCGTATGCTCTATATATAACATTGTCGGTATCGATATTGTTGAAACGACCTACAGCGATCGTTGGAGCGAAGAGGCTGGCAGGACCGTCGCTGCACTCTTACTGGCAACGTTACGTGCGGTCTTCGGCGACAACTAGCAGCAAGGGAGCAACGATGCTAACTGCACACCAACGCAATCTCATCGAGCGCGTGGACCACCCCGAATGGGTTGGCGACTCGGCGAAAAACATCGGTGAGAACCGACCATCCGTTCACCGCATGGGCGATCAATTATTCATTTTCCATGTGCTCGCCGAAAGATCCTTGGACGGAGACGCCCTCGTGTACATTCCGGCGTCGGGGAAGATCGAGCCATTAACGGGTGCACAGGAACAGTTCTTGCTCAACTGCCAGGCGTCAGATTCGAAGGCGTTTCGGTTGCTCTTCGACGACCGATTCGTGACAATCCCGGCAGATGGCTGGAGCTTTCCTGAGATTCCTTCAGCTCCTGACCTCACCAACGTCCGATCGCGAACCCTCGTGCTCAATCCGACGGAACAGTGCAACATCCGGTGCACCTACTGCTATTACGGTGGAGCATACGACGGGACGCGTCTTCATCAGAATCTCTCTCCGGGATACGAAGAGCTGGCGGCAGCTATTGATTCGTTTCTTGTTAGCGATCAGCGAGTTGTCGATAGTCAACAGGCTATCTACTTCTTTGGCGGCGAACCGCTTCTCGGGTTCAACAAGATGCAGGAAGTCATGGATCTCATTCGATCCCGTGAGGAAAGTCTCGGCATCTCTTTCCCGAACTTGATTCTGCAGGTCAACACAAATGGCATGCTCCTAAATGAGCGAATAATGAACTTTTTGGTCGAGAATGACATTTACATGAACGTTTCGATCGACGGACCTAACCACGACCTGTACCGCGTTGACCGCCGCGGCAAGGGTACACACGATCGAGTGAGAGATAAGGTTGAATGGGTTGCCCAGAATTGGCCAGACTACTTCTCGAAACGTGTTGCGATCATTTCTGTATTGTCCCAGCCCCTCGATACTCGCAAGATGTATAAGTATTTCGCGGCGTGGGATGTGGCGCAGCGTGCGCTCGCGTGGGACTTCGATCTGGTACTTCCCGGTGGATCCGGCTCCTACGACGAGTTCCAGAGCCTCTTTGATGAGCAAGATAAGATTTGGAAACTGTTTGTCTCGGCGCACAAGATGGATGCCGCACAGCGTGACCGGTCGCTCCGCTATCACTATGCATTTAGTCATGGATTCCTGCATCGATCTTTCCACCGGGCACTAAACCAATCCGTTCCAGACGATCCCGCAGAAGTGTCCCACCTTCTTGGTGTCCAGCTCATCCCGGGCTCCGAATACCTGGTTCTCGGGGCGAACGGGACCTATTACACTTCCTATGAGTTTCAAGCAGAGACCTTTTCAGCGGGAACTGCAGACGCTGGAGTGGACTACCGGGTTGGGCTCGATCAGCTCCGCGGCTTCGCTGATGGGGTTAATAGCTCATCTTGTTCCACCTGCTGGGCAGCGCGAATGTGCACAATCACTTTCCCCGAAGCGCCATTCAATATGCAGGACTCAGACGAGGTTATTACACAGAAGGCGGAGACGAAGGTTGCTCGCTGCAGAAGTGAAAGAGAGAACCTGAGCAAGGCGCTCAACTCCATCAGCGCGATTAGGAATCGTTTCGGTGAGGAACCACTCAGCGAACACCGTGCTGACTGGGTGCGCCAGCAGGAGGAAGGGCCCTCTATTGCCGGCTTCAATCAGTGAGATTTCCTATACGGAGGCGAACATCGGGGCCGCTATACGCGATGCAGCGAAACGGCCGGAGCCCACCCTCATCCGCCTCAGTCCCGACCATCACTTTGTTAGGGCCTTTGATCGTGACTCTTTGCACTCTCATCGTCAGGTGTCGATCGATGCCGAAAGTAGCTCGGTTGATGGGTGGAGCGGGACCCTAGGGGATTTCCTTACCCGCCTGGACAATCGTCCAGGTGATGGTCTTTACATGAAACACACCACGTTGACGGACATAGATCCGCAACTAGTAGCGAGAGTCCTCAGGCCGGTACGAGAATTGAACTGGCTTTCCTCTCTACCTGACGAAATGCGTCCGTCTTGGTATTGGCTAATGGCAGGCCAAGTAGGCACGGGCACACCTCTACATGTCGACAGTATGGCAAGCGCGGCGTGGAACCTTTTGATCACCGGGCGCAAGATTTGGCGTTTCCTGCCCCCGGCTGAGGCCTTGCAACGTGGAATGATCCCGGTTGCTCCAGCATATTACGAACTCCATCCCATTGAGTTCGAACAGGCACCAGGGGACCTGCTCTTCACACCAAGTGGATGGGCCCATGCCGTTGAGAACCCTACTGAGACGATTGCTGTGACGGGCAATTACATCGGTGAGGCGAACATCGACTTCGCAATCACGTACTTTGAAGCAGTCGGAGAGCACAACAACGCGTTGCTCTGTCAGGATGTGAAGAGAGCCTTCACAAGAAAAGATGTCCTTTGAGTCCGATTCAAGGACCTTTCCGGCGTCGTGGGGTTTTTTCGTTCCTCGGTGGTTCGTTCATCGGAAACACTGGCACTGAGATCTCAGGCATTGCGCTGCCTCTAGTCGCTATCACGCTGCTCGAAGCCAGTAATGCCTGGGTTGCGACGATCGAAGCTGTCGCAGCGATCGTCATGCTCGTGGTGGCTCTGCCCATCGGTCTGCTTGTGGATAGAACGAATCGACGCCGGCTGCTGGTGGGAAGTTACCTGGTTGGTGCTTTGTTCGCGAGTCTCATACCTTTGTTATGGATCACGGGCCACCTTACGATCGCATGGGTCTTGCTTGTAGCAGTTGGGCTTCAGGTTTTCGACTCGCTCGCCGATGTTACGACCGACACTGTTGTACCGGCGCTTGTTCCTGATGCTGAGATGGACAAAGTTAATGGCGCGTATGCATCTTCGCGTTCTGTTGCTGAGGTGGGAGGTGCTGGAATTGGCGGCGGGCTCATCAGTGTGTTCGGTTTGTTCGCTGGGCTCATTGCTAACACTGTCGCCTTCATCATGTCTGCGGCATTGATGTTGCGACTGCCTAAAGCAACCCTCGATCCGACCACTTCGGAGGTTCTTCCAACCGCTCCCAAAATACGTCCCTCGCGTTCAAAGCGGATTGCGCATGGGGTGTCGGAGTTTCTCGGCGGTTTCAGCGTCTACCGCGCCAATCGCCGTCTTGGTCTGATTCTTGTATCGAGTGTGACATCCAACGTCTTTTCGACGATGGCGGGAGCTGTCGAGTTTCTATTTCTCGTGAGGGTCCTTGAAGTACCCGCATGGGGTGTCGGAGTCGTGGTTAGCTTCACGGCGGTTGGCGGCATCCTGGGCGGATTCATCAATGCCCCGCTGGTAAAATTTTTCGGTCCCGTGAGAATCATGGTGATCACGCAGCTAGTGATCAACCTCCCGATCCTTCTTCTTCCCTTCGCTTTCCCCGGATTCGGACTCGCCTTCTACATCGCAGGATGGTTCTTTTACTCAATGAGTTCGGTTGTTTACGCTTCTGCAGTCATCACATACAGGCAGAGGGTCGTGCCTAAGGAACTTCTCGGGAGGGTCGGCGCTACCAGCCGCTGGATTAACTCTCTCGCAGTTGGCGGCTCAGCAGTCCTCACTGCGGCAGCTCTGACCACTGTCGAAATCTGGCCAGTAGTTCTCGCGTCGAGCGTCGGCATTTATGTTTCGGGATTTTGGCTTCTGAATCGCCACTTCCTCCGTCCTGATGAGGTTTCGACTCGTGGCGACGGCGGGACATACCGTACAGAGGCGTTGGAATGATTCCTCGGTTGGGCTTCGGTACATGGGGTCTCACAACTGAAGCTGAGCTTATGGTCGATTCAGCCCTGAAACTCGGCTATCGGCTGATTGACACGGCCTCGGCCTACGCGAATGAGCGAGAAGTTGGCAAAGCTCTCGCGACGAGCGGGGTCCCTCGGTGGCAGCTCACTATCTGCACCAAGTTTCCCGTGGAGTTCGCGGGGAAAGAATGGGAGGTACTTGATTTCAGCCTGGTGAGCCTGCAGTTGGAGTATCTAGACGTCTGGCTGCTACATGCCCCTATGCCTGCTCGGGAGTTGGTACGCACCCTGGAAGTTATGCGTGAAGCAAGAGCAGTTGGTCACGTTCGCCGTCTCGGCGTCTCCAATTTCTCGATTCAGCAGCTGGATTGGGTGAAACGGTCATTGGGCTTCTACCCGGATCTGAATCAGAGTTTCTTTCCGCTTGGTAGCACTCTGTCAACAACGATTGACTCACACAGACGCCGAGGAATTGTCCCAATGGCTCACAGTCCATTTCATGAGCAGAATCGGCTCTTGACAGCGCATAGCGAACCAAAAGTGCACGAAACGATTTTGTCGGCTTATCTTCGTGCAGAAGTACCAGTCGTGTTCGGAAGCCGTAGTCCGGCGCACCTAGCAACAAACCTCGAGGTCTTTCGCCGCCTCACGAAATCGCGCTGAACCAGCGGCTCGGCATGCTTAACCGCCACCCGGGTCGTGCAACGGGAAGATCCGTCAACGCTGGATCTTCACTCGTACCCATATGGCGGTTGTTGCCTGCTGCGCGATACTCGAACGCGAGGACCCCACTTTCGTCTTGGGTACGATTCCAATCGCCTCTGTGGACCACGCTGGAGGAAAGATAGAGAACGGTTCCAGCAGGTTGTTCGATCGGGATTGCCGCACTTTCCAACTCGTCAACGCTGACATTCTGTGACTCGAGACTTCGATGACTATAGCCGCGGCTGGCTGGAATCACCCTTGTCGCACCGGAGGCCGCAGTCATGTCGTGCAGATATACCAACGAGGTGACACCGCGATGGTCGTCGAATTTGTCCGTGTCTGCATCCCGGTGCCATGGTGCTTCCATTCGCAGCCCCGACGGGCGCATCCGCAGAAAGGACATGTCCAAATCGACTGACGGGCTCAGGAGTTCACATACCGTATCGATAAGTCGATGATCGGCCATTAGCGAAATCCAATTCTCGCCGGCAAGGACCGTATTGACCACGTGATACGTCGCGTATGGATTGTTCGGGAATCGTGCAAATTCCGGGTCGGTTAACGCGCTGTGCATCGTAATGCGAGGATTCCGCCCTGGAAGTGGTGAGAGCAACGAGGCCACCATGTTCTGTAGTTCGGTGACTTCATCGAGCATGAACTCTTGCCGGACGAGATATCCTTCGCGGCGAAAGTGCTCAACCTCGGTGGGTGCGAGTGGGATCAACGCCATAACAGGGCCCTCCAGTCCTTCCGAATCGAGCTGTTAGAATGTATCCTAGGTCACAGGATCTCGAAGTGGGGTCTCTTGGAATAATAGGGTTGATTGGAGCGAACATGGCGAATGCCAGTGCTGCTGTAGACAAGACAATCGATGAAATGGATGATTTCCCTGAGTTGACCGTTGAAGTATCGCCGATCGTCGATAGGTCTCGTGCGACGTTTGCGAAGACGCACAACCGGCCGATGCTCGCGGAATTCACTAAGATTTTTTCGGACAGCGAAAAGTAGTCATATATGCAGCGTGCGGATGAACCCAGCACAGTTGCTATTGGGCGTTCAGCAATCCTTGGTGAAGCTGAACGCCCAATTTCGTCCTTGGGTTGCCAAATTGTCGCGATGCTGGGTCCGGACTTTCGGTCGCGTATGAGTCAACAGCTTGTATTTGAACGCGCGTTTCAAGGCTTCAAGAACCAATTCTTTACGTGGAATGATCTGAATCATGTCCTCAATCGGCGTTCCGTCTTTCCCGCAGATCTTCAACTTTCCCACCACGGTGACGTTCTCCCTCGAGCGAAATATTTGGATTCAGATGGGCTCATTGACCTGCACCAGCTTTCACAGCTCGTTCGAGGTGGCGCGAGCATCATTGTCGATGGTCTCGACCGCGTGAACGAGCGAGTTCGAGACACCACGACAGACATCATGCGCCTGACTGGTGAGGTCGCTTCATGCAACTTGTTTGTGACGTTCGACGCCTCGCAAGCATTTCATAGTCACTTCGACGAAATCGACACTGTCATCGTTCAGCTTGAAGGTACCAAACATTGGCAGGTTCACGGTCCATCCGAGAAGGACCCTCTGCCCGAATTTGGTGACAGTGATCCCAGCAACTGCCCGAGCGAAGTACTTCTTGATGCTGTACTTGAACCGGGCGATGTTCTTCACGTTCCTCGGGGATGGTGGCATACCGTTCGTGGCGCGGGAAGCAGGAGTTTACATGTTACGTTCGCGTTCACTCGCAAGACGGGGTTCGATTTCGTTCGTTGGCTCGCGTGGAAAGCACTTGGCGATGAACGCATCCGGAAGAGTCTAGATCGATGGGGATCGGCTGAGTCGCGAAATGCTCAGCGGGACCAGATTCTCGCGAGCTTCATAAATGTGGCGGAATCATTAACTGTCGATGATTTCTTCGAAGAGGAGGTGTCCAGCGCGGACGGATGGCAGAGCGCGAGCTTGCCTTGGAGTATTACAGACAATGGCTTACCTGATGACCTCAAGATTCGCGTGCTCGCAGTTTTCGCACCGCCTCTCGAATCCAATGAAGAGACATTGAAAATCACGTTCGCAGGTAACTCTGTCACCTTGCCCAAAGCATATGAACCTATCCTGAATAAGATTCTGGAAGTTCAGAACACAACGATAGATGCGCTAGCAGAGGCCTCAGGAACGCCCCGCCGCGCGGTTGCGGACCTTGTGCGGCAGCTCCAGGTGATTGGACTCGTGGAGCTTATCTAGCTGTGACCCGTAAGGTTGGTGACGGACCTCGGCCGGGTGTGCCTGCGATACGATAAGTAGACTAAGCATAAAGTCGACGCGAGTGTCACATTTGCTGTCGCATCCTTAGTTGCCAGTGGGAACTAGGTGCTGGGCACCCGGCAGTATCGTTACCCGATAGATCGTTGGATTTTCGATCTGCCAGCTGGCTCCGCTGAACCTAGTGAAGAGCCAATAGCCACGGCCCGCCGCGAACTTGAGGAAGAAGCAGAGATCGTACCGGCGAGCTTGGTGCCCCTTATGCCTTCGTGTTGAACCCTGGCCGGGCAAGCTGGCCCGTGCACCTATTCTTTTGCTCGGGGACGACGAGCATGGGGAATGTGGTTCGAATGATCCGGCTGTACAGAGTTGAGTGCTGGCTGGCTTCGGGCGGATAAGTTGGACTCGTTGGTTGCAAGCAGTGAAATCGTAGATCCATCGCTGATCATTGCGCGCGATGGCTGCGAGCCGGGGACTATTGCTGCCTCTTAAACCTTTAGATTTGTAAGACACCCGGCAGCAGGGCCATCAGAATCTCGACGGCCCTAAATATCTGGCCGGTAAGTGTCTCGCTAACTCATCTCACTATGTTTTGTATTATGGCCGTGACTTTTTGATGTTTATGAGACATTCTGAGACTATGAGGCTTCTGGGATACACGCGAGTCAGTACCGCCGGGCAAGATGCCCAGCTCCAACTCGACGCACTCCAAGACGCGGGGGTTCAGAAACGCGATGTCTTCGCAGATGTGACTTCCGGCAGCAAGAGGGCGAAGCAACGACCGGGGATGAAACGACTCCTCGATTACGCCGAAGACGGAGACACCGTCGTTGTCTGGCGCATCGATCGCCTCGGCCGCTCACTCCTCGACGTATTGGCAACCGTGAACCATCTCCGCGACCGGGGAGTGAAGGTACGGTCGGTCTCAGACAACATTGATCCAGAGACCTCGGCTGGACGGATGATGTTGGGAATGCTCGCCACCTTGGCTGAGTACGAACGAGAACTCATCACCGAGCGAGTCAACGCCGGAATCGCGGCCGCCAAGCAGAACGGCACGAAGTTCGGCAGGCCACCAGTCGACCCGGACGAGATCGCGGCGAAGCTCGCGATTGCCGAAGATGCTAGAGCCAAGGGCCGGACTGCTGAGGACGCGGCGCGCTTAGTGGGGTGGTCGCGAGCAACGTTGTATCGTCATCGGCAAGCAGCCGGAGCTCAAGAATCTTTGGTGTGAAATGAGCATTCCGTGGGGCCTGAAGCTTAGGGTGCGGTTCGCGGTCAATGACGCACATCTGTCTGATCTCCACGCCCGGGCTTTCGGCCGCGACGGCAGTCACGTGACTCCGTGGGCGGAACGGCTGGAACGTCATAGTCTCACGTGGATAGGCGCATTCGCCGACGAGAAGCTGGTCGGGTTCGTCCATGCATGTTGGGACGGCGGTACTCACGCGTTCTTACTCGACACAATCGTCGCCCCAGAACAGCAGCGACGCGGTATCGGGCGTCGCCTGGTCCGATCACTGGTTAACGAAGTCAGGGCAGCAGGCTGCGAATGGTTGCATGTCGACTATGAACCACATCTCAACGCCTTCTATCGCGATAGCTGTGGCTTCCGCCGAACCGATGCCGGGCTACTCCGGCTATCGAAGTGACACGCGAAGTGCCCACTCTCTACCGGTGAAATGCCTCGTTGAGGGCACGTTCCCACACGCGTCGATGATCGCCAACGTATCGCGTAACTGCTCGCCAATGGTCACCGTGCCCAGAGGTGAACATCGTCGCCCACGGTTCACGACCGGTCTGGTGTGAGTTGCGCAGTAGGTCATACATCGCTTGCGCTCGATAACCCATAGTCGCTGGCAGTCTCTTTCTCAAAGACTTTGTAGCCCCGTACCCATCGACAAACGCGACGAGGCTCTGGGCTGCTTGAGCGGGTGGGATGCTCGCATCGGAGAGTGTGAATGTTTGTGCAGCATAGGCAAGATCCCACAGTCGGGTGCTGGGAGCCGACGAGTCCCAGTCGATGAAGACCAATCGATCGCTCATGATGAGATTCCAGGGAGCCAGATCGTTGTGGCAGACAAGGTCATCGCCGGGAGCGGGAATCGCTGTCTCCCACACGGCTCGCGGATCGGGGTCGAAATGTTCACTGGCGTCATGGATTGCCCGAATGAGGCTCCCGACTTCGACGAGCACGGAGGTCGGCAGTGGGAGGTGGTCGATCGCGAGTGTTCCGGGCACGAACTCTTGAATCTGTCGATCGCGTTCATCGCGGCCGAGCGGTTCAGGCACATCGATACTGCTGGAACGTAGCGCTTCGACGAATGACAGGACTGAAGGCGTTGATCTTGACCAGGGCTTACGTACAGTATCGCCGATTCTCACGACTGCTCTGCTGGTGTTTCCGCCGTCCAGGGGATGCTCGGTCTCCATGCTCCGAGAATAGACTCCACCCATGCGGTGAGGCATTGTCGAACCAAGTTGAAAGTAGGGTGGGACGCATGACTAGTCGAATTGCGGACCTTGTAGTCAAGACGCAGGACCCAGATCAGTTGAGCCGATTTTGGTGTGCTGCATTCGGGTGCGAGGTTGTGGCTGTCGACGAGACAGGGCTCGCGATTTCCGGAGCGTCGAATGCCCCGACGATGCTCTTTGAGCGCTCCGACGATACTTTGACGGATGGGACTTTGCATCTTGATCTGTGTCCGACGGACCGCAGTCAAGCGGATGAGCTTGAGAGGCTCGCGTCGCTGGGTGCGAAACTCACTGACGTTGTGCCGTCAGGGAGCTGGCACGTTCTTGCGGATCCGGAAGGCAATAAGTTCTGTCTCATGGCGAAACGTGTGCCAGCGGAGCCAGAAGACTTTCACGGCTGATGCGGGCTAACCGCACGATGTGAAAGAACTCAACATTCAATTCTTGCCGGGTAGTCCGTAGATGATTGCGGAGTTCGTTGACTCAGTACCGCCACGAAGAGGTGGAAGAACACCGCCAATTATCGCTGAAGCTCACACGTAACCTCGCCGACCCGATCAGAGTGGACTCGTCGAACCCGGATGATCCGATGGCGCAGCTATCGGTAGTGCTACTGGCGTTGTTCGGACAGATGGAACGCACATACACCCTGGAGCGTGCCGCCCACGCTCGAGCGGTAGCGACCGCGAAGGGCCGACGCATCGGGCGGCCCTCCGTGGTGGATCCGGACAAGCTGGCCTACGCCGAGCACCTGCGCACGACCGGACACACCATCGCCGAGATCGTAGCCAAAACCGGGATTACCCGTACCAGCCTGTATCGCCACCTGCCACCGCGTCCTCCTGAAGCGGTGACAGTCGCGCCGGAGACTGCCGCCGATCCCGGTCCCGAGACCTGATCCTGGACTGGTGATCGTCATGGTGCAGAGGACCCCGGAGGAGAGGCTGGCTCTGCTGCGCCAGCACGATGACGGTGTCCCCTGGACACAGATCGCGGCCGAATCAGGAGTGCCGGTGCGAACGTTGTCACGCTGGGCCGCGAAGTATGGTGCTTTCCCGACGTCCAATGGCCTGCAACGCCTCCGGCGAGCTGACAGCGGCACGAGGCGAATACTGCCCGAGATTGTGGAGATGATCGAAGCTCTGGCGCTTCGCCGCCCCGAGCCCTCAGTCGCGTTTGTTCATCGCCGAGTCAGCGGCATAGCTGCCGATCGGGGATTGCCCGTCCCGAGCTACTCCAGCGTCCGGGGGATCATTGGTGCAATCGACCCGGGCTTGCGCACACTGGCCCAGCACGGCGATGCCGCCTACCGGGACCAGTTCGAATTGGTTTTCCGCCGCACCTCATTGACCCCGAACGAACAGTGGCAAGCCGACCACACGCTCTTGGACGTTGCGGTACTCGACCAGGCTGGCGTGCCGGTTCGGCCGTGGTTGACGGTGGTGCTGGATGATTACTCCCGCGCCGTCGCCGGCTACACCCTCTTCCTGGGTGCCCCATCAGCCGAACAGACTGCGCTGGCACTACACCAAGCGGTCAATCAGAAGACGAATCCTGCCTGGCCGGTCTGCGGCCTGCCAAGTGTGCTCTATTCCGATCACGGCTCGGACTTCACCTCCGTCCGCCTCGAACGGGTTTGCCTGGACACGCAGATACAGCTCATCCACTCACGGATCGGCGCTCCGCAGGGGCGAGGGAAGATCGAGCGGTTCTATGGTTCCATCACCACCGAGCTCTTGCCGCACCTACCCGGGTATATCCCGCACGGAACGAACGGAGAACCTCTCACGGACCCGGCGCTCAGTCTTGAGCAACTCGACGCGATCCTGGAAAGATTCATTGTCACCGAATACAACCAGCGCCCTCACTCCGAAACCCACCAAGCCCCCGTCCACCGCTGGGCAGCTTCCGGCTTCATCCCGCGAGCCCCAGTACGGCCGGAGGATTTGGACCTACTTCTGCTGACTGCGGCGACTACAAGGAAGGTCCAACGCGACGGGATTCAGTTCTCCTCCACCCGGTATGTGTCCCCGGTACTGGCCGCCTACGTCGGTGAACAGGTAACTCTCCGGTTCGACCCGCGCGATGTCGGCGAGATCCGCGTCTATTTCAATGATGACTACCTTTGCCGCGCGATCGCTCCCGAACTCGCCGCCGAGTCGGTCTCGCTACGAGAGCTGCAGGCTGCCCGGTCGCAACGTCGCCGTGACCTCAAGCGACAGCTGCGCCACCGCCGCAGCCTCGCCGACGCGCTGCCGATTGACAGCCGTTATGTCGCGCCTGAACCACCCGAAGCGGAACCGGTCAGCGTCGACGAAGTCCCGCCACGACACGGATTGCGTCTCTATGCCACCGACTGACCCAAAACACAGTCTCCTCAGCAAGGGCGATGATGGAAGCCGATTCCTTTTCGGCGATTTCGGGGAGATCAACTCCAGCGCTCCGCCACGGCCCGACTTGCCACCGTTCCAGACAACTCATGAGCATCGCCGCTTCGCCGAGTTCGCTGACGCGGTGCGCACTCATCGCTATATTGGCCTGTGTTGGGGGCCGCCTGGGGTCGGCAAGACACTTTCTGCCCGGCACTATTCCGGTGTCGATGACTGGGAACAATGGGAATCCTTTTTCACCGACACACTCGGCCCTGTGCCGGAACGTGTTCTCGAGGCCCGCACCGCGTTCTTCACCCCCACGGTCATGGCCACCCCGAAACAAATAGACCAGGGCCTGCCACGAGCATGCCAACGCATCTCCTTCGCCGTCGACTTCGCCGAGCACGGGGTCGTCGACCCCTACGTCCATACCGAGTCCCGCTCCAGCGGACGCACCGAGCTACTCATCATTGACGAAGCCGACCGTCTTAAGGCCACCGGATTTGAACAAGTCCGTGACTACTTCGACCATCACCGAATGGGTGTCATCCTCATCGGTATGCCCGGTATTGAGAAACGCCTCGCCCGCTACCCCCAGCTCTACAGCCGTATCGGTTTCGCCCACGAGTACCGCCAGCTCACTGCGGACGAACTCACCGCAGTCCTGGCCAGACGACTTCCTGCTGAAGGCGATGCAACCGATGGCGGCGTCGCCCACGCAACCGCGATCGCGACCATCGTCCGGATCACCGCAGGCAACTTCCGCCTCGTCGACCGTTTACTCACCCAGATCGAGCGCGTGCAGACCGTGAACGACCTCAACGAGTTGACACCCGAGGTTGTAGAGGCAGCTCGCCAGGCTCTCCTCATCGGCCACTAAACGCCGCGAGAAACGTGCCATTTACCGCTGCGACTCACAGAAAAATGTCACTTAACCCGTTATTTATTCTACGTGTCGCAGACGGTGCTGACGAGAGTTATTGTGACACGTCGTCGAGATGGATACCCAGTTCGGCGAAATTGGTCCGGACTTGGTCGATGTACTCATCGTCGCGGCGGTAGAGAGTCATGAAGTCAAAGAGCTGTCGTGCGCTATTAGGATTGGCCTTGGCGTCCTCGACGGCATCGTGAAGCGCTTGGCCAAGGGATTTCGCTTGCCATGCAGGTGCCTCCCTCGGTTGTGGTTGCCCTGGATCGATAGAGGCGTCGGGCTCCGGAAGGAATAGTCCGGCCTCGCGGCCCTGACCGATCAGGTTGCCGTTTTCGAGGAGGCTCATCGCGACCGCTGCGGCTTCAAGTGTTTGTTCTTGCTTCTTCGGTGTCAGTGTTTCGATGGGCTGCCACTTTGCTTGGCCGGCTCGGACTCGGTGCCCGGAATGTTCCCATACTTTCCGGGTCAGTCGCTGCGCGGCACCGCAATCACTCATGGTTGCTCCAAGTTCGTCGATGAGCGTCCGGAGCAGGCGGAACCAGACGCCGGCGTGGATGTGGTGTCGTGGAAGGTCGACGAATCCGGTAGTTAGTGCCTGCCACGTTCTGTTATCCATTCGCCCGATTGCCGGCGGGGCCTCCTGCGGTTCAGGAACGCTCGATAGCTCACGCCACGCGTAGTATCCAGGTGGGCCGTCGTGACGCTCAAGCCAGCAATGGTGAAAGGGGCAGGAGAGCATCAGCGGCAGCGACCACGTAACAAGATAGGGGCGAGGCGGCACGGAATCGATCGCGCACTGTGGACAGGATCGGTAGTGCCGATCAATAGTGAGCGGTACCCACGCTCTCCACGAGTCCACCGTCCGGCGGCGTAGGTTCCGCTCGGGCAAGAGGACGGCCAGTTGCCGGGTGTAGGTAGTGAACGTGTCAGGGCCAGGTGCGATATCGTCCAAGAGCCACGGGGTATACCCGCTGATGCTCATGCTGCGAATGCGTTCCGTGCTCACTCCGGTCCGGACGGCCAGTTGCTCAACGAATCCCTCCGGCGGGTGCAAGTCAAGATCCGTATCGCGGGTGAAGCAGTGGCCAAGATCGAAGGCGAGGTCATCAATGGTGATCGTGTACCGATGGGCGATGCGATACAGCCATGAGGTAAGAGCCTCACCCACTATCGGCCGGGGATGGGCTGGCCATCGAGAGGTCACATCAACTCGCGTTCAAACAGTCGCCGACGTTGCGTTGGACCAACATAATCAGCCATGGTCAACGTTCGATGATTGATCGACTCGATGCCGGATTCGACAGCGGCGACCGCCGCCGCAGTCAGCAGGTGCGCAAGCTCGCCGATCGTTCCCTCGCTGCGAGCCAGCAAGTACTGTGCCATATCGTCGGTATCGATGACTGATCGATGCCGCAGCGGAAATGCTGCCGCGAAGCTGGCCAACAGCGATCGAGCTTCCTCGCCAGCCTCCCACACAGGCAGCACGAAGGGTTCGAACCGATTCTCCAGCTGGTCGTCCGATCGTACTGCTAGGTATGCCTCACGGGTACCGACGCCAACGAGAGGGATTCGTAGTTCGTTGCCGAGGAAGCGTAAGAGATTTAAGAACTCTCGTCGGACATCACCGCGGCCGGCGAGCACATTGTGTAACTCATCGATCACCAGAATCTGCACTCCGACCTCACGCAGCAGGGTGAGAGCGAGGCGTTCGAGTTCGATGACACGGGGTCGCGGACGCAACGGTGCACCGAGGGCTGCGAGGATCGCAGTATAGAACCGCAACGGGGACGGCTCCGAAGGCATTTGCACACACAGCACAGGAATGTTCTCACGGTCCGGTTCAGTCGTCGGTAGGTGTTGACGGCGGAATCTTTCGATGATCATGGACTTGCCGTTGTTCGTCGGCCCCACCAACAGCAGATTGGGCATGCGTTGTTTTCGAGGCCATGTCAGTAGCGTTTCCAACCGTGCCACCGCCTCGATTGCTTTGGGGTATCCAATCCAGCGGTCGGCTCGAATCCTGTGGACTCGCTCGGCGGCAGGCAACCGAGCTGTCGACTGTGCCGAGGAATGCAGATGCGACAGATCCTGAGCCGGGCCATCATCGACAGTCACCATTGTTCAATCTCCTCAAATCGGGCCGCGGGCCGGGCTGAATGCGGCTCCGGTGTGGGTGGCGGCGCAGCCGGTGCTGGGGCGGGCGACTGATTTTGCGTGGTTCCTGCGTGGTTACGGCGCTCGGTTTCACGGCGGGTCCGTTTTGTCGTCTTTTCGGCTGTCTCGGAGATATGCCGCATTTGTTCGATCATCCGAAACAATGCAGCCTCGTCCACTTGAGTAGCTCCACTCTCGCGCAAGCGTGCCAGCGCCTTTCGGTGTTCCCACACACTGACGGCAGGGTTCGACACTGTCTGATAGGGAACCTCGACGTATTCCACCCCTTCGGGGTCGAGCACCCAGATTCGACTGATATCGCGAGGGTCCCTGCGGATGATGAAGCGTTCGAGACGCTTGCGGCGTGCGATCCAAGGCTTGAGCACGTTGCCGAAATAATGCACGTGATCGATCACGAATCCGGTACGCGTCAACTTCCGGCGGATTACGGGCAGGAAATCGACCAAGAACGCTGTTGGATTCGCGGCGACAGCCGGGTGCCCGGCCACTTCGAATCCCTCGGCCCATCGTCGGGCCGGGGTCTGACTAAGTGTGCTGTGCACGGTGCCGTGATAGGTCGCGACAGCCAAGGTCAGCCATTTTTCCAATTCGGAGAGCGTGAGCGTGGCCATTTTCTCGGGGTTATACCGGCCTCGTTCACTTGGATTCGAGAACGTCGTTCCCGGTAATTCGTGGATCTCGCGCATTGCCGTGCCGATAACACGCTCGACGATCCCGCCGTAGTGAGGCCTCCCCAGTGGCCTATAGCCCAAATCGATACCGTGCTGCTCACACCCGCGGGTAAGAGCCTCGCTCTTGAACTCGGCAGCGTTGTCGACATACAACGCCTTTGGTTTCCCACTCATTGGCCAGTTCACATCGATTCCGAGGCGTTCTAACCACGGCCGCTTATCAACAGTCGTGTGAGCCAAACATAAGCCCACTGACACCGCAGACGGGGGCTCCAAAGTCACGACCATGCCGACCAGGCAACGGCTGTACACATCGATCGCCACAGTTAAATACGGTCTGCCGATTGGTTGACGTTCGCGCTCATCGACAATGATCAGATCAATGACGGTGTGATCGATCTGCACCTGGTCCAAGATGCCCGCAATCACTGGGACGTCATCGCCGGCCGATTGAAGAGTTCGAACACTGTCGGGACCTTCTCTTCGTCGACCGACTTCGGCTGGGTTCATCCGTGCGATCCGCGACTCGACGGTATTTCGTGCAGGCGCCGGCAAACCTCGCACAGTGCAAACTCGAACTATTTCGCGATGCACTGAGGCAACGCTGCGTTTTTGCTTCGTCAGGTACCGCTTGCGCACCAACTCACGAATAACCTGTTCAACTGGCCCCGACAGGCGGCTACCGCCTTTGCCGCCATCGGACCGGCGACTGGCAAGATCGGTCACGAGACCCGTCCCTTGGCGGTAACGTTCCAAAAGCACATACACCTGCCGGCGAGAAATACTCAGCGACAGGGCCGCCTCATCAGCAGCAACCAGCCCAACACTTCCACGCTCAGCAAGCTTGCCAATCACGTCCGCTCGCAATCGAGCTTGCTTCCACTCCGCGTCTGCCATCGTTAGATGCCCCGTCGACGGAACTCCTCCGGGCTCCTCGCCCATCTCTGCCTCCCCTTTGAGAACAGGACTATTGAGTAAGAACGATTTTAGTGCACATGAGTATCGAACGACTAGCGTTCAGAAGCCGATCGCACATACCCCGAAAATAGGAGCCCTGTGTGCAGGCGCCTTCCGAAACCGACAGCCGGTCTGTCACATAAACGAACATTTAAGTGATGAGGGGCGAGTGTGCTGGTTGGATACGTTCGAGTGTCGAAGGCTGATGGTTCTCAAACGACGGACCTGCAGCGAGACGCACTCCTGACAGCCGGTGTTGATGAGGCCCACTTGTATGAGGACTTAGCTTCCGGGAAGAAGGACGACCGGCCAGAGCTGGCCGCTTGTCTCAAAGCTTTACGTGCCGGGGATACGCTGCTGGTGTGGAAACTAGACCGGCTTGGGAGAGATCTGCGGCATCTCGTTAACGTGGTCCACGACCTTACCGAACGGAAAGTAGGGCTCAAAGTACTCACCGGCCAAGGTGCTGCGATCGACACAACCACCCCGTCGGGGAAGCTGGTATTCGGAATCTTTGCAGCGTTGGCTGAGTTCGAGCGCGAACTCATTACCGAGCGCACCAAAGCCGGTCTGGCTTCGGCCCGTGCCCGAGGTCGTAAGGGAGGCCGCCCTTTCAAGATGACCCCAGCCAAAGTTCGATTGGCAATGGCATCGATGGGACAGCCTGGCACCAACGTCGGTGATCTATGCGTGGAAATTGGGGTGACACGCCAGACTTTATACCGGCATGTCTCTCCAACTGGTGAGCTGCGAACAGATGGGGCGAAGCTTCTCGAGGGGTAGAGCACCCTTGACTATTACATCCTGTGGGACCGATGCCTGGTTTGGCGACAGCTGATCTTGCTCGTTTACCGATAAGCCGAGAAGGATATGCACCATGCTCTGAATCGGTTCTGTGTTGCCACTTGGTGCCGTGGCCTTGGAGCGACTGTTGTTGAGGTTGCGAGCTCCTACACAGTTAAGGGTCCCCGTCGGTCGCGACTAGTTCTGAATTTCGGTCCAGAGTGCACGAACATGGACATCGATGGCATCGACGATCTCGCGAACGGCATCGCTGTCCTCTTCAGATGGGTCAGAGAGCTCCCAATCATAGTAGTGCTTGCCCGGATAGAGAGGGCACGCATCGCCACATCCCATAGTGATCACATAGTCAGCAGCACGGACGACATCGTCAGTCAGTGGTTTCGGGAATGCCCCGCCGAGGTCGATTCCTCGCCTATGGAGTTCGGTAACGACAAGTGGGTGAACCTCAGCACCGGGCAGTGATCCGGCAGAACGCACCTCGACTTCGGTGCCGCCATAGTGGGCCAAAAGGGCACTGGCGATTTGTGACCGGCCAACATTGTGGACGCAAACGAAGAGGACTTGAGGAACGAGCTTCTCGATCCTTCCGTCCGCTAGCGCCAGTGCACGTAGGCGACTAGCAGCAAAGCGTTCGGCCAGGATGACAAGGTACTCGCGCACCGTCGCCGTTCGCGACAAGGCTGTATAGGACTCATAGACACATCGCTCTATGGTCTCAGCGGAGAATATTCCGTCATATTTGTGGGAGAGATCATCGACGGCATGTTGGAGGACGTGGGTATCAAGCAACGGGGCTCCGGTAGACATGTCCGGGTCCTTTCAAGGATGCGAAGTGGATTCTTCAAGGCGGGAGGTACTGAGTCGGCGGTGGGATCAGTGCCATGACGTATTGATCGTTTCGTGAAATGCCATGATGCTTTTGGTTGTCTGCCCGGCGTCTTCGAGGAGGTAACGACACCGGGCAGACGGTTGCCACTGGGTGTACGGGAGTTACCGTCGGTGGCTGCGAGGTTGCCAGCCGGGAGGATTGCCCGGCGACGTCACGCGTGGCGTGCAGGTACAGTCAGGCATTTGTACTTCGACACTGAGATTGATCGTCAGCGGGGAGCCGTCGACGGGGTTCGACACGGTGATCTGCTTCTCGACAAGCTGGGGAGTCTCAGACATATCAGCCTCTCTCGGTGGTGGAATTCGTGTGGTCAGCAGCACGAGGAAGTGGGTGCGGCGCCGATGGTCACTGGTTGCGGCATGGCTGGTGCATCGCAGGAACCTCCCAGATCGGTGGTGCACACCCCTGTTTCGGGAAGGTTGAGATGGACATCGTCGGCCGCAGCGCGGTCACCGGCAAGAGCAGCGGCGATGGAGCGGACCTGTTCATAGCCGGTGGCCATGAGGAACGTGGGTGCTCGCCCGTAGCTCTTCATTCCGACAATGTAGAAGCCTGCGTCGGGGTGGGCCAGCTGTCGCTCGCCATGGGGTGCGACACTGCCGCAGGAGTGGAACTCCGGATCGATGAGCGGCCCCAGCTGACTGGGTGCCTCAACGGCGGGATCGAGGTCGAGTCGCAACTCGCTGAGGATAGACAGATCCGGGCGGAATCCGGTGGCCGGCACGAGCACGTCAACGTCAAGTTGACTATCCCCGTCCCTGCCTGTGGCCGAAATACTCAGGTGGTTGTCGGAACTGTCGAAGCCGGTGATGACGAACGACGTATGGACATTGATTCCGCCGGATTCGACGAGTGATCGCAGACGCGATCCGAGTGCCCCGCGAGCAGCGAGATCGTCATTGTCTTCTCCGCCGTAGACGTGGGAGACATCGGCAGAGCGCACAGCCCAGCTGATACGTGTCGTGGGTTCTTCTCGTGCCAAGTCGGCCAGCTCGAGCAGGGTGTTCGCTGCGGAATGTCCGGCACCGACGACGAGGACGTGGCGGCCGGCGAACCGGTCTCTATCGATACCGACCACAGCCGGCAAAGGGGTGACGATGAGGTCACGGGCCACGGCCTCGACCTCACCAGGTGCTGGAAGGCCGGAGCGCCCCAGCGGGTTCGGCTGTTCCCAGGTGCCCGATGCATCGATGACGCTGTGGGCGAGAAGGTCTTCGCTGCTACCGTCGGAGTCGGTGACTCGGACGAGGAACGGGGTGGCGTCCCGGTCGGCGCTGCGGGTTTTATCGATTCCTTCTCTCGACACGGCTACGACCCGCGAACCGGTCTTGACCGTATCGCCGAGGGCCGTGGCCAGTGGGGTGAGATAGTCCTCGATGAGTTCGTGGCCGGTTGGTAGGGCGTCGGGATCGGGTGATTGCCAGCCTGTGGTGGCGAGTAGCCTTTCGGCGGCGGAATCGATGTTGTACCGCCAGGGAGAGAACAAGCGGGTGTGACCCCATTGCCGGATAGCGGCGCCGATGGTGTCGCCGGCTTCGAGAACCAGAGGGGCGAGTCCGCGTTCACGGATGTGGGCGGCGGCGGCTAGACCAACGGGTCCTGCTCCGATGATGACAACCGGCAGTTCCTGGGTGGTGGTCTCATGCATGGGATATCTCCTCAAGGACGGGTGTTGCTGGGGTGTAGGTGGCCAGGAAGCGTTCGGCATCGAGTGCTGCCGCGCATCCGGTGCCGGCCGCGGTGATGGCTTGGCGGTAGCGGTGGTCAACGGCATCTCCGCATGCGAATACGCCGGGAAGGTTCGTCATAGTCGTGGGTGCATCGACGAGGATATAGCCCTCAGCATCGAGGTCGAGCTGGCCCCTGACCAGGTCGGTGCGAGGCAGGTGGCCGATGGCGACGAAGACACCAGTGGCTTCTATCTGGCTGGTGGCTCCGGTGACCGAGTCGGTTACGGTCACGCCAGTGACTTTCTCGCCTCCGTCGAGGCTGGTGATGTGACTGTTGTAGACGAAGCGAATCTTCTCATTCGCCTGTGCTCTCTCGGCCATGATCTTTGAGGCCCGCAAGGTCTCGCGTCGGACGACAATTGTGACTGTTCGGGCGAATCGTGTCAGGAACAGCGCTTCTTCCATCGCTGAGTCTCCGCCGCCGACGACGATGAGGTGTTGGTCGCGGAAGAAGAATCCGTCGCAGGTCGCGCACCAAGACAAGCCGTGGCCGGTGAGTCTCTTCTCTTCTGGAAGTCCCAGTTCTTTGTACGCGGATCCGGTCGCGACGATGACGGCTGGGCTGTTGTAGGCCGCACCCGTCAGGGTGGTGACTGTCTTGATGTCTCCTGTGAGGTCGACTGCCGAGGCATCGTCGTATTCGATGCGGGCACCGAACCTGCGAGCCTGTTCGCTGAGGTCCATCATCAGGTCCGGGCCTTGGACGCCGGAGGGGAAGCCGGGGAAGTTCTCGACATCGGTCGTTGTCATCAAGGCTCCACCGTGGGTGACCGACCCGGCGATGACCCGCGGGTTCAGTCCCGCGCGGGCGGCGTAGATGGCTGCGGTGTATCCGGCTGGTCCGGACCCGATGATGATGAGGTCATCGGTTGTACCGGCATCAGTGCTGGGGGTGTATGTCATGGGTTGGGCCTTAGTTCGATGGGGTCGCCGCCGGCGACAGCTCGGAGATGAGTTGCTGAATTCGGCTCTTGATGTCGTCGCGGATAGGACGAACTGCGTCGATTCCCTGGCCTGCAGGATCGTCGAGCTGCCAGTCTTCGTAGCGTTTTCCGGGGAAGATGGGGCAGGCGTCACCACAGCCCATGGTGATGACGACGTCGGATTCCTTCACCGCGTCGGTAGTGAGGATCTTCGGGGCGGAACCGGTGATATCAATACCGTCTTCGGCCATGGCTTGAACCGCGATGGGGTTAATGCTCTCGGCCGGTTCTGAACCTGCCGAGAGCACCTCGATTTGTCCGTGAGACAACGCTTCGAGGTATCCGGCTGCCATTTGCGAGCGGCCTGCGTTGTGGACGCAGACGAAGAGGACGGTGGGGGTGGTTTCAGTCATCAGCGATTCCAATCAAGAATTTTTGAGTAGCTCGGTCATCAGGGTGCGGATGTGGTCGTCGATATCGTCGCGGACAAGTCGCATGCGCTCGATACCGTCGATTCCTCGTTCGGAGGGCTCGTCGGTCTTCCACGTTTCGATCGGTGCTCTCATGCCCGCGACTGGCTCGACATGAGCGTCGGTTCCGAGGACGATGACACGATCGACGTGCGCCAGCAGGTCTGGATCAATGGGTTTGGGAGAGTCGTGAGTCATGTCTGCGCCCACCTCCGCAATCGCCTCTGCGGAGAGAGCATTGAGGCTTGTTCCGGGTGTGGTTCCGGCCGAATGCACCTCGATGGTTTGTCCTGCGTGGTGTCGCATCAAGGCCGCGGCCATCTGCGATTTGCCGCCGTTTTTGACGCAGACGAAGAGAACACTGGGTGTGGTGCTTGTCGATGATTCGGTCATGGTCGGGCTCCATTCGCATGAGTTGGGACAGTGGGGTCATTGGGAAAGAGTTTCCGTCCGGCCCACAGGGCGACGTAGACGAGGCCGACGAGGACGGGGACTTCGATGAGCGGACCAACGACTCCGGCCAGTGCCTGGCCAGAGGTGACTCCAAAGGTGCCGATGGCCACGGCGATGGCCAGTTCGAAGTTGTTGCCCGAGGCTGTGAAGGCCACAGTTGTCGATTTCGCATAGTTCAGCCCCGCAGCCCGAGACACCAATAGGCTGACGCTGAACATGAGGACGAAGTACAACAGCAAGGGCACCGCGATGCGAACGACGTCGATGGGCTGAGAAATGATCGCCTCTCCTTGGAAGGAGAACAGCAAAACGATGGTGAACAGCAGACCGTAGAGGGCCCAGGGCCCGATCTTGGGCAAGAACTTCTCTTCATACCATTGCCGGCCCTTGGCCTTCTCGCCGAATGTTCGGGTGAGGAACCCTGCCAGGAGAGGGATTCCGAGGAAGACGAGGACGGAGAGGACGATGGCCCAGACCGAGAAATCTGCCGATGTTGTCGGCAATCCCAACCATGATGGCAGGACTTGAAGGTAGAACCAGCCGAGTGCCCCGAAGGCGACGACCTGGAACACCGAATTGATGGCCACGAGTACCGCGGCGGCCTCGCGATCACCGCACGCGAGATCGTTCCAGATAAAGACCATGGCTATGCATCGGGCGAGGCCGACAATGATCAGGCCAGTGCGAAACTCAGGCAGATCAGCCAAGAAGATCCAAGCCAGGGCGAACATGAACGCCGGACCGGCAACCCAGTTCAATACCAGTGACAAGACGAGTAGTTTCCGATCACCAGTTACTCGCTGAGTCTCGTCGTAGCGGACTTTTGCCAGCACGGGATACATCATGACCAGCAGGCCGATGGCAATCGGCAGTGACACCTCGCCGATTTTCACCGCTTCGAGAGCAGTATTGAGGCCCGGGACGAAGTTCCCCAAAAGCAGGCCAACGGCCATGGCCAAGAGAATCCAGACCGGCAACCACCGGTCAAGGAAAGACATCTCCTTCAACACTGGCGTCGACTCTGTGGTGGCGGTGGTAGTCATCCAAACCTCTTCATATTGATGTGCATCTAAGGGAAGACTATAAGCATACATCGATGTTCGTCAATGTATGCTTGGTGTCATGACTATTGCAATTGACGACACGAAGGTCTTTGGCACCTCGGTGGAAGAGTGCTGTTCATTGGCTGCAGCTCCTATTGAGGTGGCAGGAGCCGAGCGGATGGCGCTGAAGCTTAAAGCACTGGCGGATCCCATGCGGCTGCGGGTGATGTCGCATGTGGCTGCGCAAGGGTGTGAGTCAGTGTGCGCGTGCGATCTCATCGATGTCCTTGACATCAGTCAGCCGACGATCAGTCATCATCTGAAAAAGCTCGTCGAAGCAGGTCTTCTGACTCGGGAGCAGCGCGGAAAGTGGGCCCATTACACGGTAGTTCGCGAGGCCTTTACTGAATTGCGCCAGTTCCTGACCCTGAACTGATGTACCTCGGCACTTCCACATCGATGTGGAAGGTTGATGTTGTCGTCGTCGGCGGCGGGCAATCGGGACTGGCTGTTGGATACTATCTGCGGCGGGCCGGTCTTTCCTTTGTCATCCTCGACAAGCAGCACCAACCCGGTGGAGCGTGGCAACATGTGTGGCCTTCACTGCGACTGTTCTCTCCGGCCCAGTATTCATCATTGCCGGGGCGGTTGATGCCTCCGACGAACGGTGGGAATCCTGATGCTGGACACGTCATCGACTACTTAGCCGACTATGAGAAGCGTTACGGTCTGCCGGTTGAACGTCCCGTCGAGGTCATGCACGTCCTTCCGAGCCGGACAGGGTTTAAGGTCCTCACCGATTCAAGCGAATGGGAGGCCTCGGCAGTCGTCAATGCGACGGGTACATGGTCGCAACCATTTTGGCCACGCGTGCCGGGCCAGGAGACTTTTCACGGAATCCAGATCCATAGCGCTGCCTACCGTGGCCCCGAACAGTTCGACTCCCAATCAGTGCTGGTCGTCGGCGGCGCCAATTCCGGAGCACAGATCGCGGCCGACCTTGTTGACTCTGCCAAGGTCACTTGGTGTCTGCGGGGCGAGGCGCACTACCTTCCCGATGACGTGGACGGGCGTGAGCTTTTCCGAGTCGCCACCCGTCAAGTGCAGGCGAAAGCGGCTGGTGAAGCAGATCCTGGCGGAGTGGCCAACTTGGGCGACATCGTCGTCGTGCCACCGGTCAAAGACGCTCGCGATGCCGGCCTGTTGGTCGCGTCCCCGATGTTTAATCGTTTCCTCCCCGATGCTGTGGCCTGGCCTGATGAGAGTCGGCGTCATATTGATTCTGTGATCTGGTGCACTGGATTCCGTCCAGCTCTGCGCCATCTGCGCGACCTCGATCTTCGTGAACGTGACGGCACCATCACATTGACCGGTACTACGGCGACTCACTGTCCGGGACTATATTTTGTGGGCTACGGCGACTGGACCGGACCGGGGTCCGCCACCCTCATCGGCGTCGGCGCCACAGCAAAAGCCACCGTCGCCGCCATCGCGGATACCGTGTGCTGATCCGTCATGCAGGTACCGAAAGTGTGCTACCGCGTTCGTAATGAACCTGACCGTATTGGCGGTTTCGTCGATCGGCACAATCGTGTCGGCGTTGTCCGAAGTGTCGCCCCTGTTCTCCGACAACGGAAGCGCACTGCTCATCGATCTATAGGTCGCCCTTCTCGGAGATGTCGCCAGCGTGCTTTTAGTCGCTACAGCGCCGGGCGCTTCCGTTTGCAAGCACGACTGCGCAGAGAGTCTATTCCCTGTTCGAGACCGGAGTTCCATAACGTCTCGCTTGCTCAAGTCTGGGCTCACAGCGCCGGCGTTGATGTTTCACTCGATCCGCGTCGAAGACTGCAGATCTTTAGCTGTCATGTCGGTGCGCGGGGTCGATGTCCGTGCCGTAGACGAGTATCTTGGTACCGCACCGATACTCTTGGTCATGTGAACGAACCCCGGACCACCGACCCTGCCGTGTCAGGCGTGCCGCTGCCGCGATCGACGGCGGAGGAACTTGCCCAGACACTGCGCGCGGTCGCGGACCCAACTCGACTCCAGCTCTTGAGCTTGATTCTGGGTGCAGAAGAAGGGCGAGCCACGGTGGGTCAGCTCGCGGAGGTACTTGGCGTCTCTCAACCGACAGTCACTCATCATGTCAAAATCCTCGTGGAAGACGGACTACTTATGCGCGAACGCGAGAAGAAATACATCTGGCTATCCGTTGCTTCGGAACGCCGAGCAGCCCTCGAAGATCTCCTACGATGACCCCGCGCCTAGGACGGCCCTTAGAGCCCAATGAGGCGAAAGAGCGTGCGCGTCAAGCCGCCGTTCTCGGAGACCCACTGGCACTGCGTGTCCTCAGCACAATTGCCTCCGGCGACGATCCGTCACACCTGTCCGAGGAATTACGCGCATCAGGTCGAGAAGTGGAGGCTTCCCTCGCGGCACTCAGATCGGTTGGCATGCTGAGCCTTGGGCAAACAGGTGACGCTCTGACAGCGGAGGCCTGGGTACGGTACGGGCGGCTTCTAACCAGCTGGAGCTCCGCATCCGACATCGACGAGGCTGCGCCTGTTGAACCATTACCAGAATCGATCGTGCACGTCGCTAGAGACCTGGCCTACCGGTTCAGTTCCACTTTCAATGAGCAGACGGTGGTTCGCTATGTGCTGGAGAGTTATCAACTGCTCAACGCTCGCGCGAAGACTCGGGCGCACCTTCCGGCACTCACAGCACGATATGCAGCAGATCGGCTCGAAGCGCTGGCCTCGGCCCGTGGCATAGTGCTGCGAGGGACTCCGGAGGTGCTCTTCGTCTGTGTGCGCAATGCGAGCCGCTCACAGATTGCAGCTGCATATTTGAGTCATCTTGCAGGATCGAGCGTGCATGTCCGCACGGCTGGCTCTTCGCCGGACGAGCAAATCAATCCACGCGTCATCGCTTCACTGCGGGAGGCAGGCATCCCACTGCCTGATGAGTACCCTAAGCCGCTCACGGATGAAGTCGTTCGCGCCGCCGACTACGTCATCACCATGGGATGCGGGGACGCTTGCCCCGTGTACCCCGGCCGTCGATACATGGACTGGAGCCTCGACGACCCGACTCACCTTGACGAAGCTGGAATTCGAAGGGTTCGAGACGACATCCGATCCCGAGTCGAGCAGCTCATTGAAGAGATGGGCCTAAAACACTGATCGCGACGTATCAACAGCGCCTGTGTCGTCAGCTTCTCCTGAGGTCATCACTAACGGAGGCATCGCCTGTGGCAGGGCCGGGCGACGCGTTTTGGGCATCACATGACTACCCGCATGCCGCCGTGTCCCGGGCCTATCCCTCTTGATTGAATGCACTCTGCCCGGGGCTGTCGATGACGAGTGCCGACTTCGCCAGAAGATTCAGGAACGCCAGTTCTGCCGTGATTCGATGGCGCGACTCGACTGGGCACGAGGTCAGTGGTTGCATTGAGTCGGCCAATGTACCTCGGAGATTGGCTAAGCCGTCGTCCTTCGTTAACGGGTGCGCTCGGCAGTGTCTGCAGGAGACGCTGCAATCGATCAGCGGTGAGTGGCAGCACGACGATGGCACGGGCTCCCAAGCGAAAAGCCTGTCGAATCAGTTCGTCGTCTGTGCCAGGAGCGATTCCGAGAAAAACACTGCGCTGACGGATCGAAGCAGCCAGCTCGACGGCAATAGTCACTGCTTCAGTAGGGAGGTCGGAAGAGACAATCAGCATGGTGTCGGGCTCGCGGGCGAGACCGGCGAGGGCATCTGTGACGCGTGTGCATAGGGTGACGCTTGCCCCGATGTATCGGAACTCTGCCGCGGCTGCCCGCACTGCTTCGTTGTTTCCCAGGACAAACAGGCGACGTTGCCCATAAACGACCTGGCTCACCCAAACCTACCTGAGATGTAGTCCTCGGTGCGCTTGTCTTTCGGATTCTCGAATATCTCTGCCGTTCGGTCGAACTCCACCAATACGCCGGTGCGATTTCCCGTGGTCTCTTCGGCGTGTGCGGTGAAGAATGCTGTGCGATCGGCGACTCGAGCCGCCTGCTGCATGTTATGAGTGACGATCACGATGGTGAAGTCTTCTCGTAGTTCATGCATGAGGTCTTCGATTCGCATGGTCGCGATGGGATC
The DNA here is from genome assembly GCF_900105045.1 of Brevibacterium picturae. Taxonomy (GTDB): domain Bacteria; phylum Actinomycetota; class Actinomycetes; order Actinomycetales; family Brevibacteriaceae; genus Brevibacterium; species Brevibacterium picturae. The sequence goes on along the minus strand of NZ_LT629739.1, from coordinate 995,307 downwards.
GAGTGCCGAGCACGGCTCGTCCATGAGGATCACTTCGGGCTTGACCGCAATGGTTCGTGCAATGCACATGCGCTGCTGCTGTCCACCTGATAGTCCGAAGGCGGGGGCCTTGAGCTTATCTTTGACCTCGCTCCACAGCGCCGCCTTAGTGAGGGATTCCTCGACCAGGTCATCCATTGAGCTCACCGACATTCCAGTGACTCGGGGGCCGTAGGCGATGTTGTCGTAGATTGACTTCGGGAACGGGTTGGGCTTTTGGAATACCATGCCGATGCGCCGTCTGACCTCAATAGGGTCGACTCCCTTGGCATAGATGTTCTGACCCATGAAGTTCACTGTTCCCTCAACGCGTGCGCCGTCGATCAAATCGTTCATTCGATTCAGGGATCGCAGCAGTGTCGACTTTCCGCAGCCGGATGGTCCGATCAGCGCGGTTATTTCATTCCGGTTGAACTCGAGATCTACTTCCGTCACAGCACGGAACGCTCCGTAGTAGACATCGAGGTCTTCGCAACCGAGGAGTTGGTTTGATACGGGAGGAAGGTTTCCATGGTTTGCAGCGTGAAAGTGTGGGCGCGGCTCGGGCGACGAGCTGGACTGAGTAGTCGTGTCACTCATGGTCACCACCTTTTCTGGTAGGCGTTGCGGATATAGATGGCTAAAGCGTTCATGAGAAGAAGGACAATCAGCAGGAGGACACTGGTGGCCGCGGCGAGCTGATGGAATCCTTCTTGTGGCCTTCCGGTCCAGTTGAAGATCTGGATCGGAAGCGTGGTGTAGCCGCTGAGCAGCCCATTGGGGTCGAATGTGATGTATACCAGTGCCCCAAGGACGAGGAGTGGAGCTGCCTCTCCGAGTGCACGGGAGAGTGCGAGAATCGAGCCGGTGGCAATCGATGGGACCGATGCAGGTAGCACTTGACGCCACACTGTCTGCCATGTTGTCGCTCCCAGCGCCAGTGACGCGTCACGGATCTCTCGAGGCACCGCGCGCAGGCCTTCCCTGGTAGCCATGATCACCACGGGGAGAATGAGGAGTGACAGCGCGAGAGCACCGCCGATGACGATGTTCTTGTTGTCGACCTGCAACATGGCGAGAAACCCCAACGCCAGGAGGCCGTAGATGATCGACGGTACGGCAGCGAGGTTCTGGACGTTGAGCTCGATCAGACGGTTCAGCCAATTGTGTTTGTCTGCGAACTCCTCGAGGTGGACAGCGGCAGCGATTCCCAATGGAAGAGTGAGCACTGCAGTAGTGATGATGACCCAAACAGAGCCCAGGATAGCCGGACGTGCGCCGGCTTCTTCGGGTCGTGAAGATGGGTACTCCGTCACCAGGTCGGAACTCAGCACCGGGAGTCCTTCGACCAGGATCGTCACCAGGAGCGTGACGAGGACGCTGAAGGCAACCAGGAGCGATAACCACAGCAACCCGAGGAAGATCAGCGGGCGCGGCGCCCGCTCGGCATTTCCTCCCAACTTCAGAGGGCGAATGTCGCTTTCTGAGGTTCGGTTGTCAGCCTTCATCAGTAGGCCTCTCGATATCGTCGAACGAATCCGATACTGATGGCGTTGATCAGCATGGTGAGGAGGAACAGCAGCAGCCCCACGGCGAATAGAGTGTTGTACTCAAGACTTCCCACACGGGAGTCTCCGAGCGCGGCATTCGCGATGAAACCGGTCATTGTCTGTCCTTGGTCCAATGGGCTAGCGACGATCTGCGCCTGATTTCCCGCCGCGATCGCGACGATCATCGTTTCGCCGACTGCTCGTGAAATACCGAGCACGACGGCGGCGACGATTCCCGACAGGGCAGCCGGGAACACGACACGCAGGGAAGTCTGCATGCGGTTGGCTCCAAGTGCTGCGCTGCCTTGGCGCAATGCGCTCGGTACCGAGGACATCGCATCCTCTGCTAGCGAAGCGATGGTAGGCACGATCATGACTCCCATGACCAGTCCTGCGGACAGGACGCTAAAGGCCTGTGTCGGTAGTCCCAACCATTCTCGTAGAACGGTTGTTTGAACGAATTGCAGTGCAAAGAACCCGTATACGACCGTTGGCACGCCCGCGAGGATCTCGAGCATCGGCTTGAGGATCTTGCGAAGACGCGGGTGAGCGTACTCTGACAACAGAATCGCGGCCCCGAGACCAAGGGGTACGGCAACGATCAGCGCAATCATTGTCGTCCAGAGCGTAGCGGTGATGAGTGGAACGACGCCGAATGATGCCTGGGCGAAGCGGGGAGCCCATCGCGTGCCGAAGAGGAATTCTATGATGGAGACTTCGCTGAAGAACGAGATCGACGGTATGACGAGCGCGATGAGTATTCCAACGGTCGTGGCGATGGTGAGAATCGCGGCTAACCGCAGTACGAGTTTGATCACCGATTCGGACCATCGGCGGCGCGAGGCAAAGAGGACGGGGGCCTCGCCGTCCGACCTTGTGGTCGGGCGGCGAGTACCGGCTGAGGTGATAGTCATAGTTATGCAGGCGAATGTGCTCAGCCGAGGCTGGCGAGCTCATCCTGTGCAGTGGTCACTTGGTCCTCGGTGAGTGGGACGAAGAGCGCTCGATCGGCCACGTCGGTGGAGTTCTCAACGTAGAAGTCTACGAATGACTTAGCCGCTTCGTCTTCACTGTAAGACGAGTTATTCACGTAGATGAACAGCTCCCGGCCTAGTGGAGTGTAGCTGCCATCCTGAACGGTTTCTGTGCTGGGAGTCACGTCGTCAACAGAGGTCGCCTTGATGGCCCCCTCGTTTTCTTCGACGTAGCTGAGCCCGAGGAAGCCAACGGCTCCTTTGGCGCCAGACACACCTTGGATAGTGATGTTGTCGTCTTCGGACGGGCTGTAGTCAGTGCGAATCGCTCCCTCTTCGCCATTGATCGCCTCTGTGAAGTAGTCGAACGTCCCGGAGTCGGTACCGGCCCCGAACAAGGTCAATTCCTCGTCAGGGAAGGACGGGTCGACCTGGTTCCAGTTCGTGATCTTTCCTTCAGACTCGGGTGCCCAAATCTTTTGCAGCTGCTCCACGGTCAGATTCGTCGCCCAGTCGTTTTCTGGATTCACAATGACGGAGAGCCCGTCGTTCGCGGCGACGATTTCGGTGTACTCAACACCATTGGATTCGCAGTCCGCAATTTCTTCCTTCGAGATTGGTCGCGATGCATTGGAGATATCAGTCTCGCCAGCGCAGAACGATTTGAAGCCACCGCCGGTACCTGATGTAGAGACTGACACGTTCACTCCCGGTTCAACCTCGCGGTACATATCCGCGGCCGCCTCAGTCAGTGGGGCGACGGTCGATGATCCATCTGTCGTCACCTCGCCAGACAGGCCGCTACCGCCGTCGGATGAGCCGGCATTCTGCCCGCCGCATGCGGCGAGGGCCAGCGCGGCAACTCCGATAAAACATGCGGAGGACAATTGTGCAAAATTCTTCTTCACGTTCCACCTTCAGTTAGGACCCGTCAGGGCCATCACAGATCGCTACAAAGCAGCAGTCAGATAGTTATTCATCTATACGTTTCATATTGAAGATCGCCTATATGAATGTGAGGTGAACTGAACGTGGCTTGGGACTGAATCCTCTTTTGCGCTGACTGGAAGTCAATGTGGGCGACTGCGGTGTATGTGGATTCAGTCCAAATCGCGTTTGGTCTAAATTGAAGTGCTACACGAACGTAACTCTCTGGCGATGGCCCTCGTTGGACTCATGGAGTCGTTGATGACGGCAAAGCTTGTCGACGATGTCACCGACACGCACTCAAACAAGACCCGTGAAGGCTGGGGTCAGGGAGTGGCGAACATTCTCTCGGGATTCTTCGGCGGAATGGGTGGCTGCGCCATGATCGGGCAGACCATGATCAACGTCAAAGCCTCCGGTGCGCGCACCCGGATATCAACTTTCCTTGCAGGAATGTTCTTGCTGATCCTCATCGTCGCCTTTGGCGACATCGTGGCGATCATCCCGATGGCCGCACTGGTCGCTGTGATGATCATGGTCTCGGTCGGAACCTTCGACTGGCACTCGATCAAGCTCTCCACGCTCAAGCGCATGCCCAAGAGCGAAACCGCAGTCATGGTCATCACCGTCGCAGTGGTCGTCGCAACTCACAATCTCGCTATCGGCGTCGTTGTCGGCGTGTTCGTGGCCTCGGTGATGTTCGTCCGTCGCGTTGCCCACCTCATCGACGTTCGGAGGGAGATCCAGGAACACGACGGGGTACAGGTCGCTCACTACACGGTTGAAGGACAGCTGCTCTTTGCCTCCAGCAATGACCTGACCACGCTGTTTGAGTATGTTGATGATCCGGATCGGGTGGTCATCGATCTCACGAAGTCCCACATTTGGGACGCGTCGACTGTTGCCGCACTCGATACGATCGAAACGAAATACGAACACCACGGTAAGGCTGTCGAGTTTGTCGGCATGAACGACTACACCACAGCCTTCCACGCTCGACTCACCGGTGGCCTCGGCGACGGCCACTAAACCCAGGTCTGTCAGCAATGCATCCAAAGCGACGCTCCGAGCCTTCCGCACACGTTGGGGAATGTTGAAGGCGTATCGACACCCGTCAGGACATGAGTACGGCGACGGGTTGAACCGGGCGCACGACAGGGCGCGCAGGCGACATTTGAAAATTGTGCAGCCGCCTTCTGAAACTGACATCGTCGATGACGAAGCGATGTTCCATGAGAAGTTGCGAGAAGTCGTATCGCAGCGATCGCACGCTCGCCACCTGGGTCGGCGTCAGGGCCATGCCCGGGAGCTGCTGTCGTTCCGTCATGATTCTCCGCTGTTGAGGGTCGGGGATAGGACGTTGGGAGTTCTCGGCTCAGTGTAGCGTCGGCACCGATCTGCCTCATGTCAGTCCTCTGCGCTGTGATGCTCCTCTACCTTGTGTCAGCTCCGCGGCGTACCGTTGGAGCATGTGCAGGAACATCAGAACCCTTCATAATTTCGAACCCCACGCCACCACCGACGAAGTTCACGCCGCAGCCTTGCAGTACGTGCGCAAAATCGCCGGCACGACCAAACCGTCCCAAGCCAATACGGAGGCCTTCGACAAGGCGGTCGAAGAGATCGCCCACACCACACAGCATCTCCTCGACGCGCTGGTGACCAATGCTCCGCCGAAGAACAGGGAGGTCGAAGCTGAGAAGCGACGAGCCAGATACGAAGCCCGCGCATGACGATCGCAGTGACTCGCGGTGAACTCAGTCCACCACAGACTTCCCTTGAGCCTCGAGGTCCTTCGTGATTCCCGCCGAGGCGGTGCGCAGGGCCTGCATGATCGCCGGTCCACCCACGTGATGCTCGGAGTCGACGACAACTCCGAGGCCGGCGATGGTCAGCCCGTTGCCGTCGAAGACGGGCACCGCGATTCCCGTGGTGCCGTCATCGATATGGCCGACGAGTTCCGCGAAGTGATAGGTCCGGATCGTGGCCAGCATCTTTCGCAGCACGGCCTGGTCGGTCGTCGTCTTCTCGGTGATCGCGGCCAGCGGTCCGCGCAGATAGGCCTCGCGCACGTGCTTCGGAGCGTGAGCGAGCAGCACCAACCCGCACGAGGATGCATGGGCGGGAAGTCTCCCGGCCGTCTTCGATCGGTGGATGACCGCCGTCGGCTTCGACATCCTCTCGATGATGAGGACCTCGCGTTCGCGCAGGATCCCCAACTGAGTGTTCTCGCCGACGAAGTCGTGGACCGCCATCATGTGCGGTCTGGCCACGGTTGCCAGGTCGACAGCATCGGAGGCGCGGTTCGACAACTCCCACATTCCCACTCCGATTCTGAGCCGACCGTTGGGGTCGCGCTGGAGCAGATTGTGTCGCATCATGTCGTTGATCAGCCGGTACGCCGTGGACTTCGGAAGCGCCGCGCGATCGGAGAGCTCCTCGGTGCTCAGGCTCTGATGATCAGGGTCGAACGCCCCGAGGACCCGGACCAGCCGATCGATCATGGAATCGCCCGATTGAGAGTTCGCCATAGCCGCAATCGTATCCCCGGACCATATGTATTCTCAATGAATGGACCTGCGATGGCTCCTCGTGGTCCGCATCACTATTGTGGCCGATAAGTGTGGCAGTCACGTGCATCACCCATGCCCGAAAAGGCAGACCTCGAAGGAGCGGACGCCACAACAGTCACAACCCGACCAGCGAAGGAACAGGGGAGAAAGACATGAGCGAGAACAGTTTCCTAGGCACCCAGTGGCAGGGCAAGATCTTCACCGGCGCATGGACGAACGGTGCCGACGAGTCCTATGACGTCATCGAACCGGCGACAGGGGAGAGCCTGGGCCGCTTGGGTGCGGCGAATGCCGATGACGTGAACAAGGCCGCCACCCGTGCAGCGGCCGCGCAGAAGGAATGGGCGAAGACGCCACCTGCCGAGCGTGCCGCCGTCCTCCGCCGGGCCGGCGCTCTGTGGGCCGAGCACGCCGAAGAGATCTCCGACTGGATCATCCGCGAGTCCGGCGGCATCCCGGCCAAGGCAGGGCTCGAAGTCAGCTCCGCAGAGCAGATCTGCTACGAATCCTCCGCCCTGCCCAGCCATCCCAAGGGACAGGTCCTGACTTCGAACGAGCCTCGCTGGTCGTTCTCCCGCCGGGTGCCCGCGGGAGTCGTTTCCGTCATCGCTCCGTTCAACTTCCCGCTCATCCTCTCGATCCGCTCCGTCGCCCCGGCGCTCGCCCTGGGCAATGCGGTCCTGCTCAAGCCGGACCCACGCACCGCTGTCTGCGGCGGCGTCACCTTGGCTCGGATCTTCGCCGAGGCGGGACTTCCCCAAGGGCTCCTGCAGGTGCTGCCCGGTGGTCGGGAAGCCGGCGAAGCAGTGGTGTCGGCCCCCGAGGTCTCGGTCATCTCCTTCACCGGATCGACCGCGGCCGGACGCAAGGTCGGCGAGTCCGCCGGGCGCCTCCTCAAGCGCTGCCACCTCGAACTGGGTGGAAACAACGCACTCGTCGTCCTCCCTGGGGCAGAGGTCGGTCCGGCCACCTCGGCGGGAGCCTTCGGTTCCTGGATGCACCAGGGCCAGATCTGCATGACCACGGGCCGCCACCTCGTCCACGAGTCCATCTACGACGAATACGTTGAGCAGCTGTCCGAGCGTGCCAGGAACCTAGCCGTGGGCAATCCCGCCACCGAGGAGGTCGCGCTGGGTCCCATCATCGACGACAAACAGCGGACGAACGTCCGCGATGTCATCGATCAGGCACAGGCCGACGGCGCACGACTGGCAGCCGGAGGAACCGGCGAAGGAGCCTTCGTCCCGCCGACGGTCCTGGCCGACCTGAGCCCGTCGAATCCGGCGTGGACGCAGGAGATCTTCGGCCCTGTGGCGCCCGTCAGCCGTTTCTCGACGCTCGAGGAGGCCGCGGAACTGGTCAACGCCAGTGAATACGGTCTGTCCGTGGGCATCCTCGGCGATGTGGGAATGGCCATCGAACTGGCCGACCTCGTCGACACCGGCAAGGTCCACATCAATGAGCAGACGGTCTCCGATGAGGCGAACGTGCCCTTCGGCGGCACGAAGGACTCCGGCAACGGGTCCCGCTTCGGTGGGGCGGACGCCAACATCGAAGCTTTCACCGAGACCCAGTGGGTCACGATGCGTTCGCAGATCGCGCCATACCCGTTCTGATTTCTCACAGCACTGATTCCTTGACCAGCTGAACGACTGACCCAACGACCGGAGACTTCGATGTCCACACCTGCCGCAGCCCCCGCCACCCGAACGGCGGCCGATACCCGCTGGCCGGCGATCCTATGTTGGCTGGCGGTCGCCCTCGAGGGCTTCGACCTCGTCGTGCTCGGGGCCGTGATCCCCGAACTCCTGGCGACCAACTCCCTCGGGTTCACCACCGAGGCCGCGACGCTCGTGGCGACCTTGAGCCTGGTGGGTGTGGGCCTCGGTGCAGCGGCGGTGGGACCGGTCGCCGACCGGTTCGGACGTCGTTACACGATCATCTTCTGCGTGCTCTTCTTCTCCGTCTTCACGCTGCTCGTGGCGTTCTCCCCGAACGTCGCACTGTTCACGACCTTCCGCTTCATCGCCGGGCTGGCGCTGGGTGCTGTGATGCCCGGCTGCCTCGCCTACATCAGTGAGCACAACAAGTCGGGCAAGACCGGCAAGGCGACGACGCTGACGATGACCGGCTACCACGCCGGCGCCGTGGCGATCTCTCTGCTCGCGGTCTTCTACTCGCACAACTGGCACCTGCTCTTCATCGCCGGTGGCGTGGCCGGCCTCGTCCTCGTCCCACTGCTGTGGTGGAAGCTGCCAGAATCCCAGGCGTTCGTCGATGCTCGGGTTGAGAAGGAAGCACCCGCCGGCAACGCTGGTACCGCAGATGACGATGCAGCGCCTGTCGCCCCGAAGACCGGGATGGCCGGGCTGTTCGTGGGTCGGTTCAAGCTGGTCACGATCGGCGTCTGGGCCGCCAGCTTCATGGGCCTGCTCCTCGTCTACGGCCTCAACACTTGGCTGCCGAAGATCATGGCCGATGCCGGCTACGAGGTCTCCGATTCCCTCGTCATGCTGTTCGTGATGAACGTCGGTGCCGTCGTCGGTCTCGTCATCGCCGGCTGGTTGGCGGACAAACACGGCACCAAACCGATCGTGCTCATGTGGTTCCTCCTCGCGGCCGTGTTCCTCGCCGCCCTGAGCATTCCCATGACCAGTCAGATCCTGCTCAACATCGCGGTCTTCATCACCGGTGTCTTCGTCTTCTCCGCCCAGGTGCTCGTCTACGCCTTCGTGTCCGCGATCTACCCGCCCACCGCGCGCGGCACGGCGATCGGCATGGCCTCGGCAGTCGGACGCATCGGCGCCATCGTCGGCCCGTTCATCACCGGCACCCTGGTCACAGCGGGCATCGCCTACCCGTGGGGCTTCTACCTCTTCGCCGTCGTCGCCGTCCTCGGCTTCGCCGCCATGGTCATCGTTCCGAAGGCCGTGGACCACGCCGGACGATGACTGACTGGATCGATGCCGCGTTCGTTCGCGGAGGCACGAGCAAGGGACTCTACTTCCGTGCCGATGCTCTGCCCACCCTGGACGCGGAGCCGGCCCCTGGAATTGCCGGTGATACCTCGGCGTGGGACGTGATCTTCTGTTCTGCGCTCGGCTCCCCAGACGCCTTCGGCCGTCAGCTTGATGGCATGGGCGGAGGGATCTCCTCGCTGTCGAAGGTGATGGTGGTGTCCGCGTCAACGCGGGCAGGCGTCGACCTCGACTACACCTTCGGTCAGGTCTCCGTCGCCGAGGCGGTCGTGGACTACTCCGGCAACTGCGGAAATCTGTCCTCGGGTGTCGTGCCGTTCGCACTGCTGGCCGGTGTCATCTCCGCAGCCGATGGATGGCACGTCTTCCGGCTATTCAACACGAATACGGGCAAGCTCGTCGACGTCGGCCTCACCGTTGTCGATGGTCAGGCCGCCGTCAAGGGCGACTTCGCACTCACCGGTGTCAGCGGCACTGGGGCACCGATCGAACTCATCTACCCCGATCCGGCGGGTAGTCGTACCTCGGGGATTCTGCCCACGGGAGCCGCCTCCGATTCGATTGATGTCGACGGACGCATGTTCAACGTCTCCATGGTCGACGCGGCACTGCCGGTGGTCATCGTTCCAGCCGACGCGATCAGTCTCAATGGCGATGAGTCACCGGAGTCCATCGACGCCAACCGTCCCTCGACCTTGATGATCGAGGAATTGCGGCGCAAGGCGGCTGTCCGGATGGGGCTGTGTGAGACACCAGAGACAGCCCCGCAGGTCGTGCCTAAGGTCGCCGTCGTGACCTCACAGACGCCGACGACTCTCCTCGATGGCACCACTCTCGAGGCAACAGACTCCGACGTCGTCGTCCGCATGATCTCGATGGGACAGACGCACAAGGCAGTCCCGGGAACCGGTGCCATGTGTTTAGAGGCAGCGGCGCAGATCCCCGGCACAATCGTCAACGGGATCATCAGGCGCTCGGATCATTCGACGGCCGGACCCGAGGTGCGCCTCGGCACACCCTCGGGAGTCGTGACGGCCGCGGCTGTCTGGGACGAAAAGCAGGCGACGGTCACTGCGACTTCGCTGTTCCGCACCGCACGGGTGCTTATGCGGGGTCAGGTCGCCGTGGAAGCCTGAGGTTGGTGGCCCATCCAGAACGGGGCTAGCCTCGCCCACCCAGCCTGCGCCTGCGCACGACGGCGACGATGCTGGCTCCGATGAGGAGAAGCCCGGCTGCTATCGAGATGGTCAGTGCCGGATCCACGCCAGTGCGAGGCAGGTCGCCACCGGGCCCTGCCTCTGCGGTCGAAGAACCGGCAGCAGTCGACGAACCATCTGCGTCTGTGGTCGATGTGCCACTCGACGCATTGTCGGAATCCGCACTCCCGGAATTATCCGAGTCCGCTCCGGCTGAAGAATCTGCGTCTGTGCCGTCGTCGGATGCGCCACCAGCATCAGCATCTCCACCATCAGTCTCAGCTGAGGCCTCTGCTGCATCACTTCCGCCGTCGGCGCCGTCGCCGTCATCCTCGGGCTCGAAGAGTCCGACGACCACAGGGTCGTGGTCGGAGGCGCGGAACTGGTCGGGAGCGTAGAAGTCACCCGCGTTGTAGTTGAAGCGGCTGTATTCGAGTGCCAGAGCCTCGACCGAGTTGATGTTCCAGACATCGGCACCGGTGATCGCGTCGAAGGCGCTCGGCCCGTCCGAAGCATCCAGCGCCAGCACGTGGTCGAGGCTGCCCGTCCGGGACTTATACACGTAGGTCGACTCGTCCGTCATCTCCGACGCGACGTCCTTGTAACCGGCCTCGTAGAAGACCTGCATCGGGTCCTCCTGCGTGTAGGAGTTGAAGTCACCGAGCAGGTAGACGAAGTCGCTGTCGACGGCTTCCTGCTGCTCGCCGGCGAACTCCACCAGGGACTTCGCCTGCTTTACGCGGTCCGCATTGGAGTTGCCCTGCCCATCACCGTTGTCCTCGTTGCCCGGGCCTTCGCCTGAGCCCTTGGACTTGAAGTGGTTCGAGATCGTCACGAATGTCTTGTCGACGTCGAGCTCACCGGATTCGTCCTTCGGTGCGAACGCCTGCGAGAGGGGTTCGCGCGCGTTCGAGAACGCCTCCTCATCGTCAAGGATCGTGGAATCCTTGTGCGGGGCCACCTCGGCGGGCTGATAGATCAAGGCGGTTCGGATGACGTCCTCATCTGCAGGCACCTCGGCGGGGGAGGGAACGAAGTCCCACTTCTCTTCGCCAGCGGCCTCGTTGAGGCTATCGACCAGAGTCTCCAGCGCGGCATCGCGATCTTTGCCGAAGGCGGCGGAGTTCTCGATCTCCATGAGGGAGACGACCGAGGCATCGAGCTTGTTGATGGCCGTGACGATCTTCGCCTCCTGGCGTTCGAGACTCTCCGCGTTCGCCGCACCGCGAGCGTCGCAGCCGCCGCGAACGGTGATGGGGTTGCCCTCGCGGTCGTCGTAGTACTCGCATCCCTCGAGCTGGTCGCCGGTGGTGGTGAAGTAGTTGAGGACGTTGAAGCTGGCCAGGCTGACCTGGCCGCCGATGTCCTCTGGTGCCTCGGTCCGAGTGTCGGAGAAGCTGGCAGGCTGGATCGCCTCGGCGTTGTCCCCGGTCAGGCGGGTAGTGGGCTGGAACCGCCATTTCTCGTGATCGAAACCGAGCACCACCGGCGAGGTGATCGTTGCCTGAGCGCCGACCCGCACAGGGGAGTCATTAGAGATGTATGGCAGGACAGTGTCCTTGTCGTTCTCGAGATAGTTCACTGTCGCACCGTCGTCGAGGACGACCTCACGTTCGAGGTTCTCGGCCTCGACGGCCTTGGCCTCCGCGCTTCCTGGTCGGGCGACATCGGTGGGCTGCGGGAGGGTTCCTTCGCCGGTGGCCAGAACCACTTCGCCGTAGGTGTTCGTGTTGTAGTTGTCGGCCACGGTCAGTTCACCGCCGGGCTGCAGGAGCATGCCTTCGAGGGATTCCCGTGCGGCAGCGTCGTCAGGGAACTCGGCCTCGACTGGCTTGACCGCCTCGGCGGGCTCATCCACGCTCGTCACATCGTTGGCGCCCACGGAGACCTGAGTCTGTCCATAGCGTTCGGAAACGGAACCTGTCAGCTCGAGATGGTCGCCGATGCTGACACCGGCGACTGTGTCGGGCGAGTAGACGAAGACGCCGTCCGAGGCACCGGGAGTCTCATCATCGGCGCCGCCTGTGCCCGGCGTCTGCACGTAGTAGCCGTTCAGACCGCCGCTCGGGTAAGAAGCCGTGACGACGCCCTGCGTCTTGACGGTCTCACCCTGCAGCGGACTTTCATTGCCGGTGCCCTGGACATCGGCGACCGGGGTGACGTCCTCAGGCACCGGGGTGTCCCCGTCGTCATCGCCTCCGTCGTCACCGGGCAGCGCATCCGGGGTGGGAGCAGCGGATGTCCAGGCACCGTCGACGAGTTGGATGGTCTGTCCGCCCGAGGCGGTGGCTCCCGTGGGTGCGGCCTCTTCGCCGACGACGGGGTCCGGGGTGTTCTTGTTCGACTTGCCCGTCACGCCCGCGCCGTCGATCACTCCGCCGATCTGTTCGAAGCCGACGAGCACGCCGTCATCATCGATGGCGAAGGCCGAAGAGCCGTAGCTGCCGTCGGCGGCATTCCCGGACTTCACAGAGTTCGTGATCGACACGTCGATAGCCAGAGCACCGGAGTCGCCGACGGTGGTGCCCTCGGGCACAATCGTCGTGTTCTCCGCAGCGTGGACGCTGCCGCCGCGAGTGACGGACCCGATCGTCCATCCTGAGATGTCGGTGCCGGGGTCGGCTGCGATCTCGATGAAGTCGGTGTCGAGCGTGTAGCCGATCTCGCTGATGTGCGGGTCCTCGGCGGCGGCCGCCGGTGCTGCGGGAAATGTGAGGCCGATCGCTGCGACGAGGCTGAGCGCCGCGCACGACGAGGCCGTCTTGGAGACTGTCATAGGAGCCTTTCGGAATCTTGGGCACCGCGGAAGATGACGGCGCGCACGCATGCACATTATCCAGTGAGAGGTCGACATCGGTGACGACCTTGTGAATACGGTGTGAAATTACTGTACTAGACGTGCGGATGTGGTCAGCGCCGACGATGCGGGCACTGTAAATGAGTCTCGTCGAGGGTGATGTCGCCAGTGCCGGGAGTTCTACACTGGTGGTCTGATCACCGATCTGCGGGGAGGCAGAAGATGCGCGTGCTCATCGTCGGTGCCGGAATCGCTGGCTCCACGCTGGCATACTGGCTGCAGAAGGCGGGGCATGAGCCCACCCTCGTCGAACATGCACATGGCCTGCGCAGAGGCGGGTATCTCATCGACTTCTGGGGTACCGGATTCGACGTCGCCGAAATGATGGGGCTCGTGCCTCGTCTGCTGAGCGAAGGGTATCAGCTCGCGGAGGCCCGCGACGTCGCAGCAGACGGGCACAGAGTCGCGTCGCTCGATACCCAGCGTTTCGTCGCTGGAGCCAGCGAACGATATGTCAGCATCCTTCGATCAGACCTCGCCGCCGCGATCTATGACTGCCTCGACGACAGGGTCGAGACGATCTTCGGTGACACCATTGCCCGGTTCACCGAGGATGAGCGCAGCGTGCGTGTCGAGTTCGAGCATGCTGCCCCACGGGAGTTCGACCTCGTCGTCGGTGCCGACGGTCTGCACTCCCGCGTCCGTGAGCTGGTCTTCGGTGAGGAGTCGGGGTTCGAGCGCGATCTCGGGATCGCTGTCGCGGCATTCGATGTCGCCGGCTACCGACCACGGGACGAACTTGTCGCCGTCATGCATGCCGAGGTCGGGTTTCAGGCGATCCGTGTCGCGCTGCGTGATGACCTGACGATGTTCATGCTCACCTTCCGGCATGATGGCCGCCTCCCCGCTGATGATGTCGAGGCCCAACGGGAGCTGGTGCGATCGAGTCTGGCGGGAGCAGGGTGGGAGATCCCTGCGATCCTCGACAGATTGCCGCAGGCACGGACGCTCTACCTCGATCGGGCGAACCAGATCCGGATGCCTTCGTGGACCAGCGGCAGGGTTGCACTGATCGGTGATGCCGCGGCGTCCCCGTCATTGTTGGCCGGCCAGGGCTCGGCGCTAGCCATGGTCGAAGCTTACGTTCTGGCCGCTGAACTGACTGCCACGCCGGATGACCACCGCCGAGCCTTCGACGCGTATGAACGTCGGCTGATGCCCATGGTGGGCAGCAAACAGGACGCGGCCAAGGGGCTCGGAACGGCCTTCGCCCCGCCGAACCGTCTGCAGCTCGTCCTGCGAAACACTCTGATGAGGTCCATGGGATTCCCGCCCGTCGCGAATCTCACCATGGGACGCAGTCTGCGAGATCCGATCGAACTCCCAGACTGGCCGGGCGCCTGAAACCGGGCGCCTGAAACCAGGCGGCCCGGCCAGGCGCCCGAGCTCAGGCCCTGAGCAGCTCAGGCCTTGAGTTCCGCGGCCAGCTCGTGGAAGGTGCGGCTGGGGTTGCCGAAGCGGTGCAGTGTCATCGACACGGCCTGCTCCTGCACGTAGTACCGCATCTCCACCCGCGCCGAGGAGGTTACCGGCTCATCGATGACCGCGACCTCCGGACGGGGTGCGCTCGCGGCCAGCAGCTCGGGCTCCTGCGGACCGAGCACCCGGATGCGGGCGCCGACGGAATCGTCGTAGCGGCCTTCGCTGACCATGTCGGAGAACGTCGACGCGGACTCGGTGCGGGCTGCAACTCCCGCATTCGTGACGGCGATCTTCACCTCGGAGGCGACATCCTCGGCGACGGACAGCTGTACCGTCGACCCGACTGACTTCGCAGCGTGGACGGACCTTTCGAGGTCGAACAGGGACGAAGCCGAGGTCACTCGTAGGGTCACGGGACGGGGCCGGTAGCGGAAGATGTTGGCTTCCGCATGGAGTCCGGTGTGGTCCTTCGCCGCCCCGAATTCGCGGGCCAGCCAACGGTCGTCGTCGGCCTTGGCCAGCTCGAGGTTCTGACTCGTGTCAGTCGCGCCCGGCAGACTTGAGGGATCATCGGTGAAGTGGCCGAAGAGCATGAGGTAGTTCGGGCCACCGGCCTTCGAACCGAGCCCCACGGAGGACTGCTTCCAGCCGCCGAAGGACTGACGCCGCACGATCGCGCCGGTGATGCCGCGGTTGACGTAGGCATTGCCGACCTGGACACGGTCGAGCCAGGTGCGCACCTCCTCCGGGTCGAGGGAGTGGATGCCGCCGGTGAGGCCGAAGTCCACGGCATTCTGGAACTCGATCGCCTCGTCGAGGTCACGGGCGTGCATGAGGCCGAGCACCGGGCCGAACACCTCGGTGAGGTGGAAGAACGATCCCGGCTTGACGCCCTCCTTGATTCCCGGACTCCACAGGCGGCCCGTGTCATCGAGCTGCTTAGGCTCGAGCAGCCAGGACTCGCCCGGCTCCAGCGAGGTCAGCGCCCGCTCGAGCTTGTCGGAGGGATCCTCGGTCAGCGGCCCCATCGTGGCGGACAGATTCGCCGGCCAGTCGACGACCATCGACGAGGCGGCATCGACGAGTTGGCGACGATAGCGTTCGGAGTCGTGGGTCGACCCGACCAAGATGCCCAGGGAAGCGGCCGAGCACTTCTGTCCGGCGTGGCCGAAGGCCGAGTGCACGAGATCGGCCACAGCCAGATCGCGATCGGCCGCAGGCGTGATGACCAGGGCGTTCTTGCCGGAGGTCTCCGCGTTGACATGCAGGTCGGGGCGGAAGGACTTGAACAGCGCGGCCGTCTCCGAGGCACCCGTGAGGATGACGCGATCGACGTCAGGGTGGGCGACGAGGTGGCGGCTGAGGTCCCTGTCGGCCGGAGTGCACAGCTGCAGCACGTCCGTGGGAACGCCAGCCTCCCACAGGCAGTCGACGATGAGCGCCGAGCAGTGCGGTGCGGGCTTCGACGGCTTATGGATGACGGCCGAACCAGCGGCCAGTGCCGCCACGGTGCCACCGGTGGGAATGGCGATGGGGAAGTTCCACGGCGGGGTGACGACGACCATCTCATCGGGGACGAAGTTCGCGCCCTCGAGGTTCTCCAGCTCGGCAGCACCCAGCGCGTAGTAGCGGATGAAGTCGATGGCCTCAGAGATCTCGGGATCGGACTGAGACGGCATCTTGCCCACCTCGGCGGCCGCGACGGCGATGAACTCACCGCGACGGGCGGCGAAGACCTCCGCCGCGCGATGGAGGATCTCTCCGCGCCCGGTGGCACCGAGCGCGCGCCAGGCTTCTGCCGCCTTGCGACCGCCGGAGATCATCTCATCGAGCTTCGCAGCCGATTCGACCTTCGGCGTCTTGGGCCGATCGTCGAGGTAACCGGGAGCGGTCGCCTCGGCGATGATCTGCCTGGCCCATGCCTGGTTCGCCGGCAGCGAGGGATCAGTGTCGGGCTCGTTGAAGAACTCGGACGGGACGGGGGCGGGCACGTCGCGCTCGGCTGAACGGTCCTGGGACCGGTTCGGCGCTGGCGCCCTCTCCCCATCTTCCGCGAGGATGTCCTCGAGCTGTTTGACGGCGGCTTGGAAGCGCTCCGCCTCCCGCACGAAGACCTCGTTGCCGTTGGCCAGGTCGAAGATGCCTGACATGAAGTTCTCGTGAGAAGAGTTCTCCTCGAGCCTGCGCACGAGGTAGGAGATCGCAACGTCGAACTCCTTCGGATGCACGGCCGGAACGTAGAGGAGGAGGTCACCGACGTCCTCGGTCACTGCAGCGGCCTGTTCGGAGGCCATGCCCTGCAGCATCTCGAACTCCACGCGGTCGGTGACCTCCCGGTCGAGCGACAGGTGGTGGGCGAAGGCGATGTCGAAGAGGTTGTGACCGGCCACGCCGATGCGCAGTCCCTTCATCCGTTCCGGGGTGAAGAGCCAGTGCAGGACGCGCTTGTAGTTCGCATCGGTGGACTGCTTCGAGTCGCAGACCGTTGCGGGCCAGCCGGCGATCTCCGCGTGGACGGTCTCCAAAGCGAGGTTCGCGCCCTTGACCAGACGAACCTTGACTCCGACGCCTCCATTGGCGACGCGCTCATTGGCGAACTCGCTCAGGCGCTGGACAGCGCCCAGTGCGTCGGGCTGGTAGCCCTGGATGACGATTCCGGCCTCGAGGTCCTTGAATTCCGGTTCGGCGAGCAGGCGGGTGAAGACCGCGATCGTGAGCTCGAGATCCTGGTACTCCTCCATGTCGAGGTTGACGAACTTGGATCCGGTCGGTGCCTTCGCGGCCTGCTGGTAGAGCGGGCGCAGTCGTTCGACGACGTAGTCGACGGTCTCGTCGAAGGCCCACATCGAGATCTGGGAGGCGACCGAGGAGACCTTGACGGAGACGTAGTCGACATCCTCGCGGGCCAGCAGCCGGTGGGTCTCTTCGAGATGATGGTCGGCTTCCGAGTCCCCGAGGACGGCCTCGCCGAGGAGGTTGATGTTGAGTCGGTGCCCGTCGGCGGTGAGTGCGGCCACGGCCTTGCCGAACTGCTTATCGCGGGCGTCGACGACCATGTGGCCGACCATCTGGCGCAGGCGGGTGCGGGCAGCGGGCACGACGACCTGCGGGGCCACCTTGGCCAGCGCAGCACCGGCCTTGATCTGCGCGCGGTCGAGGAACGACATCGTCTCGGGAGCGAGCTTGCCGACCTCGGTCAGCGCATCGGCGGCGGCGTGCACGTCATCGGTGCGCACGACCCGATCGACGAACCCGACGGTGAAATCGAGCCCATTGGGGTCGGAGAGAACTGCGGAGAGGCGCTCGGCTGCGGGATTCTTCGCCGTGGTCTTGCTCGTCGCCACGCGCAGCCATCTGCGGACTGTGTCGATGGAGCGACTGGTGAGCTGATCAAGATCGGAGTCTGTGTGCAACAACTGCTCGTTCCTTTTCTGTTGGACGAACTCTGGATGAGTCTGGGTGGACTCTGGGTGCGGCGCTCCCGCGTCGCCATTGACCGTTGGCGGGATCGTTGAGTCCAGTATGCTCCGGACGAAATGCGGGGTGAAGAGCTCGTGCACAATCGCAGGCATAGTTGAGTCAGAAGTATTAGAATGGCGTGATGTATTCCTCAGAAATGCGTCGTGGTGCTGTTGCCATGACGGCGTCGTCCTCCATCGCCGAGGTGGCCGCGCAGCTGGACATCTCACCGTCGAGTCTGCGTCGGTGGAAGTCGCGTTCTGACCTCGAGGATCGGCCGCGCAGCGGCCGCCCGCAGATCCAGAGCACGGCCGATCAGGTCGTCGAGGCTCTGGTGAGCACCGCAGGGGCGAGGATCTCGGGGAAGGACTATTCGACCCGGGCGCTGGCCGAGGCGACGGGACTGAGCCAGAGCATCGTCTCCCGCGCAATGCGAGGGATGACGGTGCCGACGGATCGGTTGCTCGGCAGTGATGAGGTCACCGTCGTCGCGGGCGGATTCCCGCTGATCGTCATCGGCATTCGCGCTGCAGACGCTCGCAACGCAGGTGGAAGTGGGGGTGGGGTCTCAGCGAGACGGGTGCAGCGTCGCATCGCCGGCATCGTGGCAGCGCTGCGCTCGGCCGGGGTTCAGCACTGGCCGCAGCGCTTCGACAGCGAGCATCGCCAGACCGATGCCTCGGCGACGCTCGAGCTGCTTCGGGCCGGCGGGGATCGCGATCGCTTCGTCGTCTTCGATCCCTTCGGCGAGACGAGCGGTCCGTTCGCTGAGTCCGGAGCTCTGGCAGACAGCGATCTGGGCGGGGGCGCGGCCATCGCCGTCCACCGCGAGTTCGCGGAGTTCCTCGACGCATCCACATCCGCTCTCGCCTGCTGCCGCGACATTCCCGGATCACTGCTCGACACCCTCGCCGACCGCGTGCGCCACGGTTTCGAGGGCGTCATGTGGCGTCGGGCGAGTCAAACCGAAGCCCGGAGAAGTTCCATTTCTTCTGACTCAATGGAGATCTCGTCATGGTTGCCGAAGGGGACACGATCCATCACCGAACATCTGGCGATCGCCCTGCGTGAGGAGATCATCGATTCCGGGTATCAGCCCGGTGATCGGATCAATCCGCGTCTGCTGTCACGCAGGATGCAGGTGCCGCGCTCTTCGGTCGATGCCGCACTGCGGCGCATGGTCGACGACAAGCTGCTCGACGGCTCCCGAGGCGGAACGAGAATCCCGCTCATCACGACCCTCGACGTCCTCGACCTCTATGCCGGGCGCATGGCCGTGGGGGAGGTTCTTCTGCGGTCTCTGGCGCTGCGGCAGAAGCGCTACTTCGTGCCTGTGCAGCTGGCCCTTCGCCAGGTGGAAGCATCGGCGGCGACCAAGAGCGGCATCGATGTCGAGGATGCGGACCTCCACTTCCAGCAGGAACTGGCCCGGGCCTCGGGGCTGAGGCAGAGCGCTCGAGCCTTTGAAGCCCTGACCCTGCGGCTGCGGCTGTTCATCTCGGTCCTGCAGCTCGACTACTCACCGGCCAGCGATCGCATCCTCATCGATGACCGCGCCATCTTCAGAGCACTGTCCGTCGGGGATGCAGAGCGTGCCGTGGACGCGTGGCGGGGGAAGGTCGACAACGCGGTCAGACACATGGCCGGACTCTTCGCCCGCCGTCGGTTCGACCAGGATCTCTGGGCGCAGCTGACCCGACGGGGATGAACGGGCCCGCGGTGGACAGCGTCAGCCGCCGGACAACCTCGGCGAGGGTGCCTGGTATAAATTTGGGGAAAGTCAGTGCTTGATTTCGCAGAGCCGAAAGGGATAGTTGAACCGTGGAGACCTTGATTGTAGGCGTGGCAGGCGGGACCGGCAGCGGAAAGACGACGCTGACCCAGGAGCTGTTGGACAAGTGCGCCGGTCCGCCTTCGGTGTTGTTCCACGACAACTACTATCGGCGGCGGGATGAGCTGACCTACGAGGAGCGGGAGAAGGTCAACTATGACGACCTCGACGCCTTCGACAACGACCTGTTCGTCGAGCACCTGCGCGCCCTGCGCTCCTCTAGACCGGTCGAGAGCCCCGTCTACGACTTCTCGATCCACAATCGCAGCGATCGCACGACGCTCGTCGAACCCTCGCCGGTGATCATCGTCGAGGGGATCCTCATCTTCGCCGAACCGCGGATCTGCGAACTGCTCGATATCAAGCTCTTCGTCGATACAGACGCCGATGTCCGACTGCTGCGACGGATCAAGCGCGACGTCGTCGAACGAGGGCGCACCCTGCAGTCGGTCGAGGACCAGTACCTGGGAACTGTGAAGCCGATGCACGAGCTGTACGTGGAGCCCTCGAAACGCAACGCGGACATCATCATCCCTGATGGCGGGCACAATATCGTGGCCATGGACATGGTCCTCAACCGGATCCAGAGGGACGTCGGCTAGGGCCTCGTGAGGTCGAATCTCGTTTCGCTGGAGTCGCGTGTCTGACCCTCGGAAAATCTCGTGTCAGGGCCGACTTGTAGTGTGTTTGCATGGACACGGAGACCGTTCCGGAGGCATTTTCGGCGGATCATGATCTCATTGCAGAGATCGACCGCTTCGCTTCCATGGTGCGTGGCGAGAAGCCCGCTGTCACCGAAGCCGAGACACTGGCGCGGATCACAGCATTCGAAAGACTGAAGGCGACCATCGTGGCCGCGCAGTCCGCCGAGGCTGTGGCCTTTGAGGCCCTGCGCCAACGGCGGGATGCGCTCAACCAGGTTCCCGCGCGTGACTGCGGAATCCGCTCGGCTGAGGAGATCGCCTTGGCGAAGAGGGTCTCACCCGGATCCGGCCGAAAGTTTCTTTCCACCTCGCGGGCAATCGTGGGCGAGATGCCGAATACATTCAAAGCGCTTGCCGCCGGGGAGATCTCCGAGGACAAAGCCCGTGTCATGGCCGACGAAACTGCAACGCTGCCCAGCGCCGACCGAGGCAAGGTCGACACTCGAATGAAGACGAGCATGGGGCCGGCAGGGCTGCGGAGCCTGCGCACGGAAGCGCGCGCCTTGGCAGAGGAGATGAACGCCGAGGCTGCGGCCGAACGGGCGAAGAAAGCAACGGCGAACCGCCGCGTGACCATGACCGCGCTCGATGACGGGATGGGACGCGTGTCCGCGATCATTCCGATCCAGCAGGCCGTTGCCGTCTATGAGGGGTTGAAGAATGCCGCCGAATCAGCGTCAGCAGCCGGCGGTGCCAAGGGGCGCAGGAACAACCAGCTGCTGGCCGATACCTTTGTCGAGCGGCTGACGGGACAGTCGAGCGCGGAAGCTGTTCCCGCAGAGGTGCACCTCGTCGTCGAAGCGGAGTCGTTGCTCTCCGACGGCTTGGTCCCCGCCTGGCTGCCGGGCTTCGGCCCCCTTCCGGCACGAACAGCACGCAACTTCATCGCCGCCAACGAAGCCGAGGTCTTCATCCGCCGCATGTTCACTCGTGCCACCGATGGCCAGCTGGTGGGAATGGAATCTCGCGGTCGCACGTTCACCGGGCAGCTGCGGCAGATGGTCGTCTTTCGCGATGACGTGTGCCGGACGCCCTGGTGCGATGCGCGGATCAGGCATGCCGATCATGCTGACGGACACGCCTCCGGCGGCGAGACTTCGTGGGAGAACGGTTCGGGACTGTGCGCCGCATGCAATTACGCGAAGGAACATCCTGGGTGGAAGCACAAGGCGACGGCAGAGAGGCTGACGGTTACAACTCCCACCGGTCGCGAGTATGTGGTGCCGACGTCTCCATTGGTGCGCCGGATGAAATATCCACGAGCTGCTCCGGGTGATGGCGATTGGCGCTTGGCGTTGTCTGGACTGTTGGAACCGCAGCGATCAGGATCGCCACCCGACTCCGAATCCGACTCCGAATGCCGCGAAGTCGACATTCCGTTCTTTCCGATCACGGCGTCAGAAGCGAAGAAGTTCGAGGAACAACAGCAGGTTGAATCTGCTCGCGGCGAACCTCCTGAACCAGCTCGCGGCGAACCTCCTGCGTACGAGATTGTCGAGGTTGTCCAACCCTGTGCTCTGCCCACGACACTTCGCTCTCGGTATCGTCGCCGGCGTCCTCGCCGGGCCCGGAGGCTCAACGGCTCTGGAGACAGGCCCGTAGCCAGCTGTGCCGACAGTTCCAAAGGAAGTTATGCCGAGGGATGTCTTCGCCAGGGGTTGCTCGACACCGGGTGACGTGATGAAACTGCAACAACCCCGACACGGCTCTCACCGCGCCGGGCAGCAAGATCGTGAGTATGGATACTCATGACAACGACGGCGGCGATAATCGTGGCTACGGCGGCCACAATAGCGACGGTCCAGAGCAACGACGAGGACTGCGACCGGGCCTGGACCTGCTTCGGGCCGCGCGGTTCCTTCCCCTCGTGACGGTTGCTGCGTGGATCATCACGATCTTCGTTCCCATCCTCGACAGCGGCAACGATGACGGGCCGAGAATCAGGATCACGTCTGTGGGCGAGACCCCGCTCGACCCCGAATACCTTTCTCCCGGCTTCATTGCCATTTGGCTCCTGATCGTCGGTTTCGCGATACTTCCTTGGCTGTTCGGTGTCGAGCAATGGTGGTCGGGAAGTGCCATCGTGCTGGGTGCTCTGCTTCTGCTCGTCCTCGCCGCAGCCGTCATCAATCCGCCATCGTTGTTATGGGATGGGCAGACCGATGACGGATTGCCGACAGGTGGGATGGAGGTGGCTCTTCCGGACTTCGGATTCGCGATCTCCCTTATCGGCAGTCAGGCGCTCGGTGCCGCCGGCTTCTGCGGGTGGATCGGCGCGCAGCGACGCAAGAGCGGAGCCTAGACATGCCGAAGAGGCCGAGAGCTGAGCGCTCGAACCTCGTCACCCGCAGCACCGGGGGACCGAGACATGCTCGATTGCGGCTGTTTGCCAGAGTACTGCCGGTCGTGACTTGGGCTGTATGGGCGGTGACCCTCTGGGTCCCGGTCCTTGACAGCTCGCTCAACAGTCTGCACACCGAAGAGTCCATGAGGATCGTCGTCACCTCGTTGGGTGATGTTTCCAGCGAACTCAGCGACCTCGATCCCAAATTCGTCGTTATCTGGAGTTGCCTGCTCGCCTGCGTGATCTCGGCCTGGCTCGTCGACCGTCTGCGGATCTGGGCGTGGCCCACGGTCTGTCTCGGTATCGCAATCCTGGCCACACTGATCAACATGGTGGCCAACCCTCCGACGTTGATGTGGGATAGCCAGGACAGCAGCGGACGGTGGGTCGGCGGGATGGAAGTCGCTTCTCCTGCCTGGGGAGCCGCATTGTGGGCAGTCGGGGGCATTGCTCTGATCGCCGCGGGGATCTGCGGTTTCATAGGGGAACGGCAGCGGTCGCCTGAACGTCAGCGATCGCCTGAGCGTTTCCGCCAAGACACGCACAGCCGGTTCATCGTCCGCCAGCAACGAACTCCGGCTGAAAACGCTGCACGTCTGCTGCCGCTGATGAGTTTGGTCTCCTGGATCGTCATGATCTGGGTGCCCATCATGGACAACCAGGCGACGGACGAAGAGGGTGTCACGCTTACATCCCTGGGTTTCAACACAACCGAACTCGTCGATATGAGCCCCGGCATTCTGTTTGCGTGGACTGCCGTCATCCTCAGCTCGGCAGTCGGTCTGACCATGGAACCACCGGCATGGTGGTCTGCGGTCGTCGTGGCCTTCAGCGTCGGCCTGTACCTCATGCTAGAGAAGATTCTGGCGCACCCGCCGACCGTCCGGTGGAGAGGCGAAACATCGTCCGGAGAATCGATCAGCGCCAACATCGTCGGCTTTCCAGCGGCGGGAGTGAACTTCTGGGCGTTGGGGAGCATCACGCTGATTGCCGCTGGCATCAGCGGACTCATCGCCCAACGACAACGCCGACGTCTCTTCAGGTGAGGCATTCCCACACTGTTGAGACGTCGGCGTCAGTGGATCCGACTCGGGACTAGAACCGACTCGTCACTCGATCGTACGAGTCACTGTTCGGAGACGAACACTCCGTCAAAGAAGTTGCCGATCTCGTCATGGGCATCCAAGGGGAAGATACCTGAGACATACTGATCCGGGCGGACTACCACTACGGCGCCGTCACGGCTGATGCCGCGCTCCTCGAAGATGTCCTCACCTTCGAGAGTTGCGTAGATCTTCTCCACATACTCGAGGTCGAACTCGCCCACGTGCGGACGGAAGACTGTCGGCACATCGGGGAAGGAGAACTCGGTGTGACCCTGCTGGTAGATGACGCTGAGCTCGAGGAGACTGTCGAGGTCCTCACCTGCTCGGCGGTACTTGACCAACGGCGAGGCCGGATCGGCATTGAGCCAGTCGGCCAGCTCGGTGACCTTTGACGAGGTGGCATCGGTAGGTGCCGGAGCATCCGCGAAGACATAGACGCGCCAGCGACCATCAGCCCGGGCCCTGTGCCCCAGGTGGATGAAGTTGGAGTCGCAGCTGCGCTGAACCTGGGCCGACTTGAACCTTTTGCCCACGGGGAAGCCGGTGGCCAGCTCCTGATGCTCGGTCGAGGCTGTGATCATCGATTCCGTGTATTCGGTCATGAAGCCGGCGGGGAACTCGGCGGTCTTGACGTAGAAGTCCTGCAGGTAGGTCTCGTCCGGCAGATCCTCCTGCGGAGTCGCCATCAGGGTCGACCATTCCTTGTCGAAGTCGATGAGGTTCTTCGCGGTCACCTGGCGTTCGTCGGAATAGGTCCGCAGCAGTTCCTGCGAGGACCGCCCGGAGATCACCTGGCCGAGTTTCCACGAGATGTTGAACCCGTCCTGCACTGAGACGTTCATGCCCTGACCGGCCTTCGCCGAGTGGGTATGGCAGGCATCACCGGTGATGAACACGCGTGGGCTCGGTGAGCCGACTGCAGTCTCGTCGGTGTCGTCGAAGGCATCAGTGAGACGGTGTCCGACCTCGTAGACGCTGTGCCATGCGACATCCTTCACATCGATGCTGTACGGGCTGATGATGGCGTTGGCGCGATCGATGATCTCGTCGACGCTCGTCTGCCGCACCTTGCGCGCATCGTCTTCGGGAACTTCACCGAGGTCGACGTACATGCGGAAGAGATGCCCGCCCTCGCGGGGGATGTGGAGGATGTTGCCGTGCTTCGAGGAGATAGCGCACTTGGTCCGAATGTCGGGGAAGTCGGAGTTCGCGAGCACATCCATGACACCCCAGGCATGGTTGGCCTGGTCGCCGATCATCGTACGACCGATGGACTTGCGCACCCCCGACCGGGCTCCGTCGCAGCCGACGACATAGCCGGCACGGATGGTGCGTTCTTCGCCTGCACGCTCGCCTGCGATGTAGCGAACCGTGACAGTGACCGGGTGCTTCGACGCAGAATCGTCATCGACCTTCAGATCCACGAACTCGATGCCGTAGTCCGGGACGATTCGGCCAGGGGACTGTTTGGCGAACTGCGCGAAGTAGTCGAGCACACGGGCCTGGTTGACGATGAGGTGGGGGAATTCGCTGATCCCGGTCTCATCATCTTTCGGCCGTCCGGTGCGGATGATGTGCTCGGGGTTCTGCGGGTCCGGATTCCAGAAGGCCATATCGATGATGTGATAACCCTCGCGCATGATCTCTTCAGCGAAGCCGAACGCCTGGAAGGTCTCGACCGAGCGTGCCTGAATGCCATCGGCCTGACCGATGACCAGCCGCGAGTCGCGCTTCTCAATCATCCGGGTGTTGACCTCCGGATACTGAGAGAGCTGCGCTGCCGCGACCATCCCCGCCGGGCCGCTGCCGACGATGAGGACATCGACCTCATCAGGCAGGTCCTCTGGGCGATCGATTCCATAGCCTGCTGCAGCTTCGATCCGCGGGTCTGCGGACACATAGCCGTGCTGGTGAAAATGCATGTCAACCTCCGGTTCATCACACGTCTTCGTGACTTTCCAATATTAGCAGTTCATATACGATCGTATGTTACTCAGGTCATCATGAGCGCACACCTATGATCGGGCTCACGGACTGCTCCTCCTCGTGGTCGGGCCCCAGGGGCATGCCCGAGCGGTCCCGCAGGAGCAGTGTGGCGATGAGTGCGATCACCGTCATGATCGCCAGATAGAAGGCCACCGAGGTGGTCGTGCCTGTGGCCGAGACCAGTGCTTTTGCGATGGTCGGGGCGAACGCTCCGCCGAGGATTGATCCGATCGCATAGGAGACCGAGACACCTGAGAACCTGACGCTGGAGGGGAAGATCTCGGCGTACATCGCCGGCTGCTGCCCGTAGGTGAAGCCGAGCCCGACGGTGAGGATGACCAGTCCCAGGAACAGCATCCAGATGCTTCCGGTGTTGACCAGCGGGAAGAGGGAGAAGATGCCGATCAGGAGAAGCGCCCAGCCCAATAGGTAGGTGTTCTTCCGCCCGATCTTGTCCGAGACGGAGCCGGCCACGATGGTGAAGATCAACCACGACACCGCCGAGGCGGAGACTGCCCAGAGCACAGGGCCGCGTTCGAGCCCGACCGACCCAGCCGAGTCCGTGGCGTAGTTCTGGATGTAGCCGCCGGTCGTCATGTAGCCGGCCGCATTGTTGCCGACGAAGACCAGCGAGGCCAGGATGACGAGGAGCCAGTGGTTCTTGAGCAGCTTGCCCAGCGGGTTGGTGACCTGTTCCTTGCGCTCGGCGATCTCGTGGAAGACGGGGGACTCCTCGACGCCTCGGCGGATCCAGTAGCCAACGGCGACGAGCAGGATCGAGAGGAAGAACGGCACGCGCCAGCCCCATTCGAGGAAGGCCTCGCCGGGCGCGATCACAGTCATCAGCGCGAGCACGCCGGAGGACAGGATGAGGCCGATGGACACACCGATCTGTGGGAAGGAGCCGCGCAGACCACGATGTTTGACCTCGGCGTGCTCGACGGCCAGGAGGACGGCTCCGCCCCATTCGCCGCCGGCGGAGATGCCCTGGATGATGCGCAGGACGATGAGGAGGATCGGTGCTGCGATGCCGATCGACTCGTAGGTCGGGAGGAAGCCGATCAGGGCTGTGGCGGCACCCATCGCGATGAGTGTGATGATGAGGACGACCCGGCGCCCCAGCTTGTCACCGTAGTGCCCGGCGAGGAATGCGCCCAGTGGGCGGAACAGGAAGCTGATGCCTACGGTGGCGAAGGCGACCATGGTCGACAGGGTCGAGCCCAGCGGGCCGAAGAAGAGTTGATTGAAGATCAGCCCCGAGGCCGCCGCATAGAGGAAATAGTCGTACCACTCGATGCTGGTGCCGACGACGGTCGCGAATGCCACCCGACCTTGGGTGTGCTTTTTACTCACCATGACTCCTGCGTCGCTTTGAGACTGCTGGGTTAGTGTCGCCGCACGCATATGAGGTCGCAGATCCGACCTCGATGATGTGACGCGGACTACTTGTCCTCCGGAACCGTATCATATACGATCTGGGTGAAAGCCAATCGAAATGAGGTGCGAGATCGATGTCGACTCCAGCGGGTGTTCCAGTCCGACCGGGCAAAATCATTGCCGTCCACGTGGCGTACGAGTCACGTTCCGCCCAGCGCGGCAAACGGCCCTCCCAGCCGTCCTATTTCCTCAAGGCCACAAGTTCCCTGGCCGCATCGGGTGATGCGATCGAGCGTCCTGTCGGAACCTCGCTGCTCGCCTTCGAAGGCGAGATCGCCATCGTCATCGGCACCGCGGCCCGCTCCGTCAGCATTGACGATGCGTGGACCTACGTCGAGGGTGTGACCGCGTCCAATGATTTCGGCCTCTACGACATCAAGGCGCCCGACAAGGGTTCGAACCTGCGCTCGAAGAGCCGCGACGGCTACACACCGCTGGGTCCCAACATCATTCCCGCCGCCGAGGCTGACCCCCAGTCCCTGCGCATCCGCACCTGGGTCAACGGCGAGGTCAAGCAGGACGACGGCACGAGTGCTGAGCAGCTGATCTTCCCCCTGACCCAGATCGTCGCTGATCTCAGCCAGCACATGACCCTCGAACCCGGTGACGTCATCCTCACCGGCACCCCTGCAGGCTCGAGCGTCGTCGCACCCGGGGACACGGTCGAAGTCGAGGTCACGGCCACCTCGGCGAGCACCGGGTCCGAGCTCAGTTCGGGACGACTCGCCACGAACGTCGTCGAGGGTTCGGGCGAATTCGATCCGAAGCTGGGGAGCGCACCGGCCGTGACCGAAGCACTGCAGGCCGATGCC
The DNA here is from genome assembly GCF_900105045.1 of Brevibacterium picturae. Classification (GTDB taxonomy): domain Bacteria; phylum Actinomycetota; class Actinomycetes; order Actinomycetales; family Brevibacteriaceae; genus Brevibacterium; species Brevibacterium picturae. The sequence continues at coordinate 967,133 of NZ_LT629739.1, read as the reverse complement.
TGGGGATCGCGGGAGGAAGCCGGTCTGGCGCCGGATGAATCTGCCACCGGCCCGTTGAGTGACGATCTGCGGGCCAAGCTGACTGAAGCGCCGACCGCCGGACTGTCGGCTCAGCTGCGCGCACGCGGACTGAACAACGTCGTCATCGAGGGCGTCTCGCCACTCGTCCCAGGGTCCAAGATCGTGGGCACCGCAAAGACGCTGCGCTTCGTGCCCAACCGCGAGGACCTGTTCAAATCCCACGGCGGCGGATACAACGCCCAGAAGCGAGCCTTCGACTCCCTCAAGAGCGGCGAGGTCGTCGTCATCGAAGCACGCGGCGAACCCGGCTCCGGCACACTCGGGGACGTGCTCGCGCTGCGGGCCAAGGCCCAGGGTGCGACCGGTGTCATCACCGACGGGGGAGTCCGCGACTCCGCCGAGGTGGCCGGAATCCTTCCCGTGTTCGCGACGGCGAAGAACCCCGCCGTGCTCGGACGCAAGCACGTGCCCTGGGAATCCGACGTGGCCGTGGCCTGCGGAAACGCCACCGTCCTGCCCGGTGACGTGATCGTCGGAGACGACGACGGGGTCATCGTGATTCCGAGCAGCCTCGTCGAAGAGGTCGTCGATGCGGCACTGGCCAAGGAGATCGAGGACGGATGGGTGGCCGAGCAGGTCGCCGCCGGCAACCCGATTGAGTCTCTGTTCCCACCGAAGGGCGAATGGAAAGAGAAATTCGACGCCTGGAAAGCCTCACAATGAGCACCGCTGGAACCGTCGAAGCGGAGCCGAGCTCTCTGAGCAAAGCGGAGACGGCATATCGCTGGATCCGTGAGCGCATCGCGGATCAGACCTTCGACCCGGGTCACAAGCTGGTGCTGGCTCAGATCGCACTCGAACTCGACACCTCCGTCGTTCCGGTCAGGGAGGCCATCCGCCGCCTCGAAGCCGACGGCCTCGTCACCTTCGAACGCAATGTCGGGGCCCGCGTTGCCATGGTCGACCAGAACTCCTACGCCCAGTCGATGGAGGCCGTGGCGATCCTCGAGGGTGCCGCGACCGCGCAGGCACTGGAGTTCCTGAACGAGAGCGACCTCGCCGAGGCGGATGCGATCAATGAACGCATGCGTGACCTGCTCGCCGACTTCGACCCCACCGAATTCACCCGCCTCAACCACGAATTCCACGCGGCACTGTTCCGCCGCTGCCCCAACGAACGCCTGCACAGCTTGGTGGCCGTCGAATGGGACCGCCTGGCCCACCTGCGGAACTCGACCTTCTCCTTCGTGCCCGAGCGGGCACGGGGGTCGGTCGATGAGCATGCCAGGATCGTCGCACTCATCCGGGCGGCCGCCTCGGCGGAGGAGATCGAACGGGTGGTGCGCAACCACCGCTCGACGACCCTGGCCAGCTACCAGGAAGCCCAGGCCAAAACCACAGACCCCACAGGAACCATCGACAGAGAAGAGGACAAGTCATGACCGCGTCCACGCCAGCTCCAGCGAACCTGCCGGAGAAGATCCGTCACTACATCAACGGCGAATTCGTCGATTCGATCGATGGTGAGGAATTCGACGTCATCAACCCGGTGACCAACGAGCCCTACATCAAGGCCGCCTCGGGCAAGAAAGCCGACATCGACGCAGCGGTCGCCTCGGCGAAGCAGGCCTTCGACGAAGGACCTTGGCCGTCGATGCTCCCACGTGAGCGCGCCCGCGTCCTCAACAAGATCGCCGACATCTCCGAGACCCGCAGCCAGGAATTGGCCGAGATGGAGTCCTTCGACTCCGGTCTGCCGATCACCCAGGCGAAGGGCCAGGCCAACCGTGCCGCGGAGAACTTCCGCTTCTTCGCCGATCTCATCGTCGCCCAGGTCGATGACGCCTTCAAGGTTCCCGGCCGTCAGGCCAACTACGTCAATCGCAAGCCCATCGGCGTCGCCGGCCTCATCACGCCGTGGAATACGCCGTTCATGCTCGAGTCATGGAAGCTGGCTCCCGCGATCGCGACCGGCAACTCGGTGGTGCTCAAGCCCGCCGAGTTCACCCCACTCTCAGCGTCGCTGTGGCCGGGCATCTTCGAAGAGGCCGGACTGCCCACGGGCGTGTTCAACATGGTCAACGGCTACGGTGAAGAGGGCTTCGCCGGAGACTCCCTGGTCAAGCACCCCGACGTTCCCCTCATCTCCTTCACCGGTGAGTCGAGCACGGGTCAGACGATCTTCGCCAACGCCGCTCCCTGGCTCAAGGGCCTGTCGATGGAGCTCGGCGGAAAGTCGCCTGCTGTCGTCTTCGCCGATGCTGACCTCGACACGGCGATCAACGCCACGGTCTTCGGCGTCTTCTCCCTCAACGGCGAACGCTGCACCGCCGGCTCGCGCCTCCTCGTCGAGGAATCGGTCTACGAGGAGTTCGTCGAGCGCTACGCTGCGCAGGCCAAGCGTGTGAAGGTGGGTCTGCCCTCGGATCCCACCACCGAGGTGGCCGCACTGGTCCACCCCGAGCACTACGAGAAGGTCATGTCCTACGTCGAAATCGGCAAGGAAGAGGCTCGCCTCGTCGCCGGCGGCGGCCGCCCCGAAGGGTTCGACACCGGCAACTTCGTCGAACCGACCGTGTTCGCCGACGTCACCCCCGATGCGCGGATCTTCCAGGAGGAGATCTTCGGCCCCGTCGTCGCGATCACCCCGTTCAAGTCCGATGAAGAAGCACTCCAGCTGGCCAACAACACGAAGTACGGCCTGGCCGCCTACATCTGGACGTCTGACCTCAAGCGGGCTCACAACTTCTCGCAGGCCGTCGAATCCGGCATGGTGTGGCTGAACTCGAACAACGTCCGCGACCTGCGCACCCCCTTCGGTGGTGTCAAGGCCTCGGGCCTCGGCCACGAGGGCGGCTACAGGTCGATCGACTTCTACACGGAACAGCAGTCCGTGCACATCAACCTCGGCGAGGTCCACAATCCCGTCTTCGGGAAGCAGTGAAAGGTAACTCCATGTCCCACACAATTCCCGTTCCAACAGTTCCGGCGCCGGACGTTCTGCGCTGTGCCTACATGGAGCTCGTCGTCACGGATCTGAAGAAGTCGCGCGACTTCTACGTCGATGTGCTTGATCTGCAGGTCACCGAGGAAGACGAGAACACCGTCTACCTGCGGTCGATGGAGGAGTTCATCCACCACAACTTGATCCTCCGGCAGGGACCCGTTGCCGCTGTTGCAGCGTTCTCCTACCGGGTGCGGACCCCCGAAGACGTCGACGCCGCCGAGGCGTACTACCGTGATCTCGGCTGCCCGGTTGTGCGGAAGAAGGACGGCTTCGTCAATGGCATCGGCGACTCGGTGCGCGTCCAGGATCCGTTGGGCTTCCCGTACGAATTCTTCTACGAGGTCGACCACGTCGAACGTCTGGCCTGGCGCTACGACCTGTACTCCCCGGGAGCGCTCGTCCGCATCGACCACTTCAACCAGGTCACCCCGGACGTGCCGAAGGCCGTTGACTACATGGAGAATCTGGGCTTCCGCGTCACCGAGGACATCCAGGACGCCGAGGGCGCCGTCTACGCGGCCTGGATGCGCCGTAAGCCGACCGTGCACGACACCGCGATGACCGGTGGTGACGGTCCGCGCATGCACCACGTCGCCTTCGCCACCCACGAGAAGCACAACATCCTCGCCATCTGCGACAAGCTCGGAGCGCTGCGGCTCTCCGACGCCATCGAACGCGGCCCTGGCCGCCACGGCGTCTCGAACGCGTTCTATCTCTACCTGCGCGACCCCGACGGTCACCGGGTCGAGATCTACACCCAGGACTACTACACGGGCGACCCCGACAACCCGCGCGTGACCTGGGACGTTCACGACAACCAGCGTCGCGACTGGTGGGGCAACCCGGTCGTCCCATCCTGGTACACCGATGCCTCAACGGTCCTCGACCTCGAGGGCAACCCGGTGCCGGTGACGAAGCGCACCGATGACTCCGAAATGGAGGTCACGATCGGCGCCGACGGGTTCTCCTACACCAGACGTGAGGACGCGGAATCCGACTTCGGTGAGCACTCGGGTGCCGATGACGGAGAAGCCGGATTCAAATTGGGCCACCAGCTCTGAGGAGACGCGCACATGCTCGATGAAACAACGATCGCGGCCATCGCCGACGATCTGGCGAATGCGGAGAAGAACCGGACGAAGATCGGTCTGCTCACGGCTCAGTACCCTGACATGACCGTCGAGGATTCCTACGCCGTGCAGAACGAATGGCGCCGCCGAGGTGAGGCCTCAGGGCGCAGGCTGATCGGTCATAAGATCGGCCTGACCTCGAAGCCCATGCAGCAGGCGACAGGGATCACCGAACCCGATTACGGGGCGATCTTCGCCGATCAGGTCTATGACACCGGGTCGGTCATCGACCACTCCCTGTACTCGGGTGTGCGCGTCGAAGTCGAACTCGCCTTCGTGCTCAAGGACGAACTGCGTGGACCGGACATCGGCCTCATCGACGTGCTGCGCGCCACCGAATACGTGGTGCCCGCACTCGAGGTGCTGTCCTCGCGGATCGAGATGGAGGGCCGCACCATCGTCGACACGATCTCCGACAATGCAGCCCTGGGCGCCATGGTCCTCGGCGGCAATCCGGTGGCCGTGGACGCGGTCGACCTGCGTCGGGTCGGTGCGCTGCTCTACCGCAATGAGTCGGTCGAGGACTCCGGCCTTGCCGCCGCCGTCCTCGACCACCCGGGGCGCGGAATCGTGTGGTTGGCGAACAAACTGGCCGAGCACGGTGACGTCCTCCAGGTCGGCGAGACCGTTCTGGCAGGGTCCTTCACCCGCCCCATGTGGGTCAGCCCTGGTGACACCGTCCATGCCGACTATGGAGACTTGGGAGTCATCACATGCCGTTTCAAGTAGAATTGCCGCAGACCTTCACCCAGCGTGTGGCGAAGTTGGGCGAGGGGGAGCACCTGGCAGGAATGTGGGTCTGCTCCGGCTCTCCCGTGGCCGCGGAGATCGCTGCAGCCTCGGGGATGCAGTGGGTGCTCATCGACGCCGAGCATTCGCCCATCGACCTGCAGATCACCACCAGCCTGCTCCAGGCCATGAACGGATACCCCGCGACCCCCGTCGTGCGGGTGCCCGTGAACGATCAGGTCCTCATCAAGCAGTACCTCGACCTCGGCGCGCAGAACCTGCTCGTGCCGATGATCGATACTCCTTCCGACGCCGAGGCGGCCGTGCGTTCCGTGTGTACTACCCACCTCGCGGTGTGCGCGGAGTGGGATCGGCGCTGGCACGAGCCTCCCGCTGGAACGCGGTGCCGAATTATCTCGCTCGGGCCGAGGAGCTCGTGTCCCTGACCGTGCAGATCGAATCCGCGACGGCGGTGGACAACGCCGCCGAGATCGCTACGATCGACGGGATCGACGCAGTCTTCGTCGGCCCCTCGGACCTGGCTGCATCGATGGGTCTCCTCGGGCAGCAGACGCACCCGGATGTCACCGATGCGGTGCTGCGGACCTTCGAGGCGGTCAAGGCGGCCGGCAAGCTTGTCGGCGTCAACGCCTTCGACCCTGAGCAGGCGAGAAAGTACCTTGCCGCCGGTGCCTCCTTCGTCCTCGTCGGCGCCGACGTCGGGCTGATGATGAACGGCGCCCGGGCATGGGCCGAGACCTGGGTTCAGGAATGATCGGGTTCTGAGCGACTGACTGCGACTCACGACTGACTGCGACTCACGACTGACAGCGACTCGGCGACTGATCGGCGCTGGCACCTATCTGATTCGATGCCAGCGCCGTTCTGCGTCTGCATGCGCGTGGCCGAGCCGGTCGCTGACGGCACTCGATGAACGGCGGGAAGCGGTGGCCCGGCGGACGCTGGCCCTGTTCCGGGCCGGAAGCGTCCTCGTCGATCTCATCGACACGGACCACCGCTGATCCTGCTCCTCCTACTCTCTATTTCGGCGACTTCCGGTGATGAGGAGGGCCGTGGCTCCGAGGCCGATGAGGAAGATTCCGGCGCCGATGAGCATTCCATTGCCCGTGGTGCCCGTCCGCGGCAGTTGAGCCGGCGGGGCGGGTGCTGCAGGTTCGTCAGCAACCGGTTCTGTCACGGGCTCGGCCGGCGGCGCTTCAGGTGATTCCGGTTCTTCCGGCGGGGGCGGTGGCGTCGAGGGCTCTTCAGGCGGTTCTGTCGGGGTCTCTTCCGGCGGCCGGTGCACTGTTTCGTCCGGGATGCCCCAGTCGCTCCTCCACTCCTGGTGCACGTCGTTGCCGTGAATCGTGGTCACATAGGTCACCCATCCGACGGGCATCTCGATGGCTTCGGAGCTCACCGTCGCCGTGCCGTCTTGGTCTCCGACCACGGTGATGTCCTGGGACTGGAGTTCTTTCCCGTCGGCCTCCTTCGACTGCTTCGGCTTGGTCTCGGAGTGGTATGCGGTCATCGTGATCACTGCTTCGCCGCCGGGGCGCAGCCCGCTCACTGTGACTTCGTCGTGGACTTGGTTGACCTCGAGAACCGCTTCGGTTTCGGCGCTCGGGGCCCAGGGAACAAAGCCTCTTTCCCGCGGCTGACCGTGGATGCCCCTCCATTCTTCTGTGGATTTGTCACCGGCGATGGTCTCGGTGAAATACATCCACCCGCGGAAGTCCTGGGGGACTGTGATCGCTTCGGTCCGGTGCGTGCCGTTGCCGACGTCCTTCGACGTCACCTGTGCGATCACCTCGGCGTCATCGTTCTTCTTCCCGGGCTCGGGCACCGATTGGGTCTGCCACAGTTCATGCTCGACGGTGACGGTGTGGTCGCCGACCAGGCCGGCGACGGTGAACTTGTCGGTGATCGCATCGCCGGGTTGCGGGGTCTGATCGGAGATCTCGGTGGACACGCGAGGCTGTGAGGTCATGTCGACCTTCGCCTGAGCGGAGACCGTGACGGGTTCGTCCGGGGTGATGACGCGCTGCACCCGGTTGGTCGTCTGCGGTTCGTACAGCAGGACAGACTCCGGTGCGAGGCTCGCCGAAGCCTTGGCCGTGACCGTGCCCGGTGCGTCGAGCGTGAGGGTGATGACGACGGGTTTCTCTTCGCTGGTCAGGGACTCCGGAGCGTCCGCGGCCCCGGTGGTGTCGAGAGCGATGGGGATGCCCGGGACAGCGGTGCCCGAGGCACTGGTCAGGGACACCGAGAGTGTGACCTTATTCGTTGTGGGGAGCTGGACCTTCTTGTCATCATCGTTGCCGTTCTCGACTCGTTTGAAATCACCGTCGTTTGGGCCCTGCTTGCCATATGGTTCGAGGACCGGCATATCCAGGACCGGGGTCAGGGAGACATCGAGCGTATACGGGCCCGCGAACTTCTCCGCCTCGGCCTTGATCTTGGAGAACTGCTTCGCAGCACCCGTGAACTTTTTATCCAGATCGCCTGGCTCCTGCGGCGGAATCTTGTGATCATGCGCGATCGTCTCGTCCAGTCGTGCCAGCGCGCTCAACGCCGCCTGCACATCGGCCGACTCGGACTCAGAATACTCGTGCAGCGCCCATGCGGTCTGCGCGGTGGTGATCTTCTCCGATTGCGAACCTTTGAAGTATTTGGGCAGAGGCGACTGTTTGCCGGCATCAATGCAGTAGGCATGCGTGTCCGTGAACGTTGTGTAGGCGCCGTACCAGGTCTTGCCCTGCGGAGCATGATGCCAGATGCCCGGTCCGTAGGCCTCACTGGCCTTGAGCATCGGCACTTCGCCGAGCGATGCGGGCGGCCCTTGGGCCATGGCCGGCCCGAGACCGATGAGAGAGGCCAGAGCCAGGACCAGCAGGAAGAGAGAGGAGCGGAGTGTGAAGCGTCTGCGAGTATTCATACCCCGATTCGACGATGGACGTGTCGATCCTGACCAGGGCAGAAAATCTGCCTGTGAATTCACCCGGTGGCATCCACAGGAAAACGAACATGAGTCAGCTTCGAAGCCGATGCGGGTGTGCACAGAAGGGTCCACCCATCTCCAAGTATCGCTCCAGGTCAAGACGGTCACCGGTGAGAGAGTACGGGCACCAGCCGATTTGTTCATTGCTGTCCCTCGCCGAGGTGGCCCCGAGAATGGAGGTTCGTCCACATAGCAGCGAGCTTGAGTGGACCGACATTTGTCAGGAACTGTTGCCGTTCGGCAACAGCATTCTGGGCCCGACGTCAGCCTGGGACCGTAAACTTGGCAGAGCGGTGAACTCCACACGAAGAAGGATGATATATGTCGGATCAGACGGGACCCGGAAACGGCCCCGACTCGCAGCAGCATGCACGCGCGGGAAACCCCGTGCCTCCTCGCGCGCAACCGCCTCGGGCCGCCGACCCCCGGAACCCGAATGTGCCGCCCCAGCAAGGAGCACCGCCGCAGCAGGGTCCTCCACCGCCGCAGCAGGGACCGCCGATGCAGGGACCTCCACCACAGCGCCCGAACAATGACCGGTTTCGTCCTCGCCCGCAGCAGCCCGGTCCTGGCTCGCAGGGCCCGGGCCCTCAGCCGCCACCTCGTCAGATCCCTCAACCGGGGATGAACCCGGCGTCGCAGGGCCAGGGCAACCCCCACCTCGGCGGTCCGATGAGTCAACACCAGATGCAGGGGCAACCGCCTATGCAGCAGCGCGTCTACGAACAGGCGCGATTCGCACCGACAGTGACCCAGGAGATGCGGGTCCGCGCCCGCATGCAGGCACCGCAGCAGAGGGTCTCCGACACTCCGTGGACCGGAGCCGTGCGACAGTCCCAGCCTGTGGAAGAACCAGGTTCGACGGCCAATATCATCCGTCTCGCCATCGCCATCGTGGCCGTGGTCGGACTGACAATCGGGCTGGCTGTTCTCGCTCTGGTCGGAAGTCTGAGCTTCGGCGTCAGACTCTTCGCCTTGATCGCGCTGTCGGCGATACCGCTCATCGGCATCATCGCCTATGTGCTCTGGCTCGACCGGTGGAAACCGCAGCCGAAGATCGTCCTCGGGCTCTGCCTCCTCTGGGGCGGTGTGGCCGCGGTCATCCTCACCCTCGTCTTCTCCCTCGTCAGCCAGGTCGCTCTCTACTTCGCCGGCGTCGGGGCCATGCCCGATGCTGTCGGAGCCGTCATTCAGGCGCCCATCGTCGAAGAGACGACGAAGACCGTGTTGCTCGTCGTCATCGTCCTCGCGGCCCGGCGTCACTTCGAAGGGCCCCTCGACGGACTCGTCTACGGTGCCCTCATCGGTGCCGGTTTCGCCTTCACGGAGAACGTGCTCTACCTCGGCGGCGCATGGGAGGAAGCAGCCGCAGCCGGACTGTGGCAGACCTTCGTACTTCGCTGCCTGTTCTCGCCTCTGCTGCACACCGTCTTCTGCACCTGCGCTGGTGTGACGATCGGCTTCGCCGCCCGCAAATGGCAGTGGTGGGCGATCATCCTCATGTGGTTGCCAGGCCTTTTCGTCGGCATGATCCTGCACGGCATCTGGAACGGCACCATGACTGGTCTTTCGTTGCTCGGAACGATCCCGCAGATCATCGGGCTCATCGTGCTCAGCTTCATCCTCACCACCTGTTGGGTTGTGCTCGGAATCCTCCTGCGCCGCAGCGAGCGACTCCATACCCTGAACATGCTCGGTGACTATGCGAACACAGGGTGGTTCACTCACGCCGAGGTGGACATGCTCGGAACTTGGAAGGGGCGCAAGTTCGGCAGGCAGTGGGCGAATTCCTTCCCCGGCGGCAAGGAGGAGATGCGCACCATGATCCGGACCTCCGGGGATCTCTCGACGACCCGCATGCGGCTCCTGGCCGGAGTCGGCGGTCAGAAGGAACGCGACATCGAGAGCTTCCAGCTGAAGAAGTTCTCCTCCGCCCGCGATCGCCTTCTCGCCGCGTCGAGAAGCGTGATCCGCTGACTGCCGTGATGCTCGTCGACGTCGTCATCATCGTCCTGGGGATCGCTGCGCTCTTCTCCGGGTTCCGCCAGGGATTCATCATCGGCCTCGGCACCGCCGTCGGCTTCGTGGTCGGCTGGATCCTCGGCCGAGTGCTCTCACCCTTGGTCGAAAGCCTGAGCGAAGGCACCCAGGCGATGGAGAGCCCCGGTGTCGTCATCCTCCTCGCGTCGATGCCGCTTGTCCTCAGCGTCCTGCTCGCCTTCGCCGGCAACGGAGTCGGCGCGTGGATCAAACGATCCATGGACTCGGAGCTGGGGCAGGGAATCGACTCGATCGGCGGCACTGTCACCGCCGGAGTCGTCTATGTCCTCGTCATCTGGCTGGCCGCAGGCTTCATCCGGACCACACCCTGGGTCGAACCCAACCGGTGGGTCGCCGACTCATCGGTGATTGCGGCCGTGGACCGGACGATCCCGTATTCCTCGCAGATCGCGCTGGGTGACATCTCCAAGGGTCTCAAGGCCACCGGGTTCCCGCAGGTGTTCGCTGGTCAGACGGAGCAGATTCGCGGCGTCGGCGAACCCGACTCGGCGATGGTCGACGTCGGCCGTGGCGTCGAGGAATCGGTCGTCAAGATCACGACCACTGCCACCACCTGTCCGACGGGTTCCGAAGGATCGGGGTTCGTCTATGGTGACGGACTCGTCGCCACCAACGCCCACGTCGTTGCGGGCTCAACGGACCTCGCTGTTCAGGTCGGTGGCAAGGGCAGGCCCTACCCCGCCGAGGTGGTGGAATTCGATTCCGCAGCCGACGTGGCCGTCCTGCGAGTTCCCGAGCTCGAGGCTCCCGCTCTCGACTTCGGCAATGCACTGGATCCCGGAGACGACTCCGTGGTCGCCGGATTCCCACAGAACGGGCCCTACACGATCTCACCGTCACGAGTGCGCGAGACGATCGACGCGCGGGGCCTCGACATCTACGATTCGAATTCGGTGGTGCGCGAGGTGTACTCGCTCCGCGGCATCGTCCGCGAAGGAAACTCGGGCGGCCCGCTGCTCGACGCGAACGGTGACGTGGTGGGGATGGTTTTCGCCCGGTCTGCCACCGATGAAGAAACGGGATACGCCCTCACGCGATCGGAGATCAGCGACGAGCTGCAGGCCGGAGCACAGAACCGGACCCCGCAGCGGACAGGACAGTGTACGAGCTGAGGCAGCGCACAAGCTGAGGCAGTAGACACAATGAGCCTCGCGCCCTCCGACGCTTCGACGCACCGACCGACGATCCGACGAACCGACGACTATTGGAGGTTCAGGCCGGCGACGACGGCGCGGTGGTCACTCGATCCGCGGCCGAGAACCTCGTCGGAGGTGGCCTCGAACCCGCGATAGAGGACGTGGTCGAGGCGGGTCACCGGGAAACGAGCCGGCCAGGTGAACCCGAACCCGCCGCCCGCTTCGACTCGCGAATCCTCCAGGGGAGGAGACAGGGTCGAGAAGTTGGTGTCTGTCGTGGCGGTGTTGAAATCACCGGCGACGATGACGTGCTCGGCCTCATCGGTCTCGACCTCTGTGGCCAATCTGCGGATCGCCGCATTGCGCATGGCCTCTTGGCCGGGGCGCACCGAGGGCATGTGCACGGAGTAGAACCTGATGTCGCCGTGGTCTGTCGAAATGGTGGTGGCGAAGGCCCGCGGCCACTGCAGCCCCAGGCTGATCTCTTCGGGCGCGGACATCGGCCATTTCGACCACACGCCGATGGTGTCGACGACCCGCGAATGCTCGAACGAAGAATCGAGTTCCTTGTGGATGATCTTGCCCGACAGAGATTCCAGTTCCTGGATCGTGACGATATCCGGGTCGGCGGACACGAGACTCTTCGCCGCCGCTGTGGGCTCGGGCAACCTGGCACCCACATTGTGTGTGGCGACGGTGAGGTCCGGTATGCCCTGGTCGTTAGTTGGAATCAGTGCGGAGCCGAACATCGAGGCCCAGACCACTGTCGGTACCAGAATGCCGATCGCTGACAGGAGGGAGAAGCGGATGAGGAACATGAGCAGCACAAGGGCCAGGAAGACTCCCGTCCAGGGCAGAATGCTCTCGATGAGCAGAGCAATTCCCATCCTGGCAGGCAGCAGGTTGTGGAGCAGGAGAAACGCCGCATAGGCCAAGCCGAAGATCAGCGCAGTGATCCCCTTGGTCGGGTTATGCGTCTTTCGGGGTTGAGGAGATTCCTGGTTCATCGATTAAGAATCTTAACCGCTGAATATGTCTTCAAGCTGGGTGTGTCATGCGATGTGCCTTACACGCGTCCAAGGGGATCGGCCACCAGTGAGAATCAGTCACCGGTGAGCAGTCGCGGACCACACTGTGACATCGGGATGAGTGTCATAGCGGTAACCCGAGCCCCTCATCGTGCGAATCACCGAAGAGTACTCTCCCAGGCGCCTGCGCAGGCGCCTGATATGCACGTCAACAGTCCTCTCATCAGGAACTTCGCCGCCCGACCAGACGGCAGTGATGAGATCTTCACGAGGCAGAGTCGAATCGGCATGCGAAACGAGAGTCGCAAGAAGATCGAACTCCTTGGTCGTGACATCGATGAGATCGCCGTCGATGCGAACCTCGCGGCGGGGGATGTCGATGCGCAGGCGCTCGGCGGTTCCGTTCTGGAAATTCCCATCGAAACGGGATCCGAAGCCTCCCGTGGGCGCGGCTTCGCCGATGCCCTGATCGGCCTCACGGCGCAGAGCCGGCGGATGGATGCGGCTGGGGATGCGCGAGCGGACCGGGCCGTGCGTTCCTGCCGGGGTGCCCGTGGCAGCGGGGGAGCCGTTGGCCACAGCGCGCACGGCATCGATGTCGTTGCCGCGACCTTCCGGCGCCAGAGCGATGACCGCCTGGGTCTCTGCCTGGGAGGCCAATTCCTTCGCGTAGGCCTGCAGCTCGCCTGCGATGGCGGACAGATTGGTCCCATCGGCGGCCGCTTTGGACTCGTCGAGGCCGATGTAGACGATGATTCCGCGCGCTGCCTTCGGCGAGGCCACGACACCGGCGGGGCCGAAGGTGTGGGGCGGGTTCTGCGGGTCTACTGCACTCAACCTGGCTCCTGCACGACGGACGGCAGCTGCGCTGCGTGGATGTGCGTACGCTGGTTCTGGATTCGACATGGCTGTCCTTTGCTTCGACCTGAAAGGCCGTTGTGACTGAATGAGTCCGCTGCGGAGGGTGCGTGTACTCGTTCGAGGCCGGACAGCGGAGGGACGGTTACCGACAACGAACGCAGGGCATACACATGCCTGCGGGGCGCATTCGCGTCTGGTGCGTCGTGGAAGTCATGGCTTCATTATTTGTCATAAAACTCGCAAGTTGCAAAGGAAAGCCCGAAAATGAGACGAGTGTGACGAAATATGACAAGAAATCGTCACGATCTCCGGCTCAGCTCAGTCGACGATTCCGTACATCCGGTCACCGGCGTCACCGAGGCCCGGGACGATGTAGCCCTTCTCATTGAGCCTCTCGTCGAGCGCGGCCGTGTAGATCTCGACGTTCGCGGACTCCGCGTAATCCTTCTCGATCCGTTCGACACCCTCCGGGGCGCTGACGAGGCAGACCGCGGTGACGTCCCTGGCGCCTCGGGCGAGGAGGAAGTCGATGGCCATGGCCAAGGTTCCACCCGTCGCCAGCATGGGATCGACGACGAAGATCTGCCGCCCGCTGAGATCATCGGGCAGACGATCCGCGTAGGCGCTGGGCTCGAAGGTCTCCTCATCGCGGACCATCCCCAGGAAGCCGACTTCGGCGGTGGGGAGGATGCGCAGCATGCCGTCGAGCATGCCCAGGCCCGCGCGCAGAATCGGGACGACGACAGGTCGGGGCTCGGCCAGGCGCGTGCCGGTGAACGTCGTGACGGGGGTCGTGATCTCCTTGTCCTCGACGGCCACCGACCGCGTAGCCTCGTAGGCGAGAAGCATCACGAGCTCTTCGGTGAGCTGACGGAACCGAGCGGAATCGGTGCTCCGGTCACGCAGGACGCTGAGTTTGTGGGCGATGAGCAGATGATCGGCTACATGAAGGCGCATAAGAGAAATGGTACGGAACTTTTCATCTTCGCGCGTCGGGCTGTGGTGAAAGGACTCCGAAGCCGTCACAATGGAGGCATGTCCTACTTCACTGAGATCCTTGCCGAATCAAGCGATGGTTTTCGTGCGCTCGATGTCGATGTTCGGGATGCCTCCGACCTCGACAGCCTCGTCGACATGATGCAAGCCGCCGGGGCGGAAGACGGCGAATCGGTCGCGGTCATCGAACACGAGGACGAATGGTTCGGGCTCGTGCGAGTCTGCGACAACAACGAGGTCAAGGTCTTCCTGTCCGACCTTCGTGCCGTCGAGCTCAGCCCCTTCGCAGAGATCTTCGCCGATTTCCTCGATGCGCAGCCCGACGCCTATGAGGCGGAGCCAGAAGAGGAGTTCGGCCTCGAAGAAGACGAGACTGCAGATGACGATGACGACGACGATGAGGACGTCGCAATGCTCGAGTTCGACGCCGACGCCGAATGGGCAGGCGATGCCGAGATCTATGCCGACCGTGGGGTCCTCGCCGCTGATCTCATCGAGCAGGTGGAGAAGTACCGCTCCGATCCTGCCCGCGTCGTCGCCCACGTCGGCGAGACCGTCGGGTTCGCCGACCAGCTCGAGGCCGCCCGCTGAGCTCACCGGAGGAGAGTGCGGAACTCGGCTTCGGCGCTCACGCGCATTTCCAGGGCTGGATGGCACTCGCCCTCGCCGAGGCGGCCCTGGCCGGCGAGCATGACGACGTTCCCGTCGGGGCCGTGGTCCTCGACGGCGACGGTTCGGTGATCGGGCGCGGTCACAATCGACGCGAGGTCGATCAGGATCCGCTCGGGCATGCCGAGCTCATGGCGCTGCGCAACGCCGCCGAGGCGACCGGGCGCTGGCGCCTCGACGGCTGCACCCTTGTGGCCACCCTGGAGCCCTGTGTGATGTGCGCCGGCGCTGTGGTCGGATCGCGGATTGCTCGGGTCGTCTACGGTGCATTCGATGAGAAGGCCGGCGCTGCAGGGTCCGTCTGGGATCTGCTGCGAGACCGTGCGGCCCTGCATCACCCCGAGGTCTACTCCGGAGTCGCGGCGAGTAAGTGCAGTGCGCTGCTCAGTGATTTCTTTGCCGCGAAGCGGGGGAGCCCCGCTGGTTGAGCGAGGCTGCGAGGTGACATCAGAACAGTGGCTCAGGTCACTGCCTCTCGATTTGGACGCCACCCGGGCATAACTGTAATGTTGTCCGCGGTGGCGTGTCCGAGCGGCCGAAGGTGCGACACTCGAAATGTCGTGTAGGGCATCCCCCTACCGTGGGTTCAAATCCCACCGCCACCGCCGCTGTGCAAGGCCCCGAACGCCCTGGTCAAACAGGATGTTCGGGGCCTTTGCCATTTCACCATCGCCGGCCTCTGGCTTGACGTTCCGCCTTGTCTGCCGCCGCGAGGCCCTCTCTGCCCCCGATGGTGGGCGTCGGCTCGGCATTTGCGATGATGGCGTGTGGCCGAGAGGGGGCGAGCTGGCCGTTGTCAATCAGTGTGATCAAGCTGTGATCGTTGACACATTATGCAAAACAGACTTAACTGGTCAGTCGGAACGGAAGTGTTCTTCCATGATGTGAAAAGAAGATTCTATTATGGAGTGGTTTCTGTTCCTCTGCGCATGTTCAAGGCGCATGGCCGTCGACGATGATGCCGGCGGCTGATCAAATCGAACAACTAGAGGTGGTCCATGAAAATGGCTGACAACGACCAAGGGCGGGATACGACAACCGCCCCCGAAAGCACCGGGAGTCCGGGCTTGCTCGACAGATTCTTCGAAATCACATCGCGTGGCTCCTCGATCAAGCAGGAGATTCGCGGAGGCATCGTCGCCTTCGTTGCGATGGCCTACATCGTCGTCCTCAACCCGCTCATCCTGGGCGGATCTCAGGACGTCGCGGGCGGGTCGCTCGACTTCGCCCAGTTGACCGCGGTCACCGGCCTCATCGCCGGCGTCATCACGATCCTGTTCGGAGTCGTCGCGAAGCTCCCGTTCGCTCTCGCCGCGGGACTGGGCATGAACAGCTTCCTAGCCGTCTCGGTGGTCCAGGAGGTCACCTGGGCCGAGGCCATGGGGCTCGTGGTCATCAACGGCGTCATCATCGTCGTGCTCGGAGCCACCGGTATCCGCACAGCGATCTTCAACGCCGTGCCCCATGCCCTCAAGGTCGCGATCACGGTCGGCATCGGCCTGTTCATCGCGTTCATCGGCTTTGTCAACTCCGGGTTCGTCACCCGCACTCCGGAAGGACCACCGGTCCAGCTGGGCCAGAACGGGTCGATCGCGTCCCTGCCCACGGCGGTGTTCCTGTTCGCCCTGATCCTCATCGGCATCCTCGTCGCGCGCAAGGTGCCGGGCGGAATCCTCATCGGCATGGTCGTGGCCACGATCGTCGCGATGGTCATCCAGGCCTTCGCGAAGCTGGGCACCGTGGGTGACCCGGTCAACCCGGACCCCGTGGGCTGGAACCTCTCCGCCCCCGAGATCCCCAGCCAGATCCTCGCTCTGCCGGACTTCTCCCTCATCGGAGCCTTCGATCTCGTCGGATCCTTTGAGCGCATCGGCGTGCTCGCGGCCACGATGCTGGTCTTCACCCTGGTGTTCACGAACTTCTTCGACGCCATGGGCACGATGACCGGCCTGGCTCGCAGCGCCGGACTGCAGACCTCTGATGGAATGTTCCCCCGCATCCGCGGCGCATTCGTCGTCGAGGGCCTCGGTGCCGTCGCAGGTGGTGGAGCCTCCGCCTCGTCGAACACCGTGTTCGTCGACGCAGCGGCCGGCATCGCCGAAGGCGCGCGCACCGGACTCGCCGCCTGCGTCACCGGCGGGCTGTTCCTGGTCTCGATGTTCTTCGCACCACTCATCGGAGTCATTCCGATGGAGGCCGGAGCCGCAGCGCTCGTCGTCGTCGGCGCCATGATGGTCACGCAGATCCGCGAGATCGACATGAGCGACTTCCGCACCTCGCTGCCGGTGTTCCTGACCATGGTCACGATGCCGCTGACCTACTCGATCGCCAACGGAATCGGCGTCGGATTCATCTCCTGGGCCCTCATCCACGCGATGAGCAAGCGCGGCCGGGACGTGCACTGGCTCCTCTGGGTCGTGTCGGCAGGATTCGTGCTGTACTTCGTTCGCGGACCGATATCGGCTATGTTGGGTGGATGAGTGAAATGATTGGACATCTTGCTTGGGGAAAGGGCCAGATCGCACACGGCGATTGAGAGCCCGTCAGTCGCTGCACTGACGGGTCACCCAGCCAACTGGGCCACCCCGTCACCTCGACACCACGTTCTTCGCTGCTGTTCGCATGGATAACCAGAAGTTTCGAAGAACGAAGCAATTGTTCCAACCATGCACTGTGCGCCGCAGAGACGAGGCGCAGGAGGTAAGTGCGATGTCTGCCCCGGCAACACAACGTTCCACCGCCCAGATTTCGGTGAACTCGACAGCTCACGAATTCGACGGGCCCCCACATACCAATGCCCTGGACTTTCTCCGCGGAGTCGGCCTCACCGCAGCCAAGGAAGGCTGCGCCGAAGGCGAATGCGGGGCCTGCGCGATCATGGTCGCCCGCCCCGACGCCGATGGGTCAACCCGCTGGACCTCGATCAACTCGTGCCTGCTGCCCGCCGCCGCACTCGATGGCCAAGAGGCCATCACGGCCGAGGGCCTCGCCGAGGGCGAGAGCGTCCACCCGGTCCAGGAAGAGATGGCCGTGCGCGGCGGATCCCAATGCGGATACTGCACCCCCGGCTTCATCTGCTCCATGGCCGCCGAATATTATCGGCCCGAACGTGCCGCCGACGCCGCCGACCATCACTGCGGTCCCAACGGCTTCGACATCCACTCCCTGTCCGGCAACCTCTGCCGCTGCACCGGCTACCGCCCCATCCGCGACGCCGCCTACGCGCTCGGCCAGCCCGAACCCGGCGACCGGGTCGCGGCGCGACGCGAGCAGCCGGCACCCGCCTCGGCGAACACGGACATCCACCGAGCCGATACGGCCACCGGTGAACCGGGACGCTATCGTCGCCCGTCCACCATCGCCGAGGCGCTCGACATCCTGGCGGGCGAACCCGAGGTTCTCGTCGTCGCCGGCGCCACCGACTGGGGCGTCGAGGTCAACATCAAGGGCGCACGCGCCAAATCGATGCTCGCCATCGACCGCCTGCCCGAACTGCGCACCATCGCCCGCACCGACGAGTACATCGAACTCGGTGCTGCTCAGACCCTGAGTGAACTCGAACGCGAACTCGCCGGCTCGATCCCGCTGCTGGGCAAACTGATCCCGCAGTTCGCCTCCCGCCTCATCCGCAACGCCGCCACCATCGGCGGAAACCTCGGCACGGGATCACCCATCGGTGACACCCCGCCGGCACTCCTGGCCTTGGACGCACAGCTCGTGCTCACCTCGGCGAGGGGGTCACGGGTCGTGGATCTGGCCGAGTACTTCACCGGCTACCGGCAGACCGTGCGCAGCGCGGACGAACTCATCACCGCAGTTCGCATCCCGCTGCCGCTGTCGCCGATGACCTCGTTCCAGAAGATCGCGAAGCGCCGCTTCGACGACATCTCCTCGGTCGCGATCGGCTATGCCGTGAACGTCGAGGACCAGGTCGTGACCAAAGCTCGGATCGGTCTGGGCGGCGTGGCTGCCACCCCCTTGCGGGCCACAGCCACCGAGGCTCTGCTGGAAGGGTCACCCTGGACTTTGGAGACCGTGCACGGTGCGGCCGAGACGTTGGCCGCCGAAGGCACCCCGATGGATGATCACCGGGCGAGTGCGAAGTACCGGACCGCGATGCTGCGGTCCTCGTTGGAACGTTTCTTTGCCGAACAGGAGGCAGGACGATGAGCCAGCTGTCACAGCGGCCCACCGACCCCATCGTCGGTGAGTCCCACCACCACGAAAGCGCCTTCGGTCACGTCACCGGAGCGGCCCTCTACACCGATGACCTCGTCGGACGTCTCGCGGGGGTTCTCCACGCCTACCCGGTGCAGTCGACTCAGGCGCATGCGAAGCTGAAGAGCGTCGACATCGACGGCGCCTACCAGGTGCCAGGGGTCGTGCGCGTGATCACCGCCGCCGACATCCCCGGCGTCAATGATCAGGGCGTCAAACACGACGAGCCGATGCTGCCCGTCGACGAGGTGATGTTCTACGGTCAGCCCGTCGCCTGGGTCCTCGGCAACGATCTCGAAGCCGCGAAGGCCGGGGCCGCGGCCGTGGCCGTGGACTACGAGACCTTGCCCTCACTCGTCACCGTCACCGAGGCGATCGAGGCCAACAGCTTCCACGGCGTCCAGCCCGTCATCGACAAGGGCGACGCCACCGGAGCCTTCGCCGATGCCGCGCATGTGTTCGAAGGCGAATTCGAGCTCGCCGGCCAGGAGCACTTCTACCTCGAGACCCAGGCCTCCCTGGCCCATGTCGATGAGAGCGGGCAGATCTTCGTCCAGTGCTCGACGCAGCATCCCACCGAGACGCAGGACATCGTCTCCCACGTCCTCGGGGTCCCCGCCCACGAGGTGACCGTCCAATGCCTGCGCATGGGCGGCGGCTTCGGCGGCAAGGAGATGCAGCCCCACGGCTACGCCGCGCTCGCGGCCCTCGGCGCCAAGCTCACCGGTCGCCCCGTGCGGTTGAGGCTCAACCGCACGCTCGACATCACGATGACCGGCAAGCGCCACGGCTTCCACTCGTCCTGGAAGATCGGCTTCACCGAAGAGGGCAAGATATTGGCCCTCGACGCGACGCTGACCGCCGACGGCGGGTGGAGTCTCGACCTGTCCGAGCCCGTGCTGACCAGGGCCATGTGCCATATCGACAACAGCTATTGGGTGCCCAACATCCGCGTCGCCGGGCGGATTGCGAAGTGCAACAAGACCTCGCAGACCGCCTTCCGCGGATTCGGCGGCCCCCAGGGCATGCTGGTGATGGAGGACATCCTCGGTCGAGTCGCCCCGAAGTTGGGACTGAGCGCCCGTGAACTGCGCCGCCGCAACTTCTACCAGGCCGGCCAGGATACCCCGTACTACCAGCCCGTGCGCCACCCCGAGAGGATGGAGGCCGCCTGGGACCAGGTCGTGACCAGTGCCGAGGTGGAGGCTCGGGAGGCAGAGATCGCTGAGTTCAACGCTCGGAGCCCACACGTCAAACGCGGCCTCGCACTGACCCCGGTGAAGTTCGGGATCTCGTTCAACCTCACGGCCTTCAACCAGGGCGGTGCCCTCGTGCTCGTGTACAAGGACGGCTCCGTCCTCGTCACCCACGGCGGCACCGAAATGGGGCAGGGCCTGCACATGAAGATGCTGCAGGTCGCGGCCACCACCCTCGGGGTGCCCCTGTCCACGGTCCGCCTCGCGCCCACGAGAACGGACAAGGTCCCCAACACCTCGGCGACGGCGGCGAGCTCCGGCACCGATCTCAACGGCGGTGCGGTCAAGGACGCCTGCGAGCAGATCCTGGGCCGCCTGACGCAGGTGGCCGCGGGAATCCTCGGAGCGCCCGCCCACGAAGTCACCGTCAGCCGCGGCATCGTCAGCGCGTTGTCATCGAAGAAGACGGTGACCTGGGAGGAGCTCATCAACGCCGCCTACTTCCAGCGGATCCAGCTCTCAGCATCGGGGTTCTACCGGACCGAGGGACTGCACTGGGACCTGTCGATCATGACCGGGGAGCCCTTCAAGTACTTCGCCTACGGCGCCGCCGTGAGCGAGGTCGAGGTCAACCGCTTCGACGGCTCCTACGAGCTGCGTCGCGTCGACATCGTCCACGACGTCGGCGATTCGCTGTCACCGCTGATCGACCTCGGGCAGGTCGAAGGCGGATTCGTCCAGGGTGCCGGATGGCTCACCCTTGAGGACCTGCGCTGGGATGCCTCCGACAAGCCCAGCCGAGGTCGCTTGGCCACCCAGGCCGCGAGCACGTACAAGATCCCCAGCTTCTCCGAAGCCCCGGAGGTCTTCAACGTCTCGCTGCTGGACAAGGCGCACGAAGAGGGCGCCGTCTACGGTTCCAAGGCCGTGGGCGAACCCCCGCTGATGCTCGCATTCTCCGTCCGCGAGGCCCTGCGGGATGCCGTGGCCGCCTTCGGCACGGGTTCGGCGGCCGGTGAGGCAGGCCCGTCGGTCGAGTTGGCCTCACCGGCGACACCAGAGGCCGTGTTCTGGGCCATCGAATCGGTGCGTTCGCAGCCCACCGGCGATGCTGTCGCCCCGGGCAGCGCAGTGCAGGCAGACGCTGTTCCGGGGGACCAGGAAGGCGTCAGTGTCCCGTCATGACTTGGATGGACACAGCGGCCGAGCTTCGTGCTTCTCGAGTCCCGGCCGTCCTCGTCACTCTCGCCGCGGTCCGCGGGCACGCCCCGCGTGAGGCCGGAGCGAAGCTGATCGTCACCGCCGATGACCTACATGGGACCATCGGCGGCGGCAATCTGGAGATGACGGCCGTCACCCGCGCCCGCGAGATCCTCGCATCCGAGTCGTCGTCCGCACCCGAGATGCTCACGCTGCGGCTCAACGACAAGGCACCGGCCAAATACGGGCGCCAATGCTGCGGCGGGGAGGTTAACGTGCTGCTCGAGCCGCTGCCCGTGCCCGCCTCGGTGGCGATCTTCGGGATCGGCAACATCGGTCTCGAACTGACCCGGATCCTGGCCCGTCACGACATCGACGTCCACGTCAGCGACTCCCGTCCCGAGCATCTCGAGGAGCTCGACCGTCTGGAGCCGCCGGTGGCGGCGATTCATCGTGAGTTCGCCGTCGTCGGCGAGGAGGTGCTGACCGTCCTGCCGGCGGGCACGCACGTCCTCATCATGACGCACGACCACGCCGAGGATCTGCACCTCTGCGATGCGGCGCTGACCCGCGGCGACCTGGGCTCCATCGGGCTCATCGGCTCGAGCGCCAAATGGCAGCGGTTCAGAAAGAACCTCATCGCCGAAGGCCACACTCCCGAAACCGTCGACACCATCGACTGCCCCATCGGTCTGTCCGATCTGCCCGGAAAGCAGCCGGCGACGATCGCTCTCAGCGTCGCCGCCGACCTGCTGACCCGCATGGGCTGACCCGACGCGTCACACCGAACCAGACACCACTGTTTGTCACTTCACAGGAAGCACCACCACTATGTTCATCTACCGTGCCCGAGTCTTCGACACACCCACCGACCCCTTCGCCGGAGGTGAGCTGCGCTCCGATGCGGACCTCGCGCTCGTCGTCGACGACGGCCTCATCATCGCCCGCACCGACTATCCGAGCGCGGTGGCAGCCCATCCCGACGCCGAGGTGATCGACTTGCGCTCCGGAGTGCTCATCCCCGGCCTCGTCGACACCCACGTCCACTACCCGCAGATCCGCGCCATCGGCTACCTCGGCAAACCCCTGCTCGAATGGCTCGACCACTGCGCCCTGCCCGAGGAGGCCAAGCTCGGCGACGAGGCCTATGCGCAGACCCTGGCCGGCGAATTCCTCACCGGACTGACGTCGGCAGGGACCACCTCGGCGATGGTCTTCGGTTCGCATTTCGCCACTGCCGTCGACGCGCTGTTCTCCCAAGCCGCCGAGGCGGGTCTGCGGATCACGTCGGGCCTGGTCACCAGTGACCGGATCCTCCCGGAAGAACTGCTGACGAGCGTGGAGCGGTCGGTGTCCGAGAGTCAGGGCCTCATCGACCGCTGGCACGGCAAAGGCCACCTCCGGTATGCGCTCACCCCGCGCTTCTCCTTCTCCGCCGGGCAGGAGCTGTTGGCCGCCGGTGGGCAGGTGGTGGCTGATAACCCGGGTATCTGGGTCACCTCTCACCTCAACGAGAACCATGACGAGATCGCCGGTGTGGCCGAGATGTTTCCCGAAGCACGCGACTATCTCGACACCTACGACCGGGCCGGTCTGCTGGGCCGGCGCACGATCATGGCCCACAATGTCCACCCCAGCGACCGTGAACTGGCTCGAATGGCCGAGGTCGGGGCCGCCTCGGCGCACTGTCCGACCTCGAATTCGAACCTGGCGAGCGGATTCTTCCCGCTGCGTCGGCACATCGAAGCTGGGGTGCGCGTCGCGCTCGGCTCCGACGTGGGCGCGGGAACAGGGTTCTCCCTGCTCAAGGAGGGCGTCCAGGCCTACTTCATGCAGCAGCTCGACCCCTCGGGAGGCCTGCCGCTGAGCTCAGCGCACCTGCTGCACCTGGCCACAGCCGCCGGCGCCGAGGCGCTCGATCTCAGCGACGATGTGGGCGACCTGTCCGTGGGCAAACGCTTCGACGCCGCCTATATCTCACCCGCCGCGGGCCAGCCCCTGGCGGTGGGGCTCGAACACGCCAGCAGCGACGAGGACGCACTGGCGAAGATCTTCGCCATGGGGACACCGGCCGACATCACCCGCGTGTGGGTCGATGGAGGCCTCGTCAAAGGCTGACGCAGGCGCGCTGGGCTCCGCCCGCGCCGCCTTTATGAATCTCAGCAACCCTTCGGTCGCTGAGCAACCTCGCTACGGGGTGCTCAGCGACCGAAGGGTTGCTTTCGTCGTCGTGCGGTGCGGGCAGTGTGCGGAGAACTTTGCGGCGGGGGTTGACTCCGGCTCGCGAGCCTGCTTATGCTTGATTTCATCAAACGGAAATACAATTCCACGATACGAAAACAATGGAAACCCGGACTCGCAGAGACGCGAAGGAGAATCCCATGACGACATTCGATTTCACCAATGCCGACAGCTACATCCTCAACTGCTCCACCCTGCTCACCGAGCTGCCCGTCATGGACCGGGCCCAGGCGGCCAAGGATGCCGGCTTCAGCCAGGTCGAATTCTGGTGGCCCTTCGACGGCAACCCGACCCCCACCTCGGCGGAGGTCGACGAATTCATCGCCTCGCTCGACAAGGCCGGCGTCGAGCTCAAGGGACTGAACTTCTGGGCCGGCAACATGGCCGGCGGAGACCGCGGCATGGTCTCGATCAAGGGCGCAGAGGCCGACTTCGCGGCCAACGTCGATATCGTCGTCGAGATCGGCCGCCGCACCGGCTGCCGCGCCTTCAACGCCCTCTACGGCCTGCGCACCGAGGGACAAACCCCCGAGGAGCAGGACGAGGTCGCGATCGAGAACCTCAAGCTCGCGTCGGACGCCGTCGGCGCCATCGACGGCACAGTCCTCGTCGAGCCCGTCTCCGGCGCCGAGGCCTACCCGCTCAAGACAGCGTCCGACGCCGCAGGCGTGGTCGAGAAGGCTCGCGCCCAGGGCGTGACCAACATCGCAGTCCTCGCCGACTTCTTCCACATGTCGATCAACGGTGACGACGTCGCCGCGGTCATCGAGGCCGACGCAGCGAGGTTCGGACACATCCAGATCGCTGACGCCGCCGGCCGCGGAGCCCCCGGCACCGGAGAGCTGCCCCTGCAGGACTGGATCAACCGCTCCTACGAACTCGGCTACACCGGCCAGATCGCCCTCGAATACAAGCAGGATCGCGCCACCGCATTCGAGTGGCTCGCGAACTGAAGCCCCAACACGTTCCAGGCGGCGCACGAGCGCAGACCGCCCACGACCACACATCTGCAAAGGATATGAACATGAGCAGGACAATCGCATTCATCGGACTCGGAATCATGGGTCTGCCGATGGCCAAGAACCTCGTCACCGCCGGCTTCACCGTCCGCGGCTTCAACCGGACACCCGCGAAAGCTGCGGAACTCGAGAAGGCCGGCGGCCAGGCCGCAGGCACCATCGCCGAGGCGGTCGACGGTGCCGATGTCATCATCACCATGGTCCCGGACTCCCCGGACGTCGAAGACGTGCTGACCGGCGAGGAGGGCATCCTCGCCCACGCGAAATCCGGTGCCTACTGGATCGACAACTCGACGATCCGTCCCGACGTCGCAAAGAACCTCTCCGCCCAGGCCGCCCAGAAGGGACTCAAGCCCCTCGACGCACCCGTCTCCGGCGGCGAGGCCGGAGCGATCAACGGCGCGCTGTCGATCATGGTCGGAGGCGACAGGGGCGACTTCGATGCCGTGAGCGATGTCTTCGATGCGGTCGGCAAGACCATCGTCCTCGTCGGACCTGCGGGCTCGGGGCAGACCGTCAAGGCCGCGAATCAGCTCATCGTCGCCGGCAACATCGAACTCCTGGCCGAGGCCGTCGTCTTCCTCGAGGCCTACGGCGTCGAGACCGACTCGGCGCTGCAGGTCCTCGGCGGGGGACTGGCTGGTTCGAAGGTGCTCGACCAGAAGGGGCAGAAGATGCTCGACCGTTCCTTCGACCCCGGCTTCCGCCTGGAGCTGCACCACAAGGACATGGGCATCGTCACCGCCGCCGCCCGCGAGGCCGGTGTCTCGATCCCACTCGGATCGGCCGTCGCGCAGCTTGTCGCCTCGACAGTCCAACAGGGCAACGGAGGACTCGACCACTCGGGGCTCTTCACCGTCGTCGAGCAGCTCTCGGGCAAGAATCAGAGCTGAAGCCAACCCACAAACAGGGCGGGGCCCTCGGCATTGCGACACCGAGGGCCTTCTCCCACCACGAACCGGGCCGGCGACAACGTCGTCGCCGGCCCACCCGCCTCAGTCCGCTCGCGGGCCACTGAACTCGGTCCGCTCCGATGCGGACTCGCTGACACGAAGGAAGAACAATGACACGTATGCGCGCAGTTGACGCGGTGGTGCTCATCCTCGAAAAGGAAGGCGCCACAGAAACATTCGGCTTGCCGGGTGCGGCCATCAACCCGCTGTACTCGGCGATGAGGGCCCACGGCGGAATCCGCCACACACTGGCCCGCCACGTCGAAGGCGCCTCGCACATGGCCGACGGATACACGCGAGCGAAGGCCGGGAACATCGGCGTCTGCCTCGGCACGTCGGGGCCTGCCGGCACCGACATGATCACCGGGCTCTACGCCGCCGCCGCGGACTCGCAGCCCATCCTGTGCATCACCGGACAGGCCCCCGTCGCAGTCCTCGACAAGGAGGACTTCCAGGCCGTGGACATCGCCTCGATCGCGAAGCCGGTGACCAAGATGGCCAAGACCGTCCTCGAGGCCGGACAGGTTCCCGGCGTCTTCCAGTCGGCCTTCCAGCTGATGCGCTCGGCCCGGCCGGGTCCGGTCCTCATCGATCTGCCGATCGACGTCCAGCAGACCGAAATCGACTTCGACATCGACACCTACGAACCGTTGGTGCCATCGAAGCCTGCGGCCACCTCGGCGCAGGCGGAGAAGATCCTCGACCTCATCGCCGCCGCGTCGCACCCGCTGATCATCGCCGGCGGCGGCATCCTCAATGCCGATGCGGCGGACAAGCTCGTCGAATTCGCCGAGGCGACCTCGATCCCGGTCTCACCGACCCTGATGGGCTGGGGCACGATTCCGGACAACCATCCGCTGCAGGCGGGCATGGTCGGCATCCAGACCC
This sequence comes from Brevibacterium picturae, assembly GCF_900105045.1. Lineage (GTDB taxonomy): Bacteria > Actinomycetota > Actinomycetes > Actinomycetales > Brevibacteriaceae > Brevibacterium > Brevibacterium picturae. The sequence continues at coordinate 940,779 of NZ_LT629739.1, read as the reverse complement.
ATGTGCGCTACGGCAATGCCTCGTTCCTCGAATCCGACCTGGTCATCGGCATCGGCAACCGCTGGGCCAACCGCCACACCGGTGACCTGGGCGTCTACCGCGAGGGACGGAAGTTCGTCCACATCGACATCGAACCCACGCAGATCGGACGTGTGTTCTCACCCGACTACGGCGTCGTCTCCGACGCCGGTGCCGCCCTCGACGCGCTGCTGGTCGCTGCTCGCGGTCGCGGCGGCGCGAGCCTGCCCGACTTCACCGGCTGGGCCGGCGAATGCACGCAGCGCAAGTCCACCGAGCACCGCAAGACCAACTACACGGACATGCCGATCAAGCCGCAGCGGGTCTACCAGGAGATGAACTCCACGTTCGGTGACGACGTGACCTATGTGTCGACGATCGGCCTGAGTCAGATCGCCGGTGCCCAGATGCTCCACGTATATAAGCCCCGCCACTGGATCAACGCTGGTCAGGCGGGTCCCCTGGGCTGGACCGGACCGGCTGCGTTGGGCGTGGCGAAGGCCAAGTCGGAGGAGACCGTGGTCGCCCTGTCCGGTGACTACGACTTCCAGTTCATGCTCGAGGAGCTGGCCGTCGGTGCCCAGCATCAGATCCCGTACCTGCACGTCGTCGTCAACAACTCCTACCTGGGTCTGATTCGGCAGTCGCAGCGAGGCTTCGACATGGACTACGAGGTGTCGCTGGCCTTCGACAACATCAACTCCTCGGGCGGAGCTGCGGGCTACGGCGTAGACCATGTGGCCGTTGCGCAGGGACTGGGATGCAAAGCGCTGCGCGTCGAAGATCCCGAACTCATCGGTGAGGGACTGCGGGTGGGCAAGGAGCTCATGGATGAGCATCAGGTCCCCGTCGTCGTCGAGATCATCCTCGAGCGCATCACGAACATCTCGATGGGTGCCTCGCTGGATGCGATCAACGAGTTCGACGTCCTCGCTCAGACCCCGGCCGACGCGCCCACCGCGCTGACCCCGATGAGCGAGCTCGCCGCAGCGAAGTAGACGTCCGGCCGACCGGGTCCGATGTCGGCCACGTCACAATTGGTATACCATGGCCCCGAGGGTGTCGGACACACGAATCCGATCCCCTCGGGGGCTTCTATGACATGCTCGGCGAGATGCGTCGGAGCGAATGAGGAGGATGTATGAACGTCGATGGCGGCGGAGCACAGGCCACCGACCAGGGCTTTGACCTGGTCATCCGAGCCCAGCGGGCAGTTCTGCCCGATGGCGTGGGCGCGGCCGAGGTCGGTGTGCGCGACGGCACGATCGTCGAGATCGCCACCGCGGGGGCAACACTGAACGGGACCACCTCGGCGAACGCGAAGGTCGTCGATGTCGACGAGAATCAGGTGCTGCTGCCCGGTCTCGTCGATTCGCATGTCCACGTCAACGATCCCGGTCGCAGCGAATGGGAGGGCTTCTCCAGCGCCACCCGAGCCGCAGCTGCCGGAGGCGTGACGACGATCGTCGACATGCCGCTGAACTCCCTGCCGCCCACGGTCAACGTCGAATCGTTGGACATCAAGCGCGAAGTCGCAGAGCCCAAAGCCTTCGTCGATGTCGGCTTCTGGGGCGGCGCGATCCCCGGCAACACCACGGACCTCAAGCCCCTCTTCGACGCCGGAGTCTATGGCTTCAAGTGCTTCCTCGAGGACTCGGGTGTGGAGGAGTTCCCACCCTTGGAGCCCGAGGAGCTGCGCACCGATATGGCCGAGCTGGCGAAATACGACGGTCTGCTCATCGTCCACGCCGAGGATCATTCGGTGATGGCGGAGGCGCCGAAGAACTCGGGCCGCAAGTTCAGCGACTTCCTCGCCTCCCGCCCCCGTGAGGCGGAGAATGTCGCGATCGCCCGCGTCATCGACGCCGCCCGGGAGACCGGTGCCCGTGCGCACATTCTCCATCTGTCATCGGCCGATGCGCTCCCGCAGATCGCGGAGGCCAAGGCCGAGGGTGTGAAGCTCACTGTCGAGACCTGCCCGCACTATCTCGTGTTCACTGCCGAGGAGATTCCGGACGGGGCGACCACGCACAAGTGCTGCCCGCCGATCCGCGAAGAATCCAATCGGGAGGCACTGTGGCAGGGGCTCGTCGACGGCACGATCGACTGCGTCGTCTCCGATCACTCGCCCTCGACGGCCGAACTCAAGCTCATCGACACCGGTGATTTCGGCGCCGCGTGGGGTGGCATCTCCTCCCTGCAGCTGGGCCTCTCACTGATGTGGACCGAGGCCGCGAAGCGGGGCATCGACCTCGCCGAGGTGGTGGCCTGGATGTCCTCGGCCCCCGCCGCAGTCGCCGGAGTGGCGGACAAGGGCGCGATCGCCCTCGGCAACGACGCGGATTTCGCAGTCTTCGCCCCAGATGAGGAGTGGACGGTCGCCGCCGCCGACCTGTATCACCGCAACCAGATCAGCGCCTACGACGCCCGTGCCGTCCGCGGCCGCGTCACGGAGACCATTCTCCGCGGCGCCCCCGTGAACTTCGACGAGCCCCAGGGCCGCCTGCTGCGCGCTCGCTGAGGTGCGCTGGCACCCTAAAATCTCCCCGACGTCACTAATTGTGCCCGGCGCCGCCCGCGATTAGTGACGTCGGGGAGATTTAGTGTCTGCTCGAAGAAATTCAGCGGCGGCTTCATCCACAGGGTTATCCACAGTTTTGTCGACACCATGGCGAATGATGCTGTTTGTTGCCATTATCTGTTGTATGTATTCGATCATGACGACGGCGCGATTGCTTCGCTCGGGATTCACCAAGCGCGAGCTGGCGCGGGCTGAAAAGTGTTGTGTCCAGAGGATAGCTCGAGGTCGGTACGCTGTTGAGCGCACGTGTCGCGCACCCGAGCACGCGACCATCTGGGCAGCAGTGAGTGAGGGGAGTGCTGAGCAGTTTGAGACATTCAACGATCGCCGCGATTCCGAGCAGAATCTCAAGGCACTCATCCGTGCACGGGCAGAGAAGGTCAACGAGGAGTATTCCTCTGATCCGGCCGGTGCCGTTCGAGAGACGTTCTCGCACCTCTCCGCTGCTCTGATACACGGACTCCCGCTTGCTGGCATTCCAGATCCGCGAGTTGAGATTCTGCGGCCTGGTGCTGCCCGTAAGCATCGTCATCTTCGGGTGCGGAATGCCGCTTTGCCGTCAGCGCACGTGACCGCGGTGGGTATCTACCGCGTGACCACTGTTGAGAGGACATTGGTCGACGTCGCGTTGACCTATGATTTGGCAACCGCGGTGACGATGATCGATGACGTTCTTCACAACTGCGTGACCGACGTCGATTCGATCGAACGGATCTTTGCAGAGTGTGGTCAAGCTCGTGCCCAGCTCAGGGCGCGGAGCGCTTTTGACCTGGCGGACGATCGGCGGGAATCGCCGGCGGAAACGATAGCCGCGGTGAGGCTCTTCGAGTCGGGAATCGGAGGGTTCGAACCTCAGGTAGAGTTCAAAGATGATTTCGGTCGCGTGTGGGCCCGGGTCGACTTCTGCCACCGAGGGTCAAAAGTGATCATCGAGGTCGATGGACTCGGGAAGTATTCGATGGGGACCAGGACACCACGGCAGGCTCTCGAAGCTGAGAAGAATCGTGACGCTCGATTGATGGCACAAGGCTATCGGGTGATCCACCTGACCTGGCGCCAGTTGTTCTCCGTGGGGCCGTTTGAAGACATCAAACGTGTCGTCGCAGAACGAGCCATTGCACGCTAAGGCTCCCCGACGTCACTATATGCGGGCGGCGCCGGGCGCAATTAGTGACGTCGGGGTGGCTGAGGGGAGGGTGTGAGACCTCAGGCGCCGAGCTTCTCGCGGAGGCGGGCGACGTGACCCTCGGCGTCGACGTTGTACTCGACGTCGGAGAGAGCGCCGTCTTCGTCGATGACGAAGGTTGAGCGCAGGGTGCCCTCGAAGGTGTTGCCGTTGATCGTCTTCTCGCCGAATGACCCGTAGGCCTTTGCCAGTTCCGCACCCGGATCGGAGAGCAGCGGGAAGGTCAGCTGCTGATCATCCGTGAACGCCTGCAGCGCCTCGGCATCATCGGGGGAGACGCCGATGACCTGGAATCCGGCTGCGGCCAGGGACGAGAGGTTGTCGCGGAAGTCGCAGGCCTCGGTCGTGCAGCCGGGTGTTGCGGCCTTCGGGTAGAAATAGAGGATAACCTTCTTTCCGGCGAAGTCCGCCTTCGAGTAGGTCTGTCCGCTGGCATCGGCCAGGGAGAAATCCGGTGCGCTCTGTCCGACTTCGAGTTGTGTGCTCATGATGATGCATCCTTTCGTAGGTGACTGCTTGTGCTGGTGGTGGTCAGTTCTGATGCGCGCCCGCGCCCGCGCCCGCGCCCGCGTCCACGAGCGCGCACGCGTGAGCGGCGGTGGCTTCGATGAGCTCCTCGGCGCGCTCGGAGAGTTCGGCGAGATCGGCCGGGCCAGGCGCGATCGACAGCGCGGCCGTGATGCCGGCGGCGCGGCATTCGGCGGGGCTGAGCGCGACGCGGCCGGCGATGACGATGATCCTCGCCGAGGCGGGGGCGTAGTCGCGTACGGCCGCGACGACCTTGCCGCCCAAGGACTGGGTATCGAGGGAGCCTTCGCCCGTGAGTACGATGTCGGCGGCGGCCAGGGCCTCGGTCAGGCCCACCGCCTCGGCGACCATCGTCGACCCGGGCACCACCTCGGCGCCCAGCAGACTCGTCAGAGCCAGAGGGATTCCGCCGGCGGCACCGAAGCCCGGCGTTGCCGCAACTGACGACGCTTCAGAGGCCGAGGCGGCGAGCACCTCGGCGAGGTGGGCCAGTCCGGAGTCGAGGACCGCAACGGATGCGGCGTCGGCGCCCTTCTGAGGGCCGAAGACCGCGGCGGCGCCACGGGGGCCGGTGAGCGGATTATCGACGTCGACGGCGATGCGCCAGCGGACCTCGCGGGCACGTGGGTCCAGCGCGGAATCATCGACGTTGGCCAGGGCCGACAGTCCGCCGCCACCGGGGGCGATGGGCGCACCGGAGGGGTCGGTGAAGGCCGCGCCCAGGGCCGAGGCGATGCCGACGCCGCCATCGGTGCTCGCCGAGCCGCCGATGCACAGCAGGATCTCTTCGACTCCCTGGTCCAGGACGTGGCGGGCGATCAGTCCTACCCCATAGGTATCGGCGCGCTCGGGCGCGAGGGCGACGTCGGAGACCTGGGGGAGACCGTTGGCCTGAGCCGCTTCGATGACCGCGGTCTTCCCGTCGGCGGAGATGCCGAACAGGGCCGTCGTCGGCCGGCCCAGGGCATCGACGACCTCGACCGAACGGGCCGGGGTGTCCCACACGGCCAACAGGGCGTCGAGGGTTCCCTCACCGCCGTCGGCGAAGGGCAGATCGGTGATCTGCGAGTCGGGGAACACTTGGCGGGCACCGCGGGCGAGGGCGGCGGCAGCGGCGGGGGCGCCGGCCGAACCCTTGAAGGAATCGGGCACGCAGACGATCGTGGGTGCTTCCATGCTCATGACGTCATTCAACCTCATTGTCGAGAAAACGATGGCCAAGTGCCCAGAACGCGGACTGCGCGAGGGACTCTGCCACCATTATCCGCTTTGTGGAATAACTTTTCCAAATCCGGACAGACGGCGCCACCGGAATCGACCGTGAAATTTGACTTAGCGCGGACCTGGGGTCAAACTCGAAGCAGTTAAATGGAAATAATCTTCCGTGATGTGAAACACAATCTCAGTGCTTGAGCATCTCGATTTTCTCAGGAGGTCAATGTGGACCTAGGCGAGTTCAATCAGCTGTCGAGCGATGATGCCCGCGCGAGCCTGCGCCCGTGCCTGGACGTCGACCGGTGGATCGACGGGGTTGTCGCCGCGCGGCCGTTCTCCAGCGTCGAAGCCGCCCTCGAGGCAGCCCGCACCAGCGCCGCGCCACTGACCGATGACGAGATCAATCAGGCCATGTCCCACCATCCCCGGATCGGTGAGAAGGCCAAAGGCTCGTCCGCCGAGGCGGCCCATTCTTCCCGTGAGCAGGCGGGCCTGGGTGCCCTCGACGGCAGTGTCCAGGACCGTCTCGCCGCAGGCAACGCCGCCTACGAGGAGCGCTTCGACCGCGTCTTCCTCATCCGTGCTGCAGGACGCGACCCCGAAGAGATCCTCGCCGAACTCGAACGCCGCATGACCAACACCGACACCGCTGAACTCGCCGAGGTGGGCGAGCAGCTGATCCAGATCGCCACGTTAAGACTCGAAGGAATCCTCGCATGAGCTTCATCTCCGCCCACGCACTCGACTCCACGCTCGGCACTCCCGCCGCCGACCTCGAGGTCACGCTCTACTCCGGCACCGAGGTGCTCGCCAACGCCCGCACCGACGGCAACGGTCGTGTCTCGGAATTCGGACCGGACCACCTCGGCGCCGGTGATTATCGGATCGTATTCGGTACCGGTGCCTACTTCGAGGCCCAGGGGCAGGATCATTTCCACCCTCAGGTGACGATCGACTTCACGGTCAAGGCGGGCGAGGCGCACTATCACATACCATTGTTGCTGAGTCCGTTCGCCTACAGCACCTACCGGGGAAGCTGAGCGGACGGCACCACCCACACGACATCAGGGGAAGCAGGCCCCCTTACAGGATCATGATCCTCAACAAACCGCCGAAGTTCGCCGGGCGAGTCGTCCGGCAACCTCGCAAATCAATTGGTCGCAGCGGCCAGGACAGGCTCGGCGACGAGTGTGTCGCGGTCGCTGGTTTCAGCAACAGGAGCAAGAAGATGAGCAAGGTGAAACTGACAACGAATCAGTACGGCAAGGCGGAGAACCGTCTGATGAGGGTCTACCGTGACTCCGAACGTCACGAGATCCGCGACCTCAACGTCACCTCCCAGCTGTGGGGCGACTTCGAGACCGCCCACACCGAGGGCAACAACGAGCACGTCGTCGCCACCGACACCCAGAAGAACACGGTCTTCGCCAAGGCCAAGGAACTCGGCGTGAGCTCACCCGAGCAGTTCCTCCTGGGCCTCGGCGATCACTTCGCCTCGAGCTTCGACTGGGTCACCGGCGGACGTTGGGCGGCAGAGGAATACGGCTGGTCGCGCATCAACGACCACAACCACTCGTTCTACAAGTCTGCGCCCGAGACTCGCACCGCAGTGCTGACCCGCGACGGTGACGCGACCACGCTGATCTCCGGTTTCTACGGACTCACCGTGCTCAAGACAACGGAATCGGGTTTCGTGGGCTACCCGAAGGACAAGTACACGACCCTGCCGGAGACCGACGACCGGATTCTGGCCACCGACATCGCGACCCGTTGGATCTACAACACCACGGAGCTCGACTTCGAGGGCGTGTACACGCGTGTCAAGGAGATCATCCTCGATTCGTTCACCGACCACTACTCGCATGCCCTGCAGCACACCCTGTACCAGATGGGTGAGAAGGTCATCGACGCCGTGCCGGAGATCGACGAGATCCGCTTCTCCTGCCCGAACAAACACCACTTCCTCTACGACATCGAGCGCTTCGGCCTGGAGAACCCGAACGAAGTGCTCATCGTCGCAGATCGCCCCTACGGGCTGATCGAGGCCACCTTCACCCGCGACGGGGTGGAGGAATCCAAGGAAGCCTGGGCGCAGATCGCCGGCTTCTGCTGATAAATACCGCAGTCGGGTCCACGGGGAACACCTCCCCGTGGACCCGACGTGTTTGAGAGGGGCAACTATGACCCAGAACACAACCTCGGCGATCCCGAGGGGAACAGGTGACGAAGAGGTCGACGAATGGCTCGAGTCCTGGGAGGGACTCGTCAGTCAGCGTGGAACCCTGCGTGCCAGCGAGATCATGGAGGCGCTGCGTCAGCGTGCCGCCTCGAACTCCGTCGCCCAGCCCAAGGTCACGACCACGGACTACGTCAACACCATTCCGGCGGACCAGGAACCGGCCTACCCCGGTGACGAGCGCCTCGAGCGCAAGTACCGCAAATGGCTGCGCTGGAATGCCGCGATGCTCGTCCACCGAGCCCAGCGACCGGAGATCTCGGTCGGCGGTCACATCTCGACCTATGCGGGAGCCGCGACGCTGTACGAGATCGGGTTCAACAACTTCTTCCGCGGCCAGAACCATCCCGGCGGCGGCGATCAGGTCTTCTTCCAGGGCCACGCCTCACCCGGCATGTACGCCAGGGCATACCTCGAGAACCGGCTGAGCGACAAGCAGCTCGACGGCTTCCGGCAGGAGGCCTCGAAGGCCCCCAACGGCTTGAGCTCCTATCCTCACCCCCGCCTCATGCCCGACTTCTGGCAGTTCCCGACCGTGTCGATGGGTCTGGGCCCGATCAACTCGATCTACCAGGCGCAGATGAACCGCTACCTGCACAACCGCGGCATCAAGGACACCTCCGACCAGCGCGTCTGGGCATTCCTCGGTGACGGAGAGATGGACGAGCCCGAATCACGCGGGGCACTTCAACTGGCCGCGAACGAGGGGCTGGACAACCTCACCTACGTCATCAACTGCAACCTGCAGCGCCTCGACGGGCCGGTGCGCGGCAACGGCAAGATCGTCCAGGAGCTCGAAGCGGTCTTCACCGGTGCCGGCTGGAACGTCATCAAGGTCCTCTGGGGCCGCGAATGGGACTCTCTGCTCGACGCCGACCATACCGGTGATCTGGTCCGGATCATGAACGAGACCCTCGACGGCGACTATCAGACCTTCAAGGCCGAGTCCGGCGGATTCATCCGCGACAACTTCTTCGGCCGCTCGCCGGAGACGAAGGGCCTCGTCGAGCACCTGTCCGATGACGACATCTGGAACCTCAAACGCGGCGGCCACGACTACCACAAGGTCTTCGCCGCCTACCAGCAGGCCGTGAACACCACCGGCAAGCCGACCGTGATCCTCGTTCAGACGGTCAAGGGCTACGGCCTGGGCACGACCTTCGAGTCGCGCAACGCCACCCACCAGATGAAGAAGTTCACCGCCGCCGACGTCAAGGCCTTCCGCGACCGGATGGACATTCCGATCACCGACAAGGTCATCGACGACGACCCCTACGCGGTGCCCTACTACCATCCGGGCAACGACGCCGAAGAAGTCCAGTACATGCTGGAGAAGCGGAAGTCACTCGGCGGGTTCCTGCCCAACCGCAAGCTCGAGAACAGCAAGAAGACCCTGCCTGCGGTGTCCGACAAGGCGTTCTCGCAGACGAAGAAGGGCTCGGGCCAGCAGCAGGCGGCGACCACGATGGCATTCGTGCGACTGCTCAAGGACCTCATGCGGGAGAAGGGGGTCGGCAACCGGATCGTGCCCATCATCCCTGACGAGGCACGCACGTTCGGCATCGACGCGTTCTTCCCGACCGCGAAGATCTACAACCCGAACGGGCAGAACTACCTGGCAGTCGACCGCGAACTGTTCCTGTCCTACAAGGAGGCGACCTCGGGACAGCTGCTCCACGTGGGCATCAACGAGGCCGGTGCCGCAGCCGGATTCACCGCCGCCGGAACCTCGTACTCGACGCACGGCGAGCCGATGATCCCGATCTACGTCTTCTACTCGATGTTCGGGTTCCAGCGCACCGGCGACGCCTTCTGGGCCGCCGGTGACCAGATGACCCGCGGGTTCATCATCGGCGCCACCGCCGGACGCACGACGCTGACCGGTGAGGGCCTCCAGCACGCTGATGGTCACTCGCCTGTGCTGGCCGCGACCAACCCGGCCGTGCGGATCTACGACCCGGCCTACGGGTACGAGATCGGGCACATCATGCGCGATGGTCTGCACCGCATGTACGGCGAGCACGACCTCGGCGACGACGCCCGCAACGTCATGTACTACCTGACCGTGTACAACGAGCCGATGCTCCAGCCGGCAGAGCCGGAGAACGTCGACGTCGATGGGATCCTGCGTGGGATCCATCGGGTGGCCGAAGCAGGAGTGGGCACCGGCACCGAGGCGGATGCCGGCGATCGTCCGCAGGCTCAGCTGCTCGCATCGGGGGTTGCCGTCCCGTGGGCTCTTGAGGCTCGTGGTCTGCTGGCCCAGGAGTGGGGAGTGGATGCGGCTGTCTGGTCGGTCACCTCGTGGGCCGAGCTGCGCCGCGACGGTCTGAAGTGCGAGGCCGAGAAGCTCGAGAACTTCGAGGCCGAACCGCGCGTGCCCTATGTGCGCGAGCGGTTGGGCTCGCAAGCGGGGCCGATCGTGGCCACGAGCGACTTCGACTCCACCCAGCCGGACCTCATCCGACCCTTCCTCAGCCAGGACTTCGCGACCCTGGGTGCCGACGGCTTCGGATTCTCCGACACCCGCGCCGCTGCCAGGCGTCACTTCAAGATCGACGCCCACTCGATGGTCGTCCGTACCCTGCAGCTGCTGGCCGACCGGGGCGAGATCGAGCGTTCGGTGCCGGTCGAGGCGGCGAAGAGGTACCGACTGGACGACGTCAACGCGGGAACCTCGGGCGCTGCCGGAGGTGACTCCTAGGTTCGACCATTGAAGCGTGAGCCACAAGGGGATAGCGTGATGACCTGACGCCGCAGGATCGACAGTCGGTCATCTGCTGATCAATGGAGAACGCAAGCAGAAGGGCAGGTTCATCTTCGTGGAACAGACATCCGACCCGGGCTCGACCCAACCGGAACCGGACTCATCGCGAACGGATCGGACAGAGAAGACGTGGTGGCAGCGCTACATCGGCTTCCCTCTGATCTGGAAATTCGGAATAGCTCTGGTCCTGGGAGTGATCGCCGGGCTGATCGTGGGCCCGCCGATCGCGACCATCGAACCGTTGGGCGATCTGTTCCTCCGGTTGCTGCAGATGTTGGTGATCCCATTGGTGCTGGTGACGCTGATCTCCGGTGCCGCATCGGCTGCGCCGTCGAGCCTGGGCCGTGTCGGAGGCAAAGTATTCGGCTTCTATCTGCTCACCTCGGTCGTCGCCATCAGCCTCGGACTCGGGCTCGGTCTGCTCATCGGACCCGGCACCGGCCTGGACATGCCCAGCACAGGCGAGGACCCCGAAAAGGCTCCGCCCCTGATCGAGACGTTCTTGAACATCTTCCCGGAGAACATCTTCCAGGCGCTGGCCGAAGGCAACGTTCTGGCAGTCATCTTCGTCGCCGTGATCATAGGCTTTGCTGTGGGGACGATGGCCTACAGCGAGGACGCAAGGCTGCGAGAGCTCGCCGAACCGGTGAAGAAGCTGGCCGACGCCGGCTGCGAGGTCATGTTCAAGATCGTGCGCGGTGTTCTGGAATACGGACCGATCGGCGTGTTCGCCCTGATCGCAGTCGTCGTGGGCGAGACGGGCACCGACTCCTTGCTGCCCATGCTCAATCTCACCGGCACCGTCTACCTCGGCATCGCGTTGATGATCGTGGCGTACTCGCTGTTGCTTCTGGCATTCAAAGTCAACATCGCCCGATTCTTCGGTGCCGCCAAGGACCCCATGCTGACCGCCTACGTGACCCGCTCATCCAGTGGGACCCTGCCGGTGACCATGCGGGCCGCGGAGAAGCTGGGGATCCGGGAAGGAACCTACGGTTTCAGCCTGCCCTTGGGCGCGACTATCAATATGGACGGAACCGCTCTCTACGTGGGTGCGTCCACGCTTTTCGTGGCCAATGTGTCCGGAGTCGACCTCAGCTTCGTTCAATTGCTCGAGGCCGTTGCGGTCGGAGTGCTGGCGTCGATCGGCACGGCCGGCGTTCCTGGAGCCGGGCTGATCATGCTGTCGCTGGTGATTTCACAGGCTGGCCTGCCGTTCGCCGCAGTGGCGCTGGTCGCTGGGGTCGATGCCCTTCTCGACATGGCCCGGACCATGTGCAACGTCACGGGTGACCTGGTCGTCACCCGCATCGTCGCCCAGACCGAGGGGCAGGTCGAAGAACCGTCTCGGGTGCGGAAACGAAGTCGCAGTCGCCGCTAGAGGCTCGGCCCGTCGGCGGATAGCGATTGGCGTGTGCCGGTGACGAGCACCAGCGACCTCGGACTGGCCACGGTAGCTCTGCGGAAGTGGACGCACGGGGTGCTGTCCGCTCATGCAGCCGGGATCTTGACAGATTCATCGCCGTGGAAGCAGGAGCTTTCGAGTTCTCTACATTCGAGAATGACCCGACCGAGGAAGAGACCGAACAGTATTATGAGGCCGGAAAAGCCGGGCAGCTCGGGCCTGACTGAGCGCATTGACTGAACGATGGCGGGCAACTGCCCGACTCTTCTGTCAACGACGCGACGAACACAGAATCCATGTTCCATCGACCAAGCACTCCGCCACCGAACCCTACGATCGGCACACGATCGCGTTCGACACTCATGATTCTGCGTGGAAGGTCGCCGACTGCGAGATCTCGATCCGTCCGTACGACAGCCTCTCGTCACGTTCGAACTGGGAACATGCGATCTCAATGCCGGATACCTGCGGACTCTCCGACGTCGGAGCCCGGAGAACCATTGCGGCACCGTGCGGTGCGAACGCTCCTGTGTGAGCGCTATGGCCAGTTTCTCGAAGCCCTCGCCCTGCGCCCGGCTGCCGTCGACGATGCGGCGCTCGCTCTCAAATGGGCGGACTCGGTCGAGGGCAGAAACGGATCGATGTGAGCCCGTTGGTCATCGGTGAACACGCGGTGTCGTCGACCGCCGGTCATCGCGACTGAGCGTGTCAGTCACGAACTCGCCGGCAAAGGAGATGCGCCCGAGCCGCTCAGACTCCGCCGCGCATGTCCTCCGAGATCGCTCCGGCGGCCGAGCGCAGCAGCGGGATCGCCCGGTCGGCGAAGGCCCGGTCGACGCGGCTGACGGGGCCGGAGACGGAGATCGCCAGGGGAGCCGGCGCATCCGGGATCGACATTGCGAAGCACCGCACGCCCAGCTCCTGCTCCTGCTCATCGATCGAGTAGCCGCGGTCGCGGATGCGCACGAGCTCGGCCTCGAGGTCCTCGAGGGTGCCGATGCTGTATTCCGTCGGTGTCGGCATCCCGGCGGTCGTCACGATGTGGCGGACCTGTTCAGGGTCGAGCCAGGCGAGCATCGCCTTGCCGACTCCGGTGTCATGCATATGGGCGCGGCGGCCCACCTCGGTGAACATCCGCATCTGGTGCTGTGAGGCAACCTGATCGACGTAGACGACCATGTCGCCGTCGATGGTCGCGACGTTCGCGGACTCGCCCAGCTCATCCACGAGTGTGCGCAGGTAGGGGCGGGCGATCGCGCCCAATTGGGACCCGGCGAGGTTGCCCAGGCGGATGAGGCCCGGGCCCAGCGCATAGCCGCGGTTGGGCAGTTGACGCACCACGCCGAGGTTGACCAGAGTGTTGAGCAGGCGGTGAATCGTCGGCAGCGGTAGGCTCACCTCGGCAGCGATATGGCTGAGCGTCGCAGAGCCCGAGGAATTTGCGATGCACTCGAGGAGCCCGAAGGCGCGTTCGACGGATTGGACGCCGCCCTTTGTCTGGCGGATCGCGGGGGGCTTAGTATCATTGCTGGTCATCCCATTTCCTCTTCCTCGTCCATTGAGATTCGTGTTCGTTGACATGCGTGGCAGGCTCGACATTGAGTGCCACCGACGTGACAACCAGGATCGTTCAGCGAAACTCCACTCAGTCTAGTCCTGAAATGGAAGAAAGTTTCCGTTCACGAGCATTCTGGCTAGATTTTCCACTATACAGAAGATAATATCCGTACTACGGAAAAGACTTATCAGAGAGGATAACTTCCATGGCTGCTCCCAGTCCCGGATACTCAATCACTCTTCGAGTGGAGACCGCGGTCGGTCAGACTTCGACGTCCGACCTCGTGGCCGCTGCCGCAGCAACAGGTGCGGCGATCACCGCTCTCGACGTTGTGGAATCCACCCCGCGCACGGTGATGATCGACGTCAGCGCCGATACACGCGACGTCGCACATGCCGACGAGGTCGCAGCCGCACTCGGCGAGCTTGATGGCGTCGAGGTCCACAAGGTCTCCGACCGCACCTTCCTGCTCCACCTCGGCGGCAAACTCGAATCTGCCCCCAAGGTACCTCTGCGCAACCGCGATGACCTCTCCCGCGCCTACACGCCGGGCGTGGCCCGCGTGTGCACGGCCATCGCAGAGAACAAGGCTGATGCCCGCCGTCTGACGATCAAGCGCAACACTGTCGCGGTCGTCACCGACGGCACCGCGGTCCTCGGCCTCGGCGACATCGGCCCCGAGGCCGCGATGCCGGTGATGGAGGGCAAGGCGGTTCTGTTCAAGCAGTTCGCCGGCGTCGACGCCTGGCCGGTGGCCCTCGATACGAAGGACACCGAGGAGATCATCTCCATCTGCAAAGCCATCGCCCCGGCCTACGGCGGCATCAACCTCGAGGATATCTCCGCCCCGCGGTGCTTCGAAATCGAGGCCAGGCTCCGCGCAGAGCTCGACATCCCCGTCTTCCACGACGACCAGCACGGCACCGGCATCGTGACCCTTGCCGCGCTGAAGAACGCCCTCAAGGTCGTGGGCCGCAAGCTCGAAGACCAGCGCATCGTCGTCTCCGGCGTCGGTGCTGCGGGCAACGCGATCATCCGCCTCCTCCAGGTCGCCGGTGCGACGAACATCATCGCCTGCGGCCGCGACGGCGCGATCGGACCCAAATCCACCGTCGACACTGAGCACAAGGTGTGGCTGCAGCAGAACACGAACCCCGAAGGCTTCGACGGCACCCTGAAGGAAGCCGTCGTCGGATCGGACGTCTTCATCGGAGTCTCGGCCCCGAACGTGCTCGACGGCAGCGACATCCAGGCGATGAACAAGGATGCCCTCGTCTTCGCGATGGCCAACCCCGATCCGGAGGTCGACCCCGCCGAGGCGCTCAAACATGCGGCCGTCGTCGCCACGGGACGCAGCGACTACCCGAACCAGATCAACAACGTTCTGGCGTTCCCGGGCATCTTCCGCGGGCTCCTCGATGCCGAAGCGACCGACATCGACGAGAACATCATGGTTGCCGCCGCAGATGCGATCGCCTCGTGCATTCCGGCCGAGGAACTCCATCCCGGCTACGTGGTGCCCTCGGTCTTCGACCCCGACGTGGCGAAGAAGGTGGCCGAAGCCGTCGCGGCCGTCTCGTCCTGAACCTCGACCGGTCTCCTCATACAGGGGGCCGGTCGCTGTTTTATGAGAGACAATGTTGGGAGACCAGCCCTCCCGCGCAATGATGCTACGAAAGAGAATGTGAAATTGGATCACTCAACGTTGGCCGACATCGACACACTCCTCGCGGACACGGACGAACTGCTGAACTCGCGGTACCCCGGCGAGCGTGATGTCCGACAGCCCGTGCACACCGTCTACGTCCCCGGGCACCTCTCGACCCCGGCCCTGCCCCGTGAATGGGGTGAGCAGGCGCTCGAATGCGTCGAGGCCAACGGCGGCATGGTTCAGCTTGCCGAACGCGTCATCGTCGCCTCCCGCAAGGAGACCCTGGCCCCCGACAGCCAGACCATGCCGAATCTGCACCAGGTTGCTCGGGAGGCAGAGATGCTCGCCGAGGCGGTCACCCGGAAACTGTCCACCGAACCGATCGAGGACCTCAGGTTGGACTTCGAGGACGGGTTCGGCAACCGTGGAGACGACACCGAGGACGGCTGTGTCCGCCAGGCCGCGCGCAACGCGGTCGCCGGACTGGACGAGCCCGGTGCCTCGGCATTCTTCGGCATTCGCTTCAAATGCATGGAGGCCGATACCCGTGCCCGCGGTCTGCGCACCCTGGATCTCTTCCTCGCCGAGGTGATCGCCGCCCACGGATCCCTGCCCAAACAGCTGGTGCTCACGCTGCCCAAGGTCAGCACGGTCGACCAGGTCGAGGCCATGGTCATCGCCTGCCGTGCGCTCGAGGCCCAGCACAGCCTGGCAGAGGGGTCGATCACCTTCGAGGTTCAGGTTGAGACCCCGCAGCTCATCCTCGGCGCCGACGGATCCGTGCCGCTGGCACCGGTCCTCGACGCCGGCGCTGGGCGCATCACTTCCTTGCACTACGGCACCTACGACTATTCGGCGTCGATGGGCGTCGCCGCCGCCTACCAGGCCATGGACCACCCGGTGGCCGACTTCGCGAAGAACCAGATGATGCTCGCGGTCGCCGGCACGGGCGTCCACCTCTCCGACGGTTCGACGAACATCATGCCGCTCGGGGAGCCCGAGGAGGTCCAACGTGCCTGGACCCTGCATTCCGGGCTGGTCCGCAGGCACCTCAAGCGCGGAATCTACCAGGGCTGGGACATGCACCCGCACCAGCTTCCCACGCGTTTCCTTGCGACATTCCGCTTCTACCGCGAAAGCGCCGAGCGAGCTGCCACCCGACTGCGCAACTATGTGTTCCAGGAGGACTCCGCCGTTCTCGACGAGCCCGCGACCGCCAAAGCGCTGGCCCGCTACCTGGGCCGCGGCCTCTCCTGTGGCGCCCACACCGAGGCGTTCGTGACCGACCGGACGAAGATGTCGGTTCAGACCCTCAACCGCATCGCCGCCACCGGCGCGGCCGAGTGACCTGCCGACCGCCTCGGCGACACACCACCAGCTGGTGCTGACCAGCACCGATCCGAAGGAGAATACGCACACATGACAACGACCGACCCCTACACCTATTGGGCACCCACCGGCGGGCATCCGCCGCAGTCGGACCTGCTCACCGACCGTGCGATCGTGACCGAGGCGTACACGGTCATTCCGCGCGGAGTCATGCGCGACATCGTGACCTCGAACCTGCCCGAGTGGACCAGGACCCGCTCCTGGGTGCTGAGCAAACCGGTGGCCGGGGGAGCGGTGACCTTCTCACAGTCCATCCTCGAGGTCGCCCCGGGCGGCGGCTCGGACAAGCCCGAACCGCAGGCCGAGGTCGAGGGATTCATCTTCGTCATGGCCGGTCAGCTCGAGATCACCCACGAGGGCCAGGCCCACACCCTGACGCCAGGCGGCTTTGGGTTCCTGCCCGCGGGTTCGACCTGGAGTGCGAAATCCACCGGCGCCGAGGCGGCCCGTTTCCATTGGGTGCGCAAGCGCTACCAGCCTGTGGCCGGGCTGAATCCTGAAGCCAAGTTCGGCGAGGAGTCAGACGTCGAGCCGGCGTCGATGCCGGGCACCGACAACAGGTGGCGGACGACCCGGCCTCTCGATCCGGAGAACCTGGCCTACGATATGCACGTCAATATCGTGACCTTCGAACCCGGTGCCGTGATTCCCTTCGCCGAGACCCACGAGATGGAGCACGGCCTCTACGTCCTCGAAGGCAAGGCCGTCTACCGCCTCAACGGCGACTGGGTAGAAGTGCAGGAGGGTGACTTCATCTCGATGCGAGCCTTCTGCCCCCAGGCCTGCTACGCCGGTGGACCGGGCCGCTTCCGCTACCTGCTCTACAAAGACGTCAACCGCCAGGTCGAGCTCTAGCAGCCGCCAGCCGCAGTGGCGCGCACGCCGCGGGGGTGAATGCAACAACCGCTCGGCGAAAGTGTGAGCGTAGCGCACACATGATGTGCCTACACACTTTCGCCAAGCGGTTACTGGCTGAGCGGTACCTGCGCCGAGCGGTTGTCCGTCAGCTGCTCAGATCAGCTGCAGCGTGCGAGCCGTGTACTCGGAGAGTTCCTTGAGCAGGGTCTCGTCCTCGGCGAGGCTATGGCCCAGCGACGGCACCATGTCCTTGAGCGCAGGCTCCCAGCCGCTGTATTGGCGCGGAAAGCAGGTCTTGAGCAGGTTGATCATGATCGATACTGCGGTCGAGGCGCCGGGGGAGGCGCCGAGGAGAGCGGCGATCGACCCGTCGGCCGAGGAGATGAGTTCGGTGCCGAAGCTCAGCACTCCGCCCTTCTTCGAGTCCTTCTTCATCACCTGCACACGCTGACCGGCCTGGATGAACTCCCAGTCGTCAGGGTCGATGTTCGGAATGAACTCGCGCATCGACTCGAAGCGGGCCTTCTTCGACGAAGCCAGTTCGGAGACGAGGTAGGTGACGAGGTCGGTGTTGTCCTTGGCGACATTGAGCATCGTGGCCAGGTTGTTCCCACGCACCGAGAAGGGCAGGTCGGTGAAGCTGCCGCCCTTGAGGAACTTCGGCGAGAAGCCGGCGTAGGGTCCGAACAGCAGGTGGTCCTTGCCGTCGACGACTCGGGTGTCGAGGTGAGGCACGGACATCGCCGGGGCGCCGAAGGACGCCTGGCCGTAGACCTTGGCCTGGTGGCGGGCGACGAGGTCGGGGTTCGAGGTCCGCAGGAAGATTCCCGACACGGGGAATCCGCCGTAGCCGCGGCCTTCGGGGATGCCCGACTTCTGCAGCAGCGGCAGAGCACCGCCGCCGGCGCCGACGAAGACGAACTTCGCGTTGACCTTGTGGGTCTCGTGCGAGAGCAGGTCCTTGACGGTGACGACCCACCCGTCGGAGGATCGTTCGAGCTCGGTGACCTGGTGACTGGTGCGAACGGTGGTACCCTTGTCGCCGACGTAGCGCAGCAGCTGGCTGGACAGCGATCCGAAGTTGACGTCTGTGCCGATCTTCGTCCGTGAGATGCCGTTGATCTGTCCGGGCCCGCGGCCCTCGAACATCAGCGGCAGCCACTCGGCCTGGGTGTCGGGGTCGTCGGTGTACTCCATCTCGGAGAACAGCGGGTTGCGCACCATCTGCTCGTGACGGTTCTTGATGTAGTCGCGTCCCTTCTGGCCACGGCCGTAGCTGATGTGGGGGACCTGGTTGATGAAGGACTTCGGGTCCGGCAGGACGCCGTTGTCGACGAGGTGTGACCAGTACTGACGGGAGTGGTGGAACTGCTCGTTGATCTGCGAGGCCTTCGCCAGATCGATGTGGCCGTTCTCGTCCTCGGGAGTGTAGTTGAGCTCGCACAGGGCGGCGTGGCCGGTGCCGGCGTTGTTCCACGGATCGGAGCTCTCCTCGGCGACATAGTCGAGCTTCTCGTAGACCCGGATGTCCCATTCGGGCTGAAGCTCGGTCAACATGGCGCCCAGAGTGGCGCTCATGATGCCGCCGCCGATCAAGACAACGTCAACCTTTTCCTGCGTTGAGGGCATTTCAACTCTCATTCCTCGTCAATGACTAAGCGACTACGTATTCGACTCTCAGACTACTCTCCACGTCAGGCGAACCAGTAACCCGGGAGGGGGCCCGGAATGGCCGTGCGATGATTCTCACAGCGGATGTTCGTCCGCAGTCAGGCGCATTTTCCGACCATTCGGACGTTTAGCCGGTGGACACCTTGTGTCGTCGGCCACAGGGTGTGCAAATATGGGCACATGTCGAATCGCTTCCTTCTTCGTGATGCCCTGGCCGAGTTCCCGCCCTACGTACCGGGCAAGCCCCCGACCACCGCGCCGGGTCTGAAACCCTACAAACTGTCCTCGAACGAGAACCACCTGGCGCCGCTGCCGGGTGTGGTCGACGCGATCGCAGAGGCCGGGCAGGTGCCCGCGAACTATCCCGACCCGAAGTCGACGAAGCTGGTTGCCGACCTCGCGGCCCACCTCGATGTCGATGCCTCCGAGATCGTGCCCGGTGCCGGTGCCTCGGAGATCCTGTCCGCACTGACGAACATCACCCTCGAGGCCGGAACCTCCGTCGTCTACCCGTGGCCTTCGTTCGAGATGTACCCGATCCTCGCCTCGGCGCGTGGTGCGCAGAAGCGTCCCGTGCCGCTGCTCGAAGACGGCCGCCATGACTTCCAGGGTCTGGTTGCCGCCATCGACGATACGACTCGTCTCATCCTGCTGTGTTCGCCGAACAATCCGACCGGACCGTCGGTCTCGACGGTGGAGCTCGACGGCTTCATGGCAGAGGTCCCGGCCGAGGTCATCGTCGTCCTCGACGAAGCATATTTCGAATTCGCCACCGACGCCGAGGTGGTCGATGGGATGGCGGCGTACCGGAAGTTCCCGAATCTGGTGCTGGCACGGACCTTCTCCAAAGCACACGGTCTGGCCGGATTGCGCGTGGGCTTCGGCGTCGCCGATCCGACCATTGCAACCGCACTGCGCCAGGTGATCGCACCGTTCAGCGTCACCTCGGCGGCCCAGGTCGCGGCCGTGGAATCGCTGTCGCGCAACGATGAAGTCCTCGTCCGTGCCAAGGAAGTCGCATCGACCCGTGACCAGTTCGAACAGGACCTGCGCGATGCGGGCCTGACCGTCTCCGATTCGCAGGGCAACTATGTGTGGGTCAGCCTCGGCGACGAAGACGCGCAGGCCTTCGAGGAGGCCTGCGCCGCGCAGGCCGTGGCCATCAGGCGTCTGAGTGGGGGCGTGCGCATCAGCGTCGGGCCCGATGAGGCGCTTGATCGGGTGCGCGAGGTGGCGACGGCGTTCATGGAGTCCAGGACCGCATGAGCACGACGGTGCAGGCTCCGACGCAGGATCTCGAAGCGCAGCTGAGCGCCGGATCTTTGGTCACGGACCGGGACGTCATCGACGCCTACGCCTCCGATAAGGCCCTGTTCTGCCCCGCCGGGCAAGCGCTCGCCCTGGTCAGAGCACGATCGGTCGACGACGTCGTGGCCGTCATGGCCTTCGCCACCGAACACCGCGTCCCCGTCGTCACGCAGGGTGCGCGGACCGGGCTGTCCGGAGCGGCGAATGCGATCGACGGCTGTCTGCTGCTCAACGTCGCTGCGATGGACGAGATCGTCGCCATCGACCCCGTCAACCAGACGTGCCGAGTCCAGCCCGGAGTCATCAACCAGGACCTCAAGGCGGCATTGGCCGAGCACGCACTGTCCTACCCTCCCGACCCCGGCTCGGTCGCGATCTCGACGATCGGCGGCAATGTCGCCACGAACGCGGGCGGAATGTGCTGCGTGAAGTACGGAGTGACCAAGGACTACGTGCGCGCCATGACCGTGGTGCTCGCCGACGGCACCGTGACGAAGCTGGGCACAGCCACCGCGAAAGGCGTCGCGGGACTCGACCTGGCGGCCCTCCTCGTCGGCTCCGAGGGCACTCTGGGCACCATCGTCGAGGTGACGCTGGCCCTCAAACCGGCACTGCCCCCGCCGATCACCGCCGTCGGGATCTTCCCCGACACGGCCTCGGCCGGACGCACGGTCACCGAGTACATGGGATCCGGAGCCGCCCCGTCGCTGCTCGAACTCATCGACGGGCCGAGCGTGGCGATGATCAATGCCTACGGTGATTTCGGCCTGCCCGACGATGTCGGTGCCCTGCTGCTGGTGCAGTCGAATGCGTCGGGCGCCGGAGCAGTAGAAGAGCTCGAAGCCTTTCAACGCATCGCCGAGGCCAATGGCGGCACCGAGGTCTTCGTCTCCGATGACCCGGCCGACTCCGAACTGCTCGTTGCGGCCCGTCGTGCCGTGGCCCCGGCGATGGAGAAGTACGCCAATGAGCGCGGGGGCGGAGAGCTCGTCGACGACGTCTGCGTGCCGCGCTCGGCGCTCGGAGACTTCTTCGAGAAGCTGCGCGCCATCGCGACCGAATTCGACGTCGAGATCGCCACCGCCGGTCATGCCGGTGACGGGAACATGCACCCCTCCGTGATCTTCGACGCCGGCGACGAATCCCAGGTGGCGCAGGCGCAGGAGGCTTTCGCGGCGATCATGCAGTTGGGCCTCGACCTCGGCGGCACGATCACGGGCGAGCACGGTGTCGGCTTCCTCAAACGCGAGTGGCTCGGGCACGAGCTCGACGCCGGCGCGACGCTGATGCACCAGAAGATCAAGGAAGCTCTCGATCCCTTGGGGATCCTCAACCCGGGGAAGATGTTCGGCTGAGCCCGGTCACGCTGAGGCGGTCACCGCTGCTGCGAGTCCGGCGATGTCCTCGGGTGTCGTCCGGCAGCAGCCGCCGATGATGCGGGCACCGGCATTTCTCCAGGCGGCGATGGTCACCGGGCTCGCATCGAAGTGCGGGCCAGACTGCCATTCCATCGCTGTCGCGTCGTAGCTCTCGCCCGAATTGGGATAGGCGATCAGCGGCAGATCGGTGTGCTGGGCGAAGGTCCGCAGTGCCCCTTCGACCAAAGATGGGCGAACGCAGTTGACGCCGATCGCGCGGATCATCGTGGTGCCGGCGATAGCCTCGACGACTTCGGCGAGGGAGGAGCCATCGGCCAGATGGTGAGTGTCCGAGAGAGTCACACTCAGCCACGCGGGAACGTCGAACTCTTCGGCAAGGCCGGCGAGCACTTTGATTTCTGCCAGGCTGGGCTGCGTCTCGATGGCCAGCAGATCGGCACCGGCGCTGACCAGGGCTTCGATGCGAGGACGGTGGAAGTTCGCGAACTCCTCTTCGCCGAGGTGATAGTCGCCCGTGTATTCGGAGCCATCGCCCAACGCAGCCCCATAGGGGCCGACGGACCCGGCCACGAGCGCGGTGTCCACAGACTCCACGTCGGTTGGTTCGGCAGCGACCGCGGCGGCAGCCTCGGCCGCGACCTCAACGCTGCGCTCGATGAGGCGTCGGCCCTCCTCGGCGGATATCGATGTCCGCTCGAAGCCCAGCGGAGTCGCCTGGTAACTGGCGGTCGTGACGATTCGGGCACCGGAGCGGATGAAGTCGGCGTGCACCTCGGCCAGCGTATCCGGAGCATCGCGCAGCAGGGATGCGGACCACAGTTCGTGGCGCAGATCGATGCCGCGGGATTCGAGCGCGGTGCCCAAACCGCCGTCGATGATGATGGGCTGGCCCGAGCGCACAGCGGCCTGGAGCATCTGGATGAAGGTTGTCGACATGCTCCCAGTTAAACTTGTCGGGTGACCCGAATCGAATCCTCCGCAGAATCTGAGACAGCCTCCTCAACCGACGGCGGCGCCGACGCCCCCGCCATCAACGACCGTTCCCGGTTCGGGTTCGAGGTCGGCACCCGCCTCGAGACCGGCGGGCGCACCGGCGTCATCCACACCCCGCACGGCGACATCGCGACTCCCGCCTTCATTCCCGTCGGTACGAAGGCCACGGTCAAGGCTGTGCGTCCCGATGAGGTAGAAGAACTCGGCGGTCAGGCGGTGCTCTCCAATGCCTACCACCTCTACCTGCAGCCCGGGTCCGATCTCGTCGATGAGGCCGGCGGGTTGGGGAAGTTCATGAACTGGCCCGGCCCGACGTTCACCGACTCGGGCGGATTCCAGGTCATGAGCCTGGGTTCGGGTTTCAAGAAGGTCATTTCGATGGAGTCGACGGGTGAGCAGAACGATGATCTCGTTGCCGTCGGCAAGGAACGCATGTCGAACGTTGATGACGACGGGGTGACCTTCAAATCCCACCTCGACGGCAGCATGCACCGCTTCACCCCCGAGGTCTCCATGCGGGTCCAGCACGAACTGGGTGCGGACATCATGTTCGCCTTCGACGAGCTGACGACGCTGGTCAACACCCGCGGCTACCAGGTGCTGTCCTTGGAGCGCACTCGTCAGTGGGCTCTGCGCTGCATCGAGGAGCACCAGCGACTGACGGCTGCGCGCTCGCACCGGCCCTACCAGGCGCTGTTCGGTGTGCTCCAGGGCGCTCAGTACGAGGACCTGCGCCGCAAGGCAGCCCACGACCTGGGCGCGATGGACTTCGACGGCTTCGGCATCGGAGGCGCGTTGGAGAAGGAGAACCTCGGCACGATCATCCGGTGGGTGTGCGAGGAGCTGCCGGAGAGCAAACCGCGCCACCTGCTGGGAATCTCGGAGCCTGATGACCTGTTCGAGTCGATCAAGACCGGCGCCGACACCTTCGACTGCGTCTCACCCTCGCGCGTTGCCCGCAATGCGGCCATCTACACCCGCGACGGCCGCTACAACCTCACCGGCGCGAAGTATCGCCGGGACTTCGGGCCCCTCGATCCCGACTGTGCCTGCTACACGTGTCAGAACTACTCGCGGGCCTACCTGCGGCACCTGTACAAGGCCAAGGAGATGCTCTTCTCCACCCTGTGCACCGTCCACAATGAGTACTTCGTCGTCAACCTCGTCGCCGAGATCCGGCAGGCGATGATCGACGGCCGCTTCGCCGAACTCGAAGCAGAGGTGCTGGGCCGCTACTACGCGAAGCAGCGTTGAGCGCAGCAACGATCGCGCCGCCCCGATCGGGTCTCATCCTGATCACTTTTAGCGCAGTAGAGCAGTTCGCAAACAGGCTCACTGCACTAAACGTGATCGGGGAGTGCACTAGACGTGATCGGTCGCGCGCAGTCACGCGTGAGCGACCGCCTCGATCGTCGGGAACGCTGAGTATGTCGTCGCCGGTGACGACATACTCGACCTGAGCGTTGACCGAGCGAGACCTGCTCTGCAAAACTCCGCGCCCTGCGACGGTCCCCCGCCGACCCTGTTTTCGCGGGAGACTGCGGTCACTTCGCCCCGTAACCAGCGCCGTTGCGGTCAGTGCGTCTCCGCGCCGCTACCGGGCAGCTCGTAGCTGGGTTCGTGCTTCTTCACCAGCTTGATCACCCGGTAGGTGACGGGCATGAGGATGACTTCGACGGCGACCTTGTAGACGAAGCCGAAGACGATGTAGTTGATGAAATCGAGTCCGGGGATGACCCCGGCGAAGGCGATGACGCAGAACAGCAGAGTGTCGACGAACTCTCCGACCCCGGTAGAGGTGAGCAGGCGGACCCACAGCTTCTGTTCGCCCATGCGCT
Organism: Brevibacterium picturae; assembly: GCF_900105045.1. GTDB lineage: Bacteria > Actinomycetota > Actinomycetes > Actinomycetales > Brevibacteriaceae > Brevibacterium > Brevibacterium picturae. Next base: position 916,198 of record NZ_LT629739.1, on the reverse strand, counting down.
TCTTCACAGCCACGAGCACATACGAGTTCAGCAGCTGGCCGAAGAAGTAGCCGACTAAGGACGCGGCGACGATGCGCGGGTAGAAGCCGAGGACGGCGGCGAAGGCGTCCTGGTTCTCATAGCCGGGTCCCGGGGGTGAGATGAGGACGAGCCAGAACACGAGAGTCGCCAGGATCTGGAGTCCGAAACCGGTGATGACGGCCTTGCGGGCGGCTTTGAAACCGTAGACCTCGCTGATCACATCGCCGAGGATGTAGGCGATGGGAAACAGGAATGCACCGCCGTCGGTGACGATGGGTCCGAAGCCGATGACCTTCGTCGCGGAGATGTTGGAGATGATGAGCACCGCAGAGAACACGGCCAGAATCACCGCATAGTAGCGTCCTCGGGAGGAGGCGAAGGCCGCCAATCTGCCCGCAGCGCTCAGCGCCTCCGGGCCTCCAGTGCTCGGCTCGTCCGAGCCCTCAGGTTTCGGCACCTTCTTCGACAACAGTGATTTCCTTCCCTCCGGTGATCGCCAGCAGCTGCTCATACGTCAGCGGCATCATCGAGTTCGGTGTGCCGGCCGCAGCCCAGAGAACAGGATAGTCCTTCAGCGCCACGTCGACATACGTGGGGATCGGCTGCGGATGCCCGCATGGGGCGACCCCGCCGATGATCTGCCCCGTCGCGGTGCGCACCAGATCCTTATCGGCCCGATCGAGGGAGCTCAGCCCGATGAGTCCGGCCACGAAGTCCGTGTCCACGCGGTGGCGACCGGAGGTCATGATGAGCACCGGTTCGCCCTCAGCGGAGAAGATCAGGCTGTTGGCGATCGCGCCGACCTCGACACCGACCTTCTCCGCCGCCGAGGCTGCCGTGGGCGTGGCATCGGTGAACAGTCTGATCTGCGGCTCGATTCCATTCGCCTCGAGGACCTTGGCGACCTCAGCATGGTTGCGGTGTTCCTGCGGTTCGACGGCTTCGGCCTCGGTGGGCTCTTCGACGGCTTCGACCGATTCCTCCACCGGCTCCGCCAGTCCGCGGCGGCGCAGCAGCGGCGCCACATCGGGGCGTGTGCCGAAGAAGCGTTCGATCGCGCTCATCGGATCGATGGAGAAGCCGGGGGCCAGTATCGCTTCGCGGAAGGCATCGCCGGCCTCACGGTTGAGTCCGCCTTGAGCTTCGAACCATTCGCTGACCCAGGCTGCAATGACCTCCGAATAGAGGTAGGAGTAGTAGCCGGCGGCATAGCCTGAGGCGAAGATGTGGCCGAAGTAGGTGGTGCGATAGCGGGGCGGAACGAGAGTGGTGAACCCGGCAGCGGCGAGGACCTCGGATTCGAAGGAGAGGACGTCGGTGATGTGTTCACCGGCTTCAAGGGAATGCCACGACAGGTCGAGCATGGCCGCAGCCAGGTATTCGGTCGTGTCGAATCCCTGCCCGAACTTCTCGCTCTCGATAAGGGCTGTGACCAGCGACTCTGGCATCGGCTCGCCTGTGTCGACGTGTTTGGCGTAGTGGGGGAGGACCTGCGGGTGGAAGCGCCACATCTCATTGAGCTGGGATGGGAACTCCACGTAGTCGCGTGGAACGGCGGTGCCGGCGGTCGACGGGTAGGTCGAGTTGGCGAACAGGCCGTGGAGGACGTGGCCGAATTCGTGGAAGAAGGTGTTGAGCTCGGTGGGGTTGAGCAGCGTCGGTCGGCCCTCGCCGGGTTTGGCCAGGTTGAGTGAGAGGGTGACGACGGGCAGGTGCCCGGTCAGTCGTGAACTCGTGACCAACTCGCCCATCCAGGCACCGCCGCGCTTCGTGTCCCGGGAATACGGGTCGAGGAGGATGAGTCCCAGGGTGCGTTCGTTGGTGTCCGTGACCTCGAAGGAGCGAACATCTTCGTGCCAGCCGATGACTGACTCACGCGGGGCGAAGGTGATTCCGTAGAGGCCCGTTGCGGCGCGGAAGACGCCCTCATTGAGGACAGTGTCGAACTCGAAGTACTTGGCCACCTCGTCGGCATCGATGCCGAACTCATCCGCCCGGTATCGCGCGAGCTGGTGCTTGACATCCTCGGGGGCGACATCATTCAGGCCGTAGCGGTCCTTGACCTGCGCCAGCTCCGTCGACAGCTGAGCGTTGGCCGGGGCGATGAGTGAGGAGACGATGTCCGCGGCTGCATCCGGTCCGCCGGCGGTCTGGTTGTCGACTGCGAATGATGAGTACGAGGGGTATCCCAGCAGTTTCGCCTGCAGCGCTCGCAGCGCCGTGGTGTCGGCCACCTGGGTACGGGTGTCGCCTTCGCCGCCTCGAGCCCCGCGCGAGGTCGAATTGTCGAGCACCAGTCTGCGGGTCTCGGCGGATTCCAGGGATTCGAGGACGAGCTGCTGAGTGAAGTTGTTCAGTGGCAGCAGATACCCGTCCGTGCCACGTTCGGCGGCCCGGTTCGCGGCGGCGGCGACCTGGTCCTCGCTCATCCCGGCCAGCTGCTGCGCGTCGCGGAGGTGGACTGCGAGATCCCGGGTGTCTTTCTGCAGTGCCCGGGAGAAGGAGGTCGCCAGGGTCGTGAGTTCGGCCGCGATCGTGGACATCTGCTCGCGTTCTTCTTCGCCGAGGCGGGCTCCCGCACGCACGAATTCCTCGACCGTGAGCTCCTGCTGACGTTTGTCCTCGGGGTTGAGATCGCTGGAAGGGACCTGTTCGATGCGGTGGAAGAGATCGACGTCGAGGAAGATCCGGGTCCGTGCCGCGGACAGACGATCCCACACCTCGGCGACGGCATCGGCGAGTTCGGGACGGAGATGATTCGACTCCACGGCGCTCACCACGGCCGAGATGCGGGCCATGGGAATGGTCGCGGATTCGAAGCGCACGGTTGTCGACACGAACGTCGGCTCGTTCTCATCACCGATGATGTCTTCGACCTCGGATCGCGCGAAGTCGGTGGCCGCCCTGACCGCAGCGATCAGTGATGCCGGAGTGACCGCGGAGAAATCGGGCAGTGAGAAGTCGCCCTGTGGGTCGAGGAAGGCCTCCCAGACATCGATGCTGTTCGGATCGGAGCTCATCGTCGACGTACCACTTTCTACACGGTTGAAGGATTGTGCCAGGTCTCGCCCTCGATCCTAACGCGTGAACACGCTGAAGCGCATGGTCGCTGGTTACACTTGTCACCATGGGCAAAGGGCAGGGAAAATCGCTGACTCTCAACAGCGCATTCCGGGTCGGCTTCACCGGAACGCTCGGTGTGGGACTCGCATTCGGGCTGATCACGGCCCTGCAGTCCGTGGCGACCGTCATCATCTACATCGGTCTGGCCCTGTTCCTCGCGCTCGGACTCGAACCGATCGTGCTGTGGCTGGTCGAGCGCAGGCTGCCCCGGTCCCTGTCGGTCGTCCTCGTCGTTCTGGCCTTCCTCGCCATCGTCGCGGGTGCTGTGCTGCTCATCGCCCCTGCCGTCATCAGCCAGATCCAGCAGTTCATCGGTGATCTTCCGGACATCGTCGCGAGCCTGGCGGCCACAGGGTGGGTCGCCGACCTCGAACAGAGATTCACCGGAGCGGTCGATCTCGACAAGATCTTCGCCAACCTCGGCGAGTGGGCATCCGACCCGAAGAACGTGGTGTCGCTGGGCGGCGGGGTCGTGTCCATCGGAGCCGGCATTATCAGCTTCCTCGCCGGCGTCGTCATCGTCGTCATCCTCACCATCTACTTCGCCGTGACGATGCCGACGATCAAGTCGGCCATGCTCTCCCTCGTCGCTGCGAGCTCCCGACCGACCGTCGAATCCGTCACCGAGGAAGTCACCCGATCCATCGGACGCTACGTTCTGGGTCAGGTGTCCTTGGGCATCGTCAACGGCGTGTGCTCGGCGATCTTCCTCACCATCATCGGTGCCCCGCTGCCGGCGCTGTTGGCGTTCATCGCGTTCCTCGCCTCACTCATCCCACTCGTCGGCCCGATCACCGGTGCGATCATCATCACCGGATCCTGCCTCATGGTCTCTCCGGGGCTGGGGATCGCCGTCGGCATCTACTACCTCGTGTACATGCAGGTGGAGGCGTACCTGCTCAGCCCCCGCATCATGAAGACCGCGGTCAATGTGCCCGGTGCGCTCGTCATCATCGCGGCCATCGCCGGCGGCACCCTGGGCGGAGTCCTCGGGGCCGTGGTCGCTGTGCCCGTGGCCGCCTCGGGAATGATCATCATCCGCAAAGTCGTCGTGCCTGCGCAGGACGAGAGGTAGCTGCTAGTCCTGGTCGTCGGTGCTGTTGCGGCGGTTGCGGACGATGAGTCCGATGATGTACCTGACCAGGTAGTAGGTCACGAAGTAGGCGACGGCGGCGACGACGACGGCCGCCAGCAGATCTCCGTTGCCCATCGCGGGCAGGCCGAGGAACACCGCGACCGTGAATGCCGCGAGATAGGGAATCAGGCGGAGAACCGGGCTGTCGACATCGCTCATGTTCGTCAGCGTACCAAGTGCCGGTCCGCTCGCCGAGGTGGGCGCTAGGGTTGAGGGTATGGCACAGACACGATGGAGTGCAGTGAGAGATGATCAGGTGCCCGACGATGTGGATCGTCTTCTGCTGACTGTTCCGGAGTGGTTCGGCAGGCCGGAATCCAACGCCGAGTACGTCGATGATGCACGAACCATGGAGACCTGGACGGTGCGAAACGAGGCTGGCGAGGTCGTCGGGGTCACCCTGGTGTCGTGGCATTTCGATCACTCTGCCGAAGTCCATTTCACGGTTGTCGACCGATCGGAACATGGGACAGGGGCCGGCACAGCAATGATGCGAGCGATTGCAGTCGATGTGCGCAGACGGGGCGCCACGCTGCTGCAGGTGAAGACGTTGGGGGCTTCGAACCCCGATCCCAACTACGACCGAACACGACACTTCTACCAGAAGGTGGGATTCTTCCCGCTCGAGGAGATCGACCTGTGGGATGAGCAGACGCCCTGCCTGATCATGGTCATGCCGTTGGTATGAGCCCGCGTCGTTCCCGGTCAGAGGAGACGACAGAGCGACATGGGTTCATCTGCTGAGACGTGACTGCAGTATAGGAAACGGCATGATATGTGTCACACATCACAGATGGGATGAATCATCATGGTGCTCCTGCAGAAACCCTCCCTGGTCTCGAAGATCTTCGCCGAATTCCTCGGTACCTTCGTCCTCGTCTTCGGCGGCTGCGGCGCGGCCGTATTCGCAGCAAAGGTCGTCGGTGACGACGGCATCAACATGGGCATCGGATTCCTCGGCGTCGCGCTGGCCTTCGGTCTCACCGTCGTCGTCATGGCCTACGCCGTCGGACATATCTCCGGTGGACACTTCAATCCCGCGGTGACGCTGGGCTGTGTACTTGCGGGCAGGACACCGGTCAAGGACGCCGTTCCCTACTGGATCACACAGCTGGTCGCCGGCATCGTCGCCGGTGGAGTCGTGCTCCTCATCGCCTCGGGCAATCCCGACTATTCGCTTGCGAAGGACGGTCTGGCGACGAACGGCTATGGAGAATTCTCCCCGAACGGATTCTCCATGGTCAGCGTGCTCATCGCCGAGTTCGTCCTCACCGCCATCTTCCTCTACGTCATCCTCGGGACGACCGACGACAGGTCCCCGGTCGGAATGGCACCTCTGGCGATCGGCCTCTCACTCACACTCATCCACCTCGTCGCCATTCCGGTGTCGAACACTTCGGTCAATCCGGCGCGTTCCTTCGGTGTCGCGGTATTCGCCGGTGGAGACGCGCTCGGTCAGGTGTGGGTGTTCTTCCTCGCACCGCTCGCCGGTGCCGCCGTCGCCGGACTCACCTATAACCTTCTGTTCCCGAAGGCTGTCGAAGTTCCCATCACCGAGGGCGGATGACACTGCCACCCTGGCCCGCGGAGCCACCGGCTTGTGGGCAGGTTCTGCTGCGAGCAGTGGAGGCGCGGGACGCCGCAATGGCTCAGCAGCTGTCGACCGATCCCTATGTGCCGCAGACGAGTTCACTGCCAGGAAACGCCACCATGCAGGAGGCCAGCGACTGGGTCGAACGCCAGCAGGGTCGTCATGCAGAGGGAACCGGCTTCTCGTTCACGATTGCGCGGCGAACCGAAGAGTTCGCGATCGGTCACTGCGGTCTCTGGCTGAAGGATCTCGACGAGGGGCAGGCGAGCGCCGGATATGCCGTTGCACCGTCCGAGCGTGGGCGCGGCTATGCGGCCGAGGCACTCGCGGCCCTGACCGAGTTCGGGTGGACTGTACCGGGAGTACAGCGGATCGCCCTATTCATCGAACCGTGGAACATCGCATCGATTCGCACCGCCGAACGCGCAGGCTATGTTCGCGAGGAACTCCTGGTCAGCCATCAGCTGGTCGGCGGCGAATGTCGCGACATGATCCTGTATTCCTCGGTACGACGGGGCCACTCCAGGAGGTGATGAACCCCATGGCCGACTTGCTCGATATGGACTACCCCTTCACCGGCCGATGGCTGGTTCAAAACAGTCCCGCCGACCGGGTGCCGAGCCACGGCACGACACTCTTCGCGACCTCATACGCAATCGACTTCGTGCCGGTCGATGGCTCTGGGAGATCGGCGCCCTTCACCTTCGGCTCCCTCCTCCGTCCGGAACCTCCGGAGAGCTTTGTCGGCTTCGGCCGCCCGGTGCTCTCTCCGGTCGCAGGAACTGTCGTGGCTTCTCATGACACTGAGCGTGATCATTTCTCGTACCGCGGTGTCCCGTCGATCGGATACTCCCTGACACAGGCCCGGCGTGTCGGCGAGGGCTGGCGTGCGCTCGCCGGCAATCACGTCATGATCCGGTGCGACGGCGGTATAGTCTCGCTCTGCCATCTCCAGCATCTCAGCACACGAGTTCGGGCGGGACAGCACATTGAGATCGGCGAAGAGATCGGCCGGTGCGGAAACTCCGGCAACAGCACGGAACCGCACCTGCATGTCCAAGCGATCGACCGCGTCGACATTGAGCACGCTGTGGCTACGCGCATTGCGTTCAGAGGCGCATTGCCGTCGAATGGTTCGGTTGTCTCGCGGTAGTGCGCTCGAATGAGAACTCGCCTAGTACGACCGGCTGATCGGAATCATCCTTGTGGCTTGATGCCGGGCACTGAAGAATGTGCCCATGGCCGACAAGAATCCGGATTGGGGCTTCGACAGATCGCTGGTGATCAAAGCGCCGGCTGCCCAGGTCTGGCCGCACGTGGCAGACCCGATTCGATTGAGCAGATGGTGGTGTCCGCCGCCGACAGTGCAGATCGACTTCGAACCACGAGTCGGCAGCCCCTACGAGGAGCACTACAGAGACGACTCCCACGAGTACGTGCTCACTGGTGAGATCACCGTCTTCGACGAGCGGTGCTGCATCGCGATCCTTCGGCGGACGAATGGGCGCTTCGGCCGATCCGACAGAGTCGAGATCACCCTGCAACCACACGGGGAGGATACGAAGGTGGTCATCGTGCATCGCTTTGACGACATTCCAATCGAACGCCGAGGCGAAGCGCGCGACTTCTTCGCCGACGGGTGGGACTTCAGCCTCGAACTCCTCCGGCGAAATATACTCAGAACCGACTAGAACCAGCGCTATCGTCTGTCGTACTTGGCGCCGAACGCATCCCGCATGAGAACGGCGAACATCTCCGTCATGCGGACAGCGACGCTCGCATGCTCAGCGATCAGGTCGGCACCCTTTTTACCGAGAGCTGCGCGAACCGGATTCAGCGCTGAGGCTGCCGGATCAGCTGCTGCGGCACGCAGCAGCTCCAAACGTCTGGACCTGGAGGTGTATCCGAGTTCGAACAGCGTCCAGTGGAACAGGTGCATGAGGCCGGTGTCGCGGTCGAAGCCCTGATGAGTGGACAGCGATGACTCTTCGTCCGCGGTGAGCTCGAAATCGCGGTGGAGCGAGAGTCCGAAATCCGTGAAGATCGGTCTGCCGTCATGGACGAGGATGTTTCCCGGATGAACGTCGAAGTGGTGGAATCCCTGCTTCTCCATCCACGCCGTGGCATCGATGATCTGGCCCACGGCCTCAGCAAACACTGTCGATCCGCTGCCTTCGGCCACGCTTCGGCGCACCCACGACCCCAAGGTCACAGGCACATGTTCAAGGAAGAGCACCACACTTGTGGGCGCGGACGACATCTCGGCGAGCTTCGTCTCAACGTGCGGCCACGAGGTGCCCCATCGGTGTTTCGGTCCGTCTCCGTCGAATTCGCTGAGGTCGGATTCGCACGGAAGATCGACGACTCTCCACCCGAGCAGAAGCGGAAAGAAGTCTGCCTCCCCGGAGCGGACCCAATCGGAGGTGAGCGTGTGTGCTGCCAGCTCGCGCCCGACACCATGCGCCGGGCTCCCGATCCCATAGTGGCTGACGAACGGCAGTCCAGCGTGATTGCGGGTGGCGGTCGGATCCGACGCTTCGCTGTGTGTGAGTGGAAGCTGCTTGATGAAGACAGGAGTTCCATCGATCTCAGCAGTTCTCGTGGTTCCACCGATGCCGACCCCTACTTTCTCGGCGGCGTCGACGAGCGCACATACCTGTGAATCATCGAGTCTGTGGATCTCGGCAGAGATTCTACGGGCACTTTCCACGCGCGCAGTCATGACATTACGCTGAGGCAGATTATGTTTCCGGGTGATCTCTCGCCTGCTCTTGTGAAGAGAGCAGAGAGCGATTCGCAATCAGCAGGAGAGAACGGTCGGACATGCATGGAGTCATTCTCTCAACTTCACCTCGAAATCGTGCAGGCTATTGTTCGCAGACTCTCTCCACCCTAAGGTGAGAGGACACGGACACATCCGCTCCGCGCAGTCGACCACGACCATGCACTGCACGCGAAACTATGCGTGCGATGCGAGCGGATGGACTCACGCGAAGGAGTGTCATGGCAGTCTACTCAGCACCCGGTACCGAAGGTTCGCTCGTCACGTTCAAGTCGCGCTACGAGAACTACATCGGAGGCGAGTGGGTGCCGCCGAAGAACGGCGACTACTTCGACAACATCACTCCCGTCACCGGACAGGCATTCACAGAGATCCCCAGCTCCACCGCCGAGGACATCGAAACCGCCCTCGATGCGGCTTGGGCAGCAGCACCCGCCTGGGGGAAGACCTCGGTGACCGAGCGTTCGAACATCCTCCTCAAGATCGCTGATCGCATGGAGGCCAATCTTGAGATGCTCGCGGTCGCAGAGACCTGGGACAACGGCAAGGGCATCCGCGAACCACTGGCCGCCGACATCCCACTGGCCATCGACCACTTCCGCTATTTCGGCGCAGCGATCCGGGCCCAAGAAGGCGGCCTGTCCCAGATCGACGACGATACCGTCGCCTATCACTTCCACGAACCGCTCGGCGTCGTCGGACAGATCATTCCGTGGAACTTCCCCATTCTCATGGCCACGTGGAAGCTGGCACCGGCACTGGCGGCAGGCAACTGCGTCGTCCTCAAACCCGCCGAGCAGACCCCGGCATCGATCCTCATCCTCGCCGAACTCGTCGGCGATCTGCTGCCAGCCGGTGTGCTCAACATCGTCAACGGCTTCGGAGTCGAAGCGGGCAAGCCCCTGGCCTCGAACAAGCGGATCAAGAAGATCGCCTTCACCGGCGAGACGACGACCGGCCGACTCATCATGCAGTACGCCTCGCAGAACATCATCCCGGTGACTCTGGAACTCGGCGGCAAGTCGCCGAACATCTTCTTCGAAGACGTGCTCGCCGCTGATGACAGCTACCGCGACAAGGCACTCGAGGGCTTCGCAATGTTCGCTCTCAATCAGGGCGAGGTCTGCACCTGCCCATCGCGTGCACTCGTCCAGGAGTCGATCTTCGATGACTTCGTCGCTGCCGGAGTCGAACGTGTCCGCTCGATCAAGCAGGGCAACCCGCTCGACACCGACACCCAGGTCGGCGCGCAGGCCTCGAACGATCAGTACGAGAAGATCATGTCCTACCTGAAGATCGGCAAGGACGAAGGCGCCGAGGTGCTCATCGGCGGTGACAAGGCCGAACTCGAGGGCGACCTCTCCGGAGGCTTCTACGTCCAGCCCACCATCTTCAAGGGCTCGAACAATATGCGGATCTTCCAGGAGGAGATCTTCGGCCCCGTCGTCGCCCTGACCTCGTTCAAGGACTACGACGACGCCATCACCACGGCCAATGACACGCTCTACGGACTCGGCGCCGGCGTCTGGGCCCGGACCGGCAACACCGCCTACCGGGCAGGCCGAGACATCCAGGCCGGTCGCGTCTGGGTCAACAATTACCACGCCTATCCGGCACACGCTGCCTTCGGCGGATACAAGTCATCGGGAATCGGCCGAGAGAACCACCTGATGATGCTCGACCACTACCAGCAGACGAAGAACCTGCTGGTCAGCTACTCGGAGAACGCGAAAGGATTTTTCTGATGAGTGAATCTACACAGACCGCGGCGCTGGAATCAGCGCCGACCATCGACGGGGAGGAGAAGTCGAGGGTGGCCATGACACAGGCCGCTGTCGACCTCCTCGGCGATCTGGTCGCCAAGCACGGCCAACTGATGTTCCACCAGTCGGGTGGCTGCTGCGACGGGTCCTCGCCGATGTGCTTCCCCGAAGGCGACTTCCTGACCTCGGAGGCCGACGTTCTCCTCGGCCACTTCGAACTGCCCGTCGATGACGCAGAGAAGGCGGGCCTCGACTTCTGGATGTCGGTCGAGCAGTTCGAGTACTGGAAGCACACCCATCTCACGATCGATGTGGTTCCTGGACGTGGCAGCGGCTTCAGCGTCGAGTCCCCGACAGGCAACCGCTTCATCATCCGGTCCACCCTCATGGACGTCGGCTGAGATACCGCTAACCCTCGCCGAGGTGGCGCTTCGGTGCCGCACGGACGTGGGCTCTCTCGCCCTGCTTGCCGACGAGGCTGAGGAACTCGACGGGCCCTGCACTGGTGGCGCCGAACCAGTGCGGGGTGCGGGTGTCGAACTCGGCTGCCTCGCCGGGTTCCATGATGAGATCGTGCTCGCCGAGGACGAGGCGAAGGTTGCCGTTGAGGACGAAGACCCAGTCGTAGCCCTCGTGGCTGCGCAGCTCTGGCGTGGCCTCATCCGAGCCTGTCGGCAGCACGAATTTATAGGCCTGGATGCCCCCTGCCCGACGGGTCAGCGGCAGGATCGTCCGGCCGTCGCGAGTGGGCAGGGGCCGCAGATTGATGCGCGGATCCCCGGTCGGGGGCGCGTCGACGAGTTCGTCGAGAGTGGCTCCGAATGCGCGTGCCAAGGGCAGAAGCTGCTCGAGGCTGGGGCGGCGGTGACCGGCTTCGAGTCGGGACAGTGTGCTGATCGAGATGCCGGTCTCTTCGGAAAGATCGGTGAGAGTGATGTCGCGGCGCTGTCGCAGCTGCTTCAGGCGCGGTCCGACAGCATCGAGGGTGCGGTCCATGAGTTCATCCATGCTCACTATTTTGCCATTCGGCAAACTCATTTGCAATGGCGCGTCGTGCTTGTCACCATCGAAGTATTGGAACGTTGCAGAGGCAGTTCCTGATTTCTTGGGAGGACGAGAGGCATGAGCGTGGCAGAGAAGAAGAGCGCAATCAGAGACGTCGTGATAGTAGGAGCGGGAGCGGCCGGCCTCAGTGCGGGCCTGACCCTGGCCCGCGCACGCCGGAGCGTGACCGTGATCGACGCGGGCCAACCGCGCAACGCACCCGCGGACGGAGTGCACGGGCTGTTGGGCCACGAAGGCATCAGTCCTCAGGAGCTGCTGACGCGAGGACGAGAAGAGGTGCTCGGCTACGGAGGGGAGCTCATCGACGATGAAGTCGTCGCCGTCAGCGGCGCCGAGGACGGATTCACGCTCAGCTTGCGCAGTGGGAATGCGGTCGAAGGCAGGCGCCTGCTCATGGCCACCGGTTTGGTCGATGAGCTGCCCGAGATCCCGGGTGTCCGCGAACAGTGGGGCCATGGCGTGCTCCATTGCCCGTACTGCCATGGGTGGGAAGTTCGGGATGGCCGCATCGGAGTCCTCGTCACCACCCCGATGGCCGTCCACAAGGCATTCCTGTTCCGCCAGTGGAGTGACCAGGTGATGCTCTTCGCCGGAGACCACGAGCTCAGCGAGGACGAGCAGATCAAGCTGCAGGCACTCGACATCCCAGTGATCGAAGGCGGGATCGCCAGCCTCGAGATCATCGACGACACACTCACCGGTGTACGTCTGGACGATGGGCGGGTCGTCGCTGTGGACGCCGCGGTCGTGGCAACGCCGATGGTCGCGCGGACCGAACTGTTCGCAGGCATCGGTCTCGAACCCACGGCACATCCAGCAGGAGCTTTCATCGAAACCGAATCCTTCGGACTGACCTCGGTCCCGGGTGTCTGGGTCGCAGGCAACGCCACAGACATCGGAGCACAGGTCAGCGGTGCGGCGGCAGCCGGAGCGCTCGCCGCCCAGCACATCAACACCGATCTCATCTTCAAAGACCTCGATCGTGCAGCGGCAGAATTGAACGACGAGCAGGCCGGGAAGGCAAGCTGATGACTCACTCATTCGATAAGAACTACTGGGACGAGACCTGGGACGGCGAACGAGCCCCCATGATGAGCTCAGGCGATCCGAACCCCCACCTGGTCCACGAGATCGGTGAGCTCGAACCCGGGACTGCCCTCGATGCCGGCTGCGGTGCCGGAGCAGAAGCCATCTGGCTGGCGGACAAGGGGTGGGACGTCACCGGCGCTGACGTCGCCGACACTGCGCTGAACTATGCCGAGGATCGTGCGGCCGCTGCCGGGAAGGCCGGACGAATCGCATGGGTCCAGGCTGACCTGTCCGTATGGGAACCGGAGACGCAGTTTGACCTGGTCACCACCCACTATGCGCATCCTGCGATGGGGCAGCTGGACTTCTACGCCCGCATCGCCGCCTGGGTGGCACCCGGCGGAACCCTGCTCATCGTCGGCCACCTCCACCACCACGGCCATGGCGAATCTCACCCACCTGCAGAAGCCTCAGCCACCGCCGACTCCATCACGGACCGTCTCGGTCCAGCGGTCTGGACCCTCGTCACCGCCGAAGAGTCCCAGCGGACGATGGTCGGACCTGGAGGCCGCACAATCACCATCGACGACGTCATGGTCAGGGCACGGCGCGATCGCTGAGCCTGGTCACTTTCCGGGTGCCAGCACCTCCGGTTCTCCCAGGGAGAGCATGAGCCGATTGGCCCAGTTGAAGAAGGCCGCGCAGTTGAGGACGTCGACGATGTCCGCGTCTTCGAGACCGGCCTCGCGCAGTGCAGTCACATGCGCCGGGCCGAACGCCTGGGGCGTGAGCGTGAGCGCCGCGGAGGCGTCGACGACAGCATCCCAGACCGCGTCGCCGAGGTTCGGCGGTGTGTGAATGCCAGAGTCGAGCAGCGACTGCACCAGGTCGCGGCGCCCGGATTCCTCAGTGGCCCGGTCCGAGTGGATCGAGGCGCAGAACAGGCACCCGTTGAGACGTGAGGCCACGGTCGCGGCAAGCTCGCGTTCGGCCCGGCCGAGTCCGTCGGTGGTGTTGAAGAAGATGTCGAGATCGGTCAGCGTCCGGGCCCGCAGAGCCGCAGGATCTCTGGCCAACAGACGGAAGTAGGGGTTCTTCGCCCGCCCCGCCTCGATCAGAGCCTCGCGCTGGACATCGGTCAGCTCCGCCTCGGCGACGGGTGCGATCCAGGGCACCCACCCCAATCCGGACTGCTGGAACAATGAGGGCCGTTTGAGATCGGAGTAGGAGCTGACACGATCGCCCACCCGGGACAGAGCTTCGCTGCCTTTCGAAGAGGCAGCGGATTCCCTCGCCGAGGTGGCCTCGCCGTCATCGTCGACCGCTTCCGGTGGCTCGTCTGCGACGGGGGCCAGGGCCGCGGCCGGTGCGTGGACCAGTGCCGTCAGCCCGGTGCTGATGCGGATCTGGAAGTTGAGGAACGAGACAAGCTGCGCGAGCGTGACGATCGAATCCTCGTCCCATCCGGCATCGAGCAGCAGTGCCATATGTTCGGGTCGAGAATCTCGCGGATGCAGGACCAGAAGATGAGCGAACTCGAGCCCGGCGGCCAGCTGCGGACCGAGGACTTCGATGGACTTCTTCTCCACTGACAACCATGGTCCGATGACGTTCTCGTCAGCGAGTGCAGCGGATTCGAAGATTCCATAGGGACCGTGCCCGGATGCCCGGGAGTCGAGTTCGGGCAGAGCCTCGTCGAGGAGTTCGGCGATTGCCCAGGACGCGACCTCGTCCTCGTCGCGAAGGAGGTCGCGGTAGAACTCCTCGGCGGCAGGAGATCCCAGCAGCCCGGCGGTGAAGGCGGCGACGGCGTAGCGATCTCGCTGGGAGAACTCCTCGGCCTCGGCAGGTTCCAAGAGAGCTTCGAAGCTGAGCTGCGCATTCTCCTTGGCCTGTGCACGGTGATCGCGGAGAGCATCGAGCGGGTCCTGCGCGGCGATTCCCGCCAGGGTGTTGATGATGTCGGTCATGTCAGGCCGCCTGTTCTGTCGTCAATGTCAGTCCCAGAGCCGGTGCCACCTCGGTGGCCAACAACTCGATGGACCGCAGGGTGGTCTCATTCGTCGCGGGCACCGAGTGCACCTGGAAGCTGACGTCGGTGGCCCGTGAGAGGACACGGTCTGTCGAGAGGCGTTCGACGATCTGCTCGGAGGTGCCCAGGAACGTATCCGTGGCGACGAGCAGCTCATCAAGGCTCAGGCCCGAGGTGTCGTAGCCGACGAGGCGGTCTGCCTCGGACCGCAGCGCCGGTTCCGTCAGCGCACGCAGCGCCGGCAGATCCTTGGCCTCGGCGACGACGGCCGTGCGGGAGGCGAGGATGCGGGGCTCGATCCCCGCCGGCAGGTTCGACAGATAGGTGTCGATGACCGGCAGCTGCACCTCGTCGAGGGGTGCCCCTGGGTTGTCCTGTGCACGGGGCTGCGTGCGAGAGAGCATGAGGCCATCACCCGCGGCACCGGCCGCTCCGGCACCGCCGGAGGAGAAGGTGGCCTGCCAGAGTCGTTCGGAGAGTCCGCGACCGTCAGACAGGCAGGAGGCCTGCGGGTAGAGGGTGTGTCCGGTGTCCAATGATCTCCCTGCCAGCAGAGTCTTCAGCGCGGCGAGGTTGTCGGCGAAGACTTCGCGGCGGACATCGAAACTGGTGCCGAAGGCCGGGAACGACTTGGGGTTTCCGCCCGAACCGAGTCCGATCTCAAGGCGTCCGCCGGAGAGCACATCGGTGACTGCGACGTCTTCGGCCACACGCACACCGTTCTCCATCGGCAGGGTGATGATCGCTGTGCCCAGTCGAATCCGAGACGTCTGCGCCGCCGCATGGGCGAGGAACACGAGCGGGGAGGGAAGACCACCCTCGGCCGCGGAGAAGTGGTGCTGGGCGACCCAGGCCGAATCGAAGCCGTGGGTCTCGGCCGCCTGGATCTGTTCGCGCGCGAACCGGTAGCGCTGGTCGGCCGGAGCGTCCTCGAGCAGGCGTGTGAAGAATCCGAGCCGGGGTCCGGGGGAGCTGTTCGTCATCGTGGTGGTCTCATCTTTCTGCGGCTGCGAGCGGTGTCGGATTCTTCGCGTCCTCGCCGCCGTGGAGCATCACGGGGCGGGGGATCGCGTCGAGGAGGGTGCGTGTGTAGTGTGTCTGCGGGCGAGCGAAGAGGTCCTCCGTCGGTCCGTTCTCCATCAGGCGTCCCTGCGACATCACCGACACCGTATCAGCGATCTGACGCACGACAGCAAGATCGTGGGAGATGAAGACATATGTCAGACCAAGCTCCACTTGGAGCTCATCGAGGAGGTCCAGAATCTGGGCCTGCACGGTGACGTCGAGGGCGGAGACCGCTTCATCGAAGACGACGAGTTCCGGACCGGCGATGAGCGCCCGGGCGATCGCCACTCGCTGCAGCTGACCGCCGGAGAGCTCCTGCGGCCGCCGGTCGAGGAACTCTGTCGGCAGCGACACCCGGTCAAGAGCCTCGGCGACGAGTCCGGCACGCGAAGCCCTGGTCCCGATGCGGAAATTGCGCAGGGGTTCGGTCAGGATCTGCCGAATCGAGTGCTTCGGGTCCAATGCCGAATACGGGTTCTGGTGCACCAGTTGGACTCTGCGTCGGAAGTCCCGACGGCGGACGCGCGCGGCATTGCCCTTCACGGAATCGGCGGTGTCGAAATCGCCGATGCGAATGCGCCCGGACTGCGGGGTGAGGAACCCTGCCAGGGCCTTGCCGGTTGTGGTCTTGCCGGACCCGGATTCGCCCACGATGCCGTGTGTGGTCCCGCGTTGAACGCTCAGCGAGACATCGTCGACGCCGATGACCTGATCCTCGTTGCGGGCATAGACCTGAGTCAGTCCCTCGACGGAGACGAAGGCTGCTGAGGATGAGTCTGCCTGCGAGTCCTCGGCGGTCGCGGTGTGGCGCGCCTTCGTCTTCAACGCCGGAGCATCGGCGAGCAGTCGGGCGGTGTAGTCGGTCGCAGGGCGGGAGAAGATCCGAGCTGCCGGACCGGCCTCGACGACCTTCCCAGACTGCATAACGACGACATCATCGGCGCGTTCACCGGCGACAGCCAGATCGTGAGTGATGAAGAGGACGCCCATCCCGGTCTCGGCCCGCAGCCCATCGAGGAGATCGAGGACCTGCTTCTGCACGGTCACATCAAGCGCCGAGGTCGGCTCATCGGCGATGAGCAGACGCGGACGCAGTGCGATGGCCGAAGCGATGAGCACCCGCTGACGCATGCCTCCGGAGAGCTCGTGCGGGAACTGATCGGCACGCATCTGCGGACGATCGATGCCGACCTTGGCCAGCAGGTCGATGACCTGGGCGCGGGCGGACTTCCGGTCGGCACGCTTGTGGATCCGCAGCGCCTCGGCGACGGATTTCCCGATGGTCTGCAGGGGGTTGAGGGAACTGCCGGGGTCCTGGGGAACATAGCCGATCTGACTGCCGCGGACTCCCCGCCAGGTGCTGGCGCCCAGCGCACCGAGATCGACCTCGCCTAATCGGATGTGCCCACCAGTGATCTGCGCGGATTCCGGGAGCAGACCGATGACCGCGTTCGCGGTCGTCGACTTCCCGGACCCGGATTCGCCGACGACCGCGGTCATCGACCCGGCAGCAACGGCGAACGAGACGCCGTCGACGGCTGGGGCCGAGGACTGGGAGTAGGCGACACTGAGATCTTCGACGGACAGCAGTGGTGCGGACTCGGTCATGATGTCGCCTTTCGCAGGGTGTTGCCGATCTGGTGGGTGGCCAGGACGATGGCCATGACGACGAAGCCGGGCAACACGGTCAGCCACCAGGCGGTGGCCACGAAGTTGCGGCCCTCGGCGATGATGAGACCCCATTCCGGTGTCGGCGGGGGAGTGCCGTAGCCCAGGAAGCCCAGCGTCGAGATCTGAAGGATCGCGGACCCGATCTGGAGGACGGCCAGGGACAGAACCGGGGAGGTCGAGTTGGGCAGGATGTGGCGGAAGAGGACGGAGAAGAAGGTTCCGCCGGATCCGTAGGCGGCCGCCACGAAGTCGCTGGTGTTGATGCGCACCGCCTCTGACCTCGACAGGCGTGCGAACTGGGCGATGGCCGTGACGCCGACGGCGATGGCCGCGTTGATGGTGCCGAAGCCCAGGACGACGACGATCGAGAGGCTGAGCAGGATCGCGGGGATCGAGAGCAGCACGTCGACCAAGCGCATGAGCACATCGTCGACCCAGCCGCGGCGGGTGCCGGCGATGAGTCCGATCGCCGTTCCCACGACAAGGCCGACTCCCACTGCCACGAGCGCGGCCAGCAGGGACTGAGATGCGCCGTAGACGACGCGGGTGAAGGCATCACGCCCGGTCTGGTCGGTGCCGAACCAATGGTCGAGGCTCGGGGCCAGCAGCGCGGGAGTGGTTCCGCCGTCATTGGGATCATGGTGGGTGAACAGCCCCGGGAAGAGTGCCCACGCAACGGCGATGAGCAGGACCAACCCGGAGATGATGGTGGCGGGCCCGATGCTCGCCCGGGTGCGGCTGCGCCGTTTCGCCGCCGGGCGCGGTGCGCCGGTGCCCGAGGTGCGGGCGAAGGAGTCGATGAGGCTCATGAGTGAGTGTCCTTCTCGTCCCAGGCGAGGTCGACCCCGACGCTCGCGGCGGTTGTCGACAGCGCCCGGCGGGTGGGTTCGTCGGCAGGCTTCTTCCCCGCCGAGGTGGCCCCGGGCGCAGTTCGCAGGCGGACGTCGATGACGGGGTAAAGGAGGTCGACGATGAGGTTGATGGTCACATAGGCCAGGGTCGCGATGACGACGACGGTCAGGAGGATCGGGTTGTCGCGGTGGGTCACGGCCTGGGCGGTGATCTGGCCGATGCCGTTGCGCCCGAACACGGTCTCGGTGACCACGGCACCGGCGACCAGTTCACCGAAGACCAGGCCGATGATCGTCAGTCCCGGCAGGACGGCATTGCGGGCGACGGCGTGGACGAGGATCCACAGTTCACTCGCGCCCTTCGCCGAGGTGACCTTGACGAACCCGGAGGCCCTGACGTCGGTGATGGAGCGGATGAGGACCTGCGCGATCGGGGCCGAGAGCGGCACCGCCACGGTCAGGGTCGGGAGGACGAGCGCCTCGGCGGGGCCGGGGGAGACGACGGAGACGAACCCGAGCCGGAAGGAGAAGAACTGGATGAGCAGGATCCCCAACCAGAAGACGGGAATCGAGATGAAGAGGCTGGGCACCGAGTCGAGGAGCTTGCGCAGCCAGCGATAAGGTCCGTAGGTTGCCAGCACCGCGATGAGAACGGCCAGGACCAGGGCGGAGACGAATCCGGAGAGGGCGAGCACCGCGGTCGAGGGCAGCGCCGCGGCGATGATCGTCGACACTGCAGCACCGGTCTGGACGGAGAAGCCGAAGTCACCGGTGAGGAACCCGCCGAGGCTGATGAAGTAACGGCTGATCCAGGACTCATCGGCCCCGGTCTCGCTCCGGATCGCAGCGATCTGGTCGGCGGAGAGTCCCAGTGCAGGGTCAGCGAACCTGGCGGTGACACCGTCGCCGGGGATGAGGCTGAGCAGGATGAACGCCGCGGTGAAGGCCAGGAGCAGAACGAGAACCGCCTGGCCGAGGCGAAGGAAGAGGTAACGGATGTCGAGGATCATTGTCCACCTGTCAACCATGTGCTGTAGAAGTCGGGGCGGCCCACCGGTTCAGTCGCGAACCCGTGGACGCGGCGGCGGAAGGAGAAGACCTGCGGCTCCTCGAAGAACGGCAGCACATAGGCGTTGGCGACGAGGTAGTCCTGGACCTTCTCGGCGGCCGTCTGCCGCTTCGCGGTGACGGGTTCCGAGGCGAGTTCATCCAGCAGCCGGTCGATCTCGGGGTCGATGCTCTCATCGGCGGCGTCGTCGCGGTCCTTGCCGTTGAGGAAGACGTCGCGGTTGACCGAGGAATAGTTCGAGCGCAGATTGTCGAAGTCGGCTCGGGCGACCATCGAATGGTAGATCTGGACAGTGTCGAGATCGCGGGCATCAAGCGTCTGCTTGGACTGGTCACCGGGGTTGATGGACAGACGCACGCCGACGTGACGCAGCTGCTGCTGGATGAGGGTCTGCACCTCGTTCGAGCGGGGCTGCGGCAAGGCGATGTTGACGGTCAGCTCCAGGATCTGGCCATCCTTGGTGCGGAACCCGGCGGCGTTGCGTTCGGACCAGCCCGCCTCGTCGAGGAGTCGGTTGGCCTCCTCGGGGTCGTGGACCCAGGACCCCGACTGGTCCTTATAGCCCATGGCGCCCTTGGCCAACAGCCCGGTGGCCAGCGGGTAGTTGGGGGTGAAGAGCTTGTCGACGATCTCCTGCCGGTCAACCGCGGCGATGATGGCCTGCCTGACCCTGAGGTCGGCCAGCAGTTCGTGCCGGAAGCGGAAGTTGATGCTGTTGTTGATGCCGTTCGTGGCCTTGGCGTAGAGGCGCAGCCCCTGCTCGCTCACCCGCGCCTCGTCGGGGGCTTCGACGTCGCGGACGCCGTCGGCCTGCCCGGAGAGGACGGCTCCGATGCGCACCGAGTACTCGTTGTTGGCCAGATAGTCGATGCCGTCGAGGTGGGCCCTGCCCTGGTGCTCCAAGTGCGGTGGCGCCCAGTCGTAGTCTTCGCGGACACGCACCGACAGTTTCGTTCCGATGGTCTCCTCGGTGATGTGGAAGGGACCGCAGGTGTGGATCCCGGTGGCGCCGCCGGGGCCGAACCCCTCGGCATCAAGTCCCAGGGTCGAGTCGGCGAGCAGGCCCGCGTTCATCGTCGACGTCGCTTGGGCGAAGCCGGGGGAGGGGGCGCTGAAGTGGAAGCGGACTCGGTTCTCGTCGAGGACCTCGCTGCTCTCATAGTTCGAGATCTGCTCGGAGACCGGAAGTGTGCGCGCCTCGTCGCCTCGTCCGAAGAGGTCGAAGTTCGCCGCCACGTTCTCCGCCGTCAGCGGCGAGCCGTCGGAGTAGGTGACACCGTCGCGGATCGTGAACGTGTACTGCGTGGCGTTCTCGTTGATCTCGGGCAGCGTCGTGGCCAGCCAGGGGTGGAGTTCGAGGGTCTCCGGGTCCTGCCACAGCAGACGAGCGGAGATGTTGTTCATGATGCCGCCATTGGGATAGAAACCGACCGAGGGCGGGTAGAGCAGCGTCCACGTCTGGGGCTCGAAGTACGTGAGCACCCCGCCCTGCACAGGGTCGCCGCCCTCGGGCAGCGGCTCGGTGTCCGAGGGCGTGCACGCGCTGAGCGTGATGATGGTGCCCAGTCCCAGCCCGAGGCTGAGGAAATTGCGTCGGCCGTAGGAACGCCTGGGGCTCGCCGAGGTGGAGGGACGGAGGTCCGTCATGGAATGTGGTCCTTTGTGCAGATGAAACCGGGGTCGGGGGTGGATCAGTTGCTCAATCAGTCGCTGATTTAGCTCAACAATTGGAGCTGGTGAGCCTCTTGAGATCGATGTGGAGCCGGCGCCACAGCATTCGCGTCTCCGGTTGTGTCTGCATGCTTTGAGTTAAGCGCATCGGCACACTGACAGTCAATCCGATCGCTTAACATTGAGTCATGTTGCTGCCTCCGAATTTCGATCATCTCGTCATTGCCGTGCCGAATCTCGCTGAAAGTGTTGAGCAATGTCACAACATTCTCGGCGTGGAACCCCTTCCCGGCGGAGCCCATTCGGGGCTGGGGACGGCCAATGCCCTGCTCGGACTCGCGGTGGACGACGGGCACGGCGAGGCTGACGATCAGCACCGCGATATCTATCTGGAGATCCTCGGGCCCGACCCCGAACAGGACCCGGCCCTCGCGGCTTCGCGCCTGGCCGGGATCACCCAAGCCACCGTGCAGCGGTGGGCGATCCACCCGGTTGACTTCGATGGACTCGTCACCTCAGCCGAACGATCCATCGAAGCGCACATCGACCTCGGCGAGGTTCACGACATGACGCGACGCACCCCTGACGGCACGCTTCTCGAATGGAGACTGACGAGGCGGACACCCCTGGCACTGGGAGGAATCCAGCCCTTCCTCATCGATTGGAAGGACTCACCGCACCCCGCGCGGCAGACGATGCCCACCGTCGAACTCGAGCGGTTCTGGGCCACGAGCCCGGATGTGGACACAACATCCAGAGTTCTGCGATCCTTGGGGGCTACCATCGAGGTTGAGGCAGGTGACACAGAATCCCTGCACGCCACAGTGAAAGGTCCCGGTGGATCATGGACGATCTGAGTACGATTCCCGCCAATCTTGACCACCTCATCATCACGGTGCCCGAGCTCGAAGCCGGGGTCGCCGAATTTGAACGCCTCACCGGAGTCCGGGCTGTCTCCGGCGGGCGACACCCGGGCCGCGGAACCGCGAACTACCTGGTCGGACTCACCCCGGCCGGCTGGCCCGCAGGTGCCCACACCTATCTGGAGATCCTCGGCCCCGACCCGCAGCAGACGGCGTCGGCCGACGGCACCCTGCCATTGGATGCACATTTGGCTCAGGCCCTGACCCTGCAGACCTGGGCAATCCACCCGCACGCCTTCCTCGCGAAGGTGGCGGGGGCCAACACCGAAGGAATCGACTTCGGCGAGGTGCGCGACATGTCCCGGGAGACCGCCGAGGGGGAGCTGCTCGAATGGCGCCTGACCTCGCGGTCCCCGCTGCCGGACAAGGGCGCGCAGCCCTTCCTCATCGACTGGGGAGAGTCGACCCATCCCGCCGAGGCTGGGCTGCCGGCGGTGGAACTGCTCGAGTTCTCCATCGAATCCCCGGACGCCGAGGCGACCCGCCGTGCCCTCGATGTGCTCGGTGCCGCAGATACTCAGGTTGTCGACGGCAGCGAACACCGGTTGCATGCGCGCCTGCGCGGTCCCGGCGGGCTCCTCGAGTTCTGAGGCTCGACAGCAGAGTTCTGAGGTCGATAGCCACCGGAGGAACGGCGCTGAAAGGCTAGACTCTAGAGGGTGTCGAGATCTCCCCGCCCTGCATCGCGCACCCTGCGCTCATCACGTCGACTGCTCACCGGCTCGGCGGCGGTTTCTGCGTCCCTGCTCATCGGGCTCAGCGCCTGCGCGCCCGGGCCCGAGGCGGAGACGCGACCGACCCCGCACGCGGCGGAGACGATCGGCGTGGGCGAGACCTCCACTCCGAGTGAATCGAGCGAACCGACGGACAGCGCCTCGCCGGGCGAGTCCGCCGGGCCGAAGGAATCTGAGTCCGCTGAGCCCGACGTGGAGTCGGCCGGTGCCGCTGGTGTCAGCGAAGGCGACATCGATATGCACGGCAGCGGCGAGTGGGAGCGTCCGAAGGAGGAGACCGGCCCGAATCGGGACGAAGGCGAGACATTCACGGTCGCGCTGCGCGTCGAGGACAACCTCCCGATCGACGTCGATGAGGCCGCGGCCTTCATCATCGCCACCCTGCAGGACGAGCGCGGCTGGCAGACCATCGACGACGTGTCGATCGAAATGGTCGACGAGGGGGAAGACGCGATGATCTCCATCGCCAGCCCCGACACCGTGGATGAGATGTGCCTGCCGCTGCGCACCCTGGGAAAGCTCTCCTGCCGCAACGGAAACGATGTCATCCTCAACGCGAAGCGCTGGGTCTCTGCCACCGACGAGTTCGACGACATCACTCTGTACCGCCATTACCTCATCAATCATGAGGTCGGCCACGCTCTGGGCCACGGCCACGAAACGTGCCCGGGCCCGGGTGAGACGGCCCCGCTCATGCAGCAGCAGACCAAGGGGCTGCAGGGCTGTGAACCCAACGGCTGGCCCTCGCAGGGCTGATCGGGAAGTCGAGAGGTTCCCTCGGGAATAAGACCACCGCCTTCGTCGTTGATTGAGTCGTATAGGCTCAACTTTCGACAGGAGATCAGATTGGCTACGTTCTACGGATCCGCCGGTTCTGGCGGAGATTCATTCGACGAATTCCTTGCCCGTTTTCTGCAGGGACAGCAGGGCGCCCGACAGGGGCGCAGCGTCGACATCAACAAGCTGCTGAGCAAGCGCAGTCACGAGGTCATCGACAACGCCGCCGACTATGCCAGAGAGCACGGTCAGTCGGAGGTCGACGCCCTGCACATCCTGCGCACCATGGCAGAGACCGAACCCGGAGTTTCCGCGATCCGCCAGGCGGGCGCGGACCCGGAGCAGGTCGCACACGCCGTTGAAGAGCGCCTGCCCGCATCCTCGAGCACGAAGCCCGAAGGGGCACTGACGCTGACCGGATCCGGACAGCGTGCGCTCCTCGACGCCTACCAGGTGGCGCGGGCATTCGGCTCGACCTACGTCGACCCGGAGCACCTGTTCTTCGCGTTCGTGCTCAACCATGAGATGCCTGCCGGCCGCATCCTCGCCCAAGCGGGCGTCACGCAGGAGCGGCTGCAGGCCGGTGCGGAAGCCGCTGAAGCCGGCGAAGCCCAGGGGGGCCACGGAGCGGGCCAGTCGGAGGAGACCATGCTCGAGAGGTTCTCCACGGACCTCACGGCACTGGCAGCCGACGGCGAACTCGATCCGGTGATCGGACGTGGGCAGGAGATCGAGGAGACCATCGAGATCCTCGCCCGCCGCACCAAGAACAACCCGGTGCTCCTCGGCGAGGCAGGCGTCGGCAAGACCGCGATCGCCGAAGGCTTGGCTCAGGCCATCCACACCGGCGAGATCCCGGCGCAGCTGTCCGGCAAACGAGTCATCGCACTCGACCTGCCGGGAATGCTTGCGGGCACACGCTACCGCGGTGACTTCGAGGAGCGCCTGACCGGAGCACTCGACGAGATCGCCGAGGACGGCGAGATGATCGTCTTCGTCGATGAGCTCCACACCCTCGTCGGTGCGGGCGGCAACGGCGAATCCAACTCGATGGACGCCGGCAACATCCTCAAGCCCAGGCTGGCTCGGGGAGACCTCCACCTGCTCGGCGCGACCACCCTGAAGGAATACCGCACGATCGAGAAGGATTCAGCCCTCGAACGTCGGTTCCAGCCGGTGCGCGTCGGGGAACCGAACATCGAGGATGCTGTGGCGATCCTCGACGGACTCAAGGACCGCTACGCCGAGCACCACAACGTGACCTTCACGCCGGAGGCGATACGCGCCTCGGTCGAGCTCTCGGATCGCTACATCAACGACAGGTTCCTGCCGGACAAGGCGATCGACCTCATCGACCAGGCGGGTGCCCGTCTGTCTTTGCGTCGTGGGCCCAAGGTCAATCCCCAAGCTCTGCGGGCGGAGATCGAACGGCTCGAAACCGAGAAGTCGACCGCCATCAGCGAAGAGAACTATGAGCGTGCCGGTCAGCTCCGCGACGAGGTCATGGACCTGGGCGAGAAGCTACAGGCGGCTGAGAACCCGGACGAGACCGCGATTGACCACAGCGCCGGTCCGAACGGCAACGGTCAGAACAGTGTCGGTCAGGGTAAGGACGCTGTGTCCAGCGTCGTCGATGCCGATCAGATCGCACAGGTCGTGTCCCGTGCCACCGGAATCCCGGCGGCGAGCATGACTCAGGGCCAGAAGGCCAAGCTGGCCAGGCTCGAAGAGGTCCTCCACGGTCGAGTCATCGGCCAGGACGATGCGGTGGGCGCAGTGTCGAAGGCCGTGCGCCGGTCGCAGATGGGAATGGGAGATCCGAATCGTCCCATCGGCAGCTTCCTCTTCCTCGGCCCCACGGGCGTGGGCAAGACTGAGTTGGCCAAGTCTCTGGCTGCGACCCTGTTCGATGACGAGTCGGCGATGATCCGGTTCGACATGAGCGAATTCGGCGAGCGTCACACCGTGTCCCGTCTGGTGGGTTCGCCTCCCGGCTACGTCGGCTACGACGAAGCCGGCCAGCTCACCGAGCAGGTCCGGCGGCGGCCGTACTCGGTGATCCTTCTCGACGAGGTCGAGAAGGCCCACCCTGACGCATTCAACCTGCTGCTCCAGGTCCTCGACGACGGTCGCCTGACCGACGGACAGGGCAGGACCGTGGACTTCCGGAACACCGTCATCATCATGACGAGCAACCTCGGATCCGAATTCATGGCTGGCAGCACTCCGTTGGGCTTCAGCTCCACCGACGCGAAGGTCACCGAGAAGGACCTGAGCGCGAAGGTGATGGGCAAGCTCAAGGAGGTCATGCGTCCCGAGTTCCTCAACCGGATCGACGAGACCGTGATGTTCTCGCGGCTCGACCGTGAGCAGCTGCGTGTCATCGTGCGCCTCCAGCTGGAAGAGTCGGTGCAGCGTCTGGCGCACCAGGGCATCGGCCTGAGCGTGTCCGAGGACGCCGTGGAATTCCTCTCCGACGCCGGGTACGAACCGGAGTTCGGTGCCCGTCCGCTGCGACGCGTGATCCAGCGTGAGCTCGACGACCGCATCTCGGACCTCCTCGTCAATGAGGCCGTGTCCGAGGGCGGATCCGTCAGTGCCACCGTCGTTGATGGAATGCTGCGTGTGATCGCGGGAACTCCCGAGGTGCCCGTGGCAGCCTGAGGCGACCACCTGCACAGAAGGGCCCGGGTCAGAGATTGTTTCCTCTGACCCGGGCCCTTCTGTCGCGCGAGCGCCTGACGGCGAGCCACGCCTCGAACAGCCGGACTCAGTCGGTGATAATGCCGGGGTCTCGGGCCACTCTCACGAGTGCCGCGGCCAGGTTCGCGATATCGTTGCATGCGACGAGTTCGCCCAACTCCTTCGCGTCCTCGGGCAGGCCTGCGGCTCCAGCGCCCTTGAGGACGAGCTTGTCGGTGAACGGGCGGACCTCGGGCCACACCTGCTGCGCCTCACGCAGGAAGATGTCGGCTCCGGTGGGGCCGATCCCGGTGAACTCCTGCAGGAGCTTCGAGATTCGATCCGGGTCGCCATCGGCTTCGTCGCGCAGTTTGCGCATGTCGCCCTTCCACCGTGTGCTGAGCAGTGCGGCGGCCTCATCCAGGCGGGTCGCCGTGCTCTCGTCATAGCGGCGGTAACCACCGCGTCCCAGAGTATCGACCCGCTGCTGCCACGTGCTCTGGCGCAGACGCTGCGGTGTCCTCCACCCCGTGGAGAAGAGCTCCCGGGCGGTGTCGAGGGCAATATCGGAGCTGATCCGCGTCGACAGCAGCAGGCTGAGGACGAGGAGCTGCCACAGAGGTGCGGGTATGTCCCGCAGCGTGATCGAAGCCTCGGCCGCGAAGGTGCGACCGTGCTCGCTGACCAGGCGACGTGCGAGTTCGCGTTGCTCGGCGCTGGGGCTTCGTGCGTTCATGACTGCGATGTTAGGCCATGATGCTCAACGCCCACAGCCTTCAGGCAGCAGAGCCCTGTCGCTCCCGCTGATCGTCGTCCTTCACATTGACCTTGAGAGCACGATTGAGCACGAGGCGCTCTCCCAAGGTCCAGGCCGTCGTCGTCATCAGGTAGAGCGTGGCCGCCAATGGCACGAACAGTGCGATGACGGCGGTCATGAATGGCATGAAGCTTAAGACCTTGGTCACAGCTGTCAGGTCCGGCATAGCGGGTTTGTCGCTGCCGGAGCTCTGGCTGCCGGACGTCGGGGCAGGCGGCGTCTGCGGCATATCGGGTGTGAGCAGATGCCGCGACAGGGCGGCGACGACGGCGATGATGATCACGATGACGGCGAAGACCGCGGCCGAGACCACGCTCAGGTTCCCGCCGGTCAGGAGACCGACGAAACCGGCGTTGAGGGGGATGCCCAGCAGAGAATGATTGAGCAGGTCGTTGGCATGCCCGCCGATCGTGGATTGGATGAAGATCCCGTAGACGGCCATGAGCACCGGCATCTGTGCCAGGACGGGCAGGCAGCCGGCCATCGGGGAGGCCTTCTCCTCCTTGTAGAGTTCCATGATCTTCTGCTGCATGAGTTCAGGATTCTTTTTGTGCCGGGTCTGCAGCTCGGTGATCTTCGGAGCCAGTCGTTTGCGGGTGATTCCGGCTCTGACCTGGGACAGGCCGACGGGGATGAGGACGGCGCGGACAATGATCGTCAGCACCACGATGGCCAGTGCGGCACTTGCGCTGCCGGCCACCGGTTCGAGCAGAGCCGTCAGCCAGGTGACGACCCAATAGGCGGCGTTGACGAGCAGTTCGATGGGTGGAAATTCGTAGATGTTCATGGTGCCCTCCTGGGTGCTGCCGATGCAGGCAACTCGGCCATGCATCGATGGGCAGCAGTGGTGATGTCGTCATGGGTGTTCAGTGACTCAACGACGCAGGACGACACCACAGGCAGGCTCCACAAAAGAATCAGACAGGAGTGGCGTCAGTGATCGTGCTTCAGGGCACGGAGAGGTCGTCGTTCAGGCGAAGGAGCGAACGACGAAAGAGGGGGCTCTGGCTTGAGCGGTGCCCGGAGTGCCGGGTTCCTCGGGCATGTGGAACTCGCGAACCACGGTTCGTTCGCGTCGCACCCAGGGACCGTGGGGAGCCAGGGACAGAACCCTGACGAGAGCCTTTGCCGCCCAGGGTGCCACCGGCGACAGCAGCGCCGCACCCAGCAGCACGAGGACGATCAGATGCATGGACGACTGAGGAATGACCGTATCGGCATCGGGGCTGAGCAGCACCACGATGAACTGAACTGTCATCCACAGGTTCAGCAGCATTCCGTCTCGGCCCTTCATTGAAATAGTCTCAAGTCCTCGCCCGATTTTATCACGGCGGGGCCACGGCACCGTGGGTACAGGTTCGTCGTCCGCTCACAGCGGCACCCTCCCGCTCAGGGCGGAAACACCTTCCCGGGCGGTGAGGTGAGCGACACAGTGGAGGCATGAACACACGATTCGCACCCCACAGTACCCACAGCCAGCCAACCTCACCCCCGCCGAGGTGGGGCGAGAACGAGGACGCCCCGACGACCCCCATCCCCGAATCCCAGAGAATGCTCTACGCCTACCGTTCGGTCGTCTTCAACGGGGAGCTGCGCGACGAGAACGGCATGGAGATCATCTCCCGACTCATCCTCCTCTCCGCCGAGGATCCGCACAGCGACATCCACCTCTGGATCAACTCACCGGGCGGATCGGTGCCGATGATGCACGCGATCGCCGACACGATCGAGACTCTGCCCAACGATGTGGTCACGGTGGCGTTCGGGTGGGCCGCCTCGGCGGGGCAGTTCGTGCTCATGATGGGCACGCCGGGCAAACGGCTCGCCCTGCCCCACGCCCGGATCCTCCTCCACCAGGGGTCATCGGGCATCGGGGGAGCCGCCGCCGACATCGAGCTGCAGTCAGGGGACCTGCGCAGCGTCAGGGACTCGGTCCTGCACCGCATCGCCGAGGCGACAGGGAAGACCTATGAGCGAATATTCGGCGATTCCCTGCGCGATCGGTGGTTCACGGTCGAGCAGGCCCTGGACTACGGGCTCATCGATCGCATCGTCGACTCACCGGCAGATCTGCGCGGCGGGATCGGGGCGCCATGAGCCAGTACACGATTCCGAATGTCGTCGACCGCTCGGGCAGCAACGAGAAGATCGTCGATGTGTATTCGCACCTGCTGGGCAATCGCATCATCTACCTGGGTGTGCCGATCGACGACGGGGTTGCCAACACGGTCATTGCGCAGCTGCTCCACCTCGAAGCCAGCAGTCGCGAACTCCCGATCCAGATGTACATCAACTCACCGGGCGGGTCGCTGACGGCCATGACCGCCATCTACGACGCGATGCGCCATATCGGCGCACCCGTGGCGACCATCTGCGTGGGACAGGCGGCAGCTGATGCTGCGGTGCTCCTGGCAGCAGGGGAACCCGGTCAGCGCTCGATGCTCGAACACGCTCGAGCGGTTCTGCGCCAACCCCATGCCGAGGGCGCACGCGGGGCCATCCCTGACCTCATCGTCGCCGCCGACGAGATCGCCCGGCAGCGCCGTGAGGTCGAGGCGATGCTCGCGCAGGGAACCGGGCGCAGCATGGAGCAGATCCATGCGGACCTCGACCGAGACCTCGTCCTGGATGCAAATGCGGCCCGAGACTTCGGCCTCGTCGACCAGATCCTCTGAGCTGATCTGAGGTACTCCAGGGCCGCCGTACTCC
Organism: Brevibacterium picturae; assembly: GCF_900105045.1. Lineage (GTDB taxonomy): Bacteria > Actinomycetota > Actinomycetes > Actinomycetales > Brevibacteriaceae > Brevibacterium > Brevibacterium picturae. The sequence continues at coordinate 886,688 of NZ_LT629739.1, read as the reverse complement.
GGAGGATGTCTGGCCGAATACTGCCGTGGTACGACGCCGAATCCTCGGCCGGTGACTACGATCAGAGGATGAGCCGATCCAGGCGTGACCCCGCCGAGGCGACCGACCCCGATCGTCGTGTCCCGCATCAACTGCGACTGCGCCTGATTGCCCTAAGTGTTCTGGCACTGCTGCTGCAGCTGCCCTTCGCCGTGTTCATGGCCACTCACGATGGTGCCGATGCCCTGGTCGGTGGTGTGCGCATTGCCGTGGCTCTGCTCTCCCCGGTGATCTTCCTGGTGTGTGCGCGGTGGCCGGGCCCGAGAGTTGCGATCATCGCCGGACTGACGTTGGTCGACATCGTCTTCTGGGCCGCTCTGGCGAGATCCAGCCTTTCCGCTGCGTGGGCCCACGGTCCAAGCAATCGTCCCTGGTCAGGGGAGGGTCCGGGTGGGATGTGGGCGCAGGATCTCACCGGGCCTGAGATGACACCGTTCTACGCGGCGTTCCTCTTCGCTCTCGTCGTGGCCATGGTCCGCGGTCGCCAGATCTGGGCCATCGCCTCGGCGGCGGGTGTCTGGTTGGGCGCCCTGCTGCTCGGTCCTTTCCTCGGAGTCGAATGGTCGGTGGGGCGCGTGGCCTCGGCGACGATCGGTTTGCTCATCACTCTGGGCATCGGCGCCTTCGTGAGAAGCAGACGCGAGGGCAGGAGGATCGCGGAGGAGGAGGCGCAGGCCCGACATCTCGAGATGATCGCGGCCGAGCGGCTGCGCATCGCCCGCGACCTCCACGACGTGCTGGGCCATTCCCTGTCCCAGATCAATGTGCAGGCCGGCATGGGCGAACACCTCATCGACCGTGACCCCGAACAGGCCAGACTCGCGCTCGCCGCCATCAAGGAGCTGAGCCGAACCGGGCTCAACGAGGTCCGCTCAGTGCTCCACACGATGCGCTCCGACGCCGTCGACGGCACAGCCGAACCGTTGGCTCCCGTGCCGGGCCTCGATGACCTGGCGGCTCTCATCGCCGCGATGCCTTCACGACCTGCCCTCGACCTCGATGATCGGCGCGAACTCCGAGCCGACGGTACCCGAGCGACTCCCGGCAGTGCCGCCGATGCGGCCGCCTACCGGATCGTGCAGGAGGCACTGACGAACGTGGTCCGCCACGCCCACGCCGCCTCGGCGATGGTCGCAATCTTCCGCGAGAACGGATTCGTGCGCATCGAGATCAGCGACGACGGCCAGGGAACCGAGGACGCGATGCACGGGCGAGACGAAGGCTCAGGCATCATCGGGATGCGGGAGAGAGCGAAACTTCTCGACGGAACCTTCGCGATCACCTCGGCGAGCGGAGAAGGCACACACATCAGCGTCAGGCTGCCCTGGGCAGGCAACGATGGACGACCAGGCACGGAGGCGCAGACATGACCGAGATCTCGGTGGCGATCGCCGATGACCACCAACTTGTCCGCGCCGGCTTCGCCTCGCTGCTCGACGCGGAACCGGACATCGGCGTGCGGGTGCAGGCATCCGGCGGGGAAGAGCTGCTGGAGAAGCTGGCGGCGACGCCGGTCGACGTCGTCCTCATGGACATCAGGATGCCCGACGGTGACGGACTGTGGGCCACCGAGCAGATCGCCGCCGATTCCAGCCTCGACAACGTGCGCGTCGTGCTGGTGACGACCTTCGGCCTCGACGAATACATCGTGCGCGCGGTCAGGGCAGGCGCCAGCGGATTCCTCCTCAAGGACACCGAACCGGTCGACCTGATCCGAGCGGTGCGCGTCGTCGCCGAAGGGGAGGCGCTGCTCTCGCCCGGGGTGACCAAGTACCTGTTGGCGAGGATGTCTCTGGGGCTGCGGGCCGAGCCGGCGACGCACCTCGACGTGCTGACGCAACGTGAGCGTGAGGTGCTCGCCCTCGTCGGTCAGGGGCTGTCGAACGATGAGATCGCAGCCAAGCTGGTGCTCTCCCCGCTGACGGCCAAGACTCATGTCTCGCGCATCATGAGCAAGGTCGCCGCTCGCGACAGAGTCCACCTCGTCGTGCTCGCCTATGAGTCCGGGCTTGTCTCCCCAGGTTGGCTGCACGGGCAGTAGGGGATCGTCCGCAGCGAGTACCCGAAGTGACTCCCGGTGGGGGATTCGCCGAGGCGGACGCCGGCGAAGGATGGATGTCATGTCCACGATCGACGTGGATTTCTGACAAGGAGGCATCATGCACATGGAACACGGACCCGCGGCCTGGCCGCTCTTCTTCCTCATCCCCATCTTCTGGGTGCTCATCATCGGATTGGTCGTCACCCTCATCATCACGCTCAACCGGCGACGCTGGCGTCAGGCCGGCGGACCGCCCTGGGCAGATGGTCAGGGCCGGTTCGGGTCGACGAAGAGCGCGGAGGCGACTCTGTCCGAGCGCTTCGCCCAAGGTGACATCGACGAGGCCGAGTATCGTGGCCGACTCGAGGTGCTGCGAGCCAACCGGCTCGATTCCGGGACGAGCTGAGTCGCCTGGCCGCTGCGACTAGGCCACGAGCGACAGCTGCGCCCGACCGGTGAGCCCGAACGCGGGCGCCGTCGCGGGCGCAGCGGTCGGCGTCGAGGCTGCGGCGAGGACGAGCACCTGGGGGAGTGCGAGGCCGAGAACAACAGCGATCGCCTCGATGACCTCCGATGATGGATCTTTGAGCCCGCGCTCGACCTCGGACAGGTATTGGGTCGAGACTCCAGAACGGCGAGACACCTGAGCCAGGGTCAGCCCCAGCTCGGTGCGGCGCAGTCTCAGCACCTGCCCGAGCATCTCGCGCCACAGCAGCGCCGGGGCCCGATCGCCATGTCCGCCCGTGACGTGAAGTGATTCCATGAGGCGATCCTAGGAGGATTCGCCGCCGATGGCGCGAATTTCTGCTCTGAGCAGACGGATAGCAGCTGCACCGAGACCCAGTCGGGCCGCACCGAGACCCGGTCAGGTTGCACCAGCACCGCAAGGTTAAGTTAGGCTGTCCTATGTTAACCTCGGGGTCGTGTTCGCAATCGAGCCGACCACGACCGTCACCAGTCGAAAGGGCAGGAATGTCAGCTCAACTCTCTCGCCGGGCCATGGCCATAGGCACCATCGTCACACTCGCCTTCAGTGCGAGCGCCTGCAGTCAGGACTCGGCGGAGTCTGCGAAGTCAGCCTCAAGCGACTTCCAGACCGTCACGATCGAACACGCACTGGGCAAGGCCGTCATCGAGGCCGAGCCCAAGCGTGTTGTCACGCTCGGACAGGGCTCGACCGAGACTGCCATCGCGTTGGGGAAGACTCCCGTCGGCATGGAGGAATACGCCTGGGGCAGCGATGACACCGGCTATATGCCGTGGATCTACGAGGCGGTGAAGGAGAAGGGCGAGAAGCTGCCCGAACAGTTCCAGGGAGATACCGAGCTCGATGTCGAGGCCGTCGCCGAGCTCGAACCCGATGTCATCCTCGCGCCCTGGTCCGGCGTCACCGCCGAGCAGTACAAGCAGCTCGACGCCATTGCTCCGACAGTCGCCTACCCCGAGCAGCCGTGGACGATCGAATGGGACGAGCAGATCACGACCATCGGCAAGGCACTGGGCCAGGAGAAGGAGTCCGAGGGGCTCGTCGAGGACATCAAGACGCAACTTTCCGAGGCGAAGCGGCCGGAATACGAAGGACTCACATTCTCCTATATCTACAACTCCGGACCGGGCACTCTCGGTGTCTTCTACCCGAATGAGCAGAGAGTGGCGATGGTCTCGGCGCTGGGCCTGACCCCCGATCCCGTCATCGACGAACTCAGGAAAGACTATGACGCGCCGGGCACGGACTCGGCTCTCATCGGCCTCGAGAACGCCGACAAACTCGACGACTCCGATCTCATCTTCACGTTCTACTCCGATGAGAAGAGCAAAAAGGAGATCACGTCACAGAGCGTGTACTCGAACATCCCAGCGATCAAGGCCGGCGCGGTCGTGGCACCCGAGGACAAGCCCTTCGTCACCGCATCATCGATCATCAACCCGCTCACCGTCCCGTGGACCTTGGAGCGCTACGTCCCGATGATCGACAAGGCTGCCGAAAACGTCAAGTAGCAGCAGACGTAGGCGCACTGGATGTGATCAGTCGAGTGCGCTCAGCTTCGTCCACTCATCCCAGTCGTAGACCCAGTCGGAGATGTCGCTGGCCGAGGTGGACAGGCTGACATTCGAACCGGTGATCTCGACAGGATCGCCGTAGAGCGCCGAGTCGTAGTACTGCTTGGCCCGCGCGGTGGACAGGTTGATGCAGCCGTGGGAGACGTTTGCCGATCCCTGCACCCCGGTCGACCAGGGTGCGGCATGGATGAACTCTCCGTTGTTGTGGATGCGCACCGCCCAGCGCACGTCGGTTTCGTAGTCCCACTGTTCGGACGTCATCGTGTAGTCCGCCGCCTTCGACATGACCACGTGGGTTCCGTTGTAGGACGGAGACTTCGCAGCACCCAGTGAGGCGGGGAAGTCCATGACCTCTTTGCCGTCGCGGGTGACGACCATGCGGTGAGACTTGGCGTCGGCCTTGACGATCTGCTTGCGTCCGATCTCGAAATCGAGCGTGAGATCGTTCTGGCCAACCGTGTCATCGGTGGTGGGGACGTTCTTCAGGGGAGCGTCGACGGACACCTTCGAGTGCGCGGGCCAGAATTCCTTGGGGCGGAAATGCAGACGCGACTGCGGGTTGTCGGGCAGCCACGCCCAGGAGCCTTCGACCGTGCGCTTTTTGCCGTCCTTGTCCGTGACTTTGACGGACAGACGGTGTTCGACGTCGTCACGGTACTGCTTCGCCACGGTGGAGTCGAAGTTGAGCACGATCGGAGCGCCGACGCCCACGGTCTGGTCATCGGCGAGAACCGTGCGCACGGACATCGGCGATGCGTCGGTGGCTGCGACGGTGACAGTGGAGGTGAAGTCGTGTTCCTCTCCATCCGCCGAGGTGGCTGTGGCCGAGAGGTCGTAGGTGCTGTCTGCGACGAGGTCGTAGGCCGAGACCCACGCCGCAGCGTCGTCGGGAGCCGTGACGACGTGCTTTTCCTTGGCAGAGTCCTTTTTCGCTGTGGGCTCGGCGGCGTCGGCCGAAGCGCTTTCGCTCGGCGTCGACGAGCCCGCCTTCGCGTCTTCGGTGCTCTCATCTGTCGGCTCTGCAGACGTCTCATCTGCCGATTTCTTGCTCTGGTCTGCTGCCTCGAGCGCGGTACCAGCGGTGTCGAAGAAGACTCCTGGGTCGGAATCGATACGGGGATGGTCGGACTCGGTGATCGAGATGTCGCTGAGCACCGCGTTCTCGACGCTGAGGCTGATGCGCTCACCTGGTTCGACCTCGGTCTCCGTCCCGGTTTCGACGACCTCGCCGCTCTGCTCGGGAGTCGATGCTGTGGTGCTGGTCGGCTCGGCCGATTCGGTGGAGTCGGTGGCCCGCGATGACGATTCCTGTGCAGACGACTTGGTCGCCTGGGCATCTGAGACGGATCCGACCCGGAACACGGGCTCGGCGGCGGCCTCGGCCGACTTCGCATCATTTGGAGTGGCATCGGGGTCAGGGCCCGAGGGTGTGCAGGCCGTGAGCAGAGCGATAGCCGATAGGGCAGCAACCGCCCCGTGAATCTTGGTGGGTGACAAAACAGGGATCCTCGTTCGAGCAAAGGGATGAGAGCTGCAGACCATGGTAGTGAAGCCAAATCACGAAAGTATTAAAGCAAGGACTGAAATCGTCGTGAAACGACCATTTCTCGCCGTTGATACGGGTTCTGACCTGGACTGACATAGGGGAGGGGGAGTTGTGAAATTGTAACGTTGAGAAACGAAGGACTCCCCGTGCACCCGCCAGAGCTCGCTTACCCTTGCTGCCTTCCGGCCCTGGGGGAGTTCACAAGATGACGCCGCACGGGGAGCCGTCGATCAGTCTAGTCGAGAGCGTCCTCGGCGCACAAAACGAGCCTCGGATGATCTCAGCGGACGCTTCGTCAATGGTGTTCAATAGGTTGCGCCTCGTCGGCGGTGTCCTCGGCCTAACCGTCCTCGATCCTGCGAGCCTTGGCGCGGAGAACCTCGCGCTCTCGGTCGTTCGTGGCCAACGCAACCGCACGCTCGTATTCGGCCAGTGCCTCCTGGGTTCTGCCGAGACGGGACAGGAGCTCACCGCGGACACTGGGGATGAGATGGAACTTCGCGAGTGTCCCGGCCGACGCGAGCTGGTCCACGAGTGCGAGCCCCTGAGCTGGACCCTCGGCCTCGGCGATCGCGATGGCCCGGTTGAGCTCCGAGATGGGAGAGGGAAGCGCCCGGTTGAGGTCGCCGTACAGTTGCGCGATTCGCTTCCAATCAGTGGTCGCAACGCTCTTCGCTGCGGTATGACGCTCTGCGATCATGGCCTGCAGGGTGTAGGGGCCACGAGCTTCGCGGAGAGAGCAGGCGGTCTGCAGCCTGCGAGAGCCGAGTCGGATGAGGGATCGGTCCCATGCGGACCGATCCTGATCAGCCAGCAGTATCGGTTCCCCGTTCGCGTTGATTCGGGACGGGAACCTGGCTGCGGTGAACGCCATGAGCGCCACAAGGCCGTGGACCTCCGGATCCTTCGGCAGCAGCCCGGCGGTCACGCGAGTCAGGCGCAGTGCCTCCATCGCCAGTTCGGGGCGCATCCAGTCCGGGCCGGAGGTCGCCACATGCCCTTCGGAGAACATGAGAAACAGAACCCCGAGCACAGCTTTGAGCCGCTCCGGGCGTTCGTTCGCGGGAGGTAGTTCGAAAGGGACGTTCGCGTCCGCCAGAGTCTTCTTCGCACGCACGATGCGCTGCTGGACCGTCGCGACGGGAATGAGGAAAGCTCGGGCGTCGAGAGCCCACCTGCGACTCGCAGAGTGAGAGCGAGCTGAGATCGTCGACCGAGCACGGGATGGCAGGAGATGAAGACCAGGCGCAGAACATCATCGTCGATCGAATCCGGATCCCAGGGCAGGGTGTCGCTGCTCTCGTGCTCGTTGCGCTCGATCTCGCCGGCGAGCTTCACCATCCGTTCGTCGAAGCGTTCCCGTCTTCGCCACGAGTCGATGGCTCGCCGTTTGGCGACCGTGGTCAGCCACGCTGCCGGATTGGCGGGGACTCCGGAGTCCGGCCACTGGGTCAGCGCTTCGGCCATTGCCTTCTGAGCGAGATCCTCGGCATGGCCGAAGCCGCCGACGTAGCGGCTCAAGGTCGCGATGATCTTCGCTGCCTCGATCCGCCACGTCGCTTCGAGGGCCCGGCGAACTGTCTCAGCGTCATTCGCGGAGACGGCGATCAACTGCCGGCCAGCTTCCCTTCGGCGATCCAATCCTGTTCCTTCTGGACCCATTCGTTGTCCTGGGGAAAGTCCTCAGGACCGGTCACCCGGCGGACCTCGATCTGAGATCCGGCCCCCAACGGGGCGCGCTTCGCCCATTCGATCGCCTCCTCTTTGGACGAGACCTCGAGCATCCAGAATCCGTTGAACAGCTCGCGGAGTTCTCCGTAGGGGCCGTCTGTGACGACGGGGTCCTCGTCGCTGAAGTCGACGACTGCTCCTTCGTCGGCGTCGGACAGGCCGGCGCCATCTGCCATGACTCCGGCGTTGATCATCGATTCGTTGTATGCGCCCATGGCGGCGATGATTTCGTCGAAGTCGGTGTTGTCGAACGCGTCCACGGCAGCCTGGTCGACTGCGCGCATGATGAGCATGAATTTCATGATGACTCCTCTGTCAACTGATTTCGGAAGGTCTCGGTCAAGACCCTCTCATGCACTACGTCGAACAAGTTTATGTCGGATCGACACAGCTGAGAAAGAGTTTTCGCCAGCAGGCCCACGCTCAGGTCCGTGTCCGCACGAACGCGGCGAGGCGGGCAGACGGCGGGACTTTCACCTGCACTTAGTGTGATGGTTCACACTCGGCCGTCTTGATTTCGCATTGTCGACACGACTCGGATAGGCTGGCTCGCGGAGGATTCGCCTAGTGGCCTATGGCGCTCGCCTGGAACGCGGGTTGGGTTAACGCCCTCAGGGGTTCGAATCCCCTATCCTCCGCAGAGAGAAGAAGGCTCCCACCCGGGATCACCGGGGTGGGAGCCTTCTTCGTCAGTGGCATCAGTTCTGGGTTAGCGGCAAGAATGTGTGTATGGGGCCGGCGTGTTGGATCTGGATTTCACCATGATCGTCCGCCCCACCCTTTCCGGATTCCAGTCCCGTCCTCGACGCTGAATGACGTCCCGTAAAGCGCATTCGTCTCCGACCTTCCAGTATCTGTCCTCGGCGGGATTCGACGTTTATTCGGTTCAGCCCAATCAACTGGCTTCACGAACTGCCAGGCGTCTTTGGGATGTTCGGTGCGGTGATAGAGCAACCACGTGATCGCCGTGACGGCGTGGGGCGCGCTCAGGCCTCTGTGAGCCCGAAGGAAGTCCTTGATCGCCTTGTTCGGCCCACCTTCCAGCGGGTTCGTCGTGCGGGAGATGATCACACCGTCTTCGGCGAGTTTCAGCCAGGTGAAGAGTTCGTCATCGCGGATGAGATTGGCGAGGAGTTTCCATGCTCTGCGGGTTCGGATGTGTGTGTACCACCACTGCTGATTCGGACTTGCGGCCGTATGGTTTTGTGAGACAGGTTTTAAGGAGCACTCACAAACATGGCCACCACCAGGAAGAAGTACACCCAGAAGTTCAAGGACGAGGCCGTCGAGCTCTTCCTCGCCTCTGATCTGCCGATCACTCACGTCGCGTCGAACGTCGGCGTGAAGGCCGGGACTCTGGGCAACTGGATCAAGAAGTACCGAGAAGACAACCCAGAGAAGTTCGATACCGGGCAGCAGGAGACGGTGTCCGTGGCTGAGCATCAGAGGGTCGTGGCCGAGAACGCGAAGCTCAAGCACGAGATCGAGTTTTTGGGAAAAGTCAGCGCCTTCTTTGCCGCGAAGCAACAGTAGACGACGTCTACGAGTTCATCGAAGCGAAGAAGGCCACCTATTCCATTGCCATGATGTGTCGGGTCCTCAAGGTCTCGAGGGCCTCGTTCTACCGGTGGCGGATGCCATCGGGGCCATCACCGCGGGCGCGCCGTCACGCGATGCTCGTTGAGGCAATCACAACGAAGTACGACGAGTGTGCTGGTCGGGCCGGTCGCGACCAGCTCACACGGATGCTGCGTGCCGACGGCATCGCCGTGTCGGAATCCACGGTCGGGGCGATCATGCGTGAAACCCGGCTGCGCGCGGTCAGGGTCCGCGCGTGGAAGACAACGACGGTGCAGGACCCGCAGGCCAGGACTGCTCATATCGTCAATCACATGCTCGATGCCGACGGCAATCGAGACTTCTCTGCATCGGTGCCCGGGACCCGACTCTGCGGCGACATCACCTATTTGAAGACCGGTGAGGGCTGGTTGTATCTGGCCACGGTCATCGATTTGTGCACCGGGATGATCATCGGGTTCCTGCCTGTCAGCCCCTTCAGCCACCCTGCTGATCGTCCCATAGTCGTCCTTTCTCTCAAGGTGTTGCAACCACCGATTGAATCCGCCCAGTATACGTCTGTCCAGTTCCAGCAGTGGTGTGCGGCTAATAATGTCACCCAGTCGATGGGTGCGGTTGGGGTGTGTTGGGACAACTCGGTCGCGGAAAATTTCTTCTCGCATCTGAAGACGGAGTTCTATCACCATCACAGCTTCGCTACGAGGCTGGCGGCCAGGACTGCGGTGATGGATTACATCGAGTCTTGGTACAACCGGGCGCGCCCGAATGCCAGGGCTGGGCACCTCACTCCGGTACAGGCTCTGGGCGAGCACCGCGATTCCGACACGGCCGACCTGGCCGCGTAAGAGAAACAATCAACAAACTGTCTCAAAAACTTGACGAGCGCAGACACGGTCACGGTCCGGCCACGAGACCTCGTTGGAGACCTCGTGACCGCCACCTGCTTGACGTCGGCTTCATTCGTCCCGATGGCGCCCGATGGCTGGGTGGACGCCAGGACTCTCAGTGGCGCATCAGCCCAGCGCGTTCGCGATGGCCGAGTTGAACGCCTTGAGGTCTCCCGGGTTGCGTGAGGTGATGAGATTGCCGTCGACGACGACCTCGGAATCCTCCCACGACGCCCCTGCATTGACGAGGTCCGTCTTCGTTGAGACGAACGAGGTCAGTTTTCGGCCCTTGGCCACACCAGACTCGGCGAGGATCCACGGTGCGTGGCAGATCGCGGCCACCGGCTTCTCGGCGGCGAAGAACGCCTTCACGAGTGCGACCGCGTCCTCATTGAGGCGCAGCGCGTCCGCATTCAGCGTTCCGCCTGGAAGCACGAGTGCATCGAAGTCCTCGACCTTGGCCTGCGAGACGGGAACGTCGACGGTGAATTCGTCGGCATGTTCCCAGTCGCCGTTCATCGCCTGCAGCGTTCCCTCGGATGGCGAGACGATGACCGTCGTGGCACCGGCCTCATCGAGTGCTCCGCGAGGGCTGGTGAGTTCGACCTGTTCGACTCCGCGAGTGAGGAGGAATGCGACCCTCTTGTCTGAAATAGCCATGATGCTTGCTCCTTAGCAGTTGTCGGATCCGACTCGTCAGCACGGAGTGCTGTTCATCGGTGTCATAACGGAGAACGCATCAGCCCGGTCCCGATATTCCTGACCGCCCGTCGCCCGGCCCCGATATTCCTGAGGCTCAGTGGCCGAGGAACCTGCGCTGCTCCTCGTTGAGGGGAGCAGCGTCGAGGCGGAGGACGACCTTGCCGGCAGGGTGCGAGTCTCGGAGGAACCGGTAGGCGTTCTGGACTTCGTCGAGCGCAAAGACCCGTGCGACGGGCACATGCACATGGCCGTAGGCGATCGCTTTGGCCAGCCAGGCGAGGTCACCGCGGCCGGCTGCCGCTTCACCGTCGATGCGTACCCCGTATGTGTCGGCGACCTGCGGGCCCGCGCCGATCGAATTGATGCGCTCGGCCGGAATGTCGAAGTTCAGGAGGCGGGCGAGCTCGTCTTCGCCCTGGGTCGTGAACGCGGCATCGATGCCCTCTGGGGCGACCTCGCGCAGGCGGGCTTCCAGACCCTCTCCGTAGGTGATGGATTCGATGCCCAGACTGCGCAGCAGGGCATGGTTGGCCTCACTGGCTGTGCCGATGACTCGCGCGCCGAGGTTGGCTGCCAGCTGGGCGGCGATGATCCCGACTCCGCCAGAGGCTCCGGTGACGAGGACGGTTTCACCTTCGGTGATGGACAGGGCGCGAATGCCGGCGACCGCGGTGCGCCCTGTGATGTACAGGCCTCCGGCGACCTCGGTGCTGAGGCCTGGAGGAATCGTGTCGAGGCGTTCGTCCGGGTCCCGGATGAGCAGGTGCGTCGTCTGCGTGCGATGCGGCCGTCCCCCGAAGACCAGGTCTCCGGGGGAGAAGTCTGTGACACCGTCACCGACGCTGTCGACGACGCCCGAGAAGTCGGCACCGTTGCCTTTGGGGCCGGTGGCTTCCCCGAAGGCACCGCCGACGACGGCGAGATCGACCGGGTTGAGTCCGGCATAGCGGACTGCGATGCGGACCTGACCGGGGCCAACGGCAGGGGATTCCGCCTCGGCGATATGAAGCTGGTCGATATCGCCGTTCTGTGTGTACTGGACTCTGCGCGTCATGGGAATGCTCCTCGCTGATCTCTTTGGCAGATGCACGACGGGTGAAGGGGTTTACCTGCCATAACGCTGGGCGGACGCGAGATGTTCCCCGGTATCGACCCGGTGTCGAGTCGGCGCGGTCGCTCAGCTGAAGCTCGGAAAGTCGAGTTTGTAGCGGACGTTCGCGCCCGTGACCGATGTAACCTTGACCGTGCCGTAGCGCTTCTCGCCGTATGCGGTGACATTGCACGAGGCGGAGCCCTGCTCCGAAATGATCATCAGGTCGTTGAGGCATTCGACCTCGTCGACCGTCGTCCCCTGCTTCGAGTACGCATCCCGGATGTCCTCCTCGAGCATGGCGGCGGGAATCTCACCATTGCCGTGTTCGTCGATTTCGAACCCGGGTTCGCCGGCGCCGGTGTTCTCACCGCTTGAACTCGATGATCCCTGTCCCGCCGAGGTGGACGTTCCCGAGGACGAGGAGCCCGTTGAGGTCGACGATCCAGAATCGGAGGACGAGGTGCCGTAGCCAGAGCTCGTGCCGTCGTTCGAGCCTTGACTCGAGGAGGAATCGGGAGCCTGCTCGGTTCGCGTCTCGTCTGTTCGCGAATCATCAGGATCGGCCGAACCGTCCTCTCCCTGCTGCGCTTGGGTCTGATCCTGATCGGGAGGACCGAAGGAGATGTTCATATCGCAGGCCGAAAGAGACAGGGCTGTGGCGAAGGCGCCGGCGACGGTGATGGACCGAATGATCTTCGTGGTCTTCATGGTGGACTCCTGATGACGTGAGGTGGTGTGTATACGACAACTCTGTCAACGGAATTCGCCGAGGTGGGCCCTCCTGTGTTCGCATTCGGGGACTCGTGTTCCAGGTCGGTTACATCGCATATCTGCCGCCCATTCGTGGAAGAATCGAAAGATATCTCGCCGCCGATGTCGAGAATGCGCATGTGGCTTCGTCCCAGGGATGTCAGCGAAGTTCGCGACGAGCAATTGATCAGAGGAGACAATCATGGCCAAGTACCTGATGCTCAAGCACTACACAATGGCCCCCGAGTACATGCAGTACACCCCGATGGAGGAGTGGACGCCGGACGAAGTCGACGCGCACATGAACTACATGAACGCTTTCGTCGACAGGCTGAAGGAGACGGGCGAATACATCGGCTCGGAGGCACTGTCCCCAGAGGGCACGTTCGTCCGGTACGACGGAGAGGGAAAGCCGCCGGTCACCGATGGTCCATTCGCGGAGACCAAGGACCTCATCGCCGGAGGAATGATCATCGACGTCGAGTCCTATGACCGTGCACTCGAACTGGCGGGCGAACTCTCGGCGGCACCGGGCGCCGGAGGCGAACCGATCCGCGAATGGCTCGAACTTCGTCCCTTCATGGGAGTCACACCGAACACGACGGACTGAACGAGTGACCATGAACGACGATGAGCTGCGCAACGCCGTTCCCATCGTGATCGGCATCCTCGAGCGGAGGGGAGCAGACTTCTCCACCGCCGAGGATGCCGTCCAGGATGCCCTGATCGAGGCGTTTCGCACGTGGCCGGTCAACGAACCCCGCGATATGCAGGGCTGGCTGATCACAGTCGCCTGGCGCAAGTTCCTCGACCGAGTCCGGGCGGAGTCCTCTCGGTCAGCGCGGGAGGAGCATTCCTTCGCATTGACCACCGACGCAGCGACCACCTCGGCGGATGACACGGTCGACCTTTACTTCCTGTGCGCCCATCCTGACCTCAGCCCAGCCTCGGCGGTGGCGCTGACCCTGCGGGCCGTCGGCGGGCTGACGACCCGTCAGATCGCCGAGGCCTACCTGGTGCCCGAGGCGACGATGGCTCAGCGCATCTCCCGGGCCAAGCGCACGCTGGCCGGGCGCCGGCTCAACCGGCCGGGAAACATCTCCGCCGTCCTCACGGTCCTCTATCTCGTCTTCAACGAGGGCTACTCGGGAGATGTCGACCTCGCGGCAGAGGCCATCCGCCTCACTCGGGTACTCGCAGCATCGATCGACCATCCCGAGGTCTCCGGTCTGCTGGCGCTCATGCTCATCCACCATGCCCGCCGCGAAGCCCGATTCAGCGCCGATGGTGGACTGATCACCCTGGGCGAGCAGGACCGGTCCCGGTGGGACTCTCACCTGATCGCCGAGGGCATCGGCATTCTGCAGACCGCGCTCGCCCGCGAGGAACTCGACGAATTCCAGGTCCAGGCGGCCATTGCTGCTCTGCACGCCGATGCACAGCGAGTCGAGGACACCGACTGGCCCCAGATCGTCGAATGGTATGACGAACTGCTCAGGCTGCACGACAGCCCGATCGCGTCCCTCAACCGTGCCGTCGCGATCGGGGAAGCCGACGGGCCGGCGGCCGGACTGGCCGAACTGCGCAGGCTCGATGACTCCCTGCCCCGGTACTTCGCGGTCGAAGCGCACCTGCGAGAACGGGCAGGAGACGACGATGTGGCGGCGAAGCTCTACGCCAAGGCCGCGGCCAAGGCGAGCAACCTGGCCGAACGTGACCACCTCGTGCGTCAGGCGGCCAGGCTGAACTCCGAGCACTGACCACTGCACACGCGGTAATCTGAGTCCATGGTTGAAGCGAACGTGGACAGCGTCATGGAGACATTGGCGGCGATGGACGATCCCAAGGCTCGTGCGATCAATGAGAGGCACGGGGACGATCACGGGGTGAATCTGACGAAGCTGCGGTCCGTGACCAAGGAACTGAAGAGGAACGACGAGCTCGCACTCGAGTTGTGGAACACCGGCGATACCGCCGCCCGCCTCGTCGCGATCCTCATCATGCGTCCCCGCAGCTACGATGCGTCACAGCTCGATGCCATGTTGAGAGAGGCCCGCGTACCCAAGGTCCACGCCTGGTTGGTCACCTACATCGTCAAGAAGTCGAAGCATGCCGAGGCACTGCGCCTGACCTGGATGGACGACCCCGACCCAGTCATCGCCTCCGCCGGGTGGGCGCTGACCAGCGAACGCGTAAACAAGTCGCCCGAGGGCCTCGACCAGCCAGGTCTCCTCGACATCATCGAAGCGCAGATGCTCGGCGCCGAAGAGAGCCTGCAGTGGGCGATGAACGAAACCCTGTCGTATATCGGCATCGAGAACGAAGAGCTGCGGCCACGTGCCATCGACATCGGCAACCGCCTCGGCGTCCTCGAGGACTATCCGACCTCGCCGAACTGCACCTCGCCCTTCGCTCCGACCTGGATCACGGAGATCGTGGACCGCAAGCAAGCGGGATGAGTCCGACCTAGACCGCCACGATGTGAGGGTGCTGCCGGTGGAAATCGGTGGCCTGCTGGAACGTATGCCCTGCGGCCAGCAGCAAGCCCTCCTGGAAGTCTCCGGCGACGAACTGAGCGGCCAGCGGGGTGCCGCGATCGGAGAATCCCGCAGGCAGAGTGATCGAGGGCATGCCGCAGTTGTCGATCGGCGCCGTGGGGACCGTCACCGCGGCAAACAACTCGGCGTCCGAGCCGAGGTTCTCCATCTGCGTGATCGTCGGTGAGGCGGCTCCGATGCCCGGGAGCAGCAGCAGATCGATGTCGGCCATGAGTGCGCGCATGCGACCGGTGAATGCCCGCCTGGATTCGAGCAGCTCGTGGTAGTCGACGGCCGACAGTCCGCGTCCCACCTCGATGAGGCCAGCGAGGTCGGGTCCGTACTCGGCCGACCTCGACGGATAGTTCTCCGTGTGAACGCCGGCGGTTTCGATCCCGCACAGGGCAGTCCATTCCTGCGCCGCCTCGGGAAACCCGGGGGTGCGTACGTCGAGGACGCGCCAGCCGAGGTCGACGAGCACCTCAATGGTGGATTCGAGCATCTCATTGGTGTCGTCATCGAAATGTTCGGCGGCCAGGTCGCGGTCGAAGCCGACGACCGGTGTGCGCTCGAGCCTGAGCTGCTGGCTGTAGCTGGGGACGGGTTCGAGCGCCGTGGTCGGATCGTTGGGGTCATGGCCGGCAATGGCCTCGAGGATGATGGCGGCGTCGCGTGCGCTGCGCGTCATCGGCCCGATGTGGTCGAGGCTCGGCGCGAGCGGAAAGATGCCGTTGCGCGAGACCCGGCCCCAGGTGGGTTTGAGTCCGGTGACGCCATTCGCCGAGGAGGGCAGCCGGATCGATCCGCCCGTGTCCGAGCCCAGCGATCCGTAGCAGAGGCCCGCGGCGGTGGCGACGCCCGAGCCGCTCGAGGAGACCCCGGACCAGGTGTTCGGCTCCCAGGGGTTGACCGGGGTCGGCAGATCGGGATGATGCCCGGTGAAGGCGCCCTCTGTCAGACGCAGCTTCCCGAGGATCACCGCCCCGGCCGCCCGCAGGCGAGCGACGACGGTGGCATCGTAGTCGGGTTGGAAGTCGGCGTGGATCGTGGTGCCCGCGCCCGTCGGCGCGTCGTGGGTGTAGGCCAGGTCCTTGATCGCCAGCGGCACGCCGTGCAGCGGTCCCAGCCAGTCCCCGCGAGCCAGACGCGCATCGAGGGCATCGGCCTCGGCCAGTGCCGATTCCCGCATCAGGGTGACGAAGGACAGAAGGTGGGAGTCGAGCTCGGCGATCCGATCGAACATGGCCTGCGTGGCGTCTCTGGAGCTCAGTCGCCCGGACCTGATGAGTTCCGATACTTCGTGCAGTTCGCGGAACTCGAGCCCGCTGTTCGCCGAGGTTGTGCTGCTGCTGGCCATGGACGCCTCCTTGCATCGGTTTTCCTCATGCTATCGGGGAAAGTCCGGAAGGTCACTGCTGGTCAGATCCACCACCGGCGAGTTCCCGCAGGGCTTGGACGTGAGCGTCGAGACGATCGCGGCCTCCTGAGGTGATGGACACCCAGGTGCGGGGCCGCTTGCCGACGTAGCCCTTGCTGACCTCGATCATGCCTGCCTTCTCGAGAGCGGAGATATGTCGGGAGAGCACGGAGTCTGAGACTCCGAGAGAATCGCGCAGGAGTTTGAATTCGGCCCTGTCCCGATTCTTCAGGCTCGCCACGATTCCGAGTCGCGTGGGATTGCCCAGATCTGATTCGATCCGAGCCAGGGAGCCGCCGAGGTTGGGGATCGTCTCGTGTGATTCGTTCTTCATTCTGGTGCCTCGTCCCTTCTCAGCGGCGCAGACCGAAGAGGGCCATGATGGGGGAGAGGACCCAGAGGAAGCCGGCGGCAGCGAACGGCACCCAGGAAGTGGGGGTGAACGAGTCGACGATGATCGCTATGAAGAAGGCGACGAAGATCAGCGGCAGCCAGGTGCAGAGGAGGACGGTCGAACGACGACTCCAGCTCAGAGCTTTGACGACATAGACGATGATGGCCGGCACCAACCAGGCGCCTCCTGCGCCGAGGAGGATCAGCTGAGTCGTATTGTCCTCGATGATCCCCACGGCGAGGATTCCCACGGAGACGGCTGCGCTGTAGACGAAGAGCATCGTGACCAGCGGCCAGGCATCGCCGGATCGGGCCCGAGTCTGGTGTGACTCGACCTGCGAAAGAAGGTCCTCTGCCTGCTGCGGAGTGGGCGTGCTCATGACAACTCCTTCGTTGCTGTCTTCACCGAGATGCGGTGTCCTCCGAGTGGAAGTGATTACAGACTAGCAAGTACTTTCCATGTTGGAAAGTACTTTCGCGAAGTTCATCTCAATGAGCGTCGTGCGCACCTCGGAGACTGCCGGTGGTGCCCGGCGCTCACATGGCCGCAGCCGCCACGGTGGCCGCGAGTTCGGTCGCACTGGCGAGGTGGTCCTCGGTGACCTCACCGGTGACGATGAGAGGGTCGAAGGCGAGCTTCCAGCCGAGGCCCGTGGTGATCTGCTTCATCGCGGTCTCCGCCCCGGTGGTGTCATAGCCTCCGTGAATCCAATAGGAGAACGGGCGGCCGGCGGTCGGCTCCCTGACCTCGTCGTATGTGGTGTCGAAGAAGTGCTTGAGGGCACCGGAGATGTAGCCGAAGTTCGCGGTCGTGCCGAGAACGAATCCATCGGCGGCGAGCACGTCCGCGGACGTCGCCTCCAGCGCGGGACGGACCGTCACGTCGACGGCGCCCAGCTCCGGCATGCGCAGCCCGGACAGCGCCGCCTCGGCGATTTCAGTCGTTGCCTGTGAAGGAGAATGATGAACGAGCAATATGCTGACCATGGGACCAGACTAACCCTGCAGCAGTTCGACGAGGGAGGATTCGTGGCAGTCATCTTTGATCCGCTTCGAGGCCGGACGCGGCCCGCGGCCAGCCACAGTGATGAGGAGATCATCGACGTGCTCACCGGCGCTGACGGGACCGTGGGAGTTGACACCTCCGGGTGGGCGGTGCTGACCGGGGCCGGGATGAGCACGGACTCGGGAGTTCCCGACTATCGGGGGCCCGACGCAGTGCCACGGCAGCCGATGACGATCCAGACCTTCCTGTCCCACCCCGATCAGCGGGCCCGCTACTGGGCGCGCTCCTGGGTGGGCTGGCCGCGCATGCGCTCAGCGCGTCCGAACGCGGGCCATCTGGGACTCGCGGCGCTGCCCGTTGCCGGAATCGTCACGCAGAACGTCGACGGACTCCACCAGGCCGCGGCGAGGCAGATGGGCAGCGACAGCCCGGTCATCGACCTGCACGGCAGCCTTGATCGCGTCATCTGCCTTGACCAGGGGCACATGTTCGACCGCGACTGGGTCCAGACCAGACTCAGTGAGCTCAACCCCGACTTCGCGAAACTCGTGGGAATCGACCCGATCGATGTCGAGACGGCGCCCGACGGTGACGTGGATCTGGAGGAGACGGCGGACTTCGTCGTGACCGATTGCCCCCGCTGCGGCGGATTGCTCAAGCCAGACGTCGTGTACTTCGGTGACTCCGTGCCGCCGGCACGGCTGCAGGACGCGAATCGCATCTGCGATGAGGCGAGCGGAATCGTCGTGCTCGGATCCTCACTCGCGGTGCTTTCCGGGCTGCGATTCGTCCGGGCGGCCGCGAAGGAGTCGAAGCCGGTCGTCATCGTCACCGACGGTCCCACCAGGGGCGATGAGCTCGCCGACTACCGCTCGATCTCCCGCGTTGCCGATTTCGTGCAGGACTGGGCACTCAGAGGAATCCAAGGCGATGATGACAAGCTTCAGGCATGACCAATCTTGCACGAACCGAACGCCTCCGCCTCGTCGATGCAGCACGCAGAGCCGGTGAAGATGCCCCGACTCTGTGTGAAGGCTGGACGACACGTGACCTGGCCACGCACCTCGTCATCCGAGAACGTCACCCGGTTGCCGCCCTCGGCATCTTCGTGCCGAAGTTCGAGGGCAAGCGCGAGGACCAGGAGCAGGCGTATGCCTCGATGCCGTATTCGCGTCTGCTGGGTCTGGTGGCATCCCCGCCGAGGTGGACCCCGGGTGGGTGGCCCGGTGTCGAATCCGTGATGAACACCGCCGAATATCTCGTCCACCATGAGGACATCCGACGCGCGGAGATCGAGTGGATCCCACGCCGCCTCTCCCAGGCCGAGAATCGTGCGGTGTGGGCAGCGTGCCGAACCGCGCTCCTGCCCTTCGCGGCCAAGGTCGAGGGACGTGTGGAGATCAACAGCCCCGGTTTCGGACAACGCGGCGCGGGTGGACAAGGCAGTGGCAGCACAGTCACCGTCACCGGTGAACCCGTGGAGATCCTGCTCTACCTCATGGGTCGCGAGCGGCGTGCCCTCGTCGACGTGAAGTGAAACGACTGCTCCAACAGGCGAAACGGGGGAAAACCCCCGAGGAGCGCAACGGTTTATATCATTCACTCCGCCGCGCAGAGTTCCTAGGCTGGTACCAACAGCACAGAGACGAGCAGAGGCAGAATCATGGACCCGAACTACACACCCAACACCGAATACACATCGAACAACGGCTACACCGCGAACACCGGCTACTACGACCCGAACCAGAGTTACAGCACCGGAGCCCAGCCGCCGCAGTCATACCGTGCGCGGGCCGAGGAGGATCCGGGCAAGGTCCTGGGAATCATCTCCCTGGTCGCGACTCTCTCGACGTTCCTCGGCTTCAACGTCATCGGGCCCATCGTCGGCATCATCACCGGCCACATGGCGCGCAAGAACTCACGGGGTGCCGGCTTCGCCGACAATGAGATGGGCAAGTGGGGCTTCATCCTCGGCATCGTCTTCATCTCGCTGGCGGCACTCGGCGGCCTGCTCGGCCTGTCGATTGCCGGCTTCGCCGGACTCGCCGGACTCCTCGGAGCCTGAGGGTCAGAAGAGCTGAGGAACTCAGTAGCCGACCCAGGCTCCGCGCTCCTGATTGAGCACACGGGGGTGAAGCAGAGTAGAGGCCTCGACGTCACCCACGGAGGCCCGATCACGGTCGGGAGGAAAAGTCGTGGAGGCGGCGAGCACCTCGGCGGTGGCGAATTTCAATCCCTCGGGAGCATCCCGAGGGATCGTCACGTCCGGACCCTGTCCGCTGGCCCCGCCGTGTCCGGAGGCATCGGCGAGGAAGTAGCCCCAGTCACCGAAGCTGGGGACATCGACGTGATAGGGCGTGGTGGACAGACCGGCCTCGGCGACGGCCTCCCCGATGCCCCAGTATGCCTCCGGGGCGAAGTACGGGGAACCGGCCTGAACGACGAGGCGGGCCTCGGGAGACATCACCTGCTTGATCAGGCCGTAGAACTCGATGCTGTAGAGCTTCGAGGTGGC
This sequence comes from Brevibacterium picturae, assembly GCF_900105045.1. Taxonomy (GTDB): domain Bacteria; phylum Actinomycetota; class Actinomycetes; order Actinomycetales; family Brevibacteriaceae; genus Brevibacterium; species Brevibacterium picturae. The sequence goes on along the minus strand of NZ_LT629739.1, from coordinate 866,392 downwards.
CACATCGTCAGGGTCGGGCAGGTCGGCGATGACGGCGTCATAGGCGGTGTGCTTCGCCTCCCGCAGCCAGGTGAACGCATCGGCTGCGATAGTCGTGACTCGAGGATCGTCGAGCGCATCGTCGTTGAAGTCAGTGAAGTGCTCAGAGTTCTTCGCGAGCTCGAGGACACGCGGGTCGAGGTCGACGAGCGTGATCGATTCGACGTCGGGGTACTTGAGGATCTCACGCACCGCCAGACCGTCCCCGCCGCCGAGGACGAGGACGTTCTTCTTCGGTCCATTCATGAGCGGGTGCACGAGGGACTCGTGATAGCGGTATTCGTCCGCCGAGGCGAACTGCAGGTCCCCGTTGAGGTAGAGCCTCGTGTCCCCGGTCTTCTGTGACTCGGTGAGCACGATCTCCTGATAGTCCGTGCGCTGAGAATAGACGATCGGGTCCCGGTAGAGGCGCTGGCGGGTGGTCATCTCGATGTCGTCGGTGTAGACCCAGACCACGGTGAGGCCGCCGACGATGACGACCAACAGTCCTGCCAGGATGACCTTTGCCCGGGTCCCGATCTCGGCGCGGAAGAGCCAGAGGACGATGAGGATGCCCACGACGGTGTTCGTGATGCCCACTGCCAGGGCACCGCGGGGCAGGCCGAAGACGGGGAGCAGGATGAAGGGGAAGGCGAGACCGCCGACCAGCCCTCCGACATAGTCTGCGGCGAAGAGATCGGCGACGGCGCTCGAGGCCTTCTGCGCGCGGATGCGCTGGACGAGCTCCATGAGCAGAGGGATCTCCGCGCCGATGAGGACCCCGATGACGAAGGCGAGGACGACCATCGCGATCGTGTAGACATCGGCGAAGGCGAAGGCCAGGTAGAGCAGGATGACCGAGAGCCCGCCGATGATGCCCAGTGCGGCCTCGATGAGGGCGAAGGCGACGGCGGCGAACTTTGTCAGGCGCTTCGTGGCTAGTGAACCGACGCCCATTGCGAAGACCATCACCGAGAGCACGATGGAGGCCTGGACGATCGTGTCGCCGAGGAGGTAGGAGCCGAGCGCAACGAGCGCGAGCTCGTAGACCATGCCGCAGCTGGCACAGATGAAGACGGCCAGGAGCACGAAGAACCGTGCGGGCCCCGGCTTCAGCGGCAGTGTGATCGGCCGGGGACGGGCGTCACCAGGGTCGGTCTGTTGGCTCAAAGGAGTGCTGCGGCCATGATGCCCGCGATGCCCACGTGAGCGGAGGCATTGACCCAGACTTCGGGGTGGAACGAATCGGGTGTGATCATGTCGCCGAGCTTGCCGGGTGTGAAGGCGTCGATGAGCAGGAAGCTCAGCGCCATGAGGATGATGCCGACGATGCCGAAGACGAGTGTGGAGATGATCCCGAAGACGAAGTCATCCGCGCTGGCCCGAATCGCGGCGATGACGATGATCGCCACACCCAGGAGGTCGGAGGCTACGAGGATCGCGGCATTCTTCGACTTCTCCTGCCACAGGATGACGTGGAGCTTTCCGGGGGTGAGGAGGTCGACGACGAAGTAGCCGATGAGCATGAGCGCGAGGCCGCTCACAGCGTAGGAGAGGACGATCCCAATCTCGAGGATGAGGTCTGCGAACATGATTGCCTTTCAGAGTGCTGTTGGTGTCGTGGGTGCTGTCACTTGCCGGTGCCGGGTCCGCCGCCGCGGAATCCCGAGCCATCGCCGTAGTTCGTGCCCGAGCTGCTGGAGCTGCCGCCGAAGAAGGGCAGGAAGAAGAACCCGCCGCCCCCGCCGCCGGAGCCGTCCGAATCGTCCGTGCAGCCATTCATGATGCCGCCGAGGAGCAAGACGATGACGACCAGCGCGATGATGGTGCCGCAGCCGCAGCCCCTCTTCTGGGAGCCCTGACCATTGTTCGAGGGGTCATTGCCGCCACCGGGACCGCGCCCTCCGCCACCGGGGCCGCGCCCTCCGCCGGCGCCTCTCCCGTTCTCGGCATCGAAGTTGAAGGAGCCTCCGCCCATGGAGACGTTGGGGTCGTGGCTCATGAAGTCCTCCTCAGCTCACTGTGGCTGTGCACGATCTGTCGGTGCTGCGGATAGCAGTGCCAGGTCTGCCAGGAGACCTGTTCCGGATCGCTCCGGGTCAGCGCCAGTGCCGTGAGCGCGCCCGGCTCGCCGGGGAAGTCGACGACGAGATGATGATCATGAGCACTGGAGGCTCGCACCACCTCGGCGGCGGCATCGGTGAAGCTGCCCGCGACGTCTGTCAGCTCACACCGGAACCGATGTCGGGTGAAACTTGGCCAGGTTCCGTCGGTGGTGCGGGTCGTGCCCCAACCGGGACGCTCATCCGCGCCGAGGCAGGCGAAGGTTTCGATGAACGCATCAGTGTCGTTCTCGCTCAGGATCACCTGGTGGGAGGAGCCGATGACGTGGAGTTCGAGACACGTACGAGCCTGTCCGTTCGGTGCCGGCAGATCTACGATCGTCGAGGCCAGAGGGGTGATGCGGCCGTGGTCGAGGCTGAAGCTCAGCTCCTGGGCAGACGTATCGGTATACACCACGTCGGCTGTCACCGGCTGCGTCAATGGGGGAGTGAGTGTCATCAGCTGCCCGAATAGATGGTGAAGGAACCGACTGGAATCGATTCGCCGGTGCTCACTTCCCAACGGCCGTGGTCGAAGCGTTCGAAGGCCAGCAACTTGCCGTCATCGGACTCGTAGTCGACGTAGTCGACGCCGCCCTTCTCGTTCAGACCGGTGGTGCCCTCGGCGCGGTAGGAGGCGGTGCCGTGTTCGACGAGTTTGTACTCGGTGCCCTCGATGGTGATGGTCTTGGACTTTGGTTCGATGTCGAGTTCGGGACGGTCACTCCAGCGCGAGACCTGTAGGTCGGGGTCCTTTTCGACGGTCAGCCACAGGCGGGTGGCGGACTGGTCGGCCTGGAAGAAGTGCTCGGCCCAGTCGTAGCCGCCCTCGGAGATGCGCAGGGTGCCGCGGACGAAGAATTTCTCATTGCCGAATTCGAGCAGGTCCCCGGCCTTGATCGCCTCTGGGTCTCCGCCGGTGTTTCGCTCCGGGGCGAAGGGGTCCCGCGGTTGGGCGGGAGCCTGGTGCTCTTGAGCTTCGCGGGCTTTTGCCGCGCGCCTGCGGACGATGATCACCGTGATGAGCACGACGACGATGAACACCAGGGCGATGATTAGGATGTTGGACACGGGTGCCTGCTTCACTTCGGTAGCCGGAACTGTCACCGTCAACTGTAGTCGAAACGTCCTTCGAGTGCGGTCATCGTGTCTGCGGTGAAGTAGCCGAGATCCTGGTTGAGTGCGTACATGGGACCGTTGTTCTTGGCCGTGTAGGTCTGGATCCACGAGGCTTGGGCGGCGTCCGGGATTCCGTGGAGCTGGCGCATGTTCGCAACTTTGAGTCCGCGCCCGATGCCGCGGCCGCGATATGCGCGTTCAACCAGGGTGTCCTCCTGGATGATGATGTCGGGTTCGTGGCCGGAGACCATGATCTCCGTGTAGCCGGCGGGGACATCGTTGACGTGGGCGATCGAACTGACGAGGATCCAGCCCTGATCCGCCATCCGCTCCTCATGGGTGCGGATGGCGCTCGCACCGACATGCTTGAGAGTTCGGGTGAGGTCGCCGACGGGGACGTCCTCATCCATCTGCCGGCGCAGCCGTGCCCAATCCTCGACAGCCTCGTCCGGGCAGCCGCCGATCCACGAGGTGATCGACATGGCCGGGTCGGGAGCTGTGCTCAGCCTCGACTTCGCGTCGGGACTCTTGTAGCGGTTCGCATCGTCACGCAGATAGGTCGGCAGGTCGAGCAGGAGACGATCCTCCTGGTTGCCGATGCTCAGACCCTGGGCTTCGGCGAAGGCGACGCCTTCCCGGCAGTAGGTCTCGGTCTGCACGATCTCGGTCTGCCCCCGCAGCAGATCCTCGACGACTCCGGCGATCGACGTCCCGTGTCCTCGGCGTCGGTGGGTCGGCAGAACCCCCACCTCGACATCGGCCGGAGCATCGGTGACGATGTTGATTTCGGCGCCGCCGATGCATTCCTCGCCGAGGTGGGCCAGAAGTGCGATGTCCTGCTTGTCGGATCGCGGATGGGCGAACTGAGTCAGGGTGGACTCGAGACTCTGCCACCAGGCGGCGGTGCGGTCGGCGGTATAGGCCTCACGCATGAGTGCGTGCCACCGCGAAAGCCCAGCGACATCGTCGGGCTCGATCCGTGTGATCTGGACATCGACCATGACACGAGTCGACCATGGGCCGACATGGATTTCAAGGATGCCGGCGGTGTCTTCGTCCTGGCGGTGTCTACTCGTCCTGCCGCGGTCCGGACGTCGGATCGGGGTCATCCTCAGGCCCCGCCTCGGCGGTGGGATCGGTTTTGGGCAGGCGGGAGCCGATGTGCGCACCCGGGCGATTCATCACCCGGTAGACGAGGAAAGCCCCTGCACTGAAGACCACGACGATGGTCAGGGTGAGGAAGATGACGGCGCCGAGACCAGGTTCCATCATTTCGCCATTCGACGCCGGTCGAGGAAGTTCGCGAATCGCGCACGGAAGGAACCCATGCCGATCGAGCCGCTGACTCGGATGGTCGGCTTGCGGCCCTCGGGGACGGCGTTGACCACCGACTTCACCGAACCCCAGGATTTGGACAGGCGGTCGGTGTTGACGGCCCAGTCAGCAGGGACGACGACGACCACAGACCCCATGCCCGCGACGACTTCGACATCGATGACCCCGAGATCGGTGTCGACCTCGAGGAAGTTCAGTTCGATGTTCGACATCGACGGTTCGCAGCGAATGTAGGGAGGAACCTGCCATTTGGCACGGCGGACCTCGGTTTCCCACCCGGCCTTGATGACGAGCGGCTCACTCCCTGCGAGGTCCTGACCCGCCGGATTCGAGCCTGTGAGCGCGGCCCCGGGCCGGAACCGATCGGAGGGCAGATTGACGGTGAGGTCGGAGAGGACCCCATCGAGGTCGATCGGGAAGCGGGCAGCCTGGACTTGCTCCATTCGCTCGTCGAGCTCCTCGACCGTGATTCGTCCGTCGCCGACGGCCTCGCGCAGGACTTCGATTGCTTCATCGCGTTCTTTATGTCCGATGCGGAAGGTCGTCGCAGGGTCGTTCTCTGCGGGGTCGTTGCCGGGGGAATCGGGGGTGGAGTGGCTCATGGTCTCTATCGTGCCCGATTCACACTGCAGGTCACAACGGACTGTGGCTCACGAGGGGCCGCATCGGACTGTGGCTCACGAGGGACCGCGACGGCCTGCGGCTCACGCGGGTGACGAGGAGCGGGCGCGTGTGTCGTGTCAGCCGTTGGCATTAGGCTATGGATGTGTCCACAGCACTGTACAGAAGATACCGCCCAGAGACCTTCGATGAGGTCATCGGTCAAGAGCATGTGACCGATCCGCTCAAGGCCGCGATCGAACGCGGCCGCATCAACCATGCCTATCTGTTCTCCGGCCCTCGGGGCTGCGGCAAGACCACCTCGGCACGGATCCTGGCGAGGTGCCTCAACTGTGTGCAGGGTCCGACTCCCGTGCCCTGCGGTGAGTGCCCCAGTTGCCAGGACCTGGCCAATGGGGGCCCGGGTTCCCTCGACGTCGTGGAGATCGACGCGGCCAGCCACAACGGCGTCGACGATGCCCGTGACCTGCGTGAGCGCGCGATCTATGCCCCGGCACGTGATCGCTACAAGGTCTTCATCCTCGATGAGGCTCATATGGTGACCTCGCAGGGATTCAACGCCCTGCTCAAGATCGTCGAGGAACCGCCGCCTCACATCAAGTTCATCTTTGCGACGACCGAACCCGAGAAGGTCATCGGCACGATTCGTTCGCGGACTCATCATTACCCGTTCAGGCTGGTCCCGCCCGAGGCTCTGGGCAACTATATGGACGATCTGTGCAGCCGCGAAGGCGTGCAGGTCGCCAAGGGAGTGCTGCCGCTCGTCGTGCGCGCCGGCGGCGGCTCGGTCCGCGACACCCTGTCAGTCCTCGACCAACTCATCGCCGGTTCGGGGCCCGACGGTGTGGACTACGCCGGAGCCATCGCCCTGTTGGGCTACACGCCAGACTCCCTGCTCAGCGACATCGTCGATGCTTTCTCGGCCGGTGACGGCGGTGGGGTCTATCGTGCCGTCGAACGCGTCATCGAGTCCGGGCAGGACCCGCGCCGCTTCGTTGAGGATCTGCTCGAGCGGATGCGCGACCTCATCGTCATCAACGCCGCACCAGAGGCGGCCCATGCCTTCCTGCCGGAGGTCCCTCCGGACCGCCTCGAACGATTGACTCTGCAGGCCAGAGGCTTCGGTCAGGGCGAGCTCTCCCGTTCGGCGGACCTTCTCAACCAGGGCCTGACCGAAATGTCGGGAGCAACCTCGCCGAGGCTGCAGCTTGAACTGATCTGCGCCCGTATCCTGCTGCCCGGTTCGGGCCGCAGTCGCGATGCCGTGCTCAGTCGTGTCGAACGGATGGAACGCCGAATCGGCATGTCCGCATCGGGAACGGCTGCGAACATCCCACCTGCTCAGCAGGACGGAGCCGTCCACCCAGGCGGAAGCGCTCAGCCGGGCGGGGTGACTCAGTCGAGCGGAAGCACTCAGCAAGGAGGCGGGCAGGGCGGCGCTGCGCAGACGGATTCCGCGTCGCCGACGCAGGAACGGACGCAGCCTGCGCAGGCGCCGGTGACGCAGACCTCGAGTGCGGCACCCCGTGACGATTTCGATGACCTGGCCGAAATGGCTGTTGCCGCGGAATCCATGCTCAACGAACCGCCACGCTCGGCTCCTGCAAATCGTTCTCAGGAAGACTCGTCGCAGTCGGCAGTCACTCCGCAGAGTGCGAGTGCAGCCGCCGGAGAGCAGACGCCTGGTCGTGGAGTGCAGGACACAGGGCCGACGGCTCCCTCAGGAGCGGCACCTCGTGAACAGCGAGTGAGCGAACCTGAACCTCAAGAGCAGACTGTCCGGACTCCAGATAACCGGACTCGAGATGCTCAGCCTCCAGAGCAACAGGCTCCTGGCGCTCAGACTCCCTCGCCGCAGACTGCTGCGCCGCAGGTCCATGACGGTGAGCCGGCGAACGCGCCGTCTCAGGAGACAGCTTCCGAGGCTGATTATGCTCCGGAGGGTGACGCTGTGGCAGGTGCCGGCAATATCGGCGGTGAAATCGAAGCGATTCGACGGGCGTGGCCGAGCATCCTGGCCGCGGTCGAGAAACGCAGCCGCCTGACCCGGGCGATCATTGCTGCGAATGCGATCCCGCAATCGTTCTCCGATGGGGTTGTCTACCTCGGATTCAACAACGCCGGTTCTGTCCAGGGCTTCCAGCAGAGAGACCACGCGGCCAAGCTGGCGATGGCGATCAATGATGTCCTCGGCATTCAGGCACGCATCGACATCGGCGATGTCGGGCGCATAGGCGGCAATTCCGGTGGCAACTCCGGTAGTGCTTCCGGCGGCAAGGGCGCCTCGGCGCCGGTGATGAACGACTCCACCGGCAGCCGCGGGCCGGCCCCTTCCCAGAGACGACCCAGTCCACAGGAAGTGGCCGCCGTCGTCGGGACTCGCGAGGTCGATAAACCACAAGTCGATCACGAGAAATTCTGGGAGCCGAGTGGCTCTCCCCAGGGCCCCTGGTCCGATGACGACGAGGAGGGAGAACAGCCGGCGGTACACGAAACGCCACAGCAACCGACTGAACCCGAGCCATCATACGACGCATCCCGCGACGCCGACGACAGTCCGAACACCCAGACTGAACCGGCAAGTGATCCTGCCTCGAGAGGGCAGTTCGCTCCGAATGCGCAGTCCGTGTCGGATCGCGTGCCCGCGCCGGATCTCGCACCTGTGTCGGCCGATCATTCGCACGTGGCAGAGGAGTCAGCGGTGTCGGAAGCACCGGCGGTTGACGCACCAGCGTCTCCAGCGCCGGTAGTGGAGGATGGCGCGGCTGACGCGGACATCGTCGTGCCCGATCTCTCTGATGATGACTTCTTCAGCGAGCCTTCCACAGCGGCGTCCGATCAGCAGTCCGACAACGATCCACTGCCGGACATTGGTCCACAGGCGGGGCACGCGACACAGGCTGTCTCTGACGCACCAGGACCACCGGACGGACCAGGCCCACGCGACGCGCCTGGCGCACCGGACGCACCGACGGAGTACGTCCAGCCCCGGTGGGAGGAGCCGACCTGGCACGACGCTCCAAGCGATGCGGCTCCAACGCACAGCGATCCGTCGGGCGCTGAGACCGAGCCGAGCGATCCAAACGACGAGTCCACGAGCGCGGGCTCAGGGGCTGTGGAAGTCGGTGCACTGGTCGTGCCTCCGCCGGAGGACGATGACCTCGACGTCCTCGGTGACTACGCGGATGCAGACTTGGGAATGCCGGCATCTGCGGCGCAGCCACCTCCGCCGTCCCAACCTCAGGCGCCGTCATTACAGTCCGCTCGCCCGCAGGGGAACGGGGGTGCGAAGCCATTCAAATCCCGTTTCGCTGCGCTTGCCGAGAAGCACGGAGGCAGCACCCCGCAGCCTCCTGCAGAGACTGCCGAAAACGGGTACCCGCCGAACGCGGACGCTTCGGTGTCCGGAACCGGCGCGATTGACGCTGACGCGGATGGTCAAGCCCCGAACGCTGGCACTGACGAAGACGAGTATGATCCGGAGACGGATCTCGACGTCTCGGAGGCTCCGCAGGTCGGAGTGGCCGTGATCGCACGAGTCCTCGGCGGCGAAATCATTGATGAAAGAGAAGTATGAGCGCGGTTTACGAAGGTGCCCTGCAGGACCTGGTCGAGGAACTCGGCAAGCTTCCGGGCATCGGCCCGAAGTCCGCGCAGCGGCTGGCGTTCCACATTCTCCAATCAGAATCCGCCGATGTCAGCACCCTGGCCCAGGCACTGACTGAGGTGAAGAAGCGAGTGCGCTTCTGCGATATCTGCGGAAACGTCTCTGAGGAAACTGAGTGCACCGTCTGCCAGGACCCGCGACGCGATCGGTCGATGATCTGCGTCGTCGAGGAGCCGAAGGATGTCGTCGCCATCGAACGCACCCGCGAATACAGGGGCCTTTATCACGTTCTCGGCGGCGCGATCGATCCCATGGCAGGGGTCGGCCCCGACAATCTGCGCATCAAAGAACTGATGTCGCGTCTGCAGAACGGCGAGGTCAAGGAATGCGTCATCGCGACCGACCCCAACCTCGAAGGTGAGGCCACAGCGACCTATCTCGTGCGGCTGCTCAACTCCCTGGGAGTGACCGTGACGAGGCTGGCGTCGGGACTGCCCGTCGGAGGAGACCTCGAATATGCGGACGAGGTCACTCTCGGCCGTGCCTTCTCCGGTCGCCGCGAAATGGACTGATCCACCTCCACCCGCCGTTCTCTGCTGTCAGCCTGGCCTGTCGGCATGTCAGCCTGTCGGCGGCAGATCGCTCGGCACTGTTGACAACATATCGATTATCGTGAAACATATTGTTTATCGATATATCGAATAACGATAAGTCAGTGTTGGTTGGGGCAGTGCATCCGAGTCGGGAAATTGACGGCTCAATCAGGATTCGCCGTCCAGGGAAGGCGGAATCATGACGCAGGAAAACGGGCAAGGCGAACAGCCCGACGAGAACAGCAGCGCGGCAGAAGGCAAGGACAGTGTCGCCGGACATCTCAAGGGCGGCATGAAGTCAGGAGACGAAGCTGCCAAGCGGAAGGCGTTCGGAGCGGGATACGAGCTCTGGGTCGGGCTGGCGATCGGATTCTATGTGATCTATGCAGTGACAGAGCTGGTCACCGACCTGGTGCATTCGAAGATCCGACTGCCGCTCGAATTCGAGTCCGACTCTGTGGCGGCGCTTGAATTCCCAGGGGGAGAGGCAACTCTGAGCGGACTCACTCAGGTCACAGTGTCCACAGCGGATCTTGCGACGAGTTCGATGGTCTTCCTGCTCATCGCGAAGGTCGCACTGATCCTGACCTTCATCGTCGCTGCAGTCGCCAGCGTGCCCGTCATCAGGGACATCGCCAAGGGTGACCCGTTCACCAGCAGGTCGATCAGGGCTCTCGGAGTCATTGAAAGCTTCATTGCCTGCGGGTCGCTCGTGTACTTCGGTGCTATGGTGCTTGGCAGTGTCGAGGTCGCGAGCGATCTCGACATAGCGCGTGACGTCGACCCCGGTGTCTCCACTGTGCAAGCATTCATACTGCTCGGCGTCGTCGGCGGAGTCGAGCTTCTGCGCCGCTGCTTCATATCGGGGCAGAAGGCCCAAGCAGAGCTCGAGGGGCTGGTCTGATGGTCGAAGAGTTCGATTCGCTCCACGTCGTCTGCCACCTTGACTCCCTGCTGACGCAGAGAGGGCTGAGTCTCACCGAACTGTCCAGGCACGTCGGGGTGTCCCTGGCGAACCTCTCGGTGCTGAAGAACAACAGAGCCAAGGCTGTCAGGTACTCCACCCTCATCGCACTGTGCCAGGTGCTCGACTGCCAGCCGGGTGATCTGTTCACAGTCAAGGCTCGATCTGACTGATTTTTCGGCCGATCTGAACAAATCTCAGGCCCCGCCGGTTCGCGGATCCGAGGGGTTGCAACGGCGTCTGAATGACGGGCTAAGGTGAAGTGAAACAGCTGACCTCATACAATGGTCACGGTGCCGGGGAGCCGACACGGCTGAAATCCTGATCGATGCAAGCACGAGACCACCATGTTTGGAATCATGGAATCGATCGCCCGGCACGGAACTTATCAGCGATAAGGAAGAGACTGCAGTGAGCATAGTCGTCCAGAAGTTTGGCGGGTCCTCGGTAGCCGATGCGGAATCGGTGAAGCGGGTGGCCAAGCGAATTGTCGAGAATCGTCAGGCCGGTCACGAAGTAGTCGTGGTGGTGTCGGCGATGGGGGACAGCACCGACGATCTCATCGACTTGGCCCAACAGGTTTCTCCCATGCCTCCCGCTCGTGAGCTTGACATGCTTCTCACTGCAGGTGAGCGCATCTCCATGGCGGTTCTGGCCATGGCCATCGCCAACCTCGGCGAGGAAGCACAGTCGTTCACCGGATCCCAGGCAGGCGTCATCACCGACGAACAGTTCGGAAAGGCCCGCATCATCGACGTCACGCCGGGCCGCATCCGCTCGGCGCTCGATCAGGGGTACGTGGCCATCGTGGCCGGATTCCAAGGAGTCAGCCAGACAGCGAAGAACATCACCACACTGGGACGCGGCGGATCGGATACGACCGCGGTTGCCCTGGCAGCGGCACTGGATGCCGACGTGTGTGAGATCTACACCGACGTCGACGGAGTATTCACCGCCGACCCCCGCATCGTGCCGAGTGCACACAAGATCGATGAGATCGGCTACGAGGAGATGATGGAAATGGCTGCCTCGGGCGCCAAGGTCCTCATGCTCCGGTGCGTCGAGTACGCCCGCCGCTACAGCGTGCCCGTGCACGTGCGGTCCTCATTCTCACGTAATCAAGGAACCTGGGTGACCGACTCGCCCATTCCCGAAGCCTTCCGGCCGACACAGGGATCGAAGGCCCCGGCAGCAGCGGTATCAGAAACGGAGTCCAACATGGAACAGGCAATCATTTCCGGAGTCGCCCATGATCGCTCAGAGGCCAAGGTCACGATCGTCGGCGTGCCCGACGTTCCTGGCAAGGCTGCCGCGATCTTCAACACCATGGCCGCGACTGAGATCAACATCGACATGATCGTGCAGAACATCTCCACGCGCGAACCCGGCAAGACCGACATCTCGTTCACCTTGCCGATGGACGACGGCGCCAAAGCGCTCGAGGCCCTCGACGCGGTGAAGACCTCGATCGGATTCGATCATGTGCGCTACGACGACCAGATCGGCAAACTCTCCGTCGTGGGCGCGGGCATGCGCTCCCACCCCGGCGTGACCGCCATCCTGTTCGAAGCCCTGAGCGAGGCACAGGTCAACATCGACATGATCTCCACATCGGAGATCCGCATCAGCGTCGTCACACGAGCAGACATTCTCGACGACGCCGTCCGCGCCGCGCATGCCGCGTACGGACTCGACAGTGAAGACGACGAAGCAGTGGTTTACGGAGGTACAGGACGATGAGCGTCAATATCGGAGTAGTCGGAGCAACAGGCCAGGTGGGCGGGGTCATGCTCGACCTGCTGGCGGATAATCCCGGATTCGAGATCAACAGCCTGAGGCTCTTCGCCTCGGCGAGGTCCGCGGGCAAGGTCATCGAATTCAACGGCCAGGACATCACGGTCGAAGATGCCGCCGAGGCGGACCCCAGCGGACTCGACATCGCGTTGTTCTCCGCCGGTGGGGCCACGTCCCGGGCACAGGCAGAGCGTTTCGCCGCCGCCGGAGTCACCGTCGTCGACAATTCCTCGGCCTGGCGGTCAGACCCCGAGGTTCCACTCGTCGTCAGCGAGGTCAACCCCGAAGCCCTCGACGCCGTGGCCAAGGGCATCATCGCCAATCCGAACTGCACCACGATGGCTGCGATGCCTGTCCTCAAGGCACTCGACACCGCCGCTGGACTCAAGCGACTCATCGTCAGCACCTACCAGGCAGTGTCCGGCTCGGGCGTGAGCGGAGTCGAGGAGCTCGCCGGTCAGCTCGAGGCGGGAGTCGCCGACTCCCGCAAGCTTGCCCGCGACGGAAGCGCCGTGGAACTCCCTGCGCCGGACAACTACGTCGAGCCCATCGCATTCAATGTCCTGCCCATGGCAGGGGCCATCGTCGACGACGGGGAACTCGAGACCGACGAAGAGAAGAAGCTTCGGAACGAGAGCCGCAAGATTCTCGGCAATCCCGATCTCCTCGTCGCAGGCACCTGCGTGCGTGTTCCCGTATTCACCGGTCACAGCCTGAGCATCCATGCGGAGTTCGATTCCGACATCTCCCCGGCCAAGGCCGCCGAGTTGCTTGCCGAGGCTCCGGGCGTCGAGCTTGATGACGTGCCCACCCCCCTGAAGGCGGCGGGTAAGGATTCAAGCTTCGTCGGCCGCATCCGCGCCGACCAGTCCGCCCCAGCCGGCAAGGGACTCGTCCTGTTCGTGACGAACGACAACCTGCGCAAGGGTGCTGCACTGAACACGGTGCAGATCGCCGCGCTGCTGGCGAAGAAGGTCGAGTCACAGGCGGCCTGAATAATCGCATAGCCGAAATGAACCGCCCGGGAGCCATGCTCTCGGGCGGTTCGTCGCTGCCGGACCGTCATCGCAGCCGTCGATCAATGCGAAGTCGGAATTCATCGTCGCTGGCGACGACTTTTTCGGAATCGGAGTGGATCGTGCGCGGCGGGACGTGCGCGGCGGGGGACGAGTGCTGTAGGGGACGTGCGCGGCGGGGACACATAAACAAGTTGCTATATATAAATATTTATATTAGTGGTGAGTCTTCGTGCTGAGTAGTGTGAACGTCGTTGACACACTGATCTTTGCTCACGCTTCGAAAGGCACACCATGCGCTCTTCTCTACTCGGCATCATGTCCGGGGCAATAGCTCTGACGACTGTTGCCGCTCTGAGCGGGTGTGGGGGACAGGCTTCTGGATCCACCGAGCTCTCGGTCGTCGCTTCGACCAATGTGTATGCCGACATCGTGTCGCAGGTGGCAGGCGACTTCGCGAAGGTCACCGCTGTCATCGACGATCCCAATCAGGACCCGCACTCATATGAGGCGACGACTCAGGATCGGCTGAAACTGTCGAAGGCCGATCTGGTCGTCCAGAACGGCGGTGGCTATGACTCGTTCATGACGACGATGCTCGAAGCCTCCGGCGCGGACGTCGATACGATCGACACAGTCTCGATCTCAGGACTGCCCGGATCCGAGGACGTCGGCAACGAACCTCATGATCACGGCGATGAGGAAGCTAACGGCGGCGGCCACGTCCACGAGCATGGCGAAGAAGAGGCCGGCGATCACGAGCACAGCGAAGAGGGCCACGATCACGAGCATGCCGGGGAAGAGGCCCACGAGCACGGCGCATTCAACGAACACCTCTGGTACTCGGTCCCCACGATGACGAAGCTCGTCGACGAGGTTGCGACCCACCTCGGCGAGGCCGAACCCGAACACCAGGATGACTTCGCAGCCAACGCCGACGAATACAAGAAGACGCTCCAAGGACTGCAGGCTCAGATCGACGCGGCCAAGACGAAGCATGAAGGCGATGCAGTTGCGGCCACAGAGCCCGTGCCGCTGTGGTTGTTCGAGGACATGGGACTGGAGAACATCACCTCGGACGAGTTCCTCGAAGCAGTCGAAGAGGGCAATGATGTGCCGCCGCTCGTGCTCAAGGAGGCCGAGGAACAGATCTCGTCAGGTGATGCGGTGCTGCTTGGGTACAATACACAAGCGGCAGGTCCACAGGCAGAGCAGCTGAAATCCACGGCTGAGGAATCCGACGTTCCGGTCGTCGACCTCGGTGAGACGATGCCGGCCGATGCGCACTATGCGGATTGGATGGGCGATTACATCACCGAAATCTCCACTGCGCTCGAAGGACATGAACACTGAGAATGGCCATTGATTCCGACGCTTCTCCCGAGCAGACCACCAATCCTCCGGTGATCCGTCTGCGCGATGCCGAGCTGCGATTCGGTCAGCGCGTGCTCTGGCACGACCTCGATCTCGACGTCGCGCCGGGGGAGTTCGTGGCGGTGCTGGGCCCGAACGGAACCGGGAAGACCTCCCTGCTCAAGGTGCTGCTGGGTCAGCACTCGCTGTCGACGGGATCGGCCCAGGTAGGCGGCAGAAGCGTCCATGCGGGAAATTCGGCCATCGGCTACATTCCGCAGCAGCGCGGAATCGACCAGCACACCCCGATGCGCGGCCGCGATCTGGTTCGGATGGGCATCGACGGGCACCGCTGGGGGCCGGGGCGATTCTTGAGGCGTCGCCGCCAGCAGGTCGACGAGCTCCTCGATTCCGTCGGCGCCCGCGACTACGCTGAGGCCCCTGCCGGGACACTGTCCGGCGGGGAACTGCAGCGGCTGCGAGTCGCCCAGGCCCTGGCCAATGACCCCTCGGTGCTTCTGTGCGACGAGCCGCTGCTGTCGCTGGACATCCACCATCAGAAGGTCGTGGCTTCTCTGCTCCACGAACAGCGGGTCGAGCGCAACACCGCCGTCCTCTTCGTCACCCACGAGATCAACCCAATCCTGCCCTATGTCGACAGGGTCCTCTACATCGTCGGCGGTCACTTCCTGGTCGGCACCCCCGCCGAGGTGATGAGCACCGAATCGCTGACCAGGCTCTATGGTTCCCCAGTCGAGGTGGTCCGGGTGGGCGGCCGACTCATCGTGGTCGGCGGCGAGGCCGAATGCGTCGACCACCACGTCCACGCGGGCGAATTGAGCATAGAACGAGGTGCGATCTGATGACGGCTCAGGAGATCTTCGGCTCTCTGTTCACCTTCGAGGACTACGGCGAGCTGGTGGCGCTGCTGTCCAACTCACTCATCGCAGCCGGGCTGCTCGGCGTAGTCGGCGGACTCATCAGTGTCTTCGTCATGGCCCGCGACATTCCCTTCGCCGTCCACGGCGTCTCCGAACTCTCATTCGCCGGCGCCGCCTTCGCCCTGCTCGTCGGCTTCGACGTGGTGGGCGGGTCGATCATCGGCTCGATCATCGCGGCGCTGATCATCGGTGTCGGCGGAGCCAAAGCTTCGGAGAAGAACGCCATCATCGGTGTGCTCATGCCCTTCGGGTTGGGCCTCGCGATTCTCTTCCTTGCCCTCTACGACGGTCGTGCCGCCAGCAAATTCGGCCTGTTGACCGGTCAGATCGTCGCCATCACGCCGAGCCAGATCGTCACCCTCGTCGTCTGCTCTCTGATCGTCCTCCTCGTGCTCGCCGTGATCTGGCGTCCCCTCATGTTCGCCAGCCTCGATCCCGAGGTCGCCCGTGCCAAGGGCGTGCCGGTGTCCGGGCTGACGATCGTCTTCATGCTCGTCCTCGGCCTGGCCGTGGCCTTGAGCGTGCAGGTCGTGGGCGTCCTTCTGGTGCTCGCTCTGCTCATCACCCCGGCCGCGGCGGCGACCCAGCTCTCGGCGTCACCAGTGTGGGTTCCCGTGCTCAGCGTGATCTTCGCCGTCACGGCCTCCGTCGGCGGCATTCTCATCGCTCTGGGCTCACCGGTGGTGCCGATCAGCCCGTTCGTCACCACGATCTCCTTCCTCATCTATCTCGTCTGCCGCCTTGTGGGCCAGCGTCGAATGAAGCACCTCCACCGCCGCAGGACGGCCCGCGCCGCCGACGAACACGAGAATCCCGTGGTGTTCCCAGCCTGAGGCTGAGGTCGGGTCGCGAGGAGGTTTCCGAGTCCGGCTAGAGTTGGTCCAATGAAGAAGCGTGCACTTTTCGCCGGCGCCCTTGCAGTCCCAGCGGCGGCCGGAATTTGGGGTGCGGTCATCGAGCCGCACCTCTTCGCTGTCCGCCGCCACACTCTCCCGATCCTGCCGGCCGGGGCACAGAGCATTAAGATGCTGCACGTCTCCGATCTGCATCTGGCCCCGTGGCAGAGGCACAGAGCATCATGGGTGAAGGCGCTGACACGGCTGGAACCGGACGTCGTCGTCAATACAGGGGACAATCTCTCGGCGGACATCGTTCCGGAAGTCCTCGACGTCTTCGACGGACTCCTCGATGTTCCCGGAGTCTTCGTTCTCGGGTCCAACGACTTCTTCTCGCCCAAGGCGAAGAACCCGGCCACGTATCTTCGTTCTCCTTCCGAGGTGAAGCATCGCACAGAGCCAGATCTCGACGTCAGGGCCCTGATCCGCGGTTTCGAAGCCCGTGACACGCCGGTAGGTGACACGCCCAACCGTGACACGCCGGGCCAGACGCGTGGATGGCACTTCCTCGACAACGCCGAGGCGAGCCTGACGATCCGTGGGACCCGCATCGACTTCTGCGGGCTGGGGGACTCCCACATCGACTGTGACCGGATCCGAATGAATGCCGACGCCGAATCACGCGGGCCTGACGCTCTCGACTACCCTCGGTTCGATCCTGATGCAGGGGTGAAAGTGGGCGTCACACATGCGCCCTATTCACGCACGCTGGAGGCGCTCACCTCGGCGGGGGCCGATCTCATCATGACCGGGCACACCCACGGGGGGCAGATCCGGGTGCCTTTCTGGGGCGCGCCGGTGACGAACTGCGACCTCGATCGGACACGTGCGAGGGGCCTGTTTCCCTACCGGAATGCTCTCGTCGAGATCTCTGCAGGATTGGGATTCTCCCCCTACTCACCGGTGCGTTTCGCCTGCCGCCCCGAGGTCAGCCTGTTGACTCTCGTCCCCAAGGACTGACACTCTCATCGGTTTTTGAGAATTTGCACAACTCGGATTAGTTAAACTGGGTTTCATGGTGTCTCCTGAGTCAAATCCGAATCCGACCAAGACAGGTGCGTTTCTCCAGTTCGTCGCCGTGAGCGCGGTGGCTGGGGTCGTCGCAGCCGGTCTTGCCATCCCCGGGGTCGGTGTCGCTACTGCCAGCGCAAACAGTGCGGTCGAAATCTTCAACTCACTTCCCGCCACCCTCGAGATCCAGGAACTGGGCGAGAAGTCGACGATGCTTGCCTCCGACGGTTCGGAAATCGCGGAGTTCTACTGGCAGAACCGCGTCGAGGTGCCCCTCGACGAGATCTCGCAGGAGATGCAGGACGCCACGATCGCCGTCGAGGACTATCGGTACTTCGAACACGGCGGAGTCGACATCGAGGGCATCGCGCGTGCCGCGGTGCACAACATGGTGTCCTCGACGACGCAGGGCGGGTCGACGCTGACCCAGCAGTACGTGAAGAATGTGCTGGCGGAGAACGCCCACGCCAAAGGCAACGAGGAAGGTGTGGAAGCGGCCAAGGAATCCGATGGTGTGGAGGGTTACGCGCGCAAGCTGCGCGAGGCCAAGCTCGCTGTGGCGGTTGAGAAGAAGTACGACAAGAAGGACATCCTCAACCGGTACATGAACATCAACAACTACTCGGGATCACCCAATGTCTACGGTGTTCAGGCGGCTGCCCACAGGTATTGGGGGATCGACGCAAAGGACCTGAACATCGAACAGTCGGCGATGCTCGCCGGCATCGTGCAGAACCCCTCGGCGTTCAATCCGCAGCGCTTCCCCGACCAGGTGAAGAAGCGCCGCAACACTGTTCTCGGGCAGATGCTCAAATACGATCACATCACGCAGAAGGAATACGACAAGGCGGTCAAGACCGACCTCAACCTCGACCTGCATGAGACTCCGAATGGCTGTACCTCTGCGAAGAGCAACGCGGAGTTCTTCTGCGACTACGTTGAGAATGTCATCAAGAACGACGAGACCTTCGGCGAGACCGTCGAAGAGCGCCTGGCCTTCCTGCAGCGTGGCGGACTGACGATCAAGACGAGCCTCAACCCAGACATCCAGAAGATCGCCGACAAACAGATCAAGAAACGTGTTCCCGTGGGCGACCCCTCCGGCGCCGGACACGCATTGGTCACGATCGAACCCGGCACGGGCGAGGTCATCGCCATGGCCGAGAACCGCGAATACACGGTCGGCGAGGTCAAGGACAATGAACGCAACGAGAAGACCAGCATCAACTACACCGTCGACAGGAAGCACAACGGCGGTGGCGGTTTCCAGGTCGGTTCGACGTGGAAGCCCTTCGTGCTGGCGACGTGGCTGAAATCTGGCAAGAGCCTCAACACCACGGTCAACGCCACGAAACGCAACTTCCCGGCCAGTTCCTGGAAATACGACGGCTGTCCGAACATGGGCAGCGACTGGGAACCCAACAATGCCGGCGACGGTGAGGGCAAAGGCTCGATGACCGCACTGGAAGCCACGAAGAACTCGGTGAACACCGGCTACGCGGCCATGGGCAATCAGCTCAACATGTGCGAGATTATGAACACCGCCATGGACCTGGGTATCCGCTACGGCAGCGGCGAGAAGCTCGACTTCGAGAACGAGAGCGGCTTCATCCAGGCGCTGTCGCCCTCGTCGATCCTGGGTACGACGGAGACGACTCCGATTGCCATGGCTGCGGCCTTCGCCACCTTTGCCAATGAGGGCGAGTTCTGCGGCCCGAAGCCGATCCTCTCGATCAAGGATCGTAACGGCAAGAAGCTCGATGTGCCCGGCGAAGGGTGCAAGCGGGTCCTCGACAAGGATGTGGCCAAGGGGGTCGCCTACGCTCTGACCCAGACGTTCAAGGGTGGTACGACGACTGGCTTGGGCATCGGTGTTCCAGCCGGCGCCAAGACAGGTACAACGAACTTCGACGTCGGCCACACCTGGCTGCTCGGATTCACCAAGACACTGTCGACGGCAGTCTGGACCGGTGACCCGGCCGGAACGCGTGACTGGCGCAACAACAGCGAGGGCGCGGTCCGCGGACATGTCTACGGTGCAACGATCTCCGGTAAGACCTGGCAGGCCTACATGAGTCAGGCAGTCAAAGAGACGAAGGGCAACACCGGGTTCTCCAAGCCGAGCAGCAAGTACTTCAAGGGCGGCGGCTCCGGCGGGGGCAGCGGCTCCGGCGGAGGCGGCGGCGGTGGCACCGGCGGCGGAAACGGCGGTGGCGGTACCGGTGGCGGCGGAAACGGCGGCGAAAACGGCGGCGGTGGCACCGGTGGTGGCGGAGACGGCGGCGGATCGCCGGGCCTCGGCGGTAACTGAGCGCCGGTCATCTCAAATGAGCGCGGGGTGGGACGATCATTGTGATCGCCCACCCCGCGCTCATTCGTCGGAGGCTCTCTCACTGAAGGATGGCTGGTGCTCGGAGCAGGGGTTCTCGGCTAGTGTTGGGAACGACATCGATTGCTGGTCGGCCTCGGCGCAGAATGACCGGCTGTCGGTCCGTGTACAAGCCCGGCCCGATGACTCATCGGACAGTCGGGCAGACAGAGACTCAAGGAGAATCATGACCAAGTGGGAATACGTCACAGTGCCGCTCATCGTCCACGCGACGAAGCAGATCCTCGACCAGTGGGGTGAAGACGGTTACGAGCTCGTGCAGGTCGTTCCGGGCCCCGACAACAACGGGCTCGTGGCTTACCTCAAGCGTCCGAAAGACTGAAGCGGCAGCGTCTGAGCACTTGCCAGACCTGAAACCCTGATCCGAAACACCCTCGTCGAAGGAATACCCATGTCGAAGACTCTTGACCGCATTGCTGAACTCGGTCTCACCCTGCCCGATGTCGCCGCTCCCGCCGGTGCCTACGTTCCGGCGCTGCGCACCGGCAACTATGTCTACACCTCGGGCCAGCTGCCTGTCGTCGACGGGAAGCTCCCGGCGACGGGCCACATCGGCTCGGACGTGGATCTGGAGACCGGCTACGACCTGGCGCGAACTGCAGGGCTCAATGCCCTGGCAGCGATTGCCGGCGTCCTCGGCGACCTCGACAAGGTCGTGCGCGTGGTCAAAGTCACCGGGTTCGTCAACTCGGCCGATGACTTCACACAGCAGCCTGCCGTGATCAACGGAGTCTCCGAACTCTACGGTGAGATCTTCGGCGACCGTGGTCAGCACACGCGCAGCGCCGTGGGCGTGAACACTCTTCCTCTCGGCACCCCCGTCGAGGTCGAGGTCATCGTCGAGGTTGAGGACGATGCCGCTTAGCGGACGCACTCTGCCCGTCTCGTCGGAGCTGCGTTGGCTCTTGGACCAATGGCAGTCCGACGGGCGGTTCCCGGTCCCCGAAGCTCCACGACCTGCCTCGGCGATCGTGTTGGTCAGGGATTCGCTGGAGGGTTTGGAAACCTTCATCACCCGGCAGCTTGACGCCAGGGGAGTCGAGGACCGCAACCGCTGGGCCTTCCCAGTCAGCAATCTGCGTCCCGGCGACCTGCGCGGCCTGCCTCTGGCAGGGTGGAGGTCGGCCCGCTGTGCGAGGACTCTGAGCATCGAGAACAAGTCACGAGCTTTGCAGCACTTCTCGGCTGCGGCCCGCATCGCGTTCGCCGCGGCAGGTGTTGTGCTGGCGGAAGACGTTGACCGAGACATTGTGGCCGCACCGCAGACGGAATGGCGCGGAACCCGGTCACGACTGTTCTCCAGCGAGATCAACTGGTCGCAGGTTCTGCGCGAACGCGACCTCAAACTGCGCCCGGACCTGTGCAAACCCTGGCTGCGTTGGATCAACACGGGGACCCAGCTGCACCGCTTCGACACCACCTACTTCGTGGCCACGGTGCCCTTCGGCCAAAGCGTCGACTTCCTCTCCCCGAATGAGGTCTCGGGAGGGTGGAAACGACCCGAGGAAATCCTTTCCGATGCCGGTGGAGATCCCGACAGGATCAGTGCGAGCACACGTCTCATTGCCGAGAGCCTGCTCGATGTGCCGAGCGTCGGAGCAGCCATGGCCCAGGTCCGCGACCTGCACCCGCTGCGGCCCGAGGTCACCAACGAGGACGGCGAATGGCGCGTCGTCATCCACCCCGGACGCGACCTCTACCGCAAAGGCACTCTGCGCGATTACGCGGTGGCCGTCGGCGACGACGAGAACGACCAGAGCCCAGGGTTTCTGTCCCTGAGCGACGATGACGACAACAGCGCCGAAACTGGCGAGGAGGAGACCGAGGACTCATGAGGATCCGCGCGAACAACCCATCACCGATGGCACTGACGGGGACGAACACCTATGTCATCGCATCGGCGGACGACACCTCGGCGGTGCTCATCGACCCGGGACCAGAGATCACCGAACACCGCGAGAACTTCCTCGCCGAGGTCGGTGACCGGAGGCTGTCCGCCATCATCCTCACCCATCAGCACGCCGATCACTCAGAGATGCTCGGCAGTGTGGAAACGTGGGCGCCCGAGGTTCCTGTGCACGCGGTCCTCGAGAAGTTCAGCCGCCTGAGTCCTCCAGTCGCCGATGGTGACAGGATTGCATTCGGCACCGACACGGCCGATGTCATGGAGGTCATCGCGACACCGGGACACACGATGGACAGCATCAGCCTCATCCACGATCAGGTGCTCTACAGCGGCGACACCGTGCTCGGAGAGGGGACGACCATCGTGACGCATCCCGAAGGGTCCCTGCGCGACTACCTCAATTCCCTTGACCGGTTGCTGCAGCTGCTCGACGAGGGTGCCTATTCGACGATCGAGCCCGCACACGGCCCCAGCATCGAATCCCCCGCCCAGGTGCTCGAGTACTACCGCAGCCACCGGCTCGAACGCATCGAGCAGGTGGCAGCGGCCCTTGAACAGGGAGCCACGAGCGCCACCGAGGTCTGTGACATCGTCTACCACGACGTCGACCCGAGCGTCCGCGGTGCCGCCGAGCAGATCGTGCGCGCCCAATTGAATTACCTGGGAGCCCTCGCGGCCGACGATCAAGGGTGAGCCGCGATCTGCACCGACTGACGATCTCTGCAGACACCACAGGAACGCGACAACACAGGAACGCCCAGGCACAATGCGTGTCTGGGCGTTCCTATGACGTGCGAGTTCAGTGGTTCGGCAATAGACGAGGACTGATCAGCGGGCGCGGTTGCGCATGCGCTCCATGTCGAGGATGACGACGGAGCGGGCCTCGAGGCGGATGAAGCCGCGGGCGGCGAAGTCGGCCAGTGCCTTATTCACGGTCTCACGTGAGGCGCCGACGAGCTGCGCGAGCTCTTCCTGGGTGAGGTCGTGGGCGACGAGGACACCGTCGGGTGCAGGCTTCGAGAAGCGGGAAGCGAGGTCCAGCAGTGCCTTGGCCACACGGCCGGGAACATCGGAGAACACGAGGTCACCCACGGTCTCGTTGGTTCGCCGCAGGCGCTGCGCAAGGGCCTTGAGCAGGTTCATCGCTGCGCGAGGACGCTCATCGAGCCACGTCGTGAGGTCCTCATGCTTGAGGCTGAGCAGCTCGGACTGAGAGACAGCGGTGACGGAGGTCGAACGTGGACCCGGATCGAAGAGGCTGAGCTCGCCAATGATCTCACCCGGACCGATGACCGAGAGCAGATTCTCGCGTCCGTCGGAGGACTCACGGCCGATCTTGAGCTTGCCGCTGGAGACGATGTAGAGCTCATCACCGGCATCGCCTTCGTGGAAAAGCACGGTTCCCCGACGGAGGCTCCGCGGGTTCATGAACTTCATCAATGCGCTTGTCGCTTCATCGTCCAAACCTGCGAAGAGCGTGGCGCTCCGCACAACTTCAATATCCACTGTGTCCTCCTTGTCGTGGTAATCACAGATAAATCTACCTGGTCAACGGTGCTGATACCAGCAAAGGCGCGGGAGTTTGCGGCATTAGTGCAAAACAGGGGGTTTTGCTGGCGTTTCCTCCACCCTCGCCGAGGTGGGCCACGATTGCGTACGGACGTTCCCGTTCGACGGGCAACTGCAGGGCCACCTCGGCGATGTGAGGGACGCCACTGCGGAAATACGGGGCACGGATTAGGATGGTGAGTCGTGTTGACGGTGGCAGAGAAGAGCGCGCGGAAGTTCGCGAAGGAAACCCCATTGGGTCGAACCCGACGGGCGAGGAAGATCCATCGCATCCTCGCCGAGGTGTACCCGAATGCGAAATGCGAACTCGACTTCGAGACACCGTTCCAGCTCCTCATCGCGACAGTCCTGTCCGCGCAGACCACGGACATCCGCGTCAATGCGGTCACACCGGGCCTGTTCTCCGTCTTCCCCGACGCGCACAGCCTCGCGGTGGCCAACCTCATCGAGGTCGAGGAGCTCATCCATTCGACGGGCTTCTACCGAGCGAAGGCCCGCAACATCGTCAAACTCGCGAACGAACTCGTCGACACCTACGACGGAGAAGTGCCCAACTCACTGAAGAAGCTGATCACACTCGCCGGAGTCGGAAGGAAGACGGCGAATGTGGTGCTCGGCAACGCCTTCGACACTCCGGGCCTGACCGTCGACACGCACATGGGCAGGCTGGCGCGCAGGCTCGGATGGACCGATGAGGAGGATCCGGTCAAGGCCGAGCACGACATCGCGGCACTGTTCCCGAAGAAGGAACTCACCCTGCTTTCCCACCGCGTGATCTTCCACGGACGACGCATCTGCCACTCCCGCAGACCCGCCTGCGGCGTCTGCCCGCTGATGGCGCTGTGCCCCTCGTTCGGGACCGGGGAACTCGATCCGGAGAAGGCGCGGGGAATGCTCAGATTCGAAATGGCGCCCCAAGCATGAGCGCCGAGGCGTGTGAGCACCTGCAGGTGGAACGCGACCAGACACTGCGGACGCAGCTGGAGAATCTCGCGGCTTCGGACGGTTCGCCGCTGTGGCTGCGACGCGCGAAGGCTCCGGACGATGCGACGGTGCGTGACGCCGCGGTCCTCATGCTCTTCGGCAGGGGAGGCCGACCGCGCACAGATGCTGGCCGGATCCAGGCTTCGCGGTTGGCGGATTTGGGCGTCGATGACGTCGACATCGTTCTCCTGCAGAGGGCGAACACGCTCCGGAACCACCCCGGTCAGGTGGCATTCCCAGGTGGCGGACGAGACCCCGAAGACGATTCGCTGGTCGCTGCGGCTCTGCGTGAGGCGCAGGAGGAGGCCGGGATCGTCCCATCGACGGTCGATGTGCTCGGGCAGATGGACCCGCTCTACATTCCAGTCAGCAGGTTCCAGGTCACACCGGTCATCGGGTACTGGGCTCAACCGGGTGCGGTGCGGGTGATGGACAAGTCGGAGTCCTATTCCGTCTATCGGATCTCTGTCGCCGACCTGGTGGCTCCGGCCAATCGCGGTACCTTCTCCAGACCGGACCTGAAGATCACGACACCGGCCTTCGACGTCGGAGTCCTCAAGGTGTGGGGTTTCACCGCGGGCATCCTCGACTTCGCTCTCGACCACCTCGGCTGGGCCGAAGAGTGGGATCGCGACGAACCCATCGACATCGACTTCTGAACGATCTGGGGTTCCTGAGTGGTCCCGGCGTCTGAAGTGCGGTGCCTCGTGCCTCCTTGTCGAGTGGCGAAAGCCCGGGATTCGGATGACAGGTTGGGATTCGGATGACAGGCCGGGAGTTGGGGTTACGAGCGCCTGACCTCGTCTGATACCCGGGGGAAGGGTCGTGTCAGTGGCGAAGACTAGTGTTATCGGTATGGAAGCGCAGACGGTTCCCGACGTGGTCACCGAGATCCACCGGTGGCATGAGGCGCTGTCGAAGCTGCCCGCGGCGCTCAGCGAAACCGAGGCCATCGACCGCATCACCGCGCTCGAGGAACTGACGTCCGCCGCGGCGGCGGCCCAGGCCAGGGAAACTCTGACGTTCGACATGCGCCGACGCAATCGGGAGGCCGAAGACGGCGTCTCGAGCAAGAAGCAGGGCAGGGGCATCGGGGCAGAGATCGCCCTCGCTCGTAAGGTCTCCCGCGCCCGCGGCAGCACATTGCTCAACTTCTCACGCTCGCTGCTCATTGATCTTCCCCAGACGTATTCAGCCCTGAAGACCGGCCGCATATCCGAAGAGAAGGCTCGCACAGTCGCAAAGGAGACCGACTGGCTGCCCAGGGACAAGCGTCGTCAGGTCGATGAGCGCATGGCCGACCGGCTCGCCGAGGTGGGCGTCGGGAGGCTCGGCAACGAAGTAAGAGCTCTGGCTCAGCAGATCGATCAGAAAGCCGCGGTCGAGCACCTCGAAAGGTGCACGGAGGAGCGTGCAGTGTCGGTGCGTCCCGCTCCAGGCAACATGGCCTATCTCACCGCGCTCCTGCCCATGCCCCAGGCAGTCGCCGTCTATGCGAATCTGAAGAAGTCTGCGGCCTCCCTCATCGGCACCGGGGAATCGGGCCAACGCACACAGTCTCAGGTCATGGCGGATCTGCTCGTCGAACGGACTACGGGCCAGGATTGCGCTGAGGCCGTGCCGACGGAGATCCATCTCGTGATGAACGATGACAGCCTGGTCGCTCCGGGCGACACTCCTGCATGGCTGACCGGATTCGGCCCATTGCCGGCAGGGGCCGCTCGCAAGTTCGTGACCGAGAACGAGGCGGCGGTCTTCCTACGCAGGCTCTACGCTCGTCCCGAGGACGGCCAGCTGGTGCGCATGGATTCGAAGCGTCGGGAATTCTCGGGACTGCTGCGACGAATGATCGTCATCCGTGATGACGTTTGCCGCTCACCGTGGTGCGATGCCCAGATCAAGCATGCCGACCATGCCGCTTCCTTCGCTGCCGGCGGCGAAACTGCCTGGAGCAATGCTTCTGGATTGTGCGCCGCCTGCAACTACGCGAAAGAACTGATGGGATGGAAGCATGAGGCGACCCCTGAGAAGCTGATCGTGAAGACGCCGACGGGCCACCGCTACGAGACGCGAACCAGGCCGATCGCTCCCCGCGCGTGCAACGGCAGCGCCGAGCGCCCCGCTGCTGACGATCACAGTGCTATCGGCGATCAGGGAACTGCTGACAGTCCTGTAATAGGAAATGAGCCCGAGAAAACGGAATCGAGCCCATCGGCTTCGAGCGCAGAGAAGCGACGGCGGCGATACCGAGAAATCGACCAGACTCATGGCCCGCCGTTGCAACGCCAGGGGTCAAGTGACAGGCCAAATGGCAGGCCAAGTGACAGGCCGCGGCCCGATCAAGCGACAAGCGCAGTCGAATATCTCTTCGGTGCGCGGTTGCGCACTTTCCTGTCCGCGGAGTCGGCACGGTGAAGGCACCGGCGGCCCGCAGCTCGCCTGGGCACCGTGTCGGCAGCGAGGTCACCGACGTCCGACCCTTGCCTTGAATAGGCGTGCGGCCCAAACACCGGCGAGAACAAGAATCACCGCGCACCACCCGACGGCCAGCAACCCGGAACCGCCCATTTCGGTGCCGATGAGCAGACTGCGCAGAGCATCGATGATCGGAGTGATCGGCTGGTTCTCGGCAAACAGGGTCAGCCACGTGGGCATGGTCTCGACAGGCACGAAGGCGCTGGACACGTACGGCAGGAACAGCAGGATGAAACCGTATCCGTTGGCTGACTCGGCGGACTTCGCCGCCAGGCCGATGGCCGCGAAAAGGTAAGTGATCGCGAGGATGTAGAACGCGATGAGACCGATGGTCAACAACCACTGGCCGAGATCGGCAGTCGGGCGAAAGCCGATGGCAACCGCGACGGCTATGACGACTCCCGTGGCGAAGAGGTTCTTCACAAGGCTCGCCACCACGTGCCCGGTGATCAAAGCAGATGCTCTCATCGGCATGGTGCGCAGGCGGTCGATGAATCCCGACGTCATGTCATTCGCCACTGACAGCGACGTCGACGCTGCACCGAAGCCAGCGCAGGTGAGCACGATGCCCGGCACCACATAATTGACGTAGCCACCGCTGGGATCGAGCGCTCCGCCGAAGACGAAGGTGAACATGAGCATGAGGAGAACCGGCAGCGCGACCGCCATGAGCATCGATTCGACATCGCGGACCGCGTGGCGCAGGCTGCGACCGATGAGGGCGGCTTCGGCGTTGGGCTTTGACACCCGATTTCGCGTTCTGGTCTGGCCTGGACTGACGTGCGCTGTCGAACCGGCGGTCGGCACGTCATCTTTGGCAATGGTGGGGCGGCGGTCAGGCATGGTTGTCCAATCTCAGTGGTGAAGCAAGGAGCTATCGACGGGGGTGCACCGGCAGAGGAGCGAGGAGCACAGCGTCAGTCGTCCGAGCTGTCTTGGGCTGATGTGAAGGCGAGGAAGACGTCGTCGAGGCTCGGGCTGCGCAGGGACACGGCAGCCGTGGGGGAGGACTCAGCCAGAGGGGTCAGGGCGGCAGAGATTCCGCGCACGGTACCGTCCGTCGGCTTTTCTGCCACCACCGATCCCAGTTCATCGTGGACGGCGACGGTGTCCTCTCCCACCCGCGCCTTCAGCTGTGCGGGCGTTCCCAGTCCGGCCAGGCGACCCCGATCGAGCAAGCCGATTCGAGCGGCCAGCGCGTCGGCCTCGTCCAGATACTGTGTTGTCAGGAACACGGTCGTTCCTTCGGCCGAGAGTCGCCTCACTTCGGCCCACAGCTCGCGGCGCGATCGCGTGTCCAAACCAGTGGTCGGTTCATCGAGAATGAGCACGTCGACCGGTACGACGAGGCTGAGCGCGAGGTCGAGTCTGCGTCGCATCCCTCCGGACAGTGCTCCTACACGACTGCCCATGAAGGAGTCCAAGCTGAGGCGAGAGGCAAGCTCTTCGCTCCGCGACCTCGCGGCTCTGCGCGAAAGACCGGAGAGTCGGCCGAGGAGCACAAGGTTCTCCGCGGTTGAAAGGTACGTGTCGACAGCGGCGGACTGTCCCGTCACCGCGAAACGACGCTTCGCCTCGGCGGGATCAGCGCGAACGTCGACCCCCATGATGCGCACAGCCCCGGAATCCGCCTGCATCAGGGTCGTGAGGATATTGATGGCAGTGGTCTTGCCGGCTCCATTCGCGCCGAGCAGTGCAAACACCTCGCCTTTGTCCACGCCGAGGTCGAGGTCCTGAAGAACGGCCTTGCGTCCGAACGATTTCGACACCCCGGTGAAGGAGATAGCGGGACCATCGACTTCGCTCGCTGCCACTGGGCGAGCTGTGCTGGGAGTCAGAGCCGATGTCGTTCCTATGTCCGTGGAATCCATGTCATCTTCCTGTTCGTGCTGTTCGTGAATTGTGCTGTTCGTGAAGCGAAGTTACTGTGTATGCATGAAACTGTATAGGACAGTAACACGCAATATATGTCGTACACAATATAAGCTGAGGAAATGACTTCTGAAGAACCGATCGAGCAGCTGCCGCGGGGGATCGCCTTGGCGTGGGGCGTTGCCGCAACACCGCAGCGTGGTCCCAAGCGGGAGATGAGTGTCGAGAAGATCGTCGATGCTGCGATCGAGATCGCTGACTATGAGGGACTCGGTGCAGTTTCCATGTCGGCCGTCGCCAAACGTCTCGGATACACTCCGATGTCGCTGTACCGGTATGTCAGTGCCAAGGATGATCTGCTGCTGCTGATGCAGGAGGAGGCCACGGGGCTGCCGCCCGAGAGTGAAGAGGAAAACACAGCGTGGCGGGTGCGGCTCAAAGAACTGTACGAAGCTCAGACGACGATTTACCGCCGCAAGCCGTGGCTCCTGGCGATGCCGATCATGGGCAGCCCGATCACCCCGAACAGCTCGGCATGGCTTGATGCCGGCCTGGAAGCGCTGTCAACGACGTCACTGACACAGGATGAGCGAATAGCCGCATCCCTGCTGGTCACCGGGGCTGCCCGTTGGCACGGTTCCATCCTTGCCGGCTACCAGCAACAGGGACGAGCCAGCGGGCTGAATGCCGATGAGGTCTCCGAGCGAGAATCTCAGCTCTATGATGCCGTCATCACGGACGATGGTTACCCGTTCCTGCGTCGGGCTATAGACGCGGGGGTGTTCACCTCGGAGTTCGACCCGTTCGTCTTCGGGCTCGATCGAGGACTGGACGGGCTGACCGAGTACATCGAGCGGGTCGGTCGTGAACGTGAGCGAGTCAATGTCGATGATTCGGGGAGCGCTCAAGCCGAAGGCTGGTCCGGCGAAGAGGAAGAGCCGGATGACGCTGCGACGGACACACCGCAGGGCATCGGCGACGAGGATCCAGACGTTGTTGCCGATAAGAAATATCGCGAAGCGCAGAAGGCGGTGAAGCAGGCTCAGAAGGTTCTCGCGGAGGCGCGCAAGCGTGAGCGTCAGGTTCTTCGTGAGGCCAAAGAACGGGTCGCTAAGCGTCGCTGACGGGTGAATGCGCCGGTGGCGCCGGGCCGAGCCCGACGCCACCGATGTGTGGAGCTATTCTGCTGTTCTTTGTTGCGAGGTCTCTCAGTACCGAGGTCCCGACGGGTTCTTCACCGCACGCTTGACCGCAGCGACCAGGGATTTGGCCGAATCGATCGCAGTGCCCGGAACGGGATTGCCCTTCTTGAACAGCGGCAGGGCAATGAGGACGAGGATGGTCGCCAACACCGCGAGGATGCCGAAGACGATGAGGAAGCTGCCCCACCACGGCCATCCCAGACCTTCGTGGAATGCGGCGGCCCCAGCGAAAATCACCATGAACGACGACAAGAACAGGAAGAACAGGGCTACGACGGCAAGCGCCGAACCGATGCCCAAGTTCTTCGCACCGGCTGTGGCCTCAGCCTTGGCCAGTGCAATTTCCTCCTCGGCGATCGCTTTGGAATCGTCGCCGATGCCTTTGATCAGTTCGCTGATCGACCTCTCAGCCATGAGTGCTCCTATCGACAAAAACTTGGACAATCTTTCTTAAGAGTAGTCTGAACGCGGCCGGTGGCCAAAGAAGAACGGGCAATAAAACGAGAAAAACCCGCCGGATGAATCTCGAACAGCTCTCTGCGAGCATCCGTTCCCACCGGCGGGTTCATCTCAGCGCGAGATCAGGACTTCGCCACCGATTCCTCGATGAGGTCCATGACAGACGAGTCGGCCAAGGTCGAGGAGTCTCCCACCTTGCGATGTTCGGCGACATCCTTCAGCAGGCGACGCATGATCTTGCCCGAACGGGTCTTCGGCAACTCGGACACGATGTGGACCTTCTTCGGCTTCGCGATCGGTCCGATGTCCTTGCCGACGTGCTGGCGCAGCTCTTCGGAGATTTCCGGGGAGTCTTCGACATCGTTGCCCACGATGACGAAGGCGACGACGGCCTGACCAGAGGTATCGTCTGCTGCCCCGACCACGGCCGCCTCGGCGACATAGGGGTGAGCGACCAAGGACGACTCGATCTCCGTGGTCGACAGTCGGTGCCCGGACACGTTCATTACGTCATCGACGCGGCCGAGGAACCAGATGTCGCCGTCCTCATCGCGCCTGGCACCGTCTCCGGCGAAGTAGGTCTTCTCGAACCGTGACCAGTAGGTCTCCTTGAAGCGCTCGGGATCTTTCCAGATTCCGCGCAGCATGGACGGCCACGGCTGGCGAATGACGAGCAGTCCACCCTCGGGGCCGGCAGGGCTGTTGCCCTCGTCGTCGACGACGTCGACGGAGATGCCGGGGATCGGACGCTGCGAAGAGCCTGGCTTCGTCGACATCACACCGGGCAGCGGAGCAATCATATGTGCGCCGGTCTCTGTCTGCCACCAGGTGTCGACGATGGGGCAACGCTCACCGCCGATGACGCGGTGGTACCAACGCCAAGCCTCCGGGTTGATCGGTTCGCCGACACTGCCGAGCAGACGCAGGCTGGAGAGATCGTACTTCTCCGGAATCTCCTCACCCCACTTCATGCACGTGCGGATCGCAGTCGGGGCGGCATAGAGGATCGTTGCCTTGTACTTCTCGATGATCTCCCACCAGCGGCCCTGGTGGGGTGTGTCGGGTGTGCCCTCATAGACGATCTGAGAGACGCCTGCGGCCAAAGGACCATAAGTGACGTAGGAGTGTCCGGTGACCCAACCGACGTCGGCCGTGCACCAGAACACATCGGAATCCGGCTTGACGTCGAACACCGTCTTCATCGAGTAGAGCACCTGGGTGAGGTAGCCGCCTGAGGTATGCAGAATGCCCTTGGGCCTACCCGTCGTACCCGAGGTGTAGAGGATGAACAGCGGATTCTCGGAATCGAAGAATTCGCATTCGTGCTCGGGGCTCGCGGTCGCCACGGTCTCGTCCCACCACTGGTCGCGGCCGTCGACCATTTCGACGTCCTGACCGGTACGGCGGACCACGAGGACGGTCTCGACAGGGGTGTCCCCGTGAGACAGCGCCTCGTCGACGGCCGGTTTGAGGCTCGTGGCCTTGGTGCGACGGTAGCTGCCATCTGCGGTGATGACCACACGTGCTTCGGCATCGATGATGCGTGAGCGCAACGCGTCGGCCGAGAAGCCGCCGAAGACGACCGAATGAGCCGCACCCAGGCGGGCGCAGGCCAGCATCGAGATCATCGCTTCGGGAATCATGGGCAGGTAGATCGCCACACGGTCCCCAGCCTTGACCCCGAGGTCGGTCAGGGTGTTAGCGGCCCTGGATACCTCGGCGAGCAGCTCCGCATAAGTGAAGGTGCGGGAGTCGCCGGGCTCACCTTCGAAGTTGATGGCCACACGATCACCATTGCCGGCGATGACGTGGCGGTCGAGGCAGTTGTAGGCGACGTTGAGCTTGCCGCCGATGAACCATTTCGCGAACGGGGGGTTGGTCCAGTCGAGAACTTCGCCGAAGTCTTCCTTCCAATCGACGAGTTCGCGAGACTGCTCGGCCCAGAAGCTCAGGTAGTCGGCATCTGCACGCTCGTATTCGTCGGCCGTGACGTTGGCGGCAGCGGCGAACTCCACTGGTGGAGCATAGACCTCGATGTGTTCTTCAGTGCTGTCGGTCATTTTTCCCTCCGGCTTCTTTGGTGGATCGAAAATTCTAGTTGCACTGTATACCCGCGATGGGGCCCTGGGGCACCGTCGTCCGTTCGATGAACGGTGGTTTCCGGGGGTAGCAATCGCCATAATGCTGTGCTATGAGACACACTCTACGGGCCGGGCGAAACCTGAGGCGGGCCCATTTGCCGATTTGCCCGCACCTGACAGGCGGCACAGAAGGAGTGCACAGGGGGTCCTGTTCTGCAAGGATGGGGTCGGAGTCTGTCAGGATGGAAACCAGACAGACACATGAAGTTTGACGACCCTGTCCCCACGAGCGACTGGAGTAAGCGATGAGTTCGCCGCAGCACCCAACTGGATCAGGACCACAGCAGTGGCATGATCAGCACGCGCAGAATCCTGGGCCGAGCAGCCAACCGCAGTTCGGCCAGGGGCCGGCCAACGGACCTGGGCCTGCTTTCGGCGCGGGACCCGAGTCGCAAACATCCGGGCCCGGTGGGTACGGCGGCCCTGTCGGTTCGGCAGACCCCGGCCCCTATGGTTCTGCTCCCGGTCCTTACGGTTCCGGCCCCGGTCCTTACGGTTCCGGACCCGGTCCACAGCAGGCAGGGTCGGCTCCTTATGGCTCCGCTCCCGGTCCTGGCCCGTATGGTTCAGCGCCAGGACCGTATGGTTCTGCACCTGGCCCAAATGGTTCGGCAGGTCCTGGTCCATATGGTTCTGGTCCCGGTCCGCAGGGCGCGGCCCCGGGACAGTTCGGTTCCGCTGGTCCGGTCGCGCCGAAGAGCCCCCGTACAGGACCAGGGCTTCTCGGTCCGCTGACACTGCGCGATCTGTTCCTGCTTTTCGCGGGATTCCTTTCGCTGTTCGTCCTCTTCGTGCCGTTTAAGACTGATGGGTTCATCTCATGGTCGCTGTGGCATTGGACCATCGACGCCATGGGCACCCTGACATTCGACGTGTTCGGAATCTGGCTGATCGTGGCGGCAGTGTTCGTCGGCAAGTTCGGCAACGGGCGGCTCAAGGTCGGTTCGCTCAGCCTCGATCAGGCGATCTCGGTTCTGTCCGGTGCATCGTTCACCTTCGCGTTCGTGCACCTGCTGACCTCTGTCCAGTACTGGCACATCGGAGCATACCTCGCCTTCCTTGCGGCGCTGATCGCCTTCTTCGCAGGCGTATTCACGATGATTCCCTTCTTCGGCAAAGAATTCGCGGTTCGCGACGGGGTTGCCGCACACCCGAAGGCACGCCCCGTGACCAAACGCTCACCGCACCCCGCGCCTGTGGCGAATATGCCGGGCGCCCACAACGGCCCAGGCGGATTCGGCGCACCCTACGGAAGTCAGCCCAACGGACCGATCGGTTCACAGGGGCAGCCAGGAGCGCCCGGCCACCCGGGACAGCCCGGAGGCCCAGGCCAGTTCGGGCAGCCAAGTCAGCAGGCTCAGCCAGGA
Source organism: Brevibacterium picturae (assembly GCF_900105045.1). Lineage (GTDB taxonomy): Bacteria > Actinomycetota > Actinomycetes > Actinomycetales > Brevibacteriaceae > Brevibacterium > Brevibacterium picturae. The sequence continues at coordinate 832,658 of NZ_LT629739.1, read as the reverse complement.
CAGCCAGGACAGCCAGGACAGCAGGCTCAGCCCAGTCAGCCGGGGCAGTTTGCTGTGCCGGGACAGTCGGCGCCGGGTGGTCAGTTCGCTGCACCGGTCCAGAATGGTCAGCCCGACGGGCAAGACCAGTTCGGCGGGTCAAACCAGTTCGGCGGACCGGGACAACCAGATGGGCAGGCCCAGTTCGGTCAGCCCATCGGCGCCGAGCAGAACAATCCGTATGCTCCACCTGAGCAGCAGGCACAGGAAACTTCATTCGATTCCGCAACGGCTGCTGAAGATTCTGCGGATCAGTCGGTGCAGAGCACAGGATCAGGCCAGACCTACCTCGGCGCTCAGCACTCACAGGAGCCCCAGCACACGCAGAGTGAACCGACGCAGACCTTCGGCTTCGGCGCTCACCGGGAAGAATCGCCCTGGAGCAACGACGGTGAGACAGCAGTCCAGGCTCCGGTGCCTGCCGACAGCTCAAGTACCGACAGCTCAAGCGCCGACAACTTGAGCGATTCGAGCGACTCGAGCGGCCCCGCCGAGGACAGCCAGAGCGCCGCCGAGTCGAATTCCGACAGCGAGAACGAGGACTCTTCTGGAGCGGGCATGACCGCAGCGGTCGCAGGTGCCGGCGCTGTCGGCGTCGGTGCGGCAGCTGCCGGAGTCGCCTCAGCGAACTCGGAATCCGAACGCCGTCGTGGGCGCCATGCGGCTCCCGATTCAGACACCGAATCAGGAGCAGCTGACAGTCATGCCGACCGCACCGCAGATGGCGATGATCGTGCGGGCCGTACGGAGAATGACTCGGACGTGACTGCGACGTCGACGCCGGATGGCTCCCCAGCGCTGACAGACGACGACTCCGCATCTCCTGCGGAGAGCAGCTCGTTGGCCACCAAGGTCAATGCTCATGACTCGGAGGCCAACATTCGTGCCTCCGAGGGAGTTGCGCTCAAGCCGGAAAGCGACTCAGCCGATGCGGCCGATTCAGCCGATGCGGCAGCCTCAACCAACTCGGGAGAGCCAGTCGACACATCCGACTCGGATGATTCGGCGAATGTCGAACGCACCGAGGGAAGCTCGACCTCCGCCGGCGATCGTGGGACCGACGCTCAGATTGCCGGACCCCCTGCTGGGGGAGCGGCTGACGAAGCCACCGTCGTCAACGGTCCCGCCGCAACCACACGCGGCACTGCAGAATCCGGTGGCGCAGCACCCGGTTCGCAGAGTCCTATTCACCCGGAAGCTGACGAACCGACACAGTATGTGCCGGTGGCCGGCTATGGCACCAGCGGCTCGGAAACCGGAGAGGCGAGTGGCCGCGGTGGAGACAGCGCCGAGAATGCGCCTTCGGCTCCACGCTTCGGAGCCGCCAACGCCTCGTCCAACGCCTCGTCAAACATTTCGTCAGATTCCTCCGCGATTGACGACGAGGAGACCGTCGTCCAGAGCGCGGTTCAGCCGGGCGGTGGCCCGGATGATCGCGAGGACCGGTCGGATGAGAGCCGGAACGACGCCGATCAGGACGGATCCAATCGCGGCGCCAGCCAGAATGTCATCCAGGCGTTCTGGTTCGCTGTTCCGGAACCGCGCGAAGCTGTGGACCCGACGACCGGAATGCCGGTGTTCACGATCTACCCCGGCGACTGGTTCCTCGGCCTCGAGGACAACGGCTCGTGGTTCAAGGTCCGCGATTCTGATGGCCGTGAAGGACTCCTCCGCAACACCGAAGGCGTCCAACGCGGCTGAACCCACAACGGTCGACTCGTGTCTTCTGACTGTGGACAACAGTCCGAGCACACGGCGTCGACCATCCGGACTGAATCTCTCGGACTGAGCCCAAGAGGGCTCTGACCGGGCGAGATGCTTCGCCCGACCAAGTAGGGGCGGCTCCTGTGACTTGAATGCACAGGAGCCGCCCTTTTCGGATTCTGTCCACAGCCCGTTCCTCGGCGCTGTCATCGCCGAAGACCACGGGTCCACGCTGGACACCATGCAAGTAGCACTCATCACCGACCTCGCCGCCATCACCGACGAATGCGCACGGGTTGCCGAAAGCATCGGCATCTCCCTCAAGGTCCTGCCTCCCGACTCGGGCGGCTGGCAGAACGCGTCTCTCATCCTCCTCGGCGAGGACGTTCGCGAAGCTCCGGCCACGGACCATGCTGACCGCATCCTCGTCGTCCTCGACGGAGACGAACCGAGCTCGGCATGGAAACGTGCGGCCCACCTCGGCGTCGAACAGCTGGCGGTTCTGCCCTCGGCCGCGGAATGGCTGAGTGGCCGCATGATCGCAGCCGTCGAACCACCCGTGGCGCCCGGCGTCACCGTCGGCGTCGTCGCCGGATGCGGAGGGGCAGGAGCGTCGGTGCTCTCCTGCGCCCTCGCCCGCCGCGCGGGACCGAATGTGAGCACAGTCCTCGTCGACGCCGATCCACTGGGCGGTGGCCTCGACCTGGTGCTCGGCGCAGAGCAGGTCCCCGGACCACGCTGGGCCGATCTCAGTGCCTCCCGCGGCCAACTTCGCCCCTCGACGCTGAGCCAGGCGCTGCCCCGCCACGAGGGACTGGCGATCCTGTCCTGGGGCCGGGACGACATCCTCGATCTCGATCCGGACGTATTCGATGACTTCCTGGCCGCCGCAGGGCAGGCGTTCGACCTCGTCATCGTCGATCTTCCCCGCCACGCCCCACCGCAGTGGACGCGCCGCTGCCATCACGTTCTCCTCGTTTCCCCGGCACGGGTCCGCTCCGCGGTGGCCGCATCCCAAGTCGCCAAACGCCTGTCCCAATCCCACCCCGACGTCCGACTCGTCGTTCGCGACACCGGCGCCGGAGGGCTCGACGCCGAACTCCTCGCCGAATCAATCGGACTCGACCTCGCCGGCAGCATCCGCGACGATCGTGGCCTGTCCGCCGCCGTCGACCGGGGCGAAGGCATCCCAGGCGGAGCCCGACTGGGCAGGCTCGTCGAGCGGCTCCTGGGGGAGTGGGTGGAATGAGCGAATGGCTCGACGCCTCGCTTGTGGCAGAGGTGCGCAAGACCCTGCTCGACAATCCAGGGCCGGTGACCACCGCAGCGGTCGCCGAGGCGGTTCAACGCACCGGTCGGGTGCTCGGTTCCAGCGCCCTCCTCGAACTCGTGAACCGGCTGTCCGCACAGCTGTCCGGTGCCGGACCGCTCCAAGCCGTGCTCGAGGTCGCCGACACCACCGACGTCTTCGTCAACGGCCCACGTGAGATCTTCGCCGACACCGGTTCGGGACCTCAGCTCCTCGATCTGTCCTTGGGCTCCGAGGACGAGGTGCGGTCCCTGGCCGTGCGCCTGGCGGCTTTGGGCGGACGCCGTCTCGACGATTCGAGTCCGTTCGTCGATGTCAGACTGCCCGACGGGGTACGGATGAATGCGATCGTGCCACCCATCTCCGGCGAGCTCACGACGATCTCCTTCCGTGTCCCTCGGCACTCCGGCTTCACCTTCGAACAGCTGCTCACCGGCGGTTTCATCCCCGAGGACGTGCATGAACTCCTCACCGAGGCGGTCCGTGCCCGAGCCAACATCCTCATCTCCGGCGGCACAGGAACGGGAAAGACAGTCCTCCTCGGTGCACTTCTGGGACTCGTCGATCCCATTCACCGCATCGTCATCGTCGAGGACTCACGTGAACTCATCGTCGGCCACTCCCACGTCGTCCAGCTCGCAGCCCGCCAGGCCAACGTCGAAGGCGGCGGTGAAGTCAGGTTGACCGATCTCGTGCGCAACGCCCTGCGGATGCGACCCGACCGCCTCGTCGTCGGGGAGTGTCGAGGCGCCGAGGTCAGGGACATGCTCACAGCGCTGAACACCGGGCACGAAGGCGGCAGCGCCACGATCCACGCGAACACCGCCGAGGCCGTTCCCAGCCGTTTGGCGGCGCTGGGAGCACTGGCGAATATGAGCCCGCAGGCGGTGTTCTCACAGTTCTCGACCGCCATCGACCTCGTCATCCACCTGCGCCGAGTCGGCGCCGACCGCGGGGTGACGGAGCTGGCCATCCCCACCCGGGAAAGCAGCAGCGGAGTGAGAATGGAACCTGTCTGGGGTCGACAATCTCCGCTGTCCGAAGGGACTTTCAACCGTCGGGCGCTGAGTCGATTCGAAGCAGTTCTCGAGCAGAAGGCCGCCTGATGATCGCCGTCATCGCCGTGCTCGTTGCCTTCAGCGTCATCCTCACCGCACCGCTGGACCCGGCATCCCGACTGCGGGATCTGCTGCGGACCGGCCCGGACAGAGGCGACCCCCGCCGAGGTGGCGGGCAGACGAAGAAGGATCCTGAGCAGGAGAAGCTGTGGGCCATCTCCGCAGTGGAGAACTGTGCTCACCTGCTCAAGGTGGGAATGACTCCGCAGGCGGTGATGTCGACCCTGAGCAGGCAGAACGCACATTTGGCCCCGATCTCACGTGCGATCTCGTTGGGCGAGGAACCCGGACGAGCCATTGCCACCAGGGGGACGGACCTGCCGCCGCCCGCCGCAGATGTGTTCGCCGGAATGTCTGCGGTGTGGACAGTGTCGGAACGTTCGGGCGCGCCTGCTGCCGACATGATCCTGCGCTACGCGAGGGCGCAGCGCAGTGCCCTCGATGCCGATCGGGAGAGACGGATTGCGATGGCAGGGCCACGGGCGACAGTCCGTGTGCTCAGCTGGCTGCCGCTGATCGGTGTCGGTCTCGGCCTGCTGATCGGAGTCCAGCCCGTTGAACTGTTCTCGGGGCTGCCGGGACGCGTAAGCATCGGTGGAGGTCTTGGACTCTACCTCGTCGGGCGCTGGTGGATGAGACGGATGATGGCGCGGGCGGAGCGCTGATCGACATGACCGCACTCCTGGTGGGAGCCCTCATAGCGGCCGGTGTCCTGCTGTGGTCCGGCAGATCCGACGGGCGGCTGAGACGTCTGCTGAACGGACAGGCGACACGGCAACGGGACACCAGTGGTCGCATCGATTCTGCTCGCGTGACTGCTGCGAAGGGTGCTCGGACGGGCTTGCAGTCGGGGACGGAGCCACAGCCTCGGGTGGTCGATGACCTGCTTGCCTTCGACCTCGACCTCGTGGCTATCTGTCTGACTTCGGGATTGCCGATCCCGGTCGCTCTGACACTGACAGCCGATGCGACAGAGGACCGCTCCGGTCTGGGACGAATCGCGCGATCCATGACGATCGGGGGCCAAGACTTGACCGAGGATGACCGACTCGTCCCTGTCCTCGAGGTCTTCGAATTCTCCGAACACACCGGAGTCGGACCCGCACCACTCATCGAATCCGTGGCACAGGAACTCCGAGACTCGTCGCGCAGACGCCGACAGGAGGCGGCTGCGGCCCTGGGCGTCAAACTCGTCGTGCCGCTCGGAGTCTGCATCCTTCCGGCATTCCTGCTGCTCTCCGTCGTTCCCGTGGTCATCTCGCTGCTCTCGGACCTGACGACGGTCTTCTTCTGACAGCCTTGGGTTCTGAGGCAGCCCTGCGGAGGCAGCCCTGCGGAGACAGCCGCTCTGAGACAGCCGTTCGGAGGCGTCCGCGAGCCGCAGTCGACCGGCTGTTCAGCTGACCTTGGTAAGGTCGGGGAATGGCACCGGTTACGCCCTTCAATCAACTGTCCAACGTCGAACAAGCCGAAGAATACGCCGACAATCTCTTCACAGGTCGACACGTGAGGCTTCGTCCGCTGCAGCAGGAGGATCTTCCCTACCTCGAGCAGTGGTGGTTCGACCCCTCGATCGTGGTCCTCCAGAACCACACCGTCCTTCCGCGACCCGAAGGCGGGGTGTCCGAACAGTTCGCGCTCTGGAGCGCGAACAAGGACACCGATGCGGTCGGCTTCAGCATCGAGCTGCTCGAAACCGAGGAATTCGTCGGCCACGTCACACTCTACGGTCGGAACTCGATCAACCAATCCGCTACCTTGGCCATCGTCCTCGGCCCGGAATTCCACGGCCGCGGCTACGGCTCCGATGCTGTGCGCCTGGGCATCAAATACGGTTTCCTGCAGCTGGGACTCAACCGTATCGAGCTGCAGACATGGGCATTCAACACCCGCGGCATCGCCTCCTACACGAAGGCCGGCTTCATCGAAGAGGGGCGCCGACGTGAAGCGGTCTTCTTCAACGGCCGCCGTCACGACGAGGTCATCATGGCGATCCTCAAAGAGGACTGGGCCGGCAGAGGCTGACTTTCGCCCTCCAGACTCGTGTGTTGACTCCTGTGGATTCCGGCTCGACTCGAGTGCGTTTCGACTGTGGACGGTGAAGCTGTGTCCACAGCCCGATAGTCGGCTCTGGACGTGAGCCCATGTCTCATCCAACACTGAAACTCCCTTCGCAAACCGCGAATGAGGGTTTCAACGAGGAGGAGACTATGAGCATAGGAACAAAGGCGAACGACTGCGACGAACCGCTCTATCCGCAATGGGGCGAGTCGCGCCCAACCGACACCAGCGACGTCGACTGGATGGGACTCGCCCAGTACTCCGACGCCGGCACCGGCGGCGATTCCGACACCGATGCGGAAGCTGCGGCAGATGCGATCGACAGTGAAGAACCGCAGCGAGACTACGGCACTCCAGAACCCTGGGGTCCAGACGCAGGGGCGACGACCGCAGAATACGCGATCACCACCCTCGCCGCCTGCGGATTCGCAGCACTGTTGGTCGTCATTCTGAAATCGGGACCGATCAAAGAACTCGTCACCGGCGTCATCGAGACCGCCCTCGGCCTCGGAGCCTGACATGGCGACCGGATGCTCCTGTGAGCCACGAGGACGCAAGCAGCACCGGGATGCGGGGACGGCTACCGCCGAATTCGCCGTTGTCATGCCCGCCATCGTGCTTCTCATCTTCGTGCTCACAGGGGCAGCCGCTGTCGGTTTCTCCCAGTTGAGAGCCTTCGACGCAGCCAGATCAGCCGCCCGGGAGATCGCCCGCGGCGAACCTCAGGCAGCGGTCGTGACCGAAGCGAAGAAGCATGCCGGACACGCCTCCGACGTGCGGATCCGCTCCGAAGGCGGCTATTCGACGGTGACCGTGACAATCGAACTCCCCGCGGCGATCATCGTCCTCAACGAAGTTGAAGCAGCCGCGACGGCGCGAACGGAGGGGACCCGGTCCAGCACTGGTCAGGCTGCGGGGCAGCACGGGACAGGCGGCCTGCGATGACGAATATCGTCGTCGGACTGTGCTCAATGGTTCTGGTCCTCGTCACCGCCATCGGCGGACTCAGCCAAGCCTTCTCCGCCCACAGCACTGCCCAGAGCGCCGCCGACCTTGCCGCCCTCGCCGCGGCCGATGCGGTTCGCGGACTCGCCAGCGGCGAACCCTGTGACATTGCGAAGCAGGTCGCGAAGCGCAACGGAGCGGTGCTCGACGACTGCCGAGCCTCAATGTCGGAGCAGAGCGCATATGTTCAGGTCGAGGTTGAGATTCCCGGACCGCTACCGAAGGTGAAGGAGAAGGCCGTGGCCGGGAAGTAGAAAGGGCGCTCAGGTCCAACGGAGGTGGTCAGTCCAGAACTGCTCTCAGCAGTCGCAGTGCCGCATCCTTCTCCAACGGTTCGTTGCCGTTGCCGCACTTCGGGGACTGCACACATGACGGGCAGCCGTCGCTGCACTCGCACGCGCCGATGGCGTCACGTGTCGCCGCCAGCCACTCTTCGATGACGTCGTGGCCGCGCTCGGCGAATCCCGCGCCACCGGCAAGGCCGTCATAGACGAAGACCGTGGCCATCCCGGTGTCGGCATGCATTGCGGTCGAGACTCCGCCGATATCCCAACGGTCGCAGCCGGCGAACAGGGGCAGAAGGCCGATCGAGGCATGCTCGGCAGCATGCACTGCGCCGGGCAGATCGGCAGGGATGATCTCGGCTTCGTCCAACAGCGTCTGCGGAACCGTCCACCACACGGCCTTGGTCTGCAAGGTGCGCTCGGGCAGATCGAGTTCGTGTTCGGCGATGATCGCCCCGCCGCGCTTCGCCCGCATCCGGTAGGCGATGACATGGTCCTTGACATCGACGGTGCCGTTGCACACCGTCACTCCGGACGGCAGGGTCCGCTGTCTGTCGGTGCCGACGATGTCGATTTCGGTCTGCGATCTGGCCTGCGTCGTGTAGTCGACCTCGGCACGTTCGACGAGTGCCACATGGTCCTCAAGATCAAGATCAAGGACCACGAAGTCGGCACCCTGATGCGTATAGACCGCGCCGGGGTGAGCGCCGGTGAACGCTCCGGACTCGTCGACGGTCCCCAGCAGCGCTCCGGTGCTGGCTTCGACGAGACGGAACTGCCCGCCCCCGCTGCCACGGATATCGGACATGTCCGCTGCAGGTTCGTCCTTCGCCCAGAACCACCCGGTGGGGCGTGCTCGCAGGAGTTTGCGTTCGACCAGGTCGTCAAGCACCTCGGCGGAGTTGCCGGGGAAGTGGACGAGGTCCGCTTCCTGCAGCGGCACCTCGGCCGCCGCGGCACACAGGTGTCCGCCCAGAACGTGAGGATTGCCGGGGTGGATGACTCCGGCATCGACGGGGGCATCGAAGATGACCTCGGGATGGTTCACGACATAGGTGTCCAGCGGATCGTCACGGGCGATGAACACAGCCATCCATCGCTGCCCCGCGCGACCGGCGCGACCGGCTTGCTGCCACAGCGAGGCCAGGGTCCCAGGCCACCCGGAGATGATGACGAGGTCGAGGCCGGAGATGTCGATCCCGAGTTCAAGGGCGTTCGTCGACGCCACCGCCAGCAGACGACCCGACCTCAACGCCGATTCGAGCAGCCTGCGCTCCTCGGCAAGATAGCCGCCGCGATACGCTGCGACCTTGTCCTTCAGGGAGTCATCGACCTGGCCGACCTGGTCCCGCACGGTCGACGCCAGAGCTTCGGTGCCGCGGCGGGAGGCGATGAACGCAATCGAACGATACCCGGCGCACATCGCATCGGTGAGGACATCGGCGGCTTCGACCAGACCACTGCGGCGCTCGCCGCCGGGCGAGACAGGGGGCTCCCAGAGAGCGAAGCTGCCGGAGGCGCGAGGAGAGGAATCCTGACTCACCGCGTGTACGTCTCGTCCGGTGAGCTTGGAGAACGCCTCGTCCGGGTTCGCCATCGTCGCCGATGCCCCGATGACCACGGGGTGAGCCCCATAATGTGCGGCGATGCGCAGCAGACGGCGCAGGATCAATGCGACATGGGAGCCGAAGACGCCGCGGTAGCGGTGCGCCTCGTCGATGACGATGTAGCGCAGCGATTTGAACAAACGTGAGAACCGTTCATGCTGCGGCAGAATTCCACGGTGTAGCATGTCCGGATTGGTGAACACGATGTTCGCATGCCGCCGGGCCCAGTCCTTGGACGCCTGAGACGTGTCCCCGTCATAGGTCGCCGGCCGCATGCCTTGGATGATGAGCTTCTCCAGGTTCGTCATCTGATCCGCGGCCAAGGCCTTCGTCGGTGCGATGTAGATCGCCGAGGAGGTGCGCAGCTTCGCACGAGTGTTCTGTATGGACTCGAGGACCGGAAGCCAGAACCCCAGGGACTTCCCCGATGCCGTCGGAGTGGCGATGACGACGTCGGATCCGTCCCGGGCAGACTGTGCAGCTTCGAGTTGGTGGTCCCACAGCTGATCGACGCCGATGGCTTGGCAAGCGTGTCTGAGTTCCTCGTCGATCCACTCCGGCCAGTCCGACTCATGTTCGAACCGCTGTGGAATATCGCGCACATGGACGATCCGTTCATCCCTGGCACCGAATCCGGTGACGATGTCGAGAAGAGCAGAAGAGGCCATGGCCCCAATTATGGCGCAGTCAGGCTCATCGGGGTGCAATCGGGTCTTCGGGGTGCAGTCGATAGTATCTGTGTGTGATCGAACAAGACGTGACCCTCGTGGCAGACAGACTCTACCGGGCCGGGTACACCGAGCCCCGACTCCGCCAGTTCTGGGGCGAACCCATCGCCTCTGCCCTGGTGCGCAACAATGCGGCCCCTGCAATCCACTTCTGTCAGACGATTCTCGACACAGCCGAAACACGGGGAGATGAGGCACCGACTCGAAGTTCATTCGACCAGCACCTGGCGGCACTGGCCATGCTCTTTCATTTCCACCGGGAAGTCTCGCTCGAGACAACTCGCTCCGCGCTCGGCGAGGCCGCCTTCGACGTGGCGCTCGCCAGCGGACTACTCGTGACGAGCAACAGTGATCAAGCGAGCACCCGCGCCGAGGCGGGGGACCCGGGGTGCGCATCCGCTCCGTTCGCGATCACTCCCTATGACCTGCCGGTCGGTGTCCCGCGCGGTTTCCGCCCCGGCGACGAGAACCTCTACCTCGTCAGCGACCACGGAACGCTGACCAATCCCGATGTCCTCGACGGTGACTTCGTGCTCGGCCTCGGCGGGGCAGGACGCACACTGGTGTCACTGACTCCCCGTGAACATGTCGAGATCTCGGCCGACATCGGAACCGGGTGCGGGATCCAAGCCCTGCTCCTGGCCCGCCACAGCGACCGCGTCATCGCCACCGACATCTCGCAGCGCGCCCTGCACCTGACCGGACTCAGCGCCGGACTCAACGGGATCGACAACATCGAACTCCGGGCCGGATCGATGCTCGAGCCGCTCAGTGAACCCGTCGATTTGCTCGTGTCCAATCCACCCTTCGTCATCACCCCTCGCACCACCGTGGCCAACTTCGAATACAGAGATGGTGGGATGACCGGCGACAGGCTGGTCAAGTCCCTGTTCTCGGCGATCCCCGGCCATCTCCGACCGGGCGGACGCTCCGTATGCCTCGGGAACTGGGAGACCACCTCGGCGGTGGATGCAGGACCGGAGGCCTGGGTAGCGGACCCGGACACCTCGGTTCTCGTCATCGAACGCGAAGCACTGGACCCCATCGCCTATGCGGAGACGTGGATCCGCGACGGAGGCATCTCTCGTGCCAGCGAGGACTGGAACCAGGCAGCCGCAGCCTGGATGGACGACTTCGAGTCCCGCGACGTGACCGAGGTCGTCTTCGGATACGTCATCATGGGCAAGGCCGAAGAGACATCCTCCTCGTTCAAGACCACGGTCAGGACCACCTCGGCGATCGCGAACAATCCGCATGGACTCGGCCAATTCGTCGCGACCACCTTCGCACTGCGGTCGTGGTTGGCAACCGCGGGGGCCGAGGAGATCGCGACCACCGTCTTCACCCGTTCCCCGGACCTCGTCGAGCACCGCCACCATGTTCCCGGAGAATCGGATCCGAGCTCGATCACGCTGGAACAGGGCATCGGATTCGGACAGGTCTTCGACCTCGACACGGCCCTGGCCGGATTCGTCTCCGTCGCCGATGGCAGCCTGACTCTGCGGCAGACGGCGGTGGCTCTTGCACAGCTGCTCGACGTCAACCCGACCGCGCTCGAAGACCAGCTCATCGCCCAGGTTCGACGGCTCGTCTCCGCCGGTGCGCTGCTGCCGGTGAACGATGCGACGCCGGAATAACGGTAGTATCGAAAACCGTTGCCGTTAAGGTTCACTGCATCAACCCGATGCAGGTCGAGCACGAACATCAGTGTTACATTGGGCCGGATCGTCCGTTTATTCGATCATCCGGCGCCGTGAGAGGAATGTGAAAACGTGACCACAACCGAGAAGCAACCCCGCCGTCTCGTCATCGTCGAGTCCCCGACGAAGGCGCGAACGATCGTCGGGTACCTCGGAGAGGGTTACGATATCGAGGCGTCGGTCGGCCATATCCGCGACCTTCCGACACCGTCCGAGCTCCCGGCGGACATGAAGAAGGGACCGTACGGAAAGTTCGCCGTCGACGTCGACAACGGATTCGATCCCTACTACCGCGTCGACCCGGGCAAGAAGAAGACGGTCACCGAACTCAAGCGCCTCCTCAAAGACGCCGACGAACTCTATCTCGCAACAGATGAGGACCGCGAAGGTGAGGCCATCGCCTGGCACCTTCTCGAAGTCCTCAAGCCCAAGATCCCCGTCAAACGCATGGTCTTCCACGAGATCACCCCCGAAGCCATCGAACGAGCTTTGGAGAACACCCGTGAGATCGACACCGCACTTGTCGATGCGCAGGAGACCCGTCGCATCCTCGACCGCCTCTACGGCTACGAGATCTCGCCCGTACTGTGGCGCAAGATCCGCGCCGGACTCTCCGCCGGCCGAGTCCAGTCGGTGACGACCCGCCTCGTCGTCGAACGTGAACGCGAACGCATGGCCTTCGTCCCCGCCGACTATTGGGACCTCGACATCGACCTCGGGCTTCCTGACGGCGCCAATCCCTTCGCCGCGAACCTCACGACCCTCGACGGTTCCCGCGTGGCCTCGGGCCGTGACTTCAACGACAAAGGTGAGCTGAAGACCTCGTCTGCCACCGTCGTCGACCAGGCCAAGGCCGAGGCGCTGGCCACAGAGCTCAACGGCACAGCGAAGGACGCACTGACGGTCACGGCCGTCGAGTCGAAACCGTACTCACGCAAGCCTGCCGCACCGTTCACGACTTCGACCCTGCAGCAGGAAGCCGGTCGCAAGCTGCGCATGAGCTCCCGTCAGGCCATGCGCACCGCCCAGTCGCTGTACGAGCAGGGTTACATCACCTATATGCGTACCGACTCCTCGGCCCTGTCGGGTCAGGCGATCTCCGCAGCCAGGAAGCAGGTCACCGAACTCTACGGCCCCGAATTCGTCCCGCAGTCACCTCGCACCTATACGGGCAAGCAGAAGTCGGCACAGGAAGCACACGAGGCGATCCGTCCCTCCGGTGACTCCTTCCGCACCCCTGCCCAGGTCTCGAAGTCGCTCAGCGGCGACGAGTTCCGACTCTACGATCTGATCTGGAAGCGCACCGTCGCCAGCCAGATGGCCGACGCCAAGGGCAAGACCGCGACCATCAAGGTCCGTGCCGACCTCGCCGACGGCCATGACGCCGGCTTCAGCGCCAGCGGCACAGTCATCACCTTCCGCGGGTTCCTCGCAGCCTATGAAGAGGGTACGGACGCCGGACGCTACGACACGAAGTCCGGTGAGTCACGCCTTCCTCAGGTCGACGAGGGTCAGGCACTGTCCGTCGTCAAAGCCGAAGCCGACGGTCACACGACGGCCCCACCGCCACGCTTCACGGAAGCCAGCCTGGTCAAGCAGCTCGAAGAGCTCGGCATCGGCCGCCCCTCGACCTACTCGGCCACGATCTCCGTCATCCAGGACCGCGGCTACGTCACCAACCGCGGCAACGCTCTGGTTCCCAGCTGGTTGGCGTTCTCAGTCGTCCGTCTCCTCGAAGAGCACTTCACAGGGCTCGTCGACTACGCGTTCACCGCTGACCTGGAGACCGAGCTGGACCGGATCGCGATGGGCGAGGAAGACCGCAAAGCGTGGTTGGCCCGCTTCTACTTCGGCGATACGACACAGGATCGTGAGGGTCTCCGGGAGGTTGTCGACGACCTCGGCGATATCGATGCGCGTGAGGTCAACACCGTGCGTATCAGCGAAGGCGTGAACCTGCGCGTGGGGCGCTACGGCCCGTACCTCGAAGTCCCGGCCACCGAAGAGGGCGGGAATCCGAAGCGAGTCTCGGTGCCCGATGATCTGGCTCCCGACGAACTCACTGCAGCCAGAGCCGCCGAACTCATCGAGTCACAGGGCCAGGACGACCGTGAACTCGGCGTCGACCCCGAGACCGGACACACGATCGTGGCGAAGAACGGGCGCTTCGGCCCCTACGTCTCCGAGGTGCTGCCCGAGCCCGAGGAGAAGCCCAAACGGGGAGCGAAGAAGCCGAAACCTCGCACCGGTTCCCTGTTCAAGTCCATGGACCTGAACTCGATCGACCTCGAGACGGCACTGACCCTGCTCAGCCTGCCCCGCGTCGTCGGCCAGGACGAAGAGGGCACCGACATCACCGCTCAGAACGGTCGCTACGGTCCGTACCTGAAGAAGGGCACGGACTCCCGGTCGCTGACCGAGGAAGATCAGATCTTCAACATCACCCTCGACGAGGCGCTGAAGATCTACTCCGAGCCCAAGCAGCGAGGCGGCCGTCGAGCCGCAGCACCGTTGAAGGAACTCGGGGAAGACCCCGAGTCGAAGAAACCGGTCGTGGTCAAGGACGGCCGCTTCGGTCCCTACGTCACCGATGGCGAGTTCAACGCGACCCTGCGTAAGGACGATGCCGTGGAGTCGATGACTCTTGAGCGTGCGGCAACGCTGTTGGCCGAGAAACGCGCGAAGGGGCCGGCGAAGAAGAAGGCCCCCGCCAAGAAGGCTCCGGCTAAGAAGGCTCCTGCGAAGAAGTCGACAGCGGCCAAGACGAGCACTGCGAAGAAGACCACTACGAAGGCTCCGGCTAAGTCAGCTGCCAAGTCGACGACCGCAGCGAAGAAGTCCACGACGGCTGCGAAGTCGACTGCGGCGAAGAAGACGACCGCCAAGTCGACGACCGCCAAGTCGACGACCGCAGCGAAGAAGTCCACGACGGCGAAGCCGAAGACTCCCTAGGGTCGGAACCCTGACGCCGAATTGAGGAACTTTTGGTGCGATTTCTCTGCCGAGATTCGGTCCAAAAGTTCCTCAATCCGCGACTGCCCGTCGGGGCCGCAGGGCGTGAGCGCCCGTCGGGGCTGAAAGGCGTGAGTGCCCGTTGGGAGCACAACACGTGAGGTATCACCGGGTGTCTGCTGTGGATGTCTCGCCGGCGAATGCTTCCAGCGCCTGTCCAGCGAGGCGGAAGGTCTCCCACTCGTCCTGAGCCTTCGCGCCCAGTGAGCGGTAGAACCCGATCGAGGGCTCGTTCCACTTGAGGACGCACCATTCGAGTCGGGTCAGGCCGCGCTCCTGACAGATCTGGGCCAAGCGTCCCAGCAGCGCCTTACCTGCCCCGTTGCCGCGATGATCGGGGTCGACGAACAGATCCTCGAGCCAGATCCCGTTCTTTCCCGTCCATGTGGAGAACGAGTAGAACCAGATCGCGATGCCGATGATCTGCCCATCCACCTCGGCGATGAGTCCGTAGGTGTTCGGACGCCCATCGCTGGGGAACATCACCGCAGCGAAGTCGTCCTCGGTGGCCTCGACCGCATCTGGTTCCTTCTCGTACACGGCCAGGGCATGGACCAGTCGGAGGATGTCCGGCAGATCGTTCTTCGTCGCCTCGCGGATATTCGCCTCGCGCACATTCATGAGGTCATGGTCTCCATTCGCTTCGGTTTCGCAGTACAGCATCGCAGAAGAAGGTTCGTCACAGTGCAGGATGCGTCACAGAACGTGGGTGCCGATCTTGTCCGGCAGCGCAGCGAGCTCATCGGCTGTGGGATCAGTAGGCGTATGCGGATCGGCTTCGGCATAGTAGGCGGCGAACGCCTCGGCGACGGTGTCGGTTGTCACTTCAGGATGAGCCTCACTGATCGACCCACCCGTGGCTGGGTCCCACTCGATTCCCAGAGCCGCCTCGACGTCGGTGAGGACGGCCCGGATGGGGTCAGGGTCCTCGACGATCACAGACGAGGAGAACAGCCAGGCACCGGAGACCACTCGCTGTGCCGTTCCGATCGCCTTGATCCGACCGGCCACGTTCACGCTGTGCTCACCGGGGCAGTATTCGCCGGGAATCTCGCCGAGGCGGGCGTCGACTCCGATGCCCCGCAGCACCTCGGCGTAATCCTGCCCGAAGCCGGAGAACCTGGCGGTCGTGTCCTTGATGAAGGTGTCGCTGGGTTCGATGTGGTCGATGACCAATGATCCTCGGTGGTAGGCGGCGGCGCGACCGCCGAGGCTGCGCAGAGCCGGCGTGAAACCGTGGTCGCGCGCCGCTTCGATGGCCGAGGGGAACCCAGGGAGGAAGCGATCCCTGGCGCCGAACGCCACCGTCGGCGCCGGGCGATACATCCGCAGCGTCGCTCCGCGGCTCCCACGCTTGACCGAGTCGAGAAGGACTCGGGCGAAGGCGAGCTCCTCGATCGGGCCCAGCCCTGTGGTCGCGACTGCTGACATGGCCGTATTCGTTGTGTGCACGCAATCAAGAGTAGAGGATCAGGCATCCGTGAGAAGAGATCCGGTCAGTTCCAAGAGATATGTCAGTCGCGGAAGATATTGTAGGTCTGTGAGTATGTTGACGACTACAGGACATCGACTTCCCGGAGCCCCTGGCCGGTTGGTCGCCGAGACCGCCGCCTGGGGCGCACTGATCGTACTCGTGGCGATCAGCTACGTCGTGGCGGGCACCAGCGGATTCTTCGCCACGATCGGTGGGCGGGCCTTCACCGCAATGGCTGAGAGTCTTGGAGCGGGAGGCTTCGACAACCAGCTGGGAAGTCTGTCTCTGCTCATTGTCTTCGTCCTGGCCGGAGCCGGACTGTTCATTCCGCAGAAGGTCCTCGCGACCAAAGGACCGGCCGTGCGGAAACTCGCATTGAGCATTGCCGCCGTCGTCGAGGCAGGTCTGCTCATCGTCCTCAGTCTCGCGCCGAGCGCCTGGCTGACCTGGGTCACCGCACTGTTCCTCGGGGCCGTCGTCGGCCTCCTGATGAGCATCAATCCCTTCACGAACGAAAAGCCCTGGCGCCGCGTCGGCATCCCCGCAGCAATACTCGTCTTCGTCTCCTTCGCCTTCCAGATCATGGGCGGCCCTGCTGCCGGCGCCCAGGCATTGGGCTGGATGAGCCTCTTGGTGGGCATCGCCATGGCCGTCGGAGCCGTGATCATCTTCCTCACTCCTGAGCGCGCTCTGCACGCCGAGGCTGCGACCACCGGTTCATTCCCCTCGAGCAAGGGGCGCGTGGCCAGACCTGCCGCGACCATTCCGAATCCTTGGGTCTGCATTGCCTTGTTCGCGGTTCTGGGAACCACGGTCATCCTGGCGCAGCCGACCGCCGTCGAACACAGCTTCGGCCAAGCGGGCTTCGCCCTCATGATTGCGTGCTGCCTGGTGGGATGGGCCATCGGATTCGAAATGGGGCCCACCTTCGCCCCCGGAATGTCGAGGCCGCGGGTTTCCGCCTTCGCACTGACCGTGTCCGGAATCCTGCTGCTCGCCACCGGTGCCATCAGTGAGCTCTCCGGCAAGGTCGTCCTATCGGCAGTCATCGCCTTCCTCGTCGGAATCGGTGTGCGCTCACAGCCCTACGATTTCTCTCGGCGGATAGGAGCCGTCGGCGGCGCGGTCATCGCCCTCATCCTCAGCGCCATCGACTTCGGCATCACGATCCCGGTCGGCTCGGCGATGGAATGGCTGCTGGCCCCCAGCGACGTCGCATTCGGGATCATGGGATTGGCCGCTCTGATCGCCGGAATCATCGGACTCTTCATCTTTGACCCGCACGGCCTACAGGGACTGTCCGTCGACATCGTGCACGGATTCCGCCCGCCCAGCTCGGTTGAGAACGGCGCGAACGGCGGCATCGGCACCTCTGCGGAACGCCTGGGAGCCGGTTTCTTCATCGCCATCGAAGGCGGCGACGGTTCAGGTAAGAGCACACAGATCAAACGGATCTCACAGACCCTGGCCGACGAGGGTCACAACGTCGAATCGACGCGCGAACCGGGCGGAACCGAACTGGGGCGCCAGATCCGTTCTGTGCTCTTCGACTCCGAACCGCCCAGCCCCCGCACCGAGGCGCTGCTCTTCGCCGCTGATCGCGCCCACCACGTGGCGTCCCTCGTCGATCCGAGCCTCGACGGTGGGAACATCGTCATCACCGACCGGTACATCGATTCGACGATCGCCTACCAGGCCGCGGGTCGCAATTTCGACCCGAAGACCATCCTGGCGCTGAGCAAATGGGCAACTCAGGGACTCGTGCCGCACCTGACGATCGTCCTCGACATCGATCCCGAGACCGCCGCAGCGCGGATGGGCAAGCGCGGTGAGAGCAACTACCTCGACGAGGAGAATCAACAGTTCCACCAGCGGGTCCGTCAGACCTACCTGAGCCGAGCGCACAAGGAGCCCGACCGTTACGTCGTTCTCGACGCGTCGGTGGCCGAGGACGAACTGACCGCCGAAATCCTCACCGCCATCCGCACCCGTCTGCCGGCGCAGGTGGGCGGCAGCGGGTCCACGTCCGCAGCCGATGCCGGAATTGTCGCCGGTGCCCCAACCGACGCCGAGGCGGCCGGAAGTCATCCGTCTTCGGCTGCCGTTGGCGAAGCGTCCGAGTACGCAGGCGAGCTGTTCGAGGGATCGGAGGAGAGCCCTTCGTCCGCGACCTCGGAGAGGGCCCACGAGACGAATAAGAGCGCATCGAACACCGAGGAGGAGGTGACCCCCGAACCCGGAGTCCGTTTCGTTCCAGCCTCGAGCGAACGGTTCATCCCGCAGTCCGCTGATCGCCGCGAATCCGAAGAACGCAATGACGGAGTCGAGACAGAGAGAGTCGACCTCGGCGCTGACCTGCGACAGCCGGACGAGCAGGTTGAGGACCAACCCGAACGGTCAGATGGTCAGAATCTGCTGGGCACAAATGACGGTTCGGATGAGGCAGATGAGGTCATATCCGATGATGAAGCCGCCACCACGGTGCTTCCTGCCAATGCAAGCGAAGCCGAGTCCGAGCCTGATACAGACTCTGAGACCGATACAGAGGCCGAGTCCGAGACCGATACAGAGTCCGAGGCCGAGTCCGACGAGGATGCGGCCACCACGGTGATGCCGGCCCGCGGAGTCACGCCGAGTGCACCCTTGGCAGACGACGACGGTGATGAAGACGCTGTGCCGACGAATGAGATCGCAGCGCCCGACTCGGAGGAAGCAGAAACCCGTGTGGTCGAGCAGGTCGACCGCCGCGGGGAGGACGGGACGCCATCGAGGGACGAGACTCAGCCAGAAGGCGGGACCCATGCGGTTGACGATGATGCTGCGACAACGGTCCTGCCTGTGCGTAGCGCCCGGCAGATGAGCCGGGAGCGGCTTCAGGCCCAGGCAGAGATCGAACGTCAAGCCCGGGAGCGGCTGCGCAAACAGCGTGAACGCAACCATCAGCGCTTCAACAACCCGGAAGGTCACTGAGTGAGCGTCTTCAATGAGCTCGTTGGTCAGAATGACGTCGTCACCCAGCTCAAGTCCGCCCTGCAGTCGCCGGGAGCGATGACCCACGCTTGGCTCTTCACCGGACCTCCGGGGTCCGGACGATCCAATGCGGCACGAGCTTTTGCCGCCGCGCTGATCTCCGGCGGTGAAGAGACCGATGATGTCACCGCGCGGGTACTCAAAGGCCATCACGAATCGCTGACGATCATGTCGACCCAGAAGTCGGTGATCGCCATAGACGAAGTGCGGGAACTGGTGACGAAAGCACAGTCAGCCCCGGTCAACTCGCCGTGGCGGGTCGTCATCATCGAAGACGCGGACCGGATGAGCGAGCGAACGGCCAACGTCCTGCTCAAGGCCATCGAGGAGCCGCCCCCTGCCACGGTGTGGCTGCTGTGCGCACCCAGCCCCATCGATGTGCTCACCACAATCCGCTCCCGGTGCCGCCCTGTTCGCCTGCGCATTCCGTCTCGGGACGCCGTCGCGCAGCTGCTCATCGAACGCGACCACGTCGACGAGGACAGGGCCAAATGGGCAGCCGCCGTGGCACAGAACCACATCGGCCGAGCCAAGTACATGGCACTCAACGAATCCGCCGGTGAGGAGCGCAAGCAGATACTCGCGATCCCCGGCAAACTGACCTCCGTCGGGGCAACGGTTCGCTTGGCGGGACGCATCGTCGACGAAGCAGCAGAGACCGCGAAGTCCCGCGTCGAAGAACGCAACGCTTCAGAGCGCAGCGATCTCATGGCGACCCTGGGCATCGAATCGGAGAAGTCCGTTCCACCCTCGGCGAGATCTCAGATCAAGAAGCTCGAAGAGGAACAGAAGCGCCGGTCAGTCCGGGCCCGCAACGACGAACTCGACCGGATCTTCCTCGAACTCATGAGCCTCTACCGCGACATCCTCATGCACCAGTTGGGCATCCGCGAAGGATGGATCAACGCCGGGGAAGTCGATCTCATCGCCGAGCAGTCGAACAGGGATGGACCCGATACGACTCTGCTGCGCATCGATGCCATCACCGAGGCGAGACGTCGACTGCAGACGAACATGTCGCCCGTGCTCATCGTCGAATCGGCGTTCGTGCTGCTGTCGAACCCCTGGTTGCTCGAAGACCGCACGGGAGCACTCTGAGAGCTCGGCCCTGTTTCGCCTAGTCTTCGGAGGTTCAGTCCTCGGCGAGGAGTTCGCCGACCAATGCAGTGGTGAGCTCGACTCGGCGGGGGATCCACACCTGCAGGGCATGCTCGGTCCTCGCATGCGATCCGCCGCCCACCGTGCCGAGCCCGTCAATGGTCGGAGTTCCGACCCCGGCAGTGAAGTTGCCGTCCGAGCCACCGCCGACGGCGACGGACCGCAACGGCGGGTGCCCGAGGTGAGCGCTGAGGCGCTGGGCGCGGGCGTAGAGACCTATCGCCATCTTCTCCTCCAGCGGTGCCCGATTGATCCCGCCTCTGACATCGACCTTCGCTCCGGCCACCGTGGGGGAGAGGGAGCTGAGGATCGCGTCGATGCGTTCCTGCTCCGCCACCGAAGCGGCACGCGAGTCGACACCGACTACAGCTCTGGCAGGAACCGTGTTCGTCGTTGAACCGCTGTGCATGACGGTGGGCACGACGGAGGTCCCGACTGACGGGTCGTGCAGCGCCGCAATCCTGACGACCTGGTTGGCCACCTCGATCGTGGCGTTGATGCCCTTCTCGGGTTCGACTCCCGCGTGGGCGGCCAGTCCGGTGATCTCGAGGGAGTAGATGGCGACGCCTTTGCGGGCGATCTTCACCGATCCGTCGGGCGCACCGCTTTCGAAGACCAACGACGCCTTGGCGCCACGGGCTTCGTCCTCGATGATCTGCCGTGAGCCGGGGGAGCCGAGCTCTTCGTCTCCGGTCATGAGGATGCTGACGCCATCGAGATTGCCGCGCTCTTCGCGCAGTCGCGCCATCGCATAGAGGGCGATGAGCAGGCCGCCCTTCATATCATCGGCCCCGGGCCCGCGCACGACTCCGTCAACGACCGAATAGGGGAAGTCTGCCAGGGTGCCGGTCGGCCACACTGTGTCATGATGTCCGATGAGCACGACCTTGCGAGGTCCGGTTCCGAAGCGCCACAGCACGTGCGGATGCGAATCGATTTCGATGATGTGGGGAGCCGCGCCCAGCAGGCCGGTCCCGATCCGAGAGACGAGCCGTGCGCTGCGGGCCAGGGAATCAGGGTCCTGCGAGAACGACTCACATTCGATGAGCGCTTGGAAATCGCTCATGAAGTCCTTCGAGTCGAACTCGACCACGTGCGTCACCCTTTTTCTCTGTTGGAATGTCTGCTCTGTTGGCTTGTCTGTCTCCACCAGGTTAGCTGGTGAGGTGTCGCACAGAGGTCAGGGCAGTGGAACTTCACCGCTCTCGGCGAAGATCTCTCACCTCGGCGTGGGGAATGAAACCGGCTGCGACATAGGTCGCAACCGCGCCGGTGTTCGCGCTTTCGGCTGCGACGGATGCCGCTGACGATCCCATTTGCTGCAGGTTCTTCGCAGCGGCGATCGCGATGGCCTTTCCGAATCCACGACCTTGGTGGTCGCGGTGGACCGCGACGGGTTCGAGGAGTCCGGGACGTGAGGGGCCGGCGGACCAGACCGTGGCCACAGCGACAGGCAGGCCGGAGTTGTCATATCCCAGCAGGTTCCGTGCGCGGGAAGAGAACGGGCCGGTCGACATCGTTCGCCAACGGCCGGTGAACTTTGCGGTGTCGTCCTTTGTGTACGGTGTGCCCCGGAACGCTGACCAGTGGATGGAGGTCCATGCCTCTGCGTCGCCGGCGCTTGCCGTCACGACTGTCATGTCCGGGGCCTCAACAGCTTGGCTCAGGTCGCGTTGCAGCGGCGTCCAAGGCTCATCGGTGGCCCACCCGCTTTCCGTCAGACGGTCGCAGAGTGCGGCTGCACCGCGGGCCTCGACAATGGCCGCGCCGTCCGCGAATACCCTGGCGTTCGGGGACTCAATGTCCGACTGGATGTCTCGCGCAAGAGAATCGTCGCGACGCAACGACGGGTGAACGGCCAGGCGAAGCAGATTCGCACCGTCCAACAAGCCGACGGCAAGGATGTCCCCTCCAGTTCGCCACACCCTCAGGTCGCGAGCAGTCGTCTCTGCACCCCGCAGTGAGTACCAGCCGAGGTCGCCCGGGTGCAGGTGGATCGGCGCGCCATCGGACTGCCACTGTCCGAGCGTGTTGCCGATCTCGGTCAGGTCTGAGGCTTGTGGAACCGTAAGCTGGGCCATGATGGTTCTGCCTCCTGAGCTGTGAGCGACGACCGCCGTGGAGCCCCGAAAATGTGAGATGGATAACTGTATGATCTTCGCTCAACGACGTCGCCCCTGCAAGCTTCCTGCCGACCGCCATGCCAGCGGTGATCGAGGCTGAGTCCTGTTGTTGCTCCTTTTGACCAAGAGTCCCGGCTTTGGCTAGAGTTAGCTCGGTTGCCGCCTTAGCTCAGTCGGTAGAGCGATTCACTCGTAATGAATAGGTCGGGAGTTCGATTCTCCCAGGCGGCTCGGCAATATCACCCCAGGTCATCGGCCTGGGGTGTTTGCGTTGCTGGCACCGTCCTCCTCTCCATGTGTGCCCCCGGTGTGCCCCGGGGTGTTCAATCGGTCTAATCCGGCTCGGTCAGCGACCGTTCCGAGATGCTGTACATACAGGTTCGTCGTGCTAATTGACGCGTGTCCGGCCCATGCCTGTACCGTCGCTGCATCCACTCCACGAGCCAGCCACAGACAAATTGCTGTGTGGCGCAGATCGTGGATGCGACGGGCCTTCGCACTTTGCTTCCAATGAGCCGCCTTCTTAAATCCGGAAGCATGAAGCCGTGCTCCGGTACTCGACGTGAACAGTGGGTCATCTCCGGCTTTGCCGTCTGCACAGGCTTCAACCAGACGCAGCACACGATCTGCGACCGGAACCGTGCGAGCCCGTCGCCCCTTCGTTGTCTTTACCGCAACTCCTTCCGGCGCAGCCCGACGAACGACTAATACGGGCACTGGGACACGCGAGAAGTCCGCAACGGTGATCGCACGCAGCTCCGACCAACGCAGACCTGTCCACGAGGCGATCAATACAAGATCCGCCGCACGCTCATCGAATTCACGGATCGTAGCAGCAACCTGTTCCAGTTCGGTCTCAGTCAGAGGCTTCATGCGGCCAGGCTCGGCATCCTTGCGCGGCACCTGACTTCCACTTACGGGGTTCGATTCGATGCATCGTTCAGAAACACACCACCCGAAGAAGCTCGCCAGGCTTGCCCTGAATCTGCGCACGCTAGCTTCTGCATACTTGCCGGACCAGGTGTTTAGTACCCGTTGTACATCTCGATCAGTTACTGAACCGACCGCGCGAGCTGTGAACGCTGCGGATAGTCGTTGAATCATCGCGGCATCAGTATGCGCCGTCGTTGTCGCCACAGTCTGCTTGCGCTCTTCGATCCACATTAGGAGTAATGAGCGAACCGGCTGCTTACGAGCTGCAAGGTCCACCGCACCAGCCAACGCGGCTTTCTGACGCTGTTCCCACGCCTTGGCCTCGCGCTGGGTGTTAAATGTAGCTCCATCGACATACCTTCGGCCCTGCTTCACGACAGCGCGCCACCGGCCTGATGGTTCTTTGCGTACAGCCATACTTAACGGCTCGCCTGTTCTTCAATCCATTTTTCTACGTCCATGCGCCGGTAGCGAGGGCTTGAGTCTCCCAACGCTACCCAACGCGGTCCTTTGCCAGATTGTCTCCAGCGACACAGTGTTGCAGAACTTGTCACCAGCCATTCGGCGACCTCTCTTGCAGTCAACAGACGTTCTTTAACTTGCGTTTCCACTGCCCTCTCCTCTGCGTTGTCGGCGATGCCAACTCCTCCGGGAGCTGCCGCCTGAAATCTTCGTACCTCAAATTTCAGTTGCCACTAAGAGACTGCCCGGAACGCCGCGAGTTGTTCCAGGTCATCATCCGAGGTGTACGGGAACCGCGCACGAACCAACCCCGAACTATCGGAGCGCACCCAACCAACTCCGGCTGTCGCGTACCCATTGCTTGGGGTCGCGGGAGCGATCTCGTGCGGACGAGCGCCCTCCTCCACAGCCCCCTGGCCGAGAAGCATCGTCACTTCCTCAGCACGTTCCAAACGCAAGGCGATCCGCCACCCGTATGAGTTCCGAGCCGACACGATCTCCTTGGTCACTTCCTGGGTGGCACTCACCACGATCACACCGAGGCTACGACCCTGGCGCAGAATTTCATCCAGATTGTTCGCGGCGGCCTTCGCCTGCTTACTGTCCATACCGCCGTACAAGCTCGGCAACTCATCAATCGCCAGGATGATTAGTGGATTCTCTTGTGACTGCACGAAGTCGCGTCCCTGGCCTCGGCGTTCCTTCATAA
This sequence comes from Brevibacterium picturae, assembly GCF_900105045.1. Taxonomy (GTDB): domain Bacteria; phylum Actinomycetota; class Actinomycetes; order Actinomycetales; family Brevibacteriaceae; genus Brevibacterium; species Brevibacterium picturae. The sequence continues at coordinate 808,202 of NZ_LT629739.1, read as the reverse complement.
GGTCCCGTACAGTCTGTAGCATTTCAGCGATTGGTTCGGAATCGAATGCCACTGACTCAAATACAGACTCGACGGGGCCAGCGAACTCCGACATTTTGGGGTCACACCCATAGAACTTCATCGGTCGTCCTGACCGGATTTCGGGACCGATAATGCCCCAAATCGCTGACCCCTTTCCCGAGCCCGTAGCACCCGCAACCAGCGTATGGAAGCGGGGCCAATCGACATTGCGACCGTCCTCGTCTCGTGCACATGAACCTTTCGGTACAGCTGACCACGCCAGTTTCGATGCCAAGGGGTCGTCGAAGTATGCGCGCAGAGTAATGCTCGTCCCGAGGTCCCGCACCTCGAGTTCTTTGACTCCGAGAGTCCGTCCGAGATGGCCTCGGTGACTCTTTAGTCCGCTGAGTTCTCGGTCGTGGTTGAAGGTTCGGAGGAGCGCTGTCCACCCGCCATGCGCCGCCTCAACAGCATCAAGCTCAGGACCATTGTCGTCACCATCCACAAGCCCCGCGCGGTCAGCCAGATGAGGCCAGGCAATCCGCATGAACCAAGCGCTAATGATCGTACGAGGCCCGAACTGCCGCGCCCACTTCCAAGCCGAATGGACTTGAAGATAAACTCCACCAGCCCACAGCAGCCCGAGAAACGTGATCACGACCCAGCCAACCCCCGTGATGTTGCCAGTTGAGGTGAAGATGAACACGGGCAGTACCCACAGCCAGGAGAGGGCGCGGAGCGCCAGACGGCGTTTCCAATTGGTGATCATGATTCGCGGCTCCAACCCATTTTGCGAATACCGGATTTGAAGAATTCGGGTGCGGCGATCACCGCACCAATGAGGCACCCCACAGCGATGGACAGCCACGGGCTGTAGAGCTGTTCGAAGAATGCGGTCATCAAGTTCTTGGAGATGAGGGTGGCGATGCCCCATGCGACTCCGAAGAAGCAGCAAATGACGATGGGACGGTCGTTGAGCCACTTCCGAACAGCTTCACCGAGGCGGCGGAGTTCCGTGGGGACGTGGGTTCCCGCCTTCTTGGGGGTCTTGACTCTGGCGAGGAAGTTCGCCCAATAGCCCGCGATCTTTGCCAGAGCGACGACCGCGACGAGGGCGACGGCCTCGGCGTTGCCTTTCTCTCCGAGGTACATACCCAGGGCGACGAACGCAGCCACAAAGGCCGCGACAGCGAGCACGCGCCACAACGGGCTCTTCATCTCAACCGCGCTAAGGTCCAACCGCATTCGTTTCGGCGATTCCTCCTTCTCGCCTACTCGTGGGGGATCCGGAGGCAGCGGAGGAGGTGGGGGGATTGGATGGATGCCGCCTCCGACCCACGCATCCCGGTTGCCAGACTCTCCCTCGTGATCGTTCATGACGACACTCCGTCTGCAATTTCGTCCGTGGCCAGTCCTTCCGCAGCAGCGTCCGCCATGTCTTGAAGCGCGCGAGCACCGTAAATTTCCGCCCCTTCACAAGCCACAGCATGAATTTCACTCAAACGGCGCCGCACATCATTCACTTTGAAGTAGTCCAGGTCCGTTTGACCGAGCACGAATTGCGCGAGTCCTTCAAGCGCCTCATCGCGGAGGGACGTAGCAACATCATCAACGTCGACGTCACGATGTCGACCTTCATAGGTACTGATTTCGGCCAAAGCGCCAACAATGCGCCCAGCTTCACGCGGACTGATCCGAGGAATCTTCTTCCTCTCAAAAATTTCACTCACTGTCTTCTCCTATTTGGTGGTCTCTGAGGAGTTGTTCGAGTATTCGCGGGCGAGAGATCGCACGCACCCGCACGGCTCAGACTTGTCGTGGTGATAACCCCGGCACCGTTCATCCGGGCAGCCGCACACATCACCTCGCCAGGTTGTCTCTCCGAACCACCGACGTGCCCACTCAGCCTGAGTGACACCCGCGATACTCAAGACGGCTTTGGCTTCATCGTTGAGTTTCATACCATCACTCCGACTTTTCAGCCGCGCGACTCTGACGAGGGGGGGGTGCCTGCGGCGTTTACTCCATCTGCACTGAGACTGATTCCGGTTCGGCCATTGTTTTCCCAATGGCGCGCAATCAGACTGTCGAAATTCAGCGGAGTCAACGGCTCGAAACCGGGAGACGAAGGAGCTGCGACTTTCACGACTTCCACCGAAGATCGCCCTTCTTCGGGGCGAATGAGCGTTTCAACCGCCCACACTGGCAATCCGTTGCGTTCTTTCTGCTCACCAGTACCGAAAACCGCATCCGGCTCCGAACTGACGAACGTGATGGAACCCAGCCGGGTACTGTCGATAGGCATGACTTGCATTGCTGACTCCTAGGTTGATTGCGAGTACGCTTCTACCGTACACGTGATGTTCAAAGTAGACACGTGATGATTACTTTGAACATCATGGGAGACAGATGTGCGAAGGCTGAAAAGCGAAAGGTGTTCAACTCGTACACTGTATGTATGGCCGAATGGAGTGGGGCACGATTGCGCGAGCTGGTTGAACGTTTGGATCACCAGCTGTCGCGACTTGAGCGTGCGCGGATTATGGATGAGCAAGAAGATATATTCGAGCTCAAGGAGATGTTCAGCGCGCCACCTGAGCAGCGATACGGCGAGGCTGTCGAACTTATCTCGGAATTGCGAACGGAAGTTGAACTAGTTCAAGATCAGCTTGTGACAGCTTGGCTAAAATCTGGGGGAGCCGTCGCAACGCTCGCTCGTGTCGGTGATCTAAATCGTGGCACCTTAATCAAGAAGAAGAAATCGATTGACGAGGAATCTCAATGACGAGCGCGCGCACCGACCGGAAAAATGGCCAAGCCGTGCTACTGAAGGTCTACCGAATTTGCCTTAGCTGAACTCTCCATGTCCTCATCTGAATAGACAATAGTCTCAGCAACCATTGGATCGCGGCGGTTCTCGAACTCAACGAACCCGGACTTTACTTCGCTGTCACCTTCACACTCAAGTGACGCATAGAACGGTGTAGTTGTATCCGGGTGCAATAGGTCTCTACCCTCGCGCACTTCGCCATGAACCTTGCAGGCTTTGCCTAGTACCCCATGTTCGATCCCCATAGGCGTGTTCCCCACATCTGGAAGGTTCTCTTCCAGGAACGCGTCGCCAGCGCTTTCATCCTCTTGCTCTGAGTACTTTTCAAGCGCCCACTTGGCGAGGTCTGCGGGATCCTCTGGAGGCTCGCTGGCACCACACGATGACAAGCCCACGAGGACCCCTGCCAGAAGCAACAACGAAGCCGTTTTTCGCATCAGTCGAGACCCTTCGGCTAAGCACTAAGTTTGAAGTTCTTATAGCACTGTATCCCATGAAATATCGCAGGTGTGCAGTACAGCTTGATCAGACCGGGCCCAAACTGTTGTGAAGCAGTCCTGACACGCCAAGTTTGCGGCCAATTCGAGTCCGGCTGAGGTACTGCTGTCGCTTCATCCAGTGATCTGTAATTATGTCCTCGCTCTTCAGCTCGTTCTCACACTCCTTATGATCGCCAGTAATGATTGATTCACCACATCGTGTGCACCGAGCAGCTTCCCCTTCCTCGGGCTTCGGTGGCTCTTCCAATCCACCCAGGCGTTTCGCCGCCGCTCTCCTATAATCAATGAGCTTCCGCTCTTTCCCGGTCAAATTTCCCGCGCGTCTATTCGGGGCCGCTGTCCACTCGATGCCCTGCTTATCGAGCCAAGTGCGCAGAGCTTCTGCTCCACGGTTCTCAGCCACATCGAGAATCTCCCAGGCTCGATTTTTGATGCAGTTCCAGGCGTTGGACGGGATGCTGCACACAGTATCGTCCTCGGTTCCTACTTCCTCGGCGGCGACATCTTCATCTGTCAATTCCTGCTCATCAAGACCGAATTGTTCGCGGAGCCCCTTAGCCCAGGTGAGCGCACGATGTCCGGGAGCCGTGCGCTGCCACTCCTTCCAAATCGCAACGTCATGACGCCACATTCTCTGACTCGCCTCGTCTTCGGACGCTTCAGCATCTAGGAAATCACGCCCGATCTGGAACGGAGTCCGGTTCTCCCCACGCGCCCGCTTCTGCGCACCCTGAGCCACTTCTCGGGAAAGCCCTTGCAGATCGCCCCCGAGCTTGGAGAGGTACTTGCCGAGGTTCCCGACGTCTCCTCCTTGAGAGATTTGCACGTCAACGCCATAACCAGGCAGAGCAGTGAACCTCTTCTTGTGCTTTTTTGTTGCTTTCAGACCTGATTCCCACCGGTCATAGATGCGCTCTCCCAAAACTATCGCGTCTTCCGGAGTGCCCTTGTACGCAATCACGGTGTGCAAGTGAACGTGCCAACCGTTCTTTCCATGCGTGACCTCGACCGCCTTAACCCAGCCGGGGATCTCGTAGTGCTTCTTATCTGCCAACCACGCTTTGCCTCCGGTAACTCGATGCCAACCGCGGCTTACTGCTGACCACACTTCGGCCAGAGTGTCTTCAGCTGAGTGGCGCACCGTGAGAGTGACCAGCGCAAGATCATAGCCAGCCTCACGCACGTTCTCGAGGACAGTTCCGAGTTCTTCAGCCCGACGGGCGGCGATCTTGGCCGCACACACCGGGCAGAGCCAGATGCTCCCGCAGGTGGACAACCCGGCGAAGCCCGCCCGACGCCCTGCCTCCGATTCGGTGAGACGAACACCCACGCCCGATACGGAACACGCCCGAGTACCGCAGAGCTGAACATATTTACGGTGCGCATACTTGCGGAGGCCCTGCCGAAAACGGAACTTCTCCGCGCGTGTCTGCTGCCGTTTTGAATGAGGCTCAGCGGACTCGGGCGCTCTGGGGTGAAAAGTTGTTCCCGATTTACCGAGTGGTCGACGCTGGCGCCGTGATCCGTTGCGTCGCAAGCGACGGACGTTCCCGTCGCCAGCGTCGACGGCAACACCGACGGCGTCCTCCGCTGACGCACGAATCGACGGCCGGTGTCGGTGGAGTTCGCTATATTTGTTGGGTGCAGATGACTGCATTCATCTGTAGGTGCTGGGGCTTGTGCCCCCGGCGTGCCCCGAGATCGAATCCAGCGGTCTCGGGGCTTTACCTTGCAACGTTTGTAACTGCCGAAACGACTACTTATCTAGCAGTCGTCGCCCTCGTAATGAATAGGTCGCGAGTTCGATTCTCGCAGGCGGCTCGGCAACGAATCCCTGTGCCCGGTGGCATCACACCGGCACAGGGGTTTTCTCGTCTGTGGGTCCCGACGTCCGCTGGTGTCGAAGTCAGTCACCTCCGCTGGTCGCGAAGTCAGTGACGACTGCGCACTGCTCGAGCCGCGTGGAGAACTCCGGTCTGTACCATAGTCGTCCGGCCAGGAGCCGGCGACGGGCCCAAGTGGTCGCTCCTGCCCGTTCGAGTCCGCGCTCACGCCGCCATAATTCGAAGTGTGGGCTCGTGCGCTGACCGTGTTGACCATCACACAGAACTGGTATTGAATAGGAACGTGAATGTTACTGAACGATCGCTCAGTTGCTGAGACTGAGCGATCGTCGTTGACGTAGCCTCGGCTGAGAACACGACTGTGATCGTCGGCCGTTCCCTAGGACTGTGAGGAACAGATGAGCGAAGCGTACATCTACGACGCAGTGCGCACACCGCGCGGCAAGAACCGTGATGGTGCCCTGCACAGCGTCAAACCAATCGATCTCGTGACAGGGCTCATCGATGCCCTTCGCGAACGCAACCCGGACCTCGACGACAAGACGATCGATGACCTGGTCTTGGGTGTCGTCTCACCCGTCGGTGAACAGGGCGGAGACATCGCTCGGACAGCAGCACTCGTGGCCGGCCTCGATGAATCCGTCGCCGGATCACAGGTCAACCGCTTCTGCGGATCCGGTCTCGAAGCAGTCAACATCGCGGCACAGAAAGTCGGCAGCGGCTTCGAGAATCTCGTCCTCGCCGGCGGTGTCGAATCGATGTCCCGCGTACCCCTCGGATCCGACGGAGGCGCTTGGGCGCAGGATCCGACGACGAACTACGACACGTACTTCGTCCCCCAGGGCATCGGTGCCGACCTCATCGCCACCACCGAGGACATCAGCCGCACCGACGTCGATGAGTTTGCTGCCGAGTCCCAGAAGCGTGCCGCCAACGCATGGGACAACGGCTACTTCGAGAAGTCAGTCGTTCCCGTCAAGGACATCAACGGCGTGACCCTGCTCGACACCGACGAGCACATGCGCCCGGGCTCCACAGCAGAATCCCTGGCCAAGCTGCCCCCGGCCTTCACCAAGGTCGCCGCCCAGGCCGGCTTCGACGAGGTGGCGCTCCAGAAGTACCACTGGGTCGAAGAGATCGACCACGTCCACACCGCAGCGAACTCCTCCGGAATCGTCGACGGGGCCAGCCTCGTCGTCATCGGCGACGCCGAGGTGGGGCAGACGATGAACATGAAGCCGCGGGCTCGCATCATCTCCACCGCCGTGACCGGATCCGAACCGACCATCATGCTCACTGGCCCCGTCCCCGCCACGCAGAAGGCGCTGGACAAGGCGGGCCTGACCGTTGACGACATCGACCTGTTCGAGCTCAACGAGGCCTTCGCCGCAGTGGTCCTGAAATGGATGAAGGACCTCAATATCCCCCACGACAAGGTCAACGTCAACGGCGGAGCAATCGCCATGGGCCACCCTCTCGGAGCCACCGGCGCCATGATCCTCGGGACCGTCCTCGACGAACTCGAACGCCGCGACCTCAAGCGTGGACTCGTCACGCTGTGCATCGGCGGCGGCATGGGCATTGCGACGATCATCGAAAGGGTCTGACATGACGAACACTGAAACGACTGCAACCGAGTACTCCCGCTCCACCGACTCTGACGGAATCGTCACCGTCGTCATCGACGATCCGAACGCCAAAGTCAACACCATGAACGACCACTTCAGGGATGCTTTCGAAAGCACCGTGGACTGGCTCGAGGCCAACGTCGACGACATCACCGGCGTCGTCATCACCTCGGCGAAGAAGACCTTCTTCGCAGGTGGGGACCTCAACAAGCTGCGCACCGCCGACCCTGAGAACTCGGCCGACGAAGCAGCGCAGACCAACCATATGAAGTCGATCCTGCGCCGCCTCGAAACATTGGGCAAGCCCGTCTCCGCGGCCATCAACGGTGCCGCCCTGGGCGGAGGCCTCGAAGTCGCTCTGGCCACGCATCACCGGGTTGCCGCACAGGATGTCTCCAGCCTGCGCGTGGGATTCCCCGAAGTCTCCCTGGGCCTCCTTCCCGGTGGCGGCGGCGTCGCCCGAACAGTGCGTCTGCTCGGAATCCAGGATGCCCTGCAGAAGGCCATTCTGCCCTCGACGAAGTTCAAGGCATCCGACGCGCTGGATTTGGGTCTCGTCGACGAACTCGCCCCCGCAGCCGATCTCGAAGACCGTGCCAAGGCCTGGATCAAGGCCAACCCGGAGGCCGCGCAGCCCTGGGACGTCAAGGGCTTCAAGCTCCCCGGCGGATCACCGACCTCACCATCACTGGGCGCGATGCTGCCCGCGTTGCCGGCACTCCTACGACGCCAGACCAAGGGCGCACCGATGCCCGCCCCACGTGCGGCGGTCGCCGCCGCCGTCGAAGGTGCCTACGTCGACATCGACACGGCCCTGGACGTCGAGACCCGCTACTTCATCCACCTCACCCACACCCCGGTGGCGAAGAACATGATCAAGGCGTTCTTCTTCGACCTCGGCCACATCAACTCGGGAGGATCGCGCCCCGACGGCTTCGAACCTCGTCAGGTGAAGAAGCTCGGCGTCCTGGGCGCCGGAATGATGGGCGCCGGGATCGCCTACACCGCAGCGAAAGCCGGCATCGAGGTCGTCCTCAAGGACGTCGAGATCGAAGCCGCGGACAAGGGCAAGGCCTACGCGCGCCAACGTGAGGAATCGGCCCTGGCCAAGGGCAAGACGACGGCGGAGAAATCCAAGGCCGTCCTCGATCGGATCACCCCGAGCGCCTCGGTCGATGACTTCGCCGGAGTCGACTTCGTCATCGAAGCCGTCTTCGAGTCCGTGCCCGTCAAACAGCAGGTCTTCACAGAGATTCAGGACGTCGTCGACTCCGACGCAGTGCTGGGCTCCAACACCTCTACCCTGCCGATCACGGAACTGGCCACCGGTGTGAAGCGCGATACCGACTTCATCGGCATCCATTTCTTCTCACCCGCGGACAAGATGCCCCTGGTCGAGATCATCCGCGGTGACAACACCTCGGATGAGACCCTGGCGCGCACCTTCGATCTCGTCCAGCAGATCAAGAAGACCCCGGTCGTCGTCACCGATTCTCGCGGATTCTTCACCTCCCGTGTGATCGGAACCTTCATCGCCGAGGCGGTCGCCGCCGTCGGTGAGGGTGTGGAGCCGGCAACGGTGGAACAGGCGGCACTGCAGGCCGGCTACCCGACCGGTGCCCTGCAGCTGCTCGATGAGCTGACGCTGACGCTGTCGCAGAACATCCGGAAGGAGACCGAGGAGGCGATCGAAGCCGCAGGAGGAAAGCGGGAGAGCCACCCCTCCGACGAGGTCTTCGACTGGATGGTCGAACAGGGTCGCACCGGACGCAAGGACGGACGCGGCTTCTACGACTACGACGAGAACGGCAAGCGCACCAAGCTGTGGACCGGTGTGCGCGAGAAGTTCAACTCCGGTTCGACGACGCAGCCCTTCGCAGACCTGCAGGAGCGGATGCTCTTCGCCGAGTCCATCGAGACCATCAAGTGCCTCGACGAGGGGGTGCTCACCTCGGTGCCGGATGCGAACATCGGTTCGATCTTCGGCATCGGCTTCCCCGCCTGGACCGGTGGCGTGCTCCAGTACGTCAACCAGTACGAAGGCGGCCTGACCGGCTTCGTCGAACGTGCCAAGGAACTCGCCGCGACCTACGGTGATCGGTTCACCCCGCCGGCTTCGCTCGTCGAGCGTGCGAAGTCGAACGACACCTACGAGTAGGAACTGCACGCAGGAATAGGTCGGCGGCCTTTCGGTGTTCATCAGCTATCCACTGATGACTACCGGAAGGCCGCCGTTATGCGTGCAGCAGTCTACGACCAGTACACCGACGACTTCGACGACATCACGGTCCGTGACGTCGAGGACCCGAAGGTTCCGCCGGCATCCGTGCTCATCGAGGTCCGCGCCGCTGGCGTCAATCCCGTCGACTGGAAACTCGTGGGCGGTCACCTCGATCCCATCATGCCCGTCCAGTTCCCCGTCACTCCAGGCTGGGATGTCGCCGGAGTCGTCATCGGGCTCGGTTTCGACACCCCGGAATTCTCCATCGGCGATGAGGTCATCGCCTACGCCCGCAAGGATGTGCTCGGCGCGGGCACCTTCGCCGAGAAGGTCGCGGTGCCGGTCCACGCGGTCACCGCCAAGCCGAAGAGCCTGAGCTGGGAGCAGGCGGGCGGACTGCCGCTGGCCGGTGGCACCGCCCTGCGCACCCTCGAAGCGCTGGGCGACATCGCCGGAAGGACGGTCCTCGTCCACGGCGCATCCGGGGGAGTGGGCAGCTTCGCAGTGCAGATCGCGAAGGCCCTCGGTGCCAGAGTCATCGGCACCGCGTCCGAGGCCAACCACGAGTACCTGCGCACGCTCGGCGCAGAGCCGGTCACCTACGGAGAAGGACTGGCCGACCGCGTCCTCGAACGCGCAGACGGCCCGATTGACGGCGTCGTCGACTTCGTCGGAGAGATGCTCGATACGACCCTCGCGGTGCTGGGGGACGGTGGAGCCCACGCCTCTGTCGCAGACCCCTCAGTGGCCGAGCACGGCGGACGCTACATCTGGGTGCGCCCCTACGGCGCCGAGACCGCGCGCCTGGTCGAGCTCGTCGACTCGGGCAAGCTCACGGTCGAAGTGGCGCAGACGTTCAGCCTCGACCATGTGCCCGAGGCGTTCAGGACCAGCGCGGAAGGGCACACGCGAGGAAAACTCGTCATCGTCCCCTGATGTCACGCGGCTGTCTGAAACGTCAGCCGATACCCAGCGCGGTCACGCGATCCCCAGTGCCGCCCGCGCCGCTGCGCGCAATTCGACCCCGACCACCTCGGCGCTTGAACGTCTGGCCTGGTACGGGGTCGAATTGATCATGCCGAAGACGGCATGCACCCGGACCGTGGCCGCATCGAGCGTCCAGCCCGGATTGGCACGTGCCACGACCTCGGCCCAGTGGCTGACATAGCTTCTCTGCAGGTGACGCACCGTGCGTCGGGAGGTCTCCGGCAGCGCAGCGAGGTCGCGATCCTGAATCCGGATCAGCTCCGGCTCGCTCATTGCGAAGGCGACATGGAAGTCGATGAGCTCGTCCAGCGCCGAGGCGGGCGCGTCGTTCTCGCGACGAGTGATGATCTCGTCCCCACCCGAGTTCAGATACTCCGAGATTCCGACGAGAAGCTCCTCGAGGACCGCTTCCTTCGACTCGAAATGGCGATAGACCGCCGGGGCCGAGATCCCAGCGCCCTTGCCCAGGTCATCGAGGCGGACACCGTGGAATCCATGCTGAGCATAGAGTGTCTTCGCCACCTCGAGAAGCTGTTCGCGCCGCGCGGCCTTAGCCGCGGCCCGCCCGGTTGCCACGGATGCAGCGTGGGTTTGTCCCGCGGACTCAGCCCGGGGCGTTCCCGCTGCAGGCGCCGCACTCTTCGGCTCCATGCCCATCACCTCACATCTTCGGTTCGGCCGCTCATCGGCCTTGGGTCGATCGCTTCTCGACCGTGCGCGTTGTCACAATGGCCTTTGAGCAGTATCATAGCAGTCAGTTAACAAATATTAACTGAAATGGGGAGTGGAATGAGAGCAGTGGGAACTGCGGTCAGTCCGGCAACGGGGCAGGCGAACGCCGAGGCCCATGCCGAACTCATCGCTGAACTCCGGGAGCGGATCCGGGCCACGGCCCTGGGCGGACCCGAAAAATCCAGGCAGCGCCACATCGACCGCGGCAAGCTGCTTCCACGCGAGCGCGTCGAGAATCTCCTCGACCCAGGCACAGCGTTCCTCGAACTCTCTCCGCTGGCGGCCAACGACATGTACGACGATGCCAGTCCCGGAGCGGGAATCATCACCGGCATCGGTCGCGTCAACGGACGCGAATGCGTCATCGTGGCCAACGACGCCACGGCCAAGGGCGGGACCTACTATCCCGTGACGGTGAAGAAGCACCTGCGGGCCCAGGAGATCGCGAAGGAGAACAGCCTTCCCTGCATCTACCTCGTCGATTCCGGCGGAGCCAATCTGCCCAACCAGGACGACGTGTTCCCCGACCGTGAGCACTTCGGCCGGATCTTCTTCAACCAGGCCACGCTCTCGGCCGCAGGCATCCCGCAACTGGCGGCTGTGCTCGGTTCCTGCACCGCCGGTGGTGCCTACGTGCCGGCGATGGCCGACGAGTCGATCATCGTCAGCGATCAGGGCACGATCTTCCTCGGCGGCCCACCTCTGGTCAAGGCCGCCACCGGAGAGGAAGTCAGTGCAGAGGACCTCGGCGGCGGAGCACTCCACTCACGCGTCTCCGGCGTCACCGACCACCTCGCGGCCAATGACCCCCACGCCCTGGAGATCATGCGCGACATCGTCTCCACACTCGGGCCCAAGCCACAGCCGAACTGGGATGTCGTCGAAACCCGGGAGCCCCTGCACTCACCTGAGGAACTCACCTCGGTGGTGCCCGTCGACTCGAGGACTCCCTACGACGTCCACGAGGTCATCGCCCGCCTCGTCGACGGTTCGGAATTCCACGAATTCAAGGCCGAATACGGCACCACCCTCGTCACCGGCTTCGCCCACCTCGACGGACACCCGGTGGGAATCGTGGCGAACAACGGCATCCTCTTCGGCGAATCCGCGCAGAAGGGTGCCCACTTCATCGAACTCTGCGATCAGCGCAGCGTGCCGTTGATCTTCCTGCAGAATATCTCCGGCTTCATGGTCGGACGTGACTATGAGGCCGGCGGCATCGCCAAACACGGAGCGAAGATGGTCAATGCCGTCGCCACCGCCCGCGTGCCCAAGTTCACCGTCGTCATCGGCGGATCATTCGGTGCCGGCAACTACTCGATGTGCGGACGCGCCTACTCACCCCGCTTTTTGTGGATGTGGCCCAACGCCCGCATCTCCGTCATGGGCGGCGAACAGGCCGCCAGCGTGCTCTCGACGGTCAAGCGTGACCAGATCGAGGGCCGCGGTGAGACCTGGAGTGCTGAAGAGGAAGACACCTTCAAGCAGCCGGTCCGCGACCAGTACGAGGCCCAGGGCAACCCCTACTACTCGACGGCCAGACTCTGGGACGACGGAATCATCGAACCCACCGACACCCGCCAGGTGCTGTCCCTGGCGCTCGAACTCGCCCGTTTCGGACCGATGGAACGCCCGCTGAACGCCAGCGGCTACGGCGTTTTCAGAATGTGAGCCCATCCATGTTCAACACAGTACTCATCGCCAACCGCGGCGAAATCGCACTCCGTGTCATCCGCACCTGCCGCCGACTGGGCATCAGAACCGTCGCCGTGTACTCCGATGCCGACGCCCATGCCGCCCACGTCAAGGCTGCCGACATCGCCGTGCACCTGGGCCCGGCACAGGCTTCCGAGTCCTACCTGCGCATCGACAAGGTCATCGCCGCTGCCCAGTCCACCAAGGCTCAGGCCATCCACCCCGGCTACGGCTTCCTGTCCGAGAACGCTGACTTCTCTGCGGCTTGTGACACCGCAGGAATCGTCTTCCTGGGCCCAGGTGCCGAAGCCATTCGCACCATGGGCGACAAGATCACCGCGAAGAACGCCGTCTCCCAGCGAGGTGTTCCCTTGGTGCCCGGCACCAAGGATGCGGCCATGTCGAACGAATCGCTGGTCACTGCGGCCGATGACATCGGCTTCCCGGTGCTCATCAAACCCTCCGCCGGTGGTGGAGGCAAGGGCATGCACTCCGTCTTCGACCCCGCTGACCTGCCCACGGCCCTCGACACTGCCCGCCGTGAGGCCGCGAGTTCCTTCGGCGACGACACGCTGTTCCTCGAACGCCTCGTCGCGACCCCGCGTCACATCGAGGTCCAGGTCATGGCCGATGCGCACGGCAATGTCATCCACCTCGGCGAACGTGAATGCTCCCTGCAGCGCCGCCACCAGAAGGTCATCGAGGAAGCACCCTCGGCACTGCTCGACGAGGCAACCCGGGCACGGATCGGCCAAGCAGCCTGCGAAACCGCGAAGTCCGTGGGATACCGCGGGGCCGGAACCGTCGAATTCATCGTCGGCGCCGACCGCCCCGACGAGTTCTTCTTCATGGAGATGAACACCCGGCTGCAGGTCGAGCATCCGGTGACCGAAGAGGTCACAGGCATCGACCTCGTCGAGCTGCAGCTGCGCGTCGGAGCAGGTGAAGAGCTGTCACTGAGCCAGGACGACATCACCATGACCGGTCATTCGATCGAGGCGCGCATCTACGCAGAGGACCCCTCCCGCGGATTCCTGCCCACTGGCGGTCGGGCCCTCGACGTCGTCTTCCCCGAAGGCGAAGGCATCCGCGTCGATGCCGGACTCGAAGCCGGACAGACGATCGCTTCGGACTACGATCCGATGATCGCCAAACTCATCGTCCACGCCCCCGACCGGGCTGCGGCGATCGCACGTCTCGATGCCGCGCTTGCCGCCTCGGCGGTGCCAGGAATCGTGACGAACATCGATTTCCTGCGCACTCTCATCGGCCTCGACGAGGTGGTCTCTGGCAACCTCGACACCTCACTTATCGACCGCCTCGACGAGGACCAGCTCGCCCACACAGCGAGCGAGATCGACCGACAGATCGCAGCCGCTGCCGTGCTCGTCACCGGAGGCAGGGCTGGAACCGATCTGACCGGAGCGATCACGGCAGCACACCTGCCGCAGAACTCAGGCACCGCCTCGGCGTGGGGGAAGCCTTCTGCCTGGCGGACCTCTCGTCCCGACTTCCGACCTATCGTGGAGTTGAGCTCCGGGGGAGACGTCGCCAAAGTCGAAACTATCGTCGTCGACGTCACGATTGATGACGACGGCCTGTGGCATGCCCTCGTCGACGGAGTGCAGCACACGGCCCGCGTGTTCTCCGACGCTCGCGATCGCAGCATCTGGATCAGCAGCGACCGCGGCGTATTCGCCTTCACCCGGCCCCAGGCTGATACGTCCCTGACCCCGGGCCTCGACGGCGCCGAGGTGCTCGCCCCGATGCCCGGATCCGTCGTCGCGGTCAGGGTCGAGTCCGGAGACCACGTCGAACAGGGCGATCCGATCGTCGTCGTCGAAGCGATGAAGATGGAACACGTGCTCACCGCACCGGCGGCGGGCATCGTCACCGTCACCGCAGTTCAGGGCGTCCAGGTCGGACTCGACGAGGTGCTCGCCACCGTCGTCGACGAAGCCGCCGCAGGAGCAGCCTCTGCCGACGCGGGCGCCGACACAAGCACAGCAGCACAAACAGCCAAGTGACCACGCACCACACTGACCACGCACACAGCGGGGAGGAAATCATGACAGCTTTCGTTCCGGGCATGCTGCCCGAAGAATACGAGGACCTGCGAGCCGGCGTCGCGAAATTCGCCGACGAAGAGGTCGCACCCGTGTCGGCCGAACTCGATGCCAAGCACGAATTCCCCTACGGGCTCGTTGCGAAGATGGGCGAGATGGGCCTGTTCGGCCTGCCCTTCGATGAAGAGTACGGCGGCATGGGCGGGGACTACTTCGCCCTGACCCTGGCCATCGAGGAGATCGCCCGCGTCAACCAATCGCTGGCCATCACTCTCGAGGCCGGTGTGTCCCTGGGTGCGATGCCGATCTACCGCTTCGGCACCGAGGAGCAGAAGCGCGAATGGCTGCCCAAGCTCACCGACGGCTCCGGGCTGGGCGCCTTCGGCCTGACCGAACCCGAGGCAGGCTCCGACGCAGGCGGAACGAAGACCAAGGCAGCGCTGGAGAACGGCACCTGGACGGTCAACGGCAGCAAGTGCTTCATCACGAACTCGGGCACCGACATCACCCGCCTGGTCACGGCCACCGCCGTGACCGGAACCCGCACCTCCGGCTCCGGCGCCGAGGTCCCCGAGATCTCGACCATCATGATTCCCACCGGAACCCCCGGCTTCACCGCCGAGCCTGCCTATGACAAGGTCGGCTGGAACTCATCGGATACGCATCCGCTGACCTTCGACAACGTGCAGGTGCCCGAAGCCAACCTGCTCGGCGAGCGGGGGCGCGGCTACGCGAACTTCCTGCGCATCCTCGACGAGGGCCGTATCGCTGTGGGTGCGCTGTCCGTCGGTGCCGCCCAAGGCTGTGTCGACGAATCCGTGAAGTACGCCAAGGAGCGTCAGGCCTTCGGCAAGCCGATCTCCGACTTCCAGGGGATCTCCTTCAAGATCGCCCGGATGGAGGCCCGCGTCGTCGCAGCCCGTTCCGCGTACTACCTCGCGGCATCGCGCATGATGGCAGGGCTTCCCTTCAAGAAGGAAGCAGCGATTGCGAAGATGGTCGCCGGTGAGGCCGCAATGGACAACGCCCGCGACGCCACACAGATCCACGGCGGCTACGGCTTCATGAACGAATACCTCGTCGCCCGCCACTACCGCGACTCGAAGATCCTCGAAGTCGGCGAAGGCACCACCGAGGTCCAGCTCATGCTCATCGCCCGCGAACTCGGTATCTGAGCTCAGCCGCAATCACACCGCCCGCCGAGGCGGCTCGATACTTCCGTACGGAAGTGCAGGGCCACCTCGGCGGGCGGTGCTGTCATCTGTCTGGGGCGGGCTCCATTAGTGTGGAGCAGAGGATAAGCCGAGTACAGGAGGGTGTACGTGGATCTCAGCGTCGTGGCGTCCGTCCTGGGCGTGGGATGGATCGTCGTCGAATATGCGGTGAAGATCATCGCCGTCGGCGTCGTCCCGGAGGACCGCAGACCCTCGTCGTCCTCGGCCTAGCTGCTGCTGATCCTGTTCGTCCCCATCGTCGGGATCCCGCTGTTCCTCATGCTCGGCAGCCCCTACATCAACCGACGCCGGGCGCGCATCCAGGCACAGGCCGATGAGCTCATGCACGAAGGCGCCGACGACCTTCCCGATGTGCCCCCATCGCTGCAGACCTCGCCCGGCTTGGCGTCGATCGCGACGCTGGGGCGCAGGCTCACGGCCCTGCCGATGGTCACCGGCGACAGCCACGGCGTCATCTCCGACTACGGGGCCAGCATCGAGCGGATGGCCGGGCTCGTCGGTGAGGCCCGCGAATACGTGCATGTCGAGATCTACATCATGGCCTGGGATTCGACGACTGACGTCTTCTTCCGGGCACTCGAGCGCGCCGCGGCACGTGGGGTGAAGGTCAAGGTCCTCTTCGACCACATCGGTTCTCGCAAGTATCCGGGATTCCACCGCCTCGGCCGACGTCTGACCAAGGCCGGCATCGACTGGCATCTCATGCTTCCCTTCCTCCCCTGGCGGAACAAACTGCGCCGCATCGATCTGCGCAATCATCGCAAACTGCTCGTCATCGATGGGAAGAGGGCGATGATGGGTTCGCAGAACATGATCGACTCCTCATACCTGAAGAAGTCGAATGTGAAGATCGGTCGGTCCTGGCACGACATCATGGTCGAGCTCTCCGGACCCATCGTCGCCGCGGTCGAAGCCGTGTTCGCCACCGACTGGTACACCGAAAGCGGGGAGGCCCTGGGGATCAGGTCCTATGATCGCGACGCCTATGAACCCGATGTGGGCGGACAGACGAGTGCCATGCAGCTCGTCCCCTCGGGCCCGGGCTTCACCACCGAACCGAACCTCAAGGTCTTCACCTCGATGATGTATCTGGCGCAGACTCGTCTGGCGATCGTCAGCCCGTACTTCGTGCCCGACGAATCGCTGTTGGCCGCGGTTGTCACCGCTGCCGAGCGTGGGGTCGGCGTCGAGCTCTATGTCAGCGAACAGGCTGACCAGTTCATGGTCGACTTCGCCCAGTCCTCGTACTATCGGTCGCTGCTCGAGGCTGGCGTGCGCATCTTCCTCTACCCGAAGCCGCAGGTGCTGCACACGAAGTGCCTCATCGTCGACGACGAGTACGCGGTCATGGGGTCGTCGAATCTGGACATGCGCTCATTCGGTCTCAACTACGAGATCAGCCTGCTGACGACCGGGGGAGACCTGGTCGACGACATCGCCGAGGTGGTCGCTGACTACCAGGCTGAGAGTCGTGAACTGGTCCTCGAGGATTGGGAGAAGCGGCCCTACATCCGCCGGTACCTGGAGTCCGTGATGCGGCTGACCTCGTCGCTGCAGTGAGTCTGTGGCGGCCGCGTTGACCCGCACCATGAGCAAGAGTGATGATGCTCCCAGCTCCCAGCTCCCAGCTCCCAGCTCCCAGCTCCCAGCTCCCAGCTCCCAGCCCGCCCGGCGATACGCGCGCTACGCGTCGAAAACCATATGTGCACATAAGTTATTCGACACTCAGCCAGTTACTCGCCGGAGGCCTCATGTCACGAGCCTGTGTTTCGACGCTGGGGCCGTTTCTCGTTCGGCGGGTGGCTGGTGGGCGGTCAGTCGTGGCGGAGGGTGTAGGGATGCAGCGAGTGTGTGCTGAGGTGGTGTCCTATGGGGTGTGTCTCCCGCGGCAGGACGCTTCAGGCGGAGCCGGTGACGTCCGGACCCAGCGTCTCTCGCTGATCGAGAGAGACCTCGAGGAGGTCGTGCACGCCGTTGACGATCTCGTTGGGGCGGAAGGGGAAACGGCGCACATCCTCGGCGGAAGAGATCCCCGAGAGGACGAGCACTGTGTGCATGCCCGCTTCCATCCCCGCGATGATGTCGGTGTCCATGCGGTCGCCGATCATCGCGGTGCTCATCGAGTGAGCGCCGATCCTGTTCAGCGCCGATCGGAACATCATCGGATTCGGCTTGCCCACCACATAGGGTTCACGGTTCGTGGCCTTGGTGATCAGCGCAGCGATGGCGCCGGTCGCCGGCAGGATGCCCTCGGGGCTGGGGCCGGTGGCATCGGGATTGGTGACGATGAAGCGGGAACCGCCCTGGATGAGGCGGATCGCCTTCGTGATGGCTTCGAAGGAGTAGGAATGGGTCTCCCCGACCACGACGAAGTCCGGGTCGGTCTCAGTCATGACGAATCCGGCCTCGTGGATGGCCGTGGTCAGCCCCGCCTCGCCGACGACATAGGCGGTGCCGTGGTCAACCTGATTGGACAGGAAATCGGCGGTGGCCATGGCAGACGTCCAGATGTGGGTCTCGGGGACCTCGAGGCCGTTCGACCGGAGTCGAGCCGAGAGGTCACGAGCCGTGTAGATGGAGTTGTTCGTCAGGACGAGGAACGGGATGTCTGCTTGGCGCCACTGCGCGAGGAGCTCGGCCGCGCCCGGCAGGGGATTGTTCTCCTTGACCAGGACGCCGTCCATGTCGGTCAACCAGCATTCGATCGAATCGCGATCCATGTCTCTCCTGAAGATAGTCGTTGCACCGATGCCCCCAGCCTAACGGGTCGACGCGTCCGATCCGGTTTCGCAGAAGACCCTTGACACCTGCGCCTCACGCAGTATTGTAGTAATTACTTAATTAAGGACTTGCTGAAATGAATCTGGATTCGCTGTTCGGCGCTCTGGCCGATCCGACTCGGCGGGCGATGATCGATCGCCTGCGGGAAGGTGACCTCAGCGCCGGCGCGCTGGCCGAACCGCTGACCATCAGCAGATCGGCCGTCTCGCAGCATCTCAAGGTGCTCGAAGACGCTGGATTGATCACCAGAGCCAAGAGTGCGCAGAGGCGAATCGTGCATCTCAACACAGAGCAGCTGACCGCCGCGAACGAATGGCTGATGGCAGCACACGAGGAATGGCAGCAGCGCTTCGACAGCCTCGACCAAGTATTGGCCGAGACACGGCCGGTGGAGGGGCCCACCGAGCCCTGAGGGAATGAACCGCTCAAGCAGGAGAACCATCATGAACCCGAACACTATGTCCGCGAACAGCACACCATCGACGACGGATGCGACACCGTCGACCGACGAGCCCGGATTCACCATCGTCCGTGACTTCCCCGCATCACGCGAACGCGTGTGGGACGCCTGGACCAACCCCGACGTCCTGGCCCGCTGGTACCACCCGGAAGGACTGCACACCCCACGTGATTCAGTGCGCGTCGACCTGCGAGAAGGCGGTATCTACGCCTACACGATGATCGTCGACGACACCGGCGAGGAGTTCGCCACCGGTGGGCGATATCGGCACGTCGAGTCACCTCGGCGGCTCGACTTCACCTGGGGAAATCAGGGAGACGAGGACTCATCACCCCTCGTGAGCCTCGAACTCGAAGAACTCGATGCGAGCACGACGCGGATGACGTTCACGCTCACCGGGCTCCCGAGCGATTCGGGTGCCGTCGACAGCGTCTTCGACGGTTGGACCTCCGCCTTCAACGTCTTCGAGGCCGAGATCGCAGGTTGAGCTCACCGACGCAGAAACCCGGGTCCCGAGTTGGGACCCGGGGTGCCTGCCGTTCGAGCCGAAACGATAAGCTCACATCACAACAAGTGGTCAATGACACGTCAGGAGTGACGCATGAGTGAGCAGAAGGTCATCGAACAACGAGGTCTGTGGCTGGACGAGATGGAAGTCGGTGCGATTTACAAGCACGCGCCCGGCCGGACCATCACCGAGGCGGACAACACCTGGTTCACCGCCGTGACCATGAACACGCAGGCCCTGCATCTTGACGCAGCCTTCGCAGCGACCGAGCCCTTCGGACAGCGCCTCGTCAACTCGATGTTCACTCTCTCCACCCTCATCGGGCTCTCCGTGACACAGCTGACTCAGGGCACGATCGTCGGCAACCTCGGCTTCTCCGAGGTTGCGTTCCCCGCCCCGGTCTTCCACGGCGACACCCTGTACGCCGAGACGACGATCCTGGACAAGCGCAACTCGAAGTCCCGCCCCGGTCAGGGCATCGTGACCCTCGAGCACCGCGGCTACAACCAGGACGGAACACTCGTGGCCAAGGCCGTGCGTCAGACCATGATGTTCGACTCCAGCCACGCAGACACAGCGAACGAGACAGGAAAGTGAGCACCACCATGGCATTGGACTTCAAACCCGCCTGGCTCTTCGTCCCCGGCGACCGCCCCGACCGCTACACGAAGGCCGCCGAACGCTCCGACATCGTCATCCTCGACCTCGAGGACGCGGTCAACGACGCCGACAAGGACACCGCCCGCGAAGCGATCATCGACTTCCCGCTCGACCCGAGCCGCACGGTGGTCCGCATCAACGCCCGGGATTCGGAGCACCTCGGCGAGGACCTGAAGATGCTCGCCAAGACCGAGTACACGGCCGTCATGCTGCCCAAATCAGAGCACGCCTCCGACCTCACGGTCTTCGGCGACTACCAGGTCATCGCACTGATCGAGACGGCCCTGGGAGCCGTCAACGTCGCCGAGATCGCCGCCGCCCCCAACGCCTACGCCCTCATGTGGGGATCCGAGGATCTCATCGCCGACCTCGGCGGAGGATCGTCCCGCACCGCCGACGGCGGGTACCGCGACGTGGCCAAACATGTGCGCAACTCGACCCTGCTGGCCGCACGGGCACACGGAAAGTTCGCCCTCGACTCGATCTGGGCGAACATCCCCGACCTCGACGGCCTGGCAGAGGAAGCCGAGGACGCCGTCCAGTCCGGCTTCAGCGGAAAGGTCTCCATTCACCCCAATCACGTCCCCGTCGTCCGCGATGCCTTCCGCCCCAGCGAGGAGCAGCTGACCTGGGCGAAAGCCGTGCTCGACCTCGCACAGACCGAGAAGGGCGCCTTCGCCTACGAGGGCAAGATGATCGACGCACCCCTGCTCAAACATGCCGAACTCATCGTCGCCCGGGACGTCTGAGGGAATCGAAATCATGAACGACGCCGACGAACTCATCGCCGCCCAGATCCGCTCCGTCCTCGCTGTCGCGGCCGACAACGGGGGAGTGGCCCCGATCGTCGAGGCCGGTGACCCGGTTCTGCGGCAAGTCACACGCCCCTTCGGCGGCCAGGTCGACGATGCCGAGCTGGCCCAACTCGCCGAGGTGATGCGAGCGACCATGCTCGCCGCCCCCGGGGTGGGGCTGGCCGGACCGCAGGTGGGCGTCGGCCTGTCGATGTTCGTCGCCGAAGACCCCGGAAGCCACGACCCCGAGACCGCCGAGGTGCGGCAACGAGCCCCGATGCCGCTGCGAGTCGTCCTCAACGCGCAATACACCCCTGCCGCCTCCGACGATGTCGCGTTCTTCGAAGGCTGCCTGTCGATCCCCGGCTACCAGGCCGTCGTGGCCCGCCCCCGCGAGATCGAACTGAAAGGTCAGAATCTCGACGGCACGTCCATCGCCGAGGTGGTCTCCGGGTGGTCGGCCCGCATCGTCGCGCACGAGACCGATCACCTCGAAGGAATCATGTTCCTGGACAAGGCCGAGATGCGCTCACTGTCGACCAACACCTCGGTCGCGACATTCTGGAACCAGCCCTCAACGCAGAAGGCCGCCGCGGAACTCGGGTTCACGCTGCCCAGCGGCATGCTGATGTGATCACAGTCGGCCAGCGGATTTCAGTGAGTGGCCTCGGGAATAACTCGCACTCATGATGGTTGTACGGAATATGAGTGAACTTCGTACCCTGACCCTGGGCGCTGGCTGCTTCTGGTGCCTCGATGCCGTCTACCAGCGGACCACGGGAGTCACCTCAGTGATCTCCGGGTACACCGGGGGCCACACCCCGCACCCGCACTACCGCGAAGTCTGTTCCGGTGCCTCCGGCCACGCCGAGGCACTGCAGGTCACCTTCGATCCGGAGATCGTGCCTGAAAGCGTCATCCTGGGGCTCTTCTTCACCGGACACGACCCCACGAGCCTCAATGCCCAGGGCTACGACGTGGGCACCCAGTACCGGTCCGCAATGTTCTACGCCGACGACGATGAGAAGGCACGCTTCGAAGCCGCCATCGCCGAGGCTCAGGAGATCTTCGAGGCCCCGATCGTCACTACGCTCGAGCCTCTGGGCGTCTTCCACACCGCCGAGTCCGTTCACCAGGACTTCTACACCGAGAACCGCAACAACGGGTACTGCCGTGTCATTATTGATCCGAAGCTGTCCCAGGCACGGGAGGCGTTTGCGGATTGGGTGAGTTGAATGTCGAAGCACAAGGACTCGTCTGAGAATCGCGGCTCGAAGAAGGTCGGCGGCTCGAAGAAGTCCGATCGTTCGTCGAAGAAGTCGGACAAGAAGAAGCATCGGAAGGACGACGGTGCCTGTGAAGTGACGAGGAGTCGAGTGCGCGCCCACTTCCTCGACGGCGAGACCGGGCCCTGGGCGAGGACTCTCGCCGGACAATCACCGGATTCCGGCGAACAGACTGCGTCGACGAGCGAAGCAGCTGCCAGTGAAGCGGAATCGGGCGAAGGCGGCGCGCAGTCGAGTACGGCGCGTCCCGCGAACCGTCGGGGCCCGGACTACTCGGTGCCGAGTTCCATCGACACCGTGGCCGATCCCGTCCTGCACGCGATCTCCACCCGCCGGTCGATCTCCAAGCTCGATCCGGAGACGCCGAGCGACTCCGATCTGCGCGAACTCATCCGCACCGTTTCCTCTGTGGCCGATCATAAGGGGCTCAAGCCCTGGCGGTTCGTCATCATCCGTGGTGACGACCGGAACCGCCTCGGCGAAGCCCTCGATGAAGCCGATGATGTGCACCGGAAGCCCGGCGAGATCAACGAGAAGCCGCTGCGTGCAGAGCTCCTCCTGGCACTCGTCGCCTCCCCGCAGAACAACCCCAAGGTTCCCGCATGGGAGCAGCACGCCACCGCGGCCGGAGCGGGCCACCTGCTCGAACTCGCACTGTGGCAAGCAGGCTGGGGGGTCATGTGGCGCAGCGGAAACCTGGCCAATGCACCGGCTGTGCGCAGGCTCCACCGACTGAAGGACGACGAGCTGCTCATGGGCTGGCTCTACATCGGCGCTGTCCCCGAACGCTATCGACAGCGGCTTGCCGGCAGCACCAGACCGCTGCCGGACCCCGACCAGTTCCTCGATACCCTGTGAACGACAACGACGATGTGAGCAAAGACGACGTGACGAACAACGAGGCGGGTCAGACCGAGTCGAAAGCTGCCTCACGCAGACTGCCGAAGGAGATCTACGTCCTCGTCGCGGCGGCCTTCATCGTCGCCCTGGGGTACGGCATCATCGCCCCGGTGCTTCCGCAGTTCGCCGCGAGCTTCAACTTCGGAGTCACCGCCGCCACGATCGTCGTCTCCT
Source organism: Brevibacterium picturae (assembly GCF_900105045.1). Classification (GTDB taxonomy): domain Bacteria; phylum Actinomycetota; class Actinomycetes; order Actinomycetales; family Brevibacteriaceae; genus Brevibacterium; species Brevibacterium picturae. Next base: position 784,901 of record NZ_LT629739.1, on the reverse strand, counting down.
CCTTCGCCTTCTTCCGATTCGTGTTCTCGCCGAGCTCGGGACGCCTCGTCGATGCCTTCGGCGAACGCCGCATCTACATCTCCGGCCTCCTCATCGTCGCCTCGTCCACGGCGGCCGTCGCCTTCGCGCAGAGCTACTGGCAGCTGCTGATCTTCCGCGGTCTGGGCGGAATCGGCTCCACGATGTTCACCGTCTCCGCGATGGCACTGATCATCCGACTGGCTCCGATCGATGCCCGAGCCAAGGCCTCGAGCACCTATGCCACGGCCTTCCTCGTCGGCAACATCGCCGGCCCCGTCCTGGGCGGAGCGATGGCCGGATGGGGTATGCGCATCCCGTTCATCATCTACGCCGTCGGCCTCCTCATCGCCGCCATCGTCGTGCGTATCTTCCTCGCCTCCACCGCTTCAGAGGGGTCCTCGACCAAACTCGGCCGGGCTCGCCTGGAAGCGACGAAGGACGAAACGCAGATGCCGGTGATGACGTTCAAGCAGGCGTGGGCCGACTCCGCCTACCGCGCCGCCCTGATCTCCGCGTTCGTCCAAGGCTGGTCGGCCATGGGCATCCGCGTGGCCATCTACCCGCTCTTCGCCATCCAAGCGCTTCGAGCCGATACCGCGGTCGCCGGACTGGCGCTGACGATGTTCGCGATCGGCAATGCCTCTGCGGTCACAGTCGTCGGCCGCTACGCCGATACCTACGGCCGCAAGCCCTTCATCCAATGGGGTCTGTTCGTCCTCGGCGTGACGACCTCGGCACTGGCATTCACCGACTCGATCTGGCTGTTCTTCGTCCTCTCCGTCATCGCCGGTGTCGGCTCAGGGCTGGCCAACCCCGCCCAGCAGGCCACGGTGGCCGATGTCATCGGGCGCGAACGCAAGGGCGGTCGCGTCCTCGCCAGATACCAGATGGCACTCGATGCCGGAGCGATCCTCGGCCCCGTCATCGCCGGGATCGTCGTCGACCACTTCGACTATTCCTGGGCCTTCATGCTCACCGGAATCCTCGGCGTTCTGGCCGCCGCTTACTGGTTCACCGGCCGAGAGACCAGACCCCGCGCAGTGCGCACAGCGAAGCAGAATGATCGGATCGAGGACGACCTCGGCTGAACCTGTCCGCGCTCAGAGCCTGCTCATGTGATTCGGACTCGGTGAATCACTAGTATTGATCACCGAAGCACCCTCTCCTGCAGACGATCCCTGCGGATGCACAACCGAAATGAAAGTCACCACGTGAGTTTTCTGACCCGTCTGAGCCTGAAGAACCGCGCACTCATTGCGCTCATCTCCGTCGTCGCAATCATCTTCGGCATCATCGGAGCCGGAGCTCTCAAACAAGAACTGTTCCCGTCTCTCGAGAACCCGCAGGCCACGATCACCGCATCATACCAAGGAGCGACACCGGAGGCCGTCGAACAGGAAGTCACCGACCCCCTCGAGGGTGCACTGACAGCCGTTCCGGAAGTTGAGGACATGACCTCGACCTCCTCGGCGGGTAGCTCCTCGATCACCGTGAGCACCGAATACGGTGAGGACTCCGACGATGTCGTCAAGGCGCTTCAGCGTGCGGTCTCGCAGGTCCAAGCCTCTCTGCCGGACGGGGTCGAGCCCAATGTGATGACGGCCGGAACCGATGACATCCCCGTTCTCGCGCTGTCGGTGACCTCGGACGCGGACGAGGACAAGCTCGCCGCCAACCTCAACGACATCGCCGAACCCGAGCTGAAGAAGATCGACGGCGTCTCCCAGGTCATGATCGCCGGAGCGAAGACCAAACAGGTCGAGGTCACCATCCGCCGTGACGACCTCGAGGACGAGGGAGCGAACCTCGACGAGATTGCCGGGATCCTCCAAGCCAACGGAATCCCCACCTCGGCGGGCGAGCTGAAGTCCGATGACGGAACGGCACCGGTCGAGGTCGGCACCCGCATCCGCTCCGTCGATGCCATCAAGGACCTGGTCATCAGCGGCCAGGACGGCCCGATCACAGTCTCCGACGTCGCCGACGTGACGATCGCGAACGAAGAAGTCGAATCGATCTCGCGCACCAACGGACAGCCCTCTCTGTCGGTATCGATCATGAAGGAATCCGACGCCAACACCGTTGACGTCTCCGATGCCGTGGCCGAAAAGCTGCCGGAACTGGAGCAGTCGATGGGTGAGAACACGGAGTTCGTCTCCGCATTCGACCAGGCGCCGTTCATCGAGCAATCGATCCACGATCTGCTCGTCGAGGGCGGGCTGGGACTGTTCTTCGCTGTCCTCGTCATCCTCGTGTTCCTGCTTTCGGTGCGCGCAACGATCATCACGGCGATCTCGATTCCGCTCTCGCTGCTGATCGCCTTGGTCGGTCTGTGGGTGGGCGGAGAGACCCTGAACATGCTGACCTTGGGCGCTCTGACGATCTCCGTCGGACGCGTGGTCGACGATTCGATCGTCGTCATCGAGGCGATCCGACGACGGCACGCCGCCGGTGGTGACAAGTTCGCGAACATCCTCGCCGCCGTCTCCGAAGTCTCCGGGGCCATCACGGCCTCGACGCTGACGACCGTAGCCGTGTTCCTACCGTTGGCCTTCGTCTCCGGTCAGGCGGGGGAGATGTTCCGCCCCTTCGCTCTGACTGCCACCATCGCCCTGCTCTCGAGCCTGTTCGTGGCGCTGACGATCGTCCCCGTCCTCGCCTACTGGTTCCTGCGGCAACGGGAAGCGACGGTCAAGCTCAGCCGAGCGGAGAAGAAGGAGATCCGCCGCAACCGCAAGGGAATGCTCTCCGAATGGAGGAGCGAACACAAGGCCGCGAAGAAGGCATCGAAGAAGCAGAACATCCTCACCGTCGGCCGTCATGACGGGACTGCGGCAACCACGACGGCCCCTGCAGGCGCCGCCGGCCCAGGCGGTGCAGGGTCGGGCGCTGCGGGCACCGCTGCGTCCGGGGACACGATGACAGCGGCCACCACCTCGGCGAGGTCCGGATACGGTGCGACCGAAGAGGAGGCCGGCGAGGTCGACGAACTCGCGGGCATGCACTCACCGGTGACACGACTGCAGAAGACCTACATGCCGGTCATCTCGTTCTCCACCAAGCACCCTGTCGCGATGATCCTGGTCGCGATCCTCCTCCTCGCAGGCACGGGCGCGATGATTCCGCAGCTGAAGACCGAACTCTTCGGAGACACCGGACAGGACAGCCTGCAGATCTCGCAGACATTCGCCCCCGGCACCGACCTCGATGAGGCCTCGAAACAGGCCGAACCGGTCGAAGAAGTCCTCCAGGACAACAGCGACATCGAGTCCTACCAGCTCTCGATCGGCGGAAACACATTCGGATTCACCAACGATTCCTCGCTCACCGGCACCTACACCGTCAGCTCCAAGTCGGGAGTCTCCGCCCAGTCCATCTCCTCACAGCTGCAGAAGGACCTGGACGATCTTGAGGATGTGGGCCAGGTCGAGGTGCAGTCCCAGAGCTCGATGCCCGGAGCCCAGACCATCGACGTCACCCTCTCCGCTTCTGACCCGACGGAACTCAACGACGCGACGGAGACTGTCACGGACAAGCTCGAAGGAGTCTCCGGCACCCAATCGGTCACCAGCGACCTCGAGGCCGTCCAGCCTGTCATCGAAGTCAAGGTCGATCATGAGAAGGCCGCCGAGGAGAACCTCACGGAAGCTACCATCGGCCAGTATGTGCAGCGGGCCATGCACGGCCAGAACATCGGCGAAGTCGTCATCGACGACGTGTCGCACTCGGTGCTCCTCTTCGACCGCAACGCCGACACGGTCGAAGAGCTCCGCGAGCTCAAGATCCCCGGCAAGCCGGAGGAGACGACGCCCGCAGGTGGGGCCGCCGGAGCTGCGGGAGGCGCTGGTGCCGCAGGAGGCGGCGCTGGAGCTGGAGCAGCAGGAGGCGGCGATTCCGGTGGTGGCGGTGCCGGTGGTGGCGGTGCCGGTGGTGACGCCGGCGCGGCCGGCGACCCGGGTGCCATGGCAGGCGCTCCAGCTCCGACGTCCGAACCCCGGTTCATCTCACTCGATGACGTCGCCGAGGTGACAGAGGTCAAGACCGCACCCACGATCCGTCACACGGACTCGCAGCGCTCGACCACGGTGTCGGTGACACCGGCCGGAGACGACCTGGGAGCGGTGTCCGCCGATGTCCAATCAGCGCTGGATGAGGTCGACATCCCCGACTCGGTCAGCGTCGACACCGGTGGTGCCACGCAGGAGCAGAACGAAGCGTTTTCCCAGCTGGGCCTGGCGATGCTGGCCGCGATCCTCATCGTCTTCGTCATCATGGTCGCCACGTTCAAATCTCTGCTGCAGCCGATGATCCTGCTGGTCTCGATCCCCTTCGCGGCCACCGGATCCATCGCGCTGTCGCTGCTGACCGACACACCGCTGGGGCTGACTTCGATGATCGGTCTGCTCATGCTCATCGGCATCGTCGTCACCAACGCGATCGTGCTCATCGACCTGATCAACCACTTCAGAGCCCGAGGCGTCGAACTGCGGGCGGCGATCGTCCACGGTGCCAGACTGCGTTATCGTCCGATCCTCATGACCGCGGCGGCGACGATCTTCGCCCTCATTCCGATGGCCCTGGGCCTGACCGGCGGGGGAGTGTTCATCTCGAAGCCGCTGGCGATCGTCGTCATCGGCGGCCTCGTCAGCTCGACCCTGCTCACACTCATCCTCGTGCCCGTCCTCTACCTCCTGCTCGAAGGCGCGAAGGAACGACGTGGCGAGAAGAAGTACGTGAAGAACATGGCCCGCGGCCAGGTCCTCGACGTCGCCGAGGCGAGAGCCGCCGAAGGCTCGGACGCGAGGGATCGCGCGCGCTCAGGCACGCAGAAGAACACCACCGCCGAGGTGGGGTCAGTGGCCACAGCCGAACGTGCCGATTCGACACCGTCGGACGCCCCAGTTTCGGACGCCTCGGCTTCGGACAGCTCGGCGCCGGACAGTGCGACTGAGCGCCGCGACGACCTCGGTGACCGTGACACCGACGGTCGCACCGACACGGGCGAGGAACCGAAGCACTGACGCCTCGCCCATTACAGTGGGATCCATGACGACCGAGCTCGAACCACAGGAGAAGAAGCGGCTGTGGTTCGAGCTCGGTCTCGTAGCGGCACTCTCACTGGGCCAATCCGCGATCTATGCGATCGTGCGCCTGGCCGACATCACCAGCCGCGGCCCGATCAGCGAAGCACAGGCGAAGCTCAACACCTCGATGTCGCCTCGGCCCGGGTTCGACCTCGTCTACCAGATCCTCGATATCGGGTTCACCCTTGTGCCCGTGCTCCTGGCCCTCTATCTGCTCACCCGCGATGCCCACGCCCCGCCACTGGGCACACGGCTGGGCGTGAGAGGTCAGAGCGGGAAGGACCTCGGCCGCGGAACGCTCATCTTCGCCATCATCGGCATCGGCACATTGGCGGTCTACGCGGGCGGCAGGGCGCTGGGGATCACTGCCGAGATCCAGCCGGCCAACCTCGGCGATCATTGGTGGACGATTCCCGTGCTGATCCTGGCAGCGGCGAAGAACGGCATCGTCGAAGAAGTTATCATCTTCGGCTTCGGGGCCGAACGCCTCCAGCGGCTGGGGTACGGGATGTGGCCGATCATCATCAGCCTGGCAATCTTCCGCGCCAGCTACCACCTGTACCAGGGGATCGGACCATTCGTCGGCAACGTCGCCATGGGCATCATCTTCGGGTGGTACTTCATGCGCCGAGGCAGGCTGATGCCGCTGGTGTGGGCACACTTCATCATCGATGCCGTCGGGTTCCTAGCACCGGGGATCCTCACCCTCGTCGACATCGGCTGAACTGGTTCATGCGCAGTTCATCGAGCGGTAGTGCTGGGTCCAACTGACCCTGAAAGTCTCGACCTGGTGAGCCCGACTCCGCTTCGCGAGGCAGGGCCGACAGACCCGATCTGAGGAGACAACCGAACCGATGGCACCCCTACGTGAACTTCTGCCCATGGCCGGCCACGTCCGTGGCAAGCGCAGCCCCGTCACATGCGCGCTCAAATGCGACAATGCGTGCACGAAGGCGATCTGCAACACCTCGTCCAACAGCTACTTCCGCGACATCGTCGGGGCGCAGCTGTCGCGGCGGGCAGTGCTGGGGGCATCGGCGGCAGGAGCACTGGCCATCGCAGTCACGAGTGCACCGAGCCCCACCACGAGCGCAGCCGCTGCGGCAGCAGGCACGGGAGGCAGCCTCGACTTCACCGCCATCGACCCGGTCCAGCACGAGGTCGACGAGTTCATCGTCCCCGAAGGCTACTCCTGGCACCCCGTCGTGCGCTGGGGCGATGCACTGTTCCCCGATTCACCGAAATTCGACCCGGAGAACCAGAGCGTCGAAGCCCAGCGCCGCCAGTTCGGGTACAACAACGACTTCCTCCAGATCCAGGTCGACGACAGCGGAGACGGCAACCGCGCCCTCCTGTTCGCGAACCAGGAGTACACGAACGACGCAATCATGTACCCCGACAGCATGGACAAGGCCACTCAGCGCGCCATCAGCCGCGACGCACACGGTCTGACAGTCGCGGAACTCGTCAGGACCAATGAGAAGACCCCGTGGAAGGTCGACGTCAACGGCGCAAACAACCGTCGCTTCCTCATCGACACCGAATACGCATTCACCGGACCCGCGGCGGGCTCCGATCTCCTGCGCACCAAGGACTACCCGGGCGGTGACAAGGCCCAGGGCACCCTCGGCAACTGCGCGGGCGGTCTGACCCCGTGGGGCACACTGGTCTCCGGCGAGGAGAACTTCAACTCGTACTTCAAAGCGCAGGGCACCTCGGCGGCCGACAAACGCTACGGTCTGACCAACGAAGCCTCGGCCAACGGCTGGGAAGCCGATGTCGAACGCTTCGACACGAACAACTCCGGCTACGCGAATGAAGCCAACCGCTTCGGTTGGATCGTCGAGGTCGATCCCCGGGATCCCGAATCGACTCCGCTCAAGCACACGAACATGGGACGTTTCAAACACGAGGGCGCGAACATCACGATCGCCGATTCGGGTCAGGCCGTCGCGTACATGGGCGATGACGAGAAGTTCGACTACCTCTACAAGTTCGTGTCCAAGGGAAAATACGTCGAAGGCGACCTGGGCCACAACATGACGCTGCTGACCGAGGGCGACCTGTTCGTCGCGAAGTTCACGGGCAACTCCCCGAAGAATGAGATCGACGGCAGCGGTGAGGTGCCGGCCGACGGCGAGTTCGATGGCAGTGGACAGTGGCTGCCGCTGATCAAGGACGGCGAATCACAGGTTGCGGGAATGGCCATCGACGAGGTGCTGGTCAACACTCGCCTGGCGGCCGATAAGGTCGGTCCGACGAAGATGGACCGCTGTGAGGACGTCGAGCCGAACCCGGTCAACGGAAAGATCTACATCGCGTGCACGAACAACTCGGATCGTGGTGTGGACGGCAAGGCCGCAGCCGACGAGGCGAACCCGCGCACCGAGAACCGCGACGGACACATTGTGGAACTGACCGAACGCAGCGGCGACCACACAGGCACCGAGTTCGACTGGACACTGCTGCTGGTGTGCGGTGACCCGAAACAGGGCGACACGACCTACTTCGCCGGCTTCCCCGAAGACCAGGTCTCACCGCTCTCCTGCCCCGACAACGTCACCTTCGACTCGGCCGGCAACCTGTGGATCTCCACCGACGGCGCCCCCGACGGCATCGGCTACTGCGACGGTCTGTTCAAGGTCACCATCGATGGAGACCAGCGGGGACGCGTGGAGCAGTTCCTCTCCGTCCCCCGTGAGGGCGAGGTCTGCGGACCGCTCGTCCATGACTCCTACGCCTCGGCGTTCGTGGCCGTCCAGCACCCCGGTGAGGACGGCGAGTGGTCGGACCAGCACTCTCTGTTCCCCGACTACGTCGATGCCACAGACGTCGAAAAGGGCGTTGCCGCTCTGCCCCGCCCGACCGTGGTGCAGGTGATCAAGGGCAGCGGTGAGGAGCCCACCGAACCTCCGACAGAGGATCCGAAGGACGCGGACGCTGACGCCGAAGGCAACGAGGATGGCTCGTCCGACGGCGATGACGGCGCAGCCGACGGTGCTGCCGGCGCCGACGGCTCTGACGGCTCGTCCGAGGGGTCGAAGAGCGGCTCGCAGGACGGAGCGAAGGACGCAGCTGCTGCCGGTGCAGGGGCGGCCGGCGCCAGCGAAGCAAGTTCGAACGGCGGCTCCGGTTCAGGCGGCTCCGGCGGTTCCGGCGCTGATGGCGGTTCGGGCTCGGGTGGCTCAGGCTCCGGCAGTTCCGGTTCAGGTGGCGGCGGTGACCTCCCGCGCACAGGCAACGACAGCACGCTGCCGCTGCTTAGCGGAGGTGCAGGCCTCCTCGCCGCAGGTGGTGCCATGGCCACGGCCGCGCACATGCGCAAGAAGAAGGCTGCCGAAGGCTCCGAGGACTTCCCAGAGGAGTCTGCGCAGGCGTGAGCGGTAGGAGTCGACGAAGGCTTGTTCCGCGACTCCCCGCTACTGCGAGCACGCAACAGGCTCTTAGCGCTCAACGGTCGGTAACTGGTGGTCGAAAAGTTCGAACTTTTCGACCACCAGTTACCGACCGTTGAGTTTGAGGCAGAGAAAATTCGCAGTGTCAGGATTGACGACGGGAGTCCGGCGGCGAGGCTGTAACAGACCGCGGCAATCGGGCGGACAGCTACGACGTGCGGTCCGATCCGGCGGGCGTCTCAGGGCACAGGCAGCTTCGCGCCCGCAGAGGAACGCACAGAGGGCAGCACACCGAAACGCTGTGCTGCCCTCAAAGCTATCCGGCGCGAGTCGCCGTTGCCGGCCTCCCGGCAGCGTCTGCTGCGGAACCTCAGATGGTGACGAGACCGTTCTTCGCGGTCTCGAAGCTGATCGACATGATGCCGGGGGTCCCGTGCGGAGCCGACCAATCGATGTGGATCTCCGGGATCGGCTTGGGATCCTGGGTCCCCAACCAGTCACGCAGTCGGTCACGATCCCCGGCGATCTGCAGGGTGTCGAGAGCGACATCGCCATTGGTCTTGTATGACGAGGGGTGCTGAGACGAGTCGGCTGACCACTTGATGAAGAACGGAAGCTGGGGGTCGGCGATGAGCCCCTTGACTCCGATCTGCAGCCATTTGAGTTCGAGACCTGATTCCGGGGTGCGGTTTCCGTCGACGGCTTTGCGTTCGAGACGGGTCTCCACTCCGGCGAGGTCATCGACCGAGACGCACCAGCCCATCCAGCCGCCGCCGAGCTCGGATCGAGCCCTGACCGCCTGGCCGAAGGGTGTTGACAGCGCGGCCGGGTGCTCCAAGGCTTCGACGACTTCGAGGTAATGGCCGTTCGCGAGAGGGAAGATCAGATTTCTGGTACCGAATCGAGGATGCACACCACCGTCGTAGGGAACCACACCGAGCTTCTCCGATATTCTCTCGGCAGTCGCTTTGTACCCGTCTGGTTCGCTGGCGAAGGACACATGATCGAGTTTCATGTCTCGACAATCGCATAACCTGGCTCACACTTCTCATTAGGATCACCTAAGTACTGGGCTCTGTCGAATGCTCCCGCCCGATCAGATCACGATGGGCCGAGCAGGTCGAGGCAAACGCAGCGACCGCCCGGACGAAATCATCCGGGCGGTCGAGAAGAGGGTGAAATCAGTGGGAGTCTTTGAAGCGCGCGATCGAAGCGTTGATCTCGGCTTCGGCCTCAGCGCGGCCGACCCAGCTCGACCCCTTGACGAATTTGCCGGGCTCAAGATCCTTGTAGCGGGTGAAGAAGTGCTCGATCGAGTCGAGGGTGAACTGGTCGACGTCACCGATGTCCTGGTAGCTCTCCCACCGAGGATCGCCGGCTGTGACTCCGAGAACCTTGTCGTCACCGCCGGCTTCGTCCTCCATCGTGAACATGCCGATGGGGCGCACATCGATGAGCACGCCCGGGAACAGAGGCTCGGGCAGCAGAACGAGCACGTCCAGCGGATCGCCGTCGTTGCCCAGAGTGTCCTCGAAGAACCCGTAGTCGGCCGGGTACTGCATCGAGGTGTAGAGGTAGCGGTCGAGTTTGACCCGACCGGTCTCGTGGTCGACCTCGTATTTGTTGCGCGATCCGCGCGGGATCTCGATTGTGGCCAAGAGTTCCATAGTGCTCCTTCAAGCTAGGGTTGCATCACTAGAATAGAGCTTACAAGTCCCCAGGAATGACAACCACAACGGCTACGGCGAGGACGACTGCAATGAGAATGAGGGCCCGCGCTTGAACCAGACTCCGGACCGGAAGAGGCAGAAGCGGTCGAAGAAGGCTGTCGCGTCCATCACCGCAGGCAGCCTTGCAGTGGTGCTGGCCGGGCTCGCAGCCGTCGACGCCTATGACGTCTTCCCCGAGCTCCCGGGGATACTGATCACGGACCCCGCGATCGAGGTCCAGGCCGTCCCCGCACCCCATGCGCAGGCACAGGATGTGCCGGCACCCGCCTCGGCGCTGGATGACTCGGCCCCCGTGCCCACCACGATCCCCGATAAGGTCGACAAGGTCCTCTCCGAATCCAAGGTCAAGGGCTTCGGGATCGAGATCCGCGACGGACTCAGCGACGAAGTTCTCTACGCCAAGAACGAAACCAAGCCCCGCACCCCGGCATCCGTGACGAAGGTGCTCACCGCCTCGGCGGCACTGCTGACGATCGGTGGCGAAGAGCGCCTGCGCACGACCACGGAGTTCGATCCGGCGACGTCCACGGTGACATTGACCGGTGGCGGGGACTCGCTGCTGGGGGCCGGGGAGTCCCAGCCGGGAGCAGTCAACGGCCACGCCGGTCTGACGACCCTGGCGCAGGAGACCGCAGAGTCTCTGAAGAGCCAGAACGTCGCCGAGGTGGCCCTGGACTTGGACACGTCCCGGTACACGGGCGAGGACTTCAGCCCGGGATGGGAGCGATCCGACATCGCCAAGGGCGTCATCGCACCGATCCAGCCGCTGATGATCGACACCGGATACGTCGGCAGCAAGGACAAGGACTGGCGCGGGCGCAGCGAGCACCCGGCCAAGGACGCCTTCGCCGTCTTCACCAAGGAACTCAAGGCGGCCGGAATCACGGTCACCGACGACCCGAAGCCTGCACAGAAGGCCGAGGACGCGAAGGTCGACGCCGACACTGAAACCGGTGAACTGGCGAGCGTGGAGTCGGCCACGATCGCCGAGATCGTCGAATACGCACTCGTGCACAGCGACAATGTCGTCGCCGAGGTCCTCGGCAACGAGGTCGCCATCGCCCAGGGCGAGCCGGGCAGTCTGGAAGCCGGCCCCCAGGCCGTGCTGGCGGCCCTGGCCGATTCCGTGGACTTGGGCAAGACCCACCTGGAGGACACCTCGGGCCTGTCATATGACAACCAGATCAGCCCGCACGACCTGACGACCATCCTGCAGGCATCGGTCGTCGCCGACGATTCGCTGTCCAACCTCATCAGCTATCTGCCCGTGGGCGGGCTGACCGGCACACTCACGGACAGATTCACCAAAGATAAGAACGCAGCCGGCACGGTGCACGCGAAGACGGGAACCCTGTCGACTGTGACCTCACTGGCCGGAGGGGTGCTCGACGCCGATGGACGCTATCTCGTCTTCACCCTGCAGATCGACGACGTGGACAAGGACAGAATATTGGAAGCCAGGAAGACCGTGGACGACATCGTCGCAGCTCTCGCGAATTGCGGCTGCCGATGATCGTCGATGAGAAATTCGCCGCCCGCACAGCCCGGGAGCTCGTCCCCGCCGCGCGCATGCCCGACACCGCTGAACTCGACGAGTTGGTCACGGGGCTGAAGGACAATGCGCTGACGGCCCAGGAGCTCGTCCTCGACTCGTTCCTGCTCGACCCCGGCCGCGCCGACGAGGTGCGCACGCGCCTGGGCGCCGGTTCTGTGCTCGTGCTCGATCAGCTCGGCTGGATCAAGGCCAACGCCCAATCGCTCAACGGCATGGTCGATGTGGACTCCCTGCCCGCACCCGTCGGTCCGGGCTCGGCGAAGGCGGCCGCCGTGGAGCTGGCGGGCGTGCTCTCGCTGCTGTCCACTCGAGTCCTCGGCCAGTTCGATCCCTTCGCGGTGGCCTCGGGCAGACTGATGTTCGTCGCCCCGGCCGTCCTCATCGCCGAAGAGGCCATGAACGTGTCCCCACGCGATTTCCGCATGTGGGTGGCCCTGCACGAGGCCACCCACCAGGTCCAGTTCGCCACCGCCCCCTGGCTGCGCGAGCACATGCGTTCCCTGCTCTCTCAGGTCGTCGCGACCCCGCTCAAGGCTCCGGGCATCCGGGGACTTGCCGATGTGTTCTCCACCGTGGGGCAGATCATCAAAGGCGATGCGAGCATGGTCGACCTCATCCGCGACGAGGGGATGCGCAGCGCCCTCGACGAGGCCTCGGCGATCCTCAGCCTGCTCGAAGGACACGCCGACGTGGTCATGGACGAGGTCGGCATCCAAGTCATCCCCAGCGTGCGGAAGCTGCGACGCAGGTTCGAAGCCCGCCGCGACGCCGGGCAGGGCGGATTCCTGTCGAACCTGCTGGGCATGAACCTCAAACTCGCCCAATACCGCGACGGTGCCGCATTCGTCCGTGCCATCCGCAAGGAAGTCGGCCAGACCGGGTTCTCCGTCATCTACGACAGGCCTGAGACCCTGCCGACGAGCGAGGAGATCGCGACCCCGAGTCTGTGGTTGGACCGTGTCCACGGCTGAGAATGGTTCACCTCGGCGTCCGAGTCTCGATCCGGCCAGCGGGGCGATCCGCAACGCAGTCCGTGAAGCGGTGGCCCAGGTGGGCGTCTCCCGGCCCGGCGTCATCGTCGCGGTCTCCGGGGGAGCGGACTCGATGGCGCTGCTGCATGCATGCGCCTTCCTGCACCGACGTGGGGAGCTGCGTGCGCATGCCGTGACCGTTGACCATGGCCTGCAGACCTCGGCCGCCGAGGTGGCCCGCCGGGTCGTGGCCACCGCCGAATCCTGGGGTCTGCCCGCCGAGGTCGCCACCGTCACCGTCGATGCCGGTGACGAAGGCCTCGAAGCCGCCGCCCGCGATGCCCGTTACGGCGCGCTCGAGGCCGCGCGGACCGAGCACGCTGCCGATTGGGTGCTGACCGCACACACCCGAAGCGACCAGGCGGAGACCGTGCTGCTGGGGCTGATGCGCGGTTCGGGCACGAGGTCCCTGGCCGGAATGGCTCTGCGCACCGGCGAGGTGGTGCGCCCCCTGCTCGGCATCGAACGGGCGACCAACGAAGCCTCGTGCCGGGCTCAGAACATCGAGGTCTGGCACGACCCGATGAACGCCGACGACACCTTCGCTCGGGTGCGTGCCCGCGGCCTCCTGGCGTCCCTGGAGACCGATCTGGGTCAGCCGGTCACCGCGAACCTGGCCCGCACGGCCGAACTGTGCCGCTCCGATGCCGACTGCCTCGATGAACTCGCCGAGACCCACGCCGCAGCGGTGCGGGGACGAGACGAGGTGCCTCTGGCCGATCTGGCCGGCCTGGGGAATGCGATTCTCTCTCGTGTCATCCGCGAGTGGCTGATCTCCCTGCATGTGCCCGCCCAGAGCTTCGGCGCCGCCCGCATCAGCGAACTGCTCGCAGTGATTCGGGAATCACGGGCACCGGGGCACACGCACCACCGTCTATCACTGCCCGGGGACACCGAAGTCATCATCACCGGGCAGCTCCTGCGTTTCCGACGCGAGGCCAAGACCCGCTGACGTCAGCGGGTCTTGGCCTCCGCGTTCGCCGTCGACGAGTCGGCCGCCTGTGGCCACCAGGTGTCCGCCCTTGTAGACGTCACGATCGGCAGGACAGTCCATGATCGCCGAGGTGACCGTATCGGCCTCGAGCAGCATGAAGTCCGCCGGTGCGCCAGTAGCCAGGCCGAAGACGGCATCATCGACCAGCGCAGTTCCCTGGGGGCGGGCACCGGCCATGACCTGCGCCCCACCGCGGGAGGCGATGTCGAGGCAGGCCTCGATGTCCTCATCCCGGCGGTGGCCATTGGTGAACGCCAGCTGCCAGGTCCGGCGCAGCAGGTCACCGTCCCCGTAGGGGCTCCAGTAGTCGCGCTGCCCGTCCTCGCCGAGACCTAATGCGACCCGATGCTCACGCAGACTGCGCTGTGGCAGGACACCGTTCTGCGGCGCCACGGTCGTCAGGGAGATGCCTGCCTCAGTGAGGAGCTCGACGATCCGTTCGACCTCCGAATCGGGATTCGAGCTCAGGGCGAAGGCATGGGAGATCGTCACCTGCCCCTGAAGACCGAGCGTCCTCGTGCGGCGAGCGATCTCCTCAACCGTGAACACCCCCGCGCTGCCGCGCTCATGCAGATGGATGTCGACGCCCTTGCCGTGCTTCTCCGCAAGTCCGAAGACGACATCGAGATGAGCCACCGGATCCCTGTCATAGAGCAGCGGGTCGAGCCCGCCGACCAGATCGGCACCCTCGCTCAAGGCCGCGTCGAGGAGATCTCGCACACCCTTCTCGGCCACGATCCCGGCCTGTGGGAAGGCGACGATCTGGGAGTCGAGGACACCGGCGTGATCGGCCAGCGCGTCCCGGACGCCGACGAAGCGCTCGAGAGTGCAGTCGGCGTCGATCTGGGTGTGCGAGCGGATGCGGGTGCCGCCGGAGGCGATGATCTCAGCGATGGCATAGTTCGCCTGGTCGCGGACGCTGCGTTCGCCGCCGCGCCAGTTCTCGCGATCATTCATGATGAAGCCGTGCAGCGTCCCATCGGCTGTGTGGGGACGGAAGGTCTGGCCCAGGCGATTCGAATCGAGGTGGGCATGGACGTCGCCGAGGCTGGGCAGCAGTGCCCGGCCGGCACCGTCGATGTCGTCGACCCCGTCAGTGACATCTCGGGTGGGGTTCTCGGCCGCTCTGAATGAGGCGAAGCGCCCGTTATCGATCTCGACATCGACGGCCTCGGCATCGGCGGTGCGGGGAAACAGTCGCACATTTCTCAGAGTGGTCATCATCGTCCTTCGATATTGGCGGGGCACATGGTCTTTGAATGGTATACCGTGGCCTTGCCCGATCCGGCTCGGCTGCGGACCCGAGGATCGAGCGAGAAGATCGTCTGAAAGGATGAGGCAATGACCTCTCAGCCCGAACATGGCCATCGTACGGGCCGGGGACTCGACGTGCTGGCACTTGCGTGCCTCATCCTCATCGCCTGCTCCCTGCGACCGGCCGCATCCTCGCTGGGCCCCGTCCTCTCCGAAGTCCAGGGCGCCTACTCCCTGGCCGATTGGCAGACGGGCCTGCTCACTGCCCTTCCCGGGCTGATCTTCGCGATCTGCGGATTCATTGCCGTTCCCGTGCTGAAGAAGGTCGGACTCTTCGGCTCGCTGGTGATGACCTGCGTGCTCATCACCGTGGGTGTGGGGGCCCGGGCGCTCGTCGACAGCTGGGTCAGCTTCGCCGGGCTGACAGTGATCGCACTGGCCGGAATGTCGATCGGCAACGTCATTCTGCCGGTGTACGTGAAGACGCGTTTTCCCGACCGGGCCAACCTCGGTGCCACCGCCTTCACCGTCTCCCTGGGGCTGGGCGCGATGTTCCCCGCCTTTCTCACTGCCCCGATCACTGGTCACTTCGACAACTGGCGCGTGGGGCTCGGCATCTGGGCGCTCGTGCCTGCCTGCGCGCTGATCACCTGGATCATCCTCAAACTCGCCAGGTCCGTGCCCGATCTGGATCGACCCGAGCAGGACACGCACGAGGCGGCCCCACCTCGGCGGCATATCTTCACCTCGGCCAAGGCCAGATACATGGCGATGTTCTTCGGTCTGCAGTCGGTCAACGCCTATGTCCAGTTCGGGTGGCTGCCGCAGATCTACCGTGATGCCGGACTCGATCCGGTGCTCGCCGGTCTCATGCTCACGGTCGTCACCCTCGGCGGGATCCCCGGTGGATTCCTCGCCCCGCAGATCATCATGCGCAGCATCCTGCCGCGCTTCTTCCTCGTCAGCTTCTCCATCAGTGCCGTCGGCGGCTACCTCGGACTGCTCCTCATCCCCACCACCGCACCCGTGCTGTGGGCGATCCTCCTGGCCTACGGCGGCTTCGCCTTCCCCGCTGCGCTCGCCCTCATCACTGGCCGTACGCAGGATGTGTCGATCACCGCCCGAACCTCGGCGTTCGTGCAGTCCAGCGGTTATGTGCTCGCCGCGATCGGTCCTCTGGCCGTCGGCGGGCTCCTGGGGATGAGCGGTGGTTGGTCGGTGCCGCTGGGGTTCATGGTCGGCGTGGCGGCGCTCATGGGCGTGACCGGCTACCTCGCCGCTGCTCCGGGCACGGTCGACGAGGAGCTGACTTCAACAGGCACGCGCGGTGGCACGGCAGGCACCCGCGGTGGCACGGCAGGGCAGAAGTGAATCATAATGGAGACACACCCCACCCCAAGCGAGGAGAAACGACCCCAGTGGACATCAACGATCTCGGCAATGACATCGAAAAGGTACTTGTCTCGGAAGAACAGATAGCCGCACGACTCGTTGAACTGGCAGCCGCCATCGATGAAGACTACAAGGGCAAGGACATCCTCCTCGTCGGCGTCCTCAAGGGCGCGGTCATGGTCATGGCGGATCTGGCTCGCGCGATCCATTCGCCCGTCACCATGGACTGGATGGCCGTGTCCTCCTACGGCTCAGGCACCAAATCCTCCGGTGTCGTACGCATTCTCAAGGACCTCGACACGGACCTCTCCGACCGTCATGTCCTCATCGTCGAAGACATCATCGACTCGGGTCTGACCCTGTCCTGGCTGGTCCAGAACCTGCGCTCGCGTGGCGCGGCGACCGTGGAGATCTGCACGATGCTGCGCAAGCCCGAGGCGGTCAAGGTCGACATCGACGTCAAATACATCGGCTTCGACGTCCCGAACGAATTCGTCATCGGGTATGGACTCGACTATGCGGAGAAGTACCGCAATGTGCCGTTCGTCGCCACCCTGGCTCAGCACGTCTACAGCTGAGACTTGTGCATGAGCGCTCCGTGCATTGGCTGAGAGCCCGTTGCACCCGGGAACAAATCGGGGTGCATTCGGGCTTTGTCGGTGCGAGGTACTAGGCTGTGGGGGATGTTCCCAGGCAGCCTCGGTAGCCTGAACAGGTTGCCCCACATCTTTTTCCTGAGAGGACTTATGGCCGAGTCGAATAAGCGTCGCCCACTGCTCAACAAGGCGACGAAAGGCCCCTTGATCTGGATCGTGCTGGCACTCCTCGTAGTGTCGGTCGGTGCTCTGCTGTTCAGCCAATCCGGGTTCAGCCAGATTGACACCCAGCAAGGTCTGCAGCTGCTCAAGAACGACAAGGTCGAACAGGCCAAGATCGTCGACAAGGATCAGCGCGTCGACCTGACTCTGAAGGAAGACTTCAAGGTCGAGGACAAGGACTTCGGCAACAAGGTCCAGTTCTTCTACGTGGAGCAGCGCGGAGACCAGATCGTCAAGGCCGTGGACTCGGCCGAGCCCAGCAAGGGATTCACCGACGAGGTGCCTAAGCAGAGTTGGCTCATGTCCCTGCTGGGGACCCTGATTCCCTTCGTCATCATCTTCGTCGTCTTCTGGTTCCTCATCTCGCAGATGTCGGGCGGCAAGATGATGAACTTCGGCAAATCGAAGGCGAAACTGGTCAACAAGGAGGACCCGGACGTCACATTCAAGGACGTCGCCGGTGTCGACGAGGCCCTCGAAGAGCTCGAGGAGATCAAGGAATTCCTGGCAGAACCCGAGAAGTTCAAGGCCGTGGGCGCCAAGATCCCCAAGGGCGTCCTCCTCTACGGTCAGCCCGGTACGGGCAAGACCCTGCTGGCCAAGGCCGTGGCCGGTGAGGCCGGCGTCCCCTTCTACTCGATCTCCGGCTCGGACTTCGTCGAGATGTACGTCGGTGTGGGTGCCTCCCGTGTGCGCGACCTGTTCGAGCAGGCCAAGGCGAACGAACCCTGCATCATCTTCATCGATGAGATCGACGCCGTCGGTCGCCAGCGCGGCGCCGGCATGGGCGGCGGCCACGATGAGCGCGAGCAGACGCTCAATCAGCTGCTCGTCGAGATGGACGGCTTCGACATCAAGACCAACGTCATCCTCATCGCCGCGACGAACCGTCCCGACGTGCTCGACCCGGCACTTCTGCGCCCGGGCCGCTTCGACCGTCAGATCCCGGTCGATTCCCCGGACATGAAGGGTCGTCAGCACATCCTCGAGGTCCACGCCGAGGGCAAGCCGCTGGCCGCTGACGTCGATCTCGCTCAGATCGCTAAGCGCACCCCCGGATTCTCCGGCGCCGACCTGGCCAACGTCCTCAATGAGGCGGCCCTGCTGACCGCGCGTGAGAGCTCGAATGTCATCGACAACCGCATCCTTGACGAGGCGATCGACCGTGTCATTGCGGGACCGCAGAAGCGGACCCGCCTGATGAACGACAAGGAACGACTCATCACCGCCTACCACGAGGGCGGGCACGCCCTCGTCGCCGCGGCGATGAACCAGACCGACCCGGTCACCAAGGTCACCATTCTGCCCCGCGGTCGGGCCCTGGGCTACACTATGGTCCTGCCCAGCGAGGACAAGTACTCCACCACCCGCAACGAACTGTTGGACCAGCTGGCATACGCCATGGGTGGCCGCGTGGCCGAGGAAGTCGTGTTCCACGATCCCACCACGGGTGCCAGCAGCGACATCGAAAAGGCAACGAACATCGCCCGGAAGATGGTCACCCAGTACGGCATGAGCGACAAGCTGGGCATGGTCAAGATCGGCGATGACCAGGGTGAACCCTTCGCCGGCCGCGGCTACGGCGGGGGAGACGAGTACGGGGATTCGACCCTGTCCTCGATCGACCGTGAGGTCCGCGGCATCATCGACGCCGCCCATGCTGACGCCTACTGGGCGCTGACGCACAATCGCGATGTCCTCGATGACCTCGCCTACCAGCTGCTCGAGCGCGAAACCCTCGACCAGGCGGCACTGGAAGCGATCTTCACCCCCATCGTCAAGCGCCCCACACGTGATGTGTGGCTGGCCAACGACGAACGTCCGGTCTCCGAACGCGGTCCGATCGATCCGCCCACACCACTGAGCGCGGACCGCAACGGAAACGGCAATTCTGAGGTCGACACCACCGACGTCCCGGGCGCCGGAACGACGGGTGCCAACGGACCCCATGTTCCGCACAACCCGACCGGGCCGATCAACCCCAACGATCCGACCGGCCCCTCCGGACCCAGGCATCCAGGTGATTCGAACGATTCCGACGGCGGCAGGGAGAGCGGCTACTGATGTCTGAGCTCGAAGAGGTCACGGAGGTCCTCGGCGAGGCACCTGCCGGCACCGGCAACAAGGTCGATCAGCCCAGGATCGCCGCCGCCGTGCGTGAGATCCTCATCGCCGTCGGTGAAGATCCTGATCGGGAGGGGCTGCTCGAGACCCCCGCCCGGGTTGCGCGTGCCTATGAGGAGGTCTTCGCAGGTCTCCACCGCGATCCGGCAGACGTCCTGGGCATGACCTTCGACATCAGCCACGAGGAGATGGTCCTCGTCCGCGACATCGACCTGTACTCGATGTGCGAACACCACCTGGTGCCATTCCACGGAGTCGCCCACATCGGCTACATTCCCAGCAAGAACGGCAAGGTCACGGGACTGTCCAAGCTGGCCCGCCTCGTCGAGATCTATGCTCGCCGGCCCCAGGTCCAGGAACGTCTGACGACCCAGATCGCCGATGCCCTCGTCGATCACCTCGAACCCCAGGGCGTGATCGTCGTCGTCGAGGCAGAACATCTGTGCATGACCATGCGAGGAGTCCGCAAGCCGGGCGCTTCGACCATCACCTCGGCGGTGCGCGGGCAGCTGCGCGAGACGGCATCCCGAGCAGAAGCCATGAGTCTGATCCTCCGGAGGTAGAGATGCCCACACCGGAACGCACGAAGATCATGGGCGTGCTCAACGTCACGCCCGACTCCTTTTCCGACGGCGGTCGTTACTTCGACCACGACGCCGCGATCGCCCACGGCCTGGAACTGCTGGCCGCGGGCGCGGACATCATCGATGTCGGAGGGGAGTCCACTCGCCCCGGATCGGTCAGGGTCGACGAGGCGGAGGAGCTGCGCCGCGTCGTTCCGGTCATCCGAGAGCTGGCCGCTGCAGGCGCCGTCATCAGCGTCGACACCATGCGAGCCAAGGTCGCCGTGGCATCACTGGATGTCGGCGCCCACATCATCAACGACGTCTCCGCCGGGCTGTCGGATCCGACGATGCTGACCGTCGCGTCGGAGATGGCGGCCCCGGTCGTGCTGATGCACTGGCGCGGCTACCTCGATCGCGCGTCGGCGTCCTTCCACTACGACGATGTCGTCGCCGAGGTGATCGCCGAGCTGAAGACGAGAATCGACGAAGCCATCGCCGTCGGTGTCGAACCGGGCAACATCATCCTCGACCCGGGGCTGGGCTTTTCGAAGAATGCCGAACACAACTGGCAGATCCTCGCGGCCCTCGACGAATTCGCGAACCTGGATCACCGTCTCCTCGTCGCAGCCAGCCGCAAACGATTCATCTCCACCCTGCTCTCACCAGAGGATCCGAAACTCGCCGAGGAGTCTGCAAAGGATCAGGCCACGGCAGCGATCTCGGCCCTGTCGGCGAAGGCCGGGGCGTGGGCGGTGCGCGTCCACGAACCCACCACCTCGGCGATCGCGGCCAAGGTCATCGCCGCCGTGGCGACTCATGACACTCAGGCAGAAGCTCCGGAACCCGAGGGGCAGGCATGACCGGAGACCACCCGGACCGGATCGAACTGCGCGGGCTGACGGTGCGCGGCAACCACGGGGTCTTCGACTTCGAAAAGCGCGAGGGCCAGGACTTCGTCATCGACGTCACCCTGCACGTCTCGGTGTCCCGGGCCGCGGCCTCGGACGACATCGCCGACACCGTCCACTACGGTGACCTCGCCGACGAGGTCGCTCACATCGTCGAAGACAATACCTTCGACCTCATCGAAACCCTGGCCTCCCGGATCGCCGAGCACTGTCTGGACCTGGCCGAGCACGTCGAGGTCGTCGTCCACAAACCCGGTGCACCGATCCAGCGCAGCTTCAGTGACGTCAGCGTCACCGTCGTCCGCTCCCGCGCGGCGAGCAACGGCACACCCGGTGCCGACACCGTCGATGCGAAGCCTGCCGAGAACGAGGCATACCTCAGCCTCGGGGCCAACCTCGGCGACGCGGCGGACACGCTCGACCAAGCTGTCGCCGCTCTCAACCGACACCCCAGAATCACGGTGGACAGGCGATCCTCGGTGTATCGCACCGCGCCCTGGGGCGGAGTCGAACAGAACGACTTCCTCAACCTGGGACTGATCGTGAGCACCAGCCTGGCGGCCGGGGAGCTGCTCGCCGTCGGGCAGGGAATCGAAGTCGCCTGCGGACGGACACGGGAACTTCGCTGGGGGCCGCGCACACTCGACATCGATCTGATCCGCTTCTCAACCGGCGGAGGTGAACTCTTCTTCAACACCGAGACCCTGACCCTGCCCCATCCGCGGGCACATGAGCGTGCGTTCGTGCTCGCACCCTGGGCCGAGCTCGTCGGCGACACGGAAGTCGACACTCCCCAGGGTCGCCGATCAATCACCACGGTCCTCGCCGAGCTGGGAGACCAGGAAATCACGCGAATCCCGGCACCATAAGTGCCCTGGGTTTGAGAGACTGGGAGCTATGCAGCGAACATCGTCGGGTATTCTCGTCATCTGGGCCGTCATCGGTGTCGTCCTCGCGCCCGTCGTTGATGTGCTGCTGGAGAGCCAGGGCTTCTCGCTGCCGGGCCTGCCGTGGTTCGCCATCATCGGAATGCTCCTCCTCGCGGCGGTTCTGCTCGTCCTGGGGTGGCCGATCAAAAAATGGAACGACGGTGACCGGACGAAGGAGATCGATCCCCTCCAAGCCGCGCGCGTGGCAGTCATGGCCAAGGCCAGCGCCCTGACCGGGGCCGGACTGACCGGCTGGTACCTGGGCAACGCCGCGTACTATTTCCTGTCTGCACCGGGCATCCGCAATGACTTGGCGGCAGGTATGCTTTTCGCTATGATCGCAGCCGCAGCGTTGATGATCGTCGGCCTGATCGTCGAAGGATTCTGCGAACTTCCCCCTCAAGACCCACCAGGAGCCGAAGCAGCATGACCCGCGAATTCAACTATCTGACCGGAATCGATGCCGACTTCAACAGGGTCAGTCCCAAATACGGCCGCAAGGAGACGATCGCGTCTCTGACGATCCTCGCCCCGATGATCATCGTGGCCCTCGTCTTCGCGATCATCTTCACCTCCGAGGTGCCATGGCTGCACGCCATCTGGGTCGTCCTCCTGGCGTTCACCGTCTTCCTCATCGTCATCATCATCCGTCAGGCCAAGGCCATCGGCTATGCGGAGAGGGAGGACGACCTCCTCATCCGGCGTGGAATCATGTTCCACAAGGCGACGGTGGTTCCCTATGGGCGTTTGCAGTTCGTGGACGTCGACGCCGGCCCCATCGACCGCATGTTCGGCTTGGCCTCAGTCAAACTCCACACCGCCTCCGCGGCCACCGACGCCACCATTCCGGGCCTGCCCCGCGCCGAGGCCGATCGTCTGCGTGACAGCCTCGCCGGACTGGGCCAGGCCAATCTGGCAGGACTGTGAGCATGGCCGCGGACCGGTCGAGAGACCGACTGCCCGAGCCCACTGACAGATCCACAGATGCCGGGGTCGCAGCTCCTGAAGTGTGGCACCGGGTCCACCCGCTGACGCCGATTCTCGAAAGCCTCGGCGTGCTCGTGGGTATCTTCGTCGCTGCGGCCTATGGGCTGCAGAACTTCTTCCAAAGAGCTGTCGAAGACCTGGCGAGAGGCGATGGCGTCGACCTCGGTTTCGCCGGTTGGCTGCGTGCGCACCCGCTCGTCATCCTCGGCGGCGTCGGCGGAATCCTGCTCATCCTCCTGCTCACCGCACTCTTCAGCTGGCTGGCGTGGAGGGTGATGGGCTATCGGATCGATTCCGAGGCTATCTACTACCGGCGCGGGCTGCTGTCGAAGAAGCAGCGCAAGGCCAGGCTCGACCGTGTCCAGTCGATCGACCTGCAGCAGAAGCTGCTGCCGCGACTCCTGGGCATGGCAGAGCTCGTTTTCGACGTCGCCGGCGGCTCCGATTCCAACATCTCCCTGAAGTACCTGTCGAAGAAGCGTGCCGAAGGACTGCGCGACAAGCTTCTCGCCGCTGTCCGTGCGAGGAAGCAGGGCACCCAATCGGGGCAGCGTACCGCGAACGCGGGTCAGTCCGCCGAGGCGACCGCGGGAACCGAGTCCAGCGGAGGTGCGTCCGGTGGTTTGGAGGAAGCCGACGTTGCCGAGGCCGACATGACCGGCGATGCGGTGGGGAACCTCGATGGCGAATCCGCCATCGATCGCGGAGTGCCCGAGCGCCGTGACGACAGCATCGGTGTGCGCCTGAGCAAACGCCTCGGCTCTCTGGCCGGCGGCGCCTCTCACGAGGCAGAGTCGAGCATTAATGAACTCCTGGCTCCCTACTACGTCTCGGCCGAGGTCAGCGAAGATGGCGAGATCATCCGTGTGCCCGTGCACCGGGTGGTGGTCTCCTCGCTGCTGAGGACAGAGACGATCATTTCGGTCCTCGTCGTCCTCTTCCTCATCGCTACAGCCATCGTTCTCCTTGCGCTGGGGCTGACCGAAGCCTTCATTCCGATGCTCGTCGCAGTCATCCCCGGTCTCTTCGCGGCGTTCTCCGCTTTCAGGAAGAACCTCGACAATGCGAACTTCGTGGTCAAACTGGGTGAGAACGGACTGGCTGTCAACCACGGGCTCGTCTCCACCTCCCGCAAGGTGATCCCGCTCGACCGGCTGCAGGCCGTCTGTCTCCACCAGCCGCTGCTGTGGCGGTGGGCCGGCTGGTGGAAGGTTGAATACAACATCGCCAGCGCAGGCGGCACAGGCGAGTCGAACATCCTCCTGCCCGTGGGCGACATCGATCAGGCACTGCTCATGGTCGGACTGGCGCTGCCCGACCCGCAGCTGCCGGACGAGCTCAGCGCGGCAACCCTGGTGCGTTCGGCCATGTATGACCGCAAGTCCGAAGACCCGCAGGCCGAATCGGCCGAAGAGCTCTTCCACGGCCAGCCCCGGTCCTCCCGGCTCATCGACCCATTGGTGTGGAACCGGCGGGCCTACGCTGTGACCGGATCCCTTCTCGTGCTGCGTCTGGGCGTCCTGGACCGTCGCGTCGACTTCGTGCCCCATGTGAGGGTGCAGTCGATGAGCTACCACCAGGGCCCGCTCATGCGCTCGCTGGGCCTGGGCACGGTCGCCGTGCACTCCACAGCCGGACCCATCGAACCCCGAGTCACCCACCAGAGCGTCGATGACGCGAAACGTTTCTTCAGCGAACACTCCGAACGCACTCGACTCGCGCGGCAGCGCTACGACGAGGAAGCGCGCAGAGCCAAGGAAGGCAGGCCATGAGCCAATCAGGGATGAACCAGGACGACGCCCCTCGCCTGGGAATCGGAATCATCGGCTGTGGCAAGGTCGGGGCGACCATCGGCGCCGCCTGGCGCGAAGCCGGCCATGCCATCATCGGGGTCAGCGCCTCCTCGGCGGCGAGTCTCGAACGGGCCGAGGAGATGCTCCCGGGGGTGCCGGTGCTGCCCCCGGACGACGTCGCAGACCGTGCCGAGCTCCTGCTCCTGACCGTCCCCGACGATGAGATCGAATCCCTCGTCAGCGGCCTGGCCAAGGTCTCACGAATCCACTCCGGACAGATCCTCGTCCACTGTTCGGGCCGATACGGCACAGACGTCCTCGAAGCCGGGACCAGCCTCGGCGCGCTGCCCATCGCTCTGCACCCGTCGCTGTCCTTCACCGGCACCGCCGTCGATCTTCCTCGTCTGCGGCAGTCGACGATCGCCGTCACCGCGCCGGCACCGATTCGACCTGTGGGGCAGGCCCTCGTCGTCGAGATGGGAGCCGAGCCGATCGATGTCGCCGAAGCAGACCGTCCGCTCTACCATGCGGCCATCACCCACGCCTCGAATCACACGATCACGATCATCAGTGAAGCCATGGAGATGCTCGCCGAGGCGGGTGTGAGTGACCCCTCACGTGTGCTCACGGCCCTCGTCGATGCGGGGGTGACGAATACTCTGCAGAACGGTTCGCGGGCGCTGACCGGACCCGTGAGCCGCGGTGACGTGGGCACTGTCTCTGCGCACCTGACGGCGCTCAGTGAGTTCAGTCTCAGCGTCTCCAGTCCCGCAGCACGCAACAGCTACATTGCTCTGGCCAGGTCCACTACCGCCAAGGCTCTGAGCCTGGGACGGATCACGGATTCGCAGGCGCAGGAGATCCTGGCCCGCCTGGACTGACTCTCGGCCTGGTCCACCACCGGCCCGAGTTCCCCCTGGGCCCGCGCTCACGGTAGCCTTGGCGGTATGGCAGATACCGAGTCGAACACGCCCGAAAACGCAGACCTTTCACCCGAACATCTCGATCCAGAGCAGATCCGGATCCGAAAGGAAAAGCGCCAGCGGCTCTTGGACTCCGACACCGATGCCTATCCGGTGTCAATTCCGCGCACGCACACCCTGGCCGAGGTCCATGCCGCTCATGACGGTCTGGAAGCCGGGGATGAGACCGAGGAAATCGTCGGCGTCGTCGGACGCGTCGTGTTCGTCCGCACCACGGGCAAACTCTGCTTCGTGACCCTGCAGTCAGGAGACGGGACGCGCCTCCAGGGCATGCTGTCCCTGCGCGAAGTGGGGGAGGAGCGCCTCGGCGACTTCAAGACCGACGTCGATCTGGGCGACTTCCTGTTCGTCCACGGCAAGGTCATCAAGTCCAAGCGCGGCGAACTGTCTGTCCTCGCCGATTCCTGGGCGATGGCCAGTAAGTCACTGCGTCCGCTGCCGGGTCTGCACACCGAACTGGCCGAGGACACCCGTGTGCGCCAGCGCTATCTCGACCTGATCACCCGCGAAGACGCCCGCCGGACCATGCTGACCCGAGCAGAGGTGATGTCGTCCCTGCGTCGGACGTTCGCCGAGCAGGAGTTCGTCGAGATCGAGACTCCGATGCTCCAGTTCATGCACGGCGGTGCCGCGGCTCGCCCGTTCACAACCCATATGAACGCCTACGACATCGACATGTTTCTGCGCATCGCACCAGAGCTCTTCCTCAAGCGTGCGATCGTCGGCGGAATCGAGAACGTCTTCGAGATCAACCGCAACTTCCGCAACGAGGGTGCCGATTCGACCCACTCGCCGGAGTTCGCGATGCTCGAGGCCTACCAGTCCTACGGCGACTACCACTCGATCGCCGACCTGACGAAGACCCTGGTCCAGAACGCGGCACAGGACGCCACCGGGTCCCTCCGGGTGAAGTTGGCGGACGGGGAAGACTACGATTTCGGTGGTGACTGGCCCGTCGTCAGCATGTACGAAACCCTGTCCGAGGAATCCGGAGTCGAAGTCACCCCGGAGACCGGCCTCGATGTCCTCGACGCAATCGCAGCAGAGAATAACGTCGAGCTGGGCGGAGTCTTTCGCTCACACGGCAAATACGTCGAAGAGCTGTGGGAGCACTTCTACCAGGACAGACTGTGGGCGCCGACTTTCGTCACCGACTTCCCCGTCGACACCTCGCCTCTGGTCCGTGAGCACCGAACCAAGAAGGGCGTCGTGGAGAAATGGGATCTCTACGTTCGCGGTTTCGAATTGGCCACAGGCTATTCCGAGCTCGTGGATCCGGTGATCCAGCGGGAGCGGTTCGAGGCTCAGGCCGTCGACGCAGCCAAGGGCGATGAAGAGGCGATGGGCCTCGATGAGGAATTCCTCACCGCTATGGAACACGGAATGCCGCCGACCGGCGGTATGGGAATGGGACTTGATCGTCTGCTCATGGCTTTGACCGGCTTGGGAATTCGAGAAACTATTCTCTTCCCATTCACGAAGCCAATTGCCCCCGGTAATTCGGAAATGGCTGAGGAAGGTTGAACACATGATGGATCTGCTGAGGGCACTATTGCCATCGATCTGCGTTGGATTGCTGTTCTGGTACGTGATGAGAAACATCTTGCGTGCGGACCGGACCGAACGAGAGCAGATCGATAAATTCTATTCGGAGCATGAGGTTAGCGAATTAGGCGATAATCATGAATCAGATGTTAAGCTGACTGCGACAAAGCCTTCTGATTATGAAAAGAGTGAACATGGCAAGGGAGATGCGACTCGTTCTCACGGATGATTTCGACGGCTCGGAAGCGTCGGAAACCGTTCGCTTCAGCCTCGACCAAGGTACCTACGAACTCGAACTGTCGACAGAAAATGCCGAAAAGCTTCGTGAGACGTTCGCCCCGTTCATCGCCAAGGCTCGCCGGGTAGCGAACCCGGGCGGTCGCGGACGTCGCACGGGCTCCGGCTCCGCCGCGGGCCCGAAGCGCGATACGGCCAAGATCCGCGAATGGGCACAGGCCAACGGTTACCAGCTGGGCGATCGCGGACGCATTCCGCTGGAGATCGTCCAGGCATACGAAGCAGCAGACAGCTGATTCACGGCACAGCCGATAATTGAAGCGGTAATGGGATTCGATTGAATGTCACTGATTCCATAATCGCTTCCCGAGGGGCCAACGGTTCATCCGTTGGCCCCTCGAAGTTTCTGCTTATGGTTTCTGTCCACCACCAGTCCGGCCCCGATACGAGTTATCAACCTTCTCGTATGACGATTCGCTCAGGCAATTCTCAGCGGAGTTCTTGATTATCAGCACTGGCTCCGATCATGTTGTCTCCTGGACTGCGGCAGGCGAATTTGAGTAATTACCCCATTCCCATTCTCGGTAATCTGTGAGGTATCACGATCTCCTCTTGATTCGTATTCGCGTGATCGGTGCGGAGTATGAGGTGGGAATGCCGAGCATCAAGATGGGTTGCCCAGATCCAGGATGGATAGAGCTGGACCGATATGAGCAGAGAGGTGGTGCCGGCAGTCCTGATGCAGCAGAACGGGGCGAATGCGTGTTGCGCAGGAGAGCGCGGAGGGGCGAACCGCGAATTTCGCCCACAGCCAAACGGTTTCGGCTGATGGCGAAACGTGCAATAGATCGTGGCCAATGGTCGTTAGGCTCTAAAGAATAACCAGACCGAGGAGGGTGAATATGTTCGAGCGGTTCACTGACCGAGCACGCCGAGTGGTAGTGCTGGCCCAGGAAGAAGCCAAACTACTCAAACATAACTACATCGGAACCGAGCACATCCTGCTTGGCCTGATCCACGAGGGTGAAGGCCTGGCAGCCAAAGCACTCGAGGGAATGGACATCTCCCTCGAGCAGGTTCGCGATCAAGTCCAAGAGATCATCGGACAGGGACAGCAGGCACCGAGTGGGCACATCCCGTTCACTCCCCGTGCCAAAAAGGTCCTCGAGCTCAGCCTCCGTGAGGCCCTGCAGCTGGGACACAGCTACATCGGAACCGAGCACATCCTGCTCGGTCTGATCCGTGAGGGTGAAGGCGTCGCCGCTCAGGTGCTCGTGAAGCTGGGCGCCGACCTGGGACGGGTCCGTCAGGAAGTCATCAAACTTCTGTCGGGCTACCAGGGCAAGGAGCCGGTCTCCGCAGGCGGACGCGAGGAGGGAGCCCCCTCCGGTTCGCTGGTCCTCGACCAGTTCGGAACGAACCTGACCGCAGCCGCCCGTGAAGGCAATCTCGATCCGGTCATCGGCCGGCACGAGCAGATGCAGCGCGTGATGCAGATTCTGTCGCGGCGAACCAAGAACAACCCTGTCCTCATCGGTGAACCCGGTGTCGGCAAGACCGCAGTGGTCGAAGGGCTGGCGTTGGCGATCGTCAACGGCGACGTCCCCGAGATCCTCGAGGACAAGCAGCTCTACACCTTGGACCTCGGCTCGCTGGTGGCCGGCTCCCGGTACCGCGGTGATTTCGAGGAACGTCTGAAGAAGGTCCTCAAGGAGATCCGCACGCGTGGAGACATCATCCTCTTCATCGACGAGATCCACACCCTGGTGGGTGCGGGTGCTGCCGAGGGTGCGATCGACGCGGCTTCGATTCTCAAGCCCATGCTGGCCCGAGGCGAGCTGCAGACCATCGGTGCGACGACTCTCGACGAGTACCGCAAGCACATCGAGAAGGATGCCGCCCTCGAACGGCGGTTCCAGCCGATCCAGGTTCCGGAACCGTCCCTGGCGCATTCGATCGAGATCCTCAAGGGACTGCGCGACAAGTACGAGTCACACCACAAGGTCACGATCACGGAAGGCGCTCTCGCGGCTGCCGTGAATATGTCGGATCGCTATGTCAACGACCGGTACCTGCCGGACAAGGCGATCGACCTCATCGACGAAGCAGGCGCGAAACTGCGCATCTCGCGGCTGTCCGTGCCGCAGGAGATCCGTGACCTGGAGGAGCAGATCCTCGAGGCTCGCCATCGCAAGGAAGCCGCCATCGACGCTCAGGACTTCGAGCTGGCGGCCTCCGAACGCGACTCCGAGATGAAGCTGCAGCAGGACAAGGACGAACAGACCGACGCCTGGCGCAAGAGCGGTAAGGACACCTCCGCGACCGTGGACGCGGATCTGATCGCCGAGGTGCTGGCCGCGGCGACCGGCATTCCGATCTTCAAGCTCACCGAGGAAGAGTCCTCGCGACTGCTGCGGATGGAAGACGAGCTGCACAAGCGCATCATCGGCCAGGACGACGCGGTCAAGTCGATCTCCCGTGCGATCCGGCGGACCCGTGCGGGTCTGAAGGATCCAAAGCGCCCCTCCGGCTCGTTCATCTTCGCCGGCCCCACAGGCGTCGGCAAGACGGAGCTGGCCAAGGCACTGTCGGAGTTCCTGTTCGGTGACGAGGAATCGCTCATCAGCCTGGACATGTCGGAGTACTCGGAGAAGCACACCGTGTCCCGACTGTTCGGTTCTCCTCCCGGCTACGTGGGCTACGAAGAGGGCGGTCAGCTGACGGAGAAGGTTCGTCGCAAACCGTTCTCAGTGGTCCTCTTCGATGAGGTGGAGAAGGCTCACTCGGACATCTTCAACTCGCTGCTGCAGATTCTCGAAGACGGTCGCCTGACTGACTCGCAGGGTCGTGAGGTGGACTTCAAGAACACCATCATCATCATGACCACGAACCTGGGTACGCGAGACATCTCGAGTGGTCTGCAGCTCGGGTTCCAGGTTGAGGGCAGCGCGAACAACGACTATGAGCGCATGAAGCAGAAGGTCAACGAAGAGCTCAAGCAGCACTTCCGGCCCGAGTTCCTCAACCGTGTCGATGACACGATTGTGTTCCCGCAGCTGGGCAAGGACGAGATCTTGCAGATCGTCGATCAGTTCCTTGCGCGTCTGGACACCCGTCTGGCCGATCAGGGCATGAAGGTCGATGTCAGCGACGCGGCGAAGAGCCTCCTGGCCGATCGTGGCTACGATCCGGTACTGGGTGCTCGGCCTCTGCGTCGCACGATCCAGCTCGAGATCGAGGACCACCTGTCCGAGAAGATCCTGTTCAAGGAGATCGGCAGCGGTCAGACCATCAAGGTCGACGTCAAGGGAGAAGGCAAGGCAGCGGAATTCACGTTCAACGGCGTGGAGACCGAGAGCCTCGCCGCCAGCGAACCGGATGATTCCGGTGGCGAACTCGCTGGCGCCGGTTCGTCCGGCGGCAGTGGATCTGGAAGCTCCGTTTCCTGATCTGCCTCCAGCAGCGCTGAAGAAGCCCGGGGACACAGCACCAGCTGCGTTCCCGGGCTTCATCATGCCCGCTGTCGATGGTGCTGCTCGCCGCCGATGGTGTTGAATGAAGATATGAGCTCAGCCCCAGTCGCCTTCGACCATGAACAGGTCTCATCGGACCATCACCTCAACCATTCGCTTCCCGGCGGCCTTTACATGCGCCGGGCTCGGACGAGCGACGTCAAGGGGATCGAAGCGTTGGTCGCGCCCCTGGCCGAAGAGCGCATTCTGCTGGCCAAGGACACCGTCACCTACTTCGAAACCCTGCAGGAGTTCTGGCTGGTCGTGGACCCACAGCCGGACGGTACTGAGATCCTGGCCGGATGCGCGGCATTGCACATCATCTGGGCCGACCTCGCCGAGGCGCGCACAGTTGCCACCTCGCCGGCCTATCGAGGTCGAGGAGTGGGCAAGGCGCTCATCCGGCAGGTTCTGGCAGACGCTGTCGCGATCGGTGTCGACAGAGTCTTCTGCCTGACCTTCGAGACCGGGTTCTTCGGTGCGCTGGGATTCGAACCGATCAAGGGAATCCCGGTTTCCCCGGAGGTTTACGTCGAGCTCCTGCACTCTGCCGATGAAGGCGTGGCCGAGTTCCTGGACCTGGCTCGCGTCAAACCCAATACCTTGGGCAACGCACGCATGATCAAGTTCCTCTGAGAATCACCGCTCGCGGACCGGTCACCCGGGAAGGCGCAGGGCACTGTCCTCGCGAGCGGCCAGACCGTCAGAGACCAGATCATCGATGAGACGAGAGACCCGATCCGCATCGGCACTGAGGTCTCGTACACGCTCTACTCTCGTCGACGTGTTCGAAGGCAGCGAGTCGAACAGCTTGGGATCCACCTCGGCGGTGGACGCGGTGAAGAGGTCGACAGGGACGTCGCCGACATTGTCTTCGCCGTCAGAATGCTCGTGCGCGGACTTGAGCACATCCATGATCGCCCCGCGCAGCTGGCGGTCCGTGCCGGCCCATTTCTGGGTCTTCGCCTTCACCGCCGAGGTAGGACGTCCCGCCTTCTGCCAGGCGCAGATGTCGTTAAGCGGGCAGGACTCGCAACTGGGGTTCCTGGCCATGCATACGAGCGCCCCGAATTCCATGACCCCGGCGTTCCACTTCTCGTGCTCTGTCTCCGGGACGAACTGGGCGGCCCACTTCGTCTCTGCACGACTCGGTGAAGGCGTGGGCCGGTCGCGTCCGGCGAAGAGCCGGATGAGAACGCGACGTACGTTCGTGTCGAGCACGGTCGTCCGCTCTCCGTGGGCGAATGAGGCAACCGCGGCCGCCGTGTACGACCCGATGCCGGGGAGTTGCTCGAGCTCGGCAGCGGTCCGCGGCACCCGGCCGTCGAGCTCCTCGGCGATCACCCGCGCGGCCTCCTGAAGCCGCAGTGCCCTCCGCGGATAGCCGAGACGGTCCCAACGGTGGAGAACCTCTGCGGTGGGTGCCTGTGCCAGGTCTGCGGGTGTGGGCCATTTCTGCATCCATTCCCGCCAGCGGGGTTCGACCCGGGACACAGGGGTCTGCTGCGACATGATCTCGCTGACGAGGACGGCCCACGCAGTGGTGTCGGCATCTCGCCACGGCAGGGGACGCGCCGCGGTCTCGAACCAGGTGATAATCGTCTCGCGAACTCGGTCGATATCTGTGTCCGCAACCGCGGGAAGAGGGGAACCGGGACGAGAAGATTTCGATTCGGCAGAAGCTCGGTGTGTCATTTGGATGCTCAAACGCTTCGGCCTAGGCTCAAAGCGATGACTCCTTCCAATCGTGGTTCGCAGCCGAAGAACGGCGCCAGGCAGCCCCGCCAGTCTAGCGGGAAGCTGCCGGCGCACGTTTACCGTCGGCGGCGCTACATGCTGTTGGTGGCCAGCCTCGTGGTGATTGCTCTGCTGGTGCTCGGCGTCGTCGGAATCGTCAGCGGACTGAACGGAGGTGGCGAGGAAGAGCCTGTCGCGGAAGACACGTCCTCGGCGAGTCCGTCGACGACTCAAGCGCCGGTGCCGGATGAGAAGGCCGCGAGTGGGAAATGCCCCGAAAATAAGGTCGGACTCAAAGCCAAAGTCGATGAGAAGAGCTTCGACGAGGATGCCAAGCCCAAGTTCGAGATGGTGATCGAGAACAACCACACCGCCACCTGCCTGATCGAGGTCGGCACGGAGAAGCAGGAGTTCTTGGTCGAGAAGAACGGCGATGTGGTCTGGTCGTCGAAGTTTTGCGCTGCCGAAGAGGATGAGAACGCTGAGGTCTCGACTGAGTTCGCGCCGAAGTCGGAGAAGACTTCACAGTTCGAATGGAACCGGGTCTGGGTCGACAAGAACTGCAACCGAACGAATGAGGATTTCGGCCCGGGAGAGTACGAACTCGTGGTCAAACTCGGCGACAAGAAGAGCAAGCCCGCGAAGTTCACACTCGAGAAGGATGCTACCGCCAAGGAAAAAGAGAAGAAGGAAGCCGAGGAGAAGAAGTCAGACGAGCCGAACTCCGATGAAAAGCCCGAGGAATCGAGTACACCGGACGACTGAGCTACTCGGACAACTGAGCTGTTCACGTCGGCCGGGCCGCTGCGGGTTCAGGCTCCGCGGTAGGAGCCCACGCCCCAGGAATTGCCGTCATGGTCGCGGAAGTCGAATTCTCGACCGCCATGAGGCTGCGTTTCCACCGGGCGGACGATCGCATGGCCCATGTCGATGATCTCCTCGTAGAGGCGATCGACTTCTCGCTCAGTGTCGACGACGACGTAGACGGAGTTCCCGCCGACACTGTCGAGGGCCGACCCGTCATTGCGGACAGAACCGAACATGATCCCACCTGTCTCACCCAACGCGTATTCGGCATGGACGATGACCTCAGGGTCAGCCTCGTCTGTGACGATGAGCCGCTCGGTGAAACCGAGCGCGACCAGCAGAGCGGTCGTGGCGGCCGCGTCTGTGGTTCTCATTGCCGGGAATACTGTCGTGGTCATACTTCCAGGATGCGCCATTTTCGCGCAGATGTCTCGGAATTTCTATCATTTACCTCCCAAGAGCAGCTCGACGGCTTCAGAGACGTGTTCGCATTCCTTGACCCGCATCCCCTGAGGAGTCGAAACATTGCGCAGTGCACCGTGTGCGACGATCGCGTGGGTGATGCCAAGGCGGGAGGCCTCATTGAGCCGCTGGCCCAGGTTGGGAACGTTGCGGATCTCGCCCGAGAGGCTGATCTCACCGATCGCCACGAATTTGGCGGCCATCGGCTTCCCGATCGCGGCCGAGGCCAGGGAGAGGCAGATCGCGAGGTCGCTGGCCGGTTCCGCGAGCTTGGCACCTCCGACAGTGGCGGTGAAGACATCGGATTTGGCCAAGTTGATGGGCCCGATCTTCTGGCTGAGCACGGCGAGCATCATCGCCACGCGGGAGGAATCGACACCGGAGACGGACCTGCGGGACTGTCCGCCGGCGGATTCGGTGATGAGTGACTGGACTTCGACGAGCAGCGGACGTTTGCCCTCCTGGGTCACCGTCAGACAGGTCCCTGGGGGATTGCTGCCGCTGCGGGAGAGGAAGAGACCCGAGGGGTCCTCGAGGCTTTTGATGCCGTTCTCCTCCATGTCGAAGCAGCCGACGTCGTCGGTGGGCCCGAACCGGTTCTTCACCGCACGCAGCAGGCGCAGACGCGAGTGACGTTCACCTTCGAAGTTGCACACGACGTCGACGAGGTGTTCGAGGAGCCGGGGGCCGGCGATGGTGCCGTCCTTCGTGATATGTCCGACGAGGACAGTCGGTAATGACCTGGCCTTGGCTTCCCTGATGAGAGCCGCGGCCACCTCTCTGACCTGGGTGACGCCGCCGGGCACACCGTCGATCTCCGATGAGGCAAGGGTCTGGATGGAGTCGACGATGAGCATGTCGGGCTCTTCCGCCTCGATCATCCCCAGGACCGCTCCCAGGTCGGTCTCGGCCGCCAGCAGCAGAGAATCCTCGAGCGCGTTGATCCGTTCGGCCCGCAGGCGCACCTGCCCTGCCGACTCCTCTCCCGTGACGTAGAGGACCTTGGACCCGAACTTGGCGATGCGCGATGCGACGTCGAGCAGAAGCGTGGACTTCCCGACGCCCGGCTCACCAGAGAGGAGAACGACAGCGCCGGGGACGATGCCACCGCCGAGGACGCGATCGAATTCGCTGACATAGGTGGTCTTCGCCTGGGCCAAGGTGGAGTCGATCTGGTTGATCGATTTTGCGCCGCTGGACTTCTTGACCTTCGTCTTCACCGAGGTCTTGCCCGCGCCCTTCTCTTCGAGCGTGCCCCAGGCTTGGCATTCAGGGCAGCGGCCCAGCCATTTGACGGTCGAGTAGCCACATTCGGTGCAGGTGAAAGACATACGGCAATTCTGGCACGCCCCTCTGACACAGCCCTACGATTCGTGGTCGAATCTCAGTCCAGGGTGGTCAGCACCCTGGGCCCATCCTCGGTGATGGCGATCGTGTTCTCCGAATGCGCACCGTTCGACCCATCGGCCAGACGCAGGGTCCAGCCGTCGTTGTCGACGGAGAGCTTCTTGGAGGTGAACGACCACCAGGGTTCGATCGCCAGTGTCAGGCCGGGCTTGAGTACGAGTCCGCGTCCGCCCTTGCCGCGATTGGCCACGTGCGGATCTTCGTGCATCGTATGGCCGAGTCCGTGCCCGCCGAAGTCGAGGTTGACCGGGATGCGCTGTTCATCGGCAACATCGCCGATGGCCTTCGAGATATCGCCGAGGCGGCTGCCCGGCTGTGCTGCCGAAATGCCGGCTTCCAGCCCTGCCCAGGTGGAATCGATGAGACGCTGGTCCTCTTCGCTGCCATTGCCGACGACGACCGAGCGTGCGGCATCAGCGACCCAGCCGTCGATGGACACGGCAAAGTCCAGGGTGAGCAGGTCGCCGTACTTCATCACGTAGTCGTGGGGCTTGCCGTGCAGTACGCCGTCGTTGACCGAGAGGCAGATGACGTTTCTGAAGGGCCCTTCACCGAATGACGGGGCGTAGTCCCAATAGCAGGACTTCGCGCCGGCCTCTTCGATGAGCTTCCTGGCTCGCTTCTCCAAGTGCATGATGTTCATGCCCGGTTCCGCGATCGAAGACAACTCGGCCAATGTCTTCGCGACGAATCGGCCGGTGACCGCCATCTTGTTGATCTCGGCGGGTGTCTTCAGCTCAATCACAGGTGTTCTCCTTCAGTCGTCACGGGCTCAATCGCAATTTTAGTCGTTCGCGTCCCTCGCGTCGCGGTCGCGCTGTGTTTCCGTGATCAAGCAGACATCTCCGAGCGAATTTCATTGAAAGGAATCTTGTTGGCGGGTAGGTTCGCCACCATGAGAGACATCATCATGGCAGTCGCCATGGGCATTGCTATCGGGGTTTTAATTCCTGCAGGCGTCGAGTCGTTCGAGGACGGCGGTGCCCTGTGGATCTTGGAACTCATCATCTTCCCGCTCTTCGCGCTGGCGGGAATCGTGTCCCTGCTCCTCAAGCACAGAAAACGGGCGCCGGCCGAAAGCCGACACCCGAATTCTCAGGAAGCAGATCAGGCAACAAACCAGCCTCGCTGACTCGCGCCTTTCAGAGGAACTCCACCCCCTGAGCCAGCGGCAGCTCGCCCGAATAGTTGACCGTGTTCGTGGCCTGCCGCATGTAGGCCTTCCACGAATCGGTGCCGGATTCGCGACCGCCGCCGGTCTCCTTCTCACCGCCGAAGGCTCCGCCGATCTCCGCCCCCGAGGTGCCGATGTTGACGTTGGCGATGCCGCAGTCCGAACGCGACAGGAACTTCTCCGAGTCGGCCAGCTCCGAGGTGAAGATCGCCGATGACAGTCCCTGCGGCACCCCATTGTGTATCTCGAGTGCTTCATCGAGATCGGAATACGTGACGACGTAGAGGATCGGAGCGAAGGTCTCGGACTCCATCACCGAGGTCTGGGCGGGCATCCGCACGACTGCGGGCTCCACGTAGTGTGCCTCGGGGCGCTCCTCGGTCAGCACGCGCCCACCGCCGGTCAGGACGGTGCCGCCTTCCGACTCGGCCTGTTTGAGCGCTGCCTGCATCGCCTCATGGGCGCCTTCGTTGATGAGGGGCCCGACGAGCACACCGTCCTCGGTGGGGGAGCCGATGCTCAAGGTCTTGTAGGCGGCGACGATCTTGTCCACGAAGTCATCGGCGATGGATTCGTGGACGATGAGACGACGCAGAGTGGTACACCGCTGTCCGGCTGTTCCTGCGGCGGCGAAGACGACTCCGCGCAGCGCCAGGTCGATGTCGGCACTCGGGGCCACGATCGCACCATTGTTGCCGCCGAGCTCCAACAGAATTCGACCGAAGCGCTCAGCCACGACCGGCCCGACCTCACGGCCCATACGCACCGAACCGGTGGCAGAGACCAGTGCCACGCGCTCATCGCGGACCATGGCATCGCCGATGTCCCGACCACCGACGAGGACAGGGGCGAGTCCGTCCGGAGCCCCCACCTCGGCGGCGGCACGGGCCAGCAGCGACTGAGCGCCAAGAGCCGCGAGTACCGCGTTCTCCGAAGGCTTCCACACCACGGCGTCACCGGCGACCAGTGCCAGCGCCGTATTCCAGGAGTACACGGCTACGGGGAAGTTGAAGGCGGAGATGACACCGACGACACCGAGGGGATGCCAGGTCTCCATCAGCCGGTGGCCCGGGCGTTCGCTGGGCATGGTCTTGCCCCACAGCTGACGGGACTGCCCGAGGGCGAACTCGCAGATGTCGATCATCTCCTGCACCTCGCCGGCGGCCTCGGACGGAGTCTTGCCCGCCTCGACCGTGATGATCTTCGCCAGGTCCTCCTTGTGCTCGCCCAGCAGCTGTCCCCAGCGCTGCACCAGCTGACCGCGCACGGGTGCGGGAACGTCACGCCACGAAGCGAACGCCTCGGCGGCAGTGGTGATCTTCTCCGCAGCGGACTCCCTGGTGTCCGCGGCCAGCGACCCCAGGCTCTGGCCGGTGATGGGGGAGCGGGCGGGCAGGCTCGCCGGCGCTCCGGGGCCGGCGTTGAGTACGGAAGCCTCGACTCCGCAGGCTTTGAGCCCTGAGGTGAGGAGGTCGGTGATGGCCTGGTCGGTGGGCAGTGCGGTCATTG
The DNA here is from genome assembly GCF_900105045.1 of Brevibacterium picturae. Taxonomy (GTDB): domain Bacteria; phylum Actinomycetota; class Actinomycetes; order Actinomycetales; family Brevibacteriaceae; genus Brevibacterium; species Brevibacterium picturae. The sequence goes on along the minus strand of NZ_LT629739.1, from coordinate 746,947 downwards.
CTGTCCTTTCGTGGATCTCTCTGATGGGTGGCGTCTCTGAATGAGTGGGACTCGTGGCCGGAGCGAGCGCGGGGTGCGTCAGACGATGTTGAGCTCCTGACGCAGTCCCGAGGTGGCGAAGCGGCGTTTGTCGAGGCCAGAGACGTCGACGAACGGTTGGCCTCCGGTCATGAGGTCGGCCACGACCTCCCCGACTGCCGGTCCCATGAGGAAGCCGTGGCCGGAGAATCCGCAGGCGTAGAAGAAGCCCGAGAGCTCCTCGGCCTGGCCGATGAGCGCATTGTGGTCGGGAGTCATCTCATAGAGTCCGGCCCAGCCGTGCTTGGCCTCAACGTCGCCCAGAGCGGGGGCCCGGGTTTCGATGAGCTCGGCCAGAGTCGGCAGCCAGTCCGGGTTGCGCTTATCGTCGAAGTCCCACACGTCGGACTCGTCCGGACAGCCGAAGAGCAGGCCGGGCCCTTCTGGATGCACGTAGAAGCTCGTGCTGAAGTCGATGGTGAAGGGCATCTGCGTCAGATCGATGCCCAGCGCGGCCTCATCCACGGGTTCGCTGACCATGATCTCGCGGCGCAGAGGCCTAACCGGCAGATCGACCCCGGCAGCCTCACCGATGATCCCAGACCAGGCACCGGCGGCACAGACTACCTGCGCACACTCGATTCGGCCCTTGCTCGTGGTCACCGCAGTGACCCTGCGACTGCCGTTCGAACCGCTGCCGCCGAGGTCCGCACCGTCGGTCGATTCGAATCCTGTCACCTCACAGTTCTTGAGCACCTGCACCCCGAGGCTCCGTGCGGCGCTGACATAACCGGAGACCACGGCCTCGGGCGTGCAATGCCCGTCACCGGGGTTGAAAGCCCCGGCCACCAGGCCCTCCATGTTGATGTACGGGGCCAGTTCGGCCACCTCGGCGACGGTGAGCATCCGGGAATCCAGGCCCATGCTCTGCTGGAGCTCGACATTGGCTGCGAAGGTCTCGGCAACCTCGGCGGAATCGAGGAGGAATAGGTACCCGTTGCTCACCAGGTCGATATCGACGCCGAACTCGGCCTCGAAGTTGCGTAGTACCTCGAGGCTGCGCGTGGCCAGGGCGATGTTGACTTCATCGGAGAACTGGCAGCGCACCCCGCCGGCGGCCTTCGACGTCGAGCCCGAGCCGGGCACGTCGCGTTCGACGAGAACGATGTCCTCGACGCCGTGTCTGGCCAGGTGATACGCGATGGACGCTCCCATGACGCCGGCGCCGATGATGACCACCTCGGCGCTCGCCGGGGCCGTGTCTGTCGGTGATGTGCTCTCCAACTGCCACCTCTTTCGTCTTCTGCTGCGATGACCGTCCTTGGCCTTCGCGGCAGCGGGGAATGCCGATTTCGATGTCGGCGGATTGCGGCTCACTGCCCATTGTGGTTCCAGTCACGTTTAAGAACAAGAGTGAGTTCATGAAAACTGTTTTTAGGAAAGGTGAAAACAGCTAGGCTGTGGCCATGGGATGGACCTTGGGACAGCTGCGCACCTTCGTCACCGTGGCCGAACTGGGGTCCATGACCCGGGCCGCGGAGCAGCTGGGCTACAGCATCGGCGCGGTCTCCCAGCACATGAGCGCCCTGCGTCGGGCCGTCGGCTCCGAACTCTTCCTGCGCCGAGGCAGGGGAATGGTCCTCGCCGAGGCCGGCCGAACGCTGCTCCCGCGCGCCCGCAGCATCCTCGCCGCCCAGAAGCAGGCCGAGATGGCGATGCTGGGCAGGGACTTCCGCAGCGAGGCCATCGTCACGCTCGGCGTCTTCGGCTCAGCCTCTACCAGAGCGCTGCCGTCCATTGTGCGTCTCCTAGGCCAGCGGCACCCGCACATCGAGGTCCGGGCCCGTGAGATCAACGTCGAGACGATGTCGGCGGCCGTCATCGACGGAGCCATCGATCTGGGCATCGGCATCAACTACCCGGCCGTGCCACTGCCGCCGATGCGGGGTCTGAGCTGGAGCACCGTGGCCGGTGAGGATTTCGGCATCGTCGTACCTGCGGGTGCACCGAGACCGTCACCGCAGGACCTGGCCGAAGCGGATTGGATCCTGCCACCGGCCGAAGAACTCTTCGGCCGAGCGATGCGCCTGGCCACCTCGGCGCTGGGAATCGCCGCGAAGGAGACCCACATCGTCACCGACACCGCCGTCGCGCTCGCCCTGGCCGGCACGGGGCTCGGCCTGACGCTGGCGACTCCGATCATGATGTCCTTGGGCGGACCCGACGTCGGCCTGCATCCCATCGCCGAGGCGGGCGGCCGGGAGATCATCGTCCTGACCTCCCCAGACCCGGCAGATCCGGTCGCCGCCGTCGCCGAGGTGGTGGCCGAGGTCTTTCGTCCTAGGATGGGGCCATGAGCTTCGATCACCAGTGGAACCGCATCCGTGAGACCAACCCTGACCACTCCGCCAATTACGCCGAAAGGTGGCGCAAGATCGTGGCCTCCGGGCAGGACATCGGGGGAGAGGCGAGGTTCGTCAACGCGATGGCCCCGCGTGGTGCGCGCATCCTCGACGCGGGCTGCGGTACCGGTCGCGCCGGCGGACTGCTCATCGGCGATGGGCACGCGGTCTACGGTGTCGATCTCGACGAGTTCCTCATCTCCGTGGCAGAGGAGGACTTCCCCAGCGGTGAATGGCACACCGGCGACTTGGCTGAATTCGACTTCTCGGAAGCTGGCATCGACGACATCGACGTGGCGTTCTGCGCCGGCAACGTCCTGTCCTTCCTCGACCCAGCCTCACGCAGGCAGACCCTGTCGAACATCAAATCGACGCTGAAGCCCGGTGGACGCTTCGTCGCCGGCTTCGGAGCCGGCCGCGGCTATGACTTCGACGACTTCATCGACGATGTGAAGTCGACAGGCATGCTCGTCAACCTCAAACTCTCGACCTGGGAACTCCACCGTTATGAGCCCGACAGCGAATTCCTGGTCCTCATCGCCGAACACGTGTGATGTCTGCTGGTCCGCGCAATGAGGTGACTCTTGGAGCTGTGCGGGAAACATGATTGGCTTGTGGCGTCGGCTCGAAATGGGTCGACAGTACCCGTATCAGCACAGGAGTGGTCCTCATGATTTTCATCGTTGTGAAGTTCGACGTGAAGCCAGAGAGCGTCGGCGGCTTCCCCGACGCCGTCAAGGAATTCACCGAGGCGACGCGCTCGGAACCTGGAAACCTGTGGTTCGAATGGTCCAAGAGCCTGGAGAAGGACAACGAGTTCGTGCTCGTCGAAGCATTCACCGACGAAGGCGCTGAACCCCATGTCAAGGGTGAGCACTTCAAGAACGGACTCGAGGCCATGCGCCCTCACCTGGCGTCGACGCCGAAGATCATCTCCCGCAAGATCGACGGTGAAGGCTGGGACGAGATGGGCGAACTGCAGATCGACTGATGTGCACCACAGGCACACAGCCTGCAATCCAGCGCCGACCCCCTGTTGCTTCGGCTCGGGAATGCTTAGACTTCTCCCATGGTGACCAAAGCGATGAACACCGACGCCATCGAGAAGGCCCTTGGCGAACCGTGGGCGGACACCCGGGCCCGCCTCGAAGCGGCCGGAGGAGCCTCGGCGAGTCACAAGGAACTCGCCGACGCCCTCTACCCGCAGTTCGATGGGGTCGTGGAGAAGCACGGCTGGTGGGTCCAGGGCGCGGTCGTCGCCTATGAACAGGAGATCGGTCGACGCGTGCCCGGTCAGCGGGCCGACGGCACCTTCGACGTCGCGGTCTCACGCACCGTGCCCGGTCAGTGCGACGACATCATCACCCGCTTCGCCTTCTTCATCGACGATGGGACCCTGGCAGGTGTGGCACTCGACGGTGAGGCGCGCACATCGAAGACGGCCAAGCGCTCGTTCTGGCGGGCGGACCTCGAGGACGGCACCAAGGTCGAGGCCGCCGCCGAACCGAAGGACGACAACCGAACACTCCTCGTCCTCACTGTCTCCAAACTGCCCAGCGCCGAGAGGCTCGAAGAGTGGCGGTCCGACCTCAAGGAACTCCTCCACCAGCTGTGAGCGACTGCCGCCGGACGCGGGCTCAGCCGCCGACGATCGGATTCCACGTGCCGAGCACGTGAGCGCCCACGATCGCGAGGGCACAGACGACCAGCGATGCCGCCACAGCCACTCCGTCCCCGGTGCCGAAGGTCGAGCGCCTGCGCCAGGTCCGTCCGGGCCGACCGAACGCTCGACCTTCCATCGCCATGGCCAAAGTGGTGCCGCGTCGGATCGACTGCACCAGCAGCACGAAGATGCCGGCGAACAGACTGCCCGTGCGCCGCACGATCGAACCGCCGGCAATGCCCCTGGCCCTCCTGGCCATCGCCAAGGTCTGCCATTCGCTGATGAGCAGCCCGAGGAGTCTGGTGGCCGCGAGCACCGAGACGACAACTGTCTCGGGCAGTCGCAGCCGTTGGACGAGCGCATCCGCGAGGTCACGGGGATCGATCGTCGAGGCGAGGACGATGAGCGGAATTGCCAAGGCCAAGGCCCGCAGGAAGATCGCTGCCGCGGCAGTCAGCGACCCGGTCGTCATCAGAACCGGGCCGAGGTCGATGACCACCGCGCCGGTCTTCTCTGCCAGGATCGCAGTGCCCCACGATGCCAAGAGTGCGCCGAGAGGCAGGAACCACAATCGCTTGAGCGCCGCGGTCAGATCGAGTCCCGTCGCCGGGAGCATCAGCAGGCAGAACCCGAGGACGACTCCGGCCGAGACCATGTCGATGCTCAGCAATGAACCGATCATGAGGATGAGCGCCACAGCGATCTTCGTCAGCGGATTGCACCTGACCAGCGCCGTCCTGCGCGCAAGTGGGATGAGCTGGCCGGGATCGTGAACCGCGACCTCGGCGGGCGGAGACGATGCTTCACTCAATTCGCTGTTCCTTCCTGAACTCTCCAGCTCCGGAGGTCCCCGCTATTCGTCCCTCAGCGACGCTGAGGACAACCCGTCTGGCCCCGATCGCATCGAGGAAGGCATGGTCATGACTGATGGCGACCACTGTCGATCCGCGCTCGAGGACATCGAGGAACTGCTCGACCAGACCTGACCAGGTCAGAGCATCTTGGCCGAAGGTCGGCTCGTCGACGATGAGGACCTGCGGTCGGGGAGCCATCATGGCCGCCACCGACAATCGCCTCTTCTCACCACCGGAGAGCCCTTGCGGATGCGCTTCGGCGAGCTTCTCAAGGTTCAGAACCTGCAACAGTTCGGCGACACGTTCGTCGACCTGGGCCCCAGACCATCCGGCCAGACGCGGCCCCAACGCCAGCTCCTCGGCGACACTCGAACGCAGAAACTGATGCTCAGGCTCCTGAAACACCATGCCGATGCGAGGCGCCAGAACCGCCGAGGGCCAGCGGAACGGTCGGGCATGTCTGACGCCGGAGCGCAGAGAGCCCAGTGCGCTGACCTGACCACTGAACTCCGGAATGAGGCCGGCCAGGGTCAGCGCCAGCGTCGACTTGCCGGCCCCGTTTGCGCCGACGATTCCCACAGCCTCGCCTGCCCGGATGGACAGATCGAGACCGGCCGCGGCCGGCACCTTCGCACCAGGACGAGCCGCACTCAGCTTCTCGGTGCGGAGGACGACCTCGCCGTCTGGCTTCGCGGCGGCCCTGGACGAGGGCATCAATGAATTCCGATTCTCCTCGGGTGCGGACCCCGTCCTCTCCGGCACCCAGATGCCGCACCCTACCAGCACCTCGGCGAGGGCGGGATCGCCGAAGACCGACCTCGGCGGTCCCTGCGCAAGCAGACCACCGGGGCCGAGGACGATGACCGTGTCCACGTGATCGAGCCACAGCTCGACCCGGTGTTCGACGATGACCATGGTCGCCGAGGTGGCCGCCCGAGTCTCGAGGACAGCATCCCGAACGGAGGCGGCCGAGTCCGGATCGATGTTCGCGGTCGGCTCATCGAGGATGACGATCTGCGGGGCCATCGCGTGGATTCCGGCCATCGCCAAGCGCTGCTTCTGACCTCCGGACAGTGCGGCGGTGGGGTGGTCGTGGGGAAGATCGAGACCCATGGCCGCAAGTGAAGTGGGAATGCGAGCCGCGATGACGTCGGCGGGCAGTCCCAGATTCTCCATTCCGAAGGCGACATCGTCGCCGACGCGAGAGAAGATCACCTGCGAATCGGGATCTTGGAGGACAAGCCCGGTCTCATCTCGGCGAGGATCCGGCGGACGATCACCGATGAGCAGCCGGCCGGCTGCCTCACCGGACTCGGCAGGCAAGACGCCGGCGATCGCATGCAGGAGGGTGGTCTTGCCTGCTCCGGAGGGACCGAGCAGAAGCACCTTTTCACCTGCGGAGATGGTGAGGTCGAGGGGACCGAACGCCGGTTCATCGCGATCGGCATGGCGCCACGAGAATCTGTGGGCAGTGATCGGCAGGGCCATCAGCGCAGGCGGCCGGAGGCGAAGGAGCTCAGCGCTCCAGTCTTGGCGATCGCGCGGTAGGCGAACCAGGCGCCGATGCCGGAGATGACGATGCCGGAGATGATCGCGCACACCGCATAGGCGGCCTGATAGCCGAACTGCCATTCGGCGTTGTACATGATGTTCTCGCTCACGGACATGAAGGCGGCGGCCAGCAGCCCGGCCAGGCTCGTGACCCACAGATTGAACCTGCGATAGCCGAAGGCTGCGAAGATGAGCTCGGCGCCGAGGCCCTGGACGAGTCCGGAGAGCAGAACAGTGGCTCCGAAGTGGGAGCCGAGGACCGCCTCGACGATGGCGGCGATCATCTCACACAGCAGGGCGGCTCCGGGTTTGCGGATGATGGCGCCCGCCAGGGGTCCGGCGAGGACCCAGAGACCGGCGATGAGGCCGATCGAGGGTGGGAAGGCCTGGAATCCGAGTTCGAGCACCTTCCAGCTCAGGGCCAGGACCCAGAAGATGAGTCCGACGCTGATTCCCAGGACGGCGGTGACGACGTAGTCGACGACCCGCCACTGCTTCGTCGCCGGTACCTGGGAATACTGGGGCGCGGTCTTCACAGCGGAATCCGGCGCGGTCATTTCTGGCATTGTGCCTCCTAATATCAAGGAGGGGTAGAAGAGTCTCGACTTCCTTCGGCGGTGCTAGCCGCATCAGGTTCGAGGGTCTGCAGCTCATCTGCACTCTCAGCGCCCCTTTCGGCGCTCCCCTGTCGTTGAGACCCACTGTACCCCAGTCGACGCGCTGCACCCGCTGCGGAAAGTTCACCTGCCGTTGACTCGGTGGTCGCCCACCGGGGCCGGAGCTTTCATTACCGTCGGGTAGGAATGACCGGGTGAAAGCACAACACCTGAGAACACCGATGAGTCTCCTGTCCGTCTCGGCGCTGCTGGCGGCGCTCGTCGCGGCGCCGATCCCCGCGCACGCCGAGCCTGCGCACGCGTCCTCGACCCAGGCCGAAGCGAATGAGGAGTCCGCGATCACCGACACCGTCCTGCAGGTCGGTGCCGATGAGAGCTCGCGCAAGCTATCGTGGATGAGCGAGAACTCCGGCGGGGGAGAGGTCCGCTGGGCCAAGACCTCCGAGCTCAACGGTTCGGCACTGCCCGACGACGCCGAAAGCGCTGAGACCACGGAATCAGGCCTGTCGACCGATCTCAAACGGCACTTCAACCATGCGTCCATGACTGAGCTGGAACCGAACACGGAGTACTCCTACCAGGTCGGCAGTGAGAAGGACGGCTTCTCCGACGTGGCACAGTTCGACACTGGTGTCGCCGGTGATGACAGCGAATTCCTCGTCTTCGGCGACCCACAGATCGGCGCCGGCGGTCAGCCCGATGACGCGACGGGCTGGGACAGGACCCTGAATTCCGCGCTGGAGACCGGGCAGGATCCGCGGTTCTTCTACTCCCTGGGCGACCAGGTGAACTCGGCAGGCGACCAGGGGCAGTACGAGCAGTACCTGGCTCCGGAGGCGACACGGACCGTCCCGCAGGCGACGACGATCGGGAACCACGACGTTGCCTCGAAGTCCTATGAGCAGCACTTCAATCGTCCCAACGTCAGTGGCGACCACGGCGGAAGCGGCGCCATCACCTCCGGCGGCGACTACTGGTTCATCGATTCGGGCGTGCTGTTCATCAACATCAACTCGAACGACGCCAACACCGACGAACATGCGGAGTTCATCGACGAGGTCGTGGCCGAGCACGGGGACCAGGCACGCTGGACGGTACTCGGTTTCCACCATTCGATCTATTCGACCGCGACCCACAACGATGATCTCGAGGTGAAGAGGCTGCGCGAAGCCATCCCACCGGTCGCAGCACGCAACGACATCGACCTTGTGGTCTCCGGCCACGACCACATCTATAACCGCACCTTCCTCATGGACGCCGAAGGCAAGAAGGTGGCGTCCTCCGATGCTGGATTCGAACAGCAGAAGGAGGAGGGGCAGACGATGTATCTGACGCTGACCTCTTCCTCAGGCTCGAAGTTCTACGACTACGTTCCGGGCCTGGACTGGGAGGCGAAAAGCGTCCACAACGACGTCCCCGCCTTCACCCGAGTGCGCGTGAGCGACGAATCGCTGCGCGCGACGACCTACGAGGTTCCCGCCGAGGGCGGGACTCAGGCCGCGTCAGAGGCGATCGACGATGTCGAGATCTCGCGCCAGAGTGACGAAGAACCGTCCCCGGACCATTGACGCCGAGGCGGACGCAGCCGGAGCCGACGCCGTCGACTCAGCTCGGAACGACCATGACCGGACCCTGGGCCTGGTGCAGGACGCCGCGTGAGATCGACCCCAGCAGAGCGCTCCTGACCGCTCCGCGACCGCGGGTGCCGAGGACGGTCAGCTGGGCAGTCTCCGTCAGCTCGGCGAGAACCTCGGTCGGATTTCCGATCGGCACCGCTGCGCTGACCTTGAGGTCGGGGAACTGCTCGGCCACAGCCGCGACCTCGGCCTCGAGCGCGGCCTCGAGCTCAGCCCTCCTCCGGCTGGTCACCTCGGTATTGAGCTCCAGCTCGGGATACCAATAGAGCCATTCCTTTCCGGAGGGAAGGACGGAGACGATCTCGAGTCGGGCTGCACGTGAACTGGCCGCCTCGGCGGCAGTGAACATTGCCAGGCGCCCGGCATCGGAACCGTCGACCGCGACGACGACTGCGCCCTCGTCCGCATCCGATCGGCGGCCGGAAACGACGATCGTCGGACAGTGCGAATGGGCGGGCAGGGCGGTGGAGACCGAGCCGAGGATTCGCCCCATGAATCCGCCGCGGCCTCGTGCCCCCACGACAACCGTTCCGGCGTGAGCGCTCAGGTCCCTCAAAACGCCAGCGGCATCGCCCTGGTCGGCGCGGTAGGAGACCTTGCCGGAGTGACCTCGCAGGAGCCCGGCCGCCTCGCCGAGGAGTTCCTCGACCGCCCGCTGCGCAGCCTCTGCCTCGTTCTCCTCCGGCATGGACGCAATGTTCGGATAGACCATGACCGGGACGGTGTATGCGGAGACGACGGTGAGGGCGATGCTGCGCCGGCCGGCTTCGGCCGCTCCATACTCGAGGGCGCGCGCAGCGAGCTCGGAGCCGTCATAGCCGACGAGGACGCCGAGGTCCGTCGGCGTCTGGTCAGCGGATAGATTCTCGGCAGTCATGGCAGGCCTCCAAATGGGGGCCGACTCTACCCGGACGAGGACGATGCCCCCGATCATCAGAACCGTCCTCGTCAGGCCCAGTCTACCAAGCAGCGACGCCAGGGTATTCGGTCACGAGGCGCGAAGTCGGTCCCTGAGGCACGGAGCCGGTTTCAGATCGCGAAGCCCATATGGGCCAGGGCGTAGTGGAGGATGTGCTCCTGCCCGTGGCACATCTCGCCGACGATATCGGGGCGCAGAGTCTCTTCCGGAGTCAGCCAGTCGAGGCTCAGCGCATCTGCGCGGGGAGTGCATTCCCCGCGGACTTCGAGGATGAAGCACATCGAGATCGCATGCTGTCGCGGGTCGTGGAGAAGAGATGACCCCTCGGTGGGGAAGTACTCCGCGATGTGGAATGGTGAGATCGCGGGCGGGATGACCGGCAGGGCCATGGGGCCGAGGTCATTCTCCGCGTGGCGCATCAGTGCAGTGCGGATGCTCTCATGGAAGCGGATGCGTCCGCCGACGACCTCTCGTCCTAGGGATCCGTCATCAAGACTGCGCAGCAGCAGTCCGATTCGCTCGACGTTTCCTGTTTCGCCCACACGCACGGGGATCGCGTTGACATAGGGGATGGGCAGGCGTCGTCGCAGCTGAGCGAACTCGGCATCATCAAACCAGTTTTCGTCGAAGTCCAGAGCAGTGCGCGTCATTCCTCAATTGTGGCACAGTTCACTGGCGGGCTCGAAGGGTCCACCGGAGGGGGCCGGGTGGTGGTGACTCCATGCGGTCGGGTAAAGTATCTTGATGTCGAGATAAAATTCTGGCCAGACCGTGACAGAGACGTGACGTAACCTACAGTTGTGTCAGTCGCTGGAAGACCTGAACGGTCAAGGACGTTTGAAGGGGTTAACCATGATCGATCATGAAGTCCGCACGCATAAGAGCTCAGAGAACCTGGCTCGCGAAGACCAACTCGCCTGGAAGATCGCCGAGGTCGCATCCGATACGACACCGGTGGACTCGGACGTCACCGAAATGGTGATCAACCGCGTCATCGACAACGCCTCGGTGGCCGCCGCCTCGGTGCGCCGCTCGGCCCCGCTGCACGCTCGCGAGCAGGCACAGACCCACCCGTACACACCCGGAGCCACCGTCTTCGGCCTGCCCCTGGGGGAGCGCTTCTCCCCGGAATGGGCAGCCTGGGCCAACGGGGTCGCCGTTCGTGAACTCGACTTCCATGACACCTTCCTCGCCGCCGAATACTCACACCCCGGCGACAACATCCCACCGGTCCTCGCGGTTGCCCAGCACAAGGGCATCAGCGGCAAAGACCTCATCAACGGCATCGCCACCGGCTACGAGATCCAGGTCGACCTGGTCAAGGGAATGTGCCTGCACGAACACAAGATCGACCACGTCGCCCACCTCGGCCCCTCCGCGGCAGCCGGCATCGGCGCCATGCTCGGCCTCGACACCGAGGTCACCTTCCAGGCGATCCAGCAGGCCCTGCACGTGACCACCGCGACCCGTCAGTCCCGCAAGGGCGAGATCTCCTCGTGGAAGGCACACGCCCCCGCATTCGCCGGCAAGATGGCCGTCGAATCTGTCGACCGTGCCATGCGCGGCGAAGGCGCACCCAACCCCATCTACGAAGGCGAAGACGGCTTCATCGCCTGGATCCTGTCGGGTCCCGAGGCCCGCTACACCATTCCTCTGCCCGGTGCGGGCGAGGCCAAGCGCGCAATCCTCGACACCTACACCAAGGAGCACTCCGCCGAATACCAGGCGCAGGCCCTCATCGACCTCGCTCGCAAGCTCGGTGGCCAGATCGAGGATCTGTCGAAGATCAAGCGCGTCGTCATCCACACCTCGCACCACACGCACAACGTCATCGGCACCGGCGCCAACGATCCGCAGAAGATGGATCCCAAGGCCAGCCGCGAGACCCTCGACCACTCGATCATGTACATCTTCGCCGTGGCCATGGAGGATCAGGGTTGGCACCACGAGCACTCATACGCTCCTGAGCGCGCCGGACGCCCCGACACCGTCAAGCTGTGGCACAAGATCGAGACCACCGAGGACAAGGAATGGACTCGCCGCTACCACTCGACTGACCCCAACGAGAAGGCCTTCGGCGGCCGCGTGGAGATCGAATTCGAGGACGGCTCGACCCTGGTCGATGACATCGCCGTGGCCGACGCGCACCCCTTCGGTGCCCGTCCCTTCGCCCGCGCGAACTACATCGAGAAGTTCAAGACCCTGTCCGAGGGCATCCTGACCGGTGCCGAGCAGACTCGCTTCATCGACCTGGCCGAGAACCTCGAGAACCTCGATGCCAAGGGTGTGGCCGAGCTCAGCTTCACCGTCGACGGACTCGAGCACACCGGTTCGAAGGGAATCTTCTGATGTTGGGGGCAACAGCAACGCCGGCCGAGCGCCGCGCGAAGTTCCGCGAGCTCCTCGCCGGTGACCAGATCGTCCAGTTCCCCGGCGCCATCAACCCGATCAATGCTCAGATCATCGAGCAGACCGGCTTCGAAGGCGTCTACATCTCCGGCGGTGCGTTCTCCGCAGCCATGGGCCTGCCCGATATCGGACTGACCACGCTCACCGAGGTGGCCGACCACGGGCGCAACATTGCCGGGGTGACGAACCTGCCGACCTTCATCGATGCCGACACCGGCTGGGGCGAGGCTATGAACGTGGCCCGCACCATCCAGGTATTCGAAGACGCCGGAATCTCGGGCATGCACCTCGAGGACCAGGTGAATCCGAAACGCTGCGGCCACCTCGACGGCAAAGAGGTTGTCACCGCTGCCGAGATGAGCAAGCGCATCAAAGCCGCCGTCAAGGGCCGCCGGGACGAGAACTTCGTCATCAGCGCCCGCACCGACTCTCGCGCAGGCGAGGGCCTCGACGCGGCGATCGACCGTGCCAAGGCCTACGTCGACGCCGGCGCGGACCTGATCTTCCCCGAAGCCATGCGTGACCTGAGCGAGTTCGAGAAGTTCGCCAGCAGCGTGGATGTGCCGATTCTGGCGAACATGACAGAATTCGGAAAGAGCGAACTGTTCACCACCGAGCAGTTGGCGAACGTCGGAGTCAAAGTCGTGATCTACCCGGTCACAACTCTGCGACTCGCCATGGGTGCGATCAAATCGGGCCTGCAGACCATTCGCGATCAGGGCACCCAGGTGGACCTGCTCGAGGGCATGCAGAACCGTGCGGACCTCTACGACACGATCGACTACGCTGCGTACAACGATTTTGACGCTGCCGTATTCAACTTTTCACAGGAGGGTCACCAGTGACCGAAGAAATCAAGAAGGGCCTCGCCGGCGTCGTCGTCGATACCACGGCCGTTTCGAAAGTAGTCCAGGAAACGAACTCGCTCACCTACCGCGGTTACCCCGTGCAGGAACTCGCCGCCAAGTGCAGCTCCGAGGAAGTCTCCTACCTGATCTGGAACGGCGAACTGCCGACCGCGGCTCAGCTCGAGGAGTTCACGGCCCGCGAGCGTGCTCAGCGGACCATCGACGACAAGCTCGTCCAGCTCATCCTCGACCTGCCCAAGGACTGCCACCCGATGCACGTGGTGCAGACCGCGGTGGCCTACCTCGGCGCTGTCGACCCCGATGCTGATGTGGAAGGCGTCGAAGCCAACCTCGCGAAGGCCGAGCGTCTCTACGCACAGCTGCCGACGATCGTGGCCATCGACCACCGTCGCCGCCACGGACTCGATCCGATCGCACCGACGAAGGACCTCGGCTACGCCGCGAACTTCTTCAAGATGGTCTTCGACGAGGTTCCCACCGAGGAGGTCGTGCGCTGCTTCGACATCTCGATGATCCTCTATGCGGAGCACTCGTTCAACGCTTCGACGTTCACCAGCCGTGTCATCACCTCCACGACGTCCGACCTGTACTCGGCGGTCGCCGGTGGCATCGGGGCTCTCAAGGGTCCTCTGCACGGCGGCGCCAACGAGGCCGTCATGGCGATGCTCGAAGAAGTCGGCAGCGCCGACAAGGCTTCGGCTTGGATCGATGACGCTCTGGCCAACAAGGCCAAGATCATGGGCTTCGGTCACCGCGTCTACAAGAACGGCGACTCGCGTGTGCCGACCATGCGCAAGGCCTTCGAGAATATGGTCGCGGCCAAGGGCGCAACCGATCTTCTCGATCTCTACAACGCCTTCGAAGAGGACTTCGTCTCACGCAAGGGCATCTACCCGAATCTCGACTATCCCTCGGGTCCGGCGTACCACCTCATGGGCTTCGACACCGATCAGTTCACCCCGATCTTCGTCATGGCCCGCATCACGGGCTGGACCGCTCACATCATGGAGCAGCAGGCCGATAATGCCCTGATCCGTCCGCTGAGTGCCTACGACGGTCACGAGCAGCGCGAAGTTCCCGAGGACCGGGGCTGAAGCGCCGCAGCTGAAAGGCTATGCACATGACCGCTGACGGAATCTACCGTCCGGTCGATCTCGAGGGTTTCGACTTCACCGTCACAGGTGGAGTCGGAACCCTCGTCATTGATCGGCCTGAAAAACGCAACGCCATCTCCCGCCCGATGTGGCGGGCGCTGCCCGACATCATCGCCGGTGTCGACGCCGATGACTCGATCGGAGCGCTGGTGATCACCGGTGCGGCCGGGCACTTCTCCGCCGGCTCCGACATCGCCGACCTCAACGTCGCACTGGACGACTTCTGGGAGCTCAATTCCACCGCCGAGGCTGCCGTGGCCGATGCCCGAACGACGACCATCGCGGCCATCACCGGCAACTGCGTGGGCGGGGGCACCGAGATCGCCGCTGCCTGCGACATCCGCATCGCCGCCCCCGGTTCGATCTTCGGCGTCACCGCAGCGAAGCTCGGTCTCGTCTACCCGCCGGGACCGACCCGCCGTCTGGCCACTGTCCTTGGTGACTCGTGGGCCAGGTACCTGCTGGTCACGGCCTCGATCGTGAAGTTCGACCAGATGCGCGAGCTCGGCTTCTTCCATGAGGTCTCCGAGACTCCTCTGGAGTCGGCGCAGACGATGGGGGAGAAGATCGTCGGTCTCTCACGTCTGTCCCAGATCGGGTCGAAGGCGGTTCTTAACGGCGAGCTGAGTGACGAAGCCGCCCCACCACAGTGGCTCGACGAGGCCTATCGGGACGAGATCGCCCGCGGACAGGAGGCGTTCTTCGCGAAGCGCCCGCCTGAGTTCGGCTTCCGGGGCACGGACTGGGTCGAGGAATGAATTCTGTGGTTAAACTGATCGAATGCGCCTAGCAGTCCTCGATATCGGGTCCAACAGCGTCCACCTCCTCGTGGTCGACGCCCATGTCGGAGCCCCTCCCTTGCCCGCCACCTCCCACAAAGAGATCCTGCGCCTCGCTGAGTACCTCGGTGACGATGGAATGATCGACACCGCCGGACAGGAACGGCTGCACAGCTTCATCGCCGAGGCGGTGGAGATCGCCGAGGACCAGGGGTCGGAACAGATCCTGGCGTTCGCCACCTCGGCGGTCAGGGACGCACCGAACGGTGCCGAACTCATCGAAGCGATCAACTCACAGCTCGGTGTCACCCTCAACGTGATGTCGGGCAAGGACGAGGCCCGAGTCACGTTCCTCGCAGTGAGACGCTGGTTCGGCTGGTCGGCCGGGAAGATCCTGCTGCTTGACATCGGCGGAGGTTCCCTTGAGATCGCCGCCGGACAGGACGAATATCCGGAAGCCGCAGTGTCCGTGCCGCTGGGCGCCGGTCGCACCTATTCCGAATTCCTCCCCGACCCTCTGCCCAGCGCCGAGGACATTCACAGTCTGCAGAAATACGCCCGGTCCCAAATCGGGCGCATCGCCGGCAAGATCAACCGAGTGGGCTCCGCCGATCAAGTCGTGGGATCGTCGAAGACATTCCGGTCGCTGGCCCGGATCGCGGGTGCGGCACCGAGCGGGGACGGCATCTACGCCCCACGCAAACTCTTCCGCCGCGACCTCTCAGGAATCATCGAGACCCTGTCCTCACGGACCCCGGAAGAGCGTGCGACGCTGCCGGGCGTCTCCCAGGCGCGGGCCGGTCAGGTCCTGGCCGGCGCCATCGTCGCCGACGCCGCCTTCGCGATCTTCGATGTCAATGTCATGAATATCTCACCATGGGCACTGCGCGAAGGCATCATCATGCGCAAACTCGACCTGCTCGATTCCGCGGAGACCTCCTCGGCGATGCGGGTGGAGCTGGTCTGAGCCCTTTCGCAATTGAGCGTTGTGTTTCCCTTCTGCGCATTGCCTGTTAGATTTTTCCTAACTGCCGTGCACGGACCACATGTTGAAACCCGGGCGCAATAATGGTGGGAACGCACACGCTCCGAGAAGGAAAAGAACTGTCAATGCGAAATGGCGAGTTGTCCCCATCGTTCCGCGATGAAGCACTGCACACCCTTGAGAACACATCCCCCGACAACCCCCTGGACGTCTTCGTCGTGGGCGGCGGCGTCACGGGAGCCGGCTCCGCGTTCGATGCGGCCACCCGCGGACTGAAGGTCGGGGTCGTCGACGCCAAGGACTGGGCCTCGGGCACCTCCTCGCGGTCCTCGAAGCTCATGCACGGCGGACTGCGCTACCTCGAGATGCTCGACTTCAAGCTCGTGGCCGAGGCGCTGAAGGAACGCGATCTCCTCCTCCAGCACACGGCTCCCCATCTGGTCGAGCCCGTCGCCTTCGTCTTCCCCTTCGAACACCGTCTCATCGATCGTGCCTTCATCGGCTCGGGCGTTCTGCTCTACGACACAATGGCCACCCGTCCGGGGCGCAAACGTGCCGTGCCGATGCACCGGCACCTGGGCAAGAAGGCATTGTCATCGCATTTCCCCGGTCTTGCCGACGAGGCCGCCGTCGGTGCCCTCGAATACTACGATGCGAAGGTCGATGACGCCCGCTTCGTGATGACGCTCATCCGCTCGGCCGCAGGCTACGGTGCCGCGGCGGCCAACCACGTGTCCGTCATCGACTACCTCCACGACGGCGACAGGGTCTCCGGCGTCCGCGCCCGGGATGAGATGACCGGCCGCGAGTTCGATATCCACGCTCGCCGCACGATCCTGGCCGGGGGAGTCTGGACCGAGGAACAGCAGGACCTGGCCCAGGCCGACGCCGGTCTGAAAGTGCTCGCCTCGAAGGGCGTGCACATCACCGTCGACCAGGACAAGATCAAGGCGGACCCGAACACCGGCATCATCTCGAAGACGGAGAAGTCCGTGCTCTTCGTGATCCCGTGGGAGGGCTACTGGGTCATCGGCACCACGGACACACCGTGGGACCAGGACGTCGACTCACCGGTGGCCAACTCCGACGACATCGAATACCTGCTCAAGCACGCGAACGCGATCCTGACCGAGAAGCTCACCCGCAACGACGTCATCGGCGTCTACTCCGGCCTCCGCCCGCTGCTGCAGCCCGTGGTCAAGGAGGGTCAGGCCTCGACGAAGGTCTCGCGCGAACACACGGTGATGGAGGTCGAACCCGCGCTGGCTGCGATCGCCGGCGGCAAGTTCACGACCTATCGCGTGATGGCCGAAGACGCCGTCGACTTCGTCCTCGGCGACGATGCGAAGGACCGGCGCTCACTGACCGAATCGATTCCGCTGCTCGGCGCCCAGGGAGTCGGTGCCGTGAGACGCGGACAGTCCGGCATCGCCGAGAAGTACGGCTGGGACGAAGACCGTGTGCAGCGACTCATCCGCCGCTACGGCACCCTGGTCGAGGACATCTTCGACCTCGTTGACGAGGACCCCGAACTCGGCCGGCCGCTGCCGGGTGCGCAGCGCTACCTCCGCGCCGAAGCCCACTACGCGGCGACCTCGGAAGGGGCCGTCCACCTCGGCGATATTCTGGAGCGCCGGATGCGGCTGAACTACGAGGTCAGGGACCGCGGCAAGGCTGCCGCCGAGGCGGTCGCCGCCATCGTCGCTCCGATCCTCGGGTGGGACGCGGACCGAGAGGCGAGTGAAATCGCGGGCTTCAACGCCCACGTCGATGCGCAGATCACCGCGGAAACCACCCACGACGATGCCTCAGCCGCGGCGCTGGTGGAGGAGTCCCTCAAACCGCAGTAACCGCACACAGGAAAAACAAACAATAGGAGTTTGTGAGATATGGGTACCATATTCCTCTACGAGATCGCCGGCACGGCGATGCTCATACTGCTCGGCGTCGGCGTCGTCGCCAATGTCGTTCTGGGCAAGACGAAGGGCAATGGGGGAGGATGGCTCCTCATCTCGTTCGGCTGGGGCCTGGCCGTCTTCGCCGGTGTCTTCGTCGCCTTCAAGACCGGTGCGCACATCAACCCGGCGGTGACCTTCGGCATCCTCGCCAGCGGGGCCGAAGAGTACGCTCCCGGCATCGCCGTGAACTTCGGCAACACCATCGCCTACCTCGCGGCGGAGATGATCGGTGCCATGATCGGTGCCTTCCTCGCCTGGGCCGTGTACAAGAAGCACTACGACGAGGAGAAAGAGGCCGGCAACATCCTCGGCACCTTCTCCACCGGTCCCGAGGTCCGCAGCTACGGCTGGAACTTCGTCACCGAGGTCATCGCCACCTTCGTCCTCGTCTTCGTCATCCTGCTCTTCGGAGAGACCCCGCACGAATTGGGACCACTGGCCGTCGGCCTCCTCGTCGTCGCCATCGGCGCCTCACTGGGTGGGCCCACCGGCTACGCGATCAACCCCGCACGTGACCTCGGGCCCCGCATCGTCCACGCCCTGCTGCCGATCCAGAACAAGGGCAGTTCCGACTGGGCGTATTCGTGGGTGCCGGTCGCCGGCCCCATCGTCGGCGGCGTCATCGCCGGCGTGGCCTCGCAGGCCTTCGTTTGAGCCACACGCCGATCTCTGAGCCACCAGCACCATCGACACACATCGAGACACAGGAGTCAGAATGAGTCAGGAAAAGTACATCCTCGCCATCGACCAGGGCACCACCTCGTCGAGGGCCATCGTCTTCGACCACGACGGTCAGATCGTGTCCTCGGGCCAGCTCGAGCACGAACAGATCTTCCCCCGCGCCGGCTGGGTCGAACACGACCCGATGGAGATCGTCAGGAATACGAACGAGGCGATCGGTCAGGCCCTGGCCCGTGCCGACATCAACCGCCACCAGCTCGAAGGCGTGGGGATCACGAATCAGCGTGAGACCACTGTCATCTGGAACAAGAACACCGGAAAGCCCGTCTACAACGCGATCGTCTGGCAGGACACCAGGACCCAGAAGATCTGCGATGAGCTCGCCGGAGACGAGGGACCAGACAAGTACAAGGAACGGGTCGGCCTTCCTCTGGCCACCTACTTCGCCGGGCCGAAGGCCAAGTGGGTCTTCGACAACGTCGATGGAGTCAGGGAGTCCGCCGAGGCCGGGGAACTGCTCTTCGGCACCATGGACACCTGGGTGATCTGGAACCTCACCGGCGGCGTCAACGGCGGAATCCACGTCACCGACGTGACGAATGCTTCGCGCACGATGCTCATGAACGTCAAGAGCCTCGACTGGAACGAGGAGATCGCCGGCGACATGGGCATCCCCGTGTCGATGCTGCCGGAGATCAAGTCCTGTTCGGAGGTCTACGGCTACGGCGCCAAGAACGGTCTCATCATCGACACCCCGATCTGCGGCATCCTTGGTGATCAGCAGGCGGCGACCTTCGGCCAGGCATGCTTCGAGAAGGGGCAGGCCAAGAACACCTACGGCACCGGCAACTTCATGCTCATCAACACCGGTACCGAGCCTGTGGCCAGCAAAAACGGTCTGCTCACAACCGTGGCCTACAAGATCGGCGACGCCGAGGCGGTCTACGCCCTCGAGGGATCCATCGCCGTGACGGGGTCGCTCGTGCAGTGGCTGCGCGACAATCTCGGAATCATCTCGAGTGCCCCCGAGGTCGAGACCTTGGCGAAGCAGGTCGACGACAACGGCGGCTGCTACATCGTGCCGGCCTTCTCGGGACTCTTCGCCCCGCATTGGGAATCCGACGCGCGTGGTGTGATGGTGGGCCTGACCCGCTACGTCAACAAGAACCACATCGCTCGTGCGGCTCTCGAATCGGTGGCGTTCCAGTCCCGTGAGGTCCTCGACGCAATGGATCTCGATTCGGGTGTTGCGCTCACCGAGCTCAAGGTCGACGGCGGCATGGTTGCCAACGAGACCCTCATGCAGTTCCAGGCCGACCTCCTCGGCGTGCCCGTCATCCGTCCCGAGGTCGTCGAGACCACGGCCCTGGGCGCGGCATACGCGGCTGGCATCGCCGTGAAGTTCTGGAACGGCGAGGACGATGTCAAGGCCAATTGGCGCGAGGGCAAACGCTGGGAGCCGTCCATGGACGAGGACACGGTCGCCCGCGTCTACCGTCTGTGGAACAAGGCCGTCGAGAAGTCGAAGAAGTGGGTCGACGAGGACGTCGAAGAGCTTCAAGGCTGATCCCTCGCCGAGGTGGGCCTCAGCCGAGGTCGATCGTGAACATGCGCTCTGGCACCGCCGGGGACACCCCATCGAAGACGTGGGTGATCTCCGTGCGGTGCCAGCGGTGTTTGGCATAGAAGCGCATCGCGCGCCCATTGCCTTCGGCGACCATGAGATAGGCGCGGCCGTACCCCAGCGCCCGCAGCTCGCCCTCCAAGGCGTGGAGGAGCAGCGCGCCGGCACCGGTGCCGAAGGCCTCGGGATGGAGATTGATCGA
The DNA here is from genome assembly GCF_900105045.1 of Brevibacterium picturae. Taxonomy (GTDB): domain Bacteria; phylum Actinomycetota; class Actinomycetes; order Actinomycetales; family Brevibacteriaceae; genus Brevibacterium; species Brevibacterium picturae. The sequence goes on along the minus strand of NZ_LT629739.1, from coordinate 726,625 downwards.
CGCCAGCTGCCCCAGTCCAGTGGCCTCGGGGAGCCGGTCGAGCACCTCGGCGGTGTCCCTGGGAGGGCACACCCCGCCGAAGCCGAGAACTCGGTCATCGGCGGAGGGACTGCCGTCGGTCTGCACCGCGACCAGCGTCGACATCGGATTCTCTTCCGCGCTGAGGTTGCGCGACCACTCTGCCCTCTGCCGGTCGATGTCGAGGGAGTCGAGGACCGTATCCGCCATGATGCCGCGGTAGGCGGCCGTCCACGCTGCGATGTGGATTTCGGCGATCTGCGCGGAATCATCGACGCGGGCCCGGCGAACTCGATAATCAACCATTCGTCGAGCTTAGCGTCTTCAGGGCTTATGCTTTCTGAGGGAATATGGAATCTTCGAGGACTAAACTGGGTGAGATGAGCAGGGCGAAACGGTCGAAGTCAACGCGCAAGGTGTACACCGCCAAGAATTCCGCGCGGTCCAATTCGCGACGGCACCGTGAGTACTTCGACAGCCATGAGGTCTACGACCACGAGATTCAGCACAGTTCGGAGCACAGGATCCGGATCGGCCTCTCCAGCTCCTCGGTGTCGCCGATGACCGTGGCCGAGACATTCTCCCAAGCGGCCAAGCACGGCTACGACGGTGTCGAGATCATGGTCACTCACAATGCCGAGACACGAGATGTCGACCTCATCAACGGCCTGGCTGCGAAGACCGGCCTCGAGGTCATGTCACTGCATGCCCCGACCCTGCTCTTCCTGCCGCGCGTTCTGCACAAGGACCACTGGGAGAAGCTGCGCATCACCGCGAACCTCGCGAAGGCCGTCGGAGCCAAGACCGTGGTTCTGCACCCGCCGTTTCGGTGGCAGGGCGAATATGCTCTGGGCTTCGTCGACGGTGTGCGCCAGGTGTCACAGGAGACCGGAGTCACCCTCGCCGTGGAGAACATGTACCCCTGGCGGGCCGGCGTGCGCGAGATCCTCGTCTACTACCCCGACTGGAACCCGCTCGACGAGGACTACGATGCCCTGACCTTCGACTTCTCCCACGCCTCGACGGCCGGAATGAACGCCGTCGAAACCGTGTCGGAGATCTTCGACAAACTGCGCCACGTCCACCTCACCGACGGTTCCGGATCTCTCAAGGACGAGCACCTGATCCCCGGTGCCGGCACCATGCCCGTGGCCGAGACCATGCAATACCTCGCCAAACACGATTGGGCCGGCGACGTCGTCGTCGAGGTTAACACGCGCTTCGTCACGAAGCAGGCCACCAGAGAGCAGATGCTCGCCGATTCCATTGCCTTCGCCCGTACCCACCTCGGTCTCGAGTCCGAGGTCCGCCACCGCAATGCCTCGAGCCATGTGCGCACGAGCCAGATGCGCACGGGCCAGACGCGCACGAGCGAGATGCGCGCCAACGACGGACAGTCGAACTCCTGAACGCACCGCGAACCAGTCAACGATCATCGAACAACCACAGAAGGGCAGGTCTGATTTGACCTCCATCGCCTCCATCGGCACCGGAAACATGGGCACGGCACTGATCAAGGGAATCCTCAGCGCCGACGAGAAGCTCGACGTCCGCGCGACAACGAACTCGGCCGCCTCGGCGAGGCGACTCGCAGCGGAGCTCCCGAGCGCCACCGTCACCTCGGCGGAGGACGATGCCGAGGCCAACCGGAAGGCCGCCGCGGGCGCTGACTTCGTCTTCCTCGGGGTCAAACCGTGGATGATGGCCGAGACGGTGCGGGACCTGGCCCCGAGCCTGAGCGCCGACACAGTGCTCGTGTCGATGGCCGCCGGCGTCGCCATGGCCGATCTGGCCGTTCTGGCTCCCGAGAGCCCGATCGTGCGCATCATGCCCAACACGCCCAGTTCCATCGGGCACGGCGTCATTGCGCTGGCTCCCTCCGCCGAGGTGGCCGAGACGACCACGGAGACCCTGCGGACCATGCTGTCCGGGGCCGGGCTCGTCGTGGAACTCGACGAGACCGAGATTCCCGCCATGACCGGGATCTCCGGCTCGGGTGTGGCCTATTTCTTCCTTCTGGCGGAGTCGATGATCGCGGCCGGTGTGAAGATGGGGCTGAGCGAGGAGACCGCCAAACAGATGGTCGTGGCCACCGCGGACGGAGCCGGACGGCTCCTGATCGAGAAGCCGGACCCGAGCGCCCAGCGACAGGCCGTCAGCAGCAAGGGCGGGACGACACTCGCAGGGCTGAATACCTTCATCGATGCGGGAATCTTCGACATCGCCGAGGCGGCTGCGCAGGCCGCGGGCGACCGCTCCCTCGAGATGGAGAAGGAGAACTCCGAGGTCATCAACGGCTGAGAGGCAGGGTCAGCTCGGCCGCCATGGGTCAGGGCAGTGCCCCTGCCGACCTCGCGATGGACACGGCTTCATGCCTGGTGCCGGCCGAGAGTTTGACCATGACCGTGTTCAGGTAGGACTTCACCGTCGACTCCCGCAGCCCCAGTGCCTCGGCGATCCGGGCATTCGACCATCCCAGCGCCACGTGCGAGAGAATGTCCGTCTCCCTGGGGGAGAGGCTGACGGTGGGCGTCGGATTCGGAAACAGATCCGAATTGTGCCCGGAGAGGATGTCTGCCAGACGATTCTCGACGTCGGTCAGTCGCTGCCGCATTTCGTTCTCATCGACGCCTGAGCGGATCGAGCGCAGTTCCGCATAGGTGCGGCGCAGGGCTTCCCGGCTCGAGGATTCGAGATCGGAGTACAGGCGCTCGGTCTCGACGGGCTCCTCGGGCGGTCGAGGCTGTCTCAGCCGTCCCAGATCCACCGACAGCTGCCTGACCCGTTTGACCAGGTCGCCTGTCTGCGGCGCCGCCGCATTGTAGTTCTTGCGGTGACCGCAGTACATCATGCCCGTGACCTCACCACCGCGCAGGGTCGGCACTGCGATGAGCACCTGGATCCCCTCACCGAGGATCTCCTCGTCGTAGTGATGGGTGATGTAGGGATCGATTCCGTAGTCTTTGGTCAGCTGTGGGGTGCCTTCGGTGAGTGCACGTCCGCCGAGCCCGCGCCCGGTGCTGACGATGAGAGAGGTCAGACGGTCCTGACCGCCTCCGGCGACTGCTTCGACTGAGACCTTGTCGTCCTCAACCATGCCGCCGAAGATGACGTCACCGGTCCCGTTCCGATGCAGTGAGTCGATGGCTTCGACGAAGAGTCGACGCGTCTCGGCCTTCAGCGCCCGAGATTCTTTGGCTTTGACGTTCATGTGAACAAGCTACCAACTTTCGGTGGTATTCCCCAGTGCTAGCTGGCCGTTAGTTTAAAGTCGTGTGATTCAGACCACTGATGCTCGACGCACGTTTCGAATGGAGAAGCTATGACCGAACCTGACACTACGCGGGTCGATTTCCTCGTCGAAGAGGAGAATCCCGAATTCAAAGCGCTCAAGCGCAAACGGTTCTCGGTGGTGATACCACTGTCGATCGGATTCATGGCGTGGTACTTCCTCTACGTCATCCTGAGTACCTATGCGCACGACTTCATGTCCACAAAGGTCGTCGGCGAGATCAACCTCGGTTTGATCCTCGGCCTCCTGCAGTTCGTGACGACCTTCGCAATCACGATGTTCTATGTCTCGTTCGCGAACAAGAAACTCGATCCGCAGGCATCCGCGATCCGTGACCGCCTCCAGCAGCAGTCGGAAGGAAACACCCCATGAGCGCAATTGCCATAGGAGACATTTTCGCCTCCGGCCTCGACACAGTGTCCCAGGGAGTGACCGAGGTCGAGAACAATCCGATTCTCAACATCACGATCTTCGCCGCCTTCGTCGCGGTGACGATGTTCATCGTCCTGCGGGCCAGCAAGAACAACAAGTCTGCCTCCGACTACTACGCGGGCGGCAGATCCTTCACCGGCCCCCAGAACGGCTTCGCGATCTCGGGCGACTACCTGTCCGCGGCCTCGTTCCTGGGCATCTGCGGAGCCATTGCAGTCAACGGCTACGACGGCTTCCTGTACTCGATCGGCTTCCTCGTCGCCTGGCTCGTCGCCCTGCTCATCGTTGCAGAGCTGATGCGCAACACGGGCAAGTTCACGATGGCCGACGTGCTGTCGTTCCGCCTCAAACAGCGCCCTGTTCGGATGGCGGCAGCCCTGTCGACGTTGGCGGTCTGCTTCTTCTACCTCCTGGCGCAGATGGCAGGAGCCGGTGGCCTGGTGTCGCTGCTGATGGGCATCGACGGCAAGGTCGGCCAGTCGCTGGTCGTCGCCGTCGTCGGTGCGCTCATGATCATCTACGTGCTCGTGGGCGGCATGAAGGGAACGACCTGGGTGCAGATCGTCAAGGCGGTCCTGCTCATCCTCGGCGCCTTCGCCATGACCATCTGGGTCCTCGCACTCAACGGGTTCAACCTCTCGACCCTGCTGTCCTCAGCAGTCAACAACTCGGGCGTCGGTGAGGCAATCCTCGAACCGGGCCAGAAATACGGTGAGAATCCGCTCGACTTCATCTCCTTGGCGCTTGCGCTGGTGCTCGGCACCGCCGGTCTGCCCCACGTCCTGATGCGCTTCTACACGGTGCCTTCAGCGAAGGAGGCTCGTCGTTCGGTCGTCTGGGCGATCTGGCTTATCGGTGGGTTCTACCTGTTCACCCTCATCCTCGGATACGGTGCGGCAGCACTCGTGGGTGCCGATGCGATTGAAAACGCACCGGGCGGAGTGAATTCGGCGGCACCGCTGCTGGCACTCCACCTCGGCGGGCCCATCCTCATGGGCTTCATCTCGGCCGTGGCCTTTGCGACGATCCTCGCGGTTGTCGCAGGCCTGGCGATCACCGCGGCGGCATCGTTCGCCCACGACATCTACGCCAGCGTGATCAAGAAGGGCAAGGTCGAGGACCCCGACGCGGAGGTCAAGATCGCCCGCCGCACAGTCATCGTCATCGGTGCTGTGGCGATCATCGGCGGCATCGGAGTGCAAGGTCAGAACATCGCGTTCCTCGTGGCACTCGCCTTCGCCGTCGCGGCCAGTGCAAACCTGCCGACGATCATCTACTCGCTGTTCTGGAAGCGCTTCACCACGCGCGGTGCGGTGTGGTCGATCTACGGCGGTCTGGGATCGGCTATCCTCCTGATCGCGTTCTCGCCGGTCGTCTCCGGTTCGGAGACCGCGATGATCTCGAGCGCTGACTTCGTGATCTTCCCACTGTCGAATCCCGGAATCATCTCGATTCCACTCGGCTTCCTCCTCGGCTGGATCGCGTCTGTCACCGACAAGACCGAGGAGAGCCCTGAGCTCGCAGCGGAGATGGACGTGCGCGCCCACACCGGTTTCGGTGCAGAGGAGGCAAACGAGCACTGAGCGGGACACCGAGCGCGGAAACTTCTGAGGGGGCGGCTGTGGCCGCCCCCTCAGTCGTTGCCGCAACGCGGGCGAAAGGCGCTGTCGCAGAAGGCCGTATGCAGGAAGGTGGAGCCAGCGTGTATCGACTTCGTGCCTCGACCTCGAGCCGAGGATATACACTGGGGAACGAGTCGTCAGGGGAGACCCACTGTCGCAGCAGATCATCGGTGCTGGTGGGCCTGCATCCCGACGGCGATACGCGGGCGTAGCTTAATGGTAGAGCCTCGGCTTCCCAAGCCGATGACGCGGGTTCGATTCCCGTCGCCCGCTCCAGTGGCCCGTTCCGGTCGTCCATACTGAGGCGTTCCAGTCTTTTCTGAGGCCCTGCCTGTGCCGAAGAGCACAACCGCTAGGCGAACATGCATTCGTTCGTCATGTGTGCTCTACCCGCGCACTTATGTCCAGCGGTTGTGCAGGCCGCCATCAGAAGTCGGCACCGCGCAACGCGAGAAGGACAGGCAGTCATTGGTACTGTGCCAGCCCGGCGGTGGTGATTTCTTCGCTTCGTCCTGCGTCTCTGGCTGTCCCGGTGCCCATTGTGCCCTCGCAGTGCCCGCAGCTGACTCGTGTTCGTTTCATCGTGGATGACATATGGACTCGCGTGCATCATGCCTGTGGACGAAGTACCGGTTTCCACAGGGATGTGCGAGTCTCTTGAATGGCGCCGGGTCCGAGCTCGAGCATTGACTCATGTACAACATTGTGCGAACTCGACAACTGAATGCCCAAGGGGTTCTCAGCCGGGCCATCAGAAGTGCGGTCGGCTGTTGCCTGCTCAAGCTCACACACGGGATGTACTCGATCGTCGCCAGGTGCCAGAACCCACGTCACAGCAGAATTGGGAACCTCATCAGTGACGATGCGTGGATAGAGCAGGTTGGTGCTCAGACGGACGCGTCGGGACGCAAGAGCTTCACTCTCCTCGACACGATCGAGAAGCTGCGGGTCGCGTCATATCCGCTGTACCGGAACGACGATGTGGTGTGCGGAGTCTCGGCGGCCTACATCCATGATCTGCCGCTGTACCGGCCGCCTCGTGGTCTGATCCATGTGGCGAACCCCTCCCTGAGGTGGAAGAGCAATGATCTCTCCCGCACGACCAAGTCGATACCGGCAGAAGACACAGTCCACATCGGCAAACTGGCACTCACCGCACCCGTCAGGACGGCATTCGATCTCATCGGCCAGCTCGGGGAGCCGGAGGCATTTGCCGCGCTGGAGAGGGTCCTGCGAAAGGCGGTGTTCGGTTCGGACATCAACGCCGACAATGCGGCGCGATTCGGTTATCCGAAGAACACCGAGTTGATGGCTCGGGCGAAGATGGAGGAGAGTTTTGTTCCGGCGCTCCGAAGGCTCTCGAAAGGCCAGACGCGCGCGGAACGTCTCCTGGTCGGCGTCGGGCCGCTGTCGGAGAGCTACGCTGAAAGCAGATGCGGCTATAACCTTGCGCTCCTGAAGATTGAGGGTTTCGATCAGCAAGTCGATGTGTTCGATGGCAGTCGCCACATCGCGCGAGTTGATTTCATGCACAGGGAGACGAAGACGATCATCCTTGTTGATGGTGTCACGAAGTACGTCGACCACGGGTTCTCACTCATGCGAAAAGAATCGGCACAGTACAACCGGCTCATCGCGATGGGGTATCGAATCATCCGACTCAGCTTCGATGAAACTCTCGATCTGGAAGCCCTGGCCACCAAACTGTTCGGTCAAGCACCGTGGCTGCGCGCCGCCCGGAGCCGCTGAGCAGACGTGGTGAATCGCTCCTGCGAAGCTGCGAAGCCCAATTGCGGAGCTTCAGCTTGCCAAACGTGTATTCGTTCGTCATGTGTGCCCTACCTGAGCACGTTCGGCAAGCGGATCCTATCTGCCCTGCTGTGCCGCGCGCGTTTGGTGTCCGCACCGCAACGGTCCCGCGCACAGCACACTGCGCACAGGCCCAGCGCCGCAGCGCCGCACTGGCCCAGCCCCGCAGCGCACAGACCCAGAGCCACGGCCCCGCAAGCAGCCACAGCCCCGCAAGCGCCCCAGAACCACAGCGCCGCACAGGCCCAGCCCCGCAAGCACCCCAGCCCCGCAAGCTCCCCAGCGCCCCAGGCCCCCCTACGGGCGGCCGGCGAAACGTCCCAGCAGCTCCACGTGGCCGGCGACGATGAGAAGGTCCTGCTTGCCCACGCGGGTCGTGGGCTCGGCGTAGGTGAAGTCACGGCCGGGGCTCTTGATGCCCACGATCGTCACGCCGTACTTGTCGCGCACCCCTGACTCGCTGAGGGTGAAGCCCTGGATCTCACGCGGGGGCCGCATCTTCACGACCGCGAAGTGGCCCTCGTCGAATTCGATGTACTCCATCATCCGCGAGCTCACCAGGTGCGCCACGCGTCGTCCGGCATCCGATTCGGGGTAGAGCACGTGGTGGGCGCCGATGCGGTGGAGGATCTTGCCGTGCGCGGGGGAGATGGCCTTCGCCCACACCTGGCCCACGCCCAGATCGACGAGGTTGGCCGTCGTCAGCACGCTGTCCTCGATCGAGGTCCCGATGCCGACCACGGCCGTGGAGAAGTCACTGGCGCCCACCTGCCGCAGCGCATCGATGTTCGTGGCATCGGCTTCGACGACGTGGGTGAGCTTTCCGCTCCAGTCCTTGACCAGTTCGGCACTGTGCTCGATCGCCATGACCTCTCGACCGAGCTTCGCCAGCGTGGCCGCGGTCGATGACCCGAAGCGTCCGAGGCCGATGACCAGGATTGAGGTGTGTTCGTTAGCCAACGACTGGCCTTTCTTCGGGATAGCGGTACAGGCGAACCGAGTCCTGCATGGACAGGGCTGCCGCCAGTGTAATCGTACCGAGACGGCCGATGAGCATGATCACGGACAGGCAGTACAGCCCCACCTCATCGACAGTGGCCGACACCCCGGAGCTCAGTCCGACCGTGCCGAATGCGGAGATCACCTCGAACAGCACTTTGTCGAGTGGCTCTGCGCTGATCTGGAGCATCGTCAGGGTGCCGATGAAGACGATGATCGCACCCGTGAGCAGAACCGAGATGGAGAGCTTGATCGTCGATGAGGTCAGGCGCCGACCGAAGACGTGCACGTTCTGCAGACCTCGGGCCTCAGTATAGGCGGCCAAGACCAGCACAGCGACGGTCGTGACCTTGATGCCGCCAGCCGTCGACGACGATCCGCCGCCGATGAACATCATGAGGTCCATGAGCAGATGCGAGGACTGGCTCATATCCGCGATTTCCATGGTCGAGAATCCGCCCGAACGCGGCATCACCGCCATGAACAGAACCTCGACGAAGGTGTGGCCCGCGTTCTTGTCGCCCAGGGTGGCGGGATTGGCGGATTCGAAGATGAGGAGGAACAGGAGGCCGATGGCCAGGACCGCGGTCGTCGTCGTCAAGGTCAGCTTCGTGTGCAGATCCCACCGCTTCGGATGGTTCCACTGCATCGCGATCATGAGCACGACAGGGAAGCCCAGCGCCCCGACGAAGACACCGAGCATCAGAAGGGAGAGGATCCACGGATCGGAGGCGAAATAGGCTCCGCCGCCGGGGTGGATCGTGAAGCCCGCATTGTTGAACGCGGAGATGGAGTAGAACACCGAATACCACAGGGCATCGCCGATGCTCTCACCGCGGATGAGGAACCGCGGGAAGAACAGCACCGCCAGAATCGCCTCGGCGGTGACGATGGTGATCACGACGGTCTTGAGCAGACTGCCGACCTGACCCAGGTTGAGCGCCGAGGTGGCCTGCTGGGCGATGAGGCGCTGCCTGACTCCCAGCCTCCGGGAGACCGCCATTCCCAGCACCGAGGCGACGGTGAGGATGCCCAGACCGCCGACCTGGATGCCGGCGGTGATGACCGAGATCCCGAAGTCCGACCAGTAGCTCTCCGTCACAACCGGCGTCAGCCCCGTCACACAGACGGCCGAGACGGCCACGAACACAGCATTCGCAATGTGCTCGGTCTGGGGCACCGAACCAGGATCGCGCACGCTGGCCGGCAGCATCAGGAGGATTGCGAAGAGCGCCACAACCGCGACGAAGGAGCCGATCGCCAGACGTGCCGGCGAGGCGACGGCGAGGTCGTCGACGAAGTCGCGGACCCACCGACCAGGCCGCAGGAGCCGGTCGAAGCGCGGCGTGGAATTCTTTGACACAAGTTCTATGGTAGATCCCACCGGGCCGGAATCTCCGTAGGTGAGGTGTGCCATATAGCATGGTCTGCATGGCCGATAGCGATGTGTATGTCGTCTGGGACGATGCGGTGACCGGATACAATTTCGGTCCCAGCCATCCCATGCACCCCCTCAGGCTCGATCTGACCGCGAAACTGGCCATGGACTTCGGCCTCTTCGATGCCGACAACGTTCATGTCCACGGCATCGGCGAGGTCGAAGAGGACACTCTGGCGAACCTCCACGACGCGGACTTCATCGCAGCGGTGAAGGCGATCGGGGACGGAGCTGTCCTCAGCGACGAGGACGCGAGGAAATACGGCATCGGCACCGAGGACGTCCCCGGCTTCGAGAATATGCACGCCGCCTCGGCGATGCTGTTTCAGGGTTCCGTCGACTCGGCACGGGCGATCACCTCCGGCGACTATCGCCATGCCGTGAACTTCACCGGCGGGATGCACCATGCGATGCCCGATCATGCGAGCGGGTTCTGCGTCTACAACGACATCGCCGGCGCCATCACCGAATTTCTGGGTGCCGGATACGAACGCATCGCCTACATCGACCTCGACGCCCACCATGGGGACGGTGTCGAGAAGTTCTTCTGGGATGATCCTCGGGTGCTGACGATCTCCATGCACGAATCCGGGAAATTCCTGTTCCCCGGCTCCGGCTTTCCCGCAGACATCGGCGGACTGCGAGCGGCCGCCTCGGCGGCCAATATCGCACTGCCCCCGCGCACCCTCGATGCGGACTGGCTGCGAGCCTTCGACGCCACCATCCCGGCGATCGTCGGGGGATTCGAACCGCAGGTCATCGTCTCCCAGCACGGCTGCGACGGGCATCGCAGCGACCCCCTGACGCATATGCGCCTCAGCGTCGATGCGATGCGGGTGGCCACCGAACGGGTCCGTGACCTCGCCGCCGAGCACGCGGGCGGCAAGTGGTTGGCAACCGGGGGAGGCGGCTACGCGATCATCGACGTGGTGCCCCGGGCTTGGACAAATGTGCTCGCTATCTCTGCGGGGCTCGACATCGATCCCGGTGCCCGCATTCCGGGTCGGTGGGCCGACTATGCGCAGACGAAGACCGGACGAGAAGCCCCTCTGTCGATGACCGATGGCTTCGACGGGGCCTTCACCCGTTGGTCGAACGGCTTCGACCCCGAATCCGAACTCGACCGAGCCGTGATGGGCACCCGGAAGAATCTGTTCCCGTTCTTCGGCCTCGACCCCTACTTCGACTGAGGCATGACTCGAGACCGCCGATCCGGCTGACGTTCGGTCACCGCTGTGGATCTCGACACAGTTTTGGGAAAGCAGAGGCCCAGGCGATAGAATTGCACGGTTAGTTCAAAGGGTGGGCACCTGATGTTCACCTCCACCGACGATCACAAGGGGTACCCGCGTGGGCTCAGTCATCAAGAAGCGCCGCAAGCGTATGTCGAAGAAGAAGCACCGTAAGCAGCTTCGCAAGACACGTCACCAGCGTCGCAACAAGAAGTAAGACCGGACACGGTCCTACGCCCCCGCTCGAATTAAGAATTCGGCGGGGTTTGTTGTCGCCCGATGAGGAGTGTGCAGTGGTCGCATTGACCTTCCTGACACGCGCCGACTGCCACCTGTGCGACACAGCCAGGGACACCATCGCCGAGGCGGTGGCCGGCAGAGACGTGAGCGTGCATGAGATCGACATCGACACCGATGACGATCTGTCCGGACAGTACGGCTGGGATGTCCCAGTCGTCCTGCTCGACGGTCGGCAGCACAGCTTCCATCGTGTCGATGCGAACCGGCTGTCCAAGGCCCTCGTGGCTTTGGGCGCATGAGATCGATTGAAGGAGTGACGCGTTTTCGTGGGCGAGATTCTGTCCGCCAACAGCATTGAGGGTGTCGTTCGCAAGGACGTGCCCGAACGCGTCATCTCCCGACTCCCGATCTACCTGCAGACGGTTGAGACGATCGCCGCGACGGGCCAGTCAACCATCTCTTCGGAGGCGTTGGCGGCCCGCAGCGGCGTCTCGTCGTCGATTCTGCGCAAGGACCTGTCCCAATTGGGACGCTCGGGTCGGCGCGGGGTCGGCTACTCCTGCGAGGACCTCGCCTCGACTCTGCGGACATTCCTCGGCCTCGACCGGGCGCGCACCGTCGCCATCATCGGTGCCGGTCGGCTGGGCTCGGCCCTGGCCGATTACGCAGGATTCAAGCGTCGCGGTCTCTCACTGACCGCGATCTTCGACACCGATGAGGCCAAGATCGGAACCGTGATCGGCACTCTGCCGGTCTCCGACCTCACCGAACTTTCCACCTGGCCCGAGGATATCGACCTCGTCGTCATGGCAGTACCCGCATCCGCGGCACCGGCGGCGGCGCACATCGCCGCCGACGCAGGCGTGCGCGGCATCCTGAACTTCGCACCCACCGTGCTCGACGCCCCGGACTCGGTCCGTGTGCATCAAGTCGATCTGGCCAGTGAGCTGCAAGTACTCGCATACTATTCGGCGCTTGATTCGGCACCGCTCAATCCAGGTTTTGAGGAGCACAGGAATTGACTCTCTTGGTTCTCGGCATTTCCCATCAGTCGGCCCCGATCGACATGTTGGACGCTCTCGCATTCGGCACCGGTGAGGTCGGAGCACTGCGCACCGACGCTCTGGCCGGCGACAATGTCGAGGGACTCGCGGTCCTCTCGACGTGCAACCGTCTCGAGCTCATCGCCGATGTCACCGCCTTCCACGGTGGGCTCGCCGACCTCGGCAACGCCCTCGTGTCCTCGATCGACAAGGAATGGCAGGACATCGCCGGGCACTTCTATGCCCACTACGACACCCAGGCCCTCGAACACCTGCTCAAGGTCTCCTGCGGCCTGGACTCGATGGCGATCGGCGAAGCCCAGATCCTGGGGCAGCTTCGTTCCACCTTCACTGAATCCCTGCAGGCCGGCGCACTGACATCCGGCCTCTCCCATGCGCTGCAGCAGAGCCTGCGGGTGGGCAAACGCGCCCACTCGGAGACCGGACTAGACGAGGTCGCCCGCTCACTCTTCAGCGCCGCACTCGAAGCCTCTCAGGCACACATCGGCTCTCTGCGGGCTGCGAACGCACTGGTCATCGGTGCCGGTGCTATGTCGGGCCTCGTCGTCTCCGGACTGCACAAGGAGGGCGTGGCTCAGACCACCGTGCTCAACCGGACCGTGGACAAGGCCGAGCGCCTCGTCGCCGAGGTGGGCGGCCGGGCCCGCGAACTGACCTCCCGGATCCTGGCCGAGGAGATCGCAGACGCCGATCTCATCATCTCCTGCACCGGTGCCCGCGAAGTCGTCGTCACTCGCGAGGACATCCAGGCCGGACTGTCCCAGAACCCCAAGGGCGCAGCGAACAAGGCATTCGTCGATCTTGCTCTGCCGCATGACATCGATCCCACGGTGCGCGAATTCGAGCATGTCGCACTCTTCGGCCTCGCAGAGATCCGGACCATGCTCACGAGCTCCGCGAACCAGCGCGACGCTGCGGTCGTCGAGACCGTCGAAGCAGTGCGCGCGATCATCGGGGAGGAGCTGACCAAGCTCGAGTCCGGTGCCAAGGAGCGATCGGTCGCACCCACGGTCACGGCCCTGCGCAGTCATGCCAAGGACGTGCTCGCCGCGGAGACGGAGCGTCTGGAGAAGAAGATCGGCGCAGAGGTCGATGACAAGGCCTTCGCCGAGATCCGCAAGTCCCTGCACCGGGTGGCGGAGAAGCTCATCCACACGCCGACGGTCAAGGTCAAGGAACTGGCCGTCACGGAGTCCGACGTCGACTACGCGCAGGCGCTCATGCAGCTCTTCGATCTGCCCACGAACAAGGTCGCCCATGCGATCACGGAACCCGAGACCAAAGTGGCAACCGCCTCGAGCGCGAACCACGTCGAAGCAGACGGTGTGCGCCCGGTGGCCGATCACACCCTCGACATCGTCGAACCCGAGCACTTCTCCGGACGCACGATTCGCCTGGGCACCCGCCGCTCGAAACTCGCACGCTCCCAGTCCACGGCGATCGCCCATCAGCTGGCGGCCCTGACGGGTTGGCGCGTCGAGATCGTCGAGGTCGTGACCGAAGGCGATGTCAATATGTCGCCCCTGACCGGATTCGGCGGCACCGGGGTCTTCGTCTCCGCCGTGCGGCAGGCCCTGCACCAGGGCAAGATCGACATCGCCGTGCACTCGCTCAAGGATCTCCCCACCACCCCCGAGGCGGGCATCCAGATGGCTGCCATCCCTCCGCGGGTCGATCCGGCCGATGTCCTCATCGGCCGCGACGGCCTCAGCTTCGCCCAGCTGCCCGCGGGCAGCGTCGTCGGCACCGGATCACCCAGGCGTGCCGTGCAGCTGCGTGCCGCGCGCCCCGACATCGAGGTCCGCGGGGTGCGCGGAAACGTCGACACCCGCATCGCCCACGTCCGCGACGGTCGGCTCGACGCCGTCGTGCTGGCAGCGGCCGGAGTCCGTCGCATCGGTCGTCTGGCCGAGGCCACCGATCTGCTCGACTTCGACACGATGCTTCCGGCCCCCGGCCAGGGCGCCCTGGCCGTGGAGACCCGAGGCGCCGACAGTCCCTTCGCCCTCGACAACGAGGTCATGGTCGCAGATGCCGAGGTCCGCGATGAGCTCAAGCGTCTCCATGACGAAACCACCGATCTGGCTGTGACCTGTGAGAGAGCGATCCTGTCTCGGGCCGAGGCCGGCTGTTCGGCTCCCATCGGTGCCTTGGCCGCGATCCAGGGTTCGGAGTTCGTCGTCGACGCGGTCATGGCCGATGACGACGGAATCCTCGCCCGCACCCGCAAGTCCGCCCCGCTGCCCGTGACTCCGGACGTGGATCTGGGATCGAGCAGCGCGAACCAACTGTCGATCACAGGTAAGGAGCTCGCTCGTCTCGCCGATGAACTCGGCACCGCGGCGGCCGAGGATCTGCTCGGGCAGCTCGGCATCGATCCGGCGCAGTCCGAAGATCACCTCACCCCTGTCAAAGTCCAGGAGCAGGTATGACAACCGGCCAGGTCCAGCCCCGTCGCCTTCTGCCCGTCTCACCCCGCGTCGTCTTCGTCGGCAGCGGTCCCGGTGAGTCGGGTCTGATGACGATTCGCGGTGCCGACATCCTCGCGAATGCAGAGATCGTCGTCTACGACACCCACGTGCATTCGGAGATCGTCACCGCCTACGTGCCGCAGGCCACGGAGATCATCGAGGCCGCGCAATTGGGTGCAACGGCCTCCACCCGGGGACGCAAGCTCGCCGAGTTGGCTCGCCCCGATAAGACCGTGGTGCGGCTGAGCAGCGACGACGGCATCCTCTTCACCACGACGACGGCAGAGGCCGCCGTGTGCCGCAAGGCCGAGGTCGAGGTCGAGATCGTGCCCGGGGTCGGACTGTCCGCGGCCACCTCCGCGTACACGGGCACCGCCCTGACCACGAACCGTGTTCGTTCGGTCCGCTTCATCGAGGCCGGCCCGCAGACCCACGTCGACGTCTCCCGACACCGCAATACGACCCACGTGCTCACGGGCACGACAGCCGACCACGAACAGGCCCTCCGCGCCCTGCTCGACGACGGGTGGGACGAGGACACGAAGGTACTCCTGGGCTGGGGCATCTCCACCACCGATCAGACGAGTGTGGAGACCACCTTGGGGCAGGCCCTGACGATGGCGCAGACCGGTGGAGATCGTATGGTGGTCATCATGGGACAGGGCGTGGAATCACGAGGGGCACTCAGCTGGTTCGAAACCAAGCCACTCTTCGGTTGGCAGGTTCTCATTCCGCGGACGAAGGAACAGGGCACCTCCACCGCCGAGGCGCTGGGTGAGCTGGGTGCCGTCGGCACCGTTGTCCCCACGATCGCCGTCCAACCCCCACGCACACCGACGCAGATGGAGAAGGCGATCCGCGGCCTCGTCGACGGATCCTACGAATGGGTGGGCTTCACCTCGGTCAACGCCGTCCGCGCGGTGCGCATGTGGTTCGAGGACTTCGGCCTCGACTCGCGCTCACTCTCGGGCGTGAAGGTCGCGGCCGTGGGAGGACGCACCGCCGCCGCCCTCATCGACTGGGGCATCACCCCCGATCTGGTTCCCGACGGCGAACATTCGGCTCGCGGCCTGGCCGCAGCCTGGCCCGACTACGTCGATGACATCGATCCCATGAACGCGGTGCTGCTGCCGCGCGCCGACATAGCCACCGAGGTCCTCGTGGCCGGCCTGCTGGAAAAGGGCTGGGACCCCGACGACGTCACGGCCTACCGAACCGTGCGCGCCTCACCGCCGCCCGCCCCGATTCGGGAGGCCATCAAGGCCGGCGACTTCGACGCCTTCCTCTTCACCTCCTCGTCGACGGTGCGCAACCTCGTCGGGATTGCGGGCAAACCGGCGCCCACCTCGGTGATCTGCTGCATCGGACCGGCCACGGCGAACACCGCGGCCGAACACGGACTGCGAGTCGACGTCCTCGCCGAGGAGGCCAACCTCACCTCCCTCATCGACGGACTCGTCGAGTTCGCGATGTCCGCACGCGAGGACGACCTGGCGGCGGGGACCACCCCGACGCGCCCCAGCCAGAAGCGCCGCAGAAAGAAGGCCTGACATGACATTGGTCCCCGGAACCGTTCGGCCCCGTCGCCTGCGGACGACACCGGCACTGCGCCGGCTCGTCTCCGAGGCGCGCCTGCACCCGGCCGATCTCATCCTGCCCCTGTTCGTCAAGGAGACACTGAGGGAACCGGCGCCGCTGACCAGCATGCCCGGGGTCGTCCAGCACACCTTGGACTCCCTGCTCGAAGCCGCCAACGAGGCTGTGGACGCCGGAGTCGGCGGGCTCATGCTCTTCGGGATCCCGGAGCACAAGGACAACGACGGCTCCCAGGCCGATGACCCCGAGGGCATCCTCAACCGCGCATTGACGCTGCTGCGGGACAACCTCGGCGATACGACGGTCATCATGGCCGATCTCTGCCTCGACGAGTTCACCTCCCACGGGCACTGCGGAGTCCTCGACTCCGCCGGCGGAGTCGACAACGACGCAACACTGACGCGCTACGCCTCCATGGCCGTGGCCCAGGCACGCGCCGGAGCCCACGTGGTGGGACTGTCGGGCATGATGGATGGCCAGGTCGGGGTCTGCCGAGAGGCGCTCGACCTCGAAGGCTTCACCGACGTCGTCGTGATGGCCTACTCGGCGAAGTATGCTTCGGCGTTCTTCGGTCCCTTCCGCGAGGCTGTGGACTCGGAACTTCAGGGCGACCGCAAAACGTACCAGCAGGATCCCGCGAACGGCCGCGAGGCGATGCGCGAACTCGACCTCGACCTGGCCGAAGGCGCCGATGTCGTCATGGTCAAACCCGGCATGCCCTACCTCGACGTCCTCGCCGAGGCGGCCTGCGAATCGCCGGTGCCCGTGTGGGCCTATCAGGTGTCCGGGGAATACGCGATGATCGAATTCGCGGCCGCAGCCGGAGCCATCGACCGTGAACGGGCAATCGACGAGTCCCTCATCGCCTTCAAACGCGCCGGTGCCGATGCTGTGCTGACCTACTGGGCCACGGAAGTCGCCCAGCGACTGAATTCTCAGAAACCGAGCGGAGCGTACTGATGAGTGAGCCACGATGGCTGAGCAGTCCCGATCAGAAGGCTTGGAGGAGCTACCTCACCGGCTCACAGCTGCTGACCGTGCAGCTGGACAAGGAGCTGCGTGACAACCACGGCATCGGCATGCCCGAATACGAGATCCTGGTGCGGCTGAGCGAACATGACAACCGCACGATGCGGATGGCTCTGCTCGCGATGGACACCACGATGTCGCGCTCCCGGCTGACCCACAGCGTGGCCCGGATGGAGAAGAAGGGCCTCCTCGAGCGCTTCGCCATCCCCGAAGACGGGCGCGGGGTCAACTGCCAGATGACCGAGGCCGGCTGGGAACTCCTCGTCACCATGGCACCCCTCCACGTGGGAGGCGTCCGCGACCACCTCGTCGATCTGCTCGAACCGGAGGAGATGGCGACCCTGGGGCGTGTGTTCGGAAAGGTCACCGCACATATGCGTGAGATCGGCAAGGGCCCCGTCGACACACCACCGTCCGACATCGAACCAACGACGTCTGCCGACTGAGCAGATCACCGACCCGGCGACTACTTCAGGAGAACGCATGAAACACGAGACCGCGAAGTCGGCAGCGCTGTTCGAGCGCGCCGAACACGTCATCCCCGGTGGAGTGAACTCACCGGTGCGGGCCTTCAAGGCCGTCGGAGGCACCCCGCGCTTCGTCACCTCGGCGACGGGAGCATGGCTGCGCGACGCCGACGGCAACGACTACATCGATCTCATCGGTTCGTGGGGGCCCATGATCATGGGCCATTCCCGCCCCGAGGTGCTCGCCGCCGTGCAGGAAGCCGCCGTCAACGGCTTCTCCTTCGGCACCCCGTCGACCGGTGAGGTCGAACTCGCCGAGGAGATCGTGGCCCGCGTCGACCCCGTCGACCAGGTTCGACTCGTGTCCTCGGGCACCGAAGCCACTATGAGCGCCATCCGCCTGGCCCGCGGCTACACCGGCCGGGCGAAGATCGTGAAGTTCGCCGGCTGCTACCACGGCCACGTCGATGCACTGCTGGCTCAGGCCGGCTCCGGTCTGGCCACCTTCTCCCTGCCCGACACCCCGGGCGTGACCGGGGCCCAAGCCTCAGACACGATCGTCGTCGACTACAACGATGCGGCCGGCCTGGAGGCCGTCTTCAACGAACACGGTGACGAGATCGCCTGCGTCATCACAGAGGCCAGCCCGGGAAACATGGGCGTCGTGCCTCCACGCGATGGCTTCACCAACACCATTCGGCGCCTGACCAAGGCCCACGGCGCGCTGATGATCAGCGACGAGGTGATGACCGGCTTCCGCGTCTCCGCCGCAGGCTGGTACGGCTTCGAAGCCGAATCGCTCGGCTACCCGGAAGGCCCTGCCGACCTGTTCACCTTCGGCAAGGTCATGGGCGGAGGCTTCCCAGCCGCGGCGTTCGGCGGACGCTCCGACGTGATGGAGCACCTGGCACCGACCGGCCCCGTCTACCAGGCGGGGACCCTGTCGGGGAATCCCGTGGCCACGGCCGCCGGTCTGACCACGCTGAAACTGACGACCGAACTCGATGTGTACTCTCACATCTCTCGCGCAGCAGACGCTCTGCGGCCCGCGGTCACCTCGGCGCTGGAGGCCGAAGGAGTCGCACACACCATCCAGTCGGCGAATTCGATGTTCTCCGTCTTCTTCACCGACCGCGAGGTCATCAACTACGGCGATGCGCGCACGCAGAACGTCGAACGCTACTCCGCGTTCTTCAACGCGATGCTCGATCAGGGCATCCACATGCCGCCCAGCGCCTTCGAAGCCTGGTTCCTCTCCTACGCCCACACCGATGAGATCCTCGACCGGATCATCTCGGCCCTGCCCGCCGCGGCCAAGGCCGCAGCGGCGGTACCGAACACCCAGGCGAACTGATGACCACGATCCACCTGGTCCGGCACGGGGAGGTAGACAACCCCGAGGGCATCCTCTACGGTCGGCTGCCGAACTTCGGCCTGACCGAACGCGGCCACGAGATGGCCCGACGCGTCGGCGAGCATTTCGCCACGGCCGCGGTGCCCCCAGTCGAGCTGGTGGCCTCACCGCTGCTGCGGGCCCAGCAGACGATCACGCCGCTGCATCAGCGACTCGACCTGCCTGTCTTCACCGACGACCGTGTGATCGAGGCCGCCAACTCCTTCGAGGGGCAGAAGATCAACGGTCGCAGGCTGGCTGAGCCGCGCAATCTGGTGCGCCTGTACAACCCGCTGACGCCGTCCTGGGGCGAGCCCTACAGGCAGATCGTGCTCCGCATGCAGGCAGCCATGGCCAGTCTGCGCACAAAACTCGCCAAGCACGGCCCCGAGGCCGTGGGAGTCATCGTCTCCCATCAGCTTCCGATTTGGATGACACGCCTGGCGGGGGAGGAGCGCTCGCTCGTCCACGACCCTCGGAAACGGGAGTGTGACCTGGCATCTATCACCAGTTTCACATTCGAATCGTCCACACTTGTATCCGTGAGTTACGAGAGCATCTGCGCAGATCTGCAACCCGGGCAAGCGGTGGCGGGAGCATGAATGCCCGCAACCCGATGAACCGCCGCACACTCCTGACCGGACTGGTCGCCGGCACCGCTGTTGTCCTCAGCGCCTGCAGCGAGAACGATGAACTGGCCGATCAGGCCGGATCCGACCAGGGCTATGTGTCCGGTTCCGGTGTCGTGTCTCAAGTGGCTGTCGAGGAACGCGGCGAACCGCTGGAGCTGAGCTTCGAGACGCTCGAAGGGAAGTCGATGTCGCTGGCCGATATCCGACCCACCCCGGTCGTCATCAACCTCTGGTACGCGGCCTGCCCGCCGTGCCGGAAGGAAGCCCCGGCGCTGAAGTCACTGGCCGAAGAGTTCGGCGATGAGGTGCAGTTCCTCGGCGTCAACGTCCGTGACCAGGAGGCCGCGGCCAACGCGTTCATCTCGAATTACCAGATCCCCTACGCGAATATGCTCGACACCGACGGCGCCATGGTGGCGCTGCTCTCGGGAGTCCTCCCACCCCAGGCCACGCCTTCCACGGTCGTCCTCGATGCGAAGGGTCGCGCCGCGGCCCGAGTCGTGGGAGAGGTCGATGAGTCGACGCTCAAGGGACTCATCGAGGACGTGCAGGCAGAGTGAGTGGGATCGGGGCGGAGTTCGCCCAAACGGTTCTCACCGGGCCGCTGCTTCTGGCTGCCGGTGCGGCTGCACTGGCCGGGCTCGTCTCCTTCGCCTCACCCTGCGTGCTGCCGTTGGTCCCCGGCTACGTCGGCTATGTCACCGGGCTGAGTGGATCCTCCCTCAGGGACAAAGAGACCTGGCGGGTCGTCGTCGGGATTGCACTCTTCGTCCTCGGGTTCACCATAATCTTCGTGCTGCTGGGGACCGGGTTCTCAGCCCTGGGCGCGATGTTCTCGCAGTGGCAGGGCGTGCTCATCCGGATCCTCGGCGGTGTCGTCATCATCGCCGGCTTCGTCTTCATGGGCGGGTTCGGCCTGCTCCAGACCGAGCATCGGATCCGGGGTCGTCCCAAGGCAGGCCTCTGGGGTGCACCGGTCCTCGGTGCCACCTTCGCCCTCGGCTGGGCACCCTGCGTGGGCCCGACGCTGTCGGCAGTGCTGTCGATGTCGGTGAGCTTCGGCGGAGACGGAACGATCTGGCGCGGGGCACTCTTGGCATTCGTGTACTGCCTGGGTCTGGGCATTCCTTTCATCATCTTGGCGGTGGCGATCCACAAGGGCGCCGGCCGTCTCACCTGGGTACGCAGGCACCAGACTGCGATCGTGCGTGCTGGGGGCATCATGCTCATCGTATTGGGCGTGCTCATGGCCTCGGGGCTGTGGAACGCGTGGATGACCTCTCTGCAGGGTCTGATCTATGATTTCGAAGTGGTGATCTAGTGGCGAAGAAGACCGCCGACAAGAAGGCCGGCAGCAGCAAGCCTGCAGTGAGCCAGCCGCAGCTGGGCTTCATCGGCATGTGCCGGTGGGCGTGGCGCCAGCTGACGACCATGCGCGTGGCGCTGATCCTCCTCCTCGTCCTCGCCATGGCGGCGATCCCGGGCTCATTGCTGCCGCAGCGCATCCAGGACCCGGGCCGAGTCAACACGTTCCTCGAATCCAACGGCGCCTGGGGCCAGTTCCTCGACACGATCCAGATGTTCGATGTGTACTCCTCGATCTGGTTCTCCGCCATTTATCTCCTGCTGATGATCTCACTCATCGGCTGTGTGATCCCTCGTTCGGCCCAGCATTGGAAGGCCATGCGCTCGGCCCCGCCCAAGGCACCGAGGCGGTTGGGTCGGATGCCCGGATACGAAACCTTCACCTCGGCGACGGGATCTGCCGAATCCCGTGAAACCGCGGACCAGGATTTCCTCGATGCAGCCCAAGCCCGACTGAAGAGGCTCGGCTACCGGACCGTGCGCAACACGGACCATGTGGCGGCTGAACGCGGCTACCTGCGCGAGACCGGCAACCTCGTCTTCCACATCGCTCTCCTCGTCGCGACTCTGACGATGGCGATCGGTTCTCTGTTCGGCTATGAGGGTCAGCGGATCCTCGTCGAAGGGGACACCTTCACGAACTCCCTGGTCTCCTACGACTCGTTCGAACCGGGCTCCTATTACGACGCAGACAACCTGCCGGACTTCCGGCTCAGACTCGACGACTTCCACGCCACCTTCGACGATCAGGCCCCGGGCAGCCAGTTCGGTCAGCCTCGTACCTTCGATGCGAAGGTCACGACCACTGCCGATGGGAAGAGTGAGAAGCACACCCTGCGGGTCAACGAACCCGTGCGCGTGGCCGGGACGGGCGTCTATCTGACAGGAAACGGGTACGCCCCGGAAGTCACGGTCAAGGACGCCAAGGGGCAGGTCGTGCAGTCCGGCCCGCAGGTGTTCATCCCTGATGGTGGGGATCCCGGCTACACCTCCGAGGGCGTTATGAAGGTCCCCGACGCTGCGGGGACTCAGATGGGATTCGTCGGTGTCTTCCTACCGACCGCGACCCAGAATGAGAACGGCGAACTGGTGTCGAGCTTTGCCGGGCTGCGCAACCCTTACCTTGTGATGAGCGGATACACCGGTGACCTGGGCCTCGACGACGGGACGCCGCAGTCGGTGTACACGATCGAGGCCGAGAATATGACGGAGATGACCGATGCCTCCGGCAATCCTCTGCTCATCCAGCTGTCACCGGGAGAGACTCAGGAGTTGCCCGATGGCGGTTCGGTGACGTTCGACGGCGTCAAACGCTACATCGCCGTCGATATCTCCCAGGACCCGACGCAGGGTCTGATGCTCGCCAGCGCGATCGCAGTGCTGCTGGGGCTCGGGTTGTCCCTGTTCATCCCGCGTCGACGTATGTGGGTGCGGATCAAGGACGGCCAGGCAGAAGTCGCGGCTCTGGCCCGAGGTGAGGACTCGATGGTCGAACGCGCGGCGAAGGACCTGGCGAAGGACCTCGCCGACGAAACTGCCGACGATTCTGCGGACGAAGCCGAAGGTCGGAGCTCCGGACAGCGAAAGGACGGGGCCGCAGGGCCGGAGGTCGCAAGGTCGGGGAAGACGATTGATTAGCTTTAGGTACTACGCGGAGTAGAATTGTCGCGGGTCGGCACCGACACAGGCGACCCGAACACAGCAACAGCCCGACGCAATGGAAGAGCACCGCTGGTGCGGAGGATGTATGGACGTCAACACTGACCTAGCAATGTGGTCGAACCAGCTCATCATCTCGGCGATGATCGTCTACGCCGTCGCCATGATCTTCTATGCTTTCGACCTGTTCGGCGGGCGAGAGCTCAAACAGTCCGAAGCCGGCGCGGCCAGCGCTGCGAAGCCGTCGAATGTGCGCCGGACGAACAGGAAGACCACCACAGCACTTCTCGATCCGCCGCAGACCGACGCTTCGGTTGAGACCACGACCGGATCGGGCAGGGATAAGCCTCGGCGCGGGGCGAGGATCGGCACCTCACTTCTCGTTCTTGCCGTCATCCTCCATGCGGCTGCTGTGCTGACTCGTGCACTGTCCGTGATGCGTGTGCCGTGGGGCAACATGATGGAGTACGTCCTCACCGCCACTGCGATCACCGTCATCGTGTTCCTCATCGTCAACGTGAAGAAGGACATCCGCTACCTGGGAACCATCGTGGCAGGCGGAGTCCTCCTGTGCCTGGGGTTGGCGATCACGGTCTTC
Source organism: Brevibacterium picturae (assembly GCF_900105045.1). Lineage (GTDB taxonomy): Bacteria > Actinomycetota > Actinomycetes > Actinomycetales > Brevibacteriaceae > Brevibacterium > Brevibacterium picturae. The sequence continues at coordinate 703,269 of NZ_LT629739.1, read as the reverse complement.
TACACCCCTGCTGCGAAGCTCATCCCGGCGCTCGATTCGTACTGGATCGCCATTCACGTGCCGATCGCGATCCTGTCGACCTCGCTGCTCTACATCTCCGCGATCCTCGCCGTGTTCCAGATACTGAAGAGCTCGCAGGAGAACAAGGACCCGAAGTGGCTGCGGTTCATGCGGCGGATGCCGGCAAGCATCGACCTGGAACGGTTCTCCTACACGATCGCCGCGGTCGGCTTCATCACTTGGACGTTCACCCTCATCGCCGGCGCCATCTGGGCCGAGGTGGCCTGGAGCCGTTACTGGGGCTGGGACTCGAAGGAGATCTGGACATTCGTCGTCTGGGTCATCTACGCCGCATACCTGCACGCTCGAGCCACACGCGGCTGGGGACCGACGAAGGTCGCCGTGCTCAACCTCATCGGCATCGCCACCGTGATCTTCAACTTCACCGTCGTCAACATGTATTTCAACGGCCTGCACTCGTACTCGGGACTGTAGTCGAGCCGATCGGTTGACGCCGGAGAGTTCGCCGTCTGCGTCCCTGACTGATCACACTGTCGATTCTGATGGGCTTTGATGGCCGAGTCGAGCGATGGCTGAGCCGCGGCTGATCATGCCAGGTGCCCGGGCGCTTTCGGAAGATCCGGACGCACGGTGAGGCTCGGACGCACACGGAGGAACCGGATGCACGGTGAGGCTCGGACTGCGCGATCTGCAGAGGTTCCGGACAGTCTGCGAAGGAGTCCGGGCGAGTCCGCCGAGGGTTGCATCCGGATCGGCCCTGAGCACTGTGTGGGCTTCAGTCCAGGCAAACAGATCTGCCCGGAACCCGCTTCCGCCCGGAAACCGCTGAGCCTCCGGGCCGCCTCGACGGGTGGCTCAGATCGAGCGCCAACTCAGCTCGAGTGCCGGCTCAGCTCGAGTGGCCGCGGCCGTCGCCGGTGGATCCGTTCGAACCATGTTCGTCGGTGTCGGCGGAAGGAGCGTCGGCGGAATGAGTGTTGGAATCGGAGGAGTCTTCGTCGTCGCTGTCATCAGCGTCGGGAGTCGTGTCCTCGGGTGTCTGCGCTTCGGGCGCGTGCTTGCCGAGTTTCACGTCGCGATCAACCTGCCGCAGGTAGTCGTCGTCATCGTCGGGGGCGCTGGGGCCGCGACGGCGAGGCGCTGCTGAGGGCTTGTCTTCGGAACCGCGGCCAAACAGATACCACAGCACGAAGCCGATCACGGGAATGACCAGGATGATGATTGCCCAGACGGGTTTGGGCAGGACTCGAATCAGACCACGATCACGCAAAAGGCAATCGAAGAGTCCGTACAGTGTGACCGCTGCCGCAAGGACAATCGCGGCAATGAGAAATCGAGCCATGCATCCAGGATAGTCCACTAACCTGAACACCTGCCCACACGGGCTGTGATGAATCACTGATTCGGACGAACTAAAATAGGTGCAATGCGCAACTTCTGGATCTACACATTGGCTCGTCTTGGCATCATCGTCGCCGTTGGGCTCATTCTGCAGCCATTCCTCGGATTCAACCTCGTCATGGCCATGGCCGCGATCATCATCGGAGCAATCCTCAGTTACATCTTCCTGGGCGGCATGCGCGCCAAGGTGGCCGATGATATCGAAACCCGCGTGGCCAAACGGGCCAAGACCCCCAAGCAGAAGGGCGAAGACGAGGACACAGAAGACCGCATCGTCGACGACGAGAACTGATCCAGGCTACGGGCCTCAGGTCGGGTCGGATTAAAGAGACAGTCCCAACCCCATCAGAGCGGCGAAGGCCAGCGCGGTCAGCCCTGTCGACTTGATCGGCGGAATGAGCCCGGGGCCGGTGGTTCCGCGCAGCACCGTCTTCAACGGGTTGAGCGCGGGCACCAGCGCGAGGATGGCCAGTGCCACGGCAGGGTGCCCATCGAGGATCGCCAGGGCCAGCAGCGCGAAGGGCATAAGGACGAGGCTCGCGTACGCGATTCGTGACCGATTGTCGCCGAGGCGAACGGCCAGAGTGATCTTGTCGGCCGCGATGTCGGTCGGGATGTCGCGCAGGTTGTTGACCATGAGCACCGCCGAGGCGAGGGAACCGATGGCAACGGCACCGGCCCAGCCGGCGAGGCTGAGTCCGCCGACCTGCATCCACATCGTTCCCAGGGTGGCCACGAGACCGAAGAAGACGAAGACGAAGACTTCGCCCAGACCCATGTATCCGTAGGGCTTCTTGCCGCCCGTGTAGAACCAGGCGGCCGCCACTGCTGCGGCGCCGACGATGAGGAACCACCACGCCTGCGAGATGAGGACGAGGACGATTCCGACGATCCCGGCGAGACCGAAGAAGAGGAACGCCGCACGTTTGACCGTGCTCGGCTCGGCCAGGCCCGTGGCCGTGAGACGGACCGGACCGACGCGCACGTCGTCAGTGCCGCGGACACCGTCAGAGTAGTCATTGGCGTAGTTCGACCCGATCTGCAGGCAGAGTGAGACCATGAAGGCAAGCACCGCCCGCAGGAAGATCTGCGGAAGCGAATGGTCGTGGCCGTTGCGCGTGTAGTCGCCGATGATGAACGAAGTGAAACCGCCGACGGAGCCGATTGCGGCACCAGTGCCGATGAGGACGGGTGCAACAGCCAGCGGCAATGTTCGTAATCGGGCTCCGGAGATCCACTGCGCGGCAGTTGCCATTGGGCGGGATACCTTCCTCACGAGAATTCGAACCGTTTCATATTACCGACTGTTCACCTAATAGGGTATTCGCGCTCCGAAACCCATCATTCCTCCGTCTCAGCAGTGTCAGCTAGCTCAGCCAACTCTTCCGCGAGTCGGGCCGCGGTCCGTCTGTCGGGTTTGCCGATTGAACGTTGGGGGATCTCCGTGACAGGAAAGGCCAGCCGCGGCAGAAGCTGCCCTTGCATCCGGTGGTCGAGTCCGCCCAGGTAGCGCGCGAACTCACGCGGCGAATCGTGAACCTTCGCCACAGCAGGTGGAATCCGGCCATCGGTCCTCACGAGGGCCACGAGCAGTTTGCCCCACTCCTCATCGGGCACCCAGGTCACGAGCACCTCGGCGATCCCATGGTGCTGCCAGGTGGGCAGCAGCCCGGTTTCGAGCGCATGGGGTGAGACGTTCGTGCCTCCGGAGACGATGATGTCGTCGGCCCGGCCGAGCACCGTGAGAACCCCATCGTCGAGTCGGCCCAGATCGCTCGTGTGCATGGATCTCGCCCCGTCATCGTCGGTGGTCAGCGCCTGGTCGTCGACGGGAGCGATGTGCCCCTCAGGCGTGATCTCGACATAGGAATCGGCCACGACCTGGCCGCGCAGATCGATCGTCGAGGACTCCGTGATCGTGATCTCGAGGCCGTCGAAGGGAACCCCGTTGTATACGCATCCACCTGCGGTCTCGCTCATTCCATAGGTGCGCACGATGTGCAGGCCCCGTGCATCGGCGCGTTCGAGCAGCGCCGGCGAGATCGCGGATCCGCCGAGGAGGATCGCGTCGAACTTCGCCGCTGCCTCGCTGGCCCGTGCGTCGGCGAGAATTCGGTGGAGCTGGGTGGGCACCAGCGAGGTGTAGCTGGGCCGGTCACCGGATCGTGCGAAAAGTTCGGCGGCCTCGTCCGCGAAGGCGTCGGCGGTGAATGTCGCCGAGGTGGCCCGGACCGGCTCCCAGCCCGCGAGCCGGGCGCGCAGCTCCACCTGGAATCCCGCAATATGGTTGATGGGCAGGCTCAGATGCCAATCGCCGGGGCCGGCGAGGAATCGTTCGGTCGCCCGCGCCGAGGTGGTCAGAGCCTCGGCGGACAGGGCGACGGCCTTGGCCGTCCCAGTCGAACCCGATGTGAAGAGGATCAGCGCCGGCGCCCGGCCGGCACCGGTCCACTGACTGGGGGCCACCTCGGTGATGGAGTCATCGCGATTGCGGGGCAGGACGAGGATCGACCGGCCCTCCAGGGCGCGATCGATTGCACCGGGAAGGTCCTCTACGGGCTGTGCGGTCATGGAGCGGTCGCGCTCAGTAGTACCAGGGGTAGGGGGACCAGTCGGGGTCGCGCTTTTCCAGGAAGGAGTCGCGGCCCTCGACGGCTTCGTCGGTCATGTAGCCCAGACGAGTGGCCTCACCTGCGAAGACCTGCTGGCCCATGAGGCCGTCGTCGACGAGGTTGAACGCGAACTTCAGCATCCGCTGGGCGTTGGGGGACTTGCCGAGGATCTCCGTGGCCATGGTCATCGCCGCGGTCTCGAGGTCCGCATGGTCCACGACCTCGTTGACTGCACCCATGTCGGCCATGTCCTGGGCCGAGTAGGTGCGGCCGAGGAAGAAGATCTCTCGGGCCTTCTTCTGACCGACCATCTTCGCGAGGTAAGCAGAGCCGTAGCCGGCGTCGTATGAGCCGACGTCGGCATCGGTCTGTTTGAACTTCGCATGCTGGCGTGAGGCGATGGTGATGTCGCAGACGACGTGGAGGCTGTGTCCGCCCCCGGCCGCCCAGCCGGGGACGACGGCGATGACGACCTTGGGCATGGTGCGGATGAGTCGTTGAACCTCGAGGATGTGGAGACGACCGGCACGGGCCGGATCCACGGATTCGCGGGTCTCGCCGGCGGCGTACTGGTAGCCGGAGCGGCCACGGATGCGCTGGTCACCGCCGGAGCAGAAGGCCCAGCCGCCATCGCGTGAACTGGGACCGTTGCCCGTGAGCAGGACCGCGCCGACGTCCGAGGTCTGGCGGGCGTGGTCGAGGGCTCGATAGAGTTCGTCGACGGTGTGGGGGCGGAAGGCGTTGCGGGTATCGGGACGGTCGAAGGCGATACGTACGCAACCCAGGTCGGTGCCGTCGGGCTTGACCGCGCGGTGGTAGGTGATGTCGGTGAAGTCGAATCCGGAGACTTCGCGCCACTGGGAGGGGTCAAAGATTTCAGAAACCGTCATGGCCCCCAGCCTATCGCCTGTCGCCCGACCGCTATGGTTGGCCCATGGCTGATACGCAGCAGATTCCTGAGTCGATCACCGAACTCGTGCCGAATTTCCACGTTCTCGCTCTCCCCATGGTCACCCGCTTCCGGTCAATCACGGAGCGAGAGGTCATGCTCTTCGAAGGTCCCGGTGGATGGACTGAATTCTCTCCATTCACTGAATACGATGCAGGTGAGTCCTCGCGCTGGCTGCGGGCCGCGCTCGAGTTCGCTGGGCTGCTGCCGGGGGCAGCCGAGGCTGGATCTGCGGCCGTCGACCAGTCTGCTCACCGGCCTGTCGGTGAGTCTGTCGCGGTCAATGCGACCCTGCCGGCATGCGCGACATCTGAGGTCGGATCGCTCCTTGCCCGCTACGGGCCTGTTGATACGGTCAAGGCGAAGGTCGCCGAACACGGGATCGCTTCCCTACCCGAGGATCTGGAGCGGCTGCGGGAATTCCGGCGGTTGTCTCCCACGACGACGCTGCGACTCGATGCGAATGCCGGGTATGCGCTGCCCGACGCGCTGACCGCCTGCACCGAATTCGCGTCCTTCGACCTGCAGTACTTCGAGCAGCCTGTCGCAGCAGTCGAGGACATGGCTCGGCTGCGCGAGCAGCTCTCGGATCGGGGAGTGCCGGTGGTCCTGGCTGCAGACGAATCGATCCGAAAGGCCGAGGACCCCCTCCGCGTGGCGGAATTGGGCGCCGCCGAGGTTGTCATCGTCAAGGTCCAGCCGCTGGGCGGGGTCGCTGCCGCACGGTCGGTGCTCGAAGCCTGCGGTCTGCCGGCTGTGGTGTCGTCGGCGTTGGAGTCCTCGGTTGGGCTGGCTGCCGGTGCTCAGTTGGCTGCCACGTTGCCGAGCACACAGCGAAGCCGGGAGATCCTCGGCGAGAAGCCGGCGTGCGGTTTGGGTACGGCGCGACTCTTCGCCGAGGATGTGGTGAGCACGGATCAGAACCTGAGCCCCGTTGACGGGCAGATCCCGGTCACTCGAATCGTCCCGGACCCACGGCGCCTGAAGGGGCTGGCGGTGGATCGGGGACGATTCGACTGGTGGTCGACACGGCTGCAGGAGTGCTGGAGAGTACTGCGGCCGACGCTGCTCAGTTCAATGTCGTGAGTCTGCTCAGCCGGCGTTCTTGAGTCTGCTCAGCCGGCGTTCTTGACGGCGTCGACGAACGCCTCGGCGGTTTCGGGCACTGACTTCTCATCATCGGTGTCGGCGACATTGGCCGCGGTGACGATGTTGTTCCCGACTCGGCCGGTGACTGTGTCCGCGTTGAGGACCGTCTGACCACCGGCGCTGATCTTGGCGCGGACGCCGACGGTTTCGTCGGCACTGGGGACTGCGGCATCAAAGGTTTCGTAGGACATATTCATCTCGATGCCCTGAGATTTGACCGTGACGTCCTTGCACTCCTCGGTGATCTTGGTGGAGCTCTTCAGCTGTGAATCGGCGGCATCATCGTCGGAGAAGCTCATGAGCGCCACGCTCAAGGTGTTGTCGGACGAGATTCCGCCGACGGTGTTTCCCTTGCTCTGCTGGGCGACGTTGAGGGCCGCCATCGAGAGGTTCTTGCATTTGGCGGGTTCGAACTCGGAGGTTTCGAGTACTTTGACCGCGTCGCTGCCCGATGCCGCGGACATGTCGAAGGTTGTGTACGACTGTCCGTCGACATCGGTGGATTCGATGATCTCTGTGAGCTGATCCTTGTCGAGCTGAGTGGCCTTGGGTGTCTCTTCTGAGGTGGGTTGGGCGGTGGAACCGTTCTCTGCCTTGTCGTCCTGGGGATCATTTCCCGTACAGCCGGCCAGGCTGAGTCCGGCGATGAGAGCGAGGGCTGGGAGTACGCGTTTCATGGGTGACCTTTCGAAGTCAGCGTTCAATCAGTAGGAGGGATGACTGTCACGGCATTGCGACCGTCATCACCATAAGCTGTGTCGGTCCCACCATAAGCCGTGTCGGTATAACTGTGGTGTCGGTATAACCACAAACAGTGTCAGGTTGAGTTTCGGTGCGATCATGTGCCGAATCGGACACATCGGCGGTTCAGAATGTCTTGTCAGTCGCTCCGGCCTGCGTCGGGCCGGCTTGCGTCGGGCCGGCTTGCGCCTCTGCAGTCTGCGCCTCGAGGACTCGAGCGTTGGGGACGTGCGGGGGGCGAGTCATCCGGCGCTGACGCGATGCGAACCGTCGTGACCTCGGACTGACCCACCGTCGTGAAGTGCTGGGTGCGCTTGCCGGGGATGATCGGGTCGTGCATGGCCGCAGCCAGTCGACCGGTGAATGTCAGACGCCCCTTCTTGTCGGCTCGCTGCGGATAGTCGTTCGTGCCGGTGAGTCCGACGACGGAGATGTCATAGCGGCGACCGGGTTCGTACAGGCCAGGTGTGCGTACCCGGAAGCTTCCGGTGCCGGTCAGGGAGAAGCCTGCCGTGCTGACGGAGCCGAAACACACGATCTGGGCGCGCCGTCGCGAAATCTCGACTCGCCACCCGTGAATATCGAAGAGGGCATGACCTGTCAGATACGAGAACTCACCACCGTCGGCGACGCGGGGACCGCCTCGGCGGCCGTCGGAACTGTTCCCTCTGCGATCATCGAGATTGGCACCTCGACGCTCGGCGCTGCGGTTGTCGGAGCTGGCGTAGTCGCGTTGGCGACGCAGGGTCTTCAGCCAAGCTCCCAACTCTCGTTCCCAGCTGGTCCAGTTGTGCAGGCCTGTGGTGCGAGGGAACCACGAGTGTCGGATGCCCAGCGCATTCAGCCGCGCGGAGAATCGTTCACCCTGCTGGTTGACCATTGATTCGAGGAGGTCGCGATCCTTTGACTCTTCGAGGCTGCCGGAGCCGGCACTGAGCCACAGGTTCAGGCCCTGCAGGTTCTCCGCCAGGCCGTAGGGAGAGTTGGCGATCCATTCGCTGCGGTCGGCAACGGGATCACCGAACAGGGTCATCGACTTCGCGCCCTCCCGCATGGCGATGATGTCGAATGCCGGTATCGCAGCCAAGGGGTCGAGTGGGGAGGAGAAGGCCGCCGCCCAACTGTAGCGGTCCGGGTGCCAGGCGGCATACTTCATCGCCCCGTATCCGCCCATGGACAGTCCCGCCAGGAGCTGGTTCTCCGGCGCGAAGTCCACCGAGTAGTTCTTGCGCAGGAATTCTGGGATCTCCTTGGTGTGGAAGGTCGGCCAGTCATGGACCGCACTGCCGACCGCCACCCGAGAGTAGGTTCCTGCTCCCGCATCGGGCATGACGACCAGGTAGGGCGAGTCGAGTGTGAGCTCCTCGGCCGCACCGAAGTCCGTCCACGATCGGAAATCGTCGCCACCACCGTGATAGAGGTGGATGACCGGGCTGACCTCCTGTGGAATTCCGGGCAGCAGCACGCGCACACCAACGGTGCGACCCAGCGCGGGAGAGTAGATGAAGAACTCCCGCAGCCGGTTCGACAGCTTGCGTTTATCGCGGATGTGCCACTTCCTCGCGTCCTTTCCGCGTGGCTCGGGACCGAGGAACGAGCTGTTCTGGTCGAGGGTTGGGAAACGTCCTCTGTGAGAGCGGGCAGCGGTCAGCGAACGGATCGCACGCGCCCCAACCGCGAAGAGAATCGATCGGCGCATGGGTCAACCGTAGAGAGTTAATGTGAACCGCAGGTGGGTTAGTGGTTGAATATGAGGTGATGTTGAATTCGAGCGCAGTGGCGCAGCAGATTGCCCGTGGGGTGGCTTCGTCCGGAGTCACCGAGGTCGTCATCGCGCCCGGGTCCCGGTCGGCACCGTTGATCTATGCGCTCGCCCCCCTCGCCGAGGCGGGGGTGATCCGTACCCATGTGCGCATCGATGAGCGTGATGCAGGGTTCCTGGCACTGGGACTGGCACGGGGTCTGCGCGCGAAGCAGAGTGCTGGTGCCGATGGTGGCAATGCTGGCGATGGTGGCGCCGGTGCTGCGGGGAGTGGCGCCGTTGCGCTGGTGACGACCTCCGGTTCGGCTGTGGCGAACCTGCATCCTGCGGTGCTCGAAGCCTCGTACGGGCATCTTCCGCTCATTGCGATCACAGCAGATCGACCCGCTCGACTGCGGGGGACGGGTGCGAATCAGACGATCGATGATCAGTCGCAGGTGCTCAGCGATGTGCGTGCCCGATTCGATGTGCCCGCCGGAAGTGCCGATGCAGAGGATCTGATCGCCGAGGCGGTTGCCCGGTCGTTGGGCGCAGGTCAGGACACGCTCGGCCTCGGGGACGAATCCGGACCTGTCCAGTTCAACGTCCAATTCGATGTGCCGCTCGTGCCAACGGTCGACGAGCTTGCCCAGTGGAAGACTGACGTTCAGACGCTGGCGGCGAAGTCCGCGAGTACGACGGGCAACGCGCCTGCCGCTGAACGAACCGTCTCGGTCCGGATTCTTCCGGGCACGGTCATCGTTGCCGGAGACGCTGGTGGCCACTCGGCCGATTCGCTGTCTGCGTTGGCCGAGGAGTACGCCACTCCGGTCTTGGCTGAACCATCGAGCCCACTGGCGTTCGAACTGCGAGCCTCGCACACACTTGTTCCGGCACATGCTCGTGTGCTTGCCGATTGTGAAAGTCTGCGCTCGGCGATCCGCTCTGTGATTGTGCACGGAAAGCCGACTCTGACCAGACCTGTGGCGGCACTTCTTGCGGACCCGGAAATATTGATTCAACGCCTGCCTGATGATGTCGATGCAGTCGCGCTCTCTGCGTCTGCCGATGAGGGGGCGGAGACGGCTGATGCTATGGCCTGGCGCGATGAGTGGGTGGGGGTGGGCGAAGCTGTCGTTGCCGACTCGCGGCGTGACCGTCGGCCTTTGACCGCGACGCAGCCTCTGCCCAAGCAGCCCCTGCCCAAGCAGACACTTGCACGAGCGATCACCGAATATTTGGCCGGCAGTGCGATCAATCTCTTCGCTGCCAGCTCGAACACGATCCGCTATCTCAGCGACGCCAACGACATTCGGGCGCACATCCATGCCTCTCGCGGCCTGGCCGGCATCGATGGTCTCATCTCGACGGCCACTGGAATCTCGCTCGCTCTCGACGAGCAGGTTGTGCTGGTCATCGGTGATGTCGCAATGCTCCACGACGTGGGCGGTCTGCTCAATCCCAGTGCCGAAGTGCAGGGGGAGGTGCTCATCGTCGCTCTCAACGACGACGGGGGCGCGATCTTTTCGGGCCTCGAGCACTCACAGGATCACGTGGCGCCGTACCTCGAAAGATACTTCACCGTTCCCCACGGTCGAGATTTCAGGGATCTCGCCAACGCGTACGGGTGGGGGTACGCAGAAGTGAGCGAGTTGGATGACTTCGTCGCAGAGTTCGAGGCAGAGTTCGAGAAGGACCGGAGCGATCGCCAGGGCACACATCGCAAGATCATCGAAGTTGATCTTGCGTGAACGCGGCGCTCGGGTATGCCGGGTGCTCGGGTAAGCCCGGCGCCACAGGAGACGCAGAGATTCGTCACCCGGTATCTCTGAGGATCAGGTCCTCGAAAAGCTCCTCCGCAGGACTCCGATCCGGGAAGTCGAGGATATCGTCGGCTGTCTCACCAGCCGGTGGCTCCTCGTCTCCATCGTCATTGCCGGGCTTTCGCCGATTGGGTTGACCTCGTGAGGGGTGATCTCGTGTGGGCTGATCTCGCTTGAGGTCACCGAACTTGGTGACGAACGGGGGAGTGGCCGTTTCGTATTCTTCGCCGGTAGGGGTGGAAACAGTGAGGTCATCGACAGTCGCCTTGTGCTTCCAACCGGGATGTTCCTTGGCATAGTTGCAGGCCGCGCACAGTCCGGATGCGTTTGACCATGTGGTTTCGCCGCCACCGGCAACAGGAGCCACGTGATCGGCGTGCCTGATCGGGGCGTCACACCACGGGGTTCGACACAAATCGTCGCGGAAGACAACCATTCGACGCAGCAAGCCGCCGAAGGTTCGCCGTCGAGAATCCATGCCGACCAGTTGCCCGGTATCCGGTGATGTGAACATACGGCGGATGAAGGTTCGAGCCTGGTTCGCGGCGAGGAAGTTGCGTGCTGTTTTCACGGGCAACGGTCCATAGCTCGGAATCCATGCCGGCACCTGCCCGTCTGAGAAGAGGCTCTCGGCTTCCATGACGACGTGGACTTCGGTGGGCACATCGCTGGCAGAGCCCTGCCCAGTGAGTCGTTCCACCAACACATCGGCCATCAGCTGGTTGCGAGTGCGATCGAAGTCCAGGCCGTCCAACTTGCGCTCGGCGGCAGCGGCCTCCAGATTCTCATAGGCGGCGACGGCCTGCTGCAGAGGCAGGGTGGCGCTGAGCTGAGCCATGCCATTGTTGAGCGCCTGCAAGGACACATGTCGGCCTGTGCTCGCCGCTTCGGCCCTCTCATGCGCATTGTCGGAGGACACATTTGCCGCCAGAGAGCGGGCCTCGGTCCGCAGCCGGCGACTGCCGGCCACAGAGGCACGGTCCTTGAGCTCTTCATCGACGAAGAGACGCTCTTCGGGCGTGAGCCATGCCGTCTCATCGGCGATAATGCGAGCCTTGGCTTCGGAGATGGAACCAGCGGCCAGGGCCTCATAGGTGTGGGGAAGATCGTTGATCACTGCCTTGGAGGTCGAGAGGAACTTGCGACCCGTCGAAGGTGAGACTCTCTTGGCCAGCGCGATCTCATTGCCGGCGTACTTTCCCTGTTCGCGTGTGGGCACGTCATTGGCAGCGTCTTCGCGTTGGCGATGCGTATGGAAGACGACAGCCTCACGCGCCTGAGCGGCTGCGGTCGCCGATGCGAGCTCCTCGAGCGCCCGAATACGCGTCTGCGCCTCCCAGGCATTGTCCGCCTGTTCGAGGTCACGCAGAGTCCGGCACCACCGATCGATCTCGGTGGTGATGCCCGGAAGCGGGGCCCACGAACCAGGGCCCCGATAATCGGGGTGGTCCGGGTCATCCGCGGGGTGCGTGAACATGTGACGAGACTATGCGGAGGCACTGACATAGCCACTGACACGAGATCGACATACCTTGACACTGTGTCAAGCCTGGAAGGCCGCGGGGCAGCAAGGCCGCGAAGCGCCAAGGCCACCAGTCCGCGCCCTATTCCAAGCCCAGCGCCCGGCGCATCGGAGCGAATTTGGCTTCGGTCTCGGCCACCTCGGCGACGGGGTCCGAATCGGGCATGATGCCCGCACCGGCGAACAGACGGATCCGGTTGCGGTCCTCGAGCTGTCCGCAGCGCAGGGCGATGCCGAACTGTCCGTTGCCGCGATCGTCCATCCAGCCCACCGGGCCCGAATACCGGCCGCGATCGAGCGGCTCGAGCTCATCCACGTGAGCGACCGCGCTGGCCTGCGGATATCCGCCGACGGCCGCGGTCGGGTGCACCGCTGCCGCAACGTCGAGGGCATTGAGACATGAGTCTGTCGGCAGGTGGGCCGAAGCATCTGATGCCGAGTGGATAACGTTGGCCAAGGGCAGCAGGTGCGGCCGCTCATCGACGCTCACATCATCGGCGACAGAGCTGAGGCTGCGCTGCAGCGAGGCGATCGCGAAGGCATGCTCGGTGCTGTCCTTGTGCGCGCTCAGCAGCTTCCTGGCAGCGGGCATCTCGGCGGTCGGGTCATTCTCCACCCGATACGTGCCCGCGAGCACGCGAGAAGACACACGGTTGTTCTCGACGCCGATGAGCAGCTCCGGCGTGGACCCGATGAGGCCGGCGACGTCGAAGGTCCAGCAGCTGGGGTAGCTGCGGTTGAGTGCACCCAGCACGGACCGCACATCGATGTCATCGTCCGTGGTGACCAGCTCATCGCGGGCCAACACGATCTTGCGCAACGTGGAATCGTCGGTGAAGGCGTCGACCTCGGCGGAGTCGCCGACAGGCGTGAGCATGCGCGAGACCTTGTCGACCAGGTCCGCCCAGGAAGCGCTGTCGAGGTCACCGGCCGAGGACGTCGCCGAGGTGACGCGGCGCAGGGGCTCGGACTTCAGCACGGGAGGGACCGGAGCAGCGCCCTCGGCGATGATGGATGTCATCCAGACGCGACCGCCTCGGCGACCGAGCACGAACTCGGGGACGTGGATGAGGGAGTCGACCTCGGATTCGCCCGAGTATGCAACGGTGGCGAAGCACATCAGCCCCGAGCCGAGCAGATCGACCTCGTCCTCGATGTTCGCAGCGTCTGTGATGGCCTTCCATGCCTCGGAGAGCTCGGTGAAGCGATCACGGCCGCGGGCGCGAATGCGCAGGGTGCGGCCGAAGCCGATGAGGCCCGAGGTGTCGCGGACCCAGCAGGAGAACGCCGAGGTGGGCAGGAGCTCCAGCGTCTGTTCGACGGTCGTGGGCAGGCCGGATTCGAAGGGGAATCCCGGCCCCGGTTCGACGTCGTCGACGAAGCGAGAGCGCACGTGCAGGCGCGGGGGCGCGGTGCGGATGTCAGAGGTATCGAAGGTCGTAGTCATTTCAGCCCCACTCTAGTCGAGAAATCAGGGCCGCCGACGCGCCGGAATGCACCGTCGAGCGCTGACTGTGGCCAGTTCCACACCACGGCGAGCGCGGAAACGGGTTCGCAGATTCGCCCCCGGGTGCAGGTGTTGAGAGAATGGAACCATGAACCGTGCACAGCTGGACAAGCAGCCCGACGACGTCGCGTCGATGTTCGATGATGTCGCCTCCCGCTACGACCTCACCAACGATGTGCTCACCTTCGGTCTGGCGCGCACCTGGCGCCGGACGGTTGCGTACTCGGTGGCTGCCGGACCCGGCGAACGCGTCCTCGATCTCGCGGCCGGAACGGGAACGTCATCGATGACGTTCACGCATCACGGCGCCGAGGTTGTCGCCGGTGACATCTCACAGGGAATGCTCGCCGAGGGCCGTCGCCGGCACCCCAAGATCGACTTCATCTACGCCGATGCGATGGACCTGCCGTTCTCTGATGACAGCTTCGACGTCGTCACCATCTCCTTCGGCATCCGCAACGTCAATGACGTGGATGCAGCGCTGTCGGAGATGCTGCGCGTGCTCAAGCCCGGTGGCCGCCTCATCATCTGCGAGTTCTCGACGCCGACGTTCGACCCCTTCAGCCTCGTCTACAAGGAGTACCTGATGCGGGCCCTGCCCGCCGTGGCGAAGGCCGTGTCCTCGAACCCCGAGGCCTACGTCTACCTGGCCGAATCGATCCGTGCCTGGCCTGACCAGGACGAGTTCGCCCATCAGATCCTCGACGCCGGCTTCGACCAGGTCAAACATCGCAACCTCACCGGCGGAATCGTCGCCGTTCATCACGCTCTTAAGCCGTGAATAACTTCGACGCCGAGGTCATCGTCGTCGGGGCAGGCCCGGCCGGATCGGCCATCGGTGCCTACCTCGCCCAGGCCGGCCACGAGGTCATCATTCTGGAGAAGTCCGGGTTCCCGCGGGACAAGATCTGTGGCGATGCCCTGACACCCCGCGCGGTCAAAGAGGTCGGCTTTCTGGGCATGGACACCCCCGAATCCGAGGGGTGGCATAGGAACAGAGGACTGCGCCTCATCGGCGGCGGGCACCGTTTGGAGCTCGATTGGCCCGACATCGACGGCACCCCGAACTATGGGCTGACGAAGCCGCGGATGACGATGGACGAGGCCTTCGCCCGCCACGCTCAGCGCAGCGGTGCCAGGCTGTTCGAGCAGGTCAAGGCCATGTCCCCGGACATCGGTGAGGACGGCTGGATCCAAGGTGTCCACGCCTCCGGCACCGACCATCGCGGCCGCAGGGTCGGGCCCGAGGCCCATTTCACGGCTCCGATCGTCATTGCCGCCGACGGCGTCTCCTCACGCCTGGCCGTGGCCATGGGGTTGGAAAAGCGCGACGATCGCCCCATGGGTGTGGCTGTGCGGGCCTATCATTCCTCGCCGAGGCATGCCGATGACTACATCGAGAGCTGGGTCGAGATGCGCTCGCGCAATTCGGCGGGCGAGTCCGAGGTGCTGCCCGGGTACGGCTGGCTCTTCCCCTTAGGCGACGGCACGATCAACATCGGAGCCGGCCTGCTGGACTCCTCACCACAGTTCGGTTCCGTGGACTTCCGGGCGATGATGGGGCAGTGGATTGCGGACATGGGATACGAATGGGGCATCGACGAGTCGACCTCCTTGGGTCCGATCAAATCCGCGGCGCTGCCGATGGCCTTCAACCGCACCCCGCATTTCCACAAGGGACTCCTCCTTGTCGGCGATTCGGGTGGGATGGTCAATCCCTTCAACGGGGAGGGCATCGACTATGCCCTCGAATCCGCTCGCCTGGCCGCCGAAGTGATCTCCACCTATTCCCGCTACCCGCAGCGCGTGATGCGGGAGAAACTGCAGGAATACCCGGCGCTGGTGGGTGATTCCCTGGGCGGCTACTTCACCCTGGGACGCGTTTTCTCCGCCATTATCGGCCACCCTGCACTCATGCAGTTCGGAATCAAGTACGGTATGGGTGTTGAGGTTGTGATGGAATTCGTCGTGAAATTGTTGGCGAACCTCTACCGCGACCCGAAGGTCTCTGAGGCCGATCTCATCGACCGGGTGATTGCAGCTCTCACCCGAATCGTGCCGGCTACCAGCAATGCCTGAGCTCACCAGCGACTACAACACTGACTACGATGAATGACGAGGACATGAGCCACCTAGCCTCTCCGGCGACTTTTATCGGTGCCGATGCCCAGCTTGCGGCGGATATCTCTACTCAGTTGGAATCCGTCGAGCGCAGGCTCTATGAGGTGACCGAGCAGACACGGAAACTGCCGGACACCACGTCCAAGCATCTCCTCGCAGCCGGTGGAAAACGTGCCCGTCCCAATCTGCTGCTTCTCACGGCACGCCTCGGCGAGGCTGATCGTGATGAGATCATCGACGCGGCCGTCGCCGTGGAGCTCATCCACCTGGCCTCCCTGTACCACGACGATGTGATGGACGATGCTCCCGTGCGCCGTGGTGCACCTGCCGCGCACGAGGTGTGGGGCAATTCCGTGGCCATCCTCACCGGCGATCTCCTGTTCTCAAAGGCTTCGGGCGTCACCGCGAAGCTGGGTCCAGAGGCTGTGCGGGTCCAGGCCGAAACCTTCGAACGTCTCGTCCTCGGTCAACTCAACGAATTCGCCGGCCCGCCGGAGGACACGGATGCGGTCGAGCACTACATTCAGGTGCTCGCGGACAAGACCGGATCCCTCATCGCCACCTCGGCGCAGTTCGGGGTCATGTTCTCACAAGCGGATCAGGCCCTGGCGGAACCCGTGCGGATCTTCGGCGAACGCGTCGGCATTGCCTTCCAACTCGCCGATGACATCATCGACCTGACGACCACCTCGTCGGTGTCGGGCAAGACTCCGGGCACCGACCTGCGCGAACGCGTCCCCACCCTTCCGGTGCTCTACGCCCGCGCGGCCGCAGCCGACGGTGACGTCGTCGCCGCCGAGGTGGTTGAGCTGCTGGATGGCGACCTGAGCTCCGATGACTCACTCGAGACCGCTCGCGCAGCGTTGGCTGCCCACCCGGTGACGGCTCGCGCCCGCGCCGAGGCGGTCCGCTGGGCCGACGATGCGAAGGCAGCGCTGGCACCGCTGCCCGAGGGCCTGGTCAAGGAGTCGTTGTTCACGTTCGCCGATTCCGTGGTCTCGCGCAGCGCCTGACCATCTCGGATACGGTGCAGGCGCAGTCGATCGATGCTGGTGACCGGCGACGTCTGACTCCGGTCGACTGGGTCGGACTCGGCGTCCTCGTGCTCTTCCTTGTGGTGGGGCTGAGCTGGTCGAAGTGGATGCCCTATTGGGGCAAAGCCTGGACGCTGAGCCAGACCTCGGTCTGGGACGGCAGCCCGCTCTTCGAAGCGGCGGGGGACACGTTCTCCCTGGCAGGAGCCTGGGACTTCACCCTCGTGTACTTCACCGCCGTGTGGAAGGCCCTGCTCGTGGCGCTGGTGGTGGCTGCCGCCATCGATGCTTTGGTGCCGCGCGACTGGTTGCTGCGAGTGATGAATCGGCGGACCCACACCAGTCAGTCGCTCGTCGGTGCGACGTTGTCGCTGCCGTCCATGATGTGCACCTGCTGCGCGGCTCCGGTGGCTGCCGGCCTGCGCAGTTCCGGCGTCATGCGAAGTGCCGCCTTGGCCTACTGGGTCGGCAATCCGCTCCTCAACCCTGCTGTTCTAATTTTCCTCGGGCTCGTTCTGCCCTGGCAGTACGCACTGACCCGCCTGGTCGTGGGCGTCCTCATCGCCGTCGGGGCCAGCGCGCTCATCGGCCGTTGGATCAAGGGCCGCGCCGAGGTGGCCGCCGAGCCGAGCTCCGAACCGATCACGGTTTCGGCGCTTCCCGTGCGCTACCTGCGGTCGCTGTCGAAATTCACTCTCATCCTCGTCCCCGAGCACCTCGCCCTGGTCTTCGTCATCGGGCTCATCAGTCCCTGGTTGTCGGGTGTCTACGGGCTCGAAGCTCAGGTGGGTGCCATCGCGGTGCTCATCGCCGCTGTTGTGGCCACGCTCCTGGTGATCCCCACCGGCGGGGAGATCCCCATCATCATCGCGCTGCTCGGCGTCGGAGTGGGTGCGGGCGTCACCGGAGCTCTGCTGATTGCGCTTCCGGCTCTGAGCATTCCGTCCATGGTCATGGTCGGAAAGTCACTCGGCTGGCGCACCACCTCGGCGATGGGCAGTGCCGTGGCGATCGGTGGGGTACTCTCCGGGGTCGTCCTCATGCTCGCCAGCTGAGGCTCCTGTTCAGGAGGTCAGCCGGCGCAGGGTGAGGTACGAACCGATGGACAAGACCGCGCAGACTCCGAGTGCCCAGAGCGTGAGTCCCAGGCTCTGGGTCTCGACGAACCACATCCACACGTCCGACCAGGCACTGTTGAGGCTCACCAGCGCGGCACCCCCGAGCAGGAGGAGTGCAATGGAGATCAGCACCGTGGTGAGGATGAGGGGCCCGAAACGTTTGTTCACGATGGCGAACCAGAAGCCGAGGATGAATGTGAGCATGGTCAGGACGAAGTAGGTCAGGCCCGCGGCGAACGGGCCCTCGGCCCATATCCAAGGAAGATAGGCGAAGTATCCGTTGATGCCATAGCCATCGGTGGCCCGTTCTAACAGCCCGAGGAGTACGAAGACCGTTGAGATTCCCAGGGCGCTGATCGCCGCAGCGGCCAGCGAACCGAGGTAGAACTCGCGGCGCGTGAGACTCATCGCCTGAGAGAAGTAGTAAGTCAGATTCATCGCCTGCGCACCGACCACCGCGAAGTACCACAGAGGTGCCTGCGACCCGCCGCTGAACATCGGCCCCTCGACCCCGGAGGCGGAGATGATCCAATAGATCAGCAGGGTGGCCAGCCAGGCACCGCCGAGAACGAGGACCGGTACCCAAACGAAGGTCTGGGTGTTCATGAATTGGAGCTTGACGACGCCGAGGGTTCGACTCCTCGAATGGCCGGTGGGCTGAGGACTGAAGGTTTCGGCTGCGGTGGTCATGATTGCAGACTCCTGACTGCGGTGTCATTGAGTGACGTGCCCTCCTGCGTGGCGCGCACGATGAGTTGCTGAAGGGAGACCGGTGTGAGGTCGAGGTTTGCTGCGGAAATGAACTCACGGTCGGCGTCAGTCAGCTGACCGAGGATCGTTGTCGATGTCACGCGGCCGAGGGATTCGCTGTGAATGACCTCGCGGTCGGCCACGAGGCGTTCGATGGCGTCGGCATCGCCGACGACGTTGACTGCACGTGTTCGCGCTGTCTCAGTGGACTCGTCCATGATGATCCGACCCTGGTCGATGACGATGACATTCTCGATGAGGTCGGCCACCTCGTTGATGAGATGGCTCGACAGGATGATCGTCCGCGGATGTTCGGCGTAATCGGCGATGAGATGGTCGTAGAACATCTGCCGAGCGACGGCGTCGAAGCCGAGATAGGGCTCATCGAAGAACGTGATCTCAGCTCGCGAAGCCAGACCGATGATGACTCCGATGGCCGACTGCTGTCCGCGTGAGAGCTTCTTGATAGGGGTCTTCATCGGCAGGCGGAAGTCGCTGATGAGCTGATCGGCGAGATCCTGATTCCATCGTGGGAAGAACAGCGGGGCTGTGGACAGGGCGTGCTTGGCGTTGGCATCGTCGGGATACTTCTGGCTCTCCCTGACGAAGCACATTCGATTGAGCACCCGGGCGTTTTCATAAGGCTGCTCGCCGAATACTTCGACAACTCCGCTGGTGGCGAAGTTCTGTGCGGTGAGGATCGACATCAGTGTGGTCTTTCCTGCGCCGTTGCGACCGAGGAGGCCGTGGATCGAGCCCTCTTCGATCGAGAGACTGACGTGGTCGAGAGCGGCGGTCTGCTTGTACGTCTTCGTGAGATCGCGTACGTCGATGACGGAGGTCATCTTTCATCCCTTCGTAGCGGTCGGGTCGAGGGTGTGGGAGGTGCCGATCTCCTGGGAGCGTTCGGCAATGAGTGTGATGACATCATCGCGCTCGAGTCCGAGCCTGTTCGCTTCGGAGAGGAGTGGTGCGATGAAGTTGTCGGAGAAGGCGGTCCTGTATTCGTTGATGAGCAATGTTCGGGCTCCTTCCTTCACGAACATTCCGATGCCGCGTCGTTTCTCGAGGACACCTTTGGCCACGAGCTGGTTGACTCCCTTGGCCGCAGTCGCGGGGTTGATCGAGTAGAAGCTTGAGAGCTCGTTCGTCGATGGTGCTCGGGACATCTCCGGCAGGGTGCCGTTGATGATCGAGTCTTCGACCTGCTCGGCGATCTGTGCGAACAGTGGCTTGGCTTCGTCGATCACATCAGCTCCATGTGTGTTGGTTAGTTACTGAACCAACTAACCATGGAACCAAGAGTCGTGTCAAGAGATCATGTGAGGAGTTCTGGTCCGGCGGCTACAGCTTGCGCAGCTGGAGCGGCTACAGCTTGCGGCGACTGTGGCGGACGAGGTCGATGCAGAGAAGGAGCACCGCGATCCAGATGACGAAGAAGCCGACCCAGCGGGTTGTCGACATCATCTCTCCGAGAATGAAGACGCCGGTGATGAACTGCATCGTCGGAGTGATGTACTGCAGCATGCCCACCCAGGACAAGGGGATCCTTCTGGCCGCCGCGCTGAAGAGGATCAGAGGAATCGCGGTTGCCGGACCGGTGACAAGGATGATGATGACGTGGCTGGCCCCGAATCCGGTGAATGTGGACAGCCCCTGAGCTCCGAGGATGAGAAGGAAGATGGCGCTGGGTACGGCCAGCACGGCGGACTCGACGGTCATTCCCTCCAGGGCGCCGACCCGATTGCCCACCTTGTTCTTCACCAGTCCGTAGAGTCCGAAGGACAGGGCCACCGTGAACGAGAGATACGGCATGCGGCCGAGGCCGACGCCGACGATGATGACGGCGATCAGTCCGAACCCGGCGGCAGTCCACTGCAGGGGGCGCAGCTTCTCACCGAGGAAGATGACACCCAGGCCGATGGAGATCAGGGGGTTGAGGTAATAGCCCAGTGACACCTCGACGAGGTGGCCAGTCTCGACCCCATAGACGAACGCCGTCCAATTGATGGCGATGAGGATAGCGGCCAAGGCCAGCAGCCAGAATGTGCGACCGGACCGGACGACCTGCCACGTGCGTTGGAAGCCGCCGGTGAAGATCAGGAGGACGGCACAGAAGAGCAGTGACCAGATGACGCGATGTGACACGAGTTCGAGGGCTCCGGTCGGTGCGGCGGCCGCGAACAGGAGCGGGATGAGACCCCACAGCAGGTAGGCGGAGAGGCCGTTGACCAGTCCGGATCTGCGGATGGCGTTCTCGTCTGGGCTCGGATCTGGGCTCACATGCAGAGTCTAATGATGTCGCGGCCGGATTCCGCCCCGGTCTGACAGATGGGATGGGAATGCGAGTTTCGTCACGTGTTTGTTAGGAGGTCCTTCATTGCCGATACAATTGGAGATGACTTACTAGAGAGGTGTGAGAATGACGCGTCCCTTCCGTGTGGCCATAGTGGGTGCCGGTCCTGCCGGGATCTATGCGGCCGATCTGCTGACCAAGGCCGAGCGTGACTTCGAGATCAGCATTGATCTCTTCGAGCGTCTGCCGACTCCGTTCGGGTTGGTCCGCTACGGGGTGGCTCCGGATCATCCGCGGATCAAGGGCATCATCAACGCTTTGATCAAGGTCCTCGATCGGGGAGACATCCGCCTGTTCTCCAATGTAGAATACGGCGTTGATATCAATCTGGAGGAGCTGACGGACCGTTATGATGCGGTGATCTTCTCCACCGGCTGCTTCATCGATGCTTCGTTGAGTCTTCCTGGTGTGGATCTGCCGGGTTCCTATGGTGCTGCGGACTTCGTCAACTGGTACGACTCGCATCCTGATGTGGGACAGACATGGCCGCTGGATGCTGAGCAGGTCGCCGTCATCGGCAATGGAAATGTGGCTCTCGACGTGGCTCGGGTGCTGGCGAAGCAGGCCGATGACATGCACACCACTGAGATTCCCGATCACGTCTACGAGGGGTTGAAGGACTCGAAGGTCACGGACGTACACGTCTTCGGCCGGCGCGGTCCTGCTCAGGCGAAGTTCACCCCTCTTGAGCTGCGTGAACTTGGCCATGTCAAGGACGTCGACATCATCGTCTATCCCGAAGACTATGAGTTCGATGATGGGTCGTTGGAAGCGATCGAATCGAACAACCAGACCAAGCAGGTCGCGAAGACACTGACCGACTTCACGATGCGTGAGCCGGTCGGAGCCAAGCGTCGTCTGCACCTGCACTTCCTCCATTCTCCGGTCGCCATCCTCGGCGAGGAGAAGGTCACGGGGCTGCGCACGGAACGGATGGAACTCGATGGTTCTGGTGGCGTTGTCGGTACCGGTACTTTCCATGATTGGGACATCGGCGCCGTGTATCGGGCCATCGGCTATGCAGGCACTGCGTTGCCGCAGCTGCCGTTCGACTCGGGCAGAGGAGTCATTCCGAACCACGAGGGTCGGGTCGTCGACGCAGACGATCAGAAGGCCTCCGCCGAGGCTGATGTGGTCCAGGGTGTGTATGCGACTGGCTGGATCAAGCGCGGCCCTGTCGGTCTGATCGGTCATACCAAGGGTGATGCCCTGGAGACGATTGGTCACATCCTCGATGACCGGGCCGCTGGTGTGCTGACCGATCCGGTATATCCGGATGACAGTGCGATCGTTGAGCTGTTCGAGTCCAAGGGTGTCGACTACGTCGATTGGGAGGGCTACCACCGCGTCGAGACAGCCGAGAAGGCTCTGGGTGAAGCCGAAGGGCGTGAGCGTGTGAAGATCGCGACGCGCGAGGGGATGCTCGCCGAGGCCCGCAGTCACCTCCAGGCGGAAGCGGTCGGCCAGCCCGCATCGGGTCACTGACCTCAACTCAACGCTGAAATCTGCGAGCGCGTCACCGCATCGGTGGCGCGCTCGTGGTTTGATGGGTGCAGTGATGAGCCCTGCGGCAGAGGAGGTACGGTGAGCCCGGATTCGGCAATGAGAGAAGTGGTCTCGCAGGCTTATGCGCAACGGCGCGACGCCTGGGAATCCGCCGCCGTGCGGATCAAGCACTGGCTCAAGGAGCAGCAGAAGGGGCTTCTCAAGGACAAGGATATCTCCCGCCTGGACGTCGATGGGCATCGCATCAAGGACCCGGCCCGCACCTTGGCGAAGCTCGTCGAGAAGTCGGCCGACGATCCGGAGCTGCGGATTTCGACTCCTCGCGACGTGGAGGATCACATCCGCGACATCGTCGGAGTCAAGGTGCTGTGCAAATCGCCGCGCGATCAGACGATGATGTTTGACTCTCTCAGGGATCCGCAGCAGCTCGGTGCCTTCGTCCTCATCGAGCAGAAGAACTACGTCGATCCGCCCAAGCCCAGCGGTTACCGGGCCTGCCACGTGACACTGCAGATTCCCTCCGATCAGGGTGACCCGGTCTTCGCGGAGATCCAGGTCAAGACCAGACTCCAGGACGCCTGGGGTGAGCTGACCCATGAAGACATGTACAAACCGGGGGCGGCGATGAAGCCCAGTGAGCTGCATGGTGAGTTCGCCCGCGCCATGGCCAACATGCTCGCAACGGTCGATGATATGGCCGATACCCTCGCAGTCGAGCTCTCTGCCCTGACGAATCCCGATCTGGACACCGATGTGCTCACCGGCACCGATGACACCATCGAGGTCAAGGTGAGGGCCACAGGTCCGAAGTACGCTCTGGCCGTCGACGGGCACGGGCGTCAGGGTCTCATTCCTGCCTTTGCCGTTCGCAAGCTCAGTGATTCCAAGGGCACGATCAAGGTCAACGACTTCGTCAGTGTTGATGACCGCCTGCGCGCCACCGTCGAAGAGGACTCGAAGGGTCTCTACTACATCCCGGTGGCGCTGGCCTGAACGGGCCCGGGGCATATTGTGGATCGTCTGCTCCAGATCTCATTGTGGAGCAGCTGATCTATAATCGGAGAATGGACGTGAACACCCGTGGGCGACCTCCCGAATTCGATCGGGACGCGGCCGTGCTCGCGGCCGCACGACTGTTCTGGCGTCGCGGCTACAGCGGAACCTCGACCAGAGATCTGACCTCGGCGATCGGCGTCTCGACATCGAGTCTGTATTCGGCCTTCGGCAGCAAGGCGGGGCTGTTCGAGGAGGCTGTTTCTTTCTACGCCCGGCGGTACACGATCATCTGTGAGAAGGCGCTGGCGGCGCAGTCCATCAGAATTGCCATCGATGTGCTGCTGAGAGAATCGATCATCGAAATCACTCAGCCCGCCGACTCGCATCCCGGTTGTCTCATTACCAGCGCAGTGATGGCCGAGGGCCCCGCGACGCGGAAGGCGCGCGGGGACATATTGGCCATGCTGATACGCAACGAGCGCCTTCTCCGGGCCCGGATCCGCCGAGCGATCGATGAGGGCGAGATCCTGGGCGGAACCGACGCCGAGGTCGTCACCGGTTTCGTGCAGACGATCTGGCAGGGCGTGTCCGCTCAATCGAACCGCGGTGTCGGGCGTGATGAACTGCTGCGCATCGCCGACTTCTCGCAGAGAGCGATGTGGTCGACGTACACGCGGTGAGCCCGATGGGCCAGGGCCTGCCTCGCCTCGGCCCGAGCGCCGGCGTGAGGCTCGGTTCGAGTCGCAGCGGTGACTCAGCGGTAGTTGATGAACTGCAGGTCGAGCTCGAGATCCTTGCCCTTGAGCAGCGCGATGACTTCCTGGAGGTCATCGCGCTTCTTCGAGCTCACGCGCAGCTCGTCGCCCTGGATCTGGGACTTGACGCCCTTGGGGCCCTCGTCGCGGATGAACTTTGAGATCTTCTTCGCGTTATCCTTGTCGATGCCTTCCTTGAGGGTGGCATCGATGCGGTGCTCTTTGCCCGAAGGGTAGGGCTCGCCGTCCTCGAGCGACTTCAGGGAGATGCCGCGCTTGACCAGTTTGGACTGGAATACGTCGAGGATCGCCTTGACGCGGTCCTCGCTGACGGCCTTCATCTGGATGGCCTCTCCGGTCCAGGCGATCGAGGCGTCGGTGCCGCGGAAGTCGTAGCGGGAGTTGATCTCCTTGGCCGCCTGATTGAGTGCGTTGTCGGCTTCCTGCCGGTCGACCTTGCTGACGACGTCGAATGAGGATTCGCTGGCCATGAATGCTCCTTTTGTGGTGAGAGGACGGACGACTATCTGGTCACAGAGTCTAGTCGAGTCCCGCAATTGTGACCTGGGTCTATCGAGTTGGTGAAACCGGGTGGGTGCTTGTAGTATTTTCACGTGCTCATCGAGCGCACACTGCGGCAGATTGCCCGAGCGGCCAAAGGGAGCTGACTGTAAATCAGCCGGCATTGCCTTCGAAGGTTCGAATCCTTCATCTGCCACGCAGACGGGAGAAGCCCTGTGATCATCACCTGATCACAGGGCTTCTTCACATTCACCTCCATTGCGCGGATCCGCGCCAGCGTGTAGAAAAGTGCGCAGGACAGTGCAACGGAGGCACCCCGATGAATGAGGAAGACGCTCCTCGCCGCATGAACTCACTCGAGGATCGCAATGCGATCGTCGAATCCGCACTCGAAGCCGCCATCAGACGCGGCGACTTCGATGATCTCCCCGGCCTGGGCAAACCCCTGACCGGTCTCCACAACTCCGAGGATCCCGACTGGTGGATCAAAGCGAAGATGGATGGTGAGGGCATCAGCGGCGTCGCTCCCGCCGCGTTTCAGCTGCGCAAGGAGAACGCTATCCTCGAGGACACCCTCGATGCATTCTCGAAGGAGACCGAGGTCCGCGACTATCTTGCCGGGTTCAACAGTCGAGTCCGCGACGCGGTCATGGACCTGCGTGAGGGCCCGCCCGTTTTCACCCCGCCGCGGAAGATCGAGGACGAGGTCGCCGCCTGGCGCGAGCGTCGGATCGCTCGTCGCGAAACGACGAACCCGTCCACGGCCCCGACGGAAGGTCCGGGTAGACCGCCTCGGCGGTGGTGGCAGAGGAAGCGGAGCTAGACCTCTGCGCGCAGCCGTTCGAGGGCCAGGTGCGCCAGCAGCGCGGCCTGATCTCCCAGCACGGTGTCATCGAATATGACGAAGGGGGAGTGGTTGTCGCCCTGTTTCTCCTCGGGCACGTCCGTGCGTTTGGCGCCGAGCATCATGTAGGTGCCCGGAACCTCCTGCAGGACGAAGGAGAAATCCTCGCTGGGCATGATCGGCTGGTCCGCGACCACCACCCGGTCCTCGCCCAGCAGACCGCCGACCTGGTCAATGGTCCATGCAGTCTCGGTCTCGTCGTTGACCGTCACGGGATACTGCACCTCGAAGTCCACCTCGGCGGTGCACCCGTGGGCTTCGGCGATGCCCCTGGCCAGCTGCGTCGATTGGGTGCGCACGATGTCCAATGACTCCTGTGACAGCGTGCGCACGGTGGCACCGAGGCTCGCCGAGGCGGGGATGACGTTGACCGCTTCACCTGCCTTCAGCTGTGTCACAGACAAGGCAATCGGGTCGAAGGCGTTGATACGACGGCTGATCATGTTCTGCAGGGCGGTGACGAGTTCGGCCAGGGCCGGGACCGGGTCGACTGCCGACTGCGGCTGGGACCCGTGGCCCCCGCGTCCGTGGAGGGTGATGCGGAGGACGTTGGAACCTGCCTGCAGAGTCCCGGGCTTCGTCGACACGATGCCCCGGTCTCCCATATGGACGTGAGCGCCGAAGGCGGCGATCGCCCGGGAGCCTGCCGCGTCGAGCACGTCTTCGTCGATCATCACCGAGGCCCCGTTCCAGCCCTCCTCGCCGGGCTGGAACATGAAGACGACATCACCGGCGAGTGACTCCCGATGCGCGTGCAGCAGCTTTGCGGCACCGACGAGACCAGCGGTGTGCAGGTCGTGGCCACAGGCATGCATGTTCCCGTTCGTCGACTTGAACGGCTCGTCGGTGAGTTCTTCGATGGGCAGGGCGTCCATGTCCCCGCGCAGGAGGACGGCAGGAGCATCTGCAGATCTGTCCGGATGTGTGCCCCGGAGGACCGCCACCACCGAGGTGGTCCCGGCTCCCGTGCTCACCTCCAGGTCGAGGCCCTCGAGTGCACTGAGAACCTCGGCCTGCGTGTGCGGGAGGTCGAGGCCGATCTCGGGGCGGGCGTGCAGTCGGCGGCGCAGGTCCTGCAGCTGCGGCAGGAGGGCACTCGCTTCGCTCAGGAGCGTGCTCACAGAATTCCGACCAGGACGCTGGCGATGATGACCGAGCCGGAGCTGACCGAGGTGAAGCCGCCGACGAGCATCGGCGGCAGCATGACGTTGAGGAGAGCTTCCTTCTCATCGTCATCGCGGGCGAGGGAGCGAGCGACCTCATTGGTCAGCAGGTAGTCGGCGGGGAATCCGTACATCGCGGTCAGGGCCACAGACATGCCCAGTGGAGCCTTCCACCGCAGCAGCTTCGTGGCGATGTAACCACCGCCGAGGATGCCGATGATGCCGATGATGAGAATCGAGATGGTGGGCAGGAACGCGTTGATGACGTCCTGGACCGAGGCCGTGACCAGCGGGGCCATGACGATCGCGATCACGCCGGACATGGCGATGCCGAAGGAGTTCGACCGTTCCATCGCCTTGTCCGGGGACAGGCCGATCGCAGTGGCGGCGATGCCGAGGATGAGGGCGAGGATCGAGGACGGGATGTGTGTCGGGACGGCCAGCAGCGTCGCGATCGAACCGCCGACGAGGATGAGGAAGAGCATGAACAGTTGATTGTCGACGAGGAAGGCCGGCAGGGTCACCAGCTTCTTCTTCGTCGCGGCGTTCTCTTCCTCTGCGTGGTGGGCCGCGGCGAGTTCGTGGAGTTCGCCGCTGTCGCGCAGCTTTCTCGCGTAGCGGCGGAGCAGGTAGTTCGTCAGCGGCATCGACGGCAGGGACTGCAGCATGAGCACGAGAGCCGGGAGGACGATGATCGCCGAGGCCGCCCCGCTGGCGGTCAGACCCTCGGTCGTGAGGCTGGTGGCGACGATGCCGCCGGCCAGGGGTCCTGCACCTGCGACCGATGCCTCGAACCCGAAGATGGGTGCGATGATGAGGAAGATGAGTCCGACGGCGACAGCCATTCCGGCCAGCGCGATGACGACCGAGCGCCACTGCTTGAGCATCACCCGCAGCGGAATGAGCGTACCCATGTGGAAGAGCAGCGGTGCGACGAGGATGGTATAGACCTGGGCGAGCATCGAGTCATCGATGATGGTGTCCGGGACGATGCCGATCTTCGCGAAGATGAAGATGCTGAGCATCGCCACGAGCAGGCTGGGGATCCGGGCCTTGGACCAGATCGAGACCAATTCGCCGAGGGCGATGAAGCCGAGCACGATCGCGGCAGCATAGATGCCTTCCATAGCGATCCTTTCAACGGTGGTGTGCACTGTGGGTGAGGTCGTCAGTCATACCCTCGACGGCGACGATATGAGGTGCCTCACAGAGAATACGTTATTGCCTGTTTTCAGATCGTGCTTATGCCTTTCTCAGCATTCAAGATATTGAAGAGACTTCAGGGCAAGGATCACTGTTCCGTGTGCGGTGCTCAGCGCGGAGACGGAATGCGTTCGGATTGAGGCGAGGGCCGAGGCAGGGCATAGTCTGGGCGTATGAGTTTTCTGCAGTTCCTGCACGAACGAGGCATCCCCGAGCGGCCCGGTTCGTCGAAGCGCCCCTTGGTGATTGCTCACCGCGGCTATTCCGCTGTGGCGCCGGAGAACAGCCTCGCCGCGGTGGACGCCGCCCGTGCTCTCGACGTCGACTTCATCGAAGTCGACACCTCGACGAGTGCCGATGGGGTTCCGATCATCCTCCATGACCCGGACCTCGATCGGACCACGAACAGGAAGGGCCCGGTGGTCAATCTGACGGCCGAAGAGCTCTCCTTCGTCGACGCGGGATCCTGGATGGGGCCGGGATTCACCGGTGTGCGGATTCCCACGCTGGCGGCTGTGATGCGAGACATCCAGCACCGAGGCGGTGAACTCCTGCTCGAGCTCAAGGGGGAGTGGTCCTCCGGTGCGGTGGCTCAGATCTCCGAGCTCGTCGTGGGAACGGGCACCGCTGACAGGATGGTCGTGCAGTCATTCAACACCGAGACGCTGGCTGCCTGCAGAGACATGTTGCCGATGGTCTCACGGTTCCTTCTGCGCATGGTCCCACGCCCGGAGGACATCGAGGTCGCGCGGGCGCTGGGCGCGGTCGCGATCAATCCCTCGTTCAAGGGCTTCTCCATGCGCAGATCCATCGTCACTGAGATTCGTGACAACGACCTGGGCGTCTTCGTCTGGACGGCCGATTCCATGGACGAATGGCGCGAGCTCCTCGACGCCGAGGTTGATGGCATCATCACCAACCAGCCCGGTCGTCTACAGGGGTTCCTGGCAGGTCGATTCGACCCGGTGAAGTGAACGTCGACGAGCTGTGAGAGACGTCACTGAACCCCGATTTGCCCTCGTTGCGCGAACCCGTGTAAATTCTTACCTGTTGCCCCGATAGCTCAGTCGGTAGAGCATCTCCATGGTAAGGAGAAGGTCAAGGGTTCGAATCCCTTTCGGGGCTCTCGTGCCGCTTAAAATGCGGCGCTGGGGCGGGGTAGCTCAGCTGGTTAGAGCGCACGACTCATAATCGTGAGGTCGGGGGATCGAGTCCCCCTCCCGCTACTCACTTCCGAAGAGCCTCCATCCATCGGGTGGGGGTTCTTTGCGATTCACGACTTACGGCTGACTTCGGCGGTTTCGGGGTGTCGGCCTCGGAGCCACGTCCTCCTCGACGAACTTCCGAAATGAACTGCTCAGCGCCCAGTAGATGGCAGCGGATACGGGTGCGACCAGGATGACCTGCGACCATGACAGGTCCTGTGAACCCCAGCCGAGCAGTTTGAAGCAGACATGGACGCACAGGACGAGGACCATCACGATGATGGATTCTCGTAAGTTGCGCTGTCTGGGCGTTCTCGTCTGCTTCATTAAAAGCAAGGTTACATGCGTTCGAGCCGCAACAGATGCGGGAAGATGAATCGGATATAGACTCGGTGCAAACTCTTGCCCAACTGGGGAATCAACGATGATCGACACTCGTCTCGGCAACTGGCTCCTGGACTCCGACCCTGCTCTGCGCTGGCAGGTCGAACGTGACCTCCTCGGCGCCGACTCCTGGCGGGAGACCCGAAATCGGGTCAGCGGCGAAGGCTTCGGCGGCTCACTGCTGCGCCATCAGGATCCCGACGGGCAATGGGCCGGTGGGGCCTACTTCCCAGCAGACTTCAGCTTCGACGATGAGCGCCCGCAGCCGTGGACGGCCACGACATGGGCGCTCAACCAACTGCGCGAATGGGGAGTCGACGCCTCGGTGCCGGAGGGAACGGCCGAGAAGCTCTCCACAGTGCGTTGGGAGTACGAAGATCTGCCCTACTGGGGCGGAGAGGTCGACTGCTGCATCAATGCGATGACTCTGTCGAACGGACTGT
The DNA here is from genome assembly GCF_900105045.1 of Brevibacterium picturae. GTDB lineage: Bacteria > Actinomycetota > Actinomycetes > Actinomycetales > Brevibacteriaceae > Brevibacterium > Brevibacterium picturae. Next base: position 673,343 of record NZ_LT629739.1, on the reverse strand, counting down.
GGTTGGGAGCCGACGTCGACGCGATCGTGGACTGGTTCCTCAAGCACCAGCTCGACGACGGGGGATGGAACTGCGAATGCGTCGAGGGTTCATTCGTCTCGTCGTTCCACTCAACGCTGAACACCCTGATCGGGCTTCTCGACTATCAGCTGTGCACCGGTGATGCTGCTCGGGTCGCTGAGGCTCGTGCCGGGGGAGAGGAATACCTGCTCGAGCGCGATCTGTTTCGGCGCCGCTCGACCGGGCAGCCATTCTACTCTCGCGTATTCAGCCTCGCCCATCCTCGGCGAGCGTACTACCACGTGCTGGCGGCCGCCGACTACTTCCGAGCGGCGGCCGCGGCCGATGGAACTCGAGCGGACCCGCGGATGGCCGAGGTGATGGAGAACATCAGATCCCAGCGTCAGGCGGACGGAACCTGGCTCCAGGGGCACAGGCTCGACGGTGACGTGTGGTTCCACGTCGATGCACCGAGCGGTCAGCCATCGAAGTGGGTGACCTTTCAGGCTCTGCGAGTCCTGAACTGGTGGGACAGCCTCTAGAAGTCGACTTCGCTCTTGTCGATTCCGGGGAACTTGACCTCGTACTTGATCATATTGTCCTTGTGATCGACGAGTGTCATCGACCCGAAGTAGGTCTTCTCCTTCGTGTGGACCTCGCAGCTTGTCAGCCCCCACCAATCGATGACCTTCATATCGTCACGGCATTTGACCTTCTTGACCTTCATATCGAACTTGTTCGTGAAGAGATCGTCGAGGTCAGCCACAAGGGATTCCTTGGGGATGACCCCGTCGCCTTCTTTGCCGACTTTGATCCCGCTGTCGCTGGCCCATGATGTGGCCTTCGCAGCATCGGCGTGGGGATCCTCTGGCTTGGACTCGCTGGGTTCGGACTCAGCCGACTCGCTCGGGTCGGCCGCCGGCGCACCCGCGGACTCGCTCGGCGCGGCCGTGCCCTGCATGCCCCCGGAATCGCCGGACTCCTCTGTTTGGGCGGCCTCGTCGGTCTTCTCCGGTGGGTCGTCCGTTCCCTGGCCGCCGCAGCCGGTGAGGGCCAGAGCGAGGGCGACACCCGCCGCGGCGGTGATCGTGCGGGGCGAGAAGGCTGCCTGGGGCATCGGGTTCATCGTCATACTCCTCGTAGAAGGTCGGTGGTGCCCTGTGGCGGATCACATGGTGATCACGGGCGTCGTTCGTGCACAGTCGATTCTGCCATCACATCTCCCCCGACAAAGGACTCCGGCTGTTCACATCCGGAGACACATGTGTCGATCCAGCCACATGACGCCGCGGGTTCAGCAGCGGCCGCGCCTCGACTACGATGACCGGATGATCCCCACGACGACGCTGGCCGATGGCACAACTCTTCCGCTCCTGGGCCAGGGCACCTGGCACATCGGCGATGAACCCGAGCGGCGAAAGACCGAGATCGCCTCATTGCGAGAGGGCATCGAGCTGGGCATGACTCTCGTCGACACCGCCGAGATGTACGGATCCGGGCGCTCCGAGAGCCTCGTGGGGGAGGCGATCGCGTCGGTGCGTGATGAGGTCTTCCTCGTCGACAAGGTGCTGCCCACGAACGCCTCGGAGTCCGGAACCATCGAAGCCTGCGAACGGTCGCTGGCCGTCCTCGGCACCGAGCGCATCGACCTCTACCTTCTGCATTGGCCGGGTGCGCATCCTGTCGATGACACGATTGCCGCCTTCGACCGACTTCGCGACCGGGGACTCATCGGAGCCTGGGGCGTGAGCAACTTCGACCCGGCAGAGATCGGGGCGCTGTCCTCCGCGCCCCTGGTCAACCAGATCCTGCTCAATCCTTCCCGGCGCGGCCCGGAATTCGACCTCCTCCCCAATCATCGCAGCAGTCGGCCGCACATCACGACGATGGCGTATTCGCCCGTCGAGCAGGGGCGACTGCTCGACGATCCCACCCTCGCCGAGGTGGCCGACCGTCACGAGGCCACCACAGCCCAGATCCTGTTGGCCTGGGCGATCCGGTCCGGTGACGTCATCGCGATTCCGAAGGCATCCACACCCGAGCATGTGCGCGCGAATGCCGAAGCCGCTGAACTCGATCTCACGAGCCGGGATTTCGCCGACATCGACTCGGCCTTCCCCGCACCGACTGCGCCGACGCCGCTGGAGGTGATCTGAATGCCGCAGCCTGCGATCGGCCTCATCTCCCACGGTACGTCGTCGGCAGAGGGGAGTGCGGTCATCGAGGCGCTCGCCCAAGCTGTCACCGAGGATCTGCGCGCCCGCGGGCTGGCCGACGAGGTCATGCTCGGTCACGTGGATGTGCAGCACCCCGACGTCGCCGAGGTGCTCTCTGCCCTTGTGCGCGAGAGACCGGTCATCCTCGTGCCGCTCCTGCTCTCACCCGGCTATCACGTCCACGTCGACCTGGTCGAGGCCATCCGTGAGGCGGGCGGTGGAGTGGGGGCCGATATTCGCCTGGCCGCGACTCTGGGTCCGGACCCGCGCCTGGCACGGATCCTGGCCGAACGCCTTCCTCGCCTCGACGAGAGTGACCACGTGGTGCTCGCGGCCGCCGGGTCGAGTGATGACAGGGCGAACGCGGCCTGTCAGGACATGGCCGCATCTCTGGCCGAAGAGCTCTCGCGGCCCGTCTCCGTGGGCTTCCATGCCGGCGGCGGAGACCGACTCCGAGATATTGTTGAGCAGAAGCGCCGGGCCGGGGTTCGAGCAGTGCTCTCAAGCTATCTCCTGGCGCCGGGATTCTTCCAGGATCTGACCGAGACGATCGTTGCAGATTCGCCTGATGCCCTCGCCCCGCCGCTGCTCTACAAGAGTGCGAAAACCCCGTCATTGTTGGTCGACATCGTTCGCGACCGCATCATCTCAGCTCTCTGACTCGGCACCGTCCTTGTCGGCTCGGATCGTCGCAGTGCGAATTGTGACGGACTGTGTCATGAAATGACGCCGCTGAGTGAGACGATTTGTTGAGCAATCTTTCTTTCTTGTAGCGTGACTCACCAAAGGTTCACCGCAGCGTTTGGAGACGATCGTGTCCGCACAGGTAGATGAAATCAAGAAAGGCCCGAATTCGCGGGCCTCCGCGAAGTCCGCCAGGCCGAAGAAGCCCAATGGCCAATGGAAGGTCGACGGCCAGGAACCGTTGAACAAAAACGAGATCGACAAGGCCGAGGACAATGGCCTCAACGTTCGCACCCGGATCGAAGAGGTGTATTCGAAGGGCGGCTTCGCCTCGATCGACCCGGACGACCTGCATGGGCGTTTCCGCTGGTGGGGGCTGTATACACAGCGCAAGCCCGGCATCGACGGCGGCCGCACCGCCAAGCTCGAACCCCACGAGCTCGAGGACGAATACTTCATGATGCGCATCCGCACCGACGGCGGCGCGCTCAACCTCGAGCAGCTGCGCACGATCGCCCAGATCGCCGAAGACTTCGCTCGTGGCAGTGCGGACCTCACCGACCGCCAGAACATCCAGCTGCACTGGGTCGAGATCGAGAACGTGCCCGAGATCTGGCGCCGCCTGGAGGCCGTGGGCATGCAGACGACCGAGGCCTGCGGAGATGTTCCGCGCGGTTTCCTCGGCTCGCCGGTTGCCGGGATCGCCGCCGATGAGCTCATCGACCCCACTCCCGCGATCGAGGAGATCACCCGTCGCTACATCGGCGACCCGAGCCTGTCGAACCTGCCGCGGAAGTACAAGACCGCGATCACCGGCCACCCCAGCCAGGACGTCGTCCACGAGATCAACGACTGCTCCTTCGTCGCCGTCGAGCACCCCGAACACGGCATCGGCTACGACCTGTGGGTCGGCGGGGCCCTGTCCGTCGTCCCCCGGTTCGCCGAACGCCTCGGCGCCTGGGTCGCCCCCGACCAGGTCGTCGATGTCTGGCTCGGCGTCACAGAGATCTTCCGCGACTACGGCTATCGTCGTCTGCGCAACAAAGCACGCATGAAATTCCTGCTTGCCGACTGGGGGCCTGAGAAGCTGCGCGACGTCCTCGAAACCGAGTACCTCGGCTACCGACTCGCGGACGGCCCGCCTCCGCCGAAGCCGATGGTCGCCGGAGACCATGTGGGCGTCCACCGGCAGAAGGACGGAAAATACTTCATCGGCACCAGCCTGGTCGCAGGTCGCGCCTCGGGCACTCTGTTCCACCAGATCGCTGATCTGATCGAAGAGTACGGGGTCGACCGTATCCGGCTGACCCCGATGCAGAAGATCCTCATACTCGACGTCGACGAGGCCGATCTCGATGATGTCGTCGCCCGCCTCGATGGCCTGGGCATGTCCAGCCGCAAAGATCTCTTCCGGCGTTCGGTCATGGCGTGCACGGGCATCGAATACTGCAAACTCGCGATCGTCGAGACGAAGCAGACAGCCATCGACGCCGTCACCAAGCTCGAAGAGCGTCTCGCCGATATCGACCTGCCTCACCCGATCAGCCTCCATCTCAATGGCTGCCCGAACTCCTGCGCCCGCATCCAGACGGCCGATATCGGACTCAAGGGCCAGATCGTGACCACCGACGAAGGCGAGCAGGTCCCCGGTTTCCAGGTTCACGTCGGCGGAGGTCTGGCCTCGAAGGACCGTGACGAAGCCGGTCTGGGGCGCACCGTGCGTGGACTCAAGGTCACCGTCGACGGTCTTGAGGAGTACGTCGAGAAGATGGTTCGCCGCTTCCTCGACGGACGCTCCGATGCCGAGACCTTCTCCCAATGGGCGCTCCGCGTCGAGGAAGAGGAACTGGTATGAGCACCACGGAAACGCGCACCGCAGAACCATTGCCCACGCCCACCCGCCAGCGTCGCAGCGTCGATGAACTCAAGGCCCTCGCCGAGGCGGGAGCGAAAGAACTCGCCGGTGATCCCGGCAACGGCGTGGCCGAGGCCAACCCGGCCGATGTCATCCGTTGGGTGTCGAGGAACTTCGACACCTCCGCCTGCGCCGTGGCCTGCTCGATGGCCGATGCGGCTCTGCCGCATTACGTCGCCCAGTACCTGCCCGGCGTCGACGTGCTCTTCCTCGACACCGGTTATCACTTCCCGGAGACTTACACCACCCGCGACGAGGTGGCCCGGAAGGTCGACGTCAACATCGTCGACGTCCTCCCGGAGCAGACCGTGGCGCAGCAGGATGCCGAATTCGGAGTCGAGCTGTTCAACCGCGATCCCGGTCTGTGCTGTGCCCGCCGCAAGGTCGCACCCCTGCAGAAGTCCTTGGCCGGCTACGAACTCTGGTTCACCGGGGTCCGCCGTGACGAAGCACCGACTCGGGCGAACACACCGCTGGTGACCTTCGATGAGAAGAACGGGCTGGTCAAGATCAACCCCGTCGCAGCATGGTCATTCGATGACCTCCTCGACTACTCCGGCGCTTTCGACGTGCCGGTCAATCCACTGCTGTCGCAGGGCTACCCGTCCATCGGCTGCCAGCCCTGCACCCGCCCCGTGGCCGAGGGCGAGGACCCTCGAGCCGGTCGTTGGGCGGGCACCAACAAAACAGAATGCGGGCTCCACGTATGAGTATCGATCACGCACCCCTGTCCATCAACGAACCACTGTCCACCCTCGACGTCCTCGAATCCGAGGCGATCCACATCATCCGCGAGGTCGCGGCCGAATTCGAGAAGCCCGTGCTGCTGTTCTCCGGCGGCAAGGACTCCGTGACGGTCCTCCACCTGGCGGCCAAGGCCTTCTGGCCGGCCAAGATCCCTTTCGGGCTGCTCCACGTCGACACCGGCCACAACTTCCCCGAGATCCTGCAGTTCCGTGATGAGACCGCGGCTCGCTACGGCATCGAGCTGTCCGTGGCCAAGGTCCAGGACTACATCGATGACGGCCGCCTGCGCGAACGCGCCGACGGCACCCGCAACACCCTGCAGACCCAGCCGCTCATCGACGCGATCGCGGCCGGTGGCTATGACGCCGTGTTCGGCGGAGCCCGCAGGGATGAGGACAAGGCTCGGGCCAAGGAACGCATCCTGTCCCTGCGCGATGAGTTCGGACAGTGGGATCCGAGCAATCAGCGGCCCGAACTGTGGAACATCTACAACGGTCGGCATTCGGTCGGCGAACACGTCCGCGTGTTTCCGATCTCGAACTTTACCGAACTCGATGTGTGGAGCTACATCGAACGCGAGAACATCGCCCTGCCGCACCTCTACTACGCCCACGAGCGCGAGGTCTTCAACCGAGACGGCATGTGGTGGTCCACGGGCGAGTTCTCGACCCCACGCGCCGGCGAAGACGTCGTCCGCAAGTCGGTGCGCTACCGCACCGTCGGCGATATGAGCTGCACCGGCGCCGTGGAATCGGACGCGAGCGACATCGCCTCCGTCCTCGCCGAGGTGGCCGTGACCACTGTGACAGAACGCGGAGCGACCCGCGCCGACGACCGAATCTCGGCAGCGGCGATGGAAGACCGAAAGAAGGACGGATACTTCTGATGACGACGACACCCGACACCACCGCCGCGACGCAGACGACGACCTTGCTGCGCTTCGCCACCGCCGGTTCCGTCGATGACGGCAAATCGACCCTCGTGGGCCGCCTGCTCCACGACGCGAAGGCCATCCTGGCCGACCAGCTCGAAGCCGTGACCCGCACCAGTGCCGAACGCGGATTCGTCGGCGGCGAGTTCGACTTCGCTCTGCTCACCGACGGTCTGCGGGCCGAGCGTGAACAGGGCATCACGATCGACGTCGCCTACCGATACTTCGCGACCGACAGAAGATCGTTCATCCTCGCCGACTGCCCCGGCCACGTCCAGTACACCCGCAACATGGTCACCGGGGCCACGACCGCCGACGCCGTGGTCGTCCTCATCGACGCGCGAACCGGAGCGACCGAGCAGACCCGGCGTCACCTCACAGTCGTCCAGCGTCTCGGCATCGCGCACGTGATCGTGGCGATCAACAAGATCGACCTCCTCGGCTACGATCATGTCGCCTATGCCAAGGTCGAGGCCGAGGTCAAGGAACTGGCCGAAGAGATCGGGCTCGACACCGCCCACCTCATTCCTGTCTCGGCACTGGCAGGGGACAACGTGGCAGCCGCCTCGGAGAACACTCCCTGGTATTCGGGACCGTCCCTGCTCGAACTGCTCGAAACCCTCCCCAGCAAGGAGGAGGACACCGCCGATCTCGAACCCTTCCGCCTCGATGTGCAGTCCGTCCTTCGGCCCCAGGGCGGCCTGGCACCGGGACTCGACCCAGAACAGTTCCGGGACTACCGGGCGGTGACCGGGCAGGTCACCTCAGGGCGGGTCCACCTCGGCGATGAGATCGATGTTCATCCCGCCGGGGTGACGACGACGGTCATCGGCATCGACACAGCCGATGGGCCCCTGGAGTCGGCGGGTGCACCGCTGTCGGTGGCGCTGCGACTGGCGGATGACATCGACACCGCACGCGGCACCGTCCTGGCTGCGGCCGGCACCCTGCCCCAGCCGCGGAAGATCGTGCGCGCCGAGGTCTTCCCGTTCACGGCCGAGGGTCTGCGTTCGGGTGACCGAGTGCTCGTCAAAGCCGGGACTTCGACGGTCAAGGCCATCGTGACGATCGAGTCGAGGCGGAACTTCGCGACCTCGGCGTCCGAACCCGCCGAGGTGCTCGCCGGCAATGACATCGGCATCGCCGAGGTGAAGCTGGCCACCGCACTGCCGGTGGCGGACTTCGGCGAGCACGGTCGCTCCGGCGGCTTCCTCATCATCGACCCGCAGACCGGAGCAACCGTGGCCGCGGGCATCCACACCCCTGCGGAAGAAGGCCTGGGATGAGTCTCTTCACCCGCCAAGCCCCCGGCAGCGTCCTCCTCATCGGGGCAGGCCCCGGCGATTTGGGACTGCTCACCGTCAAGGGGCTGCGTGCCTTGGAATCGGCCGAGGTCATCGTCGCCGACCGCCTCGGCGCCCGCACGGTCATCGACCAGCTCGAGGTCGAACGGGGCGAAGCACTCGCGGCGCAGATCATCGACGTCGGCAAACACCCGGGCCACCACCCGGTGCCGCAGGCCCGGATCAACGAGATACTCGTCGAACAGGCTCAGCTGGGCAGACGGGTGGTCCGCCTCAAGGGAGGAGACCCGTTCGTCTTCGGACGCGGTGGTGAGGAGGTTGCCCATTGCATCGCCGCCGGCGTTGAAGTCCAGGTCGTGCCCGGTGTGACGAGTGCGAACTCGGTTCCCGCAGTCGCCGGGATACCACTGACACATCGGGGCCTGGCCACCGCCTACACGGTCATCACCGGGCATGATCAGCTGTCCGAGCTCGGGGGAGGACGTGACCACACGGTCGTCGTGCTCATGGGCATCGGCACACTGGCCCACTCGGCGATGATCCTGGCCCGAGGTGCCCGCGGAAGCGACTGCCCCGTCGCCATCATCGAGGACGGGTTCGGCGAGAACCAGCGGGTGACGATCGGGACGCTGAACACGATCGCGTCTCAAGCTGCCCGCCGAGGTGTGCGCTCGCCGGCCATCGTCGTCGCCGGCGATGTCGTGACCCGCAGCCCCTACGCCATCGGTGCCTTCGCACAGGCGGAAGCATCCGAGCCAGAACTCACGAGGAACCCATGACCTACATAATCGCCCAGCCCTGCGTGGACTTGAAAGACCGTGCCTGCATCGACGAATGCCCGGTCGACTGCATCTACGAAGGTGCTCGTTCCCTCTACATCCATCCCGACGAGTGCGTCGACTGCGGCGCCTGCGAACCCGTGTGCCCCGTCGAGGCCATCTTCTACGAGGATGACGTCCCGGAGGAGTGGGAGGCGTACTACTCGGCGAACGTCGACTTCTTCGACACCATCGGATCCCCGGGAGGAGCGGCCGCGCACGGCGTCATCGACTCCGACCACCCCCTCATCGCGGCACTGCCGCCCCAGAACACTGACGACTGACTCGCCTGAGGAAGACCAGAGGAGAACCATGACGACGAATCCCTTCCGCGTGGCCATTATCGGCGCCGGACCCGCAGGCATCTACGCTGCCGACCTTCTGACCAAAGCCGATCGTGACTTCGAGATCAGCATCGACCTCTTCGACCGTCTGCCGACCCCGTTCGGACTGGTCCGCTACGGAGTCGCCCCTGACCACCCACGCATCAAGGGCATCATCAATGCCCTGATCAAGGTCCTCGACCGTGGTGACATCCGCCTGTTCTCGAACGTCGAGTACGGTGCCGACATCGCCTTGGGCGAGCTGACGGATCGCTATGATGCGGTGATCTTCTCCACCGGCTGCTTCATCGATGCTTCGTTGAGTCTTCCTGGTGTGGATCTGCCGGGTTCCTATGGTGCTGCGGACTTCGTCAACTGGTACGACTCGCATCCTGATGTGGGACAGACATGGCCGCTGGATGCCGAGAAGGTTGCGGTCATCGGCAACGGAAATGTGGCTCTCGACGTGGCTCGGGTGCTGGCGAAGCAGGCCGATGACATGCATACGACGGAGATCCCAGATCATGTGTACGAGGGCCTGAAGTCTTCGCAGGTCACGGACGTTCACGTGTTCGGTCGGCGCGGTCCTGCGCAGGCGAAGTTCACGCCTTTGGAGCTGCGCGAGCTTGGCCAGGTCAAGGACGTCGATGTCATCGTCTATCCCGAGGACTTCGAGTTCGATGAGGGATCGCTGGCCGCGATCGAGGCGAGCAACCAGACCAAGCAGGTCGCGAAGACACTGACCGACTTCACGATGCGTGAGCCGGTCGGAGCCAAGCGTCGTCTGCACCTGCACTTCCTCCATTCTCCGGTCGCCATCCTCGGCGAGGATGCAGTGACGGGGCTGCGCACGGAACGCCAGGAGCTCGACGGCACCGGGGGAGTCACAGGCACGGGCGAGTTCATCGACTGGGACGTCACAGCCGTCTATCGCGCCGTCGGCTATGCCGGCACACCTCTGCCGCAGCTGCCCTTCGACGAGGCCAAGCGTGTGATCCCGAATCACGAGGGTCGGGTCGTCGACGCAGAACAGCAGGCTTCTGCGGCTGAAGCCGATGTCGTCCAGGGTGTGTACACGACTGGGTGGATCAAGCGCGGGCCGGTCGGACTCATCGGGCACACGAAGGGCGATGCCCTCGAGACGATCGGGCACATCCTCGATGACCGCGCCGCCGGCGTACTCACCGAGCCGCTGTTCCCCGACGAAGACTCGATCGTCGAACTCCTCGAGGCCAAGGGAGTCGACTTCGCAGACTGGGAGGGCTACCACCGACTGGAGGTAGCGGAGAAGGCTCTTGGCGAGGCTGAGGGGCGTGAGCGTGTGAAGATCGCTACCCGCGAGGGAATGCTGGCCGAGGCCCGCGATCAGGTGAGGAGCGAATCCCACTCTGGCACCTGAGCCGAGTCAGCACCTGAGCCTCGCGCCTTGAGCCTCACGCCAAGCGCCGCGCCCCTGCCGCGCGCTCTGCGAGCACTGAGCGGCCCGTGAGTCTCTGTTCCTACCGTTGCAGGTGTAGGAATAGAGGCTCATGGGGCCGCGCGCGTGATGATCGGTTGTGTGTGAGGGGCGGCGGATGAAGCAGCACTAACTGTAGGTCGTAGTGCCGCGGGTAGGTCGAAGTCCTGCGGGTGGGTCATGGTGCCGGTTGCGGAGCGTAGGCTCGGGGGAGTACAACAACGATTGGAATCGTCAGAGGAGACGCACTGCCGTGACCGACACATCAGCCCGGGTTGCCGTCATCGGCAGCGGAATCGCAGGTGCATCGGTCGCCTTCGGTCTGGCCTCACGCGATGTCAGCGTCACCGTCTTCGACGACGCCAAGGCTGGTCAGGCGACCGCCGCCAGCGCCGGGATCATCGCCCCCTGGGTCTCGACGAGCACTGGACCCTACTATGAGACCTATGCGGCCGGCGGCAACTTCTACCCGGATTTCCTCAACCGCCTGAGTGACCTCGGCATCCCCGACCTGGGGTACCGCAGGTCGGGTGCACTCGTGGTCAACCACGATCCGGACATGCTCGCCGAGGCGGCCCGACTCATCCGCGAGCGTGCCGCGGCCGCCGGGCCGGTGGCCGGCGAGGTCCATGACATGGACTCCGCGAATCTGGCGGAGGTGTTCCCGCCGATCGGTCCGAACATGACGGGGCTCTTCATCAGCGGAGGCGGCAGGGTCGACGGGCGCACCCTGCGCGACGCCATCCTGACAGGCGCGAAGACATACGGCGCCCGACTTGTGAACGATTCGGCGCGAATCGTCACCGCCGGACGTCCCGGTTCCACCAACGGCAGCTCCACCAACGACGGTTCCACCAACGGCGCTGGCACGTGGACGGTGGCGACCACCTCGGCGGTGGAGGACTTCGATGCCATCGTCGTCGCAGGTGGGGCGCGCAGCTCAGAGATCCTCGAGCGGCTCGGCCACACCGTGACGATCACCGCGCAGCGCGGACAGGTGGTCCACCTGGGCCTGCACCGGACCAACACCTCACCATGGCCGACCGTGCATCCGCTCGACCACCACTACATCACGCCGTTCGACGGAGGCAGGGTCGTCATCGGCGCCACTCGTGAGGACGGCGTCGGATTCGACGTCCGGGCGACGGCGGCCGGGCAGAGGCAGGTGCTCGACGATGCGCTGCGGATCGCTCCCGGGCTGGCCGAGGCAACCGTCCTGGAGACGAGGGTCGGAGTCAGGCCCATGTCCACACGCCCCGGCGGACTGCCCTATGCCGGAGCCGTCCCCGGTGCCAGCGGTCTGTGGCTGGCCTCCGGATTCGGTGCGGGCGGGCTGACGATGGGTCCGCTCATCGGCGACGGAATGGCCAGAGCGATCCTGGGCGAGGAAGCACCCGAAATCGCTCACCTGGCGCTGTGACCCGGAGAGACGATGCCTTGCTAGCCTGAAGTCATGAGTGCGCAGCTGCCCCGAGCCTTTCGCTGGTTCTGGGCGGGCGAAACCGTCTCGAATTTCGGCAGCTGGATCACCCTCCTGACCCTACAGGTCATCGTGGTCGAGTACCTGCACGCGGGAACCGTGGGCCTGGGGTGGATGAACGCCGCGAGGTGGCTTCCTTACCTGTTCTTCGGGCTCGTGCTGGGCGCACTCATCGACCGAGTCCGACGCCGGCCGGTGATGATCGCAAGCGATCTCGTCCGGGCTCTGCTGCTGTGCGCGATTCCGGTGCTGTGGTCTGTGGATCTGCTGAAATTGGGCGCACTGCTGCTGATCGCAGCGTTACTGGGAACGGCGACCCTGGTCAACGACAGTGCCTCGCAGGCATTCGTGCCCCGCCTCATTCCGCCCCGCGGCCTGCAGTCGGCCCACGCCCGAATCGACGGGACGAATGCGGTGGCGGAAACGGCCGGCCCGGCCATCGGAGGCGGACTGCTGGCGGTCATCGCCGCCCCATTCGCCATGCTCGTCAATGTCGGCACCTTCGTGTTCTCAGCAATTGTCGTCGCCCTCATCCGGATTGAGGAACCGAAGCGGCCAGGGCCAGACGAATCGGCGAAACCGAACCTGCGCAGGGAGATCGGGGCGGGGCTGAAATGGGTGTATTCGACACCGAGCTTGCGCGACCTCGCGGTGTGGACACATGTGTGGTTCGCTGCCCAGGCGATCCTCGCCGCGGTGAGCGTGGACTATTTCCTCAACGACATCGGGATCGACGTCTTCTGGCTCGGCATCGTCATGGCAGGCGGTGGACTCGGCGGAATCATCGGCGCGTTGTCGTCACCACAAGTGGGGGAGCGGTTGGGCAACGGGCGTGCGGTCATCCTCGCCCACGTGTGCTCGGCCGCGGGCGCCCTTGTCCTGCTCCTGGCGTCACCGCTCGATGGATGGCAGCCGCGCATGCTCATCCTCTTCGCCGGAGTCTTCCTGCACGGATTCGCCATCGGACTGAGCAACTCGCACGAGATGGCCTACAGACAGTCGATCACTCCTGATGCCTTCCAAGCCCGGACGAACACGACGATGCGGTCGATGAACCGCGCCGTGATCGTCATAGTGTCTCCGCTCGCCGGAGTCCTCGCGGCAGCGACAAGCGCAGAACTCACACTCATCGTCGCCGCCGTGATCTTCGCGCTCACGGCGGTCGGGCTGTGGTTCTCACCGTTCCGCAGTGTGCGGATTCGGCTCTAGGCCAGTCTGCTCAGTCGACGACTGGGGCACTGACCGTTTTGGCCAGGGCGTCGAAGGCGCGGATCGTCGGGAACAGTTTGCGCGCATCCTGCGGCAGACCCCAGCTGGAGAGCTTGACGCCGACGAAGTTGGCTCCCGGATTCATGTAGATCATCTGACCGTGGATGCCCAGGGCCAAGAAGGCATGCGAGTCCGGGAAGGGGAACCAGAACTGGTTGTGATACATACCACCGGGCATCCGATTGTCGTCCGGGCCGTCGGCGAAGGCCTGCCGGATGTCAGCATCGCCGGTGAGCGTGTCGCCGATCCACGAGGTCGGCACCACCTGCTCGCCAGTGAGTGAGATCCCACGGTTCGAATAGAGGTAACCGAAGCGGGCCAGATCGCGCAGAGTGGTGTTGATGCCGCCGTCGAACATGCCCACGCCGTACTGGTCGGTGGCGATGAGCGCATCGTGTTCGGCTCCGATCCGCGACCACAGTACGCGTGACATGAGTGTCTGCATGCTCTCGCCTGCGATCTTCTCGCATACCCAGCCGAGCACATCGGTCTCACACGAACGGTATTGATAGACACCACCGTGCTCGGACTTCGCCTCGAGCGTGGTCAGGAACTCATACATTCCCGTCGGCTGTCCCTCGGGCTTCGACTCCGACCAGCCGATGGCCTCCTCGATCTGTCTGACCTCGGACTGCGGGTCGAGATAGTTCTCGGAGAACTTGATTCCCGAGCGCATGTCGAGAATGTGGCGAATAGTGGCTCCGGCGTACCCGGAGGAGGCGAGTTCGGGAACGTATTCGGTGATGCGCCGGTTCGGATCGAGGTCTCCTGCGCCGACGAGCACCCCGGCCACCGTGCCGACGAGTGATTTGCTCACCGACATCAGGAGGTGTTCGGTCTCAGGGCCCATCGTGGAGAAATACTCCTCGGTGAGCACCGTGCCGTTGTGCATGACCATCCAAGCATCCGTGTCGCTGGTCTCGATGACGCTGCGCACGCTGCGAGCCTCCGAGAACTCGGTCTTGGGCACCTCGACCTCGCCCAGGTCCTGCAGAGCCACGGGCAGTTCGGCCACAGGCCCGGTCCCGCGCGAGATCGGAGTCGTGGGCAACACCTGATCGACGTGCTGGAACGACCAGCGGACATTGTCGGCATCCTGCCAGTTGTCCTTGTCGATGACAGGCTCGACGGGCACGGTCTGATCCGGTGACGTCTCAGTCACTCTCCACCTCTTCGCAGTCGTTTCGTGCAGTCCGTGACGAGATTACCACCGCAGGTGTCAGTCTCCCTTCGCACCCGGGCCACCCAATGCGGGGGAGGGGTCCTCCGCGGCGACGGGCACACCGGCATACATCGCACGGACCGAATCGATGAAGTGCTTGGCCCTGATGCTCAGCGCATTCGGGCCCCCGGCCTTCGTCTGGAGCGGATTCTTCGTCACCAGCACACCGAGATCGGCACCCTTCCACCGGTATTCTCCTGCCCCGTAGATGCGGAGGAAGAAGACCTCATTGCCGTTCTGCAGAGGATGCCAGTCAAGAGCGGCGCGCTTGTAGGTCAGAGTCCCGTACTGGTCGAGGTAGTACTGACCGGTCAACGGTGAGTGGGTGATGTACTCGGTGATGTCAGCGGTCTCCTTGATGACCATCTGGCTCCACTCATCAGCCCCGGAGAGCTCTTCCCAGCGCTCATTGATCTCATCGACGTCGAGGTCGAATTCGACGTCGAGGTATTCGAGCAGATGAAACAGGAACAGCGGGACGTCGGCATAGGCGCCGGCTGTGACATTGGTGATCGCCGAGGCGCCGGAGATGCGCGGATTGAGCTCGCCGAGCCAGACATCGTCGGTGTCGAGATCGACGAGCACATCGACCTCGAAGAAGCCGCGGTAGCCGCGCTTGCGCAGACCTTCACCCATGCGCCGCACCAGTTCCCTGGCCCGTGTGCGCTGGTCGGCCGTGAGTACATCGGGGGTCATCTCATTGCCGCACCAGCCGCCCTTGTAGGGAGTCAGTTCCGCGAAGCCCGCCAATTCTGTGAGGAACGGGCCGACGACGACTCCGCTGCTGGTGATCACGGCCTCCACCGCCACGGGTGTGTTGTTGATGCGCTTCATGATCTTGAGCTGCTCGCCGATGATGTCGTGCTTGTGTTGGTTCCAGTCGGCCTCGGCGGCGATGAAGAACGTCGTCTTTCCGGAATCACCGTAGGGGGTCTGGACGACGAGGTCGGTGCCCAGGTTCTCCCTCTCCGCCTCACTGTTGAGCTGCGCATACGTGTCCGCCGTGGTGAGCACATTGGGCACGGAGAACGCGCCGGCCTCATTGCCGAGCTTCGTCGTCTCGATCTTCGAATCGAGCTGATTGCGCAGATCCGCCGAGGGCAGGATGAGGTCATAGCCCAGCTCACGGCAGATGCGCTCGGTCTCCTCATCGAAGAAGACCATGGCGACCTTGGGCCGCTCGCCATGGGGCACATTGCTCGTCATATGGGCGCGCACCTCGGCGTTGAGGAGCAGCCAGTTGTTGATCGCCTCGCCGCTGTCGAATTCGACGAACGGCTTGTACCGGGGCGAGAAGACGCGGGGATGCCCGCCGTCCCAGCCGTCGTAGTACGTGATGTAGGAGAAGTTGCGAACCCACCGGTCGAGGCCGAGGAGATTGAACGGTGTCGCCCCGATGAAATAGATGGGGGTGATGTTGGTGCGGAAGAAGTGTCGGACCTCGGAGATGTTGCGCAGGGGCCGTCGGATCTGGACCCGCTCGGCCTCCTCGCCCGCATAGGCGGCATCGGTGCCGACATGCACCTCCACATCTGCCGGATCAGTCGCCGAGGCGGGGGTTGGGGCCGGTGCCGCCGGTGGCGCACCCGCGGTTGCATCGGGAGCAGGACCCTCGGCCGAGTTCACCGCTCGGCCAGTGCTCGGAACCGCGACCGCGTCCTTGACCACACGCTTCTTCGCGGCAGGCTTCGACGTGCTTGCGTCTGCAGGGCTGTTCGTCATCGCATTACTCCTTGTGAAGACTTCTGGCGTTGCTGCTCACGATCACTTGAGCCGTCCTTCTTCGTCGTCTCGGAGGATGGTCGAATACCGAACGTCAAACGTGATGAGGACAACATATACCAGTTTTCGAGGGCTGAGGACGATGGTGGACCAATTGGGTGAACCCAATGCGAATTCGGGGTCAAATCCGTGTCCGAACCCACCGGTCGGTGAATTCCTCTCGCGTGGTGGCGGGCCGCTAGGCTGGGATCACGACGACTTTTCGAAAGAGAGCCACTATGCCGGTGAATACCGATAAGCAGGGAACCAGCTATTCCCTGCCACGCCCCTATGAGGTGTCGCGGGAGGCGGTCGCGGAATTCGCGCTCGCCACCAACGCGAAGGCCGACTACCACTTCGAGACCGAGGCGGCGACCGCCCTGGGGTATCACGATGTCGTGGCACCGACCACCTTCGCCGTGATCATCGCGCAGAAGTCCGAAGCGGCCTACATCAGCGACCCGGAGTCCGGCATCGACTTCTCCAAGGTCGTTCACGGTTCGGAGCAATTCAGCATCACCCGACCCATCGTCGCCGGCGACAGCCTGGCCGCCACCACACACGTCGACGGCGTGCGGGCGGCTGGCAGCAACGCCATGATCACCACCCGCACGGAGATCACCGACGCCGCCGAGCAGCCGATCGTCACCGTGACCTCGACCATCGTCGTGAGAGGAGACGGAGAATGAGCGTCACCGACTTCTCCCAACTGACCATCGGAGACACCGTCGTCGAAGCCGAGATCCCACTGTCGCGGGCCTCGCTCGTCGACTACGCCGGCGCCTCGGGCGATCACAACCCGATCCACTGGTCCGAACGATTCGCCACCGAGGTGGGTCTTGAGGGAGTCATCGCCCACGGCATGCTCTCAATGGCTGTCGTCGTCGCCCCCGTCGTCGAGTGGATCGGTGACCCGGGTGCGATCGTCGACTACCGGACGCGATTCTCCGCGCCGGTGCTCGTCCCCGACGCCGAATCCGGGACACCGGCGACCCCGACCGCCACCCTGTCGATGACTGCCGTCGTCGGAGCCGTGGACGCGGCAGTGGGCACCGCCCGCCTCGACGTCACGGTGAAGTCCGGGGACCAGGATGTGCTCAGTCGCACCCAGATCCGAGTCTCGCGGTGACGAAGGACCTGGCAGGCTTCACGACGTTCGGCCTGGGCGGTCCGGCGGCGAATCTGCGCATCGCGGAGACCAGGGACACCCTCATCGAGTTCTCCCGCGAACACCCCCTGAGCCTGTCCGCACGCCCCGATGCCGATGTCCTCTTCATCGGGGGCGGGTCGAACCTGCTCATCTCCGACGCCGGCTTCGACGGCGATGTGTGCGTGGTCGCGACCGAGGGCGTGACGATGACCGAGACCTCGGAGACCGAAACCCGTGTCACCGCCGAGGCGGGGGAGAACTGGGACGAATTCGTCGCCTTCACCCTCGGCTGCGGTCTCTCGGGCCTCGAGGCACTGTCCGGGATTCCCGGCTCCGTGGGAGCGACACCGATCCAGAACGTGGGTGCCTACGGGACAGAGGTTGCCGAACTCATCACCTCGGTCGAGGTCTTCGATCGCCTCGCCGGCCAGGTCCGCCACCTCAGCGCCGTCGAACTCGAATTCGGCTACCGCACCTCGGCGCTCAAACGAGCGCAGCAGAGAACGGGCGCAGCCCAGTTCCTGGTGCTGTCGGTGACCTTCGACCTCCAGCGCAGCCCGGACTCCCTGCCCGTGCGCTATGCACAGCTGGCTTCGGCGCTGGACGTCGAGATCGGAGAGAGTGTGCCGGCCTCGCTGGTGCGCACCAGTGTGATCTCCCTGCGCCGGTCCAAGGGCATGGTCCTCGACATCGACGACCACGACACCTGGTCGGCCGGGTCGTTCTTCACGAACCCGATCGTCGCTGACCCTGACGAGCTGCCGGCCGAGGCTCCCCGCTACCCGGTCACTGACCCGCTGACCGGAGCGACGGTCGAAGGACGGACGAAGACCTCGGCCGCCTGGCTGATCGAACACGCTGGATTCGCCAAGGGCTTCAGCGTCGGTCAGGGGCGGGCGAGCCTGTCGACCAAACACACTCTGGCCCTGACGAACCGCGGTCAGGCGGCGACGGACGATGTGCTCGAACTCGCACGCGCAGTCGTCGACGGGGTCAATGAGAGGTTCGGCATCGTGTTGGAGCCCGAGCCCACATTCATCGCCTGCTCTCTGTAGGTTCTGTTCCCTAGGATGGTTGCCTGTGTCAGCCTCTCGTAGAACGTCAGCCCTGCTTATCCTCATGGCAGTGGTCGCAGTGGTGACCCTGCCCTGGGCGCTGTTCTCCGCACGCGCAGATCTCAGCTTCGGTCCGCACGAGGCCCGCTACCAGATCACGGCCGACTCCCGGCTGACCGTCGACTTCGGCCCGCTGGGCAAACTGCTCGTCCCGGCAGATGAGTATCTGCCGCTGGGGCTCGGACTCACCGTTGACATCGGACAGATCCCGGTCTCCGGAGGAGATGAGGACGAGTCACACGCAGGTGCCTCCGAACGGCGATCCGACGGAGACTCGTCCGACCCCGCCTCTGAATCGGGCGAGGGCGTCGGAGGAGGAACAGTCGACGCGCTGGGCGGCGACATCGCCTCCTACGCCTCCCTGTTCTCGGCCCCGCAGGCGCAGGTCGACGAGGTCGTTGACGGCATGACCGCGGAGATCCTGGCCCGGTGGGCCCTTGCGGTGTGCCTCCTCAGCGGTGTGGCTGTGGCGATGGCCTTCATCCTCGGGCCCGTGCGGCTGGCCGGAATCGGGAGGGCCCTGGTCGGCAAGGAGCTGATCGGTATCGGTCTGGTCACGGTCCTCGTTCTGGCGAGTGTGGGAACAGCCGTCCTCACACGTCCCCAACCTCTCGTTGCCGATCCTGCCTTCGACGGGACCCCGCTGGCGGGCGCACAGGTCACGGGCCGCCTCGGCGGGGTCATCAATACCGCGTTCACAGCGGTCAAGGACTTCGCCGAGGACAATGACGCCTTCTACGACCAGGTGCTGGCCAACCTGCGCACACAGTGGACCACTCGTCCGCTGACGGGCAATTGGTCGGACCGGGGGACGGTGCCTCCTCCGATGGGGGCTGACCAGTCGCTGAACGCTGACGTATCGACGTTCGTGTTCGGTTCGGATCTGCACTGCAACATCGGAATGGCCCGGGTGGTGGGCGAGGTGGCTCGGATGAGCGATGCCGATGCCTACATCGACGGGGGAGACGTGACGATGACGGGCACCTCGGCGGAGAACTACTGTCTCGACGTGCTCGACGACGAGCTGCCTGAGAAGCTGCCGCGGATGATCGTCAAGGGCAACCACGACTCCAGAGAGACGACAGATCATGCGAGGAGCGCGGGCTGGAAGGTCCTCGAGGACTCGAGCGCGGAGATGAGCGGGGTGACGTTCTTCGGCGGACCGGACCCCCGGCGGACCGTGTTCGGATCCGGGCCGCAGCTCGAAACCGATCTCACCGCTGATCAGTATGCGCAGAAGCTGCGCACCGAGGCCTGCGCGAGCGACTTCGACATCATGCTCATCCACGATGCGCGAATCGGGGCGCCGTCCCTGCGCTCCGGCTGCGCGAAATACAGCCTCAGCGGCCACTGGCACAAACGAGTCGGACCGGAGACCCTGGGAAGCGGCGTCCGCTATGTGAGTTCGACGACAGGTGGTGCCCTGGCGAATGCATTGACCCCGGGGCCGCTGAAGATGGATGCCGAGCTGAGCATCCTGCGCGTGGACAATCGGACCAAGCGACCCATCGACGTCCAGATCGTCACGGTCAGCCCGGACAAGACGGTCACGATCGATCCCTGGAAGACCTTCCCTCGGCCTGTGCCGCTCATCGCGCAGCCGCCGCAGACGGAGCCCTCGACCGGGGGTGGATGAGAGGCAGGGAAGTCGAATTCCGGCTGGCTTCGGCTGCCGGTTCGACTAACGGCGGTCGCAGGCGGTATGCTCGTTTCTCGTGGTTGGGCACGACTCGGGCGACAGGAATCGAGGGTGTCGAATCGAAGGGGTGTGGCGCAATTGGTAGCGCAACGGTCTCCAAAACCGTAGGTTGCAGGTTCGAGTCCTGTCACCCCTGCGCAGTTGATATCTGCTTGAGTCTTATCGGCGAAATGCCGTCCTCGACGGACTTGAACAATTGTGCTGTCCCAATGGAAACCGACCGAGTGAGGACGTGTGAGCGACACACCGGCAAAGAAGACTGGAGATGCGCCCAAGGGCACCAGTCGTAAGCAGCTCGGGTTCTTCGGACGAATTCTGCAGTTCTTCCGCGAAGTCATTGCGGAGCTGAAGAAGGTCGTCACCCCGACACGTAAGCAACTGGTCAATTACACCCTTGTCGTGCTGGGCTTCATCCTCTTCATGATGCTTTTCGTGGTGGTCCTCGACCTTGTGTTCGGCAAGCTCGTCGGATTCGTCTTCGGCGGAACGCCGCTGTGGCCACTGTGGTGAATCGCCCCCAGCGGTGATCACTTGGATTTCAAACACGTTGCAGACCCATCTCTCCCAAATGGGAATCACTACACGCGAAGCGAGGAATTGATCGGTGTCGGATACCAGTTCACCTGAACAGGAAACCCCTGAGACACAGAACGCTGCTCCAGAGGAGTCGAGCGTTGCACCAGTGGTGGAAGACGTGGACAACGAAACCTCCCCTGTGAGCGCCGACGACGTACCGGTCGAGGATGCTTCCGCTCAGGAAGCCTCGGCCGATGAGACCTCAGACGAGGTCGACGCGGACGAAGAGGGCGCAGCCGATTCCGAAGACACCGCCTCCGCTGACGATGAGCCGGAGTCCGACGACTCGGAGTCTAACGACGACGAGGTCGACCCGGCCGAGGAGTTCAAGTCGGAACTGCGCATGCAGGAGGGTGACTGGTACGTCATCCACTCCTACGCAGGCTACGAGAACCGCGTCAAGCAGAACCTCGAGAACCGTTCCATCAGCCTCAACCTCGAAGAGTTCATCTTCGAATCCCAGGTGCCGATGGAAGATGTCGTCGAGATCAAGAACGGACAGCGCAAGCAGGTCCGTCGAGTGCGCATCCCGGGCTACGTGCTCGTGCGCATGGAGCTCACCGATGAGTCCTGGGGCGCGGTCCGCCACACCCCGGGCGTGACCGGATTCGTGGGCAACGCCTACGACCCGACTCCTCTGTCCATCGACGAGGTCTTCACGATGCTCGCTCCGATCTTCGAAGAGCGCCAGGCCGAGGCCGCCGCCGCTGAAGGTGTGCAGGCTGAGCAGGCAGCGAAGTCCGCCCCCATCACCGAGGTGGAGTACGAGGTCGGCGAGTCCGTGCTCGTCAAGGAGGGCTCCTTCGAAGGCCACCCCGCAACGATCCAGGAGATCCGTCCGGAATCGCAGAAGCTCACTGTGCTGCTGTCGATCTTCGAACGCGACGTTCCCGTCGAGCTCAGCTTCGACCAGGTCTCCAAGCTCTGAGTCGATTCTCAACATCAGCAAGGGTCCGGTGAATACCGGGCCCTTGCGCCATTCACCACCAGTGATCCCGCTCTCCGGCATTTGCTCCGGGGTCTGCGGGCATGGAATACTGGTGTGGTTTGATCACGACTCTCATCGGAAGTCGTGATCGAACGATGCGCCGTATTTCTCTGGTGCATCGACACTTCAAGATTAAGGACCGAATATGCCTCCCAAGAAAAAGGTAGCCGGCCTCGTCAAGCTCCAGATTCAGGCAGGTGCCGCTAACCCGGCGCCTCCGATTGGTCCGGCGCTTGCCCAGCACGGCGTCAACATCATGGAATTCTGCAAGGCCTACAACGCCGCAACGGAATCCCAGCGCGGGAACATCATTCCCGTCGAGATCACTGTGTTCGAAGACCGTTCGTTCACTTTCATTCTCAAGACCCCACCGGCTGCAGAACTCATCAAGAAGGCTGCAGGCGTGAAGTCAGGTTCGGCCACTCCTCACACCGACAAGGTTGCTCACCTGAGCGCCGATCAGGTTCGCGACATCGCGAATGTGAAGATGCCCGACCTCAACGCCAATGACCTGGATCAGGCTGACCGCATCATCGCCGGCACTGCTCGCTCCATGGGCGTGACCACCGACGTCAAGGGCTGAGACCAGACATTTCACTGTGGTAGGGCTCGCGCAGCCCGGACCACGACTGCAAGGAGAGAAGCAGATGGCAAAGCGTTCAAAGGCCTATCAGGCCGCGGCAGAGAAGATCGCCGCAGATGTGACATACGAACCGGCTCAGGCAATCGCACTGGCCAAAGAGACCACGGTGGCCAAGTACGATGCCACCGTCGAGGTCGCCCTCCGCCTGGGTGTTGACCCACGTAAGGCGGACCAGATGGTGCGCGGCACCGTCAACCTTCCGCATGGTACCGGTAAGACCGCTCGGGTCCTGGTGTTCGCTGCCGGCGACCGTGCTGAAGCTGCCCGTGAAGCAGGTGCTGACTTCGTCGGCTCCGATGACCTGCTGGAGAAGGTGGCCAATGGCTTCACCGACTTCGACTCGGCTGTTGCGACCCCTGACATGATGGGCAAGGTCGGACGTCTGGGTAAGGTTCTGGGTCCTCGTGGCCTGATGCCGAACCCCAAGACCGGCACCGTGACCATGGATGTCGCCAAGGCCGTGACCGAGATCAAGGGCGGAAAGATCGAATTTCGCGTCGACAAGCACTCGAACCTGCACTTCATCATCGGAAAGGTCTCCTTCTCCGAGGAAGCGCTGCGGGAGAACTTCGAGGCGGCCATCGACGAGATCGTGCGTCTGAAGCCGAGCTCGTCGAAGGGCCGCTACGTCTCGAAGGCAACCGTGACGACATCGAACGGTCCTGCCGTTCCGATCGACTCTTCGTCGATGCGCGTAGTCTGATCCCTTTGAGGGATTGAACCGCGTTCAGCAGTTCTGGGCGGGAAGTGAGCGATCACTTCCCGCCCTTTCTGTTCCCCGGCAACCATCATTCGGCCTTGCCCGGAGGAGGTATCGCGGATAGATTGTGATCACTGAAGACCACTGTGTGCCAACCGCCGATGGGGGTGGACAGCTCCGCCATGCATTCGACTCCGCTACTTCGCGATGATTATCAGCGCATCGTCCGTCGTGCCCATGACAATCTGGCATCACTGACCGCTCCGGAGAGTTCGGGCCCGGGAGTCCGCCCCGCCGTCCTCGAGTCCTGGAATCGATCCCTTGGCCGTCTTCGTGATCCGGGTGGAGTACGTGTGCGCATGGCCTATGAGGCCGATCAGCTCGCCGAGGTGAGGCGCCGTCATCCGTTCCACTCCATCATGGGCCTGCTGCAGTCGCATCTGATCGAACCCGCCAAGGAGGCAGGGCTGCTTGTGGCGCTCGGTGATGAGCAGGGGCGTCTCCTGTGGGTCGAGGGTGAGCGCGCCGTCCGCAGCCGTGCCGAATCCATGGGCTTCCTGCCAGGCACTGACTGGTCGGAGGACGTGATGGGAACCTCCGCCCCCGGACTCGCTCTGCGCTCGCGCAGTGCCGTGCAGATCAGTCAGGCCGAGCACTTCTCCGCAGAGGTGCACTCGTGGAGTTGCAGTGCAGTGCCCGTGACCCATCCGCTGACCGGTCACGTCCTTGGCATCATCGACGTCACCGGCGGCGATGACGCGGTATCGTCCATCGTCCTGCCGTTGCTGAACTCCACGGCTCAGGCCGCCGGCGTCGGATTGTCGAAGCTCTACACCCCGGACTCCGGTGGGCTGTCTGTCGGTACCGGTGACGGTGCCTACCTCGAAGTCACCGGGGCTCGTCCCCAGCTATCGGGCCCGGATGGCACCCGAATCACGCTGTCGGGACGACATGCTGAGATCCTGCTGCTCCTGGCGCGCAACCCCGGCGGCATCAGCAGCGCCGGGCTCGCCGACCGGCTGTGGGCGCTCGGTGGAAGTGAAGTCACTGTCCGGGCGGAGATCGCGCGTCTGCGCAGA
Source organism: Brevibacterium picturae (assembly GCF_900105045.1). Classification (GTDB taxonomy): domain Bacteria; phylum Actinomycetota; class Actinomycetes; order Actinomycetales; family Brevibacteriaceae; genus Brevibacterium; species Brevibacterium picturae. The sequence goes on along the minus strand of NZ_LT629739.1, from coordinate 649,267 downwards.
ACGATTGACCACCTCGGCGACCTGCGCCTTGATGCCCGCCCCTACCGACTGCGGGGAGACATCGACAGCGACGTCGAACGCACGCACCGGGGCCTGGCCCAAGGGGACGTCGAGACCGCGCTCAACTTCTATCAGGGGCAGGTGCTGCCCGAATCCGATGCGCCCGGCGTTCGGGAGATCGGTGCTGAACTGCAAGCGCTGATTCGGGAGAGTCTGCTGCAGAATGGAACTTGGCAGCAGGTGTGGCGCTATGCGGGATTGGCCGAAGCTCGCGAGGATTCGGAGGTGCTGATGTCGGTGCTGCGCCTGGCCCCACCCGAAGCACCCGAACGCAACGCGGCCGTCGTGCGACTCGAGGCCCTCGGATACTGAGTCCGAGGAGCTGCAACTGGCAGCTCTTCCTGTGTGATGCAACCCACTTGCAACGTTGCCTTGCGTAGCGTGTGGAGCAATCGGAGACAGACATCCGATCGCCGAATACGCATCAAAGGAGTTGCAATGACTGTTTACGCTCAGCCTGGTCAAGACGGATCGCTCGTCACCTACAAGTCACGGTACGAGAACTTCATCGGCGGACAGTGGGTCGCTCCCGTCAATGGGAACTATTTCGAGAACCCGACGCCCATCACGGGTAAGACGTTCTGCGAAGTGCCCGCCAGCACCTCGGAGGACATCGAGCTCGCACTCGACGCCGCGCACAAGGCGGCTCCGGCCTGGGGCAAGACCTCACCCGCGGAACGCGCCGTGATCTTGAACAAGATCGCTGACCGGATCGAGGAGAACCTCGAGATGATCGCGGTGGCGGAGACTTGGGACAACGGCAAGGCAGTCCGCGAATGCCTCAACGCCGACATTCCTCTGGCCATCGATCATTTCCGCTACTTCGCCGGGGCGATCCGGGCGCAAGAGGGCGGCCTCTCGCAGATCGATGACGACACGGTGGCCTATCACTTCCATGAGCCGCTCGGCGTGGTCGGCCAGATCATTCCCTGGAACTTCCCGATACTCATGGGCGTGTGGAAGATCGCCCCAGCGTTGGCAGCAGGCAATGCCATTGTCCTCAAGCCTGCCGAACAGACTCCGGCCTCGATCCTCGTCCTCATGGAACTCATCTCGGACCTGCTTCCCGATGGAGTCCTCAACGTCGTCAACGGCTTCGGCCTCGAAGCGGGCAAGCCCCTGGCATCGAACAAGCGGATCTCGAAGATCGCGTTCACCGGTGAGACGACCACGGGCCGCCTCATCATGCAGTACGCCTCGCAGAACATCATCCCGGTCACCCTGGAACTCGGTGGTAAGTCCCCGAACATCTTCTTCGATGACGTCAATGCCAAGGATGACGCCTACTGGGACAAAGCCCAGGAAGGCTTCACCATGTTCGCCCTCAACCAGGGCGAGGTCTGCACCTGCCCGTCCCGTGCACTGGTCCAGGAATCGATCGCCGATCCCTTCCTCGAGGCGGTTGCGGAACGGGCGAAGAGGATCGTGCAGGGCAACCCTCTCGACACCGACACGATGATGGGTGCGCAAGCCTCGAACGACCAGTTCGAGAAGATCATGTCCTACCTCGACATCGGAAGGCAGGAGGGCGCCGAGGTGCTCACCGGTGGAGCCCGGGCGGACCTCGGCGGGGACTTGTCCGGCGGCTATTACGTGCAGCCGACCATCTTCAGGGGCAACAACAAGATGCGAATCTTCCAGGAGGAGATCTTCGGCCCTGTCGTCTCGGTAGCCACCTTCAGTGACTACGACGACGCCATCTCCACCGCGAACGACACTCTCTACGGATTGGGTGCCGGAGTCTGGTCGCGCAATGGCAACACCGCCTACCGCGCGGGCCGCGACATCCAGGCAGGTCGTGTGTGGGTCAACAACTACCACGCCTACCCGGCGCATGCGGCCTTCGGCGGGTACAAGGCCTCAGGCATCGGACGTGAGAACCACCTGATGATGCTCGACCACTACCAGCAGACTAAGAACCTGTTGGTCAGCTACTCGGAGAACGCGCAGGGCTTCTTCTGAGCAGAAACCGCTGCACCGCACCAGAAGTGCTGCGATAAGAGAGACCACCACAGAGATAGAGAACATCGTCACAAAGGAGCGAATGATGACAGAAATGAAAGCAGCAGTAGTTGAGGGATTCGGACAGGATCTCGTCGTCGGAGACAACGAGATCCCCGAGCCCGGACCCGGCCAGGCATTGGTCAAACTCATCGCCTCGGGGGTCTGCCATACCGACCTGCACGCGGCACACGGCGACTGGCCGGTCAAACCGAAGGTTCCTCTCATCCCCGGCCACGAAGGTGTCGGAACCGTCGAGAAGGTCGGGCCCGACGTCACAGATGTCAAGGTCGGGCAGATGATCGGAAACGCCTGGCTGTGGAGCGCCTGCGGAACATGCGAGCACTGCCGTCAAGGGTGGGAGACGCTCTGCGAGCAGCAGGTCAACGGCGGTTACGGAATCGACGGATCGTTCGGTGAGTACATGCTCGTCGACACGAAGTTCGCCGCCATCATCCCGGAGGGGTCCGACCCATACGAGATCGCACCCGTGCTGTGTGCCGGCGTCACCGTCTACAAGGGACTCAAGCGCACCGAGGTGAAGCCTGGGCAATGGGTCGTCATCTCCGGCATCGGCGGGCTCGGCCACATCGCCGTGCAGTATGCGGTGGCGATGGGGATGCGCGTCATCGCCGTCGACGTCGCCGATGACAAGCTGGCGCTGGCGAAGAAGCACGGAGCGGAGATCACGGTCAATGCCTTTGCTGAGGAGCCGGCCGACATCATCCAGGAGAAGGTCGGAGGCTCACACGGAGTGCTTGTCACAGCGGTGCATCCGAAGGCATTCGGGCAGGCGATCTCGATGACCCGCCGAGGCGGCACGATCGTCTTCAACGGGTTGCCTCCAGGTGAGTTCCCGGCTCCCATCTTCGACATCGTCCTCAAAGGACTGACGATCCGCGGTTCGATCGTCGGCACCCGTCAGGACATGGTCGAGGCGTTGGAGTTCTACGCGGCAGGCAAGATCCATCCGACTTACAGCAAGCGTCCGCTCGAGGACATCAATGCGGTCTTGGAGGAGATGATCCACGGCAAGATCGACGGTCGAGTCGTCATCGAATACTGACTCGATACGGTCTCAGCCACCTTCCGGGCGCTGAGCAACCTCTCTGCAGGTTGCTCAGCGCCCGCAATGTTGCCAGGCTTGTCGTAGAGGTCGAGATCCGCAGAGGGTGAGATCGGCAGAGCGAGCGATGTGTCCAGCATCTCTGCGGTCGATTGGACTTGCCGCGCGGACCTTCGATAGACTTCAAATACCCAAGACCGTCGGTCTTTTCGGAATCAACAGGATTCGCAATCGAGTTCTGTTGCCCGCAAAACGAAGACTCCACTGGAGTGACCTGCGCAGGTGAGCACGAGATTCTTCCGATGAGGTCCTATGATCTCATCATCCGAAGCGTTTCACGCATGCCTGCGTGGAGCGCTTTTTTGGTGTTGGGACACGATCGGCGACTGTACGAAAGGAACTACCATGGCGAGGCCAGACAAGGCAGCCGCAGTAGAGGAGATCAAACAGCAGTTTGAGAACTCCGACGCTGTGTTGCTGACCGAGTACCGCGGTCTCACCGTTGCGCAGATGCAAGATCTGCGCGTTTCACTCGGTGAGAACGTCAGCTACGCCGTGGTAAAGAATACGCTCACTGCTATTGCAGCCAAAGAAGCCGGAATCAACGATCTCGATGAGTTCCTCAACGGACCCACCGCGATCGCATTCGTCAACGGTGAACCACCTGAGGCTGCCAAGGCACTGCGTAACTTTGCCAAGGCGAATTCTCAGCTCGTATTGAAGGGCGGCCACTGGGATGGTGCCGTCCTCAGTGCTGAGGATGTCAACAAACTCGCCGACCTCGAACCTCGCGAAGTGCTGCTTTCAAAGGCAGCTGGTGCAATGAAGGCAAGCCTCCACCAGGCGGCATACCTGTTCACCGCTCCGATGGTCAAGGCCGTGCGCACTGTCGACGCTCTCCGCGAGGAGCAGGACAACGCGCCTGCTTCGAACGACTGAGCATCACCCCATAAACCCGGTCGCTCAACGTGACCACCAAAGGAAGGACTGGCCACCATGGCTAAGCTCACCCCCGAAGAGCTCATCGAAGGTTTCAAAGAGCTCACCCTGATCGAACTCTCGGACTTCGTCAAGAAGTTCGAAGAGGTCTTCGAAGTTGAAGCTGCTGCACCTGCTGCCGCAGTTGCCGCTGCTCCTGCCGCTGGCGCAGAAGAAGCTGCTGAAGAGCAGACCGAATTCGACGTTATCCTCGAATCGGCCGGCGAGAAGAAGGTTCCTGTCATCAAGGAAGTTCGTGGGCTCACCTCCCTCGGACTGAAGGAAGCCAAGGACCTCGTCGACGGCGCACCGAAGGCCGTCCTCGAAGGCGTGTCCCAGGACGTCGCCGACAAGGCCAAGGAAACTCTCGAGGGCGCGGGCGCAACCGTCACCCTCAAGTGATTTCGACGGCAGCAGCCTGACTGCTGCCGCATCGAAGAACCCCACAGCCGATGCTGTGGGGTTCTTCGCATTCACTGTCCGAGTCAGCGATGTTACAAGACCGCAACATGCTGAGATTCCAGGCTGAGAGCGCCCTGCCCTATTCTTGAGTGGTGACTGACAGTACCATCGAGACCACACTGCTGAAGAGGCTGAGCTCCGCGCTCCGAGACGCCTGGCAGAGCGATCCTTTGTATATCGATCCGATCATTGCTCCCGGGCTCACTGACAGTCAGAAGACGGCGGTCGAACACGCTTCGGAGCAAGCAGAGCAGTCGGGCATTGCGCAGTACATCGCGATCATGCCGCCCCTGCCGAACTCGGAGGAGGCCGCATGGTCCCGTTTCTCTTCTGATCTGGCATATTCCATGCATAGAGACAACGGCGAAGAGCAGACCATCGTCCTCTTCAGCCAGGCAGATGACGCCGCCCGGTCCTACGCCTACTTAGTCGATGCGAACGGACCTGCGATACCTCCGGGATCGGACTTTCTCGCCAGGTCGACCAGTGGCGATTTTCTGCCGGTCGAACTGGCCGTGCCGTATCAGCTGCAGATTCTCATCGCGGCAGCCAACGGTACCGAGCCTCCGGCCCCGCCGGACTTCGATACTCGTGATGCCGGCGATCCCAGCGAGGACTACATCGAGGCCACCGGGTTGGACAACGGCAACCCTGATGTCCTCGTCTTCTCAGCAACGGCCGTTGCAGCCCTGGGACTGAGCGTCTGGGTGCTGCGCCGCCGTGCGAAGTACTCCTGGCGGAACTCGCTGACGACGAAGCCCGATCCTGTCCGGTCGCAGCAGCTGCGTGAGCGTGTGGTCAATGCGCTCGAACCGCTTCCCGAGCCGGACGACCCCACCGAGGAGATGTGGGTGCTGTACGACCGCGGACGTCGAGTGCAGCAGGCGCTCCGCGCGCTCATCGAGGCTCATCCCGATTGGGCCGACAGCGTCGACTTCGCGCACCGCTTCGGTGTCGAGAACCTGCTGTCCACGCACAAGTGGGTGCGTGCTCGGTTACGCGGATCGAGCAAGGCGGGGCCCGAGGCGCCTCGATTCTGCTTTCTCTTTCCCCACCATCGGAACAAGATCGAACAGTTCGCCCTCAAGCAGCAGGGAACCACGCTCACGGTCGACATGTGCGATCACTGTCGGCGCGAAATCAACGACGGGCACGAGCCGGAATGTCTCATGGTGCCCAAACGGCCCGGTTCGAAGAAGCCCGTGCCCTATTATCAGCGCTCCGATATGTATGCGCTGTCCGGCTTCGGCAGCTTCCAGCCGCTCGAGGACGCTGTGCTGGAGTCCCTGGGCTCTGCCTCGGCCTCTGCGACGGGAGGGCGAGGGTGAACCAGGCAGCGAAATTCGGCGCGGCAATTGTCATCTTCGGTGCCGTGGCAACCGGTTCGGCGATCTACAGCCTCTCCGAATTCGATGAGGCCAGGGACGCACGCATCGTCGCGGAGAAGGGCGATACGATCACGGTCGACTCGATCTATCTCGATCGCATCGAGGGACGATACGACCCGGACTACGACCCGAGCCGGTACCAGACGATCGCAGAGTCCCTGCAGTCCGATCCGGTCTATATCGATCCCTATCAGGCATTCCAAGTCGATGATGAGAGCCTGGCGACGATCCGAGACGAGGTCGAGGGCCTTGACATGCCGATCTACGTCGCGATCCTGGCCGTCTCGCAGGTCGATGATGCTGATGGACAAGCAGACCTTCTCGCTGCCCGTATCGCCACGGAACTGCCCGACGAACGTGCCACCGTGGTCGTTGTCGGGGGCGTTGGCGCCGAAGGTGTTGCCGACAAAGGAGCCGTCCGGCGGATACCCATCTCGGCCGCGGACACCGACTTCGAGGATAATGATTCTGCCGTCGCATTGGCCTATGTGCGAGCGCTCAAAGCAGTCGAAGTCGAAGACGCGCCCCCCGGCGGCTCGCGGAATGTCGACGAGGAAGGGCAGCCGATCGTCGTTGATGAGGACACCTCCACCCCTCCGAAGGCACTGGCCTATTCGAGTGGCGCGGCGGTAGGGGGTGCCGCACTCGGACTGATCGTCGGTGGTGGTCTGGGAACCGGGGGCGCGCTGGGCTGGAGAGCGTTCAAGAAGAGGAAGAAGAATTCGTGACAACTGATGCACAGCAGATCGCCGAGGCACTCAAGGACGACCCGTTCCACATCGACGGGGCGCTCGAGGGCACCCTCAATGCGGATCTCGTCGATCAAGCTCGGGAGACGGCGGAGGGGCTGGACTACGACGTCTACGTCATCGCCGTCGACGAGCATTCCCTCGACCGGGATGTGTTGGAGCAGATCAAGGTATTCAACGGAGGCGAAGGCTCGTTCATCATGATCAATGGTGAGTCTCAGCTCGCGGTCGATGTGAATTTCGAAGACAATCACGACTTGCAGATGCAGGTGATGGACCAGATGTCAGTTGCCCGCGATGAGTGGAACCACAGCTCGCCGTCGACGACGAAGCTCAACATCCTCCTCGACCTCTATGCGAAGCCGCAGGAATACAAGCAGGAGGAAGCCGTCACGGGGCAGGAAGCACCCGGCAGCGAGGTTCAGACCGTTGACGGATCGGGGTCCTTCGCATCGATGTTCCTCGGCGGGGCAGTGCTCATCCTCGCGCTCGTCATCGCCGGAATCTGGTTCACCCGCTCGCTGCGGAAGCGACGCGAGGCGACTCGAGCACAGGAGCAGTTCCAGCTGCCCGATCGGCTGCTGAACCGTGTCGATTCCCTGCAGCGGAAGTCACTGCGCGAGACCATCAATGCCGACACGACGCAGCTCGCAGAGCAGATCGAGGATCTGCAGACGCAGAACCTGGGAACAGAGGACGCCGAGCAGGTCGAACGCGGCCTCGACGCCTATCAGATCGCACGGCGGATCGTCGATGACGACAGTTCAGAACGCATCGATCTGGCCGGAGCTATGGTGCTCCTGCGACAGGCAGGACGGGAGATCGCCGAGGTGGGGCCAGGCGGGCATAAGAAGCGCAGTTCCCGTTCCGGGAGCAGGCTCCCCGAAAGCCTGTGCACGATCAACCCTCTGCACGGTGAGGCACAGGCACGGACGCGAGTCGGTGCGAACTCGACGAACGTCCGCGTGCCAGTGTGCGGCTCCTGCCTGCAGGACCTGCGCGCAGACAACCAGCTGCAGTGGATCTTCGACGGTGACCGCCCCTATGTCGAAGGCACGAGTGTCTGGGCGCAGACGCTGTTCGGCGCCATCGGTTCGGATCTCGTCACTGCACTCCATCGGCAGGGCAGATGACCTGCTCGCGGGGGAGCCTCCGGTCATGGTCACCGGGCATGGCACGGGCGGGCAGAGCCACCTCGGCGTCGGCCTGATTCATCCGCAGCCCATCGATGTCGGCAAGCTGACGTTCGAGGAAGCCTCGGTCCACGGGCACTCCGTGTCCGGGCACGAACACGGTGGCCTCGTTGAACGAGAGCAGGGTCCGGAGGCTGGCCACCCATTCGCTCAGTGAGGCATCGTTGCCCGCCTGTGGGGGATCGCCTTCTTCGACGAGGTCACCGGTGAACACGATGCCGGCATCGATCAGGCGCACGACGAGGTCCGCCGTGGAATGACCGCCCAGAACATGGAACTCGACGCGGCAGTCGCCGAGGTCGATGGTCGAATCTGACCCCGGCGCATCGACGGGGGTGACGTCGACGAAGAACGAGCTCGGGTCTTCGGGGAGCTCGGATGCGAATTCTGCCGTCTCGGGCGCAGTGCGGACGGCGTCGAGGGCGATCCACGCGGTCGCCTCCTGGTCTCGAGCGAACGATTCGGAAACGTGGAAGGTCTCGACACCTGCCGCGGCCAGTGTGGCGTTGCCGAAGAAGTGGTCCCAGTGGTCGTGGGTGATTGCGGCATCGATGGGATAGTCCCGGCCAGTCACTTCGACGCTCAGTTGCTGGGCTCTGCGGACCAATCGGTCCGCGGCGCTGGGTCCGGGACCCGAATCGACGATGAGGCTGCGGTGGGATCCGGTGATGATTCCGCAGTTGACCGCGGCCGGATTCTGAGAGAGAACACTGACATTGACCATGGGTGCAGTCTAGAATGTCCGCTCATGGAGATCACTCACATCCCTGCCGGATCTCGCAGCGCCGCTGACATCGACGAGGTCCTCGCCGAGGTGGTCGACTTCGCCACCATCATCAACCGGGCTTCGGGACTCGGTACCGATTTCGATCCCCGGTCCGACGAAGTACGGCAGGAACTGCTGTCGGACGACGGCTACGTCACGCATCAGACGTGGATCGGTCGCCTCGGCGGGGCCATCGTGGCCACGGGCATCGCCTATCTGACGCTTCGGGACAACCTCGACCTCGCTGACGTGTGGTGCTCGGTCCACCCCGAGCTGCGCGGGCAGGGGCTGGGCTCCGAACTGCTCGCTGAGATGGAAGCAAGCCTGGCGGCACAGGGGCGCACCCAACTGACCAGCTATTGCGAGATTCCGACTGCGACGCGCGACGCCGACCTGCGCGGTGCCCACCTCGCGGCAGAATCCGGAGCGGGCAGCGTGACCGCCGCTCAGCCGGATGTTGCCTTCCTGAGCCATCACGGCTTCGCATTCAAACAGCTCGAACGGTGCTCCGTGGCGAAGACCGCGACAGCTGCGAAGCTATCCCGTGTTGACCTCAATGCCGGCTACACGATCGAGACCTGGACCGGGCCGACTCCTGAGCACCGGCTCGAACAGATCGCCTTCCTACACCAGAAGATGTCCACGGACACACCAGATGCCGAGGAGCTCGGCGAAGAAGAGTCCTGGGATGCTGCGCGGGTCCGTGCCCTCGACGCGAAGAGGGAGGAGAATCGGGAACTGGTTGCCACCGCCCTCGCGCTCAAAGGGGAGAGCGCCGCCGGCTTCACCGAGGTCGCCCACTTCGACGATCGCCCGAGGGTGGGTTGGCAGGGGTCGACCCTCGTGGTGCGAGACCACCGCGGTCACGGACTTGGAGCGGCGCTGAAGATCGCCAACCAGCAGGCGGTGGGGGAGTCCACCCAGGTGGAGCGGATCTACACGTGGAACGCGGTGGAGAACTCGTGGATGCTGGCCATCAACGACCGGGCGGGATTTGCAACGTGGGCCTGGGTCGGTCTGTGGAAAAAGCGTCTTGCATGACTTGACCGATTGCTATAGGCTTGATATTTGCGTTGATCTGCCTGTGGCGTGCCTTCATATAGCGGGGGGCACCTCATTTCCACTCAAGTGAACCACGTTGTCGCCCGGTGTCGAAATCTGACACTCCAGCGGTCGGTGATGTGACTTCGGGTGGGCAGTCGACCTATCAATTGGTGAAGCACTCGGAAGGATCCCATTGGCCGCCGCCAACGATAACACCAGGACCGCTAACGCCCCCAAGAGAATCTCCTTCGCGAAGATTCGCGAACCGCTCGAGGTTCCCGATCTGCTCGGTCTGCAGACAGACAGCTTCGATTGGCTCATCGGCTCGGAAACGTGGCAGGACCGCGTCGCCGAGGCCATCGAAATCGGAGACGATTCCGTCGCCACCACCTCGGGACTCGAAGACATCTTCGAAGAGATCTCACCGATCGAGGACTTCGGTGGATCGATGTCGCTGTCGTTCCGGGAGCACCGGTTCGAAGCTGCCAAGTACTCCATCGATGAGTGCAAGGAACGCGACATGACCTATTCGGCGCCACTGTATGTGACCGCCGAATTCATGAACAACAACACCGGCGAGATCAAGAGCCAGACGGTCTTCATGGGTGATTTCCCGCTGATGACCGACAAGGGCACGTTCATCGTCAACGGCACCGAGCGTGTGGTCGTCTCCCAGCTCGTACGTTCGCCCGGCGCCTACTTCGAGTCCAGCGTCGACAAGACCACCGACAAGGACATCTTCACTGCGAAGATCATCCCCTCCCGTGGCGCGTGGCTGGAGTTCGAGGTCGACAAGCGCGACCAGGTCGGCGTGCGCCTCGACCGCAAACGCAAGCAGTCCGTGACCGTTCTGCTCAAGGCCCTCGGCTGGTCCGAAGCGAAGATCCTCGAGGAGTTCGGGGAGTTCGAATCGATCCGCGAGACCATGGCCAAGGACACGGTCAACACCCAGGACGAAGCGCTGCTCGACATCTACAAGAAGCTGCGCCCGGCAGAGCCGGCGACCGCTGAAGCGGCACGCAACCTGCTCAACAACCTGTACTTCAACCCCAAGCGCTACGACCTGGCCAAGGTCGGCCGCTACAAGGTCAACCGCAAGCTGGGAGTCGATGCACCGCTGAGCGACTCGGTCCTGTCGACCGATGACGTGGTTGCGACGATCCGCTACCTCGTGTCCCTGCACGCCGGCGTGGACACCGCCAAGGGTGTCCGTGACGGCGAGAACATCGAGCTCAACGTCAAGCTCGACGACATCGACCACTTCGGCAACCGTCGCATCCGTGCGGTCGGCGAACTCATCGAGAACCAGGTCCGCACGGGTCTGTCTCGCATGGAGCGCGTCGTTCGTGAGCGCATGACCACTCAGGACGTCGAAGCGATCACACCTCAGACCCTGATCAACATCCGCCCCGTGGTGGCTGCGATCAAGGAGTTCTTCGGCACCTCGCAGCTCTCGCAGTTCATGGATCAGAACAACCCGCTCGCGGGTCTGACCCACAAGCGCCGCCTGTCCGCTCTGGGACCTGGTGGTCTCTCGCGTGACCGTGCCGCCATGGAAGTCCGTGACGTCCACCCTTCGCACTACGGACGTATGTGCCCGATCGAGACTCCCGAAGGCCCGAACATCGGCCTCATCGGCTCGCTGGCCTCCTACGCCCGCATCAACCCGTTCGGCTTCATCGAGACGCCGTACCGCAAGGTCGTCGACGGTGTCGTCACCGACGAGACCGAGTACCTGACCGCCGATGATGAGCTCGAGTTCAACATCGCGCAGGCTAACGCCCCGTTGACCGAAGAACAGCGCTTCGCTGAAGTCGAAGTCCTCGCACGTCCTAAGGGCGGCGGCGGCGAAGCCGAGCTGGTTCAGTACGACACGATTGACTTCATGGACGTCTCCGCACGTCAGATGGTCTCCGTCGCGTCCGCGCTGATTCCGTTCCTCGAGCACGATGACGCGAACCGTGCCCTCATGGGTGCGAACATGCAGCGTCAGGCCGTGCCGCTGGTGATGTCGGAGTCCCCGGTCGTGGGAACCGGCATGGAATACCGTGCTGCTGTCGACGCCGGCGATGTCATCACCGCCGACCGCCCAGGTGTCATCACCGAGGTGTCGGCCGACTTCGTCACAGTGCTGGCTGACGACGGCACGATGCAGACCTACCGTGCCTCGAAGTTCAAGCGTTCCAACCACGGAACCTCGTACAACCAGCGCATCATCGTCGACGAAGGTGATCGCGTCGAGTCGGGCACAGTCCTGGCCGACGGACCGTCGACCGAGAACGGTGAGATGGCTCTGGGCAAGAACCTTCTCGTGGCATTCATGTCCTGGGAAGGCTACAACTTCGAGGATGCGATCATCCTCTCCCAGCGTCTCGTTCAGGACGACGTTCTGTCCTCGATCCACATCGAGGAGCACGAGGTCGATGCTCGCGACACCAAGCTCGGTGCCGAAGAGATCACCCGCGACATTCCGAACATCTCGCCGGATGCCCTGGCCGATCTCGACGATCGCGGAATCATCCGCATCGGCGCCGAGGTCACCGATGGCGACATCCTCGTCGGCAAGGTCACCCCGAAGGGTGAGACCGAGCTGACTCCGGAAGAGCGCCTGCTGCGCGCGATCTTCGGAGAGAAGTCCCGCGAAGTCCGCGACACCTCGCTGCGGGTGCCCCACGGTGAGATCGGCACCGTCATCGGCGTCCGGGTCTTCGACCGTGAGGACGACGACGAGCTCTCGCCGGGCGTCAACCAGATGGTCCGCGTCTACGTTGCCCAGCGCCGTAAGATCACCATCGGTGACAAGATGGCCGGTCGTCACGGCAACAAGGGTGTCATCTCGACCATCCTGCCCGTTGAGGACATGCCGTTCCTGTCCGACGGAACCCCCGTGGACATCATCCTCAACCCGCACGGTGTTCCCCGCCGTATGAACATCGGACAGGTCTTCGAAGTCCACCTCGGATGGATTTCGAAGCAGGGTTGGAAGATCGAAGGCAGCCCCGAGTGGGCAGCCGACCTTCCCTCCGCTGCCCGCGAAGCCGAAGCCGGAACCAACCTGGCGACTCCGGTCTTCGACGGTGCACACGAGCAGGAGCTGCGCGGACTGCTGGATTCGACGACTCCCAACCGCGATGGGGATCGACTCATCGATTCCTCGGGCAAGGCCCAGCTGTTCGACGGTCGCTCCGGCGAACCGTTCCCGTACCCGATCGCTGTCGGCTACATGTACATGCTCAAGCTCCACCACCTCGTCGACGACAAGATCCACGCGCGTTCGACCGGCCCGTACTCGATGATCACCCAGCAGCCGCTCGGTGGTAAGGCGCAATTCGGCGGTCAGCGCTTCGGTGAGATGGAAGTGTGGGCCCTCGAGGCCTACGGTGCGGCCTACACGCTGCAGGAACTGCTGACGATCAAGTCCGATGACATCCCAGGCCGCGTCAAGGTCTACGAAGCCATCGTCAAGGGCGAGAACCTGCCCGATCCGGGAATCCCCGAGTCGTTCAAGGTCCTCATCAAGGAGATGCAGTCCCTGTGCCTCAACGTCGAAGTTCTGTCGTCGGACGGAGCCGAGGTTGAGATGCGTGACGGCGAAGACGAGGTCTACCGTGCAGCTGAAGAGCTGGGCATCGACCTGTCTCGCCGCGAAGCCCAGACCGTAGAAGAAGTCTGAGGACTTCCACTTCAACCGACACAACTTCGCGATGAACGAGATGTTCATCGCCAGGAAAGAGGATTTACGTGCCTGACGTCAATTTCTTTGATGAGCTACGTATCGGTCTTGCCACTGCGGAATCCATCCGCGGCTGGTCACACGGTGAGGTGAAAAAGCCTGAGACCATCAACTACCGCACACTCAAGCCCGAGAAGGACGGACTCTTCTGCGAGAAGATCTTCGGACCCACTCGTGACTGGGAGTGCGCCTGCGGCAAGTACAAGCGCGTCCGCTTCAAGGGCATCATCTGCGAGCGCTGCGGCGTCGAGGTGACCCGTGCCAAGGTTCGCCGTGAGCGCATGGGACACATCGAGCTGGCCGCACCTGTCACTCACATCTGGTACTTCAAGGGTGTTCCCTCACGCTTGGGCTACCTGCTGGACCTGGCGCCGAAGGACCTCGAGAAGGTCATCTACTTCGCCGCCTACATGATCACCACGGTGGATGAGGACTCCCGCCACCGTGATCTGCCCAGCCTGCAGAACAAGATCGACATCGAGAAGCAGCAGATCGGCACCCGCCGTGACGCCGACATCGATCGTCGCGCCAAGAAGCTCGAAGAGGACCTGGCAGCACTCGAGGCCGACGGCGGTTCCGCCCCGGCCAAGAAGAAGCTGCGCGATGTCGCCGAGAAGGAAATGGACAAGCTGCGCAAGAACGCCGACCGTGAGGTCGACCGCCTTGAGCAGGTGTGGGATCGGTTCAAGAACCTCAAGGTCAACGACCTCGAGGGCGATGAGGGCCTGTACCGCGAGATGTTCCACCGCTTCGGCCTGTACTTCACAGGCGCCATGGGCGCCGAGGCGATCCAGAAGCGTCTGCTCGAGTTCGACCTCGATGCCGAATCCGAGAAGCTGCGTGAACTGATCGCGACAGGCAAGGGCCAGCGCAAGACCCGCGCCCTGAAGCGTCTCAAGGTCGTCAACGCGTTCCTGACCACTGACAACAACCCCGAGGGCATGGTCCTCGATGTTGTTCCTGTGGTGCCGCCCGAACTGCGCCCGATGGTGCAGCTCGACGGTGGACGCTTCGCCACGTCTGACCTCAACGACCTCTACCGTCGTGTGATCAACCGCAACAACCGCCTCAAGCGTCTGCTGGACCTCGGTGCTCCCGAGATCATCGTCAACAACGAGAAGCGGATGCTGCAGGAAGCCGTGGACTCACTGTTCGACAACGGCCGTCGCGGCCGTCCTGTGACCGGACCGGGCAACCGCCCGCTGAAGTCACTGTCGGACATGCTCAAGGGCAAGCAGGGACGTTTCCGTCAGAACCTCCTGGGCAAGCGTGTGGACTACTCGGGCCGTTCGGTCATCGTCGTCGGTCCGCAGCTGCACCTGCACCAGTGTGGTCTGCCCAAGACCATGGCTCTGGAACTGTTCAAGCCCTTCGTGATGAAGCGCCTGGTCGATCTCAACCATGCACAGAACATCAAGTCGGCCAAGCGCATGGTCGAGCGTCAGCACCCTCAGGTGTGGGACGTGCTCGAAGAGGTCATCACCGAACACCCGGTGCTGCTCAACCGTGCACCGACCCTGCACCGCCTTGGCATCCAGGCATTCGAACCGCAGCTCATCGAGGGTAAGGCCATCCAGCTGCACCCCCTCGTCTGCTCGGCGTTCAACGCCGACTTCGATGGTGACCAGATGGCCGTGCACCTGCCGCTGAGCCCCGAGGCCCAGGCAGAGGCACGCGTGCTCATGCTCTCGGCCAACAACATCCTCAAGCCTTCGGACGGCAAGCCCGTGACCATGCCCTCACAGGACATGATCATCGGTCTCTACCACCTGACTTCCGTGCGCAAGGGTCTGGCCGGCGAGGGACGTTCCTTCACCGGCCTCGGCGAAGCCATCATGGCCTTCGACCGGGGCGAGCTGGACCTCGGTTCGGTCATCACGATCCGTCTTGAGAACGTCGTTCCCGGCGACGATCTCGAGGTTCCCGAAGGCTGGGAGGCAGGCGATCCGCTGGATGTGGAGACCACACTTGGTCGTGCACAGTTCAACGATTACCTGCCTGCTGACTACTCGTTCATGAACTCCACGATCGACAAGAAGGCACTCAGCCGCATCATCAACTACCTGGCTGAGGAATACCCCAAGGTCGATGTCGCGCAGACGCTGGACAACTTCAAGGCCGGCGGCTTCTACTGGGCGACCCGGTCGGGCATCACCATCTCGATGTCCGATGTGGTCTCTCCCGAAGCCAAGACCGAGATCCTCGACAACGCCGAGGCCTTCGACACGAAGGTTCAGCAGCAGTACGAACTCGGTGCGCTCACCGATGACGAACGCCGCAACGAGCTGGTCAAGCTGTGGACCGAGACGACTGAGAAGGTCGACCAGGTCATGCGGACGAACTTCCCGGAGGAGAACTCGGTTCTGCGTCTGGTGGAGTCCGGTGCATCCGGTAACTGGATGCAGGTCCGCCAGCTGGCTGGCATGCGTGGACTGGTGACGAACCCGAAGGGTGAGATCATTCCCCGACCGATCGTCTCGAACTACCGTGAGGGACTGTCGGTGCTGGAGTACTTCATCGCCTCGCACGGTGCTCGTAAGGGTCTGGCCGATACCGCTCTGCGTACCGCTGACTCCGGTTACCTGACCCGTCGCCTCGTCGACGTGTCGCAGGACGTCATCGTCCGCACTGCTGACGCCGACTCGAACAAGGGCATCACCCTGCCCGCGGCCGAGCGTGACCACGAGGGCAAGCTCGTGCCGCACGAATATGCGGAGACGAGCCTCTACGGGCGACTCACGGTCTCAGACGTCTCCGACACCGATGGCAACGTCATCGTGCCGGGCAAGACCGACGTGACCGCAGAGACGATCGATACGCTGGTCGCCGCCGGGATCGAGGAGCTCAAGGTTCACTCCGTGCTCACCGCTGATTCCGATACGGAGATCTCGGCCATGCACTACGGGCGTTCGATGGCCACCGGAAAGCTCGTCGACATCGGCGAAGCCATCGGCACCGTCGCAGCCCAGTCGATCGGTGAGCCGGGAACCCAGCTCACCATGCGTACCTTCCACACGGGTGGTGCGGCGGCGTCCTCGGGTGACATCACCCAGGGTCTGCCGCGTGTGACCGAGCTCTTCGAAGCTCGCACACCGAAGGGATTCGCTCCCATCGCCGAGGCGACCGGACGTGCCAAGGTCGACGACAGCCGCAAGACCCGCTTCGTCGTCATCACCCCTGATGACGGCGGCGACGAGATCGAGCACGCAGTCTCCAAGCGTGCCCGTCTCATGGTCGAGGACGGACAGAACGTCAAGGCCGGCGAACAGCTGGTCGTCGGTGCTGTCGATCCGAAGCAGGTGCTGCGCATTCGTGGTCGTCGTGAGGCCGAGCGCTTCCTCGTCGAACAGGTGCAGAAGGTGTACCGCTCGCAGGGCGTGGGCATCCACGACAAGCACATCGAGGTCATCGTCCGGCAGATGCTGCGTCGCGTGACCGTGATCGAGTCGGGCGACACCAACCTGCTGCCCGGTGAGCTGGTCGACCGTGGGCGTTACCAGGGCGAGAACCGCCGTGTGGTCGCCGAAGGCGGCCAGCCGGCATCGGCCCGTGACGAACTCATGGGCATCACGAAGGCCTCCTTGGCCACCGATTCGTGGCTGTCGGCCGCGTCCTTCCAGGAGACGACACGCGTCCTCACCGAGGCCGCCATGGAAGGCAAGTCAGACAGCCTGATGGGTCTCAAGGAGAACGTCATCCTCGGTAAGCTCATCCCTGCGGGCACCGGCCTGCAGACACACCGCGACATCGTGGTGGAGCCGACCGAAGAGGCGAAGGCCGAGATGTTCACGAACAGCTACGGCGACTTCTACGCAGGCATCGGGTCCGATTCCGGATCCGCCATCCCGCTGGAGGACTACGACTACGGCGCCTTCAGCTGAGGCGCGACGTCTGAGTCGACACCCTGCCGCTGAGCCATCCAGCTGAGCCGACAGGCATAGCAAGAGGGGCACCCACCTGATGGTGGGTGCCCCTCTTCGTGATTCACCAGCAGCTTCTGCGAACCCACGAGCAAATACATTGGGACAGAAGTTCCTCGGACTATGGCACTGAGCCCCGTCAGAAGAGCAAACGGTCGGTAAGCCCTGGTCGAGTATCTCGAGTTATTCGACCAGGACATACCGACCGTTTGCCTGCGACCGCTTCTGTGAGGCGCGTCTTAGTCGGCGGCCTCGTGTGCGTCTAGCCGAAGAGGACTTGAGCCTCTTCCCAGCGCTGGAGCGGAACAGACTTGAGGCGATCGACGGCTGAGGCCATGTCGACCGAGTGGATCTCCGTGCCCTTGAGGCTCGCCATTTTGCCCCAGTCGCCATTCTGCGCCAGATCCGCCGCGGCCATGCCCAGCCGTGTCGACAGGACACGGTCGTAGGCGGTGGGGGAGCCGCCTCGCTGCAGGTGCCCGAGGATGGTGGCACGGGATTCGATCCCGGTGATCTCCTCGATCTTCGGTGCCAGGAAGTCCGCGATTCCGCCGAGGCGGGTCCGTCCCTTGTTGTCGACACCGCGGTCTGCGACCTGTTCGTCGAGACCTTCCGGGATGAAGCCTTCGGCCACGACGACGATGGGAGCACGGCCGCGGTCCCTGGCCGAGGTCACCCATTCCTCGATCTGATCGAAGGAAACTGGGAACTCGGGCATGAGGATCGCGTGGGCACCACCGGCCATACCGGCGTGCAGGGCGATCCAACCGACGTTGCGACCCATGACCTCGATGACCATGCACCGATGGTGGGACTCGGCCGTGGTCCTGAGACGGTCGATCGCCTCGGTGGCGATGGCCTGGGCGGAGTCGAAGCCGAAGGTGTAGTCGGTGCCGCTGAGATCATTGTCGATGGTCTTCGGGACGCCGATGATGTTGAGCCCCTCCTCGGCCACGAGTCGCGAGGCACCGGCCAGCGTGCCCTCGCCGCCGATCGCTATGATCGCATCAATGCCGTGGGAAGCCATGACCTCGCGCATCCGATCCGGTCCGCCGCCCTCATAGGGGTGGGTGCGGGACGTGCCGAGGATGGTGCCGCCTCGGCCGGAGAGCCCACGAACGTCGAGCATCGACATGTTGAACACGTCGTCTTCGAGCAGACCGCGCCACCCGTCGCGGATCCCGACGAACGTATCGTCGTGGGAGCGGATGCCCTTGCGGACGATTCCGCGAATGACCGCGTTGAGTCCGGGGCAGTCGCCGCCGGAAGTCAGTACGCCTATCTTCATTCCAATTGCCCCTGATCCTTTGCTCGGTAGCCTTTGGCCAAATGCACTTCGTGGCCCGCCATGAGGGAAACTCCCTTGAGAATCAGCGTCCCGTTGGATCCGTCGCCTTTGGCGGATCCGCGGATCTCATTGCCGGCCATGATGTTGATCGTGTCGTCGCGGACTCGCACTCCCGGGGGGACATAGATGTCGTGGCCGGCCCACATCGAATACGACGTCAGCGAGACTGTCACTCCGGGGCCCATGACATCGCAGAGGTCGACGTTGTCGCCGCCCATCAGAGCGTAGGTGGTGATGTCCGAGGTTCCTGCGGGGACATCGAGCTCGCGGCCCGACATGATCGCGACGGAGTTCATCGGTTCCCCGGAGCCGGGTTCGGCCACCGGTGCCAAGGTAGTGGGGCCGCTGTGGCGAGCGAGCGTGGTGCCTGCGGTCGTACCCCCGCCGGTCTGTCTCTGTAAGGACATATAGAGGTCGTGGCCTTCGGGAAGATCCACGATGAGGGGCAGAAGCTCATCGAGGTACTTGGCGGATATCGCCTCGTCCTGACGTTCGGCGGTTTCGTTCGGGTCGAGTCGACCACTGCTGACAGCCTCGGCGATGACGCCGAGAACCGCATCTCGGTCCTTGTCTGAAGCGCGTATGCGCGGCGCGGGAGAGTTCGGGGAATCTTCTTTGGCCATGGTGACCAGTGTAGCGGGGGACACACTTGTGCAGGCGAGAGAAGGAACCGACAAATCCCACAGGCTGGCCACAGATTCGACCAATGGTGGGCATAAGCCGGAGCGGAACTGTTGTCTGCATGAGACAGCACAGCATCGCCTGGCAGGAGTCCCAGGCAGAACCGGCCATCACCCGCACCCGCCCGGTCACGACCGTCGACCTCGTCGTTCCGGTGTACAACGAGGAGTCAGGCCTCGCTGCATCCATCGAGAAGCTGCTCGCTGCGGGCACGGCGCGGTCCACCGAGGTCACGATCATCATCGCCGACACTGCGAGCACCGATTCGACTCCGGCGATCGGTGCGACGCTGGCTGAGTCCACTCAAGTCGGGCGATGCATACAGAAACGAAGATGCCCCCACCGAGTCTGGTGGGGGCATCTTCGTCTGGAGTCTATGGTCATCTACGCGGGAGCTGATTCACTGTCCGGAGTGTCCCTCAGGTGCGCTGCTGGTCTCCGAATCAGTCTGCAGTTCTGAGGGTGAACAGCTGTCCGCCTCGGCGACAGTCGATCTGACTCAACGGTGCAGATCGAAACGATCGGCTTCGACGAGCTTGCTCCAGGCCTTGACGAAGTCGTTGACGAACTTCTCCTTGGCGTCATCGGAGGCGTACACCTCGGCGATGGCGCGCAGCTCTGAGTTGGCGCCGAAGAGGAGGTCGATGCGACTGCCGGTCCACAGCTTCTCTCCGTTGGGGGAGAAGCACTCGTAGACGTTGGCGGTCTCGGACGGGCCGACCGGCTTCCAGACATTGCCGAGTTCGAGCAGATTGACGAAGAAGTCGTTCGTCAGTTCGCCCGGGCGATCGGTGAAGACGCCCAGGTCGGAGTCTTCATAGTTGGCGCCGAGGACGCGCAGTCCGCCGATGAGCACGGTCAGCTCCGACGGGGTCAGGCCCAGGAGGCTGGCCCTGTCCAGGAGAAGGTGCTCGGCCGACAGCGGAAGGCTCTCTGTCAGGTAGTTGCGGAATCCGTCATGAGTCGGCTCCAGGAAGGAGAACGAGTTGACATCGGTCTGCTCCTGGGTTGCGTCTCCGCGGCCCGTGGTCACCGGGACGCTGACATCATGTCCGGCTGCCTGTGCTGCGGTCTCGATGCCGACGGCTCCGGCGATTGCCAGAACATCGGCGAAGGAGGCGCCGGTGTCGGCGGCAATGCCCTCGAGGACGGTGATGACCTCGGCCAGTTTCGCGGGTTCGTTGACCTCCCAGCTCTTCTGAGGTTCGAGGCGCAGACGTCCGCCGTTGACGCCGCCGCGGAAGTCCGAGCGGCGGTGCGTGGACGCTGCAGCCCAAGTGGTGGACACCAGCTGGGAGACGGTCAGGCCCGACTCGCGTACGGCGGCCTTGACGGCCTCGAGGCCGGCCTCATCAAGAGGGGTGCCTTCTGGGACCGGGTCCTGCCAGATCAGCTCTTCGGTGGGAACCTCGGGTCCGAGATAGCGGGTGGCCGGGCCCATGTCACGGTGGGTGAGCTTGAACCAGGCACGGGCGAAGGCGTCTTCGAAGGCCTTCTGATCATCCTTGAAGCGCCGCGAGATCTCGCCGTAGATGGGATCGAAACGCAGGGACAGGTCGGTCGTGAGCATACGGGGCTCGCGGCGACCGTCACCCTGTGCCATGGGGACCATGTCGTCTCCACCGCCGTCGATCGGGCGCCACTGCAGGTGCCCGCCGTCGTTTTCGAAGACCTCCCACTCGTAGGCGAAGAGGATGTGGAAGAACTCGTTGTCCCAGCGGGTCGGGTGGTAGGTCCAGGTGACCTCGATGCCGCTGCCGACGGTGTCGTTGCCCTGACCCGTGCCGAAATCGGACTTCCAGCCCAGTCCCTGCTCTTCGATCGGGGCAGCTTCCGGGTCGCCGCCCTTGTGGGACTCTGGGCCGGCACCGTGGGTCTTGCCGAAGGTGTGTCCGCCGGCGATGAGCGCGACGGTCTCCTCGTCGTTCATTGCCATCCGGGCGAAGGTTTCGCGGATGTCGATCGCCGCTGCCAGCGGATCGGGCTTGCCCTCCGGGCCCTCGGGGTTGACGTAGATGAGGCCCATGGTCGTCGCGGCCAGCGGCTTCTGCAGTTCGCGGTTACCCACATAGCGCTTGTCGGTGCCCAGCCATTCGGTCTCCGAACCCCAGTAGACGTCGTTGTCGGGTTCCCACACGTCCTTGCGGCCACCTGCGTAGCCGAAGGTCTCGAAGCCCATGGACTCCAATCCCACGTTGCCGGCGAGGATGAACAGGTCGGCCCAGGAGATCTTCTTGCCGTACTTCTTCTTGACTGGCCAGAGCAGCCGACGAGCCTTGTCGAGGCCGACGTTGTCGGGCCAGGAGTTCAACGGGGCGAACCGCTGCTGTCCCTCGCCACCGCCGCCGCGTCCGTCCTGAACACGGTAGGTTCCTGCCGAGTGCCAGGCCATACGGATCATGAACGGACCGTAGTGTCCGAAGTCGGCCGACCACCAGTCGGCGTTCGTCTTCTGCAGCTCTTCGATGTCGGCCTTGAGCGCATAGTAGTCGAGGCTGGCGAACTCGGCGTCGTAGTCGAATCCCTCGTCCATGGGATCCCGTGCCGGCTGGTTCTTGGCCAGGATCTTCAGGTTCAGGCGATTCGGCCACCAATGGGAGTTGGCATCACCCTGGCTGGGGCGGGCCAACGCTTCGGTCTCGGGCGCGGGCGCCGCTGCCGAGGTGGTGTGGGCGACTGGGCAGCCGCCCGTGGGGCTTTCGTTCATTGTGTTCCTTTCACAGTCGAGTCCAGTCAGGGCTCGGTTGAAGACAAGGTGGTGGCCTTGTCGAAGGGATGGATCGGCTCAGACCGCCGAGGCGGGTTCGGGGTGTCGCGACGACGATGTGGACGCGGCGCAATCGGGACACAGGCCCCAGAAGGTCACCTCGGCCTGCTCGATGACGAATCCCGCGTCGTGCGAAGGGGTCAGACAGGGGGCCTGTCCGACCGTGCAATCGATATCGACGATGAGACTGCATGACCGGCAGACGAGGTGGTGATGATTGTCCCCGATGCGCCTTTCATAGCGGGCGACGGACCCGGACGGCTGGATGCGCCGCACGAGACCGACCTCGGTGAGCGTGTGCAGAGAGTCGTACACCGCCTGATGCGACACCTCGGGGAGGTGCTCTCGGACAGCGTGGATGACGGTCTCTGTGTCTGCGTGCTGGTGATCGCACACGGCCTCGAGTACCGCGACCCTCTGCTTCGTCACGCGAAGGGAGCTGTTCCGCAATGCTGCGGTCGGATCCGATTCGTGTCCATGCTTGTTCTCAGCCACGGCTATAGCTTGCCGCCTTTTCTTGAATGGGTCAAGGAAGGGAGTGGGTGCGTGCACGAGCCTTGACCGTCATCGGCCTCATGCTTCGGTCCGCGGAGATTGCCTGCGCAGGGGGAGTGGCACGCGTGTCGCGCAGCGCACAGTCGCGGATTTTGACCAGATGCACACGACCACGATATTCTAGGACGCGACTGATTGTGTTATCTGTGTCGGCGAATGACCATGCCGGATGTTTTGTGAGATCCGGACCATTGTGAGAATTCGTCAGATGCAGGCCGCCGACGTGTCATTCTGCCGAGGTTGTGTGTCTTCGCGACACACCCGAGTGCAGGGTTCACTGCGTCGCGCGGATACTGGCATCGGGCGTGAAGCTTCACCCGGTGTTCAGTCGGATATGTCCCACGGTTCACAGACATGGCTGACGTCATGGCCAACGTTGGGAATTAGGTCTATCGAGAAGCAAATGGAGAACGCTTAGTGCCGACAATCCAGCAGCTCGTCCGTAAGGGACGACATGTCAATTCCGCAGGATCCGACGCTCCTGCCCTGAAGGGCAGCCCGCAGCGTCGTGGAGTGTGCACGCGTGTGTACACCACTACACCCAAGAAGCCGAACTCGGCTCTTCGCAAGGTTGCTCGTGTCAAGCTTTCGAGCCAGATCGAAGTGACTGCCTACATTCCAGGTGAAGGACACAACCTGCAGGAGCACTCGATCGTGCTCGTGCGCGGCGGTCGTGTCAAGGACCTGCCAGGTGTGCGCTACCGAATCGTTCGCGGTTCGCTTGACACCCAGGGTGTCAAAGGCCGTCAGCAGGCACGCAGCAAGTACGGTGCGAAGAGGGAGAAGAAGTAATGCCACGTAAAGGTCCTGCACCCAAGCGACCGATCGTCGTTGACCCGGTCTTCAGTTCGCCGATCG
This sequence comes from Brevibacterium picturae, assembly GCF_900105045.1. Classification (GTDB taxonomy): domain Bacteria; phylum Actinomycetota; class Actinomycetes; order Actinomycetales; family Brevibacteriaceae; genus Brevibacterium; species Brevibacterium picturae. The sequence goes on along the minus strand of NZ_LT629739.1, from coordinate 625,698 downwards.
TCACGCAGCTGATCAACAAGATCCTGCTCGACGGAAAGCGTTCGACGGCTGAGCGCATCGTCTACGGTGCTCTCGAAGGTACCCGTGAGAAGAACGGCAACGACCCGGTCGTCAACCTGAAGAAGGCTCTCGACAACATCCGTCCGTCCCTCGAGGTTCGCTCTCGCCGTGTCGGTGGCGCAACCTACCAGGTGCCGGTTGATGTTCGTCCGGTTCGCTCGACGACACTGGCACTGCGCTGGCTCGTGGGTTACTCCCGCCAGCGTCGTGAGAAGACGATGACCGAACGCCTCATGAATGAGATTCTCGACGCAGGCAACGGCCTCGGAGCTGCTGTGAAGCGTCGCGAAGACACCCACAAGATGGCCGAGTCCAATAAGGCCTTCGCCCACTACCGCTGGTAATCATTCCTCCCAGGAACCCGGTCGGCAGGCACCACTCGGAGTCTGCCGACCGGGCAGCGGGGGAGTCGATCACATCATCGAGTGAGAGAGAGACACCGTGGCACTTGACGTGCTCACCGACCTGAACAAGGTCCGCAACATCGGCATCATGGCCCACATCGATGCCGGTAAGACCACCACAACCGAACGCATCCTTTACTACACCGGTGTGAACTACAAGATCGGCGAGACCCACGACGGTGCCTCGACGATGGACTGGATGGATCAGGAGCAGGAACGCGGCATCACGATTACGTCGGCTGCCACCACCTGCTACTGGCACGACAACCAGATCAACATCATCGACACCCCGGGCCACGTCGACTTCACCGTCGAGGTTGAGCGCTCCCTGCGCGTCCTCGACGGCGCCGTTGCCGTCTTCGATGGCAAGGAAGGCGTTGAACCGCAGTCCGAGACCGTCTGGCGTCAGGCCGACAAGTACGACGTGCCGCGCGTGTGCTTCGTCAACAAGATGGACAAACTCGGCGCTGACTTCTACTTCACCGTCGACACCATCCGCGAACGCCTTGGTGCCAAGCCGCTGGTCATCCAGCTGCCGATCGGTTCCGAGTCCGACTTCGCCGGCATCGTCGATCTTCTTGAGATGAAGGCCTACATCTGGCCCGATGAGTCCAAGAAGGGTCAGGACATGACCGAGATCGAGATCCCTGAGGATCTCCAGAGCAAGGCCGTGGAATACCGTGCTCAGCTCGTCGAGGATGTTGCTGACGCCACCGATGAACTCATGGAGAAGTACCTTGAGGGCGAAGAGCTCTCGATCGACGAGATCAAGGGCGGAATCCGCTCTCTCGTCGTCAACTCCACGGCGTTCCCGGTCATGTGCGGTTCGGCTTACAAGAACAAGGGCGTCCAGCCCATGCTCAATGCCGTGATCGACTACCTGCCTTCGCCTCTCGAGGTCCCTCCCATGGTCGGAGAGAACCCTCGTGACGAGGACGACAAGCTGATCCGCAAGCCCTCGGTCAAGGAGCCCTTCTCGGCTCTCGCGTTCAAGGTGGCTACTCACGCCTTCTTCGGCACGCTGACATACGTTCGCGTGTACTCCGGACAGGTGAAGTCGGGCGAGCAGGTTCTCAACTCGACGAGCGGCAAGAAAGAGCGTGTCGGCAAACTCTTCCAGATGCACTCCAACAAAGAGAACCCCGTCGAAGAGGCCATCGCCGGCCACATCTACGCGTTCATCGGTCTCAAAGAGACAACCACCGGTGACACGCTGTGCGACCCGAGCGCTCCGATCGCTCTCGAGTCGATGACCTTCCCTGAACCCGTGATCTCTGTGGCCATCGAGCCCAAGACCAAGAGTGACCAGGAGAAGCTGTCGTCGGCCATCCAGAAGTTCGTCAGGGAAGACCCGACTTACCGGGTCGAACTCGACGCGGAGACCGGTCAGACCGTCATCCGCGGAATGGGCGAGCTTCACCTCGACATCCTCGTCGACCGCATGCGTCGTGAGTTCAAGGTCGAGGCGAACGTCGGCAAGCCGCAGGTCGCCTACCGTGAGACCATCCGTCGCACTGTTGAGAAGTTCGATTACACCCACAAGAAGCAAACGGGTGGATCGGGACAGTTCGCGAAGGTCCAGGTCACCTTCGAGCCTCTCGAGGTCGAAGGCGATAACATTTACGAGTTCGAGAATGCGATCACGGGTGGCCGTGTGCCACGCGAATACATTCCGAGCGTCGATGCCGGTATCCAGGACGCCATGCAGCTCGGTGTCCTCGCTGGATACCCGATGGTCGGCGTCAAGGCCACACTGGTCGATGGTGCCTACCATGATGTCGACTCCTCGGAGATGGCATTCAAGATCGCCGGCTCGATGGTCTTCAAGGAGGCCGTCCAGAAGGCGAAGCCGGTTCTGCTGGAACCGGTCATGGACGTCGAGGTGCGCACCCCTGAGGAATACATGGGTGACGTCATCGGCGACCTGAATTCCAGGCGTGGCCAGATCCAGTCCATGGACGATGCTTCCGGTGTGAAGGTCGTCAAGGCTGTGGTCCCGTTGTCGGAGATGTTCGGTTACATCGGTGATCTGCGGTCGAAGACCCAGGGCCGTGCGGTGTACACGATGACTTTCTCCAGCTATGCGGAGGTCCCGAAGGCTGTTGCCGAAGAGATCGTCCAGAAGATGCGTGGCGGAGAGTAATCTCCGGTCCCCGGTCGCCCTGGTGAGCAAGAACATGTTCACCGGAATGAAAGATAACCAACAAAGGTCTAAGATATGAACCGCATATCTTTTGCCAACCACGAGGAGGAACCCAGTGGCAAAGGCTAGTTTCGATAGGACTAAGCCGCACGTCAACATCGGCACCATTGGCCACGTTGACCACGGAAAGACCACCTTGACCGCAGCGATCACAAAGGTCCTGGCGGAAAAGTACCCAGATCTCAATGAGGCTCGCGCCTTCGACCAGGTGGACAATGCACCTGAGGAGAAGGAGCGCGGCATCACCATCAACGTCTCGCACGTTGAGTACCAGACCGAGAAGCGTCACTACGCTCACGTCGATGCCCCTGGTCACGCCGACTACATCAAGAACATGATCACCGGTGCTGCTCAGATGGACGGCGCGATCCTCGTGGTCGCCGCTACCGACGGTCCGATGCCGCAGACCCGTGAGCACGTTCTGCTCGCGCGTCAGGTTGGCGTGCCCTACATCGTTGTCGCGCTGAACAAGTCCGACATGGTCGATGACGAGGAGCTCCTCGAGCTCGTCGACTTCGAGGTGCGCGATCTGCTCTCGAGCCAGGACTTCGACGGCGACAACGCTCCCGTCATTCCTGTGTCCGCTCTCAAGGCGCTGGAAGGCGACGAGAAGTGGGTCAAGGCCATCGGAGACCTCATGGAAGCCGTCGATGACAATGTTCCCGAGCCGGAGCGTGACATCGACAAGCCATTCCTCATGCCTGTGGAAGACGTCTTCACGATCACCGGTCGTGGAACCGTCGTCACCGGTCGTGTGGAGCGCGGCGTCCTGCTGCCTAACGATGACATTGAGATCGTGGGCATCAAGGAGAAGTCGTCCAAGACGGCCGTCACCGCAATCGAGATGTTCCGCAAGACTCTGCCTGACGCACGTGCAGGCGAGAACGTCGGACTGCTCCTGCGCGGAACCAAGCGCGAGGACGTCGAGCGCGGACAGGTTATCGTGAAGCCGGGTTCGATCACCCCTCACACGAACTTCGAGGGTCAGGTCTACATCCTGAGCAAGGACGAGGGTGGACGTCACAACCCGTTCTACTCGAACTACCGTCCTCAGTTCTACTTCCGTACGACCGACGTCACCGGCGTCATCCAGCTGCCTGAGGGCACCGAGATGGTCATGCCCGGGGACAACACCGACATGACGGTCGAGCTGATCCAGCCGATCGCTATGGAAGAGGGCCTCCGCTTCGCAATCCGCGAGGGTGGACGCACCGTCGGCGCTGGTCGAGTCACCAAGATCACCGCCTGATATACCGTCGATCATTGAGGTTTCGGCCTTGAGTCCGGGACTTCGGTTCTGAACGATCGATACGTAACCCCGGTCCATTGGACCGGGGTTACGTGCATTCACAACGAAGAACCGCCTCGGCGCGTGACTCGCCTGACTCGCGCGTGACTCGCCTGACTCTCAGCGGCGTGCGAGCATGATATGCCTCACAGGACAGATGCCTGGAATTGCGCGGATGAAGTGCTATGTGACAAGATGGTGAAGTTGCGTTTTGGGCGTTGGCCCCTGCACTGCGGTAGAGATACCGCGAACAGCCCGGAACACTATCGGATCGATGAATCTGCGTTACAGCGGGTTCGGACCGAGCAGCCAATGAGTAGAAGCGCCGTCGGCCCTCCCTGGGGATTGAAAAATTCTCCGTCAGGATTTGCCGACACGCCCGACCTCGGGGGTCGGTCATGGTCAGCCGGCACAGACCACAGACGATTTCGATCGACTGCTGGTTGATGGCCGGAAGCAACTAAAGAAAGAGACGACGCCATGGCGGGACAGAAAATCCGCATTCGGCTCAAGTCGTACGACCATGCTGTGATTGACAGTGCTGCACGCAAGATCGTGGACACCGTCACTCGCGCAGGTGCGACTGTTGTGGGCCCCGTGCCGTTGCCAACGGAGAAGAACGTGTACTGCGTCATCCGTTCGCCACACAAGTACAAAGACAGCCGTGAGCATTTCGAAATGCGCACGCACAAGCGTCTGATCGACATCGTCGATCCGACGCCGAAGGCAGTCGACTCGCTGATGCGTCTCGACCTCGCTGACGACGTCAACATCGAGATCAAGCTCTAAGGGAGGCAAACATGGCGAACAATCGTTCATCAGCTCTCCCTACCACCCGCAAGGTCAAGGGCCTTCTGGGTACCAAGCTGGGTATGACCCAGGTTTGGGATGAGCAGAACAATCTCGTACCGGTGACCGTAGTGGCCGCCGGCAGCAACGTCGTGACTCAGATCCGCAACGAGGAAACCGATGGTTACCCCGCACTGCAGATCGCGTTCGGCGAGATCGATCCGCGCAAGGTCAACAAGCCCACTGCAGGCCACTTCGAGAAGGCCGGCGTGACTCCACGCCGTCACCTTGTCGAGTTGCGCACAGCAGACGCTGCTGACTATGCACTGGGTCAGGAACTCGGAGTCGATACCTTCGACACCGGGATCAAGGTCGACGTGACCGCTAAGACCAAGGGTAAGGGAACCGCCGGTGTCATGAAGCGTCACGGCTTCGCCGGTGTCGGCGCCTCCCACGGACAGCACCGCAACCACCGCAAGCCGGGTTCGATCGGCGGAGCCGCGACCCCGGGTCGCGTGTTCAAAGGTATGCGCATGGCTGGCCGTATGGGTGCCGTCAAGCACACCACCCAGAACCTCACGATCCACGCCGTGGACACCGAGAACAACTTCCTGCTCATCAAGGGTGCCGTACCTGGTCCCAAGGGTGCGGTCGTTCTCGTTCGCTCGGCCGCGAAGGAGGGCTGAACGTAATGACTGATATCAAGACAGTCGACGTTGTCGATGCCACTGGTGCGAAAACAGGATCCGTTGACCTGCCAGCCGAGATCTTTGGCGTGCAGACCAATGTGCCGTTGATTCACCAGGTTGTTGTCGCGCAGTTGGCAGCAGCCCGTCAGGGTACACACAAGACAAAGACCCGCTCCGAAGTACGCGGTGGCGGTCGCAAGCCCTACCGCCAGAAGGGAACCGGCAACGCCCGTCAGGGTTCGATCCGCGCTCCTCAGTACAACGGCGGTGGAATCGTGCACGGGCCGGTTCCTCGCGATTACTCGCAGCGGACCCCCAAGAAGATGAAGACCGCTGCACTGCGCGGCGCTCTCTCGGATCGTGCACGTCTCGATCAGGTCTTCGTTGTGAAGAACCTGATCACCGGCGAAGCACCGTCGACCAAGCAGGCGAAGCTCGCTCTGGCCGGCCTCTCCGATCGCAAGAACACCCTCGTGGTGCTCGACCGTGACGACGAGCTCACCGAGCGCAGCGTTCGCAACCTGTCTCACGTGCACGTCCTCACCTCGGATCAGCTCAACACATACGATGTGCTGATCGCCGATGACATCGTGTTCACCGAGTCAGCGCTGGAGACGTTCCTGGGCGGATACCGCAAATCGGAGGACGCATCATGAGTCTGAACTTCAAGGACCCACGCGACATCATCGTCGCACCGGTCGTCTCGGAAAAGACCTACAGCCTGATGGACGAGGGTAAGTACACCTTTCTCGTCGACCAGGGGTCAAACAAGACCGAGATCAAGCACGCCATTGAATCGATCTTCGATGTGCAGGTTGCCAAGGTCAACACCCTGAATCGTCAGGGCAAGCGCCGCCGCACCCGCACCGGTTGGGGTAAGCGCAAGGACACCAAGCGTGCCATTGTCGCCCTCAAGGACGGATCGATCGACATCTTCGGTGGATCGCTCTAAGCGATCCTTCGTAAAAGAAGGACAAGACTCATGGGAATCCGTAAGCACAAGCCGACGACCCCGGGCCGCCGTGGCTCATCGGTCGCCGACTTCGTCGAAGTGACCCGGTCTACACCGGAGAAGTCACTTCTGCGCCCACTGCCCAAGCGCGGTGGCCGCAATAGTCAGGGACGCGTGACCACTCGCCATCAGGGCGGCGGCCACAAGCGTCAGTACCGTGTCATCGACTTCCGCCGCCATGACAAAGATGGCGTTCCGGCGAAGGTCGCACACATCGAATATGACCCGAACCGCACCGCGCGGATCGCTCTTCTGCACTATGCAGACGGCGAGAAGCGCTACATCCTCGCCCCGCAGAATCTTCAGCAGGGTGCACAGGTTGAAGCGGGAGTGGGCGCAGACATCAAGGCGGGTAACAACCTTGCCCTGCGCAACATCCCAGTCGGCACCGTGCTGCACGCAGTTGAAATGCGTCCAGGCGGCGGTGCCAAGATCGCTCGCTCTGCCGGTTCATCCGTGCAGCTCGTTGCGAAGTACGGCCGGTTTGCTCAGCTGCGGATGCCTTCGGGCGAAATCCGCAATGTTGATGCCCGCTGCCGTGCGACGATCGGCGAGGTCGGCAATGCCGAGCAGTCGAATATCAGCTGGGGCAAAGCAGGCCGTATGCGTTGGAAGGGCAAGCGCCCATCCGTGCGTGGTGTCGTCATGAACCCGATCGATCACCCGCATGGTGGTGGCGAGGGCCGTACTTCGGGTGGACGTCACCCAGTCAGCCCGTGGGGTCAGCTAGAAGGCCGCACACGCCGGCCGAACAAAGAGAGCGACAAGTACATCGTGCGCCGTCGCCGGACCGGCAAGAAGCGCTGATTGGAGTACTGACTTATGCCTCGTAGCCTCAAAAAGGGTCCTTTCGTCGATGAACATCTGTACCAGAAGGTGGCTGTTCAGAACGAGAAGAACTCTAAAAATGTAATCAAGACATGGTCTCGTCGCTCGATGATCATCCCGGACTTCCTGGGACACACCATCGCAGTACATGACGGACGCAAGCATGTTCCAGTCTTCATCACTGAAGCCATGGTCGGACATAAGCTTGGCGAGTTCGCCCAGACACGGACGTTCCGTGGCCACGAAAAGGACGATCGTAAGGGTCGCCGCCGCTGAGGCGGGGCACTCCTACGATCCTAGACAAGAGAGAAGGAAGCGATGGAAGCCAAGGCTAAGGCGCGTTACCTGCGCGTCACGCCTCGCAAGGCTCGGCGCGTCATCGACCTCATTCGTGGTCAGCAGGCGACCGAAGCACTTGCGGTGTTGAAGTTTGCAGAACAGTCGGCATCAGATCCGATTTACAAGCTCGTTGCCTCCGGCGTCGCGAATGCGCGAGTCCGGGCCGACGAGGAGGGCATTGCGTTCGACGAGAACGAACTGGTCATCTCCGAAGCATTCGTAGACGAGGGGCCAACCATGAAGCGGTTCCGCCCGCGAGCACAGGGTCGCGCTTTCCGCATTGAGAAGCGCACAAGCCACGTTTCAGTGGTCCTGGCCAGCGGCGACGACCTGCCTCAGCGCAAGAGCCGGAAGGGGAACCGTTAATGGGCCAGAAAATCAATCCGAACGGATTCCGACTCGGAATCACCACGGATCACAAGTCGAAGTGGTTTGCTGACTCGACGAAACCGGGTCAGCGCTACAGCGACTACGTGCTCGAAGATGTGAAGATCCGCAAGATGATGACCAAGGGCCTTGAGCGCGCTGGCATCTCCAAGGTGAACATCGAACGTACGCGTGATCGTGTCCGAGTCGACATCCACACCGCCCGCCCGGGCATCGTCATCGGACGTCGTGGAGCCGAAGCCGACCGCATCCGCGGTCAGCTCGAGAAGCTCACCGGCAAGCAGATTCAGCTCAATATCCTTGAGGTGAAGAACTCAGAGATCGACGCGCAGCTCGTTGCTCAGGGAGTTGCCGAGCAGCTGGCAAGCCGCGTGGCCTTCCGCCGTGCGATGCGCAAGTCGATCCAGAGCGCCCAGCGTGCAGGTGCCAAGGGCATCCGCGTGCAGTGCTCCGGCCGCCTCGGCGGTGCTGAAATGAGCCGTTCCGAGTTCTATCGCGAGGGTCGTGTGCCTCTGCACACCCTGCGTGCGAACATCGATTACGGCTTCCACGAAGCACACACCACATTCGGACGCATCGGCGTCAAGGTGTGGATCTACAAGGGCGATATGACCGACCAGGAGCTTGCTGCCGAACAGGCCAAGGCTCCTGCTGCTCGTGGTCCTCGTGGCCGTGGGCGCGGTCGTGGAGGCCGTGGTCGTGGTCAGGAAGGCGCACCCCGCCGGAACGACCAGGCCCGTACCACTGAGAACAACGCCGAAGCCCCTGCGGCTGAGGCCGGATCGGAGGGCTGACACATGCTGATCCCTCGTCGGGTGAAATACCGCAAGCAGCACCACCCTAAGCGGGGCGGCGCGGCAAAGGGCGGCACCAAGGTGTCTTTCGGTGACTACGGCATCCAGGCCACAGAGCCCGCCTACGTCACCAACCGGCAGATCGAGGCCGCACGTATTGCCATGACTCGCTATATCAAGCGTGGAGGCAAGGTGTGGATCAACATCTACCCAGATCAACCGCTCACGAAGAAGCCGGCCGAAACCCGCATGGGTTCCGGTAAGGGTTCGCCGGAATGGTGGGTCGCCAATGTCAAGCCGGGCCGGGTCATGTTCGAACTCGCCGGTGTGTCCGAGGAAGTTGCTCGCGAGGCGCTGCGTCTTGCGATCCACAAGCTTCCGCTCAAGGCCCGTATCGTGGCCCGCGAAGGTGGTGAGTGAGTATGGCAATCGGTTCGAAGAACCTGTCCATGGACGCACTTGACGGTTATGACAACGAGCGTCTGCTCGAGGAGCTCAAGAAGGCCAAGGCCGAGCTGTTCAACCTGCGCTTCCAGTCGGCCACCGGCCAGCTGGAGAGCCACGGTCGCCTCAAGGCCGTGCGTCGCGACATCGCTCGTATCTACACCGTGCTCAATGAGCGGGAATTGGACATTCGTCCGAATCCCGCTGACGCTAAGGAAGAGGACAAGTGATGGCGGAGACCACCAAGCCCGAGGCCACGCCTGCGGATCGCAACACTCGCAAGACAGCGCGTGGTTACGTTGTGTCCGACAAAATGGAGAAGACCATCGTCGTCGAGGTGGAGGAGCGCAAGACGCACCGCCTCTACGGCAAGGTTCTTCGCCAGTCGGTGAAGTACAAGGTCCACGATGAGGAGAACGCCGCTGGTGTCGGCGACCTCGTCCTCGTGTCCGAGACGCGGCCGGTTTCGGCCGCGAAGCGTTGGCGGCTCGTCGAGATCATCGAACGCGCCAAGTAAGCCGACGCCACCCCTCCCACCTGGTCCCGCCCACGATCTCGAGCAGATCGTGGGCGGCTACCGGGAACGGGGTGAAATGTCATTAATCCGTTCCGCAAGGCTCATGCATTCGCGTGAGAACCGGCGCGACGACAGGAGAAAATAGTGATTCAGCAAGAGTCGCGACTCAAGGTCGCCGACAACACTGGTGCCAAGCAGATCCTGGCAATCAGGATTCTGGGTGGTTCCGGTCGGCGTTATGCCTCGATCGGTGACACCATCGTGGCAACCGTCAAAGACGCAATTCCTGGTGGAAACGTGAAGAAGGGCGACGTCGTCAAGGCTGTCATCGTTCGGACCGCCAAAGAACGCCGTCGTCCCGATGGTTCGTACATCAAGTTCGACGAGAATGCAGCAGTCATCCTCAAGACTGATGGGGAACCGCGCGGAACCCGTATCTTCGGACCCGTGGGGCGCGAATTGCGCGATAAGAAGTTCATGAAGATCGTCTCCCTGGCACCGGAGGTGTTGTGAACATGGCGAACAAGCTCAAGATCAAGAAGGGCGACCTCGTCCAGGTGATTGCAGGCGCCCGTGAGTCACGGGGTGGCGATCGTGGGAAGCAGGGCAAGGTTCTTGCCGTGTACCCGGAACGCAACCGCGTCCTCGTTGAGGGCATCAACCGCGTGATCAAACACAAGAAGGCAACGCAGACTCAGGCCGGCGGCACCGCCGGTGGCCGTGAGACTCACGAAGCCCCAATCCACGTGTCCAACGTGGCGCTCGTTGATCCCAAGGACAACAAGCCCACCCGCGTCGGATACCGCGAGGAAACCGTTGAACGCGATGGTCGCAACAAGACCGTTCGGGTTCGCGTCTCGCGTCGCACCGGGGAGGAGATCTGATGACGGAAACAACAACGAGCCGTCCAGCGCCACGCCTCAAGCAGGTATACCGCGATGACATCGTGGCCAAGCTGCAGGACGAGTTCAAATACGCAAACCCCATGCAGGTTCCCGGTCTGACCAAGGTCGTCGTGAACATGGGTGTGGGTGACGCAGCACGCGATTCGAAGCTGATCGAAGGCGCAATCAACGACCTGACTCTGATCACCGGTCAGAAGCCTGTCGTGACTCGGGCGCGGAAATCCGTCGCTCAGTTCAAGTTGCGCGAAGGTCAGCCCATCGGAGCCCACGTCACCATGCGCGGCGCTCGGATGTGGGAATTCGTCGACCGTGTCATCTCTCTGGCTCTTCCGCGTATCCGCGACTTCCGCGGACTCTCGGATCGTCAGTTCGACGGGAACGGTAACTACACCTTCGGTCTCACGGAGCAGTCGATGTTCCACGAGATCGATCAGGACCGGATCGACCGTGTCCGAGGTATGGATATCACAGTTGTGACTACAGCGAACACCGACGACGAGGGACGTGCACTTCTGCGCCACCTCGGGTTCCCGTTCAAGACCAAATAATCGCTACGTTGCAGGTCCAAGCACGCATCGCGTGGGCGGAAACCGTAACGAGGAAGGGCTAGAGCCCAAATGACAATGACTGATCCAGTCGCAGACATGTTGACACGTCTGCGGAACGCCAACTCGGCTTATCACGAGGACGTCAGCATGCCGTTTTCGAAGCTGAAATCAAACATCGCCGAGATCCTCAAGAGCGAGGGCTACATCACCGGTTGGAGCGTCGAAGATGCTCAGGTCGGAAAGACCCTCCTCATGGACCTCAAGTTCGGTCCCAACCGGGAGCGTTCGATCGCCGGCCTGCGCCGTGTGTCGAAGCCCGGGCTGCGCGTCTACGCGAAGTCGACCAACTTGCCCAAGGTCCTCGGTGGACTCGGCATCGCCATTCTGTCGACGTCGTCAGGCCTCCTGACGGACCGGCAGGCCGCCAAGAAGGGTGTGGGTGGGGAAGTCCTCGCCTACGTCTGGTAAGGAAGGAGAGAAGAAAATGTCACGTATTGGCAAGAACCCGATCTCCGTCCCCACCGGCGTTGAGGTCAAGATCGACGGCCAGGATGTCGCCGTCAAGGGACCCAAGGGTGATCTGTCCGTCTCCATCGCCGAGCCGATCAGCGTATCGCTCGATGACGGCGTCGTGACCGTGAGCCGTCCGGACGAAGAGCGCGAATCGCGTTCTCTGCACGGACTGTCCCGCACGATGATCAACAACATGATCGTCGGTGTGACCGACGGCTACTCGAAGTCCCTCGAGATCGTCGGCACCGGTTACCGCGTGCTGGCCAAGGGATCGAACCTCGAGTTCGCTCTGGGCTACAGCCACTCGATCACCGTCGAACCACCCGAGGGAATCTCCTTCACGGTCGACGGACAGACCAAGCTGGCAGTTCACGGCATCGACAAGCAGCTGGTCGGAGAGACCGCTGCCAACATCCGGAAGCTGCGCAAGCCTGAACCTTACAAGGGCAAGGGTGTCCGCTATGCCGGAGAAAATGTCCGTCGCAAGGTCGGAAAGGCTGGTAAGTAGAGATGGCCTTTGGGAAAAAGGAAAGCTACGGCAAGGGCAGGGCTGCGGCCCGCAAACGTCGTCACGCTCGTCTGCGCAAGCATGTCAGCGGTACGTCGGAACGTCCTCGCCTCTCAGTGACTCGCTCCACGCGCCACGTCTTTGTCCAGGTCATCGACGATACCGTCGGCAAGACCTTGGCATCAGCCTCCACTATGGAAGCTGACCTGCGCACTCTCGAGGGTGACAAGACCGGCAAGGCCCACAAGGTCGGCGAGCTGGTAGCCCAGCGCGCCAAGGAAGCCGGCATCGAAGCCGTCGTGTTCGACCGTGGAGGCAACGCCTACCACGGCCGTGTGCAGGCAATCGCCGAAGGTGCCCGTGAAGGAGGATTGGCCCTATGAGCACTGAAGAGAACAAGGAACAGCAGCCAGCTGCTGAGACCCGTACCGATAACAACAGTGATCGCTCCTCACGTGGTCGCGGTCAAGGTGGCCAGGGCGGCCAGGGTCGCGGACGCGGTGAAGGCCGTGGACGCGGCGGTCGCGGTGACCGCGAAGAGAAGAGCCAGTTCATCGAGCACGTCGTCACGATCAACCGCGTGTCGAAGGTGGTCAAGGGCGGACGTCGGTTCTCCTTCACCGCCCTCGTCGTCGTCGGAGACGGAGACGGCATGGTCGGAATGGGCTACGGCAAGGCGAAGGAAGTTCCTGCAGCCATTGCCAAGGGTGTCGAAGAGGCGAAGAAGAACTTCTTCCGCGTCCCTCGCATCCAGAAGACCATTCCGCACCCGATCCAGGGCGAGACCGCAGCAGGCGTCGTCATGCTGCGTCCGGCCGCTCCCGGTACCGGCGTCATCGCCGGTGGTCCGGTACGTGCGGTCCTCGATGCTGCCGGCGTTCAGGACATCCTGTCCAAGTCGCTGGGGTCAGCCAACGCAATCAACATCGTTCGTGCCGCGATCAAGGCCCTTCAGGGTCTCGAGCGCCCAGAGCAGGTCGCGGCTCGCCGTGGACTGCCTGTGGACGAAGTCGCTCCTCACGCATTGCTGCGGGCGGCTGCTGAAAGCGGGGCGAAATCCTGATGGCAAAACTCAAAGTGACCCAGCACAGGTCCGATATCGGTGGCAAGCCGAACCAGCGTGATTCGCTGCGTTCGCTCGGGCTGAAGCGGATCGACGATGTGGTGGTGTGCGAGGATCGTCCGGAAATCCGGGGAATGATCAACGTCGTGCGTCACCTTGTGACTGTGGAAGAGGTGGATTGATATGTCGAACGACGACTCACTCAAGCTCCACGATCTCCGTCCTGCCCCCGGAGCGAAGACTGCCAAGACCCGTGTCGGTCGTGGTGAAGCTTCGAAGGGCAAGACAGCCGGACGCGGAACCAAGGGCACACACGCCCGCTACCAGGTTCCGCACGGCTTCGAGGGTGGACAGACTCCGATGCACATGCGTCTGCCTAAACTGCGCGGGTTCAAGAACCCCGCAAAGGTGACGTTCCAGGTTGTCAATCTCGACAAGCTGTCATCCTTGTTCCCCGAAGGCGGCGACGTCACAGTCGCCGATCTGGTGGCCAAGGGTGCTGTGCGTGCGAAACAGCCCGTCAAGGTTTTGGGCACCGGTGAGATCACCGTGGCTCTGAACATCACTGCAGACAAGTTCTCGGGTTCAGCACTCGAGAAGATCAAGGCTGCAGGCGGAAGCGCCAGCGAAGCCTGAACAGCACCCGCACAGCGGGTCTGAAATATCAGGGTTCCCAGCAAGGGGCGGTCACACTGTGACCGCCCCTTCGTTGTGCCCGATTTCATGAACCCGCGAACCGCGCAGACGCACCCCGAAGTTGGATTCGACACAGTCGCGGAGACAGCAGCCGTCAGCCATCGTCGAATGGGTCGTCCGGTTTCAGCCTGACGGTCATACCCTGATAGTCTTTTGCAGGTATTTGTCTCATTCGCCAGGTCGTATTCTCACGACCCTGACTTTTTCATCCCCCAATGAGGAGGACGCTTGATCGGCGCAATTCGGAGGGCCTTCAGAACGCCCGACTTGAGGAACAAACTCCTCTTCACCCTGGGCATTCTTGTCATCTTCCGCCTCGGTTCCTTCATTCCCTCGCCGGGAATCGACTACACCCAGGTTCAGGAATGTGTGGCCTCCCCGCAGCTGAATGAGGGCGGGTTCGCGATGATCAACCTGTTCAGCGGTGGTGCACTGCTGCAGCTGTCGATCTTCGCTCTGGGCATCATGCCCTACATCACCGCCAGCATCATCGTCCAACTTCTGCGCGTTGTGATTCCGCGCTTCGAGTCACTCCACAAAGAGGGCGCCTCGGGACAGGCGAAGCTCACCCAGTACACGCGCTACCTCACCATCGGGCTGGCCGTGCTCAATGCCACCACGCTCGTGGCCACGGTGCGTTCGGGTGCTCTCTTCGGCAATATCGAAGGCTGCAACGACCTCATCACCAACGACTCCTGGTGGGGCATCTCCATCCTCGTCATCACCTTGGTGGCAGGCACCGGCCTGATCATGTGGCTCGGCGAGCAGATCACCGAGCACGGCGTCGGCAACGGCATGTCGCTGCTCATCTTCACCTCGGTGGCCTCGGCCTTCCCCTCGTCGCTGGGGGCCATCTTCCGCGAACAGGGCATCGACATCTTCCTCATCGTCCTGGCTGTCGGCCTCGTCCTCGTGGCGCTCGTCGTCTTCGTCGAGCAGTCTCAGCGGCGCATTCCAGTGCAGTACGCCAAACGCATGGTCGGCCGACGGATGTTCGGCGGCACCTCGACCTACATCCCGATCAAGGTCAATATGGCCGGCGTGATCCCTGTGATCTTCGCGTCCTCGGTTCTCTACCTGCCCAGCCTGATCTCGCAGTTCTTCGATCCCGAGAGCCAGTGGGTGGAGTGGATCAACACCTACTTCACGCGCGGGGACCACCCGATCTACATCACGACCTACGCACTGCTGACGATCTTCTTCGCCTACTTCTACGTCGCCATCACCTTCAACCCGGAGGAGGTCGCCGACAACATGAAGAAGTACGGTGGCTTCGTTCCGGGCATCCGGGCCGGACGGCCCACCGCCGACTACCTGAGCTTCGTGCTCAGCCGCATCAACTTCCCGGGCTCGCTCTACTTGGCCTTCGTCGCACTGATTCCACTGATCGCCTTGGTCCTCATCAACGCGAACCAGAACTTCCCCTTCGGCGGCACCTCGCTGCTGATTGTGGTGGGAGTCGGTCTCGAGACCGTCAAGCAGATCGACGCACAGATGCAGCAGCGGCACTATGAGGGACTGCTGCGCTGACCGATCCCGGCCGCGCAAATCCATTGGAAGGACACACCTTATGAACTCACGCATCATCCTGATCGGCCCACCCGGTGCCGGCAAAGGAACCCAGGCAACACGACTGTCGGAAGCGCTGAACATCCCGGCGATCTCGACCGGAGACATCTTCCGCGCGAATGTGAAGGGTGAGACGGAACTCGGCACACTCGCCAAGCGCTATATGGATGCCGGAGAGTACGTCCCCGACGAAGTGACCAATTCGATGGTCGCCGATCGACTGAGCCAAGACGACGCCGCCGAGGGATTCCTCCTCGACGGTTACCCGCGCACCAGTGCACAGGTCGACGAACTCGATCGGATCCTCGCAGCCGAGGGCCATGAGATCGAGCAGGTCGTCGAACTCACTGCCGACATCGACGAAGTCGTCGCCCGTCTCTTGGCGCGTGCACAGACCGAGGGCCGCAGTGACGACAGTGAGGACGTCATCCGGCACCGCCTCGACGTCTATGCCGAGCAGACTCAGCCGCTGACCGACATCTACCGTCAACGCGGTCTGCTGAGCCAGGTCGACGGACTCGGCGAGGTGTCAGAGATCACCGATCGAATCCTCGCCTCCATTCGATGATCTTCGGTCCCCGGATCGAGCTGAAGTCTCCTCAGCAGCTGGCGACGATGCGCCAAGCCGGACTGCTCACCGGGCAGGTGCTAAAGGCGGCCCGTGAAGCCGCAGTCCCAGGAGCCACCACCGCCGAGGTGGATGCTGCGGCTGAAGCTGTCATCACCGAGGCCGGGGCCCGGTCCAATTTCAAGGGCTACCAAGGTTTCCCCGCCGTAGTGTGCATCTCCGTGAACGAGGAGATCGTGCACGGCATACCTGGAGACAGGGTCCTCGAATCCGGGGACCTCGTGTCGATCGACGGCGGAGCCATCGTCGATGGATTCCATGGAGATTCGGCATTCACCATGATCGTCGGCGGCGACGCCGCTGGGTCGAAGGCGGACATCGCACTGTCGCAGGCGACGGAGAAGGCGATGTGGGTCGGCATAGCCGCCTTCGCAGCCGGAACCAAGGTCAGCGACATCGGTGACGCGATTGATGATCATGTCGCACGCGAAGCCCCTGAGTTGGGCCTCGTCGAGGAGTTCACCGGCCACGGCATCGGCACGTCAATGCATATGCCCCCGGAGGTCCTGAACTACCGGGCCCGGTCGAACGGACCGAATATCAGATCGGGGATGTGCCTGGCGATCGAGCCGATGCTCACTGCCGGCAGCAGCGAGACCATCACCCTGGCTGACGACTGGACTGTCGTGACAGAGGATGGATCTCGCGCGAGCCATTGGGAACACAGCGTTGCCAAGCATGATGGGGGAGTCTGGGTACTCACCGCAGAGGATGGGGGAGCGGCCGGACTGGCACCGTTCGGAATCACACCGGTTCCTCCGGCCGGCACCTGAGGCGGATACGGCTCAGGAGCCACTGCGACTCAAGGCTGAGGCGTCCTCTGCCTTCGCTTGAGGTCCTTGGCTGTCACGATGTGCATGACGACGAACAGTGCCGAACCCGACATGAGGCTCAGGGCGAACATCCACGCCGCAGTGACTTGAATGTCGAAGCCTGCGATCATGAAGGCTGCGAAGGTGATGAAAGCCGTGATCGACGCGGTCAGGACCGCGGAGGTCCGTGCCGCCTGAAATACCCGCAGATTCGTTTCGTATGCTTCGTCGCCCATGACGGTGCTCCTTGTGTTCGTGGCCGACTTGACCGACCGTTTCGACAGGATCCTTGTATTTTCACGTTAGGATCTGCTCATGACGGGTGTCCACGATCACACGAAACGTACGGCAGATGTGGGCGATCGCTATCGTCTGACCCGCATCTCCTTTGACGTCATCTCTGCATTCGGCTGTCTCCGAGCGCAGGGCCTTCCCGGTCCCGTCATCGTCGGGATCCTCGACGAACACGGCTACTCTTCCTCCAGCGTGCACAATCAGCTGGTGCGAATGGTCCACAGGAACCTCCTGACCAGCGAGAAGCTCGGACGAGTCTCGATCTATCGACTGAGCGAGCGCATTCTGTCTGGGTTCATGGACATCGCGGGCGACCGCGAGGCACCGACGTACGAGGGCAGTTTCCATTCCGCCCTGTACTCGATTCCAGAGACCGCGCGAACGCTGCGCGATCGATTCCAATACGTGGCCAGGATGCTCGGATACCGGCAGCTGCGCCCAGGGGTCCTGCTGTCTTTCGCCGATCTCTCACATGAGCTGGCAACGCAGCTGCCCGCCGTCGTCGAAGCGGGCTGGTGCGAATTCGCGACGATTCGGCCCGAGGACATCGAGGCGGCCAAGCGAATGACCTCCCGTGCCTTCGATCTGGAGGCTGCGTCCGGGCAGCTGCCACCTCTCGAGGACGCCCTGGCCGCATTGAGCCTGAACGACACCCGACCGGGCCTCGGACAGCCCGAGATGTCGCTGGTGAGGTTCTTCGACATCTACTACCAGGTCGCCCAGGCGGTCATGACGCATCCGATACTTCCGGCAGAGCTGGTCGGACCCGAGCAGCCGGCCCTGCGTTTTCGCACCCTGATGGACCGGTGCAATCTGGAGTATTACCTGAGATTCGATCAGCAGCTTCTGGAGCGCGCCGGTTCCAGTTCGACGTTCGATCTCATCGAATGGCTGCCCAGCGATTGAGCTGGCCGCGACCTCGGCTCACAGCACAGAGGCGATGCGCTCGATCGCTTCCGCCAGCAGGGGCCGGGGGAGAGCGAAGTTGAGGCGGATGTGGCCCGCACCGATCTCGCCGCAGAGACGACCTTCGGTGATGGCGACGTGGGCGCGTTCATTGAAATGCTCGGACAGTCCGGCCTTGAGACCATATCCGCGCAGGTCCAGCCAGGCCAGGTAGGTTCCCTCGGGCGGGAGGTACGTGGCATTGGGCAGGTGAGTGGAGACGAGATCGGTCAGGAGCTCGCGATTGCCTTTGAGGTAGGCCGTGATCTCGTCCAGCCAGTCACTGGATTGGGTGTATGCCGCAGTGGTGGCGAGAATGCCCGGGTTCGACGCGGCGCCCGAGACGAAGTTGCCCTTCTTCGCCCAGATCGCACGGTCATCGGCACTGGTGAGAATGAGCTGTGCGCATTTGAGACCGGGGATGTTGAACGCCTTCGATGCGGCGGTCGCCGTCGCGGTATGGGATGCGGTGGTCCCATTCAGGCTCGCATACGGAACGTGACGGGCCGGGGCAAAGACGAGGGGCGCATGGATCTCGTCGGAGAACACACGCGCACCATTGCGTTCGACCACCTCGGCGAGGGCCAGGAGCTCCGCCTCGGAGTACACGTTCCCGATCGGATTGTGGGGATTGCACAGAACTAGGGTCGCGCCGGGAACCAGGGCCGCATCGATGGCCTCGAGGTCCATTGACCAATCGGTCTCCGACCGGATCATCGGCACCTCGACGAGCTCGCGTCCGGTCACCTTGGCGACGTCGAAGAATGGCATGTAGGCGGGCGTCGGTAGGACGATCGGGGTGTCCGCCGGGGTCAGGTGCGTGAGAATGCCCAGAAAGCTCGCGATGACATCGCTGGCGAGCTCGACGTGATCTGTCGGGAACTGCCAGCCATAGCGCTCGTCACAGAACGCCGAGGTGGCCGACTTGAGGTCGGAGATGATCGATTGCGGTGCATAGCCGAAGAGATCACGCTCATCGACCTCGCGCAGCGCCTGACGCACGGCAGGAGCGACACCGAAGTCCATCTCCGCGATGAACGCGCCGAGGCTGCCGGGGAAACTCGACCACTTCCGGCCGCCCTTGGCGATGAGTGAATCTTCTGTGATCGAATCCAGGTCCTGCACGTGATGCTCCTTCGATGGCCGTTGCGTGACTGTCTGCATTCACGCTAGCAGGACGGGGGAGGGCGGAGAGGGCGAAATCGACACGCACGGTCACGGACTCGAGGTCGTCGATGGTGGACAGATCCGACCGCTTCCCGCAACCTTTCGGCCCGGCGACGCATTAAGGTAGATCCGGAACGGAGAATCAGTGCCCAATCATGCGAACCACGGGGAGGTGGAAGCCGCGATGCCCGCACGACAGCGCTCGGTCTTCCGGCGGAATCAATGGGCGCTCAGCCTGGCGCAGCTCTTCTCTGGCATCGGCATCGCCACCGGATTCGCCGTCGGCGGGATCCTCGCCGAGCGCCTGACCGGACGCACGGAGCTCGCCGGATTCGCCCAGACGGCATCCATCCTCGGTGCCGGGCTCCTTGCCGTGCCGCTGGCGAAGCTGGCCGAACACAGAAGCCGTCGACTGGCATTGGCCAGCGCCTATGCGATCGCTCTCTGCGGCGCCATCCTCATCGTGCTGGCGATACTGGTCGACTTCGACGTCGCATTCTTCATCGGCATGGGCTGCTTCGGAGCCGCGACGGCCGCGGGACTGCAGGGCCGCTATGCCGCCACAGATGCCGCTCCTGACCATCTCAAAGGTTCCGCGATGTCCGTGGTCGTCTGGGCCACGACAATCGGCTCCGTCATCGGGCCCAACCTGTCCGGGCCCGGTGCCGGCCTCGGCGAAGCCCTGAGCCTCGACCCGCTGTCCGGGCCGTTCGTCATCGCTATCGCGGGTTTCGCGCTTGCTCTTCTCAGCGTGCTGTTCCTACGCCGGATCACACCCGCCACGCGCGATGCGAGCAGCGAACCCCCTCGCCGAGGTGGCACCTGGCAGGCCATCCGACGATCCCCGGCCGCTCTCATGGGTCTTCTCTCGGTGGTCACCGGACACATGATCATGGTCGCCACCATGGTGATGACGCCCCTGCACATGGACCATCACGGTCTCGGCCTCGAACTGATCGGGATCACGATCGGAGGACACATCCTCGGCATGTACGGGTTGTCCCCGGTCTTCGGTTTTCTCACCGACAGATACTCCGCGGGTCGGGTGATTCTCTTCGGGCACGGACTGTTCGCCGTGTCGTTGGTCCTCGGGCTCGTCGATGCGCTCGGTGAGTCGTCGTTTCTCCGTCTGTCGGTGGCACTGTTCGTCTTGGGGCTGGGGTGGAGCGCATGCCTCATCGCCGGTTCCACACTGCTGACCAAGGAAATCGATCCCGGGCACCGTATGTCAGTGCAGGGGGTCTCCGACGCGGGAATGAATTTCGGGGCCGCGGCACTGGCGGCAATGTCCGGGCCCCTGCTGGCCGTCGGCGGCTTTGCGGCGATCACGCTGATGGGCTTCGTCGTGCTCGCGGTCGCCGTCGTCTTCAGCATCCGGGCTCGGTACGGAACTCGGCATACGGAGTGACCGGCGAGACGCCTCGGCGATTACGAACACCGATTGTAAGGGAGTTCACCCCGGGAAGCCAGCACCGTGTGGAAAAATCTTTCACCGTAGTGTAGGGTTGTTGATTGGTCTGTTCTCACTCAACTCACCCTTTTTCTGTTGTGGGCGGCATCTGCCATCCGCAACTTTTCATGTGGTGGGCCAGAGCTGCGGACCATGGGGTCGTCGGGGTCAATCGACGATACACGATTACGTCGAACGCGAAGTTTTCGCGGGAATACGAGGTTAGCGAACGATATGGCCAAAAAAGAAGGGGTCATTGAGATCGAAGGCACCGTTGTCGAGGCTCTCCCGAACGCATCGTTCAAGGTTGAGCTGAGCAATGGGCACAAGGTGCTTGCGCATATCTCAGGAAAGATGCGACAGCACTACATTCGAATTCTGCCCGAGGATCGGGTCATCGTGGAGCTGTCTCCATACGATCTCTCGCGTGGACGAATCGTTTACCGCTACAAGTAAGGATCTTCGATCATTCGTACCCACCCCTGCGCAGGGGTGAGGGTCGGAAGAAGGAATAACGATGAAGGTTAAGCCAAGCGTCAAGAAGATCTGTGAGAATTGCCAGATTACCCGCCGTCACGGTCGGGTCATCGTCATCTGCTCCAACCCGCGCCACAAGCAGCGCCAGGGTTGAGCAGCTCTTCGAGCAGACAGAGGCACCCGTAAGGGGCTTCAGCAGCACCACACCCGCGCAGACCTCGCCATCTGCATTGCCTCTCCGGCAATGCCAGAACGATACCTTCGGTCGGGGGCCGAGGACCTTGGGAGACCAAGGACAGGTCTGCATCAGCACCTCCGGAACTACAACAGGAGACAGTACCTATGGCACGACTTGCCGGAGTCGACATCCCGCGTGAAAAGCGCGTGGAGGTCGCCTTGACTTACATTTATGGTGTGGGCCGCACCCGTGCGCGCCAGACCCTGACGGAAACGGGAATCAGCCCCGATACCCGTGTGAAGGACTTGAGCGATGCCGAGCTCGTCCAGTTGCGTGACTTTATCGAGGGCACATTCCAGGTTGAGGGTGACCTCCGTCGTGAGGTCGCTGCCGATATTCGCCGCAAGGTGGAGATCGGAAGCTACGAGGGCCTGCGTCACCGCCGCGGTCTGCCGGTTCGCGGGCAGCGGACCAAGACGAATGCGCGTACCCGCAAGGGACCGAAGCGCACCGTGGCCGGTAAGAAGAAGTAATATGCTCACCCGGTTGACCAGCATCAGCCACCTCGATCAGGAGTAAAACACATGCCTCCCAAGTCACGCGCCGCTACAGTGCGCAAGCCTCGCCGCAAGCTCAAGAAGAATATCGTTGCCGGCCAGGCACACATCAAATCAACCTTCAACAACACCATCGTGTCGATCACTGATCCGACCGGTGCTGTCATCTCCTGGGCCTCCTCAGGTGAGGTCGGCTTCAAGGGATCGCGCAAGTCGACCCCTTATGCCGCGCAGATGGCTGCGGAGTCCGCTGCCCGTCGCGCACAGGAGCACGGTCTGAAGAAGGTCGACGTCTTCGTCAAGGGGCCAGGTTCGGGACGCGAAACCGCGATCCGTTCGCTGCAGGCCGCCGGTCTGGAACTGGGCACCATTCAGGATGTCACTCCGGTTCCGTTCAACGGCTGCCGCCCCACCAAGCGCCGCCGCGGCTGATCCTTCCGTGGATCTGCAACAGATGACGGGCCTGCGCCCGACGTCTGTCGCAGAACGGATTCCCAGATAACCCGAACCGTTCTTCATGGCTTCAAGCCATGACGTGCAGTGCGAACGTCATATAGCGGATGTTCGCTGAAAGGAAGCCCACGTGCTCATTGCACAGCGCCCAACGCTCACGGAAGAAGTCGTCTCCGAGAATCGCTCACGGTTCGCCATCGAACCACTCGAGCCAGGATTCGGCTACACCCTCGGTAACTCGCTTCGTCGTACCCTGCTGTCGTCGATTCCAGGTGCCGCCGTCACATCCATCCGAATTGACGGAGTGCTCCACGAATTCAGCACCGTTCCGGGAGTCAAGGAGGATGTCACCGAGTTCATCCTCAACCTGAAGTCCCTGGTCGTGTCCTCGGAATTCGATGAACCGGTCGTTGCCTACCTGCGCAAGCAGGGCCCAGGCACCGTGACTGCCGCCGATGTCTCGGCTCCTGCCGGAGTCGAGATCCATAACCCAGATCTGCATATCGCCACGTTGAATGGTGAGGGCCGTCTGGATATGGAGCTGACCATCGAACGTGGACGCGGTTACGTTTCGAGCGCTCAGAACAAAAACGCGGATGCAGAGATCGGTCGGGTCCCCGTTGACTCGATCTACTCGCCGGTTCTCAAGGTCACCTACAAGGTCGAGGCTACTCGTGTTGAGCAGCGCACCGACTTTGACCGCCTGGTCCTCGACATCGAGACCAAGCCGTCGATGACCCCGCGCGATGCCATCGCATCTGCGGGTAAGACCCTGGTCGAGCTCTTCGGCCTGGCTCGGGAACTCAACGTCGAAGCCGAAGGCATCGAGATCGGACCATCGCCGGTTGACGCAGCCTTGGCTGCTGATCTGGCATTGGCCGTCGAAGATCTCGACCTGACCGTGCGCTCCTACAACTGCCTCAAGCGCGAAGGCATCCACACGGTCGGCGAACTCGTTGCTCGCAGCGAAGCCGATCTCATGGACATCCGCAACTTTGGTTCGAAGTCGATCGACGAAGTGAAGGCCAAGCTCAACGAGCTCGGCCTGAGCCTCAAGGACAGTCCCGCCGGGTTCGAGCCCGGTCTCGTTGATGAGGACCAGTCCTACGTCGAAGACGAACAGTACTGATTAAGACCTAGGAGTAAGACACTATGCCAACCCCAACCAAGGGTCCTCGTCTAGGAGGCTCCCCAACACACGAGCGCATGATGCTCAACAACATGGCTGCCGCCCTGTTCGAGCACAAGAAGATCACCACGACCGTGACAAAGGCAAAGCGCCTGCGTCCGGTGGCGGAGCGCATGATCACCGCAGCGAAGAAGGGCGACCTCGCCGCTCGTCGTCGAGTGCTCGGCAAGATCGGCGACAAGTCGATCGTGCACGAGCTGTTCACCTCGATCGCCGAGACCATGGCCGAGCGCCCCGGTGGATACACTCGTATCACCAAGATCGGTCCTCGTGCCGGTGACAACGCTCCGATGGCTGTCATCGAACTGGTCCTCGAGCCCTACTCGCCGAAGCAGGCAACTGTGAAGGAAGCCGAGCAGGCCACCGAGACAGCAGCATCGAAGAGCGAGACCGCAGAGGTCGTCGACGAGGCTCCTGCCGAGACCACCGAGGAAGCATCCGATGAGGCCGCAACCGCAGAGGTCGCTGCAGACTCAGCTGACGAAAGCGCCGAAGAGACCAAGTAAGGCCTCTTAGTCGCAGCATCTCAGGCGGGCACCCGATTGGGTGCCCGCCTGAAGTGTATTCACAGGGGTGTTCCGAACTGTATGCGCAGGGCTTGCGTGAGCAGCAGGGGAGTATGAGCCCGGGCGGGGGAGCGTAGTAGGAGCAACGCGCTTGTTGCAGACCGGCTTTACGTGGAGATCCTACAGTTCCTCTCTGTGGCGTTATTTCGGACCAGTGGTCTGTCTTGAAACACTGAGCGGCTATTCCTCCCCGTGCTGGTGGAGGAATAGCCGCTCAGTGTAGGTTGCAGTGATTCTGCTAGCCCGCGGGACGTTGCTCAGTCCCCAGGGTCTGCGAACCGGCCCGCCTGACAAGCGCTGTCCCGTCAGGCGGGTGCTGTCCCGTCAAGCGGGTGCTGTCCCGTCAGGCGGGCTGCTGGTTTGTCACTTCACGCGTGAGAGCTCGACAGATTCGTCGAATTCGCGGTCTGTTTCCGCATTGGGCTTGTACGTGAACTTGCTGACCACGACCGCCACAATGAGGTTGACGGCGAAGCCGGGAATGATCTCGTAGATCGAGTCGGTCAGCGGCGTGCTGACCTGTCCCCAGATGAACGCGACTGCTGCACCCGAGATGAGTCCGAAGAGGGCACCCCAGTTGCTGAGCTTCTTCCAGAACAAGGTGAGCAGAACAATCGGACCGAATGATGCGCCGAAGCCGGCCCAGGCGAATGCCACCAGGTCGAGGATGCTGTTCGACGGCGAGATCGCCAACAGAACAGCGATGATCGCGACGACGAGGATGCCGAGGCGTCCGAGCAGCACATAGGTCTTATCCTGCAGGGTGCGCTTCGAACCGGTGCGCAGAGCCACGATCTTGTAGAGATCCTCGATGAGTGCCGAGGATGTGACGACGAGCTGCGAGGAGATCGTCGACATGATCGCCGCGAGCACCGCAGCCAGAACCAGACCCGCGATGAACGGGTGGAACAGGATCTGCGCGAGATCGAGGAACACAGTCTCCGAGTCGGCTGGTTCCATATCGGCGTGCTCGGAGAAGTACGAGATTCCGACGATCGCGGTGGCGATGGCGCCGAGGGCGGAGATGCCCATCCAGCCCACGCCGATCCGACGAGCGACCTTGGCATCTGCCGGTGTCCGAAGAGCCATGAACCGCACGATGATGTGTGGCTGACCGAAGTAGCCGAGACCCCAGGCCAAGGCGGAGATCACCGCGAGATAGGTGCCTCCGGCCCAGAACGGCCCGCTGCCGAAGAGGCTGAGCAGGCTGGGGTCGATCTCCTTGACGTTCGCGATGACGGTTGAGGGTCCGCCGGCGTTGACGACGGCGACGATTGGCACCGCGATGAGTGCGACGAACATCAGCAGCCCTTGGGCGACGTCGGTGAGTGTGGCACCGAGGAATCCGCCGAACAGGGTGTAGACCATGGTGATGGCCGCGACGATGAGCATTCCGGCCAGATAGTTCAGCCCGAAGCTCGATTCGAAGAACTTGCCTGCGGCCACCATGCCCGACGAGACGTAGAAGGTGAAGAACACCAGGATGATGACACCGCAGACGATGCGCAGCAGCCGAGTGTTGTCCTTCAGCCGCTGCTCGAAGAAGCTGGGAATCGTGATCGAGTCGCCGGCCTTCTCCGTGAACGCACGCAGACGCGGGGCCACGAACTTCCAGTTGACCCAGGCCCCGATTGTCAGGCCCACGGCGATCCACGCTTCGACCAGACCCGAGAGGTAGATTGCTCCGGGCAGTCCCATGAGCAGCCAGCCCGACATGTCCGAGGCTCCGGCGCTCAGCGCTGCAACGCTGGCGCGCAGCCCGCGTCCTGCGAGCATGTATTCGTCGAGGCTGTTCTTGGTCTTGCGGTACGCGAACCAGCCGATGGCCAGCATTCCTGCAAAGTACAGGACGATTGCAATTGTGCGGAAAGTGGTTTCCGTCATTATTAGTCGTCTCCTTTTGTAAGCCGGGGAGACTCTACAGCAGATTGCGCACCGGGTGTGAATTGTCTATGAAGATGCTAACAACCATTCACGGGCCGCCGAGGCCCGGATTTCCCGCGCTCATGGGGTGTGCAAATCGGTCGAATATCACCTGTCATATGCCGATTGCGGGCACCGCAGAATATGTGCGGCGACAGAATGTATGCGCCAGAATAAATGCCTCGGTGGACGTCGGACCTATTCTCGGCTCCCTATTGCCGCCGAGATTCCTCGACCGTCAGGGCACCACGATCAGTTGAAGACGACCGTGCGGTGGCCGTCCATGAGCACCCGCCCCTCGGCGTGCCAGGCCACGGCCCTCGCGAGCACAGCCGCTTCGACGTCCTGACCGCGCTGGACGAAGTCGGCGATATTGCGGTTGTGGTCGACGCGGGCCACATCCTGCTCGATGATCGGTCCCTCGTCGAGATCGGGAGTGACGTAGTGGGCGGTGGCACCGATGATCTTCACTCCGCGGGCATGTGCCTGGTGATAGGGCTTGGCGCCCTTGAAGCTCGGCAGGAACGAATGGTGGATGTTGATCACGCGACCTTCCAACCGAGCGCAGAGATCGGGGGAGAGGATCTGCATGTAGCGGGCCAGGACAATGAGCTCTACGTCGAGCTCCGCAACGAGTCGGCTCAGCTTCGCCTCGGCGGCGTCCTTGGTCTCGCGGGTGATCGGAATGTGGTGGAAGTCGTGGCCATGGAATTCGGCCAGCGCACGCAGAGAGTCGTGATTGCCGGCGACGCCGACGATGTCGATCGGCAGCTGACCCGAGCTCTGCTGGAACAGCAGCGTGTTGAGGCAGTGCGCGGCCTTGGACACGAGGACGAGGGTTCTCGTCTTCTTCTCCACGGGCTGGAGGCTGAGAGTCATATCGAAACGGTGGGCCGCCTCGGCGAGGGTCGACTCCAGGGTCCCGGCCTCGGAATCATCGCTCGTGACGAATTGGACCCGCAGGAAGAACTGCAGGGAATCGGGGGAGGAGAACTGCTGGGACTCGGTGATGTTCGCGCCGAGTGAGGCCAGGACCCCGGTCACGGCGTGGACGATTCCGGTTGCGTCTGGGCAGGTGACTCGCAGGATCCATTCTCGACTCATGGGCTCGATTCTAATGGTCGGGCCCGCTGCGCCCTGAACCGGGCTCACCATCCGGATGGCGAGCAGCCCCACGATGTGATCTGGTTCGCTGTTAACATTGCTTCCGGGTGTTCGCGGGCCGATCGCGCTTTCCCAATCATCACTTTGGATGCCACAGGAGTGTACACATGACTGATAATTCGATGCAGGCCTCGCTTGCAGACATCGATCCCCAGATCGCGGAAGTCCTCGACCAGGAATTGGGCCGCCAGCGTTCGACTCTCGAGATGATCGCCTCGGAGAACTTCGTGCCCCGCGCAGTGCTGCAGGCACAGGGGTCGGTGCTGACCAACAAGTATGCTGAGGGCTATCCGGGAAAGCGCTACTACGGTGGCTGCGAATACGTCGATGTCGCTGAGACTCTCGCCATCGACCGGGCCAAGAGCCTCTTCGGAGCCGAATACGCGAACGTGCAGTCGCACTCCGGTGCCTCCGCCAACGCCGCAGTGATGCATGCGCTGGCTCGCCAGGGTGACAAGATGCTCGGCCTCTCGCTGGCCCACGGCGGTCACCTCACCCACGGCATGAAGATCAACTTCTCGGGTCGTCTCTACGACGTCGCCTCCTACGAAGTCGATCCCGACACCTACCGCATCGACATGGACAAGGTGCGGGAGCGGGCGCTCGAACACCGTCCCGAGGTCATCGTCGCAGGCTGGTCCGCCTACCCGCGCCAGCTCGACTTCCAGGCCTTCCGCGACATCGCCGACGAGGTCGGAGCGAAGCTCTGGGTCGATATGGCGCACTTTGCCGGCCTCGTCGCCGCCGGCCTGCACCCCAACCCCGTGCCCTTCGCCGACGTCGTGTCATCGACGGTGCACAAGACCATCGGCGGCCCCCGCTCGGGCTTCATCCTCGGCAAGGAAGAGTACGCGAAGAAGCTGAACTCCGCAGTCTTCCCGGGACAGCAGGGCGGCCCGCTGATGCACGTGATCGCGGCCAAGGCTGTGGCGTTCAAGCTCGCAGCCGCAAAAGAATTCAAGGCCCGCCAGGAGCGCACCGTGCACGGAGCACAGATCCTGGCCGAGCGTCTTCTGGCCGACGACGTCGCCAAGGCCGGGGCCACGGTCCTGACCGGCGGAACCGACGTCCACCTGGTCCTCGTCGACCTGCGCAACTCGGCTCTCGACGGACAGCAGGCAGAAGACCTCCTGCACGAGGTCGGCATCACCGTCAACCGCAACGCCGTGCCGTTCGACCCGCGCCCGCCCATGGTGACCTCCGGTCTGCGCATCGGCACCCCCGCGCTGGCCACCCGCGGGTTCGGCGATGCCGAGTTCACCGAGGTGGCCGACGTCATCGCCGAGGCGCTCAAGCCCGGTGCGAACGTCGAGGCACTCAGCGCTCGGGTCAAGAAGCTCAGCGACAACTTCCCCCTCTACGAAGATCTGGAGCAGTACTGATGGCAGCACAGATCCTTGACGGCAAGGCCTGTGCGAAGGAGATCAAGGAAGAGCTGCGGACCACCGTGGCGAACCTGGCCGAGCGGGGCATCGTCCCAGGCCTGGCGACGGTCCTCGTCGGTGAGGATCCGGGATCGAAGTGGTACGTGGCCGGCAAGCACCGTGACTGCGCCGAGGTGGGCATCCATTCCATCCGACGCGACCTCCCGGAGTCGGTGAGTCAGGACGAGCTCCTGTCGGTCATCGACGAGCTCAATGCCGATGACGAATGCACCGGATACATCGTGCAGCTGCCGTTGCCGTCCCACATCGACACGGACACCGTCCTCGAACGCATCGACCCTGCCAAGGACGCGGACGGTCTGCATCCGACCAACCTCGGTCGGCTCATGCTCAACGTCAATCGCGAGATCACGACTCCACTGCCGTGCACCCCACGCGGAGTCATCGAACTGATGCTGCGCAATGGGATCGAACTGGCCGGTAAGCACGTTGTGGTCGTCGGCCGCGGTGTCACCGTCGGCCGGTCGATCGGTGCGCTTCTGACCCGCCGCGAGTACAACGCCACGGTGACGCTGACCCACACGGGAACGACGAATCTGGACGAGTTGCTGGCTCAGGCCGACATCATCGTCGCCGCAGCGGGGTCGGCCCGGATCGTGACCGCCCATGCGGTCAAACCCGGCGCGATCGTCCTCGACGTCGGAGTCTCTCGCGAAGAGGATCCGGAGACCGGGAAGTCGAAGATCGTCGGAGACGTGGATCCTGCCGTCGCCGAGGTGGCGGCTTGGGTCTCACCCAATCCCGGCGGTGTCGGGCCCATGACCCGGGCACTGCTGCTGAAGAATGTCGTCGACGTGGCTCAGCGAGCGGTGGCAGACGTCTGAGCGAAGCGGATTGATTCGAGAAACCGACGGCCTCCCACATACCTGTGTGGGAGGCCGTCGGTCTCTGTCGTGCTGTGTGAACTCGTGCGTGTGCGCCCTTCGGCTCACTGCTCCGAGAAGGCTCATTCCTCCAAGAGTTTGAGCTCGAAGAACACACGAGGATCTCCGGCACCGGCATAGTCCTCGACGAGTTCACCGCTGAACCCGAGCGAGGAGTGGAACGAGATCGCTGCGGACGAATCCGGCAGGGTTGCGGCCTGCACCGATGAGACACCCAAATCCCGCGAGCGCTGAATGAAGTGCTGGTACAGGCGTCGACCGATTCCCTGATGGCGGAAATCCGTGCGGGCGGCAACGAGGTGAATGTACGCGGGGCCGTCATGAGGGATGACGCCGAGCAGGTAGCCGACGATCTCCGAACGGTATCTGGCGACCAGTCCCGAGGTCACGAACTGGCGGAACCAATAGGCGTCGTGATCGCCGCTCAAGTCTCGATCTCCCCAGAAGTTCTCCTGCGCACCGACCAGGAACTCTCGCATCTCACGGGCGTCTACTTCGTCGAGCGGGCTGATGCTCAGCTGCTCAGAATCGAAAGTCTCGTCTACGGCCATTGCGCCTCCTGAAATATGTTTCTTTCCATCACTGTATAACGCCCAGGCCCGGATGAGTAGTGCGCTCATGCCATGATAGAACACATGATTCGTATTGCATCAGTCAACGTCAACGGAGTTCGGGCGGCATGGAGAAAGGGGATGCCCACCTGGGTAAACAGTGCGAAGCCTGACTTCATCACGCTGCAGGAAGTCCGGGCCGCCAACGACATCGCACTCAAGGTGCTCGAGGACACGGGCTACACCACGATCAGTCACGACGCCGATGCCAAAGGGCGTGCCGGAGTCGCCGTCATGGCACGCACCCAACCGGTCGAAACCCGCGAAGGGCTCGGAACGGACGGGTACTTCGATCGGGCCGGTCGATGGCTGGAGACGGACTACCGCCTCGGCGACGGATCGCTGCTGACTCTCGTGTCGGCCTACGTCCATTCCGGTGAGGTCGACACCCCCAAACAGGAGGACAAATACCGGTTCCTCGACCGGATGACCGTACGCCTGCCTGAACTCGCTGACCACGCCGATCACGTGCTGATCACCGGCGACCTCAACGTCTGCCACACCGAGCGCGATTTGAAGAACTGGAAGGCCAATCGCAAGAAGGCCGGGTTCCTGCCCGAGGAGCGGGCCTACTTCGACGGCTTCTTCGGCGAGGTGGGCTTCGTCGATGTGCACCGCGGCCTCAGCGGCGATGTCGACGGCCCCTATACATGGTGGTCAATGCGCGGTCAGGCCTTCGACAACAATGCCGGTTGGCGCATCGACTACCAGATGGCGACGCCGACACTCGCCGAGGCGGCAGCCAAGGCCACGGTCGACAAGGCCGACAGCTGGGCCGAGCGCTGGTCCGATCACGCTCCACTCGTCATCGACTACGATCTGCCCGCCCCGAAGTAGGGTCACGAACAGTCCAGACCTGATGGAGGAACCTTCTCGGTAACCCCTCGGCCGCTGGGCAACCCCGCTGTGGGGTGCTCAACGACCGTGGGGTTGCTCACGGTTGCTCAATGTCGCCGGGGCTGGGCCTCTCAGGCGTATGAGGAGCCGAGCTCGATGAGCAGCACGCCGATGAGGATGAGGCCGATGCCGAGGAGCATCTTCCGCGTCAGCTTCTCCTTGAAGAGTGCTCGACCGGCCAAGGCGGTCAGTGCCACCCCGGTGGCGGCCCAGATCCCATAGGCCACGCCCAAGGGGATGCCGGTGCGCAGGGTGAGGCTGAGCAAGCTGAACGAGACGAGGTACGCGGCTGCCACGCCTGCATACCACCATCTGCTTCCGCCGACCGAAGCCATTCGCAGGCTGATTGTGGCCGCGACTTCGAGAATGATCGCGACGGCGAGCAGAATCCATCCGATGATCATGATTCGTCCCCTGGCTCGACCGCGTCCCCTTGCTCGACCGCGGGCAGATCCGGCGCAGCCAGGTGCTCGTCATCGTCACGATTGCCGGCCTCGACGAGGATGACTCCGGCCATGACGAAGACGATTCCCGTGATCATCACCGGGGTCAGCGGCTCGGCGAAGATGATCAGGGAGCACACGGCGGTCAGTGCGACACCCGCAGCACCCCAGATCCCGTAGGCGATGCCCAGCGGCATACCCACGCGCAGCGTGAGGCTCAAGAACACGAAGGCCGCAGCGTAACTGAGCGCCACGAGGAAGTAGAGGGCGGGGGAATCGAGGGCCCCTTTCAGCGCCAGAGTACCCGTGACCTCGGCGATGATGGCGCCAGAGAGAAAGAACCATTTGCGCACAGGACAATTATCGAGCATGGGCACCTGCGGCCGAAATGGGACGGCGACTCTCCCTTCAACGTCCTCGGCGCGCATGGGGTGGTCTGCGAAGACGAGGTGATGAAGTGGCATCATAGTCACATGACGACTTCTTCTCTGCCACGCACCGTTTCCGGCATTCAAGCCACCTCCGACTCCCTGCACCTGGGGAACTTCATCGGAGCTCTGCAGCAGTTCGTGGCGCATCAGGAGTCACACGATGCCTTCTATTTCATCGCGAACATGCACGCGATCACCGTCGAGCAGGACCCCACGGACCTGCGCGAGAGGACCCTGCGCACCGCAGCGCAGTTCATTGCGGCGGGCCTCGATCCGGAGAAGTCTACGATCTTCGTCCAGTCCCAGGTGCCGGCACACCCACAACTGTCGTGGGTCCTCGAATGCACCACCTCGATGGGTGAGGCCAGCCGGATGACGCAGTTCAAGGACAAGTCGGCCAAGCAGGAGCATGTGTCCCTGGGCCTGCTCACCTACCCCGCGCTGATGGCCGCCGACATCCTCCTCTACAACCCGCAGATGGTGCCCGTCGGTGAGGATCAGCGTCAGCATCTCGAGCTGACGAGGAATCTGGCCGAACGCTTCAACTATCGGTTCGGTGAGACGTTCGTCGTTCCCGAGGCACAGATCCTCAAGGCGACCGCGAAGATCTACGACCTGCAGAACCCGGGTGCGAAGATGTCGAAGTCTCTGCCCAGCCCTCAGGGCCGCATCGACCTCCTCGATGACGCGAAGTCGCTGACGAAGAAGATCAAATCCGCCGTCACCGATGACGGCAAGGAGATCGCCTACGATCCGCAGGCCAAGCCCGGAGTGTCCAACCTGCTCACGATCTACTCCTCTCTGACCTCGCGGCCGGTGGACGATATCGTCGCCGACTACGAGGGGAAGATGTACGGCCACCTCAAGGTCGACCTGGCCGAGATCGCCGTCGAATCGCTCGCCCCCGTTCGTGAGAGGACCGAAGAGCTCCTGCAGGACAGGGCCCAGCTCCAGGCAATCCTCGATGCCGGTGCAGCCAAGGCCAATGAGATCGCCGAGGTGACCCTGCGAGACGTCTACGACAAGGTCGGATTCGTCTGAGCCGACTTCAACCCGATCCGACCTGACGTGCGAGTGTGAAGGAAGAACCGTGGCGAAGAAGAAACCCGAAGAGGGACCGCTGAATCTCACACCGGACATGCTGCATACCGCGGCACGGATGGAAGACCGTTTCAACGGCTGGCTGCAGAATCGCGCCACCGATCACACCTATCAGCGCACGGTCATCGCCTATGACACCTATGGCGGGACCGGGTGGGTGAGGGTGCTCGGCCGTCTGGTCCTGACACCGACCGGGCAGCCGGCGACGGATCTGCAGGCCAGCATCCGGGGCTGGAAGTCCTTCGTCAATGTGCCCCTGCCCAATGACACGGCATGGGTGCGCGTCAACGACGAGGAGCACATGGTCACCGCCGACAGGGGCGGCATCATCGATACGGTCATTCCAGGGGACTTCCAACCCGGTGAGACGGAGATCGAACTGTGGACCGACGGGTCGCTCGTCGATTCCGCGGCCGTGCGGATCATCGGTGAGGACTCGACGTTCGGCATCATCTCCGACATCGACGACACAGTCATGGTCACC
The DNA here is from genome assembly GCF_900105045.1 of Brevibacterium picturae. Taxonomy (GTDB): domain Bacteria; phylum Actinomycetota; class Actinomycetes; order Actinomycetales; family Brevibacteriaceae; genus Brevibacterium; species Brevibacterium picturae. Next base: position 592,043 of record NZ_LT629739.1, on the reverse strand, counting down.
TCCCTGCCCAGGCCGTTTCTGGCCGCCTGGAACACCTTCGTCCTCAGCGAGCATGCTAGGTCGCCGGTCGCGGGAATGGCAGTTCTCTATGACCGGATCACCTATATGCGCCCCAACTCTCCGATGGTCTACCTGTCGACCGGGGCCTGGAACTCGGCTCTGACGATCAAACGGTTCCTGTCCCGCAATCTCTACCCGATGGGCCCCCTGCTGCTCACCGACTGGGGACCGACGACAACTCGGGTGTTCCGTTCCGGCAAGGAGCACAAACGCAATTCCCTGGAGCGGCTGTCGCGAGAGTTTCCGTGGATGAAATGGCTGCTCATCGGCGATGACGGGCAGAAGGACGAAGAGGTCTACGGCGAGTTCGTGGACAATCACCCTGACAACGTCGCCGCTGTCGCCATCCGCCAGCTCACCGTCGGCGAAGCCGTGTGGGCCGGCGGACGTTCGAAGCGCCATGGTCGGGGCCAGGGCGTGCCGTGGATCTATGCCCCGGACGGTGCAGGACTGTCATCGCGCCTGACCGAACGGGGCATCATCTCCACGATCTGAACTCGCTCACTCGCTGAACTCGCCTCAGAGGCGAGCGGTGAAGTCCTTCTTCGCGGCCTCGAACTGAGTCGCCAGGTCCTCGACGAGTTCGGCAGTGGTGCACTTGGAGTCGAGGACCCCGATGCCCTGGCCCGAGCCCCAGATGTCCTTCCACGCCTTCGAGTCCGAGCCCTCCTTCGTGCCGAAGTCCATCTTCGTCGGGTCAGCGTCGGGAAGGTTGTCGGGATCGAGGCCCGAGGCTGTGATCGACCCGCGCAGGTAGTTGCCCTTGACCCCGGTGAAGTAGCTCGAGTAGACGACGTCCTCGGCCGCGGAGTCGACGATCATCTGCTTGTAGTCTTCGGTGACATTGGCCTCTGTCGTCGAGAGGAAGGCCGAGCCTACGTAGGCGCAGTCCGCGCCGGCGGCCAGAGCCGCGAGGATCGAACGGCCGTGGGCGATCGCTCCCGAGAGCAGCAGCGGACCGTCGAACCAGGACCGAATCTCTTGGACCAAGGCGAACGGTGAGAGTGCCCCGGCATGTCCGCCGGCACCTGCGGCCACGGCGATGACGCCGTCGGCGCCCTTCTCCACGGCCTTGTGCGCGAACTTGTTGTTGATCACGTCGTGGAGGACGATGCCGCCGTAGGAGTGCACGGCCTCATTGACCTCTTCTCGTGCGCCCAGCGAGGTGATCACGATGGGTACCTGTTGCCGGACCACCTCGGCGAGGTCAGACTCCAAACGGTTGTTCGAACGGTGAACGATGAGGTTCACGGAGAACGGCGCCGCTGGCCGAGTCGGATTCGCTGCGGTGAACGCGGCGTTGGATTCACGGATCTCGTCCAACCAGTCGGTGAGCATCGAGGCCGGGCGAGCATTGAGGGTGGGGAAGGAGCCGATGATGCCGGATTGGCACTGGGCCTTGACCAGCTCGGGGCCCGATGCGATGAACATGGGGGAACCGAGGACCGGGAGCCGCAGTTGGGGGAGAATATTGGCGAAAGAATTCATGGTGCCTCCTGTGGGTGGATAGTCGTTTTCCACTCTAACTGAACGATTGTTAAAAGTGATCATGTGGGCAGAAACACCGATGGCGCAGACGAGATCGACTCGTCTGCGCCATCGGTGCACCCATACGCGTTTCGCGGCGGTCAGGAATCCGTGAAGTTCGCATCCCGCTTCTCGACGAATGCGGCCATGCCCTCGGACTGGTCATTCGTGGCCAGCGTGGAGTGGAAGAGGCGACGTTCGTAGCGCAATCCCTGCTCGAGCGTCGTTTCGAACGCGGTGTTGACCGCTTCCTTGACCATCGCCGAGGCGATGCGGGACTTCGACGCGATCGTCTGCGCGATCTCGTTTGCTGTGGGAAGCAGTTCCTCGGGCTCGACGAGGCGTGCGACGAGACCGGAGCGTTCGGCCTCCTCGGCGTCCATCATGCGGCCGGTCAGGCACATGTCCATGGACTTCGCCTTGCCGATCGCGCGAGTCAGACGCTGAGATCCGCCCATGCCGGGAAGGACGCCGAGGTTGATCTCGGGCTGGCCGAACTTCGCCTTCGTCGACGCGATGAGGATGTCGCCCATCATCGCCAGCTCACAGCCGCCGCCGAGCGCGAAGCCGTTGACCGCGGTGATGACCGGTTTGCGCACGTCAGTCAGGCGGGTCCAGCCGGCGAACCAGTCGGCCTTGAACGCGGTCGCGAAGTTGAGGTCGGACATCTCCTTGATGTCGGCACCCGCGGCGAAGGCCTTGCCGCTGCCGGTGATGATGATCGCCTTGACCTCATCGTCGGCATCGAATGCGGTGGCAGCGTCGGTGACGTCGGTGAGCACCTGCATATTCAGCGCGTTGAGAGCCTTCGGGCGATCGAGCGTGATGGTGGCAACACCCTGGTCGACGGATGTGAGGATTGTTTCGTAGTTGCTCATGCGAACACCTTCTCTTCGTGATCGGTGGTGAGAATCTCGTGGACTGTTTCGTCGCTGACCTCGTAGAGCGTGGCAGGCGACCACTGCGGGTTGCGGTCCTTGTCGATGACCTGAGCGCGGATGCCCTCCTTGAGATCGGGGCGCCGGGTCAGCGCGACGGCTGCCCGGTAATCCTGCTCGAGGACCTCGGCCAAGGACATGTTCCCGGCGTTGCGGACGGCGGCCAGGGTCACCTTCACCGAGGTGGGGGCCTTGGTCCCGATCAGCTTCGCTGCGGCATTGGCATCGGGATTCGCATGCGCGGCCAGAGCTGCGACGATGTCTTCGGCGCGGTCTGCGGCGTAGCACTCGTTGATCCAGGCTGCAGCCTCGGCGAGTTCGTTCTCTGGAGCCTCGGAGGCGTGGCGGGTGATCGTCTCCTCGACATCACCTCCGGCTTCGAGCTCGGCGATGAGTCCCGGGACATCGGCATCGAGCACGTAGTAGTCGGCCAGGCCCATGGCCAGTGCGGCTCCGGCGCCGACCGGCTGTCCGGTCAGTGCCAGGTGGGTGCCGAGTTCGCCCGGGGCGTTGGCCAGCAGGTGTGTGCCGCCGACGTCGGGGAACAGGCCGATCCCGGTCTCCGGCATTCCGATCTTCGTGGAGTCGGTGACGATGCGGTGTGAGCCGTGAGAGGAGATCCCGACCCCGCCGCCCATGGTGATGCCATTCATGATCACGACATAGGGCTTGGGGAATTCGGAGATCGCATGGTTCATCTTGTATTCGCGATTCCAGAACCGGGCATTCTCATCGGTGCCGGCCACGATGTCGTTGTAGACGGCCTTGATGTCGCCGCCGGCGCACAGCCCACGTTCGCCCCGTCCGGTGACCAGGACTGCTGTGATCGAGTCATCGTTGCGCCAGCTCTTGAGAGCGTCGTCGATGGCGCCCACCATGTCCTGGCCCAATGCATTGATCAGTTTCGGTTTGTTGAGTTCGATGCGTCCCACCCTGTTGTGGCTCGAGGTGATGACGGAGGTTTCGCTTGGCGGTGCCGCAGCTTCAGTTGTCATATCAGCCCACTCCTGTGCTCTTGCGCGAAATGATCACGCGCATGATTTCGTTACTGCCTTCCAGAATCTGGTGGACGCGCAGGTCACGCACCAGCTTCTCAATTCCATACTCTGTCAGATAGCCGTAGCCGCCGTGCAACTGGAGTGCCCTATTGGCGACGTCGAAGCCCGAATCCGTGGCTGTCAGCTTCGCCATTGCCGAGAGCAGTGAGGTGTTCGGATCGCCTGCGTCGTAGGCGTTGGCGGCACGCCACAGGAGGGAGCGAGCCGCTTCGAGCTTGGTCTGCATCTCCGCGACCTCGAATCGCAGGGCCTGGAAAGCTGAGAGCTCGGTGCCGAAGGCCTGTCGTTCGCCCATGTAGTCGATGGCCTTCTCCAACGCAGACTGCCCGCCGCCCAGCGAACATGCTCCGATGTTGAGCCGGCCTCCGTCGAGTCCGGACATCGCGATCTTGAAACCCTGACCGGGTTCGCCGAGGAGGTTCTCCTTCGGCACGCGCACGTTTTCCATGATGACCTGTCGGGTCGGCTGAGCTCGCCATCCCATCTTCTGTTCATTCGGGCCGAAGGAGAGGCCCTCCATGCCCTTTTCGAGGATGAATGCGGAGATTCCGCGCGATCCGTCCTGGCCGGTACGCGCCATCACCAGGTACGTCTCGGTGGCGCCGGCTCCGGAGATGAACTGTTTGACGCCGTTGAGGACGTAGGAGTCACCGTCTTCTCTCGCCGAGGTGCGCAGAGCGGCGGCGTCGGAGCCTGCATTCGGTTCGGTGAGGCAATAGCTGCCGAGGTTGTCCATCGACACGAGGGGCGCGAGGTACTTCTCCTTCAGTTCGGCACTGCCGTACTTGTCGATCATCCAGGCCACCATATTGTGGATGGAGATGTACGCGGCGACCGAGGGACAGCCCGTCGACATCGCTTCGAAGATGAGGGCGGCATCCATGCGGCCCATCCCGGTGCCCCCGGCCTCTTCGCTGACGTAGATTCCGCCCATGCCCAAGTCGGCGGACTTTTTGATCACGTCGACAGGGAAGTGGTGCTCGGCGTCCCACTCCAGAGCGTGCGGAGCGATCTCGGAATCGGCGAATTCGCGCACCATGCCGGAGATCGTCTGTTGTTCTTCGGTGAGACCGAACGGCAGGGCAGCTGCTGTGCTGCGGGACATTGTTCCTCCACGGATAGGGCTATTCACGTTTGAGGCGTGTCGCATACGTGATGACGTTAACCACGATACGGAGAAATTACTTGGACGTCCAACTAATTCAGGACAGCTGCTTCGTCGCAGAGTCGGCCGATAGGGGAGAGATGCAGGGGACGCAGCGGAAAGGCAGGGCCCGTAGTGGGAAGAGAAGAGGAGCGTCAGCCTCGGCCTTCGAGTTCGGACCGCAGAGATTCGAGATGGGGCAGTAGTCCGCCCAAGTCGGCCCCGGCCAGTGCAGGTGAGCTGAATACCTCGTCATTGAGGGCGGCCGTGGCGCGTGAAGACAGCGCACGGCCGGTGTCGGTGAGCTCGACGAGTGTGGTGCGACGGTCGTCGGGGTGGCTGCGTCTCTTCACGAGACCGGCCTTCTCGAGCCGATCGACCGAATTCGTCGTCGACGTGGCATGAACCTGGAGGCGGGCCGAGATCTTCGACATCGGCAATGTCCCCGACTTGGTGAAGGACAGAAGTGTGAGGACCTCGTATCGCGAGAACGTCAGCGCGAATGGTTTGAGCGCGGCATCGACCTTGGCGAGAAACAGCTGATGGACCCTCATCACTGAGATCACGGTCGTCATGCCATCGGTGGAATCGTTCCACCCGTGGGCGAGCCACTGCTTCCTGGACTCCTCGATCGGGTCGAGTCTGCTCGCTGATGTCTTTTCCGCCGCCATTGTCGACAGTGTAGTGAAGTGAGAAGATAAGCGCATGTGCGGTCGACTCAATATGTCTCTCGATCCGGCAGATCTCGCCGATGAGCTTCGCCTTGACGTCGTCTCCTATGACTACACACCCAGGTACAACGTGCCACCAGGCTCCTTCGTGCCTATCGTCGTCGAGCGATTGGATGATGAGGGACAGCTGACGCGGCGACTGGAGACTGCTTCCTGGGGATTGGTGCCTGGGTGGGCGAAGGACACGAAGATCGGGTTCAAAGCATTCAATGCGCGGTCGGAGACTGTCCTCGAGAAACCGATGTTCCGGCAGTCCATCAAGAGGCGCCGCTGCGCAGTTCCGGTCCCCGGCTACTACGAGTGGGAGACCACGGAAGACGGCAAACAACCGTGGATGATGTCCGCAGCAGGTGGCGGCCCGCTCTTCATGGCCGGCCTCTTCGAGTTCTGGAAGCAGCCAGACCAGTCCTGGTTGGTGTCGACGACGATTCTGACGATGGAGGCGGCAGGGCATCTGCAGGATGTGCACCATCGGATGCCGGTCTTCCTCAACCGCGGCGCCGTCGATGACTGGATCGATCCCGCGGTGCCGAGCAGCAACGTTCCTCCGCTGGTGGAATCAACCCTGTCGCAGGTCGACCCAGCGAGTGTGACTCGGCACAAGGTCGGCAGGAGCGTGGGAAACGTCCGCAACGACGGCCCAGAGCTGACTGCACCGGTGGCGTGAGCGCAGGTCTGCACCGGTGGCTGAGCGCACCCCTGCAGAGCGAGGCGGAACTGCTGGGCGTGCAGGGCAAGATCGGCGACGGTGCAGGGGGTGGTGAAGAGCATCGCCGACCGCGGCCAATTCTCTGTTGGGAAGGGTCGAATCGGCCCATTTTGCACACGGTCTCGGATGTGTGTAGTGTGTACCGAGTTGCCAGCCCGCAAGGAACGGCAACGGTCACTCCGATCAGGTTTGATCCCAGCGAATTGAAGATGAACTTCAAGTTGCGAAGGTCGAAACAACACTGTAGAGTAGATATCCGCTGGTACAGCGAGCCGCAAGGCGAAAAGTACACAAATGAAACTGACACCCCTGGTGAACGCACTGTTTTTTGGTGTGGTGACGGGTGAGTGTTTGTGGTTTGAGAATCCAATAGCGTGTTTGTTTGAACAGATAGTGATGCCAGAAACATTAATATTTTCTGGTAAGACAATCACATGTCCACACATTTGTGGCTGCCCTTCGCCGGGTGGTCATGTCAGCGTGTGTGGGCATGATTTTTTTGGGTCAACGACGATCACCCCGTGATCGTGTGTTGGCTGTCTTGCTGGGATTGATTCGTTACATAATTTTTTTATGGAGAGTTTGATCCTGGCTCAGGACGAACGCTGGCTGCGTGCTTAACACATGCAAGTCGAACGCTGAAGCTCTGGTGCTTGCACCGGGGTGGATGAGTGGCGAACGGGTGAGTAACACGTGAGTAACCTGCCCCTGACTTCGGGATAAGCCCGGGAAACTGGGTCTAATACCGGATATGACCGTTCCTCGCATGAGGGATGGTGGAAAGTTTTTTCGGTTGGGGATGGGCTCGCGGCCTATCAGCTAGATGGTGGGGTAATGGCCCACCATGGCGACGACGGGTAGCCGGCCTGAGAGGGCGACCGGCCACACTGGGACTGAGACACGGCCCAGACTCCTACGGGAGGCAGCAGTGGGGAATATTGCACAATGGGGGAAACCCTGATGCAGCGACGCAGCGTGCGGGATGACGGCCTTCGGGTTGTAAACCGCTTTCAGCAGGGAAGAAGCCACCTTTGGTGGTGACGGTACCTGCAGAAGAAGTACCGGCTAACTACGTGCCAGCAGCCGCGGTAATACGTAGGGTACGAGCGTTGTCCGGAATTATTGGGCGTAAAGAGCTCGTAGGTGGTTGGTCACGTCTGCTGTGGAAACGCAACGCTTAACGTTGCGCGTGCAGTGGGTACGGGCTGACTAGAGTGCAGTAGGGGAGTCTGGAATTCCTGGTGTAGCGGTGAAATGCGCAGATATCAGGAGGAACACCGGTGGCGAAGGCGGGACTCTGGGCTGTAACTGACACTGAGGAGCGAAAGCATGGGGAGCGAACAGGATTAGATACCCTGGTAGTCCATGCCGTAAACGTTGGGCACTAGGTGTGGGGGACATTCCACGTTCTCCGCGCCGTAGCTAACGCATTAAGTGCCCCGCCTGGGGAGTACGGTCGCAAGGCTAAAACTCAAAGGAATTGACGGGGGCCCGCACAAGCGGCGGAGCATGCGGATTAATTCGATGCAACGCGAAGAACCTTACCAAGGCTTGACATACACCAGACCGGGCTGGAAACAGTCCTTCCCCTTTGGGGTTGGTGTACAGGTGGTGCATGGTTGTCGTCAGCTCGTGTCGTGAGATGTTGGGTTAAGTCCCGCAACGAGCGCAACCCTCGTTCTATGTTGCCAGCACGTGATGGTGGGAACTCATAGGAGACTGCCGGGGTCAACTCGGAGGAAGGTGGGGATGACGTCAAATCATCATGCCCTTTATGTCTTGGGCTTCACGCATGCTACAATGGCTGGTACAGAGAGATGCGAGACCGTGAGGTTTTAGCGAATCCCTTAAAGCCAGTCTCAGTTCGGATCGTAGTCTGCAATTCGACTACGTGAAGTCGGAGTCGCTAGTAATCGCAGATCAGCAACGCTGCGGTGAATACGTTCCCGGGCCTTGTACACACCGCCCGTCAAGTCACGAAAGTCGGTAACACCCGAAGCCGGTGGCCCAACCCCCTTGTGGGGAGGGGGCCGTCTAAGGTGGGACTGGCAATTGGGACTAAGTCGTAACAAGGTAGCCGTACCGGAAGGTGCGGCTGGATCACCTCCTTTCTAAGGAGCACACATTAAGATCCTCATCGCAGTGACCATTCGTGTTACTGGGTGAGAGCTCAAGGGTGGAACATCATCTATCTGGCTCGTTCACACAGCGTCGCTTCGGGGTATGTGCCTCGTGTGGCGGTGAGCGTGGGCGAATAGGAACTGACACGTTATTGGGTCCTGGAATCACAATCCAGCCAGCAATGGTTGTGTGTGTGGTTTCATCCAACGGACCGACCTAGTCCGTGAGTCCTGTGCAGCGCGCAGGGTTTGCGGGGTGGTGTTTGGTAGTGGTTTGAGAATCGTATAGTGGACGCGAGCATCAACAACACAACTTTGTTGTGTTGTTATGTAATGTGATTTTTCTTGTGAAATCTTTAGTGTGAAATTTTCGCACACACGCATGATGACCATGAATGTGGTTGTGGTGAGTGTGTAAGAGCGCATGGTGGATGCCTTGGCATCAGGAGCCGATGAAGGACGTGGAAATCTGCGATAAGCCTCGGGGAGCCGATAAACGGGCTGTGATCCGAGGGTGTCCGAATGGGGAAACCCCGCCGCATGAGAGTGTGGTGACCCGCATCTGAATATATAGGGTGTGTGGGGGGAACGCGGGGAAGTGAAACATCTCAGTACCCGTAGGAAGAGAAAATAAAACATGATTCCGGGAGTAGTGGCGAGCGAAACCGGATGAGCCTAAACCGTGTCAGTGTCAAGCGTGCTGGTGTTGCTGAGACGGTGTTGTGGGGTATGCGTGATTTGGTCCAGCATGGCCAAGACGTTGAGTGTGTTGCGTGTAGTCGAAGCTGGTGGGAAACAGTACCGGAGTGGGTGAGAGTCCCGTAGACGAAACATGTGGCCCCGGCGTTGTGCATATGCCCGAGTAGCACGGTACTCGTGGAATGTCGTGTGAATCTGCCAGGACCACCTGGTAAGGCTAAATACTTCCTGATGACCGATAGCGGATAGTACCGTGAGGGAATGGTGAAAAGTACCCCGGGAGGGGAGTGAAAGAGTACCTGAAACCATGTGCTTACAATCCGTCAGAGCCTCCTTGTTGGGGTGATGGCGTGCCTTTTGAAGAATGAGCCTGCGAGTTAGCGGTGCGTGGCGAGGTTAACCCGTGTGGGGTAGCCGTAGCGAAAGCGAGTCCGAATAGGGCGATTTGAGTCGCGTGTCCTAGACCCGAAGCGGAGTGATCTAGCCATGGGCAGGGTGAAGCGTGTGTAAGAGCGCGTGGAGGCCCGCACCCACTTCAGTTGAAAATGGAGGGGATGACCTGTGGTTAGGGGTGAAAGGCCAATCAAACTCTGTGATAGCTGGTTCTCCCCGAAATGCATTTAGGTGCAGCGTTACGTGGTTCTTGCCGGAGGTAGAGCTACTGGATGGCTGATGGGCCCCAACGGGTTACTGACGTCAACTAAACTCCGAATGCCGGTAAGGTTCAGCGTGGCAGTGAGACAGTGGGGGATAAGCTTCATTGTCGAGAGGGAAACAGCCCAGACCATCAACTAAGGCCCCTAAGCGTGTGCTAAGTGGGAAAGGATGTTCAGTTGCGAAGACAACCAGGAGGTTGGCTTAGAAGCAGCCATCCTTGAAAGAGTGCGTAATAGCTCACTGGTCAAGTGATTGAGCGCCGATAATGTAGCGGGGCTAAGTACACCGCCGAAGTTGTGGCAGCATCCCGTATAGCCGTAATGGTGGGGTGTTGGGTAGGGGAGCGTCGTGCTGGCAGTGAAGTCGCCGTGTGAACGAGTGGTGGAGCCGGTACGAGTGAGAATGCAGGCATGAGTAGCGAAAGACGGGTGAGAATCCCGTCCACCGGATGACCAAGGGTTCCAGGGCTAGGCTAATCCGCCCTGGGTAAGTCGGGACCTAAGGCGAGGCCGACAGGCGTAGTCGATGGACAACCAGTTGATATTCTGGTACCGACGCACAACCGACAATACTAAAACATATGATACTAACCACGAGAGATGCCCTTCTGGTCTTCGGACTGGGTGTTGGTGTTGATTGTGGGACCTGAGTGTGGAGTCGGTAAGCGCGAGGTGTGACGCAGGAAGGTAGCCAGGCCACGCGATGGTAGTCGTGGTCTAAGGTCGTAGCACGTGGGGGTAGGTAAATCCGTCCCCGCATATGGTGTGAGAGCTGATGGGCGCCCCACTTTGGTGGGGTGATCTGGTGATCCTATGCTGCCGAGAAAAGCATCGGCGTGAGGGTGTGTGTTGCCCGTACCCTATAACCGACACAGGTGGTCAGGTAGAGAATACTAAGGTGATCGAGAGAATCGTGGTTAAGGAACTCGGCAAAATGCCCCCGTAACTTCGGGAGAAGGGGGACCATCCCGGTGAACCAGACTTGCTCTGGGATGTGCTGGTGGTGGTCGCAGAGGCCAGAGAGAAGCGACTGTTTATTAAAAACACAGGTCCGTGCGAAGATGTAAGTCGATGTATACGGACTGACGCCTGCCCGGTGCTGGAAGGTTAAGAGGACTCGTTAACCCCTTTGGGGGTGAAGCGGAGAATTTAAGCCCCAGTAAACGGCGGTGGTAACTATAACCATCCTAAGGTAGCGAAATTCCTTGTCGGGTAAGTTCCGACCTGCACGAATGGCGTAACGACTTCTCTGCTGTCTCAACCACGAACTCGGCGAAATTGCATTACGAGTAAAGATGCTCGTTACGCGCAGCAGGACGGAAAGACCCCGAGACCTTCACTATAGTTTGGTATTGGGATTCGGTGTGGTTTGTGTAGGATAGGTGGGAGACTGTGAGGCTACGACGCTAGTTGTGGTGGAGTCGTTGGTGAAATACCACTCTGACTATACTGGATTTCTTAACTTCGGACCCTGATCGGGTTCAGGGACAGTGCCTGATGGGTAGTTTAACTGGGGCGGTTGCCTCCTAAAGAGTAACGGAGGCGCCCAAAGGTTCCCTCAGCCTGGTTGGCAATCAGGTGTCGAGTGTAAGTGCACAAGGGAGCTTGACTGTGAGACGGACGTGTCGAGCAGGAGCGAAAGCTGGGACTAGTGACCCGGCCATGGCTTGTGGAAGCGTGGTCGCTCAACGGATAAAAGGTACCTCGGGGATAACAGGCTGATCTTGCCCAAGAGTCCATATCGACGGCATGGTTTGGCACCTCGATGTCGGCTCGTCGCATCCTGGGGCTGTAGTCGGTCCCAAGGGTTGGGCTGTTCGCCCATTAAAGCGGTACGCGAGCTGGGTTTAGAACGTCGTGAGACAGTTCGGTCCCTATCCGCTGCGTGCGTAGGAAATTTGTGGAGGCCTGTCCTTAGTACGAGAGGACCGGGACGGACGAACCTCTGGTGTGCCAGTTGTACCGCCAGGTGCATGGCTGGTTGGCTACGTTCGGGAAGGATAACCGCTGAAAGCATCTAAGCGGGAAGCCTGCTTCGAGATGAGATTTCCAACCCCGTTTTGGGGGTGAGGTGTCCTATAGATTATGGGGTTGATAGGCCGGGTATGGAAGCACTGTGAGGTGTGGAGTTGACTGGTACTAATACGCCGATCACTCATCCAACACTTTTTTGGTGGTTGGTGTGTGCGGGTAACACTGTAGGTTTTACGAGACGTTTTTACGGGTCACATTATGTGTGGTGTTCGCGTTCGCTGTGCGGTTCTTGGACTGCTACCTGCCCTTTGAGATTGATGAAGTCTTGGGGTGGTGGTGGTTTGTTGGTTTTGCGGTGGTGATAGTGGTGGGGAAACGCCCGGTTAACCGTTCCGATCCCGGTAGCTAAGCCCATTCGCGCTGATGGTACTGCAACTTGGTGGTTGTGGGAGAGTAGGTGACTGCCGCAATATTCTTTGAGAGGGGAGGGTCATTCCGTTTTGACGGGGTGGTCCTCTCCTCTTTATTGCATTCACACGGTGGGGCGACGATTCGCCTGCAACTGAGCGACCCAGGTGCAAGAGGTTCTTGAGTCTACCCCCGCGAAAGTTCGAGGCCGAGGAAGCGGCGGACCTGTTCGGCCCCGACTACTTCCACCGGATCTGGACCTCGTTCGATATTCGCAGCTGTCAGAATGACTTGGCGCTCAACATGTGCCAAACCGTCCTGAGCGACGATGGTCTTCACCCCGTTGGGGGAGTAACCCAGCCTTTCTGAGACCTTGCGACTGGCCTCATTGCCCTCGAAGAATCCGGAGTGGAAGGAGACCGCGTCGAAATGATCGGCAAACGCCGTCACAGCGATCCTCCTCATCCGGGTGCCGTACCCCTGACCCTGCTCGTGCAGGGCCAACCACGAGCCCGTTGACACCGATCGTGTGTGCGGAAAGTGCTGTGCACTGACACCCTGTACACCGACAACACGACTGCCGACCCGGACGGTGAACTCGATCGTCCAATCATTGACCTGGAAGTTCGCTCGCGTATTCCATTGATACTGCGCCATGGACCGTGCGATTTCCTCACGAGTGCCCGAATCCCAATTGACGAGAAAAGCCGGTAGGTTATGCTGGCGGACCCCACCGTCGGCGATGTCGGCTAATTCCGAATAGTCGGATTCGCGAACCGGGGACAATTCCATGTCGCCACAGCGAATTCTCAGGGCAAATGGCGGCCAAACTTCTTCCAACTCCATCTCCTGATACTACCGTCGGTTAGTGTCTGTTACCGATAGTCGCCAAGATTCGGCTTATACCACATATGCTTTCCGACACCGTGTTGTCCATTATTCGGTCGCACCAGCTCATGTTATGCGGGTCACGGTAAGTTGTTCCCATGAGCTTACATCCATCACTGCAGCCAATCTTCGACACTGTGCTCCATCGCAATCCCGGAGAGTCGGAGTTTCATCAAGCGGTACAGGAAGTACTCCATTCCTTGGGGCCTGTCGTTGACAAACACCCCGAATACCTCGAACTCTCGGCCTTCGAGCGTCTCTGTGAACCGGAACGGCAGATCATCTTCCGTGTTCCATGGATTGACGATCAGGGCGTCGTCCAGATCAATCGCGCGTTCCGCGTCCAGTTCAACTCCGCTCTGGGTCCTTACAAGGGCGGATTGCGCTTCCACCCGTCGGTGAACCTCGGTATCGTGAAGTTCCTCGGCTTCGAACAGATCTTCAAGAACGCCATCACAGGACTGCCCATCGGCGGCGGCAAGGGCGGTTCGGACTTCGACCCCAAGGGACGCAGCGACCTTGAGATCATGCGCTTCTGCCAATCATTCATGACAGAGCTCTCCCGCCACATCGGCGAATACCGTGACGTTCCGGCCGGTGACATCGGTGTCGGAGGGCGCGAGATCGGCTACCTGTTCGGCCAGTACAAGCGGATGAAGAACGAATACGAGGCCGGCGTCCTCACCGGTAAGGGCCTGTCCTACGGCGGATCCATGGTCCGCACTGAAGCTACCGGGTTCGGTGTCGTCTACTTCCTCAAGGACATGCTCTCAGCAGCGAAGAAGAACATCGACGGACGCACGATCGCGATCTCCGGATCGGGAAACGTCGCAGTCTTCGCGGCGGAGAAGGCCACAGCCTTCGGCGGCACCGTGATCACGATGTCCGACTCCAGCGGTTTCATCCACGACCCGGACGGAATCGACACTGACATCGTCAAACGCATCAAGTTCGAACAGCGCGGTCGTATTGCCGAATACGTCGACGAACGTGGAGGTCGCTCCAGCTACCACGAGGGCGGCAACGTCTGGGATGTCGAAGTCGACGTCGCGCTTCCGTGCGCCACCCAGAACGAACTCGATGCCGATTCGGCACAGACTCTGGTCCGGAACGGAGTCATCGCCCTTGCCGAAGGAGCGAACATGCCGTGCACACCCGAGGCCGTGAAGACCTTCTCCGAGGCCGGCGTGCTCTTCGCCCCGGGCAAGGCAGCCAACGCCGGTGGTGTGGCGACCAGCGCTCTGGAAATGCAGCAGAACGCCAGCCGCGACACTTGGGACTTCGACTTCACCGAGGCTCGCCTGGCCGAGATCATGGGCGACATCCACGACAGCTGTGCCGCTGCCGCCGCAGAATTCGGCTCCCCGGGTGACTATGTGGCCGGTGCTAATATCGCAGGCTTCACCCGTGTCTCCGAAGCGATGCTGGCACAAGGCGTCGTCTGAGCTGACTGAGGAGCTGCAGGAAGCGGCCGGGACCGACCGGCGCGCAGCGGCCCTCCGATCCTCCGACAGCTTTCAACGCAGCTGAGGAGGATCGGAGGGCCGCTGGCATTTATCCGCAAGCTCCGATCAGCGCGGCCCGATGGTTCCGTAGCCCTTGCGCCACCGCAGCAATGGTTTGCTTTTATTGCTGTCGGCGCCGGCTCCCAGAGACACCACCTCTCCGACGACGAGGCTATGAGTAGCCACTTCGAGGACCTCCGTCGTCCGCAGCTCGAACCAGGCGATCGCATCTGTGAGCACAGGCTGGCCCGAATGGGGTGCGGGGAACGTGTCGATGCCCTTGAGCGCACCGTAGAGCGGTTGACCGGGCGCGCCCAGCCGCTCGGAGACGTCTCGCTGTGAGGAGTTGAGCACAGAGATGGCGTAATGGTCACTCGTCTCCAGCGTCTCCATCATCCGTGATCCGCCGTAGATGCTGACGGCCATGGTCGGCGGATCATAGGACACATCGAGGAACGAGTCGACGGTGATCGCGTGAAGGGCGTTGCCGCGCTTGGCTGAGACCAAAGCCACGGCCGCAGCAATATCGTCGCTGAGTTCGCGGTAGCGTTCTGTGAGGGAATCCTCGTGAGTTCTGTCCATGGCACTCATTCTAGGGAACTACAATGGAGCCATGACCTATCCAGCATCAGGTGGTTCAGCAACGATCGAGCGTGAACAGTCCGAGCAACGTGTTGAACCCGGAGACCACGAACGTTTCAGCCACTACGCACCCAAAGACAAGATCATGGAATCCATGGTCACGGGCACACCGCTGATCGCCCTGTGCGGAAAGGTGTGGGTGCCCACCAGAGACCCCGAGCGGTTCCCTGTGTGCCCGCGGTGCAAAGAGATCTACTCAACGATGTCTGAAGGACCCAAGGAGTAAATGGCCGCGGAACGTCTCCCAGGGACCTCCGCTGCCGAACAACTGCCACCGGCCTTTCCCGAGCGTGCCGCTTGGGGAACGGCCGGAAAGTTGCGCGCCTGGCAGGCTGAGGCTCTGGAACAGTATTTTCGGGATCAGCCGAAGGACTTTCTCGCAGTCGCGACACCGGGCGCAGGCAAGACGACATTCGCACTGCGAGTCGCCGCCGAGCTGCTGGCGCAGCGAGTCGTCAACAGAGTCACCGTCGTTGCACCCACAGAACACCTCAAGGTGCAGTGGGCCGATTCGGCTTCACGCGTCGGCATCAAACTCGACCCCCAGTTCAAGAACGCTCAGGGCAAACACGCCCCCGGCTATCACGGTGTCGCCATCACCTACGCGCAGGTGGCCGCCAAGCCGGTGCTCCACCACAACCGCACCGCAGCGGGCCGTACGCTCGTCATCCTCGACGAGGTCCATCACGGAGGAGACGCATTGTCCTGGGGCGATGCTGTCCGGGAGGCATTCGGTCCTGCAGTGCGCAGACTCTCCCTGACCGGGACCCCCTTCCGATCGGACACCTCACCGATCCCGTTCGTCACCTATGCGCCCGACGAGAACGGCATTCGCACCTCGGTGGCGGACTACTCCTACGGGTACGGACGTGCTCTGAAGGATTCTGTCGTCCGCCCAGTCCTGTTCCTCGCCTATGCCGGCGCCATGTCCTGGCGGACCAGAGCCGGTGACGAGATGTCGCACGTGCTCGGAGAAGAGACGACGAAGGACATCAATGCTCAGGCATGGCGGACGGCACTCGACCCTGCCGGCGACTGGATCCCGGCGGTGCTCAAGGCCGCCGATCTGCGCCTGACGGAGGTGCGGCGGACCGTGCACGACGCCGGTGGGCTCGTCATTGCCACGGACCAGGACAATGCACGCGCCTATGCCAAGGTGCTGCGCGAACTCACCGGTGAGGCACCCACGGTCGTGCTCTCCGACGAAGCGGGCGCCTCGGCGCGGATCGAGCAGTTCCAGAACTCCACCGACCGGTGGATGGTCGCCGTCCGCATGGTCTCCGAAGGCGTTGACGTGCCACGACTGTGCGTCGGGGTTTACGCGACGTCATCGGCGACCCCGCTGTTCTTCGCGCAGGCAATCGGACGTTTCGTCCGTGCACGCAAACGCGGCGAGACCGCCTCGGTGTTCCTGCCCTCCGTCCCGATCCTCATGGCTCTGGCGAACACGATGGAAGTCGAACGTGATCACGCCCTGGACCGACCGAAGAATGAGGACGAGAACGATGTCGTCGTCTTCGACGACCAGGCCATGGAACAGGCGAACCGCGAGGAGGGGGCATCTGATCAGCTTGGCTCCTTCGAAGCACTCGGCGCCGAGGCGCTCTTCGACCGGGTGCTCTTCGACGGCGGCGAGTTCGGCACCGGCGGAGCGATCGGCTCCGAGGACGAACTCGACTTCATCGGCATTCCCGGCCTGCTCGAACCCGACCAGGTCCACGAGCTGCTGCGCACCCAACAGGCCCGTCAGGCGAAGCGGAAGACTGCGTCCGCACCAGCGGCACCAGAGCCGGAGCCCAGCGAGCTGGACCACCGAGCGATGAAAGAGGAGCGCAACCAGCTCCAGAGCCTCGTCGGTGCCTGGTCACGGCGGACCGGCTCACCGCACAAAACCGTCCACGTCGAGCTGCGCAAGGCCTGCGGGGGACCGGCCGTGGCGCAGGCGACCCGAGAACAGATCCAGGCTCGGATCAAGAAGCTCCAAGGCTGGTTCGTCGGCAAGAAGTGAGGAGAACTCCCTCACTTCGGATAGAACACCGTGGGGATCGCCGGTTCGCCGTCCTGCATGCGCCTGGCCGAACGGGGCAGCTCGGCCAGGGATTCGTCGTGCCGGGCACAGGCCTTCGTGACGCCGTCGGCACCGATATACGATTCGTCGATCTCACCATCGACCACGAGGTCAACCGTCAGCGAACGACCATCGCCAAGATCTCCGGGCAGAGTCGGGATGCCGACGGCCTCTTCGACCGCGATGGCACCGTCGATGAGGCGCAAGGCGTCCTTGTGGCCGCCACGCGAGGGTTTGCCGGTGGAGTTCTTCGCCACCGAGGTCCAGGCCCCCGACTCGTCGGCACGGGCCACAAGCTTGTACACCAGCCCGGCGGCCGGAGCACCCGAGCCGGTGACCACTCGCGTTCCGACACCATAGGAATCCACGGGGGAGGCGGCGAGAGCAGCGATCGCATATTCGTCGAGGTCACTGGTGACCGTGATGTTGGTGTCATGAGCGCCGAGGCGGTCGAGGCCGGCCCGGACTTCGCTGGCCTGTTCGACGAGGTCGCCCGAGTCGATGCGCACCCCGCCCAGATTCTCACCGGCCAAGCGGATAGCCGTCGCCAGGGCCTCTTCGACGTCATAGGTGTCCAGGAGCAGAGTCGTGTCGGTGCCCAATGATCTGAGCTGGGCGGCGAAGGCCTCCTGCTCCGAATCGTGGAGCAGCGTGAAGGAATGAGCGGAGGTGCCGATCGTGCGCAGACCATACCTGAGCCCAGCGGCGAGGTTCGACGTCGAGGCGAACCCGCCGATGACAGCGGCCCTGGCGGCGGCGACAGCAGCATGTTCGTTGGTGCGGCGACCACCCATCTCCGCGCAGGGTCGATCTCCGGCAGCCTGGGCCATGCGTGACGCCGCCGAGGCGACCGCACTGTCGTAGTTCATCGCCGAGAGGATGAGCGTTTCGAGGATGACCCCTTCCGCGAAGGTGGACTCGATCGTCATCAGTGGGGAGCCGGGGAAGTAGATCTCGCCCTCCGCATATCCTCGGATGCTGCCGGAGAAGGAGTAGTCGGCCAACCAGTCGATGGTTCTCGAATCGACGATCTGCTCACGGCTGAGGAACGAGAGCTCCTCATCGCCGAAGCGGAAATCCCTGAGCATCTCGAGGATGCGGCCGGTGCCGGCGACAACTCCGTAGCGGCGACCGATGGGCAGGCTGCGACCGAAGACTTCGAACAGGCTCCTGCGGTCAGCGGCACCCGATTCCAGCGCCGCCTGGACCATCGTCAATTCGTACTGATCCGTGTAAAAAGCCGTCGAACCGGTCCGTGTGAGATCACTCATAGGCGCGATACTACGTCACGACAGCGTCAGTGTTCTGCCGTAAGGTGGAAACGTGAGCAATCCAACGACTCCAGTTCTGGAACCGGAGGTCGACATTCGACCGGCGACAGAACAGGCAAAGCCATGGAAGACCGTCGTCTTCAACGACCCCGTCAATCTCATGAGCTACGTCAGCTACGTCTTCCAGGCCTACTTCGGGTATTCGACCGAGAAGGCTCACTCGCTGATGCTCGAAGTCCATGAGAATGGCCGCTCCGTCGTTGCCACGGGCGGACGCGAAGCCATGGAGAGGGACACCCAAGCCATGCACGAATACGGCCTGTGGGCCGCGTGCCAACCTGAAACAGGATCCGACTGACACATGGCAGCCATCGACGCGAGTGGGGACGAGGTTGTCCTCAGACTCGAGGACAACGAACGATCCCTCATGGTCACCGTCTTCACCGACCTGGCAGCACTGCTGGCAGAAGACGACGACAACGACGGACGCCCCGATTCGGAGAACTGGGAAGCGCGTCTCGGGCTGGTCGAACGGCCACGCCCCCAGGACCCTGCACTGCTGCGTTTGTTTCCCGACGTCGACCCCCTCGACGAGGAGCGTTCACAGGAGTTCCGGCGTCTCACCGAATTCGATCTCCAGCAGGCGAAGGCTCACAACGTGCGCATCGTCCTCAACGGACTCGCCAAGGGCCCCTCGATCGCCTTGAGCCACGATGAGGTCCTGGCGTGGATGAAAGGACTTAATGACCTGCGCCTGGTCCTGGCCGTGCGCATGGGCATCGACACCGAGGAATCCCAGGAGGCGAAGTACGCTCACCGAGACGAACTCGAAGAGTCCGAAGAGCTCACACTGACTCTGTACGACTTCCTGACCTGGATTCAGGACAGGCTCACCACAACCTTGCTCAGCGATCTGCCGGGGGACGACGACACATGAAACTCACTGCCATCGGCACCGCTGGTTCCTTCCCCGGACCCGATTCCGCAGCCAGCTGCTACCTCATCGAAACCGACGAGGAGTCACCGACACGCATCGTGCTCGACCTCGGGTCCGGTGCGCTGTCCCCGCTGCAGCGCGCCGTCGACACGGATGGGCTGACCGCGGTTGTGCTCAGCCACCTGCACCCCGACCACTGCATGGACATGACCGGTCTGTACGTCAAGCACTGCTATGACCCGAAGTTCTTCAACGGCAACATCTCCGACACCGGGTCGATCCGCACCAGGACAAGCGTCCTCGCCCCGGCCGGCGCGCAAGAACGACTGACCCGGGCCTACTACACCGACCCCGGAAAGTCCCCAGTCGCCGCCAGCGGAAATGACACCGACCTCAGCCATGCCTTCGACTTCGCCGACCTCGACCACGGCACCAGCCACCAGGTCGGAGGCCTGCGGATCGAATCCTTCCTCGTCGACCATCCGGTTGAGGCCTACGCCCTGCGGATCACCGATGCCAAGGGGGCAGTGATCACCTACTCCGGTGACAGCGACGAATGCGACAACCTCATCGAGGCGGCACGCGGGGCAGACCTGTTCCTCTGCGAAGCAGCCTTCCAGGAAGACCGCGACAGTGCTCGCGGCATCCACCTCACCGGCAAACGCGCCGGACGCGTGGCCCAAGCGGCAGACGCCAAGTCCCTCGTCCTCACCCACATTCCCTCCTGGACGGACTGCTCCATCGTCCGCGGCGAAGCCGCCCGCGAATACAGGGGACCCATCGAACTGGCAAAACCAGGCAACAGCTGGACCGTATGACTGCCTCCAGCACCGACAACCGAAAGAGGCACACAGTGCGCGCAGACGGACGACTCGTCGATGAACTCCGCGAAGTCACAATCACCCGCAATTGGATCAACACCGCCGAAGGATCCGCTCTGGTGGAATTCGGCAACACCCGCGTCCTGGTCGCGGCCTCATTGACAGCGGGCGTGCCGCGCTGGCTCAAGGGTCAGGGCCGCGGCTGGGTCACCGCCGAATACGCGATGCTGCCGCGGGCCACCGACTCCCGCAACACCCGCGAGTCCGTCAAGGGCAAGCTCGGTGGACGCACACACGAAATCTCCCGCCTCATCGGTCGCAGCCTGCGTGCCGTCATCGACCTTGAGAAGCTCGGCGAGAACACTCTCGTCCTCGACTGCGACGTCCTCCAGGCCGACGGCGGCACTCGCACTGCATCGATCACGGGCGCCTATGTGGCTTTGGCCGATGCGATCGACAAGGGCCGCTCGACCGGCATCATCCCCGCCGCAAACAACCCGATCAAGGATTCGATCGCGGCCATCAGCGTCGGCATCGTCGACGGCGAACCGGTCCTCGACCTGCCCTACGTCGAAGACTCGAGTGCCGAAACCGACATGAACGTCGTCATGACCGGCAGCGGACAGTTCGTCGAGGTCCAGGGCACAGCCGAAGGCGCACCCTTCGATCGTGCGGAACTGGGCCACCTGCTCGACCTCGCGGCCAAGGGCTGCACCGACCTCACCCGCATCCAGACCGAGGTCCTAGCCAAATGACTACTTTCGTCCTGGCCACCCACAATGAGGGGAAGAGGCGCGAACTCGCCGCGATCCTCCTCCCCGCATTGGGGGAGGACATCCACGTCATGACCGCCGCCGAGGCGGGCCTGGGCGACATCCCGGAAACCGGGGTCACGTTCGCGGAGAACGCGCTGATCAAGGCTCGCGCCGCAGCGCAGGCCACCGGCCGCACCTCCATCGCCGATGATTCGGGGATCGCGGTCGACGTTCTCGGTGGGGCGCCGGGAATCTTCTCCGCCAGGTGGGCGGGAAGACACGGAGACGACAGGGCGAACCTCGAGCTCCTGCTCGCCCAGCTCTCCGACATTTCGAGCGAGCACCGCGGGGCGCAGTTCCGCTGCGCTGCCGCAGCAGTCAGCCTAGACGGCCGCGAGTTCTCCGCCGAAGGCGTCATGCCGGGACGTCTGGCCACAAACCCGACGGGAGACCTGGGGTTCGGCTACGACCCGATCTTCGTCCCCGACGGCGGTGACATCAGCGCAGCGCAGATGACACCCGAGGAGAAGAACTCCCGCTCACACCGGAAGATCGCCTTCGACAAACTGGCCGCAATCCTCGCCGCACAGTCAGGGCTCTGAGACCTGCTCCTCAAGTCTCGGACAGGTTCCGGATCCTCCTCGTTCGTTCTTCTCCACTATCTGAGCACCGACGCTTCAACTGGTGAGAACTTCCGCTAAACTGGCGAGGCCGGTGGGCATCTGTGCGGTGTCCGGTCAGAGAAGACGAGTGAGCCGATGTGGGTTCGTGAATTTGGGAGAGCGATGAAGACTCCGAGTGTCAGTTCGTGGATGGCAGCAGTGGTTGCCTCGAGCCTGTTGCTGGCAGGGTGCTCGGCGGGAGCCTCGGACTCCGGTGAGCAGGCGAAGAAGGATTCGATGACGATCGCGTTCACCGCTGAACCGGTCAACCTCGACTTCACCTCCACCTCGGGAATCGCGATCCCAGAGGCATTGATGGAAAACGTCTACGAATCCCTCGTCCGCGTCGACGGTGAGGGCGAGATCCAACCGAGCCTCGCCGAGGACTGGGACGTGTCCGAGGACCGCAAGACCTACACCTTCCATCTGCAGAAAGGCGTGAAGTTCTCCAACGGCGCCGACCTGACGAGCGAGGACGTGAAGTTCTCCTATGAGCGGGTGCAGGACGATTGGAAGAACGCGCTGAAGTCTAAGATGGACATCGTCGACTCGATCGAAACCCCTGACGACCTCACCGTGGAGATCTCGCTCAAGAAGCCGTCCAACACGTGGCTGTTCAATATGACCAGTCTCGTCGGAGCGGTCTTCGACACCGAAGGCACCGATGACCTGGCCAACGAGGCCATCGGCACCGGACCCTTCTCCATCGAGGAATTCACTCGCGGACAGTCGATCGACTTCGTGGCGCGCGATAGCTACTGGGGCGAGACCCCAGCGGTCAAGAACGTCACATTCAAGTACTTCCAAGACGCGGTCTCAGCCTCGAACGCTCTGAAGTCGGGAGAGATCGACGTCGTCTCCAACCTCCAGGCCCCCGAACTGGCCGGAGAATTCAAAAGCGACGACTACCAGATCATCTCCGGCACCACGAACGGAGAGGTAGTGCTGTCGATGAACAACGCGAAGGGCATCTTCAAGGACAAGAAGGCGCGCGCTGCGGTCATGCATGCCATCGACCGCAAGGCAGTCCTCGACACAGCATGGGCCGGCTACGGCGAACTCATCGGCTCGATGGTCCCGCCGACAGATCCGTACTACGAGGATCTGACGGGAGTCTGGGACTACAACCCGCAGAAGGCCAAGGACCTGATCAAGGAAGCTGGCATCGAGGGGGAGGAATTCGCCTTCACAGTGCCGAACCTGCCCTATGCCAAGGCGATCTCCGAGATCGTGTCCGCCCAACTCAAAGAGGTCGGACTCAAGGCGAACATCGAGACCCAGGAGTTTCCCGCAGTCTGGTTGGACAAGACCTTCACGAAGCACGACTTCGACATGTCGGTGATCAACCATGCCGAACCTCGTGACATCCTCACCGTGTTCTCGAACGACTACTACATCGGCTACGACGACTCGAAGATCAAGAAGATCGCAGAGAAGGCCGACACCGGCACGGAAGAGGAATACATCTCCGGCATGAAGAAGATCGCGAGGACGATCACCGAAGACGCCGCCGCAGACTTCCTGTTCCTGTTCCCGAACCTCGTCATCGCGAAATCCGACGTCGCCGGAATCCCCGCCAACCGGGTCTCCGACGCATTCCGGATCGCTGACCTGAGCTGGAACTGAAGTACTCTCCTCCATGATCAGCTATGTGGCCAACCGTGCGATCCAGTTTGTCTTGGCACTGCTGGTGGCCTCGGTGGTGGTCTTCGCACTCATGAGCATCCTGCCCGGCAACGCCGCACAGGTCGCGCTGGGAACGAATGCCACTCCTGAGGCGGTGGCGGCGCTGGAAGCCCAGTACGGACTCGATCAGCCGCCGCTGATCCGATACTTCGACTGGGTCGGCGGGATGCTGGCAGGGGACTTCGGGACCTCGTATGTGACCGGAGCGCCGATCACCCCGGTCATCCTCGGCAGCGTCCAGGTCACCGGCATCCTCGTCATCGCCGCGATCATCCTGGCGATCGTCATCGCCGTCCCGCTGGGCACCTTCGCCGCCCTCGAACAGCGCAACTGGATCGGTGTGACGATCTCCGCGCTGAGCCAGATCGGCATCGCCGTCCCGAACTTCCTCGCCGCCATCATCCTCGTCATCGTCTTCTCCCTGACCCTCGGCTGGTTCCCTTCCCAGGGGTGGATGGCCCCGGTCGAAGGACTGGGCGGGTTCCTCATCCGCTTGGTGCTGCCCGTCGTCTCCCTGGCACTCGTGCAGGCCGCGATCCTCACCCGCTACGTGAGATCGGCCGTCCTCGACGTGATGCGCGAGGACTACATCCGCACAGCCCGAGCCAAGGGGCTGACTCGGACCAAGGCGCTGTTCGTCCACGGCCTGCGCAATGCGGCGATCCCCGTCATCACCGTGGCCGGCGTCCAACTCGCGACGCTCCTCGTCGGCGCCGTCATCATCGAACAGATCTTCGTCATCCCCGGCATCGGATCCGAGCTCGTGCGTTCCGTGGCCAACCGTGACCTGGTCACGGTCCAGGGCATCGTCATGGTCCTCGTCCTCCTCGTGCTCGTCATCAACTTCATCGTCGACGTGCTCTACCCCATCGTCGACCCACGGATCAGGAAAGCGTCATGAGCGAGAACCCGAGCACCACCTCGGCGGGGGAGGCGTCCGCGGATCGGCGCAGGCGCACGAAGCTGAGACTCAATTCCTCGATGATCATCGGTGGCGTCCTCATCCTCCTCATCGTCGCTCTCGCGCTCGTGTCCTTCATCTGGACCCCATACGGTCCCAGCGCAGTCGACCCGGTCGCACGGCTGCAGCCCTCGAGCCCCGAGCACCTGTTCGGCACGGACAGATTCGGTCGCGACACCCTGACCTGGATCATGTACGGGGCCCGGATCACCCTGATGGTGGGCATCGTGGCCGTCGGCATCGCCGTTCTCATCGGCACCCCCGTCGGCATCGTCGCCGCCGTCTTCGCACAGTACCCTTGGGGCGCGTGGCTGGGCGCGGTGATCATGCGCGCCAACGACATCCTGCTCGCCTTCCCCGCGCTGCTGCTGGCGATCGTCTTCGCCGCCGTCTACCAGCCGGGAACCGGGCCGGCCATGGTGGCCGTGGGAATCGCCGCGATCCCCGGATTCGCCCGCGTCGCCCGCTCGGGAACGATGCAGGTGCTCGGCTCCGAATACGTGCGTGCGGCCAAGGCCTCGAACCGCAGCGTCCCGGCGATCGCCATCGTCCACGTGCTGCCGAATATCGCGAGCATGGTCATCGTGCAGGCCTCCGTGGCGTTCGCGATCTCGGTCCTCGCCGAGGCGGGTCTGTCCTTCCTGGGACTGGGCACACAGGCCCCGGTTCCTTCCTGGGGGCGGATGCTGCAGGAGTCCCAGCAGTTCCTGTCCACCCAGCCCGGGCTCGCACTGTGGCCAGGGCTGTTCATCGCCATCGCCGTGCTCGGCTTCAACCTCTTGGGCGATGGCCTCCGAGACCGATTCGACCCGAAGATGGAGGCCCGCGGCAATGGATGAGAACCTGCTCGAGGTCCGTGACCTCACCATCACCCCGGCCGGCGCGCAGGCACCGGTTCTCCAGGACGTGTCACTGAGCCTGGCACCCGGGGAGAGGGTCGGACTCATCGGTGAATCAGGCTCGGGGAAGTCACTGACGGCACAATCCGTGATGGGACTGCTGCCCGAAGAGCTGCGAGCCGAAGGCAGCGTGTCGTTGCAGGGCTTCGACGGCAATGTCCTGGCTGCCAAGGAGAAGACGCTGGCACGCATGCGCTCGGACCTCGTGTCGATGGTCTTCCAGGAGCCGATGAGCGCACTCAACCCGCTGATGCGCATCGGAGACCAGATCGCCGAGGTTCTGCGCATCCACGGCGAGGTCCGCCGCGGGGACATTCCCGGGCGGGTTCTGGACCTGCTGACCAGCGTGCACATGCCCGATCCGGCCAGTGCCCGCTTCGCGTACCCGCACCAGATGTCGGGAGGGCAACGCCAGCGGGTGATGCTGGCAATCGCCCTGGCGAACTCGCCGCGGCTGCTCATCTGCGACGAGCCGACCACCGCACTCGATGTGACGGTGCAGAAGCACATGCTCGACCTCATCGCCGAACGCGTCGCCGCGGTGCAGGCGGGACTGCTGTTCATCACCCACGACCTGGCCGTCGTCGCCGGAGTCTGTGACCGGGTCAGCGTCATGTACGCGGGCCGCATCGTCGAGACCGGCAGTGTAGCGCAGATCTTCACTGACCCCCAGCACGAATACACGCGCGGGCTGTTGGCCTCCTCTGACCTCGAATCCACCGATGCACGCGGAAAGCTCTACACACTCAAGACAGCACTGTCATACGCAGGACCGACCGAGGCAGCGGACCCGACCGGCGTGGCCGGGTCAGGCAAGGAGGTTGCGTCGGACGACGCGGACGAGCCGGCGACCGCCTCGACGGGGGAGGGCCTGAGTACAGATACATCCGCACCTCTCATCGACGTCAGCGGAGTCTCGAAGCACTTTCGCTCACGCGGACTGCTGCTGCGTCGCCGATCTCCGGTTCGCGCGCTCGATGACGTCAGCTTCAGTGTCGCGGCCGGGCAGCGCCTCGGCATTGTGGGGGAGTCGGGTTCGGGCAAATCGACCCTGCTCACCATCCTCTCCGGACTCGATCGACCAACCTCGGGCCAAGTGAGGGTCGGTGACATCCGGGTGGAGTCGGCGAGCTCGACGGCGCTGAAGTCTCTGCGCGAGGATCTCCAGATCGTCTTCCAGGACCCCTTCGCCTCCCTCGATCCCCGGATGAGGGTCGAGGACATCGTCTCCGAACCACTCGTCGCCCGCGGTATGGCCAGGGACGAACGGCTAGCCAGGGTGGAGGAGATGCTGCTGGCAGTCGATCTCGACACCACGGCAATGCGGCGCTACCCACACCAGTTCTCCGGCGGCCAGCGACAGAGAATCTCGATCGCTCGAGCGCTGGTGACCCGACCACAGATCCTCGTCGCCGATGAGCCGGTCTCCGCCCTCGACGTGTCCGTGCGCGCTCAGGTCCTCAACCTGCTCACCGACCTCGTCGACGACTATGCCCTGACCCTGCTCTTCGTCTCCCACGACCTCGGCGTCGTCAAACACCTATGCTCCGATGTGATCGTGATGAAGGACGGCCGCATCGTCGAATCCGGGTCGACCGAGGACATCTATGCCAACCCTCGCGAGGACTACACCCGCAGCCTCATCGCGGCCACCCCCAGCTTGGCCGGAGCGCTCGCCTCAGCAACCTGAGCCCGACACCACGCCACGGCCTCGCCAGATGCACGAGAAGAAAGGACGGCAGATGAGCCACACCACGCTTGCCGACCACACAGCACACGCCATGACCAGCGGCTACGAGTCCGGACAATTCGATCCGCTCGAGGTCCTCACCGCGGTCGTGGACCGGATGGACGAATGCGAACCCGTCATCAACGCTCTCCACCACCGAGACGACGCCCGCTCACGGACCGCGGCCGAAGCCAGCGCCGGCCGCTGGAGTGAGGGCCGAGCCTTGGGTCCCCTCGACGGAGTCCCGGTCACGATCAAGGAGAACGTCGCACGCAGGGGAGTTCCGATGCCCAGCGGCCACGCCTGGGTCGAGGTTCCGGTGTCGAGCCACGACGCCCCGATCACGCAGCGCCTCGAAGAAGCCGGCGCCGTCATCGTCGGATCGACGACCATGCCCGACTGGGGCATGCTCTCCTCCGGCGTGTCCTCCCTGCACGGCATCACCCGCTCGCCCCTGGACCCGTCGCTGACCACCGGCGGGTCGAGTGCGGGCGCCGGTGCCGCAGCCGCTGCCGGGTACGGTCCCATCCACATCGGCTCCGACATCGGCGGATCGATCCGCCTGCCCTGCACCTGGTTGGGACTGGCCGGGCTCAAACCCAGCTTCGGCCGGGTCCCGCTCGACGCGCCGTATATGGGCCGCTGCGCTGGGCCCCTGGCGCGGACCATGGGTGACGTCAAGACTGCGATGGATATCATCTCCGCCCCCGACGACCGTGACTACTCCCGCCTTCCCCGATCTGCAGCAGAAGGGCCTGCTGGCCTACCCGACTTCGACCCGAAGGGGCTGCGGATCGGGCTCCAGCTCGATGCAGGATGCGGAGAGCCCGTCACCCCGGAGATCGCATCTGCTATCGCCGAGGCTGCCGATCGTTTCGCACGAGCCGGGGCCGTGGTCGACACGCTCGACTCCTTCATCGACGATGGGCTGCTGACCGATATGGACCTGTTCTGGAGGGTGCGTTCGTGGAGTGACCTGCGCGCCCTGCCCATCGAGGAACAGGCCCTCATCCTGCCCTACATCCAGCAATGGGCTCAGGGCGGCGCCGACGTCACGGGGGTGCGGCTCATGGAGTGCTACCACAGTGTTCAGGAGATCCGACGTCGCAGCGTTGCAGCCACAGCAGCCTACGACCTGGTCATCTCGCCGGTCTCACCCGACGCGGCATTTCCGGCGGAACAGCCCATGCCCTACCCGAAGGTCGACGAACCGATGGGCCATATCGGCTTCACCATGCCCTACAACATGTCAGAACAGCCGGCAGGGACCGTCCTGGCCGGCTACACGAAGGATGGTCGGACCATCGGTGCACAGGTCTCGGGGCGACGGTTCGCCGACGAGCTCGTGATGGCTGCCGGATCCTGGTTCGAACAGGCAGCCGGAGTGTCAGCGCCCGTGCGGGCCGCGATGAACTGAGGTCAGCGACTGCCGTCGCCGACGACTCGACTCAGAAGTCGAAGAACTCGACCGAGAGCTTGTCTCCGTCGATCTTCACACTGCCCGAGACCGACAGGGTGTTGCCGTTGGAGAAATAGGACGAACCGGACTTCTTACCCTGCACGGTGAAATCGAACTTGCCCGGATCCTCGGTGAAGAACGAACCGGTGTTCGTGTCACCGGAGCCGAAGTCCGCCTTCACCTTGGGCATGTCCTTCATCTCCCATT
Organism: Brevibacterium picturae; assembly: GCF_900105045.1. Taxonomy (GTDB): domain Bacteria; phylum Actinomycetota; class Actinomycetes; order Actinomycetales; family Brevibacteriaceae; genus Brevibacterium; species Brevibacterium picturae. The sequence continues at coordinate 563,529 of NZ_LT629739.1, read as the reverse complement.
TGGCGGTGTCCTTCTTGGCCAGATCGGCCAGCTTCTTATCCGAGCCGCCGACGGGGATCTCGGTGGGGTCGAACTTGATGAACTTGCACTTGGGCTTGATGTCCTTGTTGTCGAAGCACTTCTTGAGCTCCTTCTCGACCTGCTTCTGAACTTCCTTCTGGAAGGCGCTCGTCGGTGCGAGATCAAGATTGAGCGTCATCGGAGACACTTCCTCTTCGCTGGGCTTATCGCCCGGGGCAAAGGCCTTCGGGAAATTCACCGCTGCCGTGTCCTTGGCTTCACTGACCCATTTGCTCTTCGGGATCGTGAATTCGTAGTTGCCCGGATACACAGCGAAGGAGGTGGTCCCTGCCTTCGCCTTGTAGTCCTTGCCGTTGACACTGAGACTGTCCGTGGCCGGAATATCAAGCGAGATCACATTGAGCGCGGGGCCCGTGAGTGACCATTTGTCGAAGAACAGGTCCTGTTTGCCGTCCTTCTTCGCCTGCAGCTCGACGTTGTACTTGGTGCCGTCGAGGTCGTAGGAGACGATGACAGTGCCCTTGTCGCCTTCGACCTTCGAGGACTCGACCTTCGCATTCTCGACCTTCGCCGAGGAGGGTTCGGTGAATTCCTTCGACAGGAGGTCCAGGTTCGTTCCCTCCGGACGAGGGGAGGGCGCGATCTTCTCGGCAGCCGCGAAGTCGCCCTTGCTCAAGGCCGACACGTAGTCTTCGGCAACCTTGTCGGGGCCGTAGTTGTTCTTATTGACCGTATTGACGACGAGGAATCCGACGGCCACCAGAATGACCACCAGGGCCACCGAACCCAGAGCGATGAAGAGAGGCATCCTGCTCTTCTTCTTTTCGGGGTGGGCATCGGCACGAGTCGCGGTCGTCGCCGGCCCGGCGAAACCGGGGGCCGGGGCCGGCTGTGGAATCGCCTGAGACTGTCCCGGGCCCGAACCTGTTCGCTGAGCGTTGGGGCCGGAACCGGTCTGGTACGGCCCTGGTTGACCGGACTGATAGGGCGCATTCTGTGCGGGCCCCGACTGGTAGGGGCCGCCGGGGTAGGGGGCCCCGCCCTGGGGCTGGCCAGGTTGCTGCGGTCCGCTGTGCTGCGGGCCGCCCTGGTACTGACCGCCGTTGTATTGCGGCGGCTGGTTCGAGTTGGCCTGCTGCACCTCGGGGCGCGGCGGCTGGTGCTGCTCGGGCTGATTGCCCTGGCCCGCAGGAGGAGGCTGGTTACCGCTGGCCTGATTGTTCGCCGGAAACGGCGGAGCCTGATCGTTGTGGTAGGACGGAGCTTGTTCGGATCCGCTGGCGGGCGTCTGCGGACCGGAGCTGCCTGTATCCACCGATTCATCAGCAGTGTTGTCCGCCGGGGTCTCCGCACCGGATCCCGTTCTGTCGTTATCGGGAGGGTTCGTGGGAGGTGGCGGGAGATTCGGTTCGTCGTTCCCGTTGCTCATCGTTGGATGCATCCTTCGTGTCTACAAGCGTGTCCTGGCGCAATTGTACTTCCCGCTGCTAAGAATCGCGTGGTCAATACCAGGAAGCGGGCACAGCGTCAGCGAAAATGAGAGTAATGCACACTTCTCCTCACACCCGCACCCGCCGCCATCCTGTTCTGCTGGGGCTGATGGAGGTACTGAGAATCGACCTCATCACCGTCCCTGCGGCCTTCGTCATCGCCACCGTCTTCTGGCTCATCGGACTCGGCTCACAGCTGCCGTATTCGATCATCCCCGAGTGGGCGTTCGCCCTGTGGGGAGTCGTCCACGGCCTGAGTGTCTCGACGATGGGCTTTGACTTCTCGCTGGCGCCGAGCCTGATCACACTGGGCGTGTGGCTCCTGTTCGCCGCAGGCGCCAAACGTCTGGTCGCTGGTGTCACAGAAACAGATGCCGAGGGCATCGACAGCGTCGACGCATCCTGGTGGAAGTCGATCCTCGCCGCGTTGGCGACGTACGTCATCGTCTACGGCGGCCCTCTGGTCACGCTGACACTTCTGCTCGGGGACGGGGCGCTGACACCCTTGGGCTTCCTCCGGCTGGCCCTCATGCTCCTGTCCGCCTCGGCGGCCGGGTATCTCTGGGTTCGCGGTCTCGACGACATCCCGCGTCTGCAGGATCTAGACGACGATGCATGGGGCGTCGGCGCACACCTGGTCAAGAGGCTGCTGTGGGGGTCGGCGTTCCTCTCCGCCCTCGTCATCGCCACAGGCATCGTGCTGAGATGGGACGAGCTTGCCGAATCACTGCAGGTCTACAGCTCACCGTTGTCAGCCGGTGTCGGCCTGCTCATCATTCAGATTCTCTTTGCGCCGGGGATCCTGTTCGCCTCGCTGTCTTGGATCGCAGGCACGGGCGTGAACGTGGGAGCCGGGGACCCGAGCTCGGTGTTCCACGCCGTGGCCGGGCCGGTGCCACACGTTCCGGTGCTCCAACTGCTCGTCGGCGACTACCCGGCGTGGACGAACGCAGCGCCGGCGCTGCTCGTCCTGCTCGGAATCCTCAGCGTCATCATCGGTCGCGATCATGCCCGTCAGGTGATGATGGCGTCCTGGGCCGGACTCGGCGTTGCGGCAGTCAAACTCTTCGTCGTGCTCGAGATCCTTGCGGTCTTCGCACGAGGATCGATGGGGCCGGTGGGGCTGTCTGCATTCGGGCCTTCGGCGCTGACATCTGCAGTCGTCATCACCGCCTGGCTGGGGCTGGGCATGATCGGAGGGCTGGTGCTGACCCGGCTGTCCGACATGCAGGGCGGGCCGAGTTCGGCTGATGACGATGGGTTCGACGAGGACGAAGAACCCTTCGGTCGCATCGCCGACGAACGAAGCGCCGACTATTCGGACGACGACTGATCCGACCAGCGACGACGACGCCGACCGCCAACGACACCGTCGGTCAGGTGCGAGGCGAGAAGCCTCAGTTCGAGCCGGGCAGGTCCTGGCCGGTCAGCTGCTTGAACCAATCGCCAAGACCAGTCTGATACTCCGTCGTGCACGAGAGCTGGGCCTGCTGGGTGATGGCATCGCGCACGCACTCTTCATACTTCGACTGAACGGGCCAGAGAACGACCGACGACATCGTCGAGAAGATGAGGTAGATGGCGAGCAGTCCGCCCAGAATGCCCAGAGACATATTGCGCTTCTGCTTCGTCCTGACCACGGCGATGATATAGCGGATCGACCACACGACGGCGGCAATGGCGAACGCGATCGCCGCAACCTTGAACGGCAACGGGTACGTGAACGTCAGGACCGAGGCGAGGATCAGCAGGATCAGGACCAGGCCATGGCGAGCGGGCGCGGCCTGCTTCTCCTCTTCTGGAGTGGGCGCGCTTTTCTCTTCAGTATTGTTTGGTGACGTCACACCGATAGTTTGTCACAGTCCACTGACAAAAGCCTTGACGGAAGTCAGAGTCCGCATTCTTGACGCCCACGACCGACAGTCGAAGATTCAAACGTTAGAATGGGTCTGTGCGCATCGTTCTTCTGGCATCCGGCTCGGGTACCCTCACGCAGGCAGTCATCGACGCATTCGCTGAATCGGACCATGGTGTCGAGATCGTCGGGGTCGGCTCCGACTCCCAGACAGCGGGAGTTCTCGACCGCGCGAAAGCGCACTCGATCCCTACCTTCGTTGCACGACCCAAAGACTTCGCGAACCGTGAGGAATGGAACCTGGCCCTGCGCGATGCCGTCGCCGAGTTCTCACCCGACTGGGTGATCTCGGCCGGATTCATGCGGATCCTCGGGCCCGCGTTCATCGCAGCCTTCGACAACCGGATCATCAATACGCATCCGGCCCTGCTGCCGGCGTTCCCTGGCGCACACGGGGTCAGAGACGCCCTCGCCCACGGTGTGCGCATCACCGGCGGCACCATCCACCTTGTCGACACCGGGGTCGACACGGGCCCGATCATCACCCAGTTCGCGGTTCCCGTCAGCGACGCGGATACAGAAGACACGGTCCACGAACGCATCAAAACTCAGGAGAGGACCGAACTCGTCCGTCTCCTCGCACACCTCGCCCACCACGACCTCGTCATCGAAGGACGGCATGTCAGCGGATATGCCACCTCGGCGGCTTCGGTCTGACCCACTCACCAACCGCACGAAACGGCAATCGAGCCTTCAAGGAGGACTTGTGACAGGAACCCGCGCGATTAAGAGAGCGCTCGTCAGCGTATACGACAAATCGGGATTGGAGGACCTGGCCCGCGGACTGCAAGCCGCCGGTGTCCAGATTGTGTCCACCGGTTCGACAGCAGCGAAGATCGCCGAGGCGGGTGCTGCGGTCACGAAGGTCGAAGAGCTGACAGGGTTCCCCGAATGCCTCGAAGGCCGGGTGAAGACCCTGCATCCGCGGGTCCATGCCGGCATCCTCGCCGATTCGCGCAAGTCGGATCACATGAGCCAGCTCGACGAGCTCGAAATCGAGCCCTTCGACCTCGTCATCGTCAACCTCTACCCATTTGCCGATACCGTGGCCAGCGGAGCCGGTTTCGACGACTGCGTGGAGCAGATCGACATCGGCGGGCCGTCCATGGTGCGGGCAGCGGCGAAGAACCATCCGACCGTTTCCGTCATCACCGATCCCGCCGACTATCCCGCCGTGATCGAAGCGGCTCAGGGCCAGGGCTTCGACCTCGGGGCCAGGCAGGGATTCGCCGCCCGCGCCTTTGCCCACACCGCTGCCTATGACACGGCCGTGGCCTCCTGGTTCGCCGCAGAGCTCGCTTCGGGCACTGAGGACGTCGGAGCCGATGATGCATCGTCGGTCGCCGGCAAGCCGGCCTTCGCAGGGGTGACGGGGGAGAAGCTGACCGATCTGCGCTACGGCGAGAATCCCCACCAGGCAGCGGCCGTGTACTCCGATGGAACCCGTGGAATCGCCGGTGCGACGCTGCTGGGCGGCAAGGCGATGTCGTACAACAACTACACGGACACCGATGCAGCGATCCGCGCGGCCTTCGACTTCGATCGTCCCGCGGTGGCGATCGTCAAGCACGCCAACCCCTGTGGAATCGCCGTGGCTGACAGTGCTGCAGCCGCCCACAAAGCAGCCCACGAATGCGATTCCCTGTCCGCCTACGGTGGCGTCATCGCAACCAACCGCGAGGTCGACGTCGAACTGGCCGCGTCGATAAAGCCGATCTTCACCGAGTGCCTGGCCGCACCGTCGTTCTCCGCCGAAGCACTGGACCTGCTATCGAGCAAGAAGAATCTGCGACTGCTCGAACTCGGCGATGTCGATTTTGCGCCCGCGGAGATCAAACCGATCACCGGCGGATTCCTCGTTCAAGACCGTGACGCGTTCCAGGCCGACGGCGATGCCTCGGAGAACTGGACACTGGCAGCGGGCACGGCCGCGTCCGCTGAGGTTCTGGCCGACTTGGAATTCGCGTGGAAGGCCTGCCGGGCGGTGAAGTCCAATGCCATACTCGTGGCCAAGGACGGTGCCTCCGTCGGAGTGGGAATGGGCCAGGTCAACCGAGTCGATTCCGCGAAGCTGGCCGTCGAACGCGCCGGCGAGGAGAGGGCGACCGGAGCCGTTGCCGCCTCGGACGCATTCTTCCCCTTCGCCGACGGGCTGCAGATCCTCATCGACGGGGGCATCAGTGCGGTTGTGCAGCCTGGTGGCTCGATCCGCGATGATGAGGTCGTCGAAGCGGCCGAGAAGGCCGGGGTCACCATGTATCTGACCGGGAGCCGCCATTTCTTCCACTGAGAAGAAGGCCTACCCGCGCCACGCCCGGCGCGGACGAGGCCCGCTCGCCAAGCGCTGGATCTATTGGAAACGGCGCTACTCGAATCCCGTCCCACGCGACTGGGTTCTCCTGGCCTGTCTGCTGGGCATCTTCCTCGCCGCCGCATGCACTGTCGTTGACTTCCGTCTGGGCGCGATCGTCTTGGCGATTGTCCCCGCCGGCCTCGCGATGGTGCGTGCGATGCCTGAGCCGTGGGACGAGGTGTGGACAAACCGTTCGAAGACCGTCGACATCGCAACGGGGCTGATTTTCGCCCTGGTTCTCGTGGCTTTGGCGTTCATCGTGCCGGAGACGCGCTGATGCTACAGGCCGTGCTCCTACGGTCAGTTTGTGCATTCCCTGAGAAACGGGAGGGTTCGGTTTCACCCGACCAAAAACAGTGGCAGGGTGGGTGGTGTCAGAAGGTTCGCAAGAACCTTTTCCAGCGAAAGGAGACAGCATGGGACTCGACGATCTTACAAACAAAGCCAAGGACGCCATGAATAGCGAAAAGGGTGAAGAGTTCAGCGATCAGGGTCTGGATAAGGCTGCTGACTTTGCCAACGAGAAGACCGGCGGCAAGTTCGAAGACCAGATTAATCAGGGTCGCGACGGAGCCGACGAAAATCTTGGCAGCGAGTGATCTTTAACCCATAGCCGCGTCCGGCATGGGAAGGCGCCGAGGTGAATGTACTTTCACCTCGGCGCCTCTTTTTGTGTCCGTTTCTGTGCCCGCCGGTGGATCTCAGCCGAGCTTTTCGATGGGGGCGTAGCGCAACAGGAGGCGCTTCGTGCCCAAGGAGCCGAAGTCCACGACGGCCACCGTTTTGTCGCCGACGCCGTTGACCTCTGTCACGGTCCCCAGGCCGAAGGACTCGTGTGAGACCTTCTCGCCCACCGACACGGTGATGATCTCTCGATTGGGCCGGATCCGGTTCGGGAAACCGGCTACAGGGGACGAGGAGTTGGCGGAACCTGAACGTGAGCGCGATGAACTGCTCGATCCCCGTGAGGAACTGAGCCCGCCGCCGTGAGAGCCGCTGTAGCCGCCGCCATAGCCTCCGCCGCTGTAACCGCCCGAGGAGAATCCGCCTCCCATGCTGGAGGAGAAGGATCCGGTGTTCTCCCATTCGATGAGATTCTCCGGAATCTCCGACAGGAACCTGCTCGGCGGATTGTACTGCGGCTGTCCCCACATGCTGCGAGTCTCCGCACGAGTGACGATCAGTCGCTGCCGAGCCCGAGTCAGACCGACATAGGCCAGCCGACGCTCCTCAGAGAGCTCATGGGGGTTTTCGAAGGACCGGGCATGCGGGAAACCGCCGTCCTCGAGTCCGGTGAGGAAGACGACGGGGAACTCCAGACCCTTCGCCGTGTGCAATGTCATGAGCGTGACTTGGCCCAGCTCGGCATCAGGGATCTGATCCGTGTCGGAGGCCAGCGCCACCTGTTCGAGGAACGCCTCGATCGATGAACTGCCGGACGCAGGAGTCTCGGAGCCCTGCCCATCCGCAGCCTCGACTTCCTCACTCGCGGCTCCTTCGCCCTCAGCGGCTGCGGCAGCCCCAGCCTCGGCCTCAGTCGCGGCTTCGCCCTCAGCCTTATCCTCGTCGGCATCGCCGGTGCCGGCCAGAGCCTGAGTGGCGACGAAGTCTTCGGCCACGGCCACCAGCTCGGCGAGGTTGTCGACCCGCGACTCATCCTGCGGGTCCGTGCTCTTCTGCAGTGACTCGAGATAGCCGCTCTGCTCGAGAATCGCCTCGATGACCCGGGAGAGGGGAGCCGCCTCAGCGGTGGCCGCAAGGTCGCGCATGAGATCGTAGAACTTCGCTACGGAGGTCTTCGCCCGGGCAGACAGATGGACGATCTCGTCAAGACGTCCCAGCGCCGTATAGAAGCTGATGCCCTCCCTATCGGCGAAGTCCGCGACGATGCCTTCGGTGCGATCTCCGATGGCTCGCTTGGGGACGTTGAGGATGCGACGGAGATTCACATCGTCATCTGGATTGGCCAGCACACGCAGATACGCGAGGGCGTCCTTGATCTCCTTGCGCTCATAGAACCGGGTGCCGCCGACGACCTTGTAGGGGATGCCGGAGCGGACCAGTGCGTCCTCGATGGCACGGGACTGGGCATTGGTGCGGTAGAAGACGGCGAAGTCTCCATAGGTGTACTTCTCGTTGTCGATGAGTTCGTCAACCCGATCGACGATGAAGCGGGCCTCCGACTGCTCGTTCTCCGCCACCCAGCCGACAATGGACTCGCCTGTGCCCTCCGAGGTCCACAGCTTCTTGTCCTTGCGGTCCTGATTGTTCGCGATGACAGCGTTCGCAGCATCGAGGATGTTCTGCGTCGAGCGATAGTTCTGCTCCAGCAGGATCGTCTCCGCGTCGGGGAAGTCCTTCTCGAACTCCACGATGTTGCGCACGGTCGCCCCGCGGAAGGCGTAGATCGACTGATCTGCGTCACCGACGACAGTCAGCTCAGCACCGGTGGCGCCGCCGGCACCATCGCCGGCCAGAGACTTGATGAGAGCATACTGGGCCGGGTTCGTGTCCTGGTACTCGTCGACGAGGATGTGCCGGAACCGTCTGCGGTAGAAGTCGGCTACCTCGGGGAAGGCGCCGAAGAGATGGACGGTCTCAGCGATGAGGTCATCGAAGTCGAAGGCATTGGCCAGGCGCAGGCGAGCGGTGTAGCGCTTGAACACGTCGGCGAGGACTTCATCGGCGGGGTTGTTCGGCCGGGGCGCGAAGTCATCCGGCGTCTGCAGATCGTTCTTGAGGTTGGAGATCCGGTGCAGCATTGACCGGGGCGTGTACTTCTTGGTGTCGAATCCGAGTTCCTTGAGGATCTGGGACACGAGTCGCTGAGCATCCTGGGCATCGTAGATCGTGAAGTTCGACTTCATGCCCAGCACCTTCGCCTCACGGCGGAGGATCCTCACGCACGAGGAGTGGAAGGTTGAGACCCACATCGCTCGCGAGGCCGGACCGACGATCGAACGTACGCGCTCAACCATCTCCTTGGCTGCCTTGTTGGTGAATGTGATCGCCAGGATCTCACCGGGGTGTGCCCGACCGGTCGCCAGGGCATAGGCGATGCGCCGGGTCAGAACGCTCGTCTTACCGGAACCGGCACCCGCCACGATGAGCAGCGGTGAGCCTGTGTGGGCCACGGCTTCGCGCTGTCGCGGGTTGAGTCCGGTGAGGAGTTCGGCCGCACGTGAGTCGGCTCCCGGGGTGGTCTCTTCGATGTTTTCAGCTGCAGCAGTCATGTCCGGATCAACGATACCGTCAGCCGCTGACGCAGAGAAAAGGGGAGACGGCGGAGCCGGCTCAGCTGACGAAGACGGCCACCAGGACGTTGATGATCGCTCCGGCGAAGACCAGATGCGCCATCGTCGCTGAGGGGTTCTTCACCGCGGTGGCCACAGCCCCATCTGCAGTGCCGACGCCATCGGCACCGGTTCCAGCCGGTGCACCACCTGCTGACGCTCCGGCGGTGAAGGCCTTCTGCTTCTTGTTGCCGATGATTGCGAAGACGGTGACGAGAATCGCAATGAGCAGTTTGATGCCCATCTTCATATGGTTGACGTCGTCGTCACCCAGTTCAGCGATGGTCAGCAGGAGAAGCCCGGTGATCAGCTGAAAATAGGAGCCGTGCAGCATGCCGGGAGCGACTTTGGGGGTGCGGATGAAAGCGAAATATCCACCCACGATGATTGCCATCCCGAGCAGGTGCAGGGCCACTAGAATCTCGCGAAGAATTTCCATACGGTTCATCGTAGTGGCATGATGGTGTCTCGTGAGCGCGGGCCCTCAACTGGTGCACGCTGTTCCGCCCTGGTGTAATGGCAGCACGCCGGCCTTTGGAGCCGTGTGGTATAGGTTCGAATCCTATGGGCGGAGCTGGCCCAATCCGACTTGCGAAGGATGCAACAGATGTCGCAGACCAGACCCATCGCCGTTATCGTTCTGGCCGCGGGCCAGGGCACCCGGATGAAATCGACCCTGCCGAAGGTTCTGCACCCGATCGGCGGCCGGTCCCTGCTCCACCACTCGATCACGGCAGCAGCGGGTGCCACTCCCGAGCACCTCGTCGTCGTCGTCCGACACGAACGCGACCAGCTCGTCTCCCACCTGGATTCACTGCCGATCAACTCGACGCAGACCCTCCTCATCGCCGATCAGGATGAGATCCCCGGCACCGGCCGCGCCACCGAATGTGCTCTGACTCAGCTGCCCGACGACCTGACCGGCACCGTGGTCGTCACCTACGGCGACGTGCCGCTGCTGACGGCAGACACGATCAACAGCCTCGTCGAGGTCCACGAGTCCTCACACAACGCCGCGACGGTCCTGTCCGCCGAGGTGGACGATCCCAACGGTTACGGACGCATCGTCCGCGACGCCTCCGGTGCCCTGCTGCGCATCGTCGAGCAGAAGGACGCCAGCGACGACCAGCGCAGCATCCGGGAGATCAACTCCGGCATCTACGCCTTCGACGCCGCGGCGCTGAAAGCCGGCCTCGCCTCACTGACCACGGACAACGCGCAGGGTGAGAAGTACCTCACCGACGTCATCGGGTTCTCCCGCGATGCCGGTCAGTCCGTGGCCGCCACCGCCACCGCGGACCTGTGGCAGGTCGAGGGAGCCAATGACCGTGTGCAGCTGGCCAACCTCGGCAAGGAGCTCAACCGCCGCGTCTGCGAGAAGTGGATGCGCGCAGGTGTGTCCATCATCGACCCCGACACCACCTGGATCGACATGGACGTCTCCCTGAGTGAAGACGTCACCATCCTTCCCGGCGTCCAGCTCCTCGGCGCCACCGACATCGGCTCCGGTGCCGTCGTCGGCCCGGATTCCACTCTCAAGGACACCGAGGTGGGTGCTGGGGCACAGGTCGTGCGCACCCACTCGGAACTGGCCGTCGTCGGAGCCGGCGCCAAGGTCGGACCGTTTTCCTATCTGCGACCTGGGACCAACCTCGGCGAGGATGGGAAGATCGGAACGTTCGTGGAGACGAAGAACGCTGACATCGGACGGGGCGCGAAGGTGCCGCACCTGTCCTACGTCGGCGATGCCGAGATCGGTGAAGGCTCCAACATCGGCGCCGCATCGGTCTTTGTCAACTACGACGGTGTCAACAAGCACCGCACCGTCGTCGGAAAGCACGCACGCATGGGCTCGGACAACATGTACGTCGCCCCTGTCACGGTAGGCGACGGCGCTTATTCCGGTGCGAGTACAACGGTGCGCAAAGATGTCCCTGCGGGAGCGCTTGCCATGACCGTGGCGCCACAGCGTAACCTGGAGGGCTGGGTCGTCAGCAACCGCCCCGGTACGTCTGCAGCGCAGGCGGCCGAGGCCGCATCTGAAGGGGAACCGGCAAGTGAATGAAATTACGACGGCGAGCGAGAAGAAGCTCGTCCTGGTCAGTGGGCGCGCGAATAATGAGCTCGCTGAACAAGTCGCTGAGAACCTGGGGACAGAACTTCTCCCCACTGACATTTACAACTTTGCCAATGGAGAGATCTACGTCCGGTTCTCCGAATCGGTCCGCGGCTGCGACGTCTTCGTCCTGCAGTCGCACAGCGCGCCCATCAACGAATGGCTGATGGAGCAGCTCATCATGGTCGACGCGCTCAAACGAGCCTCTGCCAAGCGCATCACGGTGATCGCACCGTTCTTCCCCTACGCCCGGCAGGACAAGAAACACCGTGGACGTGAGCCCATCTCGGCTCGCCTCGTGGCCGATCTCTACAAGACGGCCGGTGCCGACCGCATCATCACCGTCGACCTGCACACCGCACAGATCCAGGGCTACTTCGACGGACCGGTCGATCACCTCCTCGCGATGCCGATCCTGGCCGGCTACGTCAAGGACAAGTACCCCGGTGACCTCGCCGTGGTCTCACCGGATGCGGGCCGCATCAAGGTCGCCGAGAACTGGTCGAACTCGCTGGGCGGAGTGCCGCTGGCCTTCATCCACAAGACTCGCGACATCACGCGGCCGAATGAGACCAAGGCCAACCGCGTCGTCGGTGAAGTCGAGGGCCGTACCTGTGTTCTCGTCGATGACATGATCGACACCGGTGGGACCATCGTCCAGGCCGCCGACGCCTGCATGGCCGCCGGTGCCACCGGAGTCATCGTCGTCTCGACGCACGCAGTGTTCTCCGGCCCGGCCGTTGAGCGCCTGTCGAACTCTGTGGCGCAGGAGGTCATCGTGACCAACACCCTGCCGCTGACCGAGGACAAGATGTTCGACAAGCTCACCGTGCTCTCGATCGCGCCGCTGATCGCCCGCGCCGTGCACGAAGTCTTCGAGGACGGATCGGTCACCAGCCTCTTCGAGGTCTGAGACGCCTTCTGCGAGCGTTCCATCCGAAACGAACCCCGAGCCGATCTTTCGGCACGGGGTTCGTTCTGCACCGGAGGGTTCCATCTACACTGGAGACAATCGAGTGAAGGGAACCGTGACGATGTCGTCCCACGATTACAACCGTTACCGGGTCAGCGTCACCGGCGGTGAGCTGTCCGTCGGGGTCTGGGAACCTGTGGCCTATGGGCCCGGCCGCGTCCCCACCGTGTGTGTCATCCACGGCATCACCTCGAATCATCTGTTCTTCGCCGGTCTGGTCGCAGCACTTCCCGGCGTGCGCATCATCGGACCCGACCTGCGCGGACGCGCCGACTCGCGTCTGCTGGGACCGCCGTTCGGAATGAAGGCCCACGCCGAGGACGTGCTCACCGCCATCGACACCTTCGCCGAGCCGGGACCGGTCACGCTGGTCGGACATTCCATGGGCGGGTTCGTCGCCATGACCTTGGCAGGCATGGGGGCAGGTGCCGATCCCGACGCCGAGGTGGCCGATCGTTTCCGTGGTCCTGTCCTCATCGACGGCGGACTTCCGCTGCCGGTGCCAGCACCCGGAGGCGATGAGGACTCCGATTCGCTCGACGATCTCAACGACAATGATCTGGACACCGACGACCTCATCGCCGCAGTTCTCGGGCCCGCCGCCGACAGACTGTCGATGACCTTCGCCTCGGTGGAGGAATATCTCGCGTTCTTTGCCGCGCATCCGGCCTTTGTCGACGGTCTCGACACAGTGGCCACGGAGAGCTTTGTCTACGACCTCGCAGCCAAGGACGACCACAGCTTCCAACCCTCGACCTCCGTTGCGGTGATGCAGGCCGACTCCGCGGACATGTACACCGGTGGCGCCTTCAAGAATGCGCTGGCCCAGGTCATGGGCAGCCAACGGCGCCAGGCGGAGGTGACATTCCTCTTCGCCGAACGTGACCTCATCGCGGCCGAGCCGGGGCTCTACCCGCCTGAACTCGTGGCCTCCTACCAGCAGCGGTGGGAGGCGATGACCGTCGTCGAGGCCCCCGGCACAAACCATTTCGACATCCTGCTCACCGAGACCGGCATCGACGCCTGTGCCGAAGCGGTCACGGCTCGACTTGGTGCCACTGACGAGCGTGACTTAGAATGATGGGGTTGCCTCGGCGAGGGAAACACGTGTTTCCGTTATCGACGCGGTCCTGACCCACAGCGCTGACTGGCTCTTCGGAGCCGAATTGAGACAGCGACAGTGCGGTTGAAGGCTGTTTCGCCGTGGTGCTTGAAAAATAAGGACACCACGAAGGAGAGAAAATGGCTGACTTCAAACTCATCGCCGAACCCCGCAATGAATTCGGCAAGGGCGCTGCCCGCCGGACCCGCCGCGCAGGACGCATCCCCGCAGTCGTCTACGGACACGGTGGAGATCCGGTGCACATCTCGGTCGAGGGCCACGCCACCATGATGGCCCTCAAGCATGCCAACGCTCTGTTCGAGATCGAAAGCACCGATGGTGCCAAGAATATTCTCGCAATTGCTCGCGACGTGCAGACCGACCCGGTCACCCGCGAGATCGAGCACCTTGACCTCATCATCGTCAAGCGCGGCGAGAAGGTCGAGGTCGACGTGCCCGTTCACATCATCGGCGAATCCACTCCGGGCACCATGGTGCAGCAGGAAGAGTCGACCATCCTCATCAAGGCCGACGCCACCAAGCTGCCCGAGTACATCGAGGTCACCGTCGACGGCCGCGCCGCCGGTGAGCACGTTCTGGCCGGAGAGGTGAAACTGGATTCGGGCGTCGAGCTCGCTGCCGATCCGGAACTTCTCGTCGTCAACGTCTCGGAAGAAGCCGAGATGGACACCGAGTCGGATGCGGAAGAGGACGTCGAAGAGTCGACCGACGAGGCCGCAGAGGAGAAGTCCGAGGAGAAGTCCGAGGACGAGTGACCCCGTCTGCGCCCAGCTTCTGGGCACAGCCTGAGTTCTGAAATTCGGTGGGTCGTTGCAGAAACGACCCACCGAATTCGTTCTGTGAGCAGAGAATGAGTCTGTGCGCACAGAGCAGGCGAGGCCTCCCGGGTGTTCAGGCGGCCTCGATGAGCAACGACACAATGTGAGCGAAGGACGACGATGACGAACGAAGCGTGGCTGGTCTTCGGCCTGGGCAATCCGGGCCCCAAATACGAAACGACGAGACACAACATCGGGCAGATGGTCATCGCCGAACTCGCACATCGCATCGGCGTCAATCTGACGCGAACGAAGCTGCGCACCAATGTCGGCACGGCCCGCCTGCCGACAGGCGCGGTCCCCGGCGTTCCGGGACCGCGAGTGGTGCTCGCAACCTCAACCGGATATATGAACGAATCCGGTGGACCACTCAGACAGCTCGCCGACTTCTACTCGATCGACACCGACCGGATCATCGCCGTCCATGACGATGTCGACATCGCCTTCGACACGATCAAGGCCAAGATCGGCGGGGGAGAGGGCGGACACAACGGACTGCGATCGATGACCTCGGCGCTGGGCACGAAGAACTATCCGCGCATCCGGGCCGGTGTCGGACGGCCCATGGGGCGTCAGGACACCGCCGACTACGTACTCAAACCCTTCTCCAAGGACGAACGCGCAACACTGCCGATGTTCATCTCCGACATCGCCGATGCCGTCGAGATGTACATCGTCGACGGACTCGGGAAAGTCCAGCTCAAACACCACTCGAAATGAGAGCGGCGGCCGGCATCACTCCTGTGAGGTGGGCCGCTTCTCACGCGTGAGGCTCGGACGCTTGCGGTGGATGAGCCAAGCGGCGAGGATGCCGCCGGCGAAGCCGAACAGGTGCCCCTGCCAGGAAATCCCATTGTCCTGCGGCAGCATTCCGAAGACCATTGACGCACCGTAGGTGATGAAGACGAAGAAGCCGACGGCGAAGTAGATGATCTTGCGGAGCACGTCATCGGTGAACCAGGTGCGGACGGCCAGATAGCCGAAGAAGCCGAACACGATGCCGGAGGCACCGACGATGTGCTGGCCGACCGGCAGCGTCGTCAGCCAGGCACCGAGCCCGGAGACCACTGCTGTGATGACGGTGACGAGCCAGAAGCGGCGGGCCCCCTCGACGGCGATGCACAGGCCGAGGATGAGGAACGGGAACGTGTTGGCCGTGAGGTGTCCGAATCCCGAGTGCAGCAGGGGAGACGTCGCTACTCCGTAGAGGGACAGCGGGTTCCACGACTGCAGGCTGAGCACATCGAGGTCAGCGGGCAGGACGGTGTCGATGATCTCGATGACCCACATGATCGCCAATAGGACGAGGACGGGGACGAAGCGCGAGAGCCGGTGGTTGTGGCTGACGGTGGTGCGCAGGTTGGCGACTTTGGGCTGCCCAGCGGATGGGCGGCCGACTGACCTGGGCGAATCGGGGGCGGTTGAATCGTTGCCGAAGATGAAGTGGGATTCTTCGGAGGTGAAGCGAGGGGATCGGTCGGAACTCATGCCTCAATTGTCAGTGATGAAGCTTGGAGAACGCCGAAGAATCGGGGCCCGAGTGCAATCGTGACCGATCCGTTAGTCTCGTTACGGACTTGAGATCTCCGCTGTGTCAGCTCACCCGGGTGCTGCCGATTCGCTCGTTGTTCCCGTCCAATGCCTCGACGACGATCTGGGATCCGGCCGGTTCGATGTCGGCCGCGGTTTCGAAGCCCGTACGGTCGACGACCGTGGTCTCTGTCAGCTGCTCCTCACTGTCTCCGCTGAGGATGCGCCAGGCTGTGACCTCGGTCGCTCCGTTCCAGCTCATATGCACCCGCGTGACGCCCTCACCAGGTTCGGACTTCGTCGCCGTCGGCGGCGCCGACGGGGTCGCCTGCCAGTCGAAGCGATAGGCGCGGTAGTTGGATCCGCCCGTGAACGTCGCGTCGTAGAGCAGCTTCCCGTCGTGGGTGTACTCCGAATAATAGGGTTCGGACCCCCAGCCGATGAACACATTTCCGTTGTCGAGCTCCTGCATATTGCCCTGACTGCCCGAGGAGCGATCATCGGGGGCCGGATACTCGGTGACCACCTCGGCGGTCATCGCCTTCTCATCGAGATCGAGTCGCAGTCCACGGGAGTCGCCCAGGCGGGGTGCGGCATGATTGTCGAAGAGCGTGAGCGTTCCGTCGTCACGGCGTTGAGCATCATGCTGCCAGGCGAAGGGCGTGCCCTCGCCCATCTCGAAGTCACTGGCCGATCCGCCCAGCACCCAGTTGAGGTCGGCGCTTTTGCGATCGAGCTGATAGACCGCGTGGGTGTTGCGGGCGGAGACGAGCAGGGAATCACCGTCATCGTCTTCGGACACCGAATTCAGGTGGATGTAGTCGAATGGTTCATCCTCGGTGCCCTCGCCGTCCTTGATCGTCGATTCCGTCTGATCGACGGGCACGTCGTCGAGCGTCCGCCATTGGACGACCGGCTCACCGGAGTCGATGTCGACCTCCTGGACCACTCCTTCCCAGACCCAGCCGTCCTTCGGACCGCCGACCGAGGTGAGATCCGTCGGTGACTTGATGTAGGACAGGAGGAACATGGTGCCGTCGTCGGTGATCGTCGTCTCGTGCAGATCGGCGGTCTTGTGGGCCAGATCGCCGCCCATGCCGACTCGAGCGATCTCGTTGTAGCTGTCGTCGAGCATCACGACCTCACCTGCGGTGTGCGGGGTCTCAGCCAGGCCCTCCCACCAGGTCAGCACCGGCTCGTCCTCGTACTCCTGGACTCGCAGGTCCCACACCTGTCCCTCGCCCTGCCGGACCCAGACCGGTTCCCCGGCCGAGTCGAGGATGAGACCGCCGACCCAGGATTCGTCGTCATCGGCGGTCTGGCCCTTGGGACCGAGGAACGTCTTGAGGTCCTTCTCCTCCTCGGGCGGCTGTGCGCTGACGTCGAGCTCGATCTTCGGCGGATCCAACTCGGGTCGGCTGTGGAAGACCCAACGTTCGGATTGGGGGACTTCCTCGCCGGCGGTGCATCCGGACAGAAGCAGCGCTGCGGCCGCCACAGACGCGAACAGAGTGCGGTAAGTCATGTACTCATCTTCACACGTATGCGCCGTCAGCGGAGTCAGCGCGGTCGTCCCCGTTTCTCGAGTCAGGCCCGTGCCTTAGAATTGCATGGTGCTCAACGGACTCGATCTCACACGCCAGAACTCCACCATCACTGACCTCGTCGCAGCGTTCAACGACCCGGAGACAGCAGGTGGAACGATCGATGCGATCAGGGGACTGTGGCCATCGATCCTGCGCCGAACCCTCGTGTCCGCTGACAACGATCCATCCACCTCGGCGCCGCAGCTCATCGTCACGGCCACCACACGTGAGGCCGAGGATCTGGCCCGGTCGCTGGCGGACTGGGTTCCCGAGGACTCGATCGCGATCTTCCCCAGCTGGGAGACCCTGCCACACGAAAAGCTCTCACCCCGATCCGACACCGTCGGTCAGCGTCTGCAGATTCTGCACCGCCTGGCCCACCCGAGCCCGGACCGGCACCTGGCCTTCATCATCGCCCCCGTCCGCGCATTCCTCCAACCGCTGGTCAAGGGGCTCGGCGACATCGAACCGGTGGAATTGACCGTCGGAGACGAATACGAGATCGACCAGCTGGCCAAGCGACTGACCGAACTGGCGTACTCACGTGTGGACATGGTCTCCCGCCGAGGTGAGTTCGCAGTTCGAGGCGGCATCGTCGACATCTTCCCACCGACGGCAGACCATGCCCTGCGCATCGAATTCTTCGGTGACGAGGTCGACGAGATCCGCGAGTTCTCCGTCAGCGACCAGCGGTCCATCCCCGCCGAGGCGGATGCAGGGTCCCTGCAGCTGTCGGCTCCGCCCTGTCGGGAGCTCCTGCTCACCGACTCCATTCGGGAGCGTGCGGCCGAGTTGTCGCAGACGCTGCCGGCAGCCTCGGACATGCTCGACAAGATCGCCGGTGGAGTCGCAGTCGAAGGCATGGAGTCGCTGTCCGCGGTACTGGCCGATGGCATGGAGCCGATCATCGCTCTGCTGCCGGAGTCCACGAAGATCATCATCACCGAACCCGAACGGGTACAGGCCAGGGCGGCCGACCTCGTCGTGACGACGAACGAATTCCTGGAGGCAGCATGGTCAGGTGCCGCCGCCGGTGGCGAATCGCCGATCGATCTGTCCGCAGCGACGTTCCGGACGATGGAGGAGATGGAGGAAGGCGCTCGTCTCATCGGCCTGGCCTGGTGGGAGCTCGGCGGATTCGCCACCGACGAAGAGCTCGTCTCACCCGCGGAGAATCTGTTCCCCGTCCCGGCTCGCGCACCACGGGGATATGCCGGTGACGTCGAGGCGATCCTCACCGACGTCAAGGGACTCATCCACGACAGATGGCGCATCCTCGTCCTCACCGAAGGGCAGGGGCCGGGCCAGCGCATGGTCGAGGTGTTCTCGGAGGCGGGAGTGCCCGCTACCTTCGTCGACGACCCGACGGACCTCGGCGATGCCCTGGTGACCGTGACCACGGCCGCGCCCTTCGGCGGATTCGTCTTCGACGACCTCAAGTTGGCCGTCCTCACCGAAGCCGATGTGCTCGGTCGCGCCGCAGCCACCTCGACGAGGGACATGCGTCGTCTGCCCACCCGCCGCAAACGCAACCAGGTGGATCCGCTCAACCTGGCTCCCGGCGACTACGTCGTCCACGACCAGCACGGTGTCGGCAAGTTCGTAGAGATGACACAGCGGACGACTGGCAAGGGCGCGAACAAGCACACGCGCGAATACCTCATCGTCGAATACGCTCCGGCCAAACGCGGTCAGCCCGGCGATCGGCTGTACGTGCCCAGCGATGCGCTCGACCAGGTCAGCCGTTATGTCGGCGGGGAGAGCCCGAGCCTGAACAAGATGGGCGGTGCCGACTGGCAGACGACGAAGGCCAAGGCCAGAAAGGCGGTCAAGGAGATCGCGGGCGAACTCGTCCGTCTCTACTCCGCCCGCCAGGCCACCGTCGGCCACACCTATGGCCCCGACACTCCGTGGCAGCGTGAACTCGAGGATGCCTTCCACTACGTGGAGACCGCCGATCAGCTCACCACCATCGACGAAGTCAAGGGCGACATGGAGAAGTCGGTGCCGATGGACCGTCTGATCTGCGGTGACGTCGGCTATGGAAAGACTGAGATCGCAGTCCGAGCCGCGTTCAAGGCGATCCAAGAGGGCAAACAGGTCGCCGTCCTCGTGCCCACGACCCTGCTCGTCCAGCAGCACTTCGAAACCTTCGCCGAACGCTACTCGGGCTTTCCCGTCACCGTCGGTGCGCTCTCGCGCTTCCAGACGAAGCAGGAGTCGGACAAGGTCGTCGAGGATCTGGCCGCGGGCAAGCTCGACCTCGTCATCGGCACGCACAGGCTGCTCAGCGGTGAGGTGCGGTTCAAGAGCCTGGGGCTCGTCATCATCGACGAAGAGCAGCGCTTCGGCGTCGAGCACAAGGAGACGCTCAAGGCGATGCGCACGAACGTCGATGTGCTCGCCATGTCGGCCACCCCGATCCCGCGAACCCTGGAGATGGCGGTGACCGGCATCCGGGAGATGTCGACCCTGGCCACCCCGCCCGAGGAACGTCACCCGGTCCTGACCTACGTGGGCAAGAAGGAGGACAAGCAGATCAAGGCTGCTGTCCGCCGTGAGCTCATGCGCGAGGGACAGGTCTTCTACATCCACAACCGCGTCAAGGACATCGAAGCCGTGGCCGGCCACATCGCCGAACTCGTTCCCGAAGCCAGGGTCGCGATTGCGCACGGAAAGATGAACGAGAATCGCCTGGAACAGGTCATCGTCGACTTCTGGGAGAAGAAGTTCGACGTGCTCGTGTGCACGACGATCGTCGAGACCGGCATCGACATCGCCAACGCGAACACGCTGATCATCGACCACGCCGATCGATTCGGACTCTCGCAGCTGCACCAGCTGCGGGGTCGCGTCGGTCGCGGCCGGGAACGCGCCTACGCCTATTTCCTCTACCCGGCCGACACCCAACTGACCGAGACTGCCCACGACCGACTGACGACACTGGCCGCCCACACAGAGCTGGGCGCCGGCATGCAGGTCGCCATGAAGGACCTCGAGATCCGCGGTGCCGGCAACCTCCTCGGCGGTCAGCAGTCGGGACACATCGAAGGGGTCGGCTTCGACCTGTACGTGCGCCTCGTGGGGGAGGCCGTCGCGAACTTCCGCGGTGAGGACACGGAACCCGAAGCGGACATGCGCATCGAGCTGCCCGTCGACGCGCACCTGCCGGCAGAATACGTCGCCCACGAACGCCTCCGCCTCGAGGCCTACCGGAAACTCGCTGCAGCGGCCAACGAGAGCGAACTGCAGGAAGTCCTCGACGAGCTCGTCGACCGCTACGGACCCTACCCAGATGCCGTCGGTGTGCTCGCCGATGTCGCCAGACTGCGGATCAGGGCCAAGGCCTCGGGCGTCAACGATATCGTCATGCAGGGCAATTTCGTTCGCTTCGGTCCGCTCGAGCTCGAGGATTCGCAGGTCGTGCGCCTCAAACGCCTGTACCCGAAGTCTCTGCTCAAGCCGGCGATCCGGTCGGTGCTCGTGCCCAAGCCGATGGCCGGCAGCGGCTTCGATGCGAAGGAGATGACAGACTCCGACATCCTGCGTTGGGCCCACCAGTTCCTCGACGCAATCGTCCCGGTCGTTGCCTCCGAGGTCGTTGAGGCAGGCGTCTGACGACGACTCGTGCCAGAGGCGGAATCTGCACGTATTCTGAAAGTTCACATTCAGTCGCTCTTCCTAGCGTAGAGTGCGAATACGGATACAGACGTACCGTGAGACTTAAGGAGAGACACCATGGGTTTTGACGACAAGTTCGACAACAAGACTGAAGAATTCTCCGGTAAGGCCAAGGAAGCGGTCGGTGACCTGACCGATGACGACGAGCTCAAGGCAGAAGGCTCCACCGATGAGCTCAAGGGCAAAACCAAGCAGGTCGGAGAACAGGTCAAGGACCTCGGCAAAGACGTCAAGGACAAGTTCTCCAAGTAGTGAGGAATTCGGCCCCCATCGCGCCCGCGGTGGGGGTCGTTCCTATGGGCGCATGACTCCTTGCAGTCGTCAGGCGAGAAACCGTCGAATGTCAGTGTGCGGATTCGAGAGGCAGGAACCCCGGTGGAAAAGCAGAACATGAGTGTGAGGCACAGCCACATGAGTGAGGCACGGACAGCCGGCGTGATCGAGGCGATGGCGACCTTGCGGCGCAGGTGCCCGTGGTCGAGCAGACAGGACCACGGAAGCCTGGAGAAGTATGCCCGTGAAGAGACCGAAGAACTCATCGAGGCACTTGACGACTATCGAGGTGATCCGAGCCCGCACCACCGTTCGGCCGTTGTCGACGAGCTCGGCGACGTCTTCTATCAGGTGCTGTTCCACTCAGCTCTGCTGGACGAGAGCGGATCCGTCCCGTATGGACACACCTTGGGAATGATCGTCGACGGACTTGAAGCCAAACTCGTCCGACGCCATCCCCTGGCTTTCGGCGAGGGCGCCGCCGACGGACAGATGGCCTCGCTCGAGGACGTCGAGCGGGAATACCGCCGGATCAAGACAGACGAGAAACAGCAGGCAGCAGAAGAACAGCAGAAAGATACGAATCAGTGAGCTTGGATCGCATCGACATCGAAGGCACATTCAACTTCCGTGACATCGGAGGCAGCCCCACCTCGGCGGGGGAATCCAGAGTCGGAACGGGGAAGGTCTACCGTGCCGACGGTCTCGCCCAACTCACGGACAAAGCGCGAGCCGACATCCGAGCACTGGGCATCACAACCGTCGTCGACCTACGTGACATCGGGGAACGCTCGAAGCTGCCCGACGCCGTTGAGGGGCTCGACGTGAATTATGTCGAACTACCCATCTTCGACGATCACTTCTTCCCCGCAAAACGTCTGAGCGTCGAGGAGATGAAGCAGGCCGCCGAAGCGACCGGAATGGACCTCTCCGATCGCTCGCTGAGCAAGATCTACGACCTGATGATCGAGCACTTCGGAACCCGTCTGGCCATGGCCGTCGACGTCGTGGCCCAGAGCTGTGAAGGCGGGGTGGTCTTCCACTGCTCTGCCGGCAAGGACCGGACCGGTGTGGTCGCTGCGTTCGTCCTCACCCTCCTCGGCGTGGGGCGTCACGAGATCCTCGAGGAATATTCGATCACCTCGCGGCATCTGGCAGGAGGGTTCCTGGAGAACATCACCCGGAACTTCGCCGATGCCGGCATCGGCGGAAACCTCGCCGAGACCGCAACGGCGGCACCGCCGGAGCTGATGGCGAAGCTCCTCGACTCGATCGATGCGAAGTACGGCGAGAACGGTGTCGAAGCCTATCTGCTCGAGCACGGAATGGATCCGGAAAGCCCGGGGAAGCTGCGCGATCAACTGTTGGCGCCTGCCGACCGGGATTGAGGCAACTGGGAATGAGCCGGGCCGGGAATGGGACTGGGCGGGAATGGCCCTGGGCGAGGACGAAGCCCAGTCCTTCGGTGCATTAAGCTGTCCTGCAGGCACATGTTCCCCATGTGAAACCAATTGCGAAGGAGTAATCAGTGGCTGAGATCGTTGCCGCAAATGCCCGTGAAATCCTGGATTCCCGGGGAAATCCCACCGTTGAGGTGGAAGTGCTGTTGGCCGATGAGTCCGTCGGTCGTGCCGGTGTCCCCTCCGGAGCCTCCACCGGCGAGTTCGAAGCCGTGGAGCTGCGTGACGGAGACCCGGAGCGCTACCTGGGCAAAGGCGTCACCAGTGCTGTTGACGCTGTCGTCGACGAAGTCCACGAAGTCATCGTCGGTCTCGAAAGCGATGATCAGCGTCTGGTCGACCAGGCCCTGATCGAGCTCGACGGCACCGAGAACAAATCCCGCCTGGGTGCCAATGCGATCCTCGGCACCTCGCTGGCAGTGGCTCGCGCAGCCGCCGTGTCCGCAGATCTTCCGCTCTACCGATACCTGGGCGGCCCGAACGCCCATGTCATGCCAGTCCCGATGATGAACATCCTCAACGGTGGATCGCACGCCGATTCCAACGTCGATATCCAGGAATTCATGATCGCACCGATCGGTGCGGCCAGCTTCCACGAAGGGCTGCAGTGGAGTGTCGAGGTCTACCACGCGCTCAAGGGCGTGCTCAAGGAGCGCGGACTGTCCACCGGACTCGGCGACGAAGGCGGATTCGCACCGAACCTCGACTCCAACGCCGCTGCACTCGACCTCATCAGTGAAGCCATCGAGCTTGCCGGACACCGCCCTGGCCGCGATATCGCAGTGGCACTCGATGTGGCCTCGTCCGAGTTCTACACCGATGGAGCCTACGAGTTCGAAGGCGAGAAGAAGTCGGCACAGGACATGGCTGCCTACTATGAGGGCCTGCTCGCCAAGTACCCGCTGGTGTCCATCGAAGATCCTCTCGACGAGAACGACTGGGAGGGCTGGGCCACCCTGACCGAGTCAATCGGCTCAAAGGTTCAGCTCGTCGGCGACGACCTGTTCGTGACGAACCCCGAACGACTCCAGCGAGGCATCGACAACAACACTGCCAACTCGCTGCTGGTCAAGGTCAACCAGATCGGCACGCTGACAGAGACGCTCGACGCAGTGTCGATGGCTCAGACCCACGGCTACACGACGATGATCTCGCACCGTTCGGGTGAAACCGAAGATACGACGATCGCCGATCTGGCCGTGGCCACGAATGCCGGCCAGATCAAGGCCGGAGCTCCTGCCCGTTCGGAGCGCGTGGCCAAGTACAACCAGCTGCTGCGCATCGAAGAGCAGCTCGGTGATGCCGCCCGCTACGCCGGCCGGGGAGCCTTCCCGCGCTTCGACGGCTGAGCGATTCTGCGGCGCAGCTGAGTGACTGCGCGACTGCGCTGAGAAGATTCGGGCTGTGGCGGTGCCGAGACGCTGAGGCACCGCGCAGCCGGCTGGCTTCGTCCCCGAGGCGGGGTCAGGTGATCAACCATGGTCACCTGACCCCGCCTCGGCGATATTCAACGCCAGTTCCTCCCGGCGCTCGCAAAACATCCCGTCGCTCACACAACCTTTCGGGAACTGCATAACTCCTCCTGTCCCTCGCAATTCATACATCTGCAGAGGTTGTTCAAGGGGCTGCGGGCGAGGGGTGCTGCCGTGGCGGCGGGGGCATCCTCGCGAGATCACCGGACTTTCATGAGGATGCGTTTGATCTCCTCGAACTTTGTCTCCTTGAACAGCTCTTTCCAACTGATCCTGACGACTCGCCAGTCCCGATCTCGAAACCACTGTTCGCGACGCCGTTCCCTCTCGAGTTCGTCACGGGGCACTCCCGAGCCGAGATACAGTTTCCCGATGCCGTCGATTTCGATGATCAGTCGAGCTGCCTTGTGACAGAAGTCGACGCGTAGTCTCGAATGAAGTGAGGCCGCATCGAACTCGACTTGGGGGACGAGCCCATTGATTCCGTGCTGGAAGAACCTCACCGCCGCGATCGATTCGGCTGGGGATTCGCGTCGAGCATCTGCCAGGTCGAGCGCCAGGTGAACCTTCTTGGTGTTTCTGGACTCGAAGCACTGCGAAAGTGTTGTGAAGATCTTCTCCATCGTCGTCAGGCCACGGCGAAGAGCGCTGTCGAGCATGGAAACTGAGATATCGGGGTTGTATGTGCGCGCCACATCGATGAGGGTACGTTCGAGCGTGGTCATCTCGGTCCCGCGAACCTTCAGGCGGTGATTCTTCGGTATTGTCCCGCCCCTGACATGGATGCTCTTGAATCTGCGGTTGGTCCCGGGACGCACCACTTCGACCTGGTGCGTGACGGGGTAGGCGACTGGCAGACCGTGGATGAGGGCGGCGGAAATGTGAGAGAACACCTCGGGTGGGGGAGGCGCAGCTGACGACTGGGCTGAGGTGGCCGATTGCGGTGTGGCGTCCGATCTCGCATCGACCATTCCTTGTTTCTGAAATCTGACCTCGCATCGCGCCATCACCGCCGCATCGAGCTCTTCGATCTCGTCACGGATGTCCCCGTATTCTGTGAACTCTGAGTGCGCTCCTTCCTCGATGCTCGCCCACAGCGCTCGGTGCCTGTCCCGGTCGCAGATGTGTCTGACGGAATAGACGCCGCGAGAGAGTCGGCGCACACAGCAACTTCTTGCACGCCGAATATCTTCGTGACTGAACCCGAGTCGGAGGATCTGCTGTGTCGTCAGAATCTTATACATGACAATAATCTGCATCTAGTGACATCAAAGCGCAATAGAAAAGAATCTGCCTGTGCATAAGTCTGTGGATCGACGTACTCGGCGGTGGATAAAGACTGTGCGGCTGCCCGAACGCGAGTGTTGTTAAGCAGTCAACTGGGCGCTGGCCCAAGTCGCGGGGCCGCCAGAGTTCGCACCCCTCACTCTGAGTGCTGAAACGTCTCTTTGCACAGGGAGGAGTTGGTGCTCGTGGTGCCTTTTGGTGAACCAGTTGTAGGGGTAGGCCGTAACTGTAGGGGTTGAGAGGAGCTGTAGGGGATGGTAGGAGTTGCAGGAGCTGCAGGGGGTGGGAGAGATGCGGCCGAAAGGGAGCGATGCAAGTGGGTGCTCGAAAAATAGAACACGCCACGACGGCCAAATCCTCGCAGTCCGGATGCTGACACGGCAGACTTAGACGTGTTGCGATTGCCTTCCCATCCCCGGTCGCAGAGGAAAGAGACATGGTTCCGAGCAAGCCCAGAAGCAGTGCCCCCAAATCGGCTCCGGGCAGAGCCGCTCCCCGTCGACGTCCCACACCGGTTGTCGAGGCTCAGCCCACCGAAGACACCCGCAAGCGGAAGCTGTCCTGGCAGACCGGCGTCTTCCTCCTCGTCATCGCTATCGTGCTCGTGACGTTCCTGCCATCGATCAACTCCGCACTCAAGCAGGCGCAGCAGATCGCGGCACTCAACAGCGAGATCGAATCGACGAAGTCCGAAGTCGAGGGACTGCAGGAGAGGAACGAGAACCTCAAAGACCCCGCCTACATCAAACGCAAGGCCCGCAAAGACCAGTACTACGTGGAGGAGGGTGAGAACGCGGTCATCGTCATCAATCAGGAGGCGATCAACGGTGACGATTCGGATACGGACCGCCCGCAGCGCAAGCAAGCCTGGTACCTTGAATTGCTGGAGTCGATTCAAGAGGTCGGCAATACCGTGGAGAAGGGCTGATGATCACAGAGTGCACCGAGGCGGACCTCGCCATCCTGAAGGACCAGCTCGGACGGATTCCGCGCGGCGTCGTCGGGATCGCAGCTCGCAGCACATCGGGCGAGCCTCTGGTCGTCGCCACGGCCCCTCGACTCGAAGACGGAACTCCGTTCCCCACCACCTTCTACCTGACCCATCCGGCCTTCGTCACCGAGTGCTCACGGCTCGAGGCCTCGGGAATCATGGCCGAATGGTCCGCTGAGGTCGCCGAGGACGACGAGCTCGCAGCCGCTTACGCCAAGGCGCACGCTGCTTACCTCGCAACACGGTCTGAGATCGGTGAGAAGGCCGGCATCGCCGAGGTGACAGAGATCGAGGACTACTCCGCCGGTGGCATGCCCACCCGTGTGAAGTGCCTGCACGCTCTCGTTGGGCACTCCCTGGCGGCCGGGGCAGGGCTCAACCCGATCGGGGACCGTGCGATCTCCTTCATGACCGACGTCCCCACGCCGGCGGGCGCGGAAAACGCCTCGCCCGAGGCAAGCGAATAGGAGAGACTCATGCGAGTTGCCGCCTTCGACTGTGGGACCAATTCCCTGCGCCTGCTCATCGCCGAGGTCGACGAGCAGGGCCAGATGGCCGAGCTTCGTCGTGAGACCCGGATCGTGCGACTCGGCCAGGGAGTGGACGCGACGGGGGAGTTCGCCCCCGAAGCCCTCGAACGCACATTCGCCGCAGCCCGGGAATTCGCCGAGGTGGCGGCCGAGTATTCGCCGGAGAAGCTGAGATTCGTCGCCACCTCCGCCAGCCGCGACGTGAAGAACCGGGACGAGTTCTTCGCCGGAATCTTCGGCATCCTGGGCGTCGTGCCCGACGTAATCTCCGGTGACGAAGAGGCTCACCTGTCATTCCTCGGCGCCACCGTCGGACACGGTGCCGACAGCGGCCCGTTCATGGTCATGGACCTCGGCGGCGGGTCAACCGAACTGGTCCTCGGAACCGAGGGAGTCACCTCGGCGGTCAGCATGGACATCGGGTCCGTGCGCCTGACCGAACGCCACATGTCCGTCGACATCCCAGACCAGACGCAGATCCGAGCGGCCCTCGACGACATCGATGCCAATCTCGACAAGGCTGCAGAGATCGTCGATCTGTCCGCACCGCGGACGATGATCGGAGTCGCAGGCACCGTCACCACGCTGACCGCGGGAATCCTCGACCTCGACAGTTATCAGCGCGAGCGCATCCACGGCACGCATCTGCGTGTGGCCGACATCGACAATGAGGCCGACGAGCTGCTGAGTATGGGGCGAGAGGCTCGCGCGGCGCTGCCCTACATGCACCCCGGACGCGTCGACGTCATCGCAGCCGGGGGACTGCTGTTCGCCCGGATCGCGGCCCGCATCGACACAGCAGTCAAGGCCGCGGGGGCTGAACTCGACATCATGGTCTCGGAAACGGACATCCTCGACGGCACCGCGCTCGATCTCGCGCGCCAGCAATCGTGAGGTCCGCCACCGCGCGGACAGCGACAGCAGCCAAGCGTCCACGCGCAGGAAAGCGCACCGCGAAACTCGCCGTCGTCGGCTCCCTCGTGCTCGGTCTGGTCATAGGGACGACCCAGCCTGCGCTGGCAGCACCTGAGCCCGGGCCGGGCCAGTGGTTCATCGAGGACTACGGCATCGACGATCTGTGGAAGAAGACCACCGGCAAAGGTGTCAAGGTCGCCGTCATCGATTCCGGCGTCAATGCCGAACATGACGACCTCAAGGACGTTGTGAGCAAGTCCAAGGACTTCAGCGGACTCGACAAGGATGGGAAGACCCCGATCGGCGGCAAGACCACGATCCATCACGGCACCGCCGTCGCCGGTGTCATCGCGGGCCAAGGCAAGGGGGCCGGCCCGACCGGAGTGGCCCCTGACGTCGACATCCTGTCCGCATCGATGTGGCTGGGGCCCGACCGGCCGGAGGATTCCGGCTCCACCCGTGAGCAGGCCGATGAGGCGATCAGATGGGCCGTCGACTCCGGAGCCAAGGTCATCAACATGTCGCTGGGCTGGGACGATCCCGCCTGGCCCTCCAGCTGGGACGAATCCTTCGCCTACGCCTATGAGAAGGACGTCGTCATCGTCGCCTGCGTCGGCAACGCCTCCCAGGGGGCGACTCAGGCGTGGTCGCCGTCGACGGTCCCCGGAGTGATCGGCGTCGGCGGGCTGGGCAAGAACGACAAGGTGCTCAAGGAATCCACCGCCCCCGGAACAGCCGTGGACCTCATGGGGCCCGCGTCCGACATTCCGATTCCGTACTACTCCGGCGGCTATGCGGAAGGACAAGGCTGTTCATTCGCCTCACCCATCGTCTCCGGCGTCGCTGCGCTGATCCGGGCCGAGAATCCAGACCTCAGCGCCGACGAGGTCACCGCCAAACTGACCTCGACGGCCAAGCCCGTCCCCGGACACAAGGGGCAGAGCAAGAAGGGCAAGCCGGATCCGATCGTCGGCTGGGGCCGGCTCGATCCGAAAGCCGCAATGAAGTCCGATGTCCCGAAGACGGTGCCCAGCGCGGCCGATGCTCTCGCCGATTGGGTGACGATGCACAGGCGCGCGAAATCCGATCCGTCCGAGACCGAGAGCGCGGCCCCAGCCGAGGACAACAACCCGAAAGCGGTCGCGCCCAAGGACGTCGTCTCATCGCAGTCGACACCCATGTTGGGCTTCTCGGTTCTGGGTGCCGGAGGCCTCATCGCGGTGATCCTCTTCGCGCTCTCAGCAGTGGTTTTCATCCGCCGTCGACGGTGATCGAACCGGGTGCCAAACCTCTGATCTCGAGCGTCGAGATGCAATTCGTGAAAGTTTTCACAAGGGCCTAAGATGGGAATATGGCACTCATCAGAAACTCAAAATTGCGTCCTCGAATCCTCGTCGTTGGTGGCGGCTACCTTGGTCTCGTTACCGCTCAGAATCTGTTGAAGAACCTCGGTCGTGGCGAAGCCACAGTGACCGTGGTCGATCCCAACCCGTACATGACCTACCTGCCGTTCCTGCCAGAGGTCGCAGCCGGGTCCATCGAGCCGCGCCACGCTGTCGTGCCGCTGCGTCGCAACCTCTCCGGTGCTGAGGTCATCACCGCGAAGGTCACCTCAATCAACCACGGCGACAAGTTCGTCACCGTCGAGCCCGAGAACGACGAAGCGTTCGAGCTCGACTACGACCACATCATCATGGCCGCCGGTTCGGTGGCGCGTGCCCTGCCGATCCCCGGCCTCAAGGAGAACGCCATCGCGCTCAAGCGCATCGAGGAGGCCGTCGCACTGCGCGACCATCTCCTCAGCCGCTTGGCCGACGCCTCGCTGATGGAAGACGATGATGAGCGTCGCAAAGCGCTGACCTTCGTCTTCGTCGGCGGCGGATTCGCAGGCATCGAGCTCCTCGCCGAGCTCGAAGACGTGGTCCGCTCCGCTGTGGCTCAGTACGAGACGCTGACCGAAGCAGATGTCCGCTTCGTCCTCGTCGAAGCCCTTGAGCGTGTCATGCCCGAGGTCGGCGAGGCTCAGGCTCGCTGGGTCGTCGAGCACATGCGCGAACGCGGCATCGATGTCTACCTCGAGACCTTCCTCCAGGACTGCACCGACAAGCACGTCAAGCTCTCCAGCGGCGAAGAGTTCGACGCCGACACCATCGTGTGGTCGGCTGGCGTCAAGGCCAACCCGATCCTCGTCGACTCGGACCTGCCTCTCGATGAGCGCGGCCGTGTGACTGTGCGCGCCGATCTGCGCGTCGAGGGTGACAACGGTGTTGTCGAAGGCGCATGGGCCGCCGGCGACAACGCCGCCGTGCCCGATCTCTCCGGTGGCGGTGTGGGCGGCTACTGCGTGCCCAACGCTCAGCACGCCGTGCGCCAGGCACCAGTGCTTGCTGCCAACGTTCTCGCCGGACTGCGCGGAGAGACAGAGTTCAAGCAGTACTTCCACAAGACCATCGGCACCGTTGCAGGTCTCGGCCTGTACAAGGGCGTTTCGCAGATGGGCGACTTCGAAGCCCGCGGCGTCCTCGCTTGGCTGATGCACCGCGCCTACCACGGCTACGCGATCCCGACAGTGGACCGCAAGGTCAAGGTCTTCGGCAACTGGATCCTCAACGCCATCGTCGGCCGCGACGCCATGCCGCTGGCCGATCTCGACGTTCCTCGTAAGAACTTCGTCGAGGCAGCCAACTCAAAGCCGGCTCCTAAGAAGGAAACCGCCAAGGCCTGATGCCTGAGTGCAGGTTCGCGTTGGGGTCTCATCGTGACGTGAAGCCTGATGAGGTCTGAAGAACGCCGGGAATGCATCTGCTGCACTCCCGGCGTTCTTGTCATTCACCGATGGACGGACACGCAGAGTCTGGGGGATCGGCCCCGAACCGATGAGTGCTCGGCCCCGAGAACCTCAGTTCGCGACGGTGAAGCGAGCGTCAATGTGCTTCGCGTCGACGATCTCATCGACCATGGCCACAGCAAAGTCTTCGGCCGAGATCGAATCGCCGGCAGGCGTCTCAAATTCGGTCTTATAGGTTCCCGTGCGTTCACCGGGACCGATCTCCGGGGCAGGGGAGATCAGCGTCCACGGTGAGTACCTGCCCGCGCGCATCAGCTCGAGTGCCCTCGTGCCGGTCTCTGACTCAGCCTTATAGGCTTCGGGGAATCCTTCGGTGTCTTTGAGCATGGCGTTTCCGACGAGGAGCGATCCGGCACCGCCGACGACGAAGACACGCTTGTCGCCACTGGCCTGAGCCAGTGTCTCCAGGGCCTTCAGCCAGTCGTCGTGGGATCCTCCGGTGCGGCTGGGGCCGGTTGTCGAGACGATGATGTCGTGGTCGTCGACGGCCTGTCGATCGAACTCAGCGTCTCCCATGTCGCCCTTAAGGTTCGCTGCGGCTCCCGGCACCTCAACGCCGGTTCGAGTGATGGCAGTGACCTCGAGGCCGCGCTCGGCGGCTTCCTTGGTGACGCGGGATCCGATCATTCCGGATGCGCCGAACAGTGCGATCTTCATGGTGTGTCCTTTCGTTGAAGCAGATACTGCCACAAAGGTACCCGTTGGATATCGAGTACTTCAAAGATACTATTGAGCTATGAGCACGAGCAGTTCTTGGGAGGGCGATGCCTTCGATCCCGAATGTCCGACCCGGATCGTCCTCGACCGAGTCGGTGACAAATGGACGGTCCTCATCATCGAGACACTCGACGAGGGCCCGAAGCGCTTCAGTGAAATCCGTTTGGCGATCGGTGGAATCACACCGAAGGTCCTCACCTCGACACTTCGGTCGTTGGTGGCCGATGGACTCGTGACCAGAGAGGTCTTCGCCGAGGCTCCTCCACGTGTGGAATACGCGCTGACCGACCTGGGCCGGTCCCTTCAGGTGCCCGTGGCAACTCTGCGCAGGTGGGCTGAACTCAACGTGGCCACCATCTCGGAGAGCAGAGATCGTCAGTTGAACAGCAGTCTCTAAGCACTCTGAGGTGGGCCTGACAGGGTCACGATGCTGGCCGTCGGTCGATGCTGGTCAGGAGAGCAGAAATCAGTCGCCGATCTCCGCGAGCACCTCGGCGAGTTCACGCAGCTCACCTGCGATGCGATACATGCGAGGAGAACCTGAGTACGTCCAATTGCTCGTAATCATCGACGCGCTCGCGCCGCTGGTGGTGACGGAGTACTCCTCACGGCTGAGCTTCGCCGTCCGATCGGCGATGAGTCGATCGCGCAGCTCGGGGGAGAGGCCCTCCCAGTGATCGGCAGCTTCGTATCCGAGCTCATGCCAATCGGCGTCCGCTTCACGGTAAGCGAGCGGGCGGTTGGATGCAGTGGCCACGGTGCTTTCTGCCTCGGGTGTCTCAGGAGCTGAGCCTGGGCTGACGTCGCCCGAGGTGGCTGGAGACGCGAAGAGAACGGCAGGTCCCGGTGTGGCAGCGACGCTGAGATCTCCCATATCGCCGACGGACAGAGGCGGACCCTGCGGGGTGAGCAGCACATTCGTCATATCACCATCTTGCCCGGGTGAACGGCCGGATGCGAACCTCCAGCTTACTCACGACGCCTGCATGCTCGGGACTGAGTTCTACCCTTTCGGGCAAACGGAAAGATGAATGCCAGCTATCCCGTCTGGGAGGAGCATCCCTGGCGTTCTTGTCGCTGGCACTACCACAGTTTCACTGTGCTTGATTGGAATCAAGGCTCGGCGGTGGCCCAGAGCGGCAACTGTGAGCCAATTCGGCCAAAACCGAAGTGAAGAAGATAGGTAAACATGAGGTACTCGATTCCCAGTCAGATATGAGTTAGCCTCTGACCTTGCATCAATGCAGGTGAGAGGCTGTTTCTATGGTCCCCCCAGTGGGACTCGAACCCACACTTGATCGATTTTAAGTCGACTGCCTCTGCCGATTGGGCTATAGGGGGCCATGCGGACGCTGCCTGCGCCGCATCGGCACTGGAAACACAGCGCCAGCACGTACCATATAGCGTACCTGGGACTGCCGCGATCAGAGACACGACGACCAGGCCGACACCGCGATCTGAGACACACCGACGCACCAGTCGTGAGACGACTAGTCTCAAACTCATGACCGAGAATCCGCCCAGCAGACAGGCCTGGGTGATCCTCGTCGTCGGGGTGCTGTCCCAGATGGCGGCCACTGTCGCCATCACCGGGCCGGCTTTTCTCATTCCGTATATGCACACTGATCTCGGCTATACGCTGACTCAGGCCGGCACCGTGGCCGCGGCCCCGAGTTTCGGTCTCATCCTCACCCTCATCGCTTGGGGTGCCTTTGCCGACAGGTTCGGTGAACGATTGGCTATGACGCTGGGCATCGGTCTGACGGCCCTGGCCTCAGGTGTGGCGGTGGCGGTGGTCGGTTCACCAGTGTGGATGGTCATCATCATCGCGGCCTCCGGCGCTGCCGCCGCATCCGTGAACTCGGCCAGCGGGCGCGTGGTCATGGGCTGGTTTCCCCGCCACCGCCGTGGTCTGGCCATGGGGATCAGACAGATGTCGCAGCCACTGGGCACGAGCGTGGCGGCCCTGGCCGTCCCACCGATCGCCGCGTCCGACGGCTTTGTCGGATACCTGTGGTTCGTCGTCATCGTCACCGGTGTCATGGCCGTCATCTGCCTCGGCCTCGTCCGGGACCCTCCCCGCGCCGAGGCGGCTCCCAGCCCCGTAGGCACGTCCACGGACGATTCCCGGCCAGGCCCCACCTCGGCGGGGGGAGAGGTCGAAACGCCGCCTTCGACGAGCAACCCCTACCGGATGGACTCGTTCCTGTGGCGGATCCACGCAGTCTCCGCGCTGCTGGTGATCCCACAGTTCGCCTTCTCCACCTACGGCCTCATCTGGCTCATCGCGAACCAGCACATCAGCGCGGGCATCGCCGGCGGCATCGTCGCCGCCTCCCAGATCGTGGGGGCGCTGGGACGCATGATCGTCGGGGGCCTCTCCGATCGTCTCGGCTCCAGGGTCGGGCTGATGCGGGTCGTGGCGATTGCGGCGATGGTCCTCGTCGCGGCGATCGCGCTGATCTCACTGACCCCGATGCCGATCGTGGCGAGCGTGGTGTTCATCCTGGCGGCAACGGTCTCGGTGGCCGACAACGGTCTGGCCTTCGCCTCGGTCGCCGAGGCCGCAGGACCCCAATGGTCGGGCAAAGCCATGGGCATGCAGAACACGGGACAGTTCGTCATGTCCGCGATCCTCGGGCCGGGATTCGGCGCCCTGGTCACCGTGTTCGGCTACCCCTTGTCCTTTGCCCTCGTCGCGATCGCCCCTCTGCTCAGTCTGGGAATCATTCCGAAACGGGACATAGATCGGATAACCTGATGTTCACCTCTGCTCGGTACCCTGCCCGAGGATTGGTGACGACCGCGACGTGATGGGCCAAGCCGCTGAAGAAGACCGATGCCGTCGATGCTAAGGAGCGCCCGTGAATAGCCTGCTCAATGAGAATCTGCGCGAATACATCGACAAACTTCGACTCGAAGGCTACGCGGTCGAGAACTCCCACACCACCGATCCGCACCTCATCGACCCGCTGGGGCGTGCGGTCGAGACCTGGCGTGAGGGATACCCGTACCCGGAACTCATGGACCGGGAACAATACGAACTCGAGAAGTACCAGCTGCAGGTGGAGCTGCTGAAATTCCAATACTGGGGGCAGGACACCAACGCCAGACACGTCATCGTCTTCGAAGGCCGTGACGCTGCCGGCAAGGGCGGGACGATCAAACGCTTCACCGAACACCTCAACCCGCGAGCGGCACGGGTCGTGGCCCTGAACAAACCCTCGGACAAGGAAGCAGGGCAGTGGTATTTCCAGCGCTACATCAGCCACCTGCCCACCAGCGGCGAGTTCGTCATGTTCGACCGCTCCTGGTACAACAGGGCCAACGTCGAACGCGTCATGGACTTCTGCACCGACTACGAGTACGAGACGTTCATGGAACAGGCTCCGGTGTTCGAGAAGATGCTCATCGACTCCGATATCCACGTCACCAAGTTCTGGTTCTCCGTGACCCAGCGCGAACAGCGGACTCGCTTCGCGATCCGGCAGATCGACCCGGTGCGACAGTGGAAGCTCTCTCCCATGGACCTCGAATCCCTGGATCGTTGGGACGACTACACCGCGGCGAAGGAAGAGATGTTTCGACGCACGGACACCGATCACGCTCCGTGGATCACGATCAAGAGCAATGACAAGAAGCGCGCACGGCTCAACGCCATGCGCTACTTCCTCAACCAGTTCGACTACGAGGACAAAGACACCTCCGTCGTCTACGAACCTGATCCGATCATCGTCCGGCGTGGACGCGACGCCGTCGACGACTGAGGATCAGCGCCAGGGCACCTGCACGGTCCGACCTCCCCGGTCTGCGCCGAGGCTGTCTGCGCCGAGGTTGCTCAGTCCGGTGGTTCTGATGCGGTGTCCTCATCTTCCTTCGTGTCTCCACCGCGGATGTCGCGTTCTTCGTCGGGCTGGGAAGCTTCGGCCTCGGCCTGGGCCTCCTTCGGATCCTTTTCTATCGGCACGTCGTGCTCTGCGGCAATGCGCTCGAGCTGTTCCTCGGGAGTCTCCACGCTGCCTTCCGCATTCTTCTGCTCATCGCTCATGGTCTTCTGCTCCTCTCTGCACTCGAGCTGTGTTCGAGGCAATCAAACCGATCGATGCTCGGCCGGGTGCCCGTGATCCGGGCATCACGATCTGTGTTCTCGACGCTAGTCACACGGTGGTGGGGGATCAAGGCGCTGACCTGCGATCGGTGGGAATTTGCATCTGGCGCGGAGCCGACATCCATGTCGCGCCCCAGGAAAGAGCTGCGGCCGGGTAGAAGGGGAAAGACCACCCGGCCGGAATCGTGGAGCGGGCCTGGAGCCCGCTGTGTTCGAACGGGCGCGAAGCCCGCAACGCTCAGGCTTGGCGCCGAGACTTCTTCAGCGCGCGACGCTTCTTGTGGCCGGCGAAGCTGAGCCAGAAGAGGATGATGGCGAGGAGGACGAAGAGGCCGCCTCCGGCGATGCCCGCGTCGACCCAGAACTGGGGTGGGAAGAGACGGATGAGGGAATCATCGGCGTAGAACTCCCAGGTCCCGTCGGAGAAGAAGATCTGATGGAAACCGCGGAAGAAGGTGTCCCAACCGAGGAACGCCAGTACCGCTGCAGCGGCCATGACGACGATGCTGATGATGGCGCTGAGGCGCAGACCGACGTGGATGCCCATTCCGTGCCTGCGCGACATGTAGAGCCCGAAGAGCACCGCGCCGATGAGGCCGATCACTGCGATCAGGTACAGCAGTGAGATGAGGGCCTTGACGTCGGCCATGTGGTTGAGCTCTTCGGAGATGAAGATGGGTTCGCCGTTGGGCATGATGACGTCGGCGAGGTAGCGCCGGGAGTCGAGGTTCGACAGGTAGTCGATGACGTAGGTGCCGTAGTGTTCGCGGTCGGCGCTGCCGAAGCCGAACTGGTCGGCAGGGAATCCGGGCCGGAAGTACTCGAACTTGAGGAACAGTCCCGAGGCCACGAATCGCACGGCCAGGGCCAGCAGAATGAACGGTGTGGCCAGGGTGATCCAGATGGTGCCGATGACATCGAGGACGCTGCGGCGCCGCTCGGGCACCTCGGGATCGTGGGTTTCGGTTGACGTTGCAGCCTGGGTCACGGCGGCCCAGTCTGCTTCACTCATCACAGCTGTGCGGGAGCTGGCGGGAACCTCGCGGGTCCGGGCGGTCTCGGCAGGGTTCGACGAATGGGCAGGTGCCACGTGCACGGGCCCGGTTGAGGGCTTGGGCTCGTCCTTGGCGATCGGTTCCCTGATCGGGTCGAACGCCTCGGTGTCGGTGGACGGATCGTTCGCTGCCTCCAGGGGAGGTTCCGTCTGCTTTTCGGCAGCGTTACCGGACCCTGAACTCATCCGCCTGCTCAGGAGGTCTTCGGTCTCGTTCTTCTCGTCTCCAGCCACGTTCCCATTGTCATCGACCCGGGAGGGCAAGCTGGCTCCGACACGCCACTGAGCACCAGATCACCGAGGTGGTCGGGACCGCCGAGGCTCAGCCCAGCAGGGCTGCGACGATGACGAGAGTCGGCACCGCCAGCACGGTCGTGATGAAGACCGCATCACGCATGAGCGCTTCGGATCGTCGGTACTGCATGGAGTAGATGTAGACGTTCTGTGCCGTCGGCAGAGCCGAGGTGACGACGATGGCGAACAGCGCGATGTCGGAATATCCCAGCAGGGGACCGCCGATGGCCCACGCCAGGACCGGTTGGATGACGAGTTTGGCGACCGTGATGTAGGTCAGCTGCTTCCGAGTTCCGGGAGCCGGCAGCCCCCACCCGTCCTTGAGTGAGATCCCGAAGGCCAGGAGGGCTCCAGGGACTGCGGTGGCGCCGATCATGTCGATGGGTTCGAAGATGAAGCGTGGGAGTTCGAAGCCCGTCGCCGAGGCGGCCACACCCGCGGCCGCGCCCAGAACGATGGGGTTCCTGATGATCTGGAACAGGCCCGAATACCAATGCTGGTCTGGTTTCTTCTTGCCCGCAGCGTCGAGGACGGCCATGCCGATGGGGGCGAGGATGAGCAGCTGGAACAGCAGCACGGGAGCGACATATCCGATGTCGTGGAGCACATAGGCCGCGATCGGGATGCCCAGGTTGCCGATGTTGACGTAGCTGACGGCCCAGGCGGAGAACATCGCCTCGCCGGTGCTGCGTCTGCGGATGTATCGGGTGAGGACGAACAGCAGGATGCCCACGATGAGCGCGGACCCTCCTGTGGCCAGGAGTGCTGTGTTGAAGATCAGGCCCAGGTCGGTGTCGGCAACCGTGACGTAGAGGAGGGCGGGGGTGCCGGCATAGAAGACGAGCTTCGCAATGACCTGCTGCCCAGTGGGTCCCAGAACCTCGGATCGTCCCAGCACGAACCCGACCAGGATGACCCCTGCGATGACGGCGAAGCCTTCGAAAACTGCCAGCATGGGCTACCGGTGGTCCTCGCTTTCCGGTTCAGGCGGCTTCGGCAGCGTCGACGGCCAGGTAGGCGGCCGCGGCAGTGCCGGCTGCGACGCTGAGCACCGCGGGCCATGCGCCGATCTTCTTCGCCAGGGGGTGAGAGGCACCGAACCCGCCGAGGTAGCCCAGGGTCAGCGCTGTGCCGATGGGCCAGCCCTGTTTGGCGAACCAGGTGCGGGCCGCGTAGGCGCCGGCGGCTGCGAGCACGACTCCACCGAGGGGACGGATCCCGGTCTCGCGGGCCGTCAGGAATCCGCCGACGAGGCCAACGGCGACAAGTGGGGCGGTCGAAACTTCACGTGCATCCTTCATGGCACCCAGTTTAGGCAACGCCGGCCGGGAACCGGACGGCGGTCTCACAACGAGGAACATCAATCGAGAGTGATCTTGATGACCGAGGCGATGCTGAGAACCGCGATGAGGCAGACCGAACTGGCAAGGAAGAGGATCGCCCAGGGAGTCGGGCGACCCCGTTCGGCGCGAATGGACACCGCTCCGAGACGGTAGCGTCTGACCTGCAGGGCGATCGCGGCGATCGCCAGTCCGATGCAGACGACGAAGACGACGACGGACAGTCCTCCGAACACATTGATCCAGCGGATGAACAACAGGCTGACGACGGTCATCGTCAGGCTGGTGCGCAGCCACGACTGGGTCGTCCTCTCGGGCTGCAGCCCCGGATCGGCGTGTGGCTGGGGCCGTCTGGGACGCGGCGTGGTCACAGGACTCCGGCGAAGACCAGGACGAGAAGGCCGGCGCCCAGCGCGGAGGCCAGGCTGACGATGGGGATGATGAGGGGCAGCGGCAGCGAGGTCTTATGGCGCATCGCCGATTCGATGCGATGCCATCTGAAGGCCGCACCCGCAGCGAGGATGAATCCGATGGTCATGAGCACGATCGACAGAGTCGCCCGCAGTCCAGAGGTGAAGATCGCCGAGGTGAAGGCTTCGACAGCGATGCCACCGCCGATGAACGCCAGGGCTGTGCGAATCCAGGACAGGAACGTGCGTTCGTTGGCGAGGGTGAATCGCGGGTCGGGATCCTCGCCGTCGGGAAACATCCGTCGGGCGATCCTGCTGCGTGAGTCGTCGGGGGTCACGTATCGAGGATAACCGCTGTGGTCGAATACCATGTCACAGTAAGACGATTTCTGCTGAAGTTCGCCTGCTGGCGTGAGTTCGCCGGCGTTGCGCCTCGGGCGCGACGGAGAGTTCGACGGTGGTGACGGCAACAGGCAGAGCTGATGACGAAGGTGAAGACGAGACATGACTGACAATGACAACGGCCCGCATAATTCCGGGCCTGGTGACGGAACCGGCGCCGATGCCGGTACGGGCGTGGCCGAAGCCCAGGGTCCAGCGAAATGGAAGGTGGTCGGACCCGGTCTGGTCGTTGCTGCGACCGGTGTCGGCGCCGCCGACATGGTGGCGACCCTGGTGGCCGGCAGCCAGTTCGGATACGGACTGCTGTGGGCGGTGATCGTCGGTGTGATCCTCAAGATCGTCCTCGTCGAAGGCGCGGGCCGCTACACCCTGGCCACAGGGAAGACGATCTTCGAGGGATGGACCTCTCTGGGCCGATGGACGACCTGGTACTTCGGGCCCTACATCATCATCTGGGGATTCGTCTACGGTGCCACCGCGATGAGTTCGGCCGCACTTCCCCTGGCCGCGCTGTTCCCCGGGGTCAACCTCACTGTGTGGGCGATCGTCATGGGACTGGCCGGCTTCGCCATGGTGTGGTTCGGGCGGTACTCCGTGTTCGAGAAGATCACTGCGGCTCTCGTCGGAATCATGTTCGTCACCGTCGTCGGCCTGGCCATCATCGCCGTACCCAATGTGCCGGCCATGCTCACCGGGCTCATCCCGCTGATCCCGGAAGGCGGCGTCATCTACACCTTGGCTCTGGCCGGTGGCGTCGGCGGTACGATCACTCTCGCCGCCTACGGGTACTGGCTGCGTGAGAAGGGCTGGCACACACCCAAGTGGATGCGGGTGATGCGCATCGACAATTCCATGGCCTACGTGCTGACCGGAATCTTCGTCATCGCCATGCTCATCGTCGGAGCCGAGGTCGTCCGCGCCGCCGGAGTCTCCATCTCTGCCGATGACAAGGGACTGCTCGAGCTCTCGGATGTGCTCAAGGCCGAATACGGCGAGGTGGTCGGCACCGGATTCCTCGTCGGATTCTGGGCCGCATCCTTCTCCTCGATCATCGGAGTGTGGAACGGTGTCTCGCTCATGTTCGCCGATTTCTGGGGACACATGCGCAAGAAGCCTGCCGGGCACCCTGACACTCTGACAGGTGGAAAGTACTTCAAGTTCTATGTGCTGTGGCTGACCTTCCCACCGATGATCCTGTTCCTGTTGGGCAAACCGATCGGCCTGATCCTGGCCTATGGCGTGCTCGGGTCGCTGTTCATGCCGTTCCTGGCGATCACGCTCCTCGGCCTCCTCAACGGCAAGAGGATTCCGAGGAAATGGGCGAACAAGCTGCACACCAACATAGCGCTGGCCATCACCGCGCTGCTCTTCATCGTCCTCGGCGGCCAGAAGCTCATCTCGAGCCTGGCACCGCTCTGGGGCGGATGAGGGATCTCTGCCGCGGATGAGGGGAGAGGGATGTCCTTCTTCCCTCATCCGCGGCAGAATGGAGACATGCCCCGCGACGATGCGATGAAGACGATCCTCAAGAACCACCTGCAGACCAGCCGCAATGATCTGATGTGGAAGCTTGAAGAACTCAGCGAACGGGAGCTGCGGATGCCGCAGACGCCCACGGGGTTCAACCTCCTCGGCGTCGTCAAGCACATGACGCTCGTGGAGATCGGGTATTTCGGCGACACTTTCGGCAGGCCGTGGCCGAATCCGGACGAGACCTTTACCGACGAACAGCTCGAGTCCGACCCGCAGGCTGACTGGTATGCCACGGAGACGGAAACTGCGGGCTCCATCCTCGACTTCTACCGACGGGTGTGGGTCTTCGCCGACGAGACGATAGACACGCACACGCTCGACGCGCAGGGGACGGTGCCCCATTGGCGGCCCGAGAAGGCTGCGGTGTCGCTGCAGCAGATGATGGTGCACGTCATCGTGGACCTGACCCGGCATCTGGGGCAGGTCGACATCGTTCGCGAGAGCATCGACGGACAGGTGGGACTCAACCCCCGCAACCCGAACATGCCCGAGGACCATAAACCCGAATCGGGCTGGGATTGGGATGCATACCTTGCGAAACTCCGGACCTTGGCGAACAACGCCTGAGCGCACCCGCACGAGCGCCGACGACCACCTCGGCGAGGCAGACGTTAAGCTGGGGTCTGAAATGGCACATGAGAACTCAGCATCGTCGACCCCGCGCACGGGCGACTCGACCCCGCAGACGGATACGCCGTCTCCACGCCCTGACACGCAGCCACAGCGCAGGGAGCCAGCGAAGCGGTCACCTCGGCGGAAGAATCAGCGACGCAAGAACACCGGGGCCGGACACCGCGAACGTCGGGCACGGCTGACTGCTGCCCGCAAGGCCCAGCCCGTCGATGTCACCTACCCGGAGAATCTGCCGGTCTCCGCAGCCAAGGACGAGATCGCCGAGGCGATTCGCGACAACCAGGTCATCATCGTCGCCGGCGAGACCGGATCGGGAAAGACCACCCAGCTGCCCAAGATCTGCCTCGAACTGGGGCTGGGAGTCAACGGACTGATCGGGCACACCCAGCCTCGGCGAATCGCTGCCAGGACCGTGGCCGAACGTATCGCCGACGAACTCGGCGAAGACCTCGGCAACACCATCGGCTACCAGGTGCGATTCACCGCGCAGGTCGCGGATTCGACCCGGGTCAAGGTCATGACCGACGGCATTCTGCTCTCGGAGCTCTCCCGCGACAAACTGCTGCGCGACTACGAAGTCATCATCATCGATGAGGCCCACGAACGCAGCCTCAACATCGACTTCCTGCTCGGCTACCTCAAAGAAGTGATGGGGAAGCGACCCGAACTCAAGGTCATCATCACCTCGGCGACGATCGACCCGCAGTCCTTCGCCGCCCACTTCGACGACGCCCCGATCATCGAAGTCGCGGGACGGACCTATCCCGTCGAGGTCCGGTATCGTCCCCTCGTCGAGGACGAGGAGGACGACGACGTCGATGGGCCCGGGGAGTCGGGAAGCTACGAAACGGGGCCCGAGGATCAGACAGAGGGCATCATCGCAGCCTTTGACGAACTCAGCGCCGAAGCCCCCGGCGACATCCTCGTCTTCCTCTCCGGGGAACGAGAGATCCGTGACACCGCCGACGCTCTCGAGGCTCACCTGCGCACACGACCACGCCTGAGCAATTGGGACGTTGTGCCGCTCTTCGCTCGCCTTTCCGCCGGCGAACAGCAGAAGGTCTTCAAACCCCACTCCAGGCCACGCCTCGTGCTGGCCACGAACGTTGCCGAAACCTCGCTGACCGTGCCCGGCATCAAGTAC
Organism: Brevibacterium picturae; assembly: GCF_900105045.1. Lineage (GTDB taxonomy): Bacteria > Actinomycetota > Actinomycetes > Actinomycetales > Brevibacteriaceae > Brevibacterium > Brevibacterium picturae. The sequence continues at coordinate 521,219 of NZ_LT629739.1, read as the reverse complement.
GTCATCGACGTCGGCACCGCCCGCATCTCGAGGTACTCCAACCGCACCCGGGTCCAGCGCCTGCCCATCGAGCGCATCTCCCAGGCGAGCGCGAATCAGCGCAAGGGCCGTTCGGGTCGTACCAGCGACGGCATCTGCATCCGCCTGTACTCAGAAGCCGACTTCGACTCGCGACAGGAGTTCACCGACCCCGAGATCCTGCGCACCAACCTCGCCAGCGTCATCCTGCAGATGGCCGACCTCGGGTTCGCGGCGAGTGACAAAGAGATCCTCGAATTCCCGTTTCTCACCCCGCCGGAGGCCAAAGCAGTCCGTGACGGACGCACCATGCTCTCCGAACTGGGCGCCCTGACCAGCGACAAGACCGGCACGATCACTGTCACCCCGACCGGTCGGCAGCTGTCCCTGCTCCCGATCGACCCGAGACTGGCGCGCATGGTCATCGCCGGCGCCGAGGCGGGATGCGGGGGAGAGGTCACCGTCATCGTGGCCGCCCTGTCCATTCAGGACCCCCGCGAACGCCCCACCGAGGTGCGCCAGGCCGCCGATGAGAAGCACGCCCGGTTCACCCACCCGGGAAGTGACTTCCTGTCCTACCTCAATTTGTGGAACTACCTGGATGATCAGCAGTCGGCGCTGACGAGTTCGAAGTTCCGCCGTCAGTGCAAGGCCGAGTTCCTCAACTTCGTCCGCATCCGCGAATGGCAGGACCTCGTCGGCCAGCTGCGGTCCCTGCTCGGGTCCGCGGGCATCCGCGTCAACAAGTCCGTGTGGCGCCCGGTCGAAACATCTGCCAGCGCCGAGGCGGGCCTTGGGTCCGCGTCGGATGCGAAGGGGTCGAAGGCGAAGCACTCGAACGAGACTGCTGCGAACGCCGTCGCAGCGAGGCCCGGGTCGGGCAGCGCCAACGGCAAGATCGGCTTCGCCGAACTCAGTGCGCAGAAGCACAGCGCGATGAAGACCGGCGGCCAGGAGGCCGAGAAGGACTCCGGGCAGAGTGCTGCCAGCGCCAGGCTCGACCCACATGCGGCAGCCATCCACCGTGCGCTGCTGACGGGGCTGCTGTCGATGATCGGTTCCCGGTCGGAGAAGAACAGGGACTATCAGGGAGCCCGCGGAACCCGTTTCGCGATCTTCCCCGGTTCCGGCCTGTTCAAGAAGAAGCCCGACTTCGTCATGGCGGCCGAACTCGTCGAAACCTCCAGGCTGTGGGCCCGCACGGTCTCAGCGATCGAACCCGACTGGGTCGTCGAAGCCGCCGGTGACCTGGTGACCAGGCAGCACTCGGACCCGCACTGGTCGAAGAAGGCCGGTGGGTCGATGGTCTACGAGAAGATCTCGCTCTACGGCGTCACCCTCGTGACCGACCGCCGGGTCGGATACGGGACCTTCGACCAGGAGGCCGCGCGTGACATGTTCATCCGCAAGGGCCTCATCGACGGTGACTGGCACGAACGCTTCGGGTTCCTCGAACACAATGCGACGGTCATCGATGAGGCGGAAGCGCTCGCCTCACGCACACGCAACCGCAGGGTCCTCGACCAGGACGATGCGCTCTTCGAGTTCTACGATGAGCGGATTCCGGCCACGATCACCTCTGCGGCGGACTTCCGTTCCTGGTGGAAGAGACAGAAACGTCGCGACTCGCACATTCTGGATCTGAGCACCTCGATCCTGCTCAGCGACGACAGCGAGGAACTGACCGCTTCGGTGGCCGATGACTTCCCGATGGAATGGGAACTGGCCGACGGCTCGACGGCCAAGCTGCGGTACTCCTTCGAACCCGGCAGCACGGAGGACGGAGTGACCGTCGAGCTGCCCGCAGCCGCCGTGCCCCTGGTGGATTCCGAGGAATTCTCCTGGCAGGTCCCTGGGCTGCGTGAGGAACTCGTCGCCGCCTACATTCGCTCGCTGCCGAAGAACAAGCGCCGATACTTCGTGCCCGCACCGGACGTCGCCCGCGACATCCTGCCCGTACTCACCCCCTATCGTGGGTCCCTGCCCGAAGTGCTCGCCGCACATCTCAGTGAACGTGCCGGCGGGGGAGGCCTGAACGACCTGGTGCCCATCACCGTCAGCTCGCAGGACTTCGACGAGAACCGCATCCCACCCCATCTGCGGATCCGCTTCCGCGTCATCGACGGCACCACCACCGTGGGTATCGGTGAGGACCTGACCACGCTGACGAAGACTGCGAAACCCCAGGTGCGCAAGGCTCGGGCGAAGCAGGTCTCATTCAATGCCGAAGCCGGGCTGACCTCATGGTCATTCGGTGCCTTGACGAACACCGATGGCGCGGAGGTCGGCGCTGTCCCCGGCCTCGTGGACCGGGGCACCAGCGTCGACCTCATCGCCTTCGACACCGCTGCCCAAGCTCGGCTGGCCTCACGTGAAGGACTCATCACACTGCTGAGCCTGCGCACGAACGAGGCGCTGAAGTACCTGCGCGAGGGACTGACGACCGATGAGAAGCTCGTCCTCGCCGGTCACCAGAAAACCTCGGACGAAATGCTCCACGCCCTGATCAGGGCCGGAATACGCAGTGTCGTCGAGACCGAGTTGGGGCCCGCGGAGACCGGCTGGGTGGCCGATGCCGAGGAATTCGGGCGTGTTGAGACCGCGATGCACGCAACATTGACCGAGATGTGCTCGGGGCTGCTGCCCTTCTTGATGAAGGCGCTGCAGTCTGCGACCGAACTCGACAGGCTCGTATCGAAAGCCTCGTCGCTGGCGATCCTATCCAACCTCGCCGATGTGCAGGCATGGCGAGGAACGCGAATCACGGGGGAATCGGTGGCCGCGATGACCGGGCAGATGGTCCGCGACCTGCCGCGATGGGTGCAGGCCGAAGTAGTCCGCATCGATGGAATGCAGAACTCGCCGATGCGTGACAAGCAGCTCATGGACCGCATCAGCGGCAGCACCGAGGCTGTGGTGAAGAAGATCGGCAACAGATATCCCGACCTGGCCAAGGCGGATTGGTCACGGATCGTAGCCTCGGTGCCCAGCGACTGGCGGGACGTAGTCGTCATGCTCGAAGAGCTGCGCGTCAGCCTCTACGCGAATTCACTGGGGACGGCCCACCCGGTGTCGGAGAAGAGGATCGCGAAGGCCCTTGCCCAGCTGTGATGGGCCGGGTTGGTGGGGCACCCCTCACCGGTAGTCGCTAAGTGCGCCGTTGCAACGAGAGGTTTTAGTGCTGCGGGTGTGCGGTGCGAAACTCATGGTGAGAAGCGAAGCTAAGTGTAGGACTCGGTGCCGCGGGTAGGACGCGGTGCTGCAGGCAGGGCGCAGGTGTGGAAGAGGTGGTGCTGAGTGCAGGATGCCGCGGTTACGCAGCGCCGGTGGTGAAGTAGCCGTTGAGGAGCCACCAGATGGGGAGACACGCGGCGGCGAGGAAAGCAGCGGCGGACCACCAGATGCGCCACTTCCACGTGTGCCGACGGGTGCCGAAGAAGAGGAATACGAGGTAGAAGACGAGACAGAATGCACCGGAGAGGCTGAGCATCACCATGGAGAACGCCTCCCAGCCGGAGGTTCCGAGGTCGAAGAGGTAGCTGGTGACCTGACCGATCTCGAGAGAGAACTTGATCGCCAGCACCAGGAACGGGATCCCGAGGACCGCCGCGAGAATCAGCGGCAAAGCCTTGAGTAAGCGTTCCTTCGGTTCCGAGCGACCGGCATATTCAACAAATTCCTCAGTCATCGCCACCCAGCATAAACGCGGAATCCGACAGGACGCTGGACGCACGATCACAACTGTGACTGACCGGACACCCGGTCACCGACAGAAGAGAGATAGGATATTTTGGTGACTTCTGGCCAGTATTCTGACAAGGACATGCGAACCGAGGCGGCCCGCCGCCGGACGTTCGCTGTCATTTCGCACCCCGACGCGGGTAAATCGACGACCACCGAGGCGCTCGCCCTGCACGCGCGAGCCATTGGCAAGGCCGGCGCAACCCATGGTAAGGCCGGCCGCCGCGCCACCGTCTCCGACTGGATGAAGATGGAGCAGGACCGCGGCATCTCGATCTCCTCGGCCGCGCTGCAGTTCGAGTATCGGGATGCGGTCTTCAACCTCGTCGACACCCCCGGTCACGCGGACTTCTCCGAGGACACCTACCGGGTGCTCTCTGCCGTCGACTGCGCCGTCATGCTCATCGATGCGGCAAAGGGTCTTGAAGCCCAGACCATGAAGCTCTTCGAAGTCTGTGCCCACCGCAACATCCCGATCATCACAGTGGTCAACAAATGGGACCGTGCCGGTCTCGACGCCCTGGAACTCATGGATGAGGTCCAGGAACGCACCGGCCTCCTGCCCACCCCGCTGACCTGGCCCGTCGGACAGTCCGGTGATTTCAGAGGAGTCCTCGACCGGCTCACCGGCGACTACACGAAGTACGACCGCGCAGGTGCCGGAGCCGCCATCGCCGGTGAGGAAACCTACTCGGCAGACAAGGCCATCGATCTCGAAGGCGACGCATGGGAGACCGCCGTCGACGAATCCGACCTGCTTGACATGGAGGATCAGAACCACGACCAGGAGACGTTCCTGGCGGGCAAATCGACACCGGTGATGTTTGCCTCGGCGGTGCTGAACTTCGGCATCCACAAACTCCTCGACATGCTCGTCGACCTGGCGCCTGCCGCTGAGGCTCGGCTCGACAAGAACGATGTTCCGCGGCCTGTCGACGACCCGTTCTCCGGATTCGTCTTCAAGGTCCAGGCGGGCATGGACTCCAACCACCGCGACCGGCTGGCCTACATCCGTGTGTGCTCAGGCGTCTTCGAGCGCGGGTCCGTGCTCACCCACGCCGCGACCGGCAAACCCTTCGCCACGAAGTACGCGCAGCAGGTCTTCGGCCGTGACCGCGACGTCGTCGACGAAGCCTTCCCCGGGGACGTCGTCGGCCTGGTCAACGCCAGTGCTCTGCGCGTGGGCGATTCGCTCTACCTGGACAAGAAGGTCGAGTTCCCCGGGATCCCGACGTTCTCTCCCGAGCACTTCATGGTCATCAGGGCCAAAGACTCTTCGAAGTACAAACAGTTCCGCCGCGGCATCGAACAGCTCGACCACGAAGGCGTCATCCAGGTGTTGCGCTCTGACCTGCGCGGCGACCAGGCCCCCGTGCTCGGCGCCGTCGGACCGATGCAGTTCGAGGTTGCCGAAGACCGGATGAACAATGAATTCCACGCACCCTGTGCGCTGGAGCGCCTCAACTTCTCCCTGGCCCGACGCACCACACCGGAATGTGTGCCGACCCTGGCGAGGGAACGATCAGTCGAGGTTCTTCACCGCTCCGACGGTGAACTGCTTGCACTGTTCTCGGACAGGTGGCGACTGCAGGGCGTGCAGAAGAACCACCCGGATGTGGTTTTGGAACCGCTCGTCGTCAGTTGAATCCCAATACCGTGATCGTCTGGTGCCATGTTTCAGCCGATCACCCGTCTCGCCGATTCGACGAAGACGTCTCGCCGTTTTGACGAGGACATTAAGATGAATAGTCGGGGTCATTTCAAGGTGGCCCCAGTCGGGGAGACCCGACGCTCGGGGAGACCCGAATTGACAAAGGAGAGATCACAGACGTGGGAACGAAATCGATTCGAGTCGCGATTGCCGGATTGGGCAACTGCGCCTCTTCCCTGATCCAAGGTGTTGAGTATTACCGGGATGCGGCCCCAGGAATTAAAGTTCCGGGACTCATGCACGTTGAATTCGGGGATTATCACGTCGGTGATATCGAATTCGTCGCCGCTTTTGACGTGGACGGCAAGAAGGTCGGCGCCGATATCGCCGAGGCGATCACCGCCAGTGAGAACAACACGATCAAACTCGCCGATGTGGACTCGACGGGCGTCGCAGTGCAGCGCGGACCGACCCTCGACGGGCTGGGCGAGTACTACCGTGAGACCATCGACGAATCCGACGCCGAACCCGTCGACGTCGCACAGGCTCTGCGCGATGCGAAGGCCGACGTCCTCGTCTGCTATCTGCCCGTCGGTTCGCAGGAAGCCGTGGAATACTACGCGCAGGCCGCCATCGACGCGAAGGTCGCCTTCGTCAACGCCCTGCCCGTCTTCATCGCCGGCACCAAGGAATGGGATGAGAAGTTCCGTGCCGCCGGTGTGCCGATCGTCGGAGACGACATCAAGAGCCAGATCGGTGCGACCATCACCCACCGTGTGATGGCCAAACTCTTCGAAGACCGCGGAGTCGTCCTCGACCGCACGTACCAGCTCAATGTCGGCGGCAACATGGACTTCAAGAACATGCTCGAACGCAAGCGCCTCGAGTCGAAGAAGATCTCGAAGACCCAGGCCGTGACCTCGAACACCTCGGCCGAGCTCTCGGACCGCAATGTCCACATCGGTCCCAGCGACTACGTCGAATGGCTCGACGACCGTAAGTGGGCCTTCGTCCGACTCGAGGGTCGCAACTTCGGTGACGCACCGGTGTCACTGGAATACAAGCTCGAGGTCTGGGACTCACCGAACTCGGCCGGAGTCATCATCGACGCCGTCCGTGCGGCGAAGATCGGACTCGATCGCGGCGTCGGCGGCGCACTCATCTCCGCATCGTCGTACTTCATGAAGTCGCCCCCTGAGCAGAAGGGCGACGACGCCGCCCACGAGGCAGTCGAAGCCTTCATCCAAGGAAATCTCGAAAGCTGATACGAGCGTTCACCTGATCTGACCTCAGCAATGCCGGTCGCACGCACTGTGTGGCCGGCATTGCCTTTGCCCGGTCGTTCCTGCGGAGGAAGCAGTCGGTGAGCATCGGGTGCCAGATTTCGCCGACCACCACCTCGGTCGATGGCGATGGCGATCCAGGATATGAGATCGCCTCGCCGCAATCGGAGTTGTCCATAACACTGGGGACTTGCAGACAGTGGTCCCTGCCACATATTGGTCGTGGCCGACGACTGGGTGAGCGGCTCCCACCGGCTCATCTGCATACCCCGTTACGAATCACTGAGGAGCATCGATGTCGCGCAACGCCGCTGTCACCGACACCACACCGAAGAAGCCTGGCGAGCTCAATTGGCTCATGCGTCTGCTGGTCATCATCGAAAAGGCCGGCAACAAACTTCCGCACCCCTTCTGGCTGTTCCTGTCACTGGCCGTCGTGGTCATGGTGCTCTCAGCGATCTTCTCCGCCACCGGACTGCAGGCGGTCAACCCCGCCACCGACGAGACGGTGAGTGTCACCAATCTCTTCAGCACGGAGTCCCTGAGGGAGATCGTCGCCGGAGCCACGAACAACTTCGTCACGTTCCCACCGCTGGGCCTCGTCCTCATCGTCCTCATCGGCGTGGCCGTGGCGGAGCAGTCCGGACTGATCCCGGCGATGCTGCGCGCAACGATCGCCGGTGCCTCACCGAAGTGGATCACGTTCATCGTCGCCCTCGCCGGCACTGCCGCGTCGATCGCCTCGGATGCCTCGTACATGATCATGATTCCCCTCGGCGGACTCGCGTTCAAAGCGGTGGGACGCAACCCTCTGCTGGGCTGCGTCGTCGCCTACGCCGCCACCTCGGGCGGGTATTCGGCAGCACCCATGGTCAACTCCATGGACACGATCCTCGGTGGGCTCTCCACCTCGGCGGCTCAGATCATCGACCCCGACTACGTGGTCAGCCCGCTCGCGAACTTCTACTTCAACTTCATCTCGATGTTCGTCGTCGCCGGTGCCATCACCCTGGTCACCGAACTTCTGCTGACCAAACGCGCCGACCAGATCGAACTCGACGAACCAGACGAGAACGACCCGGACAACTTCGACGTCAAGATGGCCCTGGACTCCAACGAGAAGCGCGGCATGGTCATCGCCGTGGCATCCATCGTCGCCTGCGCGGCGATCCTGTTCTTCCTCGCCCTGCCTGAGGACTCCTTCCTGCGTGATGAGGCCGGGGCATTCGGCCCAGAATCGGGACTGATGTCGGGCATCGCCGCCATCATCGGCTTCGGGTTCTTCATCGTCGGCATCGTCTACGGCTACGCCACCGGATCGATCAAGAAGACCTCGGACATTCCCGACATGATGGGCAAGGGGCTCCTGCCGTTCGTGCCCGTCATCGTCCTGTTCTTCGCCGCCAGCCAGTTCCTGGCGCTGTTCAAGATGTCCAGCCTCGGCGAGATCCTCGCGATCAGGGGAGCGGAGTTCTTCGGCTCCCTCGACACCGGATCGTTCGTCATCCTCATCGGCGGATGGCTGCTCGTGGCCCTGGGCGCCCTGTTCCTGACCTCGGGCTCGGGCCTGTGGACGCTCATGGCGCCGGTGCTCGTGCCGATGTTCATGCTCCTGTCCATCGCCCCGGAGACCACGCAGGCCCTGTACCGCATCGGTGATTCGACGACGAACATCATCTCGCCGATGAGCCCGTACTTCGTCGTCGTTCTCGGCTTCATCCAGCGGTACAAGAAGGACTCGGGAATCGGGACCTTGCTCTCGTTCACGATTCCGCTGTCGTTCGCGATGTTCGTCTTCTGGGGACTGCTGTTCTTCATCTGGTGGTCCACCGGGATCCCCTGGGGGCCGGGCTCGGCCACGAGCTACCAGATGGGCTGATGCCGCGAACAGACTCGGACTACTTCTGACCTGAACCCAGGAATAACGAGACCCTGCGCCAGCGTTACGATCGTGCAACGCTCGTTGACTCGAGCGCTGGATCTTCAGTGACTGTCCAGCTCAAGTGGCTAGACTGAGAACGTGATTCGACTCTCGTGCGGCATTTCGCCCGCGCGAGCAACCTACTCAGATCGAAAGGATCTCGACCGTGAGTAACCCCATGATGAACCGGGCTCTCAACCAGGGAGTTCAGGCCGGCCGCAACGAACCGGTCATGTCCGACCAGGAGCTCAACAACCTGTTCGACAAGCCCGCCGCGCAGAACCGCAATGCAGGTCCGCAGGCTGCCGAACGGGCAATGACCTACGACGATGTCATGATGAAGACCGGTTTTCTCTTCACCATTCTTCTCGCCGGCGCCCTGTTCGGCTGGTTCGTCCCGGCTGTCCTCGGCATTTCGCCGATGGTCATCGCCCTGCCAGCGATGCTCATCGCGCTGGTCCTCGGCCTGGTCAACGCCTTCAAGAGGGAACCGAACAAGGCACTCATCATCGGTTACGCCGCGTTCGAGGGAGTCTTCCTCGGCGCGATCTCCTTCACGTTTGAAAGCGCGTTCCCGGGCATCGTCATCCAGGCCGTGCTCGCCACGCTCTGTGTCTTCGGCGTCATGCTCGCACTGTTCAAGTTCAAGGGTGTGCGCTTCGGTTCGAAGATGAAGAAGTTCATGATGATCGCCATCGGCGGTTATGCGATCTTCTCGCTCATCAACTTCGGCATTGCGATGATGACCGGCACCGGCGGCGCCCGCAGCATCGAGATCAACATCCTTGGCATGACCATGCCGCTGGGCGTCATCATCGGCATCGTCGCCACAGTGCTCGCGGCCATGACACTCATCATGGACTTCCAGATGATCGAACAGGGTGTGAAGCAGCGGATCCCGGAGAAGTACTCCTGGATGTGCGCCTTCTCCCTCATGGTCACCCTCGTGTGGCTCTACATCGAAATCCTGCGCCTCATTTCCTACTTCAGGAACTAGACGATAGACCTCGGACGCCGACCGCACCACTGCGGCGTCCGGTTCTTGTCACAAACGGTCTGCAGGGGCGGGCCCCACTCTTGGGGCCCGCCCTTCTGCGCGTCATGACTTCCATTTCGCTGTTCTGCACTGGGCTTTCAGTTTTCTGCCGAGAGGAGCCCCGTGTCGATCGAGGTGGTGCAATTTTCCACCTCGACGTGTGCTTTCGGCTATTGAGGCCGGCCCCTCGCGCTCTTAAGCTCGTGGATGTCACGGTTACAGTGCTCGAAGGTGAGACAGCCCGCGAACAGCCGAATACGCAGCGCGGACTTCAACATCGACGTTGACTTCGGCATACATCGATGCGCCTTCACCTCAGAATTGCTTCCACGGTCGAAGCCGAGGAGCAGGAAGGAAGATTTCATGTGAATCAGCAGAATATGCGCGGCGTCTTCGCCGTGCCGACGACCCCGTACCGTGCAGACGGCAGACAGAACATCGAACAGAGCGCTGCCGGAGTCGAGAACGCGCTGAACGCAGGAGTGAGCGGAATTCTGTGCCTCGGGGCCACCGGTGAAGCCCTGGCCCTGAGCGCAGAAGAATGTGAGGCCCGGGTGCGCGCTGTCGTCGACGCTGCCGCCGACCGGGCCCAGGTGGTCGTCGGCTGCATGGCCTACACACCGGCAGAGATGAGCGACCTCATTGCGAAGACGAAGAAGTGGGGAGCCGATTCGGCAATGATCACTCCTCCGTTCTACGGTGGACTGGAACCTGATACGGCGGTTGCCGCACTCCATTCGGTCATGTCGATTTCCGAACTGCCGGTGATGGTCTACAACAACCCGCATTCGACAGGGGTCGACCTGTTGCCGCAGCATCTCGGCACCTTTCTGGACACCGGCAGCTTCTGGAGCGTGAAGGAAACCTCCGGAGCCGCGACTCGAATCCGCGAGCTGCGCGGGGAACTGGGCGACGACGTCGAGGTGTTCGTCGGCGCAGACGGCATCGCGTTCGAAGGATTCACCCAGGGAGCCAGCGGTTGGGTCGCCGCCTCCGCCTGGCTCCTGCCGCAGCAGTGCCAGCAGCTGTGGGAGTTCTCGAACGAGGGCAGATGGGCCGAGGCCGTGGAACTGTGGAATCGTCTGGCCGGTCCACTGGGACAGATCGAGGGCAGCCCTGCCTTCATCTCCCTCATCAAACAGACGTTGAGCCGCCGAGGTGCTGAGCAGGGGCCCGTTCGGGCACCACTGCCCACCGCATCCCCCGACACCGTCGAGGCGCTGCTGACTTCGATCGCGGACTTGGAGAAGGAGACCGCACATGTCTGAGCAGGGCGAAGTCGCCGTCACCCGCATCCTCGAGGGCAACCTCGGCGTGCATATGAACGGCCGCAGTCTCCCCGGCGAGGGTCCGCGCCTCGACCTCCTCTCGCCGATGACCGGCACTCCGTTGGGGTCGCTGTCGGAGGCCTCGACCGATCAGCTCGACGCCGCGGTCGGGCACGCCTGGCAGGCGTTCGCGTCCGGTGATTGAGCCCGCGACGCCGGGCACAGGGCGGACGTTCTTCGTCGACTGGCCGCCCTCGTCGACGCGGATGCGGAGGTCATCGCTCACCTCGATGCCGTCGAGGCGGGAAAGGTGTTCGCCGGAAGCGTCGCTGAGGATGTTCCGGACGTCGTGGCGAACCTTCGCTTCTTCGCCGATCTGCTCGCCCGCGAGGAGGGGCGCTTCCTCCAGGACGATTCCGGCTGGGGGTGGGTCAGAAAGGTGCCTGTCGGCGTCGTCGGCGTGGTGCTGCCGTGGAACTTCCCCATCGCGATGCTCGGCTGGAAGGTCGCTCCCGCTCTGGCCGCCGGCAATGCGCTCGTGCTCAAACCCTCCGAGGACTCCGTGCTCAGCGCCCTGCACTTCGCACATCTGGCCACCGAGGCGGGTGTGCCCGAGGGGATCGTCAACGTGCTCACAGGCACAGGTCCGAGCATCGGCCGGGCGATGGGTCTCCACCCGGGGATCGACGTCCTCACCTTCACCGGCTCCGGACCAACTGGCCGATCCTTCCTCGAGTCCTCGGCACGATCGAACCTCAAGAAGGTCTCCCTCGAACTCGGGGGACGGGCTGGCTACATCGTCGACAGTGAGCACGCCTCGGACTATACGACCATTGCCGCTGACATCGTCGGGGCCGCCTTCGGGCAGAGCGGACAGAACTGCACGGCCTCATCGCGGACGATATTCATCGGCGACGAGACCGAGTACGACCGTTTCAGTCAGGCCCTGGTCGCAGCGGCAGGCTCGATCACCGTCGGCGATCCCTTCACCGACGGGGTCGACATGGGGCCGGTGATCAACTCCAAGGCCCACCAGCGAATCATCTCGTGGATCGACGAGGCCATCGCGAAGGGCGCCAAGGTCGTCAACGATCGGGTCGAGGTTCCCACCGAGGGCTATTGGGTCCCGCCGACCATTCTCGAAGGAGTGCCCGGTGACAGTGAACTCGGTCGGGGTGAGATCTTCGGTCCGGTCACCCAGCTGCTGCGCATGTCGTCGCGGGAGGAAGCCGTCAGCGCCATCAACGATGAGCCCTACGGCCTTGCCTCGACGGTGTGGTGTGAGGACCTGTCCACTGTCAAATGGTGGGCAGACCGGATCCGGGTGGGGACACTGGCGATCAACGGCTACAGCGAGGGAACGGTTGCGACCCCCTTCGGAGGAATGCGCGAATCCGGGTTCTGGGGCCGAGACAACGGACCGGAGGCCCTCGGGACCTATCAGGAGTCGATGAGCGTGTGGATTGCGCAGAGCTGAGGGCGACCCCAGCGCGTCGAGCACAGACCCGAGTCACCCGGTAGAGTCGCAGAAGGAGATGTATCGGGGAGGAGCGTTGGCATGAAGGCAGACGCGGAAGATGTCAGATACTTCCACGTGGTGGCCAACGCCGGCACCCTCGCCCGGGCCGGAGCCGAACTCGGTGTTGATCATACGACCCTCAGCCGGAGGATCCAGCGTCTTGAGCACGCTCTCGGCATGCGGCTGTTCACACGCACTCGGATCGGGTGGGAGTTGAATGCCAACGGTGAGAACCTGCTGCCGGCGGCGCGAACTCTCGCGCTCGGCTATGACGTGTTCACCGATGGCGACCCGACTCAGATCGGCCCCGAGGAGTGGACCGTGCTCACGTCCGACGGGTTCGCCTCGACGATTCTCGCCCCGCGGTGCGGGCCGCTTCTGGCTGACGGTCGGGCCATTCTCCGCATCGTCTCTGCGCCCTCCTTGGCCTCTCGGGACGGGGTCTCATACGATGTCGCGGTGGTGCGCTCGCGCCCCTCGGCGCCGTCGGTGCGCTCGAAGCTGCTGGCCCGATACGAGATCGGTCTGTTCGCAACCGAAGAGTATATGGACAGTCACCGGCCCATTCGCGATCTCACCGATCTGGAGGACCACGTCATCAGCTGGTACTCCGATGATCCTATGGCAGGGATCCCCGAGTACGACACCCTGCGGAAGAAGATGCCGAGGTCGATTCGCCTGCAGTCGAACAGTCTCAACGTCCACGAACAGGCGGCTCTGGCGGGAGTGGGCCTGGCGGTGATGCCGACCTATACTGCCGCTCGCCATGCAGAGCTCGTCCGCGTGCTGCCCGACGATGTGAGCTTCCACGGCAGTTATTGGACCGTGCTGCCGGCCGCACAGCTGCGCTGGCAAGTCACCGACAGGGTCATCGCATTCCTCCACGACGCTGTCCGTGACGCCGGGCTCACCGTCCCCGGGGAGTGAACAGTTACGTCGGAGACGGGCGCAGTCGGGAACTGGCGCGCACCCGGACTATTATGGGCTCATGAGCACAGCAGAGGCGGATCTTGAGACAGAGGTTCGGCGTCTGCGCATCCGCATCATCGGTCTCAACCCTCGTCAGCTCGCCGAGGCGGGCCCGAATTCTCCCCAAACAGGAGCTGGCATGTTGTCCCGTCGAGACACCATCGCCGAGGCGCTCGCCCAGTTCTCGTCCATCGGCTCCGGTGGCCGTCCGGTCCCGGACCTGGGCGATCAGAGCCTGGCAGACCAGGTCGTCGTCCTCATCGAAGACGGGATGGCGTCATCAGCGGACCTGCCGGAAACACAACGGCAGGAAAGTCTGGAGCTGCTGCTCGACGCCGCAATCAGACTGCGCCGAAGCCTCGCCTAAGATCATCTGCACGCTGACGCCGGCGAGGGAGGATAATCGAGAACACCATCCGCTGCCCCGAGAAGGTGTCACACTCACGATGACCGATCGCCGTCCACTGCTCTTCACGCTCGCCGGCATTGTCGCGACCCTCGTCTACTTCGGTGCCGCCGAGTTCATCGCCGGTGCCTTCTCCGCCGCCTCGGCGCCTCTGCTTATTCTGGGGCAGACGATCATCCCACTCGTGCCCACCGCGATGATCAAGGCCGCAATCAGCGTCTTCGGCACCAACGACAAACTCGCACTCGTCATCACCCTCGTCATCGTCGGAGCCGTCCTCGGGGGCGTGATCGGACGAATCGGGCTGAACCGGCGAACCTTGTCATTCGTCCTCCTCATCGGTCTCGGCATCCTGCCCGTGGTTCTGCTGCTGAGCACGGGCGGAACGATCCTCGACTCGATCCCGGCACTCGGGGGAGTGGCCCTGGGATGCGGGGCCTACATGGGGCTGATCCGCCTCGGCGAGGGCGCCCAAGCACCAGCCGGACGCTCAACCAGGTCCGATCAGCGCATCGGCGCCGATCAAAGTCTCGCGACCGATCAACGTCTCGGCACCGACCGACGGGCCTTCTTCGGCCTCGCCGCCGGACTGAGCGCGGTCGGCGTCGCCGCCATCGCCGCGGGACAATCCGCATCGATCCTGGCGAGGAATGCGGCAGGAGCGGTGACGAAACTCGTGCTCCCACCCCCGGCCACCTCGGCGCCGGAGATCCCAGCGGGAGCCGACCTGGGCATCGACGGGCTCGCCCCGATCATGACTGACAACGAGGACTTCTACCGCATCGACACCGCACTCATCCCTCCTGCCGTCGACGCGTCCTCCTGGTCGCTGCGCATCCACGGAATGGTCGACGAGGAAGTGACGATCACCATGGCCGAGCTGCTCGACCTGCCCCTGGAGGAGCACCGCGTGAGCCTGACGTGCGTGTCGAACGAGGTCGGCGGGGATCTCGTCGGCAACGCCACCTGGCTGGGCTACCCCGTCCGCGAGCTGCTCAAACGCGCCGCCCCGACAAGCGACGCGGACATGGTGCTCTCCACATCCGACGACGGCTTCACCGCCTCGACACCGCTCGAGGTTCTCACCGACGACCGGGCGTCCCTGTTGGCGGTCGGCATGAACGGCGAGCCGCTGCCCCGCGACCACGGCTTCCCCGCCCGACTCGTCGTCCCCGGCCTCTACGGCTTCGTCTCGGCGACGAAATGGGTCACCGAGCTCGAAGTCACCCGCTTCTCTGACAAGGACGCCTATTGGACGAAGCGCGGTTGGGCCACGCACGGACCGATCCTCGTGGCCTCGCGCGTCGACGTTCCCCGTGCCGGTGTCCACGTCAGCCCGAACGAGGACGGCCAGATCGTCACCGCCGGAATGGCCTGGGCCCAGCACGTCGGCATCGCCGAGGTGCGAGTCCGGATCGATACCGGCGACTGGCACACAGCCGACCTGAGCGAAGAACTCAACACCGACACCTGGCGCCAGTGGCGGTGTGCCTTCGACGACCTCGAACCCGGTACGCACACGGTGACGGTCAGGGCAGTCGACGAAGACGGCAACGTCCAGATCTCCGAACGCCGCCCGGCGATCCCCGGCAGCGCCACCGGACTCCACGAACGCCAATTCGTCGTCGACTGAGCACAGCAGACTGAGATCCAGACGACTGAACACCATCGACTCCGGAGCGTGAACACCGTGTGAGCCATCTGAGGAAACGTTGTATGGTCGCCTGTAGCACCGTGTCCGGTTCCGGCGTCGGCTGAGCTGCTTCAGCAGCCGCACGTCGCCGTTGCACACGCTCCGGTGAGTTCTGTTCAGCGACACAACGAGGTGGTCTCAATGTTCGGCCTACCGACGGCAACTGTCGTCATCATCTTCGGCATCCCCGCGATTTGGGTGATCTACACTCTCATCTTCGTCTACCTCTCCCGCGGTTGGAAGGCCGAAGACGTCGCCGAAGATCAAGAGCACACTGCCCGCAATTCCCGCGGCGGAAACACACCCAACGGTCCGTCCACCTCGGCGAATCATGAACGACGCCCGGGCAGCGAGAACGGGGGACTGGCATGAACATTGAAACGTGGTTCCTCGTCATCTACTTCATCGCCATGGCCGGCATCGGCGTGTGGACGCTCAAGATCGGCACCAAGGGCAGCGAGGGCTTCCTGCTGGGCGGACGCAGCCTGGGACCGGCCGTGACGGCATTGCGTCTGCAGAGTTCGTCGATGTCGGGCTACATGTTCTTAGGCGCCGGCTCCCTGGCCTACACCAAGGGCTACTTCTCGCTCTGGTATGCGATGGGCGACATCGGCGGCGGCGTGCTCAACCTGTCCATCCTCGGACGACGGATGCGCAAACTCTCACAGATCCTGGGCTCCCTGACCTCGATCGAATACCTCGAACACCGGTACCCGTCGAGGTGGATCCGCGCCATCGCCGCTCCCGTCGCCGTGGTCTGCATCTTCTTCTACGTGATGACGCAGTTCATCGCCGGTGGACGCGGTCTCGAGATGGTCACCGGCATCCCCTACGCTTGGGCGCTGCTCATCGCGGTCGGCGTCATCGTCTTCTACACCTTCCTCGGCGGATATCTGGCCGTGGCCTACACCGACTTCGTGCAGGCCATCATCATGCTCATCGGGATGGTCTGGATCCTCATCGGCACCCTGCAGGCGATCGGCGGGTGGACCGCAGGAAACGAAGCAGTCGGTCAGATCAACCCGAACCTGCTCACCATGTGGGGTCCCGAAGGCATCGACTCGGTGCAGTGGGGCGTGATCATCGGTGCCGTGCTCGTGTTCTCCATCGGCTACATGGGCTGGCCCCACGTCAACGTCAGCCACATGGCGATGAAGCGACCCTCGGTCGCGCGCACGGCGAGCATGTACGCCACCGGCTTCAACCTCCTGTTCATCCCCGCGCCCTACATCGTGGGCATCATGGCACTCATCATCCTGCCCAACCTCGACAACCCCGAACTGGCTGTCTTCGAGGTCGCCGCCACCGTCCTGCCCAACTTCGCCGTGGGCATCGTCATGGCCGGCATCATGGCCGCGATCATGTCGACTGCCGATGCGCTGCTGCTGCAGTCGGGCACGATCGCCAGCCAGGATCTGTTCCAACGCTTCATCAAGAAGGACATGACCGACAGTCAGTCCGTGTGGGTCTCCCGGTTCACCGTCCTCATCCTCGCCGTCATCGGTTACTGGGTGGCCGTGAACGACCCGCCTTCCGTCGCCGAGGTGGCCATCTTCGCCACGACCGTCCTCGGTGCCGCGTTCGTTCCCGTCTATGTCGCCGCTGCGTGGTGGAAGAAGGCGAACGTGCCCGGCGCGATCACGTCCATGATCCTCGGCACCGTGTCGTCTGTGGGCTGGCAGCTGGCCGGTCTCGTCGACGTCACCGGCGTCGACCCGATGGGTGTGGGCATCGTCTGCTCAACCCTGGCCCTCATCGTCGTGTCTCTGGCCACGCAGAAGTCGCATCCGGTTCCGGAACATGTCATCGCAGCGATGCACGAGACCGACAAGATCGGCGCCATTCCGGCTCATATGCTCACCGGCCAGAACGATGCGCTGGGCGGACAGGTGCCCAAGGATGCGTGAACATTCGGAATCTGACGCAACGGGTGGAGCGGGACGCCCTGCTGAACCCGATCAGAGTGCGCCCCCCGGTCGGGGCCCCGCGACCGGAAAGGTGGCCCCGGAATCGGCGCTGAAGCTGGCACCGAACATCACCGCCGCCGAGGCGCTCGCCGTCTTCCGGCGCAAGCTGCCCGGCGCGGAGGCCGAGGTTCGAGAGGCGCTCCACCCGTTCTGGTGGACCGTGCTCAGCGCCCGGACCCGCAGCCTTTTCCGTCGCTCCCCGAAGCCAACAGCGGCGGGATCGCAGTCGGTGGACCCGACGGCGGGGCAGCTGATGAACGTCCTCGTCAATGCCTATTCGGGCAAGGGCTTCATCGCCGATTTCGATCCTCGTGGCGAAGCCGTGACCGTCGATGAGTGGCTCGACGCGTTCGAGTCCTCTGACCAGGCCGGTCCACAGCCGGGACCGGGGGACGTGCGGCGCACAGCCCGTTCGCTGGTGCGCACGAAAGTCGTCAAGACGGTGAAGCTGGGCATGGGCCTGAGCATCACCGAGGCAGCCGCGCCCAGTGGGATCCTCAAACCCAACTGGGTGGTCACCGGGGCCAACGACAGATTCTCGTCCACGATCCTCGTCGACGGTCTCGATTCCTCCCACTACATCGTGCGGGTGGCGAAACTCTAGGCGCTCACTCTTCAGCCCCAGTTCTTGGCGTCGGAGATGCAGAACGGGTGGCCCGCCGGGTCGAGAAGCACGATCCAGGTCTCGCCCGGTTGGGGATCGGCACGTTCGGCACCGAGCTCCACACACCTGGCAGCAGCGGCTTCCACATCGTCAGCAGCGAGGTCGAGATGGAACTGTTTGTGACCGTCATCGGGCCAGTCAGGTCGCTTGTAGTCCGGAATCGTGCCGATACCCAATGCATGGCTGGGGCCGGTGAGCATGGCGTAGTTCTCGTCCGAATATGCCACCGGCCAGTCCAGGACCTTTGAGTAGAAGTCGCCGAGTGCGGCGGCGTCCGGGGCATCGAGCGTGACCATGGCCAGGTTCGCGACGGGCGCCGCATCGGCAACGGTGGAAGGGGTAGGGGCTTCGTTCATCTGTGTGTCAGTCATGTCTGTCATTCTTGTTCCATGGACGATGTCGTCGATAGGAAAAACCCGCCACGAAGGGCTGCTCCTCCCGAGCATTTCTTCGGCCGCGTGCTCAAACCCGCGGAGCTGCTCGACCATGCACGCTATTCGGTGCCGATGACTGTGGCCGAGGAGCTGCGTCCCTGGGTGCGACGCTACTGGGCGGTGACCTGGGACCTGCCGGACGGCAAGCGTTATCACACGGCGACCGTATCGGAACCGGGAATCAACCTCACCGTCGAGTTCGGCGACATCTATCGGGCGAACACGAGCGGAGCCGGGACGTGGCTGACCGGCCCGGTGACCACTCGTCGATTCGACGTGGGTCTGTACGGTCGGGGCGGCGTCATCGGTGTCAATTTCCACCTCGGCGGCACACTGGCGTTCGCGCACGAACCGCCGTCACTGATTCGGGACACAACTGTGCCGGCCGGTGGCTGGTTTTCGGGGATCGATGAGGAGTTGGGCCTCAATGAGCAGCTTGCTGTCGACGAGGTCCGGGAGACTGACCTGCGCTCGGCCGCGAAGGTGCTCGAGTCCTGGCTGCTCTCCCGGCACCCGAGGATGACCGAGGGCCATGCCCGGTTCGCACAGGTGCTGGATCTCCTCGATGACCCGAGCATCATCAGCCTCGGCGAGCTGTCATCGCGTTGCGAAATGAGCGAACGATCCCTGCAGCGGATGTTCCGCGAATACTGCGGTGTGGGGGTCAAGAGGATCCTTACCCGTGCGCGGGTCCGCGATGCGGTGGCGGCGATCGATCAGGGATGGGATCGGTCGTTTGCTGAGCTCGCAGCGATGTTCGGGTGGTTCGACCAATCGCACTTCACGGCCGATTTCCACCGCGTCACCGGATACACCCCGACCGAATACCTCGGCGCCGACGAGAGGAGCAGCCCGCCACATCTCTGAATCCGCAAGGAGCGCTCGGTCAGCGGCGTGACATGGTCGGTCAGCGGCGCTTGGCGATGCCGATTCCGGTGTAGCCGAGGATGATCGCGAAGGCGAAGCCGACATAGCAGAACACTGCCCACGGGGCGTAGTCGAGGACGGAGACGCCCAGAACTCCGGCCATGTAGACGCCTGCCGAGGACCAGGGGATGAGCGGAACGACGACGGTGCCGGAGTCCTCGAGCGTGCGGGAAAGGTTCTTGGCATCCAGGCCACGATCGGCGTAGGCCTTCTTGAACAGTTCGCCCGGGACGATGATCGACAGATAGGAGTTGCCGGTCACGACGGCCATCGTGATGCATGAGAGCACCGTGGAGAGGACGAGATCTCCTGTGCGCTTCACGAACTTCAGCAGCGATCGGATGATGGTCTCGAGAGCACCGGACTTGGACATGATGCCGGCGAAGGCGAAGGCACTGAACGCAATGAGGATGACACCGGTCATCGACGCCATCCCACCCTGCGTGACCAGTTCCGTGACGTCGGGATCGAGACCGTCGATGGTTTCCTCACCGACCTCGAGCATGTCAGGGGTGAATCCGTCGACGGTCGAGGCGAAGATCGATTCGAGGCTGACCTTCTGGAAGATTGCGGCGAGGATGCCGGCCACCAGAGAGGAGCCGATGATCGTCGGCAGGGTCGGGAGCTTGAGGATCGCTCCGCCCAAGACGATGAGCATCGGCAGCAGCAGAAGCACGTTGAAGTCGAAGAGGCTGCTCAGCGTCCCCGTGACAGCATCGATCCGCTCCGAATCGGTCCCACCCGAGGGCTGGTTGACGCCGACGAACAGGTAGATCGCCAGCGCCACGATCGTAGCCGGGAGCGTGGTGTAGAGCATGTGTCGAATGTGCTCCCACAGGGTGGTGCCGGCCGCGATCGGTGCCAGGTTCGTCGTATCCGACAGCGGCGATAGCTTGTCCCCGAAATAGGCGCCGGCGACGATGGCGCCGGCCGTGGCAGCCAGCGGTGCGTCGAGCCCAGTGGCGATTCCCATGAGGGCGACTCCCACGGTTCCGGCCGAGCCCCACGACGTTCCGGTGATGACCGAGACGATCGCGGAGATGACGAAGGCGATGAGGACGATGAACTGTGCGCTGATGAACCCGAGCCCGTAGTAGATCATCATCGGAATGGTGCCGGCGATCATCCATGTGCCGATGAGGATGCCGATCGAGATGAGCACGAGCAGAGCCGGCATCGCCGTGTCGAGCTTCTCTCTGATGCCCAGCAGCATCTCTTCCCAGGTCAGCCCCATCCGCAGTGCCACCAGGCCGGCGATGATCGCTGAGAGGATCAGCAGCGGTTCGGGTGCGAGACCGAGGACGCCGTAGCCCACCGCCAGCAGGACGAGCATCGCAGCCAGTGGAACGAGCGACCAGCCCAAGGGCGGGCGCCTCTGCTCGACGTCGTCAGTGGCCGTTGTCGTGTCGTGCTCGTCGCTCATTCGAAAGTGCCTCGGATCTGCGGTTCGCCGTTGCGGACGATTTCGCCTCCCTGGGCAAAGGCGAGCGCAATGGTGTGCTGGTCATCGGTGAGGAGGATGTCGGCATCGGCACCGGGTCGGAGGCGTCCCTTGTGCCCGAGCCCGAGAGCATCTGCCGTATTGGACGTGACGAGGGAAATGGCCTGGGACAGGTCGAGACCAGGGATATCGGCACACGCCCACACCTGTTCGTACAGAGTCGTCTGCTTGGCCACTTCCATGCCGATGAGCCGCCCATCGGAGTCGAACTCCGGCAGGCTGCCGTTGGCATCGGAGGAGAGCGTCAGCCGGCTGAGATCCCCGCCGAGGCGGATGTAGTCTCTCAGCGAATCCGTCGTTGCGGACGACGCAGTCATATCGACCGTGGCACCTTTGGCCGCCAGGTCCACCGCGTCGGCCAGGAGCTCGGGGGACCGGGTGATGTGGGTGGCGTAGATGGCCTGCGGCGCGATCGGGTACTCGTCGAGGAGCCGATGCAGCGGGGCAAGGCGAGTCGAGTACGGCCCGACGTGGAAGTGGGTGATGCCCGCCTTGCCGGACAGCAGCCCGCCGACATGAGCCTGGCTGACGAGCTCGGCCAGCGCCTCGACGGTGGGTTGGAATGAACGCCTGTCGGAGATCGCGACCTCTCCGACGCCGATGACTTTGTCGATGAGGACGACGTCGTCGACGACAGCGCCGGTCAGGGTTCGTGCCGGGACCTGATAGCTGCCCGTGTAGATGTAGGTGGAGATGCCCTCCGCCTCGAGGCCTCTGGCCTTGGCGAGGAGATCGGCGTGACTGCGGGTCACTCCGTCGGTGCCCAGACAGCCGATGACAGTGGTCACCCCGGAGCGCACGATGTCGCTGACCAGGATCTCGGGGGTGCGATTGGCATACCCGCCTTCGCCTCCGCCACCGGCGATGTGGACATGCGGGTCGATGAACCCTGGAATCGCCGTCAGCCCCTCGGCATCGATGACGGCGGCGTTGGGAAGTCCGTGGATCGCCTCGGCGGGTAGGTCACCGATGAAGGTGATCTGCTGCCCCTCGATGAGGATGTCCTGCTTCCCGAGCCGTTCCGGGGCACAGATATCGGCCCCGCGCAGCAATGTCACCATGGTCTGTCTCCTCCTCGCAACTTTCCTTGCAAAGGTTACCCCGGAATGATCCCCTTGCCATCGACCCGAGGGATGGCGCTCAGCAGCTTCTTCGTGTAGGGATGCTGGGGATCGTTCCAGATCTGTTCGGTCGAGCCGACTTCGACGACCCCACCTGCCTCCATGACTGCCACCCGATCGGCGATCTCATGGACGATGGAGAGATCGTGACTGATGAAAATCATCGACGCGCCCGATTCGATGGCCAGGTCTCTCATCATCGTGGCGATTCTGGCCTGGAGGAAGGCATCGAGCGAGGCGATCGGCTCGTCTCCCACGAGCACCTTGGGCCCGGCGGCGAGCGCGCGGGCGATGGCGATGCGCTGTCGTTGGCCGCCGGAGAACGAATGGGAGAACCTCCCGGCGGCATCGAGGGGCAGGTCGACCGCCTCGAGGAGGGAGTCGACCGTCCACGTCTGGTCCGGGTCGAGGGCGAGGGCATCGGTGAGCTGATCTCTGATGCGCCTGCGTGGGTTCAGGGATGCGTAGGGGTTTTGGAACACCATCTGGATCCCCAGCAGCTCATCGGGGCGGCGGCCCAGACCGAGTGGCTTCACCGGGTGCGAATCGAAGGTGATGCGTCCAGCGGCAGGCTTCTCGAGTCCGCAGATGAGTTTGGCCAGCGTCGACTTTCCGCAGCCTGATTCGCCGACGAGTCCGAGCACCTCGGACCGGCCCAGCTGCAGGGATACGTCGCTGACGGCGCGGAAGCGTCCGCCTCCGTCGAGCTTGTACTCGCAGGCGACGTTGTCGAGTTCGAGCAGCGGCTGCGCGGGCGTTCGGGTGTCGTCCTTCGTTGTCGTCATCGGGGTGAGACCTCCGCTCCGGGCAGTGATTCGATGAGCGATCGGGTGTATTCGTGCTGGGGTGCTGTGATCAGCGGCTCCCGATCGCCGGTCTCGACCACCAGCCCGCTCTCCATCACGACGATGGTGTCGGCCACCGAGGACAGAACCCCGAAGTCGTGAGTGACCAGCAGGACGGCGAGGTTGAGATCATCGCAGAGCTCACGCAGCAGACGCAGGATCCCCGCCTGCACGGTGACGTCGAGGGCCGTCGTCGGTTCGTCGGCGATGAGGACCTTCGGTTCGCAGATGATCGCCGAGGCGAAGGCGATGCGCTGCAGCTGCCCGCCCGAGAACTGGTGAGGGTACTTCGAGACCGCCTCCTCCGGGTGGGGCACCTTCGTCTGCCCGAGGATCCTGATGGCCTGACGCAGGGCCTCCTTCTTCGAGACCTTCCGGTGGTGTCGGAGGTGGTCGGTGATCTGGTCGCCGATCGAGAGCATGGGGTGGAAGGCCGAGGACGGATCCTGGAACACCATCGCCAGCTGCCGACCGCGCAGCCGATTGTGCTTCTTCGACGGCAGCCCGACGAGTTCGGTGCCGGCGAAGTCGATGCTGCCCGACAGCGTCGACCGATCCGGTGACAGACCCATGATGGCCAACCCGGTCTGGGTCTTGCCGGAGCCCGATGCCCCGGCGACACCGGTGATCTTCCCGGCTTCGAGATCGAAGGACACGTCGCGAAGAATGTGCTTCTCCTCCGACCCGGTCGTCACGCTCAGGTTGAGATCGCGAATGCTGATGACGCTCATTTGGTTGTCTCTCCCACTTCCTGCGCGGTGTGCGGATCGAGTGTGTCCCGCAGACTGTCTCCGATGAAATTGAAGGCCACGACGATGGTGAGGATGCACAGGCCGGGGAAGAACGCGATCCACCATGCGGAGAACTGGGAGACGCCCTCACTGATCATCGCGCCCCAATCGGGAGTCGGAGGAACGACGCCCAGGGACAGGAACGACAGCCCGGCCATCGTCAAGATCGCGGTGCCCACATCCAAGGTGGCCAGGACGACGATGGGCGAGACGACGTTGGGAGCGATCTCACGCAGCAGCGACTTGCCGGCGCTGAAGCCGAGCAGCCGACCGGCGATGACGTATTCGCTGCTGCGCGCCGTCATCACCAGTGACCTGGTGACGCGTGCATAGGAGGGCCACGACACGAGGAGGATGGCGATGATCGCGTTCTTCAGCCCGGGGCCGAGAGCGGCTGCGATCACCATGGCGAGGATGATCGTGGGGAAGGCGAAGACGAGATCGGCGATGCGCATGATGATCTCATCGACGAAGCGTCCGAAGTAGCCGGCGATGGCACCGAGCACGGACCCCATCACCGCGGAGCAGAGAACAACGAAGACCGCTGCCGGAAGAGTCGTGCGTGCGGCCACGACGATGCGGGAGAAGACGTCGCGTCCGAGGGTGTCGGTGCCGAGTATGTTCTGGCCATCGGGGGCAACCAGTCGGCCGAAGTTCTGGGCCAGCGGGTCGAAGGGCGCCAGCAGCGGCGCGAAGAGGGCCACGAGCAGCCAGATGAGCAGGATGGCGGCCCCGACGAAGCCGAGCGGCGTGCGCAGTGCCTTCGGGAATCTCAGTCTCCACCGTTTGATACCGGCGTCGACGGGATTGCGGTCGAGCGCCTCGGCGCCGGTGGAATCGGCATTCGTCGGTGGCTGTTTGGGTGAACTGATGCTCATCGCACCCTCACTCTCGGATCCACGAAGCCGTAGATCAGGTCGACGACGAAATTGACGATGATGTACACGATTCCGATGACCAGACCCACACCCATGATGACGGGCAAGTCGAGCGTCGTCGCGCCCCGGTAGGCATACTGCCCGAGGCCGTTCCAGGCGAAGACGGTCTCCGTGAGCACCGCCCCGGACAGCAGCGACCCGAAGGCCAGACCCACGACCGTGATGATCGGAACCAGAGCGCCGCGGAAGATGTACTTGAACACGACCGTGCGCGGGGCCAGCCCCTTCGCCTTGGCCGCCGTGACGTAGTCGAGTTTGATGATGTCGAGCACGCTCGAGCGGCTGAATCGCGTCAGCAGCCCGATCGTGAACAGCGCCAGAACACAGGAGGGGAGGATCAGATGGCCGAGAGCATTGGTGAAGGTCGCCATCTGACCGGCCAGGAGGGAATCGACCGTGTACAGGCCCGTCACCCGGGGCGGCGGCGTCATCCAGGGGTCGAGCCGACCGGCCCCGCCGACGAGTCTGAGTTTGAAGAAGAAGACGAAGTAGCCGACCGCAGCGATCCAGAACGTCGGGGCCGAGATGCCGATCAGGCTCAGTGTCCGGATGGCGTGGTCGACGATCGTGTTCTGCTTGAGCGCACTGAGCAGACCCAGCAGCAGACCGATGATCACGGATAGGAGGATCGCTCCGATGCCGAGTTCGATCGACGCGGGGAAGACCTGCCCGATCGACTCCAGCACCGGAACCCGCGTCTGGTTGGACACACCCAGGTCACCCTGGAGCAGATTGCCCAGATAGGTGAAGTACTGGACGATCAGCGGCTGATCCAAACCGAGTCGCTCACGTGTCTGGGCCACGATCTCAGGGTCCGCGGCGGCACGATCTCCCAGGATGGCGGCGACCGGGTCTGTCGGAACCAGGTTCGTCATCAGGAACGTCACGACGGTCACGCCCCAGATCAGGAGGATGCTGATTCCGATCCGCACCAGGATGAATCGCAGGAGCGGGTGGATCTTCGGTGGCCTGAGGTTCTTCTGCTGATCGGTGGCCGAAACCGACATCCTCACTCAGCTTTCGCGAAGTCGAATGTGACGTCGGCGTTGGAGACATACGATTCGATGCGATTGCTCACGACCACCGTGCTCACCGGCTGGACCAGGGGCACCCAGATGCCGGTCTCCGTGGTCGCCTGGAACAGCTCCGCGTAGGCGGGACCGCGGTCGTCGCCTTCGGCCTTGGTAGCGGCCGCGGCCAGTTTGTCGATCTCGGGGTTGTCTCCCTCGGCCCAATTGACACGTTCGGCGACGCTGCCTCCGGGAACGAAGACGTTGTAGTTCGATGGGTCGGGGTAGTCGGCGCCCCAGGTGCCGATTCCCATGGGCTGCTCTGCAGCCCGGAAGCCGTCGAGCTGGGTGGCGCTCGGTGCCGGCTTCAGCGAGAGCTTGATGCCTGCCTCTTTGAGCTGGGCCTGAATCGTCTGCGCCAACTGGGCGATGTCCATGCCGTTGACCGCCTGGTCGCTGGCGTAGTGGAAGGGCACGGCCTCGCCGTCGTAGCCGGCCTTGTCCAACAGCTTCTTCGCTCTGTCCAAGTCACGGTCCGGTGCTTGGTCCTTGGGTACGGCACCGTTGAACTCATTCGGAACCGGGCTGGCCATGCGCTGACCGTTCTCACCGGCCAGGTCGAGGATCTTCTCGTAGTCCAGCGCCGAGGCGACGGCCTTCCTGAAGTTGGGATCGGCCGTGGGGCCGCCGATCTCCTCATCGGTGTTGTTGAAGATGTAGATGCTGCGCGTCGACGGCAGGGACGAGATCTGGACCGCGTTCTTGTCGAGGGTCTCCACCTGGTCCGAGCTGAGATCGAAGGACACATCTGCCTGGCCCGATTGGATGTCGGTGACCTGAGTTTCGGCGGAGACATTGCGCAGGACGACCTTGGAGAACTTCGGCGCCGGGCCGTTGTAGTGCTCGTTGGCCGTGAGTACAACCTTGCTGTCGGCGTCGTAGGTCTCGACCTTGTACGGGCCCGATCCCTGTGAATTCTGGTTGAGGAACTGCTCGGCGCCGTCGTTCTCATCGGTGGTGCCCTCGTTCTCCTTGACGACCTTGGCGTTCACGATGCCGATCGAGGAGTTGGGCAGAATGTAGGGAAGCGCAGGGTTGGGGTTCTTGCTGATCAGTTCGATGGTCTCATCGTCGACCTTCTTCACCGTGACACCGTCGAGGAAGAAGGACGGATTGCCTTCGATGCCCTGCAGACGTTTGAAGGAGAAGACGATGTCGTCGACTGTGACGGGATCTCCGTTGGAGAACTTCGCATCCTTCTGCTTAAGCGTGAGGGTCATCTTCTTGTCGTTGTCCGACATCTCGTACGAGCACAGGCCGTCGGTCGGTTTGGTCAGGTCGCCGTCTTCGAATTCGAGGGCCGTCTGATAGATCGCATTGTCGATCGTCGAGCCGGTGAACTCGAACTGACGGTGGGGATCGATCGTCTTGAGATTGAAGGCGGTCTCAGCGACGATCGCGTCACCCGCCCCTCCGCCCTCCGAGTCTCCTCCGCTGCAGGCGGCCAGACCGAATGTGAGAGCAAGGGCAGAACCGATCGCGAGCGCTCGGCGGGGGAGGCGGATCTTCATGTGAGCTTCCTTACAGTAGGTGTTGTAGATCACACTAAGTCTCAATCAGCGCCCGTTCAATCAGCCATGCCACAACGCTGAGTGTTTTCCGGTGTGGCATTCTGCCAATGTCTCACCAGGTGGGAGCCTTGACGCTGGTGGGAGCGGCCCCGAGTCCACCGCAGCCACTATTGAGGCAACTGGCAATTCCCGTTGGGGAACCCTGCGGAGCGCCTTGAGGTATTTGCGTGCCAAACATGCACAGGTGCGTCATGTGTGCTCTACTCCCACACGTTTGGCAAGCGGATGCCGGCAAGCGCACCGCCGCAGCGCCGCAGCCCCCTGCCACTCAGGCCCGAGAGCGCGCCAGCAGGTACACGAAGTACGGGGCGCCGATGAGTGCGACGATGAGGCCGGCAGGGATCTGCGCAGGAGCGATGATCGTGCGGCCCAGGGCATCGGCGACCACGAGGCCCAGAGCCCCGAGGAGCATGGCCGTCGGGATCACTCGGGCATGCCGGCTGCCGACGAGGGCGCGAGCGGCGTGTGGGGCGACGAGGCCGATGAATCCGACTACGCCGACCGCGGAGACACTGACTGCGGCGAGCACTGCGGCGGTGATGAGCACACCCAGACGCACAGGTTCACGCGGGACTCCGACCAACCTCGGCGTATCGTCGTCGAGGGCCAGCAGATCCAGCTCGCGCGTCCACACGATGGCCAGGGGAATCGCGGCCAGCAGGACGAGGGCCACGGGCGCGACATGAGCCCAGACCCGGCCGTAGGTGGAACCGGAGAGCCAGGTGAAGAGGGCCGGTGTGTCCCACGGGTTCGCGCGGATGAGGAACAGAGTGGTCAGCGCAGTGAAGCCGAACCACATGCCGATGCCGATGAGCACGAGTCGGTCGGTGTTCATCCCGCCGCGCCACGAGAGACCGTAGACGATGGCGAAGGCGACGAGAGCACCCACAACTCCGACGCTCGAGATCAGGACGACGGTGGCACCGGGAACCAGGGTGACGACGATGACTGCGCCCAGCCCGGCACCGCCGGTGATGCCCAGCAGGCCCGGCTCGGCCAGTGGGTTGCGGGCGCTGGCTTGGACGAATGTCCCCGACAGCCCGAGTGCAGCACCAGCCGCCAACGCGGCGGCCACACGCGGGGCCCGGGAGTCGAAGGCGAAGGAGATGACCGGTGCCGCCTGGTCCTGGACCCACAGCACGACATCGCCGAGGAGGTAGAACCGTTCACCCGTGAGCAGACCGAGGATCGCCACGACGATGAGCAGCACCGCGGCGAACGCGATGATGAGGCCGGCGCGACGAGGTCCGTGCACACTCGACCGAGCAGCCGACGTCGCCTGCGCGGGCCCCGACGACCGCATGGACCGTGCCAGCAGGACGAGCACGACTGCGCCGAGGACCGTCGTCGTCACACCCGAGGGCAGGGTGATCGCCTCGTTGGCTCCGACGATGGCACGCAGCAGCGCATCGGCGAGGATGACGATGATCGCGCCGATGAGGGCCGTGGCCGGAATCAGCACCGCATGCTTGCCCAGCACCGGGACCAGGCGGGCGAGCAGTCGGGCGATGACCGGGGCGCAGAGTCCCACGAACCCGATCGGCCCGGCCAGGGTCACGGCCGTGGCGGTGAGGATGACGGCGAGCAGAATCCCGACCGCCCGGGTCGAGCGGATCGGCACACCGAGGACGGAGGCGGCATCATCGCCGAGGCTGAGAAGGTCAAGGCGTCGTGAGAGGGCGATGGCGGCGGCGATGATGATGACGATGACAGGAATGCTGCGGACTGCTGCTGTCCCATCGAGTTGGTTGAGGGTGCCCGAGCCCCAAGAATAGAGGCTCGTCGTCTCCTCGGCGAAGAGGATGAGCAGCGTCGACGTCCCCGCCTGCAGTGCCAGAGCCGTCGCGGTCCCGGCGAGCACGAGGCGAGTCGTCGACGACGCCGCACCACCGGCCAGCCCGAGGACGAGAGCCGCGGCGAGGAGACCCCCGATGAAGGCGACGCCTCCGGAGGCCCACATCGGAATCGCAAGCCCGAAGGCCGTGACCACGGTGACCGCGAAGTACGAACCGCCCGTGACGGCAAGGGTGTCCGGGGAGGCCAGCGGATTGCGGGCCAAGGATTGGAACAGCGCTCCGGCCACGCCGAGGGCGACGCCGACGAGTATCCCCGCACCCACGCGCGGAAGCCGGGATCCGAGGAGGATGTCACGCGCACTCGGACCCACCTCGGCGGGAGAGCCGGCGGTCCCGGTCAGGTCCGCGAACAGGTCCTTGAAACCGATCCCCGAGGTGCCCTGTGTGATGTGCCAGGCCGAGAGCAGCGCGAGGACGAGGACCAGACCGAGGAGGACACCGGTGGCCGAGAGAGCCCCGATGGCCCCGACTCCTCGCGCGGGGGCAGCACCTGTCCGTTCGGTGGGGCCATCCGCCGAGGTGGTGGGCAGCGTCGTGGGTGCGGTCATGGACTACTTGGTCAGTGCGTCGACGTAGGCGTCGAGGGCCTGCTCGGAGGATTTGGGTCCGCCGAAGGTCCAGATGCCGGAGGGGAACGCATGGGTGCGCTCGTCCTTGACGGCGGGGATGTTCGACCAGATGTCGTTCTTCTTCAGCAGGTCGACGAAGTCCTCGGACTCGGGATCGTCGGTTCCGGTGTAGAAGAAGTTCGCGTCGCCGACCTTCGAAATGCCTTCGATGTCGGTCTGTCCCAAACCGTAGTCAGGATCGACTTCACCGGTCCAGACGTTCTTCAGGCCCAGCTCCTCGCCCAGTTCGCCGAAGAGGGATCCCTGACCGAAGGGACGCAGGGCCACGTTCGAGCCGTTGACCCAACCGTCGAAGTAGACGAATTCCTTAGTCTCGAGGTCGGCGGATTCGATCGCCTTCTTCGACTCCTCGACCTTGGCATCGAAGTCGTCGAGGACACTGTCGGCGCGCTCGCCGCGGCCGGTCACCTCGGCGAGGGTGGAGAAGGTGTCCTTCATATAGCCGATCGGATCCTTGCCGTCGGCCCCGGTCATCGCCATCACGGGGATGCCCTGGTCCTCGAGCTGCCCGACGATCTTGTCATCGCGGGAGGTTGTCTCGATGATGACGAGATCGGGGTTCGCCGAGAGGATCGATTCCACGTTGGGCTCCTGGCGGGTGCCGACGTCCGCGGTGTCCTCGGGCAGCTTCTCCGCCGTGTCCCAGGTGGTGAAGCCCTGTGCATCCGCCACTGCGGCCGGGGCGACGCACAGGGAGAGCAGGTCCTCGGTGTACTGCCATTCGAGTGAGACGACCTTGGTCGCCGGTTTGTCGAGTGCGATCTCGTGCCCGGTGTCGTCCGTGACGGAGACCGGATCTGTCGAGGTGCTGCTCGAGTCCTCGGCGCAGTCTCCGGAGGACGACGTGTTGCCCTCCGCCGAGGCATCGGTGGAGGTGGTGCCGCAGGCGGACAGGGTCAGAGCGCAGGCCACAGAGACGGAGGCAAGGACGAATTTGGGAGTGCGCGGACGAGTTCGGGGCAGTGCTGAAAGGGACATGGCTACTTTCTGAGCGTGGATTCGACAGTGATGCTGCTGGTGGTGCTGCGGGTGCGGCTCGGATGGTCAGACCGCTCGCGCGAGTTGCGCGGAGGCTCGGGCCGGGCGACGACGGCGGGACAGAGCCTCGATCCGGACCAATCCTGTGTCGTCGTCCAAGCGCGTGGTGATCGGCAGCCCGTAGACCTCGGTGAGCACCTCGGGGGTGAAGACCTCTTCGCAGGTGCCTGCTGAGCGGACCCGGCCTTGCTTGAGCAGGACGATGTCGTCGGCAACGGCGGCCGCGTGGTTGAGGTCGTGGAGGACGACTCCGACAGCCGTTCCGTGGTCGTCGGCCAGATCGCGCATGAGGTCGAGGATCTCGACCTGGTAGCGCAGATCCAGGTGATTCGTAGGCTCGTCGAGCAGCAGGATCCCGGTCTCCTGGGCCAGGCAGGTAGCCAACCACACGCGCTGGAGTTCGCCGCCGGAGAGCTGGTCGACGGAGCGGTCGGCCATCCGTGCGGTTCCGGTCAGTTCCAGGGCCTTGTCGATCGCTGCCCTGTCGGGGTCGGTGAGTGAGGCGAACCGGCGACGGTGCGGATGGCGGCCGTAGGCGACGATCTCGCGCACGCTCAGCCCTGAAGGATGCGGCCGCGACTGGGAGAGCAGTGTGACCGTGCGGGCGAACTCTCGTGCCGACATCGCTCTGGCCGAGGTGGCCGGGGCGGCTGGGTTAGCCGGGGCGGCGGATCCTGTGGTTGTGATGGTGACGTCACCGGAGCCGATCGGGTGCAGACGTGCCAGGGATCGCAGCACGGTCGATTTGCCGCTGCCGTTGGGACCGATGAGTGCGGTGACGCGCCCAGGGGCGATGGTCAGCGACACATCATGGACGACCGGTGTGCGCTCGTATCCCAGGTGCAGGCCCGAGGCATGCAGAGTCGTCATGTTCGCGTCTCGGCCAAGTGTGTGGACAGAATCATAGTCACCCATGAACCATAGCCTAACCTAAGTTAGGGTCGCCTCGCACCGGCCGTCCTTGCGAGAACCGCTTGGCGAACGTGCTCAGGTGCGTCATCTGTGCGCTACCTCCACACGTTTGGCCAGCGGGTGGTCGCACTCCTTTCATGTCAGCGCCGGTCCGTAGGGTGGGTGTGCATACATAAGATGGGGGAGAGCCAAGGAGGAACCCATGAGATTCGTCGCCACCGGAGACTGGCAGTTGGGCATGACGGCGCACTATCTCAGTGCCGAAGCCCGTCCGCGGTTTCACCGCGCCCGCCTCGACGCCGTCAAACGCATCGGCGAGATCGCTGCCGCACAGTCCTGCGACTTCGTCGTCGTCTGCGGTGATGTGTTCGAGTCCAACCAGCTCGACCGCGCCATCATCTCCCGCACCTTCGAAGTCCTGGCCGCCTTCACCGTGCCCGTCGTTCTGCTGCCGGGCAATCACGACCCCCTCGACGCCGCCTCCATCTACGACTCCCAAGCCTTCATCTCCCGTCAGCCTGGCCATGTCCATGTCCTGCGTGACAGTGAACCCTTCGAGGTCCTTCCCGGCGTCGAGATCGTCGGAGCCCCCTGGTTCTCGAAACGGCCCCAAGGTGACCTCGTCGCTCAAGCAACGCAGAACCTCGCCGAGGTGACTCCCGGGACAGTGCGCATCATCGCCGGTCACGGCGCCGTGAGCACTCTGGACCCCGATCGGGAATCTCTGGCCACGATCGACACCGACAGCCTCAAGGCCGTGCTGCGAGAGGACCGTGCACAGTTCGTCGTCTTGGGGGACAGGCACGCCACTTACTCCGTGGATGAGCGCATCTGGTACCCCGGTGCTCCAGAAGTGACCTCCCGGCGCGAAGACGATCCTGGCAATGTTCTCCTCGTCGACATCGATGCACAGTCACATGCGAGCTCGGTGGAGAAGATGCATATCGGTCGCTGGTCCTACCTGGTCGTCGACGAGGACGTGAACTCCGAGGACGACATCAGCCACCTCGAACAGCGGCTGGCAGACATCCCGGACAAAGACAGCACAGCAGTGTGGCTCGTCCTCAGAGGAACCTTGTCCACGGCAGCGAAGTCGAGACTCGACGATATCCTCGACCACGCCACTGACCTGTTCGCCCTCGTGTCCTTGTGGGAGCGGCACACGGACATTGCTGTGGTCGCCGCCGACGAGGATTTCGCCGGGCTCGGCCTGAGCGGATACCTGCAGGAGACCCTCGACGAACTGGCGGAATCCGCTGCAGGAGAGGACACAGCTGCTGCAGCGGCACAGGATGCGTTGGGGCTCTTGTACCGATTTGCGAGGAGCGGATCATGAAATTCCATTCCATCCACCTGCGCAACTACCGCGGCATCGCGGACTCCCGCGTCGAATTCGACGAGGGCGTGACCGTCGTCGAAGGACCGAATGAGGTCGGTAAGTCCTCGATCCATGAAGCCATCACTCATCTGAGGGAGGACAAATCGAGCTCGCGCAAGGCCAGCGTCAAAGAGACACAGCCGGTCGGTGTCGATGCCGGCCCCGAGGTGGAACTGCACCTGAGCACCGGTGAATACGAGCTCAAGTACCGGAAGCGGTGGATCAAACAGCCCTTCACCGAACTCAGCGTCATCAGACCCAGGCCCGAACAGCTGAGCAGCGATGACGCCCACGATCGGTTCTTGTCGATCCTCGCCGACACCGTCGACGTCGACCTCCTCGTCGCACTCGACGTGGCGCAGGGGGAGAGTCTGGCACAAGCTCCGCTGGCTCAGATCAAGGCTCTGCACTCAGCGCTCAACGAATCGGGTGTTGAGGTCGCCGATCACGATGACTTCCTCGACCAGGTCGAAGCCGAGTATTTGAAGTACTTCACCAAGTCCGGCAGAGAAACTGGGGAGTACAAGGACATCAACGCGCAGGTCCCTGTCGTCGAAGCTGTCTTCGAGGAGCTGGGTGAACGCAGTCGTGGCATGGACGAGCTCGTCGACAACCATGCCCGAGCCGCTGCTCGCCTGGAATCGGTGCGCACCCAGCTGATCCAAGCCTACGCCGATCGTGATGAAGCCGAGCAGGCGGCGAAGGCGGTGGCCGAACTCAAAGCAGTGCTCGACCAAGCGGTGGATCACGCGAAGTCGGCACAGCGAGATGAACAGATCGCGCGGGAGGCACTGGACAGACGCACACAACTTATTGCTGACGCTACCGATGCCCAGAGAGCGGTGGCAGAGGCTCGGAAGACCGTCACTGACCTCGAATCGGCTCAGAGTGACAAGGACTCCGACCTCGAACGCTTCCAGAAGGCCCTCGAGGAGAAGCAGAGCGCAGTCGACGATGCTCGTGCCCAGGCGAAGGCTGCTGCCAAAACCCTGGCCAAAGCCCGTGCACGGGCAGAACTGTCCGATCTCACCCGCCGACTCGAGGCTATCCGCGAGCATGATGAGAAGAAGAGCCGTGCGCAGGCGACGATCGGATCGATCACGGTCACGACCAAGGACGTCGAGAAGCTGAGCTCTCTCGAGACGGAGGTGCGGATCGCCGAGCACGCAAAGACTTCCGCTGCAGCGCAGATCGAAGCGAAACAGCTCGGGACACGGGCCCTGAACATCGACGGAGCTGAACTCGGCGAAGGCAACAGCGGAGAATTCGCAGCGCTCAAGGACGTGCGAATCATGATCGACGGCATCGCCGACATCACCGTGCGTCCAGGAGCATCTCCCATTGAGTTGGACAAAGCATTGGCCTCAGCAAAGGGGGCCTTCGAAGCGGAGCTGGAACGCCTCGACATCGACTCTGTGTCCCAGGCCCGGGATAAATCGAACGTTCGCGCGGATGCAGAAGCTGTCATGGCAGAAGCGGATTCGACGCTCAAGGTGCTCCTGGGCCAAGACAAGCGCGACAAGCTTGAAGCCGCACTCGCTCGCGCACAGCAGATCCTCGGAGCCGATGGAACCAGCCCAAGCACCGATGACAAAGCTGGGAATGGCGCCGAGGCGGACAGTCAAACTGGTGACCGGAGCCTCAGCGAACTCGAAACGGCAGTCGCCGAGTCCGAGACGATTGTCGATGACGCTCAATCCGCGGTGGAATCCACTCGCATCGAGCTCGAACGAACTCGCACCTGCCGAGATGACGCGCGAGTGGAGACAGTCCGGGCCCAAACCAGCCTGAAAGAAGCCGAAACTCAGCACGAGCGACTGACGAGCAGCCTGGCTGAGGCCCGAAAGGCTGATTCTGACGCCGATCTGGATGAAGAAGTGAAGTCTGCCGAGGCGCGAGCAACGAATGTGGGCTCTCAGGTTGACGAGGCGAGAGTCGCCTACGAAGCAGCAGATCCGGAGACTTTGGAGATGCAGCTGCAGAACTTGCGGCAACTCGTCGGCAGCAAGGAAGCACAGCGAGAAGAAGTGCGTCAGGATGTCGATCGCCTGTCCGCTCTCATCGACGATCGTGCCAGCGAAGGCATCTATGAAAAACTCGCGGACGCCGAAGAGACGATGGAGTCGGCCCGCAAGAAGCAGGCACGACTAGGCCGTCAGGCGACGGCGATCAAGCTGTTGCGCACAACTGTCCTCAAACACAAGGAAGAATCCCAGAGGAAGTACGTGGCTCCCTTCAAGGAGCAGATCGAGAAGTTGGGCAGACTGGTCTTCGGACAAGGACTGTCGGTCGAGGTGTCCGAAGACCTCGAGATCGTCTCCCGCACCTTGAATGAACGCACAGTGCCCTTCGAATCACTGTCGGGAGGGACGAAAGAACAGTTGGCACTCATCGGCAGACTCGCAGTGGCCACTCTCGTCGACAGCGATTCGGGAGCGCCCGTGGTCCTCGACGACGCCTTCGGCTTCGCCGATGCCGAACGCCTCAACGCACTCAACGTCATCCTCGGCACGGTCGGCCAGAGCGCCCAGGTCATTCTGCTCACCTGCCAGCCGGACCGCTTCGCCCGCCTCGGCGGAGCGAAGACGGTGAGCCTGACGTAACCGAGCATCGCGCATGCAGACCCAGCCGGATGCGACAGCTGTCGCCTTCGCGGACAGACACGGCCGCCGCGTCATGCAGACGCGACGGCCGTGGCCAGCTGACATCATTGGCAGCGTGCAGTCGATTCCGGATCAGTCAGAGCCAACTGCCCCAGCCTTCGCTTCCTCGGCGGCAGCCACGGCATCGGCGCGGATCGTGCGCCGCAGGATCTTCCCTGAGCTGGTCTTCGGCAACTCGTCGATGATGGTCACCTGCCGTGGAGCCTTGTAGGAGGCCAACTTCTCGCGACAGAACTCGACGATCTCGGCTTCGGTGACGGCATCGGCCTCGGGACCCGACTGCAGAGTCACGAACGCGGCAACGTTCTCACCACGATACTCATCGGGGACGCCGACGACTGCCGCCTCCTGAATCGCCGGGTGGGTGTAGAGGACGTCCTCGACCTCCCGCGGCCAGACCTTGAAGCCGGAGGCGTTGATCATGTCCTTCTTCCGGTCGACGATGAACAGCCAGCCGTCTTCGTTCATGTAGCCCACATCGCCGGTGCGCAGCTCCCCACCCGGGAGCTGCTCGGCTGTGGCCCTCTCATTATTGATGTATTCGGCGACGACCTCAGGTCCCGAGATGGCCACCTCGCCGATCTCGTTCGGGCCCAAGGGTTCA
The DNA here is from genome assembly GCF_900105045.1 of Brevibacterium picturae. Lineage (GTDB taxonomy): Bacteria > Actinomycetota > Actinomycetes > Actinomycetales > Brevibacteriaceae > Brevibacterium > Brevibacterium picturae. Next base: position 484,805 of record NZ_LT629739.1, on the reverse strand, counting down.
CCGAAGTCGTCGAGGATGCGAATCATGGTGTCTGGCTGGGGCAGACCGCAGGACAGATTGCCGCTATCGGGATCGACCGGTGCCCTCAAGCCCGGTGGGACGGTCGCCACCTGTGCACAGGTCTCGGTCAGACCGTAGCCCTGCCCGATGTAGACGCCGGTCTTGTCCTCGAATTTCGTCACCAAGCCCTCGGGCAGGGGAGCACCACCCGACATGATGCGCTTGAACGATGCGAAGTGCTCCGCTGTCGCGCTGGGATGGGCAAGCATTGCGGTATAGACCGTGGCCGGGCCTGCCATATACGTCGGCTTCTCCCGCAGGAAGAGTTCGAGAAGGGAGCCCGGATCGAATCGATAGTTGAGGATCAGCCGCGCGCCACCGCTGACACCGGCGATGAACTGGCAGACGAATCCGGTGATGTGGAAGATCGGGGCCAGTGTGAGGAAGCCGTCGCCGGGTTCGAACGTCGGCGTCCGGACACAGTAGCGGGCATTGCTCGACACCGAGGCGTGAGTCCCAGACGCACCCTTCGCTTTGCCCGAGGTCCCCGAGGTGTACACGACGATCGCTTCGTCCTCGGGAGAGGGAATGAGAGGAGTGAAACCGGTGTCCAGACGCGACTCGACAACGGCCTGGAAGTCGGGGAGATTCGGCACCTGGTCAGGGCCCGGATTCTCACCGGGAGCACCGGGCAGGTCAGCGAACATCGAGAAGATCGCCTCGGGCCCGTCGACCTGGAAGCTCCTGTCGTCGCTGAGAACGACGACCGGCAGTGCCGCAGCGTAAGGGGCCACACGGTTCAGGAACGCCGCCTTCGAGACCACGAGCCCCTTCACCTCGGCGTCGGCGAAGATGTGCTCGAGCTCCCCGCGATACATGGGATTGAGGGGAACGACGACGCCTCCGACCTTCCAGATGCCGTAGGTGGCGATCATGAAGGCGGGGGTGTTCTGCTCATAGATGGCCACGCGGTCGCCGACAGAGATCCCCTGCTCGACCAGGTAGGCAGCGAACGCCGTGGAATACTGGTCGAACTCGGACCAGGTCAGTCCGAACCCGTAGTAGCTGATGGCCACTTCGTGGCCGTGGGTGGCCACGGTCGACGCCAGGTCCTGCAGGGTCGTGGACTTCTCCAGGGTGTACGGCTTGTTCGCGAGATCTCCCCAGGTCTTCAGCCAGGGACGGGTATCTGCCCACGTGCTCATCGCTTCACTTCCTTCATCGTTGAATGGTGTGTCGAAATCGTTGAAAGGGGGTTTCGAACAGCCGATCCGCCTACTTGCGGTACTTCTTCATCTCGTTGCGCGCAATGCTGCGTTTGTGCACCTCATCGGGGCCGTCGGCCAGGCGCAGGGTGCGCATGTGCGCCCACATGCTGGCCAATGGGAAGTCCTCCGTGACACCGGCGCCGCCGTGGACCTGGATCGCGCGATCGATGATCTTCAGCGCCATGGCTGGAGCCACAACCTTGATCTCGGCGATCTCGTTCTTCGCGACCTTGTTGCCGTGCTTGTCCATCATGTCCGCCGCATGCAGCGTCAGCAGCCTGGCCTGATCGATCTCGATCCGGGCCTCGGCGATCCACTCCTGGATGTTCGCCCGAGACGACAGCTTCTCACCGAATGTCACACGTTCATCGGCGCGTTTGACCATGAGTTCGAGGGCGCGCTCGGCGGCACCGATCGCGCGCATGCAGTGATGGATGCGCCCCGGTCCCAGACGGGCTTGGCTGATCGCGAAGCCCTCACCTTCGCCCTTGAGGATGTCCTTGGACGGGACGCGGACGTTGTCGAAGGTGATCTCCGCGTGGCCCTCCCGATCGTGGTAGCCGAAGACGGGCAGGTTGCGCACCACGGTGACACCGGGGGCGTCGATCGGGACGACGAGCATCGACTGCTGTCGGTGCACCTCGGCGTCGGGGGAGGTCTTGCCCATGACGATGAGGACTCGGCAATTGGGGTGCATGCCGTTCGAGGCGAACCATTTGCGGCCGTTGAGGACGAACCCGTCATCCGTGGGCTCCATACGCATCTCGACGTTCGTCGCATCGGAGCTGGCGACAGCGGGTTCGGTCATGGCGAACGCCGAGGCGATTGTGCCGTCGAGCAGCGGCCCCAGGTACTTCTCCTTGTGCTCGTCGGTGCCGAAACGGGTGAAGACCTCCATGTTGCCCGTGTCGGGGGCATTGCAGTTGATGGCTTCCGGGGCGATCCCGATGCTGTGGCCGGTGATCTCGGCCAGGGGAGCGTATTCGAGGTTCGTCAGTCCTGGACCCCATTGGGGATCGGGGTGGAAGAGATTCCACAGACCCCGGCTCTTGGCTTCGGCCTTGAGGTCTTCGAGGATCTGCGGCTGAGTGTGCGGGCTGTTCGCCGCCGCCATCTGCTGGGCATAGACGGGCTCCGCCGGATAGACGAAGCCCTCCATGAACGTCGTCAGACGCTCCTGATAGTCACGGCCGCGGTCAGTCGTTTCCAGCATGTGTGGTCTCCTCGTTGAGTCGGTTCGCTTCGTTGAGTCGGTGCTGATAGCGGCTCATGCCCGCCAGCCAGCGGTCGTAGTCGCTGCCCTTCATGCGATACATATCGAGCACCTCGGGGTGGGGGAGGATGAGGAACGTTCCCGCTTCGACCGCATCGAGGGCGATCGACGCGACATCGTCGGGGGCCAGCACCGTTCCGGCCTCGGTGACTGCGCTCTGGGCAGGCCCCGCGGATCCCGCTGCGCTCAGCAGGTTCGTGTCCACTCCCATCGGGCAGATGACCGAGGCACGGATGCCGTCGTCGCGGTAGGTCAGAGCGAGCCATTCGGCGAAGCCGACCGAGGCGTGTTTGGTGACGCTGTAGGCTGCCGATCCGATCTGGGTGAGCAGGCCCGCCGCCGAGGCGGTGGCGACGAAATGTCCTTCACCGGCTTCCTGCCAGCGGGGGATGAGGGCCTGGGCCGCGCGGATATGTGCCCGCAGGTTGACGTCGATGATGGCATCCCAGTCGGCATCGTTCTCGCCCAGTTCGCCGGGCCCGATGATGCCGGCGTTGGCGAAGTACATGTCCACCCCGCCGAGCCGGTCGTCGGCGAAGGCGATGAGTTCGTCGATGCCTGCCACCGAGGACACGTCACCGACCCAGGCGTGGGCAGAGCCGTTGGTCTCGGCACAGGGTTCGGGACTGACACCGGCGCTCGAGCCCGATTCTGCAGGGGAGTCGAGTGCCGCAGCCGTGTCGGTGACCGCGGGGGAGAGGTCGGCGAGGACCACTCGGGCACCGCGTGCGATCAGCTCAGTCGCCAACGCAGCACCGATCCCGCTGGCGGCGCCGGTGACGATGACGCGCTTGTCGACCACGGAGGTCTTCGGGCTGTCGGCGGTGCTCCTCGCGCTGTTCTCGGCGGTGCTCATGCTTTCTCCAGAATGGTCAGGGCTTGCCGGGCCAAGTCCTCGACGCCGGCGCCCGCAGTTTCCGGGTCGAGGTCGAGATCGCCCATCTTGCCTGTGAGCAGCCGGGTGTAGACGCCTTCGCGGATGCAGGCCAGTTTCCACATGGCAAAGGCTTCGTAGTACCCGACGTCGTGGACCTCGTGGCCGCTGACCTCCTGGTAGCGGTTGATGAGTTCGTCGGAGGTGGGGAAGCCGAGTTCCGGGGTGGGGACCCAGACGCTCGTGTACTGCTCGGGCACGGTGAGCATGGCGATGAAGTATCCAAGATCGGTGAGCACCTCGCCGATGGCGGTCAGCTCCCAGTCGACGACGGCGTTGACCGTGCCCTCGGGGGCGAAGATCATGTTGTTGGGTTTGTAGTCACCATGGGCCAGGCCGACGGGGCTTCGGGCCGGATCCGGCATGGTTTCGAGGAGGGCATCGTGGACCTCGCGGATGATCGGGATGTCGCGCAGTGCGATGTCCTCGACCTGGCCCAGCCAGCGACGCAGCTGCCGTTCGATGAGTCCGCCGGGCCGGCGAAGATCCCCGAGGCCCACCTCGTCGACATCGACCCGATGGATGGCGGCCAGCGTGTCGATCATTCCGAATGCGCACGCACGTTTGTCGTCGGGGCCGGGACCGGTGGGGATGCGTGCCCAGTCGGCGGGCTCATTGATCGCGAAGCCGGGGCAGTGGTCCATGAACACGAAAGGCACATCGAGGACCTCGGGGTCGTCGACGATGTCGACGATGTGGGGCACCGGCACGGTGCTCTCGCCCAGCGCGGCCATGATCCGGCCTTCGCGTGCGACGTTGTGGGCGCTTCCCCCGGAGTGGCCGAGCGGCGGGCGCCTCATCACCCAGCGCGGCAGTCCGTCGACGGTGATGATGAAGGTGAGGTTGGACCGTCCGATGGACATGACTTCGACATCGAAGTCCGTGACCCCGAATCTGTCCGAGATCCATCGTCCGATGGTTCTGGCATCGAATCCTGCAGGTGCTGTGGTCAACGTCGACCCTCCCGAGTGAACAATCGTTCAGTTTCGTTTACAGTATTCAAACCGGGCGTGAGAGTCAAGCTGAAATCGTGATGCTCGTCACGGCCGAATGTGATAGTGATGAATGGGTCATCCCACGCACTTTCGCCAAGCAATCAGTTGTCATCAGCCACATCCCTTTCACCAGAAGTGAGGAAATCATGAGAGCCATTCGCGTTGCCGCATTGACCGGTCCGGACGATGTGGAGATCGCCGAGGTGGATCGTCCGAGTCCCGGCTCGGGCGAGGTCCTCATCGAGGTTGCCTATGCGGGAGTCACGTTCCCCGAGCTGCTCCAGACCCGGGGCATGTACCAGACCAAGCATGAACTGCCCTTCGTCCTCGGCTCCGAAGCCGCCGGCGTCGTCGTTGAAGCCGGTGACGGTTCACGATTCTCCGCCGGCGACCGCGTCGCCGCGATCCCCGGCAAGGGAACCTTCGCCGAATTCATGGTCGCCGCCGACGAGCAGACGGTGCCCGTGCCCGATGGCGTCAGCCTGGCCCACGCGGCCGGCATGCCGATGAACGTGCTCACCGCGGACTTCGCTCTGCGCCTGCGAGCACAGGCGCAGGCAGGACAGTCCATCCTCGTCCACGGTGCCGCAGGCGGGCTGGGATCGGCCACCGTGCAGATGGCCCTGGCCATGGGCCTCGAAGTCATCGGCGTGGTCTCGACCGAGGCCAAAGCCCAGACCGTGCGCGATCTCGGTGCCACACACGTGGTCTTGGCCGAGGGGTTCAAGGATGCTGCCAAGGAACTCTACCCGAACGGCGTCGACTATGTCTTCGACCCGGTCGGGGGAGATCGCTTCACGGACTCGACTCGTGTCCTGGCCCCCTACGGTCGTCTCCTCGTCCTCGGATTCACCGCCGGTGAGATCCCCTCGGTCAAGGTCAATCGCCTGCTGCTGAAGAACATCTCCGTCGACGGTGTGGCCTGGGGAGCCGCGACCCGCGAGCGGCCCGACTACATCGCCGAGCAGTGGGGCGCAGTTGCTGAGTATGTCGCGGCGGGCAAGCTCAACCCTGCGATCCATGCCACTCACCCTCTCGACGAGGCGGCGAAGGCCATCGGCGAATTGGACTCCCGCAGCGTGCGGGGCAAGGTGCTGCTCGAGCTCAAGGGGGAGTAGGCCCACCGAGGCGGTGGCTACCGCTTCTTGTGGCGCTTGGCGATGTCGCGGCCGATGAGTTCCTTCATCACCTCGTTGGCTCCGCCGAAGATGGCCTGGATCCGGGTGTCCTTGAACGCACGGGCGATCGGGTATTCGAGCATGTAACCGTATCCGCCGAAGAGCTGGAGACAGCGGTTGATCACCTCGATCTCGAGATCCGAGCCCAGGTACTTCGCCTTCGCGGCGTCGACAGCGGTGAGTTCTTCGGCATTGAGCGCCAAGGCGCAGCGGTCGACGAAGGCCTCGAGTGCATCGACGCGGGTTTCGAGTTCGGCGAGTTCGAATCGTGTGTTCTGGAAGTCGCCGATCGTCTGGCCGAAGGCGGGCCGGTCGAAGACGTATTCGCTGGTCCATGTCAGTGCCGCTCGTGCGCCGGCCAGTGTCCCAGAGCCGATGATGAGTCGCTCTCTGGGCAGATTGACCATGAGGTGGATGAAGCCCATGTCGAGTTCGCCGAGGAGGGCGTCAGCGGGCACGCGGACGTCGGAGAAGGACAATTCGGAAGTGTCCTGCGCATCCATGCCGAGTTTCTTGAGCTTGCGTCCGCGTTCGAATCCGGGTGTGCCGTCCTCGACGATGAACAGGGAGGTGCCTTGGGATGGCTTGGCATCGAGGTTGGTGCGGGCGACGACGATGACGAAGTCACAGTTGCAGCCGTTGGTGATGAAGGTCTTGGCCCCGTTGATCACCCAGTCATCACCGTCGCGTACGGCCTTCGTCGTGATCGCCTGCAGATCGGACCCGGCGTTCGGTTCAGTCATGGCGATCGCACCGATCTGGTCACCGGCTGCCAGGCCACTCAGGTACTTCTCCTTCTGGGCCTGCGAGCCCAGCGCCATGAGGTAGCCGGGGACGATGCCGTCGGAGACACCCCACCCGCCCGTGGCTCCGCTCGCGCCTCGGTGTGCGATCTCTTCGCTGCGGACCATCTCGAACCGGAAGTCCGTGACTCCGCCGCCGCCGAATTCCTCGGGGATGGACGTGCCGATGATGCCCGCCTCGGCGGCCTTCTTCCACATCGACCGATCGACGAGATGATCGGCCTCCCACTGTTCCAGGTTCGGCATGACCTCGCGGTCGAGGAAGGTGGCGACGGTGCCGCGGAAGGCCTCGTGGTCATCGTTGTACAGGTTTCTCTTCACTGGTGGTGTCCTCTTCCGGTCTGTTTCAGTCTCTCGTCGGTTCAGAAGGTGCTGGGCAGGTCACAGCAGTTCGAGGATGGTGGCGTTGGCCTGACCGCCGCCTTCGCACATCGACTGCAGGCCGTAGCGGATTCCCTGATCCTGCATGTGGTGGATCATCGTCGTCATCAGACGGGCACCGGAACCGCCGAGGGGGTGGCCCAGAGCGATGGCGCCGCCGTTGGGGTTGAGGCGGTCGATGTCGGCACCGGTCTCGGCCAGCCAGGCAAGAGGGACCGGGGCGAAGGCCTCGTTGATCTCGAAGACCCCGATGTCATCGACCGAAAGTCCCGACTTCTTCAACACCTTGGCTGTGGCGGGGATCGGAGCGGTGAGCATGATGACGGGGTCGGCACCGGCGAGCACGGCGGAGTGCACCCTCGCGATGGGGGACAGGCCCAGTTCCTTCGCCCTGGCCGAGGTCATCATCAGCAGCGCAGCAGAGCCGTCGGAGATCTGCGAGGCATTGCCTGCGGTGATGACTCCGTCCTGCTTGAACACGGTGTCGAGCCCGGCGAGCTTCCCAGTCGTGGAACCGCGGCGAATGCCCTCATCGGCGGTGATCTCCCCGCCATCGGTGGGCACCGGGAGGATCTGTGAGTCGAAGCGGCCGGCATCCGTGGCTGCGGCTGCCAGTTCGTGGGACCTGACGGCGAACTCGTCGAGTTGAGTGCGGCCCAGCTTCCACTGCTCGGCGATCATCTCCGCACCGATGCCCTGATTGGGTTTGACGCCGTTATAGCGATCATTGAACTTCTGCCCGAACGGCGACTCGCCTGCGGCCGCTGAGCCCATGGGCACACGGGACATCGATTCGACACCACCGGCGATGACGACATCGTACTGGCCGGCGATGAGGCCGGCCGCGGCGAAATGGACCGCCTGCTGAGACGAGCCGCACTGACGATCGACCGAGACTCCGGCGACGGTTTCGGGCAGGCCCGCCGAAAGCGCCACTGTGCGAGCAATATCGCCGGTCTGCTCTCCTGCCTGGGATACGCAGCCGAAGATGACGTCGTCGATGACGTGCGGATCGATGCCGGTCTGCGCAACCAGGTCTTCGACTGTGGTGGCGCCCAGGTCGGCTGGGTGAATGCCGGAGAGTGCTCCATTGCGTTTGCCTGTGGGTGTGCGCCGTGCGGCGACGATGACTGCGTCGTTCATCTGTGCTCCTCGGGTGACGTCTCCGGTGGTGGTGAAGTCGGTTGTCGGCGGTGTTGAAATCTCTTGCAGAAATTGTGACCCAGGTAACTGATCGTGCGTTAAGATTTTCACGAAGCCAAGAAACAGTCAAGACAGACCGTAAGTTTTCGACGTCGGCCGCAGAGTGAAGAGGAGTCATCAAATGGACATTCGCAATCAGGTCGCCCTCGTCACCGGGGGAGCCTCGGGTCTGGGCCTGGCCACGGCAGAACGACTGCTGGCGGCCGGAGCAAAGGTGGTCATCGTCGACCTGCCGGGCTCTGCCGGCGAGGAGGTGGCGGACCGCTTCGGCGAGGATGTCCGGTTCGTTCCCGCCGATGTTACCAGCGAAGAGCAGGTGGCCGCGGCGATCGAGGCGGCCGTGGCCATGGGGCCGCTGCGAGTCGTTGTCAACTGTGCCGGCATCGGAGGATCGGCCCGGGTCTCCGGCCGCAAGGGTCCATTCCCGCTCGATGCCTTCACCAGAGTCATCCACATCAACCTCATCGGCACTTTCAATGTTCTGCGCCTCGGCGCCGAGGCGATGCAGTCCTTCGATGAGATCGGCGAAGAACGTGGCGTCATCATCAACACCGCCTCGGTGGCCGCCTTCGACGGACAGATCGGCCAGGCCGCCTATTCGGCGTCGAAGGGAGGCATCGTCGGACTGACTCTGCCGGTGGCCCGCGACCTGGCCAGCACCAAGATCCGAGTCATGACCATCGCCCCCGGCACCTTCACGACACCGCTCATGCAGGGAGCCTCCGAGGAGACTCTGGCCAGCCTCGGCGAACAGGTTCCCCATCCCTCCCGCCTGGGCGAGCCGGAGGAATACGCCTCGCTTGCCGAGCACATCGTGTCCAACCCGATGCTCAACGGGGAGGTCATCCGGCTCGACGGAGCGATCCGCATGGGGCCCAAATGACCGAGATAGCAGCAGCTGACCGCATGGTTCAGGCTGATCGGACCGCGCGGTCGCGGGAGCTCATCCTCGATGCGACGATCGAGTGCCTCCTCGCCGAAGGCTACGCGGCCACTACGACGACGAAGGTCCAGGCCATGGCCGGAGTGACCCGAGGCAGACTGCTCCACCATTTCCCGTCGAAGAGGGAACTGCTCACGGCAGCGGTGACCCGCCTCGGCGATCAGCGCCTCGACCGACATCTGGAGGATCGGTCCGATGAACTCAGCCGGGACCTTGCACGCAAGCGACCTCCCGCCGCCGAGGTCGGTCCGCGTTCCGATTGGGCGGTGATGACGCTGTGGGCGGGTCTCATGCATTCGAGCTTCTTCACCGCGCTCGAACTCTGGGGTGCGTCCCGCACCGACGAATTGCTGGCGGAGAAGGTGCGGATCCACGAGAAGAGGGTGCTCGAACGAGTCAGAGACAACGCCCGGGAGCTGTTCGGGCCGGTCATCTCGTCGACTGAGCAGTACGAGACCATGTTCAATGTGGTCTTCTCCGGCATGCGCGGGATGGCCGTGACCTACACCTTCTCCCACCTCGACCCCAGAACCGAGCCGATGATCGACACGTGGCAGCGGGTCGCACGAACACTCTTGACGCCGACGATCACAGGGAAGTGACATGTATCCAGGAAAATGGGCAGCCGAGAACCCCGAGAAGCCAGCCGTCATCATGGCCGACACCGAGGCTGTGCTCACCTACGGCCAACTCGAGGACCGATCGTTGCGGCTGGCCAACCACATGCGGGCCGCGGGGCTGGTCAAGGGCGACCACATCGCCGTCATGGCCGAGAACCGGTTCGAAATCGTCGAAGCACTGTGGGCCGCGTTGCGCACCGGTGGGATCATCACTGTGGTCAACTCACACCTGACCGCGGCGGAATCGGCCTATATCGTCGACGACTGCGACGCCAAGATATTCCTCCTCTCGACGCGCCTGGACAAGGCCGCCGAGGTGGCCGATCAGTGCCAGCAGGTCGAGAACCGAATCCGCATCGACGTCGCACCCGATGGTGGCAATGGGGGAGTCTTCGCCGGCTGGGACGAGTATGAAGCGGTGCTCGCGGCCGCCTCGGCGAGAAAACCTGAAGTCGAACCGCGCGGTGACGATATGCTCTATTCCTCGGGCACGACCGGACGGCCGAAGGGGATCCTCCCCGGCCCCACCGACCTGCGCATCGAGGACGAAGCGGTTCCCCTGATCCGGATGTTCACCGACCTCTACGGCTTCGACGACGACACGGTCTACCTCTCACCGGCACCGCTCTACCACGCCGCCCCGCTGCGATTCGTGATGACGACTCACGCACAGGGCGGGACGGCCGTCGTCATGTCCGGCTTCGACGCCGAGCACTCCCTGGCGATGATCGAGAAGCACGGGGCCACGCATTCCCAGTGGGTGCCGACGATGTTCATCAGGATGCTCAAGCTGCCTGAGGAGGTGCGGCACTCCTATGACCTCAGCAGTCTTGAGGTGGCCATCCATGCTGCCGCACCCTGCCCGCCCGAGGTCAAACGAGCCATGATCGACTGGTGGGGTCCGGTCATCGAAGAATACTACGGTGCGACCGAGGGCATCGGTCTGACCGTCATCAATAGCGAGCAGGCACTGGCCAAACCCGGCTCTGTCGGTCGCGAAGGGCCCAAAGGCATCGTCCATATCTGCGGGCCAGACGGAGAGGAGCTGCCGGCCGGCGAGATCGGAGTCATCTACTTCGAATCCGAACGGCGGATCTTTGAGTACTACAAGGACGACGCGAAGACCAGGAACTCGAGGCATCCCGATCATCCCGACAGCTGGGCGACGATCGGGGACATGGGCTACCTCGACGAAGACCGGTATCTCTTCATCGCCGAACGCACTACGGGCCTCATCATCGCTGGGGGAGTCAACATCTACCCGCAGGAGATCGAGAACGAGCTGGTCCTGCGGGAGACGATCGCAGACGTGGCCGTTGTGGGCAGACCTGACGAAGAGCTGGGACAGGTGCCCGTTGCCTACGTGCAGCTGGCAGAGGGCATCGGACCGGAAGGCGAAGCGGAGGAGATCCGCAGCTGGCTGGGGAAGAGGCTGGCCAGGTTCAAGATCCCGCGGGAGTTCCACTTCGTCCCCGAGGTCCCGCGGACCCCGACGGGAAAGCTGGTCAAACGCAGGCTGCCCGATCCGGCGGAGCTTGCTGGGTGAGCGGTTGAGGAGTGAGCCTCAGGTCTCGTAGATCCGGTCGAACACGCTGAGGTCGCCGACGACCACGAGCTTGGTCGTCGCCCTCGACAGTCCGACGTAGAGCATGTCCACGGCCCGTTCTACGTCGCGGAAGCCGTTGATGCACAGCACCACGACGGGACGCTCGAGGCCCTTGAACCCGAGAACGTGGCCGTAGAAAACGTCCTCGGCGGCGAAGAACTGATCCCAATAGGCTGACGGGCCTTCGTTCTCGACGATTTCGCGCTGAACGGGGTGTCGACTGCCTGTCGTCAGCAGAGCGATGTCACCGGGGTTCCACCCGGCGTCCATGAGTGACTCCACCTGGGAATCCGCCTCGGCGAGGGCGTCATCGATCTCGACCTCGCTCCACTCGATCTCCTCACCGGGACCATTGCGGGGAATCGGCGGGTCGAGGGCGAGATCGGCGAAGCCGGCCACGATCTGTTCGGAGTTGCGCAGGTTCTCATCGAGCTGGATCGGGTTCATCGTGATCGGTGACTCGCCATCGCGGCCGAAGATCCGCTGTCTCTCATCCGTGAACACATAGAGGGTGCCCTCGACCTGGCTGCGCAGGCACGACTGGACAGCTTCCCACCACAGGAGGCTGAAGTCCTGTCCCTCGTCGATGACGATCGCGTCGAAGAGATTGTTCCGCGGACGCTCATCGGCGAGGTCTTTGAGCTGCCGCGGCAGGCGGTGCTCCCAGTACTCGGAATCGTCATCACTGCCAGGGGCGGCTCCCCACGAGATCGGCAGATCATGGAACAGGCCCACGTAGGCGGGGCGACCTTCCTCAGGCCACTGCGCGGTGAAGAGCTGAAGGAACCGGCCCAGGCCACGGGAATAGCACATGAGGGCGACTCGTTTGCCCTCGCGAGTCAGCGACTGGGCTTTGAGCAGAGCCAGGTAGGTCTTCCCGGTTCCGGCACCGCCGCTGATCTCGGCCCGATTCTGATGCCGCAGAATGCTGATGAGCTTCGCCTGTTCCCGACTGAGCTCATCGGCCCGATCGGAGATCTCCGTGGCCCTGAGGCTGACGTTCTCCACGGCTTGGTTCGTCCGACGCAGGTTCTTGAGGACGAATTCGTGTGGAGTTGAGATGCTGTCGCGCTCAGGGGTGAAGTCGTATCTCAGCTGGGCGGAGATGGCACCGGCGATCGAGTCGAGCTGCGTGGAGTCGACGAGCTGGCGTCGGGGTGCGTCCGGCTGATCCCAGTCCTGGGGCAGCTGCGTGTAGGGCAGCACCGCAAGATGGCTGATGGGTCCCGGCAACGTTGAGACTCGCGAATGCAGATAGTCCACGAGGGTGTGTTTGGCGACCATCGCCTGTTCAAGAGGGGAGACCTTGAGTCTGTTTCGATGACCCTGAGAGTCCTGAGTGATCCAGGTACCGTCCTCGACGCCGACTCGACCGCCCTTGACCTCGACGACGGCGATGCCGAAACCGGGCCAGAGCAGCAGAATGTCGATCTCGACGTCCTTGTCGTCGCCGGTCAGACGTTGGCCGTGAACCATCGTCGCATCCTCGGGAAGCTGCTCGCACAGAGCCTTCCACACGCTCGCCTCGGCGGTGGAACCATTGAAATCAGGCTGCTGCGGAATCAACGTGACCATGGCTCGAGACTAACCCACTACAGGCGCTGACAGTACGACGAGCCCCCTGCCTGCAGCAGCTGCCCCGATTCCTCCAGCAGCTGTTTTCGGTGACGCAGCGGTCCGATTCCGAAGCGTCGGCGATAGCCGCGCGAGAGCTGGGCCTGCGAACCGAACCCGCAAGTGGAGGCGATTTCGACCATCGGGGCGTTAGCCCGCGATGGGTCGGCAAGCATGCGGCGAGCCGTGGCCAGGCGGGCATCGCTGATGGTCTGTGGGACGCTGCGACCAGTGGCGGAGAACAGTCGGGAGAGTTGGCGTTCGGACACGCCGAGGAACTGGGCGAGGCGAGAGGCGTTGAGTCCCGGATCGCAGTGCGACTCGGCGATCACAGCCATCGCCTCTTGCATCGGTCCGGTATTGGCCAGCGGTCGCGAGAGCACCCCGGAGAGTAGGTCAAGCAGGCGAGTCTCGAGTCTCTGCCCCTGACGCAGCCCGCGATCCAGGGCCCCGGCAGCCAGCTGTGTGAGTTCACGAGCTGCGGGATTGAGCGAGTCGTTGGGGTCAAGGTCGAGTGGCATCGGCCGTCGCACGGAGTCTGAGTCGGTGAGCTGGGCCAGCGTCTCGCGGGGGATCTGGACGACCAGTTCGCTGACTCCCTGCGGGAAGGTGCGGGAGAACGCGGTGTCACCGTCGCAGATGAGACCGCGTCCGGGCCCGACGGTGAGCGAACCGGTGCGGTGTCTGAACTCGTTCATACCCTGCAGCGGAATGTAGACGACGACGCCCGATACCGGGTGGGCGGCGACGTCGTCCGCTGTCCTCTGCACAGAGTGCGGGCTGCCGTTGACCTTTGCGACCCGAACGCGGGGCAGTCGCAGAGTTGCGGTCTGTGCGCGCAGCTGGGTGCCTGTGCCCAGTCGCGTTCTCAGCCCAACGAGCATGCTGGCATGGTGAGTCTCCCACTCGGTGACCCGACGGCCCGGCGGCACGGAATCAGTGGAGAACCAGGTCTGTTCGGGAGTGACCAGCGAACGTGAACCGACCACTGCGCTCGCCGTCGTCCCACCTCCGCTGACCATGCCCACAATGGTAACTGCGTCAGGCGCCGACGTGTGCTCACTCACGTTTTTGACGATTTCGGCCAGGTTCGCTGCGAGCTCGTGCTCCCGGGCCGCATGGGTGCCAGGCTGTTGGATCAACGCCATGTTTCACCGCAGCAACGGGCAAGGAGCATCATCATGGTTATCTTCAACGACGGGGTCGCAGAGACCCGCACTCCCGACTCCCAGGTCGTCGACACCGACGTCCTCATCGTCGGATCGGGCCCGGCCGGAGCATCGGCCGCACTCTTCCTCTCCACCCTCGGGGTGGACAACATCATGATCACGAAGTATCGGTGGACGGCGAACACACCACGTGCGCACATCACGAACCAGCGCACGATGGAGATCTTCCGCGATGTCGAGATCGAAGACCAGGTGTTGGCCGAGGCGACCCCGCATCACATGATCGGCGACACCGTCTTCTGCACCTCCATCGCCGGTGATGAGATCGGTCGGATCCTCACCTGGGGCAATCATCCAGCCAGGCACGCCGACTACGAACTCGCCTCACCCTCGCTCAACTGCGACATCCCGCAGACCTACCTCGAGCCCATCCTCGTCAAGAATGCGACGATGCGCGGGACGCAGACGCAGTTCTCCACCGAATACCTCTCCCACGTCCAGGACGCCGACGGTGTCGATGTTCGCGTGTTCAATCGGCTCACCGGCAGCGAATACACCATCCGCACCAAATTCCTCATCGGAGCCGACGGGGCACGATCGAAGGTTGCCTCGGACATCGATCTGCCGCTCGAGGGTGAGATGGACATCGCAGGCTCGATGAACATCACGTTCAAGGCTGACCTCGCGAAACTGGTCGGGCACCGTCCCTCCGTCCTCTACTGGGTCGTTCAGCCGGGATCGAACATCGGCGGCATCGGAGCCGGACTCGTCCGCATGATCCGGCCCTGGGACGAATGGCTCATCGTCTGGGGATTCGACATCAGCCAAGGTCCCCCGGAGGTGACCGAAGCCGATGCGCTGCAGGTGGTGCGCAACCTCATCGGTGTGCCCGACCTCGACGCGGAGATCACCGGCACCTCTCTTTGGGGCAACAACGAACAGTATGCGACCCACCTGCAGTCCGGCCGTGTCTTCTGTGCCGGTGACGCCGTGCACAAGCATCCGCCGTCGAACGGCCTGGGATCGAACACCTCGATCCAGGACTCCTACAACCTGGCGTGGAAGATCGCAGCCGTCGTCTACGGTCAGGCAGATGATTCGCTGCTTGAGACCTACAGCGTCGAACGAGCACCGGTGGCCAAGCAGATCGTCACCCGCGCCAACCAGTCCGGCCGCGAATTCGGCAAACTCTTCGAGGCACTCGGACTCGAGCCGGGCCAATCCGAGGACGAGATGCATGCCGCCATCGCTTCCCGGAAGGACAATTCGGTCGAAGGAGCGAGGAAACGCACGAAGGTCAGGGAAGCCATGGAGCTGAAGAACTACGAGTTCAACGCTCACGGCGTCGAACTCGGCCAACGCTACGCATCGACCGCCGTCGTCAGCGACGAACGGGGCCCGACCCCGAACCCGCGGGACCCTGAGCTCTACTACGAGGCGTCCACCGACCCCGGAGTCCGGCTGCCCCATGTCTGGGTGGGGGACTCGCGCGACAAACACTCGACCCACGACCTCGCCGACTACTCACGGTTCACCGTGTTCACCGGCACGACCGGATCGGCATGGGAGGATGCGGCTCGCGAAGTCAGCGACCACCTCGGCGTCGGCATCGACACGGTCGTGATCGGACCCGACCGGGACACCACCGACCTCTACTTCGATTGGGATCGAGTCCGCGGCATCGCCGAGGATGGGGCCATACTCGTGCGTCCCGACAAGCACATTGCCTGGAGGATCCAGACCCTGCCGGAGAATCCGGCGGCGGAGCTGAGGAACGCACTGTCGTCGGTCCTGGGCCGCGACTCGGGCCTCACCGTCGGTCGGGCGCCGAGCGAGGATAGCCACCCGGCACACGCACCATCCCACGATAAAGAGGGAGCTCGCTCATGACAATGGACTTCGAACACACCACCTTGGGCCAACGGGTCATCTTCGGTACAGGAGCAGCGGCGAAGAAGATCGCCGCGGAGATCGACCGCCTCGACGCGAAGCACGTCATGGTCATCGCATCCGATTCCGCGAGTGAGAAGGTTGCAGACTTTGACGATCACTTCACCGTGGCGCTCTGGCACCGGGAAGTCGTCATGCACGTGCCCGCCGAGGTGGCCGATCGGGCCGTTGCCGCAGCCCGTGACAAGGACATCGATCTCGTCGTCACCGTCGGCGGTGGCTCAGCAACAGGGCTGGGCAAGGCGGTGGCACTGGAGACGAGGGTCCCGATCATCGCCGTGCCGACCACGTTCTCCGGTTCAGAGGCGACGAATGTGTGGGGCCGGACAGAGAACGCCCGCAAAAGGACCGGCATCGACGACACGGTCTTGCCGACAACGGTCGTCTACGATGCCGAACTCATCCGTGACCTGCCCGGGGGCCTCGCGGTGGCCTCGGGACTCAATGCGCTCGCACACTGCATCGATTCGCTCTGGGGTCCACGGGTCGACCCGATCAACCAGGCGCTCGCCGTCGAAGGCATCCGGGCGCTGAACGAGGGATTGCCGTCAATGCGTGCGGATTCGACGGACCTGGACGGACTCGAACGCACCCTCTACGGGGCCTATCTCGCTGCGGTGGCGTTCGCCTCGGCGGGGTCGGGAATGCATCACAAGATCGCCCATGTGCTCGGCGGAACCTTCAACCTGCCGCACGCGCAGACGCACGCCACGATCCTGCCCTACGTCCTCGCCTACAATGCTCCGGCTGCCGGGGACGCGGAACAGCGCATGGCTGGAGCCTTCGGGGCACTGACCGCCCTCGACGGGCTGCAGAGGCTGCGCAGCGCCGTCGGCGCGCCGACAGCACTGGCCGACCTCGGCTTCACATCCGACGACATCGCCCAAGCGGTGGAACTGTCACTGCCGGCGATTCCGGCGAACAACCCGCGTGATGTCACCGCTGAAGGGCTGACCGCCCTGCTCACCGCAGCGCTGAACGGCAGCGACCCCGCCGCCCTCAACTGACCACGAACCCCTGATTCGAAGCACCACGGGAGGACACATCATGACGAACAGCAACGACACCACAGCAGCCAACGAAGGCCATGGACTCACCCCGGCCGAGGTGGAGGTACGGCTCATCGACACGGTGACGGCCTCATTCGCTCAGGCCACCGACGAACGTCTCAAAGAGCTTCTGACGTCCCTTGTCCGACACCTGCACGGCTTCATCAGAGACGTGCGTCTGACCGAGGCCGAATGGAACGCCGCAATCGAGTTCCTGACCAAGGTCGGTGACATCACCGACGACCAGAGGCAGGAGTTCATCCTCCTCTCCGACGTCCTCGGCGCCTCCATGCAGACGATCAACGTCAGCAATCAGCCGTACAAGAACGCCACCGAGGCGACGGTCTTCGGTCCCTTCTTCGTCGACGATGCGCCGTTGATCGACAACGGGGGTGACATCGCCGGGGGAGGGACCGGGCAGCCCTGCTGGGTCGAAGGCGTCGTCCGCGACACCGACGACAACCCGATTCCCGGTGCCCGCATCGAGGTGTGGGAAGCCGACGAGGAAGGACTCTACGACGTCCAGCACGAGGACGACCGGGTCTATGGGCGGGCACACCTGTTCGCCGAGGATGACGGATCATTCCGCTTCTGGGGCCTGACCCCGACGCCCTACCCGATCCCAGACGACGGACCGGTCGGCCAGATGCTCAAAGCCGTCGGACGCTCGCCGATGCGGGCAAGCCACCTGCACTTCATGGTCACAGCACCTCGGATGCGCACTCTGGTCACTCACATCTTCGTCGAGGGCGATGAGCTGCTAACCTCCGACACCGTCTTCGGAGTCAAGGAGTCACTCATCAAGAACTTCGAACAGCAGCCAGCGGATGCTCCCAAACCCGACGGCCGTGACCTGGAGGG
This sequence comes from Brevibacterium picturae, assembly GCF_900105045.1. Classification (GTDB taxonomy): domain Bacteria; phylum Actinomycetota; class Actinomycetes; order Actinomycetales; family Brevibacteriaceae; genus Brevibacterium; species Brevibacterium picturae. The sequence goes on along the minus strand of NZ_LT629739.1, from coordinate 466,958 downwards.
CCAGACCTGGTCACGCACCCGCTTCGACATTGTGCTCGCACCGGAAGGGGCCTGAGTATCCCGACCCACTGGTGTCGATTGTCGGCATCCGACATGATGAGGACATGAACGAAGAGAACAGCAGTGCCCACGCAGACGCAGCGACGATGAAGGCCATGCACCAGACCGAGTTCGGCGGCCCCGAGGTCCTCCACGAGGTGGAGCTGCCCAAGCCGAAGCCGGGGCCGAGCCAACTCCTCATCAAGGTGAAGGCATCGGGCGTGAACCCCACGGATTGGAAGCACCGCAGCGGCCCCCGTTTCCTCCCCGATCCGCCCTTCGTCCTCGGCTGGGACGTCTCCGGGGTGGTCGAACAGGTGGGCGTCGGCGTGACCCTGTTCAAGCCAGGCGACGAAGTATTCGGGATGTTGCCCTATCCCTTCGGCGTCGGCGCGCACGCCGAATACGCTGTGGGTCCGACACGAGCCTTCGTGCCGAAGCCAGGCACTGTCGACCACGTGCAGGCCGGAGCCATTCCACTTGTGGCGTTGACCGCGTGGCAGTCCCTGGTCGACACCGCGAAGATCGCCCCCGGTGACCGTGTTCTCATCCACGCCGCGGCTGGCGGAGTGGGGCACATGGCCGTGCAAATCGCCAAGACGCGAGGCGCCTATGTCATCGGAACGGCAAGTGCACCGAAGCATGATTTCGTCCGCGGGCTGGGTGCAGACGAGATGATCGACTATCGCGAGAAGGACTTCGCCGAGGCTGCTCGCGACATCGACATCGCCTTTGACACCATCGGCGGCGACTACCAGCTGCGCTCCCTCCGGACTCTCAAACCAGGTGGAATCATGGTGTCGACGGTTCCTGTCCCGACTAAAGGACTCTTCGAGGAGGCCGAGGCTCTGGGAGTTCGGGCCGAGACCATCCTCGTCGAGGTCGATCAGGCGGGCATGCTCGAGATCGCTGCCCTCGTGGAGAGCGGACAGCTGCGGGCGACGATCGCAGACACGTTCCCGCTGTCAGATGCGGCCAAGGCGCATGAAGCAGGTGAGACGAACACGACGACAGGCAAACTGGTGCTGACCATGGAGTAAGACTGACCATGGAGTGATGGAGGGTGCGGACTTCGCGAGGATACTCACCCTCGACCCTGGCTGTGCGCCCCACGCTCGTTGATCCAGATCCACCCCTCGGGCAGAGGCGCCCACGCAGCCACATCGCGTCCGGCCTTCGAACTGTCCGCGAGCACCACGACGCGTCTGGCACGGTCGGCGATGAGCTCCTTCGTCCGTGCCTCGTCGAGGGTCGGTTCGCCGAGGCCCTGGGCAGGATCGACCGCATCGGCACCGAGGAAGGCGACATCGACGTGGAGCCGGCCGAGCGCATGATCGCTCAGCGCTCCCGTCGTCCCATGCGACATCGTCGAGACCTCACCGCCGACCATGATGACCTTCGGACCCATGGGGTGGGCAAGAGCCAAGGCAATCTCGAGCCCGCGCGTAATGATGGTGAGATCGGAACGATCGCGGATGCGCTGGGCCACCCGCACCGTCGTCGAACCGGCATCGAGGAAGACCATGCGAACGTTCCCCTCGTCGAGGTAGTCCATCGCGGCCGCGGCAATCGCATCCTTGGCCTCGGCGTTGGCTTCCATCCGCTGTCCCAGCGGAGGCTCGATGTAGCCGGCGGCGGTGGCCCCGCCGATCGTGCGGATGACCTCACCGGTCTCGGACATCTCACGCAGGTCCCGGCGGATCGTCGACTCTGAGGTGTCCAGCTCGGCGGCCAGACGGGCGATGGTCCACGAACCGGTCTTGAGCAGTGACAGGATGTCCTCGCGGCGCTTCTGTGTGCCCGTGCGGATCGCCATGATGAGACTCCTACTTCGGCAGGTGCTGGTTACTTCGGCAGGTACTCGGCGCGGATGCCGTCGACGAACGGAGCGTAGCCGATGGCAGCGGTGTAGGCCGAGCGCATCGTCCCGGCATCGGCGATGCCCTGGCCTGCGATGTCGAAGGCCGTGCCGTGATCGACCGAGGTGCGCAGGATCGGCAGCCCGACGGTGACAGAGATCGTGCCGTCGAAGTCGAAGGTCTTCGAAGCGATGTGGCCCTGATCGTGATACTGGGAGAGGATCCCGTCGAAGCGGCCCGACAGACCCTGGTGAAAGACCGAGTCCGCTGGGATCGGACCGGCGACCTCGAGACCGGAGTCGACGACGCGCTCGACGGCGGGTCGCAGGATCTCGATCTCTTCGTCACCGAAGGCACCATTTTCGCCACCATGCGGGTTGAGCGCGGCGACGGCCAACCTTGGTGAGGCCACGCCGTAGAGCTGCAGGGCACGGTGGGCGCGTTCGATCGAGTCGACCTGGGTGTCGACGGTCAGTGCGTCGATGGCCTTCCGCAGGGACATGTGGCGGGTGGCGAAGAAGACCTGGAGCTTGTGCTCGGGCACCTTCGTGTTCTCGACGACGAACATCGTGTCCTGTTTGGTCACGCCGGTGAGCTCGCCCAGCATCTCCGTGTGGCCCAGGTGCTTCGACCCGGATTTCCACACGGCTTCCTTGTTGATGGGGCCGGTGACGATGCCGGCGATCTCACGATTCATCGCGGCCTTCGTGGCGATCTCGATCGCGGTCACGGCGGCCTGACCGGCACGGGCATCGACGACGCCCCATTCGGGAAGATCATCACCGAGGACACCGATGTCGAAGACGTCGATGACGCCCTGACCGGCCGATGGTGTCGACCAGTCGGTGATCGCCCGCAGTTCGACGTCGAGTCCCAGGACGTCCACGGCGCGTTTCATCACGGCCAGGTCGGCCACGGCGACTCCGTGCTGGTCATCGCGGCCGGAGAATTCGGCGAGCACCGTCGCGGTGATCTCGGGGCCGATGCCCACCGGGTCGCCCACGGTCATGGCGAGTACGGGTGCGGTCATGTCAGTCTCCTCAACGTTGTGTTCTCAGGTGTGGTGCGCGCGTCGACATTGCGACGATGCGCGAAACTGTGGGGGCTCATGCGCGGCCCATTCCTGCAGTCTGCATGAGGTGGTCCAGGCACAGGACTCCCGTGCCCGCATCGCCGATGAGGCCGCCCTTCGTGACGATCGGCACTCCGGCGGCGCTTCCGCCGACGATGCTCCCGCCCACGGCCAAGGGCACAATCTCGGTGTGGATCTCCATGCCGAGCGCGCCCAGCTCACCGAGCACGGCCGCGGTGACATCTCCACCGGTGGTGTAGAGGCCGGTGAGGGTGGCCGTGGCCAGCACCTCGGCAGTGATCTGGGCGAGCCTGCGGGGGATGAGTTCGGACTGTTCGTCGGTGAGTTCGAGCAGATCGGAGGCATCGACGACGGTGGCGACGATGATGGCCCTGACTGGTTCGGTCTGTGCCGATGCGCTCGCCCGGGTGGTCGCCCTCGCCGAGGCGGCCATCCGGACCCGCTCGACCGTGGCCTGCACATCGGGCAGATTGTCCGCATCGAGTGCCGCTTGCAGCACAGTGATCGTGGGATCTTCATCGAGCTTGGCCAGCTGCGCGCGGGTGACCTCGGTTGCAGAACCCGAGACGCCGAGGATGACCCCGGGCTCTCGTTTCGGCAGGAGCGCTCGAGCGAGAGCAAGGCTGCCCGGCCCAGGATCGATGGCCACCCATTCCAGGTTCTCTTCCTGGCTGAGGTCGGCGACGGCGTGGGCGATGAGATCGATGTGATCGTTCGTCAGCGCGTCGGCCACGATGACCTCGGTGCCCGCGGCAAGCGCCTTGAGCACGTCGGCGCGGATCGCCTCGGCGCCGGCAAGCACCGTGGACAGTTCCACGGTGTGGCACCTGAGTTTGGTGTTCTCCCGCAGGATATCGGCGACGACGGAGGTGCGCATGGGGGAGCGGACGTCGTTGCGCAGCTCGGTGTCTTCGAGCAGCTTGCCGTTCAGCAGCTGCCTGCCTCCCACCGTGACCCGCCCCGAGGAGGGGAAGGCAGGAATGCACAGCCCCATCACTCGGCCCGACCCCGTTGTGGAGGCCAGATCCTGGCGGGCGCGCAGAGCCGCCTCGGCGGTGGGTCCCACGTTGCCGCGCAGAGTCGTGTCAATGCGGCAGGCCACGAGGTCAACCGGGCCGGCACTGCGGAGGAGAGCATCGGTCAAGGCTGCAGCGTCTCCAGGCTGCATGTGCCGGGAGTTCGCATTGACGACGACGGTGTCATAGTCATCGAGGGCACCCGCGATGCGGGCTGCACCGTCACCACTGTCAGGCAGACCGGTGCCGCTTGATGAGCCGCCACCGCCGGTGCCGGTGATCGTCATCGTCGACAGCCCCGCCTCGGCGAAGAGGGCACCGCAGGCATTGCCGCCGGTGAGGTCGTCGGCGACGATGAGGATCCGGGGGCTGTCCTGGCTCATACGATCAAGTCGAGCACGAACAGCAGCGGAATGGAACCTGCCCACACGGCGGTGGTGATGCCCGACCAGCCCTTGATGGCATTGATGCCGTCGAGGCCGGTGAAGCGGGTGACGACCCAGAAGTACGAGTCGTTGAAGTAGGAGAAGACCATCGACCCTGCGGTGCAGGCCATCACGGCGACCAGCGGGCTCAGACCCAGCGGTGCGATGAGTGGGGCGGTGACCGAGGCGGCGGTGATCATTGCGACCGTGCCCGATCCCTGCGCGATGCGCACGAGGGAAGCGATGAGGAAAGGGACGAGGAACGCGGGCAGGCTGATCGAGGCGATCGCCTCGGCCAGGGCGTCGCCGACTCCCGATTCGGTGAGCACCATGCCGAAGGCGCCACCGGCACCGGTGATGAGGAGGATGAGTCCCGCAGAGGCTGCCCCGTCGGCCAGCCAGTTCTGCACTTTATTGCGTGGGGTCACGCGGGGCAGCAGGGTGTAGACGGCGAGGATGAGGCCGATCATGAGTGCGATGACGGGGTTGCCGAGGAACGCCAGCGGAGCGACCCAGGCCGAGGGCTCGTAGGTATCGCCGGAGAGCTCGCCCTGGGCATTCTTGTCGATCGCCGTCGACACGGTGTTGCCGACAATGAGCAGCAGCGGAACGATGAGCGGGAGGAACCCGAGGAAGGCTCCCGGGTGCTTCGTGGCGCCGGTTTCGTTGTTGACAGTCGGCGTCTCGTCATCCGAGCCTGCTTCGCTGGAGTTGTCCGAGTCTTCACCAGTGATGGTGGAAACGCTTCCGGGCCCAGCGTTTTCGCCGCCGCCTTCGACGCCCTGTGCTTGCGCCGAGGTGGCCGTGACCGAGCCGTACACGTCGTGCTTGACGGCAGCGTTGAGGACGGGTTCGAGCTTCGGGCCGATCCAGCGCGCGTAGATGACGACGACCGGCAGGAGAAAGACCGTGAAGATGACACCGGTGAGGATGACGGAGCCGATGTCGGCGCCGAGGATGCCCGTGGCAGCCAGTGGCCCTGGGGTCGGCGGCACCATGTGGTGGGTCAGCGTCATGCCGCAGCCCAGCGCCAGTGCGAGGGTGACATAGCCGCCGCGCTTGACGCGGGAGATCGAGCGGGCCAGCGGGTTCATAATCACGTAGCCGGAGTCGCAGAAGACGGGGATGGACACCAGCGAACCGACGGTGCCCATGGCCCAGGGTTCGCGGCCCTTGCCGAAGGCACGCAGGAAGGCACGCGCCAGCGAGTCCGCGGCGCCGGAGACCTCGAGGATCTTGCCGATGCCCACGCCCAGGCCGATGACGATGCCGATGCTGGCCAGCGTGTTGCCGAAGCCGGTGGTGATGGCGTCGACGATCGAGAGTAGGTCCTGACCGGCGACGATGCCGGTGACGACCGATGCCGCCAGAAGTGCGATGAAGGCATCGAGGCGGGTCGCCAAGACGATGACGACGATCGTCGCGATCCCGGCGATGAGCGCCAGAATGAGTTGCAGATCCATAAGATCCTCCGCAGTGAGGCCGACACAGTCAGCGAGTCGGGGTTGAACCGAGTCGACACTCAGCGAGGCCGATGAGTGTGACACGAAGTTGAACAGCATGAGCAAGTATTGCGTATAGATGTACAACTATGCAATGTACAGGACCGCGCGTTCACTCCTCAGTGAAGCACCTCGTGTACAGCTCGCGAGATGAGGCGGCCCTGTGACCCCGAAACGGTCCACCCGGGTTTGGTCGCGGCCCGCTGCGTCGGCTGCACGCGAACAGTAGGTAACTGGTGGTCGAAGAACGTGCTTGGGTCGACCACCAGTTACCGACCGTTGGCTCCTTGGCGCTACCTGCTCAGGTGTTGGCTGAGGAGATTGCCGAAAGCGGCCATGTCGGTGCGTTTCGACACTCGCAGAATCGTCCATCCTTCTGCCTCCATGAGTTGTCGTCGTTCGATGTCCTTGGCGAATTGTTCCGGTGAAGTGCGGTGGTGGTCGCCTTCGTACTCGATGGCCAGCTTGATGTCGGGGTAGCCGAGGTCTGGGCGGAGGGCGATGTTCTTGATGCGAGAGTGGACCTCCGGGTGAACTTGAGGCTCAGGAAATCCGTGATTGATGATCCACAGTCGCAGCCATGTCTCTCGGGGTGAGTCGACTGCAGGTCGGATGAGTGAAATCGCGTGTTCGAGCAGTCTCCGGTTCCGCACCTGCTTGCGCGAGAGCAGCTCGGCCCGAAGCTGTTCGACAGATGTTCTCGGGCCGCTGAAGCGCGTGGAGACTGCAGCATCTCCGATCTGCACGAGCTCAGAAATGTCGAGGAACGGTGCGACTTCGATCAGCAGATGGGGTACGGCGAGAAGCGGAAGATCGAAGAAGTCGTAGTAGTTCAGACGCTGGTGACGATGAAGGACCACCCCGGGCCGGCTGATCCTGATGCATGTGGCGTCTCCAGCGATATGGAGCGCATAGTCTCGGATCCGATTCGGAACGGGCAGGCCGTAGAGGCGAGCTGCCGTCCACAGTGTGCCGACGACGTCCGAACGCAACAGTCGAAATCCGCTCAATCTGGTGGCCTCGCGCAACCAAGTGGTTCCCGCCCATAAGGGTGTGGGCATCGCCGAGTCATCGTCTCGGTCGATCCAGACGTTGGTGAAGACCCGCACATACCGGGAGTTCGTCTTGAGTGCGTGGGCAGTGATGCGTCTGGACCCAAGATCGCTCCGGGTGAACGGTCTCGGCGCGTTCTGGAAGATGATGGGCTGAGAATGCCAATGCGTCATACCCGACCACATTGGGCCTGCGGGCCCAGTGCGTCCAGGAGCCAGTGGTGCCCTGTGGATAGTCCACCGTCATCCACACCTGAAATGTGTCGAAGTGCGATTGCGATAGGGGAGTCGAGTTTGCATGGATATACGTCCTGGTCACCGTCGAGCACTGTGGGATTTCAGACTGCGGCAGACTCGTCATCGGCGCTGACCGGCGAGGACTGAGCCCACAGTGACCGAGCCTTTACACAGCGAAACGATCGCAAGTGGCTGATGGGCCCCGCCGGTGAATCAATATTCGCGCCCCGTTGATCCGCCTCCCGCCGCTCGTTGATCCGCCTACGGTCGGTAACCGGTGGTCGACCCAAGCTCGTTCTTCGACCACCATTTACCGACCGTTGGCCGTGACCGCCCGCAATTGCGGTAGTCGCTGGACAGCGGGCTGTCGCACCGCCCTCCGGATCTCCGCGTCGTGTTGGACTGCAGAGCTAGGTCGAAGCCCGTTGTTATATACCCTTGCGGGGTATACGGTGACGGTATGGGAACACCGCATGAACACGAGAATCACTCCGGTCACTCGGGAGTGGACGAGCGAATGAGTCACGACGCTCATCTCAATCACGACGCTCATCTCAATCACGACGCTCATCTCAATCACGAGGCGCACGAGGAGCACGGAGGCCACGCGACCCACGGCGACCACTCCGGCCACGCAGGTCACTCGGGCCATGGCGACCATGTCGCTCAGTTCCGACGCCTCTTCTGGGTCATGCTCATCTTCGCGATCCCAGTCATCGCCTTCAGCCCGATGTTCGGCCACCTCGTCGGCTACGAGGTTCCGGAGGCTGGCATCCTCGGCTGGCTGCGGTGGCTTTCGCCGATACTCGGTACGGTCATGTACTTCTGGGGCGGCAAGCCGTTCCTGACCGGCGGTCTGAGCGAGTTGAAGGACCGCAACCCGGGCATGATGCTCCTCATCGCCCTGGCCATCACCGTCGCCTTCCTCTCTTCCTGGGGGTCCTCACTCGGCGTTCTCGACGCCGAGCTCGACTTCTGGTGGGAGCTGGCACTCCTCGTAGTTATCATGCTCGCCGGGCACTGGCTCGAGATGCGGTCGCTGGCACAGACTTCCTCGGCGTTGGACAGCCTGGCGGCTCTGCTGCCCGACGAGGCGGAGACGATCGTCGACGGAGAGACTGTGATGGTCGACCCGGCCGAGCTCGAACTCGGCGACACCGTCGTCGTTCGCCCCGGCGCAGCCGTCCCCGCCGACGGTCGGGTCATCGACGGATCGGCCAGCATGGACGAATCCATGGTCACGGGAGAATCGACCACTGTTCGCCGCTCGACCGGCGACACCGTCGTGGCCGGCACCGTCGCCACCGACTCCGGGCTGCGCCTCGAGATCACTGCCATCGGCGACGACACCGCTCTGGCAGGCATCCAGAAACTCGTCGCCGATGCGCAGAACTCGACCTCACGCGCCCAGCGGATCGCCGATAAGGCCTCGGCCTGGCTGTTCTGGTTCGCCCTCGGCTCGGCCGTCATCACCGCGCTCGTGTGGTCCCTGGTGGGCCTGCCGGACTCGGCCGTCGTCCGCACGATCACCGTCCTCGTCATCGCCTGCCCGCACGCCCTGGGCCTGGCCATCCCGCTCGTCGTGTCCATCGCGACCGAACGCGCGGCCCGCGCCGGTGTCCTCATCAAGGACCGGCTGGCGCTCGAGACGATGCGCACTGTCGATGCGGTGCTCTTCGACAAGACCGGCACCCTGACCAAGGGCGAACCGACCGTCACCGCCGTCGAAACGGTCGACACAAACAGCGAGACGAGCAACAAGGACGACGAAATCCTCGCGCTCGCCGCAGCTGCCGAGGCGGACAGCGAGCATCCGCTGGCCCGCGCCATCGTCCGCGCCGCAGAGGAGCGTGGTCTCGAGATCCCCACGGCGACGAACTTCTCGTCCTCGCCGGCAGTCGGCGTCACAGCCGAGGTCAACGGCGCCGAGGTGGCCGTGGGCGGGCCGTATCTGCTCAGTGAGCACGGAGTCAGTGAGGCCCCGATCGCTGAGCAGTGGCGTGGGGAGGGCGCCATCATCCTCCACGTCCTCTCCGACGGCGACGTCATCGGGGCGCTGAAGTTGGCCGATGAGATCCGCCCGGAATCCCGCGAGGCCGTCGACGCTCTGCACGCGCGCGGGGCACAAGTCGTCATGATCACCGGTGACGCCGAGGCGGTGGCTCAAACCGTGGCCACGGAACTGGGCATCGACCGAGTCTTCGCCGGGGTCCACCCCGCTGACAAGGCCGCGAAGGTGGCCGAGCTGCAGGGTGGGGGCCGCAAGGTGGCCATGGTCGGCGACGGCGTCAACGATGCACCCGCCTTGGCAGCAGCCGACGTCGGAATCGCGATCGGTGCCGGCACTGACGTGGCCATCGGATCGGCCGGTGTGATCCTGGCCTCTGATGATCCGCGGTCCGTGCTCTCGGTCATCGAGCTCTCACGGGCCACGTTCAGGAAGATGAAGCAGAACCTGTGGTGGGCCGCCGGCTACAACCTCATCTCGGTTCCGCTCGCCGCCGGTGTCTTGGCACCCATCGGGTTCGTCCTGCCGATGAGCGTGGGAGCGATCCTGATGTCGATCTCGACAATCGTGGTCGCGCTCAATGCGCAGCTGCTGCGTCGGCTGGATCTGCGGCCCGAAGTGTCGGCTACTGCCTCGAGCCGGACAGTTACCGCGCCAGTGCCTCGTCGACGGAGCTGGCGCCGGCGGCCACGGTGACTTGGGTGCCCCAGGGGTCGGAGAGACGCACCGAACGGCCATCGTCAGCGAACTGCATGCTGCGTGCGCTCAGACGGGCCACGAGGGCATCGAGATCTTCGCGTCCGGGGACGGTGATCGCAACGTCGCCGAGGCCGAGGCTGGCTGCGCGTGGGCCTGCACCCTGGCTGTTCCAGGTGTTCATCGCCACGTGGTGGTGGTAGCCGCCGGCCGAGGCGAAGAGCACGCCGGGCATCGAGGCGAAGGTCGGTTCGAAGCCGAGTGCGTCGACGTAGAAGGAACGTGCCGTGGGCACATCGCCGACCTGCAGGTGGACGTGTCCGACCTTGCCGGGCTGCGCCGAGGTGTTAGCAATGATCTGATCGTCGAGGTGCTCGGCCAGGAAGGCGTTGGGGTCGAGGTAGATCGTGTCCATGCGCACCTCACCGTCCGTGGTGTGCTGCCACTGCGAGCGGTCCCGGTCGACGTAGAGCTCGATGCCATTGCCCTCGGGGTCGGTGAAGTAGAAGGCTTCGCTGACGAGGTGGTCGCTCGAGCCGACGAAGCGTGAGTTCGTGTTCTGCGCGGCATGGGCGACAGTCGCCGCCAGCGAGGCCTGATCCTTGTACAGGAAAGCGGTGTGGAACAGCCCCGCCTGACGGGGATCGACTCCGGGCAGGTCCGGGGTCGAGACGAGCTTGACCATCGGGGTGGTGCCGCGGCCGAGCACGCGATGGACCCCGTTGCCGCGCGAGACCTCTTCGATGGGCTCCATGGCCAGGGCGTTCGCGTAGTACGTTGACATGTTCTCGAGGTCGCCGACTCGCAGGGTGACAGCATCCATGCCTGTATCGACGTTGAGGGTCGTGTCGTTGACAGCGGAACGCTGCTGGGTGGAAGCGGAGGCGTTGTCGGTGGCGGTCATGTCAGCGTCCTAACGAAGAGTGGTCCGAATGATGTTACTAGTTGAACCTTCAACTAGTACTCTACACTCAGTCAACCGACATGGCAAGGCGATTATTCCCATGCCGTGCTTCAGGAGATCCGATTCAGACACTCCAGCACCAGAACTTCTTGGTGTGATACGACAGAGGCAACTGCTGACCATGGGGGATACCTCCATGACCGACTTCGAAGGAGATGAAGGCATGAACGGTGCAGAGAGCCTGCTGGAGACGCTGGGCCACAACGGGATCGAGGTCTGCTTCGCCAACCCCGGCACCTCGGAGATGCACTTCGTCGCAGCCCTCGACCGACAGCCCCACGTGCGAGGAGTCCTCGGCCTCTTCGAAGGAGTCGTCACCGGAGCCGCCGACGGCTACTCCCGAATGCTCGACAAACCGGCTGCCACGCTGCTGCACCTGGGTCCCGGTGCGGCCAATGGTCTCTCCAGCCTGCACAATGCGCTGCGAGCCCGGGCCTCGATGGTCAACATCATCGGCGATCATGCCGGCTACCACCGGGGCCTCGACGCACCGCTGACCTCTGACATCGAAGGCGCTCTGCGACCGTTCAGCAACTGGGTGCGCACCTCACCATCGGCGAACTCGATCGCCAAGGACGCAGCTGATGCCATCGGCTACAGCCTTCCGGGACAGATCAGTTCGCTCATCCTCCCCGCCGATACCGCGTGGAACACCGCTGAGGGGTACACACTGCCCCCGAATGCAGTCGCACCCACCCCGGCCTCGATCAGCCCGGCCGAGGTCGACGCAGCGGCCGCACGCCTGCGGGAGGCCGGTCCGCGGACTGCCATCCTCCTCGGCGGACGTGCACTGCGTTCGTCACAGCTCGAGGCAGCAGCTCGAATAGCCGAGGCGACCGGTGCGACACTGCTCGCCGAGACCTTCGCGCCGCGGACCGAACGCGGTGCCGGCCGGCCCGCGGTGACGAAGATCCCGTACCCGGTGGAACCGTCTGTCGAGCTGCTGAAGAACTTCGACGCCCTCATCTTCGTCGACGCCAAACCGCCCGTCGCCTTCTTCGCCTACCCCGATAAGCCGAGCGTGCTCACCGCACCGGGCACCACGTTCTTCACGCTCAGTCCCATCGGCGCCGACTCGCAGCAGGCGCTCGAGGCCCTCAGCGAGGCGGTCGGGTCAAGTAAGAACCGCAGTTCAGTCGCCGAGGCGGCCGGCAGTTCACCTGCCCAACCGTCCCTGCGGGCGCAGCTGGCGCCCGCACCCGTCCCGAGCGGCACGATCACAGCGGCGAAGCTCGCCGCTTGGCTCTCCGGAGCCATCCCCGAAAACGCGATCGTCGTCGACGAGTCCATCACCACCGGCCGGGATTTCTACGCCCAGACGGCAGGGTCGCAATCCCACGACTACCTCGGCGGCACCGGCGGATCCATCGGCTGGGCACTCCCCGTCGGGGCCGGGGCTGCGATCTCGAGCCCCGAGCGGAAGGTCATCGTCTTAGAATCCGACGGTTCGGGAATGTACAACCCGCAGTCGCTGTGGACCTGCGCCCGCGAGCAGCTCGACATCGTTGTTCTCATCTTCGCCAACCGGAAATATCAGATTCTGCGCAATGAGATGTCCAATGTCGGCGTCCCCGACTTCGGGCCGAAGGCCGAATCCCTTCTCGATATCGGCGACCCCGCCATCGACTGGGTGTCGCTGTCACAGGGCATGGGTGTGCCGGCAACACGAGTCGAGACGATCGAAGAGCTCGATCGTGATTTCCGTGCAGGCATGGCTGACTCCGGGCCGCGACTCATCGAGGTGTTCGTCTGATCCGACAGTGAGTACGGTGCGGTCGAGGTCTGGGGCCGTGCCCGTCAGTCGAACATGTCTCCTGCCTGTGATTCATCGATGGCTTCGTGTGAGCCATCGGGATTGCGATAGAGCTTGATCCCTTCGTGCGTGGCAGTGGACTGCAGACGCGCTTCCGAGCTGTCTTCGGTGTATCCGACCTTCTGTCCCTGGCCGATGTTCACACTTGTGAATCGTCTGGCCAGACGGCTGATTCGATTGGTGGAATTGTGTGATCTCTTCACTTCTGCGGTCATGATGATTCGCCCCACTTCATCGCAGATTCGATGCCCGTATTATACCTCCGGCGGGTGTGAAAGCTTCATGGATTCTGTCAACGCGGTGGTTTCAAAATCGATAGGGTGGAGCCCATGAAGTCAGTTCCCCAGTTTGTCTCTGCCCTGGTCGTGGCAGCAGCCCTCACACTCGGCGGCTGCAGTCCCGGCGATGCCGAAGAAGCCGACATCGAACCTGGGCAGAGCGCCGAAATTCCCGGCGGCGACTTCGACAGCACCGACGAACTCGGTGACTTCCTCATCGACAGCATCGACGCAGTTCATGTGCACCGTGAGTCCGAGAGCAACCCGGACTTCAATCATGAAACCGACGTTGATCGGCTGCACGTCGAATTCCCCTCACAAGGGCAGCCGAACACCGATAAGAAGGCCACTGCAGACGCGGTTCAGGCCGCCGGCAGTGCAGCTTTCGACTATGAGGTGCTCATGGTCACCGGGACCACAGACGCCGGCACCTGGTCATACATCTACGGCATCGAGACAGTCGAAGAAGTGACCGGCAACGGCTCGGTCGTCGAAGCGGACACGGTGTGGAAGTCGGCAGATCAGGACTTCGACTCAGTGCATCGCTGAGGCTGAATCGGTGACGGTCGCGCCGAATCAGCCGATGACGGCTTGGGCGATGAGGTTGTCGAGCTTGCGGACATCGAGGCCCTTGCCGATCTTGATCTTCAGATGCCCGGCTCGAGTCCACAGCTCCAGCTCGGCGTTGAAGTCGAGCTTTCCGCTGTTCTCGCTCGACCACATGTTGATGGACGAATAGGGGATCGAGTACATTTCGATCTTCTTGCCGCTCAGTCCTTGGGCGTCACGAATGATCAACCGCTTGTTCGTGAAGATCGCCGAGTCGCGGATCGTTCTGAACGCGGAGATCGGAGTCTCGCCTGTCACCAGGATCGGACCGAGGTCATCGGGAATGGGGGCACTCCGATGTGAATGTCCATGCTGCAAGTGCCTGAAGTTCTGTAGCCATAACCGGATCATACTGTGAAAGTAGTCAAACAGTGAATCGGCTGCAGCGCCCGGTGTGGAGGCGTGTGGCTACTTCTCAGCGTGCGGCTGCTTCTCCACCACAACTCCGTCGGGATCTGCGAACACCATGGCGCCGGGCTGGATCATGGCTCCGCCGACCTCGATCGTGACATCGAGTTCACCCTCGCCGGTCTTTCTGCTCTTGCGCGGGTTGCTGGCCAGCGCTTTGATCCCCAGGCCGATGGAGGCCAGTGCGGCTCGGTCACGGACGGCTCCATTGATGACGACTCCGGCCCAGCCGTTGCTCACAGCGAGCTCGGCGATCATGTCGCCCATGAGTGCGGTCGCGATCGATCCACCGCCGTCGATGATGAGCACAGCACCGTCGCCGGGCTGGGACAGTGTCGACTTCGCCAGAGCGTTGTCCTCGAAGCAGCGCACGGTCCGGGCCGGCCCTGAGAACGAGTCCTTCGCGCCGAAGTCACCGAAGTTCAGGGCCAGTGAGTGAAGCTCTGGTCCGCGTTCGTCCCAGAGGTCAGCGGTGGAGACGGTCATGGTGGTTTCCTCCAAGTGGGGCAGTCGAGAGGTGGGGCAGTCGAGCAAGTGGGTCGATTGAGAAGAAGTTCGCTTCCAGACTAAGCGAATGCTCCGGCTCGAGCATAGAGGCCGGGCACTCCACCCGAATGGATGAAGACCACGGTATCGTTTGCCTCGAAACGCCCCTGCCGGATCAGATCGATGAGACCGGCCGCAGCCTTCCCCGTGTAGACGGGATCGAGCAGGATGCCCTCGGTCTCGGCGAAGAGCCGCACCGCCTCGACCATTCCAGGTGTGGGCAGCCCATAGCCGGTGCCGAAGTAGTCGCCCAGGCCCACGCTGCGATCGCGAGGGACCGGCGGCAGTTCGAGGAACGACGCGACCTCATCAACGAGGCCCACGATCTTGTGTTCCTGCACCTCCTGTGTGCGGCTGACGTTGATCCCGAGGACCGGGATCTGACTGCCCTCGCGGTGGAGGCCGGCGATGAGTCCGGCCTGCATCCCGGCAGACCCGCTCGGGGTGACGAGCGACGAGACGTCCAGGCCCACCTCGGCGAATTGGGTGAGCAGTTCTTGGGCACAATCGACATAGCCCAGAGCCCCGGTGGCATTCGAGCCGCCGACGGGGATGATGTAGGGGTTCTTTCCCCGTCCCTTGAGTTCGGCGGCGAGATTCTCGGCGCGAGCGATGAGGTCGCTGCCGTGGGGGTGGACCTCAACCGAATCCGCGCCGAGGAGGTCGAAGAGCAGGAAATTGCCCGTGTGCTCGGCGGGATTGCCGCCGGCTTCCGCTGGAACCGGCTTGGCGTCGGGGCCGAGGTCCTCTTCGAGCACAAGGTGGCAGTCGAGCCCTTCACGCCGGGCCGCTGAGAGTGTGAGCCGGCAGTGATTGGACTGCACGCCGCCCGCGGTGACGAGAGTATCGGCGCCCTGCGCCAGGGCATCGGCGATGAGGAACTCGAGTTTGCGGGTTTTGTTCCCACCCTGAGTCAGGCCCAGTTGGTCATCGCGTTTGATCCAGATCTGCGGTCCGCCCAGCTTCATGCTCAAGTCTCCGAGGTGCTCAAGCGGGGTGGGCCCCGTGGTGTAGTGGCGGCGGGGCAGCGTGTTCAGGTCGACCATGGTTCCCGAGTGTACTTGCCGACTGCTGATGGCAGGCTCAGTGAGATGGTTGGGTGCGGTCCTTGAAGCGGACGTGGTGAACCGCTGGGTGGTCGCCATGGGTGGCGGCTTCGTTATCGACGTCGAAGGTCAGCAATTCTCCGGTGGCCTTGTTCTTATAGACCACGGAGGATGAATCGGCGGCCCCGTCGGCGGCGATGCGATCCCATTGAGTCGCATGCTCGTCACCGTGCTCGGTCAGGGCTTCGACGACGCCGGGTGTGGCGTATTCACTGACTTCCGCGTCTGAGCCGGCGCCCCATGCCGTGACGAGCGCATCCGCGTAGCCGGACGCATTCCTCGGATCGCCGTCGCTGTGCGCAGCGACGGCAGCGCTGACCTCGGCGTTGGACCCGGAATCCGCTGGGGAGTCGTTTGCAGCCAGCGCGGTTCCGCCGGTGAGCGCGACTCCTGCGAGGCCGGCGACCGCGGCGAGTGACAGTGCTGCTGCGCGATTGCGGATGGTGGTGTTCATAGCGTCATTGCCTCCTGCGGTGACAGTCAGTGTGAGCGACTGGCAGTGAAATGTCATCGACCTCGTCGATTATCGTCACTGCAGGTGAGCGCCAAGAGATGACTGTTGAGGAAATTCACAGAGACTGTTGCGCATGCGTGAAACCATCATTGCAGTGATGTTGCAGAATCGACATAGACGCAGGGTTTCTTGTCACATGGACCGGCTATGTATCGCACAAGGGCGCTTTTGACTTCACGTTCGAAATACGATCGTGATCAAGAATTTTCGGGGGCAACCGCCTCGGCGGGGGTGTCATCCGATTCGATCTCCTCCGATTCGTCGGTCCTGTCCATCCAGTCCTTTCCGTCGAGGGCACGGGCGACCATCATGGAACTGGCCTGGTCACCGACCGAATTGACGGTCGTCGCCGGGGGATCGATGACGGTGCCGATGATCTGGATGATGGGCAGAGCCGCGGCGGGGAAGCCGTAGAGGGTGATGATCATCAGCTCGCCGATGAATCCGCCGGAGGGGATGCCGGCCATGACCATCCCGGCCAGCAGTGCCACGGCGATGCCGATGAGGATGTTGCCGGGCGTGAAGAAGTCGCGCTGGAAGACGGCAAAGAGGAAGGCGATCTTGAGGATCGCCGACAGGCTCGATCCCTCCATGTGGATCGTCGCCCCGATGGGAACGATCGTTTCCCGGATGTCGCGGGGCACGCCGATGCGCTTGCCGGCACGGAGGTTGGCCGGGATCGCCGCCACCGAGGAGGACGTGCCCAGGGAGATCG
Organism: Brevibacterium picturae; assembly: GCF_900105045.1. Classification (GTDB taxonomy): domain Bacteria; phylum Actinomycetota; class Actinomycetes; order Actinomycetales; family Brevibacteriaceae; genus Brevibacterium; species Brevibacterium picturae. The sequence continues at coordinate 450,078 of NZ_LT629739.1, read as the reverse complement.
CCGTGGGCTCGATGATGTTCGCCCAGAACGCAGAGATCCCGCGACGACCGCCGGCCAGGAAGGCATACAGCGTGAATGCGACGACGAAGTACACGATCGCGACGGGGTAGTAGACGAGGAAGACGCGAACGTAGTCGCCGACCAGCTGGGCCCCGAGCTCGCCGATGAGGGCTGCGAAGTAGGCGCCCAAGCCGATCGGGGCGTAGTACATGATGATCGACGTGAACTTGAGGAACACCTCGGCGCCGGAGCTCAGGAAGGCGGCGAAGGGCTTACCCGTCTCACCGATGCTGCTGGTGGCGATGCCGACGATGACGGCGAAGACGATGAGGGCGAGCATGTGCTCGGCGGAGAGGATCTTCGAGAAGTCATCGACGACGAAGGTCGACACGAGCTGGTCGCCGATCGACCCGACCTCTTCGACGTCCTCCGGCTGTGTCATCTCAACCTGGACACCCTCGGCGGCGTTGGTGATCCACAGGGCCGCGATCATGACGATGGAGGAGACGATGCCGGTGATGGCGAAGATGCCGAGCATGCTGCCCAGGATCTTGCCCAGTCGCGTGGCCGAGGACATGCCCGCCACCGCCGAGGAGATGGAGAAGAAGACGAGTGGGACGACGAGGGTGAACATCATGTTGATGAACAGGGTGCCGAAGGGTTTGATGACCGTGGCCCTCTCGCCGAAGATCAACCCGATGATCGCGCCGATGACGACGCCGGTGAGGATGAACAGCGGGAAGCGGTAGTTGCGCAGGATGCTGCGAAGTCTCGACGATGACCGTGGCTGCGTTCTGGCAGCTCCTGCAGTGGATGGCATGACGCGATGACCTTTCCTGGTGTTTTCGGGCGCTGAGATATCGGAGCGCTGCGAGGACAAGGAATCCTGTCCAGGAGATGCTAGAGGATTGAGCGGATGCTGGCCGTATCGTCCTCCTCTGTGAGAAGGACCCGAGCATGTGCATCGACCCGGACGACACGTGGCTGCGTGGATATGAGGCCTGGTGGTCGCTTTCCCCGAATGATTCCCCCTGTTACCGTGGCGGCACAAGCGGAATGCTTCTGTCGTTCCCACAGATCCTGTCCCGGAGCGACCAGGCATTCGCACAATCCGAGGAAGGAGAATGATGACTGTAATCTCACCATCGACAACCAAGGATCTCTACCCCACTCGCACCGGCGAGAGAACCGAAGTCCTCGACCGCAGAGGCCCGATCGCCTTCGGCTCGCCCGAACAGGGACCTTTCGACGCGGCGACGCTGCAGCATTACGACGACAAGGGGTATCTCACCATCGACGAGCTCATCACCCCGGATGAGCTCGAGACGTTCCGGGTCGAGCTGCACCGTTTGGCCAACGATCCGACGATCAAGGACGACGACGCCACCATTGTCGAGGCGAAGTCCAACGAGGTCAGGTCGATCTTCGACATCCATCGCAACAACGAGATCTTCGCCAAGATCGCCAATGATCCGCGGGTCATCGCCCGGGCGGAGCAGCTGCTGGGGTCCGAGGTCTACATCCACCAGAGCCGCATCAACTACAAGCCCGGGTTCGTCGGCAAGGAGTTCTCCTGGCACTCGGACTTCGAAACCTGGCACGCCGAGGATGGTATGCCCGAGCCGCGTGCCGTGAGCCTGTCGTTGTCGCTGACCGACAACTACTCGTTCAACGGGCCGCTGATGATCATGCCCGGATCGCATCAGCGCTACATCAGCTGCGTCGGCGGCACACCGGAGGACAACTACAAGAAGTCGCTGGTCATGCAGGGTGCGGGCACCCCTGATCCGCAGACGCTGAGCGATTTCGCCGATGAGTACGGCATCGACGTCCTCGAGGGGCCTGCCGGTGGTGCGGTCATGTTCGACTCCAATTGCATGCACGCCTCGAACGGCAATGTCACCCCGTATTCACGGTCGAACATCTTCATCGTCTACAACTCGGTGGAGAACACGTGCGTCGAACCCTTCGCCGCACCGAAGCCGCGGCCCGAGTTCGCCGGCAGCACGGACTTCACTCCCGCCGGTTCCTGAGTTCCTCGATCCCGCATGATGGAGTAGGCATGCTCAGAAGCCCGGCACCTGGTCGTTCAGATGCCGGGCTTCATCCGTGCATGGAGGGTCAGCCGTCTGAGTCGATCTCCGGAGCCATCTTCGACTCGTCGACCGCCTCGTGCGAACCGTCCGGGTGACGATAGAGCGTCACACCTTCGTCCTCGGCAGCGGCCTGAGCATCCTCTTCGACATTGTCCTGGACGTAACCGGGAGTCGATCCGTACGAGACATCCGGTCCGCTGGCCTTCGAAGCCACCTCGTCGAGTTTGCTGTTGATCTCATCGGCCTTCTTCTGCAGATTCTGATCATCGTTCATGTCCCAACACCTCGCATTGTGCAGATCGTACTTGGCTCTCATGCTACTCCGGGAGGCACCGGCTCAGTAGGGGACTGGTGCTGGCGCCGCCATCGGGGCGATTGTGTACGAAACGGTTCACGAAAATCACGCCGTTGCCGTATCGCTGGGGCGTTTGAGCGCGCATGATGGTGATACCAGGTTCGAGCACTGATTTCCGAGGGGAGGTGCAGCCATGTCTGAGAATCATCAGCCAGAGAATGGGCAGGACGAGTCCTCAACCTCCCCCGCCGAGGCGACCGAGGGTTCCGCTGAAATGTCAGAGACCGCGGAGAGCCGTCACGACCACGAGGACCGAATGGTCGACGAGTGGGAAGACGAATCGTTCCCCGCCAGCGACCCGCCGGGACACTACTGACGGGTCCGCTGCTGAAACGACGATCGCGGCGTCACACCGGCGAATCGACTGTCGCGGAGGGTCAGGCCACAGCTCCTCCGCGACAGCTCGTCAGCCGCGGCGCATCCATCTGTTGCCGGTATTAATGTGTGCGGTGGTCAGTTCGCCCAATTCGATGGGGCTGTGTCCTCCGCGACTTGTCTGAGCACGTCCAGCGCCGTCGTCACCTTCTTCAGCATTCGCGCGTCTTCCACGGTCACCCCCACGATGGTGTTCGAGAATTCGGGATTGGTCACCGGCAGGTATGTGACCTTCATGCCCTGGAACGAACGGATATCCGGGTGGGGTACCGCATTCGCCAAGGAGAAGCCAAGCCCCCAGGCGACCATCGACCGGATTGTCTCGGCATTGGGCAGCAGCCACCTGACATTCGGTTCATGCCCCAAACCACGGATCTGCCCGATGAGCAGATCTGCTGTCGGTGGGGAGTCAAGGAGGATGAGCGGGTCACCGACGAGCTCAGCGATATCCACTCCCCGACGCTTCGCCAGCGGATGATCGGCAGAGACCAATGCGTGCAGTTGAACTTCTGACAACGGATGTTTCTTTAATCCTTCGATCTGCGCCTGCTTGCGGTACATCACCGCCAGATCGACCTCACCCGCCAGGATCATCTGCTGAATCGTCGTCGGATGGGCCTCGACGAAGCTGATGTCGATGTCGGGAAACTGCCGTTCGAAACACGACGCCGTGCCGGGAAGCATCCTCGGCGCTGCCGTAGGAATGCATCCGATGCGCAATGGTCCGTGAAGAACAGCGGAGTCTTCATTGACCGACTCGACAGCTTCGGTGACAGTAGCCAGGACCGACCTGGCCCGGATTCCGAATTCACGGCCGGCGCTCGTCGGTCGAGCACGCCTGGCAGGTCCCCGGGCGATGAGCGTGACGTTCAACTGCTTTTCGAGCTGGCTGAGGGCCGCTGACACAGTCGCCTGTGACACATTCGATGCAGCGGCCGCGGCGCTGAGAGATCCCCGGTCAAGTACGGCGAGAAAGTACTCGATCTGGCGGAGCGTGATGTCCTTCATCGTTTTTACCTATGTTTATGCCGATAATATTTTGATTTTCTTTTTGATCGTGCCGCGGAAGACTGGGCTGAGTCAACCGACCTGAGCAACGAAGCACGCGGCAATCTCACAATGGACAGTTCAAAGATGAAAGTCATCACCCTGGGGACCGCGGGAGGTCCGCGATGGTGGAAAGGCGACGCCAAGGACCGGGCGGGAATCTCGACCGCGGTCGTTGTCGATGACCGGTTCTACCTTGTCGACGCCGGACACGGAGTGGGGCGCAGGGTTCGGCAGTCCGGATTGGATCTCGCCGATCTCGGGGGAGTATTCATCACCCACCTGCACTCGGATCATACGATCGATCTGCCCTCTCTCATCGTCTTCGGAATGCACGAGCTTCAGGAGCGCGTCGGTGCTCCGGTTCCTCTCATCGGTCCGGGGCGACGCGGTGAGCTTCCGCCCGTATCCTCACGCGCTGTGACAGCTCCAGAGCCCGTTGCTCCGCACAATCCGACCCCTGGCGTCTCAGACATGTTCACCAGCATTGTCGAGGCCTATGCCACCGACCTCAACGACCGGGTCCTCGATTCCCTGCGCCCGTCACCGGAACTGCTGTTCGATCCCCGTGACATCGAGGTTCCCGCCGAGGTCGGCTACCACCCGAATGACCTTCCGACCCCTGATATGGAACCGTTCGTCGTCTTCGAAGACGATCTGGTCACCGTCTCCGCGATCCTGGTCGAGCACCCACCCATCGCACCGGCGTTCGCCTTCCGCTTCGACAGCGAATTCGGATCTGTGACCGTCTCCGGTGACACCTGCGAAACCGCTAACATGGTGCGGTTGGCCCAGGACACCGATCTGCTCCTGCACGAGGCCATCGACTTCAGCTGGGTGGAGGACAATTACAGCCATCGGACCGATGCAGAAGGTATCGCTTCACGCGACCATCACTACAAATCGCACACCTCTGTCGATGGGGCGATCCGAATCGCCGACGCCGCCGGGGCACGAACCCTGGCCCTTCATCACCTTGTCCCCGGATCAGCGGACGATTCCGTCTGGTCCCGGGGGAGCGAACAGTTCACCGGAACATTCCTCGTTCCCGAAGACCTCGACTCCCTTTCCGTGACCACACCTGCCAACGTGACTATCAGGAGCTGAACACACCATGACGAACAACAATGACGTTGTCGATTCCGACGGCCTGCAGACCTCACTGCGAACTCCGGAGATGCGCCGAATCCTGGCCTCGAGCTTTGTCGGATCCGCGATCGAGTTCTACGACTTCATCCTCTATGCCACAGCATCCTCGATCGTCTTCGCACAACTCTTCTTCGCCGGCCTTGGCCCCGGGCTCTCCCTCTTCGCCTCCTTCAGCACGCTGGCGGCAGGGTATCTGGCCCGGCCGCTCGGCGGGGTCATCTTCGGTCACTTCGGTGACAAGGTGGGCCGTAAGAAGGCGCTCATCGTCTCGATGATCATGATGGGAACAGTCACCGTCATCATCGGACTCATGCCACCAACGGCATCCATCGGAATGATCGCACCGATCTCACTGTTCATCCTGCGCATCATCCAAGGCGTAGCAGTCGGCGGAGAATGGGGAGGCGCAGCCCTCATGGCCTTGGAGCATGCGCCCAAAAAGCGCCGAGGTTTGGCCGCAGCTTTCGCGAACGCCGGAGGGCCCGCCGGCGCCATCCTCGCGACCCTCGTTCTGTCATTGACCGCGACACTCACCGGCGATGGATTCGCCACCTGGGGATGGCGACTGCCCTTCCTCCTGTCGGCAGTACTCATCGTCGTCGGACTCGTCATCCGGCTCAAAGTCAGCGAGACGCCGGCCTTCCAGCAGCTCGAATCCGAAAGCGAAGAGCGGAAGGTGCCGCTGTTGACAGTCTTCGCTCGTTTCAAGAAGCAGGTGCTCATTGCACTGCTGGCCACGATGACCATCTACGTCTCGCAGGGGCTGACCACCGTCTGGGGCGTCTCCGTCGCAGTGGCGGCAGGTGAGGACAAGTCCGAAGTGCTCAAGTGGAAAGCGCTCGGGGCCCTGATCACTCTGATCGTCACGTTCGTGGTCGCACGTCTCAGCGACCGCCTCGGCCGCAAGCGGACGCTGATCGGAGCGCATATTGTGGCAGTGGTGCTCGCGGTGCCGATCGTCCTCCTGATCGTCAGCGGCGAGATCCATCAGTACGCACTTGCCATCATTCTGGGCAATGGCATCGTCCAGGGCATGTGCTACGGACCGATCGCGGCCTACGTCTCCGAGCTGTTTCCACCACAGGTCAGATACTCCGGTGCCTCGGCCGGCTACCAGCTGGCGGCGGCCCTGGGCGCAGGCCTGTCCCCGATGATCGCCTCGGCGCTGATCCTCATTCCCGGCACGGGTCCGTATCTGATCGGCGGAGTGTGGGCTGTGATCGCAGTCATCGGTGCCATTGCCGTATTCAAGAGCCGCCCTTTTGCTGAGGATTCCGAACCAGGTGAGCCAGAGTCGGAACCGGAGACAGAAGGCGCACCGGCAACAACGAAGACGCAGCGAACTGCGGTGTGACCTCACGCCGGCTGGACCTGGTCGGCATCGTGTGGACCCACACCATCGGCTCTCCAATCGGATGGATTTCCGACGGCTGCACATGAACACTGCACGAACTTCGACGATTGACCGAACAATTCGATCGTGTTTCCCACGTCACACGCCAACCCTGCTTGTAGTGTTTATATATGACCCACCTCTCCATTCCACGGGACTATGCGAGCACGCATGTGCAGGCGACTGCTGACAGCACTCTGCTGGGCACCTACACTCCGCTTCCAGGCGCATCACCGGCCGCGGCGATACGGCGCTATTTCCGTAAGTACGCGGTCTTCTTCGGACGAGCAAGCCGCAGCGAATACTGGTGGATCACGCTGCTCAGCATCGTCGTCTACAGCGTGGGCGGTGCGCTAGCGGGGGCCACCCAGATCACAACAGCAGGGGTGAGTCACTTCGGCGGTGTCATCACCGATGTCAGCATAGGGGCAGGGCTGATCGGTACGTTTCTGCTGATGTACTTCCTCGCGACGATTCTGCCCACCATCAGCCTCAGCGTGCGCAGGCTCCATGACGCGGGCCTGAGCGGGTGGTTCCTACTTCTCGGACTCGTCCCAATCTTGGGCTCGATCACGTTGTTCATTCTCTTCCTGCTGTCGAGCAATCCCGCTGGACAGCGATTCGACAAGCGCTGACGGTATACGCTCACGCCGAGGCCACTGTGAGCGCCGCCGCCAGCCATCCCGAGGAGACGAACCATTGACCCAGCAATCCGAGAACTTCGACGCCTCAGACTCCGGCGCACCATCTCTGAGTGAAATCACCGCGCCGGAACTGTCCTACCTTGCGACCGTCGACGTTGCGGTGGACGCACCGATCACGATCGGGACGACCGTCGACGGACTGCGCAAGGTCGTCCCGATCCGTGGTGGCCGGGTCAGCGGCCCGGGACTCAGCGGAGAAGTGCTCAACGCTGGCGCCGACTTCCAGCAGTATCCCAGCGACACCGTTGCTCACCTCGCCGCCGATTATGTGCTGAAAACCGATGACGGGCACCACATTCTCGTGGAGAACCGAGCGATTCGCACCGGCAGCAGCGATGACCTCAACAAGGTGATGAGCCGCGAGCACGTCGACCCCGAGAAGATCTACTTTCGGTGCGTACCGCGACTGACCGCAGACGAGTCAGGCCCCTATGCCTGGATGAGCGAGGTTCTCTTCATCGGCTCCGGTGTGCGCAGCCCCAACGGTGTGAGGATCGACATCTTCCAGGTGCTGTGACGCTCGAACCTCCACCGAAGCCCGATCGGCCCCACGGCACCGTCCCTTACCAGCGAGCCTGCAGCGCCGCCACACACCAACGAGCCGTCACACCGCAGCAGTGAGTCCTTACACCGCAGCGCCCTCCCGGACCTCCGGGCGACGGTTCGCCTCGACATCGACTCCGCGCATGCCCAGCAGCACGACCGCCGCCAGCAGGAGCACAGCACCGACGAAGACGTAGATCGCCTGCGGGCTCCACCCACCGTCGAGCATCGCACCCGTGGCTGTCGGGGCGATGATCGCACCGAAGCGACCGATGCCGATTCCCCAGCCCACGCCGGTCGAGCGCAGCGACGACGAGTAGGACTGCGGAGTGAGGACGTAGAGGCCGGCGATGCAGCCGTTGCTGAACATTCCCACCAGCACACCGACGACGATGACCAGCACGATCCACTGCGCCGTGAAGATGAAGACCGCCATAAGGATCGCGGCCAGAACAGAGAAGCTCATCAGCACCGAGCGGGTTGACCAGCGTGAGGTGAACAGCCCGAAGACCACGGATCCGATGGCCCCTCCCAAGGTCAGCCCGACCGTGACGATCATCGACAAGGTGTCGGTGAGCCCGGATTCGTTCATAAGGCGTGGGGTCCAGGAATTGACGAAGTAGAAGCCGAACATGACGATGAAGAACGTTGCCCAGACGACGAAGGTGACCCGGCGATTGCGACGGTTGAACAGTGCCAGTACACCGGAATCGCCCGCCCTGTTCTCCTGCTCCGCGCTCGAGGCATTCAGATCAACAGGCTCGGTGTAGCCCAGCCGGCGGGCGATCAGCGTCAGCTTCTTCACCGCGTTCTCCGGTCGCCGGTTGTAGAGATGGGACGGCGATTCGGGAACCAGCACGAGGACGAGCACCAGAGACAGCGTGGCCAGGCATCCGCCGAGGACGAAGACCGACCGCCACCCGGAGGTGGCGATGAGCGAGACCATCACCGAACCGCCGACAGCGGCATCGATTCCGTAGCCGGCGGTGTAGATGCTGATGACCAGGCCACGACGTTTGCGGGAGGCGTATTCCGCGCAGATGACATTGGTGCCCACGAGGATGCCGCCGATGCCCAGGCCCGTGACGATGCGCCAGATGCCCAATTCCGTCGCCGAGGTGGCGGTGGCGGAGAGGAAGAGACCGCAGATATTGACGATGAGAGCAATGATCGTCATGTTCCGCCGTCCGATCCGGTCCGCGACCGGTCCCAGGGCCAAGGCACCGACGGCCATCCCGAGCAGCGCGGCGCTCATCACGAGGCCGAGAGCCGTTCCGGACAGGGAGAACTCCTCACTGACCTGGTTCGAGGTGAACGAGATGGCCAGGACGTCATAGCCGTCCAAGGCATTGAGGAAGGTGCAGATGCCGACGATCAGCCACTGATACGCCGACATTCGGGAGGAGTTGAGTCGTTCGCGCAGGTCCACCGCGTTCTCCGATTCTGTGGTGAGTTCAGCATCCGCATCGTTGCAGGATGCCTATGAAGATAGGTATAGCGAGATGATGGGCACATTATCAGCGCCGAGGTGCTCGGGCAATGGCCGTGTGCCGATCGGGTCATGCGCGCCCAGGTGGCGTCGGCAGGCATGAACATTCATTTGCCTATGGACATAGGTAAATGCCTATGCGTATAGTGATTTCACGAACCCATCGCAGTGTTCATGAAAGGAATCACCACGTGGAGGCATCGACCGCAACCAACGTCTTGGACGACTTCTCGCTGGAGATGACCGGCAAAGACGTCCCCGGCCTCCAGCAGGCCGCCCACGCGATTCCCCAGGGAACACGCGTCAACATCACGTTCCTGGGCAATGAGAACCTCGAGATGCGCCTCGAGGCAGCGAAGGAAGTGCTCGAACTCGGGTTCGTCCCCGTGCCCCACATCTCGGCTCGCAGACTGAAGTCGGAGACCGAGCTGCGCGAGTTCCTCGACGCTCTGCAGCAGGCCGGAGCCAGTGACCACGTCTTCGTCGTCGGGGGAGACCCCGCGACCCCTGAAGGTCCCTACCCCGATTCGCTCTCGGTCATTCGCACAGGCATCCTGCAGGAATACGGCGTAGCCGAGGTGGGGATCGCCGGCTACCCCGAGGGCCATCCCGACATCAGCACCCAGACCCTGTGGGAGCACATGTCGGCCAAGAGCGCGTCGCTGGCGGAACAGGGGCTGGGCCAAGTCGTGCTCACCCAGTTCGCCTTCGATGCCGAGGCCGTCGTGGCGTGGGTCCACGAAGTGCGCGGCCACGGCGTCGAGGCCGACATCCGCATCGGCACTCCCGGTCCCGCAGGCATCAAGCGACTCCTGGGCTATGCTCGCCGCTTCGGAGTCGGCACCAGTGCGGGAATCGCGAAGAAGTACGGGTTCTCACTGACGAACCTCCTCGGCACAGCCGGACCGGACAGATTCCTCACCGATCTGTCCTCCTACGACTCCATCACCTCGGCGACATCAGGGGTGAAGACCCACTTCTACACGTTCGGCGGACTCGCGGCCACGGCCGAATGGGTCCAGGACTTCACCGCACAGGCCTAAACAGCACCCACACACAGCGACAAGAACAGAGAGGTTCACCGACCATGACCGACAATCTCCAGCAGATCCTCGATTCAACCAATGCCGTCGACCACCTGCGCAATTCGCAGATCGGCTCCTACATCTACCCGGTCGTCCCCGCCGACTTCACCAACTGGATCAAGGAACAGAAGGCATGGCGTGAGACCGCAGTCCTCTACGACCAGTCACACCACATGGACAACGTGTTCCTCAAGGGTTCCGATGCCATCAACCTGATCTCCGACACCGCGATCAACTCCGTGGCCAAGTTCGCCGTGAACAAGGCCAAACAGTACGTGCCCACCACCGCATCCGGCCACGTCATCGGCGACGGCATCCTCTTCCACGAGGCCGAGGACGAGTACGTGTACGTGGGGCGCTCGCCGGCATCGAACTGGCTGCTCTACCACGGTGAGACCGGCGGCTATTCGAACCTCGACATCGAGGTCGATCGCCGGTCCCCATCGCGGCCCTACGGCCACGCGGTCAGCCGCCGCTACTACCGCTTCCAGATCCAAGGCCCCAATGCCTGGGCAATCATCGAAAAACTCAACGGCGGCGAACTGGAGAAGCTGAAATTCTTCAACATGTCGACCATGACCATCGCCGGCAAACAGGTCCGCACCCTGCGCCACGGCATGGCCGGAGCTCCGGGTCTCGAAATCTGGGGACCGTATGAGGACCATGATGAGATCAGGGATGCCATCGTCGAGGCGGGTGCCGAGTTCGGTCTCCTGCCCGTCGGTGCCCGCGCCTACCCGTCGAACACCCTGGAGTCGGGTTGGATCCCCTCACCGCTGCCGGCCATCTACTCCGGTGAAGCCGAGCGCGGATACCGCGAATGGCTCGGCGCTGACAGCTACGAAGCCACCGGCACACTGGCCGGGTCCTTCGTCTCCGACAACATCGAGGACTACTACCTGACCCCGTGGGAGCTCGGCTACGGATCGTTCGTGAAGTTCGACCACGACTTCATCGGCCGCAGTGCCCTGGAAGCCATGGATCCGGCAGCGCAGCGCAAGAAGGTGACTCTGGCCTGGGACGCCCACGACTTGGGTGAAGTGTTGGCCTCCCCGCTCAATGTCGATGGGCCGAATTACAAGTACTTCGATCTGCCCTTGGCCAACTACGGTTCGGCGAACTACGACTCGGTTGTCGACGCCGATGGCAATGTCGTCGGGTTCTCGATGTTCACCGGTTACTCGGCCAATGAGCGCCGAGGCCTGTCCTTGGCCACGGTCAACCCTGACGTTCCCGAGGGTGCTGAGCTCAAGGTCGTCTGGGGCGAGCCCGACGGTGGTACCTCGAAGGCATCGGTCGAGCCTCATGAGCAGACCGAGGTCGGCGTCGTCGTCAGCCCGGTTCCGTATTCGACCGTTGCGCGTCAGACCTACCGTGGTGGGTGGCGCACCGGCCAAGACGCCTGAGAGATGTAGTCTGAGGAGGGTCCGGGCAGCGTGTCCGGGCCCCTCGCTGATTCACAGAATAGGAACCACGATGAGTCTCCGAAGTGCACTGCTGGCTCTGCTGCGCATCGGCCCGATGTCCGGCTACGAGCTGCAGAAGCAGTTCTCCCAGTCCGTCGGTCACGTCTGGCATGCCCCGGATTCGCAGATCTATCCGGAACTGCGGAAGATGGCGACGGAAGAGCTCATCGTCGCCGAGGAGCAGACGCGCGGATCCGCCGGAATGCGTCGCGTCTATCATGTCACCGAGGCGGGGGAGCAGGCCTTCATCGACTGGATGAACGGCCCACTGAAGTACCAACGCACACGCGATGCCGCCCATCTGCGCGCCGCCTATCTGGAGTCAGCCGACCAGGCGTCCGTCTACGCATTCCTCAACGAGCACATCTCTCACTGGGAGAGTGAGCTGCAGGTTTGGGAGGACGAGATCGCTACGATCGAGGCACTCGAATCGCCCATGCTCAATCGCCGTCTGGCGGTCACCGCCGATGCGGATCGTGAAGTCACCATCGCCTACAAGAAGTTCGCCTACGAAGGTTTGGCCGCTCGTGCCCGGAGTGAGATCGAATGGGCGCAGCGGGGGCTGCAGCTCAGCAAGCGACTCGAGCGCACTGCCGCAGAGACTTCGCCCTAGGGCGAGTTCGAAGCATCTCACAGAGTTGCAGCGAGTAGTTTCTTTCGCTCCCGGTCGAGGAGCCGCTTGTCGAGCGTCGTCAGGATTCGTAGGAACAGACCACCGGCGATGAGGCCGCCGAGGAGGTCGGTGATCCAATGCCACCCGAGGAGGAATGACACCACAACGGAATTCATGGCGATCGCTGCCACGACCCAGCTGAGTCCGTGCACGACTCTTTGGGAGGCGCCGCTGTAATGGGCGATGAGGTAGACGGCGGCACCGTAGATCAGCACCGCCTCGGCGGAGTGCCCTGACGGGTAGCTGATTCCACGATCACCGAAGTCGAGCAGACCACCTTGGAAGAATCGCGGATCGTGCAAGGTCGTCGCCGGCCGTGCCAGGAGAACTTTCAGACCCCCGACGCCGATGTAGAACGCTGCTTCCGCCGCCAGTGCGAATCCGATCGGACGCCAGGATTGGCGTCGGTACGCGAGGGTGATCGCCACGGCCGCCAGTACAGGCAGACAGACTGCTTGCCCGGCGATGCTATCCAAAATGTTCTGTGCGAACCACACCAGATCAGGATTGAAGAGATAGAGCCAACGCCGATTGAGTTGGTAGTCCAGTACTCGTACTGGCCCTGCGGCGAGGACTGTCAGCACGATGAATCCCAGCGTCAAGACCCAAATTGAGGTCGCCTGATTCAGCCACCCCTTGCTCTGAGCCCGCGGTCTGTCACGATCGGAGGGGATGCCAATCGGATCATCAGACGCCGTATGTGAATCGACAACCATCAAGGGAAAGTCTAGTCCGTCGGAAGTGCTGCTGTTGACACTGCTGTAGTCCGGGAACTGCCTCCGCCCTGTCATGTCGCGGATCGAAGCCGCCAGCGTTCCGAGGATGTTCATGAGGCGTTCAGGACAGACGCCGCGCACGGTGCCGAATCGTGGCCCTGGAGCGACCATGAGAACCATTGGCCCAGTGACAATGATCACGTAGCATCAAGTATGGACGTCGTCGACTTTGTTCCTGAACACAATCAATTCGTCTACACTTTCGGTGGTTGTCGGCCGGCAGCTACGATCAAGCCCGGCACTGCCCTGCGACTGTGGACCGAGGACGCGTTCAACAACGCAATCACCTCAGTCGCCGACGTTCCGAGCACGGTGCTCGACTCCCGGTATCTCAATCCACAGACCGGCCCTTTCTATGTCGAAGGAGCCGAACCTGGTGACACACTGGCCATCCACATCGTCGACCTGACCCCAGCTCGTGGTTGGGGCGCGTCCGCCATGATCCCCTTCTTCGGCGGGCTGACTGCCACTGACAGGACGAGCCTGCTCCACGATCATCTTCCCGAAGGCGTCTGGATCTACGAAATCGATTCCGCCGCACAGACCGTGGGATTCCAGACACGCAAGGGCGACTTCGAGGTTGCCCTGCCCATCGAGCCCATGCTCGGCACTGTTGGCCTAGCACCGGCCGGCAGCGAGGTGTTCTCCTCCCTGACCCCCGAACGATTCGGCGGAAACATGGACACCCCGGAGATGAGAGTCGGGACGACTGCCTACTTCGGAGTGAACGTCGAAGGTGCCATGTTCTCCATCGGCGACGGACACTACCGGCAAGGCGAAGGCGAAGCCTGCGGTACTGCAGTGGAAGGAGCGATGAACTCGACGATCATCGTCGACCTCATCAAAGGCGGTGCTCCGGACTGGCCGCGTCTGGAAGACGACGCTCATTGGATGGTTGTCGGGTCATCGCGGCCGATGGAGGATTCGTGGAGGATCTCCCAAGTGCAGATGATCCAGTGGCTCGGCGAACTCTACGGGCTGGACAGGATGGACGCCTATCAGCTGCTCACCCAGATCTCACTGGTCCCCGTCGCCAATGTCGTCGACACCAATTACAGCGTGATGACGAAGATCGCGAAGTCCCTGCTGCCGGAGCGCAGCGCGTTCAACGGGATCCACGCGGATCTCCGCGATCGTGCTCGCTCCTTGGTCTGATCCCAGAGAACGAACTCAGCACCCACGAACATCGAAGAGAAAGGGTCTCACCATGGACTTGAAGATCAGCGGAAAGACCGCAATGGTCACCGGGGGCACACGCGGTATCGGACGTGCCATCGTTGAGGCGTTCCTCGGTGAGGGTGCCAACGTGGCCTTCTGTGCGCGGAACGCTTCAGAGGTTGCCGAGACAGAGGAGTCATTGGTTTCGACAGGCAAAGCGATCGGCACGGTCCTCGATGTTCAAGACGCCACGTCTCTGTCCGAATGGGTTGATGCCACGGTCGCAGAGTTCGGCAGCATCGACATGGTCGTCAACAGTGTCAGCGCCTTGGCGATTCCGGATACCGAGGAAAACTGGTACGAGTCGTTCAACGTCGACATGATGGGCACGGTCAACCTGTCCAAACTCGTCATTCCCCATTTGGAGAAGAGCGATGTGGCGTCGCTGATCTCCATCTCGAGTGTCTCGGGGCGTGAGGCGGACTTCGCCTCCGGACCCTATGGCACGATGAAGACCGCGATCATCGGATACATGGCAGGACTGGCTCTCAGCCTTGCCGACAAGGGCGTCAGGGTGAATACGGTGTCGCCGGGAAATACTTATCACGAGGATGGAGTCTGGCCCGGAATCGAGACGAGCAATCCGGAGCTGTTCTCGTTCGCTATGGGACTCAACCCCACAGGACGCATGGGTACGCCGGAGGAGACAGCTGCGAGTGTCGTCTTTTTGTCGAGTCCTCTGTCGAGTCGGACGTCTGGGGCAAACCTATTGATCGATGGAGCGTTGACTCGCGGGATCCAGTTCTGACGTCACTACTGGGGCCAGAGTCATCATTCAGTCGTCAGGGTCGTCGTGCTGGCCCTCGACGTCGTTTTGGCCGTCGTCTTCGCGGGTACGCTCCCCGTCGTGTGCGCGGTCCACGGCGTCTTCGTTCTTCTTTTCATGATCGGTGGCATGAACGACCTTCGACGTGGGCGCTGCCTCAGCAGCCTTGTCGAGATTCTTGGTTGCTTTGCTTATACCGTCTTCAAAGGGCACGATGATCGCCTTCCGCAATCGACTGTGAAGTGGTGTTGAGTCTACGCGCCGACGGAGGCGGTGGCATAGAGATGGGAGTGGGCAGTATGCGACTCCAACTTCTGGGTGATAGTCGAGCGGCAGCGGATGGGGATCCCACCGCATCTGGCGCAGTGGTCCGAATTCGCGAAGCCCGTTCCATTCCATGGGGTGCTTGTACTGTGTGGATGCGGAATGCGAGGGTTCTTCGCACTCATTCCCATGCCATTTCATCGGCAAGGGTCACCACGTCGTCGACGTTTCCGCCCTCGGCCAGCCACGTCACGGGTGACATTCCGCGTAGTGCTTCTGACTCCTTGGTCATAAACTCTTCGATCTTCAGCGGATGATAGCTGCGGGGCAAGGCGCTGATCACTGCGTTCAGTCCGGGCAGCGCTCGACCGTACGGAAACTGCCATTTCGGAAACAGGTGGTGTCCGGCTGGAGAGATCTTGACCGAAAACAGTGCTCCTTCGCGGACGGCACGACGGACATTTGCCGGCGCCATCCTCAGGGCAGCAGCAACTTCCTGAGTGTCAAAGGACTTCTCTTTCACGTCCATTGCCGCTGCCGACCGGTTGGCAGCAATCTCTGCATCAGCGGCATCAACTGCTTCCTGCGTCAGATCCTCAGTGCCGACGTCCGTATAAGCGGTGAGGAAATCGCTGTCGCTGCGCGTCAATGGCGCCGAAGGGCCCGCTTCGTACATAGATGCGGATTCGATGCTCATGCACCAAAATTACGCCTTGATACGGCGTATCACAATGAAAACTTCACAACCCCAGCACCCGCACAGCGTTGTCCTTCATGATCAGCGGCACTGCTTCTTCCTTGATGCCCAAGCCCTCAAAGTCGTTGATCCAGCGTTCGGGCGTGATGAGCGGGAAGTCGGAGCCGAAGAGCGTCTTGGTTTTGAGCATCGACCCGATCGCCCGGGTCAGCTGTGGTGGGAAGTACTTCGGTGACCAGCCGGAGAGGTCGATGTACACGTTGGCCTTGTGCGTGGCGATCGAGATCGAGGCATCGGCCCACGGCACCGAAGGGTGAGCGAAGATCATCGTCAGTTCCGGCATATCCGCGGACACGTCGTCGAGCAGCATGGGGTCCGAATAACGCAGTTTGATGCCGCGACCACCGGGCAGCCCGGCCCCGATTCCCGTCTGCCCCGTATGGAACAAGGCGACGAGCCCGTGCTGGGCGCAGGCTTCGTAGATCGGGTAGTACTTGCGGTCGCTGGGATCGAAGCCCTGCAGGCTCGGGTGGAACTTCATGCCGCGGACCCCGTAGTTGACGGCGAGGTCCTGGACGCGGGCGACCGCCTCGGCGACGTTGTGGGGGTCGACGGAGCCGAAGGGGATGAGGACGTCGTTGTGCTCGGCGGCCTTCTGCGCGATCATCTCGGACGAGACCGGGGGATGGCCGCCCAAGGCTGTCCTGGCGTCGACGGTGAAGATCACCGCGGCCATGTTCCGCTCCCGGTAGTAGGCGGCGAGGTCATCGACGGTGGGAGTCCGTGGTTCCGGTGCCCGGAAGTACCCGGCCGAGGCGTCGAGGAGTTCGCGATCGAGCGAGGTGTGATGGTGGTCGTCGGCCTCGACGTGAGTGTGCACGTCGATCGCCGTGATCGTTGAGAGGTCGATGTTGGGCCGGTAGATCATGGGAGTCCTCCTTGGAATGCGGACGGGGTCACGGCAGTTCGCCGTACTTGCGTTTGAGGGCGATGAGTTCGAGGAGCATGTCGTCGCGCTGCTGGGCGAGCACCGTCAGATCACGGCCGTCGAGTTCCTCATCGACGCCGGAGACGAGTTTCTCCTTGAGATCCTCGCCGAGGTGGACCTGCTTGAGGTCGTGCATCCACACCTCCTGTGGTGGCCCCAGATGGTCGAGCACATGCCGCATGCCGCCGGCACCACCGGACAGTGACTGCTGTGCGAGTGGTCCGAGGATCGCCCACCGCAGTCCCGGCCCGTAGGCGATCGCCGTGTCGATGTCGGCCACAGTCACGACTCCGCGTTCGACCAGGGAGTACGCTTCCTGCCACATGGCGGCCTGGAGGCGGTTGGCCACATGGCCGGGGAGTTCGGCGCGTACGAGGATCGGTTTCTTCCCGATGGCTTCGTAGATCGCCAGTGCCCGGTCGACGACCGCCGCCGAGGTGGCTGCTGAGGGCACGACCTCGACGAGAGGAACCAGGTGCGCCGGGTTGAAGGGGTGACCGACGACGATGCGTCCTGGTGCCTTCGTCGCCTGGGCGTTCAGTTGGCTGGGGGCGAATCCGGAGGTCGAGGAGGCGATGATCGCGGACTCGGGTGCCGCAGCGTCGATCTCGGCGAGCATCGACTGCTTGACCTCGAGGCGTTCGGGCCCGTTCTCCTGCACGAAGTCGGCATCGGCGACCGCCTCGGCGAGGCTGGGGGCGAAGATGAGGTTGTCCAGCGCCGAGGTGGTGCCCGTACCAGCCTCACCACCGAAGCTCGCCACCTGTGCGCGCAGCCGTTCCTCCGCCCCCTCGGCGGGATCGAAAGCGGTGACCGTGTGCCCGGCGGTGAGAAATCCCGTCGCCCACGCTGCGCCGATGACTCCGGTGCCGAGGATCGCAATCTTGAGAGTCCCACTCATGCGTTGACCTTCGCTTTCCGCGTCTGCGCGTACTCCACATACTCATCGAGGGAGCGTGGGTCCTGCAAGGCTCCGGCGCTCGCCACCGATTCAGCGGTGGCACCTTGGACGATGCGTTTGACCGGGACCTCGAGCTTCTTGCCCGTCCGGCCCAGCGGAATCCGGGTCACCGGGACCACCTCGTCGGGGGTGTGACGCGGCGACAAGCGAGTCTTCAGTGCGGAACGAATCCGGCCCGCCAGCTCGTCGGTGGATGAGACTCCGTCTTCGAGTTGGACGAAGAGGACGAGCTCGCCCATCCCACCATCCGGGTCCTCGAGGTGGATGACCAGGGCATCGGACACCTCGGGGAGGGTGTCGATCACGGAATAGAAGTCCGCGGTGCCCAGTCGGACTCCGCCGCGGTTGAGGGTGGCGTCGGAGCGGCCGGTGACGACGACTCCGCCGCCGGTGGTGAATTTCGCCCAGTCGCCGTGGCGCCAGATGCCGGGGTACTTGTCGAAGTACGCTGCCTCGTACCGGGCGTCACCGTTCTCGCCCCAGAAGGTCACGGGCATGGACGGCGTCGGTTGAGTGATGACGAGTTCGCCCAGACCATCGACCACCTCATTGCCGGAGGCGTCGAAGGCGGTGGCGGCGAATCCGAGGGAGACTCCCGACATCTCACCCGAGTACACCGGCGTCAACGGGGAGGCCTGGAGGATGCCGGTGCACACATCGGTGCCGCCACAGCCCACATTGAGCAGCACGTCCTGGCCGAACTGGTCGTACACCCACTCGTAGCCCTCGGCGGGCAGTGGTGCGCCGGCGGCGCCGAACTGGGAAACCGCGGACAGGTCGAACTCCTCGGTGGGGTTGAACCCGGCCTTGCGGGCAGACATGATCGCCCCAGGTGCCACACCCATGAGTGTGGCTTCGGTGTTCGCGGCGATGCGCCAGAGTTCCTTGGGATCCGGATAGTTCGGGTTGCCGTCGATCATGACGATCGAGGACCCGACGACCAATCCGCCGACGAGAGCGTTCCACATCATCCACGCGGTCGTGGAGAACCAGCAGAACTGGCTGCCCGGTCCCAGATCGAAGTGCAGGCTGTGGTTCTTCAGCGTCTCGAGGAGGATGCCGCCGTGGCTGTGCACGATGGCCTTCGGCTTACCGGTGGTGCCGGAGGAGAAGAGGATGAATAGGGGATGGTCGAATGGCACCGGTTCGAATTCGAGGGATTCACCCGCAGTTGTGTCCCCGCCCGTCGCCGAGGTGGCCCCGAGTCCCGCGTAATCGACGACGTCGATCGCGTGGTCGAGTCCGGCACCGTTCGTGAACTGTTCGCGTGTGTCGTCATCGAGGCTGAACTCGCCGTAGTCGACGGATACGAGGTGGGTCAGTGTGGGGAGTGCTGCGAGGACCTCGGTGAGTTCGGCCGTGCGGTCGACGGCCTTGTTGCCGTACATGTAGCCAGGAATCGCCAGCAGCACGGTGGGTTCGACCTGGCTGAAGCGGTCGATGACGGACTGGGTGCCGAATTCGGGGGCGCAGCTGGCCCAGATCGCACCGATGCTGGCCGCGGCGAGGAACGCGACGAGCGCCTCGGGCTGATTGGGCAGATAGCCGACGACTCGGTCACCCTTCTTCACACCTAGGTCGATGAGACCGGCGCGGACTCGGGCCACCTCGGCGCGCAGCTGCGCGAAGGTGAGTGTGAAGTCGTCACGGGTTTGGGACACCGCGGTCACGGCCGCATCGTCGGCTTGTTCGGGTGAACCCAGGGAGTGCTCGGTGTAGTTGAGCGTGGCGCCGGTGAACCAGCGCGCGTGCGGCATGACCCGTTCTTCGAGCACCGAGGTGTACGGGCTGTGAGCCTTGACCTCGAAGTACTCCCAGACGGATTCCCAGAAGTCTTCGATGTCGGTGGTCGACCAGGTGTAGAGATCGTCCCAGCCTTCAAAGGTGTACCCGAATTTGGTGTTGACCCAGGTGAGGAAGGCGCCGATGTTGCTGGTCTCGATGGCGTCGGTGGGAACGTCGCGGATGACTTTTGGCATATCGGTGCCTCTCACTTGTTGACCTTGGGGCCGGAGCCGTCGAGGAAGGCGCGCATGAGGTCCTTGGCTTCGGTGCTCGACTGGGCGACGGAGGCCATGAGGGACTCCATCATGTAGCCCTCATCTCTCCCGGATTCGACGATGCGCGGCAGGGTCTGGGTGATCGCATAGTTCGTCACCGGGGAGTTCGATGCGATCGAGGTCGCGAGCTCTTTGGCCTTGGTCAGGCCTTCGCCGACTGGTACACGGTAGTTGATGAGCCCGATTGCTTCGGCTTCTGCGGCATCGAACTTACGCCCGGTGAGCATCATGTCCTGCACACGGCTGAGTCCGATGAGGCGCGGAACTCGCACCGAAGCACCGCCGCCGACGAAGAGTCCGCGCTTGCCCTCGGGCAGGGCGAAGTACGCAGATTCTTCAGCAACGCGCAGGTGAGCGGCTGTGGCGAGTTCGAGGCCACCACCGATGACCCCGCCCTGAAGGACGGCGACGACGGGGATTTCGGACTCAGTGATCATGCCCATCGTCTTGTGCCAGCCGCGGGAGTGGTGGAGGCCGGCCACGGCATCGCGTTCGGCCATTTCCGACAGGTCGAGGCCAGCGCAGAAGTGATCGCCGACGGTCGTCAGCACGATCGCCGAGACCTCGGGCGGGGTGCGGAAGAACTCGCCTAGGGCCGCCACCGTTGCATCATCAAGGGCGTTGCGTTTGGCCGGGCGGTCGAGGGTGAGGATGCCGATGCTGCCTTCGGTGGTGAAGCGCAGGGTCTCGGAGATCTCAACCGTGGTCGGCTGGGAGGAGACGTCCGTGAGGTGGGAAGCAGGGGACTTGGTCATGCGTGGTCCTTCGATGGTGCGGTTAGTGCGTGGCTGTCAGTGGTTGAGTCAGAAGAATCTGTCGAGTGAGCGCCGAGTCCGCCGGTGGTGCGCAGGGAGACCTTGTGAACCTTCCCGGAGCCGGTGCGGGGGAGCTCGTCGACGAGGTCGAAGTACTTCGGCACCTTGTATTTGGCCAGCCGGGTGAGCAGGAATTCGCGCAGTTCTTCTCCGGTCGGAGGCGAAGCTGCAGAGTCGGCTCCGGCATCAGCGCCAGCCCCGGTCTCAGGTACAGACACGATGACGAAGGCGTGGCCCACCTCGCCCCACCGTTCATCGGCGGCCGCGACGACGGCGGCCTCGGCCACGGCAGGGTGGTCGAAAAGGGCGGATTCCACCTCGGCGGGATAGACGTTCTCCCCGCCTGAGATGAACATGTCCTTGAGCCGGTCGACGATGAAGAGGAACCCCTCGGCGTCGAGATAGCCGATGTCGCCGGTGTGGAACCAACCGCCGGGCGAGAACGCCGCATCGGTCGCGGCCTGGTTGTTCCAGTAGCCGCTGGTGACATTGGGCCCGCGGACGACGATCTCGCCCTTGACTCCGGCTTCGCAGTCGTTGCCGGCCAGGTCACGGACGCGCACCTCGGTGAAGGGCACGCCCCGGCCTGCCGATCCTGCCTTGTCCAACGCGTTCGCAGCAGGCAGGAACGTGCATCCGGGGGAGGTTTCGGTGAGTCCGTAGCCCTGGCAGAACATGATGTCCTTGGCCTGGAATGCCTCGATGAGTGAGACGGGGATCGGTGCGCCACCGGAGTTGACGAATCGCAGAGAGGACAGGTCGGCGGTGTTCCACCTCGGTGATTGGAGCATGTCGGAGAACATGGTCGTCACCCCGGCCATCCACGTCAGACCTTCGTGCTCGATGGCGTCGAAGGCGCGGTTCACGTCCCACTTGGATTCGATGAGCATGTGCGCCCCGCGCAGGTAGCTGGTCATCACCTGCTGGTCGAGGCCGATGACGTGGAAGAGGGGAGCGGTGACCAGCGTGACGTCGTCGGCGGTGAGATCCGAGTTGAGCAGAAGGTTGAAGGAATTCCACAGCAGATTCGCGTGTGAGAGCACCGCACCCTTGGGCCGCCCAGTCGTTCCGGACGTGAAGAGCAGAAACGCCGGTTCGTCGCCGGTGACCTCAGCCGCAGGCACCACCGGCACGCTCGCCGAGGTGGCTGTGTCCTCCCAGTGCACCGGTTCCTGCGCGACGGCGTCGCTGAGTTGCTCGGCGGTCTCAGACATATCGGGGGCGACGTACAGTCGGGCCACCTCGGCGAGGGTGAGCTGATAGTCCAGTTCGGCGGGGGCCAGCCGCCAGTTCAGCGGGATGAAGATCGCTCCCAGGCGCAGGCAGGCGAGGAGGACTTCAATGAGCGCCGGGTGGTTGGGTCCGAGGTAGGCCACCCGGTCGCCTCGGCCAATGCCACGTGAGTGGAGGTCGGCGGCCCGGGATAGTGTGCGTTCGTGCATCTGGACGTAGGAGTAGTCGATGCCGGCGAAGGTGATCGCAGTCTTCTCGCCGTAGTCGGTGGCCTGGCGTTCGGAGAGCCTGGCCAGGCTGGGGTGGGTGAAGGTCACTGAGTCGGTCCTTCCATTGCTGCTGGTGGGGTGTCGGTCGTCGGTGCAGTTCCGGTGGCAGCGGTACCGGTCGGAGCAGCGCCGGTGGCAGCCGGTGTCTCGGCGAAGCGCTGTTCGGACAAGGTCCGTGACTTCGTCTCACCGAGTCGCCAGATGCAGAGGATGCTGATGGCGGCCACGACGAGGAGAACGATGGACAGAGGAATGGTCGACGGTGATCCGGTGGAGCTCATGATCGCGGCGAAGAGGACGGGCGAGATGCCCGCGCCGATGCCGGCGATCTGATAGCCGAGTGAGGCACCGGTGTAGCGGTGCTCGGTGTCGAAGAGCTCCGAGTAGAGACCGGCCAGCGGGCCGTAGATCATCGGGTGGATGATGCCTTGGCCGACGACCATGCCGATGGTGATGATGATGCCGTTCTTCGTCTCCAGCAGGGGGAAGAGGGCGAAGCCCCAGACGGCGATGAACACGGCCCCGGCGATGACGAGGGGCCTGCGTCCGATCGTGTCGGAGAGGCGGGACCAGCCGATGATGCCGAAGATCGCGAAGAAGGAGGAGAAGGACAGGGCGTTGAGAATCGTCTGCCGTTCGATGCCGATCTGCACGCCGTAGGCGATGGAATAGGTGGTGAGCAGTCCCTGGAACATGAAGGCGGACAGGCCCACGCCCACTGCGAGCAGCAGTGTCAGCGGCTGCTTGCGCAGAGTGGCGAGGATCGGGATGCCAGCCTTGGGCGTGCGCTTCTTCGCTGCGAGGAACTCTGGTGACTCATCGACAGCGGAGCGGACGATGACGCCGATGACCAGCAGGAGGACCGAGGCGAGGAACGGCAGTCGCCAACCCCAGGCGATGAAGGCGTCGGGGCCCATGGCTGCGAGGGTACCGGCGATGACGAGCGCGGAGACGAGCTGGCCGGTGGGTGCCCCGGCGCTGGTGAAGCTGGCCCAGAAGCCGCGGTTGGACGTGGAGTGTTCGGCGGACATGAGCATGGCCCCGCCCCATTCGCCGCCGATGGCCACGCCTTGGATGACGCGGATGAGGATGAGAAGGACGGGGGCGATGAGCCCTGCCTGGTCGTAGGTGGGCAGCAAGCCGATTGCGGTCGACGCGATGCCGATGGTGAACATGCTGACGATGAGCATGCGCTTGCGGCCCAGCTTGTCGCCGAAGTGGCCGAAGATGATGCCGCCCAGGGGCCGGGCCAGGTAGCCGGTGGCGAAGGTAGCCAGGCTGGCCAGGGTGCCGATGGCCGGGGTGAGGTTGGAGAAGAAGACGTCCTTGAAGACGAGTGCTGCGCAGACGGAGTAGACGAAGAAGTCGTAGTACTCGATGACACTGCCCAGGTACGCCGAGGCGGCTGCTCGTTTGAGCATCGGTGTCGATTTGGTCTGTGTGGATTTCGCGGAAGCCATGTGATCCTCGCTGATTGTGTGGCTTGGCTGTGGGTGGCTCGTCGTTCTGTGCGGTGTCCTGTGCTGGGAAGGGGGCCGATCGCCGCTGACCGAACCGTTTTCGATACTATGCAATATTATGTTGTGGCGTCAATGAAATGCGATTAATAGATGATTCGGGGCGACGTAGAGACCGTAAAGTAGAGGCATGACGGTCCACCCGCAGTCACTCTTCTTCGCGCTCGCCGGCCTGCACATGCTTGATGATCCCAGGCCGCTGAGCGGGGCCTCGATCGTGTTCGTCATGGGCAGGCTGGGTGTGGGGGAGTCGGCGGCCAGGTCCGTGCTGCAGCGGATGGCGGCGAAGAACTTCATCGTGCGACACAAAGAGGGCCGCAAGACCTTCTACACGCTCTCCGATCGCGGACGGGCGATTCTGCGCGAGGGTCAGGAGAAGATGTTCGCCGGCTGGCAGCCCCAGGATTGGGACGGCCGATGGACCTTTGTGCGCATCCGGGTGCCCGAGGCGAAGAGGACGCTGCGCCACCAGATGGCGTCGAGGCTGTCGTGGGCTGGTTTCGCTCAGGTGGATGGCGGCCCTTGGGTGGCTCCCGGGCCGCATGATGTTGCCACGATACTGGGGCCGGAGCAGTCGGTGATCTCTCCGATTGTCGTCTATGGCGAGCCTCAGCCCCCGACGTCCGAAGAGATGCTGGCAGGCGCTTTCGACCTGGCGGAGTTGGCCGCCGACTATGAGTCGTTCGGCGAGAAGTGGCGAGCTGTTGATCCGGATTCACTGTCGCCGGTTGACGCGCTGGTCAAGCGAGTCGAGCTCCACTTGGATTGGCTGGCTCTTGCGCGTACGGACCCGCAGCTGCCAGCGACGTTGTTGCCGAAGGGATGGCCGGGGGCCGCGCAGAGTATTTCGTTTCGAGAGCTTGATGCTGAGTTGGGCACTCGGGAAGTTCATGCAGTGTCGGGTTTTTTCGCGGGAGATCTGAATGAACTCTATTCATTTTTGTGACAGGAATCACGGCTCTTCATAAATAGGGCGGTGTTCAAGAGCTGAGGCAACCTCGAACGACAACGGGACCCTGGGTGCAATGATGTAGGTGTTCAAGACTCCATCACGACCCAAGGTCCCTGATGCACAACTTTACCCCGCCCTGCCTCGACACCACACTCCGCCTGGATGAGCTCGGACTCACCGCGATCGGCCAACACCACACAGGTAGGCACTTGACCGTGTTGTGCCTGATCACCGACGGCAACGCCGACTGTCCCGAATGCCAGGCGCCGGGTCGAGTCCGATCCACACGGATCCGCCGGCTCGTCCATCCCCCGATCGGGCTGACAGCCGTGACCTTGGCCATCCGCATCCGCACGTACGCGTGCCTCAGCTGCGATCGCCGGTGGTCGCAGTCACCGTCGAAGGCGTGTGTGGGCCGCTCGAAGCTTTCTCGGCCCGCACGTCTGTGGGCTTTGAAATCCGTCGTAGTCGACAAGATGAGCATCCACGCCATCGCGAAGAACCTCGCGACGTCGTGGAACACAGTCTGTTCGGCAGTGCTTGATCTCGGCCGGACGTTGTTGCTTGCCGATGCGACCAGGCTTGATGGGGTCACCACGATCGGCGTCGATGAACATTGCTGGTCCCATCGCGGTCTCGACCGGTGGGTCACCGTCATCGTCGACCTCACCAACAGGCCAGCACGGTTGATCGACATCGTTCCCGGCCGTTCGGCCGACGTGTTTTCTGATTGGCTCAACAATCAGCCCGATGATTTCCGGACCGGGATCGCCCACGTCGCTATGGATGCCTTCGCCGGGTACAAGAAAGCCGCGACCGAAGTAGTCCCGGACGCGGTCACGGTCATGGATCCCTTCCACGTTGTTGCTCTCGTTGGAACGAAGCTCGATGAGACAAGGAGACGCCTCCAGACCGAGCTTCATGGTCGTCGGGGCCGGTCTGGTGATGACTTGTACGGGATTCGGAAAACGATCCGTACCCGAGTTGGGCTGCTATCTGAGAAGCAGAAACACCGACTCAACACGGTCTTCGTCGCCGATAATCATGCTGCTTTGGTGGTGTGTTGGCAGTTCTACCAAGACACGATCAAGGCCTACGCGGCCGGCCCGAAGAAAGGCAAAACGATCATGGCCGGGCTCATCGACAAGCTGGCCGACACGATCCCGGATGAGTTGAAGGAGTTGCGGAGTCTACGAACGACGTTTCAACGCCGGCGTACCGATATTCTGGCGTATTTCGATCATCCGGGAACGTCGAACGGGCCCACGGAAGCGATCAACGGCAGGCTGGAGCATCTGCGGGGTATCGCGTTGGGATTCCGTAACCGGGGCAACTATCTCATCCGATCACTCCTCCATGCCGGAGGAATGGGCAGGCTCCTACAGCCCTATTTATGAAGAGCCGCATATCCGTGGCCTGGGTGCTCGTCTATATCTGGCTGGTATTCGTGCTGGGGTTACTAGTGGGAACGGGTATTTTCTCACTGGTCTTCCTCATCAGGGTGGCGCAAATGAAGATATGGAAATCGATCATCTATACGGCCTGTATCGTCGGAGCTCTATACTCATTGACCGAATTCGCGCAATTGGTTGCTCCTGTGGGGTACTTGCTATAAGTGGAGCCGGTGTGAGGCGGTGTATTCGGGGAAGCAGCGGGCATGCGGATCTTTGGCTTCAACCAGTGCTCAGTGCCTCTGCCCCGCCTCCCCAGCACTGCTCACACCAGCCCGCTCCACGGCCACTGCAATATGAACCCGATTGCTCGTGTCCAACTTGATGTTGATGCGGTTGAGGTGGGTCTTCACGGTGGCGGTGCTCATGAAGGTCGCGTCGGCGATCTCCTGGTTCGACAGGCCTTGAGCCACGAGGATCGCGATCTCGAGCTCGCGTTCGGTGAGGTCGGCCAGCATCTCCTCGGCCTCACGCTGCCGACGTTGGTCCTGACCGGTCGTCACCTTCGTGATCAGCTGCCGCATCGACCGGGGCGAGAGGATGGGCTCGCCGACGTGGACTTTGCGGATCGCCTCGGCGAGGGCGACCGGAGCGATGTCCTTGAGCAGGTAACCTGCGGCACCGGCCTCGAGGGCACGGAAGAGGTAGTCGTCGGTGTCGAAGCTCGTCAACGCAACGACCTGGGGCGGTCGGACGCTGTTGACGAGGCGCTCGATCGCTTCGATTCCGCCGATTCCGGGCATCCGAATGTCCGTGAGAACCACATCGGGAAAATGCAGTGCCGCCTTGTCGAGGGCTTCTTCGCCGCTCGAGGCGGATCCCACAAGCTCAATGTCCTCGGCAGGATGGAGGATCCCAGTGATCCCGGTGACGACCATCGGGTCGTCATCGACGACGATCACCCGGATCGGG
The DNA here is from genome assembly GCF_900105045.1 of Brevibacterium picturae. Classification (GTDB taxonomy): domain Bacteria; phylum Actinomycetota; class Actinomycetes; order Actinomycetales; family Brevibacteriaceae; genus Brevibacterium; species Brevibacterium picturae. The sequence goes on along the minus strand of NZ_LT629739.1, from coordinate 422,824 downwards.
GCAGCGTTCTGGCTCATGGTCGACACATTACCCGAGGGGTATGACATCGATAGTTCAGAGTGTTCAGCCCTGACGTTCGAACGGTGGAAGCGTCACCTCGACGACGAATGAGCCGTCACGGACACCGATGAAGACCTCGCCGTCGAGCATCGCCACTCGTTCCCGAATTCCGACGAGACCGGCGCCGGCACCTGTCGAGGACAGAGACTGCTGAGCGCCAGGATTGGTTGGACCTACGCGAGGCGCCGAGGTGGGGTAGGGCGGAATGCCGGGACCCGCCTCGGCGGAGATGCTGCGTGGATGCTGCAAACGCTGAGCCGTCGGCGGAGCGGGGTTAGCGATGACGACCCGGGCCCCGAGATCGGCCGAGACTGTGACCCCGAGAGTCACTGGCGCACCAGGGGCATGCTTCATCGCATTCGTCAGCGACTCCTGGACGATCCGATACACCGCGCGATCGAGGACCGTGGACGCGGACTCGACATCCTGGATGATGATCGAGGGACGAATGATCGTGCCGGTGGACTGCACCGAAGCGACCAGCTGCGGGATCGAACGCATCGAGGTCAGGCTCGGGGGAGTCGACGCCTCCTTCAGCGGACTGGGATTGGCCAACGTCCCCTCACGGACTCCGCCGACAAGATGCCGCAGGTCTTCCAGGGATGCGTGCGCCTCCTGACGCAGCGCCGAAGCAGTCGAGGCAACACCGGGATCATCCTTGCCGCCGACCTCGAGGGCACCGCTGTGCAGGGAGATGACCGAGAGTCGGTGGGAGAGCGTGTCGTGGAGTTCGCGGGCGAGGAGTTCGCGTTCGGATTGGCGGGCGATCTGGGCGGACAGGGAATCATTGCGCTGGGTCTCACGCGCAGCGATCGTCTCGACGGCTTTCATTCGTTTTGTCCGGCGCAGCAGGGACCCGACGCCGAGGCTGGTTCCGAGTCCGATTATCGCCGCCGCGATGGTCACGAGGGTGATGGCCAGCAGCGCATCGGCCGGGGGAGCGGGCGCGTCGAGGTTCGTCATCTGCTCGGGGTCGGGCAGGAACATGATGGCGAAGGGATTGAGCTGGACTGGTGACAGGCACATGCGCACGGTGGAGGCGATGACCAGGACCGATGCTGCCGCCGAGGCGACGATTGCCTGCCGTTTCGATGCGCGGATGACGAGGTGGAAGAGACCGATGAGCAGCAGGAGGGCATCACCCCACCCAATGGTGAGCAGGGCACCGGCGATGAAGGGGGCCCAGGGCCACTTGTGTCGGAGAAAGACTGTTCCCCACACAGGTACGAGGAGGAGGACTGCCAGCATCCCCGTGTTGCTGATGATGCCGTCGGCGAAGGCCCACGTGTTCGACGTCAGCGCCATCACCGAGGTGAAGAGCCCGAAGAGGAAGAGGATCACACCGATGACGATGCTCACGGCGATGCGTACCCACTGGGGAACCCGGCGCCGCCGTGGGCGGGCGAGGTTCTCAGGGCGCTGCTGAGGAAATGGTTGACCTGACACACATGAATAGTAGCCGCGGGCTCTGACACACGTAGTCCACCCATTGGGTGGACCGACTCAACCGATCGGCTAGTCGGTTCGATCCAATAGGTGGACGTGGAAATCCTGCGAACCCGCGAGGCTTGACGAGTCAGCACGTCACAGCCTTTTCCGGCAGTCTTTCAAGGAGCATCATGTCCAACCCACACGCACCCCAGAACCCCGGCCAGCCCCAGGAGCCAGGTCCTCAGCAACCCGGCTCCCAGTCGGCAGGCCCTCAGCAGTGGGCGCCGCAGTACGCGCAGTCCGGCCCCAACCAGCTCGGAGCGAACGGCGCGGGCCTCACCTCGGGGTCGTTCCCGGCCGCAGGCTCGGCGCAGGGATACCCCGGAGCGCAGCCCGGCTACCCAGGTGAGCATCCACGACAGCAGGGGTACGTCGGCGGACCCTACGGTCAGAAGCCGGCGAAGCAGAAGAAACCGCTGCTCAAACGCTGGTGGTTCTGGCTTCTTGCCATCATCGTTGTCATCGCGATGTTCAGCGCGCTTGGTGGCGGCGGAGAGGACACAGCCGATGAAGCCGGTGCCTCGTCTGCACAAGAGGAGAAGGTCGCGGGCGCCGAGCAGAAGGATGAGAAGGCACCTGCCGACGACGGTGGGGACGATCCTGCTGCGGCGACGGCCGAGTATGGCATCGGCGATGCGGTCACGGCCGACGGATGGGAAATCACCGTCAACAAGGTCGAAGACGGTGTGGCATCGGTCGGTGACGAGTTCATGGGTGCCGAGGCCCAGGGACAGTTCGTCACGGTGGCGCTGTCGGTGAAGAACACAGAGTCGGAGCCGGACTACTTCTTCGAAGACAACATCAAGCTCGGCGACGAGTCAGGCAACACCTACTCCACCGACTCCGAAGCCGGCATCTACGTCGACGAGAACTCCCTCCTCTTCCTCGAAGAGATCAACCCCGGCAATACCGCCGAGGGTGTACTGGTCTACGACGTGCCTGAGGACGTCAACCCCGATCGGCTCTCCTTCGAAGGCGGCATCTTCTCCGACCCGATCGAGATCTCGCTGAAGTAGGCGCACATACGACAGTCGCATTGGCACGATGTGGTGCGAATACGGCTACGGAGCCATCGTGGCTTCGCGCAGGGAGCGGCTCGGTCCAGCTTTGGGATCGAGCCGCTCCCCATATTTGTCTAAGCCTTGAGTTCTTTGGCCCGGCCGATGATCGCACGCGCCGCGTTGAGCGTCTGCCCGAGGAAGCCTGCGCCGAAGAGCTTGACGTGTGCGAGCAGGGCGAAGAAGTTGTGTACGGGAAGATCGTCTCGCCAGCTATCCGGCATCGGATGGACCGCCTCGTAGCCGGAGAAGATGTCATCGAGGAACGGTGTGCCGAACAGTGTGAGCATGGCGAGGTCCTCGAGGCGGTGCCCACCATGGGCAGCAGGGTCGATGAGGGTGCAGCCGTTGGGCGTCCACATGAGGTTTCCGGCCCAAAGGTCACCGTGGACCCTGGCAGGAGCCTCTGTGCCTTGTCCGGCGATCCCGTCAAAGGCGCCGCCGGCGATGGCGTTGATCGCCGAGGTGATGGTCGCCTGGTCGTCCTTCGACAGTTGATCGGCGATGTCGGTCGCCACCGGCTCCAACCGGGTCGCCACCCAGAGCTCGGTGAACGAAGCGCATGATGCGACCTCAACTTCGAACGGAGCCTCGAGCGGACCGAACCACGCTGGTTCAGCTGGTGCCCAGCCGAAAGCCGGAGCACCGGAATCATGGAGAAGAGCGAGCCGACGGCCGAAAGCGAAGGCCGAATGCGCATCCGGGCTGGTCTCTTCGACGCGGTCGAGTCGCAGACTCGTCTTATCGTGATCGATGACGCCGACGACGGGCATGACATCCGGCTCGGCCAGCCATTCGAGACCGGCAGCCTCGGCGGCGAAGAACCCGCGTGGGGCGCCGGTGCGTTGCTTGACGTAAATTTCCATGGCCCTACCCAAGATTACAGTTTCGCCGTCCCTTATTGAACAGTTTCGCCGAACCGTCATGTCCACCAATGGGCGGTTGATCAGATTTGTACAAAGGGAAGCAACGGGCCCAGGGGATCGGCGTCGTCACTCGCGGTCGGGCAGTCGCAACCGCCGAGGCAGGCCCTCCAATAACGGCAGCCACAGTTCCGAGGCCGCAGGGAAGCTTGGAACCGCGTGGCGCAGCACATGCACGGGCAGGTTCCCGACGATCGCGACTGTCGCCGGATGGATCAGTTCGGCCGCATCTGGGCCGACGAACGCGGCTCCGAGGAGCATCCCAGAGCGGGCATCGACCACGATCTGTGCCGTGCCGGTGGCATCATCGCGCAGAAGCGATGTTCCGGCGCTGCTGTTGTACGGCAGCTGGGAGACCTCGACCTCGTGCCCGTCTTTGCGTGCTTCGGCCTCCGTCATTCCCACCGAGGTGACCTGGGGGTCGCTGTAGACGACTTGCGGCGCCGGCACGTTCTCCGGGACAGATTCGGACCGTTCGCCTGTGGCGCGGGCCCGGACCTGTGCGCCAACCACTCGCGCCTGGTACTTGCCCCAATGAGTCAGCTGCGCTTCACCACTGGCATCCCCGACGGCATGCAGCCAATCGGGCAAGCGTCCCGCGGTGACGTCCTCGTCAGTGAGTCCCACGCTCTCGAGTCCGAGATCATTGAGTCGAGGCTGTCGCCCCGTCGCGACCAGGATTTCATCTGCTGTGACGGTGGACTCTCCGGTGGGGCCGAGCGTCTGCACCGTGACCTGCCCACCGTGGATCCGGCCCAGCCCGGTGTCCTTGGCACCCGGACGGTAGCAAGAATCCACCGAGGTCCCCAGGTCGATAGTGACTCCCGCATTCCCAAGTGCCTGGGCGACATGGTCTCCTGCGAACGGTTCCTGGCCGGACAGAAGGCCGTCGCCGCGCACGAGCATCCGCACGTGAGTACCCAGAGCTGCCATCCAGGTCGCAGCCTCCACAGCAACTACACCGCCACCGACGATGAGCAACGTCTCCGGCACCTCCCGAACGCCGGTAGCGTCGCGGGACAACCAAGGCGCGACATCGACAAACGTCGACGGCACGGTGGGCTGAGAACCAGTGGCAATGACGACAGCATGCCGAGCTTCTACGACCACCGGCTTCGGTTCGTTGATCAGGACTCGCCGATCACCGATGAGCTGCGCGTGGCCGCGTTCGACTCGCAGACCGGCCCCTTGGGCCCAGTCGATCTGGCCCGTGTCATCGTAATGAGAAACCCACTCATCGCGCCGCTTCATCAGCGCATCACCATCGATGCGTGCACCGTCGAGGCCATCCAGGTGTTGTGTCGCGTGGGCAAGTTCGATGGTGCGCAGCATCGTCTTCGAAGGGATGCATGCAAAGTACGAGCACTCACCGCCCAGCAGCTCCTCCTCGATGATGACCGCCTCAAGAACAGAGTCTTCGGTCGCGTACTGGGCCGCGTTCTCACCAACCGGGCCGCCACCGATGACGATGACATCGGTGGTCAGCGTTTCAGCGTTGTCGGTGTTGACGTCTTCGGTACTCATATCAGTCCTGCGCTTCCGTCATTCGGTGGAGTCCAGCTGCGTTATCGCAGCCTCCAGATGATCACTGTTGCCGGTCTGCAGTGCGTAGAGTCCGAGCTCCACCGGCGAGGTGGAGAACAGTTCGCCGCAGTGCTCGGCGAATCTCGGCCAGACTCTGCCGCCGTTGTCCACATAGTGTTTGATCGTTGCATTGAAGGCCTCGGCCGAGACGCTGGCGTGGTGGATCATGAAATCCCTGGCCGGATCGCCGATCGCGGCCGTCGTCCAGTCGAGAATGCTGAGATTCCTCGCACCGTCCATGAGCTGATGCGCCGGATACACCTCACCGTGCGTCACGACCGTGAGCGTGGGCCAATAGGAGTCATCGTCGAGCCACGCATTCCACCGATCACGCAGACTTCGGGCCACATCGAACTCGGCCACGACGCGAGCGATGTCATCGCGCTTGCGCTGCCGCACCTCGGCGGGGGAGTGCTCGGTGATGCCCGAGGCGCGAACAACCGCGGGATCGACAGTGTGGAGCTCGGCGAGGAAATCGCCGAGGGACTGCGCATACTCGTCGGCTTCGACATCGAAGTGCCACTGCGGCTGACCCTGGTCATCGATCGTCAAACCCGGCTCACCGGGCAGGAGGGGATAGGCGATGAGCTCGGCGGTGTGGACCCGCCAATCGGGAACCGCGACGCTGAGATGGGGCGCAATCGCACTCAGGAAACGGCCCTCGACGGCGGCGCGATCGGTGACATCCGGGCGGCGGGGGATCCTCAGCACCCAGGACTGACCGTCGACCGCCTCGGCGATGGCGACCTGGAAGTCGAGGCCGAGCTCATTGACTGCGATGGTCTCGGGGACGATGTCGAGGCCGTGGGCTTGCGCAAGTTCGCGGATGGCTGTGGCATCAGTACTGGTGATCGGCATCGGGCTGCCTTTCCGGATCGGACTCGCTCCGTTGGGGTCTGACATCAGTTTAAGGCCGTGGCCGACCTGTCCGACAGTGGCGTGTGCGTGCGCAGTCTGCTGAGAAGGAGGGCTCCATATCCGATTTCCCACACGATGATCGCGTACATGCCGATGCGCTCCCACACCCCATCGGGAAGGACAGTCCGCGGCACGGCTCGTACATCGACCTGGAGCATGACGATGCCGAGAATCCCGATGAGGCCGATCACGACGCTGATGACACCGATGAGGCGGCTGGGACGGCCAAAGGAGCTGCGCCGACTCAACAGCAGGGAGATGCCGACACAGATCGCGGTCAGGTGCCCACCGAGGAAGGCGAAGAGCGCGCCGAGGAGATGGACCCAGCCGAGGCCGAGCTCGTTGTTGTGCTGACCGCCGTTGACCACGGCAATGAGCACCATTCCCAGGGCGTGAAAGAAGGCGAAGGTGATGATCGGCAGTCGCAGGACCGGCCCTGAACCGCGAACCATACATATAGACGCTGCGGCGAACAGCAGACCCTGGACCACGAAGACGATGTTGATGACCATGTGCAGCGGCGAATCAATGGCTCGATTGCCCAACATTTCGACGTCGGGCACGCCGAGGTCGCTGATGTAGTTCATCGCATACGAATAGTGAGGGAATGCAGAGGCAGTGATGGCCTCGGCAAGGAGATAGACGATGCCGGCGAGAATCCAGCAGATCGCTGCAATGGCGGTCGAACGCGTAGCTGCGGAAGCCTCGGATTGGATCTCACGCATGCCGCCAATGGTAGACGGGGAGGTGGGGTGCACAAGACGTTTTGCCGATCTGAAACCACCGACACACCCTGATCGGCTTCCTGAATGCCCTTGTCAGGTGGGATACGCCGTGCAACTATGAATTCATCCTGTTGATCGGATCCACATGATCAATGAGAACCGAATAGGCAGCAAGGAGAAAGCGCATGAGTACAACTACCATCATCTGGATAGTCGTTGCGATCGTCGTAGTTCTGATTGTCGTCGGCATCATTATCGCGGTCAGTCGTAAGGCTGCAGCTAAGAAGCGCGAACACCAGCGCAAGGAAGCAGCACGGATCCGCCAGGAAAGCGCCGAGTCCGAGCATGAAGTTCATGCTCGGGAAGCGGACGCAGAGCGTCGCAAGGCCGAGGCGAAGAAGGCCGATGCCGACGCCGAGGTTCAGGCCGCAGAAGCCAAGCGCAAGGCCGCCGAGGCGGAGAAGCTGGATGCCGATGCCGCCGAACGTGATCGTCTCGCCCGCGAGCAGCGCCTCGAGCATGAAGATCAGCTCAAGAAGGCTGATGAACTCGATCCCGACGTGGACGCCCACGGCAACCAGAAAGCCGCACCCGGTGCGGCCGCGGGTGCCGGAGCAGGAGCCGCTGCAGGCACCGGAGCAGCAGTTGCCGGAAACGGCCCGGGCGCGGACGAACGCCATCCCGACGCTCCGCCTGTGGCTGGCGACGGTCGTGTCGCGAATGACGGTCGACCGGTGCCTGACGAACCTCAGGCCGGCCACGATCCCCGTATCGTCGACCAACCGCGCCCGGTCGCTGACCAGCAGCGTCCCGTGGCCGAAGGTCAGCCGGAGCGTCCCATGGCCGATCAGCGCCCGGTGGCTGAAGGTCAGCCACAGCACCCAGTCAATGATGGCCAGCCCGTTGCCGAGAGGCAGCCCAATGCTGACCAGCGTCGGGTCGACAACGGCCAGCCCGTTCCCGCTGGTGAACCCGTCGCTGACCAGCGCCCGGTTGCCGACCAGCGCCCGGTCGATTATGACCAGCCCGTCGCCGACCAGCAGCGCCCCGTTGCCGACCAGCGTCCAGTCGATAACAGCCGGCCCGTTGCTGATGGTCAGCCCGTCGCGGGCCAGCCCCCAGTTGGTAACGGTCAGCCGGTAGCCGACGGTCATCCGGCGGCGAACGAACCCCGTGTCGGCGAGCCACAGCGCCCGGTCACTGACCAGCCGCGCCCGACTGCCGATCAGCCTCCGGTAGTCGACGACCAGCCGCAGCGCCCTGCGGCCGATCAGCGTCTGGTCGACACCGGCCAGCCCGTTGGTGACCGCCAGCCCGTTGGTGACGGTCAACCTGTTGCCGACCAGCGGCCGATTGCCGACCGCGATTCGTACGAAGCGGACTACGGAATGCGCTCCAGGCCGGCCGATCGCTCGGACCGCCCAGTTGCCGATGATCGTGGCGCGCCTCGTGCTCCCGAAGACGACCCCCGCTTGACCGATCGCAGCTATGATCCTCGAGCCACCGAACGGAGAACCTTCGAGGATCCGGACTCACCGCGTCACTGAAAGTACACCGCGGCACTGAAGGATGCTCCCAAGCTCCGACAGGCGCATCACCCTGTCGGTGAAACACCCACTTTGAAACATCTGAGGAAGGGTCAGGGCAATGGCTATTATTCTCTGGATCATCGCAGCACTGCTCGTCATTTCGGGCATCTTCGCAATTTTCCGTAAGCAGATCGTGTGGGGCATCATCCTCATCGTCATCGGTTGCCTCGTCGGACCAGGCGGAGTGAGCATCTTCACCTGACCTGCTGAGACACAAATGCGGCGCCTCAACCCCGGGAAGGGTTGAGGCGCCGCATTTGTATCGGCGTCAGGCGTAGCCGTGGACCGGCGGCCCGTGGTCAGCCGTCGAGGTTATCGATCGCGTAGTCGGCCTGCTGCGAGGTGAACTGTTCGCCATGTTCACTGGTCAGCTGGTCATGGATTGCGTCCGGCGACATTGCCATAGTGTCTTGGTAGGACTTTGCCTTTTCGAGCGCATTCTGATTCCAGTCGGCATCGACATTGTCGACTCCGTATTGTGCAGCTTCAGCGGAGAACTGTTCGCCGTATTCGCTTGTCAGCTGATCGTACAAGCCAGCCTTACTCATGTGCATCATGTCCGAGTATGACTGTGCCTTGGTCAGTGCTGAAGAGTACTCAGCAGGAACACTGGACTCAGCCTCTTCCTCGGCGACAGGGGCTTCCTCTTCGACTGGAGCCTCGACGGGCTCCTCCGCAACAGGTTCCTCGACGACGGGCTCTTCTGCCGGCTCTTCAGCCACGGGAGCTTCCTCCACGGGCTGCTCCTCCGGTGCCTCGTCTGCAACAGCGTCTTCGACGGGTTCTTCGATCGCCGCAGGCTCGGCCTCGACGCTCGGGGCGGGATCCGCGATCTGTGTTGTCGACGTCGGCTTCGGTGACAGTGCACCGATGAGGATTCCCAGGGCGATGACGGCACCGGTGACGATCCAGGCAAGATTCTTATGCTGCTGGTAGCCGTTGAGCGGCATGCCCTGCTTGTCCCTCTGCGCACCGGACAGCGTGATGATGAGGTCGACGAGCACCCAGATGCCGAGACCGCCGAAGGTGATGAGTTTGAGGACTCCGGTGCCGATCTTGCCCAGGTAGAAACGATCGACTCCCAGTCCGCCGAGGAGCCAAGCGAAAAGCCATGTGGCAATGAACGACTTCTGCCCTGCGTGTTGCTGTGGGGGAACCCATGCGCCCGCGTAGGTGGTTTCGGGCATCTGCTGCTGTGTCATTATCACTTCCAGTGGTTGAGCGAGGTTGCAAGTACAGAAATAGTATATCTGGTACTTGAACAATAAACTACAAATTTGAAGTGATACTGCTCACTGCTCCACGTCCGTCTCAGAGCGGGTCTAGGGTGGCTGGTGACTCCCGTTGTCACCCGATCCGAGAGGAACCGTCATGTCCCAGGCACGTCCGCCCTTCCCGCCGTTCACTGCCGAGACCGCCGCGCAGAAGGTCCAGGGCGCCGAGGATGCGTGGAACACCCGCGATCCGCATAAGGTCTCCCTCGCCTACACCCCGGAATCGGTGTGGCGCAATCGCGATGAGTTCCTCTCCGGTCGTGAGGAGATCGTCGCCTTCTTGACCCGGAAGTGGGAGCGCGAACTCGACTATGCGCTGCGCAAGAGCCTGTGGTCATTCAGCGACGACTGCATCGCTGTGCGCTTCCAGTACGAATGGCACGACGCCGCGGGTCAGTGGTGGCGCAGCTATGGCAACGAGCTGTGGGAATTCAGCAACGACGGTCTCATGTCACGTCGGGAGGCGAGCATCAACGACGTCACCATCACCGATGCGCAGCGCCGGATATTCGGTCCCCGTCCCACCGAGGAACACGGAGTGGACATCGAGCTTCGCTGACGGCGGGCCACCTCGGCGCTGGTGAAGTAACGTCAATTCGTGCAACGAGAGAAGAGGGACAAGGCAATGGCAACGAGCTCAAATCTACGGTTGCGCGATCTCAAAGCCCCTGACAGCCGGGCGTCAATCGCAGCATACGAACTGGCGGCTGACTATCACTCGCCTGCGTTGCTCAACCATGTGTTGCGGTCATGGCACTGGGCGCGTGGCTTTGCCGCAATGGAAAGTCGATCCACCTTCGATGACGAGCTTCTCTATGTGGCCGCGCTGCTTCATGACATCGGAATCGTCGAGCCATTCGACAACCGCACCTTGTCGTACGAGGAAGCCGGCGGGCACGTCGCCGTTGCGCTGACGACGGGAGCCGGGTGGCCCAGAGATCGGCGTGTACGCGCCAAAGATGTCATTATCCGGCACAACTGGGCAGCCGTAGACCCGTCGACTGACCTCGAAGGGTATCTGCTCGAGGCTGGCACGGCTCTCGATATCACCGGCGCCCGATCGGGGGACCTGCCCTCGAGCTTCGTTGGCGAAGTCCTCAAGAAATATCCGCGCCTGACAGTTGCCCACGAGTTCACCGCCTGCGTGAGCGCCCAGGCCGAACGCAAACCCTCGACCGCTGCTCAGCGCATTGTCGATAGCGGCCTCGAGCAGAAGATGCTCAAGCACCCGTTTGAGGCAGCACGCTCGGAGTAGTGCGGTTGCCTCAAATGGGTGCGTGACACGGAGAAGCCACCGGCGATCATGTCTGTACGACGTGGTCACCGGTGGCTTTTCAAAGGACCGTCACAGGGACGGTTCCTCAGGTCAGTTCGACGGGGTGCGGGTCTCGGCGCTGAGGAACCACGCCTGCTGCTCCAGCTGCGAGATGAACTCATGAAAGATGTCGGCCGTGGTCGGGTCGGCGGCATCGACTTCGTCATGGACCTTGCGCATGGTCGCGACCGTGGCTTCGACGGCGCGCACGCTGAGATCGATGGCGTCATGGGTCGTGATCTCGCCGGCTGGGAACTCCGGCAGGGACGACTGCTCGGCGACAACCCTGGGGCGACCGTCCGCCGTGGCGTGCAGGGCCCTCATGCGCTCGGCGATGCTGTCCGAGCCGGTGCGGGCGATGGCCACTACCTCGTCGAGGTTGAGGTGCAGATCGCGGAAGTTGGGGCCGACGATGTTCCAGTGGGCCTGCTTGCCGACCAACTGCAGAGCAATGAAATCGACGAGGACGGACTGCATATTCTTGGCCAGAGCCGGGGACGCAGTGAAGCCGTGCTCCGCGTTCTCCGCGCCCGTGGTCTTCGTTCCGGCCGGCTGGGGTACCTTGACTGATTCAGCCATGATTCGTTCCTCCTAAAGCAGTGCAACGATGTGCCGTATATGGGCACCTCCTGCCGACGATAGACCTCAATCTTGGGTATGAGGTCAACGTTGCCGCCGTCTGGGGGCCGATATACTGAACAGTTATGGGAGCCATTCCGCGCAATCTCCGTCAGGGCCTCGATCGCCTCCGCGCCATCGCACCATGGGCCGCCGCCGGGCTCGCCTGCGCGGTCCCGCTCACAGTGGGGGCTTCATTGGCGATCGACCTGGTGCAGAAACGCGGTCGCAAACATCGGACGGCGCCACGTCCTGGGACCTTCCACGCCCACGTCGAAGACTCCCAGCTGAGCATCTACACCGACGGGGCGACACTGTATGACGACATGCTCGACGAGATCGGATCCGCAAGTGAGTCGATTCAGATGGAGACCTTCATCTGGAAGAACGACGAGATGGGCCAGAAGTTCATCGACGCCTTCAACGCCGCAGCCAAACGCGGGGTCAACATCCACATCATCTACGACGGTTTTGCCAACCTCTCCATCCCGCGCTCCTTCTATGAGCAGCTGTCCATGCGGATCAAGGTTCTGCGGCTGCCGCTCGTGGCCAGGAAGTTCTGGAGGGGGCCGCTGCGCCACTCCGGTTTCAACCACTCCAAGATCCTCGTCATCGACAACGACGTTGCCTTCGTCGGCGGGTTCAACATCGGTTCCCTCTACGCCCGACACTGGCGGGACACCCATCTGAAGGCGGCCGGTCCCGGCACCTGGGGGCTGCGCCAGTCCATCGCGCGAGTGTGGAACGAATTCCATGACTCGGACAATCAGATCGAATGGGTCGCGCCCACAGCCTGGGAGTCGAAGCTTCGGGTCTCGGCCAACCTGCCGATCCAGCTTGTCTACCCGATCCGGTCCATGTACCTCAACGCGTTCGAACGCGCACAGGACCGCATCTGGCTCACAACCCCGTACTTCATTCCCGATCAGCAGCTCCTCAATGCCCTCATCGACGCAGCAGCTCGCGGCGTCGACGTGCGGATCATGGTGCCGCAGGAATCCAACCACATCCTCGGTGACTATCTGTCCCGAGGCTTCTTCGAGCAGATGCAGCGGTCCGACGTCACTGTCCTGCTCTACACGGCGGCCATGATCCACTCCAAGATCGCGACGGTGGACGGAAAATGGTCGACGGTGGGGACAGCGAACATTGACCGACTGTCGCTGACCTTCAACTATGAGACCAACGTCGAGGTCATCGACCCCGACTTCGCTGCAGAGATGGAGAAGGCGTTCCTCTCCGACGCCGAACATTGCGAGGTCCTCGGCACTGACTGGTTGGACCGTCATCCGCTGACACAGATCGCCGAGTCGGCGCTGAAGCCGATGCGACCGTTCCTGTGAGTGTCTGAGGCAGGTTCTGCTGAGCTCAGGACAGGAGCTCGGTGAGCGTCTCTGCTTCCTCGGCGCACACGGCGCACCCGGCTAAGTGCACGTCCATGGGCACGTCCAGGTAGCTCGGGTCGCTCAGTGTGTGCTCGACGTATTCGTCGATGCGGGCGAAGCACTCATCACATGACAGGTATGGCTCCGTATCCGTGAGCAGCCGGGCGATCGCGTCCGGACTCAAGGGCTGGTGCGGGTCGGTCATGACGTCCTCCTATCGGGGAGTGCCTCGAGGTGGCCGGAGGCGATGAGCGCCTCGCGCAGTCGTTTCCGGGCATCGTGGACATTCTTATACAGCGCGTTGCGAGTGGTGCCCAGCCTCTGCGCCAGGACATCGATGGGCACATCGTCGATGAGCAGGGCGATCATGATCTGTCGTTGCCGAGGCGTCAGTGCCGTGCCCAGGGACGTGCGGACCGCACGCGCCAGATCGGAGCCCTCGGCGCGGCTGGCCGGCCCGTGATCGGCATCGACGAGCGGCAAGTTCTCCGAGAGCGTGACCTCGCGGTGGCGCCATGCCTGCCGGCGCACGGCGACACCTGCCTGCAGGATGCCGAACTTGAACACCCAGGTGCTGAATCTGCTGCGCCCCTCGAACTCGCCGAGTCTGCGCAGCACCGCGAGATGAGCATCGTCGGCGGCTTGCTGAGCCAGATCCTCCAGGTCAGTCGACCCGGCACCTGGAAGTTGATGCCGCAGCCGCCCCACCTGCAGCCGGGTGGCCTTGAGCAGCAGTTCGTGCAGTCTGCGCTGAGCCGCGAGCCGTTGCGGTGTCTCGGGTTCTTCGAACTCGCCGAGGTGAAGGTGCCAGTTGTCATCGCGCACACAGTCAGGGACAGAGATGGGTACATCACTCACGATCATCATTGTGCCACCACCAGGCGAAGCAGAGAAGGGTCATAGTTCGTTGGTGTCAGATGGGGGAGATGGTCTTACCTCAATCGGCGAAAAACCTTCCGCGAAACATTTTCTCTCGCCCCGGTAAGACGAGCATAAGGCGTGGACACCAACTGGGTACAGGAGGCCAACAGGCATCCTCCGCCCATTCGTGAAGGGACACGCTCATGTCACACAAACTCGCCACCCCCGAAGACACCGGATCAGACACCGGATCAGGCACCGGGGCAAGTTCCGGGGCAGTTGGCCTCAGATCTCACCTTGGAAGTGACCGCGCCTTCTTCCTGCTGCGCACCATCTTCACCGTCGCCCCGATCCTGTTCGGGCTGGACAAATTCTTCGGCCTGCTCACGAACTGGGACAGCTACCTGGCACCGTGGATCGATGCGATCGTGCCGGGGACCGCCCATCAGGCCATGTTCGCCGTGGGCATCATCGAGATCATCGCCGGCATCGTCGTCGCCGTGGCTCCGAAATTCGGATCACTGCTGGTCGTGGCCTGGCTGGCTGGGATCATCATCGACCTCGTCTCCATGGGACAGATCTTCGACATCGCCCTGCGCGACTTCGGACTGCTCGTCGCAGCCCTGGCCCTGACCGCACTCGCCTTCGACCGGCTCCAGAAGATGACGGCGAGCATGATCGCCCGCCTCATCACGAGCTGCCTCATCACAGCCCGTAGGTGGTGAGCTTCTCCTCTTCGTCGACGAGGAGCGTGAAGACATCGGGCCGGGCATAGTGACCAGCGGCATCGAAGTCGAACTTCGCCTGAGCCAACTCGTCGAGGTCGATCGTCGCGAGGAGGAGTCCGGCACCATTGCGCTTCGGTCCGGCGAGCACATGGCCCAAGGGCGAGACGATCATGCTGCCGCCGGAGATCAGCGTGGTGTCGGGATCCTCGCCTTGAAAAGGATGGACGTCGTCGGGCAGGTCGCGGCGCTGCAGGTACTGGTTCGCGCTGATGACGAAGCACCGTCCCTCCAATGCGATGTGGCGCATGGTCGAGGCCCACACCTCCCGCTCATCAACGGTGGGCGCGCACCAGATGTCGACGCCCTTGGAATACATGGTCTGGCGCAGCAGCGGCATGTAGTTCTCCCAGCAGATCGCCGAGCCGAGGGTGCCCAGAGCCGTCTCAATCGTCTCCAGCGTCGATCCGTCACCACGGCCCCAGAGGAAACGCTCTGCGGCGGTAGGGACGAGCTTGCGGTGTTTGGCTGCCAACCCGTCCTCGGGGGTGAAGAACAGCGAGGTGCAGTAGAGGGTGCCGCCGTCACGTTCGATGACGCCGATGACGATGGTCAGCCCATGAGTGCTCGCGGCGTCGGCCAAGGCATCGGTCTCTGGGCCGGGAACGGCAATCGCCGAGTCGAAGTAGCGTTGGAAGTCCTTCCGTCCTTGGGAGGAGCGGGAACCGACCGTGATACCGAAGTCCAGGCCCTTCGGATACCCGCCGAGGTAGGCCTCCGGGAGAACGACGAGTGAAGCTGACTGCTCCGCGGCCTCCCCGATATAGGCAAGTGCCTGTTTGAGTGTGGCTCCGGTATCGAACAACGTGCTGCCGGCCTGAACGGCGGCGACGGTGAACTGCGACATGTGAGGCTCCTTTGATCTGTGACACCCGACGAGGTGGTTCTCAGCCTGTAGCACCTGCCGTCATCGTCTCACCGGTGACCGGATGAAACCAGGGCGAGCCTGCTGTGAAACCACGATGAAACCGGTGGCGTGAACACTGAGGGAATGCAGAACATACGAACAGACCCATCGGTCCAAACCAACGCAGCTGCCTCCGCCACCTCGGCGGTGCGCATTCGCGGACTCGTCAAGACCTTCGGCGACTACACCGCTGTCAACCACATCGACCTCGACATCCGCAGGGGAGAGATCTTCGGCGTCCTGGGCCCCAACGGGGCAGGCAAGACCACGATGATCAACATGCTGGCCACGCTCCTGGCAATCGATGATGGGCACGCCGAGATCTTCGGTGTCGACGTCGCCCGCGAACCCCATAAGATCAGGCAGCTCATCGGCGTGACGGGGCAGTACGCCTCGGTGGACGAGAAGCTGACCGGCCGCGAGAATCTCCAGCTGATCGCCCGACTTCAGGGATTGAGCAGGACCGCTGCGCGGTCCGTCGCCGTCGAACTCCTCGAGGAATTCGGACTGGGTGCTGCCGCCGACAAACCGCTGTCCACGTTCTCCGGCGGCATGCGCCGACGCCTCGACCTGGCCGCCAGCCTCATCACCCGGCCCCCGCTCATCTTTCTCGACGAACCCACCACCGGACTCGATCCCCGCACCCGCAACCAGATGTGGGAGACGATCCGCAACCTCGTTGCCGGTGGCGTCACCGTGCTGCTGACCACGCAGTACCTCGAAGAAGCCGACCAACTGGCCGATCGCATCGCCGTCATCGACCGCGGTCAGATCGTGGCGCAGGGAACCCCCGGCGAGCTCAAAGCCTCCATCGGCGGCTCCAGCCTGCAGCTGATCCTCGGCGACGCCGGCGACGAAGACCGAGCTCGTGCAGTCATCAGCGAGCTCTTCGCCGGCGACGTCGTCCACGTGCCCGATCCTGGAGCGATCACGGTCTCCCTGCAGGTCGCCAGCGATGCGGCCACCGTGCTGCTGGCGCTGCGCGACCATTCGATCGATGTCTCGTCGATCAAGGTGCAGGAGCCCAGCCTCGACGACGTGTTCCTCACCATCACCGGCGAAACCGCCACTGAACCAAGCCCCACTGACGCAAGCAGAGAAGAGATCTCAGCATGAGCACCACACAGACCACCCAAGCCGCACGCCGCGCACCCATCGGCACGGTCAGCACCGACACGAGCCAACTTCCGGCCCGCCCGGGCCTCGTCGAATCCTGGAACCAGACCATGGGATTCGCCGCCCGTGCGCTCAAGCGCATGCGCCGCGAACCCGAGCAGTTCTCCGACGTCGCCATCCAGCCGATCCTCTTCACCGTCATGTTCGGCTTCATCTTCGGCGGCGCCATCAGCGGCGACATCGCGAACTACCTGCCGCTCATGGTTCCGGGCATCCTCGCGATGACCTGCCTGACCGCGAGCATGGACACCGGCGTGCAGCTGCGCGAAGACATGGACACCGGCATCTTCGACCGCTTCCGCACCTTGCCCGTCGCCCGCATCGCACCCCTGGCGGGGCCGATGGTCGCCGACCTGGTCCGCTACGCGATCGCCGCATCATTGACGTTCCTGACCGGAATCGCCATGGGCTACCGACCCGAAGGCGGTGCCCTCGGCGTGATCGCTGCGATCATCCTCGTCGTCGTCACCGGTTGGTCGCTGTCCTGGGCATTTGCCTACATCGGCACCGTGGTCCGCTCCGCTCAAGGCGCCCAGGGCATCTCGATGATGATCCTCTTCCCGCTGACATTCCTGTCCAACGCCTTCGTCCCTGTCGAATCTCTGCCGAACTGGCTCCAGTGGTTCGTCACCATCAACCCGATCTCACACGTCGTGTCCGGGGTCCGCGACCTTGCGAACACCGGTGCCGTGACCGCCGAGGTGGGATGGGCGCTCGTCGGCTGCGCCGTCGTCATCGCGATCTTCGCTCCGCTGGCGCTGCGGTCCTACCAGCGCAGGTGACCGTTCAAAGTGTGTGCGAGTGCAGCTCGTTCAGGGTGTGCGCGCATTCGTGGAGCTCGACGATCACCTCGGCGGGGGCGAGGTTCGCGAGCATGTAGGTCTCGGATTCAAGTAGGCCTGCCTGTTCGGCTGTCAGGTCATCGGCCAGGGCCCGCCAGTTCAACGAGGGGAAGCCTCGGTTGTAGCTGAGCTTGTCCGCCAAAGCCATCAGCTTGGGAATCTGATCCGCATCGGCATCCTCGCGGTGGTGTCCCCAGACCGCAAGCGCGAACGCGACAGTGCCCAGCACCGGGAAGTCATAGTGACCCCGCTGCTGGGCCGTTGCGCGTTCTGTCTTGTCCAGCAGGATCAGATACTTCTGCCTCGCGTCCTGAAACACCGTCTCCCTCTTCTTCACATCCACCTCGGTGGGGGAGCAGCGGGCACGGACAGCCGTACTCACAGCGGCACTGACGAGATTCCACGGGGCGAGTCCATCGCTGACGGGAACACCCGGCAGAGGCGCATGGTCACTCCCTGCACCCAGCGCACGATCGAGCAGCGTGAGTCCCTCATCGACCCGGCCGCGCATGAGCGCGAGCTCGGCCCGACCCAGCAGGAGCATGTACCGATGACGGTAGGCCTCGTCATGGTCATTCGACCTCGAGAGGGCATCGAGTTCGGCTTCGGCCGCAGCCACCTCGCCGAGGTTGAGGTGGGCGAACGCGAGCACTGACCGGCATTCGACGGTGTCACCGAGGTCATTGAACGTCGGGAGCGCGATTCGGGCGTGTTCGAGCGCCTTGGCGAAGTTCCCGAGCTGCAGATGCAGCTGGGACAGGGACTCCCGGTAGCGCGTTGACAGCCACGGCGGATCGTCGACGCGGATATCGGCCATAGCGTGTTCGAGCAGCGTGATCGAGGTGCCGACCTCACCGGCGTTTTCGTTGATTCCAGCGAGGAACGGTGCCGCCAGGAGCCGCGTGAGGCGATCGTCTGACTCGCTGAGTTTGTGAAAGCGGGCAAAGTCCTCCGGGGACTGTTCCGGCGCTTCGGATTCGATGACGGCGATGCCCAGGCGGGTCATGGCGCGGATGAAGGGATCATCCGAGTCCGGGCCCAGCTGCTTGAGCACACGCCGGGTCTCGGGAAGCTCATGCCAACGAGGGAGCATTCCCCACGTTGTCGTCTCGACGGCGAGGACCCGACGGGTCATCTCCGCGAGGTGATCGGGCATCGTCCAGGTCGAGAGGAACCGTTCGATGAGGTCGAAGTGCGTGACGATGTGGATGTGCTCGCCGCTGACCATCCAACATGGGAGCAGGGCCGCGAGCATGGTGACGGTGTCATCATCGTCACGATCGAGGAGACGGCGCAGAACATGCGCGAGGTTGTGTTCCTCGGAGCGCAGAATTCTGACCGCACGCAGCTGAGCAGACCCCATGATGTCGGGGACCGCCTCGGTGCAGAGGCTGATCGCCCAATCGTCGACGGCTGCCTCTGCCTGCGTCCGCTCGCCGGACTCTTCAAGCTTGAGCAGACCATATTCGCGGATCGTCTCGAGCATGCGGAAGCGGACTTCGCCGCCGCGCTCGATGACCGTGATGAGTGATTGGTCGACGAGGTCGTCGACGGCCTGGAGGGGGCTGGCGAATGTTGGTTGTGTCGCATGGGAGCCGAGCACTGCCTCGGCACAGTCGGCACTCAACGCATCGGGCAGGAGCGCAAGGTGGGCCAGGGCCCGGCGGGAATCCTCGCCGAGCAGCTGCCACGACCAGTCGATGACAGCCGAGAGCGTCTAGTGGCGTGCAGGTGCACTCCGATCACCGCCGCGCAGCAGTTCGAAACGGCGGGCCACGTTCTCGAGGATCGTCTCCGGGGAATGCGTGCGCGTGCGTGCGGCCGCGAGCTCGATCGCCAGCGGCAGGCCGTCGAGATGGTCGACCAGTTCGGCGACGACCGGCCGGTTGAGCGTGATGCTCGGGCGCACGGCACGCGCCCGCTGGGTGAAGAGCTCGATGGCCTCGGTACTTGGGAGCTGGTCGAGGTAGTAGGTGTGTTCGGCGGTCAGACGCAGAGGAGTGCGGCTCGTAGTGAGGACGCGCAGATCGGACACGGCCGAGAGCAGGTCGCTGACGAGGTCCGAGACCGCGTCAACGAGGTGCTCGCAGTTGTCGAGGACAAGCAGATTGCGGCCGACACTGAGCTGGGCGATGATGCGGGAGCGCAGATCGGGCAGGGGCGTCTGGCGCTCGATGCGCGAGATCGTCTCCCGCACCTGCAGCGTCTCTGCCACGGCCCCGATGACCTCGTCGGGCTGTCGGATCGTCGCGAGTTCGACGACGCGCACATGCGGCAGGGGGCTCATCCGCGCCAGCTCCTGAGCCAGGCGGGTCTTGCCCAGGCCGCCGGGACCGACGATCGTGACGAGCCTGGCAGAGGAAAGGAGACCGGTGACCTGTTCGAGGTCGTCGTCGCGTCCGAGCAGGCTCGTCGCCGCATACCGCACACCGGAGCGGACCGGTTCGTCCATGGCGAGGAGTTCCTGGTGGACGGCCTGCAGTGCGGGTCCCGAACTCGAACCGAGGTCCTCGGCCAGGCGAGTCTGCACGTCGGCGTAGGCCTGGAGAGCTGCAGGCGTCCCCTTCGCACCGGCGAGGGCACGGAGGAATTCGGCGGTGAGCTTCTCGTCGAAGGGGTTGGCCTCATGGAGTCGGGTGAGTTCGGGCAGAGCTTCACGGTGCCGGCCCTGCTTCGCCGTCGCCACAGCGATGACGCGAACGGCACGGGAATCCTCGCCGAGATCGATGGCAGTGCGAGCCAGCTCCAGCGCTCGGGGGATGTCCCCGACGGTCAGGGCAGCCTCGGCGTCCGTGGTCAGGATGTCGAGAGCCCAGAGGTCGATGTCCGCAGTCTGCAGTGCCAATCGGTAGCCGGTCGTGGTGCGTTCGATGGCCTCGGCGGTGGTCTGGGTTCGGGTCCGGGAGACGAGGACCTGCAGTGCCTTGCTCGGGTGTTCGGGCGGATCATCGGCCCAGATGGCGTCGATGAGGGCCTCGGCGGACAGGCCCCGGGGACCTGCCTCGGCGAGGGTGCGCAGCAGCGTCCGCATGCGCTCGCCCGGGATGGGGCGCGAACGCCAGGAGACGGTGCTCAGAAGTTTCAGCCGAGGATCCACGAGTCCCAGTCTACGAAAGCTTGAGTGAATCGGTGATCTGTGGGCGCTGTCGAACGCCCCTACCCGAGCTTCCTACCCGAGCTCACCTGTGCTGTTAGGATGCTCGTATGGCTTGGCAGTACTGGACCGATGCCCACCGACAGGGATGTTGGAGGGAGGTGATGACTCCTCATGCAGGTACCGACGCGGGTACCGGTGGGGAGCAGATGATGCGGGTGCGCACGACCGCCTCGGCGGTGTCGAAGGGGACTGAAACCCTCGTCCATACCGGCCGAGTGCCACCACGAGTCGCGGAGCTCATGGCCGCCCCGCATCAACTGGGTGATTTCCCCCATCCCGTCTCCTACGGGTATCTCGCCGTCGGCATCGTCGATGAAGGCCCGGCCGCATGGATCGGAACGCGCGTCTTCGGACTGCTGCCCCACCACAGCCATCACCTGGTGGTTCCGGACGATGTCCATCCGATACCCGAGGGCATCTCCGACCATCGGGCGCTGCTGGCCGGAGCCGCTGAAACCGGGCTCAACATCCTGTGGCAGTCACCCCCGCACTACGGGGACCGAGTGGCGATCATCGGTGGGGGCATGATCGGTGCCGCCACCGCTCTGTTGGCCTCGCATCTTCCGCTCGAGCGCCTCGAAATCATCGAGACCAACCCTGACCGACGTGCCCTCCTGACCAGCCTGGGCCTGACTGCGCTCGCTCCCGAGGACGCCGGTGATGACTGCGATATCGTCATCCATACCTCCGGGAGCGAAGCCGGGCTGGCCCGTGCCCTCGAGATCGCCGGCGATGACGGGACCGTCGTCGAAGCCTCGTGGTACGGGGACACGGAGCCCCAGGTGGCACTCGGTGCCGATTTCCACGCCCGACGCCTCTCGATCGTCGCCAGCCAAGTGGGCCAGGTCCCGGCCGGACACCGCGCGCGGAGGACCCGCAGCGAGAGACTGGGTGCCGCACTGAGCGCACTCCACGACGACCGCTTCGACGCCCTCATCACCGGAACTTCGGGGTGGCAGGACCTGCCATGGCTGATGGACGAACTCAGCAGCGACACTGCGCTCGCGACAGCCACCCTGTGCCATGTGCTCGACTACGAAGAAGGATCCTGAATGTTCAGCCTCAGCGTCAACGACCACGTCATGATCGCCCACAGTCTGCCGCACGAATTCTTCGGGCCCGCGCAGGCTCTCCACGGTGCCACCCTCGCCGTCGAGGTGACGTTCACCCGGGAGGAACTCGACGAACATCGTGTCGTCCTTGACATCGGTGAGGCTCTGGCGCTGCTCGACGAGGCCCTGACACCGCTGCGGTACACGAACCTCGATGAGCATCCCGATTTCGCGGGCCGTCTGTCGACGAGCGAGGCGATCGCCGAATACATCGGCACCGACCTCTCCACTTCTCTCGCAGACCGTCCCGAGATCGGGATCACGGTCCACCTGCGCGAGAACCCGCGCGCTGCGGTGTCCTATACCGTTGCGAATCGGCCGTGACCTACACCCTCATCGAACCGGACCTCGGCCGCACCAGCGGGGGACTGCGCTTCAACTCCGAACTCGCCGCCGCGGCCGAGGGGCGGATCGAACGCATCACCGGGCCTGGGACCTGGCCCGAGCCCTCGGACGAGGACGTGGCCAGGTTGCGCCAGCTGGTTGCACGATGTCAGGAAGCCGGCGATGCTGCGGCTGGGCGCGACCGCCCGGTCCTCATCGACGGGCTCATCGGATGCAGCCTCCCCACACCCCTGCAGGGTCCGATCGTGATGCTCCAGCATTCGCTGGCACAGACACCTGCCGCTGCCCGTCGTGAAGCCGACTGTCTGCGGTCCGCATCCGCTGTGGTGACGACGAGTGCATTCGCCGCCGCCGAGATGGCCCGGAAGTACGGCATCACCGCCGAGGTGGCCCTGCCCGGAACGCATCCACGTCCCGTGACGCAGCCCGGTTCGCCAGCCCACCTCATCTGCCTCGCAGCGATGGAGGACAACAAGAACCAGCTGTTCCTCGCACACGTCTTCCAGGAACTGAGACGACGCGGCATCACCGATTGGCGTTGCACCCTCGCCGGGCCCATCACCGACACCGACTATGCCGCGGACGTGTGTGATGCACTGGGTGGACTGAGTTCGGTGGATTGTGTGGGCGAACTCGACGGTGCCGCCGTCGATGAGCTCTACCGGCACGCGGACCTGCTTCTCCTGCCTTCGAAGGCCGAGACCTTCGGGATGGTCGTGCGCGAGGCCGCCGCCGCAGCTATTCCTTCGCTCGTGAGCGCGGGCACCGGGGCACAGGAAGCCCTGGTTGCCGGGCACGCACTGGAACTGGACATCCCCACATGGGCAGATGCCCTGGAACGGTGGATGAGACACGCGACCTACCGAACCGAACTCGCAGCCACGGCGCTCGAAGCTAGGGAATCCTCTGTGCACGGGTGGGACGAGACGGCGCGCACCATGCTCTCCGTCTTGGAGAGCGTCTCATGAACGCCGCAGAACCGGACTGGCTGGATCTGCGGGTGCCCTTCGATGATGCTGCACGACAGTATGCACTTCCGCTCCTGGACAAGGCGGCCCGCGCGCTGAGCCTCGACACGGAACGACAAGTCGGCACAGAACGACAAGTAGGCACAGAACGACCGCTGGTCGTCATCGACCTCGGCGCCGGAACCGGCAACTCCATGCGCTTCTTCGACCGCTGCCTCGCTCAACGACTGCCGGAGCGTCCTCTGCACTGGGTGCTCGTCGATGCCGATGAGTCCGCACTCGAGATCGCGGCCGACAGATTTGGTACAACGGTGCTCACGGTCGCGGCCCCGATCTCCTCCCTGCCGGCCATCGCTGCCGAAGTGCTGGGTGAGGTGGCCACGGAGGTGGGCACAGCCAGCCTGACGGAGGTGGGCACAGCCAAGCCAAGGGGCGAGCGACGAACAGCAGCCGCCGCGTCGCCAGATTCGTGTGATCTCCTCATCACCGGCAGTGCCCTGCTCGACGTGCTCACACGCGAGGACTTGGCGACCATCGTCGAGACGCTGCATCGCTTCTCCGGGGTCGGGCTGTTCCTGCTCAGCATCTCCGGGCAGTGGCGTCTGACCCCCTCACATCCAGATGACGGTGTCCTCGACGAGGCATTCGCCCACCACCAGCTCCGCGAATCACGCCTGGGCACCCACGCAGCGACGGTGCTGGAGACGACGGCGCGCAACACAGGTGCACAAGTGGAGACATCCGCCAGCCCCTGGCACCTCGAAGCACCACGGGACTCGGAGTTCCTCACCCGATTCCTCACCGAACGCGTCGATGCCGCCATCGAGGAGGAACCCCGTCTGCAGGCGAGGGGCCGGGCATGGCTGGAAGACCGGTGGGCCCAGTCTGGGCTCACCGTCGTCGTCGACCACACCGATGTGCTCATCGACGCCACGGTCCAACACGACACGAGGACAGCTCAGCTCGGCACGAGGAGAGGCGAACCGAAGCGATGAGGAGGCTGTGGGTGCGACGGGCGCTCATGCTGCTCATCACCATCGGCTTGCTCGTCCTCACCGTGCGCATCGTCGGGGTCCAGGCTCTGCTCGAAGGCGGACAGGTAGTCACGCCGATGACGGTCCTCGCGGCGCTGGTCCTTGGTCTGCTCGCCACGACCGCCCAAGCCATGCGGTTCTCTCTGCTGCTGAAGCAGACCGGAACACAGGTGACTCGGCGCCGAGCCCTTGCCGACTGCTACTCGGCCGGTCTGCTCAACACCCTCCTGCCCGGTGGACTGAGCGGAGACCTGGCTCGTGTCGCCGCCTACCGCAATACCGGGCCACGCCGGTGGCTGTCTCCGCTGACCGTCGTCGGTGCCGAACGGCTGAGCGCAACCACGCTGCTCTTCATCACGGCCACGCTCGCTCTCATCCCCGTGGCCCCGGCCTTCGCCTGGATCGCCGCAGCGGTCGCCGTGGTCACCGGGGTTCTCTCAATTGTGGGCATGCGGGGGATGAGAGCAGCAACCATCGGGCTCGTGTGGCTGATGGCGGCGGTGACCATCGGATCCTTCCTCGCCCTCTACCTCATCGCGATGCTCGCCCTCGGAGGTCCCGTCATCCCGGCGCTCGCCGTCGTCGGCTTGGCAGCGATGAGCATCCCGCTTGGCGTCGGCGGCTGGGGAGTGCGCGAGGTCAGCGTGAGCATCCTTGCCGGCAGTCTCGCGAGCTCGGTCGAATGGGCGGTCACCACATCGGCGGGCTACGGTCTCCTGGCCGCTATCTCAACGTTGCCGGGCGCGATCACCCTCATGCTCAGGCTGTGGAGGCGTCACCAGGAGAGCGATCAGCATTCTCCGTCGACCCGCCGCTCGCCGACTTGCTGAGCAGGTATTCGGTGCACATGTCCTCACCGAACCGGTAGCGGCGGAACGGGCGACGCAGCGCTTCAGCCATAACCTCAGTGCCCTCGAAGCGGATGCCTGGGACCCCATTGCCGATGAGTACGGGCGCCGAGGTGAGGAACAGTCGGTCGAGCACGCCGGCTGAGAGGAACGATGACACCGTCCGTCCGCCGCCCTCGACCAGGATCGATCCCGAGACATGCTCGCGAATGAGCGAGATGATGGTGGCGGGAGAGATCTCACTGTCCGCCGTCGCTGGCAGCCGAACCATATGGACGTGGTCGCCGATGTCCTTTGGGGGGACAACCTCGGCGCCGGTGAGCCACAGCGTGGGAGCCTCGGGCGAGGTGAGGACGGTCGCTGTGGCGGGGATCCGACCGTGGGGGTCGAGGATGACGCGGACGGGATTCTTCCCGGGGACGGCGCGCACCGTCAGTTGGGGATCGTCGGCCACGACCGTGCCGCAGCCGACGAGGACGGCACCGACAGACGCCCGGATCCGATGGAGATGGGCGCGGTCGATCTGCCCGGAGACGAACTGTGCGTCACCATTGGACGTCGCGATGAAGCCGTCCTCGCTCTGGGCCAGCTGTGCGACGACCTCGTCGCCACCGGCGATCGTGTCGTAGACGGCCAGCGTGTCCTCTTCGCCGACTGTGCTGATTGTGCCGACTGTGCTCGCGGTGTCCCCGGTGCCCTCGGTGTTCGCCTCCGTGGTGTCGACGTGTGGGTGCTCGGCAGGGGCGATATGGTCCATAAGGCGGCGTTTGGCCTCGAGGTATCCTGCGTTCTCCGGCCGGTCCGGCACCTGGAGGCTGAGGCGGTCGGCCACCGTGATGCCCATGCCCTCAAGGGCGGTGACCTTGCTCGGGTTCGAGGACAGCAGAGTGATTCGCGGGCAGTCGAGATCGTTGAGGATCGCTGCCGCCGCTGTGTAGTCGCGTGCATCATCGGGCAGGTCGAGAGCACGGTTCGCGGCGACGGTGTCGAGACCGGCGTCCTGGAGGGCGTAGGCGCGCAGCTTGTTCTCAAGTCCGATCCCGCGGCCCTCATGCCCGCGCAGATAGATGAGAATACCGGTGCCGGCGTGAGCAATGGCGGCGAGCGAAGCCGAGAGCTGGTCACCGCAGTCACAGCGATGCGAGCCGAGGGCATCGCCGGTAAGACATTCGCTGTGGACTCGCACGAGGGGAGCATCCACAGCAGCCGGGTCGCCGATCGACATCACTGCGTGGGCCGTTCCATCGTGAATGTAGGTGCGGAGTGTGAAGAGCCCGTGGACGGTGGGCAGCTTGCTCGGAGGCCCGCCGACCAGGACGGTTGAGTCCGTGCTTCTGTGCAAGGCAGTCATGGTCCAAGTCTACGTACAGGCAGGCGTTCTGAGTCTTCTGCATTCCCCGAAACAGCTTCTGCCTTCTGCGAAGCAGGCTGGAGCCGGGCGAAGTCATCTGCATATCTGTTGGAACCGCCCGGAATCTGGGGTCCGGCATGCCGCTCGAGCCACAGGATGTCGCGGCCGAAGGAGAAGATGAGCGCAGCGAGGGCGATCACTGCGCTCATGATGCCGAGACTCGGATTTGCCAGAGCCACTGGTGACCCAGCGATGAGGAGGAGGATTCCTTGGCTTGCCGCGATCGTTTTGCGCAGGACCGACGGCGGCAGCTGCTGCTGTCTCCAGGCGGGCCGCAGCAGAGCTGCCCCGCGGAAGAGATAGTAGAAGGTGCCTGGCAGAACAACCCACCATCCCCAGATGGGGACGAGTGCGACGGAGAGGACGAGCACAACGAGAGCATCGACGGATTCGTCGAAGTCGGCCCCCGCCGAGGTGGCCCCGGTTCGCCGTGCCACGTAGCCGTCGCAGGCGTCGAGGATGAGCGCCAGCCCACCGACGACGATCGCCGTCCACGAGAAGCCATCATCGCGGATGATGAGGGCGGTGAAGACCATGATGAGTCCGAGCCGTACGGTTGTCACGTCGTCGGCCGGCCGCCACCTCTCGGCGCGGAACAGACTCCGGCCGGCGCCGAGGCCGAAGAGGGCGAGCATGATGAGAACCGTTGACCACTGCGGCTGGAGCACCGCAGAGATCAGAGTGGCAGCGCCGAGCAGGGCCAGCGGCGTGAGGAGTCGGAGGCCGGGTGACTTTCCGGATGAGTGGGAAGTGCGCATGCTTCCATTCTGCCACAGTTGACGAGGTTGTCAGTCGACGACAGCCCAGCCTGTGGCTATCACCGTCATACCTGTGACTATCACTGTCATGAAGCAATAGGATGCGAAGGTATCTTTCTGCCGATCGAATCGAGGTGTGCACGTGAGTGTGGCACTCCAGCTCCAGGACCAGCTCGTCGCTTGGCGACGGGACTTCCACCAGTTCGCCGAGCCGGGATGGACGGAATTCCGGACCACCTCGGCGATCATCACAGTCCTGCGTGATCTGGGCTGGGACACGGTCTACGGACCCGAACTCCACGACGCCGATGCTCGCTTGGGTGTGCCCGGGGCAGACGTACTCGGTGCCGAACGCGAACGTGCAGTGTCGCAGGGAGCCGATCCGGAGCTTGTCGAGGCGATGGGCGACGGTTTCACCGGTGTTCTGGGCGTGCTCGAAACCGGACGCCCCGGGCCGGTCGTGTGCTTCCGCTTCGACATCGACTCGAACGACCTGGTCGAACTCGCCGATGACAGCCACCGCCCCTTTCTCGAGGGATTCACCTCGGTCAACGAGGGCGCCATGCACGGATGCGGGCACGACGGCCACGCCGCCATCGGACTGGGGTTGGCCACGACACTGACGAAGCTTCAGGATGAGCTGGGCGGGACGGTGAAGATCATCTTCCAACCCGCCGAGGAGGGTGTGCGTGGCGCTCATTCGATCGTGGCCGCCGGCTGGTTCGACGACGTTGACCTGTTCGTCGCGACGCATTTGATGGCCAACGGCGAGAAGGGTGCGATCGTGACCGGAGCCGACGGATACCTGGCGAGCACGAAGTTCGACGTCACATTCACCGGGGTCGGCTCACATGCGGGCGGTGACCCGGAAAAGGGGAAGAACGCGCTGTTGGCGGCGGCCTCGGCAACGCTGAATCTGCACGCGATACCCCGGCACTCGGCGGGCGCCAGCCGGATCAACGTCGGAACGTTCCATGCTGGTGAGGGCCGCAATGTCGTGCCGCGGACTGCGACACTTCGCGTAGAGACTCGGGGCGAGTCGAGTGAGATCAACGAGTTCATGTTTGATCGGGCGCAGGACGTCATCGCCGGTGCTGCGACGATGTATGGCGTCGAATACGAGGTGACTGTTGTCGGGAAGGCGGATCAGGAATCGCCGAGCCCGGAGCTGCTGCCCAACATCCGGGACAGCTTCTTAGGAGTGCACGGTGTCTCGGCGATCAGCGATACGAGCGGTATCGGCGGATCCGAGGACGCGACGGCCATGATGAAACGTGTCAAGGAACGCGGCGGCCTGGCCACCTACGTCCAAATCGGTATGGATACTTCGTGGGGCCACCACACCGAACGCTTCGACGTCGACGAGGACATGCTCGCCGTTGGAGTGGAAGCTGAGACGAAGATTGCGCTGGGGGCGGGGGAGTTCCTAGCTGGGCGGTAGGAGCGGCATAGGTCTTGGGTGAGGCGGAGCCCGTGGCGGAATCGGCGTCCGATAAACTCATGTGAATGTCGAGAATTACGTGCCCTGACCTGAGCTCTAAGGTTGTCACCGCGGATGCAGCGGCTGTTCATATCGGTCACGGTGACCGTGTTGCAATGAGCGGATTCACCGGTTCGGGATATCCGAAGGCTGTGCCCGGTGCCATCGCCGAGCAGGCCCGAACCGAGCATGATCAGGGTCGTGACTTCGGCATCGAACTGTGGACCGGGGCCTCGACTGCGCCGGAACTCGACGGAGTCCTCGCCGAGGCGAACGCTGTGAGCAAACGATTGCCCTTCCAGTCCGACCCGGCGATGCGGAAGTCGATCAATTCCGGCGACACCGAGTACGTTGATACTCATCTCAGTCATTCCGCCCAACAGGCCTGGTTCGGCTTCTACGGCAACCTCGATGTCGCCGTCGTCGAAGTCGCAGCCATCCTGCCCAACGGTCTGCTGGTTCCCGGCAGTTCGGTCGGCAACTCGAAGACATGGCTGGACCTCGCCGACAAAGTCATCCTCGAGGTCAACTCCTGGCACCCACGTGCCTACGAAGGCTTCCACGACGTCTACTACGGCACTCGTCGGCCACCCGAGCGTCTGCCCATCCAGCTCCTGGAACCCATGCAGCGCATCGGCGACCCCTACCTGCGGGTCGATCCTTCCAAAGTAGTTGCCGTCGTCGAGACCACGGCACCAGACAGGAATCTGGCGTTCAAACCCGCCGACGAGGACTCGAAAGCCATTGCCTCCCACCTCGTCGACTTCCTGCGCCATGAGATCCAAGCCGACAGGCTGCCTCCCGAGCTGCTGCCGCTGCAGTCCGGAGTCGGCAACGTAGCCAACGCCGTCATGGGCAACCTGGCTGACAGCGAGTTTGAGGGCCTGACCGCCTATACGGAGGTCATCCAGGACGGGATGCTCGACCTCATCGACAACGGCAAGCTCGCTTCGGTGTCGGCCACCGCCTTCTCGCTCTCGGCCGAGCGCGCCGCCGACTTCAACGAGAACATCGAGTCCTACAAGGGACGCATCCTCCTGCGCACGCAGGAGATGTCGAATCATCCGGAAGCTATCCGCCGCCTCGGCGTCATTGCGATCAATGGGATGGTCGAGGCCGACATCTACGGCAACGTGAATTCCACCCACGTGATGGGCTCATCCATCATCAACGGCATCGGCGGGTCCGGCGACTTCGCTCGCAACGCCTACCTCAACTTCTTCGTGTCGAACTCGATGGCCAAGGACGGAGCGATCTCCTCCATCGTGCCCTTCGCCAGCCATATCGACCACACCGAACACGACACCCAGATCCTCGTCACCGAGCAGGGGCTGGCCGATCTGCGCGGTCTGTCCCCGGTCGCGCGAGCACGCAAGATCATCGCCAACTGTGCGCACCCGAGCTACCGCGACCGCCTCGGCGACTATCTGGATCGGGCAATCGCAGAGAACCCGAACGGACGTCATACCCCGCACCTGCTGGGCGAGGCTCTGTCCTGGCACGGGAACTTCCAGGCCAACGGGAGTATGTGACGTCTGCCTGTGAGATTGCCTGATTCAGGGTGCCGAACTATTCGGCGATGCCGCGCCAGCTATTCGGCGATGCCGCGCCAGCTATTCGGCGATGCCGCGCCAGCTATTCGTCGATGCCGCACCATTCGGCGATGAAGAGCGCCATGGATTTCGTGCACCTGCGCACTGATTCGATGCTCACGCGCTCGTCGAATCCGTGGATGTTCTCCGTGACGGGGCCGTAGACGAGTGTCGGTATCTGGCCGTAGTTGATGAAGACTCGACCGTCGAGATAGCCGGGAGTGGTGAAACTGGTGAGATCTCTGCCGAAGGCATTCCGGTGAGTGCGTTCGAGCAGCTCTTCGGCATCGCTGCCGGGCCCGAGGACGTAGCCGTCGGCGTAGAACCCGTTGGGAGTCAGAACAGTTTCAAAGGTCGGGCGTGAACTCGTTCCGGCATCGGACACGCACTTTTCGACCTCGGCCCAGGCATCATCGGCGTTCGTTCCGGGGTAGGTGGCCACGCGGACCTGGAGTTCGCACCAGGCAGGCACGCTCGAGGGCCAGTCGCCGCCGCGGATCTCCCCGAAGTTGAAGTTGATGGGGTGGTCGAGGTCCTCGAAATACGGATGATCGGCCTTGCAGTCATTCCAGGTCTGTTCGAGCACGCGCAGAGCCTGCATCACATCGAACGCGGCATCGATGGCGTTGAAGCCATTGGCCATCTCTCGTGGGTGAGTGGGGTTGCCGGTGACCCGGACCGTGAACCAGAGGACCCCCACATTGGCTCTGACCAGGGCATCTTCCTCGGGTTCGGAGATGATGACCGCGTCTGCGGTGTATCCGCGCAGCAGAGCGGCCAGGGATCCGTTTCCGGTGCATTCCTCCTCGACGACGGACTGGAGGTGGATGCGACCAGTGAGGTTGAAGCCGGCTTCACGGATGGCATCGAAGGCGAACAGGTTCGCGACGAGACCTGCCTTCATATCTCCGGCACCGCGGCCATACATCCACCCATCGGCCACCTCGGCGTCCCACGGAGAACGAGACCATTTCTCCTCTGGTCCCTGCGGTACTACATCGATGTGGCCGTTGAGGATCAGGGACTTCCCGACGTCCCGAGTGGGCTGGTACGTGCCGACGACATTGGTCATCCCCGTGTAGTCGACGGTGGAGGGGCCGTAGCCCGGATGCGACGTCAGCTCGGGGGAGTCGATGGCCCACCGGTCGATGTCGAGGCCGAGCCTGTGCAAATGGGACTCGATGAGATTCTGTGCGGGTTCCTCATGTTCACGTCTGGACGGCGAGTTCACCAGCTCGGCGGTCGCCGCCAGTTGTTCGTCGAATTGGGCGTCGACTGCCGCGAGGATCCGTTGTTGTGCGTCGTTGGTGATCATCGGCTCTCCTTCGAGCGCAGCTCGTTCTGCGCGGTGGGCTCAGCTCCTACGCTGACCGTCTGCTCCGACTCTAGGGGAGCGCGGCCAGCGGTGCTGCAGCACTCTCACAGTCTGTCAATCATGTCAGCAACAGTGTCGGCACTGCTGCGACCACCAATGCGAGTCCGCAGCCGATGATTGCCAGTGATGATGCCAGCGCAGAGATCGGGTCCGACATGTCGAAAAGCAGGAGGGCGGCAAGCGCCGGAATGCCGATCGCTGAGATGCTCGCAGAAACCCACTCGACGGTACTGGCGGATTGGAGGATGGAAATGTAGGTAAGAGCTCCGGTGATGAGGATGGCGACCGACCAAGACACCCTGATCATCGCGGCCTTGCCAGCTTTTGGGTTGATGAGGGCGGGGGAGAAGTAGACGACGAACGCGAAGATCAGGCTGACGATCAGAGGCGCCAGAAACAGGGACACCGGGGAGGGGCCAGTCCGTTCCTGACGATGATCGGCACCTTCTTCGTCCCCGTATTCGCGATTCTCATCGTCGATTACTACATCATCAAGCGCCGGACCTATACGCGGGACATCCTGAGTGACGCAGGCGGCATCTATGTATACTCGCGCGCCGTCTTCCTGGGCTGCCGTGGCTGTGAGGGTCATCGGTGCCCTAGTGTCCTAACTGCTGACCTACGCTTATCCCAGCTCCGTCGGCGCGACGATCCCGTAATTTCTCGCATCGTTTGTGTTGTATCTGGGGCTCTCATGGCGTTCGCGGCCTCGGCTCGCCGAGGTTGCCAGGGGCCATCTGTCCGATTCTGTCGGGTGAGCGGTGAACTTCGGTGAGCGGCGGGCCTGTGATGTTCTCCCTGTGATCTCCGTGGTCACGGTGGTCTCGTGTCAGTGCCGAATGGGAGCATTGAGTAACGAACCGACTTAAGTGGATAGTGAACAGACTCAGGTGTGTTCAGGGCATGGGGTGAGGAATGGAAGATTTATTCGAATATCTATGTACAATTACAATTCGAATCAGTTAGAATACTATTAACAGATGATCTATCTAGTGGTTTAATCACTCTTCCCGACGATGACGTACGAGGCAGGTGAAATTCGATGAAGAGCACATCCGCATCCCACAGTGGGCGGCGCGAAGGAGCCGGATCCGCGTACAAAGACGCAGGACGAAAAGGCACAGGATGGAATGCGGGGCAAAGTGCTTCGCCTCGGTTTCGTGTGCGGTTCGAGTCCAGCGTCACTCGCCTCGGCGCTGCGTCTGCGGACGCCGACAGGGCACAGCTGAAAGTTCACGAACTCAGTGCCGGGGTCGTCCTCGAGCAGGTCATCCAGCATCACGGCACCGCTGTCCCAGAAGGTGACTCTCCATACAAGTTCGCCACGATCGCCGGAAGTGTTGCTCGATGTGGTGCGTCCTCAGCCGAAGAGCGTGCACGAGAGGCTGAGGAACGTGCGACCTTCGACGTCACCCCCTGGAACCCGGTGCCGGTGGACGAATCGGACGCAGTCCGATACTGCATGGATCTCGTATGCATAGCGAAGGCATCGACGGCACTGATGCGCTATGACTCCGAATTTGCGAAGTGTGTCTGCTCGCCCGAGGTTGAGTCGGAGTCCGAAGCTGAGGAACTTCCCGACTTCCCGGGTTTCGAACCCGACACCGATTTCTCCCGCTGGGTCCATGACAATGTGTTCACCGAAGATCTCGTCGAACTGTCGGCTGTCTTCGGAACCTCTACACCGCGCACGTTCCGGCGCCTGGCATCGGCGATGACAGTGATACATGGACTTCCGCGATTCGCGGACCGCGTCCGTGACGGCGAATTCACCCAAGTGCACGTCGATGCCGCTGCTGACCTGTGCCAAACCGTTGATCTGCGTTTTCTGCCCAGGCTTGACGAATACCTGTTCGTGAGAAGGGCCGACGTGACAAGTGAGGCGTTTCGAACAGCATTACGCAAAAAGATCCAGTTACTCGAACCCGCAGAAGACCGAGCAGAGACTGCCGCTCGTCGTCGCCGGGTCGATGTCGACACGTTCAAGGACGGCACCGCATGCATGTCGCTGACGGGCCCGGCCGCCGAGGTGCACGCCAGCTTCCAGCGCATCCAAGCCATGGCCCGAGCAATTCACGCGGGGCAGGCGAATACCTTCAACCTGGCGCCCGGGGTCGAGGTCATCGACGAGCGGTCGATCAGCAATCTCATGTTCGACATTGCTACCCGTCCCCAACCGAGGTTGAGCATCAAGGTCAAGAGGGCGGACCCGGTGACGGGAATTCAGAACACGACTGAATCGACTCTGCTCGATGACAACGGGGCGCCGCTGTTCGACTTCAACGACCAAGGAGTCAGCGGACTCGTCGACTGCGCGAAGGACAGTGCACCACAGTCGGTAACAGGTACTTCATTCTCTCCCACGACCACGCCGCAGGAAGACGTTGCGGAGTTCGACGTGACAGTCGGTATGCCTACCGACCAATGGTGGATCGCACAGCAAGCAGCAGTAGTCGTTACCGTTCCCTATCTGACGCTGACTGGCGATTCAGAGCTTCCAGGTTCACTGGCCGACGGGTCACCTGTGCCGGCTGAGACGGCTCGACGCATTGCCGGCCGCTCGAAGACATTGACGAGAATACTGACAGATCCGGCGACGGGCACTCCCATAGACGCGAAGGCCACAACCTACCGGATTCCGAACGATGTAAGGAAGACGCTCATCGCGAAATGGGCGATCTGCACTGTACCGGGGTGCAGTCGGCGAGCCGAGAAATCGGAAATCGACCATGTCATTCCCTTCGACCATGACCACCCTGACCAGGGCGGATTGACCCGCTTCTCAAACCTGCACCCTCTGTGCAAGAAGCATCATGCGGTGAAGACTGCTCGAAGCTATTCGGTGCGGATGCCACAAACCGGGTTGGTCGAATATGAGTTCTCCCACGGGGTGACTGCCACGGTCGTGGCCCCTGATCAGCCGGTGGACGTTGCTCAAGCTTTAGCACTCTATGCGCTTACCGAAATCAGTCCCAGAAGATGGCGAATCCCGAAGGACAAAGTTCCTCCACCTCCATATGTTCTGGAACTGATGCCCGGCGAGACGACCATTCGAGAACGCGACGAAGCGAAACAGCGCGAACAGGAACGCGCTGAGCATGAGCGGCGTCTGCAGGAGAGCTATGACCGAGCGAGACTCAGGCGTCGGCAGCTGATGATCGACCGAATGCTGGATTGGGAGAACGCGGCATTCCAACCCTGCCTGCTGCCAGGCTCGGAACCGGTGACCATGAAGAGGCTGCCGAGGGGTCGACGTCGATTCCACGGCAACTACCGAGCAAAGAAAACAGCAGACGATCGGACGTCGAAGATCGAGTACGTGCGCATCAACACCGGCCGGCGAATGTCTCGAGTGCAGTGGGAACATGATCTGGCAGCAGATCCGCCGCCCTTCTGATTAGGACGAATCGATCCAGGCCAAGCGTGATCGGCCCTGTCTGGACTCCAGCAATCCGGTGCTGAAGACAGATCGCTTGTCGCGTGGATCTGAAACCTCACTGCCGGGATCATTCAGGGCACGGAGCCTCGTGCAGGCAGCTCTCGTGCAAGGCGATTCTGATGCAAAGCAATTCTCATTCAAGGCAATTCTCAAGGGACGCATAGTCGTGTTTGCTACTGTCGCACTGACGAAGTGTGCCAGGTGGCTCGACCGGTCGGGTCGGCCTCGCCGCAGAAGGAGAATCGGAATTCGTGCTGTTCAGCAAGCTGTTCGACAGATTCCTGCCACCGGACCGCAGATTCAACCCTGAGGCCTTGGCCTGGGTGGCAGTGATCCTCGCTGCCATCGTGATGCTTGCCGTCGAATCGTCGATCGCGGTGGGAGTCCATGAAGCTCCTGTCGCACTGGCATTCATCGTCGTAGTGATCCACGCGGGGTCGATGCCGCTGTCGATGCTGCGTCCGCTCTTCGGTGCGATCGTCTCCGTCATCGCCTGCGGTGTATTACCGTTGCTGGGTCCCTACCTCTCGGGTGCTCCGTGGCCCTGGATGGTGCCGATGATGATCACCCAGATCCTCATCATCCTCATCATCGGACTCCGCGCCCACTGGGGGGTGGCGCTGGCCGCGCTGCTGGCGAGCATCGCGATCTCCGCGGCAGCCGCCGTCTTCGGCTACCTGCAGTACCCCGAGAGCAGGCCGGATTCTTCGATCGTCAACATCGTCGTCTTCTCTTGCATTGCCGGGGGATTCTACGTAGCTGCAGTCATCGTCCAGCAGTGGCATCTGATCCGATCGCAGCTTCTGCAGGAACAGGAGAACACCGCTGAGGAACATTCGAAGCGCGTCGTGGTCGAGGAGAAGTCGCGGATTGCTCGCGAATTGCATGACATCGTCGCCCACAGCATGTCGATCATCAACATCCAGGCCTCGAGCGCACCGTTCCGCCATCCCAGCATCGACGCGGACGTGGAGAAAGAATTCGAAGACATCTCGGTCTCTGCCCGGAATGCCCTCACCGAGATGCGAGGGTTGTTGAGTGTGCTGCGCAATGACGATTCGAGCCAGCAGCTTGCACCCCAGCCGAAATTCTACGAGATCGAAGGTCTGGTGAAGAAGGCCCAACAGGCCGGAGTCAACGTCACGATGGAACGCAGCGGGGGACCGCTCGATCGCAGCCTGCGCGACAGCACCGGATTGGCCGGATACCGCATCGTCCAGGAAGCACTGAGCAACGCCATCCGCCACGCCACCGAATCCCAGATCCACATCAAGGTCGACAGCGATGGAACAGCACTGTGGATCAACGTCGTCAACACTGCTGGACAAGGTCCTTCGGAGGCGGCGAAGAACGAAATCCACCGTCATCAGGGCCTCATCGGTATGCGCGAACGTGCCGCCTCTGTCGGAGGAGAACTCCGCACCGGCGGGCGCAATGACGGCAGTTTCGAAGTCGAAGCAGTGTTGCCGCTGGCCGTGGCCGACGCGCACAAAGCTGATTCGCACCAGGCCGATTCGCACAAGTCAGATTCGCGCAAGGCTGATTGGCCCAAAGCGGATGCGCCTGACAGCGACTCGCACAAGCCCGACGGTCGGGAAGTCGGCGCCGACAACAGAGCCGCAGGCGACACATCAGATCAAGCGCAGGGCGATGAGAGGAGCAACGCGTGATTCGCATCGTGATTGCCGATGATCAGGCAATGGTTCGAGCAGGATTTGCCGCGCTGCTTGACGCGCACCCCGACATCGAGGTGGTGGGCCAGGCGCAGGACGGCGTCGACTGCGTCAGCCTCGTCGCCGAGCTGAATCCCGACATCGTCCTTATGGACGTGCGCATGCCCGAACTCGACGGGATCGAAGCCACCCGTGAAATCCTGGCGGCCAGGTCTCGGCCGGCGACGAACCCGCAGACGCCGGAGTCGCAGGCGACGAATCCGCGAGCGCCGACATCGATACCGTCTGCTACGGATTCGAACGCCATCGTCGACGACGTTCCGCGTATCATCATGCTCACGACCTTCGACATCGACGACTATGTCTTCGATGCGATCCGTGCCGGAGCCAGCGGCTTCCTCCTCAAAGATGCCCCACCCAACGAACTCGCCGAGGCGGTAAGGGTGGTGGCCTCGGGGGAGGGACTGCTGGCCCCGAGCGTCACCCGCCGCGTCATCGAGCATTTCGCTGCAGGACCACAGACTTCGAACTCTGCGGCCCTGCCAGATCTCACCGACCGTGAACGCGAGATCTTGGTGCTGGTGGCCCGCGGTGAGACGAACACAGAGATCGCCGCCTCACTATTCATCGCCGTGCAGACGGTCAAGACCCATGTGTCACGAATCCTCTACAAACTCGATGCCCGAGATCGCGCTCAAGCGGTCATCGCCGCCTACGAATCAGGCCTCGTGGTCCCCGGCGCACAGGTCTGACGAATCACCCCCTACCGGGGTACGGGGTGAAATACGGTGCTCTGGGGTGATGCCAGGGAGACGGTCCGCCTCGTACCGTAAGTAGTATGGAACCAGTCGATGTCGTGAATAGGCCCCTGCCGACACCCCCTCTTGGGAAAGAATCAAGGGCTGAGGTGCTCGAGCGAAGGCGAGCCAATCGCGGCACCGACAAGCAGGAGTTCACCAGCGACTTCAGTGCGCTGATGGCCCAGGTCAAAGAGGCCGGTCTGCTGGCACGCCGCCCCGGCTGGAACACCCTGCGCTTCGTCCTCATCGGACTCTCCTACATCGTCGCCTTCGCCATGCTCTTCCTCATCGGCGAAAGCTGGTGGCAGATGGCCACAGCAGTCGTCTTCGGGATCCTCTTCACTCAGACGGCGTATGTCGCCCACGATGCGGCGCACCGTCAGATCTTCACCAACGGCAAGGTCGGGGAATGGGTCTCAACCATCATCGGCAACCTGTTCATCGGCCTCAGCTACGGCTGGTGGCTGAAGAAGCACAACGCACTTCACCACGCCAACCCGAACAAGGCAGGCGTCGACGGTGACATTGCACCGGGCGCTCTGGTCTTCACGGCCGAAGATGCCCGGGAGCGCACCGGCCTGTCGAAATGGCTCGCTGCGCGTCAGGGCTGGTTCTTCTTCCCGCTGCTGACCCTGGCCGGTCTGCAGCTGCACGTGAACTCGGTCAAGGCCATCATCAAGGGACAGTCCTCGATCAAGCGCCGCTGGACCGAAGGCGTCCTCATTGCCATCCGCATCATCGGATTCCCGCTCATCGCCATCTGGGCCGCAGGCCCCCTTATCGGCAGCGTCTTCTTCATCGTCCAGGTCATGGTCTTCGGTGTGCACATGGGCGGCTCGTTCGCTCCTAACCACAAGGGCCAGCCGATCGTTCCCAAGGACGTCAAGATCGACTTCCTGCGTCGCCAGACATTGATGTCACGCAACATCTCCGGCGGCCGCCCGATGGGCTTCCTCATGGGCGGACTGAATTACCAGATCGAACACCATCTGTTCCCCAGCATGCCCAGCGTCAATCTGCACAAAGTCCAGCCCATGGTCCGCGAATACTGTGCGCAGAAGGACATCAAGTACACGGAGACGACTCTCTTCGAATCATTCGGCATCATCGTCCGCTACCTCAACCGGGTCGGACTGGGCCAGGCCGACCCCTTCGACTGCCCGGTCACCGCGCAGTTCCGCTCACGCTGAAGCACTCGCACGGCAACCTCGGCGATCACAAGCTCGGCGATTATCGCCTCAGATGAGCACAGCCTCAGGTGAGATCGTCGTGAACACCTGACACCCACTGCGCGTAGCGTTCGGCAGATGTTGCCACCGCGTCCTTGGCCCCGGCCCGGATCGTCTGCCCGAAGTTGCCGTACATGCGATCGAAATCGAGGTCAGCCACCGAGGCGGCGATGCGTCTGACGACTCTCGCCGACAGGGGCAGGTAGTTGGGGAAGCTGCGCATGAACGTCACCCAACCATCGCGGGCGACGGGCCCGATCGTATCCCCACTGAGCATGACGCCGACGTCATCCTGACCGGCCCACAGGGCCACCGCACTCCCTGCGAAGTGGCCCCCGGTCCGCAGTACGATCGTCCCGGGAAGAGGCCTGGCTTCGCGGTAGTAGCGCCAGATGTTCGGACCGTCTCGTTGGACCCATTCGGCGTCGGCCCGACAAACAAAGATTTCAGCCCCCTCGAAGGCGGCACTCCACTCGAGCTGCAGACCGAACATGTGGGGATGGCTGGCAGCGATGGCGTGAACTCCGCCCAGTGCCGTGACCGCAGCGACAACCTTGTCGTCGATGTAGGGCGGGACGTCGAAGAGCAGGTTGCCATGTTCGGTTTGGGCTAGGTAGCACGTCTGCCCGATGCCGAGCTTCGGCTCCACTCGCAGGGCGAAGAGCCCGGGTTCGCGCTCGGTGATCGAGATACTGTGTCGCTCTGACTCAAGTTCCTCGCGCGTCGTCCACTTCTGACCGGTCTCCGGCACCCACTGGCGCTCATCGGCACAGATCGGACACAGCTGAGGCGGTGGCGTGGTCGTCTCGACACCGCAGGTCCGGCAGATCGTCACATTCGTCAGCGGGCTCATAGGGTGGGCCACCTCCTGAGTCCGAGGATAGTCTCCGAATGCAGGTGGAGCCAGGTGCCCGCTCACCGGTGTCGCGATAACAGGTGCCGCGATTGGGAAGCAATATCACTGTCCGAAACCACTGAACGGCCATGCAGTAACCCCTGTTACCGTCGGTCATTATGGCAACAACTTCTTCGCATCAGCACACACATGCAGAACTATCTACCGATGCAGTGGGTAACCCCAACGCCGACAATGAGAACGAGCCCGCCGAACGCTATCGGACGAATCCACGGGGCGTCGACGTCATTGAGCACACCCGCATCCCACTCGCAGACGGTGTCGAACTGGCCGCCCGAATCTGGTTGCCGGACGACCTTGGAGATAACGCGGTTCCAGCTGTTCTGGAGTACATTCCTTACCGTAAGAACGATATGACCGCGGGGCGCGATCAGACTATCCATCCTGAATTCGCTCGCGCGGGCTACGCCAGTATCCGCGTTGATCTGCGCGGATGCG
This sequence comes from Brevibacterium picturae, assembly GCF_900105045.1. Classification (GTDB taxonomy): domain Bacteria; phylum Actinomycetota; class Actinomycetes; order Actinomycetales; family Brevibacteriaceae; genus Brevibacterium; species Brevibacterium picturae. Next base: position 382,738 of record NZ_LT629739.1, on the reverse strand, counting down.
GAGATTCGACAGGCGTCATGACGGACGAATACTCCGAAACCGAACTCGATGACGGGCTCCAGGTCCTCAGATGGATCGCGGCACAGCCGTGGTCGAATGGCAAAGCCGGCGTGATAGGGAAATCCTGGGGCGGGTTCAACGGCCTGCAACTTGCCGCCCTCCGGCCCCCGGAGCTGGCTGCAATCATTACGATCTGCTCCACCGACGATCGCTATGCCGACGACGTTCATTACAACGGCGGCGCCATCGTCGGCGACCAGATGCTGTCTTGGGCCTCGACCATGTGGGGGTACAACGCGCGCCCGCAGGATCCAGCGATCATGGGCGAAGGCTGGGACGAGGACTGGAAGCGTCGCATCGACGAAGCCCCCGTCAACATCAATGATTGGCTGGGCCACCAGCGCCGCGATGAATACTGGAAACACGCGTCAGTGTGTGAAACCCCGGAGGCTATCCAAGTTCCCATCCTTGCCGTCGGCGGCCTCCTCGACGAATACCGCACGACCCTGTTCCGACTCATGGAGAATGCGAACGAGCAGCGAGAGTCGAATCCCGAGTACCCACCGGTCCACGCACTGCTGGGGCCCTGGGCGCACAACTATCCGCACCAGGCGGCACCGGGGCCGGGAATCGACTTCATCTCCGAAGCCGTGCGCTGGTGGGACCAGTGGATGAGCGGAATCGACAACGGAGTCAAGGACCAGCCTCAGCTGCGGGTATACGTCCCCGACAGTGCTCCCGTCCACTCGGACCGTGAGAATCGACCTGGACGATGGATCGCAGAGAACTCTTGGCCCTCACCGCAGATCGAGGACACGATTTGGAAGGCCGAGGGCTCGGTGCTGGCCGGACCCAGACAACTGCGAAGCACGGAACTTATCGGCTACAACGCCGGCAGCTGGCTGCAGTTCGGTGCAGCAGCAGGCATGGCCGGAGATCAAGCTGCCGACGATGCGCATTCCTATACCGCGGATTGGAAGCTGCCTGACGGGCTGGAGATCATCGGGACTCCGGGCATGAAGGTCACCGTCAGCTCGAGCACCGATCGCGGCGTCATTGCCGCCCGGATCTGCGATGTCGCTCCTGATGGCTCCTCGAGGCTCGTGACCATGGGACTCTTCAACCTGACTCACCACTCAACGCACGAGCATCCCGAAGCGCTGACACCGGGGGAGAGCGTCGTCCTCGACTTCTCGCTCCTGTCGACAGCGCATCGGTTCCTACCGGGACATCGTCTGCGGCTGAGCGTTTCAGCGAGCTTTTGGCCCATTCTCTGGCCGTCTCCCGAAGAGACGGTTGTCACCGTCGTCGAGGATCCGCAGCTCGAACTGCCCATCCGAAGTGTCACCTCGGTCGATGAGGACTCACTCACCACAGAGGCACTCACCGCGCACCTCGGTACAGCCCCGAACCCTCCTGTGTCCACAATTGAAGCGTCCGGAGTACCAATGACTCGCAATCTGCAGTCAGACCTGGTCAACCGGAGCGCCACCGTGACTACGGAGACAGAGGGCTGGCAGACGAACACAAGCGACGGTCTCTTCTACTACACGCTCGAACGGGACTCCTACGAGCGGAACGAAACTGATCCGCTCTCGCCGACCGCCATCTGCGAACGGGTGATTCGGTACCGCAGGCCCGCGCTCGCAGATCCTGTCGGCGACCAGGCACTGCTGGAGCAGGCTGACGCAGGCGCGCTCACCAGCGACGATCATGGCTGGGATGTCGAGCTGCGGACGCGGAGCACAATGAGTGGTGACACAGTCAACTTCCTCGTCACCAATGAACTTGTCGCGTATAAGAACGGCAAGCAGTTCCACTCAAGAACGACCACGAAGAGCATCCCTCGCGAGCTGAACTGAGTCCTCATGCGCAAATTGATTAGTCACACACTCAATCGGCGTCGAGCGCTGGGAACGCTCGGCGCCCTCGGCGCAGGACTGGCAGCGGCCACGGTGAGCGGGTGTACTGCTACCACTGCGAACTTAGGCGGAACTAAATCCGGTGCCGCCGGCCGGAGGATCACAGTCGGGTCCAAAGGATTCGCCGAAAGCTGGATCATGGGCGAACTCTACGCTCAAGGACTGCGAGCCCGCGGATACCAGGTGGATCTGAAGACGAATGTCGGCTCCAGTGACATCATCAATACGGCGCTCCAATCGGGTCAGATCGACGTCTACCCCGAATACACCGGAGTCATCGTGGTGAACTGGGCCGGCACGGACACCGCATTGGGCACGGCTGAGGAAACCTATGACATCGCCAAGAAGTGGGAGAGCGAGCATGGAGTGACCACACTTCAGGCAACTCCGTTCGAGAACAAGAACGCGATCGCTGTGCGCCAAGAATTTGCCGATGAGCATGGATTGGAGAAGGTCTCTGACCTCAAGGGCATCGGAGACTTCATCTACTCGACCTACCCGGACAATGTCTCCGGGGCGATCGGGTATGAGGGAATCGTCGAAACCTATGGGCTTGACAATATGGAACTCAAGACTCTGAGCATCGGATTGAACTATCAGGCGATCGAGCGCGGCGAGATCCAAGCAGCAGACGTGTTCACCACCGACCCGCAGCTGCTCAGGTCTGATCTGGTAGTACTCGAAGATGACAAGAAACTCTTTGGGTTCCAGAACGTGGTGCCTCTGATCAGGGACGACGTGTTCGATGACCTTGATGCCGATGCACCCGAGTTCCTCAACACCCTCCATTCGCTTCTGACGATCGACGCCATCCAGGCTCTCAACGAGGCCTCTGCCATCAACAGGATCGACCCCGCCCAAGTGGCGAAGGTCTTTCTGCAAGAAAACGGACTGATGTGAGAACACAATGACACTTTCATCCACCGACACACCGACCAGCCAGACTGCGAACTCGGCCATTGTCTTCGACCAGGTCACCAAACTTTATTCGGGTCAGGCTGCTCCTGCCCTCGACTCGCTCGATATCGAGGTGAAGTCCGGTGAACTCGTGTGTCTCGTCGGACCATCCGGCGGCGGCAAGACAACGGCCCTGCAGCTGGTCAATCGCATAGTTGACCTCAGCAGCGGAGACATCCGCATCGGCGATCGCAGCATCATGGACATTCCCGCCATCGAACTGCGCCGGACCATTGGCTACGCGATACAGCAGTCTGGATTGTTCCCGCACTACACGGTGGCGGAGAACATCGCTACCGTGCCAAATATTCTCAAATGGGACAAGGCCCGCATCAAGAAGCGGACCTCCGAACTGCTGGAGTTGGTCGGACTGACCCCAGTGGACACATGGCTGGGCAGATATCCCTCCCAGCTCTCCGGCGGTCAACAACAGCGAATCGGGATTGCACGTGCACTCGCGGCCGACCCTCCCGTGATGCTCATGGACGAACCCTTCGGAGCACTCGACCCGATCACACGTATGGCTGTCCAGGACGAATTCCTTGAGATACACAGAGCAGTTGGAAAGACGACCCTCTTCGTCACCCACGACATCGACGAGGCCATCAAAATGGCTGACCGGATCGCAATTCTCAAGCCCGGGGGCAAGCTTGCCCAGTACGGAACACCTGCTGAGGTACTCACCCATCCGGCAGACGATTTCGTCGCTGAGTTTCTCGGTGCTGAACGCGGCCTCAAACGCCTCGCGCTGACCACCGTCGGCGAAGTGCTTGCTGCCAAGACCGATTCCGAGTCGGGTCTGCAGCAGGATTCGAACAGCCCACAGGTCGAGTCGGATTTGACCCTGCGAGAAGCCCTGTCAGCCGTCTCCGCAGCCGGGGCACATGGTGCACTCGTGATGGACGGGGGAAGCCACCTCGGCGAGGTCACACTGCACGACCTGGTGAATCCGCCAGCCGGTGCGGTTGGAGCGCGGAGTGTGGAAGGTGGTGGGTCATGAGCGGTATCGCACCGGCAGGTGACCCGGTTATACCGGATTACGGACAGGCATCGGAGTGCGTGATCAACAATGGTGCATTCTGTGGTGACTGGTTCGTCGACCAATGGTCCACGGTTTTCTGGCCACCTCTGGTCGACCACATTTACATGGTTGTCATCGCAGTGGTGATCGGATTCATCATTGCCTTTGTGGCAGCGGTGGTCGCCTACCGGAAGAAGTGGTTGGCGGGTCCGATCGGGATCGTTGCGACGTTCCTCTACACGTTGCCTCCGCTTGCGCTGTTCCAGTTGCTCGTGCCTTTCACCGGGCTGACACTGCTCACCGTCGAGATCGCACTGGTGTGCTTCACTCTGGTGATCATCTTCCAAGCAGTGCTCTCCGGCCTGGCCGCAGTGCCAGACGACGTGAAGAAGTCGGCCATCGGTATGGGACTCGACCAGCGGCAGCTCATGCTCAAAGTCGAACTGCCCCTCGCGTTGCCGTCGATTATCTCCGGTCTGCGGATTGCGACAGTTCTGACTGTGAGCATCGCGACCATCGCCGCATTCGTCGTCGACAGTGGGCTGGGGTCACCGATCCTCAAAGCCGTCTCTTCCCCATTCAACACACAGTTCATCGCGGCTGGGGCGCTTGCGGTTCTCTTGGCGTTCGTCTTCGACGGGCTCCTGGTGATCGTCGGCAAAGCCCTCACACCGTGGACGAGAGCGAGGGTGTCATGAATGACATTTTCGGCGCGTTCCCATTCATGGCCGCCAATTTTGGAATGCTCCTGGAGAAGACGGGCGAGCATCTGGTCATCAGCCTCATCCCGCTGCTTGCAGCGATCCTCGTCGGCGTGCCGATCGGCATCTGGCTCGGTCATATCCACAAGGGTGAGTTCTTGGCGGTGAGCATCACCAATATCGGTCGTGCATTGCCGAGCCTGGCGCTGATCGCGATCCTCATCGGCTTCGTCGGCATCGGAATGCTCAACGCCATGATCGCACTGTTCGTCCTCGCTTTCCCTCCGATACTCAGCTATGCGTTCCAAGCAGTGAATTCTGCGGATCGTGATCTCACGAAAGCGGCGAGAGGAATGGGAATGACACCACTGCAGGTGCTCAGCAAGGTGGAACTTCCGCTGGGACTGCCGATGATCATCAGCGGTATACGCACTGCGGCCGTGCTGACGGTGAGTTCTGCGACGATCGCCACAATCGCCGGCAGCGGCGGACTGGGCGACGTCATCCTCAACCAGGTAGCGTACGGGATTGAAGGAGTTCTCGCCGGTGCCTTATGGGTCGCGGTCTTGGCGATTCTCGTCGACCAGTTCTTCGCTTTGTTGTTGCGAGTGGCGGCTCCGACAGGAGTCAGGCGGCTGCGAGCGGCTACTGTCTGAATGGTAGAAGGAGTGTGAGGGCCATCCTGCGGGGTGGCCCTCACCTCTGACTTTCGGCCTTGTAGTCGCGAGGGAGAATCTACACATCACCCCACGGCGGCGCGCTTCTGCGAATGGGCCTTGAGGTGGCCGATGAGCATGAGGACGATGCCCAAGGCGAGCCAGCCGACGAGCACCCACCATTGCATCGCCATGGGCGCATCCGGGAAGTACGACAGGTCGCGCAGCAGGGTCCCCGATGCGCCGGGAACGAAGAACTGGCCGATGTCTCCCCAGGCTCCTGCGAGGAACTCCTTCGGCGCTTGGAGCGAGGAGATCGGATTGCCGATGAACATAGTGAGCGCCGCGCCGATCGCGATTCCTGCCGGGCCGACGAGTGAGACGAATCCATTGATGAGTCCGGCCGTCGCCGCCACTGCCAGTCCTGCGGCCAAAACGTTGAGCCCGAAGTTGCCCTGCAGAATGCCGAACCAGGACTGCAGGATGAGTGTGAGGGCGAGTCCGCCGATCGCGCCGTAGGCGAGGACCGCGACGGCACGCATGCGCCGAGAGTGGACGATCATGCTGGTGAGCACGCCGCCGACGATTCCACCGATGGTCAGCGGCAGTCCCGCGATCGCCAGGCCGGCCCCGGTGGGATCGTCCTCGTTCAACGGCACGACGTCGGTGACCGTGACCTTGGGTACCTCCATCGCCGAGGTGTCAGGAGCCTGAGCCTGATCACCCGGGTTGGTCTGTGGCTGGCCCGGATTGGCCTGGGAACCGGTGGGACCCTGAGCCGAGGCTTTGAGTGCTTCCTGCATCTGCTTCATCCCGTCCTGCATTCCCGCGATCGCCTTCTTGTCGATCTGCTGCTGCATCTGGGTGCCGATTGCCTTGAGCTGCTGGGCCACGGCGGGGGAGGCGGCAGTCGAGGTGAGGATCTCCGGCTCGTCGCCGAGAACGAATGCACCGTAGACCTCGCGTTCACGGATCAGCTGCTGTGCCTCGGCGCGGGAATCGACCTCCTGGAGGTCGAGCATGCCGTCGGGGACATTCTCCGCGATCTGATCGATCTGCTCCTGATCACCGACGGCGGCGATCGGCAGATCTCTGGGATCGGACGTGACAGTGGGCCAGCTGAACGCAAGCAGAATGACACTGACGATGGCTGCGGCGAAGACAGCGGCGAGCAGGGCCTGTTTGATGCTGGGCTTGCCCGCTGCAGGCTTCTCGGCATCGGCGGTGTTTGCCACCTGGTCGTCTGCATTGCCGTCACGGTCCCGGGGGCTGCCCGAGCTGCTGAGGATCTTCGTTGGCATTGCTGTCCAATCATCGAAAACGAATACCCGTTCTTTTTACTCCTTCGGGTACGATATATCAAGAATGAGCATTCGTTTTTTGGGGGATTGGTGCCGAAAGTCACGGACGAACACCGGGAGGCCATGCGTACGCGGATCCAAGATGCCGCGCTCTCCTGCTTCACCCGTAAGGGGTTTGCGGGGGCATCCATGGCCGACATCATCAAGGAGGCAGGCCTGTCCGCCGGGGCCGTCTACGTCTACTACTCCTCGAAGGCAGAGCTCACCCTCGATGCCGGCAGGCGCATCATGGAACAGCGCGCGGCCGAGCTAAAGGATTTCGACACGGCCGCCGAGGTTCCGCCCCCGCATCAGGTATTTCCCGCGCTCCTGAATTCGATTCTCGACGACAACCCTTTTGCCCCGCTGCTGCTTCAGGTGTGGGCAGAAGCCTCACATGCCCCCGATTTCGCCACGATTGCCGCCGAGATTTACAGCGACCTCATCGGACGCTTCGAGGCCTACCTGAGTCTGTACTTCCATCGTGAAGCAGGGATGGACGAGGCCGCCGCCAATGCGAAGGCCCACCAGATCGCTCCCGCAGTCCTTGCGGTGATGCAGGGCGCGATCGTTCAGACGGCAATATTCGGCACTGATTCGCGTGCCCGGATCGCGAGTTCCATCGACGAGCTGCTGGCCAGTCTCGCGAACTGAGGTGGTGATTCGGGGTCACGTGAGGTGCTGACTCGGATCCACCTCGGCCCCTCCTGCAGGCATGATCGCCAGGAGAAACGAAACGGAACGTTCTGTTGCGCGCGCTTGGAGGCGTGTGCGATTATACTTCTATGACGCAAGCCACACCGAAGGGCCGACCGCTCGATGACGAGCTGACCGGACGAGTCCTCAACGAGGTGCGAGTCGTGCTGGAAATCAACGGCTTCGTCAACCTGCGAATCGAGAAGATCGCTGGTGCCGTCGGGTGCAGCAAGGCCGCGATCTACCGTCGTTGGCCGAGCAAGGCCGAGCTGGTCGCGGCGGCAGTTCTCGACGGCATCGATCCCGGCGACGCTCCGGATACCGGCGATATCGTCGACGATCTGGTCGAACATGCCTGGCAACATCTGACGAACTTTCGTCAGGGCCGTCCCGTTCGAGGCGATGGCCCACAGGGCGGCAGCAGAAACGGCATCCTCCTGTCGCTGTTCGACGTTGAAGTCATTCCGCTGATCTCGGAACGCTATATGAAACAGCGTCATGCGCAGGGCCGCGAAATCCTGCAGCGGGCAGTGAATCGGGGCCAGATCAGCAGCGACGTCGATCAGGACCTCGCCCTCGACGCGATCGCCGGATTCACGCTCTTCAGGCTGTCTATCAAACCGGATGCGAAGGCAAGCAGCGACGCAGATGTCAAGGACTCCTACCGTCGGCTCGTGCGGTCATTGCTGAACCGTGAGAACCAATAGACACCTCCACTTCCTAATCGGCTCGTCCACCTCCCGAACGGCTCCTTCAGCATCCGATGAAAGGATCATCGCCACTCATGTCGACCGCCTATCTGCCCACCACGAATCACGACCCCGAGCACATCATCCTGCGCGGTGCCACCCTCATCGACGGCAACGGCGGTGACCCCGTCGCCGGCTCCGAGATCGAAATCAAGGACGGTCGCATCGTCTACGCTGGCGTGCAGCGCAACGAGGAAGCCACCTCGGCGGGGGAAGGCAGCGATTCTGGTGGCAAGGGCCCACGTGTCGTCGACCTTGCGGGCAAGACGATCATGCCCGGCTTCATCGACTCCCATGTGCACTTCGGCCTCTCGGTCGAGAACCAGGCCGAGAACCTCGCCCGCTTCGCTTCGGAGCGGATCGTGCGCAGCGCGGCCAACGCGCGGAAGACGCTCATGGCAGGCGTCACCACGGTCCGCGACCTCGGCGGTACCGACCGCGGCGTGCGTGACAGCATCCAACAGGGACTGATCCTCGGACCGCGAGTCCACCTGGCCATCACCCCGCTGTCGCCGACCGGCGGGCACACCGACTTCACGATGCCCAACGGCCTGCCCACCATGCCGGCCATGCCCGTCGACCCGATCATCGACACCGATGACGACGTGCGCCGCACCATCCGCACACTCGTGCGCTCCGGCGCCGACGTGATCAAGGTCTGCACCACCGGCGGCGTCTCGAGCCCCTCGGACACCCCCGACGACATCGGTGTCCCCGAGGAGCATGTGCGCCTCATCGTCGAAGAGACCGGCAAACGAGCAGGTCAGCCCGTTGCCGCCCACGCCCAAGGCGCCGAAGGCATCAAGGCGGCCATCCGCGGCGGCGTCCGCTCCGTCGAACACGGATACGGAATCGACGACGAAGGCATCGACCTCATGCTCGAGAACGGAACCTTCCTCGTCCCGACGCTGAGCAGCGCGCTGCGCGTCCCAGACCCGAAGAACGTTCCCGGGTACCTGTATGAGAAGAAGGTCAAGTGGTCCGCAATCGCACGCGAACGTGTCACCGTGGCCATGGCCGCCGGAGTGAAGGTCGCACTCGGAACCGACGCCGGAGTCTGCCCACACGGACTCAACCTGCGCGAGGAGATGCACGCCGTCGAACTCGGCCTGACACCGATGCAGGCGATCGTAGCGGGGACGAAGAATGCCGCCGAGCTGCTGCGCCTGTCCACCGATCTCGGCACCCTCGAAGCGGGCAAGCTCGCCGACCTCGTCGTTCTCGACTTCGACCCGCTGGCCGATATCACCTCGTTGGCAGACCCCGACAACGTCAAGGCAGTCCTCCAGGGCGGGGCACTGGTCAAGGACTCCGCCGGCTGGTTTCCGAACTCGCCGGTGCGTTCAGCCCTCGGATGACAACCAGTCCACAGCCGAATCGCGCCACGCACCAATATCGCGCCACACACCAACATCGCGCCACACACCAACAGAGAGGAACCCACATGAACCACGAATTCACCACAGAAGCACAGGCACTCGCCACCGAACTCTCCGAGCTGCGCCGGGAACTCCACCGCAATCCGGAACTCGGCCTCGAGCTCCCGATCACCCAGCAACTGGTCCTCGACGCACTCGAGGACCTGCCGTTGGAGATCACCACAGGCACAAACCTCAGCTCGATCGTCGCCGTGCTCCGCGGCGGGAAGCCCGGGCCAACGGTGCTGCTGCGCGGAGACATGGATGCCCTTCCTGTTGCCGAGGAGACCAACCTCGACTTCGCTTCGACCAATGGGCGCATGCACGCCTGCGGTCACGATCTGCACGTGGCCGGGCTCGTCGGAGCAGCGAAGCTACTGAGCGCTCACCAGGAGGAACTGGCAGGCACCGTCGCTTTCATGTTCCAGCCCGGTGAGGAAGGGCTGGGCGGTGCCAAGGACATGATCGATGAAGGCATGTTCGAGGCCATCGGCTCGACTCCGGATGCCGCCTACGGCATCCACGTCGCACCGGGGACGCCCGGAACCTTCACCACGAAGCCCGGCACGCTGATGGCCGGGGCCAACACCATCCACGTCACATTCCACGGACGCGGCGGTCACAGCTCACAACCGCACACCAGCATCGATCCGGTCCGGCCCACCCTCGAATTCGGTCAGGCGCTCTACGCGATGGTCACCAGCACGTTCAGCGTCTTCGACCCGGTCGTCGCCGAAGTCACGCAGCTGAAGGCCGGCGACGCCGTCAACGTCATCCCACCCTCGGCGACGATCGGTGCCTCCGTGCGGACGCTGTCAGCAGAGTCGACGAAGAAGTTCGCCGAGGTGGCCCCACGAATGGCCGAGTCGATCGCTGCCGCTCACGGATGCACCGCCGAGGTGGTGTGGACAGAACAGTATCCCGTCACCGTCAACAATGACGTCGAAGCCGCATTCGTGGCGGACACGATGACCGAGACGTTCGGCGAGGACCGGTACGCCGAAGCCCCGACCCCGCTCATGGGGTCTGAGGACTTCTCCTTCGTGCTCAACGAGGTTCCGGGTGCGTTTCTGTTCTTCCTCGTGTCTCCGCAGGGCATCGACCCGGAGACTGCGGCCTGGAACCATTCGCCGCAGGTGCTCTTCGACGATGCGTACCTGCCGGACCAGGCGGCCGCACTCGCCACCCTCGCGTGGAAGCGCTCGCTGCGAGGCTGAGTGGCATGTGCGGGGTGGGGTGAGCGGTGAGTCGGGGCGAGCGGTGAGTCAGACGGAGTCGCCGTCGTCGTCGACCGAATGGACCCGGTCCTCACGCATGCTCACCTTGTCCACGCCGGAGAGCTCCAACAGGGGAGGGATGAGCATGTGCAGGGGCGGCTTTCCCTCAAACTTCACGTCTATCTGGACCATGGGCACTTCGTCCTCGGCCTCGAAGCGCTTGGAGTCGACGATCGTGTTCGAATACCCCATGTTGCCGGCCACGGCGAGGATGTCGCGGAGGACCCCGGAGCCGTCCTTGTAAGCGATGCGCAGCAGTTTGCGATGATCGCTGTCGGGGATCCGGCGGATCAGGGGAGCGATGACGAACAGCGTCAGCAGATGCAGAGCGGTGAGCATCATGGCCAAGGACACCATTCCCGCTCCGCAGGCCATTCCCACGGCAGCCGTCACCCACACGGTGGCGGCCGTCGTGAGTCCGCGCACCATGTTCCGGCCCTTGAAGATCACACCGGCACCCAGGAAGCCGACACCCGAGACGATCTGTGCGGCGATCCTCGACGGGTCCAGACGGGCGTCGTCGCCGAGCGCACCGGCGAACCCGTATGCGGAGACCAGCGTGAACGCGCACGTGCCGATGCCCACCAGCACGTGGGTGCGATAACCGGCGCTCTTCTGCCGGAACTGCCGCTCGAATCCGATCAGTGAGCACAGGAAGAAGCTGGCCAGGAGCAGTTCGGCCTCGATGAAGCCGGTCGGACCGAAGAAATCGATATGTGAACCCATAGTCATCCGACTGTAGACCCTCGAACACCTGAGCTCCTTGTAATCGCGTCGAGGTCGGTCAGAAATCAAGAAGCAACGTCGACATGCCGACTCCTAAGATGGACAACCACAGTCACTCACGGCGCGACGAGGAGCAGGTAATGGAGACAAGCGAAAACACCGCAGTCAATTCGATCATCATCGAATCGAGCGAAGAGGACCTGACCGAGGAATTCGTCCGCAGCGCATTCGGCCTCGATCACCTGATCGGCGTCCGCTCATCACATGAACCGACCGACGGTTTTCGGGGCTTCAGCATCTCCCTCGTCTTCGACCAGCCTGCCGACGTCGATATGACAGCTGCCGCGGCCGTCGAAGCGGGAGCACAGATGGTGAAACCGGTATCCAAGAGCTTCTGGGGCTACGGTGGCTCCCTGCGGTCGCCGGACGGAACAGTGTGGACACTGGCCTCCTCTGCGAAGAAGAACACTGCCGAACCGACAGGACTGGCGAGCCAGATAGTGCTGCTCGTCGGCGTCGACGACGTCCGTGCGACGAAGGACTTCTACCGTGACCGTGGGATCGAGGTCAGCCGGGGGTTCGGTTCGAAGTACGTCGAATTCGACACCGGTTCGACGATCACTCTGGCCATCCAAAGTCGACGTGCGGTGGCGAAGAACGCCGGAGTCGACCCCGAAGGCTCGGGCTCTCATCGCCTGACGATCGCGGGCACTCTCGGGGAATTCGTCGACCCCGACGGTTTCACCTGGCGCTGAGGCGCGAACCGAAGATGTCAATCAACAGGCCATCGCCGAGGTGGTTGTTCATCTCGGCGATGGCCTGCCCGTGTTCAGCGGAGCAGATAGTCAACAGGTCACACGGTGGAGGGGATGCGCTCCTGACGGTCGCTTGATTCTGAGTCCACGGGAGTCGAACGCTCGTCAACGGAATTCTCATCGGCCGCCTCGGCGAACCGATGGGTCAGTCCGTCGCCCGCGGTGGGTGCGACCCTGTACTCGGCCTGCTCCGTGGATGCTGCTGATTCTGTTTCCATGGATTTGTTCGGCTCGTGGTCAACAATCGTCGACTGCACGGTCTGGGCGGACCCGGAGGCTTCGAGGGCCTTCGCTTGTTCCCGGGCCTGTTTGTTGGCCTCCCTCTCCTGTTCGAGGTGCAGGTTGCCGAAGTCGTGCTCCGTCCGCGGCGGTTTGATGCTGTCGATGAGGAACACCAGGGCCAGGGAGACGAGTCCCCAGAGTGCGAGGACCTGGAGGTGCTCGGTGACGACATCGGAGTCGAAGTAGACGATCGAGCGGATCGTCTCCACGGCTGCCGGCATCGGCAGGAAATCGTGCAGGGTGGAGAAGAACGTCGGCGTCATGTACTCGGAGATCGACCCGTTGGAGGCGGGCATCCCGGCGAACATGAGCGTCCCGATGACTGGGACGATCGCAAGCATACCGATGAGTCTCTCGAAGACCATGGCGAACATCGCGATGCTGAAGATCGCGAGGATTCCGGCACCCCACAGCTGTGCGAAATGGCCCTCGACGGCGCCGGTGATCGGCCCGGCGATGAGTGCGACCACCAGGGACATGAACGGTGCGTAGACCGCGGTCAGCGGCACCATCCGCTTCAGCGGGCGGCTCCACGGATTGGCGTTGGCTGCGACGATGACGACCATGAAACCGGCGAGGACCCAGCCCATCGCCACATACATGACGACCACGCCGTTCTTATCCCGATCGGGAAGAGGCGCGATATTGTCGACCTCGAGATCCATGTCCTGGGCCGAAGCGACCTGATCGAAGACCTGGTTGACCACGCGATAGGCGGCATTGTTGCCGGCCTCGTTGGCGATGAGGCCGAACTCAGCGTTGTCTTCCGTGGGGAGGACGAGGGCGGCGACCTGGTCCCGGTCCTTGACGAGGGCTCGGGCCTCGTCTTCGTTCGTCGTCGCGGTGAAGTCGAACATGTCCTCACCCATGTTCTTCTCGAGATCGGCGATCGTGTCCTTGGCCTGTTCAGTCGAGGCACCGACCACGGTCACAGGCATGTCCTTGGGGGCGGGTGAGCCCATCGCGCCGAGCATGAACGAGATCATCATGGTGACCATCGCCAGGGGGAAGGCCACGAGGGAGATGTAGCGCAGCACCTTCGAATCGGGGCGTCGGCCCCCGTGCAGAGACGGGATGTTGACACTCAGTGGCTGCGGGTCGGGGTTGCGGCGGTGCGAGATTGTGTCGTAGGCCTTTGTCGCCAGAAGCCCGACGACGGCCCCGATGGCCAGGACCAGGAGGTGGCCGGTGACGCCGGTGCCGTTGAAGTAGAGCACCGAACGCAGGGCCTCGCCGATGGCGGGCATCGGAAGGAACTCGTGGGTGAAGCGGAAGAACGGCGACATGGTGTAGACGGGTATGGCCATGTTCGACGACGGCATTCCCAGGACCATGAGGAAGAGGATCCCGAAGAGCACTCCCAGTGCGCCGAAGAGTCTGGTGATGAATAGCTGAACGCAGGCGATCGCGAACACACCCAGCCAGGCGATGCCGAGGATCGCGACCGTGTCCTTGACGTCGACGACGTCGAGAATCGGGCAGGTCACGGTCCAGACCAAGCCGGCGATGACCGCGGCCCACGCGCCGAGGATCGGCACGATCCGCTTGAACTTCAGCAGCTCGGGCGAGTTCGACCGCAGCACGCTGAAGGGCAGGTAGCCGGCCATGACGATGGACGTCATGAGGAACATCGCTCCCAGGCCGGTGGAGTCGTTGTCCGGCAGTGGGGCCAGGTCCTGTGTCGAGACCTCGAGGCCTTCGTCCTGCAGGGCCGGCATGACGAGTCCTGTGACCGTCGTGGCCTGCTGGGCGCCGGCTCCGCCTGCGGTGTAGAGGGTGGCCTTGTCGCCCTTGATGACGACCGCTGCCGAGGCCTCGCGGTCGGTGACCATCTCACGTGCGGTGTGGGCATCGTCGACGGTGTCGACGTCGAGGGCGTCGGGTTCGGAGCCGTCGAGCGCGAGCTTCATGTCCGCGGCCTTCGAATCTGATCCGGCCACGACGACGGGCATGTCGTTGGCGGTGGGGGAGTGCATGGTGCCGAGGTAGCCGGTGATCATCATGCCCACGAACAGGAGCGGCATGATGAAGATCGCGGCCGTCCGACCGATCATCTCCGCCTTCGCGCGCTTCGCGGCTGCGGCTGCGTCAGGGGCAGCGTCTGTGTCGGCATGATCGGACTCGGTGGAGGCCGGGGCGTCGGACGCGCCAGGCGAGGCATCCGGTTCTATCGGTTGTTCTGATTCACGCGCTTCGCGGCGTGTCTGTGGTGGTTCGGCGGCCACGGTCGTCCTCCTGGTCGATTCGGAAGTCGAGTGGTCGCCTTCGACCACCATGTACTTGGTTAGTTTAAGACACGTGACTTATTTTTGTGAAATCGACGGTTGTTTGTCAGGGTGATGACAGTACTCGCCGAGGCGGGTGGAGCGCTGGTATCGCGACAGGCCGACAGCGTCTGCAGCGTTGACGAGAATGAGAGAAAAGGGATCATGGGAATCCAGAGTGATCGAGCGCGCGAGGTGCTGCTCAACTCCGCGGAGGAGCTCTTCGCCGTCCACGGCATCGACGCGGTGTCGAATCGCCGCATCGTCGACTATGCCGGGGCGGCGAATCACTCCGCGATCTCGTATCACTTCGGTGGGCGGGATGGCCTGTTGCGGGCGCTCGTCGAGCGCCATGTCGCCGAGGTGGCCCTCCGTCGGGAGGCCTACGTCGCTGATCTGGGCGAGGCGCCGAGCATCCATGACTTGGTCCGCTGCAGAATGGGTCCGCTCTTCGCCGTATTGGCCGACCTGCCGCGGCCGAGTTGGCGTGCGCAGTTCCTCTCGCAAGTGGGCATCGTGCCCTCAGCAGTGGAGATCATGAAGTCCGTGATGGACGAGTCCGCTCTGCCTGACGATCTGAGGTTCATCCACGGATCGATCGACGGCATTCCCGAAGGTGTCCTGCGCGGTAGGGCGTATCTGCTGGCTCACATGGTCACCAGCGCGTGCTCGGACCAGGAAGTGAAGATGAATGAGGGGACTGACAAGGGCAGCTGGGAACAGGTGGGCCGGTTCCTCATCGATGCGGCAGCCGGAATGATCGCCGGGCCTGTGACGTCACCGGACGGGGTCATCCGCTATCCGTCGATGCCCTACTTGTGACCGGTGCCTGAGTTCTGACCGGAGCCGTTGCAGGGTCGAGTCAGTCGCAGCCCTCGGGGCCGCACACTGCGCCTTCGCGGAAGGTCTCGTCTCCACCCTTGCCCGGGGCAGG
Source organism: Brevibacterium picturae (assembly GCF_900105045.1). Lineage (GTDB taxonomy): Bacteria > Actinomycetota > Actinomycetes > Actinomycetales > Brevibacteriaceae > Brevibacterium > Brevibacterium picturae. Next base: position 366,980 of record NZ_LT629739.1, on the reverse strand, counting down.
GCTGTCCGCACTCGATCCTGCTCCGGCGAGCACCGTGAGCTTCTGGCTTTCGCCCCATGCGGTCTCGAGGGCCTGAGCGAAGGCTTCGGGCGGCTGGGCGCCGGAGATTCCGTACTTACGATCGATGACGAAGAACGGGACACCGTTGGCACCCAAGGATTGGGCCTCGGCGATGTCGGCCTTGACCTCGGCGGTGTATTCGTCGGTGGACAGGACCCGGCGGGCTTCGTCGGCGTCGATGCCGACTGTCTGGGCCACCTCGGCGAGGTATTCGGCATCTCCGATGTTGCGGCCCTTCTCGAAATGGCCGGACAGGAGCTCTTCCTTGGCCTGACTCATGACACCGTGCGTCTTGGCCAGGTGGAGGAGACGATGGGCCGTGAAGCTGTTGGCGACGACGATGGAGTCGAAGTCGTAGTCAAGACCTTCACCGGCCGCCTGCTGCGTGACGTGGTCGAACATCTGTCGAACCTGCTCGGCAGGCATTCCCTTGGCCTGGCTGAGGTACTCGGTCTCTGTGCCCGCGTAGTGATAGGGCAGACTCGGGTCGAGCTGGTAGCTGCGCCATTCGACCTCGACGTCATCCTTATGTGCAAAGCCGTCCAAGGCGGTCTCGAAGCGACGTTTTCCGATATAGCACCATGGGCAGGCGATGTCCGACCAGATTTCAATCCTCATGACCGCTTGAACCCGGGGCGGGGGCGGGTTATTCCCTGGCCTCATCCAAACCGGAAACCGTCGCCTCTGGCCTCGGTGATGGCGAGGTAGAAGAAGCCGAGAATACCCAATGGGATGGACGTGACCCAGATCAGCAAGTACATGAGAATTCGGACGACGAACACGATGAGCACAAGGAGCCAGCCGATGACAAAGAACCCTGTGAAAGCCTCGGCGATCGGCTGTGTCATCCGGTAGAACACTTCTCTGGCGAGTGGGTAGAAGGCCAAGATCGAAATGCTGGTGAGGATGCCGATGACGGTGAGATCGGCAGAAAGACGGGAGGAGCCCTCAACGAAGTAGTAGGCGCCAAGTGGAAGTACCGCAAGGATGAGACTCGAGATCAGTCGTGTGTGGCGGCGATTAGCCCAGGCCCCCGTGATGAAGTGAAAGGTGCTGGTCAGTCTGCTTGTCAGCTCCGGGCCGTCATCTGCACTCATAGTAGAGATTGTATCCAGCAAAGTGGCTTGATATTTAATTGTTTGCATTCCAATGTGAAGAAACACTGGAAGAGGCTCAGAAAAGTGCTTCTTGAGGTGGGGGAGTCAGGCTTGCGGCTTGAGCTGCGGTCGAAGACGCGGCACCGAGTCGAGTCCGGTCTCCGCGCTTGGTCATCGGGTAGTCATCGTCGGTAGCCCCGCGCAGATCGTATGCATCGATGAGCGGATTGATGCGCCGGCTCAGCCACGCCCGGTACTCCTTCGATGCGTACGAGGATTTCGCATACATGCGGCGGTAGCGGGGGAGCAGCTCGGGGTGCTCATGCTCGAGCCAGGCGAAGAACCATTCGCGTGCGCCAGGCCGCAGGTGCAGCGCCCCGTAGACGACCCTGCTCGCACCGGCTTCCCTGATGGCGCGCAGGGCTGTGTCGAGGTGATCCATGGAGTCGGTGAGCTTCGGCATCACCGGCATGAGGAAGACCGTGACCTTGAAGCCGAGGTTCGCCGCCGACCGCACCGTGGCCAGGCGTGCCGTCGTCGTCGGCGTGCCCGGTTCGATCGTCTGCTGCAGGGCATCATCGTAGACGGCGATCGACATGCTGATCTCCACGTCGACGTCCTCTTTGGCGCGAGCCAGCAGCGGCAGGTCGCGGCGCAGCAGCGTGCCCTTCGTCAGGACCGACATCGGCGTCCCGTGCTCGGCCAGGGCGGTGATGATGCCGGGCATCAGCGAGTAGCGGCCTTCGGCGCGCTGGTAGGGGTCCGTGTTCGTGCCTAATGCGACCAGCTCACGTGACCACTTCGGTTTGGCCACCTCGGCGGCCAGCACCTCGGGAGTGTTGACCTTGACGATGACCTGCCGGTCGAAATCCTGACCGGGATCGAGGTCGAGATAGCGGTGGGTGTTGCGAGCGAAGCAGTACACGCAGGCGTGAGAGCACCCGCGGTAGGGGTTGATCGTCCAGGTGAATGGCATCGAACTGGCCGCGGGCACCTTGTTCAACGCCGACTTCGCCAACACTTCGTGGAATGTGACGCCGGCGAACTCCGGTGTTTGAACACTGCGCACCAGACCTGTGACCCCGAAGAGCTCGGCCGGTGGCGCATCGATGCCTGCGGCCACCGTGCCCGTTGCCGCCGTGCCCGTTACTGCCGGGTCAAGAGCGCTCTGCTGACTCCATCTCATGACTACATTCGAACACGTGTTCTAGTCAGCGTCAAGGGTGAGACGGGTGATGTCGAGGGCGGCTCACCTGGCGGCGACGGGACGGTCAGGAGACCGTCATGCCCTTGAACTCGCTGCGGTGGAAGACAAGTGCGTCGGTGTCAGGCTCATCGCCGGAATCGGCGCGGCTGTCGGTATCGAGGATCTCGAGCAGGGCGACGGAGTGGTCGCCGGCCTCGACCTCGTTGTAGAGGCGGGTCCACAGATAGGCGGCGCCGCCTGGGATGGTCAGCGCGCCATCGGCGGTGATCTCGGGGTCGATCCCGGCGAAGCGCGAGGCGCGGTCCTTCGACGCCAGCTGCCTGGCCAACTGTGACTGATGCGTGCCGAGGAGGGAGACCCCTAGGGCCGGTGCAGTGCGCAGGAGCGGCCACGTGCTCGAGCTGGCCTGCACCGCAACACTGATCAGCGGCGGGTCGAGTGAGACTCCCGCGGTCACCGTCGAAGCGACGAGTCCGAGGGGAGTCCCGCCCACCTCGGCGCCGATGAGCGCGACGCCCTGCGGAAAGTGCGAGAACGTCTCGCGCAGAGCGTCCGGTGACACGGCTGCGGCTCGTGCGATCGTCGTCATGAACTTGCCTCCGGTGATACGTGACTGTTGAGGGGCTGTGCTGTTGAGATATTCCGCTCAACAATGCCTACTGATCTCCTGCGATCATCACAGATAATCCGGACGGGCGCATCCCACTGTGACAGCGCTGAGACGTCTTATGTCCCCGTGTGACGATCAAAGTCCAACAGTGACACGGGCGCGATACGGATCGACGCAGACTCCCTAGATTGCTCAACGAAACTCTGACTATGTCGATGAGGGAGAACCCCATGCCACAGTCCTCCGTAGCGGAGACGATCACCCAGGAGCCGCCTCGGCGGCTTCTGGACGGGAAGAAGAGAGTCCTCGCCTCGGCCTTCGCCGGCACCACCATCGAGTGGTACGACTTCTACCTCTACGGCACCGCGGCGGCACTGATCTTCAACGTCCAGTTCTTCCCCAGCGGCAGCGAACTCGGCAGCAGCCTGGCCGCATTCGCCAGCCTCGCCGTCGGCTTCATCGCCCGGCCCGTCGGCGGAATCATCGCCGGGCACCTGGGCGACCGTGTCGGACGCAAGGCGCTGCTCGTCGTCTCCCTGCTGTCGATGGGCATCGCCTCGACGCTCATCGGACTCGTGCCGAACTTCGACGCGATCGGTTGGTGGGCCGCGGCCGCACTGGTCGTCCTGCGCATCGTGCAGGGTCTGTCCGCCGGCGCCGAATGGGGCGGATCCGCTCTGCTCTCGGTCGAACACGCCCCGGCCCGCAAGCGCGGACTGTTCGGATCCTTCACCCAGATCGGATCCGCCGCGGGCATGCTGCTGGCCACCAGTGCCTTCTTCACCGTGCAATCGCTGCTCACCGACGAACAGTTCGAATCCTTCGGCTGGCGCATTCCCTTCCTGGCCTCGGCACTGCTCGTGGCGCTGGGACTGTGGATTCGCCTCGGCGTCTCCGACGCACCCGAATTCAAAGAGCTCAAGGCCTCGGGAAATGTCGCCAAGGCACCCCTGCGTGACGTTCTGACCAAACACCCGCGCGTCCTCCTCGTCACGATCGGCCTTCGCCTGGCGCAGAACAGCGTCTTCTACCTCATCACCGTCTACATGCTCAACTACTTGGCCGAGAACCGCGGCGATTCCGCCTCCGGAGTCACCGCAGTCATGATCGCCTCCGCCATCGGGCTCTTCACCGGGCCACTGTGGGGATGGGTCTCCGACAAGGTCGGGCGCAAACGCGTGACCATCGGCGGCATCATCGGAGTGGCCGTCTTCGGCTGGATCTTCTTCGCCTTCCTCGACGCCGGTCCCTTGGCCTTCCTGCCCATCGTCGTTATCCTCGGCATGAACCTCGCCCATGACGCCATCTACGGACCCCAAGCAGCCTGGTTCGCCGAACAGTTCCCCATCGAGATCCGCTACTCGGGCGTGAACATGGGATACCAGCTGGGCACCGTCATCGGCGGCGGCATCATGCCCATGGTCGCGGCCCTGCTCTACGTCGTCGGCGGCCACTCACCCTGGCTGATCTGCGGCTACCTCACGCTGCTGTGCCTGCTCTCGCTCCTCGCAGCACTGGCGGCGAAGGACCCTGCCCGCGAGTTGGCGCTGACCGATCCTGCCCACGACTGACACAAACCTGTTACCTGACATCTGCCGCCGACGTCTGACACCGACAAGGAAAGAGACACCCCATGACGAAACCCATCATTCTCAACGCCTTCGACATGATGACCCCGGTCCACCAGTCACCCGGACTGTGGCGCCACCCCGATTCCCGTGTCGAGGAATTCACCCAACTGAGCTTCTGGACCGATCTGGCCAAGACCCTGGAAGAAGGCGGCTTCTCCTCGCTGTTCCTCGCCGACATCCTCGGCGTCTACGACGTCTACGGAGGCAACGCTGACGTCACCAATCGTGGGGGAGTTCAGTTCCCCCTCCTCGACCCGCTCGTCGCAGTGCCTGCTATGGCTGCCGCGACGTCAACGCTGGGATTCGGCGTGACTGCCTCGGTGACCTATGAAAAGCCGTACCTGCTGGCGAGGACGCTGACGACGCTTGACCACTTCACCAATGGGCGGGTGGCCTGGAATATCGTCACCAGCTACGTGGACTCCGCGGCGCGCAACCTGGGGCTCAAGGGTCAGATCCCGCATGACGAGCGCTATGACAGGGCCGACGAGTTCATGGACGTCGTGTACAAACTCCTCGAAGGCTCCTTCACCCCCGAGGCTCTGCGCGCCGATGCCGAGGCCAACGTCTTCGTCGACCCCGAACAGGTTCACGACATCAACCACGAGGGCAAGTTCTTCACCGTCCCCGGCCAGGCGCTCGCCGTGCCCGGGCCACAGGGAACACCACTTCTGTTCCAGGCAGGCGCATCCAAACGCGGGCAGGAGTTCGCCCTCGACCACGCCGAGGCGATCTTCTTCTCCGGACCCACACCACAGATCCTGCGCACCTGGGTCGACAAGGTCCGCGACGGTCTCGAAGAACGAGGACGGGCCCGCGACAGCGTGAAGATCTTCGCGCTCGCGACCGTCGTCGTCGACGACACCGACGAAGCCGCCGAGGCCAGGCTCGCCGACTACACACGCTACGTCGACACCGAATCCGCACTCTCCCTCTTCGGCGGCTGGACCGGCGTCGACCTCTCCGGGGCCAAGCCCGAAGACCCGCTGGAGTACGTGGCCACCGACGCAAACCAGTCCGCGCTCGCCTCATTCACCACGATGGCCGGTGACAAGACCTGGACCATCCGCGACCTTGCAGAGTTCGTCGCCATCGGCGGACGCGGACCCGTCATCACCGGCTCACCCGCGACGATCGCCGATGAGTTCGAACACTGGATGGACGAGGCCGACATCGACGGGTTCAACATCGCCGCAGCCGTCCGCCCGGCCGACGCCGAACGCTTCACGAAGTACGTCTCGCCGGAACTGCGCCGCCGCGGCCTCCTGCCCGAACCGGTTGAGGGCGCCACGGTTCGCGAACAGCTGACCGGGCAGGGCCCGCGCCTGGCCGATGACCACAATGGAGCCGGATTCCGATTGGGCGCCGACGCCTTGGTGTGAGCCGATCCCATTGACCTCATGATTACGACCCCAGGGCCGGTGGATGAGCATTTCGCAGATGACCTGCGAGTTCATCTGCCGGCCACTTCTGGTGGATAATGGTCTGCGGCCATTTTCCGATCCGCCGATCGATCTAGGATCCCGCATGAGCGCAGCGACGCCCAAGACCACTGCCGAGTCCACCTCGGCGCCCACCTACAGACGCAAGGCACTCTTCGCCGCCGCCGTCGGATACGGGCTCGACGGCTTCGACCTACTCATCCTCAGCTTCGCCCTCGGCGGGATCATCGCCACCTTCGGACTCAGCGACGTCGAGGCAGGATCACTGTCGACGATCACCCTCTTCGGAGCGGTCCTCGGCGGCATCATCTTTGGATCCCTGGCCGACCGCTACGGTCGCGTTCGGGTCCTGACCTGGACCGTTCTCATCTTCGCCGTGTTCACCGGACTGAGCTCAATCGCGCAGGGATACTGGGACATGGCCGCCTACCGGTTCATCGCCGGCATCGGAATCGGCGGCGAGTTCGGCATCGGCATGGCATTGGCCGCCGAGGCGGTGCCGGCCAATCAGCGTGCCCGAGCCACCTCATGGGTGGGCGTGGGATTCCAGATCGGCGTCTTCGCCGCAGCCATCGTCTCCGCCCCCGTCATCGCCCTATGGGGCTGGCGGGCACTGTTCGTCATCGGTCTCTTCCCGGCGATCTTCGCCTTCGTTATTCGCCGAGGCGTCGAAGAGCCCGACAAGTTCGTGCAGTCCCAGCGGAGTCGTATAGCGGGGGAGCCGGAAGGCTCAGGGGCCGAATCTGACTCTGACGGGACGCCCCAAGCTGCCGCGGATCTTCCGACGTTTGGCGCGAAGATCCGCGCGCTGGTCAAGGACAAAGCGACCGTGAAGATCACCTTCGCGCTGATCGTCCTCTCGACGGTGCAGAATTTCGGGTACTTCGGCATCATCGCCTGGCTGCCCAACTATCTGTCCGAGAAGATGGACCTCGGTGTCACGAAGGGATCGCTGTGGACGGCGGTGACGGTGATCGGAATGCTCGCTGGCATCCTCATCTTCGGACAGGTCGCCGACAGACTGGGCAGGCGTCAGGCATTCTGGATCTTCCAGGCCGGGGCGATCGTCTCGATCCTCGTCTACAGCCAGATGACCGACCCGACTGCACTGCTCATCGGCGGCTTCTTCATGGGAGCCTTCGCCAACGGCATGCTCGGTGGACATGGTGCCCTGCTTGCAGAGATGTATCCCACGCAGGTGAGAGCCACGGCGCAGAACGTCGTCTTCAACATCGGTCGCGCCCTCGGCGGACTCGCGCCCGTGGTCATCGCTCTGCTCGCGGACTCCTTCGGCTTCGCTTTCGCTCTCGCGCTCCTGCCGACCATCTACCTCATCCAGTTCCTCGCCATGTTCCTGCTTCCGGAGAAGCGCGGCGTCGAACTGGAATAGGTGGACAACTCAGACGACCCGGCGGCCCGTGACATATTGTGACGGCCGGGGGAGCGGGCGAGGACGCGCCCAGACCATACTGAGCGATTGTGAATAGTCCAGAATCTGCCGGCACTTCGGCACATGCACCAGACAAGACCGACTCAGGCCCCACCTCGGCGACGGAGGGCACTGCCAGCGGGACGAAGTCTTCGCGGATCATCCGCAGCGCCTCCGACATCCATTCGGTCCTCGCTGAATTCGGATCCCAGGGCACGAAGACCAAGGCGGTCATCATCCTGGCCCTCGGCGGGATCTTCATGGACGCCTATGACTTCTCCTCCTTGGCCTTCGGCATCACCGCGATCAAGGAGCAGTTCGGGCTCTCCGGTTTCATGACCGGGCTCGTCAACGCTTCGATCATGGTCGGAGCGGTCATCGGCGCTCTCTTCGGCGGATACCTCGTCGACCGCTTCGGGCGCTACAAACTGTTCATGGCCGATATGGTTTTCTTCGTCGTCGCCGCCATCGGCTGTGCCGTGGCTCCCAACGAATGGGTCCTCATCTTCTTCCGCTTCATCATGGGCATCGGTGTGGGGCTCGATCTGCCGGTGGCGATGGCCTTCCTCGCCGAGTTCTCCAAGCTCAAGGGCAAGGGAAACCGCTCCCAGCGCGTCAACGCCTGGTCGCCTGCCTGGTACATCGCCACTGGAATCGGCTACCTCGTCGTCCTCATCATATTCATCAGCCTGCCCTATGACCAGCACGCCATCCTCTGGCGCCTCGTCGTCGGCTTCGGCGCAGTCCCAGCACTCGTGGTGCTCCTCGTGCGCCGCCGCTACCTCGCCGAATCACCCGAATGGCTGGCCAATCAGGGCGACCTGCGCGCCGCCGTCGACGTCATGCGCTCACACCACAACCTCGACGTGAAACTCGCCGCGGATGCGGGCAGCACCACGACGACTGCGGCTGTCGACGCCGGCGGCACTGAGGTACCCACGTCGCAAACATCTCAGCCGCACGCGCCCAAGAGCGGCGGCAAGTGGAGCGGGTTCGCAGAACTCTTCGCCCCGCAGTACCGCGTGCGCACGATCGTCGCCCTCTGCGTGTCCGTCTTCTCCACCTTCGGGTACAACGCCGTCGCCTACGGCACGCCGCTGATCATCACGACGCTGTTCCACCAAACGCCCCTGGTCACGATCATCGCCTCGCTCGTCATCAATCTCGGGTTCGGAGCCATCGGCGGGCTGCTGGGCATGAGCATCGTCAACCGGTTCGGCACCCGCCGCATTACGCTGGTCGGCTTCGTGATCCAAGCTGTGGCACTGGCTCTGCTGGCCATCGTCGGTATCCCGACAGGTGCTCTCGTGCTGGTGTCGGTGGCGATGCTCGCGGCCTTCGTCTTCGCACAGGCAGGAGGACCCGGGGCCAATCTGATGAATTACGCGACCCTGTCCTATCCGACGAGGCTGCGCGGAATCGGCATCGGATTCAATCAGTCCGTGCTCCGTGCGTTCTCGATCGTCTCCCTCATCATGTTCCCGATCCTGGCCGGTTCCATGGGTACCGGAGTCTTCTGGGTCGTCGCCTGTGCACCTCTGGCCGGCGCCATCGCCGTCGGCATCGTCAAATGGGACCCGACGGCCAAGGACGTGGAAGAAGAGGTCTGAGTCTGTGACTCGCATGACCTGAAGCAGGAGAAGATGCTCGTGCGAGGGTGCCATCGGCTGGTTTGCGGCTGATGGCGCCCTCTGCTGTCAGGGAGGCATTCGGACGACCTTTCGAGCACATAGAAAAATAAATGGTATGCCAAAAATATTGGCAATGGTCTGCAGTGTCGAGGGCTGTGACCAGCGGCTGGATCACATGAACGATCACTGTAGTAGAGGGCGTTAACGGCGAAATCGCGAACGTGTCGTTGCGCACCATCTGTGACTGGGATTACGCTGTTCTCGACAGGACTCGCCGCCACAGCGTTGTGATCAGAGATTTTGGTATCCCAGCGGTGTGCTTTTCAGATTTGAGTGAAACCTATGACGAAGACTGAGGCCACGCAGGACTCCGCGCCCACCTGGATGGGCCCGAGCCCCGAACAGTTGGCGGCTCATCGCATCAGCCCACGGTTCTACAACTCGGACCTGGCACCCAGCAAGAAGGAAGGGCGAAGCTGGACCGCCTACAGCGTCTTCACCCTCTGGGCCAACGACGTCCACTCGCTGGGCAACTACGGGTTCGCTCTCGGACTCTTCGCTCTCGGCCTGGGCGCCTGGCAGATCCTCGTCGCTCTGCTCGTCGGTGCCGCACTGCTCTTCTTCCTGCTCACACTCTCCGGCTTCATGGGCCATAAGACCGGCGTGCCCTACCCGGTGATGAGCCGCATCGCATTCGGTGTCCACGGCGCGCAGCTTGCCGCATCTGTGCGCGGAATCGTCGCCATCGCCTGGTTCGGCATCCAGACCTACCTGGCCTCCAGCGTCCTCAACGTCCTGCTCATCACCCTCATGCCCGGCCTGCAGCCGTGGGCCGACACCGAGTTCCTCGGGCTCTCCGGACTGGGCTGGTTCTCGTTCACTCTCCTCTGGATCGTCCAGGTCATCATCGTCAGCTATGGCATGGAGATGATCCGCAAGTACGAGGCGATCGCCGGACCGATCATCCTCGTCACCTTCGTCTCGCTGGCCATCTGGATGCTCTCCCGCGTCGATTTCTCCATTTCCTGGGCCCGGGAAGACGCTCTGTCCGGGTGGCCGATGTGGATGCACATCCTCGGCGGAGGGTCCCTATGGGTCGCGATCTACGGCACCTTCGTCCTCAACTTCTCCGACTTCACCCGCGCCGCGAAGAAGAAGGGATCGATCGTGGTCGGGAACTTCTGGGGCATTCCGATCAACATGCTCGTCTTCGGTCTCGTCGTGATCTCGCTGGCCGGTGCGCAGTACAAGATCGACGGCACAGTCATCACGTCACCGGCCGATATCGTGCAGACCATCGGCAATCCGATCCTCCTGGCGCTGGCCTCCTTTGCGCTGCTCATCCTCACGGTCGCGGTCAATCTCATGGCGAACTTCGTCGCCCCGACCTACGCGCTGACGAATATGTTCCCGCGCCACCTCAACTTCCGCAGCGCAGCGATCATCAGCGCGGTCATCGGCTTCGTCATCCTGCCGTGGAACCTCTACGACTCACCCGTGGTCATCGTCTACTTCCTGGGCGGACTCGGCGCGCTGCTGGGGCCCCTGTTCGGCGTCATCATGGTCGACTACTGGGTGATTAGGAAGACGAAGGTCAACGTTCCCCAGCTCTACACCGAGGCCAATGACGGTGAGTACTTCTACCACCGCGGAGTCAATTGGCGGGCCATCGGAGCCTTCGTTCCGGCCGCCATGATCTCGCTCGTCTTCGCCCTGGTTCCCGCGTTCGCCGGATTCTCTGAGTTCTCCTGGTTCAGCGGGGCAGGCATCGCCGCGATCATCTACTTCATCATCGCCCGCCGGAACTTCACCTTCCGCGAGGTCGACGGCGAAGAGATCGCCGTCCCCACCACTCACTGATTGAGGCCCCACCATGAAAATTCTCGTCGTCAACGTCAATACCACCGAGTCGATGACCGAGTCCATCGCCCATGCGGCACGCGAGGTCGCCTCGGCGGACACCGAAATCATTCCCCTCACGCCGAGCTTCGGTGCCGAATCCTGCGAAGGCAACGTCGAGAGCTATCTCGCGGCGCTGGGAGTCATGGATGCGGTGATGAAGCATCCCGGCGAGTTCGACGCCGTCATCCAGGCCGGATACGGCGAGCACGGGCGCGAGGGACTGCAGGAACTCCTCGACGTTCCCGTCATCGACATCACCGAGGCGGGTGCTGCGCTGGCAATGTTCCTCGGCCACCGGTACGCGGTCGTGACGACGCTTGACCGCACGGTTCCCCTCATTGAGGACCGGCTGCTCCTGGCCGGCCTGAACACGCACTGCACCTCGGTGCGAGCCTCCGGGATGGCTGTGCTCGAGCTGGAGAATCAGCCCGATCGTGCCATTGAGGCGATCGCTGATCAGGCCGCCGAGGCGGTCGACCGTGACCGGGCTGAGGCCATCGTCCTCGGCTGCGGGGGAATGGCAGACCTCAAACAGGTCATCGTCGAGCGATGCGAGGTGCCCGTCGTCGACGGGGTCACCGCTGCGGTGAAACTGGCGGAGTCGCTTGTGGAGCTGGGGCTGAGGACCTCGAAGGTCCGTACCTACGCCACGGCCCGGCCGAAGCAGATGAGCGGGTGGCCCTTCACCGCTGCGTGACCTCAGTCCTCGTCTGTTTCGGTGTCCTGATCTGATGCGGTGTCCTCGCCGACGGCATTGGCGAGGCGCTCCTTGTGCTTGTCGTGCTGTTTCTGACTCGTTCCGAGATGGTGGGCGGCCAGATCCCTGGCCTTCGCCTGGTCCCGATGGGCGATGGCGTCATAGAGCTGGGCGTGCTCCGTGGCGACGAAGTCGAGGTCGTCGTGCTGGCTCAGCTGCCAGCGCATGCGTGAATCGAGTAGCTCACCGATCTCGACGAGGAGTCGGTTGCCGGAGAGCTCGGTGACGATTGCGTGGAAGTCTGCCGCCGAACGGTGCGCGCCGACCACATCACCGGCCTTCGACAGTTCCTTGCCCTTGGCCATTGCGGCCTCGAGCTTGGCCAGGCCTTCCCGGTTGTGGCGCTGTGCGGCGAGTTCGAAGGACAGGATGTCGAAGACGGTCCGGACCTCATTGAGGTCGGCGATGTCGCTGGGGGAGAACTCGCGCACCGTCGACCAGGTGTTGGGCCGATTCGCCACCAGGCCTTCGGAAGCGAGCTGTTTGAGGGCTTCGCGGATCGGCACGCGACTGACGCCGAGCTCCGTGGCGAGGTTTCGCTCCACCAGCTTGCTGCCGGGCAACCGGACGCCGTCGATGATCTCGTTGCGCAGCACCTCGGTGACGCGCACGGTCTCGGAGCGTCGACTGTCAGTGCTCGGGCTGTCGTTGTTCTTCACGAGGTCATTCTCCCACCGGTGATCTACAGAGCGTCAGCGCTTCATGGCCCGGCCCAGGGCGTCGAGGCCGACCGATCCCAGGTTGAGGGCCTTGGTGTGGAAGGCCTTGAGGTCGAAGTCCGCTCCGGCCTCGGTCTTGGCCTCTTCGCGGTATTGCTCCCACAATCGCTGCCCGAGCTTGTAGCTGGGCGCTTGTCCGGGCCAGCCCAGGTAGCGGTCGAGTTCGAAGGCGAGGAAGGACCGGTCCATGGCGACATTGTCGGTGAGGAACTGCCAGGCCTTCTCCCGGTTCCAGATTCCTCCGCCGAGGCTGGCCGGAGCTTCGAGCCCCAGGTGGAAGCCGATGTCGAGGACCACGCGAGCTGCGCGCAGGCGCTGCGAATCGAGCATGCCCAGGTAGTCAGCCGGGTCGTCCAGGAAGCCGAGGTCGGCCATGAGCTTCTCGGCATAGAGGGCCCAGCCCTCACCGTGGCCGGAGACCCAGCACATGAGCCGACGCCAACGGTTGAGGGTGTTGGAGACATAGGTGGCCTGGCCGACCTGCAGGTGATGGCCGGGCACACCCTCGTGATAGACGGTGGTCTTCTCCTGCCAGGTGGCGAACTCGGTGACGCCTTCGGGCACCGACCACCACATTCGGCCCGGACGGGAGAAGTCGTCGGTGGGGCCCGTGTAGTAGATGCCTCCGGTGGCCGAGGGTGCGATCATGCATTCGATTGTGCGCACGGGTTCGGGAATGTCGAAATGTGATTTCCCGAGCTCGGTGATCGCTTCATCGGCGACCTTCTGCATCCACTCACGCAGACCCTCCGACCCATGCAGGGTCCGCTCCGGATCTTTGTTGAGTGTCTCCATGACCTCGAACAGGTCGGCACCGGGCTGAATCTTCTCCGCAACCTCACGCTGCTGCGCGTCGATGCGGGCGAGCTCCTCGAGTCCCCACGCATAGGTCTCATCGAAGTCGACCTCCGCGCCGAGGAAGTCACGCGAGTACAGGGCGTAGGCCTCGCGTCCGCAGGCTTCGTTCTCCCCAGCGGCGGGGAGGAGCTCAGCCGTCAAGAAATCGGCGAGGTGGGAGAACGACTCGCGGGCCGCCTCGGCGTGGGTGTTCAACCGCTGACGCAAGGAGGGCGGGGCGGCGGTGGCTCCGGCAATGAGCTGGTCGAAGTTGCTGCCCGGTTCGGCTACCGCGCGGGCCTGTTCGATGACCTTCTCGACCTGGATCCGGGCCGAGACCTGGCCGCGGCTCTTGGCCAGGGACAGCGACTCCTGATAGCCGGCGACGGACGTGGGCACGGCCGCCATCGTCGTATCCACCGCCTCCCAATCCTGAGCGGTCTCGGTGGGCATGAGGTCGAAGGCGTCGCGGATGGACTGCAGGGGAGACTCGATGACGTTGAGGCTCGAATGCTTGAGCCCGGCCTCGAAATAATCGCGGTCGACGGTGAGCCGGTCGCGCATCGCATCGATGGTGGCGAGGTCGACGTCGTCGAGATCGGCCGCCTTCTCCGCCTCGGCGAGCTTGGCCAGGGTCTTGACAGTGAGATCATTGGCGGCAGCCAGGCCCGCGGGGGAGAAGTCGTCGAAGCCTGTCGCACCGTCGAGGCCGAGGTAGAGGGCCAGCGAGGGGGAGAGTGCGAGCGAGGCGTCAACGTATTCTTCAGCGACGGCGTCGATGGCCGAAGGGGTTCTCTTCTGGGTCATGATTCTCACCCTATATGACTGAGAACACAGCAGTCCGTGGCCATGTGATTAGACCAAGATCACGCTGAGACGCCTCATCGTCGGCAGGAGCCACCCGATAGCATAGGTAGGTCCCCTGGCTCGATCACAGCGGATCAGCCATGACAGCAGACATTCTGGGGACGCTGTGCAGCATTCAACAGAAAGAGAGACTGATCTTCAGTGACACGGGCACAGCTATGGACCAAGGACTTCGTCGTCGGCATCGGTCTCAACCTGGCGATGTCGATGGTGTTCTACCTCCTCATGACGTCCATGGCCGGCTACGCTGTCGCCCGATTCTCCGCCGGTGAGGCTGCGGCCGGATTCGCCTCCTCTTCGTTCGTCGTCGGTGCCGTCGTCTCCCGTGTTCTGACCGGCAAATACCTCGACTTCATCGGCCGCCGGAAGCTGCTCATCATCACCATGGCCGTGTCCATCCTCGCCTCCGTGGCCTACATGTTCGCCGACACCCTCGTCTGGCTGCTGGTCATCCGCATTATCCACGGCATCGCCTTCGGCGCCGGCAACACGGCAATCATGACCGCGATCCAGAGCGTCATCCCCTCCTCCCGCCGAGGTGAGGGCACCGGGTACTTCGGCACCGCGACGACACTGTCCACCGCCTTGGGCCCCTACCTGGGCGTGATCCTCCCGCGCGCCTTCGACTTCGTGATGCTCTTCGGTGCCTCGGCGTTCATGTCGGTTGTCGCTTTCATCCTCTGTGTGGCCATCAAGCTGCCCGTCCAGGAGCTCAGCGAGGAGCAGCGTCGGTCGAAATGGCACTTCAAGATCAGCACCCTCGTGGATCCCGACGGTCTGCGCATCGGTTCGATCATGCTCGTGTGCGGAACCGCCTATGCCGCGGCGCTCGTGTTCCTCGCCGGCTATGCCGCCGACAACGGAGTTCCGGCCGCCGCCTCCCTGTTCTTCGTCGCCTTCGCCGTCGCGTCACTGGTCGCACGACTGTTCGTGGGGCGCATGCAGGATGCCCTCGGCGACAACTTCGTCATCTACCCCGTATTCGTGTTCAACCTGGCCGGCAACATCCTGCTGGCCGTCTGGCCGACCATGCCCGGCATCATCCTCGCCGGTGTCTTCGTCGGCCTGGGCTTCGGTTCCCTCATGCCGTGCATGCAGGCGATCACCGTGAAATCGGTGCCCATGCACCGTGTACCGGTCGCCACCGCCTCCTTCTTCCTGCTCCTCGATGCGGGTTCGGGGATCGGACCGATCATCCTCGGCGCGATCATGCCGCTGACCGGCGGAAACGGCATGTTCATGCTCTGCGCGGGACTTGTGGTCGTCGCCATGATCCTCTACTTCAGCGTCCACGGCCGTCGCCGAGGCGGTCGTCCCGGCCGCGAGTACCTGCACTGAGGAGGCAGCCGAAGTCGAGGTGAGACTGGGCGGAGGTTTCTCCTGCCACGCGATCGCGATAGCCTGAACGCACCGTCGACATCCCCGGATCGCAAGGACTGGCCATGAAATTCGCACTCGCGCAGATCAACTCCACCACCACGGTCGCGGACAACCTCGACAAGGTCAGGGACTACACGAACCGAGCCGCCGAGACGGGTGCCGAGTTCGTCGTCTTCCCCGAGGCTACGATGTCGGCCTTCGGTCCCGGACTGCGCGACGTCGCCGAGGCGAACACCGAATCGTGGCGGGCCGCGATGGCCCAGCTGGCGGCCGACGCCGGCATCACCGTCATCGTGGGGGAGTTCGCCGTCTCAGGTGAGAAGGTGATCAATCTGCTTGCCGTCTACTCGCCGCAGGGTGAGCGCCGCGACTATGCGAAGATCCATCTCTACGACGCCTTCGGGTTCAAGGAATCCGACACCGTCGTCGCCGGTGAGGACCCGGTCGTCATCGACCTCGGCGGCGAGAGCCTCGGTGTGACCCTGTGCTACGACATCCGCTTCCCGAAGCTCTACGCCGAGCTCAGCCGCCGTGGCGCCAAGCTCGCCATCGTCTCGGCGTCCTGGGGCGCGGGGAAGGGCAAGGTCGAGCAGTGGCAGACTCTGGCCCGGGCCCGAGCCTTGGACAGCAATATGTTCGTCGCAGCAATCGGCCAGGCCGATCCCGAGGTCAGCGGTGTCGACGTGCCGAAGAAGGGCCCCACCGGAGTCGGCCACAGTCTCGTGTCCGATCCCTTCGGCCACGTCATCTCCTCACTCGAGGGTGAGGAGGCACTTGAGATCGTCGAGGTGGACCTCGCGGGAGCCGACAAGGCCGCCGAGGCGATTCCGGTGCTGACGAATGCGAAGCTCGGGTACTGAGCGGGGCAGTCGAGAAGGGGGATTCCTGGGAGTGTGCCGTAGAACACGATAATTGCACTTGAGGCAAAAATGCACGGGGTGCAATAATGTGGATATGAACTCCACAACTCCTGGCGAGCCGACGCCCGCCGACACTGAGGCAGTCGACTCGGCAGCCACAGAGGCGGCTGCCGCCCCGGGCGACGCCGAACAGTCCGAAGGTCTGCGCGAGCGCAAGAAGCGCGAGCGCGGTCAGGCCCTGCGCCAGGCTGCCCTCGATCTGGCGCTCGAGAACGGCTACACCAATGTCACCGTCGAAGACATCTGCGAACGCTGCGGAGTCTCACGACGAACCTTCTTCAACTACTTCACGAGCAAAGAAGAGGCACTGCTCGGGCGTGCCGACACCGTCTTCGACGATGAAGATCAGCCCGCCATCGAGGCATTCGAAGCCGGTGGTCCTCGTGGCAGGCTCCTCACCGACCTTCAGCACCTGCTGGCCTCGGTGGTCCGGACTCGCCTGAACAAGCGCGAAGAGATGCACCAATACCACCAGCTGATGAAGCAGGATCCCTCGCTCATGCAGGCTCAGATGTCGCGCATGGGAAACAATGAGCGCCTGTTCCGGGAGATGATCCAACGTCGCCTCGACCAGGCAACGGGGGGCACGGGAATCCCCGCTGCCGACGAGAGCCCCACAGCCGCCTCGGCGACGGAATCGCAAACCGAGCGCCCAGACTCGGGCCACTGCCACGAGGAGGACGATGTGTCGGTCTCCACGCGGGCCGAGGCCCTGGCCGCGCTGGCAATGATGGCGCTCAAGGCGACCTTCATGCGCCTGCGCAAGGTCGAGGGCGACCCCGCCCCGGTCATCGCGGAACTGTTCGACGAACTGCGAGACGTATTTGAGGAGGAATCCGCATGAGTGCAGCACCCGAGACTGCTGAGAAGGCACCGATCGTCTTGACCAAGAAGACGATCATCCTGATCTTCTCCGCGCTCATGGCCGCCATGTTCCTGGCGACCCTGGACCAGACGATCGTCTCGACGGCAATGCCGACGATCGTGGGCGAACTCGACGGCGTCGAGCATCAGGCCTGGCTGGTCACCATCTACCTGCTGGCGATGACCATCGTCATGCCGCTGTACGGAAAGTTCGGCGATATGTGGGGCCGGAAGGTCATCTTCCTCATCGCGATCGCGATCTTCGTCGTCGGCTCATTCGGATCGGGCATGGCACAGAACTTCTGGGAGCTCATCGCCTGGCGCGGCTTCCAAGGACTGGGCGGCGGCGGTCTGATGATCCTGTCGCAGGCCATCATCGCCGACATCATCCCCGCCAGCGAACGCGGCAAGTACATGGGACCACTGGGCGGACTGTTCGCGATCTCCAGCGTGCTCGGACCGGTCCTCGGCGGCTTCTTCACCCAGCACATGGACTGGCGCTGGTGCTTCTGGATCAATGTTCCCATCGGCATCATCGCGTTCTTCATCGCCCTCTTCGCCCTCAAACTGCCCAGCCATAGGTCCGAGCAGAAGGTGGACTTCCTCGGCATCATCTTCATGGTGGCTGCCACCTCGCAGCTGATCCTGGTGACCAGCTGGGGCGGTCACGACTACGACTGGAACTCGCCGACCATCATCGGACTCATCATCGGCACCGTGGTCTCTGCGCTCATCTTCGTCTATGTCGAGTCGAAGGTCAGCAACCCGATCATCCCGATCACCCTGTTCAAGAACAAGACCTTCGTCCTCTCGACGGTCATCGGCCTGCTGCTGGGCCTGGGAATGTTCTCCGCGATGGCATTCCTGCCCACGTTCATGCAGATGGCATCCGGTACGGATGTGACAGGTTCCGGGTTGCTCATGCTCCCGATGATGGCCGGCGTCATGCTGACCTCGATCGTCTCGGGCTTCATCGTGTCGAAGACCGGAAAGTATAAGATCTACCCGCTCTTCGGCACGCTTATCGCCGGTCTGGCATTGGCGTGGATGACGACCATGACGGCGGAGACCTCGATGTTCCTCATCGGATGCATGATCTTCACGATGGGCTTCGGCCTCGGCCTGGTCATGCAGATCATCGTCCTCGTCATCCAGAACTCCGTGGCCCCGGAGATGGTTGGCACCGCAACCTCGACGAACAACTACTTCCGCGAGATCGGCGCCTCTGTGGGCACGGCGCTGTTCGGGTCGATCTTCACCTCTCGGCTGGCCGACAAGGTCGGCGAAGCCATGTCGCAGGCACCGGGTGGTGCGGCTGCCGGCGGCGCGTCGACCGATTCGCTGACCCCGGAATCTGTGTCCGCGCTGCCCGGGCCCATCCACGATCTGGTCGTCAACGCCTACGCGGATGCTCTGGCACCGTCGTTCTGGTATATGGTGCCGGTGTTCCTCGTCGCCTTCGTCCTCGCCTGGTTCCTGCCGCAGCTCAAGCTCTCCGACGTCGCCGGCATGGTGGCTCGCGGTGAAGCTGTCTACGGCGATGACATGGGCGGTCCGAGCCGAGGCGTCGTGAACCCTTCGTCGGACTCGACACCGGCCGATGGGCGCAGCCCTCAACGGTTGAGCACGGTCAGCGTCGAGGTGGAACCAGGTGGCCAGGTGGAACCGGGTGGCCAGGTGGAACCGAGCGATCGCGCGGATGCTCAGCACCGACCAGAGTCGGGAACTGATCCGGAGAAGGCAGAATACCGCCTCAGGTAGGCAGCTCCCCTCGCGGACACAGTTCGGGCGCCGACAGTGCAACTGTCGGCGCCCGAAGCGTATCCGTCGGCTCAGCGACCCAGTGTCTGCGTCCAGGTCTGGGGGAGGCGTCGGCGCACATTGCGGCGCGGGGCATTGAAGCCGGCGCGATCACGCTTCGTCGTCTCCATCTGATCCGCCGCCGCGGCCTGATTGGCAGCGTAGGCGAGGGCCACCTGACGGATCGCAACCACGGCCGCCACCGCTGCGGCGCTGGCCATGTCATCGCTGACGGGTTCGCCGTCGTGCGCCCGCACCTGCGTCCGGCCCCCGACCGAGGCGGGAAAGTCGTTGGCAACGGCGTCGTCTGCGACCTCGGCAGGGGATTGCTGTGCTTCCTGACTCATAGTGGGATGTTACCGTGCTTGCGCGCGGGAGCGTCAACGTGCTTGTTCTTCAGTGCCCGCAGGCTGCGCACGATCCGGCTCCGGGTCTCACTCGGCTTGATGACCGCGTCGATGTAGCCTTCTTCGGCAGCCAGGTACGGGTTGAGGAGTGCATCCTCATAATCCTGGATCAGCTCGTCACGCAGCGCATCGACGTCCTCGCCGGCTTCACCGGCGGCCTTGAGCCTGCGCCTGTAGACGATGTTCGCCGCACCCTGAGCACCCATGACCGCGATCTGGGCACTGGGCCACGCGAGGTTGATGTCCGCGCCCAGCTGCTTCGAGCCCATGACACAGTACGCTCCGCCGTAGGCCTTGCGGGTGATGAGAGTGACCAGGGGAACCGTTGCTTCGCCGTAGGCGTAGATGAGCTTCGCCCCGCGGCGGATGATGCCGCTGAACTCCTGGTCCGTGCCGGGCAGGAAACCGGGCACGTCGACGAAGGTGAGGATCGGAATGTTGAACGCATCGCAGAGCCTCACGAAGCGTGCCGCCTTCTCCGAGGCATCGATGTCCAGTGTTCCCGCCAGCTGCATCGGCTGGTTCGCGATGACGCCGACGCTGACTCCTTCGACACGACCGAAGCCGGTGACGATGTTCGGAGCGAAGAGTTCGGAGACCTGCAGGAACTCCCCGTCGTCGAGGACGGTGGTGACGACATCGAGGATGTCGTAGGGCTGTGAGGGTGAATCCGGCATGAGCGAATCCAGCGCCTCGTCCTCAGGAGCAGTGGCCAGATCCGATTCGAACTCGTCGGCATCGGTCGGGTCGAGGTTGTTCTGCGGCAGGAACGAGAGCAGGTCACGCGTGTAGTTCAGCGCGTCCTCCTCGTCGCTGGCCAGATAGTGGGCGTTGCCGGAGACGGTATTGTTCGTGCGGCCGCCGCCGAGGTCCTCATGGCCGACCTCCTCGCCGGTGACGGTCTTGATGACGTCGGGCCCGGTGATGTACATGTGGCTGATCTGATCGACCATGATCGTGACGTCGGTCAGCGCGGGGGAGTAGACCGCGCCGCCGGCCGAGGGCCCCATGATCAGAGAGATCTGCGGGATCACGCCGGAGGAGGCCACGTTGAGGCGGAAGATCTCCGCGAACAGGGCGATCGAGCCCACACCCTCCTGGATCCGGGCGCCACCGGAATCGTTGATGCCGATGATGGGGCAGCCCAACTTGATGGCGAGCTTCTGGACCTTGACGATCTTCCGACCGTTCGCCTCGGCGAGGGAGCCGCCGAGGACGGTGAAGTCGTGGGCGAACACGGCCACGGTCTTACCCTCGATCGTGCCCAGACCGCACACCACACCGTCACCGTCGGGGCGGTTGTTCTCCATCCCGAACTGGTGGTTGTGGTGGCGGGCGAACTCGTCGATCTCCTGGAACGAATCCTCGTCGAGGAGAGCCTCGATGCGTTCGCGAGCGGTCTGCTTGCCGCGCTTGTGCTGGTTGGCCACCGACTTCTCATTGCCGGTATGGGCCGCATCCCGGCGCTGGACGAAAGCGTCGATGCGCTCACCTGTTGTTCGTGGGGTATCCGTCATGCCTCCACAATAACGACGCCCGGTGCGATCATTGTGCACTCCCGCCAAAAGAATCTAAAGTGGACTGGTGAACAGCCAACACAGTCCCTTCCTCGTCGATGTCGAATCCCTTCGCCGCAAGGCCGCGGCCCGCGACCTCGACCTGCCGGTGATCATCTGGGACGACGTGTGCTCGTCGACGAATGACGAGCTGGCCTCACTGGTGCGGGGGCAGTCCACGCTCGCCGATGACCCAACCGATCGCACACGCCGGATCGCTGTCTCAAACGCCACCGACTTCGCCGAGGTGCCCGCCCAGTTCTGCGTCTACGGCACCGATCATCAGAACGCCGGTCACGGCCGGCTGGGGCGGACCTGGACGGTGCCCGCCCGTCGTTCACTGACGTTCTCGATCGTTTTGGAGCCCGGTGCCGTCTTCGACTCGTGGGGGTGGATCCCGCTGATCGCCGGGGAAGCGGTGCGAGCGGCCATCGCCGAGGCGGGAGTGTCGGCAGTGCTCAAGTGGCCCAACGATGTGCTGACTGCAGACGGGAAGAAGCTGTGCGGAATCCTCGCCAGAGTCGAACCTCTGCCGACGGGCCCGCGAATCGTACTGGGAATGGGGATCAACACCCGGCTGCAACCTGACGATCTGCCTCGTGAGAGCGCGAGTTCCATCGCTATCGAAACGGACACGGACGGTTCAGAAGTTGCTCATGAAGACTTGTTAATCTCGATTCTGAGCACACTGATTCCTGCCTACAGGGAGCTTGTCGAGTATGACGATGACGATTTCAGCCGCAGCACGGTCGGCAACGAGGTGCGTGCGAACATGGTGACACTCGGGACTCAGGTCAGGGTCGAACGCCCCGATGGAAGCAACCTGTACGGCCGAGCGACCGGACTCGACGCCGGCGGCGACCTCATCATCGACAATGACATCAGCGTCAGTGCAGGCGATGTCCACCACCTGAGACCGGCTGCCGACGGCACTGCCACCGGCACAGCCGCGGGCACTGCCACCGGCACCGCCACGGACGCCGCCACTGGGACAGCCAGAGGCCTCGGAGGTCGCAGATGACCGGCGTCTCGGACTTCACCGCCCAGTTCGATATCGTGACCGGTGAGTCACTGGGTGAGGCTGCGGAAGACGAATCCACTCAGGGTCGGAGCACCGAGGATCCCGCTGACTCTACCGATGGCACGGATGCGACCGATGACGCGGACGCAACCGGTGGCGCGGATGCGGCTCAGGACTCGAGCCGCGGCCCCCAGACAATTCCGGTGATCACGGAGGAACACATCGACGCATCATCCACCTCGGACACCCCGCCGGCCGCCTCGGCGCCCCCTTCCGTCGAAGGGATCGAACACGGCGATGAGGACCTGCCTCCCACCTCGCTGATGTCGACCGTGCCTTGGGCCGAGGATGAGGACTCCTCGGGCGAGACCGCGGGCGGCGACTTCTCCGGGGGACTGCACGAGGATCCGCGCACCGCGGCCCTGCAGATCATCGACGAAGACGACGAGGATGAGGACGAAACCGTCTACGAGACCCGCAGCGCCGCCGAACGGCTCGAGGAGATCCTCCTCGACGGCAAACGCGTGCTCGACCGGAGGGAGGCGGCGAAGCTCGGCGGCATCTCCACGGTCTCGGCGCGGAAGATGTGGCGGGCGCTGGGCATGTCGCAGACGGACGGGACTGAGAAGGCCTACACCGTCAGTGACGCCCACGCTCTGCGGATGTGGGCCAAGCCCGTGGCCGACGGCCTCATCGATCAGGGCACGGCGCTGTCCCTGGCCCGCGCAATCGGCCAGACCACGGACCGTCTGGTCGTGTGGCAGATGGAGACTCTCGTCGATTTCCTCACCGAGGAGAAGGGACTGACCGATCCCGAGGCCAGGCGCGATGCGCTGCAGGTCGTCGAGGACATGGTCGATCCTCTGCAGAAGATGTTGACGTATTCCTGGCGGCGCAACCTCGCCGAGGTCATGGGACGGCTCAACGTCAACGTCTCCGACGGCCTGGCCATGGACAACAGGCAGGGCTGGTACGACTCGTCGATGCCGCTGGCTCGTGCGGTCGGCTTCATCGACCTCGTCTCCTATACGCGCCTGTCGCAGAAGATGGAGCCGAGGCAGCTGGCGAATCTGGTGCAGGAGTTCCAGGGCATGGCCTACAACATCGTGGCCACCGGTGGCGGCCGGGTCATCAAGACCGTCGGCGATGAGGTCTTCTTCGCCGCCGAGACGCCGATGGGCGGTGCAGAGATCGCGATGACCCTGATGGAGCGCGTCACCGCGGCCGAGGACCTTCCGCAGGCGCGGGTCGGCTTCGTCTGGGGCAGGGTCCTGTCACGGCTGGGCGACATCTTCGGATCGAGCGTCAATCTGGCAGCCCGGCTCACCGCCGTGGCAGACCCGGGCACGATCTTCACCGACGAGGACACGGCGCGAGTCCTCTCGGCCTCGGACTCCTACGTCTTCGAACGGCGCGAGTCGATCACGCTCCAGGGGCTGGGGGAGACCGGTATCGGCGAGATGAAGCGCGGAACCGCCGCCCGCATGCAGCTGGACCTCGACGACGACGAGAACTGAGTCGCGCGTCGCGCGTAGGTGTGCGGGCATGTTCGCCCGCACCCGAACGTGCATCAGCATCCCGCACGTCTATCCTGCGCCGTTAGGCGCATCCCGCACCGTTAGCCGCATTCGGCACCAGCGCCCCGCCCGCACACCGCAACGGTGCGTCCACTCGGCACCGTTAGCAGCACTCCGCACCGTTAGGCGCAGTTTAGACATCTGCAGTGGTTGCATATACGACCACGGGTACCACTCGCGAAGTGGTCCATGAACGCGATCACCCGTTGGCGGCAGGGCAGCTTTTCCCAGGAATTACCTCGGACCAGCCCCGCTCAATTCCTCAGAACAGTGCGCTGTCGTCATCGTCGTCATCATCATGCGAAACGATGACAGCGTCGTCGGAGTCCACCTTCGAGCGGGCGATCTCTTCCTTCGCCTCGTTGAGATCGCCGCCGTCAGCAGGTTCGCGGTCGAGTTCGTCGAAGCTCGTCGCCAGGCCCTGGGTGCGCGAGGCCGCCGAGGAGGACGCACCACCGCCGGGCGCTCCCGTGTCGTCGATCGCCCCAGCATTGCCGGAAGCCCCGGCGCCACCGCCGGAAACCCCCGAATCGCCGCCCGCCCCCGAATCGCCGGTCGCATCTTCGGCGTCGCCGAGGCGGGGGACCGTTCCGATGATGTCGATCTTGGATTCGAGAGGTGAGCCTGAGGCATCGCGCTTCGACATCTCGGCTGGCAGTGTCCTGGCTCCTCCGCCCTGAGCCGCAGCCTGCGGAGTGTCGCCGACCCAGGCCAGTGACAGCGCGGTCTCGCCCTTGAGGAATTTGTGGGCGCGCACTCCCGAGGTCGCACGGCCCTTGGTCGGGAACTCGGAGAAGTCGCTGACCTTGATCGATGACGATGGTGCGCCGTAGAAGTTCTCACCGCTGGCGACCGTGACCACGGCGAATGTGCCGATGCTGGTATCGGCGTCTCCGTCCTCATCGGTCTTGGCAGCCTTGGGAGTCATGCCGAAGAAGATGGCGCGCGCATCGGCGGCGACCTTCATTCCCGCCACACCTGAGGCATTCCAGCCCTGGGCCCGCAGCCCCGAGGCGTCGAAGGCCAGCAGCTGCGAGCTCGAGGTCACGAACACCGCCAGAGACTCGTCGATGTCCTTGGGCTGAGCGACTCCGATGACGGAATCCTTGCCCTTGAGCGTGATCGCTTCCCATTCGCTCTTGTTCGGCCGTGCGGCCACGGACACGCGCTTGACGACACCGCCTGCGGTTCCGACGACGAACTCCCGGTCGAGGTCGATGAGACCGAGCACCGACTCGTTCTTCTCCTGACTCACATAGTCGGCGATCTTGACTCCGCCGGCGACATTCGGCCTGGTCGCGGCCGGCGGCAGCGCCGGGAGGTCGACGACATCGACCATGTGCACACGCCCTGTCGAGGTCACCGCTCCGACCTTGCCCTGAGTCGTCGACACGATCTCAGAGCGCAGAGCGTCATGACTCGAGCGCTTCCCGACCCTCTGCAGCGCCGAGGCATCTGCTGTCCGGGCGATACGGCCCGAGGTCGACAGCAGCACCCGGCAGGGGCCATCGGCGATCTTGAGATCCGACTGGGCCTTCTTGCCCTTGGCGCTCAACTCCTTCATCGACCCTTCGATGAGGACCGTGCGCCGAGGCGAGCCGATGACTTCCGCCGTCGCCTCGAGCTCAGTGGCCACGAGTTCGCGCAGCTTGGCCTCATCGGCCAGGAGCGACTCGAGGTAGTCGATCTTCTTGCGCAGTTCGTCACGCTCGGCCTCGAGCTCGATGCGCGAGAACTTCGTCAGCCGGCGCAGCTGCAGGTCGAGGATGTAGGTGGCCTGGAGCTCCGAGAGGTCGAAGACGTCCATCAGGCGAGTCCTGGCCGTGGCAGCATCGTCGGAGGAGCGAATGAGCTGGATGACCTCGTCGATATCGAGGATCGCGATGAGCAGGCCCTCGACGAGGTGGAGGCGATCCTTGGCCTTGCGC
Source organism: Brevibacterium picturae (assembly GCF_900105045.1). GTDB lineage: Bacteria > Actinomycetota > Actinomycetes > Actinomycetales > Brevibacteriaceae > Brevibacterium > Brevibacterium picturae. Next base: position 341,338 of record NZ_LT629739.1, on the reverse strand, counting down.
AGCTGGAACACGGTGCGGCGCCGGACGACATCGATGCGGTGGGCGAGGTAGACGGTCAGCAGCTCGCGCAGTCCCAGCGTTCGCGGTTGACCGTCGACGAGGCAGACATTGTTCATGCTGAACGATTCTTCGAGCGGGGTCTGCCGGTAGAGCTCAGCGAGGACCGCCTCCGGATTGAAGCCGTTCTTGATGCCGATGACCAGGCGCATGCCGTTCTTGCGGTCCGAGTAGTCGTCGATCGAGGCGATGCCGGTGAGCTTCTTCGCACCGACAGCGTCCTTGACCTTCGCCACGACCTTCTCCGGTCCCACAAGGTAGGGCAGCTCTGTGACGACGATACCCTTACGCCGGGCATTGATGTTCTCGATCGACACCGTGGCCCGGGTGCGGAAGGTGCCGCGACCTGTCTCATAGGCGTCGCGGACCCCGTCGAGTCCGATGATCCGTCCGCCGGTGGGCAGATCCGGGCCGGGGATGAAGCGCATGAGCTCGGCCAGGCCCGCTTCCGGATTCCGGATCAGGTGGCAGCAGGCGGCGATGACCTCGCCCGGATTGTGCGGGGCCATATTGGTGGCCATGCCCACGGCGATTCCGGAAGTGCCGTTGATGAGCAGGTTCGGGAAAGCACTGGGCAGAACCTCAGGCTGAGTCAGCGTATTGTCGTAGTTGCCGACGAAGTCGACGACATCCTCGTCGAGGCCGGCGATCATCTGCATGGAGGCCGAGGTCAGCCGTGCCTCCGTGTAACGCGGGGCCGCGGGGCCGTCATCGAGGGAACCGAAGTTTCCGTGGCCGTCGACGAGCGGCACACGCATGATGAAGCTCTGGCTCAGACGCACCAGTGCGTCGTAGATCGCGGTGTCACCGTGAGGGTGGAGCTTGCCCATGACATCGCCGACGATGCGGGAGGACTTCACATGACCGCGCTCGGGGCGCAGCCCCATGTCTCCCATCTGGTAGACGATGCGCCGCTGGACGGGCTTCAGACCATCGCGTGCGTCGGGCAGGGCGCGGGCGTGGATGACTGAGACCGCATATTCGAGGAACGAACTCTCCATCTCTGATGAGACGTCGACATCGATGACTCTGCCTTCGGCCATGGAACTCCTTTGACGCACGATTCTTCCGCTCCGGATGCTCTCTCATGCACCGAGTCGAGGCATCGGCAACGGAGAGCACCTGTCGATTCTAGCGTTCGATTTGAGTTCTACGGCTCAAGACCGCTTTTCCGGGGGCGTCCGTGTCGTTCGCACGTATGCCTGCGCCGGTGTTCTGAGGTCAAATCACAACTGTGTCCTCAGGCAGGTTCAGGCTGGTGTCACGGCGGTGCCCATCCATGCGAGGAACTGTTCCATGAACGACTCGATGTGCGGACGATCCGCCGTTCCTGCGATCAGTTCGGCGACCATCATACCCATCACCGAGCTGTTGATCGTGCGTGCCATTTCGGCATCGACCTTGGCCAGTCGCATGACGAACTCGTCGATCTTGGCCATGTTCTTCTGCTTCGCTGCCACTGCCTCGTCCGGTAGTGCGGGGTCGAGGCTGAGCATGATCATCGTGTAGAAGCGATTGCGGTCCGTGGTCAACCAGCTCATGCAGAAATCGACGGCGATCTCCTGGGCAGGCTTGCCGCTGCTGTGGAACATGTCCGGCAGACGCTCGAGCTGCTGGGTATTGAGCTCGCCGATGCGCTCCATGATTCCGGTGACCAGGGCATCACGGGTGCGGTAGACGTTCGACGTGGAGCCGACGGGCAGTTCGGCAAGGGCATCGACTGCCCTATGGGTGAGTCCACGAACTCCCTGTTCGGCGACTACGGCTATTGCGGAGTCGGTGACGACGTCTCTTCGTGAAATCATTTCTTTCGGGCCTCACTCTCGTGAGACACCTGCAGTGCAGGTGTCTTTGGGACGGTGGATGACCAGCGGCTGGTCACAGACTATGGCTAATATTCGGCCACACACTAAAACACAAATTCATAACGTTTCGTGTCGAACGGATACAGACACTACCTGCATTTGAGAAGAATTGGTATAAGACTCGCCAAACTGCCAGTCGGTTCCCACTGAATGAGCCACATAGTCGTCGCTCGGGCCACCTCAGCTCAACAGCCTCCGCGTCGAATCGATGCGTGCGGAGTCCGTGAGCAGATCAATTCTCACGCTCAGCAGATGCCCGCCGGTCACGGTGGCGACCATCGGATGGATTTCGAGTTCCAGGATCTGCGGGTGCCTTTCGACGAGCACCGACAGGCGCTCGAGCACGTCCTTCAGGGGGTCGATGTTCACGGGCGGCAGCCCCCGATAGCCGAACAGCCTCGGCGAGGACTTGACCGATCGGATCATGTCCTCGGCGTCCTTGTCCGTCAATGGGGACACGCGATGTTCGACATCGCCGAGCAGCTCGGTTGTATCCCCGGCCAGGGAGAAGGACAGCAGCGGTCCCAGCAGGCGGTCTTCGCCGGCGCGGATGACGCAGGGCACTCCCGGAGGTGCCATGGCCTGAACGTCGACCAGCGGGTCTTCGTCGACGAGGAGGGAGCTGATGGTCTCCTGGATCGCTTCGAAGTCCTCGCGCAGCTCCTCCGGCGAGTCGATGTTCAACCGCACTCCGCCGAGCTCCATCCGATGGCGCAGCGTGGACGACACGGCCTTGAGCGCAACCGGATAGCCGATCTCATCGGCAGCGGCCAGTCCCTCGTCGACCGAAGCGGCCGTGATGTGGGGCAGCACCTCGATCCCGTAGCAGGACAGCAGATTCCTTGCCTGATCCCGCTCGAGCCGGAGGGGCTTGCCCGGCTGCGCACCGGAGAGCGCCGATTCGATGATCGTGCGCACACCCTTGTCGTCGAGGTCCTCGACTTCGAGGAAGCGGCCGTGGTCGGCACCTCGCCAGCGGGCATAGTCGGTGGCTCTGGCCAGTGACCACACGGCGTCCTCAGGCCCGACGTAGCTGGGCACGGTGTGCGAGTTCCGGTTTCCCTCACTGTCGCTGAGGTGGGTGGTCAGCTCGTCCTGGACGCCCTTGATGCCGAGGAAGCAGGCCACGGTCGTCTTCGTCGAACGGGCGGCCGCCTCGGCGAGGTGGGCTGCGATCTCGGCCTCCTCTGCCCCGGCTGAGGGGGTGAAGGTGACGACCACGGAGTCGATGTCCTCGCGGGCATACATCGCCTCGAGTTCACGCCGGAACGTCTCGGCTTCGACCTCGGGGTGCAGCGATACCGGATCGGCCTCAACGTGCAGGCCCTCGGCGCGGCCGCGTTGGACGACGAGGGTGGCCATCGCCGCGGAGTTGCCGATGACTCCCAGGCGTCTGCCCGCCGGCAGGGGCTGGGTCGAGAACACTTGGGCCAAGTCGAAGAGCTGGTGGATCGTATCGGCTCTGATCACCCCGGCCTGGCCAAGCACCTGGTCGAGGGTATTCGGGGCCAGGGACGAGGTGCGCACGATATGGCCCGGTGGCAGCTCCCGACCGGTGAGGTCGGACTTGATGACGACAACCGGTTTCACGCGCGAGACGCGGCGGGCGATGCGGGCGAATTTGCGAGGGTTGCCGATCGATTCGAGGTAGAGGCCGACGGTCTTCGTCGCCGGATCCTCCTCCCAGTATTGGAGGACGTCGTTGCCGGACAGATCTGCGCGATTGCCGGCTGAGACGAACGTGGAGATGCCCAGGCCGCGCTTCTTCGCCGCCGCCAGCAGAGCGGTGCCCAGCGCGCCCGACTGACTGAACAGGCCGAGTGTCCCCGACGCCGGCAGGAACGGTGCCAGTGAGGTGTTGAGGGAGATGTCGGCCGATTCATTGACCAGGCCGAACGAGTTCGGGCCGACCACGCGCATTCCATAGGCGCGGGCCGTGGACACCATCTGGCGCTGCAGCTCGGACCCGGCCTCGCCGGTCTCGGCAAACCCCGAGGAGATGACCAGCACCGCCTTGACTCCGTGCGCCGCGCATTCCTGGACCACCTCGGTGGCGGACTCCGCGGGCACCGCGATCACGGCCAGGTCGGCCGTGCCCGGCAGATCGCCGAGGCTCGGGTACGCCTGGACACCGGCAACCTGGTCCGCCTCCGGGTGGACGACCCACAGGTCACCGGTGAACTTCGCGGAGGTGATGTTGCGGATGAGGAGATGACCGGTGGAGTTGCGTTTGCGGCTGGCGCCGATGACCACCACCGAGGTGGGGTGGAGGACCGTGCGCACGCTCAGTGCCTCGGCACGATGTTCCCGAGAGGCCTGGACCTCGATGGACCGTGCCGTCGGGTCGATGTCGAAGTTCACGGCCACGACGCCGTCGTCGAATCCGCGGGAGACCTCGTAGCCAGCGGCTTGGAAGACCTGCAGCATCGACCGGTTCTGAGGCAGCACCTCGGCGGTGAATTTGACCAGCCCGAGATCCCGGGCCGCGGCGGCGAGATGTTCGAGGAGGATCGAGCCGACGCCGCGCCCCTGGTGGGCGTCGGCGATGTTGAAGGCCACCTCGGCGGATGTGTCCGAGATCTTGTCGAAGCGGCCGACGCCGATGATGTCGGACCCGACGAGCATGACCATCGCCACCCGGTCGCGATGGTCGACGGTGACGAACCTGTCGAGATCACGCTTGGGCAGCCGGGGCAGCGGCGCGAAGAATCGCAGGTAGACGGACTCCGGCGACTGCGCCTCGTGCATCCTCGACAGTGCTTCGGCATCGGTGGGGACGATGGGGCGCAGGTGGGCGGTGCCGCCGTCGCGCAGGACCACATCGGCTTCCCACTCGGCAGGATAATTTTCCATGCCCCCAGCATAAGCGGATCACGATCACCCTGGGCCGTACGTGACCTGCGAGGTGGCAGAACACGAGCCGAAGGTGCAGGGGGCGAAGTGGGAAGACTCGGGCGAGTACGGCACAATGGGTCTCATGGCTTTACCCGAAGTTCTCGTTCACGATCTGCAGTCGGCCGGATACTACCCACAGCTCACACAGGGGATTCTGGCGGATTCTCTGTTCGACGAACCGGTTCTCGCGCATTTCGTCCACATCGACACGCACGTCGACATCGAATCCATCCACCGTCACGTCACCGCCTTCGTGCTCACCGAGACACGACTGCTGCTCGCACACGTCGACGACGACCCGAACGTCGCGCCCGGTTCCAAGCCGCGGGCCGTGACGAGCAGCGAAGACATCGAACTCGATCGTCTCGGCACCGTCATGGTCGGCCGGACCTTCGCGGACCCGGCCGCATTCATCCCCGGGGACAAACCGGTCGAGGTGTCGCTGACCCTGTCCTGGGGCGCCTCCCGGCGGATCGAAGCCTTCCCGGAGACCTGTGGCGATCCGGACTGCGTGGCCGACCACGGCTACGGCGGATCCGTCTTCTCCGAGGACGTCATGCTGCGCGTCTCCGCCGAAGCCGAGGGCCAGTCGGCCGTTGACCGCATCGCGGAGTTCGCCGGGAAGCTGCGTGCCGCAGTGTTCCAAGCCAGGCTCCGGTCGCGGCGCTGATGGCAGATCAGGCCACCTCGCCCCTGACGGGGCCGCCCGACTATTCCGGGCCCATCCTCTCCGACGTGGTCCCGGCTGCGGCGCTCAGCCTCGGCGCGGGGGAGATCTTCGACGACACGGCACGGACTCGGGCGCAGGTCCTGGGCCTTGATCGTGAGTCGCGGACCACGATCGTCGTCCTCATCGACGGCATGGGTGAGAGCCAGCTCAAGCAGTACAGCGGTTACACCCCCTTCTTCCGGTCCCTGGCCGCATCCCGACGAACCCTGTCCACAGGGTTCCCCTCGACGACCGCGAACTCCCTGTCTTCGCTGGCCACGGGACGGCTGCCCGGTGGCCACGGCGTCGTCGGATACCGTGTGCTCGATCCCGCCAAGGACGCCGTGTTCAACCAGCTGACCTGGGACCTCGACGTCGACCCGGTCTCCTGGGTCCCCGATGCGACCCTGTTCGAACGCCTCACCGAGGCCGAGGTCGATGTCGTCAGCCTCGGCGAGGCGAAGTTCGCCGGACGCGGACTGAACCGGGCCTCCCTGCGCGGGGGACGGTTCCGGGCCTCGAAGACACTCGAACAGCGCTGCGCCCAGGCCATCGAAGAGGCGAAGGCGCCGGGTCGTCGGCTCGTCTACCTCTACTGGGGCAACCTCGACAAGACCGGCCACGTCCACGGATCGAATTCCTCGCAGTGGACCGAGGAACTCGAACTCGTCGACCTGGCCCTGTCACGGCTGGCCGATGACCTGCCGGCCGATTCGACGATGATCGTCACCGCCGACCACGGAATGGTCGACATCGATCACAGCCTGCGCCTCGACCTCGCCGAGGCTCCCGCACTGCGCTCGGGGGTCAGGCACGTCGGCGGCGAACCCCGCGCGGTCCATCTCTATGCCCATGAGGGCGCCGAGGCCGACGTCTACTCGGCCTGGACCGAGACCGTGGGGGACAGGGCACTCATCCTCAGCCGTGATGACGCCATCCGACACGGCTACTTCGGCCCCGTCGATCCCCGGTTCCGGCAACGCATCGGGGACTTCATGGTCATCTGCCAAGACGAATTCGCCATCGTCGACTCCGACAACGAATCCGCCTCGGCGATCGCTCTCATCGGACACCACGGTTCGACGACGGCACGCGAGCTGCAGATTCCTCTGCTCGTGGTGTGAACGGGTGTCACACGACCGGATGCGCCAGGAACCCCCGATGACCAGACGCCTCAGGAGGCTCCCTTGACCGCGCTCGATTGGACCGAGGACGGATCCGCGCGGTCGGCGAGCTGGCATTCGGAGAATCAGTCGTCGGCCCCGGCTCGGGTGACGGTGATCAGTGACGAGATCACCGCCGATGCCGCCTACCGTCTGGCCCGATCCGGGAATGGGATGCTGTGGCGCGGGGACTACCACAACGGTCGGCAACTGCTGCAGGCGATGGACCGCCGCTTCAAACGCCGCAGCGCCCGCGGTGGAGCCGGCGGTGGATCCAGCCAACGCAGTGGCAACAAGCGCGGTCGCGACAAGCGCGGAGGCCAGCCGGAGACCACCAACGACGGTCTCGTCGGCGGTCACAGCGCGGCGGAGGCATTCGAGGCGCAGCGTCGCTTCATCGCCGATCGCGCCCGTCTGCTCGGTGCTCTCATCGTCGAACTCGACGAGGACTACCGGCTCAACCTGCGTCGCGCCCCCGATGTCAGCCTGGCCTGCCAGGCCGCCTACGGGCCATCGACGGGCCCGATGTGCGTCTCGCTGACCGAGTTGAACGGGGTGCTCAGCGCCTATCAGTGGCAGCTGAAGGGCGTGGCCGTACCTGCCCTCGGCGAGCACATCCACCCGCGCTACGGTGTGTTCTCCCCGATCCGCGGAGAATACGTCGACCTGGTGGCCCAGGCGCCGCTGCCGGCATCCGAGCCCGGCAGCCCATCGGCACCACAGACCGCCTTCGACCTCGGCACCGGCACCGGGGTGCTTGCCGCCGTGCTCGTGCGCCGAGGCGTCGACCACGTCGTGACCACGGACATCAACCCGCGTGCGGTGGCCTGTGCACAGGAGAATCTGGACCGGCTCGGCGTGGCCGATTCCGCCGAGGTGGTTCAGGCCGACCTCTTCCCACCAGGGCTTGCCGATCTCATCGTGTGCAACCCGCCGTGGCTGCCTGCCCGCCCGAGCTCTGCGCTCGAGGCTGGCATCTACGACCCCGGCTCCGATGTGCTCCACCGCTTCATCGACGGACTGGCCGCCCACCTCACCCCGAACGGTGAGGGATGGCTGATCCTGTCCGATCTCGCCGAGCACCTGGGCCTGAGGACCCGAGAAGCGCTCCTTGCTCGCATCAGCGCCGCCGGGCTGCGCGTCCACGACCGACACGGCACGACTCCGCGCCACCCCCGCGCCTCGGACGCCACCGACGAACTCCACACGGCCCGCGGAGCAGAGGTCACCTCGCTGTGGCGTCTGCGACTCTCCGCCTGAGGTCGAGACTCACATAGCGAACCTGCGCGTCCCATGACAGCCGCGGACGATAGGATGGAGAACGTGACTTTTCCTCGTGTTGGTGTCATTGGCGGCGGCCAATTGGCACGTATGCTTGCCCCTGCCGCAGAAGCCCTCGGCATCCGCTTCTCAGTCCTGTCTGAGACCGCGGACGCCCCGGCCACCCAGGTCATCAATGAGGTGAGCGTCGGCGACTACAAGGACTTCGCGACCCTCAAGGCCTTCGCCGAGACCGTCGATGTGGTGACCTTCGACCATGAGCATGTTCCCCCAGAACACCTCCAGACCCTCGCCGAGGCGGGCCATGCGATCCGTCCGGGACCGCAGGCTCTCATCTTCGCCCAAGACAAAATCCGCATGCGTTCGCGGATGGACGAACTCGGACTGCCGAACCCCGCCTGGGCCGAGATCACCTCCCATTCCGACATCGAAGCCTTCGCCGAGAGAGTCGGATACCCCTTCATCCTCAAAACCCCTCGCGGCGGCTATGACGGCAAAGGTGTGCGCGTCATCGACACGCTCGACGAAGCCGTGTCTTGGCTCGACGAGGTCGGACAGTTGCTGGCCGAGGAGAAGGTCGATTTCACCCGGGAGCTCGCCGTCATGGTTGCACGCTCCCCGATGGGCCAGACTGCGGTGTGGCCCGTCGTCGAGACCTGGCAGCAGAACGGGGTGTGCAAAGAGGCCGTCGCGCCCGCACCGGGACTGGCCGCAGAGAAGTCGAGAGAGATCACCGAGGCGATCCTCAAGGTCGCCGGTGCCCTCGACGTCACCGGTGTGATGGCCATGGAGCTGTTCGAGACCGCGGACGGCTTCCTCATCAACGAATTCGCGATGCGTCCCCACAACACCGGTCACTGGACCCAGGATGGGGCCGTGACCAGCCAATTCGAACAGCACCTGCGTGCGGTCCTCGACCTGCCCCTGGGCAGCCCCGCCGCCCGCGAGGACGTGTCCGTGATGGTCAACGTCCTCGGCGCCGAGCATGAGGATCTCTACCAGCCCTATCTGCACGTGATGGCCCACGACCCCGCGATCAAGGTTCACCTCTACGGCAAAGGCGTGCGTCCGGGCCGGAAGGTCGGCCACGTCAACGCCTACGGGGAGGATCTCGACCTCGTGCTGGCCAGGGCGCGACACGCAGCGGACTTCATCGCCGGCGTCGACGTCGATCCGCATCCTCAGATGCCGGCCCCGACCGACCTCGACGCGAACGCCGAGCCATCCGCCGATGACGAGACGGGAAACGCTGCCATACCCAACGACGAAAGGGCCTGAAATGCCTCCAGCCACCGATGACAGCTCCACGACCGACGCCACCTCAGGGCCCATCTCGGCGGCGGGCTCTGCGAATTCCGGGACCGCTGTCGTCGGAATTGTCATGGGATCGGACTCGGACTGGCCGACGATGAAGGCCGCAGCCGAGGCGCTCGAGGAGCTCGGCATCGACTCCACCGCCGAGGTCGTCTCCGCCCACCGCATGCCCGAAGACATGGTCGAGTGGGCCAAGACGGCGGCAGATCGCGGCCTGCGCGTCATCATCGCCGGTGCCGGGGGAGCGGCGCACCTGCCCGGGATGATCGCCTCAATGACCTCACTGCCGGTAATCGGCGTGCCCGTTGCGCTGAAGTACCTCGACGGAATGGACTCACTGCTCTCGATCGTGCAGATGCCCGGAGGGGTTCCCGTGGCCACCGTCTCGATCGGCGGGGCCAAGAACGCGGGCCTGCTGGCGGCCCGAATCCTCGGCGCCGGCGACACCGACTCCGCGGCCGCAATACGTGGCCGTCTCGATGAGCATCGGAGCCAGCTGCGGCAGGTCGCTCTCGACAAAGGGCAGGCACTGCGGCGATAATAGAGGTACTTAACGATTGATCAGTAATAGGAGAATGATGTTCGACCTCTACCAGCCCAGCGAAGAACACGAAGAGATTCGCGCCGCCGTGCGCAACGTCGTCGAGAAGAAGATCACCCCCTTCGCCGCCGAGGTTGACGCTGATTCCCGCTATCCGCAGGAAGCCCACGACGCCCTGGTCGAAACCGACTTCTTCGCTGCGCACATCCCAGAAGAGCACGGCGGGATGGGCGCGGACGCGCTGGCTGTGGCCATCATCATCGAAGAGGTCGCCCGTGGCTGTGCCTCTTCTTCCCTGATTCCGGCTGTGAACAAACTCGGCAGCATGCCCGTCCAGCTCGGTGGCAGTGAAGAGATCAAGGCGAAGTACTTCCCGCAGGTCGCCCGCGGCGAGGCCGGATTCTCCTACGGACTCTCCGAACGTGAAGCCGGCTCCGACACCGCCTCGATGAAGACGCGTGCCGTGGCCGACGGCGACGACTGGATCCTCAACGGAGTCAAGACCTGGATCACGAATGCCGGCGTCTCCGAGTACTACACGGTCATGGCTGTGACCGACCCCGATGGTGCGCGCGGACGCAACATCTCTGCCTTCGTCGTGGAGAAGTCCGACGAGGGGTTCACCTTCGGAGAGAAAGAGCGCAAGCTCGGCATCAAGGGCTCACCGACGCGTGAGCTTCTCTTCGACAATGTCCGCCTGCCCGGCGATCGCATCATCGGTGATCCCGGCGAGGGACTGAAGATCGCACTGCGGACCCTCGACCACACCCGTGTGACGATCGCGGCTCAGGCGGTCGGCATCGCGCAAGGTGCACTCGACTACGCGATCGGCTACGTCAAGGAACGCCAGCAGTTCGGCAAGAACATCGCCGAGAACCAGGCGATCCAGTTCATGCTCGCCGATATGGGTATGAAACTCGAAGCCGCCCGTCAGCTGACCTACACGGCGGCGGCGAAGAGCCAGCGCTTCGATGATGACCTCACGTACTTCGGGGCGGCGGCGAAGGCCTTCGCCTCGGATGCGGCCATGGAGATCACGACCGACGCGGTGCAGCTGCTCGGCGGTGCCGGCTATGTCGTTGACCACCCGGTGGAGCGGATGATGCGTGATGCGAAGATCACACAGATCTACGAAGGCACCAACCAGATCCAGCGCATGGTGATGGGGCGCAAGCTCATCAGCTGAATCCCGACCCGCCTCGGCGGGGGAGAGCTCAGACTTCGAGGGAGAAGGTCCTCGCCCGCGGGGGGGGTGGCCTTCTTCTTTCTGCGCGAGCGGACTCGCGGCGGGTGCCTGTGATCAAGCACTCCTGTCATGGCGCGACATGCGCAGGCGAAATGTGCCGGAATCCCGGGTTCTCACGCGCCACAATGGATGAACACAGTCGACTCTCCAGAAGGTTTGGCACAGTGGTCTGTGTCGCCGCAGGCTTCAAGTCTGCGCGTGTGGCCATAACAGCAACGAGCGCGAGGTAAAGGTAGGTCAGTGGCCGAAACGAGATACGTCGACCCCATTCATCACCCGTCGTACGCTTCACAGCCGACGAGGGATGTACGGGCGTGGATTCTTCTCCTGGTCACCGCCTTCATCCCCGGGGCAGTACAGCTGCTGTTCCGGGCCCGTCGCTGGGCCAAGATCGCGCTGTCGATCACCGCAATCAGCTGGGCCCTCGTCATCATTGCTCTGATAGTGGTCCTCATCGACAAGAAGTTCCTCTTCACGATCGGAACGAATCCCTTCCTGCTGACGTTCCTCACGATCTGGCTGCCGGTCATCGCCGTGAACTGGGTCGTGTGCCTGTTCGATTCGCTGCGCCGGATCAAACTCGTCACGCTGTCATCGAGGGCCCGCAAACGCTTCCTCGCCGCCTTCTGCGCCCTGCTCCTCATCGTCGTGGGCCCATTGGCCTGGGGCACGACGCTGCTGGACTCCCAGCGCGGGCTGATGGCCGACCTCTTCGCCTCCGGGAAGGCCGCGAAGCCCGTCGACGGCCGCTACAACATCCTGCTGATGGGCTCGGACGCCGGCAAAGGCCGCACCGGCATCCGACCTGACTCGCTGTCCCTGGTTTCGATCGATGCGGACACCGGCAAGACGGTCATCATCGGTCTTCCGCGCAATATGCAGAATGTGCCGTTTCCCGAGGATTCTCCGCTGCACGAACACTACCCGCAGGGGTTCAACTGCGGCGATGAATGCCTGCTCAATGCGGTGTTCCAGCAGGGCGAGCGGCACAAGGAAGAGTTCGAGAACCCGAAACGAGCGGGCGAACAGGCCACGATGGACGCCGTCTCGGCGATCACAGGCGTCGAGGTCCAGTACTTCGCCATGGTCAATCTCAAGGGATTTGAAAATCTCATCGATTCCCTCGGAGGCATCACGGTGGTATCGGGCAAGCGTGTCCCGATCTCCTCGAAGGTCGACCCGGAGACCGGTGAACACGGTCCGGTCAAGGGCTGGATCGAACCGGGCAAACAGAAGCTCGACGGCTACCACGCTTTGTGGTTCGCCCGTTCCCGTGAGATGTCCAGCGATTACGAGCGGATGATCCGGCAGCGCTGCGTCCAGACAGCAATGGTCAAGCAGCTCGACCCGGCCACCGTCCTCACCCGCTACCAGCAGATCGCCAAGGCGACCCCGGGGGCGCTGTCGACAGACATCCCCTCTTCCGAGGTCGACATGTTCGTCGATCTGGCTCTGAAGGTGAAATCCCAGAAGATCGAGTCCTTCGACCTGACTCCGCCGAACGTGATCCCCGCGGACCCGGACTTCGATGCTGCGAGAGCGCTGGTGGCGGATAGGATTGCACAGGCTTCCGGGGACGGTGAGAAGGACAAGGGTGCTCAAGCGGTGCCTGGTGGCTCCTCAGGGGCCGCAGCCGGGGTCAATGTGACCTCCGGACTCACCCCCGATTCTTCCGTCCAGGTGAGCGCTCAAGGCGGCGGCGAAGATGGGTCTGAAGAGGACAAAACGGAAGCCGAGAAGGAGATCTGCTACGTCCCCTGAGATCCCCGTCGCTGCGTATTCCTTGTCTATGTCCATCAGATGAGCGGAACTGGAGAGAATTCCGTGAAAAAGTTTCTCTCGGTGTGTCCCTTGAGAACACTGGGAACCACACCGGTGTAACTCGATTATTTTATTATTTGGCTAGTCTGACACGCCGAATATGTGTAACAATTTTGAGATGTTGGGGTTACCCACCGTTCTGCCAACGGTGAGGATGACCTCAAAGCCTGAACTTCCCTGACTTCCTCGTAAAGGCTGTAACGATGAAATACTTATTGCCCACAGTCGCGGGCTGCGCTTCGGTCGCACTCGTCGGCACCTTAGCGGTCACCACCACGACTGCCTTCGCGGCGTCGACTGAGCCTGAGGTGACCCAAAAGGCGCTGAGCGTGAGCGAAGACGGACTCAATGTCCCCGGCGCCCGGGCTTCCAGTGACTCCACTGCCAACGCCGCCAACCAGAGCGCCACCAGCAACCTGCCGAACATCTTCAAGTCGGAGACCGCTATGGCCTCGACGCAGGTGCCGAACACCATCAATGTGGGCGTCGGCGCATCTGCTGCGGGCGGATCCACCGGATCGATCAATCCCGTCTCCACGGGGTTGTCCTCAGCTGAAGACGGAAGCGAAGCCGCTGCCTCGGAAGACTCCACTCCGAAGCCTGATCCATCGGCACCCGCCGACGAGTCGGCCACGAAGGATGACGAAGCGTCCACGGACGACAAGTCGAAGGACTCCGAATCATCAGAGGACTCGAAGGACGACGAGGGCATTTCGGGCTCGGTTCGACAGAAGACCGAGGACGGCGTCAACATTGCGCTGATCTCCGACGTGCTCGACGTTCCCTCCAAGAACCCGAGCCTCATCGGATTCACCTTCTCCGAGTCGAAGTCCAACATCCGCATTCAGGTTCGCGTCAAGAGCGGTTCTGACTGGGGCAACTGGACGTCACTCGACGAGGAGAAGCAGGAACAGGCGAAGAACAAAGGCTCCGAGCCGTTCACCGTCAGCCAAGCTTCGGGTGTGCAGATGCGCATTCTGGGCGACAAGGCTCCCAGCGATGCCGAGCTCGTCCTCGTCGACCCAAAGCACAACCCCAGTGATGCCGCCGCCGTGGCCGACAACGACCCCGTCGAGATCGAACCGCAGAGTTCCGCGCCGTCCGAAGGGGCAGCGGACACCTCCGAAGCGACTCCAGGTTCAACCTCCACTGCAGCGAGCACCGAGACGGTGGCTGCTTCAGGCCAGGCGAAGGTGACCAATCAGAACTACGTGCCCGGCTCCTCGTCAGTGAACAACGTGGCGAAGTCCAATGTGCCGAAGCCGAAGATCGGCTCGCGTAAGTCATGGGGTGCCAAGTCGTACAACGGCAGCCCTGACTACGCCAGCGGCATCAAGAAGGCAGTCGTCCACCACACCGCCGGTTCGAACAGCTACTCGGCTGAAGACGTTCCCTCGATCCTGCGCGGTATCCAGTCCTACCACCAGTCGGGGCGCGGCTGGGATGACATCGGTTACAACGTCATCGCCGACAAGTACGGCCGCCTCTGGCACGCCCGCGGCGGCGACATCGAGAAGGCCGTCATCGGTGCCCACGTGGCCGGTCACAATACCGGAACCTTCGGCATCTCGGTGCTCGGCTCCTACGACAAGAAGGCTCCGCCGAAGAAGACGCGGGACGCTGTTGCCTCCGCCATCGCGTGGAAGCTGTCGATGGACGGTGTCAAGGCCAGCAAGTCGACCGTCGTCGCCCACCGCGACCTGGCGAACACCAGCTGCCCCGGTGACGCCTTCTACTCCAAGATGGGCGAGATCCGTTCGACTGTCTCCGACATCATGAAGTCCGGCGATCTGCCGTCCGATGAGAAGAAGGACGACGACAAGAAGGACGATAAGAAGGAAAAGCCGAAGCCCAAGACCGCGATCGAGCAGTACGCTGCCGACCACAAGAAGGAACTCGGCAAGGCCACTGGCAAGGAACACGATCTCAAGGGCGTTGACGGAGCTCGTGCCCGCGCTTACGAGAAGGGCAACGTCTACTGGTCCAAGAAGACCGGTGCGTACCACCTGTCCGGGGCGATCAAGAATTCGTACAAGGGTGACGTCGTCACCCAGCTGGGCCTGCCCACCGCGAATGAGAAGAGCGGCCTGAAGGACGGGGGAGCGGCACAGTCGTTCCAGAAGGGCAAGATCTATTGGTCGAAGGACTCTGGTGCTCACTACACCAAGGGCACCCTCCAGAACTATTGGGGTGACAAGGGGACCGTGAGTGGGCATCTCGGTTATCCCGAGTCGGACCCGGTGTACAAGGACGGGAGAGGTGAGCAGCTGTTCGAAGGTGCTCGACTCGTCTGGGCCGAGGGCTACGGAACCACAGAGTTCTCGCCCACGGGCACCATCAGCGGCGGCGTTGTCGACGACAATGCTCCGGGCGCCTCTGATGATGCCAACGCTTCCGGTGGTGCCGATGCGTCGGCACCACCGGGGGACAGCCCCACCGATGGCGGGTCGGCTGCAGACTCCGGGGAAGGTTCTGCAGACGACAAAGACGCCAAGGATGACAAGAAGGCCGATGAGCCCAAGAATGACGAGCCCAAGGCTGACGAGCCCAAGGATGACGACAAGTCCAAGGACGAGAAGAAGGACGACGACAAGTCGAAATCTGACGAGCCCAAGGACGACAAGAAGGACGAGCCGTCCAAGGCAGAGAAGATCCAGGCTCAGCGTGACTCCATCATCAAGGAGGCGAAGTCCCACCTCGGCGTGAGCTATGTCTGGGGCGGCACCTCGCCGACGAAGGGTTGGGACTGCTCGGGATACACCCAGTACGTCTATGGCAAGAACGGCATCGAGCTGCCACGTACAACCAGCCAGCAGCGCAATGCCGGCACGGTCATCCCGACCGAGGACGCCAAGCCGGGTGACCTGATCTGGATCCCGGGCCACATCGGCATCATCTCCGAGAATGAGGGAAAGATGTACGATGCCGGCTCGTCCCGGACTAATACGACGGAGCGCAGCTACAGCTGGATGCTCGATCGTGGAGCGAAGGTCATTCGCGTCGTCGGCTGACACCAGCCGCACAATATGAGTCGGGTGAGTCCCGGCGGATAGCTCCACTGCCTCGCGGTCGGTTCTGAAGAGAACTGGCCGCGAGGCTTTCTGCTTTCTGGCATACGCACGAAAGGGACTCCGGACTTCCAGACAATTTCGATGAGGTTGTCCGCCCGCTGATCTTCCGTCAACCTCACCTGTTGGCCATACGTCCTGGTCGCAGGCGGTGAACACCAGATGTCCTGGTCTGAACAGTCAGTGAAGCCACCCCGAGAATCGATGATCAGCCGACATGAACGCGCTAACGTGGAAGAACGCACGCGGCATTCACGCGTGTTCGTCCGATCAGTCCAGCCGAAGGGGACCAAGACAGTGCGTCGATTGCACAACACGGTCAAGAACTTTGCTTGGGGCACCACGGACGCGATCCCGGCAATCCTGGGAACCGCGCCCGACGGCACACCCTGCGCCGAACTCTGGCTCGGAGCACATCCCCTCAGCCCCTCTCGTTTGGACACCGGAGACTTCGAGCAGCAGCGCTCGACCCGCCGGTCCGCGCAGCAGGGATCATCGTCGTCTCTGGACGTGAAGACCGACAGCAGCACGGTCGGCCCCAATCTCATCGAATACGTTGCCGGCGATCCGGCGGGCCTGCTGGGCCAGGATTCGCTGCGGGTCTTTGGGCCGCGTCTGCCCTTCCTGCTCAAAGTTCTCTCCGCGCAGAAGGCCCTGTCGATCCAGGTTCACCCGAATCCGGAGCAGGCGGCCACCGGTTTCGCCCGCGAAGAGTCCCAGGGTCCTGATCTCGACTCCGCGACCCGCAACTACAAGGATCCCTCCGCCAAACCGGAACTCATCTACGCCCTCACCGAGTTTCACGCGCTGACCGGATTCCGGTCGCGCAAGGCCGTGCGCGCAACCTTTGAACGACTGCTGTCGCTGTCACTGTCGGCGACCTCGCTGGACTTTCTGGGCGACGTGATCTCGGCACTGAAGTCCGTGACCGAGGCAAGGGCCTTCTCCAAAGCGGTCGAACTCGTCCTCGGCGACTCACGGTCTGCAGGATTCGTCGACGAGGTCGCCGCGCAGGATCTGGCAGAACTCCCCGAAGGCCACATCAGCCGTTCGGGGACAGCAGTCGACCCTGCAGAGACCTTCCACGAGCTCGTGTCCGACTACCCGTCCGATCCAGGTGTCCTCGTGGCGCTCATGCTCAATCGGGTGCACCTGCAGCCGGGGGAGGCCCTGGCAATGGAATCCGGCGTGCTGCACGCCTATCTGGGCGGGACCGGCATCGAAGTCATGGCCTCGAGCGACAACGTGTTGCGCGGGGGACTGACGAACAAACACATCGACATCCCGGAACTGGGCAAGGTTGCGAAGTTCACCTCGGCCAGACCCCGCATGGTCGAACCCGATCGCGACGGAATCCTGCTCGGAACGACCGAGGACTTCGCCCTGCAGTCACTGCGATGCCCGCGCCTGACACAGGTCGAACGCCGAGGCGCAAGCATAGCCCTGTGCACCTCGGGAACCATCACTCTGACGTCTCTGGGCTCCACGGTGACACTCACACGTGGGCAGAGCGTGTTCATCGCGGCAAATGAGCCCACAGTGACCGCAGACGGCCATGGGGACCTGTTCGTGGCGACCACCGGGCTCGAAACCTCGCTGCCCTTCGTCTGAACCGTCTGCGGCAGGGAGCACCACCCACCGTCAGTCGTAAATCAACTCTTTGCTGGGGTGCCGTTCAGCGCTGACTGTAGGGCATGCTGAACTAATCGTGGTCAATGCCGCTGACGGTGTGTTCAGCGGCTGCTGGTGCGTGTGCACGGGCTGCGTGTGGTGCACGGGCTGCGAAGCGCTCTCACCCCGGAGAGTCTGCACAGAGTGCGCATTGCTCCTTCGGAAATTCGCTCCAGTCGGTGCGCCCTGCGGCTGCCCGGTACATTCGCACATGGAAGAGGCCGCCCTGGGTCGAGCTCCTTCTCAAGAATCGGTCCAGGGCGGCCTCGTCGCACCCTTCGACTAGCTAGCCGCCCAGGCGATTAGCGAGCCAGCCGCGAGGTCGCTCAGGTCGCGCAGCCCGGCTCAACCGCCCTCAGGCGGCGTCGACGCTGATGGTGGGGACGTCGCCTGGGACGTTCACCTCGGCGCCGGTCTTCTCCTTGACTTCCTCGACGCTGACTCCGGGCGCCAGTTCGACGAGGGTGAAGGAGTCGCCGGTGACGTCGAGCACGGCGATGTCGGTGACGATGCGGCTGACGACGCCCTTGCCGGTCAGCGGGAGGTCGCAGCTGGACAGGAGCTTGTGCGAGCCGTCCTTGGCGACATGGTCCATCATGACGATGACGCGCTGAGCACCGTGGACCAGGTCCATGGCACCGCCCATTCCCTTGACCATCTTGCCGGGGATCATCCAGTTCGCGATGTCGCCGTTCGTGGCGACCTGCATCGCGCCGAGGATCGCGGCGTTGACCTTGCCCCCACGGATCATGCCGAAGCTGGCCGCGGAGTCGAAGTAGGAGGCACCGGGGAGCATTGTGACGATCTCCTTGCCGGCGTTGATGAGATCAGGGTCGACCTCATCCTCGGTGGGATAGGGGCCCACACCCAGCAGCCCGTTCTCCGACTGGAGGACGAGATCGACTCCCTCGGGCAGATAGTTGGGCACGAGTGTCGGCATTCCGATGCCCAGGTTGACGTAGCTGCCGGCTTCGAGTTCCTGGGCTGCGCGGGCCGCCATCTGGTTTCTTGTCAATGACATATTCGGCTCTCCTCAGGCTTCGCGAACGGTGCGTTTTTCGATGGGCTTGTCGGCGACCTGCTCGGCGGTCAGTTCGACGACGCGGTGGACGAAGATGCCCGGGACGTGGACGTCGTCGGGGTCGATCTCACCGGGTTCGACGAGTTTCTCGACCTCGGCGATGGTGGTCCGGGCCGACTGTGCCGCCGGAGGATTGAAGTTCCTGGCCGAGGAGTTGAACACGAGGTTGCCGTGGCGGTCTCCGACGGCGGCGCGCACGAGTGCGTAGTCCGGTGCCAGCGACTGTTCGAGGACGTATTCCTTCTCTTCGCCGAAGGTGTCGAAGACGCGGGTGTCCTTGGCGGGGGATTCCTTGACGACGTTGCCCTCTGTGTCGTACTTCCACGGCATGCCGCCGTCAGCGACCTGGGTGCCGGCGCCGGTGATCGTGTAGAACGCGGGGATTCCGGCTCCACCGGCCCGCAGCTTCTCAGCGAGGGTTCCCTGCGGGGTCAGTTCGACCTCGAGTTCGCCGGAGAGGTACTGGCGCGCGAATTCCTTGTTCTCACCGACGTAGGAGGCGATGATGCGTCGGAGGCGATGGTCGGCGAGCAGCAGGCCCAGGCCTCGCCCGTCGACACCGGCGTTGTTCGAGATCACTTCGAGGTCCTTGGCCCCCTGGTCCTTGATCGCTCGGATCAGGAACTCAGGAACGCCGACGACACCGAAACCGCCCACGGCGATCGATGATCCATCTGCAATATCGGCTACCGCCGCAGCGGGCGTATCAACTACTTTGTCCATGTTCCCAGTCTGCCACGGACCTCGCCGAGGCTGCTCGCCAGGTTCGCAATGCGAACCTCGTCCATCCCGTTGGCCAGTAAGGTCTCACCCCCGCGGAGGAAGTGGCCCAGGAACGTCGCCCACTCGTCGGGGAGCGGGGTCGAGTTCGCGACGAGGATGCCGGCACCGGAGTCGGCCGGGGACTCGGTCCACTGGATCTCCTGGTCGCCGACGATGAGGGTCCCGGTGGATTTCAGACGCCGAGGCGTGAAGTCCGGGTAGGCGCGGATCGCCGAATTGACGTCGATGAAGTCCTCATCGACGGGGGTGCTCAGGGCCAGCGCGGGCGGGTTGTAGACGAAGACTTCCTCGGCCGGAGCCAGACGCTCGTCGCCCTCATGCCCCAGCGGAACGAAAGCATGGAATTCTCCCTCCGGAGCCGCAGTGTCCTCGACTCCGGACTCGGAGGTGGCCGAGCCGAGGACGACGCGACCGTCGGCGAGGAGCACGCTGAGGATCGCGACGAGCTCACGCCAGTGCAGTCCAGCTGGCATCGGTACGAAGAGCGTGAAGTCAGGTCCGAGGTCGTAGTCGCCGAAGAGGCCGACGCCCTTGTTCACCCAGTTCGCTGCGACCGGACCGGTGAGATCGAGTCTGTCGTAGTCGGGGCCGCGCCAGAAGAGGACGGGCCCGCCGGTGCGGCTGATGATGGAGAGATCCACGAAGGATCACCTGCTTTCTCGATGGAGGTTCGGTGGCGCGGGAGTTCAGGGCGCGAAGGTTCAGGGAGACAGGAGCCCGATGCTGATGTGGACCCCGCGAGGGAACGCGCCGAGCTCACCGTCGGCCCATTCCCATTTCGTCGTCGCACTGAGATCCTCGGCGAACAACGCGGTGTGCACGCGTTCGACGAGTGAGCCGAGGCCCACCATCGCCTCGAGCAGGGGAGGGCCGCCGGCTTGGGGTGTGGCGGGAGAGTCGGACGGGGCCATCGTGATCCGGGACCCGGAACCCTCGATGTGCATTCGCCAGGCGGCTTGACCGGGTGTGCGCGAGCCTCCGGCGCGGACGACTCGGATGGCGCGGGAGACGCGTTCGAGGATGTCGTCGCTGTTGTCACCGGCCGCGGCCCGGCCCGGCAGCTCGGTGACGCCGAGGCCCCTGTGGATGGCTTCGACGTGGCCGTAGCGGAACCAGTCCTCGCCGAGATCGCGGCTCAGGGCCTTCGCCCCGGATCGTCCCTTGTCCAGGTATCCGCCAGCACCTCGCACGAGTGCCATCGGAAGGCCTCGCGAGGATCCCTTGACGAGGTCGGCTGCGGCAGCGATCTCGTCGGCGATCGCGCGCACGGTCACCGATTGCACGCGACCGTCATCGTCGGGTCTGCCGCGCTGATCATCGAGACCGGAGAGACCCGAGAGCCCGAGCGCGAAATCACCGACGCCGATCCTCCAGGGCCGCGAGATCGTGTCTGAGATGACGACGCCGATTCGCACCGAGAAGGCCTCTTCGACCCGTGCCCGCAGCTTCTGAGCCGACACGTCGCTGTCTTGAGGGTGGAGGACGACGGAGCCGTTCGAATTCGATTGGTCGAGTCCGGCCGCCGCCTGCACGGTGCCCGAATGGGTGCGAACGATCTGGACGGTCGACCCGGAGGCATAGGTCCGTTCGGCAACGAGGTGGTTCGACGAATCCTCGACGAGGTCCTCGAACTCCGCTCGGTCCTTCACCGTGCGCAAACGTCCGTCGGCCTTGGACACCACCTTCGACGCGATGACGAGGATGTCGCCGTCCTTGAGGTCGATGCGATTCCGACGAAGGGCGTTGACAAGTATCGCTGCCAGATCGGATCCGGGTGCGATGTCCTCCTCGACCGGAGGCGCGTACACGGTGAGCAGCCGGTCGTTCATCCTCGGATCCGCATCGCCGTCGAAGTGCCACGAAGCCCGAATTCAGGCGGCGGGTGCTGGGATCGGGCAGCGATCGCGAGTGATTCGACTCTCATGACTCCATAATCCCACCGACGGTGAATGATTTCGAAATTCTCCAGATTTGCTCAGGTGCTCACTACGGGTTGTGTCCATCCCAGATAGTGGTCGCTATATGTGGTGTTCTCGGCGCGTGTGTATGTGAAGGTGTGTTCGAATAACCCGCAGGTGCCTCGTCTAATACTCCACAAGGGCTTGACGAGGCGGTAATGACACGCGTGTAATTTATACTTAACAGGGGAACGCACTCGGCACGAATCCTCGGATTCGAGCATCCCCCACGCTGATACCGTCAGCACGAGCTTCACCTCCGGAGCTGTTCGTCAGAGTCGGTCGCACCCAGACCGGTTCACTCCTCGAACGGTACCGGAACAGGAGTTCACAGTGGGAGGTGAGCCGAGAGTGAGAAAGGGGAAAACCGTGCAAAGCGCACAGAGCAAAAGGCAGGAGAGGGAAGACTTCTCCACAGTGCCCGGAGTCACTTCTCGAAGTGCCGAAGACTGGTTCGTCGAACCAGGGGCGCGTACACCGGATACTCTGCCTGATCCATTGGCGATCGATCCGAACGATCTGACACCGCTTCCCACGGACAACTCCGCAGTATCGCCGCTCTCACTGCTCTTCGGGGCAGCCGAGGACGGCGAACTTTCCTGGCAGGACCAAGCGCTGTGCGCGCAGACCGATCCTGAGGCGTTCTTCCCCGAAAAGGGCGGATCGACTCGTGAGGCCAAACGTGTCTGTGCCTCCTGCGATGTCCGCTCGGACTGCCTCGAATACGCCCTGGCGAATGACGAGCGCTTCGGAATCTGGGGTGGCATGTCTGAACGTGAACGCCGTCGACTCAAGAAACGAGTCGTGTGAAACCTGCCGTCACCGTTGTCGTCGCCGCTGGTGACGACAGCAGCAGGGTCGAGCTCGAAACAGCTCTGGACAAGACCTACCCCGGGATCCCGATCGTGGATCTCGGGGGTCTTGCCGTCACAGAGGCGCAGACCCTCCCCGAGGTAGCCGGCAGCACACATCTGTGGTTCCTCACAGCCGACTCGCGTCCAGAACCCGAGTGCCTCGAAGAACTTCTCGACGCGATCGGTGAGACCGAATCCATCGGCGCCGTCGGTCCCAAGATCATGCATGCGGATCGCATCGTCTCCGCCGGCGTCACCACGACCTCGGCGGGGGCCAGGGTCAATCCGGTCGCGGACGGGGAGATCGATCAGGGACAGCGCGACGGCCAGTCGGAGACACTCGGCCTCGACCTGCCCGGCATGCTCATCGCCACCGCGGAACTCGAGAGAATCGGAGCCCCCTCCCGCGTCCTCGGCGTGGCCTACCGCGGTCTCGAATACTCGCGTCGACTGCGCGACCTCGGCCGCCGGGTTGTCGTCGCCCCGCACGCCAGGCTCACAGTCTCCGCACTGTCGGCCTCCCAGCTGGGCTCCTCATCACTGCCGCCGAGCTCGAAAGCTCAGATCCGCACCGAACAGCGCTACCGGCTCAGCCTCGCCAGTCCCGGATTTGTCAGAATCTTCTGCCTCCTCGCCCTCACCCAGCTGAAGAACACCCTGGCGGGTCTGCTGTCGAACAATGTCCGCGCCGCCTCCTGGTACTTCTCCGCACTGCTCGGGCTCGGCGCCGACGCCCGCACAATCTCCCGGCTGAGGCGTTCCAACGCCCGTCGCAGCCGCATCGCCAAACGCAGTGCCGACTCCCATGTGGCCGCCCTCTACGCGGACCCGGACGAACTCGCCGTTCAGCGCCGGAGCATGAACTCCGCCGAGGACGCGCGGCAGGCTCAGGCCGACTCGCCAGCGGCCGAAGGCCCGGAGAGCACGGACGAAACCGAACTCAACCCGGTCGGCGACACGGAGGAGGCCATCGACTCGTTCTCGCGCCTCGAGGTCACCGGCGGTTCGGGACTCTTCCACAACCCGCTGACCTACCTCCTCGTTGCAGCTGCGGCACTGAGCGGCTTCGTCTCCTTCCGTCTCTTCGGCCCCGGCCACCTCGTCGGGGGAGCCTTGGGATCGACCGACGTGTCACTGGCGGAACTCGTCGCCCGCCTGCTCAGCCCGAATCTCGACGTCTCCACCGGGGCCGCTGTTCCCGCCGACCCCTACCAGCTGGTCCTGGCAGTGCTGAGCCTTCCGTTCCTGGGCCACGTCGACATCATGGTCCGCACACTGATCCTCCTCGCCCCGATCCTGGCCGTCATCGCCGCCTACGCCGCGGCGGGCGTGATCGTGAAGAGGAAATGGGTGCGCGGGCTCGCCGGTCTGCTGTGGATCGCCGCCCCGCTCTTCGTCACCGCACTCTCGACCGGCCGCCTCGGCGTCATCCTCGTCTGGATCGCGGCGCCCCTCTTCGTCATCGCCCTGCGGCGCAGCCTGCGCACCGGGTCGATCGCCGCAGCCGCCACCGCGGGGCTCTTCCTGTTTGTCATGATCGCCGGCGTCCCGCTGATGCTCCCCCTGGGCATCATCGGCACCGTCGTGCTGCTGTGCACCGGCCGCGGCCTGCGACACCTGTGGCTGCTGGCCCCGACCCTGTTCCTGGCCTGGCCATGGCTGGCAGCGCTCGTGACCGAACCCGGCGCAGTCTTCGTCATGCCCGGCCAGACCCTGGCCCCACCTGCCCCGCCGAGCTACCTGTTGGCGGTCGGCTTCCCCACGCCGATCGATATGACCTGGCTGGCCGATCTGCTCGCGACAGTCGGCGTCGGTGGCGTCAGCCCGGCGATGCTGCAGCTGTGGGCACCGGTCCTCGTGCTGCCGATGCTCATCCTCGCGTTCCTCACGCTCATCGAAGCCCACCTCAGACTCTCCCGCCTGATGTGGGCAGTCGGCCTCTACCTCGCCGGTCTGCTGCTGGCCACCGTTCAGGTCCTGATCCCGGCCCAGACCGGGCCCTTCCACCTCATCGGCTCCTATCCGGCAGCGGGCCTGATCCTGCTCAGCCTCGGCGCGGTCATGCTCCTCACGCTCGGCGCCCAGTCCACCACCACTCGATCGACGAACTCCCGTCGGCTGCCAATGCGTGGTCTGGCCGGGCTGGTGGCCCTCGCCGCCGTCGGTCTCATCATCGTCGGCGCCGGACCCAGCACCACCTCGGCGGACAGCGTCACCACTCAGGAGCACGGCACCGTCCCGGCCCTGGCCGCCGACCGTGCCTCCGGTGACACCCAGGCACGCACCCTGCGCCTCGACGTCATCGACGGTGAGGTCCGCGCCCGCCTCCTGTCCTCTGCCGATGGAACGATCATCGGCACCTCGACGATCAGATCCGCCGAGGCGGTCGGAGGTTGGCCGTGGGAGCGCAGACCGCTGCCCATCGGTGAGGACGAGACACTCATCGCCCAGGCGGCCGCCGCGCTCTCGGCCGATGACGCCGGAGACGTTCGTTCCGTCCTGGGCCAGTTGGGCGTGGACTTCGTCCTCGTCGATCCAAGCGCGAAGAATCTCGCGAACTCGGTGGCCGCCGCCGACGGTGTGGTCGAGGTCGGCCCCACCGAATCGGGTGGACTGTGGCAGGTCGACACTCCCTACAGCGGTCGTTTCCTCGTGCGGGAGCCCGACGGAACAATGAGCACCGCACCGATGGATGGCACCACCGCCGAGGTGGCCCCCGGTGACGAGGGTCGCACCCTGATCGTGGCCAGCAGCATCGACAACATCACCGCCAGCATCGATGGCAGTGCCCTGCCCAAGCCCGAGGAGTCCACGTTCGGCTGGGCCCCCGAGTTCTCACTGCCCGCCGACGGGGGACAGGTGGAGCTGAACTACGGGTCGGAGCTCTTTACTCCCGGCGTCGTGGTCGGGTGGATCCTCGGCCTCCTCACCCTCATCGTCGCGATCCCGTTCGGATCCCAGCGGCAGACCCGAGCCTGGTCGCGAAGGACTCGTTCGAGGTCGGACGGGCTGTCGCGGTCGGTGCCTGAGGAGCCACCACCGGGACAGCCGGCACAGGGTCAGCCGGCACCCGGGCAACCCGTGGAGGAGAAGTCATGAAACACATGCGCAGCATCGTGACCTTCGCGGCGATCGCCGTGCCCGGGGTGCTCGTGGCCACGACCTCGTTCCTGACGCCGCTGACTCCTGGCACACTCGATCGCAGCCCCGAGCAGGTGAGAATGCCCACCGCCGACACTCGTGTGATCTGTCCCGGCCCGCTGTTGACCGATGATGAGGCCGAGGGCACCGACGCGGAGTTCATCGACGATTCGAACGTCTCCACACGCGTCGTCTCCGCCTCCGCACCGATCAGCGCCACCGACGGCTCGGTCTCTGCGGCCCGTCTGCAGGTGGCAGATCTGGGCGGGTCCGCGAACTTCGACAACCCCAGCTCCTCCGGCTTCGTCTCCGGCGATGACCCGATCGACAAGACCAAACTCATCACCGGTTTCGCCCGTCCCGGGGCACCGGCGCTGACGACCGGTGTCGAAACCGTCGAGGGCACATCCGGCGACCTCACCGGACTCGCGACCCTGACCTGCGGGTCAGCGTCGAGCAACTTCCGGATTCTGGCCGGCTCCGGCGCCGCGGGATCGAACTCGCAGCTGCTGCTGAGCAACCCCGGCGACGTCCCCGTCCAGGCCGAGGTCACACTCATGACGCCCTCCGGACAGCGCGGGGAGCCGACGGAGGTCAGCATCAAGGCCGGGAAGCAGCGCGCCATCCGTCTTGCCGGTCTGGCTGCCGGGGCCGAGTCTCTGGCCGTCGATGTCAACGTCGACGGGGGAGTTGTGGCCGGATCCGTGCAGGAGACCGTGCTCGACGGCCTCACCCCCAAGGGCATCGACCTGGCCACCAGCGGAGCAGATGCCGATTCGCAGCAGGTCGTCACCGGACTCGATGGCAAGGACGTGCGCCTGCGCGTGGCCAATCCGGGTGATGACCTCTCGGAGGTCTCTCTCAAGGCGTACGGTCCCGATGGGGAGATCGACATACCCCGTTCGTCGATGACCGTGGTCGCCCACGGGGTCGCAGAGGCTGAACTCGGCGATCTCGACGCCACGAGCGTCGTCCTCGACTCGGATCAGCCGATTCAGGCCAGCGCATTCATCGGTCAGGACGGGGAGAAGGGTGCGGCCGACTTCGGCAGCGTCAAAGCCACCGGTGCCCTCGCCGACTCCCAGGTCATGGCTCTGCCGCGCACAGGCACCGGAAAGCTCTACCTCTCACCCGGCCAGGGGCAGGTGCAGGTGCGAGGAATGCTCGACGACGGTTCGCTCACCGAGCCGCAGTCGATCGACCTCAATCCCACCGGCACCACCGAGTTCAGCCCCGCCGAGGTGTCCCCGGACGCCGTACGCGCGATCGTCATCAGCGGTGAGAACGCCTCAGGATCCCAGTCGAAAGGCGTCCACGCCAGCTATGTGGTCAACACAGACTCAGGGATCTCCGCGGTGTCACCGGCCCCGGCTCCTGCCGGCGTGGCCTATCGCGACATCCGCCTCGGCTAGGAGTTGCGGAGGATCTCAACCTGATCGGCGACCACCTCGGCGATGAGGGAATCCCTCTGCCCGCTGCTGTGATACTCGATGACGCGCCGGTAGAGAACGATGTGCGTGAGCCTGTGGGCGGTGGCGGGGAAGACCCGACCGAACGCGGGCTCGGTGGAACTTGCCGGTGGAACGGCATCGATGGCCAGCACCACCTCGGCGAGGAGTGACGGTTCCTGCGCCCGGAAGCGGGCGAATTCCTCGGCCGCGACACGGGCGAAGCTGTCGGCCCGGCGCAGGCGCGCGGGGACATCGGCCAAGAACAGTGGGGACCGCAGTCCGCGGCCGTGCCGATCACGATGACGCCTGGTGCTCATGACTCAATATTGTACTGACCACACGGCCCTGGCTGACGAGGACAGGCGGTGCTCGCGTGTAAAGTGAGGGACTGTGTCAGCCGTGAGATTGTGTTCAAAAGTCAGCTGCTCGCGCAGTGCCGCAGCCACCATGACGTACGTGCACGCTGATGCCTGTGTCGTCATCGGTCCGCTGTCGCGTCGCGCCGAGCCCGGTGCCCATGACCTGTGCGCCGACCATGCCGCAAAACTGACCCCGCCCGTGGGGTGGCAGCTCATCCGCATCGAAGGTGAGCAGGCGCCGCCCGAGCGCACCCATGACGACCTCTTGGCCATCGCCGACGCCGTCCGGGAAGCTGCGGGACGCCCCGGGGAGGGAGCGAGAGCAGACGAGGCGGCATCGGCGTCGTCGACGTCCGAGAGGCGAAGCGACGGATCGATGCCCGGTCGCAAACACGGTCACCTGCGCATCATCGGCGATTCATGACCGAGTCCATGGCCGGCGCCGAACCCGGTCCCAAAGTCGTCGAGGCCCGCACGACTGCGCTCGAGCCCGCGGTCGGAGCCTATGACATCCGGGGCCGCATCCCCGACCAGCTCGACGAGGATGTGCTCTTCGCCCTCGGCTGGGCCACCGCGACAGCGATGGCAGAGCTCCATTCGAGCGCCGAGGTGGTCGTCGGCCACGATATGCGCCCCAGTTCACCAGACTTCGGCCACGCATTCGCCGCCGGTATCGAAGCGGCCGGGTCCCGTGCCGTGCTGTTGGGCCTGTGCTCGACCGATCAGCTGTACTTCGCCTCGGGGATCTTCGATCTGCCCGGCGCGATGATCACCGCCAGCCACAACCCGGCAGATTACAACGGGATCAAGATCTGCGGCCCGCGTGCGGCCGGAGTCAGCCTCGCCTCGGGGCTGGGACGGATCAAGGACCTGGCGCCGCGGGCACCCGCGGACATCAACATTCCCCAGGTCGCCATCGACGGGGCTGCGGCCGCGGATATGCGCGAACGCTACGTCGAACGCATCCGCACCCTGACCCACGTCGACGAGATCACGGGCCTGAGGGTCGTGATCGACTGCGGCAACGGCATGGCGGGCGCGCTCCTCGGCGAGGTGTTCGGCACCGAGGCTGGTTACGCCAGTGTGCCCTTCGACGTCATCGGACTTTTCACCGAACTCGACGGCACGTTCCCCAACCACGAGGCGAACCCGCTGAAACCGGAGAACCTCCTCGACGTCTCCCACGCGGTACTCGACCATGGTGCGGACCTGGGGCTGGCCTTCGACGGCGATGCCGACCGGTGCTTCTTCATCGACGAAGCCGGAGCGACCCTGTCACCATCGGCGGTGGGGGCACTCGTCGCCGAACGCGAAATCGCTCGCGCCAAAGCCTCTGGCGTGGCCGAACCCGTGGTCATCCACAATCTCATCACCTCACGCAGCGTTCCGGCCACGATCACAGCCGCTGGCGGGCGTGCAGTGCGCTCGAAGGTCGGGCACTCCGGCATCAAAACACTTATGCGCTCCGAACACGCCGTCTTCGCCTGCGAGCACTCCGCACACTTCTACTTCGATGAGTTCTACGGTGCGGACTCCGGCATGCTCGCCGCCTGCCACCTCATCTCCGCCCTGGCGAAGACCGGGGCACCGGCGTCACGACTCGTCGCCGACTACGACCTCTACGTCCAATCGGGAGAGATCAACTTCACCGTCGCCGATCCCGATGCGGTGCTCTCCGCCTTCGCCGCCGCGACCGGTGACTTCCCGAGCAACACGGTTGATGACCTCGACGGCATCGGACTGCAGGGCGAGGACTGGTGGGTCAACCTGCGCAAGTCGAACACCGAACCGCTGGTGCGCCTCAACGTCGAAGCCGACGACTCCGAGCGCCTGCGTGAATTGACCGCGCAGGCCAGCGACTTCGTCGAGGCACGCAGGCAATAGACTCGACGCAGATGACAACAGCTTTTGTTCCCGATGGAGGTACCGTGCTCGATTCCACCGACTTCAAGGTTGCCGATCTGAGTCTGGCCGAGGCCGGCCGGCACCAGATCCGACTGGCCGAACGCGAGATGCCGGGACTCATGGCACTGCGCGAAGAGTTCGGCCGCAGCAAACCGCTGACCGGTGCCCGCATCGCCGGCAGCCTGCACATGACGGTGCAGACGGCCGTGCTCATCGAAACCCTTGTCGCCCTCGGGGCGCAGGTGCGCTGGGCCAGCTGCAACATCTTCTCCACGCAGGACGAGGCGGCCGCCGCCGTTGTCGTCGGCACCGGCAGCGTCGAGGCGCCCACCGGTGTGCCCGTCTTCGCCTGGAAGGGTGAGACCCTCGAAGAGTATTGGTGGGCCGCGGACAAGATCTTCGACTTCGCCGAGGGCGCCAACCTCATCCTCGACGACGGCGGCGACGCCACCATGTACGTCCTCAAGGGCGCCCAGGCCGAACTCGACGGGGGAGTCCCCGCCGCGAGTGAGGACGATCCGGAGGAGTTCAAGGTCCTCCTGGCACAGGTGCAGAGATCACTCGAAGCCTCACCCGGCCGCTTCGGTCGCATGGCTGCCGGCATCAAGGGCGTCAGCGAAGAGACCACGACGGGAGTCAACCGCCTCTACCGTCTGGCCGAGGAAGGCAAGCTTCCGTTCCCCGCCATCAACGTCAACGATTCGGTGACGAAGTCGAAGTTCGACAACCGCTACGGCATCCGCCACTCCCTGCCCGATGGTCTCAACCGTGCGACCGATGTCCTCATCGGCGGCAAGATCGCCGTCGTCGTCGGCTACGGTGATGTCGGCAAGGGCGCCGCCGAGGCGCTGCGCGGTCAGGGAGCCAGGGTCATCGTCACCGAGATCGACCCGATCTGCGCACTGCAGGCGACGATGGACGGCTACCAGGTCGACCACCTGGCCACGGTGGCACCGAGCGCCGACATCATCATCACAACCACCGGCAACACTCGCGTGGTCGGGATCGAGGTGTTGCAGAGCCTCAAGCCCGGGGCGATCGTCGGCAACGTCGGACACTTCGACGACGAGATCGATCTGGCCGGACTGGCCAAAATGTCCGGGGTGAGCAAGGTCGAGATCAAGCCGCAGGTCCACGAATGGCGCGTGCCCGTCCCCGCCGATCAGGGGCTGGACCGGGATCGGACGGACTTCCTCGTGCTCTCCGAGGGACGACTGCTCAACCTGGGCAACGCGACCGGTCACCCCTCGTTCGTCATGAGCGCCTCATTCGCCAACCAGGTGCTCGCGCAGATCGAACTCTGGAACAGTCCCGA
The DNA here is from genome assembly GCF_900105045.1 of Brevibacterium picturae. GTDB lineage: Bacteria > Actinomycetota > Actinomycetes > Actinomycetales > Brevibacteriaceae > Brevibacterium > Brevibacterium picturae. The sequence continues at coordinate 310,860 of NZ_LT629739.1, read as the reverse complement.
CCGCTACGACAACGATGTCCACCGCCTGGCGAAGGAACTCGACGAGAAGGTCGCCCGCCTCCACCTGCCGGCACTCGGAGCGAACCTGTCCGAGCTGTCGAAGGAACAGGCCGAATACATCGGCGTCGACGTCGCCGGGCCCTATAAGCCCGAGCACTACCGGTACTGAGGTGCTGAGATAATGAGTCGAACCTGAGTCTGCGGGGCCCTACCGGCTCTGCAGGCTCAGCCCGTGAGGGAGGTTGTTCACGCCCGCACGGAAGGCTTGAGACTGCTCACTGCGACGCTGCTGCTTCGAAAACTCTGCAGACCGCTGCCGGTGGATGACGGCCGATAAGAACTGTTCGGGCATCGTCCCCTCCGGCGGCGCCGGCGCGACATAGGGGTTGAGTTCGGTGGCGAGCTCCTTCGCTCGATCCCAGCGCGATTCGCGTCCCAGGTTCTCCGACATCGACAGGAACTGCACGACCCGTCGGTGCAGTCCGGCAGGAAGTGTGGCGATATCGGTCTCCGCCAGCCAGTTGTGCAGGTGCGGTGAGACATGCGTGCGGACCGGCTGTGGTGGGGCGGTGCGTTCGCTGACGGCCACCGTACCGGCCATGTAGTCGCCGAGGCGCTTGGCCTGTGGCGAGATCAGACCGGAGAGGGCGGCCAGACCGCCGCCGGTCGACAGGATCTCGAAAGGCCACAGAATGGACCGGATGAACGAATGCCTGGCCCGTACTGCGCCACCGTCGTCACGGACGACCCGCAGGCCCAGGATGAGCTTGCCGATCGAGCGACCATGGGTGAGGACTTCGATGATCATCGGCAGGAGAACGAACACCGAGATGCTCATGATGGTCATGACCGATGTCAGGAGGAGCTCATTGACGTCGAGGATCTGAAGCAGGAACCAGAACATGGCGATGATGAGCCCGATGTTGACGATCGCGTAGACGATGTAGTCGATGAGGCAGCTCAGCGCGCGTGCTGCCAGGGCTGCGGGCTGGATGCTCAGTTCGACGGCTTCGCCCGTCACCAAAGTACTCACAGATCCATCCTGTCATAATTCGCATCCCCGCTTCATTGGGGATCGCCTGGGACGCAGATTCTGGTCGACGGGAGTCTCAGATAGGCTTGCAGCATGGACCCGAATCTGCTGGCCGAACTGCACGGCGACAAGTGGCGAGAACTGTCCATGCTGGCGAAGAAGAACACGCTGACTCCGGCGCAGACGCACAGATTCCTCGACCTCTATCGGGACGCATCGAAGGACCTGTCGCGGATCATGACGGTGGCTCCCGACTCCCTGGAGGCCGCGCGTCTGTCCGCGATCGTCCATCGCTCGCGCAATCATCTCTCCGCGGTTCCCGCCGGCGGGCTGAGCGGTCTCTCCCGCTTCTTCGTCATCAGCCTGCCGCTGTCGATCTACCGGCTGCGGTGGGACTTCCTCATCGTCGCCGCATGTTTCCTGGCAGTGGCGAGCCTGGCCGGGATCTGGGCGGGCATGCACCCGGAGGTGCTCGAGACCTTCGGCGACCGTGCATTCCGCAAACAGTTCGCCGAACATGATTTCGTCGACTACTACAAGGAGAACCCGAACGGCTTCTTCGCAGTGGGAGTGTGGACGAACAACGCCTGGATCGCGGTGCAGTTCGTGCTCCTGGGCATCACCGGTGTCTTCGTCGTCTCCGGGCTGTTCTCCAATGCGGTCAACGTCGGCTTCTCGGGTGCGATGATGTTCGAGTTCGACCGCGGTTCGGACTTCTTCCTCTACATCCTCCCGCACGGCATCCCCGAGATCAGCTGCATCATCCTGGCCGCAGCGGCGGGTCTGAGACTGTTCTTCGCCTGGGTGGTGCCGGGTCCGCAGCTGCGACGCAACAAACTCGCCTCCGAAGCCAGATCATTGCTGACCGTCGCCGGTGGTCTGGTCATCATGCTGTTCATCTCCGGGCTCATCGAAGGTTTCGTCACTCCGAATCCGATTCCGCCGGCGCTCAAGATCGCCATCGGCGTCGCCTACACCGCGGCAGTCATCGCCTATGCCTGGTACTTCGGCAAGCGCGCAGTCAGGGCCGGGCTCAGCGCCGACCTCGACGAGCACCAGGCGGGCTATTCGATCCTCGCCACAGACCGGTAGATCGCCCACCGCAGACCTGTGGGACCTTCATCGATGCGCAGGACTCAAAGCTTCCCGGTCGCCTTGAGGTTGATGTAGAGATCGGCCAATGCACCAGGGAGATCGTCGGGGGCGGCCTCGACGGACTGGACACCGGCTCCGCGCAGGCGGGTCTGCAGCGACTTCGACGTCAGCAGCTCCGATTCCGCGGCAGCGGCCGTGAAGATCTCATCGGTTCCCTCACGTTTGGCAGCCAGCTCCCTCAATCCGGGATCCTCGACCGAGGCCAGGACCACACGGTGCCGGGCCAACAGCGTCGGCAGGACCGGCAGGATCTCATCGGAGACGCTGCCCTCATCGAGCGCGGTGACTAAGACGACGAGGGCATGCTGGCGGGAAGTGGCCAGAACAGTCGAGGAGATCTGTTCCCAGTCAGCATCGTAGAGTTCCGGGTGGACCGTGGTCAGGGCCACCGACAGGTCATGGACGGGGTCCTTCGAACGATGGCTCGAGGCGATCGCGCGGATGCGTGCATCGGCGACGACGACATCGACCCGGTCACCTGCTCCCGAGGCCAGAGCCGTCAGCAGCAGGGCAGACTCCAGGGCGGCGTCGAAGACCGTGCCGTCTCCGCAGCGACGCGCGGCCAGCCGCGAGGAATCGACGACGATGACGACCCTCCGGTCGCGCTCCGGCCGCCAGGTCTTGACGACCAGATCCTGGGCGCGGGCGCTGGCGCGCCAGTCGATTGAGCGCACATCATCACCGTCGACGTAGTCGCGCAGCGAATCGAACTCCGTGCCCATGCCGCGGATCATCACAGCGGACCGACCGTCGAGTTCGCGAAGCTTCTGCGTCTTCGACGGAAGTTCGCGCCGGGAGATGAACGGGGGCAGGACCCGCACGATCGCCGGCACATCGAAGCTGCGCTGCCGGGAGATGAACCCGAGGATGCTGCGTGAGCGCACGGTGACCTTGTCCCCGTGCAGGGCGCCGCGGCGCACTGGCAGAAGCTGCGTGACCAACTGCGCGTCCTCACCCGGTGCCAGGTCGAAACGTGAGCGGGTGCTCTTCGCCCCGGCGCTGGGCGACCAGGCATCTCGGACTGCGAGGCGCAGACGCCTGGGGGAGTCATTGACGACGGTGAGAGTGGCATCGGTGGGATCACCGAGGCGAACCATCGGTCCGGGTGTGCGCTGAAGGGAGACCAACCTCGGCGGGGGCACGAGAAAGAAGTCGACAACGGCGACGATGATGATGACAGCGGCCACGATCAATGCACTCGTCCACCCCGGCATGAGCATGACGGGGACAAGCCCGAGCAGGGCGAGCAGGAGTAGTCGTGAGGTCATTCAGCGCGGTACTTCGGTGGTCGCAATGATCGAGTTGAGGACCTGATCGACGTTGAGGCCGTCCATCTGCGCCTCCGGGCGCAGGATCACACGGTGGCCAAGGGTCATGTGGGCCAGCGCCTTGACATCGTCGGGGGTGACGTAACCGCGGCCCGACAGCCAGGCAAAGGCGCGTGCGGCACCGAGCATCCGGGTGGCACCGCGGGGAGACACGCCCAACGCCAGCGACGGTGCCTGTCTGGTCGCTCGGGCCAGGTCGACGATGTAGGTGATGACCTGCGGAGCGATGTAGATCTCGGCGATGGCCTCCCGTGCCCGGGCGATCATGTCCGCGTCGACGACAGGGGTCAGTCCCGCCTCGGCGAGGTGGGAGGCATCGAAGCCGTGAGCGTGACGGTTGAGGATCTCGAATTCCAGCTCGCGTTCAGGCAGCCCGAGCACGAGTTTGAACAGGAACCGGTCGAGCTGAGCCTCGGGCAGGGGATAGGTGCCCTCGTATTCGAGCGGGTTCTGGGTGGCCGCGACCATGAACGGTTCGGGCAGGGCACGGGAGCCTCCGCCGACCGAGACCTGATGCTCCTCCATGGCTTCGAGCAGAGCCGACTGGGTCTTGGGCGGGGTGCGGTTGATCTCATCGGCGATGAGGATGTTCGTGAACACCGGGCCGGGACGGAACTCGAAGTTCGATACGGACGCGTCGTAGACCAGTGAGCCGGTGACGTCGCTGGGCATGAGGTCCGGCGTGAACTGGATCCGTGTGTTGTCGAGGCTGACCGATTTCGCGAAGCTGCGCACCAGGAGGGTCTTGGCGACGCCGGGGACACCCTCGAGCAGCACATGACCTTGGCACAGCAGTGCGATGAGCATGCCGGTGACCGCTTCGTCCTGACCGACGACCGCCTTGGCGATCTGCGTGCGCACATCGACGAACGCCTCCCGCAGGGGATCGCGTTCCTGAGCCGGCTGGGGCTGAGCAGGCTGAGACTGCTGGGGCGGCTGAGGCTGTGTCGGCTGAGACTGAGCCGACTGGGCCTGCGTTGGCTGCTGGGCGGAGTTCTCTCCAGGAGTCTGTGTCATGAGACCTCGCTTTCGATGAGGGTGAGCTGATGGACGATGTGCTGCAGATCAGCGTCGGTGCAGGGCACCGCGGAGGAGAAGACCGACTCGACCTGGGCAGGATCGCGGCCCGTCGTGTTCGCGATGGCGACAATGATGTCGTGGAGGCCGGCCTCCGGACCCAGGGCCAACCGTTTCGCGATGCGCAGCAGGGCTCCCGTGCGCAGGGTGTGCAGTGCCCCGGTCCGGTCATGGCTGCGCGCGGCCAGAGCCGCCCGACCATGCACGGTCTCGACCGCGGGGACGATGGCCGGCAGTCGTTCGACGGCCAGGGGACCGAACCTGCGACCGAGGATGAGCAGCAGGATGAACACGCAAGGAACCAGCCACAGGGCCCCGGCGATGAACCAGCTGGGCACATAGTCCAGGGTCGACGGCGGTGCTTGGAACTCACCGGTCTCGGTGGGGTAGTAGACGACGAGATGGTCGGTCTGCGACAGCTGGGAGAGCACCAGCGAGGCATGTCCCTCCTCATCGATGCCGGCGTTGGTCACCCAGTCGGGATTGCCCAGGACGGTGACGGGAAAATCTCCCTTTCCACCGGCACTCTCATCGACGATGAGCTGTCCGTGGGCCGACCCGGGGGTCACTTCGCCGCCGTCGATCTGGGTGACGCCGGGGCCGGCGAATGGGTAGCAGGTGTGCAGGCCCTCAGTGCCCTTCCGGGCTTCGGCATACTCGGCATCACCGGTCTCCGCCGGGCCGGCGGCTTGAGCTGAGTCCACGGTGCAGTCGGGCTGTGAGATCGTCTCCGGAGACGCCAGCGGACTGAGGCTGTCATTGACCGTGATGCGATCGGTGAAGTCCTGGACCGTGTAGCCGGGGTCGACGAGGACAAGACGGTTGTCATTGGTGGAGAGTTCGGACCGGAAACCGTCGATGTCACCCAGCGAGAGCATGTCGGCCTTCGTCGGAATCAGGAGTGTCGTATCCGACTGACCTGAGGCCGTGTGGGCCGTGTCGAAATCCTCGGTGGTGGTGACCTCGACCCCGTGGTCGCGCAGCGTCTCGACCATGGCCTTCGTGCCGTCGCGAGCCGTGGAGTCGTAGTGGAGCGGGGCATCGGACCCACGATCAGACGTCATCAGCATCGTCGCGATCACGGTGATGAGGATGGCGGCGGCCGCGACGATCCACACCCCAACTGATCTCAGCCGAGCCGTCAGTGGCACCGCCGGGCTCGAGCGGGTGCCTCTGGTCGCGACGTCGATGAGGGCGCTCACGATGCCACCGCCGATCGATGCCTGGGAACCAGGGCGCTCAGGGTCTCATCGAAAGCGCGGAATTCGTCGTAGGTTGTCTGCAATGCGGCAGCGGAGGTCTGGGCATGGTCCTCGCCGAAGAGGAGATCGTTGAAGACATTCGCGACCCGTGTCAGCTCCCGCCGGTGCTCGGGCAGCTCGCCTCCGGCGGTGCGACTGAGCTCGCTGGCCGTCGACGCCGAATCGAGCGTGACGATCTGCTTCTGGGAGAGCACAGCGAAGATGGCGCGTGCGGAATCGATGACGGCCGTCGTCATGTCGCCGCGCTGTGCGGCAGCCCGTGCACTGTTCCTCCACGGGCCGGGCTCCGGTGAGGCGACGACGGGGTCGAAGGCAGACAGCGGGAGCGAGGTCTTCCTCAGCCCGACTCGGCGGACCCGCCAGACGATGAGCGCGACGATCGCAGCCAGGGCCACGACGACGATGAGGATCAGCCAGGGAGAGTTGCTGTTCAGCGCACCGGAGACGATCGAGTCCCAGATGTCGCTCAGCCATTGTCCGAGCTGTTCCAAGGGGGTCAGGTCGGTGTCCGAGTACTCCTTCTTCGACAGTTCGTGTTCGACCCATTCGCGCCCGGTCTCACGATCGATGGCCGAACTCAGCAGCGCGCTCATGCAGTGTTCTCCTCACGACGGATGAGGACCAGATCGAATCCTTCGGAGCGCATGCGCTGGTCGAAGTAGCAGACACAGACGAGGCATGAGAAGTACGCAAAGAGGATCGCCGAGGACACCGTCGTCAGAACCAGGAGAAGCGCTCCAGCGATGACGGTGATGAGCGTCATCGCCGAGGAGGCTGCTTCAACGGTGGTGACGGCGACCGTCGCGACGGCGGTGATGACCGTGACGAGCGGGGTGATGACGAGCTGGACCAGTTGGTTGGACAGGAAGTAGCCGAGACCGAGCTGACCGAAGGTGCGCCAGAAACCTCGGCCGGTCAGCCTCCAGGAGCGTCCCAGCGCAGCACGGACGCCCAGCCTCTCGACGGCGATCGCCGAGCCGGTGAACGCGAATCGCAGGTTCAGCCAGATCACGGCGCACAGCCAGAGTCCCAGCGCTATGACGGCGGTGACGATTGCGGGGACCGTATTGTCGAACAGCGCGAACAGAAGAGAGGGGAGCCCCAGCAGGGTGAGCAGACCCAGATTGATGGCACCCAGGGCAATCGCAGCGAGGATGAGCGACCACCGGCGGCCGTGCAGAGACCTCCACGACTGCGTCAGCGTGGTCTTGCGTGCACCGAACGAGCCCTCGGCACCGCTGGCGGCCAATCCGGCGAGGAAATGAGCCACGCCGAGGCTGAGCAGGCTGATGACGAACGACCCCATCTGCGCGAGGAGGAGGAACCCGGACATCGCGTCGTCATTGCTGACGAGGTCGTTGAGGAAGGGCAGGAACTCAAGAACCACGAAGGTTCCGAGCGCAGTGAGGACGAGAGTCCAGAGTGTGAACACGATGAGAGCCGCGCCGATGGTGAGCCCGGGGACGAAGCGCAGCAGTCGGAACCCGGAATCGAGCACCTCGAAGAAGGTCAGCGGCCGTTTGGCCAGGACTCCACGAGGGGAAGGCGGGTGCCATTCGTGATGCGTCGGGCCCTGATCTCGTCGTTGCCACTGACCGGTCTGCCAGTCGACCTCGGAGGTCCACGCATTCGATCGTTCCATCACCGAACAATCCTGCCATGATTGGCAGTCCGGTGCCGAGTCGAACCGCCCCGGGCGTGAACTTCACAGCGTCTGCATTGGCAGGTGAGGGTGTCGAGGTCGAAAGATTGGGCGCTGATAAGCGACAATGGAAGGATGAACGCTCGTATCCTCGTAGTTGATGATGACACGGCTTTGGCCGAAATGATCGGAATTGTGCTCAAAAGTGAAGGCTTCGAGCCCTTTTTCTGCGCTACCGGCGATCAAGCCTTCGGCGAATTCGAGAAGGTGAACCCGGACCTCGTCCTCCTCGACCTCATGCTGCCCGGAAAGGACGGCCTCGAGGTCTGCCGAGAGATCCGCGAGATCTCCTCGGTGCCGATCATCATGCTCACGGCGAAATCGGACACCGTGGACGTCGTCCTCGGCCTGGAGTCCGGCGCCGACGACTACGTTCCCAAGCCATTCAAACCCAAGGAGCTCATTGCCAGGGTGCGAGCCCGACTGCGCATCTCCGAACCGCAGGCCCCGGAGCTGCTCAACGTCGGCGATGTCGTTGTCGACGTCGCCGGTCACACCGTGACCAAGGGCGGTTCCCCGATTTCCCTGACCCCGCTCGAGTTCGATCTGCTGGTGGCTCTGGCCCGCAAGCCGTGGCAGGTGTTCTCCCGCGAGACTCTGCTCGAAGAAGTGTGGGGCTACCGGCATGCGGCTGACACCCGCCTCGTGAACGTGCACGTGCAGCGTCTGCGCTCGAAGATCGAACGTGACCCGGAGAAGCCGGACATCATCGTCACCGTTCGCGGCGTGGGATATAAGGCAGGCAGAGCGGCGTGAGTCGCTCCTCGGCTGTGGGCGGCGCAATCCGCACCGCAGCCTCGGCGATGCGGGCGTTCTGGAGGTTCCTCCTCCGCTCGTTCAGTCATTCCCTGCAGCTGCGGATCGTCGTTCTCACCATCGTCCTCACCTCGGTGGCCATCTTCGGGGTGGGGACGTACATGTCACAGCAGATTTCGCGGGGTCTCTTCGACACCCGGCTGCAGTCCCTGTCGTCCCAGGCCGGCACGATCGTCTCAGAGCTGCGCAGCCTCGCCCCCGTTGATGGTCAGGCCGTGACTCAGGAGAACCTGAGCTCTCAGCTGTCGTCGATCTACAACCGCTCCACCGGATCCGTGTATTCGCTGACCTTGGAGCCCAGCGATCCGAACTCGTCGTTCTCCACGATCTCTGCCGGAACGACGGATTCCGATGGTGCACCGTACGAGATGCCCATCAGCGGTGAGCTCAAGGATGCCATCGGCAAGGCCCCGACCGATGACATGCTCTATCAGTCGGTGAGTCTTCCCGACGGGACCGGACCCGGCCTGCTCATCTCTCAGGAGCTCCAGATCCCCGGCGCCGGGCAGTTCCAGCTCTATTATCTCGGCGACCTGTCCGAGCAGCAGGACACCCTCGACTTCGTCCAGAGGTCGATGCTCGTTGCCGCCCTCGTCCTCGTCGTCCTCGTGGGCGCCGTGGCGTGGATCGTCACCCGGCTCGTGGTGACCCCGGTGCGCACCGGCGCCGAGGTGGCCCGTCTCATCGCCGATGGTGATCTGGACGAGCGCATGCCCGTCCACGGCAATGACGAAATCGCGGTGCTGGGGGAGTCCTTCAACGACATGGCCGACACCCTCCAACACCAGATTCAGCAGATGGAGCGGCTGTCTGTGCTGCAGCGGCAGTTCGTCTCCGACGTCTCCCACGAACTGCGCACACCACTGACCACGATCCGGGCTGCCGCGGACCTCATCTACGATTCGCGTGACGACCTCGATCCGGTGACGGCCCGCAGCGCGGAGCTGCTGAATTCGCAGGCGGAGAGGTTCGACAGCCTCCTCTCGGACCTGCTTGAGATCTCCCGCTACGATGCCGGTGCCGCTGCTCTGGTGGCCAAACCCGTCGACGTCGGTGCGATCGTCACCTCGATCATCGAGACGGTGTCGATGGTCGCGGACCAGATGTCGACGAACATCGTCGTCCACTCCCCGTCCTCACCGGTGATGGCCGAGGTTGACCGGGTGCGCATCACACGGATCTTGCGCAACCTCATCGTCAATGCGATCGAACACGGAGAGTCCAACCCGATCGACATCTACGTCGCCTCCAACGCCGAGGCGGTGGCCGTGAGCGTGCGCGACCACGGCGTTGGAATGAATGAGGAACAGGTCGAGCACGTCTTCGACCGTTTCTGGCGTGCGGATCCCGCTCGCAAGCGCACCCTGGGCGGGTCCGGTTTGGGACTGGCGATCTCGCTCGAGGACGCCCACCTGCACAACGGCTGGCTGCAGGTCTGGGGCAAACCCGGAGAAGGCTCATGCTTCCGCCTGACCATCCCGCGCCGTCCCGATCAGGAGATCACCTCCTCGCCTCTGCCCCTGCCGCCCCGGGACGCGCAGGTCCAGGGTGCTGCCCTGGTCGCGGGTCCGCTGTCCTCGGACGGCTCCGTGCGGATCCAGACAGGGTCGATTCCCATCGTGGTCGAAACCGGTCAGGCTCCTCCCACCCGTGAAGGGTATGGTGGCGAGCCCGAGGTCGTCCGCGGTGATGATGCCATCATCGACGACGGGACCGACCTCACCGGTAGCGGCGAGAGGGCAGACGAGCCCGAGGACGCAGACGCCGGCGCCGACCGAGGCCCAGAAATCGACAGCGGCGCCGACACCGACACGGGTGCCGACGACGGCGACGATGCCGACAGCGGGACTGGCGCTCGCGACGATGCCGACAACATTGACACCCGCATTGAGATTGACGCTGACACCGTCTGGCCCACCGATGCAGCACACGAAGGAGGACCGCAGTCATGACGACGCCCCGACGTAAGAAGGGACTGCACGTGCTCGTCCTCGCAGCCGTCGCCTCCCTGGCGCTGACGGCCTGCTCTTCGATCCCGACCAATTCGCCGGTGGGCCATATCGAAGCGGGCTCCGGTGCCCCGGGAGACAGCAGTGCTCGGATCCCGGAGGGGCCCGAACCCGGCGACAGCATCGGTGAGATCGTTCGTGGCTTCCTCTCCGCCGGTGCCGGTACCGGAAACAACTTCTCCGTGGCCAAGTCCTTCCTCACAGAGGCCGAGGCACAGGAATGGAACCCACAGGAATCGGTGTCGCTGCTGCCCAATGACACCGACCTGGAGTCGCTCAACGCCGAAGTCACCTCCGATCAGAAGACGCTGACGATGTCGGCGCCCGTCGTCGGACTCGTCAACTCTTCGGGCATCTTCAACTCCACCAAACCGGGAACCCGGTCGAACATGGAGTTCTCGCTGCGGCAGGAGAACGGGGAATGGCGCATCGCCTCGGCGCCCGATGGTCTCTTGATCACCCAGACGGAGTTCCAGACGATCTTCCTCAACTACTCTCTGCAGTTCTTCACCTCCGATTACTCCTACCTGGTGCCGGACTCCCGCTGGTTCCTCCGGTCCTCGTCAACGCCGACCGCTCTCATCAACGAACTCCTCACCGGGCCGGCCTCGTACCTCTCGGGTGCGGTCGTGACCGCGATTCCCGACGGTGCGAAGCTCAGCGATACGAACGTGGTGACGATCGAAAACGGCGTCGCACACATCGCCTTGAGCAACCAGGGAGACGCACCCACGGACAAGGAGAAGGGGCTGATCCGGCAGCAGATCGCATCGACGCTGAAGGTGATTCCCTCGATCTCGAGCATCGAGCTGACCATCGGCGGACAGGTCGTCCCGAAGAGTCTGCAGCCGAAGACCGACACCTCGGTCCAGGTCGACGGCCCACCGGTGGTGCTGGCCAAAGACCGGCTCTCGCGCATCTCGGGTACGACCGTGGCCAAGGTCGAGAACAGTCCTGACCTGTCCGAAGCCAAGGCCAGCGACCCGGCAGTGTCATTTGACGATTCGCTCTACGTCTACCTGCAGAACTCAGGAAAACAGCTGATGCGCCTCAAAGACGACGCCGTCGATGCGACTCCGATCCTCAGGGGCAAGAAGCTCGTACGGCCCAGCATCGACCGGTTCAAAACGGTCTGGACCGGGGAGCGCGACAACAAGGGCAAGCTCACAGCCATCGGCGATGACAGCCAGGAGTACACCATCGCCACGGACTTCCTCGCCGGTCGAGATCTCATCGACTTGGAAGTCTCCCGAGACGGCACGCGAATCGCGGTGCTGAGTCGGCACAAGGGCGAACCTGCACGCATCGACGTCGTCGGCATCCCACGTGACAAAGCGGGCAATCCTGCCAGTGCCGTCTCTGATGCACCGATCGAAGTCGGGTCGAACTTCGAGGAGGTCAAGGACATCTCCTGGGCCGGTTCGACCTCCCTGGTGGCGCTGGCCGCGAAGGAGGGCGAACAGGTCCAGCCCTTCCGCATCGGGGTGACCGGGCCTCCCGCGCAGCTGGGAGAGGTCCCTGACGGCAGCCGAATCGCCTCCGGTGAGGACGGCCGCTCGATCCTCGTGACGAGCTCGTCCGGAGAGATCTACTCCTACAATTCCAATGCCTGGCAGAAGCTCGTCGATATCTCGGCCAAGGATCCCTCCTACCCGGGCTGAATCCCAGGACCCAGCATAGTAGATTTCTCCCATGGGACTGCTGACCGAATTCGGCGAACTCTTCCTGCCCCGCCGGTGTGCCGGCTGCGGACGGGAGGACGTCTCCCTGTGCACGGCCTGTCTCAAGCTGCTCGGCGGCATCCCGCGAGCCATGGAACCGCGGTACGGCCAGATACCGGTCGTCGGCGTCTCGGAATACAGTTCGCAGGTATCTCACATGGTGGTCAATTTCAAGGACAATGGTCGCCGCGACATCCTCGACCCTCTGGCCCTGGCACTTGCGCGTTCCATCACCGCGGCCTTGGAGTTGGCTCACCATTCGGGCGGTCGGGTCAGACTGTTCCCCGCGCCGAGCTCCCCGCAGGCACGGCGACGCCGAGGCGGCTCCCACACCGCAGCCCTTGCCCGACGCGCCGCCGAACTCGTTCCCGAACTGTCGCTGGAGGTCGTCGACGTTCTCCTCACACGACGCCACCATGACCAGGTCGGTCTGGGAGCCCATGCGAGGCAACGCAATGTGGCCAGGTCGCAGTACCTCGAACCGAGGGCCTCGGACTCGATATCTCCCGCAGGCGGAGACGAATCCGGGTCGGAATCCGGCGCTGACATTCTCGTCGACGATTTCTCAACGACTGGAGCAACCTTGGCAGAAAGCGCACGGGTACTAGCATCGGTGCAGATCAGACCCGCTGCAGGAGCCGTTCTCGGGCTCGGCCGCGGGGGCACTCGATTTGTCTCTCCCTTTACTGTATAACGGGGTTTACCCATCCAAGGGAATGGGATCGGATGAATCCGAAGAACGAGTCGCTAAGGACGCATCATGGACATTGTTGTCAACGGACGTCAACTGACCATCTCCGACAGTTTTCGGGCCCACATTGAGGACAAGATCGCGAAGGTCGAGCAGCTCGCGCCGCGAGCGCAACGAGTCGAGGTGCACGTCGCTCATGAAAAGAACTCTCGCCAGCCAGAGACCAGCGAACGAGTCGAGCTCACCGTCGTAGCGAAGGGTCCGGCCATTCGCGCAGAAGCCATGGCAAGCGACAAATATGCTGCATTGGACCTCGCCTGGGCGAAGCTCGTCGAGCGATTACGGCGCGCGCGGGACCGCAACAAGGTGCCTCGAGCCGGTCATCACCGGAAGGAATCCACCGCTGAGGCACTGGCCAAGATGCCCGTTGCCGATTCCCTGGTTCCCGAGGAAGGCGAGGCCATCACTCCGAACGAGCCGGAGAACACCGACAAGACGAACGGTCGCATCAAGGCCGAAGGCGACTCACCCGTGGTCCTACGTGAGAAGACATTCAACGGGGCTCCCATCGGCATCGAGGAAGCACTCAACCGCATGGAGCTCGTCGGACACGACTTCTATCTGTTCATCGACGAGGAGTCGAGCAAACCGTCCGTCGTCTACCGCCGCAAGGGATGGAGCTACGGCGTCATCACGCTCGATCACGAACTTCAGGGCGCTCTCGACTGACCTGACCTGGGCACACGCGAGAAGACGAGCACGATCGCCGAGGTGGGACCCCCCCCCACCTCGGCGATCTGCGTCTGGCGTCGTTGCCTTCTTTGTTGGAGCCGGTCTCAGGCTCGAGAGCCCTCGCGGCCCCAGGTGACCAGACGCCAGAGCCTCTCCAGCGGCCCCTGCCCGACGAAGCGCAGCCACAGGGCGGAGACCAGTATCTGGATGACCATGATGGTGATGCAGACGAGCACGCCCGCCAAATATCCGCCATGCTCATCGAACTGGGCCAGGTCGGGCTCAACGGCCTTGGCAGCGAGGATGAGCAGGGTGGCACCGATGTAGTTGCTCAGCGCCATCCGACCCAGAGGAGCGAAGATCGGCCGCAGGATCGCCTCGGCGGGGGTGGTCATCAGCAGCATGACGATGATGACGAAACACAGCGCCATGGTGATGCCGAGGCCGGCGGTGATCCACATGTATAGGTGGCGGGTGTTGTAGTCGGTGATGAGGAACCCGAACACGGAGATCACGGCACTCGCGGCACCGATGGGGGCCAACCAGCCCGGATGACGCAGGCTGCGGCGGACGAGATCGGTGTACCCAGCGGCGAAACCCAGCAGGAAGAGTCCGGGGATGATCACCATACCGCCGCCGGACCAGACCCCAGCGGCCAGGAGCACCGCTCCGGCGATCGACGTGGTCACGGCCAGTGCTCGGGCGGGAATCCACGTCGAGGGCAGCAGGATGAGGAGCGCGACGATCGCATAGGGCAGCAGAGCCTCGCCGGGCTGCAGGAACGTGTGGCCGACTCCGATGACGCCGAGGAACAGGAAACGACGCAGCAGCGCCAGCCGAGGTCGGCGGCTGCGGTTCCTGGCCGAGTTCCACATGATGCCGAAGCCGATGCCGAACAGCAGGGAGAAGATCGGGAAGAAGCGGTTCTGCACGAAGTCCTGTTCGACCCTGTACAAGCTCTCGACCGCTCCGGTTTCGCTGACGGCGTCGACGCCGAACATAGGCGGCAGATTGACGATCATGATGCCGCACAGGGCGAGCCCGCGAAGAACGTCGAGGGCTGCGATGCGGGATCGGCCTGCTGAACGTGAACCGCTCCTGGCACGGGTCGTGTCCGTGGTGTGGGCCGGGGCGATGGTCGGTGGTGTGGGCGGGTGGTCACTGGTGTCTGAACTCATGATTCCCATTCTGGTCGGATCCGCCCGCCGCCCACATCAGCACAATGGCCGGAGTCTGAGAGCGAGGGTCAGCCATTCGGCCGATTCATCACACCCGACTCCCACATCCGGGCGGCGATCTCGACCCGGTTGCGGGCTCCGAGGCGAGTCTGGATGTTGCCCAGGTGGGTCTTCACGGTCCCGAGCGAGATGAAGAGCTCGGCGCAGATCTCCTGGTTCGTCCGGCCCCTGGCCACGAGACGAGCGACGTCGTTCTCCCGACCGCTCAAGCCTGCGACCCGGTCCTCGCCCGCACCACCGGCCTGGGCGCGGCGGCTGAGCAGATCCAGGGTCAGCGACGGTGAAATCAGGGCATCACCGTTCGCGGCCGCCCTGACCGCGGCCAGCAGCAGATCGGGTCCGGCATCCTTGAGGAGGAACCCGCTCGCACCGCCGGCCAGTGCCGCATCGACGTAGTCATCATCGTCGAAGGTCGTGACCATGATGACCTTTGAGATCGGGGTCAGGCGGGGAAGTGCGGCGAGTCCGTCGAGTTTGGGCATACGAATGTCGAGGAGGATGACGTCCGGCTGTTCGCGTTTGGCCAGTTCGATGGCATCGACGCCGTCTGCTGCCTGCCCCACCACGGAGATCGACTCATCGGCGTCGAGGATGAGGGAGAACCCCATCCGCACCATGTCCTGGTCATCGACCAGAGCCACTCGAATCACGTTCGACCTCCATCAACCGCCATCGGTCTCATTCGTCTGCTGTCGGGTTCAAGGGTATCCGAGCCTCCAACACCCACCCGCCGTCGTGGCCCGGCCCCGCAAGCAGACTCCCGCCGAGGTGGTCGACCCGTGCGCGCAGACCACGCAGTCCCGTTCCACTGCCGGTTCCGATCCCACCGGGACCGGGGCCGTTGATCACGGTGAGGGCGATGTCGGCAACATGTCGCTCCTCTGGCCTCGCCGAGGCGGCGGTGGACACCCGCACCATGACCGGGACCCCGGCTCCCGCATGTCGGCGGATGTTCGTCAGCGCCTCAGCCAACACCCGGTCGAGGACGGGCCAGACGGAGGAGGGCACCACCTCGGTGACGGTGTCATCGACGTCGAGAGTGAGGGACGATGCGCCCTCGAAGCCATCGGCCCGATCGCGGAGAGCCTGGATGCCGGAAGCGATCGGCGACCGGGCACTGGAGTTCGCAGGGGCATTCGAGACCAGCGCTCTGATCTGCTCGAGGGCACGGGTTCCGGATTCCTCGATCTTGCCCAATGCGGTCGTGAGGACTCCGGCGTCCTCGCTGCGTGCCGCGGCCTGTGAGAGGACGATGATCCCGGTGACCTCGTGGGCGACCAGGTCGTGGAGCTCGGTGGCCATCCGGCGTCGTTCCGCCTCGACAGCGGTGGCATGACGTTCGATCAGGGACCGGTCGACCATCCGCAGGAGCAGCCCCAGGGCGAGGCTGGCCACGATCACGGTAGACGCGCCGAAGGCGAATGTGAGGCCATCGCTCCACATCAGAGCGGGTGTGACGATGCTTCCCACCGAGAGCAGAATGAGCATCAGGAGTTGTGCGCCGGCGGCAAACCAGCGGGCGAGCATCACCACCGTCACCATGCTCAGCCACAGCACGGTCAGGCTCAGTGTTGTGGCCAGGGCCACCGGCACGAGGGAAAGGAGCAGAGCCAGAGCCGCGAGTGCGAGCATCCCTGTGCTCGGTTCCTCGCCTCGGGCAGTGCGGCGCTGAGAGCGCACCAGGATCGGCAGCGCGGTCGCCAATGCGAACACATTGGCGACCGTGAGCAGCCACCCTGATCCGGTCAGCAGCTCCAGCGCGAACGTCAGGGGCAGTGGGACGATCCACAGCCACGTGATCACAGTCTTCATCGGTTCACAGTGTAGTCGGGGCACTGAGCCGCTCAGATGCTCAGCCGCTGAGGGAGCGGGACCGCGCTGATCAGTTCGCGGCGACGAAATCGGGGGAGTCGTAGTCGAGCCCGATGACCACACCGGTATCGGTCACGGCTGCCCCATTCTGGCTCACGCCCTTTTCCACCGCGATCTCACCGGTCTTGTGTCCATCGGCGAACAGGCGCAGCTTGTGGTCCTTGACATCGGCCGAGTAGGTGACCTTTGTGCCGTCGACCATCGCGGATTCCGTGAATGAGCCGTCGGCGCGTTCGATCGGATCAACCTCGCCTTCAGGGTGGTCGAAGGTGACGAAGCGGGTGAGGCGGTCAGGTTCGCCGTTGCTGAGCCGGTGGACGAGCAGCTGGTCCTTGTTCGTCCCGTCCTGCAGCTCGAGATCGACATAGGTGAGGTCGACGGAGTCGCGCATGGCGAAGAGGATGTAGGGGCGACCATGGACGTCGATCGCCGAGGCATCGATGCTGCGCTCGTCGAGGTAGTCCTCGACCTGTCCTTCCAACGCGAGCTTCGATTGGTGTTCCCAGACGAAGAGCGCGCCGACGGCGGCGGCGATGATGACGAGCAGTGAGGCGAGGGCGATGATGGCTTTCTTCATGAGGTGTCCTGGTTCCTTCGGTTGGGAGTGGTTGTGACGTCCTCAATCCTTCCGCTCGCGACCTATCCCGGCTTCGGCCGAAGGGCTGATCCGACTCGGCCGGATGGACACATGTGGCGGTGCGGGTCTCTGCGATTGTCTGTGCCGTGTCATGGGTGTGCTCTACTGTGGGCCCATGCAGAAGATGACACTGTCAGCAGCACGGAGAACAGCGATCGCAGCGACGGGGCTCGATCGTCCGCGCCCGTCGCGGGTGACGGCGCGGCACCTGAAATCAACCTTTGCCAGAATGGGACTGACCCAGATCGACTCGGTCTCACGAGTGGTGCGTGCGCACTACCTGCCGTACTACTCGCGGCTCGGCCCCTACCCACGCGAGACCCTTGATCGGCTCTTCTACTCACCACCGCGCATGGGCGTCGAATACTGGGCCCATGCCGCGGCCTTCGTTCCGCCGGAGACATGGCGACATTTCGAACGGACCAGAACCGAATGGTGGCGCAACGACTACGGTCAGCGTCACCCCGACAGCGGAGGGGACTTCCGAGCTCTGCAGCAGTCGGTCCTCGACGTTTTGGGATCGGGGCCGAAATCCGCACGAGCGGTCGCCGAGCTCGTGGACCATGAGATCCCCGAACGCAACCGCGGACACTGGGGATGGAACCCCAGCCAGGTCAAGATTGCGCTCGAAGCGCTGTTCGCCGGCGGCGTCATCAGTGCCGCCGGGCGCAACGATCACTTCGAACGCGTCTACGCTCTGCCGCACGATGTCAGTCCTGCCCTGCCGCAGACGACGCTGTCCTACGGGCCAGCCTCCCAACCAGAACTGGGCATCGCCCCCGAAGCCGAACGCCCCCGCGGTGTCTCCGGCACAACCAACAACGTGCTCGAACTGACCCGGATCGCGGCCCGGGCACTGGGCATCGCCCGTCCTGACTGCCTGGCGGACTACTTCCGGCAGCGGCGCGGGCCCACAGATGAGGCGATCACCTCGCTGCTCGTCTCGGGCGAACTCATCGAAGTCGACGTCGAGGGGACACGGGCGCTGAAATGGCATGCCGCGAGGACGCCTCGTTCTGTCGCGGCCAGAACTCTCCTGGCCCCATTCGACCCCTTGGTCTTCCACAGGCCGCGGATCGAATGGCTTTTCGACTTCCACTATCGGATCGAGATCTACACTCCGGCTAAGGACCGTGTCCACGGGTACTACGTGCTGCCGTTCCTCCTCGGCGAACGCCTCGTCGGACGAGTCGATCTGCATCGGGACCAGGCGGCGAACACCCTCCGGGCGCTCAAGGTGACATGGGAACCGGGCGAAGAGCACGAGGAGGACCTGGCGCTGGAACTGCGCGAAATGGCGAAGTGGCTCGGATTGGGGGCCGTGGATATGAGTGGTACTCACCTGCCATTAAGCTAGGGATTATAGAGTCGTCCGAGTTGTTGTCAGGCATTCATGCCGATTAGGAGAAAAGTGGCTAATTTCCTCGAGAAGCTTCTGCGTACCGGTGAGGGACGCACGCTGAAGAAACTCCGCCAGTATACGGATGCGATCAATGCGCTGTCCGAGGAGTTCAGCGAAATGTCAGACGCTGAGCTTCGGGAGGAAACCGATCGCTTCAAGAAGCGCTATCAGGATGGGGAGACCCTCGAGTCGCTACTTCCGGAGGCCTTCGCCGCTGTCCGTGAGGCCTCGGAGCGGACCTTGGGCATGCGCCACTTCGACGTGCAGCTCATGGGCGGGGCGGCACTGCACCTGGGCAACATCGCTGAGATGAAGACAGGTGAAGGCAAGACCTTGGTCGCGACCGCGCCGGCCTACCTCAATGCCCTCACCGGCGGTTCCGTGCACATCATCACGGTCAATGACTATCTGGCCACCTATCAGTCCGAACTCATGGGGCGTGTGTTCCGGTTCCTCGGCATGGAGACCGGCTGCATCCAGGCGAACATGTCCTCGGACAACCGTCGCAAGCAGTATGCCGCCGACATCACCTACGGCACGAACAACGAGTTCGGCTTCGACTACCTGCGCGACAACATGGCCTGGTCTGCCGAGGAATTGGTGCAGCGCGGACACGCATTCGCGATCGTCGACGAGGTCGACTCGATCCTCATCGACGAGGCCCGCACCCCACTCATCATCTCCGGTCCGGCCGAAGGCGATGGCAACCGCTGGTACGAAGAGTTCGCCAAGGTCGTCAAGCGGCTCAAGACCGACCGCGACTACGAAGTCGATGAGAAGAAGCGCACGGTGGGTATTCTCGAACCCGGCATCGAGCGAGTCGAGGACTACTTGGGAATCGGCAACCTCTACGACGCGGAGAACACCCCGCTGATCAGCTTCCTCAACAATGCGATCCGCGCCAAAGAGCTCTTCAAGAAGGACAAGGACTATGTGATCCTCGACGGTGAAGTCCTCATCGTCGACGAACATACCGGTCGTGTGCTCAAGGGGCGCCGCTACAACGAGGGTCTGCACCAGGCCATCGAGGCCAAGGAGAACGTCAAGGTCCAGGCAGAGAACCAGACCCTGGCGACGATCACTCTGCAGAACTTCTTCCGTCTCTACAAGAAGCTCTCCGGCATGACCGGTACGGCAGAGACCGAGGCTGCGGAGTTCATGTCGACCTATAAACTCGGTGTGGTCCCGATCCCGACGAACAAGCCGATGCAACGCATGGACCAGTCGGATCTCGTCTACAAGAACGAGGTGTCGAAGTTCGATGCCGTCGTCGACGACATCGCCGAACGCCACGAGACCGGACAGCCGATCCTCGTCGGCACCACCAGCGTCGAGAAGAGCGAATACCTCTCCAAGCACTTGGCGAAGCGCGGCATCCGCCACGAAGTGCTCAACGCGAAGAACCACGCAGGTGAAGCCTCCATCGTCGCGCTGGCCGGGCGGAAGAGCGCGGTCACAGTGGCAACGAACATGGCCGGTCGCGGTACCGACATCATGCTCGGCGGCAATGCCGAGTTCCTCGCGGTGGCCGAAATGGAGAGGCGTGGATTGGACCCGCAGGAGGACGAAGAGCAGTACGAGGCCGAATGGCACGACGTCATCAAGGCAGCGGAGAAGCGAGTCAAATCCGAGGCAAAGGAAGTCGTCGAGGCCGGCGGACTGTACGTCCTCGGCACCGAACGTCACGAATCCAGGCGTATCGACAACCAGCTCCGTGGACGTTCAGGACGTCAGGGCGACCCCGGTGAGAGTCGCTTCTACCTGTCCCTGACCGATGATCTGATGCGACTCTTCGGCTCCGGTGCCGCCGAGCGGATCATGGCCACTGCCAATGTTCCCGACGATGTTCCGCTGGAATCCAAAATGGTCTCCCGGGCCATTCTCTCGGCGCAGACTCAGATCGAACAGCGCAATGCCGAACAGCGCAAGAACGTCCTCAAATACGATGACGTGCTCAACCGTCAGCGCACCGTGATCTACGATGAGCGGCGCAGTGTCCTCGACGGGGCAGATCTGGAAGAACAGGTCGCGAAGTTCCGGGAGGAGATCATCGACACCTATGTGGCAGAGGCCACCACCGGGCCGGTCGAGGACTGGAAGGTTGACGAACTCTTCGAAGCGCTGGGCAAGATCTATGAGCCTTCGATCACCGAGGAGGACCTGGCCGAAGAGGTCGGCGGAATCGGCAACCTGACGAAGAACCGCCTCAACCAGGAGATCCAGTCGGATATCGAGGTGTTCTATGAACAGCGAGAAGAGGCCCTGGGCGAAGAAGCCACCCGTGAACTCGAACGCCGCGTCGTTCTCTCGGTCATCGACAAGCGCTGGCGCGAACACCTCTACGAGATGGACTACCTGAAGAACGGCATCGGCCTGCGCGCCATGGCGCAGAAGGATCCGCTGGTGGAATATCAGCGCGAAGGTTTCGACATGTTCAAAACCATGCAGGATGGGATCAAAGAGGACGTCGTCCGACTCACCAACACCCTGCAGGTGACCGTGAACCGGGCCGAGGACACGTCCGACGACGACTCCGAGGTTGAGGTCGATGCGGCCGAACTGCGTCACACGACGCCCAAGATGCAGCTCTCGGCTCCCTCCGAGGACGGTTCGTCCGCAATGTCAGAATCTGAGGATGAAGAGTCCGGGGACGAGCAGCCGGCCAATCGTGCCCAGCGCCGCGCGAAGAAGAAGGCGAAGAGCTGAGTCTGCAGCTCTGACCTCTCGCTCACCGTCTGCAGGCGCTCACATCGTCTGCAGCGCAGTCATCGTCCACCGGGTGGTGAGCAGTTCCAAGCGGATTGCCACCGCCCGGAATCGGTTCTGTGTGCGGACCACGACGGTGACTTCGGCGATGGCGTCGGTGACCCGGCAGACCCTGGCATTGCCCGCACGCAGGGTGCGTGTTGGACCGAGTTCTCCGATCGGTTTGCTCGGGGCGACCTCTGCGCGAAGCTGGGCGCGTTGATCGATTTTGTCCAGCAGAGTTCGGTCGACCCAGCGGGAGATGGAATCGCTGCGCCGTATGCCGGCGAAGATCTCCAAACACGCCACCGCCAACGATGTCGCGGTAGCCGCAATGCGTCCGTCATCCCTGTCGTCTTCGCCGCCTCTGCTCTGCTTCGCAGCAGGGGCGGTCGCAACAGGATTCTGCGCTCCGCTGCGCAATGGCGTCGATGCCACTCGAGGACGTGAAAGCACCAGTGGGGCGGTCATAGCTGAATCTCCAATCGTTGGCCGGGCATGATGAGGTTCGGGTTCGCACCGATGACGTCCCGGTTGTCTGAGTAGATGTCGTCGACGATGTCCTGGGTGACGCCACGGGATGAGGGCTGGTCCGCAGCGATCGACCACAGGCTTTCCCCGGCTCCGACAATATGAACCTCAGCCTCATCGTCGGTGGTCGGCGCGTTCTGATATGGGGAGGGCTCGGATCTGGGGGCCGGTGGAGTCGTCGGCCAGCCCGGGTCCGACGGGGTGTCGTCGGGGACTGCGGTCGGCCAGCCCGGATCGAGCGAGGGGGCGGCTGCGGTGGCAGCGAATACCCGATGATCGTCGACTGCGAGTGCATCGGCCGGCAGGGGAGAGGCGTGCGCCGCGTGGACAACCAGGCTGGCCGAGGCCGCAGCAAGAACACTCGAGCGCAACATGGTGGGAACGATGCGCAGTACGGTCTTCGTGGCCATTGTTCTCATGCGCCCATGGGGAAGGAGCCTGACCAGCATTGTCAGCAGTGAGACCACCCCAACCCGAGAGAACAGCACGGCGGCCGTGCCCACGACGATGATGACAACGAGATCAGTGGTGCTGCGCGGCGCAGGGAGGTGAACCCAGGTGGTGATGAATGCACCGATCAGACAGAGCCACGAGATGGTGCAAGCTGCCAGCAGATACATGAGAGTTGTCCTTCTTTGGAAACGTAACTCTATAGTGCTGTTAGATGCAGTTTGATGTCAATAGGGAAATATAAATACGATGGTGTAGTTCTGCTGATATGCGCCGAGGCTCTTGTTTGTCGCTCTTCGCTGCGGCAGGGTTCATCTCATGGATGATCGGATCGACGCACTCCTGTCGGATGTCGAAGCAATGCACGCTTCGCGGGAGGCCCACGCCAGGAGAGGTGAGCTCAGTGACGAAGTCGCGGCTCATGCCGCACAGCGAACCCTGCTCGAGCGCATGCGCGGCGCGATCGGCCAGCCGGTGCAGGTGGTTGTCGCCGCCCGAGAGATATCAGGGACGGCTGTCTTTCTGGGCAATGGGATCTTCGTCATCGCCGGCATCGACACAGCCGTTGTGGCAATCGAATGGATACGAGAGATTCGCACCCGATCGAGAAGGCACAGCCGCGAATCCGGGCCCTTGGAGCGACTGGGGATGGGATCGGCGCTCAGGCGCCTGGCCGCCGTCCATGAGGAGGTCTCCCTGGAATTGGCGGGTGAGGGCGGGGCTATCCGCGGGCGCTGCGACATGGTTGCCTCTGACTATGTCGAGATCTCGGGGCGGATCGTCCCTCACCGTGCGATTGCGCTGGTCCAGACCCGAGTCAACCCCTTCGCCTAGGCGCTGGTGCCCAGTCGCTTCTCGACCAGGGGAGCGAACGCGTTCGCTCTCGCTTCAGTCGTCGAACGAACCGGTTTTGATCTCGTGCTCGGTGCGTTCGTACATCCGCTGGATGTACGCCTCGATCTCGGTCTTCTCCACCCGCCACTGTCCGCGTCCGCCGACCTTGATGGCACGAAGATCCCCGGTGCGGACCAGGGCGCGGGCCTGAGCGATCGAGACATTGAGCAGATCGGCCACATCGGTGAGCGGCAGGAAGCGATTTTCGACGACCATGAGGGCCCTTTCCCATTCCAGGTGACTGATTGCTTGGTGACAATTTTTGCCAAAACCATTGCTTTGACCTCGTTTGGTGTTCAATACTATCACTCAGAAACAGTTCCTGTCATGGGAAATTTTCCAGAGGTGGAGATGCAATGGAGCTCTCGAAACGAATTCGTCGGCCGAAGTGGACCGATGCCCGCCTGCTCGTCGGAGCGGTCCTGGTCGTCGTGGCCATGGTCGCGACCTACCTGCTCATCAGCACTGCGAACGCCACCACCCGGGTGTGGGCCAGCGCGGTGCCGCTTGTCCCGGGTCAGGTGGTCAGTACTGAGGATCTGACAGTGGCAGAGGTGAATCTGGCTGATATCGGCGACAAGTACCTGTCCGCGGATGCCGGTTTCCCGGATCAGTCGAGCGTCCGCGCCGTGATCGCCGCCGGTGAGCTTCTGCCGGCCTCGGCCCTGGCCCCCGTCGCCGAACTCAAGGGCAGGATCGTGGCCATCGATGTCGCCGGTTCGGTGCCCACGGTCGTCGACGCCGGCAGTCTGGTCGACGTGTGGGCCCAGCCCGAGTCCACAGGACTCGACGATGAAGGCGTCGACCCCCAGCAGATCGTGACCTCGGCTCCGGTTTCCAACATCACTCGTGAGGTCGGCAGCTTCGGCGTCGGGGACGGTGCCAGGATCGAGGTCTTCGTCGCCAGCACGGAGCTCTCCGATGTGCTCGGCGCCCTCGACGGCAACAGTCTCCTCTCGGTCGTCGGCGCACCCGCGGCGGTCAGGGCCGAGAGCGGTCAGTCATGACGCAGGTTCTCCTGGCCGTGGACTTCGAGTTCGACCTGATCCTGTTCGAGCTCCTCAGCGAGGTCGACGAGGTCACCATCGTCGCCCGCCCCGCAGACGACGTCGAACTGCTGGCACTGTGCCGGACCGGCAGCGCCGACGCCGTCATCGTCGGCCAGTACTTCCCGGGATTGGATGCACAGGTCATCGCCGCGATCCGGGCGGCGGGGACGGCGGTGCTGGGATTCGGCAACGACGCCGAGGCGCTGGAGGCACTCGGCATCGGCAGCCATGTGCCGTCCACCGCCGACGCCGAAACCGTTGCCCAGGCGCTCGACGACACCCGCGATTCCACCGTCGTCCCGCCGCGACCCAGAACCCCACCCGGACCACCGGGCGGGCAGGGACACATCGTCACGGTGTGGGGGACGGGCTCCTCACCCGGTCGCACGCTGACGGCGGTCAACCTCGGCGACCACGGCGCCAGACAAGGCCATCGCAGTGTCGTCGTCGACGCCGACACCGTGGCGGCGATGGTGGCCACGACCCTGGGGCTGACGGAGGAGTCGGCGCATCTGGCAAGTCTGTGCCGACTCGAGGCGGAAAAGACTCCGCCCCTGGACGTCTCCGCCGTTCCGCATGCTGCGATACGCGAGGACTTCCATGCCGTCACCGGTTTGACCAGGCCCGACAGGTGGCCGGAGATTCGAGCCTCGGTCCTCACCGCGGTGCTTGCCCGTCTGGCTACGATGTTCGACCTCGTCGTCGTCGACGTCGCAGACCGGGTGGACCCCGACGATGACTTCGCCGACCCGTTCTACGACCGGCACTGTGCGACTCGGGCCTCCCTCGACGCCGCAGACACCGTTCTGGTCCTGGCCGCCGGCGACCCGATCGGTCTGCAGAGACTCGTCAAGCTCCTCGGCACAGACAGGGCGGAGTCAATGGGTTCAAAGATGCGCATCGGGATCACGAAGGTCCGGGCAGGTGCCGTCGGCCACCCCGCCGAGGTGCGCATTCGCGAAGTGCTCAACAGATTCGTCCGTCGCGACCCCGATTTCATCTTCAGTGACGAGCCGGCGACGGTCGATGCCGCCATGTTGGCCGGGCACACCCTCCACGAGGCGAATCCGAAATCGGTGCTCAGCCAGGAGATCGCTGACGTGGTGGCCGAGCTGCTGCCGGCCCGGAAACGGTCACGAAAGCCGGGTGCTCGGCGCAGAGCGACGTCCCTTTAGGATTGGAGCATGTCCATTCGCTGCTACATCCCGACCACACTGACCGCGCTGCGTGCGGGACTCGAATCCGTGCACGCGGTCGCCCCCGATGCCCAAGGTCGAGAGCTGGGTGGGGAGGAACTCGAGGCACGAGAATTCGACGCTCTGTGCATCGCGGCCGCATTGGCCGCCACCCAGGCGTTCGAGGCCTCCGCTGTCTCACCGCGCGCGGTCGTCGCCTACGACGCGCCCGATTCGAGTGCCGGTGAAGGGCTGGCCGAAGGATTCGACGTGCTCACCCTGGACGGAGTCGAGATGACATCAATCGCGAGCATCCACCTCGACGAGGCCGAGGTCTGGGAGGAAGCTGCCGACATCGCAGCCCAGCGGGGAACCGAAGCAGCGGAGGACCACCTCGGCGAGGCTGACCTTCTCTGGTACGACGTGAGCGAGCTGCCCGAACTGCTGCGCGACCAAGACTGAGGCCAGGCGAACCCGGCCAGCGGTCTCAGGATGCCAGCCTCAGGTCGCCAGCCTCAGGGCTGGTCGAGCTTGTGCAGACGGTCGTCCAGTCGCGTTTGCAGAATAGGCACAACTGCCTGTTCGACCATCGACCCGAAGAGGGGAATCGAGGAGCTGATCTCGGCGCGCACCGACAGCGACGTCCCCGAATCTGTCTGCGCGAGCGTGATGAGCGCATCGATCTCGACGGGCACTCCTGCCGCATGGGCGGTCATCCGGATCTCCGCGCTGTCTCCGATGACATCTCCGGGAATGAGGTAGACCTCGACGAGTTCGGCATTCGCCGGCAGATGAGAGGCCAGGGCAGAGGGCATCTCACTCTTCGGCAGCGGCGTCTTCACCGTCACCTCGGTGTCGGGATCGATCCGCTTCGCATGGGCCTCGGATCCCAGGGACTGCCAGGTCGAGACGTCGGCAAGCCTGAGGAGAAGAGCCGACAGTGAATCCGCGTATTCATGGCTGAGTGTCAGAGTTCGCATAGCTTAAGTTTGCCAGGCGATCGGAGTCGTGATGCGGCAGGGCCGTCGGCGTGCCTTTCTCAGCGTTTGAGCATAGTGTGGGAGATGGCGGTTCGACGTCGAATCGCAGTAAATTTTGCGCGCTGATCATAGAGGTGACATGGTGTCTCAGGTCTCATATTCGGACATTGCAGAAGAGTGGAGGAAGCAGAAGGGGCAGGGTGCCCCGAAAAATTTCCTCGAGGCGTACTATCCGCGCTTCGAACCTGGCACAGCCGAAGCAGGAACAGAGACTCTGGCCGCGGCGGCCGCCTCGCACTACGCACTGGGACTCGAGTACGACGGGCGATCACCGGCGATCTCCATCTACAATCCTGGAGTCGACTCTCCCGAGTTCCGCGATAACCACACCGTCATCGCGATGGTCCTGACCGACATGCCGCACCTCGTCTCCTCGACCGTCAGCGATCTGGCGAGCAGCGGTCGTGCGATCCGTCAGGTCCACCACCCCATCATCGCCGTCGAAGGACAGGGCTCCGAGCTGTCGGTGCTGTCCCCGGCCGAGGCCCCGGCGGTCTCCGCCGACACCGCCGGCATCCCACTCGTAGCTGAAACCGCCGAGGCGAGCGGATCCGTCCTTCCGCAGCAGCAGTCCTGGATCCGCCTCGAGATCGATCGACTCCCCGAAGAGGATCACGGCAGGCTCGCAGACCAGCTGCGCAGCGTACTCGACTACGTCTCCGCCGCAGCCACCGATGCCAGCGCCATGGCGATCCGGGCCAAGGACATCGCGACGGAGCTGCAGGCGAAGCCTCCGCGTTCGGAGCTCGCCTCTGAGGCCGAAGCCGCCGCGGAGCTGCTCAACTGGCTCGACGGACACTTCACCTTCCTCGGATACCGCGAGTACGACTACTCCCGTGATGAGAGCCAGAGCAGCCTCGAACCGATCGAGCACACGTCCCTGGGCATCTCCACTCTGCGGCCGTTGGTGAAGTCGCGCCTGAGTCAGGCAGTGGCCGATAAGGCCAGTGAACCCCATGTGTTGGTGCTGACGAAGGCGAACTCGCGCTCACGGGTCATCCGGAGGTCCTTCATGGACTACATCGGGGTCAAGACCTTCGACGCATCCGGTGAGGTCGTCGGCGAACGCCGCTTCGTCGGTGTGTTCAAGCCTGAGTTCTACAACGACAGCGTCCTCAACATTCCGGTCATCAACCGCAAGGTGCGCAAGATCCTCTCTGCCAGCGGATTCCCCGCCGGATCCCATTCGGCGAACGAACTCCTGGGCATCCTCGAGACCTATCCGCGAGATGACCTCCTGCACGACACAACAGAGACGATCTTCGAGGTCGTCATGCAGATCGTCGACATGCAGGAGCGTCGCCAGTCACGGGTCTTCGTCCGCCGTGACCCCTACCAGCGGTTCGTCTCCGTCATCCTCTACCTGCCCCGCGACCTCTACGACACGGCGGCGCGCATGCGGGTCCAGGAGGTTCTGCGAAAGTTCTATCAGGCCGAGAGCGTCGACTTCGACGTGCTGCTGACAGAATCCGCGCTGGCCCGCATTCACTTCGTCGCCCGCGTGGCCCGAGACGTCGAACTGCCGCAGATCGATCCCGAGACCGTGGAGAAGCGGATCGTCGGCGCCGTGCGCTCCTGGTCCGAAGACGTCCACGCCTTCCTCGCGCCCACTGAGCGCGGAGACAGGGACAGTTCGGTCGCTCGCGCTGACCGGTGGTCAAAGGCGTTCCCGCCCAGCTACGAGGAACACCACACGCCCGCTGATGCGGTGGCCGACGTCGGACGGTTCGAAGCGCTGGAAGCCGGTCATGGTTCGGCCGTGCGACTCTACCGCCCGGAGGACACCTCGGACGCCCCGGTGCGCCTGGCGCTCTACCGAGACGAGCGCGTCGGACTCTCGGAGGTGCTGCCGTTCCTCACGGCCTTCGGAGCAACCGTTCTCGACGAACGCCCGCACGAGCTGGACCTCGTCGATGGGTCGCACCGCTACATCTACGACTTCGGACTGACCTTCCCCGAAGGGCTCGACGATGCCGATTGCGAACGGATCTCAGATGCGTTCATCGCTGGCTGGGAGGGCAAGAAGGAAGCCGGGGTCTTCGACCGCCTCGTCGTCTGCGGTATGCACTGGAAGCATGTGACGATCATCCGTGCACTGGGCAAATACCTGCGCCAGGCCGGTTTCACCTACTCCGACGCCTATGTGGGCGAGGTCTACAGCGACAATCCGGAGATCTCACGACTGCTGGTGGACTACTTCTTCGCGAAGTTCGATCCCGCCACTGACGAGTCCGTTCGCGCAGACAGGATGGACGAACTCAACGAATCGGTCGAGTCGTCACTCAGCCAGGTCGCCAGCCTGGACGCGGACCGTGTGCTGCGCTCCTCTCTCGAACTGCTGCGTGCCACCGTGAGAACGAACTACTTCCTCGACGAGTCCGGCGAATTGCCGACGGCACTCGTGCTCAAGATCCGAGCCAACGAGCTCAGCTTCGTACCCAAGCCCAAACCGGCCCTGGAGATGTGGGTCTACTCGCCCCAGGTCGAAGGCGTGCACCTGCGCTTCGGCACAGTAGCCCGCGGCGGCCTGCGGTGGTCCGATCGTCGCGATGACTTCCGCACCGAGGTCCTGGGCCTCGTCAAGGCCCAGATGGTCAAGAACGCGCTCATCGTCCCGACGGGCGCCAAGGGCGGGTTCTTCCCCAAGCAGCTGCCTCCGATGAGCGACCGCGAAGCGTGGATGGCCGCCGGCCAGGCCGCCTACGAGGTCTTCATCGAAAGTCTGCTCGAAGTCGCCGACAACCTCGTCTACTCCGCCGACGGCGGTGAGCAGGAGGTCGTCCACCCGAACCGTGTGGTCCGCCACGACGGTGATGACTATTACCTCGTTGTCGCCGCCGATAAGGGAACCGCACGCTTCTCAGACGTGGCCAACGCCATCGCCGAGCGTCGCGGTTTCTGGCTCGGTGACGCCTTCGCCTCCGGCGGATCGGTCGGCTATGACCACAAGAAAATGGCCATCACTTCCCGCGGTGCATGGAAATCCGTCGAACGCCACTTCCGCGAACTCGGCGTCAACACCGCGGCCGATGACTTCACGGTCGTGGGCATCGGCGACATGAGCGGCGACGTCTTCGGAAACGGCATGCTGCGCAGCGAGCACATTCGGCTCGTCGCGGCCTTCGACCACCGGGACATCTTCCTTGATCCGAATCCCGATGCTGCACGCAGCTTCGTCGAACGCAAACGCCTCTTCGACTTACCGCGCTCCAGCTGGCAGGACTACGATCGGGAGCTCATCTCCACCGGAGGCGGAGTCTTCCCGCGATCGGCGAAGTCCGTGGACCTCAGCCCCGAGGCCGCAGCGGCCCTGGGACTCGAGCCCGGCAAACGCAGCCCCGCCGAGCTGATGACGCAGATCCTCAAAGCCCCCGTCGATCTCGTCTACAACGGCGGAATCGGCACCTACATCAAGTCCTCGGATGAGAGCCATAGCGATGTCGGCGACAAGGCCAATGACGCCATCCGCGTCGACGGCCGTGACCTGCGCAGCCGGGTCGTCGGAGAAGGCGGCAACCTCGGCGTGACCCAGTTGGGCCGAGTCGAAGCAGCCCTGAACGGCGTGGCGATCAACACCGATGCCGTCGACAACTCGGCAGGAGTCGACAGCTCCGACCACGAGGTCAACATCAAGCTGCTCCTGCGCACACTGCTCCACAAGGGAGCTTTCGCGGCCGAGGATCGGGAACGCGTGCTGCTGTCCTTCACCGATGACGTCGCTGATCGGGTGTTGGCCAACAACTACGCCCAGAACGTCGTCCTCGGTGAGGCACGGGCGCAGACCGAATCGATGTCGGGCACCTATGGGCGGATGCTCAGTTATCTGGAGAAGAACGCCGACCTCGATCGTCAGGTCGAATTCCTGCCCGATGCGCTGGAACTGTCCACCCGTGACTTCAATTCGTATGTCTCCCCGGAGCTGGCCGTTCTGCTGGCCTACGCCAAGATGCATGCGGCCGACGAGATCCTCGACAGCGTGGTTCCCGATGAGGACTGGATGAAGCGGGAGCTGACCTCCTACTTCCCTGACTCCCTGGTCGAGAAGTACGGAGAGCTGATCCCGGAGCACCCGCTGCATCGCGAGATTGCGACGGCGAAGCTCGTCAACCGGATGATCGACCGAGGTGGGCTCACCTACGTCTACCGGATGCTGGAGGAGACACCCGCCTCGGTGCCGCAGATCGCCCGCGTCTTCGTCGTCGTCTCCGAGATCTTCGGACTCGATGACTTCTTCGAGGCGGTGTGCGCACTCGACAACAAGGTGCCCACCTCAGTGCAGGTCCAGCTGCAGCACGCCTATGTGCGTCTGCTCGATCGGTCCTCTCGCTGGCTGGTGCAGCAGGCCCCCGACACACTCGACGTCGACTCCGGCATCGAGACCTACGGCAAGGTCGTCGCGGCGCTGCGGGCCAGGGTGCCCGACCTCGTCGATGGGTTCGACGCCGAGAGCATGAGGGCCACGGCTCAGGGCTTCATCGACGAAGGCGTGCCGAGCGAACTCGCGTGGCGCGCGGCAGCTCTGCTCGACGAATTCGCACTCCTCGACGTCGCCCAGCTGTCCGGCCGGACGAATGAATCCGCAGAGGATGTCGCCGAGGTGTACTACGCCGTCAACGACAAGTTCTCCGGTTCGCAGGTGCTGACACTCATCGGCGACCTCGACCGCAGCGACCGGTGGTCGGCACTGGCCCGCGGCTCATTGCGCGATGACTTCTACTCGGCCATCCTCTCGGTGGCCGGAACAGTTCTCGCCGCGACGGACTCGCCGATCTCCGGGACTCCCGACGAGCGTGCCAAGCAGCGTCTGGCCGAATGGCTCGAACGCAATGACACAGTGGCCGCGCGTGTGTTGGATACGACCGAGACCATCCTCGGACTCGAGTCCGTCACCCAGGCCCCTCTGTCGGTGCTGCTGCGCATGATGCGCGGCGTGGTCCGCTCCTCGGCATGGGAATCGGAGCACGGTTTCTGAGCAGTGACCGCAAGAGATCAGTGATAGCGTCAGATCATCGCTGACGTCGGCAGACTTCGCAGGCCTCCAAACCAGCGAAGTCTGCCGACGTCTGGGCCGCCATCATCGGCCTGTGCCGTTGCCCATCCGGAAGAAGAACACAGTGCTCAACGAACTCCTGGCCGCCGAAGGCATCACCGACGAGACCGACGTCGAACACATCCACCTGCTGGTGGGGGACTGGCAGCTCATCGCCGACCTGTCCTTCGCCGACCTCGTCCTGTGGGTGCCCTCGGCCAGCGGTGCCTATACAGTCGTCGCGCACTCGCGTCCGACGACCGGCGCGACTCTGTTCAATCGTGATCTCATCGGAGCTCGAGCCACCGGGCTCGAACGGGAGCTGTTGGACGCGTCCGTCAGCTCACGGGAACTGGTGACGAAGGTGGCGCAAGCAAGATCCCTAGGTGTCAACGCCGGTACGGATGATACGGAGGTCTCCGCCGAGGCGGTGCCCCTCGTCCGCGGGGGAGTGACCATCGCCATCATGGTCCGCTACTCCGAAGAGGTCCGTCGCCGGGGTTCGTCCCGACTTGAGAAGTTCTACACCCAGTCCGCGATGTCGCTGCTGACCATGATCGCGCAGGGTGCCTTCCCCGACCGTCAGGCTCCGAGCGGGGTCAGGCACGGTGAGCCGCGGGTCGGCGACGGCATCTTCATCCTCGATCGCGACTCCCATGTCCAGTACGCGTCGCCGAACGCGGTCTCACTCATGCACCGGCTCGGCCACAGCGGGGAGATCGAGGGGGATTACCTCGCCGAGGTGGTCTCGAGTCTGAGCACAGAGCTGCGACAGGTCGACGAGACCTTGCCGCTCGTGCTCACCGGTCGTGCCCCATGGCGGACCGAGCTCGAAGTCGGCCGCACGAGCGTGTCCCTGCGGGCGATTCCACTCACCGATGAGGGGACTCGGACCGGAGCGATCGTCCTAGCTCGGGATGTCTCCGAGATCAGACGACGCAAGCGCGAACTGCTGTCACGTGACGCGATGATCAAAGAGATGCACCACCGGGTGAAGAACAACCTGCAGACCGTTTCGGCGCTGCTGCGGCTGCAGACGCGTCGAATCGACAGCCCCGAGGCGAAGGGTGCTCTGACGGAGGCGATGCGCCGAGTCTCGATCATCGCCGTCGTCCATGACGTGCTGAGCCAGGGAGTCGAATCGGAGGTGGACTTCGATGAAGTTGTCGACAAAGGGCTGCGCCTGACTCCCGAGCTGACGAGCCCGCTGGTCCAGATCAGCCTCAAACGCTGCGGCAGCTTCGGCACCATCTCCTCGGCGGATGCGACGTCGTTGGCCCTGGCGATCACGGAGCTGATCACCAATGCGATCGAACACGGGTTCCCGCTCTCCGAGCAGGAGAACCTCGCCCCGGGGGAGACGCTCAACGGGCATGTTTGGGTGACTCCGGAGCGCGAGGGCGATCACCTGCATGTCACGATCGCCGATGATGGTGTGGGGCTGGGCGAGCACCACAGCCCCGGCAACGGACTGGGCACGCAGATCGTCAAAACCCTGGTGTCTGCCGATCTCGCGGGATCGATCCAATGGGAAGAACGCGACGGCGGTGGAACTGTGGCGATCCTCGACGTGCCGCTGCGCCCCGACTCCTACGACTGAAGCCGCGCTTGAGCCGATGATGCGGCGCCTCCGCCGCTGATTCGCGTATCGCCTACATGCAGTTGCAAATCACCCCGTTGCAGACAGCTGAATTGGCACTAATGGTGCGGGGTCGGTCAGCGACAAGCTGATTTGCCACGGTAGGGGTGAATAGAACCCGACGGTATGAATTGCGTATCGCTGTAAGAGGATCGCACCGCGAAGCTACTTGAGTGACGCACTGCACCGCGCCTCTTCGCACCATGCCACACCGCTTCGCACTTACCTCGCTGCTTCGCACTGCATCGCACCGCTTTGCCCCGCGCTACAGGAGCGTGCTGCGCTCCACCACACGCGGATGAGTGCAGACACAATTGAGTCCCTTGCTCAGAATGCGAAGATCTCGTATTCAGAGCAAGGGACTCAGATTGTGACCAACTGCATTCAGCTGCTGAAGTTCTCAGCCGGCAGTCGACTCAGCATGCGAAGGACTCAGCCGGCGCGGCGGGCACGTGCGGCGCGGCGCTTGAGCGCGCGACGCTCATCCTCGCTGAGACCGCCCCAGACGCCTGCATCCTGACCGGATTCCAGAGCCCACTGCAGGCAGGTCTCCACTACTTCACAGCGGCGGCATACAGTCTTTGCCTCTTCGATCTGAAGGAGGGCGGGACCGGTGTTTCCGATCGGGAAGAACAATTCCGGGTCCTCATTGAGGCATGCTGCACGATGTCGCCAATCCATGGTGACCTTTCGACGAATTAAGTGAACGCGGTGTACGGCACCCAAATTCCAGGCGCGCAACTCTCTTACCCAAGGTTCACATAACCGTTTTGGGCACACAAGGGTAATGCAGTGTGAAATTTCTGACAAATATTTTGCCCATTGTCCTGCTATAGGGGTCTTGACGCAAATTCGTCCAATATGCGTCCCGATCGAGTCCACAGCGGACGGCGACATCATGGTGCAACTATCCGGTCAGGTGCGGCAAGTTCACGGTTAGACTGACGATGAAGTGACTGGTCAACTCGTCGGCACGCTCTGCTCGCCGCAGACTCAGTCGAACACAAGTACTGAAACGCAATGTGAACCAATGGAGGACTCATGACAAACGACAACCTGGCCCAGGCGCGCATCATCTCGGTCGGCGGACATACCCCGCAGGTCGATCCTGGTGCGTTCATCGCTGCCGGCGCGACTCTGGTCGGTGATGTCAGGGTGAAGAAGGGCGCCAGCGTCTTCTACGGATGTGTGCTCCGGGCAGAGAACGCTCCGATCACCATCGGCGAGGACTCGAATGTCCAGGACAACACGGTCATGCACACCGATGAGGGGAAACCGGTCGTCATCGGTTCGCGAGTCTCGATCGGTCATCAGGCTCTCGTCCATGGAGCAGCGGTCGACGACGACGTCCTCATCGGCATGCACGCCACCGTCCTCAACGATGCACACGTGGGGTCCGAATCACTCGTTGCCGCAGGTGCGATCGTGCTTGAGGGTACCGAGATCCCGGCCCGGTCGCTTGTCGCAGGAGTCCCGGCGAAGGTGCGCAGGGAGATGACCGACGACGGCGTTGAGAAGGTACGCCAGAACGCGCAGTCGTATCTGCGGCTGTCGGCGCTGCATCGGGATACCGCCGAAGTCGTCGACGGTTTCTGACGCGCCGTGAGTGGTCGCTTCCGCTCCAGTATGCTCTGGCTGTTCCGAGTCCTATCCGAACCCTATCCGAGCGGATTCTGAGCCCTTCTGGCCCAGCATGCTCAGCCGGGACAGGGCCCGTTCCGAGCCGAAGCGTCTATTCGCCCTGTCGTCCGCTATTTGAGAGGATTGCTCTGTGAACACTGAATTTGAATCCACTGCAGATCGAGTCGTCATCATCGGTGGTGGCCCGGGCGGATACGAAGCCGCGCTGGTCGCCGCCCAACTGGGTGCGGATGTGATGCTCATTGAGCGCAACCGCTGCGGTGGGGCTGCTGTCGTCACCGACGTCGTTCCGTCGAAATCGCTCATCGCCACAGCCGAGATGATGGAAGAGATCGCCCGCTCCGACGGACTGGGCATCCGCATCTACGACAGTGAGGGCGATGACAGCGATACGGTCGTCGCGGACCTCAAAGCAGTCAACAAGCGCATCCTGTCCCTGGCCGATGCTCAGGCCGATGACATCTACGAAGGACTGGTCCGCGCCGGCGTCAAGGTGATCCGGGGAACCGCGACCTTGGCCGATCGCGACCACGTCGATGTCGTCGAGGACGGCGGGACCGAGTACACGCTGGAAGCGTCGACGATCCTTCTGTCGGTGGGCTCCCATCCCCGTGAGCTCGACTCGGCGAAGCCGGACGGCGAACGTATTCTCAGCTGGACACAGCTCTACAACCTCGACGAGCTGCCCGAACACCTCATCGTCGTCGGTTCCGGTGTCACCGGTGCCGAGTTCGCGTCCGCCTACCGCGCACTGGGCACGAAGGTCACTCTGGTCTCCTCCCGTGAGAAAGTCCTGCCGGGTCAGGACGAGGACGCTGCCGACGTGCTGGAGTTCGTCTTCCGCAATAAGGGCATGAACGTCCTCTCTCGCTCGCGTGCGGACTCGGTCACGCGCACCGAGAACGGTGTCGAAGTGGTCCTGTCCGATGGACGTCGGGTTGAGGGATCCCACTGTCTGATGGCGGTCGGTTCCATCCCGAACACCGAAGGGTTGGGCCTGAGCGATGCCAAGGTCAAGGTCAGAGAGTCCGGTCATATCAAGGTCGACGGAGTCTCGCGAACGTCCCGCTCGGGTGTCTACGCGGCCGGTGACTGCACCGGTGTGTTTCCACTGGCGTCCGTGGCGGCGATGCAGGGTCGGATTGCGATGTTCCACGCGCTCGGTGATGCCGTTCAGCCGCTGAAGCTGCGTCACGTGGCCTCGAATGTGTTCACGGCCCCGGAGATCGCGACCGTCGGGTTCACCCAGCAGGACTACCGGGAGAACTCGACGGACATCGATACGGTCATGCTTCCCCTGGACACGAACCCCCGCGCCAAGATGCTGGGCATCGAGGACGGATTCGTCAAGCTCTTCGCCCGCCGAGGTTCGGGTTCGATTCTCGGGGGAGTCGTCGTCGGTCCCCGCGCCAGTGAGCTGATCCTGCCGATCACTATGGCCGTGGAGAATCGTCTGACCGTCGATCAGCTGTCGGCGTCGTTCGTCGTCTACCCCTCGGTGAGCGGGTCCCTGACTGAGGCGTCACGGCAGCTGCACCGACACCTGTAGAAAAGTTTTTCCTTCCCAACTGTCGATATCTCTCCTGTTCACCCGTCAGGATAGTGTCAAGCACCTTCGCTTGACGTGCTCAGCGGATGCTGGGCACCTGACGCAGGGAGAGAGAAATGAAGTACGTACTTCTGCTCATGGGACATGCTGGCGATGCTGAATGCGGCGCAGACGAGGGGCCAGACCCGAGCGAGTTCATGGCCTTCGACCAAGAGATCAATGACGCCGGGATCGTGGTCGGAGGATTCGCCCTCGAGGGCCCCGAAACCGCGGTGCGCGTGAGCACCACCTCGGCTGACACCGTGGTGACCTCCGGCCCGTTCGCAGAGAGCGGCGAATTCGTCGGCGGTAGCTACGTCGTCGAAGTGGCCGATATCGATGAGGCGATCGCCTGGGCGAAGAAGAGTCCGGGCGCCGCATTCGGGCACATCGAGATACGGCCGATCGCCGACTACTGATGGTCTCAGAGGTCGATCCGCCGGCAGTCGCCCGGCTCCTCCACACGATCGGTGTCGAGGACCGCGGGCGGCTGCTGGCGGCACTGGCACGAAGATTCCATGATCTCGATCTTGCCGAGGACGTGGTCCAAGAGGCCATGGCCCGAGCCCTGGAGACGTGGACCGTGCGGGGTGTGCCGACGAACCCACAGGCGTGGCTGCTGACGACTGCCAAGAATCGGGCATTCGACATCATCCGCTCCGACGCGGTGAAGGCACGCCGCCTCGCCGGGCTGAGGATCGAGTCCGAATCCGGCCGCGGTGATCATTCGGATCACGCCGACCGCCTCGGCGAGGAGTTGAGCACGGCAGACATCGGCGATGAACGACTGGGCCTGTTCTTCACCTGCTCACACCCGACGTTGCCGGAACGGGAGAAGATCGCACTCATGCTGCGTTTCCTGGCCGGTCTGGACACGGCTGAGGTCGCCGCAGCGTTCCTCGTTGACACGACGACAATGCAGCAGCGCATCGTGCGAGCCAAGAGACGGATCACCACAACGGGGATTCCCTTCGACACGCCGACGTCCGAGCAGCTGCAGGAGCGTCTTCCCGGCGTCCTGCGCGTCGTCTATCTCATCTTCACTCAGGGTTTCACGCCGACCAGCGGAACCTCCCACAGCAGAACCGATCTGCAGGAGGAGGCAATCGCGCTGACGCGGCTGCTCGTCGGACTGCTGCCGACGAGAACCGAAGCCAGAGGACTGCTGTCGCTGCTGCTGCTCACCCGAGCGCGGGCGCCGGCACGGATCGATGCCGGCGGCGCACCCGTGCCCCTGGCCAAGCAGGACCGCAGCCTGTGGGATTCGCGGCTCATCGCCGAAGGATTGGGGTTGGCGCTGACCGGTGCAGGAGAACCCGAGGCCGGTCCCTATACCGTGCAGGCAGCGATCGCGGCCTTGCATGCTGAAGCCGCCACCTACGCGGCGACGGATTGGGAGCAGATCCTCGTCCTCTACGGCATCCTCTCGAGGATGGAGCCGAGCCCCGTTGTGGCACTGAACCGGGCCGTGGCGATCGGGAAGGCGAAAGGCCCGAAGGAGGGGCTGAGCGCGCTCGAGGAGCTGGCGCCGGACCCGAGGCTGGCAGGCTATCGGCCCTTCCACATCGCACGGGCGATCACGCTCAGTGAGTCGGGGATGCCCGACCACGCCGAGGCGGCCTTCAGGGACGCTCTGGACTGCCCCGGCAATGATGCCGAGTCCGAGTACATCGAGGACCAGATCAGGGACCTGCTGTCCTGATCTCGACCTCAGGCGGCGAAGCGGATGATCGGCTCTCCCGACCTCACCGAGGCGCCGGTGTCGACGAGCACCTCGGAGACGGTTCCGGAATGACCTGCCTTGAGCGGCTGCTCCATCTTCATCGCCTCGATCACTGCCAGGGTGTCGCCGGCTTCGACCGTGTCACCGGTACGTACGGCCACCGACACGATCGTGCCCTGCATCGGGGCATTGAGCGAGTTGGAGTCGTCGGCCAGCTGCGCGCCCTTGCGGCTGAGGCTGCGCTTGCGGCGCGGCACACTCGGGCTGGGGACATGCCCGAGGTCGGAGATGACGTCCTTGGGAACCGAGACGGTCATCCGGCGGCCATCGACCTCGACGACAACGCTGAAACTGTCGGTTGCTGTGCTCATCTGATCTCCTGGTTGCGGGTCGGCGAGTGGATTGACGAATGCGGTCTCGAGCCATGTCGTCCAGACCGCGAAGTCCTGGGCGAAGTCCTTCTCAGCGACAAGGACGCGATGGAGTGGGAGCAGAGTCGATACGCCTTCGATGCGGTACTCGTCCAAGGCTCGACGGGCACGTGCCAGAGCCTGGTCCCTGTCGCCTCCGGTGATGATGAGCTTGGCCAGCATCGGATCGAAGTCGGTGCCGACGACGCTGCCTTCGCCGATGCCCGAGTCGAGGCGCACACCCGGTCCGGCCGGTGCCCGGTGATTCTTGACCGTGCCCGTGGCCGGGAAGTATGTGGTGGGGTCTTCGGCGTTGATCCGGAACTGGATCGAGTGGCCGCGAACCTGCGGGAACGCCTCAGGCAGGCGTTCCCCCGAGGCGATGCGCAGCTGCCAGGCGACGAGGTCGACGCCCGTGACCTCTTCTGTCACGGTGTGCTCGACCTGGATCCGCGCATTGGCTTCCATGAAGATGATCGTGCCGTCGGTGCCCAGGAGGAATTCGCAGGTGGCCGCGCCGACATAGCCGACGTGGGCGAGTACGCGAATCGAGGCCTCGGTGACGATGCGTTCCTGTTCGGCACTGAGGAATGGTGCCGGGGCCTCTTCGACGATCTTCTGGTTCCGGCGCTGCAGGGAGCAGTCGCGGGTGGACAGGACCCTCACGTTGCCGTGGGCATCGGCAAGACACTGGGTCTCGATGTGACGCGGACGCACAATCTGCTTCTCGATGAGGCATTCGCCGCGACCGAAGGCGCTGCGTGCCTCACGGGTGGCCGCAGTATAGGCGCCCTCGAGGTCCTCGGCTGAGGCGCAGGCACGGAACCCGCGCCCTCCGCCACCGTGGACGGCCTTGATCACAATGGGATAGCCGATCCGCTGGGCTACCTCGGCGGCCTCTGTCAGACCAGAGACGGCGCCGTCGGAACCCGGGGCGACGGGAGCAGAGACGGCCTCGGCGACCTCACGGGCACCGGACTTGTCTCCGAGGAGCTCGATCGCCGACGGTGGAGGACCGACCCAGGTCAGACCGGCATCGATCACGGCCTGAGCGAACAGTGCGTTCTCGGCCAGGTAGCCATAGCCGGGGTGGATCGCATCGGCACCTGAGCGCTTGGCCAGGGCGAGGATCTTGTCGATGTCGAGGTAGGTCTCCCCGGGACCGGCACCGTCGAGAAGCCACGCGTCATCGGCCAGGTGGACGAAATCTGCGTCGGAGTCCGCGCGGGTGTAGACGGCGACGGCCCTGACGCCAAGGTCATGGGCCGCGCGGATGATGCGCAGGGCGATCTCACCGCGATTGGCGATGAGGACGCGGCGGACAGCAGCTGTGGGCACACTGGTGTGCAGTGGTGCAGGCGACTGTTCGGGGAGAACTGTGGTCATGGCGCTCCTTTGTATGATCACAGAACAATTTAGAGATCGGCACCAAGCCTTTGTAGCTGAGCGATAAAAACACCCAGGGAAAACTTCAAACGGTTCGGGCGTGTTCGTCTGCCCTCAGCGATTCTACGCGCGCTGTGACCACAGATCGGGCCAGAACAGGCCCGCGCCGCGGACCAATTCACGGATCACGGGGAGACTGAGCCCGAGGACGGTGAGATGGTCGCCGACAAGGCGGTCGACGAACGCCCCGCCGTACCCGTCGATCGTCAGTGCGCCGGCGACACGGAAGGGCTCCTCGGTCGCGATGTATGCCTCGAGCTCCTCGTGAGTGGGTTCGCCGATGAGCACGGAGGTCGTCGATCGCTGGGAACGGATGTCTGCGAGTTCGAAGTTCGCTGTCGACGTCTCGGTCTCGGTGCGCTTGAGGACGGCGAGTGTGTGTCCTGAGTGAAGCGCTGTCCATGCGCCGGCCATGTCAGCCCAGATCTCGCGGGTGCGCTCAGCATTTCCCGGCTTTCCGATCGCGGCGCCGTTGTGTTCGAGCAGCGAGTCGCCGGCGATGATCACGGCGGTATCGGCTGTGGTCAGCTGAGCCGGGGAGGAGGCGAGCACCCGGTCGATGACGGCCCGCGCCTTGGCCTCCGACAACGCCGTGGTGAGATCTGCGACCGAGCCCTCGAAGGTCGCTTCGACGGCGGGTTCATCTACCTCGGAGACAATGATGATCGGGTCGATTCCCGATGCTGCGAGGATCTGTCGGCGGGAAGGGGACTGTGAAGCCAGGACGACAGGGATCATGAAGCTGCCCCGGCTTCAAAGGCGGCATCGGCAGCGACCGCTGCTTCAGGGTCAGCCTCGACCCTCGGGGCGGGGGCCGGTCTGCGTGCTGCCTCCCCCTTCTCCGGGATGTCGAGGCTGCGGTCGACTTCGACGGGGGCCTCGATCCGCTCGGCGATCGCCGCAAGCACCGTTGACGACAGCTGGGCATAGCCCAGAGTGCTGGGGAAACGCCCGGACTCATTGAGCAGTGATCTCCGTGTGGTTCCGCTCAGAGAACCCGTGGCCCGCAGTGGGGTGGCGCGGGCGGCCAGAGCTGCCAACCACTGTGAGCCGGCGAGCACCCGCGAGGTCCGACGCAAGGATGTTTTGAGCGGATCGCGCAGACCCGGAAGCCCGCCGAGGTTGGGGCAGACGAGGACGAACACCGTGTACCTGCCCTCGCGCTGCAACCGATTGATCGCCTGGTTGAGCACGGGGATGCCGATGGTGCCGTGGATCGGGTGGATGATGTCGCCGGTGCCGATGGAGATGATCGCAAATCGCCGCTCGTCGGTCCAGGACTCGGACAGCTGCCGCGACAGCCATGCCGAACGCAGGATCTCGTCGACCTGCCGGGGCAGGTCCTCGGACAGGGCCGAGGGCAGCGCAGTCGACTGAACCCGAACCGTGGTGCCGAGGATGCGACCGAGGCCTCGTGCGATGAGATTCGGAGGAGCCAGCGCAGGATCCTCGACATCGATCCCGCACAGCCAGGAGTCCCCGATGATCGCCAGCGCGGCGGAATCATCATCATCGTAATTGCGTGGGGGAGCGACCGCCTCGGCGAAGGTGGAATACGAACGGTGCGCGTCGTCGTCGAACGCTCTGCGGAGTGCGCCTGCCTGGTGGCGGAGGAGACCAACGGCCGACGCGCCGACACCTACGGCTGTGCCCGTCATGGTGGCCAAGGTGTACAACATGCGTTTTCCCACGAAATTCCCTCCTTTAACCGTCATCATTGCACTTCCCTGAGCCTCCCAACAACTATTGTTGAGTTATGTCCGACAATGAGAAGAAGCAATCCCCGAATCGGTTCCGTGGGGCATGGGACGCGTTCCGCAAGGGCCGTGACGAGGGCCGTTCCCAGACTTCCGAGCCGGCTTCGCGTGTTCAAGATGTCAGTGCCGAGGAGATCGCGCACAGCCGCATCGAAGCTGAAGCAGTCCCATATGTGGCTCCGGGCCTCAAGCTCGCCGCCGCGTGGTCCTGGCGTTCGCTTGTCGTGCTCGTCGCCATCGGCGTCGCGTTCTGGCTGTTGGCGAAGATCTCGAGTGTCGTGCTGCCGGTGCTCATCGCCCTGCTGCTCACGGCACTTCTGGCACCATTCACCAATTGGATGGTGAAGAAGGGGCTGCCCCGAGTCGCGGCCGCACTCATCGCCTTCATCGGGTTCATCGTCGTCGTCTCGGGGCTCTTCACCCTGGTCGGCCAGCAGATCTACTCCGGAATGCCGGACCTCGTCGACCAGGTCATCACTGGATTCGCCGGAATCAGCGACTGGCTGTCCACCAGGCCCTTCGGCCTGGATGCCACAACGGTCTCGAACTATATCGACGACTCGCTCGCTGCCGCTACGGACTTCCTCCAGAACAACAGCTCCCAACTGCTCGGCGGGGCCCTGCAGGCGACGTCGTCGGTGGGCACCTTCCTCACCGGTGCCGCAGTGTGCCTGTTCGCGACGTTCTTCTTCCTCTACGACGGAGAGAAGATCTTCCGCTGGGTGATGCGCCTGCTGCCGCTGCCGGCGCAGCCCACCGCCACCGGAGCCTCGGAGCGTGGCTGGACCACCCTCGTCCAGTACGTGCGTGTCCAGGTCCTCGTAGCCGGCGTCGACGCCATCGGCATCGGCATCGGTGCTGCGTTCCTCGGGATCCCCTTGGTCATTCCGATGACGGTGCTCGTGTTCCTTGCCTCGTTCGTTCCTGTGGTGGGCGCGATCGCCTCGGGCGTCGTCGCGGTGCTCGTCGCTCTGGTGTCGACCGGTCCGATCAGCGCACTCATCATGTTGGGCGTGGTCCTCGCCGTGCAGCAGATTGAGAGTCAGATCCTGCAGCCGTTCCTCATGGGCAAGGCCGTCTCTGTTCATCCCCTGGCAGTCATTCTCGCGGTGACCGCCGGTGGCTTCCTGTTCGGCATCGTCGGTGCACTGTTCGCGGTGCCGATGGTGGCCGTTGTCAACACGGTCGTCAGCTACATCGCCAAAGCGAAGAATCCCAATGATTCGGCAGACGATGAAGGGGACGAGGCCTCTGCCGTGCTCGAGCGGGCTAAGGACAAGCTCGATACCGCGATCCACGAGGCGGCAGTCGAGAAGTCCGAGGGGCACTCACCCGAGGGCGGCAGTCGAACTGAATGACTCACGGCACTTGAGTCAGGCAGTGAGTGACCTGCCTTCTGTGGGTCAACTGCCTTGAGTCAAACAGTGACAATGTGAATAGAGCAGTGGGCGGGTGATCATCACTCGCCCACTGCTCTTTGGCTGTTTCCCGGTCGCCGGGTGGTCGATCAGCCGGAGAAAGGTTCGATGTCCTTGACCTCGACCTTGATCTCCTTGCCGTTGGGGGCTTCGTAGTTGGTCTTTCCTCCGACGGCGACACCGAGCACTGCGGCGCCCAGTGGGGATTTCTCCGAAAACACGTCGATATCGGAATCGCCGGCGATCTCACGGCTGCCCAGCAGGAACCGCATTTCGTTTCCTGCGACATCCGCGGTAACTACGGAGCCGGGGGACACGGTTTTGCCATCGCTGTCGCTGGAACCGACCTTCGCGGACTGCAGGAGCAGTTCGAGCTGGCGAATGCGTGCCTCCTGCTTGCCCTGTTCCTCACGCGCCGCGTGGTAGCCGCCGTTCTCCTTCAAGTCACCCTCGTCGCGGGCGGCTTCGATCTTCTCAGCAATCTCTGCCCGTCCCGGTCCGGAGAGGTGTTCAAGTTCCTGCGACAGACGGTCGTAGGCTTCCTGAGTCAACCATGTTTCTTCCTGGGTGACATCCTCAGTCATGACTTCTCCTTCTTCGGTTCGGTGCACTGACAGGCGCGTCAGGCAACGAAAAACCGGGCGTTGGGTACGCCCGGATGTTGAATGAAACTACAGTCTAACGCATCTGCACGCGAAAACGATGATCTCCGTCACGCGCACTGACACCTGTTGTGAACTGTGAGCTCGTATGTTGCGGGCGGCGGGGGCGTGCTGGAGGAGAAGCGCAGCCAGCGGTGCTACTCGAACCAGCAGGCGTCGGCGTGACCGGACGCGGCGATTTGGGTCGTGGCCAGATCGATGTCCATCTGCCTGGGGGAGTTGGGGTCGGCGTTGGGATCGGCCGGGATAGCGACCTCGGTAAATCCGACGACGGCCTCGTATTCGTTCGTCGCCTGAACAATGCAGTGCACATCCCGATCCTGATCAGGAAATATTGCCACCGAGACCTGTGTTGACGAAGAGTCGACAACTGAATAGCCAAGCGTCTTGGGAGTCGTGGGAGTCGTCTGTGGGCGGAACGCCA
The DNA here is from genome assembly GCF_900105045.1 of Brevibacterium picturae. GTDB lineage: Bacteria > Actinomycetota > Actinomycetes > Actinomycetales > Brevibacteriaceae > Brevibacterium > Brevibacterium picturae. The sequence goes on along the minus strand of NZ_LT629739.1, from coordinate 266,564 downwards.
CGAACGCAATCGCGATGACCAGGGCAGAGACGATGACGACGGCGATGATCTTGGCCGTCTTTCCCAGGCGACGTTTGGGCTCGCGGACACGGCCGTAGCGATCGTCATGCAGTGGTTGTTCCACTGTTACCTCAGTCATTGAATTCCTCATCTACGAACATTGCGCACTAACCTAGAGTAGTCGATCCGTCTCCTGCGATCATTTCAGCCATCGTGCAGGAAACGGAACGTCACCAGGCTGAATCGAAAGGGACATACGAAACATGACTTCGCTTCCGTACCATGGACTGCGTCTGCTGACGGTGCATGCTCATCCTGACGACGAATCCTCGAAAGGTGCGGCCACGAGTGCGAAGTACGCCTCGCTGGGAGCGCGAGTCCTCATCGCCAGTATGACCGGCGGTGAAGCCGGAGACATCCTCAACCCTGCACTGCTGCAGAGCCCGAAGGCCACACGCGACATCGCAGGCCTGCGTCGCGAAGAGATGGCCTCAGCCGCAGCTGCCTTGGGTGCTGAACACGTGTGGGTCGGGCACGTCGACTCCGGATTGCCCGACGGTGACTTCGACAACCAGACTCCTCCCGGCTGCTTCTACCGTGTCCCCGACGAGGTGGCCATGCTGCCCCTGGTCCACATCATCCGCAGCTTCCGCCCACAGGTCGTGACGACCTACGACGAGCTGGGCGGTTACCCGCACCCCGACCACATCAAGAACCATGCTGTGACGATGGCGTCGGTCGCCGCCGCCGCGGACCCGGAGCAGAACCCGGAACTCGGCGAGGCCTGGCAGGTTGAGAAAGTCTACTTCAACCAAGATCTGTCTGCGAAGAAGTGGGTGACCATCCACGAGAAGATGACCGAAGCCGGTCTCGAGTCTCCCTTCGCCGACCACATCGAAGACTTCAAGAAGCGCGATGCCCAACGGGTCAACTGGCTGAGCACGACGATTGACTGCGCGGAGTTCTTCCCCTCACGTGATCGTGCACTTCTGTCTCATGCCACACAGATCGACCCGGAGGGCGGATTCTTCTCCGCGTCACGCAAAGCGGCGCGGACATACTGGCCGACGGAGGAGTTCGAGCTGGCCATCGACAATACTGGTCGCACAGCTCTGACTCCCGGCGTTGATTTCCAAGAGACCGACCTCTTCGCCTCCGTGACCATGGATGATGGCCGCAAGGTGCCCGCAGAGGGCATGCTGCCCGCCTCACCGATCGATGATGACGACGAAGCGACAGGTGAGAGCGCATGATTCTGGCCACAGCACAGACCGCGAACCCCAACGAAGGCCCTGATCCGGAACTGGTGACTCCCGGCACGATCGGCTTCGTGGCAACACTGGTCATCGTCATCTTGGTGATCTTCCTCATCCGTGATGCCCTCAGACGCGTTCGCCGCGTGCGCGCCCGCGCACATGCCGATGATGCGTATCCGATCCCGATGCGCAAATACGCGGTGCCCAACCAGTCGAAGCTGTCCGGGGAGGCTGCGCCGAAGTCAGCTGCGGAGCCTGAAGAGCAGACGGAACCAGCAGAGACGGAACCTGGGCAGGCCGACCCGCCTGAGGCTGACCGGTCCGAGGTCGAGCTGCCTGAGGCTGACCCGGAGTACACAGATCAGGCTCAGACCGATCCCGCACGGCGGCAGGACTGATCCGCAGGAAATCTAGTAGGCGGCTACCGCGGCGACGAGAAGGGCCGCGAGATGGCAGCCGTAGCCTGCGATGGTCAGGATGTGGAAGATCTCATGGAAGCCGAGCCACTTCGGTGAGGGGTTCGGCTTCTTGATTCCATAGATCACGGCCCCGACGATATAGCAGACTCCGCCCGCAACGACGAGGATGCCCACCGCAGGATTGCTCGCCCAGATCTGGGGAATATAGCCGACTCCTGCGACCCCGAAGCCCACATAGATGGGAACGAAGAGCCACCTCGGCGCGGTGGTGAAGATGGTCCTGAAGGCGGCTCCCAGAATCGCCGCGCCCCACAGGACGGACAGGAGCAGAATCGTCTGGTCAGTCCGCAGGGTCAGCACCGCCAGAGGCGTATACGTCCCGGCAGTGATGAGGAAGATGTTTGCGTGGTCGAGCCGGCGCAGGATCAGTCGGGCTCGAGTGCGCCACCGTCCCCGGTGATAGACGGCAGAGGTCCCGAAGAGCAGCATCCCGGTGATGGCGAAGATCGCTGCGGCGATCCGGGACTCGATTGTGGGGGAGATGATGACCAGCGCCAAGCCCCCGAGCATCGCCACGGGAAAGGCTGCGGCGTGGAACCAACCACGCAGTTTGGGTTTGACCTGGCCCGCCAGTTTGCCCAACTCTCGGCGCAGAGCCGAGCGTCTGCGGGCGATATGCACAGGGTAGCCGGCGCGGGACTCCGCTGAGGGCGTGGAGTCGACTGACCTCTGATCTTCGGACCGCTGACGTTCGGGCCGCTGGCCTTCGGGGCCAGGTGAGGATGGTTCAGTGACTGATGCATTCATGGTTCCAGGATATCGACTTCAGCTGAGGGATCGTTCAGTACCAGGTTCGGGGAGCCGCCGCCGACGCGAAGCTGTTCGAGATAGTACTGTGTATGGTGGTCGAACCGACCGGAAATCGAGTGTGAAAGAGGACAGTGTGGCGCGACCGGTGAGCCTGCTCTACCGTCTCTATGAGCGGCGGCTCCTGCGCGAGCTCGACAGGTCGGTGCCGGTGCCGCGGCACGTGGGTGTCATCACCGACGGCAACAGGCGCTGGGCGAAGGAGTTCGGTGCCACCACCGCAGACGGGCACCGAGCCGGAGCCGAGAAGATCGTCGAATTCCTCGGCTGGTGCGATGAGATCGACGTCGATATCGTCACCCTCTACGTGCTGTCCAAGGAGAACCTTGCCAGGTCCGCCGAGGAGGTCGAGGTCCTCATCGAGATCATCTCCGACCTGGTCGAGAAGATCGCAGCCCTCAAAGGCGTGCGGGTGCAGTTGGTCGGTGACCTGGAGATCCTGCCACCGGGCCTGCGGGCACGCTTGGAGGCGGCCACCTCGGCGGGGGACTGTCAGATGCGGGTCAACGTCGCCGTCGGCTACGGCGGGCGGCAGGAGATCGTCAACGCGGTGAAGTCACTGCTGCGCCTGCGCACCGACGAGGGCACCGACCTGGAGACGATCATCTCCGAACTCTCGCCGCAGCAGATCAGCGAACATCTCTACACCAAAGGCCAACCGGACCCCGACCTCATCATCCGCTCCTCCGGCGAGCAGCGCCTGTCCGGATTCCTCATGTGGCAGAGCGCCTACTCGGAGTTCTATTTCTGCGAAGCGTACTGGCCCGACTTCCGGCGCACCGACTTCCTGCGCGCCGTCCGCGACTACGGCCTGCGCCAGCGTCGCTTCGGGAAATAAGTCCCGGCCTCACCGCGGTTCATGCGATGTTCACGCCCACGACTCTCCCGAACACGCGTGCCGTTACTCAGTCGGCACCGATTCGAGGATAGGTTGGCAGTAGTTGGTCGACACCAACCCGAGATCGGGGGATGTCAAGACTCGGATCTCGGCGGTACTCACGCCACAGGGGTCCTCATGACCGCACATGTCCACACTTACGTTCTCGACACCTCGGTGCTGCTCTCCGACCCGGGTGCCCTGTTGAGATTCGCAGAACATCACCTCGTCATTCCGCTGGTCGTCGTGTCCGAGTTGGAAGCCAAACGCAATCATCCCGAACTCGGCTTCACCGCCCGCAAGGCACTGCACATCCTCGACGACTTCCGGTCCGACTATGACCGCCTCGACGAGCCGATTCCGGTCGGCGATGCCGGCGGAACATTGCGGGTCGAGCTCAACCACGTCGATGCCTCGTCGATGCCGATCGGTTTCGACCGTGGGGAGAATGACACTCGCATCCTCGCTGTGGCCCGCAATCTCGCCGCGGAAGGACAGAACGTGGTGGTCGTGACCAAGGATGTGCCGATGCGTGTGAAGGCCTCGGCACTCGGTCTGCAGGCCGAGGAGTATCTGGCGGAACTTGCCACCGACTCCGGGTTCACCGGCATGAGCGAGCTGTCATTGGACGAGAACGAGATGTCGCAGTTCTACGAAGAGGGGTGGGCCACTACCGAAGCGGTCGCCGACGAGGTCGTCAACACCGGAGTCGTCATCACTTCTCCGCGCGGTTCCGCACTCGGTCGTGTTCGAAAGGGCAAACGAGTGTCGCTGGTGCGCGGTGATCGTGACATCTTCGGAGTCCACGGCCGGTCGGCTGAGCAGCGAGTGGCGATCGACATGCTCCTCGACGATGCGCTGGGAATCGTGTCCTTGGGAGGCCGAGCCGGAACGGGGAAGTCCGCACTCGCCCTCATGGCAGGGTTGCAGAAGGTGCTCGAGGAGAACAAGCATTCGAAGATCATGGTCTTCCGACCGATCTACGCCGTCGGCGGGCAGAACCTGGGCTTCCTGCCCGGCAGCGAGGGCGAGAAGATGAACCCGTGGGCCGAAGCAGTCTTCGATACCCTCGGCGCCTTGGTCAGCAAGAACGTCATCGAAGAGGTGATGAACCGCGATCTGCTCGAGGTGCTGCCGCTGACTCACATCCGCGGCCGGTCACTGCACGATGCGTTTGTCATCGTCGACGAGGCTCAGTCACTGGAGCGCAATGTGCTCCTGACCGTGCTCTCCCGCATCGGCATGAATTCGAAGGTGGTGCTCACCCACGATGTGGCTCAGCGAGACAATCTGCGGGTAGGTCGGCATGACGGTGTGGCGGCGGTGATCGAGAAGCTCAAGGGCCACGATCTCTTCGCCCATGTCACGCTGACCAGATCGGAGCGCTCCGAGATCGCAGCCCTGGTCACCGATGTTCTCGAGGAGTTCGACCCCTTCCGGAGTTAGGCACCGCGGAGAGCCCGGAACCGCTCCGGCGTCTGCCCTCGACCGCCACGTCGCGGGGCGAGGCCGATCCGGTCCACGCTCGATGACTCGATGAGTTGAATGCATTGGGCCCGGTCACAGGATGTGATTCCTGTGACCGGGCCCAATGCATGTGGTCTGGACTTACTTGTAGCTGCCGATCATCGTGGTGACGTCGAGTGCCTTGTCGAGGTCGGCCTCGGTGATGGAGCCGTCGGAGACGAAGCCGAGGTCGATCGTGGCTTCCTTCACGGTCATCTTGTTGGCCACAGCGTGCTTGGCGATCTTCGCCGCCGATTCGTAGCCGATGACCTTGTTCAGCGGAGTCACGATGGAGGGGCTCGCCTCGGCGAGGAAGCGGGCACGCTCCTCATTGGCTGCCAGCCCGTCGATCATCTTCTCGGCCATGACCGTCGAGGAATTCGCGAGCAGACGAATGGATTCGAGCAGGTTCGACGCCATCACGGGGATGCCGACGTTGAGCTCGAAGGCGCCATTGGTCGAGGACAGGGCCACTGTCGTGTCATTGCCGATGACCTGCGCGGCGACCTGGATAGTGGCCTCGCAGATGACGGGGTTGACCTTGCCCGGCATGATCGAGGATCCGGGCTGCAGGTCGGGGATGGCGATTTCGCCGAGGCCGGTGTTCGGTCCCGATCCCATCCACCGAAGATCGTTGCAGATCTTCATGTAGCCGTAGGCGATCGTGCGCAGCTGTCCGGAGGCCTCGATGAGACCGTCGCGGTTGGCCTGGGCCTCGAAGTGATTGCGTGCTTCCGTGATGGGAAGTCCGGTCTCCTCGGCGAGGATCTCGACGACGCGGACGGAGAAGCCGTCGGGGGTGTTGATGCCGGTGCCCACGGCGGTTCCGCCCTGCGGGACCTCAGCCACGCGGGGCAGCGAGGCCTGGATGCGTTCGATGCCGTAGCGGACCTGGGCGGCGTATCCGCCGAATTCCTGGCCCAGGGTCACCGGGGTGGCGTCCATGAGGTGGGTGCGGCCGGACTTGACGATGGAGGCGAATTCCTTCGCCTTCTTCTCCAGCGAGACAGCCAGTGTTTCCATGGCCGGGACCAGCGTGTTGACCAGGGCCTTGGTCACGGCGAGGTGCACCGAGGTGGGGAACACGTCGTTCGACGACTGTGAGGCATTGACGTGGTCATTGGGGTGAACGTCGATGCCCTGGGATTCCAGCGCTGTGGTCGCCAGCGAGGCGAGGACCTCGTTGGTGTTCATGTTCGAGGAGGTCCCCGAACCGGTCTGGAACACGTCGATGGGGAAATGCGCATCGTAGTCGCCAGCGATGACGGCATCGGCGGCGTTCTGGATGGCGTCGGCCCGGTCAGCGTCGAGTACCCCGAGCTCGAGGTTGGCCTTCGCAGCTGCCTTCTTCACCTGAGCCAAAGCGGCGATGTGAGCCGATTCCAGGGTCTTGCCCGAGATCGGGAAGTTCTGCACGGCGCGCTGTGTCTGTGCGCTGTAGAGAGCATCTTTGGGAACCTTCACTTCTCCCATGGTGTCGTGTTCGATGCGAAATTCTTCGCTCATAGTTGTCCTTTCCGACATGGTGTCTGGGCTGTACGGGGGCCGGCCGCAGATGCGGCCGGCGGGTCAGGAGGCGAAGGTGGAGACCGCGTCCTCGTCGCCGCCATGCTGTGCGACGACCGTGGTCTGGCCGTCATGCAGCTGGTAGGTCAGACCGACGATGATGAGGCGCCCCTTGTCGACGGCACGGGAGATGATCGCTGAGAGCTGCATGATCTTCTCGACTGTGTCCATGGTGTTCTGCGCGACTGTCTCGTTGACGGTCGTGCGGTTGTTCTTGCGCGCCCTGGCCACGGTGGGCAGAATCCGGGCCACGACATCGGAGATGAAACCGGGGGGAGTCTCGCCGGAGTCGTAGGAGTCATACGCCGCTGTCACGGCACCGCAGCTGTCGTGGCCGAGCACGACCAGCAGCGGAGTGCCGAGCATCTCGACCCCGTATTCCAATGAGCCGAGGGTAACCGGATCGACGACCTGTCCCGCATTGCGGACGACGAACATGTCGCCGAGGCCCACGTCGAAGATCATTTCGGCAGCAACCCGTGAGTCGGAGCAGCCGAAAAGGGTGACGAACGGCTTCTGGTTGTCCGACAGCGCTTCACGACGGGCAGTGTCCTGGTTAGGGTGCTGTGGAACGTCATCGACGAATCGATGATTGCCTTCGAGCAGACGTTTCCAAGCTTCGTTCGGCATCAGCCAATACCTTCTTCCGGGTTGTGCGGCCAGGGGGTCGAATCGGTGGAGTCCGCGTCGACAGTGATCTGGTGGTTATCGGGACCGAGCTTCAGATGAGTCCCCGGCGGGCCGCCTCCTCGGCAGCCTCCACATATGAGTGGGTCTTTGCCGCCTGGTGCTCGGCGAAGACCGAACGCACAGTCCCGGACTTGGAACGCATGACCAGTGAGTGAGTGGTGACGTGTCCGCCGTCGAACTTCACTCCGTCGAGCAGATCACCATTGGTGATGCCGGTTGCCACGAAGTAGCTGTTGTCACCGGTGACGAGGTCATCGGTATTGAGCACCTGGTCGATGTCGAGTCCGGCTGCGGCCGCGGCCTCACGCTCAGAATCGTCCTGTGGCCACAGACGGCCCTGGATGACTCCGCCCAGCGCCTTGATTGCGCAGGCGGTGATGATGCCTTCGGGGGTGCCGCCGATTCCCATCAGCATGTCGACACCGGTCCCGGGGCGGCAGGCGGCAATGGCGCCTGCGACATCACCGTCGGTGATGAGCTGGATGCGTGCTCCTGCGGCGCGGATCTCATCGATCATCTTCTGGTGACGCGGACGATCGAGGATCATCACGGTCACAGAAGCGGGATCGTTGGTGCCTTTGCCCTTGGCGACACGGCGGATGTTCTCTGCCACCGGCAGGCGCAGGTCGACGGCGTCGGCGGCAGCGGGGCCCGTGACGAGCTTCTCCATGTAGAAGACTGCCGACGGGTCGTACATGGCGCCGTCCTCGGTGACTGCCATGACCGAAATGGCGTTGGGCATTCCGAGAGCAGTCAGACGGGTGCCGTCGATCGGGTCGACAGCCACATCACAGTGAGCGCCTTCGCCATCGCCGACCTGCTCACCGTTGAAGAGCATGGGCGCTTCGTCCTTCTCTCCCTCGCCGATGACGACTCGTCCGGCCATGCGGACAGTGGAGATGACGTTGCGCATCGCCGCGACAGCGGCACCGTCGGCAGCGATCTTGTCACCGCGACCGACCCAGGGTGCAGCAGCAATAGCGGCCGCCTCGGTGACTCTGACGAGTTCGAGGGCGAGGTTGCGGTCGGGAGCGTCGGCTCCGACCTGAGCTTTCTGGGACCAGGCATCCGTCACAGCAACGGGAGGAGCCTCGGCATCCACTCGGCCTCGGTCATGATGAGATTTCACGTCAGCAGATTCATTGGAGTCACTCATGAGTCCAATTGTGCCACCCCGCACGTTCGGCTCCGACATCGGGACGAATTCGCGTCATCACTGTGTCGGTCGACGTGATTGCTCGCTCAGGATTGGCCCTGGGAGGCAACGGCGAGGACAATGGCGATGTGAATGCCCAATCCGATACCAACGTTGTGGGAAATCAGGCGCCTGTGACACGCACGGATGCCGGTCCTGGGGGAGTGCCAATGACTGACGAGTCCGGAGTGATGCTCCCGGGGTCCAGAGAAGAGATGCGCTTCCTGCGGAAGAACTCGAACTGGGTCAACATGATCATCGCTATCCTGGCCTGCCTGGCCGTCGTCGCCGTGGTTCTGCTGATGGCACCGCAACCAGAGGTCGACTCCAAACGAGTGGTCGACTACCAGACGATCGCGGAACAGTCTCAGGACAGCGCCGACTTCGACCTCGTCGTGCCTGAAATCCCAAGTGGGTGGACGTCGAACGAGGCGAGCCTGGACCGCATGGGTGATTCCGATTACGTCTCCTGGTATGTGTCCTTCGTCGGCACAGATCGGCAATGGATCAGCATCGATCAGGCCAAGGCCACCGAGAACTGGGCTGAGAACCAAGTCGACGACGCGGTTGCCGCTGAGACGGTGACCGTCGGAGGCTCCGATTTTCAGATCTATCGGACCGAGGACGCCAAGGAATACTGGGTCACGGGCAAGGGCGACACCTTCGTCGTCATCACCGCAATCGCTACTCCCGAGACCATCGACTCCTTCGCACAGCAGGTCGCCGAACAGCTGTAATGAGGCTCAGCCCTCGTCGTCTGAAGACTCTTCCCGCGCTTTGTCGAGACGTTCCCGCGCCCCGTCGAGCCACCCCTGACAGCGGTCGGCCAGGGCTTCGCCGCGTTCCCACATGCTCAGGGACTCTTCCAGGGGCAGGTTGCCGGCTTCGAGCCGTTTGACGATTCCGACGAGTTCTTCACGAGCCTGCTCGTAGCTGAGGGAGCTGATGTCGGCCTGGTTCTGCGCAGTTGCTGGTTCTGTCATGATTGCGTCCTTCGTGTGATTGCTCGAGTGGTCTTAGGCCGGTTGTTGCTATTGCTCGGGTGCTCGGTTGTCATCTGTGCTCTCCTGCACCGCTGTTACCTCGGCATCGAAGCGTCCGCGAGCGACACGGACGTGGACGCTGGCGCCGGTGCTGACCTCAGCCGAGTCCCTGATGGCTTGACCGTCATCGCTTTGGACGACGGCGTAGCCGCGTTCGAGGGTCCGCAGCGGTGACAAGGATCGTGCCTGTGAGCGCAGATGATTGATCTCGGTCTGTCCCTGCATGATGTGTGTCGTGGTTGCTTGGAGACTGCGTCGCCGAATTAAGCGCAGCTGCTCTTCGTGAGCAGCCACCAGGGTCTGGGGCTCCGCAAGGACCGGACGTGATCGGACTGCGGTGAGCATCTCCTGCTCCCGGTCGATGATCCGATTGACGGCGGCCTCGAGCTCGGCCCGAGCGCGCAGCAGGTTCATGGACTCTTCGGCCACGTCGGGGACGATGCGCTTGGCCGCATCAGTGGGCGTCGACGCGCGCATGTCGGCGACTTCATCGAGGATCGGACGATCGGCTTCGTGACCGATTGCCGATACCACGGGAGTGTTCGCATTGGACACAGCACGGACGAGTGCTTCGTTGGAGAACGGGAGCAGATCCTCCATGCTTCCACCGCCGCGAGCGATGATGATGATGTCGATCTGCGGATCGGCATCGAGTTCGGTCAGGTTCTTCATCACGCCGGGCACGGCGTCGGGTCCCTGGACGGCGCAGTTGCGGATTTCGAATTCGGCGGCGGGCCAGCGTAGGTGGACATTGCGAACGACGTCCTTCTGCGCATCTGAGTCCCTGCCGGTGATGAGACCGATCCGATTGGGCAGGAAGGGCAGACGCAGCTTCCGATTCGGATCGAACAGGCCCTCTGCGCCGAGCTGCTTCTTCAACCGTTCCAGCCTGGCCAGGAGTTCGCCGAGTCCCACGGCGCGGATGTCATTGGCCCGCATGGTCAGACGACCGGTCTTCGTCCAGAAGTCGGCCTTGAGATTGGCGACGACATGGCTGCCTTCGGACAGCGGTGCGCCGGTGCGTTCGAGGACGTTCTTCCAGATCTGCACGGGCAGTGACATCTCGACATCGGTGTCGCGCAGCGTCAGATAGCTGGCCTTGCCGCGGTGGTTGAGCTCGACGACCTGTCCCTCGATCCACACGCTCGACATGCGATCGATATAGGACTTCATCTTGCTTGAGAGCAGACTCAGGGGCCACGGGTTCTCCGCCGTCGTCTCGCCTGCTGTCGGGGCCAGCTCCTGACCGTCGACCGATTCGCCGAGGGTCCCGGGCGTGCCGGAAATTCGTTGCGCCATGTTGTCTCCCCTTCCAATCCACCACCCTAACGAACGGTGGTGACATGACGAATCATTGCCGCACAGGAACGTGAGCGGCCGGGGTGTGATTGCTTGGCTGCGATGTGGATTGCTTCACCTTTGTAGCCGTTGTTCAGGTCCTCGGCCTAAACTGTGCTTGTGACTGCCGTATCTGTACCCATGCCCACCATTCCGCGCAAACGTCTTGCTCCGGAGGATATCCGGACGCCTGAAGGCGCTGACCAGAAGGTGCTTCTGGCCGCCCCGCGCGGATACTGCGCTGGCGTTGACCGCGCAGTGATCGCTGTCGAGCGCGCACTCGAGCACTATGGTGCTCCCGTCTATGTGCGCAAGGAGATTGTGCACAACAGGCATGTGGTCGACACCCTGGCCGAACGCGGTGCCATCTTCGTCAATGAGACCGACGAAGTTCCCGAAGGTGCTCGACTCGTGTTCTCCGCACACGGTGTCTCGCCTGCAGTCCACGCCGAGGCGGCCGCACGTGAGCTCGACACAATCGATGCCACCTGTCCCTTGGTGACGAAGGTCCACCGCGAAGCCGTTCGCTTCGCCCGGGACGGTTACCACATCCTCCTTGTCGGCCACGCCGGTCACGAAGAGGTCGAAGGCACGATGGGTGAAGCGCCCGATGACATCACACTGATCCAGAACCCGGAAGAAGCGAGGGCCGTCGAAGTCGACGAGGCCGAGAGCCTGGTCTGGCTTTCACAGACGACGTTGAGTGTCGACGAAACGATGGCCACGGTCGATATCCTGCGCGCACGTTTCCCACACTTGCAGGACCCTCCAAGCGATGACATTTGCTACGCCACGTCGAACCGGCAGGTGGCAGTGAAGAAGATCGCACCGCAGTCCGATCTGGTTCTGGTCGTCGGCTCGGCCAACTCATCGAATTCCGTGCGTCTTGTCGAAGTTGCTCTGGAGCACGGAGCTAAGGACGCTCGTCGGGTCGATTTCGCGCGTGAGGTCGACGAAACTTGGTTCCATGACGTCGCGTCTGTCGGCGTGACCTCAGGAGCCAGCGTGCCAGAGGGGCTGGTCCAGGACCTTCTGGAGCTGTTGGGCGAGTACGGCTTCGGTTCGGTCGAGGAAATCGTCACGGCGGAGGAAGACATCATGTTCTCCTTGCCTCGTGAACTGCGCAAGGATCTTAAGGCCGCAGGCAAGAAGACCTCGAATAAGCGCGATGGCGCTGACCGGGATCACGACCTGATCTGACCGGGGCCTTCACTAGTCGGTGCCCGTGCGGCGACCGCGCAGATCATGTCTGTCTGGTGTCGTGAAGGGATCCTGGCCTGAGGAACGCGGCCGGGTGAGTTCTTCAGCGCTGACTCCGCGGCTACGTGAGTCAAGCTCTGCAACTGTGTCGAGTTCGGTCGTGGCGATTCCCGTTGAAGGGAATTTCCGGGCTGTGACGAGGAATCGCGATTCCAACGACGAGACGAAGCGGTTGTAGTCCTCGACCGACCGGTCGAGACTTGAGCCCATCCGTGTCACGTGTGTGACCAGAGTGCCGATGCGTTCGTAGAGTTCGGTGCCGAGTTTGAGCACCTCGGCCGCAGATGTGCTCATATCTGCTTGCCGCCAATTCAGTGCCACAGTTTTGAGTAGGACCAGTAGCGTGGCGGGGGAGGCGAGTACGACGTTCTTGCCGAGGGCATGATCGATCATCTTCGGATAGGTGGATGCCGCCGAGGACAGCAGCCCGTCCGTTGGGACGAAGCAGACGACGAAGTCCGGTGCGGTGTCGAAGGATTTCCAATACTCTTTGGACGCCAGAGAGTCGATGTGACGCAACAACGCGCGAGCATGGTCCTCGTCGTTGGAATCAGAATCAGCCATTCGCGCCGACAGCGGCGTTTTGGCATCGATGATGATCGTTCCGCCGCCGGGTAGATTGACGGTCATATCGGGCCTGTGCCTCTTGCCGTCCCGCAAACTGCTGACTTGGGTTTCGAAGTCCACATGGGGGAGGAGGCCCGCGTATTCGACGATGCGCCGCAACTGGACCTCACCCCAATCGCCACGCTGAGCCGTCGAGGTCAGTGCACTGGCCAGAGAACCCGTTGACTCCTGCAGGCGGAGATTCTGTTGGCTGAGGTGCCCGATCTGCGTATTGAGCCGGGTGATCTGTTCGAGCTGTGTGCGGTCCTGAGCCTGAAGGTTCTCCTGCAGGTGGTTGACGCTCGCAGCCAGGGGCCCGATGGCGGCGGTGATCTCACCAGCCATCTGTGCATCGGCCTCCAGATCCTCCGTCCTATCGGTGAGGATCCGAGACATGGTCTCTGCACGCGTGAGTCGCTCGATATAACGGGAACGTGTGAGCGCACGCCCGAGGAGGAAGCCGAGAGCGGCGCCGATGATGATCGCCAGAATGAAGGCGACGACAAGTCCAGTGGCGGGGAAAGCATTCATGACTCAAGAGTGACAGACGGTACTGACACGAGATTTCGACCCGCACCTCGGCGGCGGGATAGACTTGCCTACCGTGGCTCTAACTATCGGAATCGTGGGACTGCCCAATGTCGGCAAGTCGACCATGTTTAATGCATTGACCAAGAATCAAGTTCTCGCGGCGAACTACCCGTTCGCGACGATCGAACCGAATGTCGGCGTGGTGCCGTTGCCCGACGCGCGACTCACCCGGCTGGCAGGGATGTTCACCTCCGAACGCATCCTCAACGCAACTGTCGACTTCGTCGATATTGCCGGAATCGTTCGCGGCGCGTCCGAAGGCGAAGGGTTGGGTAACCAGTTCCTGGCCAACATTCGTGAGGCCGAGGCCATCTGCCAGGTCATTCGAGGATTCGTCGATGACGATGTCGTCCACGTTGAGGGCAAGATCAGCCCCGCCGACGACATCGACACGATCAACACCGAGTTGATTCTCGCGGACCTGCAGACTTTGGAGAAGGCGCGGCCCAGGATCGAAAAGGAAGTGAAGGGCAAGCGGGCACCGGCAGATCAGCTGACTGCGATCGATGCCGCCGTCGAGATCCTTGAGAGCGGTAAGACTCTCTACCAGGCCATGCAGTCTGACAACTTCGACGTCACCGAGCTGCGTGAACTGCAGCTGATGACCGTCAAGCCCTTCCTCTACGTCTTCAATGTCGACGATGATGTGCTTGCCGATGAGGAGAAGAAGGCAGAGATGCGTGCCTTGGTGGCTCCCGTGGAAGCGATCTTCCTCGACGCCAAGTTCGAGGCGGAGCTCGCCGAGCTCGACGAAGAGGAAGCCCGCGAGATGCTGGAATCCACCGGCCAGGAAGAGGCGGGGCTCGACCAGTTGGCACGGGTCGGATTCGACACCCTGGGCCTGCAGACCTATCTGACCGCTGGCCCCAAGGAAGCACGTGCCTGGACGATCCCGAAGGGTGCAACGGCTCCTGAGGCGGCCGGGGTCATCCACACCGACTTCCAGAAGGGCTTTATCAAGGCTGAAGTCGTCTCGTTCGGTGACCTCGACGTCAACGGGTCCATGGCCGCAGCCAAGTCCGCCGGAAAGGTCCGGATGGAAGGCAAGGAGTACGTGATGGTTGATGGTGACGTGGTGGAGTTCCGCTTCAACGTCTGAGGCCCATACTCTTGACTCTTCCTATAACCGGAAGATATCTTCGTGTTCTATGAAGAACATGGCAGCGCAGCTGACGCCTTTCGTGCGCTCGGATGCAGTTGGGGCGATTCTGGCTGAGACTCTCGGACACCCCGATCGGGAGTTTACGCTGGCCGAGCTTGGGCGGCGGACAGATACGAGCGGTCCGGTCGTCCATCGCGAAGTCGGGCGATTGGTCGAATCGGCCGTGCTTTGTGACCGGTACGAGGGGCGAAACCGTCTCGTGAGTGCGAATGCCGACCACCCATTGTTCGCTTTGATGCGAGATCTGATCGCTGCGACCTACGGTCCTGTGCCGGTATTGCGTGAGCTCTTTGAAGGGGTCGACGGGGTGGAGAAGCTGCTCATCTATGGATCCTGGGCCGCGAGACGGTCCGGAGAGAGCGGCGCGTTTCCCAACGACTTAGACGTCCTTGTCGTTGGCGACGCACCACGGAGGGTGCTCACGGAACTGGCCGCGGAGGCAGGTGACCAACTAGACCTTCCGGTCAACGTCACGCGCATAGCGCCGGTCGACTGGGATTCGGAAGAGTCGTCGCCTTTCCTCTCGACAATTCGTTCGCGCCCGCTCGTCGATGTGAGGTCCGGCGAGATCGTTGACTGACATCGTCGATCAAATGCTCGCGAACCGGAGACTGGAGCGAGTAGAGAAGAATCGCGAGCATGCGCTGGCCGTGGTCGAAACCAGTGAGCGTCATGTCCGAACGGCTGCGCTGCTTGCTGATACAGACGATCACGCGATGGCGTTCACGGCGGCGTACGATGGTGCGCGCAAAGCGCTCGTCGCGGTTCTTGCTGCTGAAGGGCTTCGTGTCCGACCTGTCGGCGGAGCTCATCGCAACACGGGGATCGCGGCAGCAGGTTTGGTCAAAGACAGTGCCTTGGGCGAGTTCGAATGGATGCGACAAGTGCGCAACGCGACAGAATATCCAGACGACGATCGGCCGACAGCGACGAGCCAAGACGTGGCTGAAGCCATCGATGCGGCCATTCGGATCGTCGACGTCTGTGCTGAATATGTGCGCCGCGACGAGTAGGCGACGAATTCCGAAGGACTTTGACGTTCTCAAGGCAGGACTGCATCATGGTCGACGGCGACGTCGTTGAGTTTCGTTTTGCGCTTTAACCTTTGCGCCGTTGACGAGTTGCGGTCTGGTGGTGCGTGCGCAGCTGGAGTAGCGCGGCGTTCAGCAGCGGCTTGGGCACCTGGAGCGTATGCGGAGGTAGGCCCACAGGCAGCATTGTCCTGGTTTCAGGTGCGGTAGAGGTCGCCTGCGAGGTACTTGAGACCGCTGTCGCAGGCTACCGTCGCGACAGTGTGCCCAGGCCCGAGCTCCTGGGCGATACGCAGAGCGCCCGCGATGTTGAAAGCACTGGAGGTGCCGGCGAAGATGCCTTCTTCACGGGTCAGCGGCGCTGCCAGTTCCCTCGCTACTGCTTCATCGACCGTGAGGACGCGGTCATACAAATCCGCGGGCAGCAAGGACGGCACGATGCCGGTTGCGATGCCCTCGACATGGTGCGGGCCTGCATGCCCCGCGCTGAGCATGGGCGAGGTCGTCGGCTCAAGGGCCGTGACGACGACGTCGGGAAGCGCAGCCTTCAGGGTTCGGGATACTCCCGCGAGCATTCCTGCAGTGCCGACGGCTGCGCAGAAGGCGTCGATGACGATCCCGCTTCTCTCGGTCTGACGGAGCATCTCCTGGCCGAGAGCGTCGTGCCCGATCAGCGCGTCCGTGTTGTGGAACTGATCCGTCCAATACGCGCCCTCCGTCTCGACGATGCCGTCCAGGACATCGCGCATCCGGTCGAACAGGTCGGGGGTGATCAAGCCGCCGTTGCTCGGCACGAGCACCACGTCTGCGCCGAAAGCACGCATGGTCCGGATCTTCTCCTCGGAGAACGTGTCCGAGCTGATGATGGTGCACGGGTATCCCTTGACGGCACAGACGTAGGCAAGCGAGGAGCCGGTGCTGCCGCCTGAGTACTCCACGACGCGCTGACCGGGTTTGAGGTCTCCTCGATGTTCCGCCTCTTCGATGATCGCCAGCGCCATTCGGTCCTTGTAGCTCCCAGTGGGATTTCCTGCTTCGAGCTTCACGATCACCTGCGCGGCACCGTCCGGGACGATGCGCTGCAAGCGCACCATGGGAGTGTCTCCGATGGTGGCGAGCGAGGAATCGACTATGCCGTTGTTCATGATGAGGTTCCCGTCGCCCCGATGAGGGCCTGATGGTGGGTGCGCAGCTGAAGCAGCGCTGCATTCAGCAGCGGTGCAGGGGCTTCGAGGGCTGCTGCGCGTGTGGCGAGGTCGCCGATGATGTGCTCGGCTTCGACGGGGTCGCCGTGCTGGAGGTCGCGGTAGAGCGAGGACGTGAACGCGGACCCTGACTCGGTGAGCAGCCCCAGGGACTGCGCGTGCCCAGCCTCGCTCACCCGGTGGCCGGTAGCTTCCGCGATCTGCTCGCACTCGGCGATTGCCTGGAGGATCTGCGCTTCGCCTCCGGCGGCGAGGATGTCGCCGATGGTGCCGCGGAACAGGCAGGTGATGACACCGGCAGCGGCGATGAAAGCCCACTTCTCCCACAGCCGTGAGGCGACGTCGTCCACGATGTCCAGAGTGATGCCGTCGACGTCGAGCGTCCGGCGGATCTCGCTGGGCACGTCCTTGCCGTGCAGCCCGCCGACGGTCAGGCTGCACAGCGGGGTCATCTGCACCACGGTCCCGTCCTCGTCCAGGGTCGCGACGATCTTCACGATGCCCCCGATGACTCGTCCGGGGTAGGCGCGCTCCAGCAGGTCGATGTGGGCCATGCCGTTGAGCAGCGGGACGATGGAAGTCTCCGGCCCGATCGCAGGGGCGAGCGTCGGGATGATCGCTGCCAGTGCCGGTGCCTTGACTGCGACGATCACGAGGTCGAACGGATCTGTACCTTCCAGGGAAGTGACGGCGCGCGCCGTGTGCACGACGTCCACATCGGGCGCGCGGAAGCGCAGGCGGTCGGCGGCGAGCTGCGCGGCGCGGCGCTCTCGGACAAGGAACGTCACGTCCTGCCCGGCTGAGATGAGTCGCGCCCCGATGGCTCCGCCGGTGGCTCCTGCTCCGACGATGAGGGTCCGTGTCATATATCGAGTTTCCTTTTATGAGCTGCCGGGCCGGGGCCAGGCGATGAGTGAGTCCCCTATCGCGCTCACGTGTAGGGACTGATGAGGCCGTAGGCGGTACTCGCCAGCAGTCCAACCCCGATGAGCAGCAGCGCAACGCCGCCCAGGAGGGTGATGATCCGGTCCGCGGCCGGGGACCGGTGAAAGCCGAACAGCCGGATCAGCGCGATCGTCACAGCCCACCACAATCCTGCGCCGAGCACGACCGCTGCGCACAGGGCGACGGTCCGCATCTTCGCTCCGTCGCCATGCCCGATGAACTGGGGCAGGATCGCCGCGAAGAAGAGCAGCGCCTTCGGGTTGGTCGCGTTCGTGACGAATCCGCGCGCGTAGCCGCCCCGTGATTGGTGCTCGAAGTCCTTTGCAGCCTCCAGCTCGGTGCTGCGGGTGGTTCGAAGCATGCTCGCGCCCATCCACAGCAACACTCCAGCCCCGAGCAGTTGCACGATGGTCAGCGCCCCAGGCGCAGACACCAGCAGGGCTGTCGCACCAGCGGCGGCGAGCAGCGCGTGCAGCATCAGTCCGGCGACGATCCCCACTGCAGTGGATGCGCCTTCCCGGACGCCGCGGGTCGCCGAGTGCACGACGAGCACGAGGTCTGGGCCGGGCACTGCGAGCGCTACCAGCAGAGCGAGGGCGAACGCCGCCCATGATTCTGCTCCCACTTCTGCCTCCGATCCGTAGAATCTCTCGGAAGCCAGGTTATGGGTAGGATTCGCTACTCTGTATCCATGTGTGAACCTCAGATGAAATCAGCTCGACAGCCCGAATTGGATTCGGTGGACTGGGCGATCCTCGAACTGCTGCAGGTGGATGCGACCCTGCCGAACAAGGACATCGCCGCCAAGGTGGGTGTGGCTCCGAGCACTTGCCTGGAGCGGATCCGGCGACTTCGCCGCAACGGGACCATTGTTGCGACGCGCGCGCATGTGCTTCCGAGCTTGCTCGGCAAAGGGGAGCAGGCGTTCCTTGGCATTCAGATCCGTCCGCACGACCGCGACATGGCCAACGACTTCGTGCAGAAGGCCCTCGCACTGCCTGAGACCCTCGCGTTGTACAACGTCAGTGGCAGCGAGGACTACCTCGTCCATGTCGCCGTGGCGAACAGCACCGAGCTGCAGACGTTGATCATCGACAAGCTCCTCGCTCTGCCTCAGGTCGCGCACTGCCGGACCCAGCTCATCTTCGGCGAACCCTGGGTCGCTCCACTGCGCCGACGCTCGGCACGTGGTGCGAACAACTGAGGTGTCATTGCGTAGCCAGAGGTTGGTCTGTGCCGGAATGCGGTGGAGTTCCGGTTTAACGTGTGAAATCTCGCCAGGCGTGTTGATCCGACCCGGACGTGGACGGGTTTGTTCAACCTGCTTAGGTGCGCAGTTTGGCGTGCAAGTCGATGAGGTCTTCGGCGCACAGGTCGAAAGCGTCGCTGTCAGCGGGCGGGTCGCCATTGGGACGTGGCACGTACGCGGTGCGCATCCCTGCCGCCGCCGCAGCGCGCAAGTCCCACGCATGCGCCGCGACCATGTACGGCGCTCCGCTGGCCATCGGAGTGGCCGACAGCGCAACCTGATAGATCTCCGCGTTTGGCTTGTACGTTTGTGCGTCCTCGGCTGAAAGCACCTGATGCCAGCGCATCCCTGAACTGCTGCTCAGACCGGTCAGCACCCGGCGACTAGCGTTGGAGAGGCCCACTACTGTCACGTCGGTTGCGAGCTTTGTCAAACCCTCGACGGTGTCAGACCACGGCTCCAGACGTTGCGCGGCGCTGAACAGTGGTCGGATCGCCTCAGCGGGAAGCACCTCGTCTGCCGCCAGCCGCTCCAACGCCGCGGCGTCCAGGATGTGACTGGGTGCGAAGGCGGCGTCGCCGTTGGTGATTGCTCGCTCCTGTTCGGCGACGTGATCGAGCCACGAGCCGACGACTCGGTTCGTGGCCACCTCGCCCCATCCGGTGACAGCGCTGACCTGTTTGCGCAGACTGCCCTCCTGATCGACGAGAGTGCCAAGGACGTCGAATACGATCGCAGGTCGGTCGGCGCTATGGCTACTCATGACAGTTTCGAACATCGCAGGTCTCTGAACTATTCCCGTCGACTACGGTCCGGATGTGGCCTTTCGTTCGAGTGCTGGTGTTCGCGGCGCCATCGCCCGCACGCTCCTTGAGGCTATTCGGCTGCGGTATGTGGTGGAGTGCCGTTTCAGGTTGGTCTGTAAGTGACCGCGTGGCTGTCCGCTCCGTTGAAGTAGGCAGCCACGCGGTGTCTATGCAGCCGAGAGTCAGGGCTGATCTGCGGCGAGCTCCTCACGAACGATGCTTGTCCCCGCGCTCAGTGCGCTCAGCTTCCCAAGGGCAACACCCCGCGAAAAGGGTGCCATGCCGCAGTTCGTGCTCGGGATGAGCTTGTCCGCGTCGACGAATCTGAGCGCCCGGCGCAGGGTGTCGGCGACGTCCTCTGGAGTCTCGATGGTCTCATTCGCCACGTCGATGGCTCCGAGCATGACCTTCTTGCCGCGGATGAGCTCGATAAGATCCATCGGGACGCGGGAATTGTGGCACTCCAGTGAGATGATGTCGATGGTCGACTGCTGCAGGAGCGGGAATGATTCCGCGTACTGGCGCCATTCGGCTCCGAGGGTTGATTTCCAGTCGTTGTTTGCCGTGATCCCGTAGCCGTAGCAGATGTGAACGGCCGTTTCCGCGCGCAGTCCATCCGCAGCTCTCTCCAGCGTGGCAATGCCCCAGTCCTTCATCTCGTCGAAGAAGACATTGAAGGCAGGCTCGTCGAACTGGATGATGTCCACTCCGGCCGCTTCCAAATCCCGCGCCTCCTGATTGAGGACTGCGGCGAACTCCCAGGCCAACTTCTCGCGACTCTTGTAATAGCCGTCGTAGAGCGTGTCGATCATCGTCATAGGGCCAGGGAGTGCCCACTTGATCGGTTGGTCGGTCTGCTGGCGGAGGAACTTGGCATCGTCGACGAACACTGGTTTCTCGCGGCTCACGGCGCCGATGACAGTGGGTACGCTTGCGTCATAGCGATCTCGGATTCGAACCGTCTCGCGCTTCTCGAAATCAACTCCGTTGAGATGCTCGATGAACGTTGTGACGAAGTGCTGGCGGGTCTGCTCTCCGTCGCTGACGATGTCGATGCCGCGGTTGGTCTGTTCGTGGACTGCGATTCGCAGAGCATCCTGTCTGCCCTCGGCCAGGGCCTCGCTTTGCAGGTTCCACGGTGACCAGAGGGTCTCAGGCTGTGCGAGCCACGACGGCTTCGGCATACTGCCGACGATCGAAGTGGGCAATAGAGTCGGCTTCATTGATTCTTCTCCGGTGGTCATGCGGCTGGAACGGGATAGTTTGCGGCCCACTGTTCGAGCATGCCCCGGTGTGGGTTGACGAACGTCTCCGCGGTGTACTTTCCCTGCTTGATTGCGAGCTGGCTGCGTTCGACGCGATCGTAGGTGATCGGTGTCTCCGAGAAGTCGTCCCGCTCCAATGTCGGTCGGTAGGTGTCTTCGGCGGCCGCGTGCGCGTTGTAGATCTCTGGTCGGTAGATCCTCTGGAAGGTCTCCATCGTGCTGATCGTGCCGATGAGCTGCAGATTGGAATAGTCGTTGAGGAGATCGCCGCGGAAATAGAAGGCGAGGGGTGCGACGCTGCCGGGCGGCATGAAGTATCTCACCTGCATTCCCATCTTTCCGAAGTAGTCGTCGGTCAGCGAATATTCGTCTTGCTGGTACTCCACGCCGAGAATCGGATGGTGATTCTCGGTCCGGTGGTACGTTTTGCTCGTCGATACACTGATGCAGACCACTGGCGCCACCTGGAAGCGTTCCCGATATGCTGCGGAATCGAGGAAATGCTGGAACAGCTTGCCGTGCAGATCACCGAAGTCGTCGGGGACAGTGAATTCGCTGGCGGCATCGTTGACCGCCGGAAGTCGCACGCTGAAATCGAAATCGCGGACGTAGGACGAGAAGTTGTTTCCCACGATCCCGGGGTAGCGGACACCTGTCATTCGATCGAGGATCTGGATATCCAGAACCTCGAGCAAGGGGAATTCCTGATCGCTGCCTGCAGCGGTGAACTGCAGCTGTCCAGAAACGATCTCGAGGTCGAGCGCGTACCGGTCCCCATCGGGATTGTCCCAGTGGGCGAGGTCGTTGAACCGACGATTGATAATCGTCAGGGTGCTGCGGAGGTTCTGCTGACGGTGCTCGCCCCTAGCGAGGTTCGCGAAGTTCGTCGTGGCTCGTGAACTATCCGACGGGGAGTAGTGCTCGTCGAATCGGGTGGTGGTGATGTTGATTGTGAACTCGGTTGTCATGGACGTCCAATTCGGTGTCTGATCGGCCGGTCTCGGCCTTGCGGAGGTCTTCGAATCCATCCTGCAGGCAACGGGGAGATATCGGGTAACTTGGTTGAACTATGGGTTCATATAGTCTTTATCTATGTCCCGAGGATTGAGAAGCATCACACTGCTGCAGCTCCACTACTTCATCGAGGTCGCGGCGGAGGGGTCGATCACGGCCGCTGCTGATCTGCTCTATGTCTCCCAGCCGACGATGTCTGGAGCCATGAAAGATCTTGAGACCCGGGTGGGTCGGGCGTTGCTCTTCCGATCTGCCCGCGGTGTGACACTCACTGTGGACGGTGCGGAGTTCCTCGGCTATGCGCGGCAAGTCGTCGAGCAGGCGGAGCTCCTTGAACAGCACTATCTCGGTCGGCCCCCGTCGCGACGCCTGCTCGGGGTATCGGCGCAGCACTACTCGTTTGTGGTTGATGCGTTCGTGCGGATGGTCAAGACCAGCGATGCGGCCGAGTATGAGTTCTCCCTGCGCGAGACCCGCACCTGGGACATCATCGAAGATGTTCGTACGCTCCGCAGTGAGCTCGGCATTCTTTATCGGAACGACTTCAATCAGAAGGTCATCGACAAACTGCTGCGGGATTCCGGGCTTGTTTTTCACCCGCTTTTCCTCGCACCGCCGCACATCTTCATCTCCCGGAAGAATCCGCTTGCCTCCCGAGGTCGGGTCACCCTTGACGACCTTGCCGACGTGCCACGACTCACCTTCGATCAGGGAGCGAACAACTCGTTCTACTTCGCCGAGGAGATCCTCTCCACTTTGTCGAGTAAGCAGGAGATCCGGGTCTCCGATCGAGCGACGATCTTCAACCTCATGATCGGACTCGACGGTTATACGATCTCGACGGGCATCATCAGCGATGACCTCGATCCTGAGATCGTCGCGATTCCTCTCGACGTTGACGAACGCATCGAGATCGGCTGGATCGACCATTCCGGCATTCCACTCACCGAGCAAGCCCGGCGCTACCTCGAAGAGGTGCGGGCCGTTGTCACGGGGTTCGATCTCGAGCTGATCGGCTGACTCTGACAATGCTGGCGGGGTCCATGGTGCTCGCGAGCAAGGGCGGTTGCTCACGTATTCGAGCCATGTCCTGCGCTAGAGTGACCCCTGGCGTCAGCATGTGATCGCAGCGATGAGATCTGATGCAGGTGGAGTGTCAACCTGGAAGATCGAAAGTTGAGGACAGAAGATGACCGACAGCACGAGTTCGCTTCAGCACTCGGAAAGAGGGGGCGTCGCGAAGGTATTCCGGGCAGTGGTGTTCGTCCTCGGGCTCATACTGGGCGTGATTGCAGCGATCTTCGGACTCGCATCACTCATTCCCGGGCCTGGGCCTCTCAGTACGGTAGCGGCTCGGTTCGCGCCAACCCTGGCGCCGATAGCGGCTCTGGCCGGACTGATCGTGCTCCTCATCGGAATCGTCGCTGTGCGCAGGGGACGTCGGCGCACCGGTGCAGTCACGACAGTGCTCGGCGGGATCGGCGCGGTCGCGAACATCGCCGTCGTTACGGTTCTCGTCGGAGCCATCACGTCGGCCGGCGGCTCGGTCAACCTGCTCACCGCGACGTTCGGGCTGTCGGCAATGGATGCTGCGTCGCCCGACCGCAAGGAGGTGTACGACAAGACCAGTTCGGGTGATGACCTCTCCCTATCGATCTACGAGCCGAAGAATGTGAAAGGCTCGACACCGACCATCATGGCCGTCCACGGCGGCGGCTGGATCGCGGGTGAGCCAGATGCAGTGAGCTCAGAGCTTCGCACCCTGGCTGACCACGGCTACTTGGTTGTAGCGGTCGAGTACGAACTTGCCACTGAGGACAACGCGACATGGAATAAGGCACCCGCGCAGGTTGCGTGCGCGGCGAGCTGGATTCAGTCTCACGCCGACACGCTCGGTGCAGATATGGAGCGTCTCGCGTTCTGGGGTGAGAGCTCCGGCGGAAACCTGGTCGCCAACACGGCCGGCGCCGCAGCAGACGGCACCGCTGAGTCGTCGTGCGGTGGAAAGGTTCCCGCTCCAGCTGCGGTTGTCGCCGATTACCCCGCGTTCGATGTGACTGGTCTCTACGAGAACGCTCCTGCAGGCCCGGGCGCGGGCACAGGCTCGCGCATCTTTGCGACAAGCTACACGGGTGGCACACCCGAAGAATTCCCGAAACGCTACGCCGCGGCGAATTCCGCCACGCACCTCACTGCTGACGCCCCGCCGACACTCGTGATGACCGCGATGCGTGATGACGTCATCATCCCTGCTGACCAGTTCGCGTGGGTCGACGCTGCCCGAGACCGTGGAGTCGATGTCGAGACTGTGCAGATTCCACTCGCGAACCACGCCTACTCGCAGAAAGCGAAGAACTCCCTCGGCAGCCAGGGACACCTCAGCATCGCAGAGGCCTACCTATCCGAACGACTTCGATAGCCTCGCGGTTGAGGTGAGGCCCGGCAAGCACCTCGGCGGCCCAGTGTGGGAATCGGCCTAGTGTCAGAATCGGTCTCGGCCGGCGTCGGTGATCGGTGTGAAGAAGTTGATGAGCGTGCCGTCGGGATCCCTGACCAGGAGCGAGCGGTTGCCCCAGGGCATGTCAGTGGGTTCGTTGACGAATATCCCAACAACACCTTGCAGCGCCAGATAGGTTGCGTCGACGTCGTTGACGAGGAAGTCGAGCGTGATGCTGCGATTCGCCCGCGCCTCGGCGGCATTGTCCCCGAGCAGCGGCACCGTGGCGCTGCTGGCGATGGCCAGGGTGCCTGACGTAGTGCGCAATTCGGCGAACATCGGATGCAGTCGGACCGCGGTGATCCCTGTGGCTGTTTCATAGAACGCGATCAGCGCGTCGACGTCGTCGGTGATGATGCGGGTGGCTGCCAGTTGCATGGTCTTCTCCTCTTGCGGTGAATGCGATCCGTGATTACGACCGCGAACATGAGAGTACTGTCGATACCGGGCGAAAACTGTCCTGTATGACGAGAGGGTGGGCGACATGGCCGACACGACTGCACGAACTCTGCGACTGCTCGAGCTGCTCCAGTCCTCACAGCTGAGGACCGTTGCGGAGCTGGCAGACAGATTCGATGTCGATGACCGCACGGTTCGCAGAGACGTGGCGCGACTGGGTACGCTGGGGGTCCCGGTCGAGACGCTGCGCGGTCGCTACGGCGGGTATCGGCTCGCCACCGGCCAGCGTGTTCTCCCGATCATGTTCAGCAGTGCAGAAGTCGTCGCGGTCTTTTTGGGGTTGTCCCGCGAACAGGTCGCATCAAGCGAGCCCGAGATCGCTGCGCAGACGGCTCTGGCCAAGATCAAACGAGCACTGCCGACAGCCGATGCGAAGCGGATCGACACCGTGCTGGAAGCAATAGCGCCCTCACCGGAATCCGGGGGAGTCTCGGTTGATCCCGGGGTGATGCTGAGTCTGGCTGACGCGGTCGATCGTCGCGCAGTTCTCGACCTGCGTTATCTCGACTCGACTGGCATCGCGTCGAGGAGGACCATCCACCCCTATGGCGTGATCGCACATTCGGACAAGTGGTACCTGCTCGCACTCGACACGGACCAGCAGGAAGAGCGCACATTCCGAGTCGACCGCATTCGGTCAGTTCGGTCGACGTCCGACACGTTCGCTGCCCCGCAGAAGTCCGATCCGAAACAGCGTCTCGTCGACCGCTTCGCCGAGGCGGACTATCGGTGGCAGATCGTCCTTCACATCCGGTCGAGCGAAGATCAGATCCGATCACACCTGCCAGCCAGCGTTGCACGACTCGAACGATCGCAATACGCGAGGCAGCGGCCGCAGGACTCTGCCTCGGCTTGGCATCGGGCAGAGATCCATGCACAGAGCCTCGACTGGCTGCCAGCCGTCATTGCCGCTCTCGGCTGCGAGGTGGTGATCGAGCGGCCCGAGGAGCTGCGAAGCGAGGTGAGTGCGGCTGCGCGGAGGCTGTTTGCCTCCGCAGAGTTCCGGTTCGACGTCAACCCTCGTTCCGGATGAGCGGCGGTTTTCGAAATCAGAACTCGTCGATGACGATCAGCAACTGTTCGGGCAGCTCGCGAATCCGAAACCGACGGGAAGGAGGGCTTCGAGTTTTCGTTCGGTTCTCAGCCCTGCAACTGTGGCTCCTTGGCTGTTGCGGTGCGAGTTCCACGGGTGATTGTGAAGCCGAATGCCGTGGCGAGGACGTACATCAGGATCGAATAGATGACGGCGGCGATAGCC
Source organism: Brevibacterium picturae (assembly GCF_900105045.1). Taxonomy (GTDB): domain Bacteria; phylum Actinomycetota; class Actinomycetes; order Actinomycetales; family Brevibacteriaceae; genus Brevibacterium; species Brevibacterium picturae. Next base: position 240,459 of record NZ_LT629739.1, on the reverse strand, counting down.
ACCTCGATGCTGTTGAGCACGCTGAGGGCAATGGTCAGGGCGATGGTCGTGTTGTGAATGCCGATCTCCATCGAGACCGCGATTGCCTGCGGTGCGCCGAGCTTCAGCAGACGGGCGCCGACGACGAGGACGACGATCGAAAAAAAGATTCGCACCGGCCGGTCCGCCCGCTGCGCGAAGCTGCGGGAGAAATGGCGTACCACCATGCCCAGTGCAACCGGGACCAGCACGATGATCATTACCTGAAGCAGCTTGCCGAGCTGCAGGCCCAGCTCTCCGTCGGCGTCGAAGTAGCCGATGGCCAGGTTGGTGATCACTGGGATGGTGAATGCCGCCAGCACCGAGTTGACTGCCGTGAGGGTGATGTTGAGTGCCGCATCACCGCGGAAGAGGTGGCTGAACAGGTTCGCAGTCGGGCCACCGGGAACACCGCATGCGGGTTACTGGCGGGTAGATGCGTCTTATGATCAGTACCAGGTGACATGCGTCACAGGTTAAATTTCTGGAGGGTCCATTTGAAAATGGGGGAGTTCGCTGCGTGCGACTCGACAACTGAGGCTGGCACATTCACTGTTGAACGTCGATGACACAACGCAGTGCTATCGTGCCATATGGCCACCATCAGAGTTGACGGCGTCGACCTCGGAGTTGAGAGCTTCGGTCGCGAAGACGATCCCCTCGTGCTGCTCGCCGGCGGAACCACGATGTTGTCGTGGCCCGACTCGCTCTGCGAATGGGTAGCCGAGGGCGGGCGCAGAGTCGTTCGCTACGACCTGCGCGATTCCGGTGCTTCAACCACCAAAGACCCGGAGAATCCGACATACGACCTGCGAGCTCTCGCCGCCGATGCCGCGAACCTCGTCACAGCCCTCGGCGCGGAGTCCGCCCACCTCGGCGGGCACGGTGTCGGAGGCATGGTCGCTCAGGTTGCGGCACTCGACCATCCGGGCGTCATATCGGCACTGACGCTGGTGAGCACCCGACCGGTTGCACCCGACCCCATCGATGATGACCTGCCGGACCACGATCAGTCGGCCATGTCTGAAGTCTTCTCGCGTCCTCAGCCTGATTGGACGGACCGTCGAGCCGTTGCCGAGTACGCAGCTGCAAGCGCCGCCAGTTTGGGCAACGACCCAGCACAGGCTCTCGAGATCGCCGCTCGGATCTGGGACCGAACTCCGACATCGGAGGTCTCGGTCCATCACGCGAATCAGCTGGGCAAGGTCTTTTCCCGGATCGACTGCTCACCACGCTGGCGAGAGCGCCTCGGTGACCTGCGAATACCGAGTCTGATCGTCCATGGTCGAGCCGACCCATTCTTTCCCGTCGGCAACGGTGAAGCGCTTGCCGCAGAGATCCCCGAAGCACAGCTGTTGATCCAGGAGGATATGGGGACGCAGATACCGGAATGGACGACCGACGGTATCGCGACCGCCATGCTTCGCCTCTGAACCCGAAAGGAAACCCTTGCGCATACTGCCTCCCGAATCGCTCATCCCGGTCTATCTCAAGGCCACTGGCGCGAATCGTCCGTTTGTGACTGAGGACGGAGCACGCCGACGCATCGCTGAGCGCTTTCTCCGACCCGCCTCCTACGGTCCGCCCTCACGCTTGGAAGGTGTGCGTGTGGACCGTCGGCTGCCCGATCCGAACGGATGGCCGGTCTATGACGTTGAACCATCGGCCTCCGCCGTGCAGAAGGCACGGCCGAAGTCTGTTGTGGTCTACGTCCACGGTGGCGGTTGGGTCAACGAGATCGCTCCCCAACATTGGACGCTCATCGCACGCATCGCTCGAGAGACGAATCAGCGCGTCATCGTGCCGATCTACCCGCTGCTGCCCTCCGGCACCGCCCGTGAGGCCCGCGACGGCGTCGTCGAACTCATTCGCGCCGAACTCGACTCCGATCATCAGGTGCGTCTTGCCGGAGACTCCGCTGGCGGTCAGATCTCACTTTCTGCGGTCTTGCACTTGCGCGCGGAAGGCGTGCAGCTGCCGGCCACGACCCTGCTGTCGCCGGCCCTGGATCTGACGTGGAAGAACCCGCAGATCGACGTCGTTCAGCCCTTCGACCCCTGGTTGGCCCGTCCCGGAGGTCGCCTTCTGGCTCAAGAGTGGAGCGGCGATGATGACATCGAAGATCCGGTGGTCAGCCCCCTGTGCGGCGACTTGAACGGACTCGGGCCACTGACGATCCTCACCGGTACACGAGACGTGCTCAACCCTGATGCACACGTGCTGAAGGACAAAGCCCGCGACGCCGAAGTGTCGTTGGCGTGGCACGAAGGCGAGGGGCAGCTGCATGTCTATGCCCTCCTGCCGACGAAGGCAGGGGAGCAGGCGGCGAAGACCATCGTGGAGAGCCTGAGACCGGCCACGTGAATCAGCCCAGCTCGTGATTGTGGACTCAGCTCACCTCGGCGATGCGGGTGTACGGGTACTCGGATCCCCGGCCCTGGAAACTCAAGATACTCGGATTCTTGACCTCACCGTTCTGGATCTCGATCGCCCGGGCGATGGTGGGGACCTGTGGCCACGCATCCGGCCCCTCCATGACCGTGCGCAGATAGGGCAGGAGCGCTTCGCTGATCTCCCACGTCGCCGAGTTCCACAGATACGACGGAGTGTGGTCGACGGCGTAGTAGTTGACGCCCTGTCCGACTGTGAACATCGGATTCTCGAAACCAGTGGGCTTGGCCCATTCGAAGCCCATGCCCTCATCGCAGGAGACATCGATGATCAGGCCGCCCGGGGCGAATTCCTTGAGATCCTCCGTGCGCAGGTAGGTCATCGGCGCGGAGACATCCTGAAGCGTGCAGTTGAGAACGATGTCATGTGAGGCGAGGAAGGTCGGGAGGAGAACGTCGCCGGCGTCTGTGACCACTGTGGACAGGTGGGTCGGGCCATCGCCGGTGTTGAGTTGGGTGATGTGCGCACTGTGGATCGGCGAACCGACTGCTGCGACCCCTCGCTGGGTCAGGACCTGGATGTCGTGGATCCCCTGGGCCTTGAGCGCGGTCACCGCCCCTCGCGCTGTGGCACCGAATCCGATGACGACCGCACTGAGTCGCGGACCATAGTCCCCGGTCGACCCGGTGAGACTCAACGCGTGCTGGACCGAGCAGTAGCCGGCGAGTTCGTTGTTCTGGTGGAACACGTGCAGGCTGAAGTCTCCTTGCCGAGTCCAATGGTTCATCGCTTCGAAGGCGATGAGAGTCAGCCGCCGATCAATCGCGGTCTGCGCCATAGCCACATCCTGCACGCAGTGCGGCCAGCCCCACAGAACACGGCCCTCGGGAATCGCCTCCACATCCGCCGCCTGGGGCTTGGGCAGGAGGAGGACCTCAGCGGACTCAATCACTTCGGATCGTTCCGCGACTCGTCCGACACGAGACTCGATATAACCGGGTTCCAGCTGAAAGTCCGCGGCATAGCCCCGCTCGACGATCATCCGTGCTCGCACCTCGGCGTCGATGCGGTCGATGTGATGGGGGTGAATCGGGAGTCGCCGTTCGTTCTCCATCGAGGAGTCGGCGAGCAGGCCCAGGGTGAGAAGTCCGCTGGTCGGGGTCTCATCGTTCGCCGAGGCGGCAGAGTCAGCAGTGGTCGGGTGAACGGTGCCGGACATCCGGCCTCCCATCGTCGGGGAACCAGAGTCAGCTCCACCTTCGACTATACGCTGAACCATCCCGGAACCGGCTATCCGCGCAATCGCGGACACGGCTCAGCCGTGAACGTAGTCAGGACAGCAGTCGTGCGAAGTCTGTTAGGGCCTGGCGTCCAACCAGTTCTCCTGGCATCAGTGGGAGCTCGGACAGAGGGATGTCGGGCAGCATCAGCCGCACTCGTTCAACCTGTGAGTCCTCGGCGTCACGGCGATCCTTGAGCAGCTGCCCCTCGTCCGAGGGGGAACGCCGATTGGCGACGAGTGCCGCCAACGGTACGTTGATGGCCTTGAGAGATTCTGCCAACTCCAAGGTCTCCGCAACCGGCATCCTCTCGGGAGTGAATACGACAAGGAATCCGGTGCGCGAACGGTCAGTGACGACCTCTCGCAGATTCTCGAAGCGGTCTCTGCGGCGAATGAGCGTCCGACGGAGCTCAGCGTCAGCCTCGGCAGCGGGATCAGCGCCGGACGTGCCCGCGATGCTGCGCATTGCCGCGGAGTAGCGTTCTGAGCGATCACGATTCTTCAGCAGCGACTCGGTCCAGGTCGTCAGCTGCGCAGGCAGGGTGAGGAGTCTGAGCGTGTGGCCGGTTGGAGCAGTGTCGAAGACGACGAGGTCGTACTCCTCGGTGCCCAGTGCGACTGCGTCGGCCACCCGTTCGAGAACCGCTGATTCGAAGCTGCCAGGAGCTTCCCGGGCCAGGGCGAGATGACGCTGCGCATGGGGCCGCATGCGTTCGGGCAACATCCGCCTCATCATGCGTTCGACGGAAGCCAGGTGGCGTTCGAGTGTGGCCTTCGGATCGATCTCCATTCCATCGACGAGTCCGCCGGAAGCATCACCGTCAGTGAAGGCAATCAGCTTCTCGGGTGCATCGCCGACCTCACGGTCCCAGAGATGCCCGAGGTTGTGCGCCGGATCCGTGGAGACGACGAGGACGCGCTGTCCCTTGAGCGCGTGCGCGACAGCCAGGGACGAGGCTACCGTGGTCTTGCCGACGCCGCCCTTTCCGCCGACGAAGACGACGCGAAGACCGTCTATCGAGTTCAACAGCATGCGATGTGATCCAGAGGAGAGTCGGGCATGCCCATGCGGCGATGCCAGGCATGGAAGTCCTGGTAGAGGCTGGGGAGGAACTCCGCCGTGTAGTAGGCGGCAGGATCCGGTACACCCAGTGCTTCGCCCAGAACGATCAGGGTGAAGAAGTCGTCCTCGCTCTGCTTCTCCCGGGCAAACATCTGACGGTATGGTCCCTTGTAGAACTCGTCCAAGCCGTCGCGGAACGCGGCCCAGCGCTGGGCGAACAGTTTCGTCCAGGGCTGGGCCGCGTTCATACCGCTGTCATCGGGCAAGGATCAGACCTCTTCGCGTACGGCTTCGAGCTTCTCGTCGGCATCCTCGGGCTCCGGCGGGTCCGATCGAGCTCGGATGATCGCTCTGATGCCTTCGATCGCTACGAACACGCTGCTGACGATGATGATGCAGTCGATGGCGAAGAGCAGCCAGTCCGCGCTTCCCGGGGTCGCGAAGCTGAAGAGCTGGTCGATCGCGGCCCAGAACGACATGACGAATACGATGGCCAACGGTATGAGCGCCGGCCACGGATTGCGCCGCTTTCGGATGAGCATGACCGCGAGGATCATCAACGTCAACGATGCCATCAGCTGATTGGTCGTACCGAAGAGCGGCCAGATGCGCAGACCGCCTTCTCCTCCCAGCCCCTGTGAGAATGTGAGGCCCATGCCGAGGACGACGACGACTCCGGTCGCCGTGTACTTGCCGATCCTGAGGTTGACGCGTTCGCCCATCTCTTGGACGACGAACCGCATCAGACGGAACCCGGTGTCGAGCGAGGTTGCGGCAAACAACACTGCCATCGTGGCGAGCACAGTGGTGCTCAATGACGCAGGCAGGCCCAGACCGGATTCCATGAGCATGCCGCCGCCCTGGACGAACGACTGCACACCGGCTTCACCGAACTTGCTGTAAAGCTCTTGCCACTCAGCAACGGTGCGAAGTCCGGCGGAGATCGCGATGATCGTTCCCAGCGCCAGGAGGCCCTCACCAACTGCACCGAAGTAACCGACGAATCGGGAGTCCGTCTCCTTGTCCAGCTGTTTGGAGCTGGTTCCCGAGGAGACCATGCCGTGGAAACCTGAGATAGCGCCACAGGCGATTGTGACGAAGAGCAGCGGCACGATGCTGGGGGTGCCCTCCGGAACATTCATGTTGATGGCCGGTGTCACGATGTCGTGGGCACCGTCGGCGACGAACATTCCGACGACCACAGCCCCGTAGAGGAGGATGAGGCCGATGAACAGCTGCACGCCGTTGATGTAGTCGCGCGGCTGCAGAAGCACCCACACCGGCAACAGAGACGCGAACGCTCCGTAGATGAACAGCGTCAGAATCCAGAAGACGGTCGGCGTCATGCCGAGGAAGGTCTCTGGCAGGACGACGGGTACAGCATCGCCGAGGACGATGAGACCATAGAGAGCGATGACGCCGACGATGGTCACCGCCACCAACGGCATGCGCAGACGGTAGACGGCCACGCCGACGAGCAGAGCGACGCCGATCGCGCCCCAAGTCGGAATGACTGCGGTCGGAGTGGAGATGAGCAGTCCGGTGATGACAACGGCGAACGCTGCGATCACCATGAGCAGCAGAATGAAGATCACGATCAGGAACAGGCCAGCGCCGCGTTTGCCGATGTAGCGGCCGGACAGCGCACCGATCGACTGGCCCTTGTTTCGAACCGAGGCCCATAGCGCGCCGAAGTCGTGCATACCGGCGAAGAAGACAGTGCCGAGGGTGACCCAGAGGAACGCGGGCACCCAGCCCCAGATCAGAGCGACGGCCGGACCAACGATGGGTGCGGCGCCTGCAACCGAAGTGAAGTGGTGGCCCCAGAGGATGAATTTGTTCGTGGGGACGTAGTCGACCCCGTCTCTGAGTTCGTGAGAGGGCGTGCGGAATTCGTCGTTCAGGCGATAGACGCGTTTCGCGAGGTACTTGGAATACACAAGGTATCCGAGTGCCAGGATCGCGAGACCGATCACCATCAGGAGGACGGGACTCATCAAGTGTGCCTTTCGTCATTGCGTCATTGCGCAGACGGATTGAAGTTCAGTCGGAGCTGTCCGCCAGTATACCAACGTCTGCGTTTCGTTTGAACTTCCTCAGTATTCAGTGTGAATGGTTGAGGGCTCCTGCTGCGTAGGCGGCCTGACCGACATGAACGGCCGCGTCGTCGATGATCGACGCCAGTCGCACTCCGCGAGTGACTGGGGGAGTCCAGTTCTCGTCAATGACTTCGCCGAGGCCGGTCTCCGAGAGTTCGCTGACGTAGCGGCCCAGCGCACTGAGCGTGGCTTCCAGATAGTCGACGAGCAACTGCTGATCATCGACCTTGATCCCAGCCGCCTGCTCGGGCGTGTGGCCGAGACCGACTGCATCGCCAGGTTCTCCCAGCGCGAAGCGATCACGGAACTTCGTCCACACCTGCGCGTCACCAGTGAGGTCGGAGAGCTGGACATCGACCTCACGTCCGCTGTGCCACAGCAGCCAGGCAATCGAATTGGGATGGCCGCCAGGGTGGGCGTTGAGCTGATCGGCGGAGAGTGCCGGCAGATTGTTTGCTGCATCGACAGGACGGTGGGCCAAATCGGTGAGGATCTCAATGCTGTTCATAAGGCCCATTGTGCTCTCCGCCATCCCTCATGTCACTCGGTGGAGAGTCAGTCCAGCCGTGGTCGCTTACGGTTCTGCTTGATCTCGGAACGACGTCGCTCGGCCCGGACTCTGCGGCGGCGCGAGTTCCGCGATGGTTTGGTGGCTCGGCGCTCCACGGGTGGGGCGAGTGCCTCTCGCAGGATCTCGGCGAGTCGCTGTCTGGCGGCATTGCGATTCCTCAGCTGTGAACGTTGACCTTCGGAACTGACCGTCAGCACGGTGCCGGCAAGCCTGGCTGAGAGCCGCTCGATGACTCGGGAACGCTGCGTCTCGGTCAGCGCAGTGCTCGCGCCGAGGTCGACGCTCAGCTGAACTCGGGAGTCTGAGGTGTTGACATGCTGCCCTCCAGGTCCGGACGAACGTGAGAACTGCTCCGTGAGATCTGCTGCTGGGACCACGAGGCCAATTGGTATACCGGGGCCGGCAGGGACTCTTAGGTCTTCCACGGAATTTATCTCCTCACATGCTGATCAGCGGTGGTCGCCGGAGATCATCTGGTTGAGGGAGTCGACGAAGTCCCGTGCGTTTCTTTCCCAGTTGTACCCCATGCGGAGTAACTTGCCGCCATGAGAGCGGACGGTGATTCTGCCAAAGAACAGGTTCACCTTCAACGTCGCTCCCGAGACCTCACTGGCAGCGATCTCACCCCGCTTGCCCCAGAAGCCGAACACGCCTCTGCGCAGGAGGAGCACGCGCCGATCGGTGACGAGCATCAGAGGGTCGACCCACGTCCACCCATTGCCCTCAAGTGCGAGATGGACGATTTCGTTGCCGTCGAGAATTCGGTCGATGACTACTGTGAACGCGCTCAGAGGGGCAGGTTTCTCCCGCTGACGGTTGAGTGCGGCAAGCAAGGAGGACGCAGTGCCAGACGAGCCGTTCATGATCTCAGTTTAGCGATCGAACTCCTCCCGCAGCCGCGGTTCGACCTGCTTTTCGGGACGGATGCCCGCCTTATCCGCGTAGAACGCACGGATGCGATCCATGTCTGCCACGACGTCACCGGTGATGTCGATGGTCGGTCCGAGCCCCGTGGTCATCGTGGTCCGATCGACGTATCCGAGCGTGACCGGCATACCCGTCTTCTGAGCGATCCGGTAGAATCCGGACTTCCAGTCCGTGTGCCCGCCTCGCGTGCCGTCGGGGGTGACGACGAGGCCGAAGACGTCACCGGCATGGACTCGGTCGATCACCTCGGCGACGATGCGACTCGGGTCGGACCGATCGACGGGGATCCCGCCGAGTCCGCGCATGATCGGGTTGCGCCATCCCCTGAAGAGGCTGTTCTTGCCCAGCCAGTGCACCTCGATGCGTTGGCTCCAGGCGATCGAGAGCATGAGGATGAAGTCCCAGTTGGACGTATGAGGAGCGCCGATGAGCACGGTGGGTCGACTCGGAGCGGGCTGGGTGACCAACTTCCAGCGGCTGAATGTCCAGAATGCGCGGGCGGCAAGGCGTCTTAGCATAGTGACTACGTTAGAGGACGCGGGCGGTGTTCTTTCACAGGAGCGACCACGTGTTCGGGTGAGGTCCACCGCATGACTGGGCGACTGCGGTCGGTTCGACCGACTTCGACGAAACCGGCGCGCTGATATCGACACCGTGGCCGACTCATCGAATCTGTCTCACATACCGTGCGTGTGCTGCTGTTAAGAGTTCGAACAATCGCCGGTGTGAGAGCTCGAAACCGGTGCGGAGCATGATCCGTCGGGCGAAGGGGCCTGTGCGGCCACGTCGCTGGACGGAGTCTCGAGTCAGGTAGTAGACGACGTATTTGGGTCCTGGTCTCGGGGTGGCCGTGTCGAGGGTGATCCGTTCGATCTCATTCCACGACACGAACGACGCCGGCAGAACCGTCCCACGGTGGGACTCGACGAGACCGGTACTAGACACCACGAGCGCGTCTGCCCGGCGGAGGCGAAAGGCGACTGCGATCGGAGCCACGACATGGCAGCCGATGATGCCGACGGTGATCGCCCACATGCGCGGAATGAAGGCGAAGAGCATCCAGCTGACATTCCGTTCCAGACTGCTCGAGACGATGAGGACCGCGAGACCGACGAGGACCGCGCCGATCACGAGCGCTATGAACAGAATGACGATGAGTTTCCGGGACGACGTTCCCACGACGACACTTCGCCCGCGATCCATAGCGTGCAGGGCGGCAGCGGTGTTCGGGGGCCTCGACATGGCTATGAGAATACTCGTTGTGGAATAAATCGCAGCCATTCGGGGCTGTTCCCAGTGACAGTGCCACCAGCACACCGACGAAGGAGAAATACATGTCTGATGCAGACCGCGTAGTCATTCTCGGAGGCCATGGCAAGATCGCGCTCATGGCCGCACCGAAGCTGAAGGAAGCCGGGTACTCGGTGGATTCCGTCATCCGCAACCCGGATCAGACCGCCGAGGTGGAGGCTGCGGGCGCGAACGCGGTTGTCCTCGACATCGAATCGGCCGACACCGGCAAGCTCGCCGAACTCTTCACCGGAGCAAAGGCCGTGGTCTTCTCGGCAGGTGCCGGTGGCGGCAATCCTGACCGGACCCGCGCTGTGGATCTTGAGGCAGCGAAACGCTCCATCGACGCCAGCATGCAAGCTGGAGTCGATCGCTACGTCATCGTTTCCTATGCCAGTGCTGGAGTCGACCTGGACCGGGTCGATCCGGAGAGCTCGTTCTACCCTTACGTTGAAGCGAAGCACGGAGCAGATGAGCACCTGCGCGCAAGCTCCCTGAACTACACGATCCTCGGGCCCGGCGGTCTGACTTTGGAGCCGTCGAAGGGCAGTGTGCTGCTGGCCGATGGCTCCGGTGATGTCGACGGTACGACTCCGGACAGTGACACGCGAGTGACTTCCCGCGAGCTTGTCGCCGATGTGATGACCCATGTCATCGCCCACGACGCCGCGAAGCGAGAGACTGTGAACTTCTACGATGGTGACACTCCGATCGCCGAGGCTGTGAAGTAGGACTTCGCGACACACAGATTCCGCACCACACAGATGGGGAGATCGAACTCAGCGTTCGATCTCCCCATTGTCATGTTTACGACGTTTTCACTCTCGCTCTTTCCTGTTCCAGAGCTGGTGAGTCAGACCGCTGGATGAGCCGATCGTCTCGATATCGAACCGGTCTTCGATCCCTTCGACTCCCTCCCACAACGAGGTCCCGTGGCCCAGCGTGATCGGCACGATGGCCACATGCATGAAGTCCACGAGGTCAGCGGCAAGGAACTGCCGCACCGTCGACGGTCCACCGCCGATGCGCACATCGAGATTGTTCGCCGCCTCCTTCGCCTGGCGGAGAGCCTCGACCGGTGCGGCATCGATGAAGTGAAAACTCGTCCCATTGGGGAAGTGCATGGGCTCACGAGGGTGGTGAGTGAGCACGAAGCACGGAGTCTTGAACGGCGGCTCCTCACCCCACCAGCCGCGCCAACCATCTTCCGGCCACGGGCCCTGCTGCGGTCCGAATTTCTTTCGCCCCATGATCTCGGCACCGATGCCCTGCCCCCACAGCGCGAAGAGGGCTCGATCCATTGTCACCGGCGCATCGACGTCGCCGATGCCTTCGATTCCTTGGCCATCGAACCAGCCGAAGAGCGCCTGCGCGTCACCGATCGGCTTGTCGAATGTGACAAAGTCACCGGCGGAATACCCGTCGAGCGAGACGAACTGACTGTGCACACGAGCACGAAACATGATCACTCCGATGTGATTGGCGACGACAATTGCCTCAAGCGTAGAATGCAGTGATTGTGGAATGCAACCACTTGGGAGGACGAATTGCACAGCGAACCGCGCTCGGGGTGCGCGATCAATGCCGCCGTCGAAGTCTTCGGCGACTCTTGGAGCCTCATCGTGCTCCGCGATATCGTCTTCGGCGGTCGTCGCCACTTCCGCGAACTGTTGACCCTCAACGACGAAGGCATCGCCTCGAACATGCTGGCCAGTCGCCTGCGAAAGCTCGTCGAGGAAGGCCTGCTGACTCGCGCGGATACCGTCAGGGGCCGACGGGCGGCCTATTCCCTCACTGAGGCGGGCATCCAGGTCGTGCCTGTCATGGTTGCACTCGGCGCCTGGGGGATGAACCACCGTCCGACCTCACCGGAACTGACGGTGAGGGCACGGATCCTCGCCAACTCTCCCGAGCTCGTCGATGACCTCATGGACGAACTCAGGGAAGTCCACCTCGGCGCGGGCCGACACGATCGCACCCGGTCTCGGGCCTCGGAGCGCTTGCAAGCCGCGTACGAGGCTGCGCTCGGGGACACCGGTGTCGACCGGTGAGATCGCGGGCAGTCATGAGGGTTCGCAGCCGGGCAATTGCAGGCGGGCCAGCCACGCGTGATCGAGGATCGAGACGATATCGATCAGCCTGCCGCCTGCGACAGTGCACGACATCAGGCCCAGCACGCGTCCGCCTGTCGTTGATACGAGTATTCCCGGCTCACCGTTGACATTGACGCGTCGGGCCTGAATCTTGCCGGGGTCGCCGCGCCGGAGGGCCGCAAGCACTTCGTTGGCCCCGAGCTCGACGGTGTCTCCGCGCGCCGTGCAGCGATGCCAGGTAACGTCCGGATCGAGCACGCGCAGCAGCGCATCGAAGTCGCCTTCGCGAGCGGCAGCGAGGAATGCATTGACGGCCGCGCGTCTGGCGGACAATTCACCTGTGGGCGCGGGGACTTCCTTCACTTTGCGCCTGGCCCGACTGGCGGCCATCTTTGCGGCTTCGACGGTCCGATCGATGATCACGGCGATCTCCGCGAAGGGGACGGTGAAAAGGTCGTGGAGGGCGAATGCGAGACGCTCCTCCGGTCGCAGTGCATCGAGGACGATCATCATCGCAAGACTGAGAGACTCCGACCGAGCGACACTCTCCTCCGGGCCCGGGCGGTCATCGGTGATCTGGGCGTCGGTCGCCCAGGTGTCGAGAGCGGTCTCACCCCGTGCGGTGCGTCTGCGCAGAACGTCGAGGCAGACTCGACCGACCACCCGAGTCAGCCAACCGCCGAGGTTGTCGATGCCCTCTGCGTCCTGTCTGTCCAGTCGGATCCATGCCTCCTGCACAGCATCCTCGGCGTCGGCGCGAGTGCCGAGGATCCGTGTCGCCACCGCAGTGAGGCGGGGCCTGTGAGCTTCGAACTCCGAAGTCGGAAGAAAATCGTCGATGGCTGTTACCTTTCGGCGCCACGCTGCGTCATGAGGGTGAAGGCCAGAACGGGCTGGTCCGACCAAAAAGAAGGAGCTTGCTGATGAATATCGTACTGTGGATCTTCGCCGGAGTGCTCGCCCTGGCATTCGGTGTCGGGGGAGCCAGCCAGATCATCCTCACAAAGGAGCGATATCGCTCATTGGCGAGCAGTCAGCACTGGGTCGATGATTTCGGCGCCGGTCATGTCAAGGCGATAGGCACGATCAAGATCGTTGGTGTGATCGGGCTGGTGGTCCCGCCGCTTATCGGGGTTCTGCCCTTTCTGTCCCCGCTGGCTGCCTGCGGTCTCATGTTGGTGATGGCGGGCGCGGCAACGACGAGATTCCGCCGCAGCGAGTGGGGGCGGATGGTCGGCGACGTCGCGTTTCTGCTCGCCTTCGCCTTCCTCGCCTGGGGTCGGTTCTCCTTGGCTCCGTTCGGAGGATGAGCCTGCGATGGGGCTTGTGGTGCCGGGACTTCTGTGATTGCATGATGTGAGTGGTTGCAATTCGCAACTACTTACATCATGCAATCTCGAAGGGGCGATCATGTTCACCGGAATCATGGCCAATGCCACCGTCAACGACCAGAGTCGTGCCCGCGACTGGTACACGAGACTCTTCGGGCGAGACGCGGATGCCACTCCGATGCCCGGACTGCTCGAATGGCATTTCGCGGAGGACTTCGGAATTCAGGTATGGGCAGAACCCGAACGCGCCGGTTGTTCGACGGTGGTCTTCGGGGAGTCCGACCTCGACGCCCTGGCCGGCCAGCTGTCTTCTGCCGGCATCGAACATGATGGTCCGCAGCCAGGTGGTGGTCAGCGAATCCTTCAGGTGGCCGACCCCGACGGCAACCGAATCGTGTTCTCCGGTGAGTGAGGAGAGGCGACCGATGAAGCCACTGACCGAAACACTGCACCTGGACACGGAGATCCCGCGTCCCCGCGGGGACGTCTGGGCGGCATTCGCCGACACGCGGTCGAGGCAGCAGTGGAGCGTTCCTGCCGGCGAAGCGCTCGTCTACGACCATGACGACTTCCGTTCAGGTGGAAGCGCCGAATACCGCTGCGGTACCCCGGGGCAGCTGCAGTCCTCAGCGATCGTGACCTATATCGCCGTCGAAGAGCAATCGTTCGCGGTCCAGACGGAATCCGTCTGGCGCGGTGACGATCTCCTTGCTTCGGGGCTGATCTCCTGGTTCTTCGACGACGTCCCCGCGGGGACGTCTGTCTCGATCGTCGACCAGGTCGTCTCCTTCGTCGGGCAGGACATGATCGAGGGCAGCCGCAACGGTCACAGAATCGCACTCGAGCAGCTAGGGACCTTCCTCGCGGGCCCAGGGCAGATCAGCGCCGGCGCGAGCGACCGTGACAGCCGCCCGTCGTGAGGCACTCTCCCCGAGGCGTCTGAGTTCGTCCTCGTCCATGTCCTCGATTCGCGACCTCGGGTTCTGCAGGTCGTGGACGAGAGAGGCCATGAAGGAATCTCCCGCACCGATCGTGTCCGCCACCTCGACTGAGTGTGCCTGCGTCCTCACCCTCGCCGAGGCGGTCGAGAGGAGTGCCCCATCCGATCCGCAGGTGAGAGCGACCAGCCGAGCTCCGAGGCGAATGATCCGATCCACCTGAGACTCGGTGCTGAGGCCCGGATAGAGCCAATCCGCGTCGACATCACTGAGCTTGACCACATCCACCCGTGAGGCGAGTGTCTCGAAACGTGCCGATGCCGGCCCATGGTCTCCGATGATGGTGGGACGGATGTTGGGATCGAGGCTCAGCAGAGCCGAGGAGTCTCGACCGCGTTGGAGAAGGGAGTCGACTGTCTCGGCTCCGGGGGAGAGGAACGCAGCAATCGAACCGAAATGGATCGCTGTCCAAGTTGCTCCGTCCACCAGCGAGGCATCGGGGGCCCAGCGCAGTGAGAACTCGTACTCGGCCGACCCGTCCGCCGAGAGCAGGGCCCGCGCCGTCGAGGTCGAGCCCGTTGGGCGGACGTGCACCCTGACGTTCGACTCCCGCAGATGAGCCAGAATGAACCCGCCGTGGAAGTCATCGCCGACGTCAGTGAGCAGTTCGACCTCAGAGCCGAGGCGGCCCAGGCCGAGTGCGACATTCGCCGGCGCCCCGCCCGGGGCATAGCGATCCGGTGAACCCGTCGTGCTGACGATGTCGATGAGAGCCTCACCGACGACAAGAATGCTCATGACCCGATTCTATGTGCACGCAGCCCGCCAGGGACCTCATCAGCGTAAATAGTACAGTTTTCGGTCGCCGGAACGGTTTGACTGCAGTTCATGTCAGTGCCGTCTGAAATCATTGCCGCATGGACAAAGACATTATGGAATCAGAAGTCAGAACCATCGTCGACGCCGCATCGTCCCGCATTCTCACACCCCGGGCAGGGGAGTGCTTGGTCTGCTATGTCTTCCGCCAGCTCGGCGAGTTCGGATGTGATGGAACGCATCGCTTCGCACTGACGTTTCGAGACCGAACAGCGCCCAGGGCCACTGCGCTGATGGAACGGCTGGGAAGCATGGGCGCCTGCTGCTGCGACTGCGAAATATTCAACAACGCATACGCCTTCTCCTCCCGCCCGTGGATCACCGGTGCCGCTTTCGGAGAAGCCATCGGCACCGGTTTCGAAGCCCAAGAACCCGTGGATCTGCGTACAGAGTTCGGGATCAACGAGCCCCCAGCGAAGACCTTCTATCTGTGCTGCCAATTCGTGCGCCGAGGATCAACCCAGCCATGCGCCAACTGGACACGAATGAGCCGGTGGTGACAGCAGCATCCAATACTCCGGCAGAATAGGGCTCATGCCATCCGAACTGCCACTGTTCCTCGACTGTGATCCTGGAATCGACGATGCTCTCGCCCTCGGCTACCTGCTGTGCCAGGACGACGTCGACATCAGCGGCATCGCCGCCTCAGGCGGGAATGTGGCCACCGCTCAGGTCGTCGCCAATGCTCAGGGATGGCTCGAACTCGCTGGACGAACCGACATTCCCATCCATGCGGGGCAGAGTCTTCCCTTGGCGTGGACCGCAAGCGAGAGAGGCCCACAAACCGCCGTCCCTGCCGGTGCCGAACACGAGCTCGTCGAGCCTGATGGCGCCGAGCCCGAATATGCCGACCTCACCCACGGACCCAACGGTGCCGGTTACGCCCACCTGCCCGCTCCGAGTGTTCCGACCAGCAGTGTCAGTGCCGCCCAGGCGTGGGTTGATGCGGCACGGACTCATCCCGGTGAACTCATCGGAGTGGTCATCGGTCCGGCGACGAACCTCGCACTGGCCCTCGATCTCGATCCCGAACTGCCCCGACTGATGCGACGACTCTTCATCATGGGAGGAGCATTCAACTACCGTGGCAACACTCATCCGACCACCGAATGGAACGTCACCTTCGACCCCGAGTCCACTGCTCGAGTCCTCTCGGCCTTCGACCCGTCCCACAGCGGGGGCGCACCCGACCATCTGCCGGTGATCGCCCCGATCGAAGCCACAGAAGCCCTCGAGATGACCCCCGGGCGGCTGAAAGCGATCCTCGGCTGCGCATCGGCCCCCGACAACGGGACCCACCGATCGGATGCACCCCTACCGGTTGTCGGTCGATCGGCTGCCGGCCGCAACCGATGGGACGACTGGCTGACCCAGATGGCCGAAGCGCTGCGCTTCTACTTCGAGTTCCACGAATGGGACGGCCTGGGCTACATCGCTCACATCCACGACCCCTTCGTCCTGGCCTGTGCCCTCGAATGGGCACGCGAGCACAGGCGAAGGGCCACCTCGGCGGCAGTCGACGATTCCGCGCCGACGAACAATCCGATTCCGAACGGAACTCGAGGCACACTGCCCTGGGCAGAGACGATCTGCGCGCCCGTCGACATCGAACTCACCGGTACACTCACACGTGGCGAAACCGTCGCCGACTGGCTGGGACGGTGGGGGAAAGAGGCGAACGCAGAGATTATCCGCACGATCGATGCCCAGCTCTTCCTCGACCACCTCGGCGAAACTTTGAGCAAAGGACCTCATCATGAACACGACATCTAGACAGTCTGGGCAGGGGCCGGCACACACCGTCGGTCCCGCACAAACCCAGAGCCGCAACAGTCACAAGCGTCACACGCTTGCCCTCACACTGACCTTCCTCGGTACCCTCGTCGTGCTCGGCACCTACGTCGCCGTCCTCCTGACACAACCGGCCAACCTCGGCACCGACCTGGGACATACGACACTGTGGGTCATCCTCGGATACCTTGCCGGAGGAATCCTGCTGGCAGCCGGTACACTGCCGCTGATCCCACGCAGCATCATCGCCCTCATCCCCGTCGCCATCGCCGCCAACATCGTCATCGGCCACGTCATCGGCAACGTCACGCCCATCCCGCTCTACCTCGACTCGATCGGGACCGTGATGATCGGCGTTCTCGCCGGACCCGCAGCAGGAGCCTTCACCGGAATCATCTCCAACCTCATCTGGGGAGTCACCCTGAGCCCCAGCGTCATCGCCTTCAGCTCGGGAGCCGCCTTCATCGGCGCGGCAGCAGGGTGGGCGGCACGCCTCGGAGCCTTCCGCACCCCCTGGTTCGCCGTCCTCACCGGAGCCATCGCAGGAATTCCCGCCGGAGCGCTCGGCGCCCCCGTGGCCGCCTATGTCTTCGGCGGAGGATTGGGCGCGGGCACCGGCGGTGTCGTCGCCATCCTGCAGGCGGCCGGCCTCGAAATGCTCAACGCAACCCTGGCGCAGAGCCTGTTCTCCGACATCATCGACAAGGCACTGATCTTCGCCCTGGCCTACGTCGTCGTGAGAACCCTGCCTCGGCGCATCCTCGATCGGTATCCGTTCACCGACCACAGTCTTTCGCGCAGATCCAGAGCGCCGGTCGGAGTCGGCTGAATGACCGCGACTGTTCTCGGCCGGGAACAGCACGCTGCGCGCCGGTGGCATCCAGCCACAGAGATCATCGTCCTCGCATGTTCCCTGCTGCTCGTCTTCGGCGTCCCGTCCCCGGTCGTGCCCATCGCCGTCATCGGCGCGACGTTCATCGCCGCCGCGGTGTCGCCGGCGGTGAACCTGCGCGCCTGGGCGATCGGAGTCGGCGTGCTGTGCCTGCCGACGCTGATCGTCCTCGGCGTCGTGCAGGGATTGTTCTACCCCGGCACCGAGGTGAGCGTGCTGTGGCAGTACGGTCCCGCCCGACTCACCGTCGAGGGCCTGGCGATCGCCGTTCAGATCTGGCTGCGGGTCAGTGCACTCGTGTCCCTGAGCGCGGTCTTCGGTCTCGGAGCCGACTCGGCGCGCCTGTTCGACGGGCTGCGCACCCTGCGACTGCCCTCGACAGTGGCCTATATCTGCGCCTCGGCAATCGGCCTCATCCCGCTAATCCGCTCCCGCACCGCGGCGATCATCGAGGCCCGTGCCAGTCGCGGATGGAACGTGCGCAGTTGGGCGGTCCGCATACGACTGCTGCCCGGGATCGTCACCGGGCTGTTCACCTCCGTGCTCATCGAGGTCGAACAGCGCCATGACGTCCTTGCACAGCGCGGACTCCATGAGTCAAGGCAGACGACATCCCTGCAGGACCACACCGACGGACGCGGACAGCGGCTCCTGCGCCGAGGTGCTCCCGTCCTCACCTGCATTCTCATCGTGTGCTCCGTGATCGGATTCCTCCCCCTTCCCACCGCCGACCAGCTGATCGGCGGTGCCTGAGACCGTGGTCGTCCAACTCAAGGGAGCCGGCTTCACCTACCGCGGCAGCGCATGGGCGGCGCTGTCAGACATCGACCTGCACCTGGCCCCGGGCCGGATTCATTCAGTCCTCGGGTCGCTGGGCTCGGGCACGTCCACCCTGGCACGGTTGATCACCGGGCTGCTCATCGACCGAGGAACAACCACCGGCGAGGTTCGCCTCGACGGGACTGCGGTCATGCTCGGCGACGATCCCGAGGCGCAGCTGTCCGGAATGACGAGCCTCGTCGGCGATGAGGTGCAACTGTCCGGGAGGCTGCACGGCGACGAGCTGGCAGCAGTTGAGCAGCGAGCGCGGTTAGTTCTCGACTCACTGGGCATCCGAGATCTGTGGGGACGCCGACTCGACGCCCTGTCCGGGGGTCAGCGGCAGTTGGTCGCACTGGCCGGCCTGCTCACGCTGCGACCGTCCCTGTTGGTCCTCGACCAGCCTTCACTGTCCCTCGACCCCGACACCCGTGGCCGCCTCGGCACAGTGCTGCAGGACTTCTGCTCCGCCGGGGGAGCGGTTCTCATCACCGCCCACCAGCGTGACGAAGTGACCGAAGTCAGCAGCGAGATGAGTGTTCTCGATTCCGGGCGACTGATCACGACACGGCACCGACTCACGGCAGAGGACTGTGATCACCACGGAATCTGGGACACACGAACGCGTCAACGCCACAGAACCGGCAGAACTGCGACGGATGGGTCCGAGCGTGCGAAGCCCGCAGCGTTGACCGTCAGAGGGCTGAGCGTCGCCCGTCTCGGAGCCGAAGTCCTCGACGACGTCGATCTCGACGTCGCATCTGGTGAGATCGTCACGATCGTGGGGTCCAACGGTGCGGGAAAGTCTACGCTTCTGCGTAGCCTGACAGGTCTCCTCGGAAGCGGGGACCGAACATCGGGCACGATCACGGTCGATGCCCACGGAAGCCCGATCAACCTCGGCGAGGCCCCGACGCACGAGCGGGCACGGCACCTCGGTTGGGTCGGGCAGGACCCGGGCAGCCAACTCTCTGCCGCGACCGTGCGCGAGGAACTCACGCACGCAGCGCCCCTGCCCCCGCACCGGCGCCGTGACAGGTCAGCCATCCGCGCCCAGCGACAGGCAGCGGTCACCTCGACACTGGCGAGAACTGAGCTGAAGGCAGTCAGTGAGACCCACCCCTATGATCTGAGCATCGCACTTCGCAAGGACCTGGTCATCTCTACGGCGCTCATCATGGGCCCTCGGATCCTCCTCCTCGACGAACCGACCCTGGGCAGAGACCGCATGGCGATCGGACGGCTGAACCTGTTCATGACGGAATTCATTCGCCGAGGCGGGTCCATCCTGGCCACCACCCACGACCGCCGGTGGGCGGCAGAGACAGCGGATCGGATTCTGCTGCTGGACGGTGGGGAGCTGCGCGGGGATCTGGGGTGATCAGAAGTCGTATGTGGCGTCCGTGGTCGGGGTTTCAGGTCCGCCGATCTTCTGCAGGTGCACGTGCCGGATCAGACGGATCACCGGTCGGATGAGCATCTCGACGCTGCCGAGGACGAACAGGCAGGTGCCTGTGAACACCCATTCGTCGGAGAAGAACATGAAGCTGCCGATGAGGAACCAGACGCCGATGAGCACATCATTGACGATGCTCAGCACCTGATACCGCTGACGAATGACGAGTTCGTCCTGGCCGATGCGAATGATCAGGTTGTGGTTGTCATCGCTCATGTCGTCCTCCTGGGAGCAACTCGTGTCGGACCAAATCGCTGGTTCCGGGCCGTAATCGTACTGCGCCCCTATGTCGATGCTAGGCGCGATCGGTGCCACTTGACCATGCTCACCGGCGGAGGAGTCTGTCGCGTCAGTGCCGCGTCGTAGCGTGAGGTCATGGATCAGAACGTGAATTCGTTTGACACGCTGTATGCCGAAGCCGGCAGTCACAGATCCGTGATGCCATGGGATGAACTGCTCGGCTTCGTGCGACGATTCCCGCAGATCGCCGCGTTCAATGCAGCCCTCATCGCGCAGCAGAGGTCAGGGGCGATCTTCGTGGAATCAGAGCACGCTTGGCAGCACAAGTACGACAGGCTGCTCAAGGACGACGCGGTTGGGCTGATCGTGCTCCATCCCTTCGCGCCGGTGCGCTTCGTCTATGACGTTGAGGACACCCACGGGCCACCGGTTCCCGATGCGGCGATCACCCCGTTCAAGGCGGCTGGAGCTCCCACCTGGGACGGGCACCGTCGAGCTATGGACATGCTGCGCAGCAAGGGCCTGAGCTTGACCGACCTGCCGAAGACGCAGAGCCCGACGGTGATGCTCGGGCATGTGCTCTATGAGCTGGCTCAGGTCTATGCCGGCCAGCGCGGAGCTGTCCCGAAGTTGGGCATAGTCGCCAGCGAGACCGACATCGACGGCAGACAGTCCCGTTTCGAAGCGGAGTGCATCACCTGGCTGATCGCCGGACGCATCGGGCTGAAGATCGCGGCAAGCGGGTCGTTGAAAGGGTACCTCAAACACGGGGAACTGCTGCCACCGCTGTCCAGAGACAGAGTCTTGCATTCGGTCAATGCCATCGAGAAGCTGTTCGGCGGGGCGCTGAGATTCGGCGAGATCGTCCGGGAGGACGTACCCAGCCTGTTTCCGCTGACCGAACAGATGCTGTTCCCCTAGGCCCTCGCCGTCGAGATGCTTAGCAGCAACCGGATCACATGGCAGGTATCCTTGAAGCAACCATCTCAATGAGGAGACGCAATGAGCCGAGCAGTTCAGATCACCTTCGATTGTCATGACCCGATCGGGCAGGCCACCTTCTGGGCAGAGGCGCTCGGATACGACATCCCCGGCCCACCCGGAGTCAGGCTCGAACCCGACGAGGATCCCTTTGCCGCGTGGCAGAGATTCGTCGAGGACTTGGGCATTGATATGCAGCCCGAGGACTTTCGCGCCGCGATCGAGGATCCGCAGGGACACGGGCCCCGAGTGTTCTTCCAGATCGTGCCCGAGGACAAAACCGTCAAGAACAGGGTCCACCTCGATGTGCGTGCGGCCCCCGGACTGCAGAACGACGAACGTATGCAGGCTCTGGAAGACGAATGCCGGCGGCTGCAGAAATTGGGCGCCCAACGCCTCGAACGAGTCGATCCCAACCCGCCGATGGAGACCGGCTTCATCGTCATGGCCGATCCCGAGGGAAACGAATTCTGCCTGGACTGACCAAGCCCCTCACCAGCATGAGAATCCTCTTAGCAAGGAGGCAGAAGGCGCACGGCGTTGCTACGGTTGAAGACATGAAGACACAGAGATTGGCCACGCGGGCCGCTGCAGGGACAATGATTCTCGCCTTCGCCCTCACCGGTTGCTCAAACGGGGAATCGGGCGCTGATCAGACCTCGGAGACTGACGACCAGACCTCGGAGACGAACGAGGCTGCGAGCGAAGCAGACGACGACTCTGCGGAAACCGAGTCTGAGGACTCGACGGCATCCAGCTCATCGGGATTGCCTGACGATGCCGACCTGAGCAAGGAGTCCCCATCGGTGGCACCCGAGGACGCCATTGCCACCGCGCAGAAGGAAGCGAAGGACGGCACCGTCCATGGCATCGAACTCGACTTCGATGAGCGCGACAAAGCATGGCAGTACGAGGTCAAGATCATCAACGGCACCACTGATTTCGACGTCGAGATCGACGCCGAGAACGGTGACGTCGTCGACGTGGAGAAGGACTCCACAGACGACAAGGAGAAGGCGATCGACCTGAGCGATCCGATGACCTTCGATGAGGCTCTCGAACTGGCCCAAGACAAGGCGTCGGGACGACTCGACGGGTGGAAGCTCGAATCAGACGACGATCGTATCGAGTACCAGTTCGATTTCGATGACGAGGGTGAGGAAATCGAGGTCTCCGTCGACGTCGAATCGAAGAACGTCTCCGTCGACGACTGACCATCGCGGCGTAGGCTGGCCCCATGCCCACGAACCCCGTTGCTTCGCCCCGGCCAGCAGGTCGTCTCGACGTCATTGCCGGCCCCATGTTCTCTGGCAAATCCGAGGAGCTCATGCGCCGGGTCCGGCGCGCAAAGATCGCCGGGGTCACTGTGCTCGTCCTCAGCCACTCTCTCGATACCCGCTCCGACCTCTCGGCGATCACCTCCCACATCGGGGTCAACATTCCCGCCGTGCCGGTCGGCGACGTGGACTCCCTCGCCGAGGCGGCCCGAGCCGAGGACTACGATCTCGTGGCCATCGATGAGGCTCAGTTCTTCGGCCCCGATCTGGTGCCGGTCGTCATGGAACTGGTGGAGGGCGGTGCCACCGTCATCGTCGAAGGGCTGTGCGTGACGTTCGACGGCGGCCCCTTCGAACCGATGCCGACATTCATGGCCGTGGCCGAAGACGTTCTCAAACTGACAGCGGTGTGCACGATCTGCGGCAGGGACGCCGTCTTCCACCAGCGTGTGGGGGCACCCGGCCGCACTGCCGAAGAGTCGGAACCGCGTGCCACGGACATCGACGCCAGCCATATCGGCGGGTCCGAATCCTATGTCGCACGGTGCCGAGAACATTTCGCTCCACCGCGTTAGAAGCAGAGGGCCGGGTCCGCTTCAAGCCGGTCGCTCAGCCTTCGATGCTCTCCCACACCCCGCGCCAGATCCTGGCCAGATCCGGCACCTGATAGTGGGCATTGAGACCGCTGGGCTGGGGCACGACATGAAGCCCGATGTCCTCGGGCCACCCATCGATGAGGGACGTGTCCTGCTGACCGAGGTGGGCCTTGGGTTGTGAGTACCCGATCCGGAACGAAGTGATCCCAGCGACCGCGACCACCTTGGGTCGAATGTCGTCGAGTCGGTGGACAAGCCTGGCCGCACCATCACGCAGTTCCTGCTTGTCGAGCTCATCTGCTCGTGCAGTGGCCCGTCCGACGAGGTTCGTGATGCCGATGCCGCGCGCCAACAGCTGTGCTTCATCGTCGACGGCAAGCCCCAGGGAGGCATCGACGAGGTGATCGGTCAGGCCCGCCTGATGCAGCGAGGGCCAGAAGCGGTTGCCCGGCCTGGCGAAGGGCGCATTGACCGCGGCCGTCCACAGACCCGGGTTGATTCCGACGATGAGCATCGACAGCTGACCCGGATGCCGGGGGAGGACATCATCGATGGCATCAGGATTGTCAGTGGCGAACTCAGCGAGGTCGTCCTTCGTCGGTTTGCGTCCACCCAGAGGAGATGGTCGGCGGGAGCTGATGAAACTTTCCTCAATCACAGTCTCCACAGTACCGTCGAGTCAGAACGGGCGAATCAGCGGCCGTCGAGGCAGAATCAGCGGGAACACCATGACGAATGAACACGGGCAACAGCCTCATGAGCATGTGCGACCGCAGCCCGGTGAGTCCGCGCCCTTCCACTTCGAGACCCGGTGGAGGGTCAACGCCTGCACGGCAGACGTGTGGTCCGTGCTCTCCGACATCGAAGCGTGGCCGCAGTGGTGGCCGGGCCTGCCCGAGGCGGTACCCGTCGACGACACGATCGCACCCGGAAGCCGCGCCGACATTCGGGTCAACAGCCCGATCGGTGTGACATTGAGCTTCGGCATCGAACTCCAGGCCACAGACCCGCCGACCTTCGTGGCGTTCTCCGCCTCAGGCGATCTGAGAGGGGCGGGGGCCTGGTCGCTGCAGCAGACAGGCCCGATCACCACGATCACGTCCGTGTGGTGCGTGACCACCCGGCGCAGATCCATTCGGATGATACGGCCCGTGGCGGCGTGGATGCACTCACGAGTGATGAGCGCCGGGCAGCGTGGTCTGGTCAGACGCTTAAACCGTCTCACTGCCTGAGGCCGACCACGCATCGATGCCGCCGACCAACGACCGCAGACGCACGGACTCCGGTGCTCCATCCTTCAGCAGCCGCACGGCCTGAGCAGAGCGAGCACCCGACTTGCAGTGGAGGACGACCTCGAAAGGCTGGTGAGCAGCCACGGTGTCCACCGCACTCCACCCTTCGACCTGCAGCACGCTCAGCGGCAGATGGATTGAGCCGGGAATGGACGAGATCTGCCGTTCCCATTCGGCGCGCACATCAATGAGGAGGACGGGGGAGGACTCAGCCCGATATTCCTCGACGCTGACCTCATTCTCCCCACCCGGACCTTCTGCACCGTCTTGCCGTGTACCGAAACCATCGGGTCCCGGACGGGCCGCCGCACAGGCCACCGCCACCTCGGCGAGGTCGATGATCGGTTCGCGGTCCGGATCCGGAGAGAAACGCAGCGTGGAGTAATCGGCCTCGAGCGCGTCATAGCGCAGCAGTCGCCCGATCAGTGGTGTGCCGATGCCGCAGATGAGTTTCACGGCCTCCGTGGCCATGGCTGAACCCACGGTGCCGCACAGGACCCCGAGCACACCGCCCTCGGCACAATTGGGCACTGAGTCTGCTTCGGGGATGTCGGGAAACAGGTCACGCAGCATCGGCCCGTGTTCGGGGACGAAGGTGCTCACCTGTCCGGAGAAACGAAAGATCGTTCCCCAGATCAGAGGGGTGCCGGTGAGTTCGGCCGCATCATTGGACAGGTAGCGGGTCGCGAAGTTGTCCGCACCGTCGAGGACCACATCGTGGGAGTCGAACAGTTCGAGCGCATTGTCGGGACTCAAGCGTTCGCCGATGGTGGTGACCTCCAACTCCGGATCGAGACGCAGCAGGGCATCACGGGCGGAAGCGACCTTGGCCCGGCCGATGTCGGCATCGCGGTGAAGGACCTGACGCTGCAGGTTCGAGGCTTCGACCATATCGTCGTCGATGATCGTGATCGACCCGATTCCGGCCGCGGCCAGGTAGTGCAGGACCGGTGCCCCCAGCCCACCTGCACCGATGACCAGCGCCGAGGCGGCCCGGAGTCTGGACTGACCCTCGACCCCGATGCCCGGCAGGCTCAGATGCCTGGCGTAGCGTTCGAGCTCCCGTGGGCTCAGAGAACCGGTCGGTTCGACCAGTGGCCCCGGATTGTCCGCAGCACTCATGCCGGGGTCACCATCCCGTCGAAGGTCGACGAGGCCAGGGCCAACGGTCGCTTCGGAATGCGCCCGGCGTGAGCGGCCAGGTGCCCGGACTCCACGGCAAGAGACATCGCTCGAGCCATCGCGGTGGCGTCATGGGCCCGAGTCACAGCAGAGGCCAAGAGGACTGCGGTGCAGCCCAGCTCCATCGCCAGGGCCGCATCGGAGGCGGTGCCGACGCCAGCATCGAGGATCACAGGCACCTGGGCACGGCCGACGATCGTCTCGATGTTGTGGGGATTGAGAATGCCCAACCCGCTGCCGATCGGGGCCCCGGCCGGCATGACCACGGCGACACCGGCGTCCTCGAGCCGCTTGGCCAGAGCCGGATCGTCGTTGGTGTAAGCGAAGACTGTGAACCCGTCGAGGACGAGTTCCTCCGCCGCCCGGAATAGCTCAACCGGATCGGGCAGAAGAGTCTCCTCATCGGCGATGACCTCGAGCTTCACCCAGTTCGTCTCGAGAGCCTCCCGGGCCAACTGGGCTGTCAGCACGGCATCACGGGCCGTATAGCATCCGGCGGTGTTGGGCAGGATGCGGATCCCGAGGCGCTGCAGCAGGGCGAACACCGAGTCCCGGGCAGTGCCGTCATAGCGGCGCAGTGCCACGGTCGTCAGCTCGGTGCCCGAAGCCTCCAGAGCCTGCTCGAGGATGCTCAGCGAGCTGACGCCACCGGTGCCCATGACGAGCCGGGAGTCCAGGGTCACCTCGTCGACGTTCCAGGTCATATCAGCCTCCCTGCACTGCGGTGACGATGTCGACACTGTGTCCCTCGTCCAGGGTGAAGTCCGACCACTGTCCGCGCCTGATGACCTCACCGTCCACGGCGACGGCGATGCCCAGACGGCTGCCGTCGACGGGAGTGCCATCGACGCCGATGTCCTTGTCGACGATGCCGGCGACAAGGTCCCTGGCCGTGGTGGGACGGGCGAGTTCGTGGCGCTCGCCGTTGAGCATGATGCTGATCGCGTCGGTCACAGTTGACTCCCTGCTGGTTGCTGGTTCGGATCGGTCGGTGTGGTCTGGAGGTGGTGAGCTGGAGGGGACAGGTCGAAGCGGGCGGGCGCTACCGCGGCGAGTGTCTCCGGCGGTGCCCACCGTGTGTCGGACTCGGACACAAGGTCGGCGGTGAGCCGAGTCCCAAAGGGTGCGAGGAGGATGCCGTGCCGGAAGAAGCCGGTGGAGACGACGCAGCCGGGATCGATACGTCCGATGATCGGCACGTCATCGGGTGAGCCCGGCCTGGCCCGGGTGGTGATGTCGGTGATCTCGGCCTCGAGGATGGCGGGAACGAGCCGTTCGGCATCACGCAGCAGTTGGTGAACGCCGCCGGCATTGGTTCCCGATCGCCCGTCCTCACGGCTCGTGGCACCGAGGACGAGTTCACCGTCGGGACGGGGCACGACGTAGACGGGCCGGCCGTTGACCAGCCCGCGGATCGTGCGGGTGAGCAGCGGGGCCAGTGGCTCAGGGGCACGGAGTCGGATCACCTCACCCCACACCTGGCGCAGGGGCAGTGCCGGCACCCCCGAGATGTCATTGCAGGACCCGCCCGCAGCCACGACGACCTGATCGGACTTCAGCCTCGTCCCATCCTCGAGTTCGACACCGACGGTCCGGCCCGCCTCACTGAGCAGACCGGACACCCGTGCGCGCACAACGGCGTCACCGAGGACCGTCAGCAGTGCACCGGTGAGTCGTCGGGGATCGATTGAATGGTCCCCGGGGATTGCCACCGCACCGCATACCCCGGGTGACAGAGCCGGTTCCAGCTCCCGGGCCCGGGAGCCTGGGATGAGGGAGACGTCGAAACCGGCCGAGCTCTGCAAGTCGGTGAGTTCGCGCAGGGAGGCGAGATCGGCCCGGTCCCCGGCACAGACGAAGGTCTCAGTGTGCGAGTATCCCAGATCGTGTCCGGACGCAGCGGCCAGCTCGGCCGCGAAGTCCGGGTAGAGGTCTGCCGAAGCACGCATGAGCGGGTACAGGGGAGACTGACCCCAGACCACCTCGGCGGCTGGAGCCAGCATCCCCGCCGCCGCATGGGAGGCACCCGCTGCGGGGGCAGGATCGACGATGGTGACACCCACGCCGCGACGGCGCAGATTCCAGGCAGTGGACAGGCCGATGATTCCGGCTCCGATGACAATGGCGTGCAAGCGCCTCTCCCTCCGGCGGCATGATCCGCATCAGGTCTGACGGTCGGCACGAAGCCCTCTCAGCCTCTTTATGAGGCTCCCGCGAACTCCTCTACTCTAGAAGCATGGCCGCAGATATGACAATGGAGCACACAGTCCCAGGCACCGACAGAGCCTCCCGCCTCGAGAGGCTTCGTGATGCCAGGCTCTATGTCTGCACCGATTCCAGGAGCGCCCAGGGCGACCTTCCCGAGTTCCTCGATGCCGCCTTTGCCGGTGGTGTCGACATCATCCAACTGCGCGACAAAGGTCTCGAGGCCAGGGCAGAGATCGAAGCGCTCACGGTGCTCAGTCAGACAGCTCACCGGCACGGGAAGCTATTCTCCGTCAACGACCGCGCGGACGTCGCCCTGCTCGTCGGTGCCGACGTCTTCCACATCGGCCAGGGCGACCTCACCAGCGAACAGGCCCGCACGGTCCTCGGCCCGGATGTGCTCCTGGGCCGATCGACACATTCCATCGACCAGGCGCTCGCCGCCGAGGCGGACCCCGAGATCGACTATTTCTGCCTGGGCCCCGTCTGGGAGACCCCGACCAAACCCGGCAGGCCCGCCATCGGACTCGAACCCCTGCGCGCGCTCGCCGCCACCGCGTCCAAGCCCTGGTTCGCCATCGGCGGGATCTCAGCTGGAGAGCGCCTGGCGGAGGTGAAGGACGCCGGCGCTCGGAGAATCGTCGTCGTCCGTGCGGTGACCGCAGCAGATGATCCCACGGCGGCAGCCGCAGAACTTCAGGAGGCATTGTGAACATTCTCATCGCCGGGGCCGGCGCGACCGGCGGTGCCTTCGGGACTCGTCTGTTCGAAGCAGGACTAGATGTCACGTTCCTCGTCCGGCCGGCCCGAGCGGAGTTGATGCGCGACAACGGCCTGCGATTCATCGCCCCCGGTGAAGACCGGACGAACCATGTCCCCGTCCTCACCGCAGCAGAGCTCGCCGCGGCCGAACACACTGGAGCAGATCGCGGGGTTTCAAGCACATTCGACCTGGTGATCGTCGCGGTCAAAGCCAACGGTTTGGAGTCGATCATCGATGACATCAGGCCCGCAGTGGGGGAGGGCACCCTCATCATTCCGTTCCTCAACGGCATGGCCCAGATTGAGCGATTGGTCGAGGAGTTCCCCGGTCAGGTGCTGGGCGGTCTGGTCAAGATCGTCGGGACGATCAAGGACGGCGCGATCCACCAGATGACGGACCTAGCCGTCATGACCATCGGCGATCTCGATGGAGCAGGCGTCCCGGACTCCGTTGCCCAGGCCCTCGATGTTCCCGGCTACAAGCTGCAGATCCTGGACAACATCACTGACGCTCTGTGGGAGAAGTGGATCTTCATCGCCGCAGCCGGGGTCGTCACCTGCCTGTTCCGGGCACCCGTCGGGGCGATCATGGCCGCCGGAGGACATTCGCACATTGTTCAGATCGTCGACGAGCTCGAGGCCGTCGCGGCTGCGAGAGGACACCCGGTCTCGGGCAAGGCCAGGACGATGACACTGTCGATGCTGACCGCCGAGGGCTCCGCGTTCACCTCATCGCTCTACCGCGACGTGACCTCTGGCCTGCCCAGCGAAACCGAGCACATCCTCGGGCATCTGGCGAGCACTGCAGCTGATCTCGGTGTGCCGACGCCGCTGCTCGATCTCACACTTGTGCAGCTGCGGGCCGGCGTGACTCTGCGCCACCCTTGATTTCGGACACGGAACCGATCTCAGCTGAAGTGCCGACTTCAGCTACAGCCTTGATCTCGTCGACACCGCGACGCAGCATGCTCAGGTAGGCCTCATTCGGTGTCCTGTGCGTGACTGCATCGGATCCGTGTGGAGCGGTGAACGTCACCATCGGGATCGAGTCTCGGCGGTCGAGGACCAACAGGGTTTCGTAGCCGCCGGGTCCCACCGAATGAGTGGAGCCGACAGGCAGCTCGGATGCGAGCGTCTCAAGCGGGTTATCGGCTGACGGCGGCCGATTCATCTCCTGATCGGCGACATCGGCGAACTGCTCGGCAGTGATGAGATAGGCCTTGGCCGGTGCAGGGCCAGGCACATGATGGTCGTAGAACGCCATCCCGCCGCCGCCCCACACGGTCGACCGACCGGCGAAGTAGATGGATCCAGGGAGTTCGATGCCCATTTCCGCAGAGGGAAGAGCGGTGTCCCTTGCGCCCGGGTAGGTGACGAACGCACCCGGCGGTCGGCCGCCCTGCAGATAGCAGGCGAGCCTGTCACGAGACATGTTCGATCCGTAGCTGACATACCACACGAGTGCTTGAGACATCCCTTTCATCATGCCACGTCCACGGTCTGGCCTGTCCAATGCCGGCTGCCTCGGTGAGCCGCCGGATCCGTATCTTTACGTGTCCGTCTCCTGGCCAGGACTCTGCCCGTGATTTCGGCAACACCGGTGATCATGAGCGCGATTCCAATCCCCAGCCCCACTGCGAACAGCGGTTGATCGTCGAAGATCACGCCACCGAGCAGACCGACGCCCGTCGAGTACAGTGCCCACGTCAGGCACCCCGCCGCATCGAAGGCGAGGAACCGAAGCCGCGGATATCTCACCATTCCTGCGGTCACGGTTGTGGCCGTGCGACCGCCGGGAACGAAACGACCGGCGATGAGCGCGGCCCCGCCTCGGCGAGCGAACATCGCTTCGGTGCGATCGATGAGGCCATGCACCCGCGGATGGCGGGCCCACCGAAGCACAAGTGACCCACCTCCGCGACCCACAAGATAGGCGGCGACATCACCGGCGAGCGCACCGACTGCTGCTGCCAGAACGAGGCCCACGGGATTCGGGGTGCCGGCAGCCGCATAGGTCGCGGCGGAGATGACAATCGTTTCGGCCGGGACGATCGGGACCAGAGAGTCGAAGCCGGCGATAGCGAAGACGAAGAGATACACCCACGGTGATTCGACGCTTGTGCGGAGGATATCGAGTGCAAGATCCATACTCACTGACGCTATTGACCGGAAGCGGAGATCGACACGGGGCGAGGAACAATCTTGTGCGCAGAAGCCCGGACACACGATGCGGAAAACCGGAAGCGAAGTCTGCAGCCCGACGCATAGGAGTCCGGACACTGCGTTGCTACGATCGACCCATGCCCTGGCCGACATCGCTGACCGCGAGGATTCCCCGAGAGTCCCGCATGTTCGTCACACGTTGGAGCGCCTCGGTGGTCGGCATCCTGTGGGGAGTGTTGCTGTGCATTCCGCTCCTCCTAGCCGCTGTCCCTGCCCCCAACTCAGGACTGAGTCGCAGAGTCCTCGGCTGGGAACGCTCCCGGCAGCTCAGATGCTTCGGAATCGTCATGAGCCACGATCCGAACACGCGTTCCTTCTTCCTCCTCAATGGTGCGGTCGCCGGCCTCATCGCAGTACCCGTGCTCAACCTGCTCACCGGATTCCTCGTCGTCACGATCGGCTCCCTCATCCAGGGGCTGTTCATCGGCGGCAGCGTCACCATCGGCTTCGACCTGTGGACCATCAGCCAACCGACGCTGTTCGTCGGTGTGCTCTATGGGGCCGCCAACCTCATCGGAGTCATCATTCTCGCCGAGGCGGCCAATTGGCTGCACGGCAAGATCGACTCCCGATCCACCGAGGTCAGCCGACCCAACGCACCGCACACCCGGATCACCCAGCTCCTGATGACCCGCCACGGGGTGGTCATGGCCATCGATGAGGAGAGGCGCCGAATCGAGCGGGACCTGCACGACGGGGTCCAGCAGAACGTCGTCTCCCTGTCTGTGCTCATCGCCCGGGCACAGCGGGCGAAGGACACGGACAAGGTGAGTGAGCTCCTCGACGATGCCCTGGTCCAGTCCCAGGACCTCATCGACGAGATGCGGGAGGTCGCCTGGCGCGTCTATCCCACAGCACTGGACGAACATGGCCTGAGCACTGTCCTCCACCGGGTAGCCGATCACAGCCCGATCCCGGTCACCCTCACCGCCGTCCCGTCGAGGAGGGCGCCGCAGGCCACCGAATCGGCCGCATATTTCGTCGTCAGGGAGGCCGTGACCAACGTGGTCAAGCACGCGAATGCGTCGACTGTTCGAATCAGCGTGATCGCCGATGAACAGAAGCTCATCGCCGAGGTGGTCGATGACGGCACCGGGGGAGCCGACCCTGCCGGCAGCGGGCTGAAAGGACTGTCGCGTCGGGTCGGAGCACTGGACGGGACGATGACGATTGAGAGCACAGAGAATGTCGGAACCACAGTGAGAGCGGAGATCCCCTATGTCTGAACCTGGCATGCCTGAATCCAGCGCCGAAACCCCGATCCTCGGCCCGATGAGAGTCGCCTTGGCCGATGACTCGGTGCTGCTGCGCGAGGGGGTGCGCAGCCTGCTCGAAGACGAGGGCATCGCAGTTGTGGCCTCTGTCGATGACGGACAGCAGCTCCTCACCGCGGTCGCGGCTCAGCGCCCGAACTTGGCGATCGTCGATGTCAGGATGCCGCCGACCCACACCACAGAAGGACTCGAGGCCGCGCTGGAGATCAAACGGCGGTTCCCTGACATCGGTGTCCTCGTGCTCAGTCAATACGTACTGCGTGAATATGCGACCGAGCTGCTGAGCACCGAAACCGTCGGCGTCGGGTATCTGCTCAAGAACCGTGTCACTGACATCGATGGTTTCCTCGAGTCCGTCAACCGCATCGCGGCGGGTGGAACCGTCATCGACCCCGAGGTGGTCAGGCAGCTGCTGAGCGGCTCGGAGAAGCAGAATTCGCTCTCGGCCCTGACACCGCGTGAGAACGAGGTCCTCGAGACCATGGCTGAGGGCCTGTCGAATCGCGGCATCGCCGAACGACTCTACGTGTCCATCAGCTCCGTGGAGAAGGCCATCAGCTCGATCTTCGACAAGCTCGGCCTGCACGCGGGCCAGACCACGAGTCGACGGGTCCCCGCGGTCCTGCACTACCTCGACCAGTCCTGAGCCGATCGACACGAAGCAGGTGTTCAGAGTTCGGAACGGGCCCTGTCGCCGATGCGCAGGTTGAGGTCTTCGAGCTCGGTGAGGACGTCGCCGGCACCCCAGATCTGATTGCGTCTGCGACTGGTCAGGCCACGCAGGACCCCCGCTTCCGTCAGGGTCGAGACTGCCCTGTTCGCCGAGGAGCTCGACAGGTGCAAGGAGTCCTCAAGATCGTCGATCGTGAACACCGGGTCCGATGCGAGGTAGGTCAGGATTCTGGCCGAGGCGCTGTTCTCACGCGGATGGCCGAGGAGGTCGGCCCACTCATCAGGCAGTCCAGCCAGCCTATGCGCGGTCAGCTGAGCTTCCTCCGCCGCGATCACCGATGATGTCGACCACAGCGATATGACCGGTCCGGCGTCGCCTGAGTGATAGGAATTCAGCGCGGCGAAGTAGCGGTCTCGAACCTCGACCAAGGCAGCAGCCAGAGGAACGGTGATCCCGGTCGTGACTCCGCGTGAGTGGAGGATGCCAGCCGCCAAAGCTCGTCCGATCCGACCGTTGCCGTCGGTGAAGGGATGGATCGCTTCGAACTGTGAGTGGGCGACGGCGGCCTGCGCGATCGTGGGAATGTCAACGCGGCGGGCGAAGGTCAGCAGATCATCCATGAGCTCAGGGACGAGCTCCGGGGGAGGGGGAACGTAGAGCGCGCCACGGGGCGAATGATCGGAGCCGCCGATCCAGTTCTGCATCGGCCGATGTCGGCCCGCCAGATGAGCCTCACTGGCATCGTCCTTGAGCAGCAGCCGATGGGCGCGAGAGACCGAATCGGCATTGATCGCTCCCGATGTCAGCAGATCCAGCGCGCCCGTTGCAGCTGCCATCGCAGTTGCCGAAGAATTGGACTTCGCACCGTGGAGGGCTCGGACGAAGTCGTCGATAGGGGCCTCTTCGGCTTCGATCTTCGACGAGGCGATCGACTCGCTGCGCAGCAGCAGGTACGACAGTGGGATCAAGGTGCGACCGTGCTCGGCATCAAGCCGCGAGATCGCGCGGACCGCGGTTTCAGAGCGTGCGGCGAGCTCCGAGGGCAGGCGCAGGTCGACCGAGCCGATGCGAGCCGGAATGGAGACGGCCACCTCGGCGAATTTTCTGTCGTCGATCGTGCCGCCGCGGAATTCCTGGCGCCACGGTCTGGTCTCTGCCTGCGCTGCGGGCACGTGAACGGCAGGATCGGGCACGGGAACGGCGGAGTCGGACATGGGAATAGTCTAGACGATACGCCCATATAATTGAATAAATGGGAATATCTCTCATGGTGATCCCAGTTCCGCGGAACTTGGTTCCCTCGTTAGACTCGCAGCTCAGAGACGCCGAGGATACTAGGAGCGCCGGAGGCTCACAGTGCTCGCAGGGGTCTCGAACCCGATGAGATTCAGTGTCGAATATGAGGAGAATGATGAAACGGCAGCTGCCCGACGTGAAGGAACTCGCCCCTCTTCTGCAGTTCGGTCTGCCCAGGCTCGACAGGGTGGGTGCGCGACTCGACTCCGCCGCCGATGTCTGGGACCTGCGTCGCATCGCGAAGCGGGTGACCCCCACGGCGCCCTTCGACTACGTCGACGGCGGCGCGCTCGATGAGCACACGCTGCGCAAGAACCGTCAGGTCTTCGCCGACGTCGAACTCCTCCCACGGATCCTGCACGGAGTCGACGCCCCGAACACATCGACGACGATCGCCGGTCAGCACACAGCACTGCCATTCGGCATCGCCCCGACAGGCTACACGCGGATGATGCATTCCGAAGGTGAGATCGGGGGAGTCCGCGCGGCGACAAAGGCAGGCATTCCCTTCTCGCTGTCAACGATGGGCACGCGATCGATCGAAGAGGTCGCCCAGGCGGCACCGGGATCCACCCGTTGGTTCCAGCTCTACCTGTGGAAGGACCGCGAGCGCAGCCTCGATCTGCTTCAGCGAGCCCAGGCCAGCGGGTACGAAACCCTGCTCGTCACCGTCGACACTCCGATCACGGGCCAGCGTCTGCGCGATAACCGCAATGGGCTCTCGATCCCACCGAAGCTGACCCTGAAGACGATCCTCGATGCCTCCTACCGGCCCGGCTGGTGGTTCAACTTCCTCACCACCGAGCCGCCGAAATATGCCTCCTTGTCAAACACCTCACAGTCCTTGGCCGAGATGACGCGGACCATGTTCGATCCGACACTTGACCTCGATGACCTCAGGTGGATCCGTCAGCAGTGGAAGGGCAGGCTCTTCGTCAAGGGAGTCCTCACCGCCGAAGATGCCGACAGGGCCCGGTCCATCGGCGCAGACGGCCTGGTCGTATCCAACCACGGCGGACGCCAACTCGATCGCGCACCTGACTCCCTGACTGCACTGGCGGGGGTGCGAGCGGCCGTCGGCGAGGACATGGAACTCATCCTCGACTCCGGAATCATGTCCGGCACCGACGTCGTGGCCGCTCTGTGTGCCGGAGCGGACTTCGTGCTCGTCGGCCGGGCCTACCTCTACGGATTGATGGCCGGCGGACAGCGCGGCGTGGAGAAGGCCATCGACCTGATCCGGGCAGAGATACTGACTGCCATGGGCCTGATGGGCGCCCGGAACATCTCCGACCTCGGACCGCAGCTGGCCAGGGGGCTGCCCGGTGTTCCCGGCCCGACCAAGGGAACCTCGGGAGAGCAGCTCACGCCTCGAGCAGGCGCTTGAGCAGACGGAACTGCTGACTGGCGGCGGCTTCGATGCTGTCGCCGGTTCGACTGTCGCGGCTGGTCTGCTGCAGGGTCCATTCGTCGAAGGCGCCCAGCATGCTCGCGGCCGCCACGGCCTGCAGGTCCGCCGGACATTCCGCATCGATGGCACCAGCCTCCCGCCCGATCTCCAGCACCGACGAAATCCACTTCTGGTAGCTGCTCTCAAGGCTGGTGACCCCGGGATCGGCACGATTTTCATGCACGATCCGCCACAGCAGTTCGAGTGCCCGAACCTGCGGCCAGACACGCAGGGCATCGTCGAACACGTGTGCGGCAGTCTTCCAGAAGTCTGAGGCGAAGCTGCTCGGGTCCGGCGGAGTCCATTCTCTCCTCGCCAATTCGCGAAGCTCATCGACGACCAGTGACAACAAGGATTCCTTGGAGTCGATGACGTGATAGAAGGAGCTTTTGCTCATCGAAGCTGCGGAGATGATGCTGTTGAGGGAGGCCTGTTCGAAGGGGCGGGAGGCGAATTCCTCGGCGGCAGCGAAGATCAGCGCCTGCCGCTTGGCTCTCGGCATACGTGCGAATGCAGAAGCTGACACGATCTCTTCCTCACAATCTCTGGACCAGGTGGTCCACTCAATGCTACCGTGATTGGACCACCTAGTCCACTCTGCGCATGCTGACCGCGAAGACATCGCGCAGACAGGGACCAGCTGCAGGGACCAGCTGCAGGAGATGACGACGCGAGGAGATGTCATGATCACGAACGTGCCCTTTGACGAGCAGTTTGAGGCCGCGAAGACAGAGGATCTGCGCATTCTCGTCGTGGGCGCTGGAATCGCCGGAGTCGCGGTCGCCCAACTGCTGCGCAGGCAGGGCAGACATCCCGTGCTCATCGAGCGTTCGCGAGATTCCGAGACGATGACCGATGACGATCATGCCGGATACATGCTCGCTCTCATGCCGATGGTCGACCCGGTCTTCGATGATCTCGGCGTCCGCGAGCAGTACCAAGAGAACAGCGTGGCCATCGACCGGTACGCATTCCACGCCCATACAGGCGAAACGCTGCGCGAGGACCGTCTGGGCAGTCTGCTGGCCCGCTATGGGCAATACAGAGGAATTGCCAGGGGAGAGCTCCTCGCCGTCCTCTCGACCGAGACCTGCCCCGTGGCCTTCGGCTCATCGCTGGTTTCCCTTGCCGCACTCGACCCTGCCGCTGACGCCGGCCCTCGACCGGCACGGGTGGAAGTGTCCACCGGGGTCCACAGCGAGGACCATTATCTGCACGGTGCGGAATTCGACCTCGTCATCATCGCCGACGGTCTGAACTCCCACAGCAGACGCCTCGTGCCAGGCGGTTCAGCCGAGAGCTCTGTCGACACGGCATGGGGCGGGTGGGTTGCCTGGGCACCGGCAGATGCTGACACCGACCAGGTCGACGAACTCTGGGGCGAGGGATTCTTCCTCGGCGCCTACCCGGTCAAAGACAGGATCGGAATCTTCCTCGGCGCTCCAGATTCGCGGGAACCACTCGGCGCCAGACGCTTCGTTACCGAGGTTCGCAGCCAGCTCACCACCGTGAGTCCCCGGATCGACGCAGCACTGACCGCCGTCGCTGAGGCCGAGGATCCGTATTTCTGGGCACTGCGAGACTTCCGCAGCCGCCAGTGGGTCACAGGAAATACGGTCCTCCTCGGAGATGCCGCGGCAGGTTTCCTCCCCACAGCCGGAATCGGCGCCGGAATGTCGATGGAGTCTGCCCGGATGCTCGCAGCATCCCTCGAAGCCACCTCACCGGAGCGGCTGCCCGAGGCACTGACTCGCTTCGAGGCCGCCCAGCGGCCCAGGGCCGAACAGGCGCAGTCAACCTCTCGTGAACTGGCACGATTCATGTTCTACCTGCCGCGGGCCGTCGCCGGTCTGCGAGACCTGATCTTTAAGCTGGTAAGCGTCAAGACTGCATTGGCACCGATCATCGACCTCCTCAAACACCCGGCCAGACCGGACGAAGTGCGCAGCACCGACATCTGAATGTGGTAAGAATGGCCGGGGCCCGAACAGGACACCGGTCGCACGACAGTCAAGGGACACGATGAACGAAACAGCCGCCTCGGTGAGGGAGAACCGCGAACTCAAACGGGGGCTGAAGTCGCGTCACCTGCAGATGATCGCCATCGGCGGCGCCATCGGCACCGGCCTCTTCCTCGGCTCCGGCGGCACGATTTCCCAGGCCGGACCCGGCGGTGCACTCCTGGCCTATGCTGCGATCGGCATCATGGTCCTCTTCGTCATGCAGTCCCTGGGGGAGATGTCGACCCATCTGCCCGTGGCCGGCTCCTTCCACACCTACGGGTCGAAGTACGTCAGCCCCTCCTTCGGGTTCGCCATGGGCTGGAACTACTGGTTCAACTGGGCCATCACTCTCGCGGCCGAACTCGTCGCAGCCGGGGTCATCATGTCCTTCTGGCTGCCCGATGTGCCCTCCTGGGTCTGGGCGGCGATCTTCCTCGCCCTGCTCACCGGACTCAACTTCCTCTCTGCCAAGGCCTTCGGCGAGGGCGAATTCTGGTTCGCCGCCATCAAGGTCACCGCGGTGCTGGCGTTCCTCGTTCTCGGTGTGCTCATGATCGCCGGCATCATCGGCGGTGACTCACCGGGCGTGAGCAACTGGACACGAGGCGAAGCGCCATTTGTCGGCGGCTGGGTCTCGATCATCAGCGTATTCATGATCGCCGGCTTCTCCTTCCAGGGCACGGAGCTCGTCGGTGTCACAGCGGGGGAGTCGGCCAATCCGCGCCGCGATATGCCACGAGCCATCCGCACCGTGTTCTGGCGCATCATGCTCTTCTACATCGGGGCGATCGTCATCATCGGCTTCCTCCTGCCCTATTCGGACCCCTCGCTGCTGGCCTCGGCGAACAATGAGGACGTCACCGCCTCACCCTTCACTCTCGTCTTCGAACGCGCCGGCATCGCCGTGGCCGCGTCGGTGATGAACGCCGTCATCCTCACCGCGATCCTCTCGGCCGGAAACTCAGGACTGTACGCCTCGACGCGCATGCTCTATGCGATGGCCAGGGAAGGGACCGCGCCGAGGCTGTTCGCCCGACTCAACGAACGCGGAGTCCCCGTCATGGCACTGCTGGCCACTGCGGTCATCGGCCTGTTCGGCTTCCTCTCCGAGGTGATGGGTGATGGTGGGGCCTATACCTGGCTGATCAACGTCTCCGGCCTGTCCGGGTTCATCGTCTGGGTCGGCATCGCCTGGTGCCACTTCAGATTCCGCCGCGCCTACATCAAGCAGGGTCGAGATCTCGCCGACCTGCCGTACCGGGCGCCGATGTTCCCCATCGGTCCGATCATCGCCCTGGGCATGCTCGTCATCGTCATCATCGGACAGAACATCGAGGCCGTCGCCCACGGACGCGTCCTCGAAGTCGCCTCGGCCTACATCGGGCTGCCCGCGTTCTTGCTGCTCTGGCTCATCCACCGACTGGTCACCGGACGTCGCTCACGCACGGTGGGTCTGGAGGAGATGGACGTCGACGGGCTGACGATCACACCGCGAACTGGGCCAGCATGACCCTGCGCGGATCGAAATGATCCCGTAGGGAACGCAACCGTGTCAGATCGTCGGGCTCGAACGCTGACGTGATCTCTTCGGCGGTCAAGGACCGAAAGGTGAAATTGAGCGAGCGGCCAAGGGGCGCGTCGCCGGTCTCGGGTGCACCCAGCTCGCCGGCAATGGTGAGGTGATGGGCCAGTGGAGTCTCCTCGACCTCGTTCAAGGGCGACAAGACAGAAAACAGCCATGTGGCATCGCGATGTCCGAGGGCGTTTGCAATCTCGGGTGCTTTGGCCATGGCGCCACCAAGCAGACGCAGACCGATGACGGTGAAGCAGGGAACGCGGTCCGGGGAACTCGCTGCAATGAGGTTCGCTGTCGTCTGCTCGCCGAGCTCGGGTAGGAAGAATGCGTCACTGGCGTATGAATGGGGCTCATCAGGTTCGGCAAATATCTCGCCGGTCCTCGCAAAGGGCACGACATCAATGCTCGAGGCGAATTCTGCCCCGGCGGCCACCAGCGCCCTCTCCAGGAGTGCCACCTGCGCTCGACCGAGTTCAGTCTCGCCCGACCATGCGATCTGAATTCGCAATTGATGGATTCCGCGCAGGAGGGCAGGCAGGTCAGCGGCAGTGGTCGGAGCCGAGCAGATGGCAGCGGCAGTCATCATGTCCCGGCCTTGCCCCATCGCCCATTCCCGCCACACCTGGCCGGCTTGGGGAGATGCTCGCAGGTCGATCTCGATCGAGCCACCGAGCACCTCTCCAATGGGGAAGACCCTCATCGTCAAAGAGGTCACGATGCCGAAATTCGAACCTGCCCCGCGCAGTGCCCAGAACAACTCCGGGTTCTCCTGGGCGGATGTCATCCTGATCTCGCCATCCGGGGTGACGATTTCGGCGCTGAGAACATTGTCGGCAGCGAACCCGTACTTTCGTGACAGAAGGCCAACGCCGCCGCTCAAGCTGTACCCGGCAATGCCGACCCCGGGGAAGCTTCCCGACAACGGGGCCAACCCATGGGGCGCGGCGGCTGCCATCACCTCCGCGAATCTGGCTCCGGCTCCGGCGGTCACTGTGCGTGCCGAGGGGTCGATGGCGACATCATTCATTCTCGAGGTGTCGATGAGTGTCCCCGAACGCATCCCCGAAGTTCGGCCGTGTCCGGTCGACTGCACGGCGATACGCGGTGCACGGGAGCGCAGCTCTGAGCGTACGGCAGCAGCCACTTCGGTGGCGGTCAGGGGGCTGACGATGTGGTCGGGGGAGTGCGGATGGTCAAGTTGGAATCCTGTGATCGAGTTCATGCCTTCACAGTAGAATTCATTGTGGTACGAATGTGACCACAATATAATTCAGCTGTGACCAGTCGAACTCCGAGCAGCGAAATGCCAGGCAGGCTGCTGCGCCTACTCTCGCTCCTCCAGTCGCGAGGGTGGTGGCAGGCCGGGGAACTGAGCGAACGCTTGGGTGTGCAGCCTCGTACTCTGCGCAGAGACATCGAGAGGTTGAAGTCTCTCGACTATCCGGTTCGCAGTCGGACTGGCCGTGATGGGGGATACAACCTGGGGGAGTCGTCGAATCTGCCACCCCTGCAATTCGATGACGAGGAAGCCGTGGCGATTGCAGTGAGTCTGTCGACGGCCAGTCGTCAGGTGCGCGGTCAATCCGTTTCGGACGGTGTGCGGGTGGCGACTGACAGTGCGAGGATCAAGCTCGAACGAATGCTGCCCGCGCGCCTCCGCCATCGATATCATCGACTCGTCCAATCGATTGAGGCCGGACCTGGCCCCGACGTCGAGGGCGCAACCATGCTTCCGGATACCGATGTGCTGCTCGAACTCTCTGATGCGTGCGCTGATCACCAGGCGTTGTCATTCATTCACGTCAAGCGCGACGGCGCCCGCACCCTGCGGCACGTGAGACCGCACAAACTCGTCACGATGTCAGGGTATTGGTATCTGGTCGCCTTCGACTCCGATCGCCGAGATTGGCGTTCGTTCCGAGTCGAACGCATCAGTTCGGTCAAGTACAGACATGAACGTTTTGAGCCTCAAGTGCTCGACGCCTTCTCCTTTGTGGCCCGGTCCTTCGCCGAGGCGCACTATCGATTCAACGCCACCGTGACTTTCGAGATCTCGGCCCTGCAGCTGCGGTCGAAATACCACGGCACCATCTTCGGTGTCGTGAAGGAACTGACATGCCAACGCTGCGAGGTGAGTCTCAGCGCCGATTCGCTCGATCTCATCGTCGAGTACCTGTGTGCATTGCTGAGCGTTGATGCTGATTTCGACATCGCCGCCGACCACGAAGTGCTCAATCGGCTCCAAACCATTCGTGCGCGACTGGGAACTGTGGGTTAAGCTAGGCTCGCCTAACTACCTAAGAAGGAACTCATGCGCCGAATTCTCGCTCCACTGATTGCCTCTGTTCTTGTGCTCGCCGGCTGCGGCGGTGGGGGAGACCCTGGTGACACGGCCTCCGGCATCAGCGTCGACACGAAATTCGGCGCAGTCGAAGTGCCCAAGGACCCGCAGAAGGTCGTGGCGCTGGGATGGGGAGATGCGGAAACCGCGTTGGCACTCGGTGTGCAGCCGGTCGGAGCCTCCGACTGGGTGGAGTTCGGCGGCAAGGGCGTCGGCCCCTGGGCCGAGGACCTCTACGACCAGGCCCCGGAGATCATCGAGACGATGGAGCCCGATTTCGAGAAGATCGCAGCTCTCGAACCTGACCTCATCCTCGATACTAAGAGCTCCGGTGAGCAGGAGCGCTATGACCGACTCTCAGAGATCGCCCCAACTGTGGGAGCGCCTGAAGGCGGAGACAACTACCTGACGACTATGGACCAGCAGGTCGACCTCGTCTCCCAGGCCCTGGGTAAGGAAGACGAAGGCAAGAAGTTGCTCAAGGATCTCGACAAGAAGTATGAGGCCGCTCGTGAGGCCCATCCGGAGTTCGACGGGAAGTCCGTGAGCGTGGCCGCGAAGACCTCGGAAGGCTGGGGGGCCTACGTCGAAGGGTCGGAGCGAGTCCAGTTCATGGAACAGCTCGGATTCAAGCAGTCCGAGAAGGTCGCAGCCCTCAAGCCCTCGGGCTTCACCGCCACCGTGTCCGAAGAGAAACTCGATGATCTCGACGCGGACCTGGTCGTGGCCTTCCCGATCTACATCCCCGACGCCGAAGTCACCGAGGACGCTGCCTTCAAGCGCATCCCAGCTGTCGAGGACGGGCACAGCCTGGTGCTGACCGAGGACCTCAACGACGTGAGGCAGGCATTCTCACTCAACTCAGTGCTCTCCGCGTCGTTTGCCGCGGAGAAGATGCCCGAGCTCGTCGCGGATGCTCTGAAGTAGCGGCCGCACTCAAGCAGCTCTCGCACTCACAAGGCCGTCACGCTTCCTCACACTGCGGCACGCCACGCATCAAGACCGATATCGATGATGCGGGCGTGCCGCACGTCTGCCAGAGAGTCGATGGCCAACCATTCGGCACGGTCCGTGGTGCCGTCGACCTCGAGAGTCCCCAGCATGCCTCCGGTGATATGAGCCTCATAGACGACGCGGACTCCCTTGAACGGACGCGAGACCGATCTGCGGCGTGCGGAATTGCTGCGATTCTCAGT
Organism: Brevibacterium picturae; assembly: GCF_900105045.1. Classification (GTDB taxonomy): domain Bacteria; phylum Actinomycetota; class Actinomycetes; order Actinomycetales; family Brevibacteriaceae; genus Brevibacterium; species Brevibacterium picturae. Next base: position 198,055 of record NZ_LT629739.1, on the reverse strand, counting down.
GAAGGTGTGTGTCGTTAGCGGCCGGACCAGCTCGGCGTCGAAGCCCGTCTCCTCTTTGATCTCCCGGATCGTGCCTGCCTCGATGCTCTCGTGGAACTCGATTCCACCGCCGGGCAGAGTCCACAGAGCATGGGCCGGTTCGTTGCCGCCGTTGAACCAGCTGAGAAGGATTTCCCGGTCCTGGTTGACGATCACCGCGTACCCGGCCAGTCGTGTGTCGTAATCGGAGAAGTGCATGGACTCAGCCTACCTGTGAGCATCTCTTCCCATGCCGCAGTCCGGTGAATAGGCTGATCAGATGGCCGAAGCAGCGAAATACCCGAACGAGCACATCATCGCCACCCGCACGATCGACGCCCCTGCCCATACGATCTTCACCGTATTGGCTGATCCGGCTCGGCACCGGGACACCGAACCCACGGACTGGGTGCAAGGCGCCATTGATCCGACGCCGATCACGGCCACCGGACAGATCTTCTCCATGAATATGCGCTTCGATGAGGCCAGCGGTGACTACCGGATCGACATCACCGTGACCACGTTCGAACCCGATCACGCGATCGCATGGGATCCCGGACAAGCCGATGAGAGCGGTCATGTGGCCCCCGGTGGTTGGCGCTGGCGCTATGCCCTCGACGAGAAGGACACCGGCACCGAGGTGAAGCTGACCTATGACTGGTCACGCACAACACAGGAGATCCGAGACGCATTCGGCGGCTTCCCCGTCGTCAGCCCCGACTATCTCGACCAATCGCTGCAGGCCCTGGAGCAGACGGCCACCGACAGCACATGACCTGGTGAGACGTGCCGGGTAGGCTGGAAGCGTGACTGATATCGCCAGCAGACTCGTCGGCAGCGCCGGAGAGCGCATCGTGTTCCTCCACGGACTCTTCGGCCGCGGCAAGAACTTCACCTCCATCGCCAAAGCCCTCGAGCCCGACTACTCGAGCCTCCTCGTCGACCTGCCCAACCACGGTGATTCGGACTGGACCGAGGATTTCAGCTACGTGGGCATGGCCGACTCCGTGGCCGCGATGATCGCCGAGGTGACCGATCCCGAAGATCTGCCCGTGCACCTGGTCGGTCATTCCCTGGGCGGCAAGGTCGCCATGATCCTGGCCCTGCGCCATCCGGAACTCATCGACCACCTCGTCGTCGTCGACATCGCCCCCACTGCAGGCGGGTCCCTCGGCGTCTTCGAACATCTGCTCTCGAGCCTCGCCGAACTCGATCTCAATGAGATCGAGTCGCGCACCGCTGCGGATGAAGCTCTGCAGGACAAGATCCCAGAGGACACGATCAGGGGGTTCCTGCTGCAGAACCTGCGGACCACCTCGGCGGGGTACGCCTGGCAACCCAACCTCACCCTGCTTCATGAGAGCCTGCCCGCGATCGGAGACTTCCCCGAGACGGGGGAGGCGACCTTCGACGGCCCGGTGCTCTGGATCGCCGGTGAGACATCGGACTACGTCTCCCGTGAGGAACTGCCTCTCATGCGCTCCCTCTTCCCCCGCGCAACCCTGCTCACCGTCAAGGGATCAGGCCACTGGGTCCACTCCGAGAAGCCGAAGACGTTCATCTCCTCCCTGCAGGCATTCCTCGCGCGCACGTGACGCCGCGAACTCACCTGGGGTGCCCCGATCTCACCTGTGAGACCCCGAAATCGGGACAGTCTTGGTGAGGAATATGCTGGTGGGCAGTGGCGTTGAGCCACACAGAGATCCATTGAGCCACACCATCACAATCTTCACGAGGAGGAACGAGTGAGCACAGCGATCCCGGCCGATACCACGGCCAAATTCGCCGACTACGCAGACGGATCACGACTGGTCAGCACCGAATGGGTGGCCGAGCACGCCGGTGAACCCGGACTGGTCATCGTCGAAAGCGACGAGGACGTCCTCCTCTATGAGACCGGGCACATCCCCGGCGCGGTGAAGGTCGACTGGCACACCGAACTCAACGACACCGTGACGCGTGACTACGTCGACGGTGAGGGCTTCGCCGCCCTCATGTCCGCGAAGGGCATCTCGCGTGAGGACACGATCGTCTTCTACGGCGACAAATCCAACTGGTGGGCCGCCTACGCGCTGTGGGTCTTCTCGCTGTTCGGACACGAAGACGTCCGCCTCATGGACGGCGGCCGCTCCAAGTGGCAGGCCGAGGAACGCGAACTGTCCACGGAGAAGCCACGCCGGGAACCGACCGAATACCCGGTCATCGACCGTGACGACTCAACCCTGCGTGCGTTCCTGCCCGAGGTCAGAGACAGCCTGGGCAAGCGTCCCCTCATCGATGTGCGCAGCCCCGAGGAATACAGCGGAGAGCGCACCCACATGCCCGCCTACCCCGAAGAGGGCGCACTGCGCGGAGGACACATCCCCACTGCCGCATCGGTGCCATGGGCGAAGGCCGCAAACGAAGACGGCACCTTCAAATCAGCCGAGGAGCTCAAGGCCATCTACACCGACGAGGCCGGGCTCGGCACCGCCGATGAAGTCATCGCCTACTGCCGCATCGGCGAGCGCTCCAGCCACACCTGGTTCGTGCTTCAGCACCTTTTGGGCTACACCAACGTCCGCAACTACGACGGTTCCTGGACCGAGTGGGGCAATGTCGTCGGCGTTCCCATCGTCACCGGATCAGAGGCCGGCGAGGTGCCCAGCCGCTGATGACTGCCGACACAGACACTCCAGTCACTTCGGATCTGCCGCAGAGCCTGGCCGACGTCGTCACCGACTTCGCCGAGACGGATTCCAGCGACCGACTCCAGCTGCTGCTCGAACTCGCCTCGGATCTGCCCGAGCTGCCACCGCGCTACAGCGATCACCCGGAGCTGCTGGAGCAGGTGCCCGAATGCCAGTCACCGATCTTCCTCGTCACCGAGGTTGAGGATCCCGAGCAGGGGGATGAGGCGATTGTCAGGCTGCACTTCTCTGCCCCTCCCGAGGCGCCGACAACTCGTGGATTCGCCGGCATCCTCTATGAAGGGCTGAACGGCCAGACCGCCGAGGTGGTTCTGTCCATCCCAGCTGACCTGCCCCTGCGTCTGTCGATGACCGAGCTCGTCAGCCCGCTGCGACTGCGGGGGATGAGTGGAATGCTGTCGAGGATCCAGCGGCAGACCTCCGAGAGGATCGGCAAGATCACAGAGTGATGATCGGGAAATCGTTTGGACGAGCCGACGTTTTCGACTAGATTGTGGTTAGCCTGCCCTTAATTAGTCGATGCTAAGGAACCCTCCGATGACCGGTCTCGCCACCACCACCTCGGCGAAGCCCTCTTCGGTCACCGGGCAGAAGACGACACGGGCGCTGAAGATCAAACGAGCGGTCGGCCTCGTCGTCGCGGTCCTGACATTGGTGCTCGTCGTGCTGATGTCCCTGGCCATCGGCACCCGGGATATGCCGGTCTCGGAGGTTCTCGGGGCGTTCTTCGACCCTAGTGGCAGCGACGATCAGCTGGTCGTGTTGGAGCTGCGCCTGCCCCGGACGGTACTTGGCATCCTCGTCGGGATGGGCCTGGGGCTGGCAGGCGGCCTCATCCAGGCCCTGACCCGCAACCCCCTGGCCGATCCGGGCATCCTCGGCGTCAACGCCGGAGCCTCCTTCGCAGTGGCGATCGGCATCGGATTCTTCGGGATCACCTCGATCAACGGCTATATCTGGTTCGCTTTCCTCGGCGCCCTCGTGGCCACGACAGGCGTGTACATCATCGGTTCCTCCGGGCGGAATCACAGCGTCGATCCGATCCGCCTGACCTTGGCCGGAGTCGCGGTCGCCGCGGTGCTGACCGGACTGACCAAGGGAATCCTCCTCACAAACGAACGAGCATTCGACGCCTTCCGCGCATGGGACGTCGGAGCCATCGCCGGTCGCGGATTCGACACCATCTACGCAGTCGCTCCGTTTATCATCGGCGGCGTCGTCCTCGCCCTGTTCTTGGCGCACTCGCTCAACGCGGTCGCCCTCGGCGACGATCTGGCCGCCAGCCTCGGCACCTCGGTGAACCGCACCCGCATCCTCACCATTCTTGCGGTCACCCTCCTGGCCGGCGGCGCCACCGCAGCCGCCGGGCCAATCGGGTTCATCGGACTGATGATTCCCCATATCGCCCGCTGGATCGTCGGTCCTGATCAGAGATGGATCTTAAGCTACTCAGTCATCCTCTCGCCGATTCTGCTGCTGGTCTCCGATGTGCTCGGACGTGTGGTGATGAAGCCGGGCGAACTACAGGTCGGTGTCGTCACCGCCTTCGTCGGTGCACCGGTGCTCATCGCACTCGTGCGCAGAAAGAAGGCGAGCGGACTGTGAAATCCTCGAACTCACCGATCGGTGACACCACCGAATTCGTTCCCGGCCAGCGTGTCCTGCCGGGGGAGCGGGTCGACTTCGGTCGTCCCATGCTGCGGGCCTTGGGTTTGCGCATCGATCTGCGAGTCGTCGTCACAGCGGGCATCGTCACACTTCTGGCACTGGGCTGCGGGTTCGTGGGTCTGCTGCTCGGAGAGTTCTCGCTGACTCCCGCTGAAGTCTTCCAAGGACTGTTCGGCCAGGCTGACAGACGCATCGTCAACACCGTCGTCGGCGAATGGCGGGCACCGCGCATCATCGCCGGAATCGTCCTCGGAGCCGGCCTGGGTGTCTCCGGCGCGGTCTTCCAGTCTCTGACCCGCAACCCTTTGGGCAGCCCTGACATCATCGGCTTCTCCACGGGTGCCTACACCGGCGGCATCGTCACTATCATCGTCTTCGGCTCCAGCTTCATCTCCACCGCGTTCGGTGCGATCATCGGCGGCCTCCTCACCGCCATCGTGGTCTACCTTCTGACGTGGAAGGGTGGAGTCCAGGGCTTCCGGCTCATCATCGTCGGCATCGCCCTGACCGCGATGCTCAATGCCTTCAACACCTGGCTGATCATGCGCGCCGACCTCGACCTCGCCATGGCCGCAGCGACCTGGGGTGCCGGATCTCTCAACGGAATGGGCTGGTCGACCCTGCTGCCGGCAGCCATCGGCACAATCCTGTTGGGGCTGGGCTGCGGACTCTTCTCTCGCGGCCTGGGAACCCTGGAACTCGGCGATGACACCGCCAAAGCACTGGGTGTGCGCAACGAACCCGTGAGAGCTGGCCTCATCCTCGTGGCCGTGGCCCTGGTCGCCGTGGTCACGGCTGCTGCCGGACCGATCGCCTTCGTCGCACTGGCCGCCCCACAGATCGGGCGCAGGATCGCGAAGGCTCAGGGCACCAGCCTGCTTTCGGCTGCGGCAGTCGGAGCCCTACTGCTCGTCGCCGCCGATCTCATCGCCCAACACGCCTTGGGCGAGACTCAACTTCCCGTCGGAGTCGTCACCGTGTGCATCGGCGGCATCTACCTGATCTGGCTCCTCATCCAAGAAGCTCGGAAGGCACAATGAGCATTCCACCAGTCACGAACATCGGCACGGACACTGCTGCGGGCACGTCACCACTCGCCGCCCACGATCTCGATCTGGCATACGACCACCGGCAGGTCATCACCGACCTCGACGTGGAGATCGCGCCGGGCAAGTTCACCGTCATCGTCGGTCCCAACGCCTGCGGAAAGTCGACGCTGCTGCGTGCCCTGGCTCGACTGATGACTCCCGCGAAGGGCTCGGTGCTCCTCGACGGTGGCAATATTGCGAAGTTGAAGACGAAGCAGATCGCGAAACGGTTGGGTCTGCTGCCGCAGACGTCGATCGCCCCCGACGGCATCACGGTGGGGGAGCTCGTGGCGCGCGGACGTCACCCGCACCAGTCGTTCCTCAAACAGTGGACGGACCAGGACGAAACCGCCGTGCTCTCGGCACTGCGTGCGACCAACACCGAGGAACTCTCATCCCGGCAGGTTGATGAGCTCTCCGGCGGTCAACGGCAGCGGGTCTGGGTGGCCATGGTCCTGGCGCAGGAGACGCCGCTGATGCTGCTCGATGAGCCCACGACATTCCTCGACCTTGCCTTCCAGATCGAACTCCTCGACCTGTTCGCACAGTTGAACCACGAACACGGCCACACTCTTGTCGCCGTCCTCCACGACCTCAACCAAGCCTGCCGGTACGCCGATGAGATCATCGCGATGAAGAACGGTGGGATCGTCGCCCAGGGCGCGCCGGCCCAGATCATCACGACCGAGCTTGTCCAGCAGGTCTTCGGCATCGACTGCTCGGTCATCGACGACCCCGTCACAGGAGCACCCATGATCGTTCCCGGCAAGCCGAAGAAGACCTTCGCAGATCGCTGACCCGGACCTGCAGCTGGAAGCCGGCCGATATTGCTCAGCTCTCTGAGGAGTCCTTGCTTTCAGCGGGGTCGTGGTCAGACTCGTGGTCTGCGTCCGCGTCTGCAGTCGTGTCTGCCGACGCCTTCTGCCCGGTCGTCTCATCGCTCCGCTCTTCTGCCGTGTCCTTGTCGTCTTTTCCTGACTTCATCAGGGCAGTGATGCCGATGGCGATTCCTGCCACGATGCCTCCCCAGATGGCGCCGAGGATGAGCGAGAAGAATGTGTTGACCAGCCAACCGAGGAAACCACCTACGCCTGCGACCGCGGCGACTGGTTCTTCCAGGTGATGGACGAAGTCGTAGAGGATGTGGAGGCCGAGTTCATCTGTGCCGACGAGGATGATGTGTCCACCGACCCACAGCATGGCGAAGGTGCCGATGACCGTCAGCCCGCCCAGCAGTTTGGGCATCGCCTTAACGAGGAACCGTCCGAACTTCTGCGTGCCCGGCTTCTCCTTCTGAGCCATGTGCAGGCCGATGTCGTCCATCTTGACGATGAGGGCGACGGTTCCATAGACACCGATCGTGATCGCCAGGGCCACAACGACGAGGATGATGGCTCGGGGGAGCAGAGCCTCATTGGCGACCTCGTTGAGTGAGATCACCATGATCTCGCAGCTGAGCACGAAATCTGTGGTGATGGCTGAGCGGACGATCTTCTTCTCGTCCTTGCCGTCATCCTTCTTACCGTGCTTGGATTCCTTCTTCGGCTCTTCGTGGTGTTCGATCCATCCGAGCTTCTCGAAGATCTTCTCCGCGCCCTCGAAGCACAGATAGGTGCCGCCGACCATGAGCAGGGGAGTCAGCAGCCATGGAAGGAATTCGCTGAGCAGCAGAATGATCGGCACGATGATGACGATCTTGTTGAACAGCGAACCGAACGCGATGCGTTTGATGATCGGCAGTTCCCGCTTCGGGTCGACTCCCGCGACGAACTTCGGGGTGACCGCAGCATCGTCGACGACGACGCCGGCAGCCTTGACTCCTGCCCGAGATGCGCCCGCGGCGACGTCATCGAGGCTTGCCGCAGAGAGCTTGACGAGAGCTGCCACGTCGTCGAGGAGTGCGAAAAGTCCGCCGGCCATTTATCGTCCTTCGTCGGAGTCGTCAGCATCGTCGGTTCGGTTCAGCACGCCGAGGTGGTTGCCGGCTTGGTCGAAGACATTGAGCTGGTTGCCAGCGGCTTCGACCCGGCGTGTGCGCCCGACCCACCTCTCCATACCCTGAGCTGCCCGTTGGGTGGTGAGGAACGATTCGACGACCGCCCCAGAATCATCGCTGCTCCACGTGGTGGAGATGCGGTTGGCGCCGTCGCTGCCGGTCAGGGCCCCGTCGGCTGTGATGTTCAGGAATGCAGCGGACCCTGGCTTGGCACTGACCCATCTGCCGTTGACTGAGTTGGTCATTTGTCTTCCTTCTCCAATCCACCGACGACTTTCCCGTTGGAATCAGCAATCTTCATGACATTGCCTTCGATTGTTGCCGATGATGCCTTTGACAGCCACGTGTCGACTCCGGCACATGCCTTCTGTGTCGTGGTGAACGGGGTGATGAGGATTTTGTCACCGTCGACTTCCCACGTTGTCTGGATGCGATTGCAGCCGTCGGTACCCTTGACCTGTCCGTCCGCGGAGAACTCGAGGAACGGATCTCCGGTCTCAGGAGACGTCCATTTGCCGGTGGGATCGATGGCCGCAGAATCCGCCGAATCCGTAGGGCTGCTGGATTCCGTAGGAGCGGAGCTGGTCGGTTCGCTGGGCTCGGAACCTGTCCCACAGGCAGCGAGGGGCAGCACGAGGCCGAGAACAGCAATTCCGATCGTACGTCTGAACGCAGTTGAAGGTCGGTTGTCGGTGAGGTTACGCATGCACCGATCATAACGGCCAGGCATGGGCGGTTCATGGAGAAGACAGAGCAATGCGTGCCGATTCAGCTTTTGTAAGTTGTGTTCACGAGCAACACGCATTGTTCTTGCTTCCCATCGTTGCCAAACCGTAACCTTTCATGTGGTTGAAAGACTGTTCTCAGGGACACCCTCTCAATTGCTGGAGAGCGGATCGAAGAGAGCACAGGCAAATGCAACAGTGAATCCGATCAAGGGAACCTAAGAGTATGCAGAAGAAACTCGTGCAGAGTTCGCTGGCACTGACCGCCGCCGCGGCGCTCGGTCTCGGCAGTGCGTTCGTCGCATCCCCTGCAATGGCGGACGCCGCCCCGCAGAAGCTGAATGTCGAGAACGACGCCCAGGTGCAGAAGGCACTGTCCGGTATCGAAGGCGTCAACGCCTACGGTGCAAAGAACGGAAAGCTCAACCTCGGTGTTGAGAAGAAGACCGACGAGATCAAAGACCTTGCGGAGAAGTTCGACAACGTCAACATTGTCGACGGCATCAAGGAACTGAAGCCGTATGCGAAGAAGGACCTCGTCGGCGGAGCCGGCTACCTGGCCGAACAGCCAGGAGGCATGGGCGTCTGCTCCACCGGTTTCTCCGGTTGGGACGGCGAGGGCAACCCCATCGTGCTGACCGCAGGACACTGCTCGAAGGTCATCGACTCGGCATCGGGTGAAATCACCGGCGACACCAAGATCGGTGACACCGAGAAGCCTTCCATCGCAGAAGCCAATGGCGGCGAAGGATTCCAGCCATCCAAGCTCGGCGTCGTCGGCGAGTGGGGCTTCCACAGCTACGGCAGCGGTGACCTGCTTGAGGGCCCCAGCGACGACTGGACGGATCCGAAGCCTTCCGACATCGACTTCGCAGTGATCAACGTTGATGAGGAAAAGTACAACGTCAAGAACGGCGTCACCGATTGGTCGAGCGCAGACTCCGACGATCTGTCGAAGAGCCTCGCCACCGACATCGCACAGGTCGGAGCACACGAAGAAGGCTCCATCCAGAAGTCCGGCCGCACGACCGGCCTGACCGAGGGTGAAGTCATTCCGTACGAAGAGTACCCATTCGAGTACTCGAACGTTGGCGGTCGCTGGGTTCACGGCTTTGGCGTGACCTCACCTTCAGACGATCCGTTCTCGGCACCGGGCGACTCCGGTGGCGCTGTCTTCCAGGGTGACACCGCAGTCGGCGTCATCTCCGGCGGCGGACCCGCCGCAGACGGCACGTCGTTCGGCTGGGTTGCCGACCTCGACTACTCGCTCGAGCAGTCCGGCGTTGACTTCAACGTCGAGAAGCCAGGCGAAGAGACCCCTGAGGCTCCAGCAGCCCCAGAGGTCAAGGACCAGACCATCGAGCCCAACGGTGATGTGACCGGTAAGGCCGAGGCTGGCGCCGAGGTCAAGCTCGACTGGGCACCTGCCAAGGACAAGCAGTCCGGCAATGACACCCAGGCCGCCAAAGAAGGCTCAGAGACTGTGAAGGCCGACGAAAACGGCAACTTCACAATTGAGGGTCCTGAGGCTGCAGGCGACTACGACTACAGCGCAGTTGCGACGGTAGACGGCCAGAAATCCGAACCTGCCGAGTTCCAGGTGACCGTTGAGAAGGAAGAGACCGAGACTCCTGCTCCTGCCGAGCGCGAGATCAACGTTGACCCCAAGGAGATCGTTGCTTCCGAGTTCGTGAAGGAAGACAAGGGCGTCACGGTTTCGGTCAAGGGCTTCGACGAGGGGGAGAAGGTGACCCTTGAGGTCGCTTCCGGTCCTGAGAACGTCGAAGGCATCACCCTCGACGAGACCGCTAATGAGAACGGCGCAGCTGCCTTCTCGATCTACGGTACGAGCGAAGCCGATGCATCGGTTTACCTCGGCAAGTACGACGTGAAGGTCACCGGAGCCAACGACACGGACGATGAGAAGGCTCTGACCGGCTCGTTCACTGTCGTCGAAGATGAAGAAGGCAACGGCGGCGGCGGAAACGACGGCGGCGATGACGGCAACAATGATGATGACGGCAATGGTGACGGTGGGGACGGCGGATCTGATCTGCCTCGTACCGGTGCTGAACTGACCGGCCTTGCCGCCGGTGCCGGACTCCTCGTTGTCGGTGGAGCCGCGGTTGTTCTGACGATGCGTCGGAACAAGAAGAACTGAACATAGCTCACACGATCATCTAATGATCGTCTGAGAGTACACACGAGCGCCCCTGGTCTTCGGACCGGGGGCGCTCTGCATGTCCGGGCGCTGCAAACCGTGGCGGAGTCTGCGCTCACCATTTCAGCAACGCCTGTTGTTTCGTTCATTTAGTTCACAGTTTTAGGGGTACTTTCTTGGTAGTCGCTGTGTGAACCCCGTAACCTAACCGTGACCAAGGTCATCAAGTTGTGATATTGCAAGCTCCCGATAAGAGAGACGAAAACGTATGCATAAGAAATTCGTGCAGAGTTCGCTGGCGCTGACTGCCGCCGCGGCGCTGGGATTGGGTGGCGCCTTTGTTGCTGGCCCAGCCGCCGCCGAATCCCCAGTGCTCAACCAGCAAGCCGCACATCAGGCCGCGAAGAGCATTTCCGAAGTGAACGCTTTCGGATTCGAAGACGGTACGCTTCACCTCGGCGTCGATAGGGACAGCGACATCGATGCCGCCGGAATCGAGAAGCTCCAGACGAAGTATGGCGCAGACAAGGTCGAGGTGCAGGCCGGTATTCCCGAGCTCGACGCATACGCTGCGAATGACCTCGTCGGTGGCGCTGGCTACCTGATGAACGTCCCGAGCAATGGTGGTGTCGCCGTGTGTTCGACCGGTTTCTCCGGTTGGGACGAACAGGGCAATCCCATTGTTCTGACTGCCGGCCACTGTGCCGAGGACAGTGACAAGGACACAGGCGCCGACCTCGGCTCCACGGTTCATGCCGACACCGAGCGCCCGAGCACTGCTCAAGCGACTGGCGGCGACGGCTTCGAACCGGCTGGCGTCGGCCCCGTCGGAACGTGGGGATTCAATGAATTCGGCAGCCCGGTGGAGGCCGGAGAAACGTCCGGCGAAGCCAGCGACATCGATTTCGCTGTCATCGAGCTCGATGACGCGGCCTACAACGCGAAGGCTGAAATCACGGATTGGACGAGCGCCGGTTCCGATGATCTCGCTGCATCGACGAGTCCGATCACCAAAGTCGGGTCGCACACCGAAGGGTCGATCAAGAAGGCCGGTCGGACGACCGGCCTGACCGAAGCCGACGTCATCCCTGCCGAATCCTACCCTTATGAGTACATGAACGTCAGCGGTCGCTGGGTGCATGGCTTCGCTGTTGAGGGTGCTCTCGATGACCCATTCTCGGCTCCTGGTGATTCCGGCGGCGGAGTCTTCCAGGGAGAGACCGCAGTAGGTGTCATCTCCGGTGGTGGACCTGCGGAGTGGAATGACGGCACTAAGTTCGACTTGAGCTGGGTGGCTGACCTGGACCATTCATTGTCCGAGTCCGGCATCGACTTCCAGTTGACCGATCCGAATGAAGAGCCTCCAGGTGACGATGACGCGAATGCTGATGCAGGCGCGGATGCCAAGGATGCCGACGCTGACGCTGGCGCGGATGCCAAGGATGCCGACGCTGACGCTGGCGCGGATGCCAAGGATGCCGACGCTGACGCAGGTGCCGACGCCAAGGATGCCGACGCTGACGCAGGTGCCGACGCCAAGGATGCCGACGCTGACGCTGGCGCGGATGCCAAGGATGCCGACGCTGACGCTGGCGCGGATGCCAAGGATGCCGACGCAGCAGCTGCAGCTGACGCTGATGCCAAGGATGCAGATGCTGACGCAGGTGCTGACGGTAAGGAAGCAGATGCTGACGCAGGTGCCGAAGGTGACGACGCGAGCGCCGATGCCGATGGCTCGGACGCTCCCGAAGCCCCGAAGGTCACCGACCAGAAGGTGGACGAAGGCGGACAGATCACCGGCAAGACCGAGGCCAATGCCAAGGTGAAGCTGGACTGGAAGCCCGCGTCCGGTACTCAAAAGGCCGAACCTGAAGGCTCTGTGACAGTTACAGCTGACGCCGAAGGCAACTTCACGACCGAAGCTCCGTCAGAAGCTGGCGAGTACGCCTACACCGCTACCGCCACCACTGACGCAGGAACTTCAGATGCAACCGAGTTCACCGTGACCGTGGAAGAAGCTGCAGACGAAGCAGATGCCGCTGCTGCTGCCGATGGCGACAACGCAGACGCTGACTCTGCCGCTGAAGGTGACGACGCTAACGCTGACTCCGCTGCCGATGGCGCCGAGGCAGACGCTGGTGCAGCTGCAGACGCCAAGAATGCAGAATCCAACGCTGACTCCGACGGATCGAAGGACGGCGAGGCTCCGGCCGAGCGCAAAATCTCGATCGAGCCCAAGGAAATTGCTGCTTCTGACTTCGTGAAGAAGGACAAGGGCGTGCAGATCAAGGTTCAGGGCTTCGAAGAGGGCGAGAACGTCTCTCTCGAGGTTGTCGCCGGTCCAGAGAACGTTGAGGGCATCACCCTCGACGAGACCGCGAACGAGAACGGCGTCGCCGCCTTCTCGATCTACGGAACCAACGCATCCGATCCTTCGGCCTACCTGGGCAAGTACGACGTGCAGGTGACCGGAGCAAACGACACGGACGATGAGAAGGCACTGAGCGGCTCGTTCACCGTTGTTGCCGATGAAGACGGCAACGGCGGCGGAAGCGACGACGGTGACGGTGGAGACGGCGGATCCGATCTGCCTCGCACCGGTGCTGAACTGACCGGCCTCGCTGCCGGTGCCGGACTCCTCGTTGTCGGTGGAGCCGCGGTTGTCCTGACCATGCGTCGGAACAAGAAGAACTGAACATAGCTCACCCGATCAGCCACTGATCGCCTGAGAGTTCATAAGAGTGCCCCTGGTCTTCCGATCAGGGGCACTCTGCATGTGCCAACACATTACATCGGCATGTCAGTCGACGGCACCACTCGGGTGCTCGGGGAAGTCGTTCCAACGGGCATTGATCGATACTCCAGATTCCCATTCCTCGCGCAGAATGGCAGAGGCGACTGAGTCTCTCGGCTGCTGGCCCGATAAGGGCCAGGCTCGTCGTTAATGTGCTTCCTTCGGCCAGCCTGCGTGTATGAGAGTTGAGCGCATAGCGATATTGTCATCGCGAGTGAGACCTTCGAAGCGATCGACATCATCGGTTGTGAACACATGATCCGTGACGGAACGAAGACACTCGACGTCGAGACCATCGAGACGGAGCCAGAATGCTTCGTTCTCGTCACCCCCCACATTCGCCCGAGGCGGTCACAATACCTCGACCTTGGCGGCGGAACACTGCGCGGGGTGCACATACAAAGGGCATTGGTTGCCGGTGAAGAAGTCGATGAACCCGGAACGACCGGCGCCATTGGGATCGAGGCGTGGCAAAGCTATGCTCATGGTCACAAGGGTGACCGGCCGAAGCTGGACAGGGGAGTGGTGACGTTGGGCCTCGAAGATGATCCCTTCGACTATCGCATGACGAAATCGGGCCTGATCATCATTGTGCGAAACGGACGGACCGTGATGGAGATCGGCGGAAAGAAGGCATCGGCATTGATTGCCAAGCTCGGTGCCGGCTATGAATCCGACCAGCAGCTGCTCGCACGCGTGACCGGCAACTATCGCCGAGGCAATGAACGCCACATCAACCGACCTCACTGACCGGACGATTGTTCAGACGTTGGTAATGTGAGTCACATGAGCCATATGAATTTGCGCGAATCGAGCCTGAGCGAATTCGAATCCGCGACTGCAGTCACACGTCTGTCGGAATCCACCTTCACCGCAGAGCTTGATGGAGACTGGAGCGTTGCCGGGGCGGTGAACGGGGGATACCTCCTCGGCGTCATCGCGCAGGCTCTGCGTGCCAACAGTCCGAGCGCTCCCGACCCTTTGGTGGTCTCCACCTATTTCCTGGGCCCGAGTGAGGGAGGCAGTGCCGACATCACTACGCGCATGATCCGCGAAGGCCGGTCCAGTGCCACATTCTCCGTGGATCTGGCCCAGAACGACGCCCCGAAGATCACAGCACTGGCAACGATGGGCAACCTCGCAGGTCTGCCTGACGATGTCGCGACCACGGCCACCCCACCGAAGCTGCCGGACCCGGACCAGTGCATCAACGTCGCCGAGGCGCCCGGAGACTTCGTGAAGTCCGCTCCTTTGCTCAAACGCTACGACATGAGACTCGATCCCGAGACTGCCGGTTTCATGACCGGTCGACCAAGCGGACGTGGCCTGCTGCAGGGCTGGATCAGACTGGCAGACGGGACAGAGCCAGAGGCACTGTCGCTGTTGGCATTTCTCGACGCCTTCCCGCCGGTGATGTTCGATCTGGGCCGCTACAACTGGGCCCCGACCATGGAGCTGACCGCACATCTGCGCGCTGTCCCGGCCCCGGGCTGGATCAGAGTGAAGTTGTACTCCCGCAATATCGCCGGCGGCATGTTCGAAGAGGACTGCGAACTTTGGGATTCCGGGGGTCGGCTGGTGGCCCAGTCCCGGCAGCTGGCACGGCAGCCGCGAGGGTGAAAGCGATGATAGGACCAGAGCACCGCTGTGGTGTCAGGGCCTGCGTCTATAGTGTGAGGTCAGGATCAGACAATGACGAAAGGATCATCAGCCATGGCGTCACTGTCCTCGCTGAGCATCACCTTCGACTGCAAAGACGTCGAAACCCAATCGATCTTCTGGGCCGAACTCTTAAATGCCGACCTCGACGAGGGGGCGAACGAATTCGTCGCCAGCATCGGCGGTGTCCACAACGCTGAGTCGACGACTCCGGGCATGCTTTTTCTCCAGGTCAAGGACCGCGTTGAGGGCAAGAACCCTCTGCACATCGATCTCGACGACCCGAACTATCCCGCCGATGTCGAACGAGCCGTGGCATTGGGAGCCGAGCGGATCGCATCATTTGCCGAATTCGGTATCGAATGGACTACGCTCAAGGATCCCGAAGGCAACGTCTTCGACATCGGTCGGAAAACGCCCACATCGGCAGGCGAGGCAGGAGCATGAACCTGTCTGTGCGAATCTCGTAGGGTGAAGGTACTATGACTGATCCCAACTCCGAGGTGGCCGCTCGCATGAAGCCCACCCGTCCCAAAGCTCTGATCCCTCTTGATCTGCTCCGCGGTTTCCTCATCGGATCTGCCGAACTCGTCCCGGGAGTCTCTGGCGGCACGATCGCCCTCGTGACAGGTGTCTACGACCAAGTCATCGATTCCGCCGCTCACGTCGTCAAGGCTGGCAAAACTCTGGTCACCGGCCCCGACCGGTGGCGGGGCGCGGTTGCCGAACTGCGCCGCACCGATTGGTTCCTGGTCATCCCGGTACTGCTGGGTATGGCGACAGCAGTACTCACCGTTGCTGGGGTGATGGAGAGCTTTGTCACCGGCAACCCTGAACTGTCCCGGGGACTCTTCTTCGGCCTCGTCGCCGCCAGCATCGCCGTTCCGCTTCGCATGCTGCCGGCTCGGACCGGGCAACCGCTGCCGCTGGGCATTCTCGTCTTTCTCGCCGCCGCTGTCCTCGCCTTCTGGACGACCGGGCTGGCCGGTGGCTCAGGAGTTGAGGACCCGCCACTCATTGCGGTCTTCTTCGTCGCCTCCATCGCCGTCTGTGCCCTGGTCGTTCCGGGAGTCTCCGGCTCGTTCCTACTTCTCGCCGTCGGCCTCTACGCCACCACACTGCGAGCAGTGAACGACCGCGACCTGGTCTACATCGCTGTGTTCGGACTTGGTGCGGTCCTCGGCCTGGCGCTCTTCGTCAACGTTCTGCGATATCTCCTGCACAATCACCGGTGGTGGACGCTGATCGCGATGTCAGGTCTGATGCTCGGCTCCCTGCGTGCGCTGTGGCCATGGCAATCGGGCTCTGACGGCGGTGATCTGCTGGCGCCCTCCGAACCGGTGTGGATGCCGATCCTCCTCGCCGCCATCGGCGCGGCAATCGTGATTGTCCTCATCGTCGTCGAATCAGCCTTCGCATCGAAGGCCGGAAAGGACAACCTCGGCGAGCAATAGAGCCAACACGGCTTATGCAGGGCGGCGGACACGGGAGAGTTCTCCCCGCTGGCGACAACCGATGCTGACGGTGGGGACAGCTCGGCGAATGCCACGGATTCTGCCAACGGATCCGACTCAGGCAACGGTGGCGACTCCACCAATGGAAGCGGGGATGTGAACGCCGGCGCAGGGCTGGGCGGAGGCGCCCGCCGTCGTCGCATCTGAACGTGAACGAGCGATTCTCGTGTCGGTCTTCTCACGTAGGGTGAGGAATGACAGCAATGATCACGACAGAAAGTGAGAGTGAAACATGGCGCATACAGCATTCCAGGGCACACCGGTCAAGACCGTAGGCGAGCTTCCGGAGAAGGGTGTACAGGCTCCCGCCTTCAATCTCGTGGGCACCGACCTCGGTGAGGTGAACTCCGCGGATACCTCAGGCAAGCGTGTTGTGCTCAACATCTTCCCGAGCGTGGACACCGGTGTCTGTGCTGCCTCGGTGCGCAAGTTCAACGAACTCGCCGCGAGCTTGGAGAACACCACAGTCCTGTGCGTGTCCAACGATCTGCCCTTCGCACAGGCGCGCTTCTGCGGCGCCGAGGGCATCGAGAACGTTGTCGCCGCGTCGGGCTTCCGCAGCGCCTTCGGCAAGGAATTCGGTGTGACCATGGTTGACGGGCCCTTGGCAGGGTTGCTGGCCCGCTCCGTCGTCGTCCTCGACGAAAAGGGCACCGTCGTCCACAAACAGCTCGTCGACGAGATCGGCACCGAACCGGACTACGACTCGGCCGTCGCCGCACTCGGCGTCTGAACGCGTCGAGCTCGGCCACCGGCTGGCCGAGCCGAGTGCTACATGTCGAATACCTGCACGGGCAGCGCGTACTTCACGCCTGCCCGTGTTCCGGCTTCGGAGGTGATCCCGGGAATCATCTCCGACGGCGCCGGATGGTCGGGAAGTGCCTCAAGGTAGACGGTATGAGCCTCCAGCGAGCGTACGGCACGGTCGACGTGTGCCTCGTCGAGGACCACGGCATGGGTGGCGTCTGCACCATTGACCAGCAGCTTGTCTGCCTTCCACGCCTCGAGGCCTGCCTCCTTGAGGTCGGTGAAGAGCCACGGATTGTCGGCGTCCCTGATGGCATCGATGGTTGCGATTCCGGCCGCCCGGTGGTCGACATGGTTAAGACCCCAAGGCATCTTGAGCTCCCAGCTGGTCACCATCACGGCATCGGGTTCGAACTGGCGGATCTTCTTTGCGATCGCATGCCTGAGTTCGTGATCGGGCTCGAGGAGGCCGTCAGGAAAATCAAGGATCTCGAGGTCCTCGACACCGACGAGTTTGCATGCCTGACGTTGTTCACCCTCGCGCAGGGGTGCGACGTCCTCAGGGGGCATCTCCCGGATTCCCGCTTCGCCACGGGTCAGGAGCAGATACGAGACGGACTTGCCCTGGTCGGTCCATTTGGCCACGGCCGCGGAGGCGCCGTATTCCATGTCATCGGGATGGGCGACGATACACAGGAGCCTATTGACATCATCGTCGTCGAAGATCGGTAGTTCAGTCATAGTTCCCAGGCTAAGCCCCGCCGGGCATATGTACCAGAGCAGGAAGCAGACCCGGTGGATACTATGTGTATGGCAGTGTGAAAGCTGCGTCTCTCCAATAGTCGAAAGCGGGCCCATGTATCGGAGTCTCCTCCTGGCAAGTGTGCTGGTGCTGGGCCTGTTCGTCTCCGGATGCTCTGCACTGCGTATCAGCTCCGCCGAGGGCGATTCTCAACCGGTCAGCGTCGGCATCGACGACGGTTCAGCAGAGGAGACGTCACGGGAATCCGACGCTCCTGCAGTCCCATCGAGGATGACTCTGGTGTCAGTCGATCTGGGCCAGGAATGCCCGATCAAGGTTGAGTTGGCCATGGGCGGCGGGTGGAACGATGATCTCGCCTACGACAGTTACCAGCTCTACACACGCGACAACGGTGCCATCATCACCGTCAACTGTTATGAAAGCGATGACGAGACGGCGCACAGCATCGTCGCCACGGCCCAGGAACAGACCTTCGGAGAATCCCGGTCGAGAGTTCTGGACGAGCAGACCGGGACGGTCGCCGGTGGCGAATATTGGACTGTCCACGGTTCGCTTGCCCGCCAGGAGGTCCGGGCCATCGACGAAACCGATTCCGTGCTCTTCGGCGCTGTCGCCGGGATCTCAGACAACGGCCGACTGTACAAGGTCAGCGTCGAAATGGTCACGGTGGCAAGTGATCAGGATACCGCTGACCTCTTCGCACAGATGCTGCCGACCGTGAGCTTTGCCGATCAGGTCCTCGAATCGCCGACCTTGTCCTGAGTGGGCGTGCGCTGTGCTCGGGCGCGGCGTTTGAGCAGCTCTCTGGCCGCGATCCGACCGGCGCGGGTGGCACCGACCGTAGAGCTCGCGGAACCATACCCGACGAGGAAGATCCGATGGTCGTCTTTGACCGAGACCTCGGTCTCCATTGCTATTCCTCCATCGGGTGTACGCAGACGTAACGGTGCCAGATGGTTGAGGGCGGCTCTGAAACCGGTGTTCCAGAAGATCACGTCGACATCTTCGACACGTTCCTGCTCGAAGGGCTGCCAGGATTCCGGCAGGGCCAGGTGGTCGCTGGCCGAGGGACCGAGCCCTTCTGAAGTGGTCTGTTCCTCGGCCGACCGACCGGGGAAGTGAACCCCGTGGGGCAGAATCGAGTCGATCATTCCACGTGAGACGAGCACACCGGAGTCGACGCCGTCACGGAAGTCCTGGCGGATGGGCAAGCCCGTGGTGCGCACGACGCTGGCCGGAGCGAGGCCGGCCAAGGTACGAGATCGGACGGCTCGTTCAACCTCGAGACCCCAATTGCCGTCAAACTGCCTTGAGGTGAAGTTCGGGGGCCTGCGTGTGGCCCACAGTGTGTCGGTCACCTTGGCGAGTTCGAGCAGGAACTGTGTTGCAGAGATGCCACCGCCGACGACCAAGGTCCGCAAACCACGGAAGTCCTCGACATCGCGAAAGTTCGCGGTATGCAGCTGGCGGCCCTCGAACTCGGCGATGCCGGGCACGAATGGAACATAGGGATGAGTCCAGGTGCCGGTCGCGTTGATCAGATACCGACTTGAGAGTTGAACGCGTTCTCCATCGATCGTTGCCGTGATCTGCAGGGGTCCTGTGCCGGGCGTCGGTGATTTCACCGTGACGACCTCGGCGGGGCGGACGACGCAGAGTTCGAGTTCGCGTTCGAAACGTGAGTAATAGTCGGAGACCACCGCCGAGGCGGGAATTGAGGGATCCGGTGTGCCCAGTGGGAAGCCTGGCAGATCCGCCACATGATTCGTCGATCCCAGCGTCAGGGAGTCCCACCGTTCACGCCATGCGCCGCCGGGCCCGGCCCCGGCGTCGAGGACGATGAAATCCTTGCCGGGCACCAATCCGTCGCGCCAGAGATAGTGGGCGGCTGAAAGTCCGGCCTGACCAGCGCCGATGATGACGATCGGCCAATGGGAGTCGACGAGCAACTCCGAGATTCGGCACACCATGTGCCCATTGTTTCAGGTTCCTGGCGCTTTTGCGCCACGGCGGGTGAGAGGGGTGGTCATGGGAGTAGTGCCTGGGGCCGAGTGCGCGCGGCGAGGTTCAGCTGCAGTCGGGCCCCTGTGGGTTCGCGTAGCAGTCCTCATCGACAAGGTAGCGGTGGAATCGGTAGACGTCGATGGAGATCTCGTTGCTGGCTACGTGTGCGAAGCCGTCGATCGGCAACCACGGACCGCCATCAACAGAGAACTCCCCGCTGAAGGTCGCGGTCATGCCGACCGTCTTCGCTCCAGTCTTCTGGTAGTCATGGCCTATTTGCGGTTCGTCACCCGGACGCGGCTTCGAACCCGTCTTCGTCGTTGTTCCGCCGGTGTCGTCGCCGAAATCCCAGTAGTACTTCTCAGGGGTGACCTTCACAGTGACCGCATAGGTCAGCAGCGTCATCTCGATATAGCTGGTCTCCGCGTCCGTCCAGAAAGCCGCCGGTTTGCCGATGACAGCCCAATCTTTCGGCCAGGCATGAATCGTCGGAGCCGGAATATCGAAGGTCTGGAACTGAGATTCTGGGATGCGGGTGGGTGGCGCCGGCCTCGCGGGAGCGCCGCCTCCACCGCCGCCGGGTCCGGGGCCAGGCCCGGGCAGATCTGCACAGATGTGTCCGACCTCTTCGAGTACGCAATCTGGCTGTCCGCCGCCACCGCCGGAGCCATCACCGCCTCCGCCGGATCCGCTGCCATCTCCGCCAGCGCCCCCGCTGTCGCCTCCTCCGCCGTCGGAGCCACCTCCTGGGCCGGGCGCTGGCGGAGGGGGTGGGGCCGGGTTGTTCCCTCCTCCGCCTCCCGGAATGTCCGCGGAGCAATTGTTTATGTTTCTCATATCGCAGTTCGGACCCGCTACGGCGGGTAGCGGGGCTAGGAGAGTGACAACCAAAGTAGCGAATATGATGATCGCGATGTTGGTCTTCAGCTTCAGCATCGTTTCTCTTTTAAGGATTGCTCTGCAACTCGCCATCCCTTGGAAGTCTTTTTGATCATATGTTCCATGGTGACGAAGTCCGATTTCGATGCCGTTTCTTCTTTGTCTTTTGGACGAAGCGACCATTCGGTCAAGTCAAAGCAGAAGTCCACGGAGACTGTATTGACTACTTTCGGATCATCACTGGTTTTGACTTCGTCAATTGTTACTTTGCTAGGCGAGATATCTCCCCAGAATTCGTAGGTGCCGTCCTCGACTACCTGGACGTCGCCTCTGATGGATTCCAAAGCGTCTCCGCTTGCGAATTTCGGGAAATCGTCCGCGGTTTCAAAGTCACCCGAGTATGCAGAATTTACCGAGCGAAAAAATCCCTCAAACGCAACCAGCGCCCCTTCGACGGCTTCCGTCTCCTCGGGGCTCAGATCAAGGTCAGTCTCGTACGCGGGGACTGTTGGTTGTGGGTCAGCGGAGGGCGAGCCGTTCGAAGGATCCTTGGCAGGCATCGTCGAAGTCGGTGCGGCCACGGGGGAATGGTCCTCGCATCCCGACAGCACAAGCGGCAGTGCGAGTGCGGCTGCCAGCGTCAATGCCGTCGTCGCTCGATAGCGGATACGTCCGCCACGTCCAGTCTTCATTCCACGCCTCTGTGGTCGAAAGCTCCAGCGCAGATGTGAAAATCGCGCCCGGAATCTCTACATTATGCGAGAACTGTGACTTTGAGAACAGGCGAAGTTGAATCTGTGGATAACCTGCCCGTGAGTGAGTGAAACTACTTCTTGGCTGCTTTCGCGGCAGCCTTCTGCTGCTTTTTGAAGGCGCGGACTTCCAGCAAGGTGTCCTCATCGACCACATCGGCGATTGAGCGACGGCTGTCCTCAGCACCGTAGTCACCTGCGGCTTCGCGCCATCCGTCAGCGTTGAAAGTGAACTGCTTGCCGAGGAGAGCCAGGAAGATCTTCGCCTTCTGCTCGCCGAAGCCCGGCAACTTCTTCAATCGTTTGAGGACCTCGGGCCCAGTCGGATCTCCCGACGTCCAGATCGCGGACGTGTCAGCATCGTATTCGTCGACGATCTGTGCCGCCAGCTTCTGCACTCGCGTCGCCATCGACTTGGGAAAACGATGCACCGCCGGTTTGATCGAGAACTTCTCCAGGAACTCATCGGGATCCATTTCAGCGATCTCGACCACATCGAGTTTTCCCAGACGCTCAGCAAGCTTTGCCGGTCCGGCGAACGCCACTTCCATCGGCACCTGCTGATCGAGCAACATGCCCATCAGCAGGGCAAAGGAGTCATCGGCAAGAAGGGCGTCGGCTTCTGCATCGCCGGAGAGGAATACTGAACTCATGCGTCCATAGTGGCATGTAACCCGCCCGCAAGCACCTCAGAGATACCATCGAGTCATGATCTGCCCCTGTTCCGGAATGCCGCCCGGCACCGACTACGACAACTGCTGCCGTCCCGCCTTGGACGCCGAGAGATGGCCGACAACCGCTGAGGCGCTCATGCGCTCCCGCTGCACCGCATTCGCCCGCGGCAATGAAGACCACCTCTTCCGCACCTGGCACGCCAAGACCCGGCCCACCGACATCGGCCTGGATTCCGAGACTGCGTGGCTGAGCTTGGAAATCGTGGACACGACAGACGGGCAGGAAACTGACGAAACGGGCACGGTGCACTTCCGGGCAACCTACCGGGATCACCTCGGCGAACACACCCTTGAGGAGAACTCCTCATTCGTCCGCAGAGCCGGCAGATGGGTCTACCTGGATGCCCTCGACAGCTGACCAAGACCCACAAGCGCCGAACTCGGCCTATACTGGTGGCAGCGGCGCATCCATCGCCCAGCCACGGTCGTGATCCCAGCTCACCGACCTTTCGGCGAAGGGGAGAGAATCCTCGGGCGGACCTGTCACGGTGATCTTCGGACCAGGTTTCGTGCTGGGGGAGACGTGGTCGCAGAGGAACAAGCGCCATGACCAAGGACAAAGACTTCAAACTACTCGTCCGCAAGCGTATGAGTTCGACGGGGGAGAACTTCACCTCCGCCCGCACGGCACTGCTGAACGACCAACGGCACCACGACGAACGCCACGAGGACCAGAGCCGCAGCGCCTCAACGCTGGCTGATCCCGAGGCTGAAGCCTTCAAAGCCAAGACGCTGAGAACATTCATGAGCGGGGGACGGCTGGTCTCCATCCCCACCAAGCGCAAGGCCCTCGTCGTTATCCTGCTTGAGATGCTCACAGCTTTCGAGACCGGGCGAACTTACAGCGAGAAGGACATCAACACGATCCTCAGCGAGTTCCACCCGGACTTCGCGCGGCTGCGTCGAGAGCTCATCGACTACGGGTACCTGGGACGCGATGCGCACACCGGTCAGTACTGGGTGAACTCACCGTTACCCGCGCGCACCGGGAATCTCATCCAAGAAGCAGCAGTCTTCGAGGCGTTTCTGCGCTGAGTCGGCGACCGCGTATCCTTGAAGCTCGGGTAAACAACGGGCATTCAAAAGGAGACTTCATGGGCCAGGCCTATCACGCCGATTCGACCGATCTCGATGAGAAAGAGATCCTCACCTGGGACACCTTCGGCACCTCGGCCAGGGAGATGGCGCAGACGATCGCCGACTCCGACTACGACCCCGAGATCGTCATCGCGATCGCTCGCGGAGGTCTGCTGCCGGCCGGTGCACTGGCATACGCCCTCGGCCTCAAGCTCTCCGACGCGATCAACGTGGAGTTCTACACCGATGTCCATGAGACCCTGCCCGACCCGATTCTCCTGGCCCCGATGCTCGACATCGAAGCGATCAAAGGTAAGAAGCTTCTCGTCGTCGATGACGTCGCAGACTCGGGCCGCACACTCGCCCTTGTCCTCGAGTTGCTGAAGAAGCACGGTGCCGAAGCTCAGTCCGCAGTGATCTATGCGAAGTCGGCATCCATCATCGACCCGGACTTCGTGTGGAAGCGCACGGATCAGTGGATCGTCTTCCCCTGGTCGGCCGAGCCCCCGGTCGAAGCCTCAAAATAAGCAGCAGACCATGATCAGCGACAGTCGGGACATCGATGCCCCGTGCGGTCGGGTCCGAGCCTCCGTCGACGGCACCGTGATCCGCGCTCGGGGCATCCGCTATGCCCGCGCGCGGCGTTTCGCCCGCCCGATCGACGAACCGCCCGTGGACGTCATCGATGGCAGAGAGCCCGGTCCCGGAAGCCCGCAGTACCGGCGAGACCCGAACGCGGGAATGACCTTCGATCAGCTTGGCGGGCTGTCCACCAGCGAAGACTGTCTGCGGGTGAGCGTGACCGCCCCGACCGACACAGTCGAGCACGACTCCGCGTTGCCGGTGCTCGTGTGGATCCACGGCGGTGCCTACGTCGCTGGTGCCGGGGACGCGGAGATCTACGATCCGCACACCCTCGTCGAGGAACAGGACGTCATCGTCGTCTCGGTCACCTACCGCCTCGGCGTCCTGGGATTCTTGGGAACGGGCAAGCCCGAGCATTCCAATCTCGGCCTCCTCGACCAGATCTCGGCTCTACGCTGGGTTCAGCGCAACATCGCGGCCTTCGGGGGAGACCCGAGCAATGTCACGATCGCCGGTCAGAGCGCCGGTGCCGACGCCTGCGCACACCTGATGATCGCCGAGGCGACCGATGACCTCTTCCACCGCGTGATCTTGGCATCGGCGCCACTGGGACTCGCCGGAGGCACCGAACCGATGAACTGGGCCATGGCGAAGGTCGCCGAGAAGATCGACCCCGCTGCCAGCGTCGATGACATCCTCGCAGCACAGGACGAGGTGCACAGGGCGGCATTGGTGGGAGGACTCCACGCCGGCATGTGCTTCGGCGTCCACTACGGTGCCTACCCGCTGCCGGCGAAGTCCGATACCGACGCCGCATGGTCACAAGCCGCACGCAGATACGACGTGCTCATGACCCGCACCGAACGAGAGATCGCCTTCTTCGCCGGATTCGTCCCGGCCTTCCGCCGACTGCACGATCGGCACCTGACCTCCCCGATGCTCGAGTCACTGATCTCAGGCATCACCTCGGCGGTCTACACCCGCGCAGCCAAGGCGTTCTACGATCGGCACCGGATGTCGGGAGGACAGGGCACACGTCTTCTCATCGTCTCCCGCGGTGATGGCAGTTTCTTTGACGCCGCGCACTCCGGGGACCTGCCCCTGCTGTTTCCCGGCGATGTGTGGCACGACAGCTTCCTTGACTACGGTGGCACGGCCCAGATCGCGGGCCCGGAGTTGCGCACCATCTGGGGACGTTTCGCGACCTCCGGCGCATTGCCGCGGGTTCCCGTGCCGGGGCTCATCGACATTCTGGGCTGATCTGTCGGCGTCACGAGGGCAAGGTGAAGACACCTGTCGGGATTTTCCCAGCCCAGGTCAGTGCCGTAGTCTATCGTGAGTTCATGGACTCACACCAGGTCTCAGCAGCCCGACTGATCTCCCAGGGACTCGTCGACGCGACGGCGTCGACGACACCCACGCCGCTGTCGGTGGTGAGAAACCTCGGATGCGTGCAGGCTCAGGCGCTGGGCGGTGCCCTGGTCTCGATCGCACTGCGCACGGGCACCTCGGTGACCGCAGTCCGAGCAGCCATGGACGCTGGAGACATCGTCCGGTCGTGGACGCAGCGAGGAACCATTCACCTGGTCGCGGCCGACGACCTCGGATGGGTGCTCGGGCTGACCGGGCAACGAACTCTGAAGTCTGTGGCCAAACGCCGCGAAGTCTTCGGCATCGACGATGCGATGGTCGACGCCGCTGCACAACTCGCTGAAGAGGCGATTCGTGACCGTGGGCCGTTGACCCGTCAGGAACTGCTCGACGCCTTCGAGCCCCTGCAGGCGGGTAAGGAATACGGGCACGAGCGTTATCTCATCACAACCCTGGCGCTGCGCAACATCATCGCCCAGGGGCCGATGGTCGAGGGCAAGGACGACATGAAATACGTCCTCACCGCAGACTGGATCCCGAACCCCATCGAACTCGACGAGGAGGCGGCCCTGCACGAATGGATGACACGCTACGTCCTCAGCCACGGACCGGTGACGGTTGAGGACGCGGCCCGGTGGACGGGACTGCCCAAGACACCCGTGCGCACAGCCCTAGCCGCGGCCGTATCCGCCGACGAGATCGTCGAAGTCAGCATCGATGGCCGTGACCACTATCAAGCACCGGAGCTGGCCGACCGGTTGCACGAGGGCCGCTCGCGGGCGAACGAACTCCTATTGCTGCCTGGATTCGATGAGATCATCCTCGGCTACAAGGACCGCAGCGCCACCTTGGATCCGGCCCACGAGAAGCTCGTTGTCCCCGGTGGCAACGGCATGTTCAAGAACACACTCATCGACGGCACCCGGGCACTTGCGACCTGGAAACGCTCACCGCGCAAGACCGGTCCGCGGCTGATCATCGATCCCTTCGATGCCCAGCACGTCGACGTTGATCGGGCTGAGGCTGTTGCCGCCTCCCACCCTGCCTTCGTCTGAAGCTGCGATGAAGGTCGGAATCCTCGTCAATCCGAGGCACAGACGAACGTCGCGGGTCCATACTCATTTGGTCGAGATCCTCAAACGTGGACAAATCCCTTACCGCAGCACAACAACGACGCGGACCTGGCCCGGGGCCGAACAATCCTCGCGACTTATTGACTGGGGAGCAGATGTTGTCGTCGTGCTCGGAGGGGATGGCACGTTGCGCGCAATCGCACCGGTCCTGGCCGACGCAAAGGTGCCAGTGCTCATCGTTCCCACGGGGACGGCGAACGTCCTGTCCAGGCACATGGGTATCCGTTCAGCCGAGCATGCATTGCTCCTGGCCGAATCATTTCTCGAGTCCGACCCTGTGTCTCACCAAGACGTAGCAGTCAACGAGGCCGACTGCTACACAGCGGAGGGCCACCGCCGTGAGCATTTCTTGTCGCTGGCAGGAGTTGGGGGAGATGCGAGAGCCGTCGGTGGGCGCACCCGATTGCCAGCACCCTTCAACCAAGGGATCGTCGGCTACGCCTATGGTGCCGGCCGGGCGCTCTTCGCCCCTCTGACCAATGCACGCATCAACGCCGCAGAGTTCGACGGCGATACCAAGACCCGGGTGTGGTCGGTGATGGCCTCGAAGACGGCACGACCGGCCGGGCCGATCCCGGTATTCGACCACGCCGAGGTGACCGCAGAGGAGTTCGAATTCCTGGCCGTCGAGCTGGCCACGACGACACCCAGAGACCGCCTCGGCGAATGGGCACGGATCGGCTGGGACTGCCTGAACCGGCACCCAGGAGCGAACCCTGCCATGCATTACTGGCGAGGACGCGAGGCCGCCATCAGCCTTGACGCTCCTGCCCCGGTCCAGCTCGACGGTGACTCCATCGGAGACTGCAGCGGGCTGGACCTGCGAGCAGGAACCACCTCATTGACGCTCTTAGCGCCGAACTAGCGCCGTCGGCGTGAGGTGCCGAAGATGCCGCGTGTGATCTCTCGTACCGCGGTGCGAGTGAACTGCCTGAACGCAGAGGACTTCACGACCTTGGAGAACATGCTTTCCTCCTCTTCCTTCTGCTTCCCCGAACCCGATCCGGAGCCCTGCGCCGAATCTTCCGGGAACGCCACCTTGTTCGCGGCCGCCTGCTCCTCGTCATGGGCCTGGGACCCGGCCTCCAGACGCTTCGTCAGGATCTCCCGGGCCGACTCGTTGTCGATGGCTGTCCCGTACTTCTCATGCTGTGGGGATGCTGCCACGGCAGCGTGAATCTCGTCTTCGGACATCGGCCCCATCTGCGACTCGGGGGCACGCATCCTCGTCGGTGCCACGGGAGTCGGAGCGCCTTCGGGATCCATCACCGTCACAACAGCCTCTCCGATGCCCAAGGTGGTCAGCAGCTCCTCGAGATCGTAGTCGGAGGTCGGGAACGTCTGCACCGTTGACTTCAGCGCCTTCGCATCGTTGGGAGTGTGCGCCCGCAGCTGGTGCTGAATGCGCGAACCCAGCTGGGCGAGCACATCCTCGGGCACATCCTTCGGCGTCTGCGTGACGAAGAAGATGCCGACTCCCTTCGAGCGGATGAGGCGTACGGTCTGCGTCACCGACTGCAGGAATGCCTTCGAAGCATCGGCGAAGAGCAGGTGGGCCTCGTCGAAGAAGAACACCAGTGAGGGCTTATCGGCGTCACCGACCTCAGGCAGATCTTGGAACAGATCGGCCAGCAGCCACATCAGGAAGGTGGAGAACAAGGCAGGGGACTGATAGAGCTTCTGCAGCTCGAGGACCGAGATGATTCCGGCCCCGTTGTCATCGAGGCGCAGCAGATCAGCGGTGTCGAATTCGGGTTCGCCGAAGAACACATCACCGCCCTGGGCAGAGAGTTCGGAGATCTTGCGCAGAATGACACCGACGGTGGCCTTCGACGCCCCGCCGATGCCGTCGAGGTCGGCCTTGCCCTCATCGGAGGTGAGGAAGTTCAGCACCGAGCGAAGGTCGGAGAGATCGAGGAGGGCAAGACCGACAGTGTCGGCATAGTGGAATACCAATGACAGCACCGATTCCTGGGTGTCGTTGAGCTCGAGGACCTTCGCCAGAAGGATCGGTCCGAACGAGGTGACTGTTGCTCGCAGCGGAGTCCCCAGTCCCGAGTCTCCCAAGGTGTAGAACTCGGTGGGATTGGCCGAGGCTTTCCAGTCCTGACCGGAAGCCTCGAGCCTTTTGCTCAGCTTCTCAGAAGCCTCGCCTGCCGCACCGATGCCTGACAGGTCGCCCTTGATGTCGGAGGCGAAGACGGGAACACCGGCGCGTGAGAGCTGTTCGGCCAGAACCTGCAGGGTCACGGTCTTGCCGGTTCCGGTGGCGCCGGCGACCAGTCCGTGGCGGTTGAGCATCGACAGAGGGATCGATATCGGTGTGTCCTTGTCGGGCTCATCCTCGTTCAGCGCCACCCCCCAGTTCCAGGGTCGGAGAGTCGAAAGCGTAACCGGACTTGAGTTTCTGCAGCGTCTCATTCGTCATGGTGCTATCTTTACACGGTCGCGCCGAGGCTGTGCAGGAATTCCTCGTGGATCCTCGTGTCGATCCCCAGTTCCGGATGGAAGCTGCCGCCCCAGATGTTGCCCTGGCGCACCAGCACCGGCACATCGGCGTACTCGCTGAGCACCTCAACACCGTTACCGATACTCAGAATCTGCGGAGCGCGGATGAATGTCGCTTCGAATGCGTCATCGAGGCCGGTGACCTGCACCGGTGCACTGAACGACTCTCGCTGTCTGCCGTAGGCATTGCGTGCCACAGTGACGTCGAGCCCGCCGAGGCGGTCGAAGCCGTCCAGCGAATCATCCGTGAGCCGATCGGCGAGGAGGATGAGGCCTGCGCACGTGCCGAAGACCGGCAGCCCTGCACCGATGCGTTCGCGGAGGGCGGGGAAGAACCCGGTGCCGGCCGCGATGCGGACCATGGCCGATGACTCACCCCCGGGAAGGATGATCGAATCAAGGCCGTCGAGGTGTTCCGGCCTGGTGACCTTGCAACAGCTGACCCCCAGGGAGTCGAGAACACTGAGGTGTTCGCGAAAGGCTCCCTGGAGGCTGAGGACGCCGACTCTCACCAGCCGCGCTCGGCCAGGCGGTGGGGTGCGGGAACGTCGGCGACGTTGATGCCGACCATCGCATCGCCGAGCCCGCGCGAGGCCTTCGCGACGGCGATGGGGTCGTCGAAGTGGGTGGTCGCCTCGACGATGGCCTGGGCGCGGGCTTCCGGGTTGCCGGATTTGAAGATTCCTGAGCCGACGAAGACGCCGTCGGCGCCCAGCTGCATCATCATGGCTGCGTCTGCAGGGGTGGCAATGCCGCCGGCGACGAAGGTCACGACGGGCAGTCGGCCCAGGCCGGCGACCTGTTTGACCAGGTGGTATGGGGCCGCGATTTCTTTGGCGGCAACGTAGAGCTCGTCTTCGCTCTTGGCTCCCAGCGCCCTGATCTCGGAATTGATGGTCCGCAGGTGACGCATCGCCTCGGAGACATCTCCGGTGCCGGCTTCGCCCTTCGACCGGATCATCGACGCTCCTTCTGTGATGCGGCGCAGAGCCTCGCCGAGGTTGGTCGCACCGCAGACGAATGGAACCTTGAAGACAGACTTGTCGATGTGATTGACGAAGTCGGCGGGGGAGAGGACCTCTGATTCGTCGATGTAGTCCACGCCGAGGGTCTCGAGGATCTGTGCTTCCACGAAGTGGCCGATCCGGGCCTTGGCCATGACCGGGATCGACACGGCCGCGGTGATGCCGTCGATGAGGTCGGGATCGCTCATCCGGGCTACTCCGCCCTGAGCGCGGATGTCGGCGGGGACGCGTTCGAGCGCCATGACTGCCGAGGCGCCGGCGGCCTCCGCGATGCGGGCCTGCTCCTCGTTGACGACGTCCATGATGACGCCGCCCTTGAGCATCTGTGCCAGTCCGGTGTTGAGCAGGGTCTGTGTCTGTGTCATTGTCGTGCTTTCCGTTCGTGGTGAGCCCGATGGTGCGGGCGAGGTGATCGGTGAGAACGGCCGTTCACCACAAGACTAGAACCACATGTGGCTCAACATGAGTGCCAGAAAACATGAAAAGTTTTAGGCCAGTATGATCGACGCATGTCATCAGCACATCGCGGCGCTCAGTCGTCGGTACCGGCAGGAACGGTCCTGCCCCGAGCCGATGGGATCGCGCTGCCCATCGACATTGATCGCGGCGCGTCCGTTCCGCTGCCTGACCAATTGGTGGCCGAGATCAGGAGACTCATCGCCACTGGGGCAGTTCGACCCGGCGAACCGGTGCCCGCCAGCCGACGTCTGGCCGCTTACCTCGATGTCTCCCGTGGGACCGTCGAGACCGCGTACGCCCAACTCGTCGTCGAAGGGTTCCTCATCACCGCTGAACGCTCGGCGACACGGGTGAACCCGGAGCTGCCGAGCACACCGCACACACGGAATCCAGGCATGCGCCCACCGCAGGTTCCACGCCGCAGGCTGCGCAGCTTCGTCGATCTGCGCCCCGGCTTCGGCGGCGACAACCCTCTGCAGGAGCCCGCCTTCCGCAGGGCGTGGCGCGATTCGCTCGACATCGACCCCGGTCCGATCGATCCGCTGGGGCAGCCGCAGACCAGATGGGCGATCGCCGATCACTTGCGCCTGACGCGGGGGATGAGCGTCGACCCCGATGACATCATCCTCACCAGCGGGTCCCGTGATGGGCTGCGCCTGCTCCTGACGACGGGTGTCGACGGTGCGATCGGCGTCGAGAACCCGGGGTTTCCGGGACTGCGCCAGGCCATGTCAGATCGCGATCTCCTCCCCATCGACACGGCGCACCTGTCCGAGGACACGACTGAGAGCCTCGGCGCTGTCGTCGTCACTCCCAACCATCAGTTCCCGCACGGGACGACCATGCCCATCGACCGGCGGGTGAGACTCCTGGAATGGGCGCGGGCCGGCGGCGTCATCGTCATCGAGGACGATTACGACAGTGAGGCCCGGTACGCTCGCACGGTGGTGCCCACCCTCTACGACCTCGCGGTCTCAACGAATGCTCCCGCACAGGTGGTCCACATCGGCACCTTCTCGACCTTGCTCACCTCCGCCGTGTCGACCGGATACATCATCGCCCACGGGGACCTCGGCCACCGCCTGGGCACCATGCGCACCGCCTTGGGGCCGGCATTCTCCCCGGTCATGCAGACGGCGATCGCGTCCTATCTCACCTCGGGAGGGCTGCGACGTCGAATCTCACGTGGTCGGCGCAGACTCAGAGCCGCCGAGGCGGTCGTTGCCGATGCCGGCGAGATTCCCGGGCTCGCCCACGAAGGTCGGACCCTCGTCATCGAAACGACCGAATCCATCGCCGCCCGACTGCGCAGTGAGCTGGCCGAGCGGGGGATCCTCGTGGCCTCCTTGGCAGCGGGCTGGAGTGCCGACAGCGATGTCAGACACGGCATCGTCATCGCCCACTCGAACGTCGAAGCCGCCGTTCTGCATCAGGCACTGGAGACGGTGCAGTCACTGTTGGGGCCGCTGGCCGGAGATGACCGGGCAGGGCCGGTTGAGTAGGATCGGGGCATGATGAAATTCGGGTTCGTCGCCGATGGCGTCGTCAAAATGCTCGTCGCGATCGCACTCTGCATCTTCCTTCCCGCAGTCGAATCATTTCTGCTCGCGCCCAGGTGGTTGGCCATCGCTGCGATTGTCCTGCTCTTCCTCAGCGGCGCCACGGAGATCTCCTACGGTGTCCGCAAGGCTCAGAAGAGCTACGTGAAGTACCTGGTGATCTTCGACTCGCTGTGGGTGGTCGCGACGATCATGGCCGTGATCTTCTCCCTCGTCGACAGCCCGGCAGCAGGCTACATCTGGTTCTGCTTCACGGGACTGGGCTCGCTGGGCATCGCCGTAATCTTCACCACCGGGGCGAACGGTCCCGACTTCGCCGACGACGAGCCTTCTGACGAGGCTTCGCCGACGGGCGGCTGAACGCCGTCACTCACCGATTGAACGCGATGGCGGCGTGATAGTCCTTGGGCAGTCCCGACTCCAGATCGAAGATCTCAATGTCCGGATGCGGCGAGTTCGGTGACGCTCCGACCCCGATGTAGTCCAATCCGGGGTCGCGGGCCAGCCCTGTGCTCAGGGCCTTGAGGAAGGCTTCCTTCCGTGCCCAGACCCGCACGAAATCGGTGGCCAGGTCGGACTGTGGACCCTGTTCGAGTTCGGTCCGCTCCTTCGGGTGCAGCAGCGACATCGCCTCGGCGGCGACGGCGTGTTCGGGCACCGCTTCGAGATCGACCCCGACCGGATCGTCGGCGACGGCGACGAGGACCAGGCGCCTGGCCCGGGTGACGGAGAATTCGCATTCCTCGACCCGCGGCTTGCCTGCTGAGTCAAGGCGGATCTCGATGTCGTCCGGGTCACGGTCCAGGTGCGTGCCGAGGACGTGGCGGAGGATGACCCGACCTGCAGCCCAGGTGGCAGCCGCATCGGGTTCGAATTCGCTCGCATAGTTCATCTCCTGCTTCGTCAGCGAGGAGAGGTCGATGCGCGCCCATTCGGCTTCGGCATCGGTGTCGGCGAGGACAATGGTGGAATCGAGCTGGGTGGGCAGAAGGGTGAAACCGGGGTGGGATTCCATGTATCAGCGGCCCAGAGCCTTCGAGATCTTCTTGAGTCGGCGGCTGAGCACGAAGATGCGCACGGATCCGATGATGCCGGCGATGAAGATGCCGCCGATCGCGGCGAAGAGCATGGCAACGCCCAACGGCAGCTGGAACTGCCATCCGAAGTACTGGAAATCGGCGGGGACGTTGTTCTGCAGAATGAAGATGAGCAGCAGGACGACGATCACGGCACCGAGGATGAGGGAGATCCACATGCCGGCCGACATCCCCGAACCGCCCTTGATCTGGGACAGATCGGCGTTCTTGCCGGCAGGAGTCGGTTCCTGCTGCGTCGGGTCCGTCTGCTGTGTCGGTGCGACTTCCTGAGTCGGATCAGTCTGCTGGGCCGGTTCGACTTCTCGGGTGTCCCCGGTGGCCGAATCCTCGTCGCCGAGCAGGGACTGCGTCTCGGCCAGCAGCTCGTCGGGCGATTGGGATTCGCCACGGGGGTCTTGAGTACTCATGCGCCCATCATAGTCGCTGATGGGCGCATGAGTGAGGTGTTGCGACATCTGACCTTGCGAGTTGAGATCAGATCGTTGTGTCTCTCAGTTCAGACCTTTGCGCTCAGGGAGGAGATGATCTCATTGAGCGTGGAAGAGGGACGCATGGCCGAGTCGAGCTTGGCTTCCTCCGGGTAGTAGTAGCCGCCCAGATCGACCGGGTTGCCCTGCACCTCGAGGAGTTCGGCCGAGATGGTCTCGGCGTTGGTCTCCAGCGCTTGGGCAACAGGCTTGATGGCCTCGGCCAGCGGTTCGTCGGTGGTCTGTGCGGCCAGCTCCTGCGCCCAGTAGAGCGTGAGGAAGAAGTGGCTGCCACGGTTGTCGATCTCACCGACCTTGCGTGAGGGCGACTTGTTCTCTTCGAGGAACCTGCCGGTCGCGGCATCGAGCGTGTCGGCGAGAACTCCGGCACGGGCGTTGCCGTGGACGTTGAACTCGTGACGGAATGATTCGGCCAGAGCGAGGAACTCACCGAGGGAATCCCAGCGGAGGTGGTTCTCCTCGATCAGCTGCTGGACGTGTTTGGGTGCCGAACCGCCGGCACCCGTTTCGAACAGTCCGCCACCGGCGATGAGAGGAACCACGGAGAGCATCTTGGCAGAGGTGCCCAGTTCCAGGATCGGGAACAGGTCGGTGTTGTAATCGCGCAGGACGTTGCCGGTCACCGAGATGGTGTCCTTACCCTGCCGGATGCGATCGATCGAGAACTGGGTCGCCTCGACCGGGTTCATGATCTGGATGTCGAGGCCCTCGGTGTCGTGATCGCCCAGGTACTCTTCGACCTTGGCCTTGAGGTTGCGGTCATGCGCGCGGGTCTCATCCAGCCAGAACACGGCTGGGGTCTCGGACAGGCGGGCGCGGGTGACGGCCAGCTTGACCCAGTCGCGGACGGGGACGTCCTTGGTCTGGCAGGCGCGCCAGATGTCAGCGGCGGCGACGTTGTGGCTCAGGAGAACTTCACCGGCGGAGTTGACGATCTCGACGACCCCGTCCTGGGCGATCTCGAAGGTTTTGTCGTGGCTGCCGTATTCCTCGGCCTTCTGGGCCATGAGTCCGACGTTGGGAACGGTGCCCATCGTGGTGGGGTCGAAGGCGCCGTTGACGCGGCAGTCCTCGATCACGGTCTGGTAGACGCCGGCGTAGGAGGAGTCGGGGATGACGGCCAGCGCGTCCTGGGTCGCGTCGTCCTTGTTCCACATCTTGCCGCCCACGCGGATCATCGCGGGCATCGAGGCATCGACGATGACGTCGGAGGGCACGTGGAGGTTGGTGATTCCCTTGTGCGAGTCGACCATGGCCAAGGAGGGGCCTTCGTCCATGCCCTTCTCGATTCCGGCCTTGACGCCGGCGGCGACATCGGCCGAGAGGTCGTCGAGCCCGCCGAGGATGGCGGCCAGCCCGTTGTCGGAGGTCAGTCCCGCCTCGGCGAGGGCGGCACCGTATTCGGCGTAGACCTCGGGGAAGAACGCCTCGATGACGTGACCGAAGAGGATCGGGTCGGAGACCTTCATCATGGTGGCCTTGAGGTGGACGGAGAACAGGATGCCCTCGTCCTTGGCTCGTGCGATCTGCGCTTTGAGGAACTTGTGGAGTTCGGCCACATCCATCTTGGTGGCGTCGATGACCTCGTCGGCGAGGACGGGCAGCGCTTCCTTGAGCACCACGGTCTCGCCGGCGGCGGGACGCAGGCGGATCTGCAGGGTGTCATCGGCCGGGATGACGACGGACTTCTCGTTGTCACGGAAGTCACCGGAGGCCATGGTGGCCACATTGGTCTTCGAGTCCGAGGACCAGTCACCCATCGAGTGAGGGTGGGCCTTCGCGAAGTTCTTCACGGCCTGCGGGGCGCGACGGTCGGAGTTGCCCTCACGCAGGACCGGATTGACGGCCGAGCCCTTGGCCTTGTCGTAGCGGGCCTTGGCGTCGCGCTCATCATCGGTGGCTGGCTCGTCCGGGTAGTCGGGCAGTTCGTAGCCCTGGGACTGGAGCTCGGCGATGGTGGCCTTGAGCTGGGGGACAGAGGCCGAGATGTTGGGCAGTTTGATGATGTTGGCTTCGGGCGTCTTGGCCAGCTCGCCCAGCTCCGACAGGGAATCGGGGACCTGCTGGTCGGCCGGGAGGCGATCGGTGAACTGCGCCAGCACACGCGCGGCGAGAGAGATGTCGCGAGTCTCGACCTCGACACCCGCCGAGGTGGCGAAAGCTTCGATGATCGGCTTGAGCGAGTACGTCGCCAGAAGAGGCGCTTCATCGGTGCGCGTATAAATGATTTTGGCCATGGTGATGGACTACTCCACATCGTCTCGGGGTTTGACCTCACTATCCTACCGTTGCCGCCGATGGGCTCGGCTTCCCGGTAGGGTTCTGTCTCGTCACAGACAACCGCGAACGACAGAGAAACGACAGAGAGAGGACGAAGGTGGCAAAGCTCTACTTCCGTTACGGGGCGATGAATTCCGGAAAATCGACCGCTCTCCTGCAGGCCGCCTTCAACTACGAGGAGCGCGGCCAGCGAGTCCTGCTGGCCAAGCCCCACATTGACACGAAGGGCGCCGGCGAGATCGTCTCCCGTCTCGGTGTCACCCGCGAGGTCGACTTTCTCATCCCCGCACGCTCCGACGTGGAGACCATCTACCGCGAGCACGCGGACTACGTCGATCATGATGCCCTGCTCGAATCCATTGACACACCGAAACCGCACGTCGCCTGTCTGCTCATCGACGAGGCCCAGTTCCTCGAACCGTGCCAGGTCGATTCGCTCATGCGCATCGCCACCAACGCCTCGGTGCCGGTGATGTGCTACGGCATCCGCACCGACTTCCGCACCAAGGCCTTTCCCGGCTCGGCCCGCCTGCTTGAGATTGCTCACACTCTCGAGGAACTCAAGACCATCTGTCGCTGCGGACGCAAGGCCATGTTCAACGGCCGCCTCGTCGACGGACGATTCATCTTCGACGGTGACCAGGTAGCCATCGACGGTAATGCCGTGACCTATGAATCACTGTGCCCACGCTGTTATCTCCAGTTCTCGGGCGGTAGGCTGAGTGCGGTGGTCTCCTGACCTTCGTACATCCCTCCTGACCTCGAACATCTCATCTGATCTCGAACCTTCCTAGGAGTTCTCATGCGCATCTGTGTCCACCCCCTCAATGACAATCCGGGTTCACCGGTCATCGTCTTCGGAAACGCCCTCGGTACCAGAATGTCCCTGTGGGCAGCGGTCGCGGGCAGGCTGGCCGACGACTACCAGATCTACCTCTCCGACCTCCCCGGCCACACGCACCCGCGGACGGACGACGAGGACTTCACCGTCGCAGAGCTCGCCTCGGGCCTCGTGAGCAGCCTGAGCGAGCTGGGGGTGGAGAAATTCACCTACTGCGGAGCATCGATCTCCGGCGGCATCGGCCTGACACTTGCACTGGACCACCCCGACTCACTGACCGGCCTGGTCGCCTGCTCGACCGCTGCCAAGTTCGGCACCGCCGAAACCTGGGCCGAACGCATCAAGGACGTCGAAGAGGACGGTACCCGCGGCCAAATGGATGACACCGCCGATCGGTGGTTCGCCGCCGGCTTCCTCACGGAGGACATCGCCTCGGGGCCGGCTATCCTCACCGACCTCGCAATGATCGACGATGCGGCCTACCTTGCCTGCGCTCGTGCCCTGACGAAATACGATCTGGGCGGCCGACTCGAGACCATCTCCACACCGACACTATTCATCGCAGGCGCACAGGACCCGAGCTGCACACCCGAAGCCATGACCGAGCTGTCGGAGCAGGTGAGCGAGTCCACGATTGCCGTCATCCCCGATGCGGCCCACCTGCCGATGGCCGAACACCCCGACATCGTCTTCGACCACATCGAGCAGTTCTTGAGTAGGGTATGAACTAGTCCGCCAGCATCCCACTTTGCTCGATGAGGAGCACAGATGACCCAGGAACGACACTCACCGACCGGTCACTCGACCGACTTCGATAATCTGTCACCAGGTGAACGAGCCCCTAGGTTCTCCAGACAGACGGTGCGCATCCGTTGGACCGGTTTCCTTCTCGGACTCATTCTGTCGACACTCGTCTATGCGGTCATGCCTGGCGACGTCGAGCACGGCGCGAAGCTGACGGCGGCCGTCGCCGTGCTGATGGCCGTGTGGTGGATGACCGAGGCGCTGCCCATCGCCGCAACCTCGCTGCTTCCGCTCGTCGCCTTTCCCGTCTTCGGCACCGATATCGACATGGAGACCGTCGGTGCCTCCTACGGCAACCCGATCATCTTCCTGTTCCTCGGCGGGTTCCTCATCGCCTTGGCCATGCAGCGGTGGAACCTGCACCGGCGGATCGCCCTCATCACCCTGTCCATCATGGGGAACAAGCCGGGGCCGATGATCGCTGGCTTCATGATCGCGACCGGCTTCGTTTCGATGTGGGTTTCGAACACCGCCACCTCTGTGATGATGCTGCCCATCGGAATCTCGGTGCTGATGATCGTGAGCAAGGTCGTCGGGGGAGCTATCACGGACTCCGAGGACAGCGACTCCGCCAACGCAGACTCCGAGGGATCGGACAACGAGGACGATGACACCGGACTCGGGACCGTGGTGAAGTCCAACTTCGGCACCGCACTCATGCTCGGCATCGCTTACTCGGCCTCGATCGGGTCCCTGGGCACCATTATCGGCACACCACCGAATCTCTTCCTCGTCGGCTATCTCGAGGACAACCACGACATCTCCATCGGCTTCGGTCAGTGGATGCTCGTGGGTGTGCCGTTGTCGATCGTGATGATGGCCATCGCCTGGTTCCTCCTCGTCAAGGTGCTCTTCAAACCGGAGATCGATGAGATCCCCGGAGGCCGCGAGCTCATCCGCGACGAGCTGGAGAAGCTGGGACCGATGTCGACCGGCGAGAAGCTGGTGCTGGGCATGTTCATCCTCGCCGCGGTCTGCTGGATCTCCCTGCCGCTGATCTTCGAGGAGCCGCCGATCAGCGATGAGGGCATCGCCATGGTCATCGGCCTCCTCCTCTTCCTCATCCCCGGTGGGGCCAATCGAGGCGTCCGCCTCCTCGACTGGGAAACAGCAGAGAAGCTGCCCTGGGGAGTGCTCCTTCTCTTCGGCGGGGGCTTGGCCCTGTCCGGACAGTTCTCCTCATCGGGGCTCACCGAATGGATCGGCGACTCCACGAGCGGCCTGGGGGTGCTGCCGACGGTCTTCATCGTCGCGATCTTCGCCATGATCATCCTCTTCCTCACGGAGCTGACCTCGAACACAGCGACGGCTGCCACCTTCGTGCCCGTCGTCGGCGGCGTGGCGCTGGGCCTCGACCTCGACCCGCTGCTGCTGACCATCCCGGTGGCGCTGGCCGCCACTTGTGCGTTCATGCTTCCGGTCGCAACCCCGCCGAACGCCGTCGCCTACGGTTCCGGATACCTGACTGTGGCGCAGATGGTCAGGGGCGGTGTGCTGCTCAATGTGATCGGCATCGTCCTCATCACGGCCACCGTCTACGCACTGGCCGTACCAGTATTCAACATCATGCTGTGATCGACGATGATCATTGGCAGACTGGTGGCATGACTCAACTGTTCTCACCCATAACACTGCGCGGCACCGAGATCGCCAACCGCATCTGGCTCGCCCCGATGTGCCAGTACTCCTGCGAGGCCGAGGACGGAATGCCCGGCACCTGGCATCTCGTTCATCTGGGTGCACGTGCTCAGGGCGGGTTCGGGCTCATCCTCACCGAGGCGTCCGCTGTCCTGCCCGAGGGTCGGATCTCGCCTCAGGACGCCGGCATCTGGAACGACGACCAGGCCGAGGCATGGTCCGAAGTCGTCGAATTCGTTCACTCACAGGGCAGTCGGATCGGTGTGCAGCTGGCCCACGCGGGCCGCAAGGCCAGCACCTACCGTCCCTTCGAGGGCAACCCCCGCGGCAGCGTGCCCGAGTCCGAGGGCGGCTGGTCCACGCTCGGTGCCAGCGCGATCGCCTACCCCGGATATGAGGCGCCCCAGGAGATGACGAAGGACGACATCGCCGAGGTGGTCGATGCCTTCGCCTCGGCCGCCACCCGAGCCGTGCGTGCCGGGTTCGACCTCGTCGAACTCCATGCCGCCCACGGGTACCTGCTCCACTCGTTCCTGTCTCCGCTGTCAAACGAACGCACCGACGAATACGGAGGCGACCTCGCCGGACGCTCACGACTGCTGTTCGAGAGCTATCGGGCCGTGCGCGAGGCGGTGGGGGAGGACGTGCCCGTTCTCGTCCGGCTCTCTGCCAGCGAATGGCGCGAGGGCGGCTTCGACATCGCTGAGGCGGTCGAGGTCTCCCGAGA
The DNA here is from genome assembly GCF_900105045.1 of Brevibacterium picturae. Lineage (GTDB taxonomy): Bacteria > Actinomycetota > Actinomycetes > Actinomycetales > Brevibacteriaceae > Brevibacterium > Brevibacterium picturae. Next base: position 158,271 of record NZ_LT629739.1, on the reverse strand, counting down.
CCTGCGCAACCGGGGTGTGGATCTCATCGATGTCTCGTCGGGAGGAAATTTCCCCGTCAAGGTTCCGGTCGGACCCGGTTACCAGGTGCCGCTGTCGGCAGCGATCCACGCAGAAGGCGTGAGCACGGGAACCGTCGGTCTCATCACCGACCCGGAGCAGGCAGAGACGATCCTGGCCTCGGAACAGGCGGACGCGATCTTCCTGGCCCGAGCGGCGCTGCGTGAACCGGCCTGGCCGCAGCGAGCAGCACACGATCTCGGAGTCGAACCGGGACCGTACCCACCGCAGTACACACGAGGAACATGGTGAACCGACAATGACGAATCTCATCGAGACCGAACATGTCATCATCCGCGACATCGCGGTGTCCGACATGGCCAACAACGTCTACCTGATTACAGCCAAGGAGTCAGGGGCGCAGGTCCTCATCGATGCCGCTGACGATGCCGAGGCGATCAAGGACCTCATCGCCTCCGGAGCCGAGGACACCTCGGCAGAACCGATCCTGCAGGCGATCATCACAACCCACCGGCACTGGGATCACATCCGGGCGCTGCCTGCCACCTCGGCGGCATACCCCGACGCCATGACGATCGCCGGCACCGACGATGCGGAGGCGATCACCACGGCCGAGGGCGTGGAGATCGCACGAGCAGTCGACCACCTCGACGTCGGCGATTTCGGCGGGTTCGTCCTGCAGGCGATCGTCCTGCGCGGGCACACGCCCGGTTCGATCGCCCTGCTGCTGCGCGACGGGGGAGAGACCATCCTGTTTTCCGGTGATTCGCTGTTTCCCGGAGGTCCGGGCAAGACGTGGCACAAAGAGGACTTCTCCTCGCTCATGGACGATCTTCAGGAGCGAGTCTTCGACCAGTTGCCCGACGAGACCCGAGTGCTGCCCGGACACGGTGACGGTACGACGCTGGGCGAGGAACGGCCGAAACTGACCGAATGGCGCGAACGCGGCTGGTGATCAGCAGGGCCGTCTGATCAGCCGGGCAGGGCAGCGAAGCCGATAGCGGCCCAGGCGACGGCGGCCACGAGTGCGGCGATGATGCCGAGGTTCCACCGGGTGGTGATTGTGCGTTCCCCCCGGGGGTTCGACAGCTCGTTATCGCCGAGGCCCGAATAGCGATCGAGCACGGTGTCGACGGCAGGATTGGGGTTGTCCTTCAGCCTGCGGACGCCGTGCTCGTCCTTTTCCATCTTCTTTCCCCTCCCTGCCAGAGGCCACGAGGAGTAGACCTTCTCATGCGTACGCACACCCAGCCCGAAATGGGTGTCGAACCCATCGACGAGGTTCCAGGGGATGCGGACCGAGAGCAGCGGATTGATCAGCGCGAGTTCCTGATGGCCCAGCTCGACCCGAGGAAACCGGTAGAGGACATAGACGATCGTAATGATGGCGATCGGAATGCCTGCTACCGCAAGGCCGCGCGATGTGAAGTCGCCGACGACGATCGAGCCGAGACCCACCACGCAGAGTCCAGCGATGACGAAGAAGAGCACCGTGGAGCTCGTTGTCCGCACGATGGTGGGCTGATTGTTCTCTGAATTGCGATCTATCTCACTGTTAACCACCTCAACATCCTATCCACTGAGACTGCGTGATGTGTGCATGTTTCCTTGATTTCGAAACGGTAACGATTGTGAAATTTGCTCAGTATGTGGACTCAGTCACAGTGCCGGGTGAATTAGCTTTGAGGCATTCCATGTGAAAAACATGAACGCGGTCACAATCCCACCTGGGACTCACGTGGCCGAATGCACTCCGGAAGTGGAATGCAAATATGAGGGTGACTCGCCCTATGACAACAAGGAGAGAACGTGAATAAACGCTTCCTCGCAGCCGGGGCGTCGGTCGCCGCGGCAGCAATGGTGCTCACCGCCTGCACCCCTCCCGGCGGTGGCGATGACAATGAGAACAGTTCAGAGGGCTCAGTGCTCAACATCGGCTGGAACGAGGCGTTCCGCTCGATGAACACGCAGACGACGAACGGCAATGCCGTGTCGAACTCGATCGTCACGTACATGATGAACGACAACTTCGGGTTCTACGACGACGAGCTCAAGGTCCAGGACGGTGCCCTCGGCAGCATCGAGCAGGTCTCGGAGGATCCGCTCAAGGTGAAATACACCTTCAACGATGATGCGAAGTGGTCGGACGGGACCCCCGTCAATGCAGCCGACCTGGCGCTCACCTGGGCGGCGACCTCGAGTCACTTCAACACCGTGAAATCGAACGCCAACGAAGACGGAACGCTCAAGGAGAACAGCTCCGACACCGTCTACTTCGACTCCTCAGTGGTGTCGAGACAGCTCATCGAGGACTTCCCCGAGATGTCCGATGACGGCAAGTCGATCACCTTCACCTACACGAAGCCCTTTGCCGACTGGAAGCTCGCGTTCGGAATCGGCCCCGACGGTGTGGGTGTTCCGGCCCATATCGTAGGCAAAAAAGCTCTGGGCGTCGACGATCCGGCCAAGGCCAAGGACGCCATCATCACGGCGCTCAAGGACGAGGACACCGAGAAGCTGTCGAAGATCTCGAACACTTGGAACACGGGCTTCGACTTCACCTCGATGCCGAAGGACGAGGACCTCCTGGTCCACAACGGTCCCTACAAGATGACCGACTACAAGGAAGGTCAGTATCTGACCCTGACCCTTGACGAGAACTACACCGGCCCGAAGAAGCCGAAGGTCGAGACCGTGACGATCCGCTACAACGGCGATCCGATGGCCATGGTCCAGGCGATCGAGAATGGTGAGGTCGACTTCACTCAGCCGCAGGCCACAGCAGATGTGCTCTCGGCGGCTGAGGAGCTCGAAGGAGTCACGGTCGACTCTGCCGACGGTGCCACCTATGAGCACGTCGACTTCACATTCGACAACGGCGGTCCCTTCGATCCAGAAACGTACGGCGGCGATGAGGAGAAGGCGAACCAGGTCCGTACAGCCTTCATGAAGACCGTGCCCAGGCAGGACATCGTCGACAAGATCATCAAGCCGCTCAACCCCGATGCAGTCGTCCGCGACTCGTACAATCAGGTGCCTGGTTCCCCGATGTATGACGAGATCGTCAAGGGCTCGGGCATCGATGGCTTCGAGGACGTCGACATCGACGGTGCGAAGAAGCTTCTTGAAGAGGCCGGAGCGGATGCTCCGACGGTGCGCATCATGTACGACAACACGAACTCACGTCGTCAGCAGGAGGTCCAGCTCATCAAGGAGTCGGCAGAGAAGGCCGGTTTCAAGATCAAGGACGTCGGCGACGTCAACTGGGGCAGCCGCCTCGGCGACGGCACCTATGACGCCTCCCTCTTCGGCTGGCAGTCGGAGTCCACGGGCATCACGGACTCGGACTCGAACTACCGGACTGGCTCGCAGAACAACTTCGGCGGCTACTCGGATGAGAAGACGGACAAGATCCTCGATAAGATCCTCGTCGCACCCGAGGACAAGCAGGCGGAACTGTCGACGAAGCTCGAGAAGCAGCTCGTCGACGATGCTTTCGGCATCCCGATCTTCCAGCATCCTTCGCTTGTCATCCACCGGGACACGCTGAAGAACGCTTCGACGACCACCGTGTCGCCGACGATCTTCTGGAACTACTGGGAGTGGGAAGTCAACTGATCCGCGCTTGACGCGATCGGTCCTTCTCCACACCATCCGCTGTGGGGATCACTGTGTGATCCCCACAGCGGCGTTTTCGGAAGATTGAAACGGACACCACACCATGATCAGATTCATCCTCAGACGACTCCTCTCCACAGCACTCGTGCTCCTCGTCGTCACCTTCGTCCTCTACCTGCTGCTCAACGCGGCCATGGACTTCTTCTGGGACCTGCGGGCCTCGACATCGCCGAACATCGAGGACCTCTTCGAGTCACGCCGGCGTCTGCTCGACCTCGACACTCCCGTCGTCATCCGCTACTTCTCCTGGCTCTCCGGTGCCGCAGGCTGCGTCATCGGACAATGTGACCTGGGAACCGCCTGGTACCAGAACCAAGAGGTCACAGACCAACTCAAGGGCGCCATCGTCAACACGGTCAAGCTCATCACCGCCTCGACTCTGCTGGCCATCGTGCTCGGCGTTGCAGTCGGCGTCGTATCGGCCATCCGCCAGTACACGGGTTTCGACTACTTCATCACATTCCTCTCGTTCCTCCTCTACTCGCTGCCCGTGTTCTGGGTTGCGGTGCTGCTCAAGCAGTACGGGGCCATCGAGATCAACAACTTCATGAATGAGCCCCAACTGTCGAGCTGGTGGCCGGTCATCGTCGTCTGTCTGGCGATGGGACTCTTCTGGATGGGGGCGGTCGGCGGCGACCGGCGGCGTAGGATCATCACCTTCTGCGCCGCAACGCTGATCTCCTTCGCCACGATCTACTACATCCTTGCCAGCGGCTGGGCCCAGTCCCCGTCGATCGGCTTCATCGGCGTCGTCGTCATCGGCGCAGGCGCTGCCGTCGTCATGACCTTCCTGTCGACGGGACTGAAGAACCGACGGGTCCTGCTCGCCAGCATCACCGTCGTCGTCATCGGCGCACTGCTCTACATGCCGCTGCAGTACCTCTTCTTCTACGTGGAGATGAACTGGCTGTGGATCGTGGGGCTGCTCATCCTCGCCGTCGCGATCTGCCTCGGTGTCGGACTTGCGTTCCGCGGGCCCGATCCCTGGGACACCGCACGGACGACGGCCATCACCGGAGTCATCGTCGCTGTTCTCATCTTCTGCGACAGGGTGCTTCAGGAATGGGACGCTTACTCGGGCCATCCGGCGATCAACGGTCGTCCGATCGCGACGATCGGAGCCAGTTCGCCCAACATCGATGGCGGGTTTTGGATGGGGAATCTCGACACCTTCACCCACCTGCTGCTGCCGTCGATTGCTCTCGTGCTCATCTCCTTCGCCTCGTACACTCGCTACACCCGAGGGTCGATGCTCGAAGTGATGAGCCAGGACTACATCCGCACGGCGCGTGCCAAGGGCCTCAATGAGCGCACTGTCGTCATGCGCCACGCGCTGCGCAACGGCCTGCTGCCGCTGGCCTCGATCGTTCCCGTCGACATCATCACGATGATCGGCGGTGCCGTGATCACAGAGACCATCTTCGGCTGGAACGGCATGGGCCGACTCTTCATCGATTCGATGAACCGCGCCGAGATCGATCCGGTCATGGCCTACATCGTCATCACCGGACTGCTCGCCATCGTCGCCAACCTGGTCGCGGACTTCCTCTACGCCGTCCTCGACCCAAGAATTCGAGTCAACGCATGAGTACCAATAAAGACACAGACACAACCGACGACCTCGAAGAGGTCGGCGACAATGCGATTGCGGCCAAGGAAACCGAGGGGCAGTCGCAGGGAAAGATCGTTCTCCGCAAGTTCCTTCGCCACAAGGGAGCGATGGGCGGGCTCATCGTCCTCGCTGCGATCGCATTATTCGCCTTCAGCTCCCTCGGCATCTTCGGGTTGCCCGGCTGGTGGATCTTCAACCACACGGCCTCGGGGCAGGTCGTCAACCCAGGCGGCGCACCCACCTGGTCGCTGTCGAACCCGTTCAACCTCGGCGAACACCCCTTCGGTCAGGACGAGATCGGTCGTGACAACTTCGCCCGGGTGATGAAGGGCACGCAGATCTCGCTCATGGTCATGGCCATCATCGGTGGTGTGGCTCTGGTGATCGGCACCGTCGTCGGGGCCCTGGCCGGTTACTACCGTGGCTGGGTCGACGCGATCCTCATGCGCATCACCGATGGCTTCATCATCCTGCCGACCATCGTGGTCGGAGCCATCCTCGGTCGACTAGTCTCCGGCACGAACGGGGCGATACTCGGTCTCGTGCTCGGGGCGATTCTCTGGACGGGTCTGGCGCGTCTCGTCCGCGGCGACTTCCTGTCGCTGCGTGAGCGCGAATTCGTCGATTCTGCCCGAGTGGCCGGAGCCGGCGACCTCCGGATCATGTTCAAGCACATGGCACCCAACGCCATGGGCGTCATCATCGTCAACACCACCCTGCTCATGAGCCAGGCGATCGTCCTCGAGGCAGCGCTGAGCTTCCTCGGCTTCGGCATCCAACCGCCGGACGTGTCCCTGGGCCAGCTCATCAGCGAGTACCAGTCGTCCTTCGCCACACGCCCGTGGCTGTTCTGGTGGCCGGGCCTGTTCATCGTCGCCATCGCCCTGAGCATCAACTTCATCGGCGACGGTCTACGCGATGCGTTCGACCCACGGATGAAGACGATCCCCAGCTGGAGGAAGATGAAGAAGGCCGAGCGCATGACGAAGAAAGGGGCGAAGTGATGACCGAACAGACTGAGACCTCCACATCACCGGTCCTCGACGTCAACGGCCTGGGCGTGAACTTCTGGGTCAACGACGAGTGGTGGATGGCCGCCGAAGACCTCACCTACTCGGTCAACGCCGGTGAGGTGTTGGCCATCGTGGGCGAGTCCGGATCCGGCAAATCGCAGTCGAGCATGTCGCTGCTGGGGCTGCTGCCCGCTAATGGTCGCGCCACCGGCTCGGCCAAGATGGGCAGCACCGAACTCATCGGCATGCCACCGGAGAAGATGCAGGACATCCGCGGCAATGAGATCTCCGTGATCTTCCAAGAGCCGATGACCGCGCTCAACCCGGTGTACACGGCAGGGTTCCAGATCGTGGAGACCCTGCGCGTCCACCTGGACGTCGGGCCCAACGAGGCCAAGGAGCGAGCGCTCGAGCTGATGCGACTCGTCGAGATCCCCGATCCCGAGGATCGCTTCAATTCGTTCCCGCACCAGCTCTCGGGCGGACAGCGTCAGCGCATCATGATCGCCCAGGCGCTGGCCTGCCAGCCCAAACTGCTCATCGCCGACGAGCCGACCACGGCACTGGACGTCACGGTTCAGGCTGAGATCCTCAAGCTCATGCGGCAGCTGAAGTCGAAGCTCGACGCCGGCATCATCCTCATCACCCACGACATGGGTGTTGTCGCCGATATGGCCGACCGGATCATCGTGATGAGGGCCGGTCGTGTGGTGGAATCCGGCAATGCTCAGCAGATCTTCTACCACCCGCAGCATCCGTACACGAAGCAGCTGCTCGAGGCCGTTCCGCACCTGGGCACAGGCATCGAGGGAGAGGCATTCGGCACCGAGCTCTCGGAGATCGAATCTGCTTCGGCGCCGGGGGAGTCCGACGAACGTGTGGACCCGCACGTCGATGAGGAGCGAAAGCCGGTGGGGACGGAAGACGCCGGAGCCGCGACCGTTGCCGAAGGCGGTGCGAATCGCACCGATGACCTGGCGATGGAAGCCCAGGAGATCGCGGCGGCCGGCCGGCCCAGTTCCGACCTCGGGATGGATTCGACCGAAACCTACTACCATCCGGGGTCCCAGGCCGACTTCTCTAAGCCTTCGGCTCTGCAGCTGCGTGATGCGGCGATCGAGTATCCGGCGATGGGGCGGAAGAAGGCCTTCCGCGCCGCTCACCACGTCAACCTGATGATCGCTCCCGGAGAGGTCGTAGGACTCGTGGGCGAGTCGGGTTCGGGCAAGACGACGATCGGTCGTGCCGCTCTGGGCCTTCTGCCCACCGTCGAAGGCGATATGATCGTCAACGGCAAGAGCATCAAGGGTCTGAGCAACAAGAAGATGCGGCCGCTGCGCAAGGAAGTGGGGATCGTGTTCCAGGATCCCGGCTCCTCGCTCAACCCGCGTCTTCCGGTCGGCGAATCCATCGGTGAGCCCCTGTACCTGCACGAGGGAATGAAGGGACCGGAGCTGAGCAAGAGCGTCGAGGACCTGCTCACCGCAGTCGAGCTGCCCACGTCGATGCGCAACCGCTACCCGCATGAGCTCTCGGGCGGTCAGCGGCAGAGGATCGGCATCGCCCGGGCGCTGACCCTGCGTCCCAAGCTGCTCATCGCCGATGAGCCGACCTCTGCCCTGGACGTCTCGGTTCAGGCGAAGGTGCTCGACCTGTTCGAGGGGCTGCAGCAGGAATACGGGTTCGCCTGCCTGTTCATCAGCCACGACCTGGCAGTCATCGAACGCATCGCCTCCCGCATCGCGGTGATGCGTCACGGATACCTGGTGGAGATCGGGAAGAGCTCACAGGTTGTCGGCAACCCGGTCCATCCCTACACCAAACGTCTGCTGTCAGCAGTTCCGGTTCCGGATCCACGGGAGCAGCGAAAGCGCCGCGAGGCCAGAGACGCGGTCCTGGAAGCAACGACCGACGCCTGACCCAGGCGTCACCGGATCGGTGGGCACAGGCATTCGGTGGTCGCGGTGGACGAATAGATTCTGCATATTCTGCGGATTCTCATTCGCCGCCGCGACCACCGAATGCATTCACGTTCCCCTTCCTCGCGCACATTCTTGAACACCACCTGTCATTTCCGGCAAGCTGGTGGCCGTATAATAGTCTGTTGGGTCCGCACCGGACCATTCTCTCTAGCTCAAAAGGTTTTTGATGACTGAAGCCATCACGCGTCGGGAAAACCGTCGCAACGTCGCAATCGTCGCCCACGTCGACCATGGCAAGACCACTCTGGTCGACGCCATGCTCCGCCAGACCGGTGTGTTCAGCGAACACGGTGATTTTGCTGAACGCGTTATGGACTCCGGAGACCTCGAACGCGAGAAGGGCATCACCATTCTCGCGAAGAACACCTCAGTCCTCTACAACGGACCCTCCGCCGGTGACGATCACATCGTCATCAACGTCATCGACACGCCGGGTCACGCCGACTTCGGCGGCGAGGTCGAGCGCGGCCTGTCCATGGTCGACGGCGTCGTCCTCCTCGTCGACGCATCCGAGGGCCCTCTGCCCCAGACCCGCTTCGTCCTGCGCAAGGCGCTGGCCGCGAAGCTGCCGGTCATCCTGCTGATCAACAAGACCGACCGTGCCGATGCCCGCATCGACGGTGTCGTCGAAGAGGCCCAGGACCTGCTCCTCGGACTCGCCTCCGACCTCGCGGACGAAGTTCCCGACCTCGACGTCGACTCTGTTCTCGATGTGCCGACGGTGTTCGCTGCGGCGAAGGTCGGGGCAGCCTCGCTCGAACAGCCCGCCGATGGTGAAGCACCGTCCAACCCGGACCTCGAGCCGCTATTCAAGACGATCCTCGAGACCATCCCGGCTCCGGAGATCAACGATGACGACATCCTCCAGGCGCATGTGACCAACCTCGACGCGTCACCGTTCCTCGGCCGTCTCGCTCTGCTGCGCATCTTCGGCGGCACCCTGCGCAAGGGCCAGCAGGTCGCATGGGCTCGTGGGGATGACATCAGTTCGGTCAAGATCACCGAACTCCTCGAAACCCAGGGACTCGACAGGGTCCCGGCCACCGAGGCCTCGGCCGGCGACATCGTCGCTGTGGCCGGCATTCCCGACATCATGATCGGTGACACCCTCACCGACATGAACAACCCGAAGCCCATGCCCGCGATCACCATCGACGATCCCGCGATCTCGATGACCATCGGTATCAACACCTCGCCCCTGGCAGGTCGCGAGAAGGACACCAAGGTCACCGCGCGCATGGTCAAGGACCGCCTCGACCAGGAGCTCGTCGGCAACGTCTCACTCAAGGTTCTGCCCACCGAGCGTCCCGACGCCTGGGAAGTCCAGGGCCGTGGAGAGCTCGCACTGGCCATCCTCGTCGAGCAGATGCGTCGCGAGGGCTTCGAGCTGACCGTCGGCAAGCCCCAGGTGGTGACCAAGGAGGTTGACGGCAAGGTCCACGAACCCTTCGAAGAGCTCACGATCGATGTTCCTGAGGACTATCTCGGCGCCGTCACCCAGCTCATGGCCAGCCGCAAGGGCGTCATGTCGACCATGACGAACCACGGCACCGGCTGGGTCCGGATGGACTTCACCGTCCCCGCCCGTGGACTCATCGGCTTCCGCACGCGTTTCCTCACCGAGACTCGCGGCACCGGCATCGCGAACTCCTTCTCCGCCGGATACGGTCCATGGGCAGGCAGCATCGAACTGCGCATCAGCGGATCGCTCGTCGCCGACCGTCCCGGAACCGTGACACCGTACGCGATGATCAACCTGCAGGAACGCGGCAGCTTCTTCGTCCAGCCCACCTCCGAGGTCTACACGGGCCAGATCGTGGGCGAGAACTCCCGCGCCGACGACATGGACGTCAACATCACGAAGGAGAAGAAGCTGACGAACATGCGTTCGGCCTCCGCCGACTCCTTCGAAAACCTGACTCCGCCACGCAAGCTGACCCTTGAGGAAAGCCTCGAATTCGCCCGCGAGGACGAATGCGTCGAGGTCACTCCGGGCGCAGTGCGCATCCGGAAGCTGGAACTCGACCCGAAGGAACGCGCAAAGACGTACGCGAAACTGCGTCGACAGAACGCGTGACGTCGAACCTCACCGCATGACCTCGAGCACTCAGGACCCCATGACCGTCATACCCCGCATCCTCTTCGTGCACGCTCATCCCGACGATGAGACGATCACGACCGGAGGCACGATCGCCGCACTCGTCGGCGAGGGGGCACAGGTCACGGTCCTGAGTGCCACTCGTGGTGAGGCCGGCGAGGTCATTCCCTCCGAGCTCAGAGATCTGGAGGGAGATCGGGCGGGACTCGCCCGTGTGCGTGAAGCCGAGATCGCCGAGGCGATGGCTGCCCTGGGCGTGCGCGAGCACCTGTTCCTGGGCGGAAGTGCGCACAGCTTCGAAGACTCCGGGATGGAATGGGGCGCCGACGGCCACGCTGTCGCTGCGGCGGCCATGCCGGCCAATGCTCTCTGCGCGGCCGAACTGTCGACGGTTGCCCGCTACATCGCCGCCGTCATCGACGAAGTCCGGCCGCACGCGGTCATCACCTACGCTGCGAACGGCGGTTACGGCCACCCCGACCATGTGCGAGTCCACGAGGCCACCGTCGCCGCCGTCGACACTGCCGCCTGGAGAACCGGACGTCTGCTGTTCGTCGATGTCCCCGCCGAGGTGGCCCACGAAACATTCGATGCGAACCAGCCGGGATTCGCCGAGACCGGCTTCTCCCCGGCCCAGACGATCCCCACCAAACCGCCTGTGAGTCAGATCGTCGTCGCTCAGGACATCTCCACGGTCATCGGCGTCAAGCGCGCGGCATTGGCGGCCCACCGCACTCAGGTGAGCGTCTCCGGCGGCTTCTTCGCCCTGTCGAACGGCATCGGCATGAAGATCGTCGACCACGAGTACTACTCCATCAGCGCCGGAGCACCCATCTCCGAGCAGAGGCTGAGCTCGGGCCCTGCCCCGCATGTACTCACCGACCTCGACATCGCCGCCTGCGAATCCCAGCATCCGGGTGTCGCCGGCGCTGCTCCGCTGCGTAGACGTCGCGAACCGAAGAAACCCGGCTTCTTCGCCTATGCCCACGCCGCGGTGCTGGCCCTGCTCATCGGATTCCTCGGTGCGATGCAGCATATGAACGTGAGCGTGTTCGACCTGTGGGGAGCCGCTGTCATCCTGCCCTGGGGGCTGGTGCTGGCGCTGCTCCTGGTGGCCTGCGGTCTCTGGCATCTCAAGACCATGTACCTGAGCTCGACGCCGATGCTCGTCGCCGCGTTCGTCATCGTCATCCTCTCCTATGTCCTCGGCCAGCCGCAGTGGCTGCCCGGCTCGGACATCATCGTGACCGGGACGCTGCGCTCGGCAGCCTGGCTGATCGGTCCGATGCTCATCGCCGCCGTCCTCGCGTTCATCAAGGTGCGGCGGCCCGAAGCGGCCCGTTAGAATCGGGAGAACTATGCCGACGCAGACTCTGTCCCATTCCTCACCGAATCCCGGTCGACGCCCGAGCGGTGCCACGCAGGCTCCGAAGCGCAGACCGTGGCTGATCGCCGTCATCATCATCGTCCTCGTTCTGGCCGCCGGCTACCTGGTGATCGGATTCCTCACCGGACGCGTCCTCTCCCCGGGGACGACGGTTGCCGGCATCGACATCGGCGGCAAGTCCACCACCGCCGCCGAGGCGACCCTGCGAGAGGAGTTGGGCGGACAGGCCGACGAGGAGATCGAGCTCAAAGCAGGAAAGCCGACCGCCTCACTCGACCCCGAGAAGGCCGGGGTCAGCTTCGACATACCAGAGACCATCGGCCAGGCCACCGGCTTCACTCTCGACCCGAGGGTGCTGTGGAATCGTCTCTTCGGCGATGACGAGATCGACCCGGTCATCAGCATCGATGACACAAGCTTCGAGGACGCGACCGGCAAGGTCACGGAGTCGCTCAAGGTCGACCCCGTCGACGCCGAGGTCAGCTATGCGAAGTCCACGCCGAAGCTCAAGGACGGTGCGCACGGGCAGAATGTGTCCTCCGAGCAGGTGCGCACTGCCATCGAAGACTCCTGGCTGCGCAACGAGGGCGCGCTCCTGGTCAACGCCACCGAGGTCGATCCGGACATCACCACCGCCGAGGCGAAGGACGTCGTCGACGGATTCGCCGCGGACGCAGTGAGCAAGGATCTGAGCGTGAAGGCCGAACCCGCGAAGGATGCGGATGCGGATGTCGACGGCGGCGAGCTGACGATCAGTCCGGCGATCATCGCCAAGACCCTCACATTCGAACCGAAGGACTCGAAACTCGTTCCCGCCTTCGATGAGGAGGATCTGCAGAAGCGAGTTCTGGCCGCGAACACAGACGTCGGCAAGCCCGCCAAGGACGCGAGCTTCACCATCAAGGACGGCAAGCCCGAGGTGGTGGAGTCCGAGACCGGCATCGGCATCGAAATGGACGAACTGACCACGGCCGTCACCGACGCCATCAAGGGCGACACTGATACGCCCACGGTCACACTGGCCTCGGTCAAGCCGGACTTCACGACGAAGGACGCGAAGAAGGCCGATGTCTCTGATGTGATGTCCGAATTCTCCACCGGCTATTCCTCAGAGCCGGCCCGGGACACCAACCTCAAGGTCGCCTCGAAGACGGTGTCGGGCACAGTCGTCCAGCCGGGGGAGCAGTTCTCCCTCAACGAGACCCTGGGCCAGCGGACAGCGGCCAATGGGTACAAGGCCGCCGGAGTCATCTCCAACGGACAGATGGCTGAGGATTACGGCGGGGGAGTGTCCCAAGTGTCGACGACCCTGTTCAACGCCGCCTTCTTCGCCGGCTTCGACCTCGACGAGCACCAGGCCCACTCACGTTATATCTCCCGCTACCCAGAGGGGCGGGAAGCCACGCTCGACTGGACGACCATCGACATGAAGTTCACGAACACATCGAAGTCACCGATCGTCCTCGACATGTCTGTCTCCGACGGTGAGGTGCATGCGAAGGTGTTCGGCGACAAGAAGCTCAAGGTCGAGTCGGACTCTTCCGACCGGTACAACTACAGTTCGCCCGGCTCCGTGACGGAATCGGGGCCCGAATGTACGCCGCAGTCGCCCAAACAGGGCTGGTCGATCAAGATCACCCGGACGATGGAGGACATCGCCTCGGGCAAGACTTCGAAGGACTCGTTCGTCACCGTCTATCGCCCCGTCAAAAAGGTCGAGTGCGAGGACTGACACTGCCTGGGCGCAGTTCGCGCCGGACTCAGCCTCGAGTCGCGTACCAGGATCGGTGACGGACCGTGGCGCCGAGTGATGTGAAGAGATTGAGCGAGGCCTCGTTGCCGGCATCGACGTCGACGAGGTAGGAGCGAACTCCGCGCTGAGACAGGAGCGCGGCTGCGGCCCGGACCACAGACCTGCCGGCGCCGCGGCGGCGCAGATCGGGGTGGGTGACGAGATTGGTCAGCACGCCCCATTTGCTGCGTTCGACGATCCGGCAGCTGGCCACCATGGACCGGGTCCCGCCCGGATGGTCGGCATAGGCTGTGACGAACTCACAGGGATCTGCGGCTTCGACGAGTCCACGGAAAGCCTCCTCCGATCCGGGATCACGCTCACTCGTCCAGGCCGCATAGTGCGTCGACGTCGGCTCTTCGCTCACGTCGATCGACAACCCGGGGGCAGCCGCAGCACCGGGATGCGCGGCCCCAGCGGCCGCCTCGGCGGTGGAGCCTGCCAGCAGAAAGACCGGCTGGGAGGGGGCGTAGCCACGGGCGGAGAGCAGCGGTCCGAGCCCCTCGCAGGCGGGGGCCAAGGCGCTGGAATCGTCCGTCGAATAGATCTGAATGCTGCTCGGCTGGTTTCGCGCTGAATACCACGCTTCGACCGCTTCGAGCGTCTGCTCCCAGTCCATCCCGGTGTCCGTGACCGGAAGGCAGCTGTTGGCGCGCCTGGTCGCGGACTCGGAACTGCGCAGCAGCCAGCCCTTCTGCAGCAGACCGAAGTCATCGGCATCATCGGCACTCTCATTGCGCAGATTCTCCACGTGCAGCCAGGAGATGTCCGTGGGCAGCCACGCCGCGGCCGAGATCCTGCGCAGGTCGACGGCGGAGACGATCTCGTGGGTGCGACCAGACTTCGTGGGCGCCGGCGGAACTTCGTGGACGAGCATGATCTGGGCGCGGGCAATGCGGATCGGTCCGCGCTTCGTGTCGATCTCGACGAATGAGTCGTCGGCGCTGTTGACGACGCCGAGTGCATCCGAGGTCGAATGGGTATCACCGGGTTCGAGCGAATACCGCACGACCACTCTCTTGCCTGGTTGCAGATCGTCCACTTGTCGCCTTCCGCTGAGGAGCCTGTCTGGTGCTTTCGTCTCCAGCCTAATCCAGGCCTCATCTCAGCCGCTGTCGGAGTGACGGAGGACACCTATGTGAAACCGGTTACCGGATGGGACCAGCGAGGGCAGAGGGCGTAGTCTTAGGATACATACGTGCAATCTCGTTGAGTCTTAAGAGGAGTCGTACTCGTGACGTACATCATTGCCGAGCCCTGTGTCGATCTGAAGGACAAGGCCTGCATCGACGAATGCCCGGTCGACTGCATCTACGAGGGTGAGCGCAGCCTCTACATCCACCCGGACGAATGCGTCGACTGCGGCGCCTGCGAACCCGTCTGCCCGGTGGAAGCGATCTTCTACGAAGATGACACTCCAGAGGAGTGGGAGGAGTACTACAAGGCCAACGTCGAGTTCTTCGACGAGATCGGCTCACCCGGCGGCGCTGCGAAGCTGGGCAATACCGGCCTGGACCACCCGATCATCAAAGCCCTGCCCCTGCAGCAGCACGACTGAGCCATGTCTGACCGCTTCGGCCTCAACCTCCCCGACTACCCATGGGACCGCCTCATCGAGTTTCGGAACCGTGCCGCCGGCCACCCCGACGGTGCCTGCGATCTGTCCATCGGGACGCCGGTCGATCCCACTCCGTCGGTGATCCGGGACGCGCTGGCAGCCGCCGGTGACGCCCATGGCTACCCGACCACGGCGGGCACCGATGAGCTGCGGGAATCCATCGCCTGGTGGTATCAGAACTGGCACGGTGTCACGCTCGATCCCGCCGCCGAGGTGCTGCCCACCATCGGCTCGAAGGAAATGGTCGCCTGGCTGCCCACCTTGCTGGGTCTGTCTCGGGCCGGACTGGCCGTGGCCTGCCCCTCGGCGGCCTACCCGACCTACGAGATGGGCGCGACCATCGCGGGCGTCGACTGCCATCGCATCGATGCCGCCGACGTCGCCGCAGGAGCCTCGCTGGAGGGGATCGGTCTGCTCTGGATCAACACGCCGGGCAATCCCACCGGTGAGGTCCTCGACACCGAGACCCTCGCCGAGGTCGTCCGTCGTGCCCGCAGCGCCGGAGTCGTGCTCGCCTCCGACGAGTGCTATGGCCTGCTCAACTGGGAATCCGAATCTCCTGCTCCGAGCATCCTCAACGCCACAGGTGAGGACCACCACGGTGTGCTCAGCGTGTATTCGATGTCGAAGCAGTCGAACCTCGCCGGGTACCGTGCGGCGTTCGTCGCCGGCGACAGGGAATTGATTTCAGATCTCACCAGATCGCGCAAACATGCCGGCATGATCGTGCCGTTCCCAGTCCAGGCCGCGATGATCGCGGGCCTGCGAGACACTGCTCACGTTTTCGAGCAGAAGGAGCGGTACCGGGCGCGTCGAGATCTGCTGCGCAGCGGGCTCGAAGCCTACGGATTCCGCATCGACCATTCGAGTGCGGGCCTCTACCTGTGGTCGAGCGCCGACGTCAACTGCTGGGAATCGCTGTCGCTATTGGCAGAAATCGGAATCATCGCCGGTCCCGGCGAATTCTATGGTGAGGCCGCCACCGACCATGTGCGCATCGCTCTGACAGCATCCGACGAGCGTATCGGGGCGGCAGCGCAGCGGTTGCACAAGGCGGTCGGCTGAGCCGTTGCGCGGCACAGCTGTGATTTTCTGATTCTTGTTGTTATCGGTAGTCTTTGAGGGAATTGTGCAAGACACCTCAGGAAGTGCTTGAGGTGGGACAAGGCTGAGGAGAACATATGCCATCGGATGCGAGTCTGCAGGTCGGGGACACGAAGCTGACGCTGCCCGAGGTGGCTTCGTCCGCGGGCAACAACGGATATCGCATCGGCTCTCTGTTGAACGACACCGGGGCAGTGACCTACGACCCAGGGTTCGCCAACACGGCATCAAGCTCCTCGGCCATCACCTACATCGACGGTGACGCAGGTGTCCTGCAGTATCGCGGCTATCCCATTGAGCAGCTCGCCGAGCATTCCAACTTCGTCGAAGTCAGCTACCTCCTCATTCATGGTGAACTTCCGACTCAGGAGCAGTTCGACGCATTCGACGGTCGACTGCGCGGACATACCATCGTTCACGAAGACCTGCGTCGCTTCTTCCGGGCCTTCCCCTACGATGCGCATCCGATGCCCATGGTGGCAGCTGCAGTCGCGGCTTTGTCGACTTTCTACCAAGATGACCTCGATGTCTTTGACGAAGGTCAGGTCGACACCTCGACATTCCGTCTGCTCGCGAAGATGCCGACGATCGCCGCTCTGGCCCACCGCAAGAACATGGGGTTGCCCGTCATCCACCCGGACAACTCGCTGAGCCTGGTGGAGAACTTCCTGCGCGTGAACTTCGGCGTCCCGGCCGAGGAGTACGAGCCCGACCCCTTGGCCGTCAAGGCCATGGACCAGCTCTTCATCCTCCACGCCGACCACGAGCAGAACTGCTCGACCTCGACGGTTCGTCTCGTCGGGTCATCGCAGGCGAACCTGTTCCAGTCGATCTCGGCCGGCGTCAACGCTCTTGCCGGGCCGCTGCACGGCGGGGCGAACTCCGCTGTGCTCGAGATGCTGCAGGAGATCTCGGCGTCCGACGATGGTCCTGAGAAGTTCATGGAGCGGGTGAAGAACAAGGAAGACGGTGTTCGTCTCATGGGCTTCGGTCACCGCGTTTACAAGAACTATGATCCTCGCGCGAAGATCATCAAGAAGACCGCCGACGAGGTCCTGGCCCGCTCCGGCGGCGACCCGCTGCTCGATGTGGCCCAGAAGCTCGAAGAGATCGCTCTGGCCGATGATTACTTCGTCGAGCGCAAGCTCTATCCGAACGTGGACTTCTACACGGGGCTGATCTACAAGGCCCTCGGGTTCCCGACGAACATGTTCACGGTCCTCTTCGCCGTCGGTCGTCTTCCGGGCTGGATCGCTCAGTGGCGCGAGATGATCAACGACCCGGAGACCAAGATCGGTCGTCCTCGCCAGATCTACACGGGTGCCTACTCCCGTGACTACACGGACATCGACAACCGCTGATCGCCCCTTGGATCGCAGCGCCGGTCTCAACCAGCACCTTCGGTCTCAACCAGCACCCTGCCTCTTAACCGGCACCCTGTCTCCCAACTGGCACCGCCGATCGCAATAGGCACCGCTGGCCAAATACGTCCTACACTCAGCACTGCTTCACCCCTTTGCAAGAAGGCGGTTTGCAGTCGAGTGTAGGGCGTATTTTTCATGTCTGCTCGGGCCGCACTCTCATCCCGACCGTGTGAGGTTGAGCCACTGGACCGTGCGAGGCTGAGTCACTACGGGACTCCGACACAGCGGTGCTGAGACAGCACGAGGGCGCGCCCACTTTCGTGGACGCGCCCTCGTCGGTATCACTTCAGAGCCTGCTCAGTCGACTGCAGCTGAGCCGACTGAGGCTCAGCAATCTGATGTTCAGTGCAGGTCGGGGTTGAGCTCGATGCCCTTGGACGAGCGTGAGATCGCCTCGACGGTGCCGGACACGGAGTTGCGGCGGAACAGGATGTTGTTCTGACCGCTGAGTTCGGAAGCCTTCACGACCGTTTCGTCCTCACCGGGAACGGTGACACGGGTGCCGCCGGTGATGTAGAGGCCGGCCTCGACGATGCAGTCATCGCCGATGGAGATGCCCACACCGGAGTTGGCACCCAGCAGGCTGCCGTTGCCGATGGAGATGCGGTGTGTGCCGCCGCCCGAGAGCGTCCCCATGATCGAAGCACCGCCGCCGATGTCGGAACCGTCTCCGACGACGACGCCCTGGGAGATGCGTCCCTCGACCATCGCCGATCCCAGCGTGCCGGCATTGAAGTTGACGAAGCCTTCGTGCATGACGGTTGTGCCTGCGGCGAGGTGCGCGCCGAGGCGGACACGGTCGGCATCGGCGATGCGCACACCGGAGGGAATGACGAAGTCGGTCATCCGTGGGAACTTGTCGAGTCCATAGACGGCGACCGGTCCATTGGCCATCAGCTTCGCGCGGGTGGCTTCGAAGTCCTCCGGTGAGCAGGCACCGGCAGAGGTCCACACGATGTTCGCGAGGTGACCGAAGATGCCGTCGAGGTTGACGTCATTGGGAGCGACCACACGATGGGACAGTGCGTGCAGACGCAGGTAGGCGTCGGCCGCCGAGGCGGGACCGGCGTCGAGGTCGATCGTCGTCGTCACGACCTCGGTATGGGTGCCTCTGGCCTCGTCTGCCCCGACGAGGTCGTCCAGGCCGTCCTTGTGGTAGTGAGAGGTCGCGGCAGCCTCGGCGGCGTCGGGAGTCTCTCCGGTGCTCAAAGTGGGGTACCAGACGGTGAGGACGGAGTCATTGTGCAGGGTGGCCAAGCCACGTGCGGAAACTATGCGTTCTGTCATGCCACCAAGACTAGTCGGTGGCGGCAGTACTAGGCTAAGCGGTATGACTGTCGATCCATCTGCTGAGACCGAATCCGCTTTTACCCCCACCGGTGACCTGGCCGATTACCTCTTCGAGGCCCTGGGAGACCCGGGTGAACTCACGGGGCGACTGTGTGCCATCGAATCGGTCTCCGGCAATGAGACGACGATCACCGATGCCGTCGCCGAGGTGCTGGACCGCATCAGCGCCGGGCCCGGCCCCGATCTGGAGATCCTGCGAGACGGGGACACGATCGTGGCCCGTACCCAGCTGGGGCGGGCCGAGCGCATCGTCGTCGCCGGCCACCTGGACACCGTTCCCGTCGAAGACAACCTGCCGCCGCAGCGCAGACGACTCGAGGGCGCCGACGACACCGGCGGCGAGGTCATCTGGGGGAGGGGCGCCTGCGATATGAAGGCGGGGGTCGCAATGGCGCTGGTCACCGCCGCGGCCCTGCGTGAGCCGAACCGTGACATCAGCTGGGTCTTCTACGACCACGAAGAGGTCGACGCCTCGCTCAACGGGCTCGGTCGCGTCTCCCGAAACCATCCCGATTGGCTGGTCGGTGATTTCGCGATCCTCGGTGAACCCTCGAACGCCTCGGTCGAAGGCGGCTGCAACGGCACCATCAGGGTCAACGTGTCGACGACGGGAGTCCGCGCACATTCTGCCCGCGCCTTCATGGGCGTCAACGCGATCCATGCCGCCGCTCAGGTGCTGACCCGTCTCGCCGAGCACGAAACCGGGACGGTGAGAGTCGACGGACTCGACTACCGCGAGTCCCTCTCGGCCGTGTCGATCTCCGGGGGAGTCGCCGGCAATGTCGTCCCCGACGCGTGCACGATCGCCGTGAACTACCGCTTCGCCCCAAGCAGGTCCGCGGCCGAGGCGGAGGGTTTCCTGCGCGAGTTCTTCACCGGCTTCGACGTCGTCGTCACCGATGCCGCAGAAGGCGCCAGGCCCGGCCTCGATCGCGCCATCGCCCAGGACTTCATCGACACCCTGGGTCTCTCGCCTGCCCCGAAGCTGGGATGGACCGATGTCTCGCGGTTCAGCGCCTTGGGCGTCCCCGCTGTGAACTTCGGGCCCGGCAACCCTCTCTACGCCCACAAATCGGATGAGCACGTCGCCGTTGCCGAGGTCGAACGGGCCGCCCGGACGCTGCGCGAGTACCTCGAGGGGCAGTGAGACCGATGGCAGACCACGTTTCGTCCACCGGTGACCCAGCCCCCGGTGACCCAGCCCCCGGCGATTCAGCCGGGGATGACGCTGGCTTCTACAGCAAAGGACCTCTGCGTCTGCGCGGTTCTCAGGTGCCGGAGACGACCACGGACCAGAGTCTGCTGGATTCACGTGGGCCATCCGACTGGACCCACGAAGATCCCTGGCGGGTGCTGCGGATCCAAGCCGAATTCGTCGAGGGCTTCGACTCCCTGGCGAAGATCGGTCCGGCCGTGTCGATCTTCGGATCTGCCCGACTGAGTCCGGACACACCGGAATATCAGGACGCCCGGGAGATCTCGCGGCGCATCTCCGCCAGGGGCAATGCCATCATCACCGGCGGCGGTCCGGGCATCATGGAGGCCGGCAATCTGGGTGCAGGCGAGGCAGGGGGAGCCTCGATCGGGCTCGGCATCGAGCTGCCCTTCGAATCCGGTCTCAACGGCCACGTCGAACTCGGCGTGAACTTCCGCTACTTCTTCGTCCGCAAGACGATGTTCCTCAAATACTCCCGGGGATTCGTTGTCATGCCCGGCGGGTTCGGCACCCTCGACGAACTCTTCGAAGCCTTCACCATGGTCCAGACCGGCAAGGTCACCTCCTTCCCGATCGTGCTCTTCGGCACGGCATTCTGGCAGGGTCTCATCGACTGGATGACGACGACGATGTTGGCCTCCGGCACGATCAGTGACCGAGACATGAACCTGTTCACCCTCACCGACGACATCGATGAGGTCGTCGACATCATCGGCACCGCCATCGAGGGAGAGCAGCAGTGAGGGGCGCAGCGGAACCGAGCCCCGACCTCGGCGAATTTCACCTGGAGCAGGCCCGGGCCGGCCGCCCCGCCATCATGGCGGTGATCAACCGGACCACCGACTCCTTCTACGAATCCGCAGGCACCGCCTCCGAAGCCATCGCCGCCGTCGACGCCGCAGCGAACGAAGGTGCGCACATCGTCGACATCGGCGGTGTGCGGGCCGGCCGAGGCCGGGAGATCTCCATCGCCGAGGAGATCGACCGTGTCTGCCCCGTCATCGAAGCCGTCGCGCACAGTCATCCGCACGTACTCATCAGCGTCGACACCTGGCGACACGAGGTCGCCGAGGCGGCCTGCGCGGCGGGCGCGGGACTGCTCAACGACACCTGGGCAGGCGTCGATCCCGAACTGGCGTCCGTGGCAGCAGACAACGACGTCGGCCTCGTCTGCTCCCATACGGGTGGCCTGTCGCCGCGCACCGATGCTCACCGCAACCGCTACGGACTGACCGCCGGCGAGGTCGTCGACCGGACCCTGGCAGGGGTCATCGGGTTGGCCGAGGCCGCTGCGAGCGCCGGTGTTGCGGCTGAGAAGATCATCATCGATCCGACACCGGACTTCGGGAAGAACACCTACCAGTCGCTGCGGATCCTGCGAGAGCTGGAGACCTTCACCCGCACCGGCTTCCCGGTGCTGCTGGCCATTTCCCGCAAGGACTTCGTCGGCGAAGCCATCGGCGACGTGGCACCGGCCCACCGTCTGCACGGAACGATCGCGGCCACCGCGCTGGCTGTGTCCCAAGGGGCCGCAATGATTCGCACCCACGATGTTCGCGCCACTGCTGACGCCATCGATGTGACCCTGGCGATCACCGGAGACGCGGTTCCCAAACACACCGTGCGCGGCCTGCGGTGAGCAGACGATGCCACTGTGAGAAAATGACGATATGCCATTGTGGATTGTGATCGGAGTGGCCGCTGCGATCTTCGTGCTCGTGATCGTGCTGGCGGCGACATTCAACGTCTTCTCCGCCGAGTCCGCCGAGGAGACCGACGCCGCCTGGGAGCCGCTGCCTCACGACTTCACGCCTGAGGACCTCGAGGGACTGTCGTTCCGGCCTGCCCTGCGCGGTTACCGCATGGAGGACGTCGACACCGCGGTCGAAGCACTGCGCACCCGCATCCTCGAGTTGGAAGCCGCACGCGGGCAGCAATGAGCAGAGCCCACGACCTCCCCGGAATCACCCTCGCCCCTGAAGTCTTCAACTCCTCCCGTCTGTCCCGCTGGAGCACCCTGTTCCTCACCTTGCCCGTGTGGGTGCAGGCCGTGGCAGTGTACTTCGTCTCACGAGTTGTGAGCATCTCGATCTTCGCCGCGGTCCTCAAGCGCCAGGACCCGGCGAACTGGTCCTCCAGCCCAGTGACGACCACCCTCAACGACTTCCTGAATTTCTGGGACGGCGGCTGGTACTCCCGCGTCGCCGAGGAGGGATACCCGCGCAGCCTCCCGGTCGACGAGTCGGGAGCGGTGATGGAGAACCAATGGGCGTTCTATCCTCTGCACCCTGGGGTGGTCGGCTACATCTCGACTATGACGGGTGTGAGCTACGAGGTGATCTCACCGATCATTTCGACGATCGCGGCCGGGTTCGCCTCCATCGTCATCCTCGCGCTGTTCCGCAGGTATGTGGATCCAGGGCAGGCCCTGACCGGTCTCGCCCTCGTCGTGTTCTTCCCACCGGCGGCCATCTTCTCCACCGGGTACGCTGAATCCCTGACGCTCCTGCTCCAGGCCAGCGCCCTCTTCCTCATCGTCGACCGCCGCTACCTGAGCGCGATCCCCGTCGTGTTCCTCATGGACCTGTCGCGGCCCATCGGTGTGGCGTTCTCCTTCTTCATGCTGCTGCACCTCATCGATCGCTTCGTCAATCGCAGGCGAGACCCCTATCCCGCCGCCGAGGTGGCCCGATCGTGGACCTTGGGTGTGCTCTCGTGTGTCGCGGCGCTGGTTCACCCCGTCCATGCCTGGTTGGTGACCGGGTCGATCACCGCGTACACGGACACCGAGGCCGCATGGCACACGGGCGAATCGACCTACCTGGTGCAGTGGTTGGCCCAAGCCAACAGCCTCATCGGCCCGTTGGGACCGGTTCTCCTGTTCGTCGTCATCGCGGGAATGCTGGCGCTGATCTTCTCCCCGGCGGGGGCCAGGATGGGCAGAACAATGCAGTACTTCTGTCTGTCCTACGGCGTCTACCTACTGATCTTCTTCACTCCGCAGACGTCAACCCTGCGACTTCTGCTGCCGCTGTTCCCGATGGCGCTGACGCTGTCTCTGGTGCGCTCTCGTGGGTACCGGGCGGCGCTGCTGTGCGCATTCATTCTGCTCCAGATCGTCTGGGTCGCCTACCTGTGGCACTTCACCCCACCAGCGGATCTGCCTCCGTAGAAGCCAGGTTCGGATGTCAGAATTCGGTCGGGTTACCCGTCGGTGACCGGATCGTGGAATAATCGATGTACAACAGTCGGTCCATCGAGCGTGAACCGTCTTTGCAGAATCAACGGAAGGAAGAGCCCACATGGCAGCCCAGAAACCCCGCACCGGCGACGGACCTCTGGAAGTGACCAAAGAAGGTCGAGGCATGGTGATGCGACTTCCAGTCGAGGGCGGAGGCCGTCTTGTGATCGAACTCAGCAGAGACGAAGCCACAGATCTGCATGACACCCTGGCCGAGACCTTGGGCCTCTGAGCACCACAGCACACTTTCCCGGCTGAACGAACAGCCCGGCTGAACGAACAGCAGAGACTCCGCAGAGTCTCTGCTGTTTTCGCATTCTCAGGCCCAGGTTCCCGGTCGTTCAGCGCAGGGTCTTCTGCAGCATGAGCAGACCCTGGCCGATGGGCAGCAGGACGCGTTCGAGGCGTTCTTGTCCGGCCAGACGGTTGAGCAGTCCCCGCGCCGCCTGCGTGCGCGGCGAACGGTCGACAGGATCGGCCACACCCCCTTTGAGCAGGGTCTGATGGATGACGAGGAGCCCGTGCGTGTCGAGCAGACGCAGTGCCGGTTCGATCATGCGCTCGAGGTTCGTCGGCTCCGAATCGACGAACACCATGTCATATGCCCCCGGTGCCAGACGTTGGAGGACGTCTTCGGCGCGTCCGCTCATCAGACGCAGGCGGCTGTGTCGGATCCCAGCCATGTCGATGAGGTCACGGGCCGCGGCCTGAGCCGTGGAGTTCGTGTCGATCGAGGTCAGGATCCCTGCGTTGGGCATGCCTCGCAGCAGCGCCAATGTCGACGTTCCCGCACCCGTGCCGACTTCGACCGCCGCGACCGGCCTGAGCAGTCGGGCCAGGAGGGTGAGTGTCGACGCGGTCGTCTGCGACACCGACGCCAGACCGTTTTCGTGTGAGAGGGCCCGCGCAGCGTCCAGGAGCGGGTCGGGCCCGTTGTACTGTTCGGAGAAGGTGAGATCACCGGCATTCTCGCGTGACAATCGACCCTCGCTTTCGGCTGACATTTGATTTCAGTCTAACTGCTCGCGGGATCGGTGCCGTGGGTCCGCCACAGCTCCTCGAGATGATCGGGGCCGACGAAGGCCGAGCGGCTCACCTTCTCATGCGTGTGCGCAGTGGCCTCGTCGTCCCAATGCTCCCGAGCCGCGGGCAGCAGCGCCTCAGGGAGAACACCGGCGGCGTTGACGACCCTCCACCAGGTGACATTCGACCCGAATTCCTTCATCACGCGCCCGACATAGCGCGGCGAGCAGGCAGCGACTTGTCCGACAGTGCCGTAGGCGACCACTCGGCCCTTGGGAACGAGTTCGACGATGCGCAGCACCCGCTCGACAACCACCTCGTCCATCTGCTCGACTCCCTCCTGTATTCTGGCCGCTCTCCGGTCGAATACCCTGCCATTCCCCGGTCGAATATTGTCCCGTTGTCCGGTCGAACGTGGAGTAGATGAGCGTGCCTGCGATGCGCACTTCATCCTGTGCCGACCGTGAGTCGAGCATACTGCGGTGCACGGTAGACTTGTTTTCATGTTGGGTATCAACGGCACCGAAATGTTGATCCTGGTGGTAATCGCACTGGTCGTCATCGGGCCCAAACGCCTGCCCGAATACGCACAGAAGCTGCGTGAACTCGTGCGACAGATGCGGCGCATGGCCGAGGGTGCGAAGGACAATGTGCGTCGCGACTTCGGGGACGACTTCAACGACGTCGACTGGCAGAAACTGGACCCACGCCAATACGATCCGCGTCGGATCGTGCGTGAGGCCCTCGTCGAAGAGGATTCGGCCATCCGCGAGTCCAAGCTCCGCGAGTCATCGGCTGCGGCGAGTGACAAGTCCGCTCGGTCGATCGACGCGGGTGCCGAAGGCTCCGCAGATGGTGCCGAGGATTCCGGGTCTGGCTATTCTCGACCGAGGCCCCTGTCACCGATCGAACGCTTCCAGGCTCAGTCCGTCATGCGCGATCGCTCCGCCACCGCGCCCTTCGACTCCGAAGCAACCTGAACCCAGCGGACTGAGGCCACCGGTCAGTTCTTGACCACCGCGGGATGTTCCGGGTTCGAGCACAGTTCGTCACCGTAGCCGCGGCAGAAGTAGGACCCGCCCTTCTCGAATCCGATCCCCGCGAACAGCCTGCTGGCGGTGACCGTCGTCGGCGTCCTTCGCCGAGGTGGCCGTGGCCGGAACGAATGCCGTGGACTCCCGGTGGTGGACCGGTGATGTCGCCACGGGGGAGTAGGCCCGGTGGCCATGGAAGCCGCCTGCTGATCTGATGGTCCGCAGAAGAGTCTTCTCGGTGGCAGAGTTCAGGGAGTTAACACCGGGCAGGCCGGAGACATGGATGTTCGTCTTCGGATCGCGCGTGTCATCGACCATCGCGTAGCTGCGGATGCTCTGCCTCAACGCGTCGAGGTTCGCCTCTGCCGTCGTGGCCTTGTCTCTGTTCCGCCCGGGATCGTGGCTCTGCCGGCTGGAGCGAGTGGGGGTGTTCCGGGTGGGTCCGGACACGACGCATCCGGCAATGAGGGCCAGGACCGCACAGGCTGCGAGAAGTGCGAAGATGCCTCGCAGTCGGGTGGCGGTGGACGATCAAGCGGATCAGACCGGGCTGAGGCCCAGAGATCTGCCGGACAGACCGCGCGAGCGATGGCCCAGCGTCGAGGCCAAGAAGGCGAATTCGCGTGCGGCGGGGGAGTCGGGCTGTCCTAGGACTACAGGGGTTCCCGAGTCCGAGCCTTCGCGAACCTGGGTATCGAGCGGCACCTGTGCCAGCAGTTCGACCTGGGAACCGACCGTCGTGGACAGGTTCGCGGCCACCTGGGCACCGCCGCCGGAGCCGAAGACGTCCATGCGGGTGCCGTCGGGCAGCTCCATCCAGGACATGTTCTCGATCACTCCGGCCAGATGCTGGTCGGTCTGCGTGGCGATGGAGCCGGCGCGTTCGGCGACCTGCGCGGCCGCTTGCTGGGGTGTTGTGACGACGAGGAGTTCGGATCCCGGGAGCAGTTGCGCCACGGAGATCGCGATGTCACCGGTGCCTGGCGGCAGGTCGAGGAGGAGGACGTCGAGGTCGCCCCAGAAGACGTCGGTGAGGAACTGCTGGAGGGCGCGGTGGAGCATCGGGCCCCGCCACACGACGGCCTGGTTGGGCGGGACGAACATGCCGATGCTCATCACCTTCACGTCATGGGCGACTTGGGGGATGATCATGTCATCGACGCGGGTCGGTTTGCCCGAGAGTCCGAGCATCGTCGGGATCGAGAAGCCGTAGATGTCGGCGTCGACGACGCCGACCCGCAATCCGTTCTGGGCCAGGGAGACGGCGAGATTCGCGGTGATCGAGGACTTGCCCACACCGCCCTTTCCCGAAGCGATGGCATAGACCTTCGTCAGGGAGTCGGGCTTGTTGAATGGGACCTCGCGGCTCGTGCCGGGGCCTTGGAGTTTCTCGCGCATAGCTGTGCGCTGCTCGGGCGTCATGGTGCCGAGGATCACAGACACCTCGGTGACGCCGTCGACCTTCGACACCGCAGCCGTGGTGTCCTTGGTGATCGTGTCCTTGAGGGGACAGCCGGCAATGGTGAGAAGAACGGTGACGGTGACTTTCCCACCGTCGATGCTGATGTCGTCGACCATGTCGAGTTCGACGATGTTGCGGCGGATCTCCGGGTCGATGACGCCTGTCAGAGCGTCCCGAACAGTGTCCTCAGATGGCCCACTCATGTTCACGTCCTTTCTCGTCCCGATCAGTCGTCTCGGGGCCTCCAGCCTACCTGCTCGTCATCGGAGCGGTCACTTCGGACAGGGTCGTTTCCGGGGTTCTTCGCGTCCTCCTCGAGCTCCTTGAGCAGGTCCTTGAGTTCGGAGCGGATGAAGTCGCGGGTCGCCACCTCACGCATGGCGATGCGCAGTGCTGCGACCTCTCGAGCCAGGTATTCGGTGTCGGCGAGGTTGCGCTCTGCGCGCTGCCTGTCGTGTTCGAACTCCACACGGTCGCGGTCGGTGCTGCGGTTCTCCGCCAGCAGGATAAGCGGCGCGGCGTAGGAGGCCTGCAGCGACAGGATCAGCGTCAGGAGCGTGAAGTTCAACGACCGTGGGTCGAACTGCCAGGCCTCGGGAAGCAGCGTGTTCCAGATCAGCCAGACAGCGCAGAACACGGTCATTCCGACGAGGAAGGCGGGAGTTCCCATGAACCGGGCGAAGCCCTCGGCACCACGTCCGAAGGTCTCCGGAGACATCGCGATGCTGGGAAGTCTGCGCCTACTCGAACGGGGAACGTCGAAATCGTCAGCAGCCATGGCTATCCCCTCCTGTGATCATCGCGACCGGAGACCCGCCAGTCATCGGGCAGTAGCTCGTCGAGGACGTCATCGACGGTGACCACGCCGATGAGGTGGTCGTTCTCGTCGGTGATCGGCACCGACACCAGATTGTACGCCGCCAGCAGTTTGGTCACCTCGCCCAGCGGCGAGTCCGGTGGCAGCGCTTCGACCTCCGTGTCGAGCATGATGCCGACGGCCTCGTGCGGCGGGTGTCGCAGCATCTCCTGGATGTGGACGATGCCCAGATACTTGCCCGTCGGGGTCTCGATCGGCTGGCGGCAGACGAAGACCGCCGCGGCCAGCGCTGCGGGAAGGTCTTCCCGGCGGACATGGGCCAGCGCCTCGGCGACGGTGGTCTCCGGGGTCAGGATGACCGGTTCTGTGGTCATCAACCCACCGGCGGTGTCGTCATCGTAGGACAGCAGGGTCCGCACATCCTCGGCGTCATCGGGCTCCATCAGGGTGAGGAAGCGTTCTGCCTGCTCATCGCTGAGTTCGCCGAGGAGGTCGGCCGCGTCATCGGGCTCCATCTCTTCGAGCACGGTGACCGCACGTTGGGTGTCGAGGGAGGAGAGCACCTCGACCCGTGTCTCGTCGGGCAGCTCCTCGATGACGTCGGCCAGGCGCTCGTCGTCGAGAGCTCGGGCGACCTGGAGGCGACGTTCGGGCTTCATCTCGAACAGGACGTCGGCGAGGTCGGCGGGCTTCGTGTCCTGGTAGGCGGCGATGAGCTGCGTCGCCTCTTGGTCGACGTCGGAGTCTGCTGGGTGCTCGGTGTCGGTCCATGAGATCTGCATCGTCTCACCGCGCCGGCGGAAGGCGGAGAACGCGCTGCGCTCCTGGACTCTGCGCACGAAGAGGCGAGTGACCTCCCAGTCCTTGTTGACCTGCTGCTCGATGCCGACGTCTTCGATCTGGATGGGGGAGTCATCGTCGCGCAGTCGCAGGCGACGGTCGAGGAGGTCGTTGATGACCAGCGTCTCGGAGCGACGCTGTTCGAAGCGTCGCATGTTCACCAAACCGGTGGTGATGACCTGGCCGGAGTCGATCGAGGTCACCCTGCCCATCGGCACGAACACCCGTCGTCGGCCGGGAACTTCGACGACGAGGCCGATGACCCGGGGGAACTGCCGCATGGTTGCGCGGTAGACGATGACGGCATCCCTGACACGGCCGACCTGGTCCCCGAGAGGGTCGAAGACGGGGACGGCGATGAGGCGCGCGACGAAGACTCTTTTCGGTGGACCACTCATGCTCTCAAGCCTACGGGGTGATGCCCGAGGTGTGGGTCAAGCGCGGCTGAAGCAACGGCTGTGAGGGGGCGAAGAACCGGGCGTCGGCGCCCGCCATTCCGACATCACCTGTTGTTCATTAGGCAGTCGCACCGCTGTCACACAGGAGTCTCTCAGCCTCCGTAGCGTCCTTTTCCGTCAGCTCTTCCGAGTATCGATAACAAGGAGACCAACCGATATGTCTGAAAGACGACTTCGTCCCAGCGCGGTGACGGGGCTGAGCGCCTGTGCTGCTCTGGCCCTGATGGCGCCGCTGGCAGGAGCCAGCTCCGCATCGGCAGCCGAGGCCCCTGCCGAACTCTACGAGGGGCATGTGCAGGTCGACCGCGGTCAGGCCGATGATCCGGAGACGCTGCAGGGACAGGTATTCGACGACGTCAACGAGAACTCGAAGCTCGACGGAGACGAGACCGGCATCCCCGGTGTCGCCGTCACCAACGGCGTCGACGTCGTGCAGACCGACGGCGAGGGCACCTACGAGCTGCCGGTGCGGGAGAATATGACGGTCTCCATCACGCAGCCCTCCGGCTGGCAGGTGCCCGTCGACTCGGACAATTTCGCCCAGTTCAGCTACAACCACCTGCCGGAAGGATCCCCCGGGGACTTCAAGTACGGCGGAATCGAACCCACGGGTGAGACTCCCAAGGCAGTGAACTTCCCGATGATCGAGTCCGAAGCGACCGCCTCGGCGAAGCAGGACTGCGCCATCGCCTCCGATACTCAGGCCTATGACAAAACCGAAATGGGCTATGCTCGCGACGGAGCCGTGGGTGATCTGGCCGATCGCAACGATTACAAGGGCTGCGGCGTCCTCCTCCTCGGCGACAACGTCGGCGACGACCTCAGCCTCAACGACGAACTCCGTGACATCTATTCCGAGATGAACGGCCCCGTCCGAGCCGCGCCGGGAAATCATGACCAGGACTACGACTCGCCGGACGACGCCCACGCCCTTGACACCTTCCGTGACCAGTTCGGCCCCGGCCACTTCTCCTACGATGTCGGCAAGACCCACTTCGTCGTCCTCGACAGCATCGAGTACTCGGGCAACGAGTCGACGAAGAAGTACAAGGAGAAGATCGGGGAAGAACAGCTCGAATGGCTGGAGAACGACCTCAAGAACGTGCCGAAGAACGCCCACGTGGTCATCGCCACGCACGCTCCGATCGTCGACCACCAACAGGTCATCGTCGATGATGCGACCGACCTCTACGACATCATCGGCGACTACCCGAACGCGGTGACCGTCGGTGGGCACACGCACACGCAGGAGAACCTCATCGCCGGTGAACAGCGTGAGGAATGGGCAGCCGAAGGCATCGACGAGCTCCCGAACACCCAGATCGTCGCCGGCGCAGTCTCCGGCGACTGGTACTCGGGCGGGCTCAACGCAGACGGGCTTCCCTACGCCTTCACCCGCGACGGATCGGAGCCCGGCGTGCTCACCCTCGAGTTCGACGGCGCCGACCGCAGCGAACGCTACACGGTGCGCAACGAATCCGATGACCACCAGCTGCTGCTGGGCGTGAACTCACCCGAATGGCGCGAATGGGCGCAGGAGGCACAGGACTGGCAGGATGCCGACAAGGCGGGCACCGAACCTGAGGCCATCTCCGAGCGCGTCGTCACCCGTGATGACCTCAAGCAGGGTGAGACCTGGCTGACCTCGAGCTTCCTGGCCGGCACCTCAGATGCCCGGGTCGAGATGAGCTTCGACGGCAAGGCGAACGTCCTCGCCGAGCACACTCAGCCCGGCAAGGGCGAGGCGCTGGCCAAGGGATGGGAGTACACCGACCCGTACACGGCGTCGCAGAACCTGCGCACATCCGGCAGCGTCGGGCAGACGAGCTCGCACCTGTGGCGCGCTGAGATCCCGTCCGATCTCGATCTCGGCACGCACAGCGCCGAGGTGACCGGTACAGACCGGTACGGCCGCCAGTACACGGAGACCATCCGCTTCACCGTCGTCGAGGACGAGGCCGCCGCAGCAGCAGCCTCGGAGAAGAAGCTGACCAAGGACGGCTTCGATACTCAGCAGGAGAAGAAGGTCGACGAAGATGACCGTCAGGGACTCGACTCCGACGAGGCTCGCAAGGCCTCGAACTGATCGAATCCCCTTAAGCGAAGCTGTTGAGGCAGATTCGCACAGGACAGGGGCGGGCACAGACATCAGCGATGTCTGTGCCCGCCCCTGTTGCTGTGCGCCTCGGCGTGTTCGGCGGCCTCAGCTGTTGCGGCCGGCGCGGCGATCCTCAGTCCAGCGCTGTGAAGGCTCCCGCGAACTCGGGGGCGACATCGTGAAGCGTCGGCGGTTGGCCCCACGAATCCGGCACCGAGGCGGCAGCGGCGTGGGCGTCGATGATGGCGAAGCTCAGAGCATCAGCGGCGGCCGCCGTGAGCGAGACCTGATCGAGTGTCGAAGCCGCGAAATCCTCGGGCAGGCTCATTTCGCCGGTGGCGATGCCGAAGACGGTGTCGCCGTCGAAGAGCGTGTGCGAGGGGTGGACGGCTCGGGCGATGCCGGCATGAGCGCCCGAGGCGAATCGGGTGACCTGAGCCGGGTCCAAGCGGGCATCGGTGGCGACGACGGCGATCGTCGTGTTCTTCGCCGAGGTGGCCTCCGTCGAGGGCACGGGGGCGGCGGGCAGATGCCCGATCCTCGGCAGCTCGAACCCATAGGAACGCAGCAGCGGGTGAGCCCACAGCGTGCCGTCGGGCGTCCCGATCGTGCCCAGCGGGTTGGCCACCACGAGAGCCGCGACGGTATATCCGCCGGGCAGTCGGATCGCGAACGAACCCAGCGAACTGCGCATGCTCTGCATCCCCGAACGAGCACCCACACCCGCGCCGAGGCTGCCCCTGACCTCGGTGTTCTCCGCACTGTCGTTCGCGGCAGACAGCGCAGTGTGGGCGGCGGCCGCGCCGTCCTCGGCAGTGGGCGGACGGACGGACCCATCGCCTCGACCGAGGTCGAAGATCGCAGCGGCAGGGACGAGAGGGACGACGGCGTTCTCAATCCCAGGGGCGGGAAACCCTCGGCCCGCCTCGGCGAGGGCGCCGGCGACACCGGTCACCGATGCCAACCCGAGGGCCGAACCACCCGCCAGGACGATCGCATCGGCGCCATAGGAATGGGTGCCGGGGGCGATGACGTCGGTCTCGTGGGTGGCCGGACCGCCACCACGGACGTCGACGCCGACTCGCGAGCCCGAAGGGGGCAGGACGGCCGTGACACCGGTCAGCCGATCGGGACTGAACTGTCCGGCATGGCCCACGGCGATTCCCGGTATCTCCAGGATTCCCCTGCCCCGGATCGAGCGTGCGCTCATCGGCCCTGGACCCAGGCCTCGACCTCGGTGCGGGTACGGGGAAAGCCGGCGGAGAGGTTCTCGACACCCTCGGCGGTGACGAGAACGTCATCTTCGATGCGCACACCGTTTCCGCGGAATTCCTCGGGCAGGAGCAGGTCGTCGGTCTTGAAGTACAGGCCGGGTTCGATCGTGAAGACCATGCCGGGTTCGAGCACGCCATCGAGGTACATCTCGGCGCGGGCCTGGGCACAGTCGTGGACGTCGAGACCCAGATGGTGGCTGGTTCCGTGGACCATCCACCGACGGTGGTGCTGACCTTCCGGTGACAGCGACTGGGCAGCTGAGACCGGCAGGATTCCGAACTCCTCGAGACGAGCGGCGATGACCTCCATCGCAGCGTCGTGGATCTCGCGGAACTTCACCTCACGGCCGACGTGCTCAGCGGCGACGGCGAAGGCCGCATCCGATGCCTCGAGCACGGCGTCGTAGATCTTCGCCTGAACGTCGGTGAAGGTGCCTGAGACCGGCAGCGTGCGGGTGATGTCGGCGGTGTAGAGGGAATCGGCCTCGGCCCCGGCATCGACGAGGATGAGGTCGCCGGCGCGGACCACACCGTCATTGCGAATCCAGTGGAGGGTGCAGGCGTGGTTGCCCGACGCCGCGATCGTGTCGTATCCGATGCCGTTGCCGTCCGAGCGGGCCGCCGTTTCGAATGCCGTCTCGATGACGCGTTCGCCGCGTCGATGAGCCACCGCGGCAGGAAGCGAGGCGACGACATTGTCGAAGCCGGAACGGGTGATGGCCACAGCTTCGCGCAGAGCATCGACCTCGTGTTCGTCCTTGATCAGGCGCAGCTCGGACAGCAGCTGGGCCAGTTCGGCGTCGCCGGCCTCCGAGATTTCGAGATCGGCCTGCACCTGACTGCGGGCGACATCGATGACCGAATCGATGCGGACATCGGCCTGGCGGACCAGGCGGACGGAGATCGCGCCGAGGTCTTTCGTGATCGCATCGTCGACCGTTGCAGAACTCTCGGTGGCAATGCCGGTCATCGTCGACATCGCTTCAAGGTCGGCGCGGGGACCGACCCAGTACTCGCCATAGCGGGAATCGGAGAAGAACTCAACGGTGTCCGATCCGGCACGGGGACGGAAGTACAAGGTCACGCTGTGGGTGTCGTCCTCGGGTTCGAAGACGAGGACGGCGTCCGGTTCGGAATCGGTCTCGAGACCCGTGAGGTGAATGAATGCCGAGTGCGCACGGAAACGGTAGTCGGTGTCGTTCGACCGAACCTTGAGGCCGCCGGCGGGAACGACGAGACGCTCACCGGGGAAGGCCGCGGAGACCTTCGCCCGTCGTGCTGGGGTGAAACCGGCTGCGGCGAGTGCCTGGGCGTCGAGTGGTGTGCGATCCCAGCCCTCGGCGACGAAATCACGGAATGCCTGCGAATTGGGGCGGTGGGAACGGTTGTTGACGCGGTCGTCCAGGGCCTGGGTTGTGTCTGTGCTGTCTTCATTCTGGGCTGTCATGCTTCCATTCTAGGCACTGCCTGCAGTCATTGCCGGGACGAAGACGAGTATCCCCGGTGTCTGCGGATAGACTGGACGCATGGTCATCGATCTCCATGTGCACACTGCGTTCTCGGACGGGACTCAAACCCCGTCCGAACTCATATCCGAAGCGTCGATGGAAGGCATCGACGTGCTCGGCGTCACGGACCATGACACCACTGCCGGGTGGGCTCCAGCGGAGGCTGCCGCCAGGGTCTACGGCCTGGGGCTGGTCCGCGGAATGGAGATCTCGTGCCGGCACGAGGGAATCAGCGTGCACCTGCTGTCCTACCTCCACGATCCCTATGACACCGGCTTGGCAGCGGTGGTCGAAGAGACGCGGCGCGCCCGCTTCGATCGCACACACCTCATCATCGACCGCCTCGCGGAGGACTATCCCATCGACATGGACGCGGTCCTCGCCGTCGCCGGCGAAGATGCGACGATCGGTCGGCCCCATATCGCTGATGCCCTGGTGGCCGCGGGCATCGTGGCCTCGCGCACCGAAGCCTTCACTTCGATCCTGTCCAGCCATGGCAAATACCATGTGAGTCTGCCGACCATCGACCCGATCACCGCCATCTCGCTGATCCGAGAAGCCGGCGGAGTCTCGGTCTTCGCCCACCCGCGGGCTGCGATGCGCGGGCTGGTGGTGCCCGATACTGCGATGGCCGATTTCATCGCGGCGGGTCTTGACGGTCTTGAGGTCGATCATCGCGACAACCCGCCGAACGAACGCGAGGTCATGCGCAGACTCGCCCACGAACACGATCTCATCATCACCGGGTCGAGTGATTATCACGGCACCGGAAAGCCCAATCGCCTGGGCGAACATGTCACCACCGGTCACATGTTCTCGAAACTCCTCGAGCGGGCGAACTCCCGTCCCGGGGGAGTCGACTTCATCCAGGGGTGAGACCCGGCAGCCGACTTCACCCGAGGATTCGGCGCAGGCGCAGCCTTCCCCACATCAGGCTGAGTGCGTAGGACAGGGCCGCGGTCAGTCCGAGATAGCCCACATACTGCACGACCAGCAGCAGCGGCGAGGCATCGACGACGAAGAGGCGCTCGAAGAAGAGCTCGAGGAAGAACACATGCACGAGGAACGCGCCGAATGAGGCCCCAGCCAGCTTCGTGAAGAAGCGCTTCGTGCGGTCGCCCAGTTCGATGCGGGAGATGATGAGGATGACGCTGACCGCCAATCCGACGATGAGCGGATTCGCATTGGCGATCGGGTACGAGTAGTCCGATTCCCAGAAGAAGACTCCGGCCGCGCAGGCGCCGAACGCGAGGACCAGTGTCCACATCGGCGGTCGCAGGTCCTTCGCATAGTGGATGAAGAAGGCGCCCATGCAGAAGTACACCACCTGGTAGGTCGCAAAGCCCCACTTCCATGCGTCCTGGCTCGAGCCGAGCTGTTCGAGCACGAACGGCGCCCAGACACTCGAACAGGCCAGGACGACAGCCAAGGCGGTGAGCTTCCACGGTCGCTGCCCGCGCCAGAACAGCACCAGAGTCCCACAGACGAGGATGAGCGGGATGTACGCGTAGAGGTACCAGAGATGGAATGCGGGACGGCCGGCTTCGAGGAAGGTGCGGACCAGATCGTGGCGAACGTCGACGCCATCAGTGTCGAAGAGGTTGAAGCCGAGGATGAAGATGATCGACCACGCGAACAGCGGCACGAAATGTCGGATGATGCGGTCCCACACCTTTGCTCCCGACCGGGGAGGCGCACCCACAAGGGTCGCCCAGCCGGCGATCATGAAGAACATCGGAACCGCCCACGGATTGACCGCCTCGGCGAGGTGGCCCAGCAGCCAGGCATGATCGGTGTCCGCTTCCTCACCGCGTCCGATGAGGACTCCACCGGAGTGGCCGACCATGACGGTCAGACCCGCCAGAACGCGCATGACATCGACATCATGGCGGTGGCCCCGTGAGGCGAGCGGGAACTCCTGCGAGCGAATCTCGGGTCGGATTCCCCCCTGTGGTGCTGTTGCGACGGACTCCGCGTCCGGTCGGTGCGAACCGAACAAAACTCACTCTCGTTCATGCTTGACGACATCGGCCCTGTCATTGTCTGGGCATGAATTGAACGCAAGATGAACGAGCGGCCCCGACCACTGGTGGTCGGGGCCGCTGCTCGGCTGAGACTGGCTCTGGCTAGTTGCCCTATTCCGCGGAGTTCTGGCTGTCGCTGGGGGCACTCGAGGTGCGTCCCACGGGCTTGCCGCCACGGGTGCGTCGGCGTTCGCGGTTCCGGCGGGGCTTCTTCCGTCCTTCGTCGCCTGCCGACGATCCCCTGCCGCCGGACGAACCGCCTCGGCGCTGTTCAGACTTCTTCGCACCGCTATGGTCTGGAGAACCTTCGGTCTGCTGCCTGCGCAGGCGCCCCTTCGTCCCCTTGGGGATGGCGAGGTCGGCGAAGAAGTGCGGCGAGGTCGAATAGGTCTCCGCGGGCTCGTCGTGGTCGAGGCCGAGGGCCCGGTTGATCAGCCGCCACCGCGGCATGTCGTCCCAATCGACCAACGTCACGGCGATACCCGTGTTGCCGGCACGACCGGTGCGGCCGATGCGGTGGACATAGGTCTTCTCATCATCGGGGCACTGGTAATTGACGACATGGGTGACATCATCGATGTCGATTCCGCGTGCCGCGACATCGGTGGCGACGAGAACGTCGACCTGACCGTCGCGGAAGGACTTCAGAGCCTTCTCCCGCTGCACCTGACCGAGATCGCCGTGCAGTGGCTTGGCTTGGAAGCCGCGGTCGGCGAGTTCGGCGGCGAGTTTGTCTGCGGTTCGCTTGGTGCGGGTGAAGATGATGGTTCGTCCGCGTCCCTCGGCCTGCAGCATTCGGGCGACGAGTTCGCTCTTGTCCATCGAATGGGCGCGGTAGACGAACTGAGTCGTGTTCTTGCCCAGCAGTGACAGGTCTTCGTTGTCGTGTGCCCGAATGTGGGTGGGTCGGCTCATGTAGCGGCGGGCCAGGGTGATGACCGCGCCGGGCATGGTGGCGGAGAAGAGCATGGTCTGACGGTGTGCCGGCACCGCATTGATGATCTTCTCGACATCGGGCAGGAACCCGAGGTCGAGCATCTCGTCGGCTTCGTCGAGGACGACCGTGCGCACCTTGTGCAGCCGGAGAACCTTGCGCCCGTAGAGGTCGAGGAGACGCCCGGGTGTGCCGACGACGACATCGACACCGGTTTTGAGCTTCTTGATCTGCGGGTCGAAGTCCATGCCGCCGTAGATGGTCATGATGTCGATATCACGCTGTGTGGACGCAGTGACGAGGTCGGCAGCGACCTGTTTGGCCAGCTCACGGGTGGGCACGACGACCAGAGCCTGGGGGAGGCGTGTCTCGGTGCTGTCGGCCACGATCTCGGGTGTGCTCTCAGGATCGGCTGGTGCGCCGCCATCCTCATCCTTGCCGACGACACGCTGCAGGAGCGGAATGCCGAAGCCCAGCGTCTTGCCCGTTCCCGTCTTCGCCTGTCCGATGATGTCGGCTCCGGACAGCGCCACGGGCAGAGTCATCGCCTGGATCGGGAAGGGGTGGGTGATGCCTGAGGCGGCCAGCGAGGCCACGATCGGCCCAGCGACTCCCAGTTCTGCGAAATCTGGTTCTGTCTCCGCCATGTTTCAAACTCCTTTTAGCGCCTTCGCGCTCGTCATGGTCGTGAACCGGTACTCTTGAGTTATGCCCGATTCTGCCCCATTGGCCGGTAATAATGCTGCTACGCTCGCACTTCTGGCGTTCGGCGAGCTGACCGCTTTCGAACGAATGGCCACCAACGCGACCACCGCTGTGCACATGGACGATAAAGTCACTTTGGCGCGGTTGGCCTCTCTGTCCTTTGCGAACTTCGAAGAGCTCTCGCAGCACATCAGTCGATTGGGCCAGGATGCGGTCGAGCTCTGTCAGCATTTCGAGCCGACCTTCACCGTGCTGGCGGAACGGACTCGTCCTCGTGACTGGCACGAAAGTCTCATGAAGGGATTCGTCTTCGACGGAATCATGAATGACTTCTACCGCACGGCCGTGGATGAGCTCAGCGAGCCCGGATACAGCCTGGCAATTACTATTCTCGATGATACACGGGCGACTGAATATGTGCGCAATCGTCTGACTATTGACGTTGCCGCCGACTCTCAGCTGGCGTCGCGTCTGGCGCTGTGGGGACGCAAGCTTGTGGCCGAAACCCTGGGCCGAGCACGCAACCTCCTCACGGACCCATTTCTGGGCATCGACGAAGATCTGGTGGTGGCGTCGATTCCGGCGGTGACAGCCAACCATTCGAAACGGATGTCGGCGCTGGGGCTCGTCGCCTGAGACAGTTCGAATCCGGAGGGTGAATAGGCTGAGGGCCCGGTCAGGAACCGGGCCCTCAGCCTATTCACGAGGAATTCACCGTCGTTCGACGTTCATTCCCTCACGATGCTCTGCGCAGACAATCGCTCAGGCACCGAAGCCGACACGCCGGGCGTTTTCCGTGCCGATTTCGACATAGGCCAGAGCGGCTCCGGGGACGAATACCTGGCGTCCCTTGGAATCGGTGAAGGACAGCAGCGATTCGGACTTGACGGATTCTTCGATGCGCGCGGCCAGATCTTTGGGGGCCTCGTCAGATTCCATGACGATTTCTCGCTGTGACTGCTTGACGCCGATCTTGATTTCCATTGTGCTCCTTGTGCGGATCGTGGTTTGAGTCGTCCTCAGCTTAACGTCAGCGAGGTCGTGTTTTCTTCCCTCATCAGGTCATAGATCCCAGTCACTTCGTGGTGAAGGACTGCAGTCCGCCCCAACTCATCTGCGTGAGCAGGGTGACGGCTGTGTCGACGTCGATCTGCGGCGTCGTCTCCAGTTGTTTGATGACGACTTCGGCGGTGCCGATGAGGGTTCGGCACAGCAGCCGTGCCTGGATGTCATCGAGGTCGGTGTAGCTCTTCAACGCTGTCATGACACGAGAGGCGGAACGCTCGCGGAGGCTGCGGATCCGGTCCTGCGCCTCCGGTTCGTAGACATCGGAGTTGAAGAGGATGACGAACTCCTCGCGATGGGAGACGACGAACTCGAAGTAGGAACGATAGGTGGCCCGAACCTTCTCATGCGGATCCGTGGTCGATCCGATCGCGGCATCAAGAGTCGTGTCGAGGTGCGCGGCGGAATCGTCGATGAGTGCGAGGTAGAGGTCCTGCTTCGACGCGAAGTGCTGGTAGAGGACGGGTTTTGAGACCCCGGCTGCCTCGGCGATCGTGTCCATTGAGGTGGTCCGGTATCCACGGGTCGCGAACACGGAACGTGCCACCCCCACCAACTGGTCACGACGCTGTTCACGGGGCAATCTCTGTTGCAGACTCGACATCCCATCATGCTACGCGATAACCAAGTCCGGGACCCGCCAACGCGCTCGATCGTGCTCACATCGTGCCCATGTCGGTGGCTCATGATGGAATACGGGTATGGATGAAGTGACTGAGGGGATCGGCGCGAAATTGCTCGCGGGGGAGTCGGTGACGGTCGTGGGGCGCCCTGGGACAGGCAAGACTACGATGCTCGAATCCGTGTACGCGCAGCTGATGTCAGCGGTCAGCCCCGCATCGGTGTTGGTTCTCACGCCCAACCGCGATCATGCCGATGTGCTGCGCAACCGCCTGGCAGTGCCCGGGGACGCAGTGCTGGCCTCGGCGCCCGCGCGAAGCATCTCATCCTTCGCCTACGGAATTGCGCGTGCTGCGCACACGACGGCGACCGGCGATGACCTCGAGTTCATCTCCGGGGCCGATCAGGACGTTTTCCTCGCCGACCTCCTGGCCGGTCACGAGCTCGGTCACGGCCGTGGACCCGTCTGGCCGGTCGAAATCACCGCGGAAGTGCGATCGACGTCGGCGTTTCGAACCGAGGTCCGCGATTTCCTCAACCGGGTGATGGAGTTCGACTTCGGTGTGCGCCTTCCCGCCCCTGCTGCCGACAGTGGCCGGAACCAGGCACCCGAGTTTGTGTTCGACTTCGGGCGCAGCCTGCTCGATCGGGTCCTTGAGCGCCACCGTGATCCGCGGTGGGAGGCAGTGGCCCAGATCCTCGACGAATACCTCGACATCATGAGCATGCCCGGTTACGGAGGCACCGACTCTGCGACGGTCCTGGCGAGAGCGGCGTTCGAGGTTCTGCGTGAGCCCGCCGAGGTGACCGCTGGACGGACTTGGACCTTCGCTCCCGACGTGGTGCCCACAGTGGTCCTGGCCGATGGGGTTCAGGATTTCCCGGCTGCGAGCTGGGGTCTGCTCGAACAGCTGCGTGAGCGCGGCAGCGCTCTGGCACTGTTCGGCAGTCCGGAGACCGTGACCGGGCGGTTCCACGGAGCCGACGCCTCCCTCATCGACCGCAGCGCTGCCGATGATGGTTTCACAACGGTGATTCTGCCCGACCCGAAGGGTACGGGTGCCGGAATCGTCGACGTCAGCGATGACTTCGGTCGCCGCATCACCACCAGGTGGGGTCTGCACCATATGCCGCGCCCGAGCAGCGGACCGGAATACTCGGACGACGGCTCAGCGGCCGCCGACATCGCTGCTGCCGACGTTTCCGATGCTGTCGCAGACGACGTTGCCGACGTCGAATCCGTGAGCGACGTGCCGGAGACGGTGGAGACTCATGTATTCGAGGGAGCTGCCTCGAGCTATCGGTATCTGGCGCGTCGAGTCACGAACTTCGTCGAAGACGGGCATGCGTGGTCGGATGTTGCCGTGCTGTGTCGGAATACGTCGACGGCGCGAGTCGTCGCGAACGAACTGAGTGCCTCAGGTGTGGCGACTGCCAACATCATGGCGCCTCTCAGCATCGACTCCGCAACCGCGCCGCTTCTCGAGCTGCTCTCGCGCACCCCGGACTTCGACGATGATGAGTCGATCGCTGCACAGGCTCTGACCTTGGCCGGAAGCGTCTATGTCCGCCTCGACCCGGTGCAGATCAGACGGTTCAAGCGAGTCGTGAGGAAGAAGTTCCCCGCAGCAAACAGCTCGACGTCGTTGGCACAGGCGCTGCGCAGCGATGTCAACGACTCATCCCCGACTGGGCTGGCGACGATCTCTCGGATGTTGCGGGCCGCCGCCGAGGTCCGGTCGGTCGATCCGCACCAGGCGCTGTGGATGATCTGGGAGGCGGCGGGCGTCGCTGAGAAATGGCAGTCGGATGCTCTTCGCGATCCGGAGTCGGTGGCGAATTCGCATCTGGACTCGGTGCTGCGGCTATTCACTTTGGCGGAGAAGATCTCCGACCGCGGAGGATTCACAGCACGGTCGTTCGCCGGGATCGTGGCAGAGCAGGACATCGCGCAGGATTCCCTTGCCGCACGGGCCGGCAACGACGATCATGTGCAGGTCGGCACCCCGTCGTCACTGGCGCATCTGCGGGTCCCGCTCGTCATCATCGCCGAGGTGAACGAAGGGGTATGGCCCAATCCGAAGATCCGCGGCGGCATCCTCGGCCTCGACGATCTCAGCGCCGTGCTGGCCACCGGCGAGAGGGCAACCGGGGACCCGGGCTACCACTCCCATGCCAAACGGAAGAATCTGCGTGAAGAGGGCGAGCTCTTCTACACGGCACTGACCCGCGCAAAAGAACAGATCATCATCACCTCCATCTCTGACGCCGAAAGCAATCCCTCACCGTTCTTCGACGTGATCGCGGCACGAACATCGAAGGGCACCGAGGACGCAGACGGGTACGCGATCACCCATGAGGATGAACTCCTGCCGCTGTCCCTGGACGAGATGGCCGCGCATACCCGCGCCCGGCTGCTGAGAGCCGCCGCGGACCCTGCGCACGAGGCGCCCGAGGATGACGTGCGGAATTGGGCGCAGCTGATGTCGGCACTGACTGCCGCCAGCAGCACGGTCGAACCACCCGAACAATGGCGCGAGACCGAAGACGTCACCTCCAGCCAGCCTCTCTTCACCAGCGACGACACCGTGAGAGTCTCACCGTCTCAGGTGGAGTCCTTCACCGACTGCTCGCTGCGGTGGTTCCTCACCCGCAACGGGGGAGACAGGCCCGGCTCGTTGGCCCAGAGCCTGGGAACGATCATCCACGCCGCGGCGGAGAATTTTCCGCAGGGTCCGGCCTCGGCGATCCGAGAATTCGTCGACAAGGAATTCTCGACGCTCGAATTCGATGCTGAGTGGGAGCGGGATCGCGAACACACATTGGCGATGAAGATGGCCGATCGCCTTGGCGAGTACATCAAGACCGCACCCGGTGAACCCATCGGCGTCGAAGCTCAGGTGTACGCCACCGGAGTCGATGACAAGGCCCAGGAATGGAAAGTCACCGGGCGCCTCGATCGACTCGAACAGACCCCCGAGGGAATCCGGATCGTGGACTTCAAGACCGGAAAGAACGTCGTCAAAGGTCAGGAGATGGCCCGTCACCCCCAACTCGGCGTCTACCAGGAGGCGATCAACTCCGGGACCATCACCATCGGTGAGGACCAGACCATCGATGCCACTTCCTATGGTGCCGAACTCGTGTACCTGCGCAATTCCAAACAGACGACAAGAGAACAGTCGGCGCTTGCAATCGATGAGGATCCGGGCTGGGCACGAGACCTCATCAACGATGTCTCCGATCGCATGCGGGCCGCCGAGTTCCCGGCCCGGGTCGAGCCGCAGAAATGCCTGAGCTGTCCTGTCCGCACCTCCTGCCCGGCAATCGGGCCCCAGACCTTGGAAGAGTCCTGATGCGCTTCACCGCAGAACACCTGGCCCGCCTGACCGCCGCCGACCCCGCCCAAGCGTTCCCGCCGAGCGAAGAGCAGAGAATCATCATCGAAGCCGATCCGGCGCAGTCGATGAAGGTCACCGCCGGCGCAGGATCGGGTAAGACGACCGTGATCTCCCAGCGGGTCGTATGGCTTGTGGCCAATGGCTTCGTCGCGCCCGAGGAGATCCTGGGCCTCACCTTCACACGGAAGGCAGTGGGTGAACTGGGCGGGCGGATCAGGGTGCTCTTGGCTCGGCTGCGCCACAGCCTCGGGCTGGGTTCGGAGATGAGACTGCCCGGTCTCGACAATCCGACGGTGTCGACCTACAACTCCTATGCCGCCTCGATCGTCAGCGAACACGGAGTCAGCATCGGCATCGAGCCCGAGACGGTGCTGCTGGATGACGCGGCTGCCCACACCATTGCCGGTGACATCATCGACTCCACTGCGACGGAGGAGATCCCCGGCGACTTCGCACGAGAGACGATGATCGCCGACATCATCTCATTGGCCGCGGCGATGAATGACCACGGTCGCGAGGTCGACGAGGTCACGGACTATCTTGACCAGTGTCTGCAGGCCCTGGTCTCGAGCAAGGGAAAACCCGTTGACCCGAATGGTCGGCGCGCAAAGCTCGAAGCGAAGATCAAGACCGCGAAACTGGCCGGCGCTTACATGATCGCCAAACGTCGCAACCTGGCCATGGACTTCTCGGACCAGGTTCGCTTCGCTCAGCG
This sequence comes from Brevibacterium picturae, assembly GCF_900105045.1. Lineage (GTDB taxonomy): Bacteria > Actinomycetota > Actinomycetes > Actinomycetales > Brevibacteriaceae > Brevibacterium > Brevibacterium picturae. Next base: position 114,758 of record NZ_LT629739.1, on the reverse strand, counting down.
CATCCTCGACGAAGTGCCGGCCGCGCGCAGTGCCGAACAGCAGAGGTGGTCAATCGTTCTCCTCGATGAGTTCCAGGACACCTCGGTCGCCCAGCTGAAACTGCTGCGCGACCTGTTCCACTCCACGGCGGTGACAGCGGTGGGCGATCCCCGGCAGGCCATCTACGGCTGGCGCGGGGCAAGTGCCGACAACATGATCCGCTTCTCCGCCGACTTCGACAATGTCTCGGCGCTGACACTGAGCACGAGCTGGCGCAATGACCACACGATCCTGACGGTCGCGAACCGGACCGCGAACGGTTTGGCCGGAAGCCAGGAGAAGCCGCTGTCGGCACGCACAGGAGCCGGGGACGGTGGTGTGGCCATCGACATCAGCTCGGGCGCCTATGATCCGGACTTCCTCACCGTCGGACTCAGATCCCTGACCGAATGGGTCGCCAGCCTTCCCGCCGGGTCATCCACGGCCGTGCTGTGCCGCAAACGTGCCCATTTCGCGCCGGTCGCCGCGGCGCTGGATGCTGCAGGCTACGCCGTTCACGTCCACGGTTCCTCCGGTCTCCTGAGCGACCCCTTCGTCGCCGATCTGCGGGCAGTGCTCACCGCGGCCGTCGATCCGATGGCCGGTGACGCACTGATGCGGTTGGTCAGCGGTCGACTGCTGGGCCTCGGGGCCACAGACATCGCCGCTGTGCAGGCATTCACCCGTGCGCAGAACGATTCGCGACTGACCGAGTTCATGGCGGACAACGCCGAGGCTGAGGCAGTCGTACCTGAGACCATCGACCAGCCGACCATCGTCGAGGGACTTGACGAACTCGTTGACCTCTCCGAGGCACTCGCAGGGTCGGCACACTTCGCCGGCGCACGGACCATGGTGAATAACTATCGCAACTCGGGTCTGAGCTCGATCGCATTGGAACGATTGGTCAGGTTGGCACGGGCTCTGCGCCATGTTCGTTCCGGGTCCGGGACCATCGCCTCGATCATTCGTACCGCGATGACCGAAACCGGAGTCGACTCCGACATCTGGGGGCTCAGCGATTCGCTGCGCAACCTTCACCGTTCCGCGATCGACTCGTTCCTCTCTGCGGCAAGCCAGTACTCGGCGGCCGACGATCAGCCCTCGGTGCAGGGTTTCCTCGAGTGGCTGACCCTGATGGAGGCGAAGGATGCGCTCAGCGTGGTCGAGCCGAATTCGGCCTCCGACGCGATCGACATCATGACGGTCCACGCCTCGAAGGGCCTCGAATTCGATGCAGTCGCCGTGCCGTCTCTGGTGGTCAAGGACTTCCCGACGGAACCGCAGGACAAGGAAGGGTGGATGGACAGAACAGCCTTGCCGTACCCGCTGCGAGGCGACCGTGCCCACCTGGTTGACTATGACCTGCGAACCGCCGACTTCGACACCAAGAAGGCACTGGACGAATGGGTCAGCGAGTTCATCAAACCGGCAATCGCCGAGGCACACGAGGAAGAGGAACGGCGTCTGGCCTACGTGGCCTTCACTCGCGCCAAACACTACCTGTGGCTGGGGGCCGAGTTGATGGGGGCCAGGGCGAACCCTGACGAGCCGTCCCCGTTCCTCACCGAAGCGATCGAAGTGTTGGGACGCGATGTCGACATGCCGGAACCTGCCGACGAAACGTCCGAGGACCGCATCGAGACAAGCATCTGGCCCGTACCGCGAACCGATCGTGTGTCCACTGCCCGACGTGCCGCCGAGTGGGTCAGCACTGCTGCACCCGTCGGCCTGGACGAACTGGCACAGAAGCAGGGACTCGTAGGCGAATATGCTCGACAGGCACGGCGGATCAGCAGCCGCCCTGGCACTGCCAGCACCGGAACTGTCCCGGATCGTCTATCGGCGACAGCTCTTGTCTCGTGGCGCAGAAACCCGCAGCAATTCATCACCCAGACCCTGCGCCCCATTCCGACCCCGCCGAGTCGGGCAGCAGAGATCGGGACCACCTTCCATTCCTGGGTCGAGCAGCATTTCGGACAGGCGAGCATCGACATCGATGACGGACAGCAGATCCAGGCCATCAACACTGCGACCGTCGAACGTCTCCAGCAGACTTTCATCGGCTCAGAATTCGCGAGCAGGCATGCCGATCACATCGAGATGTCGTTCGAACTCGTCCTCGGAAGGTTCAGGGTCCCGGGCAAGATCGATGCGGTCTTCATCACAGGCGATCACGCAGAGGTCGTGGACTGGAAGACCTCGAAACGGCCAGATGAGAAGGCGTTGGAGGTGATGAAATGGCAGTTGGCTCTCTACCGCTTCGCCATTCAGCGGGTCCATCCCGAGATCACCGAGGTGACGGGAACCTTCTACTTCGTCGGCAGCGATGACATCGTCAGGTTCACCCAGCTTCCGGAGGAGGCCGAGATCATTGCGTGGTTGGATGCCAATGACCGCAGCTGACCCGATCAGGGGCGTTGAGAGTCCTCGGGCGGTGCTGATTCGTCCGGCTCTGTTGTTCCCTCGTCGATGACGCTCTCGGCCTCAGGCGTGCGCCCGGTATCGGACTCTGGCTGCTCGGTCGGCACATCCGTCGCCGGATTCGAGTCCTGGTCGCTGCTCGTTGCTGTTGGAGCGCTGCTTGCCACTGTCGTTTCAGTGGGAGCGCCCTTCGGCTCTGATGCTTCCTTCGAGAACAGGACATTGTTGAACGAGGACAGAAGTTCGCCTGCGTCCTGAATCGCATCCTGATCTCCGGAATCGACTGCTTCGAGCAGCCAATCGAGGACGGCGAACTCGGCCAGCAGTTCGGCACGGGTGATCACGTGCTCGTCGGCACGGGGCCGTGAGTTCCTGTACTCGCTGAAGAAGGTCGGCACAGCGGCAGGGTCGATGAGTGCCGAGGCCGCAGCCAGATCGATGGCGGGATCGGAGACCCGCAGACGTTCGATTCCCGACAGCGCGAGCACGCGCTCCTGGTCGGTGTAGACACTCGTCTCATCAATCGCACCGTGGATTGGGGTGGCGAGGAAGCGCCAGAGCGCGACCTTTTCGAATTCCTCTTCCCAATGTTGCAGCAGAGCGGCGGGCACCTGGCCAGTAGACGCAGCCTGATCGAGCCTCTCCAAGATCTGAAACTGGAATCGGGACGGGTCTTCGACGGGGAATCCTGCCTCGGAGATCGTTTCCGGTGCCGCCGAATGCAGCGTGGCCAGAGCCTGCGCCAATGAGCTCGCGCGCGCGACATCAGTGATGGCCTGGTCACCGACTGGAGCACCAGGCAGGGGATCGATGAGAGTCACCGTGGTGGATGCGGTAGTGCCGAAGTAGTCGGCGTCGACCTCGGTGATGGCGCGCAGATGGGGCCAGGCGAACCCGGCATGCGGATACATCGTGTCATAGATCCGTCCTGCTTCGGCCGCGGAACCGGTGTCCGCAGACCGATCGAGACTGGTCTGTGCCGTCGCCACCAACTGCTGCTGACCATCGTCGACGAGAACTCTGATCCCCAGCCCCAATGACGGCAGGGGGACCCATTCCGTCGGGGAGAAGTCTTCGAGCATCGTTGCCGCGACAGCTGCCAACTTGAGTGCCTTGGTATTCACCCTCCCCAATCTACCGTGTGCCACGGCTGGAGACCGGAGATTCGGCCGTTGAGCGTGTCAGCTCGCACGCGTCCTGCGTCAGGGCCCTGAGTTATCGTGGAGGCTATGAAGCCACTGCCACCCGTGAAACCGATCAGTCTGGCCCGCCATGGAATCGATCGTGACCATCTCTCTCGCGGAAAGGACGGTGACTTACACGAACTGTGGGCCAGCGGAGCGAGGCCCGTGTTCGAACACCGTGGGTCACTCCTCGTCGCAGCGGGTGGTCTGTTCATCAGTGATGTCGACATGGTGCCGGATGAGCAGACGGAGATCTACCTCGGCCGAGACGCCGAAGGTACACGGTACATCGGGGTCTCCCTCGACGATGTCGGCCGTAGTGAGATCGACACTTCGCTGGCGACGTCGCGGGCACGCGACGCCACCGATCTGCTGACGGCACCGGGGGAGGGAATCGACAGCGCCGAGCCTGTGTGGCTGCCGCTGCGTCAGCTGGCAGAGTCCCTCGACGACGTGCAGGTGTCCCTGGCGTGCGAGATCGTGGGCCTCGGCAATTGGCACAGAGCCCACCAGTTCTCGCCCCGTACCGGGAATCCGACCCAGACCAATCTCGGCGGTTGGGTGAGAACGGACCCCGACAACGGCAGCGAGCACTTCCCGCGGACAGACCCGGCCGTCATCGTCCTCATCATCAACACCGACGAGGACGGGATCGAGAGGGTGCTGCTGGGCAACAACGCCGCGTGGGAGTCGGACCGATTCTCCCTGCTGGCCGGATTCGTCGAACCCGGTGAAACCTTGGAGCACGCAGTCATTCGAGAGGTCTTCGAAGAGGCCCATGTCGAAGTCGCGAATCCGCAGTACCTCGGGTCCCAACCCTGGCCTTTCCCGTGCTCCCTCATGCTCGGTTTCTCAGCTGAGGCGCCAAGCCTCGAATTCGCCGCCGACGAGGCGGAGATCGCCACCTTGACTTGGTTCACTCGTGAGGAGCTGCGAGCGGCCATCGAACGTGGCACGGTGCGGGCCCCCGGGGTAGTGTCGATCGCCGGACAGCTTCTCTACAGCTGGTTGGACAACGTTTGAGCGCTCAGGCTGCGGCACTGCTCGATGCTCTCGACGAGGAGCAGAAGGAAGTCGCCACCCAATTCTCCACACCGGTCATCGTCCTGGCCGGAGCCGGGACGGGCAAGACCCGTGCGATGACCCATCGCATCGCCTACGGGATCGCCACCGAGGTGTTCCCTCCCAATCACGTTCTGGCTCTGACCTTCACGGCCAAGGCCGCCGGGGAGATGCGGTCACGCCTGCGCGACCTCGGAGTCCCGGCCGTCCAGGCCCGAACGTTTCACTCCGCGGCGCTTCGCCAGCTGCGCTTCTTCTGGGACCGGTTTGCACAGGGAGACTTCCCTCGGATCGTTGACAACAAGGCTGGGATCCTCGGCTCGGTGCTCCAGAGCTTGGGGATCGAGACCAGCCGGGAGCTGAATCGAGACGTGGCCTCCGAACTCGAATTCGCTGCCGCGTCCCTTCTGGGCGTCGACGACTATGCCACCCAAGCCGTCGCCCGCGATCTTCCCGGACAACTGGGCGTCGAGGACATGGTGCGCATCTTCGAGGCGTACAGCGAAGCGAAGACACGCGGCCGGCTCATGGACTTCGAGGATGTTCTGCTCGTTCTCGACGGCGTGCTTGCAGAGTATCCGGCCATCGCGGCAGAGATCCGCGATCAGTATCGGCACTTCGTCGTCGACGAATTTCAGGACGTTTCGCCTCTTCAGTACGACGTCCTCTCGCGCTGGCTGGGGCCACGGGACAATCTCTGCGTCGTCGGTGACCCGGCCCAGACGATCTATTCCTTTGCGGGAGCCGACTCCTCACTGCTGAGGACACTGGACGCTTCGCTGCCGACGTCGACGACGATACAGTTGGTCCGCAACTATCGGTCGTCGAAGGCAATCGTGTCGACAGCGAACAATCTGCTGCGACACACTTCTCGCGCGGCGCTGACCCTGCGTACCGACAACCCTGCTGGCCAACAGCCGGCCATGACCGAGTATCCGACTGATGATGCTGAGGCCGCCGGTGTCGTCAAGGCCATCTCTGCCGAGGTTCATGCCGGCCGCCGCCCTCGGAACATTGCGGTTCTGTTTCGCACGAACGGACAGAGTCCCGCTTACGAGCAGGCTCTTGCCGCAGCCGGCATCCCCTACGTTCTGCGTGGCGGAGAGAGGTACTTCGCGCGCAAGGAGGTCAAAGAGGCCGTCCTCATGCTCAAGGCGGCCCGTGCCACTTCGAGCGGCAGACCCCTGCCGGAAGTCGTCGCCGAGGTGCTGGTCTCTCTGGGGTACTCGAGCAAGCCACCTGCTGCCGGGGCGAGCCGCCAGAAATGGGAATCTCTGAAGGCACTGGTCGACCTGGCTGAGAGCCACCAGTCCGGATCCGAACTGCCGGTGCCCCTTGAAACGTTCCTCGCTGATCTAAGCGAGCGAGCCGAGCATCAATTCGCTCCAGACATCGAAGGTGTCACCCTCGCCTCATTCCACGCGGCCAAAGGCCTCGAATGGGACAGTGTGCACCTGGTTGGGCTCAGCGAGGGACTGCTGCCCATCAGCTACGCCCAGACGCCACGAGCAGTCGCTGAGGAGCGGCGCCTGTTCTATGTGGCGCTGACCCGTGCCGGCAGTGACCTCAGCTTGACTTGGTCTCTGTCACGCCATGATTCCAAACAGCGACCACGCAAACCCTCCCGGTTCCTCAGCGAACTCGGACGCGTCGATCAAACGGTGGGTCAGGGCCGTCGGACTGCGACCTCGGTGACGTTGAATCGCTGCAGATCGTGCGGCAAGGTGCTCGTGTCCCAGGTCGACCGGGCTCTGTCCCGGTGTGCGGACTGTCCTGCTGACATCGACGTTGAACTCCTCGACAGGCTGCGACGCTGGCGAGCCCGTGTCGGCTTGGAACAGGGCCTTCCGCCCTATCTCGTTCTCACCGACACATCGATTTCGGCGATCGCCGAGATCAGGCCGCAGGACATGAGCTCACTGGCGAAGATTCCAGGGGTCGGCGCGACCAAACTCGAACTCTATGGGTCGGGGCTATTGAGCCTGCTCATCGATTAGGTCGAAGTGCGGGACCGGAACGCGGCACTGGCAGCGGGGATGAAACGCCGGTGCAGCATCTGTTCCGATGCCTGTGGCCAGTGAGACGTTCCGGCGCACCGGGTCGGCGTCGGGACTCAGCAGAGATCGTCTGAGGATCTGAACGACATTGATTGCTCCGAGCGCCCGTGACAACGGATCGCTGAGGTTCTCGCGGTCCGGAAGGGCTCGGATGTGAGAGTACTGGTCGAACCACGAATCATCTGCGTCCTTCTTCACCAGGCAGGCGCAGACAGCACAGGGTGTCGTCCCGGGACGGATGAGACCGGTGACCTCGAGGGAGTATTCCCCGATGACGACCTGGCAGTGGGGCACCTCGCGATCCGTGAGCCAGGTGGCGGTATGAAGATCAGGGACGAGGTAGGAAGTCGTGATCACGAGAGGTGAGGACAGCAGATCGAGGTCCTCGACGCGATGCTCGTTCGCGATGGCGAAACCCGAAGCTGAGAGATACTGTTCGGTGACTGCTCGCAGCGGCCCCACGACCATGATCCGTGAGTCACCGAGGAGCTTCGATACGCGGTCGGGGGAGAGGGCGAAGATCTGCGCGCTTGCCAACAGAGGGGAACTCTTCGTCACTGTTGCGGCGTCGGAATCGTCGGGGACGATGACCCCCGCCTCGTCGAGCAATGTGATCAGCGAACTCGCCCGGCCCAGATCGGCACCGAGATCCTGCGCCCGAGAATAGTACTGCGCCGAACCGACGCCCATTCGCAATTCGTCGACGAGAGCGACGTCTGCTGGCAGGAGCCCGTCGATGAGGACGGGATCATCGACGCCGAACTGCACACACGATGATGACCGCCATGTGATCGGCACACTGGGAAAAATCCGGAACATGTCTCCACCTCGCCTCGAACGCCTCGGACTTCCACAGTAGTGAAGGTGGAGGACATCCGCCATGGGCGAGATGAAACTGTGGAAAACCCTGTGGAAAACAGTCGAGGGCAGGCCGGAAAATGCATCCCGACGTGCCCTCAACCGCTATGTGCCCCCAGGCGCTCGCGGAGACTCGTGCAGCTTCCCCTTCCGCACGCATCACCGGGTTTTCCGGGGTCAATCATAGAACTTATTCTGCATTTGCCGCCCCGTCAATGTCGGTTCATCCACATACCGGTCAACAGTGTGTGGATAACCTGTGGATATGTCGCGATGAATTGTGGAGAAAAGGTTCCTTGAGGGATTGTGTGAGGGGCAATGAAGAGAATGAAAGCGTAGGTCACTTCCGCTACCGGCGGTCACTGGCGGTGACTCGACCTGTGGACAGTCCGAAATGCGGTGTGGAACGACGATGCTCAGGAAACTCACAAGGAGAGACGCATGAATGAATGTCTGCCGAATTTCCTATGATGGGCCTGTGGCAACTCAACAGCGATGGACCGAAGAGGACGTACTGCGGGCGATCACCCGTGGAGAAATCGAAGTGCGCCGCTCCGCACGTCGGAAGAAGACCATTTCGGTCTCGAAGGAAGTGGATACATACGTACTCAGCACACCTGTGAGATACAGCGTGGAGACCAACATCCGGTCGCTGACAGATCTATTCAACCGCCTCGCTGCCAGGGACCATTCCTCGGCCGCTGATCTCGTCGATCTGGCACATGAGATGAGCCGGCTCTATTTCGATGGACGCCTACGCCCGCAGTCGATCAGGTGGGTGACGAATCAGAACATCAGTCGCTGGGCATCGACGACGACCTCGTCAGGAGACATCAGAGTCTCCCACCGCCTGCAGACGGTGCCTCGCTGGGTGTTGGAGACAGTGATCGTCCATGAACTCGCTCATCTGCAGATCGGCCCGCATTCCAAAGAGTTCCACGAGTTGGCGGACAGGCACCCCAGACAAGCCGATGCGAAAATCTACCTTGAAGGCTTCAGCGCGGGGGAGCAGTTCAACCGCGGCGGCGGTCGCTGACTCGCCAGGATCCCACACCTGCCCGGTAAAGCTGCGGCAGCCGCACGACCAGATCCGGCATCAGAGACGCCGGCAGGTCTGTGAGTGGGAACCATCTCACCGCCAGAGACTCGTCCGAGACGACGGGAACCTGGTCCACGGATGCGATTGCGGCGAAGACCACGTCGAAGTGACGTCGGCACGCCCCGAACGAGGCCGAGAGATCGTGCACATGGAGATCGATCGGGACGGGGGAGAACCAGGTCAGGTGGCTCAGCCCGCTCTCCTCCATGGCCTCCCTGCGCGCCGCAGAGCACAGGCTGTCATCCTCGGGCTCGAGATGCCCGCCGAACTGACCCCAGAGACCGGCCTTGCGGTGATGGTTGAGGAGCACGGACTCCGTGTCGGGGTCGAAGATCAGGCAACTGGCAGTGACGTGCTCAGCGCCCGACTCGCGCCGCAACGCGTCGTCGCCGGCTGTGGAGAACAAGTCCTCGAAGTCGAGCGCGAAATCAGTCGCGGCCGAGGTGGCGCCGACTTCGGAGCGGGCAGTATCGAGACGAATCATTCAGCTCTCACTGCGGCCACCGGTCTCACCAGTGTCGTCAGTCCCATCGTCGGAATCGGATTCGACATCTTCCTGCGGCCCTGAATCGTCGCTGGTTTCCGTGCCTTCGATACCCTCGGCGAGAATGCGGCTCAAGGCCTCGTCAAGAGTCGATTCGCTGGTCCATTCGGCATGCCGACGCTCGGAGTAGCCCAAGGGGTCGTCGAGGTCCTCCGTCGTCGGCAGGAGGTCGGGATGGGAGAACACCTTGTCCCTTGCCTCTGTGCCTCCTTGGGTTTCGAGGTACCCGAATAGTGCTGCAGCGTCACGCAGGCGGCGAGGATTGAATTCCAGGCCGACGAGCGTCGAGAATGTCTTCTCGGCCGGACCCGCGGTAGCTCGGCGGCGTCGCAGCGCCTCACGGATCTGATCGCGTCCAGGCAGATGCGCACATGCGGAATAGACGACGACGTCGACCCAACCGGCGATGACGGCAAGGAGGTTCTCCAGCGTCGTCAGTGCCTTCTTCTGGTCTTCGGTGGTCGGAGGATTGAACAGACCCTGGCGAATGTTGTCGCTGAGGTCGGAGATATTGGACGGATCGATCTGCGAGGCCATGTCTTCGATCTGGGAGGTGTCGACCTTGAGGCCCTGCGCATAGCGAGTCAGCGCTGTTTCGACCTGCGCGCTCAGCCAGGGAGCGCGCTCGAACAGCGCCAGGTGGGCAAGCTCCTGGGCGGCGAGGTAGATCCGGACTTCCGATGCATCGACGTCGATCTCAGAGGCGAACTTCTCCACATTGGTCTCGACGAGCACTGCGGTGTCCTGCGGCAGAAGGGGCAGACCCACCTCAGTGCCGGTGAGCACGCTCTCCGACAGCGCACCCACGGCCTGTCCGATCTGCATTGCGAACATCGAGTCGCTCATCGAACCGAACATCGATGAGGCTCCGGCGAGAATTCCCTTCATCTCTGCCGGCACCTGAGTCTCGAGAGTCTCTGTCAGGGCAGAGGACATGTTCTCCTTGATCGGGAGGACGAATTTCTGCCAACCGGGCATGGTCTCGCTGACCCATTCTGCACGGGTGAGCGTGCGCGCCGATCGGCTGGCTCCGGAGAACTCGGTCGCCTCGGCGAGCCACAGCTCTGCAAGCCGGAAAGCGTCGGTGGTCGCCTTCACCGATTCTTCGCCCACTGCGGGGTCAGGTGTCGGAACCGCCTTCTGAGCGATCGACGTCGCCTGAGCTTGGGAATCGGCACCCTGACTGAAGAGGCCCTGCATCTGATTCATGATGGTCGACATCATCGCCGGATCGATCTGGAAGCCCTGCGGACCGGTATTGCCGTCCTTGTCCTCGCCCTGACCGGCGCCGGGACCATTCGCTCCGAAGAGCATTCCGAAGATCTGTTCGAACGGATTCTGCTCATTGTTGTTGTCATCGCTCATTTTCTCAAAGCCCCCAAGAATCGGTTTGTCTTATACGTTAACGGTTCTGTATGTGGGAAGCTTCCCAATTCCGGGAGGTTTCGGATGATGTTCGCACCGGGCGAAAGGAGTCTGTGAAACTCGCGGTCAGGTTTCAACTAGACTGGTCGGGCGGTGCAGCGAAAGGACAACATGACAGCGAATGCCCCTCGGGCCGTGCCGGTGCCCGCAACACCGACGCGTGGCGACACTCGACGACGCGCTCCACGTCTGACCACGACTTCAGGGGTCATGACCTACCTCCTCATCGCTCTTGCCGTTTTGCTGCCGGTGCCCTACATGCTGCAGCTGCCCGGACCGGTGTTCAATACGCTCGGTGACTATCAGGGCAAGCCCATGGTCGATGTCTCCGGTGCCAAGACCTATCCGACCGATGGGCGCATCGACATGCTCACAGTCGCCGTCAGCGGAGGCCCGGGGCGTGACACCTACGCGTCACAGGCGCTGGGCACTCTGCTGAATGGCAAGGAGACGGTCATCCCCACCGAGGCGTACTACCCTCTTGATACGACGCGGGAGGACGTGGCCGCGTCCAATGCGGTGGAGATGTCTTCCAGCCAGGATGTGGCCGTGGCCGCGGCGATGGGCCAACTCGACAAACCCTACAAAGTGCATCTCCTCGTCAACGAGGTGGTGCCCGACTCACCCGCCGAGGGGCAACTGCGCAAAGGTGACCGGATCATCTCGGTGAACGGGAAGAAGCTGGACTCTGACCCGGAGGCAGCGACGGTCATGAGCGAGACAGTGCAGTCCTCCGACTCGGTCGACATCGTCGTCGAACGCGGTGGCGAAGACGTCGATGTTGCGATGAAGCCCGCGACGATCGACGGACGCAATGCCATCGGCATCAGCATGAAGCAGGACTTCGAGTTCCCCGTCGACGTGGCATTCAACGTCGAAGGCATCGGCGGACCCTCCGCCGGCACCATGTTCGCACTGGCCATCATCGACGAACTCACCCCCGGTGCCATGACCGGTGGAAAGCACGTGGCAGGAACCGGCGAGATCGATCCTGCAGGCAAGGTGGGCCCCATCGGCGGGGCCCGACAGAAGGTAGCGGCCTCGACTGCGCAGGGGGCGAAACTCTTCTTATCGCCCGCAGACAACTGTGCAGAGGTCATCGAGGCTGCCGATCAATCCAAGATCACGGTGGCTCGCATCGACACTCTCGATGACGCACAGAACGCCGTGGAGCAATACGCAGCCGGAGACACCTCGGACCTCAAGAAGTGTCCAGCCGGCGGCGCCGACAACAATGAGAAAGGGCAGTAGTGAGCTCTCCGTCCTCACCCACCTCCGCACGAATGCCGGCGAACCGGCCCAGACGTTCGCCCCTGTTGCTCACCCTCGTGTCAGTGGCGATTCTGCTCGTCGCTTTCATCGCTTTCACCCAGGTGTACACCGAAGTCCTGTGGTTCAAGCAGCTCGATGTCGCGCAGGTGTTCCGCACCATGTGGTTCGCCCGCGGACTGACGTTCCTGGCCGGATTCGTGGTCATGGCGGTCCCGGTGTGGCTGAGTCTGCACTTGGCCTTCCGGAATCGTCCGGTGTACGCGCCGACGACTCCGCGCCAGGAGAACCTCGATCGGTACCGAGAAGCCATCGAACCGCTGCGCAAGGTCGCGACCTTCGCGATCCCAGCGGTCGTCGGCGCACTCAGCGGAATCACCGCCTCGGCGCAGTGGGACACCGTTCTCCAATGGATCAACTCCACGTCCTTCGGCTCGCAGGACCCCCAGTTCGGGATGGACAAGTCGTTCTTCGTCTTCGTCCTTCCCGGTCTGCGGCTTATCGGTGACCAGGTGGGGATGGCGATTCTGCTGTCGCTCATTGCCGCGCTCGTCGCACACTATCTCTTCGGCGGCATCCGTCCGGGGGAGCAGAAGGGCGTCATCCTCACGAAGACCGCCCAATGGCAGCTGGGAATCACCGTCGGCGTTCTTATCCTCGTGCAGGCCGGCCGCTTGTGGCTGGCTCGGTACGACCGGATGACGTCGACCGGCGGCATCGTCCCCGGTGTGACCTACACGGATGACAGGGCGGCCCTCCCTGCCATGGCCATCGTTGCGATCGCAGCGGTGCTTGTCGCACTGCTGTTCGTCTACACGGCGTGGAAGGGCAATTGGCGAATCTCGCTCATCGCAACCGCCACTCTCATCGTCCTCGGTGGAGTTTCGATCATCGCCTATCCCGCGATGGTCCAGCAGTTCCAGGTCAACCCGTCCCAGCAGAGCCTGGAATCCGAATACATCCAGCACAACATCGATGCCACACGTGAGGCCTTCGACTTCGAGGACATCGAGGTGACTCCCTATGAGCCCAGTACGACTGGCGAGAAGGGTGCTCTGCGCGCGGACGCGGAAACCGCTGCGTCGATTCGTCTGCTCGACCCGAACCTGGTCTCGGACACGTTCCGTCAGCTCCAGCAGGTCAGGCCCTACTACTCGTTCCCGCAGAAGCTCGACGTCGATCGCTACAACATCGACGGTGAGATGCGCGACACCGTGATAGCGGTTCGCGAACTCGCCCCGAGCTCGGTCAACAACCAGAGCTGGTACAACCGCGCCATCGTCTACACCCACGGCTTCGGCGTCGTGGCTGCCAATGGCAATACGCGCAATCCCGACGGCGAACCGACATTCATGGAATCCGACATTCCTCCCAAGGGGGAATTCCCGGACTACCAGCCACGGGTGTACTTCGGGGAGAACTCACCGAACTACTCCATCGTCGGCGGTGAAGAGGGAGCCGAGCCCCGGGAGCTTGACTATCCTTCCGATGAGGAGGGCGCCTCGGGACAGGTCAACAACACCTTCTCCGGTGACGGCGGACCCTCTGTGGGCAATCTGTTCAACCGACTGGCCTACGCTCTGAAGTTCCAGGACGAGCAGATCCTGCTCTCCGACGCAGTCAATGAGGAGTCGCAGATCCTGTACGAACGCCACCCCCGTGAGCGAGTGCAGAAGATGGCGCCATTCCTCAAGATCGACGGCGACCCGTACCCTGCTGTCGTCGATGGCAAGATCAAGTGGATTCTCGACGGTTACACGACTGCCGAGGACTACCCGTATTCGACACCGCAGCAGCTGCAGGCCGCAACCGAGGACTCCACGACGGAGACCGCTGCAGGCAATGTTGCGACACTTCCGGACGAAGAGGTCAACTACATCCGGAACTCGGTGAAGATCACCGTCGACGCCTTCAGCGGGAACGTTGAGATGTACCAGTGGGACAAGGAGGATCCCGTCCTCAACACATGGATGAAGATCTTCCCGGATCTGATCCAGCCTGCTTCCGAGATGTCGGGTGATCTGATGAGCCACGTGCGCTACCCGGAGGACATGTTCAAGGTTCAGCGTGATCTGCTGACCCAGTACCATGTGACCACTGCCAGCGAGTTCTACACCGGCCAGGACTTCTGGACGTTGCCGACCGATCCGACGAAGGAAGCATCGAGCGGACTGACTCAGCCTCCGTTCTACATGACCCTGCAGATGCCGGGACAGCAGTCCCCGTCATTCTCGTTGACGAGTTCCTATATCCCGGCACGCTCGTCTGAGGGGCAGGCGCGGAACAACCTGACAGGCTTCCTGTCCGCGGATGCTGACGCCGGCGACACCAAGGGAGAGGTGGCAGACGGCTACGGCAAGCTCCGGCTGCTCCAACTGCCTCGCAACACAACGGTGCCCGGTCCAGGACAGGCGCAGAACAACTTCAATACTGCCCCGGATGTGCAGCGCAGCCTCAACCTGCTGCGCCAGGGTGAGTCCGAAGTCCAGAACGGCAACCTGCTGACACTGCCGGTCGGCGGCGGCCTGCTCTACGTTCAGCCGGTCTATGTGCGGTCGGCAGGAGAGACCTCGTACCCGCTGCTCCAGCACGTGCTGGTGGCGTTCGGCGAAGACATTGGATTCGCTCCGACCCTCGACGAGGCCCTCGACCAGGTCTTCGGTGGCGACTCCGGTGCCCAGGCCGGCGACGCGGGCACTGAGGACAGCGGCTCCGGCGAGTCGGGCGGCACAAGCAGCGGCGGTGATTCCGGCGGCGGTTCAGCCGACCAGAACCTCAACGAGGCGCTGCAGGAAGCCAAGAAAGCGATGGAAGATTCCGACGCAGCCCTCAAGGAGGGTGACTTCGAGAAGTACGGCAAGGCACAGGACCGTCTGAAGAACGCGATTGAGGAAGCGGTGGCAGCCGATCCCTCCCTCGCCGAGGATGGCACGAAGGACGGGGCTTCCGCTCCGGCCAGTGCCCCTGCCGATCAGGGCGGAGGGAACTGACCCCCGTCGCAGTCGAAGCTGAATGAGTCTGGCCCCTGAGATCCGATCGGATCTCAGGGGCCAGACTCATAAGCCGGAGAAAGGGGCGCAGGAACTCGGAAAACTCTGTCGCCTTCTACAGCCCCCTCATCCCTGTGGGCCGAGGCAAGGAGCGTGAATCAGAAGAACCCCCATCCGATGGATAGGGGTTCTGCCACTTTCGTGGCGGGGGGAGGATTTGAACCTCCGACCTCCGGGTTATGAGCCCGGCGAGCTACCGAACTGCTCCACCCCGCGGCGCATTGACGACTATACGTGGAAGTGGACCTCAACGCCAATCGGCTTCAGACAGACGCCGCATCTCGAGCATGGACATAAATAAGGCCCCTGATCAGGATTTCTCCTGATCAGAGGCCTCGACCGTGGCGGGGGCAAGATTTGAACTTGCGACCTCCGGGTTATGAGCCCGGCGAGCTACCGAACTGCTCCACCCCGCGGCGTGGTCTCAACATTACACGAGCGTCTTCCTGCAGGCCAAACCGGAGACGAGTGACGTCTGCCACATGTCCACTTGCCGTTCATCTGCCGCCGACGGGCCGATGCCGGTTCCATTCCGGGGGGAGTTGCATGTGGTTGAACGATAAACTAGAGTCATTCTTGTACTTCAAATTTCAATCAAAAGGAGAAATCATGACTGCTCTTCCACAGGGACTCACCGCAGGAATCTGGAACATCGACCCGGTGCACTCCGAGTTCACCTTCACCGCACGCCACGCAGGCGTCTCGAAGGTTCGCGGACACTTCGAGGACATCGCCGGCAGCGTCAACGTCGGTGAGACCCTCGAGGGCAGCTCGGTCACCGCAGAGGCAGACGTCGAGTCGATCACCACGCGCAATCCCCAGCGCGACGGTCACCTCAAGAGCGGTGACTTCTTCGAAGCAGAGAACAACCCGAAGCTGACCTTCACGTCGACCGGCATCAACGCCAACTCCAGCGACGAGTTCGAACTCGTCGGAGACCTCACCATGCGTGGAGTGACGAAGGAAGTTGCCTTCGTCACCGAGTTCAGCGGTGTCGCCACCGATCCCAATGAAAACCAGGTCGCGGGCTTGTCAGCAGCAGCCAATGTCGACCGCAAGGACTTCGGCATGGAGTTCAACGCCGTTCTCGGCGGTGGCGAGCTGCTCGTATCCAACAAGATCAAGATCGAACTCGAGCTCGAACTCGTCAAGGCCTGAACCGTCTGACGTCGCCACAGATCCTCCAGTCGAGACGCCGAGGCTGAGGTGGTCGCAGTGAGCAGAGCAGGGGCGGAACGCAGTCAGTGCGTTCCGCCCCTGCTTTGCTGTGCTCGTGACGGTATGTTCTGTGCTCAGCACAGGGCTGGTGAAGTCAGTATTCACCGCGCAGCGCATCGGGATCTCGCGTCAGCTCGGCCGCGAGATCGCCGAACAACTGTGCACCGCGATCGACATCGGCTGCCGACTTGCAGAACGAGTATCGGATGGAGGACCTGTACGCCTCGTGGGCAGGAGATCCGGACCGGCACAGTGCGGGTACGGGTATCCCGACTATCGAGTGCCGTCGCGCCAACAGGTCGTTGAGTTCGAACGCGTCGAGATCGGTCAGAGCGGAGAAGTCGACGACGGTGAAATAGCCGGCAGCAGGCGTCGACGTGACGACACCCGGTACGTCACGACAGGCTGGCACAAGGACGTCTGCGCGCTGCCGCAGCGATGTCCGATTGTCTGTCACGAAGCTCGAGTCGCCGGACAGCGTGCGCGCCAGCCCTATCTGCAGCGGACCGCTTGCGGTGTAGGTGAGGAACTGCTTGACGGCCTGGATGGCCTCCCTGACCTCGGGCTCCGCGATCACCCACCCGATCTTCCACCCAGTCGTATTCCACGACTTCCCGGCCGAGGAGACGGTGACGACCCTCGTGCTGTCGTCCATGGCCACCGCCGGTGCCACATGCGGCGTGCCGTCGAGGACCAATTGCTCATACACTTCGTCGGTGAGGACCCAAGCATCTGCGGCGACAGCGGCATCGCCGATGCGAGACAGATCCTCGGCATCGAACACGAAGCCTGTCGGGTTGTGAGGCGTGTTGATGAGAATGATCGAGGGGACGCTCTCGGCGGCCGTCACAGCGTCATCGAAGCGGGCCCAATCGGGTGCGAACCCTCCCTCGGGGGTCGGCAGGATCGGCACGGTGACCAGGGATCCTCCTGCAGCGGCGATCGCCGCCGGGTAAGAGTCATAGAACGGTTCGAAGGCAAGGACGGTCCCACCACGGGGCAGCAGAGCCAGGATGGCCGCGGTGAGGCCCTCAGTGGCCCCACACGTGTACAGAACGTTCTGCGCAGACACCTCCTGGCCGAAGTCCCGCTGCCGCTGTTGGGCCACCGCCTCGAGCAGAGCTGGAAATCCCTGGCCCGGTGCGTATTGGTTGTAACCCTCGCGCATAGCGTCGGCCGCGGCGTCGATGAGCTCGGCGGGAGCATCGGTTCCCGGGGCTCCCTGTCCCAGATTCACTGCTCCGGTCCGCGTCGCCAATGCCGTCATCTGGCCGTAGATCGTCTCACCGATCGTTCCGTCGGCATTGATCAGACCGGCTGCATCAGCCATCGAATGCCACAGATCGGCACGCATCACATCGGGCATCTGTCTCCCTCTTCTTTTGAGATTCCTCTGCTTCAGTCTGCACTCAGGACTGAGTGTCGGTCCGTGCAATGTTCGGCGCGACTCGCCCCAGCCGATCAAGGGCACGTTCCTGCAGGCGGGAATTGCTGGCGAGTGCATTGCCGCCGAATGGCCCGGGGGCTCCGGCCGTGTTCGTGAACGTCCCACCTGCTTCAAGAACGATCGGAACGAGCGCGCCCATGTCGTAGAGCTCCAGCTCGGGCTCGCACGCGATGTCGACCGCCCCCTCGGCCAGCAGCATGTATGAGTAGAAGTCGCCATAGCCGCGTGTGCGCCACAGAGAATCACAGAGACCGAGGAATTCGTCGAGGATGCCGAGTTCCTTCCATCCGGACAGAGACGCGTAGGACATGGAAGCATCCCCAAGCGAATCGACGTCAGAGACCCGGATCCGTTTGGCCGGCTCTTCCAGCGCCGAGGTGAAGGCGCCGTGCCCGGCCGCGGCCCACCAGCGTCGCCCGAGGGCAGGGGCTGAGACCATGCCGATGATCGGTGTCTGCCCGTCGTACAGGGAGATCAGAGTGGCCCATATGGGGACGCCGCGGACGAAGTTCTTCGTGCCGTCGATCGGGTCGACGATCCACCGCCTCGGCGAGGTCCCGTGGGAACCGAACTCCTCGCCCAGGACACTGTCCTCCGGGCGTTCGCGATTGAGGCGATCCATGATCGCGGACTCCACCGCACGGTCGCATTCGGTGACGGGCGTCAGATCCGGTTTGGTCTCGACGGTGAAGTCCTGTGCCACGAAATGGCGGTAGCTGATGGAGTCGGCGAGGTCGGCGAGTTCGGTCGCCAAGTCGAGATCGTTCATTCCTCCACCTTATCCAGTCGTGGGCAGCAGCCTGCGCAGTGACTCCAAGCGTGAGACTCCACCAGGGCCGGCGTTGCCCGCGGCGACCCAGGCATCGAGCCGACAGCCCGGCGCATCAGCCTGATGAGTGCAGCCACGCGGACAGTCGGCAGTGGCATCGACGAGCTCCGGGAAGGCCGAGATCAGTGTGATGTGATCGACGTGGGCCAGTCCGAAGCTGCGCACCCCGGGAGTGTCGACGAGCCAGCCTCCGCCGTCAAGACGAAGGCAGATCGCAGAGGAGGAGGTGTGCCGACCTCGCCCGGTGACGTCATTGACGTGGCCGGTCGCTCGCTCGGCGCGGGGCACCAGGGCATTCATCAGTGTCGATTTGCCGACACCGGAATGTCCGACCAGGACGCTGACCTTGCCGTGCAGACGGTCGAACACGCTGGCATCGGTGAGTGACCCGTCGGGTCGGAGTCCGGAGCACACGATCTCGACTCCGGTCTCCGAGAATCGTTGGGTGATCTCATCGGACGATTTCAGATCAGTCTTGGTGACGATGAGCAGGGGAGTGATGCCGGCATCGAAGGCCGCTGTCAGGGCCCGATCGATGAGCCCGTAGGAGGGCTCGGGATCCTCGGTTGCGGTGACGATGCCCATGATGTCGACATTGGCGACGATGACCCGCTCCGTCGGGTCCGTGTCATCGGCGCTGCGGCGCAGCACGGTTCGTCGTTTGCTGATCTCGACCAGGCGTGCCAGTGAGCCCTTCCTGCCCGAGGTGTCGCCGACGAGCTTGACGATATCGCCGGGCACCACTGCGTCCTTGCGCAGGTGGGAGGCCCTCACTGCCGTGATGTCGGACGTGGCCGCGCCTGAGCCGGCGCGGCCACGGACACTGCTGGAATCATCGGCGACGACAACCCGATACCGCCCCCTGTCGACGGCCGTGACGAGTCCGTCGATCGCAGAGTCGTGGTTGGGCCTGTTCTTCGTACGCGGCCTTGAACCGCGTTTGCTCGGGCGAGGACGGTAGTCCTCGTCGCGGTAGATCCGTGCCATCTCAGACGCCGCGATTCAGCATGGCTTCCCACAGCTGGGTGAATTCCGGCAGAGTCTTGGCCACGGTGTCAGCATTCTCGATGACCAGTCCGTCGACGTTCAGACCGAGGATGGCTCCGGCCATGACCATGCGGTGATCGTTGTAGGTGTGCCACGTCCCACCGCGCAGCTGCGAGCCGGTGATCGTCAGGGCCGTCGGGTGTTCGTCGACGTCGACGCCGATGGCCCCGAGTTCGCGGCGCAGGGCCGAGAGCCGATCGGTCTCATGCCCGCGGAGATGCCCGATGCCGGTGAGGTTCGACGTGCCGTCGGCCAGGGCCGCCAAGGCAGCCACGACGGGTGTGAGTTCGCCGACGGCGGAGAGGTCGAGCTCGACGGCTCGCAGGACCTCGGGGCCTTGGACGCGCAGACCATTTCGGTCCAGCGTCACGGTGGCGCCGAAGGCTTCGGCGATGGTTCGGAACCCATCGCCGGCCTGCGTCGTATGGGCCGGCCAGTCGAGGACGGTGACGTCGCCGTTGGTGGCCAGGGCGGCAGCGACGAAGGCAGCAGCGTTGGACAGGTCCGGTTCGACGTGGACGTCGAGTCCCCGGGGGAGTCCCGGTTCGACGATCCATCGTTCGGGTTCGGGCTCCGTGACGTCGACTCCCGCATCGGCGAGGACCTCGAGTGTCATATCGACGTGGGCGCGGCTGGGCACGGACTCGCCGCGGTTGACGAGTTCGATTCCCAGGGGCATCACAGGTGCGGTCAGGAGCATGCCCGACACGAATTGACTGGAGGCGCTGGCGTCGATCTCAAGGTGCCCACCACGAAGGTGGGACTGTGCATGGATCGTCATCGGCAGCAGGTTGTTCTCCGCCGTGATGGATGCGCCGAGGCGGGTCAGCGCATCGATGATCACCGACATCGGCCTGACCCTGGCCTGCTCGTCGCCGTCGAGGACGACTTCGCGCCCGGTGGCGGCCGCCAGGGGAGGAACGAAGCGCATGACGGTTCCGGCCAGACCGCAGTCGACGGTGATCGGCGGACCGTCGAGGTGGGCTGAGAAGTCGATGGGAGTGATGCGGAGGCTGTCGTCGACCTCCTCGATGTCGGCCCCGAGGGCTGTGAGCGCTTCGACCATGAGCCGCGTGTCGCGGCTGCGCAGCCAGCCACGGACGAACGACTCGGACTCGGCCAATGCCGCGAGGATGAGATAGCGGTTGGTCAGAGACTTCGAACCGGGAACGCTGACATTCGCGGTGACGACGCCACCGGCGACCGGCGCGAGCCAGTCACCGGTGGCGGGTGCACTGAGATCGGGTGTGTCAGTCAACGCCAAGCGCACTCATCGCCTGTTTGGAGGTGCCTTCGACCGACGACCAGAGATCTTCGGCTGCATGCTGTGTGCGCCACCAGAGACCGGGCTTGCCCGCTGTGTCGACGCTGGCCAGCAGCGCGCCGCCGAGCATCGAGGTCCGGATCAGGGTGCGCTCCGTGCGTTCCCGCTTGTCCTCCTTCGACGTCGCCTTGTCCGCGGCAATGCGTTCGCCGACGGTGTCGAGGAGGTAGGTGCCGACGAGGATCGTCGCACTCACCCGGGGGAATCTGCCGATCGCCAGCAGCGATCCCGCAGCGACCTGAGCCGCTCCGGTGGCACGTGCCAGGGTAGGAGCATCAATGGGCACATCCATACGTTTGCGCGCCATGTTCAGCAGCGGGCCGATCGAGGCGGCCGCAGCTTCCGGTCGGCGCAGACGGTCGACCCCGTTGCTGATGTAACCGGCGGCCAGCATGGGCCGTGCGAGGAATCTGATTGGAGACACTATGGTCCTTCCTACGTGTCGGGCATCTCACTGGCAAGCATAACGGTTGTCCGGGAATAGTGGGGCCTCGCCCCGGTGTTGAATGAGAGAACACGCATCGGCGGGGACGAACCTGTCGGTGCCGAGTCGAAAGGCAGAAGGAGAAGTCTGTGAACGCCACTGCCGTCCTCGAGAGAACGGGCGTACCATTGACTACGATGACCGAATCAGTCAAAGAAGTCCCCGAGACGAAGGCCGAACGTTCGGCTCGTTTCGAGCGTGACGCTCTGGAGTATCTCAATCAGCTCTACGCAGCTGCGCTGCGAATGACCCGCAATCCCGCCGATGCCGAGGACCTCGTCCAAGAGGCCTATGCGAAGGCCTATGCGGCGTTCCATCAGTACAAGCCGGGAACCAACCTCAAGGCATGGCTGTACCGGATTCTGACGAACACCTTCATCAACAACTACCGGAAGAAGCAGCGGCAGCCGCTGGAGCACGGCAGCGAAGACATCGAGGACTGGCAGATTGCCCAGGCTGCGAGTCATTCGTCCTCCGGTGGTCGCTCGGCGGAGCTCGAAGCCCTCGACCATCTGCCTGACTCCGACGTCAAGGACGCGCTCTCGGAGCTCCCGGAGGATTTTCGCATGGTCGTCTACTATGCCGATGTCGAAGGTCTGCCGTACAAGGAGATCGCCGAGATCATGGATACGCCGATCGGCACCGTGATGTCGCGGTTGCACCGTGGGCGCCGTCAGCTGCGCGACATGCTCGCCGACTATGCAGCGGATCGCGGCTTCTCGAAACCTGCAGGAGGTGCGAAGTGAGCGACGAGTGCTGTGAGAATGTGCGCGCGGAATCACTGATGCGCATCTACCACTATCTTGACGGAGAACTGACGACCACGGAGATCCGAGAGATCTCCGTGCACCTTGAACACTGCCCGTCGTGCCATGACGAGTACGAGATCGAGGCGCTGCTCAAAGAGCTGGTACGCCGATCCTGCAGCCGGGAAGAGGCACCGATGGGGCTGCGCGAGAAGATTCGCCAGCGAATCGCCACCGAGCAGACGGTCTGGCCGGGAGCCGACGCGTAGCTGCCGTACCGAACGCATGAAAGACCGAGTACGTGAAAGTGGGCGGGAAGAGCAATGCTCCTCCCGCCCACTTTCATACGCTCGCGTGATTCGAAAGAATCAGCCGAGCGGACGCTTTCCGTGGTTCGCCTTATTGCGGCGGCGGTCGTGACGCTTACGGCTGCGTTTGCTCATGATTACACTCCTTCGCTAGATGTTCCATTCTTTCATGACCGTCGTGCCGGGGCAAAGCGCCGCCGGCCAGACAGGGTCAGGCCTCACCCATGGCATCCTGGACGCCCAGCCACGGGAACCACCCACGGTGCAGCACCAGCCAGGCGAGCAGACCGTAGCCTTCCTGCGCGGGAAGATGGTCTCTCGAGGAAGCGATCTCACGCTGCCACACGGGATGGCCGAGCAGAGGTGTGAACGTATCGACATAGGCGATGCCGCGTCGCTTTGCGACGTCTGAGAAGCTCGTATTGAGCTCAGCGATCGCACGATTGCGCTCGGAGTTGTATTCCGGGGGAGGGCCGATGACGAACGCCGACACCTTCCGGGCCAGCGCCTCATCGAGGACATTGGCCACATCGAGACGAGCGCGGGCAACGGAACGACCCGAGTCGAGGTCGCCCGAACCCAGAGCCAGCACCAGCCGATTGTCGCCGTCGTCGGTGAACCGCAGTGATGCCTCGGCGATGGTGCGAGCATGCAACCCAGACGAGTCTTCGTGCGGTACCGCCAGGGGAAAGACTCTGAGATCGGGCAGGCTGGGCAGCGTCCTGGCTGTGACGCGTCCGACCCACCCGAGGCCACGACCGTCGCCGAGACCGGCGACCAGAGGGCCACCGATCACAGCAACGGTCGTCGGGGTCACGGAGCTCACCGGCGGAAGATCCTGTCGATGACCTCCTGCTGCTGGACCTCGTGGACATGCTTGAGCCCGGTGGCGGTCGCCGCCGAGGCAGGACGGGAGATCACAGTGAGCTCACGATCACCCAGGAGCTGCGGCATATTCAGTGCCATGAACGGCCAAGCGCCCTGGTTCTCAGGCTCCTCCTGTGCCCAGACCAGCTGCGCGCTGTCCGGATACCGATCGAGCAGAGCCGCGATGGAGTCCTCATCGAGCGGGTAGAGCTGTTCGACGCGGACGAGTGCTGTCTTCGTGTCCTCACGCTTCTCACGCTGAGCCAGCAGCTCCCAGTAGAGCTTGCCGGAGACCAGCACGACGCGGTCGACCTGATCGGGATCGACGACGGCATCGTCGATGACAGGTTCGAACGTTCCCGTGGTGAAATCCTCGGGGGAGTTCGCTGCGGCCTTGAGCCGGAGCATCGACTTCGGCGTGATGACGATGAGCGGACGTTTGTTCGTCGTCATCGCGTGGCGACGCAGGAGGTGGAAGTACGAGGCGCCGTCCGATGGCAGAGCCACGGTCATGTTCGACTCGGCACACAGCTGCAGGTAGCGCTCGATGCGAGCAGAGGAGTGATCGGGGCCCTGTCCCTCGTAGCCGTGAGGCAGAAGCATGACGACTCCGGAATTCTGCTGCCACTTCTGCTCGGAGGACGAGATGAACTCGTCGATCACGGTCTGGGCGCCCTGAGCGAAGTCACCGAACTGGGCTTCCCAGGCGACCAGGGCGTCCTTGCGTTCGACCGAATAGCCGTATTCGAAGCCGACCGCAGCGTATTCGCTCAGCAGCGAATCGTAGACCCAGAACCTGGCCTGTTCGTCGCTGAGATTCTGCAACGGCGTCCACTCGTTGCCGTTGACTGCGTCGATGAGCACCGAGTGACGCTGCACGAAGGTGCCGCGACGGGAGTCCTGGCCGGCGAGTCGGACCGGAATTCCGTCCATGAGCAAGGATCCGAAGGCCAAAAGCTCCGCGAAGCCCCAGTCGATGCCGCCGGACAGCGACATCTCCTTGCGCTTCTCGAGCAGGGCACGCAGCTTCTTGTGGATCGTGAAGTTCTCCGGAACCGCGGCGAAGGTTTCTCCGATGTGCTGCAGTGTCTCGGTGCTGATCGCGGTCTCGGCATTGTTGAATGCCTCGATGTCGCTGGGTACATGCGGGGCGTTGAAGGCATCACCGTCGGAGGAGCCGGTCTCGGCCTCTTTGGTCTCGGCGAATGCCGATTCCAGCTTCGACTGGTAGTCCTTGAGCGCTTCGCTGGCCTCTTCGTCGGTGATGCATTTCCTGCCCACGAGCGATTCGGTGTAGAGCTTGCGCACCGACCCCTTCTTTTCGATGAGCGAGTACATCAGCGGCTGGGTCATCGACGGATCGTCGCCCTCGTTGTGACCGCGACGACGGTAGCAGACGAGGTCGATGACGACGTCGCGATTGAATTCCTGACGGTACTCGAACGCAAGACGTGCTGCCCTCACGACCGACTCGGGGTCATCACCGTTGACGTGGAAGATCGGTGCGTTGATCGACTTCGCGACGTCGGTGCAGTAGAAGGACGACCGGGCCGAGGCCGGGGGCGTGGTGAATCCGACCTGGTTGTTGATGATGATGTGGATCGTTCCACCGGTCCTGTAGCCACGCAGTTCCGAGAGGTTGAGGGTTTCGGTCACGACACCCTGACCGGCGAAGGCAGCGTCACCGTGGACGAGGACGGGGAGCACCGTGAAGCCGGCTTCTCCTTGGTCGATGAAGTCCTGCTTGGCGCGCACGATGCCTTCGAGGATCGGGTTGACCGTCTCGAGGTGGCTGGGGTTGGCGGCGACGTAGACATCGGTCGAATTGCCGGCCGGCGAGGTGAACGACCCCTCGGTGCCCAGGTGGTACTTGACGTCGCCGGAGCCCTGGACGCTGTCCGGGGACATCGTTCCGTCGAACTCGCGGAACATCTGCGCATAGGACTTGCCTGCGATGTTGGTGAGCACGTTGAGGCGTCCCCGGTGAGCCATGCCGATGGCGACCTGTTCCATGCCGGTGTCTGCCGACTGGTTGAGGACCTCGTCGAGGAGCACAATGGCTGACTCTCCGCCCTCGAGGCTGAAGCGCTTCTGCCCGATGTACTTCGTCTGCAGGAAGGTCTCGAATGCTTCAGCTGCGTTGAGACGACCGAGGATGTGTCCCTGCTCCGAGCGTGTCAGCTCCTGATGGGGGACCTCGATCTTGGCTTGGAACCAGCGGCGCTGCAGTGGATCGGCGATGTGCATGTACTCGAAGCCGATCGTGCGGCAGTAGCTTTCGCGTAGGAGTCCGAGGATGTTGCGGAAGGGCATCATCGGAGTGGCGCCGAAGCCCCCCGTTGGGAACTCGCGTTCGAGGTCCCACAGTGTCAGGCCGTGCTGGTTGATGTCGAGATCGGGGTGCGAACGCTGGCGGTACACGAGCGGGTCGGTGTTGGCCATGAGGTGACCGCGGGTGCGGTAGGCATCGATGAGTTCGATGACGCGTGCCGTCTTGTTGACATCGTCCTGATCCTCGGCAGAGACATCGGGAACCCAGCGCACAGGTTCGTAGGGCAGACGCAATGACTCGAAGACGTCGTCGTAGAAGCCATCTTCGCCGAGGAGGTAGCTGTGGACGAGTTTGAGGAACTCACCGGACCCTGCACCTTGAATCACACGGTGGTCGTAGGTCGACGTCAGCGTGAGCACCTTGGACACTGCCAGCTTATTGATGGTGTTCTGACTGGCACCCTGGAACTCTGCCGGGTAGTCGAGCGCCCCGACGCCGATGATGCATCCCTGGCCCTTGGTCAGACGCGGCACCGAGTGCACGGTTCCGATTCCGCCGGGGTTGGTCAATGACACCGTGGTGCCGGCGAAGTCGTCGGCTGTGAGCTTCCCCTGCCGTGCCTTGTCGACTATGCCGTCATAGGCATCGACGAACTGGCGGAAGGTCAGAGTCTCGGCCTTCTTGACGTTCGGCACCATGAGCGTGCGCGAACCGTCTTTCTTGGGCACGTCGATCGCGAGGCCGAAGTTGATGTGAGCGGGGGAGACCATGACTGGTTTGCCGTCGCGGGTGTCATAGGAGACGTTCTGCGAGGGGAAGTTCTGCAGTGCCCGAATGACGGCGAAGCCGATGAGGTGAGTGAAGGAGACCTTCCCGCCGCGGGTTCGCTTGAGGTGCGAGTTGATGACGATGCGATTGTCGATGAGGGCCTTGGCAGGCAGAGCGCGCACGGAGGTTGCCGTGGGAACCTCGATCGAATCGTCCATGTTCTTCGCGATCAGCTTCGCCGGGCCGCGCAGCGGCGTCACTGTCTCTTCGGGAGCCGGTTTGGGCTCGGTGTCCTTGACGACGACCGTGGGCACGGATTTGGTCTCGGCCTTCAGTGTCTCTGTCTGAGCGGAGGACGGGGACACTCCGCGAGGACTGTTGTCCGGTGCGGAGTCCGCTGCTGACTTGTCGGACTTGTCCGCGGATTTCGTCTGAGTCTTGGCGGCCGGTTTCGCGTTGGGCTTCGCGGCTGTCTTGGTGCCGGTCTTTTCGGTGGGGTCGGCGTCCGCAGGCTTCGCTGCTGGCCCGCCCCCGTTCTTTTCGTACTTGTCGAAGAACGGCCACCACGACTGGTCGACGGAGTTCTTATCGGACTTGTACTGTTCATACAATTCCTCGACCAACCACTCATTCGACCCGAAGTCGTCGACGGTGCGGTTCGGAGTATTGACGGACACGGCGTTGATCGCCTACTTCCTGATTCAAGAATTGCTGCTTAACGACATGACCAGCCTAACGCGATGTGCCCGCGTATGTCCGCATAGGGGACAATAGTGTTATGCGTTTCATCTCAAAGGACCCGAATAATGATCTGACGTACTCGGATGTCTTCCTGGTACCCAACTCGTCTTCGCTGACTTCCCGGTTCGACGTCGACTTGTCGACGACCGACCCAACCGGCTCCACAACGCCGATCGTGGCCGCGAATATGACCGCAGTCTCCGGCCGGCGAATGGCAGAGACCATGGCCCGCCGAGGCGGCCTTGCAGTATTGCCGCAGGACATTCCCCTGACTGCGGCGCAGGACACCATCAAGTGGGTGAAGAGCCGGGACCGAGTTTTCGATTCGGTCCTGCGGTTCTCTCCGGAGGACACGGTGCTGAGTGCACTGCACGTTCTGGCCAAGCGCGCCCACGGTTTCGGAGTCGTCGTCGACGAGACGGGCAAGCTCGACGGGGTGATCGATTCGGCGAACCTCAAGGACGTCGACCGATTCACCTCGGTGTCTGAGCTGCTCGAAGCGACACCGCATGTGATCAGGTCCACAGACGTCGACTGGTCAGACGGCGCGCAGTTGGAGTCGCTGTTCGAAACCATGAACGAATCCAGGACGCCGTTCGCCGCCGTGGTCGATGATGATGACAGAGTGCTGGGATCGCTGACTCCCAAGTCGCTGCTGCGGTCGTCGATCTACGCCCCCAACCTCGATGATCAGAACAGACTGAAGATCGCAGTCGCGGTCGGAGTCAACGGCAACGCCGTCGAACGGGCCTTTGCCCTGGTCGCCGCCGGTGCCGACGTGCTTGTCGTCGACACTGCGCACGGCCACCAGGCGAAGATGCTCGACACCTTGAGCTCGATCGCGGCCGCGGACCTGGGAGTGCCCATCGTCGCCGGCAACGTCGTCACTGCTGACGGCGTTCGGGACCTCGTGTCCGCCGGTGCTCAGATCATCAAGGTCGGTGTGGGCCCCGGTGCAATGTGCACCACGCGCATGATGACCGCAGTCGGGCGTCCGCAGTTCTCGGCGGTTCGCGAATGCGCCGAGGCGGCCCGGGAGATGGGGGCGCATGTGTGGGCGGACGGGGGAGTGCGCTATCCCCGCGATGTGGCGCTGGCTCTGGCAGCAGGGGCTTCGCAGGTCATGGTCGGTTCGTGGTTCGCCGGCACCCATGAGTCCCCGGGTGACCTTCTCGTCGACGGTGAAGGTCGGAAGTACAAAGAGAGCTTCGGCATGGCCTCGGCCCGAGCGGTGGCGAACAGGACCCGGACCGAGTCTGCATTCGCCCGCGCGCGCAAGGGGCTGTTCGAAGAGGGCATCTCTTCGTCAACGATGTACATTGACCCTGAATCCCCTGGTGTCGAGGACCTCCTCGACGGCATCACTTCGGGAGTGCGCAGTTCATTCACCTACGCGGGGGCCCGCAGTCTCCGGGAATTCGCGGAACTCGCTACGGTCGGAATCCAGAGCGCTGCCGGATATGACGAGGGACGACCTCTGTCCCGGAGTTGGTAAGATCGTCTCATGCACAGTGACAGTCCCAGCCGGCGGGAAGCCGGCGCCCCAGACGATGATCCTCACCCCTCGGGGGCTGATCGCATCACTCACAGTGATTTCCTGACCGTGAACGGCAGGGATAGTCACTGATGGAATGGCTGTACCTTGCACTAGCGCTCCTGCTCATCTGCGGCACCGGCGTCTTCGTCGCCGCGGAGTTCTCCCTTCTCACTCTCGACCGTCACACTGCCGACAAGGCGGTGGAGCAAGGCGTGTTCGGTGCCAAGACGCTGCGCCGTTCGATGACCCACCTGTCCACGCAGCTGTCCGCGGCCCAGGTGGGCATCACGATCACCACCCTGCTGACCGGTTACCTGATGGAGCCGTCCCTGGGCAAGCTCCTGGCTCCGGTCTTCGAATCGATGGGCGCCAGCCCGGGACTCGCGGCTCCGATTGCCCTGACGATCGCACTCATCGTCTCCACGTTCCTGTC
This sequence comes from Brevibacterium picturae, assembly GCF_900105045.1. Lineage (GTDB taxonomy): Bacteria > Actinomycetota > Actinomycetes > Actinomycetales > Brevibacteriaceae > Brevibacterium > Brevibacterium picturae. Next base: position 85,746 of record NZ_LT629739.1, on the reverse strand, counting down.
GATGATCTTCGGCGAACTCGTGCCCAAGAACCTGGCGATCGCAGTGCCGCTGGCCACCGGTCGCATCGCCGCGCCGATGCAGTATCTCTTCTCCGTCGCGTTCAAGCCCGTGATCAGCGTGCTCAACGGCACCGCGAACAAGATCCTGCTGTCCTTCGGCATCGAACCGCAGGAGGAGGGCTCGGTCGGTCGGTCGCCCGAAGAGCTCACGTCTCTGGTTCGGCACTCCGCGGAGGAGGGAATGCTCGACGAGCAGACTGCCGATCTTCTGCAGCGGACTCTGAGCTTCTCTGAGCGCACAGCAGAGGACGTGATGACTCCTCGCACCCGCATGTCATCGGTGGTCAAGGACACGACCGCGCGAGCGATCATCGAACAGGCCCGCGAAACCGGATTCTCGCGATTCCCGGTCGCGGGGGAGGACAAGGACCACATCGTCGGCGTCGTCCACGTCAAACAGGCATTCGCGGTTCCACTGTCCAACCGAGACGATGCATATGCCGGGGGACTGATGACCGAGGTGACCGAGATTCCCGAAACGCTTTTGCTCGATCCGCTCCTCATGGAGCTTCGGGCCAAGGGCCTGCAGATGGCCGTCGTCGTCGACGAATTCGGCGGCACAGCCGGTGTCGTGACACTCGAAGACGTCGTCGAAGAGCTCGTCGGCGAGGTCGCCGACGAACACGATCGGATGCGTGTGGCCGCGCGGCCCGCGCGTGATGGAACGTGGATCGTGCCCGGACAGCTTCGTCCCGACGAAGTCACGTCGACCATCGGGCTCGAAATACCCGAAGATTCCGACTACGAGACTCTGGCCGGTTTCGTCCTCAAAGAGTTGGGCCGAATACCCGAACCCGGTGACCAGATCCGCACCGATGACGCACTGATCCGCGTCGAGCGGATGCACGGCCGCCGCATCGAGCGACTGCGTATTCTCCTTCGTGCGACCGACACGGTCGGCTATGAACAGGGTGGTGAATTCTGATGAGTGCTGACTGGATGGGCCTCATCTGGCTCGTGGTCCTGCTGCTGGGCAACTCCTTCTTCGTCGCCGCTGAATTCGCCGTGGTCGCAGCCAAACGTTCGCAGCTCGAGCCGCGGGCGCAGGAGGGCTCGAGCGCAGCGAAGACCGCTCTCTACGCGATGGAGCACGTGTCGGTGATGCTGGCGATCTGTCAGCTGGGCATCACCGTCTGCTCCCTGCTGCTGGGTAACGTCGCAGAACCGGCAATTCACCATCTCCTGTCCGGTCCCCTTGAGGGACTGGGCATTCCGGCGGGCCTGTCCTCGACGATCTCCTTCATCCTGGCTCTCGGCGTCGTCACCTACCTGCACGTGGTGATCGGTGAGATGGTACCGAAGAACATGGCTCTGGCCGCTTCGGCTCGCGCCGTGATGCTGCTGGCGCCGCCGCTCGTCTTCCTGTCGCGAGTGTTCGGCTTCGTGATCCGACCGCTGAATGGTCTCGCCAACTCGATCCTGCACCTGTTCAAGATCGAGGCTCGCGACGAGGTCAACGAGGCGTTCACGATTGAGCAGGTTGAGTCGATCGTCGCCGAGTCAAAACGCGAAGGTCTGCTCACCGACGACACCGGGCTGCTCAAGGGGGCATTGGAATTCAGTGACAAGACCGCCGCCGACATCATGGTGCCCATGTCCGAGCTGATCACCATCTCCTCGACGGTGACCCCGGACGAGCTCGTGTCGCTGGTCGGCAAGACTGGTTTCTCCCGCTATTTCGTCATCGACGAGGATGGGTACCCGCAGGACTATCTCCATATCAAGGACGTCCTCTACGCCGACAGCGACCTGGAATACGGCGCGCCGATTCCCGGAAAACGGTTCCGTCCCCTGTTCACTGTGACATCGGGCGATGAAGTGGAGGAGGCCCTGTCCCAGATGCAGAAGGCCGGCATCCACGTGGCCAGGGTCGTGTCTGCGGAGGGGAATGTGCTGGGTTTGCTCTTCCTCGAAGACGTCCTGGAAGAGCTCGTCGGCGAAGTCCAGGACGCCATGCAGCGGGGCCGATACCAATATTGAGCATGGCATCGCACACAGATGACGGTGGATGTGTGACACGCGTCATCCAATCGCTCGCCGTTGTGTAACGATATGTTACAAATCGCCCCTCCCGGAGGCCGCGGATACGCCCTCCGCGGCCGTCCGGCGAGGGGGAAAACAGCTGAAACCCGAGGTCACACGCCAAGTGTGAACGGAAAGTGACAATCTGTAACGAGCTCGTTATAGTGTTGTGACATAAGGTTTTCGTTCGCCCGGATACATGGCGGCCGAAATACGGACAACAGTACGGAGTAATATGTCGAGTGAGTCCTCGACCGCAGAGGCGCCATTGGTTCGCCGACGCGATCTGCGCAAGCAGCACACCTCTTCAAGCGTTCCAACTGTCTTCTCCAAGCAGAGTGCGACATCGGTGTCACGGCACTCGGATCCGACCCCCTCAGCGACACTTTCGCCGCGCCGCGCCGCGATGGCGGCAGAGGCCAGAGCCGCCGCCGGCTCGCCACGACGGGCCGCGATGGCCAAGGAAGCCGAAGCGCGACCTGCTCACGATGGTTCCGCTTTCGTCGCCGCTCACATGGGCAGCCGCGGATCAGACGGATCTCTTCTGCGCTCCGTTCGTCGACGTCGTGTCACGACCTTTTCCGCATTGGCCACCGTGTCCGTGACAGGAACCGCCATCGCCGCCGTCATGGTCGCCGGCAACATGAGCGGCAATCAGGAAGTCAAGGTCGACGAGACCGCTGCCGACACCCAGACCCGCGCCATCAGCTCGGAATCCGTCTCGGCCGACATCCAGGCAGACGACGAGAAGACGAGCATGGCCATCGGTGCTCCGAGCGCCAAGCAGACCAAGGTGAAGGCCGCTTCGCGTGCCATCACCAAGACTGTTCTGCCCGGCTGCGAGGGCGAAGCGCCCAAGGGCGATGCATCGAACGGCGAGGTCCCCGAGGATTGGCTGTGCGACATCGGCGTCGGCAACCACAAACTGCGCTCAGACGCCGCCGTGTCCTTCGCCAAGATGAATGCCGCGTTCAAGAAGGACACCGGGAAAGAACTGGCAGTCACCGACTCATACCGCTCGCTGGAAGCCCAGATCTCCGTCGCAGAACGCAAGCCCGGATTCGCCGCTCGCCCCGGCACCTCCAACCACGGATGGGGAATTGCGCTGGATCTCGGCGCGGGAACTCAGAACGGAACCGGCGTCCAGTATGACTGGCTCGTCGCGAACGGTGAGAAGTACGGCTGGGAGAACCCGGACTGGGCCAAGCGCAACGCCTACGAACTCTGGCACTGGGAATACGTTCCAGGGCGTAAGGATCTCAAGGGCGCCTGATACGTGAGACCGCGTGCGATCGAGACTCGATCGCACGCGGTTTCGTTTTGGGAAGCACCACACGACGGTGATAGCATTACATCCGTTGCCCGCGTAGCTCAGTGGATAGAGCGTCTGCCTCCGGAGCAGAAGGTCGTAGGTTCGAATCCTGTCGCGGGCACCACGCACCGCCCTCCTCAATCTCTGAGGCGGGCGGTTTCTGCTACCACCGGCTAAGGTGGTCCGTAACGAATCTCAACCAGCTGACGAAGGCCGTGATGTCGATTTCTCCGGATGTGTCGAACGGCGACGTCGTGCTCAGAGCACATTCGGTGCGCAAGAGCTTCGGTCGAGGCGACACCGCCGTGACGGCACTCGATGACATCAGCGTGGACTTCGAAGCCGGCAGGTTCAGCGCGATCATGGGGCCCTCGGGTTCGGGGAAGTCCACTTTCATGCATGTCCTCGCAGGCCTCGACAGAGTGGATTCCGGCACCATCTCCATCGGTGGACAGGACATCACCGACCTCAATGACAAAGAACTCACCCAGCTGCGCCGCGACCGGGTCGGATTCATCTTCCAAGCGTTCAATCTGGTTCCCACGCTCAGTGCCGAACAGAACATCGAACTGCCCGTGTCCCTGGCGCGCAAGAGGATCGATTCGGCGTGGAAGGCGGAAGTCGTCGAACGCCTCGAACTGGGGGACCGGCTGAAACACCGCCCGCACGAACTCTCCGGCGGACAGCAGCAGCGTGTTGCCGTCGCTCGCGCACTCCTGACCCGCCCGGACGTGATCTTCGCTGATGAGCCCACCGGCAACCTCGACTCACAGGCGGGAGCGGAAGTGCTGGCTCTGCTGCATGGTGCAACCGCCCGCTACGGGCAGACGATCATCTTGGTCACCCACGACCCCGTGGCCGCCTCACACGCGGATCGGGTCGTGCTCCTCAAAGACGGCCGCGCCGGGGGAGAAGTGCAGCAGCCGACGAGGGAGTCGGTGGTCTCCGCGCTGGGCGAACTGAGCGATCTGTGATTGCAGTCGCTCTGGCGGAGATTCGAATCCACTGGGCGCGTTTCCTCGCGGTGGCTCTCGGCATTGCTTTGGCGGCCGGCTTCGTCGCCTCGACCCTCATCATCAGCTCATCTTTGCAGGCCAGTCTCAAGGAGACCGTCGGGCAGACATTCTCCGCGTCCGACCTCGTCATCGTTCCTGCCCAAGACGTCTTCGTCAATGGTCAGGAGGTCTCTCCTCTGGCGGATCCGCTGAGACAGGTCGACGGGGTGAACTCGGCGGCCGTCAACGCGCGCACGATGACAACCGGACGAGGTCAATCCTTCTCGGAGAGCACGTTCGCTCTGAGCCCCGCTCCTGCGGACTCGGAGCTGGACACGTTCTCCATCATCGACGGCACCCGCCCCGATTCGCTCACGGATCTGGTTCTGGACGAGGCAACTGCCGAAGAACTGGGCGTGGGCATCGGCGACGAGATCCGGTTCTCCGTCGATTCGGTGTCCGTCGAACCCGACGACGATGCCATGCCCGTCTATCGAGGGCCGAGCCAGAGCAACACGATGTTCACCGTCGTTGGTCTGGCCTCTATGGGCGGCAGCCCGTCGACAGCCGGGATGCACCGTGCGATGACCACCTCGGCGGGCTATCAGGAGTACTTCGCCCAGCAGGGAGATGTCATCGCTATCCAGATCGCGCTGGATGACGATGCCGATCCGGCTGCAGTCCGTACGCGCCTGCAATCGACGATCGATGATTCCGCCTTGCGTGGAAGTCTGGAGGCGATGACGGTCGGTGGGGCCACCGACGCCAAAGCCGATCGCCTTTCCGGCGGAAATGAGGTCATCACCTCGCTGCTTCTGGTCTTCGCCGGCATCTCCGTCATCGTGGCGATCCTGGTCGTCTCGAACATCTTCTCCGTCATCGTGGCTGGGCGTAGGCGCGAGCTGGCCCTGTTGCGCTGCCTGGGCGCCTCACGATTTCAGCTCTACGGGTCTGTAGTCGCAGAGGGGTCCGTCGTCGGATTGCTGGGCTCGATCGTCGGGGTGGCTGCGGGTGCAGGCCTCAGCTTCTGCCTCGCCGCTGGGGCCAAACGCATCTGGTCCGAGGACTTCGATTACCTGAGCCTCAACGTGCCACCCTCAGCGTTGTTGATCGGGATCGCCGTCGGCGTGCTTCTGACGATCCTCGCCACCATCCGACCGGCTCGCAGCGCGATCGCGGTGACGCCTCTGGAAGCACTTGAGCCCCTCGACGAATCCCTGGCTCCATCGCGCCACAGCAGGCTGCGCCCCATCGTCGGATGGTCGAGCATCGGACTCGGAGTGGTGCTCCTCGTCGCCTCACTCAGTCTGATCGAGCACTCGGATGCTTGGATCCTGGGCGGAGCGCTCGGGGGCGTGCTCCTCGTCTTCGGCCTCGTCCTGTGCTCGGTGCTGATCATTCCGCCGATCGTGGCGGCAATCGGCGATCTGACGCTCAGCCCCTTCGGCCTCCCGGGGCGACTGGCCACACTGAACACCCTGCGCAATCGCCGACGAACAGCGGCGACGGCAACCGCACTTATCATCGGTGTCACCCTGGTGGCTACGATTCTGGTCGGCGGAATGTCGACGAAGGCAATGTTGGCCTTCGGCCTCGACCAGCGCTACCCCGTCGACATCGCTGTCCCGCTCGAAACCACGGTCGACCGGGACGAAGCCGATGGCGTGCGTGAGATCGCGGGCGTGGAGGCCGTCGCCGTCGCTCACCGGGCACAGGTTCTCGGCGATCACGGGGATTCGCCGCCCGATCTTTATGTCATAGACCCCGATTCCGCGCAGACCGTTCTGAGCGAGGGCGCCGAGGCACCGGTTGCAGGAAAAGTGCTCGTACCCAGCGATTTCGCTTCTGAGAGCATTCGCATCAAGGGCCTGACCGAGGCGACGGTGCCGGTCGAGAAGGCGGGCGATTCGAGTCTGGTGTACTTCACCACACCGGACGTCGGCAATGACCTGGGCGTGTCCCCAACCTCGACTTCGGTCCTGGTCAAGGTCGATCCGAATGCCACGGTCTCCGACATCTTCCGGATCCAACAGGACGTCGCGGAGGAACTCGACGTCACCAGCGACGAGGTCGTCGGTTCGGCAGTGGCCCGGGGACAGTACTCCGAACTCATCGACGTCCTCCTCATCTCTGCGGTGGCGCTGCTGTTCGTCGCGGTCCTCATCGCCCTGCTCGGGGTCTCAAACACGGTGAGTCTGTCGGTGATCGAGCGTCGGCGCGAGAATTCTCTGCTCCGAGCTCTGGGTCTGAGCATCTCCCAGCTGAGAATGCTCCTCGCTCTCGAGGCCGCTCTCATCTCCTCGGTGTCGGCACTGATCGGGCTTGTCCTCGGCGGGGCACTCGGCATCGTCGGCACTGCGCTGCTGACGAACGACTACTCCGATCAGCTCATCGTCGACTGGTCTCTTCCCGCGACTCTGGGCATCCTGGTCGTGGCGACCCTTGCGGGACTGCTCTCTGCTCTGGCACCGGCGAGACGCGCTGCGCGGCTGTCACCGGTCGAGGGCCTCAAGCAGGAGAACTGACCCCGCCGGTGCTGGCGCAGTGGGCGAGATGATAGAAATGCAAGCATGAAATCTGCGTGGGCGCCGGCTCTGATCGTCATCGGAATCGTTGTCGCCGCATTCAACCTCCGCCCTGGCGTGACAGGACTCTCACCGTTGTTGGATGCCATGGGCTCCGACATCCACCTCAGCGCGGTCTTCCTCGCAATCATCGGGATGCTCCCGCCGCTGCTCTACGGACTCAGCGGCTTCATCACGCCGCGGCTGTACAATCGCTTCTCCGGACTGACGATCATCCTGGCAGTGATGATCATGATCACTGTGGGGCTGGGCGTGCGCGCGGTTGTCGACTCTCCTGCGATCTTCCTCGGGCTCAGCGTTCTCGCCCTGCTGGGCATGGGCATCGGCAACGTGGTCGTGCCGCCCATCGTGAAGTCGTATTTCCCCGACCGCGTCGCACTGTTGTCGACGGTGCACGTGGGTCTGCTGCAGCTGGGGACATTCATCCCCCCGCTCGTGGCAGTGCCGCTGGCGGGGAGACTCGAATGGCGAGGGTCTCTGCTCGTATGGGCTGGCGCGGCCGCAGTGGGGATCGTCGTCTGGGCCGTGATCGCGGTGCTCAAGCCTGTACCCCGTGCACGGGTCTCAGCAACGGTCGTCGGCGGAAGCGAACTGCGGCGATTGATCAAGAGCCGCCGAGCTTGGGCGCTGATGACGATGACAGGGCTGACCTCGTTCAACAATTTCATCCTGTTCACCTGGCTGCCCACCCTGCTGACGCGTTCGGGTTTCGACGCGGTATTCGCGGGAGCCATGCTCGCCCTGGTGACTGCCATTCCGCTTGTCCTCGGGTTCGTCCTGCCGCTGCTCGCACAGAAGATGCGCACCGCGTCACCGATCGTTGCCGCCTTCTGCCTGTGCCTGGCGGTCGGATACATCGGTCTGTGGCTCATCCCCGAAGCCGCGCCCGTGCTGTGGACGGTCCTGCTGGGCATCGGGATCTCGACCTTCCCGCTGGCACTGACCCTGATCACCTTGCGCTCGCGCAGCGCCGAAGCCTCGGCGGCGCTGTCCGGCTTCGTCCAGGGCGGCGGTTACCTGATGGCCGCAACCGGGCCCCTGATCTTTGCCTTCCTGATCCAGAGCGTCGATGCGATGTGGCCTGCCTATGCCGTGGTGCTGGCCTCCACCGCGGTCAAGTTCACCGTCAGCTTCTCGGCCTGCCGCCCCGGATCGATCTGATCGGGAGTCGTCGTCAACCGAGACGATGACGACGACTGTGACGTCTGATTCGCCGTCGACAAGCGCAGACGAGTAATCTGATCGGGTGACCCCGGAACTTCTGCAGACCGCTCTCGAGCGTGCGCTGGCAAGCATCGCCGCCGCACGAGGAATCGTCAGCGACCGTGTTCCGGACCCGAGCCTCCGCCGGTCGAAGGCACGGCACCACGGGGACTGGACCTCGACCATCGCACTGCGCAGCGCTCAGGCTCTGTGCACCGACCCCAGGAATCTGGCAGAGGACATCGCGTCGATTCTGCGCGAAGACTCCAGGGTGGTCGGAGTCGATGTGGCGGGACCTGGCTTCCTCAACATCACAGTCAGCCCTCGCAGCCTCGCCCGCAGCGTCGCGGACATCGTCGACGCCAACCGGGAATTCGGCCCGGATCGCGCCACAGCGCAGCGAATCGAGACCACGGTCAACGAACGCCTCGCCGCCAGCCCCGAACTGCGTGCGCCGCATCCGGCGATCGGAACGGACGCGCGCCGCTTCATGGCCGCGCGGGGGACCACCGCGTTGATTCATCTGCGCGACATGGGGTTTCTGCGCACAGCCCATCAGGACAATCCTGTCTACTTCGTTCAGGTCGCACACGCAGCAGCCTGTCGAGTCGAACGCCGAGGAGCATGGGAAAGAATCGGGGCCTTCGCCTTCGACCCGGACACCCTGACCGATGCCGCAGAGACCGCGCTGACTGCCGCACTGTGCGATTTCGTCTCCACGGTCCGCCGCGCCGCGGACTTACGCGAACCACAGCTGATCACCGACCTCCTCGAGACCACCTCCCAGCTGTTCCACGACTGGGCGAACACCTGCCCCGTGACCCCGACCCTTGATGAGAACATCACGAGGCTCCACGCGTCCCGGCTGGTCCTCGACCGTGCCGCCATCATCGTCCTGGCCACAGGACTCCGACTACTGGGCGCTTCCGCCCCCGAGAGGATGTAAATGCCTGCCCACATCGCCGGCCCCATGCATGCCACCCCCGCACCCGTGTGGCTGCCCTATCCCGATGACGTCAACGCGCTCCTGCCCAGCCTCTGGTCGGACAATGTGACGAAGTCCGACTCCGGTATCCTCACCATTGCCGGGCACAGCGTCACCGACCTCGCCGAACGCTACGGCACCCCGACCCTGGTCATGGACGTTGCGGACTTCACCGCCCGCGCGGAGAACTACCTCAGTGCGTACTCGGCCGCCTTCTCCACGGAGAAGGGCCTGGCCGGGGTCGACGTCTTCTATGCGGGAAAGGCCTTTCTGTGCACCGCCGTCGCCCGCTGGGTCCACGAAGCCGGCCTGGGCCTCGACACGTGCTCTCTAGGGGAGATGATGGTGGCCCGTGCTGCCGGAGTCCCTGGGGACCGGGTCGGCCTGCACGGCAACAACAAGTCTGTCGCCGAGCTCGAATATGCTCTCGACTACGGTGTGGGTCGGATCTTCGTCGACAGCCTCGACGAGATCACGCTCCTCGAATCGATTGCGGCCGCCAAGGGAACCGTCGCCCCGGTCATGCTGCGCGTCACGGTAGGAGTCGAGGCACACACCCACGATTTCATCGCCACAGCTCATGAGGACCAGAAGTTCGGTCTCTCTGTATCGGCTGGCACAGCAGCGAAGGCCGCCGAGGCGGTCGCGAATTCCGCGCACCTGCGCTTCGACGGACTTCACTCCCACATCGGCTCACAGATCTTCGACATCTCCGGTTTCCAGGTGGCCGCCGCCCGTGTGCTGGGGCTGCGGGCCGAGATCATGGCCGAACACGGCGTCGATCTGCCCGATGTCGATCTGGGCGGCGGCTTCGGCATCCGCTACACCTCACAGGACACACCGATTCCGGTGGCGGAGATGGCGCAGGAACTCGCCGAGGTGGTCGCCAAGGAATGCCGTGGACTGGGCACGAACGTGCCCCGCATCTCCATCGAGCCCGGACGTGCGATCGTGTCCCCGTCCATGTTCACCCTCTATCGGGTCGGCACCGTCAAAGAGGTCGACACGGACAGCGGGATCCGGACCTACGTCGCTGTCGACGGCGGGATGAGCGACAATATCCGGACAGCTCTTTACGATGCTGACTATTCGTGTAGCTTGGCCAATCGGAACTCCGGTGCCGAACCGGCCATTGTGCGTGTCGTGGGCAAGCACTGTGAGTCCGGCGACATCATCGTGCGAGACGAATACATGGGAGCCGATGTGTCCTCGGGCGACCTCGTCGCGGTTCCGAGCACCGGCGCCTACTGCCGGTCACTGGCCAATAACTACAACCACCTGCCCAAACCAGGAGTCCTGGCCGTGACAGCGGATAAGGTTGAGTGGATCGTGACGCCCGAGGACTACTCTCAGATGTTGCGCAGCGACCCGGGAATGAGCGCCGGAGAGCAAGTGTGAGTGCCGTTGAAGACAGTGAAAAGGTGAATATATGCAGGCTTTGAAAGTTGCCATGCTCGGTTGTGGAGTCGTCGGCACCGAAGTCGCCGCCCGCATCCAGAATCGGAATGAGGCTCTGGCCGAAAGGATCGGTGCGCCCCTCGAGTTGAGCGCAATCGTCGTTCGCGACACCTCGAAGCAGCGCCCGGGGATCGACCCGAGCCTGCTGACGACGGATGCAGAGACCGCCATCGCCGGCGCCGATATCGTCATCGAGCTGATGGGCGGCATCGAGCCGGCCAAAACCCTCATCCGGTCGGCGCTCGACCACGGTTCCTCCGTCGTCACCGCCAATAAGGCGCTGCTGGCAGCCAATTACGGCGAGCTCATGTCCGCCGCAGACACCGCCGGCGTCCGCCTCGAACATGAAGCCGCAGTGGCCGGTGCCATTCCGATCATCCGCCCGGTCGGCGACTCACTGGCGGGGGACCGGATCGATCGGATCATGGGCATCGTCAATGGCACGACCAACTACATCCTCGATCAGATGGACTCCGAGGGCTGGGGCTTCGATGAGGCGCTTCGGACCGCGCAGGAGCTGGGATTCGCCGAGGCGGACCCGACTGCCGACGTCGGCGGTCACGATGCCGCCGCCAAGGCCGCCATCCTCGCGTCGCTGGCCTTCCACGCTCCGGTCACGATTGACGATGTCCATGTCGAAGGCATCGCAGGCATCACCCCCGACATGGTCGCTACGGCCCGGGACCAGGGATTCGTCATCAAACTTCTCGCCGTCTGCGAACGTGTCAGCGACTCGTCCGCGGGCGCCGGCCTCTCGGCTCGCGTCTACCCGGCCCTGCTTGGGCGCAGTCACCCGCTGGCGACGGTGCGCGGTGCCTTCAACGCGGTCTTCATCGAGGCCGAAGCGGCAGGCTCACTCATGTTCTACGGGCAAGGCGCCGGCGGCGAGCCGACCGCGTCTGCGGTCCTCGGCGATATCGTCTCCGTGGCCCGCCGGAAGGTTCTCGGCGGTCGTGGCCAGTACGAGCGCCCCTTCCACAAGGACTCGACGATCCTGCCGATATCGGCGATCACCACCCGGTACCACATCACGCTCGACGTCGTCGATCGCCCGGGTGTCCTCGCCGCCGTCTCCGAGGTCTTCTCCGACGAAGGCGCGTCGATCGAACTCATGCGTCAGACGGTGGGCGAGACCGACGACCAGGGGACTCAGCACGCGAAGCTCGTGCTCGCCACCCACTCGAACACCGACGCGATCCTGCGGGGAACCGTCGAGCGCCTCGGCGGCCTCTCCGTGGTGCGCGCCGTCAAATCCGTGATCCGCGTAGAAGGACAGGCACAATGAGCGAATTCCCCAAAAAACAGTGGCAGGGCGTCGTCGAGGAATACCGCAGCCTCCTCGACATCGCCGAAACCACACCGGCCGTGACACTGGGGGAGGGCGGCACTCCCCTCATCCGCGCAGAGAAGCTCAGTGAGCTCACCGGCGCCGAGGTGTGGGTGAAGTACGAAGGCCTCAACCCGACAGCGTCCTTCAAGGACCGGGGCATGACGATGGCCATCACGAAGGCTGCGGCCCACGGTGCGAAGGCCGTCATCTGCGCGTCGACAGGCAATACCTCGGCCTCGGCAGCTGCCTACGCGACCAAGGCCGGACTGACCTGCGCCGTGCTGGTGCCCACGGGCAAGATCGCTCCGGGCAAGATGAGCCAAGCCATCGCCCATGGGGCCACGCTGCTGGAGGTCGACGGTAACTTCGATGACTGCCTGACTCTGTGCCGGAAGCTCTCCGAGTCCTACCCCGTCCACCTCGTCAACTCCGTCAACCCGGACCGCATCGAGGGACAGAAGACCGCGTCCTTCGAGGTCGTCGACGTCCTGGGCGACGCCCCTGACATCCACGTGCTGCCCGTGGGCAACGCGGGCAACATCACCGCGTACTGGAAGGGCTACCGCCAGTATCAGGAGATCGGAGCTTCGACGCGGCTGCCCCAGATGTGGGGCTTCCAGGCCGCTGGCTCGGCCCCGATCGTGCTCGGCCACCCCGTGGACGAACCCGACACGATCGCCACGGCCATCCGGATCGGCAATCCGGCCAGCTGGCAGCAGGCCATCGAGGCCCGTGACTCCTCCGGGGGAGTCATCGATTCGGTCACTGACGACGAGATCCTTCGCGCGCACAAGATCCTGTCCCGGGAAGAGGGAATCTTCGTCGAACCCGGTTCCGCGTCTTCGGTGGCTGGACTGCTGAAGATGTCCGAGGCGGGGAAGGTGCCTGCCGGGGCGAGGATCGCGGTCACCGTGACCGGTCACGGGCTCAAGGATCCCAGTTGGGCACTGCACACGGCCGATGGATCCGAGATCGAACCGAAGCTGGTCTCCGTCGATGCCGTCAGTGCCGCACGGGCTCTCGGACTCGAAGACAGGTGAGCGTGAGGATCCAGATCGAGGTTCCTGCCACCTCGGCGAACCTGGGGCCCGGCTATGACTCCTTCGGTCTCGCACTGGGGATCTTCGACACACTGACCCTGACGATCCACGACGAAGCTGTCGACCCCAGCACTTGTGTGAGCGTGACGGGGGAGAGCGCCGAGACCCTGCCAACGGATCGTTCCCATCTCATCATGCGCGTGATCGGCGATGTGCTGCGAGCCGAATACCCGAAGACTCCCACCGACCTGGTTGAGCGACTCAGCCTGGAATGTGTCAATCGGATACCCCATTCCCGCGGTCTCGGTTCCTCAGCGGCCGCGATCGTGGGTGCAATCGCACTGGCCGGTGAGGTCGGTGCCCGTGCCGGTAGTGAGAGACTGAGCAGACAGCGGGTGCTCGAACTCGTCTCCGATCTCGAGGGACACCCGGACAATGCGGCGCCCGCAGTCTTCGGGGGACTGACGGTCGCCCTGCCGGATCCTGCACGGTCGTGGCAGATCCCGGCCAACACCGTCGCCGAGGTGACGGCACTGGTGCCCGATGTGCGACTGGACACCCACATCGCCCGCAGCGTGATCCCCGCATCCGTCGACCATTCAATCGCCGCGGAGAACTCCGCCCGAGCCGCGCTGCTCGTTCACGGATTCGTCACCGATGCCTCTGTTCTGCTGGAGGCCACCGACGAACGCCTGCATCAGGAATACCGGCGTGACGCGTACCCGGAATCGATGGCGCTCGTCGACGCGCTGCGAGCCGATGGCCTGCCCGCGGTGATCTCAGGCGCCGGACCAACCGTCCTCGTGCTTGCAGGCTCGGTTCCCCGGACCCTGGTCCCCGCAGCAGTTACGCTCATACACACCTCCATTGACCTTGGAGGATATCGGGTGGAGCAAAAGAATTAGGCATCGGATTCGCGTGATTGCCGTTGAGCACGTAAACTAGTGGTGTTCCATCAGTGATCGGGTTCTGCGGTATGCATCGCGAATCCACTGTCTATTTCACACATTCTGGAACGTCTCCTGCTCATTCTTAGGCAGGTTATCTTTCACAATGCACCGTCAACGGTGTTTCCGTCGCCGTGAGTAAACGGCTCTTGCCGCACGGCCGAAAGAGGGAGAAGGACCTTCGTGTCTGAAACCACTACTCAAGATTCCACACCACGCACCGGCAGTCTGACCGCTTTGCGTCTGCCCCAGCTCCAGGAAATGGCCGCGGGACTCGGGATCAAAGGGTACCGTCGACTTCGCAAAGGCGAACTGATCGACGCCATCAACAACCACAAAGGCTCAGAGGGCGGTTCGGGCCAGGCTCAAGCAGCCCCGAAGACCGCACCGGTCGCATCTGCGGCCTCCGAGAAGGAAGCTAAGGAAGATTCCAGCGCCTCCAGCGAGGCTCCGGCCGCAGCTCAGGGACGTCCGTCTCGTCGCAGCGCAGCTTCGGCGTCGAAGGGCGACGCCGCCGGCTCGCAGAACGCAGATGTCGCCTCGGCTTCCGCCGAGTCCTCCGCGGTCACCGTGACCTCGGACGCAGACGACTCCTCGTCCGACTCCGCTGGTGAACCCGACAAACAGCGTTCGCGTCGCGGCCGCTCGCGTTCACGTGGCTCCGAGGATCAGAACGAGGACACCGGACACAGCTCCGATGACTCGGGCGAACGTTCAGACCGCAACGATCGGGGCAACGGCCGCAGTCGTCAGAACGATGACGGCGACCGCGGGAACGATCGCAACGACCGCGGAAATGATCGCAATGATCGCGGAAACGATCGCAATAACGACCGTGGGAACGACCGCAACAACGATCGCGGAAACGGTCGCAACCGTCAGAACGACGACAACGACCGCAACGACCGCGGAAACGATCGCAACAATGACCGCGGAAACGATCGCAATAACGACCGTGGAAACGGTCGCAACCGTCACAGCGACGACAATGACCGTGGGAATGATCGCAACAACGACCGCAACGACCGGAACAACGACCGTCGGGGTCGCAACAACAACGATGACGACGATCGCGGCAACCGCCGCGGCCGCGGACGCGACCGCAAACGTCGCGGAGGACGCGGCAACGACGAGCCGGAGATCCGCAATGATGACGTGCTCATCCCGGTCGGCGGCATCCTCGACGTGCATGACAACTATGCATTCCTGCGCACCTCGGGCTACCTGCCCGGCCCCAACGATGTCTACGTCTCGGCCTCGATGGTGCGCAAGAACCAGCTGCGCAAGGGCGACGCCGTCGCCGGTGCCATCCGGCAGCCTCGCGAGAACGACCGCAACAACAAGCGTGAGAAGTTCGACGCCCTGGTGCGCCTCGACTCCGTCAACGGTCTGACCGTCGACGACGCGCGAAGCCGGGTCGACTTCTCCAAGCTGACACCGCTCTACCCACAGGAGCGGCTGCGTCTCGAAACGACCTCGAAGCTGCACTCGACGCGACTCATCGATCTCGTGACTCCCATCGGCAAGGGCCAGCGTGGTCTCATCGTGGCGCCCCCGAAGGCGGGCAAGACGATGATCATGCAGCAGGTAGCCAACGCGATCACCGAGAACAACCCGGAAGTCCACCTGATGGTCGTCCTCGTCGACGAACGTCCCGAGGAAGTCACGGACATGCAGCGAGCAGTGCAGGGTGAAGTCATCGCTTCGACATTCGACCGCCCGGCCGATGACCACACGACGATCGCAGAACTGGCTATCGAACGCGCCAAGCGTCTCGTCGAAATGGGCTCCGACGTCGTCGTGCTCCTTGACAACATCACTCGCCTCGGCCGCGCCTACAACATTGCTCAGCCCGCCTCAGGTCGCATCCTCTCCGGTGGTGTCGACGCGAACGCGCTCTACCCACCGAAGCGATTCTTCGGTGCTGCCCGCAACATCGAGAACGGCGGCTCGTTGACCATTCTGGCCACGGCGCTCGTCGAAACCGGATCCAAGATGGACGAGGTCATCTTCGAGGAGTTCAAGGGCACCGGCAATATGGAGCTGCGCCTGTCGCGTCAGCTCGCCGACAAGCGCATCTTCCCAGCCGTCGACGTCAACGCGTCGAGCACCCGTCGCGAAGAGATGCTGATGACCTCCGAAGAGACCAAGGTCATGTGGCAGCTGCGTCGTCTGCTGGCTGGGTTGGAACAGCAGCAGGCTGTCGAGCTGCTCATGTCGAAGCTGAAGGAAACCGGCTCGAACGTCGAATTCCTCATGCAGGTGCAGAAGACGACACCGCTGCAGAAGTCATCCACCGACAACAACTGAGATGGCTGACGATGACACCCTCAAGGCCAGCGTCAGCGCACTGCTCGACGAACATGCGCGTGTGCAGGCGGAACTCTCCGATCCTGCCGTGCACGCTGACGCTGGCCGAGCCAAGAAGCTGACAAGGCGCTACGCAGAACTCGACAAAGTGGCCCTCGCCGCGCGTCGGTTCGCCCAGCTCGAAGACGACGCCGTCGCCGCGGAAGAACTCGCCGCCGACGACGCCGATTTCGGTGCTGAGGCCGCACGCCTGCATGAAGAGGCCACCGACGTGGAGGCCGAACTCAGAGACCTCTTGGTTCCCAGCGACCCCGACGATGCGCGTGATGCCATCATCGAGATCAAAGCTGGTGAGGGTGGAGACGAATCGGCGCTGTTCGCCGGAGACCTCCTGCGCATGTACCAGCGTTGGATCGATTCGCGCGGATGGTCCGCACAGATCCTGGATGCCACGCATTCGGATCTCGGCGGATACAAAGACGTGACCCTGGCGCTGAAGGCCAAGGACGACGGTGCCTACGGGTGGGTGAAGTTCGAAGGCGGAGTCCACCGGGTCCAACGCGTTCCCGTGACCGAATCCCAAGGACGCATCCACACCTCCGCTGCCGGAGTGCTGGTGTTTCCCGAAGTGGACGAACCAGAGGAAGTCGCGCTCGACGACAACGATCTGCGCATCGACGTCTACCGGTCCTCCGGGCCAGGCGGTCAGTCCGTGAACACCACCGACTCCGCTGTGCGCATCACCCACGTGCCCACAGGCATCACCGCGAGCTGCCAGAACGAAAAATCGCAGCTGCAGAACAAAGAGGCGGCACTGCGCATGCTCCGGGCCCGTATCCTGGCCAAGCAGGCTGAGGAAGCCGCAGCCGAGGCCGCGGACATTCGGCGCTCTCAAGTGCGCACGGTTGACCGTTCGGAACGGATCCGCACCTACAACTTCCCTGAGAACCGGATCACCGACCACCGGACCGGGTACAAGGCCTACAACCTCGATCAGGTTCTCGGCGGCGAGCTCGATCCCGTCATCGACTCCTGCCGTGCGGCTGACAAGGCCGCACGACTCGACGCGCTGGGGGACTGACCTGAATCTGCGC
Source organism: Brevibacterium picturae (assembly GCF_900105045.1). Classification (GTDB taxonomy): domain Bacteria; phylum Actinomycetota; class Actinomycetes; order Actinomycetales; family Brevibacteriaceae; genus Brevibacterium; species Brevibacterium picturae. Next base: position 68,405 of record NZ_LT629739.1, on the reverse strand, counting down.
CCGCCCGCTCCCGAGGGAGACGTGTCGACGGTTCTGCGCGGAGCGGCACGACTGCTGGCCGACTCGCACGTGCCCAATCCCGACCCCGACTCCACCGCACTGCTCGCCCACGCGTGGGGTATCGATGCCTCCGTGCTGGCACGCCGACGACTCTTCGGTGACACCGTTCCCACGGAGATCACGGAGGTCTTCGCTGAGCTGATCGAGCGGAGACGTCTGCGCGTTCCCCTCCAGCACCTCATCGGTTCGGCGCCCTTCCGCCACCTCGAACTGCAGGTCGGGCCCGGTGTCTTCGTTCCACGGCCCGAGACCGAACTGCTTGTCACAGAGATCCTCGAAGAGCTGGAGCGGCAGCAGAACACACACGTGCCCTTCGTCATCGATCTGTGCTCGGGTTCGGGCGCGATCACGTTGTCCCTGGCCACCGAATATCCGCAACTTCGCATCATCGGCGTCGAGCGTGAAACCGAGGCCCTCGACTGGTCGCTGAAGAACCTAGCGGCGGTGAACCTCTCCGGCTCCGTCGTCGATCTGATCTCCGGCGACGCGACGACATTCGCCGATGACAGTCCCGAGCTGTGGGGCAGCGCCGATGTCGTCGTGACCAACCCTCCCTACGTCCCCGATGAGGCTGTTCCCCGCGACCCCGAGGTGCGCGAACACGATCCGTCGGCCGCACTCTACGGAGGTTCGACCGGCCTTGAGGTCCCGGCACTCATCATGCTGCAGGCCGAGAAGCTGCTGCGTCCCGGCGGGTTTTTCATCATGGAACATTCCGAGGAACAGGGCCGCGCAGCCTGTGAACTCATCATGTCGACGGCCAGTCTCAGACACCCCGGCACCTACCCGGACTACACTGGACGCGACCGCTACACGGTGGCTCATCGTGTCGGCGAGGTCGACCCGTGACCATGGACAGCCCGGTTCCGGCCACTGACAACCACGATTCGAAACGGAGAATTCGTGTCGAGACGATTCGACGTCACCCAAAGCGACATCCGTGATCTTGTCCTTGACGAATGCGCCAGGGTCAGTGAGACGGGCAATCTGCTCGTCATACCCACAGACACCGTGTACGGGATCGCCGCAGACGCGTTCAGCGCCTCCGCGGTATCCGCTCTTCTCGCAGCGAAGGGACGTGGACGCGACATGCCGCCGCCTGTCCTCGTGCCGCGTGCGGAAACCGTGTTCGGCCTCGTCGACGGGGTCAATGAGACGATGCTGGCGCTGACCGCCCGCTTCTGGCCCGGACCGTTGACGATCATCGCGAATGCTCAGCCGTCCTTGGACTGGGACCTCGGTGACACTCACGGCACAGTCGCGGTGCGCATGCCCGATGACGAATACGCTCTCGCACTGCTGGGCCGAACCGGCCCACTGGCCGTATCGAGTGCCAACATATCCGGACAGCCCGCGGCCACCTCGGCGGACGAGGCAATGGAGATGTTGGGCGATGACGTCGACATCTACGTCGACGGGGGAGCGCGGACGTCGGGATCATCCTCGACGATCATCGACCTCACCGGGGACGTCCCGCGAATCGTGCGCGAGGGGCCGGTAACGGTGGCCGAACTGCGCGAGACCGTCCCAGACATCCTCGACCTGGACGGCTGAGTGCGCGCCTACCTCTTCATCCTCATCATATCGGCCCTCGTGGCCTACCTGTTGACCCCGATGGTCAAGCGGGTGGCCGAACGCGGCCTCATCTTCTCGCCCCTGCGCGAACGGGATGTCCATTCCGTTCCGACGCCGAGGTTGGGCGGAGTCGCCATGTTCGGCGCGGTGATCGTCGCCCTCGCCTTTGCCTCACAGACGCCGTTCCTGCAGAGGATCTTCGTCGATACGGCCCCCATCATCGGCATCGCCGGCGCCGCCACCGTACTGTGCGTACTCGGCATCATCGACGACATCTGGGACCTCCACTGGATCACCAAGCTCGCCGGGCAGGCGCTGGCTGCCGGCTTCATGGCGATCAACGGTGTGGCCCTGCTGTCGATCCCATTCGGCGGAGTCATCATCGGGTCGCCGAGGATGTCGATCATCATCACCATTCTGGTGGTCCTGGTGACGATCAACGCCGTGAACTTCGTCGACGGTCTCGACGGACTGGCGGCTGGAGTGGTCGCGATCGGCGGCAGTGCGTTCTTCATCTACTCATACGGGTTGGCCCGCGATGCCTCACCCGATTCGTATGCGAACCTCGCGTCGCTGATCACCGCGATTCTCGTCGGTGCCTGCGTCGGATTCCTGCCGCACAATTTCAACCCGGCACGGATCTTCATGGGCGACTCCGGCTCGATGCTGATCGGCCTGCTGCTCGCCGCTTCCACGATCCGCGTGACCGGACAGGTCGACCCAGCGCTGATCGGCGAAGAACGAGCATTCGCGACCTTCCTGCCCATCATTCTGCCGATCGCGGTGATGTTCCTACCGCTGCTCGATCTGGGACTGGCAGTCGTCCGCCGGCTCATGGCCGGTCAATCTCCGTTCTCCGCAGACGCGAAACATCTCCACCACCGAATGCTCAGCCTGGGACATTCGCATGCACGGGCGGTGCTCATCCTCTACACGTGGACCGCGCTCATCGCGTTCGGGTCCGTCATGCTGCTGCTGATGCCCTGGATCTACGTGGTCTGCATCGTCGGCGGGCTGTTCGCCATCACCCTGATCTTCACCTTCTACCCACTTCGGGTCCGACAGAAAGCCAGAGAGGAAATCTCATGACCGACGAGTCTGCCCGTCAGGAAACCTACGTTCAGGCAGCGTGGACCAGAGTCTGGAAGACCATGCTTGTCCGCGGCATCATTCTGGTCGTCGCGGTCGCTGTGCTCGGAATGGGCATAGGCTACCTGGCCGCCGGAACGCAGGGCCTCAACGGCGGTGCCGTGGGCGGGGGACTGGCCGCGGTCTTCATCATCATCACTCTGGTTATCATGTATGCGGGCCGCAACATGGGGCTGACAGCGATCGCCGGATTCTTGGGCATGGGCTTTCTCTTCAAAGCCTTCGTCTTCATGATCGTCATCTGGCGCCTCAAAGACGCAACCTGGCTGGACGGAACTGTGGCATTCTTCACGATTGTCGCCGCTGTGATCGGATCCTCGCTGGTTGAAGCCCTGACCGTGGTCAAGGGGCGCGTGCCCTACGTCGATCCCGAGGCGAAATAGACGTGCGCGACCAGCACGAAAACCGCTGCCAAAAGATGTACAGTCAAAGGTGATGAATTTGCCGGCAGCTCTCTACAATTGGTAGAGTTGTTGCGGTGCTGGAGCCATTTGTCGCTCCATGTCGCTCCTGAACCTAATGCCACGCAGGTCATGCGTGGATAAGGCCAGGCCATCAAGGCTTTTGACCATGGGAGAGTTAAGGAAACGTGGGAACACTCAACGCTGCGAACGCAATGATCCAAGCCGCTGAAGGTGGTTATCACGCCCCGTCCATGGCGGAGTTCTTCCCCGCCGCGTTCCTCTTCGAAGGTACTCCCTTTGAAATGAACCGGGTGATGCTCATTCGCGTCATTGCTACCGTGGCAGTCGTCGTTCTGCTCGCAGTCTGGGCGAAGAGGATGAAACTCGTTCCCAGTCGCTTCCAATCCAGCATGGAGCTGGCCATGGAATTCGTCACCGTCGGCATTGCCGAGGACACCATGGGCAAGGAAAAGGCGAAGAAGTTCATGCCGCTGATCGTTGCGATCTTCTTCGGCATTCTGTTCTGGAACGTCACGAAGCTCATCCCCTTCCTCAATATGCCGGGCACCGGCGTCATCGGGCTCCCGATCGTCCTAACGCTGACGGTCTACGTCACTTACCACTGGGCCGGCATCGCTGAGAAGGGACTCGGCGGATACCTCAAGGATTCGCTCATCCTGCCCGGTGTCCCATGGCCGATGCACATTCTGCTCATCCCGATCGAGTTCATCACGAAGTTCGTCACACAGCCGTTCACACTGGCGATCCGACTCTTCGCGAACATGATGGTCGGCCACCTCCTCCTTGTACTCTGCTTCTCCGCAACCAGCTTCTTCCTCATCGACGCTGCGAACGGATTCCAGTTCTTTTCGATCATCACCTTCGCCGGCGGATTCTTCGTCTTCATCCTCGAGATGCTGATCGTCGTCCTTCAGGCTTACATCTTCGCGTTGCTGTCCTGCGTTTACATCAACGCCGCCATCTCAGACGACCACTGATTTAACACCCAGAACCGTAACTCACGAGTTGCACGGTCGGGCCAACCACCCGGCTTCTTTATGAAAGGAAAAGCATTCAATGGATATGCTCGCTGAAGTCTCCGGCAGTGTCAGCACTATCGGATACGGCCTCGCCGCTATCGGCCCCGGTGTCGGTGTCGGTATCGTCATCGGCAAGACCATCGAGGGAACCGCACGTCAGCCTGAAATGGCCGGCGCACTGCGCGGAAACATGTTCCTCGGCATCGCGCTGATCGAGGCCCTGGCCCTGATCGGCATCGCCACCCCGTTCTTCCTGCCCTGATCACGAAGAGGACTAATCGATGACTCCGGTACACATTCTTGCCTCGGCTGAGAACCCGCTTCTCCCGGCCTGGTACGACATCATCTGGAGTGCCATCTGTCTGCTGATCGTCTTCCTGGTTGTCTGGAAGTACGTCCTCCCGGCCTTCAACAAGACCCTTGACGAGCGCGCCCAGCGCATTCAGGGTGGAATTGAGAAGGCCGAGAAGGTGCAGGCCGAAGCCGATCAGGCTCTGGCTGAGTATCAGAAGCAGCTCGCCGACGGTCGTGCAGAAGCTGCACGACTGCGCGCCGAGGCTCAGGAAGAAGGCGCCCAGATCATCGCCAATATGAAGACACAGGCTCATTCCGAGTCCGAGCGCATCGTGGCTCAGGCTCAGACCCAGATCGAAGCCGAGCGTCAGTCCGCCATGGTGTCGCTGCGCTCGGAAGTCGGAACGCTCGCCACTGATTTGGCATCGCGCATCGTCGGCGAATCTCTCACCGATGATCAGCGTTCTGCCAACGTGGTCGACCGTTTCATCTCCGATCTCGAGTCACAGTCTTCGGCACAGCCGGTCAAGGGGGCGTGATGCTCCAGTCGAGCAGATTGTCCCTGCAGGCCGTACTTGAAGCCGCCAATGTTGAGATCTCCCGTGGCGACGCGCGAGAAATCGGTACGGGCGAGCTTGCAATCGTTGCGGTTCTCGCCGAGAACGTGACGCTGCGTAAGGCCTTGGCCGACTCGTCCGAGTCAGCCGAGAAGAAGCAGCAGCTGCTGCGGACTCTGTTCTCGACTCGGACCACCGAAACTGTTCTGCGTCTGAGTGAACTGGCCGTGAGCCAGCGTTGGGCCAGAACTCAGGACTTGGTGACCAGCCTTGAAGTTGTGGGAGTGACAGCAATTGCTGCCGCTGCTCAGGCGAATGGTCAACTCGGACAGGTGGAAGAAGAGGTCTTCCGCTTCGCCCGTCTGTGCGAAAGCGAGCATGAGCTGTCGCGCGCCTTGGATTCCGATGCGTCGGCAGAGACGAAACGTGCGCTCATCGCAGACTTGCTGGCAGGTAAGGCTCAGGCCGACACCATCACGCTGATCGAGCAGGCGGCGCTCTACCCGCGTGGACTCCACGTGGCGGTGGCTCTGGATCAGTACAGCGATATCCTCGCCGCACGACAGCAGCGTTCCGTTGCCGATGTGACCGTCGCCAAGCCGCTGAGCGAAGCCCAGACCCAGAAGCTCGGCGCCGCTCTGGCTGCCAGCTACGGACGTGAGCTCGTCCTCAACGTGCAAGTCGATCCCGCAGTTGTCGGGGGAGTCCGGGTCCAGGTCGGCGACGAGATGATGAGCTCCACAGTGGCTGATCGTCTGGCCGAAGTGCAGCGTAAGCTCGCTAAGTAAATCGAGGGGCCGGCCAGTCCGGCAGCACAGGCGGCCCACCGGTCGTCGGACACAAGTTTTGAGTAAAGGAAGCAGGGAAACCAGATGGCGGAACTGACAATTCGCCCGGAGGAAATCCGGGACGCTCTTGGGAAGTTCGTTGACTCGTACAACCCCGAGAGCTCGGTAAAGTCCGAAGTCGGCAAGGTCGTCACCGCTGGTGACGGAATTGCCCACGTTTCGGGTCTGCCCGGCACCATGGCCAACGAACTCCTCCGGTTCGAAGACGGCACTTTGGGCTTGGCACAGAACCTGGACGAGCGCGAGATCGGCGTTGTCGTCCTCGGAGAGTTCTCCGGGATCGCGGAGGAGCAGAACGTCTACCGGACCGGTGAGGTTCTCTCCATTCCCGTCGGTGACGGATACCTCGGTCGCGTGGTCGATCCTCTGGGTCAGCCGGTCGACGGCCTCGGCGATATCGAGACCGTCGGTCAGCGCGAGCTCGAGCTCCAGGCCGCAGGTGTGATGGATCGCCAGGAGGTGCGCGAGCCTCTTCAGACCGGCTACAAGAGCATCGACGCGATGATCCCGGTTGGCCGTGGTCAGCGTCAGCTCGTCATCGGCGACCGCAAGACGGGTAAGACCGCTCTGGCGATCGACACGATCATCAACCAGAAGGCCAACTGGGAGACGGGCGATCCGAAGCAGCAGGTGCGCTGCATCTACGTCGCCGTCGGCCAGAAGGGTTCGACCATCGCCGGTGTCCGCCGTTCGCTCGAAGAAGCGGGCGCGCTGGAATACACCACGATCGTGTCCTCTCCCGCTTCTGACCCTGCAGGCTTCAAATACCTCGCCCCGTACTCAGGTTCGGCAATCGGCCAGCACTGGATGTACGACGGCAAGCACGTCCTCATCGTGTTCGATGATCTCTCGAAGCAGGCAGAGGCATACCGTGCAGTCTCCCTTCTGCTGCGTCGTCCGCCGGGCCGTGAGGCCTTCCCTGGTGACGTCTTCTACCTGCACTCGCGCCTGCTGGAGCGTTGCGCGAAGCTCTCCGATGAGTTCGGCGGCGGTTCGATGACCGGATTGCCGATCATCGAGACCAAGGCGAACGACGTCGGTGCGTTCATTCCGACCAACGTGATCTCGATCACCGACGGTCAGATATTCCTGCAGTCGGACCTCTTCAACGCAGGCCAGCGTCCAGCTGTCGACGTCGGTGTGTCCGTGTCCCGAGTCGGCGGTGCTGCACAGACGAAGGCACTCAAGAGTGTCTCCGGCACCTTGAAGATCTCTCTGGCCCAGTATCGTTCTCTCGAGGCGTTCGCGATGTTCGCCTCCGACCTCGACGAAACGACCAAGCGCGACCTCGCTCGTGGTGCACGCCTGACCGAGCTGCTCAAGCAGTCTCAGTTCACACCGATGCCCTTCGAGAAGCAGACCGTGTCGATCTTCGCCGGTACTCATGGCTATCTGGATGAGATTCCCGTTTCCGACGTGCTCAAGTTCGAAACCGAGCTCCATGATCACATCGAGCGCAAGACCGGCGTCTTCACGACAATTCGTGAGACGCTCAAGCTCGACGATGACACCTCGGCAGAGCTGGACAGCGCCGTGGCCGAGTTCGCCAGGAACTTCGTCAGCTCTGACTCCAGCGGATCCAATGCCGGCAGCGAAGACACTGCCACCGCCTCCTCCGATGAGGTCGAGCAGGAGCAGATCGTTCGGCAGAAGCGTTGAATCTGATCCGTAACAGCGAAAGGAAGAACTGATGGGAGCCCAGCAGAGGGTCTTCAAGCAGAAGATCCGCTCCACTTCGTCCTTGAGGAAGATCTTCAAGGCCATGGAGCTCATCGCTGCTTCACGGATTCAGAAGGCCATTGTACGTTCGCAGTCTGCCAGCCCTTACGCCAACGCTCTGACCCGTGCGGTCTCGGCGGTGGCAAGTGAGTCCAACGTCGACCACGTGTTGACGACCGAGCCTGAGTCTGTCACCCGTGCAGCAGTGCTGGTGGTCGGCCCGGACCGTGGATTCGCCGGTGCCTACTCGGCGAACCTGCTGCGCGAAGCCGAGGAACTCAATCGGCTACTGCGCAGCGAGGGCAAGGACGTTGCGCTCTTCACCGTCGGCGGTAAGGCTGAGAACTACTACACCTTCCGGGACCGTGAGATCGAACAGTCCTGGACCGGCATCTCCGAGATGCCGACTCCTGAGAACGCTCGGGAGATCGGCGAGGCCCTCTTGCAGAGCTTCAATGCCGAATCCGCGGAGAACGGTGTGGATGAGATCTACATTGTGTTCACGAAGTTCGTCTCCAGCGTCAAGCACGATCCGGAATACCGGCGATTGCTTCCGCTGGAGGTCGTTGACGCGGACGAAATCGCCTCCGGCGGGGCGTCCGAATCGGCGAAGGACTCGGCGGCGTTCCCTCTCTACGAGTTCGAACCCAGTGCCGAGGCCGTCTTGGACTCATTGCTGCCGCGCTACATCGACTCGCGGATCCTGTCCGCGCTGTTGAGCGCTTCGGCATCCGAACAGGCTTCGCGTCAGGCTGCGATGCACACCGCGACCGAAAATGCGGATGATCTCATCAAGACCTATACCCGGTTGGCCAACACGGCTCGCCAGGCGGAAATCACCCAGGAACTCACCGAGATCGTCGGTGGGGCCGATGCCCTCGCGGCATCATCAGCCGGCGACTGACCGGCGAGAGCAGAGAAGAAAGAGACCATGACTGCCACAGCTACGGATACCTCCCCGGCGCAGGGCACAGCCCTCGGCCGGATTTCCCGAGTCATTGGCCCGGTTGTCGACATCGAGTTTCCGCTCGACTCCGTGCCAGCGATCTACAACTCCCTGTCCACGTCGGTGGAACTCTCCGAAGGTACGCGCAAGCTCACCTTCGAGACTGCACTGCACCTGGGCAACGGCATCGTGCGTGCCGTGTCCCTGCAGCCCACCGATGGACTGGTCCGCGGCCAGGAGGTCGTCGACTCCGGCGCTCCGATCACCGTTCCGGTCGGCGACGTGACCAAGAACCATGTGTGGAACGTCACCGGCGACTGCCTCAACCTCGAGGACGGCGAACAGCTCGAGATCGGTGAGCGCTGGCCGATCCACCGCCCCGCGCCCGCCTTCGACGAACTCGAGTCGAAGACCGAGATGCTCGAGGTCGGGATCAAGAGCATCGACCTCCTCACCCCGTATGTCCAGGGTGGAAAGATCGGCCTCTTCGGTGGTGCGGGCGTCGGCAAGACCGTCCTCATCCAGGAGATGATCTTCCGCATCGCGCACAACCACAGCGGCACCTCGGTGTTCGCCGGTGTGGGTGAGCGCACCCGTGAGGGCAACGACCTCATCATGGAGATGGACGAAGCCGGCGTGTTCAAGGACACCGCCCTGGTCTTCGGCCAGATGGACGAGCCGCCAGGCACCCGTCTGCGCGTCGCGCTGTCGGCACTGACCATGGCGGAGTACTTCCGCGATGTCCAGAACCAGGACGTGCTGCTGTTCATCGACAACATCTTCCGTTTCACGCAGGCCGGCTCCGAGGTCTCGACCCTGCTGGGCCGCATGCCATCGGCCGTGGGCTACCAGCCCAACCTGGCTGACGAGATGGGACTTCTGCAGGAGCGCATCACCTCGACGCGTGGTCACTCGATCACGTCGATGCAGGCGATCTACGTTCCCGCCGATGACTACACCGACCCGGCACCCGCCACGACGTTCGCTCACCTGGACGCGACGACCGAGCTCAACCGTGACATCGCTTCGCGTGGTCTCTACCCGGCCATCGACCCGTTGACCTCGACCTCGCGCATCCTCGATCCGCTGATCGTCGGTGACGAGCACTACCGCGTGGCCAATGAGGTCAAGGCGATTCTGCAGAAGAACAAGGAGCTGCAGGACATCATCGCCATCCTCGGCGTCGATGAACTCGGTGAAGAGGACAAGCTCGTCGTGCACCGTGCCCGTCGCATCGAGCAGTTCCTGTCACAGAACACCTACACCGCTGAGAAGTTCACCCAGGTGCCCGGCTCGACCGTTCCGCTGGCCGACACCATCGAAGGGTTCTCGAAGCTCTGCTCGGGCGAGGTCGATCACATTCCGGAACAGGCTTTCTACAACGTGGGTGGGCTTGACGACGTCATGCGCAACTACGAAGAGATGCAGAAGTAAACCATGGCTGTCCTCGATGTGAACGTCGTAGCAGCCGACCGGCAGGTATGGGTCGGTGAGGCCAAGCGCGTCATCGCCCGTACCTCGGACGGTGAGATCGGCATACTCCCAGGCCACGAGCCTGTCCTGGGTGTTGTAGCCGATGGTGAAGCACGTATTCTCACGAGCAATGAGGAGACCATCCGGGTCCAGGCCGATGGCGGATTCCTCTCAGTCGAGAATAATCGCGTCATCATCGCCGCTGATCAGGCCGAACTTCTCTGATCCGTCAATTACACTGGCAACCGTGAACCCTTCCGTCCTGCTGATCGTTCTGCTCTCGTTAGTGGGACTCGCCCTTGCGCTGATCGTTGTGGTGACGATTCGACGCAGGTCGATTTCGAAGCTGTCCGGTGCTTTTGACTGCTCCATCAACGTGGGCGAGGAATCCGCTTCTCGCCCACGTTGGCGTTTGGGTGTAGCAGTGTTCTCAGTGGCATCTCTGGACTGGTACCCCGTCTTCGCCCTGACTCGGCGTGCCGCAGTTCGTCTGCCGCGCGCCGATCTCGATATTCTCGTCCGCCGCAAACCCACGTCCGGGGAACAGTACTCCGTGCTGCCTGACGCAGTGGTGGTGGACTGCTCCTACGGGAAGGCCGACGGCCGCCCCCGTTCCGTATCACTGGCCATGGACACCGAGTCACTGTCGACAATGGCCTCCTGGTTGGAATCATCGCCGCCTGGATTCAACCCGACGATGGGAAGGTTCACCTGATGGATGTCTTTCGCTTGACCGGTCCGAGTCGGCTGCTGGGCGAAGTCGACATCAGGGGAGCGAAGAACAGCGTCCTCAAACTCATGGCAGCCAGCCTGCTGGCCGTTGGCCGGACAACGATCACCAACGTGCCCGCGATCCTTGACGTGCGAATCATGACTCAGCTGCTCATGCGGCTGGGCTGCGGCGTCGACTACGATGCCGACCGCGGCACCGTCAGCATCGACGTTCCCGCTGAAGTCGGCATCCAGGCCGACTATGAACTGGTGCGCGCAATGCGGGCATCCATCTCGGTCCTCGGCCCCCTGACCGCACGGATGCGTTCGGCGCACGTCGCACTGCCCGGAGGCGACGCAATCGGCTCCCGCGGCCTCGATATGCATCAGGCGGGCCTCGAATCCCTCGGTGCAACGGTGCATCTCGACCACGGCTACTTCGTCGCCGAAGCACCCGGCGGGCTTCGTGGGACCGAGATCGTTCTCGAATTTCCTTCCGTCGGCGCGACGGAGAATCTCGTCATGGCGGCAACGCTCGCCCACGGCGTGACGACGATTTCGAATGCGGCCAAGGAGCCGGAAATCGTCGATATCTGCACAATGCTCGTGAACATGGGTGCCCAGATCAGTGGAATCGGCACGGCCGACATCACGATCACCGGGGTCGAGGAGCTCCGTCCCGTCGACCATCGTACGGTGGGGGACCGGATCGTGGCAGGAACCTATGCCTTCGGCGCCGCACTCTCCGGTGGCGATGTGAGAGTCAAAGGCGTCGGCCTGGAGCTGCTGCCCAACATTGCGATCAAGCTGCGCGACTCCGGTGCCACGGTCGACGACCTCGGCGAGATCGAGCTGGGCGACGGCACGCGCGGGGGAGGCTTCCGTGTCATCGGTGCAGAACGGCCGCACGCGATTCGTGTCGCGACGATGCCGTTTCCCGGCTTCCCCACGGATCTGCAGCCGTTCGTCATCGCCTTGAACTCGGTCTCTGACGGAGTCGGTCTGCTGTCGGAGAACCTGTTCGAAGCCCGCTGGCGATTCGTCCAGGAGATCGCCCGGCTGGGTGCGAAGGTGCGAGTCGACGGCAACCATGCTCTGATCACCGGCAGCGACAGTCTCTCCGGCGCCGAGGTGGAAGCCTCCGATATCCGCGCCGGTGCCGGACTCGTGATGGCGGGCCTGCGAGCGGCCGGGGTCACAGAAGTCTCCGGTGTCGACCACATCGAGCGCGGCTACGAGAATTTCGTGACGAATCTGCGCAGTCTCGGCGCCAATATCGAACGTGTTGAGAAGGCAGACATCCTCAGCTTCGAATAGGGCGTTTCGAGCCGGACTCAGAACAGCCGGGAGTCAGGGTCGTCCATACCCCGCAACGCGTCATAGTCTAAGACGACACAGCGGATACCACGGTCTTCGGCCAAGGTTCGGGCCTGCGGTTTGATCTCCTGAGCGGCGAACACTCCCCGCACGGGCGTGAGCAGAGGGTCGCGGTTCATCAGTTCCAGATACCTGGTCAGCTGTTCCACCCCGTCGATGTCGCCGCGTCGTTTGATCTCAACGGCAACGGAGGTGTGCCCGTGGTCCCGGGCGAGGATGTCGACGGGACCGATGGCGGTCATGTATTCACGTCGGACGAGGCTGTAGCCGTCTCCAAGGGTTTCGATGTGCTCGGCCAGCAGCTCCTGCAGGTGAGCCTCCACGCCGTCCTTAACCAGTCCGGGATCGATCCCAAACTCATGCTGGTCATCAGCGATCACCTCGGCGATCGAGATGACGAGCTTGTCACCGGTCTTGGTCTGCGACACCGTCCATATCTCGGTCAGACCGGCCGCAGTCTGCTCCTGGCTCGGATCGGTGACCTTGATCGAGCACGGGGGAGTCATCCAGTTCAAGGGCTTATACGACCCGCCATCCGAATGGATGAGGATCGAGCCGTCGGCCTTGAGCATGATGAGACGGGTGGCCATGGGCAGATGGGCGGTCAGACGACCAGCATAATCAACGGAGCATTCAGCAATGACGAGACGCACGCGCTTTACCCTACGTGAGAGAATGGGCAGATGCCACGATCTACCTCCTCGCGTCGCAAAAACAAATGGCAGCAGGCCCCACGTGAGCTCTCCGACTCCGTCAATGGGCTGCGCAGAAGCCGAAATCTTCCCGACGGGACGTGGTCGGTGCAGAATGTCGCCGGCAATTCGCATGGCAAGGTCTATGTCTGTCCCGGATGCGGACAGAACGTGGCATCGTCGACGCCGCACATCGTCGCCTGGCGGCAGGCGGCCGATCATGGCACGGAGGTCGGGGTGGAATCTCGCCGACACTGGCATACGAGATGTTTTCAGCGGTTCCGGTGACTCGCATCGACACATGTGAGATCGGGACACAAGAAGGGGCCAGTTCAATGCGAACTGGCCCCATCTCGATAGCGCGAGCTGGTGAAGACTGCAGTCCTCAGCGCAGCGAGTTCTTCGACGGAGTGGCCTTGGAACTCTGGTTCTTCGCTCCTGACACCTGAGCGTCGATGGCTATCGTGTCGGCATCAGTGGCTCCATTGGGCAGGTCCGATTCCTCCGATTCGTCCTTGTCGTCTGCTGAGACGGCTTCGTCGGTCTCAGACTGCGTTGCCTCGGCGGCAGCGTCCTTGTCCGAAGCCGCCGGAGCGCCCGATTCCTCGGAAGCGTCGGCCTTCGCCTTGGTCGATCCGCCGTCCGCATTGTCGCCAGCGACGTCTTCAGCGTCGTCTGCCTCTTCGGGGTCTTCTGCCAGAAGATCGGTGAGCTCCTGCTCATCGGCGATCTGTTCGGTGGCGTGGGATGCGGATTCGGCCTTGTCCGGGTCGACGGAATCGCCGCCCATCACACCGGGCATGGCAAACAGCGAACGGAGCTGATCGAGCTGGGCCGTGATCGTCTTGCGCTGCTTGGTCAACAGGTCGACCTGTGACTGAGCCGATGCCACGTTCCGCTTGGCTTCGGCAGCCGACTCCTCGATCGTGGCCTCGGCCGTCGCTCGGGCTTCGCTGATGAGGGACTGTGCGCGAGTCTTGCCGTCGGCAATGATCTCGTCGGCCTTCTTCACCGCGTCCGAGCGTGTCGTCTCGGCCCTCTCAGCTGCTTCCTTGGCTTCTGTGTCCGCCTTCGCCGCACGTGCCTGAGCCTCGTCGATGACCTTCTTGTTCTCAACCTGGGCCGTCTCGTAGGCCTTCTTGCGATCGGCTTCGGCCGTCTGGCGCTTTCCGGCCAGTTCGACATCGAGTTCGTCGGCAGCCTTCGTCGACGCCTCATCACGAGCCTTGGCCGTGGCGAGCAGCTCATCGGCCTGCGCCTGAGCGGCGCTGATCGACTCATCGGCCTGGGTCTTGGCTTCGGCCCGAACGTCGGCAGCCTGCTTCTCCGAGGTGGCCTTGAGTGCTGCGAGCTCGTGTTCGAGGCTCTCGCGGGCCTCCTTCGTGGCAGCTTCGTTGGCTTCCTTGGCTTGGTTGTACTCACGCTCCGCAGTGGCCTTGAGCTCGGCGGCACGCTTCTCAGCGGCCTTCACGGTCTCGTCTGCGCGCATCTCGGCCGAACTGATGATCGCATCGGCCTCTGAACGGGCGTTGGACAGAGTGTCGTTGCTCTCCGTGTGCATGCGGGCGCGGGCAGACGCCGCTTCGGCCCGCGCCTTGTTGCGGATTGTTTCGGCATCGGAATTCGCCTGCGAGAGGGTCTCACGTGCCTGTGACTCTGCGATTTTGAGCAGATGATCGATGCGGCTTCCGGGAGGGCCTGCCGCCTCGGCGCTGTCATTGGCGGCCTTCTTCAGCTGGGCTTTGGACTCAGAGAGTTCACCGGCGATCTGAAGCTTCGCACGATCGGCATTGATGACCTGACTACGCGCATCGGAGAGGGCCTTTCGGACGGACTCGACCTCGGTGCGCAGCTGCTGTAGGCGAGAATCAACTTCACTTTTTTCATAGCCGCGCATCGCTGTGCGGAATTCTTCGGTGGGCGTCACTGAAGTGGACTCCTGTCGTGTCAAGGGATGTGGTCAAATCGTCCACCCCCTACTGTAACGGACGCACCATGAGTGTTGGGTGCGAATTCTCAAGTCCGGACCCGTTCTCCCAGCATGTGACATTGACCCCGTGACCGAGGCCACAGACAGCTGGACTACCCTTGGAGCAGACAGCATTCTATCGACTTCCCCGTGCGTGAACGGGGTTCGAATACCTGAGGAGGAAATATGGCTGAAGCAGTGATCGTCGCGGGTGCGCGCACTCCGTTCGGGCGTCTGCAGGGAGGACTGTCCTCTCTGACAGCTGTGCAGCTGGGCGGCAAGGCGATTGCCGGCGCACTCGGCC
The DNA here is from genome assembly GCF_900105045.1 of Brevibacterium picturae. Taxonomy (GTDB): domain Bacteria; phylum Actinomycetota; class Actinomycetes; order Actinomycetales; family Brevibacteriaceae; genus Brevibacterium; species Brevibacterium picturae. The sequence continues at coordinate 53,287 of NZ_LT629739.1, read as the reverse complement.
GTGCGGGCATTACGGGCGAGGAGGTCGAGTACGTCATCATGGGCCAGGTTCTGCAGGCCGGGCTCGGTCAGGGACCGGCGAGGCAGGCCGCTGTCGAAGCCGGCATCCCGATGCGAGTGCCCGGTGTCACCGTGAACAAACTCTGTCTGTCAGGCATCAACGCCATCACACAGGCTGCCCAGCTGGTCCGGGCCGGGGAATACGACGTTGTGGTCGCCGGAGGGCAGGAGTCGATGAGTCTGGCTCCCCACCTGCTGGAGAAGTCGCGTTCGGGCTATAAGTACGGTGACGTCGTGGTCAAGGACCATATGGATTACGACGGTCTCTGGGATGCCTTCACCGACCAGGCGATGGGCGGTCTGACCGAGGAAGCCAACGCCGGTGACTTCGAATTCTCCCGTGAGGACCAGGACGCCTTCGCCGCCCGATCGCATCAGCGCGCGGCCAAGGCGTGGGAATCGGGCGCATTCGGCGACGAGGTCGAAGCCGTCACCATTGCCGGACGCAAGGGTGACGTCACCGTATCCACTGATGAGGGCGTGCGCGCCGAGACCACACCGGAATCGATGGCCAAGCTGCGTCCGGCCTTCCGCAAGGACGGGACGATCACGGCCGGCAACGCCTCGCAGATCTCCGATGGAGCATGCGCCGTCGTCGTCATGTCTCGTGAGAAGGCCGAGGCCCTCGGCGCGCCGATCCTCGCTGAGATCCGGTCGCACGGGTGGACTGCAGGCCCGGACTCCTCGCTCCAACATCAGCCCTCACAGGCAATCCAGGCGGCTGCTGAGAAGGAAGGAGTTGCCGCTGATTCCTTCGACCTCTACGAGATCAACGAAGCCTTCGCGGCAGTCGGACTCGCCAGCTCGAAGGATCTGGGCGTTGACCCTGACAAGGTCAACGTCAATGGCGGCGCGGTAGCACTCGGTCACCCGATCGGAGCATCCGGAGCGCGCATCGTGCTGACTCTGATGCTCGAGCTCCAGCGCCGAGGTGGCGGCACGGGTGTCGCTGCGCTCTGCGGTGGGGGCGGTCAGGGTGACTCGCTCATCGTGTCCGTGCCCGGACAGAACTGAAACCAAGCTGAGAGGAGACCAGAATGTTGGTTGCATTCTCCATCGCCCCCAGCGGCGGTGACAATGCGGACGCGTCCGTCCACGATGCAGTCGCTGCCGCTGTCGAGGTGGTTCGACGGTCCGGGCTGCCGCACCGAACCGATTCGATGTTCACCACGATCGAAGGCGAATGGGACGAAGTGTTCGCCGTGGTCAAAGCCGCCACCGAGGTTGTCGGTGAGTTCGGACCACGAGTGGCGTTGGTGCTGAAGGCCGACATTCGTCCTGGGTACACGGGTGAGATCGATGGCAAACTCGAGCGGCTGGAGCAGGCCATCGACTCGCGCGGTGGGAACTGAACCGAGACCGGGCCAGGACCGAGACAGTACCGGTCGGTAAGTTGGTCGCTCATGAAATTGACGGGCATTTTCGGGTGACGCAGGTCTCATTCGGGTTTACTCTTTTGATAAGGAAGAAGGAGATGAACAATGAATGGTTCCACGTATTTCACTACAGCCACCGCACTGACGATGGTTGCCCTGCTTGGTTTCATGGCTGCCGGATTCTTTCCGGTCATAGTCGACTTCGCCTTCGCCATCGAAGCAGTGGCAGTCATCCTGGCGCTGATCGGACTTGTGACGGTCGCATTCGTGACCGTGCGCAAGTCGCTGGAGCGTGTCGCTCGCCAGTACTGACTCATGCGCTGATCACCCCGTGATGCGGCGGGGTTCGAGTGACTGCCTTTTTGCAACGGCCCTCGTCGGTGTTTCGGAGACCATTCTCCGAAACACCGACGAGGGCCGCTTTCTGTTCTGGATCGGGCATCGGTTAGGATATTTGAGCCTCCGTAGCTCAGTTGGATAGAGCAACCGCCTTCTAAGCGGTAGGTCGCGGGTTCGAGCCCCGCCGGGGGTACTTTTCGTGGGTTGAGGGCCCCACTGGCCCTGTGACGTTTCCCCACAGCGAGCAATTACCTCCCGACACGGCGTGGCAATTGGTGCACAGCTGGGAAAACGTAGAGAGTGGATGCGTGATGACAGACAGCAAGAGTGCCGTGACGCCACCAGTGGGAGGGGCGCTGAGCGATATCGCGAAGCGAGTCTCAGAAACCCGCTTCACCCTGCAGACCGATGACTTCGCCGACGGTCGCGAGCTTCACCGTCAGCTCTCCTCAGAGCTGACGGACTACCTTCTGCCGCGGATCAATCGGACACAGATGCCCTTTATGATCGCCGTCGGCGGGTCGACCGGTGCCGGGAAGTCGACTTTGGTGAATTCTCTGGTGGGGCGATCCGTGAGTCCGGCCGGGGTGCGCAGGCCGACGACGGGCAACCCGATCGTGATCCACAATCCCGCTGACGCCAAGTTCTTCGAATCGCAGTCCTTCCTGTCCGATCTGCCGAGGAGTACGGACCCCGCGACGTCGACCCCATCCGTCGTGCTCATCGCCGATGACGACGTCGAGCCGGGTACAGCCATCCTCGACTGCCCGGACATCGATTCCATTGCCGAGACGAACCGCGAGCTGGCACGCCGCATCCTGATGAGCGCGGACCTGTGGCTGTTCGTGACCACGGCCAACCGTTACGCGGATGCCGCGCCCTGGGCGCTGCTCAAGGATGCCGCAGCCCGCAATACCTCGGTGGCCATCGTGCTCGATCGGGTACCGCCGGAGGCGAACCGTGAGGTCAGGCACCATCTCTCTAGTCTGCTGTCCGAATCGGGACTGGCGAATTCCCCGATCTTCGCAGTGGCCGAACTCGAATTGGAAGACGGACTGCTGCCGCATTCGGCGATCTATCCGATCCGGTCCTGGATCAGCCAGGTGAGTTCGGAGGGCCGCTCACAGGAGCGGATACGGCAGCGCACCCTCGCCGGTTCGATCGGCGCAATGCCTGCGCAGGTGAAGTCCCTGGCCGACTTCGCAGAGTCGCAGGAGTCGACCTTCGATCGTCTGCAGCTCAGCCTTGAACAGACGTTCGACGCAGCGGATGCGGGACTGGCCGAAGTCTTCTCCGATGGTCGCGTGCTGCACGGAGAGGTCAATGCACGATGGCAGGACTTCGTGGGAACAGGACAGCTTTTCCGCGGGTTGGAGCCCACCATGGCACGCATGCGCGACAGGATCTCCTCCGCTGTGACCGGCAAACACGATGCCGCCTCGCCCCTGCACATCGCGATTTTGCGCAGTGCAGCGATCTCATTGCGAGAGCAGGCGATCGGCGTCGTCGACGAGATCGGCGCTCAGTGGGTGCGAGATCCGGCCGGAGCGACCCTGTTGGATGCTCATCCCGAACTGCACCATAGCGCGAAGGACCTGGAGGATTCGGTCAAATCTGCAGTCAGCGGATGGTCGAACGAGGTGAACGCGCTGGTGCGAGACATCGGTCAGGGCAAGAAGTCCAAGGCGAGGATTCTTTCGTTCGGCGTGGGCGGTGTGTGTGCTGTCGTCGAATACGCGGCATTCTGGGACCCGAAGTACACGGACGGCGACGATCATGCCTCGCGCAATGATGCGAATGTCGCCCTCAGCCTCGCGGGCACGATCTTCGGTGAGCAGGAAGCGGTCAACCTGATCGGATCGATCAGGGATCGGTTCCTGTCGACGGCCGCAGGAATCGTCGGCGGCTGCCGCGAGCCTTTTGACAACGTACTACGACTATCCGCGGTACCGGCGCGGCAATCGGGCGCTCTGCGCGCCTCCGGTGATCGACTTGAGGTGGCATTGTGAATGATCCTGCACAGTCCGAGATCAGGCGTCGGGCCGAAGGAATCCGGCAGACCCTGAATCTGGGGCCAGACAAACTGAGTCCAGATGTTCGCACGGATGCGCAGAACCTGCTCAACCGTGCCGAGGATCGCCTCGGCCTGGGCGAGGAGTTCACCGTTGTGGCCTTCGCCGGATCGACCGGCTCCGGTAAATCATCACTGTTCAATGCCGTAGCCGGATTGGACATTGCCAGAGTCGGTGTCCGGCGCCCAACCACCTCACGTCCCACCGCGTGCGTGTGGGGCGAAGGCGGCAAAGACATCCTCAACTGGCTGCATGTTCCCGAACGCAGTCGCACGTGGCGAGAATCGGCACTCGACGGTGACGACCAGCGCAAGCTCCATGGCCTCATTCTGCTTGATCTGCCCGACCACGATTCGACTGCGGTCAAGCACCGAGTCGAGTCGGACCGACTCGTCGGACTCGTCGACGTCGTCTTCTGGGTCGTTGATCCGCAGAAGTACGCAGACTTCTCGCTGCATTCGGAATACCTGGCGAAGCTGGCAGAGAACAGTTCGAACATGGTCGTCGTTCTCAACCAGATCGACAAACTCAGCGAGGAAGAGCAGAAGGCCGCCACCGACCACCTGCAGCAGCTGCTCGTCGAGGACGGACTCACCGACACCAAGGTGCATATGACCTCGGCGGTCTCACGTGAGGGAATTCCTCAGGTCAGGTCGATCCTCGCCGACACGGTCGACTCCAAGCAGGCGGCTTCCGAGAGGCTCCTGGCAGACATGCAGGCCATGTCCAAGAGGTTGCAGAGCGAACTCGGCGAGCCCGTAGCTGCACCGGACGAGAGCGCGGGCGCATCACGCCTGGTGGAGACCATGTCCGATGCCGCAGGCGTCGAGGCTGTCGCGCAGACCGTCCACGATGACTATATTCGCCGTTGCTACCGCAAGACCGGTTATCCGGTGCTGGCATGGATGCAGAGAAATGCGCCCGACCCCCTGGGTGCTAAGCACGGCCAGGGCCGGGACGAGCTCATCCGCGCCTCGGTTCCGGCGACAAGCAAGGCGCAGAGTTCTCAGGTGCGCCTGATGGCGCATGAGCTCATCGCAGAGTCCGTGTCTGCCCTGCCCAGACCATGGCAGAGCGCCGTCGCGGAAGCCGAGAAGGCCAGTACCACTGAGTTGTCCGAAACTCTCGACTCGGCCGTCACCGCTGTGGATATCAAGCCTCGGACTCCAGGATGGTGGTCTGTGGCCAACATTCTGCAGATCGTCTTCTTCGTCGCCACGATCCTCGGCCTGCTGGGCGTCATCGCCGCTGCGCTTCTCACCGTCCTTGCCCCGGGAACTCTCCCGGGGTGGGGCTGGTTCGTGACTATCGGGCTGCTGGTGGTGGGCATCATCGGATCTGTTGTGACGTCGATGATCGCCAAATCCGCGCGCAGCAAGGGAGCAGACGAGGCTGCCGGTGAAGTCGATCGCAAGCTCCGCGACGCCGTCGGCAGTGTTGCCCAAAGTTCTTATCTGGAACCGGTCAATGCTGTGATCGACGAGCACCGGCGCGCCTACGAAATCCTGCACTGACACTTCTGTGCACATGAGCTCCGACTCATGCGCAAATGCCCTGTGGACGGCCAACGCCCGTCCACAGGGCATTTTTCATGCCTGGACGCCGTCTCTGCCGGGCGCGCTCAATGGTGGTTCACCTGATCGGCCGATTCAGGCTGCGTCGCCCCCGATGGGTGATCCATCAGGACCATCATGAGCCGCTCCCAAGAAACGAGGCAGCACAATGTCCATCATTCCGATCAATCTCAGCGGTACTTTGGCCGCCGATCCGCAGAGCCGGACGTTGCCGTCGGGCAGAGCCTGCGCTTCCTTCCGCCTGGCCGTCAACCATTGGCGACTCGACAAAACGACAGGAGAGTATGCCGCCGACACGACCTCGTGGTTCAGCGTCGACTGCTACGGGCCCCTGGCCAGCAATTGCTCGATGAGTCTGCAGCGAGGCATGTTCGTTGTGGTGCAGGGAACTCTGAAGATCCGAGAATGGTCGACGGAGGAGAAGAGCGGTATCGCTCCGACAGTGGTGGCCGAACATATCGGCCCGGACCTCAGGTACGGGACCGCGAACTACCAGAAGGCCAGCAGCGCCAACCGGCAGCAGGAGGGTCAGCAACAGGCAGCGCCAGGCAGTGACTCAGGCTGGGCAGGACTCGACGGTGAGGTCGCGGGCGGCGCGCCGGAGATCTCCGGCGAGACGAGCCCCGACTCTGCGCGCGATGCGGATGGGGCCGAGGAAGATGAGGCCCCGCACGAAGATGGGGGCGACTCGGGAGACGTCGCTGATGCCATCGCACGTGACACGGTCAGCGCAGCAGCTCCGTTCTGATCCGGGCCGTCCTCGGGCGCGGGCGTCGCCATGGGAGGGATTCGTGTGTTGGTCAACGCTCGAACATGTCGTTTCTGGGCGTGAATCTGCGCGCAATCGGCTAAGGTGAGACTGTTAATCATTCCCATCTGCTGAGGTTGTTGATGCGTCTCGTTCCCTTCTTGAGTCTCGGAGCTCTGACCTTAGCTCTGTCGGGCTGTTCGCTGCTGGGATTCGGCGGTGATGATTCTCAGCCCACGCCGGTTCGGACTCCGGAGACGCCGGCCGCTGAGGTCGACAAGGTGGTCTCCGCGCTCGAACCGCTGACCGGCAACGAGGACACCGTTCCGTCGACGAAGAAGTTCTTCACGACCATGATCGACGCCGGGTACGAAGCGGATCAGCTCGAAGCCACGATCGATGAATCGCCGTTGGGCAATGACGTTCCTGCGAAGATGTTCGGTGTCAAGACCGATAAGGGCTGCGTCATCGGGGAGATTCGGAAGGGAAAGGCCACGGCAGAGCTGATGCCGCCAACCGAATCGACCGGGTCATGTCTGCTCGGCGAGGTCGAGCGTCCGAAAGGTGTCAAGGCGCCCGAGGGCGACAAACGTGAAGAGGACGGCGACTCAAACGGCGCCGGCCACATGCCCGGTGAGGACATCAACGGCAAAGACGGGCCCACTGAGAGCCCGTCATCAGCTGACGGGGGAGCGGAGGAATCGTCGTCGGAAGGCACCTCGTCAGATGGGTCTTCATCCGAGGGGAGTACGTCCGGAAGCTCTTCGTCGGAAGGCGAATCATCTGAAGGTTCCTCGTCTGCAGGCGAATCCGCGGAGGGTTCTACATCCGGTGAAGCGCCCTCGCTGGGCGGCGGCTGAGGCCTGATTCTCACAGTGCGACCCAATTGGCACTTGGGTGTGCCTAACCGATAGCCTGAAGTTATTATGGCCGAATTCATTTACACCATGCACAAGGCGCGCAAAGCGCACGGTGACAAAGTCATTCTGGATGACGTGTCGATGTCCTTCTACCCCGGGGCGAAGATCGGCATGGTCGGTCCGAACGGCGCCGGTAAGTCAACAATTCTCAAGATCATGGCGGGGCTCGAACACCCCTCCAACGGTGAAGCTCGCCTCAGCCCCGGCTACAGCGTGGGCATCCTGTTGCAGGAACCACCCCTGAACGAGGAGAAGACGGTCCTCGGCAACGTCGAAGAAGGCGTCGGCGAGATCAAAGCGAAACTCGACCGTTTCAACGCGATCTCCGAAGAGATGGCCAGTCCAGATGCAGACTTCGACGCTCTCATGGAGGAGATGGGCAAGCTGCAGGAGGCTATCGATGCCGCTGACGCCTGGGATCTCGACTCCCAGCTCGAGCAGGCGATGGACGCGTTGCGCTGCCCCCCACCAGATGCCGATGTCAGTGTGCTCTCCGGCGGCGAGCGTCGTCGAGTGGCATTGTGCAAGCTGCTGCTGGAAAAGCCTGATCTGCTCCTGCTTGATGAGCCCACCAACCATCTCGACGCGGAATCCGTGCTGTGGCTGGAACAGCACCTGACGTCCTACCCGGGCGCCGTCATCGCGATCACTCACGATAGGTACTTCCTCGATCACGTGGCCCAATGGATCGCCGAGATCGACCGCGGACACCTCTACCCCTATGAGGGCAACTACTCGACGTATCTCGAGAAGAAGCAGGAACGTCTGCAGGTCCAGGGGAAGAAGGACGCCAAGCTGTCGAGGCGCCTCAAGGACGAACTCGAATGGGTGCGATCGAATCCGAAGGCCAAGCAGACGAAGTCGAAGGCTCGTCTGGCTCGCTACGAGGAGATGGCAGCAGAAGCCGAGAAGACCAAGAAACTGGACTTCGAAGAGATTCAGATCCCTGCCGGACCTCGCCTCGGTGACATCGTCATCGAGGCATCCGACTTGCAGAAGGGCTACGACAATCGTCTGCTCATCGATGGTCTCAGCTTCTCCCTGCCGCGCAACGGAATCGTGGGTGTCATTGGACCCAACGGTGTCGGCAAGACGACTCTGTTCAAGTCCATCGTCGGGCTCGAAGAACTCGACGGGGGAGACCTCAAGATCGGCGAGAGCGTCAAGACCTCCTACGTCGATCAGTCCCGTGGCGGAATCGACCCGAACAAGAACCTCTGGGAGGTCGTCTCGGACGGACTCGACTTCATCCAGGTGGGTAACGTCGAGATGCCCTCCAGGGCATATGTCTCCGCGTTCGGTTTCAAGGGACCGGACCAGCAGAAGAAGGCCGGTGTCCTCTCCGGTGGTGAGCGCAACCGTCTTAATCTGGCGCTGACCCTCAAACAGGGCGGAAACCTGCTGCTGCTCGATGAGCCGACCAACGACCTCGACGTCGAGACACTCGGTTCCTTGGAGAACGCACTCCTCGAGTTCCCCGGCTGCGCCGTGGTCGTCTCGCACGACCGTTGGTTCCTCGACCGTGTGGCGACACACATCCTGGCGTGGGAAGGCACGGAAGAGGATCCTGCAAAATGGTACTGGTTCGAAGGCAACTTCGAGTCCTATGAGGAGAACAAGGTCGAACGACTCGGTGAAGACGCGGCTCGTCCCCACCGCGTGACCCACCGTCGCCTCACTCGCGACTGATCGAGGTCTGTGCTCTGCGGGCAGTCGATGCAGAACACAGAGCCGAGTTCCAACAGATGATGCCCCGGTCCGCGACCGGGGCATCATCTGTTGGCATAGGTCAGCTTTCGGGCTGCTGACGGTCAGGAGAACAGCTCGCCGACCCTCGTGAGAAGCTTGATCAGATATCGGACGGCAACGGTGCCGATGACTCCGATGACGATCGATATGAGTGCAGTCACCGCCAGATTCACCTCCATGGCCTCTCGGAGGAATGCCAAGGCCACAATGGAGATGATTATGAAGAGCGCGACATTGACCAGGCGAGACAGGATCGTCCCGAGAATCTCAATCATCGCGGTGTCTTTGCTCACTGTGGCGCCTTGATGCGGACCATGCCCTCCTGAGCGACAGTGGCCAGCAGTTCCCCGCTCTGAGCGAAGATGCGACCGTAACCGAGGCCGCGACCGCCCTGTGCCGCGGGGGACTCCTGAACGTAGAGCATCCATTCATCGACCCGGACCCGGCGATGCCACCACATCGCATGGTCCAGACTGGCCACCCTCAGTCCCGGGCTCGTCCAGCTCAGGCCCTGCCGGCGCAGAACCGGCTCGAGCAGGTTGAAGTCGCTGGCGTAGGCCAAAGCAGCGGCATTGAGCACGGGGTCATCACCGAACGGCGAGCTGGCACGGAACCATATGTGCTGCTGCTCGCGCTGTCGGTCATCAGTGGAGTTGAGATACAGCGATGCTTCCACCGGACGGATCTCGAAGGGGCGTTTGTTCAGCCATTCGGTCACCTGCGGAGAGTCCTGGCCGGCCAGGATGTCGCGCAGTTCCGGGCACTCCTGGGGGCCAGGCAGCCCGGCCGGCATGGCCTCGGCATGCTCGAACCCCTCCTGTTCCTCCTGGAACGAGGCGATCAATGACAGGATCGGCGCGTTCTTCTGATACGCGTGGACGCGTCGGGCGGAGAACGAGCGTCCGTCACGCAGGCGTTCGACTCCGAATTCAATCGGTTCGCTGACATCGCCGGCGCGCAGGAAGTAGCCGTGAAGGGAGTGGATGAGCCGGTCCGCCGGCAGGGTCGCAGCAGCAGCCACCACAGACTGGGCCACGACCTGACCGCCGAAGACTCGCCCATCGGGTTTGTACTGGTTCTGCCCGATGAAGTAGTCACTCTCTCGGGACGCCGAGGTGAAGCTTAGGCTCTCGAGTTCCAGGACTCTGCGCAGCGTGTCGACGTTCGCCTCGGCAGTGGTGTCTTCCGCATCGCTCATATGGGCCTCCAGCCTACGACAATGATTGTCCTACGTGTGGTCACGATCCTATCGCGGCCGTCGCCGCAACGGTGAAAGTGGCATGATGGGACATATGCACATCGGCACCACGAATCCCCATCTGAACGAATTCACGCGAGTACTGCTGGAGCTGAGATGGGGTGACATGGATGCCTATGGCCACGTGAATAACGTCACCCAGCTGCGTCTGCTCGAAGAGGCCCGCGTCCGGGCTCTCGGCTCACCGACGCACAGCACCGACGCACCCACGACACCGGGTCAGTCGGGCATCGCGGATACGGTATCGGGAATCACGATACCTTCGGTCTTCGCCGAGGCTTCGGAGACGACGGAACTGCTCGTGGCCTCGCACGCGATCGAATACCGCCGCCCGATTCCCTACCGCGCTGGGCCCATCGCCATCGATCTGGTCATCAGTGAAGTCAAGCCGGCGTCCGTGACGATCGGCTACGTCATCGCCGAGCCCGATGGATCGGTCGGCTATACGCTGGCCGAGACCGTCATCGTCTTCGTGGACAGAGAGAACTCTCGCCCGCGACGCCTGAGCAATAAGGAGAAACTGACAATGGAAGACGTCATTCGACCTGCCGTTCCGATGCGGGGCCGCCGATGACCGAACTTGAGATCGCCGATCCGCTGGCGATGAAGGACCTGGCCGCGTTCACCTCGTTGGCGCACAGGCTCGATCCCGACGGAGCCATGCGTCTGCACGTGTCCGCGACAGTGCTTGTCGTCACCGTTGCGCCCCTGTACCCCCATGGCCTCGGAGATTCCACACCGCTGGTGCTCGCGATGCGCATGCTCCGTCTGAGCGGCCCGGAGCAGGACGGACTCGATGAGGTCGTGCCTCTGGCTAACCTCAAGGATCGTTTCGCCAGAGCGGAGAACGGCACCCGACTGCCGGTGCCGCCCAATTCGGTGCTGGTGTCCTGGACCGGAATTGCGCCCCCGAAGGGACAGTGGACTTCCCGCGACAGAATCTCCGGTGATGTGATTCGTTCCACCGCCGAGGCGGGAGTCGCCGAGATCAGCGACGGGGCCCCGGAAGGTGCGGGCTCACACGCGGTGAAGGCGCTGCGTTCGCGTGTGTGGTCGAAGCCGATGACGGGAGTCGGCGGTACTGAACTGCCCGGCGGGCTCGCATTCGCTGCAGATGCGCTGCGTTTCGTGCCCGAGACGGCAACCGCCCCAGCAGGACAGCCCGAGGAGTACGAGCTGTTCGAAACCTCCGGGTGGCTGCGGATCGCGACCCCGGGCGGGCACCTGCTCACCCGGGCCCGTTGACCCCGCCGCCGACGGTCCCGTCAGAAGTGACGAATCAGAGGTGTCTGCTCAGACCGGATTGCTGTTGGTGTTGACCATCGCCGTGGCCGCGCGCTGGAAGTAGTCCCAGAAGATTTCGTCGTAGAGCGGCGGCAGCGCTACATCATCAAGGGCGGCACGCATGCTGGCCAACCACCGGTCACGAGCGTCGAAGTCGACGGGGAAGGGGAAGTGGCGCATCCGCAGTCGCGGGTGCCCACGCTGCTCCTGGTAGGTCGTCGGACCGCCGAAGTACTGTTCGAGGAACATCTGCAGGCGGTGCTTGGCACCGGTGAGGTCGTGTCCCTCCGGGTACATGGCGATGAGGACTTCGTCCCGATCGACGTTTTCGTAGAAGACATCGACGAGTCGCGTGAAGGTGGGGTGGCCACCGACGGCGTCGAAGATGGTCTCATTCGATGTCTGCGTCACGTTCAGCTCTCTCCGTCTGCGGAATTGGTTCCGGAATCATCCGTGGTCGACCGGATCTCGTCATCACTGGGCAGAGGCGAGGGCCCACGGTCGGCGTAGCGGGGTGTCGTGGGCGTGGTCCGAGGCTGCTCGTCGGCATTGCTGTCTGCGGAGGAGTCGGACGAGTCCGTCGACCGGGGGAGCGTCCGCAGGACCGTCTCCTGAACGATCGGAACCTGGATGCCCCGCCTGTCGAACTCATTGGTGAGTTCGGCACGGAAGGCGCGTTCGACCATCCACTGCAGGTTGGGCTTCGTCTTGATCATCGTGCGGATGACCCTGTATTCGGCCGAGATCGACTGGACGCCGGCGATCTCTGGGATCTCGAGCATGGCGGAGGCCACATCAGTGTCCTTGGCCATGGCCGCCGTCACGTCCTCAGTGATCTCACGGTAGGTGTCCATCGAGGTGGTGTAGTTGACCGGGATCTCCAGCACTGCACGTGCCCACCCCTGTGACAGGTTTCCGACTCGCATGATCTCACCGTTGCGCACGTGCCACAGCGTTCCAGTGAGATCACGGATCGCTGTTTTGCGGAGGCCGAAGTCCTCGACTTCGCCGACGGCCTCGCCGACGTCGACGGTGTCACCGATGCCGTACTGGTCCTCGATGACCATGAAGAAGCCGGACAGGTAGTCCTTGACGAGCTCCTGCGCGCCGAAGGCCAGTGCCACACCGACGATTCCCGCCGAGGCCAGAATCGGGGCGATGTTGAAGTTCATCTGGTCGAGGACCATGAGCACGGCGATGACGCTGATGATGATCGTCGCTACTGATGAGAGCATCCGGCCGACGGTCTTCGCGCGCTGCGCACGGCGTTCACGGATGACCGTCGGTTCGATGCCTGTCCGCTGTGATTCGGCGGTGGTGCTGGAGAACTTGCTGTTCTCGCCCGACTTCGCACTGCCGACGGTGCCCTTGGCCACTGCAGTGGAGAAACGTCGGATGACGAGTCGCATCACAATGTTGAGCACGATGGCACCAACGATGATGATGAGGATTCTCAGCGGCGCGTCGAGCAGGAAGTCCCAATCCAGCTTGGGCGCGGACAACAGGTCAGAATTCAGTGTTTGCAAAGTCATGATGCCACGAGCCTAACGAGCGAACGTCAATGCGCCCTTGGAACTGCTGGACACTTCCTGAGCACGTAGGGCTCTCTGGGCATCGGCGAGATTCTCACGCATCAGCCGCAGCAACCCCTTAGGAGCCGCGGGATGGTCGTTGAGCCATTCCCGGGTTGCCTTGACGGTGTGGGCGCTGACCGGGGGAAACAGCCGCAGAGTCATGGTCTGCGCCATCTCGAGGGTCCGCGTCTCCCACCAGCCGGAGACCCGCTGGAAGTATTCGGTGGAGAAATCCTGCAAGGGGGCCTGTGAGGCGAGGATCTCACCGGTCTCCGTCTGCAGCCCGGCCGCGAATCCCAGCGCCAGGGCACCGAGCTCGGAATTCGGAAGTTCGACATCATCGAGGATCCTGTTGTACGCCTTCGACTTCGCCGCCGAGGTGGGCCTTGCGCTGCGAGCCGTCGCCGCCTGCCGTACACCGGCCGCTGACGGATCGGTGGTGGCCATGTCCGTGATCGCGGAGTCGTCGATCGCATCATGTGCGGCCAGAGCGATGATGATCTCCCAGCTGAGATCGGTGTCGATGGTGATTCCGTGGATCGTGTCCTCGGCGGCGTCCAGCCAGGACTTCAGCTGCGCGATCTGCGCCTGGCTCGTCGCGTGTTTGATGAAGCCGCGAACGAACTGAAATGCCTGGTCAGTTCCACCAGGAACCGTGTCGAGGAGCTCTGCGAAACGGTCGGCAACGGCAGTATGGGCCTCGGCCCGTTCTGCGGGAGGCAGGAAGGCCCCGACAGCGGTCTCGAGCTGACGCATCTGTGTGAGCAGACCGGAGGAATGCGTCACGGCTGCGACGTTGTCCAAGACCGTGGCGATGTAGTCCTGAGCCGGGCGCTGACCATCCCTGACCGTGTCCCACAGGGTGCCGAGGACGAGCAGCTGGGTCAGCGAATCATCGAAGTCGCCCAGTCGCGTTGCAGCCACGTCCATACTCTCGTGATCGAAGCGGACCTTCGCATAGCTCAGGTCCTCGTCGTTGACGATGACGACCTCGGGTTTGGGCAGACCTCGGGCCTCGTCGACGGCGGTCGACTCGGAATCGATGTCGAGCGGGAAGCTGTGAGTGCGGACGAGCCGGCCTTGGCCGTTGTCGGAATAGAACCCGATGGACAGACGGTGCGGACGCAGAGACGGAACCGGCTGCCCCTCGATCACCCAGGGCTTCTGGGTCACGCGCAGCTCGGTCACCACCTCGGCGTCCTTGTCGGTTTCGGTGTCGAGCTCGGCCTCGATGAGGTTGACACCGGACTCCTCAAGCCACAGCTTCGACCACGTGGCGAGGTCGCGACCGCTAGTCGCCTCGAGTTCGTCGAGGAGGTCGGGCAGCTCCGTGTTCGACCACGCATGCTTGTCGAAATAGCGTTTCAGGCCGGAGAAGAACTCCTCGCGACCGACCCACGCGACGAGCTGTTTGAGCACCGAGGCGCCCTTGGCGTAGGTGATCCCGTCGAAGTTGACCTCGACATCGGCGAGGTCTTCGATGCTCGCGACGATCGGGTGCGTGCTCGGCAGCTGATCCTGACGATAGGCCCACGACTTCTCAATCGTGGCGAACGTCGTCCAGGCGTCTGAGTATTCGGTGGCCTCGGCGGTGGCCAACGTCGACATGAATTCGGCGAAGGACTCGTTGAGCCACAGATCGTTCCACCACTTCATGGTGACCAGATCCCCGAACCACATGTGGGCCAGTTCGTGGAGCACTGTCACCGTGCGACGCTCCACAAGTGCCTCGGTGGGCCGGGACCGGAAGACGTAGTTCTCCAGAATGGTCACCGCACCGGCGTTCTCCATCGCACCGGCGTTGAACTCGGGAACGAAGAGCTGATCGTACTTCTCGAACGGGTAGGACACCCCGAACTCACGTTCGTAGAATTCGAAACCGGCTCGGGTGATGCCGAACAGGTTCTGTGCATCAAGATGCTCGAAGAGGGAGTCGCGGCAGTACAGCCCCAGGGGAACGGGGGAGCCGTCAGAGGATGTCAGCTCGGAGTGCACGCTGCGGTACGGGCCGGCCACGATCGCAGTGATGTAGGACGAGATCGGTGTCGTCGGGGCGAACTGCCACACCGCGGTGTCGTCGACCGGTGCTTCGTCGAGTTCGATGAAGACTTCGCCGGGATCACCGGGAGTCGGGGTGGGGGAGTTCGACACGACCGTCCAGCGGGAAGGGGCGACGACGGTGAAGGAGAACGGAGCCTTGAGGTCGGGCTGTTCGAACACGGGGAAGACGCGCCTGGCGTCGGGAACCTCGAACTGTGAGTAGAGGTACACCTCGTCGTCGATGGGATCGATGAACCGGTGCAGACCCTCACCGGTGTTCATATAGGAGAAGTGGGCATCGATGATGAGTTCGTTCTCAGCGGCGAGCCCCGGCAGGGTGATTCGAGATGGAGCAACGACCTCGGCGGCCTCGAGATCGAGTCCGTTGAGCCGGATGCGTTCGACGCTGGCGGTGATGGCATCGATGAATGTCGTGGACTCCGGCGTTGCGGTGAAGCGGATGCGGGAGCGAACTCGGAAGCTCTCGCCCTTTCCTGTGAGAATCAGGGTGTTCTCGTAGCTCGAGACGTCGACGAGGGATGAACGTCTGCGAGCTTCCTCGCGAGTGAGGTTGTATTGGGGCACTTTGAGGTGACCTCCGCTTCGGGTCCGGGTGTACTTCGCCATTCTTTCATGGACGCATTCCTCTTCGTCGGCAAGACTTGATAAATTGGCCTCGGACGGCGCGGGCGATTCTCCAGTGTCCGCGCACACGCTGATAAGGAGCGAAATTGAGCAGAGAGACACTTGACCTGTGGTTCGACACGGCCTGCCCGTGGGCGTGGATGACATCGCGCTGGGGCCTCGAGGTCGCCAAGGTCCGTGACGTCGATGTGAAGTTCCATGTCATGAGCCTGAACATCCTCAACCGGGATAAGGACATCCCGGCCGACTATCGGAAGCTGATGGACCGCGCCCTCGCACCGATGCGCATCGTCACCGCCGCCATCGCCGAGCACGGCGATCAGATTGCCGAACCCCTGTACACCGCTATCGGCACTCGGATCCATCCGGGCGGAGAGAAGGACTTCGACAAGGCCGTCGCCGAGGCCCTGGATGAGGTCGGTCTGCCTGCTGATCTGATGAAGTACGGCGAACGCGATGACTACGACGCTGCGTTGCAGGAATCACACGATGAGGCTCTGGCCCTTGTCGGCGACGAGGTGGGCACGCCCATCTGCCGTGTGGGCGGCACCGCCTTCTTCGGCCCCGTCGTCACTCCGGCCCCGAAAGGAGAGGACGCGGGTCGCCTCTTCGACGGCGTTCTCGCTGTCGCCTCGACACCAGGATTCTTCGAACTCAAACGCACGCGCGATCAGGACCCGATCTTCGACTGAGTCCCTGGACTCTCCACCAACACCACCTGCAGCACAAACCATTCGCTCATTGCCGGGCATTTCGGCCCGGACACTTCGAAGGAGAGACCAGATGAAGGTTCATCTCGGCACCGACCACGCAGGATTCGAGTTCAAAGAGGTTCTCAAGACCCACCTCGGCGAATCGGGTCACGAGGTCGTCGACCACGGCGCGCTCGAATACGACGCACTCGATGACTATCCCGCATTCTGCATCGCAGCGGCTCAGGCCGTCATCGATGACCAGGCTGCGGGCGTCGAGGCCCTGGGCGTCGTCATCGGCGGATCGGGCAACGGCGAGCAGATCGCTGCGAACATGGTCAGAGGCGCGCGCACGGCGCTGGCATGGAACCCGGAGATCGCCAAGCTCGCACGCGGCCACAACAACGCCCAGATCGTCTCGGTGGGAGCCAGGCAGCACACCGAAGCTGAGTCCATCGCCATCGTCGATGCCTTCCTGGCGGAGCCCTTCTCCGGCGAAGAGCGGCACGAACGTCGAATCCGAATCATGGACGCCTACGAGACCGAAGGCCCGTCGGCGCTGTGACTGCGACGGTGACGCTGTGAAGATCCGTGGTGCCGTGCTTCGGGACGAGGGTGCCGGGCGTCCTTATGCGAAGACTCAGCCGATGTCGATCGAAGAACTCGAACTCGACGCGCCCGGCCCCGGAGAGGTGCTCATCAGGCTGCGTGCTGCGGGTGTCTGCCACTCCGATCTGTCCGTGATCGACGGAAACCGTCCGCGACCCCTGCCGATGCTGCTCGGCCACGAGGGCGCTGGAGTGGTCGAACAGCTCGGTGAGGGAGTCGACGACCTCGAGATCGGCGATCAGGTCGTCACCGTGTTTCTGCCTCGCTGCGGCGAATGTGCGAACTGTCGCACCGACGGCAAACTCCCTTGCACTCCGGGCAGTGCCACGAACGGTGCCGGTACGCTGCCGTTCGACGGACACAAGGTCCGACTCCACGACAGCACGGACGCCGAGGTGCTCCACCACCTCGGCGCGTCGGTCTTCGCTTCTCATGCTGTGCTCAATCGCGCCTCGGTCGTTCCGGTGGCTTCCGACGTTCCTGCGTCGATCGCGGCCGTGCTCGGCTGCGCGGTGCTCACAGGCGGGGGAGCGGTCCTCAACGCGGGAGTTCCGGGGCCCGAGGACGAAATCATGATCGTGGGCTTGGGCGGAGTCGGCATGGCCGCTCTGATCACGGCGCTGTCCATCGAGACGGCGGGAGTCATCGGCGTCGACGCGAATCCTGACAAACTGGTCCGGGCACAGGAACTGGGTGCGGCCGAGGTCTACACGCCTGAACAGCTGGGGCAGCGGCGGGCACCGATCGTCATCGAATGCGTGGGTCATCCACGCGCCTTCGAGACCGCGTTCTCTGCGACCGCAGTCGGTGGGAAGACCGTCACCGTGGGGCTGCCGGCACCGGACGCGCAATCACACATCACCCCGGTCACGCTCACGGCCGAAGCACGCACAGTCCTCGGCTCGTATCTGGGTTCGGCGGTGCCCAGCCGTGATATTCCCGTCTACGCCGACCTTTGGCGTCAGGGTAAGCTGCCGGTCGAGGAACTGGTTTCGGACACCATCGGCCTCGATGACATCAATGCAGCCTTCGACGCTCTGGCAGACGGAACCGTCGTGCGGCAGGTCATCGACTTCCAGCGCTGAGGTCACTCGTCGGCGCTGATATCAGAGGGAATGCGGAGGATCCGGTCGTCGCTGCCGGCCGGATCGCCGCGCCCGTCCGTGTTGTTCGTCAGCATCCATACCTCGCCACTCGGAGTCGTGACCACATCACGCAGGCGACCGAACTCTCCGGTGTAGGCAACATCGGCCTTGGCGACATCTGCTAAGGGCACGGTCCGCAGCACCTCTCCTCGCAGATTGGCGATGAATATCGTGTCGTCCGTGACGGTGATTCCGCTCGGGCTGGCCTGGTCGGGACTCCACTGCTGCACCGGGTCGATGAAGTCATCCCCGTCGGCGCCATCCTCGGAGATCCCTTCGACCTCGGGCCAACCGTAGTTGCCGCCGGCCTCGATGATGTTGAGCTCATCCCAGGTGTCCTGGCCGAACTCGCTGGCATACATCGTGTCGTCCTCGCCCCAGGCCAATCCCTGCGGATTGCGATGCCCATAGGAGTAGACGAGGGAATCGTCGAACGGATTGTCCTCGGGTACGCTGCCATCAGGCTTCATCCGCAGGATCGAACCCGAGAGCGACTGACGATCCTGTGCGGCACTCTGGTCGCCGGCGTCGCCGACCGTGGCATAGAGCATCCCGTCCGGGCCGAAAGCCAGTCGGCCACCGTTGTGGAATCCAGCCTTGGCGATCCCGTCGACTATGGTTTCCGGCGAGCCGAGTTCGACCCCGGCAGAACCCTTCGTGAGTGGGAATCGCTGGATCCGATTATCAGATTCGGCAGTGAAGTATGCGTAGAGACTGTCGTCGCGGACGCTGAGACCCAGGAGGCCGCCCTCGCCCGAGGCGGAGACACCTGCAACCGTGGTGACCTCTCGGACCTGCCCTGGCTGCTCTTCGTTGAGTTCGAGGATGCGCCCGGAGTCTCGTTCACTCACCAGTGCAGTGTCTTCGTAGAAGGCCACCGACCAGGGGGCCTCCAGATTCTGCGCCACGACCTCCGGTTCACCACTGGGTTCGGTTTCGGCACCGGGGTTGGTTTCGGCACCGGACGCGTTGCTGTTCTGGGAAGCGGGATCGGACTGGCTTGCCGAGGGCGGATCGGCGGCATCGGTGCTGCAACCGCTGAGGGCCAGCGCCAGGGCGACCGCGACCGCAGCATGTCGGAGTGGGGTGTCGTGGTCTCGGAGTCGGGTGTCGTGGTCTCGAAGCGTCATCGGCGGCGCACCTTTCGGCCTCACCAGTTCGTCAGAGGCTGGCCTTCCATTGTCCCCCGGACAGACGGAAAATGTGGGTCGGCGGCATAAATATGAGCGAACGGGGCTCGCGGGGTGCGCAGATTCTTGCCGCTGGCCCTCGTTCTGGTCGTTCCCGGAAGGGTCGGGGTCATAGCCCTGATTGTGCGGGAAGAGAAAGTCGATTTCTGCGCCTTGGGTCGAACTTCTGTTCCCGCACAATCGCATTGCACGCCCGACTTGCACGTCTGACCAGGATCACCCGACTCCGAGCCGCCGGCCGTATACACACACGCCTGCCCCTAACCCGCTAACCCGCCAAACTCTCGTTCACCCGGATATGGGGACGTGGTGAGTCGTGAATATGAAGAAAGCCGCCCGGACATTCAGTCCCAGCGGCTTCACAAGTGTCGGGATGACAGGATTTGAACCTGCGACCCTCTGTTCCCAAAACAGATGCGCTACCAAGCTGCGCCACATCCCGCGACGAAGACAATCTAACCACATGCACGGCCTGAGATGCACATCGATTCGGTCCGTATTCCCGAATGGGATGCAGCTCACAACCGTCGGCGCTGACCTCACCGGAGGGTGTGACGCGGGTCATCTTCAGTCGATTTGGCGGCGGGTGCGAATGTCGACTATAGTCGTTTACGCAACACGGGGATGTAGCTCAATGGTAGAGCCTCAGTCTTCCAAACTGATGGTGCGGGTTCGATTCCCGTCATCCCCTCCGCTTACCGGTCGGACCAGATGGTCCGGCCGGTTTTTTGGTTCACGATCCCGCTTGCTCCGGGTTAGCGGCAAGAAGGCTCCTGGGATTACGGTTTCAATTATCGAGGGCCAACGACAATGCCGGCGCGGAGGTTCGATCCAGCGAGCCCGACAGCATCCAGTTGGATGGCTTCCACCACGACCAGCAATGATTGCGCTCCTCGCGAACTCTTGCGCGGCGGCGGCCCCTCTGTTTCGTGTTTTCTTGCGTCTTTCGCGTAATATGGGTGACTGCGTCTTGCGGACGTGCGCGATCTCATCGTGGACTTTCGCTCCCTCCAGGTCACCAGATGACCGAATATGCATGACTGTCGAAATTGAAAGGTCACACTGTGAAGAGCTCCGTCGAGCAACTCGACCCCACGCGGGTCAAGATCAGCGTGGATGTCCCATACGCCGAACTCAAGCCGAGCATCGACGAGGCATACAAGACCATCGGTGGCCAGGTCACCATCCCCGGCTTCCGCCAGGGCAAGGTCCCTGCGCGCATCATCGATCAGCGCGTCGGTCGACCTGCAGTGATCCAGGAGGCCATCAACAACGGTCTTGACGGGTTCTACCGCGAGTCTGTCGAAGAGCACGATCTCAAGCCGATGGGCCAGCCCGAGGTAGAGATCTCTGAGGTTCCCGGTCTCGACGGAACCGAAGACGGCGACCTGACCTTCACGGTCGACGTTGATGTGCGGCCCGAGATCACATTGCCCGCTTACGACACCATCAATGTCGAGGTTGACCCGATCGAGGTCACCGAGGAAGACGTGGATGCCGAACTCGAGCAGCTGCGTACCCGCTTCGGAACCCTGAGCTCGGTGGACCGTCCCGCGTCCAAGGACGACTTCGTCACCCTCGATCTCGTTGCCACCATCGACGGTGAAGAGATCGACACCGCGTCCGACATCTCCTACCAGGTCGGTGCCGGAACCATGCTCGATGGCATGGACGAGGCTCTCGACGGCCTGTCGGCTGACGAGACCACCACCTTCGAAACCACCTTCGCAGGTGGAGAGCACGCCGGTGAGACCGGCACAGTGTCGATCACCCTCAGCGCCGTCAAGGTTCGTGAACTGCCAGAAGCCGATGATGACTTCGCCCAGCTGGCCAGCGAATTCGACACCATTGATGAACTGCGTGCGGATCTGCGTGAGCAGGCTGCCAAGCAGAAGGAGACCGACCAGGGTGCGCAGGCACGCGACAAGGTCCTCGAATCCCTGATCGAGACTCTCGAAGTGCCGGTACCTGAAAAGGTCGTCACCGACGAGGTCGAGCGTCACCTCGAGTCGGAGAGCCGCCTGGACGACGATGAGCACCGCAAGGAGGTCACCGAGGAGACCGAGCGCAACCTGCGCACCCAGTTCATCCTCGACGCGATCGCCGAAGCCGAAGAGGTCGAGGTGACTCAGCCCGAGCTCATCGAATACCTCATCTCCGCTTCACAGCAGTACGGCATGAACCCGAACGAGTTCGCGGAGATGCTCGACAGCTCCGGACAGGTCAACGCACTGGTCGGAGAGGTCACGCGCCGCAAGGCGCTGGCCGCCGCCCTCGCCGGAGCCGTCGTCAAGGACACCGAAGGCAATGTCGTCGACATGGAGGAGTTCACCTCCCCACCTGAAGACGAAGCAGCCGAAGGATCTGACGAGTCGGCCGAGGGCGATGACGACTCTGAGGACGTCATCGAACCCGATGCAGTGACCGAAGGCGACAAAGCGAACTGACCTCGGTCCGCCTCGGCGGTGAGAAATCAGTGAGCGGTGGGCACGGAATATTCCGTGCCCACCGTTTTGCGTTGATTCTGCAGCCCGCACCTGGGTGCTCAGGGTTCAACGACCCCGTTCACTCCCTAGAGACGCGGGTGAATCGGATGAACGATCACGCTGATGGCGAACACAGGCGATCCGCCGGACTAAATTCGACCAATGAGCAGTTAGAGTCCATATCAAGCCAACCAAAGACCAACAGGAGTGAAACGTGAGCGCACACGAAATGACAGCGCCCGTCGGCCTCGACGCCGGTGGGGCAATGGGTCTCGACGACCATATTTTCAACCGTCTGCTCAAAGAGCGGATCATCTGGCTCGGTTCGGAAGTGCGTGACTCCAACGCCAACGCGATCTGTGCCCAGATGATGCTGCTGGCAGCAGAGGATCCAGACGCGGACATCTCGCTGTACATCAACTCCCCGGGCGGCTCGGTGACCGCGGGAATGGCGATCTACGACACCATGCAGTACATCAAGCCGGATGTCTCCACCGTCGCAATGGGAATGGCCGCATCGATGGGACAGTTCCTGCTGTCCTCCGGTGCACCCGGTAAGCGGTACGCCACCCCACACGCCCGCATTCTCATGCACCAGCCTCTGGGCGGCATCGGCGGCACAGCCACAGACATCAAGATCCAGGCCGAGCTCATCCTGCACATGAAGAAGCAGATGGCAGAGCTCACCGCCGAGCAGACCGGCAAGACCCTGGAACAGATCCTCAAAGACAACGACCGCGACCACTGGTTCACCTCCGAAGAAGCGCTCCAATACGGCTTCATCGACAAGATGGTGGCCCGTTCGTCCGACGTCACCGACAACTGAGTGGGAGTCAAGGAAGAATGAATTCAATGAACTTTATGCCTGGGTCCACTGCCGGCAACATGCCGCAGTCCCGCTATGTCATGCCCCAGTTCGAAGAGCGGACTCCCTACGGCTTCAAGCGCCAGGATCCCTACACGAAGCTCTTCGACGATCGCGTCATCTTCCTGGGTGTCCAGGTTGACGACACGAGTGCCGACGACGTGATGGCCCAGCTGCTGGTCCTCGAGTCGCAGGACCCGGACCGCGACATCACGCTCTACATCAACTCACCCGGTGGCTCGTTCACTGCCATGACGGCCATCTACGACACGATGCAGTACATCAAGCCGGAGATCCAGACGGTCTGCCTCGGCCAGGCCGCCTCGGCCGCCGCTGTTCTGCTCGCGGCCGGCACCCCAGGCAAGCGTTTGGCTCTGCCCAACGCCCGCGTCCTCATCCACCAGCCCGCAATGGAGGGCCAGGGCCAGGGACAGGCTTCGGACATCGAGATCCAGGCCGCGGAGGTCTTCCGGATGCGCCAGTGGTTGGAGACGACTCTGTCGGGGCACTCCAACAAGTCTCCGGAGCAGGTCTCCAACGACATCGAACGTGATCTCTTCCTCACCGCCGAACAGGCGAAGGACTACGGCCTTGTCGATCAGGTGCTGACTTCTCGCAAGACGGTCTGAGACACACGACCATCGTCGGGCCCGGACAGGTGAAGAACGCTGTCCGGGCCCGAAGCGGTCCAGGCTGCGAAGTTGCCACCGAGTGCGGCGCCGAGTAGTTTGGGCCTTCCCGAGAGCTTGGGTGTGATCGCGTTCTCCGACACACCGAATGACGTTTCTGGCCGGTCATGTCAGTCTCGTATGGGAAGCTATTGAGGTACAGGAAACACGAGCGGTAGAGTTGGGGCCAGGCGCCCTGGCGGAAGGTTGTGACAGTGGCTCGCAGTGCGGACGGAGCAGACCTGCTCAAATGTAACTTCTGTGGGAAATCACAGAAGCAGGTGCGGAAACTCATCGCCGGACCTGGGGTCTACATCTGCGATGAATGCATCGGTCTGTGCAACGAGATCATCGAAGAGGAACTCAGCGAAGGCACCGCCGAGCATGCCGAGATCGAACTGCCCAAGCCGCGCGAGATCTTCGACTTCCTGCAGGAATACGTCGTTGGTCAGGAGCCTGCGAAGAAGGCCCTGTCCGTTGCCGTGTACAACCACTACAAGCGCATCCGCTCCCTGCAGGGTGATGAGGACACGAAAACCCTGGGTTCGGAAGATGCCGAGGTCGAGATCGCAAAGTCCAATATCCTCCTCGTGGGACCCACCGGTTCTGGAAAGACCTATCTGGCGCAGTCACTGGCGAAGCGACTCGATGTCCCCTTCGCCGTCGCCGACGCCACAGCGCTGACCGAAGCAGGGTACGTCGGCGAAGACGTCGAGAACATTCTGCTCAAACTCATCCAAGCCGCGGACTTCGACATCCAGAAGGCCGAACACGGCATCATCTACATCGACGAGATCGACAAGATCGCACGGAAGTCGGAGAACCCCTCGATCACCCGAGACGTCTCCGGCGAAGGCGTGCAGCAGGCGCTGCTGAAGATCATCGAGGGAACCCAGGCCTCCGTCCCGCCGCAGGGCGGCCGCAAACATCCACACCAGGACTTCCTGCAGATCGATACCACGAATGTGCTCTTCATCGTCGCCGGTGCCTTTGCCGGTATGGAAGAGATCGTCGCTGGGCGCAAGGGCAAACACGGCATCGGGTTCGGAGCACTCCTGCAGTCGAAGAACGACGAAGAGGATCTCTACGCCGATATCCTCCCCGAAGATCTCCTGAAGTTCGGACTCATCCCGGAGTTCATCGGACGTGTTCCGGTTCTGGCCACAGTGTCCACGCTCGATCGTGCGGCACTGATCTCGATTCTCACCGAACCGAAGAACGCCTTGATCAAGCAGTACCAGCGCATGTTTGAGTTCGACAACGTCGAACTCAAGTTCGAGACCGATGCGCTCGAGGCGATCTCGGACCTCGCGTTGCTGCGGGGGACCGGGGCACGGGGACTGCGGTCCATCCTGGAAGAGGTCCTGCAGTCGGTCATGTTCGATGTTCCCTCCCGGGAGGACATCGCCGAGGTGGTCGTGACCAAGGATGTCGTGGAGAAGAATGTGGCCCCCACGCTGGTGCCGCGCGAACAGTCACGGACGTCGAAGAAGTCAGCCTGACATGCCTGAGTAGATGAGGCTGTTCGCGGATACCAGACCCTTAAGATACGCCGACTTTCGCCGGCTCTGGTCGGCGAACATCGTCACCGTCATCGGTGCCCAGATGACTGTCGTCGCCATTCCGGCGCAGATCTATCACATCACCGGGTCCTCCGGTTACGTTGGCCTCAGCGGCATCTTCGGACTGATTCCGCTCGTCGTGTTCGGTCTGTGGGGCGGCTCCCTGGCCGATGTCATCGACCGGCGCAAGCTGCTCATCATCTCCACGGTCGGTCTCATCGTCGCCAGTGCACTGCTGGCTGTCATCGCAGTCATGGAGCTGGGCAACGTGTGGCTGCTGCTCTCGGTGTTCTCACTCCAACAGGCCTTCTTCGGCCTCAACCAGCCGGCCAAAGGCGCCCTTCTTCCGACCATCGTTCCACTCGAGCTCCTCCCTGCCGCCAATTCCCTCAATATGACGGTGATGACATTGGGTGCGGTGGCGGGCCCGGTCATCGGCGGTGCGCTGATCCCGGTCTTCGGCTACCAGATGCTCTACATCCTCGACGCACTGTTCCTGGCCACCACCCTCTACGCTGTGCTGAGGCTGCCTGCACTGGTGCCTCGGAAACAGCCCGATACACGTTCCGGCTTCAAAGGGGTCATCGACGGCTTCCGTTACCTGGGAACGAACACCGTGGTCATGGTTTCCCTGCTCGTCGACGTCATCGCTATGGTCTTCGGGATGCCCAGGGCGCTGTTCCCGCAGATCGCGACCGAAACCTTCGGAGGGCCTCCTGCCGGCGGCATCGTCTTCTCGCTGCTGTTCGCATCTCTGGCGGCGGGCAGCGCTCTGGCAGGAATCTTCTCGGGCTGGGTCTCACGAGTCGAACGCCAGGGCCTGACCGTGATCATAGCGATCCTCGTCTGGGGTTCGGCCATGACACTGTTCGGGCTGTCCCTGGAGTTCGCCTCGGGGTTCTGGATGGCAGCGCTCATCGTGGCACTGCTGGGTCTGGCCATGGGCGGTGGTGCCGACATCATCTCCTCCGCCTTCCGGTCCACGATGCTGCAGGAAGCCGCCAGCGATGACATGCGCGGGCGCATGCAGGGCGTGTTCATCGTCGTTGTCGCGGGCGGGCCGCGCATCGCAGATGTGCTGCACGGAACCATCGCGGAGGTGTCGACCACAACCATCGCCACCGCTGGAGGAGGCCTCATCGTCATCGTGTTCGTCATCGCCTGTGCACTGATCTTCCCGACGTTCCGCCGGTACCGCGTGGATCGCGGGAGAGCGAACCGGTCACGGACACCCGTGACCTGACCCCCAGCACAGCGCGACGCGCCCGAGGTAACGACGAGCCCGAGACGATCCCGTATATCTTGGGGCGTCTCGGGCTCGAAATGCGCAGATGCTGAAATGCTCTGTCCCAGAGTGCCGCAGCCTGATCGAGCTAGGCTTGAGCGGAGTACACGGCGTTCTCAGCAGGCTGGACGACGACGAAGCCGGGACCGTGGAAGGCTAGCTGAACGGATTCCCCTGAGCCGCGCCCGAAGAAGGTCCCCACGCTGACATCGGTCTTGATCTGCGGTGCCAGAGCCGAAGACCAGCACACGGCCGCCTGCGGGTCGACGAAGGTCGGCTGCTGCGAGCAGTCAAGGACCATGGGGGAACCCTTGCAGCAGATGGCGGCAGTGCCCACACCGTTGAGCTCGAGGTTGAACAGTCCGGAGCCGCTGGCCATGGCACCGATTCCGCCCTTGATGCGCTTGATCTCCCAGTTGAGGGCATCGTCGAAAGCCAACAGGTTCGACGTGTTGACCGTCAGCGCATCCTGCTGTCCCTCCAACGACATCATGAAGATATTCGAGGCCTCGCGGGCGAAGAACACTTCGCCGTGGCCTTCTGCCTTCATGACGTTGCCGCCCTCACCCGTGGCGGCCTTCTTCATGAACTGTCCGACCGATTTCGAACCCTGGTGCGTGAAGTGGACGTCGCCCTGGTAGGCGACCATGGCGCCCTTCGTCGCGATCATGGGCGCATTGGGGGTGATCACGGTACGCAGCATCTTGTTCGACTGCAGAGTCCAGCGTTCCCGGTTCTGGATCTCCGCATTCCGCTGCGAAAACAGTTCACTTCTCATAGTTCAAGGGCCTTTCATCCATGAAGAAGTCCTGTACTCCTTCAGCTGTCGAATCCATCGTATGTTCCCGGGCCCCCAAAGGCCCGGAGATTTCTGTTCTGATCCTGGAACAGAGGCGATCCCGGGAACAAGACGTGAGCGGTCAGTCCTGAGCGATGAAGTCGATCTCGGCAACCGTGATCTCTTCGCCCTTGTCCTCCGTGACGAGATGCTGAACGCGTCCCGCAGCAGTCAAGTCGCCCCGGGAGCTCTCGATCGCAGCAACGACGGGCGCCGGAGCATGGATGGTGAGGCTGCGCACCTGCGTCTTCTGGGAGACCTTCGCCTCGGTCTTCACTCGTCGGATCTCGGTGAGCACAGAGGCGACAGAGGCCAACAGTTCGGGATTCACAGACGAATCAGGCTGTGTCAGCTGTTCGTCTCCCGGCCATGGCGATCTGTGCACAGATCCCGTCCGCCACCACGACCAGACCTCTTCGGTTACGAAAGGCATGATCGGGGCGAACAGGCGCAGCAGCACGTCGAGAGCAGTCGCGAGTGTGACATGGGCAGAAAGCTGGTCGTCCTCGCCCGTGGACCCGTACGAGCGGTCCTTGACGAGTTCGACATAGTCATCGGTGAACTCCCAGAAGAAGCTCTCCGCGGCACGCAGAGCGTGCGCATAGTCGTAGGCCGCCATATGCGCCGAGGCGGTCTCGACCACCTCGGCGAGCTTCGTCAGCAACGCCCGATCGAGATCATGGGTCACCGATCCGAGCTGGCCGACAAGACCGGAATGCACACCTTGAGCAAGCGCGAATTTCGAAGCGTTGAGCAGCTTCATGGCCAAACGGCGACCGATCTGCATCTGCGTCACGTCATAGGCCGTGTCGGCGCCGAGCTTGGCGCTGGCAGCCCAATAGCGCACCGCGTCGGGACCGAATCCCGGCTTCGCTTCGCCGAGGATGTCCGAGGGGACGACGACATTGCCCTTCGACTTCGACATCTTCTTGCGATCCGGGTCGAGGATCCACCCGGAAAGGCCGGCATGCTTCCAGGGCGCAACATCATTGAGCGAGTTCGCCCGGACGACCGTTGAGAACAGCCAGGTGCGGATGATGTCGTGGCCCTGAGGGCGCAGATCGAAGGGAAAGACCTTCGCGAAGAAGTCTTCGTCGCGGCTCCAACCGCCGAGAAGCTGCGGTGTCAGCGATGAGGTCGCCCAGGTGTCGAGGACATCCGGATCGGCCGAAAAACCACCGGGCACGTCACGTTGGTCGGCGGTGAAGCCCGCAGGCACCTCGGCGATGGGGTCGATCGGAAGGGACTCGGGAATGATCGGATCCGAGTAATCGGGCTCTCCGGCCGAATCCAAGCGATACCACAGTGGAATCGGCACACCGAAGTAGCGCTGACGCGAGACCAACCAGTCGCCGTTGAGATTCTCCACCCAGTTCTCGTAGCGCGAGCGCATGAACGCCGGATGCCACTCGATCTCGCGTCCGCGCGCGATGAGTGCGTCGCGGAGTTCGGCCGAACGACCGCCGTTGCGGATGTACCACTGACGCGATGTGACGACTTCGAGGGGCTTGTCGCCCTTCTCATAGAACGGCACAGGGTGGGTGATGGCTTCGACGTCGCCGATGAGATCACCGGACTCGACGAGCATCTCGGCGATCTCCTTGCGAGCGGTGAACGTCGTCTTCCCCGCCAGCTTCTCGTAGTTGGCGACGGCATCTGCCTTCGGAGACGCCGCGATCCATTCCGGGACCTCGAGATTGAGTCGACCGCCGCGGTTGATGACCGCGCGCGTCGGCAGGTCGAGTTCACGCCACCAGGTGACGTCGGTGAGGTCGCCGAAGGTGCACACCATGGCAATGCCGGTGCCCTTGTCCGACTTCGCGAGCTCGTGGGCGCGAACGTCGACACTGACTCCGAACAGAGGTGAGACGACGGTGGTTCCGAAGTGAGAGGTGTAGCGCTCGTCCTCGGGATGAGCCACGAGTGCCACAACGGCGGGGATGAGCTCCGGGCGGGAGGTGAGGATCACGAGCGGTTCCGCCGAGGTGTCGGCGAGGCCGTCGGTACCTTCAGGGTAGAAGTTCACCTTGTGGTAGGCGCCGTCCTTCTCACGATCTTCGAGCTCGGCCTGCGCGACGGCGGTGCCGAAGGTGACGTCCCACATCGTCGGAGCATCCTGAGAGTAGGCATGACCGTTCGCCAGGTCGGTGAGGAAGGCCTTCTGGCTGACGGAACGGGAGGTGTCATCGATGGTGCGGTAGGTGTAGTTCCAATCCACTGACAGGCCGGTGGAGCGGAAGAGATCTTCGAAGACGTGCTCGTCCTCGGCCGACAGCGTCTCGCAGAGTTCGATGAAGTTCTGGCGTGAGATCTTGACGAAGTCACGTGAGTTCTTCGCTGGCTTCGCCGGCGGTTCGAAATTCGGATCGTAGCTCTGGGTGGGGTCGCAGGTGACCCCGTAGTAGTTCTGGACCCGCCGTTCCGTCGGCAGCCCGTTGTCATCCCAACCCAGGGGGTAGAACACGTTCTTGCCCTGCATGCGCTGATACCGGGCGATGATGTCGGTCTGCGTGTAGGAGAAGACGTGCCCGACGTGCAGCGACCCCGAGGCCGTGGGTGGGGGAGTGTCGATCGAATAGACCTGCTCGCGATTCGTATCGACGTCGAAGGCATAGACCCCGTTGTCGCTCCACGCGGCGTCCCATTTGTCCCGAAGTCCCTCAAGAGCCGGCTTGTCCGGCAGGTTCACTGACTCGTGCGTCGAGTCCGAAAAGGCAGGTGTGTTCATAATTGTTGATTTTCTCACCCGGGAGGCCTGGGGCCAAACCGATCACAGGTCGTGAGCGAACTTCGGTGCTGAGGGAGATGACACTCGCTGAACGGAGTGTGAGTCGCATCAGTGTTCGACAATGAGAATATTGAAGCATGGCGCCCTTGGACAGAATCGGATCAGAGAACCTGCCGCCCACGTCGACCGCGTGGATGAACCCGGCCCGTGCGATCGCGATCGTGGCAGTCGTCGCGATCCATTCGCTGGGAACTGTCGTCGAAGAGAACTACGCGTCCATGGGACCCGACTGGTGGGTGGCCAATGGTTTCGATTCTGCCGCGCGTTGGTCGGTGCCGGTATTCATCATGATCGCGGGAGCGCTGGCATTGGATCCGGCACGTGGCAGTCAGCCCCGCAGGTTCCTCAGCAAGCGTGTGTGGAGAATCGGGATTCCCCTCGTGTTCTGGACGGCCGTCTACGTCGTCTTCAGACGCTTCTATCTGCTCCCGGCCGACGATGGCTGGAACCCGGGACTCGCAATCCTGACTGGTTCGCCTTTCGTGCAGCTCTACTTCCTCTATGTGCTCGCCGGGCTGACGCTGCTGACACCGTTCTTCCGACTGCTCAGCGTCCACGGATCGCGTCGACTGCAATGGGGAACAGGACTCATCTTCTTAGGAATCGGCATGCTCGACCAATTGGCGAGCATCGTCTTCGACGTGGGTGAGGCCAACATCGCCACACGTTTTCTGCCGATGGCCGGCTTCTACATCCTCGGATGGGTGCTGCGGGACGTGGTGCTGTCGTCTCGTGGGGTGATGCTGTCATGGCTGGCATTTGCCGGCTCGATCGCGATCACTATTGTGTGGGCCGGATTCGGCTCGGGCGAGAAGCCGTGGATCTTCCCCTACGAGTACCTCTCTCCGGGTGTGGTCGTTGCCTCAGTGTCTGCCTACCTCCTGCTCCACCACCACATGAATACCGGCTTCCGGCTCCTGCACTGGTTCTACCCGTACTCCTTCGGGGTCTTCCTGCTCCACCCGCTCGTGCTCTACCCCATCCGCAACGCCATGGGTCTGCCGTCGACTGTCCCCGGCGTTCTCGTCCATGCGATCGCGATGCCGATCGTCTACACGATCATCTGCGTCGTCGTGACCTGGCTGGCGGTCAAGATCCCCGGCGTGCGCGCCGTCTTCGGCGAAGGGGGACCGCGCAATCCCCATTCGAAGCCGATGCCGAGGCCGCCGCGGACGATGAAGAGGGCCCAAACACCGGCGTCAGCACGGAAGCCGGAGCCGAACGAAACGCGCCAACCGGACCAGAGTCCCGACCCGGGCGCCACCGGCGGTTAGAGGGTGAAGGCCTCTACCCGCCTCGTGCGGACAACCGTAGACTGAGAACTCACCCCACCGATCGTGCCCACGATCGGGTACGGCACCCCAGGATCAGACGTGGCGCCGGGAACTACCCAGATGTATGGAGGAGTACAGCGATGGAGACACTCAGAGCAGTTGTGACAGGTGCGAGTTCGGGAATCGGCGCGGCGACCGTGCGCCGGCTGCGAGAGCAGGGTTGGGACGTCGTCGCCGTGGCGCGGCGGGAAGAGAAGCTGCGTGCACTGGCCGAGGAGACCGGCGCCAGCTATCTCGTCGCTGACCTCACCGACGACGCCGCAGTCGCCAGCCTCGCCGCCGAAGTGCTGGCTGGGGGACCAGTGCATTCTCTGGTCGCCAATGCCGGAGCCGCCTTCGGCACCGATACCGTCGCCGAGGCCTCAGTCGACGGATGGCGTGACATGTTCGACGTTAACGTCCTCGGAGTCCTTCGAGTCGTCAAAGCATTCCTTCCCGCGCTGATGGAATCAGGGCGCGGAGACATCGTCGTCATGTCTTCGACCGCCGGACACCAAGCCTACGAAGGAGGAGGCGGATACGTCGCGGCCAAGCACGGCACACACTCGATCGCAGCGACGCTGCGACTCGAGCTCGCCGGTGAACCCGTGCGCGTCATCGAGATCGCCCCCGGTATGGTCGCCACCGATGAATTCACCCTGAAACGGGTCGGTGGCAGTCAGGACAAGGCCGACAAGGTCTACGAAGGCGTGGAGAACCCGCTCACCGCCGACGACGTCGCCGATGCCGTCGTCTACTCACTGACCCGACCGCACCACTTCAACGTCGACCTGATGGTGATCAGGCCGATTGCCCAGGCCGCGCAGCACAAAGTCGCCCGCAACAAGGGGCTCTGAACTCGGGAGTCCGGTGACTGCGGATGGGCGAGTGGTCGACACCCCGGGGCAAGGTATACGATTGAGGGTGCAGTGATCCGGCCATCACCGGGGAGCATCCGGAAGAACAGTGCAATCATCCCTCGCCGACGACCTCGGCCAGCGAGAGGGCACCCAGTAGAACCGGGCGGTTGGACCCGTCATCACTCCGGCTATGAGCGATCCGCTGATCGTCCGTCGCACCCGACGGTCTTTCGGTGCGGATAAGCGAGGTGGTACCGCGGCAGACATGTCGTCCTCGTGACAGTGACCGCAGTGACTCAAAAGGACGCTCATGACGCAACCGTTGTATCCCAAGGTGTCGACCTCGGCCTTCGGCCTCAGTGCCTCGCCGAATTTCCCGGCCATCGAGGACGCCGTGCTCGATTACTGGAAACAGGACGACACGTTCCAAGCCTCGATCGATCAGCGCGACGCCGGCGAGAACGGTGAGAACGAGTTCGTCTTCTACGACGGTCCTCCCTTCGCCAACGGCCTGCCCCACTACGGTCACCTCCTGACCGGTTACGTCAAGGACGTCGTTCCCCGCTACCAGACGATGCGCGGCAAGAAGGTCGACCGCCGTTTCGGCTGGGACACCCACGGTCTTCCTGCGGAGCTCGAGGCCGAGCGTCAGCTGGGCATCACCGACAAATCCCAGATCAGCGGCATGGGACTGGCCGCCTTCAACGACGCCTGCCGGTCCTCCGTCCTGAAATACACGCAGGAATGGGAAGAATACGTGACCCGGCAGGGACGCTGGGTCGACTTCGACAACGACTACAAGACGCTCAACGTCGAATACATGGAAAGCGTGATCTGGGCGTTCAAACAGCTCTGGGACAAGGGCCTCGTCTACGAGGGCTACCGTGTCCTGCCCTATTGCTGGAAAGACCAGACCCCACTGTCGAACCACGAGCTGCGAATGGACGACGACGTCTACAAATCGCGCCAAGATCCTGCCGTGACCATCGGGTACAAACTCAAGGACTCCGACGAGTGGGTCCTGATCTGGACGACGACACCGTGGACAGTCCCCTCCAACCAGGCTGTGGCGGTCAATCCCGAGATCCCGCTGGCAGCAGTCGTCGCCGGTGAAGACGGTGCACAGGAGCTGCAGGGCAAGACCCTGATCCTCGCCGAGGCTCGCCTCGGCGCCTACGAGCGTGAGCTGGGCGAGAACCCCACGGTGCTGCGGACCTTCTCCGGCAGTGAGCTCCTGGGCCGCGAGTACGAGCCGCCGTTCCCGTACTTCGAGGGCCGCCAGGATGAGTTCGGCGAGCGGATGCACACCATCCTCGAAGCCGACTTCGTGACCACCGACGAAGGCACCGGAATCGTCCACCAGTCTCCGGCCTTCGGTGAAGAGGACAAGGACCTCACCGACTCCTACGGCATCACTGCGACCCGTCCGGTCGACGACGCCGGCTGCTTCGACTCCACTGTGGTCGACTACGCGGGCCAGCAGGTCTTCGACGCCAACAAGGCCATCATCAAGAACCTGCGCAACAGCACCGGCCCCTTGACCGGGCGTTCGGCTCTGCTCATCCGCCATGAATCCTACGAGCACTCCTACCCGCACTGCTGGCGCTGCCGCAATCCGCTGATCTACCGCGCCGTGTCCTCCTGGTTCGTGCGTGTCACCGAGTTCAAGGACCGTATGGTCGAACTCAACGAGCAGATCAACTGGGTGCCCGACAACGTCAAGCACGGGCAGTTCGGCAGATGGCTCGAGAACGCCCGCGACTGGTCGATCTCCCGCAACCGCTTCTGGGGTTCACCGATCCCGGTGTGGACCTCTGATGACCCTGCGTATCCGCGCACCGATGTGTACGGATCCCTGGCCGACATCGAAGCCGACTTCGGGCGTCTGCCGGTCAACGACCACGGTGAAGTCGACCTCCACCGCCCCTGGGTCGACGATCTGGTCCGGCCCAACCCCGATGATCCGACCGGTGCATCGATGATGCGCCGTATTCCTGAGATCTTCGACGTCTGGTTCGACTCGGGATC
This sequence comes from Brevibacterium picturae, assembly GCF_900105045.1. Lineage (GTDB taxonomy): Bacteria > Actinomycetota > Actinomycetes > Actinomycetales > Brevibacteriaceae > Brevibacterium > Brevibacterium picturae. Next base: position 19,320 of record NZ_LT629739.1, on the reverse strand, counting down.
GATGAGCTACGCCCAGGTTCACTACCCATTCGAGAACTCGGAATGGTTCGACAACCACTTCCCGGCTGACTTCATCGTCGAGTATGTGGGACAGACTCGTGGCTGGTTCTACCTCCTGCATGTGCTCTCCACAGCGATCTTCGACCGACCCGCCTTCACCAACTGCATCTCCCACGGCATCGTTCTCGGATCCGACGGAGCGAAGATGTCGAAGTCGCTGCGCAACTACCCCGATGTCAACGAGGTCTTCGACCGTGACGGCTCCGATGCGATGCGCTGGTTCCTCATGGCCTCCTCCATCCTGCGCGGCGGCAACCTCGTCGTCACAGAACAGGGCATCCGCGACGGAGTGCGGCAGGTCGTTCTCCCGCTGTGGAACACCTGGCAGTTCTTCGCCACGTATTCCAACACCGCAGACGGAGCAGCCGGCCAAAAGGCCGGCTACCAGGCCGAAGCTCGTTACGACTCGAGCCAGGTCCTCGATCGATACCTGCTGGCGAAGACCCACGACCTGATCGCTCAGTTCTCAGATGCCATGGAAGGCCTTGACATCTGGGCAGCCTGCGAACTCGTGCGCAGCTACCTCGACATGCTCACCAACTGGTACGTGCGCCGGTCGCGGCGCCGCTTCTGGGACGGCACCGAGGCGACCCACGAGTCCTTCGACGTCTTCTACACCTGCCTCGAAGCCTTCTGCCGGGTCGCAGCCCCGCTGCTGCCATTCACCGTGGAAGAGATCTACCGCGGACTCACCGGCCAACGGTCGGTGCACCTGGCCGACTACCCGGACGCGGATCTGTTCCCGGCCGATGACGAGCTCGTCTCCGCAATGGATCTGACCCGCGACATCTGCTCAACAGCGTCGTCCGTACGCAAGGCCAACAAACTTCGGGTGCGCCTGCCTCTGGCCAAGCTCACCGTTGCCGATGACACCGACCTGGGCACCGAGTTCACCGACATCATCTCCGATGAGCTCAACGTCCGCGAGGTCGAGGTGCTCGACGTCGCCGAGGCCGAAGCCGCTGGATTCTCCTTGTCACAGACCCTCGTGATCAACGCCCGCGCCGCTGGCCCCCGACTGGGCAAACAGGTGCAGCAGGTGATCAAGGCCTCGAAGGCCGGCGATTGGTCGGTGGCCGAGGACGGCACCGTGACCAGTGGCGGAATCGACCTGGTCGAAGGCGAGTACACCTTGGACTCCGTAGCCGAATCCGGCACGGAGGGGATGGAGCTGGCAGCGCTGGACTCCGGCTTCCTGGCTCTCGACACGCGTGTCACCCCTGAGCTCGAAGCCGAAGGCGTGGCCCGTGACACCGTCCGCGCCATTCAGGGAATCCGCAAGCAGTTGGATCTGCACATCTCGGATCGGATCACGGTGACCATCGAGGCGGAGACGGATCTGGCCGCCGCGCTGGGAGCCCACCGGGACCTCATCGCCGGCGAGACACTGGCGGCTTCGCTCGATTTCGCTGCGGTTGACAGTGACGGGCAGGTCTTCACCCCGGAGGAGCTGCCGGCCGGAACACGACTCGCTGTGAGCCGAGCATGAGCGCGAAGGAGCGCGACGAGCAGTCTGAGTCCCAGCTCGTCCGCGTGTACGCAGCATTGCTGGCGCGAGCGGGGGAGACCCAGATCGAGGTCCGACTCGATGCGACCCGTCGGGCGTGCGAACTCCTCGGCGACATTCATCAGGCGGCGCCGGTCATCACCGTCACCGGGACCAACGGCAAGAGCTCGACCGCAGGGATGATCGACTCGATCGTGTCCGCCCACGACCTGAGAGTGGGCCGTTTCACCAGCCCGCATCTGCATTCGGTGACCGAGCGGATCTCCGTCGACGGAGGCCCCGTGTCGGCTGAGGCATTCGTGCGCATCCACGATGAGATCTCACCGGTTCTCGAGCTCGTCGACGCAGAGCTCGTCGCCGAGAACCGCGGAAAGCTGACCTTCTTCGAAGCACTGACGATCCTGGCCTTCGCCGTGTTCGCCGACGCCCCCGTCGACGTCGTCGTGACAGAAGTGGGAATGGGCGGCGAGTGGGATTCGACGAACGTCGCCGATGCTCAAGTCTGCGTCTTCACGACGATCGGTCTCGACCATCAGAAGTTCCTCGGCGACACACTCACCGAGATCGCCACCACCAAGGCGGGAATCCTCAATCGCAGTCTCGATCCTTCTCCGGCGCCGAATCCGGTGGCTGTCATCGGTGCACAGGCAGACGAGGCCCAGACGGCTTTGGACGCCGAGGTGGAACGTCGTCACGTTCTCGCCTTGACCGAGGAACAAAGCTTCCGTCTTCTTGACCGAACACGAGCGGTCGACGGGCAGCTCATCACCGTGCAGGGCATGCGCGATGTCTACACGGACATCTTCCTGCCTCTGCACGGCAGCCATCAGGCCCACAATGCCGCTGTGGCGCTGGTTGCGGCCGAGGCATTCCTCGGTGATGAGGACAAGCCGCTGGCCCTCGACACAGTGGCCGAGGGGCTGTCCCACGTGACGTCTCCCGGCCGTGCCGAGCTGGTCCGGACAGGTCCGGCAGTGGTCGTCGACGGGGCGCACAACCCCGACGCCGCCCATGTGCTGGCCGAGACCATCACCGAGGCGTTCGACTTCGACTACACTGTGATGGTCCTGGCGATGTTCGCTGACAAGGACGTCCACGGTGTCCTGGAGGAGCTGTATCGCAGCGCCGATGCGTTCGTCGTCAGTCAGGCACTGAACTCCCGCGCGATGGATGCCCACGAGCTTGCCGAGGCGGCCCGCGAATGGGTCGATGAGGACTCGGTGATCGAGACGCCGGATCTCAACGCAGCCCTGATGAAGGCCATCGACCTGGCGAACAGCTCGGGGGCGACGAGCCCAGGGATCGTCGTCACCGGTTCACTGCACACCGTCGCAGAGGCCCGTCTGCTGCTCGGCAAGGAGGACTGAGCCGTGAAATCGAAGTTCCCCGTCCTCTGCGGCTCGATTCTCATCTGCGAACTCTTCATCGTCTATTTCGCGGTGCTCACCGCCTACGGTCTCGAGGTGAAGGCCGCCGAGTCGCTGTCTCTGGGCCAGCTTCTGCTCGGCGCTTCGGTGATCGCGGTTCTCGCGATCGTGTCTGCCGTGCTCCTGCCGCGGCGGATCGGACAGAAGCGCCCCGGCGTGGCACTGGGATGGGTCGTGCAGATCCTCCTGCTGTCGTCCGGGTTCATCGTCACCTCGATGTTCTTCGTCGCAGCGATCTTCATCGCCATGTGGGCGGTGACGGTGTACTGGTCGGCGAGGATCGACAGGGAAGTGGCTGCACGCGCCTGAACCGCCTCGGCGGCTGGACGCAGCGAACACAACGGCGGGTAAACTGTGACCGCCGATCATTGCACAAACGAAAAGGACCGGAATGGAACGCACTCTCATCCTCATCAAGCCCGACGGCGTCGCACGAGGACTCGTGGGACAGATCCTCGCTCGCATCGAAGCCAAGGGATATGCCATAGACGCTCTGTCGCTGCGGACCGCGACCGCGGATGAACTCTCCGCGCATTACGCAGAGCATGAGGGCAAGCCCTTCTACCAGCCCCTCGTCGACTTCATGTCCGAAGGACCGATCGTCTCGCTCATCGCCTCCGGTCAGGGAGTGATCCCCGGGTTCCGTTCGCTGGCAGGGGCCACCGATCCCACGGCCGCGGCGCCGGGCACGATTCGCGGCGATCTGGGTCGTGACTGGGGAGAGAAGGTCCAGAAGAACCTCGTCCACGGCTCCGATTCGACCGAATCGGCCGAACGAGAGGTCGGAATCTGGTTCCCCGCCTGATAGGACTCAGCGCACGAGCGCGGGTGTCCTGCTGCAGATCTTCGCAAGGAGAGTCTGCGGCAGGGCACCCGCGCTCTTTGTCATGTGCTGTTCAGAACATGGTCGAGAAGTAGTTCCAGAACTGGACGACGATGCAGGCAGCGATGATGAGCATCCACAGGACGAAGATCGCGACGTTCTCCTTGGCCAGGACTCTGGCGATCGGATTCCGTGCGATGCCGGCACCGAAATTGCCCGCGAGGGCGTTGTGGGCGGTCACGGCGACGAACATTGGAATCGTCATCGTCCACACCACCATGCACCACGGGCAGCCGACGCCGATGACGTAGATCGAGATGTAGAACAGGAACATGACGAGAGCGGTGCCCAGTGCCAGCCCGATGTTGAGTCCGACCATGACCCATCCCGGAATCTTGGCCCCGGCGATGAGCAACACGCCGAGCAGCAACGGAAATATGAAAGCCCCGATTCCTAGGAGCTGATTGGGGAACCCGAACAGCTGACTTTCGGCCGCTTCCATGACCGAACCGCAAGAGAAGAACGGGTTGAGGTCGCAGGAGAGCACGACGTTCGGGTTCTCCAACTTCGCATACTTCTCGACGGCGAGGGCGAAGGAGGCCAGGAAGCCCACGACGGATCCGACGATGAGGAAAATGCCGAGCGTCGTCGGCCGCAGCACCCAGGATCGGGCCCGCGGCACGTTGTCGATGTCGTCGTCAGTAAGAGCATCTGCGGTATTCACACTCCAAGAATGCCTCCCCGGGCACCGAGCGGCAAACGGGCGAACTGAGATTTGTCACAGACTAGGGTGACGCAGACCACAGAGAGCTCGGTTCGTCCGAAGCACTTCGGCTGATCTGTGACATAATAGTGCGACGGATACTTGTTCTCACACCGAACAGGAGAAGTGCCTCCACCGAGTCGAGGGTACGACCTCGCAGGTCGACACCAAGAAGAGGCAGCACCGAGGGCCTACGCGCTGAGCGCGAGCCGGAAGTGCCATCCACAAGTTTCGGTCCGACTTGGACCATGCAAGGATCCGAAGATCCGTGGGGTGTGGACGGAGTCTTCGGTCTGGGAGAAATGATGAATGACGCGTCGAACGACGGAAGCGAAGCAACAGAGGGCATCCTCGCGGACCTGGCTAATCTGCAGCAGTCGGTGAACACAGCAGACTCCTCTCATGAGGACGTCGACGACAGCATCAGAGAGAAGCTCGATGACATTGCGGAGGCCGCGGAGTCTCTGCGCATTCCCGAGCCGAACGATGATGACTCGGACGACGACGATGAGGACGCCCCCGAGCCGAAACGCGGTACGCCGAAGAAGGCCCGTGACGCAGTGGCGAACAGAGGACTCGTCTTCGAACAGTTCGTCCGAGACTCCGCAGATGATGCACAGAACAGCGTTCGGGGCAGGGGCGAGGACGATCGCTCTGAAGCCGATGAGAACAGGCCCGCAGACTCTGCCGCGGACGATGATTCCTCGGCTCCAGCCCCCGCCTTCGATCCGCGCAACCCCTTCGCCGCACCGACTGCCCAACCCGCGCCCGCCCCAAGCAGTGCCCCTGCCGTGCCGCACGACGGCGGATTGATCTTCCAAGTGCCCAAGGCCGAGCTCGCTCAGCCCGTCCAGGTCGAGAACGACGCCGACGACGATGACGACGACCCAGACTTCTCCGATTCATCCGACGACGACAGGAACCGATCGAAGCACGACGGCTCCGACGACAACGATTCGAATGACTCCAACGATTCGAATGATTCCGGGGGCCGTCGCCGTCGCCGCGGTGGCCGTGGCCGCCGCTCTCGCGGACGCGAGGACAATGGGAGTGACTCCGACTCCGACGATTCGTCATCCGCCGGAGACGATTCGGCCGACGATGATTCCGAGTCCCGCTCGAACAGTCGTGACTCACGCTCCGGCAATCGCTCGGACAAGAAGACTCAGCAGGCAGACTCGAACAAGTCTGGAGATGCCAAACCCTCTGAGGACAAAAACTCTGACCAGCAGGCGGAGAAGTCCAACGACTCCGCCGATGACGAAAACGACGATGATGACGACAACGGTTCTCGTCGTCGCCGCCGTCGTCGTTCGCGCTCACGCGGCACGGACAACGATGAAGTGACCTCGCTGAAGGGCTCAACGCGACTCGAGGCCAAACGGCAGCGCCGTAAGGAGGGTCGCGAAGCCGGCCGCCGTCGGCCCGTCATCACCGAGGCTGAATTCCTCGCCCGCCGCGAATCGGTTGATCGGACCATGCTGGTGCGTGAGAGCGGCGAACAGACACAGCTGGTCGTCGTGGAAGACGGGATCACCGTCGAGCACTACCTCAAGGAGAACCGTGCACAGTCCTCCCTGATCGGCAACGTCTACCTCGGCAAGGTGCAGAACGTGCTTCCGAGCATGGAAGCCGCATTCATCGACATCGGCAAGGGTCGCAACGCTGTGCTCTACGCCGGAGAGGTCAATTGGGACGCTCTTGGCATGGACGGCAAGGCACGCCGCATCGAGGTTGCACTCAGCCCCGGCGACGCGGTTCTCGTTCAGGTCACCAAGGACCCGATCGGACACAAAGGTGCTCGCCTGACCAGCCAGATCTCCCTGCCCGGACGCTTCCTCGTTTACGTGCCGGGAAACTCGATGACCGGCATCTCGCGCAAGCTGCCCGACGTTGAGCGCAACCGCTTGAAGAAGCTGCTCAAGGAACTCGTCGGCGACTCGAACGGAGTCATCGTGCGCACCGCAGCCGAAGGCGCAACCGACAAGGAACTCGGCAGAGACGTCGAACGATTGGCCAAACGATGGGAGACCATCGAGAAGAAGTCGAAGTCGACGAAGGTCCTTGCCCCCCAGCTGCTCTACAGCGAGCCGGATATGATCGTGCGGATCATTCGCGATGTCTTCAATGAAGACTTCTCATCCCTCGTCATCGACGGTGACGGCGCCTGGAACACCATTCACGAATATGTCGAGGCCGTGGCACCGGACCTTCTCGAACGCGTTCACCGCTACAGCGAGGATGAAGGCATCTTCGATCACTACCGTGTCGAAGAGCAGGTGCAGAAGGCGCTGCAGCGCACCGTGAACCTGCCGTCGGGCGGCTCTCTGGTCATCGACCGGACCGAAGCCATGACGGTCATCGATGTCAACACCGGCAAGTTCACCGGTTCGGGTGGAAACCTCGAAGAGACCGTGACTCGCAACAACCTCGAAGCGGCTGAGGAAGTCATCCGGCAGGTGCGCCTGCGTGACATCGGCGGCATCATCGTCGTCGACTTCATCGACATGGTCCTCGAGTCGAACCGGGATCTCGTCGTGCGCCGACTCGTCGAATGCCTGGGACGCGACAGGACCAAGCATCAGGTCGCCGAGGTGACCTCTCTGGGGCTCGTGCAGATGACACGCAAGCGCATCGGCACCGGGCTTGCCGAGTCCCTGGTCAGCGCCGGGGCCGACCTGTCCGGCCGCGGACTGCTGCTGCCGGGTTCAGAAGAGGACGGCTCGAAGGCGCACCACGGCAATCGGTCCTCGAACAACGACAGCTCGAACAGCAAACGTGATCGAAAGCGTCGCGGAGACAACAAGCCGTCGTCGTCGAAGGCCAGCGATTCCGCCGGCCAACCCGATGCCGCGACCAACGACGCCTCACGGTCGGCCGTTGCCGCCATCGCCAAGGCCACGATGAAGAAGGGCGAGACCGAGTCCAAGGACACTGGCAAGGCAAAGGACGCATCGGTGTCGAACGACTCCGAGCAGTCGCCGAGCACCGACAGCTCTGACGAATCGCGTGGCAGCGAGTCCACCGATGCGAACGGCAGCAGCAAGTCCGGTCGGTCGCGTACCCGCACGAGCAGGAGGCGGTCGAACTCACAGACTGCCGAAACGTCTGAGCCGGCCCAGAACAAGCCGGCACCGGACAAGCCGGCCCAGAAAAAGCCGGAAGTCCCTGCTGCCGAGCTTCCGCTGATGATCGGAGGCGACACTGCGACCAAGGTGGCCACGGCCGAGCCGGTCAAGGCCGCTCCGCGACGGAAGCCGGCTGCCAAGGCCGAGCCCAAGGATGAGTCAGCCCAGGAGTCATTGCCGACCTCGTTCGTCATCATCGGCGAAGACTGAACACATCGAAGGCAGTCGTCTGACTGACCCGAGCGTACAGAGAAGAGGCGTCCCGACACCGATCATTCCGATCGGCGGCGGGACGCCCCTTCTCTGTGCTGATGCAGTTCAGCTGCCGGATTCCTGATTCCTCGTTGTGCTGATCGTCGGTTGAGCTGCCTGATCGCCGCAGAGGACGATCATCAGGTTCGACACGAGATCGCTGCGTTCGAGCTGACCGAGCTTGACGATTCCACGCCCCTCGATCTGCTCGATGGCGGTCTCGACCATACCGACAGCACCCTCGACGATGAGCTGACGCGCTGCCACCACGGCCGTCGCCTGCTGGCGCTGGAGCATCGCACGCGCGATCTCAGCCGCGTACGCGAGCTGTGTGATGCGGGATTCGATGACGGTCACGCCCGCGGCAGCTACACGTGCAGCGACCTCGTTGGACACCTTCGACGTGATCTCATCGGCATTGTCGTGCAACGACATCCGGCGCGGATCCGAAGAGTCGTAGGCATAGGAGTTCGCGATGTGGCGCACGGCGGTCTCAGCCTGAATGGCGACGAACTCTTCGAAGTCATCGACCTCGAACAGGGCCTGAGCGGTGTCTTGAACCTGCCAGACGACCACGGCTCCGATCTCGAGCGGATTGCCGTCGAGGTCGTTGACCTTGAGCGTGGAGGTTTCGTGGTTCCGAATGCGCGTGGAGACCTGAATCTTCCAATACAGGGGATTGACGAAACGCAGACCCGACTGGCGCACAGTGCCGACGTACCTCCCATAGAGCTGGAGGACGACAGCATTGCCCGGAGCCACAGAAGTGCATCCCTTGAACATGAACATCGCGGCGATGAAACAGAGCACGGCCACCACGATGAGGATGACGCCGACCACAGCCTGGGCAACCGTCATGATGAGACCGAACACCGCAAGCAGGAGTGCCAGGAGGAGCAGAATCACGGCGCCGACGATGGCGAAGTATCCGGAAACACCCCCTGCAGGGCTTTCCCTGACCCGTTCGCCCTCCGGCGAGGCGATTCGCCGGCGCGGATCAGGAGGACCTCCGGGCAGCCCTTGCGGTCGCCGCTGCTGCGGGGGCTGCTGCGAACCATTCTGCTGACCGGGGACAGGCTGCTGACGACGCCTCGGGTCCGGGCGCCCTCCTTGGTGGGCTCCCGGCTACTGCGGCGGCGGGGGAGGATCGTGTTGGTTGGGGTTCTGAGTCATGCTGTCAGTCTAAGACACAGAGTGAGACGTGCATCTCATAGGCGCCCTGATGATGTGATGCAGATAACAGTTGGATAACTGTATTCGAGTAGGGCGTATTAGTGCTTGCTACCTGCATGGGGGTACGGCAGGTTATTGCACCATGAACACTTTGCTACTGGCAGCAGATGCCCCCAAATCTCCAGTTGATGATGCGATCAACTCCTGGTTCGATCCGATCGCCACCTTCTTCGGCGGGATCATCTTCTTTCCCATCACCCTCGGCCCGATCTCATTCCCCTTCGTCGTCCTCTGGCTCATCGCTGCGGCACTGATCTTCAGCATCTACTTCGGCTTCATCCAGTTCCGCGGATTCAAGGTCTCCCTCGATGTCATTCGAGGCAAATACTCGTCCAAGAACGATCCCGGCGAAATCACGCATTTCCAGGCGCTGGCCTCCGCGCTGTCAGGCACAGTCGGCCTCGGCAACATCGCCGGCGTCGGTGTGGCGATCGCCCTCGGCGGGCCCGGTGCCACCTTCTGGATGATCATCGCCGGTCTTCTCGGCATGTGCACGAAATTCGTCGAGTGCACACTGGGCGTGAAATATCGTGAGATCGACGCAGACGGTGTCGTCTACGGCGGTCCCTTCAAGTATCTTCCCATCGCGTTCCGCAAGTTCTCGAAGCCGGTTGCTTCGGTTCTCACCGGCATCTTCGCAGTCTCCATCCTCATCTTCGGCGTTGTCGGCGGTGGCATGTTCCAGGCCAACCAGACCTTTGCTCAGGTCCGCACCGCCACTGGCGGCTCTGAAGGCTTCCTCGCCGGCCCCTGGGCGTCACTGATCTTCGGAATCATCTTCGCCGTTCTGGTCGGTCTCGTCATCCTCGGCGGAATCCGTTCGATCGCACACGTCACCGACAAGCTCGTGCCCGCTATGGGAATCTTCTACGTGATTTCCTGCCTCCTCGTTCTGGGCATCAACTTCCCCCAGATCCCGATGGCCTTCGGGGAGATCATCTCGGGCGCGTTCAATCCGCAGGGAATCGCCGGCGGCATCGTCGGCGTCATGATCATCGGCTTCCAGCGCTCGGCCTTCTCCAACGAGGCCGGCATCGGCTCGGCACCCATCGCCCACTCCGCAGTCAAGACGCGTCGGCCCATCTCGGAAGGCTTCGTTGCGCTGCTCGAGCCCTTCGTCGACACGGTCATCGTCTGCACCATGACCGCGCTGACCATCATCGTCGCGAACCAGCCCTCCTACACCAATGATCTCGGTGAAGGTGAGATCGGCGGCGTGGCCCTGGCCTCGGATGCCTTCTCCACAGTTGCGAGCTGGTATCCGGTGCTCCTGGCGATCGCGGTGGCCCTCTTCGCATTCTCCACACTCATCACCTGGGCCTACTACGGTGAGCGAGCCTGGGCCTACCTCTTCGGCAAGTCGAACGGCGCGGCTACAGTCTTCCGCGTCCTCGTCTGCGTGTTCGTCGTCATCGGCTGCATCGCGAGCTTCAGCAAGGTCGTCGAGTTCGCCGATGCTGCGCTGTTCCTCTGTGCGTTCATCAACATCCTCGGCCTGTACATGCTGATGCCGGTGGTGAAGAAGGAGATGAAGAAATACCTGGCCGATCGCAAGGCCGGTACTCTCAGCGATCCCGACACCAAGGACGCCGTGCCGGTGGACCAGCCCGCCTGAGTCCAGCCGTCCTCTGAAGCCGACACCTGAGACCGATTCCGTGCCTTTGCATGGGGTCGGTCTCAGCGCGGCGACGAAGGAACGCCACGAGTCTCGTTAGACTGGTGCACGTGGATCAGATCAACGACAAGACACGTGCCCAGGAGCGACTGTTGGAACTGCGCGGAAGCATTGACAACATTGACGCAGCGCTCATCCATCTGCTCGCCGAGAGGTTCAAGCTCACAGAGACGGTCGGTGAGCTGAAGGCCGACCACGGCCTGCCTCCCGCCGACCCTGAGCGAGAGAGCAGGCAGGTCGCCCACCTTCGCGAATTGGCTGAAGATGCGCACCTGGACCCGGAATTCGCAGAGAAGTTCCTGACGTTCATCGTCGCCGAGGTGATCCGTCATCACGAAAGGATCGCGGAGACCCGAGAGGCCTGAGCTCGCAGTCCCTCACGGTTTGCCGATCGTCGGTCGAGTCCATTAGACTTGACCGTCGGTGCGTACGACGCACCACGGCTGGTGATTCCTCTCAATGGGACACCCGAAGAAGTTCTTCTTCGGGAGCCAAGGGATCAACCGCCGTTCGTTTGTGTATGAACAGAAAGGGTTCGACCATGGTCTATGCCATTGTCCGTGCCGGTGGCCATCAGGAAAAGGTCAGCGTCGGCGACATCATCACAGTTAACCGAATGAAGGCGAAGGCCGGGGACAGCGTCGATCTCGACGCCGTCCTCCTCGTCGACGGTGAGACTGTCACGACCGACGTCGACGCCCTGTCGAAGGTTGCGGTCAGCGCAGAGGTCGTCAACGAACTCCGCGGTCCCAAGATCATCATTCAGAAATACAAGAACAAGACCGGTTACAAGAAGCGTCAGGGCCACCGCCAGGACCTCACCCGTCTGAAGATCACGAACATCAAGTAAGAGGAGACTTCACATGTCAAGCAAAAAGGGAGTCAGCTCGTCCCGCAACGGTCGCGACTCGAACCCGCAGTACCTCGGTGTGAAGCGCTTCGGCGGACAGGTTGTTAAAGCCGGAGAGATCATCGTTCGCCAGCGCGGAACCAAGTTCCACCCAGGTGCCAACGTCGGACGCGGCGGAGACGACACACTCTTCGCACTGTCGGCAGGCGCCGTGGAATTCGGTAAACGCAATGGTCGCAAGATCGTCAACATCGTCGGCGCTTGATCGACGAGTTCTGTTTTTCCCCTCTTAGGGGTCCATGAAGGGTGAGTCTCGAGACTCACCCTTCATCTGATATAAGGACATTATGGCCACCGAGTTCATAGATCGTGTCACCGTCCATCTTTCCGCCGGGGACGGCGGCAACGGATGCGCCTCGATCAGGCGCGAGAAGTTCAAACCTCTCGGCGGACCTGACGGCGCCGACGGAGGGCAGGGCGGCGACATCAAATTCGTCGTCGACTCACAGACCACCACGCTGCTGCCGCTGCACCACCGTCCGCATCTGAACGCGAACGACGGCGGCATCGGCAAAGGCGATCTGCGCCATGGTGCAGACGGCGGGGACCTCATCATCGCCGTCCCCGACGGCACGGTCGTGAAGAACCAGAACGGCGACATCATCGCCGACCTCGTCGAGGCCGGAACCGAATACGTTGCTGCCGCGGGCGGTCGCGGCGGACTCGGCAACGCGGCATTGGCGTCATCGAAGCGCAAGGCACCGGGGTTCGCGCTGCTGGGCGAACCGGGCGAAAGCCTGAGCCTGGTGCTGGAACTCAAGACCATCGCGGACATCGCACTCGTCGGCTACCCCTCAGCCGGCAAGTCAAGTCTCATCGCCGCGCTGTCAGAGGCGAAACCGAAGATCGCGGACTATCCGTTCACCACACTCGCGCCCAACCTCGGCGTGGTCCAGGCCGGAGATGTCCGCTACACGATCGCCGATGTTCCGGGACTCATCCCTGGAGCCTCCGAAGGCAAGGGCCTGGGGCTTGAGTTCCTCCGTCACGTCGAACGCTGTGCCGCGCTGATCCATGTCGTCGACATGGCGACCTGGGAGCCGGGACGTGATCCCGTCTCGGACCTGACGATCATCGAGTCGGAGCTGGCTGCATATGCGGTCGACCTCGACGACGGAACTGGGCTGCTGCCCCTGTCCGAACGTCCCAAGCTCGTGGCGCTCAACAAGGTCGACATCCCCGACGGCCACGACCTGGCCGACATCGTCCGCCCCGATCTGGAGGCCGCCGGGTATCGCGTGTTCGAGATCTCCGCAGTCAGCCACGCCGGCCTGCGAGAGCTGTCCTTCGCAATGGCTCAGCTCGTCACAGCCGAGCGTGAGCGCCGTGCAGAATTCGAGGCGACCCCGCAGCGTGTCGTCATCCGTCCCAAGGCTGTCGACGACCGTGGGTTCGAAGTCCGGGCGGAAAAAGACGCCGAGGGACCCATCTTCCGCGTTCTCGGCGTCAAACCCGAACGATGGGTGCGGCAGACCGACTTCGCCAATGACGAGGCAGTCGGTTACCTGTCCGATCGTCTCGACAGGCTCGGAGTCGAAGATTCGCTGTTCAAGGCCGGTGCGAAGCCCGGTGACACGATCGTCGTCGGCGGAGACGACGGCGACGTCTCGATTGACGACACGCTGCGGGGTCGCCTCGAATTCTGCACGGCGCTCACGCTCGGCTGTGACGAGCTGAGCCATTGCGAAGGACAGCTCTCGCAGGCCGGCGTGGCTGACTGCGGAGATCTCGAACACGCGATACCCGGCGGCCTCCAGATCGGGGCGGACGATGTCGGCCAGGTCGTGGCCGTCGGGGATGTCGACCTTGTTGAGCGCCACGAGCTTGGGACGTTCGGACAGGGGCAGCAGCCCAGTTCCGTCGTCGAGGTCGACCGCATATGCAGCCAGCTCCGACTCGATGATCGTCAGGTCCGAGACGGGATCACGTCCCGGCTCCCAGGTCGCCATGTCGACGACATGGATCAGCGCGGCACAGCGTTCGACGTGACGGAGGAACTCAAGCCCCAGGCCCTTGCCTTCGGAGGCTCCAGGGATGAGTCCCGGAACATCGGCGATCGTGTAGCGGACATCTCCGGCCTGGACCACGCCGAGGTTGGGCGCGAGTGTGGTGAACGGATAGTCCGCGATCTTCGGTTTCGCCTCTGACAGCGCGGCGATGAGACTTGACTTGCCGGCTGAGGGGTAGCCGACGAGTGCGATGTCCGCGATGGTCTTGAGTTCCAGCACCAGGCTCAGGCTTTCGCCCGGTTCGCCCAGCAGCGCGAACCCCGGTGCCTTGCGCTTCGATGACGCCAATGCCGCGTTGCCGAGTCCGCCGCGACCGCCCGCGGCAGCAACGTATTCGGTTCCGGCCTCGACGAGGTCGGCGATGATGTCGCCGTTCTGGTTCTTCACGACCGTGCCGTCGGGGACGGCGATGATGAGGTCCCCGCCGTCTGCACCATGGCGCAGATCGCCTTTGCCGATGCCGCCGTCGTTCGCGTTCAGATGCGGACGGTGGTGCAGCGGCAGCAGCGTGGTGGTCTGTGAGTCGACGACGAATTTGATGTCGCCGCCCTGCCCTCCGTCGGCGCCGTCAGGTCCGCCGAGAGGTTTGAACTTCTCGCGCCTGATCGAGGCGCATCCGTTGCCGCCGTCCCCGGCGGAAAGATGGACGGTGACACGATCTATGAACTCGGTGGCCATAATGTCCTTATATCAGATGAAGGGTGAGTCTCGAGACTCACCCTTCATGGACCCCTAAGAGGGGAAAAAACAGAACTCGTCGATCAAGCGCCGACGATGTTGACGATCTTGCGACCATTGCGTTTACCGAATTCCACGGCGCCTGCCGACAGTGCGAAGAGTGTGTCGTCTCCGCCGCGTCCGACGTTGGCACCTGGGTGGAACTTGGTTCCGCGCTGGCGAACGATGATCTCTCCGGCTTTAACAACCTGTCCGCCGAAGCGCTTCACACCGAGGTACTGCGGGTTCGAGTCGCGACCGTTGCGGGACGAGCTGACTCCCTTTTTGCTTGACATGTGAAGTCTCCTCTTACTTGATGTTCGTGATCTTCAGACGGGTGAGGTCCTGGCGGTGGCCCTGACGCTTCTTGTAACCGGTCTTGTTCTTGTATTTCTGAATGATGATCTTGGGACCGCGGAGTTCGTTGACGACCTCTGCGCTGACCGCAACCTTCGACAGGGCGTCGACGTCGGTCGTGACAGTCTCACCGTCGACGAGGAGGACGGCGTCGAGATCGACGCTGTCCCCGGCCTTCGCCTTCATTCGGTTAACTGTGATGATGTCGCCGACGCTGACCTTTTCCTGATGGCCACCGGCACGGACAATGGCATAGACCATGGTCGAACCCTTTCTGTTCATACACAAACGAACGGCGGTTGATCCCTTGGCTCCCGAAGAAGAACTTTCTTCGGGTGTCCCATTGAGAGGAATCACCAGCCGTGGTGCGTCGTACGCACCGACGGTCAAGTCTAATGGACTCGACCGACGATCGGCAAACCGTGAGGGACTGCGAGCTCAGGCCTCTCGGGTCTCCGCGATCCTTTCGTGATGACGGATCACCTCGGCGACGATGAACGTCAGGAACTTCTCTGCGAATTCCGGGTCCAGGTGCGCATCTTCAGCCAATTCGCGAAGGTGGGCGACCTGCCTGCTCTCTCGCTCAGGGTCGGCGGGAGGCAGGCCGTGGTCGGCCTTCAGCTCACCGACCGTCTCTGTGAGCTTGAACCTCTCGGCGAGCAGATGGATGAGCGCTGCGTCAATGTTGTCAATGCTTCCGCGCAGTTCCAACAGTCGCTCCTGGGCACGTGTCTTGTCGTTGATCTGATCCACGTGCACCAGTCTAACGAGACTCGTGGCGTTCCTTCGTCGCCGCGCTGAGACCGACCCCATGCAAAGGCACGGAATCGGTCTCAGGTGTCGGCTTCAGAGGACGGCTGGACTCAGGCGGGCTGGTCCACCGGCACGGCGTCCTTGGTGTCGGGATCGCTGAGAGTACCGGCCTTGCGATCGGCCAGGTATTTCTTCATCTCCTTCTTCACCACCGGCATCAGCATGTACAGGCCGAGGATGTTGATGAACGCACAGAGGAACAGCGCAGCATCGGCGAACTCGACGACCTTGCTGAAGCTCGCGATGCAGCCGATGACGACGAACACGCAGACGAGGACGCGGAAGACTGTAGCCGCGCCGTTCGACTTGCCGAAGAGGTAGGCCCAGGCTCGCTCACCGTAGTAGGCCCAGGTGATGAGTGTGGAGAATGCGAAGAGGGCCACCGCGATCGCCAGGAGCACCGGATACCAGCTCGCAACTGTGGAGAAGGCATCCGAGGCCAGGGCCACGCCGCCGATCTTCACCTTCACCGAGATCATTGGTGTAGGAGGGCTGGTTCGCGACGATGATGGTCAGCGCGGTCATGGTGCAGACGATGACCGTGTCGACGAAGGGCTCGAGCAGCGCAACGAAGCCTTCCGAGATGGGCCGACGCGTCTTGACTGCGGAGTGGGCGATGGGTGCCGAGCCGATGCCGGCCTCGTTGGAGAAGGCCGAGCGCTGGAAGCCGATGATCATGACGCCGACGATGCCGCCGGCGATTCCCTGCGGATTGAACGCGCCCGAGATGATCTCCCCGAAGGCCATCGGGATCTGGGGAAGTTGATGCCCAGAACGAGGAGGCAGGAAATCACGTAGAAGATTCCCATAGCGGGCACGAGCTTGTCGTGACGTGTGCGATCGAACGGATTCCGCCGAGGATGACGAGACCGACCAGAACGGCGAAGATGATTCCGAAGATCAGTGACGCCCAGGGGCCGGCGAGGAAGCCTTCAGAGCCGCCAGTGGCGGTGCGGACCTGAGCAAAGGTCTGGTTGGCCTGGAACATGCCACCGCCGACAACGCCGAAGATGAGGATGGAGACTGCGAAGATGCCGGTGAGAACCGAAGCAACCGGCTTCGAGAACTTGCGGAACGCGATGGGAAGATACTTGAAGGGACCGCCGTAGACGACACCGTCTGCGTCGATCTCACGATATTTCACGCCCAGTGTGCACTCGACGAATTTCGTGCACATGCCGAGAAGACCGGCGATGATCATCCAGAAGGTGGCACCGGGCCCGCCGAGGGCGATCGCCACACCGACGCCGGCGATGTTGCCGAGGCCGACTGTGCCTGACAGCGCGGAGGCCAGCGCCTGGAAATGCGTGATTTCGCCGGGATCGTTCTTGGACGAGTATTTGCCTCGAATGACATCGAGGGAGACCTTGAATCCGCGGAACTGGATGAAGCCGAAGTAGATGCTGAAGATCAGTGCCGCAGCGATGAGCCAGAGGACGACGAAGGGGAATGAGATCGGGCCGAGGGTGATGGGAAAGAAGATGATCCCGCCGAAGAAGGTGGCGATCGGATCGAACCAGGAGTTGATCGCATCATCAACTGGAGATTTGGGGGCATCTGCTGCCAGTAGCAAAGTGTTCATGGTGCAATAACCTGCCGTACCCCCATGCAGGTAGCAAGCACTAATACGCCCTACTCGAATACAGTTATCCAACTGTTATCTGCATCACATCATCAGGGCGCCTATGAGATGCACGTCTCACTCTGTGTCTTAGACTGACAGCATGACTCAGAACCCCAACCAACACGATCCTCCCCCGCCGCCGCAGTAGCCGGAGCCCACCAAGGAGGGCGCCCGGACCCGAGGCGTCGTCAGCAGCCTGTCCCCGGTCAGCAGAATGGTTCGCAGCAGCCCCCGCAGCAGCGGCGACCGCAAGGGCTGCCCGGAGGTCCTCCTGATCCGCGCCGGCGAATCGCCTCGCCGGAGGGCGAACGGGTCAGGGAAAGCCCTGCAGGGGGTGTTTCCGGATACTTCGCCATCGTCGGCGCCGTGATTCTGCTCCTCCTGGCACTCCTGCTTGCGGTGTTCGGTCTCATCATGACGGTTGCCCAGGCTGTGGTCGGCGTCATCCTCATCGTGGTGGCCGTGCTCTGTTTCATCGCCGCGATGTTCATGTTCAAGGGATGCACTTCTGTGGCTCCGGGCAATGCTGTCGTCCTCCAGCTCTATGGGAGGTACGTCGGCACTGTGCGCCAGTCGGGTCTGCGTTTCGTCAATCCCCTGTATTGGAAGATTCAGGTCTCCACGCGCATTCGGAACCACGAAACCTCCACGCTCAAGGTCAACGACCTCGACGGCAATCCGCTCGAGATCGGAGCCGTGGTCGTCTGGCAGGTTCAAGACACCGCTCAGGCCCTGTTCGAGGTCGATGACTTCGAAGAGTTCGTCGCCATTCAGGCTGAGACCGCCGTGCGCCACATCGCGAACTCCTATGCCTACGACTCTTCGGATCCGCGCCGGATGTCGTTGCACGACAATGCCGATGAGATCACGTCGAAGGTGTCCAACGAGGTCGCTGCACGTGTAGCTGCCGCGGGCGTGACCGTCATCGAATCCCGCATCACACAGCTCGCGTACGCGGCTGAGATCGCGCGTGCGATGCTCCAGCGCCAGCAGGCGACGGCCGTGGTGGCAGCGCGTCAGCTCATCGTCGAGGGTGCTGTCGGTATGGTCGAGACCGCCATCGAGCAGATCGAGGGGCGTGGAATCGTCAAGCTCGGTCAGCTCGAACGCAGCGATCTCGTGTCGAACCTGATGATCGTCCTCTGCGGCGATCAGGCAGCTCAACCGACGATCAGCACAACGAGGAATCAGGAATCCGGCAGCTGAACTGCATCAGCACAGAGAAGGGGCGTCCCGCCGCCGATCGGAATGATCGGTGTCGGGACGCCTCTTCTCTGTACGCTCGGGTCAGTCAGACGACTGCCTTCGATGTGTTCAGTCTTCGCCGATGATGACGAACGAGGTCGGCAATGACTCCTGGGCTGACTCATCCTTGGGCTCGGCCTTGGCAGCCGGCTTCCGTCGCGGAGCGGCCTTGACCGGCTCGGCCGTGGCCACCTTGGTCGCAGTGTCGCCTCCGATCATCAGCGGAAGCTCGGCAGCAGGGACTTCCGGCTTTTTCTGGGCCGGCTTGTCCGGTGCCGGCTTGTTCTGGGCCGGCTCAGACGTTTCGGCAGTCTGTGAGTTCGACCGCCTCCTGCTCGTGCGGGTACGCGACCGACCGGACTTGCTGCTGCCGTTCGCATCGGTGGACTCGCTGCCACGCGATTCGTCAGAGCTGTCGGTGCTCGGCGACTGCTCGGAGTCGTTCGACACCGATGCGTCCTTTGCCTTGCCAGTGTCCTTGGACTCGGTCTCGCCCTTCTTCATCGTGGCCTTGGCGATGGCGGCAACGGCCGACCGTGAGGCGTCGTTGGTCGCGGCATCGGGTTGGCCGGCGGAATCGCTGGCCTTCGACGACGACGGCTTGTTGTCTCCGCGACGCTTTCGATCACGTTTGCTGTTCGAGCTGTCGTTGTTCGAGGACCGATTGCCGTGGTGCGCCTTCGAGCCGTCCTCTTCTGAACCCGGCAGCAGCAGTCCGCGGCCGGACAGGTCGGCCCCGGCGCTGACCAGGGACTCGGCAAGCCCGGTGCCGATGCG